>NZ_CAXUSB020000001.1:0-4333737 GCF_964253815.1 Caballeronia sp. LjRoot34
ATGAACGATTTTTGGCAACACTGTTCCGCATTGCTGGAGCGCGAACTTACGCCACAGCAGTACGTCACATGGATCAAACCGCTGGCCCTCGTCGACTTCGATGCCGATGCGAGCACGCTGCGCATCGCCGCGCCCAATCGGTTCAAGCTCGACTGGGTGAAGAGCCAGTTTTCCGGCCGTATCGCCGATATGGCCCGGGATTTCTGGCACGCACCCGTAGATATCCAGTTTGTTCTGGACCCCAAAGCCACCGCGCGCAAGGCGATGGGCGGCGCGCCTGCGCCGTCCGCTGCATCCATGCCCGCTGGCGCGCCGGCTTCCCAGCCCATGCAGCGCCCGGCGCCGCAGCCCGCCGAAAGAAGCAACGGCGGACACGCGAACGCGAGCGCCCACATCAACGCGCTCGCGGCGGAAGCCGCGCAGCACGCGCAATCGCTGCAACATAACGACCAGGCCGACAACGGCGATCTCGACCTGCCGAGCCTCGACGCCAACGAAGCTGCCGCAGCGCGCCGGACCTGGCGGCCGGGCGGCACGGCGTCGTCGAATGGGGAAAACGATTCGGCTTACGAGCGTTCGAAGCTCAATCCCGTCCTCACCTTCGATAACTTCGTCACCGGTAAAGCGAATCAGCTCGCCCGTGCCGCCGCGATCCAGGTCGCCGATAACCCCGGCATTTCGTACAACCCGCTGTTCCTGTACGGCGGCGTGGGTCTGGGCAAGACCCACCTGATTCACGCAATCGGCAACCAGTTGCTGCAGGACAAGGCCGGCGCGCGCATTCGCTACATCCATGCAGAGCAATACGTGTCGGACGTGGTGAAGGCCTACCAGCGCAAGGCTTTCGATGACTTCAAGCGTTACTACCATTCGCTCGACCTGCTGCTGATCGACGATATCCAATTCTTCTCGGGCAAATCGCGGACGCAGGAAGAGTTTTTCTACGCGTTCGAGGCGCTGGTGGCGAACAAGGCGCAAGTGATCATCACGAGCGATACGTATCCGAAGGAGATTTCGGGTATCGATGACCGGCTGATTTCACGCTTCGACTCCGGCCTGACGGTCGCCATCGAACCGCCGGAGCTTGAAATGCGCGTGGCCATCCTGATGCGCAAGGCGCAATCGGAAGGCGTGAGTTTGTCGGAGGATGTGGCATTTTTCGTCGCCAAGCATTTGCGCTCGAACGTGCGTGAACTGGAAGGGGCGTTGCGCAAGATCCTGGCTTTTTCGCGGTTCCACGGCCGCGAGATCTCGATCGAGTTGACCAAGGAAGCGCTGAAAGACCTGCTGACGGTGCAGAACCGGCAGATATCGGTGGAAAACATCCAGAAGACAGCGGCGGACTTCTACAACATCAAAGTCGCCGACATGTATTCCAAGAAGCGGCCGGCGAACATCGCGCGGCCGCGTCAGATCGCCATGTATCTGGCGAAGGAACTCACGCAGAAGAGCCTGCCGGAAATCGGCGAACTGTTCGGCGGCCGTGACCACACCACGGTGCTGCACGCCGTGCGGAAAATCTCGGCGGAACGAGGCACGGACGCGCAGTTGAACCACGAACTGCACGTGCTCGAGCAAACGCTGAAAGGTTGAGCGTTCCGCGCGGCAGCGCGGCGCGCATCGCGCGATGCAAAAGACGCTGAAGGTGCGGGAAATTGCCGGCTGTACGTGGGCGCCGGCGATGAACAGCCAGAAACCAACGCCGAATCAAAGCACCACGGTGCGGCCGGCGAAAACGCCTGGAATGGCCGCTGATGATCGTGCACTCGTCCGTTTGTCGCCTGTGCCGAAAAGCGCCACAAAAAGCGTCAAACAATGGGCCTGTTTATTGACGAAATTGCCCCCATTTTCAGGGAGCGGTCAGGTTTTGAGGCACAATACGGGTTTGACCGTCCAGCGGCGCTGGGCGGCGTTTTGGCGCAAGCCTGGCACGTGCGAGCGGTAATCGCCGCAAGCGCGTGACACGAGACCGTCCGAAGGTCATCCATGCGGTGGCAAACGCTTCTCAAAAAGCGGAGGCAAAAGTGGTGACGAATGCGGTGACACTCGCGGCGGACGGCCGTCACATCAACGAAGGAACTCTATGCAACTGGTCAAGACCGAACGAGATAATCTCCTAAGGCCGCTGCAAACCGTGAGCGGAATCGTCGAACGCCGTCATACGTTGCCGATCCTCGCCAATTTGCTGATCACGAAGACTGGCGCCGACGTGTCGTTCCTCTCGACCGATCTCGAACTTCAGATCACCACGCGTGCCGACTTCGGCACGGGCAGCGATCAGGTCGCCACCACGGTCGCCGCGCGCAAGCTGCTTGACATCCTGCGCGCCATGCCGCCGGGTGAAGTGTCGCTCGATCTCACCGACAAGAAGCTGACGGTACGCTCCGGCAAAAGCCGCTTCGCGCTCCAGACGCTTGCTGCCGATGAGTTCCCGACCGTCAACCAGGCTACAGAGTTCGGCGCGAGCCTGTCGGTTCCGCAAAAGACCTTCCGGCAATTGCTCGGCATGGTCCACTTCGCCATGGCGCAGCAGGACATCCGCTATTACCTGAACGGCATGCTGCTGGTCGTCGACGGCGACCAGTTGATGGCAGTTGCAACGGACGGCCACCGGCTCGCGTTTTCATCGATGAAAATCGAGGGATCGTTCGCGCGCCAGGAAGTGATCATCCCGCGCAAGACCATCCTCGAATTGCAGCGCTTGCTGGAAGACATTGACGACGCGCTGGTAATCGACATTGCCGCGAGCCAGGTCAAGTTCACGTTCGGCCAGGTCGAACTCGTCTCGAAGCTGGTGGAAGGCAAGTTCCCGGACTTCCAGCGCGTGATCCCGAAGTCGCACAAGAACACGTTCCTGATCGGCCGTGAAGAATTGCAGCGTTCGCTGCAGCGTGCGGCCATTTTGACGTCGGACAAGTTCAAGGGCGTGCGTTGCCTGATCGAGCCGGGTCAGTTGAAGATCATGTCGACCAACGCCGACCAGGAAGAAGCGCAGGAAGAGCTGGAAATCGCGTATCAAGGCGACAGCGTGGACATCGGTTTCAACGTCACGTATCTGCTCGACGTGCTCGCGAACCTGAAGATCGACATGCTGCAAGTGAGTCTCGGCGACGCGAGTTCGAGCGCCCTGATCACGATTCCCGAGAACGACGAATTCAAATATGTGGTGATGCCAATGCGCATCTGACGCGGCCAAAACTAAAAACTTTCCAAGGGGCGCATTGCCCCTTTGGCATTTTTAAGGTGTTTCGAAAAGTCTCATGCAGCGACCGCGCAGCAACCCCGCAGTGACCCAGTAGCGACCCCGTAGTGACGCAGAACCGGAAAAAAACCCATGACTGAAAACCCAATTTCGCAACCCGACAATGCTTATGGCGCATCCTCCATTCAGATCCTCGAGGGTCTGGAGGCGGTCCGCAAGAGGCCGGGTATGTATATCGGCGATACGTCGGATGGCACGGGTCTGCACCACCTCGTTTTCGAAGTGCTGGACAACTCGATCGACGAAGCGCTCGCCGGCCATTGCAACGACATCCACGTCACCATTCACGCTGACAACTCCATCTCCGTGACCGACAACGGCCGTGGTGTGCCGACGGGCTTGAAGCTCGACGACAAGCACGACCCGAAGCGCAGCGCCGCCGAGATCGTGATGACCGAGTTGCACGCGGGCGGCAAGTTCGACCAGAACAGCTACAAGGTGTCGGGCGGCTTGCACGGCGTGGGTGTGTCGTGCGTGAACGGCTTGTCCGAATGGCTGCGCCTCACCGTGCGCCGCGACGGCAAGAAGCACTTCATGGAGTTTCATCGTGGCGTGGTGCAGAACCGTGAGCTCGTGACCGAAGACGGCATCACGTACTCGCCTATGCCCGTGGTTGGAGATACCGAAAACCGCGGCACCGAAGTCCATTTCATGCCCGACATCACCATTTTCGGCAACGTGGAATTCCACTACGACATCCTCGCCAAGCGTATGCGCGAACTGTCGTTCCTGAATAACGGCGTGCGGATTCGCCTGACCGATCAGCGTGACGGCAAGGAAGACGATTTCGCGTTTATCGGCGGCGTGAAAGGTTTTGTTGAATACATCAACAAAGCGAAGCAAGTCCTGCATCCGAACGTGTTTCACGCGATTGGCGAGAAGGACAACGTGACGGTCGAAGTGGCTATGCAGTGGAACGACAGCTACAACGAAAGCGTGCTGTGCTTCACGAACAACATTCCGCAGCGCGATGGCGGCACGCACCTGACCGGCCTGCGCGCGGCCATGACGCGGGTGCTGAACAAGTACATCACCGATCACGATATCGCGAAGAAAGCGAAGATCGAGACGAGCGGCGACGACATGCGCGAAGGTTTATCGTGCGTGTTGTCCGTGAAGGTGCCAGAGCCGAAATTCAGCTCGCAGACGAAGGACAAGCTGGTGTCGTCGGAAGTGCGCGCGCCGGTGGAAGACGTGGTCGCCAAGGCGCTCGAGGAGTTCCTGCAGGAAACGCCGAACGACGCGAAGATCATCACGAACAAGATTATCGATGCAGCGCGTGCGCGTGACGCCGCGCGTAAAGCGCGTGAAATGACGCGGCGTAAAGGCGTGCTCGACGGCGTTGGTTTGCCGGGCAAGCTGGCCGATTGCCAGGAGAAGGATCCGGCGAAGTCGGAGATTTATATCGTCGAGGGCGACTCGGCAGGCGGATCGGCGAAGCAAGGGCGTGACCGGAAGTTCCAGGCCATCCTGCCGTTGCGCGGCAAGGTGCTGAACGTGGAGCGCGCGCGTTTCGACAAGCTGATTTCATCGGAGCAGATCGTGACGCTGGTCACGGCGCTCGGGACCGGGTTGGGTAAGGACGATTACAACCTTGAGAAGCTGCGCTATCACCGCATCATCATCATGACCGACGCGGACGTGGACGGTGCGCACATTCGTACGCTGCTGTTGACGTTCTTTTATCGGCAGATGCCGGAGATTGTGGAGCGCGGGTTTATTTATATCGCGCAACCGCCGCTTTACAAGATCAAGGCGGGTAAGGACGAGCGGTATTTGAAAGACACGCACGAGCTGAATCAGCATATGTTGAAGCTCGCATTGCAGGGCTCGGAGTTGACTGCTGCTGAGGGCGCGACACCGATTACCGGCGATGCGCTCGGTGAATTGGCGCGTGCTTATCTGCTCGCGCAAGCGGTGGTGGATCGTCTCAGTCGGTTTTACGACGTCAATGCGCTTGGCGCGGTGATGGATGGCATCGAGCTGGACTTGTCGACGCAAGAATCCACCATGGCTTCGGCTGCCGCTTTGCAGGCGGCTTTGCGTGCCGATCCGTTGAAGCCGGAAGTGACGGTCGAGCCGGCTTACGACGCGGTGCGCGAGATCCGGTCGCTGCATATCAATCGCCGGCATCACGGGAACGTGAAGGTTTCGGTTATCGATGAAGACTTCCAGCTGACCGCGGATTACAAGCAACTGCAGACGACCGCGAATACGTTCAAGGGTTTGATCGGACCGGGAGCGATGATCAAGCGCGGCGAGCGGTCGATGGCGGTGACTGACTTCAAGAGCGCGATGAAGTGGTTGATCGCCGATGCGGAGCGTAATGTGACCAAGCAGCGGTATAAGGGCTTGGGCGAAATGAACCCGTCGCAGCTGTGGGAAACGACGATGGATCCGACCGTAAGGCGTTTGTTGCGCGTTCAGATCGAAGACGCGATTGCAGCCGATGGGATCTTTACGACGCTGATGGGCGATGACGTTGAACCGCGTCGCGCGTTTATTGAATCGAACGCGTTGCGGGCGGGGAATATTGACGTTTGAGATTGTGACTATCTTGAGATAGTCGGCAGGACGATCAACAACTCGCTTGAAAAAAGCCAGTCACATCTTTGGATGTGACTGGCTTTTGTTTGTGGGCGACGGCCTAGGCACGATCCGGTTGCTCAGCGACGATGTAACCCCTCTGTTCGTCGCTTTTGACCACGACATTCAAGAAGTATCAAGGTACAGAAACGTTGCCGATTTCTATGGATTCCGAACTTATTTCTTGCAAACGTTTATCTCGAAAACGAGAATGCCCCTTCATGGCGGTGCTTATCGCCGAATCATAAGGGGACAATAAGGTGGATTTCATCGACGAAGTTAGAGCGCTCGCATCTCGTGTCGGACTCGCCAAAGATTTGTTACAAACTGAAGAGGCCACTAAGAATGCGATGGTGATGCCGTTTATTCAGCTGTTGGGGTACAACGTATTTGATCCGCTGGAGGTGACGCCGGAGCTTATTGCGGACGTCGGAACCAAAAAGGGTGAAAAGGTCGACTATGCAATCTTGAAGGATGGCCGACCCATCATGCTGTTTGAATGTAAGAAAAGCGGTGCTGACTTACATATCAACCACGCTAGTCAACTCTTTCGCTACTTCCATTCCACGGAAGCGCGATTCGGCGTATTGACCAACGGTACCGTGTATAAGTTTTTCACTGATCTCGAAAAACCGAACATGATGGACGACAAGCCGTTTTTTGAGTTCAACATTCTGGATTTTCGTGACCAGGACGTCGATGAGCTAAAGAAATTTGCCAAGACCATCTTTGATCTTGAAATCATACTTACCACTGCAAATCACCTGAAATACACCCGCTCTATTCAGAACACGTTGAGCACCTGGATGTTCAACCCTCCCGAGGAGTTTGTTCGTCTCGCGTCGGCTGAGTTTTTGATTGGCAAGCACTTTAAAAATGCAGTCAAGGACCTGTTCACGGAAGTCACCAAGCAGGCATTTCAGCAACTCGTGAGTGACAAGATCAACGAGCGACTAAAAGGGGCCATGACTCCAGAGCTAAGTATCCCTTCAGCGGTACAGGTAAACATCACTGAGACTACCCCCGAGTCGGATCAGGTGTTCACTACCTCGGAGACAGAATTGGAAGCGTTCCAGATCATACGAGCCATCCTTCGCCCGGTCGTGAAGCCCGGCCGCATTTTCATACGCGTCTCGGCAAGCTATTGCGCAATCCTATTCGACGACAACAATCGCAAGCCGATCTGTCGACTAAGGTTCAACAACGAAAGCCGTCTAGTCGTGGGCTTTTTCAACGAAAGCAAAGAGGAAGAAAGAGTTCCTATTGTCAATCTTGACCAGCTTTTCGACTTTGGCGAACGTCTCCAGGCGTGCGTCGGGGCTTACTTGAAGTCAGCACCGATCAAAGAAAACGTTAGTGACGTAGCAGCTGTTTGAAAGAATGTTGTCTCATTCGAACGGCTTGACGAAGGGCAGACCTGCCAAGTCGTCAAGCCGGTTGAATGACATTGATGGGTTGTGTCCCATAGAGTTGTCTGCCCCCTGCCGGTACTCCGGACGCATGATGGGTAGAACGAGAGAGACGTTGATTTACCCGGCCAGTAAGCCCTTCAAGTGAGGAGAGGGCGCTTTCGCAATGACTCACAGGGAAGAGTTCCCCATCCGCGGGGCGTCTTCGGACTCGACCTCAAGCACCGCTTTCGTTGCCTTCTCGATAGCCTCGAACACAGCCTCCGGTACGATTCCGACGAACTGTTTACGGCGGTTTTTCGAGACCACGCCGCCGTTGTCCAGACACATCATCACGAGCGTCGAGAGCGTACTGCCGCGTACATCGAAGCGGTCATTCACGGCGCGCAACACCGTGTCGTAGTGACGAAGAAACTGCGTCTCGCGCCGCAACTCGACTTCAAGGGCTTCATCTGCCATTCGCAGGACGAATTCAACAGCCGACGTGGCGTCCCAGTACCGGTACATGGAAGGATCGCCAAGAAACTCGAACTCAAAGTTTGCGTCGTCGATCCAGAGGACTCGCCAATGCTCGCGCAGAGGCTTGGAAAAACCCTGGAGTGCTTCCAGGTACGCCAGTTCATGACGCTTCATCGCGATCGAAACGGGGAGCAACAGTCCGTGTTGAAGTTTCGCGGACGAGCACAACGCTTGATGAATGAGAAAGCGTGAAAGCCTGCCGTTGCCATCCATGAAGGGATGGAGGAACACGAAGCCGAATGAAGAAATACTTGCCGCAACGATTGGATCAATCTGAGTCGGAGCGGCATTCGCAAACGCCATCCATTCGTCCATCAGTTCAGGCAGCATCTCGGGAGGAGGAGGGACGTACGTCACCCCGGCCGCACCTCGCAAGCCGTTTTGCAGATGATTCTGCTGGCTCCGATATCCCGCGGCCTGGTCGAGCGGATTAGTGACGCAGATATTCTGCAACTCGACCAGATACTCCTCGTTCAACGGGTGGCGCTCATGAGCCTGCCGCAAAAGCGCCACGAAGCGGCGTGCCTTGTCTTCGGAGGGGGATTCTTTCTCAATGGCGAACGAATCCTGCGTTTCGTGAAGATAGGCCCAGTTGATAGCCCGATCCATCATCTCGGCCGGCAGTGACGCCATGAATTCTTGGGCGCGACCAAGAATGTCTGAATCCAGCAGACTAACGATCGCAGGTGTTTGTTCGACCGTTGCGCAATAGCGTAACGACCCGAGTCCGTTGAAATCGACGCGCCAACGTGCATTGCGGACCGAAGGGCCAGTTATGTAGCGCTCCGAGTCGAAGAGTCCGACGGCTGCGCCGCCAACCGCGGGGGCGTCGGGTAGCCGCTCGCCAGTGAACGCCTCCCAGAGAAAGCAGGCTTTTCGGATGAAAATGCCGTTTGGCGCACGCTTTAGTTCCGCGATCAGAATGTCTGCGCTAATCGTCGGCAATGCTTGCGCGAGAATACCTAAGTTGGTGCCCTCGTGTTTCAGCGCGAACAGGACATGCTCAAGGTAGGCGTCGTCAGGCGGCGCAATATGCCGCGGTACCGCCAGGCATCCGTTGATCTCCGTCAAACGGGTAACTGGCTTGATGAGCGCAGGCCGTCGCGGCGCTTGCGCGCCTGCGGCCAGCTTCTGGTGTAAGTATTGATAGCCAACGGCCGTCATCCTGGCTCCATAAAAAATTTGCAAACACAGGGGCGCGTGCAGATTTTCTTATCCGAACACAGATTTTCTTACGAATCGGCCCTCCGTGCCATTTTTTCTTACGAAGGCAGCTCAAAACCCGCAAAATCCAGTGGCGCCGCAGATTTTCTTATCCGCACACAGATTTTTTTACGATTCGCCATCCTTTCTCAGATTTTCTTATGACGGGCGAGGCTCGCTAGCCGGCCGCTTCAGTGCGCATAGGATTCGTGTGGATTAGCTAAAGCCAAGTCACGTGCGAGTCCCGCGGCTACCGGCACCCGTTGATTACACGCCGCGAAATTGTGAAAAACGATCTCAAGCGTCGGCAACGGGCATCGCTCCATATAAAGTCCACGGTTACCTCCGAGCAGTTCGGCGCTGCGGCACAAGCGCGCGTACGAACAATGCCCGTTCGCTAATAACCGATAAGACTTCATGGCCCGACCTAATTTTCAACAAACGAAACAATCCGTCGGCGCGCGCCAGAACAATGCGGCCGCCCAGGCGCGGCTTGTCAGCATCGCAGAGAAATTTCGCGCGGCTTATTCAATCGGCGATTTTCAAAGCGGCGCGAAATTCGCGGAAGAAGCGCTTCAGATCACGCCCGGCAACATGTCTATCCTGCCGGACTACGCCTTGTGCCTGATGCGTACCCAAGCTTTTGATCACGCGTACCGGGTCTATATGAGCATCCACAATGCACCGGCGAGCCAGCGCAAGCTGGCGTCGGCGACATGGCTCGATGGCTTGGTGGAAGTGTGCGGCTGGCTAGGCAAAACCGACGAAATGCGCGAGTACGGACTACGCTCGTTACGCGCTTCGGACGCTAAATGCGGCGCTAATCCGAGCGAGCCGATTCCCGATTCCCCACCGCCCGCGTTCAACCCCGCAAACCCCGCAGAAAACGTGATCGCCTACTCACTGTTCGGATCGAATCCGCGATACTGCGAGCCCGCTGTCATGAACGCCGAGATAACGCGCGACGTGTTCGAGGGCTGGACGTGTCGCGTTTATCTCGATGCAACGGTGCCCGAACACGTTCAACGCAGGCTGAAAGACGCCGGCGCCGAAGTCGTTTTCATGGAGCGCGACTCGGGCGTTCATCCGCTGATGTGGCGCTTTCTCGTGATCGATGATTCGAGCGTGAAACGCTTCCTTCTCCGCGATGCCGACGCGCTGCTGTCCGAGCGCGAATATGCAGCGGTACAGGAATGGGTGAATAGTCCGTATTACTTCCACATCATCCGCGATTACTTCACCCACACGGAATTGATTCTCGCGGGTTTGTGGGGCGGATGTGCAGGCATCCTGCATAACGCGGTCGGCTCGATGCAGCAATTCGTTGCGAAGAACACGGAGAGCGGGCGCTTCATCGACCAGCATTATCTGCGCGAGAACGTGTGGCCAACGTTACGTAAAAGCGTACTGTCTCACGACGACCTGTTCGGCTTCCACGATGCCAAACCGTTCCCACCGCACGCGCCAAACAGATGGAACACGGAAAAATTCCATGTCGGCAGCAATACGAGCTATCAGGCGATCGGCGGCAAAAGCATGCTGCTCGAAGGCACCGAGCAACGGCTGATTTTTAGTTCGGCAGATGGCAAGCCATTGTTCGATTACCACGCGACCGTTCGGAATGGCGAATGGCGTCTGGACATGCCGTTCTTCGTGGTCGAGAAGATTGCGTCGCAGGAAGTCGTGATCAGCCTCGACAAATAAGCCACTAATAAGCGCTTCTCATGCGCCCACCACTTCCACCGTCGAAAAGCCGATTCCCACGCTTTTCGTCACTCTGATCTGCAACGGAATGCGCTCTTTGAGCGCTTCCACGTGACTGATCACACCGATCATCTTGCCGCTTGCGTTCAACGAATCGAGTGCGTTGAGCGCAATCTCCAGCGTCTCGCCGTCGAGCGTGCCGAAACCTTCATCGAGGAACAGCGAATCGATGGAAGTCTTGAAACTCACCAGATCCGATAAAGCCAGCGCCAGCGCAAGACTCACCAGGAAGCTTTCACCGCCCGATAACGTGCGCGTGTCGCGCGCAATATCGCCTTGCCACATATCGAGCACTTCCATTTCCAGATCGCCCGCAAGTTTGCGGTTCAACTGGTAACGCCCATGCAGTTGCGTGAGTTGCCGATTCGCAAGGTAGATCAAGTGATCGAGCGTCAGGCCCTGCGCAAACTTTCGATACTTCGCGCCATCGGCGGAACCGATCAGACTGCTCAAGCGTTGCCACAAGTCGTAACGCGTGCGTTGAGCATCGATCTGTTCAAATAACGCCTGCTTTTCCACACGCAGCCGATCGTCGTTCTTGAGCGTCGCGCGAAGTTCGCCTTGTTTTTCGCTGAGTGTCTTCAACGTGGCAAGCAGTTCATCAACCGTGCGTTGCAATGCTTCTGCACCTTGTTCGGTCTTCGGCTCTTTCAACAATTCCGCACGATGATTTTCCGCGTTCGTGCGCAGCGTGCGCACCGTCATCAACAGATCATCGAGTTCGCGTTTCAGCGTTTGCAAGCGCTCGCGTTCTTCGTTCGGCAGCAGCGCTTCGGCGAACGCTTGTTCATCGGCGAATACGCTTTTGGCTAACGCACTCGTCCATGCCGCCGATGTTTTCTCCGCGCGTTCGATGTCTTCGCTCAGACGTATCGTTAGCGTTTGCAGCGTACCTTCGAGCGCGCTGGTTTTATCGCGTGCGATTTCGTAGCGCTGTATTGCCGATGAAAACGCTGCATCGGGATCGTTGGTCTCGGCAACAACCTCAGTCTCCAATTCGACAAAATCCGCTTCGCAAGCGGTCCATCGCGTGGACCATTTTTCCGCCTCGGACGACGCCGCTTTAAGCGCCTGCCGCGCGCGATCGGCTTGCTGTGTCAACACGCGATTTTTATCCGATGCCGTCTGCCACGCCTTCCATTCAGCGTCGCGATCCGTGAGCCATGTTTGCCATGAAGTCCATGAATCGGGACGCACGTAACCAACGGACGTGACCGATTCATCGAGCATTTGTTCTCGTTTAACCAGTGCGTTCTGCAGCGACGCCGAGTGATCCGCGGTTTCCTTAAGCGATTTTTCCGCAGAGCTTTGTTTCTCTTCAAGCAGCTTGAGATCGTGTTGATGCTGGAGCGACTTCCGCTCCGCCGCATTCGCGGCGTTCGCGTGCTGCTCGATCACTGTCTTCTGTCGATCCACCGCAGCAAGCGTTTCGTGCGCGTGCTTCAACTTGGTCGCGTGTTCGTGCGCATGGGTATCGAGCGCGTTTTGCTCAATCGCTTCCAGTTCAAGTTCGGCGCATAACTGCGTCCAACTTGCGGCGTGCAAACCGGCGTCGATGATCCATGTATCGATACGTTTTCCGAGTTGTTCAATCGCCACGCTCAATCCCGCGATTCCGACATCGATCGCCAAGGCTTCCTTGCGTTTGCTATCTAACGCGAGTTGTTTGTCTTTCAACGCTTGCTCGGTCACGGAGACATCGAGCGCTTCATACGCGCTGATCGACGGGTGTTCCATCGAACCGCACAAAGGACAGGCTTCTCCAGGCTGTAACGCCGCGCGATGACCGGCGAGATCAAGAATGCGCTGTTCCTGATGCAGTAATTTGCGTTTGTCCTCAATCTGCTCGACGAGCGTTTCAATCTCCTTGGCGAGACGATCGCGGTGTTCCGGCAGAGGCTTGAACGATGCGTTGTTCTGCGCAAGTTCTTCGCGATCCAGCGCGAGTTGCCTGGTCCCGCGAGCAATCGTTTCGCCGATATGCGCAAGCTTGCCGAACACTTGATGTTGATCCTGAAGCCGCTGACATCGCGTCTTCAAAGCAGTTTCATGCTCACCGTTCAACAGCGTCAAAAGCTTCGTGCGCTGCTCGGCTTCGCCTTTGCGCGCGGACTCGGCTGCGATCGTTGCGTCCCGTACGGCATTACGCTGAACATCGATCGCCTGGGCTTGCTTACCGATCGTGAGCATTAACTCGTCGCGCCTTTTGCCGGTCGCTTCAATGTCGGCCAACGTCTGCTGGCGCGCCGCGAATTGCTGCTGCCACAACACAATCTGCTCACCCAGTTTGCTTCGATGCGGATGTTCATCGAGTGCGGACTGAATGGCTTTTGCGTCGGCCAGAATCTCGCTTAGTGTGCGTTGTCGAAGCTCGACAATCCTTCCACTTATCACTGATGCCAGACGTAAACCACGCGCCGCATCGAGCGATGCAGCCTGCTTGTCCGTCTTGGCGCTCGCAAGCTGACCAGACGTTGCCACATGCCTGTCGCGTGCTGCGAGCATCGCCATATGATCGACGCGAAGCTTTTCGGCAGGCTCGCTTGCGGCGAGACGATCGAGCGAAGGCTTGGCATCGGCGATCTTCAATTCAGCTTGCCGTTGGTTCGTCAGCACTTGCTCAAGCTGCACCTCCGCTGCCGATAACGCCGCTCGCCAGGCCAACATCGCGCGCGTTGTATCGAGTTGCTTGCCGAGTGCCGTTTCTTGTTCGCCAACCGTGGTCTGTTCCTGCTGCAAGCCGATCCGCTGTTCTTGCGTCAGGAGCTGAACACCATCGGCGCGTGCGAGCAGCGTATCCAGCGCAAGCTTCTCATTGCGCGTCCGCTCGAACACATTCTGCGAGATCGTGCCGTAGATATCGGTACCGGTGAGCTCTTCGAGCAATTCCGCGCGCTCGTTCGCCTTCGCTTCGAGGAACGCGGCGAAGCCACCTTGCGCGAGCATCATGGACTTCGTGAAGCGGCCGAAATCGAGTCCCGTGATGCTCTCGACAAGCCGCAGTTTATCCACGATACGCTCGGTCATGATCGTGCCATCCAGACGCGCGAGTTCCACCTTGGGCGCCTGCAGATTCCCGTCGGTTTTATCGCGTGCGCGACGCTGGCTCCAGAACGCCCGATACCCTTCGCCCTTCACTTCGAACTCCACTTCCGCGAGGCATTCGAACGTGTGCCGCGTCATCAGCTCGTTCGTCCCTTGCGAGACGGTGTCCATGCGCGGCGTGCGGTGATAGAGCGCGAGGCAGATCGCATCGAGCAAGGTGGTCTTGCCCGCGCCGGTCGGGCCGGTGATCGCGAACAAGCCGTTATCGCGAAACGGCGGCTGGCTGAAGTCGATCTTCCACTCGCCCTTCAGCGAGTTCAGATTCCGCAAACGCAACGACAAGATCTTCATGCTGCATCCGCCTCGCCAATCTCAGCGACGACCTCGCGATACATCGATAAAAGCTGCAAGCGCGTTTCCTCGTCGATGGTTTCCGTTTGCAGGCGGCGCGCGAATACATCGTCGGGCGTGAGCTCGTTCAAGGTTTCCTTCGCTTGCGATTGCAATGCGGCGGAGACAGAAGAACGTTCGCGGCGAATGCGCAACACTTCAACCGGCAGGTCTTCGGTGATCTTCTGGATGCGCGACTGGAGATCGCTGAGGTAGTCATCGGCGGAGACTACGATTTCGAGCCACACGGTCTCGCCTTCAACAGCCTGAGACGCAGCCGCCGAGACCGCAGCCTCAAGCTCTTTCAACGACCCTTTCACCGACAACAACGGCTGAAAGCACGGCACGTCGAGCACGGTCACGCGTTCAAGGCCGTTCGTCGACACATCCACAAGCAGCATCTCTTTCTGCTGACGCGCTTCGTCGAAGCTCAGTGGGATCGGCGATCCGCTATAGCGAATGTGATCCAAACCGCCGACTTTCTGCGGCCGGTGAATATGCCCGAGCGCGATGTAATCGGCTGCCGGAAACGCGCTTGTCGGAAAGGCTTCCAGCGCGCCCACATAAATCTCCCGCACCGATTCACTCGCGCTCGCACCAACCGTCGTTAGGTGCCCGGTCGCGATAATCGGCAAATGCGCGCCAAGCGTCGCGCGCTTCTGCTCAGCGAGCGCGAACAGCGCTTGATAATGCGCATGAATCGCGTCTTGCAGCGACTCCTGTTTATCGCGTGCGCTCTGCCCCGCAATGCTCTGCAGCACGTCGCGCGGACGGATGAACGGGATGGCGCAGACGATCGCGCCGGGCTTGCCGTCGCGCGTGGTGAGCACACGAACCTGTTCGTTGGGATCGTCCTGCACGGAAGGAATGACGACGGTATTCAACGCCGTCAGCAAATTGCGCGACTCTTCGAGCACGGCGACGGAATCGTGATTTCCCGCCAGCAGCGTCAAGCCGACGCCCGCGTCGCGCAACGCGAGAATCAGCGTGTAGTAGAGCTCGCGGGCGTAGCTGGGCGGCGCGCCGGTATCGAAGATATCGCCGGCTATCAGCACCGAATCGACCGCGTGCAGCCGCGTCTGTTCGACCAGCCACGCAATCAGCTTTTGATGTTCGGCCTGGCGTGAATGCCCAAGAAAGTACTGGCCGAGGTGCCAGTCCGAGGTGTGCAGGATTCGCATCGGGGAGTAGGGTGGAAGGCGTTGCCGCGCATCGTTTTAGTGGCTGCCAGTTTAGCCGATCGACCCGCCCCAAGCCGCGAAACGGACCGGCGGAGCTCCGGAAAACGCCGTAAAACGAGGCAATCGCGCCGTGTACGCGTACACTTCGGCTTCTAATTGCGCGGAAACAGTACGCGCTGGCCTCGCCGGCGCCCTTTTCACGCCGCAACCCCATCAATTACGCTCAAATCAATCATGTTTATCTGCCGAAACCAGCCGTGCGGCGCCGAATGGCAACTCGCCGACGTGCTCATCAAGAACGAAGGTCAGGGCCTGATGTTCCGCTGCCCCATGTGCGGCGCGCGCAACAAGGTGCTGCGTCACGACGCGCCCGACGGCACGATCACCTACGAGCAGGACAATTCGGTCCCGCCGAAACCTGCCGCAAAATAAGTAAAACACCCTCATGACCACGCCTACTTCTTTCAGCGCCCTGCCGCTTTCGCCGGCCATGCTGGCGAACCTCGAACAACTTGGTTATCTCACGATGACCCCGATCCAGGCCGCCAGCCTGCCGATCGCGCTCGCAGGCCACGATCTTATCGCGCAGGCCAAGACGGGTAGCGGCAAGACGGCCGCGTTCGCGTTGCCGCTGCTCGCGAAGATCGATCCGCGGCTTTTCTCCGTGCAGGCGCTCGTGTTGTGCCCGACGCGCGAACTCGCCGATCAGGTGACGCAGGAGATTCGCCGAATCGCGCGCGCGGAGGACAACATCAAGATCCTGACGCTGTGCGGCGGCTCGCCCATGCGCCCGCAGATCGCGAGCCTTGAACATGGCTGCCATATTGCCGTGGGAACGCCCGGGCGGATCATGGATCATCTGGAGCGCGGCACGCTGCCGTTGACCGCGCTGAAAACGCTGGTCCTCGATGAAGCCGACCGTATGCTCGACATGGGTTTCTTTGACGACATCGTCGCGGTCGTCAAACAATGTCCGAAGGATCGCCAGACGCTGCTGTTTTCCGCGACGTATCCGGAAGGCATCGCGAAACTGAGCCAGCAATTCCTGCGCAAGCCGCAGGAAGTCAAACTCACCGAGCAGCACACGAATTCGAAGATCAAGCAGCGTTTCTACGAAGTCCACGACAACGAACGTCTCCATGCCGTGGGTCAGTTGCTCGATCACTATCAGCCGGTCAGTACGCTCGCGTTTTGCAACACAAAACAGCAATGCCGCGACTTGCTCGATGTTTTAGTCGCGCAAGGTTTTAACGCACTCGCGCTGCACGGCGAACTCGAACAACGCGAACGCGATCAGGTGCTCGTCCAGTTCGCCAATCGTAGTTGCTCGGTGCTGGTCGCGACCGACGTGGCCGCGCGTGGGCTCGATATCACGCAACTGGAAGCGGTGATCAACGTCGATGTCACGCAAGATCCCGAGATTCACGTTCACCGCATTGGCCGCACGGGCCGCGCGGACCAGGAAGGCTGGGCGCTGAGCCTCGCGAGCATGAATGAAATGGCGCGCGTGAGCTCAATCGAACAGGCGCAGAAAAAGGAAGTCGAATGGCACAAGCTGAGCGAACTGACGCCGGCGACGCCGGGTCATCTTCAGCCGCCCATGGCCACGTTGCAGATCCTCGGCGGCCGCAAGGAAAAGATTCGTCCCGGCGACGTACTGGGCGCGCTGACGGGTGACGCGGGTTTCGAAGGCTCGCAGATCGGCAAGATCAATGTGACGGACATGGTCACGTACGTGGCGGTCGCGCGGGATATTGCGGATCAGGCGGTGAAGAAGCTGTCGGCGGGGAAGGTGAAGGGCAAGAAGGTAAAGGTGCGACGCATTTAAGCGCATTGACATTGGCGCACCGGGCCTGCAATTTGCACTCGTGAATCAATGAAACCAGTCAGGGCGGATATGCGTATGCACGCATATCCGCCCGCCAATCCGCGAAACGCATAACTTCAAATGAAGAAACAAGGGATAGGAGCAATCTGATAGCTGGACGGGAAGGCAGCGCTTAGCATCGAGAGGTTATCCACTTTGATGAATACGCCCGCCATGAATCAACTCTCCGCACCGCTCGCCGTCGCTTTAGATCTCCATCAGGCAGGCCGTATGGCCGAAGCGGAAAGTGGTTATCGCGCGATTCTCAAGGAACATCCCGATCACGTCGAAGCATTGCATTACCTCGGTGTGTTGCTGCATCAACGCGGCGACAACGAAGACGCCGCGACGTTGCTGGATCGCGCGCTTGGCCTTGCCCCCGATGTGTCCGCGTGCTGGAGCAATCGCGGGCTGGTGGCGGTGGCGTTAGGCGATCTTCCCCATGCTGTGGAGTGTCACGAGCGCGCCCTCGCTATCGACCCGGCGTTCGTCAACGCGCGTAACAACCTTGGCACAGCGCTGCAAAAGCAAGGCCGCTTCGACGAATCCATCGAACAGTACGAGATGTTGCTCGCGCAAGATCCCGATTTAATCGACGCCCGTTTGAACCTCGGCTCGACGCTCGCTTCCGCGAAGCGCTACGACCAAGCGCTGGCGGTCTATCGCGAGACGCTTGCACGGAGCCCGGGCAACTTCTACGCGCATTTCGGCGAAGGCAACGCGCTGCGCGAACTGAAACAATTCGACGAAGCTGTCGCCAGTTTGCATCGAGCACTGGCGCTCAGGCCGGACCACTTCGAGGCGCACGTGAATCTCGGCACGACGCTCGGGCTTTCCGGGGAATTCGTGGAGGCGGAGGCGCAGTATCGCCGGGCGTTGACCTTGCGCGACGATCCGCAGATTCACGTCTGCGTCGGCGCGGCTATCGGCTCGCAAGGCCGTTTCGAGGAGGAGGAACCGCATTATCGGCACGCACTGACACTCGTCCCCGATCACGCCGACGCGCTGCACAATCTCGCGTTGCTGCAGTTAAGGCGCGGCAGGTTCAAGGAAGGCTGGGCGCTGCACGAAGTGCGCTGGCGCTCGAGCAAGTACAAGCCGATGAACGTTCCCGGGGTGCCGGAATGGCGCGGGGAATCGCTGCAAGGCAAGACGCTGCTGGTCGCCGGCGAGCAGGGGCACGGCGACATGATCCAGTTCGCGCGTTATTTGCCGGTGCTTGAAGGGATGGGTGCCACCGTCGATGTGTGGGTGCCGGCGAACATCGTGGAACTGGTCCAGAGCGTGCGCGGAGTGCGCCGGGCGCTGCCTATTTGTCCGACGAAGGAATACGACTATTGGACGCCATCGATGAGCGTGCCGCACCGCGTGGCCCATCTCGTTCCTGGCGTCCTCGCCGACACGCCCTATATGAGCGTAAGCGCCGAGCGGATCGGCTCGTGGCCGGCGCGTGTGAAAAAACTGGCGGGCGCGCGCAGGAAGATTGGCATCGTGTGGGCGGGCAGTCCGACGTTCGGCAACGATCAATTCCGCTCGATGCCGTTCGCCGCGTGGTCACCGTTCGCGGAGGTGGCGAACACCGAGTGGTTTTCGCTGCAGAAGGGCGCAGCGCGCGACCAGCTCGCGCAACCCGGTTGCGCGTTGAAACCCCACGATCTGACGGACGACATCCACGATTTCGCCGATACCGCCGCGCTGATCGAGCAACTCGATCTGGTGATGACGGTAGATACATCGGTTGCCCATCTGGCTGGTGCGCTCGGCAAGCCCGTCTGGGTGTTCCTGCCGGCGAATTACGATTGGCGCTGGATGCTCGATCGAGACGACAGCCCGTGGTATCCAGGCATGCGTTTGTTCAAGCAGACTACGCTGGGCGACTGGACTGAGCCGGTGGCGCGGGCTAAAGCGGCGCTGATGGCGGGGTGAATGTTTTTGCGCTCGCAAGATGCGGCGGACGGTCACCCGATCTGCAACTGCTTCTCGCGTGCGCCTACGACGTGTGATGCACAGTAGCGGCGCGTCGTCCGACTGGCTCGGCGATTCGCGCTAGTGCGTCTTGCGCTGCGCGACGCCGCCATAGCGTAATCGCGGTTTACTTCTCTGCTGTCTGCATCACTTCGCTGGGTTTATCGCGGGTAATCAGCCGCAAACCGCTTGCAATACTCGCCGCGCCTGCGAATCCCGCGCCAATTGCCAGCGCCAGTGTCGGCCCATGATGCCCGGCAATGCCAAAGCTCAGCGCGACCAGCGCCGCGCCGGTCGCCTGGCCGATCAGCCGGGCAGTTGCCACCACGCCGCTTGCGCCGCCGCTGCGCTCGCGCGGCGCGCTCGCCATGAGCGCCTTCAGATTGGGCGACTGGAAAAATCCAAAACCCGCGCCGCATATGCCCATGCGAATACAGATATCGAGTGCATGGGGATGAGCCGGCAGCAACGCCAGCGACGCCATGCCTGCGCACATGATTGCGAGGCCGACGCCGCCCAGCAGCCCCGGTTGGTATCGATCCGATAAGCGTCCGGCGACCGGCGCCAGCAAGGCCACCATTACCGACCACGGCGTCATCAGGAAGCCGGTCTCCACCTGGCTGCGCCCAAGCACGCTTTCGAAATAAAACGGCAGCGACACGAACGCCAGTCCTTGCGCGGCGAACGAGCACACGGCGGTTGCCGTCGATAACGCGAACATCGGCCGCTTGAAGAGATCGACGGGGAGCATCGGCGCCGGATGACCGCGTTCCCGACGCAGCATCAATCCGCCCGCCACGACCGTCACCGCGAGCGCGATCAGCACGATATGCGTGGGCGCCTGCTGAGCCGCTTCGCCAAGCGCGAAGACCAGCGCGGCAAACGTGACCACGTTCAGTCCGGCCGCCACGCGGTCGAAGCCGTGCGTGGCGCGCGGCGTTTGCGGCAACGCCGTCCAGCCGATGGCCAACGCCACCAGCCCAATCGGCAGGTTCACCGCGAACAGCCACGGCCAGGGCCCGAGCGAGAGCACGATCGACGCAACCGTCGGCCCGACCGCGAACGATATCCCCACCACCAGCGCGTTTAGCCCGAACCCGCGTCCGAGCCGGTGATGCGGATAGATTGCTCCGATCAGCGCCGTGTTCACGCTCATCACCGCGCTTCCGCCAATGCCCTGCAACAGCCGCGCCGCGGTGAGCGACGGCAGCGACCACGACAGCGCGCAGGTCAGCGACCCCACGAGAAACAGGATCAGGCCGCCCAGATAGATTTTCCTATGCCCGACGATACCGCCCAGCGCCGCGAACGGCAGCAGCGTGGCGACCATCGCGAGCTGATAGGCGTTGATGATCCAGACGGACGCGGCCGGCGTTGCGTGGAGATCGGCGGCGATGGCCGGAAGCGCGGTATTCGCGATGGCGGTATCGAGCGTGGCGAGCGAAACGGCGAGCAGCATGGCCGCCATGCCGCGACGCTGGAGCGCGGTCATGGGACCGTCGGTAGGAAGAGGGGTCTGGTCTGACACAGTTTTTTAGGATTGGACGTGATCGGCAATAGTCCGACACGATACGGGATCGTGACGAAGCTCGCCGAGCACCCCCGCAGGAGCTTTCAAACAGGTGTCAGTACCGCCTCGCCGGCGAAGTGCCGGGTGGCGTTATCGACGAACATCTGGACCGAGGCCGCTACTGCCTCCGGTGAGCGCCCGCCCACGTGCGGCGTCAGCACGACACGCTCGGAGCCTGTCAGCAACGCGGGCGGGGTGGGCTCGCCTTCGTAGACATCGAGTCCCGCGCCGGCTATCACGCCGCGTTCGAGCGCGTCCGCCAGGGCGGCGGTATCCACAACACTGCCGCGCGCTACGTTCACCACGTAGCCTTTTGAGCCGAGTGCGGCGAGCACACTGGCGTCGATCAGATGTTTCGTCGATGCGCCGCCCGGCGTGGCGACCACGAGGTAATCGGCCCATTCGGCCAGCGCGATCACTGAGTCGAAGTACGTATACGCCGAGTCCGGTTGCGGCCGGCGATTGTGATAACCGATCTCGATATCGAAGCCTTGCGCTCTTTTAGCCACCTTCCTGCCGATATTGCCCAAGCCGATCACGCCTAGTTTCTTGCCCGAGAAGTTCGGCTGGAACGGGAGGTCGTCGCGCCAGGCGCCCGCACGGCACGCGCGGTCGAGCACGGGGATTTGGCGAACCACCCCGAGAAGCAGCGCGAAGGCGTGATCGGCGACGCAATCATCGTTGGTCCCCGCGCCGTTCACCACGACGATGCCGCGCGCCTGCGCCGCATCGCGCGCGATGTTTTCGTAACCCGCGCCCAATGCGCCGATCAGCTCGAGGTTCGGCAGTTTCGCGATGGACGCTGCGTCGATGCCGATGGTGCCGTTTGTCAGGACAGCGCGGATTTCGTCGGCGTGGTCGGTGAGGGCTCGCTCGATCGCGGATTGATCGAGCGCTGTAATGACGTTGAAGGCGTTGGCGACGGTGATTTGGTTTTCGGGTCGAAGCGGAACCAGGACGAGGACGGTGAGGAGCATGGGCGCGAGGGGTTGAAGGAGCGAAGGGCCAAGTTTCGCATTTTTTTGAGATGGCGGTGGGGCGCCCTTCGCACGTTCAAAAACGTCGAGACACGTTAGAACTTCGGCCAATCCTCTGCCTCTATGGTGCTTTCGATGGCTGAAACTGCGATTCGGTCACGGCAACTTGATGACGGTTTTCGCATTCACCTGGTTCGTAGTTCTAACGTTTTATATGTCGTTTAAGAAGCTGCAAGCGGAGTATCGTATCCGGCTTGGGAATAGCGGCTTCATGACATCCGCGACGACAGCCCCTGTACGAACTTCTTACGTACCGCGACGCGCGTTGGCCATCCTCGCTGACAATGACCGGATCGCTCGCGGTAAGCCTACCTCCAAACCGATCACCTTCCCCGCCAACAGCAGCCTCCACCACCAAACCCGATCCCTACGCCAACTGTCGGCGCCGCGTAATACCCCGGTGCGTATGCGTATCCATATCCCGGCGCCGGGGCGTACCCATAAGGCGGCGCGACGATGCATCCTGAAAGGCCGATCGCGAGTCCTACGACAAGAAAGAGCCTGATCATGATTTTTCTCCCTATTGGACATTAGAGAGATCGAACCGGGCGATTGTTCGGATGGAATTGTGTCGTGCGTCGCGAGTTGGTTTCGGAAAATTACAGGCAGCGCCGAGTCGGGTATCCGCCCTCAAATGTTCATAGGGTTTACACCTAAAACAACAATAATGTCTTGCGCCCATCGCGCTTAATTTTCAGAAACGGCGTGCCTACACTGGAATCACAGAACGCGAACAGGGTTGTTCGCGACAAACAAAGATTCGGAGGTAAGTATTATGAAGTCGCTCATTCAAGCCGTTGTAGTTGCCGCAGTGCTCGCCGTCCCGGCCGTTTCGTTTGCTCAGTCGAATCAACAACCGTTGACGCGCGCCGAAGTGAAGGCGCAATTGGTCCAGATTGAGAAAGCCGGCTATAACCCGGCAACATCGAACGATTACGACTACCCAGCCAACATTCAAGCTGCCGAAGCACGCGTCGCGGCCCAAAATAGCGGTACCAGCAGCTATGGTGGCGTGGCTAATGGTTCGTCGGATTCCGGGGCCGCTGTGCAATCCTCATCCGGCGACAACGTGCGCTCGATATACATGGGCCATTAATCACATTAATCATCACGCGGTATGACAGGACGCCGGCGACTAGCGAACGTGAGTCGTCGGCAATGCGGTCCCTGGCGAGCAGGATGTTTGCGCCACAGACCTGTAAAAGGCTGAATCCGCACCTTCTTCAACGGGTTTAATCGCGGTGGAATAGCCCAGCTTCGCTGTCTGGGCTTTTTTTGCGTCTTTCGACGGTACATAAAAAGGCAGCTTCCGAACGCGCAACAAAGACAGCGCTTGCACGCGGCAAGATTCGCATTTCAAAATGTGTGACCTAAAATATAAGCAAGCTGTGACGCATCAAGGAGGCGGCCATGACTGAGTCGATGATCGGTTTTGTGGTGGGCCTTGCGGTCCTGATAGTTATTGCTGCCATATTGGGCCGCCGGTACCGACGCGAGCACCCGGAAGACGGCCGCGGACGGCTACGTATGCGCGAGTGGCTCGATACGCATCACATGAGCTGGATGCACCATAAGCATTAATGCGTCGCTAAAAAGCAAAAAGCCCACTCGCGACTTGCAGTGGGCAAAGAAGACGTGAGTGACGAAACTTCATGGCGCAGGGGTGGAGGCGCGCGGAGTAATTGTGTGGCTCGCTCCCAGTTCAGTTTCGACAGGTGACTTCACTGCTCGCGGATGCCTTCGTCCGTCAACCTCTGCTTTTCCATATTCGATAGCAAACCGGCAGGCGTCGGCCGCTTCGGGGAAGTGGCCGAGTACGCCCGATGCCCAACGCGCGCCGTTTGGTTTGGTGACAATGACCATCGACGCAAAACTGCCGCGCTCGCCGGCTGCAAGGGGCACCAAAACATGATCGTTATAGTTGAGTGGAATGGCGTGCATTCGGCCTCCTCGGTAAACGAGATTTTTGATTGGTGATTTTCCCGTGCCGAAGTAAATATGGTTGTTAGTAATTGAAAAAAACGGAAACAACGCGTGCAAAAAGGCCGGAATGCGCTGGGTAGGGCCTGTGAACCTCAAACTTTCGACTCGGACGGGTCTTTGCACGCCCCAAAATACAATGCATAGGGGGGAACAATTCCGCTTCAGTAATCCTCCATTAGCGACCATAAAGCTGGTAGGGCTTTCGGGAAGATTTTTACGGTGAAAAATAAGGATTTCGCCAACTTTGATAAATGCATTGTTATTGGCGGGGCGGTTTAGCGCCGCCGAATCTTCCGCTGTCGTTTCATAGATCATAGACAAGATGCGTATTGGCGCCATCGGACCATTCACGCCATTTACCGTCGCCGAGCAGAGCATGTAACGCCACGCTACCCGCATCCGGATCGCTTGATCCGCAGACGACTGCCATTCGCTCATATCTTCATGCTGCCCATGTTCCGCTCCCGGTTGACGTCTACCGATTCATATACAAAGTTTAACTTTGTAGTTTGACTTGGTATCTGCTAACGTACGGTCATGAACACGAACGAGAAAACACAACACACGGATCCGGAAGTCGCGCATGCGCACGCTGTCGCGGGGGAATTGCGCGTGGTGCTTGGCAAGCTGAAGCGGCGGTTGCGCGAAGAAGCCAATCTGGGGGAGTTCACTTTGTCCCAGATGTCAGCCCTTAGCCGTCTGGAGCGCGAGGGTCCCGCGACCGTAACCACGCTTGCGCGCGCCGAAGGTGTGCGCCCGCAATCCATGGGCGCCACCGTGTCTGCCCTCGAGGCGGCCGGGTTTGTGACCGGCACGCCGGATCCGGCCGATGGACGTCAGACCATTTTGTCCCTCACTGACGCATGCCGCGAGTGGATCAAGGCGAGCCGTGCGGCCCGCGAAGACTGGTTGTTCCGTGCGATCCGAACCAAGCTGACGTCTGCGGAACAAGACGAGCTCGCGACCACCGTGGCGCTGCTCAACCGGCTCGTCGATTCCTGATTGACCGTAGCTCGCGTGGCAGAAGTCGTGCCATCGGCTCTCACCTATCCCCTTTGCCGCGCCTCAATCCGGGCGCGTCGCAGTCCAACTCGCAGGAAGGAAACACCATGGCAATCACCACGCTCGACCCGAAGACGGCTCTTGTAGTCATCGATTTGCAGAAGGGCATTGTTACGCTTCCCACCGTGCATCCCGTCAGTGAAGTCGTCAAGCACGCAAGCGAGTTGCTTGACGCGTTCCGTAGCCACGGATTGCCCGTTGTGCTCGTCAATGTTGCCGGCGGCGCGCCGGGCCGGTCGGAGCAGGCTCGCAACCTTGCCGGACTGCCCGCCGATTGGGCCGATCTTGTCCCCGAGTTGAAGCAACAGCCGGAAGATCACATCGTCACGAAGCGGACGTGGGGTGCGTTCACGAATACCGGTCTCGATGAACATCTGAAGAAGCTGGGCGTCACGCAAGTCGTTATTGCCGGGGTGGCGACCAGCATTGGTGTCGAGTCGACCGCACGTTATGCGCACGAGCACGGGTTCAACGTGACGCTCGCCGTCGATGCCATGACCGACATGAATGCCGATGCCCACACCAACAGCATCACGCGGATCTTCCCAAGGCTGGGCGAGACCGGTACGAGCAAGGAGATCATCGAACTGCTCGGCAGCGGCCGCGCGTGAGCTCTTTCAGCGCGGAGATAGCCGCCTCGGGAGCGGTCCGGTGAAAGGCACCTTCCGCTCGCTGAACAGCTTCAACTACCGGGTCTGGGCCGGTGGCGCGATCGTCTCCAATATCGGAACGTGGATGCAGCGCACGGCCCAGGATTGGCTCGTGCTCACGCAGCTGACCCGCCACAATGGGACCGCGGTTGGCGTAGTCATGGCGCTCCAGTTTGGTCCGCATCTTCTCTTGCTACCTTTTACCGGTTTTGCGGCCGATCATCTCGATCGCCGCAAACTCCTGATCGGCACTCAGGCGGCTTTGGGAACCCTCGCGCTTGGGCTGGGTATTCTCACCGTCGCTGGATGGGTCCAGTTGTGGCACGTGTATGTGTTTGCGTTTTTGCTCGGCTGCGTCAGTGCGTTCGATGCCCCCGCGCGTCAGACCTTCGTCTCCGAGCTGGTCGGTGAAACCGATCTGTCGAACGCAGTCGCGTTGAATTCGACGTCGTTCAATGCCGCGCGGATGATCGGTCCCGCCATTGCCGGTGTGCTGATTGCATCGGTGGGTACCGGGTGGGTGTTCCTGATCAACGCGGCATCGTTTGTCGCGGTGCTCTGCTCGCTGGGGTTTCTTCGGGTTGGCGAATTTCACGTGAGCAAGCGGGCCGTCCGCGCGCGGGGGAGCCTGGCTGAAGGGTTTCGTTATGTCTGGAAGCGGCCGGATCTGAAAGCGGTGCTGCTCATGCTTTTCTTGATCGGCACGTTCGGGCTCAATTTCCCGATTTTCATCTCCACGATGTCCGTCACCGTCTTTCATGCCGGAGCGAGTCAATACGGGCTCTTGTCGTCGATCATGGCGATCGGGACGGTCGCGGGCGCGCTGCTCGCCGCGAGGCGGGCGAAGCCGCGTATTGGTGTGTTGTTCGCTAGTACCGCGGTCTTCGGGGCCGGCTGTGTGCTGGCGGCGATCGCGCCGAGCTATGGGTTCTTTGGTCTTGCGCTCGTGGTCATTGGCGTGTCCGCGCAAACCATCACCACGACGACAAACAGCACGATGCAGCTATCCACCGAGCCCGCCATGCGCGGACGTGTGATGGCGATCTTTTTGGCGATTGCGTTGGGCGGCACGCCTTTGGGTGCGCCGGTTGTAGGTTGGGTCGCCGATACGTTCGGCCCGCGTTGGGCACTTGGCGTTGCCGCGGCGGCGGGTTTTGCGGCGGCGATGGTCGGGGTACGGTATTTGGTGAAGTATCGGCAGTTGCGAGTGTTTATCGATGCAGGGAGGCTGCGGTTTAGTATCGATGATGGGGATGCGGTGGTTTGAGGGGGGCTTCGATGCGCGAGCGGTATACGGCAATGTCTAGCTCGTTTCATCACGCTCGAGGAGCGACGCCGGTGATTGACTCGGCGCCGTTGGTCATCGATAGCTGGACTCTCGCGAGTGCGCCGGTTAATTCCAGAGAGCGAGGTCACGCCATGATTCCGGAAACCCCATTGCGTCTAAAGTGGCAACCCCTTCGACCCTCGGGAATTCTTCGATGAGCGTTACAAAAGCTTGCTTCCACGTAGAGTCAAAACCCATCGCGATCAAAAGGAATTGAATAATCGCGAAGGCTCCGTACACGTGTTGGCGCAAGAACAAGTTGCGTTCTCCGGAGAGATGCTCGAGCAAAGGAACTTCATTTCTGGCTGGTGGTTTGGGGCTGTCAACCATGCTGCGGTTCCATAAGCGGCTGTGGTGTGCACAAATATTGCGCAAGTGACTAATCGTGCGAAGCCAGCTTGCCACCAGAACGTGGCGAGGTATCCCTAACTCCGAAGCAATTAACTGCTTATCTTTGTCTCTTAAGCCAGCAAAGTAGTGCGACAGCAAGCCGAAGTCCCAAACTTCAATCGACACCCACAGCGGGATGGGCGGGTCGTAAGTGGTTTTGAAATGCTGAATGAAATCTTCGCGGGAGCGAGCGACCAACTTGTCGTGTTGCTGTACCCACGTCGCGAAATTTGACGGTCTCCGCGCTTCGCCGACTTTTTCGGCAGGGGTAGCGCAAAACTTCTGATTGACCAAATCTGAGTTTAGATGCGCGCAAGGATCGAGGCCGCCCATGTGGTAAGCAACTTTCGCTCTCAGCGCGACCTCCAATTTCTCCACGGCGCCCATCGCAAGGAGTCGTAGCGCTTGGTCAAACTTGTACAGTTTCGAAATGTGCGAGAAAGAGGTGCCCTCGACAAAGTTAGATTCGCGCTTGGGTTGCGAGCCCATGTTCGGAGGCAGGACGCGGAACGGATAGAAGTAGCCGCTGAGGCGGTAGTAGCCGAGCTTTTCTATGTGCCACAAAGCACTATCTTCGTCGTCGACAATAAGGCCGCGTGCCTTGATCTGTTCTAGCTGCGCGCGATAGGTGAGGTGAGGCTTCGTGTACGGGGTGGTCATTTTTGTTGCCGTTTCGCCGCCCTTTTGTCGCCCCGTTAACGAGAAAACCCGGTCGTGCAAACTACGCAGAGGGCCGGGTCGTATTGCTTACAATTATTAAGTATCCTGATCGCTAAGTCAACAGGCGCAGACGTGTGGCCGAACATGTCGATGCTTTATGCAGCGCTCGGGCCAATGAATTTGCACCGACGTCGCTTTATCCCGAACGTTGCCGGACCGGTGCATTGATCCATGACAGTACGCAATTCACAAAGCAAAAAGCCCAGTCGCGATGACTGGGCTTTTTGCATGAATCTTTGGTGGGGCGTGACAGATTCGAACTGTCGACCTACGGATTAAGAGTCCGCTGCTCTACCAGCTGAGCTAACGCCCCGAAAAACTGAATCCGAATTATAGCGACGTTTTCGCCGATTGCGCAACTGTCTGCAACGCAAAACCCGAAAATACCGTCTCGCAGACGCCTGAAAGCCGCGCCATACATAGCGCGGACGCTTATCGGCCATCCCAAAAAAGCCTGGCTTCGGGCAATTGTCACGAGCCGTTATCATGACGGACGGATGAAACACGCACTCGTTGCGGCATCGGCAACCGCACGAAAGCAGCTACAAAAACAGCCGCGAGACCACCATCAATAAACCCAAATCCATGGACGAATCCGCCATCCGTGTTCTGCTCGACACCACCTTCGCGCCGTGGATCCGCGACCTGGGCCTGACGCCGGCAAGCTCCACCGATACCAGCGTCACCCTGCGTCTGCCCCACGCGGACAAACTTCGCCACATGGGCGGCGTGATTTGCGGCCAGGTGTTCATGGCCGCCGCCGACACCGCCATGATCGTCGCCATCGCCCACGCGCTAGGCAGTTTCCAGCCGATGACCACCGTCTCGCTCACAACAAGCTTCCTGCGCCCGGTCAAAACCGGCGACGTCCTCGTTATGGCCAAAATTCTGCGCCGCGGCCGCAACCTGATCTTCGGCGAAATCGAACTCCACGACGAAACCGGCGCTCTCGCCGCTCACGCGACCACCACGGTCATGCTTCTCACATAAAAAGAAAACCATGTTCGATCAAGTCGTATTCGCCGGCGGTGGCAACCGCTGCTGGTGGCAAGCCGGTTTCTGGGACGTTGTCCAGCCGGAACTCAAGCTGCGCCCGCGCGTGATTACGTGCATCTCGGCCGGCGCAGCCACGGCCTGCATGCTGTACATGAACCGCTCCGAGTGGGTGATGGACTACTACGCGCACGTGCTGCGCGACAACCCGAAAAACGCGTATTGGGGCAATTTGCTGCGTGGCGAATCGGTGTTTCCGCACTATCGGATCTACCGCCAGGCTTTACTCGATATCTACGGCGCCGAGTTTGCATCGCTGCAACACGCGCCGGAGATTCGTATCGGCGTATCGCATTTGCCGCGTTGGCTCGGCGCACGAAGCGCGGTGGCCGCAGGGCTGATCGCCTATAACATCGAAAAGTACGTGCGCAAGAAGTTGCATCCCACGCTCGGTCAGTCCCTGGGTTTCCATCCGGAATTCGTGAAGGCGCAAGAATGCGCGACCGTCGATGACCTCGCGGACCTGATCCTGCAATCGTCGTGTACGCCGCCGTTCACGCCGGTCATGCATCGAAACGGGCGGCCCGTGCTCGACGGCGGCATGGTCGACAATGTGCCGGTCGGCGCGCTGGATGCATCGCCGGGATTGGTTCTCGTGATGGTGACGCGCGTGTATCCGCGACCGCAGATGTTCGTCGTGGAGCACGGCGCGAACCGCGACCAGCGTCGCGTTTATGTGCAGCCTTCACGGAAGGTGCCGATTTCGGCATGGGATTACACGAGTCCGTCGCTGATGCGGCCCGCGTACGACCTGGGCCGTGCCGACGGTGAGCAATTCCTGACGCGCTTGCCCGATCTGCTCGGCGCAGCGGCACATCTCTAAAAAGGAGTGTTGAACCGATGACCAAACACCACAAATACACGCTGCAAGTCGTCTGGACGGGCGATCAGGGCTCGGGCACCTCGCGCTACGACGCGTACTCCCGTGATCACCTCGTGCGTGCGGCGAACAAGCCGGCCATCGAAGCATCGAGCGATCCGGCGTTTCGCGGCAACGCCACGCGCCACAACCCGGAAGAGCTGTTCGTCGCGTCGCTTTCGTCGTGCCACATGCTCTGGTACCTGCACCTTTGCGCGGTGAATGGCATCGTGGTGACGGGTTACGTGGATGACCCCGTGGGCACAATGGAGGAATCGACGCAAGGAAGCGGCCACTTCACCGACGTCCTCCTGCGCCCGCAAGTGACTATTGGCGCGGGCGGTGACGTGAAGCTGGCCGGCCGTTTGCACGAGGAAGCGCACAAGTTCTGCTTTATCGCGAACTCGGTCAACTTCTCCGTCCGATGCGAGCCGTCCACGGACGTTTCGACCATCTGACTATCGCCGGCGTCCACCGACCAGCGCTTCCGGATTGGCGACGCTCGATGTGTCGCCGGCATCGAAGGCGAGAATGTTCTTGAACGCCGCCGTGAAATAGAGCTCATAGCTCTCCCTCTCCACATACCCGATGTGCGGCGTGCAAATGACGTTTTCCATGCGCAGCAGGCTATAACCCTGCAGGATCGGCTCGCTTTCGAATACGTCGATAGCAACCATCCCCGGCCGGTTGTGATGCAGCGCGTTGAGCAGCGCGTTTTCTTCGAGCAATTCGGCGCGGCTGGTATTCACAAACAGCGCGGTGGGCTTCATGCGCATCAGATCGGCGGTGGTGACAATGCCGCGCGTTTCGTCGTTCAGCCGCAGATGTAGCGACAGCACATCGCTCTGTTCGAACAGCGCTTCCCGGCTCTCGGCGACATTCACGCCGTCCGCACGCGCGGCCGCCTGCGAGTGCTCCCGGCCCCAGACCACCACTTTCATGCCAAACGCCTTGCCGTAACCGGCGAGCAACTGGCCTATTTTCCCGTATCCCCAGATCCCGAGCGTCTGGCCGCGAAGCACTTGGCCCAGGCCGAAATTCGGCGGCAAAGCGGAGGTCTTCAGGCCGGACTGCTGCCACGCACCCTGCTTCAGGTTCGCGACGTACTGCGGAATCCGGCGTTGCGCGGCCATGATCAGCGCCCAGGTCAGTTCTGCTGGCGCGATCGGCGAACCGGTGCCTTCCAGCACGGCGATTCCGCGCTCGGTACAGGCGTCGAGTTCTATATGGCCGCCCGCCTTGCCGGTCTGGCTGATCATGCGTAACCGCGGCAGTTTGTCGAGCAGTTGCGAGCTGATCCGGGTGCGTTCGCGGATCAAAACGAGCGCTTCTACTTCCGAGAGTCTGCTAGCCAACTGTCCGAGTCCGCGCACCGTGTTATTGAAGACTTTCACCTCGTGATCGGCGAGCAGACTGAAGCAATCGAGCTTGCGAACGGCGTCTTGGTAGTCGTCCAGGATGGCAATTTTGATTGGCATGGATTGGCTTTTGATAGGCATCAAACGTGCTGCAGAAATTCGAGGATGGACAGGAATCAACGTGCTAAGTTCGGGTAATTACGGATAAATCGGGTAGTCACGTATAAATTCGCCGAAATACGGGCATCGCGTCGCGTTAAGCTGCTGGTGTAACCCGACGAATTTACGGGTCGCCGGATGGGTGTTTAAAGAATTCGAATGTGGAATACGGCAGTTTAGCCATTCACGCGTCGCTAGCGCCGGAAAACCGGCAACGATGGAGACAACCCCTATCCCTTTTTAACAGTTTGTTCCGTGCCGACGCAAGCCGCGATTCAGACGGCAGTCGCCACCAGACTAGAACAACTCCCCGACGCATGCCTTGTTTTTGTGTCGCCGTCTGCCACGTGAGTGCCTCCGTGCAAGCAAACCGGTGACTCAAAATGCGCCTCTCGCGAGCAGCGCCGGCGGGTTGCAAACCGTTTTCTCATCTAAGAACGGAGTGTGCTCGATGAACCAGCCCGCAGTGGTAGATCAAAACGTGGTCGCCGACGGCGACGTACCGGCGTACGTGAAGAACCGGAAACTCATCGACTGGGTGCAGCAGGTCGCGGCTCTGACGAAACCGGAGCGGATCGAATGGTGTGACGGGTCGGCGGAGGAATACGACCGCCTGTCGCAACAAATGGTCGATGCCGGCACGCTCAAACGCCTCAATCCCGCCAAACGGCCTAATTCCTACCTTGCATGCTCGGACCCATCCGACGTCGCGCGGGTGGAAGACCGGACGTTCATCTGCTCGGCGCGCCCGGAACAGGCCGGTCCGACGAACAACTGGATCGATCCCGCGGAAATGCGCCTCACGCTGGACGGTCTCTTCGACGGCTGCATGAACGGCCGTACGATGTTCGTCGTCCCATTTTCGATGGGCCCGCTCGGCTCGCCGATCGCCCATATCGGCGTGGAACTGACGGACAGTCCGTACGTGGTGACGAATATGCGCATCATGACGCGCATGGGCCGCGCGGTGTACGACGTGCTGGGCGCCAGCGGTGAGTTCGTGCCCTGCGTGCATTCGGTTGGTGCGCCGTTGCAGCAGGGACAGAAGGACGTTCCCTGGCCGTGCAACGACACGAAATACATCGTGCATTTTCCGGAGAGCCGCGAGATCTGGAGTTTCGGTTCGGGTTATGGCGGCAACGCGCTGCTCGGCAAGAAATGTTTCGCGCTGCGGATTGCATCGACGATGGGACGCGACGAAGGCTGGCTCGCCGAACACATGCTCATTCTCGGCGTGACGTCGCCGGAAGGGCGCAAGTATCACGTCGCGGCGGCGTTTCCGTCGGCATGCGGCAAAACCAACTTCGCCATGTTGATTCCGCCGCAGGACATGGCGGGCTGGAAGGTTTCCACCATCGGCGATGACATCGCCTGGATCAAGCCGGGCCGCGACGGCCGGCTGTACGCGATCAACCCCGAAGCGGGCTATTTTGGCGTGGCGCCGGGCACGAGCGAAAAGACCAACTTCAACGCCATGGCGACGCTCAAGGAGAACGTGATCTTCACGAACGTAGCGCTTACCGACGACGGCGATGTCTGGTGGGAAGGCATGACAGACATGCCGCCGGCGCATTTGATCGATTGGCAGGGCAATGACTGGACGCCCGAGTCGGGCAAGAAGGCCGCGCATCCGAACGCCCGCTTCACAGCGCCGGCTGCGCAATGTCCGTCTATCGATGCCGATTGGGAGAATCCCGCCGGCGTGGCAATCGATGCGTTTATCTTCGGCGGCCGCCGTTCAGATACCGTGCCGCTCGTCACTGAAGCGCGCAGCTGGAACGAAGGTGTCTACATGGCCGCGACGATGGGCTCTGAAACCACCGCCGCCGCAGCCGGCCAGCAGGGCGTGGTCAGGCGCGACCCGTTCGCCATGCTGCCGTTCTGCGGTTACAACATGAGCGACTATTTCGGCCACTGGCTGAAAGTGGGCGAACGACTGGAGCAACTCGACGCCAAACTGCCGAAGTTCTTCTGTGTGAACTGGTTCCGCAAGGACGCGGACGGCAAGTTCGTCTGGCCGGGTTTCGGCGACAACATGCGCGTGCTGAGCTGGATGATCGGCCGTATTGAAGGCACCGCTCACGGCGATGAACACGCGTTCGGCCTCTCGCCGCGCTTTGAGGACATTGGCTGGGGCGCGCTCGATTTCACCCGCGAGCAGTTCGAACGCGTTATTTCCGTGCAAGACTCGGCATGGCGGGCTGAGCTCGAACTACACGATGAGTTGTTCGCGAAACTCGCCCAGGGACTGCCTGCCGAGCTTGCGGAGACGAAAGCCGCATTCGGAAAGAGGGTTTCGGCCTGACTTTCTGTTAGAACCCGATTAATGCGATTGGTGACGGAAATCGATATAATCGGTTAAATAAGGGCCGCATTAGCGGCCCTTTCTTATTTCTCGCTATACCGCGTCAAAATTGCATCCGCGAGCTTTTCAGAATGATGTCGGCTCTCGCTGGATAGCTGCATCGTTCCGAATTCAGCAACAATACGCTGCCTTTCACCTTACTGAACGGTAAAGCCGAAATCTTTTGTCAGAAAAAGTCACATTTAAGGCAACTTCTGCACGAAAACGAGAGTCCTAGGATAATTCCGAATTGCTTCTCTGGAATTTAAAAGAGGCCGTCTAGCAGCAGGAGTTGTCTCATGGATCATTTGCAGTCGATGAAAGTATTCGTCCGAGTGGCGGATCTCGGCAGTTTTGCACGCGCGGCCGGCGCAATGGATATCTCGAATGCCGTGGCGACCCGTCATATTGCTGACCTCGAAGGGCGTCTGGGCACCCGCCTGCTCAACCGCACCACGCGCAGCCTGTCGCTGACCGAGTCCGGCCAGGTGTACCTGGAACGCGCCCGCCAGATCCTCGACGAACTCGAGGACGTCGAACAAATGGTCGTTGCGCGTAACCACGAGCCGGTTGGATCGCTACGAATTGTCGCACCCGTGGTGTTTGGCCTCCACAACCTCGCTCCCGTGCTGCAGACCTACACAGAACGTTATCCGAAAGTCGTGCCGGACGTCACGCTGGTCGACCGGCAAGTCGATCTGGTGGAAGAGGGCTTCGACGTGGGCATTGTGATCGCGCGCCAGATGCGCAGCGCGAGCATTGTCACGCGACGCCTCACGACCGGCTGCCTGACCGTGTGCGCGACGCCCGGGTATCTCGAAAAGCATGGCGTGCCGACGCGGCCGGAAGACCTGTCCGAACATCCGTCGCTGAGTTTGCCGTCGGAATATTTCGGCGATGAGCGTGTGTTCACTGGCCCGGAAGGCGAAGTGCGCGTGCGGCCGACGAACGTGATCGTCGCGAACAATACCGAGATGCTGCGTCAGTTCGCGTTGCTCGGCATGGGCATCGCGATCCTGCCGAGTTACCTGATCGGCAACGACACCACGCGCGGCAAGCTGGTGCGCCTGCTGAGCGACTACCAGCTTCCGCAGGTCGAGATCAACGTGGCGTATCCGAGCCGGCGCCATTTGCCCGCGAAGGTGCGCACGTTCATCGATCACTTGGTCGAGCATTTCAGCCAGATGCCGAATCATCAGCTTGGCGAGCAGTGGGTGAAGGACGGGATCGTCAAGCCGGGGGCGCCCGCAATCGATGAGCGCGATTCCGAGCCGCTGGTCGCGCACGCGGCTTATGCGGAAGCGGAAGGCGGTGCACGATTTGAAGCCGAAACGCCTCCCGCCGATGACAACAGACTCAGTGGCAAGCCTGCGAAATCGCGCTCGCGTGCGACGCCGGCCATGCCCTCGCCGTTCTGACGGAGGCCGCCGTGCTGGGATTTGTTGAGTGGTTAAGCGTTGTCCAGCGCGATGAACAAAAAAAGCCCGCGAATCATTCGCGGGCTTTTTTTATGCCGCCGGGCCTAACCCACCGGCCCTGAAAACTAACTCGCTTTGCGAGCCGGCGTCTTCTTGGCCGCGACCTTCTTTGCCGGCGCTTTCTTTGCAGCAGGCTTCACGGCCGACTTCACGGTCGTTTTCTTGGCTACCACGGCGACGTCGCCGTCACCTTCGTCTTCCGCTTCGGTCGCTGCCACCGCGCCGCGCTTGACGGCCGTTTTCGCACCCGGTTTCGGCTCTTTCTTCTCGAATTCGAAGCCGATCTTGCCGTCCGGCTGCTTCACGAGGAATGCCTTGAAGTTGCGTCCCGTGCGCGACGACTTGAAGCCCGTCAGCAAGTCCGTCCGTCCTTCCTCAAGCAGCTTCGACATCTGCTCGCGCGACATTTCCTGTTGCAGGATCACCTTGCCCGAACGGAAATCGCATGTCTTCGGATTCGCCACCGAGTTTTCGCAGACGTAACTCATGCCGTGCTCGTAGACCCGCGACTGGCATTTCGGGCACGCGCCAACCGGCGTTTGCTCCGAAAAATCCACCGGCTCACCGTCTTCGCCGCCTGAATCCTGACCGAAGTCGAACTCGAGCTTCCAGTTCTTGATTTCGTCGTCGAAGGACAGCTTCAGGATTGCGGAGAACGGCCGGCCCATCTTGCTGCGGAAACCCGACAGCGGCCCGATGGTCTTGTCCTTGATCAACTGCTCGACTTCCGGAATTTCAAACTGACGTCCGCCAGGAATCTTCGAGATCGAGAACTCGCATTTCGTACAAGCGAACCGCCGATAATTCTCCTTCACCTGGCTACCGCAATTCGGACACGGTGTTTCGAGCGTCGAATAATCGCCGGGGATGGTGTCGGAGTCGTATTCCTTCGCGCGCTTCACGATGGTCTGTGTCATGCGCGCGATTTCCTGCATGAACTCATCGCGCGGGAGCTTGCCGCGTTCCATCTGCGACAGCTTGTGCTCCCACTCGCCGGTCAGTTCCGGCGCCGTCAATTCCTCGACGCCGAGGCCACGCAGCAAGGTCATCAACTGGAACGCCTTCGCCGTGGGGATCAGCTCACGGCCTTCGCGCACCATGTACTTCTCACCCAGCAGCCCTTCGATAACTGCCGCACGCGTAGCCGGCGTGCCCAGACCCTTCGCGGCCATTGCCTCGCGCAATTCCTCGTCTTCAATGAGCTTGCCCGCGCCTTCCATGGCCGAGAGCAACGACGCTTCGTTGTAACGCGCAGGCGGCTTCGTGACGAGACCGACTGCCGCGACCTTCTCGACATCGACCTTCTCGTCCTTCTGAACCTGCACGAGATTGGCTTCTTCGCCGCCCACTTCCTTGCCGTAGACCTGCAGCCAACCCGGCTCGACAAGCACCTTGCCTTCGGTCTTGAAATGATGACCGGAGACTTCGGTGATCCGCGTGGTCACCAGATATTCGGCCGCCGGGAAAAACACCGCAAGGAAGCGCTTCACGACCAGGTCGTACAGCTTCTGCTCCGGCTCGGACAACGCCTTGGGCGCTTGCAAGGTCGGGATGATGGCGAAGTGATCGCTGATCTTCGAGTTGTCGAAGATGCGCTTGTTCGGCTTCACCCAGCCCTTGTCCAACACCTGCTTCGCATGCGGCAAGTAGTTGTTGCTCTCCTTGAGCATCGCGAGCGTGTCTTTCACCGTCGGGATGTAATCCTCGGGCAATGCGCGGGCGTCGGTACGCGGGTACGTGAGCACCTTGTGCTTTTCATACAACGCTTGAGCCAAGCCCAGCGTGTTCTTGGCCGAAAAGCCGAAGCGGCCGTTGGCTTCGCGCTGCAAGCTGGTCAGGTCGAACAGCAACGGCGACATCTGCGTGGTCGGCTTCGCTTCTTCCGTTACCGTGCCAGTCTTGCCGCGACAAGCCGCCACAATGGTTTCAGCAGCCGGCAAGCTCCAGAGCCGCGAGTCGCGCTGCTCCGGGTCGCCCTCGACGCGCTTGAATTTCGGGTCGAACCAGCGGCCTTCGTACATGCCCTTCGCCGCGATGAATTCCGCACGCACTTCCCAATAATCGCGCGACACGAACCGGCGAATCTTTTCCTCGCGTTCCACGACGATAGACAACGTTGGCGTCTGAACACGGCCAACGGTCGTCAGGAAGAAACCACCGCCCTTGCTGTTGAACGCGGTCATGGCGCGCGTGCCGTTGATGCCGACGAGCCAGTCGGCTTCAGAGCGGCAACGGGCGGCATCGGCGAGCGGCTGCATGTCGGCGTCGCTGCGCAGGTTCGCGAAACCATCACGGATGGAACCGGCGGTCATCGACTGGAGCCAGAGGCGTTGGACTGGCTGCTTGGCCTTTGCGTGCTGTGCGATCAGGCGAAAAATCAGCTCGCCTTCGCGCCCCGCGTCACAGGCGTTGATCAGGCGGTCGACGTCCTTGCGCTTGAGCAGTTTCGTCAGCACTTTGAGCCGTGATTCGGTTTTCGCGATCGGATTCAAGTCGAAATGCGGCGGAATAACGGGCAAATTGGCGAAACTCCACTTGCCGCGCTTGACCTCGAATTCCTCGGGAGCGGCAATTTCGAGCAAGTGGCCGACAGCCGACGACAGCACGTAGTCTTCGCTTTCGTAATATTCGTCATGCTTGGTGAAGCCGCCCAAAGCGCGCGCGATGTCGTTCGCGACAGAAGGCTTTTCAGCGATGATCAGGGCTTTGGACATGACTCGATTCTAGTTAGGGACTGGCATGAGGCCGGGTTTCGGGGGCTTGCGCCGCCGCGGTTCGGACCCGTTAACGTCCGCTTTATAGCATATGGCGTGCGGCGCGCGGTCTGGCATTTGGTGAAACGCGGGATGCCGAACGGTGAATGTGGGTGCTTTGTGATGCAAGCGCGAAAGCCGTTTCAGCTTACGAGTGCGCTTGGTTGCGCATAGTGGTCTTGCCGGTTGATTTGATTCACGCGTCGATTCACCGCCGATTCACCGGCCAATTCACGCAGCGACCAGCGCGGGCCGGATCTTCGGTGCGCCCACCACACCCGGCAATGCGCTCAAGTCCGTCAACATGCGCGCGACAATGGACGTTTGCGGCAACACCGTTCCGAAAAAACGGGTTGTCACGGCGTCCTCGATCAAGATGGTCGGAAAATTTTCCACATCGAGGTCATCGAAGCGATCTGCCTGGTTTTCGATGTCGATCCACGCAAAGCAGACGTCTGGATGGGCATCGGCGAGCAGGTTGAAACTCTCGCGATAATCGCGGCACGTCCCGCACCATTCGGCGCACAGGCAGGCGACGAGCAGCGTGCCGGCGCTAGCCATGCGCTGGGCAATCTGATCGGCGTCGGTGTCGAGATTCAACGCGGGCATGGTTCCTTGCAGTCCTTTTCGTAAGTAATTTGTCTGGCGGTGCAGGCAGCGGATTTTGTCGCGAATGTAGCATGGCGTCGAAAAATCAGCGTTCAAGCCGGGTAAAGCGTCCGCCGGGCAACGCGCCAATCCGCCCCGACAGTTCGAGCTGCAGCAGCAGGCTTTGCAACGCCGCGCCATCCATTTCGGTCCGTTCAGCAAGAATTTCAAGCGTCGCAGGCGAATGTCCGAGTGCATCGAGCAGGCGTTCGGCTTCGGGGTTGACAGGTTTGAGAGATGCCGACGCCCAGGACGCGCTCGCCGGTTTGCCTCGTGCGGGAGAGCCTGAGCCCGACGCGTCCTGGAGCGCCAGCGCGAATTCGCCGGTAGCCGCTTCGGTGCTGGCGTCCTCCGCTGGACGCATTTTCCCGCGCCTTTGCGGCTTCGAAACGGGAGCCGCAGCCGCTTCGCTCTGAACTGTAAAACCAAACTCTTCGAGAATGTCTTCCGGCGTTTCCGCGAGTTTCGCTCCCTGCTTGATCATCCGATGACACCCGCGCGACAGCGGCGCGTGGATCGAGCCGGGAATAGCAAAAACGTCGCGGCCCATTTCGTTGGCGAGCCGGGCAGTAATCAGCGACCCCGAGCGCATGGCCGCTTCGACAATCAGCACGCCGCTCGCCAGCCCCGCGATCAACCGGTTGCGCTGCGGAAAATTTGCCGGCCGGGCCGGCGTGCCGAGCGGCCATTCCGACACGATCGTGCCGTTCGACGCAATCTCGTGCGCCAGCGTGTGGTGCAGCGGCGGATAGACGAGATCCGCACCCGTTCCGATGACCGCAATCGTGCCGCCGGGACCGCTGAGTCCTCCGCGATGCGCCGCGCCATCTATACCCAGCGCGAGCCCCGACACGATCGCGAGTCCTGCTTCTGAAAGGGCTTGCGCGAAGCGGCGGGCGTCGTCGATGCCTTGCGGCGTTGCGCTCCGGCTGCCGACAATCGCAACGGCCCGGGCCTGGAGCAGGTCCAGCCGTCCTTTTATATATAGCAGCGGTGGCGGATCGGGCATGGTCAGGAGCGCCGGCGGGTAAGCGGAATCCGCAAGCGTGACAATTCTGTTGCCCGGAACCGACGCCCACTCAAGCGTGCGCGCCAGGCATTCGTCGAATGAGCCGAGTTCCGAGCGCGGTGCAGAGCCAAGCACGGCACCCGCGGCTTTCTCCCCGGCGATTGCCGCAAGCGCGTGGAACGGCTGGTTCAACACCGCTTGCGGCCCGCCGAATTCGGCAAGCAACGCACGTAGCGCGATAGGCGGCAAACCACTCGCATTCGCCAGCCGCAGCCAGGCTGAAACGTCCTGCAAATCGGTTTCTCCCAGACAGGGCTTGGCTTCGGTTGGCGGCAACAGGAAAGGCGTCATGTTAAAATTTTCATATTCCGAAATACGAAAGGATTGTCGAACGGCCTTGTTCCTGGCCGTTCGGACAACGCGTCGCCGCCCCACGAGCGGCACTGAAACGACGTTGAAGCGCTGCGTTTCGGCCCAATCATCTTCTCGATACCGGCACTCTTTTACAACCTGGCCGAATGGCCGACTATCGCGCGCTGCGGCGTGCGTCGATAATCTGAATCATGGCTCTGCTCAACATACTCAAGTACCCGGACAAGCGGCTGCACAAGGTCGCCAAGCCCGTAGAGGTCGTCAATGACCGGATTCGCAGGCTCGTTGCCGACATGGCTGAAACCATGTATGCGGCGCCCGGCGTCGGCCTTGCCGCGACCCAGGTGGACGCGCATGAACGCGTGATCGTGATCGACACGTCGGACACGCACGATCAGCTTCAGGTTTTCATCAATCCGGAGATCATCTGGTCGAGCGACGAGAAGAAGGATCACGAGGAAGGCTGCTTGTCGGTGCCGGGCATTTATGACTTCGTCGAGCGGCCGGAAAAGGTGCGCGTGCGGGCGCTGAACGAAAAGGGCGAGACGTTCGAAATCGACTGCGACGAGTTGCTTGCCGTGTGCATCCAGCATGAGATGGATCATTTGATGGGGCGCGTGTTCGTCGAATACCTGTCGTCGCTGAAACAGACCCGAATTCGCGGCAAGATGAGAAAGCTCGAAAAGGCGCTGTGACGCGTCGATTCACTAAGACGGATGCTGGAATTTGCAGGTTGCTGAATCGATGACCCAATCGCTGCGTGTCGTATTTGCTGGAACACCTGAATTTGCCGCTGTCGCGCTGGCCGCCATTCATGCGGCCGGTTTTCATGTGCCGCTCGTGTTGACGCAGCCGGACAGACCCGCCGGGCGCGGGTTGAAACTGGCCGCGGGGCCGGTGAAGCGGTTCGCGGTCGAGCACGGCTTGCCGGTGGCGCAGCCAACCTCATTGCGGCGTAATGGCAAGTATCCCGAGGAAGCCGCCGCTGCTATCGAACGGTTGTTGGCTACGCCGCACGACGTCATGGTGGTCGCGGCGTACGGGCTGATCCTGCCGCAGGAAGTGCTCGACATCCCGCCGCTGGGTGCAATCAATATCCACGGCTCGCTGTTGCCCCGCTGGCGCGGTGCAGCCCCGATTCATCGTGCAATTGAAGCCGGTGACGACGAGACGGGCATCACATTGATGCAGATGGATGCAGGGCTCGACACCGGCGCGATGATCGTCAAAGGCCACATCTCGATCACGTCCACCGACACCACCGCCACGCTGCACGACCGGATGGCGCAACTCGGCGCTGACCTGATCGTCGAAGCATTGCGGGATCTCGAGCGCGACGGCGCCTTGCCCGCTACGCCGCAGCCGCAGGACGGCGCGACGTATGCGGAGAAGATCGCCAAGCACGAAGCGGCGCTCGACTGGCGTCGTCCGGCGAGCGTACTTGCGCGTCAGGTTCGCGCCTTCGATCCGTTCCCCGGTGCGTTCGGATCGCTTGATGGCGTGGTCGTGAAGATATGGGCCGCCGAGCCGGTGGAACTGACGGGTGGTGCCGAGGCCGGCGTGATTGTGGAAAGCAGCGCCGAGGGTGTCGTGGTTGCGTGCGGTCAGGGCGGCTTGCGTGTTACGCAGTTGCAAAAGCCCGGTGGCAAACGCCTCCCCGTGCGCGAATTTCTCGCTGGATCGCCTATTGTTGAAGGGCAACGATTCGAACTTCGGGAAGTCGCGCCGGGCGCCTGAAACGGTGTCCGTGTATTTCCCGCAGCGTCGCTGCGGCGGCTAGAGTCAGCCAAAAAAACAAAGGTCCCGCAATGCTTGGAATTACCGGTTTCACGCTATTTATCGTCGCCGTCATGCTGCTTAGCGTTACGCCGGGGCCGGATACGGCGTACATCGTCGGCCGCAGCATTGTGCAAGGACGCGGCGCGGGCGTAGTGTCGGCGCTGGGCATCGCGCTCGGCTGCATCGTGCATACGCTGGCCTGCGCGTTTGGGCTGACGGCGTTGCTGGCTGCATCGGTGACGGCATTCACTATCGTCAAATTCGCGGGCGCGATTTATCTGATCTATCTTGGTGTGCGGCTGATTTTCGCGAAACCGGCAGCCGCGAAAATTGGCAGCGAGCCGAGCGAAATCGAAGAAACCCGCGTTCGCGCCGCGCCGAAATCGCTGCGGCAACTCTTCACGCAAGGCTTCGTCACCAATGTGCTGAATCCGAAAGTGGTGTTGTTTTTCGTCTCGTTCATCCCGCAATTCGTTGCTGTCGACAGCGCGCACAAGACCCTTGCCTTCCTCGCGCTCGGTTTGGTGTTCGTGCTGGTCAGCACTTTCTGGAATACGTTCGTGGCATGGATCGCGGGTAGCGTGACGCAACGCTTTTCCGGCAAGCCGAACGTCAAGCTATGGCTGGACCGCGTGGTGGGCAGCGCATTCGTCGGATTGGGCATCAAGCTGGCGAGTTCGCACAGGTAATTGAATTTTTCCGGGATGTCCTTATCTAACATTTTGCTTACAATCGGGGGCCGAGCAATTATTGACAGATTCTTCGGCAAGCAAAAAGGCCGCTTCGGCCGCTCGCGCTTAACGCGCATTGATATTGGGTGAGGAGTTCAAGACATGTTCAACTGGGTCAAAACGGCGATGCTCATGGCAGCGATCACGGCCCTTTTTGTCGTGATCGGAGGAATGATCGGCGGCAGCAAGGGGATGATGCTTGCGCTGATCGTCGCCCTCGCCATGAATTTCTTCTCGTACTGGTTCTCCGACAAACTCGTGCTGAAGATGTACAACGCACAGGAAGTGGACGAAGCCAGCGCGCCGCAGTTTTATCGGATGGTTCGCGAGCTCGCCACGCGGGCGCAACTGCCCATGCCGAAGGTGTATCTCATCGACGAAAACGCGCCCAACGCGTTCGCGACCGGGCGTAATCCGGAGCACGCGGCTGTTGCGGCGACTACCGGCATCTTGCGGGTGTTGTCCGAGCGCGAGTTGCGTGGCGTGATGGCGCATGAGTTGGCGCACGTGAAGCACCGCGACATCTTGATTTCGACGGTATCGGCGACCATGGCGGGTGCGATCTCGGCGCTGGCCAACTTCGCCATGTTCTTTGGCGGCCGGGATTCCGAAGGCCGGCGCAGCAATCCGATCGCCAGTATTGCGGTCGCCATGCTGGCGCCGCTGGCCGGTGCGCTGATCCAGATGGCGATCTCGCGGGCGCGGGAATTCGAAGCCGATCGCGGCGGCGCGCAGATTTCCGGCGATCCGCAAGCGCTCGCCAGCGCGCTCGAGAAAATCCATGCGTATGCCGCGGGCGTGCCGTTCCCGACCGCCGAACAGCATCCCGCCACGGCGCAAATGATGATCATGAATCCGCTGGCGGGCGGTGGAATCTCCAAGCTGTTTTCCACACACCCGGCGACCGAGGAGCGCGTCGCGCGCCTGATGGAGATGGCGCGAACCGGGCGGATGGAGTGAGGGCGCCTGTCTAAGGCGCAGCCAGGGACCCGTCGTCGCGCAAGCGTCGATGGGTCTTGTCAAAACCAATAAAACAGCGGGCTGCCTCCAATCCCGTCCGTTCGGCCAGCATCCGGGCTGCAATCTCAGCCCAAACCCCTCGCAAGTTACAATGCTTCGTTTGTGCGGACCGGCATCGGCCGGCTCGAACGCCTTCGCCCCGACATGACCGAAAAGCCTTCCCGACGCCGCGCCGTTTCATCGGCGGACAGCAGCCGAGCGTCGTCCGACGCCCGTCTAGACACGCCTCACCTCGCCCCCGATTCACTCGCGTTCGCGCTCGATGCCGCCGCGCAAGCGGTCGGCGCGGTGCGTGCCGGTTCCTCGCTGCCCGCCGCCTTGCAGACGGTCATCGCGGCGACGCACGTGGCGGTATCGCGCGGGGCGACACAGGACATTGCGTACCGCACGCTGAGGCGTCTCGCCGTGGCCGACGCGCTGCTCGCGAAGCTCGTGCGCAAGGCGCCGCCGCCGCATGTATCGAATGTGATGGCCTGCGCGTTCGCGCTGCTGGTCGACGACGAAGCCCACGCCGCGTACACGCCTTTCACCGTTGTCGATCAGGCCGTCAACGCGATCGCCGCGAGGCGCGAATTTGCGTTTGCGAAGGGTCTGGTCAATGCCGTGCTGCGCTCATTCCTGCGTGAACGTGAAGCGTTACTGGCCGAGGTTCAAAGCGATCCGGTCGCGCGTTTCAACTATCCCGCATGGTGGATCGACGCGGTCAAGCGCGGCCAGCCCGACGAATGGGAAAACATCCTGGACGCCGGTAACCGGCAAGGCCCGCTCACGTTGCGCGTGAACGCACGGCGCATGAGCGTCGCGCAATATCTCGACGTCCTCAAGGCCGAGCAGATAGAAGCCGAAGCCGCAGGTATTCACGCCGTGCGCCTCAAGACGCCGATGGCGGTCGACAAGATCCCCGGTTTCGCCGATGGCGTTGTCTCGGTTCAGGACGCCGGCGCGCAACTCGCCGCTCAGTTGCTGAACGCGCGCGACGGCATGCGCGTGCTCGACGCATGCGCCGCGCCCGGTGGCAAGACGGGCCACGTGCTGGAACTGGCGAACGTCGAGTTGGTCGCGGTGGAAAGCGATCCGGGGCGGGCGCGGCGTATCGGCGAGAACCTGCAACGCCTGAACGTGCAGGCGGAAATTCGCGTAGGCGATGCCGGGGAACCGTCGGGCTGGTCGGACGGGGACCCGTTCGATCGCATTCTTGCCGACGTGCCGTGTTCGGCATCGGGGATCGTGCGGCGTCATCCTGACATTCGCTGGTTGCGCCGTCCTACTGACATTGCCGCCCTGGTCGAGGAGCAGCGCCGCATTCTTTCCGCGCTCTGGCCGCTGGTCGCGACCGGCGGCGAGTTGCTTTACGTTACGTGCTCGATCTTCCCCGAAGAGGGCGAGTTGCAGGCGCAGTGGTTTGGAGAGGTGCACGAAGATGCGGTACGATTGGACGCGCCCGGGCAATTACTGCCGACAGCCAGCCGCACCGGCGCGGCTGGTTCGCAAGTATCACCGGACCCGGTCACGAACTCGCTGACGGACAATTCAGGCGAGGCGCAACGTACCCGCTTGACATCGACGCGGGACGCGGAAGCCTTTGCGGACCATGACGGATTCTTCTACGCGCGCTTTCAGAAACGGTGACGATCAAACGCTTTTTCCCGCTGCGGCTCGCGCCTGCCGGTCAGGCCGTGCTGGCCATGTTGTTGAGCTTTGCGCTGTCGTTCATGCCTGTTTCGGCCGCGCAGGCCGATCCCATTGCCGTGCAGCGCGCGTCGTTGCAGGCGGACGGATCGGGCTGGAGTCTCGACGCCCGCTTCGACTTCGATCTCAACAGCAGCCTTGAAGACGCCGTGAACAAGGGCGTGCCTTTGTATTTCACAACCGATTTCGATTTGTCGTGGCCGCGCTGGTATTGGTTCGATGAAGAACCGGTGAGCGTGTCGCAAAGCATCCGGCTTTCGTTTCAGCCCCTGACACGCGAATACCGCGTCTCCACGGGAGGCTTGCAGCTCGGCTTCCCCACCCTTCAGGAAGCGCTTGCGGTCATCAAGCATGTGACCTCATGGCACGTGATCGATCGTAATCAGGTCACGCCTGGCGAGACGTACAACGCGTCGGTGCGCATGCAGCTCGATATCGCGTTAATGCCCAAGCCGTTCCAGATCGACGCGGTCAACAACCGCGACTGGAATCTCTCTTCCGAGTGGAAGCGTTTTACTTTTACGGCGGCGACCAGTGCTAAATAAACTACGCCGCCGGCCGCTGCGCCGCACGAACATGACAGGCATCGTCGTTCGCGTGCTCGTGACAACGGTTGCGCTCACGGCCATTCTGCTGCTGGTCATGTTGGCGCTTGCCAGCGCGAACACCGAGTTCTTCGACCGCTATTATCAGTGGCTCTACGCCGCGAATCTTGCGGTGGCGGTTGTGCTCATCCTGATTGTCATCGGGCTGGTGGCAATCATCATCACGCGAGTGCGGCAGGGCAAGTTCGGCACGCGGCTGCTCGCGAAACTCGCGTTTATCTTTGCGCTCGTCGGTGTGGTTCCGGGCGGCATTATCTACGTGGTGTCGTATCAGTTCGTGTCGCGCAGTATCGAATCATGGTTCGACGTGAACGTGGAAACCGCGCTCACGTCCGGGCTGAATCTCGGGCGCGGAATGCTCGATGCATCGCTGTCCGATCTGCAGAACAAGGGCCGCCTGATGGGCGATCAGCTCGCCAGCGCCGATCCAACCAGCCTCACGCTCACGCTGTTGCGCCTGCGCGATCAGTTCAACGTGCAGGATGCGACTATCGTCGAGCCGGCGAGAAGCGGCTCCGGTACCGGTACCGCGCCCGATGTGCGCGTGGTGGCGCAGGCATCGAGTAATTTTGCGGCGCTCGTGCCCGACGACCTGCCCACTCCGCTGCAACTGAATCAGGCACGCAGCAGGCCGTATGGGGCTATTGAAGGCGAGGTGGATGGCGATTCAAGTCTGACCGGGCCAAAGGGCGCGTTGAGACTGCGGGTCATTGTGAAGATCCCCGACAGTTCGACCACTGAACTGCAACCGGCCGAGCGTTTCCTGCAGATCGAACAGCCGGTCAGTACCGGACTCGCCCGCAATGCCGACGCCGTGCAGCGCGCGTATCGCGAGTATCAGGAAAAAGCGCTCGGGCGGACCGGCTTGCGCAAGATGTATATCGGCACGCTGACGCTGGCGTTGTTCCTCGCGACCTTCATTGCAATGATGCTCGCGCTCGCGCTTGGCAATCAGCTCGCGCGGCCGTTGTTCCTGCTCGCGCAAGGGACGAAAGAAGTCGCCGAGGGCGATTACACGCCCAAGCGCGAAGTGAAGTCGCGTGACGAACTCGGCTTCCTCACGCAGTCGTTCAACGCAATGACGCGGCAATTGTCCGAGGCGCGTGCGGCGGTTGAGAACAACCGGATCGCACTTGAACATTCAAAGGCGTACCTCGAAAGCATTCTCGCGAACCTGACCGCTGGCGTGTTCGTGTTCGATCGGCAGTTCCGCCTGACCACGGCGAATCGCGGCGCCGAGCGGATCTTCCGGCAGCCGTTCAATGCGTCGCTGAATCTGCCGCTTGAGCAGATCGGTGTACTGGCCGAATTCGGCGCGATGGTGCGCAAGGCATTTGCGGATCGCGACGCAGCGGCCAGCGGCAGCGGCCGGCCTATTGGTGACCGTGGGCATTGGCAGCAGCAACTCGCTGTTCCGGTGCCCGGCGAGACTGATCCGTTGACCTTGCTGGTTCGCGGTACGCAGTTGTTGACCCTGACCGAAAGCGATACCGACGACGCCGAGACCACGGGCTATGTAGTCGTATTCGACGACATCTCGGACGTCATCTCGGCGCAGCGTTCGGTCGCATGGGGCGAAGTGGCGCGGCGGCTGGCGCATGAGATCAAGAATCCGCTCACGCCGATCCAGCTGTCGGCTGAACGGTTGCAGATGAAGCTCACCGACAAGCTTGCTCCCGCCGACGCCGAAGTGCTCAAGCGCGGCGCGACTACCATCGTGAACCAGGTTCAGGCGATGAAGCAGATGGTCGACGACTTCCGCGAATACGCGCGTACGCCGCCGGCCGTCCTGGGCAACCTGCAGCTCAACGATCTTGTGACCGAAGTGCTGACGTTGTATGGCATTGAAGAGGGCAAGAGTCACATCACCGTGGAGCTGACAAAATTGCCCGTGATTCGCGGCGATGCCACGCAGCTTCGGCAGGTGATTCACAATCTTTTGCAGAATGCGCAGGATGCGGTGGCCGATGTGGCCGAACCACGCGTGCTGCTTGAAACGAAGACAGTAGAATATGGCGACCCCGATGCCTCCGGACATGCGCGCGTAGCGGTGCGGTTGACGGTATCGGATAACGGTTCTGGTTTTCCCGCGCGAATTCTCTCGCGCGCATTCGAGCCTTACGTGACAACGAAGGCCAAGGGCACGGGTCTGGGTCTTGCAACGGTAAAGAAGATCGTCGACGAGCATGGCGCGCGCATCGACATCCGCAATCGTTCGAAGACTCCTGACGTGATCGAAGGCGCGCAGATCTCGATTCTGTTCCTGCAACTCGCGGACGATTCCGCCGAACCGGGCGCGACACCGCCCTCGGCGGCGGCGAGCCACGGAACGACAAAAGCATTAGTGCAGACAAGGGCAGCGTAAATGGCAACCATCCTGGTGGTAGACGACGAAATGGGTATCCGGGAATTGCTCTCGGAGATCCTGAGCGACGAAGGTCACGTGGTGGAGACGGCGGAGAATGCGCAGCATGCGCGGGAGTATCGGTTGCGGCAGGCGCCGGATCTCGTGCTGCTCGACATCTGGATGCCCGATACCGACGGCGTGACGCTGCTGAAAGAGTGGGCGGCGCAGGGCAAGCTCACCATGCCGGTGATCATGATGTCGGGCCACGCGACTATCGATACGGCGGTTGAGGCCACGAAGATTGGTGCGCTCAACTTCCTCGAGAAGCCGATCGCCTTGCAAAAATTGCTCAAGGCGGTCGAGCAGGGACTTGCGCGTGGCACGGCTGCCGCGCCGATCACGAATGCGGCCATACGGCCGGCCTTGCCGTCGAGCGGTTCGACGGTGCCGGCCTCGGCTGCGTTGCCGGTCGCTTCGTCGTTGAATCTCACGAGCGGCGATGCAGGCGCGCTGGGTGCAGCGGCAGGTCCGGCTGGCGCGACGGCGTCCATCTCCTTCGATATCCCGTTACGTGATGCACGCGATGCCTTCGAGCGCGCGTACTTCGAGTATCACCTGGCGCGTGAGAACGGCAGCATGACGCGGGTGGCGGAGAAGACTGGACTGGAGCGCACGCACTTGTATCGCAAGCTCAAGCAGCTCGGTGTGGATCTGGGCAAGAACAAGAGCGAGGCATGACTGGCGGGGCGAGGAGGGGTTAGACAAGGATCGTTTCAGTAAAAAGGTGCCAAAAAGCACTTGAGCGACATAATCCCCTTTGATATACTTTCGTTCTTCGTGGCCCGGTAGCTCAGTTGGTAGAGCAGCGGATTGAAAATCCGCGTGTCGATGGTTCGATTCCGTCCCAGGCCACCACAGTTGCAAAAAAATGCCCGGAAACCGCAAGGTTTCCGGGCATTTTTCATTGGTTTTTGTGCGCCCTTGGGTCGGGTTGCTGGCTGCAATCAGACGGCTAATCTTGAGCGCACCACGACCTGTCCCCGTTCATCTCTCCGCCTGGTCAAGCCCCGACCGAGAGCGAACGCCCGCCTTCATGATAAAATCCTTGGTTCTTCAAAGACTTGGCTAAGATAGGAGCAGGATAAAACCGCGCGCAGCGGCCGCTTCTGAACATTAGCCAAATCGCGCACCCCATCCTCTCCATCGGAGTTTCACGGTGACTCGGACAGACGCTAAAGACAGCGCACTGGTGCTGTTTTCCGGTGGCCAGGATTCGGCCACATGCCTTGCCTGGGCGCTCGATCGTTTTACAACCGTCGAGACGCTCGGCTTCGACTATGGCCAGCGCCATCGTGTGGAACTCGAATGCCGGGAAGGCTTCCGGGCATCGGTGAAACAGCAGTTTCCGCAGTGGGCCGAACGGCTCGGCGAAGACCACATGATCGACCTGTCCGTGCTCGGCGCAATCAGCGACACCGCCATGACGCGCGAGATCGAAATTGAAGCCAGCGCGAGCGGCTTGCCGAACACCTTCGTGCCCGGCCGCAATCTCATGTTCATGACGATCGCCGCCGCCATCGCGTACAGGCGCGGTCTGAAGGTGCTCGTCGGCGGCATGTGCGAGACGGATTTCTCGGGCTACCCCGATTGCCGCGACGACACCATGAAGGCGCTGCAAGTTGCCCTCAATCTCGGCATGGACAGCCGCTTCCTGCTCGAGACGCCGCTGATGTGGCTCGATAAAGCCGACACCTGGCGCTTAGCCGAACAGCTAGGCGGCGAAGCGCTGGTGGAACTGGTGCGCGTCGAGACGCACACGTGTTATGTCGGCGAGCGCTCCGAGCTGCATGAATGGGGTTTTGGTTGCGGCCAATGCCCGGCGTGCAAGCTGCGCAAGCGTGGCTACGAAGCCTACAAGTCGGGTGAGCAAGTCACCACCGAACCGGTCTGATCATGACGTACGCAGTAAAGGAAATTTTCTACACGTTGCAGGGCGAGGGCGCAAACGCCGGCCGTCCGGCCGTGTTCTGCCGCTTCGCCGGGTGCAATCTCTGGTCGGGTCGCGAGGAAGATCGCGCGGACGCCGTCTGCCAGTTTTGCGACACGGATTTCGTCGGCACGGATGGCGAGAACGGCGGCAAATACAAAACGCCTGCGGACCTTGTCGCCATGATCGCGTCGCAATGGCCGGAAGGCGAAGCGCACAAGTTCGTGGTCTGCACAGGTGGTGAGCCCATGCTGCAGATCGACCAACCTTTCGTCGATGCCCTGCATGCAGCCGGCTTCGAAATGGCGATCGAAACGAACGGATCGCTGCCGGTGCTGGACAGCATCGACTGGATTTGCGTGAGCCCGAAAGCCGGTGCGCCGCTGGTCGTGACGAAGGGCAACGAGTTGAAGGTCGTGGTGCCGCAAGACAATCAGCCGCTGGCCGATTACGCGAAACTCGACTTCGAGTATTTCCTCGTGCAACCCATGGACGGCCCGTCGCGCGATATCAATACGAAGCTCGCTATCGACTGGTGCAAGCGGCATCCGCAATGGCGCCTGTCCATGCAGACGCACAAGTACCTGAACATCCCCTAACGCGAATCAAGCCCCTAGCTGAGCAGACGTGCAGACGATCACCCGAAAACTCGAATTCGATGCGGGCCACCGCATCCCCGATCACCGCAGCCAGTGCCGTAACCTGCACGGTCATCGGTATGTGCTGGAAATCACGCTGCAAGGCGAAATCGTCGAAACGGAAGGCGCGCCGGATCGCGGCATGGTGATGGACTTCGCCGACGTCAAGGCGCTGGCCATGGAACATCTGGTCAACAAGTGGGACCACGCGTTTATCGTCTATGCACGCGACGAAGTCGTGCGCAGCTTTCTTGAGACAATGGCCGATCACAAGACCGTTGTGCTCGACCGCATTCCTACCGTGGAAAATCTCGCCGCCGAGGCGTTCCGGATTCTCTCCGGCGTCTACAACGACCACTACGGCGTCGATCTGAAGTTGAAGCGCGTACGTCTGTATGAAACACCGAATTGCTGGGCGGACGTCGAAGGCGTCTGACGCTTCACAGGTCTTCAAAGCCGGCTCCTGCCAGCGCTCTTTTGTCACGGTATGATCTTTGGACAAGCCGCACGTTTTGTTGCGGCGCATTCCAGCGACATAGCCCAACGGAGCGAGACATGCCTGCCAGCCATCCCGCCGCGTGTGATCTAACCGGAACCACGCGATGAGCACCTACACCAATCTCCTCAAACAGCGTTTCACCGAGTCCGGCACCTTGTTCGGCCTTTGGCTATCGCTAGGCAGCGCGGACGTGGCCGAAGCCGTGGCGCATGCAGGCTTCGACTGGCTTTGTATCGACATGGAGCATTCGCCGAACGACAGCCAGGACGTCATCGCGCAACTTCGTGCGATTGCCGCCGCGCACTTGCCGACCGAACCGATTGTCCGCGTGCCGGCGCATGAAGGCTGGCTGGTCAAGCGCGTGCTTGACGCGGGCGCGCGCACCCTGATGTTCCCGAACGTCGAAACGGCGGAAGAGGCGGCACATGTCGTGCGTCTCACGCAGTATCCGAACGCCGATGCCCGCGATGGGCTGCGCGGTGCCGCAGGTGCCGTGCGCGCAGCGGCATACGGCATCCGGCGTGATTACGTCAGTTCGGCGAACGCGCAGATATCGACGATCGTGCAGATCGAATCCGAGCAGGCGCTCGCGAATGTGGACGCGATTGCGGCTACGCCGGGCGTCGATTGCTTGTTCATTGGGCCCGCTGATCTGGCCGCGAGTCTCGGTCATCTCGGCGATACCAAACATCCCGACGTCCAGGCGGCAATCACGAAAGTTATCGATACCGCGAACCAAGCGGGCATCGCGAGCGGCATTTTCGCGCTCGATGTCGCGAGTGCGCGTTCATATGCAGAAGCGGGTGTGAAGGTCATCGCGTTATCGGCTGATGTCGGCTGGCTGTTAAAGGCGACGCGACAGGCGTTGCAGGAGGCAAGGGCATGAAACCCGGAATATTGGGCGCGGTATCCGTAGCGTTGGTGATGGCGTGCAGCGCGGTAAGTGCGCAGACCGTCAAGGGCAGTGATATGGCGACGCAAAACGCCGTCGCCGATTACAACGCGGGCAATTTTGGCGCCGCGCGCTCGGAGTTTCTGCATGCGGCGCAAAAGGGCAGCCGTCTCGCCGAATTCAATTACGCGATGATGCTGGTGAACGGCGAAGGCGGCCCGGCAGAAGTGGACGAGGGCAAGAAGTGGTTGCGCAAAGCCGCCGACGCCAACATGACGCAAGCGCAATACGTGTACGGCAAGATGTTCGATGACGGCGAGTTTGTCGGGCGTGATCCGGCCGAGGCGCATCGCTGGTTCTTGCGAGCGGCGAACCAGGGCCATGTCCTGGCGGAGCTCGCGCTGGCGAACCAGTTCCTCGATGGCCGCGGCACGCCGCGCGACAACGCGCAAGCGTTCGTCTGGTACAAGAAGGCGGCCGAAGGCGGGGACATGACGGCCCAATACGTGGCCGGATCGTTTTACGAGCGCGGCGGCGATGGCGTGAAGAAGAACATCAACGTGGCACGCGCGTATTATGCGGCGGCGGCGGCGCAGGGTGATCCTGCGGCGAAGCTGAAGTTCCAGCAACTCAGCGCGGAACTCGCGCACGAACAGCCGCAATAAAACAAAAAGCCCACGATGAAACCATCATCGTGGGCTTTGTTTCAGCAACGGGTTACGTCGAAAACGCTAGCCTTTCATCAGCCGCTTTTGTCGTGACACGCTCATGATGAGCCCGACCGCAACCCCGAGCGTTGTCAGCGCGGTTCCACCGTAACTCATGAACGGCAACGGCACGCCGACCACCGGCAAGATCCCGCTCACCATCCCGATATTCACGAACGCGTAAGTAAAGAATGCCATGGTCAGCGATCCGGCCAGCAGGCGTCCGAACAGCGTCGCCCCGTTCGCCGCGATAAACAGCCCTCGCGCAATCAACGCCATGTAAAGGAATAGCAGCACAAGCCCGCCCGCGAGCCCGAACTCCTCCGAAAACACCGCGAAAATGAAGTCGGTATGTTTTTCAGGGATGAACTCCAGATGCGACTGCGTACCCTTTAGCCAGCCTTTTCCGAAGGTCCCGCCCGAGCCGATCGCAATGACGGCCTGAATCGTGTGAAAGCCTTTACCGAGCGGATCAGAGGTCGGATCGAGCAGCGTACAGATCCGATGCTTCTGGTAATCGTGCATCAGCGGCCAGTTCACGTCCGGCTGGCAAATGCGCTCCTGGAATACGCCGATACTCGCGACCACCAGCACGGCCGCCACGAGCACCGGCACGATCAGCTTGAAACTCAAGCCCGCGAAATAGATCACGAAGAGGCCCGCCGCGAACACCAGCACGGCGGTGCCCAGATCCGGCTGCTTGGCGATGATCGCGACCGGCAGGATCAGGATCACGAAGCCGACGATGTAATCCCACCATCGGATACCGCCCTCACGCCGCTGGAAATACCATGCGAGCATGAGCGGCATCGCGATCTTCATGATCTCCGAGGGCTGGATTACCACGCCCACGTTCAGCCAACGTTTCGCGCCTTTGCGCGTCAGCCCGAACGTGGCGACCGCGATCAGCAGCGCCATGCCGATGGTGTACATCGGCACGGCGAAACGCATCAACGTGGGCGGCGGCACGTTGGCGAGAATCCACATCAGCCCGAACGTCAGCATGATGTTGCGCAACTGATCTTCCACGCGGCCAGGGACGTCGAGACTCGCGCTGTACAGCGTCACGATGCCCACGCACAGCAGCAGGAACACAATCAGCGCGAGCGGTTTATCGAAGCCCGCGAACATGCGCTTCGTGCGTTCGAGCCAGACGCGCTTATCGAATTGCAGCGCTTGCATGGCGATTCTCCTTTACTCGTCGATGCCGCCAGACGGAGTCAACGTCTGGATGGCGCTTTTGCCGGTGTTGCGGGGGATCGCGGCAGTGGGCGCGGGTTCTTTCGGTGGTGACGGCGGCGTTGGTGCGGCGGGCGCCTTGCGGACCTCGGCCATACGGGTGGTCTCCTTCGCGTTGACCACACCCGGTGCTTTCGATTCCGTTGCCGGGCGCGCTGTTTCCCGCGCTTCCGTGGCGATAGGCGCGACCGGCACGCGCGGCGCTTCCAGCGCGCGCAGCATGCTCGGCGCAGCAGGAACGGCCGACGCCGCCGATGCAGCCGGCGCGCTCGACGCCGCTCCGGCTCCGCTGCTTGCCGGCGCAGACGCAGCCGAATCAGAAGCCGCAGCCCCGGCGGCACTCGCAGCCACTGAACCGGACGCAGCCAATGGCTTGAACGCCGGCGACGCACCCGTCACCGAAGCGGGCAGCGCAGCGTCCACCGGGCTTTGCGCACCCCCGATCACCGGCGCGCCTGCATCTTCCGTCGCCGATGCCGCCGCCGCTACAGCCGCCGCTTCCGCACCCGGTTTCAACCGGTCGACGAGATAATAATCGAGCACTTTCCGCGCGATCGGACCCGCCGATTCCGCGCCCCAGCCGCCGTTTTCCACGATCAGCGCAACCGCGATAGTCGGATGGTCAGCCGGTGCGAACGCGATAAACAACGCGTGATCGCGCAACCGTTCCGCTATCGCGCTGTGTGAATAATTCGCGCCTTGCAGCGAGTAGACCTGCGCCGTCCCGGTTTTACCCGCGGCCTGATAAGGTGCGCCGCGGAAGATCTTGGAACCCGTACCGGTGGTCACCACGCCTTCCATTGCCCGCTTGATAAAGTCGATGTCCGCCTGCTTGACCGCAATCCTGTCGCTCGGATCACGCACGGTGACGCGTACCGCCTTGCTGATCGGATTCTCGACTTCCTTGACCAAGTGCGGCTTCATGACCACGCCGTCGTTCGCGAGCGTCGCCGTGGCGTGCGCGAGTTGCAGGATCGTGAACGAGTTATAACCCTGCCCGATACCCAGGCTGATCGTCTCGCCTTCATACCAGCGCTGTTGTTCCGGTTTCCGGTACGCCTTCTTTTTCCACTCGGTGGATGGAAGAATGCCGCGCGCTTCGCCGTTGATGTCGATACCCGTGATCTGCCCGAATCCCCACGGCTTCATGAAGCCGGCCATGGCATTCACGCCGAGATCGTGCGCCAGCATGTAGAAATAGGTGTCGTTGGAAACCACGATCGCGCGGTTCATGTCGACCCAGCCCTGGCCTGCGCGCACGTCATTGCGGAAGGTGTGACCGCCGAACGTGTACGAACCCGGGTCCTGGAATCCCCAACTGGTCGTGCGTTTATGCAACGTCAGCGCGGCAAGCGCCATGAACGGCTTGTAGGTGGAACCGGGCGGATAGGTGCCGTGCAGCGGACGGTTCAGCAGCGGGTGATCGGGGGAATTGTTGAGCGAATCCCAAGTCTGCTGGTCGATGCCATCGACGAACGAATTCGGGTCGAAACTGGGAGCCGAGACGAACGCGAGCACATCGCCCGTCGCTGGTTCGATAGCGACCAGCGCGCCGCGCTTGCCCGCGAACGCCTGCTCGGCGACCTGCTGCAAGCCGATATCCAGCGACAACACCAGGTTGTTCCCCGGCGTGGCCTGCGTGCGCGACAGCGTGCGCACCGGGCGCCCGCCCGCCGTGACTTCCACTTCCTCGAAGCCGGTCAGGCCATGCAATTCGGTTTCGTAGCTCTGTTCCACACCAATCTTGCCGATGTAGTCCGTGCCCTTGTAGTTATTCGCGTCCAGACGGGGATCGTAGTGATCGGTGTCGGCGTCGTTCTGGTCGCTCGCTTCGTCGATACGTTCCTGATCGCGCTGCGAAATCCGCCCGATATAACCAATCACGTGCGCTGCGGTGGGTCCAAGCGGATATTGCCGGAACAGCCGCGCGCGCACTTCCACACCCGGAAAGCGGAACTTCTGGGCGGTGAAACGGGCGACTTCTTCGTCGGTCAAGCGGGTGCGGATTGGCAGGCTCTCGAAATTCTTCGAGTCCTCCAGCAGCTTCTTAAAACGCCGCCGATCGCGCTGATCGACGGGAATCACCGTCCCGATACGGTCGATTTCATCGTCGAGCGTGGTGTTGATCTTCGACGGCGTGATTTCCAGCGTGTAAGCCGAATAATTCTTCGCCAGCACCACGCCGTTGCGGTCGGTGATGATGCCGCGGTTCGGCACGATAGGGGCAACCGAGATGCGGTTTTCATCGGCCTGCAGCGAGTATTTGCTGAAATGCCAGACCTGCAGATACAGGAAGCGAACGCCGATCAGCCCGAAACAGACGAACACGAACAGGCCGGCGGCAGCCACACGCAGGCGAAACTTCGATAACTGTTGTTCGGCGTTCTGAAATTCGGTCATGCAATGTTCGCGGGAACCGCGTGTATGGCGTGCGTGGCGTGTGTCGCGTTTACGGCGTGCAGCGGTTGCAGCAGGCGCTTTGTTCGCTCATGAGTCACCTCAGATTGGCCGCGTGTCGTCGGGATCAGTGGCGCGGCGCTGCGGAATCAGCAGCAGGAAACTTGCGACCGGCCACAAAATAGCCTCCACGAACCCGTCGATCAGATAACCCCAGCCGGGAAACGCCGCGCCCGTCAGCAGGCGGATCACGAACGGCACGATTTGCGCGCCGATCAGCAAAGGCGCGACCACGAACGTTTGCACGGGCAGCGACATCCACAATACGCGCCTGTGAATGGTGATGGCGCCATACGACAACAACGTATACGCAAGCGCGTGCTCACCGAGCAGACTGGCATTGTGAACGTCCATGAGCATGCCGAGCATGAACGCGATACCCATGCCCACGCGACGCGGCTGGTGAACATTCCAGAACAGCAGCACGACCGCGACGAAATCCGGGACGCCGAAAATCCGGCCCCACGGCATCAGGTTCAGCAGGAACGCCGCGGCCAGACTAAACGTGATGAAGTACGGATTGACCGGCTGCAGGATGTATTGCGGACGGTTCATGGTGCGGCTCCGGGCGCGGGCTTGCGGGCAGGTTCTGCTTTCCTCGCGTGCTCGGATTTTTCGGCTTTCTTCGTGGCTGCGGGCTCGGTTTTCTTCACTGCCGCCGCCGGTTCAGCGTTTTTCGCGGCAGGCGTACTGGCCGCCGCCGCAGGGGCGGCAGCGCTGGCGCTTTTCGCCGGCGCTGCCTTGCCCTTCTTACCCTTGTTGTCCTTCGCTTCCTTGGCCGCGGCCGCTGCTTCGACTTCTTCAGGATTCGGCGGTTGGTTGATCTCGTAATGCAGCACGAGCAACTGGCGCGCACCGCGTACCGGCGCGATCGGCAGACAGACTACGCGGGCGAACGCGGTATCCGCTTGTTTATCGACGCGAACGACTTTCGCCACCGGCAATCCCGGCGGATAAATGCCATCCAGACCGCTGGTCACGAGTTCGTCGCCCGTTTGCACGTCGGCGCTGATGGGGACGAAACGCAAATCGAGCGTGTCGCCCTTCGGCGTGCCGTAGATCACGCTGCGCAATCCGGTCCGTACGATCTGCACGGGCACCGCCTGGTCTTTGTCGGAGAGCAGCGTGACTTCCGATTGCAGCGGGAACACACGCGTGACTTGCCCGATGACACCGTCTTCATTCACCACCGGCGCGCCGTCCTGGATGCCTTGCTGCGCACCCTTGCCGATCACGACTTTCTGCGTGAAAGGATCGCGGGTGTCGTACTGGACTTCGACAGGCGTGGTTTGCGTGCTGGCGCGCGAGCCGAGCTGGAGCAGCGCGCGAAGATGCGTGTTCTCGGCGGTGAGCTGGGCCGCGTCGCCGGCTTTCACCGACAACTCGAGGTTCTTTTCTTTCAGCTTGGTGTTCTCGTTGCGCAGGGTTGCGCTGGTGACGGCAAGATCGGCCGCACCCATGAAAATATCGCGTGGTACGAGCGCCGCGCGCTGCAGCGGATACAAACCCGCTCCCAGCACGCCGCGCACGATTTCGAGCGTGTTGAAGCGTGCGTCGGAGATCAGCAGGGCGAGGGCGAGCACCACGAAGAAGATCAATCGCGCGAGAGCGGACGGACCTTGCTTAAAAAGTGGCGGCGGACTGTATTCCATGGTCGGCGCCGAGGGCGTGAGCGGTTGGTTCGATGCTGCGGGTTCGCGTGGGGGCGCGCCCTTGCCCAGCGCTGTTCGCCGTGGCCCGGACTAAGCCGGGCCACGTGAACCATTGCGCAAGTCGCATACTTCGCGCACGTCGCCGTTGTTGCGTTGAGCGAGTGCGTGCTGTTGGCGCCTTAGTGAAAGGCGTCAAGGCTTACTCGTAGGAGAAGATGCTGCCGAGCTTGTCCATGCGTTCGAGCGCCATGCCCGAACCGCGTACGACACACGTCAGCGGATCTTCAGCGACGAGCACCGGCAAGCCGGTCTCTTCAGCCAGCAACCGGTCGAGATCGCGCAGCAAAGCGCCACCACCGGTCAGCATCATGCCGCGCTCGGCAATGTCGGCGCCCAGTTCCGGCGGCGTTTGTTCCAGCGCGATTTTCACCGACGAAACGATCTGGTTCAGCGGATCGGTCAGTGCTTCGAGAATTTCATTGCTCGAAATGGTGAAGCTGCGCGGGATGCCTTCGGAAAGATTGCGGCCCTTGACTTCCATCTCCTTGACTTCGGAGCCCGGGAAAGCCGAACCGATTTCCTTCTTGATGGCTTCAGCTGTCTGCTCGCCGATCAACATGCCGTAATTGCGACGGATGTAATTGACGATAGCTTCGTCGAACTTGTCGCCGCCCACGCGCACGGAACCCTTGTACACGATACCGCCGAGCGAAATCACGCCCACTTCGGTCGTGCCGCCGCCGATGTCGACGACCATGGAGCCCGTTGCCTCGGACACCGGCAAGCCGGCGCCGATGGCCGCAGCCATGGGTTCTTCGATCAGATACACCTGCGACGCGCCCGCGCCGTGTGCGGCTTCCTTGATCGCGCGCCGTTCGACCTGAGTCGAACCGCACGGCACGCAGATGATGATGCGCGGCGAAGGCGAGAACATACGCGATTCGTGCGCAGTCTTGATGAACTGCTTGATCATCTGTTCCGTGACGGTGAAGTCGGCGATAACGCCGTCCTTCATAGGCCGGATAGCTTCAATGTTGCCCGGCACCTTGCCGAGCATCTGCTTCGCTTCGCGGCCGACGGCCTGAATGGTCTTCTTCCCATTAGGACCGCCTTCCTGGCGAATGGAAACCACCGATGGCTCGTCAAGGACGATGCCCTTGCCCCGCATGTAGATCAGCGTGTTGGCGGTGCCGAGATCAATCGCCAGATCGTTTGAAAAGTAGCTGCGCAAAAAACCGAACATTCAAAATCCTGTCTCGCTGGGAGCCGTGCCTCGCTTCGAGCGCCAAAGGACGGCAGCGGAAAAAAATGACAGCCTGCAGCGGGACCCAATTTTGGCCACGCAAATTGCAAGACTGCGGAGAAATCTACCGGAGGATGCAAGCGAACCAGGCGTGCACTTTTCTTAAAAATCTGAAACTAAGAACAGGCCGCTGGTAAGTCGATCCGGATTTGGGTCGAACGCGTAATGATACCTTATAATTTTGGGGTGTTCGAAGGAAAAGGACGGTACATTTTGCCACCGTCAAGCCTGCTTTTTAAGCTCCTTTATCTCGAATTGCAGTCGCACTGTTGTCGCACTGTTTCTCAGCGTGTAAGTCGAAAAAACCCGGTGATCGAATGTCTCTGACCCTGACCGATGTAAAACGCATTGCGCACCTCGCGCGGCTCGAATTGCCCGAGCACGAGGCCGAACCCACGCTTGCGCGACTGAACGACTTCTTCGGTCTCGTCGAGCAGATGCAGGCCGTGGATACCACGGGTATCGAACCGCTTGCGCATCCGATTGAGCAGATCGAGAAAGCTGAGCTGCGTTTGCGAAATGATGTTGTTACAGAGCACGTAAACCGCGAAGAGTTCCAACGGTCTGCGCCTGCCGTGCGCGACGGGCTGTATCTCGTGCCCAAGGTGATCGAATGAACGTCGTGTTTTGAAACATCGCCTCCGAGGCAATGTAATTGAGGCGATGCAATACACGCACGAAAACAAAAGGCGCACGGTACTCGATACCCGGCGCCCTTCAGGAAGAACGCAATGCATCAAAAAAGCTTGACCGAACTGCGCGCGGCTCTCGACGCAAAGACCCTCTCCGCCGTCGAACTCGCGCAGCTCTTTTTGCAGCGCATCGACGCAGCGAAGGATCTCAACGCGTTCATCAGTGTTGACCATGAACTCACGCTTGACCAGGCAAAAGCTGCGGATGCGCTGATCGCCAAGGGCGAAGCGGGCGTGCTGACCGGTCTGCCGATCGCGCATAAAGACGTGTTTGTCACGCGCGGCTGGACCTCCACGGCCGGCTCGAAAATGCTCGCGAACTACGCGAGCCCGTTCGACGCCACGGTTGTGGAACGTCTCAAGAACGCGGGCGTGGTAACGCTCGGCAAGACGAATATGGACGAATTCGCGATGGGTTCGTCCAATGAGAATTCGTACTTCGGCCCGGTCAAGAACCCTTGGGATCTCAAAGCCGTTCCGGGTGGATCGTCGGGCGGCTCGGCTGCCGCAGTGGCTGCACGCCTCGCGCCCGCCGCCACCGGCACGGACACCGGCGGCTCGATTCGCCAACCCGCGTCGTTCACCGGCATTACCGGAATCAAACCAACGTACGGCCGCGTTTCGCGTTACGGCATGATCGCGTTCGCGTCGTCGCTGGATCAGGGCGGACCCATGGCCCGCAGCGCGTCGGATTGCGCGTTGTTGCTCAACGCCATTGCGTCGTTCGATCCGCGCGACTCGACCAGCCTCCAGCGCGAGGACGAAGATTACACGCGCTATCTCGGTCAGCAATGGTCCGGCACGGATGCGGCCAAACCGCTCGCCGGCTTGCGCATCGGCTTGCCGAAAGAGTTCTTCGGCGACGGTTTGAGCGCCGAAGTGCGCAGCGCGATCGATACCGCCCTGAAGCAATACGAAGCGCTCGGCGCAACGCTGGTCGAAGTCTCGCTGCCGAAGACCGAATTGTCGATTCCCGTGTACTACATCATCGCGCCGGCTGAAGCTTCGTCGAACCTGTCGCGTTTCGATGGCGTGCGTTATGGCCATCGCGCGGCTGAATACACCGATCTTCTCGATATGTACAAGAAGTCGCGTGCCGAAGGTTTCGGCCCGGAAGTGAAGCGCCGCATACTCGTGGGCGCGTACGTGTTGTCGCACGGTTATTACGACGCGTATTACCTGCAGGCGCAGAAAATCCGCCGCATCATCGCGCAGGATTTCCAGGAAGCGTTCAATCACTGCGATGTGATCATGGGACCGGTCGCGCCATCGGTGGCATGGAATCTCGGCGAAAAAGCCGATGACCCCGTCCAGATGTATCTCGCCGATATCTACACGTTGTCGATCAGCCTCGCCGGCTTGCCCGGCATGAGCGTGCCGTGCGGTTTCGGCGCTGCCGGCAGCGCGCATGCCACGCGGCCGGTTGGCTTGCAGATCATTGGCAACTATTTCAACGAAGCCCGGTTGCTCCAGGTCGCCGACGCGTTTCAGCGCGCGACAGACTGGCACGTGCAATCACCGGCGGGAGTGTAAGTATGAGTACGCAATGGGAAGTTGTTATCGGTCTTGAGACGCACGCGCAGTTATCCACCGTCTCCAAGATTTTTTCGGGTGCGCCCACGCAGTTCGGCGCTGAGCCGAACACGCAGGCCTGTCCCGTCGATCTGGCGTTGCCGGGTTCGTTGCCCGTGATGAACCGTGGCGCGGTGGAGCGCGCGATTCGTCTCGGCCTGGCAATTGGCGCGACCATTGCGCCGCGCAGCATTTTTGCGCGCAAGAATTATTTCTATCCCGATTTGCCGAAGGGTTATCAGATCAGCCAGTTCGAGATTCCGGTCGTGCAGGGCGGTACCGTCACGATTCAGGTTCCGGCCAATGAGAAAACCGGCACGGCCGCTTACGAAAAGACCGTCAACCTGACGCGCGCGCATCTGGAAGAAGACGCCGGCAAGTCGCTGCACGAAGACTTCGCGGGCATGACGGGTATCGATTTGAATCGGGCCGGCACGCCGCTGCTCGAAATTGTGACGGAACCTGAAATGCGCAGCGCCGCCGAAGCGGTCGCCTACGCCAAGAGTCTGCACAGTCTTGTGCAATGGCTCGGTATCTGCGATGGCAACATGCAGGAAGGCTCGTTCCGTTGCGACGCGAATGTCTCCGTGCGCCCCGTCGGACAGGCCGAATTCGGCACGCGCGCCGAGATCAAGAACCTGAACTCGTTTCGTTTCCTCGAAGAAGCCATTCAGTACGAAGTGCGCCGGCAGATCGAGTTGATCGAAGACGGCGGGACGGTGGTGCAGGAAACGCGTCTCTACGATCCCGACAAGCGCGAAACGCGTTCCATGCGAAGCAAGGAAGACGCGCACGATTACCGCTATTTCCCCGATCCCGACCTGATGCCTTTAGTCATCGATGAAGCGTGGATTGCGCGGGTTCGCAGCGAATTGCCCGAATTGCCCGAAGCCATGCAGACGCGTTTTGTCGAGCAATACGGTTTGACGCCGTATGACGCGGCGGGGTTGACGTCGTCGAAGGGGATGTCGGCGTATTTTGAAAGCGTCGTTGGCGTAGTCGGGCCGACGCATGCGAAGCTCGCGGCCAACTGGCTGATGGGTGAAGTATCGTCGCAATTGAACCGCGATTCGCTGGATATTGCGAACTCGCCGGTTTCTCCCGCGCAGCTCGGGCTCGTCATTCAGCGCGTGGCCGACGGCACGATCTCCAACAAGATTGCCAAGGATATTTTCCAGGCGATCTGGGAAGAGAAAGCCACCGACGACGCCGCCGCCGATCGGATTATCGAAGCGAAGGGGTTGAAGCAGATTTCTGATACGGGCGCGCTGGAAGCGATCATCGACGAGGTGATGGCGGCTAATCAGAAATCCGTCGATGAGTATCGTTCGGGCAAGGAGAAGGCGTTTAATGCGCTGATCGGCCAGGCGATGAAAGCGACGAAGGGCAAGGCGAATCCGCAGCAGGTCAACGAGCTTTTGAAGAAGAAACTATCCTCTTGAGTTGACGGCTGGACTATTCGCGGGTTGTTGCCGGGTCTCGTCTGGCAGCAACCCTTTCTTTTATCAACCGGGATCAACCGAGAATCGCACGCGTGGCTAAAAAACCTGAGCTGGACGATTATCGCGTGCCGTATTTCGACGGCAAGAAGATCAAGCCGTTTGATCTGGCGTCTATCGATACCGCGTCGAAGCCGTTTTCGTCCGGCGCCAAAGACGCGGATCGGGAGCGTTTAAGCGAGTTGAGCACAGCGCTCGATGGCTTGCAGGAAAAGCTGCATGCACAACGCTCGCATCGCATTCTGCTGATCCTTCAAGGCATGGATACGAGCGGCAAGGACGGCACGGTTCGCGGTGTTTTTCACGATGTCGATCCGCTCGGTTTGCGCGTCGTGCCGTTCAAGGCGCCTTCCGAAACCGAAGCCGCGCACGACTTTCTCTGGCGCATTCATTCGCAAGTGCCGGCTGCGGGCGAGTTCGCGATTTTTAATCGCAGCCAGTATGAAGACGTGCTGGTGCCGCGTGTGCTGAAACAGATCGACAGCCAGGCGTGGGAACGCCGTTATCGGCAGATTCGCGACTTCGAAGCGATGCTTGCCGAAAACGGCACGACAATCGTGAAGTGCTTTTTGCATATATCGAAGGATGAGCAGAAGGTGCGGTTGCAGGCGCGTATCGACAATCCCGAGAAGCACTGGAAGTTTGATCCATCGGATCTGGATGCCCGCAAACTCTGGGACGAGTATTGCCTGGCTTATGAAGACGCCCTTGGGGCGACATCGACGGACATTGCGCCTTGGTACGTGATTCCCGCCGATTCGAAGACGCACCGCAACGTAATGATTGGGGAGTTGATGGTGCGCACGCTGCAGGGTTTGAAGCTCGAATATCCGCCGGCGAAAGAGTCGCTGAAAGGGATCAAGGTCGAGTAGTTCATCAACATACAAGGATGCTTCATGTTTCGTGTCATCACCGCTAATTTGAACGGTATTCGGTCTGCCGCCAAGAAGGGTTTCTTCGACTGGTTTGGCGAGCAGGATGCCGATGTTGTCTGTGTGCAGGAGATCAAGTGTTCGCAAGACGATCTCACGCCGGAATTTCTCGCGCCGCACGGTTTCCAGGGTTACTTCCAGCACGCCGTTAAAAAGGGATATTCCGGCGCGGGGCTTTATACGAAGCACGAACCGGATGAAGTGATCATCGGGTTTGGGAGCGAGGAGTTCGATCCGGAAGGGCGTTATGTGGAGGCGCGCTTTGGGGATTTATCGGTGATCTCGGTGTATGTGCCTTCGGGGTCCAGTGGTGAAGAACGGCAGCAGGCGAAATACCGGTTCATGGCTGAGTTCATGCCGCATCTTGAGGAACTGGCCAAAGAACGCGAAGTGATCTTGTGTGGCGATGTGAACATCGTGCACAAGGAAATTGATATCAAGAACTGGAAGAGCAATCAGAAGAATTCGGGTTGCCTGCCGGAGGAGCGTGCGTGGCTTACGCAACTCTTCGATGAAAAAGCCTATGTGGATGTATTCAGAACGCTGGACCAGCGGCCTGAGCAATATACGTGGTGGAGCAATCGCGGCCAGGCTTACGCGAAGAACGTAGGGTGGCGGATTGATTACCAGATCGCGACGAAGGGTGTTGCGGATACGGCCGCGGCGACTTCCGTTTTCCGCGATATCAAGTTTAGTGATCATGCGCCGTTGATTGTTGACTATAAGTGGACGGTTTAGTTTGTTCGCACCGGTGGACGGGGGGCGGTTTTGGGGTTAGTGGGGGGGCAGTGCCGGGGTGGTCGGTTCTGGGGTCAGCGGTTGGGGTTGATGCCGGGTTGCTGCTTTCAGTGTTAGCGGTCTGCGAGAGTCGGATTTTCTCTTTATCACTATTAGCCACTGTGCGTGGCGGCACGTCATTTCTTTGTCCAAAGCGACAAAGAAACGAAGCAAAGAAAGCGCTTTTAAAACACGCTACCCTAAGTGTCCACAGCGTGCAGTTTTTATTCATAGGTGCCCCAAAAGCACGGTGCTCGCCAGAGCGAAGGATGTTTGAACCCCTCCTTCTCGCGAATCCTGACATGAACACGCTTCGCCCCGTACGCTCTCGGGCAAGCACAATTGCTAAGGAACCCGCACGGCCCTACAGGTATTTATGGCTGCGGTTTTTTGACAGGTTAGCTACCTGGTCTGTGCGACCGTATTCATTCGCCACAGCTTGATGCGTGTTTGTGTTTACTGCTTCAGTTTTTGTGAATTGGCTGCGCGTTCTGTACAGCTATTTTCGTCGGTTACGGCCACCCGCATCTTCGCGACCTCGTTTTCAGCAGGGTTGGCGACATGGTTCGACGTGCGCACAAATTCGGTGGTTGGTCGTCCGCGGATAGCGCGGGGTGCTCCTTGGGCAGGTTCAATCACTGGTGGCGAAGCGTGTGGGTATCGGTGTTCGGAGAAGGAGGGTTTCACACATCCTTCGCTCTGGCGAGCACCGTGCTTTTGGGGCACCTATGAATGAAAACTGCACGCTGTGGACACTTAGGGTAGCGTGGTTGAAAGCGTTTTCTTTGCTTCGTTTCTTTGTCGCTTTGGACAAAGAAATGACGTGCCGCCACGCACAGTGGCTAATAGTGATAAAGAGAATATCCGACTCTCGCAGACCACCACGGCCGAAAGCACCAACCCGGCATAGACCCCGACCGCTGACGCTAGAACCCACCACCCCGGCATCAACCCCAACCGCTAACCCCTTGCCCAACCAGAACCCCGAGTGCGAACGAAACCCCCCTCACATATGAGGCTTCTTAAACCGCCCCATTCCCGCATAACCCGGCAACTGGTCCACCGTTTTCCCGATCGCTTTTGCATAAAGCGGCATCATATCCGGCAATCGCTTCATCAGATCGTGTACGCGCGCAGCGCCATACGGATGCATCCAGATAAAACCGTTCGGCGTGCGCCGCGTCCGCGCATCAATCTTCTTCCATAACGTGATGGCGGCGCGCGGATCGTAACCCGCCCGCGACGCAATCTCGCTGCCAATCACATCGGCTTCGGTTTCATCGGCGGCGGTATATCGCATGGCCAGCAACTGCTCGCCAATCCCCAGCGGAGTGGAACTGATATCGGCGAAACCGAATAACGGCGGAATCGTTCCCGTACTCAATTGCGCCGCCTGCTGACGCCCCAGCCGATCACGCGCATGTTCGCGCAACGCATGCGCAATCTCATGGCCGATCATCATGCCAAGTTCGTTATCGTTGAGACGCAACCGGTCTATCAGCCCGCTATAAATCACAATCTTGCCGCCCGGCAGGCAATACATGCGAATCTCGTCCGAACGCACCACATTGACTTCCCACTTCCAGTTCTTCGAGCGGTCATTCCACTTCAGCGCAAACGGAATTTCACGATTGGCAATTTCGCGTGCACGCTTCACGAGCGGATTGTCGTCGCCCAGAAGATGCTTGGTGCGCCGGGCCTCGCGCAGGATTTGAGCGTATTCGTCGGCGGACTGCTGTTCCAATGTCGCCGATGGAATCAGGTTGCGGAACAACGCCGCATTGCCAAAACGGATCTGGTCGGTGGCGGCGGAATAGGGCGGTTGTACATTAGCCGGTGCCGCCGGCGCTGCATCGGAAGTCCCCGACGCCGCGGACACCGCGAAGCTCAAGCCAGCATGTAGCGACACAACGCAAGCGGCGACGCGGATCAGGGCGTGCACCTTCATTGGACAGGTCTCCAGGGCGCGATTTTCGGCAACAGTAACATGCCTGGAATAGACAGCGCAGCGCAGATCATGAAGTACTCGAACCAGCCTGTTTGCGCGACCACAAAGCCACTCGATGCCGACGCCAACGTCCGCGGCACCGACGCAAGACTCGTAAATAGCGCGAATTGCGTGGCGGTATAACGCGGATCGGTCGTGCTCGCGATGTAAGCCACGAACGCGGCCATCGTCAGGCCGGTGGCGAAGGTTTCGAACCCGTAGAGCGCGGCCAGCGCCGCGGGCGACGGCCCGATTTTCGCCAGCCACGCAAAGCCGAGCGTGGAAACGATCTGCAACACGCCAAAGATCCACAGCCCGCGCGCAATGCCGATCTTCACCAGCCACACGCCGCCGACAATCCCGCCCGCCAGGCTCGCCCAGAACGCGACGGTCTTCGCAATGACGCCAATCTGCGTCTTGTTGAAGCCGATATCGAGGAAAAACGACGTGGAGAGCGTGGTCGCCATCGTGTCGCCGAGCTTGTACAGGAAGATAAAGCCAAGAATCAGCAGCGCCGTGCGCCAGCCGTCCCGGGCGATAAATTCGCGAAACGGCTGGATGATGGCATCGCGTAGATTCTTGGGCGGCGTGCCATGCACTTCGGGTTCGTTGACCACGAGCGTCAACACCATGCCCGGCAGCATGAACGCCGCCGTGACGAGGAAGACGGTGGACCACGGCAGGTGATCGGCGAGAATCAGCCCGAGCGAGCCGGGCACGAGCGCCGCAATCTTGTACGCGTTCACGAAGACGGCGTTGCCGAGTCCCTGCTCGGTGTCCGCCAGGAGTTCGCGACGGTACGCATCGATCGCAATATCCTGGCTCGCCCCGAAAAACGCGACGAGCGCGGTCAGCGCGGCGACGGTCCAGATCTGGTCTTTCGGCGATATAAACCCAAGCGCGCCAATGGCCACGGCCACCAGCAACTGCGTGACGAGCATCCAGCCGCGCCGCCGTCCCGGCCGCCAGCCCGGCAGGCGCGGCACGTAGCGGTCCATCAGCGGCGCCCAGATAAACTTCCAGGTGTAAGGAAACTGGATCAGCGCGAACAGCCCGATCTCTTTGAGGTTCACGCCTTCAGTGCGCAACCACGCCTGGACCAGATAGACGAGCGTGAAGAGCGGCAGCCCCGACGTGAAGCCGATAAACACGCAAATCAACATGCGTTTGTTGAGAAACGCGCGCCAGCCGGGGTGGTCTTCGTGAGCGGTAAGAGCGGGCGCCTCGTGTGGCGAGTTGGACATAGGATCGATTCGAAGCAGTAAGCGGTGCGCGAGCGACGAACCGGCAAGCTCAGTTCAGCTTCGCTTTACGCGATAGACCGCAAGGCTACCACGCCAGTTCGCCCCCCAACGGATGGACTGCCCACCGTGCAGCACCGCGCGATCGAGGATTTCGATCCCCACTTCCGGCGCCAGCGCCTCAAAATCCCGGATGGTGAGAACCCGTACGTTCGGCGTGTTATGCCATTGATACGGAAGCGTTTTCGACACCGGCATGCGCCCCTGCAAAACGGTTAGCCGATGCCGCCAGTACCCGAAATTAGGAAACGAGACAATGCATTCGCGTCCCACGCGCACGGTTTCACGCAGGATCGCGGCGGTTTGATGGATCGTTTGCAGCGTCTGCGACAGGATCGCGAAGTCGAAACTATCGTCTTCGAACAGGCGCAAACCGTCTTCCAGATTCTGCTGAATGACGTTCACGCCTTTCTGGGCGCACGCGAGCACGCCGGCGTCGTTGATTTCAATACCGTAACCCTTTACATCGAGTTCTTCGGCGAGCAGCGAGAGCAGCGACCCATCGCCGCAACCCAGATCCAGCACGGACGAGTTCGGTTCAACCCAGCGCGCAATGGCCCGAAAGTCCGAGCGCAGCGAAAGAGAGTCCAGCGTGATTTGGTTCATGCGCCCACCTCGGCGGCAATGCGTTCGTAATAGGCGCGCATCAGGTTGTGATAACGCGCGTCGTCGAGCAGGAAGGCGTCGTGGCCGTGCGGCGCATCGATTTCGGCGTAGCTCACCGTGCGTTTGTGATCGAGCAGCGATTTCACCAGTTCGCGCGAGCGTGCTGGCGCAAAGCGCCAATCGGTCGAAAAGCTAGCAATCAGATATTTCGCCGTGGTGTGCGCGAGCGACTTGGTCAGGTCGCCGTCGAACGCCTTGGCGGGATCAAAATAATCCAGCGCGCGCGTGATGAGCAGATACGTATTGGCATCGAAGTATTCGGCGAATTTATCGCCTTGGTATCTTAGGTACGATTCAACTTCGAACTCGACGTCGAAGTTGAAGTTGTACGCATCCAGAGCGCCTTCCGCCCGACGCAATGCGCGGCCGAACTTGGCGGCCATGTCGTCGTCCGAGAGATACGTGATGTGGCCGATCATGCGCGCGACCCGCAATCCGCGACGCGGCTTGACGCCGTGCGCATAATAATCGCCGCCATGGAAATCGGGATCGGACAGGATGGCGGAACGCGCGACCTCGTTGAACGCAATATTCTGCGCGGAGAGTTTCGGCGTCGATGCCACCACAATGCAGTGCGCCACGCGATCCGGATACATCATGCTCCAGGCCAAAGCCTGCATGCCGCCGAGGCTGCCGCCCATGACCGCGGCGAAGCGCTCGATACCGTATTGATCCGCTACGCGAGCCTGCGCGTGGACCCAGTCTTCAACCGTGACCACAGGAAAGCTCGCGCCGTACGGTTTGCCGGTGACGGCGTTCACGCTCATGGGACCGGTCGAACCGAAACATGAGCCCAGGTTATTGATGCCGATGACAAAAAACCGGTTGGTATCGAGCGGCTTGCCTGGACCCACCATGTTGTCCCACCAGCCGACGTTCTTGGGGTCGTCGACATAGACGCCCGCCACATGATGCGAGGCGTTCAGCGCGTGGCAGACGAGCACCGCGTTCGAGCGGGCGGCATTGAGCGTGCCGTAGGTTTCGACGACGAGATCATAGTCACCGAGCAGGCTGCCATTTTGCATGCGCAGCGGTTCAGTGAAATGCAGTGTTTGGGGAGTGACGATGCCGATTGATTCCATTCATTCCGCCTAAAGAAAACAGGGCGGCTAAACGGCGTCGGCGATGCGCGGAGGAGACCAAGCGGCGCGGCTGACAACCTCTTTAGCCGCATTTATAGTGAACCGGGTCAGGGTTCGCGCGCCCGCAATCGAGTCAGCAAATCGGCGCGTTGAAACAAATCAAGATAGCGGTGAAGTATATCGGAAAAACGGGAAAGGGGAGCTACGGGTACGGCTAGAGCAGCGAGCCCAAGCGATGAAGTTTGAAGTCCATACTACTTTTGTGATTTCAGGTGACTCGGGGTACGCCTGGTCTATCTGAGACCGCGCAAGCCTTTCAAAGACCGGATCTTGAGATCGACATAATGCGGCCGGCCGCTGGTCGGGGACCGAAGAGACTTCCCGCCGCTGGCATTTAAAACCGACGGCAGATGCCCCGTGATCCAGACCGTGCGAATCCCCAAGCGCTTATAGCGCTTCAAATGCCCACGCGTATCTTCTACAAGAACCGCGTCGGAGAGCGGCACATGAGCGCGCCGCATCGCGCGCCGAAGCATTCCTGCATCAGGCTTCGCGCGCCAATAACCGGTTCGGTCCTGCATATCCTCGATGGCAATCACGCGTTCAAACAGCTTGGCGATACCCAGTTCGTTGAGCACGGCGTGAGCATAAATTGAAGGCCCGTTGGTCAACACGATCTTCCGTCCCGGAAGCCCACGGATCATTCGTGCGAGACCGCGTTCGGCGCGAACCATGGAGCCGAGATCGGCAAAGGTATGGACGACGTGCAGGAAGTCGGCGGCGTCGATGGGATGATGGCGCACCAGGCCGAGCAGGGTGGCGCCGTATCGCTGCGTATAGCCGGTGCGCAACCGGTTGGCTTCGTCAACATCCACGCCCAGCCGGTCGATGATGTACTGCGTCATCCCGCGATTGATTGCGGGGAAAATCTCATGCGACGCGTGATGCAGCGTGTTGTCGAGATCGAATAACCAGACAGGGCGCCCGTGCGTGTTCATCCGGCGTCGGGAAGAACGCAAAAGCTCAACTCGAGCGCCGGCAGGTTCCACGTTCAATGCGCCACGTTCAATGCGAACGAATCATGGTCCCGAACGGCTGCTCGGTCAGGATCTCGAGCAGCACCGAATGCTCGATTCGACCATCGATGATATGCACCGAGCGCACGCCGCTCTTCGCTGCGTCGAGCGCCGATGAAATCTTCGGCAGCATGCCGCCGGAAATGGTGCCGTCGGCGAACAGCGCGTCAATCTCGCGTGCCGAGAGATCGGTCAGCAGATTGCCTTCCTTGTCCATCACGCCGGGGATGTTCGTCATCATCACGAGCTTCTCGGCGTTCAGCACCACGGCGAGCTTGCCCGCGACCAGATCGGCGTTGATGTTGTAAGACAAACCGTCTTCACCGAAGCCGATTGGCGAGATGACCGGGATGAACGCGTCGTCCTGCAGCGCCTTCACGACGGCCGGATTGATGGCTTCGACTTCACCCACCTGACCGATATCGATGAATTCGCCTGGATTGTCGCGATCCGGCATCATTAACTTGCGCGCGTGGATCAGGCCGCCGTCCTTGCCGGTGAGGCCGACCGCATGGCCGCCGAAATGATTGATCAACGTGACGATGTCCTGCTGCACTTCGCCGCCGAGCACCCATTCGACCACTTCCATGGTCTCTTCGTCGGTGACGCGCATGCCCTGGATAAACGTGCCCTGCTTGCCGATCTTCTTGAGCGCCTGATCGATCTGCGGACCGCCGCCGTGAACGATCACCGGGTTCATTCCGACCAGTTTCAGCAAGATCACGTCGCGCGCGAAGCCCTGTTTCAGGCGCTCCTCGGTCATCGCGTTGCCGCCGTACTTGATCACGATCGTCTTGCCGTGATACTGCTTGATATAGGGCAACGCCTCGGCCAGGATTTCGGCTTTCAGGGTCGGCGCGATCTGCGTAAGGTCGGGAAGCTCGGACATGGCGGCGATAAGGCGAAGAGCAGTTTAAACAGGCGGAATTGTACAGGACTGACGCGCTGCATCAGCGCGTTTCCGATAGCATTCCGACGACGGGTGAAAGTTAGCCTCTGGTCGCGCCAGTATGGGGTTGGCGCGTGAAATAATGACGCGATCGGGCAGGCGTGGGCGGGTCAAGACGTGGTGCTTCGGCAACGGCCGCATCGCGCACAATGCGGCTCGTGACCGCGTGTTTCGTTTTCGAAAGGCTTGGCTCCATCATGCGTTCCACCGACCCCGCTCCTCAATGCTGCGCCCTGTGCGGAGCGTTTTTCCGTTGTGCTCAGCAAACCGGCGACGCTCAATGCTGGTGCGCAGCGCTTCCGGCTTTGCCGGCCGAGCGCTTGAATCCGCGCATGACATGTCTTTGCCCGGATTGTTTGCGCGAAGAGACGCAACGTAGCATAAACGTGTGAATGTCGCGTTCGTGGCTGCGTTGGCGGAATGTGCGTGCGCATAAAAAAGCGGCGGTCCGTTGCCGGATCGCCGCTTTTTGCAGATTTAAACCTCTCGTAATGCTTACACGGCCGCTTTCTTCGCCGCCCGCTTACGCGGCGCCGCGCCGGTATGCGTTGCCGCGAGCGCGGCCAGATCACGCGTGACGTCGTCCATCACCGGCTCCCACTTCGAGAATTCCTTCTGCCGATACAGCGTCGCCGTCGGATACCACGGGCTGTCGGTGCGCTCCAGTTGCCAGACCCAATGCGGATTGGTGTCGAGGAGAATCCAGGTCGGCTTGCCGAGCGCCGCCGCCAGATGCGCCACGCTCGTGCAAACTGTAATCACGAGATCGAGTGAATCGATGAACGCAGCCGTGTCGTCGAATGATTCAAACTTGCCGGTGCGATCCGCGATCTCAAAACCACTGTCCCGAGCCGTGGATACCGCGCCCGACGCATCCTTCTGCAGCGAGAAGAACGCGACATTCTCGATCCCGCTGAACGCTTTCGCATACCGTTCAATCCCCACGCTGCGGAACATGTTGCGCTGATGGCCTTCGCTGCCGCTCCATACAAGGCCCACGCGCAGGCGTTTGTCGGCGGCGAATTCGGCACGCCAGTCGGCGGAGAGGTCGGCGTCGGCGGAAAGATACGCGCGCTTCGCCGGAATGGTGTCCGCGTCGATGCCGAAATGCAGCGGCAGGCTCAGCAGCGGGAAATGGAAGTCAGACGCGGGCAACGGCCCGTCGTGCGGCAGACATTCGACGCCTTTCGGCGCCATGCGTGCCATCAGCGGATGCAATGCCTTGAACGCAGCCCACACCAGCGTGCCGCCCTGCGCGTGAACCTTTTTCGCCAGCATTGGAACGAAACGGCAGAACTGCAGCGCGTCGCCGAAACCCTGCTCGCCCCACAGCAACAAGGTCTTGCCGCGTAGCGCTTCGCCGTTCCATCGTGGCATCGGGAAGTCGGGGTGCGCGTTGCGTAGTTCGCTTGAACCGTTCCAGCGCGACTCGAAATTGGCCCAGCCGCGCGCGTAATTGCCCTGCACGAGATCGAGAATGGAGAGATTGAACGGAAGGCGCTGCATTGCGGGCGCGATATGGAGCGCCGTTTCTGCGGCCTCGGTGGCCTCCGACCAGCGCTGCGCTTCTTTCAACCCGAGACTGTAGTTCGACAACGCGAGCGCATTCGACGGATTGATCTCGATCGCGCGCTTCCCGGCCGAAAGCGCACGATCGAGCTCCCAGCGGCGCGGATAGATGCGTGAGAGATTCGTCCACGCTTCGATATCGTCGGCATTCGCGGCGACGGCTTCTTCCAGCATGGCCAGTGCTTTATCTGCGCTGCCCGTGATTTCGTAGGCGACCGCCAGATTGTTGCGCAGCGTGAAGATGGCCGGATTGATCGCGTGGGCGCGTTCGTAGAAAGGAATTGCATCGGCGTGACGGTTGGCGAGCTGGAGCGCATAACCGAGATGCCAGAGCGCGAGCGCGTGCTGCGGATGCTGATCGACGAGTTGAGCCGCGAGCTGAATACCTTCGCCGATACGGCTTTGCTTCAGCATTGCGTCGATCAGGTCGAGGCAGATCTCGGGCCGGTCGGATTGCAACATCATGGCTGCCTGCAGCCACACAGCGCGCTCGGCCTGATTGCCTTGCGTGTTCGCGCTGCGAGCGTTGTCAATGAACGCGGTCAGCGCACGCGGGATAATGCTGTCTTGAGCGGCGCCGGTTTGCGGCGCTTCGCTGAGAAGCTGACTGGGGCGGGAGGATGGGCTGTTAGTCATTTTGTGTATGCGGCCTGGCCGCCCTGTACGAGACAACATTGGATGATGCGGCAATCCCCTTTGTCCAACCATTAGACTAATCTGAAATTTGAGGTGAAATTCACCGCGATGCATCGAATAACGAACACAGGCCGCGTCAATCTCGGTCACCTGTTTTGGCTTCGCAGTCTTGCGATCATCGGTCAACTTGTTACCATCGCCGTCGTACAGGCATTTTATGGTGCGCATCTCCCGTTAGCGGCCGTTCTGACCATTGTCGCGCTCGAGGTATTGTTCAACGCGCTGACATGGGTACGCGTTGCGCGCGCGCAGCCTGAAACGAATCTCGAACTGTTCGGGCAGCTCTGGGTCGATCTCGGCGCGCTGTCCGCGCTGCTGTTCCTGAGCGGCGGCGCCACGAATCCGTTTGTCACGCTGTACCTGCCGTCGCTCGCGATCGCCGCTGCTGTGCTGCCGTGGCGTTTGACCATCTGGCTCGCGTTGTTCGCGGTCGTCTGTTATTCGCTGCTGACGGTCAGCTATGTGCCGCTGAATATGGAAGATCCGCTGAATTTGTTCGAATATTTCCGCATCGGGCTATGGGTGAACTTCATGGTCAGCGTGGGGTTGATCGGCTGGTTCGTGGCGCGGATGTCGCGGGCGCTGCGGGCGCGGGATTTTGCGCTGGCCGATGCCCAGGAGCGGCTTCTGCGTGACGAGCGCGCCGTGGCGCTAGGGGTCCAGGCGGCTACGGTCGCCCATGAAATCGGCACGCCGCTGTCGACCATCGCGATGCTGAGCGAGGAGTTACGCGATTCCGCCCGTCACGACCCGCATCTCGCCCCCTATAGCGCCGATATCGAACTCCTCGAGCAGCAAATGACGTTGTGCACGTCCGCGCTCGCGCGCCTGCGCAGCCGCGCGACCGGACCCGCGCCGCGGCAACCGCTGGATGACTGGCTGCATGGGTTTGTCGAACAATGGCGGTTGCGGCATCCGCACGTGCGTTTCGAGTTGATTGAGTTGGAAGATGAGGCCGAGGAACACAAACGCGCGGGGCTGTTTCTCAGCGATCCCGTCGCAGTAGGGCAAATACTGACCATTCTGCTGGATAATGCGGCGCGGGCCAGCCGCGATTCGGTGACGCTCGCGACGTCGGCGAGCCGGCACCTTGGCGAGCCCGTGATTCAATTCGATGTCCGCGATCAGGGTCCCGGCATTCCGGTGGCATTGCGGGGTTCGCTCGGCGCGATGCCCGTCGACAGTACGCAAGGCGGCCACGGTGTCGGCTTGTATCTGGCATTCTCGGCAGCTACACGGCTTGGCGGGTCGATCGAGCTCACGCCAGCCAGCCCGCGCGGTACGCACGCCATCCTGCGTCTCGCCGACACAAGCGTCCCCGAATCGCGGGAAAAAGCAGCAAGGACGGGCCGCGGCGGCGTCGCCGCTTCCGTCACTACGGAGAAAAGAGCATGAGCGATACAAATTTTTTGGTCATCGACGACGATGAGGTTTTCTCGGGCATCCTCGCGCGCGGTTTGACGCGGCGCGGCTATACGCCGCATCAGGCGCACGACGCCGCCACGGCGTTGAGATTGGCAAACACGCAGAAGTTCAGCCAGATCACCGTCGATCTGCACCTCGGCAACGATTCCGGGTTGACGCTTGTCGCGCCCTTGCGCGATCTTCAGCCCGATGCACGGATTCTCGTGCTGACGGGTTACGCGAGCATCGCGACGGCGGTTCAGGCCGTGAAAGATGGCGCCGATAACTATCTGGCCAAGCCGGCGAACGTCGAGACAATCCTGTCCGCGCTGCAGGAGGAGGCCAGCGAGCAGACGGCCGAAGAGGCTATCGAGCACCCGGCGCTGCTGTCGGTCGCGCGGCTGGAGTGGGAGCATATCCAGCGCGTGCTGGCCGAGAACAGCGGCAATATTTCAGCCACGGCGCGAGCGTTGAACATGCATCGGCGGACACTGCAGCGCAAGCTGGCGAAGAAACCCGTGCGGCAATAAAGGTTATGTAGAACGTAAAAGGGCGGTTCCTTTGATTCCAGCGAGTGGCTGAAATCAAAGGAACCGCCCTTTTTGATTGAGCGCTTTTACAGCACGTAGCGCGACAAATCTTCGTCTTCGGCTACGTCGTTTAACGCTTTATCGACGTAAGCCGCATCGATTTTCACCGGATGACCCGTGTGATTGCCCGCCGCGAACGACACTTCTTCAAGCAACTTTTCGATCACGGTATAGAGCCGACGCGCACCGATATTCTCGGTCTTCTCGTTCACTGAAAACGCAATCTCAGCCATCCGGCGAATACCGTCCGCGCTGAAATCCAGCTCGACGTCTTCCGTTGCCAGAAGTGCCGTGTACTGCTTCACGAGACTGGCGTCGGTGGTATTCAGAATGGATTCGAAATCCTCCACGGACAGCGAATCCAGCTCGACGCGAATCGGAAAACGCCCTTGCAGTTCGGGGATCAGATCGCTCGGCTTGGCCAGATGGAACGCACCGCTGGCGATAAACAGGATGTGATCGGTCTTGATCATCCCGTATTTCGTATTGATGGTCGTGCCTTCCACGAGCGGCAGCAGGTCGCGCTGCACACCAGCCCGCGATACTTCCGCGCCACCCGTCTCGCTGCGCGAAGCGATCTTGTCGATCTCGTCCAGGAACACAATGCCGTTCTGCTCGACGTTCTGAATGGCCTTGGTCTTGACCTCATCGTCGTTCAGCAGCTTGCCGGCTTCTTCGTCGGTGAGCAGCTTCAGCGCGTCCTTGACCTTCACCTTGCGCTGCGTCTTCTTGCCGCCGCCGATATTCGCGAACATGGAACGGATCTGGTCGGTCATTTCCTCCATGCCCGGCGGCCCCATGATATCCATGGTCGCTTGCGGCGCTTCGATGTCGATCTCCACTTCCTTGTCGTCGAGCAGACCTTCTCGCAGACGCTTGCGGAACGTTTGACGCGTGCTGTTCGCGCTGTCGTCGTGCAACTCGGGCGTGCTGCCGAAACCAGCCGCCGGCCGGGCGCTTGGCAGCAGGATGTCCAGGATCCGGTCCTCGGCGCGATCGATCGCTCGCGAACGTACCTTGCGCATCTCGCTTTCACGCGTCTGCTTGACCGAAATTTCGATCAGGTCACGCACGATGCTGTCCACATCGCGACCCACGTAGCCGACCTCGGTGAACTTCGTTGCTTCGATCTTGATGAACGGTGCGTCGGCGAGTTTCGCGAGACGCCGCGCGATTTCCGTCTTGCCGACGCCGGTCGGTCCGATCATCAGGATGTTCTTCGGGGTGATTTCCTGGCGCAGCGGTTCGGCGACTTGCTGGCGGCGCCACCGGTTGCGCAGCGCCACGGCGACCGCTTTTTTCGCGCGGCCCTGGCCAATGATGTGTTTATCGAGTTCCGAGACGATCTCGGCGGGAGTCATGGTGGTCATCGTTGGTCCTTGTCCTGTGCTCGCGAATACGCGAAAGCGGTGTTACTCGATCGTCTCGATGACGCGATTGTGGTTCGTGTAGATGCACATATCGCCCGCGATTGTCAGTGCCTTTTCGACGATATCGCGCGGCGAGAGTTCGGTGTTTTCGGTGAGGGCCTGCGCCGCGGCCTGCGCATACGCACCGCCCGAACCGATCGCGCAAATGCCGTTTTCCGGATCGAGCACGTCGCCGTTACCCGTGATGACGAGCGTGGTTTGCGCGTCGGCGGCAATCAGCATGGCTTCCAGCCGGCGCAACATGCGGTCCGTGCGCCAGTCCTTCGCGAGCTCGACGGCGGCACGGGTCAGGTTGCCCTGGTGTTTTTCCAGCTTGGCTTCGAAGCGGTCGAGGAGCGAAAACGCGTCGGCCGTGCCGCCCGCGAAACCGACCAGGACCTTGCCGCCATAGATGCGGCGCACTTTCTTAGCACCGCCTTTCATCACGATATTGCCGAGGGTGACCTGGCCGTCGCCACCGAGGGCGACCTTGTCGCCGCGTCGTACGGAGACGATGGTCGTGCCGTGAAACTGTTCCATGTGCATTCCTTTGAAAGCGGAGTGGGCGCGGCGGCCAGTTGACCGGTGTGCCGCCGCGCCGCCGGGGAATCCTTTGGGAGCATGAAGAGCCGGACACGCTGCAGCATTGCGCTCGAACGGACTCTTGTAATGCCCACGCCACGAAAGCGCGTCCAGTTCATTTTAGGGCGCGGCGGAATTTATCAAGGCGCTTCTTGCGGCATCTTGTGCGCGATGGCGTTGTGGACTTGCCCGTTCGTTGGAGCAAGCGCCGCCCGTTGCGAAAACGGCGCGCAAAAACAAAAAGGCACACGATTTTTCGTGTGCCTTTTGTGTTTTCAAGCGCCTTCTAATTTCTTCGAACCAAATCCCGGCCGGCAGGTTTCCCGCCGCAGCCAAGGCCGCAGCGTACGCTGCCGCGGCAGATCAGTCGCCGAACAGCTTCTGGCGCAGTTCGCGTCGTTCCTGCGCTTCGAGCGAGAGCGTCGCCGTCGGGCGCGCGATCAGGCGCGGAATGCCGATAGGCTCGCCCGTTTCCTCGCACCAGCCGTAGTCGCCGGACTCGATACGCGCCAGCGACTGCTGCACTTTCTTCAGCAGCTTGCGTTCGCGGTCGCGCGTGCGCAACTCGAGCGCGTGTTCTTCCTCGATCGTCGCGCGATCAGCCGGATCCGGAACGATAACGGTTTCCCGCAGGTTTTCAGTCGTCTGGCCCGCATTCTTGAGAATGTCGGCCTGCAACTGTTCCAGTCGGACCCTGAAGAACGCGAGTTGATCCTCGTTCATGTAGTCCTTGTCGGCCATCTTCTGGATTTCGTCTTCAGTCAACAATCGTTTCGTCGTCATCTGGCTTGCTTCTTCAATGTGGGGCGATGTCGTTCGCCATCTTCGCGGTCGCTCGCCGCGCTCGCCGCCGCCGTTGTCCGGATTACCCGCACTTCGGCGATACTCGCCAACAATTACTGCATGCACTTACTACGCTAAACGGGCTGCGACTCTCGCGGCGCTGGACGGCGCCACGCGGGGCCGATTTTATCTAGACCGCTGCATCTAGACAGATTCGTCTGTTTCGTCTGGGCTGATTTTCAAGCAATTCGACCGGTGCCCGATGTTCGGAACAACACCTTACCTTTCACTTCCACGCTTTCAGCCGGTTTGCAATACAACGGTGAAATGTTGCTCGCGGCGCCGGCGGGAGCGCTTTTCAGACTCTTTTTAGCCGCACTTGCGCCGGGCTTTGTAGTAAAGGCTCGGCGGTGTACCGGCTTCTCCAGTGGGGCTGTATTGTAACTGAATCGCAAATGCGCACTACACCCAAGCAAAACACTGGCGCGATTCGTTCGTTATCTCAAAAATATAACGCGCTGACGTTTAAAAAGCGATGCTTCTTGGTGGGCGTGAACACATATTGCAACTACGTTCATCGCGAAAAACCACCGCCTCACGAAGGCGCAGCGATTTTAGCCTCGCTTAACGGCCGCAATGGTTGCGCTTCGGGAGAGAAATAGCGAGAACTGTGCCAAAAACGGAGGTTTTGGATTGAGCGGCGGCGCGAAGCCGCCGTGTGAGGGCTTCGCGTTTCGCCGGTTTCTTCGGTTTCTTTAATCTCCTGGATCAGACCAGGCAGGCGGTCAGCCCGTCGATGATCAAATCCTGCGGCAATTCAATCCCAATGAACACCATCTTGCTGTTCTTCTTTTCGATCGGTTGCCATTTCGCGGCAAGATCGCTGCCCATCATCTGATGCACACCCTGGAACACGACCTTGCGATCGACGCCCTTCATATACAGCACGCCCTTGTAGCGCAGCAGGCGTTCGCCGTAGATCTGCAGGATACCGCCGAGGAAATCTTCGAGCCGGTTGGGATCGAAGGCGCGGTCGCTGCGGAATACAAACGACTTGATCTTGTCGTCGTGATGCGCGTGGTGGTGATTCGCGTGGCCATGCTCGTGGTCGTGGCTGTGATCGTGGCCGCAGGTGGCGTGGTCGTGATCGTCGTCGTGCGCATGGTCGTGCCCGGCGTGGTCGTGATCGTGATCGTCTTCCGCCAGGAAATCCGGGTCGATTTCGAGCTTCGAGTTCAGGTTGAAGCCGCGCAGGTCGAAGATTTCCTTGATGTCAGCATCGCCGAAGTTCACGACTTTGATCGCAGCGCGCGGGTTCATGTGAACCAGACGGTGCTTGAGTGCGTCGAGCGTGGCGGCGTCGACCAGATCGGACTTCGTGATGAACAGGCGGTCCGCGAAACCTACCTGGCGCTGTACCACTTCGTGCTCGTCGAGCTGATGGTTGGCGTGCTTTGCATCGACCAGCGTGATGATTGCGTCGAGCAGGAATTCGTCGGCGATGGTGTTGTCCATGAAGAACGTCTGAGCGACCGGGCCAGGATTCGCGAGCCCGGTTGTCTCGATCACCACGCGATCGAAGTTCAGCGTGCCGGCCTTCTTGCGCTCGGCGAGATCTTCAAGCGCCCGCGCGAGGTCGCCGCGAATCGTGCAGCAGATGCAGCCATTGCTCATCTGAATGATCTGCTCGTTCGTTTCCTGAACGAGGATCTCATTGTCGATATTTTCTTCGCCGAACTCGTTCTCGATCACGGCGATCTTCATGCCGTGCTTGTCGTTCAGGATGCGCTTGAGCAACGTGGTTTTGCCGCTGCCTAGAAAGCCGGTCAGGATGGTAACGGGAATCATGATGGTCGCCCTGTTCTTTAAAGTCGAAGGATCGTGCGGCATGTTTTCGAGCTACGAAGCGCGGTCTGAAACGCCTGCGCTACACCCAAAAACATGCGGTCGGTCGATTATTGAAACATATTTGTCAAGCGGACGCTCTGTGCTGCCCTGAATGCGCGCTGTCCGAAGCGCTCAACTATGGGCGATCACGCGATTTGCAACAATAGGCCTTTCAGGTATTCCCCTTCGGGAAACGCGGTTAAAAGCGGGTGATCGACCCCTGCGCCCAGGCGCTTCAGGATACGCGCGTCCACTTTCGCATCGGCCGCGGCGCCTGCCACGATCTTTTGGAACAGATCGGCGTCAATGGCGCCCGAGCACGAGTAGGTAAACAGCAGGCCGCCCGGGCGCAACAGCTTGAATCCGGTCAGGTTGATGTCCTTGTATGCCCGCGCGGCGCGGTCCACGTGTTCCCGCGAAGGCGCGAACTTGGGCGGATCAAGCACGATCAGGTCGAAGCGCTCACCTTCCTCATGCAAGCGGCGCAAGGTCTTGAAGGCATCGGCGTCGAGCCATTCGGCGCGTTGCGGATCGAAACCGTTCGCGATGACATTTTGCCGGGCGAGGGCCAGCGCGTCGCCGGAGGAATCGATCGACACTACGCGTTTTGCACCGCCTTTCAACGCCGCCAGCGAAAAACCGCCGGTATAGCAGAAGCAGTTGAGAACGTCGCGGTCGCCGGCGTATTGGCGCACGAGCGCGCGATTGTCGCGTTGATCGATATAGAAGCCCGTTTTATGACCCCGTTCGACGTCGATGTGATACCGCACGCCGCCTTCGTTCGCGATCAGAGTGGCCGGAGGCGGATCGCCGGCCAGCACGCCGGTGATCTGTTCGAGCCCTTCCTTCTGCCGGATCGACACGTCCGAGCGTTCATACACGTTCGGGCAGCCGGTCGCGCCGATCAGCGCCTGCACGATCGCCTCTTTCCAGTGTTCCACGCCCGTCGCCATGAACTGGCAGACCAACTGGCCACGCTGGCTTTCATCGTCCGCGATGTAGTAATCGACGATCAAGCCCGGCAGCCCGTCCGCCTCCCCGAAAATCAGCCGCGTGGCGCCGGTATCGCGCACCATCGATTGCCGGTGGGCGATCGCCCGTTGTACACGCCGCTTGAAAAACGCGTGATCGATGGGCTCGCTTTCGTCGAAACTCCAGACACGGGCGCGAATCTGCGAGACCGGGCTGTATGACGCGCGTGCCAGAAACCGGCCATCGTGGGCGCGGATCAGCACGGTCGCACCGGGCGCGGGCTTGCCTTCCACATGTTCGATCGCGCTTTCGTAGATCCACGGGTGGCGGCGCGCAAGCGACTTGTCTTTCGCCGGTTTCAGCGTAATGGTGTTCATTCGGGTCTTCGGTGAAAGCGCTGACTGGACAGGGGAAGTGAACGCTGGGGAGGTTTCGGGCCGCGTTTTTGTTGCTGTTTCTGTTTCTATTGGCAGCGAGAGAATCTGGTGGTTACGCCGGTTACGCTCGTTACACGGGGAGTTGGCCACGTTTCCGGGCGCCGCGACGCGTCCGTATCTTGTTGCTTGCAGCCACGTGGCTTAGTCGCGTTTTTTTGCGCGCGGATGCGTCTGGTCATAGACGCGAGCCAGATGCTGGAAATCGAGCGACGTATAAACCTGCGTGGCCGCGATACTCGCGTGGCCGAGCAGTTCCTGCACGGCCCGAAGATCGCCGCTGGATTGCAACACGTGCGTGGCGAACGAATGCCGCAACACATGCGGATGCACATTCGATGGCACGCCGGCCAGCAACGCCACGCGTTTCACCCGATCACGCACCACGTTCGGCGACATCCGGTTGCCGCGCACCGAGAGAAACAGCGCGTGTGGATCGTCTTTCACGAATTGTCCGCGCACTTCAATCCACGCGCGCAGCGCGGTGATCGCCTTGCTGCCCACGGGAACCGACCGCCGCCGGTTTCCCTTGCCGAGCACATTGACTTCGGTGCTGGCGAGGTCGAGCCAGCCGGCAGACAAATATCCTTCGGATTGCACGAAATGCACGTCCAGTCCGACCAGTTCGGCGAGCCGCAAGCCCGACGAATAGAACAGTTCGAGTATGGCGTGGTCCCGCAGCGCTTCCGGCGTGTCGGCCTGGGGCGCTTCCATCAGCGCGTTGGCGTCGTCGACGGAAAGCGCCTTGGGCAGGGACTTCGCGCGTTTCGGCGCGCGCACGGTCGCGACCGGATTGGCTTGCATTTCAACCTGCTCGGCAAGCCATCGATAAAACGCCCGCCAGGCCGATAACCGATGCGCAATTGAGCGCGCCGACAACCCGCCGCCATGAGCGCGCGCTACAGCGCCACGCATGTCGGTGGCGTTCAGCGATTCCAGCGCCCGGCCGTTGGCCAGCTTCTTCAGCTCGTCGAGTTCGTGCGTATAACCGCGCAACGTGTGGTCCGATAATCGCCGCTCGTGCTCGAGCATCGACAGATAGGCGGTTACCGGATCGTCGGTCATGTCAGTGGGGCAGCAAGCGGCTGAGCGCGGCGCTGGCAAGCGTGCCGATTTGCGTAAGAAAGTCAGTGGCCATGCCTTCGTGGAACCGGCGTGGATCGGGCGAACCCATGACCAGCAAGCCGAATACGGGCGCTTCGGGACCGGCGACCGGATCGCGCAGCGCGAGCAGCGCGATGGATTCGGTGGTGTTGGCGGTATCAACGACACCATCCGTTGTAGCCGATGCCACCGAGACCGAACTCGCCGACGTCAGCCACTGGGCGGCCTCAAAGCCGGTATTCGGCCCGCAATACGGCGCGGCCAGGCTGCTCGTGAAGGAACGGACTTCCTCGCTGGTAGTCCGCGCGAACTCGGCTTGCGCGTAGGGCTCTGCGACATCCCACACGCGCAGCGCGGCTTGCGGCACCTCAAAGATTTCGCACAGGCCGGCGGGGATGGTTTTCGGCAGGGCATGCGGATCGCGCTCGGACATGACCCGAATTGTCCATCGATGAAACTTCGCGGCGATGCTGTCGTTCTCATGTCCGTAACGAAGCAATTCGGCCAACCGGCGTTCGATCTGCTTGTTCTTGTCGCGCAGCATCTGCATCTGACGCTCTTGCAGCGACACTGCGGACTTGCCATGCGGATTGGACAGCCGGATCGAGCCCAGCAACTCTGCATGCTCGGCAAAGAAATCCGGATTGGCGATCAGGTAGTCGGCGACTTCACGTTCATTCATGGTATCGGGCAGCATCGGGTTCCTGACGGTCAGTCGGCGTTAGCGAGTTTGGCATCAAGCTCGATCTCGCCTTCGAATACGGTGGCGGCGGGGCCGGCCATGAAGAGCGGGGCCGCGGCATTGTGCGCGCCCTCCCAGGCGATGGTCAGCACGCCGCCGTGAGTCTGGACCTGCACCGGCGAGTCGAGCAGACCGCGCCGGATACCCGCTGCGACCGCCGCGCATGCGCCCGTGCCGCACGCCAGCGTTTCGCCCGCGCCACGTTCGAAAACGCGCAGCTTCACCGCACCACGGTTCACAATCTGCATGAATCCCGCGTTCACCCGATTCGGAAAGCGCGCGTGATGTTCGATCACCGGTCCCTCGGTCAGCACCGGTGCATTTTCAACGTCGGCCACGATCTGTACGGCGTGCGGATTACCCATCGACACCACCGAGACCCAGCGTGTTTCACCTTGTACGTCGAGCGGCCAGAGCGTGTCGTGGCCTTCGGTGCGGCCTTGCAAGCCTTTCGCGTCGAACGGCACCAAAGCAGGTTCGAACTCCGGACGGCCCATGTCCACCACCACGTCGCCGTTCTCCTGCATGGTCAGCACGATCACGCCGTGATGTACTTGTACCCGAACGCTCGTCTTGCTGGTGAGGCCCCGGTCGCGGACAAACTTCACAAAGCAGCGCGCGCCGTTGCCGCAATGCTCCACTTCGCCGCCGTCGCAATTGAAGATGCGGTATTTGAAATCAACGCCTTCAATGTCCGGTTTTTCGACCAGCAGCAACTGATCCGCGCCGACGCCGAAATGCCGGTCCGCGAGCGCGCGCACCTGGGCTCCGTTCAGCGTGAGCGGTTTGGAGTAGCCGTCAAGCACGACAAAGTCGTTGCCCGCGCCGTGCATTTTGGTGAATTCGAGTTTCATGACGCTATTGTAAGTGACGCGCAGCAAGGGCATGCACTAGACCGAATGGGGGATGAGCCCGATCAGGTGTAGCAATCCCGCATTGTTTCCAGGAGACTGGTACTCGCCGGTCAATAAAAGCCCGGCTCGCCCGGCGGTCGCGTCTTGAAGCGCTTGTGTACCCAGTAATACTGCTCGGGCATCAGCCGGACCTGCTCTTCGAGGAATGCGTTCATGCGGCGGGCGTCGGCTGCGTCGTCGCCGGTCGGGTAGTTGTCCCAGGGCTTGAACACCCGCAGCCGGTATCCCTTGTAGTTCGGCAGCACTTCGCCCACGAACGGCATGATTTGCGCATGTCCGGTCTTGGCCAGGCGGCCGACCGCTGTCAGCGTGCACGCCTGGACACCGAAGAACGGCACGAAAGTGGAGTTGCGCATGCCGTAGTCCATGTCGGCTCCAAGCATGACGGGTTTGCGATCCCGCAACCAGCGCAGCACGATCCGCGCGCTGTCGGCGCGACTCGCCATCTCGGCGTCGAAACGGCCGCGCTGCTTCTTGGCTATCTCGTCGAGCGCTTTGTTCGACATCGGCTGATACAGCGATCCGCAGGTCCTGTGCAGCGAGTAGTTGATCCACACCGAAGCCGCCTCGATCGCGACGAAGTGAAAGCCGAGCAACAACGTGGGCGGCATGTCGGGATCGAGGAGATCGACTTCGCTGTCCACCTGGATGAGCTTGGCGAGCTTTTCCGCCGAGCCGAACCATTGCACGCTGCGCTCCACGTAACTGCGGATCGCGTGCCGGAAATGCTTCTGAGCGACCTCTTCCCGGCGCTCGGGTGGCCACTCGGGGAAACACAGGCTGAGATTGATATGCACGATCCGTTTCCTGTGGCTCGGGACTTGATAAAGCAGCCAGCCGAGACCGTCGCCGAAACGTGCAGTGATGCCGTAGGGAATGAGGGCGAGCAGTTTCAGGAAGCCCACCGCGAGCGCGACGCCAATTCGACCTAACATGTGACGCTCCCATGGGTCCGGAAGGTGGGGTTTCGACTTTGCCGGGGAGCGTTCCGGGCATGACGCGGGTGAGGGTATTTCTGGGATGGCAGCAAACGTTCGGCTCTGTGACAAAAGTGAGAAGCCGCTATAATAAAACCTTCGCCGAGTTAATGGACAACTTGCGGGGCGAAGCTGAATAGCGCTTAACGGCGCTATCCGGACCATGTTTTCCGCTAAAGCGTCGCCGCTTCAGACTCCAAACGAAGTCGGCTACGTGAACAACTTACCCGTACTCAAATGGAGTCTGAAGCGTGTCAAACAATTACTTCTTTACCTCTGAATCCGTCTCCGAAGGCCACCCGGACAAGGTAGCCGACCAGATCTCCGACGCCATCCTCGACGCCATCCTGGCGCAGGACAAGTATTCGCGCGTCGCGGCAGAAACCCTTTGCAACACGGGTCTCGTCGTTCTGGCGGGCGAAATCACCACGCAGGCGAACGTCGACTACATCCAGGTCGCGCGTGACACCATCAAGCGTATCGGCTACGACAACACGGAATACGGCATCGACTATCGCGGTTGCGCGGTGCTCGTCGCGTATGACAAGCAGTCGCGGGACATTGCGCAAGGCGTGGACGCCGCCCATGACGACAACCTCGATCAAGGCGCCGGCGACCAAGGGCTGATGTTCGGCTACGCATGCGACGAAACCCCCGAACTGATGCCGCTGCCTATTCACCTGGCGCACCGGCTGGTCGAGCGTCAGGCGAATCTGCGTCGCGACGGCCGTCTGAACTGGCTGCGTCCGGACGCGAAGTCCCAGGTGACCGTGCGTTATGTCGATGGCAAGGCGCACAGCATCGACACCGTCGTGCTGTCCACGCAACATGCGCCGGACATCGAACTGAAGGCGCTGCGTGAAGCCGTGATCGAAGAGATCATCAAGCCGGTCCTGCCGGCCGAGCTGATCAAGGGCGACATCAAGTTCCTGGTCAATCCGACCGGACGTTTCGTGATCGGTGGTCCGCAAGGCGATTGCGGATTGACGGGTCGCAAGATCATCGTCGACACATACGGCGGCGCGGCACCTCATGGCGGCGGCGCGTTCTCGGGCAAGGACCCGTCGAAGGTCGATCGCTCGGCAGCGTATGCGGGCCGTTATGTCGCGAAGAACATTGTCGCGGCAGGGCTGGCTTCGCGTTGCCTGATCCAGGTGTCCTACGCAATCGGCGTGGCGCGCCCGACGTCGGTCATGGTCAACACGTTCGGCACGGGCCGCGTGTCGGATGCAAGGATCCAGGAACTCGTGCTCGAGCATTTTGACCTGCGTCCGAAGGGCATCATCCAGATGCTCGACCTGCTGCGTCCTATCTATGAGAAGTCGGCAGCGTATGGCCACTTCGGCCGTGAAGAGCCGGAATTCTCGTGGGAAGCCACGGACAAGGCGCTCCTGCTGGCGGAAGCCGCCGGTATCGAACCGGTTGCTGAAACGGCCTGAGTTCCCGGTTTGAGTGTGTAAAAAAAGCCCGCTGAGCATCACGCTTAAGCGGGCTTTTTTGTGATGGTGCTGCCGTCGCGACCCTATCCTGGCGATTTCAGCCGCAGGCGCAACGGTCTGCTTCGTCCGAGGCTCACAGCGGCAAAACGGCACACGCATGAAGAAAGCCGGGTCCGGATTTCGGCTTTGCGTTGTCAGGAATAGTTAGCGAGCAACAAACGCAAACCATTCGTCGCTGGTCGAAAGCCTGCGCGGACGGCGGCTTGTCGTATTAATTACACCGGGCGCCAATTTCAATTTCGCCACGGGCGGGCGTAATTGCGCCGGTTTTCGCAATAGCGCTTTAAATGCAGCCTGTCGCGATGCTGCCCTTAATCGCAGATTCGAAAAAAATCCGTGAAACCAGGAGCGAATGCCATCGACAGGATGGGTATTCCTGAATTGTCCTGCGAGCAATTGAGTGCGCGCGGAATGATGGCGTAAGGCCCGGACAACGCTGCGTCCGGCAGGACGTGCAGCGCGGACGGCGGCACGGGTAAGACGATTCGTGAAACGGATATTCATGGATTTCACAGGCTCGGGTTCGCAATGGCTGCAACCCGACATTAGTCGGATCAAAAAAAGCGTTCAACAGTTTGATCGATTGAACACAATAAAAGTTGCGGGCTTGAAGCGCGCACTTATTTAATAGATTTTCATCGAAAGGGATTTTCGATGGGCTCTCTCAATGCACGTCGGCAGGTTATAGAAGAAATGTTACTGCCGGAAGTCGGCATTTTCCCGCACGGGTGTTCGACGGCCGGAAACCCGCGGGATGGAACGCTCGACGGCCCCGGCGATTTACAATCGATGTATTCGCCCTAATTAGCCGGTTTTCTTACAGTCTGATGAAGCCAGCCGGCCAGATGCTTTCCCTGTGAGTCGATATGCCGAATCAATCAAAGTTGGAACAAGTCCGCGCGTTGCGTGAGAACGGCTACGTGGTGGTGCCCGGCCTTGTCACGCCGGAGCGCTGCGAAGTCATGCGCAACGTGGCGCGGCAGCAGTTGGTGGAAGCGGCGGCGCCGGTGGAGTTCGAAGCCGACCTGCAATATCCCGGCGCGCCGAATTCGAAAGACGCGCCCGGCGGCCATACCGTGCGACGCTTGCTCGACGCATACGGTCGCGATCCACGATTCGCTGCCTGGGCCACGTCGCCCGACGTGCGCGGCTGGATGGAGGTGTATTTCGGCGAGACGCCGACGCTTTCCCGCGCGCATCACAACTGCGTGATGACGAAACATCCGGCTTACGGCAGCCTGACCGGCTGGCATCGCGACGTGCGTTACTGGAATTTCGAGCGCGATGACCTGGTGTCGGCGTGGGTTGCGCTGGGTAACGAGACGGTCGAGAACGGCGGGTTGTGGTTCGTGCCGATGTCGCACAAGTTGCCGTTCACGTCCGAACGTTTCGATCAAGCCAAGTTCTTCCGTTCCGACCTGCCCGAGAACGAAGTGCTGATTCGCAGCGCGGTATCGCCGAAATTGAATGCCGGCGACGTCGTGTTCTTCCACTGCAACACGCTGCATTCGGCCGGCAAGAATCTCACCGATCAGGTGAAATTCTCGCTGGTCTACACCTATCGTGGCGCCAGCAACTTGCCGTTGCCGGGAACACGGTCGGCGTCGATGGAAGACGTGCCGCTTATTTGACGCTTGACGCCTGAACGCGTCAGCGCCTGGACGGGATTGCCAGGCCGATCAACCCGGCCAGCATGGCAACCGCGCCGCCCGCGATCAACCAGATCGTCTTGTTTGTCGGCGAGCCGGTGAAGAAGCGCGAGACGTCGTTGCTGAGCGAATGGAACGACTGGCCGCCGAAATACAGCAGCACGACGCCGCCTACGATCAGTGCAATGGAAATCGCCTTGGTCATGAAAATCTCTTCAATGTGCGGGCGGCAAGCTTATTAGGCCTTGGCCGGATCGTCCAGCGCCGCGGCAGCTTGTTGAGGCTCAGGCGGATTGAGGCCCGGCTTGATCTGACGCAGCAAGTCGGCCTGCACGTTCGCGTAATCGGTCCGGTTCGTCCAGACGGCGACGTTCAGTTTCACGCCGGTATCGGTGTAGTCGGAGACGGCGATCCACGGTTTGGTCGTGTCGTCGTTGATGATGCGCGGGTCGGTTCCCACAATCCGATGTATCGACGCCAGCGATTCCTCGATATTTTGATCTTCCGGGATGATCACGTTCAGCACCACGCGGCGGCGGTCGTTCGCGGTGAAATTGGTGACCGGGTTCGCCCAGATCGAGCTGTTCGGCACGAACATGATGATGCCGTCGCTTTTGGTCAGACGGGTGGTGAACAGGCCGATTTCGTTCACGGTCCCGGCGGTCGTGCCGGCGCCTTCAATGTAGTCGCCGACCTTGAACGGCCGCAGCAGCAACAGCATCAAACCGGCTGCAATGTTCTGCAACGTGCCCTGCAATGCGAGGCCGATAGCCAGTCCGGCCGCGCCAAGCACGGTCAGGATGCTGGCCGCCGCGACGCCGAATTTGCCCAGCGCCGCAACAATGGCGACCACCCGTATCGCCCATTGCACCAGGCTTGCCATGACGGGCGTGAACGTGGCGTCCGCGTTCGTGCGGCCGAGCGCACGTTTCACCGCACTCGCCACACGGTTCGATACCCACCAGCCAACCAGCAAAATCAGTACAGCCATCAGTACGTTGAATCCGTACGTTACGCCTGCCGTCAGTAAGAAATCGTAGGCAGGGCGTAGTTTGTCCAGCGGGTCCATGAAACTTCTCCTCATTCGAATGAACAGGGTTGGGCTGGGTCCGCCCCCTAATCGTTCCCCATGCTGGCCATTTGGTCAGGTCCCGAATATCGGGATAGCCTTGAAGTCTTTCAGGTCAAGCCTGACGCGAATCCGCGCGATTCGCTAACATGACGGACTCAGTGCACGTCAGACGACATGTCCCGCGCGATTGTTGCTTGTCTGTGCTTACACACCCCATTGTCCCTTCACCAATTCGAGGATTCCGTCATGGCTTACGAAGCAGCTTCCGAACGCTATTCGGAGATGGCCTACCGCACCTGCGGCAAGAGCGGCCTGAAGTTGCCGGCGTTGTCGCTGGGTCTTTGGCACAACTTCGGCGACACCACGCCGATCTCCACGCAGCGCGACATCCTGCGCACCGCGTTCGATCTCGGCATTACGCACTTCGATCTCGCGAACAACTACGGCCCGCCGTATGGCAGCGCAGAGACGAATTTCGGGCGTCTGTTCAAAGATGATTTCAAGCCCTACCGCGACGAATTGCTGATTTCGTCGAAGGCGGGGTGGGACATGTGGCCAGGGCCGTACGGCCAGGGCGGCGGATCGCGGAAATACGTGCTGGCGTCACTGGACCAGAGCCTGCAGCGCATGGGCCTGGATTACGTGGACATTTTCTATTCGCATCGTTTCGATGCCGACACGCCGCTCGAAGAAACCGCCGGTGCGCTCGCGACCGCCGTGCATTCGGGCAAGGCGCTGTACGTGGGGATTTCGTCGTATTCGTCGGCTAAAACGCGCGAGATGGCGAAGTTGCTGGCCGAGCATAAAGTGCCGCTGCTGATTCATCAGCCGTCGTACAACATGCTGAACCGCTGGATCGAGGAAGATCTGCTCGATACACTTGACGACGTGGGGGCGGGCAGTATCGCGTTCACGCCGCTGGCGCAAGGGCTGCTGACGGGCAAATACCTGAACGGCATTCCCGCCGACGCACGGGTCAACAAGCCGGGCGGCGGGTCGCTGAAGCAGGAGCATTTGAGCGAGAAGAATATCGACCATGTGCGCAAGCTCAACGAACTCGCCCAACGGCGCGGTCAAAGCCTCGCGCAAATGGCGCTGGCGTGGGCGTTGCGCGGCGGACGCGTGACGTCGGTGCTGATCGGCGCGAGCCGTCCGGAACAAGTGACGGAGAACGTCGGCGCATTGAAGAACCTGGAGTTTTCGACGGAAGAACTCGCCGAAATCGATCAGCACGCGACCGAAGGCGGGATCAACCTGTGGGAAAAGCCATCGACGGATCAGCGGGTCTGAATCCGCACCGATGAGCATAAGGGGCGCGGTTATCGCTGCGTTCCCTGACGCTTGATCGAAGCCGCAACGTTGCTTCGATACTGACGGCCGGCGCGGCGTTGGCTGCAACGTCAAGGTGAACACCGGCTGGCAATGCCGGTGCCGACTGTCTTTCCGCCTCGCAAAAAACCAGCCTGACGGCAGCAGGGCCTTTGCCTTGCTGCCCGCACGGGTTGTTATCATGCGGACTCCGGAACGCTTGCTTCGTCTTCGTTTGCGATCAAGTTCGTTGTCCGACTTTTATGCCCTAAGCGTGGCGTCCGGACGAGCCGGCGGCGGCTGGTCATTCCTGTGCCGCGTGTCGAAAGAGCGCGCTCCGAACCCAGAAATCGCGTGTGCGGTAAAATAACCGATTACGCGTGAGGCAAGCGGGGAATGCGGGACATTCGCTCCAAACGCGCGGGTCTTTGCCGTTATCGGCCTGGTTCTCGCATGTCGCCGGAAATTCCGCTTTAGCATCACGCATTGCTTTCGTCGCGCCTTCGAGGTGTTGTCGCCGGAATCGAGCCTGAGTTAGCCAACAACGGCCGCCGGAACGCACTGCTGCGCCGCCCTGATTCCGCACTATCCATGAAGCCATGAGCAACCTTAATCCTCAAACCGTTCTAAGCGTCCATCACTGGACCGACACGCTGTTCAGCTTCACTTGCACGCGCGATTCCGCGTTCCGTTTCGAAAACGGCCAGTTCACCATGGTCGGCCTGGAAGTCGATGGCAAGCCGCTGCTCCGCGCTTATAGCCTGGCGAGCGCGAATTACGAAGAGCACCTCGAATTTCTCAGCATCAAGGTACAGGACGGTCCGCTGACATCGCGTCTTCAGCATTTGAAGGTCGGCGATCCGGTGTTGATCGGCAAGAAGCCGGTGGGTACGCTCATCGCCGACAATCTGCTGCCCGGCAAGACGCTGTGGCTGTTGTCGACGGGCACGGGTCTGGCGCCGTTCATGTCGATCATCAAGGACCCGGACGTCTACGATCGTTTCGACAAGATCGTGCTCACGCACACCTGCCGTTTCGTCGATGAACTCGCGTACAAGGATTTCATCACTGATCACCTTCCGGCGCACGAGCATCTGGGCGAGCTGATCCAGGAAAAGCTGGTGTATTACCCGACGGTGACTCGCGAAGAGTTTGCCAATCGCGGCCGGATCACGGACCTGATCGAAACGAAGAAGCTGTTCGCCGATCTGGACGTGGCGCCCTTCTCCGTGGAAAACGATCGCGTCATGCTTTGCGGCAGCCCGCACATGCTGCGCGACACGCGTCAGATTCTCGATGAAATGGGCTTCCAGGAAGGCAGCAACAATCATCCGGGACATTACGTGGTGGAGAAGGCCTTCGTCGGCTGAACCTGGCGTTGCTGGAATGCTGGAAAACAAAAACCGAAGCCCTTGTGCTTCGGTTTTTTCATTTGGGCGGTCGATCAACCAATCGCGATATGCAATTCCGTGTTGCGACAAGATGCCCTAAAAAGTGGCTTTTACTATTGATTCAGCTTACAAAAGCTAACTTCAGCTCAAATCAGCGCTGATACGCAATTTTCAAACGTTTTTGGAAAAACTGCGCTGACGCCGGGAAGTCAAAAATCAATTGTGCGCAACGTTTTGCGACGCTTAGCTTCCTCAATCCGATAAAATCGCGGGTTTTCCAATCGATTTAGCGCAACGCGCTCGAGGTTTGAGGAGTCATCGTTCATGTCCCTGTTCCGTAAGAAAAGCATCGAGCACATGCTCGCCGGCGCGCAACGCGCCGGACTCAAAAAAACGCTGGGGGCGCTCGATCTGACGTTTCTGGGTGTCGGCGCGATTATCGGCACGGGAATTTTCGTGCTCACCGGGACCGGTGCGGTGCAAGCCGGTCCGGCGCTGATGGTGTCGTTCATTTTCGCGGCCATTGCGTGCGCTCTCGCGGCGCTCGCGTACGCGGAATTCGCATCGACAATTCCCGTCGCCGGGTCGATCTATACCTATTCGTATGCCACGCTCGGCGAATTGGCCGCGTGGGTCATCGGCTGGGACCTGATGCTGGAATACGGGCTGGCGACCTCCGCCGTGTCGGTCGGCTGGTCGGGTTATCTGCAGTCGCTGCTGTCGGGCTTCGGCATTGGGTTGCCGACCGTGCTCACAGCCGCGCCGGGCGCCGTGCCCGGGCATCTCACCCTGTTCAACTTGCCCGCGTTTCTCGTCATGATGGTGATCACGGCGTTGCTGTCGATCGGTATCAAGGAGTCGGCGCGCGTGAACAACGTGATGGTCGCGATCAAGGTCGCGGTCGTGGTGATGGTGATCGGTGTTGGCGTGTTCCACGTTACGCCGGCTAACTGGCATCCGTTCATGCCCAACGGCTGGAACGGCGTGTTCGGCGCGGCGGCCGTGATGTTCTTTGCGTTTATCGGCTTCGACTCGGTGTCGTCGGCGGCAGAAGAGGTGAAGAATCCGAAACGCGATTTGCCGATCGGCATTATTTCGTCGCTGGCCGTGTGTGCCGTGCTTTATGTGGCAGTGGCCGCCGTGGTGACCGGCATTGTCCCGGCGGCGCAGTTCGCCAATGTCTCGCATCCGGTGTCGTACGCGCTGCAGGTCGTGGGGCAGACGTGGGTGGCGGGTTTCATCGATCTGGGCGCGGTGCTCGGCATGCTGACCGTGATTCTGGTGATGAGCTACGGCCAGACACGCATCATCTACGCGATGTCCCGCGATGGCTTGCTGCCCGCGCGTCTGTCGACGGTGCATCCGAAATTCGGCACGCCGTTCTTTACGACGTGGCTCGTGGGTCTGTTCTTCGGGTTGATCGGTGCGCTCGTGCCGCTCAACGTGCTGGCGGAGCTGATCAATATCGGTACGCTGGCCGCGTTTTCGATGGTGTCTATCGCGGTGCTGATTTTGCGTCGCACGCATCCTGATCTGCCGCGTGCGTTCCGTTGCCCGGGCGTGCCGGTCGTGCCGGTGCTGGCGGTCGCGTCTTGTCTGTTCCTGATGCTGAACCTGAAGGCCGTGACGTGGATTGCTTTCGTGGTGTGGCTGGCAATCGGGCTGGCAATCTATTTCGGCTATTCGCGCTCGCATTCGAAACTGGGGCGCGGAGTGGAGTGAATTTCACTTAGCCAGGGTGCGACTGCTGAACGCGCGGTCTCAAAGCAGAAAAAGCCGTTTCGACATAAGTTGAAACGGCTTTTGCACAATTGTAATTGATTGCAGAGAATCCACGGTAGTGGACAGTGATATTAGGATGACAAAGAGTCACTCCTTCCAAGGTAAGCAGCGACGACTCGATAACAGTCTAGAGGTTACAAGTTCGTACTGCTAGCCAACCTACGCAGACACTTTCTTGCCTCGCTTACGAGCCGAGGCGATACATGGCTGTTGGAACTATTAAAGGCGATACGACATCGAAAGTCCGACTTGAACTTCGACACCTGAAAGCATTCGCCCACGATAGTGATCCCCTCAACTCCTTGACTGATGACAGCGTCAAGTCATGCAGTTTGCGGTTTCCACGAGATTGCCATAGGACGCCCCAAAAAAATCGGAGCAAGCCGGGTTAATCGTTAGTCAAATTCCATGGTGGCTGGGCAATAACTCTCAGTTGTGACTACCGCTTGCTGGCCCAAGACTTCGTACACACAGCGGTAGGCGGATTTGCCCGTAACTGTGGTGACGAACTCAGCATTTTTCAAAATCCCCAAAACGCCAGCATTAGCGGTCGTCGATACAACGACGACCGCTCCGACGATAAGCGCTGCGATTTCCTTCTTCATATTTTTCCTTTGAACACGTGAAAAAATAAGCTATGTCACTAGCGATATGAACGCCAATCGGACATTTCCGAAATCGACTTGAACAAAACGCGCTATCCAGGGCGATTGCACTAAAAGTTAAATTTCTATTCACCATGCCAGCCGAGGAGTTGAGCGAGATAGCGGTCGTTCGCACACGCTTTCAGACGGCGAATCTTCAGTCCGACCTTGGATGTCGTATCGCGCTTGAGCAAGTTCATCACGATGCGCCGAAGGACAGCGAAGTTCTGCGCGGCGTTGTCCACCCGTATGCGGCACTGATCTTCGCCAAAGGCCATGTCCAATACCCAATGCATCGAGTTTTCTATGCGCCAGTGGGAACGTACGGCCTGAGCGATCGTGAGTGCGTTAGGCGGGAGGCTGCTGATGTAATAACGGCGCTCGGTTGAAACGGCACCGTTGATCTCACGCGTGGCCTCGACCATCGCCACTGAACGCAGCTTCGGCCAGCGAGACAGGGCGTCCAGTGCGCAGGGCGTGTACGACAGCGCCACGCAGCGGCGTGTTTCGATGCGCCCGTGATCCTTGCCAATCTCCACATGTTCGTCGCACTCGTAGGCACCCGGCCAGCGCTCCAATGCTGCAAAGGCCTCATGGACCCGGTCCTTGAGTTTGCCCTGGTTTCCCTTGACGGCCAGCACGTAGTCAGCCTCGCCGTCCACGATCTTCTGCGCAATACGCTGCTGACACCCCATGGCATCGATGGTGACAATCGCACCCTTAAGCAGCAGGGCATCGAGCAGTTCCGGAATCGCCGTGATTTCGTTACTTTTGTCGGCCGTGCGGACCTGCCCGAGAACTACGCCCAGTCCACAACCGTATGCCGAGACCAGGTGAATCGCACGCTCACCTGCCCGATGCGAGCCACGCACGGTCTTGCCGTCGATCGCCACGACCTGATCGACAAGCGCCGGACACAGGTGGCTCATCCAGCGGATAAAACATGCTTCGAATTGCTTGGAATTAAGCGACGCAAACACCCGCCCGAAGGTGTCGTGAGAGGCAATGCCGTGCTCCAGCGGCACATAGCGGCGCAGCCAGTCCAGTTTTTCTGTGCCCCAAGTCTGGATCGCGACCCAGCTGTCTGCCCCGCTGAGGATCGCACACACCGCAACCATAAGCATCCCGCTCAGATCGTGAGCCGGCGTGCGCCTGCGAGGGTCTTTCAAATCACCAAACGCATCTTCAATACTCAGTGCTTCATCGTGCATCGTTTCGACCTGAAAAAGACGAAAGTAAACGCCTTTCCCGTCGAGTTAACAACCATCTTTTTCTAACACGTTGATTGTTAACGAGGCTTCATGCAATTGCCCTGTCATTCGTGCTTTCTGATAACGATTTTAGGATTTTTCTGATTCACTAGCGAAGACAGATCCCGCTAAAACTCATGGTTCCAATCCAATAAATAAGGGCAAAGAACCTGTGAGACGAAACTACCTCAAAGTCGGCGACGTAGCGACCAACGGTGCAACCATCATCGAAGGTATCGATAAGGTCAAATTCGGGGGCGTGTACCTCACTTATCTCTACGCGAAGGTCCGTTGTCCCGTATGCAATACCATCGGCGTCGTCGTTCCATGGGGTCCACGCCGTCCCGGAAAATGGATGGGTAAGGAGCCAGCCTTAGATAACGATCTCTGCGCTTGTCAATGCGATCCCAGACCGCATTTGATCTCGTCACAGAGCGGCATGTTTATGTCGTTCGAGTCTCACGAGTTAGCTGCAATGGGTTTTTCGCCAATGGGCAAGCCGCTCCCAAAATCTCCTTTGCCTGCAGGACTGGGGGAACGCAATCTATCTGAATTGACCGACAGTAATCCAGCCCCCGGCCCTGGCAGCCAACCTACAACCGATTGTTCATATCTCGATGGTTCAAAGAGTCGTATCGATGCACCAGCGGGCTTTTACGTCTCGCGAAACGCCGTCAGCTTGTCTCCTGCAAAGCTAACCCAAGCTGACTTCCCGGCGGGCGGTGAAGCAGCCGCAATGCAATATGACGCGAAGGTCGATGGTAAGCAGATCCCGATCTTCGTACCGACTCGCCCGCCCGGGGATGGCTCGCCGATGATCGGAGAGCGCCAACTCGCGAAAGCGCTGGAGAAGTTGCCATCGCAGAACTTGGAAAATATCGGTCAAATCACGACCAATGCGAGTCCAAATCCGGAAGACGCGATCTGGCAACGCGATTATGGGCAACCAGACTTCTCATCGGCCGCGACCGCCAGCATCAAACAAGGCGTCGCGTTTTATCCGTGGGCCGCGTGGAAGGGACAAGGCGAAATCCCGCAGCGATACATTGACAGCACGATGCTCCATGAGACAGGACATCAGGTAAGTGAGGCACTTTGGAAGGATCCTGCAATGAAGCAACGTTTTGAGGATGCGATTTCTAGCGACGGACAGACGCCGTCGCAATATGCGGGACGGAACGCGAACGAAGACTTTGCCGAATCGGGAAATATGTATTGGTCGAGCAAAGGGACACCGTGCGCGGCAGAGGGACGGAAGCGGTATCCGGCCAGATTTGCCTACTTCGATTCACTTACCAAATGACGAAACTGCTTGGGTTATCTACTGCCATAGCGACATCGATCGCGCTCGCCACTGGATGCTCGACACAAACAGAAAGAAAAATAATGCCAAAAGATTTTTCGTTGGAAGGGTTTCAACCGGCAAGTTTGCCGCACCCCGGCACCATCACATTTATCGAGTCGTGGAACGACGTTCCTAAGCGAAAAAGCGCTGACGAATATCCCGACTCGTTCAGATTTCTTTGCCTGGACGAGAACGAGAAGGAAGTGTCCCGTGACAAAGCGAAGTGGTGCATCCCAATAGTGGAGTTCGATGTTTTTTCTGTGGATGACAACGGAAAATCAGTTCCTTTCAAAGAGGGGTCCTCCATTTCGATAACGGCGTATGGACCCGGCCATCGATTTGTCCGTTCTCTGTCGACCGCACCGCGTCCCCCATCGCCCGCGGCCCCCGCTCCGAAGCCCGGCGCAGGAAGTGCTGTGCCGCAAGGGGGCCCTGGCGGCGCTTCACGAACCGCTTCGTCGTCGAGTGCCACTTCGCTGAAATCAGCCCAATCGGCTTCCCAGTCCTTCGGCACCATGCTGGACAAAACGCAGATGACATTTTGGGAAAGGCTCAAAAGGACAATTCGCGACATTTAAGCCTGACGAACGCGAACTTTTCCATTAGGCCTTCGATCCTTTGGCGCGATCCCGATTGGGAAGGGAAACTGAGCGCGTTATTGCTGCCGAAGGTAACGAACGGCGTGCCGCCGCCCAAGCGTAACAACCGCCTTGCCGACGCCCTTGCCGCACGCGCGGCCGCATTGAAGCCGGCGAATCAGCAGCCGGACAACGTTGAACATCTCCACGCGCGTTTTACGTCAGCGCGCAGGAACGCCTGAGCCATCGCGATTTCGACACTCTTTCATCCGATGAATGGCGCGCGCTTCGACATCAAATTCGTTCGCGTAGAATGCCGCTAGCCCACGGAGCCGACACGGCGCTTGAAAACGGCATCGCACGGCACGCATGCGGATTTGCGTGCCAGCGCCCAGAGCACCGTGCGCTCGGGCGGCGACTGGACCACATGGAAATACAAGAAAGTGGTCGAGCGTTGCTCGCCGCTTGTCTTGCTGCTCGACATTTCCGGATCGATGAGCGCGTATTCCCGGGCTGTGCTTTACTTCTGTCATGCCTTGCTGCAATCGCGCGAGCGCCTGCAGGTTTTCCTGTTCGGCACGCGTCTGACCAACGCCACGCGGACGTTACGCTAATGCGATCCCGACGTCGCGATCGTCGCGATCTCCGATCAGGTGGTCGACTGGCCGAGCGGCACGCGGATCGGCGCGGCGCTGGCCGAATTCAACCGGCGCTGGGCGCGGCGAGTGCTCAACGGTCGCGCGACGGTGTTGTTCGTCACGGACGGGCTCGATCACGAAGCAATCAATGTCCTCGAAACCGAAATGCAACGTCTGCAGCGTTTTGCGCATCGGCTGGTGTGGCTCAATCCACGGGTTTCACCCCACGCGCGCGGGGCGTGCGGGCGATTCTGCCGCATGTCGATGCGATGCCGACGCTTGCGGCTGACAACCTCGACAGCCTGAACGCTGTCGGCCGGGAGCTGGCGACGACGACGCGTCATGCGGACCGGAAATCAGCAGGAGACACGCCGTCGAACTGACCGAAACGCATAATCTGCCTGTGGCGCACAATGTTTCGTGGAAAGCGCTGAACGATACCGAAATCTTGCGCGCGCGCATTCCGGTCGCGAACGCATGGAAGCCGATGGCGAAAACACGTTTGCGGTCGCAATGACGGCGTCGGCCGGACCCGTGAAAGCGAAATTCAAAGGGCGCGTGAATTTGGTGGACATCGACGCGCCGTACACGTACACCATCGTGTTCGAGAGGCAAGGCGGAACGGCCGGTTTCGGCAAGGGACGGGCGAACGTCGATCCGGAACTGGGTGACAATGTCGATTCAACGATGTTGTCTTACACGGCGCATGCACAAGTGGGCGGCAAGCTCGCGCAGATCGGCTCGCGGCTGATGGATGGCGCAGCCAGAAAGATCGCCGGGGAATTTTTCAAGCGCTTCAGCGCGCAGTTGACGCAGAGTGACGAGCCTGAGGGTGAGTCCATGCGGCGGCGGCCGACGGCGCAGGTGAAGGGAAGGAGGGGAAAAGATCATGGACAGCGTGGATCTCGAAGTCCTGAGAAACAGCGCGCGATGGCTCGAACGTGGGCATCGCGTGTTGCTGGTGACGGTGGTTAAAACGTGGGGCTCGTCACCCCGGCCCGAAGGCGCGATGCTCGCCGTGCGCGATGACGGCGCGGTGATGGGATCGGTGTCGGGCGGGTGCATTGAAGACGATCTGATCGATCGCGTCAGGCAGCGCGGCATTGAGCAGACGAAACCCGAGAGCGTGAAGTACGGAATTTCGGCGGAAGAAGCGCATCGGTTCGGACTGCCTTGCGGCGGGACGATTCAACTGGTGCTTGAACCGTTGTCGATGGCGAGCGGTATTGCTGAATTGTGCGAGGCTGTTCTCGCCGGGCGGCTGGTGACCCGCACGCTCGACATGACAAATGGCGCGGTCAAACTGGAGCCATCGCACACAACGGACGGTCTTACGTTCGATGAAACCACGCTCGCGACCATTCACGGGCCGCGGTACCGGATGCTCGTGATCGGGGCGGGACAGTTGTCGCGGTATTTGTGCAGTATCGCGGTCGGGCTGGATTATCACGTGACTGTCTGCGATCCGCGCGAGGAGTACACCGACGAGTGGGATGTGCCGGGGACGAAGATCGTGCGGACCATGCCCGACGATACCGTGACGGAAATGAAACTCGACGAGCGTTGCGCGGTGATTGCGCTGACGCATGATCCGAAGCTGGACGATCTGGCGTTGATGGAAGCGTTGAAGACGCCGGCGTTTTATGTCGGCGCGTTGGGATCGCGGAAGAACAACGCGGCGCGCAGGGAACGGCTGAAGGAGTTTGATCTCTCCGATGTCGAGTTGTCGCGCCTGCATGGGCCGGTGGGGATTTATATCGGCAGCCGGACGCCGCCGGAGATTGCGGTGTCTATTCTTGCCGAGGTGACGGCGGCGAAAAATGGCGTTTCGTTGCCGACTATTTTGCAGGTGGAGGGCGCGAAGGCGGCGCGGGAACTTGAAGGGACGGGTGAGATTTGCGGCATTTCCGGGATTGAATACTCGTAGACGACGCCGCGCTTGAAACAGCTCAAGGCATTGAAGCGCGGCGTTCGAAACGATCAGAGTATATTGCCGCGAAACTTCATGGCCTGCAGCCATTGTCCCGATACTTCCGACATTCCGTAATGCACGACTGTCTCGTCGATGAGCGCCCAAACCGATAAGCCGGCCTGACGGACTCGCCGGCAAAACGAGATGTCTTCTCCCTGATAGACCCCGTTCTCTTCGACCGTTTCAAAAAATCCGTAGAACTCACCGTTGGTTACCATCGACGCATATTGTTGTGGCGGCGCGTAGCATTCCGTAAACGGTTTAGTTGCCTCAAACGCTTCACGTTGCGCTAGAAAAACGCCCGTTCCAACGTGCTCGGCTTCAATGAATCCATTCGTGAAACTCACACTTCCATCTGCCTTCGTCAGTGGGCTGACGGTGTAGTCGGCGTATTTCTCTAGATACTGACGTACGGTCAAGCCCACGTCGGCGGCTGATATAGCCCCGTCGAGCCCCATTCTCCTGAACGGATACGCGACGCCTGAAACGATTTTGTTCGCGGCCAGAAGTCTCATGACGGCGGTGGCTGGGAACTTCATGTCGGTATCGAGGAAAAGGAGATGCGTGAATTCAGGATGATTCAGGAAATAATTGGCGAAGAAGTTACGCGCTCGAATGATCTGCGACGACGCAACGTGCAACGTTTCGTAGCTCGAACCGGAATCCGTTAATGCGCGCGTCAGATCGAGCAGCGAGAAGGCGAAATTGACATGGACCTCTTCGCTGTAGGTAGGCAGGCAGATCAGTACATGGTGAGAGGGCATGGGGGTGTCCGTATGAGGATGATTGAGTTCGCGCTCAAAGCTGAGGAAGCGATATCGTTAGGAATGTTAAAACAAATTTTCGATCTGAGAGATCTATGTGGATTGAATGTCGTGATGTTACAGGGCGGGAGGAGGTAGTGAATTTTTAGACTTTATACTCGCGACGAGATTGCGGGAATCACGCGCGGTGATTTGCGCTGGTTAGTTGTTCAAGCTATACGCGGGTGGGACACGGCTGATCGACTGGAGCAAACCCATCGGATGTTTCAAATTATGCGACCGTGGAGCGCGCGACCGCCGGTCCCGCTTCGTTGATACGATCTCATGGAGCGTTTCAACCCACACGCCCGCGAAGAGCGCGACTTGTTGCATACCGATCGACTTGAGAGGCAACCATGTTTCAACCCACGCGCTCGTGAAGAGCGTGACCGGTGGCACATCCCGCCGGACGCAATCCCAAGTCGTTTCAACCCACGCGCCCGTGAAGAGCGCGACGCTATCGCTTATAACCTGCCGTTTTCGCAGTATAAATTCGCCGTTTGCATCGGCGTATTAAAGTCGACCGCCTCCTTGGTCTCGCCGTGCTCGAGCACGCGAGTCATCGACTCAGATTCGCTCGATGACTTCAACACCGCTCGCAATCTTCGCTTTGTCAATCGACACGACATAATCGGAAAAATACCGGGCCGGCAGATCAGCGCCTTCTTTTATGCGCTCGACCTTTACCGCATCGAAAAGGGTATGCGCCGGCGCGTTGCCCACTGAATTTTCGTGTTTGAACACGATCAGCTTGCGCGCAGCCATTTCGCCACGGGCTGCGGAGCGATCGTGTTCGAACATGTTGATCAGCGAGCGCCATACCAGTTCGAGATCGTCTTCAGTGAACCCGGTGCGTTCCGCGAGCTTCGCCGATATGAAGCCATGTACCCGATATAAACCGTAGGGCACGATGTGCTTGCGACCCATCGTGCGGTCAGCGTTCTCCGCGTCCTTTTCGGTTGTGACGGCCATGCGGGTGATGGAGACTTCCATCGGCACAATGGGTTCGATCGACTTGGCGAACGCCAGTTGAATGGGGCCGCGCACTTGCCCGCAGTTGACGCCCGTGCTCATGACTGCGCCGAAAGCCCTGATATCGAAGAAGTTCGTGCACATCCATTTGGTGAGCGCTTCCGCGTCCTTGACATCCTTGGGCAGTTTCTTGTCCACCGGGACGAGATTGAGCGCCGCATAACCTAGTTTGTGCTGAAGATTGAGCACGGCCTTTTCCTGCATATAGATGGCGTGACCGGCCTCGTTATCCTTCTCCAGCGTCACGTAATTGCGAATCTTTCGTTTCAGGCAGACATCGGTGACAAGGCCGAGATTGGTTTCGGGATCGAGACGCGGCAGGTTTCCCGCATCGGGATCGCCATTCGGATTGCCGTTGGTGACATCGAACAGATAAACGAATTCGTAGCGGTTGGCGAGGATGGTCATACGCTTGTCTCCAGGATATCGTCGGTGATGATTTCTGCAGCGTCGCCTTTGCCAGCCTTCGAACGGAAACGTTCGTTGCGCTGGTGGTAGTAGCCGATAGCAAAGCGGCCCTGGTCTTCTAGTCGAAGCGTCTTTGGAAATTCACAGCCAAGACCATCGATAATTTGTTGCACTTCTTTTTCTAGCGATATCGCGAGTCCTTTTCCCTTCGGATCTTTCATCGCCTTGGATAAGTGGTTTTGCGCGCCACGCATGAGGATCGGAAATACGGCTGCGGGCATGGCAGAAGCGGACCCGTAATAACGATCCTTGATGCTCGCGCTGGCAGAGTGCAGCGCGGCTTCCTGAATGCCTTCCAGCACCGAGAACAACCGCCCGAGTAAATAACCCGGCATGGTGTTGCTTCTATCGAGACTCACAGGTACCTCCTCTTGAATATCGCCATTGCCGAGACGCTGGTCGCGTGCCAGAACGGCTTTGCACAACGCCACGCGCAGTCCGGAAATATCTCCATCTGCGCGCATGCGCATGATCGCGGCGCTCAACAAAGTGCGCGGATAACGCCCGCCGCTGAGGACCGCGCGCATCAAGGATCCCGCTAGTTGCTGCGGAACGTTTTCGGTCTTCTCCCGTGCCGCTATAGCGGACAGCAAGCGCCACGCGGCTGGCGTTGTTCTCCACGGCGTGGGTTCGATGGCCAGATCGTTGTAGTGCTGCGCGAGTCGTTTCGTGAATACGCCAAGGTTTTCGCTGAACCAATAGCGCACCGAAAGCCGAGACGCATTCGGTGACAACCCAAGCACGAATATTTTCGAGGCAGGATCGAGATTCGGATCGATGTCGTGCAGCGCACGTCCCTCCAATACCGCATCAAGCGCATGCTTGAGCTTGGCGGATTCGGCTGAGTCACTGGACGGCGGTTCCAGCTCACTGAGGAACAGGTTTTCCGCTGCTTCCCGCTGTTGCTGATCCTTGGCTTCGGCCCAGAACACCACACTTGCATCCCCAATCTGCACGCATTGACGATGATGCGGATCGCGCAGCAACAAGTGGTTAAGTACCGTTGTGTAAGCGAAGGCCGCATGCACGGAAACCGGTGCGTTCGCGCCGCGATCCTTGCCGTATGAGTCGAAGGCGTCGAGGTTGAAAGAGACAATCGATGCCCCCGATGTTTGCGCTCCCCACACGCCTTTAATGGCCGGATGAAGACGCGCGATCGGACGCGTTTCACCGCTGACGAGACACAAGCCGAGGGTCGTTTCATCGGCCGCGCTGTAGTGCTTGACCAGTTCCTGAGCCGCGGGACGCTCGTGGATATAGCCGAGTTCGCCATCAAGCCGGAAAACGACGTTCGTGCCGAAAATAGCCGGGGCGTGTTTGGCAATGTGTTCGCACCCTTGCCAGTTGTCTGGAATCCACGCCTCTATGAACTTGCGTAACGCGACAAGCCCTTCGTCGGTTGCCCCGGCCAGACGATCAAGATGGAGCGCCTTGAAAACTGCCCATGATCGTGCATTTAGCGTCGGGGTATCAGCCCCCGCTTTTTGGTCGACCCCAAGCACGAAAGCCGTCTTGTCCCACAGGAAAAACGGTGGCGGCGCGATACCCGACCGTTTAAACGATGCCGGAACCGTGAGCATTGTCCACTTCGATTTATTGTCGGCGGGATTGCTGAGATTGATGACGTCCTGCACTTCGCCTTCGCGATTCAACAGGATCGAATAGCCGATCTTTTCCTGCGTCGATCCGAATGCGGGTACCTTGCCTTGTGCGGCGAGCCGTTCGTAATACTCGACCAGTGATGTGAAGATCATGCCGAATACTCCACGAACGGCAACGGCGGAACGTCGATCCATCCGTCCTTTATCGATGCCCTGAAGAAGTGAGGCGCCATGCCATTCTTGAAGTCGATGTCGTGAAGCATCCAGCCGAGATCTTTTTCCGCCATAAGCGATTGATGCGGCTCGCGGGCGGGGGCATCGTCTTCCAGTAAAGTGAAATCGGCGGGAAATTCGCGCACGCCTAAGCACGGCGTTTGAAAACACTGACCTTTGCGCGCGCGACGGTTAAAGATGTCCAGGTGCTTACCGATTGAGTCTCCTTCTTCGGCTTTATCGGTAAGTTCAAAATGCGCTTCGATCACGTACGCTACGTCCTTGAGAATGGACGCCGCGCGTTGCTGACGATCCTCATCAACGTAGTTGACGAGACCTTCCAGCGTGCCCTTTTTCATGGCTGATCGCGCGCTCGATGCCGGGATCTTGCTTGCGACTTCGTTTCGACGGATGGTGTCGAAGCGAATCTCGTTGAGCACCTGAATACGGTCGATGACCCAACGGATGGCCGGCTTCCAGTGAATGGCTTCCACGATGCCGCGCGCAGCGGACGGCGTGATGACGTCGTAGGACACGCGCTCAACCTTCATCTCGGGGCGCGTGAACAATGCACGCTCGCCCTGGACATGCAAACGTATTCCGTATGCCACGGTTGTCTCCTTTATGTCGCGATGAGATACGTGATCGGTTTCTGCTGTTGCTCGCTCCTCCACATCGGGCTGATTAAACCGATCTGAAAATAGGTTTAGTAAATGAGTCTGGCCGCGTCGAGAAGCGCGGACTCGCCAAGCTGCAAACCATGTCGGTCGCTGTGTAGATTCATGGCAATAAGTTGCATGAATTGCGTGCCATATTTCGGCTCGGCAGCGGTATAAGCCGTTACTTTTTCATGCGGTCCGTACTGGTCGCAGGCGATCTTCGCGCCCCACGTTGCGTGGCCCACGCGCGGTCCGCCGCGAATGCGCCTTGGGTATGAATCGGTGTACTTATCAATGTAGCGGAGTTTTCCGGCAGTTTCTGCGAGTTTGGATGTGCCGAAGTGTTTCGCGGACTCCGCTGCGAGTTGACCCACTGCGTTGAAGTGATCCGAGAGTGTCTGCCAGCCGCTTTCGTCCGGATTCGGCGTTGAGTGTGCGTGGAAAACTCGAGTCACGAGCGTCGCCTCTGAGATTATTAGTGGGCGTCGCGATCGATTGAAATCGAGCGGCTTAGGTTGCCGCTATGTCGCTGATCAGCCCGTATTCGAGGGAGCTTAATATCAGCGTCATCTTAAAATTCGGTTTGAAATGTAATAATTGTTGCGATTCGCGCGCTTGTGACGGCGCCACCTCTTTTCGATGCCAGCGTAGACCGACCTACAAAATCTCAATCCACACGCTGGTAAAGGCGCGACGTACTGACGCAGCCAGTTGTAGATGGCAACTCCCTCGTTTCAATCCACGCGCCGTGATGGCGCGACTGTGCTGGATACGCCGGTCAAAAATCCGGCAGGCGTTTCAATCCACGCGCCCGTGAAGGCGCGACGTTACGCCCGGCGATGACTTCCTTTTCCCGGTTGTTTCAACCCACGCGCCAGTGAAGGCACGACTCTTTCACCGCTGCGCAGCTTCTCATCACTATAAAAGTTTCAATCCGCGCGCCGATGAAGGCGCGACAAGAACATAGGTCCAGACGCAGACCATGCGCGCAACGTTTCAATCCACGCGCCCATGAGAGCGCGACTCCATCCCATCTAACTCGTGGTTCTTACCCTGAAAGTGCGGTGCTTTCCGCGAACTCGCGTTGGTGCTCGGCGAGAGTCTTCGGCGGCACTGATCCTTGTTTCCGCACCCCAAAAAACGCAACGCTACTTTCTGCGAACCTGCCCGCAAAACCCTGATCGCTTACGGTTCGCGGACACCGACACAACGTTGCTGCCATGAACGTACGGGCGATTGCCACCATTCGCCGCGATATTAACTGACGACCTCGCGACTGTTCTAAGTAATAGGTAAAAAATCGTCGAGGACGAAAGCGGGAGTCGTTAGTTGTATAGAACAATCATTCTCATTGCGCCGCTCATACGACTGCTCCATCGCCCGATTGGCATTGCTCGACTTCTCACTTCTTTCGATCAATTCGCCAACCTCTCCAAGCATTCGTGCGCCAAATCACCGCACTCCATCACCGACTTTGCGAAGCGGTCGAGGAAGAACTAAAAGAATCCAGATCCCCAAAACCCAAAAAACCCGCGTTTTCGCGGGGTTCCACATTCAAGCACCAGCGCAATTGAGGACCGAAGCCCTCACATCAACCCCAGACAAACCATCGCGACAATCGACGCCATCACAATCACCGCGCCCACCGTCTTGCGTTTATTCAGCTCGGTCCACAGCAACACGCCCGTCAGCGACAGCAGAATAATGCTGCCGGCAAGCGTATCGATCAGCAGCACCCAGCCCACGCTTAATCCCACGCCTTTGTGCAGATTGCTCATGGTCGCGAGAAAACTGTTCTCGCTCTTCTTCACCGATACAAACCCGTTCCCCACCCAGTATTCCGCCGATACCGACCCGCCCGGCGACGCCACCGCCACCGTCCACAACTCCGGCTGCATGGTCTTCTGATCGCCCCAGCCAACCGGATGTGCCGCTTCACGTTTCGGCCGGCCGATATTGCCGTCGAGCTTGAGTTCCTGCTTGAGCCACTTGCCGAGTTCCATCGGCGACTTGAGGCCCTTCGCGGGCACGGCCATTTGCATTTGAGAAACTTGAGGTTCTCCGCTCGAAATCTTCAGCGGACCGGCGCGATGATTCAGCAGAAAACCCGTCGTCCCGAACAACAACCCCAGCACGGCGCCCCACAAACCGACCCAGCCATGCACCTTGCGTAGCCATTTGATGAAGGTTGCGCGGCGCGAGCGTTGTTTCCGAGCGAACTGTTCGGCGTCGTCGATAAGGCGGCGGCCGTGCGGCGCGTACGGCATCGTGGTCACGTTGGACGCGGGTTCAAAAGTTTCAGGCGCGTTCACGCGTCTCTCCAGAGGACATAGCGAATAAGGGGATGCTGCGGATGGATTTCTCACCGATACGGCCAACAAGCCGCCAACGAGCGACCAACAAGCGCATCGGCGGAGTCAAGCTTTCAAATGAGAATTGTTATCATTACACGGACATTAAAAATCTTCAATAGTCCCATTAAGTCCCATTAAGTCCCATTACGCGGCCGACGCAGGAGGGGCGCGCCGGCCGCAGTGAAAAGCTATCGGCGAACGATCGCCGAACGCCCGTCAAACCGGCCAGAGCGGCCCTTCTTCCATCGCGCCGACCTGTTCGCGCAACTCAAGAATCCGGTCTTCCCAATACCGCTGCGTGTTGAACCACGGAAACGCGGCGGGAAACGCGGGATCGTTCCATCGACGTGCCAGCCATGCCGCGTAATGAATCAGCCGCAACGTGCGCAGCGCTTCGACCAGGTGCAGCTCGCGCGGCTCGAAATCGCAGAAATCCTCGTACCCGGCCAGCAAATCGCCCAGCGCACGCGACGCCTCCGGGCGGTCGCCCGGCAGCAGCAACCACAAATCCTGGATAGCGGGCGCCATGCGGCTATCGTCGAAATCGACAAAATGCGGACCGGCATCCGTCCACAATACGTTGCTCGGATGACAATCCCCGTGCAACCGGATGCTTTTGACATCGCCGGCTCGCTCGTAGCATCGCTCGACACCTTCCAGCGCCATCTTCACCACGGTTTCATACGCTTCGCGCACGTCCTTCGGCACAAATCCGTGTGTCAGCAAAAACTCGCGCGGTTCGTATCCAAAGGTCTGGATATCGAGTGCTGGCCGTTCCACGTACGGCTTGATCTGCCCGACCGCGTGAATCCGGCCGATAAACCTCCCAAGCCATTCCAGCGTCTCCGGCCGGTCGATATCCGGGGCACGCCCGCCGCGCCGTTCAAAGATGGAGAACCGGAAACCCTCGAAGGTATGCAGCGACGCGCCATTCAACACGCGTGCCGGTACCGCCGGAATCTCGCGTTCGTAAAGCGTCGAAACGAAAGCGTGCTCTTCGAGAATGGCGTCGTCGGACCAGCGCAATGGCCGGTAGAACTTCGCGACCATCGGCGGCCCGTCTTCCATGCCAACCTGATACACACGATTTTCGTAGCTGTTGAGCGCGAGCATGCCGCCGTCGGTGCGTTCGCCAAGCGGCATCAGGACGCTGTCGAGCGCATCGAGCACACGCTCGGGCGTGAGATCGGCGAAAGGCGGAGGCGGGAGATTAGCGTCGTCGCCGGAGAGAGACAGATTGTCTCCGGACGCGCGCGATGCATTGGAATGGTTCGAGTTCATCCCTGCATTGTGACGCGCATCGCGGGGGGAAGCATCAGCGATGCGCGGTTACGGCGAAACAACGTTCTGAAACGCGCTAATTCCTCAATGCATGAGCGCGTTGTTCGGACGAACGAGTTCGCCGGTATCGATCAGGTCTTCGAGGAAGAACGGTTCCGTGTTTAGTAGTTCCGACGTGCCGGGTTCATCCGCGTACCAGGCGACCATGGCCATGTCGCCGAGAATCCGCATGACAATCCCGCGTGCGCCTTGTGGCACCGCAATATGGACGGAGCGAACGATTGAACCGATTTGCATGATGACTCCCCGAGGTGTGCCGGCAAAACAGTGCGCGTGCCGGCCGGTTCTGCATGAAGCACAGGCGCGTGAGGCCCTGTGCACGAAACTGAAGTGCCGCGCGTAAATTCCTCGAATGCCTGCAAATTGCAGTCGTGTTCCGATGATTTCGGCTGAAACGATGTTCTACTTTAGCGCATCAATTCGCGTGGGTCGAAAACTTGCATCGCATGGAAACAACGTATTTGCATTCCATCCGCTTTTCGAAAGTCGATTGAAAGCGCTCGGCGCGGTCTCCGGCAAAACCCTGACGATCACGGTATTGTTATGCCCTTCGCCACCGGAGATCCACTTGTGACTTCATCGCCGGCGCCGTCCCGGTCAGCTTCGTCCTCCTCGCTTTCCCCCGATCCCTTGCCCTATCTCGAACGTGGATCGCGTGCTTACTGGCACGCGGCGATTGCCTTGCTGTTTGCAGGCTACGCCACCTTCTCGCTGCTTTACTGTGTGCAGCCGCTCCTCCCTGAGTTCACCAAAACGTTTGGCGTGAGTCCGGCGGAAAGTGCGCTGTCGGTATCGGTGACGACGGCTTCACTCGCCATAGCGATTTTCATCGCCGGCTTCGTTTCAGAGGGCTGGAGCCGGCACCGGTTGATGACGCTGTCGCTGACGGCTTCGTCGTTGCTGACGATCATCGTGGCGTTCTTGCCGAGCTGGCACGCGCTGTTGTTCGTGCGTGCGCTCGAAGGTCTCGCGCTCGGCGGCGTGCCGGCCGTCGCCATGGCCTATCTCGCGGAGGAAGTGCATCCCGACGGCCTCGGCCTCGCGATGGGACTCTACGTAGGCGGCACGGCAATCGGTGGAATGGCCGGGCGAGTGATCAGCGGAATTCTCGCGGACTTTTTCTCGTGGCGCGTGGCTATCGGCGGAATCGGGGTGCTTGGGCTGCTCGCCACGCTGGCGTTTCGTGCGCTCCTGCCGCCGTCTCGACGTTTCGTGCCACGCGCCGGAATGGGATTTCGCCATCATCGGACGGCGCTGGCCGGGCATCTGAAAAACCGCGGCTTGCGTTGCGTGATCCTGATGGGCTTCGTGCTCATGGGCAGCTTCGTGACGCTTTATAACTACGTTGGGTATCGATTGATCGCGGCGCCGTTCAACCTGAGCCAGACGGAAATTGGCGCAATCTTCGTGGTGTATCTGACGGGCGTGGTGGCATCGCCCTGGTCCGGAAAAATGGCCGATATATTTGGCCGTGGCCGCGTCCTGATTGCCGCGCTGCTGTTGATGATCTTTGGCGTGGCGCTGACATTGTCGAGTTCGTTGCCCGTGGTGATTGCCGGTATCGCATGCATGACGTTTGGTTTTTTCGCCGGTCATTCGGTCGCAAGCGGCTGGATCGGTTGGTTGGCCAAAGGCCCGAAAGGTCAGGCAGCCGCGCTCTATCTGCTCGCTTATTACATCGGCTCCAGCGTGCTTGGTTCATGGGGCGGCCACTTCTGGACTATCGCCGGCTGGCCGGGCGTAAGTGGCTTCGTATTCGTTCTCCTATTAATCGGTTTGGGCGGGGCGGAATATTTGCGCCGGCAAGAGCATCACATGAGCGCTTGATCGCTTAGATGCACGAACGGATGTAATGAAGGTTTTTTGTAAACATTGGCGTGTGAGGGTTTTTCCGCATCCGCTTAAAACATCTGGCCGGAAAGCCTCGCCCCATAAGGCGTTTCGTTGATCTTCGCCAACGTTTGCGGAAAGCGGCACAAATAAAGCCTAAACAACGGCCTATACTCAAATCGACAGTGCGACGTCTCACGCAGCCAGGTGGACGCTGAGCACGAACGATGGGAGACGAGTATGAACACCTACTTCACGATCGGCGACTTCATCCTGATTATCCCGATGGCGCTCGCTGGCATTCTTTTCCTCGGCGCTGTACCGTGCGCCACGCAATTCCGGAAAAACACACTACGCGTATTCGGTGCGCTGCTCGGCGTGCTGCTTGCGTTTTTGCTGGTGGAAGGATTGCCTGCGCTGGTTTAGCAGTCCGATGGACCGATGGGCGCGGCGAGTAAAGTGGAGTCAAGGCTTCGGCTTTAACTCTTTGACTTCCACGCTTGGTTGACCGGGAACAGGGCGTCGAAAGACGCACCGTTCCTGCGTTTCTTGCATTCCCATTTCTCGCCGGGAATATCTTATGCTCGCGTTCGTTCTGAACGTCGACGCTTGCTTTGCTTCCACTTATCGCTTGGCTACCTTGTGTCGGCGCATCCGCCGGAGGATAACGTGCGTAAGTAGCCTATAAGTCGTAGTCCGAGTCTTAGTTGCAATCGCTCTCCAGTCGATGCCACCGATATTCATTGAACAAAAAATCGACATCGAGGACTTCATGCCGCCGCTCACCGTTGCCGTTATCGTTTTTATCGCGCTTATCGTTGTTTTCACGGCGGTTTGGGCGTGGCAAGCTAAATCGAAGAATGCGGGGATGGTCGATCCCATCTGGGCGATGTCGCTCGGCGTGGTCGCGGTGCTGGTCGCAATACTCGCCGAGGGCGATTCGCCTACGCGGGTCGTCGTTGGAATGGGCGGGTTCGTCTGGGGTATTCGGCTTGGTCTGCATCTGTGGAAGCGCAATGCCGGTCACGCGGAAGATCCCCGCTATCACACGTTCCGCGAGCAATGGGGCGCCGACGCGAACAAGAAAATGTTCTGGTTCTTCCAGATGCAAGTCGTGATTTCGATGCTGCTGTCGCTCGCGTTTTTCGTACCGGCCTATCGCGCAACGCCGCCGGGCGCTGCATGGGTTGCGCTGGCGACGGTGATCTGGCTGATCTCGATTGTGGGCGAAGCGTTCGCCGATCATCAGTTGCGCGTGTTCAAAGCGGACCCGTCGAATCACGGTAACGTCTGCCGCGCGGGCTTGTGGCGTTATTCACGGCACCCGAACTACTTCTTCGAGTGCGTGCATTGGGTCGCGTATATCCCACTCGCAATCGGCGTTGGCGTGTGGATTTTCGCCATGCTGTTGCCGCCCGTGCTGATGGCGTGGCTGCTGATGAAAGTCTCGGGCGTACCCATGATTGAAGCGGAATCGGCTAAAAAGCGCGCGGGATATGCCGACTATATGCGCACAACCAGTGCATTGATTCCATGGCCGCCGCGTCATCCTTAAATAATAATAGCGGGGAGTTTCCACATGAGCGATCTGCCATCGCGAGCGGTTATGTCAGAACCACAAGAAAAACCACAAGAAGAAGTGCCGACGCAAAGCTGGCTGATCGACTGGTGCGAGCGCGGCCGGCTTCCGGATTCGCTCGTGCGCTTCGGGATGCGCCGGTTGATGAAACAGCGCCTGCGCGATGAAGGTATTGATGATGGCGAAGCGCGTTCGAAGCGCTTTAATCGCCTGGTCGATGAACTGCGGGCAAGCCCGATCGCGATCGAAACGCAAGCCGCGAACACGCAGCACTACGAGGTGCCGGCGGCGTTTTTCCAGGGGCATTTGGGCGAGCACCTGAAGTATTCGTGCTGCTTGTATCGGACGGGAACGGAAACGCTCGATCAGGCCGAGCAAGCCATGCTTGAGGAATATGCGGTCCGCGCGCAACTCACCGACGGCCAGCGCGTCCTCGATCTCGGTTGCGGCTGGGGTTCGCTCTCGTTGTGGCTGGCGGAAAATTATCCGCGCTCGCAGATTGTGGCGTTATCGAATTCGCGGGGGCAACGCGAGTTTATCGAGAGCGAGGCGGCTGCGCGTGGCATAACCAATCTGAGCGTGGTGACGGGGAATATCGTCGATTATCAATTCGATCCGGCGTTGCTCGGCAATGGCTTCGACCGCGTGTTGTCGATCGAGATGTTCGAGCATATGAAGAACTATCGGCTGTTGCTCAACAAGATCTCAGGCTGGATGCGCGAGGACGGCAAGCTTTTTGTGCATGTGTTCGCGCATCGCACGTTGGCGTATCACTTCGAGGTGAAAGACGGCAGCGACTGGATGTCGAAGTATTTTTTCACGGGCGGGACGATGCCATCGGAGGCGCTGCTGCTGCATTTCCAGGACGATCTAACCATCGACCGTCAATGGTGGGTGAGCGGCGCGCATTATGAAAAGACGGCCAATCACTGGCTGGCGAATCTGGACGCGGCGCGCAGCGAATTGATGCCGCTGATGATCCAGACTTACGGCGCGGCTAACGCCGGCATCTGGTTTCAGCGCTGGCGCATGTTCTATATGGCGGTGGCCGAGTTGTTCGGGTATGCCGGCGGCAACGAATGGGGCGTCGCGCATTACCGCTTTTCCAAGCGCTCAGGCTAGGTTTTCGTGCGCTTGAGCTAACGCCAACCCGCCAACCCGCCAACCCGCCAACCCGCCAACCCGCCAACCCGCCAACCCGCCAACCCGCCAACCCGTCAATCCGCCAATCCTTCACCTCGCCGCCATCAACGCCGGGCGGCGGGCGAACCACGGCCTCGCGGCCTCTAGCTGGATTGCCAGCCGGAACAACGTGGCATCGTCGTTTATGCGCCCCGCGAACTGCACGCCGATCGGCATGCCGCGGGCGTTCCAGTAGAGCGGCACGGACATCGCCGGCTGACCGGTAAAGTTGAAAAGCTCCGTGCAACCGGCCCAGTCAAACGCCTTCTTCGCAGAAACCGACAACATCCGCCGCAACAACGTTTCAACCGGAAACGTCGAGAGCACCTGCATCTGGAAACGCTCGAATTGGGTCGGCTGCTTGGCGCCGATTCTGAACGGCGCGGCAGCGAGCGTGGGCGTCAACAACACGTCATATCGTGTCATCAACGCAGCCATCTGCGCCTTGAACTGACGCTGGGTTTCCAGCGCCGCCGGCAGATCGCGCTCGCCAATCCTCCGGCCGATATGCGCCATCGTCCATGACGCAATCTCGAAATCAGCGCGTTTGGGCTTCTGACCACTGATGCGATCGGCGTGCAGCACAATCTGTTCTGCCAGCACCGACCACATCACGAGGAACGCATGAGCGAGGGCGCCGAAGTCGAGCCCGAAAGACGCCGGCTCTACATGATGACCCAGTGATTCAGCGAGCCTGGCGGCATCGTCGAGAGCGGTTTTTACATCCGCCGATAACGCCCCCGCAAGCTGCGGCTCTTCCATATAGCCGATGCGCAACGGCCCGCACGGCTCGCGGACGGCCCGGAAGAAAGCGCCCGGTTGCCCGGACGACGTGAGATCGAGTAGCAGGGCGCTATCGCGGACACTGCGCGACACGGCATGATCCACCGCTAAATCGCCGGGTGCGGGCAGCGGTTGCGGCTGGACATCGTTGGATGGCTTGTAGCCGAACAGCCCGCAACACGACGCCGGGATGCGGATCGACCCGCCGCCATCCGCCGCGTGCGCGAGCGGGACGACGCCGCCCGCGACCGCCGCCGCGGCGCCTCCGCTGGAACCGCCGGTGGTGTAATCGAGTCCCCACGGGTTGCGCGCCGGGCCGAACAACTCGGGTTCGGTATACGGCATCTGGCCGATTTCAGGCGTGTTGGTCTTGCCGAAAATGTTGAGCCCGGCCTGCTTCGAGCGCGCGACGATCGGCGAATCTTCAGTGGGCGTGAAATGCTGGAAATGGCGGCAGCCCATGGACATCCGCAAACCCGCGACCGGCGCGCCCAGATCCTTGATGAGGTAGGGAACACCCGCGAGCGGACCTTGGCCCAAGGTGCCGGAACCGTCGCGTCCGCCACGGCTCGCGCGGTTGCGAGCCGCCTGATAGTCCTTCAGGACAATGGCGTTGAGCGCCGGATTGACGGCTTCGGCGCGCGTGATTGCCGTATCGATCAATTCCCGCGCGCTGACCTGGCCGCTGCGCACGAGCTCGGCCAGGCCGATCGCGTCGTAGTCGAGATACTTGGACTGCAAGGCTCCCCCTACTTGATGCGGTTGTATCCCGTCTTCTCAGGCGGCCAACCGTGCAGTCCGCGGCGTTGTGCGCCGAGTCAGGAATGCTCGCCGAGGAACGTCAGTGTGCGGCCGTGCGCGAGTGCTGACGCCGCCTGATTGTACGATGCGCGATCCGTGCAATTGAAGCCGTGATCGGCGCCCGGGTACACGTGGACCTGAGCGTCCTTGCCCGCGAAGCGCTGCTTGACCGAGTCGACGGCGGCAGACGGAATGTGGGCATCGAGCGCGCCGTAGTGGAATTGCATCGGCACCTTGATCTTGTCGGCCTCGTCGAGCTCGTTCTGGATGCCGCCGCCGTAGTAGGCCACGGCGATATCGAACGCGCCTTGCGCGGCGGACAAATACGCCAGCCGGCCGCCGAGGCAATAACCGACACCCGCGACCTTGCCCGTGACTTCCGGCAATGCGCGCAGCGCGGCGGCGGTGGCGGTGACATCAGCCACTGCATGCGCTACGTCGAGTTTGCCGTAGATTTCCATTGCTTTCTCGCGGTCCGCGCCGTCATAGCCGAGTTCCACACGCGGCTGGACGCGCCAGAAGATGTCCGGTGCGAGCGCGACGTAACCATCGGCCGCGTATTGATCGGCCACGGCGCGGATATGCGAGTTCACGCCGAATATTTCCTGGATGATGACGACGCCCGGGCCTTTGCCGCCTTTGGGCAACGAGAGATAGCCCTGGAAGGTGTCGCCGTTTGAAGGAATGTCGATCCAGCGGGATGTCACGGTCATGATGAAGCTCCTGGCTGATGCCTGAATGGGTGGGGCGAAATGATAAGGGACGATCGGGGCGGAACCGCAACCGAAGAGTGTGCCACCATTCCATGCGCCTTGCCGGCAAGGGCGCGGGCTGTAAAGCGGCTGTAGGAAATGCACGCGGCGGCGCGTTTTCAGAAGTGTTTCTGCAACTTTCCGTGGTCGTCATGGAGCCCGGCCTGAGGCTTTAAAGCGGCGGCTAGTTAATAGCTAAACCGAGTACTAACCCCAGCGCTTATCTGAGTCCTTAACCGAGTTCTTAACTCGCGCAATTGACTTGAAACAAGCGGACCGGATAATAACGGCCCGGCTGGCTAAAACTAAAGCGTTGCCTCCGGAATGCCGCGAACGCGCACTTGGCGGAAAGTGTCAATCCGCTGAAGAACCGCATGAACAGGACCTTTCCGCACTGCACCAGCACACTTTCAATAGCTTCTCAACACCTCTCTTATTAGTAGTCACACCACTAGCTTAAAAAACTTCCCCAAATTAATTTGACAACCCTACACTTGCGCGCAGTGCGGATGCTGGTCGTCATAAACGGCCTGCGGAAGTACGAGCCAAGTGCATGACGATGCATCCGGCGTGGTCGTCCACGGGGCTGAGCGAAACGTGACGAGACGGAGCACAGGGCGACACCGTTGTTTTTGGGACCGAAACTGGAGACTTACATGAACACCAAGCTTCACAAACTGTTGCCTATCAGCGCTGCAGCGCTAATGTTCGCCTCGATGGCAACAACCGCTACGGCCGACGAGGTCGTCAAGATCGGTCACGTTGCACCGTTGACCGGCGGTATTGCCCACCTGGGCAAGGACAACGAAAACGGCGCGCGCCTCGCAGTTGAAGAAATCAATGCCAAGGGTCTGACGATCGGCGGCCAGAAGATCACGCTTCAACTCGACGCACAAGACGACGCGGCTGACCCGCGTACGGCTACTCAAGTGGCGCAGAAACTCGTCGACGATAAAGTCGTCGCCGTGGTTGGTCACCTGAATTCGGGCACCTCGATCCCGGCTTCGAAGATCTACAGCGATGCTGGCATCGTGCAGATTTCGCCGTCGGCAACGAACCCGGTATACACGCAACAAGGCTTCAAGACGACGTATCGCGTTGTGGCAACCGACGCACAACAAGGTCCGGCACTGGCTAACTATGCGTCCAAGGACCTGAAGCTGAAGAGCGTCGCGATTGTCGACGACTCGACCGCTTACGGCCAAGGTCTCGCGAACGAGTTCGAAAAGACCGCCAAGTCGCTCGGCATGAACGTGATGTCGCACGATGCGACCAACGACAAGGCTGTCGACTTCCGCGCGATTTTGACGAAGATCAAGGGCGAAAATCCTGACGCGATCATGTACGGCGGCATGGACGCCACCGGCGGCCCGTTCGCCAAGCAAGCCAAGCAACTTGGCCTGCGCGCACGCGTTCTGGCGGGCGACGGTGTTTGTACCGACCAGTTGTCGACCCTTGCTGGCGATGCAACCGACAATATCGTCTGCTCGGAAGCCGGTATGGCGCTCGAAAAGATGGCGGGCGGCGCGGAATTCGCAGCCAAGTTCCAGAAGCGTTTTGGCCAGCCGATCCAGATCTACGCTCCGTTCACGTATGACGCGGTGTACATCATTGTCGATGCTATGAAGCGCGCCAACTCCACCGATCCGGCGAAGATTCTGGCAGCTATGCCGAATACGGATTACAAGGGTGTGATCGGCGAAACGACCTTCGACTCGAAGGGCGACCTGAAGCACGGCGTGATCTCGCTGTACGACTACAAGGCAGGCAAGAAGACGCTGCTGGACGTGGTCAAGATGTAATTGCCGCGGGTGGTCGGCGTCGTGATGCTGCGACGAAGACCGCCTTCGATGATTTATTTGATTGTTGAAAAACGCGCTGATTTCGGTCGGCGCGTTTTTTTTGCGTGGCGATTTTGCTAATACTGGCCAATGCTTATCGAATGATTGGCGCTTGTGGCCGGTTCGCGTGTGCAATGCGGCGACCGCAGCGCTGTCCGGTCACAGCTTCAACTGCTTCATGATTCTCGGTCCCACGAGCGCGATCAGGGCTGCGCAAGCCGCGACCACCGATAACCCGACCGGCAACGTGCTCAACTGGGCCACACCGCCTATCAGCACCGGCCCGAACAGCAAGCCGAAGTAAGCCAGCCCCGCGACCTGCGCGAGCCCTTCAGCAGGGCTTACGCCCTGTACACGCGCCGCCGCGGCGAACAGCACCGGCATCATGTTCGCGAGTCCGAGCCCCATCAGCGTGAAACCTGCGAGCGTGACGAGCGCGTCAGGCAGTAACAGCGCCGCCACCATGCCGATAAACGCCAGCGCCGCGCTCGCGAAGATGAGTTGAGGCGCGCCGAAGCGGGCACGCACCGCATCGCCGCCAAAACGCCCGGCCGCCATGCCGCCGGTGAAGGCCGCGTAGGCCGTGCTGGACAACGCGGGCGTGGCGAGCACAACGTCGCGCATGTAGACCGTTGCCCAGTCGTACATGGCCCCTTCAGCGATCAACGCGACCAACGCCATGCCGCCGAGCGCCCACAAGGCCCTTGAGCGCCAGCGATTCGATGACGACCCGCCATGGACACCGTCCGTGTGAGGGACGTGGGACAGCACGGCGGGCATGGACACCAGCAGAACGATCACGCTAACCACCGACGCCAGCGCGAGATGCGCCTCCGGCGGCATGCCGTGCGCGAGCAGCACGCCGCCGGCGGCCGCGCCGGCCATCCCGCCGACGCTGAACATGCCGTGCAGCGACGACATGATGGGCCGCTCGAGCGCTTCTTCAACGGCGCTGGCTTCCGCGTTCATCGCGACATCGAGCGTGGCCATGCTGAAGCCGAACAGCGCCAGCACGACGAGCAGCAGCCAGTAGAACGGTGCGGCCAGGATCAGCGCCCCGCAAATCGTCATGCCGATACCGCCGGCCAGGCACGCGCGGCGAGTGCCGACGCGCGTGATCCACGGACCGTTGGTGAGCATCGCGACAATCGATCCGACGGCAACCGCCAGGAGCGCGATGGACAGCGATCCGGGACTCAGGTGAAACTTGTCGCGCACCGTGGGCACGTGCACGCCCCAGGAGGCGTAAAGCATCCCGGCGATGAAAAACACGGCCATGGTCGCGTAGCGCGCACGCTCGCGTTTTGCCACGGGAAGCCGCCGATGCGCGGCGCTCGGGGTATCGTGCCCGACGGCACGGGCACTTGAGACAGATTCGGACAAGGAATTGCTCTCTTTGCTTGCTTGTTTCAACGGCCGGTCCTTTCATTGGCCGGCGAAGCTTTCAATTCTATCGGGTTGCGGACGGACCTGGTTTTAGTGCTTTAAGATCGCAAAGGCCGTTCGCTGCTCTTATTTAGTTCGCTTGCATGGTTGCTGGTCAGTCTCTCGTGAGGTCCCGCTTTGAATATCCCGTCGCATGCTCCGTTGCATCTCTTGCATCAAGTGCCGCACGGCACGCTTGCCACGCACTCGCGTGAGCCGCGCGGTTTTCCTTATCCGACCGCATTACCGTTCGCGCCGACTTCCCGTCACGTGCCAATGGTGCTGATTAGCCATCTGGCTGAACACACGCGCAATCTGCAAGTGGACGCGCGCGCGGGTTTTTTGATTACCCAAACGGCCAGCGATGCCATTCTCGAAGGACAGCGTCTTACCATGCTCGGCTCGTTTTCTCCGGCGCCGCCTGAATCGGTCGATGAACTGGCGCGCCGTTATCTCAGATATCACCCGGATGCTGCCCGTTATCTTGAATTGGGTGACTTCACGTTCTGGATCATGTCGCTCGAACGCATGAGGTATATAGGCGGCTTTGGTGCAATGGGTTGGCTGGATGCTACGGCGCTTGATCCACTCGAACCGTTATCCGAGCAGAATGAGCTTCGGTTGCTGGAATTATTTGCCGATTCTCCCGCACGACCGGCGGAACTCGAACTAATGGGGATAGACAAATATGGTTGCGATCTGCGGACTCCCGGAGCGCGCAATCGTTTCACCTTTGATAAACCGAAACAAACTCGCGCAGAACTCAATGCCGCATTGATCGATTGTATTGAACGGCATAGGTGATTGTCTGAACTTCTGGTCACCCAATGCGTGTCTTTATGTCGCTCAATTTACGAGATAGCGTTACGGCGTGAGAATGTTCGGGCAAGCTCGCACGGGATGGAAGTTTTAGTCGATATGTTTCGTGTTATTTTCATTTCATGAAAGACTTTGTGGGTTAATTTAACGATGTAAGTAAGATGAATGCGTGGTTTCGGCAGCTTTTACAAGACATCACAAATTGTTACGGACAGCCGTTCGGCTGAACTGATTTAAATCGACAGCGTAGAAACGTGCGCAGAATCCTAGTTGTGTTAATCTGCGATTCATTGAGAGGCTTAACGTTATAACCGGAACGGGCGACGACTCGTACACTGCAAACCACAAGGAAAAGATCATGCCGTCTTACAAGGAACTTCTCGCGCAGCGCGAAAATCTCGAACGACAAATTGAAGAAGCGAAGTCGCGGGAATATGCCGAAGTTCTCAATGAAATCAAGCAGAAAATGACCGACTACGGGATCACGCTTGCTGAATTGGCAGGTGGCCGCGGCGGCAAGAATTTGAAAAACGCCGCGCGTCCGCGTGCGGGCGTTGCACCGAAGTATCGCGACCCGGACAGCGGTAGCACGTGGTCGGGCCGCGGCAAGCCGCCGAAGTGGATTGCCGGTCAAGAGCGTGACAACTTCCTGATCCAGAAGTGAGATGTAGATTGTTTGAAAAAACCGCACCATTAAACGGTGCGGTTTTTTTTCGCCTGCGCGGCGGCCGGCCGATAGCCGATGCGGTTGAAATCAACCGCCGGCCCGGTATTGCGACGATATTCAAGGTGACGGCCGAGAACAGGTCATATGTAACTTAAATAGATGATTTTTATAAGGTTTTCTCGTTTTAAGCGAATATGCTGCAGCGCGGCTTGGTAAAATTCGTCAAACGATGACTTCGAGTGATGACATGTCGCAATCAACGGCGCGCGCCGCAGAAAAGCAGGACGTAGCCCGCAAAACAACCTTCTCAAGTATCGCGGTGAATTCTGTGCTGATGGCGGCGCAGATTGTCGTCGGCGTGTTTGCGCATTCCCAGGCTCTGATTGCTGACGGGATTCATTCACTGTCCGACCTGGTGTCGGACTTTATCGTGCTCCTGGCCAATCGGCATAGCACCGCTGCGCCAGACGACGATCACAATTATGGCCACAGCCGCTATGAAACAGTCGCTTCATTATTTCTCGGTGCGCTTTTAATTGCTGTCGGCGTCGGGATGTTATGGCGAGCAGGAGAACGTATTACCAATCTTCAGGACATCCCCGAGGTTCACGCAAGTGCACTGATTGTCGCGGTGATCGTTCTGATTTCCAAGGAGTTATTGTTCCGCTATATGCTCCGCGCGGCCGAACGCGTGAGGTCGGCACTACTGATCGCAAATGCGTGGCACGCTCGTTCGGACGCGGCCTCGTCATTGGTCGTCGCTATCGGCATTATTGGGAGTATGGCCGGCTGGCGTTTGCTGGACCCTATCGCGGCCGCAATCGTCGGTTTTATGGTCGCGCGAATGGGTTGGACTTTCGGATGGGACGCTTTGCAGGATTTGTCTGATCGCGCGCTGGATCACGACGAAACCGAGAAGTTACGCATGCTGTTGAGCAGCACGCCGGGTGTTTGCGACGTGCATGAATTGCGGACGCGGAAAATGGGCGATCTCGCCATTGTCGACGCGCATATTCTCGTCGATCCCCTCATTTCAGTTTCAGAGGGTCACTACATTGCAGAATTGGCGCGAGCGCGCTTGTTGACGAATACCTATATTGTGGATGCATTGATTCACGTCGATCCGGAAAATGACGAAATCAACCCACTGCCGGGCAGAATGCCGACGCGTTCGGCTGTCAGCGATGCCATAAGCGCTGTATTGGGGCCCCATGGACTCACGTACAACGCGTTGAATCTGCATTATCTTAGCAGCGGATTCGATATCGACGTGACGTTTTCCGCTGACTTAAGCGACGATCAACTGGCCAGTCTGGGACCCGGCGATTTTGACGCGCTCAAGCGAAAACTCGGCGCACGCGAGATTCGCTTTATGCGACCGGTAAGAAACATCTCGGGCAGTGTCATTACTGAATCGACCGGCCTTTCACGCCCTGACTAGGGCGTCGGCATTCGGTCAATTGAAAGCTGTTTCAAAGCGGCAATTGTGTATCGAATTTGATTTCGCGCAGGACCACACTGGTCCGGACTTGCGCGACTGCAGGAATCTTGAAGATGCGGTCATGGAGAAAAGCGTCATACGACTTGATGTCCGGCGCGACAATCTTCAGGATGTAATCGGCCTCGCCCGTGGTGCTGTAGCACTCGGTGACTTCCGGGCACGTGATGATCTCGCGTTCGAATTGCTCGACACCGCCTTCTGTGTGGCGCGTGAGATGAATATGAGCGAGCGCGCAGACATGCAAGCCAAGCTTTTCGCGATCGAGCAACGCGGTGTACCGCTGGATCACGCCCGATTGCTCCATGTCCTTGATACGTCGCCAGCACGGAGTGCTCGAAAGCCCGACCTGGTCGGATATCTCCTGAACCGAACGGCGGGCGTCCAGTTGCAGAAGTCGCAGGATTTTTTGTGAAAACGTGTCGAGAGTCAACTGCGCCTCCTTTCGGTCGCTACCAACTCCAATAGTAGAGGCGGCAGAAAGGAAGCGCAATGTCAAACGCCCAGCGTGAGCAATATTGCCTAACTCAACGCCCAGACTGCGCGTTTTGTCCTTCGATGTCAGTGTCGTCCGGCGTTTCGCCAGCCGCTTTCAGCGACGCCAGCAGCGTCCGTTGAGTCCGCAATTCGGCCAGCATGTTGCAGAAAAGGGCACCTTGTTCAACGGCGTCATCTAGCGCAACGTGAGTGTGCGGAAGTTCGTCGAACCAGTGTTTCGGCAAACGCGGTTTGATCGCCTTCCGGTATGGCAGATCGGTCAGCGCGAATGCGAGCGTCTTGATGTCGAGTGCCGACCATGAGAACGGGCAACGTTCAGCGAAACGCATCATGTACCAGAACATATAAGTGAAGTCGAAACCCGCCGGATACGCAACGAACACTGGCTTGCCGGGCAATGCCTCGACCCATTCCACGTAGGCGCGCAATGCAGTGAGCGGTTGCTGCAGGTCGGTCCGGCAGGCGGCCCACGCCTCGGGCTGCGTTTTCCACCAGGCGGCCTGAATTGGGTGAGGCGCCGCGCCTTCCAGTGTCTCGAGATTGGCTGAGAACGTGCCGATCAGCTCCTTGTGTTCCGTGTAGGCCGCCGACGCAAAACTCAGCATGGAGTGCGGGCCGGGGATAGGTCCATCAGCTTCGACGTCCGTGCTGACATAGATTTCAGGAATGGCGGTGCTCATGCGGTCATCCGGTCGGCGACAAACGGGTTGGTGCGGCGTTCATGGCCGAACGTGGACGTAGGACCGTGGCCCGGTACGAACGTGACGTCATCGCCTAGTGGCCAAAGCTTTTCCTGCACGGAGCGCACAAGGTCCGAGTGGCTGCCGCGCGGAAAATCGGTACGGCCGATCGAGCCCGCGAATAGCACGTCGCCGACCAACGCCACGCGATTCACGCGGCTGAAGAAGATCACATGGCCCGGTGTATGTCCGGGACAGTGATAGACCTCCATGGTTTCATCGCCAAACTGAACCGAGTCGCCGTCTTGTAGCCAACGGTCGGGCGTGAAGGCTTGCGCGTCGCCGAAGCCGAAGCGTTTGCTTTGAGCCGGTAACTGTTCGATCCAGAAAGCGTCTTCGGCGTGCGGCCCGTGGATCTCTACGCCGTAGTGATCCGCGAGCGCCTTTGCTCCCCCGCAGTGATCCAGATGCCCGTGCGTGAGCAGCACCTTGTCGACGCTCACTGCGAGTTGTCCGATTGCGCTGATGATCCGCTCGACTTCGCCACCTGGATCGACGACAACCGCACGGCCCGTTGTCTCGCACACAACGATCGAACAATTTTGCTGAAATGGTGTCACTGGAATAAGGGTGACCTTCATGGCTGGGCAACCGGGACGTGTAAAAACGTCCATTGTAACGGGCGAAAACCGGCGCTGCGGTAGCGCGCCGGGCGTTAGCCGAACGGTCTAGGTGTGCTCAAAAAACAGGCGAGAGTCGCAATTTTTACGCCAACGGAGAAAATGAGTAACATTTTGTTGATCTCCGGGCGGCTCGTCAGTGTGTTTAGGTATAATCGGGTCACTTGTGCATGGTTTGAGCATGCCATCAATGGGCAATAAGAAACACGAGTAGCGCGTTTTTACAATTGTCATCAAGTACGCAATTCGGAGCAGAGATGCTTCGAAATCGCAATCAAGCATCGGTTTCGGCCGATGTACACGTCTTGTCCAGCCAGGTGCGATGCACCTGCCAACGGCCTTAGCTGCCGTTACGCTGGATGGGGCCTACGCCGCCGTTCCTGCGCAGTTGAGCGCGCAAGAATGTGTGATCCACGTTCGATGGCGGCATGTGGGGTCTGGTCAGGCTGCCGGGGACAGGTTGCGCCAGACGTGAAAACTAACCGGGCATTTGTGGCGAGGTACGCCGCACCCGAGCACTGGCTCGCCGTTCGACTTTTCGAGCGGCGCGTACCTTTGCGCGGAAAGCCTTGAGCTGCCTACGCACGTCCGCGTTTTGCCGGATGGTTGAGGCGGCTCTAACCGTTGATACACGTCTATGAATGTACGACTAACCCGACGTCTCGGGAGTCTTTTGGTCTTCGCAATCCTCACCGGTTGCGCCATGCCGCCAAGCGCCAGCGATCAGGCCAGTGCGCTGAAAACCGGCTCGCAGTTGAGCACCGCAAACAACGCTGCGAACTCGGGCCGAGGTCCGGCGCGCCTCGCAGTACCGCTCGCCTATGACTCCCGGCTGAACACGCTGCCGTCGTCAGCAGGCAATTCGTCTGACACTTCCTCGCTTGCAAACGCGGAGCCCATCACCGCCGGACCCGATGTCAGCGACTTCCAGCAGCAAGGTCGCGCCTCCTGGTACGGCCGCGGTTTCCACGGTCGCAAGACGGCGAGCGGCGAACGCTACGACATGCACGCGCTCACGGCCGCGCATCGCACATTGCCGCTTGCTTCGTGGGTTCGTGTGACCAATGAGGCGAATCAGAAAACAGTGGTCGTCAAGATCAACGACCGCGGCCCGTACGCGCGTGGCCGCGTGATTGACCTTTCTTATGCGGCAGCTGCGGTACTGGGCATGCGTGGCGCGGGTGTCGGAAAGGTGAAGATCGAAGGCTTGACGCAGCAGGAAGCGCGGGCGGCGGCACGAGATCAATCGCTGGCGTCACTCAACCCAGTCGACTGATCATCGTCAACTTGTTGCGTAGGAAAAACGGGCCGTTTCGACGGCCCGTTTTCTATTGCACGGCGCGTTTGCCGCGTCCTTCCTGGTCGTCATTCCTGCTCGTTTTCGCTCTGTTCTCCGCGTGCCTTATCCATTGCCAGCGCCCTTGTGTAAAGCGCGTTGCGCGATGCGCCCGTCAACGTTGCCGCCAGTCTTGCAGCGCTGCTCACCGATAACTCCTCCAGCAACGTCGCGAGCAACGCATCATGGGCGTCGTCCGCCGCCTCCTTCTGCGGCGCGCCTTCCACTACCAGAACGAACTCGCCGCGTTGCCGGTTTGCATCGCCGGAGAGCCACGTTGGCCCTTCGGCCAGGGTGCATCGATGGATGCTCTCATGTAACTTGGTCAGCTCACGAGCAATCAGCAATTGCCGCTCGCCACCGAATGCACGCTCGAGCGCCTGCACCGTTTCCACAATTCTATGCGGCGCTTCGTAGAACACGAGTGCCGGCGTGTGCGTGAGCAGCGACTGCAGTTGCGTGTCGCGCTGCTTCGGTTTGGTGGCAAGAAAGCCGATGAACGAAAACGTGTGAACCCATGCGCCGGCTACGCTGAGCGCGGTGGTGAGGGCGCTTGCGCCCGGCAAGGGAATCACGGGGAAGCCGGCTTCGCGCACGGCATCGACCAGTTTTGCACCGGGGTCGGAAATCCCCGGGGTGCCTGCGTCGGACACGCACGCAATGCGCTCGCCATTGCGCAGATGCGCGATCACGTTCTCGGCGGCGCTGCGCTCGTTGTGCTCGTGTACCGCGATGGTCGGCTTGGAAATGCCGTAGCGCGACAGGAGTTGCGACGTGTTGCGCGTGTCCTCGGCCGCCACCCGGTCGACAAGTCCGAGCACATGCAGCGCGCGCACCGTGATGTCCGCGACATTGCCGATCGGCGTCGCGACTATATAAAGCGCGCCGGTCGGAAATTGCTGGCCAAGGGCTAATTCGGAGAGTGGAGTCATGAGGGCGGGTGGCATGCGGAGGACGTCATTGTGCCATGCGATGAGGGACAACTTTTTGGGGAACGGAGTGTCGAAAACGATCGGAAGCGCGTTCGAGCAACGCGCGCTTGAATATTTGCAGCGGCAGCGCCTGCGTTTTGTCGCCCGCAATTTCGCCTGTCGCGGCGGCGAAATCGATCTCGTGATGCGTGAGATCGGCAGTCAGCGTGCACTTGTATTCGTGGAGGTACGCGCGCGGCGAAGCCGTCAGTTCGCGGCAGCGGCGACCAGTATCGGTGCGCATAAGCAGCGGCGGCTGGTGCTCGCGGCGCAGCACTATCTGATGACGTGGCGCGGTGCGTTGCCCGTGTGCCGCTTTGATGTGATCGCGTTCGATGCGGGTCGGATCGTGTGGTTACGCGATGCTTTTCGCGCCGATACGTCGTGAAAACAGCCTTATCTTAAGTGATGCGGACAGCGAGTGCGGTAAACTGCGCGGAGCCTGCGCGCCGGATTGATCGAGGTCTTATGGTCTTATGTTCGAGCGCTGCGCACGAGTGCGTTGCGGCGAACCGTGGTCCGTAAGGCACCGTAGCTCAAGGTTTGAATTGGTGAAGCATCGGCTTTGGAGACCGTAGCAGCAAGCCGTCGAAGCAAATCATCGCAGCAACCCGTCAATGAACTACCGCGCATGCGCGGCCGATAACCGAGAGTCGATGTCCGTCGAACGTATCCAGCAACATTTCCGCGAAAACGCGGCAGTCCATCGTGAAGCACTCGACACGCTTGCTTTTCCCGTCGCCGCAGCCATTGACGTGCTGTTCGGCGCGCTCGCCAACGGCTCGCGAATTCTCACGTGCGGCAACGGTGGCTCAGCGGCTAACTCACAGAGGCTCGCGTCCGCGCTGGTCGGGCATTTCGAGCGTGAGCGGCCGGGTTTGCCGGCCATTGCACTGGACGCGAATGTCCTGACGCTCACGGGCATTGGTAATAACTCGGCGTTCGAAGAGATCTATTCGAAGCAGATCCGCTCGCTCGGGCAGGCCGGCGACGTTCTGGTCGTCATCTCAACGTCGGGCAACTCGGTCAACCTGCTCTCGGGGATCCAGGCAGCGCATGAGCGCGAGATGTTCGTGATCGCGATGACGGGTGCGGGTGGCGGCGTGATCAGCGAAGTGCTCGCCGATACCGACATCCATATCTGCGTGCCGTCCGAACGGCCGGCACGAATCCAGGAAGTCCATCTGCTAACCATTCACTGTCTGTGCGATGGCATCGACGCGATGCTGCTGGGCGACGAATGATTCTTAAGGGGAACGAGTTGATGAAAAAGACACGCGTCAGGTCGACGCTAGCCAGAGCCACGTTGCTGGCGAGCCTGTTGTCAGGCGTTGCGCTAACCCTGCAAGGTTGCCCGCTTGTGGTCATCGGCGCAATGGGTGGTGCAGTGGGTGGCGGCACGCTCGTCGCCACAGACCGGCGCACGCTGGGCGCGCAGACCGAGGACCGCGAGATCCAGGTGAAAGCCAAGTCGCGCATTGGTGAGAGCCTGCCCGATCAGGCGCACGTTAGCGTGACCGTGTTCAACCGGCGTGTGTTGTTGACCGGGGAGGTACCGAGTGATCAATGGAAGCAGAAGGCCGAAGAGGTGGTGCGCGGCATCAACAATGTGAACAGCATCGTGAATGAACTTGCTGTTGAGGGCGCGAGTTCGTTGTCATCGCGGACTAACGACGCCTATCTCGAGAGTCGCGTGAAGGGTGCGATGGTCGGTGAGAAGGACATGCGGGCGAACTTCTACAAGGTGGTGTGCGAGCGCGGCACGGTGTATCTGATGGGTCTGGTCACGCGTGACGAAGGCGCCGCCGGCGCAAATGTGGCGGCGCAGGTCCCGGGTGTTGCACAAGTGGTCAAGGTATTCCAGTACATCAAGCCGGAAGATGCTCAGGCGTTGTCGGCCGCGGCAGCATCGGGCGCGAGCGCGCCGGTGGTAACACCTATCGATAGCGACCCGACCGTCGGCGCGGTACCGGATTCGTCGGTGAGCGCAAGGCCGCTCGATGGGCAGGGGCCCGCGCCGGTCGTGAATTCCCCTGTGCAACCGGGTAATCCTGCGCCCGCAGCGAAATGACGCGGTTGTTTTCCATGACCGCGACTGTATTCACAATGGCGATGGCGATTATGGCAGCGACTGGCCAGGGTGCGCTCGCAGCCGACGTGCCCGCTGCTTTTTCGCCCAGCGATGCTATGAACATCGCTCGCAAGAATGCCTGCATGGGATGTCACGCGGTGGATCGCAAGCTGGTCGGGCCATCGTTCCAGCAGATCGCCATCAAGTACAAGGGCGACGCGCAGGCGCAAGCGCGGCTTGAAACCAAGGTGAGGGACGGCGGCAGTGGAGTGTGGGGTGTCCTGCCCATGCCGTCGCATCGATCCATGAACGGGGCCGATATCAAGACGGTTGTTGGCTGGATTCTCGCGGGCTCGCCGTCGAAATAAGGTGTGCCTCAGGCGGCTTTAGGCCTTGTCAGACGGTTTTAAGGCTGTGCTAGAATCAGGACACGTTGGGGGGGTAGCTCAGCTGGGAGAGCGTCGCGTTCGCAATGCGAAGGTCGGGAGTTCGATCCTCCTCTCCTCCACCACGACTTCGAAGGGCTTAGCCAGCGGCTAGGCCTTTTTTTTCGACAGAATACTTTGGGGACTGTTTCCTCACTGTTACTGTCGTTACCTTGCAGGCATGCGATTCAGTGCGGAGTTCGGTCTGCACCATGTCCAATACCAAGCCGAAAAGGTCGTCTTAATGATTGTCACCCATCTCAACTTGAAGAACTGGCGCAATTTCCGTACGGTCGATGTTCCGTTGCGCGAGCGCACCTATCTGCTTGGTGCCAACGCGTCAGGGAAGTCGAATTTACTCGACGTATTTAGATTCCTACGCGACATTAGCAAGTTGCAGGGCGGCGGTTTGCAAAAGGCAGTGCACGACCGGGGTGGAATCCAGAAACTCAGGTGTCTCCATGCACGCAAAGACCCAGAGGTTCGCATAGAAGTTCACTTGGCAGAGAGCCCCGATGATCCCGTTCCCCAGTGGAAATATATCCTTGGATTCAAACCCGAGGGTAAGGGCGCGCAGCGTACCCTGATTTCGACCGAAGAGGTCTGGAAGGATGGGAAGCAGATCTTGAAGCGGCCTAACAAAACTGATTCCGGAGATGTCGTAAGGTTGACGCAGACAGCTCTCGAGCAGATTCAAGCGAATGTGGGCTTTCGTGAGTTGGCGGCTTTTTTTGGAGAAACGACCTATTTGCATCTTGTGCCACAACTGCTGAAACACGGCGATCAGATCGGTGGTCAACGTCTCGACGACGACCCGTTCGGACAAGGCTTCCTCGAGCGTATTGCAAAGACGCCTGCTAAAACGCGAGATTCGCGCCTGAAAAAGATTGAAGCAGCATTGGCGCTCGCGGTTCCCCAGTTCAAAACATTGCGGTTTGTCTCGGATCCAATCAACGGGCGTCCTCATCTAGAGGCAATGTACACGCATTACAGACCAAATGCTGGGTGGCAACGCGAGGAGCAGTTTTCTGACGGAACACTTCGTTTACTCGGCCTACTGTGGGTATTGCAAGAGGGGGATTCGTTGCTGTTGCTTGAGGAGCCGGAATTGTCACTCAACGACTCCATAGTACGGGAAATTCCATTGTTGCTACAGCGCGTCCAACGAGACCGGAAACGCAGGCCTCGCCAAGTATTGGTCAGCACGCATAGCGAAGCATTGCTAAGTAACCAGGGAATAGACGGGCGCGGCGTCCTCCTGCTCGAGCCAGCACCCGAAGGCACGCGCGTTCGGGTGATCGATGAGCTGGAGACATTGTCATTGCAAACTGGGTTTTCCGTTGCGGAAGTTGTACTTCCAAAAACGCGCCCCGCTTCGGTTGAGCAATTGAGGTTTTGGTAATGGCATCGATCGTACTCGCGACAGAAGACGAACTAAGCGAGCAAGTAGGACTTTCGTTAGCAAATGAGGCCGGACTACAGGTTGGGTTATGTCTTCGCAAGGGCGGAAATGGATATCTGAGAAGCCGTCTCTCAAGCTTCTGTCAGATGGCTCGGACTCAGGCAGTTTTTGTAATCACAGATCTCGATCAGATTCAAACTCCAGCGATGCTGATAGCCGATTGGTTTGGCAAACAGCATCGACCCGACAAACTTCTTTTCAGGGTGGCTGTTCGCGAGATCGAGTCATGGCTGATCGCTGATCATTTGGCCATAAGGCATTTATTTGGTAAAAAAAGCTGCAAAATTGCCGAACTCTCCGGATGAACTTCCCGATGCTAAACAGACGCTGCTGCGTCTTGCGCAGTATGCGCCTCGCAGTGTGCGAGATGATTTGGTCGGTGCGCGCGGTAGCGTGGCATCTCAAGGAATCGGATATAACGCGCGGCTATGCGAGTGGGTCCGAGAAACTTGGCGGCCCGCGCTTGCAGCAGAACGATCACCTAGCCTCGCGAAGGCTAGGGCCGCGCTCGCAGAACTTTCACGGTAAAAAAACCGCCCAGAGCCGGGAGGCTGTGAGCGGACAAGATCGGAGAGTTACAACGACATCATGCACATTCATGGATTGCGCATGAGATGAAGTATGCGGCGCTGGGCGTCGGCGGCGAATACGAAAACTCTTAAAAATCCAGCAGGTTGATTCATTCGCGCCCATTGTGTCGAAGCCCGGAACGAGCGGTTCCGGGCGTGGCGGATCGCCATGAAGTAATGAACAGGAAACGTCGAAACGTCGAAACGTCGAAACGTCGAAACGTCGAAACGTCGAAACGTCGTTTACGCGCTACTGCCTTTCTTCCGGTTCACAATCGCCGTCTCCGATAAATCGATTTCCCGCATCAGCTTGTTCAAGGTTTCATCGTTGATTGCCTGCCGCGTGCGCATCTTGAGCAACTCCGAGCGCTCCGCCCTCAATGCGGCCATCTTCAGCTTCGTCTCCACCATCTCGCTTTGACGCGCAGCCCGGCGGGGTTCCTCTTCTTCGCCAAGCCCTTCAAGACGCCGCCGATACAAACTCATCACGCGCGCGGCCGTATCCGTGCAGCGGGCAGACGCCGCTTCGTCCATCTGCTCGCTGAGATTTTCCTGGGCGGTATCGATAGCGCGGATCGCGGCCTGCGCCGCATGCCGGCGCGCGATGCGTTCCTCGGCCGCGTGAGGATCACCGCGCTTTTTCAGGCCGTTCAGCAGCAGGGGCAAACCGATCACGCCAATCAGCAACGACATCAGGATAGTCGCCGATGCAATGAAGACCGCGAGATCGCGTCCGGGCAGTTCCGATCCATTCGGCAGCACCTCGGGCAACGACAGCACGCCCGCGAGCGTGATCGCGCCGCGCACGCCGCCGATGGTCGTCATCGCGACGGTGCGCGCGCCCGGCACCGCGTTCGCCATGCCGTGTTTCGCGGCGCCCCGGCTCGCGACCCAGCGCAGCACCCAGACCCACGCGAAACGCAGCCCGTACAACGCGATCACCACCGCAGCCACATAACCGAGCAGCAAGCCGACTTGCTGGAGACCGTCGTGATGCGCCTCGATCAACGCGCGTCCGATAATGTGCGGAAACTGCAGCCCGAGCAGGATGAATACCATGCCGTTGAACACGAACTCGATCATCGTCCACGTGCTGGTCATGCGGATTCGCGCCGCCGTGGGAATGCCCTCGCGCAGGCTCTGGAAGTTCATCATCATCCCGGCCGATACCGCCGCGAGAATGCCCGAGCAACCGAACCGTTCCGCGATGAGATACGCCGCGAACGGAATCAGCAGGGTGAGGATAACGCCGGCGGCGGGATCGTCGTCTTCGGACAGCTTCGCGATCCGCCCTGGAATCGATGTCACGAGCCAACTGATTGCCGCGCCGATCACTACGCCGCCCACCGCGATCAGCACGAAACTGATGGCCGCCGCGCGCAACGAAAACACGCCCGTCAGCGCCGCCGCGATGGCGAATTTCAGCGCGACCAGGCCGGACGCGTCGTTCATCAGCGCTTCGCCTTCCAGGATGTGCATCAGGTTCGCCGGAATCCGGCCCTTGCCGGCGATGCCGCTGAGCGCAACGGCGTCTGTCGGCGATAACACCGCGGCCAGCGCGAATGCGACCGGCAGCGGCATCGCCGGGATCATGAAATGCAGGAACCAGCCGAGCGCGCCCACGGTCATGAATACGAGGCCGAGCGCGAGCAGCAGGATCGCGCGGCGCTGCATGAAAAATTCGCGTTTCGGGATGCGCCAACCGTCCGCGAACAACAGCGGCGGGATGAAGAGCATCATGAATAGCTCGGGATCGAACGTGACGTGCAGGCCGAATCCCGGCCACGCGAGACACGCGCCTATCGCGATCTGGATCAGCGGCAGCGGCAGCGTGAAGGGCAGCGCGTTGGGCAACAGGCTGGTGGCGAAACCGGACACGGCGACCGCCAGCATCAGGATCAAGACAGTGAAAACGATTTCCATAGATTCGGGATCCGGCAGGAGCGCGACGAGTCAGCAGCGACGCTCCTTTTAACGAGGAAGGGGCAAAGTTTAGCTTGGACGTGATTCAAGGGTGTTTTGAAGACTCGGCTGCGCTGGAACTTGCGCTACGATTTGCACTGTCCTGGTGCGTTCGTACGCTGTGCTGTGAACCCGGCGTCTCGTGGCGGTGCACATGCCGGCGCGCGCTCAGGAAACGCGTGGACTTGCGTGAGCACGGAGCTTGCTTTATCGAAGGGGACGGGACGGGTAGATTCCGCTTGAAGATAAACGAGGGCAGTGTATGAAACCAGGACAGAGGGGGCCGGTTGTGCGATGTCGAGCGCAATCGATTGCGTTGATCGGCGATGACCGCGGCTATGACCGGTTGCATGAACGAGGATCAAATGCGGGCATCCGGACAGGGAAGGCAAGATGGTAATAGCGAATCCTGACAAGGTGAAACCGGTCTCGCCGCGGACATTCGAACTGAGCGTGACGTCAGGGTTCGACCGGTATTCGGTCGCGCATGGCGCATGGACGCTGTCGAGCGTGTTTCAGCCGGTGTTCAGCCTGTCGCATATGCGGGCAGTCGGCTACGAAGGTTTGCTGCGAGCGCACGACGCGCTTGATCGCGTGGTGTCGCCGCTCGATGTATTCGGCCAGGCCGCGCGCGTGGGCGAGGCGATGCAGGTCGACCGGTTGTCGCAGGCGCTGCATCTTGAGAATTTCAATGTGCTTGGCACGGAGAACGAGTGGTTGTTTCTCAACGTGCATCCGGGGGCGTTGACCGAGCCGTATCACATGGCCGCATTGCTGGCGAATCTCAAGCGCTTGCAGATCGAGCCGCGCCGCGTGGTGCTGGAGGTGCTGGAGCAACGCGCCGACGATATCGAAAAGCTCGCGGACGCCGTGCAGCATTTTCGCGAGCATGGCTTCCTGATCGCGCTCGATGATTTCGGCGCGGGGCATTCCAATATCGAACGGATCTGGCAACTCGATCCGGATATCGTCAAGCTGGATCGCGTGATGTTGTCACACGCCGCGCACTCGGCGCATTCCGTTCATGGGACGAGCCACTTGAAGCATCGGCGCAACATGGAATCGATTCTGTGCGGCGTGGTGTCGCTACTGCACGAGGCGGGCAAGCTGGTGTTGATCGAAGGCGTGGAGACCGAGCACGAGGCGCAACTGGCGCTCTCGAGCGGTGCGGACTTCGTGCAGGGTTTTTTCTTCGGCCGGCCAAATCCTGGTCTCGCCGATGCTGTGCAGGCGCACACGTTGATGAGCGAATTGACCGAGCGTTTCCGCTTGCAGACGGAGGCGAAGGAGCGGCGCGTGGCGGCGCGGCTGCAGCCGTATGTGCGAGCGTTCGAGCGTGCGGCGGAACGGTTGGCGGCGGGGGAGCCGCTGGAGGAGGTGTGCTGGAATTTCCTCGCGCTGGATAACGCCGCGCGGTGTTTTCTCCTCGATGCCAACGGGCGCCAGGCTGGGCGCAATGTCGTGCTCAGGGCCGATCGCGCGGCGCATGAGGCGCGGTTGTTGCCGTTGATCGATGCGCAGGGGGCGAACTGGTTGCGGCGGCCGTATTTTCGGGCGGCGCTGGGCGACCCGGATAGGGTGCATGTGACAAAGCCGTATCTATCGATTAATGAGGCTTTGCCGTGCGTCACGCTGTCGGTCGAGACGCGCATGGGCGGACAACGGTGCGTGCTGTGTGGGGATATCGACTGGATGCCGGAGGAGGACGAGTAGGGGGCGTTTCTGTTTTCGCGACATCAAGAAAAAGCCCGTGAATCGCTCGCGGGCTTTTTTACATTCTTGCACGGCTACTGAGCGGCTTAGGGTACGGTCTTCACTTCGCCACCACCACCGGAATTCCCCTCAACGCGCCGGCACCTTTGACCTCATCGAGCGACGCCTTCACATACCGCCCTGTCTCCACCTCGATCCCCAACTTCACCCCCAGATCCCGTTCGCGCCGCTTTACCATCGACAGATTCGCCAGTTTCACGTGTCCATAACCGCGAATGCGTTCGTGCATCAGCGCAAGCGTTTCGATATCCTTAGCGTTATCGGGTGTGAGCACTTCAAGCGCGCGTCGAATAGTTATTTCGTAGTCTCCAGGAAGCTCGCGCTCCATCTTTCGCTCAAGCGACTTGCCGAACGGATCAATGACTGTCCCACGCAATCCGCGAACCTTCGACAGCACCCCAAGCACTGGCCACAACCATTGCCCAAACGTCATCTTCCGAGGTTGCCCACCATTCTTCGCCTTCGATAAAACCGGCGGCGCCATATTAAATTTCACCGCGAAATCCTGACCCGCCGTGCCTTCGAACTGCGCTTCGAGCGCAGCGCGGAATGCCAGATCGGTGTGAAGCCGCGCGACTTCGTATTCGTCCTTCACCGCCAGCAGCCGATAAAACGTCGAAGCCACCGCGCGCGTCACGGCATTGTTGTGATGTGCCGCAGCGGCCGAAACCAATGCCCGATATCGCGTCACATAACTCGAACCGCCATAAGCCAGCAACCGTGCTTCACGATCCGCGATCAACACATCCAACGGCATCGCAGCCATCTCGACTCGCGGCGTAACAGCAGCTTTGCGCAGCGCTTCCAGCGCATCCAGATCCGCCGCAGCCAGCCGGCCGATAGCAAACGCCAGCTTGTTCATCGGCACGGCGACATTGTTCAACTCGATCGCGCGCATCAACGCGGCATGGGAGACCGGCACCAGTCCAAGCTGCCACGCATAACCCAGCATCAGGATATTTGCGCCGATCGTGTCGCCGAGAAAACGTGTCGCCAAGGCTTGCGCGTCGCACGTATTCATGCGTTCCGCGCCCGCCGCGTGTTGCATCTTTTCCAGCAACGACCCAGCGTGAAGGTTCGCATCGGGGTTCTGCACAAACGTCGCGTTCGGAATCGCATGCGTGTTCACAACAATCCGCGTGCGCCCATGCCGCACCGTTTGCAGCGCGTCAGCGCTCGCACCGACGACCATATCGCAGGCGAGCAGCACGTCGGCTTGCTGGGTATCGATGCGCACCTGGTTCAGCAGTGCATCGGTGGAAGCGAAGCGCACGAACGACAGCACCGCGCCGCCTTTCTGCGCAAAGCCCATGAAGTCGAGCACGGACGCGCTCTTGCCCTCCAGATGCGCGGCCATGCTGATCAGCGCGCCGACCGTCACCACGCCCGTGCCGCCGACGCCGGTAATCAAAATGTCGTACGGCGCGTTATCGAGTGGGAGCCTGGGTTCCTGTAACGCATCGACGCGTGCCGCGAGCGCTTCGGGATCGAATACATTGCCGGCGGCTTTCTTGAGCTTCGCGCCTTCAAGCGTGACGAAGCTCGGGCAGAAACCGTTCACGCACGAGTAGTCCTTGTTGCACGACGATTGGTCGATACGGCGCTTGCGTCCGAGTTCGGTTTCCACCGGTTCCACCGATAAACAATTGCTCTGCACGCCACAATCGCCACAGCCTTCGCACACGGCTTCGTTGATGAACAAGCGCTTGTCGGGATCGGGGAACTCGCCTTTTTTCCTTCTGCGTCGTTTTTCCGCCGCGCAGGTTTGATCGTAGATGAGGACGGTAACGCCCTTGATATCGCGCAAGCGCCGCTGGACATCGTCGAGTTCGCGCCGATGATGGAACGTCGTGCCCTTCGGAAACTGATCGTGATGGCCGTCGTATTTCTCGGGTTCATCGCTGACTACGACGAGCGTGGCAATACCTTCCGCCTCAACTTGCCGCGCGATTTGCGGCACGGAAATGCTGCCATCGACGGGCTGGCCGCCGGTCATCGCGACGGCGTCGTTGTACAGGATCTTGTACGTGATGTTGGCCTTCGCCGCAACCGCCTGCCGGATCGCAAGGATTCCTGAGTGAAAGTAGGTGCCATCGCCGAGATTCTGGAACACGTGCGGCGTTTTCGTGAACATGGAATGCGATGCCCAATCCACGCCTTCTCCGCCCATCTGGATCAAGCCCGTCGTATCGCGTTCCATCCACGACGCCATGAAGTGGCAGCCAATCCCGGCTTGCGCGATGGATCCTTCAGGCACTTTCGTCGATGTATTGTGCGGACAGCCGGAGCAGAAATACGGTGTGCGTTTGACGGCATCGGCGGCATTCGAGAGGATTTTCGGCGCGACGAGATCCACGACTTTATCGCGTCGATCCAGCGCGGGTTTGTGCCGCGCGAGCCAATCCGCGAAGACAGGCAGCACGCGCGATGGGCGCAGTTCACCGAGCGCACTCAGCAGCATTGCACCGTTCTGCGCGTTCTTGCCGACCACGATCGGCCGCGCGCCTTGTGTCCGGTTATACAAATGGTCCTTGATCTGCTGCTCGATCACCGGCCCTTTTTCTTCGATCACCAAGACCTCAGAGAGACCTTCGACGAAGGTATCGAGGCGCGTGGTTTCCAGCGGAAACGATAAACCCACTTTATAGATGCGCACGCCGGCGGCATCGAGGTCATCGACACTCAGATCCAGCCGGCGCAACGTTTCCATCAGGTCGAGATGCGCTTTGCCGCACGTGACGATGCCGACGTTCGCGTGCTGACTCGGGGCGATCCATTTATCGATGGAATGCGTTTTGGAAAAATACCGCACGGCGTCGAGTTTTGCGGCAAGACGTGCTTCGATCGTCAAGCTCGGCAAGTCGGGCCAGCGATTGTGCAACCCGCCTTCGGGCGGGACGAAACCCTCCGGCGCGGGCCACACGGTCTGGAACGCGTCGAGGTCAACAGTTGACCCGGACTCCACCGTCTCCGATATCGCCTTGTAGCCCACCCACGCGCCCGAAAAACGCGATAACGCCCAGCCGTAGAGACCGAACTCGAGCATATCGGCGATGTTCGATGGGTTCACCACCGGCATATGCCAGGCGATCATCGCCTGATCCGACTGATGCGGCATGGACGACGACACGCAGCCATGATCGTCGCCCGCCACGACCAGCACGCCGCCGTGCGGCGACGAACCGTACGCGTTGCCGTGCTTCAGCGCATCGCCGGCTCGATCCACGCCCGGGCCCTTGCCGTACCACATCGCAAAGACGCCTTCCACCGTCCGCTCGGGGTCCGATTCCACCCGCTGCGTGCCAAGCACGGCGGTGCCACCAAGCTCCTCGTTGATCGCAGGCAGAAAACGCACGTCATGCGACGCGAGGAGTTTTTTCGCCTTCCACAATTGCTGATCGACCATACCCAGCGGGGAACCCCGATAACCGCTGACAAAACCCGCTGTATTCAGCCCGGCGGCGCGATCGAGCTGGCGTTGCATCAAGACAAGCCGAACCAATGCCTGCGTGCCGGTGAGGAAGATCCGGCCGTGCGCGGCGTTGAGGTTATCGGTGAGTTGGTAGCTGGCTAGAGGAGGGTTATCTGAAAAAGGCACACGCGCGTTCATGGATGAGGCTCCGGCGTTTTATCGATGAATTGAGAGGATGTCGCCATTCTTCCTCGACATAACCGGAAGGTTTTTGCGTTCTTCGTGATCGCACGCTTGTAGCAGAAACGAAATCGATCTTTATTGAGATGGATGAGTGGAAATCACCTGCCGAATGGCTAACGTGTGGTTAACCCGCGTCTCGAAACCACCAGGAGCGGGTAATCTGGACGCTCCCTGACAATGCCGCGCCACAAAAAGGAATTCGCCCATGAAGCTCTACTACTGGCCGAAGACGCGTGCGTTTCGCGCGTTATGGATGCTTGAGGAATTGCGCGTGCCGTATGAGTTCGCCTACGTGAACATTCGGGCGGGCGAGCAGAACGCGCCGGCGTTTTGTTCGGTGAATCCGATGTCGAAGTTGCCCGCGCTGGATGACGACGGCGTGTGCGTCGCGGAATCGGGCGCGGTGCTGCTTTATCTCGCCGATAAATACCCGCAAGCGGGGCTGGGCGTCTCGCTTGATGATCCGTTGCGAGGCCGTTTCCTCCAATGGATGTTTTTCACGGGCGCTTGTCTTGAGCCGGCAATGGCAGAACGGATGACGGGCGCACCGGGCAACAGCGTGAGTTTCGGCTGGGGCGATCTGGGCCGCGTGGAAAAGGCGATTGAATCGGCGTTGGCCGACGGCGCTTGGCTGCTCGGCGAACGCTTTACAGCAGCCGACATCCTCGTTTCGAGCACGCTGCAGATCGCCTATATGGCGAAGCTGATCGAGCCGGGAGGCGTGTTGTCGGATTATGTGGCACGCGCGACGTCGCGGGAGGCGCACGAACGCGCGGTATCGATCGATAAACAGGAAGCGCAGAAGGTGCCGTCAGCCGTCTCGCAGCAGCAGACGGGAACGGTGAGTCTGAAGCCCTGAGGTCGTATCGGGCTCGGGCGTCAAGGGAAGGTCTTGGGCTTGGGAATGCCCGCACCGGCTTCAATGTCCGCGACGGCTTGGACGTGCGCGGCATCAATGGCGTCGGTGGGGGTCGACAAGCCGTTATCGCCGCCAACGGTTTTCCACGGCTGCACGGCTTTGTCGAGATGACGGATTTCGTATTCCGCGTCCCAGCGCGTCCCCTGTAGTTCGATGGGCCGAACGTGGATGGAGTAGACGCCGTAGAGGAAGAGTTGTTCAGGCATGGTGGTTCTCCCGTTCAAGCGAAGTGACGACAGCAGCAGCAGCGGCGGCGAGCAATCTCCGCGCCGCCGTCATTTCACAACTCGAGTTCGCCGAGGATCCGGTGCGCGAGCGCGCGGGCTTCTTCCAGCGCCTCTTCTTCGGACAGGGAAGTGGCCGCGACGTCGTACTGTTTGGGCTCGGAATCCTCGCCGTCTTCGCCGTCGTCCCGCACCAGCGTGACAACGCCTCGAAACTCGCCGCCGTCTACGGCGTGCGCGCCGATGGTCGCGGTGTAGATGCCTTTCGTGTAGATCGTGTCTTCCATGATGCACCTCCGGCAAAGGTTGAAACGATGCTAGCACGCGTATTTATCTAGCGTGTGACCGTCTCTCATTGACCCGTAGGCGCACGTTTCAGGCCAGCAAATTTTCCACTTCTTCCAGCGATGGTGAGTGCGCCCCCGACATCCGGCACGCCGCCGCGCCCGCCGCGAGCGCAAAACGCAGATGATCGGGCCAGCCGCCGGCGCGGGTCATCAAGCTATAGAGCAAGCCGGCAATGGACGCATCGCCGGCGCCGACTGTATCGGCGACATCGACTTTTGGCGGGCGTGCCTGCCAGCTTTCGTCGCCGACGTGCAGCGTGGCTTCAGCCGATCCGCGCGTGACAAGCACCGTGGCTTGCGGGTTCATCGCACGAATCTCGGCGAGGGCGTCGGCTTCATCCGGTAGGGATGGGAAGAGTTTTTGCAGGTCTTCGTCGGAGACTTTGATCAGGTCGGCAAGCGCTGCCATCTTGCGCAAGGTTGGTTCGTAGTCATGCTCCATCAGGTTTCGATAATTCGGGTCGAAGCTGATCTTCACGCCGTGCTCGCGCAATTGCGCGGCGAGACGGGCGAGCGTGTCGCCAAGCGGCTGGCGCACGAGGCTGATGCAGCCGAAGTGCGCCCATTTCACCGAGTCCATCCAGCCGGTCGGCAGAAGGGAGGGATCGAAGGCGAGATCTGCGCCGTTTTCACCCATGAAGTAATAGGTCGGCGGCTGCGTCTTGTGGACAATCGCCAGCAGCGGCGGCCGCTCTACGCGCTGCATGAAGCGCATGTCGAGGCCGGCCGCGACGCTGGCGTCCCAGAGTTCATCGGAGAAATTGTCCGTGCCTAGCGAACCGGCACATGCTGTAGGCAAACCAAGATGCGCGACGGCGCGTGCGACATTCCAACCCGCGCCACCCGGGCGCGACAGCCAGTCTGACGGCCCGGTGCGGATCAGGTCCGTCAGGATGTCGCCGGCCGAGACGAATTGGGGGAAAGTTGAATTGGAGGTCATCGTACTCACGGTTTAGCTCGTCTCTTTCGCTGTCTCGCGGTTTTGCCGGGGCGCGTCGGTTAGTGGTATCGCGTTCAGCACTTCGTAGCACGCGCCCATCGTGTGGTAATCGGTCTTGCCGGCGGGACTCTTTTCGTCGCCGTATTTGCGGTTGTCGCAGGTCAGGATGCGGAACCACGCGCCATATTCGTGATCGACGAAATGTGCCCAGCTATAACGCCAGAGTTCGTCGTAGCAATCCCAGAATCGCTCCAGGCCGGTCCGCTTGCCGAGCAACGCCGCGGTGGCGAAGGTCTCTGCCTGCACCCAGAAGTATTTGTCGTGGTCGCAGATGGTGTCGTCAGGGCCGAAGCCGTAATACAGGCCGCCGTGCTGGTCGTCCCACGCGCGGTTGAAACCGGCGTCGAATAGTTCGATGGCGCGTGGTGCGAGCCATGGCAACGCGCGATGCCGCTCCAGGATCAGCAGCAGCTTCGCCCACTCGGTCTGGTGGCCGGGCTGGAAACCCCACGGGCGAAAGATGTTGGAACTGTCGGATTCGTTGTAATGCCAGTCGACCGACCAGTCGGCGTTGAAGTGCTCCCAGACGAGGCCATTGCTCAACCGCGCCTGGCGCAAGGTGATGTTGCCGGCAATTTTCTCCGCGCGATCCAGATACAGCACGTGGCCGGTCGCCTCGTACGCGGCCAGCAACGCTTCGGTCGCATGCATGTTGGCGTTCTGCCCGCGATACGACGACAACTGCCAGTCGGGCGTGGCTTCATCGGCGTATAGACCGGCGCCGGCGTCCCAGAAATGCTTGTCCATTAACTGGAAGGTTTCATCGATCAAGGGTTTGGCTTCGTCAATACCAGCCATTGCCGCGTGCGCGCACGCCAGCAAAACGAACGCGTGGCCGTAGCAATGCCGCGTGCCGTCGAGCGTACGTTTCGCACCGTCGCGCCATTCGATTTCCCAGTCGTAGCCTTCATTCACCGAGTCCCAATGCGCGTTGCGCAGGAATGCGAATGCGTGACGGGCATTGTCCTGATGCTGTTGGCCGCCGAAATGACGGAACGCCATCGCGTGGTTGAAGACGAAGCGCGTGCTGCTGACAAGGTGACGCGTGGTGCGGTCGTAGACCGTGCCGTCGTCTTTGAAAAAATGGAAAAAACCACCCGAGTCATCACGGGCGGTTCGCGCGTAGAACGCCAGCGTGTGCCGAACGTGATCGAGGAGGAAATCGCGGCTGCGAAAGTCCGGCTCTGCCGAACGCGCCACGTGCAAAGCGGTTGAGTTCATACCGGTGTGTGTGTCCGTGTTATGGCCGAGCTCGCGCGAGGGATGAGGCGCACGGGCACGAGCGTGTCGGTGGTGTTCGCGTCGTCGTGGCTCTGAGCGGTTTCCAGCAGCAATTCCACGCCGCGCCGCCCGAGCGCTTCCTTGTCGACCGTGACGGTGGTGAGCGGCGGCGTGCTTTGGGCTGCGGCGGGGATATCGTCGAAACCGACAAACGCGATGTCTTCCGGCACCCGCAAACCGTGCGCGAGACAGACGCGCATGGCAGCGAGGGCCGCTGCATCGTTATAGGCGAAAACGGCGTCAGGCAGCGGTGCGGATTGAGCACGCGCTTGCGCGATCAGGCGCTCCATGGCGTCGGCGGCAGCCACATCGGCGTCGATAGCCGGCTGCGTGGTGACTTCGAGCGTCGGGTTAAAGAGTAGTCCTGCTTCGAAATACGCCAGCCGATAACCCATTGCGCGCTGGGAGATGCTGTAGTGCGCCAGCGATCCGCCAATGAATGCAATCCGCTTGCGCCCGAGTGCGAACAGGTGCTGCATGGCAAGCGCGGCGCCGCGCGCGTTGTCGACGTTGACCGAGCGGAAACCCGGCGCGCGCAAATCGATCAGTACGACCGGCCGGTTCATGGAACGCAGATGAGCCAGCAGCTCGGGCTCGATAAATCCCGCAACCGCGACGGCGTCCGGTGCGTGAAGGCGCATCTGCTGGGCGAGATCATGCGTCGGGCCGGCTGTCAGTACAGACGGCACCAGCCGTCGCTCGCGGCAGGCTTCTTCGAAACCATGCAGCACGTGGGAAAAGAACGGGCTGACTGCGAAATTATTGTGCTGGCGATGAAGCAGGAACGTGACGCGCCGGATTCGGGTGCGAAGCTGAGCGGCGTCGTAGCCAAGTTGTCGCGCCGCTTCCACCACGCGTTCACGCGTGGTTTCCGACAAGCCCGGCTGGTTTTTAAGCGCTCGCGATACGGTGCCGATTGACACACTGGCTGCGCGCGCGACATCGCGAATGGTGGTGGCCATCGGGTTTCTCGTCTCCGCATTGCGTAGATTTGTTGTTTATCGGCGCTGAGGCGTTGTACGCACTTGACGTGTTTACTAACGACGTCAGTTTGCACAATTTCGGCGATTGTATAGTAAAACCGCGCGAAAACTTGCCTGAGGAACCTAGAGAAAACCCGCAATCTCTTTGTCAATAAGACTTTCAGTTAGCTTTATTGTTTAGTAAATGTGATGGAAAATTCAACTTAATATGTGTTGGCGAGCGCTAGCGCGCCTCCCGTTGATGCACGGATCGCGCATTCGATGACCACACGTCGAGCACCATGTCATCGTCCCGATAGCAGGACAGAAGCGGTAGCGTGAGTTTTGCGCGAAGTTCTCGATGTACATGATCTCCTGAGTGCGGCCATCCCTTGATCGGCCGCCGCCAATGGCAGGCGATCAGCGTTCCCCCCTCGGCGAGCGAAACGGTCAGCTTAGCTATCAGCTCCGCCAGTTGCGCCTCATTCAGGTAATACGCCACCTCGCTGATTACGATCAGGTCGAACTCGCCATCCGGCCACTCGTTGGGCATGGCGCGCTGCTCGACCCGAACGTGCTGAAGATGCGCGACTCGCTGGCGGGCAAGTTCGACCGCGGCTGGATTCAAATCCGCTGCGAGCAGCATCTCGCATCGAGACGCCAATTCAGCTGTCAGTTCGCCGTTCGCGCAACCGGGTTCATACGCACGACGGTAACGTTCGTCGGGGAGGGCGGCCAGCGTCAACGCGCGCTTGCGCCGCTCGTACCAGCGGTCACGAAGTAGCCAGGGGTCGTTGCTGCGTTGATAGAGACCGGCGAAATAGTCCTGCGCGTCGGGTTCCTGCGCGTTCGGTTCCTGCGTGCTCCGGCCCACTGTCATATCAGCACGACCTCATAGGGCCGGGTGAGACGTTCGAGCACATGCTCGGGCAGGATGGGTGCGCGACCCGTCGAGTTGTCGGCTTCGATCTGGCTCCGAAACGCCTGGACCGCGTGAACCTTGCGGGCAAGCGTTGCCGCATCCAGCACGATGCGGCGCGCACGGCTCCAGGGCACGCGGGAATCCTCGGGTGTCGCCCAGTGCCACGTCCATACAGGGACTTCCACGAACGGCAGGTCAAGCGCACCCGCCACGGCGATCACAACCCGGCCGACCGACTCGTGGTCGGGATGGCCATCGAAACGCCAGGTTCCGAACACAATGTCGCCCGGTTCGAGATGGACTTTCAACGCTTCCGCCAGTTCGGGCTCGAACGTTTCTCCACCGCCGTCCGCAAGGTGCAGCCGCACCAGCGCGACGTGCCTCATGCGCAGACGTTGTAGCGCGTCGCGCGTTTCTTGCGGACGGGCCGCGGCGAGCCTCGCTCTGGGCCATTCCGGCGAATCAGGATGGCTCGCAGTGCCGTCCGTCACGGCGATGATCAGCACCTTGCGACCCAGATCCGACAGTTGCGCCAGCAGGCCGCCCGTGCCCAGAACCTCGTCGTCTGGATGCGGCGCAACAATCACGGCGCGTGCACCGGGCGGCACGAGGATCGCCGGATCGACTTCGGGCAGGCTCGAAAGCAGCCCGGACTTTTGCCAGGTTGCTTCGGGCGTGCCATTCCCTCTGATAGCGCGGTCGTTTGCCGAGTGAGTTACTACAGGTTCCATGTGCCGCATTCCCCATTGATAAGTCGTTCAGCAAGTGCGGCTTCGTCGCGTTCGGCATGACTCTGCCGGATAAAGACAGGTAGATCGGCCATCAGGCTGGCGAAATGGCGGTTACGGCAGAGCGGCCCGGCGCCCAGCGCACGGCCGGCCCGCTCGACGACATCAACCGCCGCCCGTTCTGCGGCCAGGCGGACTCGAAAGGCATCGGGCATGGCGTCCGCCTGCGGCTCGCGGTCGATCCGTGCGGCCGCCTCGCGCAGCAGGCTGGCCGTGCCGGAGAGAGCCGTGTCAATAGCGCCCAGATGGGCGAGTTTGTACGCGTCGGCGCGGCGCGCGGCATCCCGTTTGACGAATTCCCCGATTGCCGCAGCCGCCCCGAACCAGCATGCAGCGATCCCGCCGCCGCCGTGCCAGAAACCCGCGCGCTCCAGATAGGCGCGCGGCGCGCCGATGCAGTTGGCTTTAGCGTGATCGAAATGGACGTCCACGCTCGCGCTCGCCAACATGCCGACCGCCATCCAGCCATCACGCGTGATGCGCACGCCCGGCTGGCGGAGATCGACTGCGACGAGAATTGGCTCGTCCCGCTCGTTCCAGGCCGTGACGAGGGCATGGGTAATCGAGGCCGCTCCGGAGCACCAGGCCTTCGTACCGTGCAACGTGACGCTGGTTGGGTTGGACGCAGCTTTCGCGGCGAGGCGTGCCGCGGGCGGCTCTGCTGCCCAAACGCCCCACGTCTGACCGCATTCCGGGACATGCCCCTCGCCTAGTTCAGCCATGATTGCGAGCGCGTCCGTATGGCCTTCGAACAGCTTGACCAGTGCGAGATCGCACGCCGCGACCGCCGCGAGTATTCGCCAGCGTTCGAGCGTCGCGCCATGGCCGGGGAGTGGCAGGCGATCAAAGCCGGCATCGATCAGGGCGTGGAGCGCGCGAGCGGTATCAGTGTCCGAGCCGCGCTCGAACTGGAGTTCACGCAAAAACGGACCGAGAATGGATTCGCTCGCGGCCCCGCCAGTCATTGCTTGCATGGTGGTCATTCCCAACCGCTTGCGTGGATGAAGTCAGGCATGTCGTTGTCCGTTGCCTGGTGCCAGTAACAGCTTATGGACACAAGTGTGGCAAGGCACATGCCCGATCACCAGTCCGCCAGATGGCATAGGGGTTGTGAATAAACGGGTTGTGAAGAAACGAAACGCGTTTGTTGCCAGTTCCCGCATCAAGTCATAGGTCTTCAGGCCGAATCGACAGAACCCCTGAATGAGCTCCAAATAGCAAAAAAGCCGCGCGGGGCGGCTTCATGCTTGGGTAAGTTGGGTCGGGAGAATCAGTGATGCAGCGTATTTTCACGCTATTGCCAGTCGCGGCATCGGCGCAGCGGTTACTAGCGGTCCTAATTGACCTAACGGACTTGCGCGCGGGCGCCTTCTCCTTCTGGCTGCGGCGCTTGCTCGCCGGAAGTGTCGCGGGCACCCCAGCGTTGCGCGAGTACAGCACACGTCATCAACTGGATCTGATGAAAAAGCATCAATGGCAGAACGACCGCGCCTACTGCATGGGAAGCGAAAATCACCTTCGCCATGGGGATCCCCGAGGCGAGGCTTTTCTTCGATCCGCAAAAAATGATCGTGATCTGATCTGCCCGGTTGAAGCCCAGCCGCTTGCTGGCAAACGCTGTGACCCCCAGCGCGAGTGCAAGCAGCACCACGTTCACTACGACAAGTCCGCCAAGCGTTTGCAGGGAAATGGTGTGCCAGATACCCTCGTTCACCGCTTCGCTGAAGGCGACGTACACAACCAGAAGGATCGAACCTTGATCAACGAAACGCAGGATGCTGCGATTCTTGTCGAGCCATTTGCTGATCACCGGCCGCAGCAGTTGCCCGGCAATAAACGGCACGAGCAGTTGCAGCACGATATTGCCGACCGTGTGCCATGCCGAACCGGCGTGGCCGCTGCCGTCGGTTACCACGATACCGACCAGCGCGGGCGTGATGAAGATGCCGAGCAGGCTCGACGCCGAGGCGGCACAAACTGCTGCCGGCACATTGCCCTTTGCAATGGATGTGAACGCAATAGACGACTGCACGGTGGACGGCAGCGTGCACAGGAACAGGATGCCCATATACAGCGCGGGCGTGACGAGCGGCGTGAGCACGGGTTTCAGCGCCAGGCCAAGCAAGGGAAACAGCGCGAAAGTGCTGAGCAGTACGACGATATGCAGACGCCAGTGCGTCATGCCCGACACGATCGCTTCACGGGAGAGCTTTGCCCCGTGCAGGAAAAACAGCAGCCCGACAGCAATGTTGGTCAGCCAGTTGAAGCCGACCGCCGCCGCGCCACGGCAAGGGAGCAGGCTGGCAAGGATCACCGTGCCTACGAGTGCGAGAGTGAAGTTATCAGGGAGAAACTTGGGGCGGGTCATCAGGGATTCGCATGTTCATGAAAGTGCATGACGACTCTCGGCGATCACATTTTGTGCCTTCAAAAAAGGCGAACGGACGCGCGCGAAAACCGTCGCGATCGCTATTTTGAGCGCATACCGATTCAAGATGCAAATTCATTTAAGTGATCTATTAATTCAACAAACGCATGAGTCACCTATTTTGGGCATCCGGCACGGGCACGCAGAGCGCGCCACGGATCGTTTGCGGACCACTGGGCAGCAACTGGAATCAAGCTGGATTTGATAAGACGGAAGTGCCGCAAGCCATCCCAAAATGAGCCAAAAAACAGTGAAGTAACATGGTGTTACAACCCTCAGGAAGACCTAACACTTTTTGGCTCGACTCCAGTCGCGCAGCACAATAAATTGAATGACAGACCGGTCGGCAGGCGCGTTAAGAAACGCGGGCCTGATGCTCCGACAATTGACCGGTCGGCGATGCCTGGCGGTGTCCACTTTCCGCCAACACGCCCGAACAGACTCGGACAATTCGCAGTATCGACATGTTGCTCACCCGATTTGGACCTATCGCTCGCTTGATCCTCACCGCTGCCGCCGGTCTGGTTGCGGCGTCGACGCTGTGTGCGTCGCTGGCTTTCGCCGGCGGGAACAACGGCGGAATGTTCAGCCGCAACGCCGGTCAGGCTCAAGGGCAATGGAAGGCTGTGAATCCCGTGAACCGGCATGCAATGCGAGTGGACGACGTCGAGCGTGGTGCCCAGTCGTTCCGTTATCAACGCGTTGCGGCAGGTTCGGGCCTGACGCCGATCAGCGCGGAAGTGCGTGGTGGACCGCGTGCCGACCAGGCTGCGCAATTGCGCGCCGGCGGATCGATCCGCGCCGACATCGCACGTTATAACGAAGAGCGCAGCAGTCCGCGTCCGTCGGGCCGCCAAGTCGACGACCCGCGCTCGCCCGCGAACTCCGCCTATCGGAATTGATGGCTGAAGTACCCGGCGCGCGGCAGGCGAACGCGTGATCATCCGCATGAATCAAATCCGCACGGGGTATCAATAGACGAAATGCGCCTCTGCCGCCCCTCAAAGAATCCGCACCTCCAGAATCCGCCCCTCCCTCGTAGTTCTCGCCGTGTTCTTCACCCATCAGTTCGAACAGCCGGTTCGACTTGTAGCCAGTAGCTTGGCGAGTGCAAAACAAAAAACAATTCCCCCGTCTATGGCAAGCGTCGCAATGACGTAATCCCGCCACAGGTTCATCGCCCGAAGCGCGTATCCATTCCTCTCAAATTTAGCCGCATTAACAATGCATGCGACTGGCGTTTCTGATCGCATTTTTATTGTTGCCGGAATCCAGATTGCCCGGGTGCACCGTGGCATATAGCATCGCGGGCTATCGTCTTGCAGGCCGACTCCCCCTTCAAGTGTCCTTTTCGTATCGCGTTGCATCAGCCGATAAAAGTTCGGCGCGCGCAATGTATTCAAACCGCTATAGACAGCATAAGGAAAGTTATTTTTGTCCAGAAAAATGATCCGTAAAGATGGTTCCGCCCTAAGCCATCTGCATGCATAGCGGACATTTATAAGAACAGTCCGATAAAGCGAGGCAATGTCCCTCGCCGAATCCCGTTTTAACGTTAATACGACAGGAGAGTCCATGAAGCCACTCGTGAACCGCGTGCTTAAGGCCGCGGCCAAGGCTACCGTTACTGCCGGCATGTTCGGCTTGCTTGCCGCCAGTTCCGCTCAAGCGCAATCGAGTGTCCAGTTGTATGGACAGGTCGACGAATGGGTGGGAGCCACTAAATTCCCGGGCAGCCCGACGGCCTGGAACGTAGGTGGCGGGGGTATGTCGACGTCGTACTGGGGTATGAAAGGCAGCGAAGATCTCGGTGGCGGTTATAAGGCGATCTTCACGTTGGAAAGCTTCTTTCGGGCGCAGAACGGTAATTACGGCCGCTTTCAGGGCGATACATTTTTCGCGCGCAATTCGTATGTCGGTATCGAGTCGCCGTACGGTACGGTCACCGCTGGCCGGCTGACCACGCAGCTTTTTGTATCGACCATTCTGTTTAACCCGTTTGTTGATTCGTATACGTTCTCACCGATGGTTTATCACGTGTTCCTCGGTCAGAGCACGTTTCCGACGTACACGACGGACCAGGGTGTTGTCGGCGATTCAGGTTGGGATAATTCCGTTCAGTACACCACACCTGATTTCAGCGGTTTGTCGGGTAGCGTGATGTACGGCGTCGGCAATCAGGCCGGACAAAACGGCGCGAAGAAATACAGCGCGCAATTCCTGTATTTCCACGGCCCGTTTGCGGCGACCGGCGTATATCAGTACGTGAATTTCAGCGCAACACCGGGTGACCTGACGTCGTTCGTGGCCGGTTACAAGAGCCAGAGCGTGGGCCAGTTGGGTGCTTCGTACGACATGAAGTACGTCAAGTTCTTCGCGCAGTACATGTACACGCACAACGATATCGATCCAGGTTCGTTCCACGTGACCACGGGCCAAGGCGGCGTGACCATTCCGGTTGGCGTGGGTTCGGTGATGGCGTCGTATGCGTATTCGCGCAGCAACGGCGGGCTCGACCAGACGCACAAGAGCTGGGCGGTCGGCTATGACTATCCGCTGTCGAAGCGCACCGACGTCTATGCCGCGTACCTGAACGACAAGTACACGAGCATGTCGAGCGGCGATACATACGGCGTCGGCATTCGCACGAAGTTCTGATCGAAGGCCGCGAGCATTACGCGCGGGCTCCCGGCAACGCAACAACGCCGCCCTAAGCCAATAGGCTTAGGGCGGCGTTTTTGTTGTCCGGCGCGCAAGACGATTCAAAGAGGTCCGCGAACCAGCCGCTCACCGGACGGCTTTATCGCGAAATACCTAGCCGCGTTTTTGCATCGTCGTATTCGTGTTTGAGTCGCGACACGAGCTCCGCCACCGTCGGCACGTCGTCCATCAGGCCGACACCTTGTCCCGCGCCCCAGATTTCTTTCCACGCTTTGGCTTTGACCGCCGAGTCGCCGAAATTCATCGCGGCTTTATCCGATGCCGGCAGCGCATCCGGATCGAGTCCGGCATTGAGAATGCTCTGACGAATGTAGTTGCCGTGCACGCCGGTGAACAGGTTCGTATAGATGATGTCGGCGGCCTTCGATCCCACGATCGCACTCTTGTAGTCTTCCAGCGCATGCGCCTCGCGCGTGGCAATAAAGCGTGTGCCGATATACGCGAAATCCGCGCCCATGGCTTGCGCGGCGAGAATCGAGCCGCCGTTGGCAATGGCTCCGGACAGCGCGATCGGGCCATCGAAAATACGCCGCACTTCGCCCACCAGCGCGAACGGTGACATCATGCCCGCGTGTCCGCCGGCGCCGGCTGCAACCAGGATCAGGCCATCGACGCCGGCTTCCAGCGCCTTCTCGGCGTGCCGCAGGTTGATCACGTCGTGCAATACGATGCCGCCGTAGCTGTGCACCGCGTCGATCATCTCCTTGACCGGTGCGCGCAGGCTGGTGATGAAGATCGGCACGCGATGTTCCACGCATACCCGCACGTCCGCCTCAAGCCGCGCGTTCGAATGATGCACGATCTGGTTGACCGCGACCGGGCCGACCGGCGCGCCAGGATTCGCCGCCTTATGCGCCTCGATTCCTTCGCCGATTTGCGTGAGCCATTCGTCGAGCAGCTCGGCCGGCCGCGCGTTCAGCGCGGGAAACGAGCCGACAATACCCGCCTTGCATTGCGCAAGCACGAGCTCGGGATAACTGACGATGAACATCGGTGAAGCGATAACGGGTAGCGCGAGGTGTTGCAGAGCGGCGGGGAGTGCCATGACACGAGTCTCCTGATTGAATGTGAAAGCCCGCGATACGCGTGCGTCCATCTGGCGTGGGGTCACAATAACTGCACGGTAGCTGCGAACGGCGATTGCCGCCGGACTTGGGCGTTGCTTAAGCGCATGCGCCGAAAAGCATGCGAACGACCGTTCGATTATAGGCGAATCCGTTGATGCGCGATCACCGGGGAGATTGGAAGAAGTCTTCAGCTTCTACGAAAGCGCCCGCCAGCAAGCAGTTTAGTATTGCCGAGGACGCCTACAATGCTTTTCCCGTCACGCGAATATTCACGCCATGCCGTTCGAAGACTACGAGCCGTTCACCTTCGATGCCGCGGGCGTCGACATCTTCGGCATGAAGGGCGGTAACGGGCCGCCGCTTCTCCTGCTTCACGGCCACCCGCAGACCCATGAGATCTGGCATCGGCTGGCTGGCGTTCTCGCGCAGCATTTCACCGTGATCGCGACCGATCTGCGCGGTTACGGCGCATCGGCGAAACCGCCCAGCGATGCGCAGCACACACCCTATTCGAAACGCGCAATGGCCGCCGATCAGGTCGCGGTCATGCGGCACTTTGGCTTCGAGCGCTTCATGGTCTGCGCGCATGATCGTGGCGCGCGGGTGGCGCACAGGATGGCGCTGGATTTTCCGCAGGCTGTCGACCGCCTGATGCTGCTCGACATAGCGCCAACGCTTGCCATGTACGACGCCACGAATCGCGCCTTCGCCACTGCCTATTTTCACTGGTTCTTCCTGATCCAGCCCGAGCCGTTGCCGGAATTGCTGATCGGCGCGAATCCGGACGTGTATGTCGAGCGTGTGATGGGCAGCCGCCATGCGGGTCTTGCACCCTTCGCGCCGCACGCTTTGCAGGCATACCGCGACGCGTTGCGTCAGCCGGGCGCGGTGCATGCAATGTGCGAGGACTACCGGGCGTCGGCGTCGATCGATCTTGAGCATGATCGCGCGGATATTGAATGCGGCAACAAACTCGCGTGTCCGCTGCGGGTGTTGTGGGGGCAGGAGGGCGTGATCGAACAATGCTTTGAGCCGTTGACCGAATGGCGTCGTGTCGCGCGCGATGTCAGCGGCCGGGCGTTGCCTTCCGGCCACTATATTCCGGAAGAAGTACCCGATGAACTGCTTGCGGAAATGCTCGCGTTTTTCGAGGCGACCGAGGCTGCATAAAGGGCGCGGCGTGTGCGCGTCATGGCACGTTTAGCCGGCTGTTATAAGTCTGTAGGGAAAGCACCGATGCGTCTCAAAAACAGGCGCGCTACGATGCATTCGGCGCTGATCACGTCAACAAAATTCCGCCGCTTGGGCCTGGCCGTTCGACGACAAATCGATAGCTGACAAGCGGCTTTCTTTTGGGCTGTCTGGTGTCATGCTTTCGCGTTCAGCCGATCTTCACTGTTTCGCCATCCACCTTCAGCACGCCGCTCGTTGCCAATTCGGCGAGATACTTGCGCACCAATCCCGGACGATCATCGGAGAGCAGGTTAGCGGCGGCGCGCATGGCCCCGGCTTGATCTACGAGCAGCAACAACTCGCTGACGGGCATCGAGCGCAACTCCATCAGCTTGAACACGATCAACACCTTCAGCGCATTCTTCGCATTGCGCACGGGATCCGCGCGCAGATAATCGATTCGCGAGAAAGCGATATCCAACGCCTTCGATACATCCGTGAACGGCGCGCCGTGGCCAGGAATCACCGCCCTCACGTCCAGTGTGGCGATCAGGTCGAGCACCGCGCGTTGTTCCGCGAAACCGCTTTCGCCTTCCAGTTCAGGAAAGATCACGCCGAAGCCGTTTTCCCACAGCGCGTCGGCGCTGATCAGCAGTCGTTCTTCAGCGCAATACAACATCAGCGAATGGGGATCGTGACCGGGCGCGCCGAGCACCGACCAGTCGAGGCCGCCAAGCCGGAGCGTCGCGCCCGGCGCAATCGTGCCGGTGAAACCGAAACGCTCGCAGGTCTGCCCGGTCGCGCGGAACGTGAGCCTGTCTTCATCCCATTCACGCACGGCGTCGGCCTCTGTTTGTGGAATGAGCGTCTCACAGACGAAGTTGGATTGCAGCAGCGCATTGCCGCCGCAATGGTCCGAATGCAGATGCGTGTTCACAATCAGGTCGAGCGTGCGCCCATCGCCAAGCGCTTGCCGCACGAGTGCCAGCGTCTGCGGCGCGTGAGTGGCGTAGCCGGTATCGACCAGCGCGGTGCGTGTGCTATCGATGAAAAGCACGTTATTCGACGACAGCCAGCCGCGCTCAAACACCCGCATGGACGCAGGTAATGTGATCATGTGTCTGGCCCTTTCGGCATCACCACGATGGTCGCGCTTGCCTTGACCATGATCTCGCCGTGCTGATTCAGCGCCTGGCCTTCCAGCTTCACGAGATCGCCGTTCAAGCTCGGCTTCCAGTGCGCTTCGGTAACGTGCCAGCTCATCGCGAGCACGTCGTTCGCCTTGACCGCCCGCACGAGCTTGATGCCGAATTCAAGGCCGAGCGGCTGGGCGTAGACGGAAAAATGCGTCGCGATCATCGCCATCAAATGCGCCGTGGGTTGCGTGCCCGACGCGATCAGCGAACCGAAGCGGCTGGCTTCGGCGTAGGCATCGTCGTGATGCAGCGGGTTGTGATCGTTGACCAGCGTGGCGAATGACTTGATGGAATCGGGCGGCAACGCCAGCGTGGCCGTGAATTGCTCGCCGATGCGCACCACACGCGGTCCTTTTTTCCGCACTTCCGCTAGCTTCAGGACCGCCGCCTTTTGCGTGTCATCGAAGGAAGACCAGCCCGCAATTTCATCGATCGTGCGAAAACAGCCGTCGCAGAGTCCTGTTGATGGATTCATCCTGCATACATCGATACACGGCGATGCAACGGCCTCAGTCATCACGCCGTCTCGCGCAATGCGACATCGGCGACCGGCGCGCCCGTCAGCGCGACCAGTTCCTGCGGCGTCAGGTTGAACACCGCGTGCGGATGACCGGCGGCGGCCCAGAGGCTGTCAAGCGCGAGCAGGTCTTCATCGATCAGCGTCAGCGGCGGCGTGGCATGGCCTATCGGGCACACGCCGCCAATTGCGTAGCCGGTTTTCTCGCGGACGAACCTGGCGTCGGCGCGGGCGAGTTCACCTACGCGTTCGGCCACTTTCTTCTCGTCCACACGATTCACACCGCTGGCGATCACGAGTACCGGCGCGTCGTCTTTCTTGCGGCGAAACAGAATCGATTTGGCGATTTGCGCGACGGAGCAGCCAAGGCCTGCCGCCGCTTCAGCCGATGTCTTGCCGGTCTCGGCGAGCATCACGACGGGACTGGCGTGTCCGCGTTCCTGCAGCAGGAGCGCCACGCGGCGAGCGGATTCGGGCAGGGCGTCGAGTGTTTCGTTCATCGTGTTTTATCCAAGGTCCAAAGTAATGAGCCGGCCGTCAAACGCAGGCAGCCAGACCATCGCGTTTTTTCGCGAGCAACGCGCGTCCCACTCGCGACGCGCTCGGCTTGCCGATCGCCCGCGAAATGAAATCACCGATCTCCACGAGCTGGTCGAGATCGACGCCGGTTTCAATACCCAGTCCGTTGAGCATGAAGATCACGTCCTCGGTCGCGACGTTGCCGGTCGCGCCTTTCGCATACGGACAACCGCCAAGTCCTGCCACGGACGCGTGGAAAATCTCGATGCCTTCCTGCAGCGACGCATAGATATTCGCGACCGCCTGACCGTAGGTATCGTGGAAATGGCCGGAGAGCCGTTCGCGTGGAAATACCTTCGATACCGCAGCCATCACCTCGCGCGTGCGGCCCGCGGTGCCCACGCCGATGGTATCGGCAATGTCGATTTCATCGCAGCCGAGCGCCTTCATGCGTTGCACGACATCGACGACAGCATCAATTGGCACGTCGCCCTGATACGGGCAACCCAGCGCGCACGAAATACTGGCGCGCAAACGCAGGCCCGCTTCTTTCGCCGCCTTCGCGACGGGTTCGAAGCGCGCGATGCTTTCCGCAATGCTGCAGTTGATGTTCTTCTGCGAGAACGCTTCGCTGGCCGCGCCGAAGATGACGATTTCATCGGCTTTCGCTTCCAGCGCCGCTTCGAAGCCACGCAGGTTCGGCGTGAGCGCCGAGTAAATCGTGCCCGGACGCCGCTCGATGCCGGCCATCACAGCCGCGGCGTCCGCCATTTGCGGCACCCATTTCGGGGAGACGAAGGACACCGATTCGACGTTCTGGAAACCCGCGTTTGCCAGCCGATTCACCAGTTCGATCTTGATGTCGGTCGCGACGAATTCCTTCTCGTTCTGCAGGCCGTCACGCGGTCCCACTTCGACGATTTTCACTTTGGCGGGTAGCATGCCTGTCTCCTTTGAATACCTATAAATCCTTGTAGCTCAATAACCGCGTTTCACATCGACTATGCCGGATATCGGCTCGCCGCGCGTGAGCGCCATGATCTTGTTCGCGATCTGCTCGATGCTTTCTTCGCGCAGCGTTTCGGCGGAGATGTGCGGCGTGATCGTGAGGCGTGGCGTGCGCCAGAACGGATGATTGTCCGGCAACGGTTCGGTGTGGAATACATCGAGTGTCGCGGCGGCGATCTGGCCGGTCTGCATGGCGTGCAGCAGGTCGTCGTCTACAAGATGCCCGCCGCGCGCCAGGTTGACGAGATACGCGCCGGGTGCAAGCCGTTCGAACGTGTGCCTGTTCAGGATGCCTTCGGTATCCGGCGTATGCGGCAGCAGGTTGATGAGCACTCTCGTGCCGTCGAGGAAGCTCTCGAACTGTTCGTCGCCGGCGAAAGTCTTGACGCCTTCGATATCCCGCTTGGTACGGCTGAAACCGCGCACCGGCATGCCGAACGCCGTCAGCGCCCGCGCGACCCGCGCGCCGAGAACGCCCATGCCCAGCACGCCGACGGTGAAATCCTTCAACGCATAGGGCGGCAGTTTTTGCCAGCGATGCTCGCGCTGGAGCGCATCGTATTCGTCCAGGCGGCGCAGGTAACGCAGCACCGTGTGGGCCGCGTATTCGACCATCTGGTGGCCCATGCCGCTGTCTTCCAGGCGCACGAGCAGCGCGTTGGGCGGCAGGGTGCCCGGTTGCTTGCGTTCGACCTCAAGGATCGCATCGACACCCGCGCCCAGATTGAACACCGCCTTCAGATCCGGCCGGTTCGCGAACAACTCGGGCGGTGCACGCCAGACGACCGCGTAATCAGCGGGGGCGTTGTCGCCGGGTTGCCACAGGCGGACATCGGCGCTGGGAAGCGCGCGGGAGAGATCGTCGAGCCAGAGAGGGGCCTCGGCGTGGTGTTCGTAGAGAATGATCTTCATCGAAGGGTCGTATTCACGGGGTAAGGGCGCGGATTGATCGTTGAATTGTGTCCGAAATTAAGCCTATTTTACGGTTTCGCCGTGGTTTCGCAGGGTTTTGCCGCGGTTTTGCCGATTAACACGCGCGGCGCGAGAAACCACGCCGCCGCATGGTCCGATTGCCGCCGATAACCAAATGACGAAAACTTGGTTCGCGCGGACGCGCTCACGCAGCAGAATTGTTCCTCACCATGCTGGCTACGAGCCAGCAGCGAGGTTCACATGAGTTCATGCAGCACATCCCCCTGGCCGCCGCGGCTCGTGACCGTGCCCGGTCTGCACGGCAGCGAGGGCGCGCACTGGCAAACCTGGCTGGAACGGCAATTACCGAAGTCACGACGCGTCGAGCAAGCCGACTGGGACGCGCCTCAACTCGAGGCGTGGGCGCAATCCGTCGCGGATACGGTGACGAGCGTCCGCGGTCCGGTGATTCTTGCCGCGCATAGTTTCGGTTGTCTCGCGGCCGCGCACGCGATCGCACAAGGGCTGACCGGCGACGCCGTGGCCGGCGTGCTGTTTGTCGCGCCTGCCAGTCCGGACAAGTTCCGGTTCGCCGGGGCACTCGAGCCGCGCCGCCTTGGGGTGCCATCGGTGCTGATTGCGAGCATGACTGATCCGTGGATGCCCTTCGACCAGGCGATGCGTCTCGCGAGCCAGTTTGGCAGCGCGTTCGTGAATCTCGGCGATTCCGGGCACATCAACACTGCAGCGGGGTTCGGCCCGTGGCCGCGCGCGAAATATTTCGTCGATACCTTGATTCATTGCGCGGCCCCGGCGCATTTCGCGGCGCAACCCGATGTGTCGGACCACTTCGACGACTTCGAGCACATCGAACAGGCGGCTTATGGATGAGGTGTCCGATGCATTAAAGCCCCGGCTTTTCGATAGAATCGCCGCTTTGCAGCGGTTTTCACTATTCGAACAATCGGGGGATGTATGGCGGGTTTGAAGCACTGGGCAGCAATCGCGGCGTTGGGTCTTACTACGTTGGCACACGCGGATACGGCGTTGCTCAACGTCTCTTACGACGTCACGCGTGAGTTGTACAAGGACATCGATACCGCGTTTATTGCCGACTATAAACAGAAGACCGGCGAGACGCTTTCCGTGCGCCAGTCGCATGGGGCGTCGAGTGCGCAGGCTTTGTCGGTGATGCAGGGTCTGCAGGCCGACGTTGTCACAATGAACCAGCCGAACGACATCGATTTGCTGGTCGAGCGCGGCGGTCTTGTGCCGGCTAACTGGCGCACGCTTCTGCCGAATAACGCGGTGCCGTACACCACCACCATGGTATTTCTCGTGCGCCATGGCAATCCGAAGAACATCAAGGACTGGAGCGATCTCGCGCGTCCCGGCGTGCAGGTCGTGATCGCGAATCCGAAGACGTCGGGCAACGGGCGTTATGCGTATCTGGCGGCATGGGGCTACAAGAAGCAGCAGGGCGCAACCGATGAACAGGCTCAAGCGTTCGAGAAAGCCATTTTCAAGAACGTGCCGGTGCTGGACACGGGCGGTCGAGGTGCTACGACAACATTCACGCAACGCGGTATTGGCGACGTGCTGGTGACGTTTGAAAACGAAGTCGCGTTGATGGATACGGGGGCGGGCGGAAAGGATTTCGACGCTGTGTATCCGTCGGTGAGTTTGTTAGCCGAGCCGCCGGTCGCGGTGGTTGCGAAGGTCGTCGACAAGCGTGGGACGCGCAAGGAAGCGCAGGCGTACCTGGACTATTTGTGGACCCCGGCGGCGCAGGAAATCATCGCGCAGCATCATCTGCGGCCGCGTAACGCCGAGGTGCTGGCGAGGCACGCAAGCGAATTCAAACCGATCAAGACGTTCACGGTGGAGCAGGTTTTCGGCAACTGGCAGAAAGCGCAGCAAACCCATTTCTCCGATGGCGGCACGTTCGATCAGGTGATTGTCGATAAGAATTGAGGGGGGCGATACCAACGAGGTACTGCCCGCTTGACGCGAGCGCTCGCGAAAGATTTCGCGACGCCGCTACAGCAGTAGCAAATGTTGGCGCCCAATGTCCTTCATTTGTTTATCCGCTATGCCGGCTCGCTCTGCGAAAGTCGGCCAGGAAGTAATAGCCAGGCGCACCTCCTTGATGACGTTTCGCGCAGTGCCGACCCCGAAACGCTCCGCCTCGGCAAGCAGGTCATCTTCAGTAAAGCCCTTGAACTTGCCGTTCACCGACATGAGGTGCTGGTTTGTCCATTCGCCGTTCGGGTTATGCGCGAAGGTCACGTCGTAGGCAGGAGTCAGTTCCCACGGTGCGCCTTGTCGCAGCCGGAACGAGAAGTTTTTCGTATGGTCATCGCAGTTGCGGCCCATCACGTTGAACACCATGCGACGGAATGCTTCCTCCATCTCGGCATAGGGCAAATCCAATTGACGCATGGTAGTGAAGAGCTGCGAGTACGCGTTGGTGCCCTTCTTCTTATAGTCGACGTGATCGAGCGCGCACAACGTCTGCATGTGGTGCCGGATGTTGGTTCCTTCCCGGTCAAAGCGCCGTGTCATGAAATGCGCCCGGCCGCTTTCTTCAAGCAGCCGGCACTCGGACATGGTCATGTTCGCTGCACGCGCCATCAGATGATAGGCGTACTCAATGCGCCCATATCCCTGCGGTGTACCTAGTTCACTGTCCTCGCCCATGCCGTCGAACTTGAGGAGCCAGTGCTGAAAACCTTCCGGTGCCTCTAGCTGCCCCGAGCGAATCTCGTTGGTAAGCGGGTTCCAGGCAATTACGGCTTTTGCGCGTGCGCCACCAGCAGAGGTACCGACGTCGATAATGCTTCGAAGCGCGGCACTCGTGTGGTCATTGTCGTCGATTGTTCCGGCGACGGCTTTGCGGGCCTCATTGACGAGGTGACTGAGCTGGATGGACGTCGGCTTGTGCCGAGCCGGGCCGCGTGCCGGTCTAAAGGTGAGTGCGCCCATTGCGCGGTTGCTCATGTACGCCAGGCGGTCAATCGATGTCACGCCTGACGCGGGAATACCGTGATCTGCCATGTAGCGGTTGATCAACGCATTACCGAAGTCGTCAGGCAAGGCGTCGCTCAGGAGGGCGGGAAGTCGCTTATAGGTTGCGTCTGGAAGGTCGGCGAAAAGGTATGGTTCAAGGCTCAGCGGCATGTGCAGCGGGGATGGCTCGACGCCCCGGTCTACAAACTCCGGTGCGTAGGCAAACACGTAGTAGCCGTACGCGGGATCGAGGGCGACGGCGCCCATCAACTGGTCCCACAAGAACACTTCGACGCGGTCAACGTGCTTGTACGGAGCCGCCTTCTTTTTCGCTGGTTGATTCTTTTCCGTACTCACGGCGGGCTCCTGCTGGTCGAATTCAAATTACTTCGGGGGTTTGGCGGCGCGCTTGCGTGCGCGTTGGCGTGGAGCAGCGTTGCGCACCATGGTCATGGGATTGACTGTCGCAATTGGCGCGATGGTCGTGAGCCAATCGTCCCGGTCGAGCGCCCTGAGTACAGATACCAGCGATTTAAGCGAGGAGCCGCCACCGTTCTCGAGACTTCTGAGGGAACGCGCGCTGATGCCCGCTCGCTCGGCCAAAGTCTGTTGGTCGATGTTTCGGCTCAGCCTGAGTTTTTTCAGGCTTTCACCGACCTGGACTTCGAGTTCCGATGGTGTATGGCTTGTCTTCACAACGACGTTTGCATTTGTAGGCAAGATTACGCCTCTTAAATCGAAATACGAGGTTAAGAGGCAATTTATTACTGATTATAGTAGATATCTTTTAAAGTATTGTTAACTTTAAGAGGTAGTTTATTGCCTTTTAAGCTTGTTTTAGCTGCTTAGTGGGCATCTTTCTACCTCTTATGGCGAGTAGATAACGTGCGAGCAAATGAAAATCCCCCGGGATCTGACGATCGCAGGGGATTCTGGACATCAACCGGATGTTGCCTGACCCTTCACGGCTTGGATCAGTGAATCAAGCCGCTTGTCGATCACTGCACCTGCGCGTGCCCGCACTTCACATCGCAAGTCTCGGCCGCTTGCATCTGCTGCGACGCTTCCGCGCGCATCCCCAAACGCTCCAGCAATTTCCGGTCGGCTTCAGCCTGCGGGTTGCTCGTCGTCAGCAACTGGTCGCCGTAGAAAATCGAGTTCGCGCCGGCCAGGAAACATAGCGCCTGCAGCGCTTCATCCATCTGCTCGCGTCCCGCCGATAACCGCACCATTGCCTTGGGCATCGTGATGCGCGCAACCGCGATCGTGCGCACGAATTCAAACGGGTCCAGTGGCGCGGTACCCGTCAGCGGCGTGCCTTCCACCTGCACCAGATTATTGATAGGCACTGATTCCGGATACGGCTCCATGTTCGCCAGTTGCGTGATCAGTCCGGCCCGTTCACGCCGCGTTTCGCCCATGCCGACAATCCCGCCGCAACATACGTTGATACCGGCATCGCGGACATGTTCAAGCGTATCCAGTCGGTCCTGATACGTGCGCGTCGAGATGATCTGGCCGTAGAACTCCGGCGATGTATCGAGGTTATGGTTGTAGTAATCCAGCCCCGCGTCGCGCAGACGTTCCGCCTGATGCGCTTCCAGCATGCCGAGCGTCACGCAGGTTTCCAGGCCCATCGCCTTCACGCCGCGAATCATGTCGGCGATAGGTTCCAGATGCTGGTCCTTCGGATTGCGCCATGCCGCGCCCATACAAAACCGCGTCGCGCCGTTCGCCTTGGCGATTTCGGCGGCCTTCAGGACTTCATCGACGGCCATCAGTTTTTCGGCCTTCAACCCCGTGTCGTGATGCGATGACTGCGGGCAATACGCGCAATCTTCCGGGCAACCGCCGGTCTTGATCGACAGCAGCGTGGAGAGCTGAACTGTGTTGGCATCGAAATGTTCGCGATGCACAGCCTGCGCGCGAAACATCAAGTCGTTGAACGGCAGGTCGTAGAGCGCGACGATATCCGCCACGCGCCAGCGCGCCAGCGTTTGCGGTGCGGCGGGTTGAGCGGAGGACTGCGTTGTCTTTTCGGTGGATTGCACTTGCGTCATGTGAGGATCCTTTTCATTGTGCAGATAACGATGAATTACTGGTCCGCGCCGGCTGAACGAAGTGTGTCCAGCAGCAGGGAGGTATCTAGATAAGGCGTAGCCGCGCGCGCATCCGGCGGCGTGAGGCGGGGAATCGTGCCGAGCAATGGCGCATTGTATTGACTGTCCAGCCGCAGCCGGATTGCCTCGATGTTTTCAGCGGGAAACAGCATGGCGGGATCGATCTGGTTAGCCACCCAGCCCACCAGACGCAGCCCACGCGCTGCTATAGCCTCAGCGCTCAGCAACGCGTGGCTGATGCAGCCGAGCCGCATGCCGACCACCAGCACAATCGGCAGGTTTAATGCGAACGCGAGGTCGGCGGTGTCATGGACATCGGTGAGCGGTACGCGGAATCCGCCCACGCCTTCCACCACGACCACGTCTGCTTGCTGAACGGCGAACTGGTGCGCCTCCACGATGCGCGCAATATCCAGCGACACGTTCTCGCGCGCCGCCGCGATATGCGGCGCGGCGGCTTCCTTCAGCAGGAATGGCGTACGTATCGATGGCGGCAGCGCAACGTTCGCGGCGGCATCGAGTTGATCGGCGTCTTCGTTGTGCCATTCGCCATCACGTTCGAACGCGCCCGCCGCGATGGGTTTCATCGCAGCGGCGCGCAGGCCGAGCTTGGCAAAACCATGCAGCAAAGCGGCGGAAACGAGCGTCTTGCCGATCTCGGTATCGGTGCCGGTGACGAAGAGCGAGAGTGGCGCGGTCATGATCGATTGCTCAGGGTTTGCAATGCGTCGTCGAGCTTCGCGAGGTCGTCGTGGCTATGCGCGGCCGAGAGCGAAATGCGCAGACGCGATGTGCCAACGGGCACGGTCGGCGGCCGGATTGCGGGCACCCACATGCGGTATTCATCGAGGGCGGCGGCGAGCTTCAGCGTCTCTTCATTGCCGCCAATAATCAACGGCTGAACTGCCGTATGCGAATCTACGGGCGACCATCGCGTGCGCTTTAGCATGGCACGCGTACTGTCAATCAGGGTAGCGAGACGGGCACGTCTTGCGTCGCCTTCATGTCCTTCGATAATCTTCAAACTGGCAGACACCGCATGCGCCACGGCCGGCGCCGATGCCGTCGTAAAGATGTACGGCCGCGCGCGCTGCACGAACCATTCGATCACCGTCTCATGCGCGATCACGAATGCGCCGGACACGCCCGCTGCCTTGCCCAACGTGCCGACGTACACGAGATGCGGCGAGCGCAACGCGGCCTCAGCCAGCGCACCGCGACCTTGCGGACCGAGCACGCCGAAGCCGTGCGCGTCGTCGACAACCAGCCACGCGCCGTGACGCTCCGCCAGCTCGAGCAGCGAGCCAAGCGGGGCGATATCGCCGTCCATGCTGAATACCGAATCCGTCACGATGATCTTCGTGCCGCCCTCATTCGCCGATGCCTCCAGCAGGGCGCCGAGCGCTTCTGCGTCGGCATGAGGATAGATGCGAATTTGCGCACGGGACAAACGCGCGCCATCGATCAGTGATGCATGGTTCAACGCATCGCAGAACATCAGCGTGTCGCGACCGCCTGACTTACTCACAGCGCCGAGCGTAGTCAGTGTCGCGAGATTCGCCATGTAGCCTGTGCTGAAATACAGCGAGCGCGCCTGGTCGACGAAACCACCGGAGAACGCCGCGAGGTCATCTTCAAGCTGCGCATGCGCGCGCGAATGGCCGCCGAGCAAATGCGATCCGCCGCTGCCCGCGCCATATTTTTGCGCGCCTTCGGCAAGTGCTTCGCGCAAGGTTCCATGAGCCGCGAGGCCGAGATAATCGTTACTCGCAAAGCCGATGATCTCGCGTCCGTCCACCGTCATGTGAGCGGCGCAGGCGCTGTCGGCGATGCGTCGGCGACGACGCAAGCCGTTGCGCTCGATATCGGCGAGGCCTTGTTTCAGGGTCTCGAAAAGAGCGGGCGATGTAGTGCTCATGCAGCCTCCGATAACGTGGCGTCGAAGACAGTGCGCGTGCGTTCGGCGAGCAGCGCGAGTTCGTCATCGCTGAGGATGTACGGCGGCATCAGATAGACGGTCTTGCCTATCGGTCGCAACAATAGCTCGTGTTTCAAGGCATTCTCGAAGAAACGCCGCGAGAATGAGCGTGCTTGAGTGGGGTCTTCAACGATGGCGTCGAACGCGAAGATCGTGCCGCGTTCCCGCAGATTCCTGACGTGCGGATGATCTTGAAGCGGCCCCAACGCAGCGCGCAACACGGACGATTTGCGGTGGTTCTCTTCAAGCACGTTTGCGCTGTCGAACAGGTCGAGCGTCGCCAAAGCGGCGCGACAGGCGAGCGGGTTGCCCGTATACGAATGCGAGTGCAGGAAACCGCGTGTCATGTCGTCATCGTAGAACGCGGCGTAGATCTCATCGCGTGTCAGCACGATGGACAACGGCAAATACCCGCCGCTGATTCCCTTCGATAAACACAAGAAATCCGGCCAGATCGCAGCCTGTTCGCACGCGAAGAACGTGCCGCTGCGACCACAGCCGACAGCAATTTCATCGGCGATGAGATGCACGCCGTAGTCGTCGCACAATGCACGCAAGCCCTTCAAATACGAAGGATCGTGCATCGCCATGCCGGCCGCGCATTGAACGAGCGGCTCTACGATCACGGCCGCAAGCTGCGAGGCTTTGGCGTCGAACAGGGTTTTCATATCGGCGAGCGCGCGTTGGGCGACATCGCGCGCCGTCTCGCCTTCGCGTGCCTGGCGAGCATCCGGCGATGTCACCACGTGCGCGTGGCGAATCAGCGGATCGTAGGCGTCCTTGAACAACGCGACGTCGGTTACGCCGAGCGCGCCGATGGTCTCGCCGTGATAGCTGTTCGCGAGGCACACGAATTCGCGCTTCTCCGTGCGGCCGCTGTTGCGCCAGAAGTGGAAGCTCATCTTCAACGCGATTTCGACTGCCGACGCGCCGTCAGACGCGAAGAACGCATGGCCCAGCGTGCGCTGCGTCAGCGTGTGCAGACGCTCGGCGAGCAGGACGGCGGGTTCGTGCGTGCAACCGGCGAGCATCGCGTGTTCGAGCGTGTCGAGCTGGTCCTTCAGCGCGGCATTGATGTGAGGATTCGCGTGGCCGAAGATGTTGACCCACCACGAGCTGATGGCATCGAGATAGCGATGGCCGTCGTGGTCGTAGAGCCACGCGCCCTTGCCGCGAGCGATGGGCACGAGCGGCGTGCGCTCGTGATGTTTCATTTGCGTACACGGATGCCATACGGCGCGTAGCGAGCGTGCAACCCAGTCATCGGGTGCAGGCTTTGGCTGGTTATTCAGGTTCAAAACGACTCCAGGGGAGCGGCCAATCATGCGCGTGGGCGAACTCTGGCAACGCTCCCGATCACATTCAGGCAAGCCACGACGGCTTGCTCTTTTCCAGAAAACTGCGCACGCCTTCGCGCCCTTCGTCCGAGGCGCGAATTCGTGCGATACGGTCGGCGGTGTCCGAGATCAGCGTTTCATCGATCGCCTTGTCCGCCAGATCGACCACCAGTTGTTTGCACTCGCGCACCGCATTCGGGCTGTTGGCGGCGATCGCGGCTGCGACTGCATCGACGGTGGCATCGAGCGCGTCTGCTGCAACGACCTGATGCACGAGGCCGATGCGCAGTGCTTCGGCGGCATCGAAACGTTCGGCGGTCACGAAGTATCGGTGCGATGCGCGCGCGCCGATTGCCCTGATCACGTAGGGCGCGATGGTGGCGGGCATCAAGCCGAGCTTAGCCTCCGATAAACAGAAGTGCGCTGATTCTGCGCTGATTGCAATATCGGCGACGGCTACAAGGCCCATGCCGCCTGCGTACGCGTCGCCTTGGACCTGCGCGATCACGGGTTTGTTGCAGGTGTAGAGCGTGTTGAGCATGGTGGCGAGGCCGAGTGCATCGGCGCGATTTTCTGCGTCCGAGTACGCCGCCATGCGTTTCATCCAGTTGAGGTCGGCGCCTGCGCAGAATGCGGGGCCGTTCGCGGCGAGGATGATGACGCGGATGGCGGAGTCGTCGGCGAGCGCGCGGAAAGCTGCGGTCAATTCGACGATGGTGGCTTCGTCGAAGGCGTTGCGGACGTCGGGGCGATCGAGCGTGACGCGTGCGACGTAGCCGTCGACGGTGACTTTCAGGCGCTGCAGGTTCATTGCATCGGTCATTGGGGTTTCTCGATGTACGCGACACGGTGTTTCGCTGAGCACCAATTATCTCTAAATTTGTCGCGGGATTCGATTTTAGGAGCCCATGGTGCCTCCGGCGGGCGTGGGACGCGTTGGGCGATTGCGCGGCGATGCGGCTAACTTCGCTTATCGTGGAGGGTCTTGGTCGGGTTTAGGGGCTATTTCGCCTATTTTCCGTTCGCACTCGGGCGGGGGATGGGGTGGGGGATGGTTGGTTACTCGTGGGTTTCGGCGTGGCGGTCGGGGTTGATGCTAGGTTTTGGGGTTGGTGGTCGGTGGCGGTGCTGGGTTGGTCGGTTCTGGGGTTAGTGGTTGGGGTCTATGCCGGGTTGGTGCTTTCGGCGTTAGTGGTCGGAGTCAATGCCGGGTTGCTGCTTTCCGCGTTAGTGGTCTGCAAGAGTTGGATATTCTCTTTATCACTATTAGCCACTGTGCGTGGCGGCACGTCATTTCTTTGTCCAAAGCGACAAAGAAACGAAGCAAAGAAAACGCTTTTAAACCACGCTACCCTAAGTGTCCACAGCGTGCAGTTTCTATTCATAGGTGCCCCAAAAGCACGGTGCTCGCCAGAGCGGAGGATGTGTGAAACCCTCCTTCTCGCGAATCCTGACACGAACACGCTTCGCCCCGTACGCTCTCGGGCAAGCACGCGTTGCCAAGGGACCAGCACGGCCTCACGCGTTCTGCCGGCCGTGTTTTTTGATGGGTCCGCGGCCTGGTTCGTGCGGTCATATTCGTAGATCACGGCTCGGTGCCTAGCGGCTCGATGCGTGTTTAGTGTTTCAGTTTTTGGTGAGCTGACTGCGTGCTTCCGCGGTTATTTTCGTCGGTTACGGCCTTACATATTTTGTGGCTTTATTACCGGGTAGGTTGGCGGCGTGGTTCGAGGCGCATACAAATTTGGAGGGTGGTCGTCCGCGGATAGCGCGGGGTGCCCCTTGGGCAGGTTCAATCACTGATGGCGAAGCGTGTGGGTATCCGTGTTCGGAGAAGGAGGGGTTCACACATCCTCCGCTCTGGCGAGCACCGTGCTTTTGGGGCACCCATGAATAGAAACTGCACGCTGTGGACACTTAGGGTAGCGTGGTTGAAAGCGTTTTCTTTGCTTCGTTTCTTTGTCGCTTTGGACAAAGAAATGACGTGCCGCCACGCACAGTGGCTAATAGTGATAAAGAGAAAATCCGACTCTCGCAGGCCGCTAACGCCGAAAGCAGCAACCCGGCATTGACCCTGACCGCTAACGCCGAAAGCACCAACCCGGCATTGACCCCGACCACTAACCCTGGAAACCTAACCCTCAGCACTAACCCCGCCCGACCACCCCCCAAAAAACCAGCCACCAGCCTTTGGCTGACTCAAAGGCCCCTCATCGTGAGGCTGTCTGCGTCTGCGCAACATTCCGATCCTTCCATACCACGGCGTTATTAACGGCATACAACCGGCATGGATCGCTGCTCTGCTTCTGGCACCCGTTCAATGCCACCGCCATCGGGTCGTCACCCCCTTCCGCCCACGACCACGCACCCGAATCCGACACCGCGAACGCGCGGCTCGAATACTGATGCAGAAAGTTCTGGTAACCCTCACGGCCCCGCTCATCAAGGAACGGCACCGCAGTCACCGCATCGACAGTCGCATAACCCGTCGGCGATGGCTCCCGCGGATCCGAAACCTGATATTGCCGATCCGTCGGCATACCGACATCCTCAAGGAACGCCTTCACGCGCGGCCACCAGATCGCGACACCATCACGATCCCCAACCAGCCGATGCGCATCGTTCTTATACGCGCCGAAATCGACCATGTCGGCCCTCGCACCGTGCGCGCTATACGACGCAAACATTTCATCAGGCAAGTCGCCCTGCCACACGGAGTCGTTGCTCCCGTACATCCACAACGACGGCAACTTCACATGCTCACCGTATTCACCAAACGCGCTGGTCAGGTTTTTCTGCCAGCCAGGACACTCGTCCTGACGCAGACCACCAGAGAAATTGATGAGACCACGCACCCCTTTTTCCTCAAGCGCATCGCGCGCGCCATACGCCATGGTCACCAGCCCGCCATGCGAAGCGCCCGCCACCACCACGTGCTGGCTGTCGACAAACGGTTGCTTGTCCATGTAAGCCACCGTGGCCGCCACGTCGCGCGCCTGCGTGAAACCGTTGGCTTCGACATCACAACCGTTACCGGTATATTCGCCGCCCGATTCCGCAAAGCCACGGCGATTCGGCACGACAACCACATAACCATGGCGCACGAATTCACGCGCAAGCGCAATCGGACGCGCGCGCGGCTGCTCATGCGCATTGCCAGGGAGCTTGCCATGATTAAAGACGACCATCGGGAAAGGACCCGGGCCGTCAGGTTTGAAGATGGTGGTTTCAAGCGAGACGTCGCCTGAAGGTACTTCGATGACGGACTCGTTGAGGTTCGCGTCGACAACGGGAAGCGATGGGTCGAACGATGGCGGCGCCGTGCCGAAGGCGGGTGCCTCGAGGTTCGCGTACTGCTGCGCGCCCGGAAACGGCTCTGCAAGCGCCGAGGCGGACACCGCCGCGAGCGCACACACCACGACACAGCCTGACAACACTTGCCTAAATGCCATCCCCGAAACCCCATCCGCTTCTCGACCCGGCTGATTTCCCAAAGCACGAGCCAGCTTATTGTCACAATCCATCGATCCGGACGTTTGTACTGTCAATCAGTATCGCTGGTCGGATCGTCAAGTCATGTCCCGAATAGACAAGACAATGGGCTTCAATACGCAACACCGGCGCGCTGACAGATATTTGGCTTATGAAACAGCAACTTAATATCATTCTCCAGCGACTGGCGAAAAGCTAGAGTACCCGGACAAAATGAATAGGCGCAATTAGAAAGTACCCGCGCGGCACGCTAATTTTTAGGCGAAAGCAGACGTTAAGGAAATTATTGCCGCGATGCAGCGAAATTTGCGGCTACGGCGTTCTAATCGCGAAGATCACCGTCGACATAACGCCACAACCCGGCAGCATCGCGTTCGAACCGGCCCGTCTCATGCAGCCGGAACGCCCGGCCGCCAAGCTTGTAGCGCGCGACAAATTCGACCTCGGCGTGATCTGCGTCAACGGGCGTGTGGCGTTTTATCCGCAAGCCGAGCCATCGGGTGGTGGGATCGGCGGAGGTTTCCAGGTCACGGGGGCAGGTTTTCTCGGCCCAGGTCGCGCGCAAATACGCCGTGTTGCCAAGCACGTAGGCGCTGTAGCGCGAACGCATCAGTTCCATGGCGTTGCCCGCCGGCGCGCCGTCTTCTATGAACCGCCCGCAGCAATCCGCGTAGCGAGGCGGGCGTTTCGCATTGCTCGACCCCGGCGACGCGCCGCCACAAGGGCATTCCACTACTTGTGTCATACGTCGACACCGGGCATTTCGATGTGCCGCGGCTGCGCTTTCACGCGCGCAAGCCATGCGCGAATGGCCGGATACCGGCCGAGGTCGAGGTTGGCTTCATCGGCGACATGGGTGTACGCATACAGCGCAATGTCCGCGATGGTGTATTGCTCATCGACGAAATACGTCCGCGTCGCGAGATGCGTCTCCATCACGTCGAGCGCACGATACGAGCCAGCGGTTTTCTCGGGCAGGCGAGGATCGTCAGGATGTTTGACGAACTGAAGGATGAAGCGCGCAACCGCGATGTTGGGTTCGTGGCTGTACTGCTCGAAGAACATCCATTGCAGGACGCGCGCCCGCGAGAGACGGTCCGTGGGCAGCAACGGCGTGCCTTCAGCGAGGTAATACAGGATCGCGTCCGATTCGAACAGGCACGTGTGCTCATCGATCTGCAGCACTGGAACCTTGCCGTTCGGATTCAGCTGACGAAACGCTTCGGTGCGCGTGGCGCCGTTCATCATGTCGACTTCATGCCAGACATACGGCCTGCTCAGTTGTTCGAGCGCAAGCCGGACCTTGTAGCAATTCCCCGATGACGCCACACCATGTACTTGATACGCCACTTCATGTCCTTTTCGGTTGACGAACGGTTGATTGAGCGTTTGATTGAAACGCTAACTTCGGATGCCTTACTAATATACGGCGTTCACCACGAGAGCGGCGTACCGTCGTACTGGACGAACGAGCCGTTGAATTTTTTAGGGTTCGCCGCAGCCGCTGCAATCACCGCGCGCATTCCGGAGATGCTGTGCGCCGGTTCGATCGCCGCCGACGCGCCGCCCATCCCGGTGCGCACCCATCCCGGATGCAACGCGATGCAAGTCGAGCCGCGCGCTTCCAGCGATGTCGCCTTCAACGCCGCATTCACTGCCGCCTTGCTCACGCGATACAGCCATCCCGCCGTCCCGTTCATCTCCGCGATACCGCCCATCTTGCTCGACAGTACCGCGAGCACGCCATGCGCGGCGTCGGTGAGCGGCAGGAGAGTGGGCAGCAGTTGCATCGGACCGCGGACGTTGGTGTGCATGACCTGATCGAAATCCTCCGGCAGCACGGTTTCCACGTGTTCAGTTCGCGGACCATAGACGCCCGACACGATGATCGCGACATCCAGTTTCTCGCCATCGAGTTGCCAGCCGAGCGCGGCGATCTGCTCAGGTTGAGTTGTGTCGAGCGAGAAGGTTTTTGCGCCCATGGCGTTGAGTGCTTCCAGCGACGCGGCATCGCGAGCGGTGGCGAGCACGCGCCAGCCATCGCGGCAATATCCTCGCGCGAATTCGTGGCCGAGTCCGCGCGATGCACCCACGATCAATACGGTTTTCATGACGTTCTCCTGCACGATGCTCTAAACCAGTTCGATACCCATCGCCGTCGCTTCCCCACCGCCGATACACAAGCTCGCCACGCCGCGTTTCAATCCGCGCTGACGCAATGCGCCGATCAGCGTAACGAGAATCCGCGCGCCCGATGCGCCGATCGGATGTCCCAACGCGCAAGCGCCGCCGTTGACGTTGACCTTGTCGTGGGGCAGGTCGTGTTCCCGCATGGCAGCCATCGCGACGACGGCAAACGCTTCGTTGATCTCGAAGAGATCGACTTCGTTCGCGCGCCAGCCGTTTTTATCCAGCAGCTTGCGGATCGCACCAACAGGCGCAGTCGTGAACAACGCCGGTTCCTGCGCGAAAGTGCTGTGTCCGACGACCCGCGCGAGCGGCGTGACGCCGAGCCGTTTCGCCATCGATGCCCGCATCATCACGAGTGCGGCGGCGCCATCGGAAATAGACGATGCATTGGCAGCCGTCACCGTGCCATCTTTCGCGAACGCGGGTTTGAGCGTCGCAATCTTGTCGATATTCGCCTTGAACGGCTGCTCATCGTGATCGATGACGGTATCGCCCTTGCGTCCTGCAACGGTGACGGGCGCGATTTCCCAATCGAATGAACCGTCTTCGTTGGCCCGCTTCGCGCGACGCAGCGACTCCACCGCAAACGCGTCCTGCGCTTCCCGCGAAAATTTATATGACCCGGCGCATTGTTCCGCGAACGCGCCCATCAACTGGCCCTTTTCGTACGCGTCTTCAAGGCCATCGAGGAACATGTGATCGAGCACCTGGCCGTGACCCATGCGCATGCCGCCGCGCGCCTTGGGCAACAAATACGGCGCATTGGTCATGCTCTCCATGCCACCCGCGACAATCACGTCCGCCGAGCCGGCCAGCAGCATGTCGTGCGCGAACATGGCGGCGCGCATGCCCGAGCCGCACATCTTGTTGACCGTGGTGCTGCCGACGGACAGCGGCAGGCCTGCGCCGAGCGCGGCTTGCCGCGCAGGCGCCTGACCGAGTCCGGCGGGCAGCACGCAACCCATCACGGCTTCTTCGATCTGCCCGGGCGTAAGCCCGGCCCGTTCAACCGCGGCGCGGATTGCCACCGAGCCGAGTTGCGGTGCTGTCACCGTGGCGAAGTCGCCTTGAAAAGCGGCCATCGGCGTACGGACAGCCGACACGATCACCACGGGATCATCTACGAAATCAGTCATGTTTCAGCTCCTTGATCACACCTTTCACAATAGCCGGGACATCGCCGAGACGGGCGGCATCGGAGGCGAGCACATCGTTCTCCGATGAATGCGCCCCACCGCGCGCCAGCGCCGCGATGCATCGCTGGTAGGTCGGTTCGACTTCCTCCGACCCGCCGATCATCATGCCCATGTTGCGCACACGGCCGTCATGCACGCCGTAGGTCCAGCCGTGTACGGTGATCTCCTGACCACGCGCCCACGCATCGCGCAGGATGGTCGTATGGCACACGTTCACCGTCTGTTCGATGGTATTCAGCTCCACCAGCCGGCGATTTCTCGCGACGCCCATCGGCCATTCTTCCAGCAGCGCGGAGTGTTTGTCGCGCACGTCTTCCACGTGACGCAGCCAGTTATCGGCCAGGCCGACGCGCCGGCTCACGAGCGCCGCGCCTACGCCGGAACAGCCGTAGTGCCCGACGACCATGATGTGCTTGACCTTCAGCAGGTCGACCGCGAACTGGATCACGGACAGGCAGTTGAGGTCCGAGTGAACGACCACGTTCGCGATGTTCCTGTGCACGAACACTTCGCCCGGCGGCAAGCCGATGATCTGGTTGGCCGGCACGCGCGAGTCCGAGCAGCCGATCCACAGATATTCGGGCGCTTGCTGGTGCGCGAGGCGAGAGAAGTACTCAGCGTCTTCCGAGAGCTTGCGATCGACCCACTTCAGGTTGTTATCGAACAGGTGCGAGAGCGGGTTATTGTCCTGGCTTTCAGGTGCGTCGGTGTTGTCGATGTTGGGCATGGCATTCAGTGCGGATAGGTTTCAAGCGGCGCGTGCTGCGGGTGCACCGTCCAGAAAACGCTCAGGATAACGAACGCAAAAACGGATGCTGCGTTCATACGGGAAGAAGTCGGCGAGCTCGCCGTTGAGGATCTGTTCCTTGTGCTTTTGCCAGAGAGCGGGGTCGAAGAAATCGGCGTGATGTTTCATGAACACGTCGCGCACGCGCGGGTCGCCGAGCAGGAACGTATTGTAGGTTTCGGGGAAGATGTCATGCGGCCCGACGGTGTACCACGGCTCGCCCGACATCTCGTCTTCCTCGTTGCGCGCTTGCGGCACTCGGCGCACATTGCAGTCGGTCAGGTATTCGATCTCGTCGTAGTCATAGAACACCACGCGGCCGTGGCGCGTGACGCCGAAATTCTTGTAGAGCATGTCGCCGGGGAAGATGTTCGCCTGGATCAGTTCCTTGATCGCGTCGCCATATTCCTTGATGCCGTGCTCGATTTCCGACAGCGTGCCGTTCTGCAAATACAGGTTCAACGGCGTCATGCGGCGCTCGATGTACAGATGCCTGATCACGAGGTTATCGCCTTCGTATTCGATCATTGAAGGGACCTCTTTGGTGAGCTCTTTCAGCAGCGCATCGTCGAGGCGCGATAGCGGCAACGCGACGCTGGAATATTCGAGCGTATCGGCCATGCGCCCAAGACGATCATGGCGTTTGACGAGCTGATATTTGTCCTGGATCTTCTTGCGCGTGGTTTCCTTCGGCGGCGGGAAGGTGTCCTTGATCAGCTTGAACACGTACGGAAACGAAGGCAGCGTGAACACCAGCATCACAAGCCCCTTGATGCCGGGCGCGATGACGAATTTATCGCTGGAATGGGAGAGATGATGCAGCAAGTCGCGATAAAACAGGTTCTTGCCTTGCTTCTGCAATCCCACCGACGTATAGATTTCCGCCTTCGGTTTGCCCGGCATGATCGAGCGCAGGAACTGCACATACGCCGACGGCACTTCCATATCCACCAGGAAGTACGAATGCGAGAAGCTGAAGATGATCAGCAGTTGTTCGCGCTGCAGCAGGACCGTATCGAGCGCGAGCAGGCCGGGTAATGCGTGACGCACGGGCACGGCGAAAGGCACGACCAGATCACCGTTGATGATCCGGCCCACTATGTACGCCGCCTTGTTGCGAAAGAACAGCGACGACAGCACGTGAATCTGAAAGTTAGGCGCAGCCTTGAACTCGCCGAACGCTTCGGTAATGGCTTGCATCACGCATTGAACGTCGCGCTGCAAATCCTCGAACGGCGGCTCAAGCTGGAAGTTCGTCACGATCCGCTCCAGCGTCGCGGCGAGCCCGTCTTTACTCGGGTAATACGCGCGATAGGTCGGCTTGGCCGCGAGTTCGTCGTTCTCGATGTACTCCGTCGAAATAGCCGGCCGCACGAAAATAAAGTCGTTGTTGAAGTACGAGCGATGCAGGATCTTGCAGCACACCGAATTGAAGAACGTTTCAGCGCACTCGGGCTGCCGGTGCGACGTCAGCAAGCCGATGTAATGCAACTTGATCTGCTGCCAGATTTCATCGTCTATGTGCTCGGCGTCGTACTCGTCTTCCAGACGCATCACGCACTCTTCCACCCGATCGTCGTACGACGTGATGCGCTCACGCGCGAGCCGCTGCAGCGCGTGCCAGTCGCCGGCCTCGAATAGCCCCTTCGCCGCGATGGCCGCATCGCGAAACACGCGATAGTGACGGTCGAAGCCTTCGAGCAGCGTTTCCGCGACATCGAAGCCAATCTGCGACGACAGTAACTTGGGAAAGTGATTCATATCGACCCTGCACTTCGTGTGGTGTCGCGTGACGTGGTGACGTTATCTATAAGTGTCAGACCGGGCTTTGAATCCGGCCGACATTGTATCGCCGGACGTTTTTGGTTCGTGAGCGAAGGCAGTCCTTGCCTGTTACGAACTCACGGCACCTTCGCGCTTTTCTTCCCGCTTGTATCCGCGGATTCAGTCGCCATTGCCGCCTTGCGCGTGCGTTTTTCAGCGTTCGTTGAAAGCAGTGCACGCCCTTGCGCTTCGTACACGGCGAGCTCGGCGAGCGTTGCGTTCAGGTCGTCCAGTTGCCGCTCCAAAACTGCACGATGCGCCGCGATGGTGTCGAGAAACGCATGCAACTGGGTGTCGGTCCCGGTCGGTGAATCATAGAGATCGAGCAGCCTCCTCACCTCCAGCAACGTGAACCCAAGCCGCTTGCCGCGCAGCGTCAGCTTGAGCCGCGTGCGCTCGCGCGCCGAATATACGCGGCGCATGCCGTTCGTTCCTTCGCGCGCCGGCGTGAGCAACCCCTGGTTCTCATAGAACCGGATCGCGCGCGGCGTGATCTCGAATTCGCGTGCCAGTTCGGTGATGGTGTAGCGCGTGTCTGTCATTGAATTACAAGGTTCCCAGCGCTTTTCTGAAGTCGACGTTAAAATGCAGGTTAACGTTAGCGTCAACTTGGCGGCAATGCAACCACTGACAACCCGGAGAGCCGACCGCATGAACCCGCTCGAACAGCAACTCGATTACGTTTTCGCAGACCGTCTTCCTGAGAGCGGCCACGCGATGGAAGTCACGCCCGGCGTGTTCTGGGTGCGCATGCCGTTGCCGTTTGCGCTCGATCACATCAATCTATGGGTTATGCGTGACGAGATCGACGGCGTGGCGGGCTGGACCATTATCGATTGCGGCATTTCAGACGAAACGATCCGGGCGAACTGGGAGCGCACCTTCGACACGCTGCTCGACGGCCTGCCGGTGCTGCGCGTGCTTGTCACGCATTGCCACCCAGACCACCTCGGTCTTGCAGACTGGATCTGCAATGGCGGCGAGAAGAAACGATGGGACCCGGTCAGGCTCTGGATGTCGCTGGGCGAGTACGCCATGGGCCGCGTGATGTCGGCCGGCGATGGCTCCGACGCGGGCGGCGAGCGCGCGGCACGGCACTTCTCCCGGCATGGAATGACGGACCCGGCGTCGCTCGAAGCGCTGCGTAAGCGCGATGCGTATTACCCGAAGCTCGTGCCATCTATTCCGCCGGTTTATCGTCGCCTGCGGGATGGTGACAAGGTCAAGATTGGCGGCCGTGAGTGGGAAGTGGTGACAGGGTTCGGCCATTCCCCTGAACATTGCGCGTTCTTCTGCGCTCAGACGAAGGTGCTGATTTCCGGCGACATGGTGCTGCCGCGCATCTCGACTAACGTCTCGGTGTTTGCTATTGAACCGGAGGGCAATCCGCTCGCGCTGTTCCTCGGTTCACTGGGCCGCTACGAATCTCTTCCCGCCGATACCCTCGTGCTCCCTTCGCATGGCAAGCCGTTTCGCGGCATGCATACGCGCATCGGGCAGCTTCGGGATCATCACGCGGCTCGCTTGGCGGAAGTACGCGAGGCCTGCGCGATCAAACCGCAAAGCGCCGCTGACATTGTGCCGCTCATGTTCAAGCGTCCACTCGATGTACACCAGATGACATTCGCACTCGGCGAAGCGCTGGCGCATTTGCATTTGCTCTGGCTTGCAGGCGAACTCGTTCGCCATACCCATGATGAAGACGGCGTGATCCGTTTCTCGCCAAAGTAAAAAAGCCGGGCGTTTGCGCGCCCGGCTTCTTCAGTGAATCAAAGCAACGACTATTGAACCACGACGGTAGCGAAGTTCTGCCGTCCGAACGGACTCACCCGATATCCGCTGACATTGCCGCGCGTGATTGCTGACGCGGTCGGATAGCCAAGCGGAATCCACAGCGCCTGGTCATGGATAATCTGCTGCGCTTCGGTATAAGCCTTGGTCCGCTTGCCTATATCCGCGGTCGCCTTGCCTTCATCGATCAACCGGTCCAGCGTTGGATCGCAGAAGCGCGCGAAGTTGATGCCCGAGCGCACTGCGGCGCAGCTAAATAGCGGCGATAGATAGTTATCCGGATCACCGTTGTCGCCGGCCCAGCCCATGAACAACATGTCGTGCTGACCCTGCTTCGCTTCCTTGATCAGCTCACCCCATTCGATTATTTTCACCTGTGCCTTCACGCCGATCTTCGCCAGATCCGCCTGCAGCAACTCGGCGCCCACCTTCGGATTCGGGTTCAGCACGCTGCCGTTCGGACGCACCCAGATTGTCGTGTCGAAACCGTTTGGGAAGCCTGCGTCGGCGAGCAGCTTCTTCGCGCGATCGACTGAATACGGATACGGCGTGATCTGCTTGTCATAGCTCCACGTATTCGGCGGGTACGGATTCACAGCGGGCGTGGCCGTGTTTTCGAAGACGGTCTTCAGGTACGTCGTACGATCAAAGGCGATGTTCAACGCCTGACGCACCTTGGGGTTATCGAGCGGCTTTTTCTGCGTGTTCAATGCGACGAACGCCGTCATGAACGCCGGCGTCTCGACCACTTTCAATGAACTGTCCTTCTGCGCGTCGAGCACGTCCTGCGGCTTCGGCGACAACGCGATCTGGCATTCACCCGCCTTGATTTTCTGCGCGCGCACGGAGGCGTCGGGCGTGATGGCGTAGATCAGCCGGTCCACTTTAGGCTTCGCTCCCCAGTACGTCGGGTTCACGTCGTAACGGATCACGGCGTCTTTCGTGTAGCTCTTCAGCACGAACGGACCGGTGCCGATCGGCTTCGCGTTCAGGTCGGTTTCGTGGCCGGCCTTGAGCAACTGGCTGGCGTATTCGGCCGAATAGATCGATGCAAAGCCCATGGTGAGGATGGGCACGAAGGTCGCGTTCGGCGTGTTGAGCTCGAACTTGACCGTGTTGTCATCGACTTTGGAGACGGACTTGATCAGCTTGACCAGGCCCATGGATTGCGCGTGCGGGAAGCCGCTCGCACCCGCCACCTTGTGCCACGGATTGCTGTCGGAGAGCATGCGGTCGAACGAGAACACCACGTCGTCGGCGCTCAGTTTTCTCGACGGCGTGAAGTAGTCCGTAGTCTGGAACGCCACGTTCGGCCGCAGATGAAACGTGTAGGTCAGGCCGTCGGGACTCACGTCCCATTTCACGGCGAGCGCGGGCGTGACCTTTTTCGCGACTTCATCGTAGGAGACTAGCGTGTTGAAGATCACATCCGCCGATGCGTTGGTCGTCACCAGCGAATTGAATTGCACGACGTCGAAGCCATCCGGGCTCGACTCGGTGCACACAGTGAGCGGTTTCGCGATCGCGAGCACCGGCGCGATGGCCAGTACAGCGGCTGCGAGCATTCTGAAGCGCATGAGATCTCCCGTTACGAACGTGGTCGTCAGTGTTAGTTAGTCAGTCAGACGTTTCTTGTTTGGCAGTTGCAGCTTATTGTACGGTGGGCTTCGTCGGACGCGCCCGTGCAACGAATGGGCCTGCGGGGCCGTAGCTTACTGAACCGTTATTTCCGCTACAACGACCGATTCGGGATATGCATATGGGCCTGTGACAGTTTTTTGAACATCCCGGCGGCCGGTTGCCTAATCCACCGACGCACGCTAAACTCGTGGCCGTCTTTGGGGAGTAGCCTTCCTTCCGCAATGGGAGGAGGACGCGTCAACATACTCGGCTTGTTAGCCGTGGCGCGTTCGACCGGTCAGGTTTGGCGAGACCATGGGTGCATCTTGTCGTTCACGGTCGGACGGCGCGGGATTGCACCCTGGTTCGCTGACGTCCGACCGTGAAATCATCGTGTCTCCAAAACAAAAACACCCTACATCCGCCCCAGGCCATATCTCGAGTTCGCCGGTTTCTCCGCCGTTGTTCTGCCACTCCCATTGCGTCACCTGCTCGCCGGCTTCATCGCGAGGTGCCGCATGACGCTGCTTTTCCTGCAACTCGCGCTGATGCTCGTGGTGATCCTGGCGGCATCGGAACTCTTCACCAACGCGCTCGAACATCTCGGCGAAAAGCTCGGCATCTCCGAAGGGGTCACCGGTTCGCTGTTCGCGGCTATCGGCACGGCGCTGCCGGAAACCACCGTGCCAATCATCGCATTGATGGGCGGCACGGCCAGCCGCGCGGTGAACGAGGAAATCGGCGTGGGCGCGATCCTCGGCGCACCATTGATGCTGGCGACCTTGTCGACGTGCCTGATGGCCGTCGCCGTGCTCAAGACGCGGGGCCTCAAAGGGATCGTTGCGCCCGAACATAGCGGCTTCACCCGCGATCTCAACTTTTTCCTCTGTGCTTTCCTGATCGCGGCGGCCGCCATGTTCGTGCCGCATCACGCATGGCAAGTGCGCGCGCTGTTTGCCGCGGGACTGGTCGGCGTGTATGTCACGTATGTGGTGACGACGTTCCGTGCGTCCGCCAGTCTTGTCGAAAAGGGCCACGGCACCGAGGCGCCCGAGCGGCTGCTGATCTCGCGCTTCGGGTTGCCTACCTCGCTTGCGAGCATCGTCTTGCAGATGATTCTGGGCGTGGTGTTGCTGGTTGGCGGTGCGAAAGGTTTTATCGCCGGCGTGGAAGGGGTCTCGCGAGTGCTGGGGATATCGGCGTTGCTGCTCTCGCTGATCATCATTCCGATCGCAACCGAACTGCCCGAGAAGGTCAACAGCATCATCTGGGCGCGGCGCGGCAAGGATACGCTGGCGTTCGGCAACATCACCGGCGCAATGGTGTTCCAGGGGACGCTGCTGCCGGGTATCGGCATCATGCTGACGCCGTGGGAGCCGCGTGTGGAGGTGATGACGGGCGTTTTTATCACGCTCGCGGCGGCTGCGTGGCTGCGTTTCAACGCGAAGAAGGGCGGGGTCGTGCTGTGGGCGCTGCTGGTGAACGGCGGGCTTTATGCGCTGTATCTGGCGCTGACGCTGGGGCGCTAGCCCATAAGAAAACACCCCGGAAGCACGCAGGCGCCCGGGGTGTTGAAGTAGCCAAAAGCGCTAAGCGCGTGGTTTTTGTTGTTGTCTTTTCAGAGTCAGAGGAAGGTTAAGGTGGCGTACCGGCCTCGGCCTTCCTCTCCCCATCAGAACCTGGCGGCCTGGTGATACTTGCTGGCCGCCTTGACCTTGTTCATCGCCGAACTGTATTCGATCTGCAATTCCGATTGCGTTGTCTTCGCGTCGGCGGCAATGGCGGCATCGATTGCCTGGATCCGCTTGATCACGTCCATGGCCGTGGCGTCCTGTTCCGGCGTCAACTCCATGAAAAGCGGTGTCCGCTCCTCGGTCAGGCTGGCCGCTTCCTGCCAGTCCGCCATGGCTGCCGCATGCTGGATCGCGAGCGTCAACTCAAGCAGGCGGTCGATCAGACTGTTCTGTTCCATGTCGATTTATCCTTGCCCCAATCAGCTGTTGTTGGCCGATGCCAGCGCACCCGCGCTATCGGCGCCGCCGAACAGTTGCGTCAGGTATTGCGAGTTGTTGTTCATCGTCGCCATCAGCGTATTGAGCGCCGTGAACTGCGCCTGGTACTGGCTGGTGAGCTGCGCCGTATAGGCGGTCAAGGTGGTTTGCTGCGTCGCGATGCTCGCAAGGTCCGTGTTTACCGCTGCCTGGCTGTTCGAAATCAGGCCGCCCGTGGCCAGAAACGAGTTCAGGCTGGTCGTCATCTGTGCGGCCACGCCGGTCGTCTGATTGAATAGAGCCGCAACCCCGGACGGGTTGCTTTGGAGCGCGGCGGCGAGCTTGGTGGAATCGATCACCAGTGAGCCCGCTGGCTGCGTCGCGGTGGCTTGCCCCTGTAGCGTGATCCCGATCGCTCCCAGGGAGATGGTCGAATTGCCGTTCGGCACGCCGCTGTCGATAATGCCCGCCAGCGTGTTCTGGATGGTGGTAAGCATCGGGTTGGTGGCCAACGCGCCGCCTTGCGTGCTTGCTGCCGCCGAGTTGTCGTTGCCCACCTGGCCGTAGGTGGTGACAAGCGTGTTGTAGAGACTGACGAAGCTGTTGATCGCGGTGGATGCCGACGACGTGTTTTGTGCCACGGTCAGCGTCTGCGGGGTGCCGGGCGGCGTACCGATTGCGGCAGCGGTCAGGTTCAGCGTGACCCCCTGGAGTGCCGTGGTCACCGTGTTGCTGGAACTGGTCGCTGCTGTCCCGTCGATCGAGAACGCGGCATCTTGTGCGGACGCGGTTTGCGTCCACGCGCCGGCGCTCGTGTTCACCGCCGACGTGAAGGTCGATGCAGCCCCGCTGGTGCCGGGCGTGGACGTGACGCCGAGGCTGGACAGGCCGGCATCGCCCGCCACGCCGGTTACTGCAACATTGATCGTGTTCGATGCCCCCGTGGCCGTCGATCGCAGGACCAGATGCGCGCCGTCCGTGCCGGTGACGACCGTGGCCGTGACGCCGGGATTGTTTGCCGAGGAGTTGATGGCGCTGGCAATGCCGCTCACCGTGTTGTCCGTCGACGTGATGGCGACGCTCATCGACTTGCCGCCGACCGAGATATTCATCGTGCCGGTGCCGAGCGCCGTCGTGCTGCCGAACGCGGCCGACGAGAGTGTTTGCGCGCTGGCAATTTGCGTGACCGCGACAGAATAGGAGCCTGCCGACGCGGTGGTGTCGGCGGTTGCCGTCAGTCCGGTACCGTCCGCCGTCGCCGTGAACTGGCCCAGGGCGCTGCCGTTGGATAGCGAAGCAATGCCGGCCTGCAACGCGCCGAGCGCCGCCTGCAACGCGCCGATGGCCGAAAGTTGGGTGTTGTCGTTCGTCTGTTGTGCGGAGAGCGTGCCGGTTTGGCCTGCCACCTTTGCATTGACGAGGCTCGTGACCAGCGACGAGACATCCAGCGACGAATTGCCCGTGGAACCGCTGATGATGGATTGCGCGGCGGCCGCTTCGGCTGCGGCGGACGCCGCGGCGGTGGCGGCTGCTGTGGCCGCGGCCGAGCCGGCCGAGCTGGAGGCGCTGGGAATCGTCGACATTGAGATGCTCCGTACGTCGGTTTTGCTTTCGAGCCTGAATGATAAACGTTTGTAAAACGTGTAGGGGAGGCTGGCCTCCCCGGAAAACGGATTGGGCAGACGCGTCTTGCGACGCGCCTGCCGTTACTACTTAAGGCTATTACTGGAGAAGCTTCAGAACTTGCTGCGGCAACGAGTTAGCTTGCGCCAGCACCGAGATACCGGCTTGTTGCAGCACTTGAGCCTTGCTCAGGTTGGCCGTTTCCTGTGCGAAGTCGGCGTCCGTGATTTGCGACTGAGCACCGGACAAGTCGGTCGACTGCGATTGCTGCGCCGCGGACAGCGACGTGAAACGGTTTTGAGCCGCACCCAGGGTTGCCTGGATGTTGTTGACCGTTTGCAAGGCGTTATCGATCGACTCCATTGCAGCGTTCGCGCCGTCCGTCGTGCTGACGTTGATGTTGGCAACCGTCGGGGGGGCATTGTTAGAATTTACCGCCGAGATCCCTGCAACTGCGGCGCTCGGGTTCGGACCGCCGGAGAAGCCCGCGACAGTCGTCAACGGACCAGCAGCCTTGAACGCCAAAGTGCCGGGCGCTGTCGTACTTCCCGTAGTTACGGTGAACAGAGCTGCGATGGCAGGCGCGCCGAGTGCGGCCCCGTTTTGGTCGGTGAACGAGAAGTTGCCTGTCCCATCGGTCTTGACAGTGACCGATGTGATAGACGCACCGGTCGTGACTGCTGCGCCGTTCGCGTCTAAACTCAGCCCGGTAACGGTTCCAAGCGTAAAACCTGCAGAAGCTGCATTGCCCGCGGTGTTCGCGGCGTTCAGGGCCGTCAGCGCGGTACCTGCAGCGGTCAGTGCGGCAGCCTGCGTTGCAGCACCCGAAAGGGCGCCTTGCGGGACGAGGGTCAACGATGTGCCGGTACCGGTGGTACCAGTGAGCGGACCGAACAGAGCGGTGGAAACTGAGCCAGACAGTGTCTGGTTGTTCTGGTCGGTGAACGTGAAGCCGCCCTTACCGTCTGCGAGAACGTTAATCGTCGTGATCGCCGGCGTCGCCCCTGCGGCAGCTGCGGCGCCAGTGCTATCCAGAGACAGACCGGAGAGCGAGCCCAGCGTTGCGCCTGATGCCGGAAGTCCCGTACCGAGTTGCGCTGCGGACACGCCATTGCTCAGATTCAGGCTGATCGTTTGACCAACGTTCGCGCCGATCTGGAAGCTGACATTACCCGCAGAGCCGTCCAGCACGTTCTTGCCGTTGTAGTTCGTTTGCGAAGCCACGCGGCTTACTTCAGCGATCTGCTGCGCCACTTCCTGTTGCAGTGCTGCCTGGTCGCTTGCCGACAGCGAGCCGCTTGATGCCTGCACCGCCAACGTACGAATGGTTTGCAGGCTCGACGTGATCTGCGCCAGACCGCTCGATGCCGTCTGGATCATCGAAACGCCGTCGTTCGCGTTCGACACGCCTTGATTCAGGCCGTTGATCTGCGTTTGCATGCGGTTCGAGATCGCCAGACCGGCTGCATCGTCTGCCGCGCTGTTGATGCGCTTGCCCGACGACAGACGCGTAATAGCTTGCGACAGTGCGCTTTGCGACGTGTTCAAGTTTTGCTGAGCGACCAGCGAGTTAAGATTGCTATTGATGCTAAGCATTTGGATTTCTCCTGAAAGAACTAAAAGGGCTGTTTTTGGCTACTGCACGGTCCTGTTGCATGGCGGTTCCGAGTGATGTAGCCGGCCGCCTACATGGGTTAGCGGCGCGTGAAAAAAAAACTTGAGGACTTAGGTAAGGATTTGTAGGGGGAATAGCAGTCGGCGCGCAGCCTGCGAGTAAAAGGATTCGCGGGTATTCTTTTTCGATCAGTTATTTCGTGTTTGCCTACAACAACCCGGGAGCAACCATGCAGCACCGCACTATCGGTAAGTCGGAAATCAAAGTCGCGCCGCTTGTTTTCGGCGGAAATGTATTCGGCTGGACCGCCGACGAACGGACATCGTTCTCCATCCTCGACGCCTTCGTCGACCACGGCCTTAATTTCATCGATACCGCCGACGTCTATTCCGCCTGGGTCGACGGCCACCAGGGCGGCGAGTCGGAGACGATCATCGGCAAGTGGCTCAAGGAAAGCGGCAAGCGCGACAAGATCGTGCTGGCAACCAAGGTGGGAATGCTGAGCACGCGGACGGGGCTATCTGCGGCGAATATCGAGGCCGCCGTCAACGATTCGCTGAAACGCCTGAAGACGGATTACATCGACGTCTACTTTTCCCATCGAGACGACGATAAAACGCCGCTCCTGGACACGCTCGGCGCGTATCAAAAGCTGATTACGGCGGGAAAAGTGCGCGTGATTGGTGCGTCGAATTACACCGGCGAAAGGCTGGAAGAGGCGCTGAAGATATCGGCGAAAGAGGGTATTGCGAGTTATCAGGTGCTTCAGCCTGAATACAATCTTTATGATCGCGCCGGTTATGAGAATGACCTGGAACCGGTTATCAAGGCGCACAAGATATCGGTTGTGACGTATTACAGCCTGGCGAGCGGTTTCCTGAGCGGGAAATACCGATCCAAAGCCGATACCGAAAACAGTGCGCGTGGCGCGAAAGTGTCGGGTTACCTGAATGACCGGGGCTTGAGGATTGTTAATGCGCTGGTTAAAGTGTCGGATCGCCATGACACGGAGCCGGCGGCAATCGCGCTTGCGTGGCTGATCGCACGGCCGGGCGTAACGGCGCCGATCGCGAGCGCGACATCGGTCAAGCAACTCGAGACCCTTGCCCACGCGACCCGCATTACTTTGGCGCCCGAAGACGTCGCACTCCTCGACGAAGCCAGCAATCCGGACTGAAACCGGCAAAAAGCACGCATGATCATGGGGTTGCCACCCCGCAAATGGGTTTTGCGGGGTTGGCGACCGGGCGACGATCTGATAACATCTCGCCCGAATCGAGATTTTTGCCCGATGGCGCAGCTATTTTTAAGCGACGCCGGGCGGCCCGAAGTGCGCTGCTCCGTTTTCGACAGACTGCGCATGCCGTGATCGGCGGTGAAATCCCACCTCTCTCTTTTCCGGCCTCCGTGGCCGCTTTGCTCGTGTCCGCCGTTGTTTGGGTGGACGATCGGAGTGCCGGCGCGCGGCGTTGCCTTAGGTTGACGCTTCGCCGCGCAGTCAGAAAAACGTATCAGCGATTTAGGACATCCATGACCACTATTGTTTTGAAAGAAAACGAGCCGTTCGACGTTGCGATCCGTCGCTTTCGCCGGACCATCGAAAAGAACGGCCTGATCGCCGAACTTCGCGAACGTCAGTCGTACGAAAAGCCGACGACGGCACGCAAGCGCAAGAAGGCGGCAGCAGTCAGCCGTCTGCGTAAGCGTCTGCGCAGCCAGATGCTGCCCAAGAAGCTTCACTAAGTCTTGGCAGGTCGCAGCCTGATTGACCGGCTGCACCGGGCAAAACGGCGATGCCGCCCGCAAGGGTTGCATCGCCGTTTTGCTTGTCTGATTTGATTTGCTGGTTTTAAGTCCTGGGTTTACTTCGGCTCGCGGCTCAGCTTGTTCGGGTCGTCGTGGTGGGACTTCTGTCGTGGTGGGACTTCTGTCTTCTACGCCTTGAGCGGATCTTCCTCGCTTTCGCATTTGCTCCGGCTTGGCAGGCCTTCGCGTAAGCCGGCGGGCGTTTATTCGCGCCTAGACAAACGCGTGCCGTTCGCCCACGCGCGCCAGGAGCTGGGGCCATTCGTCCACGTTGAAATCGTCGTGGACTTCCTCCAGTTCAATCAGCAACTCGACGATGTCCGGATCGTAGGCATTGACCTCCGACGCATACAGCGCGCGCAACAATGAGCCGTCCTTCGCATGCCGGTAGTACGAGATCCCAACGCCTTCGATCTCCGGCTGATACAACTCGTCGGCGATCAGCGAGCCGATCGCGCACTTGCGGCCATTGCCGCTGCGTAGCCGGCACGAACCGTTTTCGTCTTCTGATACAGCCCGTTGCGTAAGCAGATGGCTGCTCACGCGCTCGTAGATGTCTCTCGCCGTTAACATTGCATTGCTCGTTGCTTTGACTGTTTCGTTGCTCGTCCGCGCGCCTGTTTATTCGTTCGATATCGGCGCGGGCGGGGTTCGTTCGTAGGGTCAGTGCGAGGGGAATCGTTTCAGCAGCGTGGCCGCCTCGCGGAGCCCCGCAAAACCCTGTCCAATTTCCGCTCAGGCTGCCGACTTAAGTCGATCCGCCGACAAGTTGAACTGCCGGGCAATCGACGCAAATCGTTCGCGCCATTCCCACTTTCCGAACACGTCGTGTACGTTTTGCAGGCAACTGAGCAGCTCGACGGTCGTCGGGTCGTAGACGTTGATATTCGAGCGCAAGAGCGCGCGCTTCAGCGCAGTCACACCGACATCCATGTATGCCGGCACGGTTTCCGGCCCCTTGCCGACGTAGCGAATGGGCACGCCTTCCATGGCGGTCATGTAATCGCGCGCCTTGATGAAGCTGCCGACGGGACAACCGCCGCAATAACCGCGATATGCACCGCCGCCGCGGGGCAACAACGCTGCCTGGCCTTGGCCAAACAGGTGAAGCACGGCACGGTCGAAGATTTCCTGGTGTGTTAAGAAATTAAGGTTTTTCATTCTGGTTCTCCCCTGCACCGACAACTGCGGTGCTTCGTGGGTGTTCATCAACAGCGTTATCAGTATCGGACGCAGACTTCGTCGGCATAGCGCGGCCGACCACATAAAAACCGCGTCATTTCAGCGGTTTGCCTACTTGGCGGTGATCGTTCGCACGCTCTGAATACGCTTGGTAAGTGGTAAGAAGCGACAGCCGTTTCAGAGTCAACTGGCTCGCCGGAAAAAGCCGCTTACAACGTATTTATAGCGGTTCTTTCCGGTAAAAAAGTGGTGCTATGTGCGGTTGGCCGCAATTCTGACATGATGTCTGACTTCTTGCACAGAGGCGGAATCCCGTAAAAGCTTTGTAGTAAAGGCTTCAGAGCGTGATTCACCACGTAGATACGGCTATCGTCAGGATTTTCCCTGACGAGGCCTTAAACCGCGAAAAATGTTGCGAAAACGCAATGTGCGTATCGGAAAACGGTGGAGCAAATTACCTAATTTGTTTGGCGCTTGGCGGATTCGCGGCTGGGGACGGCTGCGCTGTTGCGGAACCGGCAGAAACAGGCGGCCTCGTGGTCGTTGATCATGCCGGTTGCCTGCATGAACGCGTAGCAGATGGTTGTTCCAACAAACTTGCAGCCGTATTTCTTGAGCGCGCGGCTCATGGCGTCGGAGACTTCGTTGGAGGCGGGCCCCTGTGCATAAGTTGCGCGCGGGGTGTCAATGGGCGTATTGCCAACGAACGACCACACGAAATTCGCGAGCGAGCCGTGTTCCGCCTGGATGCGCTGCACCGCGCGAGCATTAGCGACGGCCGCCGAGATCTTCGCGCGATTGCGGATGATGCGGGCGTCGAGCAGCAACCGGGCTGCGTCGTCTTCGCTAAAGGCGGCCACCCGGTCTATGTCAAAGTTGTGGAACAGAGCCCGATAACCTTCACGCTTGTTCAAAATCGTCAACCATGACAGTCCGGCCTGCGCGCCTTCCAGCACGAGCATTTCGAACAGATGGCGATCGTCGTGGGACGCAACGCCCCATTCCTCGTCGTGATAGCGGGCGAGCGATTCGGTTGTCACCCAGCCGCAACGGTGCGGCTCGGTGTTGTCGGATGGGCGGTTCTTCTTCGGGTTTGTCATGTCGGGTTCGGGGACTGCGGGGTTGGCGTTCGATCAGCATAGGCGGAAGGGCAGGGGCAGAACAGTCGGCCGATTGGCCTGGTTCTCGGGCGACTTGCCGCGCATGAACGTTTCCCGCGCGGCAAGACCGGTATGCGACGGCTCGCCGGACGCATAGGTATAACGAACGGCATAACGTCCAGTCCCAGTGGCAGTTGGCACATGGGAGAAGGTTGCCCAATGGTTACCCGATACGCGGGTTGTCCTGCGGCGTTTCAGGTCGCATAGCCCGTTCGGCTGAGTGGCGGCGTGCTGGTAGTGCCGTTAAGCTTGCGGGCATGACTACCTCAACTTACACACATAAATACCTGATCGGCGTCGACGGCGGCGGCAGCGGTACGCGCGTCGTCCTGGCGGACACGGAAGGCATCGAACTGGCACGTGCGATGGGCGGCCCGTCAGGCCTGGCGCTCGGTGTCGAGCGTGCGTGGGAAGCTATTGAAACGGCGTGTTCGCGCGCGTTTGAAATAGCGGGCCTGCCGTTCGAGTGGAGCGCATGTGCGCTTGGCTGTGGCCTCGCCGGCGTGAATCACGCGGGTTGGCTTGCCCAGTTCCATGCCACCGCGCCGGACGGGTGCGCGCTTGCCGTCGAAAGCGACGCTTTCACTACCTTGCTCGGTGCGCATGGAGGCGAGCCCGGCGTGATCGTAGCGCTGGGAACGGGCAGTATCGCCGCGTCGCTGGATGCCAACGGTCAGTTAGCGATCGCGGGCGGTTATGGTTTTCCGAGCGGCGACGAGGCGAGCGGAGCCTGGTTGGGCTTGCGGGCGGTCGTGCACTTGCAGCATGTGCTGGACGGCCGGGCACCCGCCGACGACTGGTCCGCAGCGTTGCTCGCATGTACGGACGCGACTGATCGGGACAGCCTCGTCGTATGGCTGTGCGCGGCAAATCAAACGGGTTATGCAACGCTGGCGCCAACGGTTTTCGAACATGGAAAACATCCGTTCGCGGCTCGCCTGCTTGAGGAAGCGGGGTATGAGATCGCAAAAATGGTGTCGGCGCTGGACCCGGACCAGTCCCTGCCGGTCGCGTTGTGTGGCGGGTTGGCGGTACCACTGACTCCGTTCGTTCCGGACGCGCTGCGCAGTCGCTTGCGTCTGCCCCTCGCGGACTCTGCTGCAGGCGCTCTGCAACTGGCGCGCCACGCCGCGAGCCGAAAATCGGCCCATGAGGGCTAAAATGCGAGGTTCCTAACGGCTTAAAGGAAAGTGCTTCCCATGTATTCCATCATCGCTACCGATCTCGACGGCACCTTGCTCAACAGCGACCATCAGGTCGACCCGTTCACCGTCGAAACGGTCCGCGAACTGGAAGCGCGCGGTGTGCGTTTTATCATCGCGACGGGGCGGCATTATCGCGATGTGGTCGGAATTCGGAAAGTGCTCGGCATTGACGCTTATCTGATCACGTCGAATGGCGCACGCATTCACGCGCCGGACAACGAACGTATTTACGCCCGCGACATTGCTCCGGCGGCGGTGCGCCGTCTGGCCCAACCTGATCTGGCGGGAAGCGAGCGCGTGATCGTGAATCTCTTCGCCGACGACGCCTGGCTGATCGACCGTCACGCACCCGAACTGCTGGCGTTCCATCAGGATTCGGGCTTTGACTACGACGTGATGGACCTGCGTGAGCACGACGGCGAGAACATTGCGAAGGTGCTGTATATCGGTGAGCCGGACGATCTCAAGGTGACCGCGGCGAATCTCGAACGCGAATTTGGCGATTCCATCTATGTCACTTATTCGATGCCGGATTGTCTCGAAGTGATGACGTCTGATGTCTCGAAGGGGCGGGCGTTGCAGTTTGTGCTGGACAGGCTTGATATCGACACCGCGCATTGTGTCGCTTTTGGCGACAACATGAACGACATCGATCTGCTCGAGACCGCGGGTCGGCCATTCATGATGAACAACGCGAATCCGGCGCTGATCAAACGCCTGCCGAATGTCCCGAGGACGGGCAACAACTTCGAGGCCGGCGTTGCACATCAATTGCGTGCCTTGTTCGGCATGACGGATGAGCTCGCGGCGCCGGCTCGCGTTGACGAATAAAGCGGCTTAGGCTGGAAGCGCGAGATTAGCCGAGGCAGTGCTCAATGCGGCGTTCGCCAGCGTCGTAGCCGTGCCCTTGACTCGTAGCAAAAAAGGGAACGCCTCGACCGGACGCTCCCTTTGCGCGAACGATTCTTGGCGAATCGCTACGCCAAGCGCAACTTATCCGCGCCGATTCCAGCCGTCATGACCGTAGCCGCCGTGATCCCAGCCAGTGCGGTTCCAATGTCCGCGGTCCGGTCCGCCCCAGCGGTCATCGCGATGACCCCAGGTGGGCGGCGGAGCGCGATAAAACGGCGCAGGCTGGACATAAACCGGTCCGGGTTGCACATAGCCGGGCACGCCCAGCGACAGCCCAATAGAGAGATCCGTGTGCGCCTGCGCGGCGCCGACAGCGTCCATTGCCAGACCGGCAGCAACCAGCAAATGAGTGACGATGCGTTTCATGGTGTTCTCCTTTTAGGGCGACGCGTGTCGCATGACTCCAATCTACGCAATGGCTGTCTTACGAGTATCGACGAGTTGTTAGCGAATGAAAGTGTCGCGAAAGTTTCAAGTCCGGGTTCGTCTGCAGAGTAAATGTCCGCAACGCCCTTTCAGCTATTCTTTGTCGGATGATTTCCCCGCCTCGCATAAGTAAATTGACGTTTAAAACACTCTCGGGCCGTAAGCCGCCATTACATTTGTCGCGGATTATTCATATTGATCTGCTGTATCGACGCAATAAAAACGAATTGCACAATAAAAAGCCGGGCGTTCAGTGCCCGGCTTTTTATCGGTTTTCACCGTTTTTAATTCACGCTGCAGCAAGCGCCCGGTTCTTCGCACCGGTCAGCAACGGATAAACTACGCCCGCGATGATGGCGCCAATGATCGGAGCTACCCAGAACAGCCACAACTGGTCCAACGCTGCACCGCCCACGAACAACGCCGGGCCCGTGGAACGCGCCGGGTTAACCGACGTATTAGTGACCGGAATCGAGATCAGGTGGATCAGTGTCAGGCACAGGCCAATGGCGATTGGCGCAAACCCGGCAGGTGCGCGGCTATCGGTGGCACCCAGGATGACGAACAGGAAGAAGAACGTCATCACGACTTCACACACGAGCGCTGCGATCATTGTGTAATGACCGGGCGAGTGGTCGCCGTAACCGTTGGTGGCAAAGCCGCTGGCAACCAGGTCGAAACCCGGCGCGCCGCTGGCGATCACCGACAACACGTACGCGCCGATCACGCCACCCACCACTTGGGCCGCAATGTACGGAACCAGATCGCGGACCGGGAAGCGTCCTGCAACCGTCAAACCGACGCTCACCGCCGGGTTCAAGTGGCAACCCGAAATGTGGCCGATGGCGTAGGCCATGGTGAGCACCGTCAGGCCGAACGCAAGCGCTACGCCCGCGAAGCCGATACCAAGTTGAGGGTAACCCGCGGCCAGCACTGCGCTGCCGCAGCCGCCCAGCACGAGCCAGAACGTACCAAACATTTCTGCGCCGAGGCGCTGTCCTAATCGCATGATTCGTAGTCCTAAAAATATATAAAAAACTGAAACAAACCCGACGCTTGTGATCACGAGTATTGGTACGGACGACCACGGCGGGTAAGCAGTGTAATCCGAGTCTCGGGACTAGTTGTCAACAATTGTTAAATCATCGGGAACTAAGGGATCTCTTATTAGGAATGCCCTATAGTTTCAAGATTCTTCTCATTTGCATTAGGATTTTTCGCAATTGGATGTTCAAACGTTGCATCTTTTAATCGATGCCGTTACGCTTCTCAATAATCGCAGGCTATTAGAAGGATTGGGAAATGTCGCAATACACCGAGCTCAAGGCGCAGATCGCCAAGCTTCAGGAACAGGCGGAGGAGGTACGCCGCGCAGAGCTGGAAGCAGTACTGGTGGATATCAGACGCAAGATCGTGGAATACGGGCTCACAGCCCAGGACCTGGGATTGTCGGTGGTCCGGCGAGGCCGGCCACCCAAGAAGGAGCCGCTGCCGCCGATCTATCAGGATCCCAAGTCCGGCAGCACATGGAGCGGCCGCGGCAAACCGCCGAAATGGATCGCGGGAAAGAATCGCGAGCGCTTCCTGATTAGTCAGGCGCACTCTTAAAGGAGTGCGGTGGGCGCATCGAATAGTGCAGACAAAAATAGAAGTAAATGCTGGCACGAATGAGCACAAAAAAATCCGCCCAAAAAGGCGGATTTTTTGTGCTTTGCGATAAACCGCTGGATAACGATGCAACCATCGTTTCCAGTCACGCGGGCGCCGCAATTCCAGGCTTTTCCGAGCGTCGCCCGGTCTCCGGGCGACTGACGGAGTTAGCCGGAATTTAGCCGATCGCCACTCGGCGCAATACCGGGCGCTTGGCTGCCTGCAACAACGCGGTATAGCTTTCGACATAGTTCAGCGCCATGGTCTTTGCACTGAAGCGGCGTTCGAACTGCGCACGAATTTCGGTACGTGAGAGTTCGCCCAGGCGCTGAAGTGCGCCGACCGCACCCTGCACGTCCTCGCAAATGAAGCCCGTCACGCCGTGGTCGATCACTTCCGGCACCGAACCGCGATTGAACGCGATCACCGGCGTACCGCACGCCATGGCCTCGATCATTACCAAGCCGAACGGCTCTGACCAGTCGATCGGGAACAGCAACGCCTTGGCACCCGACAGGAACTCCGGCTTTTGCTGCTCGTTGATCTCGCCGACGAATTCCACGCTAGCCTTCGACTCCGCCAGCAACGGCTCGATCGTGCTCTTGAAGTATTCCTGGTCGACCTTGTCCACCTTGGCGGCGATCTTCAGCGGCAGACCGCTTTGAGCGGCGATCTTGATGGCGAGATCGGCGCGCTTTTCCGGGCAGATACGACCCAGGAACGCGAGGTATTCCGGCTTCTTGTGCGTCTGCGGCGTCAGCAGCTTTTCCGGCAGTCCGTGATAGATCGTGTTGAGCCACCCTGCTTGTGGAAGCGGTACGCGTTGTGAATCAGAGATCGAGATGACCGATGCATCAGGAAACGCGCTGAACACCGGTTGCAGTTCGGGCAGATCCAGCCGGCCATGGAGGGTGGTCAAAAACGGCGTGTCCATTTGCGAGAACAGCGAGAACGGCATGTAGTCGAGGTGGAAGTGCAGCACGTCGAATTCATGCGCCCGGCGCCGTACGTTCTCCAGCAGCAGCGCGTGCGGAGCATTCCAGTCGCGGATGGACGGATCAAGGCGCAACGCGCGCGGCCAGGCGGCTTCCAGCTTCGCCTTGGTCTGCGAGTCGCCGCTTGCGAACAGCGTCACGTCATGGCCGAGATCAACCAGCGCGTCGGTCAGATACGACACGACGCGCTCAGTGCCGCCGTAGAACTTCGGGGGGACCGCTTCGTGCAGCGGTGCAATTTGTGCGATACGCATAACGTGACTCTCCTGTTCGTGTGGGCTTCGACGCGCAGTCTCCAAAACGAAACGAAAACCGGTGAAGCCTTGCGGACGGGCCAGCGCCAATGCTGCCGCCCCTGAAAATAAGACCCGGATGAATCGGGTTATCCCTTACGACCCATTATCAAGATGACTCTCCGTATCAACGAGTCATTTTTCAAACGCTTAACCTTGTTACAGGCCGACACACCGGCCGTTACGAAGCTCGACGTATTGCCGACGCCCTTATACGGCAAGCGATTGCGCGGCCATCATTAAATTGCGCGGTGCAAGATGCATTGCCCAGGACGCCAGATGCAGCAAGGCGTGTGCCACCGTGCAGTCACGCCGGTTGTACCTCGCCGGCGGGCGGTGCCATCCCTCACCCGTCAAACAAATGTGCGTCGCGTGAAGATTTACCAGGGTCCGCCGTTAATCAGACGACAAGGCGGCCGGCCCGGAAAACGCATTCGTCCATTTCAATCGGACTAATGCTTGCTTACAACCTGTTACCGGTTCGTAAGCTAAAAATCGGAATTTTTGCCCGATTTCTCGCTCGCAATGCACCCGCAGGCGAACAAGGCAACCGCACCGGCGCACCAGCCGACCACCTTACAGGTTTCGACGCGCCGCCAATAAAGACGATCCCTGAGGCTCGCCCACGCCGTCCCCATCCGCGATTTCCCTTCAAAGTTTTCCAGCTACTTGCCGTAAACCACTTAACGGCGGTTTCGCCGATGCAACCATGAGGGTTCAATTGTGCTGATTTTCATCGGAACACTAGTGACGCTGTTGTCCGTTTTCGGCGGTTATGCGCTGGAAGGCGGTCACCTTGGCGCATTGGTCCAGCCCGTTGAAATCCTGATGATCGCGGGCGCCGGCCTGGGCGCGTTCATCCTCGGCAACGGCATGAAGACGATCAAAGCCACGCTGCGTGTGATCCCGACACTCTTCAAGGGTTCGAAGTACAACAAGGACGTATACATGGAGTTGATGGCGCTGCTCTACGTGCTGCTCGCAAAAGCACGCAAGGAGGGCACGCTGACGCTGGAGTCCGATATCGACGACCCGGCTAAAAGCCCGATCTTCGGCCAGTACCCGAAGATCCTGGCGGATCGCCATATCGTCGAATTCCTTACTGACTATTTGCGCCTGATGGTCGGCGGCAACATGAACGCGTTCGAGATCGAGAGCCTCATGGACGAGGAGATCGAGACCCATCACGCGGAAGGCGACGGCCCGGCGCAGGCGCTGCACAAGGTAGGCGACGCGATGCCCGCGTTCGGTATTGTCGCGGCCGTGATGGGCGTGGTCCACACCATGGCGTCCGCCGACCAGCCTCCGGCCATCCTTGGCGAGATGATCGCGCAGGCGCTGGTCGGGACGTTCCTCGGCATCTTGCTTTCCTATGGATTGATCGGCCCGCTCGCGAGCGTCGCGGAACAGCGCGTGGCGGAGTCGACGAAGATGTTCCAGTGCATCAAGGTGACGATCCTGGCGAGCCTGAACGGCTACGCACCGGCTATCGCGGTGGAGTTCGGCCGCAAAGTGCTCTTCTCCACCGAGCGTCCGTCGTTCTCCGAACTGGAAGAACACGTGCGCCGCGTGAAGGCGAAGTAACCGCCTTTCGCGACCGAGCGCCCGGAGCCAGCCATGTCGAACAACAAAGATCGTCCAATTTTCATCAAGCGCGTCATATCGAACAAGAAGCCGCACTACGGCGGCGCCTGGAAGCTGGCTTACGCCGACTTCATGACGGCGATGATGGCGTTCTTCCTGTTGATGTGGCTGCTGAGCGCGGTGTCGCCGACGCAGCGCCAGGGGATTGCCGAGTATTTCAACATGCCGCTCAAGAACGCGATCATGGGCGGGCAGCGTACCGGCATGGACTCCAGCATCATCGACGGCGGCGGGCGCGATATTTCAAGCCCCGAGCCGGGCACGACTCGCATGAGCGACGGTACGCGGCGCGTGGACCGGCTCGACGAGCAGACGTTGAGGGCCGCGCAGGGCGAACTCGAGCGGCGCGACCAGGCCCGTTTGCACGACCTGCAGGTCAAGCTGATGTCCGCGATCGAAGCGAACCCGGTGTTGCGCCAGTTCAGGCAGCAGATCCGGATTGATTCGACGCAACAGGGTCTGCGAATCGAGATCGTCGATACCCAGAAGCGCCCGATGTTCGCGCTCTCCAGCAACAACGTGGAGCCCTACATGCGCGACATCCTGCGCGAGATCGGCAAGGCGCTGAACGACGTGCCGAACCGGATCGTGGTGCAGGGACACACCGACGCCACGCAATACGCGGGCGGCGAAAAGGGTTACAGCAACTGGGAGCTGTCGGCGGATCGCGCGAATGCGTCGCGGCGCGAGCTGATCTCGGGCGGCATGGACGAGTCGAAGGTGTTACGGGTGCTTGGACTGGCGTCGACGCAGAACCTGAACAAGCAGGATCCTTTCGATCCCGAGAACCGGCGCATCAGCATCCTTGTGTTGAACCACAAGTCGGAAGCGTCCATGACGCGCGAGGACATGCCGGCGACCACGATTACCAGTAGCGCGGGCGGCCCCGCCGGCCCGGTTGACGTCAAGCCCAACCTCGGCTCACTGGCGCCGGCATTGCCGGCCATGAAAGCGACACCATGACGGCAGCACCATGAGACACGCTCACGAGAGCACGACAAGAACATCGGACAGAGGGCGGCACACATCATGATCAAGAACATTCTGGCTATCGACGACTCGGCTGCCATGCGGCAAATCCTCTCGGCGACGTTTGTCGCGGCGGGGTATCGCGTGGTGTTGGCCATGGATGGCGCAGAGGCCTACGAAGCAGCGCTCGCCGAACAGTTCGATCTCGTGATCACCGACCAGAACATGCCGGCCATGAGCGGCCTGGAACTCATCGGGAAATTGCGCGGACATCGCGCGTATGCGAACACGCCGATCCTCGTGCTGACGACCGAGTCGGGCGAGCCGTTCAAAGCATCGGCGCGCGCAGTGGGCGCGACGGGCTGGATGGAAAAACCGTTTGATCCCGACATGCTGACCGAACTGGTCGCCACGCTGTCGGGAGCAGAACACCCGAACTGAAGCAACCGTTTTTTGCATGAAGCACGACGCACGAAGCATTAGTCCTTAAGCATCAGGTACGAAGAACACATTAGCTTTTACGACGCGCATAGCGACGACAGACAAGGCATCCGGTGGTGACCCAGGCATGACACTCGACATTACGCAGTTCTATCAAACATTCTTCGACGAAGCCGACGAATTGCTCGCGGATATGGAGCGGTTGCTGCTCGCGCTGGATCTGGCGAATCCCGATCCCGAGGATCTCGGCGCGATTTTTCGCGCGGCGCATTCCATCAAGGGCGGCGCGGCCACGTTCGGTTTTTCGGCGCTGACCGAGACGACGCACATCCTTGAGTCGTTGCTCGACCGGGCGCGCAATAACGAGCTGGTCCTGCGTCGCGACATGATCGATACGTTCCTCGAAACCAAGGACGTGCTGTCGGATCAGCTCAACGCATATCGCGCCAGTGCTGAGCCGGACGCAGCGGCCGCCAAGGCGATCTGCGCGAAGCTCGAATACCTGCGGGATAACGATCCGGCTGACGGTGTAATCGCCGCCGCTGAAGTTGCGCAGCCGGAGCCGTCGTTCGCCGAAGCCGCCGCAATTGCCCAGGATCTCGCGCAAGTCGCGCTGGCGCTCGGGCCGAACGAGCCGCCGCCGCATGTGGTCGAGCAAGCGAATGAGGCGGTCGAGGAAGACGGCGAGTGGGCAGAATTTCCGGCGACGCCGGACGCAAGCCATGATGCCGGGCAAGACGGTCCTCACCTGAAAATTACATTGCGGGGGGTAGGGGAGAAGGACCAGGCTCTGCTGACTGAGGAGCTTGGAAACCTGGGGAATGTTGTCGGAGAAAAGAAGTCGGGCAGCGATTTGACGTTGTGGCTCGACTCGGATGTGTCCGCCGACGATATCGTCGCCGTGTGCTGTTTCGTGATCGATGAAGCGCAGATCGCGGTCAGCCGCGGCAATGCAGCGGACGCGGCGCCTGCTAGTGGGTCGCAAGCTGCTGCAGAGCAGGAAGATCTGGAAAAGTTGAATGAGGTGGCAACTGAAGCACCCGCATCTGAGAAGACGGAACCGGTGGCGGTCGCCGCCGAGTCCCGCAACAAGACACCTGCAATCGCTGCGGTGACAGAAGCGCCCGAAGCGCCGAAAGCACCCGAGGGCGACAAGAAAACGCGCGCGGCAGCCGCGCCCGCCGCTGCGGAAGGCAGCTCCATCCGCGTGGGCGTGGAGAAGGTCGATCAACTGATCAACCTCGTCGGCGAACTGGTGATCACGCAGGCAATGCTGGCCGAAACCACGAGTACCTTCGACCCGGCATTGCACGACCGCCTGTTCAACGGCATGGCGCAGCTCGAACGCAATGCGCGCGATCTGCAGGAAGCGGTGATGTCCATCCGCATGATGCCGATGGACTACGTCTTCAGCCGCTTCCCGCGCCTCGTGCGCGATCTCGCCGCGAAGCTCGGCAAGGAAGTGGAACTCGTCACGTTCGGCCAGGCGACCGAGCTGGACAAGAGCCTGATCGAACGCATCATCGATCCGCTGACGCACCTGGTGCGCAACTCGCTCGACCATGGCATCGAAACCGTGGAAGCGCGGCGTACAGCGGGTAAAGCGGCGACGGGACAACTGGTGCTGTCGGCGGCGCATCACGGCGGCAACATTGTGATCGAAGTCAGCGATGACGGCGCCGGCCTGCGCCGCGACAAGATTTTGGCGAAGGCGCTCAAGCAAGGCATGCAGGTCAGCGAGCAAATGTCCGACGACGAAGTCTGGCAACTGATTTTCATGCCGGGCTTTTCCACCGCCGAGCAGGTCACGGACATCTCCGGCCGCGGCGTCGGCATGGACGTGGTGAAACGCAACATCCAGGCGATGGGCGGTCACGTGGAGATCCAGTCGCGTGAGGGCAAGGGCACCACCACGAAGATCGTATTGCCGCTGACGCTCGCGATTCTCGACGGCATGTCGGTGAAGGTGGGCAGCGAGATTTTCATCCTGCCGCTGAACTTCGTCATGGAGTCGCTGCAACCCGTTGCCGACGATATCTACACGGTCGCCGGCGGCGAGCGCGTGGTACGCGTGCGCGGCGAATATCTGCCGCTGGTCGCGCTGCATCAGGTCTTTGAAGTGACCGATGCGCGCACCGAACCCACGCAGGGAATCATCACGATCATCCAGTCGGAAGGGCGTCGCTTTGCCATGCTGATCGATGAACTGGTCGGCCAGCAACAGGTAGTGGTGAAGAACCTGGAAACGAATTACCGCAAGGTGCACGGCATTTCTGCCGCGACCATCCTGGGCGACGGCCGCGTCGCACTGATCGTCGACGTAGCGGCGCTGAACCGTGAAAACCGCTCGGCGCACGGCGCGTTAACTCACTAATGCGCTAGTGCACTAATCAGATAGTCGGAATACCTAACCAATTTTTGGAGGCTAATGTGGCAGCAGACATCCAATCGATTACTTCCGCGGCACAGCGCCGTGACGTTCAACGTGTCAGCCAGGCTGAAGCGGCAGGACAGGAGTTCCTCGTCTTCACGCTGGGCGCGGAAGAGTACGGCATCGACATCCTGAAGGTGCAGGAAATTCGCGGCTACGACAACGTCACGCGCATTGCGAACGCACCCGCGTTCATCAAGGGCGTGATCAATTTGCGCGGCATTATCGTGCCGATCGTCGACATGCGCATCAAGTTCAATCTCGGTCGCGTGGAGTATGACAACCAGACGGTCGTGATCATTCTCAACGTTGCGCATCGCGTGGTCGGCATGGTGGTCGACGGCGTGTCCGACGTGCTCACGCTGCAAGCCGACCAGGTCATGCCTGCGCCGGAATTCGGCGCCACGCTCACCACCGAATATCTGACGGGGCTCGGTACCGTCGATGGCCGGATGCTGATCCTGATGGATATCGAAAAGTTGATGACGAGCAAGGAGATGGAGTTGATCGACTCCGTCGCCGTGACCGCCTGAGTCTTTATATCGTTGGCTACCAACACGCTGGTCGGGAAGAAGACATGCTTAAGAACTGGTCGATTCGTACCACGCTGACGCTCGTGGGTCTGCTGTTCGTCGGGTTTGCAGCAGTGGTGAGCGCGTTGTCGCTGAACGGTTTGCGCTCAGCGGGCAATTCGCTTTCCTTGCTGGCGGACAGCGACATGGTGTCCATGCGCGCACTCAACGACGCCTCGTCGAACCTGCTGCGCTCACGCGTGGCGCTCGACCGCGTGCGTTCTCTGACTGAGGCGAACAACGCCGATGAAGCCAAGAAGGCGCTCGATCGCGGGCAGTTCCTGCTCGATAACTCGAACGAGAGCTGGAAGCTTTTCGTGTCCACGCCCAAGCCGATGCTGCCGCAAGCTACGCTCGACGACATCGTGGCGAAACACGACACGCTGATGCACGAAGGCGTTGAACCGGAGTTCGCGGCGATGCGCGCCGGCGACATGGCCGCGTATCACGCCATTGCCGACACGAAGATCAGCCCGATGTTCATCGCTTTCGACGCGGCCACGGCTGTCACGGTCGGTTTAACGCAGAAGCACGCCGAGCAGTTGCGCAGCGACGCGGCGGCGAGCATTACGTTGCTGATCGAGGTGATCGTCGGCGTGATGGTGCTGGCCGTGCTGACGCTGATCGGCACGCGCGTCGCGCTGGGCCGCATGATCGTGCAACCGATCAACGACGCTATCGATCACTTCGAGCGCATCGCTAAAGGCGATCTGACCCAGTCCGCGCATACGGACAAGACCCACGAGATCGGCCGGTTGTTTGCGGGCATTGAACGGATGCGAACGAACCTGACCACGATGGTTGGATCGGTGCATCACGGCGCGGAATCCATCGATGTCGGGGCGCGGGAAATTGCGAGCGGCAACACGGATCTCTCCCAGCGTACGGAAGAGCAGGCGGCGTCGCTGCAGGAAACGGCGTCGAGCATGGAGCAGCTCACCAGCACCGTGAAGCAGAACGCCGAGAATGCTCGCCAGGCGTCGCAACTGGCCGTCAATGCGTCGGATATCGCGTCGCGCGGCGGTCAGGTGGTAGAGCAGGTCGTGGACACCATGAGCGCGATTTCATCGAGTTCCAGCAAGGTGGTCGACATCATCGGCGTGATTGAAGGCATCGCGTTCCAGACCAATATTCTCGCGCTGAACGCGGCCGTGGAAGCGGCCCGGGCGGGAGAGGAAGGGCGCGGTTTTGCCGTCGTGGCAGGCGAAGTGCGCAGTCTCGCGCAACGCAGCGCGGCGGCGGCGAAAGAGATCAAGTCGCTGATCGGCGACTCCACCGCGAAGGTCGAAAGCGGCTCCGTGCTGGTTGCGCGCGCCGGCGAGACGATGGACGAAATCGTGCAGGCCGTGCGCCGCGTCACCGACATCATGGGCGAGATCAGCGCCGCGTCGGACGAGCAGTCGCAAGGCATTGAACAGGTGAGCCGCGCCGTCGGGCAGATGGACGAAGTCACGCAGCAGAACGCGGCGCTGGTTGAACAAGCGGCGGCCGCAGCGGCGTCGCTTGAAGAGCAGACACGCAAGCTGAAGGACGTGGTTAGCCATTGGCAGGTCAGCAGCGACGGGCCTTCCAGCGACCCGCGCGCGCGACTTGAACCGAAAGTCACGACCCGGGCGCACGCAAGCCCGGCGATTAAAGTTGCCGCGCGGCCTAACGTCGCGGGTAATCGCGCCGTTAATAAGCTTATCGCCTCACCGGCGCCGGCCGCTTTGGTCAATGGTTCAGGCAACGCTTCGGCACCGGCAGCCGCGGCAAAACCGGTCGCGAAAGCGCCCGCCACGAAGCCCGCAGTTGTCGCGTCCGGCGACTGGGAAACTTTTTAAGGCAGTGTCAGACGACCATGCAGGCCCATTGCATCGCGCTCCTCGACGGGCGTTTCACTGAAGCGCGCCGGGCCGTGTGGTTGTCGAAGAAATGCGGTGCAACGCCCGTACGGGATGCAGCCGATGCACGTTCCAGCAGAACAAAGGCTAGATGATGGCAACGCGCCCGAGCGTCGAACCCCTCCGCGACCGGACCCGAAACGGTTCGGAAGTGGAGCGCGACTTCGAATTCACCAGTGCCGATTTCGGCCGTATTCGCGAGCTGATTCACCGGCGCGCCGGGATTTCGCTGTCCGAACATAAACGCGACATGGCTTACAGCCGTCTCGCGCGACGTCTGCGCGCCTGCAATATCGATACATTCCGCCTGTATCTCGATCGTCTTGAAGCACAGCCGGATAGCGACGAGTGGGAAGCGTTCACCAACGCGCTGACCACGAACCTGACTGCGTTCTTCCGCGAATCGCATCATTTCCCGATCCTCGCCACGTTCGCGAAAAGCCGTCCGCAACCGTTCTCGGTGTGGTGCTCGGCGGCATCGACGGGAGAGGAGCCGTATTCCATCGCCATGACGTTGATGGAAACACTCGGCGACGCCGCCGCGCGCCATTGCACAGTGATTGGGACGGACATTGACAGCCAGGTCTTGCAGAAGGCCGACGCGGGCGTCTATTCGCTCGATTCGGTGAAAACACTCGGGGCCGAACGCCTGAAGCGTTTTTTCCTGAAGGGCACGGGCGCGCACGCCGGCATGGTGAAGATTCGCCCGGAAGTACGCGCGCTGGTGAAGTTCGAGCAACTGAATCTGACGGACGCGAAGTACGCGCTGCCGGGCCAGTTCGACGCGATCTTCTGCCGCAACGTGATGATCTACTTCGATAAACCCACGCAGGCGCAAGTGCTCGCACGCTTCGAGCCACTGATGAAGTCGGGCGGTTTATTGTTCGCCGGGCACTCGGAGAATTTCACCTACGTGACGCAGGCGTTCAAGCTGCGCGGCCAGACGGTGTACGGGTTGTCGCGTGACGCTGTGGCGGCGGCAACGGCCGCGGCAGCCGCGAAGAAAGCGGGCAAGACGCTTGCCGGGGAGCTGGCATGAGCGGCTTGCCGATCGCATCGAACCTTTACTTCGACAACCATTTCAAGCTCCCGGGCGTGAAGCTGTTGCCGAACGAGTTCTACATGACGAGCGAGGATATGGTGCTCGTCACGGTGCTCGGTTCATGCGTGGCGGCATGCATTCACGATCGCTCGGCCGGCATTGGCGGGATGAATCATTTCATGCTTCCCGACGACGGTTCCGACGCGTCGCAATCCAGCTCGGATTCCATGCGTTACGGCGCCTACGCCATGGAAGTGCTGATCAACGAGATGATCAAGCGCGGTGGCCGGCGCGAGCGCTTCGAAGCGAAAGTGTTCGGCGGCGGCGCAGTGCTGGCGGGCATGACGACGATCAATATCGGCGATCGTAATTCGGAATTCGTCCGCCGATATCTTGCGCTGGAAAAGATTCGCATCGTGGCCGAGGATCTGCAAGGCATGTATCCGCGCAAGGTCGCGTTCATGCCGCGCACCGGTCAGGCAATGGTCAAGAAACTCATCACGCAACAAGACCCGAGCGTGGTCGAACGCGAGCGGGCGCTCGCGCGGCAAACACCCGAAGCACGCAGCGAACGGCTTGCAAAAGCGCGTGCGCGTGTCGAGTTGTTCAGTCGACCCAAAACGACAACACCCGATAAACCCCGCATCGAATTATTCGGTGCCGCAGCCGGCCTGCAGCGAACCGTCCGCACGAAGACGGTGGAGGAAGCATGACAACGGCCCGGAGCACGGAACCAAAAATCAGTGTGCTGTGCGTTGACGATTCAGCGCTGGTGCGCAGCCTGATGACCGAGATCATCAACTCTCAGCCCGATATGCACGTGTGCGCAACCGCGCCTGATCCGCTGGTGGCGCGCGAGCTCATCAAGCAGCATAACCCCGACGTATTGACGCTCGACGTCGAAATGCCGCGCATGGACGGTCTCGATTTCCTCGAAAAGCTGATGCGGCTTCGGCCGATGCCGGTGGTGATGGTGTCGTCGCTGACGGAGCGTGGCTCGGAAATCACGCTGCGCGCGCTGGAACTCGGCGCGGTGGATTTCGTGACGAAACCGCGCGTGGGCATTCGCGACGGCATGCTCGAGTATTCCGAAAAGCTCGCCGATAAAATCCGCGCGGCCGCACGCGCACGAGTGCGGCAGACGCCTCACGTCGTGCACGCGGCGCCCGGTTCAAGCGGCGCGGTGGCTGCGGCGAAACCGACGCCGAACCTGAACAATCCGCTGGTGAGTACGGAGAAGCTGATCATCGTCGGGGCATCGACGGGCGGCACCGAAGCGATCCGCGAACTGTTGGTGCCGCTGCCGCCCGACGCGCCCGGCGTGATGATCGCGCAGCACATGCCGCCGGGCTTCACGAAGTCCTTTGCCCAGCGCCTGAACGGCCTCTGCCGGATTGCGGTGAAAGAAGCCGAGCATGGCGAACGCGTGCTGCCGGGCCATGCGTACATCGCACCCGGCGACTCGCATCTGGTGCTTGTGCGTAGCGGTGCTAACTATGTGGCGCATCTCTCCGACGCCCCACCGGTCAACCGCCACCGTCCTTCCGTTGACGTGCTGTTCCGGTCCGCCGCGCAGAACGCCGGCAAGAACGCGCTCGGCGTGATCCTGACCGGCATGGGCCGCGACGGCGCGCAGGGCATGCTGGAGATGCAGCAAGCCGGCGCGTACACCTTCGCGCAGGACGAAGCGAGCTGCGTGGTGTTCGGCATGCCGCGCGAGGCTATCGCAACGGGCGGGGTGAGCGAGATCGCGCCGTTGGCGGAAATGACCCGGCGCGTGATGGCGCGGCTCAATTCAATGGGTGAACGTGCGCAGCGCGTTTAGTCGTCGCCAACAGCCTCGCCGAAAGAATTCGGATAGAAACGCGGCGTGATGCGCCGCTTGAAGAAAACACAGGAATACAAGGAGCAGTGAAGATGGACAAGAACATGAAGATTTTGATCGTCGACGACTTTCCTACGATGCGTCGTATTGTGCGAAACCTGCTGAAAGAGCTGGGTTTCTCCAACGTCGATGAAGCGGAAGACGGCGCGGCCGGTCTCTCGCGCCTGCGCGGCGGCGGCTTCGATTTCGTCATCTCCGACTGGAACATGCCGAATCTCGATGGCCTGGAAATGCTCAAGCAGATCCGTGCCGACAACACGCTTGCCCATCTGCCTGTGTTGATGGTGACGGCGGAATCGAAGAAGGAAAACATCATCGCCGCGGCGCAGGCCGGCGCGAGCGGATACGTGGTCAAGCCGTTCACGGCTGCGACCCTCGACGAGAAGCTGCAGAAGATCCTCGAAAAGATGGCTAAGGCCGGGAGCTGACCGTGAACGAAATGACGAACCACGAGACGCTCATCGATATCGAGCAGGAAGGCGATGCATCGAGCGACCGCATCCTGGCGCGCATCGGCCAGTTGACGCGGACCCTGCGCGATTCCATGCGTGAACTCGGCCTCGACAAACAAGTGGAAGCCGCCGCCGAGATGGTGCCGGACGCGCGCGACCGCCTGAAGTACGTCGCGACGATGACGGAGCAGGCTGCCGAGCGCGCACTGAACGCCATCGAGTTGGCGAAGCCGCTGCAGGAGACCATGCAGCGCGACGCACAGGCGCTCGATACCCGCTGGGAGCAATGGTATGGCGCGCCGCTCGAGAACGCGGACGTGAAGACTTTGCTGGCGGACACCCGGGGCTTTTTGCAGCAAGTGCCGGTGCACACGGTCGCGACCAATACGCAGTTACTCGAAATCATGCTCGCGCAGGATTTCCAGGATCTGACCGGCCAGGTGATCAAGAAGATTACCGACGTGGTGTACGTGATCGAGCAGCAATTGCTCAGCGTGCTGCTGGAGAACATCGCGCCCGAGCGGCGTGAACAATTTGCGGCACAGGCGGCGGCGCTGGCCGCGTCGAGCCCCACGGGCTCGTCGGAAACCTTGCTGAACGGTCCGCAGATCAATCCGGAAGGCCGCACGGACATAGTCCAGGACCAGACTCAAGTCGACGATCTGCTCGCCAGTCTCGGCTTCTGACAATACGGACCACTCGACGCGCGCGGCCTTCGCGCTGCGCAGGTGCACGCACTTGCCCGCGTCGAGCCGTTGCCTGCGGCGTTACCCCCTGAAAGTCATTTATCGGCGCTCGACCGTACGCGTTTGTACGAAGCGTCGTTTTCCCGGTTCCGACTCATTCGACTGGCATACTGGTAGTGCTTTCTTTTGGCTTTTGTGGCGCGAACGTTGCAAAAGGCAAAATACCGAATATTGAGATAATCGAAACAGGGGAGGCGGAGTGAACACTTCGATCATTTCATTGGGCTCGCGACGCGTTACTGCGCTCGCCAGCCTGGCGGCAGGGCTGACATTGAGCTTGCTGGCTGTATCGCCGGCTTATGCCGTGCTTGGCGGCGCGCCGATGACACCGCCCGCCGGCGCCACCGTCAATAACGCCGTGGCGCGTGCGGCGGTCTCGGCGGTTGCTTCCGCAGCGGGTGCATCGGCCAGTTCTTACACCGTGCGTACCACGACGCTCGCCGTCGGGACGGTGGTGAACGAGTATGTCGGCGCGGATGGCGTGGTGTTTGGCATTGCGTGGCAAGGTCCAAGAATTCCCGATCTTCCGACCTTGCTCGGCAGCTATTTCCCTCAATACGTGCAAGGCATCCAGAACCAGCGTGCCAACGGTGGCGGCCGCGGGCCGGTCAGCGTGGCAGGCAGCGCGCTGGTGGTCCGCTCCGGCGGCCACATGGGCGCATTCGCCGGGCACGCCTACCTGCCGCAGTCCTTGCCAGCGGGCGTCAGCCCCAGCGACATCCAATAACGGACGGAGACTTCTACTATGCGTCCGACGATTTCCTCGTCCAAGCCGACCCTGCTTTCGGGCCTGCTCCGCTGGCTCGCCGTGCTGAGCGTGTCGGTGTTACTCGCTGCCTGCGGTGGCGGGGGCGGCGATTCAGGCAGCAGTTCCGTCGGCAGCGGCGGCAGTAGCGGTGGTGGCAGCGGCGGCGCCGATGGCGGTGGCAGTGGTAGTGGCTCCAGCGGCACGCCCAACGCTCAGCCGATCGCGTCGACGGCGTCCAACACGGTGCCTATCACCGTGGGACCCGGTGCACAAAACTTCGTCAATATCCCGAACGTAACGGTGACGGTGTGCGCGCCCGGCACGAACACGTGCCAGACCATCAACAACATCCAGCTCGATACCGGTTCGTACGGCTTGCGTTTGGCAAGCGACGCGGCGGCGCAGATTGTCGGCAGCTTGCCGGTGGCCCAGTCGACGAGCAATGGTCAACTGGCGGAATGCACGCAATTCGCCGATGGCTTCACATGGGGCACCGTGCGCACCGCCGACGTGAAGATTGGCGGCGAAACCGCGAGCGGCATTCCGATCCAGGTTGTGGGCGATCTGCCTGATTCCACGGTGCCGCTCAATGGCTGTATCAACGGCAGCAACGAGAACAGCTCGCGGCAACTGGGCGCGAACGGGATTCTTGGCGTGGGCGTGGCGGCGACCGATTGCGGTGCGGCCTGTACGAACGCCGCAACCAGCAACTACTACTCGTGCCCGAGCGGGACAAACTGCTCGGCCATTGCCGTGCCGGTTGCCCAGCAGGTGGTGAATCCGGTGACGAAGTTCGCGGTGGACAACAACGGCGTGATCGTGCAATTGCCGCCGGTGGCGACGTCCGCGGCGTCGGTGACCGGCACGTTGGTATTCGGTATTGGCACGCAGAGCAATAATGCGTTGACTGGCGCGACGCGGTATCTTTCGACGGACTTTGGCAACCTGGTTGGAACCTATAAGGGCGCGGCGGTTACGACCATTGTCGATTCGGGTTCGAACGGCCTGTTCTTCACCGACAGCTCATTGACGGCCTGTACGTCCACGTTTACGGACTTCTACTGTCCGGCCAATTCGCAGGCGCTCAGTGCAACTGTTACCGGGCTGAATGGAGTAACGGGCACGGTGAACTTCACGGTCTTGAACGCGCAGACGCTGGCGGCCAGCGGCACGAACTACGCGCTTAACGGACTGGCCGGGAGCATTGGTTCATTCCCGACGCTGTTCGACTTCGGCCTGCCGTTTTTCTTCGGACGATATGTCTATTTCGGCTTTAACACCAACGGAAATACGCCGTACGTGGGGTTTTAAGCGCGTTTAGTTCCGTTCGATAGACTCAAAGGCGACGACGAAAAGCAACAAAGCCCGGCGGGTTTTTGCGCCGGGCTTTGTTTTTCGCGGAAGCGGTTTTTGCCTTCGCACGCATACGGTTCCAAACGATCATTCCGCTGCGCGTGGCTTCCTCGGCGCCTTCTCCAGCAAGCGGTCATACAGCCAACGCGGCACCACGTGGAGCATCGCGCCAGCAACACGCATCTGCCATGGAAACGTCGCAAACCTCTTCTTCCCCGCGATTGCATCGGCGGTCTTGATGGCGAATACGTCGGCGTCCATCAGGAAGGGCATCGGATACGGATTGTGCTCGGTCATCGCGGTGCGGATATAACCCGGCGCGATAGTCACCACCGACACCCCTTTCGGCCGCATCTCCACCCGCAGCGCTTCGAGATACTTCAGCGCCGCCGATTTCGATGCGCTGTACGCGCCCGAACCCGGCAATCCGCGGATACCCGCCACGCTCGCTATCCCAACCAGCGTTCCGCGCCGTTCCTCGACCATGCGGGCGACGAATGGCTCAAACGTCGCGATCATCCCGAAGTAGTTGATATCCATCACGTCGCGAAAGGTATCGAGATCGCCATGACCGGTCAGCGCGCCGCGGCTGACGCCGGCGTTGGCGATCACCACATCGGCGCCGCCATGCTGCGTACAGAACTGCGCCGCGGCGTGGCCAAGCGCGGCGGCATCGCGGACGTCGGCGGGATAGATCGAGATGGAATGGGAGGGAAAGCGTGCGGCGAATGCCGCGAGAGTGTCGCCACGACGGGCAACGAGACCAAGCACCGCGCCGCGCCGGAGATATTCCTCGGCGAGCGCGAGGCCAATCCCGCTGGATGCGCCGGTGATGAAAACTCTCAACCGGGCGGGCATGACGCCATTGCCCGGCGTGTCCTTCATGGCGGCGCTCACGCCTTTACATCTTCTTCGCGCGAACCTGGCTGACCAGGAAATCGAGGACCTGAATCGTGCCCGGCAGGCTGTTCGTGGTGGCCGGACCCGTTTCGTACTTGCCCTGCACGGCGATCGTCGGCACGCCGTCGATCTTGTAGTCCTGCAACAACTTGTTATCGCGTTGGAGGTCGCTTTGTGTCGAGAAGGAGTTGTACGCGTCCATGTACTTCTTCTTGTCGACACCTTGCGTGGCGAGGAACGTAGCCTGCGCTTCCGGCGTCAGCAGATAGTTCTTCTTCACGTGGATCTCGTTGAACACGGCGGGCGTGAGCTTGTCCGCGAGGCCGAGTGCGTCGAGTGCGTGATACATCTTCGAGTGCGGGATGAAGTCGTCGCGGAAGGCAACCGGCACGCGCCTGAAGGCGACATCAGGACCTTGCTTCTTGACCCATGCTTCGAGGTACGGGTCGAATTCGTTGCAGTGCGGGCAGCCATACCACATGAATTCGATCACTTCGATCTTGCCCTGCGCGTCCACCGGCTGCGCGGTTTGCAGCACCGTGTAGTCGGTGCCCGCGACAGGCGCTGCCGGCGATGCGTGCGCCGCATTCATGGCGCCCAGGGTGCCGGCTGCAAGGCCGATGGAGAGAGCGAGGGCGCGGAAGAGTTTTTTCATAATGACCGGGAAAGGGCGTGGAGACGCGAAAGGGGAACACACGACGCTTAAAGGAGGCTTAAACCGGCTGGGCCTCGCCGGCCTGGTTCCGACCGGCGGCGCCACTGTCAGCCGCTGCTGCCATGCTATCAACCCGCGGCAGCCTTGCATGAAAGGCCGCGCGGGCTGCGAGGTCTACTGCTGAATGCTCACTGCTTCGAGAAGCGGATAACGGCGGTATCCACGCCTGCGTCGGACAGTCGCTGACGCACGGTGTTCATGTCCTCGAACTTCGTGAACGGCCCGATCCGTACGCGGAAATATGTGACGTTGCCCGCATCGCGTTGCGTGACCTTCGACTCGAAACCCTGGAAGCCGAGCCGCGCGCGCTGCTGCTCTGCATCGGCCTGGGTCTTGTACGCGCCAACCTGCAGGAAATAGCCGGTGTTCGCGTCGCCGGGTGCGGGCGGCGTGACCTTGGCCGTCGACGAAGCCTGTGCCTCAGCCGGCTTTTTCGCAGGCGTTGCGCTCGACGAGCTGCTCGGGGCGTTCGCGACCGGCGGCACGGTAGCTGGCTTCGGCGCAACGGCCGTACCGTTCGCGGCCGATGGCGGCACTTCCAGGATCTCCGGTTCGTCCTGCACGCCCGACGACTGCGTCTGGTTGTTCGTCTGCCCCGGCGCGGTGTTCGGCGGCGCGGGCTGTGCGGCTTGCGGCACGGCCTGGCCGGGCGTCTTGCCCTGTAGCGGCCGGTTGGGATCGTACGGCTGGCCCGTGGCGGGCGTGGAGCCCGCGTCGGCTGGAGCCGGCGCGACCTTCGCGACGAACGGCGTGGGCGCGCGCGTGATGTACAGCGCCACGATCACTGCAATTGCAAGGCCGACAATCAAGCCCAGCACGATACCGAGAAAAGTGCCCCCGGTTTGCTTCGACTGCTTCGACGTGCTGCGTGGTTTTGCCATCGTATGAATAGCCTGCAAAAAGTCTTCTGAATGGCCGTCGATTATAACGGCGGCCTTAAGCGTGGTTGGGCGTTGCGCGGTATTAGGTTGCCCGGTGTTGCGTCAGGTCATGCACCCGTCGTCAGCCGTCTTCACCCGTCGTACGTGCGCCGCGCTGCTTTTATGCGCCGGGCTATGACACGCCCGACACGCCCGGCGCGGGAATCACATCTTGACGGGGGCGGACACGCCGATCAGCGCGAGACCGTTTTCGAGCACCTGCCGCGTAGCGGCAAGCAACGCAATGCGCGCGTTGCGCACGCCATCTTCCTCCACCAGCACGCGCTCCGCATTGTAGAACGAGTGGAATTCGCCCGCGAGGTCGCGCAGGTAGAACGCGACCGCGTGCGGCGCGAGTTCGTCGGCGGCGTGCGAAAGCATGTCCGGATACTCGGCGAGCTTGTTCAGCAACGCCATCGCGCGTTCGCTCGAGAGCGGCGAGAGATCGACGCTCGGCAGCGTCGCTGCATTGCCGGCGTATTTCGTCTTCCAGTCGCCGAGGATCGTGCAGATCCGAGCATGCGCGTACTGCACGTAATACACCGGGTTTTCGTCGCTCTGCTTGAGCGCCAGATCGATATCGAAGACGAATTCGGTGTCGGCCTTGCGTGAGATCAGGAAGAAACGCACGGCATCGCGGCCGCGGCGAATGGTGTCTTCATCGATCTGGTCCGGTGCGACTTCCTCGCCCGGCGTCATGCCGCCCGACCATTCGATCAGGTCGCGCACCGTCACATAGCTGCCCGCGCGCTTCGAGATCTTCACTTCCACGCCGTTGCGCATGACCGTGACCATCTTGTGCAGCACGTAGTCGGGGTAGCCCTTCGGAATGCCGATGCCAAGCCCCTGCAGCCCCGCCCGCACGCGCGCGATGGTGCCGTGGTGGTCCGAGCCCTGCACGTTGATGACCTTGGTGAAGCCGCGCTGCCACTTCGCCACGTGGTACGCGACGTCCGGCACGAAGTAGGTGTACGTACCGTCGGACTTGCGCATCACGCGGTCCTTGTCGTCGCCGTCGTCGGTCGTGCGCAGCCACAGCGCGCCGTCCTGCTCGTAGGTCTTGTCGGCGGCGATCAGCGCGTCGACCGTGGCTTGCACGCGGCCTTCGTTATACAGCGACGACTCCAGGTAGAACTGGTCGAAGTCCACGCCGAACGCGGTCAGGTCCAGATCCTGTTCGTGGCGCAAATATGCGACGGAAAAGACGCGAATAGCGTCGATATCGTCCACATCGCCCTTCGCTGTCACCGGGGAGCCATCCTTGGCCGCGACCGTCGCGCCCGCCAGATAGTCGCGTGCGATATCCGCGATGTACTCGCCGTTGTACGCGTTCTCCGGCCACTCCTTGTCGCCCGGCGCAAAACCGCGGGCGCGCAATTGCGTGGACATGGCGAGATTGCCGATCTGCACGCCGGCGTCGTTGTAGTAGAACTCACGATGCACCGCGTTGCCTTGCGTGCCGAGCAGGTTCGCCAATGCGTCGCCGAGCGTGGCCTGACGGCCGTGGCCCACATGCAGCGGCCCGGTCGGGTTGGCCGAAACGAATTCGATCAGCACGCGTTTGCCTTCGTCGCGGGCGTTGTAGCCGTAGCGCGCGCCTTCCGCGATAACCGCCGGCACCACGGCCTGTTTCGCCGCTGCCGCCAGCCGCAAGTTGATGAAGCCCGGACCGGCGACCTCGGCGGCATCGACCAGGCCCAGCGCTGCCGGCAGAGCGAGCACCGCATCCACGATCTGCTGCGCCAGTTGGCGCGGATTCGCGCGCAGCGGCTTGGCGATCTGCATGGCCACGTTCGACGCCACGTCACCGTGCGCCGCGACTTTCGGGCGCTCCAGGACGATGACCGGCGCGACAAAGCTCGCTTCCGATGCGCCTTGCGACGCCTGTACGACCTGCTTGACCGCGTCGGCGAGCAGCGTTTCGAGTGTATGTTTTTGTGCGGGCAGCATGCTGATTCTTAAATCCGGTAATTGTTTCGATCCACGCGCTCGCTGAAGAACGCGGCAAAAACGTGCGATTGAGCTTCAAACGCCGATACGACGCGTGTTTCTTTGTTTGCTTCAATCCACTGCGCTCGCCCGGAAGCGGGCGAAGACTTCCGACACTCGGTCAGGACGCAATGCATGTCTGCGTATGCGCGTCTGGAAGCATAGCCGGAGCCGGTTGCGGCGATAACGCCAAAACCGGGGTTTTGTAACCGGTGGCAACATTCGCTCGGTTAAATCGGGATTTTAGCAGGTGCTAATATGTCGAATCAGGGTCGAGTCGAGAAAGCGAGTCAGGAATTAAAACAATGCGCCGGCGTGTGGTGTAGTGGCCTGGGCTGTTGTCACGCTTGGCGCATCTCGCTCATTAGCCACAAAAGGCCAACATAAAGGGAAAGGACCTTGCCATGCTGATCACATTTAAAACCAGAGCTGCACCAGACGTTCAGATGCTCGACAACCTTGCTGATTACCTGCTTGGCATCATCGGTAAGCGGCTTGGCGAGCGCGGCGTCATTACGCATGAAGAACTCCCTGAATGCATCCAGAAGCTGGAATCGGCTGTTGCGACGGACAAGCAGGAACGCGCCGAGCACGATGGCCACTTCCACGAAGGCGAGCCCGGCCATGAACCGCACGAGATTCCCGTCGGTCTGGCGCAGCGTGCGTACCCGTTCCTCGACATGATGCGCCTCGCCCATCAGGCCGAGGGTGACATCCTGTGGGGCGTGTGAGTCTCGGATTGAGCCTCGGGTGATGTGGCGGGATTTGTTCGCTGGCTGAGCCTGACGCGCACCGGTAAGTCAGCATTAAAAAAAACCCGCATCGTTGCCGATGCGGGTTTTTTTGTTCCGATGAATACGGAGCGTACGGACGCGTAGATGCATACAGTGCTTACTGCGCAGCTCCGGATGCCGGCACGCTCGAGCCTTTCTTTGCACGCGGCTTGCGGGGTTTCTTCTTGTGCTCCACGACGGGCGGCGAATAGCTCGACGCGGTGCTCGAGCTTGCGCCCGTACCCGGCTTGGCGTTGCCCTGCGCGAAGGCAGCCGGACTTCCCGACGTGAACAGCACAGCGACAGCAACGGCGAGGACAGGCGTCAGCTTGCTCATTTTCGACTTTCTCCGTGACGATTGAAGGAATGCGTGACCGCCGCCATGACGGCCTTTGCACCCCTTCGAGTGTAAGGAAAACCAAAATAACCGTAATAGACTTCGCCAATATTGTGCCGTTGTGATTCCCGGTATTTGCCTACAGTAACGGTGCCAGCGCGCGTTCGGCGTCGTTCTTCGAAATCGCCATGCGCTGCGCGAAGCTTTCCACCTGATCGTCCGCGATCTTGCCGACCGAAAAGTACGTGCTTTCCGGATGCGCGATGTAAAAACCCGACACACTGGCCGCCGGCAACATGGCCAGCGATTCCGTCACCGTCATGCCGATCTCGTTGGCTTGCAGCACGTCGAACATGTCCTGCTTCACCAGGTGATCCGGGCACGCCGGATAACCCGGCGCAGGACGAATTCCCCGATACTTTTCTTCGATCATGGCGGCGTTGTCGAGCGTTTCGCCGGCCGCGTAACCCCACAGTTCGCGGCGCACCCGTGCGTGAAGCGCTTCAGCGAAGGCTTCAGCGAACCGATCGGCCAGCGCCTTCAGCATGATCGCGCTGTAGTCGTCGTTATCGGCTTCGAACTGCTTCTCTTTCTTGTCGATATCCAGGCCCGCCGTCACCGCGAACATGCCGATGTAATCCGCCACGCCCGAGTCCTTCGGCGCGATGAAATCCGCGAGCGAGCGGTTGGAACGCTGCACGCCATCCACGATGGGACGCACGGTTTGCTGGCGCAGATTGCGCCATGTCATGGCGACTTGCGTGCGGGTATCGTCGGTATAGATTTCGATGTCGTCGTCGTTCACCGTGTTCGCCGGCAGCAGCATCACCACGCCGTTCGCCTGCAACCAGCGGCCCTGGATGATACGCGAGAGCATCGACTTGCCATCGGAGAAAACGCGGCGCGCCGATTCACCCACGATCTCGTCGTTGAGAATGGCCGGATACGGGCCAGCCAGATCCCAGGTCTGGAAGAACGGCGCCCAGTCGATGTAGTTCGCCAGTTCCGCGAGATCGTAGTTCTTGAAAATGCGCCGTCCGATGAAGGTCGGTTTTTTCGGTTCGTAGCTCGCCCAATCGATCTTCGTCTTGTTGGCGCGCGCTTCGGCGTAGGTCACCATGGGCTGCGCCTTGCGGTTCGCGTGCTGCGTGCGAATGCGTTCGTAGTCCGTCTTGAGGTCGGCGAGATATTTCTTTGCGCCGTCGTCGGAGAGCAGGCTCGACGCCACTGATACCGACCGTGACGCGTCCGGCACATAGACCACCGGACCATCGTAATGCGGGGCAATCTTCACGGCCGTATGCACGCGCGAAGTCGTCGCGCCGCCAATCAGCAGCGGCGTTTGCTTGTCACGGAAATAGGTGTCGCGCTGCATTTCGGACGCGACGTAGGCCATTTCTTCGAGGCTTGGCGTAATCAATCCCGACAAGCCGATGATGTCCGCACCTTGCTCCTTCGCCATCGCGAGGATGGTCGCGCAGGGCACCATCACGCCCATGTTGACCACTTCGAAGTTATTGCACTGGAGTACGACCGAGACAATGTTCTTGCCGATGTCGTGGACGTCGCCCTTCACGGTCGCGATCACGATCTTGCCCTTCGGCCGGACGTCTTCGCCGGCATCGGCCATGCGCTTCTTTTCTTCCTCGATGTACGGGATCAGATGCGCCACGGCCTGCTTCATCACGCGTGCCGACTTGACCACTTGCGGCAAGAACATCTTGCCCGCACCGAACAGGTCGCCGACGATATTCATGCCGTCCATCAACGGCCCTTCGATCACGTTGATCGGCCGGCCGCCTTCCGCTTCAATACGCGCCCGGACTTCTTCGGTATCCTCTACGATGAAGTTCGTGATGCCGTGAACCAGCGCGTGGGCGAGACGTTTATCGACGGGCTGGTTGCGCCATTCGAGGTTCTCTTCTTTCTTCGCGGCGCCGGTTTTGAATTTATCGGCGATTTCGAGCAAGCGGTCCGTGCCGTCCTCGCGACGATTCAGCACTACGTCTTCTACCCGTTCGCGTAGCTCGGGATCGAGATCCTGATACACGCCGAGCTGACCCGCGTTCACAATACCCATGTCCATGCCCGCTGAAATCGCGTGGTAGAGGAACACGGTGTGGATGGCTTCACGCACCGGATCGTTGCCGCGAAACGAGAACGACACGTTCGACACACCGCCGCTGATCTTCGCGTAGGGCAGGTTTTCCTTGATCCAGCGCGTGGCGTTGATGAAGTCTACGGCGTAGTTGTTGTGTTCTTCGATGCCCGTGGCGATTGCGAAAATGTTCGGATCGAAGATGATGTCTTCCGGCGGGAAACCCACTTCGTTCACGAGGAAATCGTATGAGCGCTTGCAGATCTGCGTCTTGCGTTCGTAGGTATCGGCCTGGCCGTCTTCGTCGAAGGCCATCACGACGGCTGCTGCACCGTAGCGTCGAATCAGCGTGGCGTGATGGCGGAACGCGTCTTCGCCTTCCTTCAGCGAGATCGAGTTCACGACCGCCTTGCCCTGCACGCATTTCAGGCCCGCTTCGATCACTTCCCACTTGGACGAGTCGATCATGATCGGCACGCGCGAGATATCCGGCTCGGACGCGATCAGGTTCAGGAAGCGAACCATGGCCGCTTTCGAATCGAGCATGGCCTCGTCCATGTTGATGTCGATGATCTGCGCACCGTTCTCAACCTGCTGGCGCGCGACGGCCAGCGCTTCGTCGAACTGGTTGTTGAGGATCATGCGTGAGAACGCCTTCGATCCCGTCACGTTGGTCCGCTCGCCGACGTTGATGAAGAGCGAACCGTTGGTGACGTTGAACGGCTCGAGGCCGGAAAGGCGCATGGTGTGATCGGTCATGGCTGGCTTAGCTTATGGATTCTGGGAGTCGGACGGCCAACGGCTGCGCGCCGATGTGCAGCAGTCGTTCAAACCACTGCCGGAAATGCGGGCACTGTTCGCGAATTTTATCGAGCGTGATTCTTACTGCGCTCGCCGGGCCGTGCGTTGTCTTTCTGTAACGAGGACGGAGAATTTCTAGTCGCTTTGATGGCGCGGTGTGCGGTGAGTCGTTGATCCATTCTGGGTTCGCGACATCAGCGCGCACCTTCGAAAGCGCTGCTCGATGTTTGTCCCACTCCGGTTCCGCATCGCAAAGCTTGCCGATGTCCGAGAACAATAACGATTCGAACTCGTGCGGTTGGATGTGCGGGATGAAACGCTCCGGACGGCAGCCGACGCGCGCGACGATATCGGCATGCAGAAGATGTTCGATGCGTGCAGCACGGTTGGATGCCTGCAGGCCCACGGAGTCAGTGACGCCTGGAAAAGTCTTGTGGAGCGCATAGAGATCGAACATGGTGCTTACATACGCGTCGTCATACTGCTGCAGCGCGTTTCTCACGGCGCGTGTTGTACGCTCGAGATTGAGCCCGCCACCGCGGTGTCCGCGAGACGTTTCTATGAGCAAAGCCTTCGCGTGGATGTTGGATAACCGCAGGACGGGGGCCAGCACCGCTTTCACAAAAGCCTCTTCGGTCGGACCTTCGCCGATAATGAACAAACGGGTCATCACGACGGCCTCCCACCCAGCACATTCTGATTCCAGAGCTCGCCGAGCGAATAGTCTTCCAGCCAACCTTTGAGGTGTTCAGCGTCGAGACGGTGAAATGTCGACGCGCCGCCTTCCCGGTCCACGACGACGATGTCCTCGGGCTCCATCAAGTTCATCAATTCCACCGATTGCGTGGAGACGATTACTTGCTTCCGCTCGGCCGCGCGCTTGAGCAGATCGGCGAGGATGACGATAGCGTACGGATGCAGACCGAGTTCCGGTTCGTCGATCAGAATGGTGTCCGGCATCAAATCCCATGGTTGCAGCAACAGCGTGCTCAGGCAGATGAAGCGAAGTGTGCCGTCAGATAGCGCGTGGGCATTGAACACCACGTCAGGCTTTCCTTTTTCCAGCCACTCTAGCTGGACCATTTTGCTTTCTTCGCGGGCTCGAACGAAATCGTCGAAGAACGGGGCCACGAGTCGGATGGTCTCCACGGTCATGCGGTAATTGTCCGGATACGAAGTCCGCAGAAGACCGAGGTAGGCGGCAAGGTTTGCGCCATCGACTTGAAGGCGGAGAGTGTCGAACGGAGCGTGTTGTTGCTTTACCTTTGCGTCTGAGCCGGTGTCGTGGAAGTGATAGACACGCCAACTATCAACGCCTTTCAAAACCGCTGACATGCGAGGATCGATTGACCCAGTTAGCAACGATTCCGATTGTCCGGAACCCAATAGGCGCCACGTCCCGGAAAGCAAGCTTTGGTCGGCCGTAAGACCCGCCGCCGGCACGCCTTCCTGTTCAAAAATCAGGCGCTTATCGTTAGTTGGACGGAGGGTGAAGCTGTATCCGTGTCCTCCAAACGTGAGGCCGGCGTATATACCGGCCGTCGTCTTCCTGCCGAATCGCAGCAACGCATCTGGGCCGCCTTCCACCTGCGAAAACAACTGAAACCGCTGCCCAACGATCTCTGCCAGCATTCGGAAGAAGCTAATGAAGTTCGATTTACCGGCCCCATTGGCCCCAATCAACACGTTCAGATTGCGCAACTCGAAGTCACGCAATTCGCGTATCGACTTGTACCCGGTGATCGTCAGTTTGTTGACGGCGGCCATTGATCAGTTCCAGTAGGAAAACAGCAAATCAAACCGTCTCGGTCTCATCTTCACGATAATGCGACGGCCACTTCCTTGGCTTTACATCAGCCAGTGCCTTCGCGATTTCCGCGATATGTTCCGGGGTCGTCCCGCAGCACCCGCCCGCCAGATTCACCAGCCCCGCCTGCGCAAATTCCTTCAGCAAGCTGGACGTGACATCGGGCGTTTCATCGAAGCCTGTATCGCTCATCGGATTCGGCAAACCCGCATTCGGGTAGCACGAGACATACGTGTCGCAAAGCTTCGACAATTCAGCGATATACGGCCTCATCAGCGCCGCGCCCAACGCGCAATTCAAACCAAACGTCAATGGCCGCGCATGACGCAGCGAGTTCCAGAACGCCTCGACCGTTTGCCCCGACAGGATGCGCCCCGAAGCATCGGTCACCGTGCCCGAAATCATGATCGGCAGCAGTTCGCCGGTGTCCTCAAACAATTGATCGAGCGCGAATAACGCGGCCTTTGCGTTCAAGGTATCGAAGATGGTTTCGACCAGGAACAGATCGCAGCCCGCATCCATCAGCGCCTTCGCCTGCTCGTAATAGGCCTGGCGCAGTTCGTCGAAGGTCACGTTGCGCGCGGCCGGGTCGTTGACGTCCGGCGAAATGCTCGCGGTCTTCGGCGTCGGCCCGATCGCGCCCGCGACAAAGCGCGGCTTGTCCGGCGTCGAGTACTTGTCGCAAGCCTCGCGCGCCAGCTTTGCCGACTGCGTGTTCATTTCGACCGCAAGCGATTCCATGCCGTAATCGGCCTGCGCCACGGTCGTCGCACCGAAGGTGTTCGTCTCAAGAATGTCCGCGCCGGCAGCCAGATACTGGTCGTGGATCTCACGAATCACGTGCGGCTGCGTGATCGATAACAACTCGTTGTTGCCCTTGATGTCACGAGGATAGTCGGCAAAACGCTCCCCGCGATACGCCGCTTCGTCGAGCTTGTAGCGCTGGATCATGGTACCCATTGCGCCGTCGAGGATGAGAATGCGCTGTTGCAAAAGGGCAGGCAACACGGCGCCGCGCGTGTACGGGCGGCGCTTTGCGGCGGATTTCGGGGCATCAATGGCGGCGGACGGATTCATGATCGACATGGCTCCAAACAGGCTGAAATAACCTGACATTGTATCTGTAGTAGGGCACGAACGCTTTCTTATGGCGCTTTCCAAAACACCCGGCAATCAAGCGTCATGAACAAAAAACCCCGCCACTTTCGTGGCGGGGTTTTGGGAGGTGTCGCTGGGTGTTCTTACCGCTTAGCCAAGGTAAAACGCTTAATGGAGGATCACCGGCTGGTTCATCAAGATGTCGAACTGGCCGAGAAACTCGTCCACGTCCTCCAACGATTGTTCTTCCTGCATCAACTTCTGGACATGCTCGCGAAAACGCGCCGCGAGTGCGCCGTCAATGAAGATTTCGCGCTGCATGGTCTTGTCCACGATCTCGTAACCCCCCGCTTTCATCGCGAGATGATTGTCCTGCGGCGGGAATTCGACTACACAATAGTTAGGGCTGTTGTAGATCATTTGCATGGCGACACTCCTTATTCCTGTTTGCCCGTAAGGCGTTTCACCGTCTTACATTGAGCGTTTGGGTTGGAATTCAAGGGGTGGCCTCGACGTTGATACCGAAAGCCCATCGAGGACCTTTGTTAGACATTCTCCCGCAAAAATGTTTCCAGAAGTGCCCTGAAACGCTGTGTTTCTTCTACTGGGGACAGATATGACACGTCAAGTATTGCGAATCTTGCATTCATGTTTGAATCCACCACCGCTTTCGTCCGCATCGCCGGTAATGACTCGCTCAGGCGTTTTAATCGATGTCAATTGCGCCCTCAAAGCGAAATCGCGGATCGTTTCCACGACCCTGACGAAACCTTCAACCGATGTACGTACAACCATTTCACCCGATGCCTGACCGCTTGATCGACACTTAGATACTGGCTCTGTTGACACGCGGCATCAGTTCGGGATCGAACTCTCCTCACACATCCTTGCACGTTCTGGCATCACCTGTTTAACGGAGTTTTTCGTCGAATCTTTACCCCAGACTACACGGCCTGGCTTAAGCCTGCGTTAAATCGAGCGGATATCAGGGCTTGTCGGATTCAGGCGCGACGGGCGCTGCATCTTCAGACGCATCCGGCGTGCCCGCACCGGATTGACCTGGCGTGGTGGACGGCGCTTGCAGCTTGCCGCGCCAGAGCATCTCGATCTGCATGCCGTTCGGCTCCGTCTGCAGAATACGCACGGGCAGCCAACCCAGTGCAGGTGCGAGCCAGATGTCGAGACGCCGGCGATCACCTTCGCGTCGTGGCAGGCGGGTGAAATGGCGAGCCTGTATGTTGCCGTCAGCGGTCTGGACGTTTTCATCGCCGACGGTTTCTATCGGCCAGATCTCGTTGCTGTCGTTATCGGCAACACTGAATTGACGCACTACGCCGGGCTTGTAAGTATCGGGCGAGCCGCGCACCAGAGTCGACAATTGCATGACCACGCTGAAACGGTCTTGCGCACCATCGGCAAGCGGCTGGTTATTCGGCGTGCGGGTGTAGACCAGTTGCTTCGTGGTGCGATCGAAGACGGTGATGTCGGCGGCGCGGCGGCCACGCTGCTCCGAGTATTGCTCAGGCGCAATGCCGAATCCGTCGATATGGCCCTCGCTGGAATACACATACGGTCCGACAAACGGCAGGGGGATGGAGACGACCATCTCGTAGTGCTGGCCATCGTTGAGCCAGTGGATATTGCCGATCTGGTTCATCACGCCATTGATGCGCGTGTCGTAACGAAGTTCGCCCGAGGGCGGGACGCTGAATTTATCGCCGGTTGCGGCGGCGGCTGCTTGAGAAGCTGCCGCATCGCTCGCGGCTTTCGCCGCGGCCTGTGCGGTTGCTGCTTGCGCTGCCGCTGCTTGAGCCGCTTGCTCGGCCTGAGCTGCTTGTGCTGCTTGTGCTGCTTTTGCCACTTGTGCTGCTTGAGTTGCCTGTGCCGCCTGTTCAGTCTGCGCCGTCGTGATGGCGTGCGTGGGTTGGGGCGACGGCTTGGGCTTGGGAGCGGGCCGAGGCGGCGCGACAGGCACCGGCGCTTGCACTACCGGCTTGGGCGTTAGCAACTCGACCTGCACCGGGACATGTTCAGCCGGCTCCGGATTCGATGCGTTCCCGCTCCTGTCCACCCAGCGCCCCGCGACCCAATGCAGTGCGAGAACGACGAGCAGCACGATCAGCCACACGACCCATCGAAGGGAATGGTCGGCGGATGAATTGTCGGACGATGCGCCAGCAGTGGCGCGACGGCGGCGAAGCAGGGAGAACGGCATCGGCTAGCTCAGAAACGCGCGTGGTCGGGCAAGCGGGAAAACGCTGCGAGGGAACAATCGGCAACGATCATGACAGAACGCGAATGATCAAAGGACCAGGCAGGACCAGGCGAAACGCGCACGAAACGCATATGACTCGCGGGCACGCCGCGATGTTCCGCACTCGTTAAGCATCGTACGATCCTCAAGTCTTACCGTTCGCCCGGTTTATACCCGAGTTCGTAAGAAAGTTGTCCGGCGCATTCTCGCAAGGCGGTGTCAATCTCGCCGCCCCAGCGGGTATCGAATGATCCTTCGTGGCCGAGCGCAATCAGCCCGAGCGCGAGGTCGCCGGTCGAGTCGAACACCGGCGTGCAGAACGCATGGATGGTCGGCAGCAACATGCCCTCCACGCGCGCCGCGCCGTGTGCACGGATCTCGGCGAGCACCGGTTCAATATCTGCCATCGACTGCCGTGTGGCGGCGAGTTCGCGATCGAGCATCGCTTGCGTCTTGCTGCGCGGTAGCCACGCGGCAAACAGCAAACCCGTCGCCGATGACAACAGCGGCATGACATCGCCCAGTTTCAACGAAGCCTTCGCCGGATAGCTCGACTCCATCCAGTGCACGACCGTCGGACCCTGATTGCCCCATACCGCGATCCCCACCGTCAGGTCCAGCCGGTCGCGCAATCCCGTCAGCGCGATGCGTGCGAGTTTGACGCCATCGACCCGGGCGAGGCGCGCCAAACCCATCTGCAACGCGAAACCACCCAGCTCATAACGCCCGGATACCGGGTCCTGAGAGACCGCGCCAAGCCGCAGGAAACTCACCAGGTAACGATGCGCCTTCGCCGGGCTCATGCCGGCGCGCTGAGCGAGATCGCGCAGCATCATCGCGCGCGGCTCGTTGGTCAGCACGTCGAGCAGGCGGAAGCCGACTTCGATCGACTGGATGCCGGAGCGGGACTTTTCCTCGGCGGTGTCGGCGGTGTCGGCGGAGTCGAGGACATCGTCGGCTTCGGCCTGTTCGGATGAAGGCAACACGGACGAACCGGGACGGCTGGGAGAGGACATGGAGAAATCGATAACGGCGTGAGCCGGTTCACAAAACGAGGTTAGGCCGGAGGCGCGTGAGCGGCCTGAATGGCGACGGCAAATAGCTAAAAATAGCTAAAGCAACTGCTTGAAACGGCAACCGGCAAACGCCATCACCGCTCAAAACGGACGTCCACCAGCCCTGAAAACGAACCGCCAAACGCAGCGAACCGTTCCACCGCATCAGCCCGAATCATCCCAAAACCGCCCCGACATGATTCACCATCGTAAAATAGATTTCCTCCATCGTCACTAAACGTACAAAACGGCTTATGAAACTTGCCACGCTGAAGGACGGAACGCGCGACGGCCAACTGGTCGTCGTATCGCGTGATTTGCGCACGGCGGCCATTGCCGACGCGATCGTGCCGACGCTGCAACGCGCGCTGGACGACTGGACTTTTTACGCGCCCCAGTTGCTGGATCTCTCGGATTCGCTGAACCAGGGCCGCGCGCGCCACTCGTTCGCTTTCGACCCCAAAGCCTGCATGGCGCCGCTTCCTCGCGCGTTCCAGTGGGCCGATGGCTCGGCTTACGTGAACCACGTCGAACTCGTGCGACGCGCCCGCAAAGCGGAAATGCCGCCCGAATTCTGGACCGATCCCTTGATGTACCAAGGCGGTGGCGACGATCTGCTCGGACCTGAAGACGATATCGTGTGTGCATCGGAGGCTTACGGCATCGACTTCGAAGCAGAAGTGGCCGTGATCACATCCGACGTGCCGATGACCGTCAAACCCGCCGACGCGCTCAGGCACGTCCGCCTCCTGATGCTGGTCAACGACGTCTCGCTGCGCAACCTGATCCCCGCCGAGCTTAGCAAAGGCTTCGGGTTTTTCCAGAGCAAGCCGGCCACGGCGTTCTCGCCGGTCGCGGTTACGCCGGACGAACTTGGCGACGCGTGGCGCGAGGGTCGTGTGCATCGGCCGATGATCGTGCACTGGAACGGCAAGAAAGTCGGCCAGCCCGATTGCGGCACGGACATGGTGTTCAACTTCGGCGAGTTGATCGCCCACGCGGCCAAGACCCGCAATGTGCGCGCGGGATCGATCGTGGGTTCGGGCACGGTCTCGAACAAGGATACGAAGCGCGGTTATTGCTGTATCGCCGAGAAGCGTTGCCTGGAGACCATCGAGCACGGCGCGCCCACAACCGAGTTCATGAAGTTCGGCGACAGCGTGAAGATCGAAATATTCGATGAAGCCGGCAAGTCGATTTTTGGTGCAATCGATCAGTCGGTCGTGGCGTTGAATGAATAACCGATGAATAGCGACGCCGCCAGTAAGGGGTTTCGCCCGATGCGCGCCCATGCTGCGCCGCCCTACACTTAGCCGCATTGCGTCGAAACGCTTACAAAAAACTGCGTCGGCGCACCCATAACAAGGAGACTTCGATGCAGTCAGGCGGCGGATGGGGAGCGGCGTTCAGGCAGTTGGCGGCGGGTGTCTTGATCACACTTTCAACGGCAGCCTGGGCGCAGACGCCGCATGTGAAGATCGGGCTGGTGTTGTCGTTGACGGGACCGGCCGCGTCGCTCGGCATTCCGGCACGAGACACCGTCGCGTTGCTGCCGAAGGAAATGGGCGGCCGCCCGGTGGACTACATCATTCTTGATGACGCCTCCGACACCACGCAAGCCGTCCAGACCACGAAGAAGCTGATTTCCGAAGATCACGTGGACGCGATCATCGGTTCATCCATTACGCCGAACTCGCTCGCCATGATCGATGTGGTCGCCGATGGTCAGACGCCGATGATCTCGCTCGCGTCGTCGTCGAAGATCATTGAACCGGTGGATGCCAAGCGCCACTGGGTCTTCAAGACGCCGCAAACCGACGCCATGATGGCATCCGCCATTGCCGAACATGCCAGCAATCATGGCGTGAAAACGATGGCGTACATCGGGCAGGCCGACGCGCTTGGCGAGACCTTCTACGTGGAAGTCGCGAAGTTCGCGCAGCTTCACCACATAACGATGGTAGCCAACGAACGCTTCAACCGGACGGACACCAGCGTGACCGGACAGGTGCTGAAGATCATGGCGGCGAAGCCGGACGCGGTGGTCGTGGGTGCAGCAGGTACGCCTGCCGCGTTGCCGCCGAAGACCTTGAAAGAACGCGGTTACAAGGGCGCGATTTATCATAACCACGGCACGGGCAATCGGGACTTCCTGCGCGTGTGCGGGGCGGATTGCAACGGCACGTTCCTGCCAACGAGCCCGGTACTCGTCGCATCGCAACTGCCCGACGATCATCCGGCGAAACATCTCGCGCTCGACTACATCAAGCTGTATGAATCGAAGTACGGCGCGGGGTCGGTCTCGGCGTTCGGCTCGTATGCATGGGACGCGGGTATGTTGCTGAACCGCGCGGTGCCGATTGCGCTGAAAGCGGGGGCGCCGGGCACGCCTGAGTTCCGTACCGCTTTACGCGATGCGCTGGAAAACACGCAGAATTTTGCGGACTCGAACGGCCTTGTCAACATGACGCCGAACGATCATATCGGTCTCGATCAGCGTGCCCGCGTGATAGCGGAGATCGAGAACGGCAAGTGGATCTATCAACCGCGTTGATCTTTCTTTAGCTAAGGCACGGCCATGAGCGACCTTTCTCTGTACGCGCATTACACGTCGCTGGAATTGCGGCGGCATGACCACGGTGTGCTCGAAATCGTCATGAACGGTGCGGGCGCGAACAAGAGCGGACTCGCGACCGCGGATGCGAACATGCATCGCGAACTGGCGGATATTTGGCGTGATATCGATCGCGATCCAGACACGCGCGTCGCATTGATTCGCGGCGAGGGGAAAGGTTTTTCAGGCGGCGGCGACCTGCATCTGGTCGAACAGATGGCCTCCGACTTCGAGGTCCGCGCGCGGGTCTGGCGCGAGGCGCGTGATCTCGTTTATAACGTGATCAACTGCAGCAAGCCGATCGTCTCAGCCATGCACGGACCGGCGGTCGGTGCGGGACTGGTTGCAGGCCTTCTCGCCGATATTTCCATCGCGACGAAAACTGCGCGCATTATCGATGGACACACGCGGCTCGGCGTGGCCGCCGGCGATCACGCGGCAATCGTGTGGCCGTTGCTGTGCGGCATGGCGAAAGCGAAGTATTACCTGCTGTTGTGCGAACCCGTGAGCGGTGAGGAAGCGGAGCGCATCGGGCTGGTGTCGCTGGCGGTGGACGAAAGCGACTTGCTGACGAAAGCGTTCGACGTCGCGAACCGTCTGGCGCAAGGTTCGCAGACCGCCATCCGCTGGACGAAATATGCGCTGAACAACTGGCTGCGAACGGCCGGCCCGGCCTTCGATACCTCGCTGGCGCTCGAATTCATGGGCTTTTCCGGGCCCGATGTGCAGGAAGGCATCAAGTCGCTGCGTGAGCGGCGCGCGCCCGATTTCCCGGGCGGATCGCCGTTTTAGATCCGCATCGACCAGTTTGTAGTTTCCCCTTTACCCGATCCCGATCCCTATACGTACCCGCAGCATCAAGGAGAAAGTCTCATGACCGATACGCCCGGCGGTACGTCGCCCTTTGGAAGTTTCCCAGGCATGACCGGTTTTCCCCAGGGCGACATGATGGAAAAGATGTGGGACATGATGAAGCTGAACCCGTTCGCGGCAGCCGCGGCACCGGGCGGGTCGCCGTCGCTGTCCATGATGTCCGACATGCTTGCGCCGCTCACGAACGTTGAAGAACTCGACAAGCGCATCAAGGACATGCGCGCGGTCGAGCAATGGCTCAAGCTCAACCTGAACATGCTGCAATCGGCTATCCAGGCGCTGGAAGTGCAGCGCGCGACGCTAGCCACGTTGCGCGCGTTCGGTGCGTTCGCGCAGTCGTCGGTGGAGAAGGCTTCGTCGTCGGCGCCATCGGCCGCATCCGGGTGGCCTGCGCCGCCGGGGAAAGAGCCGAAGGCCGAGCCCGAAACCGAGACGCCCAATGAAGCTGGCGTGAGCGACGCTTCATTCGATCCGTCGGGCTGGTGGAACATGCTTCAATCGCAATTCAACAGCCTGGCGACCTTGGCGATGGCGCAACAACATGCTGGCGCGGCGACGCCGAGCATGAGCACGGATGAAGACGAAAACGGCGATGACGACGGCGATGACGAGATAGAGCCGTCCGAAGCCACCGCGCCGCCCGAAGCCGACGCGCCGCCAGCGGCCAGGAAAGCCGCGGCGAAGAAAACGCCTGCCAGGAAAGCGGCGCCACGAAAGAAACCGCTTTGATTCATGCTTCAAGCGGCGTGGCGGCGAGGTTGAAACGCCAACCTACTGCGCCGCGCCGTTAGCAAGCAACTGATTGCGCAAGCCCGGCGCCGACGTGCGCGGATCGAGCCAGATCGAGAAGAATGCGCGAGCGAAGTCGTCGCCGGGAATAGTGCCGATAACCTTATCGTCGGCATAAAACGTCGTGCCACGTTCCGGCACGAATATGCCAATGACATGATCTCCCGGCTGCACGTCCGGGAAGATTTCCTCCATCTGCTCTTGCCATTGCTCCGTCTGCTCTTTGCTGGCTACCTTCAGGTTGTCCATTTCCTCCCGACCTCTTTTAGCGATCGAGCGGCCCTTGAAAGCGCGCGCATATTCGATATCGAGCGCAAACGGCCGCGCGGTCAATTCCTTGCTCGACAGACCGGTTGGCCCGACAAACAGCTTGGCGTCGTAGATATGAAAACCGTACATGCGCAACTCGCCTTCGCCCTGCACGCGCGCCTGGGGAATCGTCTGACGCACGACCGGAGCGGCATCGAAAGCAAACGCCTGCAGCGGTAAGACAATCAGCACCAGAGCAAGCGCGGCGATCCTTGCGATCAGGCGTGTTCCAGCGTGAACTGGATGACGTCGGTGTTCGAGTGCGCGAACGCGGCCTCGCAATAACATAAGTAAAAGTCCCACAAGCGGATGAATCGTTCGTCGAATCTTTGTGCACGAATCTCATCGAGCCGCGCAACAAACGCATTGCGCCACATCCTGAGCGTGCGTGCATAGTCGCGGCCAAAGGAGAACTGGTTGACCACTTTCAGCCCGTGGCGTTCCGCCGATTGCACGAACACGGCAGGCGAAGGCAGCATACCGCCTGGAAAAATATACTGCTGGATAAAGTCGGTACTCGTCCGGTAGCGATCGAACAGCGCGTTGTCGATGGTAATCGTCTGCACGCATGCGCGCCCGCCGCGCTTCAGATTGCGCTTGATGCATTCAAAGTAGCTCGGCCAATATTCCTCGCCCACTGCTTCGAACATTTCTATCGATGCAATCGCGTCGAACTGGCCGTGGGTATCGCGGTAATCCTGCAGGCGAAGATCGGTTTGGTCGCTGAGCCCCGCGTCCGCCAGACGCTGCTGCGCGTAAGCGAGCTGTTCGGTGGACAGTGTCAGGCCGGTCACGTTCGCTTTCGCTTCGCTTGCAGCGAGTTGTGCGAATCCGCCCCAGCCGCAACCGATTTCCAGCACGCCTGGATTGACGCCTTCGAGCTTCAATTCGTTCAACAATCGCCGGTATTTCGCGCGTTGCGCGTCGTCGAGCGTCTGGTCCGGCGAGCCGTCGAAGAGGGCGCTCGAATAGGTCATCGTGCCGTCGAGCCAGAGCTTGTAGAACGCGTTGCCAAGATCGTAATGTGCGTGGATGTTGCGCCGGCTGCCTTCCTTCGTATTCGCGTTGCGCAGATGCCGGAAGCGATTCGTCAGCTTGCCGAACCACGAACCGTAGACGACGGCCTCGATCGTCGTGCGGTTACGCACCATGATGTCGAGCAGCGCGGCGAGATCGTCGGTATGCCAGTCGCCCGCCAGGTAGGTCTCGGCAAAACCGATATCGCCGCTCTTCAGCGCCGCCGCGCACACGTTCCAGTTGGTCAGCACGACACGCGCATACGGCGGGTTGCCGGCGGCGTCAGGCGCTTGTCCGAAACGGCGCGTGGTGCCGTCGGGGAGGTGGACATCGAGGACGCCGTGTTGAAGCTGGCTCAAAAGCCTGAGCACGACGCGCGCGGCAGCGGGTTTGCGCTGCGCGCGATGAGTCCGCAGCAAGGGCCGGATGAACCATGATGCGGCCGGGCTGCGAAGCGATGAAGGGGCGGAGGGCTGTGTCGACATTGCAAGTCACCTGGTCCTGGTCGGCAATTCGGCCCGCTCGTGCGAGACGTTCGCAGACGGCGGAGTGGGTTTGCTCACGAACGGCACGCGCTTGAAGAACAGCTTCAGCGCTTGCCAGTGAATTTTCGCGACAACGCCGAACGTCATCAGCGGATAACCGAAGAACACGCGCAGCACATTGCGGGCATCGAGCGGACGAGCGCTTCCCGCGATGCTGGTCTGCAGCAGCGGACCCTCGCCGTCGTCGTAGTCGATGCGCGCCAGCGAGCGCAACGGCTTCCCTCGTTTCGGCGATGCAAACATGAAGCGGAACGTGTAGTGCCCTTGCACCTGGCAGAACGGCGACACGTGGAAAACCTTCGCGGCGGTGAGCGGTGTGCCGTTCAGGACGCCGCTGCCTGGATCGAGCAGGTAGCAATGGCGCTCGCCGAAAGTGTTGTTCACTTCGCAGACCACGGCGCGTAATGCGCCGTCCGCGCGCTCGCAAAACCAGAAGCTCACGGGATTGAAGACGTAGCCCAGCACGCGCGGGAACGTGTGCAGGAAGATCTCGCCAGTGGCGTCGTGGATGCCGTTTTCATGCAGCATCGATTCGATCCATTGGAGCGCCGTTTGTCCCTCGGCACCGTGGTCGCTGTCGTGAAAGCTTAGTAAGCCGAATCGATTGGTCGCGAACAAGCGCGAGTCGCGCTGCGTACCTTGGGCCAACCTTGCGGCACGTGCGCGGAGCGGTAGCCGCAACGTGTAGACGCCGTAGGAGAACGCGGTGCGTGCCGGGCGCAGCCGCTTGTGCCGCACGGGCCCGACGAGCAGCAGGTCGGGGGCATCGAAGGATTGAGGGGTGGGCGTACTCATGCCGCAGGCGCCGGTTCGGTGCTGCTTAATGTCGCAAGGGCCGCAAGGGCAGTCAGCTTCGAGGCCGCTTCCAGCCCGGACGTCAAGCCGTCTTCGTGGAAACCGTAACCAGTCCATGCACCTGCGAACCACGTATTGCGTACGCCTTGCATCGACGGCAAAGAGCGTTGAGCCTGGACAGCGGCTTGATCGAAGACCGGGTGGCTGTAGGCGAACTCGCGCATTACCGTGTCGCGACGCGGCTCACGTACCGGATTCAGCGAGACGATGACTGGCGTCTTGAACGGCAACGGTTGCAGCTTGTTGATGAGGTAATGCACGCATAACTGTGGCTCGCCGCCCAGCTCGCCGGTGCGGCTTTCGTAGTTCCATGCCGACCATGCGCGTTGCGCCGGCAGCAGCGAAGCGTCCGTATGCAGCACCGCGCGATTCGGCGCATAGCCGATCGCGCCGAGCGTGGCCGATTCGTCATGCGAGGGATCGGCGAGGACGGCCAGCGCCTGGTCGCTATGGCACGCAAGCACGACGTGATCGAAGTGTTCCGACCCCCGCGCGCTATCAATCTCCACGCCGTGCACGTTGCGTCTCACCGATGTCACGGGCGCACCCACGCGGGCATCGCCTATGACGGGCAGCATCCGCCGCACGTATTCTCGTGCGCCGCCGTTGACGGTGTGCCAACGCGGCCGGTCGTTGACTTGCAGCAGGCCGTGGTTATGACAAAAGCGAATCAGCGTGCCGATGGGAAATGCCATCATCTGCGGCGTGGAGCACGACCAGATTGCGCCGATCATCGGTAGCAGGTACCAGTCGCGAAATGCTGTCGAAAACTTTTCGCGTTCGAGAAAACTGCTCACCGGCTCGGCGAGTTGAACGTCCTTGCCAGCCAGCGCCAGCGCGGTGGTCGTGCGGTTGAACCGCAGGATATCGGCCAGCATGCGCAGGAATGCCGGGCGCAGCAGATTGCGGCGCTGTGTGAAAACCGTGTTCAGGTCGCTGCCCGCCCATTCCAGCCGACGGTCTGTCAGCGATACGGAGAACGACATATCGGTCGAAGTGGTCGGGACGTCGAGTTCTTCGAACAGCTTCACCAGATTCGGATAAGTGCGGCGATTAAAGACTAGAAAGCCGGTATCCACGCCGTGCGTGATGCCGTCGAGTGTCACGTCCATCGTGTTCGTGTGACCGCCAAAGTAGCTGTTGGCCTCGAACAGCGTCACGTCGATGCCCGCCTTGGCCTTCGCCAGCCGATAGGCGCATGCGAGCCCAGAAATCCCCGCTCCGATTACTGCAACTTTCATGACGTTGCTCCGTGTGTCTTTGTCTTTGTGTCGACGGCCTGATGGCTCTGACGGCTCTTTGTATGGAACTGCCGGCGGTTGCTCATGCCGCGTTCAAGGTGATTTACGCAATCCCGGTCGCGATGGATGCACGCAGCAGGAATTAAACGACCATTCGTTGACGATGTTTTGTCCACGACAAAATAGAAATTTCTCTATGATCGATAATGTTTAGAATTGTTGTTAGAGTCTACGAATAATGAAATTTAGGTGATTTTTCTTCATCAGTTAATTTATCTATTCAATAGTTTTGTCCATGACAAATACGTCGGAAACTGACCAATCCATGAACGTTACGGTGGGTGGTGAGACTGGAGCAGCAGGCCTGACGCCGATGAATCCTGACCCAACAGGCACGGCGGAGGACAGTGCTGTGGCGGGTATCGCGGGTATTGGCATTGGTGCGATTGCCCACGAGATCGGGCTTACGAAGGACACGTTGCGGGTCTGGGAGCGGCGTTACGGCTTTCCGCAACCGTTGCGATCTTCTGGCGGCGAGCGGCTCTATCCGCAAGAGCAGGTGACCAAGCTCAGGCTGGTCAAGCGTCTGCTGGACGCGGGCCACAGGCCGAGCAAAGTCTTGCCGCAATCCATCACGCGGCTACAGCAACTGGCGGAAGATTCAGGCGTGGGACAGGACGCGCCGGACGGGGAGCTCGATCGGCTCGTTGAGTTGCTGCGCGCAGGCCGATACGACGACTTCCGCTTCGAGCTGCTCAGGCGTGCTACGCGCGAAGGGCTCGCGCGCTTCGTTCTTGATGTGGCCGCGCCGTTGTCGGCGAGGGTGGGCAATGCATGGGCGGCAGGCACGCTGCAGGTCTATCACGAGCACCTATTCAGTGAAGCCTTGCAGGTCACGCTGCGCTCGCTGATGCGCCCGCTCTCCGAGGCTTTGCGCGGACGAGGCGCGCACCCGCGGGTGGTGCTCACCACCTTGCCGGGCGAGGCGCACGGGCTCGGCATCTTGATGGCCGAGGCCATGCTCGCGCTGGCCGATTGCGAATGCATGACGCTCGGGACACAGACGCCGCAGCAAGACATCGTCGACGCCGTTACGGCCCATGAAATCGAGATCGTCGCGTTGTCGTTTTCCGCTTCCATGCCCATGCAGGCTGTGGTCAACGGACTCATGGAGTTGCGCGCGGTGCTGCCGCCGGAGGTGGCAATCTGGGTTGGCGGTAGCAGTCCTGCATTACGGCGCAAGCTCCCTGACGGCGTGTTGAACGTCGCTGGACTTGGGCCGATTGAAGACGCCGTAGCGGAGTGGCGCCATACCGCCATGCTATGATCGACAGCCTGTTTGATGCAGCATCCACTTCGCACTACGGTTGATGCAGCGAGGGCCGCCCGGCGAGACCAAGGTACGATTCATGGTCCGGTCCAGGGCATGGCGTAAAACGTGTTGCGCCTTGCGCCTGTCACGCGCGAAAGGCATGCTTCACGCGGCGTACACAGCCGTACGGTGGCGGAAGTCCGGCAAAGATTTCGCCCAGGCAACAATTTTTAACAAGGTGTTGAAAAAGGCTTTAAACGAGCTTCATTACAGCTCGCGCTTCGTACTTACCTCAGGCACAGGGTTCGCTCCTCACCCACGGTAGACATTGCAACGCCGCTTACTGCCGCGCGTTTGCAACGGGCAGAAAGTCGCAGAGGGACGCGACAGGCGCTTCTTTACCGTTTTTGCATCTGAGCGCCTGATTCCCGCGTAAAATTGAAAGCTTCGCTGCTGGCGGCGCGGTTCCCGCGCGAGCCGGCTACAGTTACAACAGACAGTACTGTCGCACTATGTTGCAAACCAGGGGTGGACTATGAACACGATGCTTTATCCGGAACTGTATAAATCGCTGGAATCGGTTCGTTGGGACATGGAGAAAGATATTCCCTGGGACAAATTCGACTCGGCGCTGCTGACCGACGAACAAGCCAAGACCATCAAGATGAACGCGATCACCGAATGGTCCGCGTTGCCCGCCACGGAAATGTTCCTGCGCGACAACCACAACGACAGCGATTTTTCGGCGTTCATCAGCGTGTGGTTCTTTGAAGAACAGAAACATTCGCTCGTGCTGATGGAATACCTGCGGCGCTTCAAGCCTGAAATGGTGCCGACCGAAGAAGAACTGGACGCCGTTCGCTTCGAATTCGATCCCGCTCCCCCGCTCGAAACGCTGATGCTGCATTTCTGCGGCGAGATCCGCCTGAACCATTGGTACAGGCGCGCGGCCGAATGGCATACGGAGCCGGTGATCAAGCACATCTATGAAACCATTTCACGCGACGAAGCACGTCACGGCGGCGCGTATCTGCGTTACATGAAGAAAGCCATGACGCAGACCGGCGATATCGCGCGCGCTGCGTTTGCGAAGATCGGTGTCCTGATGGCTTCGGCACGGCGCACGGAAAAACCGCTGCATCCGACCAATCTCCACGTGAACCAGGCGCTGTTTCCGCGCGACACAATCCAGTCGCGTTTGCCGGACCCGGAGTGGCTCGAACACTGGCTCGACGAACAAATTCGCTTCGACGACAGTTGGGAAAAGAAAGTCGTCGAACGCATCCTGCATAACCTTTCCATTCTGTTCGAACGCTCGTTCGCGACGGCGCAGGAGTTGAACCGGTATCGCAAGGAAGTGGTGTTACGCCTGCAAGCTGCACAAGCGGCGTCGCAACTGCCGGCCTGACCGGAATTCCGACTTGTTGTTCTGAACAGCCCGCCGGTTTGTGACCGGCGGGCTGTTTTGTTTATAAAGGGTGCGTTTCCTGCGCAAACACGCTTGGACGGAAACGTGCGTCGAAGGCGGCCGGCCGCGTGGCACACTACGGTCCTTCTGAATCCCTCATCGCTTACCGACATGCCTGCTCCTTTCGAACGCAAGATCATGACGCGCGACGCGCTCGCTGCAGTGCGCCCGCAATTCGCGTCGCCGGTGGTTTTCACGAATGGCGTCTTCGATATCCTGCATCGCGGCCATGTGACCTATCTCGCCGATGCGAAGGCGCTGGGTGCAACGCTGATTGTCGGTGTGAACAGTGACGCGTCGGTGCGCATGCTCGGCAAGGGCGACGACCGCCCGATCAATCGCGAAGACGACCGCATGGCGCTGCTGGCCGCGCTGGAAAGCGTGGATTGGGTGGTGAAATTCGAGGAATCGACGCCGCTGGAGCTGATCGGCGAACTGCGTCCGGACGTGCTGGTGAAAGGCGGCGATTACGACATGGACAAGCTGGCCGAATCAGCGCTGGTGCGGAGCTGGGGCGGCAAGGCGCTGGCCATTGCGTTCGAGCACGATCGCTCGACCACTGCATTGCTCAAGAAAGTGCGCACGCAGGGATAAGTGCGTCGGCCGAAACGCTTATTGCGTGAGCGGCGCAGCCTGCACCGGCGCGGCGGGCGCGGGACCACCGACCACGGCCTGATCGGCGGCTTCTTCGGGGCTGATCGGGTGAACCCGTACTAATTCCGGATGCACTTGCCGGTCGAGATGTTGCGGTTCGCGTCCGCCGGCCGACGGCAGCGGTCCGAACACGCCTTGTACGACAACGAACATCAACAGGTTTGCCAAAACCAACAAGGCGAGCAGCCAGCGCAACATGGAAAGCGCTCCATCAATCAGGTGAACGGGAAACGGCGGCTTCGCGAGCGATCAATGCAAGCCCCGCGAGCACGAGGGAGTCGTGGCGAGTATGCGGCACCTTTAGCGCGCCCGCCACTTCGCTGGCGCCACCGCCGCTGAGAATCAGGCGTACATCGTTGTTTCCATTATTCCCATTGTTCCATTGAGCGCGCAGATCCTGCCACGCGCGCTCGATCAAGCCCGCCTGCGCGAGCAGGCATCCCGATGACAAAGCCGTACGCGTGTCGGTGGCGAAAATACCGTTGGATGAGCTGATTGCGCGGCGGGCGGTGTCAGGCGGAAGCGTGGGCAATTGTGCGGTGTGGGTGCCGAGCGATTGCATCATCATCAGCCAGCCGGGTGCAATCAGGCCGCCTGTGAAGGTGCCGTCGGCGAGGAGCGCTTCAAGCGTCGTCGCCGTGCCGATAGTGGCAATCAGCAAGTTTTCCCCGGGGTACGCGGCGTGCGCGCCGATCATGCCGCACCACCGGTCGCTGCCGAGCGCCGCTGGTTCCACGTAGCGATTCGTCACGCCCGATTGTTGCGCCTGAGCGCGCACGATCGTGCGGGGCAAGCCGGGCCAGCGTGCATCAAGAAGGGCTGTCATGCGCTCGCCCACGCGCGGCCCCGCCACGTTCGAAATCCATGCGCTTGCGGGCCGCGGCAAACTGGACCAGTCGGCTATATCCGCGAGAACGGCTTCAACGTCGATGTGCTCGAACGCGCCGCCGTTCAGCGTTTCCTGGGCCGCGCTGACCAGCGACCACTTGATCCGGCTATTGCCTGCATCGATAAGCAGAAACGGTCCTTCAAACGGTCCTTCGCTCACGGCCGTTGCTCCGCAAGCCGCAGCGAGACGTCGCCGGTGGTGGCGGTTCTCAGGCCAGTCGGCGTATCGATCTGCAACTGGCCGTTATCGTCGATACCGACTGCCACGCCGCGCGCCACTTCCACGCCTTGCTCAAGCAGCACCACCTCGCGTCCCGCGTACGCGTGCGCGGCGAGCCACTGCTGACGAAACGGGCGGAAGCCATCGGCGGCAAAACGCGCGAGGGTGGCATCGAGCGCGTTCAGGACGGCGGCGAGGGTATCGGTGAGATTCGCTTCGGGCCACGCGCGCGACAGCGATGCCGGCGTATTTCCCGGCGCTGGAAGGGCGTTTCGACGCTGGGCTTCATCGAGTTCGGCTGCCAATTCCGCCGCCCCGTGCAGGTTGATGCCAATACCGATCACCACCGCGCTCGCCCGCGGCGTATTCCACGCGGTTTCGATCAGGATGCCCGCGAGTTTGCCGTCGTCGAGCAGGATGTCGTTCGGCCATTTCAGCGCCAGTCTCGCCGATGCCGCCAGCGGCAAGCCGTTCAGCGCTTCGAGCACGCTCGTGCCGACCGCGAGGCTCAGGCCTGCGAGCCCTTCCAGCGCCCGCGGCAGCACGCAAGCGATGGAAAACAGCAACGCATTGCCCGGTTGCGCCACCCACGCGCGGCCCCGGCGGCCCCGGCCGGCTGTCTGCAAGTATGCAACTCGCACGAACGGCGTGCCATCGGCGGCCTTCAGCGTCGAACGTGGCGAGAACGAGTCGGGTGCCGACGCTGACGTCTTGTTGCGGGGCTGCTCCTTGAGCTGCGCCATCAGGTCGGCATTCGTGGAGCCCGTTTCATCGACGATCTCGATCGGCCAGCCGCGCACCGGCCGCGCGGCGAGCGACATCAGCCGGTCGCGGTCGATCCGCCAGGCGGCGTCGAGCGGGAAAGACGAGTTGGATGAGTTCATATCCGCATTGTAGCGATCTGGCGCCTGGGAGCTGGCCGGGGAAACGCGCAAGCCGATCGTTGCACCGCGTCTGGGTGCCGAAACCCTGGCCGATTGGCCAACGCCCCGCCTGTTCGAGATTCCACCACGTACCTTCGCTACAATGGCTTCTCCCTCCACCCTACCCGGAGCGTTTTCAAGCCTTGAACTTCGACACTCCGCCCGGCCTGTTGGTCGAGTCCGGCCAGCAGGGCAAGGTTGTCCGGCTTTCCGGCCAGTGGACGGCGTTCGCACTGGCGCGCGACCACGCGAACACCAAGCGAGGCGTGGTGGACCGGCTGCGCGGCGTGGGCGAAGAAGCGATCAAGCAGTGGGATCTCCTGTCGATCGAACGGCTCGATCACGTCGGCGGACAGGCGCTGTGGCGCGTGTGGGGCAGGAAGTTGCCGGAGCGCGTCACGCTCTCGGACACGCAAAGGGAAATCTTTGAACGGGTCGCGTTGCTTGACGCGAATCGTGAAGAGCCTGAGCAGCCGGATCGTATCGATCCCATCACGCGTTTCGGCCTGATGCTGTTCTCGTTCGTCGAGCATCTGCAAGGCGGCCTGGCCATGTTCGGCGGCTTCGTGCTCGACCTGATCGGACTGGTGCGGCGGCCCAAGCGCATTCCGTGGACTGAAATCTCCGCGAACATCTATAGCGCGGGCACGCAGGCGCTCGGCATTACGGCGCTCGTGGCGTTCCTGATCGGCATCGTGTTGAGTTACCTGTCGGCGCAACAACTGCGCATGTTCGGCGCGAACCAGTACATCGTGAATATCCTGGGGCTTTCGGTGATCCGCGAGCTCGGGCCGGTGCTGTCAGCCATCCTGGTCGCCGGCCGCTCCGGCTCCGCCATCACCGCGCAGATCGGCGTGATGCGCGTGACGGAAGAGCTCGACGCCATGCAGGTCATGGGTATCCCTCACGGCCTGCGGATCGTCTTGCCGCGCGTGCTGGCGCTCGGCATTGCCATGCCGCTGCTGGTCATGTGGACCAACATGGTCTCGCTGCTCGGCGGCGCGCTGGCGGCGAAGCTGGTATTGGGTATCGACCTGTCCTTTTTTGCGCGCTCGCTGCCCTCGGTCGTGCCGATCGCCAACCTGTGGATCGGGCTCGGCAAGGGTGTGGTGTTCGGCATGCTGATCGCGTTGGCCGCGTGCCATTTTGGCTTCCGGATCAAGGCGAATTCGCAGAGCCTGGGCGAGGGGACAACGACTTCGGTGGTGTCATCCATCACTATCGTGATTCTCGCCGACGCCGTGTTCGCCATCCTCTTCCAGTCGGTGGGCATCTGATGTCGGCTACCCTTGCATCCGCTGTTCGCGACAAACCGACACCCGTCACCACCGAACCGGTGATCGAAGTCGTGGACGTGACGAAACGCTACGGCCGTACGGTGATTCATGAGCATCTGAACCTGGAAGTGCGGCGCGGCGAAATCCTCGCGTTGCTAGGTGGATCGGGCTCCGGCAAGACCACGCTCGTACGGCAGATGCTCGGGCTGGAATCGCCCACGTCGGGCACGATCCGTGTGCTCGGCGACGAGTGGGCAAACATGGACGAAGACACCGCGCGCATCCTGCGCACGCGCTCCGGCATGATGTTCCAGCAGGGTGCGCTGTTCTCGTCGCTGTCGGTGTACGACAACATCGCGCAGCCGTTTCGCGAACTGGGCAAGATTCCGGAGGACCTGATCCGCGAGTTCGTGATGCTCAAGCTCGAAATGGTCGGGCTGTCGTGCAAGAACATGAGCAAGATGCCGTCGGCGTTGTCGGGCGGCATGGTCAAGCGCGTGGGGATTGCACGGGCCATCGCGCTCGAACCCGAATTGCTGTTTCTCGATGAACCAACGGCGGGGCTGGACCCTAAGGCATCGGACGAATTCGTCGATCTGATCGCCACGCTGCATCGCGCGCTCGGGCTGACCGTGGTTCTTGTCACACACGATCTCGATACCATGGTCGCGCTGTCCACACGGGTCGCGGTGCTGGCCGACCGGCGGGTACTGGTGGCAGCTCCTGTGGAAGAGGCGGTGGCCGTGGATCACCCGTTTATCCGCGAATATTTTCTCGGGCGGCGCGGCAGGCGCGCGTTGCAGGCGCTACCGCCCGAGCGCCGCGCAAAATTGCCGGCTATCGCGCTGGAAGACGCGCCATGCGGCCCCGCACTCTAGCCGTTCTTACGGGCGTTCTCATGAACGGTTTTCAGGAAAGCTCTGGCAGTACGTAGTAAAAAAAGGAACCTGTTGATGGAAAACAAATCCCATGCGTTCTGGGCCGGTCTGTTCACTATCGGGCTGTTGGTCGCTATCGGCCTCGCGGTGTTCTTTTTCAACGTGGACCGCACTGTGCGCGTGCCGTACGACCTCGTCGCGCGCACCAACGTGACGGGTTTGTACACCGACGCGGACGTCCGGTATCGCGGGCTTGGCGTGGGCAAGGTGGAGTCCATCAAGTTCGACCACAACAATCCGGGGCAGATCCGCATCCGCATCGAGGTCGACAAGACCGCGCCGATCACGCAGTCCACGTTCGCTACGCTCGGTTTCCAGGGCGTGACAGGGATTGCATTCGTGCAGCTTGACGATACCGGCAAGAATCCCGCGCCGCTGGTTTCATCGGCGCAGAAGGTGGCGTCGCTGCCATTGCGCCCGGGCTTGTTCGACCAGTTGCAGCAACGCGGTGACATCCTGATCAGAAAATTTGAACGGATTGCCGACGATGCCGACAAATTCCTGTCCGACGACATGCGTGATCAGGTGCAGCAAACCGCGAAGAGCTTGCAAGGCGCCGCTGACAGCATTGCGGTGTTGAGCAAGCAGGTCGGCCCGGTGGCGGAGCAACTGCCGCGCACGCTGAATCAACTGGACCGGACACTCGCGTCGACCAATGCGCTCGCGAACAGCCTCAGCCGGGCGGACGGCCCGTTCGTGACCAACATGAATCGAGCGGGCGAGGCCGCTCAACGCGCCGGCCAGGTGATGAACGAAGTCAACGAGTCGTTGCAGGAAATGGCCGCGCGGGTGGGTTACGAGACCTTGCCACGCGTGAATTCCCTGGCCGACGACGTGGGCAGCGCGGCGCGCTCCGTGGATCGTGCCGCCGAGACCTTCAACCGGAATCCGCGCAGCGTGCTGTTTGGCGCGCCGCAGCCGACGCCGGGGCCCGGTGAGCCGGGTTTCCAGTGGCCGTCGGCGCCGTCGAGTCCATCGAAATGAAGTTGTAAAACATGGCGCAGAACCATCCGCCCCGGGTCCGCTGCCCACGGAAATTTGGCGGACTAGAGTTCGATGTCCAAGCGTTTTTGATCTTGAAATAGGGAACTGTGATGCCACACACGATCTTGCAGGCGATGCGCTTATCGAAGCGTGCTGCGCGCCCGCTGCCGCGGGCGCGCTCCGGTTTTATCAGCCTGGCCGGTTCAGCCGTTCTAGCCGTTGCCGCCATGCTCGCGGGGTGCGCGTCGGGACCACCCGCGGCGGTGTCGAATATCCGCTACGACCTGGGTGCGCCCGCGCCGCTTGGCAACACCATGAACATGCCGCCGGTGAAAGTGCTGGCGGTGAGCGCAGCGAAAAACCTGGATACCGACGCGTTCGTGTATCGCCTGAAATATGCCAATGCCCAGCGCACCGGCAGTTATGCGGATAGCCACTGGACCATGTCGCCGGCGGAGTTGCTCACGCAGCGCCTGCGCGCGGCGCTGGCCTCGCGCGGACCGGTGCTCACGGGGGCCGACTCGGTGCGCGCGCCCATGTTGCAGGTTGATCTGACGGACTTCGAGCAAGTATTCGATGCTCCCGAGCAAAGCCATGGCGAGGTCTCGGCGCGGGTGACGTTGTCGCAGCATGGGCAGGTGGTCAGCCAGCGCACGTTCATCGCGCGGGCGCCTTCGTACACGGCCGATGCCGCCGGTGGCGCGCGTGCGCTCGCCGCAGCTTCCGACGACCTGATCGCGCAAATGGCGGCATGGCTCGGCGTGCAGCCGCTGGTCGCTTCGCAGTGAACGCCGCGAACCGCTTCAGGACCGCTCGGTGAATGCCATGCAGGCTGACGCGGCGCGCTGTGTTCCGGAACGAGCAAGGGTGCGAGGGCCAACGCAAGAACAACGGCGGCGCGCATGACGCTCAAGCACTGGCAGCGCCGTCCGTCCGCGCTCTCGCGGCAGGCGCTGGCGGTTTATACAATGCTGGTCGTCTACGGGTCGCTGTATCCGTTTTCCGGCTGGCGAACGCTCGGAATCGGCCCGTTCGCGTATCTCACTGATCCGCTGCCGCAATATCTCACCGCGTTCGACGTCATCACCAACGTGCTCGGTTACATGCCGTTCGGCGCGCTGGCCGTGCTTGCGCTCTATCCGCGCTGGCGTGGCGCGCTTGCGGCGGGCGTGGCATTTATCGGCGGGGCGATGTTGTCGGGCTCGATGGAAGCCGTGCAGACCTATCTGCCCACACGGGTGGCGTCGAATCTCGATCTGGCCGCAAACGCCCTCGGCGCGCTGCTGGGCGCGGCGCTCACCGCGCCCGCCACCAGCATGCTGCTCGACCGGGGCTTGCTGCGGCGCATGCGTTTCATGTGGTTCGAGCGCGATGCCGCGTACATGATTGGCTTATCGGGGCTCTGGCCGTTCGCCGCGATGTATCCCGCGCCGTTCCTGTTCGCTGTGGGCGATTTGCCGCGCGTGCTCTGGTCGAGTATCGACCCGGTCATGCAGGACGCGCTGCTCGCGTGGACACCTGACGCATGGAACGTCGCGACCTGGCCGGCGCATTTGGGCGCCAAGCTCCCCGACGGCGCCTGGGAAACGCTCATCACCTCGCTCAACCTGTTTGCCGCGCTGGTGTTGGCCACGTTGCCGATGCGCACTCGCGCGCCACGTGTGCGGCTGCTGCTCGGCCTGGTGATCGCGACGCTCGGCGCGAAGGCGGGCGCGACGTTCCTGCAATCGCGCGCCGGGCTCACGTTTAACTGGGCGACCGACGGCGCCATTGCCGGCATAGCGTGCGGAACGCTGGTGAGTTTGCTGTCACTGCGATGCTCGCGGGCGTGGCGTGCGACGCTGGCCGGTCTTGCGCTTGTCGTGGCGCTGGTGCTGGTGAATCTTCTGCCGGTCAATCCCTACTTCGATATCGTGCTCGCCGACTGGCGCCAGGGGCGTTATCTGCATTTCAATGGCCTTTCGCAGTGGCTTGCGTGGGTGTGGCCGTATGCTGCACTTGGCTGGTTGGCATCGACTGCGGAGCGCGCATTTCTTGCCCGGCGGCGTGACGGCGGCGAAAAGCGCCGGTCGTTATAATCGGCTGAAAGCGACACAAAAATCCCACGACATCAAACATCTTCCGGCCAAGCTCATGGACCCGTTCTACAAATATCACGTGTTCTTCTGCCTTAACCAGCGCGACCCCGACGCCGCGCGCCCGAGTTGCGCGAATTGCAATGCACAGGCCATGCAGGAGTACGCGAAGAAGCGCGTAAAACAACTCGGGCTCGCCGGCGACGGCAAGGTCCGCATCAACAAGGCCGGCTGCCTCGAGCGCTGCGAACTGGGGCCGGTGGTCGTCGTGTATCCCGAAGGGACCTGGTACACGTATGTGGACGAAGCGGACATCGATGAAATTGTCGATTCGCATCTGGTGAATGGCAAGATCGTCGAGCGTTTGCTGATCGACCAGCCTGTGGTCTGAGGGCTCACGCAATGAACGCACAGACTGACAGGTTCCTGCTCGACGGGCCGGTGGGCAAGATTGAAGTCGCGCTGGATCGTCCCGGCGACGGCGCGCCCACGCGAGGCATTGCGCTGGTTGCGCACCCGCACCCGTTGTACGGCGGGACGATGGACAACAAGGTCGCGCAGACCCTCGCGCGCACGCTCGTGCAACTTGGGTACGTCACGTATCGCTCGAATTTTCGGGGCGTGGGTGAAACGCAAGGCGAGCACGACAACGGCACGGGCGAACGCGACGATCTGCTGGCCGTGGTCGCTCATATGCGCGCACAGCCGGGCCAAGCCGATGTCCCGCTGGTGCTCGCCGGTTTCTCGTTCGGCACGTTCGTGATGTCGCATGTGGCGAAGCACTTGCGCGAGTCGGGCGAGGTCATCGAGCGGATGGTGTTCGTGGGGACGGCGGCGAGCAATTGGCAGGTGGCCGAAGTGCCGGACAACACGCTCGTGATTCACGGCGAAGTGGACGAAACCGTGCCGATCAGCTCCGTCTACGATTGGGCGCGGCCGCAGGAATTACCCGTGGTCGTGATTCCCGGCGGCGAGCATTTCTTTCATCGCAAGCTGCATGTGCTGAAGAAGATTATCGTCGACGCATGGCGTTGAATCGGCCTCGGCTTTACGCTTCACCTGTACCAACCGTCTGTTGAATCAACGCGCGGCGAGAGGCTTTCAAAGGCTTCGCGTCGCAGCCGCTTTTATCCCATTTTTCACGAATCCCCGGCACATCCAGCCACTTTCGCGGTAAAAGCGGTTTGGCGCACGGGTATAATGGCGCAGACTTTTGCGCGACCGCTTGTCGGTTCAGCGCTTGCCGTAGCGCATGCGGCATGTGTCCGGTATCTGCATAACCGGATGCGTTTTGCCCATGTGCCGCTCGAGTATCGAAGCGCGCGGAGGTCAGTCCAGCGAGCGTTTTATGCCGCGCCGGCGGATTAAGGATTCAACCGGGCTCTCGCCGGGTTTGCCTTGGGTTTTAAGTTTGCGTGCTTTACGCCGTGTTTTAAACTCTCCGCCATTCAGCGGCAGTTCGAACCCGATTTAAAAGCCGTCAAACGAAAACCGATGCAACCCGAGCGGTCCTGACGGGTCCAACGAATCCGCTTGTCGCGCGGCATCGAAAAATGTCATCGCCCAAGCGCTCTACCGGACTGCCCTTCCGCCTGTACAACCCGCGCGTTGCGTGTTTCCTTGAAGGGAATGCCTGACTCGCCGATGTTTTTTCTGCCGATCCGAACCTATGCGCTTTTCCCCTTCAAGCTTGTCCTTCGTCGCTCCTTCCTCCATTCATCGCGCTGTCACTGCCGCTATCGTCTTGCCCGCGACACTTGTCGCGGCAACCGCTTTTGCGCAAGTGCCGCCGCCCGATGTCACGGCGCGTTCCTGGGTTCTCGTCGATGCAACCAGCAATCAGGTCCTTGCTTCCGGCAACCCGGACGAGCGCTCGGAGCCGGCGTCGCTGACCAAGCTCATGACCGCTTATCTTGTCTTCGACGCGCTGAAGTCGAAGAAGATCAACATGGACCAGACGGTCATGCCAAGCGAGGCCGTGCGCCGCGTGGGCACGGACGAGTCGCGCATGTTCATCGAGGCGAACAAGCCGGTGACCGTGCACGATCTCGTGTACGGCATGATCATCCAGTCGGGTAATGACGCGGCTATCGCGCTGGCTGAACTGGTGGGCGGCAGCGAGTCGAACTTCGTCGCGCTGATGAACGCGGCGGCGAAACAGATCGGTATGAAGAATACCCATTTCGCCGATGTCAACGGCATGCCCGACCCGCAGCACTACACCACGGCAGGCGATCTGGCCGTGTTGTCCACGCGCCTGATTCGCGATTTTCCCGAGTACTACAGCATCTTCTCGGTGAAGGATTTTACCTATAACAAGATCAAGCAGCCGAACCGTAATCGCTTGCTGTGGATTGATTCGACCGTCGATGGCCTCAAGACCGGCCATACCCAGGCCGCCGGATATTGCCTGATTGCTTCGGCGAAACGTCCGCTGGACGGCGTGCCCGACGCCAGCCGCCGTCTGGTCGCCGTGATGATGGGCGAGCCGAAAGAGCACAACCGGGTGCAGGACAGCCTGAAAATGCTGAACTACGGCTATACGGCCTATGACGCGCTGCGTCTTTACAAGGCGGGTCAGGTGATCGAGTCGCCGCGTGTTTACAAGGGTACGGACAACCTGGTGAAGGCGGGCGTGGAGACGGATCAGTACATCACGGTGCCGAAGGGCATGGGCGACAAGGTCAAGCCGACGGTCACGCATAACGACACCATCATTGCGCCGATCAAGAAGGGCCAGCAGGTTGGGACCGTGAAAATGATGGCGGACGGCAAGGAAGTTGCGCAGTTTCCGCTGGTCGCGTTGCAGGATGTGCCGCAAGCCGGTTTTGTCGGCCGGACGTGGGACTCGCTGCTGATGATGTGGCAAAAGAAGAAGTAAGCGGAAGAAGTAAGCGGAAGAAGTAAGCGGCAAGGCACGGCGGCGGTTGGATTTACGTGATCCGGCTCCATCTATGCCTGCTGTACGACGCCCGGGTGGACCGGGCGTCCTGTGATGGAGAACACCATGAGCTCACCCGATATCGACGCCCTGTTCGATTTCCCCTGCGATTTCCCGATCAAGGTGATGGGCGCGACGCATCCGGAATTCCGCGATGCCGTCGTGACCGTAATCCGCGAATTTGACGACCAGTTTGACATCGAGCGTATTGAAGTGCGTCCGTCCTCGGGCGGTAAATACACCGGTCTGACTATTACCGTGCGGGCGCAAAGCCGCGCGCATCTCGACGATATCTATCGTGCGCTGACCGGCCATCCGATGGTCAAAGTGGTACTTTGAGCCTCAGTTCCGGCGCGGCCGGCAGCGGCCGCACGGGTGCATCGCAGGCGGCCGGCGTGCACTCGTAGAGTTGCTTGAAGCGCATGATTTCATCGAAGAGCCAGGTACGAAAGACCTGCACGCGTTGCGTTCCCAGCAACGCGGGCGGGCACACGAAGTAGTAATTCCACGGGCTCGGCCCGTCTACATTGAACAACCGCACGAGCCGGCCCGCCACGATTTCATGCATGGCAAGCGATCGGCGTACGAGCGCAATTCCCTGGCCTTGAATGGCCGCCTGCAGCAAATTCGACGAATCCTCGTATAAAACCCCGCGCTTTGGCTCAGGAAAGTCCACGAGCCCGGCTGCATCGAACCACGGCTTCCAGAGCTCGTCGTGCGAGCGCAGCAGCGGCACGTCGGCCATGTCGGCGGGTGTGCGCGGCAGCTTGCCGCCGTTAAAGTTCGGCGAACACGCCGGGAAAAACACTTCATCGAGCAATTCTTCCGCGTGCAATCCGGCATATTTGCCCAAGCTGCTGAAACGGATGGCGACGTCCACGTCGTCGCGGGTGAAATCGGTCAGCGTATTGGTCGAGAGCAGTTCCAGGTTGATTTCCGGATGTTCCTCGATAAACCCGCCGATCCGCGGCGTCACCCAGCGCGCTGAAAACGACGACAACATAGATACCACCAGCCGCCGGTCCCGTTCTCCTGATCGCAGGCGGCGCGTGGCTTCGGCGAGGGCGGAGAGCGTGGCACGGACCTCGGTGGCGTATTGGCGGCCAATGTCGGAGAGGCGTACGCGTTTGCCGTCGCGAGCGAATAGCGTGACGCCGAGATCGGCTTCGAGCGCGCGGATCTGGTGGCTGACGGCGCCGTGGGTGACGAACAGTTCGTCGGCGGCGCGTGAAAAGCTTTCGTGACGCGCGGCGGCTTCGAAGGCGCGCAGCGCGTTTAGGGCGGGGAGTTGTCGGAGGTCCACGGGCGTTCACTCGAGTTGCATATGTGAATTTATCTCACAAACCGAAGAAAATTGCTCGTTTTGCTGAAACGTATGCTGAGCCTATCTTATAGCCATGAACACGATTTTTGGCGGAGGCTGTCATGCGAGAAATATCCACAAGCATCACGTTTGAGATAGGCGATGGTGAAACCGTTCCGATGAAGATCGGCCGCAGCGTTCGGTTGGTCGTTCAGGGTGCGCCAGTGTGGGCTACGCGCAGTAACGATACGGAAGATTACTGGCTTGTACCAGGCGATTGCCTGAAGCTGCGTGAGCGTGAACGGTTGTGGCTGAGTACAGAAAAAGGGCGTACGGCGCAGGTGGTGTTCACGTTGGCGCCGCGGCCAGATCAGCGGGCGATTGGATGGCTGGCACGCGGTTTTGAGAAGCTTGCCGGGCGGTTCCGGTCGGGATGGAGGACGGTTTAAAGGTTTTCCGTTCTCGCTCATGTAGCGCTGTAGTTTGGCTCGCACAAGATTGCAGGGCTTAGCGGTCGAGACTGAAGCCGGGCCTCGACCGCCAGGCCGCAAAACCACTCCTTCAAAAACCGTCCGCCGACGCGAGCAACCGAAGTTCGGTAAACTAACGGGACTATGTCCGCCCAGCCGGTAATAACTCCCCACTCAGCGTCAATAGACCACTCCGTCCCTAGCGCGTTGACCCCGTCGGTCATTTTCCGCTGGCGTGGCCTTGAGCCCTACACACAAAGCTTCGACGCCATGCGCGCCTTCACGGATACGCGCACGCCCGAGACCGTCGATGAAATCTGGCTCGTCGAACATCCGCCCGTTTTCACGCTGGGACTGGCCGGTGATCCCGCGCATCTGCTCAACCCCGATAGTGACATTCCGCTCGTCAAAGTCGATCGTGGCGGCCAGATCACCTATCACGGGCCCGGACAAGTTGTTGCATACCTCCTGCTCGATCTACGCCGCCGCAAACTCATGGTCCGCGAACTCGTGCAGCGAATCGAGGCAGGCGTGATCGAAACGCTTGCATCGTATAATCTCGCAACGGAACGCAAGGAACGCGCGCCGGGCATCTACGTCGCGCCAACGCCGTCGCAGCTCGCCCATGCAGGCGCAAAGATCGCAGCGCTCGGGCTGAAAATTCGCAACGGCTGCAGTTATCACGGTGTGAGCCTCAACGTGAAAATGGACTTGCAACCGTTCCTCGCGATCAACCCGTGTGGCTATGCCGGCCTCGAAACCGTCGACATGGCAACACTCGGCGTGGCGGCAGACTGGAACGACGTGGCTCAAACGCTGGCAGAAAACCTCACTCACCATATTGGCGGCCACAGCGCGACCGCCGCCCAACCGCAGAACGGCGTGGCCGTCTGAATGGACCGACCGAATGACTGACGTAACCGGAAATCTGGCTGGCAGCACCGCTACTTCGACCCCCGCTGCGGCGCCCTACGACGCCACCGCCAAACAAAAAGCGCAGGCGAAAACGGCGCGCATCCCGATCAAGATCATCCCGATCGAAAGGCTGAAAAAGCCGGAATGGATTCGCGTGAAGGCCGCAACGGGCAATTCACGATTCACCGAAATCAAGCAGATCCTGCGCGAACACAATCTCCATACGGTCTGCGAAGAAGCGAGCTGCCCGAACATTGGCGAATGTTTCGGCAAGGGCACCGCGACCTTCATGATCATGGGCGATAAATGCACGCGTCGTTGCCCGTTCTGCGACGTGGGCCACGGCCGCCCCGATCCCCTCGATGCCGACGAACCGCTGAACCTCGCACGCACTATCGGCGCGTTGAAGTTGAAGTATGTCGTGATCACGAGCGTTGATCGCGATGACCTGCGCGACGGCGGCGCAGCGCACTTCGTGGAATGTATCCGGCAGGTGCGCGAGCATTCGCCGATGACGCGCATCGAAATTTTGACGCCGGATTTTCGTGGCCGACTGGACCGCGCAATCGGCATCCTGACCGCCGCGCCGCCTGATGTGATGAACCACAATCTTGAAACGGTACCGCGTCTGTACAAGGAAGCGCGTCCGGGTTCGGATTACGCGCATTCGCTGAAGCTGTTGAAGGACTTCAAGGCGCTGCATCCGGAAGTGGCGACCAAGTCCGGCCTGATGGTCGGCCTGGGCGAAACCGAAGAAGAAATTCTTCAAGTCATGCGCGACCTGCGTGAGCACAACGTCGATATGCTGACCATCGGCCAGTATTTGCAGCCTTCCGAACATCATCTTCCGGTGCGTTCGTACGTGCATCCGGATACGTTCAAGATGTACGAGGAAGAAGCGTACAAGATGGGCTTCACGCACGCGGCCGTTGGCGCGATGGTGCGTTCGAGCTACCACGCGGATCAGCAGGCTCACGACGCGGGTCTGGTCGGCGCGATGTAAGTTTTCCTCTGGCTTGACCAGTACGAAAAAACCCACGGAAACGTGGGTTTTTTCGTTTTGACACCGCTCCAATTGCCCGGAACGCGCGACCTCGCCGAACCCTCTTCCAATCCCCCGCAAACCTCGGGAAAGCCCGTAGATAAAGCGTCTCAGGGATAACCCGAATGCCGTCCGGATGGTCGGACGGTCTAATTCCCGAATTCCGGAAACGCAGATTTTCACTGTTTCGCGTCAACAAAAAATCCTTAAAAATCAATGCCGAACGCGGGTCAAAAACTGGCATCGACCTTGCAATATGAAGGGTGGCCAGACAGGCCATAAAAAAGACAGGGAGACGATTCGATGCAACCCATCCCATTCAGCTTTACCTGATTTTGCCGACGCCAGACGCGCATCGCCGCAGCCTAGCGCCGGCGCGTTTTTGTCTCACCCCTTTGCTTTTTCGCCGACCATGCCCGGAACAACTGTGACAACCGTGAAGAAACCTTTTTATAAAGTCCTGTATGTGCAGGTGCTGTTGGCTATTGCCATCGGCATTGCGCTCGGGCATTTTTATCCTGCGCTCGCCACCGAGATGAAACCGCTCGGCGATGGGTTCATCAAGCTCATCAAGATGGTGATCGGCCCAATCATCTTCTGTACGGTCGTGACCGGTATCGCCGGCATGGAAGACATGAAGAAGGTCGGGCGCGTAGGCGGCAAGGCGCTGCTCTACTTCGAAATCGTCTCGACGTTCGCACTTGTGCTCGGCCTGGCCGCGACGCACCTGCTGAAACCCGGCGTTGGCTTCAATATCGATCCGGCTACGCTGGACGCCAAGGCGGTCGCTTCGTACGCCGCGAAGGCGCACGGCCAGACGACCACCGATTTCCTGATGCACATCATTCCGGACACGATCTCGTCCGCATTCGCGCAAGGGGAAATCCTGCAGATCCTGCTGGTCGCGCTGTTGTTCGGTGCCGTGCTGGCTACTGCAGGTGAGAAAGGCCGCGTGGTGACGAGCTTTATCGAAGGCTTGTCGCACATCCTGTTCGGCATCGTGCGCATCATCACGAAGCTGGCCCCGATCGGCGCGTTCGGCGCAATGGCGTTCACCATCGGCAAATACGGCATCGGCTCGCTGATCCCCATGCTCAAGCTGATCGGCACGTTCTATCTGACGTCGATCGTGTTCGTGGTCGTCGTGCTTGGTGCGATTGCGCGGCTGGTGGGCTTCAACATCTTCCGGTTCGTCGCGTACATCAAGGAAGAAATGCTGATCGTGCTGGGCACGAGCTCGTCGGAAGCCGCGTTGCCGCAATTGATGCTCAAGCTCGAAAAGCTCGGCTGCTCGCGCTCGGTGGTGGGCCTCGTCGTGCCGACCGGTTATTCGTTCAACCTCGATGGCACCAACATCTACATGACGATGGCCGTCCTGTTCATCGCCCAGGCCACGAACACGGACCTGACGTGGACGCAGCAACTGACGCTGCTCGCGGTGACCATGCTGACGTCGAAGGGCGCAAGCGGCGTGACCGGCGCAGGGTTCATCACGCTGGCTGCAACGCTCGCTGTCGTGCCGACCATTCCGCTGTCGGGCATGGTGCTGATTCTTGGCATCGACCGCTTCATGAGCGAGTGCCGCGCGTTGACGAACATCGTGGGTAACGGCGTGGCGACGGTGGTTGTGTCGGCGTGGGAAAAGGAACTGGACCGCAACAAGCTGCGCGATCAGCTCAAGCACGGCGCGGTGGATACCGAAGCCGAAACCGTGTCCTGATCAGGCGAAGCGGCGGCTCATCCGAGTTCGCTGCTTAGTCGACATCCACGCGAAAGGGAATCAACAGCAATGAAAGCGGCGAAGCATTCGGCGGCGGATGCTTCGCCGCATGCGTTTACGGAGCAGGGCACGGAGCAGGGCACGGAGCAGGGCACGAAGCAGGGCACGAAGCAGGGCACGGAGGCATCGGCGGAAACCGCGTTCGAAGCGGCGCGTGCCACAATCGGGCTTCCCCATCGTCTGGAGCCCGTTCACGTGACCCGGCGTTTGGTCGTTTTCCTGCTTCTCCTCGCGGCGCTGGCCGGTGTATGCGCGCTCACGTGGAGCATCGCGTGGCAACGCGGGCTCGACACGTTGCGCCAAAACGCGGCGGCGCGTGTCGACCGCACGACGGCCGAGCTGAAAAGCACGCTCGACCGTTACGAATATCTGCCTTATCTGCTTTCGCGCCACCCGTTCGTGCAGGAGGTTCTAGCCGATCCGAACCCAGGCTTCGCCGCACGCGCGGACCGTTATCTCGCCGACCTGAACACGCACGCGCGCGCCACGGCGACCTACATCATCCAGTCGAACGGGCGCTGCGTGGCGGCGAGCAACTGGAATGGACCGGATAGTTTCGTGGGCGCGGAATACCTGTTCCGGCCGTATTTCGTCGATGCAGTCAAAGGCGGCACCGGCCGCTTTTTCGGGCTCGGCACGATCTCGCGCGAGCCCGGTTATTTCATCTCGCAGCCGGTATTCAAAGAGGGCACGCGGGACATTATCGGCGTGGCGGTGGTCAAGCTGAACCTGGAATGGCTGCAAGGCGCCGATGCCTCCGAGCCGCTGCTCGTTACCGACGATCACGGCGTGATCTTCCTGTCTTCCGTGCCGGCGTGGAAATATCACACGCTGCGGCCGCTGCCGAAGGACATCGAAGCGTCGGTGTATTCGGCGCGGCAATACGCGCAGCATCCGATCACCGCGTTGCCGATGACCATCGTGCGCACGCTCGAAGACGGCGCGCAGATTGTGCGCGTGGGAGGCGGGCGCGACGCGCCGAGTTTTCTCGCCACGCAGCGCGCATTGGGCGAGCCCGATTGGCACTTGATGACGATGGTGTCTCTCGATCCGGCGGTCGATGCCGCGTGGAGCGCGACGATTGTGACCGCGCTCGTGTTCGTCTCGCTATGTTTGCTCGCGTTCTACTGGCGCATGCGGCGTGTGCGCGTGCGTGAAATGATCCGCAGCCGCGCGCTGTTGCAGACGGCTTATGCCGAGCTGAACGAACGCGTCGCGGAGCGAACGGTGGATTTATCGGAGGCGAACGCGTTGTTGACCAAGGAGGTGGGCGAGCGCACGCGGGCCGAACAGGACTTGCGCGCCGCGCACGACGAGCTGATCCAGGCGAGCAAACTCGCCGCGCTCGGTCAGATGGCGGCGGGCATCACGCATGAACTGAACCAGCCGCTTGCCGCGTTGCGCAGTTTCTCTGACAACACCCGCGTGCTCATCGAGCGCGGCGATCACGTGGCGGCCCATGAGAATCTCGAGGCGATTGCCGCGCTGACCGAGCGCATGGGAAAGATCACGAATCAGTTGAAGTTGTTCGTGGCGAAGGCCCGTCCGAAAAACGCGCGTACCGATGTTGGCCGCGCATTGCGCAACGTGCTGGCCATGTTGCAGCCGCGCATGAAGAACGTGGTACTCGCCTTCGATGCCAACGAACGCGCCGATTCCAGCCCGCCGCTGTATGTGCGCTGCGAGGATTTGCGGCTTGAGCAAATCCTGATCAACCTGATTGGCAACGCGCTGGACGCGGTGGCCGCGTGCGATGTTCCTCGTATCGAGATTGAGTTGGTGAGGTACGAAACAACGGTCGACATTCTGGTGCGCGACAACGGGCCGGGCATTCCAGCGGATGTCCTGCCGCGTCTTTTCGAGCCGTTTTTCACCACGAAGGAAATGGGTCACGGATTGGGCCTGGGATTGGCGATTTCATCGGCTATAGCGCGGGATTACGGCGGCACATTGGTCGCACGCAACCTCGTCCCGCAGATGGAAGTGGATGGGCCCGAGGGCGGCACGCAGGCCGACGCGGATCGCTCGCACGGGGCAGAATTCGTGATTACGCTGCATCGGGCGTGAAAAGCAGGCTGTAGTAGCACGTGCCACATGCTGAGAAAATGCGATGACACGCCGTCGCTCGCGCCGAAAGCGGCACCACAAAGCAATACCCCGCAGGAGTAGAAACCCATGACCACAGGCGTTCAGGTGATTTTCATCGAAGACGATGAACTGGTGCGCCGTGCAAGCGTGCAAAGCCTCCAGCTCGCGGGCTTCGAGGTAACCGCATTCGGCAGTGTGGAGGGCGCATCGCGCCTGATCGATGCCAGTTTCCCGGGCGTGATCGTGAGCGACATCCGTCTGCCGGGTGCGAGCGGTCTCGACCTTCTGGCTCAATGCCACGAGCGGGCGCCCGAAGTGCCGGTGATCCTCGTGACAGGCCACGGCGATATCTCGATGGCCGTCCAGGCCATGCGCGACGGCGCCTACGATTTCATCGAAAAACCCTTCGCGTCGGAGCGTTTGATTGAAGCGGTTCGCCGCGCGCTGGAACGCCGCACACTCGTGCTGGAAAACCGCGCGCTGCGGCGTGAACTTGCCGGGCAGAGCAGTGTGGCGCCGAGAATCATCGGACGCAGCCCGGCGATTGAACAAGTACGCAAACTGATCGCCAACGTCGCGCCCACTGACGCCTCCGTGCTGATCAACGGAGACACCGGCGCCGGCAAGGAACTGATTGCGCGTAGCCTGCACGACTTGTCGCCGCGTCGGGACAAACCGTTTATCGCGGTGAATTGCGGCGCATTGCCCGAGCAGATGTTCGAGTCCGAGATGTTCGGCTACGAGGCCGGCGCGTTTACCGGCGCGCAGAAACGTCGTATCGGCAAGCTTGAACATGCGTCGGGCGGCACGCTGTTCCTCGATGAAATCGAAAGCATGCCGCTCGCGTTGCAGGTCAAATTGCTTCGCGTGCTGCAGGACGGCGTGCTGGAGCGGCTGGGTTCGAACCAGCCGATTCGCGCGAATTGCCGCGTGATCGCGGCCGTGAAGGGCGATATGACGGAGCACGTCGCGGCAGGTACGTTCCGGCGCGACCTGATGTACCGGCTAAACGTGGTGACGATCACGCTGCCACCGCTCGCCGAACGCCGCGAAGACGTGGTGCCACTCTTCGAACACTTTTTGCTCGATGCCGCCGTGCGATACGAGCGCCCCGCGCCTTTGCTCAACGATCGCCAGCGAGCCGAGCTGATGCAGCGCGACTGGCCGGGCAATGTGCGTGAACTGCGCAACGCGGCGGACCGGATGGTGCTGGGTATCATCGATGAAACCGGCGTCCCGCTCGATGCCGCCACGCAATCGCTGAAGGAGCGTACCGAGCAGTTCGAACGCGCGGTGATCGGGGAGGCGCTGGAGCAGTGCGGCGGTGTGGTGGCCGCGGCGGCCGATCGGCTGCAACTGGGCAAGGCCACGCTCTACGAGAAGATCAAGCGCTATGGGCTGGCGGCGAAGGGTGAGGTCGAGCGGTAGGCCGCGTGTGATTTTCCGCGTATTTTCCACGCCTTAAAAAGCAAAACGCCCGCCGATGAATCGGCGGGCGTTTTGCTTGTGCCTGGGGTAACGCGTCAAGCCGAAGCGGCGTCAGGCTGCGTTCAGCGCTTTGTCGAGAAGCGCATCGAGTTCCGCGAACGTCGGCTCACCCACGTAACGCTTCAAGATCTTGCCGTCCTTATCCACGACAAACGTAGTCGGCGTCAATTGCACGTTGCCGAACTGCTTCGCCGCGCTGCCGTCGTCCATTGCAACCTTGAACGGCAGGTTGCGCGTCTGCGCGTAGTTGGTCACGTACATTGGCGCGTCGTATTTCATCGCCACCGCCACGAATTCCAGGCCGCGGCCCTTGAAGCGGTTGTATGTGTCGACCATCGCCGGCATCTCTTTCATGCAGGTTTCGCAGTCGGTCGCCCAGAAGTTGATCAGGTAGACCTTGCCCTTGAGATCCGTCGATGTCGAAATCTTCTGACCCGACAACAGCGTGAACGTGGCGTCCGGAACGCGTTGCTGGCCGCCGAACGCAAAGTAGCCGGTGCACGCAATCACGCCGGCGACAACCGCCATCAAGATATAGCGCAGCGGGCCCTTGCTGCGCCCGGGTGAAACCTGTGAATTTTCTGACATGGAAACCTCGAGCGTGCTCGGTTCGTATCTGGTTCGTACTCGACTGATTTGCAACAACGCACAGCAATGCCAGCTTGCCTGGATGCAGGGCATTTTAGCCCCAATCTTGAAAAAGCGTTCTGCGTGCGGCTTGCTGTGAGCCTTTTGCAAGGCAGGGATCGTCCCGTGCGACAGCCGCCGTCTTGATCACCGTCAACGGTTTCAGCACCGGCAGCGGATAATCATGCTTTTCCCCCAGCTTTTCTCATGATCCGATCTTTCCCCCGCGCCTTGAAACGCGCTGTTTTTCATGCCGTAGTGTCTTCCCCGCGCACGCTGTTCAAGTCGGCCGCTTCGACCACCACGCTCCTGGTCACCGCCGCCGCGCTGCTGGCCTGCACGCCGGCCTATGACTGGCGCACGATCCAGAACAACGACGACGCGTACGAAGTTACCTTTCCGGCCAAGCCGCGTTCCGACGCCCGCGATATCGACGTCGCTGGCAAGCCGATGCATATGAAGATGCAGATGGCCGAGGCGGGCGACGCGGTATTCGCCGTCGGTACGGTTGATTTGCCCAACGCGGACCCCGCGACCCAGCGCGCTGCGCTCGATTTTCTTCAGCAAGGATTGGCGCGCAACCTCAATACCGCGCCCGCTGCGCATCCTGTGGATATCGAAGTGGCGGCAGGCGGACGTTTGCCCGGGGCGGAAATCACCGTCAGCGGGACGAGTTACGCGAGCGAGGCGAGCGCCAACGGCCAGAAGAGCGAAACGCGTCAGATCCGGGCCCGTTTCATCGCCAAAGGGACGCACGCTTACCAAGTCGCAATCGTCTCAACCAAGGCGCCGCCACCCGATCAAATTGATCAATTTTTTTCCTCGTTCAAACTTTTTTAAGTATTTGCCCCGAATCGTGTCCATTCGTTCGTCAATATTTCTCAAATTGAACGACGCGCAGCAAACGTTTCGTATCTGAGAAATCGCACAAGCATTTACAGCTAAAACTAGGATTTATCTCAGTTTTTTCAACTATCCACAGAGGCTGTGGATAACTTTGTGGAAAACATCGCCGCGCCCTCGCCAAGTGCCCGTCCGACGCGGCTTTCCTTACTTTGCCTTGATTCAGTGCAGTCAAAAATAGTTAATAAAATCAAAGGCCTGACGATCATTGACAAAATAGGTGTTTGATCAGATGTTAGAGAAACAAAGAACGATGCAATGTGCATAAGTCAAGTCTTGACAGCCGATTTTTCTTTTTTGCGGGCGGCAGTTCCGACGTGTGGTTTATGCGGTCGCAAATGCCCGTCGATATTGAATTGCTTCGGCGAGGTGAGTCGCGGTCGGTGAATCGGCCGCCGCGAGATCGGCGATCGTGCGTGCCACTTTCAGAACGCGGTAATACGCTCGTGCCGACCAGCCGAAACGTTCGCCGGCTTCGCGAAGCAAGGCTTCTCCGGTGGCATCGAGCTGGCAGACAGCGTCCACTTCCCGTCCGTCCAGCTCACGATTCGTCTTTCCTTGCCGTTCGAGTTGCCGGTCGCGCGCCTCGGCGACACGCCGTGCAACGACCGCGCTGGTCTCGCCAACGGATGCACTCCTCCCCGACAATTCCGCCGGCGACAACGCGGGTAATTCGATCTGGATATCGATGCGATCGAGCAGCGGCCCCGACAACTTGCGCAGATACCGCGTAGCGACGTCGGGCGTGCATCGGCAGCGGCCGTTCGGATCGCCGCGCCAGCCGCACGGGCAGGGATTCATGGCTGCGACCAATTGACACGCCGCCGGAAAATCGGCCTGATGCGCGGCGCGTGAAATAGTGATGCGACCAGCCTCTAGCGGTTCGCGTAGCGTCTCGAGCACCTTCCGGTCGAATTCGGGCAGTTCGTCGAGGAACAGCACACCGAGATGCGCCAGCGTGATCTCGCCGGGTTGCGGCGGATTGCGTCCACCTACCAGCGCAACCGAACTCGACGAATGATGCGGCGCGCGAAACGGTCGCTGGCGCCATTGCGAGGGCGAAAATCCGAGCATGCTGGCGGACAGAATGGCCGCCGACGACAACGCTTCGTCGTCGGTCATGGGCGGAAGAAGGCTGGGTAGCCGGGCAGCGAGCATTGACTTACCCGCGCCGGGCGGCCCGACCATCAGCAGATGATGTCCACCGGCCGCCGCAACCTCGAGCGCGCGGCGCGCGCCGGGATGGCCGATCACGTCGACGAGATCGGGCAACGGCGCGCGCCTGCGCAGCAGGGAATCGGGCGCCGCACCGCGGATAGGCGTAAGACGGCCATCGACAGAACCACTCAGGTGTGCACACAAAGCGGGCAGATCGGCGGCCCCGAATACATCGATACCCGGTACCAGCGCCGCTTCGGCCGCACTCCCCAGGGGCAGATAGATTTCGGGCATGCGGGAATCGGACTCGCGGATGGACGCGCCTTCGAGCGCCGACCCGGCGCGCGCATATTGACGCGCAGCGCCACAGGCCATGGCGAACGCGCCGCGCATCGGGCGCAGTGCACCGGTCAACGACAATTCCCCGGCGAACTCGCGATGCAGCAGCGCATCGGCCGGAATCTGGCCACTCGCCGCAAGAATGCCCAAAGCGATCGGCAGATCGAAGCGGCCGGATTCCTTTGGCAGGTCAGCGGGAGCGAGATTGACGGTGATGCGGCGAACGGGGAAATCGAAACCGCAATTCTGGAGTGCTGCGCGCACCCGCTCGCGGCTTTCACGCACTTCGAGATCGGGCAAGCCGACGATTGAAAACGAAGGTAATCCATTGGCGAGATGAACCTCGACGGTCACCTCGGGCGCACGCCCAGGGGCGGGCGCGCGGCTGCGCACCACGGCAAGCGACATGATTTTTTCCCCGCTGCCGTTGCCTCGCTAATTCGAGGCGCCGGCTTAATGATCCAACATCACGGCTCGCTTAGCCGATGACACGCTTTAGAACATCTGGACTTCAGTCCTGGACACTGGACGAACTGGACGACGGTCCGCCGCCCAGCTTCGCTTCCAGCTGCGCGACGCGTTGTTCCAGTTCCTCGAGCCGGGCGCGCGTACGCACGAGCACTTGCGTTTGGGTATCGAATTCTTCACGCGTCACCAGGTCCAGCTTCGAAAAACCCTGGGACAGCATGGCTTTCATATTCTTTTCAATGTCCTTTGCCGGCGAATTCTTGAGCAGCTCGCTCATCTTGGCCTGGAAGTCATTGAACATGTCATTCGGTTGTTTCATGCGGTTTTCCTCTTGCGCACCATATAAGTGCATTCATTGTTAGCTCAGTGCTCCGGCAAACCGGATGATCCAATTTGGTGCGTACTCTGGCGCATCAGGAGAACCCCGACCCCTCCGCGCAACACGATGCCGCGCTTTGGAACACATCTGCTTGCTGGACCTTGCGAGCACTCTAGCAACGATCCACGGTGCGCGCCAGCGAACGCAAGCGTTGCTGGCCATCCGGTCTACGCCCACGCATTGCATGCCCTTCGAGCCGGTTTGACCGGTCATGGACACGCGCATGGCATACGAGTTGCATATGTGGCCCGGGCCTTGTCCGTGCGCGCTTTTCCGGGCGGTCGGCAATGCGGCGTGGCGCATCAGACACCACTCGCGACGGACATGAGGCAACGGGGATCAGGCATCGGACCAGATTAAAGCGCTCACGCGCCAACTCTGTTCGACACACAGCGAGGGATACATGAAGCTTATTACCGCAATCATCAAGCCGTTCAAGCTCGACGAAGCACGCGAAGCGCTATCGGCTATTGGCGTCTCGGGCATCACCGTGACCGAGGTAAAAGGCTTCGGCCGCCAGAAGGGCCACACGGAGCTGTATCGCGGCGCCGAATACGTGGTCGATTTCCTGCCGAAAGTGAAGATCGAAGCGGCGGTTTCCGACGACATCGTCGACCAGGCGATCGAGGCGGTCGAGCGCGCGGCTCGCACGGGCAAGATCGGCGACGGCAAGATCTTCGTCACCCCGATTGAACAAGTCATTCGCATTCGCACCGGTGAAACCGGCGCGGACGCTCTCTAAAAAAAGACACGGCGATAAGAGGAAACAGAAGAATGCGTAAATTATTGATGTCCTTGTTGATGGCGGGGTCGCTCTTGGGAGTGAGCGTCGGCACCGTGATGGCGCAGGATGCATCCGCGCCAGCGGCTGCATCCGCCGCGGCTTCAGACACGACCGCAGCGGCACCCGCAAGCGCACCGGATACAGCCTCCCCAGTCAGCGCCGATGCGGCCCCGGCTTCGGGCGCTGACGCAGCATCGGCGGCCGCTCCGGCTTCCGGCGCATCCGACGCCGCACCGGCTGCGCCGACGGCACCGTTCTCTGTTGATTCATCGAAGATCAATTCCGGCGATACCGCCTGGATGCTGACCTCCACCGCCCTCGTGCTGTTCATGACGATCCCGGGCCTGGCGCTGTTCTATGCGGGCATGGTCCGCAAGAAGAACGTGCTCGCGACCGTGATGCAGAGCTTCGCGATCTGCTGCCTGGTCACGATCCTCTGGACCGTGGTCGGCTACAGCCTTGCGTTCACACCGGGTAACGCGTTCATCGGCGGCTTCTCGCGGGTGTTCCTGCACGGCATGAACTACATCCACGGCGACAAGGCGACCACCCTGACCGTCAGCCATCTGGCTCCGACGATTCCGGAATCGGTCTACTTCGTCTACCAGATGACGTTCGCAATCATCACGCCGGCGCTGATCGCCGGCGCGTTCGCTGACCGGATGAAGTTCTCCGCCATGCTGGTCTTCATGGGACTGTGGACGATCATCGTCTACTCGCCGATCGCGCACATGGTCTGGGAACCGACGGGCTGGCTGTCGGCGGCTGGCATCCTCGACTTCGCAGGCGGCACGGTGGTTCACATCAACGCCGGTATCGCAGGTCTGGTGTGCTGTCTGGTGCTCGGCAAGCGGGTCGGTTACGGCCGCGAAGTCATGGCGCCGCACAACCTCGTGCTCTCGCTGATCGGTGCTTCCATGTTGTGGGTCGGCTGGTTCGGCTTCAACGCGGGTTCGGCAGTGGCGGCTGACGGCCGTGCTGGTTTCGCAATGCTCACCACGCAAATCGCTACCGCATTTGCCGCGTTCGGCTGGATGTTCGCCGAATGGCTGGCCAAGGGTAAGCCTTCGGTGCTCGGCATTATCTCGGGCGCGGTGGCAGGTCTCGTGGCGATTACGCCGGCTTCGGGTTTTGTCGGCGTGACTGGCGCGATCGTGATCGGTATTGCGGCTGGTGTGGTCTGCTTCTGGTCGGCAACGTGGCTCAAGACGAAGCTCGGCTACGACGATTCGCTCGACGCGTTCGGCGTCCACGGCGTCGGCGGTATTCTCGGCGCGCTCCTGACCGGCATCTTCGCGGTCAAGGACATTGGCGGCGCGGACGGCAGCATCCTGCTGCAAGCCAAGGGCGTTCTCACCACGCTGGTCTACAGCGGCGTGGTCAGCTACATCCTGTTGAAGGTTATCGACATGGTCATGGGTCTGCGTGTCACAGAAGAAGAGGAACGTGAAGGCCTCGACGTCTCGCTGCATGGCGAACACGTCGAATAAGAAGTTTTTCGATGGAGGTGATGCCCGGCGCGAGAGGCTGCGGCGTCATCCCCTGATCGAGCGCAAGCAATAGCAGTAAGGCTCCGAGACAAGCGCAGCGATTTTGCCCGCCCACTTAGTGGCGGGCATTTTTTTGCCCTCGTTTTTGTCCCGGTTTTGTGCGAGGTAATGGTTTCTGGCTGGCGGGATTGATGCAAACACCGGCACGAACCGTGCGAATAGGCTTGGGAAAAGGCAGTTCATACCCAAATACGTGAGGCGTTTGTTCTACAATCTTTCCTCTTAAGTCCGCGAGTCATCAATGGTTCCGCACCTCGTTACGGCTTTAAACGGCCCTTTGCTCGATCTCGAGCGGAAGATACTCGACGCGACGCCGTCCATCGAACGCTGGTTTCGGCTGGAGTGGCAAGAACACACCCCGCCGTTCTATTGTTCGGTCGACCTGCGCAACGCCGGTTTCAAGCTCGCTCCCGTCGATACCAACCTGTTCCCCGGCGGCTTCAACAACCTGCCGGTGGAAGTGTTGCCGCTCGCCGTGCAGGCCGCGATGGCGTCGATCGAAAAGATCTGCCCCGACGCGAAGAACCTGCTCGTGATCCCCGAGCGCCATACTCGTAACGCGTTTTATCTTGAGAACGTTGCGCGGCTCGCCACGATCATGCGCCAGGCCGGGCTGAACATTCGCTTCGGCACGCTCGACGAGAATATTCACGGACCGGTCACCATCGCGCTCGCCGATGGACAGAAGATTGTCCTGGAACCGCTCGAACGCACGCCGCGCCGGCTGGGCCTGAAAAACTTCGATCCCTGCTCGATCCTGCTGAACAATGACCTGTCCGGTGGCATTCCGCCCGTGCTGGAAAACCTGCACGAGCAATATCTGCTGCCGCCGTTGCATGCGGGCTGGGCCGTGCGCCGCAAGTCGAATCACTTCGCCTGTTATGACGATGTCGCGAAGAAGTTTTCGAAGCTCGTCGAGATCGATCCGTGGATGATCAACCCGTATTTCGCGCACGTGGAAGGCGTGGATTACGAGGCGCGTACCGGCGAGGAAGCGCTGGCGGATGCAATCGATGGCGTGTTGAAGAAGATTGCGAAGAAGTATCGGGAATATGGAATCAGCGAGAAGCCGTATGTCGTGATCAAAGCCGATGCCGGCACCTACGGCAAAGGCGTCATGACGGTGCACGACGCGTCGGAAGTCGCCGCGCTGACGAAACGCGAACGCGTGAAGATGAACGACGCGAAGGAGGGCCTCGAAGTCCACGACGTGATCGTGCAGGAAGGCGTGCACACGTTCGAGCGCGTGGAAAATGCAGTCGCCGAGCCGGTGGTCTACATGATCGACCGGTATGTGGTGGGCGGGTTTTATCGTGTGCACGATTCTCGTGACCGCGACCAGAACCTCAACGCGCCGGGCATGCATTTCGTGCCGCTCGGCTTCGAGCATACGGCCTTGCCCGACGCCCATGCGAAGCCCGGCGCCGCGCCGCCGAACCGCTTTTATATGTATGGCGTGGTGGCGCGGCTGGGGTTGCTCGCGGCATCGGTGGAACTGGAAAAAACCGATCCGGAAGCCATTCAGGTCTAAGCTTCACCCCATCACGACGGCCGCACGAAGTTGCGGCCGTTTTGCACTTCAGGCGCGAACCCGCGCGACGTGTTAAAAATCGCGTATTGCAGGGCGCTGTTTGCCGCCGCCTATTGAATAAACCAAGGCCGAACGGCCGCTCTGGACGCTTATGGACATCCTTTTTATCGCCGATCCGCTCGATCACTTCAAGATCTACAAAGACACGACCTACGCGATGATGGCCGAAGCCGCGCGTCGCGGACACACGATCTACGCGTGCGAGCCGCAGCATCTGGCCTGGGTCGGCGGCAAGGTGGAAGGGGCAGTGCAGCGCGTGACAATCGTCGGCGACGAAGCGGATTCCGCGCGCTCGCCGTGGTACGAAGCCGCCGCGCCGGAACTGCTCGACCTCAAGCATTTCGGCGCTGTCCTGATGCGTAAAGACCCGCCATTCGACATGGAATATGTAACGTCAACGTGGCTTTTGGAGTTGGCCGAGCGCACCGGCGCACGCATCTTCAACAAGCCGAGCGCGATCCGCGATCACTCGGAAAAGCTGGCAATTGGCGAATGGCCGCAATTTGTCGTACCGACGCTGGTTACCCGCGATGCCGCGCGTCTGCGGTCTTTCCACGCCGAGCACGGCGACGTGATCCTCAAGCCGCTCGACGGCATGGGGGGCATGGGCGTGTTTCGCGTGAAGGCTGACGGAATGAACCTCGGCACGATCGTGGAAATGCTCAGCGACAACGGCGCGCGTAGCGTCATGGCCCAAAAGTTCATCCCGCAAATTGTCGATGGCGACAAACGTATCCTGCTGATCGGTGGGCAACCCGTGCCGTATTCACTTGCCCGGATTCCACAGGGCAACGAAGTCCGCGGCAACCTGGCCGCGGGCGGATTGGGTCGCGCACAACCGCTCACCGAAAACGATCGCAAGATTGCGGAAACGCTGGGACAGACGCTGTTCGCACGCGGCTTGCTGCTGGTCGGACTCGATGCCATTGGCGACTACCTGACCGAAGTGAACGTGACCAGCCCCACGTGCTTCCGTGAAATCATGGACCAGACAGGTTTCGATGTAGCCGGTATGTTTATCGATGCACTGGAACGTGCGGCCGCAGCTTAAGCAAGAAGCTGGCGATCAGTTTAATGACGAGCGGGAAGCGAGAAATTAGAGGTGGCTGTCGAAGAAGGCAGCCCAACCGTTGATTTCTCCCAGACTGTTACAATCTCCCGCTCATGAGATTCGTTTCGTGGCGCGATCCGGCCCCGAAATTGAAAGTGGAAACTTGCTGCAGCGCATAACGCTGCGCATAGCGTGCGAAATCCGACTAAGCTTAGGTATTGGCGCTTGTTGACGTTTCTGCACCCGGATCGATGTTGCAGTCGCGTTTTGCAATGTTTCGCAATTTTTCAGCACGCAATTGGCATATATAACAGCAAGTTCCCACAATTTCCGACGCATCTCGTCGTTTTGGGGCAGCACACTCTGACATGGCTGGCATTCTAATTATTGCGCACGCTCCGTTCGCTTCGGCGTTACGTGAGTGCATTACCCACATTTATGGCGGTTTGCCCGCACGCATTGGTGTGATCGATGTGAAGCCGGATTGCGACCCCGTTGAAGTCCGAGCGTTTGCGCGTTCCGAAATCGACCGTCTGAAGGAAGAAAACGGTGCGATCGTCCTCACGGACGTGTTCGGCGCGACGCCTGCGAATATCGCGCAAAGTTTGGCAAGCAACAGCGTCCGCGTGCTCGCCGGCGTCAATCTGCCCATGCTCGTGCGCGCCGTCTGTTACAGGACCACGCCGCTCGACACACTGGCTGAAAAGTCGCTGCAAGGCGGATCGAAGGGCATTCAGGAGCTGGATGCCTCGACGCCCGCCAATCCCTGCGCAATGGCCAGCGCCGCAGCTGCGGCCGTTGCCAATTGCGCTGTGGGCGCCGCCGCGACCAGTTGCATGCCCGCCAAGGTGGCAAGTCACTGAGCCGCGCTTGAGCGCGTCAAGTTGCTCCGCTGACGGCACATTGGCCGCACGTTAAGAAGATCGTTAAAAAGCATTGACCCAGCTGCATCGCGTCAGCCCTCTCACCTAGCGCCCGGAGCATCATGCTGCAACAGGAAACAACTATCGTGAACAAGCTGGGGCTGCACGCGCGTGCTTCAGCCAAGCTCACACAACTGGCGGGAAACTTTCAATGCGAGATCTGGATGAGCCGCAACGGCCGCCGGATCAACGCGAAAAGCATCATGGGCGTGATGATGCTCGCGGCGGGAATCGGCAGTACGGTAACAATCGAAACTGAAGGCTCCGACGAAGCAGAAGCCATGAAGGGCATCCTTGCGCTCATCGCAGATAAATTTGGCGAAGGACAATGACGTTGTCCTGCCTGCAGCACTGAGAAAAAGCCGCGCATTGACGCGGCTTTTTTGTGCCCGTGGACATGGCGTTGACACGCGGCGCAACAAACTGCGTCAGTTTGTGACAGAAAGTTGCTGCAGCGCAAAGCGTGCCAAATCGCGTTCGAATTTATAATGGTGCGCGGATCGCATCGCCAGCCGGTGGTCGACAAAACCGCGAGCCATACCCATAACTAGAGAGAGGTGCGCGTGTCGTTCACGCTGCATGGAATTCCCGTTTCGCGCGGTATCGCCATCGGCCGCGCGTATCTGATCGCGGCGGCTGCACTCGATGTCGATCACTATCTGGTCGAACCGGATCGCATCGACAGTGAAATTGAACGCTTTCATACGGCGCAAGCGCAGGTGCACGCGGAGCTGGACGCCTTGCGCGACGATCTGGCTGCAGATGCCCCCAGCGAAATGGGCGCGTTTATCAACGTCCATTCCATGATCCTGAACGACGCCATGCTCGTTCACGAAACCATCGATCTCGTCCGCACGCGCCGCTACAACGTGGAGTGGGCGCTGACCGAGCAGCTTGAAATCCTGAGCCGCCATTTCGACGATATCGAAGACGAATATCTACGCGAACGCAAGGCCGATATCCAGCAAGTGGTGGAGCGCGTGCTGAAAGCGCTGGCCGGCGCACCGTCCACCGCTACGCTTGTCGTGGATGGCGCGGCGACCAACGGCCACAACGACATGATCGTGGTCGCCCACGACATCGCGCCCGCCGACATGCTGCAGTTCAAGACCCAGGCGTTCAAGGGTTTCGTGACGGATCTCGGCGGCCGTACGTCGCATACGGCTATCGTGGCGCGTAGCCTGGGTATTCCGGCGTCGGTCGGCGTGCAGCAGGCGAGTGCCTTGATCCGGCAGAACGACTTGATCATCGTGGATGGAGATCACGGCATTGTGATCGTCGATCCCGCGCCGATCGTGCTGGAAGAGTATTCGTATCGGCAGAGCGAGAAGGTGCTTGAGCAGCGCAAGTTGCAACGCCTCAAGTTCTCGCCGACGCAAACGTTGGACGGCACCAAGATCGACTTGTGCGCGAACATCGAATTACCCGACGACGCCAAGACCGCGCTCGATGCAGGCGCGATGGGCGTGGGCCTGTTCCGCAGCGAGTTCCTGTTCATGAATTACAAGGACGAGTTGCCGGAAGAAGAAGAGCAATTTGCGGCCTACCGGCGCGCGATCGAATTGATGAAGGGCCGGCCGGTGACCATTCGCACGATCGACGTGGGTGCGGACAAGCCGCTTGAATCCATGGGCGGTGGCGACGGTTACGAGACCGCGCAGAACCCGGCGCTGGGTCTGCGGGCAATCCGCTGGAGCTTGTCCGAGCCGCAGATGTTCATGACGCAATTGCGGGCTATCTTGCGGGCATCGGCGTTTGGCCACGCGAAGATCCTGATCCCGATGCTCGCGCATGCGCAGGAAATCGACCAGACGCTCGATCTGATTCACGAAGCGAAGCGCCAGCTTGACGATGCGGGTATCGACTACGATCGCAACATTCAGGTCGGCGCGATGATCGAGATTCCGGCGGCCGCGATTGCCGTGCGGCTGTTCCTGAAGCGGCTGGATTTCCTGTCGATCGGGACCAACGACCTGATCCAGTACACGCTTGCAATCGATCGCGCCGATAACGCCGTCGCGCATCTGTATGACCCGTTGCATCCCGCGGTTTTGCACTTGATCGCGTTCACGCTGCGCGAAGCGAAAGCTGCGGGCGTCCCGGTTTCGGTGTGCGGTGAAATGGCTGGCGACCCGACCGTGACACGCCTGCTGCTCGGCATGGGCCTCACCGAGTTTTCGATGCACCCAAGCCAGTTGCTCGTGGTCAAGCAGGAGATCCTGCGGGCGGACTTGAAGGCGTTGCAAAAGCCGGTCGCGGACGTGCTTGCCGCGTACGAACCCGCGGAGTTGCTCGCCGCGCTGGCGGTGCTTCAGAGGGCTTGAGCGAGGCCGCGCTCGGCGATGAGTTTATCGACCACGCGCATCACGAACTCAGGCGTGATGATTGCTGTGCATTGAAACTGCTGCGGTTTGTCGAAGCGGCGGGGGCACCAGGCGAAGTTCTTGTTGTCGAACTGCGAAGTCGTGTCGTTGAAGCAACTGTTGCAGCCGTGAAAGTTGATCACGCGATACGGCGTGCGGAACTCGGTCGACGGATGAGAGAAGCCGCTGATCATGACCACCGGGGCGCCCACGGCCCATGCCAGCCAGGACAACCCGCTTCCGAGGCCGACAAAAAAATCCGCGTGTTGCAACAGGCTCATGCGTTCCTGGAGCGGCCGGTTGCCAGTGAAATCCTCGGCGCCTTCTGGCATTACGTTCATGTACTCGGTGTTGCCATACTCCTTGTCGCGGTCAATGCATAACACGCGATATCCTTGCGTTTTCAGATGCTCGATCAGCGTTGGCCAGCCGCGCGGATTGTTCCAATACTTGCATTGCGCCGTTGATTGCGTTGCTATGCATACATAGCGCTCGGCAATCGTGCGCGTCGTATCCTCTATAACCACCTTCGGCCGGCGTTCTTCGGAAGGCACGCCAAGCATATAAGCAATCATGTCCTGCATGTTGGATATACGCGGATCAGTGGGTTGATGATCGCGTTCGGAGAAGGGCTTGAGCAAACCCGGGTAATACGTCGCGTAATACGTCTGGCTTTTGAGTTCAGCTTCTGTCCCGATATGAATATCCGGATAGCTTTCCCGAAACAGAGGCTGCAAGTGCTCGGGCAACTGCATGTAGATTTCGCATTGGTGCTGTTCCCTGAATGCGTCGAAAATCGGCAGCCACGCGAGCGAATCGCCTAACGCCAGACGCGCCATGTGCAACAGAACTTTTTGCTTGGTGGCGTCGAATGCGTGGGAGAACACCAGTCGCGAGCCGTCGAATACTTGCAAGAGGAAGCGCACGAAATACTTGCGTCGACTAGTGATTATCGCGTTGGCCTCCACGACTTCGTCCAGAAGAACGTTGAACGTGTCGAGGTCAGTCATCCGAACATGCCACCCGTCTACGGGTACCTGTACCCGGCAACCGTAGTTGAAATCGTAGAGGATACCTTCGGGTCCTGTCAGCGCCGGGATACCGGGCTTGGCGAATTCGGTCTCGGTCCTGCCGCGCTGCGTGCTCGTATTTGCGGTGTTGCTCACGTGTGGCTCCAATTGCGTTGAAAGTGTAGTAGCCACGATAAGCCGGCCCGACGATCAGAAAAATTGGAGAACTCTTAAATTTGAGACGGCGAGGGAACATGCGCGCTCGCTGACGCACGGCCGGAGAGCCGAGCAGGCTGTCAGGCGGTGCTGCGATGACCTGATTGGACTTGTTAAAACAGACTATTTCTGTGCGTGCGTTCCGCAAACCGGGCAGGTTGTCTGCCGTGCGATGCGCATCGTGTTCCATTCCATGCGCAACGAGTCGAGCATCATCAGGCGGCCTTCGAGCGTCGTACCGAACCCGCCAATCACCCGTAGTGCCTCGGCCGCCTGCATGGCGCCGATGATCCCGACCGTCGGCGAGAAGACGCCCATGGTCGAGCACGCGACTTCCTCGAACGCTTCGTCTGGCGGGAACACGCATGCGTAGCACGGGGATTGCGCCGAGCGGAAGTCGAAGGTGCTGATCTGGCCGTCGAAGCGAAGTGCGGCGCCGGAGACGAGCGGCACGCCGTGGGCGAAGCACGCAGCGTTGATCGCGTGGCGAGTGGCGAAGTTATCGGTGCAATCGAGTACGACGGTGGCGTGTGGGACGTGGGCGTCGAGCCACGCTGCATCGGCGCGAACGGCGGCTGTGGTCACCTTCACGCCGGGGTTCAGTGCGGCGAGCGTAGCGCGGGCCGAATCCACCTTCGATTCACCGACCGATGCGCTCACGTGCAGGATCTGGCGCTGGAGATTGGTGAGATCGACAGAATCGGCGTCGACCAGCGTGATCTCGCCGACACCCGCCGCCGCCAGATACATCGCGGCCGGAGACCCGAGCCCACCCGCACCAATGATGATGGCGTGCGCATCGAGAAAGCGCTGCTGCGCTTCGATGCCGATTTCATCGACGAGGATGTGACGGGAATAGCGGAGAAGCTGATCGTCGTTCATCGAGCGCTCAAGTAGGCTACGACCGGAATACCTGAGAGCAGGAAACAGGCGCACGGTCGCGAAAGCGCTATTTTAATCGCGTGTCGAGGGGCGTTGGGACAGAGCACTTACTCCGGTCCCAGGCAATCACAGGATGCTGAGGTGGGACCGGGAGCGCAACGGGGGAGTAAGACTGGCGCGGCACCTATGGTGTGCCGGAGGACGGCAACGTGAATTCGTTGCTGGTTACTGCTGAATCAGTGGGCGAGGCTATCGAGCCTGCGCCCACTGATTCCGGGACCAAACTTACTGTGTAGCCGAAGCGGGCACCGGTGCAGACGCGGGCGCCGGCGTGGCATCGGCACCTGGCACGTCGGAAGCCGGCGTTGCATCCGCCCCTGGCGTAACCGGCAACGCGGGTTTGACAGCAATAGGAGCCGAAGCCGAGGGAGCCGGCTTATCCTGCGCCAGTTTCCTTTCGGAATAAGACTTCGATTCCTGCACCGGCTTGCCTTCCAGCTTGTTCAGCGCTTGTGCGAGCATGAAGTCATCGGCGGTGCCGAAATCGACAGGCTTGCGCTCGCGATCCTTACGGCGTTGCTCCGGCGTCTTCTTGTCGTTCTGCTCTTCAAGAATCCGCAGTTGCTCGAGCCGGTCCGCTTCGCGCGCGTCCTGTTCCTTCTTCTCGTTCGGGTCCTGCGTATTGGCCAGGTGGTTTGAATAATCCACTTCGCGCGTGACGAGCGCGTCGTCCGGATCACCCTCAGCGTATTGATCGACCGGAACGTCCGGGCGGATACCCTTGTTCTGGATCGACCTGCCGCTCGGCGTGTAGTAATACGCGGTGGTCAGACGCAGGGCGGTGTCGGCGGTCATTGGCCGGACGGTCTGTACCGAGCCCTTGCCGAACGTGGTCTTGCCGACAATCAACGCACGATGATGATCCTGCAGCGCGCCCGCGACGATCTCGGAAGCCGACGCCGAGTACGCATTGGTCAACACGACCATGGGTACTTTCTTGAAGATTTCCGGCAGGTTCTTCAGCGGATCGGAGTCGAAGGACGGCAGGCGATAGTTGTCGTACGTATCGCGGAAGGTTTGCTTCGCGTCCGCGATTTGCCCATTCGTCGACACCACCACGGCGTTATCCGGCAGGAACGCACCGGCCACGCCGACCGCGCTCTGCAGCAAACCGCCGCCGTTGTTACGCAGGTCAAGCACGAGGCCCTTCAGGTCCGGCTGCTGGCGCGCGAGATCTTGCAGCTTCGCGGCGAGATCCGGCACGGTGCGTTCCTGGAAGCTCGTGATCCGGATGTAGCCATAACCCGGCGCCGGAATCTTCATCTTCACGCTTTGCACCTGGATGATCGCGCGCGTCACCGTGACCGGGAAGGTCCGGTCGTCGGTCTTGCGGAAGATGGTCAGCGTGACCTTGGTGCCCGGATCGCCGCGCATTTGCTTGACGGCGTTATCCAGCGTCATGCCGCGTACCGGCTTGTCGTTGATGCGCGTGATCAGGTCGCCCGGACGAATGCCGGCGTGGAACGCCGGCGTATCTTCAATAGGCGAAATCACCTTGATCAAGCCATCTTCCGCCGAAATCTCGATACCGAGACCCGCGAAGCGACCCTTGGTCTGCTCCTGAAGCTCTTCGTAATCGGTTTTGTCTAGATATGACGAATGCGGATCGAGGCTCGATACCATGCCCTTGATAGCCGCGGTGAGAAGCTTTTTATCGTCGACCGGCTCGACGTATTCATGTTTGATTTGCCCGAATACTTCGGCAAACAACCGCAATTGATCGAGCGGGAGAGGCGCGGTGGCGGCTTGCTGGGCGGATGCGGAGAGTTGCAGCGTTGCAAATACGCCGGTAGCAAGGCCCGCGGCGATCAGGCCGATGTTTTTCAGGTTCTTTCGCATAGAGTCTGTTGCGGTCGAAAGCGGATTAGGCTGCGTCGTGGTTGACTGGGCAGTATAACTGCAAGCCCCGGACCACAACTTAAACGCAGCTTAAAGGGTTTCGCCGGGAAATGAATGGGCGGGTTCTTTTTATGCGTGATGGTTTCAAAACGAGTGTCCGCCCGCAAATGTCGGGCCCGGATTAAGGGGATTCGCAACGCGCGAGATCGGACGGCTTATTTTCGCGCGTTCGGACGATAAGCGCTGGTGAGGCGGAGGAATGGAGGGTGGGCGCGCTTTCCGGGATGCGGGCCAACGGCTGGGGACCGTGTCGGCTGAAAGCGCGAACGCGAGAGTTGCCGTTACCTTAGAGCCGCGCCGCAAGGGGCATAAATCACGGATACCGTGCGCAAGCGGCCACGCGAGCTCGCACGGCTGCTCCCTCTCAACGATACATCCGGCGAGCACCACGACCGGCGTGCACGCGAGAACCCCCCCGGCCATGCTTCAAGCCAACGGTCAGGAATGCCGGATTAGAGCACCCGCAACCGTCAGCCATTCTCGAAACAAAAACCCTTAACCCGCCTTCCCTTGTTTCGCGACCGCCGCCTGCGCCTTGGCGATTGCTTCCGGGTCGCCGAGATAATAGTGCTTGATCGGCTTCAGGTTTTCGTCGAGTTCATACACGAGCGGCACGCCGTTCGGGACGTTCAGGCCAACGATGTCGTTGTCGGAAATCCCGTCCAGATACTTGATCAGCGCGCGCATGGAGTTGCCGTGGGCGGCAATCAGCACACGCTTGCCCGACTTGACGGCCGGCGCAATGGATTCGTTCCAGATGGGCATGACGCGGGCGACCGTGTCCTTCAGGCACTCGGTCAACGGCAACTGCTCGCGCGGCACTCTTGCATAGCGAGGGTCGTTGAACGACGTGCGTTCGTCGGACGGATCGAGTGCAGGCGGCGGCGTGTCGTAGCTTCTGCGCCAGATCAGCACTTGCTCGTCGCCGTATTTCTTCGCGGTCTCGGCCTTGTTCAGACCGGCGAGCGCACCATAATGCCGCTCGTTCAACCGCCACGAATGGACGACTGGCAAGTACATTTCGTCCATCTGGTCCTGCACGTGCCAGAGCGTGCGGATCGCGCGCTTGAGCACCGAGGTGTAAGCCAGGTCAAAGCTGAAGCCGGCTTCCTTCAGCAGCACGCCGGCCTGCTGGGCCTCACGAATGCCTTGTTCTGTCAGGTCGACGTCGACCCAGCCTGTGAATCGGTTTTCCTTGTTCCACGTGGATTCGCCGTGGCGGATGAGCACTAGCTTGTACATGATGTCCGTTGAGAGGTCGGTTAGTTGGGAAGCGGCAAAAAAGCTGGAAACTGGCATCGATTCTGTGCGGCAACGCGTTCTGGCGCAACTCAGCCGATTGGCCGAGGCCATCGCGGAGGACGGTTATTTTATAATGGCTGGATTGTCCCGATTTTTTTCGACCTTTCATTTTTCCACACTCCCAATCCGGCGGTCCCGACGTGAAGTTTTTCACCGATTACACCAACCTTGTTCTTATCGCCGTCGCCCTCATTTCTGGTGGGTTGCTGCTTTGGCCGACGATTGTCCGGCGCGGCCGCGGAAGTGTTTCCGCTCCCGAGGCCGTTCAACTGATCAACCGGCGTAACGCCTCCGTGATCGACGTACGGCCGGCCACCGAGTATTCCAAGGGGCATCTGCCGGCGGCGCGAAACTTCGAGATTTCGGAGCTTCAAGCAAAAATTGGCCAGATCGCGAAGAATAAGAGCAATCCGGTCTTGCTCGTGTGTCAGACCGGCCAACAGTCCCAGAAGGCGAGCCAGATCGTGAGCGATGCCGGTTACGCCGAAGTCCACGTATTGCAGGGCGGGCTGGATGCCTGGCAAAAAGCCGGCATGCCGGTCGTGAAACAAGGAGCGGTAAAGTGAATAAAGTGATCATGTACAGCACGCAGGTGTGCCCGTATTGCCAGATGGCCGAACGTCTACTAAAGTCGCGCGGCGTGGAAAACGTCGAGAAGGTGCTGATCGACCGTGATCCGGCGCGGCGTGAAGAAATGATGACGCGTACGGGGCGCCGTACGGTGCCACAGGTATTTATCGGTGAAACGCATGTTGGCGGTTACGACGATCTGTCCGCGCTCGATCGCAAAGGCGGCCTGGTGCCGCTGCTCGAGGCCGCCTGAACAAGCAGCGGATCATCAGGCCGGGCGCGTCGGCCTGAATGTATTCGCTGCGCAATTACGCCGCCTGCGGTTTTCAGCCGGAAAAAACCGGAAAAACCGCGGGTGGCACATTAAATAATCAAGGGAAACAACCATGTCTGACGACAACAACCAGCCGTTCTTCAACATCCAGCGCATCTACTTGAAGGACATGTCGCTCGAGCAGCCCAATTCGCCGGGCATCTTCCTCGAGCAGGAAATGCCGTCGGTGGAAGTGGAAGTGGACGTGAAGGCCGAGCGCCTGGCGGAGAGCGTGTTCGAAGTGCTGGTAACGGGCACCGTGACCGCGAAGGTGACCGACAAGGTCGCGTTCCTGATCGAAGCCAAGCAAGCCGGTATTTTCGATATCCGCAACATTCCCGCCGATCAAATCGATCCGCTGGTCGGCATTGCGTGCCCGACCATCCTGTTCCCGTACCTGCGCTCGAACATTGCCGACGCCATCACCCGCGCCGGTTTCCCGCCGATCCACCTCGCCGAGATCAACTTCCAGGCGCTGTACGAACAACGTATTTCGCAGTTGTCGGCAGCTCAGGAAGGCGTGGCCAACGGCGCGACGCTGAACTAAATCCCGCATATTCCGGAGCCGGGCATGCAAGTAGCCGTTCTCGGCGCCGGTGCGTGGGGCACCGCACTGGCTGGCCATCTGGCCACTCGCCACTCTACGGTGCTCTGGGCGCGCGATCGCGCGCTCATCGAGTCACTGTCCCAAACGCACGAAAACGAGCGCTATCTGCGCGGCATAACGCTGCCCGCAGCGCTTCAGTACGACGCTGACCTTTTTTCAGCGCTGGGTCACGGCGCGGCGGAAGACGCTCTGTGCGTCGTTGCAGCACCGGTCGCGGGCTTGCGCGCGCTCTGCCGCAACATGCGTGAACTGGATATAGTTCCGGCGCATATCGTCTGGTTGTGCAAAGGCTTCGAAGCCGACACGCAATGCCTGCCGAACGAGGTGGTGGCGGCCGAATTGCCGCAGCACGCGAGCAACGGCACGCTTTCCGGACCGAGCTTCGCGCGTGAAGTCGGGCAGGGTTTGCCGGTGGCGCTGACAGTCGCGAGCGCGTCGGCAACGCTCGGCGAGCGGACCGTTGCCGCGTTTCATCACGGCGCCATGCGCATTTATACCGGCGACGACGTGATCGGCGTGGAAGTGGGCGGCGCGGTGAAGAACGTGCTGGCCATTGCAACCGGCATTGCCGACGGCCTTGGCCTGGGCCTCAACGCCCGGGCCGCGCTGATTACGCGCGGACTGGCCGAGATGTCACGGCTAGGCGTGGCGCTGGGCGGGCGCGCGGAAACCTTCACCGGCCTGACCGGGCTCGGCGACCTGATTCTCACGGCGACGGGAGATTTGTCGCGTAATCGCACGGTCGGCATGCAGTTGGCAACAGGCCGTTCGCTCACCGACATCCTCGCGGCGCTAGGTCATGTGGCCGAGGGCGTGCGATGCGCGCGGGCCGTGCTGGCGCTGGCGGAGACTCACGGCATCGACATGCCGATCACACACGCCGTGTGTCGCGTGTTATTCGAAAATGTCGCGCCGCGTGACGCTGTTCACGCGTTGTTGAGCCGCGATGCAAAAGCGGAGTGAGGATTCTCCGGCGCACGAAGACTGCGCGAAGATTCTTTATTCACCGCCCTCGAACCCTGTCTGACGCCATGCTTCGAACGTCACGACCGCCACCGTATTCGATAAATTCAAACTCCGGTTCCCCGGCCGCATAGGCAAGCGCACGCGCCGGTCATTCGTGAACTGAGTGAGCACCGTGTCCGACAAGCCCCGGGTTTCCGCGCCAAAGACGAACCAGTCACCCGCCCTGAACGTATGCCCGAAAAATGGCGTTGACCCGCGCGTGGTGAACGCAAACATGCGGCTCACGTCGGGCGCCTCGGTTTCGAGGAATGCCGCCCAGTTCGCATGGACATGCATCTGCGCATACTCGTGGTAGTCGAGGCCGGCGCGGCGCATCTTGGCGTCGTCGAGAGGGAAACCGAGCGGTTCGATCAAATGCAGGCGGGCGCCGGTATTGGCGCATAGCCGGATCACGTTGCCGGTGTTCGGCGGAATTTCAGGTTCGACCAGTACGACATTGAACATAAGCGATAACTCGTGAAAATTAGTCTTGCGGCGTGCGCAGCGCGACGAAGTTGGTGACACGCCGCGCGCCGGCGGCTTTCAGCGTAAAGGCCAGCGCGTCGAGCGTGGCGCCGGAGGTCATGACGTCATCGACAATTGCCACGTGCTGGCCGCGTATCTCGCGCAGCACCGTGAACGCATTGCCGACGTTTGTGCGCCGTGTATCGAGATCGAGCTTTGCTTGCGGCGCCGTGTCCCTGATACGCCCGATCAGCGTTGCGTCAGCCAACGAGCCGAGCCGGCGCGCAAGCGGTTTCCCGATCGACCACGCCTGGTTGTAACCGCGCATCCTCAGGCGCCGTGGCGACAGCGGCACAGGAGCGACGACATCCGGTGCCGCCGTGTCGGTACTCTCGAATGCGGCGTGCAGCTGGCGCGCAAATTCGTCGGCCGCTGCCAGCCGCGCGTGGAACTTGAGATCAAGCGCGAGTGTATCGAGCGGCGCGTGGTAATCGGCCAGCGCGATGGTCGCGTCAAAATGCGGCGGCTCCGCAATACACCGCTTGCAAGGCAAATGCGCTCCACTTTTAACGCCAGCAGATGCGGCCGAGGCCGCGGCAAGCACCGGCACGGGCAGTGCACAAACCGGGCAACGCGTGCGTGTCTGGTTCCAATACTGTTCATCGCAGCCAGCACACAATACTTTCTGCGACAAATTGCCACACAATGCGCACTGACTGGGCAACGCGATGTCGCGCAACTGGCCGAGCCGCTGCATGGCTGTGGCAGAAGCCGCGCGCAGCGAGCCTGGACCGCGCGATATGACACCAAGGACACCAAACCGTAGCTTCATACGTTCGATCCAGGGAAAGCGTGGCAGCGCAAAAATCCGCCTCAAGTGAGCGGGCGAGCGCTCAGGAGGACCGGCCGGAACCGTTGCACGGTCTGGTTTGGCTGAACGTTTCAGGAATCGACCGAGTATACTTCGCACTCTTAGAAAGTAGGTTGTCATGTCCCCAACTCCTGCCAACGCTGGCCGTCCGGCCTACGATTCGCGCCGTCTGCAGCGAATTTTCGACCGTCGCGCCTCGACGTTCGACGACGTCGCGTTCCTGCCGCGCGAGATCGCGCAGCGCATGCGCGAGCGGCTCGACTACATCAAGGTAACGCCCGTGCGCGTGCTCGACGCGGGCTGCGGCATGGGCGCCGACTTGGCCGGCCTGCGCGAGCGTTTCGCCGATGCGTCGGTGCTCGGCATGGACTTGTCGGCGGCTATGCTGGCCCGGGCGAACCAGGCCGAGATGGCCGAATCCGAAGCCAACGCCGGCTGGCGCCGGTTTCTTCCCGCCACGCTGGGCAAGGCGTTCGGCGCGCGCGGCCCACAACTGGCGCAGGGCGACTTCGCTCACCTGCCGTTTGTTGCAAGCGCGTTCGAGATGCTCTGGTCGAATCTCGCGCTGCACTGGAATGCGCGGCCCGACCTCGTATTCCCCGAATGGGCGCGTGTGCTCAAGGTGAACGGCCTTCTGATGTTCAGCACGCTTGGTCCCGACACGCTGAAAGAGCTCAGCGGCGCGTACGCGCAGGCGGAAAAATCACTGGGCCTGGCGCCACAGCGGCACACCATCGAGTTCGTCGATATGCACGATCTCGGCGACATGCTGGTCGAGAGCGGCTTCGAGATTCCGGTGATGGATCAGGAGGTGCTGACGATCACGTACAAGTCGCCGGAATCGCTGCTGAAGGACGTGCGCCGCTGGGGTGCTTATCCGCGTGACGTTGTGCCGCAAACGCATGCTCGCGCGTTGCGTGACGCGCTTCACGCAGCGCTCGAAGCGCGCCGCCGCGAGGACGGCACGATCCCGCTGACCTTTGAAGTGATCTATGGACACGCATGGAAGGCAGTGCCGCGAATGACGGCGGAGGGGCACGGTATTGTGAGGCTCGAAGACATAGGACGAGGCTCAAAACGGAGCAAGTAAACCAGTCAAAACAGCCTTTCCCACTCCTCGATCACGCGTGTTGACACGCATCCAAAAGGATGCGGCAAAAGGGCGCAGAGGCTTGTGCGGCTTGGCTTTGCGGCGTGCACCACCTTGCTTGTGGATGCTGGGCAACGCGCCTATAATGCGTCAGTTTGTCGCCGGGCTGGCATGATTTTGGGCGCATTCTGAGTGATTGGCGGCGGGAATAGATGTGACGCAGGTGTGCAGGAAGCTGGCAGCACGTGAGCAACACGCGGCGCGGTTGAGACAAATCTGACGCGGGAATCCAACGCGGGAGACGGCGATGCAAGCAACGGATCTGCCGATGGACACCGAACCGGTCATAAAGGACTGGTTGATCAAGCGGAACTGTTCTGTCTCGCCGCGGCAATTCGTGGCGTTCTACGTGTCGCTTGCGCTGTTTTCGTTGCTGATCGCGAGTTTGCTGGTGTGGGCGGGCGCTTGGCTGGTGCTGCCTTTTACGGGTATCGAGTTGCTGGCGGTCGGTATCGCGTTCGTCATTTACGCGCGGCATGCTGTCGACTACGAGCGGATTCTACTGTTTCACGACCGGCTGCTGATCGAGCGGATGGACGCGGAAACGCTCACGCAGAGGGAGTTCAATCCGCGCTGGGTGAGAGTCGAGCCGGGGGCAACACCGAGAGATCCGGTGAAGCTGGTGTCGCGGGGGGAGTCGGTGCCGGTCGGGATACATCTGGCGCAGCATCGTCGCAAGCAGTTCGCCGTCGAGTTGCGGATATGGCTGAGGCGCTGCGGTTGACAGTCTGAGGATGCGCCGGCTGGGCGCATTCAGGATGTCCGGTTGGCGGCGCTCCGCGGCAAAGCACGGAACCGGGAAGCAAGAGGGAAAGTACGCGGGAAGTATGTAGCAAAGCGGCACACGCATCGACACGCGCCGCCGAGTAGATCGTTTCCAGGGGAGGCGATGCATGAGTCGGACGGGTGCATACGGGGGTCGAGGGTCTGAATGGAAATTTTGGGTAAGGAAGCTATGAAAACAATCAAGCGAGCCCTGTCGGGCGTGCTGGCGTTAAGCGGACTCCTGTTCGCCGGCGCGGCCCTGGCGGTCAACGACAGTCCTGGCGGTCCTGCAGTTAACGAACTTAACTTCCAGACGCCGGTGACGAAGATCGCCGAAGAGCTCTACGGCCTCCATACGTTCATGCTGATCATCTGCACGGTGATTTTTCTCGGCGTGTTCGGCGTGATGTTCTATTCGGTCCTGATGCACCGGAAGTCGAAAGGACACAAGGCTTCGAATTTCCACGAAAGCACCACCGTCGAAATCATCTGGACGATCGTCCCGTTCGTGATCGTCGTGCTGATGGCGTTGCCGGCCACGAAGGCCGTCGTCGCCATGAAAGACACCACCAACGCCGACCTGACCGTGAAGGTCACCGGTTATCAGTGGAAGTGGGGCTATGACTACGTGAAGGGGCAGGGCGAAGGCATCAACTTCCTGTCCACGCTCTCTACCCCGCGTAGCGAAGTGAACGGCCAGACGCCGATCACGGACCTGTATCTCCAGGAAGTCGACAATCCGCTCGTGGTTCCGGTCGACAAGAAAATCCGCATCATCACCACCGCCAACGACGTCGTGCACTCGTGGTACGTCCCGGCGTTCGGCGTGAAGCAGGACGCGATCCCCGGCTTCGTGCGCGACACGTGGTTCAAGGCCGAGAAGATCGGCACGTTCCGCGGCTTCTGTACCGAGTTGTGCGGCAAGGAACATGCGTACATGCCGGTCGTGGTCGAAGTGTTGTCGGCTGAAGACTACACGGCGTGGGTCGATGGCCAGAAGAAGAAAATGGCCGCCAGCGCGGACGATCCGAACAAGACCTACACGATGGACGAACTGAAGGCGCGCGGCGCACAGGTCTATACGTCGAATTGCGCGGTCTGCCACCAGCCGACCGGCAAGGGCGCTGGTCAGTTCCCGGCGCTCGATGGCAGCAAGATCGCCAATGGCCCGATCGCGGACCACGTGAGCATTGTGCTGAAGGGCAAGGGCGCGATGCCGAACTGGGGCGCGACGCTCAATGACGTCGAGATCGCTTCGGTGATCACGTACGAACGCAATACCTGGGGCAACCACACGGGCGACATCCTGCAACCCCTGCAAGTCGCCGACGCACGTAACGGCAAGATGCCCGCAGGCGGCGATCATCTGGCGGGCGCAGGCGCTGCGGCTGGTTCGGATGCAGCGGCCAGCGGTGCAGCGGGTGGTTCGGAAGCAGCCAGTGCGGCAGCGCCGGCATCTGCCGCGGCGTCGGACGCTTCGGCTCCGGCGGCTGCGTTGCCGGCGAGCGTGTATTTCGAGACGGGCAAGGATGCATTGCCTGCCGACGCCGCCAGCGCCGTCCAGGCTGCAGCGGATTACGCGAAGGCTCATCCGGACGCGAAGCTGACGCTGTCAGGTTTCACCGACGCAACCGGCTCCGCCGCGAAGAACGCCGAATTGGCGAAGACGCGTGCGCAGGCTGTTCGCGACGCGCTGAAGGCCGCGGGCGTGGCGGAAGACCGCATCATTTTGAAGAAGCCGGAAACGATCACGGGCGGTGCTGACGCGAGAGAAGCACGGCGTGTGGAGATCAGTCCGGCTGCCTGACGTACCCGTTCGCCCAGCTTCCATCTGAATGAAAGGAAGCTGGCGTAGCGTACGCACAAGTGCCGCAGTATTCGCTTTAGGAGATTGTCATGTCTAGCATCGGACACGATGTACCCGCGGGCCACGACCATGGCCACGCTCATGATCACGGTCATGGCCACGACGAGCACGCGCACGAACTGCCGTACGGCTGGCGTCGCTGGCTATTCGCGACGAACCACAAGGACATCGGTACCTTGTACCTGTTGTTCTCGTTCATCATGTTCCTCTCAGGGGGCGTGATGGCGCTGATGATCCGCGCCGAGCTCTTCGAGCCTGGCCTGCAGATCATGCGTCCCGAGTTCTTCAACCAGTTGACCACCATGCACGGCCTGATCATGGTGTTCGGCGCGATCATGCCGGCGTTCGTCGGTTTCGCGAACTGGCAGATTCCGCTGCAGATCGGCGCGTCGGACATGGCCTTCGCGCGCATGAACAACTTCAGCTTCTGGCTGCTGCCGGTGGCCGCCATCCTGCTGATCACGTCGTTCTTCGTTCCCGGCGGCGCGACCGCTGCCGGCTGGACGCTGTACGCGCCGCTCTCCACGCAGATGGGCCCGGGCATGGACTTCGCCATTTTCGCGATCCACCTGATGGGTGCGTCGTCGATCATGGGCGGTATCAATATCGTCGTGACGATCCTCAACATGCGCGCGCCCGGCATGACGCTGATGAAGATGCCGATGTTCTGCTGGACCTGGCTGATCACCGCCTACCTGTTGATTGCCGTGATGCCGGTGCTGGCAGGCGCGATCACCATGGTGCTGTTCGATCGCCACTTCGGCACGTCGTTCTTCAACGCAGCAGGCGGCGGCGACCCGGTGATGTACCAGCATATCTTCTGGTTCTTCGGGCATCCCGAGGTGTACATCATGATCTTGCCGGCGTTCGGGATCGTGTCGCAGGTGATTCCGGCGTTCTCGCGCAAGACTTTGTTCGGTTATAGCTCGATGGTGTACGCAACCTCATCCATCGCGATTCTCTCGTTCATGGTGTGGGCGCACCACATGTTCGCCACCGGCATGCCGGTGACGGGTCAGCTCTTCTTCATGTACGCGACCATGCTGATCGCGGTACCCACGGGCGTTAAGGTGTTCAACTGGGTCGCCACCATGTGGCGCGGTTCGTTGAGCTTCGAATCGCCCATGTTGTTCGCCATCGGCTTCCTGTTCGTGTTCACCATGGGCGGTTTCACGGGCCTGATCCTCTCCATGGCGCCGCTTGATATCCAGATGCACGGGACTTATTACGTGGTGGCGCACTTCCACTACGTGCTGGTGGCGGGGTCGCTGTTCGCGCTCTTCTCCGGCTGGTATTACTGGTCGCCGAAGTGGACCGGCTGGATGTACAACGAGACGCGCGGCAAGATCCACTTCTGGGCGTCGATGATCTTCTTCAACATCACCTTCTTCCCGATGCACTTCCTGGGCCTCGCCGGCATGCCGCGTCGTTATGCGGATTACCCGGCGCAGTTCACGGACTTCAACCAGATTGCGACGATTGGCGCGTTTGGTTTCGGTCTGGCGCAGGTGTACTTCCTGTTCGCGGTGGCGTTGCCGGCGTATCGCGGTGGCGGTGATCTGGAGAAAGCCAGCGACAAGCCGTGGGACGGCGCCGAAGGTCTGGAATGGACTGTGCCGAGCCCGGCTCCGTTCCACACGTTCGAGCAGCCGCCGCACGTCGAGTAAAGCCACGCAGCGCGTTCCGTTCAGATTCAAAAAAACGGGACGCGCGCCACGCAGGACAATGACAGCGAAGCGCATGACTAGCGGAATAAAGCCTGAACGGATGACCCGGAATTCACAGAAGCAACGCACGCCCGAGCAAGTTCGCGCGGGCAACAAGCGGCTTGGCCTGATCCTGCTGGCGGTAGCCGCGGTGTTTTTCGCGGCGGTTGTCGTCGATCAGTACGTTCGGTCGAGAGGCTAGGGAACGTGTCGACGCCCGAGGAGATCAAGGAAGATCGCGCGTTCAACCGCTCGATGATGGTCAAGCTGATTGTGGTGGCGGCGGCCATGTTCGGTTTCGGTTTTGCGCTCGTGCCCATGTATCGTGCGATCTGCTCGATTACCGGCATCAACAATCTCGTGCAGCGCGACGTGGGCGCACGGGAAGCGAGGAACACGCAGGTCGACACGAGCCGCAAGATTTCCATCGAATTCGATGCAAACGCGCGCGGCCCGTTGCAGTTCAAGCCGGAACAGAACACGCTGGACGTGCATCCGGGCGAAGTGATGACGGTGATGTACGAGGTGACCAACCAGCAAGCCCGCACGGTTCAGGCGCAAGCCATTCCGAGCTACGCGCCCATGCAGGCCACCGAGTATTTCAAGAAGATCGAGTGCTTTTGCTTCACGCAGCAGACGTTGAAACCGAACGAGACCCGGCGCATGCCCGTGGTGTTCGTGGTGGACCCGAAGCTGCCCAAGGATGTGAAAACGATCACGTTGTCGTACACGTTCTTTGAATTGACCGCGCCTGCGTCGGTGTCGCGAAGCGGTATATAGCCCATAAGGCCGCGCTTTCCGGCAAATACGCGGCAGCCGGTGGTACGCAGAGTGGTACATAAGCCGCGCCAGGCGACGGAGACGTGAGATGGTTGAAACACAAAAGCAGGCGCCGAAGAACAGCTTTCTCCGGTTGCTGAAGGCAGTTTTCTGGTCGTTCTTCGGCGTGCGCCGCCGCAGCGACCTGGAAAGCGATGCCTCGTTGAACCCGCTGCATTTGATCGCGGCCGGGGTTATCGGGGCGGCGCTGTTTATCGTCGTGTTGCTGGTGGTGGTGCGGGCGGTGGTGGGATAACGCCAGTGGCGTTGCTGCGGAAGGATCAAGCGGCGGCAGTGGCAGAAAAAATTCAAGCAACTGGATCGAAGTGGAGAATCAATAATGAGCGGTCAAAACGAAAGCCCGTACTATTTCGTCCCGCACCCGTCGAGACATCCGATCATGGCCGCCACCGGCCTGCTGATCTCGATGGCTTCGCTGGCGTCGTGGGTCAATGGTGAATCATGGGCGCCGATCACGTTTGTCATCGGCCTGCTTTGGCTGCTGTACACGCTGTGGCACTGGTTTGGAGACTCCATTGGGGAATCCGAAGGCGGGATGTACGGCAAGAATGTCGACTTGTCGTACCGATGGAGCATGAGCTGGTTCATCTTCTCCGAAGTGATGTTCTTCGGGGCATTCTTCGGCGCGTTGTTCTACGCCCGCGAGATCGCGCTGCATGAGTTGGGCAGCCTCGATTACAAGCTGATCTGGCCGGACTTCACCGCTGTTTGGCCGAACAACGGTCCTGCCGCGCTGGTGTCGCACTTCCGGTCCATGACGCCGTGGCCGCTGCCGACCATCAATACCGCGCTGCTGCTGAGTTCAGGCGCGACGCTGACGGTTGCTCACCATGCGCTGCGCGAGAATCATCGGAAGAAAACGATTATCTGGCTGGCTGCGACCGTGCTGCTTGGCGCATGCTTTTTGTTCTGCCAGGGCTATGAATATTTCCACGCGTACAACGAACTGAACCTGACGCTGGCTTCGGGCGTGTACGGTTCCACGTTCTTCCTGCTGACGGGTTTTCACGGCTTCCACGTGTTTCTCGGTGGCACGATGCTCACCGTCGTTCTCGTGCGTGTCATTCGCGGGCACTTCACCGCGGAGCATCACTTCGCGTTTGAAGGGGCCGCGTGGTACTGGCACTTCGTGGACGTGGTGTGGCTCGGGTTGTACGTGGTCGTGTACTGGTTGTAAGTATTCAGGCAACGGTCCAGGCTGTGGCGGATGTTGGTGGATTGATCCACCCGCGTCCGGCCTGGCAGGATGGTTTGAAGTGGATTGAAAGAAGTCGATTGAAAAAGATGCTTTGCAAAGCGCCGCCTCGACCTGACTCGGGCGGCGTTTTGTTTTTGAACGCGGCTTGGCGGAATGTTGAGGAAGGCGTTTCCTGCGCGGTTTTGTCGCAGTGTTGAGTGCAACGGCCCGCTAGTATTCCGCGATCCCGGGCGAACCTTCGCGCTGCCGGAAGGCCCAACCCACACGTAACTTAAGACCTAAGAGACTTAAGAAAGACGTTACTCAGCGTCCGAGCGGAATCCCGGTGGACTGAATCCAGCCCATCCAGTGCGCGAACAGGATGAAGAGGAACAGCGAGATCGACAGCCCGACCCGCATGGCGAGCGACCACACCATACGTTGGGTCTTGCCCTTGTCGGTCATCATGAAGTACAGCGCAGAACCCAGGCTCGCGATGATGAGAATGAATGCAATGGCAACGAATATGTGCATGAAAACAGCCAGTTGGCCTAGGAAGTTCGATGGTTCGATTATCGCACCGCAGGTAACATGCCGCGTGGGCGTTCAGGTTTTCGTCGGTGGAAATGCGGTATGAAAATTCGTTTCTGGCCGGCGCTGATCATTTTGATCGTCATGGCGGTTACCGTGCGTCTCGGCTTCTGGCAGCGGGACCGTGCGCATCAGAAAGAGCAGTTGAACGCGCAGATTGTCGCGTTTGAAAACGCGCCCGTGCAACGCGTGGGCGCGACGCCGATTGCGCTGAAGGACATCAATTTTCATCGTGTGCTGGCGCGTGGTACGTTCATGCCCGATCGGGTTGTATATCTCGATAACCGGCCCTATAACGACCAGCCGGGTTTCTACGTCGTGATGCCGCTTAAGCTTGATGGCGGCGGGGTGGTCCTGGTGAATCGCGGCTGGTTGCCGCGTAATCTGGCGGACCGCACGGGCATTGAGCCGTATGACACGCCGTCAGGTGTTGTCGAGATTGAAGGCGTTGCGCGGGCGAACGCGTCGCAGGCTTTCGAACTCGGACACGGCGGTTCCGCGGCGCAGCAAAAGATTCGGCAGAATCTCGATGTCGCCGCGTACGCCACCGAAACGGGTTTGCCACTGCAACCGTTCGTGATCCAGCAATTGAACAACAGCGGTGACAAGCTGGTGCGTGACTGGCCGGCGCCCACCATGGGCGTAGATACCAACTACGGCTACATGCTGCAATGGTGGGGTATGGCGCTCGCCGCGCTCGGGTTCGGGCTGTACGCGGCAAGGCGCGCGGCGAAGAACGAAGGGAAGAAGGACGGTGACGGGCAGGGCGCACCGGAAACGCTGGATGGGAAAGTCTGATCCAATAATCGACGGGTTGGGCCAGTAAAGGACGACGCGTGTGTTCGCGTCGGGCGGGCTTGACCGGAAGTGATGGGCCGACGCACACGACCAACACCGGGACCGGCCGGCAGCCATGAAGCAGGCGCCCTGCGCTTGAATGAACGCATCGCATGAAAGAAGTACGCGATGCCGCAAACGAATAGAGGCAACATTTTGTCCATGCAAACTCCCCGACCGTCCGCGTCTGCCATTCACAAGGCGCGCGCCCAGCAGCAGGAACGCGCGCCCGGTTCATGGAACAAGGGGCGCTGGATGCTGATCCTGCTCGCGGCCGTTTGCGCCGCGCCGGTCCTCGCGTCCTACTTTATGTACTACGTGGTCAAGCCAACCGGTGGCACCACGAGCTACGGTGCCCTGATCGAGCCGCAACGGCCGATTCCCGACCCACTCGTCGTCACCGACGAACAAGGCAAGCCCATGCCGCTCACCGCCTTGCGCGGTAAATGGCTGATGATCACGGTCAACGGCAGCGACTGCAGCGAACAGTGCGTCACGCGCCTCTTCTTCATGCGGCAGGTGCGCGTGCTGCAAGGAGCGGAACGCGACCGGGTGGTCAACGTCTGGCTTCGTACCGATGACAAACCGGTGTCGAGCGTGATCCAAACGGCTTATCCACAGCCGGACACGCGCATGCTGGTCGCCGATCCCAAAGCCGTGGCGGCGTGGCTGCCGGCGGGCGCGGATTCGCAACTCACCGACCATATCTTCCTGGTCGATCCCAATGGCAATCTCATGATGCGGTTCCCGAAGAATCCGGAGCCGGAGAAGATCAAGGCGGATCTGGCGAAGCTGCTGAAGTGGTCGCGGATCGGTTGAGGACGAGTTGAGGACAGTGCACGCATGACTTACGTTTTACAACTCGGATTGATCGGCATCTGCATTGCGTTGTTGCCGCTTTCGTATGTGTGGGTGAAAGCCGACGACAACAAATTCCGCAAGCTTGTCTGGCTGACCACGTTCCTGACGCTCGACCTCGTGATGTTCGGTGGTTTTACGCGTCTGACCGATTCCGGTCTCGGTTGTCCCGACTGGCCGGGTTGTTACGGCACGTCGTCGCCGTTTATTGCGCATGCGGCCATTAACGCCGCCTATCAGGCGATGCCGACGGGGCCTGTGAGTATCGGCAAGGCGTGGATTGAAATGATCCACCGTTATTTCGCCATGGCTATCGGCGTGTTGATCATCGCGCAGGTTCTGATTGCATGGACGGCGCGTTTCAAGCGTCGGCCGTTGCACGTATCGCCCTGGTGGCCGACCGGAATCCTGATGCTGATCGTGGTGCAGGGCGCGTTCGGGGCGTGGACGGTCACCATGAAACTGCAGCCGGTGATTGTGACCACGCATCTGTTGCTCGGGCTGGCGTTGCTCGGCGCGCTTGGCTGGCTGGCCGCGCGCCAGACACCGATTCCCGCTATCGATCCCGCCGCCGCTCGCTGGCTGCCCGCGGCGTTAGTCGGATTGTTGCTGCTGGTAGTTCAGATTGCGCTGGGCGGCTGGGTCAGCACGAATTACGCGGTGCTCGCCTGCACGGACTTCCCGCTGTGCAATGGCGCGTGGATTCCGCCGATGAACTTCGAGCACGGCTTCCACCTGTGGCGGGCGCTCGGGATGACCGGCGACGGCGATGTCATCTCGCAGGACGCGCTCGTCGCGATTCACTGGACCCACAGGACCTTTGCGATCGTCGTCGTGCTATACACGTTGTGGCTCGCGGCGAAACTGCGGCGATTTGAGTCGTTGAGAAAACCCGCCAACGGCATCATGATCGTGATCGTCGTGCAGTTCCTGACGGGATTGTCGAACATCCTGCTGCAGTGGCCGCTGCCTGTTGCCGTGGCCCACAACGGCGGGGCGGCCATCCTTTTGCTGTTGCTCGTTATGGTAAACTTTCGAATCTCCTCCAGCCGTCCCGGCCATGTTGTGGGGTCGCCTGCCACGGCCCCGCGCGACGCCGTTCCCGCATCACTCCCGCGCCAAGCTCCGTGAGTTTCTATGGACAGCACGACACTGATTTCCCCGTCCGGTAACCGCCTCTCGCAGTACATTGCGCTGACCAAACCGCGCGTGACGCAACTCGCGGTTTTCTGCGCGGTCATCGGCATGTTCCTGGCCACGCCGGGCATGGTGCCGTGGACTGTGCTGATCGGCGGAACCGTGGGCATCTGGCTGCTGGCCGGGGCCGCGTTCGCCATCAACTGCCTGATGGAACAAAAGATCGATGCAATGATGCGCCGCACCGCGTGGCGTCCGTCCGCACGCGGCGAGATCACGCCTGTGCAGATCTTGCTGTTTTCAGCGGTGCTCGGCGGCGCAGGCATGTGGACGCTCTACACGTTCACGAACGCGCTGACCATGTGGCTGACAATCGCCACGTTTGTTGGCTATGCGGTGATCTATACCTGTTTGCTGAAACCCGCGACGCCGCAGAACATCGTGATTGGTGGTGCGTCGGGCGCCATGCCGCCGGCGCTTGGCTGGGCAGCCGTCACGGGGCATGTGCCCGGGGACGCATGGATTCTTGTCCTGATCATCTTCGTCTGGACACCCCCGCACTTCTGGGCGCTGGCGTTGTATCGGCGGAAGGATTACGAGAACGCCGGCTTGCCAATGCTGCCGAACACGCACGGCGAGAAATACACGCGCCTGCATATCCTTTTGTACACGGTGATCCTGTTTGCCGTGACCATGATGCCGTTTATCTCCGGCATGAGCGGTCTGCTGTATCTGGCGTCGGCCGTGGTGCTTGGCGGCGTTTTCCTTGGGTACGCGTGGAAGATTTATCGTGAATATTCCGATGCCCTCGCGCGCAAGACCTTTCGGTTCTCCATCGTGTATTTGTCGCTGCTGTTCGGCGCGCTGCTCGTGGATCATTACGTGCGGACGGTGATCGGTTTATGACGTTTTCAGTTCGGGGAATCGCTGTCTGGTTGGGATTCGTTTTGGCCGCCGCGCTGCTCGCAGGATGCGACAGCAAACCGGCGTTCACGAATCTCGACATCACGGGCAATACGCAGTTCGGCAGCGAGTTTTCGTTGCCCGACACCAGCGGCAAAACGCGCACGCTCGGTGACTTCAAAGGCAAGGCCGTGGTGCTGTTCTTCGGCTACACGCATTGCCCAGACGTTTGTCCGACCACGCTCGCCGAACTCTCGCAGGCGCTGCAACAACTTGGCGACGACGGCAAGCGCGTTCAGGTACTGATGGTCACCGTCGATCCCGCACGCGATACAGCGCCGTTGCTGGGCGAATATGTGTCGGCGTTCAGCCCGACGTTCATCGGCCTGCGTCCCGCCGACACGGCCGAACTCGTCAAGATCACGAAGGATTTTCGCGTGTATTACGCGCAGGTTCCCGGCAAGGCGGCGGGCGATTACACCATGGACCACACGGCCGCGAGTTATGTATTCGACCCGCAAGGTCGGCTCAGGTTGTTCGCACGCGACGGGCAGGGCGTGGATACGTGGGTACACGATCTGAAGTTGTTGCTCGATTAAGCGGACGCTTGCTGATAGTGACGCCAAGGCCGTTTCAACTCACGTTGAAACGGCCTTTTTCGTAGGTGATTCCCGCTCAAACTATCGCCGACAACGCTCACGACGATTGCGGCAAATTCAGTCCCGGTGCCAACCGCGTGGCGTTGAACTCGATGATGTCGTAGTGCACGAGCCGCTGCTGCGAGAAGGGGTCTTTCGCAATGATCGCGTCGAGCCGGTCACGGTCCATGGTTGCCGCCAGGATAATGCCGCCGTCGCACGGTATTTTGGGCCCAGCAATAATAAACGCGCCGGCATCGAACTGCTGTTCGAGATAGAGGCGATGAGCGTCGAGCGCGTCGTCGATTTCAGCGAGCGCGCCGGTGTAGCGCAGATGAATGACGTACATGGGCGATTTCAACCGATAGAGAACGGGCCTCAATATTAAGCCCACGCGGCCGCTCCGGTGCGCAGGCTCTAAAAGGCGCGCGGTCCTTTCAAGCGCTTTTCCCATTCGCCCTGGCCGCTTAGTTCCTCGAAACCAAATGGCCGCAGAAGAGGGGCAACCGGAACCGGGTTCAGATCGCTCGCGCAGACGATGCGGTCATACCCGGCCTCGGTGGCAAACGTCACGCACGCGTTGATCAAACGGCGAGCGATACCGCCTCGCTTCACGCCCGGTTCCATGAACAACGCCGACAGCCGTGCACTCCCGGTTGACGCGCCTATCAGCAGGCTCGCGCCTACGCTGACGCCTTCCTGCTCGGCAATCCAGCACGCATTGCGCAGCGGATCGGGTGCGGTCAGGTAATCCGCTACGACAATCGCGGTACGCGTTTCCCGCTCACATTGCGCTTGCATTCCATCGGGGGCGAGTTGCGCCTCGCGCTCAACGATCCAGCCGAAATCACCCGGCCGCGGACCGCGCAGCCGAACGCGTGCTGCGTCGCCGTTGGGCCCGAGCAGGCGCTGGACACAACCCATTGATGCAAGCAATTGCGCGCGTTGGTCCGGCGTCATTGCGTCCAGCGTGGCCGATACGTCGTCGCGCACGTGCGTGCTTAGCGCAGCCAGCGTCGTCTCTCCGGTCGTGGTCAATGAAACCTGGTTGCGGCGGGCGTCGCCGGAAAATGGCTGCCTCTCGATCAGTCCGGCGCATTCGAATTGCGTCAGCATCCGGCTCAGATAGCCGGTATCGAGCCCGAGCGTGCGCGAGATGTCCGCCGCCGTGCACGTGCCGGCGTGCATGACAGCAAACAGCACGCGCATTTCCGTTAGCGAGAGCACGCTTTGCTCGACCAACTCGTGCGGCGCCCTGACATGGCACGCATAAAACCACTGGAAACGGCGTACCGCCGCCGTCAGGCCGTTGCTCATGGAACTGTCCATATCCGCCTCGCTCTCTCGTTTTTATGCCGTTCGCCGTTTCCCCCGGCAAATCGATCGAGACCATTGTGCCGATAAAAAGTATGACCGTGCAGAAGAGCGTCGGCGGCACCTCTTGCAGCGGTCGACGGGCGTCTATAGTGTGTAGACCAGCAGCATTGAAGTGGGCTGTAATTCGAGGGTAATTACTGATGCGAAAGCATCCGTGAAATCAATTCGAGATACGTTCAACCTATTGATAATTAACAAGTTTGTGCGAGACGCGCCAATTGATTTTGAAAATTGACTGGTATTATTTTGGTTATATAATGGGCTCGCAAAAGATGGCGGCTTCGTGACCATTCTTATGCACAATCGATCAGTCAAATGATCGTAAAAATTGGTCGCAAAGTGTCAATCAAGGTGTCTGGCTGGCGACCCGTTCTTGCGTTATCAGTGCATTAAGCATGACGCCAGAGTTCCTCCATCACCGGGCCGGCGAGACGTCGAAACAGACGTCGCAAAACAATTCCAGAGGCGAAAAACGCCATCGCGGGACGTCACCGGGAACCGTTTTACCGGCGACTTCCGGCCTGCTCGCAGCGGGTGCGACGGTTGATGGAGCTTCATCATGCGCAAGCGCGCACCGCCAGACGCGCCTGATGCACGTCAAGCGGTACGTTTCACGAGAGAGATTCATGCTGAAAGGAAACATCCTGACGACCGACGGCTGGATATACGGCTCGGTCGAGTTCGCAAACGGACGGGTGACAGCGCTCGAAGGTGCGCGCGTGGACCCGAAGACCAATGACGCCCCGTACATCCTGCCGGGCTTCGTCGACTGCCATGTGCATGGCGGCGGCGGTGCGGACATCATGGAGGGCGGTGACGCCGCGACCACCGTTGCACGCGAGCACGCGAAGCACGGTACCACCAGCATGCTTGCCACCACCATGACCGCTCCGCGCGACGAACTCATGGCGGTCGTCGCGGGCCTCGGCGAACAATCCATCCGCCGCGCGCCAGGTGGCGCCCGCGTGCTGGGCGTTCATCTGGAAGGCCCGTATATCAATCCCGGCAAGCTCGGCGCGCAACCGGATGCGGCAGCGGTTGCGGTGCGCGACGAAGTGCTGAAGTACTTGTCGCTCGCGCCCATCCGCGTGGTCACGATCGCGCCGGAAATCTCCGGGCATATTGAAGTGATCCAGGAAATGGCGGCGCGCGGCGTGCGCGTGCAAGTGGGCCATTCGCTCGCTACTTACGACGACGCCGTCAATGCGCTCAAACACGGCGCACGTGGTTTCACGCATCTGTTCAACGCCATGTCGCCGCTGCATCACCGCGATCCCGGCGTGGTCGGCGCGGCGCTCGCGCATGCCGAATATGCCGAACTGATCCCCGATCTCCTGCACGTGCATCCCGGCGCAATCCGGGCTGCGCTGCGCGCCATTCCGCGCCTGTATGTAGTCACCGACAGCACCTCGGCGTCCGGCATGCCCGACGGCGAATATCGCCTGGGCAGCCAGCACGTCACGAAGTGCATGGGTGGCGTGCGTCTTGCCGACGGCACGCTCGCCGGCAGCACGCTGACCATGGATCAGGCGCTGCGCAATCTTGTCTCCATCGGCTTGCCGATAGCGGACGTTTCCAATCGCCTGTCACGCTACGCCGCCGATTATCTCGGCCTCGAAGACAGAGGCCGGATCGCGCGTGGCGCGTGGGCGGACCTCGTTGTTTTCGATCGCGAACTTGCGTTGACGGCTACTTATGTTGAGGGTGAATCAATTGTCGAATATGCTTGACGAGGCACTGGCCTCCGCCGAAGTGGTGGTCGCCCAGCTCGCCGATACCTCCCACATTGAAGCACTCGCCGCACGGCTCGCCGAAGAGCCGCGCCACGTTGCGTTGACTGTTGCGCGCGGTTCATCGGATCACGCCGCCAGTTACTTCGCAGGCCTGACCATGAGCCGTATCGGCGTGCCGGTCGCTTCGTTGCCCATGTCGGTTGCGACCTTGCAGCAAGCCCCTTTGCGCGTGAAAGGTCAACTGGCGGTGGCGTTCTCGCAGTCCGGCAAGAGTCCCGATCTGATCGGCACGATGCAGGCGTTGCGTGCCGCCGGCGCGCTGACCGTGGCCGCCGTCAACGCGCCCGGTTCGCCGCTCGCCGAAGCGTGCGAGTGGAATCTGCCGCTGCTGGCCGGGCCGGAATTGTCGGTGGCCGCGACTAAAAGCTATATCGCGATGTTGTCGCTTTCGGCGATCGTGATTGCGCATGTGCAGAAAGACGTCGAGTTGCTGAACGCCTTGAAAACGCTGCCCGACGCATTGCGCGCGGCGGGCAAGCTCGACTGGTCGCACGCTGTCGATGAACTGAAAAACGTCGACCGCATGATCGTGATCGGCCGTGGACTCGGTCTTGCGATTGCCCAGGAAGCGGCGCTGAAGCTGAAGGAAACATCGGGCATCCAGGCCGAAGCGTTCTCCAGCGCGGAAGTGCGGCATGGTCCCATGGAGCTTATCGGCGAGGACTATCCGCTGCTCGTGTTCGCACCGCGCGGTCCGGAACAGGCCGGCTTGATCCAGCTCGCCCGCGACATGCGCGCGCGCGGCGCACGCGTGCTGCTCGCTGCGCCCGCCGATGTGCCCGAAGCCACGTTGCCGCTGGTCGAGACCGCCCATTTCGCGCTCGATCCGATCGCCGCGATCCTGTCCTTCTATGTGATGGCCGACGCCTTGGCAGCCGCGCGCGGGCGTAATCCCGACGCGCCGCGCCATCTGGCCAAAGTCACCGAAACCCGTTAATCGAGAGTCATCCGATGCGCCGTGCCGAGGAGTCCCTGTTGAATCATTCCCCCGAAAACCCGAACGATTTCGTGTTGCTCGCGCCGTTCACCGGCCCGATGGTGCCGCTCGCCGATGTCCCCGATCCTGTGTTTGCGGACGGCATGTTCGGTGATGGTATTGGTATCGATCCGCTGTCAGGTGCGTTGCTTTCACCCTGCGATGGCGTCATCACGCATCTTGCCCGCACTCATCACGCCGTGACTTTGCGCACGCCGCAAGGGGCGGAAATCCTGGTTCATATCGGTATCGATACGGTCGAGCTTTCCGGAAAAGGTTTTACGCCGAAGGTCGAGCAGGGCGCCAGCGTGCGCGCCGGCCAGGTGCTGATCGAATTCGACGCCGACTACGTCGCGCAGAACGCGCCGAGCCTCGTTTCCGTGATCGCAGTCGCCAATAGCGACGCGTTCGAGGTGGTCGAGCGCGCTGGCCGAGGCATGTTGACGGCGGGCGAAAGCCAGTTGCTCGTGCTGCGCGGCAAGGGCGGCGCGAAAGCGGACGCGGCCCGCAGCGACTCGAATTTCACCGATGAAGCGCGCCGCAACGTAACGCTCGCGCACGCCGGCGGTTTGCACGCGCGGCCCGCTGCGCGCGCCCGCGAAGCGGCGCGTGGTTTCGACGCCAAGGTGGAAGTCCGTTTCAACGGCCGTAAAGCGCCGATTGAAAGCGTGGTCGGTTTGCTCGGACTCGGCGCAGGCGAAGGCGCGACGGTCGAATTGCTCGGCGTGGGCGCGCAAGCGGTCGCGGCGGTAGACGCGGTCGCGGCGGAATTGCTGCGTGAAGCGCATGGTGAAGTGGAAGAGAAACCGGCGCGCACGCAATCTCCCGCGCCGCTCGCGGTGGTCCGCGAACCCGGCAAGCCGCTCGATCCGAATACGATCGCCGGCGTGTGTGCATCGCCGGGAATTGCGGTCGGCAAGCTCGTGCGCTGGGACGATAACGACATCACGCCGCCCGAACAGGCAACCGGTACATCGGCAGCGGAAAGCCGCCTGCTGGATAAAGCCATTGCTACCATCGACGCGGAACTGGGCGAAACCGTACGGACTGCTTCGCAACGGGGTGCGGTCGGTGAGGCGGGAATTTTCGCGGTGCATCGTGTATTGCTGGAAGACCCCACGCTGCTGGATGCCGCGCGCGATCTCATTAGCCTGGGGAAGAGCGCCGGCTTCGCGTGGCGTGAAGCGATCCGCGCGCAGATCGTGTTGCTGTCGACTATCGAAGACACGTTGCTGGCTGAACGTGCGTCGGATCTCCGCGATATCGAAAAGCGCGTGCTGCGCGCGCTCGGTTATACGAATACGGCGGCACGCGAATTGCCCGACGAAGCCGTGCTCGCCGCCGATGAATTCACCCCCTCCGACCTGTCGTCGCTCGACCGTACGCGCGTGACCGCGCTGGTGATGGCACGCGGCGGCGCGACGTCGCATGCGGCAATCATCGCGCGCCAGATCGGCATTCCGGCCCTGGTCGCGGTAGGCGACGCGCTGCACGCCATCCCCGACGGGACGCAGGTCGTGGTGGATGCATCGGCAGGTCGGCTGGAGCACGCGCCCACTGCACTCGATGTCGAACGCGCGCGCCTTGAGCGCCAGCGTCTCGCGGGCGTGCGTGAGGTGAACCGGCGCACGTCACAGGAAGCGGCAGCAACGCACGACGGCCGCACGATTGAAGTCGCGGCGAACATCGCGACACTTGACGACGCCAAGACTGCCGTCGATAACGGCGCGGACTCGGTCGGTCTCCTGCGCACCGAATTGTTGTTCATTCATCGCCAGTCGGCACCTACAGCCGAGGAACATAAGGACAGCTATCAATCGATCGTGGGCGCGTTGAACGGGCGCACGGCGATCATCCGTACGCTCGACGTGGGCGCGGACAAGGAAGTCGATTACCTCACGCTGCCGCCTGAAACGAATCCGGCGCTGGGCTTGCGCGGCATTCGCCTGGCGCAGGTGCGCCCCGATCTCCTCGACGACCAGTTGCGTGGTCTGCTCGCGGTGCAACCGTTCGGCACGGTGCGCATTCTCCTGCCTATGGTCACCGACTCCGGCGAACTCGTGCGTTTGAGAAAGCGTATCGATGAACTCGCGGCGGAGATTGGCCGGACCGATCCCATTCAAGTGGGCGTGATGATCGAAGTGCCGTCGGCGGCGCTGCTGGCCGATCAACTCGCTCAACACGCGGATTTCCTGTCTATTGGCACGAACGATCTCACGCAATACACCCTCGCGATGGACCGTTGCCAGGCCGATCTCGCCGCCCAGGCCGACGGTTTGCATCCCGCGGTGCTGCGCCTGATCAAGGCAGCAACGGACGGCGCGGCGAAACACGGCAAGTGGGTCGGGGTGTGCGGTGCGCTGGCCGGTGACCCGGTCGCCGTGCCCTTGCTCGTGGGACTGGGCGTGACGGAATTGTCGGTGGATCCGGTTTCGGTTCCCGGCATCAAGGCGCTCGTGCGCAAACTCGATTACCCACTGTGCCGTCAGCGCGCTGAGGATGCCTTGGCGCTCGAATCAGCACAGGCAGTAAGAGCAGCAAGCCGCGAAATCTGGCCGCTGGACTAACACGTCCGTCCGGCAGCCAGCCTTCGCGTTTATCGCGTTTATTAGTAAAAAAAGCTTCGATCGACAACATGTTGTACCAACACGATCAACGACAAGACACTTATCTCTGGAGAACCTGATGGACGCTAACCTGTTTGCAAGAATGCAGCGTCTCGGCCGCGCGCTGATGCTGCCGATTGCCGTGCTACCGGTGGCCGGGCTGCTATTGCGCCTCGGCCAGCCGGATGTCTTCAACATCAAGATGATCGCCGATGCTGGCGACACCATCTTTACTAACCTGCCACTCTTGTTCGCCATCGGCGTGGCAGTCGGTTTTGCGAAGGACAATAACGGTACGGCCGGTCTGGCGGGTGCGATCGGTTACCTGATCGAAATCGCGGTGATGAAGGACATCAACGACAAGCTCAACATGGGCGTGCTGTCGGGGATTCTTGCGGGTTGCGTGGCCGGGTATCTCTATAACCGCTATAAAGACATCAAGCTCCCTGAGTACCTCGCGTTCTTCGGAGGGAAACGCTTCGTGCCGATTGTCACGGGGGTGACCTGTCTGGTGCTCGGCATCGTACTTGGCTATGTCTGGGCTCCAATCCAGGCGGCTATCGATGCAGCCGGCGGCTGGCTGACGGGCGCAGGCGCGCTGGGCGTGTTCGTGTTCGGCGTGCTGAACCGGATCCTGCTGGTGACGGGTCTGCACCACATCATCAACTCGCTTGCATGGTTCGTGTTCGGTTCGTACACGCCCCCGGGCGGCGGCGCAGCGGTGACGGGTGACTTGCATCGCTTCTTTGCCGGCGATAAAACGGCAGGCGGCTTCATGACGGGTTTCTTCCCGGTCATGATGTTCGGCTTGCCGGCAGCGTGCCTGGCCATGTTCCATGAAGCACCGAAGGAACGTCGCGCAATGGTCGGCGGCTTGCTCTTCTCGATGGCCCTGACCGCGTTCCTGACGGGCGTGACCGAGCCGATCGAATACACCTTCATGTTCCTCGCACCGGCGCTGTACGCGATCCACGCGGTGCTGACGGGCTTGTCGCTGGCTATTTGTTCCGCGTTGGGCATTCACCTTGGCTTCACGTTCTCGGCCGGTGCCATCGACTATGTGCTGAACTACGGTCTTTCGCAGCGCGGCTGGCTGGCGATTCCGGTGGGCATTGTCTACGCTGTGGTCTATTACGGACTGTTCCGCTTCTTTATCCGCAAGTTCAACATGGCAACGCCGGGCCGTGAGCCTGCTACGACCGACGCAGAAGTCGAATCGTACGACAACACGGGCTTTGTTTCCCCGACAGCCGGTGCTACCGTGCCGCGCGCAGTACGCTACATCGCGGCTTTGGGCGGTGCGTCGAACCTGACGCTCGTCGATGCCTGCACGACCCGTCTGCGTCTTTCGGTCGTGGATTCGGCGAAGGTTTCGGAACCGGAATTGAAGTCGATCGGCGCACGCGGCGTGTTGAAGCGCGGCGCGACGAGCGTGCAGGTCATCATCGGACCGGAAGCCGATCTCATCTCCGATGAAATCCGCACCGAACTCGAACGTTCATCCCCGCGCGGTGCAACGCCGGCTTCGTCCAAGCCTGCCGCTGCTCCTTTGGCTGCGGTCGCTCCAGGCGAGCAAGGTCCGCTGGACCCCGATCCGGTGCGCTGGCTTGCGGTGTTCGGTGGTGCGACCAATGTCGCTTCGCTTGATGCTGTTGCTGCAACGCGGCTGCGCGTGGTGGTGCGCGATCCGTCGTCGGTGGATCGTCAGCGTTTGTCGGCGCTCGACGTAGCCTGGGTGTCGGCAGATACGTTCCACATTGTCGTGGGCAATTCAGCGCAACGTTACGCGGACACCATGGCGAAGCGTCTGTCTTCTGGCGGTGGCGCGGCGCCGCTGCCGGCATAACTCGCGCCGTAGCAAGAGGTTGGCGGTTGGGCCTTCAAGGGCCCAACCGCTGACAAAGTGAACCCATTGATGCAGATGGGCTCGCAAGTTTCAAATTCCTTTGGTTTACCTGACGACCCGGCATGGCGAAAGTCATGATCCGGGTCTATTATTTGTTGCTGTATAAATAAGTAAAACTAAATAAATCGTTCCGGAAAGCATTTCCCGCGGTCGTTTCTTCCACGTAAGGGAACTGCCCTCCAGAAAGTTTGGTTATCGCCTTCGTCATTGCAAATTGATTAATAATACTAAGTAATTAAATCGTATCGAGAAACTGATTCCATCTACGTTTACGTTTCCTTCTCAGGAGTCGTTCATGAAAGTAAAACTTGTCATCTGGACCTTGCTGATGTTTGTCGCCGGGGCTGCTCACGCTAACCAGTTCAACACGCAATGCGCTTACTCTCATACGTTGCCGGACGATCCCATTGTTTACCCTGGAAAGCCGGGAGAAGCGATGGTGCATGACTTTTTCGGTAACGCAAACGCAGACGCTTACAGTACCTACGATTCATTGAACAATAATAAGGTCATCACGTGCGATTCGGCTGCGGACCGTTCGGCATACTGGACGCCGCAATTGAAGCGAGCATCGGGTGTCATCTCTCCGATGTATCAGAAGACCTACTACAAGAATGACCAGGCGGTGGTTGCTGTTCAGGCGATTCCGCCCGGATTGCAGATGCTGGCCGGAGATCACATGGGGACCGCTCCGAACTCGCACATCAACTTCTTGTGCGCTGGCAGCGGGAGTTACACAACCACCATGCCGAAAAGCTGCCCTCCTATCAGCAGCAATTCCCCGCCTTCGCAGCTCAATATCTCGGTGCATTTCCCAGATTGCTGGGATGGCAAGACTCTGACGCCCTTCGGAAGCAACCGGGCGAACCTGATGAGCAGCCTCATGAAAGCGGCAAAGGGCCAACTCAACGTGGCGTATCGGAACTCCGACGGCACATGTCCCAGTGCTTATCCGGTCAAGATTCCGGAGTTGCAAATGAATGTTGCGTATGACCTCGGGAGCGATCCGGATTTGTCCACCGCGCAGTTATCGCTCGACCCAGTGTTGCAGAATGGCACGTGGGTGCCGCAGTGGGGAAGCATGTACACCGCACATGGCGACTTTATCAATGCATGGCACGTACAGACTATGCAATACCTGGTCGATACATGCATGAACAAGGGCGGTGATTCGGGCGGTGTTCCCGGTGGGTCCTGCGACAAGAGCATTCCTGTCTATTACTCAGCGGCCGCGGCAAACGTCCAGTTGGACGGCAACGGCGCCGTTCGTCCGACGGGCGCAACTCTGGTCTCGGCGCCGGGCGACGTTATCCTGATCAAATTTCCGATGCCGGAAAACCTGGACGACTACCCGTATGTCGGCTCTTTCCTCCAGACTCTCGGCGGCAATATCACGGATACCAGTGCAGTTTCCCTTTACGTGTATGCCGCTTCGACTGACTGGGACGACGCGGCTAATTTACCCAAGGCGTCGGCATGCGGAACGACGGGCTCCATTGGCCGGTTCTATGCGGACAACGTGCAGCAGGTGCGGACCACTGACATCAGCGCGTATATCGCGGCGCAAAAACAAGCTGGAGCGAAGGAGATCGGACTCTGTATCCGAAATACTACGAAGGTCACCTTCCAGTTCTCATCACGCGAAGGGTTATGGGCGCCGGGACTTTACCTGAAGTGAAAGAATAGTCGTTATTCTGCATCAAATGATAGGTGGTTCGGGCATGATCCAGGCTCGAACCACGTTCTACGGGTGATCAGTAACGTATTCCCTTGTTCATAATTTCCGCCACTAATTTAGTTATCTCGATAATTCCCGCAAAAACTCCATAAATCTTTTACAATTAATATGCGGCAATAAGACGCATCGAATAAACACAAAATATTTTTCGAAAAAATTGGATTAAGTGGACCCTTGAAGTCGCGCTACCCTTCTCCCCGAGGCTGATTAAAAGTCTAACGTAATATCTCAAAAACGTTGAAATCGGGCAAGGTATGAAACAAAAATCCGGGTCGGGGTTTTGCAAGCGATTAGCAATTTTCCCTGCTCTTCTTCTGTCGGGCTGTGGTCAGATGGATCTTCTCGATCCTAAAGGCAGCATCGGACTGGCTGAGAAGAATCTTATTCTTACGTCTACGTACGCCATGCTGATCGTGGTGGTGCCGGTGATCTTCCTGACGCTGCTGTTTGCGTGGAAGTATCGGCAATCAAATACATCGGCCGAGTATTTGCCGAAATGGGCTCACTCTACCAAGATTGAAGTGGTGATCTGGCTCGTCCCGAGTCTGATCATTTTGTATCTGGGTATTTTGACGTACAAGAGCACACACGCGCTCGATCCTTATCAGCCAATCGTGTCAGAGGTCCAGCCAATTAATGTCGAAGTTGTTGCGCTCGACTGGAAATGGTTATTCATTTATCCGGATCTGGGTATTGCATCGGTTAACAGAATCGAGTTTCCGGTCGGTACGCCGGTGAACTTCAAGATTACGTCGGATTCGTTGATGAACTCGTTTTTCATTCCGCAATTGGGCGGCCAGATTTATGCAATGGCGGGCATGCAGACCAAACTGCATTTAATCGCGGACGAAGCGGGCGATTATGCGGGCATCTCTGCGAATTTCAGTGGTCAAGGCTTCTCGGACATGAAATTCCGGGCCGTGGCAACTACGCCAGAGGAGTTTGCGGCCTGGGTCTCGAAGGTGAAGTCATCGCCGAGTCAGCTCGACGGCGTGAACTATGCAGCCGTTGCCTTGCCGACCGAAAAGCATCCGGTCCAGTACTTCTCCAAGGTCGACGCAAATCTGTTTCAGAGCATCGTCGCGAAATATAACAACGGGCATGCTCGCAACATACCCGACCCGATCTGCCGCACGAAGGGGTAAGCCATGTTTGGAAATCTGTTGGGAAAATTAACGCTAGCGGACATACCGTTCGATCAGCCGATCATCATGGGCGCGGCAGCGTTCATGGCGCTCATTGTGCTGACCGTGGTGGTCGGGCTGACGTGGTTCAAAAAGTGGGGCTATCTGTGGAGTGAATGGCTGACGTCGGTTGATCACAAGAAGATTGGCGTGATGTATATCGTGGTGGCGGTATTAATGCTGCTGCGCGGTTTTGTCGATGCGCTCATGATGCGCACGCAACTCGCGCTCGCGTCTAATGGGCCGGGATTCTTGCCGCCCGAGCATTACAACCAGATCTTCACGGCGCACGGCGTCATCATGATTTTCTTCATGGCCATGGCGTTCATGATCGGCCTGATGAACATTGTCGTGCCGCTGCAAATTGGCGCACGCGATGTCGCGTTCCCGTTCATCAACTCGCTTAGTTTCTGGATGACCGCGCTTGCCGCCATCCTGATCAATATCTCGCTGGTGATCGGGGACTTCGCGCAAACCGGCTGGCTCGCTTATCCGCCATTGTCGGAGCTGCAATTCAGTCCTGGGGTGGGTGTCGACTACTACTTATGGAGTTTGCAGATATCCGGCATAGGGACTTTGCTCACCGGCGTCAACTTCTTCGTGACCATCATCAAGATGCGTGCGCCGGGCATGACGCTCATGAAGATGCCGGTGTTCACCTGGACGTCGTTGTGCTCGAACGTGCTGATTCTCGCCACGTTCCCGATCCTGACCGCAACGCTCGCGTTGCTGGCGCTTGACCGTTACCTCGGCATGCATTTCTTCACGAACGAAGCCGGCGGCAACGCCATGCTGTATTTGAACCTGATATGGGCGTGGGGACATCCGGAGGTGTACATCCTGGTGCTGCCGGCGTTCGGCATCTACTCGGAAGTCGTGGCTACGTTCGCGAAAAAGCCGTTGTTCGGCTACAAGACCATGGTCTACGCCACGTGCTCGATCATGGTGTTGTCGCTGCTCGTCTGGCTGCACCACTTCTTCACCATGGGTTCCGGCGCGAACGTGAATGCGTTTTTCGGGATCATGACCATGATCATTGCCATTCCGACCGGCGTGAAAATCTTCAACTGGCTGTTCACCATCTATAAGGGCCGGCTGGAATTGTCATCGCCCGTGCTGTGGACGCTCGGCTTCATGATCACGTTCACCGTTGGCGGAATGACGGGCGTGCTGCTGGCCGTGCCGGGCGCTGACTTTGTGCTGCATAACAGCCTGTTCCTGATTGCTCACTTCCATAACGCGATTATCGGCGGCGTGGTGTTCGGGTATCTTGCCGGCTTTACGTACTGGTTCCCGAAGGCGTTCGGTTTCAAGCTGAACGAAACGCTCGGCAAGTGCGCGTTCTGGTGCTGGTTCGTCGGCTTCTGGACCGCGTTCATGCCGCTGTACGTGCTCGGTTTCATGGGCGCGACGCGCCGCATGAACCACTACGACACGCCAGGCTGGCAGCCGTACATGATCGTTGCGTTGATTGGTGCGTTGATCATCCTCGTGGGCGTGGTGTTCCAGATCGCTCAGGTTGTCGTCAGCGTCGTGAAGCGGAACTCGCCCGCGTACAAAGACGTCACCGGCGACCCATGGAACGGCCGCACGCTCGAATGGGCGACCAGTTCGCCGCCGCCCGTCTATAACTTCGCGGTCGTGCCGGTGGTCCATGAACTCGACGCGTTCGCACACATGAAGGAACGCGGCCGCACACGCCACGCTGTTGAGGATTATCGCGACATCCACATGCCGCGCAACACGAGCGCGGGTCTGTTTGTTGGCTTGTTTAGCCTGGCTGTGGGTTTTGCGATGGTCTGGCACATCTGGTGGCTCGCAACTGCGGGGCTTCTGGGCGTGATCGTCACGCTGATCCTTCGTAGCTATGACAACGACATCGACTACACCATTTCGGCTGAAACCATCGCCGGCATGGACGGCACGCCGACGCTGACACCAGCGCGGACGCTGGACCTGCAGGAGGCACTGTAATGCTGCAAAAAACCATCCCACTCGATTTGCCCGGATCGCACGATGACCACGGCGCGTCGAATACCGTGCTGGGGTTCTGGGTGTACCTGATGACCGACTGCATTATTTTTGCGTCGTTATTCGCAGTGTTCGCTGTCTTGGGTCATCAGTTCGCCGACGGGCCGTCCGGCAAGGACGTGTTCGAGCTTCCCGGCGTCATGCTGGAAACCGCCATCCTGTTGCTGAGCAGTATCACGTTCGGCTTTGGCATGCTGGCCGCTCACAAGGGCAAGTCGACCGCGCTGCTGGCGTGGCTCGGCGTGACGTTCGTGCTGGGCGTTGTGTTTATCTGCATGGAAATCCACGAGTTCGGCTTGCTGATCTCGCAGGGTTACGGACCTGATCGCAGTGCGTTTTTGTCGGCGTTCTTCACGCTGGTCGCGACGCACGGCTTGCACGTAACGGTCGGCCTGATCTGGATGGCGGTCCTTGCGGTGCAGGTAATCGGCAACAAGAAAGTTACCCAGCGCGATCTGACGCGCCTCACGTGTCTCAGCCTTTTCTGGCACTTTCTGGACATCGTGTGGATTTGCGTCTTTACCTTTGTTTATCTGACGAGCGTCGTATAAATGGCAAACGCACATTCAATCGATACCGGCGCGGGCCACGGCAGCGTGCGCTCGTATGTCATTGGCTTCGTCCTGTCGGTCGTGCTGACGGCCGCGGCTTTTGGACTGGTCATGCAACAGGCGTTGGGGCCGACAGAATCGATCATCGCCATCGCGGTGCTCGCGTTCATTCAAATCCTCGTGCATCTGGTGTTTTTCCTGCATATGAACACGTCTTCATCGCAGCGATGGAATCTGCTCTCGCTCGGATTCGCCGTGCTGGTGGCGGTGATCCTGATCGGCGGGACGTTGTGGGTACTCCATAACGTCGGTGCGCACATGATGTCGCGCTAGAGGTTGTAGACGGTCTGCTGGCTGGACGCTGAGCGGCGCCATGGGGAAACCTCTGGCGCCGCTTTTTATTGGTAGGTGTCGGGCACGCCGTACACACGCAAATCGAGCAGACAAAGAAAAGCCCGCCGTCTTTCGACGGCGGGCTTTCAAGTCTTCTCCACGCAATGCTCATTCGCCCATTCACGCACCGCTAAAAAACTCAAGCGGCGAAACTCCTGCGCTAAACGGTCAAGCGTACTCGTGCAGCGCCGTGCGCATTTTCTTCATTGCGCTGGCTTCGATCTGGCGAATCCGTTCCGCCGATACCCCGAACTCGTCGGCGAGTTCATGCAGCGTCTTGCCGCCCGAGCCGTCGTCTTCCACTTCGAGCCAGCGCGCCTGAACGATCCGGCGGCTGCGTTCGTCGAGCGATTCGAGCGCGGTCGACAACCCCTCGCTTTGCAGCTTGTCGAACTGACGCGATGCAAGCACGTTGGTTGGCTCATTGTGCGAGTCGGCCAGATACGCGATAGGCGCATACGATTCTTCGCCGTCGTCGATCTGACCTTCCAGCGCAATGTCGCCGCCGGAAAGACGCGTTTCCATTTCCGAGACTTCTTCGCGCTTCACATTCAGCTCTTTCGCCAGGCTATCAACCTCGTCCGGCGTGAACGCGTTGTGCCCGGTCTTGTGGCTGCGAAGGTTGAAAAACAGCTTGCGCTGCGCCTTCGTGGTCGCCACTTTCACCGTGCGCCAGTTGCGCAGGATGTACTCGTGAATTTCAGCCTTGATCCAGTGCATGGCATACGACACCAGCCGCACGTTTTGTTGCGGATCGAAGCGCTTCACAGCCTTCATCAAACCGATATTGCCTTCCTGAATCAGGTCGGCGTGGGGAAGGCCGTATCCCAGGTAATTGCGGGCAATCGATACCACCAAGCGCAGATGCGACAGCACGAGCTGACGCGCCGCGTCCAGGTTGTCGTTGTCACGGAATTCGGTGGCGTACTGACGTTCTTCCGACGGCGTTAGCATCGGAATCCGGTTGACAGCCGAAATGTAGGCGTCGATGTTGCCGATCTGGCCGGTCAACATGGACGACTGCGCAAACGTCAGCGCACCTGCCGAAGCGGCCTTGGCCGGCGCCGAGTGTCCAGTATTCGGGAGGGTCATCGCATTGGTCACGCTTGTATGCTCCTTATCAACAAAAAACCCGATGAAAAACCGGGTCTAGCAGGATATTAGCACTCTGCTATTTCGAGTGCTAAGGATTAGAGGGGCCTTGTGTGTCCAAGTTCCCATACGCTATTAGAATCTCTGCTCCAATAGCCAATAAGTGCTTTCCCGCACTGTTGCACGCCGCGAAACGCTTTCGTTGTCAAACTTACCGAAAGAAATTTGCAAGATTTCGCATGATTTACCCGGCAATCGGGATTCGACGAAACTTAATTCCGTGTTTTCCTCATTCAGCAGAACTCTTCTGAGCACTTTTTTGAGACCGTCTCTAAAATGGCGACTTGCTGCGTTAGCGGCGAGCCTGTCTTATGAGAATCCAGCTCCGGAGTATTCATGCAGAAGAACAAAAGTGTCTGGCAAAAGCGCTCTTTCTACGGTGCCTTGTTCGGTGCGCTGGTCCTGGCTTCGGCCACGGCCCACGCCGATCAGTTCGGCTTGCAGATCGCCGGCGGGGTTGCCGACCACGATGTCCGGAAGGCGGATGTCGGCGGCGTCTGGGATCCCAACTGGACGTGGTGGCAAATCGGCGGTTTCCACTTCACCGTCGTGGGCGAAGCGCACGTGGCCTACTGGGACATTCGTGAAAGCCAGGCATCGCATCCGGGCATCTGGGAATTCGGTTTCACGCCGGTATTCCGGTTCATCAAGAGTTCGGGATGGATTCGGCCCTATGTTGAAGCTGGCGTAGGCGTACGCCTCTTGTCGCACGTTCGCGAAACCGAGACGCGGACCTTTTCCTCGTCCTTTCAGTTTGCCGACATGGTGGGCGTGGGCGCTCAATTTGGCGCACATCAGAACTATCAGGCAGGCTTGCGATTTCAGCATTTATCCAACGCCGGTTTCGAACACCCGAATCCTGGTATAAATTTCAGCGAGATATATTTGCAATACAACTTCTGACGAGGACCGCGTCCATCGGTTCCTCTAGCGCGAAAGGAATCGAAGATGCCGGCACAACCCATCGATACCCCCGTCGAGGCAATCCGTGAACTCGAGCGCGACCGTTTCCGTGCAATGGTCGACGGTGACGGCGAATTGCTGGACGCGCTGCTGGCGGAGAACGCCAGCTACGTGCACACCAATGGCAAGCGCGAGACGAAGCGTCAGTTTATCGACGCGATCACGGCGGGGCGCCGGCGCTATCGGCAGATCGAGATCCAGTCGCAGGACGTGATGCCGGGCGGCCGGGACACATGGATCGTGTTTGGGCGCGCGCTGCTCGAGATGGAGTCGAAGAACGGCGCCTTGTTGTTCCCGATCGCGTACACGGCCATCCACATTCAGGTCGATGGGCAATGGCAGTTGCTCGCGATGCAGGCGACACGCGCGGCGCTGGATTAGCACCGGTTCGACGCCGTTCGGTGGGGCGTCGCGGTTCGGCCGGCGGGGCGGCGCCTTGTGAGCGTCGGCCGTCATGTCGATACCGGTTGTCGTGTTTTATCGCCTGCTTCGCAAACTTCTGCTGCGCGGTGGCTGGGAAGCGGTACCCGGCCACATCATCGCGCGTCACTTCCTACTCACTACTCCTTGCTGTAAAAGCCGCGTTCCTTCACGCCGCTACCGCTTCGCTTTCCACTTCCTTGCGTCCGGCCCAGCGCGCGCGATTTACCGCGCTGACAATGGCGTTGGTGGCTGCCTGAACCGCGTTCGCATGCACCGCGACGCCAAATCGCATCGGTTGATCGCCGATTCGGCAACCGATGAACACCGCCGTCTCGCCCTTCGCCGTCGCGGCGGTTTCAAACGATGTCACCTCGATCGCGATACCCGCCACGCTGGCTACTGCCGCAGCGACGGCCTGCGCGTGCGCTTCGTCGGCAACCGCAGATACAGGCAGCTTCGCGTGGCGTCCATCGAAGTGCAGGGTCGAGGCATCTGCCCGCGACGCCGGCCCTTGTGCGTCGAAGTATTCGCGCTTGAACAACGCGCAAATGGCTTCGCCGGAGACTTCCGCGCCGGAGGCGTCGGCGACTTTCTGGACGGCGTGACTGAATTCGATCTGCACGCGGCGCGGCGGCGTGAAACCCAGCCCGCGTTCGAGCAAATACGTCGCGCCGCCTTTGCCCGACTGGCTGTTCACGCGGATCACGGCGTCGTAGCTGCGGCCGAGATCGGCTGGGTCGATGGGAAGATACGGCACGTCCCACACCGTGTCCGCTTCTCGCTGTGCAAAACCCTTGCGGATGGCATCCTGATGCGAGCCGGAAAAGGCCGTGAACACGAGATCGCCGGCATACGGATGACGCGGATGCACGGGAATCTGGTTGCAGCGCTCGACCACGCGGCGCACGCCGTCGATATTCGAAAAATCCAGACCCGGGTCGATACCCTGCGTGTACAAATTCATCGCAAGCGTGACGAGATCCACATTGCCCGTGCGCTCGCCGTTGCCAAAGAGGCAGCCTTCCACGCGGTCCGCACCGGCAAGGATCGCGAGTTCCGCGGCGGCGACTGCCGTGCCGCGATCGTTATGCGGATGCACGGAGAGCACGATACTGTCGCGGAAACTCATGTTGCGATCCATCCACTCGATCTGATCGGCGAACACGTTCGGCATGGCCGCTTCCACGGTGGCCGGCAAATTCACGATCATCTTGTGGTCGGGCGTGGGACGCCACATTTGCGCGACGGCGTCGCAGACTTCGCGGGAAAACGAAAGCTCGGTCATGCTGAACGTTTCCGGCGAATACTGATAGATCCAGTGTGTATCGGGGCGCGCGGCCGCGCACTCCTTGATCATGCGCGTGCCTTCCACGGCGAGCGCCTTGGTCTCTTCCTTGGACTGCGCGAAGACGATCTTGCGAAACGACGGCGCGATCGCGTTGTACAGGTGCACGATCACCCGGGGCGCGCCTTCCACTGCTTCAAAAGTCCGCTCGATCAGTTCGCGGCGCGACTGCACGAGCACTTCAATGGTGACATCGGCGGGAATGCGATTTTCGACGATCAGCTTGCGCACGAAGTCGAAATCCGTCTGCGATGCCGACGGAAAGCCCACTTCGATTTCCTTGAAACCTACCGCCACCAGCATCTCGAAGAATTCGAGCTTGGCGTCAATGCTCATCGGGTCGATCAGTGCCTGGTTGCCGTCACGCAGATCGGTGCTCATCCAAATGGGCGCGCGCTCGATCGTGCGGGTGGGCCATCGGCGGCCGTTGAGGTTGACCTGCGGAAAAGGACGATATTTCTCGGAAGGGTTGCGCATCATCATCGTGGGCCTCGGCTGAACGCGTTGTACGCGTGAAAGCGCAGTCGTTGCGAGGCGGATGCGTGGCCGGCGGCTTGCCGGCATCGTTCCGATGCGTGCTGGTCAGGTTCGCGATGTCCCATGGCGTGGGTGACGCCGGTGACGAACGTGAACGATGCAAAAGCAGCGTGCATGTGATCCTCGCGTTTTCGTGCCGTGGATGAACGGACGAAAGCAGACGACTACGGGTGGTGAAAAGGGAGCTACAAAAGGGGAACTACGAAACTGCGGGCGGGACCGCGCGAGGGACGCGCGGCGCCACGTTTAGCGACTTACGCTAGACGTAGCGATAGGGGCCGCGCTAGGCGACCCTGAGTAATTCGAAGGGAGGGGAATTGGGTAAAGCTCATTTCTTTACATTAGCGCACCGCGTGCGCCGTTGTCAACCGAAACGGTTCTCGACTGAAGAATGCCCTACCGCCTCACAATGTCCGCAATCAACTCCGCCTGACGCGCGAGCGCGGGCGGAATAGGGGCTTCACCGCGCAGCACGGTTTCGATCCAGCGGGCCGTGGTCGCCGCATCGAGAGCCTCGGGCAACGCCACCACGGGCGCGTCCGGCGAGGAGCGCTCCGCCGATATCAGCGTTTCTGTGTGCCCGTCGTGGAACCAGTCCACCTGCACTTGCCGGCGCGTGTCTGCTACCGCCTCGCCCTCTGTCCCGCGTGCGAGCAGGGCGCCGCCGGCGGCTGCATCGGGATGCTCGGTGAACAGTCCCGTCAGGCTCTCGCGATACTCCGGATGGGTGTAGTTCACCAGCCGCAAACCGGGCTGTGCGAACGGTTGCAGGATCTTGACCAGCGTATGGGTGGAATTTCTCACACCCATGATTCGCCGGATCGCAAGCAGGCGCGCGAGCTTGGGCGCGAGCGCGGCGATCGGCGCGAACGCCAGCCGGCGCGAGGCGAGGTTGTCCTCGATTTCATCGTGGGATGTGGATTCCGGAATGCCCAGCTCGGCGAAAATCGCCGCGCTCGTTACGCGGCCAGGGTCAGTTGTCACGCCATGTACGAGCACCGGCACGCCTTCCCGTGCGAGGAGTAACGCCAACAGCGGGGTCAGGTTCGGCTGCTTGCGCGCGCCGTTGTAGGTGGGGATGGAGACGGGGCGCGCGTGGTCGCGGCCGTTCTGGATATGCAACGGTTCGAACGAGCGATGCGCGGCCGCCAGCATCGCGGCGAGTTCTGCGGCCGTCTCGCCTTTCACCCGATACGCGAGCAACACGGCGCCGAGTTCGAGATCGGAGACGCGGTTATCGAGCATCGCTTCGTAGAGGGCGTACGTGTCCTCGCGGGTCAGCGCTCGCGCGCCGTTTGGCCCGCGGCCGATTTCCTTGATGAAACGGGCGCACGGGAAAGGGGCTTTGTCGGTCATTGATTGGTTAGAGCGGCCGGTTTGCGCAAGAGGTGTTCAATCGCATCGCCTTGTGCAGACTCGGCCGCTGCAATTATGGAAATGCAGGAATCACATTCAGTACCGCATTTGAGCCGGGCTTGCAAGTCGCGGGGCGGCTCGGCGGATGGTTTTCGGGGCGCTTGCCTGCTCATTTGTTCGAGGGTCGCGGGCTTGTGGGCTGATGGACTTAGGACCGCCCATGGGAATCGCAGACCGTGGGGCGTGCTCCTGTGTGCTTTGCCACGCGATGCCCTGGGGCGCATAGGCCGTTCAGCCGATTCGCGATGCGTAACGGCGCACGTTAAACTTGAGGTCCAGGTCGATGCTTCATCAAACAGGAGAAAACGCAATGAGTCACGTATTCGCTCCGGCACCCGCGGTCGCGGTGCCAGTTGTCGGTTCCAGCGACCAGTTTCCCGTTCGCCGGATTTATTGTGTCGGCCGGAACTACGAGGCGCACGCGCGCGAGATGGGCCACGACCCCGATCGTGAACCACCGTTTTTCTTCGCCAAGCCCGCCGACGCCGTGCTGTACGTCGCGCCCGGTGCAACCGGCGAATTCCCGTATCCGTCGCAGTCGAAGAACGTCCACTTCGAGATGGAACTCGTGGCGGCAATCGGCAAGCAAGGCAAAGACATTCCCGCCGGGAAGGCACTCGATTACGTCTACGGCTACGCGCTCGGTCTCGACATGACGCGTCGCGATCTGCAAGCCGAAGCGAAGAAGCTGGGCCGTCCGTGGGATACGGGGAAGGGCTTCGATCATTCGGCGCCGCTGGGTCCGATCCATCCAGTCGCGAAGGTCGGGCATCTGGAAAAAAGCGCGATCTGGCTCACCGTCAATGGCGAAGAGAAGCAGCGATCGGACATCTCGCAACTGATCTGGTCGGTCGGTGACACGATCGCGTATCTGTCGACGCTATTCGAATTGTTCCCCGGTGACCTGATTTTCACCGGCACGCCTGAAGGCGTCGGCGCCATTCAGAAGGGCGACCTGATGAAGGGCGGCGTCGAAGGACTCGGAGAGTTCTCCGTGCGCGTGGTCTGACTATAAAAACGGAGGGGACCATGAAGCTGTACAGCTATTTTCGTAGCTCGGCGGCGTATCGCGTGCGGATCGCGCTGAATCTCAAGGGGCTCGCCTATGAGTACGCGCCGATCCATCTTCTGCGCGACGGCGGGCAACAACTGAAGCTGGACTATCGCGAGCTGAATCCAGACGGCATCGTGCCGACGTTTATCGACGGTGACAACGTGCTCACGCAGTCACTTGCGATCATCGAATATCTGGAAGAGACGCATCCCGAGCCTACGGTATTGCCGGGTACGCCGCTGGATCGTGCGTTCATTCGTTCGGTCGCGCTTCAGATTGCGTGCGAAATCCATCCCATCGACAACCTGCGCGTGCTCAAGTATCTGAAGCACACGCTGAAGGTCGCCGATGAAGCGAAAGACGCGTGGTACCAGCATTGGCTCGAATCGGGTTTCGAGTCGCTTGAAAAGCGGCTCGCGAACGACTCGCGCGTGGGCAAGCTGTGTTTCGGCGATACCCCCACGCTCGCGGATCTGTGCCTCGTGCCGCAGGTGTACAACGCGCGGCGTTTTAATATCGATATGAGCCGTTATCCGACGATCGAACGTATCGCCGATCACGCTGCGCAAATCGATGCGTTCGCGCGTGCTGCGCCCGGACAGCAACCGGACGCCGAATGACGACTGCTGTTTTTTTATCCGGCGCCGGGCTTGGCGCAAGTCTGATTATCGCGATTGGTGCTCAAAACGCTTTTGTGTTGCGGCAAGGCTTGAAACGGCGGCACGTGGGCTGGGTCGTTTTTATCTGCGCGCTGATCGACGTATTGCTGATCGGGTTGGGTATCGGAGGGATGGGGGCGCTCATTGAGCGAGCGCCGGTGCTGCTTGGGGTGATTCGATGGGCGGGAGCGGTGTTCCTGTTTCTCTACGGTCTGCGGGCTTTTCACGCGGCGTGGAAGGGGCCGGGACATTTGCACGCGGAGAACGGCGAATCGCAGACGGCGTTAAAAGCGGTAACAACAGTGCTCGCTTTATCGCTGCTGAATCCGCACGTTTATCTCGATACCGTCGTGCTGCTCGGCGGCATTGGCGCCCGGTACGGCTGGCCGGGAAACGCGTGGTTTGCGGCAGGGGCAATGTGTTCGTCGATCATCTGGTTCACCGTGCTCGGGTTCGGTGCGCGCTTGCTCCAGCCTCTGTTCGAGAAAGATATCTCGTGGAGAGTGCTCGATGTGATCGTGGGGATTGTGATGTGGTGGATTGCCGGGGCGTTGATCGTGTCCCGGTAGCACGCGCGACCGCGGTCTGGCTGAACGCCAGGCCGCGGCGCCGGTTTAACTTCCGAGCAAAGCGTCCGCAAATTCGTCGGCGCTGAAGGGCTGCAAGTCCTCGACTTTCTCGCCCACGCCAATGAAGTACACCGGAATCGGCCGTTGCCGCGCGATTGCCGCGAGAATGCCGCCCTTCGCCGTGCCATCGAGTTTGGTCACGATCAAACCCGTCAAGCCCAGTGCATCGTCGAAAGACTTCACTTGGGCGAGCGCGTTCTGGCCCGTGTTTGCATCGATGACCAGCAACACCTCGTGTGGGGCATCGGGCTGTGCCTTGGCAATCACGCGCTTCACCTTGCGCAGTTCTTCCATCAGGTGGAGTTGCGTGGGCAGGCGGCCCGCCGTGTCGGCCATCATCACGTCGATCTTGCGGGCACGCGCGGCGCCGACCGCATCGAAGATCACAGCGGCCGCGTCCCCGCTCTCCTGCGATACCACCGTCACGTTGTTGCGTTCCCCCCAAACCGTGAGCTGTTCGCGCGCGGCAGCACGGAAGGTGTCGCCGGCGGCGAGCAGCACGGTCTGATCGAAGCGCTGCAAATGCTTGGCCAGCTTGCCAATGCTCGTGGTCTTGCCCGCGCCGTTCACGCCGGCGATCATCATCACGAGCGGTTGGGCGCGACCGAGCATCAAGGACTTCTCAAGCGGCCGCAGCAGGTCGGCGAGCAACGAGCGCAGCGCGGCCTTGACCTGCATCGAATCAGTGAGCCGTTCGCTGCGCACCTTTTCACGCAACGCTTCAAGCAGATATTCGGTGGCATCGACACCGGCATCTGACATCAGCAACGCCGTTTCGAGTTCCTCATACAAATCCTCATCAATCTTCGCGCCGATGAAAATCCCCGTCAGGCCCGAACTGGTCTTCGACAGGCCCGTTTTCAGGCGCGTGAGCCATGAACGCTTTGCGTTGGGTTCCGGCTCCGGCGGCGGCACGATCTCGACGGCTTCTGCCGGCGCCTTCCATTGCGATGCCGTGCGGCCTTGCCAGTACGGCTTGGCTTCTGGTGTGGCGGTTGCGGCAGGGCTTGGCGGTTGGGGCGTTGCGCTCGCAGGCGGGGTCTGCGGCAGCGGCGTCGCCGCACCGGGGGCTTCCGTCCGCGTCGGCTGGCCAACCGTGGCCGGTTGCGCTGGCGTAACCGGAGTCGTAGCGGTCGACACAGAAGACGCTGCCGTGCCTGCGGGCGCTCCGTTATCGATCGGAGACTCCGAGGCGTGAGGCGCGCTCTGAGCCGAATCCGCCGATGAAGCTGAAGCTGAACCCGATGCCGAACCCAATTCGCCCGGGGCAGCCGGACGCGCGGACCGGTCACGCGATTCCACAGACACGCCGAATGACCCGGTTTCAGCCGTGCCCTTCGTCCCGCTCGCAGGCGCATCCGGCGTCCCTGGCGCACCGGCACCCAATCCCGTTCCGCGTAGTTGCGTTTCCGAAGCCCGATCCGCTGCCGCAGCGCCTTCCCGTGCGATTTCCACCGGCTGCGCCGGCGTCACAGGCGTACTCGCGTGCCGGAGCCCTGCAGCGCCCTCGGAACGCGCCTCGGCAACGTCCTCGGCTTCGTTTTCCGCTGGCGTATCGGTATCGGCGTCGGTCGGTTTGCCTATTAATCGTTTGAAAAAGCTGAACATGGTCTGCAGTGGTGGGGTGGCGCGTTTTATCGATGCCGTCGCAACCGCGTTCCTGCGTCGAACGAGCGCAAAAACGCAAACAACGCACAAACGCAAAGGTGACGATGGCTGCCGTGCCGCGAAAGACCGCCGAAAACAGCGGGAAGAGCCGGGCGTGTGCGCAAAAAGGGCGAAAGACGCGTATTTTATCAGCCGGCACCGATGTAGTGTCCGGCCCGACGGCGAACCCCTGCATCGGGAGCGGCGGGGCTGTGGTAACGTGCCCGCATCGGCGACAAGCGAATTGTTGCAATCCGATCACGTTCTCACCCAAGCCGCGCGGATCATCCCGCCGCCTCTATCACGCCCCACGCACGTCCATGTCCCGTTCATCGATCACCCGCGCATTAGAGCGAAATCCCGAGCGAAATCGCGAACGCAACGCCGAACGCGCTCCGAAAGTCCGCGAAGCGGCGCCATCGCGCGGCGGCAAGGCAAATTCAATCCGAATCATTGGTGGCGAATGGAAGCGCACGCCGCTACCCGTTCTGAGTCTGGACGGCCTGCGTCCGACGCCCGACCGGGTCCGCGAGACGCTGTTCAACTGGCTGGGCCAGTCGCTCGACGGCAAACGTTGCCTCGATCTCTTTGCCGGTAGCGGCGCATTGGGCTTCGAAGCGGCGTCGCGCGGCGCGCTACGCGTGCTCATGGTGGAGCGCAGCGGCCGCGCAGTGGTGCAACTGAAGGCGAACCAGACGCGCCTGGCCGCGAAAAACATCGAAATCGTGGAAGCGGATGCGCTGCGTCTTGCCGGGGGCCTCGCGGCGAATTCCTTCGATGTCGTGTTCCTCGATCCCCCTTTCGGCGATACCGCCATGCTCCAGCGCGCCATTGAACTGGCTGTGCCGCTGGTGTCGCCGGGCGGCGCGCTGTACATCGAATCGGGCGAACCGGTCGATCCTGCGCAAACGCCGGCGTTGTCCGGATGGGCGATTACCCGCGAAGGCAAGGCTGGTGCGGTCCGCTATCATTTGCTGCGGCGCGAAAATGAGGAATAATGCGCGTTCCCAAATGCTGGCCAGGCGAGGCCCGGCCGACTGCGGACGGGGCGCGATGCACGTAGCGGGCTTGGTGGGCGACGGGGTATCGGAGAAATCTTCTGGTCTTGTCGATACCAGCGGCGGCCCAATCTGTACTGTAGCGAAAGACATACCAGAAGAAGTATCAGAAGAGGAGATGCCCCATGGTTGTAGCCGTTTATCCCGGAACGTTCGACCCGCTCACGCGCGGTCACGAAGACCTCGTGCGACGTGCATCGAGTATTTTCGATACGCTGGTGGTCGGAGTCGCAGATAGCCGGAACAAGAAGCCGTTTTTCAGTTTGGCGGAACGGCTGGATATTGCACATGATGTGCTGGGCCATTATCCGAACGTGCAGGTAATGAGCTTCAAGGGGCTACTGAAGGATTTTGTGCGCAAGAACAACGCGCGTGTGATCGTGCGGGGCCTGCGTGCCGTCTCCGACTTCGAATACGAATTCCAGATGGCGGGCATGAACCGTTATCTGCTGCCCGACGTCGAGACGATGTTCATGACGCCATCGGATCAATATCAATTCATCTCGGGCACGATCGTGCGCGAGATCGCGCAACTCGGCGGCGACGTCAGCAAGTTCGTTTTTCCCTCGGTGGAAAAGCGCTTGCAGGACAAGGTTGGTCCGATTGCGCCGGACCCGTCATCGGCGCCGTGAGCGTTTCAGGCGTTCACTAACGCGCGCCCTCATCAGGTCGCGCGGGCGCTGCAAAAGCCGGCTGAAATGCCGGGCGAAGAGAGTAAAGCATGGCCCTGTTCATTACCGACGAGTGCATCAACTGCGACGTGTGCGAGCCCGAGTGCCCGAACGACGCCATCTCGATGGGTATCGATATCTACGTGATCGACCCGAACAAGTGCACCGAATGCGTCGGCCACTACGACGAACCGCAATGCCAGCAAGTGTGCCCGGTCGATTGCATTCCACGCGATCCGGCACATGAGGAAAACGCCATCCAGTTGATGACGAAATATCACGGGTTGATGAAAGCGAAGGGCGCTTGATTTAACGTCAAGCATCAAGCACCCTGGTCTCAGAGCAACGCGCGCAGTGCTGCCAGCAATGCGTCGCAGTCGGCATCGGTGCCGATCGTGATGCGCAGATGCTGATCGATTCGCGGCAGCTTGAAATGCCGCACGAAAATCTCCTTCTCTTTCAAGCGTGGGGCCAGCGTGGCGGCATCGTGTTCCGGATGGCGCGCGAATACGAAGTTCGCGGCCGACGGCACCACATCGAAGCCCAACGCCTGCAAGTCCGCCGTCAGCCGTTCGCGGCTGGCGATTACCTTCGTACAGGTTTCGCGAAACCAGTCGTCGTCTTCAACCGCCGCAATTGCCGCGGCTTGCGCCAGCCGATCGAGCGGATAGGAATTGAAGCTGTCCTTCACGCGTGTCAGCGCCTCGATCAACGCTTCGTGTCCGAGCGCAAATCCCACCCGCATGCCCGCCAGTGAACGCGCCTTCGACAACGTCTGCACGACCAGCAAATTCGGATTTTCATCGATAAGCGCCACTGCCGACTCCGCGCCGAAATCCACATACGCCTCATCGATTACCACAACCGAATCCGGATTCGCCGCGAGCAGCACCTTGATCTCGGCGAGCGGCAACGCGCGGCCCGTCGGTGCGTTCGGATTAGGCAGCAGCACGCCGCCGTTGGGCGCACGATAGTCGTCCACATCGATACTAAAATCCGCGTTGAGCGGCACAACGTCTACCGCTACGCCATATAACTGCGCATACACGGGATAAAAGCTGTACGTGATATCGGGAAAACGGATCGGCTTGTCATGCTTGAGCAGCGCCTGGAACGTGTGCGCAAGAACTTCGTCCGAGCCATTGCCGACAAATACCTGGCTCTCGCGCAAGCCGTGATGCTGCGCGATAGCCGCGCGCAACGCATGCGCTGTCGGATCGGGATATTTGCGGAGCGAGTCGCCGTCCTCGCCGAGTTCGCGACGGATTGCATCGACGACGCGCGGTGAGGGCGGATAGGGATTCTCGTTCGTGTTGAGCTTCACGGGACGCGCCAGCGCGGGTTGTTCGCCCGGCACATACGGCGTCAGCTTATTGACGATATCGCTCCAGAAACGGCTCAAGATTCGCTCCTTAATTGTCCCTGATGTCCGCACGGGACGGGATGCTGCGGGTTTACGGCTGCGCGTTGCGATGCAGATTCATCATCGCGCGCTCCATCTCGCCATTGATTGCGAACGGCATGACGGCGAGGGCGCGTTCTATCGATGCATCGATCACGTCCTGTTCTTCACGACGCGGCGGTTTCAGCACAAAATTCGCCACATCCGGTTTCGCGCCGGCACGCGAGGCTTCGGGAATAAGATCACGCGGATGCCCGATGCCGATCCTCAACCGCCAATAGTGTTGCACCGACAAATGCGCGGAAATGTCCTTCAGGCCATTGTGCCCTCCGCTGCCGCCGCCAAGCTTCAGCTTCACCGTACCGGGCGGCAGATCGAGTTCATCGTGCGCGACCAGGATCTCGTCCGGCAATATCTTGAAGAACTGCGCCACGGCCACGACCGATTGCCCCGACCGGTTCATGAAGGTCTGCGGCTCGAGCAGATGAATCTCCTGGCCATTGAGTCGGCCACGGCCATAGTGACCGTGAAACCGGCGCTCGTCACGTAGCGATGCACCGGCGTCGCGCGCCAGTTGATCGACGAACCAGAAGCCTGCGTTGTGACGGGTCGCGGTGTATTCGGCGCCCGGATTGCCGAGCCCGACGATCAGTTTGATCATGTTCAATCTTGGCGGCGTAGCAACGTCAGCCGCACCAGAAAAAGGCCAAAAAAAACCCGCCGGAGCAGAGCAACGGCGGGTCACTTCGTCCGCTCTTTTGGGCGGACCCAGAGCGGACTCAAGCGGACAGGTTTTAGCCAGACTTATGCAGCCGGCTTGTCGCCTGCGCTCGGAGCAGCAGCGCCCGAAGCAGCTTCGTCGGACACGACGGCAGCCGGGATAGTCGCCGAAGCGATCACCGGGTTTTCTGCGTCGAGGTGAGCGACCAGCGCCACGCCCTTCGGCAAAACGATGTCCTTCACGTGCAGCGTGTGACCGGCTTCAATCTTCGCCAGATCGAGTTCGACGAATTCCGGCAGATCGGCCGGGAGACATTCGATTTCGATTTCATTCAGAACGTGCGAGATCACCGCGCCACCGATCTTCACAGCCGGATTCGTTTCTTGATTCAGGAAGTGCACCGGTACCTTGGTGTGCAGCTTCTTCGTTGAATCGACACGTTGGAAGTCAACGTGCAGAACCATTTGCTTGAACGGATGGTATTGCACGTCGCGCAGCAGAACCTGTTGCGACTTGCCAGCGATTTCCAGGTCGAGAATCGACGAATGGAACACTTCTTTCTTCAACGCGTGCCAAAGGGCGTTGTGATCGAGCTCAACAGCCTGAGCTTCAGCGTTCGCGCCATATACGATGCCCGGGGTCTTGCCCGAGTTACGCAGGCGGCGGCTCGCACCCGTACCTTGCAGATTGCGCTCAAAAGCGACTACTTTCATGATTCAACTCCGTAATCTGCCCGCGACCAGGCAGTGAAAACGGGGCTGTCCGCGTGTTCGCGTTCAGCCCCAGAGCAGCGATTCAGGCCTTCGTTCGCCTGAACCGATTACGCGGTTCAGCAGAGCTTTGACCCCCCGCTAAACCGCAAATACTTTTTAACCTTCCGCGAACAGCGACATCACCGAGTCGCCGCGACGGATACGCGAGAACGTCTCGGCCAGCAATCCCGCGCTCGACAGAATACGCACCTTGGTACAGGCACGTGCTTCTTCGGAGAGGGGGATGGTGTCGGTAACGACGAGTTCGTCGAGTTCCGACGCCGCGATCCGCTCGCCTGCGCCACCGGACAAAACGGGATGCGTGGCATACGCGAACACTTTCGTCGCGCCGCGTTCCTTCAAAACCTGTGCTGCCTTGCAGAGCGTGCCGGCGGTGTCGACCATGTCGTCCATGATCACGCACGTGCGGCCTTCCACTTCACCGATGATGTTCATCACTTCAGCGACGTTCGCCTTCGGGCGACGCTTGTCGATGATCGCGAGATCGGTGTTCAGTTGCTTCGCCAATGCCCGGGCGCGGATCACACCGCCCACATCCGGCGACACCACCAGCAGGTTCTCGTAGTTCTGCTTGCGCAGATCGCCGAGCAGCACGGGGGTGGCGTAAATGTTGTCGACCGGGATGTCGAAGAAACCTTGAATCTGGTCGGCGTGGAGGTCCATGGTGATGACACGATCCACGCCCGCGATTTCCAGCATGTTCGCCACGACTTTCGCCGAGATGGCGACACGAGCCGAACGTGGCCGGCGATCCTGACGGGCATAACCGAAGTACGGGATGGCTGCAGTGATCCGGCCAGCGGATGCGCGCTTGAGCGCATCGACCATGATCATGAGTTCCATGAGCGTGTCGTTGGTCGGTGCGCAGGTGGACTGCAGCACGAACACGTCTTTACCGCGCACGTTTTCCTGGATCTCGACCATGATCTCGCCGTCGGAAAAACGGCTAACCATTGCCTTGCCAAGCGGGATTCCAAGGATTTTGACGACTTCCTGTGCAAGCGCGGGATTCGCGTTGCCAGTGAATACCATCAGGCCGTCACTGCTCATCGTGCACCTGTTTCTTGGCTGGGGCGAGAGGAAAAACGCGAGAAATTATGGCAGGGGAAGAAGGATTCGAACCTTCGCATGCTGGAATCAAAATCCAGTGCCTTAACCAACTTGGCGACTCCCCTACACTAACTTTGAGTTTTGCCGGGTAGTGTAGGACAAACCCGTCAAAACGAAACTTTACGACGCGAAAGTGAAGAGAGGATGCGAATCCAGACTTTCGGTCACTTTGCTTTTCCAGCTTGCCGGGAGTTTGGCTTGCGCCACCTCAGCTTCGGCTTTGCTACGAAAAGCGGCAAACACGCTCGCTCCAGATCCGGTCATTCGCGCAGGTGAAAGATTCGAAAACCACTCAATCACCTTGGCTACTTCCGCGTACTTCTCAACCACAACTGCCTGCATATCATTTCGGCCGAAGCTGTCAGGCCAATCTGCGTCAGAACTATGTTGTGCAAGGAAGTCCGTAATTGTGAGGACTTTTGAGTCCCTCGTCAACCCTTTCTCTGAAAAAATCGCAGCGGTTGGAACATGCACAGCAGGAGTCACCACGAGGAAGAAACGCTTCGGTAGATCGACCACCTGCAGCGCTTCACCAACACCTTCCGCAAAAGCATTCCGTCCAAACACAAAAAACGGCACGTCAGCGCCCAGTTTCAGCGCCAGGTCCTGCAACGCTTCTCGCGATAAATCCAAGCCCCATAAACGATTCAGAGCCAGCAGCGTAGTCGCGGCGTCAGAACTTCCGCCGCCGAGACCGGCGCCCATGGGCAGTATTTTATCAATTTCTATGTCTACGCCAAGGGGGGTGCCTGTTGTCGACTGCAACAGATGCGCGGCACGTACAACAAGGTCATCCGCTTCCGGCACGCCAGGGACGTCAGTTTTTCGCGCGATCACGCCGTCGTCACGACGGGTGAAGTGTAGGCGGTCGCCCCAGTCGAGCAACTGGAACACCGTCTGCAACGCGTGATAACCATCCGGGCGGCGCCCGGTGATATGCAAAAACAGATTGAGCTTGGCCGGCGCGAGACAGTCGCGCAGGGATGCATCGGCCAGCGGACGCGCTGGGCCCCGCGACGAACTCGATAAAGATGACTGCATGTGATTGGACTAAGCGTTACTGGTCGAGGACGAGCTTGATGTCGAGCGGCGGTTCGGCACGCGACAGATTCAGGCGTTTCACGCCGGTTGCGGGCGCGTCGGCGTAGGCCAGGTAGTCGATGGTCCAGCCGTCCTGCTTGATTTCCTTCAGACGGCCATTTTCCGACGACGAATCCATGGTCGTGCGCGCTCGCGAGGTGGGCGCAGGCGAAGGCTGCAGCCAGTACCGCAAGCCTTCCACCGGCAAAGCGAACCCCAGCGTGTTGCTCATCAGTTGGGAGACATTATCGGCGGTCTGCGGGTCGCGATTCGGTAGTTCGAGGGTGGCCGAAGACGGCGACGACGTCACGATAGCCAGCGTTTGCCCAAGTGGATTACGCAATTGCAGCGTGACGGTGTCTCCGGTTTCCTGCCAGTCGAAGTTGCCGTACGCGTTGCGCTGCTGGCCGTTCTGGTCGTTGTACTGGACCGCGAACCGGCCGTGGTAAGCGCGGCTGGTCTGCGCAGTCACCTCGGTTGCTGCATTTGACGTTGTCGGCACGCGCGGTTTGATCGCGCACCCCGACACCACCACTACACTCGCTGCCATCAGCGCCAGCGCGCCGCGACGTGCGCGCTGACCGCTCAGGAAATTCGTTGCAATCAAGTTCAAAGGTCGTTCACCTGGAATCGTTTGAGCGTTTTCAACAATGTGTCGTTGCCGGGTTCGAGCTTTTGCGCCTGGCGCCATGTATTACGCGCCTGGTCCTGCTGCCCCGACTTCCACTGCACTTCGCCGAGATGAGCGCCAATTTCGGCGTTCGGCTGCAGGTCGTAGGCTTTCTTCAGGATGCTGGCAGCTTCCGTGGAATTGCCCATCCGATACTTCGCCCAGCCGAGACTGTCCATGATGAATGCGTCGTTCGGCGCAAGCGATACCGCTTTCTCGATCAGTTTCTCAGCCTCGTCCAGACGCTCGTTGCGATCGACGAGCGAATAGCCGAGCGCGTTATACGCCTGCGCGTTGTCCGGCTGCTCTTTCATCAGCTTGCGCAACTGCCCTTCCATGGTGTCGTAATGAGCGTTCTTCTCGGCCGCCATGGCGTAGTCGTAGGCAATGTCCGGATCATCGGGGAATGCAGTCGATGCCTTCGACAACGCCGCTTCCGCTTCCGGATACCGCTGCGCCTGGAACAGCATGGCGGCGTCCGTACGCGCGAGCAGCGCCAGGTCGCGAGGGTCCGACGTCTGCAGGCTGCCCAGCAACTGGCGCGCGTCGTCGACCTTGCCTTCCGAGGCAAGGATCTGCGCCCGGGTGACCTGTGCCGGCAGATACTGCTGGCTCGCGCGGGGAATCTTGTCGAGCCATTGGTTCGCGGCCGCGTCGTCTTTCTTCTCAAGCGACAACTGCGCGAGATAGATATAAGCCTGTCCCGGATCGGCGCCTGGCGTGCTTTCAGCCGCCGCCGCGTACTGCTTCAGGTAATCCTGCGCCTTGTCCGGCTGTTTCTTCTGAATATTGATCAGCGCGAGCGCCATTAGCGGCGTGAGATCTTTTGCATCGTTCTTGCGCATGATTTCGAACTGCTTCTGGGCGTCGTCGAGACGATCCGCCGACAAATACAGTTGCGCCAGCGCAAGCCGCGCGTCGTGCGACTTCGGATCCTTCTCGAGGTACTTCTCGAACGAAGCAATACCTTCGTCGCGTTCGTTCGGCCCCATGCGAGCAAGCGTCAACGCAGCAGGCAAATAGTCGGGCTTCAATTTCAGCGCTTGTTCAAGCGATGCCTTCGCGCCCGGCTGGTCGTCCGCGGCAATTTCCTGCCGGGCGAGTGCCAATTGCGTTTCGGGCCGGTCCATGTCGTTCTTGACCAGATCCTTCAGCACATTCAACCCGCCTACGCGATTCGGTCCGCGAGAGAGCAGGATCTGCAGCGAAAGGATCGCGTCGCCACGCTGCTCCGCGGGCACTTTCGCGAGCTCGGTGTTGAGGATCGGCTTGGCGTCGTCGGGCTTGCCGGAGAGGATCAGCAGCGACGCGCTCAACTGCGCCGCGCGTTCCGAATTCGGTGAGAACTGCTGCCAAAGCTGAACGGCCGTCAGCGCGTCGTTGGGACTTTGTGCGGCAATCGCAATCTCGGTTGCGCGCTGCGCGAAGCGCGGATCGTGCGTGTCGCGCGCGAGGGCGAGATAAGTCTGATAGGCGGGCGCTGCCTGGTTGCGTTGCAACGCGACTTCCGCTGCGAGCACCTGGAACACGATCTGGCTGGACGCAGCCACATTCGGCAAGTCCTGCACTTCCTTGCCCGTGGGCGGCGCGGTGATCAGGTCCGCTGCGCTGATGGCCGACTGGTCGTCGTCAGGCGAAGGAAGTTGCGCGGGGCTCTGCGCGTAGGCAGGCGCAAGCGCAAACGCTGCCACCGCGAACGTCACTGCGGCCGCGAGCTTGCTCGGGTAGACCGGCTTACCGCGTGCGGCGCTCGTTTGAGCGGTCGCTGCACGCTGCTTCGAAAACAACTTTACGAAGGACAAGTTCATGGAAATCCGATCAATGTTTCAGTCGATTGTAACGCGCTCGCTACAATACGCGCACATCCCACAGCAAGTTACAGACCAGTAAACCATGCCAGAGTTGCCGGAAGTCGAAGTAACCCGACGCGGGATCGAACCGTTCGTTACCGGACGCCGGGTTGAGCGTGTCGATGTCCGTACACCGGCGCTGCGCTGGCCCATTCCGTCTCATCTCGCGAAGACGATGAAGGCGCTGAAAATCGAGAAGGTCGAGCGGCGCGGCAAGTACCTGTTGTTCGAAACCTCCGAAGGCTGGCTGATCGTGCATCTGGGCATGACAGGGACGCTACGGGTACTGCGTAACGTGCCGCGTCCGCCGGATGCGGCGAAGCATGATCATATCGACCTGATCTTCGATGATTTCATTTTGCGCTTTCGCGATCCGCGGCGCTTTGGCGCAGTGCTCTGGCATTCGCGCGCAGATGGTGATGTCCTCGACCATCCGCTGCTGGCCGGCCTGGGCGTAGAGCCATTCACCGCTGAATTTTCCGGCGCGCTGATGTACCGGCAGACGCGCGGGCGCAAGGTGTCCGTCAAGCAGGCCTTGCTCGCGGGCACGATGGTTGTGGGCGTGGGCAACATTTACGCGTCCGAGAGCCTGTTTCGAGCGGGTATCCGGCCGACCGTCGCGGCCGGGCGCGTCTCGCTCGTGCGCTACGATCTCCTCGCCGACGCCGTGCGTACCACGCTTGCCGCCGCGATCGAAAAGGGCGGCAGCACGTTGCGCGATTTCGTGGGAAGCAATGGCGAGTCGGGCTATTTCCAGCTCGATTATTTCGTCTATGATCGCGCGGGCTTGCCGTGCCATGTTTGCGGAACGGCCATCAAACAAATCGTGCAAGGCCAGCGATCCACGTACTTTTGCCCGCGCTGCCAGCGCTAGCCCCATGCTCCAGCTCACCGACTTCTCCACGCGCCTGATCGCGTGGCAACGTGTTCACGGCCGCCACGACTTGCCGTGGCAAAACACGCGCGATGCCTACCGCATCTGGCTATCAGAAATCATGTTGCAGCAGACGCAGGTATCGACGGTGATTCCGTACTACGCGCGTTTTCTCGACCGTTTCCCCGACGTGAACGCGCTCGCCTTCGCCCCGCTCGACGACGTCATGGCGCTCTGGGCCGGTCTCGGCTACTACTCGCGCGCGCGGAATCTGCATCGATGCGCGTTTGTCGTATCGACGGAGCATGGCAGCGAGTTTCCCCGCAGCGTCGATGAATTGGCTGAACTGCCGGGTATCGGTCGTTCGACGGCGGCGGCCATTGCGTCGTTCGCGTTCGGCGCACGCGCGACGATTCTCGATGGCAACGTAAAGCGGGTGCTCGCGCGGGTGTTTGGCATCGACGGATTTCCGGGCGAAAAGCGCGTGGAAAACACGATGTGGACATTGGCCGAATCGCTGCTTCCCGACGCCGCGCACAAGGACGAAGTCACCGCGTACACGCAGGGTTTGATGGATCTTGGCGCCACGCTGTGCGTGCGTGGCAAGCCGGATTGCGCGCGCTGCCCGTTTGCCGGCGATTGCGTGGCGAACGTGACCGGACGGCAAAAGGAATTGCCTGTGTCGCGCCCGAAAAAGACCGTGCCGACACGCAAGACCTGGATGCTGGTGCTACAGGACGGCGATAGCGTCCTGCTTGAAAAGCGCCCGCCGACGGGCATCTGGGGCGGTCTGTGGAGCCTGCCGGAAGCAGAGGATGAAGGCGCGCTCGCGGCAGTCGCACATGGTTTCGGCGGGTCGGCCGAGCTTCAGCGGCTAACTCCCTTCACGCATACGTTCACGCATTTCAAACTGGATATCGAGCCGCGTCTCGGGCAGGCGAACGGCGTGCCCGACGCCGCCGATAACCGGACCGTGTGGGCGCCGCTTGCGAATATCGATGCGTATGGTGTGCCTGCGCCCGTCCGCAAATTGCTTGATGCGCTGCAGGGTTCGCTGATTTGATATTGGCAAGATGCTAAAACAACTAAAGCAACGTCAAAGCAGTTGATGCTGCTGCATATAGTGATGCACGACATCGATCCGCGCGGCTGCATCCTCAAGCTCCATCAGCTTTTGCCGGGCGCGCATGGGGATCGGCAGGATCTCGGATAAACGGTTGGATACCCACGTCGGATCGTCGAGAAGGAAGGGCTCGGTGAACGGCAGGTCCTTCGGCTCGCGTGCCTTGATTGCATCGATGATCCGCTCCAGCACCTCCGCGCACGCCCCAAACTTCACCAACGCTTCCGTGCCGTCCAGCGGCGTGTCGTCGCCAATGATTTCGGCTACGCCCACGAGCAAATTGCTCGGCTCCACGCGATGCGACAACAGTCGAAAGCGTGTCGTCCCGCGCGCCTGGACCAGCAGCATGCCGAACGTGTCCACGTCGCATTGCGTGATCTCGGCCAGGCAGCCGATGCTCTCGGGCACCGACGGGTCCCCCGGCGACGCGATCTCATTACCGCTTTTCAACAGGCACACGCCGAACGGCGTGCTTTCGCGCAAGCACGCACGCGCCATGTCGAGATAGCGGGCTTCGAAGATTTTCAGGGGAAGATGGCCGCCCGGAAACAACACGGTATGCAGCGGAAACAGCGGCAGGTCGGCGAGAAGGGGATTGGTGGACATCGCGCGCTTCTTTAAAAAGGCCGCCCGAAGGCGATCAGGTTTGCAAGGGCGCGACGTGTCCATCCACAGCGATGGGTGCGTCGCGGTGCCGCACAATCACATTGGCCTTGTCCCCGAAGCGCGCGGCGAGCGCCTGGGCGATGAATACCGAGCGATGCTGGCCGCCCGTGCAGCCGATTGCAACCGTCAGGTAACTACGGTTGTCGTCACGAAATTGCGGCAGCCATTTGCCGATGAACGTGCCCACGTCGTCGATCATCTGGTGGACCATCGGCTGGGCCGACAAAAAGTCGATAACCGGTTGGTCCAGGCCTGTCAGCGGCCGCAGTTCGTGATCGTAGTAGGGATTCGGGAGCGTACGGACATCGAAGACAAAATCGGCGTCGAGCGGGACCCCGCGCTTGAATCCGAACGATTCGAACATCAGCGTCAGCCCGGCCGGTTCCTGTTCGATAAAACTCTTCACCCACGCGCGCAACACGTTCGCCCGCAGATTGCTGGTGTCGATCTGATGGCCAAATTCGGCGAGTCCCGAGACAAGTTCGCGCTCGCGTTCGATCGCTTCGCCCAGCGACGTCAGCAGGCCCACAGCGGCGTCCTGATTGGACGAACCCGACAACGGATGACGGCGGCGCGTCTCGGAGAAGCGCTGAATCAGCGACTGGGTACTGGCATTGAGAAACAGCACGCGCAGGTCGAACGCTTGCGAAAGATCTTTGATGATGGCGGGCACTTCGTCGAGCGAACGGCTCGAACGTGCGTCGATAGCGACGGCCAGACGCGGCTGCCCCTGACTATGGAGATACGCCGCGAGCTCGGGCAGGAAGCGCGGGGGCAGGTTGTCGACGCAATAGTAGCCGGCGTCTTCGAGCGCGTTCAGGGCGACGGATTTGCCGGAGCCGGAGATGCCGGTAATCAGAATGATGCGCATGAATAAGGACTCGTTCGCTCGAGATAAAAGCACGCAGAAAATTCGGGTCCGGGCGGCGGCTGAGTCTGGAGGCCGCCGGTCTTGCCAGTTCGACCCGTCAGATCAGCTTGCCGGGGAACTGGCTTTCGGGGTCCTGCATTGCAAGGCGCTGACGATCCATGAAGTCACGGAGGGTGTCGATACCCCGCAGTTGCAGGATCGTGTTGCGCACCGCCGCTTCCACGAGCACGGCCAGATTCCGGCCGGCCGCCACCTGGATGGTGACCTTGCTGATCGGCAAGCCGAGCACGTCGACAGCCTGGCTTTCCAATGGCAGCCGCTGAAATTCACCGTCCGGACGACGCACAAGCTGAACGATCAGCTTGAGCTTCATTTTCCGCCGAACGGCGGTTTCACCAAAAATGGTTTTGATATCCAGCAGGCCCAGACCCCGTACTTCAAGCAGGTTCTGCAGCAGCGGCGGGCATCGGCCTTCGACAAAATCCGGACCGAGGCGCACGAAGTCTACGGCGTCGTCAGCGACAAGACCGTGACCGCGGCTGATCAACTCGAGCCCGAGTTCACTTTTGCCGAGACCGGAGTCGCCGGTCAGCAGCACGCCCATGCCGAGGATGTCGAGGAACACGCCGTGCAGCGTGGCGCGCGGAGCAAGAATCCGCGACATATAAAGGCGCAGGCTGTCGATCACCGCCGCCGCGGACATTCGTGTGGTGAAGAGCGGCGTGGACGAGCGGGTGCAGCGCAGAACCAGTTCAGGCGGTGCGCCGACTTCGCCCGCAACCACCAGGAAAGGCGGTTCCAGCGCGATCAGTTCGGCCATGTTGCGCGACCGGTCTTCGTCGGACTGACGCTGGTAGTAGGTGATTTCGGCGTCGCCGAGTACCTGGATGCGGTTGGGGTGAATCAGGTTCAAGTGCCCGACGAGATCGGCGCTTGACGTTGCATTGGCAACGGTTTCGGTCGAAAAACCGCGCTCCCAGCCTTCGTGACCCGTCAGCCAGCTCAGTTTGAGTGTGGCTGCGTTGTCGTCGAAAATGCTCTGGGCGTTGATGCTGGACGTATCCATGAGGCCGGAACTCCGAGAGAGGCCGCGAGCATGGGGCAATTGAAGAGCCGGGTTTGGTCTCTTCAATGCTTCGCTCAATAGGACCGATTGTGCGCTAGAAGGGCCGCCGGCGCGAGAGGGCCGTTCGGCCTGGTCTCTCGCGCCGAGTCCGGCTTCAAGTCCAGCACGAGGCCCGGCTCAAAGAGCTTAGGGCTGCCATTGCGTGAGCACCTGGTACAGCGCCTCACGGTTTTCTTCGGTATTCAGGCGTTCGCGTGCATCCCGGTCGGACAGCAGCTGCGCTATTTCCGAGAGGATTTCGAGGTGCTGTTGCGTGGCCTGTTCGGGAACAAGCAGAAAGATCAGCAGCGACACGGGCTGCCCGTCCGGCGATTCGAAAGCGATCGGCTCAGCCAGGCGCACGAAGGCGGCGAGCGGATGCTTCAGGCCCTTGATGCGTCCGTGCGGAATGGCGACGCCTTCGCCGAGACCGGTCGAGCCAAGGCGCTCGCGCGCGAAGAGATTGTCGGTGACGATACTGCGGCCAATGCCGTTCTGGTTCTCGAAGATCAGGCCCGCTTGCTCGAATACACGTTTCTTGCTGGTGACGGACAGTCCGAGGACGACATTTTCGAGGGGAAGAAATTTGGCTAAACGATTCATGTTGGCAGGCAGATGCGTGGCCTGAATTCTCCTCATCGTGGCGGCTGCAGAACCTGCACGAAACGCTCACGGCGATTTTGGTAAGGAATGCGCGGGAGACCAAAGTCTCGCTTCACTCCGATTAACAATCCCGGTACTCAAACTAACCGGACCATTATAGAACAGCGCAATCAGCGATGGTGCGGCGCGCCATACGCTGAATGCGTTTGTTGCGCATAACGCAACGGTTGATGCCATGCCTCAATTCACCCCTGTTGCTGAAAAAACGGCCCGAAACCGGCGGTGACAAAAAAAGCCGCCTGCTTTCAGGCGGCTCGTGCCGACTATCGGACTGATGGGCTCCGGTCCACATTGCTCCGGAATCCGGCGCATCGAAAAAACCTCCAGCCGATGCGCCGTTCACCCCATTTGAATCATTCCTCTAACCACTCACGGTACCTTACGGCGCCGGAACTTCGCTCTCCTGCGGTTCGTGTCCGTACTTCATTGTGGCGTGCGCATGCTCCTGGATCTTGTCCTTGTGGCGCAGCACTTGCCTGTCCAGCTTGTCGACCATCAGGTCGATGGCCGCGTACATATCAACGTCACAACTCTCGATGAAAATGTCCTTGCCCTTCAGATGCAGGTTGATTTCGACCTTTTGCCGCTTTTCCTTTTCCCTATGATTGTCGACCGAGAGGACCACACTGCCGTCGATCACCTGATCGAAGTGCCGCAGCACTCTATCCAGTTTGGTGATCACATATTCTCGCAACGCAGGCGTCAATTCGAGATGGTGTCCACTGATCTGCAGATTCATAGTTGCTCTCCAAGCTAATGGCCGCCTGGACGCTATCACGCTACTCAAACCGGCCGCTGCTTGCCCGCACGTGTCCATTCTGTTGAACGGTGGTACGGAACGGGAGAACGCATCGGCCAGCTCGCTCGCGCTTTCGCGACGCGGCCGGTAAAGGCCCGCCGCAACATGCAGCGGGCTACAGAGACTTTCGCAAATTCACTGCCGGGATTTTCAGAGCTTCGCGATATTTGGCCACCGTACGGCGTGCGACCACGAACCCCTGTTCTGCCAGCAACTCTGCGATGCGGCTGTCTGAAAGAGGAGATTTTGAGTCTTCAGCTCCTATCAGTTGCTTGATGAGTGCCCGGATCGCCGTGGACGATGCCGCGCCACCCGTGTCGGTTGAAACGTGCGATCCGAAGAAGTACTTAAATTCAAGCGTCCCGAATGGGGTCAGCATGTACTTACCGGTTGTCACACGTGAGACAGTGGATTCGTGTAAACCCAGCGTATCAGCAATCTCCCTCAAAACCAAGGGCCGCATTGCAATTTCGCCGTGGGCAAAAAAGTTCTTCTGACGCTCCACAATAGCTTGTGCAACGCGGAGAATCGTCTCGAATCTTTGTTGAATATTCTTGATCAGCCAGCGCGCTTCCTGAAGCTGCTGACGCAACGAACCACTGCCCGGATCGCCGCGATTGTTGCGCAAAATATTCGCGTAGAGGTGATTGATGCGAAGCCGCGGCACGATTTCCGGATTCAATTCTGCCGTCCACCCACTCGACATTTTGCGCACGAGGATGTCAGGAACCACGTAATCCGCTTCGCTCTTGCCGAACGCGGCGCCGGGGAACGGTTCCAGTGATCGGATCAGCAAATGTGCATCGCGCAATGCGTCATCGGACGCTTTGAGCTGCTTGCGCAAACGCGTGAAATCGCGTGCCGCGAGCAGTTCCAGATGGTGCATCACAATATCGAGCGCTAGCGTGCGGATAGACGATGCTTCGAGCCGCAACAACTGCAGCTTCAGACATTCGGACGCCGAACGGCCGCCCACGCCCGGCGGATCGAAACTCTGCAGCAACGCGAGCGCCGCGCTCAGTTCGTCGACATCGACTTCCAGTTCATCCGGCAGATCCGCCTTTACTTCCTCGAGCGACGACGTGAGATATCCGTCTTCATCGAGTGATTCAATCAGGAACGTGATCAGCGCACGGTCACGCTGATTTGCCTTCGTCATGCGCAGTTGCGACGTCAGGTGGTCGCGCAGCGTAGTAGTGGATTCGTGGATCTGCAGCGGCGGCAGGTCGTCGTCGTCCGAGCCGCTATTCGAGCGGCCGTAATCTTCCAGATTCCACGAACTCGAATCCGGTCCGTTGTCCGACGAACTCATGCCGTTGTATTCGTCTACCCCTTGAGGGTCGCCGCTTTCCGAACGTTCGGTGGTGGTCGTGCTGCTGCTCGACGACGTGCCGTTGCTCATCATGGGATCGGGCGCGTTCACCGACGCCCCCGACGTGATCAGCGAACCGTCCGCTGCCACGCGCAAGGGGCTGGTGGTCCAGTCGTCCTCGTTCTCGAGCAGTGGATTTTGCGCGACAGCCATCGCGACTTCCTGCTGCAGTTCGAGCGTCGACAACTGTAGCAGCCGGATGGACTGCTGCAGTTGTGGGGTCAGCGCAAGATGCTGCGACAGGCGGAGTTGGAGGCTGGCTTTCATGGCAAGGTTGTATTCATTGTAGAGAGTTTGCCACGGGCGCGACACCTCGCGGGGATCGACCAAAAACATGTGCCGCCTCGCGGGCGGCACGTAACATCTGTTGGCGGCGCGGGACGCCGTCCACAACGGTGTTGCATGGGGCGCGGGACACTATGTCCCCGCGCTCACATGCGGAAATGTTCGCCGAGATAAACGCGCCGCACGCTCTCATTTTCGATGATATCGCTTGGCGCGCCTGCTGCGAGCACGCTGCCGTCGCTGATGATGTAAGCATGGTCGCAGATGCCGAGCGTCTCGCGCACGTTGTGGTCCGTGATCAGCACGCCAATGTTGCGCTGCTTCAGGAACTTCACGATCTTCTGGATTTCGAGCACAGCGATTGGGTCAACGCCGGCGAACGGTTCGTCCAGCAGGATAAACGCCGGGTTGGTCGCGAGCGCACGGGCAATTTCCACTCGCCGGCGTTCGCCGCCCGAGAGTGACAAAGCCGGGTTTTCACGTAGATGCGCGATCTGAAGTTCGTCCAGCAACGCTTCCGCGCGATCCGTAATCGCTTGCTTGGAGAGCGGCTTTTCGTTTTCGTCCGTTTGCAATTCAAGCACCGCGCGAATGTTCTGCTCGACCGTCAGCTTGCGGAACACGGACGCTTCCTGCGGCAAATACGAGAGCCCGAGACGCGCACGCTTGTGAATGGGCAGCAGGCTGATCGAGGTGCCGTCGAGCAGGATTTCGCCGGCGTCCAGCGGCACCAGTCCGACGATCATGTAGAACGACGTCGTCTTGCCCGCGCCGTTCGGCCCGAGCAGCCCGACCACTTCGCCGCTTTTCACGTCGAGCGAGACATCTTTCACGACCGTGCGCGAGCCGTAGCGTTTCTTCAGGTTGCGGACGGTGAGCGAACTGCTCGTGCCGGCCGGCTTGCGATGAGGCATGGCGGGCGAATTCACGGCTGCTGCGTTCCTTGCATCTTGGTGGACGGCGTCAGGGTGGCCGGCGCGCCGTTCAGCGGCGCGGCGCCGCCGTTACGCGGGGCGAGCATGGCGCGCACGCGGCCAGTCGGGTTGCCTGGACCGGCGACGTCAGGTCCGGCTTTCGCCGTATAGAAGTCTTTCTGGCCGTCGTAGGTAATCACGCTGCCGTGTACTTCGTCCTGGATCGTGGTGAGGCCTACGAGGCGGCGCACAACGGCACGCGTGGTCAGCGTGGTGAGATCCTGCTTGCCGTCATAGTCGATCCGCACGGCATTGCCTTCTATGTATTCGTCGAGGCCGTCGCGCTTCTGGCGGAAATACGAGAGCGCGCCGCCGGTGGACGTGCCGGTCGCGTACTGGTACCCCTGCGGATCCTGCGTCACGTCAACACGGTCGGCCTTGATGATGATCGTGCCTTTGGTCGCGACAACGTGGCCCGTGAAGATGTTGACCTGCTTCAGGTCGTCATAGGTCATGTTGTCCGCTTCAATATTCAGCGGTTTGTCGTTGTCGGCGCGTTCGGCGTGCGCGGCTGGGGCGAAAGCCAATAGCGAGGCCGCCAGCGGCAGCGCCACGCATGTTGCCGCGATCCCGAATTGCACGATACGTGCGGCGCGGCGCGAGAACGCAGCGCATGCTGCGCACAGACGGCCGGATTCGGGTCGGAGAAACGGTTTGTTCATGCAGTCACACTTGAATGGATTAAGCGCAATTCGTCGGAACTGCCGGGTTTATTTGGACGAGGTGCCGAGGGTGTCGGAGGCGGCGATCTGGCCGCGCACCTGCCCAAAAAGCTTCATTACCCGGGTCGCGTTGTTGTAGTTCATGCCGTTGCCCGTCATCACGGACGGACCGCGCTGAAGTTTAACCGGCTTTTCTGTTTCGATGACATCGTCGTTCACAAGGATGCGAAAGTGCTCGGAATCCGCCGTCATCTGCGGGTCGCCGTAGCCTGCCACGCGCAAAATGTGCGCGTTCTCGTACAAGTCGACAATCGAGACGTCGCCGTTCACCGTACCGCGCTCGGACGTGGCCGTCACGGTCGGGCGCAGCGGCTGGAACATGCGCATGGCGGGTTTCGTGAGGTCGCTGACTTCATTGTCCTCGTAATGCACCATCGAAATCGCGGTCAGCCGATACTGCGTCGTGCCGGTGGTGTCCAGTTCCGAGACCGAAAAATTCGTCGCGAAATAGTCGGGCGTGTGTTCCTTCGGGCGCTCCGGTTCCTGTGGCTTGGGCATCGTAGCCTGCATCAGCCAGTAGGTGATGCCCGCCAGCGCGGCCGCCGCGACCAGCGGCAACGCTGAGGTCAGTTTCTTGGGTCGTTGCATGGGATTCAGGCTCCGATAGCCGCGGCAAGCAGGCCGTCGTAGCGATTCTGCGCGCGCAGGATGGCGTCGCAGACTTCACGCACCGCGCCTTCACCGCCGCGCTTGGCCGTGGCGAGATGTACGCGGCTCAGCACTTCCTCATGCGCGTTGGCCGGCGCCGCTGCGAAGCCGCACAGCCGCATCACGGCGAGATCAGGCCAGTCGTCGCCCATGTAGCCGCATTCGGTTGCCGGAATACCCGTGGTTTGCAGCAGTTGGGCCAGCGCGATGGTTTTATCGGCGACGCCCTGGTGCAGGTGCGTAATGCCCAGCTCGCCCGCCCGTGCCGCGACAATGCCGGAGTTGCGCCCGGTGATGATCGCTGTCTGCACGCCCGCCGATTGCAGCATTTTCACGCCGTGGCCGTCGAGTGAATTGAAGGACTTCATGGCGTCGCCGTTGGCGGTGAAAAACAGGCTGCCGTCGGTGAACACGCCGTCGATGTCGAAAATCATCAGTTTCACGCGGCTCGCGCGGTCGTGCGCGTCTTCCGTTGCGGCGATATCCGGCGTGAAAGACAAGGTCGACATCAGATTACCTTCTTGGAAAAGAGGTCGTGCATGTTCAGGGCGCCGATCAGGATCGCGTTTTCATCGACGACCAGCATCTGATTGATGCGATAACGCTCCATCAGTTCCACAGCTTCCACCGCGAGATGGTCCGGACCGATTGTGCGCGGATTACGCGTCATGACGTCGATCAGCGGCAGCGCACGGAAATCGCCGTCGCTTTGAAGAATCCGGCGCAGGTCGCCGTCGGTGAAGATGCCTTCAACATGACGCTTTTCGTTGACCACGGCCGTCATGCCCATGCGCTTGGCGGTGATCTGGAAGAGGGCGTCGGAGACGGTGGCGTTCAGCGGCACTTCCGGCACTTCCGGCCCGACGCGCATCACGTCGCGTACGTAAGTGAGCAGGCGCCGGCCGAGCGCGCCGCCCGGATGCGAGCGCGCGAAGTCGTCGGGGCCGAAACCGCGGGCGTCGAGCACGGCGACCGCGAGCGCGTCGCTCAATGCGAGCACCGCCGTTGTACTGGCGGTCGGCGAGAGATTCATCGGGCAGGCTTCTTTATCGACGTGCGCGTTCAGATGCACGTCGGCCAGTTTCGCGAGGCTTGATTCCGGCCGCCCGGTGATGGCGATCAATTTTGCCCCGAGGCGCTTGATGATGGGCAGAATGGCAACGAGTTCGGAGGTTTCGCCCGAGTTCGACAGGGCGATGAACACGTCTTCGGCGGTCACCATGCCGAGGTCGCCGTGGCTCGCTTCGGCCGGATGAACGAAGAAGGCGGGCGTGCCGGTGCTCGCGAGCGTTGCCGCGAATTTACGGGCGATATGCCCGGATTTTCCGATACCCGATACCACCACGCGGCCCTTGCATCCGAGCAGGAATTCGACGGCGCCGGTGAAGTTGTCGTCGAGTTGCGCGGACAGGCCGCGCACAGCGTCGGCTTCAATTTCCAGCACGGTGCGAGCCAGCGCGAGTGCCCGGTCGCCATTGATTTTCGCTATCATGCGCGAAGTATAACAAAGGCATCTTTGCGCCGCGCCGGAGACGGGGCGGCCTTCAGCCGCTCATCCGCCCCCGAAAGGCCGTGTGTTTTGTTGCGCGCAAGCGTTGTGCGCGTTAAAAAAACACAAGATCCGGATGTGCTCCCCGAGCCGCCATCCGCCGACAAACGAGGACGCTAGACGGATGACTTCCCCGCTTGAAATGACGTTGCTGTTGCTGCTGTGTTCCGTGGCAGGGGTCGTCGTATTCCGCTTTTTCAACCTGCCGCCCATGTTGGGTTACCTGGCGGTCGGGATCATTGTCGGACCGCACGCCGCCGGCATCGCACCGGATAGTGACCGCGCGCAGCATCTGGCGGAATTCGGCGTTGTGTTCCTGATGTTTTCGATCGGGCTTGAATTTTCGTTATCGAAATTGCGTTCAATGCGGCGGATTGTGTTCGGCCTCGGCGCGAGTCAAGTGGCCGGAACGATTGCGTTGGCCCTTTTGTTCGGGTGGATCGCGAACTTCTGGACCGACATGTCGTGGGAGGCGAGCATTGCGCTGGGCGGCGCGCTGTCGATGTCGTCCACCGCCATCGTTTCAAAAATGCTGGCCGAACGCCTTGAACTGGAATCCGAGCATGGCCGCAACATCTTCGGCGTATTGCTGTTCCAGGATCTGGCCGTGGTGCCGCTGCTGATCATCATTGCCGCGTTTGGGAATGGCAATTCGAAGGAGCTGGCGTTCTGGCTTGCGCTTGCAGCCATCAAGATCGTGGTTGCGTTGACGGTGCTGCTGTTCATCGGCCAGAAGTTCATGACGCGCTGGTTCAATATTGTCGCGCGCCGGCGCTCGCAAGAACTGTTCATGCTGAACCTGCTGCTGGTCACGCTGGGCGCGGCGTTCATCACCGATAAATTCGGCCTCTCGCTCGCGCTCGGCGCGTTTATCGCGGGTATGTTGATCGCGGAAACGCCTTACCGGCATCAGGTGGAAGAGGACATCAAGCCGTTTCGCGACGTGCTGCTCGGGCTGTTTTTCGTGACCACGGGCATGCTGCTCAATCCGCGCGTGATCTGGGAACATCCCTTTCTCGTGGCGTCGTTTTTCATCCTGCCGATCCTGCTGAAAGCCGTGATGATCACCGGCCTCGCGCGGCTGTTCGGCTCGCCCCCGGGCGTGGCGATGCGCACCGGCCTGAACCTGGCGCAAGCCGGCGAGTTCGGTTTCGTGCTGCTGAACCTGATCCTCGATAAACATCTGGTCGAGCCGGTGCTGCTGCAAGCCATCCTTTCGTCGATGCTGCTTTCCATGCTGGCCGCGCCGTTCATCATCCAGAACGCCGACCGCATCGTGCTGCGGCTTTCATCGACTGAATGGTTGCGGCAGTCGCTGCAAATGACGCGCATTGCGACGCAAAGCATCAAGCAGAGTGGCCACGTCATCATCTGCGGCTATGGCCGGGCGGGGCAGAATCTGGCGCGGATGCTGGAACACGAGGGGTTGTCGTACGTCGCGCTCGACCTGGACCCCGATCGCGTGGCGGCAGCGGCGGCGGCGGGTGAAAGCGTGGTGTACGGCGATGCCGGCCGGCGCGAGGCGCTGGTCGCCGCCGGCATACATCGCGCGGCCACGATCGCGATCACCTTCGCGAATACGCCGTCCGCGTTGCGCGTGCTGCACAGTATTCACGAGTTGGAGCCGACGTTGCCCACCATCGTGCGTACTGTCGATGACGCCGATCTGGAAAAGCTGATTGCGTCGGGTGCGACGGAAGTGATTCCGGAAATCGTGGAAGGTAGCTTGATGCTGGCGTCGCATACGCTGGTGCTGATGGGCGTGCCGATGCGGCGCGTGGTTCGGCGCGTGGAAGAAATGCGCGACGAGCGTTACAGCATGCTGCGCGGATATTTTCACGGCGCGGATGAGGACGACGATGAGCGTCGCGAGCAGGTCCGGCTACAATCAGTTCCCGTCGATGCAAACGCCGACGCGGTCGGCCGTACGCTCGATGAGCTTGGGCTGGTGGGCGACGGAGTAGAAGTGACGGCCATTCGCCGGCATGGAATTCGCGGCGTGGAGCCTGATCCTGACACCAAGCTGCGGGCGAGCGACATTGTGGTGCTGCGCGGTTTGCCCGAGGCGTTGCAGCTGGCGGAAGAACGGCTGTCGCGCAATCGCCGTGCGGGCGCGGTAGCCTGACGTTTTCCAGGAGACATCAAACATGCCTGAAATGTCTGAGTTCGCAGCGCCCTCAGTACCGAATTTATCCAATCCAGCCGGTTTTATCCGGGAGCGGATTCGCACGGTGCCGGACTGGCCGCAGCCCGGCGTGCAGTTCCGCGATATCACGCCGGTTTTGCAGGATCGGCGCGCGTTGCGTACGCTGATCGACCTGCTGGTGCAGCGCTATATAGATGCACGAATCGACACGATCGCCGGGCTTGATGCGCGTGGTTTTATCATCGGGCCAATTCTGGCGTACGAATTGAGCCTGGGTTTTGTGCCGATCCGCAAGAAGGGCAAGCTGCCGTTCAGGACGCTGTCGCAGTCGTATGAACTTGAATATGGCAGCGCGACCGTCGAAATTCACGAAGATGCGTGCAAACCGGGCGAGCGGGTAGTGCTGGTTGATGACCTGATTGCAACGGGCGGCACGATGATGGCCGGCAAGATGTTGCTCGAACGGCTCGGCGCGGTGGTCGTTGAGGGCGCGGCGATTATCGATTTGCCGGAGCTTGGCGGATCGACGCTTCTGCGCGAATCGGGTTTGCCGCTTTATACGGTCTGCGAATTCAGCGGCCACTAATTTCTTCGATTTCTTCGATTTCTTCGATTTCTCCGAGTCATGCCTAATTTCCTTTTGTTTCTCGCGGCTTCCATTGCTATTACCGTGGCGCCCGGTCCGGACAATCTCCAGGTGCTCGCGCGTGGTATCTCGCAGGGGCGCGCGGCTGGGCTGGTTGCGGCGCTTGGGTTTGCCGCCGGAATTTCGTTTCACACGACGCTTGCCGCGCTTGGGGTCGCAGCGTTGCTCAAGTCTTCCCCGATGGCGTTTGAAGCGGTCAAGCTGGCCGGCGCTGCTTATCTGATCTGGATTGGCATCAAGGCGATTCGTAGCAAGGGTTTGTCGAGCGCGCATGAGCGGCCGAGTCAGCCGTTGGCCGTGGTGTTTCGGCAGAGTGTGATCGGCAATATGATGAATCCGAAAGTGACGCTGTTTTTTATCGTGTTCCTGCCGCAGTTCGTTAATCCGCATGGCGGCCAAAGCGTCATGTTGCAGATGTTCGAGCTTGGCGGCGTGTTCATGTTGCAGACGGTGGTGGTGTTCTCGGTTTTTGGCGTTGCAGCCGGGATGATCGGGGCTTATCTGAAGCGGCGTCCGAAGGTGGGGGTGTGGCTCGACCGGTTGGCCGGGGCAACGTTTATCGGGCTGGGGATTCGCGTGGCGTTGAAGGATTAAGAGGGGTTTTCGGCCGCACCCAGCCGAGGATTGCTTCGGCAGGTTCGGGCGGATGTCAGGTTGCCGCTTTTCAGGGTTCGTGGGCTGCTATTAAGGCAAGTGGCAGCAATCTGGCATTGACCCTCCCGACCAAACCCGAACCCCGACCTGAGTACGAACAAGACCCCCTGTACAATTTCCGGCTTTCCGCCGCCGGAGCCCATCATGAGCTTGCCTGCCATTGTTGCCGCGCGTCGTTTCGATGCTTCGGTGCACCTGCCGTTTTACATCGACCGTGAACGGGTCGGCTGGATTCGGCGCACCGACGCGCCCGCGCTGCACTCATGGCCGGACGTGTTTCATATCGATCAAACGTCGATCCGTCTCGCCAATACCTTCTCCGATCTCAACGCGCGCAGCGCCGCGCTGGGCGCAGTCATCGGCATGCTGGCGGCTGACGGCCGCATTCCCGGCTGGCGCAACGAAACCTACGCGATCCGCAATGCCTTCGACGCCGAGCCGCTTGCGTTCATCGAACGGGCTGCGTCGCGGTTCTTCGGCACAATGACCTACGCCGTCCATCTGAACGGTATTGTTGAAGAGCCGGGCCGCGCGCCGGAGTTATGGATCGCCCGGCGCAGCGAAACAAAAGCGACCGATCCGGGCATGCTCGATAACGTGGTGGCGGGCGGTATTGGCTGGGGAATGGGGATCGAGGAAACGCTCGTGAAGGAGTGCTGGGAAGAAGCAGGCATGCAGCCGGAGCTTGCTGCCAAGGCCGTGCGCGGACGTGAATTCTACGTGCTGCAATCGCTGCCCGAAGGCACTCAGGCAGAGTTGATTTACGTTTTCGACTTGAGCTTGCCCGCGGATTTCGCGCCACGCAATCAGGATGGCGAAGTGGGCGAACACCGGCTTGCCCGTATCGATGAAGTCGCGCGGTGGATTGAAGAAGGCGCCATGACAGTCGATGCCAGTCTGGCCACCCTGGATTGCCTGCTGCGCCGCAACTGGATAGACGAAGAAGCGTGCGAGGGCATGCCGGCGATTTATTTACCGCCGGCGGTTTGAACGCCTGTGAACCTGCTGTGAACGCGCGTTGAACGTGCTTTGAAACATCTCAAAGGAGTATCGGTTCATGTCGACCGAACATAGTTTTATCTTGAAGTTGTCGTGTCCGGATCGTCCCGGCATTGTGCATGCCGTGTCTGGATTCCTGTTCGATCTCGGCAGCAATATTCTTGATTCCGCGCAATTCGGTGACAGTCACACCGGCGAATTTTTTATGCGCGTGCATTTCCAGCAAGTGGGCGGAGATCCGGGTCTCGTCGCGTTGCGGACGTCGTTCAGCACGCTTGCCGATGAGTTCGGCATGAAGTGGGAACTGCATGATGCGTCGGTGAAACCGCGCGTGATGATCATGGTGTCGAAGATCGGGCATTGCCTGAACGATTTGCTGTTCCGATATCGCACCGGCCAGCTCGGGATTGAGATTCCAGCGATCGTTTCGAATCATCGGGATTTTTATCAGCTTGCTGCCAGTTATGACGTGCCGTTTCATCATCTGCCGTTGATTGCGTCCACGCCTGAGGGGAAGGCTTCGCAGGAAGCGCGGGTGCTGGAGATCGTCGATCAGCACAAGATCGATCTTGTTGTGCTCGCGCGATATATGCAGATTTTGTCGCCGGAAATGTGCGTCGCGCTCAATGGCCGGGCGATCAATATTCACCATTCGTTCCTGCCGAGCTTCAAGGGCGCCAAGCCGTATTACCAGGCGTTTGATCGCGGTGTTAAGTTGATTGGCGCTACTGCGCATTATGTGACGACGGATCTTGATGAAGGGCCGATCATTGAGCAGGAAGTGGAGCGTGTGGACCACAGCATGGCGCCGGATCAGTTGACGGCGATCGGGCGTGATGTGGAGTGTGTGACGCTCGCGCGTGCGGTGCGGTGGCATGTTGAGCACCGGATCGTGCTGAATGGGAGTAAGACAGTAGTCTTTAAGTAGGTCGTTCGCACTTGGTTTTTGGGGTTTTGGGGTTTTGCGGCGGGAGGGTTCCGGGGGGCGGGGTTGTGCTCGGTTCCAGGGTTAGCGGTCGGAGGTTATGCCCGAGGGTAGGTTCTGGGGTTAGCGGTCAGGGTCAATGCCGGGTTGGTGCTTTCGGCCTTAGTGGTCTGCGAGAGTCGGATTTTCTCTTTATCACTATTAGCCACTGTGCGTGGCGGCACGTCATTTCTTTGTCCAAAGCGACAAAGAAACGAAGCAAAGAAAACGCTTTTAAACCACGCTACCCTAAGTGTCCACAGCGTGCAGTTTTCATTCATAGGTGCCCCAAAAGCACGGTGCTCGCCAGAGCCACGGATGTTTGAACCCCTCCTTCTCGCGAATCCTGACACGAACACGCTTCGCCCCGTACGCTCTCGGGCAAGCACCATTGCCAATGAACCCGCACGGCCTTACGGATATTTACGGCTGCGGTTTTTTGACAGGTTACCCACCTGATCTGTGCGACCGTATTCATAGGCCACAGCTTGATGCGTGTTTGTGTTTACCGTTTTAGTTTGTGTGAACTGGCTGCGCGTTCTGTACAGCTATTTTCATCGGTTACGGCCACCCGCATCTTCGCGACCTCATTTCCAGCAGGTTTGGCGACGTGGTTCGAGGCGCGTACACATTGGAGGGAGGTTATCCGCGGATAGCGCGGGGTGCTCCTTGGGCAGGTTCAATCACTGGTGGCGAAGCGTGTGGGTATCCGTGTTCGGAGAAGGAGGGGTTCACACATCCTTCGCTCTGGCGAGCACCGTGCTTTTGGGGCACCTATGAATAGAAACTGCACGCTGTGGACACTTAGGGTAGCGTGGTTTGAAAGCGTTTTCTTTGCTTCGTTTCTTTGTCGCTTTGGACAAAGAAATGACGTGCCGCCACGCACAGTGGCTAATAGTGATAAAGAGAATATCCGACTCTCGCAGACAGCTAACACCGAAAGCACCAACCCGGCATTGACCCAGACCGCTAACCCCAGAACCAGGCAACCCGGCATCAACCCCAACCGCTAACCTTGGAACCAGACCAACCCCGGAACCAGACCACCCCCCCCGTCCATCGGCGCGAGCACCCCCACTCAGACCAGTCTCAAATAAACCAGCTCGCGCTTAAGATACGCATAAAAAATCGGCGCAGCAATCACCCCTGGCAGTCCAAAAGCGGCTTCCATCGCGAGCATGGCCAGCAGCAATTCCCAGGCACGCGCCTCGATCTGCCCACCAATAATCCGCGCATTCAAAAAGTACTCGAGCTTGTGAATGACGATCAGAAAGACCAGCGACGCCACAGCCGTCCCAAACGACACCGACAATGAAATCCCCACAATAATCGCGTTCGAGACCAAATTGCCGATCACCGGCAACAACCCGACGATAAACGTTACCAACACCAGCGTCTTCGACAACGGCAGCCGCTCGTGAAACACCGGCAGCGCAACCAGCAAATACAACGCCGTGAACGTCGCGTTGATCGCGGAAATCTTGACCTGCGCGAAAACGATCCGCCGAAACGCCTCTGAGAAACGCGTCACGCGCGTCACGAGCGCAGTAGAAAGCGGCAGACGATGTGTCGTCCGCGGCACACCCACCGCGATAATCGCACCCACGATCATGCCGATCAGCACATGCCCGAAACCGCGCGCCGCGTCTTTCCCGCCCTGCTGCAACATGGCGGCGTGCGTTTGCATCAACTCGGTCGCCTTGTCCTTCATCTGCTCTGCATCGACAGGAAGGTAGTTCGCTATCCAGTCGGGCACCTGCAGTCGCGCATGCGACGTGAGCTTCATCAACTGATCGAGAAGCTTCTGCACGCTAGGAACATCGCGCTGAAAATGATCGATGAGCAAGATCGTGGCGCCCGCCAGCCCCCCCACGATCACCACCGCCACGATCACGACCGCGACCCAGCGCGCACGTCCGCTCGTCATGGTCTTTTCGATCAGGGGCGCGATGGCGTGCACAAGCTGATACACCAGCATCCCCGCCAGCAGCGCACCGAGCAACTGCAAATGCAGTACGAGGAACAAACCGGCGAACGCGGCGATATAGCTGCCAATCTCCACCGCCGACAACGTCGGCATGCTCATGTCGCTCGTCAGCCGGACGGGCCGGACAGCGGGCCTGTTTTCGGCCGCTTCGTTGCGCTTTGCCATGAATCCTTCAGTCTCCTGCCGCTAACGGGTTACGGACTGCCGCGGTCCGAACGGCGCGCGGCTCATAGTGGCGATGCGGGCGAATCCCTCATGCAGCCGATCTCGGCCTTTGCAGCAAAGGCGCAAGATACCGGCCGGTAAAACTGGCCTTCGACTGTGCGACATGCTCCGGCGTCCCCTGCGCGATGATCTGGCCACCGCCGGCGCCGCCTTCCGGACCGAGGTCGATGACCCAGTCCGCAGTTTTTATTACATCGAGATTATGCTCGATGATTACGACAGTATTACCTTGATCGCGCAGCCGATGAATCACTTCGAGCAAAAGTGCGATGTCGTGGAAGTGCAGGCCGGTGGTCGGTTCGTCGAGAATATACAGAGTCCGACCCGTATCGCGTTTGCTCAGTTCCAACGAAAGCTTGACGCGCTGCGCTTCGCCGCCCGACAGCGTGGTCGCCGACTGACCGAGCCGGATATACCCAAGACCCACATCGAGCAAGGTTTTCAGCTTGCGCGCAACAATGGGCACGGGCTTGAAGAACTCGTGCGCGGCCTCCACAGTGAGGTCGAGCACCTCGTGGATGTTCTTGCCCTTGTACTGGACATCAAGCGTTTCACGGTTATAGCGCTTACCGTGACAGACATCGCACGGCACGTAGACGTCGGGCAAAAAGTGCATCTCGACCTTGAGCACGCCGTCGCCCTGACACGCTTCGCAGCGCCCGCCCTTCACATTGAACGAGAAGCGGCCGGGATCGTAGCCCCGTTCCTTCGACGCCGGCACGCCCGCGAACAACTCGCGGATCGGCGTGAAGAGGCCGGTGTAGGTCGCGGGATTCGAGCGCGGCGTGCGGCCGATGGGCGATTGATCGACGTTGATCACCTTGTCGAAGTGTTCCAGCCCTTCAATGGCCTCGTAAGGCGCGGGTTCGGCGGAAGAACCGTATAGATGCTGGGACACGGCGTGGTACAGCGTGTCATTGATGAGCGTGGACTTGCCCGAGCCGGACACGCCCGTCACGCAGGTCAGCAATCCGACCGGCAGATCGAGCGACACGTGCTTCAGATTGTTGCCGTAGGCCTCGATGATCCGCAGCCGCCGTTCGTCCGGCGCCGTGCGGTCGGTCGAATAGCTGATGCTCCGTTTGCCCGATAAATACTGTCCGGTCATCGAATTCGGGTCGTTCTCGACGTGCTTCGCCGTCCCTTGCGAGACAATCTCGCCGCCGTGCACGCCCGCTCCCGGGCCCATGTCGACCACGTAGTCGGCCATGCGGATCATGTCTTCGTCGTGTTCGACCACGATCACCGAATTGCCGATGTCGCGTAAGTGCTTGAGCGTGGCGATGAGCCGGTCGTTGTCGCGCTGATGCAAGCCAATGGACGGTTCGTCGAGCACGTACATCACGCCCGTCAAGCCGGAACCGATCTGCGATGCCAGCCGGATGCGCTGCGCCTCGCCGCCGGAGAGCGTTTCGGCGCTGCGTTCCAGCGACAAATAATCCAGCCCGACGTTGTTCAGGAACGTGAGCCTGGCGACGATTTCCTTGATGACCCGATCGGCGATCTCGCCCTTCGCGCCTTCCAGGTGCAGCGTCTGAAAGTAACCCAGCGTCTCGCGCAGCGGCCAGCCGCTCACTTCGTAAATGGCTCGCGCATTTTCGCCCGTGCCGAGCTTGACGTTGCGCGCCTCGGTCCGCAGCCGCGTGCCTTCGCACGCGGGGCACGCCTGGTTGTTCTGATACTTCGCGAGTTCCTCGCGGACCGCCGCCGAATCGGTTTCCTTGTAGCGGCGTTCCAGACTCGGGATGATCCCTTCAAACGCGTGCTCGCGGACCGTCGTCCGGCCGCGCTCGTTGATATACGAGAATGGAATGACCTCTTTGCCGGAACCGAACAGCAGGATCTTGCGGACGTCTTCGGGCAGATCTTCGAACGCCGCGTCTATATCGAATTCGAAAAACGACGCCAGGCTTTGCAGCATCTGGAAATAGAACTGGTTGCGCCGGTCCCATCCTTTCACTGCACCCGCCGCGAGCGATAGCGACGGATGAGCGACCACACGCTTCGGGTCGAAGAACGTGATCTGGCCAAGGCCGTCGCATTCGGGGCATGCGCCCATGGGATTGTTGAACGAGAACAGGCGCGGCTCGAGTTCCTGCAGCGAGTACGAACAGATCGGACAAGCGAACTTCGAGCTGTACAGATGCTCTTTCTCGGAATCCATTTCGAGCGCGATTGCGCGGCCATCGGCGAGACGCAGCGCTGTCTCGAAGGATTCCGCGAGCCGCTGCTTCATGTCCGGCCGCACTTTCAACCGGTCGATAACAACATCGATAGTGTGTTTGTCGTTCTTCTTCAGCTTCGGCAGCGACTCGATCTCATAGATCTTCGCCACGCCTTCGTTCGCTGTTCCCCCACCCGAACGCACGCGAAACCGGATGAAACCCTGCGCCTGCATGGCTTCGAACAGCTCCAGATGCTCGCCCTTGCGATCCGCCACCACGGGCGCGAGAATCATCAGCTTCGTTTCCTCGGGCATGGCGAGCGCGGCGTCGACCATTTGCGACACGCTTTGCGCTTCGAGCGGAATGTGGTGGTCCGGGCAGTGCGGCGTACCGACGCGGGCAAACAGCAAGCGCAGGTAGTCGTGAATCTCGGTGACGGTGCCGACGGTGGAGCGCGGATTATGCGAAGTCGCTTTCTGCTCGATCGAAATAGCCGGCGACAATCCTTCGATCAGGTCGACGTCCGGTTTCTCCATCAGCTGCAGGAATTGACGCGCGTAGGCGGACAAACTTTCGACGTAGCGGCGCTGGCCTTCGGCGTAGAGCGTGTCGAACGCGAGCGACGATTTCCCCGAACCCGACAAGCCCGTAATCACGATCAGCTTGTGACGCGGCAAGTCGAGATTGATGTTCTTAAGATTGTGGGTGCGAGCCCCACGAATACGAATTTCTTCCATGAACCGGGCGGAAAGTAAGGGGGCTAAACCTGCTACTATAACGACTTTTCGAGGGCGCGTTGCCCGCGCTCATCGGCGTCAATCAAGCGTGCGGCGGGGTTACGAAGGGTGTTGGCGGATTACTGATGGTCCACTGACGGTCCATTCAAGCGGTGCTCGGGCAATATCGCGCGAGTTTTGCGTGCCGCCCTGGCGCAGGTTTGGAGCAGGTCCAGACGCTTGAGCTACCCGTCTCATATAGTGCCGTTCCGGGCAACCACAAGGCGGCCGTGCTTGAGTTCCGCGTCCGCGCGCACGGCCAGACGCGTTTCCACATTACCTCTTCCCGATGTCCAATCCGTCTGCTACGTCCACACGTTTGAGCGCGCCCGAGTTGCGTGCGACCGTGTCGCTTGCCGCTATCTTCGCGCTGCGCATGCTCGGTCTCTTCATGATCATGCCGGTGTTTTCCATCTACGCGAAAACCCTTCCCGGCGGCGACAACGTGCTGTTGGTCGGCATCGCGCTCGGTGCTTACGGGGTCACGCAGTCGCTGTTGTACATCTTTTACGGCTGGGTCTCCGACAAACTCGGGCGCAAGCCGGTGATCGCGTTCGGGCTGATCGTGTTCGCCATCGGCAGCTTCGTGGCGGCGGTCGGCCATTCGATGACGTGGATTATCGTCGGCCGCGTGATCCAGGGCATGGGAGCGGTATCGTCGGCGGTGATTGCGTTTATCGCGGATCTGACCTCTGAAGAAAACCGCACGAAAGCCATGGCCATGGTCGGCGCGAGCATCGGTGTCTCGTTCGCGGTGGCCATCGTCGGCGCGCCGATCGTGTTCGAATGGGTCGGCATGAGCGGACTGTTCACGCTGATCGGATTTTTATCGATACTCGCGGTCGGCGTCGTGATCTGGGTTGTCCCGGACGCGCCCAAGCCGCCCGTGCACGCGAAGGCGCCGTTCGCCGAAGTGCTGCACAACGTGGAATTGCTGCGACTGAACTTCGGCGTGCTCGTGTTGCACGCCACGCAAACCGCACTGTTTCTCGTTGTGCCACGCATTCTGGAGGCGGGCGGTTTGCCGGTCGCAGCCCATTGGAAAGTCTACTTACCCGTGATGGGACTGGCGTTCGTCATGATGGTCCCGGCCATTATTGCCGCGGAAAAACGTGGAAAAATGAAGGCCGTGATGGTCAGCGCCATAGGTCTTATCCTGATTGGCCAGTTGTTACTCGGCGCCGCTCCGCATACCCTGTGGTCAGTGGCAGCGGTTTTGTTCGTGTACTTCCTGGGCTTCAATGTGCTGGAAGCGTCGCAGCCGTCACTCGTCTCCAAACTCGCGCCTGGCACGAGAAAGGGCGCGGCGGCAGGCGTCTACAACACAACGCAGTCGATCGGCCTCGCCATAGGCGGGGTGATCGGCGGCTGGCTGCTGAAAGTGGACGGGCAGAGCGCTGTATTTTTCGCGTGCTCAGGGTTGGTTTTTGCATGGCTGATCGTGGCGGCGAACATGAAACCGCCACCGCAGAAAGTCCGGCGCACGGTTTGAGCAATGTTAGTTTCTAGTCGGGCGTGTTTCGCCGTGTTGGCGAAATTCTGCCGCAGCGTGGTGCATGAGGTTTGCGGGTTTTGCAGGTCTTGCTGAACAGGTCGACTGCCACCGCGTGTCGCGTTGCGAGCGCACCGCATCAGGTCAAATTGAATTGAATTGAATCAACAGGAGAAATCATGGCATCCGTCAACAAAGTCATTCTCGTCGGCAATCTGGGAGCCGATCCGGAAACCCGCTATCTGCCGAGCGGCGACGCCGTGGCCAACATCCGTCTTGCCACCACCGATCGCTTCAAGGACAAGACGTCCGGCGAGATGAAGGAGCTGACGGAATGGCACCGCGTGTCGTTTTTCGGGCGGCTGGCCGAGATCGTGAACGAATATCTGAAGAAGGGCTCGTCGGTGTATATCGAGGGCCGGATCCGTACGCGTAAGTACACCGATCAGGCCGGCGTGGAAAAGTACGCGACCGAGATTGTCGCGGAACAGATGCAGATGCTGGGTGGACGCAGCGGCGCGGGCGGCGGTGGCGGTGGTGATGAAGGCTACAGCCGTGCGCCCGCCGAGCGTAGCAGCGGCGGCGGTGCTAGCCGGGGCGGTGCAGCGGCCGGACGTCCGGCAGGCGGCGGCAGCGCCGGCGGCGCAAGCCGGCCGAGCGCGCCGGCGGGTGGTGGTTTCGACGAAATGGACGACGATATTCCGTTTTGAATTCCCGTAACCAAAAAGTGTAAACATCAACCCCGCCTTTGTGCGGGGTTTTCCTTTTTCTATCTGCGCTTTACGGCCTCTGAACATCCGCAACATTTGCCGTAGGGGTACCGCGGCGATCGCTGGTTTTGTGTTGGTAACACTTACCGTCAACGGATTGACTTCGGATAGGCCATGGGCGGGCATTCGCAGGGTCCTGGCTCGGAAAAACTGTAAAGATCGTCTATGTTGGATTCAGGCATTGGGAGATATCCATGAATGCTCGATTCCACGTAGTGACGGTCCTGCACCCGAGCGGCGAGCGTCTGCCGATCCTGCTCGATGCCGAGCGGCAGCCAGTCACCTGGATTAACGTATATCTGATACAGCGTTTGCGCCTTAGGCTATCTGTGAACAGTCTGGTCAAGACGCTGCGTGTGCTTGGCTACTTGTGGGTGTGGGCGTATCAGGAAGGATTTCCGCTTGAGGCGCGCTTACGATCTGGACAAGGCCTGACGCAAGAAGAAATCTTCGGTCGGCTTCATCCATGGCTACGGCGCAACTTCCTGACGACAGGGAAAGTCCGCAAACTCGTGGTCTCACCTGCCACGACCGCATTCCGGTTGAGCGTTGTCGCGCAATGTGTCGTGTGGCATCTTGAGTGCTCAATGTCAGCGATGTCCGTAGGCAGCTCGGAAATCCCCGACATGCGCGAAAAGTTGCTGCTTATGAAGCGTAGCTTCGCGAGCGCAGCGCGGGTGCGCATACCGTCTGCCGTCCACGCGGCGCCGTTGTCCGCCGATCGGTTGCAACGGCTGCTGCAGATCTGCCATCCAGACTCTCCCGACAATCCGTGGAAAACGCCCTATCGCCAACGCAACTTCCTGATCGTACTGATCATGGTTACTTTGGGCGTGCGGCGAGGGGAGTTGCTCAAGCTACGGGTTTCGGATTGCCGCCTGTCCCGAGCGATCCCGGAAATTCGCGTTGAACGTTCACCCGATGATCCCTCTGATCCACGAATCAACGAGCCGCAGGTCAAGACCGAGCCTAGACATCTTCCTTGCGATTCATCACTCGCTCGATCCCTTAACGAGTACATCTGCAGGACGCGCAGGACCATTCCCGGTGCCAACAAAAGCCCGTTCTTGTTCCTGAGTCGAAGCGGTCAGCCGATGAGCCTCATGCGCGTGAACGGGCTGCTCGATCAAGTTGCTGCTGTTCATCCTGAATACGACGACCTGCATGCGCATTGTCTGCGAAGCACATGCGCCATGAACTTCCGGAAAACAGGATTGGATAGCGGCTTGGATGAGGAGCGTGTCGAGAAGGACATGATGTACTTCTTCGGCTGGCGCTCATCAAGTTCGATGAGGCCGTACATTGATGCCGCAATCAGGCGGGAGTCGTGTCAGATCAGTTTGGGGTATCAAGCAGCGTTCTTTGGCCAGTCAAACGTCGGGGCGTCATGTGACGAACAGTCAAGTGAATCAGGCTATGGCCGCGCGTCTGCGCCAGTTCGGATTACCTCAATTGCCCGATTACATCGTCGATCGGGACGGTCGCAGGATGGACCTTAGTGGCCTCGTTTGGAAGTTCAATGTCGCAACCGAGCACATAGCTGTCGATTGGTCGGGTCTCACGGTTTGGAACTTGCACGTGATCTATGCGGTGCGACGTTGGGCGATCCTGCTGCTGACACAATTGTCTGGCAACACCGTTGCGATCGAGATCGACGCCGTCCTTGGCGCGCTGCATGGTCGGCCAAACGACGTTGACACCGCGTCGGCCGAATTAAGAGGAGTGTGGCACGAACTGTCGGCTATCGATGAGCCCTTGCGCTTGAGGAGTGCAATGCGCGTATTGATGGAGAAGGCAATTCAGTGCTTGCGTGCGCGCAAGGCGATGGACGATTTTTACGTACTGCGCAACTGGTACACCTGGTGTTCAGAAACACTAGACTGCCTTGGTTTCGACGAGGAATTTGCGCTGGAACTGGACGACGTCCGGATTCCGGCTCGACCGTCCCGCATGGCCGTTGAACTTGAAGACCCGGACTGCGGCCCGCTTTGGGATACCGAGGTAACGATATTGCGTCGTGCGTTGCTTGAGGACGGATCCATGTCGCGGGTACATGTGATGCAGCGTGCTGCAGTCGCGTTGAGTCTTGCCTATGGTCGCAATCCTGCCAACTTCTGTCTGCTACGGGAGGCAGATCTGCAGAATATCCTGAAGGGATTTGACGTACCGGAGCAATGGACATTGGTGGTGCCAAGGATCAAGAAGACGGGTATCGGTGCCCGCCAGGCCTTTATTGAAGAGGGCGTGAGCGGCGAGCTAGCCGGTCATTTGCAATCGCTTGTGGCGTCCAACAGTTCGATTGACTGCGGCGCCTGCCCCCGACCACTCTTCATGCGTAGTGAAGTTGACCACTGGCGTCAGTCCACCGGCGTCTGTGAGTACGGCTATCACATCACGGTCCAGCAATTCCGCATCCTCATCAAACAGTTCGCGGTGCGGATGAATCTGGTATCGCCGCGCACAGGACGCGCGCTTCACATCACCTCTCGTCGACTGCGGTACACGTTTGCAACGTCGATGGTCGAACTGGGCGTCTCACGGCGAGTGTTGGCTTCGATGCTCGATCACTCGGATACGCAGCATGTCCAGGTCTACTACTCGCTCAAAGGAAAGCGTCTAACCAAAATATTGGACCGTGCAGCGGCGCTGAAAATAGCGCCGTTGATGAAGCTCTTTCGTGGAACGTTGGTGCCTTCTGCCGAGTCCGCCGTGAACGGCTCGAACCCAGAAAAAAGCGTCCGATTTGTAGGCGACATATCAGCGGTACCGCCTGTTGAGATCGGAGCGTGTGGTCAGGATCGGCTCTGCGCGCTTGATCCGCCGTTCTCGTGCTATCTCTGCCCGAAATTCCAGCCATATGTAGAAGCCGATCATCAGGCCGTTCTGAACGAACTGCTGGCGAGTCGCGAGTACCGGCAAACAAAGTATGGTTTGCGTCTCTCGATTCAGCTCGACGATGTTATCTACGCGGTTGCTCAAGTCGTCCGCGAGGTTGATGAATATGTTGGCAGGAAAGGTCATCAGACGTAAGTCGATGGCGGCGCCGACCTGCGCGGTTGGCATGCCGTCGGCAAACTGGGTCATCAATCGTGAGACGCTCGTGTCAAGAGCGAGGGCTGCCGTCCCGTTCCCGGGGGTGCTCTGGGAAGATGCAACTTGGGACGTGACGCGCGCGTATGAGCACCGCACGCGTGCGTATAAAGCGGATACGCCAGCGCAGCGATTGCTGTTCACGCATCACAGCCGCACACCTCGCAACGTCGGTGCACCACTAAGCGGTTCGTTTGGTGATGTAGTCAAGGCACTTGTCTGCCTGAGACACCGTCAACGAGGCCAGTTAGCAAGCAGCCACATGGTATTTGTGCGGGCCACGCGTTACGTGGTCGAGGCAATGGCGGATCGAGCCGATGATATCGGTGACTTGACGGCCGATCATCTTGACGTTGCGGCAGCGGTACTCTTTGCCCGCGAACGGCAATCATCGGCCTACAAGGTCGTGGGGCACATGGAAGAGTTCGCCGACATGCTGGATCGTAACGGTTTGTGCCGCCTGAGGCTCGATTGGCGATACCGGCGGAAAATTCGTCCTCGTTTCCGATCAGATGCGCGGCGCTTGGAAGATGAGGAAACAACATCGGGTCGTTATAGCCGTCTGCCGGACGAACAAGCTATACAGGCAATAGGTGCGCTTTACCAAGGCATTGAGCGTAATGCCGCTCCAACCGATCCTGCAAGCGCCGATCGCATCATGGTGCTGATTGCGACGGTGATGGTCTGCACCGGCTTGCGCGTGGGGGAAATGCTGACGCTACCGGAGCGCCCCGTTTCGGTGGCTGAAGACGGCAGCAAGGTTCTTCGCTATGCGCGCTTGAAGGGCCGCGCTGACGACGTAACCGTCGATTGGCAGCTTAAGCCTTTGCTAACAGAAACGGAAAGACTGGTAGAAGAGGTGTTGGCGGAACTGCATGAGGCGACAGAGGGTGCGCGAGACGTTGCGCGTCAATATGCGTCAACCGGAGAGTTGCTATCTACTGTGCCATCCGAGGCTGACCTTGATAGCGTGGCGTTGCCCGCAATGATTGGATTGCGAAGCAAAAACGTCGCCCAGTTCCTGCAGGCCCGAAAGATTGCGTACAGGATCGTGGAAGGAAGGATACGGTTCAGCCGCGCTGATTTGCTCAAGGGCCTGGAGCTTGATCACTGGGCGTTGCCGACCATACCGGGCGCGCTGGGGTCTGGATTGGCGTTGCATGAGGCGCTATGCGTGGTCTATGCAAACCAGATGCACCGCGGTACCAAGACCACTCTGTTGTATGCGGCGCGCCCCATCACCGATCAGAGTGTTAGCGACTTCCTTGGTGGGCGAGGCGAATGTTCCTCGATCTTCGAGCGCAGTCGGATCGTGTGCGATGACGGAGCACAGATCGACATCCGCTCGCATGGATTCCGCCACTTCCTGAATCATATGCTCGACGAAGGTGGTGCCCCCGATCTCGTCCAGACAAAGTGGTTTGGCCGCAAGCATGCAGCTGATACAGGGGCGTACCAGCATTCGAGCCCAGCAGAAAGAGTTGCGCACGTCGTCAGCGAGATTATGGGTGGTCGTATGAAAGGGGCGGTACCCGATATCGTCGGCGTGCTTCCCGTCAATCGCGCCCGGACGTTTCTCGTTGCACGGATCCATGCAGTTCACGATGTCGGTCCGGGCATGTGCCTGCACGACTTCCAGATGTCGCCGTGTCCGCGTCATTTGCAGTGCGCGGACAACTGCGACGACTACTTATGGCTGAAGCACGACGAGTCGCGTTTAGACGAACTCAAGCGACAAGCGGCCGTCGTCTTCGTAAGCCTAAAAAATGTCCAAGGTCAAATCGATGACAAGGCGCTGGTTGAGCCGGACTGGATACGACATTTGCGCACCCGGTACGACCAACTGATGGTTCAATTGGCGATGCTGGACTTCGTTGAAGCGGACCTTGTGCGCTATATCGACCGACGAGGACATAATGACAAAAGCGATCCGTGCTAACGTAAAACTCAGCGAGCGCAAGGCAGCGGGCATCATCGCTGAACTTGAGCGTTGGAGAGACGGCGAGCTTGGTACGAAGCTGACTTGGGAACGGATAGAGGCGTTCTCAGGGTTCACTCGACAGGCGTTGAGCCGGCATCCCCTGATCGTTACTGCCTACCAGACGGCAAAAGGCGCGCTCGTGACTCCTCATCGACGATCGCGCTCACGCTCGCGGAATGAAGAGCTCTTATATCTTGACCAGACAATCGAGGATTTGCGGGCGGAGCTCAGGCGTTATGAGTTACTGGAGCAAAAATGGCTCGAACGTTGGCAATGCATTGCCTATCATTGTTCGCGTCGCGGACTGAACATTGATGAGTTCGACCGTCCGATCGACACACAAGCAAGACGATAACGGGGCAACCACCTATCTCTCAATCGACGCAAATATGCGCGCACCAAAGAATCAGTTGCCCAGTGTTGCCCGACGTCTGCGAGCGGGTCAAATGCTCGTGGCCGGCGAAACCATTGACTCTGTTTCACGCCAGCTTGGCATCTCGGCTGCGAGCGCAAAGCGCTATAGGGCGATCATCGACGTCGGTGGACTAGACGCATTGGAAACCATGGGCGTTGGTGGCAGGAAATCCGCGCTCAACGCGGAGGCACTTGAATGGATTGCTGATTCGCTTCGTGGCTCGCCAGCCGCCTTCGGCTTCGACTCTGATCAATGGACCGATGGACGTCTCAAGTCAGTAATTCGGGATCGGTTCGGCACTGACTTCTCCCGGGTGTATGTCAGACAAATCATGATCGATTTGGGCTTTGCTGACCGACTGAAAATCCGACGAGGCAAAACGACGACTTCGCGCTCTCGAGTTCTCACGCCGGAAGCGCTCTCATGGATTGCCGCGGCGTTGCGACACTCTCCGAAGGTCGAAGGTCTTGACGGAGAGCGCTGGACTAACGAGCGACTGAGGGTCGCGATAGAAAACCGTTTAGGTGTTCGGTACTCGCGCATGCACGTCTGGAAGATAGCAACCGAGCTTGGTCTATCGCATTTAATCAGCAAGGCGAGGAAATGACGGCGCTAATTCCTGCCCACTCAGCATAGTTGCTGCGACAGACGACTTATTGGAATGATGGGGAGTCGTTTTAAAAGACAGTACAAAATCTCAACCATTCGCCCGGAACGGAGGGCGACGGACCAATTAAACTCAGCTTTATACCCCGCGCTAACGCGCATCGACGAAGAGGCTTCACGGAAGCCCAAGTTGACGATTCATGCAGGTCCCTACGGGCCATGCCGCGCGCGACAGACGCCCGCGGCCAATGTTTACGACAATACGAAATAGAACCGTTCTAAAGTCGACCAAAGCAGTTTTCGCTGCGTTTGACTAAAAAGCCCGCCTCGTGCGGGCTTTTTGCGTTGTGCGTACGTCGAGGCGACGATCAACCGGTCGCTGGCGTTCACCGCCTTGTCGGGGCTCGGCGCGGCTCGACCGGTGGTATCGAGAAGATAAGCGTTGCGATCACGCCACGTGCCACCGGGCCAGCACGCGACCACCGAAAAATATGAAGACCAGGAAAAAATGTCCGATATGAAACACAGGGCGTCGCCGTGCTCACTTTGTCCGCTCCAGCGCACGACGCCAGGATGAACGGGTTTCCAGCGTATCCATCACTGGGATAAAAGGCGCGTGGACAAATGACCGTGCCATTAGTGACCAATCTCGACAACGCCCAATTTTTGTCCGCCACTCTGTTGGCAGGTACATATAGCCGTCCTCCGTGCGCATCGTCGGATTGCGTATTTCGCAACTAATTAGAGCATCGTTTCTAGATCGAGAGGATTAGGACAATTCGTATGGAATCGTCGGGCACTTAAAAACTACTCTGATCCTCGTTGAACCGCGCGATGCAGCATGCCGGACATAAGTCGCCCATAGCAGGCACAAGCCACGCAAGTGAGCACACCGACCCGCGTGCAATAAGACAACTCTTGGAAGTGACGCACTGTGTAGCAGGAACATTGAGAGTGTTCCTATATGGAGCGGCTTATCGCCGTGTTCTTATGTGCAACGGCGCATTACCAAATTGATTGTTGCCACTCGGCGCGGATTCAACCCGAAGTGCATACAAAAAAAACTGAGAGGCAGCATTGAAACTGCGAATCGTTCTGGCAGACGATCATCCGTTCGTTTTGCTCGGCATTCGAGCGACGTTCAGCATGGATGAAAATCTGGAAGTCGTGGCCGAGGCTGCAAGCGCTGCAGAGCTGCTGAGGCTGCTGGTGTACACACCATGCGACGTGCTGGTGACCGACTTCGCCATGCCCGAGCAAGGCTCGCAGGCGGAAGACGGCCTGCGTCTCATCAAGCGCTTGCGGCGGGACTGGCCGGCCATCAGCATTGTCGTGCTAACCAGCATGAGCAACGTCGCAATCCTCCGTTCAATCCTGGCCGCTGGCGCAATGAGCTTGCTCAACAAGGTCGAGTCCATGGACGAGCTTGCGGCAGCGGTCAAGTTTGCAGGCGTTGGACGCCGTTACCTGAGCACGTCGATCGTCTCGGCGCTGGCGGTGGCCGGAGCAGAAACCGACGCACTAGGAGAGGGCCCGCGCCTTTCGCCGCGAGAGATCGAAGTCGTGCGGATGTTCGCGAGCGGTTTGTCGATCACCGAGATCGCGCGTTTCATGAAGCGCGATGTCCGCACGATCAGCCGTCAGAAACGCGACGCCATGGGCAAGCTCGGGGTCCAGAACGATCCGGGATTATTCGCGTTTGCACGTGCGCACGGAATGACGTGATGTTGCAGATTGCGAAAGGCTTTCGGAGGCATCTTATGTCGATGACGGCGCGAATCAACGATCCTTCAGCGGGCCGTGCAACCACCGGTAAATTGAAACCCGCCGCGAGCGGACGCATCACCTGGGCGAATTTCAGGTTAGAAGAGGTTAGTAAATGATTGCGTTCACTCAACGAATCAAATTGGCGGTAGCGGACGATCATCCATTAGTTGTTCTTGCCATCGAGCGCCTGATCGCTAATGTGCAGAACATTGAAATTGTGTCTCGGGCGCAGGATTCAACCGGGCTGGTGGAAGCACTCGAGAAGCAGGAATGCGACGTCGTCATCATGGATTTTTACATGCCGGGCGGCGAGCATGGTGATGGTATCGATCTGATCAAATACATCGTCGAACATCATCCGAAAGCGGCAATCGTCGTTTTATCCATGACAACGGATGCGGACCTGATCTCGCGCGCCCTTGATGCGGGCGCCAACGCGGTAGTCAGCAAGCAGGACCGGCTAGAGCTTATCTATGTGGCTATCGTGACGGTGCTCGCGCACGAGGATTATCTTGGACCGTCAGTGCGCGCACTGCTCGCGGACGCGAGTTCGGCAAACCGGGTGGACATCATTCGACAGAAACTCACGCGCCGCGAACTGGACGTCATTGCTCGCTATGCGCGCGGTGGCAATGTCACCGAAATTGCGCGCGAACTCGGTCGCAGCGTCAAGACAATCAGCGCGCAAAAATGCGCCGCCATGCGCAAGCTCGAGTTATTGACGGATGCCGAGCTTTACCGGTTTGCATTCGACAGTGGCCTGGTCCAGGCACAACGGCTGGGAGTTTAGCCAACGGCATTAAAAGCCGTCGCAATACAAGCACGACTTGTATACATCAGGTCCAGGAGACACGTGGGCCATCACGTACCAGGCGTATAAAACAAAAATGGATTCGAAAATCCGGATTATCGTGGCAGACGATCATGCGGTCGTGCGAGAGGGGATCCGCATCTGGCTTGAGCGGGATCCGCGAGTAAAGGTAGTGGCTACGGCTGCAGATACTGAATCGCTCGCAGACCGGATAGACAGCTTTCCGTGCGAGGTCGTGATATCCGACATTGGCATGCGGGGTATCAACGGCGAAAACAATGCCATAGCGTATCTACGACGTTTCCTGAGGCAAGCACGGCGGCCGCGAGTGATCATTGTGACCATGATCGCTCAGCCCCAAATGCTGTCAGGGTTGCTGGAACTGGGCGTGGACGGCCTGATCGACAAGCGCGATTGCATGGAAGCGCTGAACCAGGCGGTTGTCGAGGTGGTCGATGGCGGACGTTTCGTCTCGAAGCACGCGGGGGCGCTTCTGGGCAACGAACTCGTCAATGTCACCGGTCGCGCCGGCGTACTAAGCGCCCGCGAATGGGAAGTCTTCCAGTTGTACGCGAGCGGCTTGTCGCTGATCAGCATTGCGCAACGCCTGGAGCGCAGCGTGAAAACCATTGGCACGCAAAGGCGCAGCGCGATGCGTAAGCTTGGGCTGAGAAGCGAGACTGAATTGATCGACTACTTGAGGCAAATTGGCCTCGCATAACGTCGAAACCACGTTCAAACCACGTTGAAATTCCCGTTCCAACCGACACCACCGGAATCGCATAGGCAACAAACGGACACGCGTTGTTTCTCAGAAATGTTTAGGAACGCTCTGATTAAATAGGTTCGCCTTTCGCTCCAGACTTGAACGCTTTACTTCGCCAACGCGCGTGACCCAGCCAATTTTTTCTGTGCGGTCGGACGTGTGTCGGCCGAGGGCGAATTTCAGACGGGGTGACGGGATGTTCAAGAAACTGATAGGCGAGTGCGTGGGAAGCTTTTCGCTTGTCTTCTTCGGCTGCGGCAGCATCGCACTGGCGAGTGGTAATTTTCGCCCCGACATCGGACTCGTCTGCCAGGCGGTGGTCTTCGGCCTTGCGGCAACCACGCTGGTCTACGTTCTACGTCCCGTTTGCGCCGCTCATTTCAATCCCGCGGTCACCGTCGGGTTTGCCGTCGCCAACCGTTTTCCCGTGCGGGACCTGATCCCGGCTATCACTGCTCAGGTCGGGGGAGCGACCGCCGGCGCGTGGCTCCTATATGTCGTTGCGAGCGCACGCCCGGGTGTCTCGCCCCATCTCATCGCATTCGGCGCCAATGGTTACGGGGCTCATTCGCCGGCCGGATATCAACTGCACGCGGCGCTGATCGTCGAGGCGCTGACGACCTTCGTCTTTGTCCTCGTGAATCTCTGTGTCGAGTCTGACCGGCAAGCGCGTTTGAGCGGCGCCGTGCTGATCGGGCTGTCGCTGGCGTTGTGTTCGCTGCTCGCCATTCCGGTGACAAATGCGTCTTTGAACCCGGCTCGTTCCACTGGCGTCGCGCTCGTGGTGGCTGGCTGGCCGCTGGATCAGCTCTGGATGTTTTGGGCGGCGCCCCTTGCGGGCGGCGTGCTGGCAGGCCTCGTCCATCCCATGCTCCAGCGCGGCGCTTCGAGTAACGGCGAGCCGCTGACACACGTCGGCCGTATCGACGGCGCGCTCGGTATCGACGGCGCGCTCGATAAGCAGCTGTCGTAACGAGCGCGAACATCATGTCCTCTCCCTCCATCCTCCGTCTGGTTCGCCTGATGACGCTGTTGGTGCTCGTGTGGGCAGCATCGGGCGTTTCAGCCGGACCCTTGCGTGTTCAACCCGCGAAACAAACTACGCAAGACTATTCGACGCTGACCCGCGACGAATCCCAGGCTCGCCGCTCAGAACCCATTCCCGGAAGCACCGGTACCGAACAGCCGCAGACGCTGAGCCTAAGCGCCGACGAGCGCGCCTATTTGCACTCGCTGCCGCCTCTTACGCTCGGCGTCGACGCCAGTTGGGCGCCGTTCACCTATGTGGATTCCAGCGGCGAGTCGAGAGGCATCGCAATGGCATACGCAAGCTATTTGTCGAAGGCGCTGGATATCGATCTCGAGCGGCGTGTGTATCAGGACTGGGGCGATGTGTTGAACGCCTTCGCTCGCGGGCAGATCGACATGGTAGCGACTACCGAACGCGAGACGCCGCGTCTTGCCGGCGGAATCCCGACCGGCTCGGTGGTGGACTATCCGCTCGTCATAGTCGGGCGGCTGGGCGAACCGGTGATGAATGGTATAGAGCAGGCGTCATCGCGGCGGATCGTCGTGACGGCGCGGCTGGCGGCTAGCGGGCGGCTTGGCAATTTGCCGTCGGGCGCCGCGCTTATCATCGCGCCCAACCTGAATGCCGCGCTCGACCGCGTGGTCCGGGGCAAGGCGGATTTGTTCGTCGGCGATCTCGTTACTGTCGATATCGCTCTCGCCGCGCGTTACGAGGACGAGTTGAAGATCGTCGGGCCGGCCGGCAATTTCGAGCATATGAGCTTCGCGCTGCGTCCGGAATTCGGCCGTCTCGTGCCACTGATCGACCGTGCGTTGAGCGCCATGTCGGACGCCGACAAACAGAGCATCCTCGCCGTCCGCCGGGCAGCGCTCGACCCGCCGGCAAGCGGCTGGAGCGTCAATGCCATGCGGCTGCTACCGGCGCTGATTGCTATTGCCGTGGTGCTGGCGGTCACGTTGCGGGCGTTCGTCCTCCTCCAGCGCGAAATGGCACGGCGCGTGGAAACGGAGCAGCGTCTCGCTACGCAACTCAGTTTCCAGCAGACCATGATGGAGGTGGTGCCGTATCCGCTGGTCGCGAAGGATCGGGAGAATCGCTACATCGCGGTGAATCGCGCGTTCGAAAAGACGCTCGGGCTGAAGCGCGAGGACATTATCGGACGCACGACGCTCGAGGTTCAGTCGTGGGGGGTTGATAACAGCCAGCGCCTGCATGATCTCGTGGGCATGAGTATCGAGCACGGGCGGCGCGAGCAGATCGAAATCACGTTTCACAATCGCGACGGCGCGCTGCGTCACGGGCTCTTCTGGACCGGCGCATTCGCGGCGGCGAATGGGGCAATGGCGGGTGTCGTCGGCACGATGATCGACATCACGGACATTCGCGACGCGGAAATGCGCGCGCGCGAAAACGAACGCCGCCTGCACGACGTCACACGCTCCCTGCCGGCCGTCGTGTTTCAGTTGCGGCGCACGAAGGATGGGGCGTACAGCTTCCCGTACATCGGCGGCGATACGCGTCATTTATTCGGCACTGATCTCGCGGCGCTCGGCAGCGACCAGGTGGCGGGTCTATCACTGATTCACGCCGACGACAAGCGCGGTCTGGGCGAGGCGATCGAACGTTCGGCGCTCACGCTGGATCCGGTTCACATGGAGTTTCGCTCGATCGTCGACGAAGGCCGCCACTGGATTCGCGCGCATCTCGTGGCGCACCGCGAGGCGGACGGATCGGTGGTCTGGAATGGCTATTGGGTCGACGCCAGTGTCGAGCGCGCGCGGGCCGACGAACTCGCCGCGGCGCGCGATGCGGCGGAAGCGGCCTCCCGCGCCAAGGATGATTTTCTCGCGATGATGAGCCACGAAATCCGTACCCCCATGAACGGGGTGCTCGGACTGGTGGAGGTATTCGAGAACACACCGCTCAATCCCGATCAATCGCAGATGCTCGGCATGATCCAGGACTCGGCGAGCGCGTTGCTGCAGATTCTCGACGACCTGCTCGACTATTCGAAGATCGAGGCGGGGCGTCTCACCATTGAATCCATGCCGATCGACCTGCGTGAACTGGTCGATAACGCCATCGGTTTGCTCGCGGGGCGCGCGCACGAAAAAGGATTGCGCGTGCGGGTGGATGTATCGCCGGATATTGCCGCGAGTTTGCGCGGTGACAGCGTTCGGCTGCGGCAGGTGCTTTTCAATCTGATAAGCAATGCTATCAAGTTCACGATGAAAGGCGAGGTCGCGCTCACGGTGAATCTGGTCGAGAGCGCGCACGGCGTGCAGACCGTCGAATTGAACGTGGAAGACACAGGGATCGGGATTGCGGCTGAGGCCCAGGCGAGTCTGTTCGAGCCGTTCGTGCAGGCGGAGTCGTCTACTACACGCCGCTTCGGTGGCACGGGCCTCGGGTTGACGATCTGTCGCAAGCTGGTCGAACTGATGGGCGGAACGCTGGAGCTGCAAAGCCAGGTGGGCGTGGGCACGCGAATGATCGTGCGGCTCGATATGCCGGTCGAAACGGCGAACTATCAGATCGATGGCTTGCGGGGCAAGAGCGGGATTATCGCTATCGACGATCAGCGGGTGGCGCGTGCGCTTGTTGACTATGGTCAGGCGCTCGGCCTCAAGCTGGCAATCCGGTCCAGCGACGACGCCGCGCTGCGTGATCCGCATACCTTCGACGGCATCGATCTCGTGTTTCTCAGCGACACCCATCCGCAAGCGCTGCCACTGAAAACGCGCGTGATTCACGTCACGGAAAAACCGAAACCCACGGGTTATCGCATTCTGGACAACGACATTCGCGTAAGCGTCAATCCAATCTCCTGGCGCGGTTTGGGCGCTGCATGCGTGGCCGCGTTGACGGGGTTGCCTCAGCTTGTCTCGCGTGCAACGCGCGGTATCGATACAAACAACGAGCCGCCCGATCGCGAGCGCGCAATCCGCATGGGGCGGCTTGTGCTCGTCGCGGAAGATCATCCCGTGAATCAGGAACTGATCCGCCATCAACTGGCGCTGCTGGGCTTTGCGTGCGACGTGGTGCAGGACGGCGTGGAGGCGCTCGCGGCACTCAAGCAGACGCACTACGGCTTTCTCATCACCGATTGCCACATGCCGAACATGACTGGCTATGAACTGGCGCGGCGCGTGCGCGCGAGCGAACTGGGGTTGTCGAAGAGATTGCCGATCCTGGGCATTACCGCGAGCACGGCGCCCGAGGAGTTGTCCATGTGCCGCGACGCCGGCATGGACGACTGCTTCATCAAGCCCACGCGGCTCGTCACGTTGCGCGACCATTTGAATCGATGGCGTGTCATGGACAGCGCATCAGCGGCGCCGGAACCGGTTGTTGTCGAGGAACGGGATGTTGATACCTTCGACGCAGAAACCGATGAGATCGATCTGGACTACATGACGCAACTCTGGGGCAGCGGGACCACGGTCAAGGCGTTGCTCGACGCATTCGTGTCGTCATTCCGTGACGATCTCGACACGCTCAGAACCTTGCTCAATGGCGGCAGCGTGGCGCAGTTGCGCGAGTGGCATCACCGGGTGATCGGAGCGGCTAGCATTTTGCAGTACCGGCCGTTGCAGATTGCCCTCGACAGGTTCCGACGTGATCTCGTCGACAAACCGGACGGCCTTCGCCGCCAGGATGGCGCAGCGCTGATCGTGCGCTGCGAGGTTCTACTCGAGCGGATTGAAGCGCAACGTGCGGAGATGGCGTGATGTTTGCGGATCGGGGCGTTAGTCTGGTGCTGCAGCACCGGTCTTCTTGCCGGCGGCTAAACGCATGGTGATCGAGCGCTGAAGTTTCAACCAGGCGCTGCAAACAAAACGGGCCAATTTCAACGCAGATTGGAATCGGCCCGTTTGTTCGTCATGCCTGCGTTTTCAAGCCCGTTAAAACAAGGCGTTCATCGCCGTGTCTTTCCTGAAATGCGCGAGCGCGAAATCAACAAACGAACGCGTTTTTGCGGACACGTGACGGCGTCCTGGATACACCAGCGAGACTTCCTTGTCCGCGTTACTCACCGCGTAGTCAGTGAGCAACCGCACGAGCGTGCCCTGTTCAAGATCGTCCGCGACATGGCTTTCCGGCAGTGCCGTGACGCCCATGCCGGACAGCGCGGCTTGTCGAAGCATTTGCGAATTGTTGACCGTGTAATCCGGATCGATGACGATATCCTCGTCCTCACCGGTCGCGCCCGTGAACGACCACGTGGACCCGTGTATGTCCGCTGATGGCGACAGGAACGCGTGAGCGGCCAGATCAGCGGGCCGCAGCGGTACGCCGTGTTTCGCGAGGTAATCCGGTGCGGCCACAATGACCGGCGTCACCTTGAACAAGGGCCGATTGATCAACGTGCCGCTGTTCACCATGCGCGGCACGACAATACCAACGTCGAAACCCTCATCCACCAGATCCACTGGCCGATGCAGCAGCGTGAGACGCAGTTTCACGTTGGGAAACGCGTCGCGATACTCACACAGCAGCGGCGTGAGTCCGAACAGTGAGAACGACGCCGATGCCACGAGCTTCAGCGTGCCGGAGGGATCGAACGATGTTTGCGAGACCGTCGATTCAATCGACTCGACCTGTTCTATCACCGCCCGGCAGCCTTCGGCGTACGACGCGCCGGCTTCGGTGAGCGACACGCTTCGCGTCGTGCGGTTGAGCAGTCGCGTATTGAGGTGCGCCTCGAGCAACGCGACGTAACGCGTGATGACAGCGTTCGATAAATCGAGCGCAGCCGCAGCCCGGCCGAATGACCCGGTTTCAGCGACTTTCACGAAGACGCGCATGGCTTGAAGATGATTCATTGACCAACCGATGAACAAAGAGTCGCCCCGTGTATGTCACGCCTCGGGGCCGAAAAAGACACGGGTGAGGGCGCTCTTTCTCAAGCCTCACTCGCGTGCGCGATGCTAATGCGGTGGGGTTGTCGGTGAAATAGGAATAAGACGAAAGCCGATGAAAGCGCGTTTGTGTCGCGCAGTTGCTACTGTCGCAACTCTGCAACGCGTTCAACTAATTAGGTATCCAGAGGTTAATTCGAGATAACACGAATGCCTGACGGAACAAGCGTTTGTGCGAAAACGAACCCCATTTTTTGATTTATTCAAAAAGCCTTTTGTGTGCGTCTTGATGGTTTGGTTAAAAGCCAGCGCCCTAAACTTTGTTTCAGCCGAATCACGGTGTCCGGTGAAGACCGGAAACGAGTCGCCTTGGTGTTACGCAGGAAGGCGTCGCGTTATGCAACCAGTCGAGTCGTCAGACTCATTAAAGGGATCACACATGAAAAAGACTCTGATCGTCGCGGCCGTTGCCGCTTCTTTTGCGACCGCCGCAAATGCGCAGAGCAGCGTTACGTTGTACGGCCTTATCGATGCTGGTTTCAGCTATGTGAACAATGAAGCTGCTACGAACGTTGCCAAGGGCAGCGCTGCAGCATTCCGCCTGTCGAGCGGCAACCTCAACGGCAGCCGTTGGGGCCTGAGGGGCACGGAAGACCTCGGTGGCGGCATGAAGGCAATCTTCACGTTGGAAAGCGGTTTCAGCATGGGCGATGGTTCGGCGCTTCAAAAGCAGAACGGCGGCACCAACGGTACTGAGTTCGGTCGTCAGGCATTCGCAGGTATCTCGACTGCTCAGTTCGGCACGGTAACGTTGGGTCGTCAGTACGACTCCGTAGTCGACTATCTTGCCCCAATGACGGCTACCGGTAGCTGGGGTGGTACGTACTTCGCGCATCCGTTCGACAATGACAACACGCAGAACTCGTTCCGCGTCAACAATTCGGTCAAGTACCAAAGCGCGAACTACTCCGGCTTCACGTTTGGCGGTCTGTATGGCTTCTCGAACCAGGCTGGTGGATTCGGTAACAACCGTGCGTACAGCGCTGGCGCACAGTACGCAAACGGTCCGTTCAAGATTGCAGCGGCTTACCTGCAACTGCAAAATCCTGACTCCAACCTCGCTGGCGGTGCGATGACGGACAACGGCGCTGGGACGAACCTGGTGGCACAAAGTGCGGGCGCGTCAGTGCAGACGCAACGCACGTACGGTGTTGGCGGCAACTACGCGATCGGGCCGGTGACGGTTGGCGGTGCATGGACGCAAAGCCGCTTCCAGTTCGCGGTGGGCGATTCCACGGCGCGCTTCAACAACTATGAAGTGAATGCACGTTATGCACTGACGCCGGCATTGGCACTTGGCGCCGCGTATACGTACACCGACGTGAAGGGTTACACCGCCGGTCCGAACAACAACGACCACATGAAGTTCCATCAGTTTGGCTTGCAGACGGACTATTCGTTGTCGAAGCGTACGGACATCTATGCTGAAGGCATCGTTCAGCTTGGTAAGCAAGGTGCTGAAGCGCAGATTTATGGCACGAACGCCAACTCGGTTCACGGCAACCAGGTTGTGGTATCGACGGGTATCCGTCACCGCTTCTAAATTGCTGAAAGTTTGATGTTGTAACGAAAAGGCGCCGCAAGGCGCCTTTTCGCATTTCCAGCCCGGTATCGGCTACCCGGGTTCGTGGGTAAGGGCTTGACAAGCAAAATGCACTACCATGGCGCGTCGATGAGCAGACGACTCGTCCGCTCGTCAGTCACCCAGGGGAGAGCAAACATGTTCACGAGATTTCGTCTGCGTAACAGCGTGTTGGGTTTGAGCATGGTGTTGATGTCGTCTGTCGCGACAATCGCGTCGAGCTCAGCTTTCGCCGATACCGTCGCTTTGCAAGCGAACCTGCAACCGTCGAGTGAAGTGCCGCCGCGCGTGAGCAAGGGTCATGGGGTGCTGAAAGCCACCTTCGACACCACCACGAAGACGCTGCAGTGGACCGTGACGTACGCTGACTTGTCGGGTCCCGCGACCATGGCCCATTTCCACGGCCCCGCGCCCGTGGGGCAGAACGCGAAGGTGCAGGTTGCTATCGACAAGAACGCGCTGCCCAGTCCAATCGCCGGCCAGGCCACGCTTTCTGAGCAACAGTCCACCGACCTGATGGCCGGGCAGTACTACTTCAATATCCACACCGAGAAGAACCCGACCGGAGAGATTCGCGGCCAGGTAATGCCGGCGAACTGACAAGGCGTTTGGTTTGCAGGACACGCACTGCGGGCGTCTCTTCTCTATACGCGACTTCGCGAACGATCGTACTATTGACGTTCATCGAAAGAGGAGTCGCCATGAGTTGGCAAAGTGCATTGGCCTGCTGGGTTTTACGTCGCCGGATGCGCCCCGAAACGGCTAAGCCGGGTATCGATGTTGCGCGAGCGCGAGCGTTGACGTCGAAGCGCGCGTGGTTGCCGAAAGTGCCGTCGGGCTGGCGTCTTGAAGAGCGATACGGCCAGGACGATGCCCCGCTTCGCGGTGAGTGGCTGTTGCCCGCTCAGCCGTCTGGCATCACGATCCTGTACCTGCATGGCGGCGGTTATTATTTTTGCTCGCCCGCGACGCATCGCGGGCTCGTGTTTCCCCTCGCGAGACGGTCAGGCGCGCGGACCTTTTCCCTCGATTACCGGCTTGCCCCCGAGCACCCGTTTCCCGCCGCGCTGGACGACACACTGACTGCTTATCGAAAGCTGTTGGCCGATGGCGTGCCGCCTGCGTCCATCGTGATAGCCGGCGATTCGGCCGGGGGCGGTCTCGCGCTCGCGACGTTGCTGGCTTTACGCGATACAGGCGATTCACTTCCCGCAGGCGCGGCGTTGTTTGCGCCGTGGACGGATCTGGCGGCGACCGGCGCGTCGATGACGACCAACGATGGCCTCGATCCCATGTTCTACGGTCGAGCATTCGCGCCGGCGGGCAAGCTTTATACCGGCGATGCCGATGTACGTAACCCGTACGTGTCGCCACTCTATGGGCGGTTCGACGGTTTGCCGCCGCTCTTCATCCAGGTCGGCGATACCGAAGTGCTGCTTGACGATTCCACGCGCGTGGCCGAGAAAGCGCGTGCGGCCGGCGTGAACGTGGACCTCGAGATCTGGCCGAAAATGCCGCACGTCTTCCAGATGTTCGCGCCGTTTGTGCCTGAGGCTAACCGCGCGCTGGAGCAGGCGGCGGAGTTCGCGCGCCGGGTGACGGCTCCGCAAGCCGTGGAAGCATTGTAGAAAGTAGACAAGCTGGCGGTTCACTTCCCGCTCGCTATATCGATGGTCTGAAAAGCGCGCTCGACGGCCAGTTGCCCATATTCCCGCTCCAGTCGGCGCACGGTGAAATGCCCATGCGCCATCTGCTGGAAGTGATCGATGAACACCGTGTTGACCATGGCCCCGAGCACCGCGCCGATTGCCGGGATCGACTTGGCGGCAACTTGTTCGCTGACCTGCACCGAGAACCGCGACGCCACCGTCTGCAAGAACTTGAGCAACGCGGTCGAGCCGTGTCCGCTCAAACCCTTCGACGCCAGCTCGCTCGTCGCCTTCGATACCGACTGCGCCAAGGTCCCACGCACAATGAAATAGCCGATATCGGCGGCATCGTCGCTCGAACTCGGGCCGCCCATGCCGAGCACCATCAGGCATTGCAACTGGGTGTCGATCAGATGCACGTCTTCGCCCTCGCTGCGCGCAATGTCGCAGATCGAACGGAACATCAGCGTGGTCGTGACGGGCAATTCCACCGGCAACGCGAACAGCCCAAACGCGCCGCCCGCTGCGCCCGTTGTCGCGACGGCCAGCTTGTGCATCAGGTTGTGCGGTTTTTCGGGTGGCAGCAAGACGCCGTCAACCGTACTTTTACTCAGCGTGCGCAGCGCGAGTTGCAGACATTTTTTGAGCGCTGCCTGGGTTGCGTCGTCGATTTTTTCCTGCGCGACGTTCGGCATCCGCGCCATCAGCTTTTCGATGGGCGAGCCAACCACGCTCGCCAGTTTCATCGTCAGCGATGGGCTTTCCAGTGCTTCCTTGGCACGGCGCAAGGTCGCGAGATCTTCCTGCGAGAGGGGCGAAGCGGCGATCGGCGTCGGTTCCATGGCAATTTCAGAAAAAGGTTGAGAAGGCGTCTGGCCTTGGATTAGAGCCTTTCAGCGTGCTATGATTCACATTCTGTTGATAAGTCAATCATTGCGGTATCAAAAAATGGCCGTTCATACTGCCGAGCAGCACTCTGCGGGACAAGTGCTCCCGTTTCGCGAATCGTTGATGGCGATGCTGGGCATCTGCTTCGTGACCATGCTGGTCGCACTCGATCAAACCGTGGTCGGCACGGCGTTGCCCACCATCGTCGCCGAACTCAGGGGTTTTGACCTTTACGCCTGGGTCGCTACCTCGTACTTGCTTACGTCCGTCATTACCGTGCCTATTTTCGGCCGGCTCGGCGACTATTACGGCCGCAAACCGTTCGTGATCGCGTCTATCGTCGTGTTCACCGTTGCGTCCGCGCTTTGCGGCCTCGCCAACAATATGCTGTTCCTCGTGCTCGCGCGCGGACTTCAGGGCATTGGCGGCGGCATGCTGGTCGGGACCGCGTTTGCGTGCATTGCCGATCTGTTTCCTGACTCCGTCGTGCGTCTGCGGTGGCAGGTGATGATGAGTTCGGCGTTCGGTATTGCGAACGCAGTCGGGCCCTCGCTTGGCGGGATTCTGACGCAATACTACGGCTGGCGCTCTGTGTTCTACGTAAATCTGCCGGTCGGCCTGCTGTCAGTGTTTTTCGTCTGGCGCTTCCTTCCGCACCTTCGGCACATCAAGCACGAGGGCAAGATGCGTCTGGACTGGCAAGGCGCGGGCCTGATCGCGATTGCGCTGGGTTCGTTGCAACTGTTTGTCGAAATGTTGCCGAAGCACGGCTTGTCGGCCGAGTCGTTGCTGCTGCTGGCCGCGAGCGTTGCGTCCAGCTATGCGCTCTGGAAATGGGAACGTAGCTGCGATTACGCCATTCTTCCCGTCGATATGTTCCGCAACAAGAGCCTGTCCGCGCTCTTTACGCTGGCGATTCTTGGCGGTTTCGCCATGTTTTCGCTGCTGTTTTACGCGCCTTTGCTGTTTCAGGGCGGTTTTGGCATGTCGCCGAAAGACGCCGGTCTGATGATCACGCCGCTGGTGGTGTTCATTACGATCGGCAGTATCGTGAATGGCCGGATCGTGACGCGCGTGAAGAATCCCAACGCCATGCTGTTTGTCGGTTTCGCGCTGCTCGCGGTGGCGTGTCTCGGCGTGGTGATCGCCACGCGCTCAATGCCGCGTCCGCTGTTGATGATGTTCATGGTGCTGGGCGGAATGGGGCTGGGTTTTGTCATGCCGAACCTGACCGTGTTCGCGCAGTTGACCGCGGGAAGGGAACATCTGGGGATTGCGACGGCGCTGCTGCAGTCGCTGCGCATGATTGGCGGGATGATCGGCACGGCGTTGACCGGCACGCTGATCGGCCATCTGTATGCGAGCGGCGTGCAGCTCGCGCTCGACAAGGACAGCGCCACTCACTGGCTCGGGGACCTGAGCGATCCGCAGATTCTCATCAACCACGACGCGCAAGCCACGCTGCTTTCGCAACTCGCGGCCGCGGGTCATAACGGCGCGATGCTGCTTGAATCGGCACGCGAGTCGCTGGTTGCGGCCATTCACATCGGTCTGGCGGTGGCGGCGGTTGTGGCGGTGCTGGCTGTGTGGCAATCGCGTCGCGTACCGCCGGTGCGCCTGAAGGGCGCGAAGATCGAACCGACGATTGTGGCGGAATGAGCTCGACAGCAGAAAGCAAGCACGCCGACGGCACCACCAGCACCACTGCCACGAACGACGCGCGAACGCGCAACACGGAAGTAATCAGCACCAAAGCAGTCAGCCGGGAACCACTCAGCATGGACGAGACGGAACGTATCGCCTTCATACAGCAGTTCGGGCGCACTTATCGTGCGTTCATGCAGGCGTTCGAATCGCAGGTCGGCCATCCGATGCCGCGCTGGCGCATCCTGCTCGCGCTGCACGATCATGCGGGCGAGTTGTCGCAGAAGCGGCTGGTTGAGAGGCTGCGCGTGGACCCGGGCGCGCTCACGCGGCAGTTGAAGACGCTGGAGGCGCTGGGCTGGATTGCGCGTAGTGTTGATCAGCGTGACAACCGGGTATCGAATGTGGTCCTGACCGATACCGGCCGTGCCGTCACCGAAGCCGGCATGCCGCGCCGCAATACCTTCCTTCACGAGACACTGTCGACCCTTCCCGACGACGCCGTCACGGCGCTCTCCGGCGCGCTGCGCGCGCTCGAGCAGCGCATCCAGGAAGTTACCGCCGGAACCGCCGAACTGAACAGCCCAGGCGAGCCGGGCAGCGCCGTCTCCGACGAAGCCTAGAACGACGTTTCGATCACTTCCTTCACGCGATATTTTGTATCGACGACCAGAATCTGGCGCCATTTGTCGAAGGTGAGACAGGGGTGCGAGATGTCGAACGCGATCATGTCGCCGACCTTGATGTCGTCGCCCGGCTTGATCCGCAAGTAGGCGTGCTGATCCATCATGCCGAAGATCTCCCAGCCTTCATCGGTCGTGATGTCGCGCGGCCATTGCGTGCCCGGACGGAAATGGCGAGCGGGCTCGGGCATGCCGGCGTCGAAGGCGGCATCGCGTTTTCCCAGGCCGATGATCACGCGATCCGGCTCCGGAATCGACTGCACATAGGCCCACAATTGCAGCGCCGGTTTCAACCCTTCGCCCATTTTCTTCGCAATCGGATTGCGCGCGAAAATCTCGCTCTGCGCTTTCTTGTACACGCCCACGTCATGCGTCAGGTAACAGCCCGGACGCAGGATCACTTCGATTGCATCGCTATTCGCTTTCGCGAATTCATCGGCGACGACGTCGTACCAGGCAGACCCCGCGCCCGAGAGAATGGCCGGCTTGCGTTCGATCTTGCCGTCGGCGACCAGCGCGCGCGTTACGTCCACCGCGTTCTGTAGAAAAGCCCGTACCTTGGATTCGTCCTGCAGCACGCCTTCGTAAATCTCGACGCCGGTGAGCTTCACGGCATCGGGCCAGCGTGCAATGGCGGCCAGCACTGCGTCGCGCTGCGCGTCGTCGCGGATGCCGGTTCGGCCGCCCGCTACGCCCAGTTCGAGCAGCACGTTCACCTGCTTGTTCACATCGCTGAAAAACGTGCCGAGCTGATCGACGTTGTCCGCCGAATCAACGAGGCAATGGAACTCAAAATTGGGATCGGTCAGCAATTCCGCGATCATGCCCATGTTGCGCTTGCCGACCAATTGGTTCGCCATCAGCACACGATGCACACCGCCGCGATACGCCGCCCGCACTTGATGCGCGGTGGCAAGCGTGATGCCCCACGCGCCGGCTTCCAACTGGCGTCGAAACAATTGCGGCGCCATGGTCGTCTTGCCGTGCGGCGCGAGTTTTACGCCGTATTCCGCCACGAAGGCCTGCATCCACTTCAAATTGTGCTCGATCCGGTCCGCGTACAGCACGGCGGCCGGCAGGCTCACGTCCTCGTCCAGCAGATTCCAGTCAAGGCGCGCGGCATCCGCCAGATGCACGCTGACGCCCGGCACCATGCCCAGACCCTTGCCGAAAGGGTCGATTGTCGCGCTTTGATAGTTTGTAACTTTCATGTGCTGCTACTCCATCGTTCGGTTGTATAGAGTCGGGGGCTTGTTTTGTTGGGTTCGATTGATATCGAGATTGACGCGACAATGGTACAGAAAGTACGATGCCTGAGACATTGTTATTTAGTACCAAGCGCTCCGAAAGGGTTTTCATGAATGTGTCGTCCGAACCACCAGCCTTCGATATCGTCGCCCGGATTGCCGAGCGCGCGCCCGAATTGCGTTCGGCGGAACGAAAGGTCGCGGCGCTTATTCTCGACGATTTGACCGGCGCATCGCGCGCCAGCATTGGTGCGCTCGCAAAAAAAGCCGAGGTCAGCATTGCGACGGTGACGCGTTTTGCGAAGGCGGTTGGGTGCCATGACGTGCGCGAGCTTAAATTGCGGCTGGCTCAGGCGGCGGCGGTCGGCCAGCGGTTCCTGCGCGGCGGTTCGTACGATGAAACCGGCACCGACGATCCCGCCGATTCGCTCGCCGCCCGTATTTTCGACGATATCCAGACCACGCTCGCTCACAATCGCGGCGCGTTGCGAGCGGCGCCGATAGCCGCTGCCGCCGATGCGCTAGCCGATGCACAGATGATCTACGTGTTCGGCATGGGCGGCGGGTCGACCGCTTTAGCCGATGAAATGCGTTTTCGCCTGGTCCGGCTGGGCCGGCCGGTGGCGTCGTATCAGGATGGTTTGCTGCAGCGGATGGTCGCCGCGACGCTCTCGCGTGAGCATGTGGTGGTGGCTTTATCGGTGACGGGGCAGACGCCCGAAATGGTGGAGAGTTGCCGGATCGCGCGGGAATATGGCGCGCGGGTGATCGCGCTGACCGCGCCCGCGTCGCCGCTCGCGCAACTGGCCAACTGGCTGATTCCGATCATCGCGAACGAAACTGATTTTATCTACAAGCCTTCGACGTCGCGATACGCCATGTTGATGGCGCTCGACCTGCTCGTCACTGAACTTGCCGTGAAGCAAGGCGATACGAGCCGCGAGCTTTTGCGGCGCATGAAACATGCGCTGGACGCGTATCGAGGCGGCGGTGTCGATGAACGTCAGCCGTTGGGCGATTAACCTGCGCTCAAACAACGCGCGAATAGTGAGGTGATAGAGCATGGCATCGGATGGAGAACACGTCGATACGCTGATCAAAGGCGCGCGGGTGATCGACGGAACGGGCGCGCCGGCGGTTCAGCGCGATGTGGCGGTGAAAGATGGCCGGATCGTGGCGATTGGCGAGCTAACTGGCTGGACGGCCGAGAACGTCGTGGAGGCGGAAGGGCGCGTGCTGGCGCCAGGTTTTATCGATGTCCATACGCACGACGATACCCACGTCATTCGGTCCCCGCAGATGCTGCCGAAGCTATCGCAGGGTGTGACGACGGTGATTGTCGGCAATTGCGGCATCAGCGCGTCGCCGGTGACGCTGAAGGGCGATCCGCCCGATCCGATGAATTTATTAGGGGAGAGGGGCGATTTCTCTTATCCGACCTTCGCGGCTTATATCGACGCGGTGAACGAGGCGCGGCCGGCCGTGAATGTGGGCGCGTTGATCGGGCACACGGCGTTGCGCAACAACCATATGGACCGGCTGGATCGCGGTGCTTCCGCGCAGGAAATCGATGGCATGCGCGCGCAGTTGGAAGAAGCGTTGTCGCACGGGGCGCTGGGGTTGAGCAGCGGTCTCGCTTATGGCTCGGCGTTCAGTGCACCGCCGGAAGAAGTGATGGCGCTGGCCGAGCCTCTGGCCCATGCCGGTGCGTTGTACACCACGCACATGCGCACCGAATTCGACGCCATTCTCGACGCGATGGGCGAGGCGTATCGGGTGGGCAAACACGCGCGCGTGCCTGTCGTGATCTCGCATTTGAAGTGCGCGGGGCCATCGAACTGGGGGCGCAGCGCCGAGGTGTTGAAGTCGCTTGAAAATACGCGCGAGGGTCAGCCGGTCGGATGCGATTGTTACCCGTACAACCGGAGTTCATCGACACTCGATTTGAAGCAGGTGACCGGCGATATCGAGATCACGATCACGTGGTCGGAGCCGCATCCGGAGATGGCCGGGAAGTTGATCTCGGGAATCGCGGCGGAGTGGGGCGTGACGCAGCAGGAGGCGGGCAAGCGCTTGCAGCCGGCGGGGGCGGTTTATCACAACATGTCGGAAGACGACGTGCGGCGGATCCTGTCGCATCCCGCAACAATGGTCGGTTCCGATGGTTTGCCGAATGATCCGCTGCCGCATCCGCGTTTATGGGGCGCGTTTCCGCGGGTGTTGGGGCATTACGCGCGGGATACGTCGCTGATTGCGCTTGAGGAAGCGGTGCGGAAGATGACGGGGTTATCGGCGCGGCGGTTTGGGTTGTCGGAGCGCGGTCAGATTCAAGTGGGATATCACGCAGATCTCGTTCTCTTCGATGCCGACAAGGTTAGTGACACCGCAACGTTCGCCGAGCCTCGACAGGCTGCTGCTGGTATTGATGCGGTTTGGGTGAATGGGGTGCTGTCGTATCTCGATGGCGCTGTGACAGGATTGCGAGCAGGACATTTTGTGGCGCGTGGCGAGGGTTCCAGACTCGATGCGCTTGGGCACTTTTGATTAACGTTGAGGATGTGCAATGAAACGATATGGCGTGGAAGGTGGTAAAGGACAAGGCGGCGCGGTCATGCCGTTTTCGAGGGCCGTTGAAGCGGACGGATGGCTTTTTGTTTCCGGCCAGACGCCGATGGAAAATGGCGAAGTGATTGAAGGCGGGATTGTTGCCCAATCGCATAAGGCGATTCAGAATGTTTTCGCGATTTTGAAGGAAGCCGGGTATGGCGCGGAGCACGTCGTGCGATGCGGCGTCTGGCTTGACGATCCGCGGGATTTTGCGTCGTTTAACAAGGTCTTCAAAGAGTACTTCGGGGAACATCCGCCAGCACGCGCTTGCGTGGTTTCATCGATGGTGATCGATTGCAAGGTCGAAGTGGATTGCGTGGCTTATAAGAAGGCCGGCTAAGTAAAAGCTGATTTATATAAATCAGAGTGCATCCGCGAAGGTGAATGTCCGGATGCACAAAATGAAAAAGTCTTTTTCAGGTGCAGTTTGATTTTTTTCAGCGAACATGGCGAAATGGCTTTTGCGGGTTATAGTCCCCTGTCAAAGTAATACGTCGACGTTTCAAATAATCAAACGGACACGATCTTGTGCCACACAATTCGCAATATTCGCTATCTGATGTTTGTGCTGGCGGTGTTATTTTCGACAAAGGTATTTTCTGCATATAGTGACTGCACTGCTCCGCTGCCAGCGTTTGTCAACTTGCCATCAGTTTCCGTGCCGACTAACCTAGCAGTCGGACAAGATATTCCTGGCGCAAAAGCTAGTTTTTCTATCACCATTACCTGTACCAATAAATTCAACGGAACCGTGCATTGGTACGCACAGGTGCAGGGGTTGTCTGCGACACTGGTGGATGGATATTCGGATGTATATGTGTTTCCGGGGATAACGCAAGGGATCGGCTTCCGGATGCGCGCGATTGATGGAACAGTCATGAAGCCCATTTCGTACAGCGGCACATCAAATACGTTTGATTTTGGTGTGGCGCAAACTGGCGTGAGCGTGCTTCAAGGATCATTCGAACTAGTTAAGACAGCTAGCGCCGTCGCGGCGGGGTCTTTCAAATTTGGCGCATATGTCAGCGCGCCAACCACCGAGTATGCGAACGGTGGTAGCGCAGCGAATAGCCTTTTAAGTTGGGGCTATACCATCAACCCAGTGACAGTCGCCGCGTGCTCCGTCGTAAAATCAGATATCGCGGTGCCGCTGCAAAATGTGCATGTTTCCGAATTGCCGGCTCCAGGCGCCATTGCCTATCCAACGAATTTTGGAATAGATCTCCAGTGTGAAAGCAATGCCAGGCCTCAAATCACCTTGACAGATGCGGCCACACCGCTGAATCAATCTACGGAGCTGACGCTCGCCCCCGGTTCTACTGCTTCAGGCATCGCAATTCAGATTCTTTATAATGACGCACTGGTACGCCTGGGACCTGCTCCAATCTTCTACACGGGATCGGACGCTGCGATTACCAATTCGCTGGATTTAGGCACCGTTTCCGGTGGTATTCATCTTCCATTCACGGCGAGATATATACGGACCGGCAATTTAACGCCCGGGAGTGTGCTCGGGAGAGCTACCTTCACCTTTACGTATCAATAGTGGTTACTGCCGCGCCAACCGTGCGTTATCCGGCAGTGGCAAATTAAAGTTGGTCCGAAACGGATTGATATCCAAGCCGCCGCGCCGTGTATATCGTGCATATACGGCAAGGCGTTCCGGTTTGCATTCACGCATCACATCCAGAAATATCTGCTCAACGCATTGCTCATGAAACCCGGTATGTTCACGATAAGAAATGATATATCGCAGCAATCCCGCATGATCAATTGGCGCACCGACATAACGAATCTGCACACTGCCCCAATCCGGCTGCCCGGTCACCGGACAATTGGATCTCAGCAAGTTCGAAAACAGCGTCTCATCAACCGGCGATTCACCAAAAGATGCACGCAGTAACGAGGGATCGGGAGAATAAACATCGGTATCCAGATCCAGCCGATCCAGCGATAAACCCTCAAACTCTTCCATCTTGAGTTTCAACGCAAACTCATAAGGTGCGACAAGCTGCACGGACACATTCGCGCCACAAACCGCGGAAACGTCCTTGCGAATCGCCGCACGAACCTCATCGATAGAATCAAACGCCGTCTGTGAGAAAGATCCCAGATACAGCTTGAATGACTTCGACTCGACAATATTCGGCGAATCCGCCGGCACGATAAACGTCGCCACCGCGATCTGCGGTTTGCCCTTGCGGTTGAGCCACGACAGTTCGTAGGCGTTCCAGATATCGGTGCCGAAGAACGGTAGCGGACCCGTGAGACCGAGCGCGTCGCGCCCCGACTTTCGGCCGATGGGAAAAAGCAGCGCCGGATTGTATCGTTCGAAGTACTGGACCGGCTTGCCAAGGGGAGAGTGTTCGGGCGTATTCATTATTCGTTCGATATGCCGCTCGGGACGTGCCCCGTCGCTGTCACGACGCGGGCCGAATCGCAATGGCCAATTTGGTCGTCGAAGAAAAAGTCGGGTTCGAACTTGCCCAGGAACGGGCCTTTGTCCAATCCACCGAGGAACATCGCTTCGTCGATTTCGATGTTCCAGTCCATCAACGTCCGGATCGCCCGCTCGTGCGCCGGCGCCGATCGCGCTGTCACAAGCGCCGTGCGAATCCGCATCCGCGTGGTGTCGTGGCTAAGTTTTTGCAGCTTGTGAAGCGCTTCCAGCAACGGTTTCAACGGGCCGTTCGCCAACGCCCGGTCTTTCTTGCCGACTTCGTGCGCCACAAACGCGGGCAAGCCTTGCGCCTGGAACACTTGCTCGGCTTCGTCGGAGAAAAGCACGGCATCGCCGTCGAAAGCAATCCGAATTTCGTCAGGATACCGGCTCGCGGCAAGCGGCGCTCGCGGCACGACCGTCGCGGCGGGAAAGCCGGCGGCGAGGGCGGCGCGGACATCGGTGGAATTCGCCGATAGGAACAAGGAGGCTCGGAACGGCTCCAGATACCGGAACGGCGATTCACCGCGCGTAAAGACCCCGCGCTCGATCGCCAGACCGTGTTCCTTGCATGAACTGAATGCGCGTAAGCCGCTAATAGGATCACTGCGCGACAAGATCACGACTTCCGCGCGCCGCTCGCCGTCCACGTTCAACGCGAGCAACTTCTCGATCAGCGAGAACGCGATGCCGGGTTTAGCCGGAACATGAAGCCGCGAACGCTGCAGCGCCTCGTATTCGCGCAAGTCGCCGGTCTCATAGACTTCGTTCTCTTCTTCGAAATCAAACAGCGCCCGCGATGAAATCGCGACCACCAGCTTGTCGTCCAGCGTGAAGGCCATGCGAAACGTCCGCTCGTCAGGCCAGGAACAGCTTGTAGACGGGATTCGCACCTTCGTCCCACCACTGATAACCCAAGGTCGCAAGGAATTGCCCGAACGCGGCGTTATCCGATGCCGGCACCTGGACGCCGACGAGAATCGAACTCGTATCCGCGCCCTGGTTCCGGTAGTGGAACAGGCTGATATTCCAGTTCGGCGCCATCGACGAAAGGAATTTCATCAGCGCGCCCGGGCGTTCGGGGAATTCGAAGCGCAGCAGGCGTTCGTCTTGCGCGAGCGGCGAATGGCCGCCCACCATGTAGCGGATATGTTGCTTCGACAGCTCGTCGTGGCTGAGATCGACCGTAGCAAATCCGTGTTCGATAAACGCGTTCGCCATCTGCACCGCTTCGCCGCGCGTCTTGATCTGCACGCCGACGAAGATATGGGCGGCGTGGGCATCGGCGATGCGGTAGTTGAATTCTGTGACGCTGCGTGTACCGACCAGCTCGCAGAACCGCTTGAAACTGCCGCGTTCTTCCGGAATGGTCACCGCGAACACCGCTTCGCGCGCTTCGCCGACTTCAGCGCGCTCGGCGACAAAACGCATCCGGTCGAAGTTCATGTTTGCGCCGGACGTGACGGCGACCAGCGTCTGCGCTTCCAGCCCATCGCGCTCCGCGTATAGCTTTGCACCCGCAACTGCCAGCGCGCCCGACGGTTCCAGCACGCTGCGCGTGTCCTGGAAGACGTCCTTGATCGCGGCGCAGAGGGCGTCGGTGTCCACCGTAATGACTTCGTCGAGCAACTCGCGGCATAGCCGGAATGTTTCCTCGCCGACGAGTTTTACCGCGGTGCCATCGGCGAACAGCCCGACTTCGGCCAGCGTGACGCGCTCGCCTGCATCGATGGATTGCTTCATCGCGCACGAATCGATGGCTTGCACGCCGATGACGCGGATCTCCGGGCGCACCGCTTTGACGTACGCCGCGACGCCCGCCGCGAGCCCGCCGCCGCCGATGGGGACGAAGATGGCGTGGATCGGGCCTTGGTGCTGGCGCAGGATTTCCATCGCGACGGTGCCTTGGCCGGCGATGACGTCGGGGTCATCGAAAGGATGAACGAAGGTCAGGCCACGTTCTGCCTGCAACTTGACGGCGTGGTCGTACGCGTCGCTATAGGATTCGCCGTGCTGCACGATTTCCACGGTTGGACCGCCGAACGCGCGCATGGCGTCGATCTTGACTTGGGGCGTGGTGACCGGCACGACGATGACGGCTTTGCAGCCGAGCCGCGTGGCCGAATAAGCGACGCCTTGCGCATGATTTCCCGCCGATGCCGTAATCACGCCGCGTGCAAGCACGTCAGAGGAAAGTTGCACCATCTTGTTGTACGCGCCGCGAATCTTGAACGAGAACACCGGCTGGTTGTCTTCGCGCTTCAGGTAGACCGAGTTGTGCAGCCGCGCGGACAAATTGCGGGCGGGTTCGAGTTCGCTTTCGCGGGCGACGTCGTAGACGCGCGCGGTCAGGACTTTCTTGAGGTAATCGGGGTATGTCATTGCGGAGCCGTTCGCGCGCGGCTTTGCGCGCCATTTTTTGTGAGCGAAAACGTTGATAATAGCGTAGGGGCTCGCTGGCGCTCGGGTTTTGGGGCTTTTGGGGGGCGTTGGTTCTGGGGGGAGCGGTCGGGGTCGGTGCTGGGTTGCTAGGTTCTGGGTTAGCGGTTCTGGGTCTATGCCGGGTTGGTGCTTTCGGCCGTGGTGGTATGCGAGAGTCGGATTTTCTCTTTATCACTATTAGCCACTGTGCGTGGCGGCACGTCATTTCTTTGTCCAAAGCGACAAAGAAACGAAGCAAAGAAAGCGCTTTCAAACACGCTACCCTAAGTGTCCACAGCGTGCAGTTTCTATTCATAGGTGCCCCAAAAGCACGGTGCTCGCCAGAACCACGGATGTTTGAACCCCTCCTTCTCGCGAATCCTGACACGAACACGCTTCGCCCCGTACGCTCTCGGGCAAGCACAATTGCTAAGGAACCCGCACGGCCTTACAGGTATTTACGGCTGCGGTTTTGACGGATTAGCTACCTGGTCCGTGCGACCGTATTCATAGGCCACAGCTTCATGCGTGTTTGTGTTTACTGCTTCAGTTTCTGTGAATTGGCTGCGCATTCTGTACAGCTATTTTCGTCGGTTGCGGCCACCCGCATCTTCGCGACCTCGTTTTCAGCAGGGTTGGCGACGTGGTTCGAGGCGCGTACAAATTTGGAGGGAGGTCGTCCGCGGATAGCGCGGGGTGCTCCTTGGGCAGGTTCAATCACTGGTGGCGAAGCGTGTGGGTATCGGTGTTCGGAGAAGGAGGGGTTCAAACATCCGTCGCTCTGGCGAGCACCGTGCTTTTGGGGCACCTATGAATGAAAACTGCACGCGGTGGACACTTAAGAGACTGTTGCAGAATTACAAAAAGGGGCTGTTAACTTTTTGGCTCTGGTGTTAACTTCTGTCTTGTTTTCCCTGACAGGAAGCCATGGCTAAGGAACTTATAGACGACCAATTATGGGCACTCATCGAACCGCTGCTGCCCAAAGCTGCGCCGCGCAATCGCCGGTATGCAGGACGCAAGCCAATACCTGATCGCGCCGTGCTCACAGGCATCGTGTTCGTGCTGCGCGCAGGCCTCGCGTGGAATTTGCTGCCGCAGGAAATGGGCTGCGGGTCGGGCTCCACTTGCTGGAGGCGCCTGGACCAGTGGCATAAAGCGGGCGTATGGCAACGCATGCACGAAACGATGCTGGCCGAACTGCGCCGTCGAGGCCAACTCGATATGGCCAGAGTACTGGTCGACAGCTCCTCCATTCGCGCGTTGTACGCGGGAAAAAAACAGGCCCAAACCCCACGGACCGGCGCAAACTCGGCAGCAAACACCATATCATCGTCGATGCGCAAGGCATCCCGCTCGGCGTCATCCTGACGGGCGCAAACCGCCATGACGTCACTCAGCTTGACCCACTGGTCGAAGCCATTCCGCCAATTCGAGGCAAGCCAGGACGGCCCTTGCGTAAGCCCAAAATTGTTCAGGGCGACCGAGGCTATAGCTCTGAGCCACATCGGCGACGCTTTCGCAAACGCGGCATCACTCCTGAACTCGCGAAACTGCGCTCACCCCATGGCAGTGGTCTAGGCAAAACACGTTGGCCTGTCGAGCGTACGATCGCTTGGCTGCACTCCTATCGCCGCCTGAAGATGCGCTACGAGAAATATGCGCACATACACGAAGCCTTCCTCACGCTCGCGTGTGCTTTAACTTGCTGGACCCGGCTAAAAAATATGCAAACTTAATTCTGCAACAGTCTCTTAGGGTAGCGTGGTTTAAAAGCGCTTTCTTTGCTTCGTTTCTTTGTCGCTTTGGACAAAGAAATGACGTGCCGCCACGCACAGTGGCTAATAGTGATAAAGAGAAAATCCGACTCTCGCAGACCACCACGGCCGAAAGCACCAACCCGGCATGAACCCCGACCGCTAACCTAGAACCCACCACCCCGGCACCAACCCGACCGCAAACCCCAGAACCAACGACATCCCCGCCGCTGCCCGCCCCCCCGCGATCCCCACCAAACCCAACAACAGTTGAAAAAACCACCAAAACCCCGTCGAAAACTGACATGCACAAAGCCCTTCAACCCACTACCGAGTGCGAACGACAAACACCCCGATGAGTTAGAATTCCTTTTTCGATACAGGATCGGAAGATGCAACGGCAGTCCCGGACCGGCTTTTTGACGCATGTTCCCCGCGACGCTCTACGCGAGTGCTGCGCGCTCTGCTGCGCTATCCACGCGGCTTCGGAACGACATGCGCGTCATCAGCGATCGTGCCGCTGATTCCGGACCCTCCGAAGGTTTTGCATCGTTTGCCACCCCTGCCGGCGAGCACCTTCACAAAAAAAAGTATCACTCGAAAATCTGCGCCTCCCCGCGCAATGCCGGCTATAGCGCTGCTCGTGATTTCATTGTCAGCACAGGCGCCGGCTCACCGAACTGTCGAATATGAACGCACCCCAAGCCTTCGATCCGAACGGCGCCGCGCATGCCGTGGCCCTGGATACCGAGCCGCGCCTGCGCGAAATTCCCTATAACTACACGTCGTTTTCCGATCGCGAAATCGTAATCCGCCTGCTGGGCGAGGAAGCCTGGGCCGCATTGGCCATCCTGCGTAGCGAACGCCGCACGGGCCGCTCGGCACGGATGCTGTACGAAGTGCTCGGTGATATCTGGGTCGTGCGTCGCAACCCGTATCTGCAGGACGACCTGCTCGATAACCCGAAACGCCGCGCATTGCTGATCGAAGCGTTGAATCACCGTCTGGGCGATATCGAAAAGCGTCGCAAAGCGGATTTGTCGCAACATCAGGACGACGCCGGCCGGGATCGCGCAGCGCGCGTGGAACTGCTGATCAGCGCCGCCTGCCGCGCGGTCGAAGATTTCAAGAAAGAGTTCGAACAGACCTACGATCTGCGCAAGAAGGCATCGAAGGTATTCAGTAAGGTCACCGAGAAAGACAACATCAAGTTCGACGGCCTGTCGCGCGTCTCCCACGTGACGGACGCAACCGACTGGCGCGTCGAATACCCGTTCGTCGTGCTGACGCCGGACACCGAAGCGGAAATCGCCGGCTTGATCAAGGCGTGCTTCGAACTAGGACTCACCGTGATTCCGCGCGGAGGCGGCACGGGCTACACCGGCGGCGCGATTCCCTTGACGCCGTTCGCGGCCGTCATCAATACCGAAAAGCTCGAACAGCTCGGACCCGTCGAAATGACGGACCTGCCGGGCGTCGACCATAAAGTCGCGACCATTTTCTCGGGCGCGGGCGTGGTCACGCGCCGCGTAACGGAAGCGGCCGAACATGCCGGTTTTGTGTTCGCCGTCGATCCGACGTCGCTGGATGCATCGTGCGTCGGCGGCAATGTCGCGATGAACGCCGGCGGCAAAAAGGCCGTTCTGTGGGGCACGGCGCTCGACAATCTGGCCTGGTGGCGCATGGTCGATCCGCAGGGCGACTGGCTCGAAGTCACGCGCCTGGATCACAACTGCGGCAAGATTCATGACATCCCCGTGGCGCGTTTCCGGCTCGACTGGTTCGACGGATCGCGTGCGCCGGGCGAGAAATTGCTGCGCACTGAATCGCTCGATATTGCCGGCAGCAAATTCCGCAAGGAAGGGCTCGGCAAGGACGTGACGGATAAATTCCTGTCGGGTCTGCCGGGCGTGCAGAAGGAAGGCTGCGACGGTCTGATCACATCGGCGCGCTGGATCCTGCACAAGATGCCCGCGCATACGCGCACCGTCTGCCTGGAATTCTTCGGCCAGGCACGCGATGCGATTCCGAGCATCGTGGAAATCAAGGATTACTTGTTCGAGACGTCGAAACAGGGTGGCGCGATTCTCGCCGGTCTCGAACATCTCGACGAACGGTATTTGCGCGCGGTCGGTTACGCGACCAAAAGCAAGCGCAACGCGTTTCCGAAGATGGTGCTGATCGGCGATATCGTCGGTAATGATCCCGATGCGGTCGCCCAGGCCACGTCCGAAGTCGTCCGCATGGCGAACGGCAAGAGCGGCGAAGGCTTTGTCGCGGTGAACGCCGAAGCGCGCAAGCGTTTCTGGCTGGATCGCTCGCGCACGGCGGCCATCGCGAAGCATACGAACGCGTTCAAGATCAACGAAGACGTCGTGATCCCGCTGAACCGCATGGGCGAGTACACCGACGGGATCGAGCGGATCAACATCGAGTTGTCGATCAAGAACAAGCTGCAACTCGTGGATGCCCTCGAAACGTTCTTCAAGACGGGCAAGCTGCCGCTCGGAAAGAGCGATGACGCCAACGAAATTCCGAGCGCCGAATTGCTTGAGGATCGTGTACAGCAAGCGCTCGATCTGTTGCAGCGAGTGCGTGAACGCTGGACGTTCGTCGGCGAGAAGCTGGATCTGCCGTTGCGCGAAGCGCAGCATTATATGGTTCAGCTCGGCTATGAAGGGCTCGCCGAAAAACTGGCCGATCGCGTGGATTCGCAGCCGGGCGTCCGCGTATTCGACGTCGCGCAAGACCGCACCATTCGCGTTTCCTGGAAGCAGGAAATCCGCGCCGAATTGCGTCACATCTTCAACGGCGGCGAGTTCAAGCCCATCCTCGAAGAAGCGCAGAACATCCATAAGAAGGTTCTGCGTGGCCGCGTATTTGTCGCGCTCCACATGCATGCCGGGGACGGCAACGTCCACACCAATATCCCGGTGAACTCCGACAACTACGAGATGCTGCAGGACGCGCATGTCGCGGTCGCACGCATCATGAAGCTGGCGCGCGATCTGGATGGCGTGATTTCGGGCGAACATGGAATCGGCATCACGAAGCTGGAGTTCCTGACCGAAGACGAGATCGCGGAATTCCGCGCGTACAAACAACGCGTTGACCCGCAAGGCCGTTTCAACGCGGGCAAGTTGCTCGCGGGCGCCGATCTGCGTAACGCCTACACGCCGAGCTTCGGCTTGATGGGCTACGAATCGCTGATCATGCAGCAGTCGGATATTGGCGCGATTGCGGATTCCATCAAGGACTGCCTGCGTTGCGGCAAGTGCAAGCCGGTCTGCGCGACCCACGTGCCGCGCGCCAACCTGCTGTATAGCCCGCGCAACAAGATCCTCGCGACGTCGCTGCTGGTCGAGGCGTTCTTATATGAAGAGCAGACCCGCCGCGGGGTATCCATCAAGCATTGGGACGAATTCAACGACGTCGCCGATCACTGCACCGTCTGCCACAAGTGCGTGACGCCGTGCCCGGTGAAGATCGATTTCGGCGATGTCACCATGAACATGCGCAACCTGCTGCGCAAGATGGGCAAGAAGAAGTTCAACGCGGGCAATGCTGCCGGCATGTTCTTCCTCAACGCCACGAACCCGCAGACCATCAACCTTGCCCGCACGGCGATGATGGGCGTCGGCTACAAGGCGCAGCGGCTGGGCAATGAAGTGCTGAAGAAGTTCGCGAAGAAACAGACGGCAAAACCACCGGCAACGGTCGGCAAGCCGGCGGTGACGCAGCAAGTCATCCACTTCATGAACAAGAAGATGCCGGGCAACCTGCCGAAGAAGACGGCGCGGGCGTTGCTGGACATCGAGGACAACAAGATTGTTCCGATCATCCGCAATCCGAAGACGACGACCTCGGATACGGAAGCGGTCTTCTACTTCCCAGGCTGCGGCTCGGAGCGCCTGTTCTCGCAAGTCGGCCTCGCCACGCAAGCCATGCTGTGGGAAGCGGGCGTGCAGACGGTGTTGCCGCCGGGTTACTTGTGCTGCGGTTATCCGCAACGCGGCGCGGGTCAATTCGATAAAGCCGAGAAAATCGTCACGGACAATCGCGTGTTGTTCCACCGTGTGGCCAATACGCTGAATTATCTCGATATCAAGACGGTGGTGGTGTCGTGCGGGACTTGCTACGACCAACTGGCCGGATATGAATTCGAGAAGATTTTCCCGGGCTGCCGGATTATCGATATCCACGAATTCCTGCTGGAAAAGAATATCCGGCTGGAAGGTGTGACCGGTACGCGCTACATGTATCACGACCCCTGCCATTCGCCGATCAAGACCATGGACCCGATCAAGCTCGTGAATGAAATCATGGGTTCGGCGCACGATGGCTACAAGATCGAGAAGAATGATCGATGCTGCGGCGAATCGGGCACGCTCGCGGTCACACGGCCGGACATTTCCACGCAGGTCCGTTTCCGCAAGGAAGAGGAAATCCGCAAGGGTGCGGCCAAGCTGCGGGACATTCCGCTCGTGGGCGAGGCGGGCGCGAATGGCATCAATCTGGCGAACGCGTCGGCGGGAACGGCGGGTGCTGCGCCGGGATCGGTGCTAAAAGCAGGCGACGGGGCACAATCCACCGGAACCGACGTCAAGATCCTCACGAGCTGCCCGTCCTGCCTGCAGGGTTTGTCGCGGTATAACGAGGACGCGAACATAGAAGCGGATTACATCGTCGTGGAAATTGCCCGCAAGGTGCTCGGCGCGAGCTGGATGGAAGATTACGTGGCGCGCGCTAACGATGGCGGTATCGAGCGCGTGCTGGTGTAATAGCGGAACCGGGGCTTGTTTCGCTAGAGGAAAATGATGGACTGTGTCTTTTGCCGTGAAGACGGCGGCGAGGTCTTGTGGTCGGATGACGCAGTGCGCGTCGTCCTCGCCGATGAGCCCGAATGGCCGGGCTTTTGCCGGGTGATCTGGCATGCGCACGTGGCGGAGATGTCCGATCTCGACAACGCCGCCCGGCTCAAGATCATGACGGCGGTAAACGGCGTGGAGCGCGCGATCCGTCGCGTGCTCGCGCCGGCGAAGATCAATCTGGCAAGCCTCGGCAACCAGGTTCCTCACGTTCACTGGCACGTCATTCCGCGCCATTCCAACGATTCCCGTTTCCCGCTGCCTGTCTGGGCGCCGCGCCAGCGCACGGTGTCCCAAGCGCTGTTGTCGAATCGCCGGGCACAGGCCACTTTGTTGCGCGAAGCAGTGCGCGCCGAGATGGCGCTGGCGTTCGGCTGACCCTCTGACCCGGGCTAACTGACCTCCTGATTCAATAAAAAGGCTCACCATGAGCGGACTGACCAAACAAACGCCGATTCCGACGGGGATTGTCGTGCATTCGAAAACGCGCGCCCTTGAGTTGCAATATGGCAACGATCAGACGTATCGGATCCCGTTCGAGCTGTTGCGCGTATATTCGCCGTCGGCGGAGGTACAGGGCCACGGTCCCGGCCAGGAAACCCTGCAAACGGGCAAGCGCGACGTGCTGATCATCGCGATCGAGCCGGTTGGCCACTACGCGCTGCAGCTCAATTTTTCCGATGGCCACAATACCGGTCTTTATTCCTGGGACATCCTGCATGACCTCGCGGTCCGTCAGGATGAACTCTGGGCAGGCTATCTCGCCAAACTGGAAGCGGCGGGCGTTGACCGCGACACGCCAATGATGCCAAAAGCGTCCGGTGGCCACTGCCATTGACCGATTTTTACCTTGTCGCGGCAATTTGTCGCGGCAATCGGCCAAAACCCCTTTTCGGGCGCGGCCAACAACACGAACAAGACAAGGACGAACGCGATGAGCAAGACCCACTTCGGTTTTGAAACGGTCGACGAACAGGAAAAAGCGAAGAAGGTGGCGGGCGTTTTCGATTCGGTCGCAAGCAATTACGACTTGATGAACGACCTGATGTCGGGTGGTCTGCATCGCGCGTGGAAGTTCTTCGCGATCGGCCAGGCGAAGGTTCGTCCTGGCTACAAAGTGCTCGATCTGGCAGGCGGGACGGGCGATCTGGCGAAAGCGTTCGCGAAACAGGCGGGCGAGAAAGGCGAGGTCTGGCACACGGATATCAATGAATCGATGCTGCGCGTCGGGCGTGACCGCCTGATCGATCGAGGCGTGATCACACCGACTCTGATCTGCGACGCGGAGAAGATTCCGTTTCCGGACAATTATTTCGATATCGTTACAGTTGCCTTTGGACTTCGTAATATGACGCACAAAGATGGTGCGTTAGCCGAAATGTATCGGGTATTGAAGCCGGGCGGCCGAGTTCTGGTTCTGGAGTTCTCGAAGGTATGGGAGCCGTTGAAGAAGGCGTACGATCTCTACAGTTTCAAGTTTTTGCCGTGGCTTGGCGACAAATTCGCGAAAGATGCGGATAGCTATCGTTATCTCGCGGAGTCAATCCGGATGCATCCGGACCAGGAAACGTTAAAAATAATGATGGAACGCGCAGGATTGGATCGAGTCGAATATTACAATTTGTCAGGTGGCGTGGTAGCTTTACACGTCGGGACCAAATTTTAGTGTTCCACTTTTATAAGGATTCGAAATGTCCGATTCGCGCTTACCCCAAACTCGGGGTTTCCTGAAGTCGTTATTCAGGAAAGCCGGGGTCGTTGCGCTGGCTGGCGTAATCATGGCCGGTGCTTTGATCGCTGAAGATGCAGAGGCACGCCGCATGGGTGGCGGCCGCAGCATGGGTCGTCAATCAACGACTGCTGCTCAACAGAATCAAGCTACGCCGCCCTCGCAGTCCATGCAGTCGAGCCAGGCCGCCAATGCACAACGTGCAGCACCGGCAGCGGCGCCTGCCGCCGCTGCTGCACAGCCTGCGCGTAACCGCTGGATGGGACCGCTCGCCGGTCTCGCCGCGGGTCTTGGCATAGCAGCGCTGTTGTCGCACTTCGGTCTTGGCGGCGCGTTCGCTGGCGCAATGGCAAACATGATCATGATCGCGTTGATCGTGATGGCCGCTGTGATGGTGTTCCGCTTCATCATGAACCGCAGGAAAAACGCAAACACACCGGCGTATGCAGCCGCCGGCGCGGGTTCGCCGTTCGGCGGATCGGCACGTACCGGGTTTAACCAGCACGAGCCGAGCTATGTTCCGCAGTCGGCGCCGGGCGGTTATGGTCCGTCCGCCGCTGCGCTGAGCAGCGCGTCCACGGCGGGCGCCGTGGACGCCGCGCCGCAGGTCGAGGTGCCGGCAGGCTTCGACAGCGAAGCGTTCGTGCGTAACGCCAAGGTTTATTTCGTGCGCTTGCAGGATGCATGGGACCGAGGCAATTCCAACGATATCCGCGAATTCACCACGCCGGAAATGTTCGCGGAAGTGAAGCTGGATATCGATGCACGCGGTACGCAGCCGAACCGTACCGACGTCGTGCAACTCAACGCCGACATCCTGGGCGTCGAGGAGCGCGGCACGGAAAGCCTTGCCAGCGTGCGTTTCCACGGCCTGATTCGTGAAACGGAAGGCGCTGCTGCCGAACCGTTCATCGAGATCTGGAACCTGTCGAAGCAGAAGTACGGCAACGAAGGCTGGTTGCTGGCCGGGATTCAGCAGGTCAGTTAATTGGCAGATGGCAAGCTGGATGACGGGCTGAAAAAGCCGGTCGTCCGGGCGTTAGAGTGTAGGCCTTATGGCTAACGTGACGTTCGCGTTGCCAGGGGGCAAACGATAACGCCGGTTGCAAAGGTAGAATAGAAACCCGCGCGAGTGACCGCTTGCGCGGGTTTTTTCATCTCAGAGCCGATGACGCACGCAGACGAATTCGCCCCCCCCGCAGCACCTTCTGCCACTCAGGCCGCAGCCAGAACCGCATCGAAAGCGTTCGCGGCCGCTGTGAACCATGTGCTCGCGCGCGAATCCTGGGCTCGCGAGCGCCTTGTGCCTTACGCCGGCAAGACCGCGCAGCTGGCACTCTCGCCGTTCTCGCTGTTGTTGATGGTCCAGCCGGACGGGTTCATTGCCGCCGTCGACGAAACCGAGGCGCGCACTTTCGACGTTACCCTCTCTGTTCCCGCCGAGGCCGTCCCGGCGTTCCTGCAAGGCGGCCAGGCGGCTGTGATGAAACACGTCCGCATAGAAGGCGACGCGGAGTTCGCGACCACCATCGCGAAGCTGGCCGAACATCTGCGCTGGGAGCCCGAAGAAGATCTGGCCCGCGTAATTGGCGACGGCCCCGCTCACCGCATTGGCTCGACCGTACGCAAGGTGAGTGAACAAGCGCGCCGCTCCGGTCGGAATCTGCTTGAATCGGTGGCTGAATATCTGCTCGACGAACAACCTCAACTCGTGCGCCGCAGCGCCCTCGACACGTTCAATGCCGAACTGTCGGAAGCCCGGGACGCGCTTGCGCGCGTCGAAAAACGCATCGAGCGACTCGAACAAAAAGCCGAAGCCCGAGGCGCGTCAGCGTCCGGCGCCGCGTCAGCGCGCGGCACGAGCAAGTAATGGGCTGAACCATGCGTCTTCTGCGTTTCCTCAAGATTTTTTTCACCGTAGTGCGATTCGGGCTCGACGAACTGGTGATGAGCGGCATCCAGGACCGCCGTGTCCGCTTGCTCATGCGCGTCACCACGTTCGGCCGCAAGTTCGACGTTCCACGCGGGGTGCGGCTGCGTCTCGCGCTTGAAAGCCTTGGACCCATCTTCGTCAAGTTCGGGCAGGTGCTGTCAACGCGGCGCGATTTGCTTCCTGTCGACATAGCGAACGAACTCGCCAAGCTTCAGGATCAAGTGCCGCCATTCGATTCGGATGTTGCTATCGGCCTTGTGGAGAAGTCGCTGGGCTCACCCATCGACGTTTTGTTCGACGACTTCGAACGTGTACCGGTGGCGAGCGCATCGATCGCGCAGGTGCACTTCGCCAAGATCAAGACCGGCGCGCATGCGGGCAAGGCAGTAGCGGTGAAGGTGTTGCGGCCGAACATGCTGCCCGTGATCGACTCGGATCTCGCGTTGCTGCGCGACATTGCGTACTGGACCGAGCGGCTATGGGCGGACGGCAAGCGGCTGAAGCCGCGCGAAGTGGTTGCCGAGTTCGATAAGTATCTGCACGACGAACTTGACCTGATGCGCGAGGCTGCGAACGGCAGCCAGTTGCGCCGCAATTTCGCGGGCCTTGATTTGCTGATGGTGCCCGAGATGTATTGGGACTATTCAGCGCCCACCGTGCTGGTGATGGAGCGCATGGTCGGCGTGCCGATCAGCCAGGTGGAAGTGCTGCGAGCGGCGGGCGTGGATATTCCGAAGCTGGCGCAGGAAGGCGTCGAGATATTCTTCACGCAGGTATTCCGCGACGGCTTTTTCCACGCCGACATGCATCCCGGCAACATCCAGGTGAGTCTCGCGGAAGAGACGTTCGGGCGGTATATCGCGCTGGACTTCGGGATTGTCGGCGCGTTGTCCGATTTCGATAAAAACTATCTGGCGCAGAATTTCCTGGCGTTCTTCAAGCGCGACTATCACCGGGTGGCCACGCTGCATCTGGAATCGGGCTGGGTGCCGCCGAGCACGCGTGTCGAAGAGCTGGAAAGTGCTATCCGCGCGGTCTGCGAGCCTTACTTCGACCGGGCGTTGAAGGATATTTCGCTGGGCCAGGTGCTGATGCGGCTCTTTTCCACTTCGCGCCGCTTCAACGTCGAGATTCAGCCACAACTCGTGCTGCTGCAGAAAACGATGCTGAACGTGGAAGGGCTCGGCCGGTCGCTCGATCCCGAACTCGATCTATGGAAAACCGCCAAGCCGTATCTCGAACGGTGGATGAACGAGCAGGTCGGCTGGCGCGGCTGGTACGAAAGACTGAAATTGGAAGCGCCGCAATGGAGCAAGACGCTGCCGCAGTTGCCACGCCTGATTCACCAAGTACTGGCTGACCGGCATGACCAGCCGCGCGGCGGCAATGACGAGCTCATGCGCATGATCCTGCTTGAGCAGAAACGCACGAATCGTTTGCTGCAAGCGTTGCTGATATTCGGGCTAGCGGTGGGCGCGGGCGCTGTGCTTGTCCAGTTCTGGCAGGTATTTGCATACGGAGGTTGAGGGCACCATGATTGACACTCGCAAACCTGCTGAGCCCGCTGTTCCGCCCAGCTTCGACACGCGCGACCCGAATTCCCCCGATTTCTGGAACGAGCGCTTCGACCAGCGCTTTATGCCTTGGGATCAGGCCGGCGTGCCCGAAGCGTTCAAGGCGTTTGCCCTCAAGCATCGGAACGCCTTGGCGAATGTGCTGATCCCCGGCTGCGGCAGTGCGTACGAAGCGCTATGGCTTGCGCGCGAAAACTGGCCGGTCCGGGCTATCGATTTTTCACCAAGCGCCGTTGCTGCGGCACGTGAACAATTGGGCGAACACGCTGGCGTGGTTGAGCAAGCCGATTTCTTCACGTACCAGCCACCGTTCGAAACGAACTGGATTTATGAGCGCGCATTCCTGTGCGCTTTGCCGCGAGGCCGTTGGCAGGATTACGCCGTGCGCATGGCCGAACTGCTGCGGCCCGGCGCGCTGCTGGCGGGTTTCTATTTCCTTGGCGAGACACCCAAGGGGCCGCCGTTCGGCATTGAGCGGGGCGCGCTTGATGCCCTGCTGACGCCGTATTTCGAGCTCGTGGAAGAGCTTGAAGTGACCGGATCCATCGACGTCTTCGCGGGACGCGAACGCTGGCTTACCTGGCGTCGGCGTGCGCCGACAGCTAACCCTCCCGCCTGAATCCACCGTATCCAGCGTGTCGCCTGTAGTCGGCTGACACGACCCCGTACCTGCATCAAGCGGCCTGCGCTTGCACACGCTCTGTTTCGACAAAAGAAACCTGCGCAAACCTGCCGCATCCCCTTGAAACCTAAGCCTGCCAACCCAAAATTAAGGGTTGGCCGATGGTTTGCGGCTATAATTCAAGGCTTTGCAAGCGCCGAAACGTTAATCGTAGGAAGAGTGACATGCCGATCTACGCGTACCGCTGCGAGTCCTGCGGCTTCGAAAAAGACGCGCTCCAGAAGATGAGCGATGCACCGCTCAAACAGTGCCCGCAGTGCGGGAAGGAAACATTCGTCAAGCAGGTGACGGCCGCGGGCTTTCAGTTGAAGGGTTCCGGCTGGTACGTGACCGACTTCCGCGGTGGCAATAATGGCGCCGCCGCTGTCCGGAAGGAAGAGGGCGGTAAGAAGGACGAGGGCGCCAAAGCCGAAACGAAGAGCGAAGGCGCATCGGATTCGGGTAATTCGAGTAAAGAGTCGAGCAAGGATTCAGGTAATCAGTCGTCGAAGACCGATTCGGCCACTGCAAGCGCGCCGGCGGCAGGCAGCACGACGTCGGCTGCTGCGTCATCGGGCAAACCGGCGTCGCCTGCATCGAATTGATGCTTGTGGCTGGAGCGAAGCGCGAAGCCTGCAACGCAATCTTGCCCGACCTGTGCGTCCAGTGCGCTCAGTTGCACGATCTGCTCGATCTGTCCGATCGCACGCAAGAAGATGACCGCCCGACGCCATGAATGTGCAGCGGGCGGCGAACCAGCCAAACCGTTGAGGCCCACGCGGGGCGGCCTTCCGGCTGTGTAAATGACGACCAAAAAGACTACGTTGAAATCCGTGTTCGCGACCGGCCTGCTGGTGCTGGTTCCACTCGCCATCACGCTGTGGGTGATCGGGCTCGTGATCGGGACCATGGACCAGACGCTCCTGCTGCTGCCGGAATCCTGGCAGCCCGAGCGGCTGTTCGGTTTTCATCTGCCGGGCCTCGGCGCTGTGCTGACGCTCGCCTTCATTTTCGTCGTGGGCTTGCTCACGCAGAACTTCGTCGGCCAGAAACTGGTCGAGTGGTGGGATGTGATCGTGCGTCACATTCCCGTGGTCGGACCGCTGTATACCAGCGTTAAACAGGTGTCGGACACGTTGCTCTCCAGCAGCGGCAACGCGTTTCGCAAGGCACTGCTGATCCGTTACCCGCATTCGGGGTCCTACACCATCGGTTTCCTGACGGGCATTCCCGGCGGCGACGTGGTCAATCACCTGACCGAAGATCATGTGAGCGTCTACGTGCCGACCACGCCGAATCCCACCTCGGGTTTCTTCCTGATGGTGCCGAAAAGCGAAGTCATCGAGCTCGACATGTCTGTCGATGCTGCGTTGAAGTACATCGTCTCGATGGGAGTAGTCGCGCCGTCCATGCCGCAAGCGCAGGCCGCGCCGCGCCGCCCCGTCGATCCGCCGCTGTAATGCCGGCGTGCCGCGAACAACGCTTGAGGGCTTGTGCGCGCGCGCCGTTGATCAATGAATAACGAAAGACACAACATCATGTCGATGAGATCTGAATACTGCGGTCTGGTGACCGAAGCTCTGCTGGGCCAAAGCGTTTCGCTGTGCGGCTGGGTACATCGCCGGCGCGACCATGGCGGCGTTATTTTTATCGATTTGCGCGATCGTGAGGGCCTCGTGCAGGTCGTCTGCGATCCGGATCGCGCTGAAATGTTCAAGGTGGCCGAAGGCGTGCGCAACGAGTTTTGCGTGCAAGTGAAGGGTGTCGTGCGCGCTCGTCCTGAAGGCACGGCGAACGCCGGGCTGACGAGCGGCAAGATTGAAGTGCTGTGCCATGAGCTGAATGTGCTGAACCCGTCGGTAACGCCGCCGTTCCAGCTCGACGACGACAACCTCTCCGAAACCACGCGCCTTACGCATCGCGTGCTCGATTTGCGCCGTCCGCAGATGCAGCAGAACCTGCGTTTGCGTTATCGCGTGGCTATTGAAGTGCGCAAGTATCTGGATGCGCAGGGTTTTATCGATATTGAAACGCCGATGCTCACCAAGAGCACGCCGGAAGGTGCGCGCGATTACCTGGTGCCGTCGCGTACGAACCCGGGTCAGTTCTTCGCGCTGCCGCAGTCGCCGCAATTGTTCAAGCAATTGCTGATGGTGGCGAACTTCGACCGCTACTACCAGATCGTGAAATGTTTCCGCGACGAAGATCTGCGCGCGGATCGTCAGCCGGAATTCACGCAGATCGACTGTGAAACGTCGTTTTTGACGGAACAGGAAATTCGTGATCTGTTCGAAGCGATGATCCGTCACGTTTTCAAGGAAACGATCAACGTCTCGCTCGACGAGAAATTCCCGGTCATGCTGTACTCGGAAGCCATGCGCCGTTTCGGCTCGGACAAGCCGGATCTGCGCGTGAAGCTGGAATTCACGGACCTGACGGACGCGGTTCGCGACGTCGATTTCAAGGTCTTCAGCACGCCGGCCAATTCCAAGGACGGCCGCGTGGCGGCGATCCGCGTGCCGCGTGGCGGCGAGATGTCGCGCAGCGAGATCGACGGCTACACGGAATTCGTGCGCATCTACGGCGCGAAGGGCCTGGCCTGGATCAAGGTGAATGACATCGCGAAGGGGCGCGACGGCCTGCAAAGCCCGATCGTGAAGAACCTGCACGACGCATCGATCACCGCGATCATCGAGCGGACCGGCGCGCAGAACGGCGACATCATTTTCTTCGCGGCGGATCGTTCGAAAGTCGTGAACGACAGCCTGGGCGCGTTGCGTCTGAAGATCGGCCATTCGGAATTCGGCCGCGCGAACGGCTTGTTCGAAAAGGGCTGGAAGCCGCTGTGGGTGACCGACTTCCCCATGTTCGAGTTCGACGAGGAAGACAACCGTTACGTGGCTGCGCATCACCCGTTCACGAGCCCGAAGGACGAGCATCTGGAATATCTGGAAACGGACCCGGGCCGCTGCCTCGCGAAGGCCTATGACATGGTGCTGAACGGCTGGGAAATCGGCGGCGGATCGGTGCGGATTTATCAGGAAGAAGTGCAGAGCAAGGTGTTCCGCGCACTCAAGATCGGCGCTGAAGAAGCGCGTATCAAGTTCGGCTTCCTGCTTGACGCGCTTCAGTACGGCGCGCCGCCGCATGGTGGTATTGCGTTCGGGCTGGACCGGATCGTCACGATGATGGCAGGCGCCGATTCCATCCGCGACGTGATCGCTTTCCCGAAGACGCAGCGCGCGACCGATTTGTTGACGCAAGCGCCGAGCGAAGTGGACGAAAAGCAGCTGAAGGAATTGCATATTCGTTTGCGTGCGCCGGAGCCGAAGCCGCAGTAAGCTTGGGCAGCATCACGGGTTGAACAAAAAAGGCGCCGCAGGGCGCCTTTTTCGGTTCATGGGGTCTCTGGAACTGTCTTGAAAACTCTCCATGCGCGTCAGACCCGGCGAATGCGTTATAGCGCGGCCAGATAGTCGAATGTCTCAGGGTGTTGCTCGACCAGTTTGATCAGCACTGCGGCCTGAGCATTAGGTTTTGCAGTTCCTTGCTCCCAGTTCTCGAGCGTGCGCGGGTTGACGCGCAACCGGTGAGCCAGCACCGCTCGTGAAACATTCATTTTGGTTCGCATTTCCCTGATCTCGGCCGCCGAAACTTCCACCCGTGACGGAATCTCCATATCGATCGTCCGCAAAGTCACTTTGCCTTTCCGCTGATCCTCCAACGCGGTGACACCTTGCTTTAATTCCGCAAACAGATTGCGTTTCATTCGTTGTTCCTCAAAGTCACTTCTGCGCTCAAAGCGGACGCCAATTCCCGGCGGTCGTCATTTGATAGGTCGTCCATTTCGTCTTTGCCGTAGAGCGTAAACAACCAGACTTGCCAGCCAGTAACCCAGTAGTAGTAAATCACGCGGATTCCGCCGCGCTTTCCTTTTCCTCGCTTGGTTGTTGCCGAAGCGAAGCTTACGGAGGCCACCGGTGCCTTTAATGACGTCGCCCGCAGTGGGGTGAGCAAGCAGCTCTGCCTGAGGCCTGCGATATTCGTCATCGTCAAGATAGTCTTCCCGGTACCGACTGAACGCAGGTAATTCTATAAAAGTCAGTTTCATTGAATATACGCAAGTTACGTATGATGAGCAAGGTGCGCGGCTGCGCCCCGACGTGATCAGTCGAATACATCACAAGGAGGGGCTGACGTTATTGTGGACAGCTCAATACGGGAAGGCAGTGCGTTGACCAAAAGCACCTTTGCGATGTTTTTTGACCGATTGCACCAATTGGTTGAAGCGGAGTTGATGGGGTTGCTAGCGTCTCGCTCCAGTTCACGCCGCGCCTCCTCCGTCCCCCATTTGCAACAGACGAAACGAAACCGCCACCCGGTGCGCCTTTTCCCGTTTTTAGGTTACATTCTTCGGCCAGCCTCTTATAAAGGCCGCAACGTTCCCACCATGTCCAAGCCGCCGAAAATTCCCGAGTCTGTCCTCGTTGTCATCCATACGCCCGAACTGGACGTGCTCGTCATCGAGCGCTTCGACCGGCCGGGTTTCTGGCAGTCCGTGACGGGTTCGAAAGATCACATCGACGAACCGCTGGTCCTGACCGCGGCGCGCGAGGTTGCCGAGGAAACGGGGATCGTGGTCGGCAGCCCGGGCGTGCCGGAGCGCTCACTGCTCGACTGGCATCACCAGATTGAATACGACATCTACCCTGAATGGCGGCATCGCTATGCTGAAGGCGTCGTACGTAACGTCGAGCACCAGTTCAGCCTGCTCGTCCCGCATTGCGTGGAAGTGACGCTCGCGCCGCGCGAGCACACCGCCTTTCTCTGGCTGCCGCTTCGTGAGGCGGCGGCGAAGTGTTTTTCATCGTCGAATCGTGAGGCGATCCTGCAATTGCCCGAGCGTCTCGCGGAGCACAACCGGTGATCGGTTTCGGCACGCCCAAACGGCGGTTTGCCCGACTCAAACTAGCCCTGTTTGGCGGACGCCGCCCAGTACGGCTGTGCTTCACCATCAACAACACGGTGCGGTTGTTCAAATCCGGCGTGGAATTTTTCCCGGCGCTGATTGAACGCATCGACGCCGCGCAGCACGACGTTTCGCTTGAGACCTACATCTTCAGCGACGATGCAGCCGGCCACGCCATTTCCACCGCGCTGATGAACGCGGCCCGGCGCGGCGTGCATGTACGCGTGATCACGGACGGTATCGGCACGGCGAAGCTTCCGCTCTTCGATGAATGGGCGCAGGCGAACGTCGAGCATCGCGTGTACAACCCGCATCTGTTCGGGCAGCTCGGTTTTTCGCGGACGCACCGTAAGCTGGCGGTTATCGATCATCACGTTGCGTTTTGCGGCGGCATCAATATTGTCGATGACTTCGAGCAGAACGGCGTCCATCTCGACCACGCGCGCTGGGATTTTGCGCTGGAGGCGCAAGGCCCGGTGGTCAAGGACGTGCGGGAAGCCTTCGATCTCCAATGGCAACGGATTCGCCTCGGCGTGAAGCCGCTGGCGCCGCGGCCGCAGGATCAGCAAGGTACGCCGGGGGCATCGTCGAGGACGAACCGGCGCGCGTTGCGAGCACGCCTGCGAGCGCGACGGGGCCTGATCCACGCGGTCGATCAACCGTGCGTGGCGTTCGTCGCCCGCGACAATCTGCTCAATCGGCGCGCAATCGAAAAGGCGTATCTCGCCGCGATTTCGCACGCGGAAAAAGAAGTGATGCTGGCGAATCCGTATTTCATGCCGGGGCGTAAGCTGCGCCGCGCGCTGGCGCGCGCAGCGCAGCGTGGCGTACGCGTCACATTGGTCATCGGGCGAAAGGAGTTTGTCGCGCTCGATTACGCCACGCCGTTCCTGTATCGCAATCTCCTGAAGTACGGCGTGCGGATCGCGGAATACGAGAAAACCATCCTGCATGGCAAAGTGGCCGTGGTGGACTCGAACTGGGCTACGGTTGGATCATCGAATCTGGACGCATTGAGCCTCGTGCTGAACAATGAGGCGAACATGGTGCTGGTGAATCACGAGAACGAGATCGTGAAGCTGCGCGACGCTATCCTGGCCGCCTTCCACGACGGCCGCCCGATTACCGTCGAGCAATACGCGGCGCGCTCCGTTGGTGAGCGTCTGCTTAACTGGCTCGCCTACAACACGTATCGCACGATGATGAAAATGCTCACCATCGGCCGCTACGATTGAGGCGTAAAAACGCCGTGCGGTCAAACCCGGGCCGCCCCGACTGGCTGTCCGCCTATAAACCGGGACAAACTAAGACTCAACCGATAGATATAGTCACAAGTTAGACCCCGGTTTCTAATAAAAAGCTTGTTTCATGAGCGGCTAGCTATAACAATAGTACGGCCGTTCGATTTTATTTCGATTCAACGAAAACGGTAAAGATCATGCGAAAAGGCGAACAGACACGAGTCGCGATCCTCGATGCTGCGCTGGACCTGGCAAGCAGGGACGGGCTTGAGGGTTTGACGATCGGCTTGCTGGCCGAACGGATGCAAATGAGCAAGAGCGGTGTGTTCGCGCATTTTGGCTCGCGCGAGGATCTTCAGGTGGAGGTGGTGAAGGAATACCACCGTCGCTTTGAAGACGAAGTGTTCTACCCGAGCCTGCGCGAAGCGCGCGGTTTGCCGCGTTTGCGTTCAATGCTGGCGCGCTGGATGGAAAAGCGCATCGAGGAAGTGACAACGGGCTGTATCTACATCAGCGGCGCGGTGGAGTACGACGATCGTGCCGACAGCGCGGTCCGCGAGCAACTCGTGCACAGCGTGACCACCTGGCGAGCGGCGCTGACGCGTGCGATCAACCAGGCGAAAGATGAAGGGCATTTGCGCCCGGACACAGATCCTGCGCTGATGCTGTTTGAACTCTATAGCTTCACGCTCGGCCTGCATCATGATGCGCGTTTCCTGCACTTGCCGGAAGCAGTGCAACTGACGCGGGACGCGCTGGAAAAAACGATTATTTCGTATCAAAGCAACGGCCGTTAGGCGTCGGGCGAATCGGCAGAGGGCATGCTGTAAAGCAGATTCGGCGGCGACCAAGGCTCAAGCTTCCTGGACACTTGGAGAAGAAAAATGGGACAGTACACAGCGCCGCTGCGTGACATGCAATTTGTCTTGCATGAATTGCTCAACGTGGAAGCCGAGGTCAAGAACATGCCGAAGCATGCCGACCTCGACGCGGATACCATCAATCAGGTTCTCGAAGAGGCCGGCAAGTTTTGCGCCGAGGTGCTTTTTCCGCTGAACCGGATTGGCGACCGCGAAGGTTGCACGTACGAAGGCGATGGCGTCGTGCGCACGCCGGCGGGGTTCAAGGAAGCCTACAAGCAATACGTGGAAGCGGGCTGGCCGGCGCTGGGTTGCGATCCGGAATACGGCGGCCAGGGCTTGCCCGCGTTCGTGAACAACGCGCTGTTCGAAATGCTGAATTCGGCGAACCAGGCCTGGACGATGTACCCCGGCTTGTCGCATGGCGCGTATGAGTGCGTTCACGCGCACGGCGCGCCTGAGTTGCAGAAAACGTACTTGCCGAAACTTGTGGACGGTACCTGGACCGGCACCATGTGCCTGACCGAACCGCATTGCGGCACGGATCTGGGAATGTTGCGCACGAAGGCCGAACCGAACAGTGACGGCTCCTACGCCATCATCGGCACGAAGATTTTCATCTCCAGCGGTGAACATGATCTGGCTGAGAACATCGTGCATCTGGTACTGGCTCGTTTGCCGGGCGCACCGATCGGGACCAAGGGCATCTCGCTTTTCATCGTACCGAAGTTCATTCCGACTGACGCGGGCGCTCCTGGTGAACGCAACGGCGTGAAGTGCGGTTCCATCGAACACAAGATGGGCATTCACGGCAATTCAACGTGCGTGATCAATCTGGATAATGCGAAGGGCTGGCTTGTCGGTGAACCGAACAAGGGCTTGAATGCCATGTTCGTGATGATGAACGCCGCGCGTCTGGGCGTCGGCATGCAAGGATTGGGACTGACGGAAATCGCGTATCAGAACTCGCTCGTGTACGCGAAGGAACGCCTGCAAATGCGTTCGCTGACGGGTCCGAAAGCGCCGGAGAAGGCCGCCGATCCGATCATCGTGCATCCGGATGTTCGCCGCATGTTGCTCACGCAAAAAGCCTACGCCGAAGCGGGCCGCGCGTTCACGTACTGGGCTGCGCTGAACATCGATAAAGAACTGTCCCACGCCGATGAATCCGCGCGTAAAGACGCCGCCGATCTCGTCGCGCTGCTCACGCCGGTCATCAAGGCGTTCCTGACGGACAACGCGTTCGAAGGGACCAACATGGGCATGCAGATCTACGGCGGCCATGGCTTTATCTCCGAGTGGGGCATGGAGCAATACGTCCGCGATGCCCGCATCAACATGATCTACGAAGGCACGAATTCGATTCAGGCTCTGGACCTGCTCGGCCGCAAGATCCTCGGCGACATGGGCGCGAAGCTGAAGAAGTTCGGCAAGCTCGTCACCGACTTCGTGGAAGAAGAAGGTGTGAAGCCGGAGATGCAGGAGTTCATCAACCCACTCGCGGATATCGGCGATAAGGTGCAGAAGCTGACCATGGAAATCGGCATGAAGGCGATGCAGAATCCCGACGAAGTCGGCGCCGCTTCCGTGCCGTATTTGCGTACTGTCGGGCACTTGGTGTTCTCGTATTTCTGGGCGCGCATGGCACGTATCGCGCTGGATAAGGAAGCCGAAGGCGATCCGTTCTACAAAGCGAAGCTCGCCACCGCGCGGTTCTACTTCGCCAAGCTGCTGCCTGAAACGGCATCGACGATTCGCGCTGCGCGCGCCGGATCGAAGACGCTGATGGACTACGACGAAGCCTTGTTCTAGGCCTCTTTTGCACTGCGCTACGTCATCTACGTTTTGAATGGCGTGGCGCATCGTCTTTTCGAATACCTCTCCCGGAGACACAACGTGAGCAATCTGAACATACGCAAGGTGGCCGTGCTCGGCGCCGGCGTGATGGGCGCGCAGATCGCTGCGCATCTGATCAACGCCCAGGTGCCAGTCCTGCTGTTCGACCTGCCGGCTAAAGAAGGTCCGAAGAACGGCATCGCGTTGAAAGCGATCGAGAATCTGAAGAAGCTGTCGCCCGCGCCGTTCGGCGTGAAAGACGACGCGCAATACATCCAGCCCGCGAATTACGACGATGACATCGAGAAGCTGAAAGAGTGCGATCTCGTGATCGAAGCCATCGCCGAGCGTATGGACTGGAAGCACGACCTATACAAGAAGGTGTCGCCGTATATCGGTGAAAAGGCGATTTTCGCGACGAATACGTCGGGGCTGTCGATTACGGAGTTGTCGAAGGGTTTTTCGGACGAGTTAAAAGCGCGTTTCTGCGGCGTGCACTTTTTCAATCCGCCGCGCTACATGCACCTGGTCGAACTGATCCCGACCGATACCACGCAACCGCAGATCCTCGACCAACTCGAGACGTTCCTGACGAGCGTGGTGGGTAAGGGCGTCGTGCGGGCGAAAGACACGCCGAATTTCATCGCGAATCGCGTGGGCGTGTTTTCGATTCTCGCGGTGATCGCGGAAGCAGAGAAGTTCGGACTGCGTTTCGATGAAGTCGATGACTTGACCGGTGCACGTCTCGGCCGCGCGAAATCGGCGACGTTCCGTACGGCGGATGTGGTCGGTCTCGACACCATGGCGCACGTCATCAAGACGATGCAGGACAACCTGCCGGACGATCCTTTCCTCGCGTTGTATGAAACGCCGGCCGTGCTCGCCGGTTTGGTAAAGAACGGCGCGTTGGGGCAAAAGTCGGGCGCTGGTTTCTACAAGAAGGAAGGCAAAGTAATCAAGGTGTTGGACCCGAAGACGGGAACGTACGTGGATGGCGGCGGCAAGGCGGATGAACTCGTCGGCCGTATCTTGAAGCGTCCGCCGGCGGAACGCTTGAAGCTTTTGCGTGAGTCTGAAAACCCGCAAGCTCAGTTCCTGTGGTCCATTTTCCGCGATGTGTTCCATTACATCGGTGTGCATCTGGAATCTGTTGCAGACAATGCCCGCGATATCGATCTCGCTATCCGCTGGGGTTTCGGCTGGAACGAAGGTCCGTTCGAAAGCTGGCAAGCGGCTGGCTGGACGCAAGTGGCGAAGTGGGTGCAGGAAGATATCGATGCAGGCAAGGCGTTGTCGAAAGCGCCGTTGCCTTCGTGGGTGTTCGACGGTCCGGTGGCCGAGAAGGGCGGCGTGCATACGGCTGAAGGATCGTGGTCGGCTACGGCTTCTAAATTCATTCCGCGTTCATCGCTTGATGTTTATAACAAGCAGGTGTTCCGCGCACCGCTGATCGGTGAAGCGGGTATCGATCCGAAGACCTACGGCAAGACGCTGTTCGAAACCGATGCCGTGCGCGCCTGGGTCGATGACCGTGCAGGCGAAGACGACGTTGTGATCGTGTCGTTCAAAAGCAAGATGAACACGATTGGACCGTCGGTGATCGAAGGTTTGACGAAAGCGATCGAACTCGCCGAAGCCGATTACAAGGGCGTCGTGATCTGGCAAACGTCCGCGTTGAAGCTCGGCAATCCGGGCGGCGCGTTCTCGGCCGGTGCGAATCTCGAAGAAGCCATGCCCGCGTTCATGATGGGCGGCGCGAAGGGGATCGAACCGTTCGTGAAGAACTTCCAGCAAGGCATGTTGCGCGTGAAATATGCGAGCGTGCCGGTGGTGGCCTCCGTGTCGGGTATTGCGCTCGGCGGCGGTTGTGAACTCGCGCTGCATTCTGCGAAGCGCGTGGCGCACATCGAAAGCTATATGGGGTTGGTGGAAGTGGGTGTGGGTCTCGTGCCGGCGGGCGGTGGTTTGAAGGAAGCCGCGTTGCGCGCAGCGAGCGCGGCCAGCGCCGTGAATGCAACCAGCGATCTTTTGAAGTTCTTGCAGAAGTCGTTTGAAAACGCCGCGATGGCGAAGGTCTCAGCATCGGCGCTGGAAGCACGCGCGATGGGGTATCTCAAACCGTCCGACACGATCGTTTTCAACGTCCACGAATTGCTCGATATCGCGAAGAAGGAAGCGCGGGCTCTTTCGGCAGCCGGTTATCGTGCGCCGTTGCGTGCCACGCAAATCCCCGTAGCAGGACGCTCGGCGATCTCGACCATCAAGGCGTCGCTCGTGAATATGCGCGATGGCCGTTTCATCAGCGACCACGATTTCCTGATTGCGAGCCGTATCGCGGAAGCGGTGTGCGGCGGCGATGTGGAAGCAGGCAGTCTCGTCGATGAGGAATGGCTGTTGGCGCTGGAGCGTCGCGCGTTTGTCGACCTGCTTGGCACTGCAAAGACGCAGGAACGGATCATGGGCATGTTGCAAACCGGCAAGCCGGTTCGTAACTAACGCGGGCAACTTAACATTTGCGTTGACCGGAGTAAGGCGCTAAAGCGCCAACTCCAGCCGACACGCCAACTCTGGTCAACAAAGGAGCTGCAAATGAGCAAACAAGTGCAGGACGCATATATTGTCGCCGCGAGCCGGACGCCTATCGGCAAGGCGCCGCGTGGCATCTTCAAGAACACACGCCCCGACGAGCTGCTGGTCCACGCGATTCGTTCAGCCGTGGCGCAACTGCCGGGGCTGGACACGAAGCTGATTGAAGACGCGATCATCGGTTGCGCGATTCCCGAAGGCGAGCAAGGGCTGAACGTGGCGCGCATTGGCGCGTTGCTGGCCGGCTTGCCGAACACCGTGGGCGGGGTGACCGTGAACCGGTTTTGCGCCTCGGGCGTGACCGCGTTGGCGATGGCCGCCGACCGGATTCGCGTCGGTGAATCGGACGTGATGATTGCGGGCGGATGTGAATCGATGAGCATGGTGCCCATGATGGGCAACAAGCCGTCGTTGTCGCCGCATATCTTCGATCGTGACGAGAACGTCGGCATTGCTTACGGCATGGGCCTGACGGCAGAACGCGTGGCCGAGCGCTGGAAGATCAGCCGCGAAGCGCAGGACGCGTTCTCCGTGGAATCGCATCGGCGGGCTTTGGAAGCTCAACGCACCGGTGAGTTCAACGATGAAATCGCGGCGTTCACGCTGAACGAACGTTTCCCGGATCTGGCAACGGGTGAGATTCGCGTCAACGCACGCGAGATCAAGAACGACGAGGGCCCGCGCGATGGCACGACCATGGAAGGGCTCGCCAAACTGCGCCCCGTCTTCGCCGCGAAGGGTTCGGTCACGGCGGGCAATAGCTCGCAGACCTCCGACGGTGCAGGCGCGTTGATCGTGGTCAGCGAGAAGATCCTGAAGCAATTCAACCTGACGCCGCTCGCGCGTTTTGTGAGTTTCGCAGTGCGTGGCGTGCCGCCGGAAATCATGGGCATCGGGCCGAAGGAAGCCATTCCTGCCGCGTTGAAAGCGGCGGGTTTGACTCAGGACGATATCGACTGGATTGAACTGAACGAAGCGTTCGCGGCGCAATCGCTGGCTGTGATTCAGGACCTCGGACTTGATCCATCGAAGATCAATCCGCTTGGCGGCGCGATTGCGTTGGGTCATCCGCTTGGCGCGACCGGCGCCATTCGTGCCGCGACCGTGGTTCACGGCTTGCGTCGGCGCAACCTGAAGTACGGCATGGTGACCATGTGCGTGGGAACGGGCATGGGCGCGGCGGGCATTATCGAACGGATGTAAGCGGGTAGCGCTAAAACGTAGAACGACGGTTCGCGCGCCATCCGGTTCGCGAACCGTTTCTTCATTCAGGATTCGTTCAGGAGACGAGAATGGACATCATCACCGAACACGTCGACGGCGTGCTGAGCATCACCATCAACCGTCCGGCCCGCAAGAACGCGCTGACGGCCGCGATGTATCAAACCATGGCCGACGCTTTCTTCGATGCTGAAAACGATCCGGCCGTGCGTGTGGTGCTGATTCGCGCCGTGGGCGATACGTTCAGCGCGGGCAACGATATCGAGGACTTCATGAAGGCGCCGCCGGCAAAGCAGGACGCGCCCGTGTTCCAGTTCCTGCGCCGCATCAGTACCGCGCAGAAACCGGTGGTGGCGGCGGTGGCGGGCGGGGCTGTGGGTATCGGCACGACGATGCTGCTGCATTGCGACCTGGTCTACGCAGCGTCTACAGCGAAATTCGCGTTGCCGTTCGTGCAGCTTGGGTTGTGTCCGGAGGCGGCGTCGAGTTTGTTGTTGCCGCGCATTGCGGGTTATCAGCGGGCGGCGGAGAAGCTGCTGCTGGGCGAACCATTCGATGCAAACGAAGCCGCGAACATGGGCATCGTGAATCGCGTTTTGCCGGCGGAAGAGGTGGACGACTTCGCGCTGAAACAGGCGAAGAAACTCGCGGCATTGCCGGCGGCATCGCTGAAGGCGACCAAGGCGTTGATGAAGGGCGCTCAGGCGACAGAAGTCAGCGCGCAGATGGCGGCAGAGGCGGAGCACTTCGCCCACATGCTGACCGCGCCCGAGGCGAAGGAAGCGTTCACGGCGTTCTTCGAGAAGCGCAAGCCGGATTTCAGCCGGTTTAATTGATGACCGGCTTGGGCTCGCGGATAAACCGAGGGCTCAAGTTCCGGTGTTGTAGACGGGGTGGCTTGAAGCACGCCAGGGCTTTGCTCAACGCTTCGCTCAACGTGTGGCGCCGTCCGCGTGCCCATACTCCACGAACCCGTTCTCCCGCGCAAAACTCACCAGCCGCAACCCCGCCTTTTCCGCGATGGAAATAGCCAGCGACGTAGGCGCGGAAATAGTGACGAGCATCGGCACACCGACCCGCGCCGATTTGCGCACGAGTTCATAGCTTGCCCGGCTCGAAAGGAATACGAAACCTTGCGTGGTATCCACCCGTTGAAGCACCAGATGCCCGATCAGTTTATCGAGCGCGTTGTGGCGTCCCACGTCCTCGAACGCGTATTTGACCGCGCCGCTTTCGTCGCACCAGGCGGCGGCGTGCAATCCACCGGTCAGCTTCGATAACTGCTGATGCGCCGGCAATTCATGCGCGGCGTGAGCAATGGCGTCATCTGCAAGACGGTTCAAAAAACCCGTGTCAGGCACACGCTCTGGCTGCAGATCCAGCAAGTCGATACTCTCGATCCCGCACACCCCGCAGCCCGTTCGACCGGCTAATGCCCGTCGCTTCTGCTTCAGCGCGACAAACGCCTGCTGCACCACCTGCAGATGCACTTCCGCGTGCGGCAAGGTGTCGCTGGCGGGGGTATCGTGGAAAAATACCTCGATGTCGTGAATGTCACTGCCACGCTCCACAATGCCTTCCGTCAGCGAAAAGCCCACCGCGAACGCTTCCAGGTCGCGCGGCGTGCACATCATGACCGCGTGCGAAATGCCGTTGTAGACCAGCGCGACGGGCCATTCCTGGCCGACGTCGTCGGCGGCGTCGCGTATTTCGCCCAGCCGGTGGCGCCGTACGGACCGTTGTACGTAGCCGGGCTGGTCGTCGATGTCTGTGTCATTCATTGCATGGCTCACTTGCTGATTGCTTTCGATGTCGCGTTTTAGCCGCTTTAAGCGACTTCCCATCAGCATTTACGAGATAAATTCGGGCATAACCCTTGCTCCTTTATGGGGCAGCAGACACACTACAAGCCGTTCAAGGCCCTACGATAACCTACCGCGGCCTCACTCGCTTTCCTTGTCCATTACGCCAACGAGGCACCTGCCATGGCACTTTACGACGCTCCGCGCCTGTTCGGATTCGAACTGGAGTCGACTGAGAATCTGAGCTTCATTCCGCTCGTCGTGCGCTTTAACCTGGACCGTTTCGGCCAGATCATTTCGCTCGATCAGTGGAGACGGCTGCCGCACAGCGACCGCGAACTGCTCGCGCGTTTTCCTGTTGAAGACGACGCCGCGATCGAACCCAATTTCGACCGGGCGCTCGCCGAGATGCTTCGAACCCACGCCGACGCAACGCCGGAGACATTCGCACCCGATGGCGATCCGATCTGGGCGCACACCGACGTCGTGCCTGAAACCGTGATTCGCCAGAGCAGTTTGTGCGGGATCGGCTCGCCGAGCCTGGGTCGATGGTCGGAGCTTTCGCCGTTCCAGCGTTACGCGTTGGCGAAGTTATCGCGCAAGGCCGAAGTCAACCACGACTTCGTTCCGGCGATGCGAGAGTTTGGCCTAGCCGATTAAGTGGTTACTTGCGTCCACAGACGGGGCTGCTGGCGGCCGAGGGGCGCTAGCGGGCATCTGAGGAGTGTCCGCGTATACAACCCGGGCGGGATCGAAACCGCGCTGGGTGGAAATCGTTAGCGCGCGAGATCAGATTTTCCGCCGGGGAACCGTAGTCTGCCAGTTGCACCCACCCGAATACCGACATGGGCCGTCGCATGCCGTACGCTGCGCTTGGCCTCCACCGGCTACCCTTTAAAAGGCGCCTTTTAAGCGCTTACCCTAAATTCCCCTCCGCTCCTGCCGATAATCAACTATCGATACACGGAAATCGATGCGAAGACACGCGCCCAGTCTTCCCAGCCCCGCCTCCCGGACGGCGATCGAACCCATGAACTCATTCTTTTCCCGCCGTCTGCTGGTGAACCTGGCTGTCGTTCTGATCGCCATGGGGGCGAACGCGTTCGTCGCATACCAGCAAATCGACCGGCAAAGCGATGCCGACGCGCGTACGCGCCGCTCGCTCAGCCTGATGCGCGACCTCGACGCGTACCGCAGCGCTCTTGGCGAAATCCTCCCGGAAATCAGCTGGTACGAGGCAAGCGGCGTGCTTACGGCGGCAGACGTGCGCGAGGCGCGTGCAGAACATATCAACGCGCTGGAAAGCGGCCTGCGCGCCCAGCTCGATTACGAACCCGACATGCAAGGCGCGTTCTACCTGCTCGGCGAAAGCGCGCGCATCGCGAAACGCGACGGTCAATCGGCGTTCGAACGCGCCGCCATAGACGCGCCTGGCGCGGCCCGCGACTGGACCCGGCAAGCCGTCCGCCGGCTCGCCGAAGACCAGCTATCGCTTGATGTCGAACTGGCGGTGCTGCGCGCGAGGGAAGCCGATTCGCTCGCGGCCACGCTCAATGAATCCGCGGTAGCGTCCAGCCGCGCAGTGTTCTTGCTGATCCTCACGATGCTCGCCGGCGGCGGCGCGCTGATCTACACCTTCGCGCGCCACGAGAAATCGGCGCGCGACAAGTTGCGCATTGCCCGGGCAATGCAGCGCAGCAACGAGCGTTTCCGCGATTTGTTCGACGCGCATCCGGTACCCATGTGGATTGTCGACGCCGCGACGTATCGCTTCGTGGCGGTGAATCCAGCGGCGCTTGCGCATTACGGTTACAACGAACTCGAATTCCTGTCGATGAGCATGCGCGACCTGCACGCCGACGACGACTTCGACCGGTTCGCGACACTTCTCGCGCGCCACAAGGGCAATCAGCCGCGCCAGACCGGCGCGCAACGGCCGGCGGGCGTCTGGCGGCACAAGCGCCGGGACGGCGCGCAGGTGAGTGCTGATATCTCATCGCACGCACTGACCTATTCGGGGCATCCCGGCATTTTCATGCTCGCCAACGACGTCACCGATCGCATCAATGCCGAGACCGAGGCGCGGCGTTCGAAGCAGATGCTGGAATCGCTTATCGACAATATTCCGCAGCGGATCTTCTGGAAGGACCGCGAATCGCGTTATCTGGGCTGCAATTCCGCCTTTGCCCGCGATGCCGGTCTCGCGAGCAAGGAACAGGTGGTCGGCATGACCGACGCCGAGCTGCCCTGGTGGCGCTCGGCGGAGCAACTTCGTGACGACGATCTCCAGGTCCTCGCGACCGGTCAGCCGCTGATGAACGTGGAATGCGACGTTGAGCGCGACGACGGAGTGCGTGCGTCGATTACCAGCAAGATGCCGCTGCTCGACGGGGCGGGGCGCATTATCGGCGTGCTGGGTTCGTACGACGACACGACCGAGCGCAAGCGCGCCGAACTCGCGCTGCGCCTGCAAAGCCGCGCGCTGGATGCCTGCGTGAACGCCGTGCTGATCACCGGCACGAGTGCTACGGGCAACGTGATCGAATACGCGAATCCGGCGTTCAAGCGCATTACGGGTTACGACCCGGCCGATATCGTGGGTCGCGATTGCCGTTTCCTCCAGCGCGACGATCTCGACCAGGAAGGTCTTGAGGCAATCCGTATGGGTCTCGCCGCGAACCGCGAAGCGAGTGCGGTGTTGCGTAATTATCGTAAGGATGGCGTACTATTCTGGAATCAGCTGTTCATCGCGCCGGTGCCGGATGCGCAAGGCCGCACGACGCATCACGTCGGCGTGATCAACGATGTCACCGAAGTCGTCCGCTATCAGGAGCAGCTCGAATATCAGGCGAACTACGACACGCTTACGCGGCTGCCCAACCGCAATCTCCTGCGTCAACGGCTACAACACGCGATTGATCGGGCACGCCGCGAGGACAACACGGTGGCCGTGGTTTTTGTCGATCTCGATGGTTTCAAGAACGTCAACGACAGCCTGGGCCATAGCGTAGGCGACCGGTTGCTCGCGGTGGTCGCCGAGCGGCTGGCGCGTTGCGGCCGCGCCGGCGATACGGTCGCGCGCCACGGCGGCGACGAGTTCGTGATCGTGCTCCCGGACATGGCCGGCGAAAGCGCGCTGATTGCCTGGATGGAGCGCGTGCGAACCGCCATTTCGGACCCGGTATGGCTGGATGGAACGGAAATGTACGTGGGCTGCAGCATCGGCGCGAGCCTGTTTCCGCAAGATGGCGACGACGCCGAAACCGTGCTCAAGAAGGCCGATATCGCGATGTATCGCGCGAAGGACATGGGACGCAACACGTACCAGTTCTATCAGCCGGAAATGAATGCGAGCGTGGGGGCGCGGATGGACGTCGAGCGGCGTTTGCGGCGGGCGTTGCGCGACGGCGAATTCCTGCTGCACTACCAGCCGCAAGTGGAGCTGGCGACGGGCGAGATTGTCGGCATGGAAGCGCTCGTGCGCTGGATGGACCCGGAGTTCGGGCTGGTCTCGCCGGGCGCGTTTATTCCGGTGGCCGAAGAATGCGGGCTGATCGGGCCATTGTCCGAGTGGGTGCTGCGCGAGGCATGCCGGCAAAACAAGGCATGGCAGGATGAGGGATTGCCGCCGGCGCGGATGTCGGTGAATCTGTCGGCGCGGCAATTCCAGCAGCGCGATATCCGCGTACTGGTGACGTCCGTGCTGGAGGAAACGGGTCTTGCGCCGCATTACCTGGAAATCGAGCTCACCGAGAGCGCCATCATGAACAACGGGGAAGACGCCGTCACCACGTTGTCGGAGCTGGCGGCGCTCGGCATCAGCATTGCCATCGACGACTTCGGGACCGGGTATTCAAGCCTCAGTTATCTGAAGCGCTTTCCGGTGGACCGGTTGAAGATCGACCGCTCGTTTGTTGCGGATATCGGTACATCGGGAGGCAATGAAACGATTACTTCAGCGATCATCGCGCTGGCTCACTCGCTTGAGTTGCAGGTGATCGCGGAGGGCGTGGAGACGGCGGCGCAACTGGACTTCCTGGTTGCTCGCGATTGCGACGAGATGCAGGGCTTCTTCTTCTCGCCGCCGCTGCCGGCCGGCGAGATTCCCGCGCTGTTGCTGAAGAGCGGGACCAGCCCGCGCCCCGGTTCCGATCAGTCCAGGACGGGCAACGCGCGCGGACGGCGGTCGCTGTCGGTGGCAACGTAGGTCAGCGTGGCCTCCGTGACCTTCACCACGTCTTCTGCCAGGCTCATGCGCTGCGCGTAGACCTCGACCGATACCGTCACCGACGTATTGCCCGTCTTCACGATATCCGTATAAAAGCTCAGCAGATCGCCGACAAACACCGGCTGCTTGAACACGAACGAATTCACCGAGATGGTCGCCACGCGCCCGTTCGCGCGCCGGCTGGCCGGGATCGATCCGGCGATGTCCACCTGCGCCATGATCCAGCCGCCGAAGACGTCGCCGTGGACGTTGGCATCGGACGGTTGCGGCACCACGCGCAGCGCGACCGGTTTGTTCGGGAGTTGCAAAGATTGGGTCACGAGCGGATTTCCATGAAAGAGTGAGGGATGCCGGCGGTCAGCGCGCCGATGCACCTTCTGCGACAATGCAGGATTAAATGATGTTGCTGGCGCTCGAACGAGTCTGGTTTGAATCTGACTTGTCCACACCCGTTTCAGCGTGCTTTTACGGCGTTTAGCGCAGGTTTGACTGATTGTTGCCGACGCCGGGAAACATCGAATTGTACGGGAAAGCCCGCATTTTGAGATGGGCGCCCGTCCCGCGATACCTCGCTCGTCCGACACCGTTTGGCACCCTGTGACCCTGCGGCGCGGACCTCTGCAGACCTCGAATCCATGCGCCGCAACTCTCCCTCCGAACCGGTTCCTATTGCGAAAGGCCCGCGTAACGACTGGCAGACCATTCTCTCGCTGCTGCCGTACCTGACTACGTACAAATGGCGCGTCGGTTTTGCGCTGACCTGCCTGATCGGCGCGAAAGTCGCGAATCTGGGCGTGCCGATCGTGATGAAAAAGGTCATCGACAGCCTCAGTTCTATCCAGCATCTGACCGCGCTCGGACGCGCGCAGGATTCCGCCGCGATCATCCTGGTGAGCGGCGTCGGCCTGCTGGTCGTGGCTTACGCGGTCGTGCGCCTGTCCACGTCGCTCTTCACCGAGTTGCGCGAAATGCTGTTCGCGAAGGTCACGGAAAGCGCCGTGCGGCAACTCGCGCTGAAAGTGTTCCGGCATTTGCATTCGCTGTCGCTGCGGTTTCATCTCGACCGGCAGACCGGCGGCATGTCGCGGGATATTGAACGCGGCACGCGCGGCATTCAGCAACTCGTTTCATATTCGCTCTACAGCATCCTGCCGACACTCGTGGAAGTCGGCCTCGTGCTCGGATTTTTTGTCGCGAAATACGAAGCGTATTACGCGATCGTCACGTTGATTGCGCTGGTGACGTACATCGTGTTCACGATCAAGCTCACCGAATGGCGCACGCACTTCCGGCGCACGATGAACGAACTCGATTCGAGGGCGAATTCGCGTGCCATCGATTCATTGTTGAATTACGAGACCGTGAAGTATTTCGGCAACGAAGAGTGGGAAGCGCAGCGTTACGATGAAAACCTGAGGCGCTATCGCACGGCGGCCATTCGTTCGCAGCGGTCGTTGTCGGTGCTTAACTTCGGGCAGCAATTCATCATTGGCACGGGGCTCGTTTTCATTCTCTGGCGCGCGACGCAAGGCGTTATTGCAGGGCATCTGACGCTCGGCGATCTCGTGCTGATCAACACGTTCATGCTGCAGTTGTATATCCCGCTGAATTTCCTGGGCGTGGTGTATCGCGAGCTCAAGCAGAGTCTCACCGATATGGACCGCATGTTCACGCTGCTCGGCGCCGGGCGTGAAGTGCCGGACGTGCCGAATGCTCCGCCGCTGGTCGTGAAGGGTGCGGAGGTGCGGTTCGAGAACGTGAGCTTTTCGTATGAACGCGCGCGGCCGATCCTGCATGGCGTCGATTTCACGATTCCAGCGGGGACGACGACGGCAGTGGTCGGTCATAGCGGTTCAGGCAAATCGACGCTCGGCCGTCTGCTGTTTCGTTTCTATGATCTCGACCGTGAGCAAGGCGGCCAGATTCTGCTGGACGGCCAGGATATCCGCGATGTCGCGCAGGATTCGCTGCGTGCGGCCATCGGCATCGTGCCGCAGGATACGGTGCTCTTCAACGATTCGATCTACTACAACATTGCGTATGGCCGGCCCTCGGCTTCACGCGATGAAGTGATCGCGGCGGCGCGGGCAGCGCATATTCATGAGTTCATCGAAAGTTTGCCGGCGGGGTATGAGACGCCGGTGGGTGAGCGCGGGTTGAAGTTATCGGGCGGGGAGAAGCAGCGCGTGGCTATCGCGCGGACTTTGTTGAAGAACCCGCCGCTCCTCATCTTCGATGAAGCCACGTCCGCGCTCGATTCGAAATCGGAACGGGCCATTCAGCATGAGCTGGATCTGATCGCACAGGAACGGACGACGTTGATCATTGCGCATCGGTTATCGACGGTGGTTCATGCGCAGCAGATTATCGTGATGGATCACGGGCGGATTGTGGAGCGCGGGACACATGCGGAATTGATACGCGCCGGTGGGTTGTTTGCGCAGATGTGGGCGCTGCAACAGCAGAAGGCAGCGGAGCCGGAAGAGGGTGCGAATGATGTAGTGGAGGTGGGCGAGCCGGCACGGGCTTGAAGCGCCGTGACATCCGGAAAGGCGATTGCCCAAGCTGCCGGGACGGAACAAAAAAGCGTCGATGCCTTCGGGCATCGACGCTTTTTGCTTTAAGCCGCGCGACCTTATTCCGTGGCGTGAACCATCGCCGTTGCGCCGCCATGCCCGGCCGCTACCACTCCAGGCGCGGCCCAGCGCAGCCACTGCGCGCGCAACGCGAGCAGGAACCCAAACGCAAAGACCGCCAACACGCCGAACGTCGCAAAACCCATCTGATAACTTCCGGTACTTTCCTTAGCCATCCCCATGATTACCGGCAGATAAAACCCGCCAATCCCGCCCGCCGCACCGACAATCCCCGACAACAGCCCGGTCTTGCCTTTCCACCGCTGCGGCACGAGCTGGAACGTCGACCCGTTGCCCAGTCCGAAGCACAGATAAAGACAAACCAGCAACGCGATACCACCCGCCACCGGCGGCATCCACACCGCAAACGCAAAGTCGGCGATAGCAATCACCGCCAGCAGCACGAGCAACGCGCGCACGCCGGTCACGCGATCGGCGAGATAACCGCCGAGGGGCCGCACGATCGCGCCGAGGAACGCGAGCATCGCCATGAATAGACCGGCTTCGATCTTCGGCATCTGATAGAGGTTGGTCAGCAGCAACGTCACATACGACGACATCCCGACAAACCCGCCGAACGTAATGCTATAGATCAGCATGACGACCCAGGTATCGCGTTCACCAAGCACCGCGCGGTAATGTTTCGGCAGCACGGCAATCGCGAGCAGCGCGCCGAGCACGGGCAGCAGCAAGACACCCGTACGCCCGCCGCCGAACACGCCGCCGTGCACCGCGAGCACCATCACGATCAACCCACCGAGCGTGATCGCGAAACTCGTCATTGCGCGCGATGTGCTGCCGCTCTTCTGACCGCCATCCGATGCCCACACGAACAGCGCAATCGCCGTGATCGCGAGCAAGGGCAATGCGGCCGCGGTGGCAAGTTTCCAGCCGAAGGCATCGGCGAGATGGGGGAACAGGAAACCATCGAGTACCGCGCCGATATTGCCCGCCGCGGCCAGTCCGAGCACAAGACCCTGCACCTTCGGCGGATAGTTGCTGCCGGCCATCGGCAACGCGACGGCGAAGCTCGCGCCGCCCATGCCGAGGAATACACCAAGCACGAGCAGCAGCGAGTACGACGGCGTGCCGGACAAAAGCGGCAGCACGATCGTCGGAACGGATGAAAGCACTACGCCCATCAAAGCCACGCGGCGGCCATCGGTGGATTGGTACAAGTTGCCCAGCGTCACGCGCAGGATCGCGGCTGCCAGCACCGGCACCGCGACGAGAAAGCCCTGCTGCGCGGCGGTCATCGTGATGTCCTTGCTCATGAACGGCGCAAGCGGTCCGTACAGCACCCAGACGGTGAAACCGGTATCGAAATACAGGAAGCAGGCAACCAGCGAGCGCCAGTTGCCGCTCTTTAACGAGGTGAGCAGGTTTTTCATCGGATTCTCCGCGTGGATCGGCTCTGGCAATGCATCGATGATGTGTTCTTAAAGACGCCCGACGCTCGGCCGACCGGGAATTGCAAGTATCATGCCAACGAAATCCATCTTTAAGCGGGTAGCCGCAGACTGAACGTCGGCGCGGCTTTGCACCGGATGAAGGCCCATAAGCGCTAACAATTAGCCCAACTGGACACGATGCCGCACGCACTGGTATCGCTGCAGCGCAGCACCGCGCGTGTGCGAGTCGCGTGAGAATGGTGCGAGCGCCTCGCGCCGTTCAAAGCGGACCGCCCGAAGTTGCCGCGAACGCAACGGTAAAATGCGGGTGCGTTCAGGGAGCATCCCCAACCAGGCCGAAGGAGCCGCATGGAACTGAAATGGCTCGAAGATTTCGTCTCGCTCGCGGAGACGCGCAGTTTCAGCCGCTCGGCCGAACTGAGGCACATTACGCAGCCGGCTTTCTCGCGCCGGATCCAGGCGCTCGAAGCGTGGCTGGGCACGGATCTCATCGACCGCTCGGTCTACCCGACGCGCCTCACGCAAGCCGGTCAGGTTTTCTACGAGCAGGCGCTCGCGATGCTTTCGCAGTTCCACGAAGCGCGCACGCTATTGCGCGGGCAGACCGGCGTGCCCAATGCGACCATCGACTTCGCGGTTCCGCACACGCTCTCGCTGACCTATTTCCCGCGCTGGCTACACCATATAGAAGCGCGACTGGGGCGCATCAACACGCGATTGCGCGCGCTGAACGTGCACGACGCGGTGTTGTCGCTGGTGGAAGGCGGCTGCGATCTGGTGATGGGTTATCACCATCCGAGCCATCCAGTGGCGCTCGATCCCGCCCGCTACGACATGCTCACGCTCGGCACCGAACCCATCAGCCCGTTTTCATCGGTGAACAAGGGTGGCCGCGCGCGCTACACATTGCCCGCTACCGCCGATGCTCCCGTGCCATATCTCTCATACACGCCTAACGCTTATCTCGGCCGCATGACGGAGGTGATCATCGCGACCTCGCCGGCGCGTCTTTATCTCGACAAGGTCTACGAAACCGACATGGCCGAAGGTCTGAAGGCGATGGCGCTGGCTGGTCACGGCGTGGCTTTCCTCCCGCATAGCGCAGTGGCCAACGAAGTCGATGAAGGCAGCCTGATCCGGCTCGACCGGGGAACCCGCGGAACACCGGCGGGTCAGTTCACGCTGACGATGGAAATTCGTTTGTATCGAGACAAAATGGCGTCGAAGGGTGACGATCCTCGCCAGGCTTTGATGCGTAATCTTTGGGAAGCAGTGGGCGAAGAGGTATTGAGACCGGCGGAAACCCAGGCCACATAAGCGTCTCAGACGTTATGCAAGATAAACATAACGCAATGATGAAACGGCATTGGATTTCAATATCCGAATTTTCGACAATGAAGCCATTCCACACAACGCTGGAGCTTCGATGTCATCGCCGCAACAAGACCGCACCGCTTCTGCTGTTCCCGCTGTTCAGCACGCCATTCCCTCCTATCTCGATTCCACGCATCTTGGCCCCTGGGGTAACTATCTCCAGCAGGTCGATCGTGTCGCGCCGTATCTCGGCTCGCTGTCGCGCTGGATTGAAACCCTCAAGCGCCCGAAGCGCATCCTGATCGTCGATTGCCCCATCGAACTCGATAACGGCACGGTCACGCACTTCGAAGGCTATCGGGTCCAGCACAACATGTCGCGTGGTCCGGGCAAAGGCGGCGTGCGGTATCACCAGGACGTTACGCTTTCCGAAGTGATGGCGTTGTCGGCGTGGATGTCGGTGAAGAACGCGGCTGTGAACGTACCGTACGGCGGCGCAAAAGGCGGTATTCGTGTCGATCCGCGCACGTTGTCGCGTGGCGAACTCGAACGCCTGACACGTCGTTATACGAGCGAAATCGGCATCATCATTGGGCCGAATACGGATATCCCTGCGCCGGACGTCAACACGAACGAGCAGATCATGGCGTGGATGATGGATACGTACTCCATGAACCAGGGCCAGACAGCAACCGGCGTGGTGACCGGCAAGCCGATCTCCCTCGGTGGTTCGCTCGGCCGCAAGGAAGCAACCGGCCGCGGCGTGTTCGTCGTGGGCTCGGAAGCGGCGCGCCGGATTGGCTTTGACATTGAAGGCGCGCGCATCGCCGTGCAGGGTTTTGGTAACGTCGGCGGGATCGCTGCACGGCTGTTCCAGGAAGCCGGCGCGAAAGTGGTGGCGGTGCAGGATCACACCGGTTCGCTGTACAAATCGTCGGGTATCAATGCAGCCGCGTTGCTCGAGCACGTGGCCAAGCACGGCGGCGTGGGTGGCTTCGAAGGCGCGGACCCGATCGGCAAAGACGAGTTCTGGACCATTGAAACCGATATCCTGATTCCGGCCGCCCTCGAAGGCCAGATCACGGAAGAAAACGCGCCGAAGATCAGGACGAAGATCGTGGTGGAAGGCGCCAACGGCCCGACCACAACGGCGGCCGACGACATTCTCCACGACAAGGGCATTCTCGTAATTCCCGACGTGGTCGCTAATGCGGGCGGCGTGACGGTGTCGTACTTCGAATGGGTGCAGGATTTCTCAAGCTTCTTCTGGACCGAAGACGAAATCAACCAGCGACTCGAACGTGTGATGCGCGAAGCATTCGCGGCCGTGTGGCAAGTGGCCAGCGAGCATTCGGTATCAGTGCGCACGGCGGCGTTCATTGTCGCGTGTACGCGAATTCTGCAAGCGCGCGAAATGCGTGGCCTGTATCCGTGATTTCAGGCATCAGAAACGTTTGCGCGCGTTTGCCTGCATGAAGCGGCGCTAACGCAAAAAGCATCAAGACGCCCGCCGTCGTCCTTCAGGACGTCGACGGGCGTTTCGCGTAAAAACACAAGAAAATTAGGGCAGAACCAACGGCAATTGAAAGCGCTGAAACCCCCGCTCAGCCTGACCACAGCGGGTGTCTCAAAAATGACAACTGTGGACAACATTCATTCTTTCAAATTTATTACCCTGCTAAAATTGCGCCGTTTTCGCCAAGGAGATCACACATTATGAAGATTAAAAAAGCTGCGCTGCTGCTTGCCGCACTGGGACTTTTCGCATCGGGCGCGCAAGCGCAAAACAACGATACGCTCAAGAAAATCAAGGATTCAGGGAACATCTACCTGGGTTTCCGCGAGTCGTCGATTCCGTTCTCGTATTACGACGACAAGCAACAGGTCATTGGCTATTCGTATGAGTTTGCTTTGAAGGTGGTCGACGCCGTCAAGGAAAAGCTCAACATGCCGAACCTGAAGATTCAACAGAAGTCGGTCACGTCGCAAAACCGCCTGCTGCTCGTGACGGGTAACCAGATCGACCTCGAGTGCGGTTCGACCACGAACAACCTCGAACGTCAGCAACAAGTCGCGTTCTCCAACACCATCTTCGTGATCAGCACGCGCCTGATGACCAAGAAGGATTCGGGGATCAAGGACTTCGACGACCTGAAGGGCAAGACCGTTGTGACGACCGCTGGAACCACGTCCGAGCGCCTGCTTCGCAAGATGAACCAGGAAAAGAGCATGGGCATGAACATCATCAGCGCGAAGGATCACGGCGACTCGTTTTTGACGTTGTCGACGGGACGCGCAGTAGCGTTCATGATGGACGACGCTTTGCTGGCCGGCGAACGTGCGAAGTCGAGCACGCCGCAGGATTTCGTGATTGTCGGTACGCCGCAATCGCGTGAAGCTTATGGCTGCATGCTGCGCAAGAACGATCCAGAGTTCAAGAAGGTAGTCGATGACGCCATCGCCAAGGTCGAAACCTCGGGCGAAGGCGACAAGATCTACAAGAAGTGGTTTGAAAGTCCGATTCCGCCGAAGGGTCTTAACCTGAACTTCCCGGAAAGCGATGACATGAAGGCGCTTTTCAAGAACCCGAACGACAAGGCAATCGATTAATCTCGGTTCTGCTCGATTGATGGAAACGGAAGGAGCGCTGCTTCTTCCGTTTTCTTTTGGAGGGAGTCCATGTCCTACCACTGGAATTGGGGCGTTTTCCTAAGCCCCGTCTCGACCGGCGAGCCGACAACCTATCTCGGCTGGCTTATTTCCGGTTTCTGGGTGACCGTTACCGTGTCGCTTGCGTCATGGATCGTGGCGCTCGTGGTCGGCTCGTTGTTCGGCATTCTTCGCACCGTGCCCAACAGGAAGCTGGCTGCCATCGGCACGGTTTATGTCGCCATCTTTCGTAATATCCCGCTGCTCGTTCAGTTCTTCATCTGGTACCTCGTGATACCGGAGTTGCTGCCCGTTTCCATCGGCAACTGGTTCAAGCAGTTGCCCCCGAACGTGCAGTTCTATTCGTCATCCATCATCTGCCTCGGGTTGTTCACCGGAGCACGCGTGTGCGAGCAAGTGCGCTCGGGCATTGCGGCCTTGCCGCGCGGACAGCGCGCCGCCGGTCTCGCCATGGGTTTCACCGAATGGCAGACGTACCGCTACATCCTGATGCCGGTCGCGTACCGCATCATCGTGCCGCCGCTTACGTCGGAATTCTTGAACGTGTTCAAGAACTCGGCAGTGGCGTCGACCATCGGGTTGCTCGAATTGTCGGCGCAGGCGCGACAGCTTGTGGATTACACCGCGCAGTCGTATGAGTCGTTCATCGCCGTGACGCTTGCCTACATGCTGATCAATCTGGTCGTCATGCAACTGATGAAAGTGGTCGAAGCCAGGACTCGGCTGCCCGGCTACATTGGAGGCAAGTGATGCATCATTTCAATTGGAGCAGTGTGCCGAGTTCGCTGCCTACGCTCTGGACCGGCGCCATCATCACCTTCAAGATCACGGTGCTCGCGCTCGTGTTCGGGATTCTCTGGGGCACCGTGCTCGCGCTGTTTCGCCTCTCGGGCATCAAGCCGCTCGAATGGTTCGCGAAGGGGTATGTGACGCTGTTTCGTTCGATCCCGCTCGTGATGGTGCTGCTGTGGTTCTTTTTGATCGTGCCGCAATTCCTGCAGAATGTGCTGGGGTTATCGCCGGAAATCGATATCCGGCTCGCTTCCGCCATGGTCGCGTTCTCGCTGTTTGAGGCCGCGTATTATTCGGAGATTATTCGTGCAGGCATTCAGGCGGTGTCGCGCGGGCAGGTGAACGCGGCTTTCGCGCTCGGCATGACGTACACGCAGTCCATGCGGCTGATCGTGTTGCCGCAGGCGTTTCGCGCGATGGTGCCGCTGCTGCTCACGCAGGCTATCGTGTTGTTCCAGGATACGTCGCTGGTGTATGTGATCAGCCTCGCGGACTTTTTCCGCACGGCCACGAATGTGGGCGATCGCGACGGTACGACTGTCGAAATGGTGCTGTTCGCCGGTGCCTGTTATTTCGTGGTGTGCCTCGCCGCATCCGGTCTCGTCAAAAGTCTTCAGAAAAAGGTCGCTCGATGATCTCACTCAAGAATGTTTCGAAATGGTATGGCCCGTTTCAAGTGCTCACCGATTGCACGACGGAAGTCAAAAAAGGTGAAGTAGTGGTGGTGTGCGGTCCTTCGGGCTCGGGCAAGTCGACGCTGATTAAAACCGTGAACGGACTTGAGCCGTTCCAGAAGGGCGAGATCACGATCAACGGGCAATCGATCGGCGACAAGAAAACCAACCTGTCGAAACTGCGCTCGAAAGTCGGCATGGTGTTCCAGCACTTCGAACTGTTCCCGCATCTGACGATCGTGCAGAACCTGACGCTGGCTCAGATCAAGGTGCTGGGTCGTTCCAAGGACGAAGCGACAGCGAAGGGATTGAAGCTGCTGGAGCGCGTGGGTTTAAGCGCTCACGCCGATAAATTCCCCGGCCAGCTTTCCGGTGGACAGCAACAGCGGGTGGCGATTGCGCGGGCGTTATCGATGGATCCGATCGCCATGCTCTTCGATGAACCCACGTCCGCGCTCGATCCGGAAATGATCAACGAAGTGCTCGACGTGATGGTGGAATTGGCGCAGGAAGGCATGACCATGATGTGCGTGACGCACGAAATGGGCTTTGCGAAGAAGGTCGCGCATCGCGTGATCTTCATGGACAAGGGCTTCATTGTGGAAGACGACAAGAAGGACGCGTTTTTTGAGAACCCGAAGTCGGATCGGGCCAAGGACTTTTTGGCGAAGATTTTGCATTGATGGTTTGATGCGGGCTGGTTTGGCTAACGCCGATCAGCCGGGCGAGTTGGCTCAAAGAGAGCTTGGACTGCCGGGCTAACTTCCCCGTGGTCCGCGGGCAACTGGCCCTCCTGACCATGCACGGCAACCGATCGGCTACGCTGATCAAGTCAACGTCAAACATGCGCCGTAAAAATGGCCTTTCCGGCGTGAGCTGGAACGGCCATTTTTGTCTTTGTGTGTGGACCAGCGCTAGTGGCTGGTCGAAGCTGCTTTCGTGTTGTCCTGTGTCACTGCATCGGGCGCATTTTTCTTCAGCGATTCAATCCCGGCATCTCTGGCCGCCGCGCTGCTATAAGCTTCGCTCACGCCAATAACCTCGTGATTGCCGGCCTTCAGATTGAAATAAGGTGCGCCGCTTTTGTCCGTCTTGCGCTCGTAGCGTTCATCGATCAGCGCATTCGCCTTGACCGATGCAATGCCATGTTCCGCCGACGCTCGCGTCACATACGTCTCGCTCTTGAGGATCGGTTCGCCGTTGGCCGCCCGCAGGTTGAAATAGAACTGGCCGTTACGGGCGCGGTCGATGACGAATTTTCCTGACATTGCATAAGCTCCCTGGGTAGTGGAACAAGCGTGAGTCCAGGTGATTCTCCGGCCGCGAAGCTGCTCCGCAATTACTCCGCATTTACTCTATACCGAGTTCGGTCTCCACATCCGCGGTCGTTTCGATGGTCTCGGCGCGCAGCACCGATTCAACGCAAACCTTGCACAACGGTTCAAGTGCTTTCTCCGCGACGTCCGCCGGCACGGGAACGTTGACCGTCCTGAGCAATGCGCCGTGCTGGAACAACGCCAGATCGCCGGGCGTGAAACGCGTCCAGATTTCGTCGTCGGTAAGCGGCGAGGTGGCGATCACCGCAACGCGATCTTCCGGCGTGGTGTACTTCGCGAAATCGATCGACATGTCGGCGTCGATCAAATGCGCCGTGGAGAACGGCCAACTGCGCACGAGGTAATACAGATGCGTGGAGCAATGCGTGAACAGCGCCTGGCCGTTCGACATCAGGAAATTGAATACGCCGAATTGCGTGATCTCGCGCGTCAGCTTTTCGAGCGCCGCGAACAGTTCGTCCAGCGGCGGCTGGCAACCGGGGAATTCGCGTCGCAGACCTTGGAGTAACGCGCAGAACGCCAGCTCGCTGTCGGTGGTGCCGACCGGTTGATATTGTCCGTTCAGACAGGGTTTGAAATCTTTCAGGTCGCCGTTGTGCGCGAAAATCCAGTGCCGTCCCCACAACTCGCGCATGAACGGATGGCAATTCTCAAGCAGGATGTGACCTTGCGTGGCCTTGCGAATATGCGCGATCGTGTTTTTCGACTTGATCGGATAACGCTTCACCATTTCGGCGAGGGGTGAACTGGCCGACGACTGGTGATCGATGAAAAGGCGGCACGCCTTGTCTTCAAAGAACGCAATGCCCCAGCCGTCCGCGTGATGGTCGGTGACGCCGCCACGCGCCGCGAAACCGGTGAACGAGAAAGTCACGTCCGTGGGTTCCGCGCAGTTCATTCCGAGAAGTTGGCACATTGCTGGGGCTGCAGACTGGGTGAATGGAGCTAACCGTTACAATACGGGTAGCCAAAGCATAGCACCGACGAAACCGCCAAAAAATCGCGCCTTTCGACCGCGGGGTGGCATCGTTGTGGAATTTCCACGGTATCGGCCGGCTTGCGGGAGAAAAACTGACCGATTGGGTGGGGCGCTTGCTCTCGGAGCCCCCGCTGGTGGTCTCCGCTGGTAGTCTCATCAAGCACGCAGTGTCGGGGCTTGATTCACTGATCCGGGCCGCCGATATTGATGGCGAAGCTGCGCCGCTTGCAGGTGCTTCGGTCTCGCTTATGTTTTCCGTGCGTGTTTATGCTTTTTGGTTTCGCGGCCGCCACAGTCCCTGCGTTTTCGTCATCCGATTATTTTCATCGTTATCACGCCAATGTCCGCTTCCACGCCTGCCTCTGTCTCGCCCGCTTCGCCCGTTGACTCCGTTGACTCGATTACGCTCGCGCGTCCCGACGACTGGCACTTGCACGTTCGCGACGGTGCCGTGCTCGCCGCCGTCCTGCCGCACACGGCGCGCCAGTTCGGCCGGGCGATCATCATGCCGAACCTGCGTCCGCCCGTGACGACGACCGAATTGGCTGCGGCGTATCGGGGGCGCATCCTGGCCGCGTTGCCCAAGGATGGCCCGGGTGCGCGTTTTGAGCCACTGATGACGCTTTATCTCACCGACAACACGCCGCCCGACGAAATTCGTCGCGCCCGCGAAAGCGGTTTCGTCCACGGAGTAAAGCTTTATCCGGCAGGAGCGACGACCAATTCCGACGCCGGTGTCACGAGCATCGCGAAGTGCGCGAAGACGCTGGAGGCGATGCAAAAGCACGATCTGCCGCTGCTCGTGCATGGCGAAGTAACGGACCCGGCCATCGATATGTTCGATCGCGAGAAGGTGTTTATCGACCGCGTAATGACGCCGTTGCGCCGCGATTTTCCGGCGCTGAAGGTCGTGTTCGAGCACATCACGACAAAGGACGCCGCTGATTACGTCCGCGATGCCGACGGCCCGACCGGCGCCACGCTGACCGCGCATCACTTGCTATACAACCGCAATGCGCTGTTTGTCGGCGGAATCCGCCCGCATTACTACTGTTTGCCGGTGCTCAAGCGCGAGACGCATCGCGTGGCGCTGCTCGCGGCGGCTACGTCGGGCGATCCGCGCTTTTTTCTCGGCACGGATAGCGCGCCGCACGCGAAGGGGTTGAAGGAGCACGCTTGCGGCTGCGCGGGGTGTTACACGGCGTTGCACGCGCTGGAGCTCTACACGCAAGCCTTCGATCAGGCCGGCGCGCTCGGTCGCCTCGAAGGTTTCGCGAGTTTCCACGGTGCGGACTTTTACGGTTTGCCGCGCTCGACAGAGAGCGTGACGCTGCGTCGCGAACCCTGGACGCTGCCGGCGGAATTCATGGCGGGTGGGGATGAGATCGTGCCGCTGGGCGGCGGAGAATCGATTAGCTGGCGGATGGAGTGACGGTTGCCGGGGCGCGCTTGGGACAGGTCCGAGCGCAGAACCTCCCGCCTCTTGAGCTACTCGTATGTCAGACCGGGAAAATTCACTGAAGGCTGAAAACGCGGAGACGGCATCGACGCCAACCGATACCCGCGCGGCGCAGCGCTTTATGGATATCGACTGGTCCTGCCCATGGCTCGCGCCACTTGCCGAGCGCGGTGAGCGCTGGCGCCAGGCCGCGCTCGATAGCTACTCAGCGTATCTCTCCACCCTCAACGCCGATGCACACAACGACCCGCGCGTCACCGGGCGGGGCAAGCTGCTATCGTTCATCGCACAGGACGAGTTGCCGGCGGGGGCGTCGTACGAAGGGCATATTGCCGAGACGGGCTGCGTGCCCACGCGCTATAACCTGCACGATTTCTTCAATGGCGCGATGTGGTTCCAGTACCCACGAATCAAGGCGGCGCTGAACGCCCGGCAGGCTGCGGAAATCGATGTGCTCGGCATCGGTCCCACACGAGGCGCCGCGCGCGACGCCCTGACGCTCTTCGACGAAAACGCGATCCTCTTTGCCTGTGCAGACGCGTCGCTCGCCGCTGCACTTCGCGCCTTCGACTGGCGCACGTTGCTCGTCGAACAACGCGCAGCCTGGGGCCTTCGATGCGAGGCGCGCATCTTCGGCCACGCGTTGCTGGAAAAGCTGATTGCCCCGTACAAGGCGTGCACGGGGCACGCCTTGATCGTCGAAGTCGAGCCAGCCTATTTCTCATCCACCGATATCGAGCGCCGCGCGATCCTCGACCGCGCAGTGTCTGAACGGCTAAAGAGCGAAGCCATTTCCAGCCGATATTTCACGCCACTGCCCGTGCTGGGCGTGCCGGGCTGGTGGCCTGAAAACGAAGTCCCGTCTTTCTACGACGACCCTCAGGTCTTTCGATCCGGCCGCCGATCGCGGACATAGCGGGTGCCGGAGCCGGAGCATGACAGCGAGGTTGCGGCACCCCTCATGCTAAAATCATCGTCGCAAAGTAGGCTAGGCAGTCGCGGCTGATCCGGTTTCGACCGGAGAGGGCGAGGAAAGTCCGGACTCCACCAGGCAGGGTGATGGCTAACGGCCATCCGTGGCGACACGCGGAACAGGGCAACAGAAAGCAAACCGCCGATGGCCCCGGGCGCAAGTTCGGGGATCAGGTAAGGGTGAAACGGTGCGGTAAGAGCGCACCGCGGCTGCTGCAAGGCAGACCGGCAAGGTAACCTCCACCCGGAGCAATTCCAAATAGGCAGGCGCGCATCCTCGTGATGCAGGACGGTGCCTCCGTCTCGTCTGCGGGTAGGAAGCTTGAGCGCGCCAGTAATGGCGCGACTAGAGGAATGACTGCTACGCGCGTCACGCTTTCGGGCGTGAGGCGTGCACAGAATCCGGCTTATCGGCCTGCTTTGTGAGATTCAAAAAGAAAGCCGGCGTCAGTGATGACGCCGGCTTTTTTTCTCGTTTCTTCTTCGATGCGAGGAATTCAGCTCGCGACAATATCAAAGGAATGCGTCAATTCGGCCGTCTTGGCCAGCATGATCGACGCCGAGCAGTATTTGTCGTGAGAGAGGGTGATCGCGCGTTCGACTGTCGTGGGATTCAGGTTCTTGCCCGTCACCGTGAAGTGGAAGTGGATCTTCGTGAACACCTTGGGGTCTTCGCTTGCGCGCTCGGCCTTGAGCGTCACCGAGCAACCCGCGACTTCCTGACGGCTTTTCTTCAGGATCATCACGACGTCGTACGCAGTGCAGCCACCCGTGCCGAGCAAGACCATTTCCATTGGCCGCGGCGACAGATTGCGGCCGCCGCCTTCCGGTGCGCCGTCCATTGTGACCAGATGGCCGCTGCCCGTTTCCGCGGCAAACGCCATTCCGTCCTGTCCCATCCAGCTAACTTTGCATTCCATGAGAAAACTCCGGTGCCATAAGACACTTGTCTAATCGTCTCGATTGTAGCGTTTTAGCTGATTGTAGGAATCGCAGCAGCGCGGGCGTTTGGGCCAGCCGTGGGGCATTGTTGCATTGCGATACGTACGACAAATCAGCGATTTCCCTACTGGAATCAAGGGATTTCAACTGTAAATTGTGCGTAAGCGGCTTTTTAATTTTAGCTAAGTATTTGATTGTAAATAGTAAAATACTGAATTTTAACTTTCGTCTGTATTTTACATTATGAAATCGAATCCCATAATGCAAATTTACTTGCTTTGCACAAAAGCGCTTCATATACTTGCTCCTGTCTCCTCCACCTCCTCCTAGGTGGATTCCGCCCGAGCCCAAGGCTCGGGCTTTTTTTCGTCTGCTTTAGCGTCAATTACGATCATGGCGAGCCCATCGCTCGCTCGCAAAACCTCTGCACGATGCGATCGTTCAGCGCTGAACCGGGGTGAATTCGCTTGGCCGAAAGGCAAGTTTTGACTTCACATCAAAATTTCCCTTATAATTCAAAGTTCTCTATCCGCACCATGCCCGCGGACGAGAACCAGGGAGAGCCCGCACGCGCCTCGATGCGCAACTTCTCATACAAGCGGGACAAAGCAGGGCAGATTTATTTTTTGGATCGATCATGAAGACGTTTTCCGCAAAAGCCCATGAGGTGACGCGTGAATGGTACGTGATTGACGCGACGGATAAGGTTCTCGGACGTGTCGCCAGTGAAGTGGCCGCCCGACTTCGCGGCAAGCACAAACCCGAGTTCACCCCGCACGTCGACACTGGCGATTTCATCGTCATCATCAACGCCAGCAAGTTGCGCGTCACGGGCAACAAGGGTACTGACAAGAAGTACTACCGTCACTCGGGCTATCCGGGCGGCATCTACGAAACGACGTTCAACAAGATGCAAGAACGCTTCCCGGGCCGCGCGTTCGAGAAAGCCGTTAAGGGCATGTTGCCGAAAGGTCCGCTCGGCTACGCGATGATCAAGAAGCTCAAGGTCTACGCTGGCGCAACGCATCCGCATACGGCTCAACAGCCTAAAGCGCTCGAGATCTAAAGGGAGCCCATATGATCGGTAATTGGAATTACGGTACGGGTCGCCGCAAGAGCGCCACTGCCCGCGTGTTCATCAAGTCCGGCACGGGTCAGATCATCGTCAATGGCAAGCCCATTGCTGATTATTTCTCGCGCGAAACGTCGCTGATGATCGTGCGCCAGCCGCTCGAACTGACGAGCCACGCCACCACGTTCGACATCAAGGTCAACGTGAACGGCGGCGGCGAAACGGGTCAGGCCGGTGCGGTTCGCCACGGCATCACGCGTGCGCTGATGGACTACGACGCAACGCTGAAGCCCACGCTGTCACAAGCTGGCTTCGTTACCCGCGATGCTCGTGAAGTTGAACGTAAGAAGGTTGGTTTCCACAAGGCACGTCGCAGGAAACAATTCTCGAAGCGTTAAGCTGTTTGGCGGTTTCGTCGTTGTTACGGCGAAATGGCTCAAAAAGCCGCCTGCGTGTATGCGCCGGCGGCTTTTTTCGTGGCAGATGCTGGCGGATCGCGGCCGTCTTTCGGTGATGTTCCAAGCAGCCACGGCAAATTCGGGATAGTGTGGAGCGATAGCCTATTGATTACATGGGCTTCCAGCACGATATTGAGATCAGCCCTACAATAGGCACTAGAAGCTTTTTTGGAGAGTTCGAATGAACGCTGTCACAGATACCCCCACGACCGAAATGCCGTTGCCGTTCGTTTTCACCGACGCAGCAGCTGACAAGGTCAAGCAACTGATCGACGAAGAAGGCAATCCGGAATTGAAGCTGCGTGTGTTCGTGCAGGGCGGCGGCTGTTCGGGTTTCCAGTACGGCTTCACGTTTGACGAAGCCATCAACGAAGACGACACCGTGATGGATAAAGCAGGCGTCCAGCTTTTGATTGATTCGATGAGCTATCAGTACCTTGTCGGCGCCGAGATCGACTACAAAGACGATCTGAACGGCGCGCAGTTTGTAATCAAGAATCCGAATGCAACCAGCACCTGCGGTTGCGGATCGTCATTCTCGGCGTGATTCTGATTAGTTGATTAGACTACGCGGCATCATGCAAACGTGAAACGGAGCCTTCGGGTTCCGTTTTTGTTTTGCTTCGTGCGTTCGTTCGAACGTATGTTCCGATGAAAAACTGAAGCGATGACATACGGGACCCGGTTTTCGGCGCCATGCCTGACCGAGCCGTCAGTTTCTCTTTTGTGCGGGTAGCCTTTTCACGAAGCATGGGCGGTCAACGGCGGGTTGCCCTCAACGCGGATAAATCGCCCCTAAAACTCGTTCCCCGGCAGCCCCTGTTACCGCCGATACATTGCCCGGCTTACGGGCCACGCAGCGCATCGCGAGCCATGCGAACGCCAATGCTTCCACCTGCTGTGGTGGCACCCCGAGCGCTTCAGTGGTCATCACGGGGACACCCGCCACGCCGCTCTCCCCAAGCGCCTGCTGGATTGCACGCATCAATACCGGATTACGAGCACCGCCTCCGCACACGTAGACCGCACGGCAATCGGAAGCATGCCGCTCGATTTCTCTTGCAACGGTAATGGCTGTCAGCGCGACAAGCGTGGCCTGCACATCTTCGGGCGATATCTTTTCGAAACCGATGAGCTTGGCGTCGAGCCACGCAGGATTGAACAGATCTCGCCCGGTGCTTTTAGGCGGTTGCTGTTCGAAGAACGGTTCGTTGAGTAGCGCGTTCAGCAGCGGGCGATACACCTGACCCTGTGCCGCGAAATGACCGCCTTCGTCGAAGGGGCGTTTCAGATGCCGGTGCGCCCATTCGTCCAGCAGGGCATTCGCCGGTCCGCAATCGAAACCGTGGACGCTGCCGTTGGCCGCGAGAATGGTGATGTTACTGATGCCGCCCAGATTGCAGACCACGCGCGTCTCGTCCTTGCTGCCAAAAATGGTCGCGTGAAATGCCGGGACGAGCGGCGCGCCCTGACCGCCGGCCGCGACGTCGCGGCTACGGAAGTCGGCGACGATATCGATGTTGGTCATTTCTGCGAGCAGCGCGGGATTGTTGATTTGCCGCGTGTAGCCCTTTTCCGGCCTGTGCCGCACCGTCTGCCCGTGTACGCCGATCGCGCGGACTTTCGCGGACGATTGGCCGCTCATGCTCGCCAGTTCGTGACAACACACGGCGTAACGCGTGGCGAGCGCGTTCGCGGCAAGGGCTTCCCGTTCCAGTTCGTTGTCGCCTGGGGCCTGGAGGGCGAAAAGCGCGTCGCGCAGGCCTTGCGAGAACCCGACGTGAGCCTCGCCCAGCACGACGGGCGGGTTCCCGGCCGTGAACTGGACAGCAATGCCGTCCACGCCATCCATGCTCGTGCCCGACATCAGCCCAAAGTACACGCCGTCCGCCATGTCGCCTGTTTCCATCGCCTCGGTCCGTCGCACCACGTTGCTCTCCTGTTCGATGCCGGCTCACCGATGACCCAGTTCGAGCCGTCATCGATGCAATTCTCGCGGCCAAAGCGGCCGCGATGGACCGATTATCCACGCATCGATGCCGCTCGTTAAGCCGTTAGCCATTCGGCCATGTTTCGCGCTTCGTATCCGGAGTCTAGGCGCTCGAAACATGGCCGAACGGCCAACGCGGGGCCAACAAGCCGGGAAAACGGGGCGAAGGCAGACGACATCACGTAAAATCCGTTGCCTGAACAAGCGAATGCCGCACGATTTTCCGTGTCCGAACGCGACTGTGAACGAATCCGGAAGCAGCGGCCGTTGCCCGATCGGCGCCTGTTAGCGCCCCGAATAAATCACCCGAAAAAGTTGCAAGCATGACCACTGAACCGAACGACTCTCCGGCACCGGCTTCGACTGCGAAAACCTTGCCCCTCACCGACGAGGTGCAGGCCGCGCTCGCCATCGCGAAACGGGGCTGTGACGAGCTGCTGATCGAAGCAGAATTCGCACAGAAGCTCGCCCGAAGCGCTGCGAGCGGCAAGCCGCTGCGCATCAAGCTGGGCCTCGATCCGACCGCGCCTGATATTCATATTGGCCATACGGTGGTCCTGAACAAGATGCGTCAGTTGCAGGATCTCGGCCATACGGTGATCTTCCTGATCGGCGACTTCACGTCGCTGATCGGTGATCCGTCGGGGCGTAACGCCACGCGCCCACCGTTGACCCGCGAGCAGATCGAAGAAAACGCGAAGACCTATTTCGAGCAGGCCGCGCTCGTGCTCGATCGTGAAAAGACCGAGATGCGCTACAACAGCGAATGGTCCATGCCGCTCGGCGCCGACGGCATGATCAAGCTCGCGTCGCGCTATACGGTCGCGCGGATTCTTGAGCGCGAGGATTTCACGAAGCGCTACCAGGGTGGCATCCCCATCTCGATTCACGAGTTGCTGTACCCGCTCATGCAGGGTTACGACTCGGTTGCGCTGAACGCCGATCTCGAACTCGGCGGCACGGACCAGAAGTTCAATCTGCTGGTTGGCCGCGAATTGCAAAAGCAATACGGCCAGGAGCAGCAATGCATCTTGACCATGCCGCTGCTGGAAGGGCTGGATGGCGTCGAGAAGATGTCGAAGTCGAAGCACAACTACGTCGGCATTAGCGAGAAGCCTTCTGACATGTTCGGCAAGCTGATGAGCATCTCCGACACGCTCATGTGGCGCTACTTCGAGTTACTGTCGTTTAGAAGTATCGAAGAGATTGCGCGTTTCAAGAGCGAAGCCGAGGGTGGTCGTAACCCGCGCGATTTCAAGGTGCTGCTGGGACAGGAGATCGTCGCGCGTTTCCATTCGCCGGCTGACGCGGAACGGGCGCTGGAAGACTTCAACCATCGTGCAAAGGGCGGCGTGCCGGACGAGATTCCGTCGGTGACGCTCAGCGGTGCACCGCTCGCCATCGGGCAACTGTTGAAGCAAGCTGGGCTGGTGCCTTCGACCAGCGAGGCGCTGCGCAATATCGAGCAGGGTGGCGTGAAGATCGACGGTGCGACGGTGTCGGACAAGGGCTTGAAGATCGAAGCGGGCGAGTTTGTGGTGCAGGTCGGCAAGCGCCGCTTCGCGCGCGTCACGCTGGCAGCGTAAGCGCGTGATCGCACTCATTCAGCGTGTCTTGCGAGCCGACGTGCGTGTGGGCGACCGTGTGACGGGTGCGATCGATGCCGGCTTGCTGGCGCTTGTGTGCGCGGAGCGAGGAGACACCCAGGCCATTGCGGACAAGCTGCTGGCGAAGATGCTGGCGTATCGTGTTTTTAGCGATGCCGCCGGCAAGATGAATCTGCCGGTTCGGGATATCGATGGCACCGGGCGTGCGGGCGGCGTGCTGCTGGTGTCGCAGTTCACCCTCGCCGCCGATACCTCCAGCGGACTGCGGCCAAGCTTCACACCGGCCGCGCCGCCAGACGAAGGCCGTAGGCTGTTTGATTACTTCGTTGCGCAGGCGCGCGCCACGCATCCCATTGTTGAGACGGGCGAGTTCGGCGCGGACATGCAGGTGTCGCTGGTCAACGACGGGCCGGTCACGTTCTGGCTGCAAGTACGTTCCTGAGACGTCTCCGAATTTTGTCACTGTGCCCGTTGTTTAGGGCGCATCTTCCGGAATTTCACGCATCTCATGACCACGCAAGTCCTCTTCATCAGGCACGGCGAAACCGACTGGAATCGCATCAAGCGTATTCAGGGGCACACGGATATTCCGCTGGCGGCGACCGGCGTTGCGCAAGCAGGGCAGCTCGCACAACGTGTCTTGCAGGAGTCGAAGGCCGGCGCCCGACTCGACGCGGTGTATTGCAGCGATCTGCTGCGTGCTCAGCAGACCGCCAAACCGTTTGCGGACGCGCTAGGTTTGACGCTGAACCTGAACGAAGGTTTGCGTGAGCGTTTATACGGTGACTTTCAAGGTCACAACGGTGAAGAGATCCGCGCGAAGTATCCTGCTGAATATGCGGCCTGGCAGAGCCATGATCCAGGTTTCGCGCCGCCAGGCGGGGAATCGCAGCGCCTGTTTTCGCGGCGCGTGCTGGGCGCTGTCGGGCCGATCGTGGCCGCGCATCCGGACGGACGTATTGCGGTCGTCGCTCACGGTGGCGTGCTGGACTGCATTTATCGGTTCGTGCGTGGATTGCCGCTCGACGTACCGCGTGACTGGCCGCTGCTGAATTCCAGCGTTAACGTAGTGGACTTTGAGAACGGTCAGGCGAAGGTTGTCTCATGGGGCGACGTCGCGCATCTTTCGTCCCCCGGAAGCGACGACGACCTGAAGGAAGTCCCGCGCTAATCAGGCTTCATCGCAGCGCGCCGTCGCGCTCGCTTGGACACACCGTTATGCAACGCCCAGCGTATCAACGGCGCAATCATCTTGATGCCCGGCCGCGTCCACGCGCGGCGTAGCGGCGCAAACGCGCCGAATCCGAGCATCGATTGCGCCCAGTCAGGCAGCAGGTCCACACCCGCGTTCAGAATCAGTGCGCTGGCAGGTTTCATTGCGACACTGGGCGCTGGCGCGTTCATTAATACCTTCAGCACTTCCCGGGTACGCTCGCTTGCTTCTAGCTGTGGCCGCATTGACGCCAGGTACTTGTCGATCTCCGCACAACTCTTCGGCACGTTGGTGGCACCGAGCCTCTCCGCTATGGTCGATGTCTCCGCGTAGTAGGAATCCTGCGCATCGAGGGGTAGCAACGGGTTCACGTATCGCAAATGCGCCTTCATGAAACTCGATACTTCCGCGACGTGAACCCACGTCAGCAACTCAGGATCGCTTGCTCGATACGGCCGGCCGTCGGGCGCCGTGCCTGTCACGGAGAGGTGAATTCGCTTCACACGTTCGATGAGCGCAAGCGCGTCATGCTTATTACCGTACGTCGTACCCGCGATAAACGTGGCCGTGCGACGCAGGCGTCCGAGAATATCGGTGCGAAAGGTAGAGTGGTCCCAGACGCCCGCGAGCGCCATTGGGTGCAGGGCCTGAAGCAGGAGGGCGCTGACGCCTCCGGTCATCATCGACGTGAAGTCGGCATGGACTTTCCAGCAAATGGCGTCGGGCCCGAACAGTCCCGGGTCGCCCGGCGGAGACGAATAATCCAGCGTTGGCCCACTGCCGGTAGTCAGGCTCGTGACACCGTTGGCGAGCCTGGAGCGCAGTCGCTTGACCAATTGGCCGGCGAAACCGGATGACTCGTCAGGACGCGGACTTGCTTGATCGGACATCGGTTCGGCTATTGGCTATCAGTCTGTTGTGGCTAATACTGCTGTTGCTCAACTGTCGGTGTTGGCGTCCCACAGTTCGCGAATCGGGCCGGCGTCGGGGGCGGCGAGGCCAAAGTGGCGATACGTGAGCAACGTGGCAACGCGTCCGCGCGGCGTGCGCTGCAAGTATCCCTGCTGGATCAAATAGGGTTCAAGCACGTCTTCAATCGTGTCGCGTTCTTCGCCAATAGCCGCCGCCAGATTGTCGACGCCGACCGGACCGCCATCGAATTTGTGCAAGATGGCTTCCAGCAGTTTCCGGTCCATCAGGTCGAAGCCAACCGGATCGACGTCGAGCATCTTCAACGCGGCATCGGCGACTTCGGCTGTGATGTTGCCATCCGCTCGCACCTCGGCGTAATCACGCACGCGCCGAAGCAGCCGGTTCGCGATTCGCGGTGTCCCGCGCGCCCGCTTCGCAATTTCCAACGCCCCTTCCGGGACAATATCCGCCTTGAGCAGCGACGCCGAGCGCGTAACGATTCGCGCCAGTTCGCTCGCGGTGTAGAACTCCAGCCGCGACACAATGCCGAAGCGATCGCGTAACGGATTGGTCAGCATGCCCGCCCGGGTGGTCGCGCCGACCAGCGTGAATGGCTGCAAATCCAGCTTTACGCTACGTGCGGCCGGACCTTCACCGATCATGATGTCGATCTGATAATCCTCAAGGGCCGGATACAAAATTTCTTCGACGACCGGCGACAGCCGATGAATTTCGTCGATAAAAAGCACGTCGTTCTTTTCAAGGTTGGTCAGCAGCGCGGCGAGATCGCCGGCGCGCTCCAGTACCGGTCCCGACGTTTGCCGCAGATTCACGCCCATTTCTCGCGCGATGATATGCGCGAGCGTGGTCTTGCCGAGACCCGGTGGCCCGAACAACAGAACGTGGTCAAGCGCCTCGGACCGCCGCCGCGCGGCCTCGATGAAAATCTGAAGCTGATCCCGGATCTTCTCCTGCCCGACGTATTCCTCGAGATCGCGCGGCCGCAGTGCGCGCTCGAACACTTCCTCGTTCGGCGAGACGGGAGTGGCCGAAATGATGCGTTCGGCAGCGAGTTTGTCGGTTTCTATCATGCGTCGATTGTACCGCGTGGCTCGAACACGAAAAGCTGGCCGATCGGCCGACTGTTGGCCGGGTCAGCCGCGTGGGAGACTGGCCTGACTAGCTCTTGGAAAGCGCTTTCAGGGCCAGCTTGATGCCTTCCGAGACGCCGGTACCAGCCGGAACATTCTTGACCGACATAAGCGCTTCTTTTTCGGAGTAACCCAATGACAGCAACGCATTCAGGATATCGCTCGCGTGGTCGGGACCGCTCACCGTGCCCGCGGCCGTGCCCAGATCCGCGCCAAGCTTGCCCTTCAGTTCGAGCAACAGCCGCTCGGCCGTCTTCTTGCCGATACCGGGCGTGCGTGTCAGGCGCGCGGCGTCCTGCATTGTCACGGCTTGGGCGAGTTCCTGAACGCTCATGCCGGACAGCACGGCCAGCGCCATGCGCGCCCCGATCCCGCTGATCTTGAGCAGTTCACGGAAGGTCGTGCGCTCCTGTTGCGTGCCGAAGCCGTACAGCAAATGCGCGTCTTCACGCACGATCAACTGGGTTAGCAACACGACCTTCTCTCCGCTGTTCGGCAGGTTATAGAAGGTGCTCATCGGTACGGCAATTTCGTAGCCTACGCCGCCGCAATCAACGAGCAAGTACGGCGGATTCTTTTCCAGTAAAACGCCTGCAATGCGACCAATCATGGTGAGGAACTTGTAGTGAAGTTAGCCGACAAGACGGCCGCGCCGTACGCGCAGGCCCTTTTTAGCCAGCGATGGTGCGATCTCGCCGAGTGCGGTCATCGCGCCGCCAGCGTGCGCGTGGCAGATGGCCATGCCGAGTGCATCCGCGGCGTCGGTGCCGGGGACCCCGGTAAGCGCGAGCAATCGAACCACCATCTGCTGCATTTGTTCTTTCGTGGCGCGGCCATAGCCCACCACGGCCTGCTTCAACTGCAACGCCGTGTATTCGGCGACCGGCACGCCGCTCGCGACCAGGCCGCAAATTGCCGCGCCGCGCGCCTGGCCGAGCAGCAGCGTGGATTGCGGATTAACGTTGACGAACACTTTCTCGATTGCGGACTGGTCGGGCGCGTGTTGCCGGACCAGCGTCGAGATACCTTCGAAGATCGTGTGGAGACGCGACGGCAAATCTGCGTCGGCGGTCTTGATGACGCCGCTGGTCACATAGGTCAGCGTTTGACCGGTCTTGTCGATGACGCCGAACCCCGTCACGCGCAGGCCCGGGTCAATACCGAGAATTCTCATGGAGTGCCGTTGGAACGTAGTGCTTGCGATACTAACAGCGCGGCGCAAAAAGTAAAAAACCCGGTGCGCCTGCCGGCCACCGGGCTTCCGGAACGTGAAACAAGCTCAGTGACGGAAGTGCCGCGTTCCGGTCAACACCATTGCAATGTTGTGCTCGTCCGCAGCGGCGATCACTTCGTCATCGCGCATGGAACCGCCCGGCTGGATAACGCAGGTCGCGCCAGCGTTGACCACGACGTCGAGGCCATCGCGGAACGGGAAAAACGCGTCCGACGCCACAGCCGATCCGGCCAGCGACAAGCCCGCGTTCTGCGCCTTGATGCTGGCAATGCGCGCCGAATCCACGCGGCTCATTTGACCCGCGCCCACGCCGATCGTCATGCCGCCGCCGCAGAACACAATGGCATTCGACTTCACGAACTTTGCGACACGCCACGCGAACAGCAGATCGTCCATTTCCTTCGGCGTCGGATGACGCTTCGTGACCACGCGCAATTCGTGCGGCTGGACGTTCTTCGAATCCAGCGATTGGACCAGCAGGCCGCCGCCCACGCGCTTCAGGTCGAATGCGTTGTGACCGTCGCCGAGATCGATTTCCAGCAGACGCACGTTTTGCTTCGCCGCGAAAATCTGCTTGGCTGCATCGCTGAACGAAGGCGCCATCAGCACTTCCACGAATTGCTTCGCAACAGCTTGCGCCGCCGCTTCATCCACTTCAAGGTTGAACGCGATGATGCCGCCGAACGCGGAGGTGGGATCGGTCTGGAACGCTTTCGAATAGGCTTCGTGCGCGTCCGCGCCGATCGCCACGCCGCACGGATTCGCGTGCTTGATGATCACGCAGGCTGGCGCATCGAAGGTCTTTACGCATTCCCATGCTGCGTCGGAGTCCGCAATGTTGTTGTACGACAGTTCCTTGCCCTGCAATTGCTCGTAGTTGGCGAGCGCGCCAGCCGGCGTTGTGAGGTCGCGATAGAACGCAGCGCTTTGATGCGGGTTCTCGCCGTAACGCAGATCCTGCACCTTGGTGAACGCGAGGTTGAACGTCGACGGATAGGTGTTGCGGCTCTTGTGCTGCAACTCGTCGGTCAGGCTCGTCAGGTAATTCGTGATCGCGCCATCGTATTGAGCGGTGTGCGCAAACACTTTGGTGGCGAGCTTGAAGTTCGTCGCGTAGCTGACGGTGTTCTTGGCCGAGCGCATTTCGTCGAGGACGATCGCGTAGTCCGAGGGATCGACAATCACCGTTACGTCACGATGATTCTTCGCCGCCGAACGCAGCATGGTCGGGCCGCCAATATCGATATTTTCGATCGCGTCTTCCAGCGAGCATTCTTCCTTCGATACCGTCTGCACGAACGGATACAGGTTCACCACCAGCAGGTCGATGGTCGGAATGTCGTGTTGTTCGAGCGCGGCCATGTGTTCAGGAGAATCGCGGCGCGCCAGAATGCCGCCGTGAACCTTCGGGTGGAGCGTTTTCACGCGGCCGTCGAGCATCTCCGGAAAACCGGTGTAGTCGGCGACTTCAGTGACAGGCAGGCCTGCATCAGCCAGGAGTTTCGCGGTGCCGCCGGTCGAGAGCAGGCTAACGCCTAGCGCCGACAGCGATTTCGCAAATTCGACGATGCCAGACTTGTCGGAAACGGAAAGGAGCGCTTGCTTGATCATGATGGGAGCGGCGGAAGCCGGTAGGGGAGTCGAGGGGAATCAGGAAATTCGAGTCGACCGCCGTACGCCGCGACGGTCCGGGTGGTACATCAATAAGACAATTGCTTTAAATGAGTCCGTGCTGTTGCAGCTTCTTGCGCAGCGTGTTGCGGTTGATACCGAGAAACTCGGCCGCGAGCGACTGGTTGCCCTCGGCTTGCTTCAGCACGACTTCCAGCATCGGCTTTTCGACGCACGAAATCACCATCTCGTAGACGTCGTGCGGTTTGGAACCGTCCAGGTCCTGGAAATAATTGTCCAGGCTCTGGCGGACGCATTGTTCTATGTGATGTCTACTCATGCGGCTAGTCGGTCTGTGTGGTTCTGCCCGTCGCACGATTCTTCGGCTTCGTCGTTGCCGCCGCGGTCGCCGTCTGCGTCGAGTTCTTCGACATAGACGAGACGGTCGGACAACGCCTTTTGGGCGTCGAAGAATTCGTTCACGGCGAGCAATTGTTCGCGTGTGGAATCCAGCGTGTTCATCCGATGTCTGAACGTGTTGGCGCCGGAAAGGCCGCGAGTGTACCAGCCGATGTGCTTGCGCGCTGTACGAACGCCCGTGAATTCGCCATAGAAATCATAGTGATCTTCGAGATGCTCATTCATCAGTTGCTGGATCTCGTCGATACGCGGCGCCGGCAAATGTTCGCCCGTTGCCAGAAAGTGTTCGATCTCGCGAAAGAGCCACGGGCGTCCCTGTGCGGCACGGCCGATCATGATCGCGTCCGCACCGGTCACGGCCAGGACGTGACGCGCTTTTTCGGGCGTGGCGATGTCGCCGTTGGCCACCACCGGAATGCGCACGGAAGCTTTGACGGCGGCAATGGTCTCGTACTCCGCGTCGCCTTTGTACAGGTCCGCGCGAGTGCGGCCGTGCACGGTCAGCATGGAAATGCCGGCGTCTTGCGCAATGCGCGCAATATTCAGCGCGTTCTTGTTCTCGCGGTTCCAGCCCGTGCGGATCTTCAGCGTGACGGGCACGGCGTCCGGGCCAATGCCGACTGCGTTCACCACGGCTTGCACGATCTGCGCGACCAATGCTTCGTTTTGCAGCAATGCCGATCCAGCCGCCACATTGCAGACTTTCTTGGCTGGGCAGCCCATGTTGATGTCGATGATCTGCGCGCCGTTCGAGACGTTGTGACGCGCGGCTTCGGCGAGCATTTTCGGATCAGCGCCGGCGATTTGCACGGAAATAGGCTCCACTTCGCCGGTGTGATTCGCGCGACGGAGCGTTTTCTCGCTTTTCCACAATTGCGCATTCGACGCAACCATTTCGGACACCGCGTAACCCGCGCCCATGCGTTTGCACAACTGCCGGAACGGGCGGTCCGTCACCCCGGCCATGGGGGCGACAAACAAGTTGTTGCGCAAAATGTGGGGGCCGATGGCCGGGGCGGAAATGGGCATGAAACTCGCGGCGTCCTAAATGCAGGGACGCAAAAGCGCTTAAGGAAACGCGTATTTTACCGCGAACGCGCTGGGTCAATTAAGTCCAATCGCCGCGCAAGTTGTTAAATCTTCTATGAATATCGTGGACGTCATAGAGGAAAAGCTCAACTATGGGCCGATGAATGCAGTGCGGCGAACGCATGTTTGACTCAATTGGTGCAGCGGGCCGAGTGCGAGGGCGACGCTCGTTGCTCGCCGCGATCGGAACACGCTGACTTCACCCAAAGCGCGCAGAAGGCTAACCGCACGAATTACGTGAATCGTTGTGAACGTCAGAGCGTGCGGTGCTCGAAAGTGTTCCCAGCGTGATCGACTCAGGAGAATTCACTTGTAGCAATCACGCCGCTCGCCGTACTGACTCGAAGCCGCTGCAAGTATTCGGCCAAGTCAGCGACGTTGCCCGAACATCATCTGTCGCGCCAGCACGGTTTTAACCGGCGGGACGAGTTCCAGCGCGCTCAACGCCAGCCCGCGCATTGCGGCGAGGGGCGCGAAATCAACGGTGAAAAGACGTGCGAGCGTATCGGTTGCGCCAATCGTCATGCGGCGGTCGAGTGCGCGCCGTTGCGCAAAAAGACTCAATGCAACCGTAGTCGGGCCGTTCGTCGATAACGCGTCGCATAGCGCGTGAGCATCGCGTAAGCCCAGATTGAGCCCTTGTCCCGCAACGGGATGCAGCGTTTGCGCCGCGTTGCCGATAGCAACCGTGCGCCGGTCGACCAGTGCGTTCAGCGCATTCAGTCCGAGCGGGAACGTCGCACGCCCAGTGATGCGCGTGAAGCGGCCCATGCGTTCACCGAACGCCGAGCCAAGCTCGGTGAGGAATTCAGCGTCGGGGAGTTGTGAGCGCCGCGCCGCTTCTTCAGGGGCGCTGCACCAGACAAGCGCGTAGTCCGCCTGACGCGCGCCGCCGGAGGGCAACAACGCAATCGGCCCTTCGGGCGTGAAGCGTTCCCACGCAACGCCAGGTTGTGGCGACGATACGCTCACCGTCCCGACAATGGCCGTCTGGCCATAATCGCGCGTGTTCTTGACCTCGGCGGAAAGAGCGGAAGAAGCAGCGGAAGAAGCGTCCGCGTCCTTGTATAACCCGCCTTCGGCATTCACCAGAATGCGTGCGCGGATCGTGCGGTCGCCGGTGGCCGAATGGATCGAGAGCGTGACGCCCTCGTGGTCGTGCAAGGGTGTCGATGCGGTGGTTTCCGTGAACCAGTGCACGCCGGTTTTGCTGACAGCTTGCGCAAGCGTTGTAACAAGCGAGCCATAACGCACGACATAGCCGAGCGCGGGCAGACCGTGTTCATCGTGGTCGATCAGCGTGCGGCCGAACTGTCCGCGTTGTGAAACGTGAATGCGTTTGATCGGCGTGGCATCGGCGGGGAAACCGAGCGATGACTCAAGCATCGCGCGGCTGCCATGCGACACCGCAATGGCACGCGGATCAGCCGATGCCGCCCCGGGCTCGCGTGCATCAATCAACGCTATCGACAAGCGCGACGTCGCGCTCCGTTTCGCCAGCCAGCCGGCGAGCGCGAGCCCAACCGGACCCGCGCCGACGATTGCGATATCGAAGTGATAATCGGCAGGCGGTGCATGGCCGATAGTTTCCGCGGTTTCAATTTGCATCTGGCGTTTGCGCGTCGCGCATCAAGGCTTCTATTTCGTCGGCATCGACGGGCACTTCGCGCGTCGTCAACTCGCAGCCGTCGGCGGTGACAATGGCGTCATCTTCGATCCGGATACCGATATCCGCATACCGTTCGGGAATATCTTCGGCTGCGCGAATGTACAAACCCGGCTCGATAGTCAGCGTCATGCCCGCCTTCAACGTGCGCCACGCGCGTGCGCCCTGGTCGTCGAGTTGCGCGTGGGCGTCGCGATAATCGCCGGCATCGTGCACGTCCATGCCGAGCCAATGGCTTGTCCGATGCATGTAGAAACGCTGATAAGCCCGCTCGGCGATGACATCGTCCACGGTCGCAAACTTGTTGCGGTCGATGATCCCCGTATCCAGCAATCCCTGCGCCAATACACGCACGGCAGCTTCATGCGGCGCGTCGAAACTGACGCCCTCGCGGGTTGCGTCGACGGCGGCATATTGCGCGGCCAGCACGATGTCGTAGATTTCCCTTTGCGCCGATGTGAACCGCCCGCTCGCCGGAAACGTGCGCGTGATGTCGGACGCGTAGCCGTCAAGTTCGCACGCGGCGTCGATCAGGATCAGGTCGCCCTCGCGCACGATCGTGTTGCCCGCCGGGTAGTGCAGCGTGCAGGCATTCGCGCCGGCGGCGACGATTGTTCCGTACGCGGGCGCTTGCGCGCCGCGTCGGCGGAACGTGTAGAGCAACTCGGCTTCGATCTCGTATTCGTGCATGCCGGGGCGGCAGGTTTGCATCGCGCGCCGGTGTGCTTCGGCGGAGATGGTGCCCGCGCGCCGCATGATCTCGAGTTCGTGCGCGTCCTTGATCAGGCGCATTTCGTCGAGCACGGGCAGTAAATCGATCGCTTTCGTGGGTGCTTTCACGCCGATCCTGCTCTGTGCCCGAACCGTCGCGAGCCAGCCGCGAACCTGCTCATCGAGCTCACCGGAACTGCCGAGCGCATAGTGCAGCGCGGGGTTATCGGCGAGCAGGCGCGGCATTTCCGTATCGAGCTGATCGATGGGGAACGCTGCGTCAAACCCCAACGCGAGACGTGCGCCTTCAGGGCCGTATCGGAAACCTTCCCAGGTTTCGCGCTCGGCATTTTTTTCGCGGCAGAACAGGATGGCGGCGGGTTCGTCCGCCTCGGCGCTGGCGTTGAGGACCAGCGTGGCTTCGGGTTCGGTGAAGCCCGTCAGGTAATAGAAGTAGCTATCGTGGCGGAACGGGTAATCGGCGTCGCGATTGCGCATGACTTCGCGCGCTGTCGGAAGGATTGCCACGCCGCCGCCCGACTCTCGCAGCGCCGCGAGGACGCGGTCACGGCGGCTGCGATAGACGTCGATGGCTAATAAGGATTGGGCTTCAGTCGATGAGTTCATTCAGCGATTGTAGCGCCGCCTCCGCGATGCTTCACTCCTCTACGTCGGGCGCTTGATCGGCGGCGGGTTCCGCTGCTGCCGGGCGATTGCGCACGCTGCCGGCGATCATGTCGAAGCGGAACAGCCGGCATTCGAGCGCGCCGTTGAAGAGCGGCGTTTTCGTCGATTCACGCAGTCGCAGCATGCCCGGCAGTTTCCGATCCGATGTCAGCACGTACGCGCGCCAGCCCGGAAAGCGCTGTTTCATTGCGTTGCCGAACGAGATGAAGAATTCCTGATCGGCGGGATCAGGTTGCGCGCGGTGGAACGCTTCTTCGTCTTCGTCGTGACCGCGGTTCTTCGGTTCGCGAAGCTCGCCGCGCGGACCACGCCCGCGCACTTCAATCCGCTCGCCGTACGGCGGATTCGCGACCAGAATGCCCGGGGTATCGGACGGCGGCGTCATGTGGCGCGCATCGAGTTGTTTCAACGACAACTCCGGCAAACCCGCGCGTTCCAGATTCGAGTACGCCTTGTCGAGCATGTCGCCGGAAATGTCGCTGCCGTAGATCTGGATATCCGCACGCGATGACTTCGCGGCGTGTTTGGCATCGACGGCCGCGCCTTTCAGCTTTTGCCACGCGTTCACGTCGAATTGTTTCAGCTTTTCGAAGCCGAAGTTGCGGTCCACGCCCGGCGCAATGTTCAGCGCGACTTGCGCGGCTTCGGCGAGGAAGGTGCCGCTGCCGCACATCGGATCGTAAAGCGGCGTACCGGGCGCCCAGCCGGTCAGGCGCAAGATTCCCGCCGCGAGGTTTTCACGCAAGGGCGCGGCGCCCTTGTCGAGTCGCCAGCCGCGTTTGAAGAGCGGATCGCCGGAGGTATCGAGGTAAAGCGTGCATTCGTTCAGCGTGAGGAACGCGAAGACGCGGACGTCGGGTTGCGCGGTATCGACGCTCGGACGGTTGCCGGTGAGTTCGCGCAAACGGTCGCAGATGGCGTCTTTCACGCGCAAAGTCGCGAATTCCAGGCTGCGCAAAGGGGATTTGATCGCGGTGATATCGACGCGAATGGTTTCATTCGGCGAGAACCACTTTTCCCATTGCTGCTGATACGCGAGTTCGTAGATGTCGTGTTCGCTGCGATACGGGCCTTGGGCCAGTTTCAGCAACACACGGCTCGCGATGCGGGAATGGAGGTTCGCGGCCATGCCGGCTGCCCATGAGCCGCGGAAATGCACGCCGCCGGGGACTTCCTTGCCGGTTCTGAACTGCGAGCCCTCAATGTGCTTCGCTCCGATTTCGGCGAGTTCGGCAGCCAGCGGCGCCTCAAGACCGCGCGGGCAGGGGGCAAACCAGTCGAAAAGGAAAGTAGTGGCCATGGGGCGGTGCTTTTTTGGGAATCGAAGGGGGATATTGTACGCGGGGGAGGGGCCGGAGATGGGTTAGCCAAGCGCGCGGCGGCAGACGAGGTTTTCGTAAGCTCGGTCGGGCAGAAGCGAATTCGAACGCTTCTGTAACGGAAATGGATGTTGACGTTAGCCGATTGGCTAGTTACGTCGTAACCCACGAATCGGTATCGTTGCTCAATAACAGAGGGTGGACTGCGTTGGAGGTATCGCACTAAGTGCTATAGTTTATGAAGGACGGAAATGCGGATTTTTAAGACCAAATGGTTTGCACGCTGGGCCGATACGGAGGGCGTGACCGATGCGGCTTTGCTGAGTGCCGTCGAGGAAATGAACCGGGGTCTGATTGATGCGAATTTGGGCGGACACGTATTCAAGAAGCGAGTTGGTATCAACGGACGGGGCAAGCGCGGCGGATTACGTACGCTGCTGGCGTTTCGAGTGGGTGAGCGAGCCTTCTTCGTGTTCGGGTTTGCCAAGAACGAGCGGGCCAACGTGAGCGACAAGGGGTTGGCAGCGTTGAAGCTGCTGGGGTCGCAATTGTTGGGCTATGACGCGCGCACGTTGACTCAGGCGCTGCGTACGGGCGAGTTACATGAGGTGGAGAGCGATGAGTGACAAACTGCTGAAGGCGCTGCACGAAACGGCGCAAGGGCTACACCAGGGTGGAACGATGCATGCCGTGACACTGCGGGAGTTCGATGCGCTATGCCTGCCGCCGATCAAGGATTACAGCGCGGCACAGATCAAGCGGCTACGCCAGCGCACCAAGGCGAGCCAAGCGGTGTTCGCGGCGTGTCTGAACACGAGTGCATCGACGGTGCAGAAATGGGAGCAGGGCCAGAAGCGGCCGAACGGGCCGTCGTTGAAGCTGCTCGATCTGGTTGATCGTAAAGGCCTGGAAGCGATGTTTTAAAGGTTCTGCTGAACTGGGACTGTCAGGCGGGTCCCCCAAATCTTCGGTCCGGATCTGACACTCATCAGCTCATGAACCTTCCAGCTTTTCGGTGTAACAGGGCAATCAATTCCGGGTCCATGAAACCGTACTTGTCCGGAATATCCAGGCAAACGATTCGTTTCCCTTTTAGATATCACCCGAACGTTTTGATCAGTTTGGCCTTGTGCCGTCGCTCCATGACGAACAGCACTTGCGCCCACTCAATTTGGTCGGGCTCCAGCGGAGTTGCCGCGTCGGGAGCCAAACCTGCCGAATCGGTTTCGACGTCAGGCCAAGACGAGAATACCTGTTCCGCCGTCGGGCTTCTCAGGCGATTTCTGCTGCATACGAATAGTGCTCGCATTGGGTCCTTCATTTCTGTTGTCTTTGCCTTGAGAGCCAGAGACCGAGCGCGGCTGTTTCTATTCCAGCGCCATAAAAAATAACAAAACGCCGGTGTCTCTCGCGAGCACACCGGCGTTTTGTCTTACCCGGCAGCGACCATCACTCCACCGCCTTCACCATATCCTCGATCACCTTCTTCGCGTCCCCGAAAACCATCATCGTCTTGTCCATGTAGAACAACTCGTTATCCAGCCCGGCATAACCCGCCGCCATGGACCGTTTATTCACGATAATCGTTTTCGCCCGATACGCCTCCAGAATCGGCATGCCCGCAATCACCGATTTCGGATCGGTTTTAGCCGCCGGGTTCACCACATCGTTCGCCCCAAGGACCAAAACCACGTCCGTCTGCTGGAATTCACCGTTGATATCCTCCATCTCGTGGACCAGTTCATAGTCCACTTCGGCCTCCGCCAGCAACACGTTCATATGCCCAGGCATACGCCCGGCCACTGGGTGAATCGCGTACTTCACGTCGATGCCTTTCGCGATCAGCTTATCGGTGAGTTCCTTCAACGCGTGTTGAGCGCGGGCCACAGCCAACCCATACCCCGGCACGATTACCACCGTCTCAGCGTTACCGAGCATGAACGCGGCGTCATCGGCGGAACCGGATTTAACCGGACGTTGCTCTTGCGCGCCGCCCGTCGCCGCTGCGCCGCCTTCGTTACCAAACCCGCCCAGCAGCACATTAAAGAACGAGCGGTTCATCGCGCGACACATGATGTACGACAGAATCGCGCCCGACGATCCAACCAGCGACCCGGCGATAATCAGCATCGGGTTATTCAACGAGAAGCCGATACCCGCCGCCGCCCAGCCCGAATACGAATTCAGCATGGACACAACCACCGGCATATCCGCGCCGCCGATCGGGATAATGATCAGCACGCCGAGCGCGAACGCGATCAGCGTCATGATCACGAACGGCAGCCACGACTGCGTCAGCATGAAAATGATGCCAAACCCGAGCATCGCGATGGCGAGCAGCAGGTTGATCGTGTGCTGGCCGCGATACACGACCGGCGCACCCTTGAACAACCTGAACTGATATTTGCCCGACAGCTTCCCGAACGCAATCACCGACCCGGAAAACGTGATCGCACCCACAAACGTGCCGATAAACAACTCCACGCGATTACCCACGGGAATCGGTTCACCCACCGCTGCGAGACCAAACGCTGAGGGTTCCGAAACAACCGCATACGCAATACATACCGCCGCCAGACCGATCAGCGAGTGCATCGCGGCGACGAGTTCCGGCATCTTCGTCATCTCGACTTTCGCCGCGACATACGCGCCAATCGCACCGCCGACCACGAGCGCCCCGAACAACAAGCCTAGCCCGAGCGACAGATCCGATCCCAGCGTCGAAGCCTGCTTCACGATCAACGCGATAGTCGTCAGAATCGCGATCGCCATGCCGGCCATGCCGAACGTATTGCCAATGCGAGCCGTCTTCGGATTCGACAGCCCTTTGAGCGCCTGGATGAAACACACCGAGGCGATGAGATACAGGAGAGTGACAACGCTCATGCTCATTGCGCGGCCCCCTTCGAAGCGTTGGCGATCTGCTTGGGCGCTTTCTTCTTGAACATCTCGAGCATTCGCCGTGTCACCAGGAACCCGCCAAACACATTGACCGCGGCCAATAACACCGCGAGCGTGCCGAAGAACTTGCCGGTGTCGCCAATCGTCAAGCCGGCCGCAAGCATCGCGCCGACAATCACGATCGCGGAAATCGCGTTCGTCACCGCCATCAAAGGCGTGTGCAGCGCGGGCGTGACGTTCCATACCACGTGATAGCCAACGTAGATCGCCAGCACGAAAATGATCAGGTTGATGACCGTGTGATTTACCAGTTCCATGTCAGTCTCCTTTGATCCCGCGCGTGACCTGGCCGTCGCGGCACAGGAGCGTCGCGGCGACAATATCGTCGGCCATATCGATGTTCAGCGTCCCTTCCTTCGTCACGATCAACTTGATGAAATCAAGCAGGTTGCGGGCGTAGAGGGCGGAGGCATCGGCGGCGACCATGGAGGCGAGATTGGTGTAGCCGACCAGATGCACACCATGTTTCGTCACGACCTGATCGACTTCGGTAAGCGGACAATTGCCGCCGCGTCGGCCTTCGTATTCGGCGCCGCGTCCCGCCGCCAGATCGACGATGACCGAACCCGGTTTCATCGCCTGGACGGTTTCCGCCGCGATCAACGTCGGCGCGGGGCGGCCGGGAATCAACGCGGTCGCGATGACGATATCGGCTTGTTTTGCACGTTCGGCCACCAGCACCGATTGCCGCGCGAGCCAGCTTGGCGGCATGGGACGGGCGTAACCACCGACGCCGACCGCGGCTTCGCGTTCTTCATCGGTTTCGTAGGGGACTTCGAGGAACTTCGCGCCCAGCGATTCGATCTGTTCCTTCACGGCTGGACGCACATCGGAGGCTTCGATCACCGCGCCGAGCCGCTTGGCCGTGGCGATAGCCTGCAAGCCCGCCACGCCCGCGCCGAGCACGAGCACCCGCGCCGCTTTCACGGTGCCGGCGGCGGTCATGAGCATGGGCATGAAGCGCTGATAGATATTGCTCGCGACCAGCACGGCCTTGTACCCGGCGATATTCGCCTGCGACGACAACACGTCCAGGCTCTGTGCACGCGTGGTACGTGGCGCAGCTTCCAATGCGAACGCGGTAATGCCGGAAGCGGCCAGACGCGCATTGTTCTCGGCGTTGAACGGATCGAGCATGCCGGCAATCACCGCGCCGGACTTCAGCAGCAGCAATTCGGCTTCATTGGGCGAATGAACCTTGAGGACGAGATCAGCGGCAAACGCGGTATTGGCATCGACCAGCTCGGCGCCGGCAGCGGCGAAGGCGTCGTCGATATAACTCGCTGGCACACCCGCGCCGCGCTGCACCGTAACCCGGTGACCTTGCGACACGAGCTTCTTGACCGTCTCCGGCGTGGCGGCGACGCGCGCCTCGTTCGCCCGCGTTTCGGCAGGTACTCCGATATGCATCTTCATCCTCCTCACGTTCTAGTTTTTGATTTGGCCGTGCGCAGTCGCTCGCGTGTTTGCAGCAACGATCCTGCACATGATTAAGCGGGTGTTTAAGCTGTTATTTGCGACTGATCGTCACTGTAACCGAAACATTCGCGAAAAATGACGCCATCGGACAACAACGCGCACGATCCCTGCGGGCGGCGTAAAAACGCGCAAAACGGTAAAATACCGTCCCATGAAACCAGAACGATGGACACCGCGCGTGACGGTCGCGGCAATTGTGGAGCGGGACGGGCGCTTTCTCGTGATCGAGGAGCACACGTCGGACGGGCTCAAGATCAATCAGCCGGCCGGGCATCTGGAAGCGGGAGAAACACTCGTCGACGCCGTGATGCGCGAGACACTCGAGGAAACCGCGCACCGTTTCGAGCCGCAGGCGCTTGTCGGCACGTATCTCACGCATTTTGAGCGCCCGGGAAGGTCGGTCACGTATTTGCGGTTTACGTTCTGCGGCACGACGTCGGGCGAGGTACCGGGTCGGGCACTGGACGCGGGCATCGTGCGGGCCATGTGGCTTACCGCCGGCGAATTGCGCGCATGCGCTGATCGGCACAGGTCGCCGGCCGTGCTGGAATGTCTCGATCATTACCTCGCCGGGCGCCGCGTGCCGCTCGACTTCATTCATACGCATTCGGTTGCGCCGGTGCAGGTTCAGGGCCTGAATTCAGCTTCAGATGCGTAATTCAGGCAAGTAATTCGGGCAAGTAACGTAGAGAGCAAAATGAGCAAGGCCGGAAAACAGAAAGTCGTGGTGGGCATGTCGGGCGGCGTGGATTCGTCGGTCACCGCATGGCTGCTCAAGGAGCAGGGCTACGACGTGATCGGCCTGTTCATGAAGAACTGGGAAGATGACGACGACAGCGAATACTGCTCGACGCGGCAGGACTGGATCGACGTGGTGTCGGTGGCGGACCTGATCGGCATCGACGTGGAAGCGGTCAACTTCGCGGCCGAATACAAAGACCGCGTGTTCGCCGAGTTCCTGCGCGAATATTCAGCCGGCCGCACGCCGAATCCGGACGTGTTGTGCAACGCCGAGATCAAGTTCAAGGCCTTTCTCGACCACGCGATGTCGCTTGGCGGCGAAACCATCGCGACGGGGCACTACGCCCGCGTGCGGGAACGCGACGGGCTGTTCGAACTGCTGAAGGCCACCGATTCGACCAAGGATCAGTCGTACTTCCTGCACCGGTTGAATCAGGCGCAGTTGTCGAAGACGTTGTTTCCTCTCGGCGAGATGCCCAAGACGAAGGTGCGTGAAATCGCGGCGCAGATCGGCTTGCCGAATGCGGCGAAGAAGGATTCCACGGGCATTTGTTTTATCGGCGAACGGCCGTTTCGCGAGTTCCTGAACCGTTATCTGCCGACGCAACCCGGTCCGATGAAAACGCCCGACGGCAAAGTCATCGGCGAGCATGTCGGGCTGGCGTTCTATACCTTCGGTCAGCGTAAAGGCATCGGGCTCGGCGGTAGCAAGGACGGTAGCGGCGACCCGTGGTTTGTCGCGGGGAAGGACATGGCGTCGAACACGCTGTACGTGGTGCAAGGGCATGACCATCCGTGGCTGCTGTCGCATTCGCTCGTGGCCGGCAATACCAGTTGGGTCGCGGGCGCCGCGCCGGTCGAAGGCACCGTTTGCGCGGCCAAGACGCGGTATCGGCAATCGGATGCAGCGTGTGTGATGGGGACGCCGGGATCGGCGGATGGTCGCTTCGAACTTCGTTTCGACGACGCCCAATGGGCCGTCACGCCAGGACAATCGGCCGTGCTCTATCAGGGCGATGTGTGCCTGGGTGGCGGGATCATTGAATCGGCTGCGACTGCCCAGCCTGTGCGCCGCGACGCAGGAGCCGCCTTGCTCACGGCAAGGTAGGGTTGTGTTCAACCATCAAGCTGGTGGAAGCGGGCTGCGGCCCGCTTTTTGTTGCACGGAGTTCGCCAGAAAACACGGTCAAATCAGTAATTCACAAAAAATCGGTACATACCCGGTGAGGTTTGGGCACGCTCTGAGCAGTCCAGACGGAAAAAATTGGAGCTGCGTGGTGAAAAACTTCTGAAAAAATTATACAAAGATCTTGACTATCTATCTTCTAGTAGATAAATTGTCGTCATGGATGCCGCAATGACCCGACATAGCAAGACAAGATGATGGCGTGGACGAGATTTGCACTGCGAGATGGAACGAGTTGATTGGACCGTAACTCTGCACAACGAGGCAGCACGAGCGCAACACCCCTGTGGAAGTAACGAGTAACGAGCCCAAACCGAAATGAATACCGAGAAAACCCCCGACAAAAATACTGTGCGCGAGCAATTGCTCGATCATGCCCAGGTTTTGCTGATGACCCGCGGCTACAACGGTTTCAGTTATCGGGATTTGTCGGCACTGGTCGGCGTGAAGACTTCGAGCATTCACTACTACTTCCCATCGAAGGAAGACCTGGTGCTAGAAGCGGTGAATACGTACAGCGCGGACGTGATGTCGTCTATTTACGCCATCGATAGCTCCGCCTCCGCCGAGAAGAAGCTCGACCGCTATGTAAAGCTGTTCGGCAAAATCGTGGGCGAGGGCGATCAGGTTTGTCTTTGTGGAATGCTTGCCGCCGATATTGAATCGCTTCCCGAAGCTGTCCGCCATTCGGTTCAGGCTTTCTTCAAGGCAAACGAAGCCTGGCTAGCAAAGGTGCTGGCCGAAGGCGAGAAGCAAGAAACCTTGAGGGTGAACGGAAAGCCTGACGCGACGGCACGTGCGTTGTTCGCGGCATATCAGGGAAGTTTGCTGGCCTGCCGTCTGTTTCACACCAAGGTGCGTTTGGATGAAGTCACCCAAACTGTGAAACGTTAACTCACGATGTGGGTGGAAACGCCTTGCGAACGAATTGAGCGCCGTGCGACGAGCTACCGAATAAGCGGGTTGGATTGCAAGTGCAAAGTGTGGAAAAGAATGTTTTTCCTGATCTCGCCGTCATTGTTGATGATAATTGTTGAGAATGATTAAGCGTGTACCAAAATTAGCATTTATCCAATTGTCTATCTTCAGGTAGGTAGATTTTGATTGCCGATTTTATTCGTTGACAACTCATTTTGAAGTTATTTTTACCGTCGTCAAAAAGGCGTCGACGAAGATAGGCCGGCGAGTCGTGGCTTCGCCCGTAAATGGTGAATCGGTATCGACGGTTTTGATTTTTAGCCACGCAGGCCGAGTTGCATCGACGTTGGACCGGCGCAGTTAATTAGTTGAGCGTTTGTCGGGTGGCAGCACACGGCGGTTCGCGTCAATTTTGTTGTCTTGGTCGCAGTTAACGCGGTAGCTAACAAAAAGGTTAGCTAGGTTTGCTGAGTTGCTGAGTTACCTAGGCATCGAGTTTAAGTTGGCCAGTTATCTATCTATGAGTAAATAAAATTAAGAATTTTTCTTCCTTCGTTTTCAGTGCTTCGTTTTCAGTACCCCGTTTTTAGCATTCCGTGTTTCAGCCGTTTCACGTCGCAAGTCGTGGGCAGTCAGGCATCACCCGTCTTACCCAACCGCAGCAACCCGGTTTTCGCACCGGGCCCTAACCCCTAACCCGCCGTCCCTTCACTAACAGGAGTGAACCATGTACAAGCTCAAGTCCTTCGCCATCGCCTCCGCTGTTGCTGCAATGCTTGGCGCAAGCGCCGCCGCGCAAGCCGCTCCAGTGCTCGAACCCGCGACGCAGCAGTTTATCGACGCGCTCACGGCTCAAAAAGGTCCGCCGATCTACACCCTGTCTCCCGCCGATGCCCGCAACGTCCTCGCCGGCGCGCAGTCGCAGCCGGTATCGAAGGAAGCCGCGCAGATCGAGGACCGCGTGATCGACGCAGGCCCGACGGGCAAGATCGCGATCCGCATCGTACGTCCTGCTCACGCCAAGGGCGTGTTGCCCGTGATCATGTATTTCCATGGTGGCGGTTGGGTGCTGGGCGACAAGAATACGCACGACCGCCTGATCCGTGAGATCGCGAACGGTGCACAGGCTGCGGTGATCTTCGTGGATTACGATCGCTCGCCGGAAACGAAATTCCCGGTGCCGACGGAGGAAGCCTACGCCGCCACGCGCTACGTGGCTGAGCATGCAAAGCAGTTCGACGTCGATGCGACGCGCATGGCCGTGGCGGGAGACAGTGTCGGCGGCAACATGGCGGCGGCGGTCACGTTGATGGCGAAGGAGCAGGGCGGCCCGGCGTTGCGTTACCAAGTGCTGTTCTACCCGGTCACCGATGCGAATTTCGACGACGGCTCGTACAACGAATTCGCCGATGGTCCGTGGCTCACCAAGAACGCGATGAAATGGTTCTGGGACGCGTACGCGCCGAACGCCGCCGATCGCGAAAAAATCACGGCGTCGCCGCTGCGTGCATCGCTTGATCAGTTGAAGGGCTTGCCGCCCGCGCTCGTCATTACCGACGAAAACGACGTGCTGCGCGACGAAGGCGAAGCCTATGCCCGCAAGCTGTCACAAGCTGGCGTCCGGGTGACGGCGGTGCGCTACGCCGGCGCGATCCACGACTTCGTGATGTTGAACGCATTGGCCAATACCCCGGCCACGCGCGCTGCGATCGATCAGGCGAATACCGTGCTGAAGAAGGCTCTGGCGAAATAAGCGGGTACACACGCAGGGAATCACTGACATGCAAAAGCCCCACGCGTGGGGCTTTTCAAGTCACTCTCACCGCGGCGAACGCAGTCTTAACTACCGTCAGTCGGCAATGTATCGATGAAAGACTGGCGCTGCGACAAACGCTGAACGTGCTTGTCCAGATTGGGATACTCCTCGCGCCAGTTCACGTCGGGCATCCGGAAATCGAGATAACCGAGCGCGCAACCGCAAGCGATATCGGCGAGGGTGAAATGATTCGCCGAACACCAGTTCTTGGCGGCAAGCCCTTTCGACATGGCCTTCAGGCCGTCGTCAATCTTGCGTTGCTGGCGCGCCACCCACGCCTCGTTGCGCTGCCCTTCCTCGCGCTGGGTGGTTTCCAGGCGAATCAGAACGGCGGCGTCGAGCATGCCGTCGGCGAGCGCTTCCCAGCATCGCACTTCCGTGCGCTCGCGGCGTTCCTGCGGCAGCAGTTTGCCGACCGGGGTCAGCGTATCGACGTATTCGCAGATCACGCGCGAATCGAAAACGGCTTCGCCATCGTCCAGAATCAGGCACGGCACTTTGCCGAGCGGATTGAAACTATGGATTTTCGAATCGGATGCCCAGACGTTTTCGAGCACCAGTTCGCAGTCGATTTTCTTTTCTGCCATCACAATCCGCGTCTTTCGGACATACGGGCTGTTGAGCGAACCGATCAGTTTCATCATCTGTGTTGTCGTTTCTGCAAAGAGTAGTCACGGAGATGGATCTTAACCGCCCGGACGCGCGCCGACTGTAAATTCAAGATGGCGGCGTTGTGGTCGGGCGACAAAAAACCCGGTGCACCTTTCGGTGCAACCGGGTTGCGGTCTGGCGGCACGAAGTCGCGCCCGTGACAGGCGCTTTGGCCTATGCGGCGCGTCCTTCAGCGACGTAGCGCGCAACCGCGTCGGCCATGCTTACTGGGCAGACGCCGCGTTTGCGGACATGGCGGCGGCAGGACAGGGAAGCACCGCCGGCGTGCGAGCCGCCACTTTTCCGGCCTTGCCAACCGAAGCGGAAGCGGAAGACGACACGGGCACAGGCACCGAACTCACCGTCCGAATCCCGGCGGAAATCTCGCTGGCGAGTTGATCGACATCACGCCGATGCCCCGCCACCAGCGCGTCATATCCGGCATCGACAGTTTGTTCCGCCTGCGTCCGGCACGTGAGGACAGCCTGGTTGTTCACGCCGCGCACGCTCCAGACGGCGTCGATCAACGCGCGCCGGCCCGGCGACGACTCGAAGCGCTGAACATTCACCTTCACGCGATACACCGGCACGCCCTCGGGATGCGGCGTGCCGTAGACGTCGATGGCGCCCAGTCGTTGCGACAAGTCCGCCGACAACGCGCGCCGGACTTCATCGGCGGGAAGGGACGCCCAGCGCTCGTCCTCGAGCACCCGGACTTGCGCCGAGCCGTCCTGCACAACCATCTGGTTCTTCGCGACTTGCGGCGGCATGTCCACCGGCGACACTTCCAGATAGAACGAAGCGGGCGCGGCCGTTCTCGTCGCGGCGTCATTGCCGCCGAGCGTATAAAAGCGGCTGGCCGGCGAACTGCTGCACGCGGCGAGCGCAGCGACCAAGCCTATTGCCGACACTCCGCCGACGGCCCTCAATACTCTGGCCAAGCTCATGGCTTATCTCCTGGTTTTCCACGCACGAGCGATTCCGGATGACGTTCCAGATAATCGGCGAGCGCATTGAGCGATTGCAGTGTCCGCGTGAGTTCCTGCAGCGCCTGGTGAACATCCGACTGCAGCGGCGAGTCCTGTTGCAGCGTGCTTTGCGCCTCGCCGAACGTTTTCCGCGCGGCGGTGAGCGTGTCGCGCGCTTCGGGCACAACCTGCGTGCCGAGCTGATTAAAGAGGTCGTTCGCGTTCTTCAGCGCGCTGTTCAGGTTGTTGCCGATATCGTCGAACGGAATCTTGTCCAGTTTCTTCGCGATGTCCGCCACCTGCAGTTGCAGTTCGTCGAGCGTATTGGGCACGGTTGGCAACTCGAGCGGATCGGCTGTGGCATCCACCGTGACTTTGGCCGCTTTCGGGAATACATCGAGCGCGACATAAAGCTGCCCGGTCAACAGATTCCCGGTACGCAACTGTCCGCGCAAACCGTTTGAAACCAGCTTCTGGAGCAGTTCCTGTCCGGCCACGGTGTTCTGACGCGGCACCGAGTCGCGGAAGCGCTTGCCCAGCCGATCCGGATAGATATTCATGGTCACCGGCATCTGGAAGGTGCGCGTCTTCGGATCGTATTCGATCCCGATGCCCGTCACGCTACCGAGCAGGATGCCGCGGAAATCGATTGGCGCGCCCACCGACAAGCCGCGCAGCGACTGGTTGAAATTCATGACCACGCGGATTGGCTGGCCGTCCGGATCACGCATGGCGTCCTGTTCGTCCGAACCGAGGCGGAAGGTCATATTGTCCGGCGCTTGCTGTCCGGGCTCCTGATTCGGCGGCGTCTGGAAGGCAATCCCCCCCAGCACGACAGTCGCCAGCGACTGCGTGTTCAGCTTGAAGCCGCTTGCATCCAGCCGCAGGTCAACGCCGCTTGCGTGCCACCAGCGCGAATTCGTCCCGACATACTGATCGTACGGCGCGTTCACGAACACCTGCATGGTGACGCCCGTGCCGTCCTTGTCGAGCGAAAAGCCGACGACTTGCCCGACCTGCACGCGCCGATAGTAAATAGGCGAGCCGATATCGATGGAACCCAGCGATTCGCCCTGCAAGGTGAATTGCCGCCCCTTTTGATCGCCGGTCACGGCGGGCGGGGTTTCAAGCCCGACAAAATGGGTTTCGTCCTCTTTCGATTTCCCGGCATCCACGCCTATATACGCACCGGACAACAGCGTGCCGAGCCCGGTTACGCCGCTTGCCGCCACGCGCGGGCGCACGACCCAGAAGCGCGTGTCTTTCACCGCGAAGTCCTCGGCGACCTTGGTCAACTGGACGTCGACGAGCACGCGCGAGTGGTCTTTCGACAGCGTAATCTCCTTGACCGTGCCGACATCGACGTCCTTGTATTTCAGCTTGGTCTTGCCCGTCTCCAGGCCTTCCGCGCTCACGAAGCTGATGGTGATCGTTGGTCCGCGTCCCGCCACCGATTTCACCACGAGCGCAATGCCGATCAGCGCGGCGATCAGCGGAATCACCCAGACGAGCGACGGTATCCAGCGGCTGCGCGGTTCGATCACCGGATCCGGAAGATTGGGCGGCAAGCCACCGCCGCCGCCTGCATTTCGCGACGGCTCGTTCGGGCCTTTGATGGTGTTGTTCGAAGGACCTTGCGGGCTAGTCATGTTTCTTTCCTGAAGGTTCGATGTGATCCCACATCAGTCGCGGGTCGAATTGCATGGAGGCCAGCATGGTGAGCACCACCACACAGCCGAACGCGAGCGCGCCCGGCCCTGGCGTGATGACGGCGAGTGAACCGAAGCGCACGAGCGCAACGGTAAGTGTCACGACAAAGACATCGAGCATTGACCACCGGCCGATTTTTTCGACGATTCGATACAACGTCGTGCGTTGGCGAGGACGCCACTTGGAGCCCGATTGGGTGGCCCAGGTGAGAAACGCCAGCGTGCCGAGCTTGAGCATCGGCACGAGAATACTAGCGATAAAGATGATCGCGGAGAGGGGATAGTCGCCATCGTTCCAAAACATCGCCACGCCGCTCATGATTGTGTCGTCTTCGGAACCGACGATCGACGAGGTGTGCAGCACCGGATATAAATTCGCCGGAATGTACAGGATCGCCGCGGACAACAGCAACGCCCAGGTGCGCGCGACCGAGTCAGGATTTCGTCGATGCAGCGGCGAGCCGCAGCGCACGCAAAGCTGGCGCTCGACCGTGAACACGCGCTTTTGCACGCGGTTGCACGCGTGGCAGGCGATCAGCCCCGCCTCCTTGGCCGTGGTAAATGCCGGTTCGGGAGATGCGGACCCGTCGGGCGTGCCGGCGGCATCGGTATGGGTGTCGGGTTTGTCGGTCATGGCTTCGTCGGTGGAGCGGCTGCGTCGGGCGGGGTCGCTTGCGCCGTCCCTTGCGTCGTCCCTTGCGTCGTCCCTTGCGTCGGCGCGAAAGAATGCAGCAAGCCGGACGGGGAGCCGGAATGTGGATCGGCTGAATGAGCCGATACCGGGCCGGACCGGAGGCCGCCAAAAGGCGTGTATCGCAACGGTCCGCGACCTCCCACGCGCTCGGCGATTTCCCATAGCGCGCGTGGATCGAAGGTGAGGATGACGGCGAACAGCAAGGTCAGCGCGCCGAACGCGAACAGCGCCGCTTCCGGAATCACGCGGGCGATGCTCACCATTTTCACCAGCGTTACAAGTATCCCGAGCATGAACACTTCGATCATTCCCCACGGCCGCACGAACTGAATCGCGCGCAGCACCTGGCTGAAGCCGGCTGGAATGAAACCCGCGCGCAACGGCACGAGCAGATACAGCATTGCAATCAGTTCGGTGAGCGGAAAGAGAATGGTCGCGCAAAAAACCATGGTGGCGATCACTTCCATGTTCTCACCCCACAACGCGACGATTGCACCAATCAGGGTCGTTTGGGACGTGATGCCGTTCGTTTCCAGTTCCACAATAGGAAAAGCCTGCGCGATCAAAAACGTAATCAGCGCGGCAAGCGTGATGGAGCAAAGCTTGTCCAGATTCGACGACACGCTCTGGTAAAGCGTGGCGCCGCAGCGCGTGCATTTCGCGGAGCTGCGGGAAGGCAGGGCGCGTTTATGAAACAGCGTGTCGCATTCGTGGCATGCGATCAGATCGTCTTCTTCCATAGGCGGAATACTGGGCTCGTGCTGGCGTGTTGTTTTAGTATCTTGAACGTCATGGTTTGGGAGCGGCTGCATACAAGAGCAAGGGCCGGGCCAGCGGGCATGGTAACAAACGGCGAGCTGCCACGCGGAAGAGCCGCGGAGACTTCACTCACCCCGTCACGGGCAAGGCGCCCTGGCGCGTGCCCATGCTGATGAGCGGACCTTGGTTGGCTCATCGCCCAAATGGAATTGTCGGCGCGCGTGGCCCGTTATCCCGGACAACAAGCTCGACAACAAGCCACTGATACCAGATTTGACACGCGGGCGCGGGCGAGTCGGCAACTATTTCTTTATCGAAAAGCCGGTTTTTACTTGTTCGGGTAGGATGGCGGCCTTGAGACCTTGTCGTCGGGTTGTTGCGGTTGCCGCGCGAGAAACCGCTTGGGGTCAAGTCATCAATTCCGCACTCTTTCTGGTGGATCACGTATGGAACGCAGCCCGAATTTCGCCAGCTCCGAGCGCTACAGCCGGACCGCGATCGGCCTTCACTGGCTGATCGCATTGCTGATTGTATGCGGCTTCTATCTTGGCTGGATCATGACCGATATTCCCGGTTTCACGCCAACCAAGCTCAAATATTTCTCCTGGCACAAATGGATCGGCGTGACGGTGTTCGTGCTCGCTGTCGTGCGCGTGCTCTGGCGCGCCACGCATAAGGCGCCGTCCATGCCGCGGCGTATTCCCGCGTGGCAAAAAGGTGTCGCTCACCTCACGCACTTTCTGCTTTATGCGCTGATGCTCGTGATTCCTGCCTCCGGGTATCTCTATAGCTCGGCGGCCGGCATTCAGGTCGTGTATCTCGGACTGGTGCCGCTGCCGATGATCATCGGACCGGACACCGCGCTGAAAGTCACGCTGAGGCTGGTCCATATTTACCTGAACTACACGCTGCTCGTGCTGGTGATCATGCATGTCCTGGCGGCGTTGAAGCATCAATTCGTCGATCGTGACGGTTTGCTCGCACGCATGATTCCGTTCCTCCGATAAACACTGTCCGTTCGCATTCAACGGAAACGAAGCGTAATTGATTCCTTGTTGTTGATAGCCAGTTTCCTCCGCACAGGTTGCGCTGGATTGCGTTTGACTTTTCAATAGCGGCTCAACCGGGTTTCCCGGTGGCCTTAGGACAAACATGAAACACGCGAAATTTTCCCGTTGGTTGCTTGCAGGCGTTTGCTCCGCATCGCTGGTTGCGGCGGTTTCCGCCTTTGGTCAAAGCCAGGTCGATACGACCAAGAGCACGGTGACGGCGACATCGAAGCAAATGAACGTACCGGTTGAAGGCAAGTTCAATAAGTTCACCGCGCAACTCGACTTCGATCCGGCCAAGCCGGCTGCGGGCAGCGCGAATATCAGCATCGATACAAGCAGCTACGATCTCGGCGATGACAGCTACAACAAGCAAGCCGCGAACAAGGACTGGTTCGATACCGCCCATTTCCCGACCGCTACGTTTGCGTCGACGGCGATTGCACCGGCCGGTGGAACCAAGTTCGACGTCAGCGGCAAATTGACCATCAAGGGCAAGTCGCAGAACGTCACGGTGCCGGTCACGGTCACGAGCCAGGGCGCAACGCAAACCTTCGATGGCTCATTGCCCATCAAACGCACACAGTTCGATGTCGGCTCGGGTGAATGGAAAGACACCTCGGTCGTGGCAGACGAAGTGATCATCAAATTCCACCTCGTCGCCGCCAAGAAATAAACCAAGAAATAAGCGCTCATCGATCATCACATTCATCCTGGAAAACTCATGAAAAAGAACCTTCTGATTGCAGCCGCTGGCGCGCTTTTCGCAGCAGTTTCCTTTAACGCGATGGCTGAAGAAGTCACGTACCAACTCGACCCGAGCCACACGTATCCGAGCTTCGAAACCGACCACTTCGGCGGCATCTCGATCTGGCGCGGCAAGTTCGACAAGAGCAGCGGCACGGTGACGCTCGATCGCGCGGCCAAGAAGGGCACGCTGGACGCGACCATCGACATGACGTCGATCGATATCGGCAATGACAAACTGAATGGCGAACTGAAGAGCGCGCAATTTTTCGACGCCGACAAGTTTCCGACAGCGACCTACAAGGGTACGTCGATAAAGTTCAAGGGCGATGTACCGGTTGAAGTGATCGGTGAGTTGACGCTGCATGGCGTGACGAAGCCGCTGAACTTGAAGATCGAATCGTTCAAGTGCTTCACGAACCCGATGCTGAAGAAGGAAGTGTGCGGCACAGAGTCGACGGCAACGTTTGATCGCGGCGACTTCGGCGTGGACTACGGCAAGGCGTATGGCTTCAAGATGAAGACCACGCTGCATATTCAAGCCGAAGGCATTCGGCAATAAGCCGGACGTTCTTTCCCGCTGGTTCTTTCCTGCGAGATAAGAAAACCGCTTCCGACCGAAGCGGTTTTTTTCGTCCCCGGTACTGCGAGCATTTCGATCCGGATTTCGGTGTGGCACAGTCGGCCGCGTTTTCGCTTTGGCCGACAGCTAGTCGTACCGACAAGAACAGGATCATCTTTCATGGGACCAGAGTAGGCGCTGAAGCGCCAACTCTGGTCGACCGCAACAAGTTGCATGGGACCAGAGTAAGCGCTGAAGCGCCAACTCTGGTCGACACAAGGATTGGAGAAATGCATGAGCAGTACGCCCGCAGCAGTACCGATCAGCCGCCCAGCCGCGTGGCGCGCGGTGGTGGCCGCGTCCATAGGCAACGCGCTCGAATAGTTCGACCTCGTGGTCTACGGGTTCTTCGCAGTCGTTATCTCGAAGTTGTTTTTCCCGTCGGGTAACGACTCGGTCTCCATCCTGCTGACACTCGGTACGTTCGGCGTATCGTTTTTCATGCGGCCGCTCGGCGCCATCGTGCTTGGCGCGTATGCCGACAGGGCAGGGCGCAAGGCCGCGCTCACGCTGTCCATCCTGTTGATGATGATGGGCACATTCATCACGCCGTACTGCCCACGTACTCGTCCATCGGCGTTGCCGCGCCGTTGATCCTGGTGCTCGCGCGCCTGATCCAGGGCTTCTCGGCCGGCGGCGAGTTTGGCAGCGCGACTGCGTTTCTTGCCGAGCACGTTCCCGGCCGGCGCGGTTTCTTCGCGAGCTGGCAGGTCGCAAGCCAAGGCTTGACCACACTCCTGGCGGCGATATTTGGCGTGGTGCTGACCGGCAACCTGTCGCCGGAACAGATGAGTTCATGGGGCTGGCGTGTGCCGTTCATCTTCGGCTTGCTGATCGGGCCGGTGGCGTACTACATCCGCACGCGCCTCGACGAAACGCCAGAATTCCTCGCCTCCGCTCCCACGACAACCCCTTTGCGCGACACCTTCGCGTTGAACAAGGAACGCTTGCTGATCGCCATCGGAACGGTGGTGCTGGGCACGGTGGCGACGTACCTCGTGCTCTTCATGCCGACCTATGCGATCCGGCAGTTGGGACTCGCGCCATCGGTGGCTTTCGCGGCCATCCTGCCCACGGGCGCAATCCAGATGGTGCTCTCACAATTTGTAGGTCATTTCTCCGATACCCACGACCGCACGCGCATCATGCTGATTTCGGCGGTGCTGTTGCTTCGTGTTGATCTATCCGCTATTCACGTGGCTCGTCGGGCATCCGACCTTCGGCACGCTGCTGGTCGTTCAAGCGGTGCTCGGCGTGTTGATGACCGGGTATTTCGCGGCGTTGCCAGGGTTGTTATCTGAGATGTTTCCGGTTGCCACGCGCACGACCGGAATGTCGCTGGCTTATAACATCGCGGTGACGGTGTTCGGTGGATTCGGGCCGTTCATCATCACGTGGCTGATTGCATCGACGGGATCGAAGGCCGCGCCCAGCTTTTATTTGATCTTTGCCGCAGTGGTGAGCCTGATCGCGTTGATGGCGGCGCGCAAGCGGCTCGGGTTCAAATGAAGCGCTAGGCGTGGGTTTGCACGCCTAGCGCTGTTGCCGATGGCCGCAGTCCTACGAGTGCTGCTTCTGCTGCGCCAGCATGTAGGCACGCAGAAGTTTGTTGATCCGCGTTTGATACCCCTGGCCTTGTTCCTTGAACCAGGCCAGGACGTCAGCGTCCAGACGCATGGTCACCGCTTGCTTGGGCGGCGTGTGGAGTTCGGCGCGCTGGAAGAAGTCGTCGCCTAGTTCGGGCATCTCGCTGGTGTCGATACTGGAATCCGGCATGGTTTCCAGGCGTTTCCAATCCGTCTTCGTGGCTTTGCTCATGATGTGTGCTCCTGCCCTTGTTGCCGCGACGTGGCAGTAGGGCGGTTCAATAAAGCGGTTCACTGTACAAGCGCGTGTCTGTAGCGCTTTATTTCAGGCCGGGTTGCTTTGCGCGCCGAGATGATCCGAATGGTGTCACCGCTACGCTCGACATAGACGACCACAGCTACGATCAACTGCATCCACCCGAGTGCAATCCAGCGATCCTCTCCAAAGTCTTCCCTGCCGTCCGCCGCGGTCAACACCGTATGCTTGAAAATTTCGACTGCGTCAGTGAAGTCGATGCCGTGCTTGCGGATGTTGCTTCGATTCTTCGCTTCGTCCCATTCGAATTGCATGCGATCACCTGTATTTACGATTGTACATACAATGTACGGAGTTAGGCATTAATTTGCGGCGTGCATGCTGTGGGAGAGCAACGACACCATCCACGAAATGTTGCAATTGCCGGCTCAAAAGCAAAAAAAGGCCGATTCGCGAGAATCGGCCTTTCATATTGTCGAACCCTGAATTTCAGCGTTCGAACCTCACATCTTGAAGCAGGCTATCAAACCTCTGCGCCAGCATTCGGATCGGTGGGGTCGTATTTCGGTTTCTTGTCCTTGATCAGGTCTTCGCGTTTCACGCCCAGCCACATAGCGAGCGCAGCCGCGACGAACACCGACGAATAGATACCGAACAAAATGCCGACCGTCAGAGCCAGCGCGAAGTAATGCAGCGTCGCCCCGCCGAACAGGAACATGGACAGCACCATCATTTCCGTACAGCCGTGGGTAATGATGGTTCGCGACATCGTGCTGGTGATAGCGTGGTTGATCACCTCGATCACCGTCATCTTGCGTTGCTTTCGGAAGGTTTCACGAATCCGGTCGAAGATAACAACCGACTCGTTCACCGAATACCCGAGCACCGCGAGAATGGCTGCCAGCACGGAGAGCGAAAACTCCCATTGGAAGAACGCGAAGAAGCCAAGAATGATCACCACGTCATGCAAGTTGGCGATCACGCCGGCCACCGCGTATTTCCACTCGAAGCGGAACGACAGGTAGATCACGATACCGATCACCACGCACGCCAGCGCGAGCAGCCCGTTAGTCACCAACTCCTTGCCAACCTGCGGACCGACGAACTCCACGCGCTGCAACTGCACCTGCGCATCCTGATTCTTCAGCGCGGCCATCACCTGATCGCTCTGTTGCGCCGACGTCAGGCCTTGCTTCAACGGCAGGCGAATCAACACGTCACGTGACGTGCCGAAGTTCTGCACCTGCGCATCGGGATAACCCAGCGCGCCCAACGTGCCGCGCACCGGTTCAAGCGGCACCGCTTGCGGATATTGCACTTCCACCACGGTCCCGCCGGTGAATTCCACCGACAGATGCAGCCCACGATGCACGAGGAAAAACACAGCCGCGAGGAATGTGATGAGCGAGATCGCGTTGAAGATCAACGCGCGCTGCATCAGCGGTAAGTCGCGGCGAATACGAAAGAATTCCATGATTTATTCTCCGGGACTCAGTTGGACGAGCCGGGTTTTTTCGGTTCAATACCAGGACCCGAACGACGGCGCGCGACCGGCTTGCCGGTTCGGACCGCAGGCGCGGCCTGCTTTTGCGAACGGGCTGAAACCGGTGCTTTGGCGCGTGTAGCGGGCAGGACGACCTGATCGACGGCGGAGTCGTCGCCACGCTCGTTTGCCAGGTAAGCAGCGGTGGCCGCAGCCGTGTCGGCGCCGGCGGGACGCCAGACCTGACCGATTGCGAGCGACTGCAACTTCTTCTTGCCGCCGTACCAGAGGTTCACGAGGCCGCGCGAGAAGAACACCGCGGAGAACATTGACGTCAGGATGCCGATACAGTGTACGACCGCGAAGCCGCGCACCGGACCGGAGCCGAACGCCAGCAGCGCCATACCCGCGATAAGCGTGGTCACGTTCGAGTCGAGAATCGTGGCCCATGCGTGCGTAAAGCCGTTCTGGATAGCGAGCTGCGGCGGCGCGCCGTTACGCAGTTCCTCGCGGATCCGTTCGTTGATCAGCACGTTCGCGTCGATGGCCATACCGAGCGCCAGTGCAATAGCTGCTATACCCGGCAGCGTCAGCGTGGCCTGCAGCATCGACAGGACGGCGATCAGCAACAACAGGTTCACCGACAGCGACAACATGGAGATCAGGCCGAACAGCATGTAGTACGCGATCATGAAGACGGCGATCGCGGCGAAACCGTACTGCACGGAATCGAAGCCCTTGCGAATGTTGTCGGCGCCAAGGCTCGGGCCGATCGTGCGTTCTTCGATGATGTCCATGGGCGCCGCGAGCGAACCTGCGCGCAGCAACAGGGCCAGGTCGGCGGCTGCTTGCGGCGAAGGCTGGCCGGTGATCTGGAAGCGGTCGCCGAGTTCGGACTGGATGGTCGCGACCGTCAGTATTTCGCCCTTGCCCTTTTCGAACAGGATCATGGCCATCGGCTTGCCGATGTTGTCGCGCGACACGCTGCTCACCGCGCGGCCGCCGGCGGCGTCCAGGCGAATGTTCACTGACGGACGCTGATGTTCGTCGAAGCCCGCCGATGCGTCGATGATCCGGTCACCCGTGAAGATCACCTGCTTTCTCACGAGCGTCGGGCCGGTATTGCCCTGCGTAAAGAGTTCGTCGCCGGGGGGAACTGGATCGTTCGGACCGGGATGGGTGTTGGTCGGATCGGCGAGACGGGCTTCAAGCGTTGCCGTCCGGCCGATGATGTCCTTCGCCTTCGCCGTGTCCTGTACGCCCGGCAATTCGACCACGATACGGTCGGAGCCTTGCTGCTGGATTACCGGTTCGGCCACGCCGAGTTCGTTCACGCGGTTATGCAGCGTGACGATGTTCTGCTTGAGCGCGCTGTCTTCCGCCAGCTTTTGCGCCGCCGGCGTGAACGTACCGACGACTTGATAACCATCGCCGCCCTGGCGCGTCGCCCATTGCAATTCGCTCAGGCCATTCGACAGCGTGGTGCGCGCGGCATCGGCTGCTGCCTGGTCGGCAAAGTTGACCATGACTGACTGATTCACTCGATTCACACCGCCATCGCGGATGTTTCTATCGCGTAACAGCGCGCGTGCGTCCGCGGCGTTCGAGTCCAGCTTCTTGTTCAGCGCACCCGCCATGTCCACTTGCAGCAGGAAGTGAACGCCGCCGCGCAAGTCGAGGCCGAGGTACATGGGCAGCGCGTGCAATGCGGAGAGCCAACGCGGAGAAGCTGCCTGCAGATTCAGCGCGACGATATATTGCGGATCGGTCGGGTCGCTGTTGAGCGTTTTCTGCAACAGATCCTTCACGCGCAGCTGCGTGTCGGTGTCTTTCAGGCGCACGCGAATGTTGGCGTTCAGCGACGAATTGTCGAACGTCACTTCATCCGGCGTCACCTTGTCGGCGGCCAGCGCGGTTTCGATGTTGGCAAGCGTAGTTGAATCCAGCTTGACCGTTGCCTTGCCGCTCGATACCTGCACCGCCGGCGCTTCGCCGAAAAAATTGGGCAGTGTATAGACGAGGCCGATGACTAGCGCCACCAGCATCACGGCATATTTCCAAAGTGGGTAGCGATTCATGGGGATGGCCGAACAGGAGAGTTGGCGAGGAAGGGTAAGCGATGCGTCCGGCGATGAGCGCGGCTATTGGCCACGGGGGCCACACCATTGGGCCGGGCCACGCTGGCCGCGCCGGACGCGAGAAAGTTGGCCTTAGAGCGACTTGATCGTGCCTTTCGGGAGGATAGTCGTGACAGCAGCCTTCTGGATGGTAATTTCCGTACCTTCCGAAATTTCGACGCCAACGTACGCGTCCGTCACCTTCGTGACCTTGCCGACAATACCGCCGTTCGTGACCACTTCATCGCCCTTCGCCATGGCGGACAGCATATTGCGATGTTCCTTCTGGCGCTTCATTTGCGGACGAATCATGATGAAATACAGCACTGCAAACATCAAAATGAGCGGCAAAAAACTCATGATGCTCGACTGGGCGCCTTCTGCGCCGCCGCCGAAGGCTCTTGAAATAAAATCCACGTCGGTCTCTCCGTTATAACGATCAGAAAATTAGCCCGCTATTCTATCACCGGGCTACGCAAGCCAAGCGCGGAATGCGCTTTGTGATCAAGCTGTTAAAGCGTTGCGTAACGCAATTGTAATGTTTCTTGGGCCGATTGCAGATTCATGGCCGCACGTTAGCCATCCGGTCAGTCAATTCCGCGTGCGCGATCCTCTTTAAACTGCTTCACGAATGCGTCAAACGCGTGATTTTCGATCGAATCGCGGATTTCCTGCATGAGTTGCAAGTAGTAGTGCAGGTTGTGAATCGTGTTGAGTTGCGAGCCGAGAATTTCGCCCACGCGATGCAAATGATGCAGATAACCGCGCGTGAAGTTGCGGCAGGTATAGCAGCCGCAGGTTTCATCGAGTGGCTTGAGCGAGTTCTTGTGGGCAGCGTTGCGGATCTTGACGTCGCCGAAACGGGTGAACAGCCAGCCGTTGCGTGCATTGCGGGTCGGCATCACGCAGTCGAACATGTCGACGCCCGACGCTACGCCCGCCACCAGGTCTTCCGGCGTGCCGACGCCCATCAGGTAATGCGGTTTGTCCGCGGGAAGCTTCGGGCCGATGTGTTCCAGCACGCGCATCATGTCTTCCTTCGGTTCGCCGACGGACAACCCGCCGATCGCGAAGCCGTGGAAACCGATGTCGGCGAGTCCGGCCAGCGATTCGTCCCGCAAATCTTCGAACATGCCGCCTTGTACGATGCCGAACAGCGCGTTCGGATTTTCACCTTTGGCGAATTCATCGACGGAACGCTTGGCCCAGCGCATTGACATGCGCATGGAGTCAGCGGCGTCCTGGTGCGGCGTGGGCACGTCGTTGGTTGCATACGGCGTGCATTCGTCGAACTGCATCACGATGTCCGAGTTCAGCACCTTCTGGATCTGCATCGAGATTTCCGGCGATAAAAACAGCTTGTCGCCGTTGATGGGCGACGCGAACGTGACGCCATCTTCGGTTATCTTGCGTAGATCGCCGAGTGAAAAGACTTGAAAACCGCCGGAGTCGGTGAGAATCGGGCGCTGCCAGTTCATGAACCGATGCAGCCCGCCGTGCGCCGCTATCGTTTCCAGTCCCGGGCGCAGCCAGAGGTGGAACGTATTGCCGAGGATGATCTGGGCGTTCATTTCCTCGAGCTCGCGCGGTGCGACGGCCTTGACCGTTCCGTACGTGCCGACGGGCATGAAGATCGGCGTTTCGACCACGCCGTGGTTCAACGTGACGCGGCCGCGTCGCGCCTGGCGGTCGGTGGTGATTAGCTCGAACTTGAGGCCGTTCTCGGGGCGGCCCGGTGTTTCGATCGTATCGGCGGTGTTGCTTGCTTCGGTCATTCAAAAGCTCCTGTGCCACCGGAAAACAGTCCGGCGCAGATCGGTGAGACGTGTTGTGGGTTCGTACGCGGCCACGATGATACGCGGCGCGTGCTGCGTTGCAGGCAGGGTTCTTTAAGCCGCCGCCTGCCGCGTGAGCAGCATGGCGTCACCGTAACTAAAGAATCGATACCGCTCCTCAATCGCATGCGCATATGCCGCGCGGATCGCATCCATGCCGGCGAATGCTGAGACCAGCATCATCAGCGTGGATTTCGGCAAATGGAAGTTCGTCACGAGCCGGTCGACTACGCGAAACTGGTATCCCGGCGTAATAAAAATGTCCGTCTCGGCACTGGTTTCCGCGAGCGGCCGGCCAGCTTCGGCGGCGTCGCGGGCGGCGGCTTCGAGCGCCCGCAGCGAAGTCGTGCCGACCGCAATTACGCGATTTCCCCGCGCTTTCGTCGCCGTGATCTTGTCCGCCAGTTCCTGCGGTAGCCGATACCATTCGCTATGCATCTTGTGGTCCGCGAGATTCTCCACGCGCACTGGCTGGAACGTGCCCGCGCCCACGTGCAGCGTCAGCGTTGCGCGCTCCACGCCGCGTGCGTCGAGCGTGGCAAAGAGCGCCGGGTCGAAGTGCAGGCCGGCGGTGGGCGCCGCGACCGCGCCGGGGTTCGCCGCGTAGACCGTCTGGTAGCGGGTTTCATCGAAGGAATCGGGATCGTGTTCTATATACGGCGGCAGCGGGAGGCGGCCATGTTGCTCGATCAGCGTCAGGCAATCGGCGGGGAAATGCAGCGTGTAGAACGGTTCCACGCGTTCACCGACCGTGACCTCGAATGCATCGGCGAGAATCAGTTTCGTGCCCGGCAACGGACTTTTGCTTGCCCGGATCTGCGCGAGCGCGGTCGTCGCGCCGGTCAGCCGCTCGACCAGCACCTCGATACGGCCACCGCTGGCCTTCTGGCCGAGGAACCGCGCCTTCAGGACTTTGGTATCGTTGAACACGAGCAGGTCGCCGGGTTCGAGCAAGTTGGGCAGTTCGGTGAAATGGCGATCGGTAAAAGCGGCCGTCTGCGTGCGGTTATCCACGTCGAGCAAACGGCTCGCGCTGCGCTCGGCGAGCGCCGTTTGCGCGATCAGCTCGGGCGGCAGATTAAAATCGAAGTCGGAAAGCGTGAACATGGGGAAAGCAGGTCGATGCGCGATGAAACGCGCGTTGTTTTGGCCAGGCGCTTGGCAAGGCGGCGCGGGTAGGCGCAGGTTCAGTGCGTTAGTGCAGGTTTCGCGGGACGGCGGTCTGATCGACCGTTACGACGGCTTCAAATAGCGTCGCGGCCTTGCGAAAATCCGCCGGGCCGCTTGCAGATCACGCCTCGGAACGCGCCGGGAAGCCGTTGGTTTCGCGGTTGCGTCCCATACGGCCGATGAGCAGAAACCTGTCGCCGACCGCATGTTCAGGCGCTTTAACGAACCCGCACATGCCGCGCGGCGAGCGGATGATGACTGCATCGCCGTGCCGAACGAAGCCGATATTGTACTTTGAAGAGATTAGATGCCCTTGTCCGACCGCCGTTTGCTCGTTGCTCCCGACGCTGAAGACGCTCCCGATGCAGCCGGTGAACCCGACGCGCCTGTTCAAAAGCGCAAACGCGGGCGCGCGGCGGGCGCGAAAAAACTCGCGGATCTGGAGATCGCCGCTGACAAGGTCCAGCCGCTAAAACCCGCTGCCGCGCCGCCCAAGCCCGTCGATAAACTCGCCAAGCTCGGCCTGAAATCCGATATTGATCTCGTGCTGCATCTGCCGATGCGTTACGAGGACGAAACCAGCATCACGCCGATCGGCCATCTGATTCCCGGTGACAACACGCAGACTGAAGGCGTGGTGTTCGACAACGAGATTGCGTACCGGCCGCGTCGGCAGTTGCTAGTCAAGATTCAGGACGACGCCGGCGACGAACTCACGCTGCGGTTTCTCAATTTCTACGGTTCGCAGGTCAAGCAGATGGGGATCGGCGTGCGCCTGCGGGTTCGCGGCGATGTGCGCGGCGGCTTTTTCGGCATGGAGATGGTGCATCCGGTGGTGCGTCCGGTGGATGAAGACACGCCGCTGCCGCAAGCGTTGACGCCGGTGTATCCGAGCACGGCGGGGGTATCGCAGGCGTATTTGCGCAAGGCTATCGACAGCGCGTTGTCGCGGGTTCATCTGCCGGAGTTGCTGCCCGAAAAAATCGCCCGCGCGCATCTAAAACCGCTGAACGTTCCCGCGTTGCTCGATGCCGTGAAAACCTTGCATCACCCGCACGCCGATTCCGATGAAAACGCGTTGATCGACGGTACGCATCCGGCGTGGACGCGTATCAAGTTCGAGGAATTGCTCGCGCAGCAGTTGTCGCTCAAACGTGCGCACGAGGAGCGCCGCACGCGCGCCGCGCCGGTGATGCCCCGGTTACAGGATGTGCCCGAATCGCTGGTCGCGCGGTTTATCGGCACGTTGCCGTTCAAGCTGACCGGCGCGCAGGAACGCGTGTGCACCGAGATATCCGGCGAACTCATGTTGCCGCACCCGATGCAGCGCCTCTTGCAGGGCGATGTGGGCAGCGGCAAGACCATCGTGGCCGCGCTCGCGGCCGCGCAGGCTATTGATGCTGGTTATCAGGCGGCGTTGATGGCGCCGACAGAAATTCTTGCCGAGCAGCACGCGCGCAAGCTGCGTGCTTGGCTTGAGCCGTTGGGCGTGACGGTGGCATGGCTTGCCGGCAGTCTGAAGGCGAAGGAAAAACGTGCGGCGCTGGAAGCGGCGGCATCGGGGGCGGCGCAGCTTGTGATCGGAACGCACGCGATCATTCAGGACGCGGTGGAGTTTGCGCGGCTTGGGTTTGTGATCGTCGATGAACAGCATCGGTTTGGTGTGGCCCAGCGGCTTGCGTTGCGGGCCAAGGCGCACAACGCTGCGGATGGCGTGCACAACTTCCAGTCGCATCAGCTGATGATGTCGGCCACGCCGATTCCGCGGACGCTTGCGATGACGTATTACGCGGATCTGGATGTATCGACGATTGATGAATTGCCGCCGGGGCGCACGCCGATCCTGACCAAACTTGTCGCTGATAACCGCCGGGAGGAGGTGATTGCCCGTGTGCGCGAGGCGGCGCTGACGGGGCGGCAAGTGTATTGGGTGTGTCCGCTGATTGAGGAAAGCGAGACGTTGCAATTGCAGACGGCGGTGGAGACGTACGAGACGCTTGTAGCCGCGTTGCCGGAACTGCGCATTGGGCTGGTGCATGGGCGTTTACCGCCGGCGGAAAAGGCTGCCGTCATGGATGCGTTCACGCGTGCCGAGGTCCAGTTGCTGGTCGCGACGACGGTGATCGAAGTGGGGGTGGACGTACCGAATGCGTCACTGATGGTGATCGAGCATGCGGAGCGTTTTGGTTTGGCGCAACTGCACCAGTTGCGTGGCCGTGTGGGGCGGGGCAGCGCGGCTTCGGTGTGTGTGCTGATGTATGCCGGGCCATTGTCGCAGACAGCGCGTGCTCGTTTGCAGACGATGCGTGAAACCACTGATGGTTTTGAAATTGCGCGTCGCGACCTGGAGATTCGTGGTCCTGGCGAGTTCCTTGGTGCGCGTCAGTCGGGAGCGGCGATGCTACGTTTTGCGAGTCTGGAAAATGATGGCTGGCTGATTGAACCGGCGCGGGCGGCGGCGGACCAGATGCTGGCCCAGTTCCCGGAGGCGGTGACGGACCATCTGGCGCGGTGGCTTGGTGCGCGTGAGCAATATCTAAAAGCGTGAAACGGGTTTTTGGTTCGCACCGGTCGGGATTGGCGACGTGGTTGTTCTTCTGTGCGTGTTTATCTGGAGGGGGGGTGTCCGCGGATAGCGCGGGGTGCCCCTTTGGCAGGTTCAATCACTGGTGGCGAAGCGTGTGGGTATCGGTGTTCGGAGAAGGAGGGGTTCACACATCCTTCGCTCTGGCGAGCACCGTGCTTTTGGGGCACCTATGAATGAAAACTGCACGCTGTGGACACTTAGGGTAGCGCGGTTTGAAAGCGTTTTCTTTGCTTCGTTTCTTTGTCGCTTTGGACAAAGAAATGACGTGCCGCCACGCACAGTGGCTAATAGTGATAAAGAGAAAATCCGAGTCAGGCAGACCACTAAGGCCGAAAGCACCAACCCGGCATTGACCCCGACCGCTAACCCCGGACCCTAGCAACCCGGCACCCACCCCAACCCCATCCGCCCCACCCCGAACCCCACCAAAACATCCCGTCCACCGGTGCGAACGAAAACCCTTTGAAGAACTCCAAACCCCACCGCGGGTTGGCGAATCCCCCCGACGGGTGTATAAGTCAAATCCTATCGATTCAATGACTCTGATTGGCCCCTAATGACCTTAACCGAATTGAAGTACATCGTTGCGGTGGCGCGCGAGCGGCATTTTGGCCGTGCGGCCGAGGCGTGTTTCGTGAGTCAGCCGACCTTGTCGGTAGCAATCAAAAAGCTGGAAGATGAACTGAACGTGCAGATTTTCGAGCGCGGCACCAGCGAAGTCAGCGTCACCCCAATTGGCGAACAGATCGTTACGCAAGCGCAGCGCGTCCTCGAACAAACCCTCGCCATCAAGGAAATCGCGAAGCAGGGCAAGGACCCGCTGGTCGGGCCGTTGCGCCTGGGCGTGATCTACACCATCGGCCCGTATTTGTTGCCCACGCTCGTCAAGCAGATGATCAAGCGCGTCCCGCAGATGCCGCTGATGCTGCAGGAAAACTACACGCTCAAGCTGATCGAACTGCTGAAGCAGGGCGAAATCGACGTCGCCATCATGGCACTGCCGTTTCCCGAAACCGGCCTGATGGTGCGCGCGTTGTTCGATGAACCCTTCGTCGTCGCGATGCCCGCCGGCCATCCGTGGGAAAACCGGCCCAAGATCAATGCCGACGACCTGAAGCTGGAAACCATGCTGCTGCTGGGCAGCGGCCATTGTTTCCGCGATCACGTGCTCGGCGTGTGTCCCGAGTTGATGCGTTTTTCGCAGAACGCGGACGGAATCCAGAAGACGTTCGAGGGTTCATCGCTGGAAACCATCCGGCACATGGTCGCCAGCGGCGTTGGCATTACCGTGCTGCCGCGGATGTCGGTGATGGAAGTGAAACCGCATGCGGGCGGCGTGGATGCCGGTTTGCTGAGCTACGTCCCCTTCAATGACCCGGTTCCGGACCGGCGCGTCGTGCTGGCGTGGCGCAAGAGCTTCACGCGGATGCCGGCTATCGAAGCTATTTGCGATGCAATCGCTGCCTGCAATATTCCAGGCGTTACGCGGCTAGAGTTGCCCGCCGCCGTCAATTAACGGCTTCATAGCCGCTTTTTAGGTCCAACCGCGCCCCTGGCGGGCGCGGATTCCGGCCCCATTTCTCCGTTCTTCGAAGCCCGGCATCGTTGAAATTTGCTCGGCCTATCGCATAGATAAAATTAATTGAATTCGATATTCGAATAGTGTTTGCTATTCTTAGCTTCATGGATCGGCCCCGATCCGCCAGAACAACACCGGAGGAAGCCATGACGCTGATTGCCCGCCAGGCCACGCAATTCACTACGACTTTTCGCGAAGCCAAAGGCGTTCTGGTGGACGTGCTAGCCAGTTTCGCTCGCACTTGCTGAACTTCCCCGACATAACGTTTCGTCCCAGACAAATTTCACGGAGCAATCGATGACCAATCGCATCCTCACCACTGCAGCAGGCGCGCCAGTCGGCGATAACCAGAACTCGATGACTGCTGGTCCGCGCGGTCCGATCGCGCTGCAGGATTTCTGGCTGATCGAGAAGCTCGCGCATTTCGACCGTGAGGTGATTCCTGAGCGCCGTGTGCACGCCAAGGGGTCGGGCGCGTTTGGCACGCTCAAGGTCACGCACGATATCTCCCGTTTCACGAAAGCGAAGGTGTTCGCGGAAGTCGGCAAGCAAACGCCGTTGTTCATGCGCTTTTCGACCGTTGCCGGCGAACGCGGCGCGGCTGACGCCGAGCGCGACGTGCGTGGTTTCTCGATTAAGTTCTACACGGAAGAGGGCAACTGGGACGTGGTCGGCAACAACACGCCGGTGTTTTTCATCCGCGACCCGCTGAAATTCCCTGACTTCATCCATACGCAAAAGCGTGACCCGTACACCAACATGCGCAGCAACGTGGCGGCGTGGGACTTCTGGTCGCGGCATCCGGAGTCGTTGCATCAGGTCACCATCCTGATGAGTGATCGCGGGATTCCGAAAAGCTACAGGCAGATGCATGGTTTCGGCTCGCACACGTATTCGTTTATCAACGCGGACAACGAGCGCTTCTACGTGAAGTTCCACTTCAAGTCGCAGCAGCCGCTCGAGAATTTCACCGATGCCGAAGCCTCAGCGGTAGTGGGTAGCGACCGGGAAAGCGCGCAGCGCGATCTGGTCGACAACATCGATCGAGGCAATTTCCCGAAGTGGAATTTCCGCATTCAGGTGATGACGGAAGCTGAAGCGGCAACGTACCGCATGAATCCGTTCGATATCACGAAGGTCTGGCCGCACAAGGATTTCCCGCTGATCGACGTGGGCACGATCGAGTTGAATCGCAATGCGGGCAATTATTTTGCGGACGTCGAACAGGCGGCGTTTTCGCCGGCGAACGTGGTGCCGGGTATCGGCTTCTCGCCGGACCGCTTGTTGCAAGGGCGTTTGTTCTCGTACGGCGATGCGCATCGGTATCGGCTTGGCATCAATCACCATCAGATTCCGGTGAATGCGCCGAAGACCGCCGTGCAGAATTCGTTTCATCGCGATGGCGCCATGCGTACCGACGGCAACAGCGGCAGCCGCGTGAACTACGAGCCGAACCGCTTCGGCGACTTCGCGCAGGACCCGAGCGTGAACGAGCCGGCGTTGGCGGCGGGCGCGGTGGAACGTTACGACCATCGTGAAGACACGGATTACTACAGCCAGCCGGGCGCGCTGTTCCGTCTCTTCGACGACGCGCAAAAGCAGCGCTTCTTCGGCAACATCGCACGGCACATTTTCGGCGTGCCGAACGAGATCGTCGCGGTGCAGATCGAGCACTTCCGCCGTGCCGATCCGGCCTATGCAGCGGGTGTTGTCGCGGCGCTGGCGGCGTTGGGCCAGAAGGTTGAAACGGTTGAAACGGTTGACGCGAACGCCGAAGCCGCAGTGAAGTAAGCAGGGTGGGACGCGAACTCAGCAATGCGCCGACTATGCGTCCCGTCTGATTTGACATGCTGAACTCAAGGAGAACGACGATGACACAAGCGATCATGACACTCGAACGGGCGGTGAGCGGTATCGAGGCGAAGAGTCTCAATGCGTCGCGCGGCGTACGGCTCGCGATCGGTTTTGGCATCGTCGCGGCGAGTTACGCGGCGGTGATTATCGAAGGATTGCATGGCGTTGGTTTCGCCGGATTGTCCTGAAGACGCGTCGTATTGACGCGCCCGATAGCCCTTGTGGCCCGCCTCCATGGCGGGTCGCACCGCGCTTCTAAGATAAACTGACGAACGCTCGGCGGCCACGGAGCAGCTTCACCCGGGCTTGCCCGCACCGTTCGTATCACTCTCACGGAGTCACTATGGCGAAGAAAATCGCATCACCGGCTGTGAACATCGGTATCAGCGACAAAGATCGCAAGAAGATCGCCGATGGCTTGTCGCATCTATTGGCCGATACCTACACGCTGTATCTGAAGACCCATAATTTTCACTGGAACGTCACGGGGCCGATGTTCAACACGCTTCACCTGATGTTCGAGGGGCAATACACGGAACTGGCGCTGGCGGTGGACTCCATCGCTGAACGCATTCGCGCGCTGGGTGTGTACGCGCCGGGTAGCTATCGCGAATTCGCGAAGCTGTCGTCCATTCCCGAAGCCGATGGCATTCCGGCAGCCGAAGAGATGATTCGCCAATTGGTGGAAGGTCAGGAAGCGGTCGTGCGCACCGCGCGCGCGATTTTCCCGCTGACGGATAGCGCCAACGACGAACCCACCGCCGATCTGTTGACCCAGCGCATGCAGATTCACGAGAAGACTGCGTGGATGTTGCGCGCGATGCTGGGGCAGTAAGGGTTTGAGTTGATCGTCATGGATTAAACGTGGCGGATGTAATGGAAGAAGCCTCGCGTTCAGTAGAAAGCGGGGCTTTTTGGGTTTTGGGGTTTCTCGTCAATGCGCGGGCTGCAGATCATGGTGCGGGTTGAGCATCGCCTGTCCGCGAGAACCGGCGCGAAGCCGGGACCGCTGAGTCGAAGTGTAAAGGTGGTCGAGGTTCCACCCTCTCGAATGGGCGGCCAAGCAACAACCCCGGCGGTTTCCGTGTCTGGCCAGGCGCTATCAACGTTGCAGGTCGGGCCGTCCACGTTGACTACGATGGAAACGAGCAGTGAATCTCCGCTGCCTTAAAATGCTGTCATCACCATTTGCCGCCGCCCGGTTCCCATGTTCGCTCGCCTCCCGCTCTATCTTCGCCTCGTCCGCATGGACAAGCCTATCGGCAGCTTGCTGTTGCTGTGGCCGACGCTGAACGCGTTGTGGATTGCATCGAACGGTCATCCGTCGCCGATCCTCCTGCTGATCTTCGTGCTCGGCACGTTGCTCATGCGCTCGGCGGGTTGCGCGATCAACGACTACGCCGACCGCGACTTCGATAAACACGTCAAGCGCACCGAAAACCGGCCGATCACGTCCGGCAAGATTGCTGCATGGGAAGCCGTGGAGTTGGCGGTGGCGTTATCGTTGATCGCGTTCCTGCTGATCCTGCCGCTTAATACGCTGACGAAAGAACTCTCGGTGTTCGCGCTTTTCGTCGCGGGGAGTTATCCGTTCACCAAGCGGTTTTTCGCGATTCCTCAGGCGTATCTGGGTATCGCGTTCGGCTTTGGCATTCCAATGGCTTTTGCCGCCATCCAGGACCACGTGCCCGCGCTCGCGTGGATCATGCTGGCGGCGAACGTGTTCTGGTCCGTTGCCTACGATACCGAATACGCAATGGTCGATCGCGACGATGACATCAAGATCGGCATCCGTACATCGGCGCTGACGTTCGGACGCTTCGATGTCCTCGCGATCATGCTTTGCTATGCCGTAACGCTCGCGATCTACGTGTGGATCGGCTTGGCGCTAGGGTTCAGCGCGTTGTACTGGGTCGGCTGGGCAGCGGCGGTGGCGTGCGCGATTTATCACTACACCCTCATCAAGAACCGCGAACGCATGCCGTGCTTCGCCGCGTTCAAACATAACAACTGGCTTGGCGGCGTTCTGTTCGCCGGGATTGCGGCGCATTACGCGTTCATGCGGTAAGGCCTCGCATCTTCTTCACGCCGAACTCGCTCGTATTTTCCACCGGGCGTTCTACGGCACCTATTCGCTGAGTTCGCTTCGTCGGCGTGACAACCGTCTGCTTGCGCAGCGCTGGCCTATCGATCTGCTTGCGCACTGGCTCGCTTGCATCGATCTCATTCACGTTCGGTTGTATTTGGGATTTATCCGATATTTCGACGTGTCACTGCGCCTCAGAATCGTTTCGCAAATCGAAACGTTCAACGGTATTAAAACGAAAATCGATTTTGTGGAGCGCGAGCCGCGCCGTTTGTCGGGCGCGGCCGCGTTAATTGTCAGCGCACAGAGGTAATAAAAAAACATGTCGCAAGTCCCCAACAGCAATCAAACCCTCGTCAACGCAATCAGCGACCCGATCACGCTGCCGCCGGCGCCTTATAACCTCGGCCTGGCCGAGCACACGCCCGACGGCATCGAGAATTTCGTTTCCGGCGAAACGACGAGCGACGCGACCCCTGTTCTCGCGTTCATCTCGATCGTGGGCGACACCTACTCGCTCTACGACAATGGCGTGCTAGTCGGCACGCAAGTCCCCACCGGGATTAATACGGGCTGGGCCTTGCCGACGCTGTCGGATGGCGTGCATAACCTGACCCTGACGTACGTCACCCCCGACGGGGTCACGAGCGCGCCATTGAACGTCAGTTTCACCGTCGATACGTCGGTGCCCGCAGCACCCGTCATCACGAGCGTAGTCGATACAGCCGGTCCGCTGGCAGGCAACGTGGCGCCGGGCGGCCTTTCGACCGATGGCCAACCTGCTATCAACGGTACCGGCCATAAGGGCGACACGATCAGCGTCTACGACAATACGACGCTGCTCGGCACGACCACCGTCGGTCAAGACGGACAGTGGCACTTTCAGCCGGCAGCGCCGTTGTCGAACGGCGCCCACAACTTGAACGCGACTGAAACGGGTCTTACGGGGACGAGCGTAGCTTCGGCTAGCTATCCGTTGAGCGTTACCTACATCATGATCACCGGGGTTCATGACGCGAATAACCAGCCCGTTTCCGACGGCGGCACGGCAAACGGTGCATTGACCATTACCGGTTGGCTTTCCGATCCAAGCATCGCGGCCAATGGAGTTACCCTCGACGTTAAAGGCGGAAGTCTGAGTCAATGGAACCGAATGGTGGACGTTCCGCTTGTCGTCACCGGCAACACGTTCACCGTCACTCTGTCGAAGGACACGTTCACGGGCCTTCAAAACCCGAGTTATCTCGGCAGCGGGACCTTCTCGTTTGGGGTTGAAGCGTCTGGAAGCATGGGTCATGTCATGACAATGACGGATCCCAGACTGACCTACACTGTCACCGACAATTTCGACGCCACGGCTCAAAGCGTCGCTGCGACGCACGTCGATACCTCGCTGGCGGTGAATGACACCGCGGTGCTCGCCGCTCAGTCGCCCGCTGCGCTTCATGCTGTTGTTGGGGACCACGACACATTCAAGGGGGGTGCGGAGAACACCACGGTTGACCTGAATGCAGATCCCGCATCCTATTTCACCCAAGCCGCAGCGCATATCCAGGGGGGCGCCGGTGGTATCGACACGCTTCATCTGACTGGCGATCATCAGGTTCTGGAGCTCACGTCGCTAACCGGTCACACGGCGGCGGCGAAGGTTTCCGGCATTGAAGCGATCGATCTTGGCGGTGCACACAACGCACTCAAACTGTCGCTGGTCGATGTCCTCAACCTTGGAGAGACGGATCTGTTCCAGAAGGACGGCAAGCAGCAAATGTTGGTCAGCGGTTCGAACGGCGACTCGGTCGATTTGTCGAATTCCCACGTTGCGGGCGTGACCGATGGTCTTTGGCAGCAGGAAGGAACGACACAAGTAAGTGGCGTGACTTACAACATATACGAGCACTCAGGCGCTCATGTGGAGCTGCTGGTCCAGCAAAGCGTGCAAGTTTCGTTGCACGCCTGACGTTAATTCCTAGCGCAAGGCGAGCCGTTCGTCACTGATTCGTCGAACGGCTTGCAGGCCGAAAAAATGCCGTTGCGGAGCAGTTCCGCAACGGCGCTTTTGTTGTGCATCCGACCCGGAAATGTCAGCTTTTCAAGCCTTCCCCAACTCCTCGCCCATTGCCTTCGCCCTTGCATCCGCCGCCAACGCGCCGCGGACGATTGCGTCCTTAACCCCCTGTGCATCGAAGGAAGCGAGCGCGGCCGCTGTCGTGCCGCCTTTCGATGTCACGCGTTCTCGCAACACGCTCGCTGGTTCGCCCGATTGCGCTGCCAATTGCGCCGCGCCGGTAAACGTAGCCACAGCAAGCGCACGCCCTTGCTCCTCGTCCATGCCAAGTTGGCGCGCCGCTTCCTGCATCGCTTCGATGAAATAGAACACGTACGCCGGACCGCTGCCCGAAATGGCGGTGACGGCATCGATCTTCGCTTCGTCGTCGAACCAGACGATTTCACCTACCGCTTCCAGTACCTTCGATGCCAGCGCCTTCGCTGCACTATCGACACCCGGCAGCGCAGCCAATCCCGTCACGCCCATGCCGATCAGCGCCGGCGTATTCGGCATGGTGCGCACGATCTGCGTATAACCGCCGAGCCAGCGCGACAAATCGGCGGCACGAATGCCAGCCGCAATACTGATCACCAGTTGCTTCGACAACACCGGCTGCAAGGCCGCTGCTACGTCCTTGAGCACTTGCGGTTTGACGGCAAGCAGGATGGCGTCGTAGTCCGCCAGTTTCGAATCGACCGCCACGCCCGTCGCAATACCGAACTGCTTTTCAACGCGTTGCCGCGCCTCCTCGCCAGGATCGACGACATACAGATCCGCAGCCGCAACGCCGCGCTTGATCAAACCGCCAATAAGCGCGGATGCCATGTTGCCGCCACCGATAAACGCAATTTTCATGATGAAGTTGACGTGGTCGAGAAGAGTTAATGAGAGTAATCACGCGTGCCGAAGATAGCCGTGCCGATACGAACGATGGTCGCGCCTTCGAGAACGGCGGCTTCAAGATCCGCTGACATTCCCATGGAAAGCGTGTCGAGTTCAAGGCCGTCCGCGCGCAATGTGTCCATGATTTCGCGCAGACGCCGATGCGGCTCGCGTTGTTCATCGAGTGTGCTGGCCGGTTCGGGAATGGACATCAAACCGCGCAACCGTAGATGAGGAAGCGCGGCAACCGCACGCGCGAGCGCCAGCGTTTCGTCTGGTGTTACACCACTTTTCGACGCCTCTCCGCTCACGTTCACCTGCAGACAGACGTTAAGCGCGGCCATATTGTCGCCGCGCTGGTCAGACAAACGCTCGGCAATCTTGAGCCGATCGACCGAATGCACCCAGTCAAAATTCTCGGCGACTACTTTCGTCTTGTTCGATTGCAACGGTCCGATGAAATGCCACTCGATCTCGCCGCGCAACTCCGCCAGCTCAGCAATTTTCGCGACCGCTTCCTGCACGTAGTTTTCGCCGAACGCACGCTGTCCTGCGTCGAAAGCCGCGCGAACATCTTCTGCAGGAAAGGTCTTCGATACCGCGAGCAACGTGACCGCTGACGCGTCGCGCGAAGCATCAGCCGCCGCTTTCGCGATGCGCTGACGGACTTCGTCGAGGTGACGGGCTACATGAGAGGAGGACATGGAATCGGACGCCGCAAGGTGAGTAAGCAGAGGTCCGATTATACGGATGCGGTGCGCCGAAACAGCCGGCGCCCGCCAGCGTTAGCCATACAGCAGATGTTCGACCAGTTGAATCCAGTGCACGACGGGCGTGGACGTGCCGCTCTGCAAATGCGCGATACAGCCCACATTCGCCGATACGATCATCTGCGGCTCGAGCTTTTCGAGCTTGTCCAGTTTCTGGTCGCGCAACGTGTAGGAGAGTTTCGGCTGCAGCACCGAATACGTTCCGGCCGAGCCGCAGCACAGATGGTTATCGGCGGGAAGATGCACTTCTATGCCCAGCGCCGTCAGCAAGTTCTCCACGTGGCCGCGAATCTGCTGGCCATGCTGCAGCGTGCACGGCGGATGAAACGCGACGGTATGCACCGCGCGACGCCTGACCATGGCCGTCAGTTCGTCTTCGTACTGCGGCAGGATTTCCGCGAGGTCGCGCGTCAGCTCCACAATCCGCGCCGCCTTCTCCGCGTAGACCGGATCATTGCGCAGCAAATGCGCGTATTCCTTGACCGTCGCGCCGCAACCGGACGCGTTCATCACGATCGCCTCCACGCCGTTTTCCACATACGGCCACCACGCGTCGATGTTGTTGCGCACGTCGTCCAGCGCTTCATCGTTATAGCCGAGATGCAGGCGGATCGCGCCACAGCAACCGGCGTCCGGCGCGCTCAGGATCTGAATGCCCAACGCATCGAACACCCGTGCAGTTGCTATGTTGACGTTCGGCATCATGGCGGGCTGGACGCAGCCGGCGAGCATCAGCATCTTGCGCGCATGCGTGCCGGTCGGCGGTTCGAGCGGCCGTTGCGCAACCGGAATCTTGGTCCGCAAGGCTTTGGGCAACAGCGGCCGGAATTGCTGGCCGAGTTTCATCGCGGGCGTGAAAAGCTTGCTGTTCGGCAGGAAGTTGGCGAGCAGTTTGCGTTGGACGCGCTGGCCGAACGGCCGCTCCACTTTTTCTTCCACCACCTTCCGGCCAATCTCCACCAGCCGTCCATATTGCACGCCCGATGGGCACGTGGTCTCGCAATTGCGGCACGTGAGGCAGCGGTCCAGATGCAGTTGCGTGCTGCGTGTCACGGGCGCGCCTTCCAGCATCTGCTTGATCAGATAGATTCGGCCACGCGGGCCGTCGAGTTCATCGCCCAGTATCTGGTAGGTCGGGCACGTCGCCGTGCAGAATCCGCAATGCACGCACTTGCGCAGGATAGCCTCGGCTTCTTCGCCATCGGCGGTATCGCGCATGAAGTCGGCGAGGTTGGTTTGCATTGCGTGTGTCTTCAGTTCAGAAGTCGGGGTAGAGGCGGCCGCGATTGAAAATGCTCGCGGGATCGAATGCAGCTTTCAGGCCACGATGAATCTTCATCAGCGGGGCGGGCAAGGGCGTGAAGACACCCGCTTTGCGATCGTACGCCGCGCTCGAACGGAAGATGGTCGCGTGGCCACCGGCCTGCTTGGCGCTGATACGCACGGTTTGCGGATCGGCGTCGGTGATCCACCAGCGTTGCGCGCCGCCCCATTCCATCAGGTGCGGACCGGGGAGATGCATCGGCTCGGCAATCGATGGCAGCGACAGCCGCCACAAAGCGCACTTCGGCGGCAGCACGGCGAAGAACGGATCGGTTTGTTCGCGCAAACCGTGCCAGAAACGCTCGGCTTCCACGGCGTCCACCACTTCTCCGCCCAACGATGTCCGCGCCGCTTTCACCGCCGCTTCTGCGCCGCCCAGGCGCAACGCGAGCGTGTGGCCGCGCCACGCACTGCCGGTCAACGGCAACGGATGGCCGCTCCATTCGTTGAGTTTACGCACGGCGTCCGTGTCGTTCATCTCGAACTTGAGCGTGGCTTCGGCGACGGGTTTCGGCAGCACTTTCACCGATACCTCCAGGATCATCCCCAGCGTACCGAGAGAACCGGCAAGCAGCCGCGAGACGTCGTAGCCCGCCACGTTCTTCACCACCTGACCGCCGAAATGCAGCACGTGGCCCTGGCCGTTCATCACCACGGCGCCGAGCACGAAGTCGCGCGCCGCGCCGGTCGCCGCGCGCCGAGGGCCGGCGAGTCCGGCTGCAATACAGCCGCCGATGGTAGCGTTTGGTCCGAAGTGCGGCGGCTCGAACGGCAGCATCTGGCCGCATTCGTCCAGCCGCGCTTCGATCTCGCTGAGCGGCGTGCCGGCCTTCGCGGTGATCACGAGTTCGGCCGGGTCATATTCGATAATCCCGCGATGCGCCCGCGTATCGACTATCTCGCCTTGCAGCGTCTGGCCGTACCAATCCTTCGTGCCGCCGCCGCGAATCCTTAGCGGGGTGTTGCTCGCCGTCGCGGCGCGCACGCGCTCCGACCAGCTCGCGACAATGTCTTCCTCTGTCATGGTGTCCAGCGTTTTATGGCTCTTGGGTCAGTGTATCGGCGTGTTCCCGCGCGGCCACTCGTATAAACGTGGATACCGTCCGGGCTCGAACGCCTGCAATCACCGCCGATGCTTCAAAGGGACATTTATCTACACGCAATGTTGGGAAGCGTCGCCTAAAAGCGTGGAATCTCGGGATGCGGCAGCAAGCCGCCGCGAATATGCATTTTCCCGTACTCGGCGCAACGCGCGCGCGTCGGGATGCCTTTGTCGGGATTAAGCAGGCCGGGGGGATCGAAGGCACGTTTTATCGCGTGAAACGTATCGCGTTCTTCGGGGGAAAACTGGACGCACATGGAGTTGATCTTTTCGATACCCACGCCATGCTCGCCCGTCACCGTGCCGCCCAGTTCCACGCAGGTTTCCAGGATGTCCGAACCGAATGCCTCGGCCCGGTGCCATTCGTCGAGATCGTTGCCGTTGAACAGGATCAGCGGATGCATGTTGCCGTCGCCGGCATGGAACACGTTCATGCAACGCAGTGCATACTTTTTTTCCATCTCTTCAATACGCGCCAGCAGCGGCCCGATCTGGCGGCGCGGCACGGTGCCGTCCATGCAGTAATAATCAGGCGAGATACGGCCGGCCGCCGGAAACGCGTTCTTGCGGCCGGACCAGAACTTCAGCCGTTCGGCTTCCGAGCGAGAAATCTGGATGCGATTCGCGCCGAATTCGCGCAGCACGGCCGTCATCCGCACGATTTCCTCCATGACTTCGTCTTGTGTGCCGTCCGATTCGCACAGCAGGATCGCCTTCGCGTCGAGGTCGTAACCCGCTTTCACGAACTCCTCCACGGCGCGTGTCGCGGGTTTATCCATCATCTCGAGCCCGGCGGGGATGATGCCGGCCGCGATGATCGCCGCGACCGCGTTGCCGCCTTTGATGACGTCGTCGAAGCTGGCCATGATCACCTGGGCCGTTTGGGGCTTGGGGATCAGCTTGACGGTGATCTCGGTGACGATGGCGAACATGCCTTCGCTGCCGATCAGCACCGCCAGCAGGTCGAGCCCAGGCGCGTCTAAACCGAGCGAACCGAATTCGAGGATGTCGCCTTCCATCGATACCGCGCGTACCCGCATCACGTTGTGACACGTCAGGCCATACTTCAGGCAGTGGACCCCGCCGGAGTTCTCGCTGACATTGCCGCCGATCGTGCAAGCAATCTGCGATGACGGATCGGGCGCGTAGTAGAGCCCGAAAGGCGCCGCGGCTTCGGATATGGCGAGATTGCGCACGCCCGGTTGGACCGTTGCGGTACGCGCGTAGGGGTCGACTTCGACGATCTTGCGAAAGCGTGCAAGGGACACCACGATGCCATGCCGGATCGGCATGGCGCCGCCCGACAAACCTGTGCCCGCGCCACGCGGGACGATAGGCACATCGAGCCGCGCGCAGATCTGCACGACGCGCTGAACCTGCGCTTCGGTTTCGGGCAGCGCGACGGCAAGCGGCAGCCGCCTGTACGCCGCGAGTCCGTCGCATTCATAAGCGGCCGTGTCTTCCTCGCGATACAGCAGGCAATGCGTCGGCAGCACGGCCATCAATGCCTGGACCACTTCGCGCTGACGCTGCGCCAGCACTTCAGGCGTTAGCTCGGCGGGTGCGTTCATGTTCCCTCCCGGCGGTGTGTGTGCTCTGGAGCATTCCAAAAAGCAGAGCGTTGATCTTGCACCTGCGCGTGCTTTCCGTCGATCGGGCTAATTACGGGGACGGAGCATGTTTTTGCGCCGGCGCGTTGTTCGCGCTGGACCTGCAGCACAGCCCGACCCGCATTCGATCAAGCGTCGTAGGAGAAAATCTTGCCCGGGTTCATCAGGTTTTTCGGGTCGAGCGCGTGTTTGATCGAGCGCATCACGCTGATTGCGTCCTCGCCATGTTCCTCGATCATGAAACCCATCTTGTGCAGCCCCACGCCGTGCTCGCCGGTACACGTTCCGCCCATGCGCAGCGCGCGCTCCACAATGCGGCGGTTGATCCGCTCGGCTTCTTCGAATTCTTCGGGCTTGGCCGGATCGAGCAGCATGGCGACGTGAAAATTGCCGTCGCCGACATGGCCGACGATCGGGCAGGGCAGCGTGCTCGCCTTCAGGTCCTGCTCCGTTTCGATCACACATTCGGCGAGCCGTGAGATTGGTACGCAGACGTCGGTTGTTACGGCGCGACAGCCGGGCTTCAGTTGCAGCATCGCGAAATAGGCGTTGTGACGCGCGTTCCACAGGCGGCTGCGGTCTTCCGGCCGTGTTGCCCATTCGAAATCGGTGCCATTATTTTGCGCAACGATCTCCTGCACCGTTTCCGCCTGCTCCTTCACGCTGCTTTCGGTGCCATGGAATTCGAAGAACAACATGGGCGATTCGCGGAAAGTGAGGTTCGAATGGCGGTTGATCGCGCGCACGGCGAGCGAATCCAGGAACTCGACGCGCGCGACGGGCACGCCCATCTGAATGGTTTCGATGGTGGCGCGTACGGCGTCGCCCATCGATGGAAATGCGCAGACCGCCGCCGATACCGCTTCCGGCTGCGGATAAAGCCGCACGGTGATCTCGACGATCACACCGAGCGTGCCTTCCGAGCCCACGAACAAGCGCGTGAGGTCGTACCCGGCCGACGATTTGCGCGCGCGCGTGCCGGTCTTGATGACGCGGCCATCGGCTAACACGACGGTGAGGCCAAGCACGTTTTCGCGCATCGTGCCGTAACGCACGGCGTTCGTACCCGACGCACGCGTAGCCGACATCCCGCCAATGCTCGCATCCGCGCCGGGATCGATCGGAAAAAACAACCCGGTGTCCTTCAGCGCTTCGTTCAACTGCTTGCGCGAAATTCCCGGCTGGACGGTGACCGTCAGGTCTTCGGCGTCAATCGACAACACCTGGTTCAAGCCCGACATATCGATCGATACACCGCCCTGAACCGCCAGCAAATGCCCTTCCAGCGATGATCCGTTGCCGTACGGAATGACCGGGACATTGTGTTCGGCGCACAGCCGGACCACCGTCTGGACCTCTTCCGTGCTGGTCACGAAAACGACGGCATCGGGCAGTTGCGGATCGAACGGCGATTCGTCGCGGCCATGGTGTTCGCGGACTGCCGTGGTGGTGGAAACGCGTTCGGCGAACGCGGCCTTCAGCGCGTCGAGCAGGGCGGCGGGGAAGGTGCGGCGGACGGCGAGCGGGGGGACGGGGTGGTTCACGGCATGTCTCCGGACATCGGTGTGATGGGATGTTGGGATGCACGACATTTCGCATCGAAATGCGGGAATCGTGCGTTTTATCTACTCATTTTACGCCGATAGGCTAGATCGAGCCGGGCTCCGGGCAATGCCCCCGCGTTGCCTATAATGAGCGCGGGCGCTGACCGGCGTTCCGGGTTACCTGGAGAACATCATGGGCAATCGCCTGAGCAAGATATCGACGCGCACCGGCGACGACGGCACGACCGGCCTCGGCGACGGCAGCCGCGTGCAGAAGGACGACGCGCGGATCACGGCGATCGGCGATGTCGATGAACTGAATTCGCAGCTTGGCGTGCTGCTGTGCGAACCGCTGCCGGACGACGTGCGCGCCGCGTTGTCCGCCATTCAGCACGATCTCTTCGATCTCGGCGGTGAGCTCTGCATTCCCGGCCATTCGATGATCGAGAAGTCGCATCTTGCTCGTATCGATGAATGGATTGCGGAGTACAACGCGACTTTGCCGCCGCTCAAGGAATTCATCCTGCCGGGTGGATCGCGGGCGGCGTCGCTTGCGCATGTCGGGCGGACGGTTTGCCGGCGCGCGGAGCGATCGATTGTTGCGCTCGGCCGGGTGGACAAGATCAACGCGGCGCCGCGGCAGTATGTGAATCGGCTGTCCGATTTGCTGTTCGTGCTGGCGCGCGTGTTGAATCGTGTGGATGGCGGAACCGACGTGTTGTGGAATCACGAACGCAAGGTCTAAGGTAGGGCGTGGCCGGCACCGATTGCTCTGCCGACGCCACAATCAGCATCGTCTTATATCGCTGCGACAAAACGCGCGGATGTCTGGCTCCTTTAAAGATGTATTATAAATACATCTTTAAAGGAGCCCATGAATGACAGCCTTGACCGCCGACCAGATTGCCCGTGTAAAAGCCACCGCTCCCGTGCTCGCCGAACATGGCGTGACTATCACCAAACACTTCTACAAGCGGATGTTCGCCCATCATCCCGAGTTGAAAAACGTGTTCAACCAGGCGCATCAGCAAAGCGCCAGTCAGCCACAGGCGTTGGCGCGAGCGGTGTACGCGTATGCCGCGAACATCGATAACCTCGGCGCGCTCGGTTCGGCCGTCACGCATATCGCCCACAAACACGTGAGCCTGAATATCCGGCCGGAGCAATATCCGATCGTCGGTGAAAATCTGCTGGCTGCCATATCCGAAGTCCTGGGTGATGCCGTCGATGAACCCACGCTCAGCGCCTGGCGCGCCGCCTACGCGCAACTCGCGGAGATTTTGATCGGGGCGGAAAAGGGGCTTTATGCCCAAGCCGCGTGGAGCGGTTTCCGGCCGTTTGTGGTGTTTCGACGCGAACAGGAAAGCGACGAGATCACGTCGTTTTATTTGAAGCCATCCGATGGTGGTCCGGTCTGCCATTTCGAGCCGGGTCAGTACGTCAGCGTGAAGCGGTTCGTGAAGGAGATCGGCGTTGACCAGCCGCGTCAATACACGCTCTCCGATGCCCCGAACGGTCAGTGGCTACGTATTTCGGTGAAGCGCGAGCGGGCTCAGGATAAGCCGGCTGGATACATTTCCAATCTCATGCACGATGGGATGGACGTCGGCGGGATTGTTGAGGTCAGCGCACCGATGGGCGAATTCACGCTCGACGTAACCAAGACGACGCCCGTTGTATTGATCAGCGGCGGCGTAGGTATTACGCCGATGGTGTCGATGCTCGCTTCGCTCGCCGCTCAGGACAGCACGCGGCAGATATCGTTTGTTCACGCGTGCCGCAATGGCCGCACGCATGCATTCGGCCGATGGCTGGACGCGATTGTTGCAAAACATCCGAACGTGTCGCGCGCCGTGTTCTATGAAAACACTCACGCCGACGACCGCCCGGGAACGGATTTCGACTTCGCGGGGCGGCCGGATTTCGCCCACATAGCCGATAAAACCCTGCTCCCCGACGCCGATTATTATTTGTGTGGCCCCGTGCCCTTCATGCGCGCGCAGCAGGATGCGTTGATAGCGGCGGGGGTATCGAAGTCGCGGGTGCGTACCGAGATCTACGGTTCCGGCGAGATGGCGTAGGGCGTTTGCGTTTGAAGGAAAGGCCACCAGATTGGCGGCCTTTTTTTAACCCGCGCTCAGGCCAATCAGTTCCCATTCCCCCGCGCCACGCGCCGCTGCTTCACGGCGTCCGCCAGCCCTTCCAGCACGTTCAGGCTGTCTTCCCAACCGATACACGCGTCGGTGACGCTTTGCCCGTACGTCAGCTCGCAGCCTTCCTTCAGATCCTGCCGTCCCGCGACCAGATTCGACTCCACCATCACGCCGATAATCCGTTCGTCGCCACCCGCAATCTGCCGGCCGATATCGGCGCAAACCGGGATCTGGTTCTCATGCTTCTTCGAACTGTTCGCGTGGCTCGCATCGATCATCAGCCGCGCGGCAAGCCCGGCCTTGCTGATGTCGTTGCATGCAGCGTTCACGCTTTCCGCGTCGTAGTTCGGCGTTTTGCCGCCGCGCAGGATGATATGGCAGTCCTCGTTGCCGGCCGTCGATACGATGGCCGAATGGCCACCCTTCGTCACCGAGAGGAAATGGTGCGGCTGCGACGCCGCCTTGATGGCGTCAACTGCAATCTTCACGTTGCCGTCCGTGCCGTTCTTGAAACCGACCGGGCACGACAATCCCGACGCCAGCTCGCGATGCACTTGCGATTCTGTCGTCCGCGCACCGATCGCACCCCATGAAATCAGGTCAGCGATGTACTGCGGGCTGATCATGTCGAGGTATTCGGTGCCGGCCGGCAACCCCAGTTCGTTGATTCGCAGCAGCAATTCGCGCGCGGTCCGCAGGCCGTCGTTGATCTTGAAGCTATTGTCCATGTACGGGTCGTTGATCAACCCTTTCCAGCCGACCGTCGTACGCGGCTTTTCGAAATACACCCGCATCACGATTTCCAGTTCGCCCGCAAAGCGCTTGCGCTCCTCGACGAGACGGCCCGCATATTCCAGAGCCGCTTTGGTGTCGTGGATCGAGCATGGTCCGACGATCACGATCAGGCGGTCTTCCATGCCGTGCAGGATGCGATGCATCGACTGGCGCGAGTTGTAGATCAGGTTCGAAACCAGCTCGGCGCAGGCGAACTCACGGATCAGGTGAGCAGGGGGCGTGAGTTCTTTCAATTCGCGGATTCGGACATCGTCGGTGTTGTGCGGGGGCATGCTGGTTCTCCAGGAACGCGTTTTTGATGCTGTGTTCGTTTGTCGATACGTCCGACAGATCAGGGACAGTGCAAAAAGTCGTCAAAAAAGTGGGCATAAAAAAACCGCCAGGCTGCGCTGGCGGTTTTTCGGGAAACTTGGGTTCTACACAAACGACTCACCCCTCTCGATCCGCCAGCGGCTTGAGATGCCAAAAAAAGTAAAAATAAAACTTGGCGGACATGATGGTTTGGGTCGTTGGGTAAAAATTGAACGTCTGGCTTTATAACCTTAAACACGCGCGGTTGGCAAGTTGTCAGCTGCCAAAATGCGGATATTCCGCGCTGTAGCACTGATTTCCGCACTAAACGTGAGCGTTTCATGCGGATTTCCCGCGTAGTGCGCTCGAAAGCTTCAGGAAGCGCGGCGCGGGAAAGTCACTGGTCAAACGGCCGGCTACACGCTCAAACCGTGCCGCCCACTGTCATTTTTTCGATTCGCAAGGTTGGCTGACCCACGCCTACCGGCACGCTCTGGCCTTCCTTGCCACACACGCCCACGCCGCCGTCGAGCGCCATGTCGTTGCCGATCATGGTTACGTACTTGAGCGATTCCGGGCCGCTGCCGATCAGCGTTGCACCCTTCACCGGGTACGTGATCTTGCCGTTCTCGATCATGTACGCCTCGGACGCGGAGAACACGAACTTGCCGTTGGTGATGTCGACCTGACCGCCGCCGAAATTCACCGCGTACAAGCCGTTTTTCACCGATGCCAGGATTTCACCCGGATCCTTGTCGCCATTGAGCATGTACGTGTTGGTCATGCGCGGCATGGGCAGGGCGGCGTAAGACTCGCGCCGGGCGTTGCCCGTCACCGGCATCTTCATCAAACGTGCATTCAGCGAATCCTGAATGTAGCCCTTGAGAATGCCGTCCTCGATCAAGGTCGTGCATTGCGTAGGATTGCCTTCGTCGTCGATATTCAGCGAACCGCGCCGGTTCGGCAGCGTGCCGTCGTCGACAACTGTCACGCCCTTCGCCGCCACCCGTTCACCGATACGCCCCGCAAACGCCGACGACCCCTTGCGGTTGAAGTCGCCTTCCAGCCCATGGCCGATCGCTTCGTGCAGCAGCACGCCGGGCCAGCCCGGTCCGAGTACGACGGTCATTGCACCGGCAGGCGCAGGACGCGCGTCGAGATTAACGAGCGCCGCGTGTACGGCCTGATCGACGTAGTGGGACAGGATCTCGTCGGTGAAATAGGCGTAGTCGTAACGTCCACCACCACCGCCGCTGCCCATTTCGCGACGTCCGTCCTTTTCAGCGATTACCGTCACGGACACGCGCACCAGCGGCCGGATGTCCGCGGCCAGCGCGCCGTCGCTGCGTGCGACCAGCACGACGTCATATTCACCCGCGAGACCCGCCATGACCTGGACGATGCGCGGATCGCGGCCACGCGCCATTTTCTCCACGCGTTCGAGCAACTTCACCTTCGCGGTGGCGTCGAGCGACGTGAGCGGATCGGACGGGAGATACAGGTCGCGGCCGAACACGCCGGTCAACGAGCTGGCCGACTTGATCTTGTGCTTGCCGCCGCCGGCCTTTGCGATGGCGCGCGTGGCGACCGCCGCCTGACGGATGGATTCCGCGGACAAGTCGTCCGAATACGCAAACGCCGTCCGGTCACCCGACACGGCGCGCACGCCCACACCTTGATCAATGCTGAAGCTGCCCGATTTGACGATGCCTTCTTCCAGGCTCCACGCTTCGCTGCGTGTGGACTGGAAATAGAGATCCGCGTAGTCCACGCGGTGCGTGAAGATCTCGGCCAGCGTGCGCGTAATAGTGGATTCGTCGAGGCCGTAGGGCGTCAGCAGGATCTCTTTCGCGGTGGCGAGATTTCGGATGCCGGGTTCGATGATGTTCATTCGTTGCCTGTGGCGAAGTCTGGGGGGATTAAACGCATTCTAACGTTGGAGTGTTTATGCCACACCCTGACCAAATGGAGGGGGGCTCCGAAAAAACAAGCTAGCCCAAAACGCGATGCCGCAGAGCCGGAAGGCTTTGGCGGACGGATGCAATACGCGCGGCATCAATCGCTCCGGCTGCCACGCCCGCACCTTCTTCCACCACGGCCACGATCTCGCCCCACGGATCGATCAGCATGCTGTGGCCCCAGGTCCGGCGGCCGTTTTCGTGTTTGCCGCCTTGCGCGGCGGCCAGCACGTAGCATTGGTTTTCGATTGCGCGCGCCTTGAGCAGCGTTTCCCAGTGCGCCTCGCCGGTGGTGTACGTGAACGCGGACGGCACGACTATCAACGCGCAATCGTCCATTTTTCTGTAAAGCTCGGGAAACCGCAGGTCGTAACACACCGACAACCCCACGCGTCCGAACGGGGCTTCAAACGTACGCACTTCGGTTCCCGGACAGATCGTGCGGGCTTCATCGAAGGATTCCGTGCCTTTCTCGAAATTGAAGAGATGAATCTTGTCGTAGCGGGCGACCTGCTTGCCGGACGGATCGAAGACCAGAGTGGTATTGAGCACGCGCGCCGGTTCAGGCGATTCCAGAGGCAAGGTCCCGCCGATCACCCACACGCGATGTTCGCGCGCCGCGTCCGACAGGAACTGCTGGATCGGACCGTGCCCGGGCGTTTCGCGGATCGCGAGCTTGTCCGTGTCCTTGAAACCCATGTAGCAGAAATATTCCGGCAGCAGTACAAGCTGTGCGCCATCGCGCGCGGCTTCGGCAATCAGCCGTCCCGCTTCCGCAATATTGCGCTCGCGATCCGGCGCGCTCACCATTTGCAGCGCAGCTACGCGGAATGCCCCGGGGGTGCCTTCGCTTGATTTTTCGCTCATGTCAGCCTGCTAAAAGGGGCGCGATGGTAACCGAAATCGCTTGTTGCCAGCCTGTGTGATCTTCACTGAAACGCTATTAAAAAGATCAGTTGGGCACGGTGGCAGCGGGAATTTCGATCTTACCCTGATCGCCTTTCACCCGCTGAATGACGGGTTTCGACCACGAGCCGGTAATGGAATAGTCAATCGTGAACGCTTTTCCAATCGACTTCGATAGCAGCAGGTCGGCCACCAGCGTGCCGATCCCGAGCAAAGGATTGATCACGGCGGCGCCCAGCGCCACGGCGCCCGCGCTGATGGTCGGGATGACCTTGGCGTGCAGGTCCTGGGTTTCCTTCGGCAGATCGACCAGCCCCTTCAGCTCGACGCGTGCCGGCGCCGTGATCATCGTGAAATCATTGGTGCGGCCGATGCCATCCTGAACCGTGCCTGAACCGGTGATTTTTTCGAACGGCAGTCCTTTGCCGACCACGTCCTGGAAATTCAGCGTGAGGAAGTGCGCGAGGCTTTGCAGGCTGAGCACGCCGAGCAGCTTGGCCGCGCCCGGATTGACCTTGAGAATCTGGCCATGATGCAAGTCGACGTCCAGCTTACCGTTGAGCGTGGGTAGGTCGACTGCAGCCGGACTGCCGTCCCAGCCAAGCTGACCCGTCACGGTGCCTTTGCCGTTCTTCACCGTCCGCGGCAAGCCGAGCCGTTCGACCAGCGCACCGGCATCGGTGATGTCCAGCTTGAAATCCACCGCGGTGCGGCGGGGGGCGTTGTCGTCGGCGTCGGCTGGAAAACCGACGGGACCGCTGATCGTGCGCCAGTTGGCCGTGGCCGACAGTGTCGCGTCCGGATTGCTCAAATCCAGTTTGTCCAGATGCCAGACCGGCACGTTGTCTTCCACGTCGTTGCGCGCGTCCACCTCAAGGCGTCCGAGCGTGCGCCCGCGCACCACGAGTTCGTTCACGATCAAATCGATGGACGGCATGTTGGCCGGCGGCTTGCGGATCATCTGTGTGACCAGGTCGGTTTCCTCCTTCCCCGGAATCACGACCTTCGTGAACCGCGCCTGCAACGCGCCCGGACTGCCCTTTGTCGCGCCCGGCATCCATTGCGCATTGCCCGTAACCTGATCCGACGCAATGTTCGCCTGCCACTTGCGGTCATCGCCGAGATTTGCGCCGATCGCCACATCTTCCCAGCGCCGGTTGAGCAGCTTGATCGTGGCGAAATGCAGCGCGAAGCGCTTGGGGAGGAATTGCTTCATCGCCTGCGATTGCGATTGAGTCTGCGGGTCCGGCTGTGGCATCGGTCCCAATTCGGCGATCAGCTTGCGCCACGCGTCGGCATCGAGTTCGTCGATATCCACCGCCGCCGTCACGCCCTGTTCCGGCAGATCGGCCGGTTTGTTTACGCCGATAGCACCCCGTTCCACGATCGGCGCTTCCTTGCCGGTCTGCTTGAGCAAGTAATGCGCATTCACCGGCCCGAGCGTGAGTTTCGCGTCGTGCTCCTGGGGCGATCCGGCCATTGCCGTGAACGTGAACGAGACGGGCATGGGCGTGCCCTCGCTCTTGTTGAAGGGCGCCGGAAAGTCCAGGCCGAGGCCGGTCAGGTCGGAGTTGGCCTCGACCTGCGGCAACGCATTTTTCACGCCGCGCACGCGCAGGTCGTACGGTGCGGTGCCGCTGATGTGCTTGAGAATCTGCGCCGCTTGTGCCTGATCGCGCGCGTTCAGGCTCTGGGCCGCGTCGCCACCTATGCGGCCGCTTACATCGAAGGCATAACTGCCGTCGGGTTTCACGCCGCCGGTACCACGCACGTCGCCGCCGAGGAATTTCGCCGTGAGGCCATCGAGCGACGCGGTCTTTTCGCCGAACCGCGCCCGCCCTTTGAGATTCGATAACGGCGGCAACGCAGCGTATGCAAGCTCGTTGCCGTTGAACGTGAGCGCGCCTTTGTAACCCACGTGCGGCCGTACGCCGGGCGGCGGCGCGACCCGCGGAATTTCCAGTTGCAACGCGAGCGCGGCGTTACCGGTGGCGCGAATCTTCGTCGACACGTGGTGTGAGAGCGCGCCGAGCGAGCTGTCTTCCACGTAACGAAGCATGTCGGTGATCGGGCCATGCGCGTCGGCGTCGATCAGCAGCTTCGATTCGCGATTGCCCAGGTCTTCAATCCGTCCCGTCGTCTTGACCACGCTCACGCCGAGATAATGGCCGCGCGAAATATCGAAGCCCAGCTTGTTTTCGGCGAGATGAAACGTCCCGTCAATACCATCGAACGCCGGCCACACGTTCGGCGTTCCGTTTGCCATGGTCTTGGGCGGATAGGGCGTTGGCTCGAACTTGCCGCCCGAGAAGGGCGCGACGATGCGGAACTGGCCGGCATCGGGGAACTTTGCGTAAGGGAATTTCGTCAGGTCGCCGTGAATCTCGATGGTGGCGTTGCGCGAAACGCCGGATTGCAACGCGTGGCCCAGATAAACGCGTAGTTTTTCGCTGATGCTCGTCGGCAGGTAGTGCACGAGGCTCGTCACATTCAGGCGCGCGGCCTTTGCCTTGAGATCGAGCGAACCCCTGCCTTCGCCTTCGTTGCGATAGTCGGCCGTCGCACTCGCTTCGGCGTCCGCATTCTTGACGTGCAGCGTCTCCACGTGGGCGGTGATCGCCTTGTGCGGCTTGCCGGGCGCGTCGGTGAGCGTCCAGGTCACGCGGCCGTCGATCTGATCGAGCACGAGACGCGGGTTATCGAAGACGCCGGGGATGGTGATCGCGGTATTTTTCGTATCGATAACCGCGCTGCCGTGATCCTGATCCGCGTCAATACTGCCCCACAGGTTTTCCACGCCCGGAATCCCGGCCCGCGGGTGGTTGTTGATCGTCAGGCCCGGCGGCGGTTCCTGGGCCTGCACGCTCACGCCGCGCAAGTCGCCCTTGACCGTGTAGCGTATCGGCGGCTCGGCGCCCGTCTGCCGCTGAGCCAGCATTTGAGCGTGGTTCGCCGGTCTGGGCCGCTCGGTTTGCAGCGTGTAGTTGGCAATCTGGCCACGCGGGTTGAATCGGATCAGATCGTTTTGCGCCTTCGATGGCAACGGCAGCGTGCGCAAGAATTCGCCGAGGATGCCGAGATCGACGACATCGCCCGATACCCCGAACATCTGCCCGCGCTGCAAGGTCGCCGCACGGTAATGGCCGGTCAGGGTGTGCAACGCCAGCAGGCGAGACACGGGCGTGCCGTCGGCGAGCGGCGGCTGGCCGAGTTCTGCGTGCAGGTTTGCAAGGTGCAGCGTGTATTCGTCGTCCTGTTGCGCAAGATCCCAGCGGAAGTCCGCGATCGGCACGTCGAGACGCGGCTGCGTTGGACGCACGCGCAACGCGATGTCGGAGCCGGTCAGGTCGCCGCCCGCTGATTGCAGCTTGCCGCTCGCGAAGTCGAGCCAGATGCGGTTGTCGAAACGTCCGCCGTAGGTCGCGAAGGGCATCGTCGCGTACTGCGAGAGCTTGGGCAGATCGACAGGACCGGTCGACAGATACGCCTGGCCCGTCCAGTTCGCCGGCCGGCCGGGCACGCTGAAGCGGGGCGTGGTGAAGTCCGCGCGGAAGTCGAGCGGCCCGTGCAGCAGGTCGCCGTCGGGGGACGCCTGCAACGCCAGCCGATGATGCGGGCCGTCGTTGAGAATAGCGAGCTTGATACGCTTGAGCGCGAGTTCCGGCGCATTGCGCTCGCCGTCGTGCCAGCGCAGCGTGCCGTCGCGCAGCACGATGGCTTGCTGTCTCAGCAGCCAGGTCATGAACGCGTCGTTGCCCGTGTGTTTCGCCTGGATCGGCACGCCGGCTACGCTGAAGGTTCCGTCGGCGGCGCGCGAGATGACGACGTCGGGGCCATCGACGGTGAGATTCGAGAGCAGCGGAATGGGACCCAGCAGCGAGCGCCACGCGACCGTGGCGCTGGCGTGCGGCACGGCGAGACCCGGCGTGCCGTCGGCGGCGTCGATCCGGAGATTGTCGATATCGAATGAAGGCTCGAAGCCGGACCACTTCGCCGTGATACGTCCGATGCGCAACTGCGCATGGATCTTCGACGAGACCATTTGCTCGATGCGCGGCTTGAACACATCGATCTGGGGAAGCACGGCGTAACGCAGCGCGAGATAGATCCCGGCGACCGCGAAATAGACCACGGCAACCAGCACCAGAAGGACTTTGAGCACCCGCGACAACGCGAGCTCGGCGCGACCACCTAGCTTCACGGGCACAGCTTCAGGTGGGTCGGCGAATTCCTTTCGGTCGGACATGCTGCGGCGGGTCGGCGATATGGTAGGTTTTCGAGATTTGACGTTGAAATGTAACACAGCGCGCAGCGCAAAAAACTGCGGGAACACGCTACCATGCGGCCGCTAAGCCGCGCCGGACGGCGTTCTGCACACCTCGCGCCAATGTGCGCAAAAGCCCCGGCGCACTGCCGGACTTGTTTGTGAGCAATGACTGAGCCCGACTTTTCATGACCGACGCCGTTTTGCTGAGTGCCAGCGCTTCCCACTATGCCGCGCGCGTGTATGCCGCGCGTCCCGAATTGCCGGCCCAAGTGGCCGAATGGTCACAAGCGCCGATTCGCCGCGCCTGGATAGAGGCGCGGCTGAACGCGCTCTGCGACGCGTGTTCGGCGCGTTCGGCCAGCGGCCGGCTTGATGAAGCCGCGCTCAAGACCGCGCTGCGGCGGTTGCGCATCGAGGTTTTCTGCACGGTGATGGAACGCGATCTCGCGGGCCTCGCGCCGGTTGCCGAAGTCACGGGCGCCATGACCGATCTTGCCGAGCTGACTATCCAGCGGGCGCTCGCGGTGTTATCGGCGGATCTGGAGGTCACGTTCGGCGAGCCACGCGGGCCTGACGGACAGCGCTTGACGCTGGGTGTAGTGGGAATGGGGAAGCTCGGTGGACGTGAGTTGAATGTGTCGTCGGATATTGATCTGATTTTCGTCTATGAAGAAGACGGTGAGACGGCAGGCGGCGAACGCGCGGCGTTGTCGACCCAGGAATATTTTACGCGGCTCGGCCGTAAGCTCATAGGCGCATTGGCCGAGGTGACGGAAGACGGTTATGTCTTTAGAGTCGATATGCGGTTGCGGCCAAACGGCGATGCCGGCCCGCTCGCTTGCGGGCTCGGCATGCTCGAGGAATATTTCTATGTGCAGGGCCGCGAGTGGGAGCGGTACGCGTGGATCAAGGGGCGGCTGGTCTCCGAGGGTGAAAGCGAAGCGGCGCAACGGCTGGCCAAGCAGCTCGACGCGCTCGCTACGCCGTTTATCTACCGGCGGTATCTCGACTACGGCGTGATCAGCGCGATTCGTGCGCTGCATGTGCAGATCAGGCAGGAAGCGCAGCGGCGCGCGTCGATGCGGCCGGACAAAGCCGACGACATCAAGCTCGGTCGTGGCGGCATTCGGGAGATCGAGTTCAGCGCGCAGGTGTTTCAACTGATCCGTGGCGGCCAGATTGCCGATCTGCGGATTCGTCCGACCTTGTCCGTGCTGAATCGCGCGGCGGCGCACGGGTTGATATCGGCGAATGTATGTAGCGAACTCACCGGCGCGTACTTGTTCCTGCGCAAGCTCGAACACCGCTTGCAGTATCGAAACGATGCGCAGACGCACGCCATGCCGGTCGCGCCGGACGACCGCGCAGTGCTTGCCGATGCAATGGGCTTCGCCGATTACCCGGCGTTGACCGATGCGCTGGAGGCGCATCGGACGCGCGTTGAGTATCAGTTCGACCAGACTTTCGCCGATAAGGTGAAGGGCGACGGCGGTTGCGCGGTCGCGGAAGATTCGGCGGCGTCGTGGGTATGGAGCAGCGCGCTTGCCGACGACAGCGCCGAAGAACAGTTGGTCGAGCGCATGACCGAACTGGGTTTCACCGATGCCACCGCTGTGCTCACACGTCTGCGCAACGTGTGGAAGTCCACGCGATACGAAGGTTTGCCCGAGCGCAGCCGGGAGCGGTTCGATATTGTCGCGCAACGTGCGCTCGAAGCGGCGAAGGCCGTCGAGCCGCCCGAGCGGCGCGGCGACACCATTGCCCGGCTGTTCGACCTGCTCGAAGCGGTCAGCCGCCGCGGCGCTTATCTGGCGTTGCTCACCGAATATCCGGCGGCGCTCGAACGGGTGTTGTCGGTGCTGGGCGCGTCGCGTTGGGCGGCGGGATATCTGATCCGCCATCCGCAGCTTCTTGATGAATTGCTCGACGATGAAGTGATCGCGAGCCCCTTCGACTGGGCGCAATTTCGCGAATCCTTGCGCGCGCAGATTGCCGCCGCCGATGGCGCCGAGCAGCAGATGAACTTGCTGCGGCACGCACATCAGGCAGAGGTGTTCCGCATTCTGCTGATCGACCTGAGCGGCAAGCTGACCGTTGAACATGTGAGCGACCTGTTGTCGGCGCTGGCTGATGCCGTGCTCGATGTCACTATCGAAACGGTGTGGTCGCAGTTTCCCAAGCGTCACCGTGAGGTACCGCGCTTTTCTGTGATCGCTTACGGGAAGCTGGGTGGGAAGGAGCTGGGTTACGCGTCGGACCTGGACCTGATTTTCCTGCACGACGACCCCGACGAAGCCGCCGCCGATATTTACGCGATGTTCGCGCGCCGGCTGGTCACGTGGCTCACGACGGCAACGGGCGCGGGCACGTTATTCGATGTCGATTTGCGGCTGCGTCCGAATGGTGAATCGGGTTTGCTGGTGACGAGCCTGGAATCGTTCCGGCGGTATCAGATTCGTGAGGGCGATGCCGCGAATACGGCGTGGGTCTGGGAACATCAGGCGCTGTCGCGGGCGCGTTATTGCGCTGGCGATGCCGAGATTGGCGAGCGCTTCGAGGAAATTCGCGCCCAGGTTCTCACGATGCCGCGAGACGCCGCTGCGTTGGCGCAGGAGATTGTTGCGATGCGTGAGCGCGTGGATGCCGGGCATCCGAACCGGAGCAAGTTATTTGACCTGAAGCACGACCGCGGCGGGATGGTGGATATCGAGTTCATCGTGCAGTATTGCGTGCTGTTGCACGCGCGCGAAGACGCTGAATTTATTCGGAATATGGGCAATATTTCGTTGTTGCGACTGGCTGCGGGGTTCGGGCTGATGAGTGCCGAGGAGGCGGAAACGGTGGCGGCTGCGTATCGGCGGTATAGGAAGTTGCAGCACACGCTGAGGCTCGACGGGATGGAGAAGGCGCGGGTTGAACCGGATGTTGTGGTGGCGGAGAGGGAAGCGGTAACGGGGCTTTGGAAGCGGGTATTTGGGTAGGTTTTCGTTCGCACTCGGGGGGTGGTCGGGGGGGGGCTAGGTGGGTCTATGCCGGGGGGGCGGGGCTAGCGGTTCTGGGTCAATGCCGGGTTGGTGCTTTCGGCGTTAGTGGTCGGGGTTGATGCCGGGTTGCTGCTTTCAGTGTTAGCGGTCTGCGCGAGTCGGATATTCTCTTTATCACTATTAGCCACTGTGCGTGGCGGCACGTCATTTCTTTGTCCAAAGCGACAAAGAAACGAAGCAAAGAAAACGCTTTAACCGCTCTACCCTAAGTGTCCACAGCGTGCAGTTTTCATTCATGGGTGCCCCAAAAGCACGGTGCTCGCCAGAGCGAAGGATGTTTGAACCCCTCCTTCTCGCGAATCCTGACACGAACACGCTTCGCCCCGTACGCTCTCGGGCAAGCACCATTGCTAAGGAACCCGCACGGCCCCACCCGCATTTAAGGCTTCGTTTCTTGGTAGGTTCGGTGAGTGGCTTGCGTTGGAGGGCCCCCGTGGCCAGCTTCGCCAATCACAGCCTGATGTGTATTTTCGCCACCAGTGATTGAACCTGCCCAAGGTTCACCCCGCGCTATCCGCGGACAACCTCCCACCAAATCAGTACGCGCCTCCAACCACGCCGCCAACCCGTCAAGAAACGAGGCTGCGAAGATATCCTGGGCTGTAGCCCACGAAAATAAGCGCGCCGACCGAGCAGCTAACCCACAAAGAAGAACCGCAGAAGCAAATACGCGTTAGGCCGTGCTGGTTCGTGGGCGCCTCGTGCTTGCCCGAGAGCGTACGGGGCGAAGCGTGTTCGTGTCAGGATTCGCGAGAAGGAGGGGTTCACACATCCTCCGCTCTGGCGAGCACCGTGCTTTTGGGGCACCTATGAATAGAAACTGCACGCTGTGGACACTTAGGGTAGCGTGGTTGAAAGCGCTTTCTTTGCTTCGTTTCTTTGTCGCTTTGGACAAAGAAATGACGTGCCGCCACGCACAGTGGCTAACAGTGATAAAGAGAAAATCCGACTCTCGCAGGCCGCTAACGCCGAAAGCACCAACCCGGCATTGACTCAGACCACTAACCCCAGAACCTAGCACCCCGGCATAGACCCCCGACCACTAACCCCAGAACCGACCACCCCAGCACCGACCCCCGCCCACTAACACCGCCCCACCCAAACAGAACCCCGAGTGCGAACGAAAATCCCTTCTTACGCGGCCAACATTTCCTTCGCATGCTTACGCGTGGTGGCCGTAATCTCAAGCCCCCCCAGCATCCGCGCAACTTCTTCCACCCGTTTCGATTTATCCAGCGGCGTAACGGTGCTAACCGTTCCCCCCGCAGAATCACCGGCTTTAGCCACCTGGAAATGATGATCGCCGCGCGCCGCGACCTGCGGCAAATGCGTCACGCACAGCACCTGCCGGTCGCGGCCGAGTTGATGCAGCAAACGCCCGACCACTTCCGCCACGCCGCCGCCAATCCCCGTATCCACTTCATCGAAAATCAATGTGGGGGTCGGGCTCGCCGTGCTCGCAATTACCGCCAACGCGAGACTGATCCGCGCGAGTTCGCCGCCAGACGCGACCTTCGCCAACGGCCTCAACGTCACGCCCGCATGCCCAGCCACCCGGAATTCGATCTGCTCAAGCCCGTTCGCACCGCCCTCTGCAAGCGGCACGAGCGCGACTTCAAAGCTGCCGCCGACCATCGATAATTCCTGCATGCCCTTGGTGACCGCCTTGCCAAGCGACTTCGCGGCTTTCCCGCGCGCCTTCGACAACACCGTCGCTTCCGCCAGATAAACCTCTTTCGCCTTGGCAACCGCCGCGCGCAGTGCATCGAGATCAGCGGCGGCATCGAGCGCCGCCAGCTGTCTGCGCCGCTCGGCATGCTCCTCGGGCAACGCTTCGGGCTGCATGCGAAACTTGCGCGCGGCCGAATGCAGTTGTTCCATCCGATGCTCGACCTGCGCCAGCCGGTTCGGGTCAAGCTCAAGCCGCTGAGCGTAGTGCGAGAGCGAATATGAGGCTTCCTGCAATTGAATCTCGGCGGGTTCGAGCGAAGCCAGCACGTCGGCGAGCGCAGGGTCGATATCGACAAGACCGCGCAGCTTCGACACGATCGCGGAGAGCTGCGTGATCATGGCTTCGTCCGACTCGGACAGCGCGTTCAGCGCGCCCTGCACACCGTCGATCAAACTCGCCGAATGCGACAGCCGATGATGCTCTGCGCTGACCTCTTCCCACTCACCCGGCTGCGGCGCAAGTTTGTCGAGTTCACTCAGTTGCCATGCGAGACGCTCGCGTTCCAGTTGCAACTCGCGATCGCGGTTTTGCGCGAGTTCCACCGCATGCGTTGCGTCGCGCCAGACCCGGTGCGCCCGCGCTACTTTCTGTGCCGAGTCGAGCAGGCCCGCGTGAGTATCGAAGAGTTCGCGCTGGGCGTCCGGGCGCATCAGCAATTGGTGGGCGTGCTGGCCGTGGATGTCGACGAGCATTTCGCTCAGTTCACGCAATTGCACAAGCGTAGCCGGCGTACCGTTGATAAACGCCCGCGAACGTCCACTTGAATCGACGACGCGCCGCAGCATGACCGTGTCGGCGTCGCCGGCAGCCAGCGCGTGCTCGTCCAGCCAGCGCGAGACTTGTGCGTGAGTAGAAAACTCGGCGGTGATGTCCGCGCGCGCTCCTCCGGTCCGCACGATGCTGGCGTCGGCACGCGCGCCGAGCGTGAGCGCGAGGGCATCGATAAGAATCGACTTGCCGGCGCCGGTTTCGCCTGAAAAGACGGTGAAGCCGCGCTCGAACTCAAGGTCTAGCGCGGCGACAATGACGAAGTCGCGAATCGAGAGATGACGGAGCATGGGCGTCTTAGAGTTTCGTGGCGTCTTCGTGCGAGGGATATTCGTTCCAGTGCAGCTTCTTGCGTAGCGTGGCGTAATGGCTATAGCCGACCGGATGCAACACCGGCACGGTATGACGCGAACGCCGCACTTCAATGGTGTCGTTCAGTTCGACCGCGGTAAACGACTGCATGTCGAAATTCACGTTCACGTCGCGCCCGCCAATAATCTGGATATCCACTTGCGAGTCGTCGGGCAGAACAATTGGACGATTCGACAGCGAATGCGGCGCGATGGGTACGAGTACAAAACCCTGCAATTGCGGATGCAGGATCGGTCCGGAAGAGGAGAGCGCGTATGCGGTCGAACCCGTGGGCGTGGCGACAATCAGACCGTCCGAGCGCTGGTTGTACATGAAACGCCCGTCCACCGACACGCGCAGCTCCGCCATGCCCGAAAAGCCGCTGCGATTCACCACGACGTCATTGAACGCCAGCGCGTGATAGATCGGCCGGCCGTCACGGACAATGCGCGCTTCGAGCAAGGTCCGCTCTTCGCGCTCGAAACTGCCGGCGAGCATTTGAGGCACCAGCTCCTGCATTTCGGCCAGCGTGATGTCCGTGATGAACCCGAGCCGCCCGTGGTTCACGCCAATCAGCGGCGTGCGATACGGCGCGAGCTGCCGGCCAATGCCAAGCATGGTGCCGTCGCCGCCGAGCACGACCGCGACGTCCGCGCGCGCGCCAATTTCCGGCGCGGTCAATGCGGGGTAGTCAGTCACGCCGACGTCGTGCGCCGTTTCCGCTTCGAACACGACGTCGAAGCCGCGTTTCACAATGCACGCGGCGAGCGCCGTCAGCGGCTCCCTGATGCCGGGCGTGTTGTTGCGCCCCACGAGCGCGACAGTCTTGAATTGGGTACCAATTTCCATGCCGGCATTACACCATAGGTGAGTGTCGAAAAGAACCGCGCGCCACGTCCGCGGTGCCTACGGCTTGTCTGTATATGCTAAGCCCCGGGCGTGACGGGGAATTGTCGTTAGAATGGTGCGGATCATGAATTGATGACGGGTGAATGACAAAAATACGTCAATCGTCGTCGCTATATTTGCTGCGCTCGCTGTTTCCTTACACGTTGAGCTAAACTTTCCCCATGCTAGACCCACGTGCCCAGACCCTCCTCAAGACGCTGATCGAGCGCTATATCGCCGAAGGTCAGCCGGTCGGTTCCCGCACGCTGTCCCGTTATTCCGGACTCGAGCTCAGCCCGGCCACCATCCGCAACGTCATGTCGGACCTGGAGGACCTCGGACTGGTGGTGAGCCCGCATACGTCTGCGGGCCGGATTCCCACGCCACGCGGCTACCGGCTCTTCGTGGACACCATGCTCACCGTCGAAACTACCGACGACGAAGCCATGACCTCCGCTGTCAAGATCAAGCTGCAGGGCGGCGAGCCGGCGAAGATCGTGGCCGCCGCGGCTAGCGTGCTGTCGAACCTGTCGCAATTCGCGGGCGTCATTCTCACGCCGCGCCGCAGCCACATGTTCAAGCAGATCGAGTTCATGCGCCTGTCTGATAAACGCATCCTGCTGATCATAGTGACGCCGGAAGGCGACGTGCAGAACCGCATCATGGCGACCCAGCGCGACTATTCGCCGTCGCAGCTCACCGAGGCGTCGAACTATATCAACGCGAATTTCGCCGGACTGTCCTTCAACGAAGTACGCCGCCGACTGCGCGAGGAAATCGACGCGCTGCGCGGCGACATGACCTCGCTGATGCAGGCAGCGGTGGCCGCGAGCGTCGACGAAACGGATCAAGGCGACACCCTGCTGATTTCCGGCGAGCGCAACCTGCTGGAAGTGGCGGATCTTTCCTCCGACATGGCGCGGCTGCGCAAGCTCTTCGACGTGTTCGACCAAAAGACGAGTCTCCTTCAATTACTCGATGTCTCGAGCCACGCGCAAGGCGTGCAGATATTTATAGGCGGCGAGTCGAATCTCGTGCCGATCGAGGAAATGAGCGTGGTGACCGCGCCCTATGAAGTGAACGGGAAGATCGTGGGCACGCTGGGCGTGATCGGACCTACGCGGATGGCCTACAACCGCGTGATTCCCATTGTTGATATCACCGCGCGCCTGCTCTCCCTCTCGCTCAGTAGCCAGCAATAGTGCAATAAGCGTGCAATAAGCGTGCAATAAGCCGTCTGCCGGTCCGGCCCGCAAAATGCTGCGAATCCCCCCGGCAGACAACCCATCTTGCCTTGCCCCAGCCCCGTTCACCACTCGGCCGTTCGGCCGATGTTGCGTTCCGAAACGCGCCGCTATAATGGGTTTCACTTACTTGACCGGCACGGGCTTCACAGCCTCTCCCCTTTATGCGCTACGACCTCGAGTTGCCTTCGCAGCCTTTCGCTTCGCATCGCGTTGCGGTGCTGCTGATCAACCTCGGCACGCCGGACGCGCCCACGCCCAAGGCCGTGCGCAAGTACCTCGCGCAGTTCTTGTCGGATCCGCGCGTGGTGGAAATTCCTGCGCTCGCGTGGCAAGTCATCCTGCGGCTGGCAATCCTGCCGTTTCGCGGCCGTGCGTCAGCAAAGAAATATGCCCAGGTATGGCTGCCCGAAGGCTCGCCGCTGCGGGTCTATACGGAAAGGCAGGTGGAGGGGTTGCGGCGCTTGTTCATGGTGAACGACTATCACGTGATCGTTGACTACGCCATGCGCTACGGCACGCCCGGGATTCCGGCCATGATGAATCAACTCAAGCTGGAAGGCGCCGAGCGCGTGCTGCTCGTACCCATGTATCCGCAGTATTCGTCGTCGACCACGGCTACGGCGTTCGATGACGCGTTCAACGCCTTGCGCCGCGTGCGCAATCAGCCGGAATTGCGCACCATCCGCCAATATGCAGACCATCCGGCCTATATTGGCGCGCTGGCCGAGCAGGTGCGGGACTATTGGCGGCATCACGGCCAGCCGGACTTCGCAGCGGGTGACCGGCTGGTGCTGAGTTTCCACGGCGTGCCCAAGCGCACCATGGATCTTGGCGACCCGTATCATGATCAGTGTCAACAGACCGGTTCGTTGCTCATGGCTGCGCTCGGGTTGTCGCCGGTCGAATGCCGCGTGACATTCCAGTCGCGTTTTGGCCGGGCAGAATGGTTGCAACCTTATACCGCGCCTTCGCTCGCGGAACTTGGCGCGGCGGGTGTGAAGCGGGTGGACATGTTCTGCCCGGGTTTTACGTCGGATTGCCTGGAAACCATCGAGGAAATCGGCATTGAAGTGCGTGATGAATTCCTGCACGCTGGCGGCAAGGAATTTCACCGGATTCCATGTTTGAACGCATCGCCGGCCTGGATCAAGGCGCTGGGCGAAATTGTCGCGCAGCACCTGCAGGGCTGGCCGGTGCAGGCGCCGCAAACGCTGAGCGCAGCCGCATAGACCACCGCATTGACCAGTTACCATTGACCACTCGTGAACTACCAGATCTCAACTGACTCCAGCGCGCGCCTTCGTATCGATAAATGGCTCTGGGCGGCGCGTTTTTTCAAAACGCGCTCGCTGGCAAGCGACGCCGTCGAGAAGGGTCGCGTGCGTATTGGCGGCGCGAATGTGAAGCCGTCCAAGGATGTGCGTGTTGGCGATCTCGTGGAGATCGAGATTGAACACGTGCTTTGGCAAGTGAACGTGCTGGGAATTTGTGAAGTGCGCGGTCCGGCGCCCATTGCGCAGACGCTTTACGCTGAAACGGACGCTGGACGGGAAAAACGCGTGGCGGAGAATGAGCGGAGGAAGACGTATCGTGAGCCGGCAGCCGCATTGCAGGGGCGCCCGACCAAGCGCGACCGCCGCATTATCGACAAACTTTCAGGCTCGGACTGAAAAACTGTTCCATGGTGGCCGAGACGCCGCCGTACTCCGTAGTGTGGTCGTTGACCGCGCCGGACATGCAAATAGTCGTGGTGCCGCCAACGAGTACCAATGCGACGATCGCAATAGCAAAGGTCAGTTTCATGGGCACCCCCTGTAACAACGCAACAGCTCTGAAAAGCGGACGCTAGAGCTGACTTGAAGCAAGCTTTAGCGATTAAAAGACTTGGATTCGGGCATTCGTAAGATTAGGGTTAACTAGCGCTTCCGAAGACATGTTCGAAGTGTAGGTGAGCAACTCAACCGGCTCAATCTGAATCTGATGACAGGCCCAAAATGGTTGTAACCGGTCATTTCTGCAGGCTAGAAACAGCCCCGGAAAGCACGTGCAACCCCTTGAAAACGCTCATCTGAGCCTCAGATGGGTTTCTTAGGACGAACAAGGATGTCCCTCGCTTCACTCGCACTGTCCGCTGTTCGGGCCCGTTGCGTTTTTGCAACGTTGAGTTGGCGGTTATCATCGGCAGCTTTTTGATGGGCCGAAACCGCAACGTTGCGTTCGATTTCATCCGTTTTCACCCATAGCAAAATCTCAAGCGACATGGAAAACACGCAAGACAATTCCGCGAGCCAGAACCCCTCGCCCGCCGACAATACCGCGGCGGCTCAAACTATCCAGCAACCCGGCGTGCCGGACGGGAATTCCGCACCGGAAACCGTCGACGCAAACGAAACCGAGGCATTGCTCGCTGAAGCGCAAGCGAAGGCAGCATCGTTGCAAGAAGAGTTCTTGCGTGCGAAAGCCGAGACCGAGAACGTGCGGCGCCGGGCGCAGGAAGATGTGCAGAAGGCGCATAAATTCGCGATCGAAAACTTCGCGGAAAACCTGCTGCCGGTGCTCGACAGCCTGGAAGCCGCGCTGACGCATTCGTCCACCGACCTGGCAAAAGTCCGCGAAGGCGTCGAGTTGACGCTGCGCCAACTGACCGCCGCGCTCGAAAAGGGCCGTGTCGTCGAGGTAAATCCGGTTGGCGAGAAGTTCGATCCGCACCGCCATCAGGCTATTTCGATGGTGCCGGCCGAGCAGGACGCGAACACGGTGGTCTCGGTGCTGCAAAAGGGCTATGTGATTGCGGACCGCGTTCTGCGCCCGGCGCTCGTCACGGTCGCCGCGCCGAAATAAGCATTTCAGCCGGAGATGTTGCTGTCATGGCCAATATCCCTGTCGATGTCACCGCGTTTGCCGCTTTCGACATGCAGGAATTGAGCGCCGGGACGTTCGACGCCGGCCTCGAGTCGGCGGCGGACGAACTGGCCGTTGTGTATTTCTGGGGTTTCGAGTGTTTCAACTGCGAAATCGCGAAGAAGGCGATGCTCGCAAAACCGGATGAAATCCGGGCGCTCGGGCTGAAATGGTTTCACAGCAACATCTACGAGCATCGCGATCTCGGCCGCCGTTTCATGTTGCATGGCGTGCCAACGTGGTTCTTCTTCTACCGGGGCAAGCGCCTCGGACGAGCAACCGGCTGGCATGGGCTTGGCCAGTTCGAAGCCGCTGTCGCCGCCGCTCGCGAGAAAATTCGGGCGCTCGAAGCGAAGGGTTGAGCCGGTTAGCCAGAAAAAGTTTCAGAATGGCTGAAAAAAAGCGGGAAAGCGTCAGTTTCTGGTCTTGAAAACGATGCGAACGCTCTTATTTGGCGTACAGGGTTAAATTTTGGGCATCCGGCTAGCGATTCGACCGTCAACCACGTCGAAAACGCGAAAACGGACCTGCTGCAATCAAAGTCAGGAGAGTGATAAAAATGGGCAGAATCATTGGTATCGATCTGGGCACGACGAACTCGTGCGTCGCGATCATGGAAGGCAACACGGTCAAGGTGATTGAGAACGCGGAAGGCACGCGCACCACGCCGTCGATCATTGCTTATGTGGACGACAACGAAATTCTGGTCGGCGCGCCGGCGAAGCGTCAGTCGGTCACGAACCCGAAGAACACGCTGTACGCAGTCAAACGGCTGATCGGCCGCCGTTTCGACGAAAAAGAAGTACAGAAGGACATCGCGTTGATGCCCTACAAGATCGTGCGCGCCGATAACGGCGACGCCTGGGTTGAAGCCCGCGATCAAAAACTGGCACCGCCGCAAATTTCGGCAGAAGTGCTGCGCAAGATGAAGAAGACCGCTGAAGACTATCTCGGCGAAGAAGTGACGGAAGCCGTCATTACGGTTCCGGCGTATTTCAACGACAGCCAGCGTCAAGCGACGAAAGACGCGGGCCGTATTGCCGGTCTGGACGTGAAGCGCATCATCAACGAACCGACCGCAGCCGCGCTCGCGTTTGGCCTGGACAAGAACGAAAAGGGCGACCGCAAGATCGCCGTGTATGACTTGGGCGGCGGCACGTTCGACGTGTCGATCATCGAGATCGCGGACGTTGACGGCGAGAAGCAGTTCGAAGTGCTCTCCACGAACGGCGACACGTTCCTCGGCGGTGAAGATTTTGACCAGCGCATCATTGAATACATCATCGGCGAGTTCAAGAAGGATCAAGGCGTCGATCTGAGCCGCGACGTGCTCGCGCTGCAACGCCTGAAAGAAGCTGCTGAAAAGGCGAAGATCGAGTTGTCGTCGGCCGCTCAGACCGAAATCAACCTGCCGTACATCACGGCGGACGCGTCGGGTCCGAAGCACTTGAACCTGAAAATTACGCGTGCGAAGCTGGAGTCGCTGGTTGAAGACCTGATCGAACGCACGATGGAACCGTGCCGTATCGCGATTAAAGATGCAGGCGTGAAGGTCGGCGAAATCGACGACATCATCCTGGTCGGCGGTATGACGCGTATGCCGAAGGTGCAGGAAAAGGTGAAGGAATTCTTCGGCAAGGACCCGCGTCGTGACGTGAACCCGGACGAAGCCGTGGCCGTTGGCGCTGCGATTCAAGGCCAGGTTCTGTCGGGTGATCGGAAAGACGTGTTGTTGCTGGACGTGACGCCGTTGTCGCTGGGTATTGAAACCCTCGGCGGCGTGATGACGAAGATGATCAACAAGAACACGACCATCCCGACCAAGCACGCACAGGTCTATTCGACAGCTGATGACAACCAGAGCGCCGTGACGATCAAGGTGTTCCAGGGCGAGCGCGAGATGGCAGCAGGCAACAAGCTGCTGGGCGAGTTCAACCTTGAAGGCATCCCGCCGGCATCGCGCGGCACGCCGCAGATCGAAGTGAGCTTTGACATCGACGCGAACGGGATTTTGCACGTCGGCGCGAAAGACAAGGCAACGGGCAAGGAAAACCGCATCGTCATCAAGGCAAACTCGGGCCTGTCGGACGCCGAGATCGACAAGATGGTGAAGGACGCTGAAGCGAACGCGGAAGAAGATCACCGTCTGCGTGAACTGGCCGACTCGCGCAATCAGGGCGACGCGCTGGTGCACAGCACGAAGAAGGCCGTGGCTGAATACGGCGACAAGATCGAAGCGGCTGAAAAAGAGCAGATCGAAGCGGCATTGAAGGATCTTGAAGAAGCGCTGAAGGGCAGCACGGCTGACAAGGCTGCGATTGACGCGAAGATCGAAACGCTGGCAACGGCGTCGCAGAAACTCGGCGAAAAGATGTATGCCGACATGGCTGCAGCGCAAGGTGCGGCGGGCGCGGCCGGGGCAGCGGGCGCAGCAGGCGGCCCCGGTGCGCAGGCGGCGCCGGAGCAGCACGACGATGTTGTCGATGCCGACTTCAAGGAAGTGAAGAAGGACTGAGTCGATTGAACCGCATCACCAGTTCGTCGATGAAGGAACCGGTCCCGTGCAGCTTTGATTTTGCACGGGACCGCGACGAAAAATGTCTTGCGCCCAGTTGAGCGTACGGACGAAGAACGCGCCTGGCGAGCCGAATGGCTTTCCGGGCACGTTGTTTTTTTAGAGGGCGCTGCGCTTCGTGCGGCTTGATTTGCGTGCTGGTCACTTATTGATCGCGCGAATCACGCATGGTGGCCAGGCGTCGACGAACCACATGAGTCGCGAGACTCCAGGCATCCAAGAGGGAGCTGCCGGACCTGATCTCTGATCAGGCGCGGTGGCGCTGAACCGATATGGCGAAACGGGATTACTACGAGGTTATGGGCGTCGCGAAGAATGCGAGCGACGACGAAATCAAGAAGGCTTATCGCAAGCTTGCGATGAAGCATCACCCCGACCGCAATCCGGATAACAAGGATTCGGAAGCGCATTTCAAGGAGGTCAAAGAGGCCTACGAAATGCTCTCGGATCCGCAAAAGCGCGCGGCCTACGATCAATACGGGCATGCCGGCGTCGATCCGAACATGGCCGGTCCGGGTCAGCAGGGTTTTGGCGGATTCGCCGATGCCTTCGGCGATATTTTCGGCGACATCTTCGGCCAGGCGGCCGGCGGCGCAGCGGGAGCCAGTCGTGGGCGCGCGGGTCCGCAGGTTTATCGCGGCGCGGATTTGCGCTACAGCATGGAAATCTCGCTGGAGCAGGCGGCGCACGGCTACGACACGCAAATTCGCGTGCCGAGCTGGGTGAATTGCGAGATTTGCAAGGGCTCGGGTGCGAAGCCCGGCACCAAGCCGGAAACCTGTCCGACGTGTCAGGGACAAGGCACCGTGCGCATGTCGCAGGGCTTTTTCAGCATCCAGCAGACTTGCCCGAAGTGTCATGGCACCGGCACCCACATTCCTGAGCCGTGCGGTCATTGCCACGGCGCGGGCAAGGTGAAGGAAACGAAGACGCTGGAGGTGAAGATCCCGGCGGGTATTGACGACGGCATGCGGATTCGCTCGTCGGGTAACGGCGAGCCCGGCATCAACGGCGGTCCGAGCGGTGACTTGTACGTCGAGATTCACATCAAGCAGCATTCGGTGTTCGAACGCGACGGCGACGACCTGCATTGCCAGATGCCGATTCCCTTCTCCACGGCGGCGCTTGGTGGCGAGATTGAAGTGCCTACGCTGGCTGGCCGCGCGAGTTTCACCGTGCCGGAAGGCACGCAGTCGGGCAAGACGTTTCGGCTGCGTAGCAAGGGTATCAAGGGATTGCGCTCGAGCATTGCCGGGGACTTATATGTGCATGTGCAGGTCGAAACGCCGGTCAAGCTCACCGACCAGCAACGTGATCTGCTCAAGCAGTTCGAGCGTTCACTGACGGAAGGCGGCGCGCGTCATAGCCCGCAAAGCAAGAGTTGGTTCGATCGGGTGAAGAGTTTCTTCGATTGAGGTTCTCTCGACCAAGGCGATGATCATGCAGCAACGCCGCGAGGTTTTCGCGCTGCTCGACGATTGCGACTCGACCGCCGAAAGGCGGTCGAGTCGCCTGTACGCCAGCTTCTTGCATGAACGATCGTGCCATGATCCCGCGCAACTCGACGCAGTGTGTGCGATTGTTGAAGCAGACCTGCGCGACGGATTGCACGCCGTCATGCTCGCGGATTATGAATTTGGCCGCAATCTTCAGTTAGCGCAGCCCGGCGATGCCGCGCTGCGCTTTTTGTTGTTCCGCGAGTGCACGTTGTTATCGTGTGAAGAGGCGAATCAATGGCTCGTCGCGCGTGATAACGGGCTGGCCGGCCAGCCATCGGTGGCGGGTGTCGCGAACGTTGAAGCGAGCGTGACGCCCGACGCGTTCGCCCAGGCCATCGCGGCCGTTCAGGACGCGTTGCAGGCCGGCGATTCCTATCAGATCAACTACACGTTCCGTCTCGCCTTCGATGTCTTTGGCTCGGCAGTTGGGTTGTATCGAAGGCTGCGGGAGCGGCAGCCCGTGCAATACGGCGCGCTGATTGCGCTGCCCGACGGGCGCGATGTGCTCTCGTGCTCGCCCGAGTTGTTCATCCGGCGCGAGGGCGACGTGCTGCAGGCGCGGCCGATGAAAGGCACGGCGCCCCGCAGCGCGGACCCGGAATGGCTGCGGCTCGATCCGAAGAATCGCGCCGAAAACGTGATGATCGTGGACTTGCTGCGCAACGACATGTCGCGTGTCGCGGTCACGGGAAGCGTGCACGTGCCGCGCTTGTTTTCGGTTGAACCGTACACGTCGGTTTGGCAGATGACATCGACGGTGGAAGCACGGTTGCTTCCGGGCACCACGTTCGCGCATATCCTTCGGGCGCTCATGCCGTGCGGGTCGATCACGGGCGCGCCCAAGCACAAGACGATGCAACTGATCGATGCGCTGGAAAGCACGCCGCGCGGCATTTATACGGGCGCGATCGGCTGGCTGGACAAGCGCCGGGACTTCTGTTTGTCGGTGCCGATCCGGACACTGGAAATACAGCACGGCAGAGGCAGGATGGGCGTGGGCGCGGGCATTGTGCTGGACAGCATCGCCGCCGATGAATTCGAGGAGTGCGAATTGAAGGCTCAATTCCTGATTGGCTCCGATCCGGGTTTCCAGCTCTTCGAGACCACTTTTGCAACTAAGGAAGAAGGGATTCGCCATTGGGATCGCCATCTTTCGCGGCTTGAGGCCAGTGCGCAGTGGTGTGGCTTTCCGCTTGATCGGGCGAAGCTGCAGGAATGTATCGATGAAGCATGCGCGGGCTTCGAAGCGCAGGCGGGTTATCGGTTGCGGATTGCGTTGAGTAAAAGCGGTGAGATCACCGTGACGAGTGCGCCGCTCGTGCCGTTGGCGGCGTCGACGGCCGACGTTTTGCTGGCGTCGGAATATGGTTTTGCAGCGCGATCGGCGGACGATCCATTGCTCAGGCACAAGACGACGTCGCGTGCAGAGTATGACCGTGCGTGGCGCGAGGCCGAAGCGCTAGGCGCGTTCGACATGCTGTTTTTCAACGAGCGCGCAGAGCTGACGGAAGGAGGGCGATCGAACGTGTTCGTGAGACTCAATGGCCGTTGGCGCACGCCGCCGCTCGACGCAGGATTATTGCCGGGCGTGATGCGTGCCGTATTGATCGAAGAGCTGGATGCTGAGGAACGCACACTGACGCGTGAGGACCTTGACCGTGCGGAATCGTTGATGATCTGCAACGCGCTGCGCGGCGCGATGCCGGCGCGGTTGAAGCGGTTGAGCTAAGCAGAGGCGAACAAGAACGCCGCCTCTGACAGAACAACAAACGAACAACAAACCCCCTTTAAAACGTGTGCTCCGGCCCCGGAAAGGTCTTTTCCCTCACGGCGCGAACATACGCCTCGACTGCTGCAAGAATGCTCGGCTGCCCTTGCATGAAGTCTTTAACAAACCGCGGCCGTTTGCCGGGAAAAATCCCGAGCATGTCGTGCAGCACGAGCACTTGGCCCGAACAATCGAGCCCTGCGCCAATGCCAATAGTCGGGATGACCAACTGCTGCGTCACCTCGCTAGCCACCAGCGTAGGCACCGCTTCGATCACCAGCAATTGCGCGCCGGCATTCTGAAATGCGAGGGCATCGCGGCGCATTTGCTCGGCGCCGGCGTCGGTTTTTCCTTGCACCTTGAACCCGCCAAACGCGTGCACCGATTGCGGCGTCAAGCCCACATGCCCGCAAACGGGAATTGACCGGTCAACGAGAAACCTGACCGTATCGGCGACCCATTCTCCGCCTTCGATCTTCACCATCTGCGCACCCGCGCGCATCAACTGCACGGCGTTCGCATAGGTTTCCTCGCGCGAGCCGACGGTACCAAACGGCATATCGGCGACGACCAGCGCGTTCTTGTTGCCGCGTGCGACCGCGGCGGTGTGATACGCAATATCGGCTAGCGTGACGGGCAGTGTCGTGCCATGCCCTTGCAACACGTTTCCAAGCGAATCGCCGATCAGCAATACATCGACGCCCGCGCGATCCAGCAACGCGGAAAAACTCGCGTCGTAGCACGTCAGCATCGTGATTTTTTCGCCGGCTTCACGCATGGTCCGAAGCTTCGGGACGGTGATCGCGGTGCGGCTGGTTTCCTGCAAATACGCCATGAGAATTTCCACATCGACTAGATAAGAGACGGCACGCCTGCGCGCAAGCCGGACGGACTTAAAGTGACGTGCCCTTGACAAAGAATTCCTTGCGCCCACGCATGGTTTCAATTCGATCAACCAGCAGCGCCAGATCGGCGTCCGATTCCAGCGGATTCAGATGCTCGGCGTTCACCGTCAACAGCGGCGTGGCGTCGTAGTGATAGAAGAAGTCATTGTAGGCGTCGCAGAGGGCGCGCAGGTACGCGTCCGGGATTTGCAGTTCCATCGGCACCGCGCGCTTTTGAATGCGCGCGAACAGTACCTCGGGACTCGCCTGCAGATACACGACCAGATCCGGCGCGGGCGCTGACGTATCAATACGCTTGGCGATCTCCCCGAACAGCTCGAATTCGTCGTCGGGGAGCGTGAGACGGGCGAACAACGCGGTTTTATCGGTGAGGAAATCGGTGATGAGCGGCGCGCTGGCGTGTTGCCCGAGATGTCCGGGTGCGCCTAGCAACGCCGCTGCGATCTCCTGCGTTTGCTGCGCGCGCTGCAACGTGAATTGCAATTGCGTAGGCAGCGCGTAACGCGTGTTGTCGCGATAAAACCGCTCTAGAAACACGTTCTCCTGCGGGCGCTCGAACAGCGTGCGCATCGACCAGCGTTCGGCGAGCAAACGCGCCAGCGTGGTCTTGCCGACGCCAATAGGCCCTTCAATCGCAATATACCGATGCGGCGGGCGCAACTGCGGCGCGGTGACGGTAAGGGGCGACATGCTCATGGGCTATTCACCTTTCAGGCTTCGCGTCGCGGAATTTCGGGCTTCGCATCGCAAATTTTTCAGGCTTCGCGTCGCGAAGTGCAGCGGGAAGCGAATAGCGGGCACTGATGTGTCGCCACTTTTTCAATACGTTGATCCTGAACCGAGGCGAGGAATGCATCGGCGCGGCCGCGTTGCGCGATGACTACATCGCGGTCGAGTTCGACCAGCGGCACGAGCGTAAACGCGCGCTCGGTGAGACGCGGGTGGGGCACGACGAGATCGGCTTCCTCGATGCAGGAATCGCCGTACAGCAGGATGTCGATATCGAGTGTACGTGGCGCGTTCCTGTATGGCCGCTCGCGTCCGAAATGGCTTTCTATGCCGTGGCACAGCCGCAGCAACTGGCGCGCGGCCAGCGTGGTATCGATCTTGACGACGTAATTGAAGTAGTCGTCGCCACCGGCGTCCACGGGCGCGGTGCGATAGAGGCTCGACTTCGCGAGCACGGTGATCGTGTTTTGCTGAGCAAGACACACCACTGTGTCTTTCAGGGTCTGGCGCGCGTCACCAAGGTTTGCGCCCAGGCCCAGATAAGCTACCGTCATGGCATGAATCCTACGACTGTCGTTTGGCGTTACACGGCCCACGCGCGTTGATCGACATGATCAAAACACGCGCACGGTCCGTGTCAATCGTCGCGCTGGCCACCGCTTTCGTCGCCATACCGTACATCACGCACGTCACGCTCTTCGCGATTGTCGCGAGCTGACCCTTCTACGGTGCTCGCGCCGCCCTCCATTCCGTCACCCGGCCTGCGGCTTTTGGCGTTGCTGCTACGCCGCCGTCGTTTCGTGGGTACCCGGTCCTTCCCGCCGTGCGAAAGCAGTGACTCGCGCGCGGCAGCGTCCCCAGCAATGAAATCCGTCCACCACTGACCAACCGATGCATCCAGTTCGCCGGATTCGCATCGCAGCAGGAGGAAATCATAACCTGCCCTAAACCTTTGGTGTTCCAGCAGCTTCATCGCGCTTCTGCCCGAGCGTTTTTCGAGCCGAAGTTGCAGGCCCCATATCTCGCGCATATCCGATGAAAACCGCTTATGGATAGCGAGTTTTTCGGTCTGCATGTCGAGCACGTCGTCCATTGCACGATGCAGTGCGGGCACGGGGAATTCACCGGCCGCCGTGAACTGCTCCCAGCGCGTCTGCATGTCGTTCCAGAGCAGCGTGGCGAACAGGAAACCCGGCGATACACCTTTGCCGGCGCGCACGCGTTCGTCGGTATTGGTCAACGCGAGCGTGATGAATTTCTCGCCGTGCGGCGATTCGAAAATCACGTCGAGCAGCGGCAATACGCCGTGATGCAAACCTTCCGCGCGCAGCCGCGTGAGGCACGCGAGCGCGTGGCCTGAAAGCAGCAGCTTGAGCATTTCATCGAAGAGGCGGGCGGCCGGAACGTTGCTGATCAGGTCGGCCAGCTCCGCGATCGGCGCGCGCGTGGCAGGCTCGATCTCGAAGCCGAGCTTCGCGGCAAAACGCACGACACGCAGCATGCGCACCGGGTCTTCGCGGTACCGCGTGGCCGGGTCGCCGATCATGCGCAGCAAACGCGCGCGGATGTCGGCCATGCCGTCGTGATAATCCAGCACGGTTTGCGTGGCCGGATCGTAATACATGGCGTTGATCGTGAAGTCGCGGCGCGTGGCGTCTTCGTGCTGCTCGCCCCACACGTTGTCGCGCAGCACGCGGCCGCTGGCATCGACCGCATGCGTGCGCGTGTCCATTTCACCGCGTCGCAAGCGCGGCGGGGGCGGTGAGGGCGGTGCATCGGCGGGGGTATCGACGAGTGCGCGGAACGTCGATGTTTCGATGATGTCCTGCCCGAACTGCACGTGCACGATCTGGAACCGCCGGCCAATGATGCGCGCGCGCCGGAACAGTTTCTGCACCTGGTCGGGCGTAGCGTCTGTTGCAACGTCGAAATCTTTCGGCGCGACGTTCAGCAGCAGGTCGCGCACGGCGCCACCCACGATAAACGCGCGATGCCCGCCTTGTTGCAGACCTTCGGTCACGCGAATCGCGTTCTTCGAGATCAGGGCCGGGTCGATGCCGTGCACGTCCGCCGACAGGATCACGGGTACGTTCGGATCGCGTTTCGCGACGGCGGGCGCCGCTTTTTTGCGCGTGCTTTTGCGGGCGGGTTTTACATCGTCGGAGAGCGGGGCGGTTGCCGGGGTCTCTTCTTTGGCGCTTTCCTGGCCGAACAGCTTGCGGATGAGTTTTTTAATCACGTGGGGAGAAGATTTCCAGGATGCGCCAGCCGCGGGCTTGCGCATGCGCGCGCAAGGTGTCGTCGGGATTGGTCGCGATCGGGTCGGTGACTTTCTCGAGTAGAGGAATGTCGTTGTGCGAGTCGCTGTAGAAGTAGCTGTGTTCGAAGTCGTTCAGGCTTTTTCCCAAGGACGCGAGCCACGCTTCGGTGCGCACGATCTTGCCCTCGCGATAGCTCGGCGTGCCCGTTGCGCGGCCGGTCAGCTCGCCGTTGGGGATATTGTCGACCGTTTCGACCTCGCACGCGATCAACGCTTCAATCCCGAACGCCCGGCCGATCGGCGCCGTGATGAACGCGTTCGTGGCGGTGACGAGGCAGCAGAGATCGCCGGCTTGCTGGTGCTTGCGCACGAGTTCCAATGCCGCCGGAGCGATGGCCGGCGTGATGATTTCGCGCATGAATTGCGCGTGCCAGTCGTCCAGTTGAGCGCGCGGGTGCTGGGCGAGCGGTGAAAGCTGGGCGTTGAGGTACGCGTGGATATCGAGCGTGCCGGCTTTGTAGTCTTCGTAGAACGCGTCGTTTTGCTTCGCGAACTTCTCTGCGTCGACAATGCCGAGTTTCGCCATGAAGCGGCCCCATTCGTGGTCGCTGTCCGTCGGGATGAGAGTGTGATCGAGATCAAAAAGGGCTAGGTTCATGGGAGCGCATTTTACTTGAAGCGGGTGGAAGCGTTCGCTGGCTGCTCGCGGCGCGGTGATGGGCTTGAAATCGGGCCTAAAAAAGCTCGGTCTGCGGACGGGGCGCGTTGTCTTCTTTTGCGGCGAGCATCGTGCGTAATAAGGGCAGAGTCACGGCGCGCTTTTGTTCCAGCGAAAAGCGGTCGAGTTCATCGAGCAAGGTCATGAGACTTGGCATGTCGCGGCGAAAATGCGTGAGCAGGTAGGCGGGGACGTCGTCGGCGAGCGCAATGCCGCGCTCGCGCGCCGCGTGTTTCAGCGCGCTGGCTTTGCTTTCGTCGGAGAGGGGCGTGAGCTGGAATACGAGTCCCCAGCCGAGGCGCGTGCGCAAATCTTCTCTCACCGATAACCCCAGCGGCGCCACATTGCCCGTTGCCACCAGCGCGCTGGCCGGATGCGCGCGCACCTCGTTGAACAGGTTGAAGAGCGCGATTTGCTGGGCGCCGGAAAGCTGCTCGCAGTCGTCGATGGCGTAAATGCTCGCCGTGGGGTCGAAGGTGAACGCGGCCAGCGGCGCTTGCGGGCTCAGAAAGCGCGCCCGCCCGTTCGCTTCGTGCACCAGCGCCTGCAGCAGATGGCTGCGCCCGCTGCCGGCTTCGCCCCAGACGTAGAAGGTCCGGTCGGCTACGGGGCCGGCTGCGAGCGCACCGTCGAGTTCGCACAGACGGGTCACCAGTTCGTGGTTGCCGGCGGCGAAAAAATTATCGAAGGTGGCGAGCGGCGGCGTGCCGAGATCGAGCGTCAGTTGGCGTTGCACGGGCAATCGGTTCCGTCAGGGCGTATCTTGAAAAGCGGCGCGCTCAGCATACCGATGCCCGGTTTATGCCGTGGCGAAAGGCGTTGAGCGCAGGGTCGAGTTTCCAGCCGGATGGGCGCGAGTCTCGAAAAGGGTTTGGTGCGGTCTTTCGGAGCCAGGGTCGCGAACTGCGAGAAATCCGGCTGGGCGGCTGGCATCGGTTAAAATCTCATTTTACCGACCTTCTCGCCGATCCCCCATGAATCAACCGAAATCCGCCTCAGACGCCCAAGGTTTGTCCTATCGCGACGCGGGCGTGGACATCGATGCCGGCGACGCGCTTGTCGACCGGATCAAGCCCTTTGCCAAGAAAACCATGCGCGACGGCGTGTTGGGGGGAATTGGCGGATTCGGCGCACTGTTTGAAGTACCTAAACGATACAAAGAGCCGGTGCTGGTATCCGGCACGGACGGCGTGGGTACGAAGCTGCGGCTGGCTTTTCAACTGAACAAGCATGACACGGTTGGCCAGGATCTGGTTGCCATGAGCGTCAACGACATCCTGGTGCAGGGTGCTGAACCGTTGTTTTTCCTCGATTATTTCGCTTGCGGCAAGCTGGACGTGGATACGGCTGCGACCGTGGTGCAGGGCATTGCGCAGGGTTGCGAGTTGGCCGGGTGTGCGTTGATTGGTGGTGAGACGGCTGAAATGCCGGGCATGTATCCCGATGGTGAGTACGATCTGGCCGGGTTTGCGGTGGGTGCGGTTGAGAAGAGCAAGATTATCGATGGCTCGACCATTCAGCCTGGCGACGTCGTGTTGGGTCTTTCTTCTTCTGGGATCCATTCAAACGGGTATTCGTTGGTGCGCAAGATTATTGAGCGTGCGCAGCCTGATCTGAATGCTGATTTCGATGGCCGTTCGCTTGCTGATGCGTTGATGGCGCCTACGCATATTTACGTGAAGCCGTTGTTGTCGTTGATGTCGCAGATGGCTGTGAAGGGTATGGCGCATATCACCGGCGGTGGGCTGGTTGAGAATATTCCGCGGGTTCTGCGCGATGGCTTGACGGTTGAGCTGGATCATCGGGCGTGGCCGTTGCCGCCGTTGTTTTCGTGGCTGCAGAAGCATGGCGGTGTGGCTGATGCCGAGATGCATCGGGTGTTTAACTGCGGAATCGGGATGGTCGTTGTGGTCGATGCTGCGGACGCTGAAGCCGCTACGGGGCTTTTGTCGGCTGCGGGTGAGCAGGTTTGGTCGATCGGTGTAGTGCGGGAATCGCTTGCCGGGGAAGCTCAGACTGTCGTGGTGTAGGTTTTCGTTCGCACTCGGTTGGGATTTGGGGGCGGGTTGCTAGGTTCCGGGGTTAGCGGTCGGGGTCTATGCCGGGGTGGTGCTTTCGGCGGTAGTGGTCGGGGTCTATGCCGGGTTGCTGCTTTCAGTGTTAGTGGTCTGCGAGAGTCGGATATTCTCTTTATCACTATTAGCCACTGTGCGTGGCGGCACGTCATTTCTTTGTCCAAAGCGACAAAGAAACGAAGCAAAGAAAGCGCTTTCAACCACGCTACCCTAAGTGTCCACAGCGTGCAGTTTTGATTCATAGGTGCCCCAAAAGCACGGTGCTCGCCAGAGCGACGGATGTGTGAACCCCTCCTTCTCGCGAATCCTGACACGAACACGCTTCGCCCCGTACGCTCTCGGGCAAGCACCATTGCCAAGGAACCACCCCGGCCTCACGCGTCTTTGGATGTGTGAACCCCTCCTTCTCCGAACACGGATACCCACCGCTTCGCCACCGGTGATTGAACCTGCCCAAGGGACACCCCGCGCTATCCGCGAACAACCTCCCTCCAAATGTGTACGCGCCTCGAACCACGTCGCCAACCCTGCTGGAAACGAGGTCGCGAAGATGCGCGCGGCCGTAACCGACGAAAATAACTGTGCGGACCGCGCGGGTAACTCACCAAAACCGGAGCAACAACACGCGTGGTGCCGTGACCTATGGACATAACCGTCAGACCACGTAGCTGACACGCGAAGAGCGCGGCATCCAGAACGCGTGAGGCTGCGCTGATTCTTGAACGCTGGTGCTTGCCCGAGAGCGTACGGGGCGAAGCGTGTTCGTGTCAGGATTCGCGAGAAGGAGGGGTTCACACATCCTCCGCTCTGGCGAGCACCGTGCTTTTGGGGCACCTATGAATGAAAACTGCACGCTGTGGACACTTAGGGTAGCGTGGTTTAAAAGCGTTTTCTTTGCTTCGTTTCTTTGTCGCTTTGGACAAAGTTAGTATGACTTCCGTGAGCAGTAAGGGCTGGCCCCCGTGACAGAGCTAAAACACGCGGGTTAGCATAGCGCCAGAGCCGTAACAGTGAGGGCGAACCCGTCACTCATAGGTTTTGTTTCCAACACGGAGGCCAGCATGCAAAACGATATCACGTTATTTGTCGGACTGGATGTTCACAAAGACTCGATTACAGTTGCCTACGCGCTGGGCAGCGGCGAAGTCGAAGTGCTCGGCAAGATCGGCACGCGCTCTCGCGATATTGATCAGTTATGCAAAAAGCTTCAATCCAAGGCTCGCCACGTAAAAATCGTTTATGAAGCCGGTCCTCTGGGCTATGACCTGCAGCGCCGCCTCGCTGCCAAAGGCTTCGAGTGCATGGTGTGCGCCCCCTCGCTGATCCCGCGCAAAGCCGGCGATCGCGTGAAGACCGACCGCCGCGACGCGCTCAAGCTCGTGCGCTCACTGCGCGCGGGCGACCTCAGCGCAGTGCATGTGCCCACCGTCGAAGACGAAGCGTTTCGCGATCTTGCGCGTGTCTGGGCCAGTACGCGCGATGCCCTCAAACGCGCCCGCCAAGCGTTAAAATCGTTCCTGCTCGCCCACGCCGTGCGATACGCGGGCACGGCGAACTGGGGGCCGGCGCATCGACGCTGGATCAGCAAGTTCTCGTTCGGCAACGCATGGCAGGACCTCGCCTTCACCGAGTTGCGCCGCGCGATCGAAGACCGGTTTGCGCAGTGCGAGCGGCTTGAGTCGGCCTTGCGCGAAGCGGTGCCGCAGTGGCGCTTTTATCCCGCCGTGCTCGCCCTGCAAACCATGCGCGGCATCAAGTTCACCACCGCCGTTGGCTTGCTCTCGGAGATCGTCGATGTGACGCGCTTTGCCCATCCTCGGCAGTTGATGGCGTGGCTGGGCATAACGCCTTCAGAATACTCGTCGGGGGGCAGCCGGCGCCAGGGCAGCATCACCAAGACGGGCAATTCGCTTGCGCGAAAGTTGCTGATCGAGGCCGCCTGGAGTTATCGGCATACGGCCCGCGTGAGTCCCGAAATTCAGCAGCGTCATGAGGGCGTGCCCAAGGTGATTATCGATCGCGCCTGGGACGCGCAGTTGCGTCTGTGTGGGCGCTTTAGAAGAATGGTGGCGAAGGGCAAACTCAAAAACGTGGCGGTCGTCGCGATCGCTCGCGAACTCGCCGGGTTTATCTGGGACATCGCCCGTCTGGGCATGGAGCAGGCGATCAACAACTCCAGAGCGGCTGTCTAAACCAGCAAAAAACAGTTTTGCAATCATCGAAAAGGCAGTTTCCTGAAGGCGGCGTAGCCCGGCATCAGAGTTACCCGCGGCATTTCTTTGCAACGGCTTATCAACGGTTCACGCCGACTTGCGCACAAAGTTAGCGGCAGGCTCACGAGACGGATCACTGTAATGCGGTAACCAACCCGCGAATATCAGATTGATTCACCGTCGAGTGTTACTGCTACGCCGCCCTCAGGAAATTGTAGGAAGAGAAAAGATGACCACAGCTAAAAACACCTGTTGACACGGAAAGTCATATCAGTCATATCAGAAATGACGTGCCGCCACGCACAGTGGCTAACAGTGATAAAGAGAAAATCCGACTCTCGCAGACCACTAACGCTGAAAGCATCAACCCGGCATAGACTCCGACCACTAACCCCAGAACCTAACACCCCACCCACCCCCAACCCCGAGTGCCAACTCAACCCACTGGCATTGGCGCCAGCAACGCCTCAATATCCTCGGCAGAAAACTTCACCGCCCCAGCCGCGTCCTCACGCAAAATACTATCGGCGAGAGCGGCTTTGCGGCCCTGCATCGCCACAATCCGTTCTTCAATACTCCCCGCCACAATCAGCTTGTACACAAACACCGGCTTCAATTGCCCAATCCGATGCGCCCGATCCGTCGCCTGATTCTCCGCCGCCGGATTCCACCACGGATCGTAATGAATCACCGTGTCCGCAGCGGTCAGATTCAACCCCACGCCACCCGCCTTCAAACTGATCAGAAACAACGGTACCTCACCATCCTGAAAACGCGTCACCGGCGTAATCCGATCAGTCGTATCTCCCGTCAACATGACATAAGGAAGCCCGCCTTTATCGAGCGCGGCAGCAATAATCGCCAGCATCCCGGTGAACTGCGAAAACAACAGCACCCGACGCCCTTCTTCAAGCAACTCCGGCAGCATATCGAGTAACAAATCGAGCTTCGCCGATTCCTCCACACGCTTCGCCCGCGCCAGCTTCACCAACGCCGGATCACAGCAAACCTGCCGCAATTTGAGCAACGCCTCAAGCACGACAATATGGCTGCGCGCCAATCCCTGATCCGCCACCGCCATCCGCACTTTTTCCTGCATCGCGATCCGCACGGTCTCGTACAGATCACGTTGCGCACCCTCGAGCGCCACGGTCCGCACAATGGTCGTCTTCTGCGGCAATTCCTTCGCCACCTCATCCTTCCTTCGACGCAGCATGAACGGCCGAATCCGGCGCACCAGCAAATCACGCCGCACCGGATCGTCGTATTTCTCGATCGGTGTGCGCCAACGCTTCGTAAAATCTTTCTGTGTCCCAAGGAAACCGGGCAGCAAGAAATCGAATTGCGCCCACAACTCACCCAGGTGGTTTTCCAACGGCGTGCCAGTCAGACACAGCCGATGCCGCGCGCGTAAATCGCGAATACCCTTCGCAGCCTTGGTCGCGACGTTCTTCACTATCTGCGCTTCATCCAGGATCAGCAGGTGGTACTCGTGCAACGACAACATCGCCTGATCGCGCCACAGCAGCGGGTACGTGGTCAATACAAGATCGTGCTCGCCAATCTGATCGAAACGTTCCTTGCGCTGTGGGCCGTGCAGATCCAGCACCCTCAAATCTGGCGCAAACTTTTTCGCTTCCTCACGCCAGTTGTGAACCAGCGTGGTCGGCAACACCACCAGCACCGGCCGGTCCAACCGTCCGGACTCCTTCTCGACCAGGATGTGCGCCAGCGTCTGCACGGTTTTGCCGAGACCCATGTCATCGGCGAGAACGCCCGACAGATTGCGCTCGCGCAAATACTGCATCCAGTTGAGCCCTTCGCGCTGATATCCCCGAAGCTCGGCATGCAAGCCAAGCGGCACGGGCACTTCCCGCAGCCCCGGCCCTTCCTGCAAACGCTGAGCAAGCTCGCGTATGGACACATCGCCGTGAAACTCCCAGCGGCCCGTGTCGCTGAGCGCTTCCAGCCGCCCGGCATCCTGTTCGGAGACGCGCAGCGGATGCGTGCCGAGGGTATCGAAGAGATCGATCAGTACGCGTACCACCGGCTTGATCCGCGACGCCCGCACCCGCAGCCGCTCGCCAAGATCGGTCTTGAGCTCGATGCCTTCGTCGTCGTGGATCGAATCGATAGCGCCCGCCAGCCAGCGCCGGTCGCGCTGGAACAGGTCAGCCAGCAGCGGTTCCAGCCGAACGCTCCGGTCCCCCACGGCAATGCCGAGTTCCAGGTCGAACCAGCCGTCGGTTCCCTGGCGCGCGGTGCCCTGGATGTCGTCGATCTCAATAAAGTCGAAGCGAAATTCCGGCGTCATGCTCACGCGCCAGCCGTCCTCGCGCAACGCGGGGAGCGCGTCGTTGGTGAACACGGCCCATGCGTCGGGCACGGGCAAGCCGAGCACGCCGCTGGGAATGGGCTTGGGTCCAAAACGCTGATGCGAGGGAATCTGGCGGAAGCCAAGATCGTAGAGCGAGGCCAGATAACGCGCTTCAACGTCGTGGCGGCGTCTCACCTGGACCATCTCACCGGACGCGGCGCGCATGACCGTGGTAGCGCGCGTGGGGTCGATGCTGAAACCGTCGTAATCGAAAGTCACGAGGGCAAAGTCGAGCACGTTCGCGGCGGTGCGCTCGTCGCGGGGACGCCAACTGCTGTTGACGGGCCGCGTATCGAGCACAAGCACCGGCACCGGTTCCGTATCGACAATACGCACGTTCAGCGTTTCCGGCTCCGGCGGCGGAGGCAGATCGGAGTCGACTTCACGCAGCATTGCGCTGACCAACGGCGCTTCGGCAAGCGAGATGGGCGGCATCGACAAATAATCGGCCAGTTGCCGCGCGGGTTGCGGCATATCGACGATGCCCGCTTCAAGCGTCTGCGCGTCGGCGAACCACAGCGGTTCGGTGGGAATGACCAACGTGGCAGGCGGCTCGGTTTGCAGCACGGGACGCACGCGATCGTCCAGATCGGGCGTCCACTCGATTCGTCCCGGCCGTTGCTCACCTTCACGCAGCGGCCGGCGCGGCCCCGAGGTCTCGTGGCTGGCCAGCCTGGCGCTGAATAACCGTCCTGTCGCCAGCATGCGCTGCAGCAAGTCCGCGCCTTCTTCGCCGTGGAGCCCGAAGCCGCCGAAATCGTTGCGGGTACGTCCAATGAGGAGCCCCCGCACGATGCTCATGTCTTCATCGCCGACGAACTTCGGCTGCTTGACAAGCGCCGCGTCCAGATTCGTCCAGGGCCGGTCGAACGTGTGGACCGAACCGTCCGGACTGAGCCGCACTTTATACAGCGTGACTTCGGCGGTGCGCATGATGCGCGACGTTCCCAGCATATAAACGAGCGCGAGCGCGCCGCTCGACTCGCCGGGCTTTTTTGCGGAGGCACTGCGAGTGGAGGCGAACCGCGAGCGGAATCCTTCAAGCCAGCCTGCTACCTCGGGGCGCACGGTTTCGGACTCGCGCGGTCTGTCCGCGGCGCTCGCGAGCAATACGGCGGCGGCATGCTTGCAGCCGAATCCGACCGGGCACGAACAACGGCCTTGCGCGGAAAGTTTGCCGTGCTGATCGTTAAACGTCACCTCCACGGTATAAGGCTGGCGTTGCGTCCCTTGAACGTTGGCGCGCAGCACGTCTTCGTCCCAGTGCAGACGCGTCACGTCGTCCACGTACCCGCGTGCCTTGGCAACGGTATGCGCGCCGAGCCATTTGACGATTTGCGCCGTGTTGTACACAAACGCCGGCATCAGCAAACCCGCCCGTGCATGGCCCTTCCTGTCTCCGCCTGTCTTGCCGCCATCCGCTCGATCACCGTCTTCTCACCGTTCCCTTCGTTCCAATAGTTCCAGCAAGCCGCGCAGCGCGTACGCCGCCGCCTGGGTGCGAATCTGCTCGCGATCGCCCTTGAATTGCTGCGTCTCCACCGCCGTGTGCAAGCGGTTGCTCCACGCAAAAGACACCATGCCGACAGGCTTCGTTTCCGTGCCGCCGCCCGGTCCGGCCACGCCGGTAATCGATAGCGATACCTGCGCCCGGCTGTTCCTCAGCGCACCTTCCGCCATGGCTTTGGCAACCGGTTCGCTGACCGCGCCGTGGCGCTCGATCAGGTCGGCCGGCACGCCGATCATCTCGGTCTTCGCCAGGTTCGAATAGGTGACGAAACCGCGCTCGAACCACGCGCTGCTGCCGGAAATATCGGTCATGGCGGCGGCGACCATCCCGCCGGTGCACGACTCGGCGGTCGCGAGCATCAGCCGCTCGTCGCGCAGTTTGTTGCCGGCACGGATGGCGAGCTGGTGGACGACGTTATCGGTAGCCATGGCAAAGCCTCGGGTGGGGGCGGTCGGAACCGTGAGATGCGGGCAAGACAGAAATCAAATGGTCATGCGCCATAGCGCAATCACGAGCAGCGTGAAGAACGCAGCGGCAATATCGTCGAACATGATGCCGAAACCGCCTTTCAACCGGCGGTCGAAATAACTGATGGGCGGCGGTTTCACCATGTCGAAGAAACGGAACACGATGAACGCCCACAACTGCCCGGTGAACGTGGCCGGCGTGACGAACAGCAACACCAGCCAGAACGCGATGATCTCGTCCCAGACCACCGGCGACGGATCGGAAATGCCCATTTTCTTCGCCGTGAAACCGCAGAACCAGCAGCCGGCCACGAACCCCACGGCGATCAGCAAGGCCCATTCGGCGACCGTCAGGTGCGGGTTGAACACCACGAACGACGCCCACGCGAACAAGGTGCCGACGGTGCCGGGCGCGATCGGCGACAAGCCGCTGCCGAAGCCCAGCGACAGGATATGCAGCGGATGCGACAGCATGAAGCGCGCACTCGTGCGGCGCGACGGCTTCGGGCGGGGTGTCTCGTCAATTGTGTCGATGATCGGATCAGTCTGCATGAAAATGGTCGAAGCCCGTGTCGGGGAAAGAAACCGGACCGGTGTTGTCGCGCCAGTCGATGGCCGGCAAGTCCTTCGGCGCTGTGCCGGACGTGTTGGACGCCGCTCGTCCCTCGGCGGCCGGACCCTCGATTGTACCGATACGCGTCAACAAAACTCCCTGCGCCGTCCCTATCCGTTCGATTTCGGTCCTCACGGCGGCTGGCGCGGTAAAGCAGAGTTCGTAGTCGTCGCCGCCCGCCAGGATGCAATGCACCTGCGCGGCCGCAGGCAGGTCGGCGAGCGTGCCGGCGCGCGGTATCTGATCGATATTCACCGTCGCGCGCACGTTCGAGCGCTTCAATACGTGGAGCAAGTCGCCGGCGAGACCGTCGGAGATATCGAGCGCGGCGTGCGCGACACCCCGCAACGCGATGCCGAGCGCCACGCGCGGTTCCGGCAGTTCGAGCGCCTTGATTGCGATGGCTTCGCCGGCAGGATCCTTCATCGACCATTCGCCGCGGCGGATACCGAGTCCGGCACGCGCGCCGCCCAGCACGCCGGATACCCAGATGTCGTCGCCTGGTCGTGCGGCATCGCGCCGCAGTGCCTGCGCAACAGGGACATCGCCGAACACGGTAATGCTGATGCACACGTGCGGGCCGCTGGTTGTATCGCCGCCGATCAGCTCGCAGCCGTACTGGTTGGCTAGTTGGAAAAGGCCGCTGCTGAACGCTTCGAGCCAGCTTTCATCGGCTTTCGGCATCGACAACGCCAGGGTGAACGCGCGCGGCTTCGCGCCCATGGCGGCGAGGTCCGACAAGTTCACCGCCAGCGCCTTGTAACCGAGCGCCCACGGGGACACATCGGGGAAAAAATGGCGGCCCGACACGAGCATGTCCGTGGAAATTGCCAGGTGCTGTCCGTGCTTCGGGGCAAGCAACGCGCAGTCGTCACCTATGCCGAGCGTCGCCTTCGGCGCGTCGTCCGTTGCCGGGAACGCGGCGGCGGGCTGGGAGAAATATCGTTCGATCAGGGAAAACTCTGAGAGCATCAGCAATCCGGCGACGTGGTGGGAGAGAGTTGGCGACGATGCCTGCCTGTTGACGCGCGTTTCATCTCAATAAGGGAATTTTGCGGCGTGAACCCGCTGCCGGCGTACGGCTGATGCTGCTTTTCCAGCCCTTGTCCAAATGGGCTATGTGCCGCGAATTGCCGGTATTGCCATCCGGAGGGTCGGTTGATTGGCGCTACAATGCGTTCGAACTTCTATTCTAATCTCGCCTAAAGCCAGACGCCTCATGACCTCTCCTGCCGATAGCGCCAAAGCCAAGCTCCGCGAAGCCGCACTCGATTACCACGAGTTTCCCACCCCCGGCAAAATCGCGATTGCTCCCACCAAGCAGATGATCAACCAGCGCGATCTCGCGCTGGCGTATTCACCGGGCGTGGCGTTCGCGTGCGAGGAAATCGTCGCCAATCCGCTGAATGCCGCGCGTTTCACCGCCCGCAGCAACCTGGTCGGCGTCGTGACAAACGGCACGGCGGTCCTCGGGCTCGGCAATATCGGGCCGCTCGCGTCGAAGCCGGTCATGGAAGGCAAGGCCGTGCTGTTCAAGAAGTTCGCCGGTATCGACGTGTTCGACATCGAGTTGAACGAGATGGACCCGCTGAAGCTCGTTGAAGTGATCTGCGCGCTCGAACCCACGTTCGGCGGCATCAACCTGGAAGACATCAAGGCGCCGGATTGCTTCATCGTGGAGCGGGAATGCCGCAAGCGCATGAAGATCCCGGTGTTCCACGACGACCAGCACGGCACGGCTATCGTTGTCGCGGCTGCTATTACCAACGGCCTGGTCGTGGTCGGCAAGAAGATTGAAGAAGTGAAGCTGGTTACCTCGGGCGCGGGCGCCGCAGCGCTGGCCTGTCTGGACCTGCTGGTTGAACTTGGCCTGAAGCTCGAAAACATCTTCGTGACCGATCTGGCCGGCGTGGTCTACAAGGGCCGCGTCGAGTTGATGGACCCGGACAAGGACCGTTTTGCGCGCGAAACCTCGGCGCGTACGCTGGCCGACGTGATGGAAGGCGCCGACGTGTTCCTCGGCCTGTCCGCTGGCGGCGTGTTGAAGCAGGAGATGGTCAAGGGCATGGCGCAAAAGCCGCTGATTCTCGCGCTCGCCAACCCGACGCCGGAAATCCTGCCGGAACTCGCACTGGAAGTGCGTCCGGACGCGGTGCTTGCCACCGGCCGTACCGACTATCCGAACCAGGTCAATAACGTCCTGTGTTTCCCGTTCATTTTCCGCGGCGCACTCGACGCAGGCGCGAGCACGATCACGCGCGAAATGGAAATTGCCGCGGTGAACGCGATCGCGGAACTGGCGCGGCAGGAACAAAGCGATATCGTGGCAACGGCTTATGGCATTCAGGACCTGTCGTTTGGTCCCGAGTACCTGATTCCGAAACCGTTCGACCCGCGCCTGATCGTGAAGATCGCGCCGGCGGTGGCCAAGGCCGCTATGGATTCAGGCGTGGCCACGCGTCCTATTGAAGACATGGACGCGTACGAACAGCATCTGCAGCAGTTCGTCTATCACAGCGGCACGACCATGAAGCCGGTGTTCCAGCTCGCACGCAGCGTGGATCCGGACAAGAAGCGCATTGTGTTCGCGGAGGGTGAAGAGGAACGCGTGCTGCGCGCGGTCCAGATCGCGGTGGACGAGAAGATTGCGAAGCCGATCCTGATCGGACGACCGGCCGTGATCGCTCAGCGCATCACGAAGTACGGTTTGCGTTTGACCGCTGGCGTGGACTTCACGGTTGTGGATACCGATCACGACGAGCGGTATCGCGACTTCTGGCAGACATATCACACCATGATGGCCAGGAAGGGCATCAGCGCGCAGATGGCGAAGCTGGAGATGCGCCGCCGCACCACGCTGATTGGTGCGATGCTGGTCAAGAAGGGCGAAGCGGACGGCATGATCTGCGGCACGATCAGCACGACACACCGCCATCTGCATTTCGTCGATCAGGTGATCGGCAAGAAGGAAGGCTGCAGCGTCTATGCAGCAATGAATGCGCTGGTGCTGCCGGGCCGGCAGATCTTCATTGTCGACACGCACGTGAACGTGGACCCGACCCCCGAGCAGCTCTGCGAGATCACGATCATGGCGGCGGAAGAAGTGCGCCGCTTTGGCATTGTGCCGAAGATCGCTCTGCTTTCGCATTCGAACTTCGGTACCAGCAACGCGCCGACGGCCATCAAGATGCGCGACACGCTGGCATTGTTGCGCGAGCGTGCGCCGGATCTGGACGTGGACGGCGAAATGCACGGCGACGTAGCGCTGGATGCCAACCTGCGCCGCGAAGTCCTGCCGGAATCAACGCTGGTAGGCGACGCGAATTTGCTCGTACTGCCGAATATTGATGCCGCGAATATTTCGTACAACCTGCTGAAGACGGCAGCGGGCAATAACATTGCCATTGGGCCAATGCTGCTGGGCGCGGCTCAGCCCGTGCATGTGCTGACGGCGTCGGCTACGGTGCGCCGGATCGTCAACATGACGGCGTTGCTGGTGGCGGACGCAACGGCTGCGGCGCGGTAAGGGTTCGAAGCGAGATTAAAGCTCGCCGGACAGGAATCCGCGCAGGGCTGGCGGGTTCGAGTAGAACTCCGGGAAGAGGGGTTGCAGAAATAGAAAGACGGATTGCAAAGAGGGATTGCGGCAAGTGGTCGCAATCCCTCTTTTTCATTTCCGCGACGATTGGACCGCATAGTTGCAGCGTTTCGTCGGCTTAATGATCGGATTCCTGATGGTCACGTCGCGCGCCGGAACAAAAAAAAGCGTGCCGGATGATCCGGCACGCCACGAGGCATGCAAGGGGATTTGCTTTCTCCTCCAAACAGCAATGATGCCGATTTTTACACCGTGGGAGCTTCGCGAGAGAGGCGACGCTGGCTCCGCTCCCCAAACCATGCATGAAGTCATTTTCAACCTAAATAAGATAAAAATATCTCAGACTGATCCTAAATATGATCGAGGCCTATTTTTTTGTCATTCGTGAAAAAGCGTTGGCGAGCCGCATGTAACGGTCAGATAAGAGGCAAAAAGCGCCTGAAAAACGGGCATCTTCCGAACCAACATTGATTCCCGGTGTCATTAGCGATACCCTTACGTCTTTAATGGTCGTCATATTTCTGGGTTCAAAGCGGGGACAGGTTTCGTGAAGCGCGCATGGTTTTGTGGGTTCATTGTGGCGCTTTCGTGGGTGTTGAGCGGCTGCGGGAAAAGCGGGCCGGATTCCCCAAGCCCGGCCGCGAGCGCCTTGGCAGGAGCGTCGCAGGCGGAACCGCCGCACGTGTTGCAAGACAAGGACAAGCTGAAAAGCGATCCGCGCGCAAAGAGCTGGCGCGATGCCGCATCAACGGGTTCGGAACCGTCGCAGACTACCGTCGACGCCGCACAATTGCCGAAACAGGCCGTTGTGACGCTGCGGCGGATCGAGGCTGGCGGGCCTTTCCCGTATGAGAAAGACGGCATCGTGTTCGGCAACCGCGAGCGTATGCTGCCGCCGCACCCACGCGGCTTTTACCACGAATACACCGTTCCTACGCCGCGCGCCCGCGATCGCGGCGCACGGCGGATCGTATGTGGCGGGCCCCGTCGGCAGGTCGACAACTGCTTCTATACCGACGACCATTACGTGAGTTTTAAACGCATTGCGGGATTAACTTCGGGATGAACGGCATGAGCGACAACATCTACGCGCACGACAACGGTGTCGCGGGTGATCTTTTCGCCGGCGATGGCAACATGTTTCAGCGAGTTTTGCGACTCCGCACGACAGACGAAAATCGACCCGACGACGAACAGAGCACGGCGCTGTCATCATTGAACGAGGGGTCTATGAGTCTTTTCAAGACGGTACGATCAAATATCGTGCAGTCGATCCGCGCTTTCAGGGTCCAGGATCTCGCCGACGAAGCGAGCAAGCTCGGCCAGCATTTTCTCTACGCGTATTGCGGCCAGGCCCAGAGCAAGCAGGAAGTGCTCGAAACCATCGCCACGTCGTTTTTGTTTCCGAAGCACTTCGGGAAGAATTACGACGCGCTGTACGACAGTCTCACCGACCTCGTGCACAAAGCCGGTTCGCAGCCGGGTTTCGTGATCGTGCTGGAAGCACTGCCTGTTGCGCAGAAATTTGACAAGGAAGGGCGCGAGACCTTGCTCGACGTGTTTCGCGAAGCAGCGGAATTCTGGGCCGAACGGCGTGTGGCGTTCAGGGTGTTTTACTCGTTCGCCTGAGCCGTTCGCCTGAACGCAAGCGGCAAGCGCCCGAGTTCTGAACAAGTTCCATGCGCAAGGCGTTGAGTTTTCTCGGCGCAGAGAAGTTAGAAAGCCGGTCATCGTCTGTTGAACACAGGCGCTGACTGGCTTTTTTGCGTTTTATTTCGAGATGGATCGCAGCGATGCCGCGGTTAATTCACCACCCGCCCCAGCGCGCGGCCAGTGCCGCGAGGACTGCAATACCCGCCGTCTCGGTGCGCAAGATGCGAGGTCCGAGACCAAGGGTGACAAAACCGGCATCGATAATGGCCGCTTCCTCAGCCGGCGAAAATCCGGCTTCCGGCCCGATCGCGATAGTTACGGACGCGGTGGGCGCGCTCGCCGGCAAAGAGGCAAACCCAAGCTGCGCTCGTGGCGACAGCAGCAACCGCAACTCGCCGTCTTCGGCGGGCGGCAGATTGCCGAGCCATTTATCCAGGTCCTGAGGCACTGCTACGTCCGGCACCCGATTTCTTCCGCATTGCTCGCACGCGGCTCGCACCAACGCCTGCCAATGTCCTTGCCGACGCGCCGCGCGTTCGCCCGATAACCGCACTACGCCGCGCTCGGCAGTGAGCGGAACGACGGACGTGACGCCCAGTTCGACCGCCTTCTCGATCAGCCAATCCATCTTGTCGCCGCCCGCCACACCTTGCACCAGCGTGACGCGATACGGCGGCTCCGCTTCGCGGTCGGTGAATTCATCGAGTTGCACGGTCGCTGTCCGCTTGCCGATCTCAACCAGACGCGCGCGATATTCGCCGCCCGAGCCGTTGAAGAGGTGGACGGTGTCGTCGGTTTGCAGGCGCAGGACGTGAACATGGCGGACGACATCGTCCGGCAAGGGCATGATTTCGCCCGCGACGAGCGGACTGGCAACAAAGAAACGTGGCATGAAATGACTCGCCCGGACGCCGTGAAGCGCGCGGGCAGGGAAGTGATGGAGCTTGAGTGCGACCTGATCAACGTTCAAGGTTCGACGAACAACCGTGAACGCGACGTACCCAGCCTAATTCAAATGCCGGGCGATTGCCCAGCGATACCCGTCCGGGTCTTCAAACTGCGCAAAACGGTCGCCCCAGTACTGGTCTTGTGGTTCGATCAGCGGCTTCGCGCCAACCGCGACTGCACGTGCGAACGCGGCGTCTACATCGTCTACGTAAAGATAGAACGATTGCGGCGCCATCAGGCCCGTGCTTTTCGGCGTCTTCGCGTGCGAACCATAGGCGCCTTCGGGGGCGAACATCAGGATCAACTGTCCGCGATACGTCATCTCGACGTGGATCACGGCGCCGTCGTCGTTGACGCTGTCACGCACCGCAAAACCTAGCGCCTGTTCGTAGAAACCGGTGGAGACACGGGCATCGCGAACGGTCAGGTAAGGCGTGAGCCACGGCACATCGGCGGGGCGGGGGTCGGACATAAGGGCTTCTCCTCGAGCTCGGCTTGATCAGTGCATTGTGCCATGACGCCCTTTGGCAGAAGGGCTGCGCGGATTTCTGTTGCTGCGCGACGTCGCGTCCGCTCGCTATGCCGGTGCAGGGAGCGTGCCCGCGCGAAGCGTTCGTTATGATCTACGTTCGCGGCGGCGGCCAATTGGCGGCCAATTGGCGGCCAATTCCTTCGGCGCCGCGACGGCCCTCGCGGCAGTGCGCCAAAGTCGTCTGCTAGAATAACCGGCTTCCGATCCTCTTCGTTTCTCGTCGCTCCGGGTGTTGAAAACGTGGTTTCATCGTTTGCTCCGGTGCGTCGCCGAGAATCATCCCAGGATTTTTTCAGGACCTACCGGACTCGACATGACGACCCCGAATTCCAGCCAGACCAGCCTGATGGCCAACGCAATCCGTGCGCTGGCAATGGACGCTGTTCAACAAGCCAACTCCGGCCATCCGGGCATGCCAATGGGCATGGCGGAAATCGGCGTCGCGCTCTGGTCGCGTCACTTGAAGCACAACCCGGGCAACCCGCACTGGGCTGACCGCGACCGTTTTGTCTTGTCGAACGGTCATGGTTCCATGCTGTTGTACTCGTTGCTGCACCTGACCGGCTATGACCTGCCGATCACCGAACTCAAGAACTTCCGCCAACTGCATTCGAAGACGCCGGGACACCCGGAATACGGCATCACGCCGGGCGTCGAAACGACCACCGGCCCACTTGGCCAGGGTCTGGCGAACGCGGTCGGCATGGCGCTCGCCGAAGCGCTGCTCGCGGCGGAGTTCAACAAGGACGGCGCGAAGATCGTCGACCACCACACGTACGTGTTCCTCGGCGACGGCTGCATGATGGAAGGCATCTCGCACGAAGCCTGTTCGTTCGCGGGCACGCTCAAGCTGCACAAGCTGATCGCGCTGTACGACGACAACGGTATTTCCATCGACGGTCACGTTGAGCACTGGTTCCACGACGACACCCCGAAGCGTTTCGAAGCCTACGGCTGGAACGTGATCCGCGCGGTAGACGGCCACAACGTGGACGCGGTGGACGCAGCCATTGCGCAAGCGAAGAACTCGGATAAACCCACGCTGATCTGCTGCCGTACGACTATCGGCAAGGGTGCGCCGACCAAGCAAGGCAGCCACGATTCGCACGGCGCGCCGCTCGGTCTGAAGGAAATCGCCGATGCACGCGCAGGAATGGGCTGGAGCTGGGAACCGTTCGTGATTCCGCAAGAAGTCTACGCAGCATGGGACGCGAAGGAAGCGGGCGCGCACGCGGAAGCGGAATGGAACAAGCAGTTCGATGCCTACCGCGCGAAGCATTCGGCCGAAGCCGCGGAATTCGTGCGCCGGATGAACGACGAACTGCCGGCCACGTGGGCGCAGGACGCGAAGAACATTATTGAAGCCGCGAATCAGAAGGGCGAAACCATTGCCACGCGCAAGGCTTCGCAGCAGACGCTCGACGGCCTCGCTGCGGCGCTGCCTGAGCTGCTGGGCGGTTCCGCCGACCTGACGGGTTCTAACCTGACCAACTGGAAGGCATCGAAGCCGGTGCGCGCCGGTGAGAACACGAACGAGATCCAGTGGGGCAACCACATCAACTACGGCGTGCGCGAATTCGGGATGAGCGCTGCCATCAACGGCATTGTGCTGCATGGCGGTTATCGGCCGTTTGGCGGCACGTTCCTGACCTTCTCGGACTACAGCCGCAACGCGCTGCGCGTGGCCGCCCTGATGAAAGCGCCGTCCATTTTCGTGTTCACGCACGATTCGATCGGCCTGGGCGAAGACGGTCCGACGCACCAGTCGGTGGAACAAACGTCGAGCTTGCGGCTGATTCCGCACTTGCAAGTGTGGCGTCCGGCGGACACTGTCGAGACCGCCGTCGCATGGACGCATGCCATTGAGCACAAGGGCCCGTCAGCGTTGATCTTCACGCGTCAGAACCTGCTGTTCTCGCCGCGTAACGACGTGCAGATTGCGAATATTGCGAAGGGCGGCTACGTGCTGCGCGACTGGAACGACGACATCCCGGCACGCAAGATCATCCTGATCGCAACGGGCTCGGAAGTCGAACTGGCGCTGAAGGCCGGCGAGAAACTGGCGCAGGAAGGCATTGGCGCGCGCATCGTGTCCATGCCGTGTACGAATGCGTTCGATCTGCAAGATCAGGAATATCGCGACCGCGTGCTGCCGAAGGGCGTCGTGCGCGTGGCGATCGAAGCGGGTGTGACCGATTTCTGGCGTAAGTACGTGGGTCTCGAAGGCGGCGTGGTGGGCATCGATTCGTTCGGCGAATCCGCGCCCGCCGGCGAGCTTTTCAAGTATTTCGGCTTTACCGTCGAGCATGTCGTGGAGACGGCGAAAGCCGCGCTCGCGGGCTGACAGGGCGCTGGGTCAGCGCTTATGACCCAGCCAACCCAGCGAACCCGGCAGCAGCGAACTGGAACCTTTTTTCAGCCATCAGGAGATAGATCATGACGATTCGCGTTGCAATCAACGGCTACGGCCGGATCGGCCGCAATACGCTGCGCGCCTTGTATGAAAACGGCAAGAAGCACGACATCGAGATTGTTGCCATCAATGACCTCGGCGACGCCAACACGAACGCGCACCTGACGCAGTACGACACGGCGCACGGCAAGTTCCCCGGCGTTGTGTCGGTGGATGGCGACTACCTCGTGGTCAATGGCGACCGGATTCGCGTACTGGCCACCCGCAATCCGGGCGAATTGCCGTGGGGCGAGCTGAACGTGGACGTCGTGATGGAATGCACCGGCTTCTTCACAACGAAGGAAAAGGCCAGCGCGCACATCAAGGCTGGCGCGAAAAAGGTCATCATCTCGGCGCCGGGCGGTAAGGACGTTGACGCAACCATTGTCTATGGCGTGAATCATCACGTGCTGAAGGCGTCGGATACGGTGATCTCGAACGCATCGTGCACAACGAACTGTCTCGCGCCGCTGGTCAAGCCGCTCAACGACAAGATCGGCCTGGTGAACGGCCTGATGACGACTATCCATGCGTACACGAACGACCAGGTCCTGACGGACGTGTATCACGAGGATTTGCGTCGCGCGCGCTCGGCCACGCATAGCCAGATCCCGACGAAGACGGGTGCTGCGTCGGCGGTGGGCTTGGTGTTGCCGGAACTGAACGGCAAGCTGGACGGTTACGCTATTCGCGTGCCGACCATCAATGTGTCGATCGTGGATCTGTCGTTCATTGCTGCACGCGACACGACGGTGGACGAAGTGAATTCGATCATGAAGGAAGCATCGGAAGGCTCGTTGAAGGGCATCCTGGGCTACAACACCGCGCCGCTGGTGTCGATCGACTTCAACCACAACCCGGCTTCATCCACGTTCGACGCGACGCTCACGAAGGTGTCGGGCCGTCTGGTGAAGGTATCAAGCTGGTACGACAACGAGTGGGGCTTCTCGAACCGCATGCTGGACACGGCCGTAGCACTGGCTAATGCGAAGTGATGCAGCGTTGTTGATCTGAAATCAAGCTGAAAAAAAGCCGCCGGTTTGCAAGAACCGGCGGCTTTTTTACACGTTGCGCGCTGAACCACACGCACGAACGGTTAATTGAAATCAGTTCTTTCTGTGTGGACACTGCTCCTTCGTACACGTGCCATACAGTGCAAGCGCGTGCTCGTGCAGCTTGAAGCCGCGCTCCTTCGCGATATCCTGCTGACGGCTTTCGATTTCAGCGTCGAAGAACTCTTCCACCCTGCCGCAGTCCAGACACACCAGATGGTCATGATGGGTCCCTTCGTTCAGCTCGAACACGGCTTTGCCCGACTCGAAATTACTCCGCGTCAGCAGGCCGGCTTGCTCGAACTGCGTAAGCACGCGGTACACGGTGGCGAGACCGATGTCGAGTTCTTCGTGCAACAGGTTTCTATACACGTCTTCTGCAGTCAGGTGACGCACAGGACTATGCTGGAAAATCTCAAGGATCTTGAGCCGGGGCAAGGTTGCCTTCAGCCCGATATTTTTCAGATCGGCGGGATTGGTCATCGCTAGGCATCCCTAGAGTACAATTCAAGGTTCTCATAGTAATGCGTTTTTACCGTTCCGGTCACCATCCGAACGAAATGGCGCGATCTCCGAAAGACTCCGAAACTTCTTGCGCCCCCACGGGCGATGGGCCAGGCGAAGGGTGAAATGAAGGGTGAAATGTTTCTAAAATCTTTATTGAATAGCCGGGAGAGCCGTCGTATGCGCGGAACCTTGATCGCTGCCGCCACTATGACCGTCCTGGCTGGTTGTTCCGCTTACGATAGCGTTACGCAAAGCATCGCGCAGCGCATCACACCGTATCGGATCACGGTTGTGCAGGGGAACTTCGTTTCAGCGGAAGCGGCGAGCCAGATGAAGGTCGGCCTGACGCGCGACCAGGTGAAGACGCTGCTGGGCACGCCGTTGCTGGCGGACATGTTCCATGCGGATCGCTGGGACTACGTTTTCTACTTCAAGCGGGGTTCCACGTCGGTCGTGCAGCAGCGTGATTTCGTCGTGTTGTTCGCGGGCGATCACGTAGCGAGCTGGTCGGGTGGCGAGGGTTTGCCTTCGAATCTCGAATTGCTTGCCGAAATTGACGGCGACAAGGGCCGCAAGCTCACCGCCGCTACGGCTGCGGCCACGGCCGTTTCAGCCAGCGGCGCCAGCGCAACGGACGCAGCTGCTGCAGCGGGTACGTCCGCTAGCGGCGCAGCGGTCGCGGGAACGGCGAGTGCGTCGGGCGTCCAGCCGGATGCATCGAATGCGTCGAACGCATTTGCCGGCGACGCCAACCAGCAAGCCGCTCAAGCCGCCAATCGCGCGACCGACGCCGTGCAGGCACCCACGGGCCGCACCCGCTCGTCGGCCATGCCGACGGTGCCGGGCAACCCGGGATTGCCGCCGAACGTCAACGCGGCAGGCAACTCGCAGATCCAGCTGCAACGTCGTCCGAATACGATCACGATCCCGGACAGCACCGCTGTGGGTCCGCAAGGCACGTCGCCTGCCCCGGCGAACACGAGCAACGGTTTAGGCGCGTCCTCCGTGCCGGCAACGACCACCAACTAAGCAGAACGGCGGGCCGACGTACGTTGCCCGCCTGCTTTGTCTGGTTTCGTCGAGACCTGTCCTGTTCGGGCGGCCGTGTGCCATGCGGCCGCCGTATCTGTCGTATCGCTGCCATGCTTCTGACTTCATCGCCCCAACTCACGCGAGACACGCCATGAAAATCGCCATTGCCGGCGCATCGGGCCGCATGGGCCGCATGCTCATAGAAACCGTTCTCAAGGACGCCAACGCCACGCTGGCCGGTGCGCTCGACAGAACCGGATCGCCGCAACTCGGCCAGGACGCGGGCGCGTTCCTCGGGCAAGAGACGGGCGTTTTGCTGACTGACAATATTGAGCAGGTTTTCGCCAACGCGGACCTGCTGATCGACTTCACGCGTCCCGAAGGCACGCTCGTGCATCTGGAAGCGGCGTTGCGGCATAACGTGAAAATGGTGATCGGTACCACCGGTTTCAGCGATGAGCAGAAAGTCCGCTTGCGTGCGGCCGGCGAAACAATCGGGATCGTGTTCGCACCGAACATGAGCGTGGGCGTGAATGTGACGCTCAAGCTGCTCGAATTCGCGGCAAAGCATTTTGCCGAAGGTTACGACATCGAGATCATCGAGGCGCATCACCGGCACAAGGTTGACGCACCCTCGGGCACTGCGCTTGCAATGGGTGAAACCATTGCGCACGCGCTCGGCCGCGAGTTGAAGGATTGCGCCGTGTACGGCCGCGAAGGGGTGACGGGGGAACGCGACCCATCGACCATCGGTTTCGCTGCGATTCGCGGCGGCGACATTGTCGGCGATCACACCGTGTTGTTCGCGGGCATTGGCGAGCGGGTCGAGATCACGCACAAGTCGTCCAACCGTCTGTCTTATGCGCAGGGCTCGTTGCGCGCCGCCCGCTTTCTTGCGAGCCGCGAGCGCGGTTTCTTCGATATGCAAGACGTGCTCGGTTTGCGCTGAGCCCGATTCTGAGCTGATTCTGAGCCACCCAAACCCCGGGGTTTTTTCCGATGGCTACAACCGGCATCATCCATTACCTGCAGAGCAGCGACGGCATCACGCATGGCGTCGCGGGCGTGCTTCTGGCCATGTCGGTGGCGAGCTGGTGTTTTCTCATCGTGAAGGCGTGGGTTTTGGTGCGCGCGAAGCGTCAGGGGCCGCGAGCCGTGCAGCGTTTCTGGCAGGCGCCGACGCTGGCCGAGGGCATCGCGGAATTGCGAAAAGTGGATCGGGAGCGCGTGTATCTGCCGCTCGCGGTTGCTGCATGGCGAGCCACGGAAGCGGAAATGCCGGGGGCGCTGATCGCGCATGTGGAGCCCGGCGAGCGGGTATTGCGCGCGTTGCGGCATGCGTTGCTGGCATCTCAGCGGCGGCTTGAGTTCGGGCAGGTTTTGCTGGCGTCGGTGGGGAGTACGGCGCCGTTCGTCGGCTTGCTGGGCACCGTGTGGGGCATTTATCACGCGCTCGGAAGTATTGCGGCGAGCGGACAGGCGATGATCGAGAACGTAGCCGGCCCGGTCGGCGAGGCGCTCATCATGACCGCGTTCGGGCTGGTCGTGGCAATCCCCGCCGTGCTTGCGTACAACGTGCTGGGGCGGCTCGTGCGGCAGATTTCGGAAGAACTCGACGGTTTCGCGCACGACCTGCACGCCTATACAAGCGGTGTGGCGCCGCGCCGCGTCAAGAGCGCACCCGTCGTTCAAGACCACGCGGTCTAAGACGTCGCGGTATTCAGACCTGACCCTTCAAGACCACGCATCCGGACGAGCACATCATGGCATTCGGCGGACTGGACAAGAAATCGAACGGCGCGCCAATGGCGGAGATCAACATGACGCCGTTGATCGACGTCATGCTGGTGTTGCTGGTGATTTTCATCATCACGGCGCCGTTGTTCACGCATGCTATCCGGCTTGATTTGCCGAAGGTCGCGTCGCAAGCCGCGCACGAGACGCCGGACACGATCACGCTTTCCATCGATGCCACCGGCAAGCTCTACTGGAACGATAAGCCGATCACGCTCGAGCAGATGCGAAGCCAGTTCGCAGCTGAAGGCAAACGCGCAACGCCGCCGGAGATTCACTTGCGGGCGTCGAAGGACACGCGCTACGACGTGATCGCGCAGGTGATGGGGGCGGCGCAGGGCGCGGGGCTGAACAAGATCGGCTTCGTGACGGATCAGGTGAAGCCGGCGCATTAGCACCTGGACGAGTGACGCTCCAAAGCCAAACCGACGCTCCAAAGCCAAACCAACGCAGAGCCCTCGACTGCAGCGCTTCGCCGGGATAAAAGTCCCATGCGCGACGCAAGCCCAAGGCGCTGGAACGCACACTGCCGGAACCTTCTGCCCCAACGGTATAATCGCGTTTTGGCCGCGCGGGCGCGCCCAACCGGGGTTGGAATAGCGCCAGGCAGCGGCCCGAGGGGCTGCGATCCTGGCAAAGCCCGGGCAGAATCCGGGCAGAACCCGCAACCGACGCCAGCCGAGCACCGCCGCCAGGCAGTACTGCCGCAACGCCGAAAGGCAAAACCGCCAAAAACCACACCATGCAAGATAAATACGTACCCGCCGACGTCGAATCCGCAGCGCAAAGCGACTGGCGCGCGAAAGATGTCTACCGGGCGACCGAAATCAGCGACAAGCCCAAGTTCTATTGCGTGTCCATGTTGCCGTACCCGTCGGGCAAGTTGCACATGGGCCACGTGCGCAACTACACCATCAACGACGTGATGTACCGCTTCCTGCGCATGAACGGCCACAACGTGCTGATGCCCATGGGCTGGGACGCGTTCGGCATGCCGGCAGAAAACGCCGCGATGGCGAACAACGTGCCGCCGGCGAAGTGGACTTACGACAACATCGACTACATGAAGAAGCAGATGCAGTCGATGGGGCTGGCTATCGACTGGTCGCGTGAAATTGCGTCGTGCAAGCCCGAGTACTACAAATGGAACCAGTGGCTGTTCCTGAAGATGCTGGAAAAGGGCATTGCGTATAAGAAGACCGGGACGGTCAACTGGGACCCGGAAGACCAGACGGTGCTTGCGAACGAACAAGTCATCGACGGGCGCGGCTGGCGTTCGGGCGCGCTGGTGGAAAAGCGCGAAATCCCGATGTACTACATGCGCATCACGGATTACGCGGATCAGTTGCTCGGCGACCTGGAAGGCCTCGGCTGGCCCGAGCGCGTGAAGGTGATGCAGCAGAACTGGATCGGCAAGAGCTTCGGCGTGAATTTCGGCTTCCCGTACGAGATCGACGGCGAGAGCAAATTGCTGCGCGTGTTCACCACGCGCGCCGACACCATCATGGGCGTGACCTTCGCTGCCGTTGCTGCTGAACATCCGCTCGCCACGCGCCTTGCTCGCGATAACGCGGGTTTGCAGGCGTTCATCGAAGAATGCAAACGCGGCGGCGTGGCTGAAGCCGACGTCGCGACGATGGAAAAGAAGGGCATGCCGACCGGCTTCTTCGTCACGCATCCGCTGACGAAGGAAAAGGTCGAAGTGTGGATTGGCAATTACGTGCTGATGAGCTACGGCGAAGGCGCCGTGATGGGCGTGCCGGCCCATGACGAACGCGATTTCGCATTCGCGAAAAAATACGCGCTGCCGATCAAGCAAGTGGTCGCGGTGCAAGACAAGACCTACAGCACGGACGCCTGGGAAGAGTGGTACGGCGAGAAGGGCGTGGGCACGCTGATCAACAGCGGCAAGTACGACGGCCTCGGTTTCGAAGACGCGACCAGCGCAATCGCCGCCGACCTGAAAGCGCAAAATCTCGGCGATAAACAAATCACCTGGCGTCTGCGGGACTGGGGCATTTCGCGCCAGCGCTACTGGGGCACGCCGATCCCGATCATCCACTGCGCGACTTGCGGCGATGTGCCCGTGCCGGAAGCTGATCTGCCGGTCGTGTTGCCGGAAGACCTGGTGCCGGACGGCACGGGCAATCCGCTCGCCAAATCCGAAGCCTTCGTCAATTGCACGTGCCCGAAGTGCGGCGCACCGGCGAAGCGCGAGACGGACACCATGGACACCTTCGTCGATTCAGCCTGGTATTTCTCGCGTTATGCCGCGCCGGACGCCACGTCGATGGTCGACGAACGCACCGATTACTGGATGCCGATGGATCAGTACATCGGCGGGATCGAGCATGCGATTCTTCACCTGTTGTATTCGCGTTTCTGGACCAAGGTCATGCGCGACCTGGGCTTGGTGAAGTTCGGCGAGCCGGCGAAGAACCTGCTCACGCAGGGCATGGTGCTGAACGAAACCTATTTCCGCGAAGACGCGGCGGGCAAGAAGACGTGGATCAACCCCGTCGACGTAACCGTCACGCACGACGACAAAGGCCGCCCGGTCGGCGCGGTGCTGAACGCCGATGGCAAGCCGGTGGTGATCGGCGGCGTGGAGAAGATGTCGAAGTCGAAGAACAACGGTGTTGATCCGCAATTGCTGATCGATGCCTACGGCGCCGACACCGCGCGTCTGTTCGTCATGTTCGCTGCGCCGCCCGAGCAGTCGCTCGAGTGGTCGGGTACGGGCGTGGAAGGCGCGAGCCGCTTCCTGCGCCGCGTGTGGCAACTCGCGCATGGCCGTGCCGATGCGCTTAAAACACATGCCAAGCTCGATTCATCGAAGTTCAACGACTCCGATCGCACGCTGCGCCGCGAGATCTACACCATCCTGAAGCAGGCCGATTTCGACTACGGCCGCTTGCAGTACAACACGGTCGTCTCGGCGGCCATGAAGATGCTGAATGCCGTGGATAGCGCGAAGGACGCAACGCCCGCCGTGCTGACCGAAACCTTCGGCGTATTGCTGCGTGTGCTGTATCCGGTCGTGCCGCATATCACGTTCCAGTTGTGGCAAGAACTCGGTTATGCCGATCTGCATGGCGGTTTGCTCGACGCATCCTGGCCGAAAGTGGATGAAGCCGCGCTTGAACAAGCTGAAATCGAGCTGGTCTTGCAGGTCAACGGCAAGGTGCGTGGCTCGCTGATCATGGCGAAAGATGCATCGCGCGAGGACATCGAAAAGGCGGCGGTCGCCCATGAAATGTTTGCGAAGTTTTCGGAAGGGCGCACGCCGAAGAAGGTCGTCGTGGTGCCGGGCCGGCTGGTGAACGTGGTCGTATGAGCCGGAGATCGCGCGCCATGAAAATCCTGGAGGACGTTGTGAGCAGGAAAGCTGTCAGCTTGAATTCGACCAACACGACGACGAAGCGCGCGATCAGCCGGCGCTCGATCCTGACGCTGGCGTGCAGCGCGGTGCTGCTGTCCGCCTGCGGCTTCCAGTTGCGCGGGCAGCAGGACTACGCGTTCAAGCGGCTCGCCATTAGCGGCGGCACGCCGGAAATGCTTGGACGCCTCCAGCGAGTAGTGGAAGGCGGCAGCGACACCGTGATCGTCAAGGTGTCGGAAAAACCCGACGCCATCCTTTCGCTGACCGGCGGCAACGGCATGAAGACCTTGAGTCTGAATGCACAAGGCGTCGTGCAGGAGTACGAACTCGACTACAACCTGAATTATTCGATGGTGGGCGCCGACGGTACCTTGCTGATTCCGCCGAGCGTGATTTCGCTGAACCGGGCGCTGACATATAGCGATCAGTTCACGTTGGCGAAGGGTATTGAAGCGCAGACGCTGTATCGCGACATGCAGTTCGACGCTGTGGACCAGTTGACGCGCCGGCTTGCAGTGGTGCGTTCGCTGCATCCGGCGCCGAGCGAGGCTTTGCCGGGCATCGCGCCGCGTGCGCCGTTGCCTGTGCCGCCGCTCTAAGCGCCGGAACGTCACGAAAAACCATGCAACTTCGACTCGACGCGCTCGACGCGCACCTCGCGAAAGGCCTGAAGGGCTTGTACGTTGTCTATGGCGACGAGCATCTGCTCGCGCAGGAAGCGTGCGACAAGATTCGCGCGGCGGCCCGGGCGCAGGGTTTCACGGATCGATCGGTGTTTGTCGTCGACCGTTATTTCGACTGGAGTTCGTTGTTGGGCGCGAGCCAGTCGATGTCGCTCTTCGGCGACCGCCAACTGGTTGAGTTGCGCATTCCCACCGGCAAGCCGGGCAAGGAAGGCGGCGAGGCGTTGAAAACCCTGGCCGCCGCCGATAACCCCGACGTCCTCACGCTTATCACCTTGCCACGGCTCGATGCCGCCACGCAAAAGTCCGCGTGGTTCACAGCGCTGAGCGGGCCGGGCGTGATGATGAAGATCGATCCGGTCGAGCGTGCGCAGTTGCCCATGTGGATCGGCCAGCGGCTGAGCGCGCAAAACCAGCGCGTGGCGCCGGGCGAGGACGGACGGCGGGCGCTGGTGTTTATCGCGGAACGGGTGGAGGGCAATCTGCTTGCCGCGCATCAGGAAATCCTGAAGCTTGGGCTTCTGCATCCCGCAGGCGTGCTGACGTTCGAACAGATCCATGACGCGGTGCTCAACGTCGCACGCTATGACGTGTTCAAGCTCAACGAAGCCATGCTGACCGGCGACGTCGGCCGCTTGACGCGCATGCTCGACGGCCTGAAGGGCGAGGGCGAAGCCGGCACGCTCGTGATCTGGGCGCTGGTGGAAGAAATCCGCACGCTGCTGCGCATGAAACGCGGCGTTGCGGCGGGCAAGCCGCTCGCCACGCTGCTACGCGAAAACCGCGTCTGGGGACCTCGCGAGCGGCTGATCGGACCCGCGCTCTCGCGCGTGAGCGAAGCGGCGCTTGAAAAGGCATTGTCGCTGGCGGCGAAGCTGGACAGGCAGGTGAAGGGATTATCCGGCGGTGGCGGTCCGCGAGGCAGCGCAAACCCAGGCGATCCGCCGCCCGATCCGTGGGACGGCATGTTCGAACTCGCGATGACCGTCGCGTCGTCGGGCAGTCCACTGCACGGCAAGCCGCCCGCAGCCGCGCCGGCTACTAAGCGCCCAGCCTGACAACGGCTTAAAATCGGTTGCTGGCATGCCGTCCGATCTGACAGCCTCGCCACATCAAGCGTCGAACGAACCCAAGAGAATGACGATGACCAACATCGACGAATACATGACCGACCTCGGCCGCCGCGCGCGCCAGGCTTCACGCGCGATGGCGCGCGCGTCGACGGCTGCGAAAAACGCCGCACTCAACGCGGTCGCCGACGCGATAGAACGCGAGCGCGCCACGTTGAAGGACGCGAATGCGCGAGATCTCGCCCACGCTCGCGACAAAGGCCATGACGCCGCGTTCATCGACCGCCTGACGCTTTCCGATAAAGCGCTGAATACGATGATCGAAGGCTTGCGGCAAGTGGCCGCGCTGGCTGACCCTATCGGTGAAATCAGCGGGTTGAAATTTCGGCCGAGCGGGATTCAGGTCGGCCAGATGCGCGTGCCGCTCGGCGTGATCGGGATCATTTATGAATCGCGTCCGAATGTGACCATCGACGCAGCCGCGCTTTGCCTCAAATCCGGCAACGCGACCATTCTGCGCGGCGGTTCCGAGGCGCTGGAATGCAATACGGTGCTGGCGAAATTGATTGGTGAAGGGCTGGAAGCGGCCGGCTTGCCGCAGGACGCGGTGCAGGTCGTGGCGACGGCGGATCGCGCGGCGGTGGGCAAGCTGATCACCATGACCGAATACGTCGATGTCATCGTGCCGCGCGGCGGCAAGGGCCTGATCGCGCGATTGATGGAAGAAGCCCGGGTGCCGATGATCAAGCACCTCGATGGCATCTGCCACGTCTACGTGGACGACCGCGCGGATCTCAACAAGGCGCTCAACGTGTGCGACAACGCCAAGACGCATCGCTACGGCACCTGCAACACCATGGAAACGCTGCTGGTGGCGCGCAGCATTGCGGCTCAGGCGCTGCCGGTGCTGGCAAAGGCGTTCCAGGCAAAAGAGGTGGAACTGCGCGTGGATGCCGCGGCGCGCGCCGTGCTGAACGAGGCAAAATTCAGCGGCCCGCTCGTGGACGCCACCGAGGCCGACTGGAGCACCGAATATCTCGGCCCCATCCTGTCGATCAAGCTGGTGAACGATCTTGACGAAGCTATCGATCACATCAACACCTATAGCTCGCATCACACGGATGCGATCGTCACGGAAGACCACGACCGTGCGATGCGTTTCCTGCGTGAAGTCGATTCGGCAAGCGTGATGGTGAATGCCTCAACGCGTTTCGCCGATGGTTTCGAATTCGGCCTGGGTGCCGAAATTGGCATCTCGAACGACAAACTGCATGCGCGCGGCCCGGTTGGACTGGACGGACTCACGTCGTTGAAATACGTGGTGCTGGGCCACGGCGAAATACGCCAATAAATCGAGAAAATGCCTCCGATGCTCTGGATCAAATCGCTGCACATAGTATTAGTGGCTTCGTGGTTCGCCGGCCTGTTCTACCTGCCGCGAATTTTCGTCAACCTCGCGTCGGAAACCGACGCGGCAGCCACGCGGCGACTGCTGCAGATGGCGCGCAAGCTGTTCCGCTTCATGACGTTTATTGCTGTGCCGGCGCTGGCATGCGGCTTGTGGCTGCTGCTGGTAATGGGAATCGGGCGCGGGCAGGGATGGATGCACGCCAAGCTGGGCATTGTCGCGCTGGTGATTATTTATCACGCTTATTGCGGGGTTTTGCTCGGGCGGTTTCAACGTGGCGAAAATAAACGTTCGCACAAGTGGTACAGACTGTTTAACGAGTTTCCCATCCTCGGGCTGCTCGGTGCGACGCTTTTGGTGGTGATCAAGCCGTTCTAAATTGCGTTACCGCATGGTCACGTCAAGCGGTGCACGTGTTGCCACGCTTGATTCGCTTCAGAAAGAATCTGTTTCACCAGGTCAGCCGACGTCTCCACGATCGCGTATTCATCCTGTCCCGGACCGCCCATTTTTACCCGTTCATTGCGATAGCGCATGCCACTGGGGAAGGGCACGCGTCCGGAGGTGTGGTACTCGACGCAACCGGTTTGCGCGACCAGTTGCGCAATATTGTTCACCCGCACGCCGGCGCCCGGCATGATCACCAGGCGCTCCCCGGCGGCCTCACGCAGCTTGCTGAGGAGCGCAGCACCTTCCGGTGCACTGGCTTCCTGTCCGGAGGTGAGGAGGCGGTTGCAGCCTGTGGAAATGACGTCTTCCAGCGCTTCAAACGGATCACGCGCTACGTCGAACGCCCGGTGAAACGTGACCGGCATGGACGCAGCCAGTTCCACCAGATGCCGGGTACGAGGCACATCGATATCACCGTCGGCGGTGAGCAACCCGATCACCACGCCGTCGACGCCGAGCCGTTTGCAGGCGAGGATATCTCGCGCCATCACGTCAAACTCGACATTTGAATATAGAAAGTCACCACCGCGCGGGCGGATGATGACGTTCAACTGTATCTGCAGTTTTTCGCGCGCGCTGGCGATGGCGCCGTATGAAGGGGTAGTGCCTCCTTCCAGCAGGTTGTCGCAAAACTCGACACGGCTCGCGCCGCCTTCTTGCGCCGCCAGGCATGAGGTAACCGAACCCGCACAGATTTCCAGCACGACAGGGGAGGTTGACATGGAGGGGTTTCCTCATTGAGACATAGCCTCGCAGCTTAAAGCACGCCAACCCGGGCATCGTCCTGCTCGTGCTTATTTCTCACGCTTATTGCGATGTTTTTCCCGGGCGGTTTAACGAGGCGAAAATAAGCATTCTCACAAGCGGCACAGAATGTTTAACGAATTTCCCGTCCCCGGATTTGCTGGTGCGACGCTTCTTGTTGTTATGACGCCATTTTAATCATCGTTACGTTCTGCTTCGTTAATCAAAATGCCGGCCCGCGCGCCGGCATTTTTGCGTCTGGCCGTCCCATCCGAATTCCCCATCGCTATTCGTTTAAGTAGGCGTAAGCCGCTGATTTTTCAGCTCATGTTCACGAACAACTCAAGAGTTCGGCATCCGTTTAATTAGGACCATTCTCATGGTTCTCTGAGCCTCCGACGACGAGAATCAACTCATCGCATTAAGTCAGTGCGCTGAGCAGCAATTACGGATTCCCTTCGCTGTTTGTATTTAGGACGCTTCTTATTTTCGGTGTCCGAGCCCGTGCAGATAATGCATCCGCTGAAATAAATGCATCCCGCGACGAATCGTTCCGCGTCGTTACCGAACGACGTATCCACCCCGGCCGGTCCGGAGGCCCAAGCCTCCTCACCGGACGCTCAAAAGTCAAATGCCATGAAAAATGAAGTACCGGGCGCGATAACGCCCATTCAACCGGACGGCGACGATGCATTGGCGCTATCGACGAAGGTTGACGACACGCTGTTGAAAAGTCTCGTATGGATGGCCGCCTATCACGGCAAGCCGACCAGCGAAGCGGCAATGCTCTCGGGCCTGCCCGCGGGACGATTCATTTCCCCCAAGCAAGCACAGCTCGCCATGGAGCAGTCGGGTTTCAATGTCGGCGTGGTCGAACGCCAGCCCAACGAAGTGTCGCCCATGTTGCTGCCGGTCATCCTGTTCCGCAAGGATCACGGTGGTTGCGTCCTGCTCGGCCGCGCGCCCAACGACGTCAAGGTCATCAAGCCGGCCGCTGAAATCAAGGAAGGCCAGCAACCGGCCCAGGACGAAATGGAAGCCGCCTACCTGGTGGTGCTGCCGGAGACGGGCTCGAAGGTCGTCTCCATCGGCGTCAGCCAGCTCAAAGCCAACTACACCGGCTTTGCGATGCTGGTGAAGCCCGTTGGCAAGGTCGACATCCGCGCAGGCATACCTGAGGAGAAGTCGGACGGCCACTGGCTGTTGAGTACGTTGTGGCGTTATCGCCGTTATTACTGGAGCGCCGCCCTTGGTGCGCTGCTGATCAATGTGCTCGCGCTGGCCGGCACCTTCTTCACGATGAACGTCTATGACCGCGTGGTCCCGAACCAGGCGTTTGTCACCTTGTGGTCGCTCGCGATTGGCGTGGCGATCGCCATGCTGTTCGAGTTCATTGCAAGAAACGTCCGGGCTCATGTGCTCGATGTCGCCGGCAAGAAAGCCGATCTGATCATGGGCGCCATGTTGTTCAAGAAGGCGCTCGCGATTCGCATGGAGCACAAGCCGGCATCGTCGGGCTCGTTTGCCAACCAGTTGCGCGAGTTTGAATCGGTACGCGACTTCGTCGCTTCAGCCACGCTCGCCACGTTGTCGGATTTGCCCTTCACGTTCCTGTATATCGCGGTGATCTTCATGATCGGCGGCATGCTTGGGTTTATCCCGCTGCTGCTGGTCCCCGTGATCATCGGCGTGAGCGTGTTGATTCAATGGCCGCTCAAGAAGGTGATGAAGGAAAACCTGCGCGAATCGTCGCTCAAGCAAGGTGTCCTGATTGAAAGCGTGGAAGGCATTGAAACGCTGAAGGCCACTGGCGGCGAGCGTTACATGCAGGAACGCTGGGAACTGTTTTCAGCCAAGGCGTCTGACACTTCGATGAAATCGAAGCATCTCTCGGCGCTCGCCATGAACTTCGTCTCGTGGATCACGCAGTTCGAAACGGTGATGATCGTGGTGGCCGGCGTGTACATGATTTCCGCAGGCAAGCTGACGCAGGGCGCGTTGATCGGTTCTGTGATCCTGGCTTCGCGAGCATTGGCGCCGCTGGCGCAAGTGGCCGGTCTGGCTGTGCGCTTCCAGCAAGCCAAGGCTGCACTCGACTCGCTCAGCGGGCTGATGAAGAAACCGGTGGAACGCGATCCGGACGTCCAGTATTTGAACAACCCGGGTATCAGCGGCGCGATCGAGCTCCGTCAGGTGGGCTTCCACTACCCGGTTCAGAACGGCATGAAGCCGCCTGAATTCCTGAAGAACATCAACATCGACATTCGTGCGGGAGAACGCGTCGCCATTCTGGGCCGCGTAGGTAGCGGCAAGTCATCGTTGCTGCGCGTGATGTCGAATCTTTATCGTCCGACGAGCGGCCAGGTGTTCAGCGACGGCATCGATATCACGCAAGTCGATCCGGCCGACTGGCGCGAAAAGGTGGGCTATGTGTCACAGGACAGCCGCCTGTTTTATGGATCGCTTCGTCAGAACGTGATGATTGGCCGTCCCGATGCAAGCATCCACGAGTTGCTGCGAGTAGCCAAGCTGACCGGACTCGACGCAATAGCCGCTGGCAATCCACACGGCTGGAACATGCAGATCGGCGAAAACGGCGACGGTTTGTCGGGCGGTCAAAAGCAACTTGTCGCCATCGCTCGCTGCCTTATCGCGCGTCCCACGCTCATTTTGATGGACGAGCCGACCAGCGCAATGGACACGCAAACCGAGAGCGCATTCATCAGGGATCTGGCCGAAGCCACGCGCGGCACCACGCTGGTCGTGGTCACGCACCGGCCCTCGCTGCTGCAACTGGTTGATCGCATCGTGGTTATAGATGCAGGAAAAGTGGTCACCGATGGCCCGAAGGAAGAAGTGCTTGCCGCGTTGCGCAACCCTGCCGCTCCAGCCGTGAGTCACGCGCAGGGAACCGATACACAGGCGCACGGCGCCATCAAGGAACCATCATGAAATTATTTACACGATTGGGCTATTGGGCCCGCTCACTGACGCCGGGCGGCCGCAAAAAGAATGCCGCGCCTTACGTCCATCCGGCTCACACGGCCTACATGAACGACTTGCGCGAATCGATGCTCGCGCAGTCGATCCCCGGCACCATGGCCATGCTCTACCTGGTTGCCGCCGTGATTGTTGGCGGGTTGATCTGGGCGAAATTTGCCCACGTTGAAGAAGTTACGCAGGGACAGGGGAAAGTGGTTCCGGTCATGCGTGAGCAGATCATTCAGAGCCTGGAAGGCGGAATTCTCGCCGACATGCATGTGAAAGAAGGTGACGTAGTCGAGAAGGGCCAGTTGCTGTTGAACATTGACCCGAAGCGTGCTGATTCGTCGTACTCCGAAGGTCATTCCAAGCTGATCGGTCTCGAAGCCAAGGTTGCACGGCTGCGTGCCGAAGCAAATGGCACGGCCCTCGTGTTTCCCGACGATGTCCTAAAGGACCCGGCCGTCGTCCTGAGTGAGACGCAGACGTATCAATCACGTCGCCGCTCCCTGCAAGACACCGTGGCTTCGCTTCAAACAAGCTATGGGCTGGCGATGAACGAAATCAACATGACGGAACCGCTCGCAGCGCGTGGCCTGATTTCGGAGACCGAAGTTCTGCGCATGAAGCGCAGCGCGAACGAGTTGCAGTCGCAGATTGTGGATCGCCGCAACAAGTACAAGTCCGATGCCAACGACGAAATGTCGCGCCTCGACCTCGAGTTGTCGCAGACGAAGGAAAACCTGGTAGGACGCGCTGACGTGCTGGAACGCACCACGCTGGTCGCGCCGGTCAAGGGCACGGTCAAGGACATCAAGATTACGACTATCGGCGGCGTGATTCAGCCAGGCGCGCAGATCATGAGCATCGTGCCTTATGCCGACCAGTTGATTGTCGAGGCGCGTATTCAGCCGAAAGACGTGGCCTTTCTTCATCCGGGACTCCCGGCCATGGTCAAGATTTCTGCTTACGACTTCGGGATTTACGGTGGCTTGAAGGGGCATGTCATTGACGTCAGCCCGGACACGCTGCAGGACGAGAAAGCGGCGCCGGGCAAACCCGATGCCATCTATTACCGGGTACAGGTTCTGACTGATAAAAGCGAACTCGTGGCCGCCGGCAAGCATTTGCCGATCATTCCCGGCATGACCGGCAACGTCGAAATTCGCACTGGCGAAAAGACCGTGCTCTCGTACCTGCTGAAACCCATTTTCAAGTCGCGTGAAGCGTTCCGCGAGAGATAAGTCGACATGTCAACACAATCAAACCAAGTGCGGTTGATCCGCGCCGGAAACAAGCTTGATGGCGCGCTTCCGTATGGCATCACCCCGAACCGGACGTTGTTCTCCGCGATGGGCGTATTGGTCGGTAGCGGTGTTATCGGGCTGGCATTCAGCGCAACGGACGCAAAGGCCAGGTCTGCGCTTGACGACATGGCGTGGGCGCCGCAGCAGTCACGGCTAACCCAGCCGGCAGCTTCGGTCGACAACAACATGGACGGGGCGGTAGCGCTGGCTCGCGCCATAGCGCCGGGCGCACCGCGAGCCCAGCCGGTGGCGGTGGCTCCTGCCGCGGCTGCCGTGTATGAGTCGCCGCAAGCGGTTGCGGTGTCACGCGCTATTGAAGCGAATCCCGCGGCCATGCAGCCCTTGCAGGCAAGCGCTAGCGAAGCGGTGCAACCCTCGGCCGCGCGTTCAGGCGCGAGCTTGCCGCCGTTATCGGGCAGTTTTGCCCAGGCCTTCGCGAACGCCGGCATTGTGCAAGCTTCGCAGCAACCCGCCGTGCCGGCAGTTCAGGCCGCGGTGCCGCAGATTGCCGTCCCTGCGTCGGCCGCTGCGTCAGCCCCTTCCGCGCCGCGTCCGGAATTTACCGCTACCAATAGCGCACGCATCGGCATGGCGCAGTCGCCTATTCGCGCCGTCAGCCCGGCGCAAACAGCATCCGCCGTTTCTCCACGGATGCCCAACGTGCTAAGCGATCTCCAGTCACTGCGAGGCTCGCTGGCTACGGGCAGCACTGCACAAGCAGACAGTGATTCGTCGTCCGTATCAGGTGCAGGCATGGCGAACAAGGTATCGGTGCAGGCCACGCTTGACGCCCGATCGGCCATGGTGATGGCCAATCCGCCGGCCGGCATTCGCCGCACCGTGCGCACCATGCGCTCGAACGACCAGACGTATTCGGACTGGCTGGACGACGGCAGCACGTCGCGTTCGGTCCTCGATACAGCGGTCGTGCCGGAGCAGGCAGTACGCGCCGCCCTGCGCAACGCGGCAGACGCCGCTGCTGCGCGCAGCCCGGCCCTCAAGCAGGCGCGCAATGACTGGGACGCGGCAAAGTTCGACATCGATCAGGTGAAGGGCCAGCGTTATCCGCAGATCCAGGTCGGCGCGAATTCGCCTGCCATTACCGGCGACAGCGCGAGCTTCAACCAGTACAACCGTCCGACCGCGAGCGTTGCGATCACTACCCTGATCTATGACTTTGGCAAGACGAGCAAGAGCATCGACAGCCGCACGAAAACGGCGCAGGCCGCGGAGCTGTACTACCAGACCCTGGCGCAGCAGAATGCTTACGACACCTCGAGCAGCCTGGTCGAGCTGGCCAAGAACCGCGCCGTGTATGCGATTGGCGAGAACTACGTGAAGCGCATGTCGCAACTCGTGCAAATGCTGGAAGAGATCGTCAAGGCCGACCCGGGTCGCCTGAGCGAGTTGACGCAAGCTCAGGCCCGATTGCTGCAGGCCCAGACGTCCCAGGCAACGGTTGCAGCACAAGTGCGCACGCAAGAGATCGCGGTCCGCAAGCTGGTAGGCGAAGAGCCCACTCCCATGCCCGGCGGCGTTCACTGGCAATTCATGCTTGATGGCGTAGATTCAGCGGTCAGCGCCGTGGCGCAGAACCCGGCAATCGCGCAGGCTGACGCGGAAGCCGAAGCTGCGAAGTTGAACGCTCAGTCGGTGCGGGCAGACTCAATGCCCAAATTGAACTGGGTGATCAACAAGAATACGGCGCCGGACGTGTTCGGCAACCGTCAGCCCTGGTCAACCATGCTGCAACTGTCCTGGACGCCATTCCAGGGTGGCAGCCAGCGTGCCGCCGAGCGCGCAGCGCTCTCGCGTGCTTCGTCGAGCCTTGATAAGCGCGACCAGCTGGCGCTCGACTCGGAATTCAAGGTACGGGATGCCTACCATGACGCGCTCGCCATGAGCACGCGCGCCAAGCTGTACGACCAGCTTTCCACGGAATCGGATCTGATCCGCAAGCAGTTTTTCGAGCAGTGGTATCACCTGAACCGACGGACGTTGCTGGACGTGTTGTCCGCTGAAAGCGATTTCTATAACAACCAGGTTAGCGCAGTTACAACGCAGTTCGACGCCTATCAGGCTGTTCTTAAAATCCATCTCAATAATGGCACGCTGGATTCGTGGTTGACGGGCGCTTGACAGCCCGGAGTCGCTGTAAATTAATCCGCTAGATCAACGTTTTTATAGATTGCCGAACGGCATGGATTCGCACGTATTTTCAAGGCCAATTAACGACTTGTCGTTAATTGGCCTTTTTCATTTTTATAAATTGATTGATTAAGTCTGTTGGTCATTAATCGAATCGGCATATTTATTAGTAACTTATATTTTACAAATTTCGACAATTTATGACGAAATTGACGTTGCTTCGGTTGTCAGCGTGCAACGCTTTTTCTTTATAAGAATAATCCTAATTGAATGAGGCCGTTTAAGAGGCGGGGTGTGTGCCGGCCTCTTCGCCTTTGCCAGCAATGGACTTGACCAAATAACCGGTGCGCGGCTTCCTGGATTCGTACGGAGGATCAATGTCGAGAAACAAGGATTCAGTTTGCGAGACGCAAATTAGGAGTTTTCGCATTAAGTAGCTTCGGTTCCAAATCTATAGTTCGTTTGCGTTCACAAGAACCGGGCCTCACAAGTAACCCCGGTTTCAGTGCTTCGGTATTAAAGAACCGAAAGAGGCATCGAACGCCGAGCGTTACGCGGAAGCTGCAAACGCATTGGCCATCCGGAATAAAGGTGGCGATCGATCTCTGCCGAGCCGCAAGGCGATTTTCTATTTTTGTAAAAAGGTATTCATAGCATGAACAAGTCATACAAATCAGTCTGGAATGAATCGACGGGATCATGGGTCGCAGTTTCGGAACTGGCAACTGGACGCAGCAAGAGCAAGCGTGCAAAAACAGCCATCTCCAAGGCTATCCTGACGCAGATCGCGGTCGGCGGCATGAGCCTGGCAGGCGCCGGCGTCGCCATGGCTGACGACACCGTCAAGTCGGGCACGAACGCGACTGTCAATATTGCTGACGGCGTAGCGATTGGTGTCAATTCGGAAGTCGATGCAGACGCAGCGGCCCCCACCAAGATTGGCGGTATCGCGATTGGCGATTCGGCGTACTCAATGGGTTCGGGCGTGGCCGTCGGCCAGAACAGCCAGGCCAGCTCGGACAGCCTTGCGTTTGGTTCGGCTGCAGTGGCTGGAAACGGCGGCACGGCAATCGGCGCCAACGCTTACACGATCAACAACGGTGGCGTTGCAATCGGTCAAAGCGCTTCGGCAACGGGCTCCGGCGCCATGGCTTTGGGCATGAACGCCTCCGCATCGGGTTCCGGTTCGGTAGCACTGGGCCAGGATTCAGTTGCAACCGACAAAAACACGGTATCGGTAGGTAACGCAACAACGCAGCGCCAGATCGCGAATCTGGCTGCCGGCACGCACGCTACGGACGCAGTGAACCTGGGTCAGTTGGCAGCAGCAGGCTTGAACATCAACACGAGCGGCGTGGTTCAGAATGCATTCGTGGCCTATGACACCACGGCCAAGACGGGCGTGACGCTGGGCGTTGGCACCGCAGGTGCGCAAATTCATAACCTCGTTGCCGGTGTTGCTGACACGGACGCAACCAACGTTGCTCAGTTGAAGGCATTGGGCGCGACCATTGGCACGAGCGGTACGGTGACGAACTCGTTCGTTTCTTACAGCACGACTGGCAAGGACCTGGTTACGTTGCTGGGCGCGTCGGGCACGAAGATCTCGAACGTAGCAGCAGGCACAGTCGGTGCGACGAGCAAAGACGCTATCAATGGTTCACAACTGTACGCTGCTGAAAACAGCGTAGCCACAATATTGGGCGGCTCGGCCGGCGTCAACGCTGACGGCACCATCAAGGCACCGACCTACACGGTCGGCGGCAAGACATACAACACACTGGATTCCGCGCTGACGGCTGCTGCCGCGGCAACGGGTACGGGCGGTTCGGCCGCCAACAGCGTCGTCTATGACCAAGTGGGCCAGACCTCAGTAACCCTGGGTGCTGCAGGCACGCCGGTCAAGATTTCGAACGTGGCGAACGGCACGACCGCCAATGACGCAGTCAACCTCTCGCAGCTCACTTCGGCAACCGCGGGTTTGGCAACGGCAGTTGGGAACTCCAAGTACATCGGCATCAGCACGGTCATGAGCGGCAGCCAGGCGCAGGCCAGCGGCCAGGACGCGGTCTCTATTGGCGGCAATGCTTTTGCCAGCGGTGACGAAACGCTCGCTCTCGGAACGAACTCCAAGGCTACTGCGCTCAATTCCATTGCGATCGGCTATGGCTCGAATGCTAACCAGGCAAACACCGTTTCTATCGGAGCGCTGGGCAAGGAACGTCGCCTGACGAACGTGGCAGCAGGTACGGGTAACACCGACGCAGTCAATCTCGGTCAGGTCATGACCCTGTTGGCTAACGAAAGCACTGGCCTTCAGGCTACGCTGAAGAGCTCGCCGACCCTGTTGGGCGCAAGCAGCCCGGCTCTCCTCGGTGCAAGCGGCGGTCTCCTCGGTGACGTCACGCCGATCACGCTGGATCAGGTTATTGCCGTCGGTCCGACCAACAAGCTCGGTTCAATCTCGGCAATCGGAACGGATTCAGTTTCTATCGGCTTGAACACGTCGTCGACCAACACGAACTCGGTCGCAATTGGTTCGAACATCAATTCAGTCGGCGTGAACTCCGTGGCAATGGGTTACGGCACGATTGCCAACGGTTCGAATTCGATGGCGTTCGGCAGCAACGCAACCTCGGTATCGGACGGCGGCCTGTCGATCGGCAATTCGTCCGCTGTTGACGTGGACTCACCGGACGGTATTGCGATTGGTACAAACGCAGAGTCCGCCAACGACCGCGCAATCGTCATTGGTAAGAACTCAGGTGCTACCGGCGTGCAATCGTTGGCCTTGGGCAACCAGTCCATGGCGCTTGCTGATGGATCGTTCATCATTGGTAACAACAGCACGGTAACAGGTACAAATTCGTATGTGTTGGGTAGCAACAATGCGAAGGTGTCGGGTAGCAACAGCGTGGTCCTCGGTAACGGCAGCGATGGCACGCAAAGCAATGTCATCTCTGTTGGCGCGAAGGGTTCGGAACGCAAGATCGTGAACGTCGCAGCAGGCACGACCACGACCGATGCAGTGAACCTGGGTCAGATGACGACCGCAATCGCAAGTGCAACGGCCAGCACGGGTGCGAACCCGAACGCTGTTTCGTATGACACCTCGGCGCACGACAAGATCACGCTGGGTACGGCTGGCACAGCTGGCACGCCGGTCACGATCGCAAACGTAGCTGACGGCAAAGCCAATAACGACGCAGTGAACGTTGAGCAATTGAAGGCAGCTGGCCTGAATATCGACACGAACGGCGTGGTTCAGAACGCATTCGTGGCATACGACAGCACGGCCAAGACTGGCGTAACGCTGGGTAACGGCACGGTTGGCGCGCAGATTCACAAATTGGTTGCCGGTACGACAGCAACCGACGCAGTGAACCTGGGTCAGTTGACAGCAGCAGGCTTGATCGTGAACTCGAGCGGTGTGGCTCAAAACGCATTCGTGGCATACGACAGCACGGCCAAGACTGGCGTAACGCTGGGCACGGGTACGGTTGGCGCGCAGATTCACCAAGTCGTTGCCGGTACTACGACAACCGACGCAGTGAACCTGGGTCAGTTGGCAGCAGCAGGCATCATTGTGAACTCGAGCGGCGTGGTTCAGAACGCGTTCGTGGCATACGACAGCACGGCCAAGACTGGCGTGACGCTGGGTACGGGTACGGTTGGCGCGCAGATTCACCAAGTAGTGGCAGGCACGACCACGACCGACGCAGTGAACCTGGGTCAGTTGGCAGCAGCAGGCATCATTGTGAACTCGAGCGGCGTGGTTCAGAACGCGTTCGTGGCATACGACAGCACGGCCAAGACTGGCGTGACGCTGGGTACGGGCACGGTTGGCGCGCAGATTCACCAAGTCGTTGCCGGTACCACGACAACCGACGCAGTGAACCTGGGTCAGTTGGCAGCAGCAGGCATCATTGTGAACTCGAGCGGCGTGGTTCAGAACGCGTTCGTGGCATACGACAGCACGGCCAAGACTGGCGTGACGCTGGGTACGGGTACGGTTGGCGCGCAGATTCACCAAGTAGTGGCAGGCACGACCACGACCGACGCAGTGAACCTGGGTCAGTTGGCAGCAGCAGGCATCATTGTGAACTCGAGCGGCGTGGTTCAGAACGCGTTCGTGGCATACGACAGCACGGCCAAGACTGGCGTGACGCTGGGTACGGGTACGGTTGGCGCGCAGATTCACCAAGTAGTGGCAGGCACGACCACGACCGACGCAGTGAACCTGGGTCAGTTGGCAGCAGCAGGCATCATTGTGAACTCGAGCGGCGTGGTTCAGAACGCGTTCGTGGCATACGACAGCACGGCCAAGACTGGCGTGACGCTGGGTACGGGCACGGTTGGCGCGCAGATTCACCAAGTCGTTGCAGGTACCACGACAACGGACGCAGTGAACCTGGGTCAGTTGGCAGCAGCAGGCATCATTGTGAACTCGAGCGGCGTGGTTCAGAACGCGTTCGTGGCATACGACAGCACGGCCAAGACTGGCGTGACGCTGGGTACGGGCACGGTTGGCGCGCAGATTCACCAAGTGGTTGCAGGCACGACAGCAACGGACGCAGTGAACCTGGGTCAGATGACGACGGCAATCGCAAGTGCAGTGACTACCGGTGGTGCAAACCCGAACGCTGTTTCGTACGACACCTCGGCGCATGACAAGATTACGCTGGGTACGGCTGGCACAGCTGGCACGCCGGTCACGATCGCAAACGTAGCTGACGGCAAAGCCAATAACGACGCAGTGAACGTTGAGCAATTGAAGGCAGCTGGCCTGAATGTCGACACAAACGGCGTGGTTCAGAACGCATTCGTGGCATACGACAGCACGGCCAAGACTGGCGTAACGCTGGGCAACGGCACGGTTGGCGCGCAGATTCACCAAGTAGTTGCAGGCACGACCACGACCGACGCAGTGAACCTGGGTCAGTTGCAAGCAGCGGGCATCGTTGTGAACTCGAGCGGCGTGGTTCAGAACGCGTTCGTGGCATACGACAGCACGGCCAAGACCGGCGTGACGCTGGGTACGGGCACGGTTGGCGCGCAGATTCACCAAGTCGTTGCAGGTACCACGACAACGGACGCAGTGAACCTGGGTCAGTTGGCAGCAGCAGGCATCATTGTGAACTCGAGCGGCGTGGTTCAGAACGCGTTCGTGGCATACGACAGCACGGCCAGGACTGGCGTGACATTGGGTGTCGGCACAGCTGGCGCGCAGATTCACAACCTCGTAGCAGGCGTAGCTGATACGGACGCAACGAACGTTGCTCAGTTGAAGGCAATGGGCGCTACGTTCAACTCGAGCGGCGTGGTTCAGAACGCGTTCGTGGCCTACGACAGCTCTGCCAAGACCAGTGTAACGCTGGGTGCAGCAGGCACGCCGGTCAAGGTTGCAAACGTAGCTGACGGCGTTGCCAACAACGACGCAGTGAACGTTGAACAGCTGAATAGCGCTATCAGCACAGCGACGTCCGCTAACCAGATCCTGAGCTCCAGCTTGAAGTATGTCCGCTTCGGCGCCAGCTCTGCGGCTACGGCGCAAGCAACGGGCACGGATTCAATGGCAATCGGCGGCAATGCATTCGCCAACTCAACAGGTGGCCTGGCCTTCGGTCTGAATTCGCGTGCAACGGGTGCAAACTCGGTGGCACTGGGTACGGGCTCGCTGGCTAGCGTGGACAACACGGTATCGGTTGGTACGCAGTTCGCACAACGTCGGATCGTGAACGTGGCAGACGCCACGGGCAACAACGACGCTGTCAACCTGGGTCAGGTTGAAACCATGTTGGCAGGTGTAACTGCCACGCAAACGCCGGTCAAGTCTGTGCAGCAGCTTTCAGCGACGCGACTCGGTAGCAACGCAGACGGTTCGCCTGCCACCGTGTTTGCCTTGACAGATGTAATGGGCGTAGGCACCACGGACAAGCTGGGTCAGGTTGAAACGTCCGGTACTGATTCAATCGCAATTGGCTTGAACACGAAGGCCAACGCTGACAACACAGTATCGATTGGTACGAACGTCAGTGCGACGGCTAACCAGGCGGTCGCTATTGGTAGCGCAGTGATCGCGAACGGCGTCGGCGCCACGGCAATCGGCGTGAACGCTTCGGTTATTGCTGACCGTGCGCTGGCAATTGGTAACGGTTCGGATGCTGAGAACACGGACTCGATCGCCATGGGTACGAACGCAGCAGTGGGCGGCTCGGGCACAAGCGGTATCGCGATTGGTAACGGCGCGGCAGTCAGCGGCTCTGGCACCATCGTAATGGGTAACAACAGCTCGGCGTCAGGCACGAACACGGTTGTCATCGGCAATAACATTGTTGGTTCCAAGGCGAACACTTATGCTTTGGGCAGCAACAGCGTGATTCTCGGTAACGGCAGCGATGGTTCGCAGAGCAACGTTGTGTCTATCGGTGCCAAGGGTTCGGAACGCAAGATCGTGAACGTGGCTGCTGGTACCACGACCACGGACGCGGTCAACCTGGGTCAGATGACCTCGGCAATCGCCGCAGCAGGAACAGGCGGTGGCGGTTCGACACTGATCACGCAAGCTGCTGCAGGTGCTGACCTTCTGGTTGGCGGTGCAACGGACGGTACGCATGTGAACTTCGCTAACAACGCGGGTGTCGCACGTGAACTTCTGGGGGTAGCGGCAGGCACGAAGGCCACGTCCGCAGTGAACCTGAGCCAGTTGACGCCGGTAGTTGCGGCTCTGGGTGGCGGCGCAGCGATCAATTCGACCACGGGTGCCGTAACTGGCCCGACGTATTCGATCGGTGGTCACACAACCACGAACGCAGGCGATGCATTCAAGGACGTTGATACCGGCCTGACGAACCTGAACAACGCGGTCGCAGCAATCTCGGCGGATACGGGCGGTACGGGTCTGGTTGCTCAAGATCCTACGACGCAAAACATCACCGTCGGCAAGATGACTGGTGGCACTGTTGTCGACGTAACGAATTCGTCGGGTGTTCAGCGCACGATCACCGGTGTAGCTGCCGGTGCCGTGAACTCGTCGAGCTTCGACGCAATCAACGGCTCGCAACTGTTCAACAACGGGCAAAGCATCGCAACCGCGATCGGCGGCGGCGCGCAAATGAACTCTGACGGTTCGTTCACGCAGCCTACGTTCAACGTGGGTGGTGGCACGGTTCATAACGTCGGTGACGCAATCAGCAACCTCGACAGCCGTGTTACGCAGAATGCGGACAACGTGACGAATCTGCAGACCACGGTGAACAACATCACCGCAGGTGGCGGAGTGGCAGCGCCGAACGCAGTGTCGTATGACTCGTCAGCACATGACCAGATCACGATGGCTGGTACGGCTGGTACGAAGTTGACGAACCTGACGGCAGGAACGTTGGCAGCAGGTAGCACGGATGCAGTAACCGGCGACCAGTTGTACACGACGAACCAGGACGTTGCTGCTCTTCAAGCTTCGGTGACGAACATCGCCGCGACGGGCTCCACGAGTATCGGCATCAACGGTATCAACGGCACGAATGGCGCGGACGGCACACCGGCTGCAGCAGCATCGGCAACTGGCAGCGACGCAATCGCCATGGGTGACAACGCTTCGGCTTCCGGCGATCACGCAGTTGTGATTGGTGGCGGCGCAAGCGGTACGGGTGACGGCACGATCGCTATCGGCGGCAACGCTGGTGCGTCGGGTACGAACTCGATCGCTATCGGTAACGGTGCTACGGCTCCGGCGAACAACGCAGTCGCACTGGGTGCAAACTCGGTGGCAGATCGTGACAACAGCGTTTCGGTTGGTTCGCAAGGTAACGAGCGTCAGATCACGAACGTTGCAGCGGGTACGCAAGGTACGGATGCAGTCAATCTGAACCAGATGAACTCGGCAGTGGGCGGTATTGCTCGCAAGGCGTACAGCGGTATTGCGGCAGCCACAGCGCTGACGATGATCCCGGACGTCGATGCTAACAAGACGTTGTCGATCGGTATTGGTGGCGGTACGTTCCAGGGCTATGCAGCATCGGCCATTGGCGGTACGGCTCGTATCACGCAGAACATCAAGGTGCGCGTAGGCGCAGGTTGGTCGGCAGCGGGTACGACGGTTGGTGCGGGTGCTTCGTACCAGTGGTAATCAGGGCTTAAGCCTCGGGCCCGGTTCGTCAAGAACCGGGCTGGTTCAAGGGCTTTTGCACTACAAGTTGTTCATGTTGTAGCAGTACCTTAAGGCAGTACTTGAAGCGGGTTCTTCTTCGGAAGAACCCGCTTTTTTTTGGGGCTTACGCAGAGCAGGGGCGCAAGCATGCAGATCACGCGCACACGGCCGCGACCTGTTTGCGGCATGGACATGGTCGGGTTCCCTGGCCGTCAGGCCACAGCAACGCTTCCCAAGTAACCTTCCTAATTCCCCACTCGCCTTCTGTCGAGCACGCCCTTGGCGTCCGCCAGCCTTTCCGCGAACTCGGGTCCCCTCGCCAGCGCTACCCCCACCGCCAGAATGTCGCCTATAGCGAGATGGGACACGCGAGAGGTCATCGGCGAGAAAATGTCGGTGTCTTCATCGACGTTCGCAAAGAGTCCCACGCTCGCGAGCCGTGCCAGCGGGGAGCTTCCATGCGTGATCGCAATGACCTTGGCGCCGCCCTGGAGCGCGGACTTCACGGCGTCCAGAATGTCGCGCGTGCGTCCCGTATTCGATACCGCCACCACCACGTCCCCCGCGCCCAGCAGCGCGGCGGACGTGGTGTAAGTGTGCGGGTCCGAATAGGCCACGCTCGGCACGCCGAGCCGGAAGAATTTGTGCTGGATATCGAGCGCGGCAATGCCGGAGCCTCCCGCACCGTAGAACTCAATGCGTCGCGCGTCCGCCAGCAAATTGATTGCCGCGGCCACGCTATCCGACGACAAACTATTGCGCACCTGCAATAGCGCGCCAATGGTCCTGTCGAGTACTTTTGCGGCTACGCCGGCGGCGGGTTCATCGGCGCGAACGTCACGAAACACAGCGGGGGCGGGAACGTCGGACGCAATGCTTTGAGCCAGCCGGATCTTGAACTCGCGGAAACCTGAAAATCCCAATGCCTGGCAAAAACGCGCAATGGTCGGCTGGCTGACACCGGCGCGTTTGGCGAAATCGGTCATTGCGAGATCCAGCACCTCTCGCGGAGCGTCAATCACATAATCGGCAAGCTTGCGCTCGGATGGGCGCAACTGCTCGCGCATTGCTTCGACTTGGGACAGCAACATCGTGAATCTCACCTATGCTGGAATTGAACGGACTATAGCTGATTCGCGGTTATGTACAAAAACTACACAACCAAAAGCAACTTGATGCCGAATTCCGTTGACTATCAACCGTATCATTCGTCTATCAGTTAAAGTTGAACGGACAAGTAAGGGTTTTCCAGATATGAAAAATGTAGTTTTTCTACTAACATTCGTCTGATCCGCTCGGTTATCGTCAAATACCAAACTGCCGACTCCGAGCTTCTACTCGTCCCGGCGCCCCCGGATGCTCGCCGACCCCAGGCGAAGGAGTTTCGATGGTTTCCCCGCATTCGCATCTCAACAAAGTGACGCAGCGCGTGATCGAGCGCAGCAAGCCGACGCGCGCGGCCTATCTGGCCCGTATCGCCGGCGCACAGGGGCACTTTCCTGCCCGCGGCGCGCTTTCGTGCGCCAACCTCGCGCATGGTTTCGCCGGCATGGAAGGCCAGGAAAAGATCGCGATCAAGGCGATTCGCGAGCCGAACATAGGCATTGTTTCGTCCTACAACGAGATGCTTTCGGCCCATGCGCCGTTCAAGAATTACCCCGACATCATCAAGCACGCGGCGCGCGAAGCGGGCGGTGTGGCGCAGTTTGCGGGCGGCGTTCCGGCCATGTGCGACGGCGTTACGCAAGGCAACGCGGGCATGGAGTTATCGCTGTTTTCGCGCGAGGTCATTGCCATGAGCACGGCGGTGGCGCTGACCCACAATATGTTCGATGCCGCGCTGTGCCTCGGCATTTGCGACAAGATCGTTCCCGGCTTGCTGATCGGCGCGCTGCAATTCGGGCATTTGCCGACCATTTTCGTTCCGGCGGGCCCCATGACAAGCGGCCTGACCAACGACGACAAAGCCAAGGTTCGCCAGCAGTTCGCCACCGGCGGCTGCGACCGCGACGCGTTGCTCGAAGCAGAAGCCGCGGCTTACCACGGCCACGGCACATGCACGTTCTACGGCACGGCGAACAGCAACCAGATGCTCATGGAAGTCATGGGCCTCCACTTGCCGGGCTCGGCCTTCATTCACCCGCACACGCCGTTGCGAGACGCGCTCACCGCCGAAGCGGCGAAGCGGGTGCTTGAGCTGACTGTGGAGCGGGGGCATTACACGCCGGTCGGCCACGTGGTCGATGAAAAAGCCATAGTCAACGGCATCGTCGCGTTGCTGGCTACCGGCGGTTCGACGAATCACACGCTTCACCTGGTGGCAATCGCGCGGGCGGCGGGCATCGTGATTGACTGGAATGACTTCGATGAACTCTCGCAGGCCGTGCCGCTTACGGCGCGGATTTATCCGAACGGGAAGGCCGACGTGAACCACTTCCACGCGGCAGGCGGTATTGCGTTCCTGGTGCGGGATCTGCTGGAAGCCGGTTTGCTGCACGAAGACGTGCAAACGGTGGCGGGTCATGGCCTCAAGCATTACACCCGCGAGCCAAAATTGATCGATGGCAAATTGCAATGGATCGATGGCCCCGAAGCCAGCCACGATACAAAAGTGTTGCGCAGCCACAAGGAACCCTTTGCGCCCGACGGCGGTCTGCGCCTGATGCAAGGCAAGCTGGGGCGCGGCGTGATCAAGATATCGGCGGTGGCTGACGCGCACCGGCATGTCAAGGCGCCGGCAATTGTTTTCGATTCACAGGAACAGGTCCAGGAAGCCTTCGATAACGGCGAACTCAAGCGGAATTTCGTGGCGATCGTGCGGTTCCAAGGGGCGCGCGCCAACGGTATGCCGGAGTTGCACCGGTTGACGCCGCTTCTCGGCGTGTTGCAGGATCAGGGCTTTCATGTTGCTTTGGTCACGGACGGGCGTATGTCGGGTGCGTCGGGCAAAGTGCCCGCGGTGATCCACATTTCGCCGGAAGCATTGCTGCAAGGGCCGTTGGGCAAGGTGCGCACGGGCGACATGATTGTTATCGATGCAAACAAGGGTGTGCTGGACATTGAAATAGATGCAAACGAATGGAACGCGCGTCCGGTCGAACAGCCTGCGCACCAAGCTGAGAACGAAGTCGGATTCGGGCGCGAATTGTTCGGCGTGTTCCGCAGCGCGGCCATGCCGGCAGAACTGGGGGCATCGGTATTCGGCCCCATGGTGGGCGAACAGAGCGAACAGAGCGAACTGAGCGAACTGAGCGAACAACACGCAAACATTGCCGAGCGCCGATAAAACCACCGTCGAGCCTGAGAGAACCAGAACCAGAACCACTATAAGGAAGGAGCAGAAAATGAAGTCAGTCAGTGAAATAGTGCGTCTTGGGCCGGTCATACCCGTGCTCGCGTTTGAATCGGCGGAGCAGGGTGAGAACGTGTCGCGGGCATTGCACGCGGGCGGCGTCAAGGTGCTGGAGATCACGCTTCGCACGAAGGCGGGACTGGAGGCAATAGAACGCGCGTGCGGACTGGGCGATGACATCGTGGTCGGCGTGGGCACCATCACCCGGCCGGAACATTGCGCGCAGGCGAAGAAAGCGGGCGCGCAATTCGGGGTATCGCCGGGATTGACGAAGGACATTCACATGGCCGCTCTCGACGCCGGCTTGCCGCTGCTGCCGGGCGTGATGACGCCGACTGACATCATCACGGCCATGGAACTGGGTTACGAAATCGTGAAGCTGTTTCCGGCGCAACAGGCGGGGGGCATTGCGATGCTTCAGGCGCTGAACGGTCCGTTCCCCGGCCTGAAATTCTGCCCGACGGGCGGCATCACAGCGGAAACCGCGCCGAGCTTCCTGGCGTTGCCGAACGTGGTGTGTGTGGGTGGATCGTGGTTGACGCCCAAGGCGGCGCTCGCCGCGCAAAACTGGGAGGAAGTGACGCGTCTGGCGCGTGCTGCCAGCACCCTGGCGCCGCGACCGTAAAGCGCCACACAAGCCCCGCCCTTGAATATCAAGGAACGACCGAAGCCCCTGCCATCTGCCATCTGCCAGCGGGGGCTTTTTCACATCAAGACACGTTTGAAAGACGTATTTCTCTACCTGCAAGTAAAATCCCCGGGTTGAACACCGGCTGCGCTACGGCGTGTTGCGACGACCAGGCCCCGACGGGCTTGAGATCCAGTCTGCTGCCGCGCGGCATATCTACTAAACAACCTCGGAGGCGCTTAATGGAGCCAGTCCACGGCAGCATGCTGTTGGTGTACGCGGTTATTGCCATCGCATTGCTGATCCTGCTGATCACGCGTTACAAGGTTTATCCGTTTCTTGTCCTGGTGATCGTTTCGTTGTTGCTTGGCCTGGCAGTCGGCATGCCGATGGAGAACATTGTCAAAGCGTTCGAGACCGGCAATGGCAACACGCTGGGGCATATAGCGATCGTGGTCGGACTGGGCACCATGCTCGGCAAGATGATGGCCGAGTCGGGCGGCGCGGAGCAGATTGCCAATACGCTGATCAAGTGGTTTGGCGAGAAGCATATTCACTGGGCCATGATGTGCGTGGCGATTATCGTCGGCTTGCCGGTGTTCTTCGAAGTGGGTTTCGTGCTGCTGATCCCCATAGCGTTCAACGTCGCGAAACGCACCAACAAGTCGCTGTTGCTGGTTGGCTTGCCCATGGTCGCCGGGCTTTCGGTGGTGCATGGATTGATTCCTCCTCACCCCGCCGCGCTGCTTGCCGTGCAGGCTTACCACGCGGACATTGGCCGCACCATAGCGTATGGGCTCATTGTTGGCATTCCTACTGCGATTGTTGCGGGCCCGCTGTTTGCGCTGCTGATCAGCAAACATATCAAGCTGCCTGAAAACAATCCGCTCGCGGCGCAGTTTATCGACTCAGGCAAGGAAGGCAAGGAAGGCAAGGAAGGTAAGCAAGGCGAGAAGCGCGAGCTGCCCGGGTTCGGCATCACGCTGCTCACTGTCTTGTTGCCCGTGATCCTGATGCTGATTGGAAGCTGGGCCGACCTGATTTTCGCGCCCAAATCGCTGCCCAATAACTTGTTGAAATTTGTAGGCAATGCCGACGTCGCGTTACTGATTGCCGTGCTGTTCAGTTTCTGGAGCTTCGGGGCGTCTCGCGGCTTCAACCGTGAACAGATCCAGAAGTTCTGCGGCGATTGCCTCGCGCCCATTGCCGGCATTACCTTGATAGTGGGCGCGGGCGGCGGCTTTGGGAACGTGCTGCGCGAAAGCGGGATCTCGCAGCAGCTGGTTGCCACTGCTTCGGCTGCGCATTTGTCGCCATTGCTGCTTGGCTGGTTTGTGGCTGCGCTGATCAGGCTGGCAACCGGGTCCGCAACAGTTGCCATGACCACGGCGTGCGGGATTGTGGCGCCTATAGCGGCGGCATCGAATGGCGCGGTCAGTGCGGAATTGCTGGTGCTTGCCACGGGTTGCGGATCGCTGATTTTCTCGCACGTGAACGACGGGGGATTCTGGCTCGTCAAGGAATATTTCGGCATGACGGTGGGTCAGACATTCAAGACGTGGTCGCTTTGCGAAACCATCATTTCGCTAATGGGATTAGGTTTGACCTTTGCGCTTGCGACGGTCGTATAAGGAGATTCCGATGATATTGATTGCGATGGGCGTATCCGGTTGTGGCAAGACCACAATAGGCGAGATGCTGGCTGAACGGCTGAGCTGCGATTTCGCCGATGCCGACAGTTTTCATAGCCAGGCAAACAAAGACAAGATGCACCAGGGCATTCCATTGACGGACGAAGACCGCTGGCCGTGGCTGAACGCTATTCGCGCTTCGATAGTGGAGAAGCAGGCTGACGGCACGCCGCATGTCTATGCCTGCTCGGCTTTGAAGCGCGTTTACCGCGACATTCTTCGCAACGGAGACCCGGACGTGACTTTCGTTTATTTGAAAGGATCGGAAGAACTGTTGAGAGAGCGCATCAAGACACGCAAAGGGCATTTCTTCGACCCGGCATTATTGCAAAGTCAGCTTGATACATTGGAACCGCCCGGCCCCGACGAAGCCATTGAAGTGGATATTGCGTTAGCGCCGGAGAAAATTGTAGATACGGTATTGAGTGCAATGCACGACCGCGGTTTCTAAATTCAAGCATCTATTACGAGCACGTGCTTCGCATGCGTTTCAAAATTAAAGCGGGTTCAGCGCAACGCTGAACCCGCTTTATTTTATTCAGGCCGGTTTCTCATATTCCGAATTGGGCTTGGCCGTCCATCGCGCGGTAATGGGCGGTTCTATCTGTGGCGGAGCAGGCGGACAGACCTGGGCAACCCTATTTGACCTTTGACTGCTCGACAGCGGCGCGGTGCAAGCCGGATCGACACAGTCGGGTTTCGTCACGGAATGGCGAATACATCGTTTGCAAAGGCCTGTGTAATTCGGCCTGGCGTGCCACTTATCAACCACGCGGTTGGGAAATTGTGCGTTTCAGCGTTGTACTGGAACCTTGCATAAGGGTCCTATATTGTCGAGCGCGGTGAAGAAATTAGTTATGCAAAACATAGATACGATTGGAGAAATATTTTCAACAAATGTTGGGAGCATCTGTGTGCCAGTTTGACTCATTTTAACTTTGCATTTAGGACTTTTCCTGTAGGTGCGTATTCCTTTAACAGTCAGAATCGCCGTTCATGCGTTGGAACCCACTATTTCATAGTTGTCCGACTCGTTCATCTGGGTGGTCGGCTCGGTTCGCGCTGAACGTGGCTCAGAGTTGCACCCTTTCAATTCACTGTAACAAAAGGTAATAACATGGCACTCCAAACATCCGATCCGTCAGCGGCAGTCATCACGTCAGTTGGCACGGTAGGGAACGGCGGCACGATCTCGAGCACCACGCCGGTCATCACGGGCACGGCGGACGTGGGCGACATCGTCAGCATTTATGACGGCGTGCGACTGCTTGGCACGGCATTGGTGGGTGTGAACGGCACGTGGTCATATACGCCGACCGTAGCGCTCAAACTTGGCGCGCACAGCTTCGCGGCCATCCCGCAGGACAGCAAGGGCAACTTCGGCGCCTCGTCGGCAACGGTGGGCGTGCAGATCGCTTCGAACGTGGCTCCCACGCCAGCCATCACAAATGTGCTCGATACCATTGGCACGAATGCGGCTCTCGTGAGTATTCCGAGTGGCGGCGCGACCAGCGGCAATCAGCCCACTGTCAGCGGCACGGGCACGGCCGGCGCCACCATCTACATTTACCAGAATGGCGCCGGATGCGGCACCGCGGTCGTTGACGTGACGGGTCACTGGTCGGCGAAGATTCCGGCAGCCATGACGGACGGCGCGCATGCCATGACCGCCGTCCAGATTGGTACTGGAGGACAGACGTCAAGCGCGTCGTCGGCCAGCTGGACGATCACGATCAACACCACCACGCCGGCCACGCCGGCAGCACCGACCACCACGGACGACAACGGCAACCCTATTCCCGCAGGCAGCACGACAGCTGACGCGCATCCGCATATCCACGGCAAGGGCACGAACGGCGACACCATCACGGTGTACGACAACGGCGTCGTCATCGGCTCGACCACGGTTGCAGGGGACGGCACATGGACCTTCACGCCGTCGCCGGATTTGCCCAACGGCAACAACAGCATCACGGTGATTGAAACGAACCCGGCGGGTACGTCGAGCGCGACATCGCCGGCAACGGCCGTGGTGGTGGACACGACCACGCCGGCAAAACCGTCGACGCCGGTTCTGACGGACGACAGCAACGCATCAATTCCTGCGGGCAGCACCTCGTCCGACGGCCATCCGCACATCAGCGGCACCGGCACGGCAGGCAACATAGTCAACGTGTACGACGGCGCGACCCTGATCGGCTCGGCCGTGGTTGACGTCACCGGCAAGTGGACCCTCACGCCGTCAACGGATATGGCCAGCGGCACGCACAGCATCACGGCCACGCAAACCAACGCGGCTGGCACGACGGGCGCGGCATCGGCCGCAATTGCGTTCACGTTCACGCCTGTGGCAACGGTACCGGTCATTACGCTTCTGCACGAATACAACGGTTCGGTCGACGTCAAGTCCGTACCGAGCGGCAGCACGACGCCGTACACGGGCAACGTTATCTATGGAACGGCGCACTACGGCGACACGATCTCCGTATACGACGGCGCGAGCCTGTTAGGTTCGGTCGGTGTGTCAGTAGACGGCTCATGGTGGATCGGGTCGGGCATCACCTGGGCAAGCGGCGTGCACACCATCACCGCTACGGCCAAGACTTCCGGCGGTGTGACGAGCACGGTTTCAAACACGTTCACTTTCACCGTGAACACCAGCACGCCGGCGACGCCGGCGGCACCGACCTTTACGGACGACAGCGGCAACGCGATCGCCGCAGGCAGCACGACGGCCGACGCGCATCCGCACATCAACGGCAAGGGCACGGCAGGCGACATCATCACGGTGTCCGACAACGGCGCCGTTATCGGTTCGACCACCATTGGAAAAGACGGTACATGGTCGTTCACGCCGACAACGGACATGGCCGCTGGCAACAACAGCATCACGGTGATTGAAACGAACCCGGCGGGCACGCCGAGCGCGGCTTCGACCCCGGTTGTCATCACGGTCGTTACGACCGCGCCGGCCACGCCGGCCGCACCGAGCTTTACCGACGACGCGGGCGCAACCATTCCCGCAGGCAGCACGACGGGCGACGCCGCTCCGCATATCAACGGCACGGGCACGGCAGGCGATACGATCACCGTGTACGACGGCGCCACGGTGCTGGGCACGGCGGTGGTGAACTCAAACGGCACCTGGACGTTCCAGCCGGCAACGGCTTTGTCTAGTGCTGCGCACAGCATCAGCGTCACGGAATCGAACGTGGCGGGCACGAGCGCGCATTCGGCAGCCTCGACAGTGACTGTCGCTGGGCCATCGATCGTGATTACCGGCGTGTACGACCAGACTGGTCACCTAATCCCGGATGGCGGTGCCAACAGTGGATCGTTTACCGTCGACGGGACTATCACTGGCTATGCTAACGGCGATCGGGTTGTCCTTGGTTTCTCTGCGGGCGCTGCGGGCGACAGCTCCTTGCTCTATGTAACGGTAGCGGTCAGCAATGGCGCATTTTCATATACCTTCGATCAAGGTACGAAAGACGGAAACGGGCATCCTTTCTTTCTCACAACAGGGAGTAGCTTAACCTTCAGCGCTATTGCGCAGCATGTGTCAGGCAACTTGGGCACGAACTACGCGACGTCCGCAAACTACACGGTCAACGAAACCAACTGGACCTACACGACCATCCCGGCTACTCCGGCCGCGCCGAGCTTTACCGACGACGCGGGCGCAACCATTCCCGCAGGCAGCACGACGGGCGACGCCGCTCCGCATATCAACGGCACGGGCACGGCAGGCGACACGATCACCGTGTACGACGGCGCCACGGTGCTGGGCACGGCGGTGGTGAACTCAAACGGCACCTGGACGTTCCAGCCGGCAACGGCTTTGTCTAGTGCTGCGCACAGCATCAGCGTCACGGAATCGAACGTGGTGGGCACGAGCGCGCATTCGGCAGCCTCGACAGTGACTGTCGCTGGGCCATCGATCGTGATTACCGGCGTGTATGACCAGACTGGTCACCTGATCCCGAATGGCGGTGCCAACACTGGATCGTTTACCGTCGACGGGACTATCACTGGCTATGCTAACGGCGATCGGGTTGTCCTTGGTTTCTCTGCGGGCGCTGCGGGCGACAGCTCCTTGCTCTATGTAACGGTAGCGGTCAGCAATGGCGCATTTTCATATACCTTCGATCAAGGTACGAAAGACGGAAACGGGCATCCTTTCTTTCTCACAACAGGGAGTAGCTTAACCTTCAGCGCTATTGCGCAGCATGTGTCAGGCAACTTGGGCACGAACTACGCGACGTCCGCAAACTACACGGTCAACGAAACCAGCTGGACGTACAGCGCTCCTCTCAGCGCAACGCACAACGCCGCACCGGTGGTGGACGACGCTGCAGTCGCTGTCGACCCCACGGCTTCAACGTCGGCTCACCACACGGTAGTCGGCGAGCACGACGCCTTCATCGGCACGGCGGCCAACGGTAACGAGACGGTGGACCTGAACGCGGACCCGGCGTCCTACTTCAAGGAAACCACGGCGCACATCCAGGGCTCGGGCGGTACGGCGATCGACACGCTGCACCTAACGGGCGACCACCAGGTGCTGGATCTGACATCGCTCACCGGCCAGACGGCGGCGGCGAAGATCTCGGGCATTGAAGTGATCGACCTGGGTGGTCATACGAACAACCTGAAGCTCTCGCTGACGGACGTTTTGAACCTCGGCGAACAGGACCTGTTCCAGAAGGACGGCCATCAGCAATTGATGGTGAAGGGTTCGGACGGTGACACGGTTGATCTGTCGAACGCGCACATTGCTGGCGTGGCCGACGGCGTGTGGCAAGCCGAAGGCACGGCGGTGGTGGGCGGCGTGACGTACAACGTGTACGAACACTCCGGCGCGCACACCGAGTTGCTGGTTCAGCAAGGCGTGCAGATCGCGTTGCATAACTAAGTAATACCGTAGGGGAGCGGGCGGCCTCGGCAAAAGTTCAGCCGGCGCCGCCCTTATCTTTAAATGGTTGCAAAACAAGAGGCCGCAACGGGAGCTATCCCGCTGCGGCCTTTTGTCTTGTATTCACACTTCGGCATAAATTCGATCAATTTAGCAACAAATAGCCGCTAAATCGGCCCATTTTTAAGAGCTTTCGGATATGTAAGGCGAAGAGGTTCTGGTTAGAATCAGCCGCACGTATCGGGAATATTGCGCGTTGCGCAATGGATCGGTGCGCTTTCTCGAAGCCGTGCGCGTGCGTGTCTGACCGAGCACCGGCCAAGTTTCATCGTTTCACTAGCAATAGAGGCAAAACACATGGCACTGCAAACACAACAATCCTCCCAAGCGGTCATTACGTCGGTCGGCATGGCGTCCAACGGCGGAACAGTTGGCAACCCGACGCCGGTTATTGCCGGGACTGCGGATGCGGGAAGCACTGTCAAAATTTATGACGGCATCAGGCTGCTTGGTACGGCCATTGCCTCGGACAACGGCACATGGTCGTTCATTCCCGTGGTCGAGCTGAAGGTCGGAATGCATAACTTTGCCGCCATTGCGTCGGACGGGCTTGGCCATGACAGCGCGTCATCGGCTGCAATGAGCGTTCAGGTTGCCGCACCCGTTGAACCGGTCCCGCAACCCGTGATGCATTTCATGAGCACTGCGCCCCAAACCGTTGTTGTGTCGGCAGCGGACGATTCGCGTCCCGTGCTGACCGGTGGCGGCAATGGCACGCCTGGCGACGTCGTCACCGTACTCGACGGCGGCACGGTTCTTGGCAGTACTACGGTGGATACTAACGGCAATTGGTCGTTCACGCCCGAGGCCGATCTGTCGGTCGGCACGCACAGCATTCGCACGGTGGAGTCGAATCCATCGGCACCCGTGATCACGAGCCTGGTCGACAACCAGGGTCCCCTGGCCGGCAACGTTGCGCCGGGTGGCCTGATCACCGATGCGCAACCCACACTCAACGGCCTGGGCCATGTCGGCAGCACGATCAATGTCTTCGACAACGGCACCCTGCTCGGCACCACGGTGGTTAGCGAGAACGGCACCTGGAGCTTCACGCCGGCAGCCGCATTCCTGGTCGGCGGCCACGGCCTGACGGCAACTGAAACCAGTACAGGTCATGTGACGAGCGCGGCATCGCAGGAGTTCGACTGCACGTTCACCAAGATCATGGTGACCGGTGTGACCGACAGCCACGGCGCGTCGGTGGGATACGGCGGCATGACAGACGGCACGGTGACCATTACTGCCTGGATCGATTCGAGCATTTCGTCGCAGGGCGCGACCTTCATGTTGTCCGGCCCCGGTACGAATGGCTGGGAAAGAATGTCGACCCAGCCGGTGCTGAATGGCAACACGCTGACCGTTGTGCTGAGCCAGCATGACTGGGACGGAATGGGCGGCACGCTCACGGGCGGCAACTATTCCATTGGCTTCCAGACCGCCGCCGGTTCGACCATGTTCAATCCGGACCTGGGCTTTACTTTCATGGACACCTTTAGCAGCGCTACGGTTCCGTCCGCGCCGGTCATCAGCACGGTGACGGACGCCACAGGGCTTATCACGAATGGCATGACGACTGGGGAATCGCATCCCACGTTCAGCGGCACCGGCGTTCCCGGAACCGTGGTCACGCTGTTTGACGGCAACACGGCAATCGGTTCGACCACGGTCAGCATGAATACGTCATGGGACATCACGCCCACGGCGGCGCTCGCCAACGGCTCGCACGACATTTTCGCGACGCAATCCAGCGCGGCAGGCACGAGCGGCCACTCAGCGGACATCCACTTCACGGTGAACACGAGCGTGCCTGCTGCGCCTGTGATCACCGAACTGATGGACCACAACGGCGGGATCATCGTAACGGGCGGGACCACGGCCGACACGCATCCTTCGATCAGCGGCACGGGCGCTCCGGGCAACTCGATCATGATTTACGACGGCATCCGGATGATCGGCATGACCAAGGTTGCCAATGACGGCACCTGGAACTTCCAGCCGAATTCGTTGTTTGCGCTCGGCTCGCACGACATCTACGCCATGCAATCCAGTTCGGCGGGCACGAGCTTGCAGTCCGCGGATATTTACTTCACGGTGGGCTCGGGCACGCCGCAACAGCCGTCGCGTCTTGTCCTGACGGACGACAGCGGCGCGTCGATCGCCCAGGGCGGTATATCAACCGACGGCCATCCGCATATCAGCGGCACAGGTACGGCGGGAGACGTGATCCGCCTGTTCGACAACTCGTTCCTCATCGGCTCTGCGGTGATCGACACCAACGGCCGCTGGACCTACACGCCCGGCGCGGACCTGTCCGTGGGCACGCACAACCTGTTCGTGACCGAAACGAATGCGAGGGGCGAGACCAGCCCTCAGTCCAGCGTCTTTTCGTTCATCTTCAACCCGGGTAATCCGGTCACTCCGTCAGGCGCTCCCACAGCGCCGCTGGTGACGGGCTTGATCGACGCCTCCGGTTCGGTTGTCAGCCTGATCTCGAATGGCATGGACACGGCAGACGCGCGTCCTACGCTGACAGGCACGGGAACCGCCGGCGACGCCATCAGGCTGTTCGATGGCACGTCGGTCATCGGCATGGTCACGGTCGGCTCGAACGGCACCTGGTCGGTCCAGCCTTCCACGCCGCTGTCCTCGGGCCCGCATGATCTCTATGCGGTCGCTATAAATGGTCAAGGCACGAGCGCGCGTTCCGCCGACATCAATTTCAACGTGACGGTTGCTCACGGGCCGCAACAGCCATCGCTGCCTGTCCTGACGGACGACGGCGGCGCGGCCATTGCCCCGGGTTCTGTCAGTACCGACGGCCATCCGCATATCAGCCGCACGGGCACGGCGGGCGACACCATCCGCGTGTTCGACGGCTCCACGCCGATTGGCTCCGCGCTGATCGATTCGAAGGGCCACTGGACCTTCACGCCGGCGGCGGACTTCGCCGTGGGCACGCACAATCTGTTCGTGACCGAGACCAATCCGGCGGGCGACACCAGCCCGCAGTCCGATGCTTTCTGGTTCAGCTTCAACCCGGTTGTCCCCGTTGATCCGTCCGCTCCCTCTGCGCCGGTGATCACGGGCCTGATCGACACCGCCGGCCCCCTGGCAGGCAACGTTTCGCCGGGCGGCCTCGTGACTGACGGACAACCCACGCTTAACGGCACGGGTCATGCGGGCAGCACGATCAACGTCTTCGACAACACCACGCTGCTCGGCACCACGGTCGTGAACGATAACGGCACGTGGAGCTTCACGCCGGCAACCGCGCTGCAGGTCGGCGGTCACGGTTTGACGGCAACTGAGACCAATTCGGATCACGTGACGAGCGCTGCATCGCGGGAGTTCGACTTCACGTTCACCAAGATCATGGTCACGGGCGTGACCGACAGCCACGGCGCGTCGGTTGCACAAGGTGGAATGACCGATGGCACGGTGACCGTGACCGCCTGGATCGACTCGAGCATTTCGTCGCTAGGCGCGTCGTTCATGTTGTCCGGCCCCGGTACGAACGGCTGGGAAAGAATGGTGACTCAGCCGGTGCTGAACGGCAATACGTTGACCGTTGTGCTGAATCAGCAGGACTGGAACGGGCTGGGCGGCAAGCTGACGGGTGGCATCTACTCGTTCGGTTTTTCGACCGGATCAGGTTCGACCCTGTTCAATCCGGACCTGAGCTGGACCATCATGGATACGTTCAGCAGCACGGCTATTCCGTCCGCGCCGGTCATCAGCACGGTGAGCGATGCAACTGGCCTGATCACGAACGGCATGACGACTGGGGAATCGCATCCCACGTTCAGCGGCACCGGCGTTCCAGGAACCGTGGTCACGCTGTTTGACGGCAACACGGCAATCGGTTCGGCCACGGTCAGCGTGAACACCTCATGGGACATCACGCCCACGGCAGCGCTTGCCAACGGCTCGCATAACATTTTCGCGACCCAGTCCAGCGCGGCGGGAACGAGCGGTCACTCCACGAATATCCGCTTCACGGTGGACACCAGCGCGCCTGCGGCCCCGGTGATCTCGGAAATCATGGACCACGGCGGCCATCTGGTCGTGGCGGGCGCTACGACGGTCGACACCCATCCTTCCATTAGCGGCACGGGCGTTCCCGGCAGCACGATTACCCTGTTCGACGGCGGCAGCAGAATGATGGGCGTGACCAAGGTCGGCAATGACGGCACGTGGAACTTCCAGCCGAACGCGTTGTTTGTCACCGGTCCGCACGACATCTACGCCGTGCAATCGAATTCGGCCGGCGCGAGCGTTCAGTCTGCCACTATCCACTTCACGGTGGATCCGAGTTCGGGCACGCCGAAAACGCCTGTGATCAGCATCACGGACGACAACGGCGCGCCGATCCCACAGGGCGCGGTCAGTTCGGACGGCCATCCGCATATCAGCGGGACGGGCGCGGCAGGCGACGTAATCCATGTGTTCGACAACTTCATGGTGATCGGATCCGCGGTGATCGACGGAACTGGTCACTGGATGTTCACGCCAGCAGCGGATTTGTCGGTGGGCACGCACAACCTGTTCGTGACCGAGACAAATTCGTCGAATGCGAGCAGCCCGCAGTCCAACGTTGTCTCGTTCGACTTCTCGCCGTCCAGCACGCCGGTTGTCAACTCGGACGCTCACTCGGCAGTCGATGAGCATGGCGCCTTCCTGGGTACGGCGGCCTATGGTAACGAGACGGTGGACCTGAACGCGGACGTGAGTTCGTACTTCAAGGAAAACACGGCGCACATCCAGGGTTCGGGGCACGGCGCGATCGACACGTTGCACCTGACGTTCGCTCACCAGGTGCTCGATTTGACCTCGCTGACCGGCCAGACGGCGGCGGCGAAGATCTCGGGCATCCAGGTGTTCGATCTGGGTGGCCACTTCAACAACCTGACGCTTTCGCTGACGGATGTGCTGAACCTTGGGCAACAGGACCTGTTCCAGCAGGACGGCCATCAGCAGTTGATGGTGAAGGGTTCGTCCTTCGACTCGGTGGACCTGTCGAGCACGCACATTTCAGGCGTGGCTGACGGTCAATGGCACCAGGAAAGCACCGCGGTCGTGGGCGGCGTGACGTACAACGTGTACGAGCACTCCGGCGCGCATGCGGAATTGCTGGTTCAGCAAGGCGTGCAGATCGCGTTGCATAACTAGGCAGCGCAGTAGAGAGGAGAGCGGTTTGCAGATAGAACCGCTCTCCTCTTGGTAGGAGCCAAGGAAAAGGCCGTCACGGGAGCAATCCCGAGACGGCCTTTTTTCTTGGCTCTAACCCTTCTGCAAGGCCAGAAGCAAGCGCCTTTTTAATCGGGTCCAGCAACTCTCGTTTCGATGCCTCTTTGATTTGTTAACGAGCATTCATGCAATTGCCCTGTCCGATACGGATGCATTGCATTCATTTAGGACTTCTCCGATATCAACACCGCTGACTCGCATGGAGGATTTGCCGTTGCACGTTTCGAATTGTGCAATTTACTTCCAATTCGTTTCCTTGGGGCGCGTGCACCGGCGGGTTCGGCGCCCCGTTGACGTCGGAATAATTAAAGGAGATTGAATGATGGCGCTTGGAACACAAGACCCGTCTCGGGCAGTGATTACATCGGTTGGCGCGGCGCTTGACGGCGGGGTGGCGAATAGCACCACGCCGGTCATCAAGGGGACGGCGGACGCAGGGGACACCGTCACCATTTATGACGGCGTGCGGGCGCTCGGAACAGCAATGGTGGGGATAGACGGCTCCTGGTCATTCACGCCGTCCGCAGCGCTCAAGGGCGGAATTCACAGCTTCGCGGCGATCGCCCAGGACAGCCAGGGCAACTTCGGCGCCTCGTCTGTGCCGTTGAGCGTGCAGATCGGCGCGACCGTAGTTACGCCGGTCGCGCCGGGCATTACAGAGCTGACCGACAACGTGGGCGGCATCACCGGGCCGATCACGAACGGCATGACCACGGACGATTCCCGGCCGGTCTTGACGGGCACAGGCACGGCGGGTAACACGATCACGGTGTACGACGGCGCCACGCTGATTGGCACGACCACCGTGGCGGGCAACGGCACGTGGAGTCTGAGGCCCGCAACGGCGCTCACCGACGGCGCGCATGATGTCTTCGCGACGCAGAGCAATTCGGCGGGCACAAGCCCGCATTCGACCGACATCAGCTTCAAGGTGGACACCAGCACGCCGGCCACGCCGGCCGCGCCCACCTTGACCGATGACAGCAACGCGTTGATTCCTGCGGGCAGCTCGACGACTGACGGCCATCCGCATATCAGCGGCACGGGCACGGCGGGCGACATCATCACGGTGTACGACGGCGCCACGGTGCTGGGCACGGCCACGGTTGGCCACGACGGCAAATGGACGTTCACGCCCGCAACAGATTTGGTGATAGGCGGGCACAGCATCAGCGTGACGGAAATGAATGCGGCGGGCACGACGAGCGCGCATTCGCCCGACACTGGTTTCACCTACGGGGTCGCACCCACGGAAACGGTAACGATCACGAATTTGCTTGATACCGTTTCTGCCGCGAACACGTATGTCAGCAACAATGGTTTGGTGCTGGGCGCGAGTCCGACGGTTCAGGGTTCCCTTTCCTCAGTTCTGCAAACCGGCGAGACCGTGGCTCTCTACCGGGACAATGCGTTGATCGGCACTGCAACGGTGAACGGTAGCACCTGGTCATACAAAGACTCGGGTGTAACCGGCGGCTATCACACGTATACGGCGAAAGTGGTGAGTGGCGGCTTGGCAGGGGTAACGTCGAATACTTTCGGGTTCACCGAGTCCACGTCGTCTGGCGGGCAGGTATGGAATGTATCCACCTCAGGATACCAAACGATCTACATAGACATTACCGGGATGAATCTTGCGGGACTCTACGGTGCGGGATCGCTCTGGACGAACACCGCCTATGCGAATAATCCCGGCGCAACAGCCACCCTGACTTCACGAGGAAACAACATTTACAGCTACGGTTGGGGCTATACAACGCCCAAAGGGGTGGAGGAAAGTATTTTTTGGAAAACGACCAACGGAACGCTTTATCTGATAGATGACAAGCGTGCCGAGTCCAGTTGGAACCTCGTCGGGTTCAACGTCCATTTACCGGTTTCGGGCGGGGTCTGGGCGCCAGCGGTGCCGGTTCAATCGGTAAGCGCCGTTCACCAAACGGACGACCAGGCGCTTATCGGGTCGTCCGATCAGGCGAAGACCGACGACTCAACCACGACGAATCATCACACGGCGGTGAGTGAGCACGACACCTTCGTCGGCCACGCGGCCAACGGTAACGAGACGGTGGACCTGAATGCGAACCCGGCGTCCTACTTCAAGGAAACCACGGCGCATATCCAGGGCTCAGGCGGTACGGCGATCGACACGCTGCACCTGACGGGCGACCACCAGGTGCTCGATCTGACATCGCTGACCGGTCAAACGGCAGCGGCGAAGATTTCGGGTATTGAAGTGATCGACCTGGGTGGTCACACGAACAACCTGAAGCTCTCGCTGACCGACGTGCTGAACCTCGGTGAACAAGACCTGTTCCAGAAGGACGGCCATCAGCAGTTGATGGTGAAGGGTTCTAATGGCGACACGGTTGACTTGTCGAATGCGCACATTGCGGGCGTGGCTGACGGTCAGTGGCAAGCGGAAGGCACGGCAGTGGTCGGCGGGGTGACGTACAACGTGTACGAACACTCAGGCGCACACACCGAGTTGCTGGTTCAGCAAGGCGTGCAGATCGCGTTGCATAACTAAGCAGCGCAATTGAGGAGAGCGGTTCCCGGACGGAGCCGCTCTCAGCTGACAGAAACATGGAAAGGCCGTTGCGGGAGCAATCCCGCAACGGCCTTTTTCTTGGTTTTTGATAGTTCGGCAAGGCTTCAAACAAGACCGCCTCGGCATTCTGATTGCGCGGCCGGCGGCGTGGCTAACGCAAGCCATCTCGTATTGCAGCGGTCGCCGCTGCGCGAAGGTTACCCGGCGGAGTTGCGCGGTGGCCGCCGCTCAAATTGTGTGACCAGCCGCGCAGACCCGACGCGTTCCATGCACCGAAGCGCATGCCGTGCATTACGCCTGGCTATCGTTACATTTCTTTTCATACAGGTCGTCCGCGGAGCCTCGCCTTTAGGATTTCTCTGGTATCTATGCCGTTGATTCGCATGGAGAATTCGCGGCTGCACGTTGGGAAACGTGCTGTTGCGCAATGGACAAATCCGTTTCCGAGGGGCGGGTCGAACCAAGCGGCTTGACGCCCCATCGACTTCATAGCAATCAAAGGTAATTGATCAATGGCGTTTCAAACACAAGACCCGTCTCAGGCAGTCATCACGTCGGTGGGCGCAGCGCTCAACGGCGGCACGGCCAACAGCACCACGCCGGTCATCAAAGGGACGGCGGACGCGGGCGATACTGTCAGTATTTATGACGGCGTCCGGTTGCTCGGCACGGCATTGGTGGACGTGAACGGCACGTGGTCGTTCACGCCGAGCGTGGCGCTCAAGGGCGGCTCGCACAGCTTCGCGGCCATCGCTCAGGACAGCAGCGGAAACTTCGGCGCGTCGTCGGTACCGTTGACCGTGCAGGTCGGCTCAACCGTGGTTGCACCGGCCGCGCCGGGCATTACGGCGCTGACCGACAACGTGGGCGGCATCACCGGGCCGATCACGAATGGCATGACCACGGACGATTCGCATCCGGTCCTGACGGGCACGGGCACGGCGGGCAACACGATCACGGTGTATGACGGCGCTACGCTGATTGGCACGGCCACGGTGGCAGGCAACGGCACGTGGAGCGTGAAACCCGCGACGGCACTGGCCGACGGCGTGCACGACATCTTCGCGACGCAGAGCAATTCGGCGGGCGCAAGCCCGCACTCGACCGATATCAGCTTCACGGTAAACACCACCACGCCGGCTACGCCGGCCGCACCGACCCTGACCGACGACAACGGCAACGCCATTCCCGCAGGCAGCACGACAGCCGATGCGCATCCGCACATCAACGGCACGGGCACGACAGGCGACATCATCAAGGTGTACGACAACGGAGTGGTAATCGGTTCGACCACGGTTGCCGGGGACGGCACATGGACATTCAAGCCATCGACGGACTTGTCGAACGGCTCGAACAGCTTCACGGTGATTGAAACGAACCCGGCGGGGACATCGAGCGCGACGTCGCCGGCAACGGCCGTGGTGGTGGACACGACCACGCCGGCAAAACCGTCGACGCCGGTTCTGACGGATGACAGCAACGCATCAATTCCTGCGGGCAGCACGACAACCGACGGCCATCCGCACATCAGTGGCACGGGCACGGCGGGCTCTATGGTCAAGGTCTATGACGGTTCGACGCTGATCGGTTCAGCCGTGGTTGACGGCACCGGCAAGTGGAGCTTCACGCCGTCAACGGACGTGGCTATTGGCACGCACAGCATCACGGCCACGCAAACCAACGCGGCTGGCACGACGGGCGCGGCATCGGATGCGGTCGCGTTCACGTTCATGCCTGTGGCCGGGGCGCCGGTCATCACGAATGTGCTTGATACGGTGGGCACGAGCCCGACTCTGGTGAGCATTCCGAGTGGCGGGGCGACCAGTGGCAATCAGCCCACCATCAGCGGCACGGGTGTGGTCGGCGACACGGTGTACATTTTCCAGAACGGCGCTGGATGCGGCAGCACGACCGTCGACACCACCGGCCACTGGTCGCTGAAGATTCCGGCAGCCATGACGGACGGCGCGCATATCATGACGGCCACGCAGTTTGCCAGCGGACAGGCACAAAGCGTTGCGTCGAACAGCTGGACGATCACGATCAACACCACCACGCCGGCTACGCCGGCCGCACCGACCCTGACCGACGACAGCGGCAACGCGATCGCCGCAGGCAGCACGACGGCCGACGCGCATCCGCACATCAACGGCAAGGGCACGACAGGCGACATCATCAAGGTGTACGACAACGGCACGGTAATCGGTTCGACCACGGTTGCCGGGGACGGCACGTGGACATTCAAGCCATCGACGGACTTGTCGAACGGCTCGAACAGCTTCACGGTGATTGAAACGAACCCGGCGGGGACATCGAGCGCGACGTCGGCGGCAACGGCCGTGGTGGTGGACACGACCACGCCGGCAAAACCGTCGACGCCGGTTCTGACGGATGACAGCAACGCATCAATCCCTGCGGGCAGCACGACAAGCGACGGCCATCCGCACATCAGCGGCACGGGCACGGCGGGCGCTACGGTCAAGGTCTATGACGGTTCGACGCTGATCGGTTCGGCCGTGGTTGACGGCACCGGCAAGTGGAGCTTCACGCCGTCAACGGACGTGGCTATTGGCACGCACAGCATCACGGCCACGCAAACCAACGCGGCTGGCACGACGGGCGCGGCATCGGATGCGGTCGCGTTCACGTTCATGCCTGTGGCCGGGGCGCCGGTCATCACGAATGTGCTTGATACAGTGGGCACGAGTCCGACTCTGGTGAGCATTCCGAGTGGCGGGGCGACCAGTGGCAATCAGCCCACCATCAGCGGCACGGGTGTGGTCGGCGACACGGTGTACATTTTCCAGAACGGCGCTGGATGCGGCAGCACGACAGTCGACACCACCGGCCACTGGTCGCTGAAGATTCCGGCAGCCATGTCGGAGGGCGCGCATATCATGACGGCCACGCAGTTTGCCAGCGGACAGGCACAAAGCGTTGCGTCGAACAGCTGGACGATCACGATCAACACCGGCACGCCGGCTACGCCGGCCGCACCGACCCTGACCGACGACAACGGCAACGCCATTCCCGCAGGCAGCACGACAGCCGATGCGCATCCGCACATCAACGGCAAGGGCACGACAGGCGACATCATCAAGGTGTACGACAACGGAGTGGTAATCGGTTCGACCACGGTTGCCGGGGACGGCACATGGACATTCAAGCCGTCGACGGACTTGTCGAACGGCTCGAACAGCTTCACGGTCACTGAAACGAACCCGGCGGGGACATCGAGCGCGACGTCGCCGGCAACGGCCGTGGTGGTGGACACGACCACGCCGGCCGCGCCGGTTCTGACGAGCGCCACGGACGCAGTAGGTCCGATCCAGGGTGTGATTCCGGCGAACGGTTTCACGGACGATTCGCACCCGACCATTGCAGGCACGGGCAAGGCCGGCGACATCATCACGATCCTGAACAATGGCGTGGCAATCGGCTCCACGACGGCGGACGTAAACGGCAAGTGGTCGTTCAAGCCCACGGCGGCCTTGCCGGAAGGCCCGACCGTCCTCACGGCCACCGACACGAACAAGGCAGGCACGACCAGCGCTGCTTCCGCGGCGCTTTCGTTCACGGTCGACACGCTTTCTGGCGCGCTGCCGGTGATCACCGGCGCCACGGACAACGTGGGCCCGGTGAAGGGCGAAGTCCTCTCAGGCGGGACAACCGACGATCCGAAGTGCGTGATCCACGGCACGGGCCATGTGGGCGACATCATCAAGGTGTACGACGGCTCGACGGCCTACTTCTGGGGTTCAGCCGTGGTGGTCGCGAACGGCACGTGGAGCATGACGCCCACGTCCGCTCTGAATGACAACACGCATAAGCTTTTTGCCATAGCAACGGCTGGGGATGGCACTGGAGCGGTTAGCGCCCAGACACCGTTTTTCCTGCTTACGGTCAACACCACTACCCCAGCCACGCCGGCCGCGCCGACCCTGACCGACGACAACGGCAACGCCATTCCCGCAGGCAGCACGACAGCCGATGCGCATCCGCACATCAACGGCAAGGGCACGGCGGGCGACATCATCAAGGTGTACGACAACGGCGCGGTAATCGGTTCGACCACGGTTGCCGGGGATGGCACGTGGACATTCAAGCCATCGACGGACTTGTCCAACGGCTCGAATAGCATCACGGTGATTGAAACGAACCCGGCGGGCACGCCGAGCGCGACGTCGCCGGCAACGGCCGTGGTGGTGGACACCACCACGCCGGCCAAGCCCGTGATCACCGGCTTGGCCGATGACAACGGCACGGCCATCCCGGCAGGCAGCACGACGACCGATGCGCACCCGCACATCAGCGGCACGGGCACGGCGGGCGACACGGTCAAGATCTATGACGGTTCGACGCTGATCGGCTCAGCCGTGGTTGACGGCACCGGCAAATGGAGCTTCACGCCGTCAACGGACATGTCCAATGGCACGCACGACATTTCGGCTACCGATACGAACAAGGCTGGCACGACGAGCCCTTCATCGGACCACACGACCTTCACCGTCGGCAACCATGGAGGCACGATTCATGCGGCGGCGTATGGTCCGATGCAAACCCAAGTGCTTTGGACCGCCGATTTTACGGGGATCAACCTGCCGGTTGGGACCATCTGGCTGGTTTACTACGATGGAAATCCGAATACGACTCCCGTTTCAGGTGTTCACTCAAATGGTGGTACAAACGTAGTGTTTACATCTGTATGGTCGGGGATAGTAGATCCTAATTTGCTTGTTGCTTACTGGTTTATTCCAGACGCCAACGTCCACCCCAGCAGCAACGTGGTCTCGACCTACGATATCGATTTCAACGCACCTGGCAGTATGTTGCTTATATCGGGTAAGGAAAGCATGGCTAGCACTTTGATGGCGAGCGGTGCGTATGTCAAATTCGGTACCACCTTCAGTGCTACGCGGGATTTGAGTCTGATGGGTGCTGATGCCACTCCTCCGGACTCGGTGGCGGAGGCGAACTCGTTGACTGATGACGGGCAACCTCACCATTCGGTCGTCGGCGAGCACGACACCTTCAAGGGCACAACCGGCGACGACACGGTAGACTTGAACGCGGACCCCACGTCCTACTTCAAGGAAACCACAGCGCACATCGAGGGCAGCACAGCGCACCCGACGGAACCCGCAGGCGTTATGCCAGCCGCGAATACATTGCATTTGACGGGAGATCACCAGATTCTCGATCTGACCTCGCTGACCGGCAAGACGGCGGCGGCGAAGATCTCGGGTATTGAAGTGATCGACCTGGGTGGTCACGCGAACAACCTGAAGCTCTCGCTGATTGACGTGCTGAACCTCGGTGAACAGGACCTGTTCCAGAAGGACGGCCATCAGCAGTTGATGGTGAAGGGTTCTAATGGCGACACGGTTGATCTGTCGAACGCGCACATTGCGGGCGTGGCAGACGGTCAGTGGCAGGCGGAAGGCACGGCGGTAGTGGGCGGCGTGACGTACAACGTGTACGAGCATTCCGGTGCGCACACCGAGTTGCTGGTTCAGCAAGGCGTGCAGATCGCGTTGCATAACTAAGCTAAGGAAATCTTTAAGACCGACGGTTCCAAAAAGGATCGTCGGTTGGATGACCCGAAAAAGCTAATTGGCCGCCGTTGCAGAAGTGATTCTGCAACGGCTTTTTTGCGTCCTCTTAACGGCGCAGATCGCCCTGACGGCATCATCATTTCGTCGTCGACGTAACAGCCGGCGAGACGCATTGATAGCAACCAATTCAGCATCGCATCGACACGTTCAAAACAAGCACGGTTGTCAACACATCCCTACGCGTCGTCCCAAAACTCTGAATTTCAATGTTGAGATGGAGCGGTCACGCGCGGTGCTTTATCGTCGAACGCATCGCAATTTTCTGGGAGTCAGGATGTCGAGCGCATCATCCTTGCCTGAGCGACCTGTCTATCGATCGCATGTCGCATAGCGTCAGCGGCATCAACAGCGAAGAGGACTTGTTCCACAAGGACGCACGCAACAGTCTGCGTTAAATGGCAAGGAGGGAAGTTTCGTTGACCTTTTCGAACTTCCGATGGCCCAGTGATGAAGGGCAACGAATAAGAACACGGGCGCGCAGGTTGACGGTGTTTATGCATAACGTCGACCCGCATTTGAACGCCCATGCCGAATTGCCGGTGCAGCAGAAAGTACAGGTCGATTGTATTGACACGGTGAAAGTCGCAGCCACTTCTTGATCAGTCATGCGCGGTTGCATTGACTCGCTATAAAAAAGGATTCGCGAAAATGGTCTCTAACCTAGATGTTCGCGCACAAGCTGTCATAACCGAAGTGGGAGGCGCGAAAGATGGCGGTACGATCCACACTGAAAAGCCATTGATTGTCGGCACGGCCAATCCGTTCGCAACTGTAGACGTGTACGACAGTGCAACGCTGCTCGGAGTCGTAGTCGCGAATGGGCAAGGGGGATGGTCACTCCAGCTCTCCACACCGCTTTTCGATGGCGTCCACGACTTGTCGGCGGTTCAGGCTGCAGACTATGGCGGTGACCGCACGGTTAATTACTTCACCGTTACAACCGAAGCGGTTGAAACTCCGCTTATTGACGACGTTTTCGCGAACCACGCGTCGCTCTACGTGACAGACGCGGCGGCTGACTCCGCGCTCAGCAGCGTGCCCTATTTTCCCGCGAACTTCTTTCACGTCCGGTCTGCCGCGAGGGTTCCCGACAGCGACGCCTCGGGACACACTGTTTCCAGTGCCGTCAATGCCGCCGAGCCGTCAGAGCCCCCAAAGCCGTCCGAGCCTTATGCAAGGCGAACACTGGAGTTCGCCCATGGTGAGAAGAGTGTCGAAACGTTCGCGTTTCTCGGTCATCACCAGGTTCTGGATCTTGGCGCGCTGACGGACAGATCGCTGGCGACGTCCTCAGGGATTGGCGGCTTCGATCTTGGCGGTCAACACAACGCGTTGAAAATGTCGCTGGCCGACACACTCAGCCTGGGCGAGCACAATCTTTTTCTCGACGATGGCAAACAGCAACTGATGGTCACCGGCAAGGATGGCGATTCAGTTGACCTGAGCAACTCACCTGTTGCGGGATTGTCCGACGGTCAATGGCAGCATCATGGAACCGCGCAGGTTGGCGGGCACACGTTCAACGTGATTGAGCACTCGGGTAGCCACACTGAATTGCTGATCGAGCAGGCAGTGCGAATCGAGTTGCATTGAGCGGGCAGCAAAAAGCAGTTCGAGACAACCTTCCCCGAACTGCTTCTGGTCAAAACACGCGGCTATGGTATTGCTTGAGCGTTACTTGATCCGATTCGCCAATTCGACAGCCTTACCCACATATGACCCGGGCGTCATGGCGAGCAGCAATTGCTTGGCTTCATCCGGAATGGCCAGTCCGCTTATGAACGTCTGCAAACCTTCGCGCGTAATGCCTTTGCCGCGCGTCAATTCCTTCAACTGCTCATACGGATTTTCAACGCCATAACGCCGCATGACCGTTTGCACCGGTTCGGCCAGAACTTCCCAGCAATTATCCAGATCTTCATTCAGGCGTGCGGCGTTCACTTCGAGTTTATCGAGTCCGCGAATCAAAGAGTCATAGGACAGCAGCGAATAACCGAACGCCACGCCAATGTTGCGCAGCACTGTTGAATCCGTGAGGTCCCGCTGCCAGCGCGAGACGGGGAGTTTATCGGCGAGATGGCGCAGCGTTGCATTCGCCAGGCCCAGATTGCCTTCCGAATTTTCGAAGTCGATAGGATTGACCTTATGCGGCATGGTCGATGACCCGATCTCACCCGCTTTGGTCCGCTGCTTGAAATAACCGACGGAGATATAACCCCACACATCGCGATCGAGATCGAGCAGGATGGTATTGGCGCGCGCCATGGCGTCGAACAATTCGGCCATGTAATCGTGCGGTTCAATTTGAATGGTGTACGGATTGAACGTGAGTTTCAGCCGGTCTTCCACCACGCCTTCAGAGAACGCCTCCCAATCGAATTCCGGATAAGCAGAAAGATGCGCATTGAAATTGCCGACCGCGCCATTCATTTTGCCGAGAATCGGCACTTCCGCAATCCGTTCTATCGCGTTTTGCAAGCGCGCCGCCACGTTCGCCATTTCCTTGCCGAGCGTTGTCGGGCTGGCCGGCTGGCCGTGCGTGCGTGCGAGCATTGGCTGCGCGGCATGCGTGTGGGCGAGTTTGATCAGGCGCTCGTGCACGGAGCGCAGCGCGGGCAGCATGACGTGTTCGCGCGCGCCCGCGATCATCATGCCGTGCGACGTATTGTTGATATCTTCCGATGTACACGCAAAGTGGATGAACTCGCTCGCGCGTTCCAGCTCCGGCTGTCCTTTTACGGATTCCTTGAGCCAGTATTCAACGGCCTTGACGTCGTGATTCGTGACCTTTTCAATGTCCTTGATGCGGGAGGCATCGTGCACGGTGAAGCGTTCGGCGAGTTGCAGAAGGAAATTCTCGGACGCTTCGGAAAAGCTCGGGATTTCGTCGAATCCCGCTTGCGACAACGCGATCAGCCAGTGAACTTCGACCTTCACGCGATGTTTCATGAACGCGTATTCGGACAGCCACTCCCGCAGCGCTTCAGTTTTGGCGGCATAACGGCCGTCGAGCGGCGACAGCGCGGTCAGCGCGAAGAGGGTATCGGAACGGGTATCGGACATGGGCAACCGCGAAGAAAAGGCGAAAGGGAAGGAGAGATTTTAACATTTGCGAACCAGTCACCGAATGGCGCGTGTATCAACCTGCTGGCTCGAGATCATTCTATGCATTTTATGATAGCATTGCAGTCAATGACAGCAAAATGGAGTGCCCAATGGCAACGCTGACAATTCGCAACCTGGACGATCAAGTTAAGGCATTGCTTCGTGTGGAAGCTGCCCGGCATGGCCGTTCCATGGAAGAGGAGGTGCGGGTGATCTTGCAGAATGCGGTAGCGGGCACAGCAAACGTTACGGGTTTCGGCAGCCGTATCCATCAACGCTTTGCGAGTCTTGCCGACAACGGTCTGACGCTACCGGAACGGACTGAACGGCCACGGGCCGCTGAGTTTCCGGAATGATTATTCTGGACACGAATGTCTTGTCGGAGCTCATGCGCGCCAACCCCGACGAAAACGTGCTGGCCTGGCTGGATGCGCAAAACTCGCATGACTTGCACACCACGGCTATTACCGTTGCAGAATTGTTGTACGGTGTTGCGCGGCTTCCGCACGGCCAGCGCAAAACCGCGCTGCGCGGCGCGATCGAATCGATGCTTGACGGAGAATTAGCCGGCAAGGTGCTAGCCTTCGACCAAGGTTCCGCGCGTCGGTATGCGGCCCTCGTAGCCGCACGCGAGGCGCAAGGCCGGCCAATCAGTTCAGCCGATGCGCAAATCGCCGCTATCTGCCACAGTTGCGACGCAGTGCTCGCAACGCGAAACGGCAAGGACTTCGAAGCGACAGAAATCCCGGTCATTGATCCCTGGACGGCAGCGTAGCGTGCGGCGTCCGCTTGCGTCCACTTTTGCGTTCACTTGCCCCTCAGTTCGCGATCCAGCGCCTCTAACTGCGCCGCCGTTCCAACGTTCTCCCATCGGCCTTCATACAACTCGCCTGTAGCACGTCCGGCTGCGACCGTTTCCTGGTAATACGGCGTCAATGCGCGCCGTGTGTTGGGCGCGAGATCGCGAAACATGCGGGTATCGTATAGGCCGATATTGCCGAACGTGAAGCGCGGCGAGCCATCAAGAGAGAGCCGGCCATTCGGATCAAGCGCGAAATCGCCGAGCGTATGAAAGGGCGGATTCGGCACCATCACCAGATGCATTGCAGGTTCATCACGCAACGCCATCTGTGCGGCGCGGTCGTGCAAGTGTGTGTAGTCGAATTCGCAGAACACGTCGCCGCTGACCGCCGCGAAAACGGTGGCTTCGCCATGCTTTTCCAGCAGCGGTAAAGCCTTGGCAATTCCGCCCGCTGTCTCCAGCGCGTGTATTTCAGGCGAGTAGCGAATTTCAACGCCCCAGCGCGAACCGTTGCCGAGATTCGATACAAGCATGCGCCCAAGCCACGCGTGATTGATGACGATCGTCTTGAATCCGGCGGCAGCGAGCCGTTCGATTTGCCAGACGATCAACGCTTTGCCACCGGCTTCAAGCAAAGGTTTGGGACGTCTGTCAGTCAGGGGCCGCATGCGCTCGCCACGCCCGGCGGCGAAAATCATGGCTACGTTGAGAGCCGTCAAAACGTATATCCCACATCCACGGCGCGGCCTTCCAGCGTATCGAGCAAGCGGGCAAATGGCCTTAACGGCCTGTAGCGTTCGGACACCTTTCTCGCATAGCCCAAGAACCGCGGCAGATCGGCCAGATATTGCGGCTTTCCATCGCGATGATAAATCCGCGCGAACAGCCCCAGAACCTTGATATGCCGTTGCAAGCCCATCCACTCGATCTGCCGGTAAAACTCGCCGAAATCGGCGTCCACGGGCAATCCCGCTGCGCGCGCGCCTTCCCAGTAATAGACAAAACAATCGAGTTCGAACGCTTCTTCCCAACTGATGAACGCGTCGCGCAACAAGGAAGCGATGTCATAGGTCAACGGCCCGTAAACCGCGTCCTGGAAGTCCAGCACGCCTGGATTGGGCTCGCTCACCATCAGGTTGCGCGGCATGAAATCGCGCAGCATGAAGATTTGCGGCTGTGCCAGCGCGCTTTGAACCAGAACGTTGAACGTGTCGTCGAGTACCTTGCGTTCAGCCGCGTCCAGCGTGTGGCCGAGATGACGCGTCACGAACCACTCCGGCATCAGTTCCATTTCGCGACGCAGAAACGCTTCGTCGAAAGCAGGCAAGACGCCTTCGCGCGAGGTCGACTGAAACCGGATCAAGGTATCGATAGCCGCGCGCATCAGCGCTCGCGCGTTTTTTTCATCGAGTACGGAGAGGTACGTGGTCGTGCCGAGATCCGTCACCAGCATGAAACCGGCATCGAAATCCGTCTCCAGGATCTGCGGCACATGCACGCCGGCCTCGCGCAACAAACCCGCGACCTGCACGAATTCGCGGCACTTCTCAGGCGGCGGGGCATCGACGGCAATCAGGGTCTTGCCGAATTCGAGCCCGGCGTTGCTCGCCAGCCGGAAATAGCGCCGGAAACTGGCGTCGGTGGAAGCGGGCGCCAGCGTGGAAAGATCCAGCCGATACCGCTCGGCCACAGTCTGCAGCCAGTCGTGAAGTTGTGTAAGGCGGAAATTCGAGGAATTGGGGGGATTGGGCGTCATAAACTCGAGGGGTGAAACGTCTTGCCATATAATACCCCACGACTTTTTAAGCATTCCGTTTGCGCCCGGCGCGAAGCCTCCGGCAAGCCATGACGGCTGCCGGTGGTTAAGATTACCGCCCGACCATCCATCGATCGATTCACTTTCGTTCGCAGCGAACCGTCAACTCCGGTGGCGCGAGTTCCGGTGACTGTGCCAGGACGCTCTCGTCGAGCGCCGAGCGTGACGCGATTGAACAGCACTCAAACATGCCGCCACGACAGTTTTCCAAACCAGTTCCATTGCGCGAAACGCGGCTACGCAGACGGCGGCTGTTCGCCGCGCTGATAGCCGTGCCGGGCCTGATGCCGGCGCTCGCGCACGCGCAGCTAGCGGGCGCGGCAGCCGACTCGCAGCCGCTCGGCGACGCCTGGAGCCTGCGGCTTGCGCCGCAGCTCGAAGAGCGGCCGTTGCGCCAGGGCAGCCAGCCGGCCACGTTCGTGCTCGGCGACCACACCACGGGCACGGCCGACCAGGACATGGCCGCGAAGGGTTCGGCCGAATTGCGCCGTAACGTCTCGGTGATCAAGTCGGATGCGCTGCATTACGACCAGGACACCGACATGGCCGATGCTTACGGCCATGTCAGGATCTTCAACAACGGCAATTCGTTCATCGGCCCGGAAGCGCACTTGAAGGTGGAGGCGAACGAGGGTTACATGACGAACCCGAAGTACCGCTTCAATCTCTCGAACGGCTCGGGCAGCGCGCAGCGCGCGGACCTGATCGATGACGAACAAACGCGCGTGGATCACGGCACGTACACGGCGTGTTCGTGCGAGTTGGATCCGGCCTGGTACATCAAGGGTACGTCGTTCGACTTCGATACCGGCGCGAACGAAGGCGTCGCGCACAACGGTGTGCTGTTCTTCCAGGGCTTCCCGGTGTTCGCGAGCCCGTGGCTGTCGTTCCCGCTGACTGGCGAACGGCGCAGCGGACTCTTGCCGCCCACGGTGTCGGTGAATTCGACCACCGGTTTTGAAGTGGAGATGCCGTACTACTTCAATATCGCGCCGAATCGCGATCTGGTGGTCACGCCGCGCCTGATGACACGCCGCGGTATTCAGATCCAGTCGACGTTCCGGTATTTGTCGCCGACTTATTCGGGCACGATCACCGGCGAATTCCTGCCGCAGGACTTGCAGACGCATACGAACCGCTATGCGATCTACATCCAGCACCAGCAGAACTTTGGCGGCGGTTTCGGCGCCTATATCAACTACAACAAGGTCTCGGACAATCAGTATCCGGAAGACCTGGGCAACGCGTCGAACCAGATCATCAACGGCACGCAGGTGCTGTATCAGCAGGAAGTAGGGCTCACGTACAACAACGGACCGTGGTCGATTCTCGCGCACGAGCAGCGCTGGCAGGTGTTGCCGCCGGCGACCTCGCCGTATGCGCGCGAACCGCAGTTGAATGTCCTGTACAACAAGTACAACGTCGGCGGTTTCGACTACGGCGCGGAAGCGGACTACACGCGCTTTACGACCACCATCGCGGACTCCACGGAAGGTCAGCGGGTTGTTTTTAATCCGTACCTGAGCTACAGCGTCACCGGCCCCGGTTATTTCGTTACGCCGAAGATCCAGTATCACTTCGCGTCGTACGACCTGAACGAGATCGGCAGTGCGGCCAACGGTACGCCCGCGGGCCAGCCGAAGAACCTGTCGGAATCCATTCCTACCGTCAGCTTCGACACCGGCCTGGTGTTCGACCGTTCGGTGCGCATCTTCGGGGAGGATTACATCCAGACCCTGGAGCCGCGCCTGTATTACGTGTACACGCCGTACCGCAATCAGGAATTCGCGCCGATCTTCGACACCGGCCAGTCGGACTTCAGCCTCGCTGAAATCTATACGCCGAACACGTACGCGGGTAACGACCGTATTGCCGATGCAAACCGTCTGACGGTGGGCCTGACCTCGCGTTTCATCAACCCGGCAACGGGCGACGAACGCGCGCGTTTTGTGATCGCGCAGCAGTATTATTTCCAGCCGCAGCGCGTCACGATCACGGAAGGCCAGCCGCTCGACCAGGCGAAACACTCGGACCTGATCCTGGGCGCGTCTTTCAAGCTGGGCGCTGGTTTTTCACAGGAAACTGCGTTCCAATATAATGCCGACAACAACCAGTTGGTGCGGTCGAGCATCGGTTTCGGGTTCAGCCCGGCGGCGCGCGAAGTCATCAATATTGGGTATAGGTACACGCGGGCGAACGAAACCACGCTGTCCACTTCGCCGATCAACCAGATTCTGGTTTCGGCACAATGGCCATTGTCGCGACACATTTATAGCGTCGCCCGGGTGAACTACGATCTGGCAGGGCATCGACTCGTCGACGGGCTGCTGGGCTTCCAGTACGATGCCGACTGCTGGACCTTGGGCGTCGGCTTGCAGCGTTACGCAAACGGTATCACCAGCACCGGAAGTAACACTGCCGGGACGCGTATTCTCGCTCAAATGACGTTCAAGGGCCTGTCGAACGTCGATAATGGGCTGACCGCGGCGTTCCGTGCCGGCGTCAACGGTTACACGCCGCCGCCGCCGCCGCCCGCACCGCTCGCGCGTTACACGAATTACGAATGAGCGTGCGGAGTGTGTGCCGGGGAATACGCCAGGGTATAGGCAGGAAGCCGTAGGTACAGGGCAGAAGGGCAACAGGCAACAGGGTCGGTCACCGGCCGCAATCGATGGAGTATCTGTGTCAAACATGAACAAGTTGAAGTGCGCAATGTTCGCGGCAGGTGTTTTCGCCGCAGCTTTACTGGCCGGACCGGTGGCGCACGCTCAGGCGCTGGCGCCCTCGCCCACGGCGGGCGGCGCGCAGATTGCGGACTCTGTCGCGGCTGTTGTGAACAGCGATGTCATCACGGAACGTGAACTCGCCGACCGCACGGGTCTGATCGTGCGCCGCCTGCAACAGCAGAACGCGCCGGTTCCGCCGGCGGATCAGCTGCAACGTCAGGTGCTCGACCAGATGGTGATCGAGCGGATTCAGTTGCAGAAGGCGAAGGAAGACAACATCACCATTGACGACGCGACCGTGCAACGCACGCTCGAGCGTCTCGCGCAGCAAAACCAGATGACGCTCGACGTGTACCGCGCGCGCATCGAGGCGCAAGGGGTGCCCTGGACGACTTTCCAGCGCGATGCCCGCACCGAGCTGACGCTATCGAAATTGCGTGAGAAAGAGGTGGACAGCAAGATCACGGTGTCGGACGGCGAAGTGGCCAACTACGTGGCCAGCCAGCGTGGACCGAACGCCCTCCAGTCCAACGACCTGCATCTCCAGCACATCATGTTCAAGGTGCCGGAGAACGCGTCGCAGGCTGACATTGCCGCTATCCAGGCGAAGGCTGAAGGCGTGCTGAAAGACGCGCAAAGCGGGTCGGACTTCGCCAAGCTGGCCAAGAACAATACGCAGGATACCGACGCAGCCAAGGGCGGCGATCTCGGTTTCCGCACGCAGGCTTCGTTGCCGGCTTCCATTGTGAGCGCGGTTGCAACGCTGCGTCCGAACGAGGTGAATCCGCAACTGATTCGCACCGACGGCGGTTTTGAGATCATCAAGCTGGTGGAGCGCCGGACAGGCCAAGGCCAGGCCGCCGATGCCCCGAAACTCGTGCAAACCCACGTCCGGCACATCTTGCTGCGCGTAGCCGACGGCGTGTCCGAGTCGGCCGCCCGTCAGAAGCTGCTGGAAATCAAGGATGACGTTCAGAAGGGCGGCGATTTCGCCAACTTCGCGCGGACTTATTCGCAGGACGGTTCGGCGTCGCAAGGCGGGGACCTCGGCTGGATCAGCCCGGGCGAAACCGTGCCGGAATTCGAGCGCGCCATGAACAACCTGAAAGACGGTCAGGTCAGCGACCCGGTTCGCAGCGAGTACGGTTATCACTTGATCCAGGTACTGGGACGCCGCGAGGCAGAAGGCTCGGTGCAGCAGCAACTGGACACGGCGCGTCAGGCGATCGGTCAGCGCAAGGCCGAGCAAGCGTATTCCGACTGGCTGCGCGAGCTGCGCGACACCGCTTACGTGCAATACAAGGGCGTCGCGGCTCAACAAGCGCTGAACCAGTAAGGCTTGGCGAGATGAACGCAGCAAGCCGCTCACCGTCGCCATTGTCCATAGCCATTACCACCGGGGAACCGGCGGGTGTGGGGCCTGAATTGACGGTGGCGGCGCTGGCTGAAGCGGCTCAGCGCTGGCCGTCGGTGCGGTTTACCGTGCTTGGCGACCGTGAGCTGATGGCCGAGCGGGCTGGTTCATCGCCGTGGCTTTCAACGGGCGCGGCAATCGAGATCGAGCATCACGCGCTGAGCGTGCCCGTCACTGCTGGCAAGCTGAACGCCGCTAATGGGCGTTATGTGCTCGGCCTGCTCGATGCAGCCATAGACGGGGCGGTGAGCGGTCGTTTCGACGCTATCGTCACCGCGCCGCTGCAGAAAAGCACCATCAACGACGCCGGCGTTCCGTTCACCGGCCACACCGAATATCTCGCTGAACGCACGCATACCCCGCGCGTTGTCATGATGCTCGCGGGCATGGGCGACCGGCCGCTGCGCGTCGCGCTCGCTACCACCCATCTGCCGCTGAAAGACGTGTCGGCGGCGTTGACGGTGGATGGCATTGTCGAGACGTTGAGCATTATTGACCGCGACCTGAAAGCGCTGTTCGGTCTGCCGAAACCGCGCATCCTCGTGACCGGGCTCAACCCGCACGCGGGCGAAAACGGTTACCTGGGCCGCGAGGAAATCGATGTCATCACGCCCGCGCTGCTGCAAGCGCGCGCGCTGGGCATCGACGCTCCCGGTCCCTATCCGGCTGATACCTTGTTCCAGCCGCGTTATCTCAAAGACGCCGATTGCGTGCTCGCCATGTTCCATGACCAGGGTTTGCCGGTCCTGAAATTCGCGACGTTCGGCGAAGGCATCAACATCACGCTGGGGCTGCCGATCATTCGCACGTCGGTCGATCACGGCACTGCGCTCGATCTGGCCGGTACGGGCCGCGCCGATCCGGGCAGCTTGATAGTGGCTATCGACACAGCCGTCGCCATGGCGCGCCACCGCCGCACAGCCTGATTTCTTTTGCCTCGTTCCTTGTCTGTTTCCTTTTCATTGCGGTTTTAATCGGCTTCTCCGATGTCCATCAAGCACCAGGGCCACTTCGCGCGCAAGCGCTTCGGGCAGAACTTCCTCGTCGATCAAGGCGTGATCGATTCGATCGTCGACACCATCGCGCCCAAGCGCGGCGAACGCATGGTCGAAATCGGCCCGGGTCTTGCCGCGCTCACCGCGCCGCTGGTCGAACGGCTCTCCACGCCCGAATCGCCGCTGCACGCGGTAGAACTGGATCGTGATTTGATCGGACGGCTTGAGAAGCGGTTTGGCAATCTGCTGGCGTTGCATGCCGGCGATGCCCTCGCGTTCGATTTTGGTTCGCTCGCGCTGGAAGGTGAAAAACCGTCGCTGCGGATTGTCGGGAATTTGCCCTACAACATTTCCAGTCCGCTGCTGTTTCACCTGACGGCGTTCGCGCCGAAAGTCATCGATCAGCATTTCATGCTGCAGGACGAAGTGGTGGACCGGATGATCGCCGAGCCGGGCAACAAGGACTTTGGCCGCCTGACGGTGATGCTTCAGTATCGCTATGCAATCGATAAGCTCATCGACGTTCCGCCCGAATCCTTTAATCCGCCGCCGAAAGTGAATTCCGCGATCGTGCGGATGATTCCCTTCGCGCCGCATGAGTTGCCGGACGTGGATGACAAGGTTCTCGGCGAAGTCGTGCTCGCAGCGTTCTCGCAGCGGCGCAAGATGATGCGCAATACGCTGGGCGTGTATCGAGATCGCGTGGATTTCGATGCGCTGGGATTTGACCTTTCACGCCGCGCGGAAGAAGTGCCCGTGGCCGAGTTCGTGAAACTGGCGCAGGTGGTGAAGGCGGCGCAGTAGTCGCTTTTAAGGCCGCAGGCGGGTTTCGATAGCGCGTGTGGTGTTTCCGCCTGAGCGTGCCTCGCCGGTCGCGCCAAGGCAGTTTTATCAGGCCGCGATCCCCCTTGCTGCCGCTCCTTTCGTCTTTTTTATCTCATTATTCCGGGTTCGCTGACGCGAATCTCGCGACCTCTGTCCGCTCCTCTTTTCTTCTCGCCTTCATGCGGCCACTGCATCCTCGCGATGCAAGAAATGCACTGGAGTTAATCCCATCGCTGGTCTCAAATTGGCAGCGCAAACGCGCAGAAAGACTCTTGTAAGGGGCAATCGCTTCAGCGGCATGACGCGGGTGCATCGGAGACGGCAACGACTTCTTTGATTCGTGGCGATACAGGCGAGGCCTGATCGTCGCATGACGACATCACGAGGAGACGTATGAACAGGTCGGGACAACTTAAAAAAACGGGTGGATTGGGAAAATGGTGCAAGGTGACTTACGCGTTGCTGCCCGCCGCGTTCGCCTGCGAAACGAGCCACGCACAATCCAGCGTCACGCTCTACGGCATCGCCGACGTGAGTGTGCGCTATCTGTCCAATGCCGACACACGGGGTAACGGCCGCTTCCTGATGGGACCCGGCGGCATGAGCGAGAGCCGCTGGGGCATCAAGGGCGTTGAAGATCTGGGCGGTGGCTGGTCAACCTTCTTCAAGCTCGAAAACCGCTTTCTCCTGAACAACGGCCAGAGCGACACCACCATGCCGTTTTTCAACGAAGCGCAAATCGGCCTGCAGTCGTCGACGTATGGACAGGTCGTGTTGGGCCGTCAGTACAACGTGATGATCGAAGGTATCACCATGGGCGGGTACTCCAGCAATCCATGGATTCCCTACGACTTCAACTTTCAGCCCGAAGTCACCATGACCGGCGGTATCTGGAGCAGCAACCAGATCCAGTATCACGGCAGGTACAAGGACTTTCGCATCTCGACCGCCTATTCGTTCAGCGGCAACGCTGGTCATATGGCATATGGCAGCCAGTACGGCGTAGCAGCAGCCTACGCGCCGGCGAACGGCCCATTCACGCTCGGTGGAGCGTTCAAGGAGACGAAGGACTCGCTCAACGGCAGCAACGCAAAGGCGTGGACCGTTGGCGGTTCGTACACGTGGGACAAGACGCGTTTCGCGCTGGGTTATATCGTCAATCAGAACGACAAGGGGTTCTCCACCTTCGCCAACGGACCGTTCGCCGCGCCGGGACTCGCCGCGCTGAAATACTCCGACTTCAAGCGGCGCAGGATGATACTCGGCGGCGTTACGCAGCAAGCAGGTGCATGGCACTTCGCCGCAAACGTGTGGCGCACGCTGCAGGCCGGCAAGACCCAACCGCAGGACGGCTCGGCGTGGCAATTTCAACTGGTCACCGATTACGACCTGTCCAAGCGCACAGACGTGTATCTGGAAACCGATTATTCACTCTATAGGGGCGATCTGATCGGCTCTCAGTTGCAAGGGGTCAACGCTGTCAGCCTCGCGCAGAAAAGCACGCAGCTTGGCGTGATGGCCGGAATCCGGCACAAGTTTTGAGCCGGGACCGGCGGCATCCGGCGCGGGACGCCGCCGGTTTTTTGCAATTTTTCACGAACGTCCGGCGCCGGTATGCGCGGCTCCGTGGCAGCAGGAGGTGATATAACCACCCGGCTCCGAAACCAGCGATCAATTATTTAGGGTTCCGTTTTAAATCATGCATGAGATCAATTCGCGTCGCCTCGCGCATATGGTTGCGCTCGCCGAAGAGGGTAGTTTCGCGCGTGCGGCGGAGCGGGTTCATCTGAGCCAGCCCGCGCTTAGCCGCAGTATCCAGGCGCTGGAAGACGAGTTCGATATCAAGCTCTTCGATCGCGCAGCGCGCGGCGTCGCGACAACCGCCGCCGGCCGGATGCTGGTCGAACGTGCCCGGCGCGTGCTGTTCGAAACACGCTGTCTTTTTCGCGATGTCGAGCTGATCAGGTCGGACGCGCTGGGCGAAGTGAGAATCGGAATGGGGCCTTATGCCGCCGCCATCCTGTTTCCAGATTTACTGGTCGAATGTGCACGGCAGTTTCCAGCTACCAAGGTATCCGTACAAATAGCAGAAGCCAGTATGCTGATGCAAAGCCTGCGCTCGGAGGACGCTGACTTCGTGGTGATGGATCGTCGTGAAACGCCGGCTGCGCCCGATGTCACCACCCATCGCCTGGCCAGTCACGACGGCGGCTGGTTCGTGCGCCCCGGTCATCCGTTGCTCGCGCGTGCGCCGGTGCCGTTGGCGGCATTGCGCGAATTCCCCATGGTGTCCGTGCCGCTGTCTGCGTTCATGGAAGACGCGTTGCGCCGGCTGCTGAAGTTTCGCGCGCACGAGGCCGTTCCCGTGCAGTTGGAATGTAGCGATGTCACCGTGCTCAAGGATGTAGTCGCGCGATCCGATGCCGTGATGTTCTGCACGGCTTCAGTGTTACAGCGAGACCCCGATGGCCAGCGCCTGGTGCGCGTGTCGATTGTTCATCCGCGCAAACTGGGGCTTCAATTCGCGCTCGTTTGCCTTGCCGATCGAACGCAATCCGCCGCGGCGGAGGCGGCGCTCACGCTTGCCGGGCAGATCATGAATGACGCCAGCCGCGCCGCGCAAGCGGCCGGGCGTGCCCGGTAGCCGGCCTTTTCAGGTACGCCGCCGTCCGGCGGGTGCATTGACGAGCGCAATGCCCGTGACAACCAGCGCCGATGCAAGCATGAAACGCGTAGTGAGCGTTTCCCCCAGCAGCACGACGCCGAACGCGACACCGAAGATGGGCGTGAGAAACGAGAATACCGAGAGCCGCGACGCCATGTAGCGCGTCAGCAGCCAGAACCACGTGAGATAGCTCAGGAACGCCACCACGATCGCCTGATACGCGAGGCTGGCGACGGCAGTTGGTGTGATCGTGCTCACATGCGTTTGCCCGAGCGCGAAGGCGAGCGCAAGCAAAACAATGGCCGATACCGCGAGCTGATAGAGGAGCGTCTTGCTCGCGCTTGCACGAGCGAGCGGTGATGCGCGGATGACGACCGTTGTCGCTGCCCAGAACACGCCGCCGAGCACGCCGAGAGCATCGCCGGCGGTGCCTTGCCATGTCGATGCGCTGCCCGTTGCCGGGTGCAGGAAGCCATCGGCGAAAGCGAGTGCGATGCCGCCGAACGCAAGCGCTATTCCCGCCCACTGCACCCGCTTCAGCTTTTCGCCCGCGACGAACCAGTGCAGGCCAAGGGCCATGAAACACGGCGCGGTGTAGAGAAAGACGACCATGCGCGTGGCGCTGGTCAACGTCAGTCCCAGGAAAATGCACACGAACTCGCCGCCGAACAGCACGCCGGCAAGCAGGCCGGATGCGAGGGTGCCATCGCGGCGAAACAGCGCGACGCCGCGTGAACGTGTCCATATCCAGACAAGGACTGTCGCGATGGTTGAACGGATGCCAGCCTGAAGCAGCGGCGGGAAAGAGCCGTTCGCGCCCTTGATGGCGACTTGCTGGAAACCCCACACTGCGCATAACGCGATCATCAACAGGATGGCGGTGGCGTCGGGCGCGCGGCGCAAGGGCAGGGCTTTGGTGCTCATTGAATTATTGTGGTTTAACCGGTTGCTGAGCCAAGTCTCTGGCGCATTCTGCCATCGATGGCGTAAGGCTGTCATGCGGGCGCGTTGCGCATGGAGTCAGCGTTACCGGCACTTGGTGCGCGGCCCGGCAATGTCGAGTGACTAATCTTGGCGCGTTGTGCGCTGCACGAAAATGGGGGAGCGCTGGCGTTTGTTCACTTTGTTCACGCTGAATAGATCGCGCTGGTGAACATCAATAATTCAGGATATCTGATGATAATTCGCGAAAGGTCCACATCAGGCGGAAACGAATGAGGCTCCCGAAGGAGCCTCAAACAGCGCGGGAGCGCTTGGCTGGAAACCTGCATGCCAGCACGGCTGGACCCTGCTCGCGCAGGAGGCAGATAGACGTCCTTGCGAACCCCGTAAGCCTACCTATCTGTAACCGGTGAAATCTCGCGCCATCGAAAAGCGCCATTTTTTTGGGGCGGGGAGCAACCAATGCAAATGTGACCGTCGCAGAAAGTCTGGAGATAAGCCGCCATCGCTGGCAGGTCGTTACCCCTAAACCGCCTCAAGCATGCTTCTCGATCAACTCGACCTTGTAGCCGTCCGGATCTTCAACAAATGCGATCACCGTCGTCCCGCCTTTCACCGGACCGGCTTCGCGCGAGACCTTGCCGCCGGCTTCACGGATGCGATTGCACGCTGCCGCCGCGTCGTCTACTTCCAGCGCGATGTGGCCGTAAGCCGAGCCCAGATCGTACTTGTCGACGCCCCAGTTGTAGGTCAGTTCGAGCACGCTGGTTTCGCTTTCATCGCCATAACCGACGAACGCCAGCGTGTATTTGTACTCGGTGTTTTCGCTTTGACGCAGTACTTTCATGCCGAGGATGCGCGTGTAGAAATCGATGGATCGCTGCAAGTCGCCGACTCGCAGCATGGTGTGAAGAAGTCGCATGATGGGGTTCCTGTGGGGAATGTCGATGGAACGGGTGGTCCGCTTTACCGTGTCTTTTACTGTGTCTCAGCGAACAACGCGCACGATTAAAACGGCCACATCCAAAATTGTACCGCCCGCCGCAAAGGCTCGCAGCGCGATGCCCTGTACCGCTCCGCGCTCCCCGCTCACGAAGCGTTAAAGCAGGGGCAGCAATTCGGGCGGATGATGCTTAAGCGTATGCCGCGCTTCGCGGAAATCCGGGAAAATGGATTCGACGGTGGCCCAGAAGCGCGCACTATGATTCATCTCTCGAAGGTGCGCGAGTTCGTGCGCGACCACGTAGTCGATAACATGCACGGGGAAATGAATCAGCCGCCAGTTGAGGCGGATCTTGCCGTCGCTGGAACAACTGCCCCAGCGCGTAGCTGCGGACGACAACGCGTATGCCCTGAACTCCACGCCCAATTTGGCCGCATACACGGGCAACCGCTCTCCAAAAACCTGCAACGCCTGAACATGCAGCCAACGTTGCACGCGCTCGCGAATGAGCTGACCCTCTGCCAGTGCGGGAAGGCCGAGCCAGAGCACGTCACTTTCTGTATCGAAGGCCGGTTGCGTCGCGCTCTTGCCCGTCGTACCCGGCGCCGCGGTCATCATGACAGTGACGGTCCGCCCGAGATACGGAAGCTGCGCCCCATCCTTCCATTCAATCCGCGGTACCGCGCGTTGCTCCACGCGCGTTTGCCATTCGGTGAGCTTCTTGAAGATCCACTTTTCCTTCTCGGCAATCGCGCTTTCTATTGCCCCGATCGTCACCCAGCGCGGCGCGGTAATCGCGAGACCGGTACCGTCGATAGTGAAGCCGATCGTCCGGCGCGACGAACGTTTCAAACGGTAATCGAGCATCTGCGAACCGAGCACGAGTTGCCGACTGCGCGTGCCGTCGGGCGCAACGGGTTTGCGCAGAGGCGGCGCGGGTGTGCTTGCCGTCTCGGTTGTATCGGTCGGCGCGATCTCGCCACGCAATGTTGCTGGCATGGCAGGGGCGGGTGAGGCAGGTGCGCCCGACGCAGCAGGCGATGGTGCCGCACTCGACAGCCTCGGCTCACTGGGGAGGTTGAGCGGCAGGTCGAGTTGCGGGTTGTCGAGCGCGGCAGCGGGACGCTGTCGCGAGGGAGTCTTCTGCATCGGCTCAGCTTGGCGCACGCGGCGCAGGAATGACGGGAAGAACGACACTAACGATAGAAACAAACGTAACGAACGTAGCGATAACGACACCAGGGTCTACAGGCCGGTAGCCGCGCCGTGAGACTTGGACTCTGACTTAGAGTCAGACTTAGCGTCAGCCTTGGCGGCGAAACCATCGGCGGGACCGTACGCGTCCGGATCAATGCGACGCATTTCCGCTTCGATCCAGCGCTCCACGCGCACGTTGACTTCATCCGGCGTGAGGCCTGTCGTGTCGATCGGACGACCGATCGACATAGTGACTATACCCGCATATTTGAGAAACGATTTCCGCGGCCATACGTGTCCGGCGTTGTGGGCAATCGGGACGACCGGTGCGCCCGCCGCGCACGCGAAACGCGCACCGCCTGACTTGTACTTGCCCTGCTGGCCCACGCGTGTACGCGTGCCTTCCGGGAACATGATGACCCATGCTCCCTCGGCCATGCGCTCGCGCCCTTGCCGCGCCACCGATGCAAACGCATCCTTGCCCTGACGCCGGTCGATATGAACCATCTTCAGCATGCCCATGGTCCAGCCGAAAAACGGTACAAACAGCAACTCACGCTTGAACACATAGCAGAGCGGCCGTGGCATCAACGCGGGGAATGCCAGCGTTTCCCAGGCCGACTGATGCTTCGACAACAGCACGGCCGGACCGTCGGGGAGATTCTCCATGCCTTCGATCCGGTAGCGGATGCCGTTCAGGTATCGCATCACCACGATGCACGACTTGCACCAGTACGCCGCCATCCAGTATCGCTTTTCAGCGCGCATGAACGGGAACACGAGGAAGCACGTGCACGCGTACGGCACCGTATAAACGACGAAAAAAACCATCAGCAACAGCGAACGAATGAAGCGCATCGGCTTGAATAAGTCTTATGTGATGTGACGAAAAAAACCAGCGTCAGGTCAGTCTTGATGTGCGGCGAGGAAGTCGAGCGCGAAGGTGCGCAGGTCGTCGTGTACTTTCGTATTCGACGGAAGATTCCCCGCTGCCAGCGTTTTATGCCCCTTGCCGGTCAGCACCAGATGCAGCGCGAAGCCGAGCGCCGCGCCTGCCTGCAGATCGCGCAGCGAGTCGCCGACCACGGGCGTGTCAGCAGGATCGATCTCGAAGCGCTCGATGATCTGCTTCAACATGCCGGGCTTTGGCTTACGGCACTCGCACTCGTCTTCCTGCGTATGTGGACAGAAAAACACCGCGTCTATACGGCCACCCACTGCCGCCGCCGCCCGGTTCATCTTTTCGTGCATTGCGTTGAGCGCGGCCATGTCGAACAGACCACGGCCTATACCCGATTGATTCGATGCAATCGCCACGCGGTAACCGGCCTGGTTCAAACGCGCGATTGCTTCCAGGCTGCCGGGGATGGCAACCCATTCGTCGGGCGATTTGATGAATGCGTCCGAGTCGACGTTGATCACGCCGTCACGATCGAGAATCACCAGTTTCTTGTTTGCGTTGGTCGGCATGGTGTGGCGCATCAGGTGGCAAGCTTCGAAATGTCCGCGACGCAATTCATCTGCTGATGCAGTGCGCCGAGAAGAGCCAGGCGGTTACTTCGCAGCGCCGGATCTTCCGCGTTCACCATCACGTCGTTGAAGAAAGTATCCACGGCGTCGCGCAACGCGGACAGCGCCGACAGCGCTTCCGTGTAGTTGCGCTCGGCCAGTTGCTTTTGCACGCGCGGCGCGACTTGCTCGAGCTGAGCGTACAGCGCCTTTTCGGCCGCTTCTTGAAGCAGCGCTGGCTGCACACTCGACGGCACGGCTTCCGCCGACTTCTTCAGGATATTCGAGATGCGCTTGTTCGCCGCGGCAAGCGATGCGGCTTCCGGCAACGACGCGAATTCGCGCACAGCGTCCAGACGCGCGACGATGTCGTCCAGGCGCGTGGGGTTCAGACTCAGCACAGCGTCGATTTCAATTGCGTTGAAACTACGCTCGCGCAGCACGCCGCGCAACCGGTCCATGAAAAACGCGTAGATGGCGTCGGTTGAATCGACGACTTGCGGCATGCCGGCGAATTGCTTGTGTGCGATACGCAGCAAGTCGAACAGGTCGATGGCAAGGCGCTTTTCCAGCAGGATGCGCAACACGCCGAGCGCGTGACGACGCAGCGCGAACGGATCTTTCTCGCCGGTTGGCTGCAGGCCGATGCCCCAGATGCCGACGAGCGTTTCCAGTTTATCGGCCAAAGCGACGGCGCTGCTCACGCCGTTGGGCGGGGTTTCATCGCCGGAGAAACGCGGCTGATAATGTTCCGAACACGCGAGCGCGACTTCTTCCGCCTCGCCGTCGTGGCGCGCGTAGTACGTTCCCATGGTCCCTTGCAATTCCGGGAATTCGCCGACCATGTCGGTGATCAGGTCGGCCTTCGCGAGCAGGGCGGCGCGCCTCGTGACGGTAGCATCCACGCCGATCATGGGCGCGATTTCGCCGGCCAGCGCTTCAAGCCGCTGCACGCGTTGCAACTGCGAACCGAGCTTGTTGTGATACACCACGTTCGCGAGCAGCGGCACGCGGTCGGCGAGGCGTTTCTTCTTGTCCTGCTCGAAGAAGAACTTGGCGTCGGCCAGACGCGGACGGACCACGCGTTCGTTGCCTTCCACAATATCGCCCGGCGTCTGCGTGTCGATGTTCGACACAATCAGGAAACGCGAACGCAGCTTGCCGTGATCATCAGTCAGCGCGAAATACCTCTGGTTCGTCTGCATGGTGAGGATCAGGCATTCCTGCGGCACTTGCAGGAACGACTCGTCGAAACGGCACTGATACACGACCGGCCATTCGACCAGCGCATTCACTTCGTCCAGCAACGACTCAGGCATGACCACGCGATCTTCACCCGCGAACGCCAGCAATTGCGTGCGGATGGATTCGCGGCGGTCGTCGAAACTCGCCACGACCTTACCTTTCGAGCGCAGCGTCTCGGCGTAATCATCGGCGTGCGTGATCGCGACAATCCCTTCCGACATGAAGCGATGCCCCAGCGTGGTGTCGCCGGAGTCGATGCCGAGCGCGCTCACCGGCACGATTCTGCGGCCATGCAACGCGACCAGCCCATGCACCGGCCGCACGAACTGCACGCTAGTGCCGTCGGGGCGTTGATAGGTCATCAGCTTCGGGATTGGCAACTTGCCAAGCGTTTCTTGCAGCGCGGTCTGCAGGCCGTCGGCAAGCGTTGCTCCGGGTGCCGCGTAGCGCAGGAAAAACGCTTCGGCCTTGCCGTCCTGGGCGCGTTCGAGGTCGCCGATGGGGAAATCGGGGAAACCCAGCGCCGCGAGTTTCTTCGCGAGCGGCGCGGTGGGCTGGCCGTCTTTGTCCAGTGCGACGGAAACCGGCAGCACCTTCTCGCGTACTTGCCGTTCCGGCGCGACTGCGCGCACGTTCTTGATGACCACGGCGAGACGTCGCGGCGTGGCGTATTTTTCGAAACTCGCTTCGCCTTCAATCAGGTCGCGCGCGGCAAGCCGCTGCACAATCCCTTCGGCAAACGAGGTACTCAGGCGCGCGAGCGCTTTCGGCGGAAGTTCTTCGGTCCGCAACTCGACGAGCAGCGATGCAAGGTTGGTTTCAGTCATTGTTATGTCGTGCTCTGGTCAGGCCTGATCGATATTGCGCTCGACCTTCAGCGCCGGCGCCCACGCGGGCTTGGCGGCATCTTGTGCGTCCGTGGTGAGTCCGGCCGCGGCGTGTACGGGGTTGCCCAGCATCGGGAAACCGAGCGCTTCACGCGACTCGTAATACCCCTTTGCAACGGCACGCGACAAATCGCGAATCCGGCCGATATACGCCGCGCGCTCCGTCACCGAAATCGCGCCACGCGCGTCCAGCAAGTTGAACGTGTGACCGGCTTTCAGCACGAGCTCATACGCGGGCAGCGAGAGCTTCGCTTCGATCATCTTCTGGGCTTCGGCTTCGTAGCTCTTGAAGAACGTGAACAGCAGGTCGACGTTCGCGTACTCGAAGTTGTAGGTGGATTGCTCGACTTCGTTCTGGTGATAGACATCGCCATACGTCAGGCGGCGCAGTTCGCGGCCGTTCGGCGTGTCCTCTTCCCATTCGGTCCACACGAGGTCGTAGACGTTCTCCACTTTCTGCAGATACATGGCGAGCCGTTCGAGACCGTAGGTGATCTCACCGAGCACCGGCTTGCAGTCGATACCGCCGACCTGCTGGAAGTACGTGAACTGCGTCACTTCCATGCCGTTCAGCCAGACTTCCCAGCCGAGGCCCCATGCGCCGAGCGTTGGATTTTCCCAGTCGTCTTCCACGAAACGCACGTCGTTCTGCTTCAGGTCGAAGCCAAGCGCCTCAAGCGAGCCGAGGTACAGGTCGAGGATGTTTTCGGGCGCGGGTTTCAGCACCACTTGATACTGGTAGTAGTGCTGCAGGCGGTTCGGGTTGTCGCCGTAACGGCCATCCTTCGGACGCCGGGACGGCTGGACATACGCCGCGCGCCACGGTTCCGGGCCGATAGCGCGCAGGAACGTGTGAACGTGCGAGGTACCCGCACCGACTTCCATGTCGATCGGCTGGAGAAGCGCGCAACCCTTGTTATCCCAATAGGATTGCAGCGTCAGGATGATTTGCTGAAAAGTGAGCATGAATGCCTTTGAAGCGTGCCTTCGAAGCTTGGGGCCGGTGGGCCGGCGCGTGGTCGAAGCGGACCGGAAAAATGCACCGGCCGGAGGGCTAAAACGTTGAATTTTAGCGGGAATGAGGGGCTTGTGCGACTTTCCAGGGATGACCGGCGGACTCATCGGCCATTCGGCCGGTAAAAACGGGGATTATCCGCCGAGCCGTTTCCTCATCGGCACACAATCCATGGTCAGGCCGCGTGGCGAATGGTACGGCGCGATTTCATCGCCGTGGAAACCGAGCGCGCGATAAAACGGCGCGGCGTTCAGCGTGGAGTCGAGCTTGAGTTCGCGAAGTCCTTCCGAGCGGGCGAGCGTTTCAAGGTGACGCATCATTGCCGCGCCGATGCCGCGTTTCATATACGCCGGATGGACAAAAATCGCATCGATTTTGCCGGTCGCGAGGTTGATCATGCCGGTGCCCGCCACGTGCTCGTCAATGACGGCCACGAGGAAACGCGCTTCGACGGCATCGGCGAATGCTGTCGAGGTCGTACCGCCCGTCCATTCTTCGAGCTGATCCAGCGGATACGCCCCCGCGCATTCATTCATCACGGCGGCGCGGCGGATGTCCCACGCGGCGTCCGCGTCTGCCCGCACAGCTTTGCGGATGATGAACCGGGCGGGTTCAGGATTTTCCGATGCCATTGTCGTCAGGTTTGTTGCGCCCATTCCTGCCCGGCGCGAACGCAAATCCGAATGCGAGCAACAACAGCGACACCAGGATCACGGTCATGTTGCCGCTCGTGACATAGGGCGTACGGCCGGATGTGCCCTGCACGATGGCATCAAGAGAACCGACTGTGTACACGGGCAACCGTCCTACTACAGCGCCATTCGCCGCGATCACCGCGGTGATGCCCGTGTTGGTCGAGCGCAGCATTGGACGGCCGGTTTCGATCGAACGCATGCGGGCCATTTGCAAATGCTGATCCAACGCAATGGTGTTGCCGAACCACGCAAGATTCGTCGAGTTCACCAGAATGCCCGCGGGCGCTTCCTGTTCGCGAATCGTCCGCGCTATCTCTTCGCCGAAAATATCTTCGTAGCAGATATCGACGGCAATCGGCTGGTTGTGTACGAAGAACGATTTCTGCACCGGCGGGCCGCGCCCGAGATCGCCGAGCGGAATGCCCATGAGCGCCACGAACCAGTGGAAACCCGTCGGCACGAATTCGCCGAATGGCACGAGATGATGTTTGTCATAGCGGTACACGTCCCGCTGATTCGGCGTGATGCCGAACAGGCTGTTCGTGTAGCCGGTGATGCGTCCTTCCGAAGCCGTCACGCCGATAGCGCCAAACAGAATGGAGGAGTTGGTTGTATCGGAGAAAGTGCGCAGCGCAAGCGCCAAATCCGGCGGCACCTGGACGGCAAGAATGGGCAACGCGGTTTCCGGCGTGACAATAAGATCCGCAGGCTTCTCGGTGATCAGCTTTTTATACAGCGCCAGCGATTGATCAACGCCGTCCTGCTCGAACTTCATCTCCTGCTTGACGTTGCCTTGCAGCAGCCTGACGGTAAGCGGCGCGTTTGCCGGGATCGTCCATTCGACCAGCGACAACAACATGCCGGACGCAAGCAACCCCACCGCCACGATGAACGGCGCAAGTCGCGCAGCCTTGGACGTTTCAGCCGCTGAGTTGCGCCGAAAGCCATAGAACCCCTGCACGAGCAGCGCCGCCACAAGCCCGAGCACCCAGCCAACGCCATACACGCCCGCGACCGATCCGAACCCCGCCAGGGGGCCATCGACTTGCGCATACCCGCTGGCAAGCCACGGGAAGCCGGTGAACACAAGGCCGCGCAACCACTCGCCCAGCGCCCACGCGCTCGCAAAGGCAAACGCGCCGTGCCAGGTCGGCACGAAGCGCGGTTCATCGGCTGGCACGGTAGCAGAGGAGCCCGTGTCGTCCTCATTGTCTTCATATCGCGCACGACCCGCGCACAGCGACCAGACCACGCCCGCCAACGCCGGATAGATCGCGAGATACATTGAAAACAACGCGACGGCCGCAGCCGCCAGCGGCGCCGCCATGCCGCCGTAGTCGTGCATGCTGACATACAGCCACCACACACCCGTCACGAAGTTGCCGAATCCAAATGCCCAGCCCGTCAAGGCCGCGCTTTTCCAGCCATTGGTGCGCGTAAGCCACGCGAAGAACAGCGTGAAAATCACCAGTTCGACCCAACCGCCGTGCGGCGTAGGTGCGAACGAAAGCGTATTCGCGGCGCCCAGCACGGCCGCGACGAGGTAATGCCAGAACGGCAAGGACTGAGCCGTGCCGGCGCGTTTTTCAGCGGGCATCGGCCGGGAGCTGCGCCGTGAGGTAACAGGAGACGAAGAGTCGGCCATGGATTACGGGTCGGCAGAAAGTAAGCGAATGACAGAGCGTGACCGGCGCTCGTCATGTCACGAAAAAGGCGCAAAACGCCTGCATAGCCGACACACCACCGGCCACTGACGCGTAGTGTGAACAGTCAGTGTTACAGGCTTGAGCAAGTCAGGGCCGCTCAGTGTGTGTGGCGTTCCGACGCGTTCTCTATTTTGATCAAGCGAAAGTAATCGCGTTCAATCGCGTTCGTCGTCGTGGTCGCGCCGCGAATTCCCGTCGAGCAGGTTCGTATTCGGCGCGCGCCGTACGCGCAGCACGTGGATCTGGCGAGCGTCGCCGCGCAGAATCTCGAACACGAACTCGTCAATCCGCACCTTCTCTCCACGATGCGGCACACGTCCGAACCGGTGCGTGACCAGCCCGCCGATGGTGTCGACTTCGTCGTCGGAGTAATGGGTGCCGAACTGTTCGTTGAACTGCTCGATGCCGGTCAGGGCACGCACACGATGCGCTCCATCGGGTGTCGCAATGATGTTGCCGGCTTCTTCGTCGAAGTCGTACTCGTCTTCAATGTCACCAACAATCTGTTCCAGCACGTCTTCAATCGTGATCAGTCCCGCCACGCCGCCGTATTCATCGACGACGATGGCAATGTGATTCCGGTTCACGCGGAAATCGTGCAGCAAGACGTTCAGGCGTTTCGATTCGGGGATGAACACGGCGGGGCGAAGCATGCCGCGGACATCGAATTCTTCTTCGTGGTAATAGCGCAGCAAGTCTTTTGCAAGCAGCACGCCGATCACGTTGTCACGGTTGCTTTCGAATACCGGATAGCGCGAGTGCGCTTTTTCGAGCATGAACGGAATGAACTGCTCGGGCGTTTCGGCAATGTTGATGGCGTCCATCTGGGCACGCGGAATCATGATGTCGCGCGCGCAGAGTTCCGAAACCTGGAACACGCCTTCAATCATGGAGAGCGAATCTGCATCGAGCAGATTGCGTTCGTGGGCGTCCTGAAGGACTTCCAGCAATTCGTCGCGCGATTCAGGTTCGTGCGAGATGAAATCGGTCAGGCGCTCAAGCAGCGTGCGCTTTTCCGGCGGTTTGTCGGTGTGTCGTCGACTGGGATAGGCGTCGTTCATAGTGGGGCGCCCGGAGTGTTCCGGACGCGAAATTACGGAGCGTTAAGAATACACCAAGGAAAATTCGCGCCAATTCAAGCGGGCACGAAGACGTTCAAATCTCGTAGAAACATCGTAACTGATAAATATCGGCTGAGTATGTCGAGCCGGTGACGTTGGCCGATCGGTCGCAGTTGGGCATATTACTGAGCATTCTCAGCAGGTTCATGCGTGCCTTCATGCGTACCTTCAAGCGTACCTCTAACGTGTCCCGTCACATTCATTCCTGCGACGAATTCACGGAATTCACATTCTGGCAGCGCTGCAACAGCGCTTCGAGCTGCCGGTCGGGCATGCCGCATTCACGTAGTGCGGCGACCGTGCGGCTGACGTAATCAAGCGTGGTGCCGTATCGGCCGGTGGCGCAGCCGAGCACGTGGCGCACCATCGGGTCTGCCAGCTTGCCGGTGTAGGTGGAGGCCTCACGTCGCATCACGAACGCCAGCGCGTCGACACGGCGGCCGTCGACCAGCGTGCACGGCAACCAGGCCACGCGGTACGAGTTCATCGCCATTTCGCGTCGCCACAGCACGTCAAGGTGCGGCTCCGCGCCAACGGCGGCAAGCCGGAACGCCATGCCCGTGCATGAACCGCCGCGATCCAGCGCCAGTACGAGCCCAGGCTGTTCGGGCGTGCCGCGATTCACGCGCGACCACAAATACAGTCCGCGATGATAACCGTGCACCTTGCTGCGCACCGTTTCCACGGCGGGCAAGCCCGGGTTCCAGATCAGCGATCCATAGCCGAACAGCCAGAGATCCGTCTTGCGATCCCAGTGCGCCAATGCTTTTTCACGCGACGCCGCAAGTTCTTCATCGGTGAGAAGACGCGACTCCTCGAACACCGGCGGATAGTCGTCGGGAGTCTGCGCAGGCAGTTCCTTCAGCAGTTCGGGGAGCGGGGAAGGGTCGTCAGTCACGGCTTAGTTCGGCGGCAACGGCAAGTAAGGATCGGTGAAACCCAGCTTTTGCATGATGCCGGTTTCGATCGATTCCATTTCCTCCGCTTCCGCCGAATCTTCATGATCGTAGCCCTGGGCGTGCAGCGTACCGTGCACGATCAGATGCGCATAATGCGCGGCGAGCGGCTTGTTCTGCTCGCGCGCCTCGCGTTCCACTACCGGACAGCACAGCACCAGGTCGCCCGTGACCGGATCGTCTTCCGACTCGGCGTAGGCGAACGTCAGCACGTTAGTGGCGTAGTCCTTCGTCCGATAAGACCGGTTCAGCGTCCGGCCTTCGTCGGTATCGACGAAACGCACGGTCAGTTCCGCGTCCGCGAACAGCGACGCCTTGATCCAGCTGGCGACGGTTGCGCGCGGCAACAGCGCCTTGTGCCCAGGGAAGGCTTTAGCGGCGGGAAACTGCAGCGTCAAGGCAAGTTTGGGCATGCTTATTCAGAGCGATATTTTGCGGCGGCAATCGCGGCCGCCGCGGCATCACGGTCCGACTGCGCGTCGTACGCTTCCACAATGCGCGCGACCAGCGGATGGCGCACCACGTCCACGCTGGTGAACTTCGTCATCGCGATACCGCGCACATCGGCCAGTATGTGTTGCGCTTCGATCAGCCCGCTCCTGTGCCCACGCGGCAAATCGACCTGCGTGGTGTCGCCGGTGACAACGGCCTTCGACCCGAAACCAATTCGCGTCAGGAACATCTTCATCTGCTCGGGCGTGGTGTTCTGCGCTTCGTCCAGAATGATGAACGCATGATTCAGCGTCCGGCCGCGCATGTACGCGAGCGGCGCGATTTCGATCATCTGGCGCTCGAACATTTTCGCGGTTTTATCGAAGCCGAGCAGGTCGTAGAGCGCGTCGTAAAGCGGCCGCAAATACGGATCCACTTTCTGCGCGAGATCGCCCGGCAGGAAACCCAGCCGCTCGCCCGCTTCCACGGCAGGACGCGTCAGCACAATGCGCTTGACCTGATCGCGTTCGAGCGAGTCCACCGCGCAGGCCACCGCCAGATAGGTCTTGCCCGTACCCGCCGGGCCGATGCCAAACGTCACATCGTGCGCAATGATCTGCTTCAGGTATTCCCGCTGCATTGGCGTGCGGCCGCGTAGATCGGCGCGTCGCGTGTACAACTTTGGCCCTGGATCTTCCTCGTCGCCCAGGTCGATGGTCACGTTGGGTTCATCGAAGGGATGATCGGGGTCGCCGCGAAAACGTGGATCGACAGGGTCGGAATTGAGATTGTTCGAAGGCTTATTGACGTTCAACCCGCGCCTCGCCGCATTGCGCGCTTCGACCAGCGCCAGCTGGATGTCGTCCACCGACAACGTGTCCTTCGCGCGATTGTAGAAATTCTCGAGCGCCGCCAGCGCAACTTTCGCGCCGCGCCCGCGGATGGTGATCTTGTGTCCGCGACGCGTGAGCGTCACGTCGAGCGCCTGCTCGATCTGCCGCAAGTTTTCGTCGAGCGGGCCACAGAGGTTGGCGAGCCGCGCGTTGTCTTCGCGCGGTGCGGTGAATTCCATATGCTGCTGAGCGGTCTTCAAGGCGAGAGTCGGGTTCCTGTCGAAGCTGCGGTTTAGTGAGTTGTCGCTGGCGTCATAATCAGTTCGCCGCGCAACGAATGCGGATACGCCACGTTGATTTCCACATCGACCATCTGGCCGATCAGCCGTTTGTGCGATGAGATTGGCGCCGGGAAATTCACCACGCGATTATTCTCCGTGCGCCCGGCGAGTTCGCTCGGGTCTTTGCGCGACGGGCCTTCCACCAGAATGCGCTGCACCGAACCCAGCATGGCGTTGCTGATCTTCGCCACGTTTGCCTCGATGGTCGCCTGCAAATGTTGCAAACGCTTGAGCTTCACTTCGCGCGGGGTGTCGTCGTGCAGGTTTGCCGCGGGCGTGCCGGGACGCGGGCTGTAGATGAACGAGAAACTGGTGTCGTAACTCATTTCGTCGATGAGCTTCATCATCTTCTGGAAGTCATCTTCCGTCTCGCCAGGGAACCCAACAATCATGTCCGTGGACAGCGACAAATCCGGACGAATCGCGCGCAATTTGCGGATCACGGACTTGTATTCGAGCACGGTATAGCCGCGTTTCATGGCCATCAGGATGCGATCGGAACCATGCTGCACCGGCAAGTGCAAGTGGCTCACGAGCTTGGGCACTTTCGCGTAGGTATCGATCAGGCGCTGCGTGAATTCCTTCGGATGCGACGTGGTGTAGCGAATCCGTTCAATGCCCGGGATTTCTGCCACGTATTCAATCAGCGTAGCGAAATCCGCGATGTCCGTGGAATGCTGTGTCACCGGTCCACGATACGCATTCACGTTCTGGCCGAGCATGGTGACTTCGCGCACGCCCTGGTCGGCGAGACCGGCGATTTCGGTCAGCACGTCGTCCAGCGGCCGCGATACTTCTTCGCCGCGCGTGTAGGGCACCACGCAATAGCTGCAGTACTTGCTGCAACCTTCCATGATCGATACAAACGCGCTCGGGCCATCAACGCGAGCCGGCGGCAGATGATCGAATTTTTCGATTTCCGGAAACGAGATATCAACTTGCGCGCGGCCGCTGGAACGCCGTTTCGCGATCATTTCCGGCAGGCGGTGCAAAGTCTGCGGGCCGAACACCAGGTCCACGTACGGAGCGCGGGACACAATAGCCGCGCCTTCCTGGCTTGCCACGCAACCACCCACGCCAATGATCAGGTTCGGGTTCGCTTCCTTCAACTCGCGCACGCGGCCAAGGTCCGAGAAAACCTTTTCCTGCGCTTTTTCGCGCACTGAACACGTGTTGAAGAGAATGACGTCCGCGTCTTCCGGCGTATCCGTCTGGGTGAGGCCATGGGCTGCTCCGAGCACGTCGACCATTTTGTCGGAGTCGTACTCGTTCATCTGGCAGCCAAAGGTCTTTACATACACTTTCTTGGTCATGAATTTCGCCGGTCGCAGTGATTAGTCTGGGGGCGCGGTATTTAATGCGTTGAAGGGATTTACCTATTTCGTTCGTCGGCGTTTGCGCTTGGTTTTAGCGCTGCTTTAGCCCTATTTCGCCTGAAATGGCCGAAATTCGGACGCCGCATCGCTCGACGATTAGCTCGATATTATAGCGTCCGCTCGACTTCGTGACCCTGCTGGCCGGGCGGGTAGGCCAAGTCGCCAAGCAATTCCGCCGTCGCCCGGGCGAAGCGTTCGATCAGGAAATCCAGCAGCACGCGCACCCGCGGCGCCATATACCGGTTGCCGTGGAACACCGCGTGAACCGCCGCTTCGTTCGAACACCAGTCTGCCAGCAAAATTTTCAGCGCGCCGGAGCGGACGTCGGCGGCTATATCCCAGATTGATTTGTGCGCAATACCCTGGCCAGCCAGCGCCCAGGCCCGCGAGAGCGCGCCGTCGTTCGTTTCCCAGGCTTCGTCGAGGGGCACGGTGTGGGTGAAACGCTCGTCGCCGCGGACGAACTGGAACTGATTGAACGTAGCCGTCGATGTCACCAGCACCGTGAACGTGTGCGCGCTGAGATCGGCGGGCATTTTCGGTTCGCCGTGCCGCGCCAGATAGTCCGGCGATGCACACAGCACACGCCGGTTCGGCGCCAGCCGCCGCGCGACCAGATTGCCCTCCGGCGGTTGGTTGAAGCGAATCGCCAGATCAATATCCTCCAGCAGCAGATTCGACACCGAATCCGACAGCGTCAGCGAAAAGCTCACATCCGGATGCAGGTGGCTGAATTCATCGAGCCAATGGCACAGCAGGTTGCGGCCGAAATCCGATGTGGCGGAGATCCGCACTTTGCCGCGTACGAGATTCTGGCCGGCGTGCAGCGCGGCTTCGCCGTCCTCGATAGCCTGCAGCGCAATCCGACAATGCTGCAAATAAAGCCGGCCCTCGTCGGTGAGCCTGAGCTGGCGGGTGGTGCGCTCGAACAGCCGTGCGGTGAGGGATTTCTCCAGCTTGAGCAGCCGGGCGCTGGCCGCCGCCGGAGACAAACCGAGCTTGCGCCCCGCCGCCGACAAACTGCCGAGCGCTGCCGCTTCGGTAAACAGGCGCATATCGCCGAGTCGATCCATCGTCATTCTCAATTTTCTTTTGATAATGCTTCAAATGCTACGCCAATTATCAAAATGTCTCTTCGCGCGCAGAATTTGGTGCGTTGCAGCGTGTGAAGCTGGAAATCATGCCGCCTGAAGTGTCTAAACCTGCCCTGATGAAACTCGATCACGTCACCATCGTCGCGCCCGATTGCGAGCCGATCCGCCATTTTCTCGTCGATATAGCCGGCATGAAAGTCGGTCCGCGCCCGCCGTTCGGCATAGGCGGGTACTGGCTTTATCTCGACGACGTGCCGGCCGTGCATCTGATCGAGAACGGTTCGGTGCTGGCGTCGCCGCCCGGTGGCCGGGCGGCGACGCGCATCGATCATCTCGCGTTGCGCGTGCAAGGCGCGGCCGAATGGCAGGCGTTGCTCGCGCGTCTGCACGAACACGCGATTCCATTTTCTGAAGCCGACGTTCCGCTCGCCCGCGAACAGCAAGTGTTCGTGCAGCTTGCGCCAGGCGTGGTCATCGAATTCGTGACGTCGGCTTCGTCACCATCGTCACCATCCTCACCCTCCGCATTCTCAAACTAAGGGGATTTCCATGCCTATTCCACTTCTGGCGCTCGCGATCAGCGCGTTTGCCATCGGTACAACCGAGTTCGTGATCATGGGGCTGCTGCCCGACGTGGCCCGCGATCTGGCTGTATCGATTCCATCGGCGGGTTTTCTCGTCACGGGCTACGCGCTGGGCGTAGCCGTGGGCGCGCCGCTGCTCGCCGTGCTGACCGCAAAAATGCCGCGCAAACTCGCGCTGCAATTGCTGATGGGCGTGTTTATCGCCGGTAATGTGCTGTGCGCCGTTGCGCCCGGTTATTCGATGCTCATGGTTGCCCGCGTGGTGACGTCGTTCGCGCACGGCTCGTTTTTCGGCATTGGCGCGGTGGTCGCGGCGTCGCTGGTTCCCCCTGAAAAGCGCGCGAGCGCGATTGCGCTGATGTTCACCGGGCTCACGCTCGCGAACGTGCTCGGCGTGCCGTTCGGGACGTTTATCGGACAGGAATTCGGCTGGCGCTCGACGTTCTGGGTCGTGGCGGCGCTCGGCGTGCTGTCGCTGATCGGCGTGGCCGCGCTCGTGCCGAACAAGCACGATTCGGGACCGTCGAACCTCGGTCACGAACTGCGCGTGCTGAAGGAACCTCAAGTCTGGCTCGCGCTGGCAATGACGGTGCTCGGCTTCGGCGGCGTGTTCGTGGTCTTCACCTACATCGCGCCGATCCTCGAACAGGTCAGCGGATTTTCGCCACACGGCGTCACGTTGGTGCTCGTGTTGTTCGGCGTCGGATTGACGATCGGCAACACGATCGGCGGCAAGCTGGCCGACCGGGCGCTGATGCCTTCGCTGATGGGCATTCTCGTCGCGCTGGCCATCATCATGGCGGTGTTCGCGAAGACCAGCCACAACCAGACGCTGGCGGCCATCACGATCTTTATCTGGGGCATCGCCGCGTTCGCTACCGTACCGCCGCTGCAAACGCGCGTGGTCGAAAAGGCGAAACACGCGCCGAATCTGGCGTCGACGCTGAATATCGGTGCGTTCAACCTGGGCAATGCGGGCGGCGCGTGGCTTGGCGGCGTGGTGCTGCAGCAAGGGCATCCGCTTGATTCGCTGCCGTGGGTGGCGGCCGTGGTGGCCGTGGTCGCGCTTGGCGTGACGTGGTACGCGGCCCGACTCGATCGCGGCGGTCAGGGAGCGAGCGCGGGTGCGGTCGATGCGGTTTGAATCCCTGGGGCGTGCGAGACGGGGGAATATGCGCGCCGATTCAGCGTGCGGCATGCGACGGTACGCGCGCCGATCCGCCCTGCGCGATAGGGCGGCCTCCACGCCGATCTAGCCGGATGTTGACCCGGCGTCCTCAACCGACTAGCGTGTCGTGCGAGCCGCATCCGCGGCTTCTCGCTTCATCACGCTTTTCGACCGAGGTTTTATGGAAGACATCACGCTGCGCCAATGCCTGAAGGGCGCATGGCGCGACGCCGCCTCCGCCGTGCGGCACATGCCGATCGTATTTCTAGTGGCGTTCGTAGCCGTGCTCGCGACGGCAACTGCCGGCTACAAGGCGCAATTTCCCGGCATGGCGGAATCGGGCGGTTCGCTCGCTGCGATGACCGGCAGCAGCGCCGGTCATGCCGCCGGGTTCGGACAGGCGCTGGTTTCTCTTGGCGTCACGTTTGTACAGACATTGATACTCGCCGTGCTGGCCGTGTTCGTGGTCCGCTTCGCGATGAAACTGAGCGCGGAGCCCGCCGAAGCTTCCGCCACCTCCGCGCCCGTACTGCCGTCGGCACGTCTCTGGGACGCCGGTATCCGGCGCTATTTCCTTCTCTGCATCGCGCTGGTTGCCGGTTACGTGGGGGCGACACTCGCGGTCGTTATCGTGTGGATCGGGTTGCGGCTGGCGGGATTGTCCAGCGGCACATCGATGGCCGCGACCGCCACGCTCGCTGTGCTGGCCGTATGCGGCGTGAGTTATGTGTCGGCACGGCTTTCCTTGCTGTTTCCGCACACTGCGGCTGGTGGCCGGATTCAATGGCGCGCCGCCTGGGAGGACACGCGCGGGCACTTCTGGTTTATCACGACGGCCGCCGTGCTCGCGATCCTGCCTATCATTTGTATTGCGACGGTGTTGACGGTGATCGCGGAAATGCTGGCGACAGCAGGGTCCATCGGCAGCCTGACGATGGGTTTGATGGTCGTGCAAAGCGTAGGCACGCTGCTTTATACGGCAACGGGCGCAACCTGCTCGGTCTGGCTGTACAGGAAGTTCGCGGCGATTTTGAGAGAGGAATCTGTGTGATTTTGTGGTGGCGGCGTTTGTTTCTCCACGTTTGCATGACAGCGGTTTGAAACGCGTGAACGGGCGCTGCGGTGGCTGAGTTGCCCTTTTGCCGGACGCGGTTGTTTCCAGCTTGCCACGATGCCCAAACGCAAAACGCGGCCCTTCAACTCAGGGCCGCGTTTTTCATGGCTCTCGATACTACGTCGAACGGAGCCGCACGCCGTTAAGCCGCTTCTTCTATCGGTTCGCGCGCGGCGGCGAGCGCCATGCGGAAATCGGCGAGTTCGGCGATGGTCAGCACCGGAATGTTGCGCTCCTTAACAAATGCATCGATCTGCGCGCCGCGCGCCATCGTGCCATCCGGATTCATCAGTTCGCATAGCACGCCAGCCGGCTTCAACCCGGCGAGGATCGTCAGATCGACGGTTCCTTCCGTATGACCCCGCCGGGTCAGCACGCCGCCCGGCTGTGCGCGCAACGGGAACACATGGCCGGGACTTACGATGTCGCCAGCCTTGACGTTATCGGCGATCGCGGCGCGGATCGTGGTCAACCGGTCAATGGCTGATACGCCCGTCGTCACGCCCTCGCGTGCTTCTATAGACACCGTGAATGCCGTGCCGTATTTGCTGCCGTTGTCGGCGACCATCGGCGGCAGGTGGAGCGCGCGAACGGTCTCGTCCGGGAGGCACAGGCACACGATGCCGCTGCACTCGCGGATCATCAGCGCCATGCCTTCGACGTCGAGCTTTTCAGCCGCGTAAATGAGGTCGGCTTCGTTCTCGCGATCGTCGTCGTCGAGCAGGGCGACCGCGCGGCCTTCGCGCAACGCTTGCAGGGCCGCGGCAACTCGGGGAGGGATGACAACGGAAGCGTCGCCTGCGCGAAGTTGCGCAAGATCAGCAAAGGCGGTGGCGGGGGAGGTGAAGCTGGACACTGAGTCGAACATGGGTGAAACGCTCTCGCAAAAGAAATGGGGCGAAAAACGTTTCAGGGCATTGCAAACAGACAGAACGACACGCGTTTTCAGCGCCATCAATCGACAGCGCCCGTTCGACGCGGACACAAGAACGCCGCGGCAAACACGCGAAACGGACATGACCGTCTGCACATCTTCTCTCATCCGGACTATGACCGTCGGCTCTGGCATCTCACCAGATCTGCTGACCCCGTTACGTGGCTCGCAATGACTTGCAAGCTGCGTTCACGGGCGCTCGCGGGCTCGCGGGAGGCTTCAGCCACTCGCATACCGCCGGTGGGGAATTACACCCCGCCCTGAAGACGTACTGACTTGTCGCTAAACACTTAACAACGCGACTAATTTCAGGATACAACAGACCAGCCGATGTTGCAGTACTGCATGTTTATAGCTTGGACGCAAGCGCGCCTAGCTGGCATCGTCGATACGACGTGAATCGGCCGGAACATGCCAGCGCGGCGGCGTTTCCGCGTTCACCGTGACCTGATAGGCGCGTGCTTCCGTGTTGCCGGGATTGCGCAGCGTGTGGGGCTGATCCGCGTCGAACACAATGGCGTCGCCCGTGGCCAGCAACTGCGCCCGGTCATGCACGCGGATTTCCAGCGTGCCGTCGCTTACAACCAGATTGATCGTGGTGCCGGGCGGGTGCGGACTGCCGGATTCGGCGTGCAGCGGCGCAATGCGTAGTTCGTGGAATTCCGCCGATGCCGGCGCGCTCAGCGGAAACAGCGGCCGGGCCGAAAAGCGTCCATTCGATGTCACGAGGCGCGTTGCCTGCTCGGCCGGCAAATATTCGATGCCATTGGTCGCGTGGCGTCGAAGGAACGCCGCCACCGACACCTTGAGCGCGCTCGCGATCTTGTGCAGCACCTTGATGGACGGCACGCTCCGCCCGGATTCGATCTGTGCCAGCATGGCCCGTGATACGCCCGACGCGCGAGCAAGGGCATCGAGCGAAAGCTGGCGTTCGGCACGCAGCCGCGCCAGGTTCACGCCAACGAGATATTCGAGCGCGTCGTTCGCTTCCTGCGCGTCGGTGTTATGCGTTTGATGAACGTTAGCCGATGCCGCCCGTGTTGCCTCGGCGAGTTCGGCCGGCGCGTGCGCATCGAACGACTCGCGCACGAGTTCCAGCGATGAATAAGCCGGTGCAACCATGATGAGCCTCCAGTCTTTCATTCGTTCAGTCGATAAGACCCGCCCAGCGAAACGGCGCGGGGACAAGTGAAAGCAAGACTAGCATTGGCTTAACGTGGGTCAAACGAAGATATCGTCACACCGTTATCAGGTGCCGCAGGGTAGCTATTCGCGGCGACGCCCGGTTAAACGACCGTGCGAGTGGGCATGAATGAAGCCGCCCGCGGTTCCTTCTCCTGCTTGCTGGATGCGAACCACCCGTCGATCCGGTGAACCACGTCATCCAGTGAACCCGGCTCCAGGTGGAGGCCGAGTTTCGAGCGGCGCCAGAGCACGTCGTCCGCACAGGTTGCCCACTCGTTGTCGCGCATGTAGCGGAGTTCCGCTTCGTAGAGGCCGGGCGCCAAGGCCTCGCCGAGATCGGCGAGCGAGCTTGCATCGCCCAGGAGTTTCTGCGCGCGCGTACCGTAAGCGCGTGCATAACGATGCGCGAGCCCGCCGGGCAGCCAGCGATTGCGCTCCTTGAACGATCTGAGGAAAAGCGCGAAATCGGCATTGGCAATGTCCCCGCCGGGGAGCGGTGCGCCTTCCGTCCAGGGTTTATTCCGGGCCGGCGACTGTAGCGCCTCGCCGAGCTTGTCGACGGCTTCTTCGGCCAGCTTGCGGAACGTGGTGATCTTGCCGCCGAACACCGATAACAACGGCGCTTCGTTCGCGGGCGTGTCGAGTTCGAGCAGGTAATCGCGCGTGACCGCCGACGCGTTCTCCGCGTTTTCGTCCTCGAGCAGGCCGCGCACACCGGCATAGGTCCAGCAGACGTCGGCCGGACTGATGTGTTTCTTGAAGTAGCGATTGATGGAGTCGCAGAGGTACGCGGTTTCTTCCGGGCTGATGGCGACTTTCGACGCGTCGCCGTGATACTCGAGATCCGTCGTCCCGATCAGCGTGTACTCGTGCTCGTACGGAATCGCGAAGATGATGCGTTTGTCCGGATTCTGGAAAATGTAGGCGTGGTCGTGCTCGAAGAGGCGCCGGGTGACGATGTGGCTTCCCTTGACCAGCCGCACGGTGTGGCGTGTGTGCGTGTTGCTGTTGAGTGAATCCTTGAGCAGGTCGCTGACCCACGGGCCGGCAGCGTTCGCGATGGAGCGCGCCCGAATGTCAAAGGTCGCCCCGTGGTTGTCGGCAAGTGTGGCATGCCAAAGACCTTCGCCGCGGCGCGCACTGATCAGGCGCGTGCGCGTCTTGATTACCGCGCCGTGTTCCTGCGCGTCAACGGCGTTGAGCGCGACGAGTCGTGCGTCGTCTACCCAGCCGTCGGAATAGACGAAACCGCGCTTGATCGAGTCGATGAGCGGCGCACCGGCCGGGTGCCGGCGCATGTCAATGCCCCGGGAGCCGGGCAGCAATTCACGGCGCGCGAGGTGATCGTAGAGGAAAAGGCCGGCGCGGATCATCCAGGCGGGGCGCAGGTTGGGCATGTGCGGCATCACGAAACGCAGCGGCCACATGATGTGCGGCGCCGCGCGCAGCAACACCTCACGCTCTTGAAGCGCCTTGCGGACGAGCCGGTATTCACCGTATTCGAGATAACGAAGTCCGCCGTGAATCAGCTTTGTACTCGACGACGACGTGTGTGAAGCCAGGTCGTCCTTTTCGCACAGCATGACGGTGAGGCCACGGCCCGCCGCGTCCCGCGCTATACCCGTGCCATTGACCCCGCCGCCCACCACGAGCACATCATAAAGATTGCCTTGCATCGCTTGTCCGCCCCATGGCCACCAACAGAGAACTCCGTCGGAACATAATAATGTTCGAATTCGAAATTTAACGAACAAAAACGAAAATGTAAAGTCGTCTGAATGGCTAACGCTCGCTATTACGGCGTTTTGCCGGAAAAGTGCAGGTCGTGGTCGTATTTGTTCCCGATCGGGCTCATAGGCCGTCCGGCCGAGTGGCGCGAAGCGGGCCAGCGACCGATACTGTAGACACTGGAGACCAAGGAGTGGACGCAATGCGAAAGATATTGATGGCCGGCGCGCTAGGCGCGCTGATGCTGGGCGGATGCATATCCGCGCCGGATGTTTCGGGATCAAGGGGGGCGCCGTCCCTGGCCGCGCTTCAGTCCATGTGCGGCGGGAGTGCTGTCGATTACGGCACGGACGCACAGGGCGTGTATTCGGCGCTTCTAGACGCTTACGTGGCGCAAAAGCGCGGCAAGTTGCCAAAGGAGCAGTTTTGCGCGTTCCAGGCGGGAATTGCGGGTCAATATACGAGCTTTAGTGCTAGCCGTACGCCGGCGGCGCAAAGCGCGTGGGCTTTGTTCTTCGCAGATCAGCGGGCGCAAGCGCTTAGCTGGCGCGCAGCCGTCGACCCGACATTGCGCGGCTAGTTGGGCCGCTATCTGGTCCGCTACCCGGCTCGCTCATGCAGCCTGATTGGCACGCTGGCGAGGGTGAGCTGACTGCAGAGCAGATTTACGAATACCGTTTGATTGCTTTGATCGTGGAGTCGCCGGAAGCCGTCAGGCTCCACAACTGGCGTCCAGACGCAAGATTTTCCAACTGGACAAGCTGGCGTTCGAGCAGGGCGTCGAGTTCGTCGCGCACCATGTCCATCTGATGGGGCGCGTCTTGCAACAGGAGCAGCGTGGCAAATTCATGCGGGCTGAGCATCGTGTTCTCCATGACGATCGAACGGCACTTTATCCGGTCGGTGACCGGCATCCGTGCTTGGGAACGTTGGGCGAGGCTGGAACTTCATGTCCGGCAGACGCATGCTGCATAGCGTGGCTGGCAGCGCCGAAAAGCGGCGCTTCGTTGCCGGGGATTTGATTGTAGGCAAGTGCCGGACGAGTGCCAAACGCTTGCGGAAAATATTGGGTTTGACTTTTCAGGGGCGTGAAAGCGGTTCGGCGGACAGGCGGAATCGTAGAAATTACATGAGGTTCGTGCCGCAGTGCACACAGGCGGTGCAGCGTGTGCGGGCTGGCCGTTACTCCGCTATGAACACCTGCGTGTTTGCCTCGGCGAGCGTTTGAGCCATGTCGGGTGGCGCGGGGGCATCGGTGAAAAGCGCGTCGATCTGGCTCAGATGACCGAGCCGGACGAGCGCAGGGCGGCCGAATTTCGAATGGTCAGCGGCGAGGAACACCGTGCGGGCGTGTTTGATGATCGCTTCGGCCACGCGGACTTCGCGGGTATCGAAATCGCGCAGCGTGCCGTCGGTTTCAATGCTCGACGCCCCAATGATCGCGAAGTCCACCTTGAACTGGCGAATGAAGTCGATCGCCAGCTCGCCCACAATGCCTTTGTCCCATGGCCGCACAATCCCCCCGGTGATCAGCACCTCGCATTCGGGGTAACCGCTCATCATGCTCGCCACGTTGAGATTGTTCGTGATTACGTGCAAGCCGCGATGCCGGTTCAACGCCCGGGCGACTTCCTCAGTCGTCGTGCCCAGGTTGATGAAGAGCGACGCCTGATCGGGAATGTGCTGGGCAACCAGCGCGGCTATGCGGCGCTTTTCGTCGTGGAACATGCGCTGGCGCGCGGTGTACGAGACGTTCTCCGAACTGGTCGGGAGGCTCGCGCCACCGTGATAGCGGCGCAGCAGGTTCATGTCGGAGAGCCAGTTGACGTCGCGGCGAATGGTCTGCGGCGTGACGTCGAAATGCGTGGCCAGGTCCTCTACCGTCACGAAGCCATCGCGTTGCACCCAGTCGAGCAGCTCTTGCTGTCGTGCGTTCAAGGTGATGCGGGGATCTCGTGTCATGGCGTCGAAGAGTGCGCTTGATTGTCGTGAGGTGGCCCGTATTGTAAGGGAAAGGCCCGGCAGGACGGCAATGCCCGATCACCCGCGTTGCCTTTGGATATCGCTGTCCGAGAGCCGGGATGCAAGCGCGCCAACGAGCCTTGCCGGTGCTGTTTAGGGCTCGGGCGGCACATTGAGAGCGACAAGTTCGTTACCACGCGTTACGTCGATTACGCCGATTAGGCCGCGCCGCAACCGCGAACGGTTTGGGGTGAAGCCGCTCCCGCATGATCCACACGTGTACATATCCGCATGACCCCATGTCCGCACGGGCCGTACGGATTGCATGCTTCGCGTTCTGCGCAGCAACTCGTCAGGATGGCAAAATAGATGCTGTCGAGTCTGAATGCGGGTTAGCGGCCGGGACTCTACCGCGCTGTGTGCGGATTCAACAGGCAAATCGATCGGCCAAAACGCTATTGCTGAATCGTCTTTTAGCGGCTTGCCGAAATACGTCTGTAAGGGAATGGGAATCAAGCATTGCGTGCGTTATCGCAACGCGATCCGGCGCGGTACGATTTATGCTGATTTGTGCGGTATCCGGAACTGACATGTGGTTCTAACGGTCTGTGTTCGTGTCTGCAGCTTCGTTGCAACCCGGCTAAGATGCAGGCTCCAAGTCTTTAACCACATGAGGACGCCGCGACGTTACGTTCACGGCGTCGCCTGATTTTCGGCCGGTTTGGCTGACGGCGCGTTCAGTACAGCTTTGGGAGCGCGATTTTTATGCACACTGACAGTACCCATGTGATGCCTTGGCGGATCGAAGATATCGACCTGTCCCGGATCGACCGGCGTAAAGCGGCATCCAATGAACACCTTCTCCTGTTGCTATGCGCGGCCTCGTTCATTGAGAGCGGGACCGATCTTTATACGAGCAACCTGAGTACGTATTTCAACGACGACCCCGAAGTTTCCGACTGGCTCAACAACGAGTGGGAACCGGAAGAAATGCAGCATGGCCGGGCGTTGAAAACGTATATCCATCATGTGTGGCCGGAGTTCGACTGGGACACGGCGTTCAAGAATTTCTTCGCCGAATACTCGCTGACCTGTTCGGTCGAGGACTTCGAAAAAACGCGTGCGCTGGAAATGGTCGCGCGTTGTGTCGTTGAAACCGGGACGGCCACGCTGTATCGGGCAATCAATGAGTGCTCGGACGACCCGGTTCTCAAGCAACTGACGGACAATATCCGTACAGACGAAGTCCGCCATTACAAGCACTTCTTTCGCTTCTTCAAGAAGTACAACAAGATCGAAGGCAACGGTCGCTTCGCCGTTCTCGGCGCGTTGCTGCGTCGTGTAATGGAAATCAAGAATGAGGATTCCGAGATCGCGCTGCGCCATGTATTTGCGATCCGCTACCCGGAGCGCGCAAATGACACCGCGCACAATCGGGAGTTGGCGGCGCGGGTGAATGCGCTGGTCCGGCGCAATTTGTCGGCTGATATGTGCGTGAAAATGCTGCTCAAGCCGCTCGATCTGCCGGCCCGAATTCAGCCCAGCGTGCACTATCCGCTCGCGAAGATCACGCAGCACGTGTTCTTCCGGTAGGCCCAGCCGGCGTTTGCATCGAACAGTTTGCTACGCTTTAATCTGTTCGGGTCGAATTCCCCGCTGCTTGCAGCGTAAGCGATCTTTGCCGTGTTCGTCGGGGCACTGCGGAGCCAGAGCCGAGGCGCGAAGCGTACGAGTCTCTGTGTAGCAATACCGCGCTGCTTGCGGCGGGGAAGCTTATTCGATGGCCCGCTTTCGCGGGCCATCGTCTTTTCACGGAGATCCGCATGACCGCTTCCACCGCGTCCGCCGCACCCGGCCTCGAGCACGGCACGTTTGACGAATGGCCTGCCGAATTGCGGACCTTGTTCGACGGCACGTCGATCGAGACGAAAACGGGCTTCACGGCGTCGTTGCTCGCAGCCGATGACGGCCGCGTGCGGACATCGCTGCTGAGCGTCGGCGAGTTGTTCGCGCCGGATCCGGGCACGTTGTGTTTTTCGTTGTGGCCGCAGTCGAGGGCGGCGCGGTTGGTGTCGAAGACGGGTAACGCCACACTGACCTTCGTCTTCGATGAGGCCTTCTTCCAGGTACAGCTTCAGGCGCGAATTGCGCCGTTGGAGGGTTCGCCGGTCACGTGTTTTATCGCGACGATAGAAAGCGGGGAATGGCAGAAAGTGCCTTACGCGCGGCTCGTGCAGGGCATTGGGTTCGAGTTTGCTCAGGGGCAGGGGGACGCGGTGCTGGCCCGCTGGCGAGAACAAATCGATGTGCTGAAGCGTGCGGCGAGCGCCGCTGCCTGAAATAAAAAAGCGGAGCCGAGGCTCCGCTTTTTTATCGAACGCAGTGTGGGGCGGTTGCCCGCAAAAGAGTTCCATTTGACTTTCCGCCGCCATAGCGAAGCCGAAAGCAACCGCCTTCCCTCAAGCGAAGAAGGCGCGGGCGAGCTTCCCACCCGCACCCACATCGCGCTATTTAACGCCCGCGTTGTCCCGTGCGGGGCGTATCGCGTCGACCTGCACCGCCGCCGCCTTCGCTGCGCGGCTTGCCGCCGAGCAGCGCAGCGCCGGGCGGCCGTGAGCCTTCCGGCTTGCGCGGCGCGGCGCCATTACCACCGGTTTTCGCCGCAACGGGTTTCGGCGAGCGCGAACCGTAGCCACCGCCGTTGCCACCATTACCACCACCGCCATTGCCATTGCCGTTACCAGCCGGCTTGGCCGACGGCCGGCCGCCGCCGTTCGACTGCTTCGGCGCGCCCTGACGCGGTGCGCCTTGACCTTGACGCGGTGCGCCTTGACCCTGACGCGCACCGCCGCCGCCCTGGCTGCGTCGGAGAATCGGTTCCGGCTTCTGCGTCAGATCCGGTTCAAAGCCCGCGATGACCTCTTGCGGAATTGGCCGCTTGATCAGGCGTTCGATGTCCTTCAGCAACTGATGTTCATCGACGCAAACCAGCGACAGCGCCTCACCCGTTGCCCCGGCGCGCCCGGTACGGCCGATCCGGTGAACATAATCCTCCGGCACGTTCGGCAGATCGAAGTTGACGACGTGCGGCAACTGGTCGATATCGATACCGCGCGCCGCAATATCCGTCGCCACCAGCACTTGCAGCGTGTTGTCCTTGAACTCAGCCAACGCACGCGTACGCGCCGACTGACTCTTATTACCGTGAATGGCCAGCGCGCTGATGCCGTCCTTCGTCAATTGTTCGGCGAGCCGGTTCGCGCCATGCTTCGTGCGCGTGAAAACCAGCACCTGGAACCAGTTGTTCTTTTGAATCAAATGCGTGAGCAACTCGCGCTTCTTGTCGCGATCGACGGGATGAATCTTCTGCGCGATAGCTTCGACAGTCGAATTCCGACGCGCCACTTCAATCAGCGCCGGGCGGTCGAGCAGGTTGTCCGCAAGCGTCTTGATTTCTTCGGAGAACGTAGCCGAGAACAGCAGGTTCTGGCGCTTCGGCGGCAACTTGGCCAGCACGCGCTTGATGTCGTGGATAAACCCCATGTCGAGCATGCGGTCGGCTTCATCGAGCACGAGAATCTCGAGCTTCGACAAATCGATGGTCTTCTGCTGCATGTGATCGAGCAACCGGCCCGGCGTTGCCACGACAATATCCACGCCGCGTCGCAGTGCATCGATTTGCGGATTGATGCCCACGCCGCCGAACATCACGGTCGATTTCAGTTTCAAATACTTGCCGTAGCCGCGCACGCTTTCTTCCACCTGGGCGGCGAGTTCGCGCGTAGGGGTGAGGATCAGCGCGCGGACCGGGCGCTTGGCACCGGCCAAAGGTGCAGGCGCTTCTGACAAACGTTGCAGGATAGGCAGCGTAAAGCCCGCTGTCTTGCCCGTGCCGGTTTGCGCGCCTGCGAGCAGGTCACCGCCGTTCAGCACAGCCGGAATGGCTTGCAACTGGATGGGAGTAGGGATGGTGTAGCCGAGTTCGTTGACAGCGCGAAGCAAGGGTTCGGACAAGCCGAGGGAATCAAAAGACATAAGTGTTCACAGATTCGGTATGACGACCGGCGCTATCGCTAAAGCCCCAAAAGCTTAAAGCCCCAAAAGGCCTGAAGCCCAAAAAAAGGCGGCCCGCACCACTAGGTGCGTGCGTACGACGATCGAGGAAATCGGGCGGCATGACGTTCGAGGCGCTTGCTCAAAGCACAAGCTACGAGCGCCGGGAAAGTTGCCGCGAAGATCAACGCGCTATCAAGACACGCTGACTGGCGTTAAGTTGCATTTGAAACGCCGTAAAACGCTTCGCGTCAGGCATTGGGTGCCGTTTTAGGGCAGGCTCATGCTACGTACTCAAGCAACATACTCAAGCAACGTAACGTGCAATGCTGACGAATTGACACAAGCTGCCGCCCAACACGAACAGGTGCCAGATGCCATGTCCATGCCGGATGCGCTCGTCGTTGATGAAAAAGTAAATGCCGGCGCTGTAGATCAAACCGCCGGCCAGCAGCCACGCCGTGCCGGCGGGCGGTAGTGCTGAAACGAGAGGACGGATGGCTACGAGCGCGAGCCAGCCCATCATCACGTAAATCACCATCGATACGCTGCGGGTTCGACGCCCGAGCGTGAGTTCCTGAACGATGCCAAGAGCGGCGAGCCCCCAGCTTACGCCGAATAACGACCAGCCCCACGGGCCGCGCAGCGTGACAAGCGTGAACGGTGTGTAGCTTCCCGCGATCAGCAAGTAAATGGCCGAATGATCGCATTTTTGCAATACCGCCTTGGCCCGCGGACTGCGGACCCAGTGGTACAGCGTGGAAATGGTGTACAGCACGAGCAACATGGCGCCGTACACGGCAAAGCTGACGATCTTGTACGGGTCGCGTTCCATCGCGGCCATGGTGACGAGCGTAGCGACCCCTGCCACCGACAGCACCGTGCCGACGAGATGGGTCACGCTGTTGAACCGTTCACCAATGTGCATCGACCATCCTCATCGCGGTATTGCGTCCTGTCTGCAACGCCGCGCTTTTCTGCTTCATTTTCTACATCAGGAAATGTTGAGACCGGAGCAAAACCCGCGCAATCCGGCAAACCAACCTCGGGCATTTTACCGCCCCTGAGGCGCATCCAGACTGCCTACCCGCGTTCCAGCTTATTCGTGCTCAAAAAAGAAGAAGGGCGCAGTCCCGGTTTCGAGGCCTGCGCCCTGCTTGCGCCTTTCAGCGTATTTTACGCTACCTGCGGAAAACCCTTCTTCAATCAGTCCAGCGGAGCCGAACGCAGGTTGCTGACTTGTTGCGGCGACACCGGCGTCCCGTGGTTGCCCCATGACATACGAATGTACGTCACCACTGCAGCCACTTCCGTATCCGACAGCGATTGAGCGAACGGCGGCATGCCATACGGATGCGGGTTGCCTTCCGTGCTCGGCGGATAACCGCCATTGAGCACCATGCGGATCGGGTTCACGGCCGACTGCATCTGGATGGACTGGTTCGTGGCAAGCGGCGGGTAGGCCGGCGGTTTGCCGAGACCATTTTCCGCGTGGCACTTCGCGCAGTTTTCCGTGTAGATCTTCTTGCCCTGCTGCAGCAATTCCGAACCGAACTGCGCCGATGTTTCGAACTGCATCGTTTCCGGCGCTTCGCCCTTTTGCGGAATCGACTTCAGGAACGTCGACATGGCGTTGATGTCCGCGTCCGTCATGTACTGCAAGCTGTTGTGGACCACTTCGGCCATCGGGCCAAACACCGCGCCGCGTTGCGACACGCCGGTCTTCAGCAGGTCGTTGATGTCCTTGATGTCCCAGTCGCCGAGACCCGCTTCCTTATTCGACGTCAACGACGGCGCATACCAGTTCTGCAGCGGGATCAGACCGCCGCCGAACGCTGCCGAGCTGACCGGGCCGCCCAGCGGGTTGATCGATGTATGGCACATGCTGCAATGGCCAAGCCCTTCGATCAGGTAAGCGCCGCGGTTCCACTCAACCGACTTGGTGGGGTCCGGCTTGAATTCGCCTTCACTGAAGAACAGCACGCGCCAGCCAATCAGCATGTTGCGCTGGTTGAACGGGAAGCGCAGTTCGTGCGGACGGCTGGCTACATTGACCGGGGGCACCGAGCGCATGTACGCAAACATGGCGTCCGAGTCGGCGCGTGTGACCTTGGTATAAGCCGTAAACGGCATGGCCGGGTACAGCAGGCTGCCATCTTTCGAGCGACCGAGATGGATCGACCGGTAGAAATCTTCCGACGTCCACTTGCCAATACCGTACTGATCGTCCGGCGTGATGTTCGGCGTGTAGAGCGTGCCGAACGGCGTGAGCATGGGCAGGCCACCGGCAAACGTCTTGCCGCCGCGAACCGTGTGGCAGGCAATACAGTCGCCAGCACGCGCCAGATACTCACCGCGTTTGATCAACTCGGTCTGGTCGGCGGGCACGGCGGCAACGGCGCCGCCCGAATGGAAGGTGTCGCCACCTGACCAGAGTGCTGCGGCGGCTGCGGCGGCCGTAATGACAACAACAGCCGAAAGTGCGAACAGGGACTTGCGTTTCATATTCTTCTCGCTCCTCGCGCCTTATTGCGGTTCGCTGCCGCAGGCGAGCGGCGTTTTGCGCGAGCCTGCGGGCGCGGGTACCGGATTAGCCGGTGCGGTTTGCGTGGAGAGCCAGGCGGCGACAGCGGTCACGTCGTCGTCGGTCAGGCGGGTGGCGATCTGTTGCATGCAGTCAGGTGCAATTGCGTGACGCGAGCCCGCACGCCAGGCGCCAAGCTGCGCGCTGATGTAGTCGGAGTGCAATCCCACGAGACCCGGAATAGCCGGTTGCATACCCGTCAGGTTCGCGCCGTGGCACGCCGCGCAGGCCGGAATACCGCGCCCTGCGTCGCCGTTCAGCACGATCTGCTGGCCCTTTGACAACGTGGACGCCGACACAGTCGGCTTGGCCGGCTGCGGATACGGCGGACGTTGTTCCGAGAAATACGTGGCGATCTGATGAAGGTAGTCGTCCGAGAGATACGTGACGAGGTAGTTCATGGGCGGATACTTCCGGCGGCCTTCGCGGAAGTTCTGCAACTGGTTGTACAGGTAGTCAGCCGGCTTGCCGGCAAGACGTGGGAAATAGTCGTTGTCCGTGCCTTCGCCGTGGACGCCGTGACATGCCGTGCAACCCTGTACACGCGCTGCCATGGTGTCCGGCGCCATTGGTTGGGCGGCGGCTTGAGCGGGCGCCGGGGTTTCTGCTGCGCCGGCGATGCTGGAGGAGCCGATCAGCGCCAGAGCCATTAGCGGGGCGAGCAACGGACGAAAGATGCGTCTTGAAGACACGCGACACTCCATGAATTTCGAGGACCTGCCGAGCTTCGTTCGGCCCGGTGCGAATATGTGGTGAACCATTGCCACATTGGCTCTGCGAGCCCGTGATGCGACGCGGCATTCTATCATCGTTGCCTGATGGTGACTATTTGAGCATCGCCCTGTTGCGCCTCGCTTTCAACGTGTACGCGACAATTTGCCGCGCGACCGATCGACAGGGGTTTTTGACTATGCGTGACAGTTAACAGTTGATGGTGTTTGACAAAGCATCGATGGGTTTTCCGAGGCTCGGCGGTGGTTTTGTGTGCCTCGGGTGTCCTTGCGCATGGGTGCATTCCATGTGGCCGTTCCGCTAGACTCGCGTTCCCGGTGGTTTGTTTAGTTTCCTCTTCGACCCTTCATCGAACCTTCAATGCATTCCTTGTTTATTTTCAGCCTGAATTTCTGCGTCAAGGCGCGGTCATGAGTGACGATCCGCTGTGGTTCGCTCAAGTCATCGTTGCCGCGATTGCCGATATTGCGTTTGCCTGCGCGCTCGGCGGGGCGTTCCTGAGCGTGTGGTTATCGAAGGAAAACGCGGCTGCGCCTGTTTCTCCCGCGCATCTCGGCTGGGTGAGGGCGCGGCGGCTGAGCACGGGCGGCGCGGTCGTGCTCGCGGTGGCGGATCTTGTGCTGGTGTGGATGCAGGCGGCATCGATGAGCGGTGCGCCTCTCTTTCAAGCCTTCGATGCAGTCGTCACCGTTGTGACCGGCACGCACGCCGGCACGGGCTGGGCGATTGCGTTCGCTGGCAGCGTGCTGCTGATCCTGGCTACGGCGTTGGGTAATCCGAAGGGCGGACCGCGGATCGGGTTGTTCGCCGTCGGCGCTCTGGTGGCAGCGGCGGGTAAGGCGTCGGTGGGACATGCCGCCGATGCCGGCGCGTTTTCGCTTGCCGAAGGCGTGCAGACGGTTCATCTGCTGGCAACGGCCGTGTGGGGCGGGTTGGTCATCGTGTGCGCGTGGCGGGTGTTGCCGGCGCTGGGGACGTCGCTGGCGCGGGCGTCCTTGATTCGTATTTCCGGGAAGGTTTCTACGGCGGCGGTGGTTGCCGTATCGCTCGTGATTCTCACCGGGATTTACAACGCTTGGCGCGGGTTGGGAGGATCGGCTGTGGCGCTCGAAACGAGCGGATGGGGCCATGCGCTGGTTGTGAAGGGCGTGCTGATTGCCACCGCGTTACTACTCGGCGCGATGAACCGATGGTCCGTCATGCCGCGATTGCAGCGCACTGCATCGACAGTCGATGCGCACACGTTCACCGGCGTGATGCGGATGGAAGCGTTGCTGATTGTTGCTGTGTTCGTCGCGGCCGCCGTGCTGTCGCACAGCGTGCCGGGTTTTTCTGCGATGGGTTAATCGTCGGGGGCTACATGCGCTAAGTTACCGGATGCCGATACTTACTCGTAGCCCAGTTTGTGACTCACGATCGGTGCGCAGAACAGCGCCAGCGCGCAGCCGATCGCTTTGCCCTGAAGTTCGACGAAAGCGCGGTGCGACATGGGCCACGAGATCACCACATCGATGAGTTGCGGCAAGCAAAACAGCACCGCCGCGCCGACAAAACAGCGCGTCACCGTCGACATGCGCCAGCCGTGATGGGCGCCCATCACGGCACCAATCACGCGCAGCACGCCGAACAGCACCAGCGCGCCGACGGCCATCTGCGTGCGGACGAATTCATCTGGAAGGGTGTAATACATGCTGGACTCTCTAGCTTGATCGTCGCGCTCTTCCCGGGCGCTGGGTCGAAACAAACACACGTACGCCAGATAACGCAAGACGCGGGCCAGGCGTCGTCACCGCATGCAAACCCTTTCGGCACAAGGGTTTCGTGTACCGAAAGGAAGCCGTTTCCAGTGCTGTAACCCGTTGGCTTATGCGATCTTGCCAGCAAGTTACGTAACGCCATCGAGACGGAATTCCTGTCTCAATAACGCCATTCTACGATGCCCGCCGCTTCTGCATAGTGCGGTGCATCGCAATTCTTACATCACCACTCTGCAACGCTGCCATCCGCGTGACGCCACACCGGATTGCGCCAGCGATGCCCAACCTTGGCCATCTCGCGCACCTTCTCCTCGTTCACCTCGATGCCCAAGCCCGGCCCTTGCGGAATCATCACCATGCCGTCTTCATATTTGAAGACTTCGGGGTTCTTGATGTAATCGAGCAGGTCGTTGCCCTTGTTGTAGTGAATCCCGAGGCTTTGCTCCTGGATGAAGGCGTTGTAGCTGACCGCATCGATTTGAAGGCAGGTCGCCAACGCAATGGGCCCAAGCGGACAATGGAGGGCGAGGGCGACGTCGTAGGCTTCGGCCATCGATGCAATCTTGCGGCATTCCGTAATCCCGCCCGCGTGCGACGCGTCCGGCTGGATGATGTCCACGTAACCGCCGGCCAGGATGTGCTTAAAGTCCCAGCGCGAGTACAAACGCTCGCCGAGCGCGATCGGTGTGCTCGTCTGGTTCACGATGTCGCGTAACGCCTCAACGTTCTCCGACAACACCGGCTCTTCGATAAACAGCAGCTTGAACGGATCGAGTTCCTTCGCGAGGACCTTCGCCATCGGCTTGTGCACGCGGCCGTGGAAGTCCACGCCGATGCCAATATTCGGTCCCACCGCCTCACGCACCGCCGCCACGTTATTGATGACGGCCTGGACTTTGTCGAAGGTATCGATGATCTGAAGTTCTTCCGAACCGTTCATCTTCACCGCCTTGAAACCGCGGTCCACGACGGCGCGCGCGTTGCTCGCGACATCGCTGGGGCGGTCGCCGCCGATCCACGAATACACCTTGATCCGGTCGCGGACCTGGCCGCCGAGCAGCGCGTGAATGGGCACGCCGTGATGCTTGCCCTTGATGTCCCACAGCGCCTGGTCGACACCCGCAATCGCGCTCATGCCGATCGGCCCGCCGCGATAAAACCCCGCGCGATACATGACCTGCCAGTGGTCTTCGATCAGCAGCGGGTCCTTGCCGATGAGGTAGTCCGAGAGTTCATCGACTGCCGCCGCGACCGTATGCGCGCGGCCTTCCACCACCGGTTCGCCCCAGCCGACGATGCCTTCATCGGTCGTGATCTTCAGGAAACACCAGCGCGGCGGAACGATAAAAGTCTCGAGTTTGGTGATTTTCATGCTGGCGTCTCCTGATTTTTCCGGTGAGTGAGGAACGAGGGTTTCTATGCTATCAAAAAACCGTTTGATGTGTATATTAATAGTACTATTCGATGGAAACCCTTGTCGGGGAAGGGTCCGTATAATCGCGTGGTTTTGATTGCCTGGCGTCAACTTTGGGAAAGGGGAAGGATATCCAGCACGATCTGCACGGACGCGTGGCGTATGAGCTTGGCACCGAGATTCTGCGCGGCGATTTCCCGCCGGCGTCTACGTTGCCGCGCGAAGCCGAACTGATGGAGCGTTTTGGCGTCAGCCGGACGGTGCTGCGCGAGGCGCTGCGCACGTTGACATCGAAGGGATTGATTGAATCGCGGCCGAAGATTGGCACGCGCGTGCGGCCTCGGCAGGCTTGGAATCTTCTCGATGCGGACGTTCTTGAATGGTATTCGCGGGTTGCGAAGCCGTTGCAGTTCGCGATCAAGCTGCAGGAAATGCGCGAGATGATCGAGCCGTATGCCGCTGCATTGGCCGCCGTAAATCACGATGACGCGGCGTTATCACGTTTAAGCCAGGCACATCAAGCGATGCTGGATGCGCGCAATGTCGATGAATGGGTTCGTGCCGATTTGCGGTTTCATCTGAGCGTGTTGAACGCGTGCAGCAATGAGTTGCTGGTGCCGCTCGGGACGTTGATCGAGCGCACGCTTGAGGCGCAGTTGCGGTTGAATGCGCGGCGGGCGGAGGTTTTCAACGCATCGATGGCGGAACATACCGCCGTTTTCGATGCCATCGTCGCGCGGGATGCGGCGACGGCGCGTGACGCGATGGGTGGTTTGCTCGGCGTCACGCGGGCGCGAATTGAGGGGTAGGGCGGAGATAAACGACGTTCGGCACACTCGGCGATATTTTCATTTTCGAGATAAAGTTGCGGGTCCGAGCGCTGTTTTGGCATGGTTTTAGCCGACGTTTTTAGGTGATCTATCCGACACGCGGCGCTCCGCACCGTCCCGAAGGAGCCCGAATGCCGTACGTCCCGATCTCCGTTGTGTCGTCGTGGGGCGCGTGGGCCGTGTTCGTCAGCGTGCTCGCCACCCAGCTCGGCGTTCCCATTCCTGCTGCACCCATGCTGGTGCTGGCCGGCACTTTAGTCGCGGCCGGGCTGGCTTCGTTCTGGCATATGTTGGCGGCTGCGGTCATCGCGGTGATCATCGCCGATTCGCTTTGGTTCGCTGCCGGGCGGTTGTATGGCCGGCGGTTCCTGAACTCGCTCGTGCGATTTTCGCTTTCCCTCGATACCACTTTGCGTACCGCCCGGAGTTGGTTCGAACGGTTCGGCGTGCCTTTGCTGGCGCTTTCTAAATTCGTTCCGGGATTGGGATTGGTGTCGTCGCCGTTGCTCGGGACGACGCAGATCGATGTGCGGGTTTTCGTGTTCTGGGATCTGGTGGGCGCGGCGCTCTGGGCTTCGGCGTGGATGCTCGGCGGCGCGATTTTGAAGGCCGAAGTCGCGCATCTGCTGGCGTTCGTGAGGACGTACGGGCTCACCGCGCTCGATGTGCTCGCAATGGCCGCAGGCGCGTTTTTGGCGTACCGATGGGTGCGCCGCATGCAGTTTCGTCGATGGCTCGCGAAGTATCGGATATCGCCCGAACAACTCGATGAAATGATGCGGTCGGATGCACCACCCGTTATTTTCGATGCCCGGCCGGAAGAGGTGAGGAGGAAGGAGGCGCATCGGATCAAAGGCGCGATCCCGCTGGATTTGGAGTCGACAGGGAAAATCGATCCGATGTTTCGGGAGCACGAGGTCGTGGTGTATTGCGTGTGTCCGAATGAAGCGACGGCGAAGCAGATCGCGCGGCAGTTGAGGGCGAAGGGGTTCCGGAACGTGCGGCCGCTGAAGGGCGGGTTGGACGCGTGGGAGAAGAAGGGGTTTCCGGTGGAGGCTATTCCTTTTGATTCTTTTGGGGCGGCTGCGGGGGCGTTGGATTCGTCTTCGTCTTCGCTCGATGATGACGATGATCGGAGTTTGGGCGATATGGTTACCGTTCGGGCTACGGCGCCGGAGTGAGGTTTTTTGTTTGGGATTTAGTTGTTCTTCGAGTTGTTCTCGTTAATTGGAGTTGCATCGGATGAAGCTGTTGGACGGGGTGGATCCCTCGCAACTTTTTGGCCTGCCAGCGCCGGATATCGCCACGCTTGATGATGGTTTGCAAGTTCCCTTTGTACAGACTGGGCACGAGCATCACGAGGTGATGCTGTTCGTGCATGGGTCGCTTTGTGACTTTCGATACTGGAAGCCGCAGTTAGGGCCGCTTGGTAAGCAGTATCGATGTGTTGCGCCTAGTCTCTCGCATTATTGGCCTTCGGGGGTGTTGGGGTTTGGTGCGATGGCAGGTGGATCAAGGCAGTTTAGTTCATCTCCTTATACACAACTCGACACCTGCGGCAACGATGACGGAGTAACAAAGTTGTCAGAAGGGGGTTGTTAACAATGCGGATTTGGCGTTTACTCTCAGATTTTCGGCATGAAGATCCGAGACGACGCAGGAGCATGGGTGGACGAGGAATTTGAAACGCTGGATTTGGGTGATCCACGGCGAGACCGGCGCGCGAAGGAGCTGGTCAAACGGTTCGCCAGCCGGCCCACGGCCAGCATTCCGGGCGCGTGCGAAGGCTGGGCCGAGACGATCGCGGCATATCGCTTTCTGGGCAATGAGCACATCGACTGGCGCGACATGATGCAGCCGCATTGGGACCGTACCACGGCACGCATGGGGCAGTTGCCGGTGGTGCTGTGCATAGCCGATACGACAGAGTTGAACTTTAACGGTCAGGATATCGAAGGGGCCGGCCCGCTCTGTTATGAAGCACAGGTGGGCATGTATCTTCACGCGACCTATGCGGTGACACCGGATCGGGAGCCGCTGGGTGTGATGAATGCATGGATGTGGGCGCGCGAGCCGCGCGATGCAAACGGCAGGCGTGGCGGTGTCAAGGAAAGTGTGCGGTGGATCGAAAGCTATGAGATCGTGGCCGAACAGGCACGGGCTGTGCCTGACACGCGACTGGTGTATGTGGCCGATCGTGAAGGCGATATCGCCGCGCTCATGCAGCGTGCGCAGGAACTGGGTGAACCGGCGGACTGGCTGATTCGCTCGCAGCACAATCGCGCGCTCAAGGGCGAAGCAAGTTTGTGGGAAACAGTGCACGCCAGTAAGGTGCTCGGCCACATCAGTTTCGTGCTGCCCGGGCGCAGCGGCCAGAAGGCGCGTGAAGTAAGGCAGGAACTGCGTAGCCAGCGCGTCACGCTGCCCGGGCGTGCCGGTGTCACGCTCACCTGCGTCGAGGCGTATGAAGTGGATGCGCCAGCGGGTGTGAAGCCCGTCATCTGGCGTCTTGTGACCAACCGCGAAGCGGGCGATGCGCATGCCCTCATCGAACTCGTTGACTGGTACCGTGCGAGGTGGGAAATAGAAATGTTCTTCAACGTCCTGAAGAACGCCTGCCGGGTCGAGGCGCTGCAACTCTCACAGATGGAGCGGGTGGAGAAGGCGCTCGTGCTGTACATGGTCGTATCGTGGCGTATTGCGCGGCTCATACGTGTTGGCAGAACCTGTCCGGAGTTGGATGCGTCGCTGTTCTTCGCCGCTGACGAGATACACGGCGCTCACGTGCTCTGTAAGAAGGCGCGTCCGAAAAAACCACCGACGCTCAACCAGATGATACGGATGGTCGGCTCGCTGGGCGGATTTCTTGGGCGCAAGAGCGACGGCGAACCGGGCGCGAAAACGCTGTGGATTGGCATGCAGCGAGTCATGGACGCTGTGATCACCATCCAGATCTTGCGCGACGGCTATGACACTTCTGTATAACGAGATGAGTTTAGTTGGGACGCGCATGTTGATGAGTTGGGAAGGTTTATCGAGCGGCTGGGCGTCGGGGCGGTCCATGTTGTTGGGCACTCGCGGGGTGGGTGTGTTGCGTTTCATCTGGCCGTCAGGTATCCGGAGTTGGTGAAGTCGCTGGTGCTTGCTGATCCGGGTGGGGCGGTGGCTAGGCCCGGTGATGAAGGGAGAGCGCGGACGGTGTTGCCTGCGCCGATTAATGCGCTGCGGGCTAAGGCGGCGGAGTTGATTGGGAGCGGGGATGTGGATGCGGGGTTGGAGCTTTTTGTCGATTCCGTGAGTCGGCCAGGGTTCTGGGCGAGGAGTCCGAAAGAGTTCAAGGCGATGGCGATGGATAACGCAAATACGTTGGCGCTGCAGTTTAGAGATCCGTTGCCTGCCTACGATGCGCATGCTGCGAGGAGGGTGCAATGCCCTACGCTGCTGATTGATGGAGAGAAGAGTCCGAGGATGTTTCGGGATGCGGTGGGGGCGCTGGAAGGCTGGATCGACGGGGCGCAGAGAATGACGATTGAAGGCGCTTCACATGGGATGAATGTTACCCATGCTGGTGCGTTTAATCAGGTGGTCATCCGCCCGTTAGGTATCCAGTGAAACTCTCCGATAATGCAAAAAAAGTGACTACTTCAACTTCGTAAAAATTTGCGGCCCCTTTAAACGGTTTATGTCGGACGCGTCCCAGGAGTCATTTATCCAAGCCCTACGCTCGGCCGTCGACGCTGCCCATGCATCTCCTGAACTGGTTAGATATTCCGCTGCGCGGATCTGAGCGTACTAAAGGTGCTTGTCCGTTAGCGAGCGATCCGTGCGGCGTCGTCGGTTATGAGGCAAGCATTGGCGTTTTCTCCTTCTAGGGAAGGTCTGAACAACTCATTTTGAGCCTGACTGTTCGCCACATTCGAAATTTGGTAGGTCTCGAAAGTCGTTTTAGCGTTGGGAACTGCATGAATACGGACCAAAAATTGAGCTCGATGTTTGTGGATCGCCGCTTTTGCGGCGTCTACCGCTCACATTTTCAGCAGTTTGCGACGCGCCATCCAGAGATTGGACAGCGCGAACAGCGTTGTCAGTCGAGCGGTGTTTTTCTTCAGGCCTCGGTAGCGTGCCTTCGCGAAGCCAAACTGCAGTTTGATCACCCGAAACGGATGTTCTACCTTGGCTCGCACGCTTGCTTTAAGGTATTCGATTTCATTGACGATGCGATCAAGCGCGTCATTCTTGTCCAGCGCCGCGCGCTTGCCAGGGCACATCGCGACCATCCACTCCACTGCCTTTGCGCTCGTACGTTTTTGTATCCCACGATAGCCCGAATCACCGTACACAACAGTCTCCTCGCCGTGCAGCAACGCGTCCGCTTTGACAATGTCGTGCACGTTCGCGGCCGTCCCTGCAACCGTGTGTACCAGCCCGGATTCGGCATCCACGCCGATATGCGCTTTCATCCCGAAGTACCACTGATTACCTTTCTTGGTCGAGATGGGCGCTGGGATCAGCGTAGCGTCGACGACCGTACCCGCTTTGAGCAGCAGCCCTTTGCTGCCAAGCACCACATTGACCGCTGCGAGCATCTGGGCCGCAAGCTCATGCTTCTCAAGCAGATGCCTGAATCGCAAGATCGTGCTCTCGTCAGGCAGACGCGTGTTCCAGTTATCCAGTGCAGCAAACTCTCGAAACAGCGGCACGTCGTGCAACGCTTCCTCCATTGCAGGATCGCTCAAGGTGAACCACTGCTGCATGAAATGGATCCGCAACATCGTCTCCACTGGAAACGGCGGCCGCCCTCGCTTACCTTCGGGTGCGTGCGGCGATATCAGCGCCACCAGTTTGCCCCACGGAACCACACGGTTCATCTCGTCGAGGAACTCCCGCTTACGCGTTCGCTTGGTCGTCAAATCCAATCCCAGATTAGCTTGTCTTATGCCCAAATCGTCGCAGTCGTCGCGCTATTTGGCAACTCAAATATGCTCGATTTGTGCAGACTTTCCCTAGCGGAAGACAACAGCAAAAAAAATGCGACGACGTGAGAAATACGATCGATTTGGTGCCGAGGCGCATAGTCATACGTCGGAAAAGGTCATATCGTTCCATATGGAGACCTTCGGTGCTAAGTGTCCCAAAATTTACCCCATTTTTGTGCCAATTGATAATCCGCAGACACGGCATGTAATTCGAGAGTGCCGCGTCAGGTAGAATCGTAATAATCGTAATTGGACCAGCCGAAGCGGCATTAGAAATCATTGGCACCGTCCAATCGTCCGGACGCTAATGACGGTTCGTCAACTTCGGCAACGCCTAGTTTTATAGCATCGCTTGGCCGTCGAGAATCAATCCCAGTGGACCCGCTGGTGCAAATTTTTCATCGGAGCTACGTCCGATGCCTAGCATTGTCGAGGGGCATCACAGTGTTGAAAAGCGGTTTGGTCAACTGCGAATGCGCTCAAGTGGGCAGGCAATCAAACAAACGCGCGAAAGTGGATCTGCGTAATGTTCGAAACAGTCGTCTAAGCGGCGAAAAAAGAGTCATCTGAGAGAGACGAAGATATGACGTCGTTTTGTGTTGTCAAAGGGTCTGAGTCTGACGGCCTTGCCAAGGTCATTCGTCGATCCGGCAGTGTTTGCACGGTGCAATATTTCGACTCGCCGCGCAGCGTTGGCCGAGTTGAACGCGAGACTAAGATAAGCTCTATAAGCCCCAAAAAATTGGGCAGAAATAGTCGGGTGTACGTGTATAGCCCAAGAGAGGATCTTTGGCGAGTGGGGCGTGTGCTAGAAGATGATGGTGAGGGGATTCTTGTCCGCTTGGCACATAAGCAGGACGTCTACTTGGAATACGAACACGTATTCGTCCGATGGAAACGGGGAATCGATGACCCGAGCGATTTTCTCGGATGCCAGATAACGGAAACCCCGCAATATGCAGAAGCACGCTCCCGGTTTCTGGAAAGTTATATTTCACAGCGCGGCGCGGCGAAAGGGATCTCGGCGCTGCTCTCTTCAGCAGTTGAATTGGAACCTCACCAGATCGACGTCGTGGGTCGTGTACTCAATGATCCGTCGCAACGGTATTTGCTCGCCGATGAGGTTGGCTTAGGCAAGACAATCGAGGCTGGCATCATTATTCGGCAGGCCGTGCTAGATGACTCGGCAAATCATCGGGTAGCAGTGGTCGTCCCCGTTGCGCTTGTTCCACAGTGGCGAAGAGAACTTCTGCTTCGGTTTGGCTTACAGGCCTTCCTTGATATTTCAGTGTTCGTCGTTGCACAAGAGGAGGACGATGACCTGGTAGAGGCGCTCGACGGTGCAACTCTCATAGTTGTTGACGAGGCACACCACGTCGCTGCGGTGGACGCCGATCAAGGTATGTTGCGGCTTTACGAGTTGATTCGACAGGCTGCGCTACGAGCACCTAGATTGCTTCTCCTGTCAGCGACCCCGATTCTTCGCAATGAAGATGGCTTTCTGCGCATGCTTCACCTTTTGGAGCCTGCGGTTTATCCGCTTGATGAACGCGAGTCATTTCGGACAAAGATCAAGCATCGGCAATCGCTCGCAGAAACCGTCGCAATGCTGGAACCATCGCATGCATTGTTTCTTGACGGCGTGCTCGACGATCTACTTGCAAAACTTCCGAATGACATTCGCTTGAGTGACTTGGCGATCGATCTCAGAGCCCAATTGGTAGGCGATCCCGACGAACGCGATCCCGGTTTGGTCGATGCACTGAGAAATCTCCGCGCTCACGTATCCGAAACTTATAGATTGAATCGACGGATCTTGCGAAACCGCCGGCGGCACGTGTCTGGACTGACGCCCGAGCGGAAAGGCCTCGAATCTTGGGTGATTGGCGGATCATCGATTCGAGCGCTGGAGTCATCCATTGAAGCGTGGCGCATCGCCGCGAACGCGTCGCTATCCAAGCCCTTGGATTCAAAGAAAATTTCTGGCTTTCGTAACTTCTATGAAGGTTTGGTAGATGGTGTTCTTGAGGATTTGAGTGTTGCCCGCCAGTGGTGCATTCGTCGGCGGGAACTGCTTCGCAAAGCCGGGAATGTCGCCGAAACAACCTTCGAAGGTGAACCTCAGTACCTGGACGATATCCTCGCAGTTTGCGACGACCGCGAGTGGATGAATTTACGGCTAGTCGCTCTAGCTGAAAATCTTAGGCGTCTCCCAGCAAGCGTTAAAGCGATCGTTTTTTGCTCAAGTAAGCGAGTCGCTGATGAGGTCTTCGAACACCTTCGGCGAGAAAATCTTGGCGCCCTGCGTCATCAGATAGGCTATGAGGGAGATGACGAGTCCGACCTGGACCAAGATCCGGATTGGCGCCGATTCATGACCAGCGACACGGTTGGCGTTTTGATCTGTGATCGCGATGCCGAGGAGGGCATCAATTTGCAGGGCGGTAACAAAGTGATTGTTCACTTCGATCTGCCACTACAGCCAAACCGCATCGAGCAACGCATCGGCCGCGTTGACCGCTATGGGTCAGGGATGCCGGTACGCTCCTACGCTTTGGTCGACGTCGCTTCCACGTTTCAGAGCGAGTGGGTCGAAACCCTCAGAGAGGGTTGGGGTGTGTTCGATCAGTCGCTATCAAGTCTCCAATACGTCGTCGAGGGTGAGAACTCACGCCTACTGGAATCCCTTTTACTCGAGGGAGTTGAGGCAATCTCCGACCTTCTTGGGCGCCTTCGTGGTCCAAACGGTATCGTAAATAGCGAACTGAAGCTTATCGATCAGCAAGACGCGCTAGATGAACTTTCCCCGATGCGCGAGGAAGAGGTGGAAGCCCTGCTGGACTGCGATAGCGAATGGAGATCGATTCGTGACGCCATGCACTGTTGGATCAAGGAGACCCTGCTTTTCTCGGTCGTACCTGAGGAAACAAAGAAGCCGTTGGTCGAGGCGCCGATCCGGTTTCAATATTGTCCTCCTGAAAAGGGCGGCCAAGCGACTTTGATTCCATTGTCAGGCTTTCTTGACGAATTTCTTGGAGCAATCGACTATGAAGCCCCTGGTGGAACCTCGTCGCGTCCACGTTCGTACCCGCACGCGGCGCATCGGGGGACCGCTGTTAAAAGTGGTATCCGGCCGCTTCGCTACGGTGATGAGTTTGTCGACGCAATCAAATCCTTTTCGGATTTTGACGATCGCGGCCGGAGCTTCGCAATGTGGCGGCAGATCTATACGGGCCTCCCGGGACGACGTCTGCAAATGTTCTTTCGGTTTGATTTTCTGATCGAAGCCCGAGTTGACGAAGCGGAAAGCATTCTGGCACAGCAAAAGACCGTTCCGACCTCGTTGTCCGATCAAGCAGTGTTGCGACGAAGGGGCGATGCGTTGTTTCAGCCCTTTACTCTCAGAGTCTGGGTTGATGAAGAGGGCGAGACGCCGTCGCCAGAGTTCACGATTACGTATCTCGAAATGCCATATGCGAAGAACGGAGCCGACGATTACATCGACAAGAACATCGAACCGAACCATTTCGATGCTCTAAGGATTTCGAGGCCTGACTCGTTCGACAACTGGTCACAACGGTGCTCGCGAGTGCGCGACCACGCTTTCGAAATTGTTAAAAGTAGTGCTCGGCTGTTTGATCGCAAACGATTAGCGTTGGAGACGGCAAAGCACGAAGACAGTGGCCGCTACGCACAACTCGCGACCCGAATAAACGCTTTGACCGGTGTTGAGTCTCTCGCAGAGCAGGCTCGTCTAACGTTGGAACAACGTTTGAATGACGCGCTCTATGCAGGTATCGCAACGCCCACCATCAAGGTCGACGTTGCCGGTGTTGTCTTCTTAAGTGGCGAGTCGGTATCGGTTATTGAACATGCTTAATACACCGCTTATAAACTTCAATGTCGGGGAGCTCCAAGAGTTCTTGAGTGCCTGGCCTGTGATCGATTTGCCGAAAAGCAGCGTTCGCGATCCCCTTCTCGACCGCATCTGTCAAGTTCTAAGCGGGGCGATGACGGTACTACCGTCGAGCCTGTGGCACGCAACCTTTCAGCCGTTGATTCGGCATTGTCTCTTGCGAGAATCTGCGCGACGAGAGCAAGATTTCCAACTGCGCGTTCCTCGCGGTGAAGGATGGCCGTCTAAAGTCGATTGGGAAACTCACGGTGTTCGCGCTTTGTCGATCGGCGATAGTGCTCATTACCTTTTGAGTGCTGGAGCATGGTCTCCGGACTGGCTTGATAGCACGGAGGAGGGCGCGTTCCACGATGCGTTTGGAGACCGAGTCGTTCGCTCGCAGAGCGAATGCGCAGCGGACCCTTTCATCCGAGACGCAACAGGATTTAAGAACTATTCGTCCCCAGGTCAGCGCGAGGCAATTCGTGCGTCGTTCCTGATGCCCAGAGGCGAAACGTTAATTGTCAATCTACCGACCGGATCAGGAAAAAGCCTCGTCGGGCAAGTAGGTGCGCTGATAAACAGGGAAGAAGGATATCTAACCGTATTTGTCGTACCGACGGTTGCACTTGCAATTGATCAAGCACGTGCGATGGAAGTGTACTTTCAGAAAGCTGATCCGCTTCACAAGTCGTGGCCTCTTGCCTGGTGGAGTGGATTGTCGAAGGAAGGGCGGGCGGAGATTCGACAGAGACTTCGAAATGGGACACAGCGCATTCTTTTCACTTCACCGGAGGCCCTCAGCACGTCGCTGATCTCGGTGATTACCGACGTCGCCAAAGAAGGCATGCTGAGTTACTTGGTCATCGACGAAGCACATCTTGTGACCCAATGGGGAGACGAGTTTCGTCCAAGCTTCCAGGCGTTGGCCGGCTTGCGAAACAATCTTTTATCGAAATCACCTAACGGATTTCGTACTTTGTTGTTAAGTGCGACGTTGACCGAAGATACTGTTGCGACGTTGGCCCAACTGTTTGGGCCAAAAGATCGTGTTCAAATGATCGCAGCCGTGCATTTACGGCCAGAGCCACAGTATTGGGTTTATAAGGCAGCATCAAAGAAAGAGAAGGAAGAACGCATTCTCGAAGCACTGCGTCATGCACCGCGCCCCTTCATCCTTTACGTAACGAAGCGCGAGGATGTCGAGATGTGGAACTCCACATTGCGGACAAAAGCTGGCTTAGGCCGAATCGCTTGCTTCGATGGCGGCACGCCAGACCAAGAGCGACTGGAAATCATATCTAAGTGGGCATCGAATAAACTTGACGGGATGATTGCTACGTCGGCTTTCGGTGTCGGCATTGACAAGTCAGATGTGAGAACGATCATTCACGCGGCGATTCCCGAGACACTCGACAGGTTTTACCAAGAGGTAGGTCGAGGTGGGCGAGACGGTCACCCATCCGTGAGTCTCTTAGTTTGGACCGATGGTGACTGGGATCTACCCTCCCTTATGGCCCAACCAAAAATCGTCACAGAGGAAATGGGCTTCAACCGGTGGAAGGCAATGTACCAAACTAGACTGTCAACCGACGAGGAAGACCTATACAACATCGATATCGATGCAGTCCGAGACGGCCTCTTGGGTGGTAACGAGCACAACGCCGGTTGGAACATGCGTACGCTGATTTTAATGGCTCGCGCGAACATGATCACACTGGACTTGGAGCCGTCTGTTGCAACGGAATCGGAGTCGGAAGAAGAGGAAAACTCGTCTGTACTAGCAAAGTTCACCAAAGTTCGTGTTCGGATTCTAGACGATGGGCATCACTTGTCTACGGTCTGGGAGAACAGGGTCGCGACATCAAGGGATAAGACGAAAAATGCAGCCCTGAACAATCTGAGATTGATGCGACGCATCGTTGAACAAGAGGATGAGGTTGGTCAGTCGCTCGCTGAACTCTATCGAATTCGATCTCCAGAATGGGAGGCGGGAGTAACGCATGTATGCGGCGGGTGCAGCAAGGACCGATTTTTGAGCGATTTGGCAAGACGCTACCTGGTGCCGGTACCAGTCCCGATTTCACAAGTTGACACGCATCAAATGACGGCTTGGAAACAACGGTTTCCATGGATCGACCCTACCTTTGTGTATGTGTTCTACGACGAAGCGAGTCCTCAACTTTCTAGAACCCTCGTAAAGTTGGCGGATTGGCTCGTGCATGAGTGCTTTGTCCAAGAGATTTTCTTGGATGAGACGCTCGAAATCAAATCGCCACTCGACTGGCACCGACTATATCGACGGTCAGAGACCGGCGTGCTGTTGCACCGAAATATCGATGAAATGGACGGGGAACCTTACACACCCATAGCTCGCTTGACGATCCTCGGTCACGACATTGAACCGACGCTCTTTGATCAAATTCAGTCTCTGCAACGACCCTACCATTTCGTGTTATTGCCCGAAAATTTTTTAGATCCATCGAACACACAACGTCGTCTTATAGACGTCACCCGTTACGGTATCCCTCTTCAAAGTTTGCTTACATCTATTAGCCAATGACCATTCTTAACCAAGCGAGCGATGGCCTACATTCGCAATTGATTGCGCTCGCCCGAGCAGCAGCCAAGAATGGCCCGACACCAAAAGATGAATTGCTGGCAATGTGTGCACTGCCGACTACGGAAGAGGGATCCGACGTTGTGATATCGAGACTCCGTACGACCCTGAATCGGTGGACGCAATTGGGGTTATTTGTTGATGAGGATTCCGGAGTAAAACTTACACTCGAGACCCGTCGTGGTGAGTCAAGCGATGACTTTTCTGACAGGTTGCCGGCTGTATGCAGATCCCTCGTTTTAAGGGCCGAAAACTGCATGCCGACGTGGGCCCCTAGCGATGAAAAAACCGAAGATGGTGCGGGAAGGTCGGCAGACTTTGTGAGAGGGATCGCTTGGTCATTGATGCAAGATATTTATACGCTGCCAAGTGCCACCGACGAGATTGAGGCCTTGGAGGCGTCACAGATCGAAAGCCCTAAATTTGTCTTTTTTAATAAGACTAGGTGGCCAGGCTTCCGCTTTTGGGGCAGATTTTTGGGCTTCGCCACGGGCAATGAAGATACATTTTTGTTAGATCCTACCGAGGCGGTTCGTACGGAACTGATGGAAATCCTAGACGAAAAACAACCTATGCCCGCTGATCTTTTCGTCGACGCACTCGCCAAGCGGTTACCCGTTATCGATCGTGGTGAATATCGACGACAAGTTGAAGGTGCGTTGCGCGCAAGTGCATTACGACGCCTGCCGGACAATCACCTGTCGATGTCTCTATCGTTCGCACTACGACGACTATCATTGGATGGCGTGATCGCGCTCGAAAACAAAGCAGACGCCGGAGCGTCCCTGGCGCTCACTGGACGTGACTATCGTACTTGGGATCGATTTACGCATGTTCGATTGGTTGGAGAATCTCAATGAGTTTGCTGAAATATTGGCCTACAGCCGACGAGGTTGACCGTTGCATTAAGCCAGAGGCCGAATCTGCGCATGAGTCGGTGCTATTGGCAGTGCACCAGCCATCGCCATTGTCCTACAGACTGTTGCCTGAGGGCAGCAAGGTTCCAGCAACTGAGGAAGATCTCTTCGATTATCTTATGAACACCGACGTGCCAACTGGCGCGCACGTGGTTCCAATCACTGGTGCATCGGGAGTTGGTAAATCTCACCTCGTTCGAATATTGGCAGCACGATTAAACAGTTCAAGCAGCGCTAGCCGTTACGTCGTGATTCGCATCCCGAAAAGTGCGAGCTTGCGGGAAGTGGTGCAGTTGATTCTTAAGCCCCTGCCTGATGGACCTTATGCCTCTGTGAAGGCTGACTTTAAGAAAGCTCTCTCTGAAGTCAACCTAGAGGCCGCAGTAATAAATTTTCAGGCACATCTCGAGATTGCGTTGGGCGATTTTTCTAAGCATCTACAGGGACAATTGCAGGGCGATCCGCAAAGTCCGACGATCAAGGAACAATTAGCACATGCTCGGGCATTGCCAAAATTTCTGACGGATGCGGCGGTGGTTGACCATATGCGAACGATGGTTTTCCGCAAGATAGTGCAGCGTGCTATGGCGGGAAACGGAAATGGAAGATTAGATGTACAAGCGGACGATTTCACGGCGGATGATTTTAATCTCCCGGACTCAATCGATCTTGAGAAGGCGTCTTTAGCAGCGAAGCAATATTATCGGTTGCAACTGCTAACACGGAACCGCCAGGGAATGAAAGTGGCCGCTAGTGTGTTGAACGGGCGTGTTGTTGATCAGGCGATCCGCGAGCTGTTTCAATTGCATGAAGCAATCGGCGGGATGACTTTGCAGGACGTCATCCTAGAGATTCGGCGTTTGCTTCTTGCTGATAATCGCGAACTGATCATTCTTGTAGAGGACTTTAAGGCTCTGACCGGTATTCAGGAAACCTTGCTGAATGTTCTGATCCAAGAGGGTGTACGCGACGGGGTCAGGCAACTGGCAACGATGCGTTCAGTGATTGCGGTCACCGAAGGATACCTCGCCGGGAAAGATACGATCGCAACGAGAGCAAAGCGGGAGTGGATGGTTGAGAGTCACCTTAGTAACCCTGAGGAAGTCATTCGACGCACCAAAAGCCTCGTCGCAACTTACCTAAATGCAGCGCGCTTGGGCGAGACTGTGTTGATCGCTTCTTATGAGTCACGGGATCGAGACTCAAAGGACAGACGCTCATGGCTTCCCATCTATAGCGATCAGGACGACGGATCCGCCGCCAACCTAGCCGCTTTCGGATCAGTGCAGGAGATTCCTCTCTTCCCCTTTACCGAGTCCGCGATCGCATGCCTTGCAAAGACGACGTTGACGGAGGGTGATGCGCTCGTTTTTACACCCCGATTCATCATCGATCGCATTCTCCGCGATACGCTGTTATCGGGTCGGCAGGCATTTAAGGATAAGAGATTTCCGCCCACAAGCATATTGGCCCCGGCGTCGACCGCAGACATAGCGCAATGGGTGACTGGGCTGCAACTGTCTTCCGACGAACGAGGTAGGTACGAGCGACTGGTGAATATTTGGGGAGACAATCCGAAAACAAGAAGCGACGTTGGGCAGATTGAACCTGTCATATTCGACACATTTCACCTGCCGAGGCCGGACATTGTCCGCACAGGGACGATGAAGCCAACCGAGTCGTCGATTTCGGTGGAACCAAAGACACCGATCTCACGGCCCGCCGATCCACCTACTACTGAAGAATTGCGGTTGGCGCAAATCCTGGAGAATTGGGTCCAGAAAAATGAGCGCCTACCGCAGGACGTATCGGCAAGCATCCGGAAACACTGTGCTGCGGCGGTTAACGAACGCATAGATTGGGTCGCCGAGCGGTGCATCAAGGTGCCTATTACTGCGGCACAAGTGTCTATACCGAATGCGCAGGGCGAAGGCGGGGTGGCATCACTCAATATCAGCGTATCGAACGACAACCGCGACCCTAACGGGAAATTGCGCGGAGAACTCTTAGCCCTTTTACGTTTATACGCGCTTAATGTCGGTCGTCTAGACTATCCTATGGTCGACGACGACTTAGCTCGCGTCGCAAACTTAGTTACACGATTGTATCCGCAGGTTCTAAGTGTCATTCGCGCAGAAATATCGCGGCGGCTGCGGACGTCGACGAGAATCCTGATGACGAATAGTAGGCTGCTCGGTGTCACTGAAAAGGCCCGGACGGTGAATGGTCTGCCTAAGTTTTTGTTTGGCGAAGCTCAGTTGAAAGCTAAGCCAACAGAGAGTGCTTCCGCTGCTTTCCAAGAATGGCGAACGCTACAAGACGAGGCTCTTTCTATTAGGCACCAGTTATTTGACCTAGTCCTGGCGAATTGTGGCTGTTACCAGGGGGTAGGAAGGACGCCTTATGGAATTGACGTTATTCGACTTGTCGAGCACGTAGGCAAGGATGACGATGCCCTGGAAAACGATCTAATCCCGCAGGAAATACGAGCGAAGATATCCGCGATGAGTGAGACGCGGTTGGCAGTGCGAGCAAAACGGGTCGCCGATGAAGCAAGTCGAATAGCGACATACGTCAAAAGCGAGCTTGGAGAAAACTTTGTGAAGCAAGAGCTTTCTGATGCGATGAAAGACCTTGCCGAAAGGATGAAGAAGATAGGTGTTTGGAATCAAGAGGATATGGGAACGACGAATGTTTTCAATCGAATCTGCGAGGATTTTCGGGCGACCGCTCTTAAAGAGGCGCTTGCGACTCTCGATGCGACACCTTCAGAAGGGCCTCAACTCGATGGGAAGTTAATTAGTCGATCTGCGCAGCTAGATATAAACCCGATCCTCCTCGCGCAAAATTTCGTACTTGCATCGCAGAAGGTACTCGCCAATGCACGGAAGGAGGCGTCCTTTCTGGAGACGAAGACGAAGGGGCTTGATTCTGCGGTCGAGGTCACCAAGATCGCCGGTGCCTTTGATGTGCTTGTTGCGGACATTGAAACGCTTGAATCGGAAGGGAGGATGTAATGCTGTTGCAAGATGCTAAAGAGGTCGCAGAGCGGCTTACTCGAGTACATGAAATGCAAAGTAATGTTGACGAGGCGATCGTTCTTGCCGACTTGCACCGCGAGATTGACGATCGGGTAAAGAGCGTCCAAAAGGCCGTTGGGCGCGTAACCATGTTTCGCGAGCAAGGTATCGGAGTGTCAGTTCCCGACGAGTTGACTGCTACAAAGGAATCTGTTCGAAGGCTCGCAGATCGTTTCAACGAGGCGCCGAAGAGTGTTACGTTAAAGCAAGCGACTCGATGGACCAAACTCACAAATGGACTGGACTCGCTTGTTACCAGTCTTGATACGCTGCAACAGCAAGATTGGAAGCGCTACTTTAGTGACTCGTTATTTGCGGGTCTCTCAGCCGATCGGCGCCGATCGACGCTCAATCAGAATCTCCCTGGCAACAAGGCATCAATGGATCGGTACAGCGTGCTCTACGCGCGCTTCAACAAGTATCGCAACACCATTCCCCCGACTGCAGAACTGATGCAGGAAGTGCATGAATGCTCTGAACAGCTTTCAAAAGTCACGTTTGTCGAAGTTGAGGATATGCCTGCGTCCGTTCGAAGGTTTTTTGACGCCTCGGCCACGAGCGGCGGGGCGAGTTTGTCGCTGATTACAGACGAGGTGAAAACGTGGTTGCAAGACCACGACCTCATTGGAAGCTACGTAGTACGTGCGAAGGCCTAGTGACCAACTATGGAAAATGCTCGAAACACCTTTCTACAGGGCGTCCTTGACGCTGTCGAAGCACGGGAAGCGAAGCTTCTGGGTTGGGGGATCGTTGACGGACATTTCCGTCAAGACGAATTCGTCGATCTGATCGACATGCATATTGAGGCGTCTTTGACGACCGGATTTGATGAGTTTTTGAGCGCTGACGATGTCATCGAGGCCATGTTGCATCTTCAGTGGATAACCGCGGTGGAACTTGACGATGGCACCGTTAACTATCGTTCTCGCATGGCCGAAACAGTGCGGTTGCTATCAAGGCTCCGACAACTATTTCCCAAGCATGCCGGAGATTTTGGTTGGCAACAAGCACCGACATTGGTCGCAGACTTCCGCTTTCTGCGGCGTCAGAGGCAGTATCCACGTCGAGATATTTCCGTTGAAGATGCGCTTGACGTACTGCAGTCAAGCACGGCAAGCGCTACTCTGTTGAAAGCGGCGAGAGTCCTTATAGCCTCGAATCATTCTAAGTTTCAGTTGTCTGGTTTTCAGGTGCGTGCAGCCGAGCGAATTATTCGGGGAATTGAGACTGGAAAGCCACTCGCGACCATCGTTTGTGCGGGTACCGGTAGTGGTAAGACGCTTGCCTTTTATCTTCCTGCACTTGCTTCGATTGCACGGCACTTATTGGCCGAGCAATCGCCGAAACCGTGGGTTAAGACAATAGCTCTTTATCCGAGGGTCGAGTTGCTCAAGGACCAATTACGCGAAGTACTCAAGCGATCGCTGGCGCTCAGCCAGGAATTGACGCTCGAAAGGGGTGTGCCTATCCGTGTGGGTGCCTATTTTGGCGATACCCCGAATTCTGCGCGCGAATGTTATTGGCCCAAAGTGGGCGACGATTACATCTGTACTTCGCTTAGTTGCTTGAATTGCGGCAGCAGTCTCCGCTGGAAGGAGCAAGATCGCAAGGTCGGGCGCGAACACTTAAGCTGTTCGACCTGTGATTTCGAAATTGATGGCGACACATTTCCGCTCACTCGAGACGCGATCGAGAAGCGGCCACCAGATGTCCTGTTTACGACAACGGAGATGTTGAACCAACGGCTTTCCGACAACGCAGCATGTCATCTGTTCGGGGTAGGCCCTAGTGCCCTACATCCCCCGGAGTTAGTGCTTGTTGACGAGGTCCATGCCTATGAAGGTCGGCACGGCGCGCAAGTTTCATATTTGATGCGTCGATGGCAACGCCTTCTAGATCAACGCTTGCGATTTGTCGGACTGTCTGCAACGCTACGTGAAGCGTCATCCTTTTTTGTCTCTTTGACCGGCTGTCAACCGAATTTAATCGAAGAGGTGTCCCCTCTGCCGAAAGAAATTGAATTCGAGGGCGCCGAGTATCTCATTGCCCTCCGCGGTGACCCGGTCTCCCGGGCGGCACTGCTGTCGACGACTATTCAGACGACAATGCTTTTGCAACGATGTCTGGATCCGAAGGCCGCGAGCGCTGCGTTGTCTACCAGCGCAGGGGTATTTGGACAGAAGACGTTTGTGTTCACAGACAATTTGGATGTGATCAATCGTTTGTACTTCGATTTGCTGAGCGCGGAAGGACGCAATAGTGCAGGTAATCCTGATATGAGTCGTTCACCAAACGGCGGTCTGGCTCACTTGCGAAAGCGAGGAACGTCGAACTATCGCTTTGTGAACGGACAAGATTGGCGGGTATGCGAATCGCTCCACGGAGATTTGAAACGAAGATTAGATGTGAAAAGGGTAAGTTCGCAAGATCGTGGCGTCAGTTCCAGCGCGGACGTTATTGTGGCGACGGCTGTCTTGGAAGTCGGATTCGACGACCCAAGTGTTGGGGCGATGGTGCAGCACAAAGCGCCACGTAGCATTGCCAGTTTTTTGCAGAGAAAAGGGCGGGCCGGACGAAGTCGCGGTATGCGACCGTGGACGGCGATTGTTCTGTCGGACTATGGGCGTGACCGTACGGCATATCAATCGTACGATCTGCTCTTTGACCCCGAACTTCCCGTACGTACCCTCCCGGTCGCCAATAGATATCTGATGCGTATGCAAGCTGTTTTTGCAACAATCGACTATCTGGGAACTCGGTTGCAAGACGCACCGTCCGGTAGTGTTTGGCTAGAACTGAGCGGGAAGGCTGGCAATCCGAGTCGGCGTAAGCGCTTGCAACGGGAAATCCAGAGTATTCTGGAATCGGACTCAGGGACTAGACGACTTGCTACGTATTTGGAGCAGGCGCTCAAAGTATCGAGCGACGATGTGTCGGCGTTGCTATGGGAGTTCCCGCGCCCTCTCATGACAACTGTGTTGCCTACTGCGTTGCGGAGATTGAACACGCAATGGACAGCGAACGGCAAGATCGGGGAAGACTACGTCGTTTCCAACAACCCACTTCCTGACTTCATTCCTGCGTCGCTCTTCGCGGATCTCAATCTTGCCGAAGTGGTTATTGATCTCCCAGATGCGAATCTAAAGAACACTTTTGACCGGCCAACGATGTCGATCTTCGCGGCACTTAGGGAATTTGCACCAGGCCGCGTTACCCGTCGTTACGGCATCCGACATAAATCCGAGCGGCATTGGATCGCGCCTTCCTTGGATTTCGAAGGGGACGTCCATATGGGGGGAGCAATCGACTCAGACTTAGACATAACGTCGTTTGGGACACATATCCTTCTAGGACGATATCAGATCCGGAGGAGTGAAAAAGATGAAACCATTGCTGTCTATCGCCCGACGTCGCTCCAACCCAAAGCACCTCCAAAAAATGTAAAGGATTCATCCAACGCGTCTATGCATTGGCATACGCAACTGGTGCCAAATGCAGATCCTGTTTGGATGAGTCCTCCGACAGGCGGCGTATGGCGCGACTTGATTGGGAAGGTGGGTTTTTTTACGCACGCCCAACATGCGCCTGTGGAAGTGAGGCGATTCGCAACCAGTGTCTCCGCAGAGATCGGAGTCGATAAAGACAAGGTTCGCGCTGACGCAAGGTTCACACTAAACGATGATGCGGTGGGAGTTGGGGCAAGCTATGGCGCGGACGGAATCGTATTTCAACTTCGAATTCCAGAAAACTTGGCCGGTCGAAATGGTAACCAGAGCGACGTGAAATGGAGGGCGCTACGGTCAGCACGTTTTACGGATAACGCGTGGCGTGGACATACGTTGCGAATGGTCGATAATCCATTTGCGAGAGAGTGGCTCGTTCAGATTTACCTGTCAGCTGTCACGTATGTAGCCATCAATGAAGGTAAAAGCCTTGAGGAAGCCGACCGGGCCCTGTCGCTCGGCACATCGTCTATCACGCTTGTACAGGTGCTAGACATGCTTTTTCAGTCACAAGTTGTCGAGACCCAAGACGATTCGCACAGTCAAGCGCCGCAGGACAAATTACGCCTGGAACTCGATGCCTATCTCCATCAGACAGCCGTCCTGACCGAGTTACACAGCGGTGCTCGTGTGCTTTGGGAGCCTATCGATGAAGGTTGGGAGCCATGGCTTCGAGGCGTCTATCAAAGCACCGTCGCGGCAGCCATTTTGCGCAGCGTCACCGATTTGTGTCCAACGATTGACCCGAACGATATGAATGTCGATCTAAGTCGGGGTCCCGAAGATGGCGCGAGCGACTACGCCCCCGACAACGAATCAAGCGAAATTTGGCTGACGGAAAAGACACCCGGCGGAAGTGGTCTAGTCGAGCAGATAATGCGCCAATATTCTGAAGACCCCCGTCGGTTTTTCTCGGTGGTTCGCGCCAACCTTCAGATGAGCGAATTTGAGACTATCGATTACCAAATGGTGAATTTATTAACCTTGCTTACCCAAGGTAATGATTCACCGGTAGTCGAACTGATCCGAGAATTTAGGGCGACGACGAGTCATAGCGGAATGACCCGGATCGTCGCGAAACTTCGCCATGCGCTGGTAAACGAAGGATTCTCCCCATTCCACGGTTTTATGGTGTCGATGGGCAATCGAATCTTGCGACAAGGTGCAGGGCCCGCGACTGATCGATATCTCGCTAGTGTACTTGCTAGGTGGAGAGATGAGGAGGGACGTCTGGGCATCGAGATAGATCTGCGTGTTATCAGCCATTTTCTGAGCCAATCCGACGAAATCGACCAAATCGTGCCGGAGGCTGGTGGGGCAATAGGCACTGACCGTGGAGCTTGGCGTACGAGTGCTATCTACGGGCTTCTTTGGGCAAGGGGGAAAGCTGTGCGGCAAACGTCGCTCGAATTGCGCAACCCATTTGCTGAACTACCGTCGATAGAGCGACTGCTGGTAGTTGAAACTATCGCGGACGATCGCATCCACGTATCCGTTGCGACGGAGGACTGGCTCATTATCGCCGCAGAACATTTATCGGCCGGTCGACTTGTGACGTTGACATGCGGGGAATCGCAAAAATCGTTGTTGGGAGATGCGCTTAATACCCTGGTTACAAACCCGATCGACTCTGGATACTTGCGTCCCTACGCGCGCTTGCAGGGCATAAGGCAGTCTGCCGGCAGGCTAGAGGTGGACGTAGAACTCATTGAGGCCCTGCAATGACCTATCTTCACCGGCGAATTTTCAAATCGCAGACGACGGGCGCAATCACTATTCAAGAGTTGCTGCAAACAATGTTTGTGGGTGAAATGCTAAGGGGAGACGGTGACATATGGATCGTGTCTCCATGGATCAGCAACGTTGTCCTGATCGACAATAGATCGGGGAATTTTGATTCAGTGAACCCGGAATGGGGACGACGCGAAGTGCGCCTCGCGGACGTACTGATTGCTCTGATGGCGCGTGGGACGTCAGTGACGGTCGTTACGAGAAGTGACGAGATCAACCGCAACTTTCTGACGAAATTGAATGAGTTGGTCGAACAACAGGCGCTCGAGGATTGTGTCGAATTGCATGTGCGCAAGCAACTGCATACGAAGGGAATTCTGCTGACGAGCAGCTTGTTAATGGGATCGATGAACCTCACATATAACGGCATGGTGATCAATGATGAATGGGTTGAGTTTTCGCTAGACAGCCAAGACCTGGCACGAACAAAGCTCGAATTCATGCAATACATGGAGGTTCGCTGATGCAAGCTATCCCTCCGGTTGAGCATGCTTGGCTCGAAACGTTCTTTTCGGCGCCGAACACCATAGATTGGAATGATGTCAGCCGAGACGAACTCGCTTCGCCCTGGCTCGAGCAAATTCAGCCGTGGATAGGCAATTTCGTAGAAAAGGACGGGGACGCGCCGATCGTTCTTCCAGTTCTCCGCGGTGATGGTGAAACATTCTGGTATGCGGCAGCTTTGAACGATAGCGACGCAGTGGCGCTTTCTGCCGAGCTCCAGGCGGCTGTCGGCGCCAGTTACAGCAATTTCGTCGCGCAGCCATTGGAGATTGACCGCTCCGACCCAATTGAGTCCGCTCTGTACGACCGTTTCGGTAGACGCGTCTTTCGATTTGCAGCAACCTCGCGGGACCGTCAGCCCCAAATATTGATCGCACTTTCTCAATACTTGGGCGCGCTTCGCCGCCGACCGCCAATTCCGGATAGAAATCGCCAACCATTTGGCCAACTACGTGGGGACTTTGACCGCGCATTACTTGCCGGCAACGAAGCAACGGCGACGGTCTTGTTGGAGGCGATGTGCGCGACCGGTCGCGTAAACGCTGAGCAGCGTCAGTTCCTAGAGATACGCTTGCTATCGGGTCTAGGGCGACAAGAAGAAATCGCACGCAATTTTACGCTGCTGCGAGCTATCGCCGAGTTGCCGCTTCCGCCGCAGACGATTGTCGATATCGTAGACGCTCTTTACCGAACTCACATTACCGACATTGAAGATGACGACCCCACTTCAGTGGTTTCAGCATTCAAAGAGCGCATCGCGGATGCGTTTGGGCCGCTTTTCAAGGAGAGAAAAGGGATAAGACATCCCAACGTTCTCAAGGCATTTTTGCTTTTTGAGTTGTGTTCGATGAAGCCAAATGCCGCGCGGTGTGAAGGCATTTTGGTGGCGTATCCGACCTCATCACCGGGAAGTCCACTGCTGCAGCGCTGGTGGCAGCATTTCGCCGCACCCTCGACGCCCCAAACGTCATCCGGCGATACGTTGGAGGCTGCCAGACAGGCTATGGCAGATGAAGATTACGAGGTAGGAATCAAACTGTGCATGCAAGCGCTCCCGAATCCGTGGGCATATAGCGCGCTGCTGCGTTGTGCCGCTGAGTTGGGCGATCCTACAGTTGGTTCCGAGATTTTGACGCTGATCAATGCGGCGGATGAGCAGGTTCGTTCGTTGTTCACCGACCGAGATCGGTCGCGGATTGAGAACCTTAAAAATTTAAAGCCGTCGGAAGCGGTTTCTGCAGGTCAATCCTGGCTTTTCTGGGCAAGAAACGTCTCTTCTGGAGCGTACGAGTCATCCCCGATAGCACTTTTAAAAGACTGCGTTGTTAGGTGGAACATCGAAGACTATTTGTCCGATCTTGCGACGTGTAAGGGGCTCGCTGAAGTTATTAGTAATGCGCCCATTGCGGCCGAGCATATTTTTCGAGATGCGTACCCATATCTCGTGGAGTTTTTCGTCTCTCGGGTCGAGCGCCCAGTCCGAGGGCTCGTTCCACTTTACAGCATCTTGATTAAGCTGATCGCTTGGAATGGCGCTGCCTCTGCAGACGAACTTGCACTGACAGCGGACGTGCTCGAAGCGTTTGTATCTCTTGGCCCGACTCGTGAAGATTATGTCGAAACGGTCTCCGATCTCGGAGAAATATTGCAAGCGAATCGGGCTGCGATGCATGTTGACTGGGCTTTAAATTCCGCCGAAATCCTTGCACTGCAGTCGTCACCGGAAGAGGAGGTGCGATTGCGGTTTTTCACGAGTGTTATCGACCTTGTGCGGGCTAACGTTCATCGGGTCACGGAAGCGCAGCGGCTAGTCCTTCGCATGTTGGCGCAGGATTACGCGTGCTTAGCGGTTTTAGACACCCTTCCGGTACGGGAGGAAGTCGTTGACGGCGAGAACGACTGCAGTAAGTTCGCGGGACTGGTTGGAATATATACGCTGACCGAATCGGCTGGTCAACGTGCCAAGCAGGTGCTCGAGAAGGTATTGCCTCTGGCGCGGATTGAATTAAACGCTGACCACGCCGCGACGGATCGATTGCGCCATCTTGCCGCGAATTCCGACATATTTGTGTTCGCTTGGCGTAGTAGTAAGCATCAGGCCTATTACTGCGCGAAGGAAGCGAGAGGGCAACGCGATATGCAATTGCCGCCCGGCAAGGGTTGCGCAAGCATTTTAGACAGCGTTTTTAAAGAGTTAGCGCACCGACAAAAACGCGGATCACCGGGAGCACAACGTTGAGCGACGTGTGCGTTCCGGGTGTGCGTGCTATTAAGAGCAACGATAAGATACGTTAGAGATGGTTGTCATCGAGCTTTCAATCGGCAGTCACTTCACACCGGTCACCACTTGCTTGACGCTCCACGCGAACCCGCGAGACGTTCGGAAAGATTGGAAAAATCGCCTGATAGATGTAAGCGCACAGCCCTTCGAGAGTGGCAGCGCCAAGACCCGGTACCTCATCGAGGAAGCGGTGGTCTAACTGATCTTTAATTCGCTGAATTTCTTGGTTGAAAAAACCTAAGTCAACGATCATTCCTGTTGTCGCATCAGGCTTGCCACGAAGAAAAATCTGCGCATGATAAGTGTGTCCATGAATTCGTCGACTACCTTCCTGCCCGATTTCCCGGTGAAGGGTATGAGCTGCTTCGAAATAAAAGCGTTGGCTTAGTTCGAATTTCATCGGATACCCAAGGCTTTGTGGGTTTGAAAACTTAGTGACCACCGAGGGTGTGCTTTGCAATAGTCGATTGCTTTTGCGATATTCCGGGCGTGATCAGGCCCATCCATCGGCTGCAAATAGAATCGCTCGAACGCAAGCTGCTCAAAACCCGTCGGGTCGAACGCGATTTGCGGGAACACTAACTTCAGTTCGTTGCCGGCCTTAATTCGAATTTGTGTACCTGCTTTAGGGCTGACACAAATCCAGTCGAGACCAGGAGGCGGGGATACCGTTCCATTGGTTTCGACCGCGATGAAAAATCCTTCCTCGGCCAGCGCCGTGGTTAACGCGCTGTCGACTTGCAGCAAGGGTTCACCACCGGTCAACACAACGAAACGGTGAGCATGGTCTGCTGTAGGCCATTGGCTCGCGATCGCATTTGCCAGATCTCGGGCGTCTTTAAATTTTCCGCCGCCCGTGCCGTCAGTTCCAACAAAATCGGTGTCGCAAAATGAACACTGCGCCGTCGAACGGTCCTCTTCGCGTCCGCTCCACAAGTTGCATCCGGAGAACCGACAGAAGACCGCCGGTCGTCCAGCATTTGCACCTTCACCCTGAAGCGTATAGAAAATCTCTTTGACGCTATATGTCATGGCCGTGCCGTAGCAACGTAAGATTTGTACCCAGTCGCTCGAAGTTCGCACGCGGGGCATTTGCCGCATCCGTATCCCCAATCATGCAAGGCGGATCGGTCACCCAGATAACAAGTGTGGGTCTCGCTGCGAATGAGTTCGACGAACTCCTCCCCTCCAAGCTCATTCGCCATCTGCCAGGTTTGGCGTTTGTTGATCCACATCAATGGTGTTTCGATGATCAAGGGTGCATCCATCCCGAGGCTGATCGCGACTTGGAGTGCTTTAAGTGTGTTGTCCCGACAGTCGGGATAGCCGGAGAAATCTGTTTCACACATTCCTCCGACGAGCGCGTGCAACCCTCTGCGGTAAGCGACGGCAGCAGCTAGAGTAAAGAAGAGCAAGTTGCGGCCCGGGACAAAGGTATTTGGAAGGCCATTCGATTCCATCTCGACAGCTTTGTCCTGCGTAAGCGCGGTGTCGCTAATCTCTCCAAGTACGGAAAGATCTAGCATGTGGTCGTCGCCCAGTTTCGCTGCCCACGTTGGAAACTGCTCCCTCAGTCGTGCCAATACGGAGACCCGACATGTCAATTCAACGGCATGGCGCTGACCGTAGTCGAAGCCGATTGTCTCGACGTACTCATAGCGACTCAGCGCCCATGCCAAGCAAGTGGCGGAGTCTTGGCCACCAGAAAATAAGACTAGCGCGCGTGTTTTCATAGCGACAATCTCCAGATTTAAGCGTTAGCTACTTTTCGGGGCCGACGAAGGGCTTTCTTCAGCGAGCGCACAAGATAGTTGGCGAGCAGATCGATGTCACTGGGCGTGTTTTGAATGCCGTTCCAAGAACGTTCGTCATATTCTGAAAAGCGCCACTGACCGCTTGTCCACGCCGTATAGGGCTTGAGCAACTCCAAACCCGGCTCAAATTCGGCGCGAGTCGTTGCCCCTTCGCTCGAGTACAGCAATTCCATTACGAACCCCATTGCTACCAATCCTGCGCCGTGTCTGAGTCGCGATGTTTTGGGGTTCATTCCGACCCATTCGCTTCCGAATACGTTGGTTATGGCCTGAAAGAACTCATTGACGAATTCATATGCGAGATCCTCAAAGTTTTCTTCTTTGATGAATTCTCGGATAGCACCGTCCGACGCCGAATTCATAATCAGCTTTTGCATGGCGGTGTCGCTGATCACGCCTTGCGGATTGGTATGTTGCCGGATCTCGCCGCGTAGCGATGATTTGCGCGTGAAATTGAGCCGATCGACGATGCGTGCCGAAAATTTTCGAGCGGTGAATCGCGCGGGTAGACCCTCAACGTTAGGCAGCAACTCGTAGATCAGCGTCTTCGGCAGCGGCCGAGTGTTGTTGATCAAAACGAATTGCTGCCGCAGTTCGTTGTAGTCTTTGCAGATTAAAGCAGAGACGAAGACTTGGAAGCCTGGCTTCTTTATTCCGGAAAGGGCTGACAGTCGTTGCTGGCCGTCGACAACGAACCCGGGCTTGCCCTTGGTCGTTGAAATGCTCACCTCGACAATGCCATCACCCAGTTCTTTGAGCTTAACGCTGCCGATGAACGCCACGATGACCGCGTTCGGAAGGAGCGCGTCGTCACGACTCATGTAGTCACGAATTTCTTTGATATGCGACGCGATCTGATGTCGCTGGAACCCCCTTAATTGACCATCTTCTTCGCGGCCGACACGCTCGATTTCAGCGAAACCTAAGATCTGCTCTGGTGTCGCCGCAAAGGAAAATACGTCGTGTTCAGCGGCCTGAGAGGCGCGAATGGCTTTAAATCGGTAGTTGCTCACCGCTGTTTCTCCAGGGTTCTTTGTAAGTGTTGGTGATAGACACCGAGATTATGAAAGCCGCGTCGCTTGTTTCGATTACTCGACCGAAAGATGATGACTTCGACGCCGACGGATTTGCATATCTCACATTGGCAACGCTTCCATGGAGCGTCTTCGAGTGTTCGCTCCACAAGCCCGCGCATTTTCAACAGGTCTTTCTCGTGCTTCTCGATAGGGCTACCATCACCGAGCGTCAGGAACCGTTGATAGTCCATCACGGCATCAAGTGCGGCCCTGACCTTTCCGCCGTTCGTGTCAAGCGCGCGAAGAGCAGCCAACGCCTTAGTCTCACGTCGTTGCAGGTCCTCTGAGCTGAATATTCCACGCTTGATCCCCTGCATCAGGCGGGAGTTCTCAATCGCTTGGGGGATCCGCACGGCCGCATAGTAATCGAGACCACCCTTCGGCGACGGCATGTAGTAATTCGATTTGGCGTCCTTGAACGCGCGGATTAGCGGAGACGTCGAGTCAAAACTCGTGATGCCGTAACCGGTGAATTCGTGAATATCGTCTGCCTTTGCGAAGCCCAAAAGATGGATCTTCGTTTCCGGCTTAATTGCAGCACGAAGCGCGCGAAGGACAAGGTGGATAATTTCGACCTTCAACGGAACAAGTCCCCCAATCGCGAGGTATCGATACCCCATAGCCTCAAGTTGGACTGCAGCCTGAGCGATACTTTTCGGCGACCATCCTTGTACCGCGCCCACTGGTTCGAACGTTTCGCCTTCCTCGCGCGTCAGTTTTAGAAACTCCTCGGCGTTAGCTTGCGTGATCTCAAATCGCGCCGTTACGGCTTCGGGCATCTCACTCGCAGGAGGGTTTGTAATATCGCAATCAAAGATAATGTGGTCGGGAGAGATACCATGCGTAAAGCCTGCATCCGAATAAAATTCGACCACCTCTTGTGGAGCATAAGCGGGCTTCTCATGCTCTACGTACGCAAACGCTCCGCAGTCGCCCAGTAGCATGGCATTCTTATGTTTCGGACCCGTATAGCGTAAGAATTTACGAACACCGTCACGAAGCATGCGATGCTCTTCAGCGGTCGAATAGCGGACTTTTGATTTCGCGACACCGGCGGCTTGGCGCACCGCGCTCATCGAGACTAGCAGCCCGTCATACGGTGCCGGTTTCATCATCTCGTGCGCATAGGTGTCATCCCAGTAACGACGACGTCCCGGTGCATTGCGGTCGGCCATGAAGTCATAGAACGGGTCGACGTAGTCCTGTGTGTCTGAATATAGAAATTTCATGGTCGTACGCTGCTTGTATAAGCGCGCACTAGCGCGTCTTGGAGTCTTTTAATATCCCGCGGAGTGCTTTGAATTTCGTTCCAAGCAACGCCAAGCGTGTCCCATGTACCTTCAGTCCATCGACAAGCGGGCGCCACCTTCTCAAGTTCTTTGCGGACCGTCTTGTAGTCTTCGCCGTGTCCAGAAAGCCGCGCGTAAATTCGATCCATGAGCACACCCATGGATTCGATGCCCGCGGAGTGCATTAAACGACTGTTTCGAGGATCGATGCCCCAGGCGTTCGGGAAAACGTCCCTAACTGCGGTCCAAAAAGTAATCAAAATTCGATACATCGTTTCGACGTCTGCCCCTTCGCGCCCGGTCGATTTGTACGGCGACAATGCACCCAACGGATTGTTCATGCTGTTTCGGATCATCGAAATGATCGCGGTGTCTGTGATAACAGCAGTCGTGGTATTTTTTTCGGAGATACGTTTGATGAGTTTGTAGAACGGGGAGTCGGTATCGCGATTTAAGAGGCCGCAGATTTCGGAAGGAACTTTTCGTGCGCTCAATTCGCGTGGCAACAGAATGCCTCGGGTTTCAGGTAGCAACTCATTAATCAAGCGCGTAGGTAGCGGCTTAGCCTTATTCACCAAGATGAACTGTTCGCGTTGCACTTCAAGGCTGTCCGAAACAAACCCAACGACTGGGACGGATAGAGTCTTGCCGGATACCTGCGCCAAGGCGAGCGATCTTTGCTGACCGTCGACAATCCAAGCGACCCGCTGACCTTCGTCATATACCGGGATAGTCAATGTGCCGGCGATAGCCATGCCGTCGTCGTCGGTGGGTTTTGGTCCACGCGAACCTGAAAAGCGAACGGCCGGCGACATAGCCAAAATTATTGCGTTCGGGAACAAAACGTTGCCTTGGTTCAAATAGTCGGCAATGCCCTTCACGTGGGACCGAATCTCCGGGCGCTGGAAGCCTTTGAGTCCATCTGAGTCGTCTCTCTCGATACGCGAAATATCAGCGACTCTTACGATGTCAGCGCCTTTGATAAAAAACGCGTACACGTCGATGCCATCACCCTGTGTTGACCGCAGAGCCCGAACGACTATTTCTTTCTTCGCGTTTGCCAATTTACTTCCCAATTACCTGATGCTGGCCAACCGTGAGCCATAAATTTCTAAATCGCGATTGTTCGCAAGCGACCAACGCATCGTCACGTAGATAGCGCAGAAGGCGGGCGGAAGACCCGTCGAACTTGCCCCATTTCAGCGTCAACAACTTCATTATTTCTTCGTCCGTCTTTCTTGCGCGGATTGGCACTTGTCTCGGACTCATCGCTGTTAACGCGGTCAACACAGCGTGTTCGGCGTTCTGAAGTGGTAACCGATGGGCCCCAAGGGTTTCTGTGAAATGCCTCAGTGCGCGTTGAGCAAAATCGTTTCGTGTACCCGGAAATTGAGAACCCTCAAGTCGATCGTCATAGGGTAGGACGACGCTTCTCACCCTATCGGACACGACCGACCTACCTTTAGACGAAGAAAAAATCCGAACTCTCTTGAGTTCACTGTCTGACAGTTCTTCCAAGTCCTCTGCAACCATCTCCAGATAGCTAGCCGGAAGAGCAACAAGCACCAGGCAATGGGGGTGGGTTTCTACTAGCGATCGCACCGATCTCTGATTTCCGAAGGCAGCAAGTAGCGCCGCCCACCAATCACTCGCTTTCATCCCAAGGCTTGAGAGCAGGGGCCGCACAGAATTCGATCCGTCGACAACGGTTAAGTCGTAGTGCGGCACTAGTTCATCGGCAGCAACGATGCCAAGGCCGGCAGACAAAACAAATAGCTCTGCTCCTAGGTTTGCAGAGATGTGCCTTGCTTCGGCGAACGATCGTCCCGAATACGTTTCCTCAGCGGTCCTAGTACGAGGGGCCAAACTTGTCCTAAGCCGCCACGATTCCGCGATCGATGGCAAAGAACCTCGAAGCGAGGTTGGAGGAAGTGTGACTGCTTGATTCCCCGTACGTTTGCGTCCGGTGCAGTTCGTCAAAATCAGGACATCTTTGTACATAATTGACATTGTAGCCAACCGCCTCCTGGATGAATACCGGCATCAGCTAGATGATAGCGTCTCGTAGTTATTTTTATAATGTAAAAAATACCGATGTAGTAATTAGTTTTCATATTGAACGAAAAAAATCAATAGCTATCCAATATTTGCCTATTTTTTGGGCGCGATCGTTGGCGTAGTCGTCCCCGTCGCACAAGGATTGACCAACAGATATAGCCCGCTGTGATGATCGCTTCGCCTTTTCTAAACATGGATTGCCTCGATCAAGCAACATCATTCGCAAGGGATCCAGCAAACCCAACCTTCACGGATAGTCGGTGCAGTTGGACGCTTCGTCCCGTGCATTCTGAGACGGTGCGAACATGAAAGCGGGACTGCGGTCCAATCAGCAATGGCTATCCGGAATCGAAAACGCGGGTCGTGCCCAAACATCGACATACACGGTATCGCTTGCTTTGCCGGAACTTGATCGCTTGGAGTGGGTGGAATCCGGAGGTAGAAGTCGAAACCTGCGGCGGCGACTCGCAGTTTGCCGGACTGCCGAGCGATTGGTCCGACCCATGGCGCACGTGCAGTGAGCGAAGGACGCGATCGTATGGGTACATTCCCAACCCAAGGGCGCTGATGCTCATGCTCACCGAAAAGCTAGACACCAATCACCTTTGCGTATTGGGCCTTCACCGGCACGGCCGCAGCAAATGTGCTGACACCGCTATTGACGAAGGTGAGACGGCGGAGGTGATGTCGCAAATTTTTTCTTGAATGAAAAAAGCCGCTGCACGCTGCATCGTTGCCCTTTAATTGAGGAACTGGCGGCGCGGGAACGGTGGGATACACGGCGGTTGAACGATGTGATGCCGCGGGCCGTTGGATAATCTGCTTCCGAACCTACATCGCTTCTGCGCACGATTGGAGGTGCTACGTGCTCAAGATGCGGCGGATGAACTACTGCGACTGCTCACGTGGCGGGTGGGGAATTTCGATGACAGAAGCGTATGACATAGCCAGTCGGAAAAATAAGCAAGCGCGCCGCCATCCAGACTGGATTCTCCGGCGCACTTAAGCCGCTCGACTCGGGTGCAAGTCGGAATGGATAAGGATGAAAAGGGTCATTTTTTGTTGCAGCAAGTACAGCGCCTCAACGCATCCGATTGAAGTCCGCCCGTTCCTGATCATTCTTGACAAATAAGTTTGTGAACGATGGTTATGCGTGAAAAACGCAGCGCGTAGTTGCAGCATCCATTCACATAGGAGTCTTGAATATATCTGAGAAGAACAACGAAACGACCTACCTTTTTGTAACCATCGGTTCGCGCACTAAGGACGGAGGGCATGTCACTCGGGTATCAACGAAGGCGGAATACAAAGGATTGGCATTGGCTCGCGTCAGCGATATCGTCACATACGACGGCGGCACTGAGGCTTCCATTATTGACGGTGCGGGGTTCGCCGCGGCTTGGGAAGACAAGCCGTTCGCGCTGGTCGGCTCTCGGCTGAGCAGCGGTGACACGATAACGGAAACATTGCAGGATGGATTCGGCATCACGGTTCGCGACGGAAAACCGGTTCCCGGCCTGTTCGATCCCGCCTATACGCTGCCGCCAATTGCCGAAACGAGCGGTGGGACCGTCCATGCGTAGGGCGGCGGTTCGGCATGGCGACCCGACTACGACGGGCGGTTTTGTTATGGCTTACTCATCGACCTTTCACGATGACGGGAAGAAGATTGCTCTCAGCGGCGATGAGGCGACCTGCGGTAACTGCAAGGGCGCATTCAAGATATATGGCACCGGCAAAGGAATATCGGAAAAAGGACGGGACGCTGTTCTCGACGGCGATCCTGTGCTGTGCCCGTGCGAAAAGAACAAGGTAATCGTGGGCAAGAATCCGGGAATTTTTCTCACCACGGACGAAGGATCGGCGGTAGCGAGGACCGCGACGGGAGGCTTCAGCATTGCTTCAACTCTGGCCTCGTCAGCACGAGTTGCCGACGATGAGGATTCGGAAGGAATCTATCCGGCCCCTGTATCCGATGCAAAGGCCAGAACAGACTGCGCCTATCTCGATGGTTCGAAAGCTCGTATTGACGCGCCAGCTGACTTATACAAGCACGTAAACGACGTCACGGTAAGCCCTGGCAAACAGACTACCTTCGCCTTTCCCGGCGGTGGGACAGGTGCTGCAACTCAGTATGACGCGACTGTAAAAGGTCGTCCCGTCAGTATTTACGTGCCCGCGCAGACTCCGGCGCAAGGCTACGGCATACCCGGTCAGAAAGCGATCGCGAAGGCGCTTGAAGCCGTTCCGCCGCAGCAGTACAAAGACTTGGACAGGGTTTCGCTTAATACCTTACCTAACCCTCGGGATGTGCTCTGGCAGAAAGAATACGGCGATTCGTCATTCTCATCAGCCGCGACCGCCGATATTAAACAGGGGGTTGCGTTTTTTCCGTGGAAAGGCTGGTCAACTTTTCCACAGCGATACGTCGATAGCACGATGCTGCATGAAACGGGACATCTGTGGAGCGAAGCTTTATGGAGCGATCCGGCAAAGAAACAGGACTGGCAGGACGCTATGACGAGCGATGGGCAGGCACCATCGCAATACGCGCGGAACAACATGACTGAAGACTTTGCGGAGTCTGCCAACATGTATTGGTCGAGCAAAGGAACGCCGTGCGAGACGGAAGGGCGCAAGCGTTATCGTGCTCGATACGAATACTTCGACAAGATCGCACAGTGACGGTCAATGGCCGCATTTCACTTAGAGACTGTTGCAGAATTACAAAAAGGGGCTGTTAACTTTTTGGCTCTGGTGTTAACTTCTGTCTTGTTTTCCCTGACAGGAAGCCATGGCTAAGGAACTTATAGACGACCAATTATGGGCACTCATCGAACCGCTGCTGCCCAAAGCTGCGCCGCGCAATCGCCGGTATGCAGGACGCAAGCCAATACCTGATCGCGCCGTGCTCACAGGCATCGTGTTCGTGCTGCGCGCAGGCCTCGCGTGGAATTTGCTGCCGCAGGAAATGGGCTGCGGGTCGGGCTCCACTTGCTGGAGGCGCCTGGACCAGTGGCATAAAGCGGGCGTATGGCAACGCATGCACGAAACGATGCTGGCCGAACTGCGCCGTCGAGGCCAACTCGATATGGCCAGAGTACTGGTCGACAGCTCCTCCATTCGCGCGTTGTACGCGGGAAAAAAACAGGCCCAAACCCCACGGACCGGCGCAAACTCGGCAGCAAACACCATATCATCGTCGATGCGCAAGGCATCCCGCTCGGCGTCATCCTGACGGGCGCAAACCGCCATGACGTCACTCAGCTTGACCCACTGGTCGAAGCCATTCCGCCAATTCGAGGCAAGCCAGGACGGCCCTTGCGTAAGCCCAAAATTGTTCAGGGCGACCGAGGCTATAGCTCTGAGCCACATCGGCGACGCTTTCGCAAACGCGGCATCACTCCTGAACTCGCGAAACTGCGCTCACCCCATGGCAGTGGTCTAGGCAAAACACGTTGGCCTGTCGAGCGTACGATCGCTTGGCTGCACTCCTATCGCCGCCTGAAGATGCGCTACGAGAAATATGCGCACATACACGAAGCCTTCCTCACGCTCGCGTGTGCTTTAACTTGCTGGACCCGGCTAAAAAATATGCAAACTTAATTCTGCAACAGTCTCTTAGGGACTGTATCGCCGCCATTGCGTGCGGCTGCATTTCTACGTCTGGAGCGACAGAGATGGCAAAGCAATTTCCACGCGGTGCGCAAGAGCCTTCCGCCCCGCACCCCGGGTCAATCGCATTCAAGTATTCGTGGAATCAAAGCACTGAAATTAAGGGCGCGTCGAAGTATCCGGAAGACTTCATTTTCCGTTGCGCTGATTCGAACGGGGAGCGAACAGATCGCGCGCATGCGGCGTGGTGTATCCCACTGGTTGAAGTTGAAACGGTTTCTGTTGACGAGAACGGAAAACCCGTCGCTCCGAAAGAGGCCGATTCCGTGTCGATATCAGAGTACGGCCCGGAGCATACTTTTATCGAACATACGCAATCGGTTCCACACCTGAAGCGTCAGCGTGAACTGGATAGGCAGCAGCGAACTCCTCCGCCGGAGGACGCTATGCCGGCACTATCTCCTCAGTCATCTACTCCTCGTCAGTCGAGCTACACGTTCGCGGACTATCAACAACCGTTGACGGACGTGCAATTGAGTTGGTGGACAAGAGTTAAAGCGTGGCTCGGGCTTGCGTAGTCCGTCAAGGAAATGATCTGAATGCGTTCGTATCCGTTTGGATAGATATGAGTATGTGCGGTTGGGAATCGACGTCATTGCGCGTACCGTTTGATTCTTGTCTCTGCGAAGCAGGCCATTCGAGTAGTTGACCTCGAATGTCCGTAAATGCGGACCGTCGGCAGACAGCGTCGAACTCCAAGCGTCCATTGAGAGTGGGCGTGTACAGAATGAAATCAAGCGGTTCGACTTACGTGTTGCGTTACACGGTATCTACCGGACGCGCAGTCGTTTCGATATCTAACGGTTACGAAAGCCGCTCAATAGGAGCCGACGTATGGCGCTTCAACAAGTGAAACGGTGGGGCAACAGTCTCGCCGTGAGAATTCCTGCAGAGCTCGCAGAAACTCTTTGCCTGCAAGAAGGCACGGACGTGGAGGTGAGCGTAGAAGATGGCGCCCTGATGATTAAACCAGCGGACGTGAAAAAATTCTCGATGACGCGCTTTCTTGAGGAAGACCCGGCGCGCAGGCGCGAGCGGCAGGCCGATCCGTTGCTGGATGACGAGCCGATGGGTTCAGAGGCCGGCGGCCCGGATGATCTTGCCCGCAATGACGCGTGGTGATATATGGACGACGGCATTGCAAAGGCCAGGTGAGGCGGGCAAAGATTGGCGACACCGCCTTACCAGATGGGAAATCTATGAAGAGAAGAGGGTTCGCGGGCCACTGATCCGGCGCTGGAAATTCACTATCCGCCAGGACCTGTATCCGGATCGTGCCTGGTGAGCAGCCAAACAAAAAGCCGCTACTTCTTTCGAAGCAGCGGCTTTCTTTACAACTTGGTGGCGAATCAGGGATTCGAACCCCGGACCTGCGGATTATGATTCCGTCGCTCTAACCGGCTGAGCTAATTCGCCAAGAGATCGAGATTATGAAGAGGGTTGCGAAACCTGTCAACCCCTTCCAGGCTCATTCCTAGAGACAAAATGATCCAGCGGGCGGCCCCTCAATCCGAGTCATAAACCGCCGTCCCCCTTGTCTCCTTAACAAACAGCATCCCGATCACGAACGCGGCCAACGCGATCACAATCGGATACCACAGCCCCGAGAAAATATTCCCCTTCGCGGCCACGATAGCGAACGCCGTCGCCGGCAGGAACCCGCCGAACCAACCATTGCCGATGTGATAAGGCAGCGACATCGACGTATACCGGATCCGCGCCGGGAACATCTCAACCAGCATCGCGGCGATAGGCCCATACACCATCGTCACGTAGATCATCATGATGGTCAGGACGACAATCGCCATCGGCCAGTTGATCAGCGCCGGGTCAGCCTTCGCCGGATAACCCGCCGACTTCAACGTGCCCGCCAGCGTCTTGTCGAACGCCGCGCCCTGGGCCTTCGCATCGGCGGCCTTGCCGTCAAACGTATCCACCACGGTGTCGCCCACCTTGATCTGCGCGATCGTCCCGGCCGGCGCGGCCACGTTCTCGTAGTTCAAACCGGCCTTCGACAACGCACCCTTGGCAATATCGCAGGAGGTCGTGAACTTCGATGTCCCCACCGGGTTGAACTGGAACGAACACTCATCCGGGTTGGCTATCACGCTGATCGGCGCCTTGGCCGTCGCGGCTTCGAGCGTCGGATTCGTGTAATGAGCCAGCGCGTGAAAGAGCGGAAAGTACGTCAGCGCGGCAAGCAGGCAGCCGGCCATGATGATCGGCTTGCGCCCGATCTTGTCCGACAGCGACCCGAAGAACAGGAAGAACGGCGTGCCGATCAACAACGCCACCGCCACCATGATGTTGGCGCTGGTGCCATCAACCTTGAGCGTCTGCGTCAGGAAAAACAGCGTGTAGAACTGGCCCGTGTACCAAACCACGGCCTGTCCCATCGTCAGCCCGAACAGCGCGAGCAGCACGATCTTCAGGTTCTTCCACTGGGTGAACGCTTCGGTCAGCGGCGCTTTCGACGTCTTGCCTTCTGCCTTGATGCGCTCGAACACCGGCGATTCGTGCAGTTTCAACCGAATCCACACGGACACAGCGAGCAGCAGGATCGACACCAGGAACGGTACACGCCAGCCCCACGCACCAAACGTTTCCTCACCGACGGAACTCCGTACAAGCAAGATCACGATCAGCGAGATGAAAAGCCCAAGCGTCGCCGTGGTCTGGATCCACGCCGTCCACGCGCCGCGCTTGTTGGCTGGCGCATGTTCGGCCACGTAAGTCGCCGCGCCCCCGTATTCCCCGCCGAGCGCGAGCCCTTGCAGCAGCCGCATCGCGATGAAGAGCACAGGCGCGGCTATCCCAATCGTGCCGTATCCAGGCAACAGCCCGACCACGAACGTGGAAAGACCCATGATCACAATGGTCACGAGGAAGGTGTACTTGCGCCCGACCATATCGCCGAGACGCCCGAACACAATCGCGCCGAACGGCCGCACGGCAAAACCCGCCGCAAAGCCGAGCAAGGTGAAGATGAAACCGGCCGTCGGATTGACGCCGGAGAAGAACGTCCGGCTTATATAGATAGCAAGCGAGCCCGCCAGATAAAAGTCATACCACTCGAACACCGTGCCTAGCGATGACGCGAAAATCACGCGCCGTTCTTCGCTCGTCATCGGTGCGTGGGAAATGCGCCCCTCGACCGTTGCCATGAAGTCGTCTCCTGTATTGATCTTTGAATGGCATCCGCGGATAGCAGCGCCGTGCAACGATTATTGGAGGGAAAACTTACGGCGTTCTGACGCGGAGCGGGTGGGCGTTAAGACGCGTCGTTATCTTGTTATTGATCTAACGTCTTCAAATATGCGTTCTTCTACCTCAATAAATTATATAACATCGGTCTAAATTGGATCATGCAAAAATACCGAGAGAGCTGTGATCAGGGTTTGTCCCGGGCAGGATAAACCCGCTTTAAGCCCACTCGGACAAGCGTTCCGGCTTGCTGCGGCGCTTCGCTGTACACGTGATCGTCAATATCGAGCGTGCCGCCGTGCATTGTCGCGATCTCCCGGACGATGGCAAGACCGAGTCCGCTGCCATCGCCTTCACGGCCAAGAATGCGATAGAACCTCTCAACCACACGCGTGCGTTCCGCTTCAGGAATGCCCAACCCCGTGTCCTCCACTTCGAGAAAGACGTGCCGCGTGTCGGACTCGTCGGTGCGCACGCGGACCGTGATTCGCCCTCCGGGCGGGGTATAGCGAATGGCGTTATCGATAAGATTCGACAGCATTTCGCGCAACATCACCGCGTTGCCTTCAACCTCGACCGGATGCGGCGGCTCCTCATAACCAATATCCATCCGCTTGGCCAACGCCGCCTGCACCCAGTCGCGCACGGCGAGCCGCGCGAGATCGGTCAACTCCACGCGCGAAAAAATCTGCCCCGACATCCGGTTCTCCGCCCGAGCCAGCGCGAGCAGTTGTGTCACCAGCCGCGCGGCGTGCTCGGAACTCGTCGCTATCTGTTCAAGCGAACGCTGCACTTCTGCCGATACATCCTGCCGCAACGCCAGCTCTGCCTGCGTCCTCAAGCCGGCGAGCGGTGTTTTCATCTGATGCGCGGCATCGGCTATGAACCGCTTCTGCAACTGCATGTTCTGCTCGAGGCGGTTGAGCAGGTCGTTGAACGACGCCACCAACGGCGCGATTTCCGGCGGCGCGCGGCTGGCTTCTAGCGGTGAGAGATCATCGGGACGCCGGGCGCGAATATTCGCTTGCAGCGCATGCAGCGGCGCGAGTCCGCGCGACAACCCGAACCAGACCAGCACGATAGCGAGCGGCAAGATCACGAACTGCGGCAGGATCACGCCCTTGATGATGTCGTTGGCCAACTGGCTGCGTTTATCGAGCGTCTCGGCCACCTGGACCAGCACCGGATGAGCGAGCGTCGGTGCCTCCACCGTCGTATAAGCGACGCGGATGTCGTTGCCGCGCAGCACGTCGTCACGAAATTCCACGATGCCGGGCTGCGGCCGGTCATCGTCGTGAGGCAAGGGCATATCGGCGTCGCCGCCCACCAGTTCACCGCGCGTCCCCAGGACCTGGAAAAACACGCTGTCCACGTTATCCGCGCGCAGGAAGTCCCGCGTGGCGTTCGGCAGCCGCAATTCCGCGACGCCATTCACCGGCGCGATCTGCCGCGCGAGCACGTAGGCATCCGTCTCAAGCGCGCGGTCGAACGGCCCGTTGGCAATCGACTTGGCAACCAGATACGTGACCGCAATACTCATGGGCCACAAGAGCAGCAGTGGCGCGAGCATCCAGTCCAGAATTTCGCCGAACAGAGAACGCGGCGCGGGTTCGCCGTCGGGCTCGAGCTCGTCGGGCGGCGCGAACGGGTTCGCGTAACGCGCGTCGCGAGAAGCGTCGGGGTCGGCTTCGGGCAAATCGGGCGAAAGGGGTGACAGCTCGCGCAACGCCGGAGCGGCGCGCTCGGGGGATGCTGGCGAGCCCATGGCGTGATTACTCGTGGTTACTTGCTACTTGTACTGCGGGCTGGGCGAGGCAGGCTCGTCGGTATTTGCCGGGGCAGAAGGTACAGAAGCGGCCACCGCGGCAACGGCTTTTTCAAGGCTATAGCCTAACCCGCGAACGGTTATGATCCGCGCGCCGCCGGGCTCGATTTTTTTTCTTAGCCGATGGACATAGACTTCGATCGCGTTGTTGCTGACTTCCTCGCCCCACTCGCAAAGGTGGTTGACGAGTTGTTCCTTCGAGACCAGCCGGCCAACCCGTTGCAACAGGACCTCAAGCACGCCGAGTTCGCGTGCCGATAACTCGATCACCTGGTCGTTGATAGACGCAATGCGCCCCACCTGATCGAATGCGAGCGCGCCATGCTTGACGACGGTGGGTCCGCCGCCCGCGCCTCGGCGGGTAAGGGCGCGCACGCGGGCTTCGAGTTCGTTCAGCGCGAACGGTTTGGCCATGTAGTCGTCGGCGCCGAGGTCGAGGCCCTTGACGCGTTCATCGACACTGTCGGCGGCCGTCAGGATGAGCACGGGCATCTGGGAATTGCGTGCTCTGAGGCGTCTCAGGACCTCCAGGCCGGACATCATCGGCAGGCCCAGATCAAGGATCAAAAGGTCGAAAGTCTGGAGCGAAAGCGCGGTGTCGGCTTCCACGCCGTGCCGCACGTGGTCCACGGCATAGCCCGATTGGCGGAGTGATCGAATGAGACCGTCCGCGAGTATGCTGTCGTCTTCGGCAATGAGGATTCGCATCGTAGTGTGCGCAAAAAGCATTGCCGGCACCGCAATTCGCCCGGCGCGGCGGTCTCCAGGTGTAGTGGTGTCCCGCATGGGCCGAACGTGGCGCTGAAACTACGCGCTCCGATCGGACTTGCAAAAACACCTGTTTTTTTATACAGTGTCTGCAGCAGTGCGCCCAGCAGGGGAAAAACTCCCAAGGGCATGCGCCAGACGCCGTTCATCATAGCAAAGGACGATTCATGGAAGATAGCAAGAAAGGCCCGGGCGGGATGTCTGCGGAGAAGAGCAAGGCGCTGGCCGTCGCGCTCGCGCAGATCGAGAAGCAATTCGGCAAGGGGTCGATCATGCGGCTCGGCGCTGGCGAAGCCATTGAAGACATTCAAGTGGTCTCGACCGGTTCGCTCGGACTGGATATTGCATTGGGCGTCGGCGGTTTGCCGCGTGGACGCGTGGTGGAAATCTACGGTCCGGAATCGTCGGGCAAGACCACGCTGGCGCTGCAAGTGATTGCGGAGATGCAGAAGGTCGGTGGCACGGCAGCGTTTATTGACGCGGAACACGCGCTCGACATCGGTTACGCGCAAAAGCTTGGCGTGAGTCCGTCGGACCTGCTGATCTCGCAGCCGGACACGGGCGAACAAGCGCTGGAAATCTGCGACGCGCTCGTGCGTTCGGGTTCCATCGACATGATCGTGATCGACTCGGTTGCGGCGCTGGTGCCGAAGGCTGAAATCGAAGGCGAAATGGGCGATTCGCTGCCTGGTTTGCAAGCACGTTTGATGTCGCAGGCGCTGCGCAAGCTGACCGGCACGATCAAGCGTACGAACTGCCTGGTGATTTTCATCAACCAGATCCGCATGAAGATTGGCGTGATGTTCGGTAATCCGGAAACCACCACGGGTGGTAACGCGCTGAAGTTCTACGCGTCGGTGCGCCTGGATATTCGCCGTATCGGTTCGATCAAGAAGAATGACGAAGTGATCGGCAACGAAACCCGCGTGAAGGTGGTGAAGAACAAGGTTGCGCCGCCGTTCCGCGAAGCCATCTTCGACATCCTCTATGGCGAAGGTATTTCGCGTCAGGGCGAAATCATCGACTTGGGCGTGCAAGCCAAGCTGGTTGATAAAGCGGGTGCCTGGTACAGCTATAACGGCGAACGGATTGGCCAGGGTAAGGACAACGCACGCGAATTCCTGCGTGAGAATCCTGAAATGGCGCGTGAAATCGAAAATCGAATTCGCGAGTCGCTGGGCGTCAATGCAATGGCCGACGCAATCGCTCCGGGTGTTGCCGAAGTGGCGGATGAAGAAGAATGAGTTTTAGGCGGTAAAAGATGATGCGCAGCAAGAGCCGGTTCGGATCGAAGACCGGTCGCGATTCAAATCGTGACGCGGAGCAGGACGTAAAGGAAGATCCGGATGGCTCGAAGTCCATAAGCGACGAAGACGAAAGTCTCAGCGCCGAGGAAGGAGTCGACCGCTACGAACGAAGCAGCGATCGATACCGCGCAGCAGCAGGCGAACGCGTCGGTGTGGAGGGATCTGCTCCGGCGCGTCGTTCGTTTGGAAACAGCTTCTCGAAGGGTGGTGGAGTTTCCGGCGAGAAGAGCGGAAGCGGTGGGTTTAATAAGGGTGGCGGGTTTTCCAGCGGCAAGAGTGCTGGGAGTAGCAGTAGCGGTAACAGTAGCTTCGCCAGGAAAAGCAGCTTTGGACGGCCGGGAGGCTCAAGCTTGTCGTCTGGCAGCAGCAAGGCTGAGGCGATCGCCGCGAGTCTGCAGGAAGCGGGTGAAACCACACAGCAGGACAGCGAGCCGGTGTTCGAACGGTCGAGTGATCGTGCGTATCCGAAGCGTGGATCGTTCGGTGGTGGTGGGGTGTCGGCGCGGTCATCTTTGAAGAGTGCGTCGGCAGAGGCCCCGGCTGAATACGAGCGATCGAGTGATCGCAACAAATTTGGACGTGGCGGGTTGTCGGGGCGCAAAGCAGCCGGTTCGACTACGCGTGGCAAATCTTCGCCTCAGCCTGTTGACGGCGTGGATGTTTTCGAACGGTCCACCGATCGACAAACCAGTCGTCGTAATTCGCCGAAGTCGGCAAAACTCGCTGATGAGAACAGCGCCAAAATCGCCGATATTGCGGTTGCGCCGCAAGTCGACCAGCAACAATTTGAACCCGCGCAGCCTGATTCGGCAACTGGATTGGACGCGGTCGATGCCGAGGAACGCTTAAAGCGCGCTCGGGCGGTCCTGGAGCAGACACAGTCAGTTGTTCAATCACAGGCCGCTCCGGCAAAAGCTGCCCGGAAATCGCAATCGAAACCCCCGGTTATTTCTCCGGGCGTCGAGCGAGAAACAGGCATCGACGTAGCCGATCCATTCGAGTCCTTCGAACAGTGCGTGCCATCGGCAGCGGATGCAGTTAGCGAAAGCCAAAACGCCGAACCGGTTTATTCGCGCGGCTCTACCGGACGCGGAAAGTCATCGGCAACGGGCGATTTCAAGCGAAAGGGGCCGCAATTATCGTTACGCGGTCGTGCGCTGGGTTATTTATCGCGCCGTGAACATAGCCGCACTGAATTGTCGCGCAAGCTGACGCCGCATCTCGGCGAAGGCGATTCCCTCGATACCTTGCTCGACGCGCTTACAGGGGAAGGGTGGTTGTCGAATGAGCGATTTGTGGAGAGCGTTGTTCATCGGCGGGGCACTCGTCTTGGCACGAGCCGGATCGTTCATGAACTGAAGCGCAACGGTATCGACGAAACGTTGATTCAGGACGCTGGCGCCGAGTTGAAGAAAACCGAACTCACTCGTGCTCGCGAGGTCTGGAGCAAGAAATTCGGCGAACCGCCGACGACGCCGGCCGAACGTGCGAAACAAGCGCGCTTTCTCGCCACGCGGGGATTCAACGGCGGGACGATCGTGAAAGTGCTGAAAGCGGGCGACGACGAATTTATCGACGAATAGGCGCCGGCGTTATTTTGGCGCTACGACCCCAACCCCGGCGCTGAGCGAAATCCCCCACCGCCCGCGGTCGTATCGAAACAAACCCGAAACAAACCGCCGCATAAGCCCGTGCATTTCCCCTCAAGCTTCCCGCGGCAACTCGCTCCGGCTGAAAATGCCCAGTATGGTAAAATTTCGGCGTTTTCCCATTCCGGCCTTCCTCTGCACATGCCGCTTTCTCCGCCCGTTTCCCGACAGTTGCGCCATCGCCGCGCGATTCGATTGGAAGCGTTTGAGCGTGAAGATGGCTTGTGGGATATCGAAGCCTGTCTAACCGATGAAAAGCCGCGCGACGTCAAACTCGCGTCGGGCGTCCGGCCTCAAGGCCTGCCGATCCATGAACTCTGGCTGCGCATCACTATCGACCGCACGTTCACTATCGTCGACGCCGAAGCGGCTTCCGAGTGGTCTCCGTATGCTGGGCTGTGCGCCGCATCGAACCCCGCTTACCGCGCGCTCATCGGCCTCAATCTTGTGCAAAATTTCCGTCGGGAATCCAGCCGTTTGCTGGCCGGAACGACCGGTTGCACGCACATCACTGAACTTTGCGCCGTGTTGCCCACAGCCGCCATCCAGGCATTCGCCGGCGAAGTGTGGAATACCGAAAAAGGCGGCGCGCCCGGCAAAGCATCGGATAGTTCAGCAAGCACAGCAGCAAACAAAGCAGCAGAAACCGACAAACCCCCATTCCAGCTTGGCCGTTGCAACGCGTTGCGTTTCGACGGTGAAGCCGTTCAGCAATATTATCCGCGCTGGTTCGGCCACGCGCCCCGTGGCGCGGCAGACCGGATAGTGGATCAGGACAACTCCAAAAAGGCCGGAAGCGAAGTGGAGCCGGCTCAGCGAAATTAATCGGAATTAGTCGAAACTAATCGAAATTAGCAAGAGCGGGTTCCCAGAACTGGCCGACCAGGAAACATCAGCATGACTCCGGACGCGGATACTTTTGACGCCGGAAGCAACGCTCAACGTAATTCAAGCATTCCAAGCAACCCCTTAATCCACGTAATCGAAGTTCAATCCAACTCTCAGACTGAAGGAATCACGCATGAAGATTCACGAGTACCAGGGAAAGGAAATCCTGCGGAAGTTCGGCGTCGCGGTCCCGCGCGGCAAGCCCGTGTTCTCGGTGGACGATGCGGTCAAGGCCGCTGAAGAGCTGGGCGGCCCGGTATGGGTCGTCAAGGCTCAGATTCACGCTGGCGGTCGCGGTAAGGGCGGCGGCGTGAAGGTTGCAAAAACCCTGGAACAGGTTCGCGAATATTCGAACCAGATCCTCGGCATGCAGCTCGTCACGCACCAGACCGGCCCTGAAGGCCAAAAGGTGAACCGCCTGCTGATCGAAGAAGGCGCGGACATCAAGAAGGAACTGTACATCGGCCTCGTGCTCGACCGTATCACGCAAAAAGTCGTGGTGATGGCATCGAGCGAAGGCGGCATGGACATTGAAGAAGTCGCGGAAAAGACGCCGGAACTGCTGCACAAGTTCGCCGTCGAGCCGTCGACGGGTCTGCTCGACAAAGACGCCGACGACCTCTCGCGCAAGATCGGCATTCCGGAAGGCTCGATCCCGCAAGCTCGCACGATCCTGCAAGGCCTGTACAAGGCATTCTGGGAAACGGACGCATCGCTGGCGGAAATCAACCCGCTGATCGTCACTGGCGACGGCAAGGTGATTGCACTGGACGCCAAGTTCAACTTCGACGCCAACGCGCTGTTCCGTCACCCGGACATCGTCGCGTATCGCGATATCGACGAAGAAGATCCGGCTGAAGTGGAAGCGTCGAAGTTCGATCTGGCCTACATCTCGCTCGATGGCAACATCGGTTGCCTGGTGAACGGCGCCGGTCTGGCAATGGCGACCATGGACACGATCAAGCTGTTCGGCGGCGAGCCGGCCAACTTCCTCGACGTGGGCGGTGGTGCTACAACCGAGAAGGTCACGGAAGCCTTCAAGATCATGTTGAAGAACCCGAACCTCAAGGCAATCCTCGTGAATATCTTCGGCGGCATCATGCGCTGCGATGTGATCGCGGAAGGCGTGATCGAAGCGTCGAAGGCCGTGTCGCTGAAGGTGCCTCTGGTCGTGCGCATGAAGGGCACGAACGAAGATCTCGGCAAGAAGATGCTGGCGGATTCAGGCTTGCCGATCATCGCGGCCGACAGCATGGAAGAAGCCGCGCAGAAGGTTGTCGCAGCCGCCGAGGGCAAGTAATCCGGGCTGTTGGTTGTTAAACCAGACACCGGATTACGAGCGTTCCACCAGATACGAAAGGCGGCGCCTTCCCGCCCGCCGCGCCTTGAAACAAGGTGCGCAGGCGAAAGGCGACGTCGACGAACAGAGGTCACACTATGTCGATTCTGATCAACAAAGACACCAAGGTCATTACCCAGGGTATTACCGGCAAGACCGGCCAGTTCCACACCCGCGCTTGCCGCGAGTATGCGAACGGCCGTGAAGCGTACGTGGCGGGCGTGAACCCGAAGCGCGCCGGCGAAGATTTCGAAGGCATCCCAATCTACGCAAGCGTCGCGGAAGCGAAGGCTGAAACGGGTGCAACCGTTTCGGTGATCTACGTGCCGCCGGCTGGCGCCGCTGCTGCAATCTGGGAAGCGGTCGAAGCTGACCTGGATCTCGCCATTTGCATCACGGAAGGCATTCCCGTGCGCGACATGCTCGAGATCAAGGACCGTATGCGTCGCGAAAATCGCAAGACGCTGCTGCTCGGACCGAATTGCCCGGGCACGATCACGCCGGACGAACTGAAGATCGGCATCATGCCGGGTCATATCCACCGTAAGGGCCGTATCGGCGTGGTGTCGCGTTCGGGCACGCTCACGTACGAAGCAGTCGGTCAATTGACGGCTATTGGCCTTGGCCAGTCGTCGGCAGTGGGTATTGGCGGCGATCCGATCAACGGTCTGAAGCACATCGACGTCATGAAGATGTTCAACGACGATCCCGACACGGACGCCGTGATCATGATCGGCGAGATCGGTGGCCCGGACGAAGCGAACGCGGCTTACTGGATCAAGGACAACATGAAGAAGCCGGTGGTTGGCTTCATCGCGGGCGTCACGGCTCCGGCGGGCAAGCGCATGGGTCACGCGGGCGCGCTGATTTCGGGCGGCGCGGACACGGCCGATGCCAAGCTGGAAATCATGGAAGCATGCGGTATCACCGTCACGAAGAACCCGTCGGAAATGGCGCGTCTGTTGAAGGCGATGCTGTAAGGGTTAAGGAACGGCCGATCGACAGAAAACGCAGGGCTGCGGTATGCTTACGTAAGCATTTCGTAAAGCGTCGGTTCTAAAAGCGGGGAGCTAAGGCTTCCCCGCTTTTTTATTGCGCGTACTTTCTGTCGCTGTCGTTCATCGGTTCCTTCATGCTCGAATTCTTCGCCACGCTCCATTGGGGCGCTGTTCTACAGATTATCGTTATCGATATCCTCCTTGGCGGCGACAACGCCGTCGTCATTGCGCTCGCCTGCAGGAATTTGCCGCCGCAGCAACGCACGCGCGGTGTGCTGCTGGGTACGCTCGGGGCGATCGTGCTGCGGGTAGCGCTGATCTCGTTTGCCGTGTTGCTGCTCGATATCCCGTTCCTCAAGTTCGCTGGCGGCCTGATGTTGCTGTGGATCGGCGTGAAGCTGATGATGCCGGATCACAGCGACCCGAATATCAAGCCGACCGACCAGCTTTGGGCCGCCATCAAGACAATCATCGTGGCCGATGCCGTGATGAGTCTCGACAACGTGATCGCCGTGGCGGGCGCGGCCGAAGCTGCCGATCCGCAGCATCGGCTGGCGCTGGTTATCTTCGGCTTGCTGGTGAGCATTCCGCTGATTGTGTGGGGCAGTACGCTGGTGCTGAAGCTGCTCGACAAATTCCCGATCGTGATTGCGCTCGGCGCGGGTTTGCTCGGGTGGATCGCGGGCGGATTGATGATCGACGACCCGTTCTTCGACCGCTGGCCGGCGTTGAACGTGCTGGGCGCCGAGTACACGGCGCACGTGGCGGGCGCAGTTCTGGTGCTGGCCTTCGGCTGGTATTTTCGGCGGCGCGTGCTCGCGGCGGAATCGAAAGCCGCGCATTGATTTTCGGGTTCGACCGTTGGCCGTCTGGCTGACTGTTGAGACCGGCTAGCGCTCAATAAGATCGAAGCGTCTGGATTGCATCACGCAACCAGGCGCTTCGTCTTTTTGGGAGTTCAGCGATGGCAGCAGCAATAACAGCAGCGGTGTGCAGGGTAGATGAAGCAGGTAGTGACGTGAGTAGCCGCAAAGCGTGGTTTCGAAGGCTGATTACGCGCGGCAAGATAAAGCGTTTCGGGATGGGCTTCACGTTGATCGAGTTGATGATCGTGCTCGCGATTGTCGGCGTGGTCGCGGCATACGCCATTCCGGCTTATCAGGATTATCTGGCGCGCAGCCGGGTGGGCGAGGGCTTGTCCCTGGCATCGTCGGCACGGTTGGCGGTGGCGGAAAATGCCGCGAGCGGCTCTGACCTGGGTGGCGGATATTCGTCGCCGCCGGGGACCCGGAACGTGGAGTCGATTCACGTCGACGATACCAATGGGCAAGTCACCATCGCGTTTTCCACGCGTGTGGCGCCGGCAGGATCGAATACGCTCGTGCTTGTGCCGTCAACCCCGGACAACGCCGAAACGCCAACGGCACGTACCGTTCTGACGAAGGGCTCGGTTCAGGCCGGATCGATCACGTGGGAATGTTTCGCCGCCACGAAAACGGCGTCCTCCTTGCCGGCGCCGGGCGCGGGTCCGTCGCCCTCGGAAGCACCCACGTTACCGCCTAATCTCGCACCGCCGGAATGCCGGACGTAGCGAGTCGAAGGGCACTGAGCGAAGCTGAAAGGCTGTCCGCATGAAACCGTAATCGCGGTGCATCGTCGCCATGACGCGTGTGAGCGAGCACGCGGATTGCGGACAGCCTCGATGTTTCGCCTAAACCACCACGGAATTTTCAGGAATGGCGGTGATTTCGGCGCATTTCATGCCAGGTACCGCACAGCAAGGGTAATTTTTTGTATAGTGCGCCGGTTGCCGACGTTCCCGACCCCACATGCCTTCAAACATCGCGCGCTACCTTTCTCTTGCTGTCCTCTGTCTGGCACTGACGATCCCGTTCTCGGTCGTCAACCACACCTATCCCATTCCGACCTTCTATGCCGAGTTCAGCGCGCTTGCACTGTTCCTGATGCTTGGCGGGGGAATGGCGTTGACCGTGCGTTTGTCCGAACCGCGTGTGCCGTTCGCGACGCCGGTCATCGCGTTGATGCCGCTTGTGCTCGGTTTGCTGCTCGTGGCGCAGACGGTGGTTTTGCCGGTGTCGCAGCCGTCGATGAACTGGCTTGGCGGCGGCTATTTGCTGGCATCGTTTATCGCGGTGCATACGGGTTATGGCTTCGTGCGCGCAGGTCTGGGCGAGAAGGCGTTGCGCTGGGGCGCGGCGGCGTTGATAGTCGGTGGCCTGTTCGCCGTGTTCTGTCAGGTCGTGCAGTTGTTCCATATGGAGGCGAAGTTTTCGCCGTTCGTGGTGGCCTACAACGTTGCGATTGAACGGCGGCCGTTCGGCAACATGGCGCAGGCGAATCACCTTGCCACGTACATTGCGTTCGCGACGGCGGGTGCGCTGTATCTGGTGCAAACCCGACGCCTGCCGGTGATCATATGGCTCATCCTCTCCGCAATATTTTCAGCCGGCCTGGCGTTGACCGTGTCGCGGGGACCATGGTTGCAGATGGGCGTGATCGTGCTCGCGGGATTCTGGATGGCCTTTATTCAGGGCCGTTCGACCGTGGCCGACGACCCGGATGGTCCCGACAGCCGCGCCGCTCGCAGCAAAACGCGCGCATGGCTGATTCCGATCGTGCTGCTCGTATTGTTCTTCGCCGTGAACGCAGCCATTCGCTGGGCGAACTTGCGTTTTCAGCTCGAACTTGGCCAATCGGCGGCGGAACGGATGCAGGACGCGAACCAGATCGCGCCGCGGCTTGCGCTCTGGAAGTACGGCTGGACCATGTTCCTGACGCATCCGTTGCTGGGTGTTGGCTGGGGGGAGTTCCCGCTGCATCAGTTCGAGTTCGTGCGTGAGCTTGGCGGGGTGGAGATCGCGAACAATTCGCACGATATCTTTATCGACGTGCTGGCGAAAACCGGTCTGCTCGGCATGGCGATCGTGTTGTTCAGCGTGGTGTGCTGGCTTGTGCGAGTGCTGCGTGCACCGCATACGCCTGCGCGGATCTTCGCGCTGTCGCTGCTGGGCGTGCTGATGATGCATGCGCTGGTCGAGTATCCGCAGCAGTACATGTTCTATCTGATGCCCGCGATGCTGATTTTTGGCTTGCTGGAGACGCGGCCGTTGCGGTGGGTCTCGCGGTCGTTTTCCTATGGGTTGTATGTTGTGCTGGTGGTGCTCGGGCTCGCTTCGCTGTATCCCATCTTGCGCGACTACAACCGCTCGGAAGTGCTCTATTACGGTTCGCAGCCGGCTGAGCAGTATCGGGCGGATCCGTCGTTTTTGTTTGGCGCCTGGGGTGAGTATGGCGCCGCGACGTTGCTGCCGATGAACAGCCAGGACCTCGCCACCAAGCTCGTGATGCATCGTCAGGCGCTGGCGTTGTTGCCGGGGGAAACTGTATTGCGACGCTATGCGGTGTTGCAGGCACTGGCCGGACAGTCGCAGGACGCGCTCGATACCATCGCACGGTTGAAGATATTCTCCACCGAGCTGCACGACTGGCCGCAACAACTGTCGGATGTTTATCAGTTACTTGACGATCAAGGTAAGCCGCTGGCCGGGTTCAAGGCCGAGTTGATGAAGAAGTATGGCGTGCCTACGCCGTCGACTACTGACGATGATAGTGACGACGACGATGATTGAGACAGCGGTTTGATCGCCGGCCTCGCTGCGGCCGAGCGTCTTGAAGTCGAAGAGATCGATTGCGGTTAAAAACAAAGGCAGTTCCGACGTGAAAGTTGGAACTGCCTTTTTCTCAGCTAAGCATTGTCGGTTTCCAATGCGGGTTATCAGGCAGCGACAGCGATTGACCAAGGATCCGTGCACGCGTCGATATTCAGGCGCCCCGTGATCAGCTCCCCGCCACCCAATCCCCCGATTTCCCGCCGTGCTTCTCCAGCACCTTCACATCAGTGATCGTCATCCCACGATCCACCGCTTTGCACATGTCATAAACCGTCAGCAATCCCACCTGAACGGCGGTCAGCGCTTCCATCTCCACGCCTGTGCGCCCGACCGTTTCAACACGTACTTCGCAAAATACGCCGGGCAGGTTTTCATCGATGGAAAAATCCACCGCCACCCGCGTCAATGCCAGCGGATGGCACAACGGAATCAGATCGGAGGTGCGTTTCGCGCCCTGAATCGCTGCGATGCGCGCGACGCCGAGCACATCGCCTTTTTTAGCCTTGCCGTCGCGGATCAACGCAAGCGTGGCCGGCAGCATGACGATCGAGCCGCGCGCGATGGCGACCCGACGCGTCTCGCTTTTGTCGCCGACATCGACCATGTGAGCTTCGCCAGAAGCGTCGAAATGTGTAAGTCCGGACATAACCTCTCCTTGCAACGGGCGCTCATCATAACAGCGGCACGCGGGTGATCCAGGCGCGCACACGCCGCTACGATAAGCCTTTCAAGTCGTTTTCGCTTTCGCTTTACAAGGCCGCCGCTTTCGCTGCCGGGCTGGTGACAAAGCCAAACTTGCCCGGCACATCGGCTCGATCGATACGCCCCAACGTCAGGTCGAGGCCAGCCGCGAAATGGAATACGCCGCCGTTATCATCGAGATCGGCGTGTGTGGAAAACAGATCGAGATCGTGATCGTGCAACGCGGCGACGCGTGGAGTACGGGGAGCGTCCGACGCATCGGCGCCATCTGAAAACAGCACGCCGCCTTCATCGTCGAGCCAAACCGCCGTCGGCTCAAACCGCCCACCCGCGTGATCGGTCAGCCGCAGCGCGCCAGCTGTCGCGCCATCCAGCGCGCCGTCAATTTCACTCAGCCGCACGATCCACGGCGTGTAACCCAATTCCACATACACGCGCTGCGGGCCGTTTTGAAAGAACCACTGACCGTCGGCATCGGCGGCGTAGTTGCGATTGATGAAGCCCAGCAACGCGTCGTGCCGGATGATATCGCCGGGAAGACCGGCCGCCTGCGTGGCGTCGTCGCGCATGCGCCACTGGCCGCGGCGATCAAGCAGCAGCCAGCCGGTGCAATGCGGGACGTTGGGCCATTTGGCCAGCGCCTGTTTGACAATCTCATCCATGCTCGGAATCCGTTTGGTGTGCCACGTGATGAACCTGATCCACGGGACGCACATAGGTTTGCAAATAGCCGAACACCCGCTGCGACAACCAGTCGATCCGCCCCGGAAACGGCCCGGTCATAAACCCGACGTGCCCACCATGCGCGGGTTGATCGAGCGTCACGGCCGCGGAAACTTCTGTCGCCGACGGCAACACCCGCCCAGGCAGGAACGGATCGTTGCGGGCGTTCAGAAGCAGCGTTGGAATCGCGATGCGCGGCAAATAGGGCCGCGTGGTGGCACGGGTCCAATAATCGTCGGTATCGCGGAAACCGTGGACCGGCGCGGTCACGGCGTTATCGAAGGCGTGCATGGTGCGGGCCGCGAGCATGGCGTCGCGGTCGAACAGGCCCGGATACTGGTCGAGTTTCGCCAGTGCCTTGCGCTTGAGCGTCTTGAGAAAGCTGCGCGTGTAGACCATGCCGAAACCCTGCGATATCGCGTGACCGCCGGCGTGGACGTCAAGCGGTGCGGAGATCGCGGCGGCGGCGTCGAGAATGGCGGCCGCATCCTGTTCCTGCTCGCACAACCAGCGCAGCAACACGTTGCCGCCCAGCGATACCCCCGCCGCGATCACCGGCCCGGCATGTTGCGCCTTCAATCGACGCAGGACCCAGTCGACTTCGGCGCTATCGGCGAGATGGTAGAAGCGCGGCAGGAGATTCATCGAGCCGCCGCAACTGCGGAAATGCGGCACGACGCCGAACCAGCCGCGCGCCTTCGCTTCGGCCATCAGCACGCGTGCATAGTGGGAGTCCGAGCTGCCTTCAAGTCCGTGGAACAAGACAAAAAGCGGTGCGGCCGGGTCGGGAGGGGGATTCGTTCCTCGCGCCGCTGCCGTGTCGCGGCCAGCACCATCGTGCAAGGGCGCGGTTTCATCGAACGATGTGGCGACTGCGTTTCGAAGCGCGCGCGGTGCAACAGGGGGCGAGGCGTTCGCGGTGGCAGCACTGGAATGAGCGTGTTTGCCACCTTCACCTTCACCATCGACGTCATAAGCCAGCCAGTCGAGATCGATGAAATCGCCGTCCGGGGTTGTCCATCGTTCCCGCCGGTATTTCACCGCCGGCCGCTGTGCGAACAACGCCGGCACGATAGTCTGCGCGTGCGCGGTGGGCAGCCATCTTGGCGCTCGATACAGCCATTCGGCCAATGGTTCAAGCGTTGTTTGGCTCACTGCGTCGAGAGCGGCCGAAGCGGTCTGCTCAAGCGCAGACGAGGCATCCAGCGCCGGAGCGTTAGGAAGGAGATGAGCGTGATCGCGTTTCATGGCGCGTCTTCAAACAGGATGCAGGATGCGAACGGATGGCGACGGTCTGCCGATCAGTCTGGCCAGGCAATCGTCGAACCGCGGACGCCGGCTACCCTGCCCAGCGTACCCGCAAAACCGATGTCAATGCAGCGGACCTTGTCCATGTCGCATTTTTGCAGCAATTTGTCCTGCGGCTTCGTCTGGCATCGCACTAGCGTGGACATGTGCAATGCGCCATTCGCCACGTTCGTGGACCATCACATAGGTGCTGAACACCATGGTGGGTGAGCTGCCCGGTTCGACGGGCTGATGCGCTTCGGCGATGGCGTAGACCACGGTGCCGAGACTGTCGTATACGCGGATATCGAGCGGCTCGACCGTGACTGGCCGGTTCCCCAATTGTGTGGAAAGGCCCGCGCGAATGCTGTCCAGGCCGCTCAGATGCGAGCCGTCCGCACAAATGAAGGTGGCGAATTCCTCGTCGATCCAGAGCGCCATGATGCTGTCGATATTGCTCTCCGCGACAGCCTGGTAATAGGCGTTGAGGGTATCGGCGGCGGCTTCGAATAGGCGGGCAAAACGTGGCATGGCTAGTGGGTCTCTAACGGTCGATGCATGGCGCCGGATGTTCTCGGACAGTGAGCGCCACGGTTCGGTCAAGTTTCAAAAGCATGCCCCGGCTTAGGGACATTGGCATGTCAGGAACCACGGACACCGCAAACGTTCCACCGATTGGGAATCGGCAGGACGCGGTCACGGCGCCGGTGATCATGACGTGGCAGACGGCTGCCCTGACGAAGTCATGAAGCAGTCTTTGAAGCTGAAGCGGCGGCCCAGGCTTGCTCGATCAGCATGAGCCGTGGCGCCGAAGCCGCTTCAGCCCAACCCGTTTCAATGACGCTGCATCATCAACATGCCGCGTAGATCGCCGAAAACCTGCTCGGCGCCGAGTTCACGCAAACAGTTCAAATGACCCAGCGGACACTCGCGGGCAAAGCACGGACTGCATTCGAGGTGCAGCCATTGTACCTTTGCGAGATCGGAGAGTGGCGGTGTGTGGCGCGGGTCGGTCGAGCCGAACACGGCCACCAGCGGGCGGCGCAGCGCGGCGGCCACGTGCATCAGGCCGGAATCGTTGGTGACCACGGCGCTGGCTCGCGAGATCAGTGCGCAGGCTTCGCCGAGCGACGTTTGCCCGCACAGGTTACGCACGTTCGGCGCACGATCGGCAATGGCCTGTGCGATGGGCGAATCTTTCGGCGACCCGAGCGCGACAATCCGCGCATACGGAAACGACTGGGCGATGAACTGCGCAAGCGCCGCGAAATGCTCCGGCGGCCAGCGTTTTGCCGGACCATATTCCGCGCCCGGACAAAACACGACGAGCGGCGCGCGAGTATCGAGATTAAAGCGGGTGGAGACCCGCGCCGCTTCGTTCAGGTCGGCATCGAGCCGTGGTACCGGCATGGGAACCGTGGCGTTTTCCTGCAGCCACGGCAACTTCGCGCCCGGCGCGTAGGCGAGGGCGGCGTACTGGCCCACCATGGGCGGACGTTGACCCTTGGCCGGATTCGCGTGCCGCACGTTCAGCAGGCCATAACGGCTTTCGCCCGTATAGCCGACCCGCAGATTGACGCCCGCCATCCATGGAATCAGCGCCGACTTGAACGAGTTCGGCAACACGTACGCGGCGTCGTAACCTACGTCGCGCAGATCGCTCGCGAGTTGCCAGCGACGCAGCATTTGCAGCTTGCCGTGGGCGAGATCGGTGGCGTAGACGTCGTGGATCTCGGGCATGCGTTCCAGCACGGGCGCGACCCAGGTGGGCGCGACAGCATCGATGACAATGCGCGGATGCAACTTCTTCAGCAGCGAAAACAGCGGCTGCGCCATCAATGCGTCACCAATCCAGTTCGGTGCGATAACCAACGCGCGACGCATCTATGTAAGTTCCAGTCTCAAAAATAACGCAGCTCACACTATGTGGGCGGGCGCGTTGTGGCAATGGGGGGAGGGCGCCCGGCATCCAGCGTGTCCGGCGTAGGGGCGCGGTGTTGTGCGTTCTTTCAAAACATGGAGTGCGGCCGGAGCGTTGTGTTCAACGGGATCGGCAGCAGCATGGCTGATTGCGGCACAGCATTGCTAGTGGCCGCGGAGACCAGGCGGGCGGCGCGGTTCAAACCGCACGCCGCTTGGTCTTCGCGAAGACGAAGATTCAATGACCCTTGATCGTTTCGCCGTCTTTCAGCTTGTAGCGCGTGCCGCAATACGGGCAACGTGCTTCGCCGTGGGAAATATCGAGGAAAACGCGCGGATGCGTGCTCCAGCGCGGCATGTTGGGGTTCGGGCAAAACGCCGGCACATCTTTCGCCGACAACTGGACCAGCGGCATTTCCTTCAGTTCGCTCATGAGGAATCTCGTTCGTTCTAGTCTGGGGACGCGGTGAATCGGGCCTTTCGAGTCCGGAATTCAAACCCGGAAACCCTGAAAACCCGTCTCACCGCCGCACGTCATGTGTCGGATTGCGCGTTAAGTTACTTCGTTGCGTTACTTAACCTGCGCAAGCCAATCGGCGTACTTTTCGTTCTTGCCGCTCACGATATCGAAGAAAGCGCTTTGCAGCTTTTCCGTGATCGGACCACGTTTGCCTTCGCCGATGGTGCGATTGTCCAACTCGCGGATCGGCGTGACTTCGGCGGCTGTGCCGGTGAAAAACGCTTCGTCGCAGGTGTAGACCTCGTCGCGGGTGATGCGCTTTTCAATCACCTGAATGCCGAAGTCGCGTGCGAGCGTGATGACCGTGTCGCGCGTGATGCCGTCCAGGCACGAAGCCAGGTCCGGCGTGTACAGCTTGCCGTTGTTCACGAGGAAGAAGTTTTCGCCGGAGCCTTCGGAGACATAGCCGTCGACGTCGAGCAGCAGTGCTTCGTCGTAACCGTCGGTGATGGCTTCCTGATTCGCGAGAATCGAATTCACGTACCAGCCTGACGCTTTCGCGCGGACCATGGCGACATTCACATGATGGCGCGTGAACGATGACGTCTTCACGCGGATGCCCTTCGCAATGCCGTCGTCGCCGAGATAGGCGCCCCACGGCCACGCGGCGATTGCCACGTGAATGGTGTTGCCTTTCGCCGATACCCCCAGTTTCTCCGATCCCACCCAGATGATCGGCCGGATGTAGCACGATTCCAGCTTGTTCACGCCGACCACTTCGAGTTGCGCGGCTTCGAGCGTTGCGTGGTCGAACGGCACTTCCATCTGGAAGATCTTGGCGGAGTTGAGCAGGCGCTTGGTGTGGTCTTTCAGGCGGAAGATCGACGTGCCGTTGCCGGTTTTGTAGGCGCGCACGCCTTCAAAAACGCCCATGCCGTAGTGCAGCGTGTGGGTGAGCACGTGGATGTTGGCGTCGCGCCAGTCGATCAGCTTGCCATCCATCCAGATCTTGCCGTCGCGGTCGGCCATTGACATACGATTTCTCCTGGCGAGTAGTGTGCAGATGTTGAATGGGTCGCCCGTCTGCGCCAGCGTATTTCGTCGTCCGATTAACCGGCATGACGATGACGACGAGCCTTCTGCGCCTTGTTCCGGTCCGTGGTGCCTGTTCGGAAACAGCGCGCGCGGCACGGGATTTCAGCGCAAAACCGGCAAGCGGCTGGGCGGCCAAAGACCGTCATTTTAGCGTCTTTTCGATTAAAAAATGGGCGCTGTCGGCCATTTGGCGCCTTTCACGACGCTATAATTTGCCTTTCACCGTCACGCGATGTGCTCAGGGTGCAGTCAATGTTGCGGTTCGAAAGCAAACCGTGAGGAACGCACGAAAGCCCGCCATTCGGATCGGTTGGCTTGATAGAGCGCCAGACTGGGCGTGATTCAAGGCTCGGCGCGGCGGTTTCGGGTCGTGTTTTGGGTTGTGTTTTTGGTTGTTTTAGACAGCGATTCAGGCTCGGTCTGCGGCAATCATCCGGCCGGCTGCCCGTTCTTCACCGCATCCATTGGATCCGCCGCTCAACCGCACAAGTACACCGCGACTCGCACCCATCTCCATGTTCGACCGGCTGTCAGACCTGAACCGACGCGCGTTTCTCGATGGCGTCAAAACCCTCTCCCCGGCAGTTCCGGCCACGTTCTCGTGGGGTCTCGTCACCGGCATTGCGATGGCCAAGTCCGTGCTGACCGTGCCGCAGGCACTCGGGATGTCGCTCGCGGCCTATGCCGGATCGTCGCAACTGGCCGTGCTGCCGTTGTTCGCCGCGAAGCTGCCGCTCTGGACCATCCTGCTGACCGCCGCCATGGTCAACCTGCGGTTCGTCATTTTCAGTGCGGGGCTAGCGCCTCATTTCGCCTATTTGCCGTTGCGCCGCCGACTGGTGCTCGGTTATTTCAATGGCGACATCATTTACCTGATGTTCCAGAAGCGTAATTTCCCAACTGGCTATCAGCCCGGCAAGGAGGCGTTTTTCTGGGGCATGGCGGCGACGAGCTGGTCCTCGTGGCAAGTGTCATCCATAGCGGGAATCCTGCTCGCGAGTCTTTTCCCCGATAACTGGGGCCTCGAACTCGCCGGCACGCTTGCGCTGATTCCGCTGATTGTCTCGGCTATCGCGACGCGCTCGACGCTGGCGGCCGTTGGCGTGGCGAGCGTGATCGCGCTGATTGCGCTGGACCTGCCGTACCGGCTTTCATTACCGCTGGCCGTGGCGGCGGCCCTGCTCGCCGGAACGTTTGTCGATGTCATGGCGGAGAAGCTGGGCCACCAAACCAGCGGCGCGCCAAGGCGTGTGGAAAACTCCGCGCCCCGTCTCACCGACGTCGAGCCACTAAATCCCTCATTCGATCCTTCATTCGATATCCAGCCATCCGATTTCGGCAAATCACCGGTCAGCCCTAAGAGCGCCCGGAGCGTCCGATGAGCGCCGCGCAAGTCTGGCTGGCCATAGCAGGCATGGCGCTGATCACGGGCGTTACGCGCGCGCTGTTCCTGATGGGCGGCGAGCGCATGATCCTGCCGGAGCGCGTGCAGCGCGCGCTGCGCTACGCGCCGGCCGCGGCACTGGTTGCGGTCGTTGTGCCCGACCTTCTGACTACGCCGACCGGCCTGTCGATCTCTTTCTCGAATCACGCGCTCTACGCTTCCCTGTGCGGTCTCGCCTGGTTTCTCTGGCGCCGCGGCATGCTGGGGACGATTGTCGTCGGCATGATTGTCTTCACGGTGTTGCGGCTGTTCGCTTGACGCTGGTTTTGCTGCGGTGCGTCATGCGGCGCGTCATCCAAGCCATCGCAAACTCGCCGATCCCGAATCCTGGGGATTTGCGTTTCCTGCGTCGGACGGGCATGGGTATCGGTTAAAATGGTGATCTCGCTGTCGTATCGAATGAGGTCGAAACGTGTATCCGGCAGTCACCGCACACCAGCTTCACTCGCTCCATTCTCTGCTGCAACGCCTCGTCGCCTGGGTATCCAGGTCGCCGGCGAAAGGCGCGGCACGCCTCGTTTTATTGTCCCTTACCTGTTCGAATCCTCCGCTTGGTGCTGGTCGCCTTGCGATGTTGCGCGCACGCCGGCTTATCGCCGGGACGGTTTTGAGCACTTCAATTTCCCCGTAGCGACCTGTGTGAGCCCGCTGGCATAAATCCACGGCGCGCAGATTCAACTCGCCCGAACCGCTTTCCAATTACTCGCTCACCCGCTGACTCCCATGACGAAAGTATTGCGTTTCACCGATCTGGTCGCCGAAGGCAAAGTGTCCGGCAAACGTGTTTTCATCCGAGCCGACCTCAACGTCCCGCAGGACGATGAGGGCAATATCACCGAAGACACCCGCGTGCGTGCCTCGGTGCCGGCCATTCAGCAAGCGCTGGCAGCGGGCGCCGCCGTGATGGTCACGTCCCATCTCGGCCGCCCGACGGAAGGGCAGTTCAAGCCTGAAGATTCGCTTGCGCCAGTGGCCAAGCGTCTAGGCGAGTTGCTTGGCCGCGATGTGCCGCTGATCGCCGATTGGGTTGACGGCGTGCAGGTGCAGCCGGGTCAGGTCGTGCTGCTTGAAAACTGCCGTTGCAACAAGGGTGAGAAGAAGAACGACGACGCGCTGTCACAGAAGCTCGCCAAACTCTGCGATATCTACGTGAACGACGCGTTCGGCACCGCGCATCGTGCGGAAGCGACCACGCATGGCATGGCGAAATACGCGCCCGTGGCGTGCGCCGGTCCGCTGCTTGCCGCTGAACTCGATGCACTGGGCAAGGCCCTCGGCGAGCCGAAGCGCCCGCTGGTTGCTATTGTCGCGGGGTCGAAGGTATCGACGAAACTCACCATCCTCAAGTCGCTGGCGGAGAAGGTGGATCAACTGATCGTGGGCGGCGGCATTGCCAATACGTTCATGCTCGCGTCGGGATTGAACATCGGCAAGTCGCTGGCGGAGAAGGATCTCGTCGATGAAGCCAAGACCATCATCAGCGAAGCGCGAGCGCGTGGGGCGTCGGTGCCCATTCCTAGCGACGTTGTGACTGCAAAGGAATTCGCCGCGACTGCCAAGGCTGAAACGAAAGCCGTCGATCAGGTGCAGGACGACGACCTGATTCTCGATATCGGCCCGGACACCGCCAAGGCGCTTGCCGCGCAGTTGGAGAAGGCGGGCACGATCGTGTGGAACGGCCCGGTTGGCGTGTTCGAATTCGACCAGTTCGGCAACGGCACGAAGACGTTGGCGGATGCGATTGCGAAGTCATCGGCGTTCTCGATTGCAGGCGGCGGCGACACGCTCGCGGCCATCCAGAAGTACGGCATCCACGACAAAATCAGCTATATATCGACTGGCGGCGGCGCGTTCCTGGAGTTTTTGGAAGGCAAGACGTTGCCGGCGGTGGAAGTACTCGAATCGCGGGCCTGAGCCCATGAAACGAGCCACGTCGAAGAGCAATCGTCCTGAATCCGTAGTTGCTGAAGTTGCTGCAGATAAAGAAGAGTTGGCTGCTGACGCGGGTTTATCAGTGGCGGCCGAAATTGGTTCGAGGGTGGCGGTCGGGGTGAAACCTGACCCCGGCCCCGCTCGCGCACCGGCCAAGTCGAAGCGTTCCGCTGCGGCGCCGGCCCGGCGTGGTTCGAATTTAAAGCGGGAAGTAAGGAAGGAAACCGCGGTCATGATTGGTGGCGCGAGTGCGTCGCTGATTCCGGTCGCCGGACAGATATCGAATAGCTATCACAAAGCGACACCGGCTCGAGCCGGCGCGCGTTCGCAGGCGGAGACATCTTCATCCCCGTCGGCACACCGTACTCGCAGCGCTGTTTCAGGCGATACCACCCAGACGAGGAATTCCATGCATCGCGCTACAAAGATTGTCGCCACTATCGGCCCCGCTTCCAGCACCCCCGAGATCCTGCTGCAAATGATGCAGGCCGGTCTCGACGTGGTCCGTTTCAACTTCTCGCACGGCACGGCCGACGATCATCGCCAGCGCGCGCAATACGTTCGCGACGCCGCCAAGCAATGCGGCCGTGAAGTGGCGTTGATGGCTGATTTGCAAGGCCCGAAGATTCGCGTGGGCAAGTTTGAAAACGGCAAGATCACGTTGATTGCGGGCAATTCGTTCATCCTCGATGCGCGTTGTGAGCTGGGCAATGATGAACGTGTTGGCCTGGATTACCCGGATTTGCCGCGCGACTTGCGGGCGGGCGACATCCTGTTGCTGAACGACGGGCTGATCGTGCTCGACGTGGTCCGTGTGATTGGCGAAGAGATCCATACCACGGTGAAAGTGGGCGGTGATCTTTCGAACAACAAGGGCATCAACCGGCAGGGCGGCGGCCTGACGGCGCCGGCGTTGACCGAGAAGGACATGGAGGACATCAAGACGGCCATGTCGCTTGGTGCGGATTTTGTGGCGGTATCGTTTCCGAAGAACGCTACGGACATGGAGATGGCGCGGCAACTGGCGAACATCGCGGGCGCGCCTTATGGCATCAAGCCGAAGATGATCGCGAAGATCGAGCGTGCGGAAGCCATTCCGGCATTGCAGGGCATTCTTGATGCGTCGGACGGCATCATGGTGGCGCGTGGTGATCTCGCGGTGGAAGTGGGTAATGCGGCTGTGCCGGCGTTGCAGAAGCGGATGATCCGGATGGCGCGCGAGTCGAACAAGTTTGTGATTACGGCTACGCAGATGATGGAGTCGATGATCTATGCGCCCGTGCCTACCCGTGCTGAAGTATCCGACGTGGCGAATGCGGTGCTGGACGGGACGGATGCGGTGATGTTGTCGGCGGAGACGGCGGCGGGTAAGTATCCGGTGACGACCATCGAGACGATGGCGGCCATTTGCCTCGAAGCCGAGAAGTCTGAGCAGAGCGAGCTTGACAAGGATTTCCTTGATCGCACGTTCACGCGGATTGATCAATCCATTGCGATGGGTGCGTTGTTCACGGCTTACCACTTGGGTGCGAAGGCGATTGTTGCTTTGACCGAGTCGGGGGCGACGGCGTTGTGGATGTCGCGGCATTGGTCGCATGTGCCCATTTTTGCGCTGACGCCGCGGATTGGCAGTGAGCGGACGATGGCGCTGTATCGGAATGTGACGTCGTTGCACCTGGATACGAACACCGATCGCGATGTTGCGCTTCAGCAGGCGCTGGAGGTTGTGGTGTCGAAGGGGTATGCCGCTCGCGGCGATATGGTCGTGTTGACTGTTGGTGAGCCGATGGGGCAAGCCGGCGGGACTAACGCGATGAAGATCGTGCGGGTGGGAGATCCGTTTTAATTTCGTTCGCAGTGGTTGGTTTGTTCGCACCGGTGGACGGTTTTGGGGGGGCGGGTTCGGGGTGGATGCTGGCGGGGAGGTTTCGGGGGAGTGGTCGGGGTCTATGCTGGGTTGGTCGGTTCTGGGGTTAGCGGTTGAGGTTATTGCCGGGTTGGTGCTTTCAGTGTTAGTGGTCAGGGGTCTATGCCGGGTTGGTGTCTTTCGGCGTTAGTGGTCTGCGAGAGTCGGATATTCTCTTTATCACTATTAGCCACTGTGCGTGGCGGCACGTCATTTCTTTGTCCAAAGCGACAAAGAAACGAAGCAAAGAAAACGCTTTCAACCACGCTACCCTAAGTGTCCACAGCGTGCAGTTTTCATTCATAGGTGCCCCAAAAGCACGGTGCTCGCCAGAGCCACGGATGGTTGAACCCCTCCTTCTCACGAATCCTGACACGAACACGCTTCGCCCCGTACGCTCTCGGGCAAGCACGTGTGGCCAAGGAACCGGTACGGCCTCACGCGTCTTTTGGGGTGGCTGCTTGGTCGGCTCGCTTTTCTCGCGGGTCACAGCTTGATCCACCGCAGCTCGACGCGACGCGTATTACTGCCTCAGTCTTTGGTGAGTTGGCTACGCGGCCTACACCGTTATTTTCGTCGGTTACGGCCTTACGCATTGTTGGGGCTTTGTTACTTGGTGGGTTGGCGGCGTGGTTCGAGGTGCGTACAAATTCGGCGGGCGGTTGTCCGCGGATAGCGCGGGGTGGTCCTTGGGCAGGTTCAATCACTGGTGGCGAAGCGTGTGGGTATCGGTGTTCGGAGAAGGAGGGTTTCACACATCCGTCGCTCTGGCGAGCACCGTGCTTTTGGGGCACCTATGAATGAAAACTGCACGCTGTGGACACTTAGGGTAGAGCGGTTAAAGCGTTTTCTTTGCTTCGTTTCTTTGTCGCTTTGGACAAAGAAATGACGTGCCGCCACGCACAGTGGCTAATAGTGATAAAGAGAATATCCGACTCTCGCAGACCGCTAACACTGAAAGCAGCAACCCGGCATAGACCCCGACCACTACCGCCGAAACCGACCACCCCGGCATTGACCCCTGACCACTGGCCCACTGGACGACTTTTTTTGAGATAGCCATCCTCAACAGCATAGCGGGCGGTTTCGCCGAAAACCTTACCCTCGATGAACCAAAACCGGGTCGTCCGCCCGACCGGTTTACAATAGCGGTGAGTAGCGCTTGTCGCCCGGTTTTGCGCCGGGCATCAATACGAAGAATGAATGCAAAGGCTGACCCCGGGCGCATGACAGGGCCAGCCGACACGAACCGCCGTTCCCGCAATTCCGGGGAACGGCGTGTTGGTTTTTTCTCTCAGCCTGATTTGCGGCACTTTTCCGGTAGATGACGATGTCCACCTCACATTCCCCGCTGTACGAATCCACGCTGAAATCGTTGCCCCTGCTGGGGCGCGGCAAGGTCCGCGACAACTACGCAGTCGGCAACGACAAGCTCCTGATCGTCACGACCGACCGCCTCTCGGCGTTCGACGTGATCATGGGCGAGCCCATTCCGAACAAGGGCCGTGTCCTGAACCAGATGGCCGATTTCTGGTTCGCGAAGCTCTCGCACATCGTGCCGAACCACAATACCGGTATCGATCCGGCAACGGTCGTCGCCGCCGATGAAGCCGATCAGGTCAAAGGCCGCGCCGTCGTGGTGAAGCGCCTCGAACCAATCCTGGTGGAAGCGGTCGTGCGCGGTTATCTGGCCGGCAGCGGCTGGAAGGACTATCAGGCAACGGGTTCGGTCTGCGGCGTCGCATTGCCGCCGGGCCTGAAGAACGCCGAAAAGCTGCCCGAGCCGATTTTCACGCCGGCAGCGAAGGCGGAAATGGGCCATCACGACGAAAACATCACCTACGATGAGATGGAACGCCGGATCGGCACGGAACTTTCGGCGACCATCCGCGAGATTTCGATCAAGCTGTATAAGGAAGCGGCCGAGTACGCGGCGACGCGCGGCATCATCATCGCGGACACGAAGTTCGAATTCGGGCTGGACACGCGCGGCGAACTGTTCCTGATGGACGAAGTGCTGACGGCCGATTCATCGCGTTTCTGGCCGTCGGACGGGTATCAGGTCGGCACGAACCCGCCATCGTTCGACAAACAATTCGTGCGCGACTGGCTCGAAACGCAATCGTGGGGCAAAACGCCTCCGGCGCCGAAGCTCCCCGACGATGTCATCGCGAAAACGGCCGAGAAGTACGAAGAAGCGCTGCAACGGTTGACCGGGCAGTCGCTGGCGTAATTTTTTAGGCGGGGCCGGCCTGGCGCGCAATTCCGCTCGATTCTGCGGGCGGGTCCGGTGGCTCAAACGTGATAACGGTGACGGCAAAAGCTGTCCGGAATCAGCGCACGAGAGCAACGGACCGAAGCAACGGACCGAAGCAACGGACCGAAGCAACGGATCGAAGCAACGGACCGAAGCAACGGACCGAAGCAACGGATCGAAGCAACGGACCGAAGCAACGGATCGAAGCAACGGACCGAAGCAACGGACCGAAGCAACGGACCGAAGTAACGGACCGAAGTAACGGACCGAAGTAACGGACCGAAGTAACGGACCGAAGCAACGGACCGAAGCAACCGGGCCGAAGCAACGGACCCGATTAACGGACCCCGGCGTCCGGCCCTGCAGCGCCCAGTCCCGAAAGCCGTTCCATGACGACTGAAATGCTTTCTATCCGCATCACCCGAAAAAGGCCGCCAAAGGCCTGTCCACCCCAAAGGAATGCAGCACGATGAGCGAAGTCCAGACCGCCACCGCGGCCCACACGCATGACGCACCGTTGATCGGCGTGTTAATGGGTTCCAGTTCCGACTGGGACGTGATGAAAAACGCGGTCGCGATCCTTCAGGAATTCGGCGTGCCTTACGAAGCCAAGGTGGTGTCGGCTCATCGCATGCCCGACGAAATGTTCGCCTACGCCGAAAGTGCTCGCACGCGCGGGCTGGCCGCGATCATCGCGGGGGCGGGCGGCGCGGCGCATCTGCCGGGCATGCTCGCCGCCAAAACCACGGTGCCGGTGCTGGGCGTGCCGGTATCGAGCAAATATTTGAAGGGCGTGGATTCGTTGCATTCGATCGTGCAGATGCCCAAGGGCGTGCCTGTGGCGACGTTTGCTATCGGCGAGGCGGGCGCGGCGAACGCGGCGTTGTTCGCGGTCTCCATACTCGCTGTCACCCAAACCGCTTACGCGGACAAACTCGCGGCATTCCGCGCGCGCCAGAACGACGCGGCGCACGCCATGGTCCTCCCGCCGCTATAAACGCAGCAGTTTTACGGAACACCTCCGGCACTATTTCCGGCCCGAGACCGACTGACCGACCCCACAAGATGAACGCACACACCCAACCCAGTTCTCCCATCCAGCCGGGCGCATGGCTCGGCATGGTCGGCGGCGGCCAGCTCGGCCGCATGTTCTGTTTCGCCGCACAGTCCATGGGCTATCGCGTGGCGGTCCTCGATCCGGATGAGACGAGTCCGGCCGGGTCCGTCGCCGATAAACACATCCGTGCCGCCTACGACGACCCCGCCGCGCTGACCGAACTCGCGCGCTTGTGCGCAGCGGTATCGACGGAATTCGAGAACGTGCCGTCCGCCAGCCTCGATTTCCTCGCGAAAACGACCTTCGTGAGCCCCGCCGGCCGGTGCGTCGCCATCGCGCAGGATCGCGTGGCGGAGAAGCGGTTTATCGCGAGCACTGGCGTGCCTGTGGCGCCGCATGTGGTGATCGAGTCGCCCGAGGCGCTGGCCGCTTTAAGCGACGAACAGATCGCCGCCGTGCTGCCGGGCATTCTGAAAACGGCGCGTCTCGGCTACGACGGCAAAGGCCAGACGAGCGTGCGCAACGTCGATGAAGTGCGCACCGCGTACGGTTCGCTCGCGGGCGTGCCTTGCGTGCTCGAAAAGCGCATGCCGCTCAAGTTCGAGGTGTCCGTGCTGATCGCGCGTGCCGGCGACGGGAAATCGGTCGTCTTTCCGCTCGCGCAGAACGAACACGTCGGCGGCATCCTGGCGAAGACCGTCGTGCCGGCGCCGGACGCGTCGCCCGCGCTCGTCGCCCAGGCACAGGACGCCGCGCTCACGATCGCCGCAAAGCTGGATTACGTCGGCGTGCTATGCGTGGAGTTTTTCATCCTGGAAGACGGCACGCTGATCGCCAATGAAATGGCGCCGCGTCCGCATAATTCCGGCCATTACACCGTCGATGCCTGCGCTACCAGCCAGTTCGAACAGCAAGTCCGCGCGATGACCGGCATGCCGCTTGGCGACACGCGCCAGCATTCGCCGGCCGCCATGCTGAATATTCTCGGCGACATCTGGTTCGAAGGCACGAAAGCGCGCACGCCCCCGTGGCATGACGTGATCGCGTTGCCGACCGCGCGTCTGCATCTGTACGGCAAGGAGGAAGCGCGGGCCGGCCGGAAGATGGGCCACGTAAATTTCACCGGCGCCACGCTGGAAGAAGTGCGCACGGCGGCGCGCGATTGCGCCCGCATGCTGCACATTGCGCTGGATTGACCTTGATGACTTTCGAAGCTCCCACCGTCGCGCAGATCCAGGAGGCGGCCGCGTTGCTCGACGCCGGGCAACTCGTCGCGTTTCCGACTGAAACTGTCTACGGACTGGGCGGCGATGCCGAGAATCCCGAGGCCATCGCACGGATCTATGCGGCGAAAGGGCGGCCGTCGAATCATCCGGTGATCGTGCATCTCGCGCCCGGCAGCGACCCGGCGTACTGGGTTCAATCCCTTTCCGCCGATGCGCAGAAACTGATCGATGCCTTCTGGCCCGGCCCGCTCACGCTGATCCTGAAGCGCGCGGCGCACGTGCCGGCGGCCGTCAGCGGCGGGCAGGATTCCGTCGCTATCCGTTGTCCGTCGCATCCGGTCGCGCAGGCGCTGCTCACGACCTTCAGCACTCTGCGCGATGGTCATGGCGGTGTGGCGGGGCCGTCGGCGAACCGGTTCGGGCACGTCAGCCCGACCACGGCGCAACATGTCCGCGATGAATTCGGCGCAAGCGTGCATGTGCTCGATGGCGGGGCGGCGAAGGTGGGTATCGAATCGACGATTCTGGATTTATCGCGGGGCTTTCCTGCGTTGCTCCGGCCGGGACATGTGAGTCCGCTCGAGATTGCCGATGTGCTTGGCGTGATGCCACGTCTGCCCGATGGCACCGACGCCAGCGCGCCACGCGCCTCCGGCACACTGAAGGCGCATTACGCGCCGCGCACGCCGCTCAGCTTGTTGCCGTTCGCGGCGCTGGAACCGTTGCTCGCTGCGCATCCGTTCGATGCCGGCAAGAAGCTGGCGCTGGTCGCGCGGGCATCGAGCGCGGGTAAATGGGCGGACGCGCCGAACGTGCATTTCATCGCCGCGCCCGACGATCCGCAGAGCTACGCCCGCGAACTGTACGGTCTGCTGCGCGCGCTCGATTGCGCCGATGTCGAGAGGATTCTGATCGAGACGCTGCCGGTATCGGCGGAATGGAGCGCGGTGAACGACCGGTTGGGGCGTGCGGCGGCGGCGTTTGAGGAGCAGGGGTAGAGGCGCGGCGGGTTGATGTCCTGCAAAGCAGGATTAGCTAAAAAACCTTTCAAATCATCGGTTAAGGCCACCTAGATAGTTTAGATACATAAAAGTATCTAAACTATCTAGGTGGCGTGGCAAAAAAACCTCCGGCTTTCTATCGCTTGAGTTCGCGGTAAAAGTTTTCGTGGGAACCCAAGCTCAAAAGTACCAACTCGGTTGGAGAAAACTGATATGACAGCAAAGCCTCTTGCTTGTTGAGCTTGAATTTGTGAACGAAAACGCCTGCCAAGTCGCCCTTTTTGGCGACGCCGATACTTGGCCCTGCCAAAACTTCACGAATTGCCTCTTCCAAAATCTTCTTGTCGCGGGCGTGCAGTTTCTTTGCGGCCCGATCAAAGGTTGGGGTCGCGAGAATTTTCCGCGTCATCGCGAAGAGAACTGATATTCCGCAAGCTGACCCGCTTTAGCTTCTTCGACCGCGAGGAGCGTATCCTGGATGAACTGGACTGGAAGCTCAGGATTCTCTTCAACCGCTTTCCCGAGTCGCGCCCAATGCTCGATTTGCTTTGGGACCGAGCGATGTTTTGCCGCTGCATGCGGCTTCGCAATCTCGATCAGTTCGTCCGATAGTTTGAGTGCCACGGCCATGATGAATGCCTCCTGAAGATGGGCATACATCATGGGTCATAATGCAACCTTTTGCAACCTATGCGTATCGTAGATTAGGCTTTCCGATCAAACTCGGCCGTCCTCGGAAAGACGGTCGAACCGCGTGTGCCGTCGATTGCTGCGTGCATCGAGGATGCGTCGAAGCCTCGTTCTTCAAGGCTTGCACCCAAGTCCTCAAAGGCCCGTGCCGCTTCCCGCACCGATTGAGCCACTGCTGGATCGAGCGGCCGTAATCCGTTGAAGTCCGGGCAGTATGCGATGCCCCCCAAAAAACAAAACGCCCGGTCTTCCGACCGGGCGTTTCAACTTCATCGGCTCATCCAGCCGCGCTTATTTCCCCAGCCCGCTCGCAGCAATCTGCTGCTCCACGTACGTGGAGAACAGCGCATGCAGATGCGTCGTCGGGTGGACCGTATCGGCGTACATATACGTCTGGTCCGCGCCGGCCACCGTGTAGGTTTGCGGCGAGCAGAACAGCGACGTAGCGAATGCCGAGGGGTCCGGCTCGCCCAGCTTGGTCGCGGCGGCGGTCATCGCGGCGAGATTACAGGCGGTGTCCGTATTCGATACCGTGAAGCCGTTCGCCTGAAAGTTCGCCTGGATGCCGTCGACCCAGGTGTAGGCATCGACATAGACCACCTTCGACAACAAGCCCGACTGCTGCAGCGCGCCTTTCAGCGTGCCGTTGAACAACTGCGTTACTTGCGACAAAGTCACGCCTTTATCGGCGCTGGCCAAGCCCTCAGGCGATCCGCCGATGTCAGGAATCGCCGATACCACCACGTGTGTCGCGCCGGCTTGGACCACCCGGCCAACGACCGTCGCCAGGTCGATTGCCGCCTGGCTGATGGCGGTCGTCGCGGCGGTCGTCGCAGCAGTGCCCGCTGCCGTAGCCTGCGCCGGCGTGATGGTTCCCGCGGCGAGCTGGGCCTCGATGTCGGCGGCAGTCGCTTGCTCCACGGTCAGGTTGTAGAAGATGTCGTTGGCGCCGCCGTTCACCAGCACGAGCTGGTTCGCGTTGAACGTGCCATAGGTCCCAATGTATTGGGTCACCTGGTCGTTGATCGGGACAGTCGTGGCCTGCGCGAAGTCGGCGTTCGCCGTGCCCGGCGTGGCGTGGCCAACGCCCGGCTGCGACGTTACGCGTGAGCCGCCTTGTGCATAGCCCAAACCGCCGGCCGGCGAAAGCGGGATGCCAAAGCCGCCGGTGTTCGCCGCCGTCAACGTGCTGCCGTAATACTGCGCCACGTTCTGGGTCCAGATCTGGCCGGGGTTCGTCGTGAAGCGGCCGCCGCCGAAGCTTGCCGTTGCGACCGGTGCATACGTGCCGACGTCCGAGAGACTGTCGCCGAACGACACCGCTTGCAGTTTCACGCCGCCCGCGGGCGTGTTGTTATTGTTGTTATCGCTGCCACCGCCGCACGCGGCCAGCATGGCGAACGCGGCGCACGCAGTGGCCGTCTGGATAGCGAGCAGCCAGCGCGTTTGACGCGCGGCGGGTTTCGTCAGGGCGGGTTTCATTGACTTCATCTCCTCGTTCCTCGTTTATCTGGTCATGTGGTCTGCACGCCGCTTCGAGGTTGCTGTCGGCTGGCTTTCCGCTTGAGCGTTGGCTTCGAATCTTCGAACAACATGCACTGCGAACAATGCGTGTCGTCGGCCAAGCGTGGCGATAGCTTACCGAATCTTTAAGAGGATTTGAGATTGTTTCCTACGAGGGTTTGCCTGTGCTTGCAGACCGCGCGCCCTCGGGTTCTAAGCCGGCCAGGAAGCGGCTCATTCAGCCGATCCCGTGCGGCGCGCGCCCTCATAAACCCACTCGAGCAGCGCGTCATGCGCCGCCCGGGCCGCTTCGGCACGAGGGTCGTTGATAAAACTCACCACCACGTAGCTCTCGCCGTTCTCCGCGCCCACGTAACCGGCGATAGCCCGCACGTCCCGCAGCGTGCCCGTCTTGATGTGGGCGTTGCCGCCCGCGCCCGCGTTGGTGAGCCGGTTGCGCATGGTGCCGTCCACGCCCGCGATAGGCAACGACTCCACGAAGACCTGCGCCACCGGGCTCGAATTCGCCGCCGTGAGCAGGTCGGCGAGCGATTGCGCCGTGATGTGTTCTTCGCGCGACAGGCCCGAGCCGTTATCGAGGTAAAGGTCGGTCATGGGGAGCGCGTTGTGATGCAGGAACGCCGTGATCGCCGCCGATGATTTCTGCGTGGTCGCGGGCGGTTTGCCCATCGCCGCGCCGATGGTCAGGAACAGGTTGCGCGCCATCACGTTGTTGCTGAACTTGTTGATGTCGCGAACGATGTCCGACAGCACCGGGCTGCGGTGCGTGCCGACGAGTCGCGCGCTGACCGGCGTCGGGCCTTCGCGGGTCGTGCCGTTGAAGGTGCCGCCCGCCTGTTTCCAGAGCGCGAGGAAGCCGCCGGCAAAGAAGGTGGAGTGGTCGAGCGCGGCGACGTTGATGGTGCGCGGGCCGCAGCGCAGCGGATAGTCGCCGATAAACGACGCCTGCACAAAACCGCCCGTGGTTTGCGCCACGCTCGGCGATGCCGCCGGCAGTGAGCCCGCGCAAGCGCCGCGCGTGACCTTGAGTTCGTTGTCGATCTGCAACTGCGCGAGTTGCGGCAGCACATCGATTGCAACCTGGCCGTCGGGGCTCGGCGTCAACGTGAACGACAGCGACTTGAACGCATACAGCAGCGGGTCCGGGCCGACGTTGTAGGGTGCGCTTTCGTCGGCGTCGAAGGCTGGGAGATCGCGCGTGGAGGCATCGAAGTAACGTTTGTCCAGGACCAGCGCACCGTCAATGCCCGTGATGCCGTTGCGGCGGATCTGGTCCACCAGGTCGATGAGTTCTTCCGGCACGAGTTTCGGGTCGCCGGTGCCCTGGATGTACAGGTTGCCGTGAAGGACGCCGTTTGCATCGACTTCACCGTCGGCGTAGGCCGTGGTTTTCCAGCGGTAATCCGGACCCAATAACGACAAGCCCGAGTACGTGGTGACCAGCTTCATCGTGGAGGCGGGCATCATCGGCTGGTTGGCGTTGATCGCGACGAGCGGCACGCCGCCGCTGCCAATTCGTTCGACCACGACGCTCATCGACGAAAGCGGCACGTGGGCGCGTGCAAGCGCCGCCATGACGGTGGCCGGCAGCGGACCGGCCGGGACCGCGACGCGCTGGAACTTCGTCTTCTTCGCCGTTGCGCGTTTCGGCGTTGGTTTCTGCGTTTCCGCCTTTGAGCCGCCACCACCGCGGGCCTCGACGGGCGTGTTCATCGCGAAGGTGAAAGTGGCTGCGGCTATAACCAGGGTCGCGGCTGCGCGCCAACGTTTGGCAAGTGGATTCGTCCTGTGCAAAAAGGGTGCTCTATACATGTGGTTGGATCGTGATGTGGTGCGGTTTTGCAGATTGCAGGGCGAGGGTGCCCCAAGCGGTGCGGCTATTGTATGGGGGTTCTGCTTACGGTTTAAGGTTTGCGGGCTTTCAACCGGCAGCGGGTGTAAAGCCTTGGCACTTGGGCCTCAGCGCGGGGCGAGCCGTTCGGGCAGTGAATAACGCTGCATCGTGCGCTCCATGCCATCGAGGAACGCCTGCTCCGCCGCGTTCATCTTGCGTCCGCGATGCCACAGCAGATCGACGTCGACATCGACCAGACCCTCTTCCGGCGGCAAACGCCACAGGCGCTGCTGCGTGAGGTCGTCACGGACAATGTGCTCGGGCAGGCAGCCGATGCCATACCCCGCGAAGATCAGCCGCCGCACTTCGTCCAGACTGGGCGACGCCGCCACGATCCGTCCCGTGAACCCACGCTGGTCGCGAAAGACGGTCAGCGGCGACAGGCTGTCGCCAATCTGGTCGCTCGTGAATGACACGAAGTTCTCCGCGAGCAAATCTTCCATGGTCAGCCCATGCCGCCCGAACAGGCGATGGTACCGGCCACAAAAAATGGCATATCGCTGGCGCAGGAAACAACGCTGCTCAAGTTTATCGATGGGCGTACGGCACAAGCTTAAGCCCGCCGTCGCGGTTTTTTGCAGCAGCGACGAAATGATGTCCGAAGAGCGCATTACCTCGATATGCAAGTCGATACGCGGATAAGTCCGATGGAATTCGCCAAGAAACTCGTCGTACACGCCTGAATCGATGCGGCTCACCGTGAGCAGGCGGATCGAACCGGTGATGTCTTCGCTGCGGTCATCGAGCTCGGTTTCGAGCCTCGACATATGGCCGTAAATATCGCTTGCGATCCGGTACACCTCCTCTCCCGCGTGCGTTGGCTCGAAGTGCGGGCCACGGCGCTGGATCAGATTGCGCCCGAGCGTGTCTTCCAGACGCTTGAGCGCCTGGCTCACCGCCGGTTGCGTGAGATGCAGGCGCGCGGCGGCGCGGCTCACGCTGCGCTCCTGCATGATGACGAGGAAGGTCCGCAGCAGGTTCCAGTCGAGCCGGTCGTTCAGGAACCGCGCGATATCTACACGCCGTTGAGCCATGGGGAAATGTCCTGGGTATTAGCCAAACTTATACGGCGAATAATAAATCGAAATTGGACTAATGTTTTATGGCTGGCGATAAAACGCCCTGACCATCTGCATTAAAACAAGCGAATCAGGAGCCACCGTGACCCCAACACCCAGTCCGACTCGCCAGCCCGTGCGCGCGGCGGCCGCCGCTTTCATCGGTACGATGATCGAGTGGTACGACTTTTATATCTACGCCACCGCCGCCGCGCTTGTGTTCGGCGAGCTGTATTTTCCGTCGCATGATCCGTTCATCAGCACGATGGCGTCATTCGCCACGTTCGCCGTCGGGTTCTTCGCGCGGCCCTTGGGCGGCCTGATCTTCGGTCATCTCGGCGACAAGATCGGGCGCAAGAAAGCGCTGATGACCACGCTGATGATGATGGGTGTGGCGACCGTATGCGTCGGCTTGCTGCCGGCTTACGCGAAGGTCGGTCTGCTCGCGCCGGTGCTGCTCGTGTTGCTGCGCGTGGTGCAGGGCATTGCAGTGGGCGGCGAATGGGGCGGGGCGGTGCTGATGGCGGCCGAACATGCGCCTAAAGGAAGGCGGACGTTTTTCGCATCGTTCGCGCAACTCGGCAGCCCCGCCGGACTAATCCTGTCGCTGGTCGCGTTTCGCGCGGTGACGTCGATGCCGCATGAGGCGTTCATCGCGTGGGGCTGGCGCCTGCCGTTTCTGGTGAGCGCGGTGTTGCTTGTGGTCGGCATCTTGATTCGAATGGGCGTGAACGAGTCGCCGGAATTCGAGCGCGAGAAGCTGTCCAGGCGCACGGTGGAATTGCCGATTGCCGAAGTGTTCCGCTCGTCGGGCGCGCTGGTCGCGTTTTGCATCGGCGCAAATACGATTGGCATCGCCGGCGTGTATTTCACCAATACCTTCATGATTTCGTACACGACGCAGTATGTGGGCGTGACGAAATCGCTGATCCTCGATTGCCTGTTTGCGGTTGCGATCATCCAGTTCTTCACACAGCCGCTGGCCGCGTTGCTCGCCGAAAAGATCGGCAGTGCGCGCTTCCTGAAGCTCACGGCCCTGTGCGCGATGATCTCGCCGTACCCCATGTTTATCCTCGTGCAAAGCGGCAACATGGTGTCGATGATTATCGGCATCGCGATTGCCGTGGTCTGCATGGCGAGCTTTTATTCGGTCATCGCGGGTTTTGTCAGCGGCGTGTTCCCGGTGCGTGTGCGGTACTCGGCGATCTCGATTTCGTATCAGGTCTGCGGCGCGATTGCGGGCGGCTTGACGCCGCTCGTGGGCACCTGGCTTGCACATAAATTCACCGGGCAATGGTGGCCGCTGGCGGTGTTTTATACGTGTCTCGCCGGGATTTCGCTGCTGTCGATCGTCGCGCTTGATGCGCTGAAACATCGTCGCGCCGATGCCCCGGAAGCACTGGCTACTCGTTGAATCTAGAGGATAACGAAGCATGTTGAAAATCGACGGCCCACGCCTGTGGGCGACCCTGACGGAGATGGCGAAAATCGGCGCGACGCCCAAGGGCGGCGTGCGTCGTCTTGCGCTGACGGAAGAAGACCGGCGTGGCCGCGAGTTGTTCGCCACGTGGTGCAGCGAAGCGGGAATGACCGTGCGTACCGATGAAGTCGGCAACCTGTTCGCGCGTCGCGAAGGCTCGGATGCGAAAGCGAAATCCGTGGTGATTGGCAGTCATCTGGATACGCAGCCTGAAGGCGGTCGCTTCGATGGCGTCTACGGCGTTCTGGCCGCGCTCGAAGTCGTGCGCACGTTGAACGATCACGGCGTGTTGACGGAGAAGCCCATCGAGATTGTCTCGTGGACGAACGAAGAGGGCGCGCGCTTCACACCGGCCATGCTCGGCTCGGCGGTGTTTGTCGGCGCGACGCCGCTGGAAACAGCATTGCAGACCAAGGACGCAGACGGCGTGACGTTGCGCGAGGCTTTGAACGAAATCGGTTGCGCCGGAGCGCGCGGACTTGGCGTTGAGAACGTCGATTCGTATTTCGAAGCGCATATCGAACAAGGGCCCATTCTGGAGAGCCACGGCAATCCTATCGGCGTTGTTACAGGCGGTCAGGCGATCCGCTGGCTTGATGTCGAAGTGACGGGCGTGGCCGCCCACGCTGGCACGACGCCGATGCCGTATCGGAAGGACGCGTTGTTTGCGAGCGCGGCGATGGCGCTTGAACTTGAAGCTATCGCGCAACGTTTCGCGCCGCTCGGCTTGGTCACGATTGGTCAGGTGGACGTGCCGAATTCATCGCGTAACACCATTGCCGGGCGCGTTGCGTTCACCGTCGATCTGCGTCATCCGGATGACAAGAAAATCGACGCGATGGAACACGAAGTCCGCACGGCCTTCGGCAAGATCGCCGGGGATCGTGGGCTTGAAGCCGCCATCGCAACATACTGGAAAAGCCCTGCCACGCCGTTTGATTCCGCGTGCGTAGATCTCGTGGAAGAAGCCGCGGAAGGCTTCGGCTACGCATACGAGCGTATTGTCAGCGGAGCGGGGCACGATGCAATCCACCTCGCGCGGCACGTGCCCACGGCCATGGTTTTTATCCCGTGTGTAGATGGTCTTTCGCATAACGAAGCCGAGGATGCACTCCCTGAAGACGTCACCTGCGGCGCGAATGTTTTGATCAATGCGGTACTGGCGCGTGCGGTGATCGGCGCGACGGTTGACGCGTAACAAGGACCGGACAATGCTGACTTATTTCCATCCCTCCCAGCTGAAACATCATCCGCGCACGTATCTTTCTCGTGGCCAGATGCGCACGCCGCAGGAGATTGCCGAGCGCGCGTTGCGGCTGGTCGAGGCGTCGAAGGCCATGGGATTCGACGTCCGCGAACCCGCCGACTTTGGCGCCGCGCCGCTCGCTGCCGTGCATGGCATGAACTACTTGCGCTTCCTTGAGGAAGCGCATCGCGAGTGGAAGAAGGTGCCGGCCGAATGGGGCGATGAAGTGATGTCGAACGTGTACATCCGCGAGAACAATCCGCTGCGTGGCGTGCTTGGACAAGCAGCACGTTATCTCGCCGATGGCAGCTGCCCGGTCGGCTCCGACACGTACGAATCCGCGTACTGGTCAGCGCAAAGCGCGCTGGCGGGGGCGAACGCGATCATCGAAGGCGCGCGCGAGGCGTATGCGTTGTGCCGGCCGCCGGGGCATCATGCGCGCGCCGAAGCGGCGGGCGGTTTCTGCTACCTGAACAACGCAGCAATCGCGGCACAGGCGCTGCGTGGGAAATACGGCCGCGTCGCCATCCTCGATACCGACATGCACCATGGCCAAGGAATACAGGAAATCTTCTACGATCGCAGCGACGTGCTGTACGTCTCCATCCACGGCGACCCGACGAACTTCTACCCGGTCGTGGCCGGCTTTGACGACGAGCGTGGCGAGGCAGCCGGCGACGGTTACAACGTGAATTTGCCGATGCCGCATGGGTCATCGGAGGACGTGTTTTTTGATTCCCTCGATACCGCCACGCGTGTGCTTGAGCGCTTCCAGCCGGACGTTCTGGTGCTGGCGCTGGGCTTCGACATCTACAAGGACGATCCCCAGTCGATGGTCGCGGTGACAACCGAAGGTTTCGGCAAGCTGGGCGCTCAGATTGGCGCACTGAAATTGCCGACGCTAATCGTGCAGGAGGGCGGGTATCACATCGATACGCTGGAGCTGAATGCGCGCGCATTCTTCGATGGGTTTGGCGCGGGACGTTGATGGGTAGTTCTGAGTAGACTCCATCAATCATGCTCACGAATGCACCAGCCCGGTGTCGGATTGAATACGGAGCGATGATGCAGGGTAGAGATGCGAGCAGACAGTTAGTGCGGAAGATCGAGTAGCGTTGATGCGATTGAGCCGATCCTCGGACAGGCGGGAGGCCGATAGGGCGCGTGCAAATCTTGGAGTCCGGACGGGCAGTCCGGCGAGTGATCGGCACGCGAGCCGAAGGAGTGCACCATCCCACGCGGCGATTAGCTCGGGCGGAGTGGATGCATTTCAAGCCCTGCCAAGAACCGGTCGGCCGGGCAGCGCGGACGAAGCAACCGTGGGCTGCGCGAGAGTGATCCTCTGCGAACCAGGACCGACTTTGTGGACCTTGCCGTGCCTGGAGGCGGAAATCGACCGCCGATGCGCCGTCGCTATCGCGCACGGCTAGTATTATGCTGCCCCAAAGAAGGGGGCCGGCGTCGGCTATGGCACACCCTGAGCGGGCGTAGCACCAAGAGGCGGCAGAGCGCTCGGGCGTACGGTTGCAGCTTTTGTGCCAGCAGGCGCGCGGTGAGATTCGACCGTTCTCGCAGGACGAATCCGACGCGCTCTCGCATGCTAACCTCGCTCATATATGGGCAGAGCGCAGAGCTGATCTTCGCGGTGAGACACCGGCCAAAGTCGCAAGCGCTGCAAGTTGGCTTGCCGGATGCAACAGTCGGGAACTGACGCTTCTCACCAGCGCTGCTGCGCGCCGTACCCTCTCCGTTTGCCTGCCGGAGGACCTGAACCGGCGATGCGCACGTCACTCCCGTGTACCTGGCAATCCGATCGTGATGGTGCTCTATAACGGCCCATCCGCACCAGCAAACTCACGACAAAGCGCTCGACTAGCGGGCATGGCTGACTGTCGGATGATTGCCAAAATATGCGCCGGGACCCAACGTCATCGAACGCACTTGGCGTGACCTCAAACAGCGGTGTCTTGCCAATCGCACTTTCCGGTATGTTGAATATCTCGGTTCTCAATGTACCAGCGCAATCGCGTGAAACGTTAGGAATATTGAGATGCTGTTTGTGAGGATTGTAAATTCGAATGCGATGGCAGTTATCCCAAAAACATGAGCATCCAGCAATCTGCTAGATTTAGCCCATCGTTATCAACAATCTGATATATCAAAATAGAAAAGGGCACTTTCGTACTTGCCCGTCTCCGACGATGTTTTTGCTCAACGCTTTAAAGTGGTTCCTTCCCTGACTATCGGGTTAGGCTTCCTCGGCTATGCAATCATTTCAGTTTTGTATACACGAGTCTTCATCCAGTACTGCTAAATTTAAAGGTTGCGAGATTTTCATGGCACAGGATATTTTCCTTAAAATAAATGGCATTGACGGCGAATCGCAGGATGCCTCGCACCTGAACGAGATCGATGTGATCGGTTGGCGTTGGAAGGTCTCGCAGCAATCCGCCATGATGTCGGGTTCCGGCGGCGGCGCGGGTAAGGCCACGGTTTCCGATCTGGCATTCACGCACCAGCTAGACCGCGCCAGCCCGAACCTGGCCAAATATTGTTTCACGGGTAAGCATATCGACCAGATGCAATTGACTATGCGAAAGGCGGGAGGGCTACCATTCGAGTACCTCAAGATCACCATGTATGACGTGGTCATCACCCAAGTTGAGCTTGTCGGCGGCGGCGATGTTTGTCACGAAGACGTACACCTTTCTTTTTCAACGATGAAGCATGAATACTTCGTACAGAACCAGTTAGGGGGAAGTGGCGGCGCTGTAACCGCTACGTTGTACATCAAGGACAACACGACAAAGTGACCTGAGGTAAAACAAATGCCGGTCAAATGCACTTTTGTTCTTAACAAGCTCACGACTTCGCCCCTTACCTGCGAGGGAACCTCACCAATTGCGGCCTTTTCGGGAACCGATCAAGGCCTGGACAATCCCGATGAAACGGCTATGGAAAACGTCGGACCGCTTCCGAAAGGGACGTACTACCTCGTAGACCGCCAGTCGGGGGGCTACTTGGGTTTCCTATACGATTGGTGGGAGGCGCACGGCTACGGTTCAACCGACAGACGTACTTGGTTCATGCTCTGGAATCCGACATCGGGCGACACGACAAACATTAATGGTATCAAGCGAGGTAATTTCAGGTTGCACCCCAAAGGCCCCTTGGGATTAAGTCACGGTTGCATTACGGTCGTAACCCCCTATGAGTTCGACCGCCTTCAAAAATTCATCCGTTCGCAAGGACAGACCCTGCCAGTACCGGGCACAACGTTGCGAGCCTATGGAACAGTCGAGGTCAAGTGAGAAATGTCATTGTGAAACGGGTATTGCGATACGTTGCTTGGGGCATGGCGTCATCTATCGGAGGATGGCAACTAACGTATGTTATCGCCGCGCTCCCGTTCAATATGCCGATGTTTGTGGAGACATTTATTCGATTCTGCCTGTCCGTAACCGGAGCCGAATATCTGGGAAACCCAGAGGATATGGCAACACTCGCGTTGGCGCTCTATTGGGCAATAGCTACGCTACTAGTCGGCGCTCTTCTCTTCCTCTGTTATTTCGCACTATGCGGCTATCGAGTCAGAAAAATCCGCAGCCAGTGAGACATGATCAAGTCGCACTTTCACGGCACAGCTTCACAACAAAGTGCTAAGGGGGCCGTGGGACTATCGAGCATCTGGCATTGGCTAATTTTGATGACAACAGCCATCATTTTTATGTTCCCCTATTTTAGCGCCACCAAGCGGGCGGCCTTTTCCGGCAGGGGGATACTTAACTTGCCATTTTGGTGTCCATCGTGAACTTGATCATGATCTGGGTGTTCGTGCTCGCGAAGTGGCCGACTGTCGATCGGGTCTATTTAGGAAAACCGCTTCTCTTGGTCTTAAGGCCCCTTTAAGCCCGCCTTAACCCGTCCCGGCTAGAATGATCGTCCGGGCTGCAAAGCCGAGACAAGCCGTGACCCAAATCGATGCGAATCCTACTGGTAGAAGACGACCGAATGATTGCGGAAGGCGTCCGCAAGGCGCTGCGCAACGACGGATTCGCGGTGGACTGGGTGCAGGACGGTGAAGCGGCCCTGACGGCGGTAGGCGGCGAACCTTACGATCTCATGTTGCTGGACCTGGGATTGCCGAAACGCGACGGTCTCGATGTCCTCAAAAGCCTGAGAGCAAAAGGCAACGCATTGCCCGTGCTGATCGTCACCGCTCGGGACGCCATTGCCGACCGGGTAAAAGGCCTGGACGCCGGCGCCGACGACTATCTGGTCAAGCCCTTTGACCTCGACGAACTGGGCGCCCGCATGCGCGCCCTGATCCGCCGCCACGCCGGCCGCGGCGACTCCCTGATCCGCCACGGCGCATTAACGCTGGACCCCGTGGGCCACCAGGTCACGCTGGAAGGCAACCCCATTGCCCTTTCGGCACGCGAATTCGCGCTGCTCGAAGCCCTGATGGCACGCCCGGGCGCGGTTTTATCGAAGAGCCAGCTCGAAGAAAAAATCTACGGCTGGGGTGAGGAAATCGGCAGTAACACGGTCGAGGTCTACATCCATTCGCTGCGCAAAAAGCTCGGGCCTGACCTCATCCGCAATGTCCGTGGACTCGGTTACATGGTGTCGAAGGAAGCCTGATGCATTCCATTCGCCGCCAATTGCTGGTCTGGCTGCTGGCACTGGTGATCGTCGGCGTGGGGTTTGCGGGCTGGCTGATCTATCGTCAGGCGCTGGCCGAAGCGAACGAACTGTTTGATTATCAACTGGAACAGATTGCGGCCGCGCTGCCGTCGGAACCGTTTTCGTCCGTGCTGCAATCGCGCAGCGACAGCGACGAGGGCGTCGTGATCCAGATCTGGAACCGCAACGGCGTGCTCATGTATTACTCGCACCCGCGCGTACCGCTTGCGCCCCACGCGGAACTGGGCTTTTCCACCGAATCCACGCCGCGCGGCGTATGGCGCGTCTACAGCGCGATTGTCGGCGATAACGTCGTCCAGCTCGCGCAGCCGGTGTCCATCCGCAATCGGCTGGCGGCCGGTGTGGCATGGCGAACCTTGTGGCCGCTCGTGGTGCTGCTGCCGCTGCTCGGCCTGGCAATATGGATCATCGTCGGACGGGGTTTGAAGCCGCTGCAACGCGTCACCCGCGCGCTCGACACGCGCCATCCCGAAGCGCTGGAGCCTTTACCCGACAACCGTTTGCCGGAAGAAGTCGTGCCTGTCGTGCGCGCGTTGAACGCGTTGCTCGTCCGCCTCGCGACCGCGCTGGATACGCAAAAGGCTTTCGTCGCCGACGCCGCCCACGAGCTTCGCACGCCGCTCGCCGCCGTGCAGATCCAGTCGCAACTGGTGGCGCGCGCGAAGGACGACGAGTCGCGCAAGGAAGCGCTCGACGACCTGCAAGCGGGTATCACGCGCGCCACGCGTCTGGCCGAGCAACTGCTTGCACTTGCGCGCTCCGAACCCGACGGCAAGCGTGAAACCAAGCCCGTGGACCTGCACGCGCTGCTGGATGAATGCGTTGGCGCGTCCGTGCTGGTGGCGCAACAGCGCGGTGTCGACCTGGGCATTGAAGCGAACGAACCGGCAACCATTTCCGGCGATGCCAACGCGTTGCGCGTGATGTTCAACAATCTCATCGACAACGCCACGAAATACACGCCCGATGGCGGACGGGTGGACGTCTGCCTGCAGGTGGACAACGGCACTCCCACGGTGGAAATCGCCGATACGGGCCCGGGCATTCCCGCCGATGAGCGCGAGCGGGTGTTCGACCGGTTTTATCGAGCGGGAATGGGCGCCAGCCGGGCGCGCACCGACGTGGCGGGCAGCGGCCTGGGCCTCGCGATCGTGCGCCGGATCGCGATGCAGCATGACGCGAAAGTTTCGCTCGCCGAATCGAAAAGCGGCGGTTTGCTGGTCTCCATTCAATTCAAATCTGCTTTAAATACCCCGCTTTAAGTGCCCTTTAAGCGGCGCCTCGTAATCTTCGTTTCATTCTGAAGCGCATCCCCGAGGAGCACACGATGAATTCGAAGATCATTTCCCGCAGCGCCATTGCGGTAGCCGTTGCCGCCGCCCTGTCGGCGGGTTACGTCGCAGGAAACCGGAACGTCCCGGCACCGCAGGTCATCACGCCGGCACAAGCCGCCATGATGCCGGCCGAAGCCGCTGCAAAGACCGGTATTCCGGATTTCTCCGGCCTGGTCGAAACCTACGGCCCGGCGGTCGTCAACATCAGCGCGAAGCACGTGGTCAAGACCGCGTCGCGCCGCAACGGCATGAATGGCGGCGGGAATGGCGGCAATCCGCAATTGCCGATCGATCCGAGCGATCCGTTCTACCAGTTCTTCAAGCACTTCTACGGTAATGGCGTGCCGGGCATGGGCGGCAACGACGGCCAGAACGCCGCCGATACCCCCAGCGAAAGCCTGGGTTCGGGCTTTATCGTGAGTAGCGATGGTTATATCCTGACCAATGCGCACGTGGTGGATGGCGCGAACGTCGTCACGGTCAAGACCACCGACAAACGCGAATACCGCGCGAAAGTAATCGGCTCGGACAAGCAGTCGGATGTCGCCGTGCTGAAGATCGATGCGAAGAACCTGCCGACCGTCAAGATTGGCGATCCGAACGGCAGCAAGGTCGGCCAGTGGGTGGTCGCGATCGGCTCGCCTTACGGGTTCGATAACACCGTGACGTCCGGCATCATCAGCGCGAAATCGCGCTCGTTGCCGAACGAGAACTACACGCCGTTCATCCAGACTGACGTGCCGGTGAATCCGGGTAATTCCGGCGGCCCGCTTTTCAACCTGCAAGGCGAAGTGATCGGCATCAACTCGATGATCTATTCGCAGACCGGTGGCTTCCAGGGGCTTTCGTTCGCAATCCCGATCAATGAAGCCATGAAGGTGAAAGACGCGCTGGTGAAGACGGGCCACGTGGATCGCGGCCGTCTTGGCGTGACCGTGCAGGGCATGGACCAGACGCTCGCGAAGTCGTTCGGCCTGCAAAGCCCGAATGGCGCGCTCGTGAGTTCGGTTGAAGCGGGCGGTCCGGCGGCGAAGGCCGGCCTGCAGCCCGGCGACGTGATCCTCTCAGTCGATGGCCAGCCGGTTGCGGATTCGAACGCGTTGCCGTCGCAGGTGGCGGCGCTCGCGCCGGGCACCACGACGAAGGTGCAGGTCTGGCGTGACAAGGCTACGAAGGACCTGAGCGTGACCGTGGGGACGTTGTCCGATGCCAAGACCGCAAGCGCGGGGCAGGGTGCCGACAAGGCCGATTCGGCATCGCAGGATGCGCGGCTGGGCGTCGCGGTCCGGCCACTGACGCCTGAAGAGAAGCAGAGTGCATCGCTGTCGCGTGGTCTGCTCGTGCAACAGGCGGGCGGCGCGGCGGAAAGCGCAGGCATCCAGGCGGGCGACGTGATCCTGGCGGTCAACGGCCAGCCTGTCACGACTGTGCAGCAATTGAAGACGATGGTGGCTCACGCTGGCGACAGCATCGCGTTGCTGATCCAGCGCGACGATGCGCAAATCTTCGTGCCGGTGGATCTCGGCTGATTGGGGATGATTGCCGGGTGATTTATTTAAATGCGGACTGAACGTCGGCCGATGCGGGAACAGGGCGGCGCCGGGTAGGCAACGGCGCCGCCCTGAAAATAGGGTAGATGCAGGTACGAACCGTGCTCATAGCTTCTCTCCCGAACCGCTTCGGCCCGACTGCCTGAAACATCGTGTGCTGGACGGCGGGAGACAAGCGGAACGCCGATGAAGGCGTCTGAAGTCCATAAGGAGCCGATCACGATGACCAAGACGACTAAAGCAGCGATTGAAGCAACTACCGAGTCAAACACTGAAGCAAACACCGGCGCGTTGACTAAACACCACAGGTCCGCCGTGAGAAAGGCGTCCATTGCCCTGCTAGCGGCCGTGACGACGTTCGGGATGGCTGGCGGTGCATTCGCGCAGACCGTGGGCGGGGGAACGAGCGACACGAGCAGCGCCGGCAACACGAACGGCGGCGGGCTGCCGCAGATCCAGACACAGGGCGACGTTTCGTTCACGTCCGGCGGCGTGGGGTTGGACGAATCGCACGCGCTGATTCGCGAGCAGGCGCATTGGCCGCTTTCGTTGCGTTTCACGGGGCCGACGTCGGACTATCTCTCTGACGTCCACGTGCGGATTGCCGATGCAAAGAACGCCGAGGTGCTCAAGACCGACGCCATGGGTCCGTACATGCTGGTGAAGCTGCCTCCAGGCCGCTACACGGTCTATGCCCGCTACAAGGATTCAGAAAAGAAGCAAGGGGTGACGGTGGCCGGTAACGGTGGAGCGAAGGCTGATTTCCATTGGTCCATGCAATAAACGTTTAAACACCATCAGACGCACCATGCGCCGCAGTGGGAAACCGTACGCAAAACCGCATATGAAACAAACGACTGCGGCGATGCTTTAAATATGGCCCAGGGTGTGGCGCAGGTACCAAAGACGTTGGCGGGGCTTGCACAGGCACCCCAAAGTTGTCTCATAATGAAAGCCACGGGTCCCGGAAAACCCGTGGTTTTTTTATGTCGCTGCTGCAAACGCGGCGGTGGCGGTTTAGTTTTTTTGTACCGGGAGCGCGCGATGAGCACCGACACCCATCACATTGAAATCTCGCTGAATACGCGACGCCATCGCGTGATTCATCAGGGCGTGACATTCGCCGACACCCGCGCAGCCTTGACGCTGATCGAAACGGGCAACGATCCGGTGCATTATTTCCCGCGCGCCGACGTCAACCTGGCACGGCTCTCAAAATCCACGCATACCTCGCATTGCCCCTACAAGGGCGATGCTACGTACTACCATCTGCTGACGGAGGACGGTCCGGTCGAAAACGCCGTCTGGAGTTACGAGCAGCCGAAAGAAGGCGTCGCGCAAATTAAAAATTATCTGGCGTTTTATCCGTCGCGGATCGATCGTATCGACGAGACGGCGGGTACCTGAAACGCCAGGTCGAAATCAAAACAGTCGACTGGCATGGGACCAGAGCAAGCGCTATGGGACCAGAGTAGGCGCTGAAGCGCCAACTCTGGTCGACCGCAGATACCTGCATGGGACCAGAGTAAGCGCTGAAGCGCCAACTCTGGTCGACACAACGGGAGGGCCCGATGGAAGTAGCCGATGCCTTATGCATTCCGCTCGAACCCGCTCAGGTGCGCGAGGCTTTGGGAGATCTTGCGCTGGTGCGCGCGAGTATCGATAACTGCGAATCGCTGGTGCGTCTTGCCGGTGGCGAATACACGTTGAGGCTGACGGTGCCGCTTGGCGCGTTGCGGGCGCACTACGCGATCCGGGCACATGTTGCCGACGCAACCCGTTTGCCGCGCCATGATGGCCAATCCGGCGATGTCGACGCGCAAACCCTCAGTTTCAAGGCGCGTGGCGAAGGCGTGGGATCGTTGCGCGGACAAATCGCGGTGGCGCTGATTCCGGACGCGAACAGCGCATCGACGTGGATTGAATACACCGTCTGGGCGACGCTCACCGGGCCGCTGGCAGGTTTGCCGGCACGCCAGATCGAAAACTCGCTGCGCGAAGTTGCCGACGATTTTTTTATCGAATTCTGCGAAGTCGTACGCGCGAAGCATGGTCAGCCGCCGGCGGTTGTGCCCGGCCCCGCTGTTTCGCGCCGGCACGTATTCTTGCGACCGATCTCCATGTCGGCGGCGTTCGCGCGTCACGGCACGCCGGCCGCGCAAAAATCCCGCACGGCGGCAACCGCCGATGCTATTGGCGGTGTATTGCGCCACCGGTTGCCCGGTCACGCGCCTCGCCATCCTCATCCGCACAGCCTGCCCGCATGGGCGTGGGTCGCGATGATCTGCTGTGTCGCCGTGTTCCTGTTTCTCGCGCAGCGCTACGGCCTGCGATAGCAGCGCCGGCATTTTCGGCTAGCCCGCGGTTACAGAGGTCCGGCGGGACGCAGCAGCATGTGGGGGCTGTAGCGCATGACGTCGAAACAGGAATCGATCAGGCGCTCTGCATCATTCTTGAGGTCGATGCTCTCGGGCCACATCAGTGAGTCGTACAGAATGCCGGTGAAGAGCGCGTGCAGGATGGTGGTGGCGTGATGTGTATCGAGCAACGCCGGCAACTGGCCTTTATCAACCGCATTGCGCAGTCCGCGCTCGATCTTCTCTTTCCCCTCGCGCATGTTCGTCTGATGCCGCTCGCGCACCGGCCCCATGTCTTCCACGAACTCACATTTCAGAAACAGGATGTCGAATACGCGCCGGCGCTGCTCGTCGAGCGCGATATTGCGCATGCACCAGATGAAGATGTCGCGGATCCGGCCAAGCGGATCGGCCTCTTTGGTGTCGAGCGTTGCTTCGACCAGTTCATCCAGCGGCAACAGGCTGCGGTCGAACATGGCGGTGAACAGGTCGCCCTTGTTTGCAAAATGCCAATAGATTGCGCCGCGCGTAACGCCGGCTTCCAGCGCGATGTCGGCTAGTGTGGTGCGCGAAACGCCTTTCTCGAAAAAAACCCGTTCTGCCGCATCGAGAATACTATTGCGCGTCTCCGCCGCTTCTTCCTTGGTTCGTCTGACCATTGTTTCGTGGGTCCCAGCTAGCTCGCCTCGGCGCGATAAATGAGCGCCGTCTTACATTTGTACAGCAGCGACGTCAACCATTTGTTCATCGCTCGCCAGCCCTTCGAGACGATTCCCCTCGCACTGCTCTTGTTCACGTACGATCGTCTCTTTTACGTTCATTCATGAATGTATATACAATACCATCCGTCCAACGATAGCCCAAGTAGCACTGACCGGTTAATATCCGACACAGCTTTCATTCCGCCGTCCGTCCGCGTGGTCCATCCCTAAGGTCGTTGTCAGCGGCAGCCGTACATAGAGACGGCTCCCGGCGCGGAGGAACAATGATGGTCGGGGCACTGGTTTTTGCGCCCAATGGCTACTGGTAAGCGTCTTCAGACGCTCGTAGCGGCCCGCCCGTAGAAGGCGGCCGCGCACTTATTTCAATCTCAGTCTTTGACAGAGGTCGCTCCATGCGCGTCGAACGGGTTCCATTCCGCTTAATCAGTGCCGCGACGGCTGCCGTGATTCTTGCAGCCTGCGGACAAAAACAATCAGCACCGCCGCCCCAGACGCCCGAAGTCGGGGTCGTCACGATTCAACCCACCACCGTTCCTGTCGTGAGCGAACTGCCCGGCCGCACGAGCGCGTTTCTTGTCGCCCAGGTTCGTGCACGGGTCGACGGCATTGTGTTGCGCCGTGATTTCACGGAAGGCGCGGACGTGAAGGCTGGCGAGCGACTCTACAAGATTGATCCGGCGCCGTACATCGCGGCGCTGAATACCGCCAAGGCGACGCTCGCCAAGGCGCAGGCCAACGTGATCACGCAGAACGCCCTGGCGGCGCGCTACAAGATCCTCGTCGCGGCAAACGCGGTCAGCAAGCAGGACTACGACAACGCCGTGGCGACTCAAGGGCAGGCCGTGGCCGACGTCGCGTCAGGCAAGGCCGCAGTAGACACCGCGCAGATCAACCTCGGTTATACGGACGTAGTCTCGCCTATCACGGGCCGCACGGGTTTGTCGCAGGTCACGCCGGGTGCTTACGTGCAGGCTAGCGCCGCGACGCTGCTGACCACCGTGCAACAACTCGATCCGGTCTATGTCGACCTGACGCAATCGAGCGTGGACGGTCTCAAGCTGCGCCGCGATATCCAGGAAGGCCGCTTGCAAACCAGCGGCGTCAACGCCGCCAAGGTCACGCTGACCCTGGAAGATGGCCGCACGTATCCGGAACCGGGCAAGTTGCAGTTCTCCGACGTGAGCGTGGACCAGGGCACCGGTTCGGTCACGGTGCGCGCGATTTTCCCGAACAAGGACCGCGTGCTGCTGCCGGGCATGTTCGTGCGCGCCAGTATTGACGAGGGTGTGAACGACAAGGCGCTGGTGGTCCCGCAAGTCGGCGTGACGCATGACCAGAAGGGCCAGCCGACGGCGCTGGTGGTCGGCCCGGACAACAAGGTCGTGTTGCGTCAACTGGTGACGTCGGGTACCTACGGCGACAAGTGGGTCGTGGATAGCGGCCTGAATCCCGGCGATCGCGTGATCGTGCAGGGAACGGAAAAAGCGCGGCCCGGTGCAACCGTGAAGGCTGTCGATGCGCAACTGCCGGCTCAGGCGGCGTCAGACGCTGACGCGGGCGCGGCTCCGGCTGCTGCCGTCGCTGGCGCAAGCGGCGCGGCGGCTTCGAGCAATCCGGCACCCGCATCCGCGGCATCAGGCGCGTAATCAGGCGCAATAAAAGGGAGCCTGTTTCATGGCAAAGTTCTTTATCGATCGCCCGATTTTTGCGTGGGTGATCGCCATTATTCTGATGCTGGCGGGGATCGCTTCGATCTTCACCTTGCCGGTCGCGCAGTATCCGACCATCGCACCGCCGGCCATTCAGATCAGTGCTACGTACCCGGGTGCGTCCGCCAGCACGGTGGAAAACACGGTAACGCAGGTGATCGAGCAGCAGATGAGCGGCCTCGATCACTTGCTCTACCTGTCTTCCACCAGTGATGACTCCGGCACGGCCACCATTACGCTGACCTTCGCGGCCGGTACGAATCCGGACATCGCGCAGGTGCAGGTGCAGAACAAGCTGCAACTCGCGACGCCGCTCTTGCCGCAAGCCGTTCAGCAGCTCGGCTCCAAGGTGACGAAGTCGAGCAGCAGCTTCTTGATGGTGATGGCATTCGTTTCCACAGACGGCAGCATGGGCCGTTACGACCTCGCTAACTACGTGGCGTCGAAGGTGGAAGATCCGGTCAGCCGTATCGACGGGGTGGGGACGGTGACGTTGTTCGGCTCGCAATTCGCCATGCGGATCTGGCTGGATGCGACCAAGCTGAACAACTTCGCGTTGACGCCGCTCGACGTGACGAACGCTGTCGCCGCGCAGAACGTGCAGGTGGCAGGCGGCGGCCTGGGCGGTACGCCGGCGGTGCCGGGCCAGATGCTGCAGGCGACCATTACGGAAGCCACGTTGCTGCAAACGCCTGAGCAGTTCGGCAACATCCTGCTGAAGGTGAATCAGGATGGCTCGCAAGTGCGCCTGAAGGACGTGTCGCGCATCGAGCTGGGCGGTGAAAACTACAACTTCGACACGAAGTACAACGGTCAGCCGACCGCCGGCTTCGGTATCCAGCTCGCCACGGGCGCCAACGCGCTGAACACGGCGAAACTGGTGCGCGCGAAGATCGACGACCTGTCGAAGTATTTCCCGCCAGGCCTGGTCGTGAAGTATCCGTACGACACCACGCCGTTCGTGAAGCTGTCTATTGAGGAAGTGGTCAAGACGCTGATCGAAGGGATCGTGCTGGTGTTCCTGGTCATGTATCTGTTCCTGCAGAACCTGCGGGCCACGCTGATCCCGACCATCGCCGTGCCGGTCGTGCTGCTGGGTACCTTCGCGGTCATGGGGCTGGTGGGTTTCTCCATCAATACGCTCTCCATGTTCGGGCTGGTGCTGGCCATCGGCTTGCTGGTGGACGATGCGATCGTGGTGGTGGAAAACGTCGAGCGGGTGATGGCCGAGGAGGGCTTGTCTCCAAGGGATGCCACCCGCAAGGCGATGGACCAGATTACCGGCGCGCTGGTGGGCGTCGCGCTCGTGCTGTCGGCCGTGTTCGTGCCGGTGGCGTTCTCGGGCGGGTCGGTGGGCGCGATCTACCGGCAGTTTTCGCTGACTATTGTCGCGGCCATGATCTTGTCCGTGCTGACCGCGTTGATCTTGACGCCGGCATTGTGCGCGACCCTCCTGAAGCCAATCGAGAAGGGTCATCACGACGAGAAGAAGGGGTTCTTCGGCTGGTTCAACCGCACTTTCGCCAAGAGCCAGGACAAGTATCACAGCGGCGTGCAGCACGTTATCCGCCGCTCGGGCCGCTGGCTGATCATCTATCTGGTCGTGATCGTCGCGGTGGGTTTCCTGTTCGTTCGCCTGCCGAAGTCGTTCTTGCCTGACGAAGACCAGGGCACGATGTTCGTGCTCGTCCAGGCGCCGGCGGGTTCGACGCAGGAGCGTACGGCCAAGGTGCTCGCCGACGTAACCAACTGGCTGCTGACGGACCAGAAAGACATCGTCGAAGCGGTCTTTACGGTGAACGGCTTCAGCTTCGCGGGCCGCGGCCAGAACGCGGGCCTGGTGTTCGTGCGGATGAAGGACTACGGCGAACGGCAGCGCGCGGACCAGAAGGTGGGCGCGCTGGTCGGGCGCATGTTCGGGCACTTCGCGGGCTATAAGGACGCGATGATCATCCCGGTCAATCCGCCGTCCATTCCGGAACTGGGCACGGCGTCGGGCTTCGACTTCGAGTTGGAGGATCGCTCGGGTGTTGGTCACGCAAAGCTGATGGAAGCGCGCAACATGCTGCTCGGCATGGCGGCGAAAGATCCCACGCTCGCGCAGGTTCGTCCTAACGGCCTGAACGATACGCCGCAGTTCAAGGTGAACGTGGATCGCGAGAAGGCGAACGCGCTGGGTCTGTCGCCTGCGACCATCGACAACGTGTTCTCGATCGCGTGGGCTTCGTCGTACGTGAACAACTTCCTGGACGTCGATAACCGGATCAAGAAGGTCTACGTACAGGGCGACGCGCAGTTCCGCATGAGCCCGGAAGACCTGAACAAGTGGTACGTGCGCAATAGTGCCGGCGCGATGGTTCCGTTCGGTGCATTCGGTACGGGCGAATGGATCTACGGTTCGCCGAAGCTCGAACGCTACAACGGTATTTCCGCAGTGGAAATCCAGGGTGCGGCAGCGCCGGGTAAATCGACGGGTCAGGCCATGCAGGCCATCGAGGCGATCGCGGCGAAGTTGCCGGCCGGTATTGGTTACGAATGGACGGGCTTGTCGTTGCAGGAACGCCAGTCGGGTTCGCAGGCGCCAATTCTTTACGGCATCTCGATTCTCGTCGTGTTCCTGTGTCTCGCGGCGTTGTATGAAAGCTGGTCGATTCCGTTCTCGGTGATCATGGTCGTGCCGCTCGGTATTTTGGGCGCGTTGCTCGCGGCCACCTTGCGCGGGCTCGAAAACGACGTGTTCTTCCAGGTCGGCTTGCTGACTACGGTGGGGTTGTCGGCGAAAAACGCGATTTTGATCGTGGAATTCGCACGCGATTTGCGCAGTCAGGGCAGGACCACGGTCGAAGCGGCAATGGAAGCGGCGCGCTTGCGGTTGCGCCCGATTCTGATGACGTCGCTGGCGTTCATTCTCGGCGTGCTGCCGCTTGCAATCAGTAACGGCGCGGGTTCAGCCAGCCAGCACGCAATTGGTACAGGCGTGATCGGCGGGATGTTGACCGCAACCTTCCTGGCAATTTTCATGATCCCGATGTTCTTTGTGGTGATCAGCAAAATCAGCCACGACAAGGGTACGCCGCACCACGAACACGACGGCGATGGCAACGGCGGCAATGGTGACCACGGCGGCACGCCTGCTCCGGCCAAGGAAGGACATTGAGATGCTAAAACACTCCTTGATAGCGGCAGCGGTCGCGCTTTTTGCGGCTGGCTGCACGATGGCGCCGAAGTACGAGCGCCCGGCGGCGCCCGTCGACCAGACGTTCCCGACGGGCGGCATCTATGACAGGCAGCCGGACGCGGCTTCGCCAGGCGGCGCGGCGCAGGTAAAGCCGGCGGTGGACATCGGCTGGCGCGATTTCTTCGTCGACGCGCGCTTGCAGCAGATCGTTGCAATCGCGCTGAAGAACAACCGCGATCTGCGCGTGTCCATGCTCAACGTGGCCGCGGCGCGCTCGCAGTATCAGATCACGCGTTCCGAGTTGCTGCCCACGCTTGACGCAGTCGGGTCGCAGACCAAGACGCGAACACCGAGGGATCTGTCGTTGTTTAATCAGACGCTCTCTACCGACTATTCGGTCGGGGTGAACGCGTCCTGGGAAATCGACTTCTTCGGGCGGATTCAGAGCTTGAAGGATCAGGCGCTCGAGCAGTATTTCGCGCTCGCGGAAACACGCAAGGCGGCGGAAATCTCGCTGGTGTCGCAAGTCGCCGACCAGTACCTGACCATGCTTTCGGACGACGACCAGCTCACCGTCACGCGCAATACGCTGAAGACGGCGCAGGAGTCGTATCGGATCACGAAGCTGCAATTCGATAACGGCGTGGGCACCGAGCTCGACGTGACTCAGTCCGAGGGCATCCTGCAGCAGGCTGCCGCCAACCTGCAGTCGCAATTGCGTCTGCGGGCGCAGGCCGAGAATGCGCTGGTGCTGCTGATCGGTGAGCCGTTGCCGGCAGATTTGCCGCCGGGCCTGCCGCTCGACAGCCAGAATCTGCTCGCCGATATCCCCGCCGGGCTGCCTTCGGACCTGCTTGTGCGGCGCCCGGATATTGCGTCGGCGGAGCATTCGCTGCTCGCGGCGAACGCGAACATCGGTGCGGCGCGTGCGGCGTTTTTCCCGAAGATTTCACTGACGGGTAACTTCGGGACGCTGGCGCCTTCGCTTGGCACGTTGTTCAAGCCGGGTTCGGCGGCGTGGTCGTTCGCACCGCAAATCTCGATTCCGATTTTCGAGGGCGGCGCTAACCTGGCCAACCTGGATCTGGCTCAGATCCAGAAGCGCATCGAGATCGCGAATTACGAGAAGGCGATCCAGACGGCGTTCCGCGAAGTAGCGGACGGCCTGGCCGCGCGCGGCACGTACGACGAGCAGATCAAGGCGCTGGAGTTGTATGTGAAGTCGCAGGCTCGCGGGCTGGAGCTGTCGGATATGCGGTATCGCAACGGCGTGGACAACTATCTGAGCGTGCTGACGGCCCAGACGAACCTGTACACCGCGCAGCAGTTGCTGATTACGGCGCGGCTGAACCGGGTGACGAATCTCGTCGATTTGTATCGTGAGCTGGGCGGCGGCTGGGTCGAGCATGCGGGCGATCAGCCACGTCCTTCGGATGCAATGCCGAATTACCGTGATATCGGCACGCCGACGGCAGCTGTTGCGCCTGCGGCTTCCGGTACGACGGTCAGCTCGGCTTCGGCTTCGGCGGGTTCTGCGAAGCTGGTACCGGTACAACATCTGGTGCCGGCGGCGAAGCCGCAGGTTGATGCCGAGGGGAAAACAGTGGGATCGGCAGGGTAAATTTGTAGGTGGTTCAGATGTTGAAAAACCGCAGCCTTTTGGGGCTGCGGTTTTTTTATTGGTCTCTCAGGTTTGCACTGACATCGATTCGCGCAAGGAATTTTATGAATGGTCTTGATGCGTTTCCTCAGTGCTTCACCTTCGCCGTCCCATCGAAATCCCTTCCGGCATGACGGATCGCGCAGGTCGCGTCGCGTTCCTTCTTCACCCCGTTAAACACAATATTCAGCAGCACCGCCGACACCGACGCCAGCAAGATTCCGCTATGAAGAATGGGTTCCAGCGCGTGCGGTAACTGCGAGAAGAACTTCGGCGCGACCACCGGCACGAGTCCCAGGCCAATACTCACCGCGACGATAAACAAGTTGTGGTGGTTCTTGACGAAGTCGACCTTCGACAGCACCTTGATCCCGTTCGCCGCGACCATGCCGAACATGACGATGCCCGCGCCGCCGAGCACGAACGGCGGTACCGATGCCACCACCTGCGCCATCTTCGGAAACAGCCCGAGCGCCACGAGGATCACGCCGCCGGTCGCACAGACGAAGCGGCTCTTCACACCCGTGACGCCGATCAGCCCGACGTTCTGCGAGAACGACGTATGCGGAAACGAGTTGAAGATCCCGCCAATCAGCGTGCCCAATCCATCCACTCTCAGTCCGCGCACCAGCGCATCCTGATCGACGGGACGCTCGACCATGTCACCGACGGCCAGGAACATGCCCGTCGATTCGATGAAGGTCACGAACATGACGATGACCATCGTTGCAATGGAAAGCGGGTCGAAGTGCGGCAAGCCGAAGTGAAACGGCAACACGATGCCGACCCACGGCGCGTTCGTCACGCCGTTGAGATCGACGCGCCCAAGCGACATGGCAATCCCGAACCCCGCCACGATCCCGAGCAACACCGAAATATTCGCGACAAACCCGCGTGCAAATTTGTTGATCATCAGGATCAAGGTGAGCACGACAAGCGCCAGCAGCAGATAAACCGGATTGCCGTACTCCGGGTTCCCGACACCGCCGGCCGCCCAGTTGATACCCACGCCCATCAGCGACAAACCGATCACCGCGATCACCGTGCCGACCACCACGGGCGGGAAAAAGCGCAGCAGCTTGCCGATCATCGGCGCGAGAAAAATCCCCACCACGCCCGCTGCGATCGTCGCGCCGAATATGTCGAGAATGCCGAGCCCCGGATTCGTGCCGATAGCGACCATCGGGCCGACGGCGGCAAACGTGCAGCCCATGATGACCGGCAAGCGGATGCCGAAGATCCACAGGCCCAACGTCTGGATAAGAGTCGCGACGCCGCACGAGAACAGATCGGCGCTGATGAGGAACGCGATCTGGTCTTTCGGCAGCTTGAGCGCCGCGCCGAGAATCAGCGGGACCGCGACGGCGCCTGCGTACATCACGAGTACATGCTGAATGCCTAGCGTAAGCAGCTGGGCGGCGGGTAACCGTTCGTCGCACGGGTGAACCGGGATTGATGCCATGTCGTTTCTGTCTCCAATGTCGACCGGAGTTGGCGCTTTAGCGCCTTACTTCGGTCCCATGCAAGTTGTTTGCGTTGATCCGAGCGTGTCCCTCGAATTAGTGATTCAAGGTAAGCGGCGCAAAAAATGAGAACAAGTCGACGTTGGCGTATGGCCCCCTTAGCCGCGCTGATATGCCGCGAGTGCCTTAATATCGCGTCTGGCGCAGTGAAGCCACGGCTGGCGGGCGAAGGACGATTTGCGTCGCACTTGGCAAGGCGTCCAGATACGAGGCGTGGTTATGATGGTTATCCGCCGCACCGCATAGTCTGTTTTCCAGAGGCGCGGCGTGGGCAGCGGGTAAACCCGTCGCAACCCGTTTTTCAGCTTATTTTTCTACGAATCTCCATGCGATTTCTTGGCATCGATCTGGGCACGGCATCGCTGAAACTCGCTATCGTCGATGAAAACGGTCACGAACGTGCCTTCGCGAGCGCCGCATACACAGTCACGACGCCGTTTCCCGGCTGGGCCGAAACGCCCGTCGAATCCTGGTGGAATGCACTACGCGATGCAGCCGCACGCCTGCCCGCCCATGAGCGCGAGCAGGTGAATGCAATCGGTTTCTCCGGGCAGATGCATGGCGTCGTAGTCACCGACGAGAACAACCACGCGCTGCGTCCCGCTATGTTATGGCCCGATACCCGCGCGCTCGATTTGCTCGACGCGTGGGGCCCGCCGCAACCGAATCCCGTCGCGCCCGGCATGGCGGGGCCGCTGCTGCGCTGGCTCGCGGTGAACGAGCCCGCAGTGATGAGCAAGACACGCTGGGCCTTGCAGCCGAAAGACTGGCTGCGCACGGCGTTGGGCGGCGAAGTCTGCACTGATCCGTCGGACGCGTGCGCCACCGCGCTCGCCGCACCTTCGGGCGTGTGGGACGACGCGCTTATCGCGGAAATCGGGCTGCGGCGCGAGTGGTTCGCGCCGCTCGCGCCATCGTATGCAGCGGCCGGCACGTTGAACGCGGAGGGCGCGAAACTGCTCGGGCTGCGCGCCGGAATAGTGCTGGCCGTGGGCGCGGGTGACACTGCTTGCGCCGCGCTCGGCAGTGGTCTTTTTGCCGATGGCGACGCGTTGCTGACCACCGGCAGCGGCGGGCAGGTCGTGGTGATGTCGACGGATGCGCCGGCCTCTGTCATCGGCCTGCACGCGTATCGCGCGGCGACTGACCAGTGGTATCGGATGGCGGCGATGCAGAACGTGGGCGTGGCGCTCGAAGCGGTGCGCGGCTGGCTCGGCTACCAGGACTGGCCAAGCGCTTATGAAGACGCGTTCAGTGCGCTGGCATCCACGCGCGTGACGTTCTTGCCGTACGTGAGCGGCGAACGTTCGCCGTGGATGAATCCATCGGCGAGGGGCGGGTGGCTCGGCTTGGGTCTTGGCGACACACGCGGCACGATGATGCGCGCGGCTTTCGAAGGCGTAGCGTTTGCCTTGCGTGCCGGCCTCGATGCCATTCGTCTGAACGCGGGACCCTCGGCCGCGGTACGAACCCTGCGGCTTGCCGGCGGCGGCTCGATCGATCCGCGCTGGCGTCAGCTTCTTGCCGACGCGCTGGACGCCGACCTGCAAGCCGTCGATTGCCCGAACGCGGCGACGCGCGGCGCGGCGATCCTTGGCGGCATCGCGCTCGGGTCCTGGCACGCGGCGGATCTGGCGGCGCTGGCGCCGTCGGCGACGCTGGTTGCATCGCCGGGTGGTGCAGATAGCGACGGGGCTTTGGCGCTCCGTCATACACGTTTCATCGATTTATACCAGCGTAACGCGAGCTGGTTTTAGCGCACGTTTCGACCTCCGCTTACACTAACGCTCGCCCAAGCGAATCCAAAGACAGCACGAACAGCCTCATACGAATATGTCCGATACAACCACGTCCCCGGCTACACATCCCGACCATCCCGACTTTCGCTCGCGTGAGTTCCTGCTCGATCACGCACTGCGGACCATGACGTTTTATCACCCGCACTGCATGGACCCGGCGGGCGGTTTCTATCATTTCTACAAGGATGACGGCACGATTTATGACCGCAAGTCGCGGCATCTGGTGTCGAGCACGCGCTTCGTTTTCAACTATGCAATGGCGTACAAGCACTTTGGCCTCGATGAGTATCGCGGCGGCGTGCGTCATGGCATTGAATACTTGCGTGAGTTTCATCGTAACCCGCAGACCGGTGGTTATGCGTGGACGCTCAGCGGCCGCGATGTCACCGATGCCACCAATCATTGCTACGGCCTCGCGTTCGTCGTGCTGGCGTATGCGAAGGCGCTGGAAGCAGGGTTTGAAGAAGCGCGCGGGTACCTGGAAGAAACCTGGGACCTGATGGAAACGCACTTCTGGGACGCGGCTCACGGCCTGTACAAAGACGAAGCGAGCGCGGACTGGGTGGTGTCGGACTATCGCGGACAAAACGCCAACATGCATGCCTGCGAAGCGATGCTCGCTGCGTTCGAGGCGTCGCAGGATGTGCGTTACCTGGACCGTGCCGCGCTGCTTGCGGACAACATGGTGAATCGTCAGGCTGAGCTTGCCGGCGGCCTGGTCTGGGAGCACTACAAGCCGGACTGGTCGGTCGACTGGGAATACAACAAGGGCGACAAGACCAACATCTTCCGGCCGTGGGGATTCCAGCCGGGCCATCAGACCGAATGGGCGAAGCTGCTGCTGATTCTCGACCGGCATCGTCCGGACCCGTGGCACGTCACGCGCGCACGAGAACTGTTTGATCGTGCGCTGGAATTTTCCTGGGACCACGAACACGGCGGGATGGTTTACGGTTTCGATATCAAGGGCGAGTTCTACGACGAAGACAAGTATTTCTGGGTCCAGGCAGAGTCATTGGCCGCCGCCGCGTTGCTCGCCGCGCAAGCCGGTGATTCGGCTACGGCAGCGCGTTACTGGACCGATTACGACCGTTTGTGGACCTACAGCTGGGACCATTTCGTCGATCACAAATGGGGTGCGTGGTACCGGATACTCGCGCGCGACAACACGAAATACAGCAACGAAAAAAGTCCGGCCGGCAAGGTCGACTATCACACCATGGGTGCATGCTACGAAGTACTAAATGTTGTGTCATGACATGGTACGACGCACTGCCTGCCCACTCTGAATCAACGATCAACGAAAGGAGCCAGACATGAAGACCAAAGCCGCCATTGCATGGGAAGCCGGAAAGCCGCTCACCATCGAGGAAGTCGATCTCGAAGGGCCGCGCGCCGGTGAAGTGCTGATTGAACTGAAAGCGACCGGCATTTGCCATACCGACTACTACACGCTCTCGGGCGCCGATCCGGAAGGCATCTTCCCGGCAATTCTCGGGCATGAAGGCGCGGGTATCGTGGTCGATGTCGGCCCGGGCGTGGGCACGTTGAGGAAGGGCGATCACGTCATTCCGCTCTATACGCCCGAGTGCCGGCAGTGCAAGTTCTGTCTGTCGCGCAAGACTAATTTGTGCCAGGCCATTCGTTCCACGCAAGGCCGCGGCTTGATGCCGGATGCCACGTCGCGCTTTTCCATCGGCGGGAAGCCGCTGTTCCATTACATGGGCACATCGACGTTTTCGAACTACATCGTCGTGCCGGAAATCGCAGTGGCGAAGGTGCGTGAAGATGCGCCTTTCGACAAGATCTGCTACATCGGTTGCGGTGTGACGACGGGTGTGGGCGCGGTCGTGTATTCGGCGAAAGTCGAAGCCGGCGCGAACGTGGTGGTGTTTGGGCTGGGCGGTATCGGCTTGAATGTGATCCAGGGCGCGAAGATGGTCGGGGCGGACAAGATCATCGGCGTTGACCTGAACCCGCGCCGTGTGGAACTCGCGAAGAAGTTCGGCATGACGCACTTCATCAACCCGAACGAAGTGCCGAATGTCGTCGATCACATCGTGCAGTTGACCGATGGCGGCGCGGACTATTCGTTCGAATGTATCGGCAACACGAAGGTGATGCGTCAGGCGCTGGAATGCACGCACAAGGGCTGGGGCCAGTCGTTCATCATCGGCGTGGCGGCGGCGGGCGAGGAGATCAGCACCCGGCCGTTCCAGCTGGTCACGGGCCGTGAGTGGAAGGGCTCGGCGTTCGGCGGCGCACGCGGGCGTACCGACGTGCCGAAGATCGTGGACTGGTACATGGAAGGCAAGATCAATATCGATGACCTGATCACGCACACACTGCCGCTCGAGCGCATCAATGAAGGTTTCGACCTGATGAAGAAGGGCGAATCGATCCGTTCGGTGGTGTTGTATTAAGCGAAGAGCGAGCCGGGGCGGCGCGCCAAAAACGGTGCGCTGTCCCGGCGAAAAAAAGAAGGGGTGAAGCAATGCTGGAACTTGTGGAAGAACATCGGTGCTACGGCGGCGTGCAGCGAACCTATAAACACGACTCGCAATCGATCGGCTTGCCGATGCGGTTCTCGGTGTTTTTGCCAGCCGAGGCATCGACCGGCAAAGTGCCCGCGTTGTTCTATCTCGCTGGCCTCACTTGCACGGAAGAGACCTTTCCGATCAAGGCCGGCGCGCAGCGTTATGCCTCTGAGCATGGCATCGCGTTGATCGCGCCGGATACGAGCCCGCGCGGTGCGGGCGTACCGAACGAAAGCGCTGCGTGGGACTTCGGCGTAGGTGCGGGATTTTACGTCGATGCAACGCAGGAACCGTGGGCGCGCAATTATCGGATGTACTCGTATGTGACGCAGGATCTGCGCGCGGCGGTGCTTGCTGAATTGCCGGTGCGTGAGGATCGGCTGGGTATTTTCGGGCACTCGATGGGCGGTCACGGCGCGCTGGTTCTCGCGTTGAAGAACCCGGACATTTATAAGTCGGTGTCCGCGTTCGCGCCGATTGCTGCGCCTTCGCAATGTCCTTGGGGCGTGAAGGCGTTTTCCGGCTATCTCGGCGAGGATCGGGAAACGTGGAAGCAGTATGACGCGAGCGAACTGGTGAAGAACGCGACGTCGAAATTTGCAGCAGGGATCCTGATCGACCAGGGTCTCGCCGATAACTTCCTCGCAGCGCAGTTACATCCGGAGTTATTCGAAGCGGCGGCGCAGGCGGCAGGGCAGACGGTGACCGTGCGCCGGCATGATGGCTATGACCACGGGTATTACTTCATTTCGACGTTTATCGGCGAGCATATTGCGTTTCATGCACGCACGCTGTGTGCTTGAGAGTGGCGACGCTTTAACGTGTCCAGTCCTCGAGTTTCAGGTTGGGCACTTGATTGAAAACCCGGTCGTTTGTTACCAGTACGGCGTCCACGCACCGGGCATGCGCCCCGATCATCAGGTCCATTGGGGCTAGCGTCTGTCCCTGGTGCTCTAGTTCGGCGCGAAGGCTGCCATACTCTTCCGCCACGAGACTGTCCCAAGGTAAGACGTCTGCGCGGAGCAAGAACTCGTGAACGATACGACGCAGCTGCGTCGAGTCGGGTCGCTTCGCCAATCCGAAGAGGAGCTCCCCTTCGGTGATGGCCGAAACACAGATACTCGACATGGGTATGGCCTCAAGCCGCGGCATCACGGCTGCATGTTTCTTGATCAAGTGGCTCACCATGTTTGTGTCGAGCATGTATCGCTTCACTCGGTCCATCCTTCAAATGGGTCACCGCGGTGGGTTCCCTGATTGCGCTCATCAGCGTCGAGGAAATCTTCCGGAACGTCCGGACTTACGAGTGCCGCAACGAAACCATCCCAGTTTTCTGGTTTACGCGACAAAATGACGTCGCCGGTATCGGGGTCTCGTCGAACGAAAACTTCGTCGCCGTCGAATCGATATGCGGCAGGCAAACGGACTGCCTGGCTGCGCCCGTTGATAAAAAGTTTCGCTACTTGCCTCATCGCGCCCCCTTTCCAGATTTGGTAGATACCACAGTATAGTCCAAATTGATGGGGTGCGACGACTACCTTCGTCCCAACAAACTCAACCCATACACCCCTGCCGCGAGGATCGTGATCCAGAAGCTTGTCGGCCAGTCGGTGTAATACGCCAGCGTCAATCCCAACCACGCCTGCACCAGCGCGAAAACCGCCGCGAGCAGTACGCCGGTCGACAGCCGCGTCGCCAGGTTTTGCGCCGCCGCGGCCGGTCCCACCATCAGCGCGAAGACGAGCAAAACGCCCACTATCTGCGTCGATGCCGCCACCGCGAGCGCCGTGATCGCGAGGAACAGGATGGACACGAGGCGCAGCGATACCCCTTTGGCTTCGGCCAATTCGGGTTGGAGCGAAGCGAACAACAACGGCCGCATGATGATCGCGAGCGCGCCGAGACTGACCACCGCGAGCCCGGCCAGCACCACGAGCGTGTCATGGTTCACGCCGAGCACGTTGCCGAACAGCAGCGCCGTTGCCTGACTCGCATACGCGGTGAAGAAGTGCAGGAACAGCAAGCCGAAGCCGAGCGACAACGTGAGGATCACGCCGATAGCGACATCGCGTCCGGTCAGCTTTTCGCCGAGCGCGCCCATGCCGATACCCGCCGCGAGCGTGAAGCCGATCATGCCCCAGAGCGGCGACATGCCGACCAGCACGGCGCCGGTCGCGCCGGTGAAACCCACGTGCGATAACGCGTGACCCGCAAAGGTCTGGCCGCGCAGCACGAGGAAGTAGCCGACCACGCCCGCGAGCACCGCGACAATCCCCGACGCCGCGAAGGCGTTTTGCATGAACTCGTATTCAAACATCGTGGGAATGCGTTCCGGTGTGGTGGTGAGCGTGACTGTGATCGTGGTCGTGGTCGTGGGAATGTCCGTTCGGACCGTCCTCGTGCGCGTGGTCGAGCTTGTCGACTTCCACGTCGCCGGCCATCACGAAGATGCGGCCGTTCACGCGCATCACGTCAATCGGCGATCCATATAGCTGCGATAAAACCGGCTTCGTGATGACTTCATCGATCGTACCGAGCGCCGCGCGCCCATTGCCGAGATACAGCACCCGGTCGATGGAGTTCAGCAGCGGGTTGAGCTCGTGCGCCGAGAACAGCACGGTAATGCCGAGTTCACGCTGCACGCTCCGCACGAGATCGACCACGCCGGTTTGATGCCGCGGATCGAGGCTGATCAGGGGTTCATCGAGAAGCAGGAGTTTGGGGTCGCCGAGCAGGCATTGTGCGAGCAGCAAACGCTGCCGTTCGCCGCCCGACAACTCGGACAATGGCCGCGCGGCGAGCGAGCGTCCACCGACCAGATCGAGTACGCGATCGACATCGGCACGCGCTGCGGCGCTCGCGCGCGGCAGGCCCCAGCGATGACCATCGGCGGCCATGGCGACGAAGTCGCGGCCGCGCAGATGCCGGCCGGCAAGACCGCTGCGCGTTTGCGGCATGTAGCCAACGGACGGATTACCCCGCACGACCGCCGCGCCATTCACGCGTATCGTTCCCTTCGATAACGGCAGCAACCCCAGCATTGCGCGCATCAGCGTGGTCTTGCCGGCGCCGTTCGGACCCAGCACGCCGATAAACTCGCCCGCCGCCACGCTGAAACTGGCGTCCTTCAGGATCGACCGTCCGCCAAGCTCAAGCGCGACGTGCTCGACTTCCAGCGCACCGGCTTTACCCCGTGTGGAACCCGTCATTGCAACGCGCCTGCAAGCGCGAACGTCCTATTGCCACATCCCGTCATTGTGTCTTTCCCTGCAGCGCAACCGACAACGCGTCGAGCTGCGACGTCATCCATGTCTGGAAGGTCTTGCCGGCGGGCAGCGTCTCGGTGACGCTGATGCTCGGCACGTGTGAATCGTGGGCCACTTTCAACATGCGCTTCGTGAGTGCTTCCGTCGCCTGACTGTTATAGATCAGCACGTGCACGCGACGCTCGCGCAGATCTTTTTCGAACGCGGCGATATCCGTTGCGCTCGGTTCCGTGTCGTTCATCGCGGCCAACTGGAAGCGGTTATTGCGCATGTCGAGGCCGATCGCGTCCGACATATAACCGAACACCGGTTCCGTCGCTGTCACGGGTACGCCCTTGTACTGGCTTTTGAGCGCGGCAACCTTGTCGTCGATGGGTTTCACCGATGCCAGGAACGTCGCCAGACGCGCGTCGTAGTCAGCCTTGTGCGCCGGGTCCGCCTGGACCAGATAGTCGCTCACCGCTTTCGCCACCGTCGGCATGGTCGCCGGGTCGTACCAGAGATGCGGATTATCGCCGGATTTCCTGCCCATCAGTTGCGCCGCGACGATAGTCGTGCGCCCCTTGCCCTTCGATGCCGACAGCAGCTTGTCCATCCACGGATCGTAGTCGGCGCCGTTATACACGACAAGCGCCGCATTCTGCAACGCGCGCGCGGTCTTCGGGCTGGCTTCGAACAGATGCGGATCTTCGTCGGGGTTGCTCAGGATGCTCGTCACCTGGACATGATTGCCGCCGAGCTGGCGCACGACATCGCCGTAGAAATTCTCGGCCGCGACCACCGGCACCACGCCTGTGGACGCCGTTTGCGCCGTGGCTGGGCCGCACAAGCTGGCAGATAAAAGGGCGGCGCAGCTCAGGATGACGGCGGCAAGTTTGCTCATGGTGTTTCCTGGAATAAGGGTGGATAGAGGCTGACGGTGTGCGTAGCGTCCGCGTTCTGCATGCCCACTGTGCAGGCGTGACTGCCGGCGTGACCCTCTCGGCTAAGTCCGTTCGAATCGGTCGTGATGATATAACGTATCACTGTATTTTGCATCCACTGACGTATTACGAAAGCCTATCCGGGCCTTGTTCCAGACACTCGCCCATAACCCGCAAACCCGCGCCGGTTGGGGTTTTCCCGCAGTTTTGAGGTGCTTTGCGCGCCGCAGCATCGAAACATGGCGGCGTGCCTTGACACCGCCTCACACCTCACCGATCATTCGACCAAACAGAGAGCAATTGATCGCGCATAGAGCGTTCGCTCACTATCGCGTGTTTCAAGTGTGCAATTTCAAGTAGCCGAATCAGAGACGAACCAACCGGAGACAGCCGTGAGACTGCAGGACAAGGTAGCAATCGTGACGGGTGCGGCAAGCGGGATTGGCGAAGCGGTCACGAAGCGATTTCTGGACGAAGGCGCGAAGGTCGTCGTCGTCGATCTGAAGGACGAAACCGAGTTGGCGCAGCGTTTTGCGGACCACGCTGACCGCGTACTGGCCATCAAGGCCGATGTCACGAAGCGCGAGGACCTGGAGCGCATTGTCGCGACCTCCGTCGATAAATTCGGCGGTATCGACATCCTGTTCAACAACGCGGCGCTCTTCGACATGCGCCCGATCCTCGACGAATCCTGGGACATCTTCGACCGCCTCTTCTCGGTCAACGTGAAGGGCATGTTCTTCCTGATGCAACTCGTCGCGCAACGCATGGTGGAGCAGGGCCGTGGCGGCAAGATCGTGAACATGTCGTCGCAGGCCGGGCGTCGCGGCGAGGCGCTAGTTTCCCACTATTGCGCAACCAAAGCCGCCGTGATCAGCTACACGCAATCGGCCGCACTCGGGCTCGCCCAGCATGGGATCAACGTGAACAGCATCGCACCAGGCGTTGTCGATACCCCGATGTGGGAGACGGTCGACGCGCTCTTCGCGAAGTACGAAAACCGCCCGCTGGGTGAGAAAAAACGGCTGGTTGGCGAGGCCGTGCCGCTCGGCCGCATGGGCCTGCCGAACGATTTGACGGGCGCGGCGCTGTTCCTCGTATCGGCGGATTCGGACTACATCACGGCACAAACGCTGAACGTTGACGGCGGCAACTGGATGAGTTGACGGCGCGCGTTGCATGCGCGCATCAGGACGCCGTCGCAGGGAAGATCGCCAGTGAAGATCAATTAACGCAACACCTGTACTACCCGAGTATCGACTGCTTCAAGCAACGCCACGCAAGACCAGCGCCCGTGCTAACGATAAAGGAGACGAAACAACATGAAACGCGCCAACTTCACCCTCAAGACCCTACCGATGCGCTCGCTCGCATTCGCCGCATTCGCCGTCGCCGCGATTGCACCAATTGCCACGAAGGCCGCGACCGTGACGATCGCGACGCTCAACAACCCGGACATGATCGAGTTGAAGAAGCTGTCGCCGGCGTTCGAAAAAGCGAATCCGGACATTCAACTGAAGTGGGTCATCCTCGAAGAAAACGTGCTGCGCCAGCGCGCCACCACCGACATCACCACGAACAGCGGCCAGTTCGACGTGATGGCGATCGGCACCTATGAAGCGCCGCAGTGGGGCAAGCGCGGCTGGCTCGCACCGATGACGAACCTGCCGGCCAATTACGATATTGACGACGTGGTGAAGACCGCGCGCGACGGCCTCTCGTATAACGGCCAGTTGTATGCGTTGCCGTTTTACGTCGAAAGCTCGATGACGTATTACCGCAAGGACCTGTTCGATGCCGCCGGCCTGAAGATGCCCGACCAGCCGACCTACGACCAGATCAAGCAATTCGCCGACAAGCTCACCGACAAATCCAAAGGCCAGTACGGCATCTGCTTGCGCGGCAAAGCGGGTTGGGGCGAGAACATGGCGTTTTTCTCAACCGTCGTGAATACGTTCGGCGGCCGCTGGTTCGACGAGAAATGGCAAGCACAGCTCAATACCCCGGAATGGCACAAGGCCCTCACGTTCTACTCGGACCTGCTGAAGAACGACGGCCCGCCGGGAGCCAGCTCGAACGGTTTCAACGAGAACCTGACGCTGATGTCGTCGGGCAAGTGCGCAATGTGGATCGACGCGACGGTGGCGGCGGGTATGTTGTACAACAAGGCACAGTCGCAAGTGGCTGACAAGATCGGCTTCGCGGCAGCGCCGGTCGCGGTCACGCCGAAGGGCTCGCACTGGTTGTGGTCGTGGTCGCTCGCGATTCCGAAGACCTCGAAGTCGCAGGACGCCGCGAAGAAGTTCGCGACGTGGGCTACGTCGAAGGAGTACATCGAACTGGTTGCGAAGGACGAAGGCTGGGCCTCGGTTCCCCCGGGCACGCGCAAGTCGACCTATGCCAATCCGGAGTACAAGAAGGCGGCACCGTTCGGCGACTTCGTGCTGAGCGCTATTGAATCGGCGAACCCGAACGATGCAACGCTGCAAAAGGTGCCGTACACCGGTGTCCAGTTCGTCGGGATTCCTGAATTCCAGTCGTTCGGAACCGTGGTTGGCCAGTCGATCGCCGGTGTGGTCGCCGGACAGACGACGGTTGATGCCGCGCTGACAGCCGGCAACGCCGCAGCGAATCGTGCCGTGAAGCAAGCCGGGTACCAGAAATAAGGGCTCAAAGCAGCAACTTGTTGCGCCTAACGTAGGACAGCGGGCCGCGCCGCTTCTGTGAAGAAGCCTGGCGCGCGGCCTGCGCATCATCGAGAGGTGACACGATCATGAGTCAACTTAATCCCCCCCTCACAGACGGTTACGCGGAATCCGCCGCAGCGCGCGACAAGAAGCGCGCGAAGTCGGTCCGCTGGCTCATCATGCCGTCGACCGCTGTACTGTTCCTGTGGATGGCCATCCCGCTCGCGATGACCATCTGGTATTCGTTCTCGCGATACAACCTGCTCAACCCCGATGTCAAAGGGTTTGCCGGGCTCGATAACTATGAATTCCTGGCCACCGATCCGGCCTTCCTGCCGTCGATTGTTCATACGCTGACGCTGATCGGATCGGTGTTGCTGATTACCGTAATTGGCGGCGTGCTGCTTGCCGTGCTGTTCGACCGCAAGTTCTATGGTCAGGGCATTGCGCGGCTGCTGGTCATTGCACCGTTCTTTGTCATGCCTACGGTCAGCGCGCTGATCTGGAAGAACATGATCTTGCATCCGGTGTATGGCCTGATCGCGGCGTTGATGCGGTCGTTGGGGCTTCAGCCGATCGATTGGTTTGGCGACTATCCACTCTTTGCTGTGATCGTGATTGTTGCGTGGCAGTGGCTGCCGTTCGCGTTCCTGATTCTCTTCACGGCGATCCAGTCGCTGGATCAGGAGCAAAAGGAAGCGGCGCGCATCGACGGTGCCGGCGCGTTCTCCATGTTCTTCTACATCACGCTGCCGCACTTGAAGCGCGCGATTGCCGTGGTGGTGATGATGGAAACCATTTTCCTGCTCTCCATCTTCGCTGAAATCTATACGACGACCGGCGGCGGCCCGGGCACCGCGACCACCATCCTGTCGTACCTGATCTACGCGCTCGGCCTGCAGCAATTCGACGTCGGCCTGGCTTCCGCCGGCGGCATTCTGGCGGTCGTGCTGGCGAACGTCGTTGCGTTCTTCCTGGTGCGCATGCTCTCGAAGAACCTGAAAGGGGAGTACGAATCATGAGCCATCCCGTTACCGCAACAACGTCCGTGCCGATCCTCGACACGCTCAAGCGCGGCGTGCTCGGTGTGATCGCGTGGCTGTTCGCGCTGCTGCTGTTTTTCCCGATCTTCTGGATGACCATCACGGCGTTCAAGACCGAGCAGCAGGCGTATTCGTCATCGCTGATTTTCACGCCCACGCTCGACAGTTTCCGCGAGGTGTTCGCGCGCAGTAATTACTTTGCGTTCGCGTGGAACTCCATCCTGATCTCGGTCGGCGTCACGGTGATCTGCTTGCTGTTCGCCGTGCCGTGCGCCTACGCAATGGCGTTTTTCCCGACCAAGAAAACGCAGAAAGTGCTGCTGTGGATGCTCTCGACCAAGATGATGCCGTCGGTCGGCGTGCTCGTGCCGATCTACCTGCTGTGGAAAAACACCGGCATGCTCGACACGGTGTGGGGTTTGATCGTCGTCTATACGCTGATCAACTTGCCGATCGCGGTCTGGATGTCCTACACGTACTTCAACGAAATCCCGCGTGACATCCTGGAAGCCGGGCGTATAGACGGCGCGGCGACGTGGCAGGAAATCGTCTATCTGCTGATGCCGATGTCGCTACCCGGGCTCGCGTCCACCGCGTTGCTGCTCGTGATCCTTTCGTGGAACGAGGCGTTCTGGAGCATCAACTTGTCGAGTTCGAACGCGGCGCCGCTAACGGTATTCATTGCGTCGTATTCGAGTCCGGAAGGTTTGTTCTGGGCCAAGCTCTCGGCGGCTTCACTGCTGGCCGTGGCGCCGATCCTGATTGTCGGCTGGTTATCGCAGAAGCAACTGGTGCGCGGCCTGACCTTCGGCGCGGTGAAATGAAGCTTAACCCGAGGTCGATCCAGTGAACCTGAACTTGTCCCAAGCCGGCGTACCGGACGCGCTCGCTCCAGCCGATGCCCTCGACGGGCATCTGCTGATCTGCGACTGCGACGGCGTATTGATCGACAGCGAAGCGATTGCGGGACGTGTGCTCGTGCAGCAGATGGAGGCGCTCTGGCCCGGCGTGGATGCCGAGCCGATCGTCACGCCGCTGCTCGGGCTGCGGATCGAAACGGTGCTGCTGCGCACGGCCGAAGCGCTCGGCCGGACGCTCGATTCAGCCCAGATCGATGCAATCCGGGTGGTCGTGGAAGCCGCGGCCGTGGAAGGGCCGGCAGTCGATGGAATCGAGGCCGCGCTGGCCGCGATTTCCTTGCGCAAGGCCTGCGCGAGCAACAGCTTTACGTCGTATGTGGAAGCCGTGCTGAGCCGCACGGGCCTCGTGCGGTTTTTCGGCGAGCGTCTGTTTTGCGCCGATAAAGTAGCAAACCCGAAACCCGCGCCCGACGTGTACCTCGCGGCGGCGCGAACTCTGAGGGTGGCGCCCGAACGCTGCGTGGTGGTAGAAGACAGCGTAACCGGCGTCACGGCGGCAGCGGCGGCGGGCATGACCGTGCTCGGTTTCGTGGGCGCCGGTCATGCAACTGAAGGACAAATTGATGCGCTGAAACGTGCTGGCGCAAGTGTCGTGTTCGACGAGATGGGACAACTCCCCGCGCTCGTTGGGCAGTGGCTGCAAAACGCAAGCTTCGAACTGCCGTGAGCCTCTTGCTCGCAGAAAACGAAGCCAAGTTAAAGACGGAGACTCCATCATGGCAAGCCTGAATCTGCGTAACATCAACAAGCGCTACGAAGAAACCGAAGTGATTCGTAGCGTGAACCTCGATATCGCCGATGGCGAATTCGTCGTGTTCGTGGGCCCAAGCGGTTGCGGCAAATCCACGCTGATGCGGATGATCGCCGGTCTGGAAGATATCAGCGGCGGCGACCTGATGATCGACGGCGTGCGCGTGAACGACGTGCAGCCGGCCAAGCGCGGGATTGCGATGGTGTTCCAGTCGTACGCGCTGTATCCGCACATGACGCTGTACGATAACATGGCGTTTGGCCTGAAGCTTGCCGGCACGAAGAAGCCGGAGATTGATGCAGCGGTCAAGCAGGCAGCGAAGATCCTGCATATCGATCATTTGCTCGATAGGAAACCTAAGCAATTATCAGGTGGCCAGCGTCAGCGGGTGGCGATCGGCCGCGCGATCACGCGCAAGCCGAAGGTGTTCCTCTTCGACGAGCCGCTGTCCAACCTGGACGCCGCGTTGCGCGTGAAGATGCGTCTGGAGTTTGCGCGACTGCACGACGAGTTGAAGACTACGATGATTTACGTGACGCATGATCAGGTGGAGGCCATGACGCTGGCTGACAAGATCGTGGTGTTGTCGGCGGGGAATGTGGAGCAGGTCGGAACGCCTAACCAGCTTTATCACGCGCCGCAGAACAAGTTCGTGGCGGGTTTTATCGGCTCGCCGAAGATGAATTTCTTTAACGCCGAAATTACGCAGGTGTTAAGCGATGGCGTGCTGGTGAAGTATGCGACAGGTGAGACCCAACTGACGGCGGTCGAGCCGGGTAGTGCGAAGGTCGGCGATTCGGTGACGGTCGGGATTCGTCCGGAGCATCTGCATGCAGGGACGGCGGCGACGGTGGAGCACGGGGTATCGGCGAAGACGATGGCCGTGGAGTCGCTTGGCGATGCCGCTTATCTGTACTCGGAGTCGACGGTGGCGCCGGAGGGGATCATCGCCAGGATTCCGCCGCTTGAGCGCCATTCGCGTGGGGAGGTGCTGAAGCTTGGCGCTTTGCCTGAGCATTGCCATTTGTTTAATGCTGATGGGATTGCTTATCAGCGGAAGATTGTTGAGGTGTTGTCGGCGGCGTAGGGGGGGCTCGCGCCGGTGGACGGGGGGGGCTTTGGCGAGTGGCGGGGATTTCGGCGTTAGTGGTCGGGGTTAATGCCGGGTTGCTGCTTTCGGTGTTAGTGGTCTGCGAGAGTCGGATTTTCTCTTTATCACTGTTAGCCACTGTGCGTGGCGGCACGTCATTTCTTTGTCCAAAGCGACAAAGAAACGAAGCAAAGAAAACGCTTTCAAACACGCTACCCTAAGTGTCCACAGCGTGCAGTTTCTATTCATAGGTGCCCCAAAAGCACGGTGCTCGCCAGAGCGAAGGATGTGTGAACCCCTCCTTCTCGCGAATTCTGACACGAACACGCTTCGCCCCGTACGCTCTCGGGCAAGCACCCTTGCCAAGGAACCCGCACGGCCTCACGCGTCTTTACTGCTTCATGTCTTCGTGGTTGACTGCTTGGTCTGTGCAGCTATTTTTGTGGGCGACGCAGCCTGATACGTATTAACAACTTCGTTTTGGTAAGTTGATCAGGCTGCTTCTACGGTTTTCTTCGTGGGTATGGCCCCACGCATTCTGCGGCTTCGTTTCTGGTGGGTTGGCCGTGTGATTCGTTATGCGTACAAATTCGGTGGTTGGTCGTCCGCGGATAGCGCGGGGTGCCCTTGGGCAGGTTCAATCACTGGTGGCGAAGCGTGTGGGTATCGGTGTTCGGAGAAGGAGGGGTTCACACATCCGTGGCTCTGGCGAGCACCGTGCTTTTGGGGCACCTATGAATGAAAACTGCACGCTGTGGACACTTAGGGTAGCGTGGTTGAAAGCGCTTTCTTTGCTTCGTTTCTTTGTCGCTTTGGACAAAGAAATGACGTGCCGCCACGCACAGTGGCTAATAGTGATAAAGAGAAAATCCGACTCTCGCAGACCACCACGGCCGAAAGCAGCAACCCGGCACTGACCCCGACCGCTAACCCCGAACCCGACCCAAACCCCGACCCCACCAGAATCCCGACCCCACCAGAATCCCGACCACCCTCAAGCGTCCAGCGCCGCCTGCGCACACAACTCATCCGTCACCAGCCCGGAAAGCCATTTCCCCTGCAACGCGGCGATCACCGCGTCACGCTTTCTCAACCCGCCCGCAAACCCTATAGTCGGCCGCTTCGGCGGGGCATCCAGCCGCAAACTCGTCACACGCTCGCCAGTCGTCGATTGCACCCGCACGCCTTGCGCATCAATCGGCAGCCCGAGCAACTCCGCCACCGCGCCGGCCTGCATCATCTCCTCCACCTCGGCGGTCGTGATAAACCCATCCTCATGCAACGGACAATTAATCCCAATATTACCAATCCCAATAAACGCGACATCCGCGTTCCCGGACAACGCATCAACAATCCGATACAACCGGTGATTACACCATTGCTCACGCTCGGCCCGGCTGTCAGCCATCAACGGCGCGGGCAACATGAAATGCTTGCCACCGGTCTTCTCGGAGAGGTGCTGCGCGACGTCATAGCGGTTCGAGGAGCCGTCCTGGGCAATAGCCCCGACCATCGACACCAGGCGGTGCTGCGGACGCTCCAGTTGCCCGATCTGCGCGACCACGGCCTTCAGGGTCCGGCCGGTGCTGATCGAAATCACCAGCGGTTTTTCATCGGTGAGATAACGCTCCATCACCTGTGCGCCCGCGACCGCCAGCTTGCGATCCACTTGCTCGGGCGAATCGCCGTCTATAGGCACGACTTCACACATCGACAAACCGTATCGCTTCGATAACTTCGCCGCCAGCGCAAGGCAATCCGCAATCCGATGGTCCACGCGTACACGAATCAGGTTCTTTTCCACCGCGAACGCGACCAGCCGCTGGGCGACGGGCCGTGAGATCTGCAGCTTCTCCGCTATTTCATTCTGCGTATTGCCCGCGACGTAATACAGCCACGCGGCGCGGGTGGCGAGATCGAGTTTTTCGTTGGACTTGGGCACGGTGGCTCGATGTCTGGTCGTTCGTGTCGAATATAAAGAGAATCGCGCGCCATAAAGGCATGCGAAAGATCGACATTGTGCACGCTCGGCGGCCGAGGGCAGAAACTCCCCCGGCCGCCTTTTAAACCATCACGCGAGCCGCGGACGCGCCGGATCGAACAACGGGCGCACGTGCCGATACAACTCGCGGAAACCCTTCAGCCGCTGCCGCAGAATCGCATGGCGTTCCGCGTTCGGGATGAACTCATCCTTCACGGGTGGCTTGGCAAGCACCACGGCCGGATCGCCGCCCGCCGCCAGCCAGCCAAGCCGTGCCGCGCCAAGCGCCGCGCCGGTCTCGCCGCCGCCGTGCGTGCGCGTGCGGGTGTTGAGGGCGTCGGCTAATAACTGGCCCCAGTACTTGCTGCGCGCACCGCCGCCCAGCAGCGACAGCGCGTGGACTTCCGTGCCGGCAGCCTGCAACGCGTCGAGGCCATCGGTCAGCGCGAGCGTCACGCCTTCAAGCACTGCATAACCGAGCAACGCGCGGTCGGTTGCGTGCGTCATGCCGAAGAACACGCCTTGCGCGTACGGGTCGTTATGCGGCGTACGCTCACCACTGAGATACGGCAGGAAGAGCGGCGCGATCTCAAGCGCAGCGGGATCGAGCGCGGCGATTTCAGCGAGCAACGTGGGTTCGTCGGTCGAGGTGAGCTTGCAGACCCAGCGAAGGCAACTCGCGGCCGATAACACCACGCTCATCTGATGCCACCGATCAGGAATGGCGTGACAGAACGCATGCACCGCCGACGATGGATTCGGCCGGAAGCGGTCGCCGACCACGCACAGCACGCCCGATGTTCCGAGTGACAGGAAACCATCGCCCGGTTCCGTCGCTCCGATACCCACTGCGCTTGCCGCGTTGTCGCCACCACCGGCCGCGACGATCACGCCATCGGGCAATCCGAGTTCGCGAGCGAGCGCGGGCAGCAGCGTGCCCGACGGCTCGCTGCCTTCGGCCAGTGCCGGCATTTGGGCGCGCGTCATGTTGCAGGCGGCGAGCAGTTCATCGGACCAGTCGCGGCGCGCGACATCGAGCCACAAGGTGCCGGCGGCGTCCGACGGATCGGATACTTTCGTGCCCGTCAGATGCAGCCGCAGATAATCCTTCGGCAGCAACACGCATGCCGTCCGATTGAAAATCTCCGGCTCGTTGTGCTGCACCCATAGCAACTTCGGCGCGGTGAAACCGGGCATCGCGAGATTGCCGGCGATTTCATGCAACTGCGACGCGCGCTCGGTCAACTCGTCGCATTCCTTGTCGCTGCGCATGTCGTTCCAAAGGATCGCCGGCCGCAGCACGCGATCTTCGGAATCGAGCAGCACTGCACCGTGCATCTGTCCCGACAAACCGATGCCGCGCACTTGCGCGAACTCCTGCGGGAATTTATCGCGTAAAGCGAAGAGCGCGGCGCGCGTGCCGTTCCACCAGTCGAGCGGATTTTGCTCGGACCAGCGGGGTTTCGGACGCGAAACGGTGAAGGGCGTGCCCGCCGTGCCGACGACATTGCCGTCGCTCGCCAGCAGGAGAACTTTTACTTCGGAGGTGCCGAGATCGATGCCTAAATACATGGACGAACCCTTGATGAAGGCTTAAAGCCACGGGAAACCGGAGGCGCTAATGTAGCGCCGCTGCCAGTGTTACGCCATTGGCAATAACACCGGACAGGCATGAAGATGAGTAAGCTGCTCAGGCCCGCGTGGCGAGCCAGGCATCGACACGGCCAAGCGCCGCGCGCAGCACGCGTTCCAGATCGGCGCTTTGCGCGAGGCTGCCCCAGAGCAGTTTATCGGCGACGAAAGCCTTCACCGGATCGTCCGCTTCGAAGAAAGCGTGCGCGGTGGCGGGGTCCATCACGCCGTCCTGGTACGCGTACGGCAGCTTGCCTTCGTGCCAGCGTTCGAGGAAGCGGAAGAACAGCGCGGGCAACATGGCAGTCGCGTTCGGATCGACGTGACGCGCAAAACATTCACGCAGAGTCGGCGCGATAAAACCGGGGATCTTGGAGAAGCCATCGGCGGCCACGCGTTGATTCGTATCCTGGATATACGGATTGACGAAGCGGTCGAGCACCACATCGCGGTACTTGGCCAGGTCGATCGGACTCGGCGACAGGCAAGGAATCACGTCTTCGGTGACGTAGGTTTCGGCGAGCGCGCGGATATCGGCGTCCTGCGTGCCTTCGTGAATGTATTGATGGCCAACCAGAGTCCCCGCCCATGCAATACAACTATGTGTTGCGTTGAGAATGCGGATTTTGGCTTCCTCGTACGGCAGTACCGAGTGAACCATTTCCGCGCCGACTTTTTCCCATGCCGGCCGCCCTGCAATAAATTCGTCTTCGATCACCCACTGGATAAACGCTTCGCCCATGACGGGGGCTTTATCGTCGAAACCGGTGGCGGCTAGCACGCGCTCGCGGACATCGGGCGTGGGGCGTGGCGTGATGCGATCGACCATCGCGTTCGGGCATGACGTATTCGCGATCATCCATTCGCGCAGCGCAGTTTCGCCGCGCAATTGGAGGAATTCGAGCATGCCGGCTTTAAATCGATCACCGTTGCTGCGCAGGTTGTCGCAGTTCTGCAGCGTCACCTTGCCCGCGTTCTGCTTCATGCGGGCGTCGAGAATAGCGGCGAGTGCGCCGTAGATCGTCGTGCGGGCGCCTTTCCGGTCGGCGGCCAGATCCGGATTCGCCGTATCCAGCTTATGGTGTTCATCGAGGTAATAACCGCCCTCGGTCACCGTGAACGACACGATCTTGCATTCGGGCGCAGCGCCCGCCGCCACAAGCGCGTTCAGGTCCGCCGCCCATGGCACGACCTTCGTGATCGAGCGGATGGTTTCATACGCGCGCTTGCCGTGCGGCGTGACGGTTTCCAGCGTATAGGTACCGTTCTGTGCGGCCAGCGCTTCCAGCACGGCATTCATGTCGCCGCGAATATTGCCGACCGTCAGCGACCAGCGCGTATCGCCGGATTCAATCAGCTTGTGCAGATACCACGCCTGATGCGCACGATGAAAAGAACCCGCGCCGATGTGCAGGATCACGTCGGCGGCTGCGTGGCTTTCGGTAGTCATGTCGTCCTTCCTTTGAACTGGATGCGCCTCATGCGGTGCCGGGCGCTGTGCTGTGTCTCGTTGTCGTCGAACGCGAAGTGGGCGCAGGGCCAAATCCGTGTTGCGTCGATCATTTGCTCGTTCTGTGAGCGAATGATCGTATTCGATTCGATGAAAGTCAAGGCACTACGCAGCATTTCGGTTTGCGTTTTTGCGTGGATTTTGGGGCTGTGGTTTGGATGGTTCGGCGTGACATGAAGGCTATTGCGGTGCACAAAATCTGACGCCTTGGTATCTATGGCATCGATTTGCGCTGCAGATTTCGATCGGCTTATGGCGGCGGATGCCAGTGGCGTGGTGTTGTTGATATATCGAGTCAGGCGGCGGTGGGGATTGAAGATCGGTCTGCGTATTGCGCGTCGAAGCGGCCGCACCGATTTTGTATTTGTTGAGTGAAGCTGCCGCGACGATTCCAGGCATCGTCATGCCTATTGAGGACAGGTTCACCGCCCGGTGAATTTTCGCTCGTAACGGTGGACGGATCTGGAGGGCCGTGGGGTCAGGAAGTGCGAACGCTCCTACCGTCCCCCCGGCCCAATCGCATGCGCCTCAAACGCGGGCCCTTGTACAAAACTCACATCGAATTGCTGCAGCGCTTCGAATTGCGCTTCGTCTCCGACGTGGCTAAATATGAGCGGAATCTTTAGCCGGTGCGCATACCCCACCAACGGCTTCACCACGGAATCCCTCAACGCCAAACCCGCATCCATCTTGATGAAATCCAGTCGAGCCATATCCGACACCGACATGATCTGCCCGGCATTGGGCAAATTCCCCGCGACCTTGAATCCATACTTCTGATAACTCTTCACGAGATACCCGAGGAACGTCCGATGCGCAACCGCCGCCGGCGGCAACTCAATCACGATCCGCGCCGGATTCAACCCAAACTCGATCAATACCGAAGAGAAGTGCTTGCCATGATCGTATTTCACGCTCTTCAGCAGACGCTCATGGACACGCAGGAACAGCAAACCCGGCCGCTGTGCGCCAAAAAAATTAAACGCGTGCAATGCGCGTGAGAGCCGGTCGAGTTCGACCAGCCTCGGGTCGTCGTCGAGTTGCGCGAACGGATCGAACGACGCGCCATCGGCAGTGAGGGTAAGCGCCTGGAAGCCGAGTTCATCGCCGAAACGCTCCGCACTTTCCACCGATGCCGTCAGCGATTGCGGCAAGCCTCGCGTGGTGACATCGAAGATAGGCTCATACGCGCTCGCCAGACAAAACCCTTCGTAAAACGCGATGGCCGTACTCGCGCTCGCTCCCTCGCCCATGACGATGCGCGCGCCGGGAAACGGATAGTCCGCTGCGCGAGAAACAAGTTGCTGGACGGTTGGGGCAATCATGAAGGGAAGGTGTGAGAGGTGTAGCGTCGATGGTAGCAGTGCCGCGCGTGACGCCTTGCACAAAATCCACATATTCATATGACCCGAAACCAACTCGACGCATATGACTAGGGTTAACAATAATTTCACTTATCGTAATTAATTTTACTATGCGTAATTGAGGCGACAAACCATCAGGAGGCTTTCATGGCGGCCGAGAAGAAATTTGCATCGCAGGCGGACTTGGCGGAAAAGAAGGTGACATTCGAGCGTCTGTCCGAGCACGCCTACGCGTACACGGCGGAAGGCGATCCGAATACGGGCATTGTGATTGGCGACGACGCGGTGCTCGTCGCCGACACGCAAGCCACGCCCGTCATGGCGCAAGACGTGATTCGCCGGATCCGCGAAGTCACCGACAAACCCATTAAATACATCCTGCTCACGCACTATCACGCGGTGCGGGTGCTCGGCGCGTCGGCGTATGGCGCGCAGCAGATCATCGCCAGCCAGGACACGTACGACCTGATCGTCGAGCGCGGTGAGCAGGACATGAAGAGCGAGATCGAGCGTTTTCCGCGCCTGTTCAATGCAGTGGAATCAGTGCCGGGGCTGACGTGGCCAACGCTTACCTTCAAAGGCGAGATGACGCTCTGGCTAGGCAAGCTCGAAGTGAAGATCATGCAGCTCGGCCGAGGTCACACCAAAGGCGACACCGTGCTGTGGTTGCCGCAGGACAAGGTGATGCTGTCCGGCGATCTGGTCGAATACGGCGCGACGCCTTATTGTGGCGATGCCTATTACCAGGACTGGCCGGCAACGCTCGACGCGCTCGCGGCGTTCAATCCCGAGAAGCTGGTACCCGGCCGCGGTGCTGCGCTGAAGACGCCGAGCCAAGTGGCGGACGGTATCGCGGGAACGCGGGCTTTCGTTAGCGAACTGTTCAATCAAGTGAAGTTGGGCGCCGCAGCCGGCAAGGATCTCAACGAGATCTACAAGCTCACGTATGCTGCGCTCAAGCCGAAGTTTGGCGACTGGGTCATCTTCGATCACTGCATGCCGTTCGATGTCACGCGCGCCTTCGACGAAGCCACGCAATATCGCGATCCGCGCATCTGGACGGCGCAGCGCGACAAGGAAATGTGGGAAACGCTCGAAAGCTGATTGGCGACGAACAATGACCATGGCTATCGATTTTCAGGCGCTGACGTTCGAGTATCGCCGCTCATCGGATCAAGATGGCGATGCGCCGCTGCATCCGGTCGTCGTGATCGGCGCGGGGCCGGTGGGTCTCGCGACCGCGATCGACCTCGTGCAGCAAGGCACCCCGGTCGTACTGCTCGACGATGACCACACGTTATCGTCGGGATCGCGCGCTATCTGCTTTGCGAAACGTACGCTCGAGATCTTCGATCGGCTCGGCTGCGGCGAACCAATGGTCGCGAAGGGCGTGAGCTGGAACGTGGGCAAGGTGTTCCTGCAAAACGAACTGCTCTACGCGTTCGATTTGTTGCCCGAAGCGGATCATGCGCGGCCCGCGTTTATCAATCTGCAGCAGTATTACGTCGAAGGGTATCTGGCTGAGCGGGCGCGCGAGTTGCCCTTGCTCGATGTCCGCTGGCGCAACAAGGTCATGGGTATTACGCAGTCCGACGAATGCGTTTCGCTGCAGATCGACACGCCTGACGGTCCGTACACGTTGCACGCCAGTTACGTGGTCGCCGCCGATGGCGCGCGTAGCCCGGTGCGTGCACTCATGCATCTCGATACCCACGGCCGCACGTTCAAGGATCGCTTCCTGATCGCCGATGTGCGGATGAAAGCCGACTTCCCGACCGAACGCTGGTTCTGGTTCGATCCGCCGTTTCATCCGAATCAATCGGTGTTGCTGCATCGGCAGCCGGACAATGTGTGGCGCATCGATTTCCAGTTGGGCTGGGACGCCGACCCCATCGCGGAGAAAGCGCCGGAGCGTGTGATTCCGCGCGTGCGCGCGTTGCTCGGACCGGATGTTGAATTTGAACTGGAATGGGTGAGCGTCTATACGTTCCGATGCCAGCGCATGGACAAGTTTCGTCACGGGCGAGTGCTGTTTGCGGGCGATTCGGCGCATGGCGTATCGCCGTTCGGCGCGCGCGGCGCGAACAGCGGTGTGCAGGACGCGGACAATCTTGGCTGGAAATTAAAGTTGGTGATCGACGGCGATGCACCCGATGCCTTGCTCGACACCTACGCCAGCGAGCGCGAAGCCGCCGCCGATGAAAACATCCGCCACTCCACGCGTTCAACCGATTTCATCACGCCGAAGAGCGACGTGTCCCGCGTGTTCCGCGACGCCGCTTTGCGGCTCGCGAAAGATTGCGCGTTTGCGCGGCGGATAGTGAATAGCGGACGGTTATCGACGGCTTCGGTGCTGCATGATTCGCCGTTAAACACGCCGGACCGCGATGCCTTCCATTGCGCGCTCGTGCCGGGTGCAGTGGTGGCGGATGCGCCTGTGTTTTTTGCTGGCCGCAACGGATGGTTCTTGCAGCGCCTGGGGTCGTCGTTTGCGGGTGTACTGTTTGGTGAGTCGTCGGATGCGCTGACCGCGTTGAAAGATTTTCGCCCGCAAATGAAGCTATTTTTGATCGTGCCGGCGGGTTCCGACGTTAAATCGCGCGAAGGTGTTGAGGTACTGGAAGACGTGAAAGGTCTCCTGTCCCAACGTTTCGATGCACATCCCGGCACGTTCTATTTGCTGCGTCCGGATCAGCACATCGCGATGCGCGCTCGTTCGTTAGAACCTCAGACCGTCCGTGAAGCACTCGCCCGCGCAACTTGCGCCCTGAACGAAACCCAGCCCGCATGATGAGGTCCGCCATGCTCGATACCACCTTGCGCCTCGCCGATCCCGATGCCTTCTATGAAGCGCTGATCGACATGCATCGCGACCTTGGCAACGACGAAAGCCAGCTAGTGAACGCAAAACTGATCCTGCTGCTGTCGAACCAGATCGGCGATATGGATGTGCTGCGCGAAGCGATGTCGATGGCACGCAGCGGCGTTGTGACTTCCGTTGCAGCCTCGATTGCCAGCGTATGAAATTGTAGAAAAGGACAAGACCATGAAACCAGAATCGCCCGGCGCGTTCACGAGTCACACCGACACGAGCCGCCACTATCAATCGGGATTTGCCGCCGACTTCGCCAGCGAGGCGTTGCCCGGCGCGCTGCCGCTCGGCCGCAATTCACCGCAGCGTGTGAACTACGGTCTCTATGCCGAGCAGCTTTCGGGCACCGCGTTCACCGCACCGCGCGGGCATAATCGGCGCTCGTGGTTGTATCGGATACGGCCGGCGGCGGTGCATCAACCGTTCACTCAGATTGAAGGTAATGACCTGCGCGCGAAGCTCGTCGCGAACTTCGCCGAGGTGCCGCCTACGCCACCGAATCAACTCCGCTGGGACCCGCTGCCGATGCCCGATGCACCCACGGATTTCATCGATGGCTGGGTGACGATGGCCGGCAACGGCGCGGCCGAATCCATGCAAGGCTGCGCGATCCATCTCTATGCCGCGAACCGTTCGATGCAGGATCGTTTCTTCTACAACGCCGATGGCGAATTGTTGATCGTGCCGCAGGAAGGACGCTTATCGATCGCGACTGAACTCGGCCGGCTCGATATAGAACCCTTTGAAATAGCGGTCATTCCGCGCGGTGTGCGTTTTTCTGTCGCGCTGCCGGATGGCACCGCGCGCGGCTACATTTGCGAGAACTTCGGTGCTTTGTTGAGGCTGCCGGACCTTGGGCCTATTGGTTCGAACGGTCTTGCGAACCCACGCGATTTCCTCACGCCGCACGCGGCTTATGAAGACCGCGAGGGCGCGTTTGAACTCGTCGCGAAGATGAACGGCGTGTTGTGGCGCGCGGATATCGGCCACTCGCCGCTTGACGTGGTCGCGTGGCACGGCAACTATGCGCCATACAAATACGACCTGCGCCTGTTCAACACCATCGGTTCGATCAGCTTCGATCACCCCGATCCGTCGATCTTTCTTGTACTGCAATCGCAGACGGATTCGCCGGGAGTGGACGCCATCGACTTCGTGATTTTCCCGCCGCGTTGGCTCGCAAACGAGGACACGTTCCGGCCGCCGTGGTTTCATCGGAACGTCGCGAGTGAATTCATGGGCCTCGTGCATGGCGTCTACGATGCAAAATCCGAAGGGTTCATGCCCGGAGGGTCGAGCTTGCATAACTGCATGTCGGGACATGGGCCGGACGCGGGGACGTTCGAGAAGGCGTCGAAGGCGGATACATCGACACCCGTGAAAGTAGGCGACACGATGGCGTTCATGTTCGAGACACGCATGCTGATCAAGCCAACCCGCTTCGCTCTGGAAACCGCGCAATTGCAGGCGCATTACTACGAGTGCTGGCAGGGACTGACCAAACATTTCAACCCGGAGCAACGATGAGTTTTTCAACTCATGAAGCGCTTGAAGCGACGCGCAATCCAGCGCTTAAAAGTTGGATCGAATCCGCGAATAATCCATCAAGCGACTTCCCGATCCAGAACCTGCCGTTCGGCATTTTCACCGATGAAGTCAATCCGTTGCCGCGCGCGGGCGTGGCGATCGGGGACTGGATTCTCGACCTCGCCGTTGTGTATCGAGCGGGGTTGATCGAATGCGAACCGGTGTTCGCGCAGCCCACGCTGAATGCGTTTATTACATTGGGAAGGGATACATGGCGACACGTTCGTGTCCAGGTGAGCGCGTTGCTTGCCGCCCATCGCGATACGCTGAAAAACAACACGGCGTTGCGTCCACGCGCGCTCATACCCCGGGCGAGTGCGATGCTGCATTTGCCTATCGATATCCCTGGCTACACGGATTTTTATTCGTCGAAGGAACACGCGACCAATGTGGGTTCCATGTTCCGCGATCCGAAGAACGCGTTGCTGCCGAACTGGTCGGAGATGCCGATTGGGTACAACGGGCGCGCTTCATCGGTGATCGTGAGCGGGACGCCGGTGCGCCGGCCGAGCGGCCAGATCAAGTTGCCCGATGCTGATCGGCCGGTGTTCAGTGCATGCCGGAAGCTGGATATTGAACTGGAGACGGGGTTTATCGTTGGCGCAGGGAATGCGCTGGGCGAGCCGATTGACTGTGAAGATGCGGAGTCGCATATCTTCGGCATGGTGTTGCTTAACGACTGGAGCGCCCGCGATATCCAGCAATGGGAATACGTGCCGCTCGGGCCATTCAACGCGAAGGGTTTTGCGACCACGATTTCGCCGTGGATCGTCACGCTCGATGCGCTCGAACCGTTCCGTGCCGCCACGCCGAAGCAGGAACCTGAACCGCTTCCGTATTTGCGCCACGCTGGTAATCATGCATTCGATATCGAGCTTGAAGTGCATTTGCGGCCGGCGCTGGCTGCGTCGGCGACGAAGCTCACGCGGACTAATTTCAAGCTGATGTACTGGTCGATGGCGCAGCAACTTGCGCATCACACGGTGGCGGGTTGCAACACGCGCGTGGGCGATCTGATGGGTTCCGGCACGATCAGTGGGCCGACGCCGGATTCATGCGGGAGCTTGCTTGAGATGACGTGGAACGGGCAGCGTCCGATTGCGCTGGACGAGGGCGGCGAGCGCAGGTTTATTGAAGATGGGGATGAATTGACGCTCACCGGATGGTGTCAGGGGGAGGGGTATCGGGTGGGGTTCGGCGAATGCCGAGGTGTGGTTTTGCCGGCGCGGGGCGTGGCCGAGGTTCCGGGTTAGTGGTTGGGGTTGATGCGGGGGTTCTGGGGGTAGCGGTTGGGGTTGATGCCGGGTTGGTGGGTTCTGAGGGTAGCGGTCGAGTTCAATGCCGGGTTGGTGCTTTCGGCCGTGGTGGTCTGCGAGAGTCGGATATTCTCTTTATCACTATTAGCCACTGTGCGTGGCGGCACGTCATTTCTTTGTCCAAAGCGACAAAGAAACGAAGCAAAGAAAACGCTTTTAAAACACGCTACCCTAAGTGTCCACAGCGTGCAGTTTTGATTCATAGGTGCCCCAAAAGCACGGTGCTCGCCAGAGCGAAGGATGTTTGAACCCCTCCTTCTCGCGAATCCCGACATGAACACGCTTCGCCACCAGTGCTCTCGGGCAAGCACGAGGCGCCCAGAAATCCGTACGGCATCACGCGTCTTTACTGCTTCGTATCTTGGTGGGTTGACTGCTTGGTCTGCGCAGCTATTTTTGTGGGCGACGCGGCCTGATACGTATTAACAACTTCGTTTTGGTAAGTTGATCAGGCTGCTTGTACGGTTTTCTTCGCGGCTATGGCCCCACGCATTCTGCGGCTTCGTTTCTGATGGGTTGGCCGTGTGATTCGTCGTGCGTACAAATTCGGCGGGAGGTCGTCCGCGGATAGCGCGGGGTGCCCCTTGGGCAGGTTCAACCACTGGTGGCGAAGCGTGTGGGTATCGGTGTTCGGAGAAGGAGGGGTTCAACCATCCGTGGCTCTGGCGAGCACCGTGCTTTTGGGGCACCTATGAATGAAAACTGCACGCTGTGGACACTTAGGGTAGCGTGGTTTAAAAGCGTTTTCTTTGCTTCGTTTCTTTGTCGCTTTGGACAAAGAAATGACGTGCCGCCACGCACAGTGGCTAATAGTGATAAAGAGAAAATCCAACTCTCGCAGACCACTAAGGCCGAAAGCACCAACCCGGCAATGACCCCGACCGCTAACCCTGGAACCTAGCAACCCGGCATAGACCCAGCCGCTAACTCCGAAACCGCCCCACCGATCACCAACCCCACCCCCGTCCACCGGCGCGAGCGAAACTAAACCACGCCGATGCTCGCGCGCCGCGCCCGTCGATCCATCGACGCCGACAGCAACGTCAATCCAAACGCGCCGCAGGCCATCACCACGCCTACCCACGGCAGCGCCGTGAGCGCCGCCCCCGCGCCAATCGTCATGCCCCCGAGCCACGCGCCAATCGCATTGCCGAGGTTAAACGCACCCTGATTCAACGTAGACGCAAGATTCGGCGCATCGCTTGCACGGTTCACGATCAACACCTGCAACGGTGGAACGATCGCGAAAGCGAGTACGCCCCAGACGAAGACGGTGATCATCGCGGGAATGGCGGCGTGCATCGTGGCGGCAAAAATGGCCTGGACCACAATGATCGACACAAGAAACGTCAGCAGCGAGCGCAATAGCTTCCAGTCCGCGAGCTTGCCGCCGAGCGTGCTTCCAACCGTCAATCCAAGCCCGAACAACAACAGCACCAACGTGACCGCGTGCGGTGAAAAACCGGTGACGTCTTCGAGGATCGGCGTGATGTACGTGAACACGGAAAAGAGACTCGCCGATGCCAGCACGCTGATGCCGAGCACCATCAGCACTTGCGGATTCTTGAGCACGTTGAATTCGCGCAGGATGCTCGATTCCCTCATCTCGATGTGCTTCGGCAGGCACACGGCCAGCGCACCAGCCGCGACCAGGCCGATCACCGTCACCACCCAGAACGTCGCGCGCCAGCCGGCCGCCTGACCGAGCGCGGTGCCGAGCGGCACGCCGAGCACGTTCGCCAGCGTGAGGCCGGTGAACATCAGCGCGATGGCTTGCGCGCGGCGGTTGGGCGCGACCAGGTCCGCAGCGACCACCGAGCCGATGCCGAAGAACGCGCCATGACAGAACGCGGTCAAAATGCGCGCGGCCATCAGCATCCAGTAACCCGGCGCGATGGCACACAGCAGATTGCCGACGATGAATACACCCATCAGGCTCATCAGCGCCTTCTTGCGCGGCATTCTCGCGGTGACGATAGCGAGAATAGGGGCGCCGATAGTCACGCCCAGCGCATAACCCGACACAAGCATGCCGGCTGCGGGGATGGATACCCCGAGATCCCGCGCGACGTTGGGCAACAAGCCCATGATGACGAATTCGGTCGTGCCGATACCGAACGCGGCAATGGCGAGGGCGAGAAGGGGCAGAGGCATGAGGTAAGCGGTGACTGAGTGCTGGCCGGTCGCGCGTTATCGGGGTGAAGAACGCAGGCTCGGGCGAGCTGAAGGAATCAAATTGTACCGAACGTTGTTGCGTTTGCTCGGTGGAAACCCCGAGATTTGTACAGTTGATTCAACGAGTTGGATTTTCAGCCTTTTGCGAGACTCTCACTGTTGCTTTTTGCCATCGGGCAGACTAGGTTGCAGGGTTGCTGCTTTACAACCAAGGACCTTCATGACTGCACTCCGGCATTTTTTCCCGTTGATTGTTGCCCCGCTGCTGGCATTCGCGGTCGTGCCAGGGGCGTTCGCTCAGGAAGCCGACGCGAGTTCGGGACCGATCCGCACCACTGGCGGCAGCGTGGTGTTCGTTCAGCAAGGAGCCACTTTCGAAGCCCAAATCGATGGCAAACCGTTCGATCAGCTGAACGCCCGCCGCATTGCGCATTTCGAAGAGCCGTCGGGGGCGCGGATGATTGTCGAAGCATTCGATACCGGCTCGCCCGAACTCGTTCTCTACGATTTCACCAGGCGCCCGCCCACGGTCGAGCACATGACAAAGCGCATGAAACTCACCAATGTGTTCTGGCAGCGCGATGAAGTGGTGCTGAAAAGTGCCGACGGCTGGTACAGGTTCCAGCGCGGGACGCTGACGAAACTGACATCATCGAAGATGACTTATCACTGAGTCCGCACCGCCATTATCCGATCCCCGGCTACCACGAAAATTCGCTCGCCCCAACGTCCCGATCGATGACTATCGGCACCGGCTTTCGCCTGCGCTGCGCGTGTTCTCGATATCCGACGCGGTCGCGGGGCACGGATTTTCGTATCACTACTTGGTTTGGTATCCTGATTACCCATATCGCATCATCGGCTGGCATGCTCATGGCGGCGCCCCTTCGAGGAACCCCTTGAGCATGCCGAGCGTATCAGCGTCGTCAATATGTTTGTCCGTACGCCATCTCAACATGCGTGGAAACCGCACGGCAATGCCCGACTTGTGGCGCGGACTCGCCTGAATCCCTTCGAAGCCAATCTCGAATACGAGCGTCGGCGTGACGCTGCGCACCGGCCCGAATTTTTCGATGGTCGTCTTGCGCACGACTGCATCAACCTTGCGCATCTCTTCGTCCGTCAAGCCGGAATATGCCTTCGCGAACGGCACAAGAGTGCGCACGCCATCGGCTTCGTCCCACACGGCGAAGGTGAAATCGGTGTACAAACTCGCCCGTCGGCCGTGGCCGCGTTGCGCGTAAAGCAAGACGGCGTCGATAGCGTAGGGATCGATCTTCCATTTCCACCAGGTCCCGGAAGCCTTCGTGCGCCCGACGCCATAAAGCGATTCACGTCCCTTCAGCATCAAGCCTTCAACACCTCGGCCGCGGCTTTCGTCGCGCAACGCGGCCAGGGTCTCCCAATCGGGCGCTTCAACTATCGGCGACACCCGCAGCAGGTCGACCGCCAGCGTCTCGCCCAACGCGGTGGCCAATGCATCGAGGTGCGCGCGGCGTTCGATCAGCGGCGTGACGCGCAGATCGCGGCCATTGGCTTCCAGCAAGTCGTAGGCGAGAAACGTGGCGGGTGAATCGGCAAGCACTTTCTTCGACAAGGTCTTGCGCGTGATCCGCGGTTGCAGCCGCGCAAACGGCAATGGCGCGTGACCACCGGGTTCCCACGCAAGAATTTCGCCGTCTATGACGGTGCCGTCCGCCAGCGCGGCGCCGAGCGAGGCGAGTTCGGGAAAGCGGTCGGTGATGAGATCTTCACCGCGCGACCACAGCCACACCCGGCCGCCGCGCTTCACGAGTTGCGCGCGAATCCCGTCCCACTTCCATTCAATCACCCACTCCGACGGCATGCCGAGCGTCGCCGGATCGGCTTGCAAGGGATGAGCGAGAAAAAACGGATAGGGCAAACCAAGGTCGCTTTCATGCGGCGTGGCGGCGTTTTCATCGTCCGTGCTTTCCGGTGCGATCAGCCGCAAATAACGCGCCGCGCCCGGCGTTTGCTGCGAATCGGTCCAGCCGACCATCCGCTGCGCAATGCGTTTGTGATCCACACCCGCGACTTCGGCGAGTGCACGCACGACGAGTTGGCGCGCGACGCCCACCCGAAACCCTCCGCCTATCAGCTTGGTCAACAAGAAACGTTCGCTCCAGTCGAGTTCGTCCCAGTAACCGAGCAAACGGGTTCGCAGCTCGCCCGGTTCCAGGCCGCGCAAGGTCAGCACGCGTTCCTCGATCCATTGCGCGAGGCCGAGTTCGGATGTGCGCTGCGCGGGCGGCAGGATATGCGCGATGGTTTCGGCCAGATCGCCGACCGCCTGATACGACTCGTCGAAGAGCCATTCCGGCAAGCCGGCGCGCTCGCGGGCAAATTCGATAAGAAGGCGAGTGGGCACCGATTGGCGAGGTTTGCCGCCGCTGAGAAAGTACGACGCCCACGCGGCGTCCTCGGGTTCGGCCGCCGAGAAATACGCGATCAGCGCCTCGAGTTTTTCTTTCGTCGACGTGGTGCCGTCCAGAGCGGTGTACAGCGCGGCGAAGCGTTTCATCGCGGCTTGGCCTCAGGCGGAGGAACGGGTTCGATGGCTTGCTGCGCGGACGGGCTCGCCTGACCGCTTTCCGCTGCGTCGGCTTCTATTGCGTCGTCGCCGTATTCGGTCGTGAACGCGCCGGCTTCCAGACCTTGTTCGCGAAGCCAGCGCACCATCGGCTCGATTTGTCCGTGCGTCACGATTACGCGTTGCGCGCCCGTTGCACCAATAGCGGTTTGCAAACCCGGCCAGTCGGCGTGATCGGACAGCACGAAGCCACGGTCCAGACCGCGCCGCCGCCGCGTGCCGCGAAGCCGCATCCAGCCCGACGCGAACGCATCGCTATAGTCGCCGAAGCGACGCATCCACGGGCTGCCTTGAGCGGACGGCGGCGCAATGATCAGTGCGCCCTTGAACGCGGTCTTGTCTTTCGCGGCGATGTCGCTGACGGGCCGCGTCGCTGGCAAATGCACACCCGCTTGCGTGTATGCCCGGTTCAGCGGTTCCACGGCGCCATGGCAAAAGATCGGGCCAATGGCCGGATCGACGCCTGCAAGAATCCGCTGCGCCTTGCCGAACGAATAGCAGAACAGCACGCAAGCCCGACCTTCAGCGGCGTTATGCCGCCACCATGAATCGATCCCGTCGAAGATCGCGCGGGACGGTTCCCATCGATAAATCGGCAAGCCGAACGTGGATTCCGTGATGAAGGTATCGCAGCGAACCGGTTCGAACGGTGCGCAAGTGGGATCGGGTTCGACCTTGTAGTCGCCCGAGGCGACCCAGATGCGCCCCGCGTGTTCCACGCGCACTTGTGCAGAGCCGAGCACATGGCCGGCCGGATGCAGCGACACGGAGACGCCGTTGACAACCAGGCGCTCGCCGTACGGAACACCCTGCAATGAAATGCCCGGCAGCCGCGACAGCAACACGCCGACACTCGCCTCTGCCGCGAGATAACGGGCGTGCCCGGCGCGGGCGTGATCTGCATGGGCGTGAGTAATGATTGCCCGATCAACGGGACGCCACGGGTCGATGTAGAAATCGCCCGGCGGGCAATAAAGGCCTTCCGGCCTCGCGACGATCAAGTCTTGCGATGCGTCCAACCGGTCCCCGCTCGCGGATAAAAGATAACGACAGGAAAATACGGCGCCAGGACGGCCAGGCGGAAATAGCCGCAGCGGCCGAAGGGTTATTGGATTACAGCAAACGGCATGCCGTCCTGAGGTAATGCAACCACAATATTCTTGAAAATTTTAATTGTATGAAGAATACTCTGATTATCCAAAAAGCTGATTTATCGGACGGGAAGTATAAAAATACCCGCCGATAAACTTCGCATTGAATCGCGCAATGGGATATTCAGGGAAATACCTGATAGCGCGGAGAGCCGTCAAACCAGGCTTTTACATTCCCGAGCGTTGTAGTGGCGATCTCGCTGAGGGCTTCGCGCGTGAAGAACGCCTGATGGGAGGTAATGATTACGTTTGGAAACGACAATAGCCGCGCGAGCACGTCGTCCTGCAGCATGTGATTCGAATGGTCTTCGAAAAAAAGGCCACCCTCTTCCTCGTAGACGTCGAGGCCAAGAAGACCTAGTTGCCCGCTTTTCAATGCGCCAATGAGCGCCCGGCTGTCGATCAAACCGCCGCGGCCCGTATTAATCAGCATGGCGCCGTGTTTCATGCGGGCGAGTGCGGCGGCGTCGATGAGGTGATAGGTGGAAGGTAAAAGCGGGCAATGAAGGCTGACAATATCCGACTCAGCCAGGAGGGTATTGAGGGGAACATAACGCGCTCCGGCTTGCAGAAGATCGGCTGCTGGCGTTCCAGGATCGAACGCCAGCAGCTTCATGTCGAAACCGGCCATGATGCGGCCGAATACCCGCCCGATTACGCCTGTGCCGATAATGCCAAGCGTTTTGCCGTGCAGGTCGAAACCCAGCAAGCCGTTAAGCGAAAAATCGCCATCGCGAGTCCGGGCATAAGCGCGATGCAACTTGCGATTCAGCGTCAGGATCAGCCCGGCGGCATGCTCCGCCACCGCATGCGGAGAATAAGCCGGTACACGTACCACGCCAATTCCGAGCCGGACTGCCGCCGCCAGATCGACGTGATTAAAACCTGCCGAACGCAGCGCCACGAGCTGCGTTCCGCCCTCACGAAGTGTTTCCAGGACAGCTTCGTCAAGGATGTCATTCACGAACGGACATACCACCGCACACCCGTGGGCAAGAATGGCCGTTTGCGCGTCAAGCTGTGATTCCTGGAATTGCAGGGAGTAACCAAATGCCGCGTTTGCCTCGGTGAAGACATCACGATCATATTGCCGGCTGCTGAAGACGATTATATGAATCGGCATCGAACGGTCTCCCCGTCAGCCTTAAAAACGTATATCAGTTAACGACCGCGCTCGTCGGGGGCACCATGGAAAGCCGCGAAAGAACGGTTTCCGGCTGCGGTAATCCGACTTCGCCGCCCGGGCCCATATGTTCAAGCGTGTAGTCAATGAATGCGCGCGTCTTGGCCGGCAGATATTGTCGACCTGGATATACGATAGACACCTTCACGTCCGGATCGTCAATAGCGTAATCACCCAATACCCGTACCAGCGAGCCGTTCTCCAGATCCGCCGCGACAATGCCTTCCGGAATGATCGAAATGCCCATGTGTGCAAGCGTTCCCAGCCGCACCATCAATGCGCTGTTGACAGTATAGACAGGGGCGAGCGTGACCTGGTCGGCGCTGCCGTTGTTGCGATGCCGGAAGTGCCAGGTGGCGCTGCGCATTTCGCTGGGGAGAGCCACGAACGCGTGGTGCAGCAAATCGGTCGGCGTGCTGGGCGAGCCGTGCTCTTCCAGATAAGCGGGCGTTGCGACGGGAATCAGTGTGTTGGTGGCGACCGGGCGTTCTACCAATGCCGTGCTCGTCACCATGAATGCCGTGACAATACCGACATCGAATCCGTCTTCCACAAGATCCACATGACGCTCGGATAAGGTTAGCCGCACATTCACCTTCGGATAGACCTGCCGGAAGCCGTCGATCAGTGGCGTCAGCGCCATGAGCGAAAGCGACCCGGATGCCACCACGCGCAATGTACCGCTAGGGTCGCCTTCGGTATGCGCCACCATTGACTCGAGATGATCAAGTTCTTCGAGCAATGCCCGGCAGCCTTCGAGATAACGCGTGCCAGCTTCTGTAAGTGAGAGGTTACGAGTAGTGCGATTGATTAACCGGGTACGTAGATGCGCTTCCAGCATTGCAATTGCGCGAGTAACAAGCGCGTTCGATACATCAAGTTGTTGTGCTGCACGCCGAAAGCTTTCGGTTTCCGACACCCGCACGAACACCCGCATGGCATGAATTTGATTCATCGTCTCTTACCTCTCAGTGTCCAAAAAAGCGTGGGACCGTATTACGCATCACCGCGCATACGGCATTGTTGATCGGCGCCAAAAAGCGTATTGACACCCATGCGGAATTGCAATATCTCGTTCGTTTCCTGTTTGCATTCCGCATTAACCGCAAGACTTTCACATTTGCTAACTCATTGCAATGGAAAATTACACTTCTCCGGATTTTGGAATGGATCGTCTGATTTATGCAGATTCTTGTTTCAAGAGTTGTGTTACGTCATTCGACTTTGGAAGCGTTCGATAAATAGCTTGGCTTATTGCATACAAACAGGCGGTCCGACTAGCCGAACCGCGATAAGCTCTGCCGGACGTTGTCAATACAGGGTTTTTATTGAATGGAAACGATGCCAATTAGTGCCAAAAATGAAGGCGGGCGTTAAATTTATACCGTCCCGACTTGACCACTGGCAAACTGACATCCCGGAGATGCACTGTTCATCGATTCCAGAATCACGATCACAATTAATCATGTCCTTAATTTGAGTCATTCAAAGCCGTTTGATAGTTTCATTTAAATAATCAATAGAGGCGATAATTTCATGATCTGGAACTTGCTGGCGAGCCAACCGGAAATTGCGTTGTTTGCGAGTCTGGCACTCGGTTTTTTTATTGGCTCTTTCAAGTTCGGACCCATACAGCTCGGCGGGGTATGCGGCACCTTGATCGTGGCGCTGATTCTTGGACAAAGCGGTGCGCGTCTTTCTCCGGATCTGAAGAATATTGCTTTTGCGTTGTTTATCTTCGCTCTGGGTTTCACCGGTGGGCCGCAATTCTTTGCGAATATCGGGCGCGGCTGGCGCTATGGGCTCCTTTCCGTCGTTGAACTGGTGGTGGTACTCGGGCTGGTGCTTGGGGCTGTCGCACTCTTCAAGCTCGATCGTGGTACCGCGGCCGGTTTGCTCGCCGGCGCCGCGACGGAATCGGCCGTGGTCGGCACGGCGTCCGAGGCAATCGGCAAGCTCGCGCTGCCTGCTGCCGAGATTGCCCGGCTGCAGGCAAATATCGTCACGGCCTACAGCGTGAGTTACCTGTTCGGGCTCGTCACCATCGTGCTGTTCACCAGCCAGATCGCGCCGCTCATGCTGCGCGTGAATCTGCGCGACGAAGCCGAGCGCCTGTGGCGCGCGCTCGGTGGCGACAGCGCGCTGGCCGACGGACAGCGGCTCGCGGCGCCGTCGCTCGTCGCGCGCGAAGTCCGCGTCACGAGTGCGGCGGATCTGAGCATCGATACCCTCGAAAAACGCTATGGCAACGAGATCACCGTGGCGCGCGTGGTGCGCGGCCGCTCGCTCGTGAAAGCGCAGCCGAATCTCGTGTTGAAGAAGGGCGACCGGATCGTGATTGGCGGCCGTCGTACGGCGCTCGTGGAGGCGCTGCCGGCCATTGGCGAGGAAGTCATCGGCCGCGATGTCGCCGACGTCTACGCCGACACCCTCGACGTCATGCTCACGCGGCGCGAAGTACATGGCCTGACGGTGGCGCAGGTGCGCGCCCGCGCAACGTCCGCCGATGGCCGCGGTGTCTATATCTCGGCCGTCACGCGGCTGGACAGCACGATCCCCGCGCTGCCGGGGACGGAATTGCATCGTGGCGACGTACTGACCTTGATCGGCTCGGCCGATGACGTGCGGCGCGGCGCGGCGAAGCTCGGCTACGTGGTGCGCGCGACGCTGAAAACCGACTTCGTGTTTCTCGGCATCGGCGTGATTGCGGGGATTGTCGTGGGGCACCTGAGCGCGCGCGTCGGCGGCGTGGAGGTCGCGCTGGGTACCGGCGGCGGCTGTTTGTTGTCCGGGCTGCTGTTCGGCTGGATTCGTTCGCGCTATCCCGTGATCGGTTCGCTGCCTTCCGCTGCAGCGCAGGTGCTCAAGGATTTCGGACTGTGCACATTTATCGCGGCGGTCGGCCTGGGCGCCGGCGCCGATGCGATCCGCCTGATCCGCGAATACGGCGTTGCGCTGCCGCTGGCGGGCGTGGTCATCACGCTCGGGCCGGCGCTGGTATCGCTCGCGGTGGGACGCTGGCTGTTGAAACTCGAAGTACCGATGCTGCTCGGCGCGATCGCCGGCCAGCAATGCAGCACGCCCGCGATCAGCGCGCTGGTCAGTGTGACGGGCAATGCGACGCCGGTGATCGGCTACACGATCACGTACGCGTTGTCGAATGTCCTCCTGCCGCTGATGGGGCCGGTGATCGTCGGGCTCGCGGGGAAGGTGGGATGAACAGGCTTACGTCGTAGAAAACCGGAATAGGCGCGTGGTGGGAAGCGTCAGCATCAGTATCGGGTTCAGATCCAGATTCAGCAGGTCGGGCAGGGCATACGAAACTAGCGAGGGCACTATGGAATGGATACATCAGGTTTTCACGAAGTCACCGGAGATTGCGCTATTCCTCTCTCTGGCGGTGGGGTACTTCATCGGCCAGATCAACTTCGGCAAGTTCCAGCTTGGTGGTGTGGGCGGGTCGTTGTTGGCGGCTGTCGTCATCAGTCAGTTCGGTGTACAGATCGATAACGGTGTCAAGTCTGTCATGTTCGCGATCTTCATCTATGCAGTCGGTTACGACTCGGGGCCGCAGTTTTTTAACTCGCTGTCGCGCAAGACTTTGCGTGAGATCGCGATGGCGGTGTTCCTCGCGGTATCGGCGCTGGTGACCGTGCTGGTGTGCGCGAAGCTGTTCGGCTTGAACAAGGGGATCGCGGCGGGACTGGCCGGTGGGGCGTTGACGCAGTCGGCGATTATCGGCACGGCAGGCGACGCCATCGCCCGGCTCGGGCTGCCGGTTGCCGAAACCAAAGCGCTCCAGGGCGACGTGGCGGTCGCTTATGCCGTGACGTACGTATTCGGATCGCTGGGCGCGATCATCGTGTGCGTGAATATCTTGCCGAAGTTCATGGGGCAGGGATTGAAGGAGGCCGCAGCCGAAGCGGAAAAAAGTTTGCTGGGCGGCACGGTCGCGCACGGAGCCGGCCAGACAGCGGCGATGCCGGAGCTGGTCGGGCGGGCGTATCGCGTGACAGGTGGCGGCGGTGCGGCGGAGCGCGCGGGTGGCGCGGATGCCGGGGGGCTGGCGATCAAGGCCGCTTCAGGCGAAGTGGGCGTGAGCGGTGCGGCGGGCCGGACAGTCGCCGAGATCGAGTTGGCCGAGTCCGACATGATCACGATCGAGCGAATTCGCCGGGCCGGTAAAGCGGTGGAGCCTCGCCCGGACGTGATGCTGCAAGTCGACGATATCGTGCTGGTCGTCGGCCGGCGTGAAGTGATGGTGACGGCGGCGTCGAACATTGGTGAAGAGGTCGCGGACACCGATGGCATCAGTGTCGTGATGCAGAACCGGCAGGGCGTGTTCACGCGCAAGGGCATGAATCACATGACGATTGCCGCAGTGCGCACGACCGTGGATCGCGACTTGCGGCACGGCGTATTTGTGCAGGAAATTCGCCGGGCGGACCAGCCGTTGCCGATCCTTCCCGAAACTCAGCTCGAACATGGCGATGTCATTACGTTCTATGGTTCGCCGCAGGATACGAAGCGCGCCGTGGACGCAGCGGGTTATGAATTGCCGATTACCAACAAGACCGATTTCATCTACATGGGCGTGGGGATCGTGCTCGGTTTGTTGATCGGGTTGATCGTGGTGAATGTGGGTGGCGTGCCGTTGACGCTGGGCTCCGGCGGGGGCTGTTTGCTGGCCGGGCTGCTATTCGGCTGGATGCGGGGCAAGCATCCGATGTACGGCGTGATGCCGTCGGCGGCATCGCAACTGATGAAGGATTTCGGGCTCGCGGCCTTCGTGGCGGCGGTGGGTCTGAACTCCGGGCTGGCGGCCGTGGTGACGGTGAAGAACAGTGGGCTCACGATCTTTTTGCTGGGCGCGATCGTGACTATCGTGCCGCTCGTTCTTACGATGCTTTTCGGCAGATACGTGTTGCGATACACAAACGCAGCGCTTCTGGCGGGTGCCCTGACCGGATCGCGTAGTGCGAATCCGGCGTTTGGCGGCGTGCTGGATAAAGCGGAAAGCGCGGTGCCGACGGTTCCGTTCGCGATTACCTATGCGTTGGCGAATGTATTGCTGACGTTGCTGGGACCGCTGGTGGTGGGATTGGTCTGACGAAGGGATGAGTGCACGCAAGTGCACTCAAAAAAATTTGAACTGAGGCCGACGGCTGGAGCCCAACAACATTCAGGATAAAAGGGAGCCGCCCATGACGCCGCCGCAAAAAACCGTTCGTCTTCCTGCAGCAACCATGCATGGGACCGGAGAGCAACTTCCGGCCTTGGGCCAGGGTACTTGGGAAATGGGCGACAGCGCCAGAACCCGCAGCGCGGAAATCGCCGCGCTTACGACTGGCGTGGACCTTGGCATGACCGTGATCGATACCGCGGAAATGTACGGTGAAGGCGAGAGTGAAAAGCTGATTGCCGAAGCATTGAAAGATCGCCGTAACGAGCTTTTTATTGTCAGCAAGGTTTATCCGCATAACGGTAGCGAAGCCGGCGTGAAGGCCGCGTGTGAGCGAAGTCTCAAGCGGCTACAGACTGACCGTATCGATCTATATCTCCTGCATTGGCGTGGCGGTGAAGACCTGGAAGGGGTGATCGGTGGTTTTGAGGCTTTGAAAGCGCAGGGCAAGATTCGCCATTGGGGCGTGAGCAATTTCGACACCGAGGACATGGTCGAACTCTTTGCCCTGGAAAATGGCAACCGGTGCGCGACCAACCAGATTCTGTATAACGTCGCGCGGCGCGGTCCCGAATTTGAACTCCTGCCGTGGCTGCGCGAACGCAATATACCGGCGATGGCCTACAGTCCTGTTGATCACGCGCGTCTGCCGAAACAAAGTGTACTCAATGACATCGCGAAGGCCCGCGGTTTGTCTGCGATGCAAGTCGCGCTTGCGTGGGTCTTGAGACAACCGCAGGTCATGGCGATTCCGAAAGCCGCGACCGTCGCTCATGTGATTGAGAACGCAGCGGCGCGAGAGGTGAATTTGTCGGGGGAAGAATTAAGTCTTATAGACGCGCAGTTCAAACCGCCGAAGTCAAAACGCCAGTTGGAAATGCTTTGAGACGGTAGGGGCGGGGGGGGCGGGGTTAGTGCTCAGGGTTGGTCGGTTCTGGGGTTAGTGGTCGGAGTCAATGCCGGGTTGGTGCTTTCAGTGTTAGTGGTCTGCGAGAGTTGGATTTTCTCTTTATCACTATTAGCCACTGTGCGTGGCGGCACGTCATTTCTTTGTCCAAAGCGACAAAGAAACGAAGCAAAGAAAGCGCTTTCAACCACGCTACCCTAAGTGTCCACAGCGTGCAGTTTTGATTCATAGGTGCCCCAAAAGCACGGTGCTCGCCAGAGCCACGGATGTTTGAAACCCTCCTTCTCCGAACACCGATACCCACACGCTTCGCCACCAGTGATTGAACCTGCCCAAGGGGCACCCCGCGCTATCCGCGGACAACCAACCACCAAATGTTCACGCGCCTCGAACCATGTCGCCAACCCCGCTGGAAACGAGATTGCGAAGATGCGTAAGGCCGTACCCACGAAAATAACTGTGCGGACCGCGCGGGTAACTCACCAAAACTGGAGCAACAACATGCGTGGTGCCGTGACCTACGGACATAACCGTCAGACCACGTAGCTGACACGCGAAGAGCGCGGCAGCCAGAACGCGTGAGGCCGCGCGGGTTCCTTGGCAATGGTGCTTGCCCGAGAGCGTACGGGGCGAAGCGTGTTCGTGTCAGGATTCGCGAGAAGGAGGGGTTCACACATCCGTGGCTCTGGCGAGCACCGTGCTTTTGGGGCACCCATGAATGAAAACTGCACGCTGTGGACACTTAGGGTAGAGCGGTTAAAGCGTTTTCTTTGCTTCGTTTCTTTGTCGCTTTGGACAAAGAAATGACGTGCCGCCACGCACAGTGGCTAATAGTGATAAAGAGAAAATCCGACTCAAGCAGACCACTAACGCCGAAAGCACCAACCCGGCATAGACCAGAACCACTAACCCAGAACCTGGCACCAACCCCAACCGCTAACCTCGGAACCCACCAGAATCCACCCCCAATCCACCGGCGCGAGCGTCTCATTCAGGCTTTTGCAAGCGCTTCAATTCGGCTACGGGAATATGACACCGAATCCTGTGCCCATCGGCGGCATGCGCGTACGGCGGCTCCTCCTGCTCGCAGATCGCTCCAATCTTGCGCGGACAGCGGGTATGAAACACGCACCCCGACGGCGGATCCGCAGCACTCGGCAACTCGCCTGAAAGGCGGATACGCTCGCGCGCCAGCGGTTCATCGCCGACTGCAGGAATCGACGACAACAACGCCTCGGTATAAGGATGATGCGGCCCGTCGAACACGTCCGTCGCACGGCCAATCTCCATCAGCCGGCCGAGATACAGCACCGCGATACGATCGGATAAATAACGCACCACGTGCAGGTCGTGCGAGATAAACACATAACTCACGCCGCGTTCGCGCTGCAAGTCGGCAAGCAGGTTCAGGATGGCGGCTTGCACGGAGACATCGAGGGCGGACGTGGGCTCGTCGCAGACCACGACGCGCGGATCGCCGGCGAACGCACGCGCAATCGCCACGCGCTGTTTCAACCCGCCCGACAATTGCCGCGTGCGCGAGCTCAGGTAACGCTCGGGCAAACGCACGGCGGCGGTCAGCGATTGCAGCCGCGCTTCCTTCGCCGCCCCCCGCAACGCACCGAGTTTCGACAACGACCGCGCGATCAGCCGACGCACCGAATGCGCCCGGTTCAACGCGGAATCCGGATTCTGGAACACGATCTGCAGCGACTTGACCTGCTCGTCGTTACGGTTTGTCACGCGCGCGGGCAGAGCGGCGCCGTCGAGTTCTATGACGCCGCCCACATCCGGCGAGAGTAAGCCCAGCAACAGCTTAGCGAGCGTCGTCTTGCCGCTGCCTGACTCGCCGACTAGCCCAAGCGTTTCACCCAGCGCCAGTTCCAGTGATACATCGTGTACCGCCCGCAGCGACTCCCCGCCGACATGAAACGTCTTCGATAAATTCTCCGCGCGCAACGCAACCGGTGCATCTGTCCGGTCGACAGCCGCGCTCAAAACCTCCGGCGTTGCACGCGGCAAGTCGATTGCACGTTCGTGATAGTGACAGCGCGCCATTTGGTCGCCATGCGCGGCCGCGACCCGGTACGGCGGTGGTGCGTCACGACGACAACGGTCATCGGCGAGCTTGCAGCGCTGCGCATAGATGCACCCCTGCGTCACCGATCCCGGCAGCGGCAGCGAGCCGGGGATGGTGTCGAGCCGGCCCGTGTCCTTACTGCGTCCCGTGGTCGGCAGGCAGCGCAGCAAGCCCACCGTGTACGGATGCCGCGGCCGCGCGAATACATCGCGCGTCGTGCCTTCTTCAACCAGTTTTCCCGCATACAACACGCCCACGCGATCACACATCCGCCCAATCACCGCCAGATTGTGGCTGATGAAAAGCACCGCTGTGCCAAGCTCCTCGCGTAATTGCGCGATCAGGTCGAGCACCTCGGCTTCCACCGTGGCGTCGAGCCCGGTAGTCGGTTCGTCGAGGATCAGCAACTCCGGATTGCACGCGAGCGCCATCGCGATGACCACGCGTTGCTGCATGCCGCCCGACAATTGATGTGGATAACTATCCATCACACGTTCGGGCGACGAGATCCGCACGCGCCGCAAGATGTCGATGGCGTGTTCCAGCGCTTCATGCACCGACGCACCCGCGAGCTCGAACGCCTCGGACACCTGCCGCGCAATCGTCAACGACGGATTCAACGCGCGGCCCGGGTCCTGATAAACCATCGATACCGCGTTGGCGCGCATGTGCCGCAATGCATCGGCGTTCATCGAAGCAATGTCGTGTCCGGCGATCGAAATCTTCCCCGACTTCACGCGGCCGTTGCGCGGCAGATAACGCAATATCGCGAGGGCCGCGGTGGACTTTCCACAGCCGGATTCGCCAACCAGCCCATACGCCTCGCCGCGTTTTATCCGTAACGAGATGTCCTGCAATACTTCACGGTCCCGCCCGCGCGAACGGTACGCGACCGTCAGGCCGACAAGAGTCAGCGCATCGGTTTCGGCGCTCTTCGATCCATCGAAGATGGGGAAGGCCGACGGCGGCGGTCCGTTCATCGTTCGAGCACTCCCTGAATACCATCGGCGACGAGGTTCACGCCCACTACCAGCGAGGCGATTGCCGCGGCGTCGAACACGACGGTCCACCATGCGCCACCCGCCATCAGCGTGTAGCACTCGGAGAGGGCGAGGCCCCAGTCGGCCGATGGCGGCTGAATGCCGAAGCCGAGGAACGACAGCGTGGCGACCGCGAAAATGGCGTAACCGAGCCGCACGGTCGCTTCCACGATGATCGGCTGCAGCACGTTCGGCAGGATCTCCGCGAACATGATGTAGAACGCGTTTTCGCCGCGCAATTGCGCCGCCAGCACGTAGTCCAGATTGCGCTCGGCGAACACGGCGGCGCGCACGGTGCGCGCGGTGATCGGCATGAAGGTGATGCCGATCACCAGGATCACGGTGACGTTGCTCGCGCCGACCGCCGCGAGCGCGAGCAGAGCGACGATCACCAGCGGCAACGCGAGCACCGCATCGATCAGCCGGCCGATCACGTTGTCCACCCATCCATCGAAATAACCCACGATCAAGCCAACCGCCGTCCCGGCTAGTGTTCCGAGCAGGGTCGCCAGCGGCGCGATGGTAAGAATGTCGCGCGCGCCAACGATCACGCGCGCGAACACATCGCGGCCGAGTTGATCGGTGCCGAACCAGTGCGTGGCGTCAGGCGGCGTGAGCGAGTTCAACGGATCGGACGCGTACGGGTCCTGCGGCACGACCCAATGTCCGATCAGCGCGCACGCGACCCAGAACAACAGGATCAGCACGCCGACCACGAACGTGGGTGAACGCAGCAAGGCCTTGCTGCGTTCGAAACGCGGCGCCTTGTGCGGCGCGGGCGCGACGGTTGCGGTGCTCATTGCGCGTTCCTCACCCGCAAGCGCGGATTCAACACGACATACAGCGCATCCGCGATCAGGTTCGCCGCCGTATAAATCACGCCGACGGTCAGCACGCCGGCTTCGAGCATCGGAAAGTCCTTGCCTTTGGCGGCGTTATAAATGAGCGAGCCAATGCCCTGATAGTGGAACAGCGTCTCCACGACCACCAGCCCGCCGATCATATAGCCGAGTTGCGTCGCGGCGACGGTAACGGTTGGCAGCAACGCATTGCGCAGCACGTGGCGCATGATCACCACGCGGCGTGGCAGGCCCTTGAGGATCGCGGTGCGCGTGTAGTCGGCATCGAGTGCTTCAACGGTGCCGGCGCGCGCCATTCGTGCGATGTAACCGAAGAACACCAGCACCAGCGGCAACACCGGCAGGATCAGATGCTGCAACTGGACGAATACATTCGACCCGGGCGGAAACGTTGCTTCAATCGGCAGCCATTGCAGCCAGATGCCGAACACGAGGATCAGCACGATGGAGGAGACGAACTCCGGCACGACTGTCGCCGATAACCCCGCAATGCTGATGGTCCGGTCGATCCAGCGGCCTTCGTGCAGCGCGGAGTAAACGCCGCCGGCAATGCCAAGCGGCACGACGACGATAAACGCCAGCGCGCCGAGCTTGGCCGAATTCAACAACGCGTCGCCTATGAAGGGTGCCACCGGCGCGCGATACGCATACGACTCGCCCATGTCGCCGCGCAGGAAGTGGGCGATCCAGCCGGCATATTGCGTGAGCAACGGCCGGTCGACACCCAGTTGATGATTGAGCGCGGCGACCGCGCGGGCGTCGGCCAGCGGCCCGAGGATTGCGCGGCCGACATCGCCGGGAAGCAACTGGCCGCCCGCGAACACGATCACCGACAACAGCCACAACGTGATGACCGCGAGCAGCAGCCGCACGCCGATAAACCGCGCAATGCGCGCGGCGCTTCCGGCGTTGCTGCGTGAGCTTACTTTCGGCGCGCCCGGCGCGGCGGGAGGAGAGACCGTGTTCATGATCGGAGCATCCTCGGGTCAGCCTTCAATGAGCGCGAGATTCAAAATGAACCGGCTACGCGCCGATAGTCGCGCGCTGGAAATACAACTGCGAAATGGCATTGAAGCGCACGCCTTTCACATTCGCCCGCGTGACGATCAACTGATCGTAGAAGTACGGAATCACAACCGGGGTTTCATCGAGCAGCAGGGTCTGGATTTGCCCTGAGAGTTTTTTCTGCGATGCCACGTCGAGCGCCGCCACGAAATCCGCTACCAGTTTGTCGTATTGCGGATTCTTGAAATGCGCCGCGTTCCACGTACCTTCGCTGGTGAGTGGTGCATTGAGGAACACGTTCGGCACGCCGCGATGTCCGTAATCCGTGATGCCGAGCGGCGAGTCGAGCCAGTCCGATTTGCCGTACGTGCCCGCGCCGTAATACAGCTCCTGGCTTTCCACCTTCAGCGTGATGCGGATGCCGACCGCCTTCGCCGCGTTCTGGATCACGACCGCGAGATCGGGAATTTCCATGTACTTCTCGGTCGTGAGCGTGACGTCGAAACCGTTCGGCACGCCCGCTGCCGCGAGCAATTGTTTTGCCTTCGCGACATCGAGTTTGCGCTGCGGCACGGACAGGTCGCTGGACGGAAACACCGGCGAGAACGGACTGTCGTTGCCGAGCGTGGCGTGGCCCTTGAACAACCCCTTCACGATCACCTCACGATTCACCGCCAGCGCCAATGCCTGGCGCACGCGTTTGTCCTTGAACGGGCCTGTGTCGGTGCGCATATGCATTTGCCGATGCGCGCTCGACTTCACGCCGAGCACCTTGAACTCGGGATTCGTCATCATGCTGAGCCCGCCCTGCACGGTGAAGTCGCCCATCACGTCGGCTTGCCGGCCTTGCAACGCAAGCAGCTCGGATTGTTCGTCGGCGTAGAACGCGAACGTCACCCGGTCGGGCAACGCTTTGTCGCCCCAGTAATCCGGGTTGCGTACAAACGACGCGCCCACTTTCGGCGTGTATTTTTCAAACTTGAATGGCCCCGTGCCCGGGAACGACTTCTCGTATGTGCCGCTGAAATTCGCCGGCAGGATCACGGCGTTGTACGTGTCCGAGGAAACGTAATACGGGAAGTTGCCGTTCGGCGCGTCCAGATGGAACTCGACCGTCATGTCGTCGATAACCTTCACCGAGCCCTTCGACAGCACGCCCTTGAGCACCGAAAGCGCCGCTGATCCGCTGGCCGGATCGGCGAGCCGATTGAAGGTTGCCGCGACGTCCTTGCCGGTCATCGACTGGCCGTCGTGGAACTTGACGTTCGGGCGCAGCTTGAAGGTCCATACATCGCCCTTGTCGTTCGGCTTCCACGAAAGCGCGAGGGAAGGGCGGAGCACGAGCGCCTGACCGTCATCGTCGATGAGAAATTCGCCCGTCTGATTGATCAGCGCGAGGCCGGCGGGGTCGGTGACGGTGAGCGGATCGACCTGACCCGATGGCGTCAGATGCGCGACGCGGATCGTGCCGCCGGGCTTGCCCGCAGGCGCTTGCGCCCGCGCGCGCGGCATGCCGATCAACCCGCCAGCGGCCATCGATAAACCCAGCAAGCTCGCGTGCCTTAGCACTTCGCGTCGCGACAGCCGGCCGGCCTTGAATTCGTCGATGGCATGGTTGCCGAGTTCTCCTGCCGATCCCCTCGATTGCTCCAGCGCTGCATTGAAGGGGATGAGCGAGTCCAGATCGGTTACGGTCTTTTTCATCGGGCTGTCCGGTTCGGGGTTCGGTTGTTGTTTTGACTCGACGATACCGCGCCGCCCAACGAGGGACGGCGGCAGCGACGGAATCGGATGCGCTTTCAGTTTAGCGGAGCAAATAGTGTTTCGATTCCCGGCGCGCGTTTCACATGCCAATTAATTGCGCGTGCTGTGGGACAGCCACGACGTTGCGGAAAAGCTTGCAGACCAGGCGTGAGGAGGGCGGTAGAAAATTCCGCGCCTCCGTGTGGTCATGCCGTCGGGCTCAATGCTGATGCGGATGTTTATGAATCGGATCGACCCAGAACACTTCCTCGGGCTGCTCCACCGCATCGATATTCAGATTCACCACCACCGCCTCGTTGTCGCTGCGCACGAGTACGCATTCCAGCGGTTCATCGGTGAGCGCATTGATCTCCTGATGCGGCACATACGGCGGCACGAAGATGAAATCACCCGGCCCGGCTTCGGCCGTAAATTCCAGATGATTGCCCCATTTCATGCGCGCCTGTCCGCGCACGACGTAGATCACGCTTTCCAGCGCGCCGTGATGATGCGCGCCGGTTTTCGCGTTCGGATGAATCGTGACCGTGCCGGCCCAGATTTTCTGCGCGCCTACGCGCGCTGCGTTGATCGCCGCCGCGCGATTCATGCCGGGCGTTTGCGCGGTGTTGGTATCGAGTTGATCGCCCTTGATCACCTTGACGCCGTTCTCGCGCCAGTCGGTGTGCTCATGCTCGTGCTGATGTTCGTCGCTCATTGTCTTCGTCTCCGCCGATCCGTGGAAAAGCCGCCGTCGATCTACGCTACCTTCAATCCGGCTAAAGCCCAAAAAAAGTCCGTTGCCGCCGGTAGGCAACAACGGACTTCTTCGGTCGCCCAACTCGTCGTCGAGCCTGGCAACGTCTACTTGGACTTCGAATTCACGATGGATTCCGCGACGTTGTTCGGCGTCTCGGCATAGTGCTTGAACTCCATCGTGTACGTGGCGCGGCCTTGGGTGAGCGAGCGCAGCGTGGTCGAGTAGCCGAACATTTCAGCCAGCGGCACCTCGGCGCGCACGATCTTGCCGCCGCCGCCCGCGATGTCCTCCATACCCTGCACGATCCCGCGGCGTGACGACAAATCGCCCATCACGTTGCCCATGAAATCCTCGGGCGTTTCCACTTCCACGGCCATCATCGGTTCGAGCAACACCGGCTTGGCTTTCCTCATGCCGTCCTTGAACGCCATCGACCCAGCCATGCGGAACGCGTTTTCATTCGAGTCCACGTCGTGGTACGAGCCGAAGGTCAGCGTCACCTTGACGTCCACCACCGGATACCCTGCCAGCACGCCGGCTTTCAGCGTTTCCTGAATACCCTTGTCGACCGCCGGAATGTATTCGCGCGGCACGACGCCGCCCTTGATTGCATCGACGAATTCGTAACCCGTGCCCGGCTTCTGTGGTTCCAGCTTCAGCACCACGTGACCGTATTGGCCGCGTCCGCCCGACTGCTTGACGAACTTGCCTTCAATATCTTCGACCGGGATGCGGATCGTCTCGCGATACGCGACCTGCGGTTTGCCGACCGTCGCTTCGACGCCGAACTCGCGGCGCATCCGGTCCACCAGAATTTCCAGGTGCAGCTCGCCCATGCCCGAGATGATGGTCTGGCCGGATTCCTCGTCGGTCTGCACGCGGAACGATGGATCTTCCTGCGCCAGCCGGTTCAACGCGATACCCATCTTTTCCTGGTCGGGCTTCGTCTTCGGCTCGACCGCTTGGGAGATCACCGGTTCCGGGAAAATCATGCGTTCGAGAATGATCGGATGAGCCGGATCGCACAGCGTGTCGCCGGTCGTGGCTTCCTTCAGACCCACGGCCGCGGCAATATCGCCGGCGCGCACTTCCTTGATTTCCTGACGCTCGTTCGCGTGCATCTGGAGAATCCGGCCAAGCCGCTCCTTCTTTTCCTTGATCGCGTTGTAGACCGTATCGCCGGAATTCACCACGCCCGAATACACCCGGAAAAAGATCAACTGGCCGACAAACGGGTCCGTCATGATCTTGAAGGCGAGCGCGGAGAACGGATCTTCGTCGGTCGGATGACGTTCCGCATGATTGTCGTACTCGTCCACGCCCATGATGGCGGGCACGTCCGCCGGCGACGGCAAGTAATCGATCACCGCATCCAGCATGGCCTGCACGCCCTTGTTCTTGAAGGCGCTGCCGCAGAACATGGGGACGATCTCGCTCCTGAGCGTGCGCGCGCGGATGGCTGCCTTGATCTCGTCCTCGCTGATCGCCTCACCGCCGATGTACTTGTCCATCAGCGCTTCATTTGCGTCTGCTGCGGCCTCGATCATCTTCTCGCGCCATTCTTCGGCGGTGGCGAGCAGGTTGTCGGGGATTTCCTGGTATTCGAACAGCACGCCCTGGCTGGCTTCGTCCCAGATGATTGCTTTCATCTTGACCAGGTCGATCACGCCCTGGAAGTGTTCCTCAGCGCCCACGGGAATCTGCATAGGCACGGCGACGCCTTTCAGGCGCTCGCCAATCTGACGTTGCACGCGGAAAAAGTCGGCGCCCACGCGGTCCATCTTGTTGACGAACGCAATGCGCGGCACCTTGTATTTGTTGGCCTGGCGCCAGACCGTTTCGGATTGCGGCTGAACCCCGCCCACCGAGTCATAGACCATGCAGGCGCCGTCGAGCACGCGCATGGAGCGTTCCACTTCGATGGTGAAGTCGACGTGTCCCGGTGTATCGATGATGTTGATCCGGTGTTCCGGATAATTTCCCGCCATGCCTTTCCAGAAGGCCGTGGTGGCGGCGGAGGTGATCGTGATGCCGCGCTCCTGTTCCTGCTCCATCCAGTCCATCGTGGCCGCGCCGTTGTGAACTTCACCAATTTTGTGATTCACACCGGTATAGAAAAGAATGCGTTCGGTGGTGGTGGTCTTGCCGGCATCGATATGAGCGCTGATACCAATATTCCGATAGCGGTCGATGGGAGTCTTGCGGGGCACTTGAACCTCCTGTTGATTGGTTGGAGCTTTGTAGCCCGAACCGGACACAATGGCCCGTCCGGCGGCTCCGGAGCGAAGCTTTGTCGTGCTGGGTGCTCACTTCGCTGGTTTATTAGAATAGCGCGTCGACAGGGTCTTTGCAGGATTCTTGCCAGCTCGGCAAAAAAGATGAATCTTTGATGACGCGCGCGGTGTCCCGGGCGCCGTCCCGGGTTGAGTCCTGTGCAGTGAAAAGCAGAAAGCCGGCGTGCGCGCAAAAAGCGGACAGCCGGCTTCGGACACAACTCGCGGGACTAGCGCCGCGTGAGCGGGGGCGTGAAGAGACTAACCCCGGAGACTAACCCCGCTCGATGCATACGTTATTGCAATGCAGGTAACCCCTTGATCTGCATGCCCGGCTGAAGTCCTTTCGATGCAAACCAGCCTTTGCTCATTTCCAGTGCGAACACACCATTATTGCGCGGGCAGTGGTTGTTTTCCGTCTCGGCCTGCATTTCGTCGATATCCGTGATCGTTCCGTCCGCGCGCATGAATGCGATCGACAGCGGGATCAACGTATTTTTCATCCAGAAACAATGCACGGCTGTTTCATTGAAGACGAACAGCATGCCTTCGTTGGGCTCGAGCTTCGTGCGATACATCAGGCCTTGTTCGCGATCGGCATCGTTCGCGGCCACGGCTGCGTCGATCACATACATGCCCGCGGTGAGTTTCGTGTGCGGAAAATCGGCGGGCTTTTTCGCACCCGGCGGCATTTGTCCTGCTTCTGCAGCCAGCGGTTGAGCGTGTGCTGCCAGCGGCGCGACCGCGATCAACGAAACGAGTGGAACGGAGAACGCGACAAGCGCGCGGCGCACAAGACGCCCAAGATCAAACGATGAAACCGAACGGGGCGAGAGCCATGAAAGACGCACGGCGAAACTCCTGGTGAGATGAAGCCGGTTAGCTGAAGAATCAGTGAAGACTGGCGCATGTTACTTGAGCGCGCGCACGCCGACAAAAAGTGAGTGGACGAATACAACCCGCATCAATAACCCAACCGATCCCAAGACCCAAAGAAAAAGGCAGAAACCTTTCCAGGTGTCTGCCTTTCAATGCCGCTTTCGCGGCAGCACTGCTTGGTGTAGCGTCGCGTTACCGCGATCTATTACCAACTTACTCCGACGCGGCCGAAGCAGCTGCAGCCGAAGCTGCCTTCTTGTGCGTAGCCTTCTTGTGGGTCGACTTCTTGTGTGTCGACTTGTGAGCGGTCGAAGCAGCTGCAGGAGCCGATGCTTCCGGAGCCGAAGCTTGTGCAAATGCAGCCGTTGCGAACAGGCCAGCGACGAGAGCAGCGATCAGTTTGTTCATGTTGTGAATCCTCAGCTTTAGTTTGATTTAACCTTATGACCCGGTCGATGGAGTCATGTCGGTAAACGAGCCATCCACCTTTTGGTTGACAGGGGATTCGAACAAAACTTCGATCCCGCTGCGAGCGCTTGAACCTTACATAAAGCCTTCGTGTGCCGGCTGTGTGTTGCGGTCCTTCGCTAATGCCGGATGGCGGTTTTAAGGCATCTGCAGCGAATAACGCCGCATGGCGGAAGTCCGTTGACCTGTTTTTTTCGGAATCGTGCAGCGATGATTGTTTGGAAACCGAAATTAATTTGTAATCTCCGGGTTCCGGTGAAACTTCACGCTTAAACGATGCCATTCCATGGCGCGCGCGGCGGCAGTTCGGTTGATGCGCCCGGTGCGAGTCCGAGACTGAATATATCCAGCGCGCCGATACCCACGCGCACCAACCGCAGTGTTGGATATCCGACGGCTGCGGTCATTCGACGCACCTGCCGGTTACGTCCCTCGCTGATCGACAGTTCGATCCACGTGGTCGGAATGGCGGCGCGGTATCGGATAGGTGGGTTACGTGGCCAAAGCTGGACCACCCGTTCCACGGGTTCAACCCGCTTCACGACACACGGCTGCGTCACGAATTCCCCGAGGTCCACACCTGCCGCCAGACGCTCGAGAGCATCTGCGTCGGGCGCGCCGTCCACCTGTGCCCAATACCGTTTGACCAGCTTGTGACGGGGCTCGGCTATACGCGCCTGGAGCGCGCCATCGTCGGTGAGGAGCAGCAGGCCTTCGCTGTCCGTGTCCAGGCGGCCGGCCGGATAAACGCCGGGCGTCTTCACCCAAACGCCTAACGAAGGATGCTTCTCGTGCGGCGAAAATTGACAGATAGTGCCGAACGGTTTGTTAAGAGCAAGCAGCGGCATGGCGGGGAATCGATGAGGAGACGCAATAAGGAAACGAGGCGGCGCTCAAGCGCAGCGCGGGAATCCGGCTATGGCGGATGGCGCGATATTAATGCATAATCCGAAGCGCCATGTCTTATGTCTTATATAAGACATAAGACATGAATCGGGCAGCGGTCGATCGTAGGCACAACGGCAGCCACAATCGCGGCAATAGCATCAACGCACGGTCTTTCGGACCGCGCTTGCGTGCACCGTTTTGTTGCAACGCGGCAAGACGGGTGCCGGGCAGGCCCTGTGCACGGTGGGCTAGAATACCCTTCTGGTCGCCTCGGGCGCCGCGCCGGCATTGGCGCTGGTGGCCCGGCCACCGTTCGCTCATCCGCTTTTCGCCGAATTTCCGAACGCATTCTGCGCATTTCTGTTTTAGCTAGCTAGCCATCTTTGGAGTCGACCATGCCGTATCAGCACATCAAGGTTCCGACGGGCGGTGACAAGATCACCGTCAATGCGGATTACTCGCTCAACGTTTCCGACCAGCCGATCATCCCTTTTATCGAAGGCGATGGTACGGGTCTGGACATCACGCCGGTGATGATCAAGGTCGTGGACGCAGCGGTGGAAAAAGCCTATGCAGGCAAGAAGAAGATCCACTGGATGGAAATCTTCGCGGGCGAGAAGGCCACCAAGGTGTACGGCCCCGACGTGTGGCTGCCGGATGAAACGCTGGACGTGCTGAAGGAATATGTCGTTTCTATCAAAGGGCCGCTTACCACGCCGGTCGGCGGGGGCATCCGTTCGCTGAATGTCGCGCTGCGCCAGCAACTTGACCTGTATGTCTGCCTGCGCCCGGTGCAGTATTTCAAGGGCGTGCCGTCGCCTGTGCGCGAGCCGGAAAAGGTCAACATGGTCATCTTCCGTGAGAACTCGGAAGACATCTACGCCGGCATCGAATGGGCGGCCGAGTCGGAAGAGGCGAAGAAGGTCATCAAGTTCCTGCGCGAAGAAATGGGTGTGACGAAGATCCGCTTCCCGGAAACGTCGGGGATCGGTATCAAGCCGGTGTCGCGTGAAGGCACGGAGCGCCTGGTCCGCAAGGCGATCCAGTACGCCATCGACCACAATCGCAACACCGTCACGCTCGTGCACAAGGGCAACATCATGAAATACACGGAAGGTGCGTTCCGTGATTTCGGCTATGCGCTGGCCCAGAAGGAGTTCGGTGCGGAACTCATCGACGGCGGCCCGTGGATGAAGATCAAGAGCCCGAAGGGCGGCGACGTTGTGCTAAAGGACGTTATCGCAGATGCGTTCCTCCAGCAGATCCTGCTGCGCCCGGCCGAGTACGATGTGATCGCCACGCTGAACCTGAACGGCGATTATGTGTCGGATGCGCTGGCGGCCCAGGTTGGCGGTATTGGCATTGCGCCGGGCGCGAACATGTCGGATTCGGTGGCCATGTTCGAAGCCACGCACGGCACCGCGCCGAAATACGCGGGCAAGGACTATGTGAATCCGGGTTCGGAAATCCTGTCGGCTGAAATGATGCTGCGCCACCTCGGCTGGACTGAGGCGGCGGACGTCATCATCAAGTCGATGGAAAAGTCGATCCTGCAAAAGCGCGTGACGTATGACTTCGCGCGTTTGATGGAAGGCGCGACGCAGGTTTCATGCTCGGGCTTCGGGCAGGTTCTGATCGAAAATATGTAAGTTCGGCCAAGCTTCTTAAGGAAAGCCCCGGCGCGAGTCACTCGCCCGGGGCTTTTTCATGGGCAGCGCGAACGCGATCGGGCTACTCCGCACAACTCTGTCAAAACTTGTCGCAAGCGACTGTTTCACTGCAGCGGAGTGATACCCTCGATTTGCTGGACAACATATGTGTTTTTATACAGTTCGCCTTACGTTGGACGCGCCTATGCCTCACCAAAATTCGCACCTGACTACGTTGTTCGCCCGCTGGCTCGCGGCGGAAACCCGTGGTTTGCTTGGTGGCCTTGCCGGCGGCGTGGTCGGAGGTGTTGTGGCGTTCACGCTGATAAACCGGTTTAGTTCAACGAGCCTGGCGAGCGGTGCCGACGCAATTTCCATTGCGAACACATACATTGTCTACTCAACATTCATGATCGCGGCGGTTGCCGTTTTCCTGACCATGGCGGGTTTGATTTTCACGCAGCATTTCGCCATGGAGAAAGAACGGCACGTCGCGGACGCCTTTGCGGCATTGGTGGCCGAAATGGGCCGCACTAACGGGTGCGCGGTCGAAGTGGTGAAAGAAGTCATGAAGAACGCCGAAGTGGTCCAGCATTTTGACGATCAGGTAAAGGAAAAACTCAGGGAGGTGATGCGTGCGCAACTGGACAACGCGGACCAGCGTAAGGCACGTGCGCGCAGCGAACATGATGCGCTGACCCGTATCGCCAGCGACCTGGAAAGTGCCTAGACCGTTTGAGAGGGGAGAATATGACAATCGTTTCCGCAATACCTGTCTTGCGAACCACCGCAGCGTTGGCGGCATTTTTGATGGCCGAGCGCCATTACGACATGGTGGAGTCCGCACCCCCCATCGACGTCGACGAAATCGCGCGGTTGCTCCAGATCGAGGTGACCGAACATGCGGATCCTGGCGCTGCCAATACGATCGGCAAGATAACGCTGAGTCACGAGGGGCCGGCGAGAGTCTGGATCAATCCGGCGGAAAATGCCTATGGCCCAAGGCGTCGATTCACCCTGGCTCACGAAATAGCGCACTTTTGCATGCACAGATCCACCGATCGCCACGAATTTATCGACGACAAAAGCACTATGAATCGCAGCGAATCCTATTGGAACAGTTACGAATCCGAGGCAAACCGGTTTGCTGCGGAACTGTTGATGCCGCAACAGCTCATTGAGTCGTTGGGACGGCGCGTAATCGATGCTTACAAGGCGGAGCACAACACCGAGAAAATGCCGTTGACGCGGTTTATCGACGTGATGGCGGTTAAATTTCGTGTTTCCCATCCGGCCATGGAGTTCCGATTGAGGAATGTCGGAATTGGCAAACACAAATAGGTAAAAGGCCAGGGTGCGCCCTGCGGGTTTCCCCTCGCGATGCAAAAATAAAAAAACCCGGCGCAATGCCGGGTTTCGAGGACAGCGCGCTATCGAACGGTCAGGCAGCAGATTCCTGGATGTTCGACGCCTGTTTGCCCTTGGGTCCCTGGACGATCTCAAAGCTGACCTTCTGGCCTTCCTTGAGGGTCTTGAAACCATTCATCTGTATCGCCGAGAAATGAGCAAACAGATCCTCGCCGCCTTCATCGGGCGTGATGAATCCGTAGCCTTTCGCGTCGTTGAACCATTTGACCGTACCAGTTGACATCACTTCCCCTCTCACTCTCGTCGCTACCACGAGCACGCTCGAAAAGCTTGGCAACCCACAATGTGGATGGCCCCCTCCTCACAAGCTCACCGCGGCCTTTCTCCAACTGAAACGCTTTCGGAAAAAAGTGCCAGTTTGATTGTTTAATCTCTTAAATCACGTGTCAAGAAAATTTTGAGATGGTTGTCAAGGCGTTGTAAAGACCTCATTTCAAGGGTTTTTCCCGCTTTGCGCGTATCCCGCCGCACAAGCACGCCATCTTGAAAAGTCGCATAATCGACGCACATGAGGAGTACAGGCAACAGGCGGCTGGCACCAGCAGTCGCAGCGGGTTGCAGGAGTAGGTCGCATGAGTGATTCGAACAAGCGGATTACTCAGTCAGTCGCCGCGTGGAAGGCGTCCAAGGTGGTACCGAAGGCAGACCGCGTCCGAGTGGACAATTCGTTTTTTTGAGAGCTGTGCGATACTGGATTCAACGATGTTTCAAGAGGGTCGGCCCGTGTCACAAGGGCTGGCGGAATTCAGCAAGCGACAGGTTGCGCGAAGTGTGCGGCGACACCGTTCAGTTCTCATCGCGAACGGAGTTTTGGCGAGATGGCGAGCCTGTCCGAGTTGTTTAGAATGGGCGTATGGCGATCAATCCCAACAAGCAGGATGGCACCGTACTGGAGCGGCAGGAACAAAAGCTGAAACAGCCGTCCATGTACAAAGTGGTGCTGCTGAATGACGACTTCACGCCGATGGAATTCGTCGTGTTCGTCGTGCAGGAACATTTCAATAAAGATCGTGAGACTGCGACGCAAATCATGCTGAAGGTTCATCGCGAGGGCAGGGGAGTTTGTGGGGTCTATACGCGGGACATCGCGTCGACCAAAGTTGAGCAAGTCGTTAGCCACGCGAGGCAAGCGGGTCATCCGCTGCAGTGTGTGATGGAGGAAGCATGATTGCCCAGGAACTGGAAGTCAGTCTGCACATGGCGTTTATGGAAGCACGTCAGGCGCGGCACGAGTTCATTACGGTCGAGCATCTTTTACTGGCCTTGTTGGACAACCCGACCGCGGCTGAAGTGTTGCGCGCATGCGCAGCAAATATTGAAGATTTGCGTCAAAACCTGCGCAATTTCATTCACGACAACACCCCGACCGTGCCCGGCACGGACGATGTCGATACCCAGCCGACGCTTGGTTTTCAGCGCGTGATTCAGCGCGCGATCATGCACGTGCAATCGACATCGAATGGTAAGAAGGAAGTGACTGGCGCGAACGTGCTTGTCGCTATCTTCGGTGAAAAAGACTCGCACGCTGTCTACTACCTGCAACAGCAGGGTGTGACGCGCCTCGACGTCGTCAATTTCATCTCGCACGGCATCGCGAAGACGAATTCCGGCGATGCAGCGAAGGCCAGCAGCGACGTGAACCCGGAAGCAGAAGATGCGGCTGCGCAGAAGGAAACTCCCCTTGCGCAATTCACGCAGAACCTGAACCAGCTCGCGAAGGATGGCAAGATCGATCCGCTGATCGGCCGCGAACTGGAAGTCGAGCGCGTGGTGCAAGTGCTGTGCCGTCGCAGAAAGAACAATCCGCTGCTGGTCGGTGAAGCCGGTGTCGGTAAAACCGCCATTGCCGAAGGGCTCGCCTGGCGCATTACGCGTGGCGAAGTGCCGGATATTCTTGCGGACGCTCAGGTGTATTCGCTCGATATGGGCGCATTGCTGGCCGGTACTAAATATCGTGGCGATTTCGAGCAACGTCTCAAGACAGTGCTGAAAGAGTTGAAGGAACGCCCGCATGCGGTGCTGTTCATCGACGAAATTCACACGCTCATTGGCGCAGGTGCTGCGTCGGGCGGCACGCTGGACGCATCGAATCTGCTGAAGCCGGCATTGTCGTCGGGTCAGTTGAAGTGCATCGGCGCGACCACGTTCACGGAATATCGCGGGATCTTCGAAAAAGACGCAGCGTTGTCGCGTCGTTTCCAGAAGGTCGATGTCGCCGAACCAACGGTTGAGCAGACCATCGCGATCCTGCGCGGTCTCAAGTCGCGTTTCGAAGAGCACCACGGCGTGAAATATTCGTCGGGGGCGCTGTCCGCGGCGGCTGAATTGTCGGCACGCTTTATTACGGACCGTCATCTGCCGGACAAGGCTATCGACGTAATCGATGAAGCGGGCGCAGCTCAACGCATCCTGCCGAAGTCGAAGCAGAAGAAAACCATCGGCAAGAACGAGATCGAAGAGATCATCTCGAAGATCGCGCGCGTCCCGCCGCAAAGCGTGTCGCAGGACGATCGCAGCAAGTTGCAAACGCTGGATCGTGACCTGAAGAGCGTGGTGTTTGGTCAGGACCAGTCTATCGATGCACTCGCCGCCGCGATCAAGATGGCGCGGGCGGGTCTCGGCAAGACGGACAAGCCGATCGGCGCGTTCCTGTTCTCGGGCCCAACGGGCGTCGGCAAGACGGAAGTGGCGAAGCAACTGGCGTTCACGCTGGGTATCGAATTGCTGCGTTTCGACATGTCCGAGTATATGGAGCGTCACGCGGTCAGCCGGCTGATTGGCGCGCCGCCGGGTTATGTCGGGTTCGATCAGGGTGGTTTGCTGACCGAAGCTGTCACGAAGAAGCCGCATTGCGTGCTGTTGCTCGACGAAATCGAAAAGGCGCATCCGGACATCTACAACGTGTTGCTGCAGGTCATGGACCATGGCACGTTGACCGATAACAACGGTCGCAAGGCGGATTTCCGCAACGTCATCATCATCATGACGACGAATGCGGGTGCCGAAGCAATGCAGAAGTCGGTGATCGGATTCACGAATCGTCGGGAAACCGGCGACGAAATGGCCGATATCAAGCGGATGTTCACGCCTGAGTTCCGGAACCGTCTGGACCAGATCATCAGCTTCCGCTCGCTGGATGAGGAAATCATCATGCGCGTGGTCGACAAATTCCTGATGCAACTGGAAGATCAGTTGCATGAGAAGAAGGTCGATGCGGTCTTCACCGACGGCTTGCGCGCGCATCTGGCGAAGCACGGTTTTGACCCGCTGATGGGCGCACGTCCCATGCAGCGCCTGATCCAGGACACGATTCGTCGTGCGCTGGCGGACGAACTGCTGTTCGGCAAGTTGATGTCGGGTGGTCGCGTGACGGTGGATGTGGACGAGAACGACAAGGTCGCACTCACTTTCGACGAAAGCCCGGTGCCGCGTAATCCGAATCCGGAAGCGGTCGAGGTTGAGTGACTGATTAGCAAGCGATGACTGAAGTCAGGTGACGCACGCTTGAGGTGTGTCATCATCGGCGAGGCGGCGCGGGGAAATTTCCCGCGCCGCCTCGCTTTTTTGCGTGCGCATTTGTTGCGGATAATGACTTCAAGAGGTTGATTTGAGCTTTAAACGTGGGTCGTTCGAGACCATTGTCGAACGGGAGAAGGGGCTGCACCGGAGTTTGACCGCCGGACAGATGTCGATGATTGCTATCGGCGGCGCGATTGGAACGGGGCTTTTTTTAGGCAGCGGTTTCGCGATCGGTTTCGCCGGGCCGAGCGTGCTGGTGAGCTACGCGATCGGCGCGTTGATCGCGTTGTTGCTGATGGGCGCGCTGGCCGAGATGACCGTTGCGCACCCGACTTCCGGATCGTTTGGCGCGTACGCGGAGTTTTATATCGGGCCGCTCGCGGGATATCTGGTCCGCTACGCGTACTGGTCGGCCGTCGTGTTTGCGGTCGGCACCGAGGTCAGCGCGGTCGCCGTGTTCATGAAGTACTGGTTCGCGAAAGTGCCGGGCTGGTATTGGATCGTTGGTTTTTCCGCCGCGCTGATTGGCGTGAACGCGGCGAGCGTCAAGGTGTACGGCGTGATCGAATACGCGTTTTCGATGCTGAAAATCGTGGCGATCGTTGCGTTTATCTTGCTCGGTGCGGTGTTCGTGTATGGCGCACCGGTGTCGTCAGGCGTCGGGCTGAACAACTTCACGGCGCACGGCGGGTTCTTTCCGCACGGCGTGAAGGGCATGTGGTTCGCGGTCATCGTGTCCATTTTCAGCTACCTGAACATCGAGACGATCGCGGTCGCGGCCGGCGAAGCGCGTGATCCGCAACGCGCCGTGGCCCGGGCATTTCGCTCGACCGTATTCCGGCTGGTGCTCTTCTATCTGCTCACGCTGGCGTTGATGCTCGCGATTGTTCCGTGGACGCAGGCCAGCACCGACGAAAGCCCGTTCGTCAAAGTGATGGCCGCCACGCACGTCCCGTTCGCTGCGGGCGTGATCAACTTCGTGGTGCTGATCGCGGCGCTTTCCGCGATGAACAGCCAGCTCTACATCACCACCCGCATGATGTTCAGCCTGTCGCGGGCCGGTTACGCGCCGGCGCGCTTCGGGCGTCTGAGCGCGAACGGCGTGCCCACCGCCGCGCTGTCTTTGTCGACTAGCGGCATTGCGCTGGCCACCATCCTCACCGCGTTCTGGCCGGCGATGGCGTTCGGCTTGATGATGTCGCTAGCCATTTTCGGCGCGATGTTCGCCTGGCTGATGATTTTCGTCACGCACCTCTTTTTCCGCGCCCGGTACGACGGACCGGCACTGTCTTTCCGGATGGTGCTGCACCCGTTCGGAAGTTTGCTGGGTGCGGGTTTGATGGCCGCGATCATGATTACCACCGCCTTCACGAGCGAATTTCGCATGACGCTCGTCTACGGTCTGGCATTCATGGTCGTTCTCGTCGCCGCCTACCTGCTCTGGTATAGGAAACGCGGGTAAACACCGGCCAGAAACCCCTTTGCATGTCTTTCGTTTCGAAACTAAAATCTTTCGAAACGAAAGTGCAAAGGTGGTGCTGCCCGTGTTGGCCAACAAGAATTCGCTTCATCGGCGTCTGCGTATCGTCGAACTTGTCCGCAAGCGCGGGGAAGTATCGGTTGACGAACTCGCTACGGCGTTTGACGTCTCCAGCGTCACGATCCGCTCGGACCTGAATTACCTGGAGCAGCAGCGCTACCTCATCCGGGCGTTTGGCAAGGCGCGCTACGTCGCTCAACGGCCCGGCGAGAACCTGCTGGCAGCGGTACCTCCGAGCGCGACACGGCAGGCCGCCGATATGGCGATTGCGCGCATGGCGGCGGATTTCATCGATGACCACGCGTCGGCGTTCATTGGCGCAGGTCTGATTACGCACAAGTTGCTGCCGCTGCTTGCCGACCGCGCAAACCTCGCGCTGACGCTTAACGACATCGCGATGGTGCCGACCGTCCAGCGTTTCATGCGCTGCGAATTGCGTCTCACCGGCGGTTCGCTCGATGACGATTCCACCGTGCTGCTTGGGCCGGACGCCGAGCGCTCGTTGTTTGCGATGTCGCTGGATCTGGTGGTGCTGGAGGCGAGCGGTATCGACCGCGAGGGCAATTTGCTGTGCGCCGATCCGCGTCTGGCAAGCGTATTCAAAGCCGCGTTAAAAAACGCCAAACGAATCGTAGTCGTGGCTTACCAGCCGGCGCTGCAAGGTGAGGGCGAGGTTTTCTGCCACGTGAGCCGCCTGGGCGGATTGGTACTCGATGACGCCATTGACCCGCCGACACTCGACCTGATTCTCAAAGCTGGACTGGACGTGCATCGGCGGGAAGAAGGGATTCTTGAATTTCATGGTAAGTAACCCTAAACAATAACTGGAGATAGTCACATGTTTCGTCGTCGTTCACTTCTTGCTGTTCTGGTCACCGCGTTTGCCGCAACTGCAACGGCCGCCCAAGCCGCCGATGTAAAGATTGGCGCATCTCTGCTCACGCAACAACATCCGTTTTACGTCGAACTCGCCAATGCGATGAAGGCTGAAGCGGCGAAGGATCACGCGCAGATCGATATCGCGATTGCGAATCAGGACTTGAGCAAGCAGATTGCCGATGTCCAGGATTTCGTGACGAAGAAGGTCGATGTGATCGTGATCTCGCCGGTGGATTCAAAAGGCGTGAAAGCCGCCGTGCTGACGGCGCAGCGCGCCGGGATTCCGGTGATCACCGTCGATATCAGCGCGCAAGGCGTGGAAGTCGCGTCGCACATTGCCACCGATAACTACGCGGGCGGCCTGCAAGCCGGCGCGTTGATGTGCAAGGTGCTGGGCGGCAAGGGCAAGGTTGGTGTGATCGATTATCCGACGGTTCAATCGGTGATCGACCGCGTGACGGGCTTCAAGAAGGCGCTGGAAGCATGTCCCGATGTGAAGATCGTCGCGATACAACCGGGCATCACGCGCGCCGATGCATTGAGCGCCGCGCAGAACATGCTGCAGGCGAATCCGGATCTCGCGGGCATCTTCGGCTTTGGCGATGACGCTGCAATGGCCGCCGCGGTGGCGGGTAAATCGGCGGGGAATCACGTGAAAGTGATCGGCTTCGACGGCATGCCGGAAGCGCGTGCAGCGGTGGACAAGAACCCGAACTTCGTTGGCGTGATTCGTCAGTACCCGGACAAGATGGGCGCGCTTGCCGTGGACACTGCGGTGAAGGTCGCAGAGAAGCAGCCCGTGCCGAAGCTGCAACCGGTGACGCCGGGTCAGTATCTGAACGCGTCGGTGAAATGAATACGGTTTTAAACCCGCGCCCGATGGTGCCGCTGCTCGAGTTGCGCGGTATCGCGAAATCGTTCGGTCCGGTCGAGGCGATCAAGGACGTCTCGCTCTCGATTTTGCCGGGCCGCGTTCATACGCTGCTCGGCGAGAACGGCGCGGGCAAGTCCACGCTGATGAAGATTCTCGCGGGCGTTCACGCGCCCACGCGTGGCGAGATTTTGCTGAACGGATCGTTGGCTACGTTTGCGAATCCCGGTGAGTCGCAGAAGGCCGGCATCGCGATCATCTATCAGGAACTCAGTCTCGCGAAGAACCTGAGCGTGGCCGAGAACATGTTCGCGGGACACGAGCCGCGGCGTTTTGGCATCGTCGATTTCAAGCGCTTGTATGCACAAGCACAGGCGTTGCTGGATGACCTGGGTATCGATATTGATGCCACTTCGTCCGTCTCGCGACTTTCCATGGCGCAGCGCCAGCTTGTGGAAATTGCCAAGGCGCTGAGCCGCGACGCATCGCTTGTAATCATGGATGAACCTACGTCCTCGCTGAGCGATCGCGAAGCCGAGATTCTTTTTCATATCGTCACGAAGCTGACGGCGACGGGCGCGGCGGTGGTTTATATCTCGCACCGCATGGACGAGATCATGCGTATCTCCGACGACATCTCGGTCATGCGCGATGGTCGCTACATCGCGACATTGCAGAAGGGCGAGACGACCATCGGCGCTTTGATCGCGATGATGGTCGGCCGCGAAATGAGCGATGTGTATCCGCGCCGCGAGACGCCTTATGCATGTCCTTCGTTGCCGTTGCTGAAGGTGAGCAACCTCACACTTCCCGGCCAATTTGAAGACATCAGCTTCGAGATTCACGCGGGAGAAATCCTGGGCTTCTTCGGACTGATCGGCGCGGGACGCTCGGAGGTGATGAAGGCGTTGTTCGGTATCGGCCGGCCAAGCGGCGAAATTACGATGAGCGGCAAGCGGCTGAAGTTGCGCAATCCGGCACATGCCATTCGCGAGGGCATCGCGTTTGTCACGGAAGACCGCAAGCACGAAGGTCTCGTGCTGATGCATTCGATCGCCAACAACGTGACGATGGCGAGTTTCGAAGAGCACGGTTCGCGCTTCGGCATCCTGAACCGCCGCTTCGAACGCGATGAAACCGCGAACGCAATCACGCGCATGAACATCCGTGCATCGGGGCCGTTTCAAGCGGTTGGAAACCTGAGCGGCGGCAATCAGCAGAAAGTGGTGTTCTCGAAATGGCTGGCGTTGAAACCCAAAGTGTTGATCCTCGATGAACCCACGCGCGGCGTTGACGTAGGCGCGAAGTTCGAGATTTATCGCGTGATCCGTGAGTTGGCTTCGACCGGGACCGCGATCATTCTTGTCTCGTCGGAATTGCCGGAAGCACTCGCCATGAGCGATCGCCTTGTCGTGATGCGCGAGAAACGCATCGTCCATGAATTTGATGCGCATGGTCCAACGCAGGAAGACGTGATGTCGTACGCAACAGGAGCCAAAACAGCATGAACCCGACTCAACTCAGCGGCGCCGCGTCCACGCGCCGCTCGCACGCAAGCGGCGCGCTACAACGCGCGGCCCGGCACTACGGCGGTATCGTCGTCGGCCTGATCGTTTTATGCGGATTCTTCTGGGCGCTGTCGCCGAACTTCATGTCGGTGAACAACCTCGTGAACGTGGTGATGCAGGTTTCCATCATCGCGATCCTCGGGTTTGGCATGACCTATGTGCTCCTGCTCGGCGATATCGACCTGTCGGTCGGTGCGACGATGGCGCTCGTCGGCACCGTCTGCGCGTTTGCATTGGAGCATGGCGCGTCGCCGTTCATGGCCGTGATCGCTGCGATGGTTACGGGGCTCGTTTTAGGGGCCGTGAACGGATCGCTGACCGCGTTACTGACGATTCCCTCGTTTATCGTCACGGTCGCCACCATGGGCGTTTTCCGGGGCTTGGCCTACCTCACGTCGAACGGAGTGCCCATTTCCATCGACGATGATCGCTTTGCCTTCCTCGGCAACGGTCTTGTGCTGGGCATTCCGCTGCCGATCTGGATCCTCGCGGTCTTGCTGCTGTTGAATCACTTCGTGCTCTCGCGTACCGTATTCGGACGCAAGGCGTATCTCGCGGGCGGAAACCGCGAGGCGGCGCTGTATTCGGGTATCGATGTAAACAAGCTGCGAATCATGATCTTCATGATCTCGGGCTTGCTCGCAAGTATTGGCGGCGTGCTGATGACCTCGCGGCTTTACTCCGCGCAGCCGAATGCGGGGATCGGCTATGAACTCGATGCCATCGCCGCTGCCGTGCTCGGCGGAACGAGTCTCTCGGGCGGCTATGGAACGATCACCGGGACGCTGATCGGCGCGCTGATTATCGGCGTCATCAACAACGGGATGAACCTGCTCAGCGTTCCGTATTTCTATCAACTCATCGTGAAAGGCATCGTGATCCTGGTCGCGGTGTGTATCGATGTTCAAACGAAGAAACGTCATGCCTAACTCAAACGGTGTTCCCTCCAAGAAGCCCGGCACCATCGTCGCGATGGGCGAGATCCTGGTCGAAATCATGGCCACTAAAATCGGCCAGAGCTTTCGTGAACCGGGGACGCTCATTGGCCCGTTCGCGAGTGGCGCGCCAGCCATTTTCATCGATCAGATCGCGAAGCTCGGCAGTCCGTGCGCGATGATCGGCTGCGTGGGCGACGACGACTTCGGCGTGCTCAACGTCGAGCGCTTGCGCAGCGATGGCGTTGACGTATCCGGTATCGCGGTGCTGAAAGATGCGACCACCGGCAGCGCATTCGTCACGTATCGCGAGGACGGTGATCGCGACTTCATCTACAACATTACGAACAGCGCGTCGGCGCAGTTGTCGGTGGCGAATCTGCGGGACGATCTGCTCGCGAACTGCGGCAATTTCCACGTGATGGGGTCGTCGTTGTTCTCGTTCCGGATTATCGAGGCGATGAAGCAGGCTATCGAAACGGTGAAGAGGAACGGCGGCACGGTGAGTTTCGACCCGAACATCCGCAAGGAAATGCTGCGGATTCCGGAGATGCGCGACGCGCTCGACTTCATCCTCGATTACACCGATGTGTTCCTGCCGAGCGGTCATGAAGTGACCTTGCTGGCGAGCGCGACGTCGGAGCGCGGGGCGATCGATGAACTGCTGAAGCGCGGCGTGAAGGAAGTGATCGTGAAGCGCGGCGCGCAAGGCTGCAGTTACTTCGATGCCAACGGCGAGACGCATCGGCCGGCCTTCAAAGTGCAGGAACTCGATCCGACCGGCGCCGGGGATTGCTTCGGCGCGACGTATATCAGTTGCCGCGCGCAGGGCATGGACGTGGATACATCGCTTAAATATGCATGTGCAAGCGGCGCGCGGGCGGTGGGAGTCAAAGGCCCGATGGAAGGAACGGCAACGTTCGCCGAACTCAATACCTTCCTGCAATCAGCCACGGAGTGAAGTCATGAACTCGATCGTCTCGCGTTTGAGCAATGCACACCCGGCGTCGGTGTGGCTGGCCGGCATCTATTCGATCTGCTCCGCGCACCCGTGGGTGCTGGAAGCAGCCATGCGGCAGGCGCTGGAAGACGAGACGCCCTTGCTGATCGAATCGACATCGAATCAGGTCGATCAGTACGGCGGTTATACGGGTATGAAGCCTGCTGATTTCGTGGACTTCGTTCGTGCGATTGCCGAACGCGTTGGTTTCCCACATGCACATCTGATTCTCGGCGGCGATCACCTTGGGCCGAACGCGTGGCGTCATCTTCCCGCAGAAGAAGCCATGCATCGCGCCGATGCGTTGATCGACGCATATGCGTCGGCGGGCTTCACGAAGATTCACCTCGATACCAGCATGTCCTGCGCCGATGACCCCGAGCGCTTATCCGATGCGGTGGTTGCTGCAAGGGCCGCACGTTTGTGCGCGGTAGCGGAGGCGGCGGTGAAACGCGCGGGTCTCGGCGTGAGTCCTGTGTATGTGATCGGCACGGAAGTACCGGTGCCGGGTGGCGCGGCGGAAGAGCTGGACATCGTTGAGCCAACCTCGCGTGAAGCGGCGATTGAAACGGCCCTGATCCACAAACAAGCGTGGCAAGAACACGGCGTGCAAGCCACGTGGCCGCGCGTGATTGCGCTCGTTGTGCAACCCGGTGTGGAGTTCGATCATACGAAGGTGATCGACTATGAGCCGGCGCGGGCCGAGTCATTGAAGAGCGCGCTGGACGATCTGCCCGGCATGGTCTTCGAGGCGCATTCCACCGATTATCAAACGCCCGAAGCGCTAAGCGCTTTAGTCCGCGACGGTTTTCGCATTCTCAAGGTGGGTCCGGGCGTGACCTTCGCATTGCGCGAGGCGTTGTATGCATTGGCCGACATAGAAACGCAGTTGATCGATGCGCATAAACGATCGAATCTGCGCACGGTCGTTGAGCGCGTGATGCTGAGCAAACCGGGTTACTGGGAAAAGTATTATCACGGCGATGCTGAGCAGCAACGCGTGTTACGCACCTATAGTTATAGCGACCGCGTGCGTTATTACTGGGCCGACACGGAGATAGGCGCAGCGGCGCAAACGTTGCTGGATAACCTGAGCGCTTTGAAGATTCCGGAGAATTTGCTCAGCCAGTTCTTGCCTGAGCAGTATTGGGCGGTGCGCCGCGGGCAGCTGAAAAACGAGCCGCTCGCGCTCGTGCAGGATCGCGTGCGGCAGGTTATCCGAACATACGCGGCGGCGTGCCGCGCTTGATTTCTTCGAACCAGCTCAGTGCTTGCCCGTGCTGCCGAAACCGCCGGCGCCACGCTCGCTCTGGGCGAAGTCATCGACAATATTGAACGTTGCCTGAACCACCGGCACGATCACCAGTTGCGCAAGGCGTTCAAGCGGGTTCAGCGTGAACGCCGTCGCGCCGCGATTCCACGTCGAGATCATCAACTGGCCTTGATAATCCGAGTCGATCAAACCGACCAGATTCCCCAGCACCACGCCATGCTTATGACCCAAGCCTGAGCGCGGCAGAATCAGCGCCGCATAATCCGGATCTTCGATATGAATCGCGAGTCCCGTAGGCACCAGAGTCGTCTGGCCGGGTTCGAGCGTGATGGGTTCATCGAGGCACGCACGCAGATCGAGTCCGGCGCTGCCAGTCGTGGCGTAGGCGGGCAGATAGTCGCGCATGCGCGCATCGAGGATCTTGATGTCGAGTTTCATGGGTTCTGTTTGTTGAGTTCGAATGCTTCGGCCAGCAATTCATACGAGCGCATGCGCGCCGGGTAACTTCCTGCAACCGTCAGCACGATCAGTTCGTCGGCGTCGAAGCGTTGTTGAAGTTCATGCAATTGTTCGGTCACGCGTTCTGGCGTGCCGATGATGCTGCGATTTTTTTCCCGCGCAATCACGCTCAGTTCGCGTTCGCCAAATGCCTGACCCGCACCTTGAGCAATCGATGGAATCGGCATGTTGAGGCCGTACGCCATTTGCACACGACGTAAATCAACCGCGCGTTCCAGTGCGGCGGCTTCTGCTTCGGTATCGGCGCAAATGACGAACACGGCGGCCGCGAGATAAGGCTTCGAGTCGTTGCGCGATACAAACCGGTCGCGATACGCCTCCGCCACCCTGTGTCCATATTGCGCATTAATAAAATGCGCGAACGCGAAACGAATGCCGAGCTGCGCGGCGAGCAGGCCGCCGAAATCGCTGGAACCTAGCATCCATAACTCGGGGCGCGTGGCGATTTCCGGCTGCAATAGCACGCCGTGCGCGAGATGATCTTCGGGCAGCGTGCCGTCGAACAGGCCGACGAGTTCGCCCACTTGCTGCGGGAAAATATCGCCGCGATTGTAGTCGCCGGCGGCCACTGCTTGCGCTGTGCGCATGTCGCCGCCGGGCGCACGGCCAACGCCCAGGTCCACTCGGTTCGGAAACAGCGCTTCGAGCATCAGGAATTGTTCTGCGACCTTGAACGAGCTGTAGTAGGGCAGCATGACGCCACCCGAACCGATCCGGATGCGCTGGGTAATGCTGCCGATTCGCGCGAGCAATACCTCAGGACATGGATTCGATACCCCGCGCAAACCGTGATGCTCGGCGCACCAGTAACGCGTGTAGCCGAGGTCATCGGCGAGGCGCGCGAGATCGAGCGTGGCCGCGATAGCATCAGCGGTGCTATGGCCGTGAATGACCGGCGTTTGATCGAGTACGGAGAGTTTCGTCGTCATGGTCCTGGCAACAGCAATGGGCTAAACCGGCAGGCTAAGACAGCAGTGAACCGCCACGCGGCGCCCGCTTCGCGATCTCGGCGATCAACAAGCGCGCCAGCAGTTTTTTATCGGCGCGCGGCAGGCGCGTGATACCCGATGCTTCGAACAGCACGACTTCGTTGTCGTCGAGGCCGAAGGTCAGCGGCCCGAGATTGCCGATCAGCAACGGCACGTTCTTGCGCGCGCGTTTCTCTTCGCCGTGCACTTCGAGATCGCCGCTTTCCGCCGCGAAACCGACGCAATACGGCGGGTTAGGCAAACGCGCGACGGTCGCGAGGATGTCCGGGTTTTCGACGAACGTGAAGGTGGGCATCGGCTGATTGGCGGTCTTCTTGATCTTGTGCTCGCTGAGGTGCTCAACGCGCCAATCCGCGACCGCCGCTACTGCAATAAAGATGTCCGCATCTGGCGTGGCGTGCAACACCGCGTCGTGCATTTGCTGCGCGGTCTGCACATCTTCGCGATACACACCCCAAGGCGTTTCCAGCGCAACCGGGCCGGCCACGAGATGCACGTCGGCACCGGCCTGAGCCGCCGCGCGTGCGAGCGCGAAACCCATTTTGCCGGATGATCGATTAGTAATGCCACGCACCGGATCGAGCGGTTCGAAGGTCGGACCGGCCGTAATCAACACGCGATGTCCTTGCAAAATCTTCGGCTGAAAGAATGCACAGATTGCTTCGAATGTCGCCGATGGTTCCAGCATCCGGCCATCGCCCACTTCACCGCACGCCTGCGCGCCGGAATCGGGTCCAAGCACTTGCACGCCGTCCCCGCGGAGTTGCGCAACGTTGCGTTGAGTCGCCGGGTTTTGCCACATCTGGCGGTTCATTGCGGGCACGACAAGCAACGGGCAATCGCGCGCGACGCACAGCGTGGAGAGCAGATCGTCGCAATTGCCATGCGCGAGCTTGGCGATAAAGTCGGTGGAAGCGGGCGCGATCACGATTGCATCGGCTTCACGCGACAAATCGATATGCGCCATGTTGTTGGCAATCCGCGCGTCCCATTGCGATGTGTACACGGGACGGCCGGACAGCGCCTGCATGGTCACAGGCGTGATGAATTGCGTGGCGGCGTCGGTCATGACGATCTGCACGGTCGCGCCGGCTTTCACCAGCAGACGCGTGAGTTCGGCGATCTTGTAGCACGCGATACCGCCTGACAGCCCAAGTACGAGATGCTTTCCTGCGAGTTCTGCGTTGTCCAATCCCGCCTCCATCGTCATGCTTTACCGTGCGAAGAAACTTACTTTGCCCCGCGCACGCGCCGCAATTCATCGAACACGAGCAGTACGGCGCCGATGGTGATCGCGCTGTCGGCGAGATTAAACGCCGGCCAGTGCCACGTATTGACGTGAAAATCCAGAAAGTCGATCACATGGCCATACGCAATCCGGTCGATCACGTTGCCGATTGCTCCGCCCATGATCAGCGCCAGCGCCGTGCAGAACAGCCGTTGCGTGCCGTGCCGTTTCAGCAAATAGCAGATCACGATAGCCGCGACCACGCCGAGCGCGGTGAAACCCCAACGCTGCCAGCCGCCGGCGGTGGCGAGAAAGCTGAACGCCGCGCCGCGGTTGTAGATCAGGAACAGGTTGAAGAACGGCGTGAGCGCGTGCGGTTCGCCGTAAGCGAATACGCGGGCGACGGCGATCTTCGACAACTGGTCGAAGAGAATCACGATCAACGCCACGCCCAACCACGGCGCGAGTGACCCGCTGCTTTGTTTCGACATCGTTCTTGCCATTATGCTGCGCTCCGCGATTCGCCGTTGCCGAAGAGATTGGTGATGCATCGGCCGCACAATCCAGGATGTTCCGCCGATGCCCCCACGTCCGCACAGTAATGCCAGCAGCGTTCGCATTTCAGATACGTCGATGCAATCACATCGACGCCTTCTTCCGCTTCGCTCGCCACCTTCACCACCCGCGCCGCCGATGTGATCAGCACGAAGCTGAGGTCATCGCCGAGACTGGTCAACGCATTGAACCGCGCGCCGCTCGCCCGTACGTCCACTTCGGCCTGCAGCGACGAACCGATCAGGTTAGCCGTGCGCGCTTCTTCCAGCGCCTTCGTGACGTCGCTGCGCGCCGAGCGGATCAGCGTCCACTTGTCGAGCAATTCGCCGGCCTCGGGCACTTGCGGATAGGTGTGATACACCTCGGTGAAAATGGTATCGCGGCCAGGTTGCAGCACCTTGTACGCTTCTTCCGCCGTGAACGACAGATACGGCGCGACCAGCCGCAACAAACCGTGCGCAATGTGATGCAACACCGTCTGCGCCGCGCGGCGTTCGCGCGAATCGGGCTTCATGGTGTAGAGCCGATCCTTCAGCACGTCCAGATAGAAACCGCCGAGGTCTTCCGAGCAGAACGTCGCGAGCTTCGATACAACCGGATGGAACTCGAATTTCTCGTAGTGCGCGAGCACATCGTCTTGCAAGTTCTGCGCGAGGGCGACGGCGTATTTATCGATCTCGAGCCAGTCTTCCACCGGACGCGCATCTTTCTCGAAGTCGAAATCGGAGAGATTGGACAAGAGGAAACGCAACGTATTGCGAATCCGCCGATACGTCTCCGTCACGCGTTTCAAGATCTCTTCCGAGATCGCGAGTTCGCCCGAATAATCCGTCGATGCAATCCACAACCGGATGATTTCCGCGCCCAGCCGGTTCGACACTTCATGCGGATCGACGCCGTTACCGAGCGACTTAGACATCTTGCGGCCTTCGCCATCGACGGTGAAGCCGTGCGTGAGCAGCGCGTTGTACGGCGGGCGGCCGTCGAGCATGGACGCGGTAAGCAGCGACGAATGGAACCATCCGCGATGCTGGTCCGAGCCTTCCAGATACAAATCCGCCGGGAATTGCAGCGAATCCTTGTGCGAGCCGCGCAGCACGTGCCAATGCGTCGTGCCTGAGTCGAACCACACGTCGAGCGTGTCGCGATTCTTCTCGTACATGTTGGCTTCATTGCCGAGCAGTTCCGCCGGATCGAGCGTTTGCCACGCTTCAATACCGCTCACTTCCACGCGCTTGGCCACTTCTTCGAGCAGTTCCAGCGTACGCGGATGCAGTTCGCCGGTTTCCTTGTGGACGAAGAATGCCATCGGCACGCCCCATTGACGTTGCCGCGACAGCGTCCAGTCAGGCCGGTTCGCGATCATGCTGTACAGGCGCTGCTTGCCCCATGCCGGGAAGAACGCCGTGTTCTCGATCCCTTCCAGTGCCGTCTCACGTAGCGTGCGCGACGTATCGTTGGGCTTCACGTCCATGCCGGCGAACCACTGCGATGTCGCGCGATAGATGATCGGCGTCTTGTGGCGCCAGCAGTGCATGTAGCTGTGCTTGTACTTCTCGGTTTTCAGCAGCGAATGTGCGCCGCGCAAGGCTTCCACGATCTGGTCATTCGCTTCCCAGATCGATAGTCCGCCGAACAACGGCAACGATTCGATATACCGCCCGTCGCCCATGACCGGGTTGATGATGTCCGAGTCCGTCATGCCATGCGCCTTGCATGACACGAAGTCTTCCACACCATATGCCGGCGACGAATGCACGATCCCCGTGCCGCTCTCGGTCGTCACGTACTCGCCCAGATACACAGGCGCCGTGCGTTTATAGCCGGGGTGGGCCGCGCTTAACGGATGATGAAAGCGCAGGCCGCTCAACTTCTCGCCCGTCGTGGTCGCGATGGTCGAACCCGTGAGGTCGTACTGCTTCAGGCATTCTTCTACGCGATCTTCGGCCAGGATCAGCAAGCCCTTTTCGGTATCGACGAGGCTATAGACGATCTCCGGATGCACATTGAGCGCCTGGTTCGCGGGGATGGTCCACGGCGTGGTCGTCCAGATTACGACGCCACCTTCCTGCTTAGGCAACGCGTTCAGGCCGAACGCCTGCGCGGTCTTTTCCGGCTCGGCAAAAGCGAACAGCACGTCGATGGTCGGATCGACCTTGTCCTGATACTCGACTTCGGCTTCAGCCAGCGCCGAACCGCAATCGAAACACCAGTTCACCGGCTTCAGCCCGCGATACACATAACCCTTCTCGAGGATCTTCCCCAACGCGCGGATTTCGCCCGCTTCGTTGGTGAAATTCATCGTCTTGTACGGATTGTCCCAGTCGCCGAGCACACCAAGGCGCCGGAAGCCGAGCTTCTGCTTTTCGATCTGCGCGCTCGCGTAGGTGCGCGCTTTTTCCATCACTTCGCGTGCCGGCAGCGACTTGCCGAACTGCTTCTCGATCTGGATTTCGATCGGCATGCCGTGGCAATCCCAACCGGGGACATAGACCGCGTCGAAGCCCGCCAGATTGCGCGCCTTCACGATCATGTCCTTCAGGATCTTGTTCACCGCGTGGCCGAGGTGGATGTCGCCGTTCGCATACGGCGGGCCGTCGTGCAGGATGAACTTCTTGCGACCCTTGCTGGCGGCGCGGATTTTTTCGTAGATCTTGTTGTCCTGCCATTCCTTGACCCATTGCGGCTCGCGCTTGGGCAAGTCACCCCGCATGGGGAACGGCGTATCCAGCAGATTGACCGGATATTTCGACTGGGGCTTGGCGTCTTTCTTGTTGCTCATGGATGACTCGATATCTATTCGATGAAGCGGCGGTGAGGCGGCGGTTCCAAGCGGGCAAGCTCGGGAACGGGCTCGAAGATGCGTATTTAGCGAGGCAGCGGGCAGCGCGTCGGGGGCGTTATTGGCAATCTAAGCTCCCGGCGCCACGCGCTCACCTAATTCGATCGGTGGCCGAGATGGCGAAACCGCTGTCGCGGCCACTTGAGTTCACGTCTGCAGCGAAATACGCGCGGGCGTTGGTCACGTCGCGCGCGATGGCTGCCGTCAGGGTTTCGAGGTCCACGTATTTTTCCTCGTCGCGCAGTTTTTTCAGGAATTCGATACGTACGAGCTTGCCGTACGCGTCGCCATGCCAGTCGAGCACGAAGGTTTCAAGCAGCACGCGGCCGGAGTCGTCCACGGTTGGGCGCAGTCCGAGGCTCGCCACGGCGGGCAGCGGGTCGGGTCCAAGCCCATGCACGCGCACGACGAAGATGCCTGCGAGCGCCGGCCGCTTGTGGGCGATCGGCATGTTGAGCGTGGGAAAGCCGAGATCGCGGCCGAGCTTTTGCCCGTGGACCACGTGGCCGCTGATCACGTAGGGGCGGCCGAGTGCGACGCGGGCGGCGTCCAGATCACCGGCTACCAGCGACGCCCGCACGCCCGAACTCGAAATGCGTGCGCCGTTAAGGTCCGCGACCGTTGCCATTTGTTCGACTTCGAAGCCGTGTTTGCGTCCGGCTACTTGCAGCGATTCGAAATCGCCGGCACGTTTGGCGCCGTAGCGGAAGTCGTCGCCGATCATGACCCAGCGCGCGTGCAGGCCGTTCACGATCACGTTTTCGACGAACGTATCGGGCGGCTGGCTGGCGAAGGTGTGATTGAAATGTTCGACCACGACGCGATCCACGCCGTTTGTGCGCAGCGCTTCGAGTTTGTCGCGCAGCATGGCGATGCGGGGCGGTGCGCCGGCGGGATTGAAGAATTCGCGGGGATGCGGCTCGAAGGTCATCACGCAGACCGGCAGTCCGCGGGCGTCCGCGGCGGCGCGCACGTGGGCGAGCAGCGCCTGATGGCCTCGGTGGACACCGTCGAAATTGCCGATGGTCAGCGCACAGGGCGCGCGGCTTTCGGCATTGGGTAGGCCGCGAAAGACTCTCACGATATCGGTTGGGTCGGCGGTTGGCGGTTAAATGGGCAGGGGCACTGCCAGTTGGGGCACTGCGCGTGCAGCGCGAAGCCGCAAAGCGTTCGATTATAAACGTTCAGGGGCGGTGGGGGTTTCGTTCGTACTTGGTCGGGCGGGGTTTTGGGGCTGGAGCGGTTGAGGGGCGGTTTTTTGGGGGGCGGGGTGTTCGGGTCTGGGGTTAGCGGTCAGGGGTCAGTGCCGGGTTGGTGCTTTCGGCCGTGGTGGTCTGCGAGAGTCGGATTTTCTCTTTATCACTATTAGCCACTGTGCGTGGCGGCACGTCATTTCTTTGTCCAAAGCGACAAAGAAACGAAGCAAAGAAAACGCTTTCAAACCACGCTACCCTAAGTGTCCACAGCGTGCAGTTTTGATTCATAGGTGCCCCAAAAGCACGGTGCTCGCCAGAGCCACGGATGTGTGAACCCCTCCTTCTCGCGAATCCTGACACGAACACGCTTCGCCCCGTACGCTCTCGGGCAAGCACCATTGCCAAGGAACCACTACGGCCTCACGCGTCTTTTCGGTTTCATTTTTTGGTGCGGTGGCTACGTGGTCTGAACAGTCGTTTCCGCCAGCAATGGCATCTCGCGTATTGGTACTTCATTTCTTGGCGGGTTAACTGCGTGGACTACTCGCTTATTTTCGCCGACTACGGACTCACGCATTTTCGCGGCCTCGTTTCCAGCAGGGTTGGCGACGTGGTTCGAGGCGCGTGCACATTTGGTGGTTGGTTGTCCGCGGATAGCGCGGGGTGCTCCTTGGGCAGGTTCAATCACTGGTGGCGAAGCGTGTGGGTATCGGTGTTCGGAGAAGGAGGGGTTCACACATCCTCCGCTCTGGCGAGCACCGTGCTTTTGGGGCACCCATGAATGAAAACTGCACGCTGTGGACACTTAGGGTAGAGCGGTTAAAGCGCTTTCTTTGCTTCGTTTCTTTGTCGCTTTGGACAAAGAAATGACGTGCCGCCACGCACAGTGGCTAATAGTGATAAAGAAAAAATCCGACTCTCGCAGACCACTAAGGCCGAAAGCACCAACCCGGCATAGACTCCGACCACTAACCCCAGAACCAACCACCCCGCCCCCCCAAACCCCGACCAAGTGCGAACGACCATCCCCGACCAAGTGCGAACGCCGATCCCCGAACGATCTGCCCGGCCCTCCTTGAATGATAAAATCCGCGGATGAAAAAAATCGTCATCCTGATTTCCGGGCGGGGAACCAATATGGAAACCGTCGTGCGGGCTTGCGCGCGCGACGGCTGGCAGGCGTTGGTGGCCGCCGTCATATCGAATCGCCCAGACGCCGCCGGGCTTGCGTTCGCGGCGGAGAATGGCATTCCGGCAACTGTTGTGGATCACCGTGATTTCACCACGCGCGAAACCTTCGATCAGGCGCTTGCACGCGTAATCGACGGCTTCGAGCCAGATCTCGTCATGCTCGCAGGCTTCATGCGCGTACTGACCGACGCCTTCGTAGAACGCTACGCAGGGCGCATGATCAATATTCACCCGTCGCTGCTGCCGTGCTTTCCAGGGCTCAAAACCCACCAGCAAGCACTCGATGCTGGCGTGCGCGTGCATGGCGCAAGCGTCCATTTTGTCACGCCGACGCTGGATCACGGACCCATCGTCGCGCAAGCGGCGGTGCCGGTCATGGCCGGCGACGACGCCGCCACACTCGCTGCGCGGGTGCTGGCTGTCGAACACATTATTTACCCACGCGCGGTGCGCTGGTTCGTCGAAGGGCGTCTTGCCATCGACGGCGAGCGTGTCGTGCTCACGCCACCAGAGCCGCAATGGCTCTTTGCCGACATTGCCGGGGAGGGCGTATGAGGCTTCATGGATTTTTGATAGGACAAACAGAGACGTTGCTGGCAGACGTTCTACGCTTCAGCGGCCCCGCCGACGCGGCTACCAGCCGCTTTTTCCGCGCGCATCCGAAGCTCGGCCACAACGAACGCGGTGTGATCGCCGAAGCGGTGTTCGCTGTCCTGCGCCGCAAGATGGAATTTTCGCATCTCGCCGAAAGCGGCAGCGGCAACCTCGCGCGGCGTCTCGCCTTGCTGGGCTTGATGCAGACGGCGGGGTTATCGGCGGTAAAGCCCTTCATTTCCGCCGATGAATACCAGTGGCTCAACCAGGTATCGAAGATCGATCCGGGCAGCTTGCCGGTGCGGGTGCGGACCAATTTGCCGCAATGGATCTACGACGCCATGACGAAGCGCTTCGATACCGAAGAGCTCGCCTTGCTCGCCGCCGCGCTGAACTACCCGGCGCCGCTCGATCTGCGCGCGAACCCGATCAAGGCGACGCGTGAACTGGTCATCAAGACGCTGACCGAAGCCGGTATCGATGCAGGCGAAATGCCGTATGCCCCGTTTGGCGTGCGTGTGGACGGCAAGCCGGCGTTGACGCGCCTGCAACCGTTCCAGGATGGCTGGATCGAGGTGCAGGACGAAGGCAGCCAGCTTTTGTGCTCGCTGGTTGCACCCCGGCGCGGCGAGATGATCGTCGATTTCTGCGCGGGCGCGGGCGGCAAGACGCTGGCGCTCGGTGCAATGATGCGTTCCACGGGCCGTCTCTACGCCTTCGACGTGTCCGACCGCCGGCTTGCCAAACTCAAGCCACGCCTGGCTCGCAGCGGTTTGTCGAATGTAAATCCGGTCCTGATCGACAGCGAGCACGACGCCAAGATCAAGCGCCTGGCCGGCAAGATCGACCGGGTTTTGGTCGACGCGCCGTGTTCCGGCCTCGGCACGTTGCGCCGTAATCCGGACCTGAAATGGCGCCAGTCGCCGGAATCGGTGGCGGAATTGACGCCGAAGCAGTTGTCCATCCTGACCAGCGCGGCGCGGCTGGTAAAAGTGGGCGGCCGTCTCGTCTACGCAACATGCAGCATGCTGGAAGCGGAAAACGAGGGCGTGGTCAACCAGTTCCTGGCAACGCATCCGGGCTTCAAGCTGGTTCCGGCGCGCGAGGTGCTGGCTGAACAACGCATTGACCTCGACACGGGCGACTACCTGCAACTTTGGCCGCACAAGCACGGCACGGACGGCTTCTTCGCTGCCGTACTTGAACGGTTGCCAGTTGCCGCGAAGGAAGCTCTAGTTGAAGAAGCAGCAGAGGAATAAGTAATATTTGCTCGGTTTGGCCGGCGGAATCGGGAAGCGATCCCCGGCCAAAGCTTTCAAAAGCGGGAAATTCGTGTTTACCGCACTAAACAGCAACGCGATTTAGCGGTCAAATTTCCTGTTGACCCTGCGCGAAATCAAAATTTTCCCTAATCGACACAAAGACTTGGAACGCATGACGTAAAATGCCGTCGAACCACGTGCATAATCCTTTCATGCACCCAACAGCCGTCGATTCGGTTTTCGTTCGGCTATTTTTTCCGCCTTTCAGGTAAATTGCCTTGCTGAATTCATCGCTTCAGTTTCTCGCCAACGGATTGCTCGACCTTTCGTGGTGGCAGATCTTGCTGTTCACGCTCGTGATGACGCACATCACGATCATCGGTGTGACCGTCTATTTGCATCGTTGCCAGGCGCACCGCGCGCTGGAACTGCATCCGGTCGTCAGCCACTTTTTCCGCTTCTGGCTTTGGGCCACCACCGGCATGCTGACCGGACAATGGGCGGCAATCCATCGCAAGCATCACGCTAAATGCGAGACCGAAGAAGATCCGCATAGCCCGCAAACGCGCGGCATCTGGAAAGTCTTGCTTGAAGGCGCTGAACTTTATCGTTCGGAAGCCAAGAACGAAGAAACCATGCGCAAGTTCGGTCACGGCACGCCGAATGACTGGATGGAACGCAACGTCTACACGCGCTACCCCATTCTCGGCATCAGCATCATGATGGTCATCGACATTGCACTGTTCGGCTTTGTCGGACTGACGGTCTGGGCCGTGCAGATGATCTGGATTCCGTTCTGGGCAGCGGGCGTAGTCAACGGACTCGCGCATTGGTGGGGTTACCGGAACTTCAATTCGGCGGACGCCAGCACGAACATCTTCCCGCTCGGCATCCTGATCGGCGGTGAGGAACTGCACAACAATCACCACACGTATGCAACGTCGGCCAAGCTGTCGAACAAGTGGTACGAATTCGATATCGGCTGGATGTATATCCGCATCATGTCGGCGTTTAAGCTGGCCAAGGTCAAGAAGATCGCGCCTACGCCGCGTCTGTCGGCTTCCAAGCCGGTGCTCGATCACGACACGCTGCAAGCCGTGCTGTCGAATCGCTATGAAGTGATGGCGCGTTATGGCAAGGCAATGAAGCGTGCGTATCGGCAGGAATTGTCGAAGCTGAAAGAAGGCGGCTCCGCCGACAAATATCAACTGATGCGTGGCGCTCGCAAGTGGGCGCACAAGGAAGAGGCGGGTCTGGACGAGCCGCAACGCCAGCAGTTGCCGGCGCTGTTCTCGGACAACCACAAGCTGCGCACCTACATTGAATTGCGTCAGGATCTGGCCGCCATGTGGGACCGTTCCAATGCGTCGCGCGAACAACTGCTCGCGCAATTGCAGGACTGGTGTCACCGGGCGGAACAGAGCGGCATCAAGGCGCTGCAGGACTTCGCGTCACGGCTGCGACGCTACGCCTGACGGCAGCAACCGCGCCGACCTTCGTCATCGATATCCGTTAAAATTTCATGACGTCACAAGACCCCGCTCTGGCGGGGTTTTGTCGTTTTGGGGCCTGGTTTTCACGACGGATTCACGGCGTATTCACGAGACACGGAGACGAGGAAGCGATGGAGCAGGCGATTAAAAGCGTCGAGTACGACCGGCCGCAGGGACTGACATGCGGCATCGGGCAGGCGTGGGCGAAAGTGCCGGACGCCCCGTCGCGCGAGGAAAAGCGCGAGTTGAAGGAGCGCATCCGCGCGTTGCTCGTGCGCGAGAAAGCGGTGTTGGTCGCGCATTATTATGTCGATGCCGAGTTGCAGGAACTCGCCGATGAAACCGGTGGCTGCGTAGCGGATTCGCTGGAAATGGCGCGTTTCGGGCGCGATCACGCGGCGCAGACGCTGATTGTCGCCGGTGTTCGTTTCATGGGCGAGACCGCGAAAATCCTCAGCCCCGAAAAACGCGTGCTGATGCCCGATCTCGACGCCACGTGTTCCCTCGACCTGGGTTGTCCCGCCGGCGAATTCTCCGCTTTCTGCGATGCCCATCCCGACCGCACGGTCGTGGTGTACGCAAACACCAGCGCTGCGGTGAAAGCGCGGGCGGACTGGATGGTGACATCGTCGATCGGGCTGGAGATCGTTGCTGATCTGCATGCGCGCGGTGAAAAGATCCTCTGGGCGCCCGACCGGCATCTGGGCGGTTATATCCAGAAGAAAACCGGTGCCGACATGCTGTCGTGGCAAGGTTCGTGTCTTGTCCACGATGAGTTCAAAGGCATCGAACTCGATCTGCTGCGCGCCGAGTATCCCGATGCAAAAATCCTCGTTCATCCGGAATCGCCGGAAGCGGTGGTGGCGTTGGCTGACGTGGTGGGTTCAACCACGCAGTTGATCGACGCGGCGGTGAGGCTTGAGGCGAAGCGGTTTATCGTCGCGACGGATCTTGGAATCCTGCACAAGATGCGGCTTGCGGCGCCGGACAAGGAGTTCATCGAAGCGCCAACGGCCGGGAACAGCGCAACCTGCAAGAGTTGCGCGCATTGTCCGTGGATGGCAATAAACGGCCTGACGAATCTGGCGGCCGTATTGGAACGCGGCCACAACGAAATTTTCGTTGATTCCCAGATCGCGGTTCGCGCACGGTTGCCGATCGACCGCATGCTCGATTTCGCTGCCCGTCACAAGAAGCGCGTCCAGGCAAGCGGTGATCTCGCGAAGGATGTTTCGTTGTTTTCAAACGTAGGAGCGGCGTGATGGCGGCGAGTCAGTTGGTTTCTCCCTTGCTTGAAGAAATCCGGGCCTTGTACGGCGCTGCGTTCGATCAGGCGCTTCAGCGCAATGTCACCGATGCACTGACAGAAGATATCGGCGACGGAGACCGGACCGGGCTTCTCGTGCCTGCCAACGTGCAGCGTACGGCACGCGTCACGGTCCGCGAGGAAGCGGTGTTGTGCGGCGTCCCTTGGTTCGAAGCGGTGATGCGCCGGGTGGATGAATCGATTCGTGTGGAATGGCTGTATCGCGAAGGGGCGCGAATGAGCGCCAATACGCCCGTGGTTTTGCTGCACGGGCCGGCGCGCGCGCTGTTGACGGCCGAGCGTAATGGACTGAATTTCCTGCAGATGTTGTCGGGGGTGGCGACCGCGACGCGTCGTTATGTTGATGCAATTGAAGGGACGCGGGCGCGGATTCTCGACACGCGCAAGACCTTGCCGGGTTTGCGCCTGGCGCAGAAGTACGCGGTGCGGGTGGGCGGCGGCGCGAACCAGCGGCTGGCGCTTTACGACGGCATTCTGATCAAGGAAAACCACATTGCCGCGGCGGGCGGCGTGGGTGCGGCGATGGATGCGGCGCTCGCGTTGAATGTCGGCGTGCCGATTCAGATTGAAGTGGAGACGCTCGAACAGCTTGAAACGGCGCTGGCGCATCGGGCGGAATCGATCCTGCTCGATAATTTCGCCTTCGATGCCATGCGCGATGCCGTGCGGCTGACCGCCGGCCGGGCGGTGCTGGAAGTGTCCGGCGGTGTGAACTTCGATACCGTGAGGACGATTGCCGAGACTGGCGTGGACCGAATTTCCATCGGCGCGCTGACCAAGGACGTGCGGGCCACGGATTATTCGATGCGGCTTGAATAGGGGCGTGATGCCCGGTTGCTGTTTTCAGGCTGGGTGGAAGAGCCTGAAAGCAGCAATCCCGGACCGGCTCCGACCACTGCGCTCAAAATCAATCCGCCACAGCTCACCGCCGACCGATCAGCAATTAGCCGGCATTTTTCTCCCATTGTGTCTAGACAACTTCAATAAACCTTAAAACAAATCGAACGACCGCCCGTCAAATTCTCCGCATCAACCGTAGTAAAGCCTCCGTAAGCCTTATCCATCAAGCTCCTCAGTATTTTCCCTAACTTCCCCTGCTCAGGCGAAAAAAACGTTGCCAGTCCTTTTTGTTCACTCCATGCTTGTATATACAAGTTGGCGTTCGCCACTTGATCCAACAACCTTCGTGGAAGAGTGGCTTAACAATGACAGGCAAAACGAAATTGCTCGCCCGGCTGGCTGCATCGGTGGCCGTTGGTGTAATCGCTCTCGGCGCTGCGAGCGCCCAGGCAAGAGACTGGAAATCCGTCACGATCGCTACCGAAGGCGCGTACGAACCGTGGAACCTGACGCTTCCCGGCGGCAAGCTCGGCGGCTTTGAGCCGGAACTGATCGAGAACGTCTGCGCCCGCATCAAGATCCAGTGCAACCTGGTCACGCAAGACTGGGACGGCATGATCGCCGGCCTGCAAGCAGGCAAGTTCGACGTGCTCATGGACGCGATTTCGGTCACGCCGGAACGCGAGAAAATCATCGCTTTCTCGACGCCGTACGCATCGACGCCCGCCGCTTTCGTGTCCGCCGATCAAAGCCCGTCCGCGCTCGCGAAGCAACCCGGTGCAGGCCAGACCGTCAAGCTGACCGGTGACGCCGCGCACGACAAAGCCACCGTCGATGCACTGCGCGTCGCGCTGAAGGGCAAGACCATCGGCATCCAGTCGGGCACGGTCTACACCAAGTTCATCGATACGAACTTCAAGGACGTCGCGACCATTCGCGAATACAAGACCGCGCCGGAGCATGACCTCGATCTGGTAGCCGGCCGCATCGACGTGGCTTTCGACGACAGCACCTACTGGGCGTCGGCATTCACCAAGCCGGAAAACAAGGGTCTCGCGTTCACCGGCCCGAAGATCGCCGGAACGGTCTGGGGTCCCGGCGAAGCGCTGGCATTCCGTCAATCCGACAAGGACCTGAAGGCTAAATTCGACCAGGGCATCCAGGCGGCACTCGCCGACGGCACGGTCAAGCGCCTCTCGCTGAAGTGGTTGAAGGTCGACGCGACGCCTTGAGGCGCTGCTGATTCACGAAGCCTGGCGAGCGCGCCGCGATAACCCGGCGCGCTCGACGATGTGTCACCGTTGGAGATAAAAGATGAGTCTGGTTCAACTACTCGGTTTCGGCGAGCAAGGATGGGGCAGCACCTTGCTGCTCGCGCTGCTCATGACCGTGGTGCTGACGATCGCCGCGCTCGCCGTAGGCGCAGTTTTCGGCGCGATGGTCGCCGCCGCAAAACTGTCTCGCAGCCGCACGCTGAGAATTCTCGGCGATGCCTACACCACGCTCTTTCGCGGCATCCCCGAGCTGCTGATCATCTATCTCTTCTACTTCGGCGGCTCGTCGGTGATGACCGCCGTCGGTCACTTTTTTGGTGCTGACGGGTTCATCGGCGTGCCGCCTTTCATGGTCGGTGCACTTGCCATTGGCCTGATTTCCGGATCGTATCAAGCTGAGGTGTATCGCTCGGCCGTGCTGGCGGTATCGCGTGGAGAGATCGAGGCAGCGCGGGCCATCGGCATGCCGACGGCAACGTTATGGCGACGCGTGCTGATTCCGCAAGTCATCCGTTTTGCGCTGCCGGGTATCGGCAACGTCTGGCAATTGAGCCTCAAGGATTCAGCGTTGATCGCCGTGACGGGACTCGCCGAACTGATGCGTACGAGCCAGGTCGCCGCCGGATCGACGCATCAATACTTCACGTTTTATATGGTCGGCGGGGCGTTGTACCTGGTCCTCACTAGCCTGTCGAACCGCGTCTTCGACCGCGCCGAAGCACGTATCGGCCGATCATTTCGCGGCACGCTCGCGCGCCACTGAGCCACCCATACGAATCCCTAGCGAATCCGACCATGAATATCGATTTCGAATTTCTCGGCGATACGTTCTCCAAACTATTAGCCGCTGTCCCCGCCACGCTCGGGTTGTTCTTCGCCTCGCTGATCGTGGGCGGGATGCTTTCTCTTGTGATCGTTGCGATGCGGGTGAGCCCGAACTGGGCGCTCAACCGTTTTGCGCGGGGCTATATCCTGGTGTTCCGCGGCTCGCCGCTATTGATCCAGATGTTCCTCGTGTATTACGGCCTGGGTCAGTTCCCGGCTGTGCGCGAGAGCTTCCTCTGGCCGTTGCTGCATGTACCGTATGTGTGTGCGATCGTCTCGCTCGCGTTGTGCACGGCTGGATATACCGCCGAGATTATTCGCGGCGGTTTGCAGTCGGTGCCCCACGGGCAGATTGAAGCGGCACTCGCGTGCGGCATGTCGCGCTGGACCGTGTTGCGCCGGATCATCGCGCCGATCACGCTGCGTTACGCACTGCCGGCGTACTCGACCGAAGCCGTATTGCTCGTCAAGTCGACGGCGCTGGCCAGTCTTGTCACGGTCTGGGACGTGACGGGCGTTGCGCAGCAGATCATCCAGCGCACCTACCGGACGATGGAGGTTTTTATCTGCGCGGCCGCTATCTATCTCGTGCTGAATTTCATCATCGTGCGGGCGCTGGGCATGCTCGAAAAGAAGCTCTCACCGCATCTGCGCGATCGCAACGCTACGGTGCCGAAGAAGCAGCGTTCACAGGCCACGCTCAAAGCGGCGACCGTCCCCGACAGCCAACACATCGATTCCTGAATCCAAGGGAGAAAACCTCATGAACGTAAGCACCTCCATTGCGCTGTCCGCGACCAACATCCACAAGTCATTTGGCGACGCGCACGTGCTCAAGGGCATTTCCCTCGACGCGCACGAAGGCGATGTGATCTCCATCCTCGGCGCGAGCGGGTCCGGCAAAAGCACTTTCCTGCGCTGTATCAACATGCTGGAAACGCCCGACGACGGTGAAGTGAGACTCGCGGGCGAAGCGATCGAAATGAAGCGTGGCCGCGATGGCCGCCTGCAGCCGGGCAACCGCAAGCAGGTCGACCGGATTCGTTCGCAGCTCGGCATGGTGTTCCAGAGTTTCAACCTCTGGTCGCACATGACGGTAATGCAGAACGTGATTGAAGGGCCGTTGCGCGTGCAGAAACGCACGCGTGCGGAAGCCGTTGAAGAGGCGGAGCAGTTGCTGACGAAGGTCGGCCTCTACGAAAAGCGCGATGCCTACCCCGCGCATCTGTCGGGCGGCCAGCAACAGCGCGTAGCCATTGCACGGGCTTTGGCCATGCACCCCAAGGTCATGCTCTTCGATGAACCCACGTCCGCACTCGATCCGGAACTGGTCGGCGAAGTATTGCGCGTGATGCGCGCGCTCGCCGAGGAAGGCCGGACCATGCTGGTCGTCACGCATGAGATGGGCTTTGCGCGGCATGTATCAAATCGCGTGATGTTCCTGCACCAGGGACGAGTCGATGCCCAGGGCGCGCCTGACGACCTGTTCAACGGCCGTTGCTCGGAACGGTTCCAGCAGTTCGTATCGAGTCATCATTCACGTACTGCTAACTAAAATAGAGCGAGGTTGACGTGTTGGCAAGTTCCTTTTTACCGACGCCATCGATTGATCCTATCGTCATCGGCGCGGACTTGAGTGATGGTTGCGGCAACGGGCGCTCGGCAGCGGCGGTGTCTTCCGTGTGTATCGACAAGCCGCTTGACTGGCGTGGCATTGCCCAGATTGCGAATGGCGCGAAGCTGGTTTTGTCGCCGGGGGCGCGCTCGCGGATCGACCATGCGCGCTCGCTGGTCGAGCAGATCGTCGAACGCCGGATTCGCGCGTATGGCGTGAACACCGGCGTGGGCGCGCTGTGCGACGTGGTCGTGTCGCCGTCGGAACAGCGCGCGTTGTCGCGCAATATCCTGATGAGTCACGCGGTCGGCGTCGGCGAGCCGCTGCGGGGTGAGGAGACCCGCGCGATCATCGCGGCGGCGGTGAACAACTTCGCGCATGGGCATTCCGGCGTGCGCCTCGAACTTGTGGAGCTGCTCGTCACGTTGCTCGACAGCGGGTTGACGCCAGAAGTGCCGGCATTCGGCTCGGTCGGGTATCTGAGCCATATGGCGCATATTGCGCTGGTGCTCATCGGCGAAGGATTTGTCCGCGATGACACTGGTCGTATGAGCGCTGCCGGCGCGTTGCAACGGCTGGCGCACGAACCGCTCGTGCTTGAGGCGAAGGAAGGCTTGAGCGTGGTCAACGGCACGCCTTGTGTGACCGGGCTTGCCTCGCTGGCGCTGGCGCGCACTGAGCGGCTGCTCGAATGGGCCGACACCATTTCCGCGATGTCTTTCGAGAACCTGCGTGGTCAAGCTGCGGCCTTCGATGCCGATTCGCTTGCGCTGCGCATATCGCCGGGATTGTCGTTGGTAGGCGCACACCTGCGGGCGCTTCTTGCTGACAGCGGCATTATCGCGGCGTCGTTCGGACGCAAGACGCAGGACCCCTTGAGCTTGCGGACGATTCCCCACGTGCACGGCGCGGCGCGCGACGTGTTCGCGACGACGGCGGAAGTGGTGAATCGCGAACTGGCTTCGGTCACCGATAACCCCGTCGTCGCCGGCACGCTCGCTTCGCCGCGGGTATTTTCGCAGGCGCATGCGGTGGGCGCGTCGATTGGCCTGGCGATGGATAGCCTGAGTACCGCGGTGGCCGAGGTCGCCGCGATGGCTGAGCGCCGCATCGACCGGCTGGTGAATCCGCTGGTGAGCGGCTTGCCCGCTTTTCTCGCCGATAGCGGCGGCACGTGTTCCGGTTTCATGATCGCGCAGTACACGGCGGCTTCACTGGTTGCGCACAATCGCCGCCTTGCAATGCCTGCGAGTCTGGATGGGGGGATTACCTCCGGCCTGCAGGAGGACCACTTGTGTCACGCGACGCCGGCTGCGTTGAAGGCTTTGGAAATCATCGCCAATGCCGAGCGGATCTTTGCTATCGAGTTGCTGGCGGCGACTCAGGCGTATGACCTGCAACCCGCTGACTTGTCGCGTGCGCCTGAAACCGACGCAATTTATCGAAGCGTCCGTGCGGTTATTTCGCGATACCGGGACGACCGGCCATTGGCGGGCGATATCGCCGCAGCCTGGGCGTTCGTCCACGACGCAAACCCCGCGTTTTAATTATCAGGGGCCTTGTATAGACAGATCGCGCACGCTCCGTTGCCGCCGATTCTGCCGTTTTTACGCGGGATCGGCGTTGGCCGCGCGGTTTATACCGGGCTGTCAGCGTCGTTCAAGTAAACCCCTAGCCGAATCCCTCTGCCCACCGCTTGCGCTCTGATTTGTTTTAATTCAGACTTGTATATACAACTCGCCGACCAAGCTCCATTGCTGGCTGAAACGCCCCGAGGAATTGGCTGCAAGATACCGAATGTTCACCATCCCGTCCGAGGAGTGCTTTGATGAAAAACCACAACCCGCGTCCCCTGCGCGCACCGCGCGGCACCGAGCTTACGTGCAAGAGCTGGCTCACCGAAGCGCCGTATCGGATGCTGCTGAACAACCTCGATCCGGAGGTCGCCGAGAACCCCGACAAGCTGGTGGTCTATGGCGGTATAGGCCGCGCTGCCCGCAACTGGGAATGCCTCGACAAAATCCTCGAAACGCTGCAACGCCTGGAAGGCGATGAGTCGCTGCTGGTTCAGTCCGGCAAACCGGTTGGCGTGTTCAAGACGCATGCCGACGCACCGCGCGTGTTGATCGCGAACTCCAACCTCGTGCCGAAATGGGCCACGTGGGAACACTTCAACGAACTCGACCGCAAGGGCCTGTTCATGTACGGCCAGATGACGGCCGGAAGCTGGATCTACATCGGCAGCCAGGGAATCGTTCAGGGAACGTACGAAACCTTCGTCGAAGCCGCGCGGCAGCACTTTAACGGCGACTGGAAGGGCCGCTGGATCCTGACCGCGGGGCTGGGAGGCATGGGCGGCGCGCAGCCGCTGGCGGCGACGCTGGCGGGAGCGGTATCGCTGAATATCGAGTGCGACCAGACGCGTATCGATTTCCGTCTGCGCACGCGCTACGTCGATAAACAAGCGAAGGACATCGATCACGCGCTTGAACTGGTCAAGCAGCACACGGCCGCTGGCGACGCTGTGTCGATCGCGCTGCTGGGCAACGCAGCCGAAGTGCTGCCGGAACTCGTGCGCCGCGCCAAGGCGGGTGGCATCAAGCCGGATCTGGTCACCGATCAAACCTCGTCGCACGATCTGATCAACGGTTATCTGCCGGCTGGCTGGAGCCTGGAGAAGTGGCGCGCGGCGTCGCTCGACCCGTCCCAGCACGCCGAGCTGAAGGCCGCTGCGCAACGTTCCTGCGCCCAGCACGTCCAGGCGATGCTCGATTTCCACGCGATGGGCATTCACGCCGTCGATTACGGCAACAACCTGCGTCAGGTCGCTTTCGACGACGGCGTCAAGAACGCGTTCGATTTCCCAGGCTTCGTTCCGGCGTATATCCGCCCGCTGTTTTGCGAAGGCAAGGGGCCGTTCCGCTGGGTCGCGTTGTCAGGCGATCCGGAAGATATCTACAAGACCGACGCCAAGCTGAAAGAACTGTTCCCGCATAACGCAGGCATGAACCGCTGGCTCGATATGGCACGCGATCGCATCGCGTTCCAGGGTCTGCCGGCGCGGATTTGCTGGCTGGGCCTGGGCGAGCGTCATGTCGCCGGTCTCGCGTTCAATGAAATGGTCAAGAGCGGCGAGCTGAAAGCGCCGATCGTGATCGGCCGGGATCATCTGGATACGGGTTCGGTTGCCAGCCCGAATCGTGAGACGGAAAGCATGAAGGACGGCACGGACGCCGTCTCGGACTGGCCGCTGCTCAACGCACTGTTGAACACAGCAGGCGGCGCGACGTGGGTCAGCTTGCATCATGGTGGCGGCGTTGGCATGGGTTACTCACAACATGCTGGCATGGTGATCGTTGCCGATGGCACCGACGCAGCCCAAAAGCGTCTCGCGCGCGTGCTGGTGAACGACTGCGCGTCGGGCGTGATGCGTCATGGCGATGCCGGTTACGAGCAAGCCATTGAATGCGCGAAGAGCTTCGGCCTCGATCTGCCGTTCATCACGACCTGATCATGGCACTGGCCTTCAGCATTATTCGCGCGGCCGATTTGAAGGCCGTGCCGTGGAAAAACGGAGGCGGTGCGACGCGCGAGATCGCCGCGTCGCCGCCAGGTGCGGCCTTCGATGCCTTCGACTGGCGCGTGAGCATCGCGGATGTATCGGAGGCGGGGGCGTTCTCGGTGTTCGAGGGCATCGACCGCGTGCTGACGCTGATCGAAGGCGCGGAGATGGTGCTTGTCGATGCAGACGGCCCGCGGCATGTTCTCGCTCGCTGGGATTCGCTCGCGTTCGCGGGTGAAACAAAGATAACGGCAGAATTGCCGCACGGCCCGACGCGGGATTTCAACCTGATGTTGAGGCGGGATCGTGTGTTGGGAAGTGTGACAGTGCGGCGTGATGCTGCAGCGTTGAGCGTGGCGCAGGGCAGCGTTGTGCTGGTCTGCGCGCTCGGCGAATTTGCGGTCGATGGTGAGCGTTTGTCTCAAGGCGATGCGCTTGTTTTTGAGGCCGGCGAACAGGCTTCTTTAAACGTCGAACCGGTTTCGGAAGGCGCGGTTCTCATCGACGCTCGTATTGTTTCGAAGGATCGCTGACATGACCAATAACAGCGTGCAAATCTGGCGCAATGCGCGTCTTGCAGCACGTGCCGATCCGGCAGATGTACTCGAAAACGCGGCGATTGTCGTGCGCGACGGGCGCATTGAATGGTTCGGGGCTGAAGCTGAAATACCTTCAGCATTTGCCGAAGCGGCAAGCAACGATCTAAAAGGAAGGATCGTGACGCCGGGTCTCGTCGATTGCCACACGCATCTCGTCTACGCCGGAAACCGCGCAGAAGAATTCGCGATGCGGCTTGAAGGGGCGAGTTACGAAGACATCGCGAAACGCGGTGGCGGTATTGTCTCGACGGTGCGCAACACGCGCGCCGCGAGCGAGGACGAATTGTTCGCGCAGTCGCTGCGCCGGCTGGACGCGTTGCTCGCCGAAGGCGTGACCGCGCTGGAAATCAAATCGGGTTACGGGCTGGACCTTCCGACCGAACGCAAGATGCTGCGCGTCGCGCGGCGACTCGCGGCGGCGCGGCCGGTGACCATCGCCACGACGTTCCTTGGCGCGCACGCGTTGCCGCCGGAGTACGCCGGCCGCGCCGATGACTACATCGCCCATGTCTGCAACGAGATGCTGCCGACGCTCGCGGCAGAAGGCCTGGTCGATGCCGTCGATGTGTTCTGCGAGCGCATTGCGTTCACGCTTGAGCAAGCGGAGCGCGTGTTTGACGCGGCATCGAAACTGAATCTGCCCGTGAAAATGCACGCCGAGCAGTTGTCGCTGATGGGCGGCGCGGCGCTCGCGGCGAAGCATCACGCGTTATCGGCCGATCACCTCGAATTCCTCGACGAAGCCGGCGCAATCGCGATGCGCGAAGCCGGCACCGTCGCTGTTTTATTGCCGGGTGCGTTCTATTTCATCCGCGAAAAACAGTTGCCGCCGATCGACCTGCTGCGTCGTCACGGCGTGCCAATAGCGCTCGCCACCGACAGCAATCCGGGGACATCGCCGAGTACGTCGCTGCTGCTGATGCTCAACATGGGCTGCACGTTGTTCCGTTTGTCGGTGGCGGAAGTGCTCGCGGGCGTGACGCGTCACGGCGCAAAAGCGCTTGGTCACGCCGATGTGAACGGTGAGATCACCGTTGGCGCGAAGGCGGATTTTGTTGCGTGGGATATCGAAACGCTGGCGGAATTGGCGTACTGGACCGGCCTTGATCGTTGCGCGCTGGTCGTGCGCCACGGCGCCGTGACCGTGGATAAACGAAAATAAGCGGAATTAAGTAGGATTCCACATGAATCGAAATAGCTTGTTTGCCGAACACGCGCGTTTGCAGGACGGATGGCATCGCGACGTGCTGCTGGAATGGGACGATCACGGTACCTTGGTCGCCGTTACGCCGGACAGCACGCAACCGGCGGGCGTGGATAAAGCCAAAGGTCCGGTGCTCGCCGGCATGCCGAATCTTCACTCGCATGCGTTCCAGCGCGCGATGGCGGGGCTCACCGAATATCGCGCGAATCCTGCCGACAGCTTCTGGAGCTGGCGCGACCTGATGTACCGGTTTGCCGCGCGCATTTCCCCGGACAGCATTGGCGACATTGCGCGCTGGCTTTATATCGAAATGCTGAAGGCGGGCTACACGTCGGTCTGCGAGTTTCACTACGTGCATCACGCGCCAGACGGCAAACCCTACGCGAATCCTGCCGAAATGGCCGCTCGCGTGGTCGATGCCGCAGCACAAACCGGCATCGGCATGACGATGTTGCCCGTGCTTTATCAATACAGCGGTTTTGGCGAGTGCGAGCCTACGCCCGGTCAAGCGCGGTTTATCCACACGCCGGAAAGCCTGCTCGATGCCCTCGTTTCATTGCGCTCGACGCAGCCCGAAAATGGCAACCTGCGATACGGCGTCGCGCCACATTCGCTGCGTGCTGTATCGAAGGAATCGCTGGGCCGTTTGCTCAGCGGACTCGACAGCGCTTTTCCAGGCGCCCCGGTGCACATTCACGTAGCCGAGCAGACGGCTGAAGTCGATGCCTCTCTGGAGACGCTGAAGGCGCGGCCCGTGCGCTGGCTGCTCGATAACTTCGACGTGAACGAACGCTGGTGCCTCGTGCACGCCACGCATGTCGACGAAAACGAAGTCCGCTCAATGGCCGCAAGTGGCGCCGTCGCGGGACTTTGCCTGACAACCGAAGCCAATCTCGGCGATGGCATTTTCCCCACGCATGCGTACCTGAACGACGGTGGGCGGTTTGGGCTCGGCTCGGACAGCCACATCGCCGTCGACTGGCGCTCGGAACTGCGCTTGCTGGAATACGGACAACGGCTCACGCGACGCGAGCGCAACGTGCTGGCATCGAATGAACAGGCACACGTCGCCGATCGTCTCTTCGACGCCGCAGGCCGAGGCGGCGCCAGCGCCACCGGCCGCGCAGTCGGCGCGCTGGAAGCGGGGCGTCGGGCGGATTTCATCGTGCTCGATCCCGATCATCCGGCGATTGCCGGGCATGCGCCGGACGCGTGGTTATCGGGCGTGGTGTTTTGCGAACACGGCGAGACGCCGGTGCTGGATGTGAGCGTTGGCGGGAAGCGCGTGGTGGAGGCGCGGCGGCATCGCGATGAAGGAGAGGCGTTCGGGCAGTATCGAAACACGCTGGCCGGATTGCTCAAATAAAGGACACGCCTGTGACGGATCAAGTTTTTACGTTGAAGCGCGGCACTGCGCCGCTGCTGATTTCGATTCCCCATGCCGGCACCCAGATTCCCGCCGACATAGCCGCGTCCATGACGCCGATCGCCCGCGAAGTCGATGACACCGACTGGCATCTCGAACGTCTCTACGCGTTCGCGGTGGAGATGGGCGCGTCGATCCTCGTGCCCGCGAATTCGCGTTATGTGATCGATTTGAACCGTCCGCCGGATGGCGCGAATCTTTATCCAGGACGCGATACGACCGGCCTGTGTCCCGTCGATACTTTCAACTGCGAACCGTTGTATCTCGCGGGCGCCGCGCCTTCGGATGCGCAGATCGCCAACCGTCGCGAGAAGTATTGGCGGCCGTATCACGATGCGCTGACCGAAGAGTTGGCGCGTTTGAAAGCGGCGCATGGCAAAGCGTTGCTGTGGGAAGCGCATTCCATTCGCTCACACGTGCCGCGTTTCTTCGACGGCAAGCTTACTGACTTCAACTTCGGCACGGCGGCCGGGGAAAGCGCGGTTGCGGGTCTCGCGGAAAAGCTCGAAGCGATGGTGGTCGGGCAGGGCGCTTACACGGCTGTGGCTAACGGGCGCTTCAAGGGGGGCTACATCACGCGGCACTACGGAGCGCCGCAGGACGGCATTCACGCGGTGCAACTGGAGTTGTCGCAGGTGACTTATATGGAAGAGACACGGCCGTACGCCTATGACGAAGCCCGCGCAGCAAGGGTCGCGCCGTTGATGCGGGATCTGGTGCAGTGCGCGCTAGATGCGGTGCGTTCGGCGTAACCAGGCGCGGTTCAAATCTCCCGCTGCCGATTGCTCCAAGGCAGAAACGAAAAAGCCATTCCAATTCGTGTTGGAATGGCTTTTTCGCTTTTAGCTAATGGGCTGTTGCTGCATACCTGCTATCGCAGTGCAATCCGCGGTTCCCTTCGTTCAAATTCCCCTGCGTCTCACAGACGGCGGCGTCAATACAGTCGGCAGCGCCTTCGGCAACGTCTCCGGCCAGTCGCGGCTGAAGTGCAAACCGCGGCTCTCGCGCCGTGAGCATGCGCTTTCCACAATCAGCGACGCGACATCAACAAGATTCCGCAATTCAAGCAGGTCGCGGCTCACCTTGAAGTTCGCGTAGTACTCGTGGATCTCGTCACGCAGCAGCGCTATCCGATGCTGGGCGCGTGCAAGCCGTTTATCGGTACGCACAATGCCCACGTAATTCCACATCAGCCGCCGCAACTCGTCCCAGTTGTGCGCGACCACGACTTCCTCGTCCGGATCGGAGACGCGGCTTTCATCCCAGGCAGGCAGGGGGGCATGGCCGCTCGCCGCGAAGCCGTCCTTTTCCATGGCTTGCGCCGCCGCGCGCCCGACCACCAGGCATTCGAGCAGCGAGTTGCTTGCCAGCCGGTTCGCACCGTGAAGCCCCGTGCACGAGGTCTCACCCACGGCATAAAGGCCGGCGCGATCCGTGCGGCCGGCCAGATCGGTGACCACGCCTCCGCACGTATAATGCGCGGCCGGCACCACGGGAATAGGCTGTTTCGTGATATCGATACCGAACTCGCGGCAGCGCGCCAGGATGGTGGGGAAGTGCTCCTGAAGGAACGCTTCCGGCTGATGGCTGATGTTGAGATACACGCAGTCAATACCTCGCTTCTTGATCTCGAAGTCGATCGCCCGGGCGACGATATCGCGCGGTGCAAGTTCAGCGCGTTCGTCGTGGGCGAGCATGAACCGCGTGCCGTCGGGCAGGCGCAGGATGCCGCCTTCGCCGCGCACGGCTTCGGAGATCAGGAAGGACTTCGCATACGGATGGAACAGGCAAGTCGGATGGAACTGGATGAACTCCATGTTCGATACCCGGCAGCCCGCGCGCCACGCCATCGCAATACCATCGCCGGTCGCGGTATCCGGATTCGTGGTGTACAGATACACCTTGCCTGCGCCCCCGGTCGCGAGCACGGTATGCGGCGCCTCGATGGTGACGGTACGTCCGCTCGCAAGATCGAGCGCATAAAGCCCATGACAGCGATGCCCGGGCAACCCGAGCCGCTCGGACGTGATCAGGTCGATGGCGTGATGATCTTCCAGGACCGTGATGTTCGGATGATTGCGCACACGCTCGTTGAGCGTGGTGACCACGGCGTGACCGGTTGCATCGGCTGCATGAATGATCCGCCGATGGCTATGGCCGCCTTCACGCGTCAGATGAAAGCCGAGCTCGGCGGACAGATCCTTCGTGAACGGCACGCCTTCGCCGATCAGCCATTCAATGGCCGCACGCCCGTTTTCCACGATGAATCGGGTAGCGGTCTCGTCGCACAAGCCACCGCCGGCGATCAACGTGTCGCGAACGTGGTTGTCGATACTGTCGGCTGAGTCGAGCACGGCCGCGATACCACCCTGGGCCCAGTCGCTGGCGCCTTCGCTTACGCTGCGCTTGGCGAGGATGGCCACGCGCCGGGTGTCCGCCAGATTCAGCGCCACGCTCAGGCCCGCCAGCCCGCTGCCGATAATTGCCACGTCGAAATTCATCCCGCCCTGTCTCCGTCAATTTTATCCGCTGCGACTTTCGGGATTCACGCCGGTGGCATGGAGAAAGCCTGGTCGGTAAGGATAACGCGTGCCACGCTACGCGGCCACTTGGCCGTTCGGCCAGTAGGGCGAACAGAGCGCACGAGTTCGGCCGGACAGGAAGGATGCCGGCACCAAAGCAAAAAGCCTCGCGTGAGCGAGGCTTTTTGTGATGCTGCAGCGAAAGAGACCGGATCTTATTTGATCTTGGTTTCTTTGTATTCAACGTGCTTGCGGACAACGGGATCAAACTTCTTGATCGCCATCTTTTCCGGCATGTTGCGCTTGTTCTTCGTGGTCGTGTAGAAGTGACCCGTTCCTGCGGTCGATTCCAGCTTGATCTTGTCGCGTGCGCCCTTGGCCATGTTCCTGCTCCTTAGACTTCGCCACGTGCGCGCAAATCTGCGAGCACGGAGTCGATGCCGTTTTTGTCGATCAGACGAAGGCCGGCGTTCGAGAGACGCAGACGAACCCAGCGGTTTTCGCTTTCAACGAAGAAGCGGCGATTTTGCAGATTGGGCAGGAAACGACGCTTGGTGCGGTTGTTCGCATGGGAAACGTTGTTGCCGCTCATCGGCCCCTTCCCGGTTACTTGGCATACACGTGCCATGAGAGCACTCCTAATACGCTTTAATTCTGAGTTCGAACGCCAGATACATTTGGGACCGCTTCGGGCTACCGAGAGGTTTGCCCGAAATGATGACCGCGTACGCTCGGAACAGGTTGGTTGAAAGAAGCAAACCGAGATTCTAACCGCAAAAAACCAGCAAAATCAACTCTTTTTGGTACCGGACGAGGTATCCGCCCATCTGGTCCGGGGCAGGTTTCGTGCGGTTTTCCGCCCGCAATGCCTCATTCAGGCTTGGTTTTGCCGCCTTTTGTGGCCAGCGGGCTATTAAATCAGTGAAATCAGCGTTCGGCTGTCACTTCGGCTGCAACTCATGCCGGAATCCATCCCTGTCGCGAAAACGAGAAAACCTCGTTCGAGGTCACCACCAGATGATCCAGCAGCCGGACATCGATCAGCACGAGCGAGTCTTGCAGCACGCGCGTCAGCCTACGGTCGTTTGCGCTCGGCTCGACGCCGCCGGAGGGGTGATTATGCGCGACGATCAGGCTGGCCGCATTTAATGTGAGCGCCCGCCGCACGATTTCGCGAGGATAAACGGCAACACGCGAGATCGACCCCTTCGCCGACTCGTCCACGGTGATCAGGCAATGTCTGATGTCGAGAAAAAGGGTGACGAACACTTCGTTGGGCCGCGTGCCGATCAGCCACTTCAAATAGTCTTCCACCGCCTGCGGGGCGTCCAGCAAGGGCCGGTCGCGGGTTTTTTCCGCGAGCGAACGCTGGCACAGCTCCGAGACAGCAAGCAGCAGCGCCGCCTTCGCCGGGCCGATGCCGCCGAACCTGCGTAATTCCGTCGCAGTCGTGCTCAGCACGCCTCTAATTGATTCGAACCGGACCAGGAGATCGCGCGCCACGTCAACGGACGTCATGCCAGGGCGGCCCGTATTCAGGAACAATGCCAGCAACTCAGCGTCCGATAACGTCTGAGCGCCCAGTTTTAACAGGCGTTCGCGTGGACGATCGCGCGCAGGCCAGTCGAGCATGCGCATGACGGCAGGCGCGATATGTGCGGGAGGCTCCGCGGCGAGCAGGTCGGCGGCAGAATAGGGCGCGTTGTTTTGCACCAGCTCGAGCCGGGCGTTCATGTCACGCTCCCGCCCGCGTGCAATCGCGGAAAGAACGTCGGAACCAAGGTTGAAATTGAGATTGAAATTAGCGTCGAACGCGGTGACTGGCCGGCCCGTCCGCCATCACGCCGGAGCATTGCTCGGATCGAGGCGGGGCTGTCGTACTGTGGCTTACAATGTAGGTTTGGCACTTCCCCGAGCGCCCGTTCAGTGGTTTGCCCAACGGATGCTTCAACTCCTGCGGCGCGGTGCCCGGGTGCCGGCCAAGCTTTCGCCACGACTGCGTCCCGTTTGGACGCCCGGCCTTTTATCGGACGGCGGGACCGGCTGAGAAGGTAATTACGGCTTTTACGGCTACCACGATCAAACATGAGCATCATTGATATTTCCGAGGTGAAACCCGGTTCGCATGTCACGCTTCATTACCGGCTTGCGCTTGAGGATGGAGCGGACATTGTCAGCACGTTTGCCGACAAGCCCGCCACGCTGTTATTAGGCGCCGGTCATCTTGCGCCGCCGCTCGAAGACATTCTGCTGGGTCTGAAGGTGGGCCACCACTCGACCTTTCGGCTGATGCCTGGCCAGGGGTTCGGTCCGCGCAATCCGGAAATGCTGCAATGGGTGTCGTTAGCCACGTTGCGTGAGAACGCGATGATCGGCGAGAATTTTTCTCCCGGCGACCTCGTCGAATTCAATGCGCCGGGCGGTGGCCGTTACGCGGGCGTGCTCAAGGAGGTTGGCGAGACCTCCGCGCTGTTCGATTTCAATCATCCGCTTGCCGGCCAGGCGCTGGCGTTCGAAGTGAAAATCATCGGAATTCTGTAGCCATGAGCTCCACTGACACCCTTCTCGATGTCGAAATTCTTCTCGCCCAGCCGCGCGGCTTTTGCGCCGGCGTCGATCGCGCAATCGAAATCGTGGAGCGGGCCATCGCGTTGTTTGGCGCGCCTATTTATGTACGCCACGAGATCGTGCACAACGCCTATGTCGTCGAGGATCTGCGCAAGAAAGGCGCAGTGTTCATCGAAGATCTGGCGGATGCGCCTGAAGGGAGCACGCTGATTTTCAGCGCGCACGGCGTGTCGAAAGCGGTGCGTTCGGAAGCGGAAACCCGCGGCTTGCGCGTGTTCGACGCTACCTGCCCGCTGGTGACCAAGGTGCACATGGAAGTCGCGAAGATGCGCCAGGAAGGCTTCGATATCGTGATGATCGGCCACAAGGGACACCCCGAAGTGGAAGGTACGATGGGACAGAGCGGTGAGGGCATGCATCTGGTGGAGGATATTGAGGACGTGGAAGCGCTCACGCTTGCCGATCCCGACCGAATTGCCTACGTGACGCAAACCACGCTGTCAGTGGATGACGCCTCTGCGATCATCGGGGCATTGAAGTTGAAATACCCGTCGGTGAAAGAGCCGAAGAAGCAGGATATTTGCTACGCCACGCAGAATCGCCAGGACGCGGTGAAGTTTCTCGCGCCTCAATGCGATGTGGTGATCGTGGTCGGCAGCCCGAACAGCTCGAATTCAAGCCGGCTGCGTGAAGTTGCTGAAAAGCGCGGAATCCCCGCCTATATGGTGGATTCCCCCACGCAAATCGACCCGAAATGGGTGGAAGGCAAAAAGCGCATCGGCGTGACGGCGGGCGCGTCGGCGCCGGAAGTGCTGGCGCAAGCTGTGATCGCGCGGTTGCGGGAACTGGGGGTGCGAAACGTGCGCCCGCTGGAAGGGATCGAGGAGACGGTTTCGTTTCCGCTGCCGCGTGGGTTGACGCTGCCGGGGTGATGCGCCATCCGCGAAGCGTCGTCCTTCGTTCCTGAATTAGAGGCTTAGAGGCGAAAGTCGAAATTGTATTGAGAGGCCGCTCCAACCCGTGTTGGCGCGGCTTTTTATTTGTGCGCCTTGAAAAATGTCGCGCCCAAACGCCGCACCCGCGAGCACGGCACCCGGGTCGCTACGAGAACGCCCGGATTGACCGGCTGATTTTGCACTCGCACCATGAAAGTGCGTTTTCGCGAATTCGCATGGCCGCCAAAGCAATGCAACGCATTGGTGTTTACCCACGATGCCAGTCAATGGTGCAACTTGCGCACCGGGGCGGGGCGCAACCGGGTTGCTCCGAGACCTCCGCCAGAGGCCAAAGAGAGGGTTGCAATGGAGGAAAACCCCTGTCGCTGAACAATATTGCACGTCTCAAAAACCGAGTTACAATGCGCGCGTTCCAAGCCGGATGGGCTGGAAACATCAGCTTCTCAGGGCGCCGGAGACCGATTGAATGCGAATTAAGTTTGGCTTTGTCGTGACCATCGCGGCTGCAGTTGCGATGGCAACGGCGTGCAGCAAAAAAAGTGACAACGAGCAAGCTGCGGGGGCGTCGGCGGTGCCGGAAGCCTCGGCGAGTGTCGGGGGAAGTGCGCCGGCCGTGCCGGCATCGGTGGCTGCGGCCTCCGCGCCCGTACCGGCCAGCACCGCGACTGTCGTCAGGATCGGCCACGTCGCGCCGCTTAGCGGACCGCTGGCCCATCTTGGGCAGGACAACGAAAATGGCGCAAGGCTGGCCATCGAGGAAATCAGTGCTCAGGGACTGACTATCGACGGTCACGCGATTCATCTCGAACTGGACACGCAGGACGACGCAGCCGATCCCAAGAAGGGTATTGCAGCGGCGCAGCAACTGGTGGCTGACCACGTGGTGGCGGTGGTCGGACATTTGAATTCGGGCGTGTCGATTCCGGCATCGAAGATCTATAGCGACGCGGATGTGGCGCAGATCTCGGGTGCGACGACCAACCCCGCGTTCACGCAGCAAGGGTACAAAACAACGTTCCGTGTGGTGCCGACGGACGCGCGCCAAGGGCCAGTGCTGGCGACTTATGCGCTCAAGACGCTGCACGCGCGCAAAATCGTGGTCGTCGATGACGCCACGCTCTACGGCCGGGGTCTCGCGAACGAGTTTGCCAAGGCTGTGGTCGCAGGCGGCGGCCGCATTACGGGTCACGAGGTGACGAGCGAAAAAGCGCGCGATTTCAAGGCGATCTTGAACAAGATCAAGCACGTCCAGCCGGACGCGGTGATGTTCGGCGGCATGGACGTGACCGGTGGACCGTTTGCCAAACAGGCTGCAGCTTTAGGCATCAAGGCGAAGATTCTTGGCGGTGACGGCATGTGTTCCGCCGACATGGCCACGCTCGCGGCCAACGCAGCGCCGAACGTGGTGTGCTCGGAACTTGGCGTGGACGTGTCGAAGCTGGACAAGGGCGGGGATTTCGCGCAGCGCTATGAAGCCCGTTTCCATCTGCCGGTCCAGAGCTACGCACCGTTCACCTATGACGCCGTATATGTGATTGTCGACGCCATGAAGCGGGCTAATTCGATTGAAGCGCCAAAGGTGCTTGCCGCGATTGCATCGACGGATTTCAATGGCCTGACAGGACACATTGCATTCGATGACAAAGGTGATTTGAAAGGCGGCGGCGCAATTACGCTAATCGATTTCAAGGATAACAAGAAGAACGTCATTGACGTCATCACGCCGTAACCGTGTGTTGCGGCGCCGCGCGGCGAATGCACACCTGGTTGAGCAACCCCTCGATTCGTAGTCACTTTCAGACGTTTTAGAGTTTTTTTTCAAGTACGCGCGGTGCGGTTGCGTTTTTTTCTTCCCTTCGGTTTATCGGCCAGCGATAAAGCGTAAATCTAGTCGCACGGGCTAAGGAGCCTTCAATGGATATCTTCATCCAGCAGATTATCAACGGGCTGGTGCTTGGCAGCGTCTACGCCATCATCGCGTTGGGTTACACGATGGTGTACGGGATTCTCGGCATCATCAACTTTGCACACGGGGATGTGCTGATGGTCGGCGCCATGGTCGCGCTGTCTGCCATCGGCGTCATGCAGAACCATTTCCCGGGCATGCCGTTATCGTTGGTGCTGGTCATCGCGCTACTGGTTGCCGCAGTCGTCTGCGCGTTGGTCGGCTACACCATCGAACGCGTGGCTTACCGGCCTTTGCGTAGGGCGCCGCGTCTTGCGCCGCTGATTACGGCTATCGGTGTATCGATTCTTCTCCAGACGCTGGCCATGATGATCTGGGGCCGCAATCCGCTGGCCTTTCCGCAACTGCTGCCGACTGATCCGATCAACGTGATCACCGCAACGGCCGATCGTCCGGGCGCCGTCATTTCAATGACGGAAATTGTAATTATCGTGGTCGCGTTCCTCGTGATGGGCGGCTTGCTGCTGCTCGTGCACAAGACGAAACTCGGCCGGGCGATGCGCGCCATTGCCGAGAATCCGGGCGTCGCGAGCCTGATGGGGGTCAACCCTAATTTCGTGATCTCCGCGACCTTCATGATCGGCTCTGCGCTTGCTGCGCTCGCCGGTGTGATGATCGCCTCCGAATACGGCAACGCGCACTTCTACATGGGCTTCATCCCTGGGTTGAAGGCATTCACGGCGGCGGTGCTGGGGGGGATCGGCAACCTGGGCGGTGCGATGGTGGGCGGCGTGCTGCTCGGCCTGATCGAACAACTGGGTGCCGGGTATATCGGCAATTTGACGGGCGGTGTGTTCGGCAGTAACTACCAGGACGTGTTCGCGTTCATCGTGCTGATCGTTGTACTGGTGTTCCGTCCGTCCGGCCTGCTCGGCGAACGTGTCGCAGATCGCGCTTAAACAGGGAGACCAAGCATGACTTCAATTCAACCGATCGAGCCGTCGACCACGCTCATCCCTGAAAGAAAAACGGCGAAGAATTACGCCGTCACGGTGCTGGTTACCGCGCTCGTGATCCTCGCGCCCATGTTGATCGGCGCGGCCGGCGGCAATTACTGGGTCCGCGTGCTCGACTTCGCGATGCTGTACGTGATGTTGGCGCTTGGCCTGAACGTGGTGGTGGGTTTTGCCGGCCTGCTGGACTTGGGCTACATCGCGTTTTACGCGGTGGGCGCATACGTGGCTGCGTTGCTGTCCTCGCCGCAACTGACCACGCAGTTCGAGTGGATCGCGCACCTGTTCCCCAATGGCCTGCATACGCCGTTCTGGATCATCGTGCCGTGCGCGATGGCGCTGGCGGCCACCTTCGGCGTGTTGCTCGGTGCACCGACGCTGCGTCTGCGCGGCGATTACCTGGCTATCGTGACGTTGGGCTTCGGGGAAATCGTCCGGATTTTTATGAACAACCTGGATCGTCCGATCAACATCACGAACGGGCCGAAGGGGATTACGGGCGTTGATCCGGTGTCGCTGTTCGGCTTCGATTTATCGAAGTCCCATTCGTTGTTCGGGTTCAACTTCCCCTCGGTTTACAACTATTACTACCTGTTCGTGCTGTGTTCGCTGTTCGTGATCTTCGTGTGCGTACGCTTGCAGCATTCGCGTATTGGCCGCGCGTGGGCCGCGATCCGCGAAGACGAAATCGCCGCCAAGGCGATGGGCATCAACACCCGTAACGTGAAGCTGCTGGCCTTCGCGATGGGCGCGTCATTCGGCGGTTTGTCGGGCGCGATGTTCGGTACGTTCCAGGGATTCGTCTCGCCGGAATCGTTCACGTTCTGGGAATCCATCGTGGTGCTGGCCTGCGTGGTGCTGGGCGGCATGGGCCACATTCCAGGCGTGATCCTGGGCGCGGTGCTGCTCGCCGTGTTCCCCGAATTCCTGCGCTCGACTATGGGTCCGCTGCAGAACTTCATCTTCGGTCATCAGATCGTGGACACCGAAGTCATCCGCCAGTTGCTCTACGGTCTCGCGATGGTGCTGATCATGCTGTATCGCTCGGAAGGCCTGTGGCCGTCTCCGAAACACGAAGACAAGATCGCGAAGATTGCGAAGCGCGCTGGCAAGAAGCCGGTGCGTGCCTAAGCCTCGAGCAGCGGAGAAAAAACAATGAGCGAAAAACCCATTCGACTGTCCGTGAAGGGCGTGAACAAGCGCTTCGGCGGCTTGCAGGCATTGGCCGAAGTTGGCCTGGAAATCAGGGAAGGAGAAATCTACGGCCTGATCGGCCCGAACGGCGCAGGCAAGACCACGTTCTTCAACGTGATCACGGGCTTGTACACGCCGGATTCGGGTTCGTTCGTGCTCGATGGCACGCCGTACACGCCGACCGCCGTGCATCAGGTGGCGAAGGCGGGCATTGCGCGTACCTTCCAGAACATTCGCCTGTTCGGCGGCATGACGGCGCTCGAGAACGTGATGGTCGGACGCCACGTGCGAACGAAGCACGGCCTGATCGGCGCGGTGTTGCAGACGCCGTCGGAGCGTCGTGAAGAGAAGGAAATCAAGGAGCGCGCGCTGGAGCTACTGGAGTATGTGGGCGTGTTGCAATACGCGGATTACACGTCGCGCAACCTGTCGTACGGGCACCAGCGCCGGCTGGAAATTGCGCGTGCGCTTGCCACCGATCCGAAGTTGCTCGCACTCGATGAACCCGCCGCCGGCATGAACGCGACCGAGAAGGTCGAGCTCACGCGCCTGCTCGACAAGATTCGCAGCGACGGCCGCACGATCCTCTTGATCGAACACGATGTGAAACTGGTGATGGGATTGTGCAACCGGATGACGGTGCTCGATTACGGCAAGGTGATCGCCGAGGGTCTGCCGCACGACGTGCAAAAGGATCCGAAGGTGATCGAGGCTTATCTCGGGGCAGGGGTTCACTGATGGCTACGATGAATGGCGCGAACGGCGCAATGTTGAAGATCAAGGGCCTGCAGGTCAGCTACGGTGGTATTCACGCCGTCAAGGGCGTGGACCTGGAAGTCGGCCAGGGCGAACTCGTGACGCTGATCGGCGCAAACGGCGCGGGCAAGACGACCACGATGAAAGCCATCACGGGTCTGAAGGCGTATTCGGCTGGCGATATCGAATACATGGGCCAGTCGATCAAGGGTGTGCCGTCGCATGAATTGCTCAAGCGCGGCCTCGCGATGGTGCCGGAAGGGCGGGGCATTTTTGCGCGCATGTCGATTCTTGAAAACATGCAGATGGGCGCGTACTTGCGTAACGACAAGGACGAAATCGACAAGGACACCGACCGCATGTTCGGCTTCTTTCCGCGGCTGAAAGAGCGGGCGTCGCAGTATGCGGGCACGTTGTCGGGCGGTGAACAGCAGATGCTGGCCATGGCGCGGGCTTTGTTGTCGCGGCCGAAGCTGTTGCTCCTCGACGAACCGTCGATGGGTCTCTCGCCGATCATGGTCGAGAAGATCTTCGAGGTGGTGCGTGAGATTTCGGGCGAAGGGCTGACAGTGTTGCTGGTCGAGCAGAACGCCCGGCTGGCGTTGCAGGCGGCGAATCGTGGGTACGTGATGGATTCGGGTCTGGTCACCATGTCGGGTGATGCAAAGACCATGCTGGATGATCCGAAGGTCCGGGCTGCTTACTTGGGTGAATGAGTCGGCGAGTAATCGGCGTTAACGAATGAAGAAGCCGCATGCCTTTGAAGAAGGGCATGCGGCTTTTTTTAATGCGCGATCAAAAGTTCAAAGCCGCTTACCGAGGCTGATCACTTCATCCCTCTGATAACCGAGCTTTGCGTAAAACGCCTGGGTTTCAGGCTTGTTCGCCATGATCTGCAAATTCAGCTTCGGACATCCGATGGCGGCAAGCGCGCGTTCCGCGTGCTCGACCAGCGCGCGGGCATACCCATTGCCGCGTTGATCCTTGGCGACCGCGAGCGAATACATCCATCCGCGATGTCCGTCGTAACCCGCCATCACCGTTCCGATCAGACGCTCTTCCAGCAAGCCGACGAAGAAGAACTCCGGCTGCATGGCGAGCTTGTTTCGAATCGATAAACGCGGGTCCCGCTGCGGTTTGCCAGGCGTGGCGTATTCGGGAAACGCTTGTGCCCAGAGCGCGAGCACGGCCTGCGTGTCGCGCTCATCGAAGACCCGGATAATCAAAGCGCGTCCAGCACGGAGCGCAGCATCGACATCATCTGGTCGATCTCGTCCTTCGTCACGTTCAGCGCCGGCATGAAGCGCAGCAGGTTCGGCCGCGCTGCGTTCAGAAGCAAACCATCCGGTCCCATGTCGCGCGCCATTTCGACAATCTTCGGGCCGTTGTCGTTATTGAGCAGCAACGCGCGCAGCAAACCTTCGCCGCGTTCGCCGTTAAAACCGCGCTCTTCCGAAAGCTGCAACAACTGCGCCTTCAGATACTCGCCGCGTTCCCGCACGCCTTCGAGAAAACCCGGCGCCGTCAGTTGCGAAATCACCGAAAAACCCGCTGCCGTCATCAGCGGATTGCCGTTGTAGGTGCCCCCCTGGTCACCGGGTTCGAAGCACGCCACTTCCTTAGTCGAAAGCAGCGCGGCCAGCGGCACGCCGCCGCCAATGCCCTTGCCGAGCGTCATGATGTCCGGCTCCACGCCCGACAATTCATACGCGAACAAGGTGCCGGCCCGGCCGCAACCGCTTTGCACTTCATCGACGATCAACAGCAACCCATGTTTCTTCGTCAGCGCGCGCAAAGCCTGCATGAACTCGCGGGTCGCCGGGATCACGCCGCCTTCGCCCTGGATAGGTTCGAGCATCACGCCGACGGTTTTATCGGTGATGAGCTTTTCCACCGATGCGATGTCGTTCAGATCGGCCTTCGGAAAACCCGGCACCTGCGGTGCATAGAGGGTGTCCCAGCCCGGCTTGCCGCTGGCCGACATGGTTGCCAAAGTCCGGCCGTGGAAGCTGTGATCGAACGTGATGATCTCGTACGCGCCGCCCTTGAACTTCTTGCCCCACTTGCGCGCAAGCTTGATCGCGCCTTCGTTGGCTTCGGCGCCGCTGTTGGCGAAGAACACTTTGTCGAAGCAGCTGTTGGCGGTCAGCAAGGCGGCGAGCTGGGCCATCGGCGCGTTGTAGAACGCGGGCGACGGGTTGATCAGCGTGCGAGCCTGTTTGTCCATGGCTTCGATCATGCCGTCGTTGCAATGACCCAGACTATTCACCGCCCAGCCCTGGATGAAGTCGAGGTATCGTTTCTCGTTGTTGTCGTAGAGCCAGGAACCCTTGCCGTGGGTGAACACGATCTCAGGACGGTTCGTGATAAACATCAGCGATTCGACGGGGTACTCTTGGAAATTCATGACGGCGGGCTCCACGAAAACAGCAAGTAAAAAAAGTGGCGAGATAAAAAACCGAACCAACAATGCAAAAAGCCACGGAATTCCGTGGCTTCATGGTGGCGAAGTGTGCGCCGGTTCGAAAACTCAAGCGCCAATCCGTGACGAGCCAGCGGCATCCCTAGGGGAGCGGCGAGCGGCGACGTCGAAGAGTGGCGTAAATCTTGAGCATTCGCGAAGAATACGTTACGAAGTTCCTGCGTGTAAACCATGTCGGCCCGATTTTTTTGTCGAGCCGCCACACTCGCAGGCTTTGGTGCGCCTAAACCGGATTGGCCAGATCCGCCGCGCTGGTGAACGAATCGGCGTAGAACTCGTCCTCCGGCAAGCGGTGATGACTCGTGAAATCGCGTTGCGCCGATTCCACCATCACCGGCGCGCCGCACGCGTACACCTGATAGCCGCTCAAGTCTGGCAGATCTTCGATGACAGCACGATGAACAAAGCCCGTACGTCCGGTCCACGCATCGCTTTCATCGGGTTCCGAGAGCACCGGCACGAACGAGAAGTTCGGTACATCTTTCGCCCACTGCTCGGCCATGTCCATCATGTACAGGTCCTGCTTGCGGCGGCCGCCCCAATAGAGCGTCATGGGCCGGTTCAGGTTCTTGAACACAGCATGTTCAATGATTGCCTTGATGGGCGCGAAGCCCGTGCCGGAAGCGAGCAGCACGATCGGCTTCTCTGAATCTTCACGCAGGAAGAACGTGCCGAGCGGGCCTTCGAAGCGCAGAATGTCGCGCTCTTTCATGGTGCCGAACACGTGGTCCGTGAAGGTGCCGCCAGGCATGTGACGAACGTGCAGCTCGATCGGGCCTTCGTGGTGCGGCGGGCTCGCCATCGAATAGCTGCGGCGCTTGCCGTCCTTCAGGATGAATTCGATGTACTGGCCAGCCAGGTATTGCAGCCGTTCGTTGGCCGGCAATTGCAGCTTCAGTTCAATGACGTCGGCCGCCTTGCGTTCCAGCGCGTTCACGCGGCAAGGCAGCTTCTTGACCTGAATGTCGCCTACGCCTGCCACTTCGCGTATGTCGATCGTCAGGTCGCCCTTGGGCGTCGCGCAGCAAAGCAGGGCCATGCCGCGGGTTTTTTCGTCGTTGGACAACGCCGACGACGAATGCGGCGCCTGCTCGACTTCGCCGGACACAACCGTGCCCTTGCATGAACCACAGGCTCCGTTCTTGCAGCCGTAGGGAAGTCCTATGCCCTGACGCAGGGCGGCGAGCAGCACCGCTTCGTCGGGTTCTACCTGAAACTGCCGGCCGCTTTGCCGGAGCGTTACGTTGAAAGCCATAGATCCTGGATGAGTTGGATGAGACAAATGCAAAAGCTGTCGCGGCTACAATCGACAGCATGATAGCCACTCGAAAACTACGCCGCGCGCGCGTGCTGATTGCCGGTTGCGGCGATGTCGGCCTGCGTTGCGTGCCGCTTCTCGCCCACCGTGCCGCCGCGCCTCGCGTGATCGCACTTTCAAGTCAACCCGCGCGCGCAGCCGAATTGCGCGCCGCAGGCACAACACCGTTGATTGCTAACCTGGACGAGCGCCGCAGCCTGCGACGGCTGGCCGGTCTTGCATCCACGGTGCTGCATCTCGCGCCACCGCAGAAAACTGGCGACGACGACAGCAGGACCCGCGCGCTGATTGCCGCGTTGAGTGCGCCGCGCCGCTCCGTTGCGCGCGAGGCGACCAGCGCCGTGGCCCGTCAGCGGGCATGGCGCGGATGGTTTCGTGCGACCTTCAAAAGCGGTATGCCTGCGACCGTCAGAATGGGCGGCAACGCGCACGCCAAAGCCATAAAAAGAGCGTCTATTGTACCCGACCGGGTTTCGGGCGCCGCCGCGCGCCGGCCGCGGATCCGCCTGATTTACGCGAGCACGTCCGGGGTTTACGGCGATTGTGGCGGGGCATGTATCGATGAGACGCGCCCGGTCAGGCCGGACAACGCACGCGCGAAACGACGTGTATCGGCGGAAACGCAATTGCGGGGCGCGACGCGGCGCGGCGTGCTGAGTGCATCGATTGTGCGGATTCCCGGCATCTACGCCGGCAACCGTCTGCCGCTGGCACGACTGCACAAGGGGACGCCGGCGCTTGCGCCGGCCGATGATGTCTACACCAACCATATCCACGCCGACGATCTCGCCGCCATTCTCGTGCTCGCGATCCGCCGAGCGCGGCCGCAGCGCGTGGTGCACGCATCGGACGACAGCGACTTGCGCATGGGGGATTATTTCGACCTGGTTGCCGATGCGTTCGGCTTGCCGCGCGTTCCCCGTGTTTCGCGCGAGCAGGCGGAGGCGCAACTCGAGCCGATGATGCTCTCGTTCATGCGCGAATCGCGACGTCTGCAGAACACCCGGCTGCGAGACGAAATGCGTTACGCGCTGCGTTATCCGAGCATCGGCGACTTCTTGCGCCAGGCGATCGTTCATCCGGCCGTTACATCAGTACCGGCAGCGTCTCCAGCAGGATGAAGCACAGCAAGGCCCCGATCAGCGCACCAATCAGGTTGGGTTGATAGCGATGGTGCCGATGCATTGTCACCAGCAATCCGACGATAAACAACACGCTGACGGCAACGAACGCAATCATTGCAATAGTCGTGTGAGCGGCCATGGTGGCCCTCCTGCTTCTTTTAATAGTCGTGTAAGCAGTATAGATTTTCGTCGTAAGAAAGCCATGCTGCAGTGCGGCGCCAGCGTGTTGTGTTAACACCTATGGAATTGCTACGGCGGGCGTAATGCTGCGGTTATTGCGAATCGATGAACGCCGATATATCCACGAGCACGGTGGAGCGTCCACGCAACGGCAACGCCAGCGCCGAAACAATCCGGATATGACCGAAGCCGTCGTAATGTTTGACCTCCACCGAGTCGCCATGTTTGCGCAGCATGGCCGCCAGACGGTCGGTGTTGCCGGGATCGACGACGGTATCGTCCGTGCCGGCTGCAAGGAACATGGGCGGCTCGTGGCCGGTGACGAAATTGATCGGCTGGCTCTCGGCGCGCGTGTCTGCCGGAAATACGTCGAATAGCGTGGGATCCGTGAGCGGCAGGAAATCGTAAGGTCCAGCTAGGCCGATCACCCCGCGCAAGTCGGTTTTCGACATCGATTGCGAAGCGAGATAACGCGGATCGGTCGCGATCAGCGCAGCCAGATGAGCGCCTGCTGAGTGGCCCATGACGAACAGCCGCGACGGATCGCCGCCGAATTCATGCGCGTGATCGTGGGTCCAGCGCGCGGCAGCCGCTGCGTCATCGACAAAACCAGGAAACGCCGTTTCCGGATACGTACGGTAGTCAGGCAGCACGGCCACGTAGCCGCGCGACGTCAACGCCTGCGCGACAAACAGATAATTGCCGCGATTGCCGGTCTGCCAGCTTCCGCCGTAGAAAAAGACGACAACCGGGCGCGGGCCAGCACTCACCGGGGCGGCGGGTACATAGACATCGAGTACCTGGCGCGGATCGTTTCCGTACGCGATATCTGACGTTTTCCTGTAACCACTCGACGGGATCGTGGCGTTCAAAAGTTTGACGGGACTGCAGGCGGCGAGCGCTGCAGCGCCGAGGCTGGCAAGACCCAATGTCACGATGCGGCGTTTTTGTTGTGTGGGCATAAATGTCGAAAAGCAGGGGGGATGCCACCTTCTACGCTCGAAGCGCCCGGATGGATGCAGCGCGTTGGGCTGCTCTGATGGAGACGTTAAACCCGCCGTGATCGTGACTTGGCGCGCTGTCGCACGAATATGACACACGAAGCGCGTCAGCAATGCCTGAGCATGGCGAGGTCTGCATCGTCCAGCCAGCGCCATTGGCCCTCGGCCAGTTCATCGGGCAGAGCAAACCCGCCAATACGCTCCCGATGCAATTTCTCCACGCGGTTCCCCGCCGCCGCAACCATCCGCTTCACCTGGTGATACTTGCCTTCGAGCACCGAAAGTTCGAGCTGGCGCTCGTCGCGTTGTTCAGCGCTGACCGCTGCAACGGGTTGCGATTCGCCATGCAGCAAGACGCCATTGCGCAACGCCAAGAGTTGAGCATCGTCCAGTGGATGGCGCGTGGTCGCCAGATACACCTTCGGTACCTTGCGTTTCGGCGATGTGAACGCATGCACGAACGCGCCGTCATCGGAGAGGAGCAGAAGGCCGGTCGTGTCCTGATCCAGACGTCCCACGCATTGCACGCCGCGCTCGGTCAACTGTGGCGGCAATAGGTGAAAGACGCTCAGGTGGTGCTGCGGATCACGTGAGCACTCGTAGCCCGGCGGCTTGTTCAGTACCAGATACGCTTTCTCCCGATATCGCCATGTCGCGCCATCGACTTGAAACTCGAATGACGCGAGCGTGTCGGACGCAATGTCGATCGTGGCATTGGCGGCATTGCTACAGGACGAGCCCGCGATGGACACGCGGCCATCGGCTATCAGCGCGCGGCATTGGCGGCGCGAGCCGAAACCCTGCGTGAAAAGAATGCGTTCGAGATCCATCAGGGTGGTTCTTGGCTCAGGCAGAAAGAAGGGACGGACATTCTAGCAACCCGCGTGCTTCGATCCCTTGCGGCGGCCGCCGAGCAACACCGGGATTTAGGTGAGCACATCATGAACGAGGGCCCTGTTGAATGCATTGCATACCGGCGCATCGACCCTCAGCCTCTATCGTCGGCCATCCGTAAAGCAGGCGATTAAGGTTTTTTCATAGTTGATCCCCTGCGTGACGTTTATGCTTTTCGCTTTGAGCCGTTTTGACCCGTTCCACGCGTATGACGAAAGGATGCTGACAATCCGGCACCCGATCGAGCACTCCGATCCCTCTTTTCACCCAAGGAGCAGGACATGGCAAGAAACACGGTTGCGGAATTTTTGGCCAGGACGCTGGCGGCAGCAGGCGTCGAACGTATCTGGGGCGTTACTGGCGACAGCCTGAACGGGCTCGCCTACAGCCTCGAGCAGCTCGGCTCCATTCGATGGATGCACACCCGCCACGAGGAAGTAGCCGCGTTTGCGGCAGGTGCCGACGCCGCATCCACTGGCAAGCTTGCCGTATGCGCGGGAAGTTGCGGCCCGGGCAACCTGCACCTGATCAACGGCTTGTATGACTGTCACCGTAACCAGCAGCCGGTGCTGGCGATTGCCGCGCATATTCCGTCGACGGAAATTGGACTGGGCTATTTCCAGGAGACGCATCCGACCGCATTGTTCAAGGAATGCAGCCATTACGTGGAACTCGTGTCGAGCGCCGCGCAGTTTCCCCGCGTGCTCGCACGCGCGATGCGCACGGCGATCGAAGAGCGCGGCGTCGCGGTGATCGTGTTACCCGGCGACGTCGCGTTGAGCGACGCGCCCGCGGAAAAGCCCGGCTGGTCCGCCACGGGACCGTCGACCATCCTGCCGTCGGACATCGATATCGACCGGCTCGCGGCCATGCTGAACGACTCGGAAGCGGTGACGCTGATGTGCGGCAGCGGCACCGCGGGCGCGCACGACGAAGTGGTTGCGCTCGCGGACGTGCTGGGCGCACCGGTCGTCCACGCCATGCGCGGCAAGCAGTTCATTGAATGGGATAACCCGTACGACGTCGGCATGACGGGGCTGATCGGTTTCAGCTCCGGCTATCACGCGATGATGTCGTGCGACACGCTGCTGCTGCTCGGCTGCGATTTCCCCTACCGGCCGTTCTATCCCGCCGACGCCAAGATCATCCAGATCGACTGGCGCGGCTCGAAGCTCGGCTCGCGCGCGCCGCTCGCGCTTGGGCTGGTCGGCACGGTCAAGGAGACCATCGCGGCGGTCCTGCCGAAGCTTACGCGCAAGTCTGACCGCAAGTTCATCGATACCGCCCGCAAGCACTATGCAACGGCGCGAAAGGGACTCGATGAACTCGCCACGCCGTCAGGCCCGGGCAACGCGATTCATCCGCAATACCTGACGAAACTGATTAACGAAGCCGCCTCGGAAGACGCCATTTTTACCGTCGATGTCGGCACGCCGACCGTCTGGGCCGCGCGTTACCTCACGATGAACGGCAAACGCCAGCTTCACGGCTCGTTCAACCACGGCTCGATGGCAAACGCGATGCCGCAGGCGCTCGGTGCCCAAGGCGCGAATCCGGGGCGCCAGGTGATCTCGCTCTCGGGCGATGGCGGTTTATCGATGCTGCTCGGCGACTTGCTCAGCGCCCGCCAACTCGACCTGCCGATCAAAGTGGTGGTTTATAACAACAGTCTGCTCGGCTTCGTTTCCATGGAGCTCAAGGCCGCCGGTTACCTCGATACCAACGTCGATCTGGCCAAAACGGACTTCGCCGCCATCGCTCAGGGTGCGGGCATTTTCAGCATCCGGGTAGAGGAGTCCGAGGACATCGCAGAGGCTCTGCAAAAGGCTTTCGCTTATCCCGGGCCGGCGCTCGTGGATGTGGTGACATCAAAGCATGAGCTGGCGATGCCGCCCAAAGTGGAATTGGCGCAGGCCAAAGGCTTCAGCCTTTACATGTTGCGCGCGATCCTGAATGGTCGCGGCGACGAAATCGTGGAGCTAGCCAAGACCAATTTCCGATAGGAATATTCTGAATTCGTTGAATTTCTTTACATTTCGAACAACAATGCGATGCTGCAATCGATTCAACACTCCAGGGAGATTGGCAAATGAAGAAGTTCTCGCAAATTGCAATGGTTGGTGCGCTCGCATTCGCGTTCGCAGGCACGGCAATGGCACAAGGTGCGGGTGGTGGTTCGAAGACTGACGAAAGCAAGCCTGCTGTCAGCCCGAAAGAACCCAAGCCGCATCTGCCGCACTTCAAGCATAAGAAGAAGGCAGCATCGGGCGCAAGCGGTACGGCGGCCAAGTAAGACAAGGCATCGCACCTGAAGGGCGCATCGGCTGCCGCATCTCATCTGCTTCAGCCATGGGTATCAACGACAAGGGTCAACCGCAGTAAGCGGCAAGGCCTGGAGTAAGGCGCCCGGGACAGCATGTTTCAAGCGCCACATACGGCGGCACGCGCGAGCGTGCCGCCGTATTATTTTTGAGGCGCCGCGAACAACCCCGGTAATTTCATACCATCGATCCGCGCACGCATTGCAGCGCGCAGTCCACCAGGCCGCGAATCAGCCGGTCACGTACCGACGCCCGTTTCCAGAGCACGCCAAAGCGGCGCGGCTCGGACTCCATCGGCAAGCTGATCCGCGCGATGCGCAGGGCGCTGGTCATTGGAGAGGCGACATCGGGTGCGAGCGATACCCCGAGTCCACGGTCCACCATCATCGCGATGGCCGCGAGCGAGCTTAGTTCGAAGCGCTCGTTGGGCACAATACCGACTCGCCTCAGATAACGCTCCGCTTCTTTACCGCCCGCGAGCGAGCGGTCGTAGCGGATCAGCGGCTCGTGCGCGAGCAGGTCATGCGCATCGCGTTTCGCCAGGCTCTGCGGCGCGATTACCACCAGCGGTTCCTCTCGAAGCAATTCCCACACGAAGGTTTTCGGCATCGCGAAGGCGGGATGCGTGCAGACGGCTGCATCGACGTCACCTTGCCGCAATGCTTCATACAATTCGTTCGACGTCCCCGACTGGATGAACACCTTCACATGCGGATGAGCGCTGACAAAACGCGCGAGGATATCGGGCAGCAGGCTATGTAGCGCCGTATTGATCGTGCCGAGCTTGAGCTCGCCGGTTGCATATTCGTCGTTGGCGAGGATCTTCAGGTCGGCGAGTTCACGCAGCAAACCCCGCGACTGCGCGACGATCCGGCTGCCGGCCGGCGTGACCGATACCGTCCGGCCGGCACGCGCGAGCAGTGGCGCGCCGAATTCGCGTTCGAGCGTGCGGATCTGCTGCGCGACCGCGGCAGGCGTCAGGTCGAGGCGGCGAGCGGCTTCGGCCATGGAACCGGTATCGACGACCAGCAGGAAACTGGTCAGGAACGAGGTTTCCATACAAGATACTTTTAGTTCATTTTGAAGGGACATTCTATCGCTTTATCTTCATTGTGCCGATGACTAGACTGGCGGCATGAAAAGCAAATTATTTGTTCCGGGCTCGCGGCCCGAACTGTTCGCCAAAGCGCTGGCGAGCCAGGCAGACGCCCTTTCTTTCGATCTCGAAGACGCCGTATCCGAAGCGCGCAAGCCCGAAGCCCGGGCACATCTGCGCGATTTTCTCCTGGGTTCTCCGCCGGGTTCGAACGCTTCCTCTTCTCCTGCGGACCGGTTCGGCGGCAAGACGCTGATCGTGCGCGTGAACGCCATCGACTCGCCTCATTTCGAAGCCGATCTCGCCGCCGTCGTGCAGGCGGGCGTCGATCTGATCAACTTGCCGAAACCGCGCAACGCCGACGACGTCCGGGCAGCCGCGAACGCGCTCGATGCCGCTGAACGCGCTAACGGCGTGACCGAGCCGATTGGCTTGCTGCTGAATATCGAATCGCCGGGCGCGTTGCGTCGTGCGTTTGAACTGGCCAGCGCGCATCCTCGCGTGAAAGGATTGCAGCTTGGGCTGGGCGACTTGTTCGAGCCGCTGGGCATCGCGCGACGGGAGACCGCGGCGATCCAGCAGGCCATGTTCGCCCTGAGCATGGCGGCGGGAGAGGCGGGCGTGTTCGCCTACGACTCCGCGTTCGCCGATATCCGCGATCAGGCTGGTTTCCAGGCCGAAGCGCGGCTCGCGCGCAGTCTTGGTTTTATCGGCAAGAGCTGCATTCATCCGAGCCAGGTTGCGCTCGCCAATGAAGTGTTCCAGCCGACGCCCGATGAGATCGCCCACGCGCAACGTGTGGTCGAAGCGGCGGCAGAAGCCGATGCGGCAGGCCGGGGCGCGTATGTGGTCGACGGCAAGATGATCGACGGCCCATTCCTCGCGCGGGCTCGGGCGATCGTGGCTCAGGCAGCTTCTAATGCGGCTTCTATTGCGGCTTCGACGGTTGCGTCAACGCAAGACCGGGAGCCGCAGGCATGAGCGTGTCATCCCGCAGACCCGATGGCGCACGCGGGCCGCTGAGCGGCATTCGCGTGCTCGACTTGAGCGCGTATATCGCCGGGCCGTATGGGTGCAGCCTGCTCGCCGACCAGGGCGCTGAAGTCATCAAGATCGAGCCGCCCGCAGGCGACAACCTGCGCAAATATCCCTCGACCCTTGAGAGCGAAAGCCGGGCTTTTCTCGGCGTGAACCGCAGCAAGCTCGGCCTCGCGCTCGACCTCAAACAACCTGAAGGGTTGGCCGCGCTGAAGGCGCTGGTGGCCAGCGCCGACGTCCTCGTGCACAACTTCCGGCCGAGCGTGCCGGCGCGGCTGGGTATTGATTACGAGCAGCTGAAAGCGCTCAATCCGCGGCTTATTTACTGCGCCGTGACCGGTTATGGCGAAACCGGGCCGCTCAAGGACAAGGCCGGTTACGACCAGGTGCTGCAGACCATGACCGGCATGTGCTCGATGCAAGGCAAGAGCGGCGGCCCGCCCGAGGTGCTGTACGGATCGGTGGTGGATTACTACGCGGCGGCGCTGGTGGCCGGTGGCGTGGCGTCGGCGCTGTTCGAGCGTGAGCGCAGCGGCGAGGGGCAATACGTGGGCGTGTCGCTGTTGCGCAGCGCGCTTGCCATGCAGTCGGCGCGTCTCGTCTGGGCCGACAGCGAGCCCCGCGAAGTCGGCCGGGACATGCGTTCAGGCGGCATCACCGGCATTCATCCGACGCGCGAAGGATACCTCTACATCTCCGCCAACACGCCGCATTTCTGGCAGGCGCTCTGCCGCAAGACGGGCCTTGATGCACTCGCCGCCGATCCGCGTTTCGATACCGTCAGGAAGCGCGCGCTGCATGTGAACGAAATCGTGCCGCAACTTCACGCCGCGTTGGCCGCGAAGAGCGCGCTGGAATGGGAAGCGCTGTTCGGCGAAGACGTGCCGTGCGCGGCGGCGCGCACGGTGGAAGATATGTTCGACGACCCGCAGGTGCTGGCCGAAGACATGATCGCGACGTATGAACATCCGGTGGTGGGGCGATATCGCGGGCTCAAGCGCTCGATCCGGTTCGGCCGGACGCCAGGTCCCGAACCGTTTGCCGCCCCCACGTTCGGACAGGATTCAGAGCAAGTGCTGAGCGAGCAAGGCATGTCGAGCGACGACATCGAAGTGCTGCGGGCGAAGCGCGTGATTGAATAAAAGCCAATAAAACGAACGGAGACACGTCATGCCCGAAATCACTCCAGCGCCACCGTTTGCCTGCGATGCGCACATGCATGTCTACGATGCCCGCTTTCCGCACACCGGCACGATGGTGAACAACGCAACTGCCGATGATTATCGGCGTGAGTTGCAGGCGCGCATTGGCACGACGCGCACGGTGGTCGTGACGCCGCGCATCTATGGCGTCGACAACCGCGTGACACTCGATGCCATCCAGCAACTCGGCGCCGACCGTACGCGCGGCGTGGCTGTGCTGCGCACCGACGTGACCGATGCCGAACTGGTCACGCTGCATGCCGGCGGTATCCGCGGGATTCGCTTCACTTTGTACACGCCGGTGCAGGCGGTGGTCGGCTTCGAGATGGTGGAGTCGCTGTCGCGGCGGGTGCATGAACTTGGCTGGCATGTCCAGTTGCATTGGACGGCGGCGCAGATCGTCGAACATGAGGCTTTGCTGAGACGCCTGCCGTCGAAGATCGTCTTCGATCACCTCGCGCGTTTGTCGTTACCCGACGGCATTGATCATCCCGCGTTTGGCATCGTGCGCTCGCTGCTGGATGGCGGTCGTGCGTGGCTGAAGTTGTCGGGTCCGTACCTTGATTCGCGCGTGGGCGAAGCGCAACGCTACAGCGATATGGACCGCGCGGCGCATGCGTGGGTCGGCGCCGCGCCTGAGCGGCTGGTGTGGGGCAGCGACTGGCCGCATCCAACCGAGGCTACCAAGCCCGACGATACCGCACTGTTCGACCTGCTTTCGCACTGGGTGGAAAACCCCGCGCAACGCCGCGCGATTCTGGTCGACAACCCTGCCGCGCTATATGACTTCTAACACCGCTCGACGCTGAAACATCCAACAACAATGACAAGGAGACTGACATGAAACCGGCGAGCGCCTCACCTTCGGGCGGCAGCGGTAAAACGCGCTTCACCAACGCGACCATTGAGCTTTTCGAGCGAGTAATCCCCGACCCGTTTGTTCTCGCTATCCTGATCACCGCGTTCGTCGCAGTCGTTTCAGCGTTGTTCGCGCCTCATCCTTCGTTCATTGGAATTGTTGGCGGCTGGTACAAGGGTTTCTTCGATATCCTGACGTTTGCGTTCCAGATCACGCTGATCCTCGTCACGGGCCATGCGTTCGCGCACGCGCCCCCTGTGCAGCGGCTTTTTCGTGCGGTCGTTTCGCTTGCGCGCACGCCGGTCCAGGCTGCCACGCTTACCTTTGTGTCGGTAGCCGTGGCATCGTTTCTCAACTGGGGTTTCGGGCTCGTGGTCGCAGCGCTGCTCGCGCGTGAAGTCGCCAAGCGCATGCGCGTGGACTTTGCGTGGATCGTCGCGGCGGGTTTCTCCGGCTGGGTCGTATGGGCGAGCGGCATCTCAAGTTCAATCGCACTCGCCCAGGCGACACACGGCAGCGCGATGAACGTCGTCGAAAAACTGACGGGACAGGTGCTGCCGTTCAGCAGCACGGTTTTCACCGCGTTCAACCTGGTGCCGACCATCGTGATGCTGATCGCCACGCCGATCGTGCTTGCCTTCCTCAAGCCCGCCGATGAAGACATCGTCGTACTCGATCTCGACAAGAATCCCGATCCGCCTGCCAAGACGCGTCCGTCAGGCAAGCTCACACCGGCGAAGTGGCTCGAATATTCGTGGGTGGGCAGCGCGTTTATCGGTGCGGCGGGGGTGTCGTTCCTGGCGATTGCGTGGACGCACAAGACCAGCTTCAGCGGCGTGAACGCAGTGATCTTCGTGATGTTCTTCGCGGGCGTGGTGCTGCACGGCTACCCTCTCGCTTACGCCGATGCCATCAAGAACGCCGCGCGCCAGACCGGGTCGATGATGCTGCAATACCCGCTCTACGGCGGCATCATGGGGATCATGGAGGCGACCGGTTTGCCCGACGTGCTGTCGCACTTTTTCATCGCCATTTCGAACGCGCATACGCTGCCGTTCTGGAGTTATGTGTGTTCGCTGATCGTGACCTTCCTCGTGCCGTCGGGCGGCGGCCACTGGGCGGTGCAAGGCCCGTTCGTGGTGCCGGCGGCGGTGGCGCTCCATGCATCGGTACCCGGCGCGACGATGGCAGTCGCCATGGGTGAACAGGTGTCCAACATGCTGCAGCCGTTCTGGGCCGCGCCGGTTGTCGCCATGGCGGGTGTCGGTGTGCAGCGCGTGCTTGGCTTCACCGTCATGACCTTCCTGCTCGGCGCCGTGGTGTATGGCGCAGCCTTGCTGTTGCTGATCTAGGCGTCCGCGTGACAGCAAAACGAAGTCACGGAGACTTGAATGGAGACGTCTGAAACACGCAGGGCCCACGCCGCTGCGCCCTCAAGCGCAACGGTATGAAGAGATTGGCCGTGTTCGCCTACATGCGTTGAATCGATCACCGCGCTTTCACTCTCCGCGCTGCCCAAGCCCTTTGACGATCACGCCGACAAACGCCTCCGTCACGGGCGGCAGCGTGCGTCCGCGCTTCTTCACGAGCGCAATCGGCCGCACGAAACCCGGTTCATCGATAACCCGCGTCACCAGTGCCGGTTCCGCGCGCACTTCGCGCGCCGAGCGGGGCAGGATGGTCACGCCTAGCCCTGCCCGGACCATTGCAACCGCCGTCATCATGTAGGTCGGCTCGCAGGTGGGCACGGGGGCGCAGCCGGCATGCTCGAACGCGGCATCCACCACTGCCCGCACGCTCGTTCCCGCCGCCGTCAACACCAGCGGATAGCGGACGATCTCCTCCAGGCCGATCCGCTTCCCAGCCGTCAACGGATGCCCCTCCGGGCATACCACGCACAGCCGGTCCTCCCCGGCGTGTAGCACTTCCAGCGAGGCATCGGTGACGTCGCCGCCGGTCAGGCCCACGTCTACATCCTCGTTACGCACCAGCGCGTTGACGACGCTCGCCACCACATCGCGGATCTGAAACGACACGTGCGGCAACTCGCGTCTGAAATCCTGGATCAGATCGGGCAGCAAACTTGCGGCGAACGACGGCAGGCACGCGAGCCGCACCGTGCCGGTGGAACCGTCGCTGAGCGCGCGGGCGTCGTGGAGGACCTGCTCCATGTCGCCGAGCGATTTTTGCAGGACGGGCAACAAATCCCGGCCGACCGGCGTCAACGCAACGCTGCGGCTATTGCGGTCGAACAGCCGCGCGCCGAGCGTTTCTTCGAGGCGCCGGATCTGCACCGTCAACGCGGGCTGCGACAGATGCAGCCGCACCGCCGCGCGCGTGAAATTACCCGCCTGCGCAACGGCGATGAACGCGCGGATGTCGCGGAGATTCAGGTCCATGGTTTTCGACCATTATGAAATGTGATTGCTGCCATCAAATCATTTCAATTGTTTTATCGACGTCCAGAAATTACGCTTGGTTGACTCATAAAACAATCGATTAAAAAGATCGGAGACAAACCTTGCTGCCCTTACTTGGCCTGGCCACTATCGTTGTCCTGCTCGCGGCGATTCTTTCAAAACGGATGTCGCCGCTGGTCGCGCTGATCATCGTGCCGATAGCGGCGTCGCTGATCGGCGGCTTCGGCTTGCAGACCAGCAAGTTTGTCATCGACGGGCTGAAGAGCCTTGCGCCCGTGGTCGGCATGTTCGTGTTTGCGATCCTGTATTTCGGCACGATTACCGACGCCGGCACGCTCGATCCGATCATCGACCGCATCTTGCGCACGGTCGGCACGCGGCCGACGCGCATTGTGATGGGCACGACGCTGCTAGCGCTGCTGATTCACCTCGACGGCTCGGGCGCAGTTTGCTTTCTCGTGACCATCCCCGCCATGCTGCCGCTTTACGACCGTCTCAAGATGGATCGGCGCGTGCTGGCTGCGGCGGCATCGATGGCGGCGGGGATCAATTTCCTGCCGTGGACCGGGCCGATGATCCGCGCGTCGGCGTCGCTGCATCTGCCTATATCGGCGTTATTCAATCCGTTGATTCCGGTGCAGATCGTGGGCCTTATATTTGTGTTCAGCGTGGCGTGGTGGCTTGGCCGGCGCGAGGAAAAACGATTGGGATACACGGGTGCCGACGGCGCAATCCCGATGCCGGGGCACGTGCCGGCGCGCGAACTCACCGACGAACAGAAAGCGCTGCGTCGACCAAAGAATTTCTGGTTCAACATCGTGCTGACGCTGATAGTGCTCGGCACGATGGTGGTAATGGGCGAGAAGATTCCGCCGGCGATCATGTTCATGGTCGGGTTGTGCGTCGCGTTGCTCGTCAACTATCCGAACGTGGATATGCAGCGTCAGCGCATTGATGCTCACGCACGCGCCGCGCTAATGATGGCCGGCATCCTGCTCGCGGCCGGCGTGTTCACGGGCGTGATGCAAGGCAGCGGCATGCTCAAGGCGATGGCGCAAGCCGCCGTTGGGTTCGTGCCGCCGTCGATGGCAACGCACATCCCGGTCGCACTCGGTTTCTTATCGATGCCGCTCAGCATGCTCTTTGATCCCGACTCGTTTTACTTCGGCGTGCTGCCTGTGATCGCGGAAGTGGCAGGGCAGCTTGGCGTGCCCGCCGTGCACGTCGGCCAGGCAGCATTGCTTGGGCAGATGACGACGGGGTTCCCGGTCAGCCCGCTCACGCCCGCGACGTTCCTGGTCGTCGGGCTGACCGGCATCGATCTCGCCGATCATCAGAAATTCACGTTTCCGCTGTTGTTCGGCGCATCGATCGTGATGACGATCGCGTGCGTCGTACTGGGCATCTTTCCTCTTTGAGCGCGTTCTCTTCACGCAAGGAATGGGTATGACTGCTGCACTCAACGCTGTGACCCAAGCCGTCCGCGTGCGGATCGGCGCGGGCGCGGGTTACTCGGGCGACCGTATCGAGCCTGCGGTCGAACTGGCCGAACACGGAGCGCTCGATTATCTCGTGTTCGAATGCTTGGCAGAGCGAACCATCGCACTTGCGCAACAGGCGCGGCGAGCGAATCCGGAGCTGGGTTACGACCCGTTGCTCGAGGCCCGGATGCGCGCAGTGTTGCCGGCGGCTACGCGCAACGGCGTGCGGATTATCTCGAACATGGGCGCGGCGAATCCGCTGGCGGCGGCGCGCAAGACGGCATCGATTGCGCGCGAGCTGGGTTTGATCGGTTTGAAAATCGCGGCAGTGAGCGGCGACGACGTACTCGATGTCGTGAGGCAAGGAGCGTATCGATTCGAGGAATCGGGCGATAGCGTTGCGGACTACGACAGCAGGCTCGTTTCGGCGAATGCGTATCTGGGCGCAGAGCCGATTGTCGAAGCATTACAGGCCGGTGCCGATATCGTGCTCACCGGTCGCGCCGCCGATCCGTCGTTGTTCACGGCGCCGCTGATCCACGCATTCGGCTGGGCGATGGACAATTGGACCACGCTCGGACAGGCGACGGTGGTGGGGCATCTGCTCGAATGCGCGGGACAGATCACCGGCGGTTATTTCGCCGATCCCGGGTTTAAGGACGTACCCATGCTCGCACGCCTCGGCTTCCCGATAGGCGAGGTCGACGCCGATGGCTGCGTCACGATCACCAAGGTCGCGCATGCCGGCGGCCGTGTGACGGAGGCTACGTGCAAGGAGCAACTGCTGTACGAGATCCACGATCCCCGCCGATATCTGCAGCCCGATGTCGTCGCCGACTTCACGCAGGTTCGCGTGGTGGAGGAGGCACCGGATCGTGTGCACGTAAGCGGTGGCCGCGGGACATCGCGTACCGGGACGTTGAAGGTGACCGTGGCTTATCTGGATGGGTTTATCGGCGAGGGGCAGATTTCCTATGGCGGTCCGGGTGCTGTCGCGCGCGCGAAACTGGCGCTTGAGATTGTGCGGGAGCGGTTGGAGATAATTGGCGTTGCGACCAGCGAACTGCGCTTCGATTTGATCGGTATCGATTCATTGCACGGCGCGACGCTGGGTGAGCGTAACGTGGAACCGTATGAAGTTCGGGTGCGTGTAGCCGGTCGCACGGATTCGATGGAGCAGGCTGTTCGTATCGGCAACGAAGTAGAGACGCTTTATACAAACGGTCCGGCGGGCGGCGGCGGGGTGACAAAGACTGCTCGCGAAGTGATTGCGGTGCAGTCGGTTTTGTTGCCACGAGAACTCGTGCGGCCATCGTTTGAAATGGTGGAGGCCTGAGATGAAACTACGCCAACTTGCTCATTCCCGAACCGGCGATAAGGGCAATACGCTGAATGTATCGGTGATCTGTTACGACGCACGGCACTATGATCATCTGCTCGCACATGTCACGCCGGAGCGCGTGAAAGCGCATCTGAGCGACGTGGTAAAGGGCGACGTGATGCGCTTTGAATTGCCGGGAATAGCGGCGGTTAATTTCGTACTCGGGCGCGCGCTGGGCGGTGGCGTGACTCGATCGCTTGCCCTCGATGCGCATGGAAAATCGCTGAGTTCGGCGTTGATGGATCTGGAGATTCCAGAGCCCTAAGGCGTCGAGTTGTTACGTTAAATGCGGAGTCGGATAAGTCCGGCCGCGGCGAGCCAAGCTCTCAATGCCCTAGCTGTCACCAGAGCGCTCCAGCCGTTTAACGACAAGCAATTTTCCAACAAACCAGCATCGCCATGACAACCACGTCATGGCGATGCCCGGTCTTCAAACGTTCACTCTTCGCTCGTTGCGGCCGCTGTCTTTCGCGGACGCCGGCTAGCGGGAGCCGTTTTACGTGGCGTCTTTTTCGCAGCCGTTTTCTTTGCAGGAGACGCGTCCGTTCTGTCAGCAGTTTCACCCGCAGCGGCAACCTCAACCGGCACTTCCGGCTGCGTCTTTGCCACGACTTTCTTCGCTGCCGCCTGACGTCCACGCCGCGCCACGCCGCGTTTGGGTGACGGCGTTTCGCTTACTTCGCTGGGTGGCGCAAGTGCTTCTTCCGTGCGTTCCACGAACACGAATTCTTCCTTGGCCTTCGGCGGTAGCGTGAAGAACGGCTGCTCGTCAGCGGCTTCCACATGAGCTTCGGGTGGCGCTTCATGTGCTACATCGAACAGCGGTTCGTGGACCTGCGGCCTTGCGTTCCGGTTGTTTCTGCGATTGCGTTCGCGGCCCTGCCTGGGTCGCGTGTCCACCTGCGCCTCAGGTTGCTGCGCATCTTGCAGTTCGTTGAGGAGCGGTTCCACGACCTGCGATTGCGGGTTCGGTCCGTCTCTGCGGTCGTGCTCGCCACCCGATTTGGAGCGCGGTTCTATATACGTTCCGGATTGGGCCTCGCGCGGTTCATCGAAGAGTGGTTCGGAAACTTGCTGACGCGGGTTGCGGCCTTTCCGCCGATTCCGGTCGTTGCCCGAGCTACCCGTATTCCCCGTCTGGCGGTTTTCCTTCGGCACGACGGGCGCCTCGATGTCCCTTACCGATTCAGTGACGGCCACCGACTGCGTGCGAAACACGAATGAACCCGACTTTTCGTCCCGTCCCACTTCGAGCAGACCACGTACCTGCGCTTCCTCCAGCAGATTGCCGAACGCGCGAAAGCCGTAGTACGACTCGTTGAAATCAGGTTTGCGCCGTTTGATCGCGCTCTTGAGCACCGAGGCCCAGATCTTCCCGCTCTCGCCGCGCTCGGAAGCGAGGTCATCGAATGTTTCCACCGCAATCGCGATGGCCTTGGCCTTGCGTGCTTCGAGTTCCTGCTTGGGCTGGCGGTCGTCGTCGGGTGAGCGCTTCGCCGACGATGCCGTTGCGTTCGCCTCCCGCGCGTCGCGGGCTTCACGGGCCTCGCGCGCTTCGCGTTTCGCAATGCTGCGTTGCTGCTCGCGGACGAGGTCATCGTAGAAAATGAATTCATCGCAGTTCGCGACGAGCAGGTCGGACGTGGAGTTCTTCACACCGACGCCGATCACCTTTTTCGCGTTCTCACGCAGCTTCGACACCAGCGGCGAGAAGTCCGAATCGCCGCTGATGATGACGAAGGTATCCACGTGCGATTTCGTGTAGCAGAGATCGAGCGCATCGACGACGAGCCGGATATCCGCTGAATTCTTGCCCGACTGACGCACGTGCGGAATTTCGATCAACTCGAAACTCGCTTCGTGCATGGCGGCTTTAAAACCTTTGTAGCGATCCCAGTCGCAATAAGCCTTTTTCACTACGATGCTGCCTTTGAGGAGCAGCCGTTCGAGCACCGGCATGATGTCGAACTTGTCGTACTTTGCGTCGCGCACGCCGAGGGCGACGTTTTCGAAGTCGCAAAACAACGCCATGCTGACGCTATCAGGGGATGAGGCCATAGAAACTCCAGCAGGAATGCCGGGTAAGCACGGCAGTATTAACGAGCGCACATGATATCTGTTTGTGCGGTGGGGTTTGAGAGGAAGGAAACAATCGTGACGGGGGAGGGGGCAGTCAGGGCCTTTCGGTCGCGAGCCGCGTTACGAACAGATCGAGGAACGAAGGTGTTCTGATCGGGGCGGCGGTGATACCCGGCCATGCCGCTCGCAGGGGAATCGGCGGCGTTCGAACTCCGCCAGGACGATCTTCAGAACGGCCTGAGCGAGTTCGTAGCGGACCTGTCAAAGCGGCACCATCCGTAATCTTTCCGAGCGCCGCAGCGGGATCGCGGCTGTCGGGAGCCGCTTGGGTCGCGCGTGGCTGGGGACTGTCGTTGATCTGATCGGTGGATTCCCCGGGTTGACCGCTGCTTCTTGCTAGCGTTGATCCGGCGCGGGCTCAATGCGAAAAAGCCGTCTCTGCATACGCAGAAACGGCTTTTTGGAAATGGTGCCCGGGGCCGGAATCGAACCGGCACGCCTTGCGGCGGGGGATTTTGAGTCCCCTGCGTCTACCAATTTCACCACCCGGGCAAACAGCATTTGAACCAGCCGACTGGAGGCGGAAAAATCCCGACGCCAACCGGCAAGTCAGCGATTATGCCGAAAATCGTTTCCGCGGGCAAGCCCTTGGATGCACGCAGCAGGCTACCGCGTTCACCGGCGCACTCACTGGCTCAAATACGTGAACTGGCCGTTCTTGATGATGCCCATCACGCTCGCCCGTTGATCCAACCCGACGTGATCGGTCGCGCTCGTGTTGACCACGCCGTTAGGCACGACCAGTTCATGCGCGTGTTCCAGCTCCGAGCGCAATGCCACCCGGAACGCCACCGTCCCCGGTTGCCCGGCTTTCAACGCACGCCCGACCGCATCCTGCAGCCGCGGATAGACCCCGGCTGCATCGCCGGCAAACTGCGTGACCGACCCCTTGCCGTACTTCGCCTCGTAAGCGTCAACGAAAGCCAGCGCCGCTTTCTTCGATGGATGATCAGAGGGCAAAGTCCGCGCGACCACCACCGGCTGCGTCGGGAACAGCGTGCCTTCCACGTCCTTGCCGCCGAGCTTGATGAACTCCGGCGTCGCAATGCCGTGTGTCTGGTAAATCGCGCCTTTATAACCGCGCTCGATCAGCGTGCGTTCCGGCAACACCGTCGGCGTACCCGCGCCCGCGATCAGCACCGCATCGGGTTTCTCGGCCATCAGCTTGAGAATCTGCCCGGTCACACTCGTGTCGGTGCGATTAAAACGCTCGCTCGCGACCACCTTGATATGCCGCAACTCGGCGAACTTCGAGAATTCGTTGAACCAGCTATCGCCGTAACTATCGGCGAAACCGATGAAACCGACCGTCTTCACGTTCCGGTTGACCATCGTGCGGGTCATCACATCGGCCATTGCGCGGTCGGTCTGGGCCATCTTGAACGCCCACACCTTCTTGCCTTCCTGCGGTTCGACAACCGATGCCGAGCCAATCAGCGTGATCATCGGCGTCTGGTATTCGGCCACCGGATCGAGCGCCGCGAGCGCTGCCGGCGTGATGTTCGGTCCGACGATCACATCGACCTTGTCTTCTGTAATCAGCTTGCGGATATTGCGCACGGCCGCGCCCGGGTCGGAGCCGTCGTCGAGAATGATGTATTCCGCCTGTTGACCCGCAATAGTCTTCGGCCACATCAGCATGGCGTTCTTGCTCGTGATCCCGATGGCGGCCGCCGGACCGGTGCTCGACAAATCGATACCAACTTTCAGTTGCGCGTTAGCCGCTGCACTGAAAAACGCGAGCGCGCTGACCATCAGCGCCGGGCGCATGAACTTCGACAACTTCATTGGAAGGTCTCCGCGAAGAGGTGTGGTTTAAAAACGCTGAAGTGTGGGATGACAAAAATCGCACGGCGCGGGTTTCGACGCGAGCGTTGCCCGTGTCTTAGGTCGTGCTCGAACCCCGGTCAATCAAAGCTCGTAGGTTTCGTGCTCGCCGGACAGCGCCTGCTCGATCAGCTTGCGGTTCATCGAAGGCGAGAGCAGTTCGACCAGCGTGTACACATAGCTGCGTAAATACGCGCCTTGTTTCAAAGCGAGCCGCGTGACATTCGTGCCGAACAGATGGCCGACGGGCATTGCGCGAAGGTGTTTGTCGCGTTCGGGGTTAAACGCGATATCCGCGAGAATGCCCACGCCCAGGCCCAGCTCGACGTAAGTCTTGATCACATCGGAATCAATGGCTTCCAGCACGATATCGGGCGACAGGTTGCGCAATGCGAACGCCTGGTTGATCTTCGAGCGGCCGGCGAACGCGTTGTCGTAGGTGATGATCGGGTATTGCGCGAGGTCGTCGAGCGTCAGCAGCTTGCGCTCGAGCAGCGGATGGTCCGGCATCATCACGGCCACGTGGTGCCACTGGAAACACGGCAGCGACACCAGTTCCTTATAGTTGGCGAGCGCTTCCGTGGCGATGGCGATATCCGCCTGATCATGTATGACCATTTCGGCGACCTGTGTCGGGTTGCCTTGCAGAATCGAAAGATGCACCTTCGGAAAGCGCTTCTTGAACTCCGCGATGGCGTTCGGCAGCGAATACCGCGCCTGCGTATGCGTGGCCGCGATCACCAGATTGCCCTGATCCTGTGCCGCGTAATCTTTACCGACACGTTTCAGGCTTTCCACTTCCTGCAAGATTTTTTCCACCGATGCCAGGATAATTCGCCCTGGTTCCGTCAGCGAACGAACCCGTTTGCCATGACGCGTGAAGATCTCGACCCCGAGTTCATCCTCCAGCTCGATGATCGCTTTCGATACCCCCGGCTGCGACGTGAACAGCGCTTTAGCGGCTTCGGTGAGGTTGTAGTTCTGCCGGACGGCTTCGCGCACGAAGCGGAACTGGTGCAGATTCATATATAACCCATCCGCATATCAAAGTAATTTATCAGTCGTTTGCAATATATAGGAAGTTTATTACCATCGAGCCAATTTTTCCAATATCGATATCTGTATTTGTCATAAGCAAATGAACGCATCGTCCGAACGGCGTTCCAGGCAATGACTCTACTTATAGAGACGTGCGGCGTGGCTAGGACGCCGTACTGACGGAACTACTGAAAACTGGGGCCCCCGAATGTATCAATACGATCAGATCGACCAGAAAATCGTCGACGAACGCGTCGCTCAATACAGCGACCAAGTGCGCCGCCGTTTGTCCGGCGAGTTGAGCGAAGAAGAATTCCGGCCGCTGCGTCTGCAGAACGGCCTGTACATGCAGCGGCACGCGTACATGCACCGTATCGCGATTCCGTACGGCAACTTGCGCAGCGACCAGATGCGCATGCTCGGCACGATCGCGCGTGAACACGACCGCGGTTATGGCCACTTTTCGACACGGACCAACATCCAGTTCAACTGGATCCAGCTCGAAGAAACGCCGGAAATCTTGCGCAAACTGGCGTCGGTGCAAATGCACGGCATTCAAACGTCAGGCAATTGCATCCGCAATATCACCGCCGATCAATTCGCAGGCGTCGCGCCCGATGAAATCGTCGATCCGCGTCCGTGGGCTGAAATCCTGCGCCAATGGTCGACTTTCCACCCTGAGTTCGCGTGGCTGCCGCGCAAGTTCAAGATCGCGGTCAATGGCTCGGTGGAAGATCGCGCAGCCGTGCAAGTGCATGATCTGGGCGTCTACTTGAAGAAGAACGCTGCGGGCGAAGTGGTGGCGAGCATCCTCGCGGGCGGCGGCTTGGGTCGTACGCCTATCGTCGGCGCGATCATCAAGGAAGACCTGCCCTGGCAGCATCTGCTGACGTATTGCGAAGCCGTGTTGCGTGTGTATAACCGCTACGGCCGTCGCGACAATATATATAAGGCGCGGATCAAGATTCTCGTGAAGGCGCTGAGCCCCGCGAAATTCGCGCAGCAAGTGGAGGAAGAGTGGGCGCATTTGAAGGACGGTCCTTCCACGCTCACGCAAGAAGAACTCACGCGCGTGTCGCAGTTCTTCGCACCGCCCGCGTATGAAAAGCTGCCGGATACGGATGTGTCGTATGAAAAGCATCTCATCGACAGCAAGCCGTTCGCGCGCTGGATCGAGCGCAACGTGCGGCCGCACAAGGTGGCGGGTTATGCGTCGGTGACGTTGTCGCTGAAGCCGACCGGCATTGCGCCGGGCGATGCAACGGACAAGCAGATGGAAGCCGTCGCCGATCTCGCCGATGAATTCTCGTTCGGCGAAATCCGCGTCTCGCATGAGCAGAACCTGATCCTGGCAAACGTGAAGAAACGCGATCTGTTCGCGGTGTGGGAACGCGCGAAAGCGCTGGGTTTCGCGACATCGAATATTGGTTTGCTGACCGACATCATTGCGTGCCCCGGCGGCGATTTCTGCTCGCTCGCGAACGCGAAGTCGATCCCGATTGCGCAAGCGATTCAAGAGCGTTTCAGCGATCTCGACTACGTGTACGACCTCGGCGACCTGACGCTCAACATCTCGGGTTGTATCAACGCGTGCGGTCATCATCACATTGGCAACATCGGTGTGCTCGGTGTCGATAAAGACGGCTCGGAGTGGTATCAGGTCACGCTCGGCGGCGAGCAAAGCTCGGGCGCAACGGGCGCGCATCTTGGCCGCGTGATCGGCCCGTCGTTTTCGGCGGAAGAGATGCCCGAGGTCGTGTCGCAAGTGATCGATACGTTCGTTGAGAATCGCATTGAAGGCGAGCGTTTCATCGAGACGTATGGCCGTATCGGCATCGCGCCGTTCAAGGAACGCGTGTACGCGTCGCGCCAGCCGGCACATGCTTGAAACGCTAAGGAATAAGCACATGGCTTTGATAATCAAGAACCGCGAAGTGGTTGAAGACGACTGGAACGTGGTGCGTGCGGCTGAAGATGGCACGCTGCCCGCAGTCGATGCGTTGTTGCCCGGCAAAGTAATTGTGCCGTTCACGTGGTGGAAAGAGCATAAGAACGCGTTGACCGCGGCGCACAAGAAGGAACCGATCGGCGTGTGGCTCGCCCCCGACGATGAACCCGCGGAACTGGTCGAAGACTTCGACAAGATCGCGCTGATCGCCGTCGATTTCCCCAAGTTCAGCGATGGCCGTGGTTTCAGCATAGGCCGCTTGCTGCGCGAGCGTTATCACTGGACCGGCGAGTTGCGGGCTATTGGCGACGTGTTGCGCGATCAGTTGCGCTTCCACGCGCGTTGCGGTTTCGACGCCTTCGCCGTTCGTGCCGATAAAGACATTCACGACGCATTGAACGCGTTCGGTGAATTGAGCATCCCGTACCAGAGCGCTGTGGACAATCCGGAACCGCTGTTCCGCCGTCGTGGCAAAGCTGCCGCCGGAGCGTCTGCATGAATGCCGAACTGCAAGCCAAAGCCGGTCGTCTTGATGCGCGGCTCGATTCCATCGCGCAACGTCATGCGAACGTCAAGCTAGCCAGCAGTCTCGCCGCCGAAGACATGTTGCTCACGCACGCCATTCTTTCGCGCGGCGTAAAGATCGGCATTTTCTCGCTGAACACCGGTCGTCTGCATGCTGAAACGCTGGGCATGATTGATCGCGTGAAAGAGCGGTATGGATACGACATTGAACAGTTTTATCCGCTGCCGGAAGCGGTTGAAGAGTATGTGCGTGACCACGGTTTGAACGCCTTCTACGAGAGCGTCGATCTGCGTAAAAGCTGTTGCGGAATTCGTAAGGTCGAGCCGTTGAATCGCGCGCTGAAGGATGTGAGCGCGTGGGTCACGGGACAGCGGCGCGAGCAATCGGTAACGCGCGTAGAGTTGCATGAGGAAGAGCACGACGCGCCGCGCGATATCGCGAAGTTCAATCCGCTCGCGGACTGGACCGAAGCCGATGTCTGGGCTTATTTGAAGGCCTTCGATGTCCCCGTCAACCCGCTGCATGCGCGCGGTTATCCGAGCATTGGCTGTGAGCCGTGCACGCGCGCTATCCGTCCGGGCGAAGACAGCCGGGCAGGACGCTGGTGGTGGGAATCGCGGGACACGAAGGAATGCGGCTTGCACGTGACGAATATAAGGATCGTGGAAGACCGCAGCGCAGCGCCAACCTCGGCGCTCTGAACGCATTGATATTGACGCACGACGCCACAAGTTTGGTGTCATGCAAAGCAACCAAGGAACGACGCATATGAGCAGCACGCTCGATTCAACACTCAACGCTCCCATCGCGAATCGCGGGACCCGGATGGATCATCTTGACTGGCTCGAAGCCGAGTCCATTCACATCCTGCGCGAACTCGTGGCCGAGTGCAGCAAGCCCGCGTTGCTGTTCTCCGGCGGCAAGGATTCGGTCGTTGTGCTGCATCTTGCGTTGAAGGCATTTGGCCTGGGCTCGGGTCGCAAGACCGTGCTGCCGTTCCCGCTGGTTCATATCGATACCGGTCATAACTTTAGCGAAGTCATCGACTTCCGCGATCGTCGCGCCGCTGAAATTGGTGCGGAACTCGTGGTTGGTCATGTCGAAGATTCGATCAAGAAAGGCACCGTGCGTCTGCGTCGCGAAACGGATTCGCGTAACGCCGCGCAAGCGGTGACGTTGCTCGAAACCATCGAGGAATACGGTTATACGGCGCTGATCGGCGGCGCGCGTCGTGATGAAGAAAAGGCCCGCGCGAAAGAGCGCATCTTCTCTTTCCGCGATGAATTCGGCCAGTGGGACCCGAAAGCGCAACGCCCGGAATTGTGGAGCATCTACAACGCGCGTTTGCATAACGGCGAGCACTTGCGCGTGTTCCCCATTTCGAACTGGACCGAACTGGATATCTGGCAATACATCGGGCGCGAGAAGCTTGAGCTGCCGTCCATTTACTATGCGCACGATCGCGAAATTATTCGCCGCAATGGCTTGCTCGTGCCGCTGACGCCGATCACGCCGCTGCTGGAAGGCGAAGTGTCCGAAGTCGCGCAAGTGCGTTTCCGTACCGTCGGTGACATCAGTTGCACGTGCCCCGTTGCCAGCGATGCCGACGACGTCGAGAAGATCATCGCGGAAACCGCCGTGACGGAAATCACGGAACGCGGCGCCACGCGCATGGACGATCAAGCGTCCGAAGCCGCCATGGAAACCCGTAAGAAACAAGGTTATTTCTAAGCATCACGCCGCAAACAAGGAACAGGGAAACATCATGAGTATTCATCAACCCGAAGACCTCGGCGTGTTGCGTTTCATCACGGCAGGCAGCGTTGACGACGGCAAGAGCACGCTGATCGGCCGCCTGCTGTTCGACAGCAAAGCGGTGTTGTCGGATCAGTTGTCGGCGTTGTCGCGGGCGAAGAACAAGCGCACCGTTGGTGACGAAATCGATCTGTCGCTGCTGACTGATGGTCTTGAAGCCGAGCGTGAGCAGGGCATTACGATCGACGTCGCGTATCGTTATTTCGCCACGGCCAAGCGCAAATTCATCATCGCCGATACCCCCGGCCACGAGCAGTACACGCGCAACATGGTGACGGGCGCATCGACCGCGCATGCCGCGATCATTCTGGTGGATGCCACGCGCGTGACGTTGCAGGATGGCGTAGCGCAACTGCTGCCGCAGACAGTGCGCCATAGCGCGATCGTCAAATTGCTTGGGCTGCAGCATGTGATCGTCGCGATCAACAAGATGGATTTGATCGAGTTCAGTGAGACGCGTTTCAACGAGATCCGCGACGCGTACGTTGAACTCGCACGTCGGCTTGGAATTGCCGATGTGCGCTTCGTGCCGGTGTCGGCGCTCAAGGGTGACAACATCGTGACCGCCAGCGAGCGCATGCCGTGGTATGCGGGCGAACCGCTGCTCGATCTGCTTGAAGCGCTGCCGGTTACGCAGCCTGTGGATCAAGCGCTGCGTTTCCCGGTGCAATGGGTCGCACGGCAGGACGGCAGTCAGGCCGACGATTTCCGCGGTTACATGGGCCGGGTGGAATCGGGCGAAGTGAAACTGGGCGACACCATCACCGTGTTGCCGGCCAATCGCGATGCAACCGTTGCCGAGATCATCGCACCGGTTCCGGGCGGCGTGGCGCAAGTGGATCGCGCGTTCGCGGGCCAGACGGTGACCATTCGCCTGGCGGAAGATGTCGACGTCTCGCGTGGCGATACGTTCGTGCCGCGCAACACGAGCGGCGCCAAGATCGAGCCGGCGAAGAAGCTGGACGCTGACCTCTGCTGGTTCGACGAGGAGCCGCTTTCACCGCAACGCAAGTACTTGCTGAAGCAGACCACGAACACGGTGTTCGCGCGGATTGGTGCAATCAAGGAAGTGCTCGACGTGCATACGCTGCTGCATTCGGTGGACCGCCATAACCTGACGATGAACGACATCGGCCGCGTGGCGCTGACGCTTCAAAAGCCGATCGTCTGCGATGCTTACGACACGCATCAGGGCACGGGCGCGTTTGTTCTTATCGATGAAGCGACGCATCACACGGTTGCGGCCGGGATGATTCGCTCGTATTCAGCCTGAGAATCGACTATGGGTAAGGTGTATTTGATCGGAGCGGGGCCGGGTGCTGCGGACCTGATTACGGTTCGGGGCGCCCGGTTGTTGAGCCAGGCGCAGGTCGTTCTGCACGACGCGTTGATCGAGCCGGCCATGCTCGACTACGCGCCGGACGCGCGCAAGATTGCGGTGGGCAAGCGCTGCGGACAGCGTTCAACGGCGCAGCATTTCATCAACAAGCAGATCGTCGATGCCGCCCGCGAACACGAGATCGTCGTGCGCCTGAAGGGTGGCGATCCCATGCTGTTCGGCCGCGCCGACGAAGAAATGCGCGCGCTCGAAGCAGCGGGTATTGAGTACGAAGTGGTGCCGGGGATCACGGCCGCGCTGGCAAGCGCCGCGACGTTGAAGCGTTCGCTGACCTTGCGCGGGGTGTCGCGTAGCGTTGCTCTGGCAACGTACAGCCGTGCCCCTGACAGCGATGAAATCCGCGAGCAGGCCAGCGCGGATTCGCTCGTGTTCTACATGGGCCGTGACAGCGCGCCGGAGATTGCGCAGCAACTGATTGATGCAGGGCGGTCGGCGTCGACGCCGGTTGCCATCGTCGAGGCTTGCAGTACGCCGCGCGAACGTTCGCTGACGCTGACGCTGGGCGAAATGGCGATTGGGGAAGCGCAGAATTGGCTCGATGCATCGCAGCCGAGTTTGCTGATGATCGGTGAGGCATTTGCAGATCGGTCGGTTATGGTAGTACCGGTCCAAAACGCGGAAGCGGCATTGCAACAGGCTGCTGCTTGATTGAGGCCGCAGGCGGGCGACGCGGTGAAACCGCGCTGCCTTGGCGAGCTTTAGACTGCTTGTGATTCGTCGTCTGAAAAGCCCCGTGGGTCACTGACCCACGGGGCTTTTTTCACCTGCGCCGGTTTCCTGATGCCTGCGCAATTGCGTGCTTCAACGACCCGTTTCGCGAGCGTTGAAGCACTACGCTTTCTCCACTTCACGCAGCCCAATGGCCTGCGGCTTGCGGAATGCAGAGGAGATTTTGTTGCACTCGGTTCGGGGAACACCGAACTCCTCGAAATAAGTCCGCCACTCTCTCACAACAGTCGACAAACGTTGGATGATTTCAACGGCCGCGTGTTTGAGCAGACCGAATCGGCCCGCCGCGGAGAGGGCGTTGTCGAGCGTCGCCAGCCGGCCCATTGCCGGACCTACGCCCAGTACGAGGAAACGCTCGGAGCCGACCTGCGGCTTCGGCACGACGTCGTAAAGGTCGCTCAGGCGCCAGCCCTTGTTTGCTCCGTCCCACACGAACGCATGATTGCGAAGATGGTCATCGTCGTTCGTCACGAGGATGTTGAACACCATTCGCTTGAACAACTCGATCTTGTCGGCCGCGACAAAGCCCGTGGCGCCGCGTTCACCGAGCAGGTCCGCCAGGTCCGTGTAATTAGCCGATGCGGTATCGCTTTCATGCATCTTGAGCATGGTCAGCGCGCTCACGACGTGGCGTTTGCCGAACGTACCGCCGGGCAACGGCACGCGGTCAAATCGTTCGATCAGCATGACATCGCGCCCGTCGGCCAAGTGAATGGGCCTGGTTGCGGGAACGCGCATACCGCACTCGCGGGCGAGTTCAAGCGTTGCACGCTCCACGACGGGAACGTTGAAACCGTCCCGGGCGACAGGAAATTTGGCGACCCATTGCCGGCCATCGTCCAGCAACACGGCTTTGGGTCGCGCGCCGCCGAAAGTTGCGCCAACGCTAAAGAGTAACTGCAGCTTTTTCGGAACCGGCTTGCCGTCCTGGATCATGGCTGCAGCGTCGAGCAGATAAGAAAGCTCTTTTGCATCCGGCAACTTGCCGGGTTCTGCAGGTGCGGTGGGGGAGTCCCTGAAATCCAGCGCGCCAGTCCGGTGGGGGCCGGCATGAGCCAGATATTCAGTCTCGGGCAAACCGTCGGGCGCCGCCCTCAACATATTCTCAATCACGCGCCGTCCCCAGGAATCCGGAGCCGCGTCACGGATTGCGCCAAACAGCGCCAGTCCTGCGGGGGGCTGAAATACCGTTTCCTTGGACTTCTTCGCCTCGCTCAGAGGCATGCTGACCGGGTCCACGGCAGCGGCGTTCGCACGCTGTAAGTACTTGTTGCCGTAGACGAAGGTCGACCCGACGGGCTTGATACCTTCTTCGAGTAGTTCGAGCTTACCGGCAGGGACCGCCTCGGCCGCTCCTTCGAGGGCGATGAAGACGTATTTGCTCCAGGTTGTTGTATTAAAAATCATACTCGCCTGTCTTCGAAGCGGTCTTGCGTGGACGCACGCGAGATTCCGTCTTGCGCCGCGCTTCGCCGACCACGTCGTTTTGCGGATTCGCGAGCGGCTGGAGCAATCCGAGGAGGCCGGCACGTTCGAACGCGTGCAGCCACGACGAGAAACTGACCGAAACATCGCCATTTTCTATGCGTATCAGGGTGCTCGGGCTGATGTTGGCTCGTTCGGAAAAATCCTTCCGGGTCATGTTGCGTGCGATCCGGGCGGCGGCGACCGCGCGTCCAAGTCCCGTGGCCTGAAGCCCAAGTTCTGGCGAAGAAAAATCCTTGTTGTTGCGCTTCATTTTGTCGTATCTGACATATAAACCCACTTAATTGGTCAGTATAGACAAAATCCTAAGATCGTCAATATTTCTACATGCAAAAATGGTCATATCTGAAAAAATAAGTGGCTTAATTGATCAGATATGACCATTTTTGGCTGATTAGAACGCGTTTGATTGATGATCTGGCCCGCACCGGGTGTCCGTTGAAGCTCGCTCCGGCCCTCTTCGGCGCGCAGGCACAATGGCGTCGGCCAGGAAAATCCTTCGGACAGAACAATGCCCCGGAAGTCCATGACTCGCGGGGCATGTGGAAAACGGTCGTGCTTTCGCCAGCACGCTAGTGAGGGGCGATAAACCTACTCAATCTGCCGAACGCAATATTGTGCGACCGCATCGAGCACCGAGTCGTCTTCACCCACCGCTGTTGCGCATTGGATGGTCAGCAATGGAAACATCGCGCGGCATCGATCGAGCAATTCAGGCAGGTCGCGCCGTATATGACCGCCTTGACCGAAGAACACGGGCACGACGGTGAGCGCGTCACACCCATCCGCCGCCAGGCGTTCGACAGCCGTGGGTAAATCGGGGGTCATCAGTTCAAGAAACGCCAGCGATACCGGCGCGCTGCGCATTGCGCGCAGCTTCGTGGCGAGCCGTTCGAAAGGCTCGGCCCAGCGTGGATCGCGTGCGCCGTGACCGAACAGGATCATGCCGTGCTTGCTCATCGCGTTCTCCCTCGTCTCAAAGCGCTGACGCCTGAAGCCCTAATGCTTGAAGCCTAATGCCGGTCCACCCACCGCAACCCGATCAAGCCGACGATCAGGTACGCCAGCGCCGGCGCTGCGGCCGTCAATGGCGCGGGCCAAGTGTTCAGCGTACCAATGTGTGAAAACAGCGTGTTGACCAGCTGGAAGCTCATGCCGATCATGATGCCGCCGAACACCTTCACACCGACCACGCCGGCGCGCGTATGCAGGTACGCAAACGGCAGGGACAGCACCAGCATCACCAGCACCGCGAGCGGATACAAGATCTTGCGCCAGAACGCGATCTGATACCGCTGCGTGTCCTGATGATTTTCCGTCAAATGCTGGATGTATCTGAAGAGGTTGAACATCGACATCCGGTCTGGCGACACCAGCAGCACCGACAAAATCTGCGGCGTGAGTTCAGAGCGCAGCGAATACTCGGGCAGGGTGATCTGTTTCGCGCGATACACGGGATTAAGCGCGTCGCCGGGGTTCACGGTTTGTGGCGGCGCGTCGATGAGTTCGGTATCCGTTACGTCGGTGAGCTTCCAGTGGCCCGGCGGCTGGAACACGCCACTTTTAGCGATGCGCACGTTCGTCAGCCGGAACAACGAATCGAATTCGTAGATGCGCACGTTCGCAATGGTCGTATCCGGATTCAGCGTGCCCACGTTCACAAAGCGGGTGACCTGTTCGCCGTCCGCGCGTGCGGTCAGCGTGTCTTTCACCCAGACGCCTGATTCGAAGTTCATCGACACCGACGAGCCCAGTGCTTCGAGCCGCACTTTCTCGGAGAGCTGGTCCGAGTAGGGGCCGACCACTTCGCCGATCACATACGTGAGCAGGACCATTGGTATGCCGATCTTGAGCAGCGAGCGCAGCGCCTTGCCGGTGGACAATCCGGATACGCGGAAGATGGTGAACTCGGACGCGGCGGCCATTTGCGCGAACACGTAGATGGCCGCAATCAGCGCGGCAACCGGGATGATTTCGTAGAAGCGCGAGGGCGTCTGCAAGCCCACTCGCAGCACGGCGAGCCCAAACTTGTAGTTGCCGTGGCCGACCGTGTTCAGCTCGTTGATCAAGTCGAAGAAGAAGAACAGGCCTGAGAACGCGAACAGGATGAAGATGAACGCGAGATAGATCTGACGCGCGAAATACCGTTCGTAAATGCGCATTGCGTCAGGCCCCTTTCGAGCGGGTAAACGCCGACAGCTTGAAGAGCGGCCGATTGCGTATGCGCAACCAGAAGATGAACCCGACCATGACCGAGACGATTATGTGCAGTCCCACCAGCCCGACAACAAACGACACCCGGCCTTGCTCGATCCACGACTGCACCACGTTCAGCAGGTTGGAATAAGTCAGATAGATCAGTACTGCCATGACGAGATTGATTGTTCGACTGCGTCGGGGGTTTTGGTAGGAGAGCGGAATGGCGAGCAGCATCAGGTTGATCGCGATCAGCGGCAGACCCGCGCGCCACGCGATTTCGGCAAGGTTGTCGCGGGTGGGATTGGCCAGCAGCTCGTTCGTATACATGCCGGTCGTGGTAGGCGTGTTCACGAATTGCTGGCTTTGAATTTTCACGCCGTAGCGCTCGAACTCCATGATCCGGAAGTTCGGCTGCCCCGGAATGCCGTCGTAGCGCCGGCCGTTTTCCAGCACCACGAAACGATCGCCATTGGCGTGCGTTTCGGTATGGCCGTTCTTCGATACCACCACGTTGACCTTGCCGCCTTCCGTGCTTGTCACGAACACGTTCTGCACATGCCCCTGATCCGGCGACATCTTCTCGATGAAAAACACGCGGTGGCTGGTTTGCGATTCACGGAACTGACCCGGTGCGAGCAGCGAGACTTCGTCGCGTTGCTGGAACCGTGCCTTGATGAGCTTGCTTTGCAAATTCGACCAGGGCCAGACCACGAACGCGAAAAATACGATGGCCAGGATGATGGGCGTGGAGAAGAGCGCGATTGGTTTGATCAGCGCCGTCTGACTGACGCCTGACGCGAGCCACACGACCATCTCCGAGTCGCGATACCAGCGCGTCAGCACGAAGAGGATGGACACGAACAGGGTCACGATCATGATCACGGCGAGATAGCCGATGACGGTAAGGCCGATCAGCACGACGACGTCGCGCGGATCGACTTGTCCCGATGCTGCAAAGCCGACGATGCGGATCATCATCGTGGTCAGCATGATCGTGAGCAGCACCATGAATACGGCGCCAGCCGTATACGCGAGTTCACGCTGAAGGGAGCGTTCGAAGATCATTGATTGTCAGGTGGAAACCGGCGGCGACCAGGCGGTTGGATTATGTGCGGGCCGCGCTTGGACCACGTTTGGACCACACGCCATGACAAACGTGCCGGATGAACGAGTCGACCGAGTCATGAGCGAGACATTCAATCCGGGTATCGCTGCCCGCGACCGCCTCGGAAAAAATAGCGGATAATTGCGGCTTTCTTCCTTCAGCCCAGATTTTATCCGAGGATAAGCGCGATGGACTTTAGCATAAAAGCCTGTGATTGGAGCAAAGGCTCGGCAAATGGTTTCCTTAACGGGAAGGCCGATGTAGTAGTGCTCGGAGTGTTCGAAGCGCAGACGTTGACGGGCGCAGCCCGCGAGATGGATTTGGTGACCAAGGGGCTGCTTACGCGCACGGTGAAAGCTGGTGACATGAGCGGCAAGGCCGGTTCCACGTTGATGCTGACCGAAGTGACGGGGCTTGGGGCGTCACGGATTTTGCTGGTCGGCCTCGGCAAGCAGGACGCTTTCAATCAGAAGGCTTACACGGAAGCCGCGCGCGCCGCATGGCGGGCGCTGCTTGCCACGAAGATCGCGAACGTGGCGTTCACGCTCGCCCAACTGCCGGTGCCCGAGCGCACCAGCGACTGGGGTGTGCGCTGCGCCATCCTCGCGCTGCGCGAGTTGACCTACAAGTTCACGCAGATGAAAAGCAAGCCGGAAAACGGCGATCGCGCGTTGAAGAAAGTGGTGTTCAGCATCGATGCCGCCGACGAAAAAGCTGCGAAGCTCGCGTTGAAACACGCCACGGCACTCGCCAACGGCATGGACCTGACGCGCGATCTCGGCAACTTGCCGCCGAACGTCTGCACGCCCACCTATCTCGGCCATACCGCGAAAAAGCTGGGCAAGGAATTCAAGCTGAAGGTGGAAGTGCTCGGCCAGAAGCAGATCGAAGCGCTGGGCATGGGTTCGTTCCTGTCGATCGCGAAAGGCTCGGTCGAACCGCCCGCGTTCATCGTGATGCATCACCAGGGCGCGGGTGCGAAGGCCGCGCCGGTCGTGCTGGTCGGCAAGGGCATCACGTTCGACACCGGCGGCATCTCCATCAAGCCCGGCGAAGGCATGGACGAGATGAAGTACGACATGCTCGGCGCTGGTTCGGTGTTCGGCACCATGCGCGCGATCGCGGAAATGGGGTTGAAGCTCAACGTGATCGGTGTGGTTCCGACCTGCGAGAACATGCCGGCCGGCAACGCGGTGAAGCCGGGTGACATTGTCACGTCCATGTCGGGCACGACTATCGAAGTGTTGAATACGGACGCGGAAGGCCGCCTGATTCTCTGCGACGCGCTGACCTACGTGGAACGCTTCAAACCCGCGGCAGTTATCGATATCGCCACGCTTACGGGCGCGTGCGTGGTGGCGCTTGGCCATCACAACACCGCTTTGTTCTCGAAGGACGACGCGCTGGCGGGCGAGTTGCTGGATGCATCGAAGGAAGCCATCGATCCGACCTGGCGCATGCCGCTCGACGACGAATACCAGGACCTGCTGAAATCGAATTTCGCCGATGTCGCGAACATTGGCGGACGGCCGGGCGGCGCGATTACCGCGGCGTGTTTCCTGTCGCGATTCGCGCAGAACTATCCTTGGGCTCACCTCGACATCGCGGGTACGGCGTGGAAAAGCGGCGCGGCAAAGGGCGCAACCGGTCGTCCGGTGCCCTTGCTCACGCAGTTCCTGGTCGATCGCGCGGGCCAATGAGCGTGGTTGAACCAAGCGTGAGCGGGGAGGCACAGCCATGACGCGTATCGATTTCCATTCGAATGTGGGGGATTCGATCGCGTACGCCTGCCGCCTCGTGCGCAAGGCTTACCTGAGCGGTCAGCCGTTGATCGTGCTGGCCGAACCCGAGCGGTTGAAGCGGTTCGACGAGCAATTGTGGACCTTCAAGCCGCTCGAGTTCGTGCCGCATTGCATGGCGGACAGCGCGCTGGCGGGGCAAACGCCGGTGTTGCTGACTGCGTCGCTGGAATCGCTGGGGCAGGATCTGCAGCAGCAGATCCTGCTGAACCTCGGCGCAACCGTACCGCCGCAGTTCGCGCGGTTTGAACGCCTGCTGGAAGTGGTCGGCAACGAGGAGCAGGAACTCGTGGCTGGGCGCGACCGGTATCGTTTCTATCGCGATCGGGGCTATGTGCTCAACAATTACAAGCAGGGCAGCTGAGCGTCTTACCCAATCGCTGCGTGCGCTGGCCGCGCGGTATGATCGCGAAAACGCGCGCCGTTACCGTTGTTAGCCCGCACCCGGCCTGCCATCAGGTTTCAACAGCCTGCCATCAAGAGACGGAGTCCACTCGTGCCCATCACCACCGCGCCCGATACGGCTGAAACACCCGAAAACTTCGATTCCTCCATTCCCGTGCTGACCGATGTCATCGTGCCGGGCCGGCCGGACCGTGCCCGTGTTGCACCGCGTGCGCCGGAGCCGGTGTTATCGCCGGCGGCTGTGCCATCGCACGAGGAGCTTGCACACGGCGCGGATCGTGACGCCGATGTGATCGCAGACAGGCTGCGCGGGCGCTTCACGCATTTTTTGACTGGCGATGGCCGGGCGTTGATCGAGGAACGCTGCAGGGAATCGTTGCAGGAGCATTCCACCTGGCTAGTCAGCCAGATTACGCGGGAGGTTGCGTTGGCGCTGGAAACCGAGTTGACGCAATGGGTGCGCGAGGCGGTGGCCGATGAACTGGAAAGGCGAGGGCGCAAGTAAGAAGGGGATTTCGGGGCGATTCTGGCTGCCGGAGCCGAGGCCGACCCAGCGCAGCGGCAATCCGGCATTTAACCCGGCATTAAATTCCCTGCCTACGCCGGCAGAACCTGAAACGGTCCGCCGGCGCGAGCGAAAAACAGCGAGCAATTACCCCGCAATCAACCCGTTACCGCGCCTTTGTTTGCCGGCAACGCGAGCGCAGCATACTTGGCCAGCACGCCACGCGTATAACGCGGCGCAGGCTGCGTCCACTCTCCGCGACGGCGCTCGATCTCGGCGTCATCCACGTTCAGTTGCAACAGCAGCTTGTGGGCATCGATGGTGATCGAATCGCCTTCCTTGATGAACGCGATCGTGCCGCCCGCATAGGCTTCCGGGGCAACGTGACCCACCACCATGCCCCACGTGCCGCCGGAGAAGCGTCCATCGGTAATCAGGCCCACCGATTCACCCAGCCCCTGGCCGATGATCGCCGAAGTAGGCGCCAGCATTTCCGGCATGCCCGGACCACCCTTCGGGCCGAGATAACGCAACACCACGATATCTCCCGCCTTGATCTGACCCGCGACAATCGCGGTCATCGCGCTTTGCTCGTCCTCGAACACGCGCGCAGGGCCGGTGATGACCGGGTTCTTCAGGCCGGTGATCTTCGCCACGGCGCCGTCCGGCGCCAGGTTGCCCTTCAGGATGGCGAGGTGGCCTTCGTCGTAGAGCGCCTTGTTGATCGGGAAAATCACGTCCTGGTCAGCGCGCGGCTTCGACGGCACGTCCTTCAGTTCTTCCGCGATGGTCTTGCCCGTGATCGTGATGCAATCGCCGTGCAGCATGCCCGCGTCGAGCAAGATCTTCAGCACCTGCGGAATACCGCCGGCCTTGTGCAGATCGGTCGCCACGTACTGACCCGACGGCTTCAGGTTGCAGATCACCGGCACTTTCTTGCGCATGCGCTCGAAGTCGTCGATGCTCCATTCCACTTCGGCCGCATGGGCGATAGCCAGGTAGTGCAACACCGCATTGGTCGAGCCGCCGGTCGCCATGATCAGCGCAACGGCGTTTTCGATCGATTTCTTCGTGATGATGTCGCGCGGCTTGAGATCGGCCTTGACCGCTTCGACCAGCACGCGCGCCGATTCCGCGGCGGACGTGACCTTTTCTTCGTCGGGGTTCGCCATGGTCGAGGAATACATCAGCGACATGCCGAGCGCCTCGAACGACGAGCTCATGGTGTTGGCCGTGTACATGCCACCGCACGAACCGCTCGACGGGCAGGCGTTTTTCTCGATGCCGTCGAAATCTTCCTTCGACATCCGCCCAGCCGAGAATTCGCCGACGGCTTCGAACGACGACACAATGGTCAAATCCTTGCCCTTCCAGTTGCCCGGACGGATCGTGCCGCCATACACGTAGATACCCGGTACGTTCATGCGGGCGAGGCCGATCATGCCGCCCGGCATGTTCTTGTCGCAGCCGCCGATTACAACCACGCCGTCCATCCACTGGCCTTGCACAGCCGTTTCAATACAATCGGCAATCACTTCGCGTGACACGAGCGAGTACTTCATGCCTTCGGTGCCCATCGACATGCCGTCCGAGATGGTGGGCGTGCCGAAGGTCTGCGGATTGGCGTCCGATTTACGAATCGATTCGACGGCGGCGTCCGCCAGCTTTTGCAGGCCGGAATTGCACGGCGTGATGGTGGAATGACCATTGGCGATGCCGATCATCGGCTTGTCGAAGTCTTCGTCCTTGTAACCGAGGGCGTAATACATCGAGCGATTCGGGGAACGCGCGATGCCTTGCGTGATGTTTTTCGAGCGGCGATTGAAGGCCATGTGGGGGCTCCTTGAGGATTTTATTGTCTGGTCGCGAAAGGATGAAGCTTGTACGAACGCGTGTCCAATATATTATTCAGGGTCTACTAGGTCGTGGAACATATCAGTGGAAACGCGGAACATTGAACTCAGATTGTTGCGATATTTTGTGACGGTTGCCGAGGAAATGCACTTCGGACGGGCCGCAGGGCGCCTCGCGATGACGCAGCCGCCGTTGTCGCAGGCTATCCGGGCGCTGGAAGACATGCTCGGCGTCGCGCTGTTTGTACGTACGAAGCGTTCAGTCGAGCTGACGCCCGTGGGCAAGGATCTGCTGCCCGAAGTTCGACGGCTGCTCGCCAGCGCGGATGCGTTAAGACCGCTCGCGCAATCGCTCGCGCGGGGCGAGGCGGGGGTTTTATCGCTTGCGTTCGTTTCCACCGCCGATTACGGGCTCCTGCCGCTCTTGCTGCGCGATTTTGGCGCCCGTTACCCTGGCGTCCGGCTGCAACTCGTGGAAGCCACCAGCGACGTTCAGGTTGAGGAACTGGTCGCGGGCCGCATCGACGCCGGGCTCGTCATTCCCCCGCTGCCGCCACGCCACGCCGTCGCGCTGTCGTATTTGCCGATCGCGCGCGAGCCGTTAGTCATCGCCATGTCCAGCGACGCCGCGGCTGCGCTCGGGCTGGGCGCCGAAGAATGGTCGGAGACGCCTGTGAGCCTTCACCAACTCGCCGATGCCCCGCTCGTCGTCTTTCCACGGCGTCTCGCGCCCGGATTCTATGACATCATTATGGGTTGCTACGGCGCGGCTGGCCTGATGCCGCGGGTCGGGCAGGAAGCCATCCAGATGCAGACCATCGTCAGTCTTGTGTCGGCTGGCATGGGCGTCGCGCTCGTGCCGCAATCGCTGCGTCATCTGCGCAGGACCGGAGTGGTGTATCGTCCGTTGCTCGAATCGGGGCCGGTGGTTGAGACCGGACTCGTGTGGCGCGCAGCGGAAGTCAGCCCGGTGCTCGCCGGTTTTATCGATATAGTGCGCGCTCATGCGGCTACCGTGCCTGCGTTGCCGTGACCCCAACACGTAAATAGAAACATGCTCATTCACCCCAATTTCGATCCCATCGCGCTTCATCTCGGTCCGCTCGCTGTGCGCTGGTATGGCCTCATGTATCTGCTGGCGTTTATCCAGTGCATCGTCATCGGGCGCTTGCGGCTGCGCTTGCCGTACGTCTCGGCGCAAGGATGGACCACGAAGGATATCGACGACATCCTGTTCTACGGGGTGCTCGGCACCATCCTGGGCGGCAGGCTTGGCTATGTCGTGTTCTACAAATCGAGTTTCTACTTCGCGAATCCGCTCGATATCTTCAAGGTGTGGGAAGGCGGCATGTCGTTCCACGGCGGCATGATCGGCGTGATTCTCGCGATGGTCCTGTTCGCGTGGCAAAGAAACCGGACCTGGCTGCAAGTCACCGATTTCGTCGCGCCGCTGGTCCCGCTCGGGCTGGCGGCCGGTCGCTTCGGCAACTTCATCAATGGCGAGTTGTGGGGCCGTGTGACCAATCCGAACGCGCCATGGGCCATGCTGTTCCAGAACGCATCTCCCGATGACGCCATCTGGCTGCGCACCCATCCGCAACAGGCCGCGCAGTGGCATTTGAATGAGATCTTCGAGCGTTACCAGATGCTGCCGCGGCATCCGTCGCAGTTGTACGAGATCGCGCTGGAAGGGTTCGCATTGTTTATCGTGATGTGGCTGATGTCACGCAAGCAGCGGCCGGTGGGCGGGATTTCGGCGGTGTTCCTGATTGGTTATGGCCTCGCGCGCTTCACGGTTGAGTTCGCGCGTGAGCCTGATGATTATCTGGGCCTGTTGGCCATGAACCTGTCGATGGGCCAATGGCTTTCGCTGCCTATGATCATTGGCGGAATTGGACTGCTTGTCTGGTCTTATCGACGTGGGCGCGCAGTGCCGTCGGAGTCCGCGAAACTCTCCTGAACGAGAGATCAGCCTTTGCAAATGCCATGAAAAAGCCTCGCGCGCAGCGAGGCTTTTTTATATAGCGAGCCTTGAACTGAGCGTCTAGCGGTTCATCTGTACCGAACCCGACACGTTCACGGTCACCGTCGACGTGCCCCCTTCCAGCGCCATGGGTGCCGACATCTTTGCATCCGCGCTCATGCTGCGCGCGGCCATCATCATGACCGGACGCGGCGATGACCCGTTATGACCGATGTTCACCTCGCGGATCGCATAACCGCTATAGCCGAATGCCTGGGCCGAACTCTGTGCCTGCTGCTTGAACGAAGCAATGGCCTGCGTCGAGAGTCTCTGTTCCGCGGCGCGCTGCGCTTCCGGCGAGAGCGAGAACGTCACACTGCCCACTTGCATTGAATCGCTCATCTTGCCCGCCAGCTTGGACGCAGCGGCGAAGTCCTTCGACTCCAGCACGACTTCCGTGCGGCCGCGCCATGCGGAAATACGGCCATCGCGATCGGTGGACGGATAGACGGTGAACGAACCACTGTGCGCGGTGACGTTATCGACGCCTTTGGCCTGGCGCAGCGCGGCGTCCGCGCGTTGGTTGAGCACCGACGTCAACGAGGCCGGGTCTTGCGCTTCCTGCTCATAGAACAGGGTGATGTCGACCACGTCCTGCGGCACGTCAGCACTGGCCTGTGCTGCGAGCGACAACACGCCCGACGGCTGCGCCTGAACGACGCTTTGCGCAAACGCGCTCTGTGCCATGGCAGCGCCTGCAAGCAGCACAGCGGCTGCCAGTGTGGAAGTGGTGTTTTTCTTTGTCATCGTCTAACTCCGTAAGCATGAGTGCGCGTCATGTGACGCGAAGCTTAGGCGCTTCTCATGCTCGCGAAGTTCCCTTCAACGAGGTTACAAAAGGTGTTCGGTGATAAAGCGCCATTGCGTTTCGGTAACCGGTGTGATCGACAGCCGATTGCCTCGGGCGAGCACTTGCATATCGGCAAGCTCTGCGTGATCGCGTAGCGTGGCGAGGGGGATAAGCGGCGTCTTCTTCACGAAGTGGACGTCGACGAGCAACCAGCGCGGCTTTTCCTGCGATGACTTGGGATCGTAGTAGTGGCTGGTGGAATCGAATTGGGTGGGGTCGGGATAAGCGGCCGACGACACTTTTGCAATGCCTGCGATTCCCGGCTGCGGACAACTCGAGTGATAGAACAGCACGCCGTCGCCAATCTGCATGCCGTCGCGCATGAAGTTGCGTGCCTGGTAATTACGCACGCCGGTCCAGGGCAGGGTTTTTTTGGGAGCGTGAGCGAGATGGTCGATGCTCGCTTCGTTCGGTTCCGACTTCATCAGCCAGTAGCGCATGAATGTCTTCCATGGAGAAAGGTGCCGTGCAAAGAAGCATGCACGATGCAGGATTCACGATGCAAAAGAAAACGGCGCCGGAGAAGCTCCAGCGCCGTTAGTCCATTCAGTCAACTCAATCACTTACCAGCATGCACAAAAAAACATACGCATGCTGTTGAAAAGGGTCCCCGCCCAAGCCGCTAGGCCGGCATCCTGAACCTGGGTTCAAGATTGGTCGCAGTAAGCAGCACTTTGGGCTCATCAGACAGAGTGACGCGCTCGCCAGTGCTACAAGGTCCCACAACCGTGCACAATGGCATTGGTTCAAGGAATATATGACCTTGGCAAACCAGGCAGGGAGCAGTCACTTTACACCAATCGACGACACGATGCAGCAATGATCCAGGAAAACTTTATGGTGACCGATGAATTCGTTAAATGCCTGAAGACGTAGCGGTTGACGCAGAATCGTGCCAGCATTCCGGCAACAAAATAACATCCGGATATTAGCTCGTACGTCAAGCACTTAAAGCAAATTCCAGCCACTACACACTTACCGCTACCGTATCTATTGCAGCAACTACCTCAGCAACTACTGCGCTTCGTATTGTGAAATCACGACGCCCAGTTGCTCGTTCATTTGATGCATGGTGCGGCGAATTTCTTCGGCCGGGAACGCCTCGCCGTGACGCACGCTGTTTTGCAGCTTGAGCAATTCTGACGCCAGTGACAACGCCGCCATCACCGCGATCCGATCCGTGCCGCGCACGCTGCTTGCGTTTCGCACTTTCGACATTTCCGCATCTACGCGCGCGACCGCTTCGCGCAACGCGCCTTCGGTTTCCGGCGAACATGCGAGCCGATACGGCGCGCCGAGAATGGATACCTCGATCTGTTTCGTCGTCATGCCTTTTCTCCGTGATGGTGTGATTCTTCATGCAACGCACCGTGCGCCGAGTCGGCGGTATCCGGTTCGATGCCGCCATCGGGAGGCAAAAGGGCAAGCTGGTTATCCGGCTCCGGTGCAGCTTTCGCACGCGGCAATTTTTCGAGAATCGCGTTGAGGCGAATCTGCGCGTCGTCGATCTTGGCCGACAGCGAGTCGCGTTCCGCCACCAGTGCGTCGCGTTCTTCGCGCATGGCCGCAAGTTCGCCCTGCGTGTTGGCATAGTCGGCGCGCAACTGTTCGAGTTGCTGGGCCAACGCGTGGTGAGCTTGATGATGGCGTTCGCTGATCTTGATCAGCCGGCCGATATTCTGTGACAGTGATTCGAGTTCGTTGAGCATGTGCTGCGTCCTCTTAAGACCTCGCATTTTAGCGCGCTTCTCCGGCGCTTCAGAAATTTGGTTCGTTTCCAGACGTAACAGCATTCAGTCTTCAAAGCATGGGCACGGCCCTTTATTTGTAAGGGGAAACGTTTTATATCGATTCATTTTCCCATTCATTCAGGCGTGCGAGCGTTCTTCGGAATATCGCACGGAGGCCTTTAAAACAGGGGTAAATCGAATAATCGAACCACGTTGTGGACGGTCAATATGCCCGCATGGTCCTGCTTTCTTGACGGGCCATTGTGCCGATCTTAAACTCCCGCCACCCTGGTGCTCATACGTGCGCTGCCAGCGCGCAGTTAAACGGGAAGCAGGGAGCAGAGTCAGCCCGGACGACTCACTCTGCGCTGCCCCCGCAACGGTAAGCGACTCGAACCCAAGTTGCAAGCCGGTCCTGGCGCGTTGTCCCGCCCATTTCACCACTCGAAAAATGGCGTCCGGCAGCACGCGGTTGGCCACTGCGCGTCCGCGCACGGGAAGGTCGCTCGATGGGTCGACATCCCGGATACCGGCTTAGAGGGAATGCAACGGCGGCGATCATCCGCCGTGCTTCAAGCTTCGACGATCTGTACTATCCGTTCAGCGGCAATCCGTTGGTCGCCCAAAGCTTGCATTCCGTGGGGCGGCGCGCTTATCGATAACCTCGGCAACCTCTTCAACAAGGACCATCAGCTTGCGCACTCGTACAGCACGCCGCACGCCGCGTCGCGGCGCCTCGATCATGCCCGGCCGACTGCCGCAGTGAACACTAAGCGCATGAACGCCCAGCGCGCTTTCATGGTCTGGACCGGGCTCGGCCTGGCCGCGCTCGCTGTCTTCGTGGCGTCGCTGGCGCTGGGGAGTATCGCCGTGTCGCCGCTGCGGGTGATGCAGGCGCTCGTGTCCCGGTCGACTGACGTGATCGATGAAATCGTGCTCAGCCTGCGCTTGCCGCGCGCGCTCGGCGGTTTTGCGGTGGGTGCTCTGCTTGGCATGGCCGGTGCATTGCTGCAGGTCTTGCTGCGCAATCCTTTGGCCGAACCGTATGTGCTTGGCGTATCGGGTGGCGCGGCTGCGTTCGCGCTCGCCGCGATGTTGTTCTCCCTGTCGTGGTGGAGCGTCGATGTTGCCGCGTTCACGGGCGCGTTCTTATCGATACTGCTTGTGCTCGGCCTCGCCCGGCGCGAGTTGTGGCGTGGGGAACCGCAGGACACATCGCCGAGATTGCTGCTCACCGGCGCAGTGATCGCGGCGGGGTGGGGCGCGTTGATCACGCTCATGCTCGCGGTCGCGCCCGAGAATCGCTTGCGCGGCATGGTGTTCTGGCTGACCGGCGACCTGAACGGCGTCTCGATGCCATGGACCGCTTTAATCGCGCTGGTAATTGCGTTGATCGCTATCGTACCGGTCGCGCCCCAGCTCAACATACTGCTGCGCGGCGACGTAGCGGCCGAGGCGCTTGGCGTGCGCGTCGTGCAGTTGAGAGTGCGCGTGTATCTCGTTGCGTCGCTGGCGGCAGCCGCTGCCGTGACGACGGCCGGGACCATCGGGTTTATCGGGCTTGTGGTGCCGCATGTGCTGCGGCTCGCGTTCGGCAACGATCAGCGCATGCTGCTGCCTGCATCGGCGCTGGCCGGCGGACTGGCGGTGATGGGAGCGGACCTGATCGCGCGCACGGTGATCGCGCCGGCGCAGTTGCCGGTGGGCGTCATCACCGCGCTGATCGGCGTGCCGGTGTTCTTGTGGATGCTCCTCAGGCGCGCGCCATGAACGGACTTCAGATCACTAACCTCACGTTGCGCGCGGGGACTCACAAAGCAACTCGCGTGTTGGTCGCGGACCTCACGCAGACCTTCGCGCCCGGCGAAATGTGGTGCATCGCCGGTCCGAATGGTGCGGGCAAGACGACCTTGATTGCAGCGATGGCGGGGGTATCGAAGACGGCATCGAATGCGATTTCACTCGATGGAAAAGCGTTGAGCGCCTGGGGCACTATTGAGTTGGCCCGCCGCCGCGCGTTGATGCCACAAGCCACGCACGATGCGTTCAGCGCCACCGTACTGGACACCGTCATGCTCAACCGCTTTCCGCATCTCACCGGCTGGGGTTGGGAAAGCGACGCGGACCGCGCGGCTGCGCACGCGGCACTGGATAGGCTCGGCCTCGCTGAGTTCGCTTCACGCGATGTCCTGTCGTTGTCAGGCGGTGAACGTCAACGTGTGGCGCTGGCCGCGACCTTGTGCCAGGACGCGCCGCTATTGTTGCTCGATGAACCGCTGGCGCATCTCGACGTGCATCATCAGATCGATTGCCTCGAAGCGCTGAGCGGCTGGGTCGGATCGAAACAACGCAGCGTGATTTTCTCGTGTCACGATCTGAACCTTGCCCGGCGTTTCGCCACGCACGCTTTACTGCTCGACGGCGCGGGCCACACGCATGCCGGCCGCGTTCGCGATGTCCTCACGCCCGAGCGTGCCGGCGCCGCATTCGGTTATCCGCTTACCCTGATCCAGCAGGATGGTCACGAGGCGCTCGTGCCCGTGATGCGTTCAACCTCTCCGTGAACAACACTATGAACGACATACTTCCCCGTCCTGAACCGCTCGATCGATCGATGGCGGCCGATTTGCAACAGGTGATCGATACGAAGACAAAACCGCCCGGCAGTCTCGGGCGGCTCGAATCACTCGGGCTTCAGATCGGGCTGATTCAACGGACTTTGCGGCCACGTATCGAGCGGCCGGCGATCATTGTTTTTGCCGGCGATCACGGCATTGCGGCCGAAGGCGTGAGTCCGTTTCCGCAGGAAGTCACCGTACAGATGGTCGCGAATTTCATCGCGGGCGGGGCGGCGATCAATGCGTTGTCGAAGGCGGCGGGCATGACGCTCGAAGTGGTGGACGCGGGTGTGGCGAGTGCATCGCCGGCAGCGCCAGGGTTCGTCGATGCAGCGATCCGGCGCGGCGGTACGCGTAACTTCGCGAACGAACCGGCGATGACGCGGGACGAAGTTCTGCAAGCCATTGAGCGTGGGGCCGCGCGCGTGCGTTTTCACGCGGCGCTCGGGACCAACGTGATTGGCTTCGGCGAGATGGGGATAGCGAATACATCGGCGGCGGCATGCCTGATGAGCCGGATCTGCAGCGTTGAAATTGATGCGTGCGTCGGACGCGGCACGGGTCTGGACGACGCCGGCTTGAACCACAAGCGCGACGTGCTTGCCGCGGCTTTAAAGAAACACGCGGCATCCACCGATCCGATCGAGACACTGGCCACTTTCGGCGGCTTTGAAATCGCGATGATCGTGGGCGCTTTCCTCGCGGCGGCTGAAGCGCGCATGACGATTCTCGTCGATGGTTTTATCGTTACGTCAGCGTTGCTTGTGGCTCACGCGCTTAACCCGGCGGTCCTTGATTACTGCGTGTTCGCGCATGCATCGGATGAAACGGGGCACCGGCGCATGCTGGAGCATTTCAACGCGGCGCCATTGCTGCAGCTTGGATTGCGTCTGGGCGAAGGCACCGGCGCCGCGCTTGCGTTGCCGCTGTTGCGCGCGGCGGTGGCGTTCATCAATGAAATGGCGAGCTTCGAATCGGCCGGCGTGTCCGACAAGGCCGTGTGATCCCGTGATGAACCGGCCATCGCAGGAACTCCACTACTTCTTCACCGCGCTCGGGTATTTCACTCGCGTGCCGGTGCCGCGTTGGGTCGGTTTCGAAGCGCATTATCTGAGTGCGGCGGCGCGCTATTTTCCGTTGATCGGCGCGCTGGTCGGCGGGCTCGGCGCAGTCGTTTATCTCGCCGCGCTGCAGGTGTTTCCGGCGGGCGTGGCCGTGTTGTTGTCGATGGCGGCAACGTTGCTTGTCACGGGCGCGTTCCACGAAGATGGCCTCGCCGATTGCGCCGATGCCTTCGGCGGCGCAACTACCCGCGAGGACGTGTTGCGCATCATGCACGACTCGCGAATCGGCGCGTTCGGCGCGATTGCGCTGATCGTCGTGCTTGCGCTGAAGTGGCAGACATTGGCCACGATGCTGCCGCTGCGCACCGCATGGATGATCGTCGCGGCGCATGCGGCGAGCCGAACGTTCGCCATCAGCTATCTCTGTACGCTCGACTATGTGCGGGCCGAAGGTAAGGCGAAACCGGTTGCGCAGAAGATGAGCGCGTGGGCGTTTCTGTTAGCCGCCTTGTTCGGATTGCCCTGGCTTTTCTGGCCCGACTGGCGGCTCGGATGCGTGATGATCGTGGCGCTCGGTGTGTTGCGTTTTGCCATGGGGCGCTACTTCGTCAAACGCATCGGCGGCTATACCGGTGACTGCCTCGGCTTCGCGCAGCAGATTTTTGAACTTGCTATCTACCTGATTGGACTCGGATGGATCTCGTCCTGATTCGCCATCCGGCTGTTGGTATCGACACCGGGATCTGTTATGGCCGCACCGATGTCCCGCTTCTAGGCGATGCGGCCGATTCAGCGCGTGCGTTGGAGGAGCGTTTGCGGCTGCTGAAAGTGCCTGCGGTTGAAGGCGTCTGGCATACAAGTCCGTTAAGCCGATGCCGTTTGCTAGCCGAAGCACTTGGTCCCATTCAAGCCGATGCACGTTTGCAGGAACTCGATTTCGGCGCATGGGAAGGGCAGCGCTGGGATGGCCTTGATCGCGCGATGCTCGATGCCTGGGCAGAGGATCTTGAACACGCCCGCGAGCATGGCGGCGAGAGCGTCGCGCAGTTTGCCGAGCGCGTAGTGGGTTGGGCCGATTCAATTTGTACCGCCAATACGACCGGCCCTGTTCACGCGGTGACGCATGCCGGCGTCATACGTGTACTGACCGCTCATTTGTTCGGCGTCCCGCGCGCGAACGCGATCCAATGGCCGCTGGATTTCGGCGCGATCGTCTGGTTGAAACGCGTGCGCGATGAGTGGTTGTTAGTGCGCTGGAACGCCTGAATCTCTATTTCGGACGCCGCGTTCTGGCCACTTCCAGGTCTTCGCACAACGCAGCCGCTCCGAGCGCGAGACGCGGTGTCGGCCGGTTGATCAGGTCCCCATCGATACCGAACAGATTGTTGCGCGCGACGGCTTTGATCGATGGCCATTTGCGCCATGCATCCAGCGACGGCAACGCATGTTCCGAACTCGTCGCGCCCGGCGTGGCCGTCACGATCGCTTCGGGATCGGCGGCGAGGACGGCTTCAGTCGAGATGGTAGGCACCAGCGGTTTCAGGTCGGCGAACACGTTGTGACCACCGCATAGATCGATCACTTCGCTGATGATTTGCGACCCGTTGAGCGTCATCAGCGGGTCGTCCCAGACCTGGTAAAACACGCTCACTGGCGGGCGGTTCGAATAACGCGTCCGCAAGCCGGTAATGTCGTGACGGAACGCTTCCGACGCCTTGTTCGCCTGAGCCGATGTCCCGAGCAGGATGCCGAGTTTATCGATGGTGACAGGGATATCGTCCAGTCTGTGCGGCTCGCTGAAAAACAGCGGCACATGCAGTTCGCGCAACCGGTCGATCTGACGCATTGCATTACCGTGCCGCCAGACGACGATCAAATCGGGTTTCATCGCGACGATGCGCTCGAGGTCCAGCGATTTGTTATCGCCAACACGCGGGATGGCTTTGGCTTGCGGCGGGTAGTCGCTATAGCTGACCGCGCCGACCACGCGCGCACCGCCGCCCGCCGCGAACAGGAGTTCGGTGACGTGGGGTGCAAGGCTCACGATGCGTTGTGCGGGAGCGCTGAGGGTAACGGTGGCGCCGGTGTCGTCGGTGACAGTGAGGGCTTCGGCTCGGGCTTGGGCCGATGCAAAAATCGCGGTAACGATGAAGCTCAACGTGAGGAAGTGGCGCAGGGTCATGAGGAGTGTTGGTTCGGGTGCGTCATGTATGGCTCGGGCAGCATAACAAGCGGGTCTTGTGATCGAAGCACGAATACGCGTTCGGTTTTGATTAGCATTGGGAGAGTGAACCGCGCGATAGGAAGGGCTCAGTCGTTCAGCGGATCGCTTTCACCGCGACGTTAAACGCTTCCTCAAACCGCTCCCATTCTTCTTCCGATCCCGTCAAACCAATCCGCAAACTTGGCAACGCGCCGTGCTCGAAGAGCCGTGTCCAGATTCCGCGTGTGGCTAAGGCATGCTGCAGCGCCGCCGCTTTGCCGGTCTCGAACCATACAAAAAGCGGCGTTGCATGGGGATCGAAGCCTCGTGTGCGGATCAATGCTGCCAGCCTTGCGCTATCGCGAGCCAGCGTGGCGCGAGTGTCCGCTTGCCATGAAAGATCATTAAACGCGGCTTGCACCGCGTGCCGTGCTGGACCACTTACCGTCCACGCACCCAGCGCTTCCGAAAGCGCATCGCGTAAGGGCGCCGCCGCGAGTACAAACCCCGCGCGAATCCCAGCCAGCCCATAAAACTTGCCGACCGAGCGCAGCACGATCAATCCCGGCCGCCCACTCTCCGATGCCAGCGAGATCGCCGCATCGCCGTAGGCATCGGCGAAGGCTTCATCAACGATCAACGTACCGCCGCGCCGGGACAATTGCTCATGCCACCGCAGCAGGACATCACGCGTGATACGTTCGGTCGTTGGATTGTTAGGATTCGCAACGATCACGTGATCAATGTCATCCTTCAAATCGATCGATGCAACATCGAGCCGAACTATCCGATGTCCGGCGCGTTCGAACGCCGGCCCATACTCGCCGTAGGTCAAGGGCGCAACGGCCGCAATGCCGCGCTTCAACACGCCAGGCAATGCGCGAATCGCCGCCTGACTACCCGCAACCGGCAGCGCCCCTGGCGCGCCATAGTGACGCGCTGCCAGCTCGGCCAGGCCATCGGCGTCTTCGGGCAAACGGCGCCACGCGTCCATTGGCACGGGCGGGACCGGATACGCCCGCGGATTGATCCCCGTCGATAAATCCAGCCAGTCGGCCAGCGCGATTCCGTATCGACGCGCGGCTTCCCGCAGATTTCCGCCATGCCGGATGGGATCAACCATGAAACCCCACACCCGTGAAAGCCAGCACCAGCAGCACCGCGAGCCAGAGCATCGTCGTACGTTCGACCAGCCGCAGCGCCGCCACCACGTGCCGCGGCGAGGCGGTCATTCCGAACCCGAGCACGGGCCGCGTTTCCAGAGCTCCGTTATAAATCGCCGGGCCGCCGAGCAGCACGTTCAGGCTTCCCGCGCCCGCCGCCATCACCGGCCCCGCGTTCGGACTGTCCCACAGCGGCGCCTGCGTGCGCCAGCAGCGCCACGCCGTGCGGGTGTCGCCCATCAGGGCGTAGCTTGCGGCCGTGAGCCGCGCGGGCACGAAGTTCAGGACATCGTCGAAACGGGCGGCCGCCCAGCCGAAACGCAGGTAACGCGGCGTGCGGTAACCCCACATCGCGTCGAGGGTGTTGGCGAGGCGGAACATCAGCGCGCCCGGCCCGCCCGCGATGACGAACCAGAACAGCGCGCCGAAAATCGCGTCGTTGCCGTTTTCCAGAGCGGATTCGACGGCGGCGCGGGACAGCGCGGCTTCATCGGCGTGGGTGGTGTCGCGCGAGACGATCCGCGCCGTCAGCTTTCGCGCGGCGGGCAGGTCGCCGATCCCGAGGGCACGGGCGATCGGCACGATGTGGTCCCGCAGGCTTTTGGCGCCGAGCGAGAACCACAGCAGCGCGGCATGCACGGCGCACGCAGCGGCGAACGGCAGCACGCTCACGAGAATCCAGCTCACTGCCACCGGCGGCACGACGGCCAGCAGCCACGCGAGAATGCCCGCCGGCCGCGCCCGGAAACCCGTATTCATCTTTGCTTCGATACGCGTGGCAAGCCGCCCGAACGCGACCAGCGGATGCCGCGTGGCCGGTTCGCCAAAGATCCGGTCGATCACCACGCCGGCAATGGCGAGCATCGCCGTAACGTAGAAGGAGAGCAGCAGCATGTCAGCCTTTGAGGACGAGCGGCAGGCCGGCGACCATCATGGTCACATGCGTGCTCGCGGCGGCGACGCGCTGGTTGAGGCGGCCGAGTTCATCGACGTAAAGGCGCGTCACCGATCCCACTGGCACCACGCCCAGGCCGATCTCGTTGCTCACTATGATCACCTTGCCGCGGACGTTTGAAAGCGCGGCGTCGAAGTCGCTGAAAGCCTCAAGCGGCGGCTCGTCGGGTGTGCTGCCGTCAGCGGGGAACAGCAAATTGGCGAGCCATAACGTCAGGCAGTCGATCAGCACCACATGACCTTCGCGATCCAGTTCGCGCAGCACGCCGCCCAGATCGAGCGGTGCTTCGACCAGCGCCCAATGCGCCGGCCGGCGTTCACGATGCTGTTCCACGCGCGCGGCGAATTCGGCATCGCCAATACGCGCCGTGGCCACGTAGGTAACGGGCAAACCGCTGTCGGCGGCCAGCCGTTCGGCAAACGCGCTCTTGCCCGAGCGCGCGCCGCCGAGAATGAAGGTGAGGTCGGGTGAAGTCATCGCAATATTGTACCGGCGGGCGCTACCATAGCGGCTTCCCAGAGAACCGATGAGCACGGAAACACCCATGCAATTTGCACCGCGCGGCACGCTGATGATCCAGGGCACGACCTCCGATGCCGGCAAGAGCACGCTGGTCGCGGGCTTGTGCCGGCTCGCGCGGCGCGGCGGCAGGAGGGTCGCGCCGTTCAAGCCGCAGAACATGGCGCTGAACAGCGCGGTAACCGTGGACGGCGGGGAGATTGGCCGCGCCCAGGCGTTGCAGGCAATTGCGGCGGGCGTGGATGCGGAAATCGACTTCAATCCCGTGCTGCTCAAGCCGACCAGCGATCGCGGCGCGCAGGTGATCATCCACGGCCACGCGCACGCCAATCTCGATGCCCGTGCGTATCACGCGTACAAAACCGTCGCCTTCGACGCGGTTCTCGCCTCGTACGCCCGGCTTCAGCAGCGTTTTGACGCGATTATCGTGGAAGGGGCGGGAAGCCCGGCCGAGGTGAACCTGCGGGACCGGGATATTGCCAACATGGGGTTTGCCGAGCGCGTGGATTGCCCGGTGGTGCTGGTGGCGGATATCGACCGTGGCGGAGTGTTCGCGCATTTGCTGGGGACGCTCGCGTGTTTATCGGAGACTGAAAGGGCGCGGATTCGCGGCTTCATAATCAACCGTTTTCGTGGCGATATCAGCCTGTTGCAGCCGGGTCTCGACTGGCTCGAAGCGCAGACCGGCAAGCCGGTGCTTGGCGTGGTGCCTTATCTGCACGGCCTGACGCTTGATGCCGAGGACATGTTGCCGAGCCAGTTGCACACGCGGGGCGAAGCCGGCGGCGAGTTGCTGAAGGTGATCGTGCCGGCGCTACCGCGCATCAGCAATCACACGGATTTCGATGCGTTGCGTGCGCACGCGCAGGTCGATTTCTCCTACGTGCGTGCGGGGACGGCGCCGCCACCGGCCGATCTGATCGTGCTGCCGGGGTCGAAAAGCGTGCAGCGGGACCTGGCGTGGCTGCGCGAAAACGGCTGGGATCGCGCGATCGAGCGGCATCTCCGATACGGCGGCAAGGTGCTGGGAATTTGCGGCGGCATGCAGATGCTGGGCCGCACGGTGGATGACCCGCAGGGGTTCGAAGGGCCGGCAGGCTGCGTGAACGGGCTGGGCCTGCTGGATCTCGACACCACGCTGACGGCGGACAAGCTGCTCGACAACGTGACTGGCAGGCTGACCTTAACCGCAGGCCCTATCCCAGCGCCCGTGCGAGGCTACGAGATCCACATGGGCCGCACGACGGGCGCGGCGCTTGCCCGGCCGGCCGTGATGCTCGACGGCGAGCGTCCGGACGGCGCGATTTCCGCCGATAACCAGATCGCCGCAACCTATCTGCACGGCATCTTCGATACCCCGGATGCCTGCGCGTCGCTGCTCAAATGGGCGGGTCTGCGTGATGCCGCGGCGCTCGATTACCCGGCATTGCGGGAGGCTTCGCTGGACCGTCTCGCCGATACGCTCGGGCAAGCGCTGGACCTTGACGCTATTGCCGCGATGTTCGTCTGAAAGCGGCGGGGCCTGGTTTGCGCTCGCGTCGGGTTTCGGGTGAGGTCAACATCCAGCTAGCCGATACGCGCCTGGAGAAGCGCCTTGGCTGGCCCAACTTTATCCGACTCGACACATCCCGTTGATGCGCCGTAACCGGCCCACGTTCGCCCAAACCTCTGCCTACCCCGGCGCAGTTTCAATACAAGATCATCTGCGTGCATCGAAACAACGCGATGGTTTTACCCTCGCCGTTCGTCACGACCGCGTCCCAGACATGTGTGCTGCGGCCGAGATGAACGGCGGTCGCCTTGGCCGTGATGACGCCCTCGCGCGCCGTGCCCACGTGGTTGCTCTTCAGTTCCACGGTCGTAAAATTCTTCGCGCCCTCGGGCAGATGGGCGATGCAGGCGTAGCCGCAACACGTGTCGGCAAGGCCGACCACCGTCGCCGCATGCAGGAAACCGTTCGGTGCGAGCACTTCGGGCCGAACGGTCAGTTTGCCGGTGAGCGTGCCACTTTCCATCGATACGAGTTCCACGCCGAGCAGCTCCGGCAGACGGCCGCGCTGGCGTTCGCGCAGATAGTCAAGGGTGATTTCGGGGCGCAGTGTGGCCATGTTGCGGAGTCCTTGAAGTTGAGTGGCGTTGTTGACGCGCATGGATTGAAATAGGCAAATCCGATAGTATCAACGGCTCGAACTTTTCACTTAATGCAGCGCTTACAGCACGCCGGGGGTTGTCGGCTGTGGAGCGCGGCCGACAACGCGTGGATTGAACCTATGACGGTGATCGTGGTGGCGAATCCGAAGGGCGGCGTGGGCAAGAGCACGCTGTCTACTAATCTGGCTGGTTATTTTGCGGCGAACGGCGAATGGGTCGCGCTCGCGGACCTGGACAAGCAGCAGTCTGCCCATGGCTGGCTGGGCTTGCGCCCGGACACGCTGCCGAAGATAGAAGAGTGGAAGACAAACGTTGATGCGCCGTCGAAGCCGCCGAGAGGCCTGGAGAAGGCGGTTATCGACACGCCTGCCGGGATTCACGGCACCCGTCTCGCGCTGGCGCTGGAGCTGGCGGACAAGGTGATCGTGCCGTTGCAGCCGTCCATGTTCGATATTCTCGCCACGCAGGAGTTTCTCGAACGGCTGCAGAAAGAGAAGGCGGTACGCAAGGGCACGATCGAGGTCGGCGTGGTGGGTATGCGGGTGGATGCCCGGACGAAATCAGCGGATCAGCTGCATCGGTTCGTGGAAGGGCTTGACCTGCCGGTGCTGGGTTTTATCCGCGATACGCAGAACTACGTGCAGGTCGCGGCGCACGGACTCACTATCTGGGACGTCGCTAAAAGCCGGGTGGAGAAGGATATCGAGCAGTGGCAGCCGATTATTGAATGGGTGTCGAAGAAGTAAAAGGTGATGTAGACGACCCCGAAGACCATAAAAAACGCCGGTTGGCTTCATTTCCATGAAAGCCAACCGGCGTTTTTTTGCGTTTTCTTAGCAGACCAGAACCCGATTCAGGTCCAGTTCTGCGTCGGCACGTGGTCGCGGTTTCCCTTGATGCGGTTCTTTTCATCGACGAACACGAGATCCGGCTTCCAGCCCGCCTTCAGTTCCGCTTCATCGACCAGCGCAAACGCCGCGATGATCACCAGATCGCCCAGTTGCGCCCGGCGCGCTGCCGATCCATTCAGCGAAATCATGCCGCTGCCACGCTCGCCCTTGATGGCATAGGTCGTCAGGCGTTCGCCGTTGTTCACGTTCCAAATGTCGATCTGCTCGTTTTCAACCAGATTCGCCGCTTCAAGCAAATCCTCGTCGATAGCGCACGAACCTTCGTAATGCAATTCGCAATGCGTGACCGTGGCGCGGTGAATCTTCGATTTCAAAAGCGTTCGCTGCATGTGTTTCTCGTTCAAATTTCCAGGTTGTCAATCAAGCGCGTAGTGCCCAGCTTGGCGGCGGCCAGTACAACGAGCGGGGTCGCGGTATCGCCGGGGCCGGGCGGCAGCAGGTCCACGCGCTTTCTCACCGCGATGTAATCGGGCTGCCAGCCGCGAAGCGCCAACGATTCCACGGCTTCTTTTTCTATCGATGCAAAGTCGCGATTGCCCGCCAGCACCGCATCGCGCACGCGATTCAGCGTTTTTGCGAGAATCGGCGCTTCGGCGCGCTCGGCCGCTTGCAGGAAGCGATTGCGCGAACTGAGCGCCAGGCCGTCGGCGTCGCGCACGGTTTCAGCCGCAATGATCTCCGTGGGCAGCGCAAACTGGTGGCACATCTGCCGCACGATCATCAGTTGCTGATAATCCTTCTTGCCGAATACCGCCACGCGCGGCTGCACGCATGACATCAGCTTCATCACGACGGTACACACGCCCTGGAAGAAACCCGGCCGGAATTCGCCTTCCAGGATGTCTCCCAGATTAGTGGGCGGATGAACCCGGTATTGCTGCGGCTCCGGATAAAGATCGGCTTCGGTCGGCGCGAACAGCACGTACACGTTCTCGGCCTGCAGCTTTTCGATGTCGTCTTGCAGCGTGCGCGGGTATTTATCGAAATCTTCGTTCGGTCCGAACTGCAGCCGGTTCACGAAAATACTGGCAACCACCGGGTCCCCATGCTGGCGCGCCAGCCGCATGAGCGACAGGTGGCCGTCGTGCAGGTTACCCATGGTCGGGACAAAGGCGGTTCGGTTCTGGCCGCGCAACTGGTCGCGCAGTTCATGGATCGAGCTGATGACTTTCATCTAGCAGGTGTCTCCTGGCGGGCAGCTTTGAAAACACTGCTCCAAGGGGAAAGAAAAGGGGAAGGGCGCTGCGCTGCTTATGCGCCACCTATGCGCAGCGGAAGGCTTAGGCCGGCGAATACGCGAGTCTCACGTAGATAGGCGCATACGGCTCGGCCTGGGTGATTTCAATCAGCGCTTCACGCGACAGTTCCAGCATCGCGATGAAATTCACCACCACGACGGGCACGCCGCGCGAGGGGTCGAAGAGATCGCAGAATTCCATGAAGCGGGCATTCTGCAGGCGCCGCAGGATCACGCTCATATGCTCCCGCACCGACAATTCCTCGCGCGAGATCTTGTGATGCTCGACCAGCCGGGCGCGCTTGATGACGTCGGCCCAGGCGGCGCGCAGGTCGTTTGCATCGACGTCGGGGAAGCGTTGCGCCGAACTCTGCTCGACGTACACGTCTGCCCGCAGGAAGTCGCGGCCCAGTTGCGGCAGGTGATCCAGACGCTGCGCCGCGAGCTTCATCTGCTCGTATTCCAGCAAGCGCCGCACGAGTTCGGCGCGCGGATCTTCCGCTTCCTCGCCGGTATCCGCCTTTTTCACCGGCAGCAGCATGCGCGACTTGATCTCGATCAGCATGGCCGCCATCAACAGGTATTCCGCCGCGAGTTCCAGGTTGGATTCGCGAATCTGGTCGACGTAGCCCAGGTACTGGCGCGTGACGTCGGCCATCGGAATGTCGAGGACGTTGAAATTCTGCTTGCGGATCAGGTACAGCAGCAAGTCGAGCGGACCTTCAAACGCTTCGAGAAAAATCTCGAGTGCGTCCGGCGGGATATACAGGTCCGTTGGCAGCTTCCAGAGCGGCTCGCCGTACAGGTGCGCAAACGCCACGCCGTCAATGGTGTTCGGCGTGGAGTCGGTCGCGGGCGCGGCAAGCGCCGCGGCGCGATCATCCTTGCCGGAGTGTCCTGGGTGTCCCGAACGCTCCGGCGCCTCGCGGGCGGCACTCACGTTCAGAAATTCTGGTAATAGACGTAGGGCGTTTGTTCGACCCGCGATGTCTTGATTTCCGAGCTCTCGTCCAGGTCGATAGGCTGCTTGTCCCACAGCAGCGCACGGCCCTGGCGCTGCTCTGCTTCGAGCGACGGTTTCTGCTCTTTCATCTGGTTGATGAACTGGGTGATGTCCGACAGGTACATGATTCGACTTCCGTTGGCTCAGAGCGATTCGAAAACGGGCGCGGCGGGGGGCCAAGCGAGTTGCCACCGTGACTTGCCGCCGTGATTCATCGCAATTTTACCGCAAGCATCGGGGAGCGGAGCGGTTAACCCGCCGGAAGGTCGCCGGAAAGCGGGGACATCGGCCATCAGGTCTACCGGAGCGGCCGGAAAAGTGAACGAGGCGTGAACGAAACGTGAACGAAAAGCGACGGTAAAACGATGTCAATTATTGATGCAGCGCGGAACAAGCGCCGTAGAGAGCCGTCCAAGGCGCACCTCCGGCATTTTTAGGAGCGAGTGAGGCGAAGCGGGCAAAGCCGGGCGACGGTCGGGTTGAACATTGTCCGATCGGCCAACCCGGTGGTTTTTGGGACAGCCGGCCGCGCCAGTGTGGTGAAATAGCGCCTGCTGGATCGACGCTCGGCGCTTGCCAGGCAAATGCGCCGGCAATTCGCCGCGACAGCGTCAGCATCAAGCCGGCACCGAGCGCCGGCCATTCCGTGTCACCCATGCAATCCCATTAATTCAACCCCGGAGGTCACGTTTGGCGGGGCGCCTGTTTGATCCGCTGCGCTTCAAGCGCGGGCAAGCCGATGACCGGCGGCTTCAGCCGCCGGTCATCGCGTCGTCGAAGGCGCCTTCCCGTGCGTGGTGGTGGACATCCGCGCGCCGTGTATTCTGGTCGCTCCACGCGCTGGCGTTGTTTGCGGTGGCCCAACCGGCGCATGCGAAATACGATGTGGATATCGACGCGCCGCGCAGCGTCCGGGCGCTGTTGAAAGACCATCTCGATCTGTCGCGGTTCAAGAAGCGTGACGACATCAGCGACGAACAATTCGACTTCCTGGTCACGGCCACGCCGCAGGAAGTCCGCGATCTCGTCGCGACCGACGGTTATTTCACGCCGATCGTGCGCACCGACGTGAAACATGACGGCAATAAAAAGTCAGTCACCATCAGCGTCGATCCCGGTCCTCAGACCAAGATCGCGTCCGTTTCGCTGACGTTCAAGGGCGCAATCACGACCGAAGACCCGGCGCAAGAAAACACCGCGCGCCTCGCGTTTTCAGTCAAGGAAGGCGATCCGTTCTCCCAAAACGCGTGGGATGACGCGAAGAATGCTGCGCTCAAAGCGCTACAGGCCCGCCGGTATCTCGGCGCGAAAATCTCGCAGTCGAAGGCCCGCGTGAATCCGCGCACGCATATAGCGGATTTGTCGGTGACATTCGATAGCGGCCCGACCTTCACCTTCGGCCAGCTGGACATCAGCGGCGTGCGGCGTTACCCGGAAAAGATCATTCACAATGTGAACCGGATTCATCCAGGCGACACCTACGACGTCGCGCGCGTGAACGAGTTGCAGCGCCAGTTGCAGAACACGCCGTATTACGCGTCGGTTGCTATTGACGCGGACAACGACGTCACCAAGCCGAATGAAACGCCGATGCACCTGAAGGTCAGCGAGTATCCGTACAACAGCGTGCGTTACGGCGTGGGTTATGCGACAGATACGGGTCCGCACATCCAGGGTGCTTACAGTTACCTCGATACCTTCGGCAAGGCTTATCCGTTCACGATATCCGGCCGCCTCGACCAGACTCAGCAATACGGCCAGGTGCAGCTCGCGATGCCGCCGGACGGCCGCACCTGGGTGAACAGCGTGCTGGCTTCGTACACGAACACGAACGTATCCGACACACGCATCTACAGCGCACGCGTGGGCGTGCAGCGCACGCGCTCGCTGCAGAACATAGACACCACGTTTTCGCTGCTCTTCTATGCCGACCGGCTGACACAGAATCTTGGGCCCCCGACCACCAGCCGTGCGCTCGTGCCGTCGTGGCAATGGGTGCGCCGTAATGTCGACGATCCGCTGTTTCCGCGCTCGGGCAACCTGATTCGGGCGGAAGCGGATGTAGCGGTGAAGGGCATCCTCACCGATCAAACCTTCGGCCGCGTTTATACGAACCTGCTGCAATACCTGCCGCTGGGCAAACGCGACCTGTTTGTGTTCCGCGCGGAGTTCGGCGGGGTGTTCACGGCGGGCAGTTCGAGCGGCATTCCCGCGTCGCTGCTGTTCCGGGCGGGCGGTGCGAATTCGGTGCGCGGTTACGGTTATCAGGCTATTGGTAATGACGTCGATGGCTCCGTATTGCCGACCAAGTATCTGATGACCGGCAGCACGGAGTATCAGCACTGGTTTTCGCACGATTGGGGCGGCGCGGTGTTCTTCGATATAGGCACCGCCACCGATACCTGGAAAGAGCGCGTATTCGAGCCGGGCACAGGTGTGGGCGTGCGCTGGCGCAGCCCGGTCGGGCCGGTAAACGTGGATATTGCGTATGGCTTCAAGAACCGGGACATCCGCCCGTACCTGACGCTCGGGATCGCCTTTTGATGAATTTGCCTGGATTATTTCGATTGTTCCTTCAAGCATGAGCGACCAGAACGGCCAATCTCCCGCAGATCAACCGGACCCTTCCGAGGACCGGGGAAACGGCGCGTCTGAAAACGGAACGCGTGATCCAAAGCCACGGCGTGGTGGCTGGCGGCGCCTGGCCAAATGGCTAGGCGGTTTCGTGCTGGTGCTCGTGCTGTGCTTCGCGCTCGGCGTCGCCATGATCCTGTACGCACTTAACAGCGAGCGCGGGACGCGTTACGTGTGGCAGGCGGCGACGTCGCTGCTCGGCGGCCGGCTGAGCGGCACGTTCGACGGCGGCGCAATATCGACGGGCCTGCGTTTGCGCAATGTGCACTGGAAAAGTCTCGACGGCCAAGGAACGGATATTGCCGTGGACAGCGTTTCCGGCAAGTGGGAACTGACCCGCGCGCCGTTGCGTTTCACCATCGATTATTTGCATGTCGGTACGGTCGATGCGCGCATTGCGCCTTCGCCAAAAGACACCAGCAAGACGGAGTTGCCGCAAGATTTGCGTTTGCCGATCCAGCTTGCCGTCAGCGACGTCACGCTCGACAAACTGCGCCTTCATGAAGGCGCGACAACCACCGAATTCTCGCGGCTCGCACTCGACGGACATAGCGACGGCCGTCATCACGAGGCGCGCATCCAGCGTCTAGATACACCGTTCGGCGCGATCACGGCCGCATTGAAACTCGATGGCGGCGCGCGCCCGTTCCCGTTGACTGGCGATGCCGGTTATTCGGGCGAAGTCAGCGGCGAGGCCGTGCAGGTGGCCGCGCATCTGACAGGTTCGCTGGAAAATCTCGCCGCCGATATCAACGCCAGCGGTTTGAAACTCAAGGGCCAGGCGCACGTTGAGGCTGCGCCGTTCGGCGACGTGCCGCTCAAGCGCGCGCTGGTTACCATCGATCACGTCAATCCACAGGCCTTCAGCCCGAGCGCGCCGTTCGCGGACCTCGCGCTGCGGGCAGAACTGACCCCCGATCCGGCTACGCCGAACGCGCTGGTGGTGACCGGGCCGGTATCGATCGTGAACGCGAAGCCGGGTTCGGTCGACAAGCAACTGCTTCCCTTGATCGATGCCCAGGCGAACGTGAAGCTCGATGCGTCGGCGCAAGTTATCTCCGACCTGAACGTGCGGCTGTTGAAGGACGCCACCATCACGGGCGGCGGAACGCTCAAGGGTGGGACAGGGCAGTTCGATCTGAAGGTCGCGAAACTCGACCTGAACGCGATCGAATCGACCATCCGTCCGACGCAGTTTGCCGGGCCGATCGGCATCCATCTCGATGGCGACAAGCAGACCATTACGCTCGATCTCAACGACCCCAAAGCGGCGTTGCACGCGCAGGGCAAGGTCACGCTAGACGCCAAACAAACCGCGTTTGACGACGTGAAACTGAGCGTAGGGAAAGGCCGTATCGAGCTGAGCGGCGCGCTTCAAAAGGACGTGCATTCGAGCTACGACCTGAAGGCGAAGGTCATCGATTTCAATCCGCTGCTGCTGACCGACGAACTGGTCGCGAAGCCTCCGCCGAAGGGATCCAAAGCGAAGCCGGCGGCGAAATCACGGCCCATCGAAGCGCGGGTGAACGGCACGCTTTCCGCGACGGGCGTACTCGCACCAACGCTCACCACCAAGGCGCAGTTCAAGCTCGGCGACAGCGTCTACGATAACCTCCCCCTCACCGGCGCGGGTACGATTCAGGTCGTGGGAACGCGCATCCTGCCGAGCACGGCGACGCTTTCCATTGCGGGCAACAATGTCGATCTCAATGGCAGTTTCGGCGCGCCGGGCGATCGCTTGCGTTTTCGTATCGATGCACCGCAACTCGAGCGGCTGGGCTTCGGACTGGCAGGGCTTGTAAAAGCCGATGGCGATGTCACCGGCTCGTTCGCGCATCCGAATCTGGCGGCCAACTATCAGGCCGACAGCGTGGTGTTCGGTGCAAACCGCGTTGGCCATGCAGAAGGCCGGGCGGAAGCCCGTGACGGCGCGAATGGCGCGCTGGTGTTCACCCTGCAGGCCCGCGATGTCAGCGCGGACGGCGTCGATCTCGCGAGCCTCGACGCGAACCTGAACGGTACGCGCGCGAACCATACGCTCAATGCAACCGCTGTGGGCAAGGTGCGCGGTAACGCGGTCAACCTGACGCTGGCTGCAAGCGGCCGCCTGACCGATGCCCGCGACGGCGCGCATTGGGACGGTACCGTCACGCGCTTGTCGAACAAGGGCACGCCGAACGTGAATCTCGATGCGCCGGTAACCGTGAGCTACGCGCCGAATCACGTGGCGCTGGGGGCGACGCGCTTATCGGCGGAAGGCGCCGTGCTCGACCTGAAATCGTTCGCGCTCGATGGTGGGCGCATCAGTTCGGCCGGCCAGTTGACGAACCTCTCGGTGGCGCGGCTGCTCGAAATCCGTCAGGAACTGGAGGGCGGACCGCCGCCGGCCAAGACCGATCTGGTTTTCGATGGCGACTGGAATTTCGCGCTCGGCGCCACCGCGACGGGCTACGTGCAGCTGAAGCGGCGTTCGGGCGATGTCTCCATCGACGCCGCCCGTGGTGTCGCGGCGCTTGGCATCACGGACATCACCGCTCGCGCGGACTTTACCGGCGGCAATCGGCTCAACGCGACGGTGCACGCGCAGGCCACGCGGATCGGCGTGATCGATGCCAATGTCCACACGAACCTGGTGGCGCGCGACGGCGTGCTCACGGTTGCCGACGAAGCGCCGCTGAGCGGAGCGATCGACGCCAACGTTCCAACGCTGCGCACGACCGGCGGGCTGTTCGGCCCGGCTTATCTGCTCGATGGCCACCTTGGGCTGAAGCTGACTATCGCGGGGATCGTGGCGAAACCGACGGTCTCCGGCATGCTCACCGGTGACGCCTTGTCGGTCACGGTCATCGATCAGGGCGTGCAGTTGAAGGACGGCGTGATCCGGATTGCGTTGTCGGAGAATCTTGTCGATCTGCAGCAGGTCGAGTTTCATGGCGCGAGCGGCACGTTGCGCGCGACCGGCAAGGTGCGGCTGGATCAGCAGCAGCCTGACCTGACGGCCAGCATCATTGCTGACAAACTCGAACTGTTTGCATCGCCGGATCGGCAGTTGCAGTTGTCGGGCAGTGCGTCCGTGGCAAACGCGGGTCTGCAGGGCGGCATGGCGATTGACGGCAAGTTCACCATCGATCACGCGCTCTTCGATTTGCCCGAGCAATCGGCGCCGTCGCTCGGCGACGACGTCGTGATCGTGCGTCCCGACGGGACGGTGAAGGGCGAGGATCAGAAGGTGGTCGCGACGGGCGACAAACCCGTGGGCGCGTTCGCGCCGCGCGCGAATATCGATATCAATCTCGGCCAGAAATTCCGCTTCCGTGGCGCGGGCGCGGACCTTGGTCTCGCCGGCACCGTCACGGCGATGAGCGCGCCGAATATGCCGCTGCGGGCGGTCGGCAATGTGCGCGTCACGCCGGGTTCCACGTATACGGCGTTCGGGCGGAAGCTGGGAATCGAAAACGGCTTTTTCACGTTCAACGGACCGGTCGCGAATCCCGGCATCAATATTCTGGCGATGCGCCGCAATCAGGAAATCGAGGCCGGCGTGCAGGTGACGGGCACAGTGCAGTCGCCGGTTGCCAAGCTGATCTCAGAGCCGAACGTGCCGGATAACGAGAAGTTATCGTGGTTGCTGTTCGGTCATGGCACGGATCAGGGCAACAACATTGGTCAGCAGAGCGCGATGACGAATGCGCTCGCATTGCTGGGAAGTTCGCAGGGCAAGCGGATTGCGCAGACGTTCGGGCTGGATGAGTTTTCTATCGGGACCAGTGAGGTTGGGCTGACCGATCCGCAAGTCGTGATGTTGTCGAAGGCGATCAATGAACGGCTCGTGCTGGGCTATGAGCAGGGTCTGCAGTCGGCAAGCAATGCGATCAAGGCGACGCTGAGCCTCTCGCGGTTCTGGTCGGTATCGGCTTACGGCGGCACGTTCCAGGGCATGGATCTGCTTTACACGCGGCGATTCGATTCGTGGTCGCGAAGGAACGGGCCGACGGACTCGAAGTAGGTTGCGGACCCCGTGAACGTTGTATGAAAGTCAAAAGGCCGTTTCCAACGTGAGTTGGAAACGGCCTTTTGGTTTTGCGTCCGGGCGCGGTGAAAAACCGCGCGACCGGTGCTTTTACTTCACGCTTTACTTCACGCGCATACCCGGCTTCGCGCCGCTGTGCGGTTCGAGGATGTACAAACCCGGTTCGGCTTTTTCGTCGTCGGCGGAAGCGGCCAGCACCATGCCTTCCGACAGCCCGAACTTCATCTTGCGTGGCGCCAGGTTCGCGACCATCACCGTGAACTTTCCGATCAGGTCCTGCGGCTGATACGCCGACTTGATCCCGGAGAACACGTTGCGGGTTTTTTCCTCGCCGATATCCAGCGTCAGCTGCAACAGCTTGTCCGACCCTTCGACCGCCGTGCAATTCACGATCTTCGCAATTCGCAGATCGACCTTGGCGAAGTCATCGATAGAAATTACGCCTTCCGCTTCCGGCTCTTTCACCTTCGCGGCTTTCTTCGACGCAGAAGCAGTAGCCGCTGGAGCCGCAGCAACCGCTTGCCCCGGCGCGACCGATTCCCGGTTTGCCGCGATCAGCGCTTCAACCTGCTTCGGATCGACGCGCGTCATCAAGTGCTTGTACGCGTTGATCGGCCGCAAAGAGCTGAGCGGCGCGGAGACATCTGCCCAGACGAGCGGCGCGATGCCCAGGAACCCTTCCACCGATACCGCCAGCACCGGCAGCACCGGCTTCAACGCCAGCGACAGCAAGCGGAACGCCTCCAGGCTCACGCTGCACGTTTCGTGCAGCGCAGCCGGGTTGGCTTCGTCCTTGGCCTGATCCCAGGGCTTCGCGGTATCGACAAACGCGTTGACGGTATCGGCGAGATCCATGGTCGTGCGCAACGCCCGCCCGTATTCACGCGACTCGTAAAGCGCCGCGATCTGCGGCACGGCGGCGCGCAATTGCAGCAGCAGCGGATGATCCATTGCGCTGTCCAGCACGCGGCCGTCGAAACGCTTAATCAGGAACCCTGCCGCCCGGCTCGCGATATTCACGTATTTGCCGACCAGATCGCTGTTCACGCGCGCGTGAAAATCTTCAAGATTCAGGTCGATGTCTTCCATCGTGTGGTTCAGCTTCGCGGCGAAGTAGTAGCGCAGCCACTCGGGGTTGATGCCCGTATCGATCACGCTTTTCGCCGTGATGAACGTGCCGCGCGACTTGGACATCTTCATGCCGTCGACGGTGAGAAACCCGTGCGCGAACACGTTCGTCGGCGTCCGATGGCCGGAAAACTCCAGCATTGCGGGCCAGAACAGTGTGTGGAAGTACAGGATGTCCTTGCCGATGAAGTGATACTGCTCCGTCTTCGATCCCGGCCGGATCCATTCCTCGAAATCGAGGCCGCGCGCGTCCGCCAGATTCTTGAAGCTGGCGTAATAACCCACGGGCGCGTCCACCCAGACGTAGAAATACTTGCCCGGCGCGCCGGGGATTTCGAAGCCGAAATACGGCGAGTCGCGTGAAATATCCCAGTCGGCGAGTTTGGCGTCGCCCTTGTCGCCGAGCCATTCGCGCATTTTGTTCGTGGCTTCCTGCTGCGCGAGTCCGCCGACCCAGCCGCGCAGGAAATCTTCGCAACGCGGGTCGGAGAGCCGGAAGAAATAGTGCGTCGAGGTCTTGCGCACCGGTGTTGCGCCCGATACCACCGAATACGGGTTGATGAGATCGAGCGGCTGGTACGTGGACCCGCAGACTTCACAGTTGTCGCCGTACTGATCTTTCGCGCCGCATTTCGGGCATTCGCCCTTGACGAAGCGGTCCGGCAGGAACATTTCCTTGACCGGATCGTAGGCTTGCTCAATATCGCGCGCGTCGATCAGACCGGCCGCCTTCAGCGACTCGTAGATGGATTCGCACAGCACGCGGTTTTCTTCGGCATCGGTGGAATAGTAGTTGTCGAACGAGATGCCGAAGCTGTCGAAATCGCGTTTGTGCTCTTTCCCCACGCGCTCGATCAACTGCTTCGGCGTGATGCCTTCCTGCTCGGCGCGCAGCATGATGGGGGTGCCGTGGGTATCGTCGGCGCCGACGTAGTAGACCTCGTGACCGTGCATTCGCAGTGAGCGCACCCAGATATCGGTCTGGATGTATTCGACCATATGGCCGATATGAATCTGGCCGTTCGCGTACGGGAGCGCGGACGTGACGAGAATCCGGCGATGGCCAGGGGTGGCTGACGCCGCTGCGGAGACGGGTGTGGACGAGGTGGGTGCTGACATAAGGCGCTGGCCCTGCGGTTGAAGAATTCAATGATTGCGTGAAAAAGCGAATCACGATTCTAACAGTCAAGGGGCTTTCGTTCGCACTCGGGGACGGGGTGGGCGTGCGGGGTGTTCGGGTTGGTGGTGGGGGCCAGGTTCTGGGGTTAGCGGTTCTGGGTCAATGCCGGGGTGGTGGTTTTGGGGTTAGTGGTCAGGGGTCAGTGCCGGGTTGGTGCTTTTGGCCGTAGTGGTCTGCGAGAGTCGGATTTTCTCTTTATCACTATTAGCCACTGTGCGTGGCGGCACGTCATTTCTTTGTCCAAAGCGACAAAGAAACGAAGCAAAGAAAACGCTTTCAACCACGCTACCCTAAGTGTCCACAGCGTGCAGTTTCTATTCATAGGTGCCCCAAAAGTACGGTGCTCGCCAGAGCCACGGATGTTTGAACCCCTCCTTCTCCGAACACCGATACCCACACGCTTCGCCACCAGTGATTGAACCTGCCCAAGGGACACCCCGCGCTATCCGCGGACGACCACCCTCCAAATGTGTACGCGCCTCGAACCACGTCGCCAACCCTGCTGAAAACGAGGTCGCGAAGATGTGTAAGGCCGTACCCACGCAAATAACTGTGGGGGCCACGCGGGTAACTCACCAAAACTGGAGCAGCAACACGCGTGGTGCCGCGAACTACCGACATAACGGTCAGACCACGTAGCTGACACGCGGAAGAGTGCGGCAGCCAGAACGCGTGATGCCGTGCGGATTCCTTGGCAATGGTGCTTGCCCGAGAGCGTACGGGGCGAAGCGTGTTCGTGTCAGGATTCGCGAGAAGGAGGGTTTCAAACATCCGTGGCTCTGGCGAGCACCGTGCTTTTGGGGCACCTATGAATGAAAACTGCACGCTGTGGACACTTAGGGTAGCGTGTTTGAAAGCGCTTTCTTTGCTTCGTTTCTTTGTCGCTTTGGACAAAGAAATGACGTGCCGCCACGCACAGTGGCTAACAGTGATAAAGAGAAAATCCGACTCACGCAGACCACCACGGCCGAAAGCACCGCCCCAGCATTGACCCCAACCGCCAACCCCGGAATCTAGCAACCCCCAACCCCAGGACCCTAGCAATCCGGCACTAAAATCCCAGACAAAACCTTAAAACGACCAAAGGCCCTGACGCACCCTGCGCCCCAAAAAAAATTCCAGACGAAAAATTCCAGACGAAAAAAAACCGGGGCGATCAACGGCCCCGGAGCAACAACGACAAGAGGAGAATGGCACGTGGCGGCAAAGCCAGCCACCTACCGTTAAGACAGACACGGACAGCAAGGGCAAAGTTTCAAATATTTTCGTGTTCGCAGCGGGTTTACTATTTCGCCGCGAAACGAATTGAATCTCCGAGCTTGAAATTGAATCTCCGACCCTGGCTACAGCGCCATTCCCCCTCATAAATCAAACGTCTTACTGAACCTGACCCGGCTGCGCGGTCGCGCGCAAATAGATTTCCACGCGACGATTCTGCGCACGGCCCAATTCAGTGCTGTTGTCAGCAATAGGTTGCGTCTGGCCCATGCCCTGCGCCGACAGACGCTGCGGTGCCACGCCGTGGCTAGCCAGATACGAAGCCACGCTTTGTGCACGATTTTGCGACAGCGTCTGGTTGTAAGCCGGCTGGCCGGTGCTGTCCGTATGCCCAACCACTTGCGCAATCAACTCAGGATGCTGCGTGAGCGTTTGCGTGACCTGGTCGAGCACCGGCGCGAAACCTGGCTTGATGGCGTAGCTGTTGGTATCGAACGAAATCGAGTTCGGAATGTTGACCTTCAGCGATCCGTCCGGCTGTTCCGTCACCTGCGTGCCCGTGCCCTTCGTTGCGCCGGTCAGCTTGCCCTTGATGGCCTGCCAGTTGTAACCGGTGATGCCGCCCGCCGCCGCGCCTACGCCCGCGCCGATGGCCGCACCCTTGCCGCCGCCGAAGATCGCGCCAAGCGCCGCGCCCGACGCCGCGCCAATGCCCGTGCCAACGGCGGCGTTATTGCCTTGCTGGGTGGCGCAACCGGCGACAAGCGCGCCCGCAACGGCGATTACACACAAGCGGGTCATCATTTTCGAGTTCATTTGTTCATTCTCCAGGATACCAATTCAGACAAAGCCGACACCGACAGCCCGAAGGGTCTTCCGGCGCGTCGTTACGGCTGCCACTACAATACGGCCAAGGATTCAAGCGATTATAACGATGCGTCCCCGAATCATGGCAGCGTCGGATAGTGCATCGCCCAGTGCTGCGACGCAACGTGGTGCAACAATTCCTTTCAATTTCATACTTTGCGCGCGGAACATTCGATCCGCTAAAGCAAAAAGCGTTCCCCTGGAGTTTCGATGAGTCTTGATCGCGCCCAGATCGATACCGCGCTCAGCGGTTTGATCGATCCGAATACCAGCCGCACTTTCGCGGACACGAAAAGCATCCGCAGCGTGGCCGTAGACGGGGCAAACGTCACCGTGAACATCGTGCTGGGTTATCCGGCGAAAAGCCAGTTCGACATCATCCGTGCGCTCGTGGCGGACGCCATCGCCAGCGTGCCGGGCGTGGCCGGCGTACAGGTCACGGTGGCTTCGCAAGTGGTCGCGCACGCGGTCCAGCGCGGCGTCAAGCTGCTGCCGAACGTGAAGAACATCATTGCGGTCGCGTCCGGCAAGGGCGGGGTCGGCAAGAGCACGACCGCCGTGAACCTGGCGCTCGCGCTGGCCGCGGAAGGCGCATCGGTAGGCATGCTGGACGCCGATATCTACGGCCCGTCGCTGCCCATGATGCTCGGCATCAGCGGCCGTCCGGAATCGCCCGACAACACGTCGATGAACCCGATGATCGGCCACGGCATCCAGGCCAACTCGATCGGTTTCCTGATCGAACAGGACAACCCCATGGTATGGCGCGGCCCGATGGTCACGTCCGCACTCGAACAACTGCTGCGCCAGACCAACTGGAAGGACCTCGATTACCTGGTCGTCGACATGCCGCCCGGCACCGGCGACATCCAGCTCACGCTCTCGCAGAAAGTGCCTGTCACGGGCGCGGTGATTGTCACCACGCCGCAGGACATCGCGTTGCTCGACGCCAAGAAGGGTTTGAAGATGTTCGAGAAAGTGGGCATCCCGATCCTGGGGATCGTGGAGAACATGAGCACGCATATCTGCTCGAATTGCGGCCACGAAGAACATATTTTCGGGGCGGGCGGGGGCGAGCGGATGTCGAAGGAATATGGCGTGCCGGTGCTCGGTCACTTGCCGCTCGATATCGCGATCCGCGAGAAAACCGATGCGGGCCAGCCGACGGTGATCTCGGAACCTGACAGCAAGATTGCTGACGCTTACCGGGCAATCGCGCGCAAGGTGGCCATTTCGATTGCCGAACGCCAGCGCGACATGACGTCGATGTTCCCCAGCATCGTAGTGCAAAACACTTAGAGCGCAGCGGGGCACGGGCGATTTTAGCGGCGCGTGTCGCGGTATCATGTCGCCTTGATTGGCGCAGCCGGGTGAACACACGGGGTGGTCGCGGGTCGCCATGAGGATCGCATGAAACAAAGATTCGACGGGCCTGAATCGCGCAGACTGCCTGCCGCGAGACACCCGGTCCCGAGCGTGATACTGAGTTTGAGCACGACTGTCAGCGTGTTGGCCAGTGTCATGCTGCTCGGCGGCTGTGGCCTTCTGTTCCAGAACCACGAAAAACGTGCCGACGCCACGTTGCAGCCTACCGGCGGCAATGCGGCGACCGGCACGGTCACGTTCATCGAACGCTCAGACGGCGTCCAGGTGTCTTACAACCTGTCGGGAATGCCACCCAACAGCGAGCACGCGCTGCAGATTCATGAGCGTGGGGACTGCATCATTCCAGCCTCGTCCGACGTCGGCCCCGTATTCGCGCCCGCGTCCGAGCGTAGTGACTCCGGCTCCAAGGTGGAAGGCGACCTGGCCAGCATTCGCGCCGACGCAAACGGTACGGCGACGGGGTTCATCGTCGCGCCGGACGTGTCGCTCGACGGCGTGCGGTCGGTGTTGTCGCGCGCCATCGTGCTTCATCGCGACGCAGCAGACACCTACGCCATCGTGCCGCACGGCGCCGGTCCCGCTCTCGCGTGCGGCGTAATTCGACAATGATCCGGCAGTGATCTTCCAATGAAATCAGGCTGTTGGGGCGCGTGACCCGGCCGGTTGGCATAGCCGCCTCGTGCAGCCGGCCGCGCGGCCGGTGCATCAAGTAAAATACGCGCTTCTCGTCTGGTCTGGCTGGCTTCGGCGTGCTTCTGCATTCATCCCGAGTCTCCGGCCACGCCCTGTTTCAAGCCCGGCGGCCCTCTCCAAGCCGCCTCTTTCGTTGGGTAGCGTTCCCTATGAGCATCAAGTCCGACAAGTGGATCCGGCGCATGGCCGAAGCGCACAACATGATCGAGCCGTTCGTGCGCGACCAGGTGCGAGTGTCTGAAGATGGCCGCAAGATCGTGAGCTATGGCACGTCCAGCTACGGTTATGACATTCGTGTGGCAGACGAATTCAAGATCTTCACCAACATCAATTCGACGATTGTCGACCCTAAGAATTTCGACGAGAAATCGTTCGTCGACTTCAAGGGCGACGTCTGCATCATCCCGCCGAACTCCTTCGCGCTTGCGCGGACGGTCGAATATTTCCGGATTCCGCGCTCGTGCCTGACGGTTTGCCTCGGCAAATCCACGTACGCGCGCTGCGGGATCATTGTGAACGTGACGCCGTTCGAGCCGGAATGGGAAGGATATGTGACGCTCGAATTCTCGAATACGACACCTTTGCCTGCCAAAATCTACGCGAACGAAGGCGTGGCGCAGGTTCTCTTCTTTGAAAGCGATGAGATCTGCGAGACCTCATACGCCGATCGTGGGGGCAAGTATCAAGGGCAAATCGGCGTAACGCTGCCGAAAACCTGACGTTTCTTGATCGTTCGAAACGTCATTGCAACGCTTTTTGAAAGACCGCTGGAATCGAGCACGCACAACTCGGCCAGCGGTCGTTCCATTTGGAGATTCGCCGCATGAAGTTCCGTTTTCCCGTCGTCATCATCGACGAAGATTTTCGCTCCGAGAACATCTCGGGTTCCGGCATCCGCGCGCTCGCCGAGGCGATCCAGGGTGAAGGCGTCGAGGTGCTCGGGCTGACGAGTTACGGCGATCTGACGTCGTTTGCGCAGCAATCAAGCCGCGCGTCGTGCTTCATCCTGTCGATCGACGACGACGAATTGCTGCCCTATGTAGATAACGTCGTGGTGGCCGAAGGCGATACGCCGGAGCTGGCCTCCGCGATCGTCGCGTTGCGCGCGTTCGTGCAAGCAGTGCGACGACGCAATGCGGATATCCCGATTTTTCTGTACGGCGAAACGCGCACGTCGCGGCACTTGCCCAACGACATCCTGCGCGAGCTGCACGGTTTCATTCACATGTTCGAGGACACGCCGGAGTTCGTCGCGCGCCATATTATCCGCGAGGCGAAGGTCTACCTCGACGCGCTCGCGCCGCCGTTCTTCAAGGAACTCGTGCAGTACGCGGAAGAGGGTTCGTATTCGTGGCATTGCCCGGGGCATTCGGGCGGCGTTGCGTTCCTGAAGAACCCGCTCGGGCAGATGTTCCACCAGTTCTTCGGCGAGAACATGTTGCGGGCGGACGTCTGCAATGCCGTCGATGAACTCGGCCAGTTGCTCGATCACACCGGGCCGATCGCGGCGTCCGAGCGTAATGCGGCGCGCATTTTCAGCGCGGACCATTTGTTCTTCGTGACCAACGGCACGTCGACGTCGAACAAGATTGTCTGGCACGCGACCGTTGCACCCGGCGATATCGTTCTGGTCGACCGCAATTGCCACAAGTCGATCCTGCACGCGATCACCATGACCGGGTCCATTCCCGTGTTCCTGACGCCGACGCGCAATCATTTCGGCCTGATCGGACCCATTCCGCGCGACGAGTTCAAGCCGGAAAACATTCGCAGGAAGATTGAAGCAAATCCGTTTGCTCGCGAGGCGCTCGCTAAAAATCCGAACGTGAAGCCGCGTATTCTGACCATTACGCAAAGCACGTATGACGGTATTGTCTATAACGTCGAGATGATCAAGGACCTGCTTGGCGACATGCTCGACACGCTTCACTTCGACGAAGCCTGGTTGCCGCACGCCGAGTTCCACGACTTTTATCAGGACATGCACGCGATTGGCGCGGGGCGTCCGCGTACGGGCGCGCTGGTGTTCGCGACGCACTCCACGCACAAGCTGCTGGCGGGAATTTCGCAGGCATCGCAGATCGTGGTTCAGGACTCCGAGAACAGCACGTTCGACAAGCATCGCTTCAACGAGGCGTACCTGATGCATACGTCGACCAGTCCGCAATACGCGATCATCGCGTCCTGCGACGTGGCCGCGGCCATGATGGAGCCGCCGGGTGGCACCGCGCTGGTGGAGGAGTCGATTGCGGAAGCGCTCGATTTCCGCCGCGCGATGCGCAAGGTCGACGACGAATACGGCGACGAATGGTTCTTCAAGGTGTGGGGACCGGAAGCGCTGGCGGAAGAGGGCATTGGGGACCGTGAGGAATGGGTGTTGAAGCCGAACGATCGCTGGCACGGTTTCGGGCCGCTCGCGGAGGGCTTCAACATGCTCGATCCGATCAAGGCGACCATCATCACGCCTGGACTCGACGTGGACGGCGAGTTCGGCGAGACCGGGATTCCGGCCGCGATCGTGACGAAGTATCTGGCGGAGCACGGGATTATCGTGGAGAAGACCGGGCTGTATTCGTTCTTCATCATGTTCACGATCGGCATTACGAAGGGTCGCTGGAATTCGATGGTTACCGAGTTGCAGCAGTTCAAGGACGACTACGACAACAACCAGCCGTTGTGGCGTGTGCTGCCTGATTTCATTGCGCTGCATCCGTCGTATGAGCGCATGGGATTGCGGGATCTTTGCGCGCAGATTCACAGCGTTTATCGGGCCAATAATATTGCTCGACTGACCACTGAAATGTATCTTTCCAGCATGGAACCGGCCATGAAGCCGTCCGAAGCGTATGCAAAGCTTGTTCATCGCGAGATTGATCGCGTGCCTATCGATGAACTCGAAGGACGCGTGACCAGCATTCTGCTGACGCCATATCCGCCGGGTATTCCGTTGCTGATTCCGGGCGAGCGGTTCAACAAGACGATCGTCGATTATTTGCGTTTCGCACGTGAGTTCAACGAACGCTTCCCGGGCTTCCATACGGATATCCACGGCTTGGTCGGGGAGATGATCAATGGGCGTATCGAGTATTTCGTCGATTGCGTGGCAGTCGAGCGTTGACGTGACGGTGTAAGAACGTAGGAATGAAGAAGGCCCGCATTGCGCGGGCCTTTTTAGTTCAGGTAACAATAAAAAGACGCTCTGCCACGCCCGGTTCCGGCAATGCCTTCGGTGGTCGCGCGAAGGCGGGATCGGCGGCCATATCGTGCAGCGCGTTTTCCAGCGACTCGCATAATGCCGTCAACGCCAGGTCGTTTTCTTCCAGACCGAACGGATCCTCGATCTGCGCCGCGATCGCCTCCAGCGACATGAACGCGTACGCGACCAGCAGCGCGAACAAGGGTGTGAGCAAACCGGCGCCATCGACAAGACCGAACGGCAGCATCACGCAGAACAGATACACGGTCCGGTGGATCATCACCGAATACGAGAACGGCAAGGGCGTCGATGCCAGCCGTTCGCAGCCGCCGATCACCGCGGACAACTCGTTCAGATTTTGCTCGAATGCGAGCACGGCGTAGCCGTCGAATGCGCCTTCGCGAGCGCGAGTGCTGGCCCATTCGCCGAGCCATCGCAGGATCATGGCCGAGCGATATTGCGCTTGAGCGACGCGCTGATAAAGCGTGGACGGAAGGCGCGTGGCAAGATCGGGGAGGGGATCCGTGCGGCGCATTTCGTGGCGCAGCGCATGACCCAGTGCGCCGATTGCCGCGATGAACTCGCGCGTGTCTTCGTCTTTTACGCCGCGCGGCAATGTCAGCGCCTGGCGCGCGATCGAGCGGCCGTGGATCAACAGCGAACCCCACAGCTTGCGGCCTTCCCACCAGCGCTCATAACTCGCGCTATTGCGAAAGCCGAGGAACACGGCGAGCGCGATGCCAACCAGCGCGAACGGTGGCGTGCCGAGCCCGACCGGATAATTGCGCACGTGGTCGTGCATCACGATCGCCGCGACTGACAACACGAAGATCAATGCAAGGCGCGGTAATAGCTGCGGCAATACGGACCCGCGCCAGACGAACAGCATGCGGAACCAGTTGAGTTTGGGGCGGATGATCATGGGCGTACCGGAAACAACGGAGTTGAATGCATGCTTCTGCGCAATCGCCGCGCGAGACTGTAGCCAGATCGGCTACGATCGTAGCCAAATTAGCTACGATCGATATCGATATCGGTCTAGCGCCGGGCTTAGCCGGGCGCCTTAATTACCCCAACGCCGCCCGAGCCGCCTTCGCCGCCGCCCGAACCTGCTCCGGCGCGGTTCCGCCAGCATGATTCCGGCTGGCGACCGAGCCTTCCAGCGTGAGATATTCGAACACATCGTCGCCAATCAAACGCGCCACGTTCGGCAATTCCGCGCGCATTTCATCAAGCGTCAGATCCGCCAGATCGCAGCCGCGGTCCACGCAGATCCGCACGGCCAGCGCCACCGCTTCGTGTGCATCGCGGAACGGCAGGCCGCGTTTCACCAGATAGTCCGCGAGATCGGTCGCCGTCGAGAAACCCTGCAGCGCGGCTGCGCGCATGGCATCCGGCTTCACCGTGATGCCCGCTGCCATTTCGGCGAAGATGCGCAGGGTGTCGGAGACGGTATCGACGGTATCGAACAGCGGTTCCTTGTCTTCCTGATTGTCCTTGTTGTACGCGAGCGGCTGGCCCTTCATCAGCGTGAGCAAAGCAACCAGATGCCCGTTCACGCGCCCCGTCTTGCCGCGCGCCAGTTCCGGCACGTCGGGGTTCTTCTTCTGCGGCATGATCGACGAACCGGTGCAGAAACGGTCAGCCAGGTCGATAAACCCAACCCGCGGGCTCATCCACAGCACGAGTTCTTCGGAGAAGCGCGACACGTGCGTCATGATCAGCGCGGCGGCCGCGGTGAATTCAATGGCGAAATCGCGATCCGAGACAGCATCGAGCGAGTTCGCGCAGATGCCGTCAAAGCCCAGCGTCTTGGCCACCGCGTGACGATCGATCGGATAGCTTGTTCCGGCGAGTGCTGCTGCGCCAAGCGGCAGGCGGTTCACGCGCTTGCGGCAATCGAGCAGGCGTTCGCTGTCGCGGCTGAACATTTCGACGTAAGCCAGCAGGTGATGGCCGAACGTTACCGGTTGCGCGACTTGCAGATGGGTGAACCCGGGCATGATCGTTTCGGCGTTTTGCTCGGCAATATCGATCAGCGCGCGACGCAGCTCAACCAGCAGTTCGCCAATCCGGTCGATCTCGCCACGCAGCCATAAGCGGATGTCCGTCGCGACCTGGTCGTTGCGCGAGCGTCCGGTATGCAGGCGTTTGCCGGCATCGCCGATAAGCGCCGTCAGCCGCGCTTCAATGTTCAGGTGGACGTCTTCCAGGTCGAGTTTCCACTCGAACTCACCGCGTTCGATTTCGCCGCGGATCTGCGTCATGCCTTGCTGGATGGCCTGGAAATCCGCATCGGCGATGATCTTTTGCGCGGCCAGCATGGCGGCATGCGCCAGCGATCCCTCTATATCTACAAGCGCGAGGCGTTTGTCGAAGAACACCGATGACGTGTAGCGCTTGACCAGATCGGACATTGGTTCGTTGAAGCGAGCCGACCAGGCTTCGCCTTTTTTGTGCAGTTGGGACGTCATAGTGATGCTCGTAAGAGGGCGGAAAGTCGATGGCAGGCGGCCGGGTGTGGCGCAATCCGGATAGAAACCCGCGGAACTGGCGATTTTACAGGCAATGGGAACGAGCAACCATCGAACGGAGGGAAGCGGCTTAGTCCGGCGCAATCCGGTCGATCGGAGCTATACGTACGTAACGACAAGGCGCAAAAGAAAAGGGCGCCTCGCGACGCCCCTTGATCAAACGATAACCGTCAAGCCGCTGGAATCACCTTACCCGTATAGACGACCGGGCCGGTCGGCCCATTCGGATTCGGCGATCCGCCGACAGGCTCCACGGATACGGCCAACATCGGATACGCGTTCACAGAAGCCGCCTTGAACCGCGCGGTTCCCCCGACTGGCAGCACGCCAAGCGAAACCGGGTGCCCTTCCTTGGGCAGGCCCCAGAGCTGCATGGATTTATCTGAGGGATCTGACGAGCCGCTCAAACGTCGCACTGTGACTTCAGACGTGCGGTCGTCCCACGTCACCAGCATCCTTGCGTTCGATTGCTGATCGGCGAGCGTCGCCACATACCCAATCCGCGGTTCCTGCGCGACTTGCGGCGCGGGCACGGGGGCGGGAACGGGCGCGACCGTCGACAGTTCTCGAATGGACACGACCAGCGCGATCGCCGCAATGGCTGTAGCGGCGATCGACCAGCCACGCCAGAACGAGAGATTCTCGAACCAGCTCGGCTTCGGTCGAGTAACCGGCGCAACGGACGGAACCGAGCCCGCCGTCGCATCGCGCCGGGCGTTCGCCAGATTCAAGCGCCGCTCGATCGCCGGCCAGATCTCGGGCGGCGGCGCGACCGCGGCCCCAAGTTCGTTCATTGCCGTCAACCGCAAACGCCAGGTTTCCACGGCGAGGCGAATCGCCGGGTCGTGCTGCGAAATAGCTTCAAACCGTCTGCGCGAACCCCCACGCAGCACGCCGAGCGCGTACTCGGCAGCAAGCTGGTCTACCAGGCCTGGGTATCGATGCAGATCCATCACAGACCTCCCAGGCACGTTTTCAGTTTTTCGAGGCCGCGCCGAATCCACGACTTCACTGTGCCAAGCGGTACTTTCAGGACATCGGCCACTTCGCTGTGGCTCTGATCGCGCAAATAGGCCAGCGCAACGGCCTGTCGCTGATTGGCTTCGAGCCGCCCCATGCAGAGGGCGAGTTGCCGTGCTTCCTGGCTCATCAACATCTGCTCGGAAGGATCTGCCTCATTTGCCGGCAAGGTATCGTCCAACGCATCGCTCCATTCTGTTTCGGCGCTTGCCCCGTTGGCCTTTTGCCGCCGCAAATAATCGAGGGCCCGGTTGCGGACAATCGCCGCCATCCAGGTCATCGGTGCGGACAGGCCGGCTTTGTAGTCGCCCGCATATCGCCAGATATTGACGAACGCGTCCTGCAAAACCTCTTCGGCCCACTCACGCTTCACCAATATACGAAGCGCGAGGCCAAACAGTTTCGAGGAAGTCAGATCGTAGAGCGCGCGCAACGCGGCGGCATCTTCGCTGGCGACACGATCGAGCAATTGCACGAGGGTGTCGGGGGTCGGGTCGTGGGGGAGTGTTGTTGTCATGGGACCGGTCGGGTGGGCGCGATTGATCTTATAGAAATAATCGATACAAACCGCGCTGGTTTTTTTGCATCCGGATGCATCCGTTTCGCTTTTATCTGCGTACCAACGGATACGAGCTTTGCGGCCCGCGAAACAATCAGCGCTGCACGCACAGCTCACCATGTGTCCCCGTTCTCCTCCGGCCCTGCCGGGGAGAGGCTGCTTTGCCCGACCGCGTAGGTCGGGCATTTTTTTGGGGCTATCGGTTCATGAACTTGCCAACAGCCTGGATTCGTGTGCCTCACGCGTATGCGGCAGCGCTCGGCAGTGGTTATCGTATTGAACGGCCCTCGGAGCGGGGGCACCGCCCTCTTTGAAGGAGGGCGTGTGCGGGCTATTCCCGTCGTTATGTCCCGTCGGCACCCACCAGCATCACCAGTTTCAAATCTTCCCGATGCGCCGGCTTGAACGTAATCTGGTCGAACACCAGGCGCCCGCGGGTCGGATGATTGAATTCCCGCATCCCGCCCTCCCGTTCGCCGACGTCCTGCGACGCCCAAAAGCGCGCGAATGCATCGCTGGCGGCACTGAGCGAATCGATCAGCGCTCGCGTGGGGGCATCGTTCAGATGGCGGATCGAATCTGCCCGGAACTCCGCTACCAGCCTTCGCGCGCGCGTTTCCCAATCTACGATCAAGCTCTGCGCCCCCGGCGCCGTAAACGTGAAGCTAAGCAGATTGCGGTCCTGAACGCCGTCCAGCCAGCCGACGAACAATTCCGCCGCTCGCGCGTTCCAGCGCAAGGCGTTCCACTGCCGGTCGAGGACGTAGGCGGGTGCATCGATCAATTCCACTGACTTCAACAGCGCTGCCGGCGCATCCTGCGCCGCTGGATCGGGTTCGGTGGGGTCCCGCTGGGCGGCCAGTTCAAACAGATATGCCCGTTCGGCCCGTGACAACTGCAGCGCCACGGCGATGCGCGCAAGCGCGTCGGCGGAAGCCGACACTGGCCGTCCCTGTTCGATCCACGTGTACCAGGTTGGACTGACGCCGCACAATTGGGCGACCTCTTCCCGTCGTAGGCCGGGTGTACGGCGGCGTGGGCCGGGCGGCAAGCCGACGGCCATGGGCGACAGCCGTTCCCGATGCGCACGGATGAAGTCGCCAAGCGCGCGGGCCGGCGTGGCGTCGAGGGGAGGCGCGGCGTCGGTTTTGCTGGCAGCGGGGGCGGCGGGTGACAAGGGCATGAGGTTCAATACACGCGTTGGAAAGTCCGGCAGTGGCTCGGGTAGTTTAGATACCAGAATAACCGCGCGACTTGTACCGGTACAAGAGGGTGCCATTGTAGCGTTGCGGGCGGCAAGAAAATGCGGACGAAAACCTGGAGCGATGGATGAGACTCGATGAGCAAGCTGCCGACGCGGCCGGTTCCCCCGCAGCGGTTCTGTACGGCCCATAACGGCGCGACGGCTGCTCGACGGTCCCTTTGCCACGGAAGCACGCAGCGCATCAAGTGCACCGGGAATTCGACAATTGACTCTCCCGGCGAGGTAATGAAAAAAAGCCGGCTGTGACGTGCACAAGCCGGCTTTTTCGATGAAGCGATCACGTTGCTACTGCTGGATCACCCCGTATTACGCAACCCTGCCGCAATCCCGTTGATCGTCAGATGAATCCCACGCCCCAGCCGCACGTTGTCATCCCCGGCACGATGGCGTTTCAGCAACTCCACCTGCAGGTGATTCAGCGGATCGAGATACGGGAAGCGGTTTTTAATCGACCGGGCGAGCAACGGATTATTCGCCAGCCGCTCGCTGTTCCCCGTGATCTCCGACAACACATTCGACGTCCGCTCCCATTCCGCCACGATCCGGCCGAACACATGCTTGCGGAGCTTTTTATCGGTGACGAGTTGAGCGTAACGTGATGCCACCGCAATGTCCGTCTTCGCCAGCACCATGTCCATGTTCGACAGCAAATTCGCGAAGAACGGCCAGGTCTTGTGCATTTTCTTGAGCGTGGCAAGACGCTTAGTACGTTCGGCTGCATCCGGCGACGCATCGAGAAAACCGGTCACCGCGCTGCCGAAGCCATACCAGCCCGTGAGAAGCAAACGGCATTGGCCCCACGAGAAGCCCCACGGAATAGCCCGCAGATCTTCGATCTTGCGCTGCTTCGGATCCTGCAGTTTCCGCGATGCCGGTCGGCTGCCAATGTTCAACTCTGCAATCTCCGAAATCGGCGTCGATTCGAAGAAATACTCCTTGAAGCCGGGTGTTTCATAAACCAGCGCGCGATACGCGGCCATCGCTGAATCGGACAGCGTCTGCATGGTGGCTTCGAACAGAGGCAACTGCGCCGGCGTGTTCTCGTGCGGCAAAAGCGATGCTTCGAGCGTGGCGGCAACCACGAGCTCGAGATTGCGCCGCCCGATCTCCGCATTGCCGAACTTGCTCGCGATCACTTCGCCTTGCTCGGTCGTGCGGATCTGGCCATCGACGGTACCCGGCGGTTGCGACAAGATCGCCTGATAGGTCGGACCACCTCCGCGACCGACCGTACCCCCACGGCCATGAAAGAGCCGCAGCGTGGTCTTGTGCTGCTTGAACAAAGCCACCAGCGCCAGTTCCGCCCGGTACAGCTCCCAGTTCGACGTGAGAAAACCGCCGTCCTTGTTGCTGTCCGAGTAACCGAGCATCACTTCCTGCTCGCCGCCTTGCAGTTCGACCAGCTTGTCCACGCCCGGCAGCGCGAAAAAATCGCCCATGATGTGCGGCGCATTGCGCAAGTCGGCGATGGTTTCGAACAGCGGAATCACCATCAGGCCATCGTGCGCGGGGTCTTTGGCATGTCCCAGCCGTCCGTGCAGCAAGCCCGTTTCCTTCTGCAGCAACATCACTTCCAGCAAATCGCTGACCGTTTCCGTGTGCGAAATGATGTAGTTGCGCACCGCGCGCGTACCGAATTTCTCACGCGTCACGCGTGCCGTTTCCAGCACGCCGAGTTCGCTCTTGGCAAGATCGGAGTAATCGAAATAGGGCAGGCGCAGCGGCCGTGGTTGTGCGAGCTCGCTCAGCAGCAACGCGATCTTGTCGGCTTCCGGCAACGCTGCGTAGTCATCCTGGACGCCCGCCCGCGCGAGCAATTCCGCGATCACCGCTTCGTGGATATCGGAGCTTTGACGCAAGTCGATGCTCGCCAGATGGAAGCCGAACACTTCTGCGGCACGCGCCAGCGGCGACAAACGCGGCGCCGACAAATACTCGCCGTGATGCGCCGCCAGCGATTCGATCAGCACATTCAGATCGGCTGCAAATTCCGCCGCCGATGCATACGGTTTCGCCGGATGACGACTACGCGCCGCGACCAGGCCGCGTCCGAGCCGCTCGTCGGCGCTCGCCACGAGCCGTGCATACACGCCGATCAACGCGCGCCGGTAAGGCTCATCGATACGATGCGGCGACGCGTCCGGCGACGCATCGGCCAGCGTCTTCAGCGCATCGCTCGCGCCGGCCAGCAAATGCGACACCGACAACTCCGCGCCCAGCTTGTGAACCTGCTCAAGATAATGTTCGAAGATCACCGTGGCCTGACGCGTGATGGCGTGCACGAGCGTAGGCGCGGTGACGTTCGGATTGCCGTCGCGATCCCCGCCGATCCAGCTCCCCATTTGCAGGAACGGCGGCAGGCGCGCGGGCAGGCCGTGTTCGGTCAGCGCGGCTTCAATGTCGGCGTAAAGCGCGGGAATTTCTTCGAGAAACGTCGTGTGGTAATACGAGAGCGCGTTTTCGATTTCATCGGCAACGCTCAGCCGAGCCTCGCGCAGCATCCGCGTTTGCCAGAGCGAGGTGACGCGCGAGCGCAGCATGGCCTCGTTGTGCGCCCGTTCGCGCGCGGTCAGTTCCTGATCGCGCTCGGCCAAGAGCCGCGCGACTTCGTGCTGCGCATCCAGGATGCTCTTGCGCGAGACTTCGGTCGGGTGGGCGGTGAGGACGGGAACGATAAGCGCGTCATCGAAAAATTTTTGCAGCGTAGCTTGCGCCGACTTCGCATTCGGACTCGCCTTCAGGCGTTCGATGGCATAGGCCATCGTGCCGGGCTGCGGCGTGGAACCGGCGAGCGCGTGAATCCGACGGCGCCGGTTGTGATGCCGGTCCTCCGCGATATTCGCAAGATGCGAGAAGTAGCTGAACGCGCGCACGACGCTCACCGTCTGCTCGGGCGAGAGCGATTTCAAGCGCTTTTCAAGTGTCTGCGACGCCTCGTTGTCTTCTTCACGCCGAAACTTCACGGCCGTCTGACGAATCGTTTCCACGACATCGAATACCTCGTCGCCTTCCTGCTCGCGCACCACGTCGCCGAGCAGGCGGCCGAGATAGCGGATGTCCTCAAAAAGCGGCTGGTCCTTGTTGTCGCGCGTGCGCGAGGGGGCTTTGCCGTTCTTCACAGTCTTCGCGGACGCAGGCGCAGGCGTGGCGGCGGCGCGGCCGTTGGCCACACGTTTAGTTGTCCCAGTTGCAGCCTTTTTCACGGGCGCGGCGGTTTTGGACGCCTTGCTGGCAGTAACGGTAGCGGTGGCCGCGCGGCTACGAACGGCGGGCGCCGTGGCAGGCGCAGCGGAAGAAGCATCCTTCGATACAGCGTTGCGGCGGGGGCGGGCATTGCGCGCCGATCCGGGAGACGTCACGTTGAATTCCTCTTGAAAGCCAGAGACAGGATACCGGGGTGGCCGGGCGCCAGAAAACACGAAAGGGCGCGAGACCGCCTGCCGGTGCGACGTTCGACTGCTTTGCCATGCCTTACTACACCGTAGCGGATGAAACCCGAGATTGCGAAGGCGCCCTACCGCGGCCACACGATAAAATGCGTGCCCCGGCGATGCCGCGCGATGCGGCACACCCTTGCTGTCTCCGTCCTGCCGCCTCGCTCGAAGCCCGCGCCGTGGCGTTCGGGCGCGGGGTCCGACTGTAATTGGGCCATGGCGTGCGTGCTACCATTGTTTGTTATCCATCCCGTCATTCGATTGACTTTGCAATGAACTCCGAGACGCCTTCCACGCCACCGCCCGACACTCTGGTCATTGCCTCGCGGGAAAGCCGTCTAGCCATGTGGCAGGCTGAGCACGTGCGGTTTGCGCTGCACAAATTATATCCATCTTGCGACGTCAAAATCCTGGGAATGACGACACGCGGCGACCAGATTCTCGACCGGACGTTATCGAAGGTCGGCGGCAAGGGCCTGTTCGTGAAGGAACTGGAAGCCGCGCTGGCCGACGGCCGCGCCGACCTGGCCGTGCATTCGCTGAAAGACGTGCCCATGGAACTGCCTGATGGCTTCACGCTGAGCACGATCCTTGAGCGCGAAGATCCCCGCGACGCCTTCGTCTCGCCGCACTATGCGTCGCTCTCGGAACTGCCTGAAGGAAGCATCGTGGGGACGTCCAGCCTGCGCCGCGAAGCCATGTTGCGCATGCAGTTCCCTCATCTCGACGTCCGCCCGTTGCGCGGTAATCTCGATACCCGGCTTGGCAAACTTGATCGTGGCGACTACGCGGCGATCATTCTTGCCGCCGCCGGCTTGAAACGCCTCGGCCTCGAATCACGGATTCGCCAGAGCTTGCCGGTCGAAATCAGCTTGCCCGCCGCAGGACAGGGCGCGCTGGGTATCGAGATCCGCGCCGGCCGCGACAATCTTGCCGCGTGGCTCGCGCCCTTGCATCATGAAGCGACGGCCGCTGCTGTCGAAGCTGAACGGATGGTGTCGCGCTCGCTCGGCGGCAGTTGCGAAGTGCCGCTTGCCGCGTATGCCGATTGGCGCGACGGCGTGCTGCATTTGCGCGGCTGTGTATCGACGGTCGATGGCACGCGGGTCCTGCGCGCCGAAGGCTCGGCCCAGGCCGCTGACGTACAGGCCGCGCTGGATCTTGGCAGTCGCGTCTCGGCCGAACTCGAAGCGCAGGGCGCAATGGATATCGTCCGTGAGTTGAGCACCGCGAGCGGCGCGCATATTCCTCCCGCTCCTCCCGCTGCGTCGCCTGCCGACTGATGGCGAGCGCTCAAGGATCTGCCCATTCATCGGCGCAAGGGCCAACGCAGCGACCCGCTGTTGTCGTCACGCGTCCTTTGGGCCAATCGGCCGTGCTACTGCCGCTGCTGGAGCGCGCCGGTTTCGAGCCAATTGAGTTTCCGCTCATCGATATCGGCCCGGTGGCCGATGCCGCGCCACTGCACGCCGCGCTCGGCGAACTTTACGCACCCGCGCCGCTTGGCTTTGCGCTGGTCGTGTTTGTATCGCCGAATGCGGTCGACCACGCGTTTGCCGCGCTCAGTTCAGCGTGGCCTTCGCAGATACCCATTGGCGTAGTCGGCCCCGGCAGCGTGGCTGCGCTCGCCCGGCAAGGCGTGGCGCAGCCGGCTTATACGATCATCAGCCCGCTTATCAGTCCAGCGCCCGGCGCAACGGCAACAACGGCGGCGCTAACCGACCCCCGTTACGATTCCGAGGCGTTGTATGCGGCTATCGAAGCGCATTTCGGTTCCGATGGCCTCAAGGACAAACGTGTACTGATCGTGCGTGGCGATGGCGGCCGCGAGTGGCTGGCGGACGCGCTCAGCGCGGCGGGCGCGAAAGTGGAGAAGGTCGCGGCGTACCGGCGGATCGTGCCGGAACCGTCCATGCGCGACTGGGAACGCATCCATGCATTGCTCGCCGGCGTTCCGCACGCGTGGCTGCTGACAAGCTCGGAAGGCGTGCGCAATCTTGAAGAGCTTGCCCGCGAACATCTCACCGTCGATGAAACCCTCACGCTCAAGCACGCGCCGCTCGTGAGCCCGCATCCGCGTATTGCCGAAGCCGCGCGGCAAGCGGGTTTTGATACGATTACGGTGTCCGGCGCCGGCGACGAGCGTATCGTGCAGGCGCTCACGGGCATCTTCGCCGCGGCAACGGAAAGAACGGAACAGACCGCGAAACAACCGAAACCCGAACAAGAACCCGGCGCGCAGGTTGCAAAAGCGCAGGAACATGGATACAAGGCCTCGACGGCAGCGCCGTTCAGCCAATCCAGTCAAACCAACCAGGAGTCCGCGCCGACGGATTCCAGGCCGGCTTCAACGCCGGCTCACCAACCGGCTCAATCACGCATGACTGATTCGATCGATTCAAGTAAAACCGCCCCGAAATCCGCTACGTCGACGCCGCCCCCGGCGTCGAACCCGCCGAACACACCGTTCACGCCCTACGAGTCTCAGCCGAAACAGCGTGGCGGCGGCGCGGGCACTGCGCTGCTGTGGCTGGTGCTGCTGATTGTCGTGGTGGTCGCGGGCGTGGGCGGTTTCATGCTCAACCGCAAGTTCGATCAGCGCGATGCGCAATTCGCGCAACGCCTGCAAGCGAATGACACGCAAACGGCCGCGTTGCGGGCCCAGGCAGACCAGGCCGCCAGTTCCGTGCAGGCGCTCAACACGCAGATCATCCAGTTCCAGGGCAAACTCACCGACGCGCAGGCGCAAAGCCAGGCGCTGCAACAGCAATACCAGGATCTGGCGAGCAATCGCGACGACTGGACCCTTGCCGAAGTCGAGCAGATCCTCTCCAGCGCGAGCCAGCAGTTGCAGCTCACCGGCAACGTCCAGCTCGCGCTGTTCGCACTGCAAAGCGCGGACACGCGCCTGGCCGCGACCACGGGTCCGCAGATCGTGACGATCCGCAAGGCCATCGCGCAGGACATGGACAAGCTGCACGCAACGCCGTCCACCGACCTCACCGGGCTGGCCATCAAGCTCGATACGGCCATCGATCAGATCGACTCCCTGCCGTTGGCGGGCGAAGCGCCGATCACGCCGGCCACCGCCCACGCCGATACTCCGCGCAATACCGCCTCCATCGCAGCCGCGACGGGCCAGCCTGTTTGGAAAGTTTGGCTGGAGCAGGTTGCCAGCGGGATCGGGCAGCAGTTGTCGAGCCTTGTGTCGGTGCGTCGCATCGATAACGCCGACGCCATGCTCGCATCGCCGGATCAAGGTTATTTTGTGCGCGAAAACGTGAAGCTGCGTTTGTTGTCGGCGCGCTTGTCGCTGCTGTCGCGCAGTGAACCCGCGCTCAAGTCGGATCTTCATGCCGCCGACACCGCGCTCGGCCGGTATTTCGACCAATCGTCGGGCAAGGTCAAGGCGGTCCGTGCGCTCTTGCAGCAAGTCGATCAGGCGTCGCTCGCCGTCACCGTGCCTGATCTGAACGCGAGTCTCGCGGCGGTCCACCAGTTCAAGCGAGGCGGATGATGACGATGCGCGGACTCATCTGGTTTGTACTGCTGTTCGCGGCAGCGGCGGGCTTGGCGCTCGTCGGTGTCTTCGACGGCGGGCAAGTGCTGTTGGTCATGCCGCCGTATCGGGTGGATATATCGCTGAATCTGTTCGTGGTGGCGCTGGTGGTGTCGTTCATCGTGATCTACGCCGTGCTTCGCGCCATTCGCAGCGTGCTGAAAATGCCGCAGCGGGTGTCGGCGTACCGGACCCGCTCGCGGCTCGCGAAGGCCAATGCCGCGTTGCGCGATGCCATCGGCCATTTGTATGCGGGACGTTTTTCCAAGGCGGAGAAGTCCGCGCGCGATTCCCTTATCGCCGATGAAAACGCCGGTGCTGCTGGGTTGATCGGCGCCAAGGCGGCGCACGAGATGAACGAGTACGCACGTCGCGACGAATGGCTCGCCAAGGTGCAGGGCAGCGACTGGCAGGACGCGCGTTTGATGGCCACCGCCGACATGCGCGCCGATGGCCGCGACGCGGACGGCGCGCTGGTCGCGTTGACCGAGATGCAGGCGCAGGGCGGCCGGCGCCTGCACGCACAGCAGATTGCGTTGCGCGCGCAGCAGCAGCTGAAGAACTGGGGCGAAGTGCTGAAGCTGGTCAAGACGCTTGAGAAACGCGAGGCGCTGCATCCGGCGGTCGCGGTGCGTTTGCGCCAGGTCGCAGCGGAAAATCTGCTGCGTGATCGGCGGCATAACCCGGACGCGTTGCTGGAGTTCTGGCAGTCGTTATCGGCGACCGAGCGGCAATCGCCTCGTCTTGCTGACCTTGCCGCCGAATTGCTGATTGCACTCGATAGAAGGAACGACGCGCGCAAGATCGTGGAAGAAGCGTTGAATCACAACTGGGACGCGCGGCTGTTGCGGCGTTATCCGGATTGTGCGTCGCCGGGCGATGCATTGCCGTTGATCCAGCGGGCCGAAGCCTGGCACAAGGAACGCACCGAAGACGCGGATCTGTTGTTCACGCTCGGGCGCTTGTGTCTGCATCAGCAGTTGTGGGGCAAGGCGCAGGCGTTCCTGGAATCGGCGTTGAAGCTCGCGGACAACGAACCGTTGAAGATTCGTACGCATCGGGCGCTGGCCCGTTTGCATGAGCAACTCGGCGATAGCGAAAAGGCGAGCCTGCATTATCGCGAGAGCGCGCTGGCCATGAACGTGGTTTGAGTTTTTACCGGCTTTAAAGAAACCGCAGGCTTCTTTCGTTTTCGAATTCGAAAGAAGCCTGCGGTTTTTTATTGCGGCATCGAGAGGCGGTCAACCGCGTTGGTCTTACGTGCCGCCGCGCCCAGACTGCTCTTCGCGTAACTTGCGATCAGATCGAGCGTCGGGTAATGGCCGGCCTTCGCCTTCAATGTCTCGCGCTGCGAGTTCGCTACGGCCAGTTGAGCACGACCTGATAGTTCGCGTCGCGTGCCGTATCGATCCATTGCTGCATGTCGGCCGGAACGGGTGGCGGCGTCACGCCGCGCGCGAGGCCATCCACCCCGGGTCACCAGATGCCCGACGATCTGCTCCAGCGCCGCCAGCTTCACTCAAGGTCGTTCTGCGCGCAATTTCCTGCGAGATCGCCTGATCGTATTTGGCCTGGGCTTCGTTGGTATCGGTGAGTGCGGGGTAAAACGAGAATACTAAAGCGGCCGGATCAGTACGTCGGCACGGCCGGATCGACCTGACGCGACCATGCGTCGATACCGCCGAACAGGTTGAATACCTGCGTAAAGCCGCGCGACTCCAGGAACATGCCGACTTGCGCGCTACGGGCGCCGTGGTGGCAGATGCAGACGATCTGCGCTTCGTCGTCCAGTTCTTCGCTGCGCGCGGGGATATCGCGCATCGGGATGGCGACAATATTGGCAAGCCTGGCGGTTTCGATTTCCCACGGTTCGCGGACGTCGAGCAGGACAGGGGCGGGACGCGATGTATCGGCGAGCCATTCGGCCAGTTCGGGTGCGGACAGATTTTGCATGGGATTCCGGTGAAAGTGGTCAGCGACAGCGAGCCGGCCGGCCCGCTGGTGCTACCCGCACAAACAAAGGTGCAGCGTGCAACTTGACGCTTCGGACTCGCCCCAGTAACGCGAGTCCGAGCGTGAAACCAGGTCGTGTCAGAACTTGAAGCGCGACGGTTGCACGGCGTTCTTGAGCGGCGGGATCAGCGTTTCGAAAATATCGGCGACGCGAAATTGCTTTTCGTCCACGCGCGTAATGATTTGCGCCTTCATGACCGGCGCGCCGCCGACAAACGCCGCCAGCCGGCCGCCGATCTTCAACTGATCGAGGAATTCCTGCGGCATGACCGGCAGGCCGCCCGACACGCAGATCACGTCGTAGGTTTCGCCTTCTTTCCAGCCGCGTGCGCCGTCGCCGAGCTCGACCTGCGCATTCGACACGCCGTTCGCCGTCAGGTTTTCTGCGGCCAGTTTCGCGAGTTCGGGCTCGATTTCGACGGTGGTGACCGAACGGCCACGTGCGGCGAGCAACGCCGCCATGTAACCCGATCCGGCGCCGATCTCAAGCACGACTTCGTGCTTTTTCACGGCCAGTTCCTGCAATACCCGCGCTTCGACTCGCGGAAACAGCATGTGTTGGCCGGCGGGCAGCGGAATCTCGAGATCCGCGAACGCGATGTTGCGATACGCGGCCGGAACGAAATTTTCACGCTTGACGATCGACAGCAGGTTCAGGACGTCCTGGTCCAGCACATCCCAGGGACGGATTTGCTGTTCGATCATGTTGAAACGCGCTTGCTCGATATTCATGTTCAGTCTGCGGGTCGATCGACCGTTGGGGTGGAGTTGACGTAACGAGTTGATGTAAATACGACGCCAGAAATAAGGCGAAAATCGAGGACAGATTGTAGCAAATAGCCGGCGGCCTTCGCTCGCGCGTGTGGGCGGGGCTGTGGCCGCGCATTTGCCGTAACGCTCCTGCGGCCTCGGATCAGTGCGGCAAGCGCACGTCCAGCTTGAGCGTGACCAGCCGTGCGAACAATATAAACCCGGTCGATACCAGCACGTTGTACACCCCTTCCAGCCCCAGCCAGTCGAGTCCGAGATACAGCCAGCAACCCGCGAACGCGCAGACCGCATACGGGCGCGAATCGCGCAGGATCAGCGGCACCTCGTTGCACAGCACGTCCCGCATGATGCCGCCGAACACCCCCGTCACCACGCCCATCATGGCCGCCGTGAACGCGGGCATCTCCGCATCGAGCGCAATCGACGTCCCGGAAATGCTGAACAGGCCCAGTCCGATGGCGTCTGCAATCAGCAGCGCGCGTTGATCGAACAGGCGTGTGGTCGTGCGCAGCAGGAAAGGTGCAAAAATCGCCATGATGAAGATGACGATCACGTAATCCTGGTGATGGACCCAGTAAAACGGCCGGCGCGACAGCAGCACATCGCGTATCGTGCCGCCGCCAAAAGCGGTGGCGAGCGCGACCAGAAAGGCCCCGACAGCATCCAGCCGGCGCTTTCTCGCTTCGATCAACCCGGAAATCGCATACGCGAAGATCGCGAACGCCTCCATGATGGAGATGGCCAGCGTGAGCCTGGGATGCACGGTTACGGCCCCTTTCGCTGGTCGCGCCGGTGGTCGGAATCGTGAATCCGGTGGTCCCGGTCTTGCGGATGACTGTGATGCTGCGATGAGGTGCCGGGCTGCAGCAGCACGAGCACGGCACCGGCGCCGCCGTCATGAGGCCGCGCCTGACAGAATGCGATCACTTCCTCTTTCTGCACGAGCCACGCGCGCACTTTGCCTTTGAGGACTGGTTCGCGTCCGATCGATCCCAGTCCCTTGCCGTGAATCACGCGCAAGCAGCGCAGCCCGCGTTTCACCGATTCACGGATAAATTCCGACAGCGCCTCACGCGCTTCCTCGCGCCGCATGCCGTGCAGGTCGAGTTGCGCCTGCACGATCCATGCGCCGCGCCGGAGCTTGCGCACCACTTCCTGGCGCACGCCGTGGCGGCAGTAGGAGAGGGAGTCGTCGGTATCGAGCAGGCTTTCGGGATCGTATTCGTCGGAGAGCGCTTCGTGCAGGACGGCCTCTTCATCCAGGCGCGTCTGCAACGGCAGCGGCGACGGCGGCACGCGCGGCAGCGGCATGCGGGGCGGGACTTTCAACGGCGCTACTTCACCGATCGAACGACGAAACACATCCGCGTCCGCCACGGCTTCGCGCTCGACCATCACGGCCGCAGCGCGCTGGATCTTGCGTTTGGCCGCAGCGGCCTCGAGGGAGCTGCGCAACGCGCCGAGCCCGGCGAGGCCATCGCGTTTCAACACCGCCGACAATTCTTCCGGCGTCGGCGCAGCGGCCTTGGGCGGAGCGGTGGCCGTGCCCGGCACGGCGTCGCGCTGGCGTTTCAGCTTGGGTTCGTTCGGATGGGGCAGGTTCTTGGGCATTACACGGCAGAAGAAGATGCACGGCGGCAGAACACGGTTCACGCCGCTTTCGGAAACCCTTTTTAACATGGGAAGAGGAAAAATCGGCGCGGAGGGCGTTTTCTTACTCGTTTTCGGTCGCCTTCAACCGCGCTCTTCAATCGCCTCCAACCGCGCTCAAACGAAAACGCCGGCCGATCCAAGGGATCGCGACCGGCGTTTCTTTGTCCCCGGCATACCCGTACGGGCAATACCGAGGCGTGTTCATGCGGCGCGCAAATTCGTGTTGATCGGGCGCCGCCTCTCCCGCTGCTTACCGTTCCGCTTCGGCGCTCATCGAGTGCACGGCGGGATTTTCATCGATGCTTTCAAGATAACGCTGCGCATCGAGCGCGGCCATACAGCCCGTGCCGGCGCTGGTGACAGCCTGGCGATAGATGTGATCCTGCACGTCGCCGGCGGCGAACACGCCCGGAATGCTTGTGCCTGTCGCGTTGCCTTGCAGGCCGCCATGCGTGATGATGTAGCCGTTTTTCATTTCAAGCTGGCCAACGAACAGGTCCGTATTCGGCTTGTGGCCGATCGCGACAAACACGCCTTGCAGCGGTACGTCGCTGGTCGTGCCCGTTTCGGTGCATTTGATGCGCAAGCCGGTCACGCCGGAAGCATCACCCGTGACTTCATCCAGCACGTGGTTCCACTTGATGTCGACCAGGCCTTCTTTTTCCTTCGCGAGCAAGCGGTCGATCAGGATCGGCTCGGCGCGGAACTTGTCGCGCCTATGCACCACCGTCACCTTCTTGGCGATACCCGCCAGGTACAGCGCCTCTTCCACGGCCGTGTTGCCGCCGCCGATCACGGCGACTTCGCCGTTCTTGTAGAAGAAACCGTCGCACGTGGCGCAAGCGGACACGCCCTTGCCCATGAACGCTTCTTCCGACGGCACGCCAAGATATTGCGCCGATGCACCCGTCGCAATGATCAGCGAGTCGCAGGTGTACTCGCCCGAGTCGCCGATCAGGCGGATAGGCCGTTCGGTCAGCTTGGCGGTGTGGATGTGATCGAAGACAATTTCAGTGTTGAAGCGCTCGGCGTGATCCAGCAAACGCTGCATCAGCTCCGGACCTTGCACGCCCATTGCGTCGCCGGGCCAGTTTTCGACGTCGGTGGTGGTCATGAGCTGACCGCCCTGCGCCAGGCCCGTGATAAGCAACGGCGACAGGTTGGCACGCGCCGCGTAGACAGCGGCGGTGTAGCCGGCGGGGCCGGAACCGAGAATCAGCACTTTTGCGTGTTTGGGCGAAGACATGAGAGCAATCCGTTGTGGTTAGGGCCGAACCGTTGATCCGCGTTGATCCGCGGTGATCGATGAACGATTCATATCGGCTTGAGCACGCGGACCGTGGAAAGTCGCTTGTGGCGGCTAACCGCTTGCCGCGCACCGTTGCCGATGACCTGTAGTTAGGTGCGAGTTCGCCATTATAAAGGGGGTAAAGAACGCTCGCCGAGTGATCCTTTTAATCGCGGCCATAGCACGCTGCAGGGCTTGCAGCGTGTAACGCGTGTGTTACAGGGTGAAACTGCAGACCATTTTTGCTCGATCATCGCAACGCAGCGTTTACAATGCGTCATTAAACCTGTCGACCCGCTGCACGCCGTGCGGCGGGTCAGAAAGCCTTACGGATCAATGGCAAAAGCTACCTATTCTGCAAGCGCGCAGGCATTGCCGCACCGCATGTCGCGCCTTTTCACCGAGATTCGATGGATCTTGCAGGTCGCGCTCGGCGTGTTCCTGCTCATGGCGCTGGTGAGCTACAGCCGCCACGATCCAAGCTGGACCCACGCCGCGCAAGTCGACCAGATCGCCAACTGGGCGGGCCGCGTGGGCGCGTGGACAGCAGACATCCTGCTGCTTTTGTTCGGGCTGTCGGCCTATTGGTGGGTCGTGCTGCTGGTGCGGCGGATCATCGCGAATTATCGGCGGATCACGAATCACGAAGCGGCTGACGCCGACGACTCGCCATCGAAAGATCGCACGTGGCTGGCCGAGGCGTTCGCGTTCGTGCTGGTGCTGGCCGCAAGCGACGGCATTGAAGCGCTGCGGATGTGGTCGCTCAAGGTGCAGGTGCCGCGGGCGCCGGGCGGCGTGATTGGCGAGGCGGTTGCGCACGGGGTTTCCCATGCGCTCGGTTTCACCGGCGCTACGTTGTTCCTGCTGGTCGCGCTGGCGATCGGTTTGTCGCTGTATTTCAACTTCTCATGGTTGTCCGTCTGCGAAAAAACCGGTGACGCCATCATGGCTACCATCACCGGCGCGAGAATGCGCCGTGAGGCGGGCCGGGACCGCAAGCTGGGTGAGGTGGCGGCTGAGAAGCGCGAAGGCAAGGTGGTGCGCGGGCGCGTGAAGATCGAGGAGCAGGAGCCGGTGATGATCGTGCCTCCCGTCGCGGCGGCCAAATCGGCGCGTGTGGAGAAGGAAAAGCAGGTGCCGCTTTTCACCGATCTTCCCGGCGACTCCACGCTGCCGCCGCTGGCTCTGCTCGACGCCGCGCCGGAAGTGAAGGAAACCATTTCCGCCGATACACTCGAATACACGTCGCGGCTGATCGAGAAAAAGCTGAAGGATTTCGGCGTGGAAGTGGCCGTGGTTGCCGCGTACCCGGGTCCGGTCGTGACGCGCTACGAAATCGAGCCGGCAACGGGAGTGAAGGGCTCGCAGATCGTCGGGCTGGCGAAGGATCTGGCGCGCTCGTTGTCGCTGGTCTCCATTCGCGTGGTCGAGACCATTCCGGGCAAGAATTTCATGGCGCTGGAACTCCCGAATCAGCGCCGCCAGACTGTGCGCTTATCCGAGATTCTCGGTTCGCAGGTTTATGCCGATGCCGCTTCGCCTTTGACCATGGGTCTGGGCAAGGATATTGGCGGTAAGCCGATATGCGCCGACCTCGCGAAAATGCCCCATCTGCTGGTGGCGGGAACCACGGGCTCGGGCAAGTCGGTGGGGATCAACGCAATGATCCTGTCGCTGTTGTACAAAGCCACCGCCGACGAAGTACGCATGATTCTCATCGACCCGAAGATGCTTGAAATGAGTGTCTACGAAGGCATTCCGCATCTGCTTTGTCCGGTCGTCACCGACATGCGGCAGGCCGGCAACGCGCTCAACTGGGCGGTGGCCGAGATGGAACGCCGCTACAAGCTGATGAGCAAGATGGGCGTGCGTAATCTTGCGGGCTTCAACAACAAGATCGACGAAGCCACCAAGCGCGACGAGAAGATCCCGAATCCGTTCAGCCTGACGCCGGATGAACCGGAACCGCTTAACCGCTTGCCGACCATCGTGGTCGTAATCGACGAACTCGCTGACCTGATGATGGTGGTCGGCAAGAAGGTGGAAGAGCTGATCGCGCGGATCGCGCAGAAAGCGCGCGCCGCCGGGATTCACCTGATTCTCGCCACGCAGCGGCCATCGGTGGACGTGATCACCGGTTTGATCAAGGCCAACGTGCCCACGCGGATGGCGTTCCAGGTGTCGTCGAAGATCGATTCGCGGACCATCCTCGACCAGCAAGGCGCGGAATCGCTGCTCGGCATGGGCGACATGCTTTATCTGCCGCCGGGCTCGGGATTGCCCGTGCGTGTGCATGGCGCGTTTGTTTCGGATGAAGAAGTGCATCGCGTGGTGGCCAAGCTGAAGGAGCACGGCGAGCCGAACTACATCGAGGGCATTCTTGAAGGCGGCGTGCTGGGCGATGGCGAGGACGGTGCGCCAGGCGGCGCGGGCGCGGGCGGAGAAGGCGAAGCCGATCCGCTCTACGACCAGGCCGTCGAAATCGTTATCAAGAACCGCCGCGCGTCGATCTCGCTTGTGCAGCGGCATCTGCGGATCGGTTATAACCGGGCAGCACGACTGCTCGAACAAATGGAAAATTCGGGGCTCGTTTCGTCGATGTCCTCGAACGGCAATCGAGAAATCCTCACGCCGGCGCGTGAAGCCGAATAAGGTTATCTGGAGAGTTTTTATATGCAGTCAGTTTTGGGATCGACTTTGAGATCGGCCATGAAACATCAAAGCCGGACAATAAAAGCCGTTGTTTTCGGCGTTTCCATGCTGCTGGCGTCGCAGGCTTTCGCAAGCGGTACCGAGCAATTGAAGGCGTTTATCGCGCAGGTTCACGCGGCGCATGGCAACTTTGTCCAGCGTGAGGTGAAGGCGCCGAGTAAGGCCGCTGCATCGGCTACGCAGGGCATGGCGTCGCGGCTTGGCGGCACGTCGAGCGGCACGTTCACGTTCGCGCGGCCGGGCAAGTTCATCTGGTCGTACGACAAACCCTACGCGCAAGTGCTGCAGGCTGACGGCGACAAGCTCTACGTCTACGATAAAGACCTGAACCAGGTCACGATCCGCCCGCTGGGCAATGCTCTAGGCGCGAGTCCGGCTGCGATTCTCTTCGGCAGCAATGACCTCGACAAGAATTTCACGTCGCGCGATGCGGGCGTGAAGGATGGCATCGACTGGCTGGAACTGACGCCGAAAGCACAGGACACGCAATTCCAGCAGGTTGGTATCGGCTTCAAGAACGGCAATCTCGAAGCGATGGAATTGCATGACGTGTTCGGCAATGTCACCTTGCTGACGTTCTCGAATATCGAGAAAAATCCGCCGCTGAAAGCCGATCAGTTCAAGTTCATCGTGCCGAAGGGCGCGGATGTGATCAACGGGTAATGTAGTGCAGCTTGTTCGGGATAGGCTGCTCAGTCGGGCTTAGCACGCAAACTCAGCCAGCGAACTCAGCAAGCGGGCGAGGGGATCTGACGGTCCTCACGCCTGAACCGCTCGCCTAAGTCGCTGGTGAACTCACCGCGTGAATTTCCGCACGAGTCACCGCCCGACCTACCGCCTAAGTCGCCGACGACCGTTGTTGCTCCCGGCGCCCGGACACTAACGCCAGATAAGCCAGCGCGCCGACCACGAGCGCCGGCAGCGTCGCGCCGAGATTCGGCAGCCACTGATTGATCGCGTGATACGCCGCGATTCCCAACGCCCATGCAATAAACCCGCTCACGTGCCAACCACCCGAGAACCCGTAGGGTCCACGCGGATCGGTGAGCGCGGCGATTTCAACGCGACGTTTTCTCACGATAAAGTGATCCACCAGCACCACGCCAAATAGCGGCGCGAACACCGATCCGATCAGCAGCAGGAAGTTCTGATATTTGCCCATCTGCACGAGCAGCGCGATCAGCGTGCACAACGCGCCGAACGCCGCCGACAGCAACGGCACGCTCGCCTTCGCCCAGAACGTGCCGGTGGAAACGGCGGCCGAATGGATATCGGCGAAAGCGTTGTCGATTTCATCGATGAGAATCAGCAGCAGCGCAATCCCGCCCGCCGCCTGGGCGAGCGCGACGGTCAGCAGCGCATCGCCGCCACCGGCCGCGAGGCCGTAGAACGCGCCGAGCGCATAGAACCAGATGTTCGCGATTCCGTATCCGAACAGCGTGCCGCGGAACGTGCCGCCCGCGCTGCGCCCGAAACGCGTGTAATCGGCAATCAACGGCAACCACGACAGCGGCATCGCCACCACCAGGTCGATACCCGCGCCGAACGGCATCTCACCCGTGCCGGGGCGGTTCATCAGCGCGCCAAAGTCTTGTTTCGACAGCAGATTCCACGTCAACCAGCCCGCGCCCCCTAGCAGCAGCCAGATTCCCCATGTACGCAAGAAGCGCCGGACGAACGACAGCGGTCCGGTGATCGCGAGCGTTGTCGCCAGCACGCCGAAGATCAAGGTCCAGATCAGCGGCATGGAGAGGCCGAATGATTGTTTGGCGAGGGCATCGGCGGAATCGCGCATCACGATGATTTCGAACGAGCCCCAGCCGACCAGTTGGACCGCGTTGATGACGGCGGGCACGGACGCACCGCGCAGTCCCAGTGTTGGGCGCAGCGACGACATGGCGGCCAGGCCCGTATCCGTGCCGACCACGCCGGCGAGCGCCAGCAAGACCACGCCGATCACCGTGCCGATCACAATGGCCGCAAGCGCATGCGGCAGCGACATGCCCGGTACGAGCAGTGCGCCGGCCTGCGCCACCAGCAAGCCGATGCCGAGTGAAAACCACAACGCGAAGGCGTCCGATGTGCCGAACGCACGGCGCCCGGCAGGGACCGGCAGAAGCGGCGCGTAAGTCGATGTGCCCGTTTCGCCGCTCGCGCCTGTTGTGTTCTCCTTCATGTTCCCTTGTCCCATTCGCGTTTCGTCCTTATCTGTAGGGCTTGGCCCGGTTCATGCGCGTTTCTTCGGTTCGTCCGCGGCTGTCATAATCACCGTTGCGGCTCGATTCGCGTTTTTCGAGGCGAAACGTTCATTTTGACGCAGCGGCGGCGTCCGTCTCGAAAAGCGCACGATTATCGCTGTCTTTGCCCAAATTGCACCACCAGACCTATCCGGAAACCTCCAGAGCGCCATGTTCGAAGAAAACCGTGCCAATGTTCCGCTTGCCGAGCGTCTGCGTCCTCGCACTATCGACGAGGTCATCGGCCAGAAACACCTGCTCGGCGCCAGCAAGCCGCTGCGCGTCGCCTTCGAGTCCGGCGAAGCGCATTCCATGATCCTCTGGGGGCCGCCGGGCGTGGGCAAGACCACGCTCGCGCGCTTGATGGCGGCGGCGTTTCACGCTGAATTCATCTCGCTTTCGGCGGTGCTGTCGGGCGTGAAGGACATTCGCGAGGCGGTCGAACTGGCGCAGATTCATCGGGCGAACGGGCATCAGACGCTGGTGTTTGTCGACGAAGTGCATCGATTCAACAAGAGCCAGCAAGACGCATTCTTGCCTCACGTGGAGTCGGGCCTGTTCGTGTTCGTGGGCGCGACGACCGAGAATCCATCGTTTGAGGTGAACAGCGCGTTGCTGTCGCGGGCGGCCGTTTATGTGCTGAAAAGTCTCGAAGCGAGCGAGCTCACCGAGTTGCTGGACCGGGCGCAAGGCGAACTGGGCGGTCTCACATTTACCGACGACGCTCGCGACGCGTTGATCGGTTCCGCCGATGGCGACGGCCGCAAGCTGCTCAACAACCTCGAGATCGTTGCGCGAGCGGCGGCGCAGCAGAAGTCGACGCATATCGACGGGGCGTTGCTGGGCAGCGCGCTTGCTGAGAATTTGCGTCGTTTCGACAAAGGCGGCGACGCGTTCTACGATCAGATCAGCGCGTTGCACAAGTCGGTGCGCGGCAGTAATCCGGACGCGACGCTTTACTGGTTTTGTCGAATGCTGGATGGCGGCGCTGATCCGCGTTATCTGGCGCGGCGTATCGTGCGCATGGCATGGGAAGACATCGGTCTCGCCGATCCGCGCGCGGGGCGGATTGCGCTCGATGCCGCCGAAACCTATGAGCGCCTGGGCACGCCGGAAGGTGAGCTGGCGCTGGCGCAGGCGCTGATTTATCTGGCGGTCGCGCCGAAATCCAACGCGGGCTACAAGGCCTATAACGAGGCGCGCCAGTTTGTCGGCAAGGATCAGTCGCGCGGGGTGCCGGTGCACTTGCGCAACGCGCCGACGAAGCTGATGAAGGAGTTGGGCTACGGGCATGAATACCGTTATGCCCACGATGAACCCGACGCGTTCGCGGCAGGGGAGACGTACCTGCCGGACGGCATGCGCGATCCGCACTGGTACGAGCCGACGCCGCGCGGGTTGGAAGGCAAGATCGGCGAGAAGATGGCGAGGCTGGCCGAGATGGACGCGCAATGGCGGCGCGCGAACAAAGGCGAGAAGAAGTGATCGCGGTCCTGTGCCGCGGTATTGCTGATGAATACCGTAACGACTAATTTCGAGACAGGTTTTTCTGGAACGGAAAACGCCCCGAACTTTAGTCCCAACGGCTAACCCGGCCAAAGCGCGACAATAACCCTTCGGTGCTGAGCTAAAATCGCGGATTCGCACCTACTAAGAACCAGCCCTGCCATGCTCGACATTCAACTTCTGCGCAAAGACCCCGACGCCGTCGCCCAGCGCCTGGCCCAACGCGGCTACACCCTCGACACCGCTGCGTTCGCGGCACTGGAAATTGAACGTCGCGAGATCCAGACGCGGACCGAAGAACTGCAGATGCGGCGCAATACGTTGTCGAAACAGATCGGTGCAATGAAAGGCCGTGGCGAAGACACTGCTGCGGTGATGGCGGAAGTGGGCGGAATTGGCGACACGATGAAAGCGTCGTCGGCACAACTCGACGACATCCAGAAGCGCCTCGCCGACCTGATGCTCGGCGTGCCGAACCTGCCGCACGAGAGCGTGCCGGTTGGCCGGGACGAGACTGAAAACGTGGAACTGCGCCGTTGGGGAACGCCGCGTTCGTTCGATTTCGAGGTCAAGGATCACGTCGATGTAGGCGCACCGCTCGGCCTTGATTTCGAGACTGGCGCCAAGCTGTCCGGCGCGCGTTTCACGCTGCTGCGCGGGCAGATCGCGCGACTGCATCGCGCACTTGCCCAGTTCATGATCGACACCCACACCGAGCAGCACGGCTACACGGAGGCGTACACGCCGTATATCGTGAATCCGGAGATTCTGGTCGGAACGGGACAGTTGCCCAAATTCGCGGACGACATGTTTCGGGTGGAGAAGGGCGGCGAAGAAAACACGGTCACGCAATATCTGATTTCGACCTCTGAGATTTCGCTGACGAATACGGTGCGCGAAAGCATTCTCGAAGCCGCTGCGCTGCCGGTGAAGCTCACCGCGCATTCACCCTGTTTCCGCTCCGAAGCGGGCTCGTACGGCCGTGATACGCGTGGCCTGATTCGCCAGCATCAGTTCGATAAAGTGGAAATGGTGCAGGTCGTGTCGCCGGAAAAATCGTACGACACGCTCGACGAAATGGTCGGCCACGCCGAAGCAATTCTGCAGAAGCTCGAACTGCCGTATCGCGTGATCACGCTGTGCACTGGTGACATGGGATTTTCGGCGTCGAAGACATTCGACCTGGAAGTCTGGCTGCCGGCGCAGAACACTTATCGCGAGATATCAAGCTGCTCGAACACGGAAGCATTCCAGGCTCGCCGGATGCAGGCGCGCTTCCGCAATGCGCAGGGCAAGCCCGAATTTGTTCATACGCTGAACGGGTCGGGACTGGCGGTAGGACGCACGCTTGTTGCGGTGCTTGAGAACTTCCAGAATGCGGATGGATCGGTGACGGTGCCGGCCGTATTGCGGCCGTACATGCGTGGCGTGGAAAAGCTGGAAGTGGTGGGATCGGAATAAGCGGCGCAATGAGTCGGTGTGTTGTAACCGGCTCACGAAAAGGGGTTGGAAATCGATTCCGAGTCGTCTATAATCTTCCTCTTCGCTGAGCATCGACCCGTTCAGCGAAGGCCGCAAAGAGCAGTAACAGGCACTAAAGCGGTTGCAGTAAATGGAAAGGTGGCAGAGTGGTCGAATGCGCTGGACTCGAAATCCAGTGTACGTTTAGGCGTACCGTGAGTTCGAATCTCACCCTTTCCGCCAAATTCAAAAACCCCCGCTGATCGAAAGATCAGCGGGGGTTTTGCCGTTCTAGCGCAGCTAGAACGTCTCGTAAGGTGTGCGACTCAGCCATCCACGTAGCTACCACGCATCACACCATGCGCTCTTGCTCAGCACTTCGGCAGCAGGTGTTCAATATCGAAGGTCGATTTGCCGTCGGGATTTTTGCTGGCGGAGCTTCGCGCCAGATTATTCGATGTCCGGCAGGCCCAATTGTCCGGTTTCTCGACGCTCGGCGTCGGCCGGCTCGACCCATCATCGGCCCCGGATGCGGGGTTTGCCACGGGTTCCGGCTGCGACGTCCCGGTAATCGAGGGCGACCGATACACATGGACCGGCAACACGGACAGCGAGACGGGATTGTCGGCGGACGGCGCGACCGCAACCGGGCCGGCAGTCTGGGCGTCTGCCGTTGAGCAAAGCGATGCAGCAGTCACCGCTGTGGCCAGCAAGCTTGCGCGGACGTTGAGAGCGAGGAGGTTCATGCGTGTACTTCCGTGGTGAGAGACCGGCAGCGGGCGCGGTGGGAATATCCAGGCAAAGGCGAAGCGTTCCGCGAAATGAAAACGCGATTTCACTTCTTTATCCTTGTCCAGCTCGCCGTTATATCAATCTCCGGTTCAAATCGGTAATTCGTTGCATTCGATTAAATAAACTGTGTGGGTGTTCTATTGATCGGCGTTGCAAATGGAGAACAAAATCATCGCAACATTGTTCCCTTTAGTCAGTTTTGAAGGGAAAGATTATAAATAATAACGCCAAAACGGGTAATTAGGATCGCTCTTATTGGTCCTGTACGCCCCTGCAATTTAGTCTTTCGCTTCGTTGCGAAATTCAGATCAACAGAAATCATGTGAATTCATATTCACAATGAATGTGCACGAAATGTGGCAATTAACGTTGCTTTTCGATTTAATGTTATGCATCAATCCCCATGTCCAACTTTAAGAAATTTTTTGCCGCACTGGTCATCGCCCTGACCGGTATTTCGTGCGCTCAAGCAAGCGAGTTCGCGGGCCCCTACGCCGGTATCAAGGTGGGTGAGAACTGGTCTGACGCGTCTGGCGTCCTCAATGTCAAGTCCCATGCCACCACTTTCCCCGGCCTGACCGCGGGCTACGGATTCGATGTAAAGCAGTTCGTGATCGGCGCGGAAGTATTCGGGGACTTTCATCACGGTTCAACCACCTATAAGGATGCTGGTATAGATCTCAAGGCCGGAATGCCATTCAACACGATCATGCCCTACGCGCGTTTAGGCATGACGGGAACCTGGCCTAATGCGCGCCTTCATGGCGGCTTGGGCGTTGAATATAAGTTCATGAAAAAAGTTAGCGTCGCAGCAGAATGGACCGCTGATTCAAACAGTCATGACGGAACCAAACGTAGTAACAACAGCGTCACAGTCGGAGTTCACTACTACTTCTGATTGGTTTCAGTAATTTCTTGCGTCAATATTAAAAAATCCCCGGTGAATGATTATTCGCCGGGGATTTTATTTGACCGATGCCGATTGAATTCAGGTCGTGCAGCGCGCTATATCGAAGCGCATTTCAGGCTCGGGCAACCCGCCATAATCTTCTGAAGATTTTTGCACCTTCACCGTCGACCCATATTGTGACGGCGTGAGCGTAACCAGCCACGCGTTCGGTCCAACCAGCAATTCCGAGGCGCTACCCAGCTTCGATGTTGACACCGCGGGCAGCTTGTCCTCCAAACAATTCAGGACATCACGGGGCTGGCGATGCGACGACACAAAGATCATCGGACTCGAAGCGCGAAGTTCAGGGACGCTCGCGGAACTGCACGCAGCAAGCGCAAGCACGGATGCAAACAAGGACGTGAACGGGACAACTCGGCGTGAGAGCATAAGCAATGGCGTCAGTAGAAACAAGGCAGCAAATAAGACAACAAACAAGGCAACATCAGAACAGCAACAGGCCGCAAATCAGGGGCAGAAACAACTCGCGCAACCCCCAGCCAAGCAAACTGAATCAAGCTGGATCAAAGCCTAAGGCATGAGGTCGCGCGGCCGCAAGGCAATCGAACGCGCCATTGAAAAAAGAGCGAAAAAAGAGCGGGAAAGCGCGCGATGCTATCATCGCCGGCATCCTGAATTAATGCGTCAGCGAACCATCCATATCGCGCGCCGACACACCAACGCTCCATGGCCATTACACTCAAGTCGCCTGCCGACATAGAAAAACTGCGTATTTCCGGGCGCTTGGCCGCAGAAGTCCTCGCGATGATCGGCGAGCATGTGCAGCCAGGGATCACCACGGAAGAGCTGGATACGATCTGCAACCGGTTCATTGTCGAAGAACTGAAGGCGATTCCGGCAAACGTGGGTTACATGGGTTTTACCAAGACCATTTGCACGTCGGTGAATCACGTGGTCTGTCACGGTATTCCCGGCCCGCGGGCTCTGAAGGATGGCGACATCATCAACATCGACGTCGCGATCATCAAGGACGGGTATTTCGGCGATACCAGCCGCATGTATTACGCGGGTACGCCGAGCCGCGAGGCGAAACGGCTGTGCGACACGACGTATGAAGCAATGGTCGCCGGCATTCGGGCGGTGCGGCCGGGCGCGACGCTGGGCGACGTCGGTTATGCGATTCAGACGGTGTCTAACCGCGAAGGGTATTCGATCGTGCGCGAGTATTGCGGACACGGCATTGGCCGCGTGTATCACGAGGATCCGCAAGTGCTGCATTACGGACAGCCGGGAGCCGGATTGCGTCTGAAGCCCGGGCTGGTTTTCACGATCGAGCCAATGGTTAATGCAGGCCGCGCCGCAACGCAGCAATCTCGCGATGGCTGGACTGTGACGACGAAGGACCGGTCGCTGTCGGCGCAATGGGAACACATGGTCGCGGTGACCGACGACGGCTTCGAATTGCTGACACCCTGGCCCGAAGGCACGGGCGAATACGCAGCACCCTGATGCACGCTGAGGCACCATAAAGCACCATGGACGAGCGGGATGGCAGGCCGGGAGACCCGCGGTGAGGGCACTTCGCGCATCGACTGAAATAATGATTTGACTCGTTCGCCTGTTCGGTTGAAGCTATTAAATAGACCAAGCCGGCTTAAGAAAGCTTAAGAAGCTTGTGAAAGCTTGAGAGAAAAACACCCGCATGAGTCCTTCACTAACTGTTCGCAGGATCGCCGCGCATCAAGGTGCAGTCCTGCGCGAGCTTCGCACGGCCTCATTGCGCGAGGCGCCTTACGCGTTCGGTGAGACGCTGGAGGAGGCCTTGTCCGCCGACGTCGCGAGCTTCGACGAAACGGCCGACCGCCACGCGAATTCACCCACCACCGCGTCCTTTATCCTGTACACCGAAGGTCATCCGGCGGGTTTGGTCGGTGCGTTTATCGATGAAGCGCCTGCGCCGCGCGCGTTCGTCTACGCGTTGTGGGTGGCGCCTGCCGTGCGGCATCTGCGCGGTGGCGAGTTGCTCGTGAACGCCGCCACGCAATGGCTCGCGGAGCGGCGGGTGCATGACGTCTTTGCCTGGGTCACCGACGAAAACCGCAACGCCATGCGTTTTTACGAGCGCCTGGGCTTTGGTCCTACCGGTGAACGTCGCCGGATTCCAGCGCATCCCGAGGAATATGAAACGCTGCTTGTGCGCCGCGTGAGCGATTCCCGTGACGTGACCTGAGCGCATGACCTGAACATCTGATCCGCCAGCGTTCGTCGCGGCTGGATTGGCCACGGCTCGCGTGGCTTGTCCGTCGCCGCTCATCCTGCCGTCCTCTGTCTCGCTTCTCTCGTTTCACACCATGCTGCCCGCGCTCGGGCGGCAATCTGAAATATTCCGTTTGCTTGCGTCACGCCTGTAAAATACGCAAAATTTTTGGCTTTACCTATGTCGCTCAAAAAAACGCCCTTTTTCGAATTGCGCAGCGGCTCTGTCGACACGCTTCTGTTTGTCGTCAAGACTACCGACCTCGACGCGCTGCGAACGGAACTCACGCGGCGCTTCGAAGCGACTCCCGAGTTTTTCGCGAACGATACGGTCGCCATCGACGTGCGCCGCCTGGCTGCCGGCGAACGTATATCGATCAGCGAACTCGCGGCGTTGCTCGACAGCGTACGCATGCGCCCGATCGGCGTAGTTGCATCGGGGGACCAGGCATGGGCGTCCGAAGGCGCGTTGCCGTTGCTTGAAGCGCGCGACCGGCGCGGCGCGCCGAAGCCGTCGGTGGACGCGGGCGTCGAGAACACCGAGGCCGCCGCCGTGATCGAAGCGGCCGTAGCGCAAACGCCTGCGCCCAGCGCGCCGGTGCCGAAGACGACCATCATCGACCGGCCGTTGCGTTCGGGCCAGCAGGTTTATGCGAAGGGCGATCTGGTCGTGCTCGGGCTCGTGAGCTACGGCGCGGAAGTGATCGCGGAAGGCAACATTCATATCTATGCGCCGCTGCGCGGCCGGGCGCTCGCGGGCGTGCACGGCAACCTCGACGCGCGCATTTTCTGCACGTGTCTGGAGCCGGAACTGATCTCGATCGCCGGCATCTACAGAACGATGGAAACACCGCTCGGCCCCGATGTCCTGGGCAAGCCGGTGCAGATCTGGCTCGACGAAGAAAAACTGATGATCGAACCGCTGCGGCTGACCTGAGAGGCCTGAGACGAATCAGCCAGGCGCGCCTGATGGGGACGGCGCGCTTTTCGGACAGGACGCGAGCGGATTTAATTGACGAACACAAGGTACAGGAATGGCAAAAATCATTGTGGTGACTTCGGGCAAGGGCGGCGTCGGCAAGACGACCACCAGCGCGAGCTTCGCATCGGCCCTCGCGTTGCGCGGGCATAAAACGGCTGTTATCGACTTCGATGTCGGCCTGCGCAATCTCGATCTCATCATGGGCTGCGAACGCCGCGTGGTGTACGACCTCATCAACGTGATCCAGGGCGAAGCGAACCTCAACCAGGCGCTGATCAAGGACAAGAAGTGCGAGAACCTGTACATCCTGCCAGCCTCGCAGACCCGCGATAAAGACGCGCTGACGCAAGACGGCGTCGAGAAAATCATCAACGACCTGATCGCGATGGACTTCGAATACATCGTCTGCGACTCGCCGGCGGGGATTGAATCGGGCGCGTTGCTCGCCATGCATTTCGCCGATGAAGCGTTGATCGTGACGAACCCGGAAGTGTCGTCCGTACGTGACTCGGACCGCATTCTCGGGATTCTTTCGTCGAAGACAAAGCGCGCGATTGAAGGGAAAGAGCCGATCAAGGAGCATCTGCTGATCACGCGCTACAACCCGAAGCGCGTGAGCGAAGGCGAGATGCTGTCGCTGACCGACATCCAGGAAATCCTGCGGATCGAACTGATCGGCGTGATTCCAGAATCGGAAGCCGTGCTGCATGCATCGAATCAGGGTCTGCCGGCCGTGCACCTCGATGGCACTGACGTAGCTGAAGCCTACAAGGACATCGTTTCGCGCTTTCTCGGCGAAGAAAAGTCCCTGCGCTTCACCGACTATCAGAAGCCAGGTCTGTTGCAACGTATCTTCGGCAACAAGTAAGGGGACGCAATGTCGATTCTTTCGTTTTTGCTGGGCGAGAAAAAGAAGTCCGCTTCGGTCGCGAAGGAACGCTTGCAGTTGATCATCGCGCACGAGCGAGCGGGCGGACACGCGCCCGCCGATTATCTGCCGGCGTTGCAACGAGAACTCGTTGCCGTGATTTCCAAGTACGTAAAGATTTCGAGCGACGATATCCGGGTTAGCCTCGAACGTCAGGACGATCTCGAAGTACTCGAAGTGAAGATCGAGATTCCATCGGTTTGAAGGTGGATGACGGTTTGAACCAGCGCTGAAATATTTCCTTGGCGTGCAGCATCCAAAGGCCGGAATCACTGGATTCCGGCCTTTTCACAAGTGCGCCTGCACCTTCAAGTCGCATAAGCGACTTACATCAATATTCCGTTGCAGTTTAGCCATCGTCGTTACACGGGCGCTGTCGGCTAAACCGTGGCCTCGCGCATTGAGTGTGTATCGCCGATACAAGGCGACCAACTCAAAGAGGCCGATCATGAAAATACGTTTGTTCATTGCCCAGGCGGCTATTGTTCTGGCCGGCGTCGCGGCGGTCGCTGGAAGTGCGTCGGCTGAAGTGATTATCGTGGCGCCGAATGCGCCGCCGCCCGTGCGTGTGGAATCCGTTCCGCCGGCGCGGGTGGGTTATGTGTGGGACAACGGCCACTGGCGCTGGGAACACGGCCGGTACGTGTGGAATCAGGGGCATTGGCAAGTCGAGCGCGTGGGGTACCACTGGGTGCCGGGACACTGGATCGCACGCGGCGGTGCATGGCGCTGGATGCCCGGACACTGGGCTTGACGCCCTCCGATACCTCGTTAGCCGCACGGGCGGCCTGTTAAGCGCCGCCCACATCCAATGAACCCGTTACCGGAGTTCCACATGAAAACCAAACTGTTGATTATCGGCTTGCTCGCAACCTTGCTGGGTGGCTGTATTGTCGTGCCGGCGCATCCGTATGCTTATCATCCGGTGCCACGCATCTACGTTTATTAAGTTTGCCCGAGCGCTATTTGGTGACTGGCTCTTGGTCCTCGACGGGCGTTTCAGGCACTTCGGGCGATGCCCGGGGCACGGGCAAAGGTAGCGGGGTCATGTAGCGCTGAGCCAACGCTTCGTAAAGCGGCGGTGAGAAGAAGCGCGACACCCGGCTCGCAATCAGGGCCGTTGCCATGAGCGAAATCACCAGCGCATGGCCGTTGATCATCTCCATCACGATCACGAACGACATGATCGGCGACTGCGTGACGGCCGCCAGATAACCTACCATGCCGAGCGCAATCAGCATCGACAGCTGCATATGGCTGAAGACCATATGGAGCACGTTGCCGAAGCCGGCGCCAATCGATAACGACGGCGCAAAGATGCCGCCCGGAATGCCGGGCAGATACGAGCCGATCATCGAGATCATCTTGAGCAGCGGATACAGTGGCGAAAGCTGCTCGTGGCCTTCCAGCAGGCCGCGCGCCTCGGCGTAACCGCTGCCGAAGGTCGTGCCGCCCGACACGAGCCCGATCACGGCGATAATCAGCCCGCAGAGCGTGGCGAACACAACCGGGCGGGTCGCGTGCATCTCGCGCAGACGTGCTGGAATCCATTTGGACGTATTGAGCAGCAACCAGCAAAACAGGCCGCCCGCGATGCCCGTCACGACGGCCGTGAGTACCACGGCGACCGCCAGCAAGCCGGGGAAATGCGCGCTGACGTCGATGGTGCCGAAATAGGTGTAATTGCCGTTCAGGCCGAGCGCGACGATACCCGCGAGGATGATGCCCGTGATCAGCACGCCGCTCGTACGCGCTTCGAAGCTGCGCGTCAGTTCTTCGATCGCGAACACAATGCCGGCAAGCGGGGTGTTGAACGCCGCCGATAACCCCGCCGCCGCGCCCGCCAGCACGAGTTGCCGTTCAATGCGGGCGTTCGAGCGCGGAAACAGTCGCCGCAGGTTGTACATCAACGCCGCACCGACCTGCACCGTCGGACCTTCGCGGCCGATGGTGAAGCCTCCCAGGATCGCGATAAACGAGATCCCCATCTTGGCGATCAGGATGGCCGGCGACAGCAGCCGTGTCCCCAGTCCGGGCGGACTATGCAATACGGCGATGACTTGTGGAATGCCGCTGCCTTCCGAGCCGCGAAAGAACTTCCGCGTGAGCCAGACGGATAACGCGGCCACCGCCGGCGTGAGAATCAGCGGCAACCAGACATGGTCGTGCTGAACGGTACGAAACGCGTTATAGCCCCAGTCGATGAGCTTCGCGTACAGCACCGCGACGAGCCCGACCGCAATCGCGCCAACCCAGAAAATGCCATAGCGATACCAGAGGCTGCGTGCGCGCCGAAGAGTAAATCGGGGCAGAGAGCGTAACGCGCGAATCATATGCAGTGAGCCATGCGACCGGCTGTCGGCAAAGCGGTGATTATACCGATCTGTCTCAATAATCCAGCCGATTGGTGCCCGGCAACGTACTTGCGAAAGTACTTGCGAAAAGAAAACGGGGCGCAGCTATGAGCCGGCGCCCCAAAACACTCTCGTCGGGGTGGCGAGAGTGGAGAGAGGAATGTAATGAATAAGTAAGGTATTATTCGGGCTTTTGAATGGCACGCAAACGTTTCAACGATGGCCCAGGGCGATTGAAAGTTTTATCGATTACTGTATTAGACGGGACGTGGAGTGCTTACTAAAGATCAGGTGGTCATTACTTCGAAAGCGACTACGGCGGCAATGGCGCCGGCATTTGCAATCAGCGCCTGCAACACGATTCCGCGCCAGCTCGTCGTCCGGAAACGCACGGCCAGCATGAGTGCGGTGAATAGCGCAATAGCGATTATCGCAACCACATCAGCACTTTGAAGATGAATGCGCATGACGCTGGCCTCACGAATGTTCAGTCTGAGTTGAGTATAGACAGGACGTGCCGGTACGCAAGTTGCACAAAAATAAGCGAAGGCCCGGTCGTTGTATTTATCCAATGATCTGATGGGAATTTTCCGGGCGCTGTCCGTACTAACCCGAACTGATGTTTTCCCGTGCAGGGCGAGCCTTATCCACGGAGCTGCTTTATGAATCCCCCAAATCGCCGTTCTCTCGAAGTGGATTTCTTCAGGGGAGTCGTGCTGCTGGTGATTGCCGTCGATCACATTTCGGGAAGCGTCTTATCCACATTTACACTCCATAGCTACGCGTTCTGCGATTCCGCAGAGGTTTTCGTGTTTCTGGGCGGATATGCATCGGCAGCCGCTTATACAACGCTGGCCGCGAACCGGAGTCACGGGGCCGCCTGCCGCCGCTTCCTGAAGCGCAGTTGGGAGATTTATCGCGCGTACCTTTTCACGGCTGTGATGATGCTGTTGGGCGGCGCGCTGCTCATGTGGCTGCGCATCGATACCCCCATGCTCCAGATCACCGAATGGCCGTCGTTCCTGGCCCGGCCGCTGGGGCTGACGTTTGATATCGCTACGTTGCGGCACCAGCCGTATTTATCGGCTGTATTGCCTATGTACGCCATGTTCGCGCTCGTCGTGCCATTCGTGGTGCCGTTGGCCGAACGTAAGCCGGTTGTCGTGCTGTTTGGCAGTCTCGGCGTATGGCTTTTTGCATCATCGCTCGCGCAATGGCTACCGTCGGCTTACGCGGAAGGGTGGTCCTTCAACCCGTTCGCGTGGCAACTGATGTTCGCGCTCGGTATCCTGGCGCGCGTGCAGCCGATCCCCGCCGAATTCCACGATTCGAAAACCGCGCGCTGGATGACCCGTGCGGCCGTTGTCGTGTTCCTGACGTTTGCGTTCGCGAAGCTGTTCCTGGAGACGCAGGCGCCTCCGGGATATATGAAGCAGAACCTGGCGAGCTTGCGCATAGTGAGTTTTGTCGTCATCGCGTGGCTGTTCGCTCAGGCGGTGCACGCCGGATGGATCAAGGCGCTGGCGAAGAGCTTGCCGAGCGTGGTGAACATTGGCAAGCAGGGGCTGGTGTGTTTTATCGCGGGCGCGTGCATGTCGCTGGTCATCGACACGGCCTTGCGGCTCGTGTCGCTTGGACAATACCAGTGGATCGCGGGGCTGACCGGTGACGCCACCGCGATCGGTAGCCTGATCTGGCTCGCGGCGCTCTGGCGTGACCGTAAGGAGGCGCAGCGGGCGCGGCTGCCGAAACGTCCGCCGGTTCCGGCGCACGCCTCGAACCGGCGTGACAGATGAAAGAGGGGGCGTGAACAAACGCGTGACGGCAAGTTCGTGAAACCTTGCCGGCACGCAAAACGCGCTACGAAAGCTTGATGTCCCGCGTTTCCCGCATGCACAGCACGCCGAGCAGGCTGATCGCCGCCGCGACCGACACATACCCGCCGACCCACGCCAACCCGCCCCGATTCGCCAGCAATTGCGCAATGTACGGCGCCACCGACGCCCCCAGGATCCCGCCCACGTTATACGCGACACCCGCGCCGGTATAACGCACGTTGGTCGGGAACAACTCGGGCAGCAGCGCGCCCATCGGAGCAAAGGTCACGCCCATCAGGAACAGTTCGATGGTGAGGAACAGCGCGACCGCGAAGGTGTTGCCGCTGCCGAGCAGCGGGGCCATGGTGAAGCCCGACAGGATCGCCGCGATACAACCCACAATCAGCACTGGCCGGCGGCCGAATTTATCGCTGGCTAATGCGGAAATCGGCGTCGCGATAGCCATGAAAAGCACCGCGAAACACAGCAAACCGAGGAATTTCTCGCGCGTGAAATGCAGCGTCGAGACGCCGTACGAGAGCGAGAAAACCGTCGAGATGTAGAACAGCGTGTAGCAGACGATCATCGCGATCGCGCCGAGCAGCGTGGGTTTCAGGTATTGGCTGAACAGCGTCGCGATAGGCACGCGCACGCGTTCCTTTTTCTCGATCGCCTCGCGGAACGCCGGCGTTTCCGCGATTTTCAGGCGCACATAAAGTCCGAGCGCCACCAGCACCGAGCTGACGATGAACGGCACGCGCCAGCCCCAGCTACGGAATTGTTCGTCGGTGAGCGAGAGCGCCAGTCCAAAGAACAATCCATTCGATGCCAGGAAACCCACCGACGGCCCGAGTTGCGGGAACATGCCGAACCAGCCGCGCTTGTTTTGCGGCGCGTATTCGGTGGCGAGGAGCGCTGCACCGCCCCATTCGCCGCCAAGCCCGATGCCCTGGCCGAAGCGCAGGATGCACAGCAGCACCGGCGCCAGGCCGCCGATGGACGCATAGCCCGGAACGAAGCCGATCAGCGTGGTCGACACGCCCATCACGAGCAGCGAGGCGACGAGCGTTGATTTCCGCCCGATGCGGTCGCCGAAATGGCCGAAGATGAACGAGCCGATCGGCCGCGCGATGAACGCAATACCGAACGTGACGAACGCCGACAACGCTTGCGCGGCGGGCGAGCTATGCGGGAAAAAGACCGGGCCGATAACCAGCGCGGCGGCGGTCGCGTAGACATAGAAATCGTAGAACTCGATCGCCGTGCCGATAAAACTCGCGAAGATCACGCGGGAACTGCTCATTTTCGCGTCGCTTGCGGGCGATGCGGGTAAGGAGCCCGAGGGTGAGGCTGATGACATGGTGTCTCCGGTTCGCCCTTCGTGTCGCGCCCGGGAACGGGGGCGCGCGTCGGGACGCTTTGTATTGAATGCGCAGCGTGCAACGGGCGCCGGGCGCTCGATGCGATGTATGTACGGCGATGAAAACGAACGGCGTTGGACTGCGCGCAGTGTGTCGCGGAGTCGACCGGTCAGGCGCGTCGATCAAGCGCTGGATGGGCGGCGACGACGGCTTTGCCGGCATGGCCGGCGTGGGGTATCGAAAATTATAACGACCGTGCGCCATGACCGGCAAGGAAACCGTATTGATGAATGCACCAATAGTTCCGCTCGGTTCCGCTCAATCGATGGTCGTTGCCTGCGGTGAATGGACGCTGCGTAGCTGGAATTGGCCGTTGTCGTTGAAGAGCCAGTCTTCGAACAAATCGAGCTGGCCGTTGCCGTCGAGCAGACGCGCGGGCGGCGTGGGCAATGGCGATGCGCGTCGCAGCGATGTGAGGGCAGTGGCTTCGGCTTCGTCGTCGCCATTGGTCCGATAGACCGATGACCGGATCACGCGGCCGTTGCGGTCCACGGTGAACGCGACCACGACGAGCGAGCGCAGCATGGCTTGTGGTGTGCCTTTGAGCACCAGCGACGGATTGCGATCGAAGATGTGTTGCGCGACGCGCACCTTGTACTGGTCAAGCGTCGCGCCGCTTACGGCGGCGGCGGGTTTGGGTTCAAGCGCGCTGGGCGGCGGGGTGATCGTGCAGGCGGCGATGGCTGCCGCGACTGCCGTGGTGAGCGCGATACGCGCGGTTTTCAAACGGGAGGTCATGGCTGGCGAAGCTCCACGAATTCGTTGCACTCATGCTTAACAATACGCGGGTGGTCCGGGTCTTGCTGCCCCATTTTGCACGTCCACTGCATTTTGATGCGCAAGGAGAAAGCCATGAGCAGCGATTCCACTGACGTGAAAAAGCCGAAGCCCGCCGAGCATAGCGATAACGAGGCAAGCAAGATGCCGGATCGCGCCGATGACGACCGTAAGCAGGCTCCGAGCGATAAGCCCGGGAAGAAGCAGGGGGAAGGCGAGCCGGACGTGGGGTGAGGTTTGGCGGTGTGTTGGGTACGCTAGCCCCGCATCGGTGACGACGCGGGGTTTTTTATCGAGCTAAAGCCAATTTTCGTACCAACAAAAAATGACATTGCTTTTGAGTTGATGTTAGTACAATAATTGGATGGGAATTATCTACGACAGCGCGAAGCGCGACAAAACCTTTAGTGAACGCGGACTGGACTTTGAGCTTGCTGCCGAGGTTTTTGCGGGCTTGACGCTGACGCAACCAGACTTGCGCTCCGATTACGGGGAACAACGATTCACGACTGCGGGCTGGTTGCATGGCCGGATTGTCGTGTTGGTTTGGACACCCCGCGCATCATAAGCATGAGGAAAGCAAATGACCGCGAAGCTAAAAGACTCACCCCGCACTTGGGTTGATCCCGACGATGCGCCCGAAATCACCAATGAATGGATCGCTGGCGCGGAGTTACGCGATGGGGGGAAGGTGGTTCGGCGGGGGCGTCCTCTAGGCAGCACGAAGACACCGACCACTGTCCGCCTGGACAACGAAGTACTCGAAGCGTTTCGCGCGACCGGACCGCGTTGGCAATCGCGCCTGAACGCTGCGCTCGCCGACTGGCTGAAGACCCACTCGCCGGACGAACTGCCGGTGTGATGCGCCTCGCTCTGATCTTTGTATATACAAAAAGACTGGCCGGGAACAAATTTTGTATATACAATTTGATCCATGCAAGTCTCCTTCGATGTGAATAAGAGCGCCCGCAACATCGCTGAACGGGGTTTATCGTTCGAACGGGCTGCTGAATTCAATTTCGAGACAGCGTTGATCGGTTCCGATGATCGGCGTGTTTATAGCGAAGTGCGGTACGTCGCTTTGGGATATCTCGACGAACGCTTGCATGTTCTCTGTTTCGCTGAAACCCATGATGGAATTCGCGTGATCAGTTTTCGCAAAGCTAATTCGAGAGAGGTGAATCACTATGCCAGCACGTAAGCCCATGATTGACGAGAGCGGCGAAGTTCGCGAACTGACTGCCGCGGACGTCAAGACGTTCAAGCGCGGTGGCGCTGCGTTACCCGCATCATTGCGAGCGAAGACGGGCGTTCGCGGTCCTCAGAAAGCGCCAACGAAGATTCCGCTATCGCTTCGACTTTCGCCGCAAGTCGTGGAGGCGTTTCGCGCGTCCGGTGAAGGATGGCAGACGCGAATCGACGTGGTTCTGGCCGATTGGCTCAAGACTCACTCGCCGGACGAACTGGCGGTGTGAATGGCTTGGTATGGAGGCGGGGAGTTGAAGCAGAGGGTTGCAGACAAGGCGGAGTGCTGTTCTGGCGGAAGCGGTGTCCCGAAGGTGTCAACTTAAAAAAGTACCGGGGGAAGTACCTGAAAATTTGGGTCCTTCGACTCCTGTGGAAAACGGGCAGAAGATCCGCAGAGCTATTGCGGGCGATGCTGAAAACTCTGGAGACATGGAGACAACTGATGACTACTTCTAAAACCTTTAGCAGAGGAACCTTTCAGTGTCTCCAATTTGTCTCCAAAACGAATGTTTGCTGAAGAGAGATTGGAGGCAAACGGTTGAGAGTTACTGCGCTAGGTGCGTCGCAACCGGTGATATACACCGATAGGCTTCGTGCATGCAAAGGTACCGCTCGGGGAAGCTAGCGCGCAAATGATCGCCCCACGCACCGACCTCTTCGGAGCGTCGGAAAAACATTCCCTTAGAAGAACCGATAGGTTAGAATTCCCGAATCAGGTGGATGCCTGAGGGTTGGGTTTAACAGTATTACGTAGGTCTAGAGGGATCCACGCTCGTCTTCGCAGATGGGCGATTACATTTAACGTGTAATCACGACCGGGAAGCCTCTGCTGGCGTTTTTGGAAACGGAACGCTGGTGGAGTGCGGATCGGAGCCTCCTTGGGGTGTACCCCAGTTAGGCGTGAAAGTGTGGGGAGTTGTCGGCGCAAGGTTATTTGCCCTCTTAGTGGCTCGTTCGGGGTAGGCGGGTGCTGCAGATTAACTGCAGACCGAACCTAAATGAGGCATGTATGACCAAAAAAATCTGTAACGTAATTACTGTAGTTGTCATGAACCCAGTTATTGACCGTCGGGAGACTGTTAATAGCCGCAAACCCGCCGGCGCCGGCAACATTAAAGACTTCTGGCGGGATCATTCCCGCTTGATCATCTTTATCGCAAGTTGCATGTTTCATGTTGTTATGAAATTTGTCAGCTAGCAATCCCCACAACTTTTTCTGCTTTAATGGCGCCATGGCTAGCTACGATAAGATCTACTACAACAGTTCGCCTATTGGCTCGATTTCTGCGTTAGCCACTACTTTGGACGTAAGTCAGTCCCGCCTTGAGAAGATTGCAGCTGACTCAAGTCAGTTCTATCTCGTCTTCCAAAAACAGGTTGGGAAAAAACTACGGACCCTATGTGATCCTATCGATGAGCTTAAAAGAATTCAGAAGAAAATAATCTCCCGGATATTTTCGCACTTGGAATTTCCCCCTTATCTGCACGGTGGAATAAAAGCATCTGATCCGAGGGATTTCCTGTCTAATGCAACTCATCATGCCCGCGCCCACATCGCTGTAGCGATCGACGTTGAAAATTTTTTCCCATCAATCAGCGAAAATTTGGTTGAAACTGCGTTTCGCCTATTGTTTAATTTCAAGCCCGACGTAGCCACTCTTCTTGCGAAGCTAACGACTCTTAACGGTAGCGTACCGCAGGGAGCGCCGACAAGCACTTACTTATCAAACTTTATAATGTTCGATAAGGAATATAGGTTAGTCGCGAAGCTGAAAGCACGGAACATTCGCTACACACGTTTAATCGACGACATTACGCTTAGCTCAGATAAGCCGCTTGATCCAAGTGTCGTCACTCGCATTACTACTGACGTTGTGAACTTACTAAGTAGCTACGGTTTTCGGCGGCATGAAAAGAAATACAAAATTTATACAAGAAGCAATCCTCACGAACTTATGACGATAACGGGTCTCTGGCTGAATCGAGGAGTTCCCAGAATAGCAAAGTCAACTCGAGATGAGATTTCGGCGAAAGTTGTCGCATTAAGCAAAAAAGCGCTTCGACCGGGCGCGACAAATGAGCCGGAATATCATGAGGAATTCGCAAGTCTTTCCGGAAGAGTCGCGGTGTTGCATAGACTGAAGCACACGGAGGGAATTAGGCTGCGTAGAATTCTGAGAAGCATCCCTCCTATCTATGATCTCGATCAGTGCATTAAGCTGCGAAAAATTATAGTGGCATTTAGTCGGCGCTCGGTTAATAGATCTAAACTCGGATATATTAGGAAGTTTTACAGGTTTCAATATTGTGTGGCCGTGATGAAAAATAGCAATCCCAAGTTAGCCAAGCAGCTTCAACGGGTATTGAACGCGGTACGGCCCACGAAAACTTTGAAGGACTTAAATGAGAGTAACGGGACGGCTTAAAGTCTATGACCCTGTGAAGGGGTTTGGATTCATCACAGTGGAGAAAGGCAAAGAGGTATTCGTAAACTATCAAGAGTTTGATGGGGCCTCGGACGCGGCCGTGGTCACGGGGCTTCTACTTGAATTTGATCTCGTCGAGGCGGCGAAAGGCCCCAGAGCCAGAAACGTCAAAATCGTCGGTTAACGACCGCTCATGAGCAGCACTCCGGGAGTCGTTGCAAGCTGTGCGCTAAAATCGGTCCGTCAAGCCGGTCTGGGCGCCGCATCTACTTTTCTGGCAGTCGAACCGAAAAAATCCGAGATCCTAACTATGCGCTTCCGATTTTCGATCTTCGCCTACCAGTGAGTGTGTCGAGAGGACAATTCGAAAAGGTGCTGGAAGAACGCGCTCGGCGCATAGAAGCTGGTCGAGTGGAAGATCACACTGATAGGCCAGAAGCCAAGGTACCTTTCTTCCTTCGCTATCTGCGCATCTTGGATGCGATTGAAGCAGGAGCGTTGTAGGCCGAGATAGCGGAGGTTCTTCGCAAAAATCTGGGCGGGGATCAGAAGAAAACCATTGCCAACAACCTGAAAGTTGCTTTGTCGCTCCGCGATGGCGGCTATCTCGCGTTGCCCCTATCGCAAATCGCAAGACCACGCAAAGAAGAACTTAAATACGGCTCTATTTAGGCGCTGAAGCCCATATAGCGTTGGATGCCTAGATAGCGAAGTTTGCATCCGTCTCTGCGCTTGGTTTCTCGTACGCCGAAACGTCAAATAATGGCCCCTATCCCGTGCCGCCTCGCACGGTCTCATAAGGTAGGAGCATAAATACCCGCACTGCAAAACACCTCGTCGCACACCGCGAAAATCATTCGCATGCGCGCGCTCACGGAGCGCGTCGGTTTAAGCAAGAGCGAGATTTACGGATACTAGAGACCTTAGATTCGCCGGAAGCCTTATGAGAAAAGGCTTTTCGGGATTTCATGACGCTGTCTGAATCGCTGTTTTTGGCGGAAGCGGTGTCCGCCATTTATCAATATCATGCAGTGTCATGACGTTTCAGTAGAAGCCTTATATACAAAGGAGTTGCGGGTAGTTGTTGCGTTAATCTGAGTCAACCAATATCATCTAATCGCAGCATGTTTGGCGGGTACGATGATGGGTTAACTCAGGGCGCGAGAAAATGCCAAAGGTAGCGAAAGAACTAGGTCCACTGGCGGTGTCGCGCCTCACGGCGGAGGGTATGCACCCTGTCGGCAAGGTGGCCGGGCTATACCTGCAGGTAACCGGCGCTAAATCGCGTTCGTGGATTTTGCGCGTTAAGGTGGGCGACCGCCGGCGCGAGATCGGGCTCGGTGCTTTCCCGGCAATCTCCCTCGCTGATGCGCGCTTAAAAGCTCAGCTAGAGCGCGACAAAATCCGAAAGGGCGTCGACCCTATCCTTGAGCGCCGTGAAGCTGCAAGTCGCCTCAAAGCAAGCCAGGATCTGGAGATGACTTTCGAGACCGCGGCTAAAAAATTCATGGATGCCAAATCGTCCGAATGGAAAAATCCGAAGCACGGCGATCAGTGGCGTAACACGCTGGAAACCTACGCCTATCCGTTTATCGGGCGTCTCTTCGTGCGCCACATCGGCCGTGACCATGTGATGCAAGTGTTAGATCCGATCTGGCTAACAAAAAATGAAACCGCGTCGCGTCTTCGCGGCCGCATCGAGGCAATTCTTAATTGGTGCAAGGTGAAGGCCTATCGGTCGGGCGAGAATCCGGCCACCTGGCGTGGCAATCTAGAGAACCTGCTTTCGAAGCCATCAAAGGTTCAGAAGGTCCGTAACCATCCGGCGCTTCCGTTCTCGGAAATTGGCGAGTTCATGCAGAACCTCCGGAAGATTGATGCCGTCGGTGCTCGTTGCCTAGAGTTCGCGATCCTGACAGTAGGTCGCTCGGGAGAGGTGCGCGGCGCCCGTTTCAGCGAAATTGATCGGGAAACAAAGGTCTGGCGCGTCCCGGGCGAGCGCATGAAGGCCAAGAAGGAACACCGCGTGCCGCTTTCGGAAGCCGCATTTGCTTTGATCGAGAAGATGCCGCAGACCGAAGATGACGGACTGATGTTTCCGAGCCCGCGCGGCAAGGTGCTGTCTGACATGACGTTGCTCATGATCGTCCGACGGATGGGCGTTGACGCCGTGCCTCACGGATTCCGTAGCACGTTCCGCGACTGGGCCGGGGAGATAACGAACTATCCGCGCGAGCTGGCCGAGGTCGCGCTCGCACACGTGAAGGGCGATGCAACAGAGGCAGCATACTGGCGCAGCGACATCTTAGAAAAGCGCCGGCGCATGATGGATGACTGGGCCCGCTTCATAGCAGCGCCAATGCCTAAAGGGACGGTGATCCCGCTGCACAAACAAGCATGACCGAACAACCGCGCCTAGCCCGACGGGGCGAATGCAGGGCTCCCTTACCCTGTCGGCGCGGTTCCTCAATAAGGGGTTTGCGGAAGGGCGCAATGGTAAAGAAGCCATCGTTTGCGGACATCAACAAGCGCAACAAGGATTTCTGGGCAGATATTCAAAAGCAAGTAGGCCCCCTGCTGAATAAGCCGTCGCTGGTCGCCGATACCATCGATGACATGAATGATGAAATCAAAAGATGGGGAAGCGTGAAGGGCGTTGCAAGTTTGGAATCTGCACTGATTAAAAAGGCGGCAAAGGAAAGCGCCCGACAGAGAAAGAACCGACAGGGAAAACCCGTCAAGAACCGAAAGCTGACGCACAGAGATGTGGTGATCGCAGCAATGCGTGCCGGAATCGCGAGGGACATGACGTGCTTGCAGTTTCTCGCCGCCGGCAAGAAAGATGCTTGGGAAGGACTTGAATTCGAGTTTCTGGAAGAGTCGGACTCCTACAAAGTTTCTTGCGGAATCCTTGAGCCAAGGACGGAAACCGATCCGCAAAAGGCGAAAGAGGCTGCCAGCAAGGTGGTGCCTTATAAGACGCTCGAAAGTTGGTACACGGTCGCAAAAAAATCCTGATCCCGAAGTAACCGGAAGTCTCGGGGTCGGTTCTTAGTACCGCTCCTTAATGAGTTTGCATGAACTCAGGTGAGCCACGACAAAGCGTGGCGATCTTTGGAGCGACATCATGTCCAAGAAATCGGTCGACGAAGCACTCGGCAGTTCTACGGTTCGCCACTTTGACGAACTACCCGGAAGCGCGCTAGTCGACGTCAAAGTTGTAGCGGCGGTCCGCGGAATCTCTATCCCAACCGCTTGGCGCCACGTCCGAAAAGGCATTCTGCCTGCGCCTCAGAAGAATGGCGGCTGCACTCGTTGGCTTGTGCGCGACTTGCGCGCGGCAGCTTGAGGAGCCGCGTATATGACCACCAGAAACAACAAGGGCCGCGACTCCGGCAAGAGTGCGACCCCGAAAAAGACCACCAAGAAAGATTCTAAGCAGAAGCCCGCTCGGTTGCAAGACATGAGCAGCGCCGCCCAGCGGAAACGCGTTCTTGAATACCTGCGCGCCTCGCCGCAGACAACCTATAGCCTTCGCGCCCACGGCATCTCACACCCTGCCCAGCGGGTTCGTGAGTTGATCGTCATGGATGGCTACCTGATCGATAGCAGCCCCGTGACGGCCATTGATAGCGATGGCTTCATGCATCGCGGCGTCGCGCTCTATTCGCTTTATGGTGAGCCGGCCACGCGCGACCTCTTCGAAGATTTGGAGGTCGCACATGTATGAAAAAGTCAAAGCGTCATGGCGCATCCAGTCGGGATGCGGGCGGCTTTGTGCCAATTCCATGGATGGTGCTGGACAGCGCCGCGTATCTTTCGCTGTCGCATCCAGCGAAGGCGCTGCTCTTGGAGATAGCACGTCAGTTCCACGGAGACGACAACGGGCGAATGATCGTCACGCTGGCGCATTTGAAGCCACGCGGCTGGACCTCGTACGACACGATCCAACGGGCAAAACAGGAATTACTGAACGCTGGCCTGATTCACGAGACGGTGAAGGGTCACAGACCGCACAAGGCGAGCTGGTACGGGCTGACATGGTTGAGCCTGGACAAGCTGGACGGGTACGACCCGGGAACGGCGGCCGGCTTTGTACGAAGCGCCTATCTGAAAACACAGCCCTTACTCCGCCAGGCGGTGTAGACGAGCGCCCTATTGCACCGGGAGACGGTGTAGAGACCCTTCCCACTACACCGGGAGACGGTGCAATAGAGCCCATTTTATGGCTTCTCTCTACACCGCCAGACGGTGACCCTCTAGATATGCCATCTACACGGGCAATTACGGCAAGGGGGAAAGCATGAGCGCGCCAATTCAATCTGACATCGAGCAGATCAAGCGAGTTCGCGCATCTGTCCGCCGGGCTCAAGTGAAAGCTCGCAAGGCGACGAAGGCAGCGGACGCCTTCTCCGCTGCTTGCCCTAATCCGTCAAGGGAGTCACAGAGCACGACCTCGGACACCCGCCATAAACCCTCCATTGGAGCAAAGAGCAAATGAACGAACGAATTGAGCTGAAGGCAGCAATCGAATCGCGGCGCGCTGCCGAGATGGCGCAACAGCAGGCCACTGAGACCTTGGCGCGTGCCGGGGAGTATCTGGCGACCGTTGAAAGCGAATTGGCGGTGCTGCAGGCTCGAAACCAATCCGAGATCGCGCAGCATGGCCGCCGCTTAGTTGAAAATTTCCGTGCTGGCGTGGATGGCGCGGCGCCCATTCAGTCCCAAACCGGTTCGCAGTTGATCGAGGCCGAACGTCAATATTCGGCGACCGCGGCTGCATACGCTGAGATTGAGCGAGATCTGTCGGAGTCCACCGCGGCCTACAAAGCAGCCGATATCGCCGTGACGATGACGGCGGCCCGCGTCTTGAGTGCTGAGAGCGAGGCGATTGCTGACGGCATTATCGAGGCAGAACGGCGCGCTGGTGAACTCCGCGAACAGCTCCGGGCAATCGTTACGATCTCGTCCGGCTTCGTACCTAGCCAGAAAGTGCGCGTACTCTCGCCACGCGCCATCGATGCCTTATCTCCGAAGGGCGATTCGCACGTTCCTGCAAATATCCATCGAGACAATGCAGCGACCTGGCGCACTCGCTTTGAAGCTTTACGCACTGACCCAGATTACGTTTTTCAAACCTGACCCAACTGAGGCGCAATTTCTGCGACGGCGGGTCAGGATGCTCCGCAGGTACGTCGCAGCGTGGGTTAGTCGATGAATCCCATGTGCATAAAAATCTTCGACAGCTCGGACGCCGTCGCAACGCGGGACGAGCCGGTGAGGCCGGGGGCGAGAGCCCTCGGCAACATCGTGACTTACAACCTCACACTTTTGGAGTACGAAATGACTGAAAAATTCATGGGTCGAGCCGGCGTCCACGACATGCCGGTTTCGTTCAACAATACCGAGCGTCTTGGCTATCCTGACAACTATCCGCTGAATGGCAGCGACGAGCGATCCGACAGTCTGAAGGCGCTCACAGTTGGCCGCTGGCACAAATCGATGTTCGAGGTCCATGACGACGGCGAGCACATCGAGGTCCGGCGCAAGCCTGAGATGGAAGTGACGGCCGCCGATGTGCGTGACGCTGCACTGCGAGATCCCCATGCAGGATTGAAGATGCTGAGCCGGCGGTTGAAGGCCATCTACAACAGCTCGCCGAAGGAATAGCCATGGACGACCGGCTGTGGTGTGTTTGGGTCGACGGTGTCGTGCAAGGCATCTACCCGCGAAGGATGGCATGGGACTTTGCAGAAGAAACGCGCCGGCAGCAGCCGGGATCGAGCGTCGCCATGGTTCGGTGTGATGCGACATTGCAGCCAGTACCCGACTGGGTATTGAAGTCGGATGGAAATTAGCCATGGCAAATCAATTCGGCCGAAAGGCATCTCTGATCGTCTCGACTGCCACGGTGGGGCTCGACCTATCGCAGATGCGGTTCAAGTTCAATACTCGAAACGCCGACGAGCAAGCGCCCGACACGATGTACGTTCGCATCTACAACCTCGCGCCGCAGACTGTCGCGAAGATCGGGACTTTCGGCCGCGCCGAGTTCAGCACGATCACGCTGCAAGCTGGGTATGAAAACGGCAGGGTCGGGATCATATTTCAGGGAACGATTAAGCAGACGGCCACCGGGCGCGAGCGTAACGTCGACAACTACCTCGACATCTGGGCTGCAGACGGGGACGACTGGTACAACTTCTCATGCATCAGCGTTTCACTTGCAGCAGGTCATACCCCGCAACAAGTCATCAGCGCCATCGTCAACGCGCCCTCAATCAACGGTGCGCCGCCCATCAACTTTGCGCAGGATGCGAGTGGCCTGATTGTCGGCGCTGGGGCAGGGCTGAAGCAGGCACTTTCTCGGGGCAAGGTGATTTTTGGGATGCCTCGCGACTATCTGCGCGATTGGGCGAACAAATACGGTTATCGCTGGAGCATCCAGAACGGCGAGATCGTCGTTGTGCTAATCACTGGCTATCGCCCGGGTGAAGCTGTAGTGCTGTCCTCAACGACGGGACTTATTGGGATTCCCGAGGCAACTCAGGATGGCGTCAAGGTGCGCGCGCTTCTAAATCCGTTGATCCGGATCGGGTGCCTCGTCCAGATTGCGCAGTCGGACATCAACCAGATCACCCAGCAACAGTGGGGGCTTAGTCTGAACCCGAAAACTGTCCCGACTGCAACGCTCGCGACTGCTGCGGGCTTCTATCGCGTCATGGTCGCGGAGTTTTCCGGAGATACGCGGGGGAACGAGTGGTATGTGGATTTGATATGTCTTGCCGTCGATGTGACGGCACCGGATCAAAACGATTCAGTCAAGTCATCCGGCTAACTAGGCGGAAGCGGTTTTCCGCATTAACGCACGGCGGCGCTTGGTCTGCGGGCAACCTAGAACAGGCGCCCGCCATCCTTCCCGCCATTGATAACCCTGATATTTGCAGGAGCAGAACAGATGACACAGGAAAAGCAGGAACCGCAGGCTGAAGCGATTGATCCGGTAGATGGGGCGACCGAACTGGCAGAGCCGGAAGCCAAGCACAAGAGTTCGAAGATTACCGCTATTTTGATGACCCGCCCGTCGTTCATGGCTGCACATACGGCCATGAGCTTCATACCGGACTCCATGAAGGATAACGGTCCGGCTAACATCCTGACCATGCACAAGGAATACTGGGGTATATGCAAGGAAGTGGTTGAAGGTGATATGACCATCCCCGAAGCACTTCTAATTGCACAGGCGATGTCGCTTAACTCGATTTACAACGAGTGCGCCAATTTGGCCGGCGCGAACATCGCGAATCGTCTACCTCAAGCCGAGGTACTGCTTCGCATGGCACTGAAGGCCCAGGCGCAATGCACTCAGACCCTGCGCGTGTTAGGCGAGTTGAAGAACCCGCGTGCGCCGGCCACGTTCGTGAAACAGCAGAACAATGCGGCGGGTAATCAGCAGGTCAACAACGCGCCGGTGACGCAGGGTGCGACCGCTCACGCGCACGGAGAAAAGGAAACGTCAGTCGCGACGAACGAACTATTAACCGATAACAGGGACGAGCAATATGACCAGACGCTGGACGCCGGAACAAAAATCGGCGCAGGCCGAGAAGATAAAACGCTGGAAGCCGTGGGAGCGATCGACCGGACCGCAGACTGACGAGGGCAAAGCCGCGGCCTCACAGAACGCCCTGAAGCACGGCATGAGGGGCGCGGCATGGATCGAGAAGCGGCGGGATCTGGCCGAACTACTTCGAGACGCGCGGGCGATGCTGCGGCGGTTCCGGTAGTTACCAGTCGCGTGGTTACCAGCATGGTTACCACGGTTTGGGCCTGTTTCCAGTGGCGTTGTTTCCAGCATGTTTCGACGGTTTGAGGGGGGGTGCGTTTCACGCGCACCCCTTATCAACTTGGGAATATGATAGGCGCTCGACAAATGGACATGGGTCGATTTATGTGTGGTTTTTGGCCTTCATCTCTCGTTGATTGGGCGCAGATCGCCGCCGCAATCGGCACCTGCGGCGCGGTGATCGTGTCACTTATTCTCGCCAACAGGGGGATTCAAACGAAGCTCGAAACGTCATGTGTAGTACTGCGCGGAATTGGCGATCCCCGCCTCAAAGTGGTTTATCGAAACGTCGGGCGCGACACCATTTACCTCGTAGGAATTGGAGGAACCGCAGCAGACGGATCAGAACTGCGCGAGAGGTTTATTACGGTCGAGGGCCACTTTGTCCTTCCTCCAAGCGCACCTGATACGACCATAATGGAAAAACACAACACCGTTACGCGGCCGGCCGATGGATTACCCAAACAATTCGTGCGCCTGTGGCTCGAAGACGTAAGTGGCAAACGGTTTCACGTCCGCAATTCGGACAAATGCCTCGGTGAATTGTGGAGTGAAATGCGCGAGGAGCCGGCCGCACCGATCGTGCGCCGCGACTTCCCTCAATAATCGCTTGGCGGATCACCCATCCGCCTTTTCACCAAGCCAGTAAACCGTCTCCGCAGAATATCCGAGACGCACCCACCATAAACCCCGCCATAAGCAATCCTGACTTAACCGGTTAGATCAGGACTCGCCTTTCAAATCGCTCTTAGGCTAAGTCCAAACGTTATCTCGAAGCAACTTGACGCATCAGAAGCAACTTAGCCCGTGTCGGTTGCGTTAAGAGGTATCAATGACCACTGCAATTTCAGAGGCTGGCGTCGATCCAACCGTCCAGCACTTCGACAAGATGCCTGAGTCGGCGTTTGTCGATGTCGCGACCGTAGCAGCTCTGCTCGGAGTTTCCCCGCAAACCATCCGTCGTCGCGCCGCCGAGGGTGAGATCCCTGCGCCGCAAGACATCTTTGGCCTGCAGCGCTATCGGGTGGGTGTCGTTCGCAACGTAATCTTAAAGTCGTTTGATCTGATCGCACTCGACGATTCAGCCGGCGGCTTTGATAAGCCGTTGCAGGAGCCAGTCAATGCCGATTGAAAACGACTTCATCCCTTTTGCGGTCGGCAGCGACGCAAACGTCATCAGCCAAGCAACATATGCGGAGAATACGGATCTCACGCAAAGCGGCTTTTCCGCTGGCATCGCTGTGGCGAACCAGTTGAATAAGGTCTGGCGCCAGTCAAGCATCATGGCGGCCGTACTCGCACAGTTCATCGTTGACCAGACGGGCAGCACCGCGATTGATGACGGGACGACGGCGACACTGCTGGCAAATCTAAAGCTTGCTGTTGGGTCGAACGGCGCTCGTGTCTCGGGCCTAATTGGCATAAACAACTCAACCACGCCGCTGACCCAATACAACGTGAGCGCGGCAAGCGTGACAGTGCTCAATCCGACGACTGGCGCGACTGCTGTGGTCGTTAATACTGCGACGATCACTGTCAATGCAGCAACGGCAGGCCCAGTCGCAAACGGTCGAGATCAGTCCGCTGCATTCACTGCGTCTCAGTGGCTGTATCTGTATTTCATCTACAACCCGGCGACGAATACGCTAAGCACGACCATCTCAGCAGCGACGCCAGCCGCGGGGCCTGCGCTCCCGACCGGGTACACCGCATGGGCATATATCGGCACGATCTACTGGAACGCTAGCTCGAATTTCGCGCAAGTCTATGCCCGTGGCTCTTGGTTTGCATACCAGAGTCCCGTTGCGGTATTAGCTTCCGGATCGGCTACAACTAACACTCCGGTTTCAATGCCGACAGTGGTCCCGCCCACTGCCTTTTCTCCGATGTTTGAGCTCCAAGTCACGAACATTTCGGTGACATCAGCCTCGGGAGGCCAATACAGCGGAACGTTCCTACTCACGATCGACAACATCACTAATTCGATGATTCAAGGGCTCCAAGGGGTCGGTGGTGCAAGCGCCACTTTCGGCATTTCTGGGTCGGTCAAGAGACTCCCGAATCTGTCGCAAGGCTTTAGCTATATCTGGGGGGCTTTGGGATCGAGTACGGGCCAGTCGGCCAACGTACTTTGTGGCGGATATTCCGTATCTAACGGAGGCGAATAAATGAACGCTTTTATCGATATCGATGGCTACTTGGATAAGCGAGGCGCTTGGCACCAAGGACATGGCGCTGACTGGGCTAACTATCTCCCGCAAGAGACGGCCGGATATCTGCTGTGTGCGCGGACTGGCGCCAGATGCAGCCGCACGCTGAGCCGAGGTTTCCAATTGCGCAACGTTGCGTAATTGGGGATTTCCTACTGTTTGTGCGTTTTTCGACAGAATCAAAGTCCGTTACTGGACTTTGATCAGACTTGCGGTCGCATGTCTGGATTTGGAGTGGAAGGTTCTGCCGAGGCCGGCGCAGCGGGCAGCGAACGCTTCTCCTCAGGTTTAGGGGAAGTTCGACTAGATGGCGGGACTTGGGCGGGTAGAGCGGTCAGGCGTGCCGCTCTACCTTGTCGCAGGGCGATTAGTGGCGGAGACAGGCTCCGCCAAAATATATGACCCTATTAATTTTTTGCAATTGATTGCACTACCGGGGTAAACCTTCGACGCGATCTAGCCGTTATCAGAAATGAGCGGGCATCAGCGTTGCGATGCCCAACATTGATTTATGTTAAGGTGCCCGCACATTGCGTGTATTCCCTTATTTTTCGCGCTCAGGCCGGTGCTACCATGGGTTGACCGTCTAAGATTTGATGGAAGGCGTGTATGCACACAGGAGTGGAATATGGCTACTGACAACAAATTTACCGTAGGCGAAGTGTTGGCAATCAACGACGCCGTCATGCACAGAAATTCAGGGCCGGTATCGAAATTGTCCTCCCAGGCTGCGGAGATTGTGCGCCGTTCAGACTTTTCCGTGAAGGAAATTGTCACGGCTTTCCAGACTGCGAGAGAGCATGTCGAAACTGACCTATAACGGCCGATGCCGATAAACCCAATTTATAAGAAACTTGTACAAGGCCCTGACGATACTGTCGGGGCCTTGGCTTATGCGCTCTACAAACAGCGCAAAGTCACATACATCACGGAAATTCAATCGGCTGAAAATCGCCCTCTGACGTCGGAAGAGATTGCTGCCTTTCAGCGACAAAACGCCAACGACGATCAGATTAAAGCATACAAGAAAGAGGCAGCGGCCCTAGCTTCGGAATTTTTGAATGCTGGGCTTGCCAGCAAACTGGCGGATGCGGAAGACGAGGCAAAAAACAACGTACGGGAAGCCGCTCTACGCTCGGAAATCAAGGCAATGGGACAAGAAGTTGCTGAGCTACGGAAACGACTTGAAGAGAAGCGCACCGTTGGTGGATGGCTCCAAGATGCCTTTGGAAACCTGATGGTCAACGTCGTAACGATCCTGCTTATTGGTCTCGCAGTGATCGGCCTCAAGGCTATCGACAAGCTTTCTACACACACCGAGTCAACGATAGGGATAGGCGACGAGAGTCCGGCAGAAGCTTCGCGCGCACCCTCAACAAATGAGCCTTCAACTACGCCACACAAGGCTGCGAGCCAACCTTGATGCGTAGGGCCTGAAGGACACATTAGTGGATTCCGTCCGTCGCGATTCGTGGCGGAACCTGTTTCCGCCCCGGCGCACCGCTTGGTGCGGCCAGGGAGTAACAACCTTATTACTTCCCGCCATCTACCCGCCATCTACCCGCCATCTGAGGCAAAAAAATCCCGCCGTTTAACGGGCGGGATCGGCGGGACGCTGAGAGGGCCATCACCTATAAATTATCTCTTGGCTAGCGCCTTCAGCACATCGCGGTGCGTGGCGATCACTTCGCGGATCGTGCGCAACGCGTCCGCCTTACCTTCAGGCGTCAACCAGTCAATAGGCGCAGCCTTCGGCTTGATCATCAATCGCGGCTTGAGTTCAACGCCGTACAGGACTTTGCCCTTCGTTTCGTCTGTCATGGCTGCGGCTTGTCAAAAGTGTTGCGTTCGATGACGCGATTGAAGTCGATGCCCACACGCGAGACGTCTCCCCGCATCCGGTCTAGGTCAGATCCTGCAGGCGTCGGGTATCTCACCGGTCGGCCCATGTCAGCCGCCGCGCCTAAGCCATGCAACAGCCCGCGTAGGAACGTTCTATACCTGCTTTCGCTTGACACCTTCATCTGGCGCTCCGCGTCCGTGTGAACCGCAAGCTTACCGCTTTTTCTTCTTTTCCCGCTCGTCCAGCGCCTTGACGACCCTGCCGGCCACGTTGTCGGCGAAGAGGTCCATCGTTGCGGTGTCGATCGGCGCCGCCTGCGCGCCGTCTCCGCCGGGCCCAAAAGTCTCCTCTAATCGCGCCACTACCTCGGCGGTAAGCGAGCGCTTGTGCTTCTCCGACGCTCGGTCAAGCCGATCTTTCAGGTCAGCGGGGATTCGTAAATTGATTTGGGGGTCGTCTCTAGCCATGGCTAATATTAATGCAGCACGGTGCTTGCATGCAATAAAGCACGGTGCTATATTTTGTCATGCGCTACCGAAAAGCGCGCCACTCAACGGGAGTTCACCATGATTCGCAAACAACTTAAGATTGGTCAATTGGTTAACGTAGGATTCCTGAAAGGTGCTCGCGTGATTGCAGACGTTGCGCGCGCTGCAGGCTACATCGGCGATACCTACGTCGTTGAGTGCGGTGGACAGTTGTACGAGCTGGCCGCTGGCCAAACGCGCCGGATCTCCATGGACGAAGCCGTCGCGCTTCCGAAGCAGTTCAAAGCCAAGCAGATAGCCAAGCAGCGTGCACATGCCACGCTTTCCAAAGCGTCGATCACGATGGAAGAGGCGATCGATGCAATGTGCGCCTTGACGGCCTAATCTGGAGAGGCCGCTTCGGCGGCGACCATCAACCGATATTTCGAGGTAAATCATGAGAACTGCAGCCGCTGTGCAGGCCGCCGGCGCGAAACCGGGCAGTCTGATCGATCAAATCACCCGCGACGCCCTGCGTCGTACCTCAATGGCGCCCACGTACATGGAAGCGCTCGACATCACCGGAGCCGCGTTGATTGCGGTCGCATACCTTGCGAAGGCCGAGGCGAATCATGGATGAGCCCTTTCCTACGGCCAAAGACTTCAAGGAAAAATTAGGTCAATTCAGCGCGCTGGCCACATTTATGTTCGTCGACGGTAAAGGCGTCTTGGAGCTTTTATCCGAGACCTGCAAAGCCGAACTGCGCTGCATGTGCACCGCGTTGAGCGAGGAACTTCAACAGTTTGCGAAGGAGGTGAATCATGACTAAGGTGGATGCCTCAAAATATCTCGTGACGATCATTTCAGACAGTATGTACGACCCAGCCGACCTCGATTCACTCATGATCGGCGATACCCTAGAAATAGATCCCTCGCTCACGCCAAGGGATGGCGACTTCGTGATCGTGGACTTTGTGACCGTGGAGTTGGGCGAGTTTAAGGGGGTAAGAAAGTTGGTCATCCGCGACGGCAAGCATCTGCTGACGTGGGGCAATCCTGCGTGGACCGAGGCGATAGAGCTGAGCGACGATGCAAAGATAGCCGGCGTTGTCAGCATGAGGAGCCGATCTCTCCTGAACGATGAAAGATTGGCGCCCGAGACGGAGGCAAGCCATGAATAACGTCCATTTGATTGGCGCACCTCGAAAAATCGGGTGCCCTCGCAAGCTGCCATTGCTTAACGCCCCGACGGCTTCTGTTCACGACTTGATGCCATACCGGAGTGTTCGGAAAAGCGTGATTGATGACGTTACCGAAATTCTTGGCCTCATCGAAGGTGCTGTATTTTCCGAGATCAACAACCACGGGCTCATCTTGGACGCCGGCAGCCAAGAGCGATTTCGCATAGCAATCGATTCTGTTCGTACAGTGGTGCGTGACATTCGCTTGACTCGCGGGGAGGTGAGTCATGGCTAGCATCCACACGATTGGCGCTCCGCGTAAGGCCGGTCGGAGACGCGGGATCGTCATCGCGGGACTGCCGTTAGCGCTGATAAAGGATTTCGCGGCTCCGATCATCTCGCCTCGCGAAAATGCGATCGTGAGTCGGGTTCTCATTGAAATCGCGGAAGATGGAACGATCCATTTGCCCGCGATTGTAAGTTGCGAAGAGCACGCGATTGCACTGATTCGACTTTTGAACGGAATCGCGGTTGATTTAGCTGACAGGCACCTATGACACCCGAACGCTACCTCATCCGCGATCGGGCCTATGGCGTCTGGCATCGAGAGAAATCCATCTGTCGGTTTCTCGGTCATCGCCAGGCGCGAACCTTGACCATGGCCGACCTCGATAGCGTGCTGTTCGTCGAGTATGGCCACTCAGGGAAGCTACCGCTCGCGCTGGTTGAGGTAGCGATGGACATCGGCCAAGAGAAACCCACAGGCGTGATCCGCGAGCTGGCAAAGCTCGCGAACCTGCCTGCTTTCGTCGCGCTGTACACGCCGGCAGCGACCGCCAATCCGACGGCGCCGGCCTGGAACGATATCGACGCGTTCCGTGTAAAGCGCGTCTGGCCGAAACCGGAACCCGAGTGGCGCACGCTTTCGCCGCAGGAATGGGCCGAGGCGCTGGTGAGCATTCGTGACTGGCAGCTCCGCCGATTCGTGAACCAAGCGGCAGCGAATGATGAAGTCTATTAACCGGTATCTCCATGGCACGATCGAAGCGATACAAGGGCGATGCGCTGAAGCGCGACGGCTCGACGTTCGCGGCCGTCCCTTACGTGGTGTTGGAGAGTCAAGGCTATATCAATCTTAGCGCCTACGCGCGGGCCTTGCTGCTGGAGTTCTGCCGAGAATTCAATGGCCGCAATAACGGCCGGCTGTGCTGCATCTGGGACCAATTGAAGGTGCGAGGCTGGAACTCGCCAAACACCGTCACCAAGGCAAAGGCCGAACTGATCAAGCAGGGTCTTGTCTGGGAATCGCGCAAGGGTGCTTTCCCGCATCGGCCGTCGTGGTACGCGCTTACTTGGCGCGATCTTGATGTCACTGAAGACTTGGACGCGGCGCCATCGGCGTTCCCGCGGCGCGCGTATTTGCACGTCGAGCCAATCGTCCGCGAAAAGAAGGTTGTCGGCCGGAAGAAGGCGAAATCTAGCGCTTCGACCGTTACATGGCATGTATCTAAGGCCGCTTGAATAAGTACATGGCGTGTAATGGACGTCGCGTTTCTAGTTACATGCCATGTACTTCTCTAAGAGTTGCCATCTGTTTGTCGTTCGGTCCGCCCAGATTCACCGGCAGAATCGTTCCCAATGATGGTGATGCCAGACGCGATGGCAATGATGGTGGTAGCGATCGTGATGGTAGTAGGCGAATGCGGGAGTAGTTGCGGAAAGGGCCGAGACAGCGACCACGATGGTCATGGCGATCTTCTTCATAGTTTCGCTCTTTGTAATGGTGGAGCAATCTATGAGCAGATGCCGTGCCAGAGGTTACCAAATCGGTAACGGGGTACTGATTTGGTAACCCTTCGAAGACCCTTCCGAGACCCTTTGATGGGAGTTGCCGAATCAGCAACGGTTGCCAAATGAGCAACCCATGGCTAACCCATAGGAAACCCGTGGGATAACGGTGGCTTCACAGTGAGTTCACGCGTCACGCTGCGTCACTGACGCGTCACCGTTACGCGTAACGCTTCGGTAACGCTACGTGCGTTACTTCGGTGCCCTGCGTTGCATCGCGTTGCACTTCGTTGCGCAGAACATCCGCCAACGGCGGGAGTTGCCATTTTATTTCAACGCCCCGAATTTTCGGGCGGACCCCAATGGAGAACGTTACTTGCCTCCATGGAGGCAAGCGCTTGGTTCGATTCAAAATCCGACCAAGACGCCCGGTCAGCGTCGCGTTGCGTCGACAAACTAGCGCCAGATGAAGCCGCGCGCTGAGCTGAGGTTTCCAATTGCGCAACGTTGCGTAATTGGGGACTTCCTCAATTTGAGGAAGTCGAACGCGACTGCTTAGCATCTGCTGGACATATCGTTTTTCGACAGAATCAAAGTCCGTTACTGGACTTTGATCTGATTTCCTGCATATGCGAGCATGGTGCTAGCACCGGAGTTCCGGTAGTCGCACCCGTAGACGATAGTGCGTCTACAACTTCCCCCATTGAGGGAAGCTAACGGTGCCGTTTTTGGGATGCTTGAGATAGAACGGTCCCGCTTTCGGTACTGTTCGCTCAGCGCAGTTTTGCACCTGAACAACACTTTAAGGATTGGCGGGACGTTTGGAGGGTAGGACTGAATAGAGTCCTGTGAGCCTTATAGAATAAGGCTTAGTGGCGGAAGCGGTGAGATTCGAACTCACGGACGAGTCACCCCGTCGCTAGTTTTCAAGACTAGTGCCTTAAACCGCTCGGCCACGCTTCCACGTTTCACACACAGCAACACCGGGAAAAGTGCGCTCAAACCGCGTCGCACCTTTCCGGCAAGGCGCGTATTGTAGCGCAACTTTCTCTCGCGTCCAGCAAGCAAGACGGACTCAACCTTCCAACGATCGGGTCGCCCGCAAACCCGGAAACAATCGCATCCATAACAACGCAACGGCGATCGTGCCCACGCCGCCAATCAGCACCGCGGGCACTGCGCCGAACAATCCTGCCGTCATCCCCGACTCGAACTCGCCCAACTGATTCGATGTTCCGATAAACAGCGAATTGATGGCGCCCACGCGTCCTCGCATATCGTCGGGGGTTTGCAACTGCACGAGCGACATACGCACGACGACGCTGATTACATCGGAGGCGCCTAGCGCGGCCAGCGCGATCAGCGAAACGTAGAGGTTCCGCGATAACCCAAACACGATCGTGGCAATGCCAAACGCGATTACGCCGCCGAATAACGCCGTCCCGGCCCGCCGCCGCAGCGGAAAATGCGCGAGATAAATCGATCCGCCCAGCGCGCCGACCGCAGGTGCCGCGCGCAGGACGCCGAGCGCCCACGGCCCGGCGTGCAGGATATCGCGGGCGAAAACGGGCAGCAATGCAGTCGCGCCGCCGAGCAACACCGCGAACAGATCCAGCGATAACGCCCCCAGGATCACGGGCTTGCGTCGAATGAAGGCGATGCCGGAGAAGAGCGATTCGAATGTCAGCGGCGTGCGCATGCGCACCACCTGTTCGATCTTTATCGATGACAGCACCACCGCCGCCCCAATGAACGCCACCGCGACCGCGCCATACACCGTAAGCGCCCCGAGCCCATAGAGCAGACCACCCATTGCCGGTCCGAGGATCTGCGCCGTCTGGTTCGCCGACGTCGACCACGCGGTCGCGTACTGTAACTGGGCGCGCGGAATCAGGTTGGGCAAGAGCGCGGCCATCGATGGCGACTCGAACGCGCGTGCTGATCCGGCAATGGCAGCGATCAAATAGATCAGCCCCTGGCTGGTGATCCCGCGCCACGTCGCCACGCACAGCGTCAACGCGGCCACGCCCTGAATCGCCTGACAGATGAACGCGATCGTGCGCCGGTCGTAGCGGTCGGCGACATGGCCCACCACCAGCGTGAGCATGAACATCGGCAGGAATTGCGAGAGGCCGACGAGCCCGAGTGCGAACGCGCTGTGCGTGATCGAGTAGATCTGCCAGCCGATTGCGACTGACATCATCTGGAACGCAACCGATGACATCACCCGCGCGCTCCAGAAGAGCGCGAAGGGACGGTGGCGCATCACGGAGCCGGTGGTCAGACTAGGGGCGGGTGCGTCCAATTTAACGCTCTTCCTTGATTTTTATCGAGGGCGTGTCCCTAAGAAAGAGCGCTTGCAGATCGTTGAGAAAATCCTGTCCGCGCTGCGTGGGCGCAATGCGTTCAATATCGCGCGTGATCAAGCCACGACGCTCCGCTTCAACCAGTCCCGGTTCGATCGCGGACATCGCAAGGCCGGTTCGTTCGTTGAACGAATGCACCGGAAACCCTTCCACAAGACGTAGCGTGTTCAGCATGAATTCGAATGGCAGGTCGCGCGGCCCAACCTCGTGCTCTTCCTGTACCGCCGCGCCGCCGAGCGCTTCATCCATGTACGTTCCCGGATGTTTGTATCGCACCTGACGCACGATTTTCTGCGGAAACGACAGCTTCGTGTGCGCGCCCGCACCAATGCCGAGATAGTCGCCAAAGCGCCAGTAATTCAGGTTGTGCTGGCTCTTCCTGTGCGGCTTCGCATAGGCCGACACCTCGTAGCGCTCATATCCCGCCGTAGCCGTGCGCTCGTGAATCCAGTCCTGCATGTCGGCGGAAGCGTCGTCATCGGGAACGGGCGGCGGGTACTTGGCGAACATGGTGTTCGGTTCGAGCGTCAGGTGATACAGCGACAAATGCGGCGGCGCAAAGCTGATAGCCGTTTCGATATCCGCCCGGCATTCATCCAGCGTCTGCCTGGGCAGCGCGAACATCAGGTCGAGGTTGAAGTTATCGAAGTTCCTGGCCGCTATTTCAACGGCCTGACGCGCTTGCGTTGCATCGTGAATCCGGCCGAGCGCTTTGAGATGCTGCTCGTTGAAACTTTGGATACCTATCGATAAACGATTCACGCCGCTTGCCCGGAACTGCGCGAACTTCGCGGCTTCGAACGTGCCGGGGTTGGCTTCGAGCGTGATTTCGGCGTCGGCGTCGAGCGGCAGCAGCGCACGGGCATCGGAGAGCAGGCGGTCCAGTCCTTTCGCCGACAGCAAGCTGGGCGTCCCTCCGCCGATAAAAATAGTGTGCACCTGCCGGCCCCAGACCATCGGCAACGCGCGCTCGAGATCGGCGCGCAATGCATCGAGATAACGGTCCTCGGGAAACGTCTCGCCTTTCCACTCGTGCGAGTTGAAATCGCAATACGGGCATTTGCGCACGCACCACGGGAAATGCACGTACAACGACAACGGCGGCAGCGACGTCAGCCGGATACTGCCCGGCGACGTGAACGCCTTGATCACGTTGATTGCCTGAGGGCCGCTTGAGCTGGTCGTCACGATATTTCCTTCAACCGCGCCAGCAGATGGCGAAGCGCAATCGCCCGGTGGCTGTTGGCGTTTTTCACGGCGGGATCGAGTTCGGCGGCAGTTTGTCCGAGCGACGGCACCAGGAAATGCGCGTCATAGCCAAAGCCGTTCGCCCCGCGCGGGGTATCGATGACTTCGCCGTGCCAGCGGCCTTCCGCAATCAGCGGTTCGGGGTCTGCCGCATGACGCACCAGCACGAGGACGGAGAAGAAATATGCGCGCCGATCTGATTCGCTAGCCAGATCATTCACGAGTCGCGCATTGTTTGCGGCATCGCTTTTCTCTCCACCGTTGAGCAATTGCGCATAACGCGCCGAATACACGCCCGGTGCGCCGCGCAACGCATGCACGCAGAGGCCGGAGTCGTCGGCGAGCGCGGGCATTCCCGTTGCCGCCGATGCATGCCGCGCCTTCGCCAGCGCGTTTTCGACGAACGTCACATGCGGTTCCTCGGCCTCAGACACGCCCAGCTCGCCTTGCGTCACGAGATCGATGCCGGCAGTGCTCAGCAGTGCTGCGAACTCGCGCAATTTGCCGGGGTTATTCGACGCGAGTACGACGCGTTTCAACGCGTTATCGGAAGCAGAATCAGACACTGAGCAGCTCCAGCGCGACCTTTTGTTTCGCGATCAACGTTTCGATACCGCTTTGCGCCAGATCCATCAGCGCGTTCATCTCGGCGCGCGTGAACGGTACGCCTTCGGCCGTTCCCTGTACTTCCACGAAACCGCCTGCGCCGGTCATCACGACGTTCATGTCGGTGTCGCACTGCGAGTCTTCGTCGTAGTCGAGATCGAGCACCGGCTGGCCGTTGTACACGCCGACCGAGATCGCCGCGACGAATTGATTGATCGGCGATTCAGCAATCTTGCCGGCGGCCAGCAGCTTGGTGACGGCATCGTGGGCCGCGACAAACGCGCCCGTGATGCTTGCCGTGCGCGTGCCGCCGTCGGCCTGGATCACATCGCAATCGATATGCAGCGTGCGCGCGCCCAGCTTGTTCAAATCGAATACGGAGCGCAGCGCGCGCCCGATCAGGCGCTGGATCTCCTGCGTGCGTCCGGTTTGCTTGCCGCGTGCAGCTTCACGGTCGTTACGGGTGTTCGTGGCACGCGGCAGCATGCCGTACTCGGCGGTGAGCCAGCCTTGATCACGGCCACGCAGGAATTCGGGCACGCGTTCGGAAATGCTTGCGGTGCAAATCACTTTGGTATCGCCGAATTCGACGAGAACCGACCCTTCCGCATGCTTCGTGTAGTGCCGCGTGATACGCACGTCGCGCAATTGGCCCACGGTACGGCCGCTCGGGCGGTTGAACGGGGCGGACGGGTTCAGCGTGGAGTCGGTCATGGAGGCGGCAAAGTGAAAGAAACGCAGTGAAAGGAGCTTGGGCTTACGGTAAAAAAGCGAAAAAATCGCGCCAAGGTTCGAATTTTATCCGTAATCGGAGTGGGCGTCCGGTGCGGCGTCCCGTGTTTATCCGCGCGCGCCGCATTGCGGCATCGCGTTTCCACGGGTGGGATCGGCAAAAATGGGATAATGCCAGCTTCCTCGCCCGGCCAACATTGCCTGCCATTCTCGTGCAGCTTCATACCGGGCGTTTCGAAGCGAACTGGCCGTGCAGCGCAAGCAGCAAGCAATAAGCAGCAAAGCCGCCACGGCCTTCAATCACGGACGCGACAATGATCTACAGCATGACAGGCTACGCCAGCGCTACGCGCGAAGTAGCGTCGGACGGCGCGGGCGCCAATGGCTCGGGCGTGGGGGTATCGGTGGAATTGCGCACGGTGAATTCGCGCTTCCTCGACATGAATTTCCGCATGCCCGAAGACGTGCGCGTCTGCGAGCCGCAATTGCGCGAAATGCTGATGAACAAGCTCTCGCGCGGCAAGGTCGATATCCGCATCAACCTGAATCGAGCAGAGCAGACCACCATTGCCGGCGTGCTCAATCGCGATGCGCTGTCGCAACTCGCCGCGCTGGAGCGCTCGGTGCTGGATATCTTCCCCGATGCCGAACGCATGCGCACCGGTGAAATCCTGCGCTGGCCGGGCATTTTGTCGGAGAGCGGGGTATCGGCGGAAACGCTGCGTGACGCGGTCCTGGCATGCGGCAAGCAGGCGATTGCTGAACTCATCGATGTCCGCGCCCGTGAAGGCGCCGCGCTTAGCTCCGTGCTGATCGCGAACGTGACGGAAATGGAAGCGATCGTGGCGAAGGTCACGCCGCTCGTGCCGGAACTGATCACGAAGCATCAGCAGAAAATTGTCGAGCGGTTGCAGGACGCATTAGGGATTGCGTCGCCGGAAGGCACGCAAACCAGCATCCCGCGCGAGGAAATCGCGGAACGGATTCGCCAGGAAGTGACCATCTACGGCATCCGTATCGACATCACCGAGGAATTGCAGCGTCTCTCCGCGCATCTGGCGGAAACACGCCACGTGTTGCAAAAGGGCGGCAAAGTGGGCAAGCGGCTCGACTTCATGATGCAGGAGCTGAATCGCGAAGCGAACACGCTCGGGTCGAAGGCGGCGGCGAAAGAACTCGCGGATTCGTCGATGACACTCAAATTGCTCATCGAACAGATGCGCGAGCAAGTGCAAAACCTGGAGTAACGCCGCTATGACCGACGCACAACGCAACACCTACGCCGGTGTTTATCCGGGCAACCTGTTCATGGTCGTGGCGCCGTCGGGCGCGGGCAAGTCGACGCTGGTCAACGCGCTGCTCGCGCAGGACGAAGCGATCCGCCTGTCCGTGTCGTACACCACGCGCGAACCGCGTCCGGGCGAGCAAAACGGCGTTCAATACCACTTTGCTTCCGTCGATGACTTCATGGCGCGCCACGCCGCCGGCGAGTTCCTCGAAAGCGCGGAAGTTCACGGCAACTACTACGCAACGTCACGCGTGTGGATTGAAGAGCAGATGAAAAGCGGCCACGACGTGCTGCTCGAAATCGATTGGCAAGGCGCGCAACAGGTCAAGAAACGCTTTCGCAATGCGGTGGAAATCTTCATCCTGCCGCCGTCGCTGGATGCGCTGGAAGAGCGCCTGAAAAAGCGTGGCCAGGATGCGCCGAACGTGATCGTGCGCCGTTTGCTGGCGGCCGGCAGTGAGATGGCGCATGCGCCGGAAGCGGAATATGTGCTGATCAACGAGAACTTCGAGCGCGCGCTCGGCGAATTGCAGTGTCTCGTTGCTGCCACACGGCTACGTTTCGGTTCACAGTACGCCCGTCATACGCAGTTGTTTGTCGAGTTAGGCATACACTCGCCGCACGCCGAGTGAACGGGGCTTTCCGGTCACATAAGGTAGAATGAAGAACATATCGAGAAGGAATCAACCATGGCCCGCATCACCGTCGAAGACTGTCTGAAAATGATCCCCAATCGCTTCGAGCTCGCGCTCGCAGCAACGTATCGCGCACGCCAGCTCGCTCAAGGCCATACGCCGAAGATCGAAAGCCGCGACAAACCGACTGTTGTTGCGCTGCGCGAAATCGCAGCCGGCCAGGTCGGCGTCGAGATGTTGAAGAAGGTTCCGGTCTGATTACGGGCCCGGACGTCTACGCGCCTTGTCACTAACCGCGTCAGCAAATCACGGAGGCGACCATGAATCCTGTTCCATCGTCCGTCTCTGTGGACCCGCATAACGACGTCCTCAGCACACAGTCTCACTCCGGGGCTCATTCCGAAGACCACGCGCTCGATCATGACAACGCTCATGATGCCGATTCGCCCTCGGCGGCGCGCAAGTACATCGACGCAGTCCTCGAACAATCGTTTCGCCATTTGTTCGGGCCGACTGCCACGCCGGAAAAGCCGCGCCGCCACGACGTAGTTTCCATCGCGAAACTGACCACTGAGCTGGCCGCGTATCTTTCGCCGGAAGAAATCAAGCAGGTCAAGCAGGCGTTCCATTTCAGCGATGAAGCCCATCTCGGGCAATATCGTCAGAGTGGTGAGCCGTACATCACGCATCCGGTCGCGGTCGCGGAAATTTGCGCCAGTTGGAAACTCGACGATCAATCGATCATGGCGGCGTTGCTGCATGACGTGATCGAAGATCAGGGCGTGACAAAGACCGAGATTGCGGAACGTTTCGGGCCGAAGGTTGCAGAACTTGTCGATGGCTTGTCGAAGCTGGACAAGATGGAGTTTCGCAATCGCGAAGAAGCGCAGGCGGAAAACTTCCGCAAGATGCTGCTCGCCATGGCGCGCGACGTCCGTGTGATTCTCGTCAAGCTGGCGGACCGGCTGCACAACATGCGCACGCTGGGCGCGGTGCCACCGGAAAAGCGGCGTCGCGTGGCGCGTGAAACCATCGACATCTATGCGCCTATTGCGCATCGGCTTGGGTTGAACAACACGTATCGCGAGCTGCAGGACCTGAGCTTCGCGAACTTCAATCCGCATAGGTACGCCACGCTCGAGCGCGCCGTGAAGGCCGCGCGCGGCAACCGGCGTGAGGTGGTGGGCAAGATCCTTGAAGCGGTCCAGCGCACAATTGCGGACGCGAAAATCAAGGCCGACGTGACCGGCCGCGAGAAAACCATCTTCAGCATTTACAAGAAGATGCGCGACAAGCAGTTGTCGTTCTCGCAAGTGCTCGACGTCTATGGCTTTCGCGTGGTCGTGGATACCGCGCTCGAATGTTATACGTGCATTGGCGCGCTGCATGCGCTCTACAAACCGGTGCCGGGCAAGTTCAAGGATTACATCGCCATTCCGAAGGTGAACGGCTATCAGTCGTTGCACACCACGCTCGTCGGTCCGTTTGGTGCGCCTATCGAATTCCAGATCCGCACGCGCAAGATGCATGAAATCGCCGAAGCGGGCGTAGCCGCGCATTGGCTTTACAAGAATGGCGGCGCTGACCTGAACGATGTGCAAAAGCGCGCGCATCAGTGGCTCAAGTCGCTGCTCGACATTCAAAGCGAAGCCGGAGACTCGAGCGAATTTCTTGAACACGTCAAGATCGATCTGTTCCCCGATGCGGTCTACGTGTTCACGCCAAAGTCGAAAATCATGCCGCTGCCACGCGGCGCGACGGCGCTGGATTTCGCGTATTCCATTCACAGCGATCTCGGTAATCAATGCGTCGCGGTGAAGATCAATAACGAGTTGCTGCCGCTACGCACCGAGTTGAAGAGCGGCGATATCGTGGAAGTGATCACGGCGCCTTATTCGAAGCCGAATCCCGCGTGGCTCGGTTTTGTGCGTACCGGCAAGGCGCGTTCGGCCATTCGCCACTATCTCAAGACCATGCGGTTGAACGAATCGGTTCAACTGGGCGAACGGCTCGTCGATCAAAGCCTCAAGGGCTATGGCCTGGCGTTGTCGGAAGTGACGCCTGAGGCCTGGGAAAAGCTGGCGCAATGGACTGGCAACAAGAGCCGCCAGGAAATTTTCGCGGATATCGGCCTGGGCCGGCGCGTGGCCGCCGTGATGGCGAAGCGCATTGAAGTGCTGATGACCGGTCGCGACGACGACGATTCCCCGCGCGAGAGCTTCAGCACGAATACCGCGCCGCCGGTTGTGATCACGGGCACTGAAGGTATGTCGGTTCAGTTGTCTGCCTGCTGTCGCCCGATTCCCGGCGACGACATCATGGGTTACATCGGCATCGGGCTGGGTATGGCGATTCACACTACCGAATGCCGTGTGGCCCAGCGGATTCACAAGCGCGATCCGGGTCGCTGGATTGACGTGGCCTGGGCGCCGCAGCCGGGCCGTCTATTCGATGTAGCCATCAAGGTGCTCGTCAGCACGTCGAAGGGCGTGTTCGCCCGTGTAGCGGCTGACATTACGTCCGCCGATGCCAACATTGTCCACATCGCCATGGACGAGGACGTGACGCAGGAATCCACCGTGCTGCGTTTCGTCATCCAGGTCAGCGATCGCGTGCACCTGGCGAACGTCATGCGGCGCGTGCGCACGAACCCGGACGTGATGCGCATCGCGCGTGAGCGGCCGAGTGACGAGCCGCATCATCGCAATACCGAAGGCGGCATGCGGATCGATCGCGAACGCGGCGATTATTAACGCCTGGCGTTCGCCTCTTGGCGAGAGCGGCTGGCGAGTTCTGAGTCTGAGTCTGAACCGCCGCCGCTGAAACGCGACCTGCGTGCCTGTACCCATTCTGCGTACACAGGGGCACTTATGAAAACATCAGAACTGGAAGGCGCCGAGCTCGACTATTGGGTCGCGCGCGGGCTGCATGACTTCATCCGCGAAATCCATTTCACCGATGGCGGCCAGACGCTGTCCATCCGCGGCAATGACCGTGGCCGGGCATGGGACGGGCGTTTCCTGCCATCGACGTCGTGGGAAGCGGCGTCAGTCGTACTGGAGCGCGCGTGCCGACTGGAGATGAACGACCACGGACGGGGCGAGGTCGTGTGCACGGCGATATTCGGCAAGGCCGGTGCGCAAGTGGAGGGGCGCGGACCGTCATTGCGTATCGCATTGCTGCGCGCGTTTCTGCTGCATGCGTTCGGAGACACGGTGGACGATGAATTCCCGCATCGTTCGCAAATGCTGCTCGGGGAACGGGCGGAACTGCTGGGCGAGCAGAGCGCAGCGGCGACGGTTGAAGATGCACCGTTGCCGGACGGACGTATAGGCGATATCGGGTCGACTGCGCGGCAGTAAGCAGGTTGCTGCGCCTCGCGCCCTGGTCAGCGGGTCCAGTCCAGCGCACGTCCAGGGGAAATCGCCGGACCGGCATGCAGATTTCGCTCGCGCAAACGCCCGCACAAATAAAAAGGGCCTTCCGTGAGGAAGGCCCTTTTAAAACTGGTGCGGCTGGCAGGATTCGAACCCACGACCCCTTGGTTCGTAGCCAAGTACTCTATCCATCTGAGCTACAGCCGCGCATGAAACAGGGTAATACAAAAAGCTGATACAGGAAACGCTTGCTTGAAACAAAACAACTAAACGCTTTGAAGAAGTGGTGCGGCTGGCAGGATTCGAACCCACGACCCCTTGGTTCGTAGCCAAGTACTCTATCCATCTGAGCTACAGCCGCACGCGAGACCAAGAGTATAGCCAAGCTCTCCCAAAAAAGGAAGGGTTACGCCTCGATTTCTGTAATACCGATCTCCTTCGTGTTACCGTGCACAGGAGCTATCTCGCTCCTCTTCACGTTATTTTGAGCGGTTTGCACCATGAACAAAGCATTTGTAAAGGAATCGGACGAGAGCGACGACGATCTCGACCTTGAGCAACCCGCTGGCGTCCCCCCAGGCACCAAGAACTACATCACGCCCGCGGGGCACCAGCGTCTGCGTGACGAACTGCTGCATCTGCTGGACGTCGAGCGGCCGGATGTCGTGAAACTGCTTTCCTGGGCGGCGTCCAATGGCGACCGGTCGGAGAACGGCGACTACATTTACGGCAAGCGGCGCCTGCGTGAGATTGACCGGCGGATTCGCTTCCTGACCAAGCGGCTCGACAAGGCGGAAGTGGTGGACAGCAGCCGGCAGGAAAACGTCGATCAGGTGTTTTTCGGCGCAACGGTCGATTACGCCGGCGACGATGGCGAAGTGCATACGGTGACCGTCGTGGGCGTAGATGAAGTGAATCTGGATGTCGGGCACGTGAGTTGGATCTCGCCTATCGCCCGTGCCTTGCTCAAGGCCAAGGTCGGCGATACGGTCACGCTGCACACGCCCGCAGGCGTCCAGCAAATCGATATCCTCGACGTGCGTTATCCGCCGAAGGTCTGAGGCGCTTCATCTGACGCAATAACGTCAGGAACCTCAGGACGAAAAAAAGGCGCCGCAAGCGGCGCCTTTTTCACATCGGTACAACCTTGAACAAGGCTTAGAAGCGGTGACGAATGCCAACCGTTGCCGAGACTTGGTTCGGGGTCGACGACATGCCTACGCCCGTGATCGGAGCGCCCAGGCCATCGCCCAGATCGATCGCGTGAACGTATTCGCCTTGCAGGTACACGTCGGTGCGCTTCGACAGCGAATAAGCTGTTTGCAGGGCAAACGTGTGGAACGAAGGCTTCTCGCCGTCAAGACGTGCGTCCGTGTACGTGTACTCGCCAGCCAGGCTCAATGCCGGGGTCAGCGCGTAACGGCCGTTCAATTCATAGTTGTTGAAACGAGCGTAGCCGCCCGACAGAGCAACGCCTGCGCCGCCGGTCGCGCCAGCCGTGATGGCTGCTGCGTCTTCAAGCTTCGTTTGCGTGAACACGAAGCCAACGGTTGCCGGGCCGAACGCGTAGTTCAAGCCAGCACCGAACGTGCGCTGCAGGCCAGCCACGAACGTGTTGTCAGTCGCGACAGCACCGCCGGTGTTCGAGATTGCTGCAGCAGTGCCAGCACCCGTCACCGAGTTGTTCAGTTGCAAGTAAGCAGCAGCAATATTCAACGGACCGTAGTTGTACGATGCGCCCGCGCTGTAAGCCCGGTTGTTCGAGAACCCGTCAGCCTGGTTCGAGAAGCCGTACATTGCGCCAAACTTGAAGCCGGCGTAGTTCGCGCTCTGATACTTGATCGTGTTGTTGACACGGAACGAGTTGTCGAGGTTGTCGTTGTCGAACGGGTGTGCGAACTGCGTGCCACCGTATTGCGTGCCGGTCAGAGCCAACGGGCCGAGGTAGTCGACCACGGAGTCATACTGACGACCCAACGTGACGGCGCCGTACTGGTTGCTCGACAGACCAACGAAGGCCTGACGGCCAAATTCGCGACCACCTTGACCCAGCGTGCCGTTAGCAATGCTGAAACCGTTTTCCAACGTGAAGATTGCCTTCAGGCCGCCACCGAGGTCTTCAGAGCCGCGCAGGCCCCAACGGCTGCCGTTCACGGCGCCGCTCGTCATCTTGAAGTTGTGATCGCCGCCTTGGTTGTTCGTGTACGTCAGGCCAGCGTCGATCAAACCGTAAAGTGTCACGCTGCTTTGAGCGTGAGCGGCGGTTGCAAATACGCCCGACAGGGCGGCGACCATGAGAGTCTTTTTCATCTTTGTAACTCCGAGAGCAGTTTGGGTCTGACAACCCAGGCTTGAAGGAAACTTTCACTCCGACGCGCTGCGAGAGGCGCTATCAGGTGATTTCATGTGCCAACAAAAGACACAGTCGTTTCCGGACCAGACGAAGTGTAAAGACGGCGTTACAGCACTGGCATTCCGATTTACGCAATAAAGTATTCTGCGATCGGCAATGATTGAGAAATGTAATCTAAGCCTTTGCTGGCAAGGCTTTGCGGGGGAATGGCGGGGTTGAATGCGCAGTGTCAACAGGGGTTCGTTGCGCAATTGCTACATGCGCCATCGTTAAAATACAACGCCAATAATCCTGGATGTCGATTGTTGACGGAACAGCAATAGATGATTGCCGGATCTGTTGGTGATTACGAGAAGGTGTGCCGTTATACTCAAATCTCTGCTTTCCGAGGCAGACTTTTTCGTTGACGGAAAAGATCTCCAAACCTTGTCGGCGCGACTTCCCAGTCGCGCTTTTTTTTGCCTGAACGGACTCAATGCCCGAAGCCTGTTTCGGGGCACTTTTTACTTAGTTAATTAGCCGCTTCAAGTACTTCTTCCCGCATCGCTTCAGCTTCATTCCCAATTTCGGGTGATTGCGCTTCGTCGCTGCTATCGAATGTCAGCAGACTCGATATTGTCCAGTCTTCCATCACATAACGGCGTGCGTCCATTGGCGAGGACAGAAGGTTCTGCCAATGATCGCCATGCCATGCCGGGTCGAAATCCAGAGCTGAATGCGATTCCAATACTGCTTGGGACGCTACCAACGTCCTGATCCACGAAAACATGCTTTTGAGTTCGGTCGTCACAGCAATGACCTCCTTTAAAGTGCTTGCGGTACGCTTTTATGATGCCGACAGCTCATTTCGGTAACAAGACTCGTAAACGCTTACGATTCGATAAAATAGTTACAAGTTGAGTAAATATTTCCTTCTGCCGGATATGGGCGGTTTAATCTGGAATTATTACGTCGGGTTGTTCTCTTTTCAGCCGTCGTGATTCAAGAGCGCATGCGTACTGGCGTTCGAAGCTCCTTCCCTGCGTCGAACCGGCCCGGAACCGGGTGCCTGAACGGACGTGAGCTAAAATGGCCGATCGATACGCCTTTTCCTGCGCGGATCGCTTCCATTCCTCTTTTAGCGGTCAGCGCCGTGCTCCCAATCGTTACTACTAATAGTGTTAGCTCAGAACCGCTGGTTTTCGTCGATCTCGAAACCACAGGCGGCGCCTTCGGCGTGGATCGCATCACTGAAGTAGGCGTGGTCGAGGTCGGACCGGCCGGCGTGACGCAGTGGAGTTCGCTCGTCAATCCGCAGCAGCCGATTCCGTTCTTTATCCAGCAACTCACCGGGATCAGCGATTCGATGGTGCGCAATGCGCCGACGTTCGAAGCAATCGCGCATGATTTGCTGGCCCGTCTCGACGGGCGGCTGTTTATTGCCCACAACGCGCGGTTCGATCACGGCTTCCTGCGCAGCGAGTTCAAGCGGGCCGGCATCAAGTTCCAGCCCGACGTGTTATGCACGGTCCAGTTGTCGCGCGCGATCTATCCGGCGCAACGTAGGCATGGGCTCGATGCACTGATCGAACGGCACGCGCTCGTGCCTGCGGCGCGCCACCGCGCGCTTGCCGACGCTGACCTGCTCTGGCAATTCTGGCAGCACCTGCATCGCGCATTTTCTGCCGATGCCCTGCATGGCTATATAGAACAGGTTGCCCGGCGTTTCCGGCTTGCTGGAGATATTGACGAGGACACCATCGAACAGATTCCGGCCGGCTGCGGCATCTACGTGTTTTATGGCGAGGACGACGTGCCGCTGTATGTTGGACGAAGCGTGCGCTTGCGCCAGCGCGTGCGTGCGCATCTGTCGGGGGTGAAACGTTCGGCCAAGGATCTGCGCCTCGCGGAGCTCATCCGGCGTGTGGAGTGGACCGCGACGGGCGGCGAGATCGGCGCGATGCTGGTGGAAGGGCGCTCGGTTGCACGGTTGCGTCCTGCACATAACCGGCTGTCCAAAGCGCGTCGCGACGACCCGAGTCACGCGCCCTGGACATATCCTGGCGCCATCGCGATAGAGGAAACGGATGCGACGACCAGCGCGCGGGTGTGGCATGTCGTCGATGCCTGGCAGTATTTCGGCATGGCCGGGTCGCTCGACGAAGCCGCGCAACTGCGCGCGGCAGCGCCTGCGGCATGCTTCGAGTTATCGACGTATCGCATTCTCAGCGAACGTTTGTCGCGCGGACTGACAATCGTGCCGCTTGCAGCCACCGCGTGCCTGTCAAGCGAGCCGGTCTAGCCGACCGCACCCACGCCACCTGACGCGCACACATGCGACAACGCGCGTGCGAGCGGTGCGTTTTGGGCGGAATCGTAGCGGGTGAGATGTTTCCAGCGCGCGATGCTGTCGGCCAGCCGCACCGGGCAGTCATCGGCATGGCGCAACGGCTCCACGCCCGCTAACGTGGACAGTAACGCGTTGGTCACGCGATCGAGCTTCGGCCGGGTCTCGCGGGCGAGGTCCGGTGGTGTCCCTTCTGGCGCACGCAATTTCCGCCAGTTATCGAAGAGGGCGTTCTGCACGTCCTTGCTCGCCTCGATCTGATCACGAAAGAAAGCTTGTGCAAACGCCGGATCGATGCCGGCGGATTTCGCGCGGCTATCGATAACGGCCAGCAACGCGGCTTCACGGGGTTGATCGGTGATGGGCTCGTGACGCGCCCATTTCCAGCGCGCGACCGGCTCGGCGAGCGCCAGCCGTTGTGACGACAACGCAATGAGATTCGTGAAGGGCGTGTCGTCGCCATCAGCGAGAGCCGCCGAGGAACAAGCGGTGATGGCAATAACAAAAGCAGCCATGGAAGCCATGGCGCGGAGAACTTGCAGAAGGGAATGGCGAAGCATGAATACCGGAGCCAGAGCGAGAAAGCCGCAGCTTAACGTATGACGCGCGGGGCGCGCGTATGGCAATTGATGAGGCGATCGTGAAACGTGCCACGCTCGTGGCGTTATTAGGTGAACCGGTCGGGCTATTCCGGTCGTGCTATTAATACCCGCGTGCGAATCCGGCGCTGCTGCAAAGGCATGCTGCAACGATCAAGCGTGCAGAAACCGTGGCTTGCATAACATCTGCAAACACCGTGGGCGTACTGCGCATTTCAGCAATTACTTCGGGTCGCACAGGTTACGTTGTTCGTCGAAGAATGCCTGCACGTATTCGGGCAACTCTGCGAGGAATTCGACCCCGACCGGTTCTTGATCCGGACATTGCACCTTGTCGGGCGTCGGGATTTTCGTCGGCTTGGCGTCCATCATTTTCTCTCCTTGTATAGGTCGATTATCAATCTCGACTCTGGCTTCGCGCTAGCGTCGAATGCGCGGCTGGTGCATTTCCACGTTTCTGTGTTGCTTTAACGGAACACCCTTGGCGTGACTTAAGGCTGTGATAATTCATCGCGCTGCAGCCGATATTTTTCCCTGCCTCAGGATTCGTTCGCCAACTTGTTTTTCGACCACTTCCACTGATTAAATTCGTCACCCGCTTATTGCTGATCTTTCCGATACCTGACGGCCGCAGCGGCAAATATTTCGCAATCTGCTTCAAAGGACATGGCTGACTGCCGGCTGTTTCTGTGTTCGAAAATGCGAGTCGTTGCTTAAAAAGCGAGTCTCCTTAATAGTGATAACGGCACGATTCAGTTGCGGTTGACCGTTTTACCTATCTTTAAAAAAATTTAACACTTTGCTGTGTCTTAAAGCGCACGTATTCATGCAAACGAATGTTCGCAAATCACGCGGGAAGAAAGCATCGGGGAAACGACGGGAAGTTTATGAATTACGCTCACTTAAAGTTTCACTTTAAGTACATGAACTTACCGATTGATCTTGAAGATCAATTTTGAGATGAGGCCGAAAAATTAAAAAACCCGCGAAGCCTGGAGGCGATGCGGGTTTCTTGAAATGAAGCTTGGTGCCGGAAAGAGGAATCGAACCCCCGACCTTCGCATTACGAATGCGCTGCTCTACCGTCTGAGCTATTCCGGCATCAGAGAAACGAGATTATAAGGACCTTCCGGCGAGTTTGGCAACACCCTACTGTCAATTAATTTCCGAGTGATAGCGTGTCACGCGTTCGACCTCGTTTTTCGATCCGAGGAACACCGGCACGCGCTGATGCAGGTTGGTCGGAACGATGTCGAGGATGCGCTGCTCGCCGTCCGTCGCAGCGCCGCCGGCCTGTTCGACGATGAACGCCATCGGATTCGCTTCGTACAACAAGCGCAGCTTGCCCGGACGATCGGGCGTGCGTTTGTCGGCGGGGTACATGAACACGCCGCCGCGGTTCAGGATGCGGTGCACGTCCGCGACCATCGACGCGATCCAGCGCATGTTGAAGTCGTCCTTGCGCGGGCCGTCCTTGCCTTCGTTCAGCTCGTTCACATACTTTTGCACCGGTTCGTACCAGTGACGGCTATTCGATGCGTTGATTGCGTACTCGCGCGTGTCGGCGGGAATCTGCATGTTGCTGTGCGTGAGTACCCACGAACCCAGCTCGCGATCGAGCGTGAAGCAGTTCACGCCGTGGCCGGTGGTCAGGACGAACACGGTTTGCGGACCATAGACCGCATAACCTGCCGCGACCTGGGCCGAGCCCGGCTGCATGAATGCCTGTTCGCTCGGCTCCGCGCCGTCCGGGCATCGAAGCACTGAAAAGATCGTGCCGATAGACACGTTCACGTCGATATTCGACGACCCGTCGAGCGGATCGAACGTGAGCAAATAGTTGCCCTTCGGATAGCGGTTCGGAATGGGGAAGATCTTTTCCATTTCTTCCGACGCCATCGCGGCCAGGTTGCCGCCCCATTCGTTGGCTTCGAGCAGGATTTCGTTCGAGAGGATGTCGAGTTTCTTCTGCACTTCGCCTTGAACGTTCTCGCTGCCGGCGGTACCCAGCGCTTCACCTAACGCGCCCTTGCTCACTTGATAGCCGATCTGTTTGCATGCACGTGCGATCACTTCGATCAACAGCCGCAGGTCGGCGGGAAGGTTTTGATGTTCCCGCTGCTGCTCGATCAGATACTTGGTCAGCGTCGTGCGACGGGAAATGGATGAGGGGGTCGACATTGCGTTGGGCTCCGGGAGCGTTAGACGAATGCCTCAGATTCTACCCGCTCGGAATGTGTCTCCCGATGTCACAGGAATGGGGTACCGGTTCGGCGAGTCTCACACTGGCTGATTTTCGGGATATGCGAGCATAAAAAAACCGGCGCCAAAGCGCCGATTTCCGATGAGCCCGAGGAAGGGGCCCAAAGGCTCAGAGGATTAAACGCTTAGCCGAGCGCTTTTTCCACAATCTCGCGTACATCACGCGATTTCACCTTCGACGCCACCCGTTCCAGCGCCGCGTGCGCCTTCTCGCTCAAGGCGGGCGTGTACCGGCGCCATTGCTCGAGCGTGCGAGCAAGGCGCGCAGCCACCTGAGGGTTCATTGCATCGAGCGCCACGACCTGTTCGGCCCAGAACGCGTACCCGGAACCATCGGCGGCGTGGAATTGCGCCGGATTCGCACCGCAGAAACTGAAAATCAGCGAGCGGGCGCGATTCGGATTTTTCAGCGTGAACGCTGGGTGTTGCATCAGCTTGCGCACGATGTCGAGCACATTGCGCTTCGGTCCGCCGCGTTGCGTAGCCTGCAGCGCGAACCATTTGTCGATCACAAGCGGTTCTTTCTCGAAGCGTTGGTAGAAATCGCTGAGCGCGGCGTCGGCGACGGTGGTATCGACGGAACCTGACGCGCCCGCCGTCAGCAACGCGGACAACGCAGCCGACCGGTCGGTCATGTTGTTCGCGGCGTCGTACTGGGCGCTTGCCAGTTCGATGGCGCGGGTGGGGTCGTCGAGTTGGCTCAGGTAGGCGAGGGCGAGATTCTTCAGCCCGCGCTTGCCTGCGTCGTCCGGCGTCGCGCGATATTCGCCCGGCGTGCGGTTCGCTTCGTACACGGCGAGCCAACGGTCGCGCAGGCCCGTGGCGAGGCGGCGGCTAACGAACACACGTGCCGCGTGCACGGCGGCGGGGTCCGACACAGCCATTTGTTCCGCAAGATATCCCTCGGACGGCAACATCAGCGCCAGTTCCTGGAATGCAGGCGTGAGCGTGCTGTCGTCGAGTACCTGGGCGAATGCGGATACCACCTGGTCGTCGAGCGTCAGTTCCTCACCTTTCGATGCCCGATCCGCCAGCGCAAGCAGTTCGCGCGTGGCGAGGCGCTGGCCGGCTTCCCATCGATTGAACGGGTCGCTGTCATGAGCGAGCAGGAAGGCCAACTGCTCATTGGTGTAGTCGTAATCCACCACGACCGGCGCCGAGAAGTTGCGCAGCAACGAGGGCAACGGCTCTTCAGCGACATCGGCGAACGTGAAGGTTTGTTCCTGTTCAGTGAACTCCAGCACGCGCGTAGTGCCTTGGGGCTCTTTCTCACCCTCAAGCTTCAGTGGCAGGTCAGCGCCGCTCTTGCCGATCAGGCCGACCGAGAACGGAATCAGCAGCGGACCCTTTTGCGTTGTGCGCGCGGCCTCGGACGCTTCGCCGTAGCCTTGCGTGAGCGTCAGCGTGTAACGCTTCGTGGCTGCGTCGTAACGCGTGCGTACCGTGATCCGCGGCGTGCCCGCCTGACTGTACCAGCGCTCGAATTGCGCCAGGTCGCGGCCGTTTGCGTCGGCCATTGCGTGGCGGAAGTCGTCGCAGGTGACGGCCTGGCCGTCGTGGCGCTGGAAATACAAGTCCATGCCGCGCCGGAAACCGTCACGCCCGAGCAGCGTCTGATACATGCGCACGACTTCCGAGCCTTTTTCATAGACGGTCATCGTGTAGAAGTTGTTGATCTCCACGTAGCTTTCCGGGCGCACCGGGTGCGCCATGGGACCCGCGTCCTCGGCGAACTGCATCTGGCGCAGCACGCGAACGTCGTCAATCCGTTTGGTCGCGCGCGCTGCATCGCTGGCTGCGCCTGGTTCGAGCCCAGCGGCCATGTCGGCGGAGAATTCCTGGTCGCGGAACACCGTCAGCCCTTCCTTCAGGCTCAACTGGAACCAGTCGCGGCAGGTCACGCGGTTGCCCGTCCAGTTGTGGAAGTACTCATGGCCGACCACCGCTTCAATGTTGCTGAAATCCACGTCCGTAGCCGTTTCAGGATTCGCGAGCACGTATTTCGTATTGAAGATGTTCAAGCCCTTGTTTTCCATCGCGCCCATGTTGAAGTCGCTCACGGCAACAATCATGAAACGGTCCAGGTCGAGCTCCAGCCCAAAGCGGCGTTCGTCCCATTCGATGGAATGAACCAGCGAATCCATGGCGTGTTGTGTCTTGTCGAGATCGTGAGGTTCGACCCAGACCTGCAGCAGTTTTTCCTTCCCCGAACCTGTCTTCATGCGCTGCTCGAGCTTGACGAGCTTGCCGGCCACCAGCGCGAACAGGTAGCTTGGTTTCTTGAACGGGTCTTCCCAACGCGCAAAGTGCTGGCCATTTCCCAGATCGCCTTCTTCGATCAGGTTGCCGTTCGACAACAGCACTGGGTACGCTTCCTTGTCCGCCCGCAGCGTGACCGTGTAGGTCGCCATGACATCGGGGCGGTCAAGGAAATAGGTGATGCGCCGAAAGCCCTCGGCCTCACATTGCGTAAAGAAATTGCCGCCCGATACATACAGGCCCGACAAAGTCGTGTTCGCGGCAGGGTTGCACACGCTTTCCAGGGTCAATTCAAACGCGTCGGGAATATTGCTCACCGACAAACCGTTCTCAGTAACGCGGACATCCGCATGCGGGCGCCCGTCGAGCGTTGCGCCAATGAACTCCATCTGCTCACCGAGCAACTCCAGCGTCGCCGCCGGCGCGGCGTCTGGGTTGCGGCGCAGGCGCATGGTGTTGCGCACTACCGTGCGTTCGGGGACGAGGTCGAATTCGAGCGCGACGGTATCAATCAGGAATGCGGGCGGCGTGTAGTCGGCGCGGCGGATTACGGCAGGTGCGGTCGAATTGGACATGGCGGTTCTGATTGAGTTGAGCGGGTGCCTTTGCTTTCGAGGCGGCCTTGTGTCGGATCATTGTACAAAGGCTCGCGGGATTGTGTGCTCGATTCGGGGTCGGCCGAACGGCCTGTTTCCCGAACTTCACCTGTCTGCGACAGTCTTTAAACAGGTGGAATCAGGCGGTTTTCGTGCGGTGCATGCGACACTTCGCGGTTGCTGTTTTACACATGACATCGCAACAAGATCAACAAGACAAATGAGGTCGGCCATGACGTTAGGACGGTTGTACGGGGAATTGAAGGGTGCGGCGCGCGTGGTGCTGATCGCCGGGTTCGCGCTGCTCGGGGGCTGTACCACCTATGTTCAGACGCAGGTGGCGGCGTTCTCCGACTGGTCCGGGACCGACGCCACGCGGACCTATGCGTTCGTGCGCTCGGCGCCGCAGCAGAACAGCATTGAACAGGAGACGTATGAAGTGCTCGCCGCAAACGAGCTCGCCACCCATTCGTTCAAGCAGGTTGCCGACGCCAGCGCGCGTTATCTCGTGGAATTGTCGTACTCCATTCGCGGCGACATGGTCACCGTGCGCCAGCCCGTCTATTACGATCCATGGCCCATGTACGGCGGCTGGTACGGCCGGCCGTACGGATGGGGTGGCTACGGCGGCTGGGGAGGATGGGGAGGGTGGGATATGGGACCGGCGGGTTATGTCGACCAAAGCTACCCGATCTTCGTCCACTCGCTGCAGATCCGCATGACCGAACGTGAAAGCGGGCGCGAGGTGTACAAAGTGACCGCGAGCAATTCAGGCGGCGAATCGTCGCTGGTCCGGGCCATGCCTTATCTAGTGCGCAGCGCGCTCACGGATTTTCCGTTGGGCAACGGCACCGTGCGCACGGTGAAAATCCCGTTCGATAAAACGGGCGGTATCAGTAACGAAGCGCCGGTTGCGGTGGGAGCAAACGAGAAGAGCGCTGTCCCGGCGCCCGCTCCCACGCCGGTTCCTGTGCAATAGCCGTCAAGCCGGCGCAGTTGTTGGGCCCCGTCTGAGAAAAATTTACCGCTATGGAGGCCGGTCGTTTGATCCGGCCGCCGCCTTTGTTGCAGTCCGCGAAACGCTCGAATTTCGATTAAAAATCCGCCTTCTTACAGGTTTATGGCGGAGTGCCCTTGTATGCAATTAAATTCGAAACGAGATATATTTCGAGGATGAACAAACCCCGCAATGCTAAACACCATGCCGTTCCTGAGCCCGCAACCTGGGATGCGCGGCTCGCTCGGCGCCTCGTTACACCGCTCATCGGCACGCCGATTACACCGAATCACCTGACCACTCTGCGCTTGCTGATTGGCATCGCCGGCGCTTATTACCTGTCGGTCGGCAGCTTCTGGTCGTGCAGCCTGGGCGCCTTGCTGATCGCGCTCTCCAATTTCGTCGATCATACAGATGGCGAACTCGCGCGAATCAGCGGGCAATCGAGCAAAATCGGTCATTTTTACGATCTCGCGTGCGATTCGGTGGTGACCGTGCTGCTGTTCGTGGGCCTCGGGTTTTATGTGAACGTGCATCATCCGGCCATGATCGTGTCGGCCGAATGGCTTGGCGGGATTGCGGGCGTCGCCGTCGCGCTGATCTTCTTCCTGCGTATGCGGATCGAATCAATGGCCGGCAAGAGCGGCACGAAGCAGGCCTCCATGGCGGGTTTCGAGACCGAAGATGTCTTGTATTTGCTGCCGGTGGTGACGCTGCTCAACGGCATGACGCCGTTCCTGGTGGCGGCTTCCATTGGTGCTCCGCTATTTGCCGTCTGGGTTGTCGTGGATTACCAACGCGCGCTGCGGCGTTTCGCCCGGGCCACGGCGCGTAACAAAGACTCTGATGGTCAAGATCAAGATTTGCAGGCTGTTCAATGAATTCATCTGTCGATTCCCTATCCACGCGTGCGTTTGGCGGCAAGCCCGCTGATCGCAAGAGCCTTCATGCTCTCGACGAAACCCTGGACGCGCATCTTCAGCGCCTGTCTCCCGAGCGCCAGACCGCGAAGCTGCACGAAACCTTCGATAACCAGGGCGCGTTCCTGTATCTGGACGACTTTCTGCCGCGCGAGTTCACCGAGAAGCTGGTCGCGGCTGTCCACGCGGTCATGCCCGCCATCAATCGCAATTACTTGCCGGGACACAAGCAGGGCGGCAGCGTCAGCCGTCACGCGATTGACGAACTCGCGCCGTTCATCGCCGAGTTGTACCGGTCGCCGGCGCTGATCAGCTGGCTGGAGAAAATCAGCGGCGACACGCTCCAGGAGTCGCCCGCCGACGATCCGCACGCGTACGCGCTGTATTTCTATACGAAGCCGGGTGACCATATTGGCTGGCACTACGATACGTCGTACTACGAAGGCCGCCGTTATACGCTGCTGCTCGGCGTGATGGACGATTCATCGTGCCGTCTCGACTACGAGTTGCACACGCGTTCGCCGGAGATCCCTGACCAGCCGGGTTCGGTGCAGATTCCGCCGGGCGGCCTGGTTTTCTTCGATGGCGACAAGCTGCGTCATCGCGTCACGCCGGCTCGCGCGAACGAATTCCGCGTGTCGCTGACATTCGAGTACGTCACGAATCCGAACATGCGGCCGTGGCAGCGGTTTATCTCGAACATGAAGGACTCGGTTGCGTACTTCGGCTTCGGACAGGTTTTCCGCCGCAAAGGCGGGAAGAACGGCGCCGCATGAGCCGCGCCGGAACGATCCTCCTGTCGCTCGGCGTGGTGTTGTTCATCGCGCTGCTGGGCTGGCAGGGCTTCGGTTCCGTAGCGACCGCGCTCGCGGCCGCGGGTTGGGGCCTGCTCGCGGTGGCGGCATTCCATCTGCTGCCTGTCGTGATCGACGCGCTGGCTATCGAAACGCTCTTTCCCCGCCATGAACGCGATGTGAGCTTCCGCGACGCGCTGTTCGCGCGCTGGACCGGTGAATCGGTGAATAGCCTGATGCCGGCCGGACAGATCGGCGGGCCGATGCTGATGGTGCGTTATCTTTCGCAGCGCGGCATGCGGGCGCGCGACGCGGCGGCAGTCATCACCGTCAGCACGACCATGCAATCCGTCGGACAAATGATCTTCGCGATGATCGGCCTCGCGTTGCTGAGCAGTTATGCGTCGGGCGTGGGCATGCTGCTGCCGGTGCTGATCGTGATCGTGGTGTGCTCACTCATGGTCGTTGGTTTTTTCTTCGCGCAGCGCAAGGGTTTGTTCGCCCGCGCGACGCGGTTTGCCTCGCAATTCGCGGCGCGCTTTTCGAAGAAGCGCGACTGGTCGTCGCTGGTGTCGCGTGCGGAAGCGGTGGATACCGCCGTGCTCGAACTCTACAAGAAGCCCGGACCGGTCGCCGCGAGTTTCGCGCTGAGCCTGCTGGGCTGGATCGTGGGTACCGGCGAGGTGTGGCTTGCGTTGCATTTGCTGGGCTCGCCGGTCGGCTGGGCTGAAGCGCTAATGCTGGAAAGTCTTGGCCAGGCCATTCGGGGCGCGGCGTTCTTCATTCCGGGTTCGCTCGGTGTGCAGGAGGGCGGCTATTTGCTGCTCGCGCGTCTGATCGGCTTGCCGCCGGAGGCCGCGCTCGCGCTTTCGTTAGCGAAGCGCGCGCGGGAATTGCTGCTCGGCCTGCCGGGTATCGTTTATCTGCATTTCGCTGAAAAGGGCTGGCAGCGCCGTCGTCTCGCGCGCGTGCCGGAAATCGAATAAAGCATCACCGATAGGATCAACATGCGCGCAATTATTCTTGCCGCCGGGATGGGTTTGCGCCTGGTTCAGCCGGAAGGGCAGCAAAAGCCGAAGTGCCTGCTGCGTTTCGGCGAGTCGTCGCTGCTCGAACGCCATCTGCAACTGCTGAAGACGGCGGGCGTTGACGAAATCGTCTTTGTGCTCGGCTTCAAGCATGAACAGGTGGAAGCCGAATTGGCTGCGATCGACTGGAAACCGCATACGGAAGTGGTCGTGAACCGCGAGTTTTCGCTCGGCAGCGTGCTGTCCGTCCACACGGCGGCCGAAGCGCTGACGCGCGGCGGCGACGTGCTGCTGATGGACGCCGACGTGCTCTACGACGAACGTATTCTCGAACCGCTGGTGGCGGGCGCGGGACCGGTGAACCGGTTGTTGATCGACCGTGATTTCGAAGCCGGCGATGAACCCGTGAAGCTGTGCGTGGCGAATGGCGTGCCGGTGGAATTGCGCAAGCAGGTGCTGGCGGATTTGCAATTCGACGTGATCGGCGAGTCGGTGGGATTTTTCCGCTTCGACGAAACGGCGGCGCGGCGTCTGGCCGAACTCGTCGCCGGGTATGTAGCGACGGGCCGTGCCAACCTGCCGCACGAGGAAGCCGTACGCGATTTGCTGCTGGAACGCAGCCAGGTATTCGACGTGGCCGATGTAACCGGCGCGCCGTGGATAGAAATCGATTTTCAGAACGACGTTAAACGCGCGGCCGACGAAGTCTTGCCGCAACTGCGTCAGCTTGCAGGAGCCCTACGATGAACGCACCGTATCAACTACCCGCGGCGTATGCCCGCTCCCTTCGCCTGCGCGAGATGCTGCAGAGCAATCAGCTCGAATTCCTGATGGAAGCGCATAACGGCTTGTCCGCGCGCATTGTGAAGGAAGCCGGTTTCAAGGCGATCTGGGGATCGGGTCTCACGATCTCCGCGCAGTTCGGCGTACGCGACAACAACGAAGCGAGCTGGACCCAGGTGGTCGACACGCTTGAGTTCATGGCGGACGCGAGCGACCTGCCTATCTTGCTCGATGGCGACACTGGCTACGGCAACTTCAATAACGTCCGCCGGCTGGTGAAGAAGCTGGAGCAGCGCGGCATTGCCGGCGTGTGTATCGAAGACAAGCAGTTTCCTAAGACCAATAGTTTTCTTAACGGCGAGCGTCAGCCGCTCGCCGAGATGGACGAGTTCTGCGGCAAGATCAAGGCCGGCAAGGACTCGCAGAGCGATCCGAATTTCTCCATCGTCGCGCGCGTGGAAGCGTTGATCGCGGGCTGGGGCATGGAAGAAGCGTTGAAGCGCGCGGAGGCTTATCGCCAGGCCGGCGCAGACGCCATCCTGATTCACAGCAAGCTGTCCAAGCCGGACGAAATCCTCACGTTTGCGCGCGAATGGGCCGGCCGCGGTCCGCTCGTGATCGTGCCGACCAAGTACTACAGCACGCCGACCGATGTGTTCCGCCAGGCCGGCATCAGCACCGTGATCTGGGCGAACCATTTGCTGCGCGGCGCGGCATCGACCATGCAGGCGATCGCCAAGGAAATCCACAGCAGCGAAACGCTCGTGAACGTGGAAGACCGCGTGGCGACGGTCAACGAAATCTTCCGCCTCCAGGACGCCGAGGAATATTCGACCGCTGAAAGCGTGTATCTGTCGTCGGCGAGTGCATCGCGTAACGCGGTCGTGCTGGCGGCAAGCCGGGGCGCGGGGCTGGAAGCCGTTACCGCCGATAAACCCAAGGTCATGCTGCCGATCGCGGGCAAGCCGCTGCTGCGCCGTCTGGTTGAAGCGTTCAAGAAAGAAGGCATCAACGACATTACGGTGGTCGGCGGTTATCGCGCCGATGCCATCGATACATCGGGGATCCGGCTGGTCGTGAACGAGAAGCACGCGCAAACGGGCGAACTGGCGTCGCTGGCATGCGCCGCGAAATCGTTCACCGCCGACACCGTGATCTCCTACGGCGATCTCTTGTTCCGCAGCTACATTCTTCGCGATCTCGTGGAGTCGGACAGCGATTTCTGCGTGGTCGTGGATTCGTCGCAGACCCCGGCGGCTGGCGTGGCATCGACGGATTTTGCGTATTGCTCGACCGCTGACGATCGCGCGTTGTTCGGCCAGAAGGTCTGGCTCGAAAGCGTGACGAGCTCGGCGGGTCCGGCAAATTCCAAGACGCCGCAAGGCCGCTGGATGGGCCTTCTGAACGTGCGCGGCGCAGGCCGGGAGCGGTTGGTCGCCATGCTCGAAAAACTGCAGCAACGTGATGACTTCGACAAGCTCGACATGGCCGCGCTGCTCAACGCGCTGGTGGCCGCGGACGAAAAGATCGAAGTGCAGTACGTGCACGGTCACTGGCGCGGCGTGAACGACCTCGACGAGTTGCGTCAAGCCGGCGATTTCGCACACGGTCAGGCGCCGTACGGATCGAACGGCTCGGGCTCCTCGGAGGCTGGCGCGTGATCGAAGCTGCACAATTTGTCGAAGCCGCGCGCGAGCGCGGTTTCGACTGGTACGCGGGCGTGCCGTGCTCGTATCTGACGCCGTTCATCAATTACGTGCTGCAGGACGAGACGCTGAATTACGTGTCGGCGGCCAATGAGGGCGACGCCGTCGCGTTGATCGCGGGCGTGGCGCTTGGCGCGTCGGGCGTGCATAAGGCGCGGCGCGGCATTTCGATGATGCAGAACTCCGGGCTCGGCAACGCGGTGAGCCCGCTGACCTCGCTTACGTGGACGTTCAGGCTGCCGCAATTGCTGATCGTTACGTGGCGCGGTCAACCGGGCGTCGCCGATGAACCTCAGCACGCGCTGATGGGACCGGTCACACCGGCCATGCTCGACACCATGGAGATTCCATGGGAGCTGTTTCCTACGGAAGCCGATGCGATCGGACCCGCGCTCGATCGCGCGACCGCGCATATGGACAGCACAGGCCGCCCGTACGCGCTGGTGATGCAGAAGGGCAGCGTCGCGCCCTACAAGTTGAACAAGAAAGGCTTGAGCGGTGTGCGTCAGCGCGCGTTGACCGAGCGCGCGAAGGTCCAGTCGTTTGAAGGCGCAAGCGAGCGTGTGTCACGCCACGACGCGTTGGAACGCGTGATCGCGCATACGCCGAAAGAGTCGACGGTCGTGCTGGCATCGACGGGATTTTGCGGGCGGGAGCTTTACGCTATCGATGACCGCGAGAACCAGGTGTATCTGGTTGGATCAATGGGATGCGTGACGCCTATGGCACTCGGCCTGGCGCTGTCGCGGCCTGACCTGAACGTGGTGGCGCTCGACGGCGACGGCGCCGCGCTGATGCGCATGGGCGTGTTCGCGACGCTCGGCGCTTACGGGCCGGCCAACCTCACGCACTTGCTGCTGGACAACGGCGCGCATGAGTCGACCGGCGGTCAGGCGACGGTGTCGCAAGGCGTCGAGTTCGCGCGGATCGCTTCGGCGTGCGGGTACGCGCTGGCGCTGGACGGCGATGACCTCTCGATCATCGACCGGTTGTTCGACGCGAAAGACGTCGATGGCGTGCGTTTCGCGCGGCTGTCGATCAACACGGGCACGCCGAGCGATTTGCCGCGCCCGTCGATTACGCCGGAAGATGTGCGTCGCCGGTTGCAAACGCATATCGGACGCTAGGCTGTCGCGCTGATCTTGCTTCGAATGCCACGCTGTTCACCCAAAGGCCGCACCAACCGATGTTGGCGCGGCCTTTGGCTTGGTGGGCGCGTGTTAATCGTGGGTGACCGTGGCCAATTGTGGTGAATCGGGCTTGCAGAAGATCGCGGTGATAAAAGGCGCGACGCGACGAATAACGGCGTCGCTGCCAGCCGCGCGAACTTTTTGCTTGACCGAATCTTCCCCGCCGATCACAACAGCGCCATAAGCCGAGTCGGCGATAGGATCGCCGTTGCCCTGCTTGAAAATCGCGTCATTTTTCTGGAACCCAACTACCGCGAACACGCCGAAGTCGAACGCGGTGAGATGACTATCGCGCGTTGGTTTAAACGCGTTGATTGAATTGGGCTCCACGCGCATGGGGGTCGTTTCTATCGCGTGATTTTCCTGAAGCGGCGCGATGAACGCGTGCGCGGTCGACTTGCAGTCGAGTTGCGCATCCAGCGCATAGGCCGAAGCTTGCGCGGACAGTGCTGCAATGAGCATGAATAAGCCGATGCGGACGGCTGGTACGAGTGGCTTCATGTTTGTTTGTTCCAACCCACGCGCCCGTGAAGGACGCGACGTGAGTACGCACACGGCGTTGCGAAAAGCCTAGACTTTAGCGGGAAGCTGGAAAGTGCGCTTAAACAAGTGCTTAGAGCCCGTCTGGCGGGGCGCTGCGGGGAGCGGGCTCAGTTCCATTTGCAGCGAATTCCGCGAGTATGCAATCCTCAGCGGAATTAAGGTGAACTGTGCGAATAGGTTCGAAAAAATCCTTAACCCACTCCTTTAATAAAGATAGTTAAGCGAATTAAGGCGTCCGGCAGGTTTCAGCGCTGAACGCGGAGCGCGCCGATTGCCCGGCGCGCTCAACTTGGGGCTTGGTCAGTCAAGGCAGCGCGCCAATGCACAATCGCGCGTTCGTGTTCGCATGTCATCGAGCAACCGGACAGCGAACCACAACCGCTTCAAGCCGCAGCCAACTCCGCCACCGTCCCGCGCCGCGTCCCTCTCCGATGCACGCATTTCCCCGCCGCATACGTCTCGAACACGGCGCGATCGTCGCCGAGCATCGCGAACGCGAACAGCAGTTCTTCCAGCGATTCAGCCCGCGAAGTCCGGCGATCAAGCAGAGGCGTACCAGCCGGGTCCAGCACAACGAAATCCGCCTCGCTGCCCGGCTGCAGCGTCCCGACACGGTCCGCCATATCGAGCACTTGAGCCGCGCCCGTGGTCGCCAGCCAGAACATGCGCGCCGCGGTCAGATGGTGTCCCGTCAGACGCGCGATCTTGTGCGCTTCGCCCATGGTTTGCAGCATCGAAAACGTGGTGCCGCCGCCTACGTCGGTTGCAAGTGCCACTGGCATCTTCGCGGCGCCGGCCTTTTCTATATCGAACAAGCCGCTTCCCAGGAACAGATTCGATGTCGGGCAATGCGACGCCACCGCGCCGGTTTCAGCCATGCGCTGGCGGTCGGTATCGTCGAGATAGATGCAGTGGCCATACACCGCGCGCTGACGCAGCAAGTCGTAGTGATCGTAGATATCCAGATAGCTCCGATGTCCCGGAAACAGGCTTTCGACCCACTTGATCTCATCGGTGTTTTCGGCGACGTGGCTCTGGATATACACGTCCTGGTGCTTGCGCGCGAGCACGGCGCAGGCTTCGAGTTGCGCCTCCGTCGAAGTGGGCGCAAAACGCGGCGTCAGCGCGTATTCCTGCCGCCCGCGACCGTGCCAGCGCGCGATGAGTTCAGCGCTGTCGTCGTAGCCTGATTGCGCCGTGTCGCGCAGATACTCCGGGCAGTTGCGATCCATCAGCACCTTGCCCGCGATCATGCGCAGGTTGCGTGACTCGCTTTCGCTAAAGAAGGCATCGGCGGATTGCTTGTGGACCGTGCAGTACACGAGCGCCGTGGTCGTGCCGCAGGCCAGCAGTTCATCGATGAAAAAGCTCGCCGTTTCCCGTGCATACGCCGGGTCCTCGAACTTGCGCTCGGTCGGAAACGTGTACGTGTTCAGCCACGGCAGCAGACCCGGCGCGGGCGAGGCGATCATGTCGGTCTGCGGATAGTGAATGTGCGAGTCGATGAAACCCGGCACGATCAACTTCTCCCGCGAGTCCTTAACGATTGCATCGGGCGCGATGGTCTCACGCAGCGCCGCATATGCGCCCGCTGCCACCACGCGGCCATCTTCCACCAGCAACAGGCCGTCGGTTTCATGCACGGCGTTGTCGTCGGAGAATGCGGGGTCGTCGCGGAACGTGAGTAGCTGTGCGCGGTAAGCGGTCTGAGTCATGGGTGAAACGTCTCCAGTAAAGCGGGTCAACGCCCTTATAGCTGTGTCAATAACAGCAACGACAGCGCGGCGACAATCCACATCGCCGGCTTGATTTCTTTTCTGCGGCCGGTGAACGACTTGATCACGACAAACGCGAGGAAGCCGTACGCTATTCCGTCGGTGATCGAATACGTCAGCGGGATCAGGATCATGGCGAGGAAGGCGGGAATGGCTTCGTCGAAGCGGCCCCATTCAATCTTCGTGATCGACTCCATCATGAACACGCCGACCAGCACGAGCGCGGGCGCGGTCGCAATGGCGGGCACGAGCGAAAGCAGCGGCGAGAGGAACAGGAAGGGCAGGAAACACAAACCTGCCACGACCGCGACCAGTCCCGTGCGGCCGCCCGCTGAAATGCCTGCCGCCGATTCGATGTACGCGTTCGCCGGGCTCGTGCCGAGCGGCGCGGAGACCAGCGCGGCGAATGAATCGACCATCATCGACTGGCGGATGTTGCGCGGGTTGCCGTCTTTATCGTAGAGCTTGCCGGCTTCCGAAATCGCCATGAACGTGGACAGCGCGTCAAAAAACGACGTGAACAGCATCACGAAAATAAACGGCCAGTAGATCACCTTCAGCGAGCCGAGCAAGTCCAGTTGGCCGACGGCTGAAAAGTCCGGCGCCGAGAACAATCCGTTCCAGTTCACGAGCGTTTTGGTGGCAATGGCGGCGGGCCAGTAAGCGGTGCCGTCGCCCCAGAAGCGGCCAATGGGAATGGCAATCACGGTCGTGAAAATGATGCCGATCATCAACGCGCCGGTTACCTTTCGTGCAACCAGAATCGTGGTCACGGCGAGGCCGATCAGGAACGTGATCACCACCGGATTCAGCGATGCCGAATGCACGATCGTCACCGGATCGCTGATGACAAACTTCGCGTTGACCAATCCGATCAGGCTGATAAACAGGCCGATGCCACACGACACGGCATGACGCAGGTTCGCGGGAATCGCATCGACGACCAGCTTGCGCGCGTTGAACGCCGCTAGCACCGCGAAGATCACGCCGGCCCAGAACACGCAGCCGAGCGCGGTCTGCCACGGCATCTTGCCGCTGTGAACCATCACGAAAGCGAACAGCGCGTTCATGCCCATGCCGGGCGCAACCAGCACCGGGTTGCGCGCATAGAGCCCCATCGCGCAACTGCCGAGGAAACTGACAATCACGGTGGCGGTCAGCGCGGCAGGGAAGGGGACGCCTGCCTGCGACAGAATCCCGGGATTGACGACGATGATGTACATCGCCGTGAGGAAGGTCGTGATGCCCGCAACAATCTCGGTCTTCGTGCGCGAACCCGCCGCGCGGATGCCGAAGAAACGCTCGAGCGTGGTTGTGTCGTTGGTAATCGTAGCCATGGCGTTCTCGCTCATGCCGCCGCGTGCGAGTTGTGCCAGTACGCATCGAGTCTGGCTACCATCGCAACGCGTTCGGCGTCCGTCACGAACGACGCTTCCAGGCTGTTCTTCAGCAGCGTGTAACACTCGGCGTCATTGAGATTCAATGCATCGAGAATCGCGAAATAGTTGGCGTTCACGTAGCCGCCGAAATACGCGGGGTCGTCGGAGTTGATCATCACGGCCACGCCTTGATCCAGCAGCGCCTTGAGCGTGTGTTTCGCCATGTCGTCGAACACGCGCAGCTTCAGGTTCGACAGTGGGCAGACGGTCAGTGCGATACGGGCATCGGCGAGACGGGCGACCAGCGCCGGGTCTTCCATGCTGCGCACACCATGATCCACGCGATCCACTTTCAACAGGTCGAGCGCTTCGTACACGTACGCGGGCGGCCCTTCCTCGCCTGCGTGCGCCACGAGCTTCAGGCCTTTCTCACGCGCCTTCGCGAACACGCGTTCGAACTTCGAAGGCGGATGGCCGCGTTCCGACGAATCCAGCCCGACACCAATCAGCCGGTGCCTGTATTGATCGAACAAGGGCAACGCTTCATCGAACGTTTTAAGCGCATCTTCTTCCGGCAAATGGCGCAGGAAACACAGGATCAGCTTGCTCGTCAAACCGCGCCGCTCACCTTCAGCCAGCGCGCTTTCGATACCCGCGACCGCGGTGGCGATCGATACACCGCGTTCGGTGTGTGTCTGCGGATCGAAGAAAATTTCGGTGTGCGTGACATGATCGGCGAGCGCGCGTTCAACGTATGCCAGGGTCATGTCGTGGAAATCGCGCTCGTGCAGCAGCACGCTCGCGCCCGCATAGTAGATGTCGAGAAACGATTGCAGGTCGGTGAACGCGTAGGCCGCGCGCAATGCGTCGATGGAGTCGTACGCGAGCGTCACGCCGTTGCGTTTGGCGAGTTCGAAGATCAGCTCGGGTTCGAGCGAACCTTCAATGTGAATGTGGAGTTCGGCCTTGGGCGCGCGGGCGATCTTGTCAGCGAGAGTGGGATTCATGCTTGTTTTGTGCTTTAAAAGGTCTGGATCACGCGGTTTGCGGATGCTGCGCCGAATTGTAGCTGTGCGCGGCGCGTTCCTCGACCTTCTGCAGCAACTGCGCTGCCACCGATACTGCAATCATTTCCGGCGCTTTATCGTCAATGCCGGGTACGCCGATCGGGCACGTCATGCGCTTGATCCGCATGGGGTCTATGCCCCGTGAAGTCAGTCGGCGCTCGAACAGCACCTTCTTCGTATGCGATCCGATCATGCCGAAAAATGCAAAATCACCGCGCCGGAGAATACGCTCGGCGAGCGTCAGGTCGAGCGCGTGGTCGTGCGTCATCACGAGGAAATAGCTGTTGGCCGGTGCTTCGTCCACAGCGGCTTCCGGGATTCCGCTGGCGTCCATCGTGACATTGTCGGGGAGCCGGTCAATGGGCGGGAAGGTTTCATCGCGCTCGTCGACCCACACCACGCGGCACGGCAGATTCGCGAGCACCCTGACGATCGCCGCACCCACATGGCCAGCACCGAACAGCACCACCTGAAACTCGCGCACTGCGATGGTTTCGGTCAGCAACGAACCGCTTTCATCGAAACCCGCGCCGTCCCAGAGCAGGCAATCGGGGCCGGCTACGCCCGGTTCCGGGTCGGAGATCATCACGCTGTCCGGGACCGGCCCGAAGCCGACGCTGCGCACCGTGGATAGTCCCTGCGCCATGCGTTTATTCAATGACGTGACCCAGCCGAGATCGCCTACATCCAGCCGCTCGAACGCCAGCACGACCGCGCCGCCGCAGCATTGACCGAGGCTTGGGCCGAGCGCGAAACGCTCGAGCCGCCGCATGTGCGGACTGCGCGCGCCGTCTTTGAGCACCTGTCGCGCGGTTTCAATCGCCTTCCATTCCAGATGGCCGCCGCCGATGGTGTGGCGTGCATCGTCACGCGTGACGATCATCTTCGTGCCCGCTTCGCGCGGCGCCGAGCCCTCCACGCGCGCGACCGTCACCAGCACGACGGCGTCGCCGTGTGCGAGAAGGTGTTGCAGATCGTGTAGCCAGGCTGGCATCGAACAGGCTCCGGTTTGTTAGTTGACCGACACAGGCTGCGCGACGTCTGCGGCCATTGGGGCGAACGCTTTCGCGGCCTGCGCGTCCAGCGCATTCAGGATCGATTCGGGTGTGGCCGGCGCGCGCAGTACGGGCGCATCGGTCGAATCGGGCGCGACCGACGCCACCGCGGCACGGATCGCCAGCAACACCGAGAAACCGAGCAGCAACGGCGGTTCGCCCACGGCTTTCGACAGGAACACGGTCGGCTCGACGTTCTGGTTATCGTAGAGCGCGATGTTCATCGCAGCGGGAATGTCGCTCACCGATGGAATCTTGTACGTCGACGGCGCATGCGTCATCAGCCGGCCGTCGCGATTCCACCAGAGTTCTTCCGTCGTGAGCCACCCCATGCCCTGGACAAAACCGCCTTCCACCTGGCCGATATCGAGCGCCGGATTGATCGACTGTCCCGCGTCGTGGAGGATGTCCGCGCGCAGCAGCCGCCACTCACCGGTGAGCGTGTCCACGACCACTTCCGAGATCGCCGCGCCATACGCGAAGTAGTAGAAGGGCTGGCCGGTCAGCGTTTTCGCATCCCAGTTGACCTTGGGCGTGGCGTAAAAACCATCCGACCACAACTGCACGCGCGCCAGATAGGCCGCTCCGACCAGTTGGTCGAAAGGCATCTGGCCGCCGTTCGACTCGACCACGCCATCGTGAAAACTCACGTCTTCCGCGCGTCCGCCGAGTTGCTTCGCGGCGAGTTCTGCAAGGCGTCCGCGAATGGTGAGCGCGGCGGCTTCGGCCGCCTTGCCGTTCAGGTCGCTGCCGGTGGATGCGGCAGTGGCCGATGTATTCGCGATCTTCGAGGTATCGGTGGCGGTCACGCGCACGCGCGACAACGGCACGCCCAGCGCATTCGCCACGACCTGCGCGACCTTGGTGTTCAGGCCCTGGCCCATCTCGGTGCCGCCGTGATTCACGAGCGCGGAGCCGTCTTTGTAGACATGCACGAGCGCGCCGGCCTGGTTCAGGAACGGCACATTGAACGAGATGCCGAACTTGACCGGCGTGAACGCGATGCCCCGCTTGAGTACGGGACTCGCTTTATTGAACGCGGCAATTGCGTTGCGCCGCTGCACATAAGCACTCGATGCCAGCAGTTCGTCAGTCAGCGGCGCGATGATGTTGTCTTCCACGGTCTGGCCGTAGGGCGTCACGTTGCGCTCGGTGATGCCGTAGTAGTTGACGCGACGGATATCGACGGGATCGCGCTTCAGACGGTGCGCGATTTCATCCATCATGATTTCCATTACCAGCGCGCCTTGCGGACCGCCGAAACCGCGAAACGCCGTGTTCGACTGCGTGTTCGTGCGGCAGCAGAGCGCGGTGATGTCGACGTCCTGCAGGTAATACGCGTTGTCGAAGTGACAGACGGCGCGCGTGGCCACCGCGCCCGACAAATCCGCTGAATAACCCGCGCGCAACGCAATTTCCACGCGCGCGCCTTGCAAGCGACCGTCGTTATCGAAACCGGCTTCGTAGGTGTAGACCGCGTCGTGGCGTTTGCCGGTGATCATGAAGTCGTCATCACGATCCGCACGCAATTTCACCGGCCGATGCAGCAGATGCGCCGCCAGCGACGCGATGCACGCGAAGATCCCCGACTGCGATTCCTTGCCGCCAAAACCACCGCCCATCCGGCGGCATTCGCAGATGACGTTATGCGTCGGCCAGTCGAGCATATGCGCGACCAGATGCTGCATTTCGCTCGGATGCTGCGTGGAACTGTAGACGAGCAAACCGTCGAGTTCCTTCGGAATGGCATACGCGATCTGCCCTTCGAGATAGAACTGTTCCTGGCCGCCAACCTCGAATTCGCCTTGCAGCCGATGCACCGCCGACGCGATTTTTGTGTCTGGATCGCCGCGTTTCAGATGCAGCGGCGGCAGCACGAACTGCTGTTTCGCTTTCGCGTCGCGCGGCGTCAGGATGGCTTCGCGCGGTTCGTATCGGATCACCTCCTCGCTTTTGGCGAGCGCTGCCGCGCGGCGCGCGAGATCGTGCGTTTCCGCGATGACCACGAACATCGGTTGTCCTAAATACAGCACTTCATCTTTCGCGAGGATCGGGTCGTCATGGAGTACGGGGCCGCAATTGTTCTCGCCGGGGATGTCGTCGGCGGTGAACACGGCGATCACGCCGGGCGCGGCCAGAACCAGATCGAGATTGATCGAGACGATGCGCGCATGCGCATGCCGCGACAGACCGAGCGCCGCGTGCAGCGTGCCACGCAGTTCCCCGATGTCATCGACGTAAGTCGCTTCGCCGCTCACATGCAGGGTCGCCGATTCGTGCGGCAAGCCGACGCCGATGGCCGCGCGCTCCGCCTTGTTCGCGGCCGCGTGTAACGCGAGCGCGTCAGCGGCGGCACGGTCGATGTGGTGTGGATCGGTACGCTTGTTCATCGCGTGGTCCTTGGGGCTTGGTGTGGCGTCATGTCGCGTATTGCACATCGAACGCGAACGCGTTGACGTCGCGGAGCGCGAGCGGCGAATCCTCACGGGTCTCCAGAAAGAAACGCAACAGCACGTTGCGCGCCACCTTGCTGCGGTACGCGCTCGACGCCCGCATGTCGGTGAGCGGCTGGAAGTCGACGTCCAGCGCGCGCATGGCGGCTTGCACGTTGGCCTCGTTCCACTCTTCATTCACCAGCAAGGCTTCCGCATTCGATGCCCGCTTGGGCGTGGCAGCCATGCCGCCAAACGCGAAACGTGCGGTTACCACGCGGTTGCCGTCGAGCGTCACGGCGAACGCGGCGCACACCGCCGAGATGTCCTGGTCGTAGCGCTTGGATACCTTGTAAGTCCGAAAGCGCAGTTTCGTCGATGGCAACGGCACGCGAATTCCCGCGACGAATTCGCCCGTTTCCAACGCGGATTTTTGATAGCCGAGATAGAAGGCGTCGAGCGGCATCGTGCGAACCTTGGCGGCTTTTTGCAGCACGATTTGGGCATCGAGGGCAATCAGTGCCGGCATGGAATCGCCGATAGGTGAACCATTCGCCACGTTGCCGCCGAGCGTGCCGGCGTTGCGGATAGGACGCGAAGCAAAGCGCGTCCACAATTCCGCCAGTTCCGGATACACAGCCGAGAGCGCGCCGTATGAATCTTCCAGCGAGGCCGCCGCACCGATGCTCAGCCATTGCCCGTCGCGGGTGATCGACTTGAGCTCGTTCACATTGCCGATATACAGGACGTCGCCGAGATTGCGGAATTGCTTGGTGACCCACAAGCCGACGTCAGTGCTGCCGGCCAGGATGCGCGCGTCCGGATGCTCGGCACGCAAGCGGGCGAATTCGGCGAGCGAGACGGGCGCGAAGAACGTCGGGTGGCCGAATGCAGCGCCGCGCGCGTCGGGCGCCGAGTAGGCGAGCGTTTCCTTGCGCTGGATGCTTTGGAGCTGGCGTTTGAGCGTCTCGCGATCAAGCGGCGCGCGAGGGTACTCGAACATTTTCTGCGACGCATCCACGATCGGCCGATAGCCCGTGCAGCGGCAGAGATTACCGGAGAGGGCAGCGTTGATTTCGTCCCGGGTGGGCAGGCCGGCGTCGGCGGGCTGATTCTGATACAGCGCCCACATCGACATCACGAAACCGGGCGTGCAGAAGCCGCATTGCGAGCCGTGGCAATCGACCATCGCTTGCTGGACCGGATGCAGCGTGCCGTCCCTGGCGCGCAGGTCTTCCACGGTAAAGAGCGCTCGGCCGTCAAGCGTAGGCATGAACTGGATGCAGGCATTGACAGCTTTGAGAACGGGTTGGCCGTCTATATCGAGTTCACCGATCACCACCGTACAGGCACCGCAATCGCCTTCCGCGCATCCCTCTTTGGTTCCGGTGCATTGGTCGTGCTCGCGCAAATGCTGGAGCACCGTGCGGGAAGCGGGTACGTCGTGCACTTCTCGCACGGCGTTGCGCTGGAAGAACCGGATGGTTTGCGTTGTCATAAATAAGTCCGAGACATTGCGGATCGGGCGCGCGTTACGCGAAAATCGGCGTCGGATTCAAAAGAAACCAGGCCGAAAGCGCGCACGTGGATCGCCATCCAAAGATAACGATATCACCGCAATATCTCAAAAATATTCCGGCGAACGTATCAAGACTATGCGAAGAGCCGGATGAGGGTCGGCGGAAACGACGCCAGAACCCCGAGGGATGGGACAGACCGCGATGAAGCGAGAGGAGACTTTTTGGGCCGTTGGTGTCGAAGTCCGGCGGACCGGATAACGGTGACAGACGTTCGTGCGCGGTGGCGCTACAAAAAAGCATGATTGGACAACAACGTCTTTGGCAAGCCTGAGGCCGGCCACGCAGCGCGGATCCGCAGTTCTTGCCGAAAGCGAGGGCAACTCGGCTAAGGTCTAAGGTCCGAACCGTACGCCATCCCCATTCAACCGGCGCGCAACCTGCGCTTGCCCCACAAACTGCCGGCGACGGCCAGGAAGATCACCGCAAACGCAATAAGGCCCCATTGCGGAAGCGAGAGTCCGAAAATGGGCGGATAGGGCGTCTCGCAAAGCCCTGCGACCTTGAAGACCTGAGGCAGCCACTTCGCGGGCGGAAGAGAATCCACGACGGGCTGGAGGGCATCGAACCCACAGCTGAATCCCGGATGCGCCTGCACATAAACGTGCCGTCCGGCTGCTACCACGCCCCCGAGAGCGGACAGCGCAACCAGCGTTTCGAGCAGCGCGATCCCGCTCCATCCCCGGAACGAAGCGCCGAGCAGGGCAAAGACCGCGATCAGCACGAAAAAGTAGCGTTGAATGATGCAAAGCGGGCAGGGATCTTCACCTTTGACGAACTGAAGATAGAGCGCTCCGCCCACGAGCCCGAGAGAGATCAAAGCGAGCAAGACCAGCAATCGTCGTTCGCGGCGAATCTCGCGCTCGTCGTGGTGCATGGTGAAATGGTTCAAGGAGTTGTTCATATTTTTCGAATTGTTCGAGAAAAAAACACCTGAAAGGGCACGTCCCGCGACGGAATTCTATCGCGATCCCTGCCCCAAGGCGGTTTCAGGCATGGCATGAACGGCTTAGCGCGTGGTTTCGAGTACGGCTTCCACGGCACGACCGATGGAGAGCAGCGTGTCGTCGCTGAACGGCGCCCCGGCCAGCATGAGGCCGACCGGCGCTTCGCCCCGCGGATGGCACGGCAGCGACAATGCGCAACTATCGAGGAAATTGAAAACAGAGGGGTTGCGCAGGATCAGCGCGTTGGTCCGGCCAAATGCTTCGTCATCGTGTTCGAGGTCGGCCACGCGCGGCGGCACGACCGGCACGGTCGGGCACACAATGGCGTCGAACCGCTGCCACAGCGCGCGCGCCTGCTCGATCATTACGGCGCGCGCCTGCAACAAGTCGATGTAATCAGCCGCGCTGGCGGGTTGGCCTTTCAGGATCCGGACGTGGACGCGGGGATCGTATTGATCGGCGTGTGCGTGCAGCAGCGGCCGATGCCATGCATAAGCCTCGACTGACGCGAAGCTGAATCGATTGACCTCGGCGAGTCGATCGAGCGGCGCGAAACGCACGTCTTCCACCAGCGCACCGGCTGCAGACAGATGTCCGATTGCCGCGGAGTAGGCACTGGCGACCGTTTCGTCGACGCCGTCCATGACGTAGTTCGTCAGCACGCCAAGACGCACGCCGTCCAGTGGACGGGTCGCGGGTACGCCGGAGTCCCGGCCGGCCAGGATGCGGTCGACAAGCGCGCAGCATGCCACCGACAACCCGATCGGCCCGAACGAGTCGAGCGTGGTGGACAGCGGCACGCCGCCTTGCGTAGGCACGCGGGCAGCGGTTGGCTTGAAGCCGGTGAGCCCGCAGAGCGCGGCCGGGATGCGTATGGAGCCGCCGGTGTCGGTGCCGAGCGCGATGGCCGCCATGCCGTCGGCCACCGACGCCGCAGCGCCTGATGACGAGCCTCCGGCAATCCGCTCGTCGCCCGCTACATTGCTTCGATACGGTGAGTGCGGCGTTCCGTAGTGCGGGTTCAGCCCGAGCCCGGAGAACGCGAATTCGCTCATGTTGGTACGCCCGACGATCACGCCGCCCGCCCGCCGCAGCCTGGCAACGGCGACGGCGTCGGCCTTTGCCGGCAGTGCGTCCGCCAGTACGCGCGAGCCGGCGCGTGTCACCTGGCCTTCGATATCGAAGAGATCCTTGACCGACACAGGAATGCCCGCCAGCGGCGAGAGGACGGTGCCCGCACGGCGCAACGCGTCGTGGGCGTCGGCGGCGGCGCGGGCGCGCTCTGCATCGACGTGCAGGAAGGAAACCGCTCCCTGCCCCGAAGGGTCGGCAATGCGTTCGAGCGCCTGCTCCACCAACTCGCGGCTGGTGGTTTTGCCGTCACGAAGCGCGGCGGCGAGTTGTGCGAGAGGCGCGAACTGAGACGAAGTGATGGGCATGATGTCGAGAGAAACCGGTGGCGTGGCGGGCTGTAAAAGGGGCTGCAAAAAGGGGCAAGGACGGGCGTTCTGCACAGAGCGCGAATGCGGCGCGGTGAGTGATCCGTTCGCACCGTGGCGTTGCTCATTGCCGTGCCGAAGGCCGCGATGAAACGCCTGATGTAACTTGCCCAAAAGTGGCTGTCATTCTAAGCCAGCCCAGTAATAAATACTCGACGCGGCGCGCGCGGCGCTCGATAAACCGGGCCCCTCGGCCATTCGGCCGATAGCGCCGTTACCGCTTCCTGCCTAAGCTTGGCGGGTTCCTGCAGGCGGTCTTTTGCAGCGGCAAACAACAGTCCTGTAAAAACCCAAGCGTTTGGGTTTACTTGCACGCAGCTAACGGATAGAGTGACTACATGCCAACGATTTTCCGCATCGGCGCTGCCCGCGTCGTGATTTATTTAAACGACCATCAACCTGCTCACGTGCATGTCCTTGATGGCAAGCAACACGCCATTTTCAACCTGCACTGTCCGGCCGGACCGCCGACCTTGCAAAAGAATCACGGTTTTTCGCACGTTGATGCAAATACCTTCGCTCGCCGGATGCAAAACGTAGTCGGCTCGCTGTGCACTGAATGGAAAACACTTCATGACTGCTTTTGTTGATATCACCGAACACCAGATGCGCGAAGCCGAAGAGCGGATGAGCAAGCACGTTGCCGAACATCCGGTCGCCCTGTCCGCCTCGTTTAATCCGGTGGACGGCAGGGTGGCTATCGAACTGTCGAATGGCGCGTTGTTCGCGATTCCCGCGCGGATTATTCAGGGTCTGGAAAATGCTTCGGACAGCGACCTGAATACGATCGAAATCACGGCGTCCGGCACGGGTCTGTATTTCCCCACCGTCGACGCCGACATTCTCGTGGCGCCGTTACTTGCTGGCGTGCTGGGGTCGCGATCGTTCATGGCCAGGCGACTGGGCAAGGAGGGCGGGGCCAGCCGCAGCGAATCCAAAGCGGCCGCGGCCCGCGCGAACGGCGCGCGTGGCGGCCGGCCGCGCAAGGTCACGGTGGACAGCGAGAAGCGTGAGGGTGGTGCCGCGCTCACGAAGAAATAAGCTGCGCTTAATAACGTAACTTCGAACGCAACTTCGTGCGTAAAGCGAGCTTACGTGGCGCAGCGATGCATTCAAGGCACGCGGTCCACCGCGGCGGGAATGTCTCCGCGGCTTATCGGTCAGATCGTCCGTGAAAACCGCTGCCTGGCGTTCCCGGCGAGATACCGATCGAAGATCATCGCCACGTTACGCACGAGCAGGCGGCCGGCGGGGAGCACATCAATCCCATCGCGGTTCACCTTGACAAGGCCATCGGCTTCAAGCGATTTCAGGCGCTCCAGCTCACTGGCAAAAGCAGCGTCAAACCGGATCCCATAAGCCGCTTCGAACGCATCAAAGCGCAGCGAAAACTGACACATTATTTCGGTGATGATGTCGCGCCGCAGCCGATCATCGGCGCTTAGCTGCACGCCTCGTGCAATCGCGAGTTCACCGCGATCGATCGCAGCGGCGTAACCGGCCATGTCCTTGGCGTTTTGCGCGTAGACATCGCCGACCTTGCCAATGGAAGAAACCCCTAAACCGATCAGATCGCAATCCGCCTGGGTGCTGTAACCCTGAAAATTTCGATGCAGCGTGCCCGCTCGCTGCGCAACAGCGAGTTCATCGTGTGGCAGGGCAAAATGATCCATCCCGATATACACGTAACCCGCCTCGGTCAGTTTCTCGATAACCCGTTCCAGAATCGCCAGACGCACGGTTGGCGAGGGCAAGGTGGCTTCGTCCATTTGCCGCTGCATCTTGAAAATGCTCGGCATATGCGCGTAGCCAAACACGGAAAGCCGGTCGGGAGCGAGCGTGATAATCGTGTCGAGCGTGCGGCTAAAGCTCTCTACGTTCTGATGCGGCAAGCCATAGATCAGATCGACGCTGACCGATTTGAAACCCTCGGCCCGTGCCGCCGACATGACCGTCTGCGTGGTTTCGAGCGGCTGAACGCGATTGATCGCTTGCTGCACGCGCAGATCAAAGTCCTGCACGCCGAAGCTCAGCCGGTTGAAACCCAGATCGCGCAATACACCGATTGTTTCCGCCGATGCCTCGCGCGGATCGACTTCAATCGAATACTCGGCCTGCGCGTCAGGTAGCAAGCGAAACGACTCAGCGGTCGCGGTCATCAGCTCGGCCATTTCATCGTGGGATAAAAACGTCGGCGTGCCGCCGCCCCAATGCAATTGCGAGACGGGCCGGGTGGTATCGAAACAGGCCGCCTGCAACACCAGTTCACGTTTCAGCCGATCAAGATACGGACGCGCGTGCGCACGATTTTTTGTAGCGATCTTATTGCAGGCGCAATAGAAGCAGACGGTGTCGCAAAATGGAATATGGAAGTACAGCGAAAGATCCGCCGATGCCGCTCCCGGGTCCGCCGCGGCCCGATGGTAATGGGCGGGATCGAAGGTGTCGGTGAACTGAACGGCGGTGGGATACGACGTGTAGCGCGGACCGGCCGCGTCGTATTTGGTGAGCAGATCGGGGCGAAAGAGGGACATTGCGGACAGACTTGAGGAGGGTGCTCCGAGTCTAGCCGACCCCTTCCCCTGGTTCTTGCGTGATAACGCCGCAGCCGCGCGGTGGCACAATGCCGGGTTGCCCCATTCGCCCCATTTGCCCAAACAGTACCAACCGATGTCTGCCGCCTCCCGCCCGAACTCCGTCCACGCCTGCCGCGAAAGCTGCGGTGCATGCTGTATCGCGCCATCGATTTCGAGCGCGATTCCCGGCATGCCCGACGGCAAGCCGGCCGGTGTGCGTTGCGTTCAGCTCGGCGCGGATCTGCGCTGTGCGATTTTCGGCGATCCGCGCAGGCCGGCCTGTTGCTCGGGCTTGCAGCCATCGGCGTCCATGTGCGGCGACACGCGCGCCTACGCGCTGGCCTGGCTCACGCAACTCGAAATCGATACGCAACCTGAGCGCGCCTAGCCGGTCGAACGCTCATCGCTTAAATTCAAGTTCAAGTCACTGGAGAATTTCGCATGACTCAAGCCGTTGCGCCGAAGCGGCGCCGGTTCCTGCTCGCGGCCCTTGGCGGCGCGAGCGCGGTGGCGCTGGGAACCCAGGGATGCGCCGCATCGATATTTCCGTTCATCCCCGATCACTACACGTTCAGCCAGGCGCAGGTCCGGGACGCGGTACAGCGCAAGTTTCCGTTCCAACGCACGGCCTCGCAGATCTTCGATGTCACGCTGAGCAATCCGCTGGTCGGCCTCGCGCCTGATCGCAACCGGATAACCGTACGGCTGGACGCGCGGCTCGCGACGCCGTTCATGCCCAATCCGGTCACCGGCGTGTTTACGCTTTCCAGTCAACTTTCCTACGATGCCGCCAGCCACTCGGTGATCCTGATGTCACCGACGGTCGACGACGTTCAGGTCTCCGGCGAGGCTGCGCAATACGCCCAGCAGATCAACGCGGTCGGCGCGGTCATGGCGACGCAGTTCCTGGACCGTTATCCCATCTACACATTCAAGCCAGAACAATTACAGTTTGCCGGTGTTAATTACGAACCCGGTACAATCACCGTCCTTACAAACGGCATACGCGTGCAGATCGTCGAGAAGTAGTTTTTTCGGCGCAATCCGGTACGCGCGTGCCCGAACGCTTGGCTGGCGACGGCCAAACTATGCCAAAAGGGCGGAGCGATGGACTGGATCCTGTTTTGCAAAGCGCTGATTCTGGGTGTGGTGGAGGGGTTGACCGAGTTTTTGCCGGTATCGAGCACGGGGCACCTGATCGTTGTGGGCAGTCTGCTGAATTTCACGGACGGCCAGGCCAAGACCTTCGACGTCGTGATCCAGTTCGGCGCGATCCTCGCGATTGTCTGGGAATACCGGCGCAAGATCGGCTCGGTCGTCGCCGGGTTGCCCACGCAGCCCAAGGCGCGCCGGTTCGCGCTGAACGTGATCATCGCGACCATTCCGGCGGTTGTGCTTGGCTTGCTGTTCGAAAAGCACATCAAGGCCGTTTTGTTCGCGCCGGTGCCGGTGTCCGTCGCGCTGATCGTGGGCGGGGTCGTAATCCTGTGGGCGGAAGCGCGGCATCGCGAGCGCAACATCGCGCCACGGGTGACGTCGGTGGAGGATCTTTCTTACGCCGATGCCTTCAAGGTCGGGCTCGCCCAATGCTTCGCGCTGATTCCGGGCACGTCGCGCTCGGGGTCGACGATTATCGGCGGGATGTTGTTCGGGCTGGAACGGAAAGTCGCCACTGAGTTTTCCTTCTTCCTCGCTATTCCGATTATTTTCGGCGCCACGCTTTACGAACTTGCGAAGGAGTGGCGCACGCTGTCCGTCGATTCGCTGGGCTTGTTTATCGTTGGGCTTGTGGCTGCGTTTGTCAGCGCATTCGTGTGTATCCGATGGCTGTTGCGTTACGTCGCCACGCACGATTTCACGGCGTTCGCGTGGTATCGGATCGGCTTCGGGCTGCTGATCCTGATTGTCGGGTATAGCGGCGGGTTGAGTTGGACGGAGTGATGATTCGCGGTTTTTAGAGCCGTTCGCCAGCGCGGCGGTGTTGGCTGAAACTGAAAATCAAGGCTCGAAGTCCGCAAGCAAATACGACACAGGCCGTTCCAACGTTGGTTGGAACGGCCTGTTTTTGTATTGGGCTGACAGATGTTTAGCTGTCTTTCAGCGGCGCTTGAATACGAGATCCCAAACGCCGTGACCGAGCTTTAATCCACGCCGTTCGAACTTGGTCACAGGCCGGTAATCGGGACGTTGCGCGTAATCCGAGCCGGCTGTGTTTTCCAGCGCCGGTTCCGCCGACAACACTTCGAGCATCTGTTCGGCATAGTTCTGCCAATCAGTGGCGAGATGCAGATACCCGCCCGGCTTGAGGCGGGACACGAGCAATGCAACGAACTTCGGCTGGATGAGCCGGCGTTTATGGTGACGCGCCTTGTGCCACGGATCGGGGAAGTAGATATGGACGCCATCGAGGCTGTCCGCCGCGATCATGTGTTCCAGCACTTCCACGGCGTCGTGCTGGACGACGCGAATGTTCGTCAACGCCTGTTCGCCGATCAGCTTCAGCAACGCGCCCACGCCCGGCTCATGGACCTCGATGCCGAGAAAATCATCGGCGGGGCGTGCCGACGCGATTTCCGCAGTCGTCCCGCCCATGCCGAAGCCGATCTCCAGCACGCGCGGCGCTTGACGGCCGAACGCGGCGTCCCAGTCGAGCGGCTGCGGCGCGTAGGGCACGACAAAGCGCGGTCCGAATTCATCGAGCGCGCGACGCTGTCCTGTGGATACCCGTCCCGCACGCGTGACGAAGCTGCGAATCCGCCGATGACGAAGCATGCCGGCCGCATCCGCCACTTCGTGGTCTTTGACCTCGTCGCTATTGTCGCTTTCGTTGGTCTCGTCTTGGCCGGGGGTGGGATCGTGGATCATCGAAAAAGGGCGCGGTTTCTGGGTTGAGCGGAGTTTGCGGCAAACGCGATGCAAATCTAGCGCTGCTGTAAATTAAAAAGCCGCCTTCGAAGGCGGCTTTTTGCGCAGGAAAACTGGAGCGGGCGATGGGAATCGAACCCACGGCTCTAGCTTGGGAAGCTAGGGTATTACCATTATACGACGCCCGCAGAGCGCGCTATTTTACGCGAAATACCCCGCCTACCGCAACTTTACGCGGATCGACGGAGATTGAACCCTGGAATTCACACCCCGAACATGGTCATGGTCACGGCCAGCCGCGTGACGATCATCAGCAGTACCTGAACGATCACGAACAGCAGGATAGGCGACAAATCGATACCGCCCATGCGCGGCAACACGCGCCGCAGCGGCTCGAGAAACGGCGCCGTGAGTTGATACAGCAGCGGCATGGCCGGGGATTGCGGGTTCAGCCACGACAGCAATGCCATCAGGATCGTCATCCAGATGATGAGATTCAGCGCCCATTTGATGACGGTGATCACCGCGACCGCGAGCAGTGTGGGCAGCATGGGCGCGAGTCCGGCGGGATCGACGCCCGCGAGCAGCACCAGCAGGATCACGAACACCAGCGCAGCGAGGAAAGCCGCGAGAATGCTCGCCCAGTCGATGGTCTTTGCCGCCGGCAGGATCTTGCGCAGCGGCAGGACGAGCCAGTTCGTGGCTTGCATCACCGCGTTGGACACGGGGTTGTACGGCGGCATGCGGACGACCTGCATCCAGGCGCGCAGCAGCAGGGCAGCGCCGAACAGCGTGAAGATTGTGTTGAGCAGAAAACGGGCGATCTCGCCGAACATCTCAAATCCTTTTCAAGGCAAAAGCGCGGCGCTCATGGCCGCGCGAAGTGATACCAGGGCAAGAAAAGCCGCAGCGGAAATCGCCCGGCTTCATGGAACAGTTACTCCCAGTCAGCTGCTGGCGCGGACGTCGCTGATCTGTACGACCGGCGGAACACCGTCGGGGTAGTAGTTAACGATGTCCGCGGAGAAGTCTTTCGCATGTGGCGAGACCGCAGCCGTGAAGGCGTCGACGGAATCGAACAGCAGGTGGCCCGCTGCGATATACGTGGGCGACGAACCCGGCGCGCCACCCGCGAGGCCCGCTTCCGCCGACCAACCCTTTAATACGCCGCCAAGCAAGCCGGCCACCCAGGGCATATGGCTCGTGCAGTAGTAATCGATGTCGAACGGCGCATTCTCGCGATACGGATAAAAAAAGCTCACCTTGATCATTGTTCGTTCTCGTAGCTGGAATGGGTTGGCGTCGAGGGTGGTGGCCGAAGCCGGAACTTCGCGTGGGTTCAACGCACGGTCCGGGTCCTGAACCAGACTCCAAACCGCGAATTGCAGCGCTCGTTGCTCGATCTTTGCCGGCGTCCGGCGTGGTGGCCGAACCCCTCGGCGGCTTTGCCACACTGGCGTGCCGGGCATCACGATAGCATGGCTTGATGGCGGCTTGTGCCGCTTGGCGTACGCCGGCACACGAGTGCCCCCATACGGCCGGCTATCCGTGTCGGATCGGGGCAATGGATCGGGCAATCAATCGTCGCGCGGCCCGGTCCCGTTCAGCACGAGTTCGATAGCGTGTGACATCGCGTCCAGTGCTTCCGCAGGCGGTGGCGAGGGCCGCCGTTTCGCCAGTGCGACCGCGCGCCGCGTGAGCAGTGCATATAGCGCGGCGTGATCGCCGCCGAGGCCCTGCAGCAGCGCCAGCTGCTTGATCACAATACCCGCGTCGCCGCGCGATACCGGGCCGGCAAGCGCGCCCGGCAAACCCTTTTCACGCGCGGTTTCGATGGTGCCGGCGAGCATCGGCAGGACGGCGCGCAATGCGTCGTCCTCGGTGAATCCCAACTCTTTCCAGAGCGTCACGGTCTCCGACAGCGAGCACAGCGCAAAGCTGGCCGCGTAGTGCGCGGCGGCGTGGTAGAGCAGGCGGCCGCCTGGCGGGATGGATAGCGGATGGCAGCCCAGAGCCTGAACCAGCGCGGTCAGCGTGTCGTGCAGGGACCCGCTCGCTTCGATCGTCACTGAACAGCCCGCAATGCGCGTCTGGTCGCTCGGCAGGCCGCCAAACAGGAACAACGGATGGAATCCGCCGATGTCCGCACCCTGCGCATGGGCAGCAGCGAGGACATCGACGGGCGTGGCGCCGCTGCAATGCACGACCGCCTTGGCGTCACCGAGGGGCGGATCCAGCCGCAAAGCGTTCGCCGTCGCACCGATGGAATCGTCGGGAACGGTTAGAAATACGATATCGGCGTGTTGCGCGACCGCGCTGGCGTCGTCGGCGACTAGACATGCCGGCAATTCGCCTGCGAATTCGCGTGCCGATGCCGCCGATCGGCTTGATATCGCGGTGACCGGGTAGCCCGCGCGCGACCAGACGGCTGCCAGGCAGCGCGCGAGGCGTCCGGCGCCGACGAAGCCCAAGCGGGGCATCGTTGAAAATGGCATGGTTGTTGCTCCGTAGAAATTGTTGCGATGCGCGGATTCGCGTTTGCAGCGCACGATGAAGTATCGCGCAACGGCGTTGGCGCCATAAAAACGGCGCGAAACACCGCCGCCAATGGTTTTGCGAGGCTCGAGCAAACTTGCGTTCCGGGCCTGAACAGTCAGGGTTGGTTTTTTGGCCGATGTGCGCCAGTGCTTGTTTTGCAACGTTCGGGAGTCGCCATGAGTATTTTTGCGTATCGGAAACACCTGCGTTTTCTCAGCCACACACATCGGCGTCAGTGGTGGGATCAGCGCAAACGGCTTACGCCGCGAGTCAGGATCAGTGGGGCATACGTGCCACCCAGCGTCACCCGCGAATTCGCTTACGTTAAGGTGGGCTGAACGGGTGCATTGAGCACCGTTTGCCTGAAAAAGCAGCACAGCTTGAAGATGCCCCGCTCGACGCTTACTTGGCCGGCGGGGCTTTCCATTTTCAGGGCGCTAAAAGCAAAGTGTAATGAATCATTACTTTGGTGACATTGGGAATAACGCTCCGGACAACCGTAGCCAGGCGGTGACTTTCTCAGCAAACCCTTAATCCATCTCGTTAATCCTTTGCGCCAAGGCCAGCGCGGTTGTCCGCCTGCTTGAAATTCGGCAGACAAAACCCATTTTTAGGACTGTAGATATTGCAATTTGCAACAAATGCTTAAGGTGGGATTCAGGGTTTTTAGCTACATTGAATGCATGTCGTTGCGGTAACCGGTCGTGTGTACAGGACCGTAGCGCGGAGAATAAAAGTGAAGAAGATAGTGCAGGTTCTGGCAGCTGCCGCGCTTGGCGTTGGCCTTGTGAGCGCCGCGCAGGCGCACGTTTCGGTGGGTATTGGCATTGGGGTGCCGGCTTATCCCGTGTACGCCGCTCCGCCCCCACCCGTGTATTACGCGCCGGGCCCAGTTGTATATGCACCGCCGCCCGTTGTGGTGGGCGGGTATTACGGCGGTCCGTACTGGCGCGGTCATTATCGTGGCGGTTACGGGTACGGATACCATGGCGGATATCGCGGCGGCTACCACGGTGGTTACGGTGGTTGGCGCCGTTGAATTCCGGGCATGACCGGATCGGCTAGCTGATTGATTGTTTGTTCGAGTATTGGATTGTCTGCAAAACAGCGCAACGCTGGCGTCGAGCCGGGTTGCGCTGTTTTATTTTGCGCCCGGGGTTCTTGCTTTATCGGCGCTGGGGCCAGCCGGCGGCGTTGGCTATTTGGCCAGCTTTCCAAACGCTCCACGATGCTGGGACAATGGAGGCTCCTCAACCGCCGCCCTTGAGTTCCGATGTCAATCCTTCCCGCACCTACCTACGCCGACGTTGCCGACGCCGCAGAACGCATTGCCGGCGCTGCGCATCGCACGCCGGTGATGACTTCCCGCACCGCCGACGCGCTTACCGGCGCGAACCTGTTCTTCAAGTGCGAGAACTTCCAGCGCATGGGCGCTTTCAAGTTTCGCGGTGCGTTCAACGCGATCTCGCATTTCTCCGAGTCCCAGCGCCAGGCCGGCGTCCTGACGTATTCATCGGGCAATCACGCGCAGGCAATCGCGCTGTCGGCGCGCATCGCCGGTATCAAGGCAACAATCATCATGCCGGAGGACGCGCCGGCCGCGAAGATGGAAGCCACGCGTGGTTACGGCGGCGAAGTGATCACGTACGACCGGTACACCGAGAATCGCGAGGAGATTGGTGCGAGGCTCGCGCAAGAGCGCGGCATGACGCTGATTCCGCCGTACGACCATCCGCATGTGATCGCGGGACAGGGGACGTCGGCGAAAGAGCTCATCGAAGAAACCGGGCCGCTGGATTATCTGTTCGTGTGCCTGGGTGGCGGAGGCTTGCTCGCCGGGTGCGCGCTGGCGGCAGCCGAGTTGAGTCCATCCTGCACGGTGATCGGCGTGGAGCCGGAGGCGGGCAACGACGCGCAGCAGTCGCTCGAACGCGGCGAGATCGTTCATATTGAGGTGCCACGTACGATTGCCGACGGCGCCGCATCCACGCACGTGGGTGAATACAACTTCCCGATTCTGAAGCGCTATGTGGACCGGGTCGTCACCGTCAGCGACGACCAGCTTGTGCAGACCATGAAGTTCTTCGCGCAGCGCATGAAGATGGTGGTCGAGCCAACGGGTTGTCTGGCTGCGGCCGCCGTGCTGCAGAACATCGTGCCGGTGAAGGGCAAACGGGTCGGTGTGCTGGTCAGCGGCGGCAATGTCGACCTCGCGCGGCTCGCTCAATTCCTCGCTTGATAGCGTGCCGTCATAAGGTCTGCGCGCCCTTCAGGATCAGGTCGTGATAACCGTTGACGATCACGCTGTACGCGAAGTACGCAAACAGCACCGCCGATAAAACGTGGCAAGCGCGCAGCAATGCTGTCCCTGCGCGTTTGCGGCCGTGGCTGGCGAGCGAGCAGATGAAGAGCGTCCAGCCGAGCCCGCCGCAAAAGAAGCCGATGAGAAACACGGATGCGCTCCCCGAGCCCGTTGCGCCGGCTTTCGCGATCAGTGCGCCGCCCACGGCGGCGAACCAGAGGATCGCGCTGGGTGAAGACACGGCGAGCAGGGTGCCGCGCATGAAGCTGCGCAGGTGAGAGGGCCGCGGTGTAGGGAGAAGATCGGGTTCCCCCGCCACCGGCGGCGCGGACGCCGGAAATAGCGCTTCACGTGCCATTTTGAAGGTCAGGAAAAGCAGCACGATTGAGCCGCCTATCCATACGACCCAGCGCACGGTATCGAACTGAAGTAGTGCCGCCATGCCCGCGAGCGCAAGCGCTGCGTAGATGAGATCGCCGAAACAGGTGCCGAGACCGAGCATCATGCCCGGCTTGAAACCGTGGGAAAGCGTCAGTGAGATGATCGCGACGTTTGCGATACCAATATCCAGACACAGCGACAACGACAGAAAAAATCCATCAGACAGCAATGGCAACACGTGCATCCCGACTTTCCTTTTTTGATCTTTTTATATTGAGCGAAGCGGGTTGTCCGGTTTCGCGTTTTTATGCTGCGGCGTGCGAGGTAACCGGACAAATGCTCCCGTACTAAAGTACTAAAACTGAACGCGTTCGAGCGGCACTGAGACCGCCAGCCGTCCCGTCTCTATACCCATCGTGTTGCGCATTGGCGGGTTTCCATAAGCGGCGAGTTGTGCGCGCTGCGTTTCGTGGCCGATGTCGAGTTGCCCGAGCACATGCGTGACGATTGCGTAAAGCACGGCCGTGTTGCCGTCTTCCACCTTGATCGCGATGCCCAGCGACCCGCGCGTGCCGGTAGCGCGCACGCCGATCGCGTAACTTGCATCGGCGCCTACTTTCCCGACCAGATTGCCGTCGAAGGCTTGTATCAACGCGGTACAGAATCGGCCATCGCCCGCGACGAGTTCCGGATACGTCGTCATCGCGCGATAGATCCGGGCCAGAGCTTTCGAGCGCGGCGCGGTTTCGGAATTAACATCGGCATCCGCATCCGCCATCTTCATGAACAGCCGTGCGAGCCTGTCCAGAGGGACGGCCGGCGTAGGCAGATTGCAGCCATCGATAGCCCATTGCACGCCGTCTTCCGGCAGATCGCAGACCTCGGCAACGGTGCGTTTCACCCGAACCTGAAGCGGATGCTCGGGCAGGTGATAGTCGCGAACGGCCGCCCCCAGCGCCTGCGCACCCGCCAGCATGCCCGCATGTTTGCCCGAGCAATTGCTGCATACGCCGGTTGGCGTGAAGTCACGCCTGATCCATTCTTTCCAGACCGCGTCTGACAAAGGGGCGTGGCCGCCGCATCGAAGATCGGCTTCGGTGACGTGCGCCTTCGCAAGCATCGCGCGCGTGCGCTCGATGTGGCGCGGCTCGCTGTTGTGTGATGCGCACATCAGCGCGAGATCGGCGTCGTCGAAACCGAAACGGTCCAGCGCGCCCGTTTCCAGCACCGCGAGCGCTTGCGCCGGTTTCGCCGCCGAGCGCGCCAGCGTCATACGTGACGGATCGCCGAACGTGTAGATCAACCGGCCTTCGTCATCGACGACCGCCACATGTGCGGCATGCGTGTTTTCAACCAGATCCCCTCGATAAACCGTCGCCGCAACGTTCATGAGCGCTTCCCTCCGGAAAAGCCGATTTCGTCCCACAACGCGTCGACGCGCCGCTTCACTGCATCGTCCATTGTGATCGGCCGGCCCCATTCGCGGTCCGTTTCGCCGGGCCATTTGTTGGTGGCGTCGAGCCCCATCTTCGATCCCAGCCCCGCCTTCGGCGACGCGAAATCGAGATAGTCGATCGGGGTGTTATCGACCAGCACCGTATCGCGCGACGGATCAATGCGCGTAGTGATCGCCCAGATCACTTCCTTCCAGTCGCGAATATTCACGTCGTCGTCCACCACCACGATGAACTTCGTATACATGAACTGGCGCAGGAAGCTCCAGACGCCGAACATCACGCGCTTCGCGTGGCCCGGATAACTCTTCTTGATCTGCACGATCGCCATTCGATAACTGCAGCCTTCGGGCGGCAGATAGAAGTCGGTGATCTCGGTGAACTGCTTTTGCAAGAGCGGCACGAACACTTCGTTGAGCGCGACACCGAGCACGGCCGGTTCGTCGGGCGGCTTACCTGTATAGGTAGAGTGATAAAGCGCGTCGCGGCGCATGGTGATCTTTTCGACAGTGAAGACCGGGAACCACTCTTGTTCGTTGTAATAGCCGGTGTGGTCGCCGTAGGGGCCTTCGAGCGCGTGTTCGTACTTCGACGACGCACTATTCGATGGCCGCGGCGGCGCGCCGGCGGGCAGTGGCGCAACAGGACCGTCCTGCGGATAGATGAAGCCTTCGAGCACGATCTCCGCGCGCGCGGGCACCTGCAACGTATCGACACCCGGCGTAAGGCACTTCGCCAACTCGGTTCTTGCGCCCCGCAACAAACCGGCAAATTGATATTCGGACAGCGAGTCCGGCACGGGCGTCACGGCGCCGAGAATGGTGGCCGGATCGGCGCCGAGCACGACTGCCACCGGATAAGGCTTGCCTGGATTAGCGAGTGCAAACTCGCGGAAATCCAGTGCGCCGCCCCGATGCGCGAGCCAGCGCATGATCAATTTATTGCGCCCGATCAGTTGCTGCCGATAGATGCCAAGGTTCTGCCGCGTCTTGTTCGGGCCGCGCGTGACGGTGAGTCCCCACGTGATGAGCGGACCGGCATCGCCCGGCCAGCACGTCTGAATGGGCAGGCGCGCCAGATCGACGTCCTGTCCTTCCCATACGATCTCCTGGCAGGGCGGCGAGCTGACGGTTTTCGGCGCCATGTCCCAGACGGCTTTCGCCAGCGACAGCAACTTGCCCGCGTCCTTCAGGCCCTTCGGCGGCTCGGGTTCCTTGAGCGCCGACAATAACCGGCCAACGTCGCGCAACGACTCGAGCGCGGCTTTATCGCTGAGCAGACTGGGATCGGCCGCCGCCTGTGCTTCCGTCTCGATACCCATGCCGAGCGCCACGCGCCTTGGCGTACCGAACAGGTTGGCCAGCACGGGCATGGAGTGTCCCACCGGCGCCTGGAACAGCAAAGCCGGACCACCCGAACGCAGCACGCGATCCGAGAGTTCGGTCATTTCAAGGACGGGCGAAACCGGCTGGTTGATGCGGCGCAATTCGCCGAGCGTTTCGAGGCGGGCAGTGAAGTCGCGCAGGTCTTTGTATTTCATCGGCTAAAGGGAAGGGGGCCTGCAGGAAGCGCGATCTGCGCAAAGGCGCACGGACAGCAGACGCGACGGCTGAAATTGCGGTTCAAGCGGCGTCCAAGCCCTTGTGAGGAACTTTCGCGCGCGGGCGATTGTCGATTTTACCTGTGTTGATGTCGGTACGTCAGAGCACACAACGGCACAATTCAGCGGTTTCCGCTGGAAAGTGGCTTGGCAGGCCGCTCTCGCCGTTCTGAACGGTGTTCATAATTACTGAAAGTAATAGCTTTTACATTTACCAGCATTGACGGATCATTTGAGCCTGCTAGAATCCTTTGGCATTGACAACACCAATTGAAACTTTTTACCACTGCCTCAGGTCTTTTGAAACGACGCGACGCGTCACCTGCGCCGGATTAGTACGGCGAATCAAGGCTTTGGTTTTCTTGCCGGCGCTCTTCTTCGCCGGTTTTTCGCGTGGTGACCTGTGTGCGCGCCCCGGCATGTCCTTCGTGCTGCGCGCACCCGGAAACGAAATGTTCCGGTCAGGTTCCCCCAACGGTTTGTGCCGTGTTCCCGATACCGCTCGTGGCTAACCCAGGGCTGGCGGTGTCGATTTCTGCGTGATGGACCAGTTTTTCCGGTTTTCATCTGCGGAAATCATGCAATTTGGGAGATCCATCCAATGAATGCTTGGTTGTCGTGGCGTCCCGACGCTCGCCTGGCGCTTCATCTACGCGCTGTGCTGCGTCGCGCCAAACACATGAGTCTGACGATTTTTAGCCTGGTCGGTGGTGCTGCTGTAGTGACCGCGCTGGCGCTCTGGCTGCTTCCAGCCTGGCGCGGCTCTTTCGCCGCCAAACTCATGCCCCTCGTCTCGGCCGCTGTACAGGCCGGTCCTGCCCGGTTGCTCTCCGGACAACCTTTCCCTCCCTTCGCGCTGGGTCATCAGCGTGAAGAGGATCTGCGTAACGGGACTGGGGGTACTGGCGATTCGACTTCGCTCGGCGCCGCTGCCAGCGACGACGACAGCACCCGTCAGCTCACGGGTGGCATGAGTCTCGCCGTGTCGCCCAATGGGCTCGATCCCCGCACGTTGCCGACCGTTTCGACGCTTGCCAGTGCAATTTCGTCGCAACGGGTTGTCGCCGATGCCCGCGACGACCGGGTGCTCGTGTCGGATCGTGAGCAGAACCTGGTGGCGAACTTCATTGCGCGGCGTTACCACGTGGCGCAGGAGCCGGTCGGTGAGCTTGTGAAAGCAGCCTTCGATACCGGCCGGGAGGTTGGCCTCGATCCGCTGCTGCTGCTGTCCGTCATGGCGATCGAATCGGGTTTCAATCCGTACGCTGAAAGCGGTGTGGGCGCGCAAGGGTTGATGCAGGTGATGTCGAAGGTTCACTCCGACAAATTCCAGTACTTCGGTGGTTCGCACGCAGCGCTCGAGCCCCTCGCGAACATCAAGGTCGGTGCGCTGGTGCTGAAGGATTGCATCGCGCGTGGCGGTTCGGTGGCGGGTGGATTGAAGTTCTACGTGGGTTCGACGGCGCAGGACGACGGTGGTTACGGTGCAAAGGTGCTGGCCGAACGTTCACGTTTTCGCGATGTAGCACGGGGCCGCAATGTGCCGATCGTCACGCCGCAAGCGCCAGTGCCGCCTGCGCCCAAGCAGATGGTGGCGTCGGCTTCGCCCACCAGCTCGGGAACAGGCGAAAAGCGTGTGCACGTGACGCTTGACGGTGCTCCGGCCATTACAGCGCCGCCCAAGTCTGAACCGCAAGCTAGCGACCACAACAATACCGATGACGCCGATGCGCAAGCGAAGCACGTAGCTTCGGCGGAGTTCGGTGCATAAAGGCCATGCGTTGGCAGCAGAAGCAGGACGCTTGGGTTGTTAGTCGCAGGCTGGGTAAGACAAAAAAACACAAAAAAGCCGTTCCAACTCGCGTTGGAACGGCTTTTTTGCTTCTGCTTTCCTGAGAAATCGTTAAGAGATCGGGGCCGCCTTGAATCTGCGGTTCAAGCCCGAAATAGCGTCCTGAGCCGTTGCACGGCCTCTTCAAGCTGTGAGTACGCCGTCGCATAAGACAGCCGGATATACTCCTGCGGCGCATGGAAACCGAAATCGGTCCCGGGTACCAGAACGACCCCGGCGTCATGCAGCATGGAACGCGTCAATGCGTTGCTGTCGCCGGCAGCCGGATGCGCGACGTGCCGCGTATCGGCATAAACGTAGAACGCGCCGTCCGGCACAACGGGCACTTCGAAACCAAGCGAACGCAACGCCGGCACGATGAAATCCCGCCTGCGCCCGAATTCAAGGCGTCGAGACTCGTATATTGCGAGCGTGGCCGGCTCGAAACACGCCAGCGCCGCATGCTGCGCGAGCGCCGACGCGCAGATGAACAGGTTCTGCGAGAGTTTTTCCATGGTGGCGACCATTGCTGGCGGCACCACGAGCCAGCCGAGCCGCCAGCCGGTCATGTTGAAGTACTTCGAAAAGCTGTTCACCGTGACCACGTCATCGCCCAGCGAAAGCGCCGACACGGGCTTCGCGTCGTAGCTCAGGCCCTGATAAATCTCATCGACGATCGTAAAACCGCCGTGCGCGCGCACCACATCGACAATTTTCGCCAGTTCGTCCGGCTCAATGGACGTGCCGGTCGGGTTGGACGGCGACGCGAGCAGTACCCCGCGCGTGGCGGGTGTCCAGTGCGCTTCGACCTGAGCGGCCGTTAACTGGAATCGCTCGGCCGGACCGCTCGGGATCAGCACCGGGCGGCCTTCGGTAGCGGCCACGAAATGGCGATTGCACGGGTAGCACGGGTCAGGCATCAGCACTTCGTCGTCGCGATCGACCAGCGCGGTGCACGCCAGCAGCAACGCGGCCGACGCCCCCGCTGTTACCACAATGCGCGCTGGGTCGATATCGAGCCCGAACGTGTCGCGATAATGCCCGGAAATAGCTTCGCGTAACGACGCCAGTCCGAGCGCATTCGTGTATTGCGTGACGCCGCGACGCAAGGCCTCGGTGGCGGCCGCGATCACCGGTTCCGGCGCCGTGAAATCCGGTTCGCCGATACCCATGTGAATGATGTTGCGCCCCGCGCGTTCGAGCGCCTGCGCTTCTTTCGCCAGTTCCATCACATAGAACGGCTCGATGGCGTCCACGCGGGCGGCGTATCGGATAGCTGCGTTCAACGGTTCTTTTGCGAAGTTCATGAATGGGGAAGACCGTTCGTTCAGCTACGCTGTCCGCGGCCTTGCGCTTCCGTCGGCCGCAACTGGACGGCGAGTTTATCCAGCACGCCGTTCACGTATTTGTGGCCGTCGGAGCCGCCGAAGGTCTTCGTCAGTTCGATTGCTTCGTTGATCACCACGCGATACGGAATGTCCAGGTGATGCTTGAACTCGAACGCAGCGACCATCAGCACCGCACGTTCGACCGGCGAAAGCTGTTCGAGCGGACGGTCGAGGCACGGCTGCAATTCGGCGGAAATGATGTCCGCTTCCTTGATCACGCCGTGCAGGATGGCGTCCAGATGCTCCTGATCGGCTTTATCGAAGCCTTGCGCACCGCGCAACTGAGCGTCGATCTCGCCGCCGGGCGCGCCCGACAGCAACCATTGATAAAGCCCTTGTGTCGCGAGTTCGCGCGAGCGTCGTCGAGCGCTTTTCATGCGCGGTCCTCGTCTTCTTCGTCTTCATCGTCGCCGCCGAGTTGTTCCAGCGCGACCGAGAGATTTGCCATTTCCACCGCCACGCGTGCTGCGTCGCGGCCCTTTTCCGTCATGCGGGCAACGGCTTGCTCGTCGTTTTCGGTCGTCAGGACTGCATTGGCGACCGGTGTGCCGAAGTCGAGCGCGATACGGGAAATGCCCGCGCCGCTTTCATTCGATACCAACTCGAAGTGGTACGTTTCCCCGCGGATCACCGCCCCAAGAGCAATCAATGCATCGAATTGACCCGATTCGGCCAGCTTTTGCAGCGCCAGCGGAATTTCGAGTGCGCCCGGCACGGTGACGAGCAGTACGTCTTCACCGATCACGCCAAGCCGTTCGAGTTCTTCCGTGCAGGCGTCCACGAGGCCGTTGCAGACCGGTTCATTGAAGCGCGATTGCACGATGCCGATGCGCAGTCCGTCGCCGTCGAGGTTCGGTTGATATTGTCCGATTTCCATTGTTTATCCGTTTTCAGTGTGATGCAGTGTGGTAGTTGGCGCTGGTCAGACCGAGCGTAAATGGGCGATGGAAGCGGGGTCGACCGAATCCGTCGAGGTCGTCGTGGCGGGGCAGCCCGGCATGGGGATGAACCCGGTCACCTCCAGGCCGTAGCCCGACATGCTGCCAAGCTTGCGGGGATTCGACAGCACCTGCATCTTGCCCACGCCCAATTCGCGCAAGATCTGCGCGCCGATGCCGTAGGTCTTGAAGTCAATCGGGCGGCGTTTCAGTTCGGCCGCTTTGTCCTCACGCTCGAACGCCTGGAATACATCGACGAGATGTTCTTTCGTGTCGCCGCAATTGAGCAGCACGATAGCGCCCAGGTCGCGGGCGGCGATTTCCTTCATCGCGGCGTCGAGGGTCCAGGAGTGCGTGGACGAGTCCACTTCGAGCAGATCCAGCACCGACAGCGGCTCATGCACGCGCACCGGCGTTTCCCGTTCCGGCGACGGCTGGCCGCGCACCAGCGCAATATGCGGCGAACCGCTTGGCTGATCGCGATACAGCACCGCGCGAAACGCCCCATGCGCCGTCTGCATGGTGCGCTCGGCGACGCGCTCGACGATTGATTCCGTGCGCGAGCGGTAGTGAATCAGGTCCGCGATCGTGCCAATCCGAATGCCGTGCAGTTCGGCGAATTCGATCAGATCGGGCAGCCGGGCCATTTCGCCGTCGTCGCGGATCACTTCGCAGATCACCGATGCCGGCGTCAGGCCGGCCATGGCCGTCAGGTCGCAGCCCGCTTCCGTATGTCCCGCGCGGACCAGCACGCCGCCCGGTTGCGCCATGATCGGAAACACGTGACCCGGCTGCACGATGTGCTCGGCTTTCGCGTCGTGCGCGACCGCGGCCTGAATGGTGCGTGCGCGGTCCGCGGCGGAGATGCCGGTGGTCACGCCTTCGGCCGCCTCGATACTCACCGTGAACGCCGTCCCGTACTGGGTGCCGTTTCGCTGCGTCATCAGCGGCAGGTTCAACTGGCGGCAGCGGTCCTGCGTCAGTGTCAGGCAGATCAGTCCACGGCCGTAGCGCGCCATGAAGTTGATCGCTTCCGGCGTCACGAAATCGGCGGCGATGACGAGATCGCCCTCGTTTTCGCGGTCTTCTTCGTCGACGAGGATCACCATCCGGCCAGCCTTCAGCTCGGCGATGATCTCTGGGGTGGAGGCGAGCGTCATTGCGGTGGTCGTCCGGTGCGAGAAAGGGCGTATTTTACGCCACCGACGATGTCAACGCGGGGGATTTGCCGGTTTTGGGCTGGCGTTGGCCGTTCGGCCGGTTATTAGCCGGATCCACGGGCGGCCGGTCGCGCCATGGTCGAGAGGAAAGCGAATCTGCGAGAAATGCCTCCCCGCCAGAATCGCCTTGCCTTCGGGGGACAGGTTCGGTAGACCGGTCGTCTCACGACCGGCAGATCCCTGACCAAAGTTCAATCGTTCAGCGCGCGCCATACGTCGTGTTGGCAAACAACGCGCCCTGTCCATGCGGCGGGGCACGCCAATAAGGTGGAGGGGCTTCGAGGACCGCCCCGAGTTCCGCTGCCGCGTGCCACGGCCAGCGAGGGTCATATAGCATCGCCCGCGCAAGAGCGACTGCGTCAGCCTTGCCACTCGCGATAATTTCTTCGGCTTGGCGAGCGTCGGTAATCAGGCCTACCGCAAACGTATTGACGCCAGTAGCGTCTTTTACTGCCTGCGCAAATGGAACCTGGTAACCCGCCCCTACGGTGATTTTCTGTAGCGGTGAGATGCCGCCCGACGAAACGTCAATCCAATCGACACCGCGATTTTTTAGCTCCCTGGAGAATGCGATGGTTTGCTCGGTGTCCCAGCCACCATCCATCCAGTCGGTCGCCGATACCTTTACACCGATGGGCTTTTCAGCGGGAAATGCAGCACGTACGGCATCGAAGACTTCGAGCGGGAAGCGCATCCGGTTTTCCAATGAGCCCCCGTATGCATCAGTCCGGTGGTTGGCGATCGGCGACAGGAATTCATGTAGCAAGTAACCATGCGCTGCATGAATTTCCAGGCCATCGACTCCTAGCCGTGCCGCGCGTATTGTCGAGGCGACAAACGCTTCTCGTATTCGATCAAGGCCCGAAGGTTCCAGGGCGAGTGGCGGTTCCTCGCCTTCCATCTGAGCTCGCGCGGAAGGACCGTGGGTCACCCATCCTCCTTTGGCTACCGGGATCAACTGGCCGCCTTTCCATGGCACGGCACTGGACGCCTTTCGACCCGCGTGTCCCAATTGCATCGTCACGGCGATCTTCGAATGCTGACGGATCGCCGCAAATACCGGCTTGAGCGCTGCCTCCGTCGTGTCGTCCCATAAGCCAAGGTCGCCGGGCGTGATGCGACCGTCCGGTTCGACCGCTGCGGCTTCGATGCACAACATGCCGGCGCCAGAAAGGGCAAGATTGCCCAGATGAATGAAGTGCCAGGAATTGGCCTCGCCGTTTTGGGCTGAGTACTGGCACATGGGTGAAACCACGATGCGGTTGGGGATCACCAAGCTTCGCAGCGCCAGTGGCGAAAACAATTGACTCATGAGTGTCTTCCAGAAAATTAAGCCGGGATACGAGACGGTAGGGTGATTAAACGCGGGAGCACGATGACGATGATGGCAAACATGGCTATGGCGGTTGAACCGAGATCAATCGCTACTTCAAGCCCCCAGGTAGTGGCCGCGGCGCCGAGAAGGAGCGCAACGAACCCCTGCATCAGGTAAGCGATCAGGTATAGGGCTGAAAACGTACCGCCTCGATGATGAGCGGGCGCATAGGTATTAATTAAGCTCAGACCGCCGAGGAACAAGAGGCTGTAACCGATTCCCGTCACTGCAATTGACGCAAGAAAGATTGCCAGGGAGTGTTGGTCAGCTGATAGCGCGAGGAGAGCCATCCCGATTGCGGAAGCGAATCCTCCGAGCGTCATGGCCAAACGGGACGGAAGGCGCTTCGCCAGAAGTCCGCATATGCCCCACACCACGGCGAACAGCGAGATCGCCGCGCCATCGACCAGTGTGTTCGCCGAGCCGACGAGATCGTGTGCGATCTGAGCACCAAGCGACAGGACCAGCGCACCGACGACGTAGGCAGTCAGGATCGCGGTCGACGACATGGCGAATACTTGGCGAAGGCCTTTGGGTATGCTGGGCGCCTTGAAATGCCAAGGTCCGGAAGTTTCGCCCGATGTGTGGCGCGGCAAGAACCACGCGGCCACGAACACCGCAGCGAGAACAATAAATAACACCCAGAAGTTCAGGCGCGTAGGAAAGGGGGCGTACTCGATCAGCGCGCCTGCGCTGAGTGTTGCCGCCGCTAACCCGACTGCCTGGGCGACAGTAGTGATGGAACTCGCGCGCTTTGCCTGGCCCGCTGCGCTGAACTCGATCATCGCGGCAGTCGATGGGCCAGCGGATAAGCCGACGCCGAGGCCCATGAACGACCGGCCGATGAAGATCCAGAAGACATTCGGCGCGATAGCGAACAGCAGTACGCCCACCAGCGAAGCGGCAAGCCCGAGCAACATCGTGGCGCGGCGTCCTATGTGATCGGAGATATCGCCAAGACATATGAGTACGCCGACGACCACGATGGGATAGATGGCGAAGATCGCGGCCGTAGTAGTGGTATTCAGGCCCCACTCTGATGCGTAGAGCCGATAGGTCATCGCCGGCGCCGCGCTGGTCCAGAGCGTGTGGGCAACGATAGCCGCCGCGACCCAGAAACTGGCTCGCTTTCCGAGTTGCCGCGGCGTGCCGTTCATGACTGAACTCCGATGGGTGTTGACGGATAATACGACCAGTCGTATTATCCGTCAACACCCATCGCGTGGGAGCAGGCGCCAATTCATTCGACCGCAACCGTTAAGTGCCCCTCGATGGGCTAACCTGCTTCACCCGATAAAATACATACGATCGGTCGTATAAATCAGGTATCTGAGGGATTTCATGGCTTCAAAAGTGCGCGAGAAAATTGTCGATGCTGCGGTAGATCGCTTTCACGCGCTCGGATTCAGTGCGTGCAGCGTGCAAGACATTGTCGACAAGGCCGGTTTGCCGAAGGGTACGTTTTATAACTATTTCAAGGCAAAGGAACTCCTGGCACTGGAGGTGCTGGAGGTCTACGGAAAAGACTGCGAGAGAGAGACGCTGTCAGACAAAACCCTCGCGCCGCTCGATCGTATTCGAAACCACTTCGAATTCATGGCGGCGCGGTTTGCTCGTTCCGGTTATGACAAGGGATGTCTGATTTGCAACTTTGCTGCCGAGACGTCGGACACCATGCCGCTGATCCGAGAGGCTCTCGATCAGTCTCTCACCGCATTGAGTGAGCTCATAGAAGTCGCCATTCGCGAGGCTCAGTCGGAAGGCAGCGTGACTACCGATCTCGACGCCGGGAAGGTGGCGCGCTTCTTGACCAATAGCTGGGAAGGGGCGGTGATACGGATGAAAGTCGTCAATAGCCGGGAGCCGCTCGACGACTTCTTTTCAATCCCATTTTCGCTTTTGACGCGTCCGAATCCAAACAGCCGGGCACCTCGAAAACCGGCGGCCAAGGTCTCCGCGAAGCGGACCGAGGGCTCGCGAACGAAATAACGGACCGGCAAAATCGCCAGGCGACGGCTTGCGCCCGATCCGGTCAACCAGCGTCCCTGTTGATAAATGCGATAGCAGCCTCGATGCCGCTTTCCAAAATCTCGTCGGAAAAGTTCTTGTCGCTGACAGCACGAGCTAGCTGGAGCGTTCCGACCATCATTCCATACAAAGCGATGGCATCACGCCGGCGCGCCTGCGCCGAAGGTGCCGGGAATTGAGCGGCCATCAGCTCAATGAACTCATCAATCTTCGAGGTGAAAACCTCACGAGTAGATTTCGGGTGGCGCGCGACCTCCGCGGCGAGCGCCGAGGTCGTGCAGCCCTTCCCTGGATGATCCCTATGGCGCGCGCTAAGGTAGTTTCGGACGACGCCCTCAAGACCCGCGCCGCTATCGATTACTCCGCCCAACAGCTCCTTGCGTTTGCCGAGTGCGTCAAGCAGGACCTGGCGAAACAAATCTTCCTTTGATTCGAAGTGCGTATAGAAAGCGCCATTCGTCAGACCGGCATCGGACATGACTGAGGCGATGCCGGCGGCAGCGACCCCTTGCTCGCGGAACCGTCGCGAAGCTACATCAATGATGTGTTGCCGCGTTACGTCGCTATGTCCTTTTTCGTATCGCATGGTGCGTTTCTCCTTAACAAATGCCGCTGCCGCCGCACTCCCTATGACTCGCTGGCGTCGTTCGCCCCGGGCTGAGCGGAATCGCCGAATCAATTGATACGGTCCATGCGTATAGGATTATACTCATACTTTAAAAGTACGATCGTAATTCAATAAACCAGCGTAAGGACTCGCATGAAACCTCAAGACAAGGTTGCACTTATCACCGGAGACGCGGCGCATATCCATGCCGCAGAGATCGTCGCGGACGGCGGGCATGCGGTAGCGCCCGCTGCCGTGCCGATCTATAGGCTTTCGGTAGCGCCGCTGTCGACGGTGAATCCGTCATGACAGAATCGTCTACCGCTACTGCTACCGCAGATATCGACGCAGGCGTCGTCGCCAGTCCGGGCAATCCCGGCAATCCCGGCTCGCCCAGAACGGCGGCCGCCAGTCGCAAGGCGGCCGCGCGCAAGGCGATCCTTGAGGGTCCGATTCTGTCCACCTTGCTTCGATTGTCATTGCCAACGCTGATCGTTCTGCTGGCTCAAACCGCGGTCAATATCGCTGAGGCCTACTACGTCGGCTTCCTGGGCACGAGTGCGCTGGCTGGCGTCGCGCTCGTCTTTCCCGTCTTCATGCTGATGATGACGATGTCCGCGGGCGGTCTGGGCAGCGGTGTGGGATCTGCCGTGGCACGAGCCGTCGGAGCAGGGCGGCAGGAGGACGCCGACGCGCTTGTTCTACATGCCATTGTCCTTGCAGTTATCGTTGGCGCCGTCTTCACGCTCGGGATCCTTTGGTGTGGCCCGCTGTTGTACCGTGCGCTCGGTGGCAGGAACGCCGCACTGGATGCTGCCGTCGAGTACTCGAACAATTTGTTCGCCGCATCGATTGCCGTGTGGATCGTCAACCTGCTCGCAGCCGCGCTACGAGGATCGGGCAACGTGAAGGTTCCTGCCACGGTGACATTGATCGGCGCGCTTGTCATGATTCCGGCCTCTCCGATCCTGATCTTCGGTTTCGGTCCGATCCCACGTCTCGGAATCGGCGGCGCCGGCCTTGCGTTTGCCATCTATTACGGCGCGGCCACGCTGGTATTACTGCGCTACATGATGTCGGGTCGCTCCGGTTTGACGCTGAAATTCGCGCGGCTGGAGGGCAGGCTCTTTGCGTCGATTCTCAAAGTGGGCGCGCCCGCCGCGCTCAATACGGTCCAGACCAATCTGACTGTCATCCTCGTCACCGGCGCCGTGGGCCTGTTCGGAACGAGTGCGCTTGCGGGATACGGTATCGCGTCGCGCCTCGACTACGTGATGATCCCGATCCTGTTTGGATTGTCGTCCGGGGTGCTCACCATGGTGGGCATCAACATTGGCGCGGGACAAGTCGCGCGTGCGAAACAGATCGCGTGGGTGTCTGTCGCGGTCGGTGTTGGCCTGACTGAAACGATTGGTCTGATCGTCGCCCTGTGGCCACTGTCGTGGTTGCATCTCTTCAGTCACGATGCCAATGTGCTGGCGCCTGCCATGACCTACCTGCACATTGTCGCTCCCGCCTATGGCCTTCTGGGATTTGGCTTTGTTATCTCTTTTGCAGCGCAAGGCGCTGGCCATGTTCTATGGCCGTACCTGGGCTCGACCTTACGGATGATCATAGCCGCGGGTATTGGCTTGATAGCGGTCAAGTTCCTTGGGGCCGGCATGCCTGGACTGGCGGCGATTGTCGCTGCGTCGCTCGCCGCTTACACGCTGGTGACGGCGATAGCGATGACCTCGCGCAAAGTATGGAGCCCTAACCGTAGCTGAAGCCCGGATGCCGCCGGACCCTTGGTGGCTTCGTAACGACGTAACGAGGGCGAGTACACCCTGGTTTTTACCCACGCAGGGTGGGATAGGGCCGCATCAGGTACCAAGGTAACCGGCGCCAGGTCCAGATTTCCCGGTCACACTACCTGCCATGTATAAAAGGCCGCTCGTTGATCCTTGGCATCAGACCGGATCAACGAGCGGATTACATCGTTACGCCGCTTCCATTGCTGGATAGTCGGTGTACCCGACCGGGCCTCGTACATAGTAGTGTTCCGGGCGCGGCGTATTCAGCGGAGCACCTGCCTTGAAGCGTGCCGGCAGGTCAGGGTTGGCAATGAACGGAATGCCAAACGCCACTGCATCCGCCTTCCCGATTTCCAGCCAGGCGCTGGCGCTCTCCTGCGTGAACAACTCATTCGCAATGTAGGTACCGCCGAACTCTTTCTTCAGGAGCGGTCCGATGCTGTCTTCACCTTCTTTTTCGCGGGTGCAGATAAAGGCAATCTTGCGCTTGCCCAGTTCGCGTGCGACGTATTTGAATGTTTCGAGCAGGTTATCGTCCCCCATGCTGTGATCGACGTGACCGTCCTCACCCGCGTCGGCGCGAGGCGCAAGATGAACACCTACGCGGCCCGGCCCCCACACTCCGATTGCAGCGTCAGTCACTTCGAGAAGCAGTCGCGCACGGTTTTCGCGGGAACCACCATATTGATCGGTACGCTTGTTCGTGCTGCTCTGGAGGAACTGGTCCAGGAGGTAGCCATTGGCGCCGTGGATCTGAACACCATCAAAACCGGCCCGCTTCGCGTTATCTGCACCTTGCCGATAAGCCTCGACGATTCCAGCAACTTCTGACGTTTCCAAGGCACGCGGGACCGGAAAATCGACCTTGGGACGGATCAGGCTGACATGTCCCCGTGCCGCAATTGCGCTGGGCGCGACAGGCGTCTGGCCATCGAGATAGGTCGGGTGAGAGATGCGGCCGACATGCCAAAGCTGGATGAAGATTCTGCCGCCGGCATCGTGGATGGCCTTGGTGACCTCGGCCCATCCGAGCACCTGCTCCTCCGACCAGATTCCGGGGGTATCGGGATAGCCGACGCCCATCGGGGTAACCGACACCGCCTCGCTGAGGATCAGGCCGGCAGACGCTCGCTGGGCATAGTATTGCGCCATGAGCGCGTTGGGCACACGGTCTTCGGCGCGGCAACGGGTCAGGGGCGCCATGATGATGCGATTCGGCAGTTCGAGATCACCGAGCTTGATAGGATCAAAAAGTGTAGTCATAACTCAAGTTCAAGAATGAAACGATTGAAAATCCACATCGCTTGTCGATTCGATAGTTAGACAATCGTCTAACTATCGGTGGCAATGTGGGTACACGGGCCGTGATACCGGACTCGTCAGTCCGCTTCCACGGATTTTCCGCCGACGCTGATCAGGCTGTCTTTGCAGATGGAAGATGCAAGGCCTGCAAGAAACTAGATTGTCGAGAGTTGATGGAGATAAGCCTGGAGGACATCACGTTTGATCTTCAAGTTCATGAATTTCCCTTCGCGGATTATCTCGATCAGCCCTGCACGTTCCAATTCCTTGATGTGATGCGAAAGTGTGGCTGCTGTCACGCCATGCGTGGTAAGCAGCGCGGTGCACGGATATGCGCCGGTCGTGGAGCCGACTTCCTTGAGTATCTGATATCGCCGTGGGGCCGCCAGAGCCTGAGCAATCAACTCAAACTGTCTTTCAGTTATAGCGCTTCTTGCCTGGCGGGATGGTTTCACGATTCACTCTCAATACGATAGTTAGGCAACCATCTAAATATACCCCCAATTAGTCCGCCATGAGCGGACGGGCGCTCGGCCGGCTGCCCGGCTTAACCGGGCGTGCTAAAGGAGAGCTCGACGCGCTTGCCGTCACGATTCGATTCCACGATCTGTTCAATCAGTTCATGCATGCGGATCGCGTCCGCGAAAGTCGGCGCAAGCGTCGAACCGGTCTTTACGTCACGTGCATGGGCGGCGTACAGGTTCGCCAATTCAACAACACTCGCCCCGAGTTTTCCCGGCGGCAGCCATTCATACTCCACCGGAATAGCCAGCGCGGTTAGCGGCTGTGCGTCACCTCGCGCGATTTCTATGCGGTTGAAAGCGTCGCCGAAGCTGGTGGTATTCGAGATTTTCAGATCGCCCTTGCTGCCGGTGATATCGATCTGTACTCCGAAATTATTGCGTTTTCCCGCCTCGAGATGGACCGTCAGCACGGCGCCATTGGCGAAAGTCCCTGCCAGCACGACCTGGTCAGGGCTGGTGTGCGGCAGCGTTTCTCCGGTTTCTATCAGAGTGACTTCTTTGAACTGATTGACAGTCAGCGCAGACAGGCTCTGCGGATAGCCGACCATCGTCGTGAACAAAGCGTCCAGGAAATGGCCGCCATAGATCGACAGAAGGCTGGAGAAGTTCTCTTCGGGTACCGTGTAGTAAAGCGACGCAGGCCGTTCACGCTGGAAGTACTCGACACTCACATGCAGGCGCACCGAACGTACTTCTCCGATCTCGCCCTGGTCCAGCAAATCGCGCACATAACGGTAGCCCGGATTGAGCCGCCGCTGCAGACCGATGATGGTGCGTACGCCCGCCTTGCCGGCCAACGCGAGCAACTCGCTCGACAACGCAGTGCTCGGCGTCAGTGGCCATTCGCAGTAGATGTCCTTGCCGGCCGCGATGGCAGCGCGGATGCCCTCTTCGTGCTGGAACGCGGGCGTCAACACGAGTACGAGATCCACTTCGGGATGCGACACCAGTTCCTGCAGCGATGCTGCCGCGTATTTGAAGCCATGGCGGGCGACCAGCGATGCCGCCTTTTCCTGGCTGCGGCTATACACCGCCGTCAGTTCATATTCCGGCAGCAGTTTCAGCGAAGGGAGGTGCCCATATTCTGACCAATGGCCCAGGCCGATGACACCCACCCTGATTTTGCCGGAGCCCGAAGCTGGCGTCGCGATGTTGTTCAAGAGAACTCTCCGATGTAAGGCTGTGCGGACCACCCTGCCCAGCGACATCGGAATAATAGGGTTCAGGGGAGTGAAGATAAATGGTCTTGGGTTCCGATCATTTCGGACATCTGAGTCCGCTACCACGACAGGTGTGACACGCTGCCGCCGCCGCGAGCCCGGTCTACCAACCGGACACCGTTCCTCCAGGCGATGCGCGATGCAGCCCATGTGACGGCCGCGGAAGCTCGCCCCTGGCACCACATCTTGTTCGATCTAGATTTGCAGATTCTCGCTGACATAGTCGATGAAAACACGCAGCTTGGGCGAGGCGTAACGGCTTGCCGGCCACAGGATCCAGAAGGTGACGGTCTGGTCCATGAAATCATCCAGCACGATATGTAATGCACCGCTCGCCAGAGCATCCCGCACGAGGAAGGTTGGCAGGAGGGCCAAGCCCTTGTCCTGAAGCGCAAGAAAGCCCAGGACTTCAATGGTGTTGCTGACGAATGTTTGCGGTAACTCCGGCTCCGCTTCCGATGCAGCGAGCTGGAACGGCCAGCGTTCCAGCTTGCCGCTGACGGGAAATTTATGCAGCAAACAGGCGTGCCGAACGAGTTCGGAAGGATGCGTGGGTACCCCGTGTCGCTTGAGATATCCGGTCGAGGCGACCAGCACTTGCCCGCAGGAACCCAGGCGTCGGGATACCAGCCGCGAGTCGTGCTGCTCACCGGTGCGAATGACGGCATCGAAACCTTCCTCGATGATATCCACCATGCGATCGGAGAGATCGACATCGAGCTCGATTTCCGGGTATTTCGTCATGAAGCCGTCCAGCACGGGCATGATCAGGCCGGACAGTTGCGGCGTGCTGATCCGCAACCTTCCACGAGGATTGCCGGCGGCATCGGACAGTTCGGCTTCTGCCGCTTCGACCTCGCCCAGGATGCGCCGGCACCGTTCCAGGAACAAGGCGCCTTCGGCCGTCAGCGTGATGCTGCGCGTGCTGCGGTGAAAGAGCCGCACGCCCAGGCGATCCTCGATACGCGCAATGCTTTTGCCCACCGCCGAAGACGATACGCCGAGCAACCGTCCCGCCTCGGTAAAACTGCGGGTCTCTGCCACCTGCACAAACATCGAAATGCCACTGAGGCTATCCATCGCCGCGTCCCGGGATCAATTTAAGACATATGTGTCCGATATATTCGGAACCTTAGCCTATTTTTCTTCTCCCGTTCAGTCCATACACTTCTCCTCAAGGTCGAAAACCCGCTGTTGATCCAACTTCACCAGCCACTGAATCTTGAGGAAATCATGTCCAAACTTCATTCCAGCGTCAAAGTCGGTCCCTACGAATTTTCCCATCGCGTGGTGTTGGCGCCGCTCACCCGCATGCGCGCCGAAGAAGGCGCCAAGCCGGGCCCGTTGATGGCCGAGTACTACGCACAACGCACTTCAGAAGGCGGCTTCCTGATTGGCGAAGCCACCATCGCTGCGCCCAACGGTAACGGCTACCTGGGTGCGCCCGGCCTGTACGACGACAGTCAGATTGCCGGCTGGAAGCTCGCGACCGACGCGGTGCACGCCAAAGGCGGCCGCATCTTCTTGCAGCTTTATCACGCTGGCCGCCAGTCCAACAGCCAGTTGCAGCCGGGTGGCGCCCAGCCGGTGGCACCCTCCGCCGTGCCGCATGGCGGCGTCGCGTACACCGAAGCGGGCTGGGTCCCGAACACGCCCAGCCGCGCGCTGACCCTCTCCGAGATCGCCGATCTGGTCGAGAGCTTCCGCACCGCAGCCATTCGCGGCAAGCAGGCCGGTTTCGACGGTGTTGAACTGCACGCCGCCAACGGCTACTTGTTCGACCAGTTCCTGCAGGACGGCAGCAACAAACGCACCGACATCTACGGCGGCTCGTTCGAAAACCGTGCCCGCTTCCTGATCGAAGTGACTCAAGCCGTCATCTCGGTCTGGGGCAGCGAACGCGTGGCGGTGCGCCTCGGCCCGAGCGGCACCTGGGGCGATATGTCCGACAGCAATCCGGAAGCGCTCTTCACTTACGTAGCGGAGGAACTGGCCAAATTGAACCTCGCCTACCTGCATCTGATCGAGCCGCGTGTGCTCGGTAACGTCGATGACGACAGCAAGGATCAGAACCCCGTTGCCGCGCAACTGATTCGCAAGCACTACAAGGGCACGATCATCGCTGCTGGCGGCTTCAAGGGCCACACAGCCGAAGCCATCTTGCAGGCGGGTGACGCCGATCTGGTCGCATTTGGCCGTGACTTCATCGCCAATCCGGATCTGCCCGAACGCCTGCGCCTCCAGTTGCCTTTGAATCCGTATGACCGTCCCAGTTTCTTTGGCGGCACGGACGTCGGTTATACGGACTATCCGTTCTATCGCAAGGACGCGGTAGCAGCGTAAGCGGAGCCCATGATGAACTCCACCACCATGCGCATTTCCCTTGCGCCGCTGTACTGGCTGGCGCTCGGCACGTTCGCAGTCGGCACCGAGAGCTTCATGATCGCCGGCCTGCTGCCCGATATAGCCGCCGACCTGCATACGAGCATTGTCGCCACGGGCCAGTTGGTGACGGTGTTTGCTTTGGCGTACGCACTCAGCTCACCGGTCCTGACGGCCCTGACAGGCGCGTTCCATCGACGCAGGCTGATGATCCTGTCGCTGTCGGCCTTCACGCTGGCTAACATCATTGCCTGGGGCGCCCAGAACTATTGGGAGTTGATGGCGGCGCGCATCCTGCTTGCAGCCGCCGCCGGCCTGTACGTTCCTGGCGCCAATGCGCTGGCCGGTGCCATCGCTGGTCCCGAACGGCGCGGCACGGCGCTGGCCATCGTCAACGGTGGCATCACGATCGCGGTTGCCTTCGGCGTGCCACTGGGCGCGTTGATTGGTGACCGGCTTGGCTGGCGCATGACGTTTGCGGGCGTCGCCGCGTTGTCCGCGGTGGCCACGGCTGGATTGCTGTTCGGCCTGCCCCGCACGATAGGCGCGGGATTGCCGACCGCTACGCTGCGCGAACGCATCCATGTCGCACGTCAGCCGGTCATCCTGATGACCTTGCTCGTCACTACGCTGTGGGCAACGGGCGCCTACACGATCTATACCTACCTGGCGCTGTTTATCGCCAAGACGACGCCGTTGCATGGCGGGCAGATTGGATACGTCCTGTTCACGTGGGGTGTTGCTGCAGCGGCGGGTGTGTTGATCGGCGGCAAGGCGGTGGATCGCGTTGGCCCGCGCCGCGTGATCGTCCCGTGCCTGATTGTGTCGATCCTCGCTTTCTCGCTTTTGTCGGCGAGCGCGCACTGGTTGCCGGCAAGCTTGGCGCTGGTCCCTGTCCTGCTGGGCGTGGTGGCCTGGGGTATGGCGCACTGGTCGTTTTACCCCGCGCAGCAAGCAGGGCTGATCAGCATCGCGGGCCTGCGCGGGACGCCGATTGTCCTGTCACTGAACGCCTCGTTCATGTATCTCGGCTTTTCGCTCGGCGCCGCGCTCGGTTCCCTTACCTTGAGTCTCACCTCGGTGAGCGATCTTGGCTGGACCGCTGCCGCCTGCGAAGTAGCAGCGTTGGTCTTGACGGTTTTTATCCGCAAGTTCCTGGTGCGGGGGCAGAAGCTGACTGTCGCTGCTGCCTGAAAAAACCGTTATTGCAGCGGCTTGTGATCGTCCTGCGACGTCGACAGAATTCGCTCCACGTAGCGCGCGATTATGTTGAATCAGCGGGGACAGGCCTTGGCCCGCAAAGCGGGGGCTGAATTATGGCTGTATACCGTCAAAAATTCCGTTACGCGGCGGTGTCGGGAACGAGACTGCAATGGACGGCACGAGACTCTTCGCATGGTGCGAGATGCCAGACCACATCCGTTCGGCACGAGGGCGATCACTGCTCGCGTCGCTCGTCGCGTTGACTCTCACATATAGCCAGCCTTTGTCAGTCGGGTAACCCAGGCACCGCGTTTGCCGTGCTGTGCCATCAGCCGCACCAAGCGGCGTCGAAATACTGATTCGCGTTTGGCGCTTGCATACGCTTCGGCAAGGTCCTGCAGCGCACGGAATGCCTGCTCGTAAGCCGATCCCGATCCCCGCTGGAGCTTTGAATCGATGTTGGACCAGGCGCTGTCTTCGTCCTCAAGAAGCGACGTAAGGTAGCCGGCGCGCTCTGCCTTGCGTCGTGCTTCAGCGGCATCGCGCACCTCGCGCTCCCGTTGTTCGCGAACGCCACGGTGAAAACTGACCCGCGCCGCAAGTTCGGTTACGCATCGGCGTTCGGGGAGTACGGCTCGACTGGGCGCCCGTGTCTGCTCCCACGTAAGGAACCCGCGCCGAAGGGTTCGTTCGGCTTCCTGGCTCCGTCCTTCGAGCAGCATGCGCAGCGCAGCCCGCATTTCATCTTTCGTCAACTTGAGCAGCCAAGGATCGAACCGCTCACTATCGTTCGACTCGGCGGCCAATGGAGGGCTCGTTTCTGCCGCGGCGGCGAGGCAGTCCGGATCGAGCATCAGGAATTCAGCAAGGGCGTTTTGCGCAGGCGTCAGCGTCTTGAGTCCGTCCGGCAACGGCGGTTCACGATCATCGTCGCGCAATTCGCCATTGCCCAGCCTGGCTAGCCAGCCGAGATAAAGTGGACGTGTATCGCCTCGGAGCAGTTCGTCCCGGATGGGCAGCAGACGTGCCATCCACCCTACGCCGTCAGCTTCTTCCGAAAAGCGAACGTGCTCTCCAGAGTCATCGTTGAACCACCAGTCGAGGAGGCAATGTTCATCGGTGTCGATGGCATCGAATGATTGCGCAAAGCGCGAATGTGTCGTGCGCCCTGTACGACCGGTATAGTCGCGCAGCGACCGTGCAACGAATATTTCTCGCGGAAACCGCAAAAGAAGACGGCAGCTACCCCAGTTAGCGGAGTAGACATGGGCGTCGAAATAGCGTTCTACCCAGTCGAGCGGATCGCCTTTGAGGTTGCCCCAGTGATATTCATTGACGAAGCTGGAGGCCGTAATCGTCGCGCGCGTGGAACGGCTTCGCAACTCGGCCCGCTGTTGTCCGGTAAGCGGTCTGTCGACTGCGGCAAATTCGTAATATTGGTATTCGCTCACGTTTCAATCTTCATTGTCGCTGTTAGCGGTTGCTCTTCGTCGCGTTGCCGCTGAACGTTTGCATCTCTGAACGGCCACTACAGAAGCCGGTCGGTTGGGATTGCACTTTCTATCCTGTAGCCCATTGCCCGATAGCATGAAATTGTAGCGAGCGGGGTCGAGGCCAGGTTTGCGAAACGGCGCGCAAGCGTCGCAAGCAAAGCATGAGGGTTGTCTGGACCCCGGAAGCAGAACAGGATCGGGACGAGGTGTGAGAATACATCGCGGCCGATAGCGTGGCTGCCGTTGCGCGGACAGACGAATCGTTCAGCGACGCTGCCGCGCAGTTGGTTGATTTTCCAGAGGTTGGGGCGTCCCGACAAGATCGCCGACACTCGTGAACTGATTCCGCACGAAAACTACCAAACTACCGGCTTGTGCATGAGATTGATGGCAACACCGTGTGGATGCTGGCACTGGTTCATACCGCCCGGCTGTGGCCGCCATTGCGGGACTGACTATTGCAGCGGCTTATGACCGTCCTGAGACGTCGACAGAATCCGCTCCACATACCGCGCAATTATGTTGAATCTGGCCCGAATCGCTTGCCCCGCCTAGCTGTGGTCAGTATACCGTCAGAAATACCGTCGACTGCTGCGAGTTGGCGTGAGGCGTCTGTAGACATATGGTGAGCCGAGGATCCCCCTTTCGCTGTGGATCGCATTCGATTATATTGCTGCTCCGTCGCGGTCAGGCACCATTCGGATTCGAGCATGAGTCTCCACACAGCAGGTTGGCAAATCGCGGTTTCCGGTGCTGTTGCCTTTATCGCGGCGTCTGCGGGTGTCGCCGTTCAGTGGCACATCGCACGGAGTAATCGCCGGCAACTCGAGAAGCAGTCGCGCGCCGTGCTCGACGTGCAAATGCGAGTCGCCGAGGAAAACCGCCAGCAACTGGTCAAGCAAACTACAGACACGCTCGAATTGCAGCGTCTTGTGACTAACCGCGCCGCCGCTTCTTTCGTTGCTGACAAGCGGCAGAAGTGGATTGACGAGTTACGCACGGACATGGCGACTCACCTCGCGCAATCGCAGGAAATTCTGTGGAAATGGGACGCCGTACGGAGCAAGGCGGAACACCTTAAGGCCAGCGGAAATCTGGCCCCTACCGCGTTGGCCGCGAAGACGCAAGAAGCGGCTGACGAACATTCGAAGGAAAACGGGCAGCGCGACTATCAGCACCAGGAACGTCACATCCGTATCCGGTTTCGCCTCAATCCGAAAGAAGATAGCCACATCAAGCTGCGTGGATATCTGGACGAGATTCGCGCGTTGCTCTCCCAGACGCAGATGGCCCAGGAGAGGGAAGCTGCGTTAGCTGTCATTCGGCGGATGCAAGTGCTTATCAACATCGCTAGCGATCTTACGCAGGAAATTCTGAAAACCGAATGGACACGGGTGAAGCAGGAGGTTGCCTATCCTGATATGTTGCTTAGCAAAATCCCTGTTCCACCGCTTCCCTGAATTCCACCTGTTCCGGAAGATCGCGATATCGGCTCCTCCTGGAAAGCTTGGCGCATATCGGCTGATTTATGAAGACACACTGAAGGAGCTTATCGGGCAGCGAATTGCCGAATCAGACTTGCCGCAGCAGGAAAAGTCGACGCTGCTCGAACAGGTCCGTTCATTGCCTGGCGAAACGATCAAGCATCTCACGATGAAACTTGTGGACGCAGGCTTGGCCAACTGCTCTGCAGGCCATTGAAACGTTCGCCCGCGGTCACGGCGTTTGAGAGCGTCGAACGACGCTACCCATGATTTCAGACAAGCGGATGAGGTTCTGTGTCTGTGAGCGCAACCCATCAGAGCTACGCACCGGAAAGATCACTCCTTTCACCGCGTGCAGTTAGCTGGCCAATCATTCCTGGCCAAGTGCTGAGGTGAGTGAGTAGACGCGGGAGCATGTCCATGAACTTGCTCGTTCCGGCGTAGAACTCAACAGCAACTTTTGCTACCTCAAGTCCATCGATCTCAATGATGTCTCGGTACTGCCGGACAGCATCCGGATCGCGATGAGCAATGGTTGAGTTTCTGAGGTATGCGAACTGGCGCTGTGCTCGCGACTGAGCCTTACGGATGGTTCGCAATGCATCTGTTATAGATTCCCTCAATTCCGCTGGAACGTTGCCCTCGTCGAGGGCCTGTCGTAACTTGTTTCCCGCCACTTTATCGATATCCAACTCATGGATAGTCAGCAACATAATTCGTGCAGCGAGACCCCTTTTCCATGGGTCAGGATGCGTCAGAGCATCGATTTTCACGGATTGAATATCTAGCTCTGCAATGAGAAAAAACAGGCCAAGGTTCAAAACGATGCTTGTTGCCTCGAAGCCGCGCCGCCGCGATCGCGCCGTCTCTTCTGCTGTTGTGCGCAGTGCAGAAACTAGGGCCATTTTCCTCTTTCTTTCAGACCACCGAAGCCTCTGCCGAATGAAGCGCCTCGCAAGTGCATGCGCAATTGGTCTCGTCTTACGGCGGACCGCCATGCGTACATAGCGCTCGACGAGTTCCTTGCGCTGCTGGAGAAGTTTTCGACGTGTACGTGGCATGCTTGGCTAACAGCTATATGTAGTTCAGACGCCTATGGGTTTAGCGATCCTGCCGGGTGTCCCAAATACGGAGTACGGCAATCATCGTGGGTTCTTCGGCATACGGAGGCAGGACTTCGTAGTGGAGTTCATACCGGCCCGCGAGACACACCCAGCGGTGCACTTCGCGAGCGGGCGGCCCGTCATATCCGTCAAGTTCTTCGCCCAGTCGATGAAAGTGGTCTTGTCCCAAGCGTTCTGCTTCGTCCAGCAGCGCGTTGACGACCTTGCGAGCGGTGGCGGCGTCGTTGAACTTCTTGATGTGGTCGGCAATGACTCCAAGGTCAGACATGGCCTTACTGGTGGGGATGACCTTGACGCTCACGCTTTCGGTACCGGCAGTTCGTTATCCGTGCCGAGGCTGTTTGCCCACACCCGGGCCTGTTCCATCGAGACGAAGCGACCGGCGGTGACGTCGTCCAATCCCTCCTGAATCAGGCGGCGCTTTTCTGCCTCGCGCGAGAGGTACTGGACGAGTGCCTTCTTGATGATCCACTGCCTTGGACGTTCGATCTGTTCCGACAATGCGTCCATTTCTTCCGCCAGTTCGACAGGCACCTGTGCCGTCAGTGTTCGAGTCTCGGTTGCCATCACGTACCTCGGATATTGATTAACAATACAGTCTATTATAAAGCAATAATCTTACCTCGGCCGCTGTGCCTTTACGTTCCGGATAGCTCGAAAATGGTCGCGATCAGGAGAGTGCGGCGTTCTGGAATTCCGAAGATTCGGGGTTTTTCGCGTGCCTAGCCAAAGTTATTTGGCTGTTGAGGGCATGATTTGACCCTTATAAAATGACGATACGACCGAAAAACCGACTAAAAACCGGTGGCGCATGCCATTCGCCGCTATTGAAAAAGCGGGCGGTGAGCGTGTGACATGGTGGCATGGCCGCAAGCGCGACAACTGTCGGGGAAAGAGCGTCGAACGATTCGCTCGAATATATGGGCTTTCCTTTTCGGACCCTTCTACTACCTTTTTCTCGGCATGTGGAAGAAGGCGATCACGCTGACAGTCCTTTTCGTTGAAACGGACGTCACGTGCGAGTGTCCTTGACCATTGCCGCGAATGACTTTACTAGCTTTCACAGTGTAAAATCAATGCGAAATCGTCCCAACAATAACATCATCACGTCAGCGGATCAGGACAGGAATGCAAGTAAGGTTAATACCGTCCGCACTACTTTTTCTCGGTTCGTATTTTCCTCTGAGCGTGATCCTGTTGCTTCAGGATATCGCCGACAACAGCTGGGCTAAATCGCTTTGCTGGTCTTTTAAGGATTGCGAACTGCCGGTCTTAACCAATCCGGGACGATCATTCACGTTTTTCATTATCTGTCTAGTAAGCCTTCTGTTTTTTATCTGGGTTCTCAATCGGATTCCCGGAGTACATGAACTCACGGTCAAGGAATCGAAGACTGTCCCGAACGATCTCATTAATTATGTCTTTCCCTACGTCGTATCATTCATGGGGCTGGATCTTGGGAGCAGCGGAAAATTTTATGGCTTCATCGTGTTTCTAGTTTGGATGTTCCTTATCACCTACCGGTCGGGCCAGATTTTGATGAATCCGCTTCTGCTCGCCACGGGCTGGCAGCTGTACGAGCTCAGTGCAGACATCAACGGCAATAGCAGGAGCGTTATTGCGTTGTCCAGATCAAAAATATATGCAGGTGACAAGCTAAAATCATGCGTCGTGCAGGGCGTCTACGTACTATCAAAATTCAAAGAGTAAATTATGGCCGCTAATGAAGCTCTAGCAAGTATGAAAAATTTTAACGTTGCTGATGCATCCCTGACGCTATGGACGTTCAAGAAAAGCGCCGGGAAAGGCGGCCGTTTTAAGGCGTTCGCCGCTGTAACGACCGATGAGCTTACGGCAGAACTCAAACGGATCGTTACTGACACCCTCGCGCGCTATCAGGAGGTTGAAGATTATCAACTGCTGGCCCAGCCGAATGAAGTCGGCTGCCTCTACCTCGAAGGAGATGAAACTACATTTCCGCAACTGCAGGACCAGATTGATCTGCCGCCTGAGGAGCATCTGATTACCAATGTGAAGCAGTTGGAGAACAGCGCCGGGTACGTGGTCCGGCTCCAGACGCATAACGACGTGCTGTACGGAGTCAGACGGCTCGCGAGTGACTGGCGTGTGAAAAAGCGAGCGTCGGTTGTCAATCTGGTCCTGAATGGCAACCAGCTTGACCTTGCGGGCGATGAATCCTTCCAGATTGCGAAGACATTTGACTTTTTCGCGACGAAAACCGATCTTCTGATCATCAACAAATCCAGTTTCGAGTCGCTGCTCGAATACAAACAGACATATGCGGTCTCCTTCACGGAATTACAGCAAAGCGATGAATTCAAAGCGGTTTTTTCGGATGTAGCCCTACTAGTGCAGCACGTCGGAACAAATGCGATGCACCTTCGGCGCATGGCCGTCGTGCAGGAGCGGGCCCACTATGCCAATCAGGACTATATGCAGCGGCTCCGCGCTACAAGCGCAGCGCGGAACTGGCAGATCCGGTTCGACGATCGTGGCCGGATCATCCCGACCGAAGACACGATCCGGACGGTCATCCAGGTTCTTCTCAACCACCGCCTCCACTCGGAATTGTCCGAGACGGACTTTGACGTGCCGTCCGCGAATCCCGTTTGAGGGTAGGTAATTTCATGCGCCCATGGCGTCGGTCGTCTAGATGGGGGCGATTCAGCGAGATGATGTCGGCGCGATCATCAGTCAGCGAAACTCCCGCCCGTCTCGACAAGTGTGATGCCCGTACGAAGTTCTAAACTCCAAAAGTCAGGTTGATAGATGTAGGGGACGAGTGAAAGTCATCGGCAGATTGTGGTGTCAGCAATCCATAGCCTGCTGTCGAGGGGCTGCTTGTGGCCGAGTTCATTCCGATGCGCATATCTCAGATAGGGCACGTCTATGTGTCCGCTGGACCGCTGTCGCGTTCGGAGTACTCGCAGAATTCGGATTTTCCCGAGAGCTGCGACGTAGCTGTGGCATAAATGCGTCAAGATTGCCTTTCAGGCTGTGCTCTCTTAACTGACTTGCTAATCCATATGGGTAAGGTGCGGCCGGTGGCATGATGGATAACTATGATGGCGCGCGACTTCCAGCTTTTCAATGTCGTGCGCCGTACGCAGAAGATCGGCAAAAAGGCGCGAATTCTCCGCTCTGCCCGATCTCCGGCGAGAGCCGCTGATCCCAATGCCAGCGCGGCAGACAGCCGGGTCGGTTGCCTTGGGGAGGCGTTTCTACAGAGGCGTGACCGCATACTTGGTGCAGAAAACGACGGTATACCGTCATCAAAACGTAGATTTAGCTGGACGCAGTGAGACGAGCGCACATGCTTATTTTCGAAAATTCTATTTATTTCAACGAGTTATGACCGTCCTTAGACGTCGACAGAATCCGCTCCACGTACCGCGCAATCAGATCGATCTCCAGATTGACCTTCGCGCCGGTTTTCAAATGCCGCAACGTGGTCACTTCCACCGTATGCGGAATCAGGTTGATCGAAAACTCGCAGCCATCGGGCCGGTCGTTCACGGTATTCACCGTCAGGCTCACGCCGTTCACCGTCACCGAGCCTTTATAAGCCAGATATTTACCGATATCCCGCGACGCCAGAATCCGTAACTCATGTGACTCGCCAACAGGGGCGAAGTGCGTCACTTCACCAAGACCATCCACATGTCCCGACACCAGATGCCCGCCCAGCCGATCATGCGCACGTAGCGCCTTCTCCAGGTTCACATCGCCGGGTTCGGACAAGCCTGCCGTCTTGCTAAGGCTCTCGCGCGACACATCGACGGCAAAAGACCCGGCCGACTTCTCGATCACGGTCATGCACGCGCCCTGGATCGAGATGCTGTCGCCAAGCTCCACGTCCGTGAGATCCAGCCCGCCGGAGGCCACCGTGAGGCGCACGCCGGTATCGGCATCGGTGGATGAACCCAACGGCGTAACCGCTTCAATGCGGCCGACCGCCGCGACAATTCCTGTGAACATCGTCGAGCTTCCTTACGTTACGTTGTGCGTTAGATAATCGGTTTCGCGTCCGTGGGCGCATCGGTTTTCACCACCGCGAAGCGCGCCAGAATGCGCAGGTCATCACCCAGCCGGTCAATCCTGTGAAACCGCAGATGCGGCCGGGCATCGAGTGTATCGGGTGGCGTGAAATCGAACATGCCCGGCGCGTTGCCCAGCAAACTCGGCGCGAGATAAACCAGCAATTCGTCGACACACCCCTCGCGCAGCAGCGAGCCATTGAGCTTGTGACCCGCTTCCACGTGCAGTTCGTTGATGCCGCGATCAGCGAGAACGCCCAGCATGGCGGGCAGATCGACCTTGCCGTGCTCGTTCGTCAATGGCGTGAATTCGATGCCGCGTTCGCGCAGCGCATCGGCTTTCGCGGGGTCGGGCTCGGCACCGCAAAACACCCACGGCGGCGCGCCTTCCAGGATCCGAGCGGTGAGCGGCACGTCAAGGCGGCTGTCGATCAGTACCCGCTGCGGCTGGCGCGGCGTTTCAATCGCGCGCACGGTCAGTTGAGGATCGTCCTCGCGCACCGTGCCGATGCCCGTCAAAATCGCGCACGCCCGCGCGCGCCATGCGTGACCATCGGCGCGGGCGGCTTCACCGGTAATCCATTGGCTTTCGCCGGTCGGCAAACCCGTGCGGCCATCCAGCGTAGCGGCGACCTTCATGCGTACCCACGGCCGGCGTCGCGTCATGCGCGATACAAAGCCGATGTTCATCTCGTACGCTTCATTGGCCAGCAGGCCGCAGCGCACATCGATACCCGCATCGCGGAGAATCGCCAGTCCGCGCCCGGACACGGCCGGATTCGGATCTTCCATCGCGGCGATCACCTTGGCGACCCGCGCGTCGATCAGCGCGTGCACGCACGGCGGCGTGCGGCCGAAATGGCTGCACGGTTCGAGCGTGACGTAGGCGGTGGCACCCCGCGGATCATGGCCGCGCGCTCGCGCGTCTTTCAACGCGCGAACCTCGGCGTGGTCCTGGCCGGCGGGCTGCGTGAAACCTTCGCCAATCACGTCGCCGTCTTTCACCAGCACGCAGCCGACGCGCGGATTCGGCGTCGTCGTGTACATGCCGCGTGCGGCCAGCGCCAACGCGCGCTCCATGTGCGAGAAATCGGTCTGCGAGAACATGGCGGCGGCGCTTAAGCGGCGAGGCGCGCGAACGCGCCGCGGGCGGCGTCGAGCGTCGCGTCGATCACGCCGTCGTCGTGGGCGATCGATACGAACCCCGCTTCATACGCCGATGGCGCGAAGTAGACGCCGGCATCGAGCATCTCGTGGAAAAACGCGTTGAAGCGGTTCGTGTCGCCCTGCGTGACTTCAGCGAAGCTTCCCGGGACGCTATCGGCGAAATACAGCCCGAACATCCCGCCGATAGCGTCCGCCGAGAAGGGCACCTTCGCTTCCTTTGCGACCGAAGCGAGGCCATCGGCGAGACGACGCGTTTGCTTCGTCAGCGTCTCGTAGAACCCCGGCGCCTGGATCAATTGCAGCGTTTTCAACCCGGCTGCGACCGCGACCGGATTCCCCGACAACGTGCCTGCCTGATACACGCCGCCGAGCGGGGCGAGATGCGCCATGATGTCCCGGCGTCCGCCGAACGCTGCAGCCGGCATGCCGCCGCCGATCACCTTGCCCAGGCACGTCAGGTCCGCCTTGATGCCGTAGACCTGCTGCGCGCCACCCAGCGCCACGCGAAAGCCGCACATCACTTCATCGAAAATCAGCACCGAGCCGTACTCGTCGCAACGGGCGCGCAGCGCTTGCAGGAATTCGGGCGTGGCTTTCACGAGATTCATGTTGCCGGCCACCGGCTCCACGATAATCGACGCGATTTCCGCACCGAATGCGGCAAACGCTTCGTTAAGCTGTTCGACGTTGTTGTACTCGAGTACGGTCGTGTGCTTGGCGGTATCGGCGGGAACGCCAGCGGAAGTGGGATTGCCGAACGTCAGCAGACCCGATCCGGCTTTCACGAGCAGGCTGTCCGCGTGACCGTGATAACACCCCTCGAACTTCACGATCCGATCACGCTTCGTGAATCCGCGCGCCAGGCGCAGCGCGCTCATGGTCGCCTCGGTGCCGCTCGACACCATGCGTACCTGTTCTATCGACGGCACCAGCTTGCAGATCTCTTCCGCGATCTCGATCTCGGACTCGGTCGGCGCACCGAACGAAAACCCGTTCGCGAGCACGCGCTGCACGGCCTCAAGCACTTCAGGATGGACGTGGCCGAGGATCATCGGCCCCCAGGAGCCGATGTAGTCGATGTACTGCTTGCCATCGGCGTCCCAGAAATACGGACCTTGCGCGCGTTCGATGAACCGCGGCGTGCCGCCGACCGAGCGAAACGCGCGCACCGGCGAGTTCACACCGCCGGGAATGGTTTTCTGGGCGCGTTCGAAGAGAGCTTCATTTCTGGACATGACGGGGCCTGCACTGGATGACGGGTTCGGCTGGAGAGGGCTGCGGTCGCGGGCTTCTATCAAGCCTGGATGGGCGCCGGGATCGGATCGGGCGGGGTCCGACCGGGTCTCGCGCCTGGGGCTCGCGGCTGCAGGAAATCAAGATGAAATTGTACCGGAGTCGTCTGCATCGAGTCCGCGACGCTCGGTCTGGCGCTGCATTCGAAAAGACGCCAGCGCGGCTTGTGAAAGCGGGGCGCGTACAATGCACACTGTTTTAAGGCTTTGTTTAAGCCGTTCGCTTGCATGCCGGACGTGGCCGTTGCGAGGTTTTTCGCCCTCGTATTGTGTTGGTTTCGCCACGTGTCACTCGCTACCCGTCACTCGCCAGTCCCCGAAAACCGCGCCTTTTCCTCACGCTCTCTTTCGCCTCTCATGCCCGAAATCATCAAGCGCCGTGCCGATCGCCGACTGATCCTGTTGCTCGGTGCGCTGGCGGCGTGCGGCCCGCTTTCCATCGATATGTACCTGCCGAGCCTGCCGGCTCTCGCCACTTCGTTCGGCACGACCGCCGCAGCGGCACAGATCACGCTGACCAGTTTCATGCTCGGCTTTTCGCTCGGCATGCTCGTGTACGGACCGCTCTCCGACGCCTACGGGCGCCGGCCGGTGCTGCTGGGCGGCATCGTGTTGTATACGCTTGCGAGCGTCGGGTGCGCGCTGTCGTTTTCCATCGATTCACTGGTTATCCTGCGCTTCCTGCAGGCGCTCGGCGCGGGGTCGGCGTCGGTTCTGGCGCGGGCCATTGCACGCGATGCCCACGCACCGTCGGATGCGGCCCGGGTGCTGTCGATGCTTGCCATTGTCACGTCGATCGGCCCGCTGCTCGCACCGTTGATAGGCGGCCAGTTGCTGCTGCTTGGGGGCTGGCGTGCGGTGTTCGTCACGCTCACGGTATTCGGCACGTTGTGCGCGGTCACTACGTATTTGCGCGTGCCGGAAACCTGGCCGCGCGAGAAACGCGCGACATCGGCGCTGGGGCGTTCGTTTGCGGCGTACGGGCGTCTTCTCACCGATCCCGTCACGTGGGGCCACACGTTATGCGGCGGCATGGCGTTCGCTTCGATGTTCGCGTACATCACCGCGACGCCGTTTGTGTATATCGACTACTTTCATGTGAAGCCGCAGCACTACGGGTTTTTCTTCGGGCTGAACATTATCGGGATTATCGGCTGGAACGTGGCGAACACGCGGCTCGTCGGGCCGCTGGGATCGCTGAAACTGATTTCGATCGCGTCGTTTGTCAGCGTGATCGCGGCGCTGGCGACGGCGTTCGTGTGTATCACCGGTTTTGGCGGCTTGTGGTCGATCGTCGGCTGTCTGTTCTTCGTGGTCGGCGTCGTGGGTTTGTTATCGGCCAACTGCACGACGGATTTGATGCATCGATACCCCCACAACGCAGGCGCCGCAGCCGCAGTGTTCGGCGCGGTGCAGTTGGCGCTCGGCGCGCTGGCGAGCGTTGCCGTCGGGATGTTCCACGACGGTACGCCGCAGGGGATGGGGATCGTGATCGGGGTGACGGGCGTGCTGACGTTCGTCGGCCGGACGCTGGTGCTGCGCTGGCATGGCACGCCAGTGCGGGCGAGTCGGGCCGGGTGATGCAGTCGGGCTTATTTGTTGCGATGTCCGCGCATTCGCTCAGCTAACCATCACCCCCGGCCGACCATCTGCTGCAAGAACGTGAACGCCGTCGCTTCCACGCGAGCGATACTTTCCGCCTCCACGCCCGCGCCGTGACCACCGTCGCGGTTCTCCAGATACCACACGCGCTCATGTCCCAGCGCCTGCATTCTTGCCGCCATTTTGCGGGCGTGGCCGGGATGCACGCGGTCATCGGTCGCCGACGACGTGAACAGCGCCGGCGGATAAACCGCATCGGCTTTCACGTTTTGATACGGCGAGTACGTCATCAGGAAGCGCAGGTCGCGGGCATCGGCGGGGTCGCCGTATTCGTCGATCCACGAGGCGCCTTGCAGCAGCAAGTGAAAGCGCGCCATGTCGAGCAATGGCACTTCGGACAACACCGCGCCGAACAATTCCGGACGCTGGACCAGCATGACGCCGGTCAGCAAGCCGCCGTTGCTGCCGCCACGAATAGCGAGTTGTTTCGATGTCGTCACGCCCGACGCCACCAGCGCTTCTGCAACGGCGATGAAGTCATCGAAGGCGACCTGGCGTTTCTCCCGCTGCGCCGCCTGATGCCACTCCGGCCCGAACTCGCCGCCGCCACGAATGTTCGCGACCGCGTACAGGCCTCCGCTTTCGAGCCACGCGATACCCGTGGTCGCGTCGTAATGCGGGTCGAGCGCGACTTCGAAGCCACCATAGCCGTAGAGCAGGCAGGGCGCGGTTTCCTGACCCTTGACGTTCGCCTCGCGGCCGATCAGCCAATACGGAATGGCGACGCCATCGGTTGATATCGCGTGACGACGCTCGGCGATAAGACCAGTCGCATCGAATTGAGCGGGAAGGCGAGCGAGCAGTTGCCATTCGCTTTCCGGCTGCGCGAAATCGGCATAGTAAAGCGACGGCGGCGTGAGGAAATGTTCGACGTGAACGAGCACGGTGTCGTCGCGTTCACTGTCGATGGAATCCACGTACGACTGGCTGGCGGCCGGCAGCGCGAAGTCGCGGCGGGTCCATTCGCCTTCCAGACCCGCTGGGGGGCCAAGCAATTCCACACGCGGCGAACCATCGTCCATCTGCGACACCACCAGCCAATGCTTCGTGAAGTCGATATCGGCGAGAACGTTTCGGCCTGACGGCGTGAACAGCACGGTGAAATTGCGCGCGCCTGTCAGGAAGGCATCGCGACGAATGACGAGCAGCGAACCGCTCGCGTAGGTCGTTGCGCCCGATTCGTAGGACTCGCGTGGCGTGACAAACAGCCAGCCATTCCAATGCTCCAGTTCCGCGTGCAGCGGGACATCGTATTGCTGCCACTCGCCGGTGGTTTCATCGAGCCAGTATTGCAGCGTCTCGAAGAACGACGTCGCGCGTGAAGCAAGATGGAGCTTTTCGAGCTGATCGTAATCCACGCCGGCCGATACATCGCGCCGTTTGCCTTCGAAGACCACGGGGGCATCGGCGAGTGGCGTGCCGCGCTTCCATTTGCGCGCCTGGCGTGGAAAGCCGGACGTGGTGAGCGCGGGCTTCTTGCTGTGCGCGCTGTCGTCCCAGCCAACGTATACCGTATCGCGATCGATCCACGAGATGCCATGCTTGCCGACATCGGGGAGCGTGAAGCCGTCTTCAACGAAGCGCTGCGTTTCGATATCGAATTCGCGGACCATGCACGCGTCCGAGCCTCCCGGCGACAAGCTCACCAGCGCGCGGTCCCAGGTAGGGTAGAGCATATCGAAGTCGTGCAGCGCCCAGCGGATGCCGTCCTTGGCGGCGCTCGTGTTCAAGTCGATCTGGTCAACGTCCAGGATGGTTTGCCATTCGGGCGTGCCGGCGAGCCATTTTTGCCAGGCTGTGCGCCGAACTATGCCCAGCGGGTTTTTCTCATCCTGCCAAGTGTTGTAGCCCCAATCGCCGTAACGCGAACATGAAACGATGCGTTCCTGCGAGGTGTAGGCCTTTGCCAGCCGCTTCGTGAGTGTGTCCGTGTCAGCTGTCTTGCCGAAGGCTTCTGTTGTGCGCGCGTTTTGCGCGCTGACCCATGCGTCGACCCGGGTGTCGTCAAGCTTTTCCAGTTCGATAAACGGATCGGGACCATCGGCAACAGGCCATTCGAGTTCGGGGCGTCGGCTGAGGAAGGAATCTGTCATGTCGGGAGGGGAGCCTGCTTTGGGTTGCCGGAGAGCGTGTAGCCGGCCTTGCCGGGAATTCGGAAGGGGAATTGTGCCTGACGGCGTTGCATCACGCCGCGTTGGGCCAAATTCATTTCGCGCTGCGTGCGTTCCTTGGCAACTTCTGCATGCGGCACTATTTAGGCGCTTAACCACGCTCGTCAAGTTCGCTATTGCTGGCCGAGCTCTCGCCTATTTGTGCTCATTATCACGCCCAGCTTCGTCTTATCAGGATCGTAACGAAGCACATCAATTTTTGCAAAAATCAGGCTCGATGAATATTTCGTTGCAAGGTCATGAATGCAAAATCAGATTGATTATTTATTTGGTTGCAAGTTTTATAGTATATGCCGTGGAGATTGAATCTGAATCGGAAAACTTATTAAAATGCGAGAACATCAAACGAATCAAAAAATAAATAAAGCAATCGGACACTCCCGCATAAGATAGGATGATCTCGAAGGCTAGCAGGTTTATTTAAGGTACAAACCCGGCTAACGCTTAGGCCATTATTCGGTAAAAGTGAAATACTCACTAATTGAACTATCCAATGATTCGTATAAAAATTCGGGCAGCGGGCGTCCATGCCCCATCCTTATCCAGTCAGTGATATCGAGCGAATGTCTCATTGTCATGGTGTGGTAGCTCAAAGAGAGGGGATTGGCGGTGTCGTTCCATTTCCTGTCAATAATCCAGCTAATCCGTCAGGCGATTCAATCTGTATCAACAACGAATTCCTGCTGTATATCGGGATCGTAAATGCGGCAGGGCACATATGCCAAATATCAATGAGGTTGCTCAATGAAATGGCGTGATGGTGATTCGAACTCTTTGGCATGTAACGTAATTGCATCAAGAGCGAGGCCGTAAATGAACCGGATTCGTTATGCCGCGCCGGATTGGGCGCTTGATTCCATGCAAATGGCAGCAGTGTTTGCCCAATTGCACCTCGGTTATAAAAATAGACGAACCTTTGCCGGCGGCCCTCGTAGCTGCCTGACACCCATTAGCGCCGGCATTCTGTTAATCAGCATTGGCGCGATCATTAGTCAGGCACAGGCGCAAACCGTTTCGATCCCCAGCGCGACAACTACTGTCACGTTGCAAACCCTGAGCCCGGGCTCGACCACCTTCGATGCGCCGGCGGGCACGGTGATCAATGTATCGTCGGGCGATGGCATCGACGGTAACAACGCCCAGAACTGGGTTCTCACCAATCATGGCTCGATAACCGGAGCCTTGGGGTTCTCGTTGTCATCGGCCACGCTCAATGGCGTCACCCTCGACAATTTTTCCATAATCGTGGGAACAACGTCTACGGGTGTCAACCTGTCCAACGGCGGCCAGGTGACCAATCATGCAGGCGCAACCATAGCGGGCGGCGCCGATGGCGTTCGAATCTCGGGCGCTGTCGGTACCGTCACCAACGATGGCTTGATTACAAGCGGCAGCAACAGTTTCTCCGGGGTGTACTTCGACGCCGGCGGCACGTTTACTCAAAGTGCAACTGGCGTGGTCGGCACGAATGGTGGCACGGGCTATGGTGTCGTTTTCAACGCCGGGCCTGTCGCTGGCACCAACGCCGGCACGATTTACGGGGCAGCGACAACCTACGCGTTCTGGACTCGCGGGGCATCAACGGGCGCATTCAGCAACAGCGGCCTGTTAAGCGCGGGTACTGGCGCTGTGCTCGCAAGCAGCGGCGGCGTTACCCTGACCAACACCGGCACCATCACCGGAACCGGTGGCACGGCTGTTTCTGTCACGGGGAGTGGCAATACGCTGGTACTCGGAACGGGATCGGTGCTGAACGGTGCTGTGACCGCCACCGGCACAAACAATGTGCTGACCCTGCAAGGATCGGGCAGTGCGGGCAACAATCTGACGGGATTCAATACCCTGAACATGTCCGGCACTGCCTGGACGTTGAGCGGTGCAAATTCGACCACAGGCATCACCGCCACCGCTACCAACGTGCAAAGCGGAGTCCTTACCCTTACTGGTGCACTCACCAACGGTGGCACGGGGGGCGGCACGACTATCGCTTCGGGCGCCACGCTACAGGTCGGCAATGGAGGTACCGCGGGCAGCGTGACTGGCAACATTGCTGAAAATGGCTCGCTCGTCTTTGATCGCAGCGATGCAGTTAGTTATGCTGCGCTTATCTCCGGAACCGGCTCGCTCACCCAGTCGGGTACGGGTAACCTGACGCTTTCTTCAGCTAATACGTATTCCGGCGCAACCGGTATCGAGGCGGGGACGCTCACCGCAGGCATCGCTAATATTTTTGCCAATAGCAGTGCGGTAACCGTGAACAGTGGCGCTATCTTCGCGCTGAATAATTTCGCCCAGACAGCCAACAACCTTAGCGGCGCTGGCTCTATCACTTTGGGTTCTGCAACGCTGACGGCCAACAACAGCAGCGACACGACTTTCAGCGGTCTGATTAGTGGAACAGGGGGGCTGACTGAGACAGGCAGCAATGCATTGACTTTGAGTGGTGCAGGCAGCTCGGTTGGAGCGGTTTCCGTCAATGCGGGAACTTTGAACTTTGCTCAAAGTGGCCTGTTCAATGCCACCACACTAACTGTTGCCAGTGGTGCATTTTCCCAGATCAACGGCGGCGCGCAAGTCACTACGTCGAACATTGTATCGATAGCCGGAAACCTTACATTGGATGGAGTCCTGAACGCTGGTGCCGGTATACATATGAGTGCCGGAAGTACTTTTCAGGTCGGTAGCACAGGCATATTCAACAGGCCGGGCGAGGTCAATAGCCTCGTTGTCGACGTGGGAGGCGCTGCGCCCAGCACCATCATTAACAATGGGACAATAAATACACAGGGAAGCGGGGCCGCCATCAAGGTGACCGGTGCTTCAGTCATTGCCAATATCACCAATACCGGTTCCATAGGTGCGAGCACGGGATTGACCGCCGCTGTGACCGGGATATGGTCACAGTCGGGTATTGCCAATATCGTCAATCGCGGAGCCATCTATGGTGGCAGCACAAGTACCGCACTTTACTTTGGTACCTCAGGCAACTCGCTGACGTTAGGTGCAGGTTCAAATCTGCATGGAGGGACCGGCACAACATCTTCTCTCGCTGCAGGGGTGAGCACTGACGCAGTCGCTATCAGCGCGGGTACCGGTAACACCATTACCCTGATAGAAACAGGCAGCGAAAATGGTGATTTTCTGGGGAGCGGTAATTTAACTACGCAGGGCTTTTCCAGCTTGACTGCCGCAACAGGCAGCATCTGGACTCTCGGCGGCCATATCAACCTGATCGGCACCACAGCCAATACGCTCGACGTCAGCGGCGCATTAACCGTAACCGGCCAGATCAGCAATAGCGGCACGGGTGGTGGCACGACCATCGAGAGCGGCGGGGTGCTGAATCTCGGTAACGGTGGCGCTAGCGGTAGCGTTACCGGCAATTTGATTGACAACGGCGCTCTGAACTTTAACCGCTCCGATGTCGTGACCTTTGCCAATGTGATCAGCGGTACGGGTACTGCTACGCAAGCCGGTACGGGCACAACGATCCTGACCGGTGATAACACTTATACGGGCGGCACCACCATCACTGCCGGCACCTTGCAGCTTGGCAACGGCGGCACCACCGGCAGCGTCGTCGGCAATATCACCGATAACGCCGCATTGAATTTTAACCACTCAGGTGCGTTGACCTATGGCGGAGTGGTCAGCGGCACGGGTTCGTTGACCCAGCAAGGCAGCGGCGCCCTGATCTTGACGGGCGACAGCGTCTACACGGGTGGTACCACCGTCAGCGCTGGCACCTTGCAACTTGGCAATGGTGGAACCACCGGCAGCGTCACTGGCAATATCACCGATAACGCCGCGTTGAATTTTGACCATTCAGATTCGGTGACCTATGGCGGAGTGATCAGCGGCACGGGTTCGTTGACCCAGCAAGGCAGCGGCGCCCTGATCTTGACGGGCGACAGCGTCTACACAGGTGGTACCACCGTCAGCGCTGGCACCTTGCAACTAGGCAACGGCGGCACCACTGGCAGCGTCACTGGCAACATCACCGATAACGCCGCGTTGATTTTTAATCGCTCGAATGCGGTGAGCTACGGTGGAGTGGTCAGCGGCACGGGCTCGCTGACACAAGCAGGCAGCGGCACGACCGTCCTCACCGGCATCAACACGTACGCGGGTGGCACCAACCTCAATGCCGGCATTCTGAGTGTCGGCGCCGACGCCAATCTCGGCGCCGCGGCGGGTGGGCTGAGTTTCAATGGCGGGGCGTTGCAGTTCACTAGTGCACTCACCACGGCTCGAGCGGTCACGCTCACCGCCGCCGGCACTATCGATACACAGGCCAACGCCGATACGCTTTCCGGTGTGGTCGCGGGCACCGGCGCACTCACCAAGCAAGGCACGGGCACGCTGACCCTCACCGGCGCCAACACCTACACCGGTGGCACGAATGTCAACGCCGGCACCGTGCAACTTACCGGAACGGGCACTATCGGCAGTGGTCCAGCCAATATCGCCAGCACGGGCACGCTCGCGCTGAACCCCGCCAGCGGCAACTACGCTTTCAATAACGTCCTCACCGGCAGTGGCTTACTGACTGCCACCCTCGGCAGCGCCACCAACACCTTCAACTTCGGCGCCGCTGCGGGCAGTGCTTTCACCGGCAAGGTCACGCTTAACCAGAGCACCTTTAGCCTCGCCGGCACCAACACCAGTGCACTCACGAACGCCACTCTGCAACTGAACGCCGGCAACACGACCACCGTGGGCGCGGGGGCGCAAACCATCGGCAACCTGACGCTGAACGGCAATGCCCTGGTCTTCGCTAACCTGCCCTCCGGCACGCTCAGCACCGGGGCACTCACGCTCAATAGCGGCACCGTGCGCATCGACCCCGTTGGCGCCGTCAACCCAACCGGATCCCTGCTCACTCAGGATGACGGCGCCAACACCCAACTGATCAGCGCCAACAGCGTCAGCGGCAATGTAAGCAACCTCTCGCTCACCGATCTGGCGGGGAACTCGCTCACCAGCACAACCGCGAACATTGCTCAAAATGGCAACACCGTTGCCATCGGTACCTACAGCTTCACGCTGAACACCGGGGCCAACAGTGGCCTGTACGCGGGCTACGGCCTTAGCCAACTCGATCTGCAAACCGGCCAGACCCTCACGCTTGCCGGTGACACGGCCGCAGCCGGGGCGGCTGACATGAAGGCCCGCATCACCGGCAGCGGCGCGCTCACCATCGACGCCACCAACAGCATCACCTTGACCAACGCCGCCAATGACTACACCGGCAACACAACCGTCAGCGGCGGTACGCTGATACTCGGCAGCAACAACGCGTTGGGCAACACGGCGTTACTGGCGCTGAATGCGGGAACGACCGCCGATATCAACGGCAAGACCCAGGCGATAGGTGCGCTCGGCGGCGCGGGGGCCCTCAATATCGATGCCGGCAATCTGACGATCAACAATGGCGGTACGTTTAGTGGCGTTATCAGCGGCACCAGTGGCGCGCTGAATGCCAACGGCGGCACGCTGATCCTGACTGGCGACAACACCTACACCGGCGGTACGACGATCAACGCGGGGACGTTGCAGATCGGCAATGGCGGCACTACCGGCAGCTTTGCGGGCAATATCACAGATAACGCTGCAGTAGCGTTTAACCGCAGCGACACCGCGACCTATGGCGGGGTGGTCAGCGGCACGGGTTCACTGACCCAGCAAGGCAGCGGCGCCCTGGTCTTGACGGGTGACAACACCTACAGCGGCGGCACGGCCATCAACGCGGGCACGTTGCAGATCGGCAATGGTGGAACGACTGGCTCGGTGAGCGGCGATATCGCGGATAACGCGGCGCTGGCGTTTGATCGCAGCGACACCGCGACCTATGGCGGCGTGGTCAGCGGCACGGGTTCGCTGACCCAGCAAGGCAGTGGCGCCTTGATCCTGACGGGTGACAACACCTACACCGGCGGCACGGCCATCAACGCGGGCACGTTGCAGATTGGCAATGGCGGAACCGTCGGCTCAGTGGCCGGTGACATCTCCGACAACGCCGCGTTGGTGTTCAATCGCAGCGACGCCACGACCTACGGCGGAGTAGTCAGCGGCACGGGTTCACTGACCCAGCAAGGTAGCGGCACAACCGTCCTGACCGGTACCAACACCTACAGCGGCGGGACCAACGTCAACGCCGGTACGCTGGAACTTAGCGGCGCGGGCAGCATCGGCAGCGGCAATGCCAATCTCGCCAACGCCGGTACCTTACTGATCAACAACCCGGCCAGCGGCAACTACACCTTCAATAACGCATTAACCGGCGGCGGCACCATGCAGGTCCTGCTCGGCAACAGCACCAACACGTTCACCCTAAGCAATACGGTTGGCAGCGCTTTTGCCGGCACCATCGCCGTTTCCGGCGGCACATTCACCCTGGACAACAATGCCCAGAGCGCCATGCCCAGCACCACACTGCGCCTGGACACCGGCGGACTGGCCCAGATCAACGCCAATCGCACCATTGGCAACCTCACCTTCAACGGCGGCACGTTCCAGATCACCGCCACCGGTTTTATCCCCGACGGCAAACTCACTGTCGGCGACCTGAACGTTGCGTCCGGTGGCACCGTCGCCCTTGGCATCCCGAGTGACTTCCCGGTTCACGCGCTTCCCCCGCAACCCTCGCTGTTCGACCAGGACGACAACATCCAGTTGCAACTCATTGCCGCCACCGGCACCGTGACCGGGGCGGGTTCCCAGCTCGCACTCACTAAATTTGACGGCTCCCCGGTTGCTGCTCCGCAGAACGTCACGCTGAGCGAAAATGGCGCGACCGTCGCGATAGCCAGCTACAACTACGCCACCAATGTCCTGGCCGGCGCCAACGCCGGTGTATGGCTCGGTTATGACCTTCTGCAACTCGACCTGCAAGCCGGCCAGACGCTGGAACTGACCAACGCCAACGCTGTCGACAACACCCTGAGCGCCAAGATCACCGGCAGCGGCAACCTTTTCATCGATGCAGTCAACACCGCCATTCTCGCCAACGCCACCAACGACTACACCGGTACGACCACCCTCAATAGCGGCACGCTCCTGCTCGGCAGCGACAACGCGCTGGGTCACACCGCTTTACTCGACGTGAGTGCGGGCGCCACTGCCGATATCAACGGCAAGACCCAGGCGATAGGCGCGCTCGGCGGGGCGGGTGCTCTAAATATCGATGCCGGTAATCTGACGATCGACAACGGCGGTACGTTTAGTGGCGTTATCAGCGGCACCAGTGGCGCGCTGAACGCCAACGGCGGCACGCTGATCCTGACTGGCGACAACACCTACACCGGCGGCACGACGGTCAACGCGGGGACGTTGCAGATCGGCAATGGCGGCACCGCTGGCAGCTATGCCGGCAACATCACGGATAACGCTGCAGTAGCGTTTAACCGCAGCGACACCGCGACCTATGGTGGAATAGTCAGCGGCACGGGTTCACTGACCCAGCAAGGCAGCGGCACCCTGGTCTTGACGGGTGACAACACCTACACCGGCGGCACGGCCATCAACGCGGGGACGTTGCAACTCGGCAATGGCGGAACGACTGGCTCGGTGAGCGGCGATATCGCGGACAACGCGGCGCTGGCGTTTAATCGCAGCGACACCGCGACCTATGGCGGCGTGGTCAGCGGCGCGGGTTCGCTGACCCAGCAAGGCAGTGGCGCCTTGATCCTGACGGGCAACAACACCTACACGGGCGGCACGACAATCAGCGCTGGCACTCTGCAACTCGGCAATGGCGGAACGGCGGGTGGCATTGTCGGCGATGTCAGTAACAACGGAATGCTGGCATTCGATCGCTCCGACAACCTGACCTTCGATGGAATCATTAGCGGCACCGGATCGGTAACCCAAGCCGGCAGCGGCATGGTCCTGTTCAATGGCGTGCAAACGTACAGCGGTACGACGAACATCAACGCGGGCACCTTGGCTATCGGGGATGCGTCCCATCTCGGCGCCGAATTAGCCGGCGGCGGGTCGATCACAGTCGGTGCTGCGGCCGCACTGGGTGGTTATGGCAAGGTCGCCGGGTCCGTGATCAACAACGGCGTGATTGCCGTAGGTAACGCGCTTCCGGCGTTCGCCAATGGTCCGGATGCCAGCTTCACTATCGCGGGAAATCTCGACAATAGCGGCACCGTGACGATGTCCAACGGCATCGCCGGTGACCGGATGATCACGGGGGGCGTCTATACCTCGAACGGCGGCAAAGTCCTGATCGATACCGTCCTGAACCAGGGCGGAGCCGCGTCGAATTCCGATTTGCTGGTCGTGGGCGGCACCGCGGTTGGCGCGAAGGGCGCCACGCAGTTAGTGGTGACGAACGTCGGTGGCGCCGGGGCGACGACGGTAGATAACGGCATCATGGTGGTACAGGTTCAGGACCCCACGCATTCTGCAACGGGCGCCTTCTCGTTAAGCGGCCGGGCGGTGGCGGGTCCGTATGAATATCAACTGTTCCAGGGGGGCGTACAGAGTTCGGACGGCAACTGGTACTTGCGCACTGAGCTTGAACCTACGCCTCCAACGCCCCCCACGCCGCCCACACCCCCTGAGCCTCCCGCACCACCGCAGCCAATGTTTCGGCCAGAAGTGGCGGCTTACCTGGCTAACCAGCATGTGGCTGGAGAGATGTTCGTTCACAGCCTGGACGACCGCACCGGTGGGCTCTCTCAGACTTCCGGGAGCGGATCGAGCGGGCCAGGTTCGGTCTGGCTTCGGATGGAAGGACGTAACGAAGGCAGCAACAGCAGCGATGGCACCTTCCACGTGAACACCGATTCGTTCTTCATGCAAGGCGGCGGCGAGGTGGCGCAGAAAAAGCTGATCTCCAATGCCGATCTCCTGCATCTCGGGCTGATGGCTACTTACGAGACAGCCCGAAGCAACGTGGAGGCCGCCGGCAACTCGGCGCAAGCAAGCGGCAACGTGGCTGGCTATAGCGTCGGAGCCTATGGCACCTGGTACCAGAATGAAGCGAGCCGGCTTGGCGCTTACGCGGACACCTGGCTCCAGTATGGCTGGTTCAATAACAGCGTCGACGGCGACGAATTGCCCACGGTGAACTACAACGCGCACGGCTGGGCGGTATCGGGCGAGTTGGGCTATGCGTTCCCGCTGATCAACGACTGGGTGTTCGAGCCGCAAGGCCAGTTGCTTTACGTGGACTATCACCAGAATTCGCTGACCGAGCCGAACGGCACGCAGGTGGATAACGCCAGTTCCAGCGGGGCCATCACACGGCTGGGGCTGCGTCTGCAACGCACCTTCGAGCGCAGCGCGGGCAAGAAAGTGCAGTTCTATGCAACGGCCAACTGGTGGCACACGAGCACGGACAGCACCATCTCGTTCGACCAAGTGTCGGTGGGCAGTTTGTACCCCGCCAATCGTTATGAGGCGAAGCTCGGACTGAATGGCGATCTCGGAAAGAACTGGAGCGCCTGGAGCAATGTAAGCGGTGCATGGGGCGCGCAGAGTTATCACGCCTATGTCGTGCGTCTCGGCCTCAAGTACGCGTGGTGATGCGTCAAACCATGCGATCCGCCCCCTACGGCGAGGCAAGCATCCTCGTCCCGATCTCATCGGCCCGATATCGTGGAAAATCTCCGCGCTACGCCACGCGGATCGGCACGGAACCGCTCCCTCATAAGGCCGCTGAATTGCCACACGGGCCAAACGGGCCACACGGGGCTGGTTTTTCGAGATGAACTATTCCGATAGGATGCCTTCGCAACCCGCTGCTTCATTGATTGAAACAAGGGGAGCGTATCGAGGTCTCGGACCATTCTCGGACCATCGGGCCGACATAAATTCTCACCCTATCTGGAGCAAGCTTGATGACTGATGTAAAAATCAAAGCCAATGTATTTGTGGCCACGCCCAGCTACGGTGGCGTCGTGACCACCAGCTATGTCCATGGGCTTCTCGATCTGTACGACACCGCTGACGAACACGGATTTGGTCTTTGGGTAAATTTCAATAGCTTCGACAGCCTGATCACGCGTGCTCGCAACACGATGGTCGCGGAATATCTTGCGGACGATCGGTTCACGCACCTGATGTGGATCGACGGCGATATCGGTTTCAAGGGTTCGGATGTCGTTCGCCTGCTTCAGGCCGATCGTCCTTTGGTGGCGGGCGTCTATCCGCTGAAAACCGATGGCTGGCCATCGGAGGGCTTGCCGGAGGCTTTGCCGGTTGGCACGAAGAAAGTCGATTTCCGCGCACGCTTCGCCCGTTATCCGGCCACCTCGGTTTCGGCCGAACTGGAACCGGACGAAAACGGTTTTCTCGATGTCATCGACGCACCGACTGGATTCATGCTCATCAAACGCGAGGTATTTTTGAAACTCGCAAGCAGCTTTCCGGAGCTTCGTTACCGGGCTGACCTGGTTGATCGGCCGGACCACAAGACCGGGAAAATCGCCAGGAACCACTACGCGTTCTTCGACACCATGATCGACCCGCAGTCCGGGAGCTATCTTTCGGAGGACTATGCGTTTTGCCGGCGGTGCGCGGCGATCGGCATTACGCCTGCCATCGATACGAAATCGAATCTGAGCCATCAAGGCTCCGCCGTGTTCGAGGGCGATCTGGGCCGCAGCCTGGAGCGCCAGCGCGCTGAGTATCACGCGGGCGAGGCAGGGCAGTAAGCCATTAAGCAACGGGCGCGCGAACGCCAGGCATCCAGAACAAAAAGCCGCTGTCCGTGAGGGCAGCGGCTTTTTCCAAGCAAAACGTTCAACCTCAAGCCAGCCGTTCTTCGCTCTTCGAATCGAACAACACAGCCTTCGATACATCGAACAACAGCGTCATGTTCGTCAGCGGTTGCGGGTTCGACGCCGGATGCACGCGGCTCACCACGCGCTTGCCGTTCACCTGCGTGAACACCAGCGTATCCGGACCCGTAGGTTCGATCACATCGATCTTCACCTCAATTGGCTGCAACCGCGCGTCTTCAACGTTATGCGCGCTGCGCGCATCGGTAATCCGCTCCGGCCGCAAACCAAGAATCACGTTCTGACCGATCTTGCCGCGCATGGCCGTGGCATCGAACGGCAGGTTCAACACGGTGCGCGTCACGCCCGTATCGACCTCAAGTCCGACGCCCGATCCGGCATCGACCAGCTTGCCATCGATAAAATTCATCGGCGGCGCGCCAATGAAACCCGCCACGAACAAGTTCGCCGGCGAATCATAGATGTCCTGCGGTGCGCCGAACTGCTGCACCACGCCGTCCTTCATCACCGCGATCCGGTCGCCGAGCGTCATGGCTTCGATCTGATCGTGCGTCACATACACAATCGTCGTTCCAAGGCGCTGATGCAGCAGCTTGATCTCCGAGCGCATCTCGATCCGCAGTTTGGCATCAAGGTTCGACAGCGGCTCGTCGAACAGGAACATTACCGGATCACGCGCCAGCGCACGCCCCATGGCCACGCGCTGACGCTGACCGCCCGACAACTGGCCGGGCTTGCGATCGAGCAAATGCTGGATCTGCAACGTGTCCGACACGCGCGTGACGATCGCCTTTTGCTCGTCCTTCGGCACCTTGCGAATGTTCAGCCCGAACGAGATGTTCTCGCGCACCGTCATGGACGGATACAGCGCGTACGACTGGAACACCATCGCAATGTCGCGATCTTTCGGCGAGAGGTTGTTCACCGTCTTGCCGTCGATCATGATGTCGCCCTTGGTGACCGTTTCCAGCCCGGCGATCATATTGAGCAACGTGGACTTGCCGCAGCCTGAACCGCCCACGAGGATCAGGAACTGCCCGTCCTCGATGTCGATGTTCACGCCCTTCAGAACGGGCACGCCGTTCGCATAAGTCTTGTACACGTCACGGATAGAAAGGCTTGCCATGCTGTGAATCCTTTAATGTCTCTGCGCCGAATTAATGTTCTTCCGCGCTTCAGTTGATCTTCTGTCGCGGGCGCCGTTCAGCAACTGAAGGCGCCCCGCGGAAATCAGCCCCGGAATCAGCCCTTCACCGCGCCCGCTGTCAGGCCGCGCACGAAGAACCGGCCGGCGACCATGTAGACGAGCAGGGTGGGCAGGGCGGCAATGATCGCGGCAGCCATGTCGACGTTGTATTCCTTCACGCCCGTCGATGTGTTGACCAGGTTGTTCAGGGCGACGGTGATCGGCATTGAATCGACGCCGGAGAACACGATCCCGAACAGGAAGTCGTTCCAGATCTGCGTGAATTGCCAAATCAGGCACACCATGAAAATAGGCAGCGACACCGGCAGCAGGATCTTCGTGAAGATGGTGAAGAAACCCGCGCCGTCAATACGTGCCGCCTTCACCAGTTCCGCCGGAATGCTCACGTAGAAATTGCGGAAGAACATGGTGGTGAACGCAATACCGTAGACCACGTGCACCAGCACGAGACCGGTCGTGGTGTTCGCGAGTCCCAGCAAACCTTGCAAACGCGCCATCGGCAAAAGGATGGCCTGGAACGGGATGAAACATCCGACCAGCAGCATGGTGAACACGGCGTCGGCGCCGCGAAAGCGCCAGTGCGTGAGCACGTAACCGTTGAACGCGCCGACTATCGACGAGATCAGCACGGCCGGGATCACCATGCGCACGGAGTTCATGAAGAACGGTTCCATGCCGTCGCAACGCACGCCGGTACACGATTGCGACCACGCCTTGATCCAGGGTGCGAACGTGAACGAGGTCGGCGGCGTGAGCAGGTTGCCGGTGCGCAACTGGTCGAGGTCCTTGAAGGACGTCGAGAGCATCACGTAGATCGGGAACAGGAAATACAGGGCAAACAGAACCAGCGCCGCATAGATGACGGCGCGGCTGATCGTCATCTTAGATTCCATTGCGCGTGCTCCTCGATTCCAGATACATGAGCGGCACCAGCACGGCGACGACGGTGGCGAGCATCATCATGGATGAAGCGGCGCCCAGGCCCAACTGCCCGCGGTTAAACGAAAACGTGTACATGAACATGGCTGGCAGCGAAGACGACGTGCCCGGACCGCCCGCGGTCATCGCAACCACGAGGTCGAAGGTCTTGATGGTGATGTGGCAGAGAATCAGCAGCACGGAGAAGAACACGGGCCGCATGCTCGGGATCACGATCTTGCGATAGATCCGCGGCAACGATGCACCGTCCATCTGCGCGGCCTTGAAGATCTCCGCGTCCACGCCGCGCAAACCGGCGAGGAACAGGGCCATCACGAAGCCGGTGGATTGCCACACGGCCGCGATCACCACGCAGAAGATCGCCTTGTCGGGGTTGCCGAGCCAGTCGAACGAGAAGCTCGTCCAGCCCCAGTCGTGGAAGACCTTTTCCAATCCGAGGCCGGGATTCAGGATCCATTGCCACGCCGTACCCGTCACGATGAACGACAACGCCATCGGGTACAGGAAAATCGCGCGCAACGCGCCTTCGTTACGGATCTTCTGGTCGAGCAGGATGGCCAGGAACAGCCCGAGCCCGACGCAGATCGCAATGAACGGAATGCCGAACCAGCCGAGGTTCGCAGCCGACGTCCACCAGACGTCGTTCGAGAACAGCTCGGTGTAGCGCTGGAAGCCGGTGAATTCATAGCGCGGCATCAATCGCGAATTGGTCAGCGAAAGCCAGCCGGTGATAAGGATAAAGCCGTACACGAACACCAGTGCAATCAGCACGCTTGGCGCGAGTACGAGCTTCGGAATGTATGTATCGGCAAGCGCCGCCAGAGGCGACGTGCGGCGAGGCGGGGTGCGCGATGTCTTGCTCGCGATACCGCTAGGGGAGGCAGCCACTTCTCGACTCCTGGAAATTTGCCGGCAAGAGTCTCAGGCCGGAACAGGGATACAGCAGTTTTTACGCCAACTCATGCTTGGGATTTGCCCGGGCGCGCGGCCGGTTAAAAAGCCGCGCGCCCGGTGTCAAACGAAACGATTACTTCTCGCTTACTTCGCGCGGTTACTTCGTCTTCGCGGCATTCGCGAGAGCGGCAACTGCGCTCTTCGAATCCTGCGTCGAGTTCATGAACTTCGTCACGACGTCAGTGATCGCGCCTGCTGTTGCGTCGCCTTGCGCCATGCCGTGTGCCAGCGACGGCACATAACCGCCGGCCTTGATGGCCGTCTGTTCATCGGCGTACGACTGCTTGCCGCAGGCGTCGAACTTGGCCATCGATACACCCAGGCGAACCGGGATCGAGCCCTTGTACAGGCTGAACTGTTCCTGGAACGCAGGCGACATGATGGTCTTGGCGAGCGCCAGTTGTCCCGGCGTTGCTTCCTTCGAGCCCTTCTGCTGGAAGAACACGAACGAGTCGACGTTGAACGTGTACTGCTTGGAGGTGCCCGGCACCGGTGCGCAGACATAGTCCGTACCGGCGGTCTTGTTCGCGCCCGCGAACTCGCCCTTGGCCCAGTCGCCCATGAATTGCATGCCGGCCTTGCCGTTGATGACCATGGCGGTCGCCAGGTTCCAGTCGCGGCCGGTGCGGCCGTTATCGAAATACGTTTCGATCTTGCGCACCGTGTCGAAGACCCCAACCATCTGGTCCGACGTCAGCGTCTTCTGGTCCAGGTCGACAATCGCCTTCTTGTAGAAGTCCGCGCCTTGCGACAGCACGACGTCTTCCCACAAGGTCAGGTCTTGCCACGGCTGGCCGCCTGCTGCCACCGGAACGATACCCTGGGCCTTCATCTTGTCAGCCAGCGCGAAGAATTCCGGCCACGTGGTCGGAACCTTGCCGCCTGCCTTGTCCAGTGCCGCCTTGTTGATCCACAGCCAGTTCACGCGATGCACCGAGAAGGGCGCGGCGACGTAGTGGCCATCGGCACGAATCGTCTTGTCGATTTCGGGCGGCAGGTTCTTTTTCCAGTCGCCGGCAACCGAGTCGATCGGCACGAGCACGCCTTGTTCAGCCCATTCCTGGATCAGCGGACCCTTGATCTGTGCTGCCGATGGTGCGTTGCCCGAGATGACCTGGGTCTTGAGCGCCGTCATGGCCGCCGCGCCCGCACCGCCTGCAACGGCGAAGTCCTTCCAGGTGTAGCCCTCTTTGGTCATGTCGTCTTTCAACACGCCAACGGCCTTCGACTCGCCACCGGAAGTCCACCAGTGCAGTACCGACAGGGATTCAGCCGCCTGAACCGTCTGCGCCGACACGCCGCACAACAGACCTGCGGCGCCGAGCGCGCCGATGAGCTTGCGAAATTTCATTGTTTATCTCCTCCGAACACCTGAACAAAAAACGATTGGCCCCTGATGCCGCCAGGAAGCGATGGCTGGAACATGAACAAACTGAAGTGGCCGGTTATCGGCGGTGTCGGCGGGAAAAGGCCAAGCGTTGTCCAGGGCAAGGAACCTTGGGCACGCCAGCCTGGCCGGCAGACCGAACCACGGCCGCACGGCTCTCAAGAGATGAGTGTGTCGAATCGCAACTGTGTCTCCTCTTTTGATTTTTGCCCGTTCACACTGGCATGAACCAGCGCGGCGTGCGTCCGGGGTTTTGCATCAAGCGGCTTTTGTCCCTTGCCGCACCGTTGCCTATCTGGCAAAAGCGTCATCGGCTGAGGTCAATTACCATGCAACTAGACATGAATCTCCGGGAAAACACGCATGTTCTGATTGACTAAGTGTTTTTTTCCGGGATCACGTTACCCCTTGATTTGAATTGTAGTTAAACTACAATTCAGTGTCAAAAAAAATTTTATTGGACTACGGTCCTCCTGAACCCTGCGGAGACACATGCAAAACGACTCTAATTTCACCTTTGTTCTGTTCGGCGGAACAGGCGATCTGTCGATGCGCAAGATCCTGCCGGCGCTGTTCGAAGCGCACCGTGGCGGCATGCTCGCTGAAGGCGGCAAGATTGTCGCGGTGGCGCGCGCCGCCGAAGATCGCGAGGCGTATTTGAATTGGGTCGAAGAACACGTCAAGCCGCACGTGTCGAAGAATGGCGTCGACGAAAGCGTGTGGAAGAGTTTCCTGGAGCGTTTCGTCTACGTTCGTCTCGACCTTGGCAAGCCGGAAGACTTCAAGTTGCTGCGCGATGCGGTGAACGAGCACGAGGGCACGCGGGTGTTTTATCTGGCGACGGGACCGTCGTTGTTCGTACCGATCTGCCGGGCGCTCGCCGATGTCGGCCTGAACGAAAACGCGCGGATCGTGCTGGAAAAGCCGCTGGGTTACGACTTGAAGTCGTCGAAGGCAATCAACGACGCAGTGGGCGAGATCTTCGCGGAAGAACAGATCTACCGGATCGATCATTACCTCGGCAAGGAGCCGGTGCAGAACCTGCTCGCGCTGCGCTTCGGCAATGCGCTGTTCGAACCGTTGTGGCGCCGCGAGTGGGTGGAGAGCATCCAGATCACGATTGCGGAAGAGCTTGGCGTGGAAGCGCGCGGCGACTTCTACGACAACACCGGCGCATTGCGCGACATGGTGCAGAACCACTTGCTGCAGCTGCTTTCCATCGTCACGATGGAACCGCCGCATTCCATGGATTCGGATTCCGTGCGGGACGAAAAGCTGCGCGTGCTGCGCGCGCTTAAACCTGTCGATCCGCGCGACATCAGCAAGGTCGCCGTGCGCGGGCAATATCATGCTGGCGTGATCAAGGGGACTTCGGTGCCGGCGTATGCGACCGAAAAAGGCGTGCGCCCGGATAGCAATACCGAGACGTTTGTTGCGTTGAAGGTGGAAATCGAAAACTGGCGCTGGGCTGGCGTGCCATTTTTCCTGCGCACAGGCAAGCGGCTGGCGGATCGCACGGCGGAGATTGTTGTGAACTTCCGCCCCGTGCCGCATTCGGCGCTGGGTGCGAACGCATTGCGTGCCGGTGCGAACCGGCTGGTGATTCGCTTGCAGCCGAACGAAACCATTCGCTTGTATTGCTTGGCCAAGCAGCCCGGCGAGGGCATGAATCTCGCGAGCGTCCATCTGGATCTCGCCTTCGACAAGTTTTTCAAGGAAGGGCAGATGGAGGCGTATCAGCGCTTGCTGCTCGACGTGATCAATGGGCGTCTCGCGTTGTTCGTGCGGCGTGACGAGCAGGAAGCGGCGTGGCGTTACGTGGAGCCGATCCTGGACGAATGGGCGGCGTCTGCTAAACCGCCGAAGCCTTATGCATCGGGTACCTGGGGACCGGCGGCCGCAAGCGCGATGCTGGCGCAGCACGGAACGTGCTGGTTGGAAGAAGAGAATTGAAGCCGGGAATCAAGATGAGTAGTGAGACCGTGGTACTGGGTCGGTGGAACGTGTTCTAGGACGTACGCGCTGTAGACATGTTGCAATTAAAGCCGAGACAAATCCTGTTGCGCGACGCTGAAAGTGGTTCAAGCAGTGGTTCAAGCGTTGTCGTAACGGGCGAAATGAAACCAAAACAAGGCAGCATGGAGGAGCAGTGATCCAGCTTCATACTTTTGATGAGCCAAGCGCCCAATCCGACGCATTGGCAGAAGCGGTAGGCGATGCGCTTACCGCAACGCTCGCGGCTCGCGGAGCGGCGTCGGCTGATGCCGCTGTGGCTGGCAACCCCATCCAGCACGCAACGCTCGCCGTATCTGGCGGCACGAGCCCGAAGCCATTCTTGCAAACCCTGTCGACCTGCGCGCTTGACTGGGCGCATATCGACGTCACCCTGGTCGATGACCGCTGGGTGCCCGAGACGGACGGCGCAAGCAATGCGCGCTTTGCGCGTGAAACGCTGTTGCAGAACGCAGCGAGCGGCGCGTATTTCCTGCCGCTGGTGGACACGGCACGGCCGCTGGACGCGCACATTGCGGACCTGAACGCCGATCCGCAGCGCCGGGTGCCTGACGTCGCCGTGCTCGGCATGGGCGAGGACGGCCATACGGCGTCCATTTTCGCCGATGCCCCTGAGTGGGCGTTTGCCATATCGACGGCTGACCGGTTCATCTCGGTTCATCCGGGCAGCGCGCCGCACGCGCGTGTTTCGTTGTCCATGTCCGCGCTCAAGGATGTCAAGCAGCTTTATCTGTTCATTAGTGGCCAGAAGAAGCTGGATGTACTGAACGCTGCGCTTGCCGCACCGCAAAAAAACGCCATCTCCACGTTGGCAAATGCTCAGGGAGTCAGGCTCGATGTCTACTGGTGTGCAAAGTAAGGCCGTAACGGTAGCGGCCGGAAGTCAGCACGCCGACGGACCCAGGCTTTTGGCCGATGTTGGCGGCACCAACGCGCGGTTTGCACTTGAGATGGCGCCGGGCGTGATTGGCGAAATACGTGTGTATCCCGGCCGCGACTATCCGGGCATTGCTGAGGCGATGCAGCAGTATCTGAAGGACATCAAGGTGAGCCGCGTCAACCACGCGGCGGTGGCGATTGCGAATCCGGTGGATGGCGATCACGTCTCGATGACGAATCACGACTGGAGCTTTTCGATAGAAGCCACGCGCCGGGCGCTGGGTTTCGACACATTGCTGGTCGTCAACGACTTCACCGCCTTGGCGATGGCGTTACCCGGCTTGACCGACGCGCAGCGTGTGCAAGTGGGTGGTGGTTCGCGCCGTCAGAACAGCGTGATTGGCTTGCTTGGGCCGGGTACGGGCCTGGGCGTGTCCGGCCTGATTCCCGCCGATGACCGCTGGATTGCGCTTGGCAGCGAGGGCGGTCATGCGAGCTTTGCGCCGTCGAACGAACGTGAAGACCTGGTGATGCGTTTTGCGCGCACGAAATGGCCGCATGTGTCGTTTGAGCGCGTGGCGGCGGGACCGGGTTTGTTGCTGATTTACGAGGCGCTTGCCGAACGCGATGGTGTGACGGTGCCGGACGATCTCGAATCGGCCAGCATTACGCAGCGCGCGCACGATGGCGAGGCGTTGGCGCTTGAAGCCGTGAACTGTTTCTGCGGCATTCTGGGTACGTTTGCCGGGAATATTGCGGTGACGCTGGGTGCGTTGGGCGGGATTTTTATCGGCGGCGGGGTGGTGTTGAAGTTGGGCGAGTTGTTCACGAAGTCGCCGTTTCGCGAGCGGTTTGAAGCGAAGGGGCGTTTCCAGCAGTATTTGTCGAGCGTGCCTACGTTCATCATCACGGCGGAATATCCGGCGTTTCTTGGGGTATCGGCCATTTTGTCGGAGCAATTGTCGAATCGTGCGAACGGCGGTTCGTCCGCGGTATTCGAGCGGATTCGCCAGATGCGCGATGCGTTGACGCCTGCCGAGCGCCGCGTGGCGGATCTTGCGTTGAATCATCCGCGTTCGATCATCAATGATCCGATCATCGATATTGCGCGCAAGGCCGACGTCAGCCAGCCCACGGTGATTCGTTTTTGCCGGTCGTTGGGATGCCAGGGGCTATCGGATTTCAAGTTGAAGTTGGCGACGGGTTTGACCGGTACGATCCCGGTGAGTCACAGCCAGGTTCATCTGGGCGACACTGCCACTGATTTTGGCGCGAAGGTGTTGGACAACACGGTGTCTGCGATTCTGCAACTGCGTGAGCATTTGAACTTCGACCATGTGGAACGTGCGATTGACATTTTGAATGGTGCGCGGCGGATCGAGTTTTACGGCTTGGGCAATTCGAACATCGTGGCGCAGGATGCGCATTACAAGTTCTTCCGTTTCGGCATCCCGACCATTGCTTATGGCGATTTGTACATGCAGGCGGCGTCGGCGGCGTTGTTGGGCAAGGGCGATGTGATTGTGGCGGTATCGAAGTCGGGGCGTGCGCCGGAGTTGTTGCGTGTGCTTGAAATTGCGATGCAGCAGGGCGCGACGGTGGTGGCGATCACGTCGAGCAACACGCCGTTGGCCAAGCGTGCAACGGTGGCGTTGGAGACTGATCACATTGAGATTCGTGAATCACAGATGTCGATGATTTCGCGCATTTTGCATTTAGTGATGATCGACATTCTTGCGGTAGGCGTGGCGATCCGCAGAGCGGTACCGAACGCTGGCGCTGACGTGAGCGAAGCAATGACGAAGGTGAGGGAAGCGGGCGATGACGAGACGGGCGCGGTGCTGGACTGGCTGAGTCACGGCGCGGCAGGCATAGCACGCGATTAGTGGGGCATGAGTGACTGTGGCGATAAAAAGCCTCCGATGCGAAGTTTGCATCGGAGGCTTTTTAGTTAGAGGTCACGGCACGATAAGGATAACTGAGGGCCGCGCTGATCCGTGGGGGGGCGAGAGCTTGCCCGAGAGCACTGGTGGCGAAGCGTGTTCGTGTCAGGATTCGCGAGAAGGAGGGGTTCACACATCCTTCGCTCTGGCGAGCACCGTGCTTTTGGGGCACCTATGAATCAAAACTGCACGCTGTGGACACTTAGGGTAGAGCGGTTAAAGCGTTTTCTTTGCTTCGTTTCTTTGTCGCTTTGGACAAAGAAATGACGTGCCGCCACGCACAGTGGCTAATAGTGATAAAGAGAAAATCCGACTCAGGCAGACCACTAAGGCTGAAAGCACCAACCCGGCATAGACTCCGACCACTAACCTCGGAACCTAGCAACCCGGCATAGACGCGACCGCTAACCTCGCCCACCAACCACAACCAGTCGAGAGGAAACCTAACAATCTCAACCCACAGCCCCCGAAGATCTAAAACAACCCACACCCCTAAAAGAAGACCAAAACCCGTCCACCGGTGCGAACAATAAAAAACGGTGCGATGCCCTTTCGAACACCGCACCGATACGCGCCTCTCGCAGCAGCGTGAAAACCTTATGACTCTCTCTCTGTCGTACTTGCTCCGGCTGATTCGTTCGGTTTAGAACGAGTGCTGGATGCCTGCGTACACACCGCTTTGGCTGTGACCCGGCAGCGGGTTATCGGTCGAAACCGTATTACCCGGGTTGTTGGCGTTCAGGCCAAAGTTTGCCGTCTTGCTGTTCTGCGTGGTTGCGACCTGGATATCCAGCAAGGTGCGCTTCGACAGGTTGTACGAGCCGCCGACCGTATAGATGGTCGCATTGCCGGCACCGTTGTTGGCGTTGACGTGATAGACCGCTGCGATCAACGCTGCTGCCGGCGTTGCTTGCCACGTTACGCCGCCCCATTCGTGATCGAGGGTGGTCGGCGTGCCAAGCGGCAACGAACCAGCGCCTGCGGTACGGATTGCCTGATACGCGCCCTGGATCTTGAACTGACCGAGGAACACGTTGAACATCGCCGTGTATTCACGCGAGGCCGAGAACGCACCGAAATTCGACGTGGATGCCGTGCCGTCCAGCTGGCCGTTGCTAGGATCGCGGATTTCGTCGTACATGCCGCGCAACTGGAACAGCGACGTCGTGTACGTGACCTGAGCGCCCGCTTCGCGGCCTTGCGGCGTCGTGCCGTTACCGTTGAAGGACGTCGCGTTCGAGAACGCGTACTGGCCGTAGAAGTCCAAGCCCTGGAACTTCGGCGACTGGTACGAAATGTTGTTGCTCGATTGCGTCCAGTTACGACCGCGCACCAACGAAGCCGACGACCAGTTCGACTGACCGAACGGGTCAAAGTCCCACACGCCGTTGGCGATGAACAGTTCGCGACCCAGCAACAAGGTACCGAACTGATCGTTGGCGAGGCCTACCGTCGCCCAGCGATTGAAGATCTCGTTGTTGCCCGGACCTGCGCCCGTCGTGGTGCTGAAGCTGCCTTCCAACTGGAACACGGCCTTGTTGCCGCCGCCCAGGTCTTCCACGCCCTTCATGCCCCACAGGCTCGTACCCCAGTCGCCGCTTTCCGCGCGGAAACGGTTCGAGCTGCCGGTGGTAACGCCATTGGCCCCGCCTGTCGGGGCACCATTCATGTATTCCAGACCGGCGTCGAGCCGGCCGTAGAGCGTCACGCTACTTTGAGCGTGCGCCACAACGCCGACCGTCAGCAGCGAAGCCGCGAGCAAAGCTTTCTTCATCATCTCCTCCAACCCTGTCAAAAATAGAAGCCTAAAAGCGGCGGTATTGGTCCGGCGCCAGCGCACCGAACCGGAAACTATTTAGAGGGATGACACCCGAAGGACGGGTGTCCGTGACGTCCGGGATGCCACGTTGAGTGGCTGCCCGTGTCACAACCGACTTGGGATCGGTGTCTCCTCAGTTCTTTTTGAAGTAAAACTACTTTTAATGAACTTCGTTTCCGTACTTTGATTACTAATTTAGCAAAATACCTTTGTGCCGCCAAGAAAATTGTTGCCAACCCACTTTCTGTCTCGAAAATGCAATGATCGGTGTGTTGCGGGTTTGCACGAGGTGGGCAAAAAAAGGCGCAAACCCTTGTGGGATAAGGGTGTGGGTGATCTTGCCCCTTAACGCTATGGATTGCCTCTATTGACGGACGATGCGCGTGCGGTTAATGCACCGAGGGCTTAAAGACCCCGTGTCTGTTTAGATATACCAACTAAAAAAGCGCCCCTTGGGGCGCTTTCGGTTTTGCGGCGTGGCCAGTCTGTAGTTTTACTTCAGGTTGCCCGACAGGAATTGTCTGAGCCGCTCGCTGCGGGTGTTGCCGAAAACGTCGTCGGGACGTCCTTCTTCTTCTATCCGTCCTTGATGCAGAAACACCACGTGATTCGACACGTTGCGGGCGAACGCCATTTCGTGCGTGACCACGATCATCGTGCGGCCCTCCTCGGCGAGCGTCTGCATGACCTTCAGCACCTCGCCCACCAGTTCGGGGTCGAGCGCCGAAGTCGGTTCATCGAAGAGCATGACGTCCGGGTGCATCGCCAGCGCCCGCGCGATCGCCACGCGCTGCTGCTGGCCGCCCGACAGATGCGACGGATACTGCTGTTCCAGCCGCGGCGCGAGTCCTACTTTCTCGAGATAGGTGCGCGCGCGCTCAAGCGCTTCCTGCTTCGAGAGCCCCAGCACCTTCAGCGGCGCCTCCATCACGTTTTCCAGCACGCTCAGGTGCGACCACAGGTTGAAATGCTGGAACACCATGGAAAGACGCGTGCGCATGCGCTGCAACTGCTTGGGTTCAGCCGCTTTCAGCGCGCCGTACTTGTCCTTGAGCGTGCGGATTTCTTCGCCATCGACAAAAATCCGGCCCTGATTTGGTTGCTCCAGGAAGTTGATGCAGCGGAGCATCGTGCTCTTGCCCGACCCGGACGAGCCGATGACGCTGATCACATCGCCGGCTTTCGCCCTTAGCGAGACGCCCTTGAGGACTTCGTTGTCGCCGTACTGCTTGTGCAGGTTATCGACGAAAAGCTTGGATGCCGGTGTGTTCATGAGGTGCCGATCCTGTTCCTGTTCCTTGAGGCTTATTTACCCTGCGGCCGCAAGTAGGCGAGCCAGCGATACTCGGCACGGCGAAACAGCCACACGAGCGCGAACGAGATGCACAAATAGAGCAGGGCGGCGATGCCGAACGCCTGGAACGATTGATAAGTCGCGGAATTCACGTCGCGGGCAATCTTGAGGATGTCCGGCACGGTCGCGGTGAACGCGACGGTGGTCGCATGCAGCATCAGGATCACTTCATTGCTGTAGTAGGGAAGCGCCCGGCGCAGCGCCGACGGCAGGATCACGCGCCGGTAGAGCGTGAACGACGACATTCCGTACGCCCGCGCTGCTTCAATTTCACCGTAGGGCGTTGCCCGGATCGCGCCGGCGAAGATTTCGGTGGTGTACGCGCAGGTGTTCAGCGTGAACGCGAGCAGCGTGCAGTGCATGCCGTCGCGGAAAAACTGGTTGAGCAACACGTGGTCGCGGACCACTTGCAGGCTGTAGAGGCCCGTGTAGCAGAGCAACAGTTGCACGTAGAGCGGCGTGCCACGGAAGATATACGTGTAGACCCAGACGCCGCGCGACAGGAACTTGTTCTTCGATACCCGCGCGACCGACAACGGGATCGACAGGCAGAAGCCGAGCACGATCGATACAACCAGCAGCCATAGGGTGATGGCGAGGCCGGTGATGCGATAACCGTCGGTGAACAAATAGTTGCGCCAGTATTCCTGGATGATTTCGAGCATGGATTCCGCCGCGTGGGGGTTACCTGGGGTTGCCTGGTAGTGTCTGGGTTCGCTGTGCTTGTCTTCAAGCGAGGGCGCTTGGCGCACATGCGCCGCATGCCGGCTGCGACTGCTTTCGGCTTCTCATGTTGCTCATGGCTAGAGGTCAGCCTTGCGCACGCCCGACGAGTACCGCCGTTCAAGCCACATCAGCACGAGATTCGATATCGTGGTGATCACGAGATAGACCGCGCCCGCGAGCAGCGTGAAAAAGAAGAACCGCAACGTGCCCTTGCCGGCGTCCTGCGCCGCCTTGACCACGTCCGCCAGACCGATGATCGATACCAGCGCGGTCGCTTTCACCATCACCTGCCAGTTGTTGCCAATGCCCGGCAGCGCGAAACGCATCATCTGCGGGAACATGATTCGCGAGAAGGTTTGCCACGGGGTCATGCCGTAAGCCGCGCCCGCCTCAAGCTGGCCGCGTGGCACGGAGAGGAACGCGCCGCGGAAGGTCTCGGTGAAATACGCGCCATAGATGAAACCGAGCACGATGACACCGGCGACGAACGGATCGATATCGATCTGATCCCAGCCCAGGAAATCGGTGAGGTGATTGAGCCAGATCTGGATGCTGTAGAACAGGAGCAGCATCAGCACGAGGTCCGGAACGCCGCGCACGAGCGTGGTGTAGATCGTGCCCGCGCCCGAAGAAATGCGATTCCTCGACAGTTTCGCCGCCGCGCCGAGGAGCCCGATCACGAATGCGAACACGAGCGACAAGACCGCCAGCTTGACGGTTTGCCATGTGCCCGAGAGGATAAGCGGCCCGTAGCCTTGCAGAAACATGGTGATTCCTTGATGACATGCGCGTGTGCCGTGGCCTTCGCTTTTTTTCGCTGTTGCCTGTTCAGCCGCGCTTTTTTTCCTGAATTCACATAACCGCTGTCTCGCGGCCTGCTTCGGGTGTTCGGTGAACCCGGGCCTCTCGCCGTGCTTGGTTCCTGGTTTATCTACACCCGCCGTCAGCAGCCGCGCTGCTTCGTTCTACCTCTCGCCCGCTCCCCGGCAAACAAACTGCGGTCACGTCCGGTCACCGCCGCTTCGACCGCGCCCAGAGGCACTTGCTGCCGACCGTCTTCGGCGGTGCTTATTCTAGGTGTCCAAAATTGGTGCGTTTTGTCGACAAAGGCCTTTCGCCCGAAAAAATGCGACCTCGGCTGAAGTACGCGGACGCACCGTGCGGCTTTCCCGGCGCGCCTTTCCGGCGGGGCGTCGACATCTCAGGCGGCCGTTGACCCTTGAAAAGGCCGGTATTCTACCCGAAGCCGACCGGCGCCCGAGGCCTTGCGCCACGCGCCGGTTCGAGCGTCCCATGACCCGATTTTCCCTGCAATGCCCGCGCACTATCGAGATTGCACGCATTTTCAGGACGGTGTGGTGCCTGCACGGGCGATTGTTTAGCGTGGTGAGCGCCCTTACATTCTCTCCATCGCAATATCACCGGGAGTTCGATATGTTTGAAATTCGACGCGCCAACGAACGCGGCCACGCTAACCATGGCTGGCTTGATTCGTATCACAGCTTTTCGGTCGCCGGCTATGACGACCCGAAGCACGTGCATTTCGGCGCGCTGCGGGTAATCAATGAGGATCGCGTTGCAGGTGGCCAGGGTTTCGGGACGCACGGCCATCGCGACATGGAAATCATCAGTTACGTGCTCGAGGGCGCACTGTCGCACAAGGACAGCATGGGCAACGGCTCGACCATCCGTCCCGGCGACGTCCAGCGCATGAGCGCCGGCACGGGCGTGCGGCATAGCGAGTTCAATGGCTCGGCCACTGAAACCGCGCATTTCCTGCAGATCTGGATCATCCCGGACGCAGCGGGCAATGCGCCGGGCTACGAGGAAAAGCGTTTCGACGACGCTGAAAAGCGTGGCCGGCTGCGGGTGATCGCGTCGCCGGAGGGCCGGGACGGCGCGGTCAAGCTGGGCGCCGATGCCGAGCTTTACGCAGGTCTTTTCGACGGCGATGAACGCGCGGAATTCAACGTGCCGGCCGGGAGGCGAGTGTATGTGCACGTGGCGCGGGGCGCGATTTCGGTGAACGGCGAAGCGCTGGTGGCGGGCGATGCCGCGAAGCTGGAAGGGGTGTCGAAGGTCACGCTGGATCAGGGCGCCGGCGCTGAAGTGATCCTGTTCGACCTGGCGTAAACAGTTACTTGCTGAACTTTCCCGTCTTTGGGGGAAGGGATGAGAAAAGGCCGCGGAAGCGATTCCGTGGCCTTTTGTATTGGTTAGCGCGCTTTGAATTTCCCGGAGGCGTTCGGATGACGCCGCGCCGCGCGCCCGCTGGACCAACACGGAACTGGCTTGTATTGATCAATCGCGTCGCCCGTCGTTTCAACGTTAAAAGTAATGTCACATCCGGGCAATGCAAAAAAAACCGTTCCAACGTCAGCCGGAACGGTCTGTCTGGCGCCATGCGATTGAACCGGCGGACCGCGCCGCTTCAATCGCAGGCTCCGGGCGCCTACCTCAGCCAATGCTCAGGCGGCGCTCACGGATTAACGGCCGATGCTCCAGCAGGCGCACCGTGCATGCCGCGATGCTGACTCCAGCGCTCATGCATCTTTTCCCGGCGCGCTTCCATTCTCGCGAAGCGCTGCTTGAGCGCTGTACTGACCGTGGTCTTCTGCTGGTCGTTCAGCGTGTTGTAGAAGTTCAGCCACGCGGCGCTCGTCTGGTCGCGCAACTGGGCATTCTGCTGCTCAATCTTCTGATGCGCCGCATACATGGCGTTCAGATCGAGAATGGGCTGCTGCTTCATTGATGCCATTTGTGCGTGCATCTGCTTGTGGCTTTCACGCATGGCCTCATGGTTCTGTTTCATGGTGCCAAGCGCGGCCTGCCACGCTTTTTCCTGGTCTGCGTTGAGATTGAGCTGGCTGTGCAACTTGTCGAACTCTTTCTTCATCTGCATTCCCCGATGATGCCCGCCCGGGCCGCCGGGACCGCCCATCATGCCTGCACCGCCGGGCGGCGGCGCGTCGGGCGCGGCGGCGCTGGCGGCATTGACCGCGCCGATCGACAGGGCGAGCGCAGCGGCGGCGGTGGCGAGGAATCGGGACTGCTTCAACATGGTTTACTCCTTTTTTGATTTCCAGAGCCGATCTGGCTGCGCCGTTTCGGTGGTCGCGCCTTCGGTAAGACACAGCGTAGACAGTCGCCGCGAAGCGCGTGTTACGAGCGGGGGCCTCGTTATTACGCCGGTTTACTTCCGCCTTTCGCGGTAACACCCAGTAAACGTTTCCAGTGTGTTTGCAACGTGGAGGCTGCGGACTGGCGTTAAACTGCGTCGCATGGCTACTCAAATACTTGTCGTCGACGACGACTCTGAACTGCGCGACCTCCTGCGCGACTACCTGGTCCGGCAAGGCATCGAGGTATCGGTGCTGCATGACGCGGGTACGCTCGAACGGCGCCTCGAACGCGAGCGTCCGGACCTGATCGTGCTCGACCTGATGATGCCGGGTGTGGACGGACTGACCGCATTGCGCAAGTTGCGCGCTTCGGGTGACGACATTCCGGTGATCATGCTGACGGCCCGCGCGGACGACGTGGATCGCATCGTCGGACTGGAACTTGGCGCTGACGACTATCTGGGCAAACCGTTCAACCCGCGCGAATTGCTGGCGCGCGTGCAGGCAGTGTTGCGCCGGCGCCGTACGATTCCGTCGGCGGCGCCCGAGCAGCGCGAACCGTTTTCGTTCGGGCGTTTCCGGCTCGACTTCCAGTCGCGCACGCTTCATCAGGACGAAACGCCGCTCACGCTGTCGGGCAGCGAGTTCGCATTGCTGAAGATTTTCGTTAATCACCCCATGCGCACGCTGACGCGCGAGCGCCTGCTCGAACTGCTGCACGGTCCCGAATACGACGGCACCGACCGCGGTATCGACGTGCAGGTGTGGCGTCTGCGCCGGATTCTCGAAACCGATCCGTCCACGCCGCGCTTCATCCAGACGGTGCGCGGACGCGGTTATGTGTTCGTGCCGGACGGCGAGCAAAATGCGTCGGCCCATTGATTCACTGTTCGGCCGGCTGGTTGTCCTGGTCATCGGCGTGCTGGTGTTGTCGCACGTCGCCTGGTTCACGGTCATCCGGCTCGAGCGGGATCAGACGCAAACTCGCTACGCGGTAGAAGAGGCCGCGTTCCTGGTCGACGCCGTGCGCCAGCACATCGCGAATTCGCCGGATCAGCCGCTGCCGTCGAGCGTGAGCGTGGTCGAGCCCAACAGTCATGAAGTTCCCAAACCCTTCACCGACGCTGACAGCAGCCGCGTGCCGCCGCAGTTCGGGCGATTTATCGACGACTTGCGGGATCGCTTGCCAGACGGCACCGACATCCGCATCGGCGAGCCGGGCGGCCCGCCGCGCCTGTGGGTGCGAGGCGCGAAGGACGCCAGCTGGATTGTCGTGCCGGTTCAGCCTTTGCGGCCGCCGCGTTCGCGCGACCGGATGCTGCTCTGGCTTGCGATTATTTTTTCCACGGCGGTGATGGCCGCACTCTTTGCCGCGTGGCAATTACAGACGCCGTTGCGTTCGCTGGCGCAGGCGGTCGGCCGCTTCGGCCGGGGTGAACCTACTCCGCCGGTGCCCGAGCGTGGTCCGCGCGAGCTGCGGCAGTTGACCCACGGGTTCAACCAGATGGTGCGCGAAGTGGAGCAGACGGAAAGCGACCGCGCGGTCATGCTGGCTGGGGTCGCCCATGATCTCAAGACGCCGCTTGCGCGTTTGCGCCTGCGTGCTGAAATGATGGATGAAGCGAAACTACGGGACGGCGTGGTGCGCGACGTGGATTCCATGGCGCATATCGTCGACCAGTTCCTTGTGTTCGCACACGACGGCGCCGATCGTAGCGAGCCGGCCGAAGTTGATCAGCAGTGCGAGCGCATTGCGCGCAGTTATCGCGCTGTCACTGTGGGCGCGCCGTCTATTCAGACCCGGCTTACAGCCGGGCGGGATTTCGCGTTGCCCGCGGCGACGCTTGACCGCTTGCTGTCGAACCTGCTCGATAACGCTCACGCGTACGGCGCACCGCCGATCGTGATCGAAACGTTGCGCGGGACGAATGGCTGGATTTTGCGCGTCATGGACAGCGGCAGCGGGATCGCGGCACACGATCTGGTGAAGGCGAGCCGGCCGTTCGTCAGGCTCGATCCGGCGCGCGGCGGCAGTGGCCACAGCGGGCTGGGGCTTGCGATTGTTGAGCGGCTGGTACGGCGGGCGGGCGGTGAATGCGAAATTGGCAATCGCCCCGAAGGCGGCCTGCAGGCCGTGATGACCTTTCCCTTCGATGTGGTGGCGCGCTCGGCCGAGATGCTGCATGGCGACGTGCTGCATGAAGCGCGCATGATGTGATTGGCCAGCCCGGGGCTTGGCGTCCTCGGGCGGCGGGTTTCGCGCGTGGCCAAAACTCCGCCGCCAGAACCCCGCAGCGCCAGCGAACCCAAGCCTGGCGCGAGGCGAAATCCCTAGTCGAACAAGGTATTGAGCGCGGAAGCTGCTTCGCTGTCGACCGTGTTGTACGTCACGGTCGCGGCTTCGAAAATATAGTGCGTGGTGTATTTGCCGAACCGTGCCAGGATTTCCTCCTGGATCACTTCGGGGGCGACCTCAAGACGCAAATACCAGGCAGTCGAAGAGAGTCGTGTCTGGAACGCACCATACTCGGCCAGCAAGTGATCGAACGCTTCAGCGTCCTGATCGCGGCAGACAATGACCAGATTTCCCTTCATGCACCCCTCCTGATTCTTGATAACGGCAGATATCGAACTCGAAGATCGATAATACCTGCTGTCGTGCCGCTGCCGCACCACGCCTTTCGGCCAACGTCTCGCTAAATTGCCGTTTTAACCGGTTTAACTTTGCGTCAGACCGTTTCAGGATGCAGCGGCAGGGGGGGCCGGGTATCGGCCGGGCGCACTTCGCTGCGGTCGCGCCCTCCCGATTTCGCCGCATACAACGCCAGATCCGCGCGCTTGAGCAGGTTTTCGGCCGTGTCGCCGTCGCTCATTTCCGTGATGCCAATGCTCACGCTCAGCGTGGAGTCGTCGGGGAGATAAGCGCAATGCTCCTGGTTGAAGCGCTTGCGCAGGCGTTCGAGAACCGTGTGGGCATCGGCGAGCGAGGTATGCGGCAGCAGCAGACCGAATTCCTCACCGCCCAGGCGCCCGACACCGTCGCTCGCGCGCAGTTGCCCTTCGCACATCCGCACGAAATGTTCGAGCGCGCGGTCACCGGTGGCGTGGCCGAAGCGGTCATTCACCTGCTTGAAGTGGTCAAGATCGGCGATTGCAACTGACAGCGGCATGCCGCCCGAGCGGGCCAGATCGACTTCGCGGCGCAAGGTATCGAGGAAATAACGTCGCGACAGCGCTCCGGTCAACGCGTCGTGCCGGGCTTCAGCGGACAGCAGCGCATTGGCCGACTGCAACTGGTTGGCCAGATGGCGCGTGGCCCGGTGCAAGCGCCGTTCGCGCAGGTATGACACGGTGATCACAATGGCCAGCAGGCTCACGCCGAGCGTCGTCAGGAACACGAGCAGCCTGTCGCGACGTTGATTGCTCACAATTTCCGTCCAGTTCGGCAGCGGATGGACAATATGCGCGGCAAGCCCCGAGTTCAGACCGGTGCGTTCGTCGTAGAGAGAGGGCGTGTTGCTGTCGCCGGAGGAGAAAAACGAGTGTGCGAGCGAAGGCGGCAGCCAGGGCGCGTCCGCCCGCACGCGGTCCCCAATGTTGGTCAGCGGCAGCGTACGGAAATCGACCCGCCGATACGCATCCAGCCGCTCCGCCCTCGACATTTGCAGCACGGGCGAATCCGGCAGCACGCGGTTTTCGAGCCGGCTTTCGTGAGCCATGATGATCACGCCGTTGCTGTCGGTGACGAATGTGCCCGCGCGCGCTACCCAGTGGCGCAAGCGGTCGATACTCACTTTGGCGATCACCGCGCCTACCAGGAAGCCGTCGCGATACACCGGCGTCGCGATGAAGATGCCGGGGTCGCCGTTCATCCGGCCGACGCCGTAAGTTTCGTTGAACGCGCCGAGCAGCGCTTTCTGGATATAACCGCGCATGCGCATGTCGATGCCAACGAAGCTGTTCGAGTCATTCCCGTTGCTCGACGCCACGCAAAACCCATCGCTATTGACGACCCACACATAGTCGAGGCCCGTGAATCCGCGGGCGTTGCGCAGGAAGTTGTCGAGTTTGGCGAGCGCCGGCGCGGCGAGCCATTTTGCCCGCCGCTCGGGCTCGGTTTGCCTGATTTCTTCCGTGGAACCGTGGGATTGGGCGAGCGCCAGCTGGATCATGTCCATTTCGGCGATAGTGGCCGGAATCGCCCGGGACATGGCGATGTCGCTGGCAATGATCTGCGCGGTGTTGTCGACGATCGACGCAGCCATTTGCTGCTCCACGCGTACCGACGCGGTCAGTTCTTGCTGTACCATTCGGTCCGACACCATCCCGGCGGCAACCCAGCACACGCATGCGAGCAACGCGAAGGCGAGCGTCGCGATGGCGCGGTGGAAGGTTGTCTTGTTCATCGATCCTCTGGCCTGTCTGACTGTGGCGCGACCGCGCGTCACGAGCATGTTATGAGTGTTTTACCGGCATATGAGCATCTTACCGGGCGCAGCCGCGCGTATATCGGTAGTTCGCCCAACCGCAGTCCGATTTGCCCAGGTTCGCTCCGGTTCACCCACTTGGCCCACGCCTTCACGCCTCGATTGGACGACGTTTTCTCCCGGCCATCAAGGTGTTATCGGCACGAGCGCGCGTTTCTGAACCGTGTGTCCACGTTCGCCACGGGTCAGCCGTTTAACCCAGGGGCGGTGCTGAGGGCGGTGGATCAGGAAAACCGGCAACAGACCCGCCGGCCGAGGTTGTGCGTGAAACAAAGGTTGGTGTAGTGTCGTGCGTTTCCGAAATAGTCAAGTTGTGTGTCGGCCGGGTGGGCGAGTGTTCAATGGCACCGCACCACCATGCGCCGGGTTCTGCCTGGAACGCGCAGGACTCCGCTGGTTTGACGGAGAGGCGAGGTCAGGCCGCGCCCGCGCCCGCGCCTGGCGGATGAGGGAAGGGCGGAGTATCCGCTTGGGAAACAAGAATACAGGCAATAACACAGGCGCCGGACGCTGCCTCGCGCAACGGCGGCCTGCTGCAACGAGCCTCAACGGGAAGGGCGTGGAATGGATTTCGGCTTTAACCTGACTCGAACGGCGAACGCTTCGGCGTTGCGTCTGTTGCCTAATCGATGGGACTTCGTCGCGTTCCCGCTGATTATCTGCGTGCTTGCGCTCACCGTAGTCGGCTTTCACGAGACGTTGGCGCCCATCTCGACACTGCAAACGCAGGCCATTTCGCTCGACCCGGCGAACCTGCCCGAATACGCGCTGCGCACTACCTTGCGCATGCTTGCGGCCATGGTGGCGTCGCTGGTCTTCACGCTGATCTACGGCACGCTCGCGGCGAAGAGCCGGCGGGCGTCCGTCGTGCTCGTGCCGATCCTGGACATTCTCCAGTCGGTGCCGGTGCTCGGTTATATCTCGTTCACGGTCACGTTCTTTCTCGCGTTGTTCCCGGGCCGCGTGTTCGGCGCCGAGCTGGCGGCGATCTTCGCCATTTTCACGAGCCAGGCGTGGAACATGACGTTCAGCTTCTATCAGTCGCTGCGGACCGTGCCGCGCGATCTCGATGAAGTCTCGCGCGGTTTTCACCTGACCAACTGGCAGCGCTTCTGGAAGCTCGAAGTGCCGTTTTCGATGCCCGGCCTCATCTGGAACATGATGATGTCGATGTCGGGCGGCTGGTTCTTCGTCGTCGCCTCCGAAGCGATCGTGGTCGGTAACCGCACCATCGTATTGCCGGGTATCGGCGCGTATCTGGCAACGGCCATTGGCGAGCGCAATCTCGGCGCGATCGGCTGGGTGATCCTGGCAATGACCGTTGTGATCCTGGCCTACGATCAGCTCATGTTCCGTCCGCTGGTTGCGTGGGCCGACAAATTCCGCATGGAAAACACGAGTTCGGGCAACGTGCCGGAGTCGTGGCTGCTCGACCTGATTCGCCGCACGCGCCTGATTCACCAGTTGCTCGTGCCGGCGGGCTGGATGATCGGCAAGATGGCGCGGGTGCCGCTGAAGCTGCCGTCGCTGCAAGGCCGCCTGCCGAAATTCCCGATAGGCGCGTCCGGGCCGACGCCCGCGGCGCGCAGCAAGTCCCGTAATCCGTCCCGTGCCGGCGATATCGCGTGGGCGGTCATCGTCCTCGCGCTGACGGTGTTCCTGGTGTGGAAGGTGACGGTGTTCGTGAGCACCGGCGTCACGTGGGGCGAAGTCTGGCACGTCTTCTGGCTGGGCTTGATCACGCTGTTTCGCGTGATGGTGCTGATCGCGCTGGCTTCGGTGATCTGGGTTCCGATCGGCGTGCTGATCGGGCTGCGGCCCGCCCTGGCCAGCAAGATCCAGCCGCTCGCGCAGTTCCTGGCCGCGTTCCCGGCGAACTTGCTGTTCCCGGTGTTTGTCGTGGTGATCGTGAAATTCGACCTGAACCCGGATATCTGGCTCTCGCCGCTGATCGTGCTGGGCACGCAGTGGTATATCCTTTTCAACGTGATTGCCGGGGCGACGTCGTATCCGAACGATTACCGTGAAGCGGCCACCAATTTCCAGATCAAAGGCTGGCAGTGGTGGCGCCAGGCCATCCTGCCGGGCATTTTCCCGTACTACGTGACTGGCGCGATCACCGCATCGGGCGGGGCGTGGAATGCGAGCATCGTGGCGGAAGCGGTGTCGTGGGGTCATACGAAAATCGTGGCCCACGGGCTTGGCGCGTACATAGCGCAAAGCACCGCCGACGGCGACTATCCGAAAATCATCCTCGGTATTGCCGTGATGTCGCTGTTCGTCACACTCTTTAACCGGCTCCTGTGGCGGCCGTTGTTCGCTTTCGCTGAAGCGCGCCTGAGGCTGGACTGAGTCCGAAGCCCGTCATCCGGCCGAACGCCCGCCGCCAACGGCCCAAACCGTGAAATTTTTGTAATCAGCAACACGCGAGCGCCTATGTCAACGCAGACGAATACGACCACCCAAACGCCGCCGATCCCGCCGCGCCCCGGCCAGGAAATCCTGCGCGTCGACAAAGTCAGTCGCGGCTTCAACAAGACGCAGGGCGAACTGCTCGTGCTCGAAGACGTGAACCTGACGCTCAACGAAGGCGAGATTGTCGGGTTGCTGGGCCGTTCGGGTTCCGGCAAGTCGACGCTGCTGCGGATCATCGCCGGCCTGATCGAGCCGACAGGCGGTGAGGTCACCTATCTGAACGAGCCGTTGCACGGCCCGGCAAAAGGCGTGGCCATGGTCTTCCAGACCTTCGCGCTGTTTCCGTGGCTGACCGTGCTGCAGAACGTGGAAGCGGGGCTGGAGGCGCAGGGCGTGCCGTCGAAGCTGCGGCGCGAGCGGGCGCTGGCGGCCATCGACCTGATCGGTCTCGACGGTTTCGAAAACGCGTATCCGCGTGAGTTGTCGGGCGGCATGCGCCAGCGGGTGGGTTTTGCGCGCGCGCTGGTCGTCGACCCCACGTTGTTACTCATGGACGAGCCGTTCTCCGCGCTCGACGTGTTGACCGCGGAGAACTTGCGTACCGATCTGCTCGATCTCTGGACGCAGGGCAAGATGCCGATCAAGTCGGTGTTGATCGTGACGCATAACATCGAAGAAGCGGTGTTCATGTGTGACCGGATCCTGGTGTTGTCGTCGAATCCGGGGCGCGTGATGGCTGAAATCCGGGTGCCGTTCAAGCACCCGCGCAATCGTCTTGATCCGGCGTTCCGTCGTCTGGTCGATGACATCTACGCCAAGATGACCGCGCGGCAGTTCGGCGAAGAGAAGAAAAAGGGCCTGGAACTGAGCAGCTGGCTGCCGCAGGTGTCGACCAACCTGATGGCGGGTCTGATCGAAACGCTTGCGGCTGATCCGTATCACGGCCGTGCCGACATGCCGGAGATCGCGCGGTCGCTGCATCTGGAAGTGGACGATCTGTTTCCTGTAGCCGAAGTGCTGCAGCATCTGGGTTTCGCCGACGTGCGCGAAGGCGATATTTTCCTGACGCCGCCGGCGCGCGTGTTCGCCGAGTTTGGTACGCAGGAGCGCAAGATGATGTTCGCGGAGCATTTGCTGCGGCACGTGCCGCTCGCAGCCCGGATCAAGAAGGTGCTGAACGAACGGCCTGGGCATCGTGCACCGCGTGTGCGCTTCGAGCAGGAACTGGAAGACTTCCTCTCCGATAAAGCCGCCGAGGAAACCCTGGACGCGGTGATCAACTGGGGCCGTTACGGCGAGATTTTCTCGTACAACGACCAGACCGAGATTTTCAGTCTGGAGGATGTCGAGTCCTGACGGACGGAGACAAAACACCGGTTCAACGGTGCGGCTTTTAAAAAAAACGCGGCTCATCCAGAAACGGATGCCGCGTTTTTTGCGTTTGCACGTCTTTGTTTTAGTTATCGATCTGCGGTTCTGGTTCGGTCATCACGAGGTTTCCGGCCGGTAAGCGCGTGATTGCCTGCAGTTATGGAAGGACTCCGAAGGATCGTTTCATATCGCGCTGAGAGCCAGTCCTATTATGGCTTTGAACGTTTCGATACCGCGCCATTGAATCGCTTTGCGCAAGATTGCTCCAGCGGAAATCGTGGATTACGCTTTGATCCCCAACCGGACACGCACCCGTCGACACGCCTGGCTAAAACTGGCGCGGGACGATCACACACGGCAGGGCAGACGCGTCGTCAGCCCGAAACGTGGAGACAAAAGATGCGCTCGCTGTTGCCGCCCAACTGGCTCTTCAAACCCGCTCGGCTAACCCGTCTGTCTATCGGCGTGACGTGTTTGCTGCGCGTTCCGTCTGCGCTCGCTGTATGCGACAACCTGGCGCCCGCAAGCGGAGAAACCACCACATGCAACACCAATGCGCCGAATCCATCGACGCTGCCCGTGGTAGCCGCCAACGGAAGCACGGGCGTCACCGTGGTCGTGCTGCCCGGCTCCGGCATCAGCGTGACCAATATCAACGGCATCGTCGTTCGGGATTCGAGCACCGTGACGAACCTTGGAACGCTGCAAATCAACGGGGATACGTTCGATGCCATCTCGTCCGGGGGAAGCGCAAACGGCCTCGGGCACAACTCGCTGACCAACGGCGGCTCGATCCAGACCGGCGGAGCGGAGTCCGAGGGCATGTTCAATACATCGGCGGCGGTGAGGATGCTGAACGCCGCGGGCGGGGTGATTTCCACGGGCGGTGCAAGTGCGGCAGCCATGCTGGACTTTTCCAACGCCGGCGGCGGCTCGCTGACCAACAACGGCGCGCTTACCACTTCCGGCGACGGTTCCTACGGCATGGCCGCCGAGACTTCCGGAGACACGATCGTCAACAACGGCACGATTACGACGTCGGGAACCAGTTCTTATGGTCTTTTCGCGAACGGCAGCGGCGTCGGAACGACGTTGACCAACAACGGGTCCGTCGAGACATCCGGACCGAACGGCCACGGCATCATCTCCCTCGATGCCACGCCGGGACTCATCACGAACACGGGTTCGATCGTGACGCATGGGCCGAACGCGCTCGGCGCATATCTCGCGAACACGGTCACCCTGGTCAACGCCGCGGGGGCACGTATTGCCAGCGATCAGGACAACGGTATCGACGCCAACGGCGGTGGCACGTTCACCAACGCCGGGACCATCTCGGGCGGCAACGTAGGGATGTCGGTGGTTGGCGGCGACACGGTGATCGTGAACAGCGGGGTGATCGCGGGCGGTACGAATCTCGGCATCTCCACCACGGGCCCGTACGTCGTCACCATCACGAATACCGGCCAGATATCGGGCGGCGGTGGCGTTGCCGTATGGACCGATACCGGCGTGAACACGTTCAACATGGACGGCGGCACAGTCACCGGACTGATCCGGCAAGGCACCGGCGTCAACACGTTCGTGATGCAGGCGGGCCAGGTCGATTCCGTCGATCAGGGCGGACCGCAGCCGCGCTTCACGCTGAACGGCGGAGTCGTCACGGGCGGCCTGACAAACGGCGGCGCCGTCACGATCACCGGCGGGCGCATTGGCAGCGTGGGGCTGACGGCCGTCACCAATACCTTCACCATGTCTGGAGGACAGGTCGATGCAAACCTGACGGCCGGTTCCGGCGATACGGCGTTGACGCTATCGGGCGGGGCGATCGGCGGCACGGTCACGCTCGGCAATGGCACGAACGCCATCACGGTCACGGGCGGATCGATTGCGCAGGGTCTTGCATCAGGCGACGGGACCACGACCTTCGGATGGCTGGGCGGGGGCGTGATCGGCGGATCGGTGTCGTTCGGAGCAGGCGGGGTCACCGCCACGTTGTCGAATCTGAGCGATGCCAACCTTGCCGGGATATCGACATTCGATGGCGGCGCCGGTCACGACGCCCTCACGTTCGATCACACGCAAGCCAGCGGCCTGAGCCGTTTCGTGAACTGGGAAAGCATCGCGGTGACGAACGCCAGCCGGCTCACGCTCGACGGCCAGGGACTGACGCTCGGCGATGCCGCGACGCAAACCGGTGTGCTCGGCATCGATTCGACGAGCACGCTTGCGTGGAACGGTGGCGGGTCATCGGCAATCATGGCCGCCGGGCCGGGCGGCCTCGTGACGGTAAGCAACGCGGGCACGATCGATTTGACCGGCGGCGCGGGCCCGCACAGTGCGCTGGTCGTCGGCGGCAACTATGTCGGGCAGGGCGGCAAATTGCTGGTGCAGAGCGTGCTCGGGACGGACGGTTCGCCGAGCGGAAAACTGGTGATTTCGCAAGGCGCGGCGACGGGCAATACGGCGATCGGTGTGACGAACGCCGGCGGCGCAGGGGCGCTGACAGTGGCCGACGGGATCATGGTCGTGCAGACGATTCAGGGCGGGACGACGGCCGCGACGGCGTTTTCGTTGTCGCAGCCGGTCAAGGCCGGGGCGTTCACGTATTACCTGTTTCGAGGCGGGGTGACGGCGGGAACGGGGGACGACTGGTATTTGCGGTCGAGCATCACGCCGGTGCCGCCCGTGCCGCCCGTGCCGCCTGTTCCACCGGTGCCGCCTGTGCCACCGGCTCCCCCCGCACCGCCGCCCACATCGCCTGTGCCACCGGCTCCCCCCGCACCGCCGCCCACATCGCCTGCGCCGCCCACATCGCCTGCGCCGCCTGCACCTCCTACGTCGCCGGCACCGCCGCCGACAGACCCGGCACCGCCGCCCATACAGCCGACATCGCCGCCGCAAGCACCGACGCCGCTCTATCGCATCGAAGTACCGCTCTACGCGGAGATCCCCTCAATCACGCGCGAGCTTGGTATCGAACAGATTGGCACTTTTCACGACCGCCAGGGCGATCAATCGATGTTAAACGAGGCGGGCGCGGTGCCTGCGGCATGGAGCCGTGTCTGGGGTAACCGGACGATCACAAGCAGCGACACGGGCGTCGATCCGCATTTCAACGGTTCGACCGGCGGCGTGCAAATTGGTCAGGATGTGTACGCTGACACCACCGCCGACGGCCGTCGGAATCACTATGGTTTTATGCTCGGCGCCTCGCGCGCTTCAGGCGATGTGAGCGGTTTCGCGCTGGGCATGCCGGCTGTGTCGGCGGGCAATCTGAGTATCGATGCCGGGAGCCTCGGCGCGTACTGGACGCACATCGGCGCGGGCGGCTGGTACACCGATACGGTCGTGATGGGCAGCGCGTTGACGATCAAACCGTCGTCGAACGACGGCGTCAACCCAACCACGCACGGCCGGTCCATCGCAGGTTCCATCGAGGCCGGCTTGCCATTTGCGTTGCCGGCCGGATTGCGTATCGAACCGCAGGCGCAACTGATCTGGCAACACGTGGCCCTCGACGATCTCAACGATGGTATTTCGACCGTCGCCTTCGATAACCCAAGTTCCCTGGCCGCTCGTCTCGGCGTACGCCTGACAAGCCGTATGGAAGCGCTGGGCGCGATCTGGCAGCCGTATGCACGCGTGAATCTCTGGCGCTACTTCAATGCCGGGAGCCACGTGACGTTCGGCGATACAACCGTGATCGCCGCGGAGTCATCGGCGACGATTGCCGACGTGGAAGCCGGGGTGGCCGTGAACGTGAGCGCGCGCGGCAGCGTATTCGTGAACGTGCACTACGCGACGAACGTGAGCGGCGCGCGTCGCGAGTCGGTGGGCGGAGACGCGGGCGTACGTTGGCGCTGGTGACGCGCCAACGCGGAGGGAGGCACAATCTACTACTGCAGATTGCCCCAGCGTTCCACCGCCGGTTCCGCCGATGCCCATTTCCAGCCGCCGCCACTATTGTCATTGCCCTTGCAGGCCTGCGCGAGGAACCAGTCCTGATGCGCGTCCGGCTTGTCGCCGTCGGCGACCGAGAATGCGAACTCCCGGCAGGTCGCCAGCGCGCTGCTGAATTCGCGCAGCACACGCACGTCGCCATGACCGTTCTCCACCGGCAGCGCATGTTTCACGCGCCAGGGTTTCGTATCGCCGATGGGGAGATCGCCCGCGGTCGTCGCAATGGCGATCTGCTGGTCGCTATGCAGGCGTTTCATCAGACGCTGAACGGCTTCGTCGGTGGCGGCCTGGACCGCGATACCCACGCCGAAACCGATGGCCGGATTGCTGGTGATCACGCCCGTGGAGACCCCCGCTGCCGCGCCGGCTGCCGCACCGATCGAGCCGCAGCCGCTGAGGAAGACGCAGCTCGCAGCGACGCCGGCCGCGAGCATCAAACTGAGGCCGGGTTTCATTGCAGCGCACCCCAGCGCGGCGTGGCAGGTTCCGCCGACGCCCACTTCCAGACCTGGCCGTCACGGCAGATTGACGCAACGTAGAAACCGCTGTCGGCCGGATGATCCTTGGTGGCATCGGTATCGACGGAGAATACGATCTCCTTGCAATCGAGCGTCCCTGTGCTGATGGTCCGGCTGACCGTCACGCGGCCCTTCTCGTCCGGCTCGATGGGCACGCTATGCACCGCGAACCACGGTGCCACCGCGCCGACGGCGAGCGGACCGGCTGCCCCGGCGATCCTGTCTTGCGTATAGGTGTGCATCACGCGCTCGCTGTACTGCACGCCGGCCTTGGCCGCAGCCACGGCGCCAAGGCCGATGCCGGTTGCCACCGCGGCGTTGCGGGTCACGCTGCCCGCGATGGCGGCGCCGGCTATACCGGCGCCTGCCACGGCGCTTTCACCATATAAGGAGCTACACCCTGAGAGGGTGGCGCATGCGAGTGCTCCAATCAGGAGCGTTGCCAGTGCGACGGCGCTGGGGGGCCGCCGGTGAATCGTTTTCTGCATGATGCTGTACCTTCCTCGCCTTTCCTTATTCCTTCGATAACGACAACCGGCTTGCCTGTGCGAGCACTGAAAGGAACACTAAGCAATCGGAGCGCCCGCGCATTTTGAAGGATGCAGCGAAATGAAGGGCAAAGAAATTTGCAAGAAATTGCAAATGCGGGGAACGTAGTGCGCAAAATGAAAAAGTACCGTGACAAATTCACGGGTGGACGCGTCGATGAGCCGCATCAGGGCCCATCGACTTCATCTACGCAGCGAACACAAAAGGACGCAACGACGCTCAGCTTTCCGCGCCCGTCGACGTTGACGCGTCCCCGTCGCCTTCGTTCTCGTACGTGCCGAGGCGGTTGTACAGCGTCTTGAGGCTCACGCCGAGCGCCTTGGCGGCGCGGCGTTTGTCTCCTCCGCAATGCTTGAGCGTGCCGAGGATGATTTGTTTCTGCGCATCGGCGAGCGGCGTGCCGACCCACACGTTCATCGCATCGCCTTGCGTGACCGGTTTTTTAACCCGCGATGCCAGATGCGGATGCGCAATCTCCACGGTCTTCTCAGCAAGGATGAACGCGCGATACACGGTGTTCTTCAACTCGCGCACATTGCCCGGCCATGAGTACGTGCGCAGCATGTCGAGCGCGCGTTTGCTGAAGGCCTTGTTCGTCCCTTCTTGCGCGTTCATCTCCGAGAGGAAGTGCTGCGCGAGGAATTCGCGGTCGGTATCGCGTTCACGCAGAGGCGGCGCGCGCAACGGAAACACGGCGAGCCGATACATCAGGTCCTCTCGCAAGCCGTTCTCCTTCACCGCCACAATCGGATCGCGATTGGTCGCCGCGATCACGCGGACATCGGAGTGAATCAGGTCATTGCCGCCCACCCGAAAGAACGTGCCCGTTTCCAGCGCACGCAGCAGCTTGACTTGTCGAACCGGTGACATCTCGGTTACTTCATCGAGGAACAGCGTGCCGCCGTTGGCATGCTCGAAGTAGCCGAGGCGTCCCTGCACGGCACCTGTGAAGCTGCCTTTCTCGTGGCCGAAGAGTTCAGGTTCGATCAGGTTATCGGGGATCGCGCCGCAATTCACGGCAACGAACGGGGCTTCGCGGCGGGCGCTCTGATCGTGGATCGTGCGTGCAATCAGCTCCTTGCCCGTCCCCGATTCACCGATGATCAACGCGGTGGCATCGGTGGCGGCCACGCGTTCGATCTGCGAGTACAACTCCATCATCACGGGCGATGAACCGTACAAAAGTCCATACGATTTCAACCCGGCAATTTCACCAGCATTGCGTTTTTTTTGCGATGGCGTGTCGCCGGAGGCGACAGCCGGCGAGTCCAGATCGATTGACGCCATGAGTCTTTGTCCTGCAAATGTTATTCGGGCGACAGCTCGGCCGCTGGGGGAAGACGAGGCGGCGCCGCAGGGCCGAAGCGGTCACGGCCAGTCGGATGGCAGGCCCGTTGTGACTGCCGCTCGGGTAGGCGAAGCATCGTTCGACGGCACCGGTTCCGTCATTTCAGGGACCAGCGCTTGCATGCGGCTTATCTCATAAACCGTATTTAACCATCCGTAACGACTTAGCGCCAATGTGCTTTGCATGCGCCTGGTCCTTTCGGTGCCCTTTGTCGTTGTCCTTCCTCACACCATTGAATACACAAATCTCCACACGAATGGAAACCCCTGCCGCGAGCCGGAAAGCTTCACCGATATCGCCAGGACATTACCTGTCCCGGGCGTAATTGTTACGCGTTTGACGTGGCCAGAGCCGCTGCGCTTTGCACGCAATCGATGGTCATCGCCATGCCGGCATACGCATTGGCCGAGATGGCACGAAACCTGCGACTCGCTTGGCATCTGCAATGAAAGGCCGGTATCCGGCACCAAGCCATGGAAGATTCCCTTCACTTCGACATTCCCGTGCGACCGCGCGCGCGTCCCGTCCGCCGGGCTCGCGCACAGTCGCGCGTGACCGAGCGTCCGGAACTACTGACGGCCGAACCGATCAACCTTTATCACTGGGCCGCCGTCGCGCTGGTGACCGCGTTGATGTGCGTGGTCATGGCTTGCGCTGCCGGCACACCGACGCTCGCGCGGGCGGCGAGCGTCACGAGCGCTGCGTTTGCCGCACTCGGAGGCGTGCTGGTGCTGGGCGCCATGCTACGCGCGATGCGACTGCGGCGCTCGGAACATCAGGCGCCACTCAACACGCGGATATCGTGATGTGGGCGCAGAAGCCGCCACGTCCGGCGGGACATCTATCAGACGTATCGGACACACTGGTCGTCTCAAATGTTAATGGCAAGGGGTTTCATAACATGAGTCAAACCACGGTTCAGATGTCGCTGGGCAAGCAAAAGGTCATCGAAGACATCAAGGTATTGCTGAACGATTCGGAAGAACTTGTGCGGCTTAGTGCATCGTTGCCCGCTGAAGGCGTGGACGCGTTGCGCACGCGCTTGCGGGACCACGTCGATGCAGCGCGCAACGCGCTTGAAACAGCACAATCCAATGCGCAGGAGCGGTATCGCGCCAGTCTGGACGGCACGGTGCAATACACGCGCGACAATCCGTGGCAGGCGTTGGGCATTGCGGCGGGAATCGGCTTTCTGGCGGGCATCCTGGTTTCGCGATAACCGTAACCCCCACAACCGCGATAAACGGAGGAATCACAATGGCACGACCCAAACTCGGCCTGTTCGGTGCATTGTTCGCGATAGGCAGCGTCCTGGCCTGGCGATGGGCACAAGCACAGCGCGACGCTTCAAGACGCAATACGCGTGAACTGAACCGTTGGGAAGATGAGGGCGGCAAGGTCGTCACGCCGGCAAGCGCTTCGGCTGCACCGCCCGTGGCGCCGGTCAAGCCGTCGAACACTCCGGCCAACGGGGCGCTCGGTGGAACCCCGGAAGCATGGCATTTTCCGCATAGCTGATAGAGAGACGAATAGAGACGCCTTTGCCGGGTCCATTGCGCAATCTCAATGCGCGACCGGAACACCAGGCTCATGCGGCAAGAGAGACTATTCGAAACGCACGCCCAGGCGTGCGTTTCATCTTGATAAAGCCTTATAATCGACTCATCCACAGTAATAAGTTCGCTATATGGCAATAATTGCGCGACGCAGTCAGGCGCCATTCGCGAAACCGGAAAGACTTTCATCTTTCGGCGTACTTGAGTTTCTCTCGGTGCCCATTCGGCCTGGCGGCGTACTGCTTTCATAGCATCGTCCCAGAGACCTCCACGACGCTTTCTGCGCCGTGTGACCCTCAACACTTTGGATAAATTCAAGACGCATGCCACACGTATTGATTGTCGATGACGATCCCAGTACCCGCGAGGCACTAGCCGCGATCATCGGCGAAGACGGACTGACAACAGCGACTGCGGGCGATTTGCGCGAAGCGCGGATTCAGCTTGTGCGCCAGACGCCGGATGTCGTATTCACCGACCTCAAGCTGCCCGATGGTTCGGGCGTCGATCTGTTCGAGGACCTTGATCCCCGATCCGGCGTGGAAATCATCGTCATTACCGGACACGCGACGGTGGAGTCAGCGGTCAGCGCGCTCAAGATGGGCGCAACCGACTACCTCGTCAAACCAATCAACATGCAGCGCGTCAAGGCGATCCTGAGCCGCCTGCCGCGTCCTGGCGACCTCAAGGCCGAGATCGGTACCTTGCGTGGCGAGCTGCGCCGCATGGGCCGCTTTGGCCTGATGCTCGGCAATTCGCCCGCGATGCAAACCGTCTATGACCAGGTCGGCCGGGTGGCACCTACGGCGGCGTCGGTATTGCTGATCGGTGAATCGGGTACCGGCAAGGAAGTCGCCGCGCAGACGCTTCACGAGTTGAGCCTGCGTCGCAAACATTCGTTTATTGCGGTGAATTGCGGGGCGATCTCGCCGAACCTGATCGAGTCGGAGATGTTCGGGCATGAGCGTGGTTCGTTCACCGGCGCGGATCGTCAGCACAAGGGTTACTTCGAACGCGCGAACGGCGGCACGCTGTTCCTCGATGAAATCACCGAGATGCCGATCGAATTGCAGGTGAAACTCCTGCGCGTGCTCGAGACGGGCATGTTCATGCGGGTGGGTACAACGAAGGAACTCGAGACCGACGTACGCCTGATTGCCGCTACGAATCGTGATCCGGAGCAGGCTGTGCTTGAAGGCAAGTTGCGGCTTGATTTGTATCACCGGCTCAACGTCTTCCCGATCAACCTGCCGCCCTTGCGCGACCGCGGCACGGACGTGGAGTTGCTTGGCCAGGCGTTCCTCGACGAGCTCAATTCACGCTACAACACCAAGAAGACGTTTCCGGCCGCTGTGCGCGACATGCTCGCGTCGTACCCGTGGCCGGGTAATGTGCGCGAGCTGAAGAACTACGTGCAGCGCGCGTACATCATGTCGGGCGCCGAGTCGGACAGTACCGCGGCTGTGCCGTTGCAGATCTCGCTGGCGAAGCCATCGGCGGGAACGGCCGTTACTATTCCATTCGGCACCTCGCTGGCCGAAGCGGATCGTCAGTTGATCCTCGCCACGCTTGAGCAATGCGGCGGTGTGAAGACGCGCGCAGCGGAGATTCTTGGCATCAGCCTGAAGACGCTCTACAACCGGCTGGTTGAATACGGCGATGACGCCGCGAACAAAGCGGCGATAAGTGAAGCCAGCGAAGTAGGGGACGCCGACACCAGCCGCCGCTAGGTTTCAGCGTTCATGGTTTCATCGTTCATCGCGGCATGATAGCTGGCAGCGGCCGGGTATCACGCGCAGACTGAGTCAGCGCCCGTCTCATTGGGACTTCGAAAGATGTCCGCTTTGGACGGGCGATTTTCGTTGGTGCGCGCGAAAGCAGCGCCGATAATGTCAGAACGCTCATGGGTTGAATGCGAGAGGCACTTGAACCCGGGGCATGGCCCTTGCTGCGACTGAATAGCTTGGCTCGCGGGCGGTCCGGTACCTTGGCCGCAGGCGTCCGAGCTCGAGAGTCCTTGGCCGGATCGGCCGCTGCGCGCGATCCGAACGAGTGTCATCACCAAAAGATCCAGGGAGCCCGCCATGACCGATCTCGCCTCGTTTCAACGCCAATCCCGGAACGTATTGCATGTATGGCAAGTGTTGCGGGTTTCACGATCGCCGCATTTGATGCCGGTCCACGCCCAGACCCCGCAGCCGCCTGACCCGCCCTTTAATCCCGATACACCGCCGTCGCCTCAAGAACCCCCCGACACGATTCCCGATCCGACGCGCGAGCCGCCATCACCACCGAGTCAGCCGATCGGCGATCCGCCACCGGGACCGAACGAAACGCCGCATGTTTCAGGCACGCGGCATTGAGACAGCCGGTGGCGGAAGCATTGAACATATTTCATCGTCGCTGTAGGCATTACAACGCATTAGGCAAGAATGACTGGGTGAGAGCATTGAGTCTGGTCATTCTTGCTGGATTTTGCTGATAATCCGCCGCCGAACCCTTCTCCGACGGCCTTCTTCCTGGAGGCACCCATGAGGCACCCCGCACTCCGTCGTTCAGCACGCCATTCATCGAAGCGTGAGCCGCGGCCCGATCCAGCCAAAATGATCCCACCAGAGGCCGCTGCTGTTCCGGCTGTTCCGGCTGATCCGGCCAGTTCCGGCGACCCGCATTCGTCGCATGACCCCGCCGCGCAGAACCGACCGGCGCCGGGCGTACCGCCGGATGGCGACCATAACCAGGGTGGTATCCGGAAAGAAGGGCTCGATTACCAGCGGGATCTCGGGTCGGAGCAAGACGCCTGAATCGGGTTTGAAGCAGCCGGATTGTGTATGCGCGCCACCATGAAAATCTTCTGCGCGGCGCGCAACGGCCGCGTGTTTTTGTTCGTTTGTCACATTTATACACAATTTTTATTTTCCAAATTGTAAAAAAGGCACGTGTCTTGCATTGCTATTCCGATCAATTCGAACGAGCAACGACAACTGATGAGGTGAAGCAGTAATGAGCAGATTGATCGTGGTATCGAATCGTGTCGCGCCGATCCAGGAAGGCAAACCTGCTGCAGGCGGTTTGGCGATCGGCGTTCTGGACGCGCTGAAGGAGACAGGCGGTGTGTGGTTCGGCTGGAGCGGCGAGATTGTGGGCGAGGCCTCGGCGCCGGTCATCGAGAAGCGTGGCAACGTGACGTATGCGACCGTCGGGCTGACCCGGCGGGATTACGACCAGTACTACCGTGGCTTTTCCAACGCCACGTTGTGGCCGACATTTCACTACCGCAACGACCTGTCGCGCTTTGACCGCGAGGAATATGCCGGTTACGCGCGGGTGAACGAGGCGCTGGCTAAACAGCTCAAGCCGCTGCTCGAACCCGACGACATCATCTGGGTGCACGACTATCATTTGCTGCCGTTCGCGCAGGAATGCCGGGCGGCGGGCATCAAGAATCCCATCGGGTTTTTCCTGCATATCCCGTTTCCCGTGCCTGAAATCCTGCGGACGGTGCCGCCGCACGAAGAGTTGATCAAGGCGATGTGCAGCTACGACGTCGTCGGTTTCCAGACCGAGGCGGACAAGCAGTCGTTTGTGGATTACATCGAGCGCGGGCAGTTGGGGCATTTCAGCGAAGACGGGATGCTGCAGGCGCATGGACGCATGTTGAAGGTCGGGGCGTATCCCATCGGCATTTATCCGGACGCCATTGCAAAGGTCGCCGAGCAATTTTCGAATCGCAAGCCGGTGAAGAGCCTGCGCGATAGCCTGCGTGGCCGCAAGTTGATCATGAGCGTGGACCGGCTCGATTATTCGAAAGGGCTTGCCGAGCGTTTCCAGGCATTCGAACGTTTGCTGCTGCACGCGCCGGGGTGGCATGGGCGGGTCTCGATGGTCCAGATTGCGCCGCCAACGCGTTCGGACGTGCAGACGTATCAGCGCATCCGCCAGAATCTGGAAGGGGAGGCCGGGCGTATCAATGGCCGTTTTGCACAACTTGACTGGACGCCGATCCAGTATCTCAACCGCAAGTACGATCGCAGTTTGCTGATGGCGCTGTTCCGGTTGTCGCAGGTTGGGTACGTCACGCCGTTGCGCGACGGGATGAACCTCGTGGCAAAGGAATACGTGGCATCGCAGGACCCGGCCGACCCGGGCGCGCTTGTGCTGTCGCAGTTTGCCGGCGCGGCGGATCAGTTGCCGGGCGCTCTGGTCGTCAATCCGTTCGACTTGTCGCAGATGTCCGAGGCGTTGGAGCGGGCGTTGTCGATGCCGCTTGCGGAACGCCAGTCACGTCACGCGGACATGATGGCGCCGTTGCGTGAGAACAATCTGTCGGTGTGGCGCGATTCGTTCCTGACCGATCTCCGCAGCGTGGCAACAGCTGCATCGGTCACGAAGAAAGCGGTGAGGCAGGTGACGGAGGCGAAACGCCCGGCGCGCGTAGCGAGCTGAGTGGAGAGCCAAGTACAGAGCCAAGTATCGAGTTAAAAGCCTCAGACGAATCCAGCCCCGCGCCGATAAATCGCTGCGGGGCTTTTTGTTGGCGAGGTCGATGAGGGCGGAACGGGACTTGCGTCGCAGAAGACACGTTCATCAGGAGGCGATCATGAGTGGAAGTACATTGGACCCGGATGAAGAAGGTGGCGTGGAGGCAGGCAAGGGACATGGGACCGGCGCATTGGGCCCAAGCGATTCGTCCGATAGCGGCTCGGATGTGCAGGGCGAGAAGCGTTATCCGGGCGATATCGAGGAAGAACTCGACGCGCATGCGCTCGGCCAGTCCGCAGCCGAGCTGAACAGCGACACGGACCGGTATGGAACGGGCGAGATGGCGTCCGCCGATGGTGACAACAATCTTGAACCCGATTCGGACATCCTGCCGGACGGTGTGGAAGACGAGGCGCGCGCGATAGACGACGAAACCGCCGATCCGGCCAGCGATGAAGACCTTTAGGACGCAAGCGCTGCAAAACGGCGCGCCCGTCAGGGCGTGCGGTTTTGCGTTCAAGAATAATAATAAGAAATACTAAGCAAATAAACGAAAGCGCCGGCGTTAATTCACCGGCACCAGCCAAACCTCAAATCCGCGCTACCATCGCAAAAAGCAAAACTTGCGGGAGCGCCCAGCCTTGAACACAGCAGCAAGAGACCAAAGACTGAAGTCCTTCTGGTCGTGGATCCAGGACCCGATTGTGCAGTGGGCGCAGGACCACGGGCTGATGTTTTCAGCGGCGATCGCGTTTTTTGCGGCGTTCTCGCTGGCGCCGACGCTGGTAATCATCATCGCGGTGGCGAGCATCTTCTTCGGTGCGGATGCGGTCCAGGGGCGTCTGTTCGGCGAAATCGCCGGGATAGTGGGCGCCGACGCCGCGCACGGCCTGGAATCGATCGTCGCCAACGCGTGGCATGCGGACATCGCGACGCGCACCGCGATCTTGTCAGGGGTGGGCGTGCTGGTCGGAGCCTCGGCAACCTTTTCGTCGCTCCACACGGCGCTCAACGTGATCTGGCCTGCGCCCATCACGGGCACCCGGGCCAGCATCATTGCCCTTTTGCGGGTCCGCGCGATTTCTTTCGCGTTCGTCCTGGGCGCGGCCTTGCTGATTGTTGCGTTGCTCGTCCTCGATGCCCTCGTGGTCCTGGTCGGTCAGTGGGTGCTGGGCACGAGCGGGCCGTCCTTCCTGATCGCCGCGTTAGCGCAGCGAGCCATTTCCCTGCTGATGATGGTGCTGGCATTCGCGGTGCTGCTCAAATTCCTGCCCAGCGCGCGCATGCAATGGCGCGATGCCGCGCTCGGTGCATTGACCGCCGCAGTGTTGTTCGAGTGCGGCAAACGGCTCTTTGCGTTCTATCTGCAGCACGCGGGCATGGCGAACACATTCGGTGCGGCGGGGTCGCTCGCGATCATCCTGATGTGGCTGTACTACTCGGCGGCGGTGTTCCTGCTGGGCGCGGAGGTGTCGGCAATGGTCGCGCGCAGGCGCACGCAGCAAGCCTCCGGCTGGCGATAAAAAACGCCCCTGGACATAGTCGAGGAGCGTTTTTTTCAGCCTGCTTTCCAGCCTTCAGGCCGGATCGTCTATTCAACCGCGACGCAACTCCGCCGGCGGCACCTTCATCAAATGGCGATATTTCGCCACCGTCCGGCGCGCCACGATCACCCCCTGGTCTGCAAGCATTTTGGCGAGACTCACATCGGACAGTGGATCGCTGCTGCTTTCCTTCGCGATCATTTCCTTCAGCAGGGCGCGCACGGCAGCGGCCGAGCAGGTACCGCCGCTTTCCGTGCTGAGTTCGCGCGGGAAGAAGTGCTTGAACTCGAAGATGCCCCGTGGCGTGGACATGTACTTGTTGCCCGTCGCGCGGGAAATTGTCGACTCGTGGAGTTCGAGTTCATCGGCGACATCGCGCAATACCAGCGGTTTCAACGCGATTTCGCCGTAGTCGAAGAACGCCTTCTGATGCGACACGATGCATTCCGCCACGCGCTGGATCGTCGTGAAGCGTTGCTGGGCGTTGCGGATCAGCCAGCGCGCTTCCTGCAATTGTTGGGCAAGCGGTGAGCGGCTTGCCCCCGCCGATTGTGCGAACAGTTCGGCATACATGCGATGAATACGCGCACGGGGCAGCACGGCGGGGTTGATCGTCACCACCCAGTTCTTCTTTACCTGCCGCACGATCACGTCGGGCACCACATAGTTGTCTTCAGCCGCACCATAGTTCGCGCCCGGTTTGGGGTCGAGCTTGCGTACCAGAGCACAGGCAATGCGCAGTTCTTCCGCGCTGCAGCCAATCTTCTTCTGCAACTCGGCCTGCTCGCGTCGCGCGAGCCGTTCGAGATAATGGGTGACAATCTCGAGTGCGACTTCGCGTCCCGGCGTTTCCGGGTCCAGCGCGTCGAGTTGCAGCGACAAACATTCGGACAAGTTACGCGCGCCCACACCAGGCTTGTCGAGCGATTGCACGAGCTTCAACGCGATGTTCAACTCATCCTCGGACAACGCCGGCTCTATATCCACGAGCTCCGACAGTTCCTGCAGATCCTGACGCAGATATCCGTCGTCATCGAGTGCTTCGATGATGAGCTGCGCCACTGCGCGGTCGCGATCGTTGATCGGATAAAGCCGCAGCGTGTCGTGCAGCGTTTCATGCAGCGAGGGTTCAATGCGAACCCAGTCGGCCGGGTCGGAGCCTTCGCCATCGCCGTTATTACGCGTCGATGTCCGGCCGAACGGATCGGATGAGAACTCGTTCATGGAGTCCTCATGCGACTGGGAGTCATTGCTCTCCGAGGTGTCGGCGCTACTTTCGGCACTCATGGGGGCATCGACGGGCGCGTTCTGGTCGGTGGGCGCAGGCGTGTCGGCCATGGAGTTGCCATTGTCGGTCGACAGCGCGTTGTCTTCTGCTTGCGTCTCGTCGTACTCAAGGAACGGGTTCGTATCAAGCGCGTTGCGCAATTCCTGCTGAAACTCGAGCGATGAAAGTTGCAGCAGACGAACCGATTGCTGAAGGCGCGGCGTGAGCGCAAGACTTTGCTTGGTGCGTAGTTCGAGGGAAGGCGGCATTGCGTGTTGTTCCTCAATGTTAGGACTTTCGTGGGTCCTTAAGAGCAACAGTCATGCCATGCGCGCCGCAGAGCGCGTGAGCGCTAGGTTTCAATACGATTTTCATTCGCTGGCGCCATGCCGGGGCGTTCGATCGGCCGGCAAATGCGCGCATTTTTTACACGCGCACGGGCAAAAGCACTGCGGATAGGAAGCAGCGCCTCAGGTCTTACGTCGCGGGTAAACATCGCATGGACAAAACAGCGGGTGCGCGTTGCAGCGTACGGTCTCGACGCGGCCTTCAACGTTTCATTTGCCGGTTATCGCGGCCGGCGCGGCACGGTCTTTGCGTCTGACCTTTTACTATCCGTGGGGTCTTGGCGCTGCGGGTATGAAAACGAGCAGGGCTTTGCAGCAAAGATGCTGCGGCCGTACGAGGCGGCCTACGCTCAAATAAGACAGCGGCAACGCCGCAGTTTTTTAAACCAACTAGAAGGAGAATCACGATGAAATCGACCCAAATCCTGAAGGCAGCCGGCAGTATCGCGTGTGTCGTGTTTGCGCTTAACGTCAGTGCACAAACCGCGACGACATCGACAGGCGCCTCCACGTCGATTGGTACCAAGGTCGATGACACGGCAGTCACGACCAAGGTCAAGGCGGAATTGCTGGGCGCCAAGAATGTCAAGTCCACGCATATCCATGTGAAGACGCGTGCTGGCGTTGTGTCGCTGACGGGTACGGTGCCGTCGGCCGAAGACAAGAGCGGTGCGGAAGACGTGGTGTCGAAGGTGGACGGCGTGTCATCGGTGCGCAACCACCTGAAGATTGTAGAGTAAAGGGCCGGTGAAAAACGGACAGCGTGCTCGCTGTCCGTTTTGTTTGTACGTTGGTATCTGGTTGGAAGGGACGCAGTTTTACAGAATAATTAATAAGAAGTCCGAATATATTTAATCTTGATGTAGTCAGCCGCTCGTAACGGACCTGAGGCTTCGCTTGATCCCTATGAACCGGTTCCCGGGGAAGGGAAATTTTCATGAATCAAACAAAAAAGATTGCCTTGCCGGGTGTACCGGCTTTTGCACTCTCAAGCGGCAGGGGTGCCTCGGCTGCTGCAGGCGGGGTTTTCTGACGTCCATCGTCGTTTTGATGAGCATAAAAATAAATATGGATACCGAATTGTTATGCGAATTCATAAGTGAGAATTCAAAAAAATCCGGCGCACCTTTCAGCGCGCCGGCGTGATTTCAGCCTACGACCCGTGGTTACGGCTTGGCAGCAGCGTATTGGTCGCGCAGATCGCGAATGCGGTCGTGATTTTCGATTACACCCTGGTATTGGCGCTCGACCACCGCCCGCACGTCCGCCGGCAGTTCCTTGTCCAACGCGTCACGATAATTTTTCTTCGCAACATCCTCCCCCCGCTCGCATTCTTCGAGGATCGCGTGATCGCTACGATGGGTCACGGCCGACTTGATGTCCACCCAGCCGCGATGTAGCGCTCCACCGACCGTCCCGCTGGTTTGCGGTTTTCCACCCAGCCGCTGGACCACATCCTGCAATTCCTGCGCACCGCGTGCACAGTCCTCGGCGCGGCCGGTAAACAGTTGCTTCAGGGTTGCGTCCTTGGTGTCTTCAGCGGCCTTCCGAAAGCCCTTCTCGCCGTCCTTCGACGTTTCAACCAGATCGTTCAGTACCGATACGATGTTAGTGCTCATATGAACCTCCTTTGAGTAATCGAAGATGGCCCGCGGTCCCCTGATTCCCCGGATCGCGGTCCAAGGGAGAGACGCAACGGCTGTGCCCGATGCTCGCGCGTTCCATGCCAAAGGGCGAATGGTTTTGGGGTTAGCGGTCTGTCATCAATTCAGTAATCGCTACTAGAAAATAGAGCCAATACTTGGCACGTGGCACGGGCTTTGCACAATGACTGCCAAAACTGAATGTTGGAGAAGCAATGACCGTTAATACCCGCGAGTTTCTTGTGTTCGTTGCAATCGTCACATCCGCGATCGTGCTGCAAGTGCGTCAGCACGAGATCGATGGGAGTCTCGCGGCCGCGCATGCGCAATCGACGCATAAAGGCCTTTGCAACCCGGCGGCGTCAGCATTGATGAACGGTCCCCAGCGCGCGAGTTGCGAATCGACGAATGATATGCGCGGCACAAGTGCGCCATCGAGAGCACGGGTTCAACTATGGGTGTAATTCGTAGCTTTCCTAAACATGTGAGGTAAATCAGGCCGCTCGCCGAGCGGCCTGATTTACCTCGACGCCTGACCTACCCAACCTTACGCACGCGGTTCCGCGAATTCCCGAACCGGCTCCGGTGGCTTGACCGGATCGAAGTCGGCCCAGCGGCCGTTTCGCCATTGACCCGATGCACGCTCGACTTCCATGCCGCCCGCATCGCGAAGAATGGCTGCTGCTTGCGCCTGCAATTCCGGGCCGACATGCACCGCGACGACAACGCCGGAATGCCTCGCGTCAAGGGCATTAGCCGAGCCATGATTTTCGGTGCTGGTCGAATCGGCGGCCGGCCGTTTGCCGGACTGCGCATGCGCCATTGCGCCAGCTAGCGATCCGACATAGGCCCCTGCCCCGGCGGCGAGCACCGCCGCCAGCCAAGGGGTTTTGAACAACACAAAAACGCCTGCGCCCACGATCGCGCCGATCACCGCGCCGATCGTGACACCTTTGCCCGCTCCCTTGCCTGCCTCTTTCGCCCCGGCATCTGCGTAGTGATCGCCGCCCGTGGCGAGCCGTGCGTGCTGTCCGCTCGGCGCCACGTAGAAAAGCGTCACATCCTCTTCGAGAAATCCGCTCGCAAAAAGACGTTGGGCTGCGGATTCGGCTTTGGGAAAGGTTTGAAACCGTCCTGCAATGATCAGAGACATGAGGACCTCCGGGAAGCGTTTATTTCAATGAACCGCCTCAATGAACCGTGCGAATGAACCGCACCAGTGAACCAATGACGGATGGAGCGCGCTGCTCATTCCGGCTCCATGCCCGCCACGCGGAACAGTCCGCTACGTAATACGACGCCCTCTCCGCCATTGCTGTCAAGCGCTTCGGCGCACACCGAGCGGATCCTCGCGCGGCCCCGTTCGAACGCCGCGAGCAGGTCGTCCTCTCGTGCAGACGCAGCGCCGAAATGATCCTCGAGCGCTTCGGCGGAAATGGAACATATCACCGGTTCACCGTCGATCAGCGCGGCGAAATGAAGGGCGAAATCGTCGCCGTCGTAGGTGGGCGTGGCGTCGGAAAACTGGATATGCATGGTCGAGTCCTCATAGGCTGGCCGAGGTTGCGCAACGGTCGAGGCGAGCGCAGCGGAGGCGGCCGTCATGATGTCACGCCCTTGAGTCTGGCGAGTTGCTGTGCCATTGCATAGTGATGCTTGATAATAGGAAGCGCCCTGGCGGCAAGGTTTTTGAGTGGCGTGTTACTGCCGTCCTTGCTCTCGGTACTAAAGACGGCCACTGCTTTCCGATGCCCGTCCACAGCCACCTGTGCAATGTAAGCCTTGTCGAAGTCCGCGCCGTGCAACGACTCCAGGCTTCCCGTTACTGATGCATCCGCGCTCGGCGCCGCGGTAACGCCTTGCCGCTTCGCAACAATATCGAGGTTGCGCGCGAGCCGGGTGTGATCCGCGATCATCCGTTGCGCGAAGCTCTTGACCTGCGCATCAGATGAATTCGTCAATGCCAGCTTGCTGGCCGCGATTTCAGTTGCGCCCGCCGTGCCGGCGTCCTGCACGAACTGCTGATCGGCCGGCGACAATTGGGCTTGGGAAAAGTGGGAGGCGGCCAAAGGCGCGGACGCCGCATCGGACGGCGCAGGCGTCGCCGCGCCGTCCGACCCTGGGCGTGCCGGCGCTACCGCGTTGCCGTTTTGCGCGCTCGCATTCACCGATGCAAAACTTGCGCTCAGTACGAGCGCTGCGATCGTGCCAGCGCCCAGGCAGCGCCGTGACATTCGTAGCCCCTTACCAGGATGCAAAGCGTTCAAACTTTGGCGAATATTCGTCGGCATCGATTTCGTCATTCGGTTCTCCGTAGCGAATCAGAACAATCGGAACAATCGGAAACAACCTGGAATCCCGCACTCAGGCTGCTTTCTTTCGCTCGCTGAGCGCTTCGATAATGACTTTGTTGAACGCAGGAAGATCGTCGGGCTTGCGACTCGTGATGAGATTGCGATCGCGATGCACTTCTTCATCGACCCATGTGCCGCCGGCATTGCGGATATCGTCCTGCAGGGTCGGCCAGCTCGTCAGCGTGCGGCCCGACACAATTCCCGCCGAGATCGGCAGCCAGCCGCCGTGGCAGATCACGGCGATGGGTTTGCCGTCCTTATCGAACTGCTTCACGATGTGTTGCGCCTTCGCATCGACGCGGATCGCATCTCCGTTGACCACGCCGCCCGGCAACACGACTGCGTCGTAATCGGAGGCACGCGTCTGGTCGAAGGTGGCGTCGACCTTGACCTTGTCGCCCTTGTCGGTGTGCACGAAACCCTGGATCTGTCCCGGCTTTTGCGAGATCACATCGACTTGTGCACCGGCTGCCTTCAGCGCCTTTTGCGGTTCGACCAGTTCGGCTTGCTCGAAGCCATCGACAGCGAGAATTGCGACCTTGTAACCATTGAGGGAATCAGCCATGAAATACGCTCCTTTATGCATTGAACGAACCGGCTCCGGTGTTCGGAGCCACGCTCGTTCAATTCAGCAAAGGGTGTGCCCAGGTTCCTGTAAGGCAGGCAAGCAGGGCACGTCGGCTTCAGGCTGTCGCGGGCGTCTTGCCGCGTGAAATCCGCATCAGGCTGACCATGGCCGCTGCGGCTGCAAAGCCCGCCGCGACGATCAGCGTAATGGTCGTACCGTGCTGCGGCGCAATGCCGAAGATCAGCGCAACGAGCGCCGCGCCGAGCGTCTGTCCCGAGAGCCGCGCGGTGCCGAGCATGCCGCTTGCGCCGCCGCTGCGATGACGCGGCGCCGACGACAGCATCTGGCGATTGTTCGGCGTCTGGAACAATCCGAAGCCCAGGCCGCACAGCGCCATGCGCCACGCGATATCGACGGGTGCGGGATGTGCGCCGGTTGTCGCGAGCAGCAGCAAGCCGAGCATCATGAGGGCCAGCCCGACGCCGCCGAGCACGCCCGCCGAATACCGGTCGGACATCATGCCGGCGAGCGGCGCGATGAAGACGATCACCAGCGGCCACGGCGTCATCAGAAAGCCAGTCAGGACCTGGCTCATGCCGAAGGTGTTCTGCAGCAGGAACGGCAGCGAGACGAACGCCAGCATCTGCGCGGTGAACGAGCAGAAAGACGTGAGGATCGACAGCGCGAACACCGGGATTCGCAGCAGATCGACAGGCAAAAGCGGCGAGGCCTGCGTCAGTTGCCGCCGCACGAAAAAATATCCGACCACGCCGGCCACGAGAAACTCGGCGAACACGTACGAACGATGTTCGCCGTGACCGAGCCCATCGACGGCGGTGATCGCGAGGCCGAACACCGCCGCGTTCATCAGCGCGCTGAGATAGTCGTAGGGTTGCCGGTGTCCCGGCGTGCGCGGCAGCGCTTTCCAGCCGGCCGCGTACGCAGCGATGCCGATCGGCACGTTGATCGCAAAGAGCCACGGCCACGGTGCGATCGCGAGAACGCCGGACGCAACCGTAGGTCCGATCACCGACGAGATCGCCACCACGGAGGCGTTGATGCTGACGCCGCGGCCGAGATGCTCGCTGGGATAGATCATGCGGATGAGGGCCGTGTTGACGCTCATGATGCCCGCTGCGCCGAACCCTTGTATCACCCGTGCAATGGCAAGGGAGGTCAGCGACCCGGAGAGCGCGCAGCCGAACGATGCGATGGTGAACAGCGCGAGTCCCGACATGTACACCCGCCGGTAACCGATCCGGTCACCGAGCGAGGCGAGCGGCAGCAGCGAGACCGTGATGGCGAGCTGATACGCGTTGACCACCCAGATCGAGTCGGCGGGACTGGCGTTCAGATTGCGGGCGATGGTCGGAAGCGCAACGTTCGCGATAGCGCCGTCGAGTACCGCGAGAGTAATGCCGAGTGCTACGACCAGGATGGCCCAATAGCGCTGGGGAAGAGGAAGACCTTGGTCTGCGTCCATCGGTAGGGAAGAGGAAGGGGGCCGCGAAGTGTAAGGCTCGCGCCTTTCAGACGGTTTACTTGAAAACGCGTTCAACACGCGCAGGGCCGCGCGACGCCGTGCCAGATGGCGCGCGCGATCCTGATCCGGCGCTTATTTCAACTGATACAGGCCGGTATAGGTGGCCGAATCGATTTCGTTCAGATGCGTCATGAAACGGGCGACCGCGTTGGTCGTCGAGACATCGAGCGGCAGGTGCTCTGCCTTCAGCGCATGAATCCGGAAAATGTACCGATGCGGTTTGTCGCCGCGAGGGGGCGCCGCGCCACCGAAACCAACCGTGCCATAGTCGTTGCGCATTTGCAGCGCGCCGGCGGGCAGCAGGCTGCCGTCGGCCTTGCCGGCGTTTTGCGGCAGCGAGCGGGTGTCCACCGGAATGTTCACCACGATCCAGTGCCAGAAGCCGCTGCCGGTGGGCGCGTCGGGGTCGTAGACGGTGAGAGCGAGGCTCTTGGCTTCGACCGGCACGCCGTCCCATTGCAGCGCGGGCGAGATGTTTTCGCCGTCTACGCCGAATGCTTGCTGATCGAGTTCATGATTCTTCGAAAGATGTCCGTTGGCCGCGAATTCATCGGACCAGATGCGAAAGTCAGCCATGGGAACGTGTCTCCTTTGACAGGGTTTTAAAGGGGCTTGATATGCCGGCGCGTGGCCGGCGTTCAGCCATTCGCGCGGGCCTGTGGAGGCCGCAAGGCGTGCGGCCGTTCAGCGCCTTCGCGCAGCAAACATGCCTGAAGTCCTTCATTGTTGCTCAACGCCGCGGCGTTTGCGTCCCCTTGATTATTTCCTTCCAGCATTCTTGCGCCACGTCTGCGCATAAAATGGCGGAACCGGACCATATCAAGCTAGATCATCGGAAAAGGATGGACATGCCGAACAACCAGGGGCGCGCTTTGCAGAGTATGGCAGCGGCATCGACGACTGCATCGAACGCGCCGGCGGACGATGCCGATATGTTCGACCTCGCGCCCGTTTCGCTGTGGCTCGAGGATTTCAGCGCCGTGCGCGAGGTGTTCGAAGGCTGGCGTGCCCAGGGCGTTGTCGACCTGCGCGCTTTTCTGCTTGAAGACTTGGCGCGGATCGCCGAATGCTCGTCGCGCATCCGGCTGATCAAGGTCAACCGGCGCACGCTCTCGCTGTTCGGCGCGAAGGATATCGACCATCTGGTGCGTAATCTCGGCGCCGTTTTCCGCGACGACATGCTGCTCACCCACGCGGACGAACTCGAACAACTATGGTCCGGCAAACCGGCGTTCGTGAGCAAGACGGTGAATTACGCGCTCGACGGCAAGCGGCTCGACGTATTGCTGAAAGCGGTCATCCTGCCTGGTCACGAAGCAACCTGGGACCGCGTGCTGGTGACCGTCGAAGACATTACGGAACTGGAAGATGTGCGCCGCAAGGCCGCGCTGAGCGAGCTTTATGCGCGCGGCCTGTTCGAGCATTCGCCCGTTTCGCTGTGGGTTGAGAACTTCAGCTCAGTGAAGGCGCTGCTGGACGATATACGTGAACGCGGGATTGTCGACTTCCGGACGTTCACGAATGTTCATCCGGAATTCGTCGAGCGCTGCATGCAGGAAATTCACGTGCTCGACGTGAATCAGCACACGCTGACCATGTTCGGCGCACCGGACAAAGCCGTGTTGCTCGCGCGTCTGGGCGATGTTTTCCGCGACGAGATGGTGAGCCATTTCCAGGAACAGCTCATCGATTTATGGGAGAACCGCCTGTTTCATCAGCGCGAGGTCGTCAACTATTCGCTGGAAGGGCAGCAGTTGCATGTGCATCTGCAATTCTCGGTGTTTCCCGGCCACGAAGCCGATTGGGATCTCGTTCTCGTCGCGCTCACCGACATCACCGCGCGCAAGAAAGCGGAGGCGTACCTGGAATTTCTCGGCAAGCACGACGCGCTGACGAAACTCAAGAACCGCTCGTTTTATATCGATGAAATGAACCGGCTGGAGCGCAAGGGGCCGTTCCCGGTGACTGCCGTCGCCGTCGACGTGAACGGTCTCAAAACCGTCAACGATCAACTTGGTCACGCGGCCGGCGACGCGTTATTGCGGCGCGCCGGCGAAGTCCTCGGCAAGGCGGTGGAGAAGCCGAGCCACGCCGCGCGCATTGGCGGCGACGAGTTCGTGCTGCTCCTGCCTGGCGTAGACGAACGCGGCGGCGCTGCGGTGATCGAAAGCATCCGGCAACTGCTTGAGGTCAACAACCAGTTCTATTCGGGCATGCCCTTGAGTTTTGCGATGGGCGCGGCCACCGCGCGGGACGGTGAGCGGCTGGAGGTCATGCTGCAACGTGCCGACGCCGCCATGTACGCCGAAAAGCGTGCCCATTACGGCACGGCCGGCTAAGCGCTGCTTCCTTATTTCGTTACCTCGTCGATACCCTGGGTCAGCGCCGGGCACGCTTCGCCGATCTCCTTTGCGTACTCGGTGGGGTTGCTCGTTTTCATCGCCGAGAAGCGGTCGACCGTGGCTTGCGCTTCCTTGTAGCCGAGATTCCACTCGCCGTCGAAATCGGGCGCGGCGGGAAAACTCTTGCGCGTCATTACTTTGAACCTGTCGATCTTCACGCGGTCGATGTGGCAGATATCGGCGGCTCCCCGTGCAATGTTGGCGCTCGTGCGCACGCCTTCGGCCGCGAGACTTTGCGGTGACGGCGGCGGCACCGCAGGATGGCCCGGCGGCAATGTCTGAGCGGGAAACGGCTGCTGGGCGGGCGCGTTTTGTGCGTTAGCGTTCAGTGGCGCGGCGCACGCGCCACCTGCAATAACGCATGCAATCAGGGTCGGCTTGACCATCGAGTTGAAGGCCGACGCAACGCGGGCCAGGGCTTGCTTGTGAGTCATTCGATTCCTTGTGAGGGCGCGCAACCGGGTCTGCAAAATTCTGCGGAAGTATAGCGAAACCCGGCGAAAGCCCTTGAAACAAGGGTTTTCTCGAAGAATCCGCCTGCGATGAAGGTCCGAATGAGGTCCGAAAGCGGGTCGACGCCATCGCGGAGCGCACCAACACAACGAAGCGCATGTTGTATTACTACTTCGGCAGCAAGGAAGGGTTGTACGAAGCGGTTATCGATGAGGCTTACGGCAAGATCCGCGCGCTCGAACAGTCATTGCATCTGGACACGATGGACCCGCGCGAGGGCTTGCGCGAACTTGTCGAATCCACGTTCGACTTCCACGACAAACACCGCGATTTCGTCCTCAAGTTGAGCCGGTTGCCCAACGCGAAGAACGCCCCGGCAAACAAGCCATGAGCGCCCTAGAACAAGCGAATTAAATCCCCTGCCCACGCCCCGATTCCAGGCGCTTGACCTATGCTTGAATCATGGCAGTCGACCGGAATGGAGGGCGCCATGGAGGGTTTGGCGAATATCCTCGTTGGTCTCGCGGCGCTCGCCGCGCTCGCGATTGCGGTGCTCGCGCACGACTGGCGTGACGAATTCCGCGACCGCATGCTGGGCCGCCGCAGTCACGCCGGCTTTGGCACGTTACGCGACTGGTGGCTTCGGCACCGGCACTGAGCGTCCGTGCGATATCTCGTGCGACCTGCTTAAACCTGCTTACGAGCGGTCTTTCGCGAACGGGCGAACCGGGGCCGGTTGCAGGACCATGCGTGGCACGGGCTGAATTGGCGGTGTTGGGTCGGGGCTGAATCCGGGCGCGGTATCGAGCGTCCGGTTGCCGGCTTCGTGGGCGTCGATTTGCAGATACAGCCGATGAACCGTCTGGATCTGCGTGTGAGAAAGATGCGAGCTCCGCGCGACCAGCGCAAGCCGCTCGCGCCAGTAGGTGGGCGGCATGATGGGGCACAACGCGTCGTCAATCAATGAACGCCGCAGCACCAGCTCGAGGTGCGTCAGTTCCTGGTCTGCCAACAGCGCGGAAGGCGCACCCTGGAGTTTCATATCGATGAAGGAGTTCATCAATGCCTAACGGCAGCGATGAAAAAAACTTTAGCGAACTCCTGGCCGGTACGAATCCTTCGTGAGCGGTTTATTGAATGGGTCTTGCCACTGCCCGGTCCAGATCGGCGCGCGCCCGGTTCACCTTGCGCTCCCAGGCCGCTATGTTCAGCTGATCCGTGCCCTTTTTCCTGGCGCGCGCCAACTCCGCTTCCCAGTCACGCAAACGATTCCTGGCCTCGGCCACGGCACTGTCGTGGCGTCTCAATGCGTCTGCACGTTTTTGCGCGATCGCGTCGGGCGTGCATTCGGCGTTGGTCTTGTCGAGTTCGGCTTGCAGCGCGTCGAGTTGCGCCGAGTTGTCCTGGTTCAGCGCGGTCGCCATTTGCCTTTCGAGGGTCTGGCGATGGGCATCGCAGGCATCGGTTTCCTGTGAGGCGTGAGCGGTCGACAAACACAAGCTTAAGGCGACAGCGGCAAGCAATTTCATAGCGGAATCCGTGGCTGGCGAGATTGGGCAGGGGCAAACGGTGTCTAAACGGTATTTAACTTGTACAAGGTGTCCGCTTGCTCGGTCGGGACGGGGCGGGGTATTGGGTATTGAATTACGCTCGCGCTCCGTTCGTCCGGCCAAGGTCGGCGTATTTTAACGAGTTTGCGAGGACCGATGGGGCCAATACGACGGCCCTGCGTCCGCTCAGTAACGCCTGGTCGCATGTTCAGGCGGAACGCGTCTTGCGCGAACCTGCTGGAACGGGCCAACCGTTTACATTTTTGCGAGGAATACGCCGATGCGTTTCGATTACAAGGGTTTTCACATCGACTGTCGCTCACGACACGATCAAGATGGCTTGTACTACGCGCAGGCTCGCATGATCCGCATGCCGGCAGCGGACGATGCGCATCCGGAAAAGCACGAGTCAGGCGACATAGACGCGTTCGATAACGACGGCGATGCCATCGCGTGCGCGCGGGCTTGGGCGCTCGACTGGTGCGACGAGCACGAAGCGGCAGGGCGAGGCTGACGGCAAGCCTCGCGCGTCATCATGCTAGGATCGCGTCCTGCCAACGGGAGAAGTCATGCGTTATATGCACAATGAACATGTCATCGACGTGTTCGTCGAACAACGCGGCACCCGCTGGGACTGGTCCGTGCAGGCGGGCAGCTTGCCGCTCAAGACGAATGCGGGCGAGATGGCGCCGACCAGCAATGTCGCTGAAAACGAAGCGCTTCATTGGGCGAAGCGTGAGTTGAACCGACGCTTTCCGGTCGAGCCGGAATGACAGGGTAGTGGGTCTAGCTTGTTCACGCGTGCTGCCTGGCGCTGCGATTTAATACACGGGTAATACGGGCTTAAAGTTCCTTGCATCGGCGCCGTTAGTGTTGGCATGGATACCAAAGAACCCTCCCCCGAAGCCTCTCGCGCTCTCATCCGAGCTGCGGGTGAAACGCTCGAACTGATCTGCCGCCTGCGTGGGGTTGATATCGAAGAGCTCTCCGACGACGAGCTTGGCGAGTTCTTTTCCAACGCGCTGGGCGATGACATCATCGGTCCGTGGTGATTGGGGCGGACCGCTGCGAATGTGCGATGGATGGCACGGCGTGGTTCTTCAGTCTTTCAGTCTTTCAGCGAGGCATTAAAGCCCGCTCGACCCGTGCCCTTATTGCGCTCGTGAATCCAGATAAACGCGCTTATACCGATACCCGTAGCGCACTCGATGCCGCCGACGAAGCGTTGGAATTGCTTTGTCACCTGAGGCAGATTCCACTCGACAGTTTGTCCGATGCGCAATTGGGTGAGTTCTTTTTCAACGCACTTGAAGACGAATTCGGCGGCGTCTATCTCGGCGGGCGAATCCAAGGATCGTTTCTGATGCCGATGTGACCGGCGCTCGCAATGGGTGTCAGGTGTTTTTATGCGAGACGCCTGTCCACAGGTTGCTTACGACGTATTACCTTGGCCTGTCAGGATCCGGATTGACGGGGCCAGTCGAAAATATCGTGCGTATGGGTCTAAAGTTTTTGCAATAGTGGCCGTTAGCGGATGCATGGACATGACCAACCCCACCGCCACCGCGTTTCGGAATCTCGTCATTGCTGCTGACGAGACGCTCCACGTGCTTTGCCGCCTGCGCGGTATTACGCTCGACGATTTGTCGGAGGACGCGCTGGAAGCGTTTTTCTTCCAGGCACTCGACGACGAATTCTGGGTCGGTGCGCGGTAAGTAGCGTTAAAGCGCGGTCAGTAGCGGAGCGCGCTGATATCCGCCGGCATCGAACGGCGGCTTGTTCCTTTCTTCCTTCTTGTCTACGCGAGCAGGTCTGGCCGCGCTGTAAAACGCGGATTGGCTAACCACGCAACAAACTCGTCGCGCCACTGCTCGAAAGCGTTCTCGTCCAGGTCGAACACTTCATCGACATGGCCGGCATCGCGCAAGTAGGCGCCCACTACCTGACGCCCGTCCCAATAAGCCACTGCGAAATCGGTCAGGTCCGCGGTCATGCCGCGCGGCTGGTCGCGAAGCAGCATGTTGAGTTGAGCCTTGAAAACGGTGAAGGTCGTGGCCATGGTGGGGTCCCGAAGAAAAATCGACACGCGGCGAGGCGAAACAGGGCTCGCTAAGAGTAGCGCTTTCCGGGGCCTTCGTGCATTGGGAAGCGTGGTCTACGTCGCTTACGCGCGGCTTGGCGGCGGTGTCGGGACAAATGCAGGAAATGCCGCAAGACCGCAAGACCGCAAGACCGCAAGACCGCAAGACGATAACGGCAGAGAAAAGCCCCGCCGGCAACCGCGTCCGGCTCGAGTGGGTTGACGCCCAGCGATATTTAAGTTACTTGCATTCCTTGCTGTTACCCATAATAATTATGGGTATGGTTTCCAGCCCCACGCCCTTCCGACTGAACGATCAAAGCTTGAGGCGCCTGATAAGCGACGCAGCTAAAGACACGTCTAGAGTGTTTTTCACGCCGCATTCGAAGAAGCGGATGAAGGAGCGGAAAATTTCGCCGACGCAAGTGTATGACTGCCTGCGCAGCGGCCTGGTAACCGAGCCCTCGCACACGAACATTCATGGGCACTCGCAATGCACGCTTACGAGGAGAAATGCTGGCGATGAGGTTCGGGTGGCTGTCGCACTAGAGCGCGCTGAGAATGGCGGTTGGGTTGTTGTGTTGACTGTTTTTTGAGGTAGACGATGTACCACTACACAGAGATCGGGCTTCAGAACGTGTGGCTGGAAAACGGCTACAACGAGCGGAAGACCCCATACGGAAAGGCCATTTCAATTGAAGACGCTGATGGGCTGCACAAAGCCATCGGGCGGGCGGTGGCTTGCAAGAGCCACCTGACGGGCGCTGAATTCAGATTCTTGCGCAAGGAGATGGATTTGTCCCAGCACGGCGTTGCGGATCTCCTTGGCACGTCAGAGCAGACTGTTGCGTTGTGGGAGCGGCGCGGCAAGATTCCGAAGACCGCAGACCGTATGATTCGGGCGATCTATTTGGAATCAGTTGATGGCAATGTAAAGCTCAAAGAACTCATTGGCCGCATCGCTGATCTGGACCGCAAGGAAGACCAGAGAATGGTTTTCCATGACACGGATGCGGGATGGTTTCCGCGAGCGGCATAGCTAGGACAGCCAGCGATGGGGGCTCGACGCATGCGAGGTTTTTGGAAATTGCTGGGCACTACTGGGAACTAAGATGGTCCCCCCGGCAGGAATCGAACCTGCATCTAGCGCTTAGGAGGCACTTGTTCTATCCATTGAACTACGGGGAGATGGATAATTCAGCGGGTGGACCCAAGCCCTGTTCATACCGGCTTTGTCCTTTCCCAACGTGCGTTTCCGGCCGATTCGCTTCTTCCTAAATGAAGCGCCGTGACGCACTGTGAAACCTGATTGCTTAACTTGGCTGCTACGCTTTTGCTACAGAGCGGCGCTTTTGGCGACTTATACAAAGAGGTAGCAGTCCCAGACCGCTCGACCTTGCTGTTCAACGGCTTCGGGCAAAGAAAATGGCTTTAATCTTACCCGTCGGCGAACGCTGGTGAGCATAGATCCGGCGCAGCGGGCAGAGTATATCAAAGACATTTAAAACGAAAGGCGCCAGGCACGGCCGCGCGAGCAGGACAGCGCAATCGATCGCAACCGTTATGCCGCCGATGCCCGCACCGCCACAATAGCTGCGCTGATAACCAGGTATAGATTGACGTGCTTCCGTAAAAAAACCGTCAGGTCGGTTTCGGTGCGTCCTTCGTGACTCCGACTGCCTCGTCGCCGGTAGAGACCGCCAACACGACGCGATTTCGTCCCATGGCCTTGGCCGAGTAGAGCGCTGCGTCGGCTCGTGCCATCAGGTTTGCCAGCATTTCACTAGCTTGATATTCATCCACGCCAGCACTGAACGTGCACGTCACTTCTCCGCAAGTCACGTTTAACGTGGACGCGGCCAGATGCAAGCGCAAACTGTTCACCAACGTGAGCGCGTCCGCCCTGGTTGTTTCAGGGAACAGAATTGCAAACTCTTCCCCGCCAAGCCGCCCAAAAATGTCTCCTCGCCGGATGCCCTGCGACACAATCGACGAAAAGTGAGCGAGCGCGCGGTCGCCGGCCGCGTGGCCGTGAGCGTCATTGACCGCTTTGAAGTTGTCGATGTCGAGGATCGCAATCGCGAAGCGGGATTTTGCGCGGTTGGTACGCTCCAGCTGCAACTCGGCCTGAGCCATAAACTCGCGTCGCACAAGGGCGCCGGTCAGCTCATCGATAGCTGCCAACCGCTCCATCCTCTCCGCCATGCGGTCATACGCAAGCATGAGCGCGCCGATCGAGAGGCATGGCAGGGTGACGATGCCGACCGCGAGAAACGCAATGGTCATGGGCGTTGGCTCGAGGAACCGTGTGTGATGTTCCCAGCCGAGGCCAGCGGCGAGCCCGCGAACAATATGAACGAGGCCGCCGAGCGCGGCGATAATCGCGACGAACTGGTAACTGTACCCCGGTCGATGCAGCGGCCTCCTGGTGTAGGTTATCCAACCCACCGACAAACGAACGTAGGCGAGAAAGGCCGACATCAAGGCAACCCGGGCCGCTTCGTTCGGCGAAAGACAGGTCCAGTAGATAACGCCAATCACCAGCATCGTGAACGCAGCGACCTCGTAAAGGCGCGAAGGTCGAAGGCCGAAGAATAGTCGGCAACCTTGTAGGACAAGGAATGCGGCGCTAGCGAATAACAAACTCGCGATCACAATGGTCAGCGGTGTCGGTGAACTGTCATCTAAAGCTAATGCGACAAGTGCGACCACCATCAGGACGTTTGCACTGATCCAGCGAAACAATCCGGGTATCCCGGACCGCACCAGCGAGCCAAATACGACCACGCTGATCGCGCCGGACATAATTCCGACAACGTAAAGTGCGACGGGACTGAACATAGGTTTTCAGTGGGAAGTGTGACTGAAAAGTGACTGAAAAGATTCGTGCGAGCCGAATAGGTTGAGCGCCTGACACTCTCGTTTCCACGTTGCACGAAGCTGCTGAACAACAACGCCCGCGGCTCAGATAATACGCTCTGGCACCCAATATTCGTAAAAATGCGCAGCGATGCCGCGTTCTCGCGCACTGGCATAGTGACAAGTTGCTCGCAAGGCTGGAAGCAGCCGGGATTGGCCGACGTGCTGCGCTCGAATTCTGCCGGGTAAGGTGCTCAGCCGAGGGCAACTGGCTGTTTTTATAGCTTTGGCGCAGCGTCAGGCAGGGAAGGGGAGTTGTGCGACCGCTCGAATCAGAAGTGCTTTGAGCAAGGCCGGAAAGATCCGCGGAGATGACGGGCTCGGTGAGTGGAGCCGTGAAGCAACAACCTAAAGCGCCGACTGCTCTCCGCACACGTCAGTCGCAGCCCCGCGATTGCTGCCTCCCGCCAAACCCGAGATCAAGGTCAATGCCGTTCGCAACATATCGTCCGACAGTGTGCTGTCTTTTGGCCGCGCGAATGGTTTGATCGACTTGTCCGTGCACTCGTTGCCCATGACGCGGTCGTTCGCAGGCGCTGCGCTGCGGATGACGTTATCGGCGGCGACGTTGGCGAACGCGCACCCGCTGGCTGCCAAAGCAAACGCAGCAACCCAGTATTTCGTCTGATTCATGCCCTTTCTCACCGGTCGATTAACAAGTAGAACTGCCGATTATCGTTGCCACTTCATCACAGGGTCAACTTAATCGCGCCAGAGCCGCCACATTAATCCTCTCGTCTGGAATAAACCGCTACTTCATCCGATAATACAAACGTCCCCGGGCCTCGCCATGACCGAACTCGAAACCTCTGCCGTCGTGTTCTTGTGCCTGCTCGCGGCCACGGGGCTTGGTGTATTCGTGCGTCCGCTACTCCCTGAGGAACACAAGGCGCATGAAACCGTACAATTGCTGAAACTTGTGGTCGGCATGCTGGTTACGTTCGCGGCGCTTGTGCTGGGTTTGCTGACGGCATCGTCGAAAACTCTATTCGATACCACCACTGCCGACATCCGTGCCTATGCCGCTGCACTGATCCAGCTCGACGACAGCTTGCGCGAGTACGGCCCGGATGCCGACGCTCCCCGCCGGATCCTGCGCGCCTACACGGCGGCCGCGATCGCATCCACATGGGTGCGGGAACCGCCGCCTCCCGGCAACGATTATCAAAAAACGCCGGTGCCGGGCTCCGGCACCGGTAAACTCGATAGCAGCGCACTGGGCGCGATGCTTGAACGGGCACAACGATACACACGCGAGTTGCAGCCGGCTGATCCGTTCCACCAGAAGCTCGCCGAAGAAGCGCTTGAGCGGTTTGACCAACTGATCCAGCAACGCTGGAAAATTGTCGAGGAAGCGCGCGGTTCGGCTTCTTCGCCGTTCGACCGGATTCTCGTCTTCTGGCTGCTCATCATCTTCCTTTGCTTTGGCCTGATCGCACCACGTAACGCACTGGCGCTTGTTACGATCACGCTCGGGGCGTTATCGATAGCGTCGACGGTGCTCGTGATCCTCGATCTCAACACGCCGTTCGCGGGCTCCATCCTCGTGCCAAGCCAGTCCATGCGCGACGCGCTTGCTCACTTAAGCCGATGAAACGCTGCCAACTTTTCTGATGCCATCGACGCTCTACACTGACCCGCGCCTCGTCGCGCTCTACGACACCCTGAACCCCTTCGCCGCCGATACAACCTTCTACCTGGCGCTGGCCACAGGCATGCAGCGCGTAATTGATCTCGGTTGCGGAACGGGTTTGCTCGCGTGTGAACTGGCGTCGCGGGGGCATCGGGTCATCGCCGTCGATCCCGCGCCCGAGATGCTGCACGTGGCGCGGCATAGACCGAACGGGGACCGCGTTCAGTGGATTGAAGGCGATGCCCGCGCGCTCGCTTTGCTGCCGCCCGCCGACCTGCTGGTGATGACGGGCCACGTCGCGCAGGTTTTCCTCGACGACACCACGTTCCTCAATACGCTCAAAGCTGCACGCTACGCGCTGCGTGAAGGTGGCACCCTGGCGTTCGAGAGCCGCAATCCGGCCGTGCGAGCGTGGGAATCCTGGACGCCCGCGCGATCACGCAGGTTAATCGAGGTGGACGGAGTCGGCGAGGTGGAGGTGTGGCAGGACGACGTGAGCGCAAGCCCGGAGTCGGGCATTCGCTTCAACACGTATTATCGATTCAAGGCGGCAGACGAGACGCTGACGTCCGCGAGCGAACTGCGCTTTCGCACCCAGGACGAACTCACCGCCCAACTTGAGTTGGCAGGGTTCCGCCATCTCGCGTGGCAGGGCGATTGGGACGGGGCGGCGGTATCGACCGCGAGCCGGGAGCTGATTGTGGTCGCGCGCTGAACCGGCGCGAAATCAGGCTGAAACGACCGAATGCAACGGCTAAGCCCGCAGCCGGATCAGAACTCGACTGCAACGAAATCTTCTTTGCCGACGTCGCATAACGGACAACGCCACGTGTCCGGGATCTCGGCGAAACGGGTTCCGGCCGCAATGCCCTCTTCCGGCAAACCGTCTTCTTCGTTGTATATCCAACCACAAATCAGACAAACCCAGCTTTTATATTCTAAAACTTCACTCACGACAGACTCTTTCTTCTCGTTCGACAAAACATCGTTAAATATTCCACGCGGCGGCGTTGTGCCGGCAAATTCGTATTCCGGGTTATGCCGCGCGTGGCTGCCGAAACGTCCGGCGACCCGCATAGTACCGGAATGTCAGAATCGGTTCATCGAAGTGACGTAGCCCGGGCGGGGCAGAAGCACGGATCCGCGTGATTTCTTATGCTCGGTGTATCCTCTCCCCGGCGGTTTTTGAGTCCCTTGTGTGTCGTCCGGCGGGTCGCGCCGCGTCGATTACGCCACGCGTGTTATACGAAACCGTTTTGGCCTGTCTGGATGGATAGTTGATCCGGCAGCCGCATTCTTCTGGGAGCGAAAAAAATGATGTTCAAGAAAATGTTGTCGGGAGCGGTGTTGTCGAGCGTTTTCCTTGTGGCTGCTGCGGTGCACGCGCAACAGGCCCGGGTGTTTTTCGTCGAACCGAAACAGACTCTTTCTTCTCGTTCGACAAAACATCGTTAAATATTCCACGCGGCGGCGTTGTGCCGGCAAATTCGTATTCCGGGTTATGCCGCGCGTGGCTGCCGAAACGTCCGGCGACCCGCATAGTACCGGAATGTCAGAATCGGTTCATCGAAGTGACGTAGCCCGGGCGGGGCAGAAGCACGGATCCGCGTGATTTCTTATGCTCGGTGTATCCTCTCCCCGGCGGTTTTTGAGTCCCTTGTGTGTCGTCCGGCGGGTCGCGCCGCGTCGATTACGCCACGCGTGTTATACGAAACCGTTTTGGCCTGTCTGGATGGATAGTTGATCCGGCAGCCGCATTCTTCTGGGAGCGAAAAAAATGATGTTCAAGAAAATGTTGTCGGGAGCGGTGTTGTCGAGCGTTTTCCTTGTGGCTGCTGCGGTGCACGCGCAACAGGCCCGGGTGTTTTTCGTCGAACCGAAAGACGGTGCAACCGTCACAAGCCCGGTGCATATGGTCTTCGGCCTGGAAGGCATGGAGCTCGCGCCGGCCGGCGATATGGATCCGCAAAAAGGCCACCACCATGTGCTGATCGACGCAGGCCCGATGCAAAAGGGGCTCGTGATTCCAATGAACGATAAATCGCTGCATTTCGGCAAGATGCAGACGGAAGCGGACGTGAAGCTGCCCCCGGGCGATCACACGCTGACCTTGCAATTCGGCGACGGCGCACACCAGTCGTTTGGACCGGAAATGAGCCAGACGATCAAGATCCATGTGAAGTAACGGCCTCGCGCCGCGGGTCATCGGCCGGCGCCGGGCCGCTCTGATCCTGGCGCTCATCTCAAAAAACGCGGCGCGGCCGCGTTTTTTTGCGGCTTATCGGGCAGCTTTGCCTTGTCCTGATGGCATAGGGCCTGCAAGCGGCCGCCAGGCGCGCCGGTCAAGACCGGTACAATGGCCCCTTCCAGTATTTGCACTTTTCCGGCTGCCTCCCATGTCGCTTTATTCCATTTCGAACGCGCAACTCGCGTTCGGCCACGTTGCGTTGCTCGATCACGCTGACTTTTCACTCGAAGCGGGCGAACGCGTCGGCCTGATCGGCCGCAATGGCGCGGGCAAGTCGTCGCTGCTGAAGATCATCGCCGGGCTCACCAAGCCGGACGACGGCCTCATCACGCGGCAAAACGAGCTCACGACCGTGTACGTGCCGCAGGAACCCGAGTTCGACCTGGAGGCGTCGGTGTTCGACGTCGTCGCGTCCGGCTTGTCCCATGCGCGGGAACTGCTCGACGAATATGACGTCGTGGCGCACAAACTTGCCGATACCCCCGAAGGTCCCGAGCACGACGACCTGCTGACACGCATGAACGCGCTGCAATCCTCGCTCGACCTGCACGATGCCTGGAGCTGGCAAACCCGCGTGGCGACCACGCTGCAGCAGATCGGGCTGGACGGCGACGTTCGTTCGGGCGCGCTTTCGGGCGGCATGAAAAAGCGCGTGGCGCTGGCTCGTGCGCTGGTCGTGCAACCAGACGTGCTGCTTCTGGACGAACCGACCAATCACCTCGACTTCGACGGCATTCGCTGGCTGGAAGAGATGCTGGTCACGCTGCGCACGGGTTTGCTGTTCATCACCCATGACCGGGCTTTCCTCGACAAGGTTGCTACCCGCATCGTGGATCTGGATCGTGGGCGCTTGCTGTCGTATCCAGGCAATTACAGCGCGTACCAGACGCGCAAGGCGCAACAGCTTGAGATCGAACAGGTCGAAGCGGCCAAGTTCGACAAGCTGCTGGCGCAGGAAGAAGTGTGGATCCGCAAGGGCGTGGAGGCGCGGCGTACGCGCAGCGTCGGGCGTATCGCGCGGCTGGTGGAAATGCGCAACGAGCGCGCCGAACGCCGCAACGTGCAGGGCAACGTGAAGCTGGATGTGGGCCAAGGCGAGCGCTCGGGCAAGATCGTCTCGGAACTGACCGACGTGACGAAGAAATATGGCGATCGAACGATTGTCGACAACTTCAGCGCCACCGTCATGCGCGGCGACAAGTTTGGATTCATCGGTCCGAACGGCGCGGGCAAGACCACGCTGCTCAAAATGATCCTGGGCGAACTCGCGCCGGACGAAGGCACGGTGCGCACCGGCACGAATACGCAGGTAGCGTATTTCGACCAGATGCGCGCGCAGCTCGACCTCGACAAAACACTCGCCGACACCATCAGCCCAGGCAGTGAATGGGTCGAGGTGAACGGCGTGAAGAAGCACGTCATGAGTTATCTGGGCGACTTCCTGTTCGCACCCGAGCGCGCGCGTTCGCCTGTGCGCTCGCTGTCGGGCGGGGAACGCAACCGGCTACTGCTCGCGCGTCTGTTTGCCCGGCCCGCGAACGTACTGGTGCTGGACGAGCCGACCAATGACCTGGATATCCAGACGCTCGAATTGCTGGAAGAACTGCTCACCGACTACGACGGCACCGTGCTGCTGGTGAGTCATGATCGCCAGTTCCTGGACAACGTCGTGACCTCGGTCTTTGCGTCGGAAGGCGGCGGCATGTGGCGCGAATATGTGGGCGGTTTCACCGACTGGCAGATCCAGCGCGAACGTTCCGAGAGAATCGCTCTCGACGCCGCCCGCGACACGGCCAAGCAAGCGAAGAAGGAAGACGGGCCCAAAGACAGCGGCGCCGGTCGCAATTCGCAGCGCTCGACCAAATTGCCGTACAAGGAAGTGCGCGAGCTGGAGGCGCTGCCGACGCAGATCGCCGCACTCGAAGCGGAGCAAAAGTCGATTGCGGCCAAGCTCGAAGACGGGTCGGTGTTCGCGAAAGATCCGAAAGAAGGCACGCGGCTGAGCGAACGGCATGCGGCTATCGACGAGGAATTGCTGGTCGCGCTCGAACGCTGGGAAGAACTGGAAGCAAAGCGCAAGTAAGCCGGCCTTTGGGACCTGTGTCTTCCCCATATCGAAAAAATTGTCGAAAACAGTAAAATACGTCGCGTTTTCGGGCGCACGGCCTTGAGGAAAGGGTCACCGAAGGATTTCCGCGGTTACACCGTGGTGACACCTTGCAGTGAAACGCTGTAGTCCAGGCGAGAGGCCGTCGCGGTTTCGAGTTAATAACGCGCAATCCGGCGCGGCCGGCTCAGGCGCGGTTGGCCGGGTTGGCCCGCTATGTTCACGCATTCGCCGGTTGTCCGGCGTGGCCGCTCTCTGAATTCTGCTATCGAATTCGAGTCGCGGCCACCCGGACTGCCGGACCCACGTCCAGACATGTCCACGAAAAAACCCAGCGCCGCCGACAGCGGCAAGAACAGCGGATACAGCGAAGCATCGATCAAGGTGCTCAAGGGTCTCGAGCCGGTCAAGCAACGGCCCGGCATGTACACCCGCACTGAAAATCCGCTGCACATCATTCAGGAAGTCATCGACAACGCCTCCGACGAGGCGCTCGGCGGCTACGGCAAGCAGATCACGGTCACGCTGCACGCCGATCATTCGGTATCTGTCGAAGACGATGGACGCGGCATTCCGTTCGGCATGCATCCGGAAGAAGGCGTGCCCGTCGTCGAGATCGTGTTCACGCGCCTGCACGCGGGCGGCAAGTTCGACAAGGCCGCCGGCGGTGCGTATACCTTTTCGGGCGGCCTGCACGGCGTGGGTGTATCGGTGACGAACGCGTTGTCCACGCGGATGGATGTGACCGTGTGGCGTGACGGCAAGGTCGCGGATCTCGGCTTTTCGAATGGCGACGTGGTGAAGCAGCTCGAAACCCGCGCCATGAATCGCGGCGAGAAGAAGTCCGGGACCCGTGTTACTGCCTGGGCCAATCCCAAATATTTCGATTCGCCGAATCTGCCGGTCGGTGAATTGCAGCGGCTCTTGCGCTCGAAGGCGGTGTTGCTGCCGGGCGTGGAAGTCGTGCTCATTAACGAAAAAACCGGCGAACGCCAAAGCTGGAAATACGAGGACGGGTTACGTGGTTACCTGCTCGAAGGCATGGGCGGCAGCGACCTGCTTATTCCCTTGTTCGAAGGCGAGCGGTTCGCGGGCAATGCGAAATCGACTGAGGAAACCTTCGCCGAAGGCGAGGGCGCAACGTGGGTCGTGGCGTGGAGCGAAGAAGGCCCGTTGTTGCGCGAGTCGTACGTCAACCTGATCCCGACGCCCGCCGGCGGCACGCATGAATCGGGCTTGCGCGACGGACTGTTCCAGGCGGTCAAGAGCTTCGTCGAACTGCATAACCTTCAGCCCAAGGGCGTAAAGCTGCTGGCGGAAGACGTGTTCGCCCGGGTGTCGTTCGTGTTGTCGGCGAAGGTGCTGGATCCGCAGTTTCAAGGGCAGATCAAGGAGCGCCTCAATAGCCGCGACGCGGTGAAACTCGTGTCGTCGTTTACGCGGCCCGCGCTCGAACTGTGGCTGAACCAGCACGTGGAGTACGGCAAGAAACTCGCTGAACTGGTGATCCGCCAGGCCCAGGCGCGTACGCGTGCCGGGCAGAAGATCGAAAAGCGCAAGAGCTCGGGCGTGGCGGTGCTGCCCGGCAAGCTGACCGATTGCGAATCGACGGATATCTCGCGCAACGAACTCTTCCTGGTCGAGGGCGATTCGGCTGGCGGCTCGGCGAAGATGGGTCGCGACAAGGAATTCCAGGCCATCCTGCCGTTGCGCGGCAAAGTGCTGAACACGTGGGAAACCGAGCGCGACCGGCTGTTCGCAAACAACGAAGTGCATGACATCGCGGTGGCGATCGGCGTGGACCCGCACGGTCCGGACAGCCTGGACCAGAAAGCCGATCTCTCGAATCTGCGTTACGGCAAGATCTGCATCCTGTCGGACGCGGACGTGGACGGCTCGCACATCCAGGTCCTGCTGCTCACGCTGTTCTTCAAGCACTTCCCGCAGCTGATCGAGCAGGGCAATGTATGCATCGCGCGGCCGCCGCTGTTTCGCGTCGATGCCCCCGCGCGCGGCAAGAAGCCGGCGCAAAAGCTCTACGCGCTCGACGAAGGTGAGCTCGAGGCGATTCTGGACAAGCTGAGGAAGGACGGCGTGCGCGAGACGCAATGGTCGATCAGCCGCTTCAAGGGGCTGGGCGAGATGAGCGCGGAGCAGTTGTGGGACACCACGATGAACCCGGACACGCGCCGTCTGCTGCCGGTTCAGGTGGGCGATCTTGGGTTTGACGACACGGTCACACGCATGACGATGCTGATGGGCAAAGGCGAAGCGGCGTCGCGGCGCAGTTGGCTCGAGGAGAAGGGCAACGAAGTTGAAGCCGACATTTGACGCGTTCATGCTTCGGCTTAGGCGACGCCCGACCTGACGCTGTACGTACACCCTGAACCTCGTCAACGCATAACACTGGAAATCTGATGGACGATCTCTTCGCGGACCAAGAAGCCGCGCCGGAAGGCGAAAAACTGACGCTCGGCGATTACGCCGAGCGCGCGTATCTCGACTATGCGGTGAGCGTGGTCAAAGGCCGGGCGCTGCCCGACGTTTCCGACGGCCAGAAGCCCGTGCAGCGCCGCATCCTGTTCGCGATGAACGAGATGGGCCTCGCCAACACCGCCAAGCCGGTGAAGTCGGCCCGGGTGGTGGGCGACGTGCTGGGTAAATACCATCCGCACGGCGACCAGTCGGCCTACGACGCGCTCGTGCGTCTCGCGCAGGCGTTTTCAATGCGCTATCCGTTGATCGACGGGCAGGGCAATTTCGGCTCGCGCGACGGCGATGGCGCGGCCGCCATGCGTTACACGGAAGCGCGTCTCACCCCGATCGCGAAATTGCTGCTGGATGAAATCGACATGGGTACCGTCGATTTCATGCCGAACTACGATGGTTCATTCCAGGAGCCGAAGCTTTTACCCGCGCGCCTGCCGTTCGTGCTGCTGAACGGCGCGTCGGGCATTGCCGTGGGGATGGCGACCGAGGTTCCTTCGCACAATCTGCGTGAAGTCGCGGCGGCCGCGGTTGCGATGATCCGCGATCCGAAGATCGATCACGCACGGCTGGTCGAGCTGATTCCCGGTCCGGATTTTCCGGGCGGCGGGCAGATTATTTCGACTCAGGCTGAGATCGCGGCGGCCTATGAAACCGGCCGTGGCAGCCTGAAGGTGCGGGCGCGCTGGAAGATCGAGGACATGGCGCGCGGTCAGTGGCAACTGGTCATCACGGAATTGCCGCCGAGCACATCCGGCCAGAAGGTGCTCGAGGAGATCGAGGAACTGACGAACCCGAAGATCAAGCTCGGCAAGAAGGCGCTGAGTCCTGATCAGTTGCAGACCAAGCAAACGCTGCTCGCCTTGCTCGACACGGTCCGCGACGAATCCGGCCGCGACGCGCCGGTGCGGCTTGTGTTCGAGCCGAAGTCGAGCCGTATCGACCAGATGGAGTTCGTGAATTCGCTGCTCGCGCACACGAGCCTGGAGTCGAACGCATCGATCAACCTGGTGATGATCGGCGCGGACGGCCGGCCGCGCCAGAAAAGCATCGGCGAGATCCTGCACGAATGGGTGGGCTTCCGCTTCACGACGGTCACGCGCCGCACGCAGCATCGGCTGGGGAAGGTGAACGACCGGATTCATATTCTTGAAGGGCGGATGATCGTCTTTCTGAATATCGATGAAGTGATCCGTGTCATCCGCGAAGCCGATGACCCGAAGCAGGCGTTGATGGACAGGTTCAGTCTCAGCGAGCGTCAGGCCGACGACATTCTTGAAATCCGTTTGCGGCAACTGGCGCGGCTCGAAGCAATCAAGATCGAGCAGGAACTGAAGGAATTGCGCAGCGAAAAGGAAAAGCTCGAAGAGTTGCTGAACAGCGACGCCGCCATGAAGCGGCTGCTGATCAAGGAGATTGAAGCGGACGCCAAGCAATATGGCGACGATCGCCGCACGTTGATCCAGCCTGAAAAGCGGGCAACGTTCGAGGTGCGGGTGGTCGACGAGCCGGTGACGGTGGTGGTATCCCAGAAGGGCTGGGTGCGGGCGTTGAAGGGGCATGGCCTCGATCCGGCCAGCTTCCAGTTCAAGGCCGGCGACGGCATTTACGCTGCGTTCCAGGCGCGTACGCCCGACATGCTGATCGCGTGGGGCAGCAACGGGCGCGTGTACTCCGTGCCGGTTGCAATCCTGCCGGGCGGGCGCGGCGATGGTGTGCCGGTCACGTCGCTGATCGAACTCGAGTCGGGGTCTCACCTGCTGCATTACTTCGCCGCTCCGGTTGAGCAGCCGCTGCTGCTGGCATCGAGTAACGGCTTTGGCTTCATGGCCAAGCTGGGGGACATGGTGAGCCGGGTGAAGGCGGGCAAGTCATTCATGACCATCGACGAAGGCGCGGCACCGCTGACGCCCATGCCGGTCCTGCCGGGCGCCACGAAGGTCGCGTGCTTGTCGAGTAATGGACGCCTGCTGGTATTCGATATAGATGAGATGAAGACCTTGTCAGGCGGTGGCCGTGGTGTCATTTTGATGGCACTCGATCCGAAGGAGACGTTGCGGCAGGCGCTGGCTATCGACGCACGCGGTTTGGTGCTGATCGGTACAGGCCGGGGCGGCAAGGCGCGTGACGAGAAACTTGGCGGTGCGGCTCTGGAAGCCCACGTAGGCAAACGGGCGCGCAAGGGCCGTGCGCCCGAGTCCACTATCAAGGTGACGGAGTTGCGGCCGGTGTTCGAAGGCTGATTACTGACGCGCACTGACGCGCCCCGGGTTGGCTAAGCCGGCCCGGGGCGTTTGTTTATCTCGAAAATACTTGAACTGGCTCCGTCTGGCTGAGTCGAACGCCCGAACCTTATGAAAAAGGTGGTGGCCGAAGTGGCGGATAAGTGCTTGCGTGATTAAGCGCTTGGCCCGGCAGTGGGAACCGGTGATTCACCTGCATTTAGGAACGTTAATGAACAAAGCGATTGAAGTGGCGCTGTTCCTGCATTTGTTGGGAGTGGCGGTCTGGATTGGCGGGATGATTTTCGCTCACTTCTGCCTGCGGCCGGCAATAGCGGATTTATCGCCGCAATTGAGGTTGCCGTTATGGGAGTCGGTATTCGCTCGATTCTTTAACTGGGTGGCGGCATCGGTGCTGGTGATATTGCTGACGGGCGGGTTTTTGCTGACGCAATTCGGCGGCGCCCAGGCGGCGTTGCCGTTACACGCCATGGCAGGTCTCGGCATTGTGATGATGCTGATTTTCGGCCATATCCGTTTTGGTGTATTCCCGAAAATCCGCCGCGCAGTGCAATCGCAAAACTGGCCGGATGGCGCGAGGGCGGTGGGTACCATCAGAAGGCTGGTGCTGGTTAATATTGTGCTGGGTGTGGTGACAGTGGGTACGGCGGTTTTATCGCGGGGAATGTAGCGCGTTGTTGCACAAACCGTAGCAGAAACGAATGACGGATTGCAGCGGTCAGTCTCAGCATTTCATTCCATGTTTGAAGGTATTCCGGCTCATGGTCAATACCCTCGCGACGGTCTAGAGTGCTGGGATTTAATCGTCCGGGACATGGGCAATGCGTGCTTCGAACAGGTCAGAAAGGGAATGTTCCGGTCGTTTGGTACGTCAGTCGAAAACGGGGCGTCGTTGGCGGGACGCGTCTATAACCGTCCTGATCCTGATCAATTGCATGGTGGGGAAAGCAAATGCAACTGATCTCGGCAGTTCCGCGACCGGTTATGTATTGACTCCGGCGGGCAACCCCTACAACGTGATTGCCGGCGCGTATATTGATACGAGCACGCAGAGTAGTGACGCCATATACGGGGACATCGATCACGACGGCCCCTGGACGCTAACTAACAACGGGTCCGTTATTGGCGGTCATTTCCCCATTCAGTTTGACAGCCCGGCGGTGATCGTCAATAACGGATCGGTAATCACCCAGAGCAGCACGGCCATCGCTTTGTACGACGGCGGTAACGTAACCAATTCCGCCGGTGCCTCGATCGTCGGCCACCTGGATGGCATCTTTGCCAATAACTCAGATAGCTCGGTCACTAATGGAGGCGACATTGGCGGCTCTGCATTGGACATAACGAAAGCTCAGTCGGGGGTTCACTTGCCGAGCGGCGGAACGGTCATTAATCTCTCGACCGGAAGAATTGCAGGCTATGGCCCCGCCATTCTCGCCAATTCCGCGACTACCGTTCAGAACGCTGGCGTTATTCTTTCGGCGAACGGCACGGGAATCGATCTGACTGAAGGCACGGCCGGAGTTGGCAGCGTGGTCTACAACAGCGGCAGTATCACTGGCGCGGACGGCACGGCGATCCTGTTCGGCCCGGAGAACAATACCTTGATTCTGGCGGGCACCTCGGCGATTACCGGAATCGTCGATGCCAGTGCGCATGGCGTATCCACCACCAATACGCTGATTCTTGGCGGAACCGGTTCGGGAAGATTCGATATGTCGAGCCTTGGCGCGACGGAACAATATCGCGGCTTCGACATTCTGCAAAAGAACGATTCGGGCATCTGGACTTTCACCGGCACTAACGGTGCCGCGCAGACATGGCTCGTGAGCGGCGGCGGCGTGGAGATGGCAGGGCGGTTGACCGGTAGCGTCATAGCAACGCCGGGGGCAACGGGGATCGATATCGAGGTGGCGTCCGGCGGCGCGATTATCGCTTCGTCGGGAAACGCGGTGTCGGTTAATGATTCGAGTCGTGTAATCAATAGCGGATTAATAAGTAGTAGTGCCGATGGTGCTGCCGCTGTCATCGCGAACGGTGCGGGAACGAGTGTTGTCAATGCGGGTTCCATCGCAGCGATGGGTAGCGCAGCCGGGATTGCGATCAATGCGTCAACTGGCGCGGCGAGCTTGACCAACGAGCAGGGCGGATCGATTACAAGTGCAGCGGGCAATGCTGTACAGGCCGGCTCGAACGTTTCGATTCTCAACTCGGGTTCCATTGCAGCGACGGGCGGAAGCGGAGCGGGGATTACGATCGATGCGTCAACGGGTCCTACGACGCTTCTGAACAAACAAGGTGGATCGATTAACAGCGCGGCGGGTGTTGCAGTGCAGGCCGGGTCGAATGTCTCGATCACCAATGCGGGATCTATCGCAGCGGAAGGTGCAAACGGAACGGGCGTCATGATCGATGCACTAACAGGTTCATCGAGCTTGACGAATGAGCTGGGAGGATCGATTGCAAGTGCAGCGGGCAATGCCGTACAGGCTGGCTCGAACGTCTCGATCGTCAACGCAGGGTCTATTGTAGCGACAGGAGGGAGCGGAGCGGGCATGACGATCGATGCGTCAACCGGTCCTACGACGCTTCTGAACAAGCAAGGTGGATCGATCAAAAGCGCGGCGGGTGTTGCCGTCCAGGCCGGTTCGAATGTCTCGATCACCAACGCGGGATCTATCGCAGCGGAAGGTGCAAACGGAGCGGGCGTCATGATCGATGCATTAACAGGTTCATCGAGCTTGACGAATGAGCCGGGCGGATCGATTACAAGTGCGGGAGGCGCTGCCGTACAGGCCAGTTCGAACGTCTCGGTTTATAACGCCGGAACCTTGGCCGGAAATAGCGCCGCGGTGAGTTTTACAGGGTCGAATAACCGCTTGACGCTCGATAGTGGCAGTCAGGTATCAGGCGATCTCGATGGCGGAAACGGTTCGGCAAATGCGCTGGTCCTGCAGGGTTCGGGAACACTCTCCGGCCGCACCTACGGTTTTTCCACGCTCGCGATGCAAGGCGCTGACTGGACCGTGTCCAGTTCTGTTCAGGTAGGTAGCTCCAGCGCAATTGAAAGTGGTACCTTGAGGCTGACAGGCACCTTGACCAGCCCGGCGATAATCGTCGCTCCGGGCGCCACCTTGACTGGAACAGGAACCTTGAATGGCGCGCTCATGGTGCAAGGCGTCATTGCACCGGGCGTGACGGGCACCGCAGCAACAACCGTTCTTCAGCCCTTGGCGATCGGCACGCTGTCAGTCATTGGCTCATACGTCCAGACTGCTGGCAGCCGCTACGAAGCCAATGTCTCGCCGCAAGGAATCGATCTCATCAGCGTCGATGGCACCGCAACGCTACAGGGTGGCACCGTACAAGCGCGGTTGCGCGCTGGATTATTCACGCCAAGTGACACGTACAAGATAATTAGTACAACTTCTGGACTGAATGGCACTTACTCGGGCATCGCAGTATCTAACCCATTCGTCTTGCCCACGTTAGTCTACGACGCGAACAACGCATACATTCACGTACAACGCGGCTTCCAGTTCGCCGGTGGCACGCCAAACCAGATAGCGGTCGAGGCGGCGCTCGATCACGGCGTAGCGGGCATCGGCGCGGGTGCTTTGCCGACTAGCGATTTTCTGTCCGTCACGGGTGACCTGCTGAACCTCGAAGGTTCATCGGCTTACGCGGCACTCGACCAACTGGGCGCGGAAGCCTATACGGCGTTCCCCAACGCGCACTTCGAAGCCGCGCGGCTGGGCATGGACGCAATCGATTCAAGATTGACCGCGGCACGCACCACAGGTGCATGTGCGGCAGGCGAGGCGACTGCGTTACCTGCCAATGGAACGCGGGCATGTTCGTGGATCAGCGTGCTCGGCAGCACGGGCAGCACAGGCGGATATGACACGTGGCTTGGCCAGCAAACAAGTCTGGCCGGCGTGATATCCGGCGTCGATTATCGCGTCGCGCCGCAGTTCACGCTGGGCGCCGCGTTGATTGCTGTCCACGGCAATACGTCGACGGACACGCTGCCTGTTCACGGCCAATTTGATACCTATCAGGCTGCGCTTTACGGCAGCTATGTGCCGGGAGCGTATTGGCTCCAGGCCACGATTGGCTATGCGCGCAATGACGATGAAATGAAACGTTCCCTCCTTTTCACCGATACCCCGCGCACAGCGCTTGGAAACGTCGATGGAAACCAGTACTTCGCATCGCTACGTAACGGCGTGGATCTGCCAATGGCGAAATTCGGTGTATTCACGCCATTCGTGGCGCTTGAAATGCAGAGTGTGGAGAGTCCGGCATTCACTGAAACCGGAGCAGATTCGGCGAATCTGGCCGTCTCCGGGAATACGGCGAATTCAATGCGGTCGCTACTGGGTGCGCAATGGCGTAAAGATATCGACTGGATCGGCCGTGCCTGGAGCCTGAACGCGCAACTGGCCTCGGCTCATCAATATGGCATGCAGACACAAGCGATTAACGCGAGCTTCGAAGGCGCAGCCGATAGTGATTTTACGGTTCACGGCAGCGGACCCGCGCGAGATATGGCACAAGTCGGTCTTGGCGCGCGAGTGGAATTGGGCCGGCAAATCCACGCCGTCTTGCGCTATGACGGTGCATTCGGCGGTGGTGGTCACACGCATGCAGGAAGTGCAGGCGTCGATTACAGATGGTGACGCCAGGAAACCTGAGCTAATCGACCCACAGGATAGGATCAATCGACGGTATTAGACGGAGTGTCCCCCCACGGCAGGGCCGCCGCTACGTCGGCCATGAGCCCGAGGCCGCAGACCCCGAACCGGTCGAGCAGCGCTTGCACACCGTCCGCCGGAACCGCGCGAGAAAAGAGAAAACCTTGTGCTTCGATGGGCCCAAGCCGCGACAACCACGCAACCTGTTCCTCGGTTTCGGTCCCTTCAACCACAACCGTCAATCCCAGCGATCGGGCGAGATTAACGATGGCAGACACCATCACACAGACGCTGCGATCATGCGGAATCGCCTGAATAAACGAGCGATCGACCTTGAGCGTATCGACGGCAAACCGGTTCAGATAAGACAGCGACGAATATCCGGTGCCGAAATCGTCCAGTGCAATCCTGACACCCAGTCGCTTCAACGCAGAAATCTTTTCCGCGACGATATCCGGAAACTCCATCATCACGGTTTCAGTAATCTCGAGTTCGAGTTTCCCCGGCGCTATACCGCTTTCGCGAATGGCAGCCGCTACTGTCTCAAGCAAATCACCGCGCCAGAACTGCACCGCCGAGATATTCACCGCGAGTGACAACCCGTCATACCCTTGACGTTGCCAGACGGCTAATTGCCGGCAAGCTGTATGAATCACAAAGTCGCCGATAGGCACGATCAGTCCCGTCGATTCCGCGACCGGAATGAACTCGTTAGCCGGAATCAGACCATGCTGCGGGTGATTCCATCGCGCCAGCGCTTCGAAACCGGTGATACATCGTCGAGTCAGATCGATCTTTGGCTGATAAGCGAGGAACAATTGATCCTGGGCCAGGGCGACTCGTAATTGCTGTTCCCACTTCATCAAATGATCGGCGCGATGTGATAACTGCGGCGAATAGAACTGGTAACAGTTCTTGCCCGCATCCTTCGCGCTGTACATGGCCAGATCGGCCTTCTTCAACAAATCGATTTCGCTTTCGCTCGACACGGAATACAACGCAATGCCAATGCTCGCGTGCAACACGAAGGCGCTCCCGCGCACATCGAAAGGCGTCGCGAACATATGCGAAACGGCTTCCGCCAGTTCAACCGCTTGCCGCTCGACGTCGGCGCCCTTCACCACGACCACGAATTCATCGCCGCCAATACGCGAGAGCATGCCGTTGTCGCTGACCGTTTGCGCCAGCCGCGAAGCGGTCATCTGCAGGACGATGTCACCGGCGTTATGGCCGAGGGTGTCGTTGACCGTCTTGAAGTTGTCGAGATCGATGAAAAGCAGCGCAAGATGGCCGACGTTCTCCGGCTTGGCAACGTCGTGACGCAGCATTTGCAGCGTGGAATAACGGTTTCGCAGACCGGTCAGCAAATCGTATTCAACCAGATGCGTCATCTCGCGCTCACGTCCGAGCAGCTTGCCGATCAGCCCGGTCGCGACCGCGAAGAAGCCAAGCATGGCGAGCGAGATGAAAGTCGCCATCAGCAGATAAACGCGCCGCGTGTGATGGAAGTCGGTAAATTCCTCCGCCTGTGACAACCCGACAAGCACACCGAGCGGATAGCCATCTATGTGCCGATACGAAACGATGCGCGTGACGTTGTCGATCGGATCGACATAGATGCCGGATGCGTGGTCGGAGGTCGGGTACACACCGCTTGCAGTGAACGCGGCGGGCGGGTTGCCATTGCCGTCGACCTTTTTGATCGGGTGGCCGTCCGGTCGGGCGGACGTCGCGGCTGCACCCATACCGGTGCTGCGCGCGAGCACCGAGCCGTTGTCCGAAATCACGGCGACCACGCCGTCGCGTCCGATTGACGCCACGTTGTAGAAGTCGCTCGTGAAGTAGCTGGGGTCCTCCGACACCACCACGACGCCCGCGAATGAGCCGTCGGGATGATTCAGGCGGCGCGTGATCTGCAGCGTCCATTGCCGGGAGACGCGGCCGAGGACGGGCTTGCTGATGTAGAGCAGGTCGTCGTTGGAAAGCTGGTGGATCCGGAAATGTTCCCGATCGGAAAGATCGACGGGTTTCGGCGTGACGCCCGAGGTCGAGGCGATCAGCATGCCGTGTTCGTCAATCAACGAAACCTGCACGAGCGTGTCGCTTTGCACCACGCCTTTTTCAACCGTGCTTGCGAGGTTGAACTGTCCAGGAGTCTTTTCGAACTCATATTTGACGAAACGCGTGATCTGGTCGACCTGGTGAATGGCCTTGATCGTGTGCTGCTCGAGCGCGGACGAGAGAATGGCTGCTGAGGCCATCGACGCGTGAGTGGCGGCGTCGCGCTCCACCGACAGGCGCGCAAAGATCACCGTCCACAGCAGGACGAGCACGAGCGCGCCCAACGCCGGAATGGCGAACAATGCGCGGCGCCGTCGCGGAAAATCCGCTTGTTTCATGTCGCGTGGCGCTTTGGGCCGTGATCGATTCATGGGTTTGGTCAGTCCATGGACCCTGTGACGGGTTGCGCCGATGGTGCATCCGGAACAACAGAAATGGGTGTCGGCATTGCTGCAGCGCGTCCAATGCCGGTGAGGCGGGCGTTATTGCCGTTTTTCCGGTGAATCCGGGCCATCGTTCGAGTTTGTTTGCAGACCCTCTTTGCAGGCAGGGGCCTACGTGCGCATCAAGTACGCTTGCATTTCGCTTGCGATGGTTTTGGTAATACTGCTGTCAGAACTCCGTCCAGCGTTGACCCCGCTACCCGCCGGTTATGCAGTCTCTCCCGCGTGAGGCTGATTTCCATAATGGCTGAGTCAGATAATACCAATGACAACCGGCTTAGATATTACTGAAGCCGACTCATTTAAGGAAGCGCGGCGGCGCGGCGAAGTATCGAGGTATACACGGATAGGCTGAAACGCTTGTCTGGAGGGCCTTCGGCACGGGGCGGCACTCGTTTCGCCAATGTGAATTTAAGCGAACGAAATGCGGTAATTTGTATCCCGATTTGTATCCCGATGCCGGCTGGCATCGGGATTAAGAACAAGACCAAAATTCGTTGCTGCTATTTACGATTCTTAAGCGTTTAAAGCAAGGGTTTCAGCTCACTTCGGCAATCAATTCGATTTCAACGCAAGCGCCCAGCGGAATCTGCGCGACGCCAAATGCCGAGCGTGCATGCTTGCCACGCTCACCGAAAATATCGGCGATCAACTCGGACGCGCCGTTGGTCACCAGATGCTGCTCGGTGAACTCGAACGTGGAGTTGACCAGGCTCATCACCTTCACGATCCGCGTCACCCGGTTCAGGTCGCCGACGTGCGCGTGCAGCGTCGCGATCAGGTCGATGGCGATGGAGCGCGCGGCGGCGCGGCCTTCTTCGGTCGTCAGCGTAGCGCCCAGTTTGCCTACCCAAACCTTGCCGTCCTTCTTCGCGATGTGGCCGGACAGATAAACCGTGTTGCCGCTTTGTGCGCTCATCACGTAGGCGGCGGCAGGGGCGCCGGCCGTCGGCAATTCAATGCCGAGTTCCTTCAGCTTGTCGTAGACGTTCAGTTGGGCCATGGGGTATTCCCTAAAAATGGAAAGGATGACGCGAGAGCACACCGGGGCGGTCGTCCGCCGCAGCGCGCTTGCAATGCAACAAGATCAGACCAGCGCGCGGATCAGCGCGCCGAGCTTGGCGACACCTTCGTCGATCTTCGCCGGCGGCACGGTCACGAACGACAGGCGCAGCGTGTTGTGTTCCGCTTCATTGGCGAAGAACGGGCCGCCGGGCACGAACGCGACGTGCTGCTCGATTGACTGCTCGAGCAGCTTCATTGTATCGATGTGCTTATTGACGTGGTTTGGCAGCTTCACCCACACGAACATGCCGCCTTCCGGACGGTTCCATTCGACGCCCGCCGGCATGTGCTGCTCGAGCGACGCGAGCATGGCCGCGCACTGATCACGATACAGCGCGCGGATCTTCGGGATATGCGTCTCGAGAAAGCCGTCCTTGACGACCTCGTACACGATGCGCTGCGTGAGGCTCGGTGTATGCAGGTCGGTCGCCTGCTTCGCCTGCACCAGCTTGAAGTGCAATTCCTCCGGCGCAATGATGTAACCCACGCGCATGCCGGGCGACAGGACCTTCGAGAACGAACCCAAATGCACGATATGATCGGGCGCCATCGACAGCATGGTTGGCAGCGGTGCGCCCGCGTAGTCGAGCGCGCCGTACGGATCGTCCTCGATCACCGGGAAGCCCGCGCGTTGCGCAAATGCGGCCAGCGCGGTGCGGCGTTCCAGCGACAGGCGACGGCCCGTCGGATTCTGGAAATTCGGCTGCGCGTACAAGAGGCGCGCACCGGCCGTCAGCGTGGCGTCGAGCGAGGACGGGATCAAGCCGTGTTCGTCGGTAGGGACTTGCACGTAGGTCGGCTCGTACATGGAAAACGATTGCAGCGCGCCGAGATACGTAGGCGTTTCGACCAGTACGCGGCTGGCGGGGTCGATCAGCACCTTGCCGAGCAGGTCGAGCGCTTGCTGCGAGCCCGTTGTGATCAGCACTTGCGACGGCCGGATCGACGCGCCGTTGACCGAGTAGCGTTGCGCGACCCATTCGCGCAGCGGCAGATAGCCTTCGGTGGCGCTGTATTGCAGCGCGGCGGCAGGGCTGTCACGCAGAATGCGGTCGCACGCTACGCGCATTTCCTCGACCGGAAATGTAGCCGGTGACGGTAATCCGCCCGCGAATGAAATGACCTCGGGCCGCTCGGTGACCTTCAGGATTTCGCGAATGGCCGAACTGGTGAGCTTTCTCGCACGTTCGGAAAGCTGCCACGGCTTGGCTTGAAGGTCGGCTTGATTCATGGGGTCCTCGGTTGGTCTCGGTAAGCGGTTCTAATGCGTATGCGGGTTGATAAAATGTTGCAGGGTGCTTCGAATAAGGTCCTGCGCACTGCATGCAATCCGGCGCAATTGGTGAACGGCGGCGGACGCTTATTATGGCGTGCCCGGTGCTCCGGTGGTCGGGTCGGTTGTCAAACCCGGTACAAGTACGAAGCACGCCAGATGTTCTAGCGCTCGTCTTCCTGCATTGTTTCGTCTTGCGTCGGCTCGGCCGTGTCTTCAGGCGTGTCCGCGTCATGGGCGGCGGTCGCTTCCTCGGTCTTCTTGCTCTTGGCGCGCTTGCGGGCCGGCTTGGCCGGTGCGACCTCTGCCTGGTTGGCCGCTTCGATCGATTCCGCCGATTCCCCCAGCGTAACAATGGAACCATCCGCCAACTCAAATTCCGCGACGAGTACCGGCGTGCTCGCGGTCACCTCGACCTGCATCAGATGCGACACCCCGAGCCATGCCAGTTGCTCGGAGATCAGGTGCGCTCGCGGATGAAAACCCGTCAGCGACTTCAGCGCGATACCCGTTTCCGGCAACGATTCGCTCGGATGCCGCGGCGTGTCCCACTGGATCAGCGACGGCAGGAGCCCGTGGCCGGCACCCTGCCACGCTGGAAAAGTGCCATCCGGGGGAATGGTGAGATCCCACGCGTTCCCGCCGCGTGTCATGGGAACCACGGCCGGGATGCGCTCCGGGTATTGCGCCTGCCAGCGTGTCAGCAGCTTCGGCCGGTTCACCCGCACGACCCAGTGCACGAGTTGCGGGCCGGCTTCGAGACGCAAGCGCCGCGCCGGGTCGTCGAGTCCAAAAAGGCGTGGACGCGGTGTTTCCGACGTTTCGATCAGTTCCGCGTTCGGGTCGATCGCGATCACCTCAAGATACGTGCCGCCCCACAGGTTCAGCAGGCGGTTATGCGTGCGCATCAGCGGATGCGCACCGCCTCCGGTCACGTCCACTCCCAGTGTCGCGGCGATAAAGTCCGCGCCTTCTTCCAGCGTGCGGGCGGCGATAACGAGGTGGTCGAGTTGCAGCGGATGAGCGGTCATAGTGCACGAATAGCTTGAAGGAAAATTGCCCGGACAACACCGGCTGAGCTCGTCAGCATACCCGTTCCGTCCGGCCGTGCCGTTGCGTTGGCTCTGCGTTAGCCATCCGGCCGGGGGAATCGGCCGGGTAATTGACGTTTGGCTCGAAGCGGCCGAAAACCGGTCCCGAAACCTCGTCTGTGGCAGGGAAAACGCATAAACCGCGTACAAAAACCGCCAACTTTACCTATCGTCCCAGTCTCAAATGTATCGTCAACGACCGTAACAGTAACGGTACAATCGATCCGATACCCTGCGGTACAGTCATCGAACGCATTCAATCCCGATGGAACCTGACATGTCAGTCCCGCTCGACCAGATTCCCGCGCCGCACGGCGCGCCGCAACTGACGCTCGTCGACCAGCTGGTCCAATGGGGCCGGCGCCGTATTGACGAACGCGTGTTCCGTCCGGGCATGCGCATGCCGTCGATCCGCAAACTCGCGGTGGACAAGGGCGTGTCGCGCTTCACGGTGGTGGAGGCGTACGAACGGCTGGTCGCGCACGGATATCTCGACTCGCGGCGCGGCTCCGGGTTTTTCGTGCGCGATCGGACCAGTTCCAACGATTCCCACGTTCACCCCACATTGGCCAGTGAGCGCGCACCGGTGCCGAGCAGCATCGACGTGGTCTGGTTGCTGCGCAACATGCTGCATACATCGAGTCCGGCGAAGGGGCCGGGCATAGGTTATCTGCCGGCTAGCTGGCTGAACGGCGAATTGCTGACCAGCGCGCTGCGCTCCATGAGCCGGCAAAGCGGTGCACAAATGCTGGGTTTTGGCACGCCGCAGGGGTTTCTGCCGCTGCGCCAGCAAATTCAGACGCGGCTGGAGGAGCTGGAGATAGGCGCGTCGACGGAGCAAATCGTGATGGTGTCCGGCGTGACGCAGGCCATCGACCTGATCGCGCGAATTTTCGTGAAACCCGGCGATACAGTCATAGTCGGGGATCCCGCCTGGTTCCAGATGTTCGGCCGCTTCGTGGCGCAGGGCGCGCGGCTTGTCGGCATGCCGTACACGCCGGACGGCCCTGATCTCGACGCGCTCGAAGCCATGGTCCAGACCTGGCGCCCGAAGATGCTCGTGATCAATTCCGTGCTGCAGAATCCGACCGGTACGTCGCTGAGCGCGGCGCAGGCGTTTCGCATCCTGCAACTGGCCGAGACCTATGATTTCATCGTGGTGGAAGACGATATCTACGGCGATCTCTGCCCGACCAATTTCCCCGCGACGCGCCTCGCGAGCCTCGACCAACTGAAGCGGGTGATTTTTCTCAACAGTTATTCGAAGACGCTCGCGCCGAACTTGCGCGTGGGTTATGTTGCCGCGGCGCCTGAAGTCGCGAACGCTATCGCCGATCAGAAAATGCTGGTCGGCATGACGAGCCCTGAACTCAACGAGCGCGTGCTGTACAAAGTGCTCACCGACGGCCACTATCGGCGTCACGTCGAACGGCTGCGTGCAAAACTGGACGGAGTCCGGGAGAAAACCGTCCGGATGTTCGAAAAAGTCGGCTACAAGCCGTATCTGGTGCCATCGGCGGGCATGTTTTTATGGGCCGATACCGGCGTGGACTCCGAGGGGCTCGCCGCCGCCGGCCACGAAGCCGGCTTTTTACTGACGCCCGGCAGCCTGTTTTCCCCGCATCAACTGCCCAGCACGTGGATGCGCTTCAACATCGCGAATTGCGGCGATCCAGGCCTGCCCGCGATGCTCTCCGGTTACGCAGATCGCGTGGGATAAGGCGCCTGCAGCATCGGCTTGAGCAACGTCACGCTCCCACGGCCCGCCTCTTGAAATTATCGCAGGGCGACCTCATTTGTCGCAGAATCCGCGCGATGCTTTTCCGGCAATGGCCGCCAAGGCATTTACCGTGACGGCCAGTACGTACCGTCCGGTCACAAAATGCCAGCCGCTTCGCTACCGCTTAAAAACCCGTCAACACTAGACACAACCAGAGGAACCGACCATGGCACAAGAAACCATGAGCTTTCAGGCAGAAGTGAAACAACTTCTGCATCTGATGATCCATTCGCTTTACAGCAACAAGGAAATTTTCCTGCGCGAGCTGATTTCGAACGCATCGGACGCGGCGGACAAGCTGCGCTTTGAAGGTATCGAAAATAGTGCGCTGTACGAGAATGATCCGGATCTGCGCATCCGCATCTCGTACGACAAGGCGGCGCGCACCGTGACCATCGACGATAACGGTATCGGCATGAGCCGCGACGAAGCGATCTCGCATCTCGGCACGATCGCGCGCTCGGGCACGAAGGAATTCTTCTCGAAACTCTCCGGCGATCAGCAGAAAGACGCTGCGTTGATCGGCCAGTTTGGCGTGGGCTTTTACTCGGGTTTTATCGTCGCGGACAAGATCACCGTTGAAACGCGTCGCGCCGGTTTGCCGGCAAGCGAAGGCGTCCGCTGGGAAAGCGCGGGCGAGGGCGATTTCGTCGTCGAACAGATTGAACGCGCGCAACGCGGTTCGAGCATCACGCTGCATCTGCGTCCGGAAGAGGACGAATTCCTCTCCACGCACAAGCTGAAGTCGATCATCCAGAAGTATTCGGATCACGTCGCACTGCCCATCCTGATGAAGAAGGAAGAGTGGGATGCCGAGAAGTCCGAGATGGTCACGAAGGACGAAGACGAGACAGTGAATCAGGCGAGTGCGCTCTGGACGCGTCCGAAGAGCGATATCGCCGACGAGCAGTACAAGCTGTTCTATCAACATCTTTCCCACGATCACGACGATCCGCTCGCGTGGACCCATAACCGCGTGGAGGGCCGCAGCGAATACACGCAGTTGCTGTACGTGCCGAAGCACGCACCGTTCGATATGTGGAACCGCGATCATAAAGGCGGCCTGAAGCTCTACGTGAAGCGCGTGTTCATCATGGACGACGCGGAACAACTGGTGCCGGCGTACTTGCGATTCGTGAAGGGCGTGGTCGATTCTGCTGATTTGCCGCTGAATGTATCGCGTGAAATCCTGCAGGAAAGCCGCGATGTGAAGGCCATTCGTGAAGGCGTGACCAAGCGCGTTTTGTCGATGCTGGAAGAAGTGGCATCGTCGTCGGCAGAAGCCACCGATGACGCCGAGAAAGCCAAATACGCCACGTTCTGGAAGGAATTCGGCCAGGTGTTCAAGGAAGGTATCGGCGAGGATTACGGCAATCGCGAACGGATTGCCAAGCTCGTGCGATTTGCTTCCACGAATACGGATTCGTCGGAGCAGACCGTGGCGCTCGCCGACTATGTCTCGCGCATGAAGCCCGAGCAAACGAAGATCTATTACGTCACGGCTGACAGCTGGGCGGCCGCGAAGAACAGCCCGCACCTTGAAGTGTTCCGCAAGAAGGGCGTGGAAGTGCTGCTGCTGACGGATCGTGTCGATGAATGGATGCTGTCGTTCCTCAACGAATTCGATGGCAAGCCGCTGCAAAGCGTGGCGCGCGGCGATCTGGATCTCGGTGCGCTGAACGACGAAGAAAAGCAGGCGCAGGAGAAGGTCGGCGAAGAGTTGAAGCCGCTGGTGGAAAGCATGAAGGCCGCGCTGGGAGGCAAGGCTAAAGATGTGCGCCTGACGTTCCGCCTGACCGATTCGCCGACGTGTCTCGTTGCCGATGACGGCGACATGAGTGGCTACTTGCAACGCATGCTGAAGCAAGCAGGTCAGGCAGCGCCGCAGATGCAGCCGATTCTGGAAGTGAATCCGGATCATCCGCTGGTCAAGCAACTGCACGCCGATGACGCGAACTTTAGCGACTGGTGCCATCTGCTCTTCGATCAGGCGATGCTCGCCGAAGGCGGCACGCTGGAAGATCCGGCGAGTTTCGTGAAGCGGACTAACGCGTTGTTGCTGGCGCGGTAAGTCAGCGTTCGGAAGAAGTAAAAAAACGCGCTGCCAGGAAACTGGCAGCGCGTTTTTTATTGCAGCTGCAGCGCAGGATACGCGGCGTTACGATTTACTTCGCCTTGCGTTCCTTGTTGGCCTGCGCGACGACCGACGCCGCCAGAGTCTTGGTGTCCTTTGAATATTTATCGCTGTGAAGAACCTGCCCGGCCTTATGTTCCATCTCGGCGCCCGTTTGATTCTTCGTATGCGTTTGTGATAATGCCGATGCAGCGAGGCTCTTGGCAATCACCGACGTCTTCGGATCATGCAGCGTGTGCGACGCCAGCGTAGCGACGACCTTCGATGTTTGTTTAGTATTGACCGACATGCGTTTCCTCTCATGCTTTATAGATGGCTCGCAACAAGATTGCCGCGAGCGCCGGTCCGTCGTTTATTGACCGGCCGGTTCGTCAGTCTCCCGTGAGCGCACGCCGACATCTATACGAATCCTCCTATATACGTGTCTGGTTTTATAATCTCGCGCATGCCAAAAGCTCCTCTTGCCGGTACTCATGCCTGGCGCGCTCGTCCGCTTCCCACTTTCACCGCCGACCAGAAAGATTGGCTCACGCGCGGCGGTTCGCTGACCGCACATTTGCGTGAACTAGGCGATGTCACCGTCGATGTCACCCGCGAGACGGTCGGGCAGCCGTGGCGGGACGAAGCCGCGGCGCTGGACATCACGCCGCGCACGCCGGTATGGATCCGCGAAGTCGTGTTGAATGTGAACCGCGTGCCGTTCGTCGCGGCGCACAGCATCGTGCCGCTCGACGCCAGTTCGGGCGTCTGGCAGGCCATGCGTCGATTGCGCACGCGCCCGCTCGCCGAGTTGCTCTATAGCGATAGCAGCGTGTGGCGCTCGCCGCTCACTAGCCGAAGAATCGACGCGCGCGATCCGCTCTATAGACTGGCCGCCAGGCAAACGCCGCTTCAAACGCCGCACGCGTTTGTCGCGCGCCGCTCGGTGTTCATCAGGCAGGACGCGCCGCTGATGGTCACCGAATGCTTCCTGCCGGCGCTATGGTCTTTCCTCGCGCATCGTGAAAAATGCTGAAAGGCTTCCCACCCATCGCCGATGAAAACACGCACACGCTGATTCTCGGCAGCTTTCCCGGCGTGGCGTCGCTCGATGCCGCGCAGTATTACGCGCATCCACGTAACCAGTTCTGGCGGCTGGTGGGTACTGTGATCGGTGAGTCTTTAAACGAACTTCCCTACGATGAACGCGTGCTCAAGCTACTCACGCACGGCATTGGCCTATGGGACGTGCTCGCCGCCTGCGAGCGCGAAGGCAGTCTCGACACCGCGATCCGCCACGCCAACCCCAACGATTTCGCCTCATTCCGCCTGCATGCGCCGCGACTGAAAAAGCTCTGCTTCAACGGCAAGACCTCAGGCCGTTTCGAGCCTGTGATCCGCGCGGCAGGCTATGAAACCCTGGTCCTGCCGTCGTCGAGTCCGGCGAATGCTATCCTCTCGTTCGATCAAAAATTGCGCTTCTGGCGCGACATCCTCAAATGACCCAATTAATCAAACGCGCGTCGGCGGAAGCTCGCGCGTTCGGCAGCAAGCGTCAAGACAAGCTCGACAAGCAAGACCAGAGGCGCGGCAAGCGCTCGAAGCGCGACCACGATCTCGACGACGCACCGCGCATCGATGTCCCGCGCAAACCCCGTTTCTCGCCGGTGACGTTCTCGGAAGAGGATGGTGTGCGTTTCCTGCATTTCGGCACTGAATGGGTGCAGGGCGCGATGCGCCTGAAAAAGCCGAATCACCTCGAACTTGAATACGCTCAGCAGATGATGGCGTGGCTGTTGTTCATCGAAACGCCGAAGCGCATCGTGCAACTCGGACTCGGTTCTGCCGCGCTGACCAAGTTCGCCCATGCGTTCCTGAAGCGCGCGAAGGTGGAAGCGGTCGAGCTGAATCCCTCCGTCGTGATAGCAGCGCGCACGATGTTCGAACTGCCGAACGACGACGCCCGCCTCACCGTCCACGAACAGGACGCGTGGGACTTCGTCAATGACCGTGCGAATCACGGCACCATCGGCGCATTGCAGATCGATGTCTACGACGCCACCGCGCGCGGCCCCGTGCTGGATAGCACCTCGTTCTATCGTGCGTGCCGGGCTTGCCTGACGGCGCCGGCGGGCGTGGTGACGGTCAACCTGTTCGGCGATCATCCGAGCTTCGTGCGCAACATGAAGCGCCTGAACGAAGCCTTCGACGGCCGCGTGATCGCGCTGCCCGAAGTCCACGACGGCAATCGCATTGCCATCGCGTTTGCCGGTCCGGAACTCGACGTGCCATACGCGCAACTCGAAAAGCGCGCCAAGCTGATCGAGAAGGAATTGAAGCTGCCAGCCCGTCAATGGGTGAAGGGGCTGGCAATCAGCGCCGGCGCGGACGACGCAACCCGCTTCTCCATCTGATCGCCAAGGGTCCAGGCTAAAGCCCCCACGGCGAGATACGACCGCGAACCCGCTGCCCGAATGTAATGTCTTCGACCGAAGCAGGGCAGGACAGCAAGACATTACATCGGGCTGTTTTCCGTCATTACGGTTCGGGTTCGCCCTGCTTGACCCGCTTTTCAGCGTCCATATACTCCACGTGTTATTTCGGGGCGCTATTAGACCGAGAGACTGAGCTTTGCCGCGAGACCCGCTCAGAGCCTTGGTCGAGCAGCACATTTCAAAAAAAGAGGAGAGCGTCATGGCTCAAGAGGCGGTGACCGCCAGTGGTCAAGTTCGCAACAAGCAGTGGCTCTGGCTGCTGGTTCTTCCGTGGATCGGCGTGGTCTGGGTGCCGTTCTACAACAAGATCGAGCCCGTGCTCATGGGCTTTCCATTTTTCTACTGGTACCAGTTGCTCTGGGTGCTGATCAGCGCGGTGATTACGGCCTTGGTCTATGTCAAGACCAAGCCCATCCACGATGTTCCCAAGCTCACGCCCGGGAGCCCGCGATGATGAATTCCACGGCAACCTTCGTCTTCGTCCTGTTTTTTGTCGGCGTGACGATCCTGGGTTTTGTTGCTGCTCACTGGCGCAAGGCCGATCTCGGACAACTCGATGAATGGGGCCTGGGCGGCCGTCGCTTCGGCACGATCGTCACGTGGTTCCTGCTCGGCGGCGATCTTTATACGGCCTACACATTCGTCGCGGTTCCCGCTCTTGTATTCGGCGCGGGCGCGACCGGCTTCTTCGCGTTGCCGTACACCATCCTGATCTACCCGTTCGCGTTCGTGGTGTTCCCGAAGCTCTGGGCGATCTCGAAGAAGTTCGGCTACGTCACCGCTGCCGACTTCGTGCACGCTCGCTACAACAGCCGCATGCTGGCGCTGGCCATTGCCGTGACGGGGATTGTCGCGACGATGCCCTATATCGCGCTGCAGCTTGTCGGTATTGAAGTGGTGATCGGCGCGCTCGGCTTCGATACAACGGGCTTCATCGGCGATCTGCCGCTGATCATTGCGTTCGCGATTCTCGCGGCCTACACGTACACGTCTGGCCTGCGCGCGCCGGCCATGATCGCGGTCGTGAAGGACGTGCTGATCTACATCGTGATCATCGCTGCCATGATCATCATCCCGGCACAGCTCGGCGGTTTCGGCGCGATCTTCAGTCATGTCGATCCGGCGAAGATCCTGCTGAAGGCACCCGATGCATCGAGCCTGAACGGTTACAGCGCGTACGCCACGTTGGCGGTCGGGTCAGCGCTTGCGCTGTTCCTGTATCCGCACTCGGTGACGGCGGTGCTGTCGTCGAAGTCGGGTAACACGATTCGCCGCAACATGGCGCTTCTGCCGGCGTATTCGCTGGTGCTCGGTTTGCTCGCGTTGCTGGGTTACATGGCGCTGGCATCGGGCGTGAAGGACATGCCGGAATTCGCCCCGTACTTCAAGGCGTATGGTGCGAACTTCGCCGTCCCGGCACTGTTCCTGCACTTCTTCCCGTCGTGGTTCGTGGGCGTGGCGTTCGCAGCAATCGGTATTGGCGCGCTGGTTCCGGCGGCCATCATGTCGATCGCAGCGGCCAACCTGTACACGCGCAACGTGCATAAGGAGTTCGTGAACACGAACATGACGCCGGAGCAGGAAACCAATGTTGCCAAGCTGGTGTCGCTGCTGGTGAAGGTGGGCGCTGTCGTGTTTATTCTTGCGCTGCCGCTGACCTACGCTATCCAGTTGCAACTGCTCGGCGGGATCTGGATTATCCAGACGCTGCCGGCGCTGGTGCTCGGTCTGTACACGCGGGTTCTTGATCACCGTGGCTTGCTGCTCGGCTGGGCCGCCGGCATTGCGACGGGTACATGGATGGCGGTGTCGCTGAAACTGGCTGGCTCGATCTTCACGATCCACCTGTTCGGCTATGCGATTCCCGGTTACGCCGCGGTGTGGGCACTGGTCGTGAATCTGGTGGTATCGATCGTGGTGAGCATTCTGGTGCGTGTGATCGGTCTGAAGCGCTCGGACGACCGTACGAGCCCCGAGGATTATCTCGACGTCGCGGAAACCTGATCCTGATCTTGATCCGGGAAAAACGGGCGATCCAACCCCGTTCTGACCCGAAAGCTGGTAAAACGCCCGTAACGGATGTTGCGGGCGTTTTGTTTTGTGCGCCCGCTTTCATCAGCCTCTTGCCCCGCTTTTGCCCGTCAATACACTGGAACCGCATGTCCTCGACCGATACGAGCAGGCCTCACCGCAGCCAGGCACGGCGCTTACTGCATGTGCTCGGCTCGCCGTATTTTCGCTATCGCTACGCTAAATACCTGCATGCGGCGCGCGTGGCGCTGGCCATGCTTGCGTCGATTGCGTTGACCTCGGGCATCGATATTCCGCACGGCGAATGGTCGTCGGTGACGTTGCTGGTGGTGATCGGTGGTTTGCAGCATCACGGCAATATCCGCAAGAAGGCTGCGGAGCGCGCGCTGGGCACGCTGCTTGGCGCGTCGCTAGGGTTGGGGCTGATCCTGCTGCAATCGGCTACCCATTCGACGATGATCACGTACGTGCTGCTGGCGGTGATTGCCGGCGTTTGCGCGTATCACGCCATCGGCAAGCCGGGATATATCGCGTTGCTGACGGCCATCACGACGATCATCGTCGCGGGACACGGCGATCTGTCCATCGAAGTCGGCCTGTGGCGCACCTTGACGGTGCTGATCGGAATTGTGATCGCGCTCGCGTTTTCGTTCGTGCTGCCGCAATACGCGACCTATTCATGGCGCTACCGCCTCGCCGACAACATGCGCGACTGCGCGCGGATTTACGGCGCGATCACGGAAGGGCTGCCAATGCCCGCCGACACCCTGACCAAGCGCTTTCTCACGATGAACGCGCGGCTGGTGAGCTCGCGCTCCTTGCTGGCGTCGGTGGCAAAAGAGATCGACGTGCCGGCCGCGGTGCTCGACGACATCCAGCGCCAGCACCGGTCAATTCTGAGCGCGCTCGAAATGATGGCGTCGGCCATGCCGGCGGACGGGCCTGGACTCATCGCGAGTGCTCACGCAGACGAGCGGGCGATCAGGCACACGTTGCTGCTGATCGCCCGTGCGTTGCGGTTCGGGCGGGTAGGCTTGCTGCACGCCGCGACCGGGTCTCCCGCAGCGGCGGCGCGACTGGAGCGCAACGTCCGGGTTGCCGCGGAGCTCGCGCCCGAATTGCAGGGACCATACTGGCTCGCGCAACGGCTGGCGGAACAGGTCGACAGACTGCGTTTGCGGCTGATCGAGATCGAGCGGCAATGGAACATCGAGGGCGCGCAGCCGTTTCATCGGTGAATGGGTGACGGGGTTGAGCACCCCTGCGCTCCGAGGGGGCGCTATCCGCCGAGGTCGTCCATGACGGTCACCATCCACGGGATGCCGAATCGATCGCAAACCATGCCGAACCCGCTGGTCCAGAACGTCCGTTGCCACGCCATCCGGACGTCGCCGCCGTCGCTGAGTGCCGTGAACATTTTCTCGCCGGATGCGAGGTCATCGGCGGAGATCGAAATACTGAAACCCGAGAAAACCTGAGGCGCGGCGTTCACGCCATCGGACGCCATGATCAGGCTTGCCCCTATCCTGAACGTCGCGTGCATGACCTTGTCCAGCCATTCTGGTGTGGCTTTCACGCCTTCGGGAGAATCCTTGAAATGCAGGACGGACAAGGTTTCCGCGCCGAGCGCTTTTTGGTAGAACGCGAGCGCTTCTTCGGTGCGGCCGTTGAAGAACAAATAGGGTTCGAGACGCATTGGCAACTCCTGGTGAGTCGGGCAGCTTAGCCGCCCGTGCCAAAAGTCTAGCCCACGCCGGCGGGCTAAAAACGCACTCCGCAGCCTCGATCCGCATAAAAAAAGGCGTCGGCGCAATAGCGCCGACGCCCGTTTTCAGACGCGAAATACAGGTGTTGCAACCGCGAAATTATTTCAGCGCTTCGATCAGTTTTTCGAGCTTGACGGCGTCGGCGGCGAACGCACGGATGCCTTCTGCCAGCTTTTCGGTTGCCATGGCGTCGTCGTTGACGAGGAAGCGGAAGCTCGATTCATCGACTTCGATCTTGCTCACGGGATCATTCGCGACCGCTTCCGGCGACAGCTTGCGCTCCACCTTTTCAGTGCTCTCGGCGAGCTTTTGCAGCAGATCCGGGCTGATGGTCAGCAGGTCACAGCCGGCCAGTTCGGTGATCTGGCTGACGGTGCGAAAACTCGCGCCCATCACTTCCGTCTTGTAGCCGAACTTCTTGTAGTACGCGTAGATCTTGCGCACCGATTGCACGCCCGGATCGTTCGCGCCGCCCATCTTGACTGCGTCCCAATCCGCGCCTGCCGACTTCTTGTACCAGTCGTAGATGCGGCCGACGAACGGCGAGATCAATTGCGCGCCGGCGTCCGCTGCGGCCGCGGCTTGCGCGGTCGAGAACAGCAGCGTCATGTTGCAATGGATGCCTTCTTTCTGCAGCGTTTCCATGGCGCGGATGCCTTCCCACGTCGAGGCCAGCTTGACCAGGATGCGCTTGCGGTCAATGCCCGAGTCTTCGTACAGCTTGATGATGTCGCGGCCCTTGGCGATCGAACCTTTGATGTCGAACGACAGGCGGGCGTCGACTTCTGTCGATACACGTCCCGGGACGATCTTCAGGATTTCCTTGCCGAAAGCGATCAGCAGCTGGTCGATGATCTGGCCCATCGGCTTGCTCGCGTGGTCCTTGACGGTCTTCTCGAGCAGCGGCTTGTAGGCATCGTTCTGGACGGCCTTGAGGATCAGCGATGGGTTCGTGGTCGCGTCTTGCGGCTTGAACTCGCCGAGTTGCTGGAAGTTGCCGGTATCGGCGACGACGGTGGTGTATTGCTTGAGCTGGTCGAGAGCGGTGGTCATATCTGGTCTTCGGCGCGTTATGCCGTTGTCAAAGATGCGGAATGCCCGCGGGTGAAAGGGTTGTGCGAGACCGCCGGTGCTGGTGCTGCGCCAAAGCTGCTGGCGAGCGGCTCGCCCAAGATTGCCATTCTATTCCTGCCGCGCCATTTGGCGCAGAGAACGCCGTGGTTCGCGGTTGTGCTTCTTGCCTTCGGCCGCTGATCTGCCGCGTTGCATACGATGCTCAACTCGTTTCGACGGCAGGTGGCTTCGAGAGTTCACCCGCTGCGCCGGTCACCGCGATTGCTGACCTGCAAGTACAAGGGTGGCCGATGTTGCGCGAGGGGTAAGCTCCACCCTCCATGTCTCTTACGCAATTCCGATGCCCGGAGCCCGGCATTAACCCACGTCCCATTACACGTTGTTCGCGTGAACATTTCGCGTCGATACGATCAATCTACGCCCGCCGCGCGTTGAGCACAATCTGCGTGACGACGCCCGCTACCAGGCCCCAGAACGCGGAGCCGATAGACAGCAGCGTCAGTCCCGACGCGGTGACCATGAACGTGACGAGCGCGGCTTCGCGTTGCCGCGGGTCGCTCATCGCGTTGGTGAGGCCGCTCATGATCGAGCCGAACAAGGCCAGCGCGGCGACTGACACGACCAGCGCTTTTGGCATCGATGCGAACAAGGCGGCGATGGTCGCACCGAACACGCCGGCCAGGAGATAGAAAATCCCGCACCAGACAGCGGCCATGTAGCGCTTCGAGCGGTCTTCGCTGGCTTCGGGGCCGGTGCAGATCGCGGCGGTAATGGCTGCCAGGTTGATGCCGTGAGAGCCGAACGGCGCGAGCACAAGCGACGCGAGGCCGGTTGTCGCGATCAGCGGCGCTGACGGGGTGTCATAACCGTCCGCGCGCAGCACGGCGATGCCGGGCACGTTCTGCGAGGCCACCGCGACCACGAACAGCGGTATGCCGATACTGATGACCGCCGCGAGCGAGAAGTGCGGCAGGGTGAAAACGGGGTGGGCGAGCGCGACGTGGAACTGGCTGAAGTCGAGCAAACCGAGCGACCCCGCAGCCACGATGCCAACCACGAGCGTCATCAGGATGGCATAGCGGGGCGCGAGGCGTTTCACGACCAGATAGGTGAAGAACATCGCGAGGACTAGGGCGGTCTGGAACTGGGCGGCCTTGAAGATCTCGATGCCGATCTCGAACAGGATGCCGGCCAGCAGCGCGGCGGCAATGCTGGCCGGAATTTTCCGCATGAGCGTATCGAACCAGCCGGTGAGGCCCACGATGGTGAGCAACACCGCGCACACGACGAAAGCGCCGATGGCGTCCGGGTACGCCACGTTCGGGAGCGAGGTCACGAGGAGAGCGGCGCCGGGCGTCGACCAGGCGGCGACTATCGGCGCGCGAAACTTGAGCGACAGGCCGATCGTGCAAAGCGCCATGCCAATGGAGAGGGCCCAGATCCAGGAGGAAATCTGGGCATCGGAGAGATGGGCGGCACGCCCGGCCTGGAACATGAGGACGAGCGAACTGGTATAGCCCGTCATCATGGCGACGAATCCCGCGACAAGCGCGGAGACGGAGGAATCGGCGAGGGGGCGGAAGGTCGTGGCGGGCGGATTCATGCGAAACCTTGGAGGACGAGTCGCAGATCGTACTGGCCGGAGGGGATTAAGGGCAGTGACAGTCTGGAAAAAAATTGCCGTGCCACTTTAAATCGAGGTGAATAAAAGGGGGCAAAGGGGCCGGTATAAGCCCTTGAATTTGTATTGAACGGCGCGCGGCGGGAGAGCCGCGTAACAAACGCCGGTTATTTGGAAAGCGCCCGCATCGCGCTTTCAAGCCCGCCAAGCGTCAACCCAAACATTCGGCCGCCCAGTACTTGCCGAATAATCGATACCGATTGCCGATATTCCCAAAGCCTTTCAGGCTCAGGATTGAGCCACGCGAAATGGGGGAACTGATCGGCGAGTCGCCTTAGCCAGACCGCGCCGGCTTCGGCATTGTTATATTCAACCGATCCGCCGGGTTGAACGACCTCGTACGGACTCATGGTTGCATCGCCGACAAAAATCAGCTTTGTATCCGGCGAAAATTTGTGCAGCACATCGAACGTGGCGGTGCGTTCGCCATGTCGTCTCCGGTTGTTTTTCCAGAGATAGTCATACACGCAGTTATGGAAGTAATAAAACTCCAGATGCTTGAACTCCGATTTCGCTGCGGAAAACAGTTCTTCAACGCGCTTGATATGGTCGTCCATCGACCCGCCTACATCCAGCAGCATCAGGACCTTCACATTATTGTGGCGCTCCGGCACCATCTTGATATCTAGCCAGCCGGCATTGGCGGCGGTGCTGCGAATGGTGTCGGGGAGATCGAGTTCATCGGCGGCGCCTTCGCGCGCGAAACGCCGCAAGCGTCGCAACGCCACTTTGATATTACGTGTCCCTATCTCGACCTGATCGTCGTAATCCTGATACGCGCGCTCATCCCAAACCTTGACAGCCGTCCGGTTGCCGGCGGAATCCCCGCCAATTCGAATCCCCTCCGGATTAAACCCGCCATTGCCGAACGGCGACGTCCCGCCTGAACCAATCCACTTGCTGCCGCCTTCGTGCCGTTCATTCTGCTCATCGAGAAGTTGCTTCAGCCGTTCCATCAATTTATCGATACCGCCAAGCGCTTCTATCTGGCGTTTTTCCTCGGGCGTGAAATCCCGCTCCAGCCGTTTCTTGAGCCATTCGAGCGGCACAGTGAACGCGTCTTCATCGAGTGTTGCGATACCGTTGAAATAGGCGCCGAACGCCTGATCGAATTTATCGAAGTATTTCTCGTCCTTGATCAGCGTCATGCGCGCGAGAAAATAGAACTCGTCGATAGAAGGCCCGATTACCTGGGCCTTGAGTGCTTCAAGCAGCGTCAGGTATTCCTTGACCGAAACCGGTAGCTTGGCGCCGCGCAGAGAATAGAAAAAGTCGATCAGCATGCCGGGCTCCTTGCCCAATCTGTCGCAGTACGAGTCGCGCTATGAGTCGAGCGGCAAGTCGAACCGCGTTTCGAGTTTGGCGCGCAGATTCGCGCGTACGGCCGGCCACTCGGACTCGATAATCGAAAATACCACCGTATCGCGATAAATGCCGTCCCGGCCGATCTGGTGATTGCGCAGAATCCCGTCTTCCTTCGCCCCCAGCCGCGCAATAGCCGCGCGCGATTGCCGGTTCATGAAGTGAGTCCGGAACTCGACGGCGATGGTCTTCAGCGTATCGAACGCGTGCGAGAGCAGGAGCAGCTTGGCCTCGGTGTTGATCGCCGTGCGCTGCACGCGTTTGGCATACCACGTACTGCCGATCTCCAGCCGCCGATGTGCCGCCTCGACATTCATATAACGCGTGCTGCCGATTACGTCGCCCGTCTGCGCGTCGATGATCGCGAAGGGTTGCGCGCCGTCTGAATCGCGCATGGCGAGCGCCGCGTCCATCCATGCGGTGATCGTCTCGGGCGAGGGGACGCTCGTGTACCAGAGCTTCCACAACTCGCCGTCCGCTGCGGCGTTGGCGAGCGCATCCTGGTGTTCGCGTTCGAGCGGCACGAGTCTCACGTACCTGCCTTCCAGCGTAACCGGATCGATCCAGCGGCTCATGCTTGCAGCCCTTTCAACGGTTGTTGCGGTTCATGAACAGCAGGCGCTCGAACAGGCTCAGGTCCTGTTCGTTCTTGAGCAACGCGCCATGCAACGGCGGGATGACCTGTTTCTGATCGGTGGAGCGCAGCGCTTCGGGGCCAATATCTTCGGCCAGCAGCAGCTTCAGCCAGTCGAGCAATTCCGATGTCGATGGTTTCTTCTTCAGGCCCGACACGTTGCGCAACTCGAAGAAACTTTGCATCGCGGCGGCGAGCAGTTCCTGCTTGATGCCGGGGAAATGCACCTCGACGATCTGCTTCATCGTCGTGGGTTCGGGGAATTTGATGTAGTGGAAAAAGCAGCGGCGCAGAAACGCGTCGGGCAGTTCTTTTTCGTTGTTTGACGTGATGATCACCAGCGGCCGGTGTTTCGCTTTCACCAGTTCGTGGGTCTCGTAGACGTAGAACTCCATCCGGTCGAGTTCGCGCAGCAGGTCGTTCGGGAATTCGATGTCCGCTTTATCGATTTCGTCGATCAGCAGCACGCCGGGTTCATCGGCGTCGAAAGCCTGCCACAGCACACCCTTGACGATGTAATTGCGAATGTCCTTCACGCGTTCGTCGCCAAGCTGGGAATCGCGCAGGCGCGACACCGCGTCGTACTCGTAGAGGCCCTGCTGGGCTTTGGTGGTCGACTTGATGTGCCATTGCAGGAGCGGCATGCCGAGCGCGGCGGCGACTTCCTCGGCCAGCATCGTCTTGCCGGTGCCGGGCTCGCCCTTGATCAGGAGCGGGCGCTGCAGGGTGATGGCGGCGTTGACGGCGAGCTTGAGATCGTCGGTGGCGACATATTGCGATGAACCTTCAAAACGCATGACGCGTCCCTCGGAGAAGGAAAAATTGCAGTATAAGTCAGAAGGGTTTTGGCGGAGCCGCCCCCCGAAACGTCCAATCGTGCTCAACCGGGTCATTTGCTGCCGAAGGAGAATCAAATGTCCATCGGACAGATTGTCGCAGTCTGCCGGAACCCAGGCGCTGCGGCCTTGAGCGATGGGGCCGGCCCCGCTGCGGCCGGTGGACGCAGGGTAGGTCGCGCGGTACAATTAGCGCGATTTTTTTGGCCCGCGTGGCTGGAAAACGAAAACGCGCGAAAACGCGCGGATCTGCGCTCCTGGGGACTGTTTTGGGCCCTCGTTCAGCGCGCGTCCGTTTGACCAGTCCCGAGAAAGTCCCGGAACGCCAGGCGTCCAAGGTGCCGGATTTCCCCTCATGCCAGGTTAGAAGCTATGAATAAATTCGTCGGCAAATGTGCCGTGATCGCAGCGCTGTCGGGGCTTGCCGGCTTCGCGACACAGGCATCCGCCGATGTCGTGGGCAACGCGAAAGCAGCCCAGGGCAAAGTTGCGATGTGTATCGGGTGCCACGGCATTCCCGGTTACCGGACCGCGTATCCCGAGGTGTACCGGGTTCCCATGCTCGGTGGCCAGAGCGCCCGCTATATTGAGAACGCGCTGCATGCCTACAAGAAGGGCGATCGCCATTTCGAGACGATGCATGGCATAGCGACCACGCTGTCCGATCAGGATATCGCCGACATCGCTGCGTATTACGCCGCGCAAACCCCCTCTTCGAAGAACAATCCCGACAAGTGATCCGCGTTGCGCCCGCATCTGAATGTCAGATCCAGGGCGCCCGTCACCCGGTAATCACTAATCGCGGATAGGAGAATTCATGAAGGCACTCGACACAGTGTTGAAGACAGCATGCACGGCAGCCGCGCTGATCGGCGCGATCGGCGTTCTGGCCATGCAGCCGGCGCATGCAGCCGATGCAAGCAATGGCAAGGTGCTCACCGAGGCCCACAATTGCGCGGCCTGCCACGGCCCGAACCTGAACAAGCCGGTGAGCGCGGAGTATCCGAAGCTCGCAGGCCAGCACGCCGACTATCTGTACTGGGCGTTGCGCCAGTATCAGATGGGCAACGGCAATCCGAACTTCGGGCGCAACAACCCGATCATGGCCGCACAGGTGCAAAGCTTGTCGCAAAGTGACCTGAAGGACATCTCGGCGTATATCGAATCATTGGATGGCGATTTGATCGTGAAGAAGTAAGCATCGCCGGATCGTCTTTGTCGGTTTGATGGACGCATAAAAAAAACACCCCGCCGGTGAATGACTCGCGGGGTGTTTTCGTTTTTTGGTTCAGCGCTCGGGCCTCGGGCCTTGCTCTTCAGTCTCGCGACGCCCGTTGTTCGATCAGCGCAAGATACGCGTCGGTGTCCGGCGGCGTGTTGTTGCGCTGTGATTCCCAGATGATCTGCCCAAGGCATTCCATGATGGCGTGCTGAGCGTCGTGCGTCGAACCCATCCGGCCGACCAGCCGCTCATGCGCGCGCCGGATGCCGGGCGGTTGATCGATGGACAATTGCTCGGTAATGGCGAGATGCATCGATAAATGCAGGAACGGGTTGCTCTTGCCCTGATCCGGCGAGTAGTCGGCGTGGGCCACGTCGGGATCGGCGAGTTCTTGCTGGTATTCAGGATGCTCGCCGATCCAGTCCGCGGCAATGCTCTCAAGCGGTGTCAGGACGCCACCCTCGCGCTGCTTGCGCCAGGTGTCGGTGAAAAATTGGCGAACTTCGTCGCGGCTGGGGTTGAACATGGGTGTGGAGTGGCTTGCAGGGGTCGTTTTCAGAGGCTCATTTTAAGCTGCATCGCTGCCTTTCGCCCGTTTCGGCGCGTGTCGACCTTCCCGGTGCTTATTCCACTTATTCCTCTTATTCGATAGGCGCCGGCGTCTTCGGCCGGAATTCGCACAGCGGCTCGATCGCGCAATGCCAGCATTCCGGCACGCGTGCCCGGCAGACATAACGGCCGTGCAGGATCAACCAGTGATGGGCGTCCTGTTTGAATTCATCGGGGACGAATTTCTCCAACGCTATTTCGACCGCGCGCACGTCCTTGCCCGGCGCGAGCCCAGTCCGATTCGATACCCGAAAGATATGCGTATCCACGGCGATGGTCGGATGCCCGAACGCCGTGTTCAGGATCACGTTTGCCGTCTTTCGTCCAACGCCGGGGAGCGATTCAAGCGCCTCGCGATCGTCCGGGACCTCGCCTCCGTATTGCTCCACCAGGATCTTGCACGTGGCGATCACGTTCTTCGCTTTCGTCCGAAACAATCCGATGGTCTTGATGTACTCCCTCACACCTTCTTCGCCCAGCGCCAGCACCTTGGCCGGCGTGTTGGCGACCGGGTACATGCGCCGCATGGCTTTGTTCACGGAGACATCGGTGGCTTGTGCCGACAACAGCACCGAGATCAGCAATTCGAACGGCGATTCATGCTCGAGTTCGGTGGTCGGATGTGGATTCAGGCTTTGCAGCGTTTCAAAGATCGCACGGCGTTTTTGGGCGTTCATCGTGTTCAGGTCTTGTTATCGTTACCAGGTTCACGGTCGGGGTCGATGGCAGGTGTCGAACTTTTGTCGTTATCAGGGTGCGTCATACCGAGACGGCGGCGCCGCGCTTCCGCTGCATCGATCTGCGCCTGAACTTCCGGGCTGACCGCGTCGGTATTTTTCGGCCCCACGCCAAGTTTGGCCATCTCTTCTTTCTTCTGGCGTGCACGGTCCATCGCGGCCTGGATGATGGCGCGCTTTTTTGCCTGCGCGTCGTCGTCGGCCGTGGTGGCGGCCTGCGCCGTTTTTGAGTCAACCGATTCATTCGGCTCGGTATTCAGTCGAGCACGTGGCTCGGTGCTTGGATTGGCACCCGACGCACCCGCCATGCGTGCCGCCTTGCGCGCTTCGGCCGCGTCGCGTTCACGTGCGAGGCGTGCCTGGCGAAAGTCGTGCCGCTCGCGTGCCGCGTTGGCTTCCTGCTGGCTCCATGCGTCCCAGCCGGTTTTCTCGCCCGTGACCGGGACCATGGCGATGCAATCGACCGGGCAGGGCGGCACGCACAGGTCGCAGCCGGTGCAGAGCTCGGGGATGATCGTGTGCATCTGCTTCGCCGCACCGACGATCGCATCGACCGGACACGCCTGCAGACACAGCGTGCAGCCGATGCAAAGATTTTCATCGATGATCGCAAGCGGCCGGGGCCGTTCCACGCCGTTATCGGGATTCAGCGCAACGACAGGCTTGCCGAGCAGGCTGGCCAGGCGGACCACACCTTCCTGTCCGCCCGGCGGGCACTGGTTGTAGTTTGCCTCGCCAGCGGCAATGGCCTCCGCGTACGGCCGGCAAGCGGGATAGCCGCATTTGGTGCATTGCGTCTGGGGCAGCCGGTCTTCGATCTGGTCGGCGAGGGTTTTGGCAGGGGTTGCGGTCACTACAATCACATTAACGGCTTGGGGAGGATGGCGCGGACGGGCTCGTGACCTTGGCGCGAAGGCGTTGCAACACGAACGGTCCATTCATCTGGCGTTGGCCAGGCTTGTGGATCCGACAAAACAGACGATTGGCCCTTGGCCCGATCCGTATAATCCGCGTTCGGCGAGATTCGACGACATTCGGCGACAGCACGTGGGGACATGTCGAGCGCTCTGGTTCGCGCTCATTTTTGACGTCCTGTTCGAGCGTTTCCGGCCGTTGCACGGGATGCGGCATTATCGCTGAATTTCAAGCTGTTCCCAACCATTCCCAATTGCCAACCTGCCAACGATGTGCACATAATCAAATTGCTTTCGATTGACTGCAGGACGGTATTCCCCAATCACGTTGGCGTAACCGATCCATCGCATGCGTCCTGAGGACACGGGAACGCGTGACGCTATTTCGATAACGCGGTTTGTCGATCACAAAGCCACCATGAACCAGCCAAAAATCAAAAGAGATCCCGAGGGTACACGCCGTCGCATCCTGCTCGCCGCCGCAGAGGAATTTGCTGCGGGCGGCTTGTTCGGCGCACGTGTCGACCAGATTGCACGCCGTGCCGAAACCAACGAGCGAATGCTCTACTATTATTTCGGCAGCAAGGAGCAGTTGTTCACGGCTGTGCTCGAACATGCATTCGCCGCACTCACCGAGGCTGAAAAGACGCTGGATCTCGATGGGATCGCACCCGTCGAAGCGATCACGCAACTGGCGCATTTCATCTGGAATTATTATCGTGAGCATCCCGAACTCTTGCGGCTCATCAATAACGAAAATCTGCACGAAGCCCGCTATATAAAGGGTTCCACGCGTATTCGGGAGTTGATATCGCCGGTGGTCGCCACGCTTGCGAAGATTCTCGAACGTGGTCAGCACGCCGGACTATTTCGCAATAACGTCGACCCGCTGCGCTTTTACGTGACTTTGTCGGGGCTTGGGTATTACATCGTATCGAATCGTTTCACGCTCGAAGCCACGTTCGGACTCGACTTCAGCCGCGACGCCGAACGCGATGAAATCATCAAGATGAACACGGAATTGCTGCTCGCGTATTTGTTGCGGCGCTGATGCATCGGGCCTGCTCGTCGCAGAGGGGCCCTTCAATGAAACACGCCGCGTAAAACGCGGCGTGCTGTGTCATGCCAATCAATTCCAGGCGGCTATTCCGTCAGACCGCGATCAGGCCGGGACAGCTTCCTTTTTCGGCGCCTTGTCGTGCGCGAGAATGAATTCGCGCAGTTGCGGATACACCATCGTGCGCCAGCGGCGTCCCGAGAAAATGCCGTAGTGGCCGGCCTTCTCCGCCATGTAGTGGCGTTTGTTCTTCGCCGCAATGCCGGTGCACAAGTCATGCGCAGCACGTGTCTGGCCGCTGCCTGAAATGTCGTCGAGTTCGCCTTCGATGGTCAGCAGTGCCGTGTTCTTGATGTCCTGCGGACGCACGAGCTCACCATTGACGTTCCACGTGCCTTCGGCCAGGCGGAACTCCTGGAACACAATGCGAATGGTGTCGAGGTAGTAGTCGGCGTCCATGTCGAGCACGGCGTTGTATTCGTCGTAGAAGCGGCGATGCTGCTCCGCATCTTCGTCGTCACCACGCATCAGGTTCTGATAGAAGTCCCAATGCGCCGTCACGTGCCGCTCCGGGTTCATGGCGACAAAACCGGCATGCTGCAGAAAGCCCGGATACACCTTGCGGCCTACGCCCGGATAGTTCGCCGGCACCGTGTAGATCACGTTGTTCTCGAACCATTCGTATGAATGTTCACTCGCGAGCGAGTTGACCGACGTGGGGCTGCGACGCGCATCAATGGGGCCGCCCATCATGGTCATGGTGCGCGGCGTGTCTTCACCGCGGCTGGCCATCAGCGCGATTGCGGCGAGCACCGGCACGGTAGGCTGGCACACCGAGATCACGTGCAGGTCTTTCGCGCCAATATGGCGGATGAATTCCTGGATGTACTCCACGTAGTCGTCGAGATGGAACGACCCGTCTTCAAGCGGCACCATGCGGGCGTCGAGCCAGTCGGTCAGATAGACCTTGTGATCGTGCAGCAGCGTCTTCACCGTGTCGCGCAACAGCGTGGAGTGGTGACCCGACAGCGGGGCGCACACCAGCACGATAGGTTCCGTCTTGAGTTCGGTGACGGTTGCGCTGTCGTCGGAGAAACGCTTGAAGCGGATCAGCCTGCAGAAGGGTTTTTCCACCACGATCTGCTCGACGATAGGAATGGCATGGCCGTTCTTCTCGATCTGATGCAGTTCGAACTCGGGCTTCTCGTAATCCTTGCCCAGGCGATACAGCAATTCGTAGCCGGCCGCGAGCCGCGTGGAACCGGGCACGTACGCGAGCGGGCTGGAAGGATTGGTGAACGACTTCGATGCCGCTTCCGCCCATGCCGTAAGGGGGCTCAACATGGCCCGCTGAAATTCGTGGAATTGATAGAGCATGTCTGACCTGTATAAATCCGGCTGCGCCCGTCTCCGGGAGCGTGTCCGGCGGTTGGCCTCTATCGGCGGTGGCGTCATGCCGGGTCAGGCTTTCGCTGGTTCCCGGCTCGGCGTGCAGGTCGTCGATTGCACCGCATTGCTGGTGCTGGCAGTTATTCGTTGTTGCTTGCGTTGTTGCTTGTTCGCTTCATGAGGGGTCGCAGGGAAGAGGGGCGGGACTGGGCATCAAGCCGGCGTTGCCTTCCGGGCTCAACACGGTTCTGGGCTCAACACGAAACAGCACACAAAACGCATGCCGGCTAAGCCGTGATCCAGACCCCATTCAAAATTTCAATTCACCGAACGACCGGTCGGAAAGCCTCTTCGATCATAGCCAAGAACACGCTTTTGTGCAACGCAACATACGTGCTCTTTACCGCTATTCAGCATGAATTTAGCGTTGAAATCGTCAATTTCCGTTAATTATTCGAACAACATTACATTTTGCTTTCTTTTGCGAGCGTTGCGTCCGAGGGTTTGTCCTGACGCGACGTGGGCTGGCCGGTAGCCTTCGCCATGCCTTGTTCGTGGCGCATCAGGTTCATGCCGGTATGCACGAGCGCGACATGCGAGAACGCTTGCGGAAAGTTACCAACCAGACGTTTCGCGACCGTGTCATATTCCTCGGCCAGCAGGCCGACGTCGTTGGCGAGACCGAGCAAACGCTCGAACATCGCGTACGCTTCCTCGTGGCGGCCCTGCAGCGCGAGATTGTCGACCAGCCAGAAGCTGCACGCCAGAAACGTGCCTTCCCCGGGCGGCAGTCCGTCCTGTACTTCCGTCGTGTGGTATCGCTTGACCAGCCCGTCATGGGTGAGATCACGCTCGATGGCGTGGACCGTGGAGATCACGCGCGGATCTTCCGGAGGCAGAAAGCCGAGCAGTGGAATCAGCAGCAAACTGGCATCGAGAGCGTCGCCGCCGTAAGTTTGCGCGAACGAGTTCATCGACGGATTCCAGCTTTTCTCGCATACATCCGCGTGAATGGTGTCGCGTACCGCGCGCCAGTGGTCGATCGGGCCTTCCAGGCTGAACTGTTCCGCCGATTTGATCGCGCGGTCGTAGGCGACCCACGCCATGACCTTCGAGAACGTGAATTGTTGACGGCCGCCGCGCGTTTCCCAGATGCCTTCGTCCGCTTCCTGCCAGATGGTGTCGAGATGATCGAGCATGGCGCGCTGGATCGACCATACGGTTTCATCGCTTTGGAGGCCGCCCACGCGCGCGAGATGTAGCGCGTTCATGACCTCGCCGTAGACATCGAGTTGCAACTGGTTGACCGCGCCATTGCCAATGCGCACAGGTTTCGAATTCTCGTAACCCGGCAGCCAGTCGACTTCCCATTCGGGCAAGCGCCGCTCGCCCGCAATGCCGTACATGATCTGCACCTGATCCGGCGACCCGGCCATCACGCGGCCCAGCCATGCCCGCCAGGCGCGCGCTTCGTCGTAGTAACCGCTGCGCATCATTGCGAGGAGGGTGATGGTGGCGTCGCGTAACCAGCAGTATCGATAATCCCAGTTGCGCGTGCCGCCCAGTTGCTCAGGCAACGACGTGGTCGGTGCAGCGACAATACCGCCGGTCGGTTCGTAAGCGAGCGCCTTGAGCGTAATCAGCGAGCGGCGGATGGCCGGACCCCAGCGGCCGTCAAGATTGCTGCGTCCCGACCACTCCAGCCAGAAGTTCTCGGTGCGCGCGAACTGCGTATGGGGATCGAGCGCGCGAGGCAGATGCAAATGCGATTGCGAATACACGAGCGAGAAGGGGACGCGCTCACCCTCGCTTACGGTGAATTCGCCGACGGTGCGCATGTTCTCGCCGGTGAGCTCGATGGGCGTGCGCAACACGCATAGATCGGGACCGGCGATTGCGCGAATACCGCTTTCGTCGGGGAGCCGGCTGACCCAGGGAATGGAGGAGCCGTAATCGAAGCGCAGCACCAGTTCCATTTTCATCTTCACCGTGCCGCGCCGGCCTACCACGATCCGCACAAGGTCGGACGCGCCGTCACGGACCGGCATGAAGTCGATGAGCGAAACCTTTCCGTCGGGCGTTTCGAAATCGGTTTCCAGGATCAGCGTATCGCCGCGATACCGGCGGGTGATGACCGGCGGCGGGGCGCCGTCGGGCAGGTCGGGCGTGATCAGCCAGCGGCCGTTTTCCGGCGTGCCCAAGAGGGCCGCAAAACACGCGCCGGAGTCGAAGCGCGGCCAGCACAGCCAGTCTATCGAGCCCTCTTTTGAAATCAGGGCAGCGGTGTGACCATCGCCGACCAGGGCGTAGTCCTCAATCAGTGCGGGCATAGGCTAGGGGAGTGAGGTCGATGCGGCCGCAGTACAGGTGCCGCGTGGTTGGGGGAGGCCAGGCTGTTCCAGTCCTTCGAGTGTTCGATTATGAAGCGCATTCGCATTTCGCGTTTTTCATGCGTACCGGTTGCGAGCTTCTGTCGCAAGCTTCGGTCCCTTACTCCCTGTGTAAGTGACCTTGCAGACGGCCGCGCAAAAGGCCTTGCAAAACCGCAAGCGCAGGAAGGTTGAAAAAACTTGTGACAAATGCCTAGAATGAATCTTCGCGCCTGACGCTTTCGCCGAAAGCAGTAACGTGGGTCCGTCGTACCGTGGTATCGGACCTGTTGATGCACGTCACGCGCTCCCTGCTTGCCTAACGTTTTCGAGGACATCGAAAGTGAAAGCCATGCTGAATCCGTCGAGAGCCGATTGCATCGCCATCCTGTCGGCCGCGAGCCACATCGTCGATCAAACCGCGCTCCTGGATCTCAATTACAAGAATCTCGGCCTGTCCCGCAACGGGATGGAGACCGCCGCGTCGTTCCTGATCGAACGCGCCTGTTTCACGCGGCATCGCGAGGTCGATGGGCGCACCGCCGTGGGCGGTTTGTCGCTGCAGGGCCGGATGCGGCTCGACCAGCTTGCCAATAACTGATACCGATTGCGCTGCAGCGCGCAACGGCTTCGTTCAACTTCAGAACATTCTTAGCGCGGGATCGCGGTTGCGACCCCGCGTTCAGCGTTTGCTCGTCGTTCGGAAGGTTCGGAACGTTCGGAACCTCGCTCCAATAACAGCGTCTTAAGGAGCGCGTGACGGCTAGCAGTGCGATGGCGGTGTTCGTGTCGATGTCGTCAGAAATGTGTCGTGCTGAGTCCGAATACGCCGATCAGCCCGATGATGATCAGGTAAATCGCAACGATGAAGTTGAGCAGGCGCGGCACGATCAGGATCAGAATGCCCGCTATCAGCGCGACCAGCGGTCCGAGGCTCAGATGGATATTCATGGCGACTCCTTGTTGATTTTTTGATGGGAATTGGTTTGCATCATTCGGTTTGCATCATGCGCCGAAGCAGTGACCGGTGACAATTGGGACAATCGGGCGCTTGTCCACGGCTCATATAACCTGAAACAAGCCGTAATAACGAACGATCAGGAGGCTGTATGCATTTGGCGGATCTCACCCATTTCTCTCATTTGACGCGTTTGGCATGTCGTTTTCCTCATTTTCCTTCCACGCTCCGTGTCCGGGGCTTCGCTTCCACGCAAACATCGTGCCGCGCCGTCGGGCCGGCGCGTTTAAAGCAGTCCGGGCGGTCGCGATTGATGTCGAAAGGTGTCGCGGCGGGTGTTGCCGCGAGTGTTGCCGCTGTGTTGTCGCTGGCTGCCGCCCAAGCCTTCGCACAAGGGGCGGGTACGGCCGCCGCCACCGGCACGTCAGCGACTTCCGGCGCTGCCGATAACGGTGTATTCGACTTGCTCGTGGGCACGTATACCGGCAGCGGCAAGAGCGAGGGTCTCTATGTGTACCGGTTCGACACGGGCACCGGTGCGATCACGCGCCTTTCATCCGCGCAGGCGGTGAATCCGTCGTATCTTGTGGTGAGCCACGATCGGCAGCATGTCTACGCGGTCAACGAGCTTCCCGGCGATAACGGTCCCGCTTCTCAACGCGGCGGCGTCAGCGCATTCCGCTTCGATCCGTCGAGCGGGCAGCTCACCTTCGTGAACCGCGTCTCTTCCGATGGCAACGATCCCGCGTATCTCGCTTTATCGCCGGATGGCCGTTATTTGCTGACCGCCAACTACTCGGTGGCATCGAATCCGGGCGGCAGCTTTGCCGTGTTTCCACTGGAAGGTGACCGGGTTGATCCGTCGGTACTCACCGTGCATCACGACGGCAGCGGTCCCGTGAAAGGGCGCCAGGACAATTCGCATGTGCACTCCACGGTGTTTTCGCCCGATGGCCGTTACCTGTTCGCGCAGGACCTGGGTGCGGACAAGATCTATTCATATAGATACACGCCCGACGGCAGCCGCGGTTTGTTCGGGCCGACCGAGTCGCGTTATACGCTCGTGAAACCGGGTTCCGGGCCGCGCCACCTGATCTTCGATCAAGCCGGCAAACATGCGTACCTCACAACCGAAATGAGTGCGTCGGTGTCGGTGTACGACTATGACGACGGCAAGCTCACGCTAAGGCAAACCCTGCCGATGACCGCGCCCGGTTTCAAGGGCAAGGTGGGCGGCAGCGCGATCCATCTGTCGCCGGACGGCCGTTTCCTCTATGCGACCAATCGTGGCGATGCGAACGAACTCCTGACCTTCGCCGTGAATCCGTCCGATGGTCATCTCAAGCTGCTCAACCGGCGTTCGACGCTCGGCAAGTCGCCGCGCGAATTTGCTATCGATCCGACCGGCCGCTGGCTGATCGTCGGCAATCAGGACAGCGACAGCGTCTACTTTTTCCGGCGCAATCCGGACACGGGCGAACTTGCGTCCGATCCCAAGCGCCTGGAGATTGGTTCACCGGTCGATTTCAAGTTCGTTTCGCCATCCTGAGGATTTTTTAATCAACTGTGCGGGTCGTCGGGGGTTCGCGGCTTGCACAGGTTTTCTGGCTTTTTCCTGGTTCTTTCTTGGTTTTTAAGTAACGTGGTTTTTGTTTAACTGGTAAGGCCGGGGTTGTCCCGGTATCGAAGGAATTCAACGTTGAACATTACGTCAGTAGTTGGTAGCGAGTCGGGTCCTACCGCTCGCAGTACGGAGCAGGACGCACCCACACCACCGGGTTTTATCTGCGCGTTCCGGTTTGCCGGCGCGGAGGCCTTACGGCTGTCGTGGGATGAAGCGCGTCGCGAGATCGCGGGCGACGGCCCGACGTGGCTGCATTTGAGCGCAAACGACGACACCGTCGAAAGCTGGCTGACCGGCGTGACCGCCATGCCCGACGTCGCCCGCGAATTCCTGAACGGTGAGGACAAGCGCCCGCGCGTGCACATGGGCGGGACGTTCATGTACGGCGTGGTGGCGGATCTGGAGCGCGTCGCGGAGACCCCGGACGCCGATCCGAACGCGCAGGCCACGCGCCGCGCGACGGGCGCGCTGCGCTTTTACGTCGATAAGAACCGCATGATCACGGTGCGCGCGCAGCCGCTTCAATCCACCGACCGGCTGCGTCATGCGGTGCTCGAAGGCGCCGTGTTCCGGGATACCGTCGATCTTTTCGCCGGCCTGATTCGCGCGTTGAACGAGACGTTCGCGGATCGTATCGATGAAATCGGCGACCGGCTCGATGACGTCGAGGAGGGCGTGCTCGATGGTCGCCATTCGAACTGGCGCGCCGAGCTGGGGTCGGTGCGCAGGAGGCTGGTGGAGGTGAAGCGGTTTGTGGATCCTGAGCGCAACGCGCTGACGCAACTGGTGCTGCGGCGGCTGGAGTGGGCAGAGCCCCGATCGATGGAAACGCTGATCCAGGCAATTCAGGTGCTCAACGGGCTGGCTGCCGGACTCGAGGCGCAATACGAACGCTCGAAGTTGCTGCAGGACGAGATTGCCGCGTTGCTCTCGGAGGACATCAACCGCAAGCTGCTGTGGCTCGCGGTCATGTCCGCGTTGCTGATGCCCGCAACGCTTGTGTCCGGTATCTTCGGCATGAACGTGGCGGGGCTGCCGGGCACGCACGATACCTATTCGTTCTTGATCGTGATGGGCGTGATGGCCGTTTGCGCCGCCTTCACGCTGTATTTGTTGCGGCGCTTTCGGTTGTGGTGACGTGAGGTGAGATGGCCGGGGCCCAGGTTATGGTTTCGCAACCTTGCCTGGGCATCGGTCATCTGATAACGGCTTATTCCGCTGGTCCCGGTGCGAGCACCTCGCGATTTCCATTCGTGCTCATCGGTGAAACCAGGCCCGCTGTTTCCATCTGTTCGACCAGTCGCGCTGCGCGGTTGTAGCCAATGCGCAATTGCCGCTGCACCGACGAGATCGATGCCCGGCGCGTGCGCAACACGAACGATACGGCTTCGTCGTAGAGCGGATCGGCTTCGGCATCCGGCGTATCGCCGAACAGGTCCGGCGTGCCACCTTCGGGCGTCGGTCCCGACAAAATCCCTTCCTCGTACTCCGGTTCGCCGAACTGCTTCAGATACTCCACCACGCTATGCACTTCCTCGTCCGCGACAAACGCGCCATGCACGCGTTGCGGATAACCCGTGCCGGGCGGCAGGAACAACATATCGCCGGCGCCGAGCAGGGACTCCGCGCCCATCTGGTCGAGGATCGTGCGCGAATCAATCTTCGATGACACCTGAAACGCCACCCGCGTCGGAATGTTCGCCTTGATCAGCCCGGTGATCACATCCACCGACGGCCGCTGCGTTGCGAGAATCAGGTGAATGCCGGCGGCGCGCGCCTTTTGCGCCAGCCGCGCGATCAACTGCTCGATCTGCTTGCCGGCGACCATCATCAAGTCGGCGAGCTCGTCGATCACGACCACGATCATCGGCAGCTTGGCGAGCGGTTCGGGTGCGTCGGGCGTGAGCGAAAACGGGTTCGTCAGCTTCTTGCCCGCAGCTTCGGCATTGCGGATTTTCTGGTTGAAACCCTGCAGATTGCGCACGCCTACCGCCGACATCAGCTTGTAGCGCTTCTCCATTTCCCCGACACACCAGTTCAGCGCGTTCGCGGCCAGCTTCATGTCGGTGACCACCGGCGCGAGCAGATGCGGAATGCCTTCGTACACGGACAGTTCCAGCATCTTCGGGTCGATCATGATCAGGCGCACGTCTTCCGGTTTCGCCTTGTAGAGCAGCGACAGGATCATCGCGTTGATCGCCACCGATTTGCCCGAACCCGTCGTGCCCGCGACCAGCATATGCGGCGCGCGCGCGAGGTCGGTCACGACCGGATTGCCGACGATGTCCTTGCCCATCGCGATCGTGAGGAACGACTTCGAGTCGCGATAAACGTCGGCTTCCAGGATTTCGGAGAGCCGGATCATCTGCCGTTTGGCGTTCGGCAATTCGAGTCCCATGCAGGTCTTGCCGGGAATCGTCTCGACCACGCGGATGGATGTCAGCCCGAGTCCGCGCGACAGGTCCTTCATCAAGCCGACGATCTGGCTGCCGCGCACGCCTAGCGCCGGTTCGACTTCGAAGCGCGTGATGACCGGTCCCGCCGATGCACCGACCACGGTCACCGGTACCTTGAATTCCTGCAGGCGCTGCTCGATCAACTGGCCCGTTTCGGCGAGATGTTGTTCGGAGACCGGTTCGACTTCGTCGGATGCGGGTTCGAGGAGGTCGAGGCCGGGGAGATCGACGGCCGACGCCGCGGGCGCGTGGAACTCGAATTCGGTCGCGATGAAACCGCGCACCGGCGGGCGGGAATCGGATTGCTGCGGGGTTGTTTCAGGCGCGGGAGCCGGGGTCGCGTCCGCGCTCGCACTTGCATCCGCGTTCGCAATGGCGCGCGGGAAATGGACGATGTTCGAAGCGTGGTTGTAGTTCGGGCCTGCTTGTGCTTCGGTCGCGGTTTTCCATTCCGTTTGCGTCGTTCGATCGGTTGGCGTTTGCGTTTGTGCCGCGTATTCGTTCGGAGCGAGAGAGGCGGGCGGGGTATCGATGCTGGTTTCGACGTTTGCGTTCGTTTCGTCGGGCGCGGCATGTGGCGTATCGACGTCGCTCAACGGCGCACGGGTGGCGCCCAAATCTGCTTGCCACGGCGGCGTGTGCGCCTGACCCGTGGACGCAGTTGCGGAGCTTCCCGATAACGACGATGCCGGTGTCGCCGGGACGATGTCACGCGTCGTCTGTACAGGGTGCGTCTGACCGGCGCGGACGGCCCACGGCGGGAGATCGGCGAGGTGAACTGGCGTTTGCGTTTGCGTGGATGGTGACGTATTGGGCGACGTCGTCGTGTTCGGCGTTGTCGATTCCAGGCGCGTAGATGAACTGTTCAGGTCACGGGTTTCGATCGACCCAGAACCGTTCGATGGGTTGAGCGCGGCATTGCTTGCAATGGCGGAAGAGGCCAGGTGCGCGGTTCCGTCGATATCGGCCGGCCATATCGGATCCGACGTCTGATTCTTGGTCTCGTCGCTATCGGTGCGCTGCACGGGAAGGTTCGACAACGGGTTCGAGCGTACATCGACGGATTGCGTCGTGACCGGGGCGGTTGCCGGTGTTTGTTCGATACCGTTATCGTGCGCTGTCGGTGATACGGGATAGGGCAGGGCGCCGTTGTTGTGGATGTCTGCGTTGCTCGTGCTTGCATCCGTGCCGGTCTCCGGCTGCGTTGGCTCGCGCACGATAGTCTGGGCGGCAGAGGCGAAGGTGTAGCCATCGCGTAACGAAGCGCTGGACGAATACGTGCCCGCAACACTCGATGCCGCCAGCGACGCAACGCCTTCCGCCGTTCCCGGCTGGTCGGCGTGGTTCGCGGGTGGGTTGGTTATCGGCGATGGAGTAGTCGTGTCTGACGTCGGGGACGAATCGGAGATGATTGTGGTCTTCTCAAGATCCGTCGCGTTCGGTGTCGGTGTGTTGGGGGTTGCATGACTCGCGAGACCCGCACTTACCAACGATGCAGAAACAGCCGGGGGCGCAAATGCCGACGCCGGAGAAGCTAGGGGCGTGGTGATAGCTGAGGACGCTGGAGGAGCGGAACCCACGGGGCTAGCCGAAGTGGCCAGCGCGTTGGGAGTACCCGAAGTACCCGAAGTACCCGAAGTACCCGAAGCGTTCAACGCCGCTGCATCGTGTCCGTTAGCTGCGCCACTTGTATCTGGCAACGCTCCCGCTTCCCGCGCTGTATCAACGCCACCTGCGCGCGTGGTCCATTGCGCCGTGCTTTGCTCGATGGAGCGCAGCGTCTCCTTTATCCGTTCAGGTGCTGGCGGCGGACCGGCAGGTTTGGCGGGAACAGCCGCGAATGCCGTTGTCGCAGCAAAAAAAGAGTCGCTCGACACGCCCGGAGGAACCGATTTGCCGCTGGCCGGGTTCATCGATGTATTGCGCGAAGCGGCGTGGGAAACGCCGGAGGAACCCGACGCACGAATAGCGCCCGGCGTGCTCCGGTTCAGCAACGGACGCGATATCGATATATCTGGAAGCCGCGACGCGGCAGCATCCACGGGGCGGCCCATTCCCCGCGTTGCCGATGTCCGGGCCGCATTCGGCGGCACGGCACTTGCCGTTCCCCCAGCCGTTCCCCCGGTACCCGCCGCACTCGCGATCCGCGTGACGCCACCCGATCCGGCGCTCGTCCCCACCTCGGGCGCGTTCACGCTTGCCGTCCTTTCCCGCGTTCCCGACGACGATCCAGACTCCGGGCCGCTCTTTAGCCAGCCCGCCGGTGCGATCGGTTCGAGCGGCTCCCGAGGTCCTGTTCCACGACCGCTGTGCGAAGCGGCAGGGCGTGCATCGGGGAAGCGGTCCGAATAGCTGTCTTTGCCGGCGCCCGGTTCACGATGTGTCGACGACAAAGGTTCAACCGGCCGCGCAGCCTCGGGCCCGCGCATCGGCCGCTCGGCGTCGCTGCGCCGTGCAGGCTGCGGACGCCAGACGGTCGGCCGCTGATAGCGGCCGCTTGGGCGTTGCGTTGCAGTCGGCAAGCCGAGTGCCGGAGCATCGTGCGAGGTTCTACCAGAAGTCGTGACACCGCTCCCAACCGTGCTCCCCGCCTTGAAGCTGCCGAGACCCGCGCTCGCTCCCCGCGTTTGCGCCTTATCGCGCGATGCCCGGGCACGCGATGGTTTCTCTCGGACCGACCGTTCCCGTGGTGTGAACCACTCGGGTTTGAGGCCCAGGCCGAATGCGCCGTTTGCCCAGCCAAGGGTCTCGCGCCATTGGAACCCGCAGAGCCACGGCAAGCTGATGAGAAACACGATGGCCGCACCGGCACCCACGCTCAACGCGGCCAGCGTGCTCACGACGCCGGCCTGTCCGCCCAGGCCGAGCAACAGCGCGTGGCCGAGATGGTCGACGTCGGCTGCGAATGCGAACGAATGAAACAGGGCGGCTTCTAGCGCGCAGCTCGCGAGGAGCACGCAGAAGAAACCGAGCCAGAGCCGGATCGTGCCCGGACCGCGCAGGCCGCCGCCGTTGGGGAGAACGGACTTGACGATGCGCCAGAGAAGGGGGATGAACCAGACGGCCGAAGCACCGAACCAGCCGAAAACTACCGTGTGCATGCAAGGAACCAGGAATGATGTAAGCGATGTGAGCAGCGAACCCAGGCTCAGACAAATATGAATCAGTACCGCCGAGTTTAACCGCCATGAACGCGGCGAGGGCGGGCGGTGGTCAAGCGATCAAGCATTCGGCCGCAGGTGACGATTGATGCATCGAGACGGTGTTGGCCGGGTCAGGCGAGCGGTCATATTTCGTTTCAAAGACGCACACAGCCAAACGAAAAACCAACGCGTTTAATTGCGTCAAACGACGTCAAGCGCCTGGACGCCAAATGCCCTGACTCGACCAGGCGCCAACGTCCAACAGACTCCGTGACGACCGCCTGAAACGCAACCGCCTTTCCTCAACCTCCACCCTCAAGAACCCTAACCCTCCAAACCGGCCTTCATCGATCTCAAGGTTGCGCGCCTCGTGTGAACGTCATCACGTCGCCGTTCTTGAGCGTGATCTGCAATTGTTGCGGCGGCTGCATTTGCACGCCGGTTTTTTCGATATTCGTCAGGCCCTGGAGGAACGGTTGTTCGAGCGCGCTGCCCGGTCCCGGCGCGCACGCCATCCGCGTGCTGGCAAGGGGGCCGAAGGACAGCTCGCCGCCGGCCAGATCGTAGGTACCGGTGAAACGGTTGCAGCCGGAAAAGCCGTTCGTCTTGCGTTGGCCGCCTAGCGTCGAAAAGTTCAGGGTGATCGGCGCTCCGCCCGCGCTACCGCCAGCGGCGCCAGCCGGACTGGCCGGAACCGGGCGCGACTTGCCGTCGGCATTGGTCCAACTGGTGAGTTGCCATTGGGTATCGTCGAGAAGCTGGGTCGCGGCCGGGTTGTAAGGATCGGTCGGCGGCGCGGCGCTGTCCGGATGTGTCGGCATCGTGCAACCTGCCAAAGCCGCACCGAAAGCGAGAGTCACGATCGACACCACGGTTGCCAATGAGGGCCTGGAACGCGGGAACGCAGCATGGACCCGGCTGCGCGCCGAAACACGCGCAGGTTGCGAACGGGAGGGCTGCATCGACATGGAATTTCCTTGGAGCTGGCAAAACCGTAAGGGTATCGCACTCGTCCCAAGATTGACCAAGGCAGATTGCGGCAAAGTCATTGCAACATGTAAAGAAAGGTTAGCGCGACCGCTTGTTCGATCGCACCAAAGCCGCCGTGGAGGCGGCCGCCGCGCAACGCCGCTACCATCGCTGATCCGCCAGCCCGCGCCCGAAAACACAACACCGATCGCGTCCGGAAAAGGGTCCGCGTGTTAACATCGCGGGCTTGACAGGCCTCTTTTTCTGGAGCATCCATGCAGAGCGCGAAGTCCGCTGCGTCCGCCGTTTCTTCCCCTCAATCCGGCATGCAGCCGATGCAGCAGCCGGCGAAAATCGGCACGCCGCTCACGCCCGGCGCGACGCGCGTGATGCTGCTCGGCGCGGGCGAACTCGGCAAGGAAGTGATCATCGCGTTGCAGCGGCTCGGCGTGGAGACGATTGCGGTCGACCGTTACGCCGATGCCCCCGGCCATCAGGTCGCGCATCGCTCGCATGTGATCGACATGACCGACGGCGCGGCGTTGCGCGCGTTGATCGAAGCTGAACGGCCGCATTTGATCGTGCCGGAGATCGAGGCCATCGCAACCGATACCCTCGCCGAAATCGAAGCCGAGCGGCTTGCCGTCGTGATCCCGACCGCGCGTGCGACGCAACTCACGATGAACCGCGAAGGCATTCGCCGTCTCGCCGCCGAAACGCTTGGGCTTCCGACGTCGCCCTACGCGTTCGCCGAGTCGCTGGACGAGATGACGGCGGCCATCGGCAAGATCGGTTTTCCGTGCGTGGTGAAGCCGGTGATGTCGTCGTCGGGCAAGGGGCAGTCGGTGCTCAAAAGCGCCGCGGATATCGAACCGGCGTGGCAGCACGCGATGGCTGGCGGCCGCGTCAATCATGGGCGTGTGATCGTGGAAGGGTTTATCGACTTCGAGTACGAGATCACGCAGCTCACCGTGCGTGCGGTCAGCCCGGAAACCGGCGATCTGCAGACGTATTTTTGCGAGCCGATCGGCCATGTCCAGGTGGCGGGCGACTATGTGGAATCGTGGCAACCGCAGGCAATGAGCACTGCGGCGCTCGCAAAATCGCGCGATGTCGCGGCAAAAGTTACGACGGCCCTCGGTGGCCGCGGATTGTTCGGCGTCGAATTGTTTGTGCGCGGCGACGACGTCTGGTTTTCCGAAGTCAGTCCGCGACCGCATGACACGGGTCTGGTCACGCTTGCCACGCAGCGCTTCTCTGAGTTCGACCTGCACGCGCGCGCGATCCTCGGTCTTCCCGTCGATACAACCTTGCGCGCGCCGGGTGCGTCGGCGGTGATTTATGGCGGACTGGACGAAGCGGGCGTCGCATTCGAAGGCGTTGCTGACGCGCTCGCCGTGCCCGATTCGGACCTGCGCCTGTTCGGCAAACCGGAAAGCTTCGCGAAGCGCCGCATGGGCGTTGCGCTTGCAACTGGACGCGATACCGACGAAGCGCGGGAACGCGCGAAACTGGCCGCGTCTAAGGTAAGACCCGTCTCCACTCGATGACGGCAACACGCCGCTCGCGGCGAGCTTTTCGCGGGCGGCACGGAGGTTTCAAGTGAAATGGTGTGCAATGGTCGCGCTGTGCGCGACGTTGGTCGGTTTGGCCGGATGCGGCGTGGCGGCGGCGCCGTGCCGGGTGGCATCGGCGGGATTGAAGATGGTGCCGCTGGTCGGCCACGTGGCGGCCGCGCCGACCGATGCGTGCGCGGGCGTCATTGATCCTTGATGATGTTGGGTGAGTCGTTTGAAGGCGTCGGCTATTCCGGCAGGCCGGGTCCGACGCCGCTCCGTGCATCCGAAGCTTGGCCGTTGCACGGCGGGTTCACCGGGAAAGAGGTAACGAAAGGATAGAACGATGAAGGATGGAAAGAGGCAAGCACGGTTCCAGCGGATGGAACGGACGGAACGAATGGTCAGATCGATCGCTTTGACAGCCGGTACGCTGGTTGTGATGTCCGTGACCCATTCGGCGGTCGCGATGCCGCTGACCGTACCGCAGATTCAGACCGCGACGACCAACACGCTGCGTTACGAATGCCGCGGCGGCGGCACGCTGACCGTGCAGTACATGAACACGAAGAACAAGCAGAGTTTTGCGCTGCTGACCGTCGATGGCCGGAAGATGTTGTTTGTGAATGTTCTGGCGGCATCGGGGGCGAAATACGTTGGCGATCACTACACGTGGTGGACCAAAGGCCCAGAAGGTTCGCTCACCGACGACACCGCCGATCCGAAGGCCCCGCCGATACTTGCCGACTGCAAGACGGAAAGCTAGAGAGCCGTTTGACCGCATGACGAAAAAAGAGTCCGTTCCGATTCACGTTGGAACGGGCTCTTTGCATTCGATGTCCGATTATTCGACGTCCGATTCATCCAGAACCTTGAACCCGGACGCCTGTAAGGTTTGAAGGCTGACGCTTCCGTTGACTTAAACGCGCGGCGTCGTCCGCGACATCGAATGGCTATCCGGAGTAAGGTTGTATCCGCACGCGCAAACCGCGTGCAGGTCAACTGACCATAAACGGACGGGCGGGTGCCGCGCGGCCTTCGTGTGGCTTTCTTGTGGCCTCATTCAGCAGCACCCGGTCCATTTCATTTCCGTCTTTTGCACGACATTTACCGTGCACGCCGTCCCCAAGCGAGACTCTCCATGAAAGCATCGGATCTGTTCGTCAAAGCGCTGGAAGCAGAAAAAGTCGAATACGTGTTTGGCATTCCCGGCGAGGAAAATCTCGATCTCCTCGAGTCGCTGCGCCGCTCCAAAATCAAGCTCGTCCTGACTCGCCACGAACAAGCTGCGGGTTTCATGGCCGCAACCTACGGCCGCCTGACGGGCAAGACCGGCGTGTGCCTGGCCACGCTCGGGCCCGGCGCGACCAATTTCGTGACCGCCGCCGCGTATGCGCAACTCGGCGGCATGCCCATGCTGATGGTCACCGGCCAGAAGCCGATCAAATCGAGCAAGCAAGGCAGTTTCCAGATCGTCGATGTCGTGCGGATGATGGAGCCGCTCACCAAATACACGCGCTCGATGGTGTCGATCGGCAATATTCCGGCGTCGGTGCGCGAGGCGTTCCGGCGCGCGGAAGAAGAGCGTCCGGGCGCCGTGCACCTTGAACTGCCGGAAGACGTGGCGCACGAAGAGGGCGACGGCGCGCCGATCCCGAAGAGTTTCAGCCGTCGTCCGATCGCGGAGGAAAAGGCGGTGGAGCATGCCGTCGCGGCGATCCGCGAGGCGAAATATCCGCTGCTGATGATCGGCGCGGGCGCCAATCGCAAGACCACGACGAAGATGTTGCGCGAATTTGTCGACCAGATCGGCATTCCGTTCTTCACCACGCAGATGGGCAAGGGCGTGATCGATGAGTCGCATCCCATGTGGCTTGGCAACGCCACGCTTTCCGATGGCGACTTCGTGCATCGCGCGATCGATCACGCCGATTGCATCATCAATATTGGCCATGACGTGATCGAAAAGCCGCCGTTTTTCATGCGTAGCGGCGACGGCGATGAAAAGACCGTGATCCACGTGAATTTCCTCGGCGCACAGGTCGATCCGGTGTATTTCCCGCAGATCGAAGTGGTGGGGGATATCGCAAACGCGGTGTGGCAGATGAAGGAATTGCTGAAAAAGAGCGAGCAAAACTGGGATTTTTCGCGCTTCAAGATGATCAAGGAACATTTCGACGCGCAACTGGCAAAGGGCCAGCACGACGACCGGTTCCCGCTTTATCCGGTGCGCATCGTCAAGGACGTGTACGACACCATGCCGAAGGACGGCATCATTTGCCTCGATAACGGCATGTACAAGATCTGGTTCGCGCGTTATTACCGGGCGCACGAACCGAATTCCATTCTGCTCGACAACGCGCTTGCATCGATGGGAGCGGGCCTGCCGTCTGCTATTGCAAGCAAGATCGTGCACCCCGACCGCAACGTAATGGCCGTTTGCGGCGACGGCGGTTTCATGATGAATTCGCAGGAAGTGGAAACGGCCGTGCGGCTGAAGCTCGATCTGGTGATTCTCCTGCTGCGCGACGATGCGTTCGGCATGATCCGCTGGAAGCAGGAAAACATGAATTTTCCGGATTTTGGAATGACGCTGCGGAACCCCGATTTCGTCTTATATGCGCAAAGTTATGGGGCGCTCGGGCATAGAGTGAATTCGGCGGACGAGCTCGCGCCCTTGCTGCGCGAGTGTTTCACGACGCCGGGCGTGCATCTGATCGATGTGCCTATCGACTATTCGGACAACGAGCGCGTGTTGAACCGCGAAATCAAACGGCTCAGCGCGCAACTTTAGACCTACTAGCGGCTAAGCAGAGGCTGACATGCTAAAGAAAACCTATCCGTATTACCTGGCAAACGTCGCCGTCGCGGCGAACACGGACCTGGAAGTCACCGATAAATTCAGCGGCGAAGTGGCGACCCGCGTGGCAATGGCGGACGCGAAGGCGATCGATGCGGCCATCGGCCACGCCGTTGCGGCCCAGCGCGCGATGCGGGAATTCAAGCCGTATCAGCGGCAAGCGGTGCTCGATCATTGCGTGAAGCGCTTTCGCGAGCGTTTCGATGAACTCGCCGAGGCGCTGTGCATTGAAGCGGGCAAGCCGATCAACGATTCGAAAGGCGAGGTCACGCGGCTGATCGATACCTTCCGGGTCGCGGCCGAGGAGTCGGTGCGTATTGACGGCGGCATGATCAACTTGGAGATCGCGCCGCGCGCGGCCGGTTACCACGGCTATTACAAACGCGTGCCCATTGGCCCGTGCTCGTTCATCTCGCCGTTCAATTTTCCGCTGAATCTCACGGCGCACAAGGTCGCGCCGGCCATCGCGGCGGGTTGCCCGTTTGTGCTTAAACCGGCGAGCCGCACGCCCGTCGGCGCGCTCATCATGGGCGAAATTCTCGCCGAAACCGATCTGCCGAAAGGTGCGTTCTCGATTCTTCCGGCTCATCGCGACGGCGCTGATCTTTTCACCACCGATGATCGGTTCCGTCTCCTGTCGTTCACGGGATCGCCGGCGGTCGGCTGGGAGCTGAAGAAGAAAGCGGGCAAGAAGAAGGTGATTTTGGAACTCGGCGGCAATGCGGCGGCGATTGTCGATCGCGATCAGGCTGACCGGCTGGATTACGTTGTGGACCGGCTGGCGTTCGGCGCGTTTTATCAGTCGGGGCAGAGTTGCATCGGCGTGCAGCGGATCCTGATTCACGCCGATATCTACGACGCCTTGCGTGAAAAGCTCATCGCGAAAACGAAGTCGCTGAAAATGGGCGATCCGAAGGATGAGAAGACGTTCGTCGGCCCGATGATCTCGGAATCCGAGTCGAAGCGGCTGGCCGGCTGGATGGACAGCGCCGTGGCGAGCGGCGCGAAAATCATCGCGGGCGGCAAGGTCGAAGGCGCAATGTTCGAAGCGACGTTGCTGGAAGGCGTGCAACGCGACCAGGATCTGTATCGGAAGGAAGCGTTCGGGCCGGTCGCGATCCTGGAAAAGTTCACGGACTTCAGCCAGGCGCTCGAAACGGTCAATGACAGCGATTTCGGTCTTCAGGCCGGCGTGTTCACGGACAGCCTCACGAACGTGAATCTTGCGTGGGACGAACTGGAAGTAGGCGGCGTGGTGGTCAACGATGTTCCGTCATTTCGCGTTGATAACATGCCATACGGTGGTGTCAAGGATTCCGGACTGGGCCGGGAAGGCGTGAAATACGCGATCGAGGACATGACGGAATTGCGTCTGATGGTCGTCAGGGATGCGCCGAAACCCGTACAGAAACCGAAATAGGCTGTTATAGCAGCCGAGGCCGCGGCGCTCAGGTCCGTCTGGCCGGGCTTCCCGGCCGCGGCGCCGCCTTGAAGGCGCGTCGCGGATCAACGTGATGGCGGGCGGGGGAGTGCTACAATAGCGGGCTTTCCCGTAGTCCGAGCGCCTCACCCGGCGGGGATCGGGAACCGGACGGGAAGCTAGGTCCTTGGGCCGGCAGATCGGTGTTCTTTCATATCGATTGCCAAGCTTTTTCATGCCTGCGGCGGTTGCCGTCATGGTCATGCAGCACCAGCACTTGCCACCCGTACTTAGCCGTTTGCACCCGCTTTGTACCGCTATACGTACTACGCCATCCGGTTGCTTCAGACCGGATCAAGCGAGGATTCGCAGCGATCTAAACCCTGCGGATCTGAAGTCCGCGCGTTGATCGTTGTTTGCCGGTTGCATCGACGAAACACGCGGTTCTTCTTCATCCGATGTCCATGAGCGGTGGAATGACCGCTCGCGCGCCGCTCCGGCGCATTTTTAGCGAAAGCGAAAGCCACCAAAGTCACCATGTCCGATTCCGTCGCCACGAACCCGTCCGCCGCTTCATCCGACGCCGCACCCGGGGCTGATTCCAGCACTGAAGTTCAAGCGAGTCCTGCTGCGCCCGCTGCCACATTCGCCCCCGCGCTCGAGTTGGGCGCCACTGAATCCGCGGTGCCCGGTCCCGTGCCCACGTTCGACCAGTTCGGCCTGTCCGCCGACATCCTGCGAGCGGTGGTCGATTCCGGCTACACGATCCCCACGCCGATCCAGGCGCAAGCTATCCCCGTGGTGCTGGCCGGCCGCGACATGATGGGCGCCGCGCAAACGGGCACGGGCAAGACGGCGAGTTTTTCGCTGCCGATCATCCAGCGCCTGCTGCCCATGGCCAGCACGAGCGCATCGCCCGCCCGCCATCCGGTGCGCGCGCTGATTCTCACGCCAACGCGTGAGCTCGCCGACCAGGTCGCAGCCAACGTGCAGGCGTACTCCAAGCACACGCCGTTGCGCAGCACGGTGGTGTTCGGCGGTGTCGACATGAACCCGCAATCGGAAGCGCTGCGGCGCGGGGTTGAAATTCTGATCGCCACGCCCGGACGCTTGCTCGATCACGTTCAGCAAAAGACGCTGAATCTTGGCCAGGTGCAGATTCTCGTTCTCGACGAAGCCGATCGGATGCTCGACATGGGCTTCCTGCCGGATCTGCAGCGCATTCTGAATTTGCTGCCGAAGGAACGTCAGACGCTGCTGTTCTCGGCCACCTTCTCGGGTGAAATCAAGAAGCTTGCAGCAACCTATCTGCGTAATCCGCAAACCATTGAAGTCGCGCGCAGTAATTCCACGAACGCCAACGTTCGGCAGATCGTTTTCGAAGTCGCGGAAAGCGATAAATCCGGCGCAGTGACGCAATTGATTCGTGAGCGCGGCCTGAAACAGGTGCTGGTGTTTTGTAACAGCAAGATCGGCGCGAGCCGGTTGGCGCGCGTGCTGGAGAAGGACGGGATTATTGCGACGGCGATTCACGGCGACCGTACGCAGGGCGAGCGCATGCAGGCGCTCGACGCATTCAAGAAGGGCGAGATCGAAGCGCTGGTCGCAACCGACGTGGCCGCCCGGGGTCTCGACATCACCGATCTACCGGCAGTGATCAACTTCGACCTGCCGTTCAGCGCGGAAGATTACGTACACCGGATTGGCCGGACGGGTCGTGCGGGTGCGTCGGGCGACGCTTTGTCGTTGTGCAGCCCGAACGAGCGCAAGCAACTCGCCGATATCGAAAAGCTGATCAAGCGGCCGCTGGAAGTCATGGTGCTGAAGGTCGACGTGCCCGTGCGGCGCGAATCGTCTTCCGCTCCTCGTCGCGAAGAGCGCTCGGCGCGGCCGGAGCGCGGTGAGCATCGGCATGCGCGTAGCGAGGAGCCGCGTCGTCGTTCGACGTCGTTCGAGCGTTCGCATACGCGTCAGCAACCTATCGACGATTTCTTCCTGAAGCCGTACGAGCCGTCGGCGGCATCGACGAGAAAAACTCAGGATGACGCCGCTGCGGAAGCCGAACGCAAGAACACGCCGCGTCAGCCGCTGGCTGCGCTGCTCGGTGGGCTGGGGATGCCGCGGAGAACACCGTCGGGGTCTTGAGTTACCGGCTGGTGGTAGGGTGAGTGAAAAAAACGATGGAGCGGCAGAGATGCCGCTTTTTTGTTTTTCAACGCTCTATTTTCAACGTCCTGCAATAACGATCCTAAATCGCGAACCGCTTCGCCCATTGCGCCGTTACATCGGAGAAAAATGCTTCGAGCGAACCGGCCGGGGAGGGATACAGACCGAGATGCTTCGCCGCTTGCGTCAACTCAATCAGCGGGGCTCTGGTATCAAGCGCCGTTGCACCCGTTTGCTTGCTGAGTTTCTCACCTTGTTCGTTCACTATGACCGGCACGTGCAGATAAGCGGGCGTTGAAACGCCCAGGCAGCGTTGCAAATAAATCTGGCGCGCGGTCGAGTCCAGCAGATCGGCGCCGCGCACGATATGCGTAATGCCAGCCGCCGCGTCGTCCACGACTACCGCCAGTTGATAGGCCCACTCTCCATCCGCACGCTTGAGCACGAAATCACCGACCTCTGTTGCCAAGTCCTGCGCTTGCATTCCCTGCCAGCGATCCTTGAAGCTCAGAACGGCGGCGTCGCCATCTGGAACGCGCATTCGCCACGCACGCGGTGGTTTTCCATGCAGCCCGTTGCGACATGTACCCGGATAAGCCAGCGTGGCGTGTCGAGCGTGGCGGGTATGGCTGTGTGCGAGGGAATCGGCTATTTCGCGACGCGTGCAAGCACACGGAAACACGAAGCCGGCGGCCAGTAATTGCTCGAAGGCCTGCTGGTATGCAACTTCACGCTGACTTTGCCAGACCGGTTGTTCGGCGGAAACCATGCCGAACCTGCCCAACGTGTCCAGGATTTCCTCGGCCGCGCCCGGCACGGTGCGCGGTCCGTCGACGTCTTCGATCCTGACCAGCCACGTTCCTCGATGAGCCCGGGCATCGAGAAAACTCGCCAACGCGCTCACCAGCGAGCCGAAATGCAGCGGACCGGTGGGGGAGGGTGCAAAGCGGCCGCGATAGCCCGGTTCAGCGTTCATCTCGCCCGCCGACCTGTGAGTTTGGGATGCACAACGCGGCCATCAGATCAGCGCGGGGCGCGCGACGAAAGGTCGTGCGCCGCTGGCGTGCCGGAAGCCTCTGCGTGCGATTCGTGCGGGCCGTGGTTCGGGCTAGGGAACGACGCCTGGCCGTCTGCTGTTATCGCGGCGTGTGCCTCGTCGGTATCGGTGGCGTCGTCTTCCGTGGTTGCCGTGGCCCCCACACCTTGGGCTTCACCGTTCTGCGTAATCGCCGCCGGTTCGAGCGCGGCATTCAGCGCCGTCCGGTGATCGAATACAAAACACTCACCGTGGTAATGTGCGCCGCCCACTTCCTCGAAGTATTTAAGAATGCCGCCCTCGAGTTGATAGACGTGGTCAATGCCCACTTCCTTCATGTGGATGGCCGCTTTCTCACAGCGAATCCCGCCCGTACAGAACGACACCACTGTCTTGCCATCGAGATCCGCGCGATGCTCCTCGATTACACCCGGAAATTCACTGAATTTCGCGATGCGGTAATCGAGCGCCTGATCGAAGGTGCCGACGTCGACTTCGAACGCGTTGCGCGTGTCGAGCATGACGACGGGACGGCCCTCGTCGTCATGTCCCCGATCCAGCCACGATTTCAGCGTGGCTGCGCCGACGGACGGCGCCCGGCCCAGTTCGGGCCGGATTGCCGGCTTTTTCATGGTGATGATTTCGCGCTTCAGCTTGACGAGCATCTTGCCGAAAGGCTGCGTGGCCGACACGCTTTCCTTGAACTCGATATCGGCGAATTTCCCCTCGAAGAGCGAGTCAGTACGCAGGTAGTCCATGAACGTGCCAATTTGCTCCGGCTCGCCCGCGACAAACAGGTTGATGCCCTCCGGCGCGAGCAGGATCGTGCCGCGCAGGCCGAGTGCGGTGCACCGGTCAACAATCTGCGGACGCCAGTCGGCGCCGTTCTCGATGGTCACGAACTTATAGGAGGAAAGGTTGACGATGCTCATGACGCAAATGCTCTTAAAGTGCTGGAAAACGGGCGTTGCCGGAGGAAAAAGCGGTTTCGACGAGCGCCAGGGGCGTTCACCGAATCCGTATTATCCCGCAAACGGCGCGCGCTTCGGACTCGACCGATCGGCCGATGAGCCCACGCCGATGCGGCACTTTTTTCATCCGGCTTGATTAGCCCTGGCCGAACGGCTAACGCAGCCGTCGGGGCGAATTTCGCGAATAGGCGCATGTACAATATCGTTCATGTCAGATCCCCGCTTTGTCCATCTTCGTGTTCACTCCGAATTCTCGATTGCCGACGGCATCGTGCGCCTTGACGACGTCGTTAAAGCCGCTGCCAAGGACGGTCAGGGCGCGCTCGCGCTGACCGACCTCGGCAACGCTTTCGGCCTCGTCCGTTTCTATAAGGAAGCGCGCGGCAAGGGTGTCAAACCCATTGCCGGCTGCGACGTCTGGATCACCAATCCCGCAGATCGCGACAAGCCCTCGCGTTTGCTGTTACTGGTGAAGAACCAGCGCGGTTATCTCAACCTGTGCGAACTGCTGTCGAAAGCCTGGTTGACGAATCAATATCGCGGCCGCGCTGAGGTCGAATACGAGTGGCTGGAAAGCGGATTGTCGGAAGGCTTGCTGGCGCTGTCGGGCGCGCAGTATGGCGATATTGGCATGGCATTCGCCGCCGGTAACGATCAAGCCGCGGAACGTCACGCGGAGCGCTGGGCCAAGCTTTTTACGGGGGCGTTTTACATCGAGTTGCAGCGCGCGGCGCTGCCGGGCGGCGAGACGTACATCCAGCAGGCCGTCGCGCTGGCCGCGAAGCTCAAGCTGCCGGTAGTCGCTACACACCCGATGCAGTTCATGACCCCGGACGACTTCACGGCGCACGAAGCGCGCGTGTGTATTTCCGAAGGCGATATGCTCGCGAATCCGCGTCGGCAAAAGCGCTTCACGACTGAGCAATATTTCCGTACGCAAGAGGAAATGTGCGCAATGTTTGCGGACATTCCGTCGGCGCTCGCGAACACGGTCGAAATTGCGAAGCGCTGCAATCTGACGCTCGAACTTGGCAAGCCGAAACTGCCGCTGTTCCCGACACCCGATGGCATGTCGCTCGACGACTACCTCGTGCATTTGTCGAAGGAAGGTCTCGAGAAACGGCTGATCCAGCTTTATCCCGATGAAGCCGCGCGCGAAGCGCAGCGCGAGACGTATTACGCGCGCCTGGAATTCGAGTGCAAGACCATCATTGGCATGGGCTTTCCGGGCTACTTCCTGATCGTCGCCGATTTCATCATGTGGGCGAAGAACAATGGCGTGCCGGTCGGTCCGGGCCGTGGCTCGGGCGCGGGTTCGCTGGTCGCGTACGCGCTGTTCATCACCGATCTCGACCCGCTCAAATACAACCTGCTGTTCGAACGTTTCCTGAACCCGGACCGCGTGTCCATGCCTGACTTCGACATCGACTTCTGTCAGGAAGGGCGGGATCGCGTCATCCAGTACGTGAAGCAGAAGTACGGCGCGGACGCCGTGTCACAGATCGCGACCTTCGGCACGATGGCGGCGAAGGCTGCCGTGCGCGATATCGGCCGGGTGCTCGACCTGGGTTACATGTTCACCGATGGCATCGCCAAGCTGATCCCGTTCAAGCCGGGCAAGCATGTGACCATCGCGGACGCGCTGAAGGAAGAGCCCACGCTGCAGGAACGCTTCGACAACGAAGACGAAGTGCATCAGCTGATCGAACTTGCGCAGCGCGTGGAAGGGCTGACGCGTAACGTCGGCATGCACGCGGGCGGCGTGCTGATCGCGCCGGGCAAGCTCACGGACTTCTGCCCGCTTTATACGCAGGGTGAAGACGGCGGTGTCGTCAGCCAATACGACAAGGACGACGTGGAAGCGGTCGGGCTGGTGAAGTTCGACTTCTTGGGTTTGACTACGCTTACGATCTTGGACTGGGCGGAGCGGTATATCCGCCGTCTGGATCCGTCGAAGGAAAACTGGAATCTGTCACAGGTTCCGCTTGACGATCCCGCTTCGTTCCAGATCCTCAAGAAAGCCAATACGGTGGCTGTGTTCCAGCTGGAAAGCCGCGGCATGCAGGGCATGCTGAAGGATGCACAGCCTGACCGCTTCGAAGACATCATCGCGCTCGTGGCGTTATACCGCCCAGGTCCAATGGACCTGATCCCGAGCTTCTGCGCACGTAAGCACGGCCGCGAGATCGTGGAGTATCCGGACCCGCGTGTTGAATCCGTCCTGAAAGAGACCTACGGCATCATGGTCTATCAGGAGCAGGTGATGCAGATGGCGCAGATCATCGGCGGATATTCGCTCGGTGGCGCCGACTTGCTGCGTCGCGCGATGGGTAAGAAGAAGGCCGAGGAAATGGCCGAGCATCGCGAACTGTTCCGGCAGGGCGCGGCGAAGAATGGACTGACGGCGGTAAAAGCCGACGAAATCTTCGACTTGATGGAGAAGTTCGCTGGCTACGGTTTCAACAAGTCGCACGCGGCCGCTTATGCGTTGCTCGCGTATTTCACGGCGTGGCTCAAGGCACATCATCCGGCCGAATTCATGGCGGCGAATATGTCGCTCGCCATGGACGACACCGACAAGGTCAAGATCCTGTTCGAGGATTGCCTGGTCAACAAGATGGCCGTTTTGCCGCCGGACATCAACCAGTCGGCGTACCGCTTCGAACCGGTGGCCGAAGCTGACGGTACGCGTTCGAAGACCATTCGATACGGCCTCGGCGCGGTGAAGGGCAGCGGGCAGAGTGCTATCGAAGAAATCTTGCGCGCGCGGGAAGAAGCGCCGTTCACCGATCTCTTCGATTTCTGCATGCGGGTGGATCGGCGCATGGTGAACCGGCGCACGGTGGAAGCGCTGATCCGTGCCGGCGCATTCGATTCGCTGCATGACAACCGGGCGCAATTGATCGCATCGGTATCTCTTGCAATGGAAGCGGCCGATCAAGCCGCGGCCAACGCCATGCAGTCCGGTCTCTTCGACATGGGCGACGAACCCCAGCAAGGCCACGAACTTCTCGACGAACCCATGTGGTCGGACAAGAAGCGTTTGCAGGAGGAGAAGAGCGCGCTGGGTTTCTACCTGTCGGGTCATCTCTTCGACGCCTACAAGACCGAAGTGCGGCGTTTCGTGCGCCAGAAGATCGGCGAATTGAAGGAAGGGCGCGACAAGCTTGTCGCGGGCGTGATCACGACCATGCGCACGCAGATGACCCAGCGCGGCAAGATGCTGATCGTGAATCTGGACGACGGCACCGGCCAGTGTGAAGTGACCGTGTACAACGAGCAGTTCGAAGCGAACAAGGCGCTCTACAAGGAAGACGAGTTGCTGGTCGTGCAGGGTCAGGCGCGTAATGACGCGTTCACTGGCGGCATTCGCTTCACGGTGGATGCGGCAATGGATCTCGAACGCTCACGCAGCCGCTATGCGCAGGCGGTGAAGGTGGAAATGAACGGCAACGCCGACGCGCTGCGTCTTAAGAAGGTGCTGGAAGCGCATAGCGCGCCGCCTGAACAGGCCGCTGCGCCGGTATCGGCAGCAGTGCAGGCACCGTCGCGCGGAGGTTCGCGAGGCGGTGATCGCGACGGCGGCCGTGGCCAGCGGCAGCCGGTGCATATCCCGAATGGCCTGAACGTGAGTATCGTGTATCGCAGCGAGCATGCGGAGGGTGAAGTACGGCTAGGCGACGCGTGGCGCGTAAAACCGACCGACGATCTCATTACGGCATTGCGCGGCGAATTCGCGGGAAGCTCGATCGAAATCGTGTATTGATGCGCGCCGGGATGAAAGTCGCCATCTCCGCCAACGCGCTGAAACTCAGCGGTGGACTTGAACGTTACGCGCTGGACCTGATTCGAGGGCTCAACGCGGCCGGCTTCACCGGCGAGCGCAAGCCGGTGTTTTTCGCGCGCAAGATCGATGCGTCGCAGCCGGAAAGCCAGATGGTCGATGCGCGCCGGATCAACGTGTCGTTCCTGCCTTCCAGGTTGCGCGACACGTATTACAACTGGGCGCTCAAACGAGCGCGCAAGAAAGCGCGGGTGGATCTGCTGATTGGCTGCAATCGTGTGGAGTCCTCCGAGATAGCGATTTGCGGCGGTACGCATATCGGCTTTCTCGCCGCGACCGGCCGGCGGGAGCGCCGTTCGGACAGCCGCCAGATAACGCTGGAGCGTTTGCAATATCAGCAAGCCAGCGTGATCGTCGCGCACTCGGAAATGATGCGCGACGAATTGCGCTCACTCTACGGTGTGGCCGACTCAAAGATCCGCGTGTTGTATCCGCCGGTGGACGGCACACGGTTTTCCCCTGTGCCGGACGAGAAGCGCAGCGAACTGCGCAAGCAGTTTGGTTTCACCGATCACGAAATCGTGCTGCTGTTTCCATCGAGCAGCCATGAGCGCAAGGGGTTGCCGCTGATCGAGACGGCGCTGCGTGACAGCGGTCTGCCGGTGGTTGTCGCGGTCGCCGGGCGGCCGCCCGCGCAGACCTCGGCGCAAGTGCGCTATATCGGTTACGCGAGGAATATCGAAGACGCTTATCGGGCTGCGGATTTCACCGTGCTTGCCTCGAAGTACGAGCCGTTCGGGCTGGTCGGTATCGAATCCGTCATGTGCGGGACGCCGGTGATTTTCCCAACCAGCGTAGGCTGTTGCAGCGCGATTGCGGACGACGCGAAATTTACCTTCCAGCCGGGCGATGCAGATGGCCTGCGGCACGCCGTCCGGCGCGCACTGGATGCAAAAAATACCAACGTGACGGCGGCATCCATTCTCTACGACACCAGCATTGCCGCGCACATCAAGTTGTTGCTGACGCTTGCCGAGGGCGTCGCTGCCAACATGCCGGTCAGCGCATCCGGTTCAGTTCAGCGAGCTTGAGAAACCGGTAATACACGGTCTGCGCATTGAACACGGCAATCATGAAACCCGCGCGGCCGTCGAGAAAACCGCGTCGCAGAAAGTAGGTACGAACAAAGGCCCATGCCCCGCGCAGCACCGCAGTGCCCAAACTGCCGCGTTTGCCCGCCGCATGGCGTTGACGCGCGCCGGCCGTGGAGTAGTTATCCAGTTTGCGCAGGACGGTCTCGAAGTCCTCGTAGGAATAGTGCATCAGCTTGCCCTGCAGACGCGCGACCTTCGTTGCATCCGGGTTCGTCAGCACTAGCCGCTCGTGCACGAGGTCATCGGAGAAACGAGCCGTGCCTCGTTTGAACAAACGCGGAATCCAGTCCGGATACCAGCCGCTGTGCCGCACCCATTGCCCGCAAAAATTCGACAGCCGGTCGATCGCGTAGACCTCGGCTTGCGGCTTCGAGAGCGCCGCACGGATCGCGGCGCCCAATTCCGCCGATACCACTTCGTCTGCGTCGATGGACAACACCCAGTCGGTCGTAAGCGCATCGAGCGCGCGATTTTTCTGCGGTCCGAACCCCGGCCAGTTGGGCGCCTCAATCACGCGCGCGCGATGCGCCTCCGCTATGCCGACTGTTGCGTCGGTACTGCCGCCGTCGATCACGACGATTTCATCGGCGAAGGAAACCGCCTCGAGACACTGCGCGAGGCGTGCGGCTGCATTGAAGGTAATGAGGGCAATACCGAGCGTTGGACGAGTCATGGGGCTTAAGCGTGGGGTATGCGAATTGCTATAATTTGATGCAAAAAGTTTCAGCGGTGAATGCTGCGTTTATAGTCGCTGTCTCGATGCGTTGTCTCGTCCCTAACCGGGCGCGCGAGGGCGTGCGGCGCTTGGCAAGGCTGGGTGAATTCACGCCATACGCGTTGCGCATCGATCTTGGCCGCCCGGCCACCGTTATACCAGACCAGTAGGCGCATGCTCCGGTCGGACGGGCCACGGGCCTGAAAAGCCGCGGCCCGGCGTGAGCCCGAATGCGCTGAAAAGACGCCAACGCGCGCGGCGCCGGCGCACGAGATTCAGCGCACTGACACAGCGCCAGAAACGCCAGAAACACACGAAACGCAGGGTCTTAACCCGGCGCCCAGCGCTCGTCGCCGTTCACCTTTTGAAACCATCAAGATTCACCCGGAGTTCGCCATAGCAATGAAACCGCTGAGAATTCTGCACAGCGAATCGTCCAACGGATGGGGCGGTCAGGAACATCGGACGTTCAAGGAAATGCTCGCGCTGCGCGAACGCGGTCATGTGCTCGAACTCGTGTGCGTGCCGGGCGCGCGGCTCGGCGAGCGTCTTCGTGCGGAAGGTTTTGCGGTCCACACCACGACCATGCGTTCAGGCGCCGACGTCAGCGCGGTTGCGCACATGCGGCATATTCTCAAGCAAGGCCGCTTCGATGTGCTAAATACCCACAGCGGTCGCGACAGCCTGCTCGGCGGCGCCGCCGCGCGGCTCTCGGGCACGCCGCCGCGCGGCTCTCGGGCACGCCGCTGATCGTGCGGACGCGGCATCTGGCGCTCGCCATCACGTCGCGGGCGACCTACACGTGGCTGCCGCACAAGGTGGTAGCGGTGAGCCAGTCGGTGATGCGTTACCTGGTGTCCGCGGGCGTGCCGCAGAAGGATATCGTCACGATCTATACGGGCATCGTCAAATCGCAGCCGGTGAGCCGCGTGAGCTCCACGTTGCGCGCGGAACTGGGTCTTCGCGAGGACGCGGTGATCGCGGGCACGGTTGCCATCATGCGCGACAAGAAGGGGCATCCCGACCTGATCCGTGTCGCGAAACCGTTGATCGAGCAGCGGCCGAACCTGCATTTTGTCTTCGCCGGCGACGGTCCTCTCTTTGACGAAATCAGCGCGAACGTGCAGGCGCAGGGTCTTGGCCGTCACATCCATTTACTCGGCCTGCGCCGCGATATCCCGAACGTATTGGCGGGCTTCGACCTGTTCGTGCTGCCGACTCATCAGGAGGCGCTGGGCACGTCGTTCATCGAGGCAATGGCAGCAGGCCTTCCGGTGATCGGGACGGCGGTGGACGGCGTGCCGGAAGTGATCGACGACGGTGTCAACGGCCTGCTCGTGCCCGCGCACGACGACCGCGCGCTGGCCGCCGCGCTGCTCCGTCTGGTCGATGCTCCCGACGAACGCCGCCGCATGGGCGCGGCCGGTTTGCGGACCACGCAGACGCGCTTTTCCGTCGATACCATGGCCAGCGAGACGGCCGCGTTTTACCGAAGCAGCCTGAGCGAGCGGGGCGCTGCATGAACACGGCGCTGAATACGGCGCGTGCAGTGCCCGTGCTGATGTATCACCACGTGAGTCCGGCGGCCGGCGCGGTGACGGTGTCGCCCGTGCATTTCGCGGATCAAATGGCCATGCTCGCGCGCGAGGGTTACACCACGCTCGGCGCGCGGGCGTTCAGCGAATTTCTGGCGGGCAAGCCGGTGCCGGCGAAGTCGGTCGTGCTCACCTTCGACGACGGTTATCTCGACAACTGGGTTCACGCGCATCCGGTGCTTGCAGAACACGGTTTTACCGCGCTCGGATTCCTTGTGTCTGGCTGGGTGAACAGTGGTCCTGTGCGCCCGAACGCGGTGGACCCGGCGTCCCACCTGAACTTGAACTTGCTGGGCCACTCGGCAGCGAAGGCGGCGATCGAGGCCGGTGAGACCGACCGGGCCATCATGCGCTGGTCAGAAATCGACGCAATGCGTCAAGCCGGGACCTTCGAGTTTCACAGCCACACGCACACGCATACGCGCTGGGACCGCGTGAGCGCCAATCCAGCTAGCAAACGCGCGAGCCTGCGCGATGACCTGCTGCAAGCACGGGCGACGCTCGCGCATCACCTTGGAGAGGTATCGGATCATCTCTGCTGGCCGCAAGGCTATTTCGATACCGACTATGTGGAAGAAGCGCACGCGGTGGGTTTCCGTCATCTATACACCGTTGAACCCGGTACCAACCAGCATCACGGCAATCCGGGGCGCATCTTGCGGCTGGACGTGCGCGACAAGCCGGCCACGTGGCTGAAAAGCCGTCTGTGGGTGCATAGCCGGCCGCTTCTCAGCGGTCTTTACCTGAAAATCAAATGACGGTTTGCCGGCGGTTTTCCCGTCCCTTGCTGACCCGCCGGGAGCTGCCTTCGGGCTTGCCCGTTTCGATCATTCCGAGCACTTATTACGATGCATGATCGCCACGTTTCCGTCATTGGCCTGGGCTATGTGGGTTTGCCCGTCGCCATTGCATTCGGCTTGCAACGCCGCACGATCGGTTTCGATACGAGCCCGGCGCGGCTAGCCGATCTGCGCGCGGGCCTCGATCGCAATGGCGAAACCAGCCGCGAGGAACTGGCCGCTACTCTTCTGGAACTGACCGATAGCATCGAGGTGCTCCGGCAAGCCAATTTTCATATTGTCGCGGTACCCACGCCGATCAGCGCGGGCGCGCAGCCAGATCTGATGCCGGTGAAACAGGCGTCCGAGACGGTGGGTCGCGCGCTTAAACGCGGCGACGTGGTGGTGTACGAATCGACGGTCTATCCCGGCGTCACGGAGGAAATCTGCATCCCGATCCTCGAACGTGAATCAGGCCTCAAGCTGGGAGTGGACTTCACGGTTGGCTACAGTCCGGAGCGCATTAATCCCGGCGACAAGCAGCACACGTTTTGCAATATCGTGAAGATCGTGTCCGGGTCGGACGCCGCAACGCTTGACCTCGTGGCGCGGGTCTATGGCTCGGTGGTGACGGCCGGTGTGTACCGTGCCGGTTCGATCAAGGTGGCCGAGGCCGCGAAGGTTATCGAGAATACGCAGCGCGACCTGAATATTGCGCTGATGAACGAGGCGGCCATCATCTTCGATTACCTCGATATCGACACGCGCGAAGTCCTGGACGCCGCCGGCACCAAGTGGAACTTCCTGGATTTCACGCCGGGACTGGTGGGCGGACATTGCATCGGCGTGGACCCGTATTACCTGACGCACAGGGCGCAGGTTTCCGGTTATACGCCTCAGGTGATCCTCGCCGGGCGGCGCGTGAATGACGGCATGGGCCGTTTCGTGGCCGATCGCGCAGTGAAGACGCTGATCCGGACCGGCCGCGCACCGCTGCATGCAAAGGCGACGGTGCTCGGGCTGACGTTCAAGGAGAATTGTCCGGATCTGCGCAATTCGAAAGTGATCGATATCGTGCATCACCTGCAAGACTACGGACTCGAGGTTCAGCTTCACGATCCGCTCGCGGATACGGTAGAAGCCTTCGATGAATACGGCGTGACGCTGACCAGTTTCGACGCGCTGGAACCGGCCGATCTGATCGTTCTGGCGGTTCCGCATCGTGATTTCCTGGCGAAGACGGACGCGTTGCTGGCGCTGGCGAAACCGGGCGCCGTGTTCGCCGACGTAAAGTCCAGCCTGCCGCTTGACGTCATCAGCGCGGCCGGTCTTGTAGTATGGCGGTTATGAAAACCCGGGCTCACCACGGCCAACCGGCATAATCTCGATTTCACGTAGGAACGCCACCCGATGAGCCGACTTTCCGGACGCGTGCGCATTTTCGCCCGCGCGTTGCCCCGGCTGGCGTTGAAGCCATTGCGCCACAAGCCTCGAGTCTTGAAGCGCATCCTGATCGCGCATCATTTGCTGCTCGGCGACACGCTTTTGCTCACGCCGCTCGTCGCGAAACTTCGCGCACAAAATCCTGACGCGCAGATCGTGCTGACCTGTCCCAAGCCGATCGTGCCGCTTTATGCGGGCAGGCCGTTTGGCATCGACGTCATTCCCTTCGACCCGCGCGATTTCCGCTCGGTCAATGCGGTGCTGCGTTCGGGACCGTACGATCTTGGCATCGTGGCCGGGGATAATCGACACGCATGGCTTGCGTTGGCGGCGGGGTGCCGCTGGATCGTCGGACATGCTGCGGACACACCGGCCTGGAAAAACGCGCCGCTCGACGAAGCCGTGCCGTATCCCGACGCGCCCGCGGCATGGGCGGATCTCGCGGCCGAACTGGTGGCCGGGCCGCCGCCGCGGCCGTATCGGCTGAGCGACTGGCCGGCGCCCGCGCCCGCCGCGTTCCCGGAGCCTGACGCGCTCGTGTTGCGACGTCCTTACGTGGTGTTACATCCGGGTGCGAGCACGGCGGTCAAACGCTGGCCCGATGAACGCTGGAAAGCACTGGCGGCGTTTGTCGAAGCGCGGGGTTTCACGCCTGTGTGGAGCGGCGGACCGAGCGAGACGGCGCTGATCGAGGTTATCGATCCCGATGCCCGCTATCCGAATTTCGCGGGCCGGATCGATCTGGGACAGGTATGGCACCTGTTCTCCGGCGCGCGGGCGATCGTCTGTCCGGACACAGGCGTGGCACACCTCGGGCGTCTGACCGGCGTGCCGACGGTTACCTTGTTCGGCCCCGGTAACGCGGTGATACATGGCGCGGGAAACTACTGGCGCGATGCGCCGTTCATGCCGGTTACTATCGCGGACATGCCGTGCCGCGATGAACCGGTTATTTTCAGACGGCACGTGGCCTGGGCTCGCCGTTGTGACCGCAATACGACGACTTGCGTCGCATGGCGCGGTGACCATGCGGACTGCATGGGATTTATTTCGCTTGAGGTCGTCTGCAACTGCTTGCAGGCGGTCCTTCCGGGAGTGCAATGACGAAGACGTGCAAGCAGGTGGAACGCGTGCTGTGGGTGGCGTGTCCAGTGATTATGTTTGTCGCGATGTTCGCCCACATGACTGCGTTCGAGAACATGGCGCTGGGGCTGGTGGGTATCGGCACGATCGCCGCGGCTTGTTCTTCGGAGCGGCCGTCGCCGCTGCACTGGCCGCTGCTGTGGCCTATCGTTGTCTGGAGTGCGTGGGCGCTGGCGTCGATCGCGTGGTCGCCGTATCCGCGCGACAGCATGCACGCGTGGCTCGACGAAGTGTTGTATCCGCTGGTGTCGTTCTTCGCGTTCTGGCTGATCGGCACGCGCACGGCCAGACCTGAGCGGATGGTGTTGATCAACTGGGTGGCCTGCGTGCTGCTGGCCGCCGGCAGCCTGTATTACTGGGGCCGTTTGCAGCCGCCCACGAATCCCTCCGACATCCTTCTCCACTATTACAACCGCGTCGGCCACACAAGCACACTCGCCATCTTTTCGATGACGCTCTTCACCGGCCTGATGCTGAACCGCCGCTGGTGGCCGATCGGCCTGAGCGGGCTGGTGCTTGCTTTTGTCATCGGGCTGGCGACGCTCAACCGTTTCTTTTGGCCGGCCGCAGCCGTGACGCTCGTGATTGCGTGTTACCCGTTGTACCGGAAACACTTGCTGGTCGCGGGCGTGTGCATTGCGGTGATCTGCGTGGCGGCGGTCGGCACGCTCGAATTGAGCGCACGGCTTCGTTACGGCCATGCCATGCCGACACCCGCTGCGCGGGAGTTGAAGATGGGTGGGGACCAGGTGTACGTACCCAAGGCGCTGGCGGGCATTGGCGACGTCATGTCTTCCGATACCCGTCCCAAACTGTGGGCATTCTACGGTCGTGAAGGCGAGTCGCATACGTGGACGGGCGTTGGTTTCGGCAAGCCGTTGCCGGGGCGGGTATTTCAAAGCGAAATACCCCCCGCGTTGCTGGAGACGGAACCGCAGGCGCTGACGCATGCGCACAATCTGTTTTTGAATACATGGCTGGAGACGGGGATAGTGGGCGTGGTGCTGGAGGCTGCGCTGCTGATTGCGTTGATCCGGCGCTTCTGGCGGTTGCGGCATGTGGTGCCGTGGCTGAGCGCGGCGGGCATGGCGCTGGTTATCGGGATGATTGCAAAGAATTTCACCGACGACTTCATGTGGCAGACCACCGCGCTTGCCTTTTGGTGTTTTTCGGGGCTCCTGCTCGGTCGCGGCGAGCGCCTGGCGGGGAGGGTTGCGCCGGCGCGACGGGCTTTATCGCAGCAGTAGCGGCGGAAATTCAACTTGGCCGTGGCTCTCGCCCGGACGAGCCTCTGGGTGAGTCTCCTGGCGAGCCTCTTAATGAGACAAGAGGGTCCGGCGCATTACAATAGCGGTTTGCCGCATCGGCGGGATTCAGCGCGCTCAGCGCCGCCCGGGCGCAGGTTCAGTCCTGCTCCGCCCGCCGTCCGCCGTGCGATCCACGGATCCACGGGATCCACGACTAAGGACACCTTTTGAGTCAGAAGCCAACCTTGAGCAAGACGATCGGCAGCGGGCAGACCACGTCGCCGGCCGCCGTGATGAGCCGGCTCTGGCCGTACATCCGCCCCCTGATCTGGATTGTCGCGCTCGGCCTGATCGCCATGGGTTTCGTCGCCGCGAGCGAGGCAGGCATTCCCATGCTGCTCAAGCCGCTGCTGGATCACGGCTTTGGCGCGAAAGGCAGCGCCAGCGCCAAGTGGATCGTGCCGGCCGCCGTGGTCGGCCTCGCGGTCGTGCGGGGCGGCGCGCAATACGCGTCGGGCTACTTGCTCGCTTATGTCACCAACAAGATCCTGCTCGAACTGCGTCTCAAGATGTTCGACCGGATGATCCACACCAGCGCCGGTTTCTTCCAGCGGGAAACGGCCAGCACGATCATCAACGCCATCGTGTTCGAGGTGAACCAGATCCTCAACGTGCTCCAGAGCGTGGTCGTTACGCTCGTGCGCGACTCGCTGACTGTCGTGTTCCTGCTGGGTTACCTGTTCATCCTCAACTGGCGGCTGACGCTGGTGATCGCGGTGATCCTGCCGGCTATCGGCTGGCTGGTGAGCAAGATCAATCGCCGGTTGCGGCGGCTCAATCGCGAGTCGCAGTTGCTGACGAACGAACTGTCGTACATCGTGGAAGAGACCGTTGGCGGTTATAAGGTCGTCAAGGTGCATAACGGCCAGCGCTACGAAAACGACCGTTTCACCGAGATGAGTAACCGCCTGCGCGGTTATTCCATGCGCATGACGGTGTCCGGCGGCCTCGCGCAGCCGCTTACGCAGTTTTTGGCATCGATTGCGCTGGCGATCGTGATCACCATTGCCGTGGTGCAGTCGGCGAATGACCAGACGACCGTCGGCGGTTTCGTGGCGTTCGTCACCTCCATGCTGCTGGTGATCTCGCCGCTCAAGCATTTGATCGATATCAACCAGCCGCTGCAACGCGGCATGACGGCGGCGGAACTGATCTTCGGTCTTATCGATGAACCTGTCGAGCCCGAAGGCGGCGGCCGGCCGCTCGTGCGCGCCAGCGGCGAGGTGGAGTTCCGCGAGGTGTCGTTCAGTTACGGATCGACCGGGACGCCAACGCTCGACGCCATCTCGTTCAAGATCGCGCCCGGCGAAATGGTGGCGCTGGCCGGTGCGTCGGGAAGCGGCAAGACTACGCTGGTCAACCTGTTGCCGCGTTTCTTCGATCCCGCCAGCGGTGCGGTGCTGGTCGATGGCGTGCCGCTGCCCGAGTACAGCCTGCACGATCTGCGCGGACAAATGGCGATGGTGAGCCAGGACGTGGTGCTCTTCAACGACACGATCGCCGCCAACGTCGCGTACGGCCAGACGCCGGATCGCGAGCGGGTGATGGCGGCGCTTGCCGCCGCGAATCTCGCCGATGTCGTCGCGGCGATGCCCGACGGCGTGGACACGCGCGTGGGTGGCAACGGCATGCGCCTGTCGGGCGGCCAGCGGCAGCGGCTGGCTATTGCGCGGGCGATCTACAAGGACGCGCCTATTCTTATCCTCGACGAAGCCACGTCCGCGCTCGATTCCGAGTCCGAACGGCACGTGCAGGAAGCCTTGGAAACGCTCATGAAGGGGCGCACGACGCTGGTGATTGCGCACCGCCTTTCGACTATTGAACGTGCCGACCGGATTCTGGTGATGGACGCCGGGAAAATCGCGGAGCAAGGCAGCCACGCCGAGTTGCTGCGCCACAACGGGCTGTACGCGAATCTTCACCGGATTCAGTATCAGCAGCAGGCAGCCTGAAGCTTTTTCGTTTTTAATCGATGCGCGCCCCTGGTCTGAACGGCTAAGGGCGCGTTTTTGTTTGGGGAGCGTGTGGAGTGGCCGGTTGAGTCCTGTGCAGCGGATGGCGTTTCAGCGGAGCCCGGGGTGGACGGCTGTGCCTGACGAAGCGCTGAAACCTGAGGTGCTTGCGAATTAACCGCCGCATTTGTACGGCCCTGCGGGTCGAGGCGCCCGCTCCGTTATGGACGAACGTACTCGCGGATCAAGCGCCGCGTTTATCCAGCCCTGCAGGCCGAGGCCCCCATTGCACTATGACCGAACAGCCACGGTGGGCGCGGCCGTAGCGCGCCGCTGCAGTTTCTTGCGATACATCAACGTCCACACCGTGAGCGCGCCATAGATGGCGTAACCGATGAACGGCGAAACGACCAGGAAACGCTCGATCGGCCAGTGCCACGCCAGCCAGCTTCGAAGCGCGTTCTCGCCCGTCAGGCCGAGACCCCACACGGCCGTCATCAGACGAACCGATCGACGCAGCGCAGGCCGTTCGTTCCAGAGCGCTTCGAAGCGCGCCGCGCCGCCTTCGCCTTCACGCGCGACGGTTGCCCGAGCGAGGTAAAAGGTGAGCGGACGCCGCATCGCAAGCGACAGCAGGAACACGATGCCGATAGCACCGGAGGCCATCGATTCACGCATCAGCAGCAGACGCGGACTGCCGCCGAGCGCCATCAGCACAATGGATAGCACGATGCCGAGCAGGACCAGGATGCTGAGGGCATCGACGCGGCGGGTTCTCGCGAACTCCACGAGACTCCAGACGACAGGCGGCACCGCCGATGCGTACAGCGCGCCGAGTTCGCCCCAATGCGGCAACGCGAGCCGATACGCAACCCACGGCAGGACGAGATTGACTCCGAGTTCAACGACAAGACCTGCGCGTATCTTCATGACGAAATGGTGCCGGGGAAGAGAAGTGGAAGCGTTAAGGGAAGCAATGAGGCAAGCACGGCGCGAGCGATCCTCATTGCGTGAACACGGACACGATGATCGCTATCCACAGCGCACCTACGCCGCCCAAAAACGCGTGCCGTGCGAGACGCAGGCGGGATTCATCGTCGGGGTGCTTCGTGGGTGATGTGGCGAGCCAGGGCACGGAACCCAGGCACGCGAAACCGACGAGCGCCAGCAGGGCGACACAGACATCGCCCGCGCGCCAATGCGAGCCCTCGTGAATACCCCAGTAACCGAGGAACACGATACCAATGGAAAACACCGTTGATGCGGCCGAACTGAGTGCCTGGACCGATCCCGCTGGAAATTGCATGACCTGTCTCCCGACACGCGTGAAAGCACGCGAGATGTCGCCATCATAGGTGAAACAGGCCGGGGGAAAGGAGATGCTGCAAGGATGAGCGCGAGCGCAGGCGCCTGGAAGCGGCGCTTTGGGTCAGGCTCAGCCATCGTCTCTGCTTGGCGCGCTTTCTCTCACGATTTCGCTCGTGATTTTCGCTCGTGCCGCCACCGGCAGAATCCACCCCTGACGCGCGCCGAACCTATCCGCTAGTCCCTGACGTTACCCCTCTTGCGAGCCTTGAACGTCGCCATGCGGCGCCTCGGACTCGACGTTTGCCGTGACCTTTTCCCGTGTCATCGACTTCACCCGGTCTTGAATAAACCGCTGCCCCGACACGACGATATAAAACGCCAGCGGCGTGAACACCAGCCCCAGCACGGTCGCCGTAATTGCGCCGCCGAATACGCCGGTCCCGATCGATCGCCGGCTTTCCGCCCCGGCACCGCTGGACACGAGCAAAGGCACGACGCCCAGCAAAAACGCCGCCGATGTCATCACGATCGGCCGGAAGCGCGCGCTCGCCGCCGCGATAATTGCCTCCGCCAGCGGCGTGCCATCGGCGTACAAGGCGCGTGCGAACTGCACGATCAGGATCGCGTTTTTCGCCGATAACCCAATCACGGTGATCATCCCGACCTTGAAGTAGACGTCGTTCGGCATGCCGCGCACGAGCATCGCGATTACTGCGCCAATCACGCCCAGCGGCACGATCGTCAGCACCGCGAGCGGAATGGTCCAGCTCTCGTAAAGCGCCGCGAGCGCCATGAACACGGCCAGTAGCGACAAGCCGATCAGTATCGGCGTCAGGCGGGCGGCACGCGTTTCTTCAAGCGCCGTGTCGGTCCAGTCGAAACCCACGCCCACCGGCAATGCTTGCGCAAGCCGCTCCATTTCGGCCATCGCTGCGCCGGAACTTGTGCCGTTGGCGGGACGGCCGCTGACATCGAGCGAAGGCGAACCGTTGTAGCGCGTCAGGACCGACGGCCCGGTCGTCCAGTGCAGCGACGCCACGGACGACAACGGCACCATCTGCCCCGCGGCGTTACGCACCGAGAGGCTCATGAGACTGTTTTCGGTCATGCGCGACGGCGCGTCGGCAGCGACCATCACGCGGCGCATGCGGCCGCCCGAAGGGAAGTCGTCGATATACGACGAGCCAAAGGTGTTCCCCAGCGCGTCGCCGATCTTGTCGAACGAAACGCCCAACGCATAAGCCTTCGCGCGGTCCACGTCCAGCTCGATGCGCGGCGCGTCCGGCAACGTTTCCGAATGCACATCGGCGAAAGCGGGATTGTTGCGAGCCTGCTCGAAGAGTTGTTCGCGCGCGGCGTTCAACGCTGCAACGCCAATGCCGCCGCGATCTTCCAGCCGCATCACAAACCCTTCCGAATGGCCGATGCCGGGCACCGACGGCGGCATCTGGGCAGCCACGTCGCCGTCCATGATCTTGGAGAACGAGCGGTTCAGCGTATCGCGCAGGGTGGCCGCGTCGGTGTCCCGCGCCGACCAGTCCTTCAAATCGACAAAACACATGGCCACGTTCTGGCCGCTGCCCTGGAAACTCCAGCCGACCACACTCGTCACATTCGCCACCGCTGGCTCGCGCTTCAGGATCGCTTCCGCCTGCTCGACGACGGCGAGCGTGCGCGCCTGCGTGGCGCCCGCCGGTAACTGCACCGTCACCTGAAGCTGCGCCTGGTCTTCCTGGGGCAGGAAGCCGCCCGGCATATGCAGATAAAGCACCGCGCACGCGCCGGCCAACACGAGATACACCGCGAGCATGGGACCTGCGCGGCGCAGCACGCGCGCAACGAGCCCGCGATATCCCCGCGAGGTCCAGTCGAATGCCGCCGTGAAGCCGAACGAACGGCCAGCGGCCGTATGCGAGTCGCCTGATCCATGCGAGCCGTGCGCACCATGCCGCAACGCGCTTCGCGGCGGCGCTTTTAGCAGGCTCGCGCACAGGGCCGGCGTCAGCGAAAGGGCCGTGAACGCAGACACGAGAATGGACGCGATCATCGCGACTGTGAACTGCCGGTAAATCCCACCGACACTGCCGGGGAAAAACGCCATCGGCACGAACACGGCGGTCAGCACGGCCGTAATGCCGATGATCGCGCTGCCCATCTGCTGCATCGCCCGGCGCGTGGCCGCGCGTGGCGCGAGACCCTCTTCGCGCATTACGCGATCGACGTTCTCGACCACGACGATGGCATCGTCGACCAGGATCCCGATCGCCAGCACCATCGCGAATAGGGTGAACACATTGATCGACATGCCGAGCACGTAAAGCGCAAGCAGCGAGCCGGTCAACGCAACCGGAATGACCACGGTGGGGATCAGCGCATAACGCAGGTCGCGCAGGAACAGCCACATGACGAGGAACACCAGCAGCACCGCTTCGACCAGCGTCAGCGCCACTTCGTGCAACGCGACGTGGACGAACCTGGAGCTGTCGAACGGGATTTCGACTGCCGTGCCCGGCGGCAGGCTGCGCGACAGGTCGGCAAGCTTCGCGCGGATCGCGGCGGACGTTTCCATCGCGTTGCCCTGCGGCGAGAGCCGGATGCCGACCGTTGCCGCCGGCTTGCCGTTCAGCCGCGAAAACGACGCGTAGCTGTCGCGGCCCAGTTCGACCCGCGCGACATCCTTCAGCCGAACGGCCGATCCATCCGCGCGTGCTTTCAGCACGATCTCGCCGAATTCGGCCGGCGAGATCAATTGTCCCCTGACCGTGACCGACGCCGTCAATTGCTGACCGGTGACAAAAGGCACGTCGCCGAGCGTGCCGGCCGTGACCGTCGCGTTTTGCGCCGCGATGGCCTGCGTGACATCGGCGGCGGCCAGGTTGAATTCGCGCAGTTTCATCGGGTCGATCCAGACCCGCAACGCCTCTCCGGCATCCCACAATTCGGCTGAGCCAACGCCCGGCGCGCGCTTCAGATCGCGCAGCATGGTGCGGTTGACGTAGTCGCTCAGTGCCACGGAATCGCGCTGACCGTCAGTGGACGTGAGCGCGACGAGCATCAGGAACGTGCCGGTCGACTTGAAGACGCTGATGCCTTGCTGCACGACTTGCTGCGGCAGACGCGACTCGATCTGCTTCATCCGGTTCTGGACATCGACCATCGCGATGTCCGGGTTGGTACCCGCCGAAAACGTGGCCCCGATCTCAAGTTCGCCGAGGCTGTCGCTGGTGGTTTCGTAGTATTGCAAGCCTTCGGCGCCGTCCAGGCTTTCTTCGATCACGCTCGCGACGGTGTTGTCCACGCTTTCCGGCGACGCGCCCGGATACATCGCGTCAATGACGATGCGCGGCGGTGTCAGCCGTGGATATTGCGCGACAGGCAGAAAGGGCGTGACCAGTGCACCCGCCACAAAAATGGCCAGGGCAACAATCCACGCAAAAACCGGACGATCGATGAAAAAAGACGGCACGCGGGTCCTGACGATTCAATGAGGTTTATTGAAGGCTACCGGGATTTGCCGATCTTCATCGGGAATGGTCGCGGCCGGGATGCCGCGCCATTCCCGCGGCGACCGCCAGTGACGACTTATCCGGGATTACGCCAATCTTGCGTGGCGAAACGTTGTGTCGAGACGGTTGTGCCGGATAAGCGAGCTTCGAAACCTGGCGACGATGGGATTTCGTCCAGACGTTCATCCAAGCGTCAGCGGAGTGATCTTAAAAACATAAAATAATCGTGTCCAGCATTATTAGAAAGAAGCTCTTTTAGCTCACGTTTTCAGCGTGAATTTCGCCGATCGCGGTAATTTTCATCATTATTTTATATTGAAAGACAATAAGACTATGCATTTAAAGCATGAGCTATTATTAGATGTGATATTTGATGGCGGTTGTTATGGCACGATCAGGTTCAAGATGAGTCGATCTGGATAACTCATTGTCGACAGGCCATTGGGGCGGCCCGTCGAACCTTGCTCAGCCATCAATCATCAACCAAACTGGGAGGTCTTGTCCGAGGCCGTTTTCTCCAGCATCGAGATGACGGCTTCTATATGGCCTATGCGCTTGCGTTGCGTCGGCATGAGGCTCATTGATAATACCGAATCAACACGGGTTCGCCAATATGATAAAGACAACCCGTGACGTGATGCAATCCGGTTGATTATCTGTTCCAGATGCGCAAGATCGGTTTCTATGAGTAGATGATTCATTATGTTCCCCGGTAGCGCCGTCATTTTTGCGGTCGCTGGTTATTGCCATCCGGTTCGACGCTTTTATATGCGTTGTAACAGGCGGCAAGACATGGTGCTTGATTAAAATCAGGCCCTGACAAATTGAATAAGAGCCGCTGCGCCCGTGCACTGGTCAATGCCCGGCTTATAAGGTCTCACGCATGACTCATGCCATACTTCGCCTCGTTCAGGGAAACGCTACCGGCCCTTCACTGGTAACGTTTGGCGGGCAACTGGAAATAGCCGGAAACCATTGAGTGGCGATCATGCGCATCACCGCCGTTACGACGTTACGGCATGCCACGTTACGTTTGTTCGCGGCATAAACGTGAGCGGATCTGACGCAAACGATAAACCGACCGTACGTGCTAATTGGCATTAAATCGGAATATGTCACTGTTGCCGATCTAAATCATTGCGGCATTTTTTCGATAAAATCTACCGATGGATCGCCATTGGCCATTGTCATCAATAATCATTTTGTACCGAATCGGGGCCTCGGCGTTTCGCAAAGTTCAACAAATACTTCGTAGAAGAAATAACGTGATTAATCAGAATCTTCTCTCCGGATTGTCCGATACGGGTTAGTATCGTTGAAATAAAGCTGACGGCAATAACGTTGTTATTAACCTGTTTCTATCTCGCGAGACGGATGGACTCCCGGCGCGGATGGCCCAGGAAGCAAGCTTGCAAATCACTTTTTAACCCGGTGAACCGGGAGGTTTGCAAATGCTCGAAAGGAGCCTCCATTGACCATTAGAAAACAGCCCGGTGCCCGGATCATTTCGCCCTCGGAATCCTTGCCGAATCCCCATTCACTCGATTTCCCGATTGTCGGCATTGGCGCGTCGGCGGGCGGAATCCAGGCGTTGATTCGGCTGCTCCAGGGTATGCCGGCGGACGGCGGCATGGCATTCGTCGCCGTGCTGCATGTATCGCCGAATCACGCGAGCCATGTCGACGAAGTGCTGCAACGCTCGGTCTCCATGCCGGTCGTGCAGGTCTTCGGCACCACGCCGATCGAAAAGAACACGGTCTACCTGATTTCACCGTCGAACGATTTATCGCTCGCGGACGGTTGTCTTCATGTCGTCCCGAGCGACCCATCGCGACGCCGGCCAGTCGCGATCGACCTGTTCTTCCGGAGTCTGGCGGACGCGCACCGGGCACGCTCGATCAGCATCATCCTCTCGGGGATGGGCAGCGACGGCTCGATGGGCATTGCGCGGATCAAGGAGCAGAACGGCATAAACATCGTGCAGGACCCGATGGACGCGGAATACGACGAGATGCCGCGCAATGCGCTGGCAACCGGATTCGTCGATATCGTGCTGTCCGTCGAGCGGATGCCCGCCCGCCTCATCGAGCTGCGCGACAACGCCCACGCGATGAAAGCCTTGCACGCCGCTGACGACTCGCCGCTAAACGAGCCCGGCATTGAACCCGGCATTGAATCTGGCATTGAGCCAGCCGTCCCGAACGCCGATATCGACGTGCTTCAGGCATTGCTGAGCATCCTGCGCATCCGCACGGGCCACGACTTCCGGCACTACAAGCGCGGGACGGTGATGCGGCGCATCGAACGGCGGCTGCAAGTGAACGGCGTAGCCGATCTGGCCGGGTACAAGCGGTTTATCGAAATGCATCCTGAGGAAACGACGGCACTTCTGAAGGACATGCTGATCGGCGTGACGAATTTTTTCCGCGACCGCAAATCGTTCGATGCCCTGGAGCAGCGGGTGGTGGCGAACCTCTTCGCAGCGCGCCCGCTCGACGAGCCGGTGCGCGCGTGGTCGGCGGGGTGCTCGACGGGGGAGGAGGCTTATTCGCTGGCGATGCTGCTGAGCGAGCACGGGCCGGCCCACGGCAAATTTCCGCTGATCCAGGTGTTCGCTACGGATGTCGACGCGAGCGCGATCGAGACGGCGCGTGCGGGCGTTTATGCCGGATCGATCGTGGCGGACGTATCAGCCGAGCGCCTGAGCCGGTTTTTTGTGAAGCCCGGCGGCCGTTACCAGGTGAGCAAGGAATTGCGCCAGAGGGTGGTGTTCGCTGTCCACAACATCCTGAGCGATCCGCCGTTTTCGGGAATGGATCTGATCTCGTGCCGCAACCTGCTCATCTACCTCGATAGAACCGTTCAGCACCGGGTCCTGGAGACGCTTCACTTTGCGCTGCGGCCGGGCGGATTCTTGTTTCTCGGCGGCGCAGAATCCATCGAGATTGCGAGCGACCTGTTCGAGCAAGTGGACAAGCGCAACCGCATTTACCAGTCGAAACGCGTTGGTACGCGTGCTACGCCGCCGCTGCCGCTGATCCGCCCCGCGATTTTCGATATCCCCAGGCGGCCCGGTCTGGGGCATGGAACGCCCGCGTCGCTGGCGGCGCTGCGTCAGCGTGTATTCGAGCGTTATGCGCCGCCTAACGTGACCGTGGATCGCGATGGCGTGATCCTGCATATGTCCGACCACGCCGGGCGCTTCCTGCAGTACGTCAGCGGAGAACCCTCGCGGAATCTGCTCACGCTCGTCAACCCGGAGTTGCGCGCGGAGTTGCGGAGCGCGCTGCATCGCGTATTGCGCGACGGGGACAGCGTCGTGTCGCGGCGCGTGCGTTTTTCGCGCGGCGAGACGCTCTCGTTCGTCAATATATCGGCACGATTGTTCAAGGACGACGGCAGTGGCGAAGACGTGATTGTCGTGTTCTTCGACGAAATCGAGAACGAGGTTGCCGCGCAACAGGACGCCCCCGCGAACAAAGCCCAAGCCGATACCGATACCGACAAACTCATCGATCTCGAACATGACCTGCATCGTGCGCAGACGCAAATGGAGTCGTTGACGGAAGGCGCCAGCGTGTCCGCCGAGGAGTTGATGGCGTCGAATGAAGAATTGCAGGCGATCAACGAAGAACTGCGCTCGACCAGCGAGGAACTGGAAGCGGGCAAGGAAGCACTGCAGTCGGTTAATGACGAACTGGTCACGGTGAATCTCGAACTCTCGGACACCGTCGCCGAAACAGCCAAGGCCAACGACGATCTGCGCAACCTGATCTCGTCAACCGGCATTCCAACGGTGTTCGTCGACCGCGAGATGCGTATCAAGCGATATACGCCGCCGGCGGTCGAGCTCTTCAAGCTGATTGCGTCGGACATCGGGCGGCCGTTGCTGGATCTCACGCATCGGCTCGACTATCCACAAATGGCCGACGATGCACACGCGGCCTTCGACACCCTCACGCTCACCGAGCGCGAGATCCGCACGAATCGTGGCGAATGGTTTCTTGCGCGCGTGCTGCCGTATCGCACGGCGGACGATCAGATTGATGGAGCGGTCATCACGCTGATCGACATCACGGCGCGCCGGGCGGCCGAAGCGGCGGCGCGCAGCAGTGAAGAACGCTTGCGGCTGGCGGCGGTTACCACGAACGACTACGCGATCATCGTGCTGGACATGGACGGGTTGATCGTCACGTGGAACGGCGGCGCGCAACGCATTTTTGGCCATGCGGAGAGCGTAGTGCGAGGCCAGCCGCTTGATCTCATCTTTCTTCCCGGTGACCGTGAAGCGCGCGTGCCTTTGCGCGAGCGGCAACGCGCCACTCAGGCCGGACGTGCCGAAGACGAGCGCTGGCACGTGCGCTCCGACGGCACCGAAATCTATTGCAGCGGCGTCACCACGCCGATCGAATCCGATCAGTTCCGCGGTTACGCGAAGATCGCTCGCGATGTCACCAACAAGACCGGCGTCGAGAGCCAGAAGCAACTTTCACTCACGCTGGAGCGCGCGATTCGTGCGCAGTCCGAAGCGGCGGACCGGTTAAAGGACGAGTTCTTTTCCGTGTTGTCGCATGAGCTCAAAAACCCGCTCAACCTGATTCACGTGAAGGCCGAATTGCTCACGCGCATGCCTGATGTGCGGGACATCCCAAGCGTGCAGGACGCCGCCGATGCCATCCAGCGCGCGGTGGCGGGGCAGGCCAGGATCATCGACGACTTGCTCGACCTGTCGCGTGTACGTACCGGCAAGCTTGCGCTCCGGTTCGCGCCGGTGGAGGTCGCGTCCGTGCTGCAAGCGGTGGTGGCTGCGAGCGCGGCGGATGCGCGGGCGGGGGATATCGAGTTGTCGGTAGCGGGCGCCGATGCCGCTGTGATGATTCGTGCCGATGCCGAGCGCGTCGAGCAGATGGTCTGGAATCTCGTGCGCAACGCGCTGAAGTTCACGCCGCATGGCGGGCGGGTGAGGATCGCGTTATCGCGGCAAGGCGGGTTTGTTTGTGTCGAGGTGGAGGATACGGGGCAGGGTATCGATCCCGGCTTCCTGCCCCGTATCTTCGAGATGTTCAGCCAGGCCGATGGCGGCGGCCGTCGTGATCGAGGTGGCCTTGGGATCGGGTTGTCGCTTGTGAAGCAACTCGCGGAGTTGCACGGCGGGCGTATTGAAGTGGAGTCGGCGGGGCAGGGACAAGGGGCGCGCTTCCGGCTGTGGCTGCCGGAGAACGCGCCGTCGCCGCCGATGGAAACACCGCGTGAAACCGTTGATCCGGGCATCTTGAAGGGTCTGCGCGTATTGCTTGTCGATGACTCCATCGAAGCGTTAGAGGCGTTTCGTACGCTGCTTGAAATGGAGGGGGCGCAGGTGCGTGCCGAGCCGAGCGCCGAGCAGGCGCTTGAAGCGGCGGCGCAGCAGGAGTTCGATGTGGTGCTGTCCGATATCGGCATGCCGGCCATGAACGGCTACCAGATGATTCGGCAAATGCGAAAGACACCGCGGACCGCGCGGCTGCCTGCGCTGGCGCTCACCGGGTTTGGCCGCGAACAGGATGTCGCCCGCGCGCTCGATGCCGGGTTTGACGGTCATTTGAGCAAGCCGGTATCGTTGAAGGGACTGGTCGCGGCGATTGCCCGGAGTTTGCGGAAGTGAGGGGGGGCTTGTGCCAATCCAGGACGGCTGTTGTTTGCAATTTGTTAGCATTATGCTAACATTGGTCATGTACACGATCGAATACACCAAAGACGCTGCCAAAGTACTCAAAACAATGCCGCGTAACGTCGGTGCCACGATCCAGGCAAAGATAAAGCTGCTTGCGAACGATCCGTACTCGGCTGCCAATGTGAAGAAGTTAACCGGACGCGATGGCTATCGGTTACGTGTTGGTGACTGGCGTGTTTTGTTTGAAATCAACGATGGCAAACTGGTGATCCTGGTGCTTGCCGTCAGACCTCGAGGAGGGGCTTACGAATGACTGCCATTCAATTTATCGAGCGCGACGGTCGCGCTGAATTCGCGATCGTGCCTATCGAAATCTGGAACCGCGTCGCGCCGTTGATCGAGGATCTCGATGACGAAGCGCTTTTTGATCAAGCGAAAGCAGCCGACGATGGTTTCCACGTGCCAGTCGCTGTGCTCGATGCTGAGTTGGCCGGCGCACACCCAATACGCGCCTGGCGCGAATATCGCAATCTCACTCAGGATGCGTTGAGCGAAGCATCCGGCATTAGCAAGCCGTATTTGAGCCAGATCGAAAGTGGGAAGCGAAACGGCACGTTCAAAAAACTTGCTGCTATAGCCAAGGCGCTCGCTGTGCCCGTGGATATCCTTGCGCAGCCGTAGTGTTTTGTCCCGTCGAGTTCCTACATCAAAACAATATCGTATTGCTCCTGACTCAGATTCGACTCCACCTGAAGCGAAACCGGCTTGCCAATAAAGTCCATCAACATCGCCAGATGTTGCGACTCTTCCTCGAGAAACAAATCGATCACCTGCTGCGACGCCACCACGCGAAACTCGCGCGGATTGAACTGACGCGACTCGCGCATGATCTCGCGCAGCACGTCGTAACACACGGTGCGCGGCGTCTTCACCTGGCCTTTGCCATCGCAGGTCGGACACGGCTCGCACAACACATGCGCGAGCGATTCACGCGTGCGCTTGCGTGTCATCTCAACCAGCCCCAACTGAGAAAACCCGTTCACCGTCACCCGCGTCCGGTCTCGCGATAACGCCTTCTTCAATTCGCCAAGGACCTGATCGCGATGCTCGACGTTTTCCATGTCGATGAAATCGATAATGATGATCCCGCCCAGATTGCGCAACCGCAGTTGCCGTGCAATGGTGTGCGCTGCTTCGAGATTGGTTTTGAAGATCGTATCGTCGAAATTACGCGCACCTACATAACCGCCCGTATTCACGTCGATGGTGGTCATTGCTTCGGTCTGGTCGATCATCAGATAACCGCCCGACTTCAAGTCGACCCGGCGTGACAACGCGCGCTGAATCTCGGCTTCAATGTTGTACAGGTCATATAGCGGCCGCTCGCCCGCATAGTGATGCACACGGGAAGCCACAGCCGGCGTGAACTCGATCGCGAAGTCGGCCAGCATCTGGTACGTCTCGCGCGAATCGACCTGAATACGCGAAGTCTCGTCGTTGACGAAATCGCGTAACACGCGCTGTGCAAGATTGAGATCCTGATGCAGCAGCGAGGTCGGCGCTACCCGCGTCGATTGCGCGACAATCGTCGCCCATGTCTTGCGCAAATAAGCGACATCGGCCGCAAGCTCTTCACTCGACGCATCTTCCGCAATCGTCCGGACGATGTAGCCGCCTTTTTCGTCAACGGGAAGAACAGCCGTGAGCCGTGCCCGGATGGCCTCGCGTTCAGCCTCGCTGGCAATCTTCTGCGAGATCCCGATATGCGGCTCCTGCGGCAGATAGACCAGTGTTCGCCCCGCGATACTCACCTGCGTGGAAAGCCGCGCGCCCTTGGTGCCGATAGGATCCTTGACCACCTGCACCATCAGCGCCTGGCCTTCGAACACGATCTTCTCGATCGGCGTATGCGGCGCGTTCGAATGCGTTTCGCCGGCAATACGCGGATGCCAGATATCCGCCACGTGCAGGAACGCCGCACGTTCGAGCCCGATATCGATAAAGGCCGACTGCATGCCAGGCAGCACGCGCACGACCTTGCCGAGATAGACATTGCCTACCCGTCCGCGCGACAACGTGCGCTCGACGTGCAGCTCTTGCACCGCGCCTTGCTGAACGAGGGCAACGCGGGTTTCCTGCGGTGTGACGTTGATCAGGATTTCTTCGTTCATGGACTGTTTAGAAGTCAACGCGCGCCACGCGCAGGAGTGCTGCTGTTTCGAAAAGAGGCAGGCCCATGATACCCGAATAGGACCCCTCGATCCGTTCGATAAACGCCGCGGCGCGTCCCTGAACGCCATATGCACCGGCCTTTCCGAGCGGTTCGCCCGTGGCCGCGTAACGCTGCAGTGCAGCACGTTCGACAGCGGCGAACCGCACGAGCGAACGCGACAGAACAGGCGTGAGCAGAACGCCGTCTGCATCGACCACGGCAAGCGCTGTCAGCACCTCGTGATCGCGTCCGGATAGCCGTTCGAGCATTGCGACGGCATGGTCCGCGTTGTCGGGCTTGCCCATGATCGCGCCATCGAGGGTGACGGTTGTATCGGCCACCAGAATGGGTGCCGCACGATGTGCGCCCTTCTGGCGGCGAGCGTAGGCCGCTTGCGCCTTTGCTGCGCAAACACGCAGTACATAGACGTCGGCCGCCTCACCGGGCAACTCGGCTTCGAGCGCTTCGGCGTCTTCATCGGGACGCGGCAGCAACAACTCGAAGCGCACGCCGAGTTGCTGTAACAGTTCTTGCCGCCGGGGACTTTGCGACGCGAGATAAACAAAAGGGAAGCTGGACGATGGCATGTTCGCGGATATTGAAGGTCACGCGCCGTAGCCCCAAGCGTGGTTGTTCAACGCCCGATGCCACACCTCATACGTTACGCGCGATGATAGGGATGATTTTGCGTGATGCTCCACGCGCGATAAAGCTGTTCGGCCAGCAGCACGCGGACCATGCCGTGCGGCAGCGTGAGACTTGAAACACGCAGCAGGACTTCGGCACGCGCCTTGACCTGCGGGTCGAGACCGTCGGCGCCGCCGATCACGAACGCCACGTCACGGCCTTCCTGCTGCCAGTCCGGCAATGCGCCGGCGAGTTGCATGGTGGTCCAGTCACGGCCGCGTTCATCGAGCGCGACAAGCCGCGCATTCTTGGGCAGCGCCGCCTCGATTCGCAGGCGTTCGGCAGCCATCACGCTCTCGGCGTTACGTCCCGATGAACGCTGTTCGGGCTTGATCTCACGCAACTCGACGCGCAGCTCGGGCGGCATGCGTTTCGCATACTCGTCGAAGCCGGTCGCGATCCAGTCGGGCATCTTGTGGCCGACCGCGAGGATATGAAGTTTCATGGCGACAGTGCAAAGCGCTTCACCCGCACTACGTCCGCGCTTTTACCTTGACGGGCAGCGCGACGTACGGGTGCGGCCAGCGTCAGCGGCGCGTGGTCTTGCGAGCTGGCTTGGCTGCCGGCTCGTCGTCTTCTTCGTCGTCCGACACGCTCACCTGGGCGCCGCTGAAGCCACCCGAGCTTTGCAGTTTCACCCGCACGGGTTTGTCGCCCCAGACCTCTTCGAGGTTGTAGTACTGGCGCAGCGCCGGTTGCAGGATATGGACGACGGCGTCGCCGCAATCGACCAGCACCCACTCGCCGACCTCTTCGCCTTCGGTGCTGATGACGTCGCCGCCCAGCCCCTTGACCTTGTCGCGCACGCTGTTGGCGAGCGCCTTGGTCTGACGATTCGACGTGCCGCTCGCGACGATGACACGGTCGAAGAGGGCGGTCAGGTGGGTGGTGTTGAACACCTTGATGTCCTGCGCCTTGACGTCTTCGAGACCGTCGATGATCGCGCGTTGAAGCTTTGTGATTTCCATATTTTTACCGATGGTTTTTACCGATGATACAAGTGGTGTTGAACAATATAGTCCCATACGGCGGACGGTACATGACTCTCGGCGTCCCTCTCACCCACCGCGTGCGCCCGCAGGCTTTCTCCCAACTGCTCACGGATCTCCGTTGCCGATACTTCCAGCTCCAGCGCGGAATCAATCAGCAGATGACCGTGCGGCGTGGCTTGCAGCACTTCAGCCGGGGCGCTGCGCGCGGCAATCTCCGCGGCTACGGCGGGAGAAACCGTTGAGACATTAAATCCGGCGCGGGTTTCCACGCACACGTGCGCAAACTCGAACAGGCGTTTCCAGTCGCGCCATGAATCCAGATGCACGAGCTGGTCGGCGCCGATCAAAAGTGACAGCGACGCGTCCGCACCTTCCCGGGCACGCCAGCGAGCCAGCGTCTCCACGGTATAGGTCGGGCCGTCGTGGTCGATTTCATCGGTGGCGACGATGACTTGCAACCCTTCCGCATGCAGCGAATCCGCCGCCGCGCGGGTCATGGCAAGCCGGTGATGCGCCGCGGTTACATCCTTTTTCTGCCACGGCTGGCCGGCCGGCAACAGCACGAGTTCGGTCAGGTCGAGCAACTCGGCGAAACGGCGCGCAAGGGCCAGATGAGCGTCGTGAATCGGGTCGAACGTGCCGCCCAGCAAACCGACGCGTCGAGCGCAAGGGAGGTTCGATTTCAGTGGACGATCCTCTTCGGGGACAGATTGCAACAGGTGCAGCGATCAGGTCTCATAGTCTGCAGCCTTCTTGCGGCTTCTTTCGCAGTTCTTTTATAGCCACTCTCGTGGCACCAGGAAATCGGAGTAAAGCCGCGCTTCGGGCGTGCCCGGCTCCGGCTTCCAGTCGTAGCGCCACGTGACGGCCGGCGGCATCGACATCAGGATGGATTCTGTCCGGCCGCCACTTTGCAGCCCGAACAACGTACCGCGGTCGAAGACGAGGTTGAATTCCACGTAACGGCCACGCCGGTAGGTCTGGAATTCCCGCTGCGCTTCGCCGTAAGGCGTGTCACGACGGCGTTCGATGATCGGCAGATACGCGGCCAGGAAGCTGTCGCCGACACTGCGCATCATGGCGAACGATTCGTCGAAGCCGGGTTCCGAGACGTCGTCGAAGAAAATCCCGCCGACCCCACGCGCTTCATTGCGATGTTTGAGATAAAAATACTCGTCACACCATTTCTTGAAACGCGGGTACAGATCTGTACCGAAGGGCGCCAGCGCGTCGCGGCATATGCCGTGAAAATGCCGCGCGTCTTCCTCGTAGCCGTAATAAGGCGTGAGGTCCATGCCGCCGCCGAACCAGAACAGCGGGGGCTCACCCGCTTTTGTCGCGATCAGCAGGCGCACGTTCATGTGCACGGTAGGGCAGTGCGGATTGCGCGGATGCATGACAAGCGACACGCCCATGGCCTCGAAACCACGCCCGGCAAGTTGTGGACGCGCGGCGCTCGCCGAGGGCGGCAAAGCGTCACCGGATACATCGGAGAAACCGATGCCGCCGCGTTCGAAAAACTGGCCGCCTTCGAGAATCCGTGTGCTGCCGCCTCCGCGCAACCGTTCTTCCGGGCCACGCTGCCAGGAATCGATGAGGAATTCATGGCCGTCGAACGCGCCAAGCGTCTGCGCGATCTGCTCTTGCAAACCGGTCAGATAAGTGCGGACAGCTTGTACGTCGTAGGTTGGAGCGGTCATCGTGGACTGTTTTACGGCTTGCGGGGAAAGAGCCCGGAGTGGGGCGAACCTTGGATTGGCCCAAAGTTGCCTCGTCCTGTGCGCGTTCCTTCTAAAAACGCACTGCCGGACGCGAAGGTCCGGCAGTGCGTTGCTCAATGTGCTGCGTTTCCGGCGACGGTTTCTAATGACGGTTTCCGGTCACCTTGCTTCCGGCTACCTTAACACCGGTTCCGCTTCAGCTCTGGCGGTCGGCCGCTTTACGATTCAATGCGCGATAACCAATGTCTCGCCGATACTGCATGCCGTCGAACGCGATTTGATTGATCGTATCGTAGACGACGGACTGCGCGCCACGTACCGAGTCGGATAAACCCACGACGCACAACACGCGTCCGCCCGATGTACTGAGCTTGCCGTTTTCCAGCGTGGTGCCTGCGTGGAAAGTCACGGCTTCCGGCGTCTCCGGAGGAATGCCATTGATCCGGTCACCCTTGCGCGGCGTGTCCGGGTAGTTGTGCGCGGCCAGCACGACGCCAAGCGCTGTGCGCCGGTCCCACTCGATCTCCGCCGTCGCCAGTGTCCCGGCGATCGCCAGTTCCACTACCTTCGAGAAATCGCCCTTCAAGCGCGCCATGATCGGTTGCGTTTCCGGATCGCCCATCCGGCAATTGAATTCGAGCGTTTTCGGATTGCCGTGCGCGTCGATCATCAGGCCCGCGTACAGGAAACCGGTGTAGCGGATGCCTTCCTGCTCCATGCCACGCACGGTCGGCAGGATGATTTCGCGCATGACCCGGGCGTGCAGTTGCGGCGTGACGATGGGCGCGGGCGAATAAGCGCCCATGCCGCCGGTGTTCGGGCCCTTGTCGCCGTCGAGCAAGCGCTTGTGGTCCTGGCTCGAGGCCAGTGCCAGCACATGCTTGCCGTCCACCATCACGATAAAGCTCGCTTCCTCGCCGTCCAGGAATTCTTCGATCACCACGCGCGCACCGGCGTCGCCCAGTTTGTTGTCGGCGAGCATGGAGTCCACCGCCGCGTGCGCTTCTTCAAGCGTCGTTGCCACGACCACGCCTTTGCCGGCCGCGAGTCCGTCGGCCTTGATGACGATGGGCGCGCCCTTCGTGTCCAGATACGCGTGGGCAGCGGCTATGTCCGTGAACGTTTCGTATTCGGCCGTCGGAATAGCGTGGCGCTTCATGAACGCTTTCGCGAAGTCCTTCGAGCTTTCGAGTTGCGCGGCTTCCCTGGTCGGGCCGAAAATTTTCAGGCCACGTGAGCGGAACAGGTTGACGATACCCGCCGCGAGCGGACCTTCGGGGCCGACCACAGTCAGCGCAATCTGCTCTTTCTCCACGAAATCAGCGAGTGCGGCGGGATCGGTAATGTCGACATTGAGCAGACGCTCGTCCTGAGCCGTTCCGCCGTTACCCGGCGCGACATAAACCATCTGCACGCGCGGCGACTGCGCGAGTTTCCACGCGAGCGCGTGTTCGCGACCGCCGGAACCGACGACGAGTAACTTCATTTAAATCCTCGAAGATCTTAAGAAATTCATGGCGGCAGGAGGGTGGACCTGGGTCGAATCGATTTTTATCAATTCGAGCCGATTTAAATTGGTCCACCGCGCCTGATCCGCGGATATCTGCTTTGTCATGCGCCGGATCTTGGCCGGTCGTCTGCCGAATCCTCGGCGGGTGCATTGACGGTGGAAGTGGTTCGCGCCATCACGCGGCTGCGTCACTCGACTTCCTGGCTGTCAAACGCGGCTTCCGGCCAGGTTCGGCCCACCTCAACGGCTATATCCAGCCTGCATTTCAGGGTCGGATTGCTGGAAACATGCCCGGCGTGGTCTGCCGGCTTGCCTTTCACATAACGCGCCAACCGGCGGGTTTATTTACCCATGGCCACCGTATTCGGCGCGCACGCGTCCGGGCTCCGCTGTTCAAACAAACGACTGAACCCACCGCCACATGCACCAATCGAGCCAGAAACGGACAGTGGCTTCGGACGTCCCACACCGGGCACATCCGCGCCGCACGGGTGTTCAGACAAACCGTCGCGGCGGCTTTGTGGCCGACCGGCTCATTTACCCGGCAATCATTCCTGGTCGATGGCCGCGTTGGTGTACACCTCTTGCACGTCGTCCAGATTTTCCAGCGCGTCGAGCAATTTCTGCATTTTCGCCGCGTCCTCGCCGGTGAACTCGACTTCCGTCTGCGGCTTCATGATGATTTCCGCCACTTCCGCCTTGAACCCCGCAGCTTCCAGTGAATCTTTCACCTTCTGGAAGTCGTTGGCGGGGCAAACTACTTCAATGCTGCCGTCGTCATTCGTCACCACGTCGTCCGCACCTGCCTCGAGCGCCGCTTCCATCAGCTTGTCTTCGGACGTGCCGGGACCGAACAGGAACTGGCCGACGTGATCGAACATGAACGCCACCGAGCCGTCCGTGCCCATGTTGCCGCCGAACTTCGAGAACGCGTGGCGGACTTCCGCAACGGTCCGGGTACGGTTGTCCGTCATGGTGTCCACGATGATCGCCGCACCGCCGATACCGTAGCCTTCGTAGCGAATTTCTTCATACGTCGCACCGTCGACACCACCCACACCGCGCTGGATAGCGCGGTTGATGTTGTCCTTGGGCATGTTGGCGTCGTAGGCCTTTTCGACGGAGAGCCGCAGGCGCGGGTTTGTATCCATTTCTCCGCCGCCCATGCGGGCCGCGACCTGAATTTCCTTGATAAGACGCGTCCAGACCTTGCCTCGCTTGGCATCGGTCGCCGCTTTCTTATGCTTGATGTTGGCCCATTTTGAATGACCCGCCATACCTTTCTCCATCGCGCGCGAGCTTCTCTCGCACGCCTGTGTGTCAATGATGCCGCCCTATCCCGCAAAGGCGCTTTTCGCCAGCCGGCATTTTTATGTTCGCGCCGTACGGTTGCAGGGCTCAAATCGGAAGGCGCGGCAGGGCGCATGCCTTGGTTGGCGGTTCTACGAGGCCGGGCCGGTTGCCGACAATCTGCAAATTCACGATTTCGCGAACTCGAACCAACACATCCGCCCATAACCCGCTGCCGGCCGACTGATGTTAGCTAATCCGGTCAGCCAATCCTGCCTGCTAATCCCGCCAGCCAACCCAATGCGCGAACCGCTTATTTGGCGGACCCGAATTTTATCATGGCGCGCTGCTTCGGCAGGCGTTGGCCTTGCTCCAGCGGCGCGCACGTCCTTTCATGTTCCCGTGCTGGCGCTTGGTTCTGTGCTAGTTCTTCGTACCAAACAGCCGGTCGCCTGCGTCGCCCAGGCCCGGCACGATATACGCGTGCTCGTTCAAATGCGAGTCGAGCGAAGCCACGTACAGCTTCACGTCCGGATGGGCGTCCGAGAAAACCTTCACGCCTTCGGGCGCCGCAACCAGCGCCACGAAGATGATGTTTTCACCGAGCACCTTGCGCCGTTTCATTACGTCCACGGCATGGACCGCCGAATAGCCGGTTGCGAGCATTGGGTCGCACAGGATGAACACGCGCTCTTCCAGGTCCGGTGGCAGGCGCACGAGATATTCGACCGGCCGGTGATCCTCCGCGCGATACACGCCGATATGGCCGACCCGCGCCGATGGAATCAGGTCCAGCAGCCCGTCCGACATGCCGATACCGGCCCGCAGCACCGGCACGATAGCCAGCTTCTTGCCGGCGATCACGGGCGAGTCTACGGTGACCAGCGGGGTTTCAACGCGCTTCGTGGTCAGCGGCAGGTTGCGCGTGATTTCATAACCCATCAGCAACGTGATCTCGCGCAGCAACTCGCGAAACGTTCGCGTGGACGTGTCCTTGTCCCGCATGTGCGTCAGCTTGTGCTGAATCAGCGGGTGGCTGAGGATGAAGAGATTGGGAAAGCGGCTGTCCTGTTTCATGGAATTCGCGCGGTTGCCGCGGCATTAAGTGTGGATTCGGGTGAATCGGGTGATTCGTTCGGTCCTGAAGCCGCTTCGGTTTTGCATGGCTGGGCTCAAGTAATGACGCCAGTTTACCCAAATTAGGCGCGCTCAAAGTGGAGATTGGGGGTGATAGGCCATCCGGCTTATTGCGCGTCCGACGTCCGATCCTTCATTCTTCTAGAATTGCATCACGCGGTTCGCACGAACGGATGGCGGACCAGGATTCGGCTCAAGACTTCATTACCGCGCTTTTAATCGAAATCGTTTCCCCCGGTTTCAACGCGGACAACCAGAAAGGGACAGCAATGGATATGGGAATCAAGGGGCGCACGGCGCTCGTGTGCGCGGCCAGCAAGGGTTTGGGGCGCGGTTGTGCCGAGGCGCTGGCGTCCGAGGGCGTCAACCTCGTGATCGTTGCGCGCACGGCGGGACCGCTTGAGGCCACGGCCGAGCATCTTCGTGCAAGCTTTGGCGTGAATGTGACGGCGGTGGCGTGTGACATCACCACGGCCGAAGGCCACGCCGCGGCGCTGGCCGCGTGTCCTGCGCCGGACATTCTCGTGAACAACGCCGGTGGGCCGCCGCCGGGGGATTTCCGGCAATTTTCGCGCGACGACTGGATCAAGGCGCTTGATTCGAACATGCTGACGCCGATCGAACTCATCAAACAGACGCTCGACGGCATGATCGAGCGTGGCTTTGGACGTATTGTGAATATCACGAGTTCGTCGGTGAAGGCGCCTATCGACGTGCTGGGTCTGTCGAACGGTGCACGTTCAGGGTTGACGGGTTTTGTCGCGGGTTTGTCGCGCAAGGTCGCGGCGACCGGTGTCACCATCAATAACCTGCTGCCGGGTTCTTTCGATACCGACCGGCTCATCACCACGTTCGAGGCGGACGCGAAGGCGAACAACATTTCGTTTGAAGAGGCCAAGAAACGCCGCATGAGCCGGCTGCCGGCGGGCCGCTTCGGTACGCCGGAGGAGTTCGGCCGAGCGTGCGCGTATTTGTGCAGCGTCCACGCCGGCTATATCACGGGGCAAAACCTGCTGATCGACGGCGGGGCTTATCCGGGCACGTATTGATTGTCGAATCCTATAAAACATCACAATCCATCACAACCCGGAGACATTCGATGAACCCACGCGTCGCGCTGATCGCGCACGACATGAAGAAAGATGACATCGTGGCGCTGGCCGGCGAATTCGCGGCCACGCTGGCGCAGTGCCGGCTGGTGGCGACCGGCACGACCGGTGCGCGGATCGCGGCGGCCCATGGTCTGGAGGTCGAGCGCAAGCTCTCCGGACCGTTCGGCGGCGATTTGCAGATTGGCGCTGAACTGGCAGAGGGACGGGTCGACGTGGTGGTTTTCTTGCGCGACCCCATGACGCCGCAACCGCACGAGCCGGACATCAATGCGCTGGTGCGCGCGTGCGACGTCCACAACGTGGCGTGCGCGACGAATCTCGCGACCGCACGCATGATTCTCGATGATCTGAAGCTACGCCTGAACCGGGTTTAGGCCGCGCTGAATAGTGAATAGTGAATAGTGACTAGTGGCCGGCTGGCGCCGGCAAAAGGAGACAAGGGTGACAAAGGCAATTCGATTCGATAAAACCGGTGGCCCGGAAGTGATGAAATGGGTCGACGTCGAAGTGGGCGAGCCGGGAAAGGGCGAGATTCGCGTGAAACATCATGCGGTCGGTTTGAATTTCATCGACGTGTACTTTCGTACCGGGCTATATCCCATGCCGCTGCCCGGTGGACTTGGCATGGAAGCGGCAGGTGAGGTCACTGCGCTCGGCGAAGGCGTGACAGGTTTCAAAGTGGGCGACCGGGTGGCTTACGCGTCGCGGCCGCCGGGCGCTTATGCGCAGGAACGGGTCATGTCGGGGCAGTATGTCGTGCGCCTGCCCGATGCAATCGCGTACGAGGATGCGGCGTCGGTAATGTTGCAGGGCCTGACCGCGCAATATCTGCTGCGACGGACGTATCGCGTGAAAGCCGGCGATACCATCCTGATCCACGCGGCGGCGGGCGGCGTAGGCATGCTCGCGTGCCAGTGGGCCAAGGCGCTCGGCGCGACGGTGATCGGTACGGTTGGCTCGGACGAGAAGGCCGAACTTGCGAAGGCGCACGGATGTGATTATCCGATCGTCTATACCCGCGAGGACTTCACAAAGCGGGTGCGCGAGATCACGAACGGCGCAGGCGTGCCGGTGGTCTACGATTCGATCGGCAAGGACACCTACACGGCATCGCTCGACTGCCTCGCACCGTTGGGTTTGTTCGTGAGTTTCGGCAATACATCGGGGCCGTTGCCACCCATCGATTCATCCGAGTTCGCCGGGCGTGGTTCGCTGTATTTCACGCGGCCCACGTTGTTCAGCTATGTCGCCAAACGCAGCGATCTCGAAGAGATGACGGGTGAACTGTTCAATGTGTTGAGTACAGGCCAGGTCAAGACGAGCGTACGGCAGCGGTATCCGCTGGCCGAAGCGGCAAAGGCGCACGAAGATCTGGAGGCGCGCCGAACCACGGGGTCGACAATTTTCCTGCCTTGATAAGAGCGTGAGGAAACGGACGGGGCGGACGCGGCGTTCTTTCGTGTCGCGCCGTCCATTGCGGGCACGGCGAAGAATGCGAATTAGCATAATTAATGGGTGACGCATCGGACGGGACCGTCTTGCGATCCGCGTTACTCAAATGCCCGCTGCAAGACCACCGCAACAAAACCTTGCTGCGAAGGTCTTCCGCAGCCCCATTTACACAATTTTTACGTCCATATCTCGATCTTTGATCCGCCTTTTACGTCGGCGCGCTTAATGTTCGGGCCATCGTTCAATACTTGGGGAAAATACCCGGCAGCAAACCGATTATCGGACCCGATGCCGGAGACGCAAAAAGGAGACGCGAAACGTACCGGTTCGTGATACCGCGAAAGCCACGTGTGAGTATGTTGATGTCGAACCAAAGAAACCGAACCTCGCCTCGGATGCGATTGCTCCGCAAAGCTAAAAAATGAACCGCCCAAACCCAGACGAGCTGCTCGGAAAGCTGCAAAGAGAAGAAGAGAAGCGTCGTCGCGGACGGCTGAAGATATTTTTCGGCGCATCGGCGGGAGTGGGCAAGACCTACGCCATGCTACTGGCGGCGCGGGGCAGGAAACAGCAGGGCGACGACGTAGTCGCCGGCATAGTGGAAACGCATGGCAGAAGCGAAACGGCCGCGTTGCTGGAAGACCTCGAACAACTGCCGTTGGCGAACATGCTGTATCGCGGCCATGCGCTCCAGGAGTTCGATCTCGACGCCGCGCTTCAGCGCCACCCGCAGCTTGTACTTGTCGATGAACTCGCTCATTCGAATGTTCCTGGCGCACGTCACCTGAAACGCTGGCAAGACGTGCATGAATTGCTGGACGCGGGTATTGACGTCTACACCACGGTCAATGTCCAGCATCTGGAAAGCCTGAACGACATCGTCGGGCAGATCACGCAGATCCGCGTGTTCGAGACGGTTCCGGATCGCGTGCTGGATCAGGCCGATGAAGTCACGCTGGTCGATCTTCCGCCCGAGGAGCTGCTGGAACGGCTGCGCCACGGCAAGGTCTACATGCCACAGCAGGCGGAACACGCGGTCCGCAATTTCTTTCGCAAGGGTAACCTGATCGCGCTGCGTGAACTGGCGCTGCGGCGCACGGCGGATCGCGTCGATGCCCAGATGCGCGAATACCGCGCGGATCGTTCTATCGACAGGATTTGGCAGGCGCGCGACCGGTTGGTGGTGTGCATTGGGCCAGGACCGGAAGCGCCTACGCTTGTGCGCGCCGCGGCAAGGCTCGCGGCAAGCCTGCGCTCGGACTGGATTGCGGTGTATGTTGAAACGCCACGGCTGCAAAAACTTTCCGATGCCCGTCGCGAACGCACGCTCGCCGCGCTCAAGCTCGCCGCCGAACTGGGCGCCGAGACGGTGACGCTGGCCGGCGAGGATGCGGTTGCGACGATGATTGGCTATGCGCAGGCGCGCAACGCGTCGAAGCTGGTGGCGGGTGCATCGAAGCATCGCGGTTTCGCACGATGGTTACAACGGTCGTTTGGCGAGCGGCTGGCGGAACACGCGGGCGACCTCGATCTCACGCTGATTCGAGCGAGGGAGAGCGACCAGAGCGAAGCAAACGGCTCGGATGACCGAAGCGGGTCGTCGTCGCAAGAAGAGGGGATTGCCCCTGACTGGCACGACGCGTTGAGTGCCGCGCGCGAGCAGCGCTCGGCGCCGCGGGGCTACGCGTACGCCATCGCGATCTGCGCGGTCATCACGCTGCTTGCGAGCCAGATCCGGAATCATTTCGATCTCACGAACCTCGTGATGTTTTATCTGATCGGCGTGATTTACGCAGCGGCGCGTATTGGCCGTGGTCCGGGCGTCCTGCTGTCGTTCCTGAGCGTCGCGGCCTTCGACTTCTTCTTCGTGCCGCCGCGCATGTCGCTGTCCGTCTCCGACACCCAATACCTGCTGACCTTCGCCGGCATGCTGCTGACGTCGCTGGTGATCAGCCACCTCACGTCGAGCTTGCGGCGCGAGGCGCGCGTGGCGTCCAAGCGTGAGCGCCGTACGGGCGCGATGTATGCAATGGCTGGCGAACTCGGCGCGGCGCTTGGTGTCGAGCAGATCGTGGGTATCGGTATGCGGCATGTGAGCGAAGTATTTCGCGCGAAAGTCGCGATGCTCCTGCCCGATTCCAGCGACAAAGTCCGCCAGAAACTCGATCCATCGGATACGTCAGTGGCCGCGTTGCTGCTCGATGCAAGCGCGCTTGACCTTGATGTTGGCCAATGGGTCTACGACCAGCAGAAGCCGGCCGGCCGTGGCACGGATACGCTGCCGGCTGCGACCGCGCTTTATCTGCCGCTCAAGGCGCCGATGCGTACGCGCGGCGTGCTCGCGGTCGTCACGCGCAACGCCGGCGAACTCGATGTCCCCGAACAAAAGCGCATGCTCGATGCATTCGCCGCGCAGATCGCGCTGGCGCTCGAACGGGTGCATTACGTCGAGATTGCACGCGACGCGCTGGTGAGCATGGAGTCCGAGCGCCTGCGCAATTCGCTGCTGTCCGCCATTTCGCACGATTTGCGTACGCCGCTCACGACCATCGTTGGTTTTGCATCCATGCTCGCGGAAGCGCGCGGCGACACCCGTTCGCCGGCCAATGCCGAATTGATCGCGGCGATCCACGATGAATCGCTGCGCATGACCAGCATTGTCACGAACTTGCTGGACATGGCGCGTTTGCAGGCGGGGGGGCTGCGGCTGAACCGGCAATGGTCGTTGCTGGAAGAGACGGTCGGTGCGGCGTTGCGGGCGTGTCGGCGCGTCTTGAACGGCCACCCGGTCGAGGTGCGTCTGCCCGCCGATCTGCCGTTCCTGCAACTCGATGCTGTGCTGATGGAACGGCTCTTCTCGAACCTGCTCGAGAACGCTGCGAAATATACGCCGCCGGGCTCGAAGCTCGTGATTGGCGCGGATAGCCTGGATGTGAATGGCAAGCCGTTCGTGCGTGTTTATATTGACGATAACGGTCCGGGTTTGCCCGCGAATATGGAAGACCGCGTGTTCGAGAAATTTACGCGTGGCGAGAAGGAGTCGGCGAAGCCGGGCATCGGGCTCGGGCTCTCGATTTGCCGCGCGATCGTGCAGGCGCACGGCGGTACAATCGGCGCGAATAACCGGCTGGACGCGAGTCTTCCGAACCCCCAGGTCCAGGGCGCGCGCTTCTGGTTCACCTTGCCCGTGGATGCGGCGCCGCCCGTGCCCAGTTTCTCCGATGAAGCCGAACAGGACTTCGTCGATTTCTCCCCGTCGGACCCTAAAGCCCCCTAAAGCCACATTAAGCCCCATGAGCGAACCTAACCTCACTGTTGTGTTGATCGAGGACGAAAAGCAGATTCGCCGCTTTGTGCGCGCGTCGCTCGAGGCTGAGGGCATTACCGTGCACGAGGCGGAAACGGGCAAGCAGGGGCTGGTGGAGGCGGCCACGCGCAAGCCTGATCTCGTGATTGTCGATCTTGGCCTGCCCGATACCGACGGTCTCGATGTAATCCGCGAACTGCGAAGCTGGACCGAATTGCCGGTGATCGTGTTATCGGCGCGTACGCAGGAAGAGGAGAAGGTCGCGGCGCTGGATGCGGGCGCCGACGATTACCTGACCAAGCCGTTTGGTGTATCGGAACTGATGGCGCGGATTCGGGCGCATTTGCGGCGACGCAACCAGGCCGCGTCGAGTGAATCGCCTTTGGTGAAATTCGGCGATGTAGTCATTGATCTTGGTCTTCGCCAGGTCACGCGTGGCGGTGCGCCCGTGCATTTGACGCCGATTGAATACAGGCTGCTCTCCACGCTGGTGCGGCACGCCGGCCGCGTGCTGACGCATCGCCAGTTACTGCGCGAAGTGTGGGGGCCGTCGCATGTGGAAAGCCACCACTACTTGCGCATTTACATGGCGCACCTGCGGCAGAAACTTGAACGTGATGCCGCGCAGCCGGAGCATATTGTTACTGAGACCGGCGTGGGTTATCGGCTGATCGGGGCTGTCTGAACTGCGTCGAGCACATCGTCTATTGGCACGTCGCCGCCGACAAACCCGATCACCTCGTCGCGCACACCGCGTTTGATGCATGCCACTGTGACGCGTGCAACGTCATCGCGCGAAACGGGCGCTGCATCCGCGCTGCGTTGCGTGGAGAGCGCGATCGTGCCCCGGCCGATGTCATTGGAAAGCGGTCCTGGTCGCAAGATCACATACGGGACGCCGCTTGCCTGGACGTAGTCGTCGGCTTCGCGCTTCATTTTCGAGTAGTGCTTGAGCGGCAACGGGCTGGATTCCGGCCAGTAGGCGGAGATCGCGCTGATGACCACGAGTTGTTTTGTGCGGCGGCGTTTCGCGTAATCGGCGGTGCGTTGGACGGCGTCGCGATCGATCGCGCGTTCCTCGTTCACGCCTTCGCTTTCCGCCGATCCTGCGGCGTAGATGACGTGCGTGACGTCGTCGAAGGCGTGGGAGAAATCGTGGGTCAGATCGCCGAGTACTATTTCGGCGCCAAGTGCGGCGAACTCACCGCGGTGTGCGGATTTGCGCAGCAAGACTTTGAAGGGGAGGGATGCGGCGCGGAGTTGCCGGGCAATGTGGCGGCCGGTCCGGCCGTGCGCGCCGATGAGCAGGATTTTCATTGCTTTTTCGCTCCTTCTGTTTGTGGGCAGGAGCTAAAACGTTAAGCGATTTTTGGAATTCATGCACGGGGGGAGTGCTCGCGCCGGTGGACGGGTTTGGGGGGGGAGCGGTCGGGGTTGATGCTGGGGTGCCTGGTTCCGCGGTTAGTGGTCGGGGTCAATGCCGGGTTGGTGCTTTCGGCGTTAGTGGCCTGCGAGAGTCGGATTTTCTCTTTATCACTGTTAGCCACTGTGCGTGGCGGCACGTCATTTCTTTGTCCAAAGCGACAAAGAAACGAAGCAAAGAAAGCGCTTTCAAACCACGCTACCCTAAGTGTCCACAGCGTGCAGTTTTGATTCATAGGTGCCCCAAAAGCACGGTGCTCGCCAGAGCGAAGGATGTGTGAACCCCTCCTTCTCCGAACACGGATACCCACACGCTTCGCCACCAGTGATTGAACCTGCCCAAGGTTCACCCCGCGCTATCCGCGGACGACCTCCCTCCAAATGTGTACGCGTAACGAACCTCGTAGCCAACCTTCCTAGAAACGAAGCCGCAACGGTGTACGGGGCCATAGCTGGCGAAAAGAATCGTGCAGGCCGTGCAACAACCCACTAAACATGAAGCCGTAAATATGCGTTCGGCCGTGTAGCCCACCAAAAAACAGCGGACGCTTGGCCAACGCTCCAAGAAACGCGGCAGCGAATACGCGTGAGGCCGTGCGGGTCCCTCGGCAATTCGTGCTTGCCCGAGAGCGTACGGGGCGAAGCGTGTTCGTGTCAGGATTCGCGAGAAGGAGGGGTTCAAACATCCGTGGTTCTGGCGAGCACCGTGCTTTTGGGGCACCTATGAATAGAAACTGCACGCTGTGGACACTTAGGGTAGCGTGTTTGAAAGCGTTTTCTTTGCTTCGTTTCTTTGTCGCTTTGGACAAAGAAATGACGTGCCGCCACGCACAGTGGCTAACAGTGACAAAGAGAAAATCCGACTCTCGCAGACCACTAACGCCGAAAGCACCAACCCAGCACTGACCCCGACCGCTAACCCCAAAACCGACCAACCCGGCATAACCCCCCGACCACCAACGCCGAAAGCACCAACCCAGCATAGACCCCAACCACTAACCCCAAAAACACCCCCCGGCACCAACCACCTCCGCTCACTCAACCTGAGCACCCCTCGGCGGAGCTCGGCGCGCGCGCCGTTCCTCCGACCAAATCCGGATCCGGTCCATATAAAGATAAACCACCGGTGTTGTATAGAGCGTCAGCAACTGACTCACGATCAACCCGCCCACAATCGCGATCCCCAGCGGTGCGCGCATCTCCGATCCCTCGCCATTGCCGAACGCCAACGGCAACGCACCCAGCAACGCCGCAGCCGTTGTCATCATGATCGGCCGGAAGCGCAGCAAGCACGCCTGCTCGATCGCCTCGCGAGACGTTGCAGCCCCATGCCGCTGCGCCTGGATCGCAAAATCGACCATCATGATCGCGTTCTTCTTAACAATGCCGATCAGCAAGATCACCCCGATCAACGCAATGATGCTGAACTCCGTCCTGAACAGCAGCAGCGCGAGCAACGCGCCAATCCCCGCCGACGGCAACGTCGAGAGAATCGTAATCGGATGGATGTAACTCTCGTACAGAATCCCAAGCACGATATACACCGCAGCAAGCGCCGCCAGGATCAGGATCGGCTGATCTTTCGTGGAATCCTGGAATTGCTGCGCCGTGCCCGCGAAACTGCCGTGGATCGTGCTGGGCACGCCAAGGGTCGCCATGGTGTCGTAGATGGCGGCGGTGGCATCGGAGAGCGACTTGCCGGGCGGCAGGTTGAACGAGATGGTCGACGCCACGAACTGGCTCTGGTGATTCACCGACAACGGCGTGTTGCCCGGCCCGAACTTGGCAATAGCCGAGAGCGGGATCATGGTCTCCTGCGACGTCGACACAGCCGCGCCCGCCGATGAACTGGACTTCCCGCTCGCGGCAATGGCGTTGGTCGCGGCATTGCGGATGGACGCCAATGCCAGCGCGCTAGTCGTGTCAGTTGACGAAACGCTGCTCGAACTCGTGGACGCAGAAGTAGCCGTGGAAGTCGTCGTGGTCGCGTTCGTCGATGCCGCTCCGCTCGCGGTCCCGCCCGACGTGCTCACATAAATCTGCTTGAGCATCTCCGGGTCTTGCCAGTATTTCGGCGCGACTTCCATCACCACGTGGTACTGGCTCAACTCGTTGTAGATGGTGGACACCTGGCGCTGGCCAAACGCGTCGTAGAGCGTATTGTCGATCTGCGCCGGCTGGATGCCCAGGCGCGCGGACGTCGCCCGGTCGATCGTCACAAACGATTCCAGGCCGCCTTGCTGCTGGTCCGAATTGACATCGGCGAGTTCGGGGCGGGTGAGGAGAGCGTCGGTGAGCTTCGGCCCCCACGTGTAAAGATCGGTGGTGGAATCAGCCAGCAGCGTGAACTGATATTGCGCATTCGATTGCCGTCCGCCCGCGCGAATGTCCTGCACCGCTTGCAGAAAGGTTCGCACGCCCGCGACGTCCGAAAGTGGCGCGCGCAGCCGCTGGATCACCTCTTCGGCCGATACCTTGCGGTCCTTCTTGGCCTTCAGCGAGATGAACATGAAGCCCGAGTTGGTCTGCCGGCCACCCGTGAACCCGGCGACGCTTTCCACAGCCGGATCGGCTTGCACGATCCGCATCATCTCGGAAAACTTGCCTTTCATCGCCTGGAAGGATGTGCTCTGGTCGGCCTGAATGCCGCCAACGAGCCGCCCCGTATCCTGCTGCGGGAAAAATCCCTTCGGCACGATGATGTACAGATACACATTCAAACCGATGGTTGCGAGCAACACCAGCAACACAATCCTCGGATGCGCGAGCGCCACGCCAAGCGTACGAGCGTATCCGTTCTGCATCCGCACGAACTGGCGTTCAAGCCAGCGTGAAAACCGGCCGGGCGGCTTTTGTTCGTGCGGTTCATGCAGCAAACGCGCGCACATCATGGGCGTGACCGTCAGCGAGACGACCAGCGAAACGGCAATCGCCAACGACAGCGTCAATGCGAATTCGCGGAACAACCGCCCGACAATGCCGCCCATCAATAGGATAGGAAGAAACACGGCGACCAGCGAAATGCTCATCGACAGCACGGTGAAACCCACTTCCTGCGCGCCAAGAATGGCGGCTTTCATGCGCGGGACGCCGTTCTCTATGTGCCTCGAAATATTTTCGAGCACGACGATGGCGTCGTCGACCACGAAGCCCGTCGCAATGGTCAAGGCCATCAGCGAGAGGTTATCGAGCGAGAAGCCGAGCAGATACATGGCCGCGAACGTGCCGATGATCGAGATCGGCACGGCCACGCTGGGAATTAGCGTTGCGCGCCAGTTCCGCAGGAACAGGAACACGACCATCACGACCAGCGCCACCGCGACAATCAGCGTGAATTCCGTATCGTGCAGCGACGCTCGGATCGTGGTCGAGCGATCGGCCGTAGGCGTGATCTCGATGTCAGCCGGCAACGCGGCCTGGAGTTGCGGCACCATCGCTTTCACACGGTCGATGGTGTCGATAATGTTCGCGCCCGGCTGCCGGTAAAGGATCACGAGCACGGCGCGCTTGCCGTTGATCAGACCGAGGTTGCGCAGGTCCTCGACCGAATCGACGACTTCACCTACGTCTCGCAGATGCACCGCCGCGCCGTTCCGGTAAGCCACCACCAGGTCGCGATACTGATCGGCCTTGCTCGCCTGGTCATTCGTATAAAGCTGGAAGTGGGTGCCATTGAACTCGATGGCGCCCTTCGGACTGTTCGCATTCGCTGACGCCAGCGCCGCGCGGACATCTTCCAGCCCGATGCCGTAGTGGAACAGCGCGTTCGGTTCCAGCTCCACCCGCACGGCCGGATTCGCCGAGCCGCTCACGTCCACTTCGCCCACACCGGGCACGGTGGAGAGCGTTTGCTGCAGCACGGTCGCGGCCGAATCGTAGAGCGAACCGGCCGTCCGCGTAGGCGAGGAGAGCGCGAGGATCAGGATCGGCGCGTCGGCGGGGTTGACCTTGTGGTACGTCGGATTGCTTTTCAGCGCAGTGGGAAGATCGGCGCGCGACGCGTTGATCGCGGCCTGCACGTCGCGCGCGGCGCCATCGATGTCACGGTTCAAACCAAACTGCAACGTGATCCGCGCTGCGCCGACCGAGCTTTGCGACGTCATTTCGGTGACGTCGGCTATTGAACCCAGATGGCGCTCCAGCGGACTCGCCACGCTGGTCGCGACAGTTTCCGGACTCGCGCCAGGCAAGCTCGCCTGGACCGAAATGGTCGGGAAATCGACTTGCGGCAACGGCGCGACCGGCAGCTTGGTGAACGCGAACAGGCCGGCGAGCGCAATGCCAATAGCCAGCAGCGTGGTAGCGACCGGGCGCGCGATGAACGGTTGCGACAGGTTCATGCGCTTACTCCGTATCGCTCGCCGGGCTCGCCGGCCGAGGCGGCGCGTTCCGGTAGAAACGCGCACGCACGCGGCGCGCGAGCGAATCGAAGCCGAGATAGATTACCGGCGTGGTGAAGAGCGTCAGCGCTTGCGACACGATCAACCCGCCCACAATCGCGATCCCGAGCGGCCGCCGCAATTCGGAGCCCGCTCCCCAGCCGAGCATCAGCGGCAAAGCGCCGAGGAGCGCGGCCATGGTGGTCATCAGGATCGGCCTGAAACGCAGCAAACACGCCTGATAGATTGCATCGCGCGGACTCTTGCCTTGCTCGCGTTCGGCCTCCAGCGCGAAGTCGATCATCATGATGGCGTTCTTTTTCACAATGCCGATCAGCAACACGATCCCGATGATCCCGATGATGTCGAGATCGTGCCCGGTAATCATCAGCGAAAGCAGCGCGCCGACGCCCGCCGAGGGCAGCGTGGACAGGATCGTGATCGGGTGGATAAAGCTCTCGTACAGCACGCCGAGCACGATATACATGGTGACGATCGCAGCCAGGATCAGGAACAGTTCGTTCGACAGCGATGCCTGGAAAGCCAGCGCCGCGCCCTGGAAGCGGATCTGGAACGAGGGCGGCAAGCCGATGTCCTTCTGCGCCTGATCGATCGCTTTCACGGCCGCGCCCAGCGACGCGCCGGGAGCGAGGTTGAACGAGACCGTGGTCGCGGGGAACTGCCCGAGGTGCGTGACCAGCAGCGGTGCCGCGCGCTCATGGAAAGTGGCGATGGCCGACAGCGGCACCTGCCCCGAGCTTGCCGTGGAGGAGGGCAGGTAGATGCCGCTCAGCGTCTCGCTGTAATGCGCCTCGGTCGGCTGGGACTCAAGGATCACGCGATACTGGTTCGACTGCGTGAAGATGGTCGAGATGATGCGTTGGCCGAATGCGTCGTAGAGGGCGTTATCGACGGTGGCGGGCGTGATGCCGAAGCGCGCCGCCGTCGACCGGTCGATTTCCACGTACACCGACTGACCGTTCTGCTGCAGGTCGGTCGCGACATCCGCCAGTTCCGGCGATTGCTGGAGCCGCGCCGTCAGCTTCGGCACCCATTGCGCGAACTCCGCCGAATTCGGATCCGTCAGCATGAACTGGTATTGGGTCGGGCTGACAGTGGAATCGATAGTCAGATCCTGCACCGGCTGCATGTAGAGCCGGATGCCTGGAATGTTCTCCACGTCTTTCTGCAGGGTGCGGATCACGTCGCTCGACGTATTGCTGCGGTCGTCGCGCGGTTTCAGGTTGATCAGCATCCGGCCGCTATTCAGCGTGATATTGGTCCCGTCCACGCCAATGAACGAGGTCAGGCTCTCAACGTCCGGGTTCTTCAGGACCTGCGCGGCGAGCGCTTGCTGTTGTTCGGCCACGGCCTGGTAAGACGCGGCTTGCGGCGCCTGCGTAATCGCCTGGATCACGCCGGTATCCTGGATCGGAAAGAAGCCTTTCGGAATCCAGATATAGAGCAGGGCAGTGAGCACGAGCGTGAGCAGGGCGACCACCAGGGTCGAGCGCTGCCGGTCGAGCACCCAGGTCAACGCAACGCCATAACGCCCGATCACATAGTCGATAAACTGATGCGCGCGCGCTTCGAAGCGGTGGCTTTCCTTCGGCGGCGTGTGGCGCAGCAACTTCGCGCACAGCATGGGCACGAGCGTGAGCGAGACGATCGCCGAGATCACGATGGTCACCGCCAGCGTGATCGCGAATTCATGGAACAGCCGCCCGACTACGTCGCCCATGAACAGCAGCGGAATCAGCACCGCGATCAGCGAGACAGTCAGCGAAATAATGGTGAAGCCGATCTGCTTCGAACCCTTGAGCGCCGCTTCGAGCGGTGACTCTCCTTCTTCCACGTAACGCGCAATGTTCTCGATCATCACGATGGCGTCATCGACGACAAAACCCGTTGCAATGGTCAATGCCATCAGCGAGAGGTTGTCGAGCGAAAAGCCGCACAGATACATGACGGCCAGCGTGCCGATCAGCGAAACCGGTACGGACAAGCTCGGAATCAGCGTGGCCCAGACGTTCGCGAGGAACAGGTAGATCACGAGCACGACCAGCACCACGGAGAGCGCCAGTTCAAACTGCACGTCGCGCACCGAGGCGCGGATGGTCGTGGTCCGGTCGGTGACGATGCGCACGTCGAGCGCAGCCGGCAGCGCTGACTGCAACTGCGGCAGGATCTTCTTGATGCCGTCGACAACCGCAATCACATTCGCGCCCGGCTGGCGCTGCACGTTCAGGATGATGGCCGGCGTGTTGTCCACCCACGCGCCGAGCTTGGTGTTTTCCGGCCCTGAGACGACGGTCGCCACGTCGGTCAGCATGACCGGCCGGCCGTTCTTGTAAGCGATGACCGCGCTCTGGTACGCGCTGGCGTCGGTCAGTTGGTCGTTCGCGTTGATCGTGTAGGCCCGCGAGGGGCCATCGAAATTACCCTTCGGCGTGTTGACGTTCAGGTTCGAGATGGTGGTGCGCAAGTCGTCGATGTTCAGACCGTACGACGCCAGTGCACGCGTGTTCGCCTGGATCCGGACAGCCGGCCGATTACCGCCGCTGACCGACACCAGCCCCACGCCGCCGACTTGCGAGATCTTCTGCGCGAGCCGGGTATCGGCGAGATCCTGGACCTGCGTGAGCGGCAAGGTCTTCGAGCTGATCGCGAGCGTGATGATGGGCGCATCCGCAGGGTTCACCTTTGCGTAGATCGGCGGGGCGGGCAGGTCGGACGGCAGCAGGTTGCCCGCCGCATTGATAGCCGCCTGGACTTCCTGCTCGGCAATGTCGAGCGGCAGGTCGAGACTGAACTGCAACGTGATGACGGAGGCGCCCGCCGAGCTTTGCGACGACATCTGGTTCAAGCTCGCCATCTGCCCGAACTGCTTTTCAAGTGGCGCGGTGACCGAGGTGGTCATCACGTCCGGCGATGCACCCGGATAAAACGTCTGCACCTGGATGGTCGGATAGTCGACAGCGGGCAACGCGGACAGCGGCAAGAAGCGCAGCGCAACGAGGCCGACCAGCATGATTGCCGCCATCAGCAGCGCCGTGCCGACCGGACGCAGAATAAAAGGACGCGATGGATTCATGCGGGTGCAGTGCGGTTATGGATCATGAGTACATCATTGTTGCTGCTTGCGATGGTGGCCGCGATGCGCGCCCGAAGCAGCCGATGCCGCAGCCGCGCCGGACGCACCGGAAGCGCCTTTGGGCCTGTCTGCCGGGATGGTGATCTTCGCGCCTTCCTTCAGGCGGTCGGAGCCGTCGATCACGACACGCTCGCCCACTTCCAGACCTGTCCTGATGCTGGTGCGTTCACCATCGACCGGACCGATCTTCACGTTGCGTACGGTGACTGTATTGTCCGGTTTCACCACATAGACAAACGCGCCCGATGAACCGTTGAGCACCGCGGGCGTGGGCACGATGACCGCGTCCTTGATGACATCGACCAGTAGTTTCGTGTTCACGAACTGGTTCGGAAACAGCATGCTCTCCTGGTTGTCGAAGGTCGCGCGCAGCTTGACGGTGCCCGTGGTGGTGTCGATCTGGTTGTCGATTGTTTCCAGATAACCGCTTTCGAGCGACTTGGTGTTGGCCCGGTCATAAGCGGTCACCGACATCTTCGTGCCCGTGTGCAACGGCTTCAGGATGGCGGTGAGGTTGTCTTCGGAGGTCGTGAAAATGACGCTGATGGGCTGCAGTTGCGTAATGACCACCACGCCGTTCGTGTCGCCGGTCGTCACGTAGTTGCCCGGATCGACCTGCCGCAAGCCGACTCGGCCCGACACCGGCGCCGTGATGCGCGCGTAGGTCAGGTCGAGTTTGTAGGTATCCACGTTCGCCTGGTCCGACTTGACCATTCCCTCGTACTGCTGGACGAGCGACGCCTGCGTGTCCACTTGCTGGCTTGCGATCGAGTCTTGCGAGAGCAATACCTGGTAACGCTTCAGGTCGAGGCGGGCAGTTTGCAGCAGCGCCTGGTCTTTCGCGAGCGTGCCTTGTGCATTGCGTAACGAGATCTCATAGGGGCGAGGGTCGATCTGAGCCAGGACGTCGCCCTTCCTGACCATCTGCCCTTCCCGGAAGGCGACGTCCTGCAGCGTGCCGTTGAGCTGCGTCTTGACCGTCACCGACGCCAGCGGCGTCACTGTCCCGAGCGAGTTGATCACCACCGGCATTTCGCCTTGCGTCACAGTAGCCACATGTACGGGTTGCGGCGGAGCGCCCATGCCCGGACCGCCGCCACCGCGCCGGCCGCCGCCTGCCTGGCGCTCGTGCTGTGGGTTATCGGCACCGCCACGGTTCCACGGATGCCATGCGAACAGGCCCGCCACGACCAGGATCGCGACGATGATCCAACCAAGCCGGCGCCGGCGGGGCTGGGAGGTGGACACAGGAGGAGTCGAGGCTTGGGATGTGGGCGAACGGGCGTCAGGGTAAGGCGGTGATGCTGGGTGTTTTTTTTGTTCGTCCATCGTTTCAGTGGCTCGGTGAGTCGGTGGGCTCGGAAACTGTCTTGAGGTGCTGGCGTGTTGGCCCGCCAGCGTTCGCGCACACGGTTCTGACGCGTGCCGGGAACGCCGTCGATTGATACGTCACGCACTTTACGCGACGCAGCGGTCAGTTATGCGGCGAGCACGCCCTAGGCGCCCGGAGCGCTCGCGTGGCGTTCACCTGAGTGAAAGCATCGAAAGCTTGGCCGCGCGCGAAGTGTGATGCTACGTCCCGCGCTTCGTTGCAGTCCAGCTATCTTTCTTTCGATTGATTACGAACGTTACGATTCCCAACGGGGACAGAAGGCAAAGCGGAAATAACGCGCCAAGGGCCGTGAACGCCGGCCGACATCGTATCGCGTTGTGCTTTTGCGAGTCACGCGAAGCCATGGCAAGGCGTGCTCAAAGGGTTTTTGCGCCGGGGTGGCCGCTGTGGTCGCGGTTGTGCGTTGACTACTATGCGCGAGCAAGCGCAGGCAAGGACGGGGAGCGGCCCGACGTGCCGATGCGCCGACGTGCCGATGCACCGGCGCGGACACAGCGGCACGTCGGTGTCTTGCTGTGCGTCAGGCGCGAAGTACGTTATTCGCTGAGGCGCGCGGACGGCGTTCCGCCGATCTCGTGCGTGATTTTCGCGACGCATTCGAGCAAAGCGGGGGCGACCTTGTTCAGCAGCGCGTCGCGCGGGGCCTGATACTCAGCGCCGCCGCAATTGACCGCGTAGCGTTGTCCCGACGGCCCCACGAACCCCGCCGCCACGGCATTGAGCCCGTGATGCCACTCGCCGGTGGAGATGGCGAAGCCGCGGCGCACCGCGTCTTCCAGGCCCGGCTTCAGGCTTTCGTCGATGCTCGGCCAGTCGTCGCCCGACGCGATCCGCAGACTGTCGAGCAGACTGGCCCTGTCGGGCTCGCCGAGCGCCGCCAGATACGCGCGGCCGACCGCCGTGCGTCCCAGGTCCATCCGCGAGCCGACTTCGAGCCGCGATACAAGCACGGCCGAGCGCGGCCGGATGGTATCGATGACGACCATATCCAGCCTGTCGCGTACGGCCAGATGGACGCTGAGCGTGGTCCGGTCCGCCAGTTCGATAAGAAACGGCCGCGCCCGCGCCCGGATGTCGAAGTTGCGCAGGAAGCCGTTGCTCAACTCCAGGACCGAAGCCGTCAGTACGAAACGCTCACTGTCGGGTAATTGAAACAGCAAATTGGCGCTTACCAGTGTCGCCGTCAGCCGCGAGATGGTTGGTTTTGGAATGCCCGTCCATTCGGCTAGTTCGCGATTGCTGACCGGAGCGTCGGCGGCGGCGATACGACGGAGTACGTCGAGGCCTCGGGACAACGCGACGACTTCTTCACCATCACGTCCTTTTTCCTTTTCCCGGCTCGTGGGCCGGCTCTCAGTGGTTTGCATTATTTTCGGAACTTGGTTTCGTTGGAAAGGCCGGAGACGCCATTCGTCGAAGTTGACTAAGCACGCGCCACCGCTCACCGGAATCGTATTACCCAGCAATGAAAAGGTGCATTTGCCGGACCCGTTTTTGTCATCAAACCCGCGTACCTTACCGTTAGATCGTCGCTCAATCCTCGAAATTTCGCTTGACTAGGTTTCGCATAACGTAAAAAATGGAACCCGATTTCGAAAGTACCTCGGAAGCGCGAATCTCGCGCATCGAAATGCGATCGATAACCAGCTCTCAGGTTCTAGCACGGCCCTCGGAATGGCTAGAACTTTTAAGGCGCTACGGCAACGTAGCGCCTTTTTTTTGCCTGTCAAAAGAAAAGCGCTCCCGAACATGTTCCGGACGGCGCCATCCTGATAGCGTATCCGTGTTCACACGTGCAACGGCGTTGTTGCCAGTGCCGACCTTGCTGTGGTGCTGATGATGGACGCTGGATGTCGCGTGCACTCGACTCGACCCGTTACGCTACCTTATCTCAGGGCTTTTCAGCTTGTTCCCCGCGCATGTTTAGTATTTTCGGGTGAACTAAAAGATCCGGATGCTTTCGCCAATAAGACGATGCCCTTCCGAGACGAAAGGGCATCGTGAGACGCGCCGCTATTTGCAGGGCGGTTGATCCGGCAAAGGGCCCGTGCCCTTATCTATCGCACTAGCGGTGTGCGGCAAACATCTTGCCGGGTTTCAGCAAGCGCCGGCCGCGTAGTGCCCAATAGATGCTAGCTATACCCAGCACGGCCGAGCTGCCGAACACGAGCACGGGAGAAACCTGCTGCGGCGCAGGATTGCTGGTAGCGACAATCATTGCGGCGACCAGCGCCACACCCGCCTGCACAAAGGCACGCATGGCACGATTGCGATGGTCGGAAAAGCGCACTGAACGCGACATGGGCGTGCGCGTGAATGGCTCGAAAAGGATCATGCCGGCGACGAGGGCAACTAGCAGGTTCATCAGGATCATGAGAACACTTCAATATCGAATTCAGGGATGGCCGCACTATAAGGAGCGGCGTCGATGAAATGAATCAGAAGCGTCTTAAAGCGGCTTGAATTTCAATGTTCAGACAGGGCGATTGCATGAAGGCTCGTTAACAATCAAAGGGTTAGAAAAAGAGGGTTGTTAACTCGACGGGAAAGGCGTTTACTTTCGTCTTTTTCAGGTCGAAACGATGCACGATGAAGCACTGAGTATTGAAGATGCGTTTGGTGATTTGAAAGACCCTCGCAGGCGCACGCCGGCTCACGATCTGAGCGGGATGCTTATGGTTGCGGTGTGTGCGATCCTCAGCGGGGCAGACAGCTGGGTCGCGATCCAGACTTGGGGCACAGAAAAACTGGACTGGCTGCGCCGCTATGTGCCGCTGGAGCACGGCATTGCCTCTCACGACACCTTCGGGCGGGTGTTTGCGTCGCTTAATTCCAAGCAGTTCGAAGCCTGCTTTATCCGCTGGATGAGCCACCTGTGTCCGGCGCTTGTCGATCAGGTCGTGGCGATCGACGGCAAGACCGTGCGTGGCTCGCATCGGGCAGGTGAGCGTGCGATTCACCTGGTATCAGCGTACGGTTGTGGACTGGGCGTGGTGCTCGGGCAGGTTCGTACGGCCGACAAAAGTAACGAAATCACGGCGATTCCGGAACTACTCGACGCCCTGCTACTTAAGGGTGCGATTGTCACCATCGATGCCATGGGGTGTCAGCAGCGCATTGCGCAGAAGATCGTGGACGGCGAGGCTGACTACGTGCTGGCCGTCAAGGGAAACCAGGGCAAACTCAAGGACCGGGTCCATGAGGCCTTTGCAGCATTGGAGCGCTGGCCGGGTGCCTACGAGTGCGACGAACATGTGGAGATTGGCAAGGATCACGGGCGCATCGAAACACGCCGCTGCGTGGCGCTGTCGTACACGCCTTGCGCACTGGACGCCCTGTCTCGCTGGCCGAAGCTGCGGTCAGTGGCGATGGTCGAGGCCACGCGTGAGATCAACGGTGCCGTTTCAACCGAGCGCCGTTATTACATCAGCAGCCTCCCGCCTAACGCACTCACGATCGCTCAGGCCGTACGTTCCCACTGGCGCATAGAAAATTCGATGCACTGGGTATTGGATATGGCCTTTGGCGAAGATCAGTGCCGCGTACGGGTGGACAACGCCGCGCAGAACTTCGCTGTCCTTCGGCGCATCGTGATGAACCTGCTCAAGCGCGATACGACTTCCAAGGTGGGGCTGAAGATTCGCCGTCTGAAAGCGTGTGCGAACGACCGCTATCTCGCTCAACTCCTCGGCTGGCATGAATAGAAATTTAACCTTTAGTGCAATTGCCCTGAATGTTCAGAGGCAATGCAGGTGGTGTTACTGCGATTTCTCGGGACTACGCCTGAAACCTGGCCGAACGGCCAGCATCGCCGGGTTGGGCGGAAGTGGGCTGGCGTGCACGGTTATCATGGGGTTCGAAAGAGCCGTTGAAGCGGTGAATGTAACAATCGGGCAGCTGCAGCTTGCTCGCCCAACAGGACAATGACGATGCAAAAGAACTGGATGAACCGGCTGGCCGGCGCCGTGGTTGCGCTTGGACTTCTCGCCGCGTGTGAGAAGCATGACGCCGCGGCGGGACAGGTCGCCGGCGCGCTGAACAACGTAGCCAGCCAGGCTGGCCAGAAATTCGATCAGGCGGCGAGCTATGTCGACCAGCAGGTCGACTCGGTCAAGCAGTCCGCGCAGCAGAACGTGCAGTCGGCGGGCACCTTGCCGGATATGTCGGCGAGCGGCGTGGCGGCAGCCGCGCGGGCCAATCTGGAGGGTGCGGCGAGCGCAACAAACGCGGCTATCGTCAATGCTGCAAGCGATACCGGTGCGGGCCTGCAGTCCGCCGGGCGCAAATTGCAGGACTGGTCTGCAAGCTCGGCCACGGGTCAAAGCGGGGCGACTGGCGTATCAGGAACAAGTTCGGGCAATTCGTCGAGCGGGTCATCTGCTACGTCGGCGGACCCTGGAAACGCCCGCTCGGATATGGACAAATAGGTGACAGCCGGCTGGAGCCGTGGAGGCTGCCGCGCTTTTCGACGCCGTAAATACGGCGTTTGCGGGCTAACATCTCGTTACCTGCGTGACTGTTTTGTCTAAAGATTATTTCAGCGCAGCGGCTAAACTGGCGGTCTTTTACCTCTTTTGCCTATTGCGCACCGCCATGAAACCAAGCCGCATCCGGGCGCTCGCTGGCGCGCTGGTATTAGCGTTGGTCAGCTCGGCGCTCACTGTTTTTGCCCTGAACGCTAACGCGGCCCCTCCTGCGCTCACGTTGCCGTCGTTTCAGGAACTCATCAACAAACCTGCGGCGTCGGACCCAAGCTCGGGGGCCGCAGCGGCTTCGGGTGCGGCGGACGCCACGGCCAGTCCGCCCAGCGACGCGGATCTGACGCGCTCGCTCGACACGGTCATCTCCACGCTGGACAACGACCGGGAACGCACGGCGCTGGTCGCACAACTGAAAAAGCTGCGCGACGCCAAGCGTGACGCCGAAGCCGCCGCGCAACCGGCTGATGCGTCCGCTGCGTCCGACGGGGCCGGCGCGGCAGTGCTGCCGGAGGTGGCTGCGGCCTCGTCGGCCAGTTCATCGACGGCCGCGTCGTCGGTCGTCGCTGCTATCACGCCCAAAACAGGGCTGCTCGGGGCGATCGCGTCGGGGCTGTCGAGTGTGGAAGAGGACTTCAGCCGTGGGCGTACGCCGTTTAATTATTGGGGCGGTCGCCTGAACGCCGCGGGCAATGAGCTTTTCACCATTGTTTCGGGTCAGAGCCGCGAGAGTTTTGGCCACACGCTGCTCAACTATTGCCTGATGCTGACGGGCTGGGGGCTCTGCGCTTTTCTGCTGGTCTACTTCCAGCGGTACTTGCACGCGCGTTACCAGGTGCATTTCGGGCTGCGTGCCAATCCGACCACCAGCGAGCTTCTGATCTTCGCGCTGCGGCGGGTCGGGCCATACCTGTTCGCGTTCATCGCAGCGCTGACTTTTGTGCGGCTGATGCCGGTATCGCTAGGCCGCACGCTCGCGATGGTCACGGCGTACGCGATTGTCGCGGGCGCCGTGTTTTCGTCGATCTGCCTGATCATGTTCTCGCTGTTCGGCTCGGCGCATCGCCGGGTGGCGGTGCATCTGCTGATTCTGCATGCACGCCGCCTGTTATTTCTTATCGGCACCCTCGGCGCGCTCGGCGACGCCGCGTCGAACTACGACGTGGCGCAACAGCTCGGCACGAATCTGTCCGGGCTCCTCTCAACGGTCGCGAACATGGGCGCGGCGATCCTGACCGGCTATTTCACGTTGGCGTTCCGGCGGCCCGTGTCCCATCTGATTCGCAGCCGTTCGTATGAGCAGCGCAGCCAGCACAAGGCTGCGACCGAAACATTCGAAGTAGTCGGCTCGCTCTGGCAGGTGCCAATGCTGCTGCTCGCATCGGCTTCAGTGATCGCGACGTTGGCGGGCATCGGGACCTCCGAGAACGTGCTGCAAATGGCGATCGCAACCGCCGGCTTGCTGGTGGTCGGACTGTTTCTCAGCGCTGTTGCGTTGCGGGTCACGCGACTGCCGCAACGCAAGACGCGCCGCCAATCGGCCTATGTACGACGGCTTTTCAAGTTCTTCGGACGCATGGTCGTGTTGATGATCTGGTTGGCCTTCCTCGAACTTGCCTCGCGTTTCTGGGGTTTTTCGCTCACCAAACTGGCGGAGGAAAGCGTGGCCGCACGCGGCATCACGCATGCGGTGAGCGCGATTCTGCTGACCATTCTTATCGCCTGGCTGATGTGGATCCTGATTGATACGGGGATTCAGGAGGCGCTCAATCCGAACACGCCGCGCGGCAAAGGGCGCGGTCCGAGCATGCGCGCGCGCACCATGCTGCCGCTGATTCGCAACGTGGTGTTCGTGGGACTGCTGAGCGTCGCCGCGATCATTACCGCGGCAAATCTTGGGCTGAACGTGACGCCGCTGCTTGCCGGCGCCGGCGTGATCGGGCTGGCGGTGGGTTTTGGTGCGCAGTCGCTGGTGGCCGATCTGATAACGGGACTTTTCATCATCATCGAGGACACCATTTCTGTCGGCGATTCGATTGAGGTCGACGGCGGCCATGCGGGCGTGGTGGAAACGCTGACCATCCGTACGGTACGGCTGCGCGACGGGCAGGGCGCGATTCACGCCATTCCGTTTTCGCAAATCAAGGTGGTGAAGAATTTGTCGCGCGATTTCGCGTATGCAGTGTTTGAAGTGCGGGTGCCGTTTTCCGCCGATGTCGACCAGATCACGCAGATGATTCGTGAGGTCGGCGCGGAATTGATGGCCGATTTCCGATACCGGCGCGAGATGCTTGGGCCGATCGAAGTGTGGGGGCTGGACCGTTTCGATCCCAACTGGATGGTCGTGAAAGGGCAGATCAAGACGCTGCCGCTAAAGCAATGGAGTGTCGCGCGGGCATTTAACGTCAGGGTCAAGCGCAAGATGGACGAGATCGGCATGGACGTTCCGGTGCCGCAAATGCAACTGCGGGTATCGCGGGAATCCGGGGGCATGGACACGGACTTGAGCGATCTGGAGGAACTGACGGAAGCAGCTCCGTTGTCGCCGGTGGAGCGCAGCGCGGCCGCCATGGCTCGCGATGTTTCGCATAAATCCCAGGCCGCGCCGCCGCCGACCGATCAATCTGTGCAAGTGCCGCCGCAGATTCCAACGGCGTCGGAGCCGGGGAAAGCGTAGGACGAGGGTTGTACAGTTTGCCGATGCCGCCGCGTGTTATGCGGCAACCATGACGAGATCATTGACATGCGTTGAGATGTGCGCGCCGGGCACGCCATACACATGGAGCGATACCGCGGTGCGTCCCGTCGCCGATGCGTTGCCCAACTGGTGAATTGCCCCACGGCCCGCGCCGACAAACGACACCGCGCCCTGCGCCCGTTCGTGGCGGCGCGTTTGAACCGCCCGATTCGTGTCGGCGTCCCACGCAAACAGCGTCTCGGACAGCGTTCCTTCAATCACTGTATAGGCGCACCACGTGTGATGGCCATGTACCGGGCTCGCCTGACCGGCTTGCCAGACAAGCGCGGCGACGGCATAGCGGCCGAGCGGATCGGCGACCAGCAAATGCCGCCGATAACGATCCGGCCCGCCTTCACGCTGGGCATCGGACAAAAGACCGGTTTCCCGGGACAAGCCATCGAGCGCCGACCGCACGCGAAGCGCGAACCCCGCCGACGACGGATCGAGGCAGCAGGCTTGATCGAGTGTTTCGGACAACCGCGCGAGCGGCGACTTTGTATCAAGGGCAAGGGTCATGGCGAGGCTCGTCAGGAAGGCGGAATCAGGCGGAAAGGAGCGGAAAGCCGAGCCTCTTTTATACCGGTTTGCATGTGGAAAAAGTTTCCATATAATTTCGCCAAGACACGGAAAAGTAGAATAATTTCCTACAAGGGGCGGGCTATGGGCATGGACCTTATCGATCGCAAGTTGCTGGAGCTGCTGCAGGAAGACGTGACAATGCCGATCGCCGAGCTGGCGACGCGCGTCAATCTCTCGCAAACACCATGCTGGAAGCGCGTGCAACGGTTGAAGGAAACCGGCGTGATCCGTGCTCAGGTCGCGCTGTGCGATCCGCGCAAGCTGGGGGTCGGGACAACGGTATTTGTCGCGGTGAAGACCAATCAGCACACGCAGAACTGGGCGGAGGACTTCACGCGCGCGGTGCGCGACATTCCCGAGGTCGTCGAGGTGTATCGGATGAGCGGGGAAACGGACTATCTGATGCGCGTGGTGGTGTCGGATATCGACGATTACGACCGTGTCTACAAAACGCTGATTCGTGCTGTCCCGCTTTACGACGTGAGTTCGAGTTTCGCGATGGAACAGATCAAATATTCCACCGCGCTGCCCGTGCGATCCCCGCTCGGGGTCACGGGAAACTGAGGTTTTGTGCGAGAGGTGGAATGCGTTCTGCGGGGTGGAAGGAAAGGCTGCCGCAACCCTTCTGAAATCCATGTCGGGTAAGATCGTGCGCTTCGTCCAATCCCACTCAGAGCTTCAATTTCATGACCGATGACCGCCGCAAAAAGGCTCCGACGCGGAAGAACCCGACTTTCGCGATCAGTATTCTTATCGTGGTCGTGGTGCTGCTTGTGATCGGCACATTGTTCTTCAACGCGATTCGCGACAAGCGCGAGTACGAAAGAGACAATCCGCCGGAGGCGGCGAGCGCTACCATTCCCGCTGCGCCTGCGACGGGCGCTTCCCAATAAGGCTCTTTCGACCTGCCGCTCATGTGTTTATGCATGACTGGGCGCTGCCCCGGTTGTCATTCCGGCAGGTTGATGAGGCTCGCGTCCTTGCGAATCAGGAGCGACGCCGTCAGCATCTGCTTGCACTGATGCGCAAGCAGCTTCAGATCCTGGACGGCATCGACCGGGATATCCTGGGCGCGCTCCGCACCCACCACCATTGAATCCAGTTCGCGCGTGAGTAGCTTCGACTGCTCGGCTTGATCTTCGGGAGCGGGCACGCCGTCCTGCGCCTGCGTTAGATTGTCGCGGATCACGGTCAGCGCGCGCTGCACGGGCTGCGCCGCGTGTCCCGCGGCAGACTTCCCTACCGATTGCAGCAACGGCCCCGCTGCAGTGATCTGTGACGCGAGCACGTGGCTGCGGATCAGCAGGTCGTTGAGTTCGGGCACGAACCTTTGCTGCGCTTTCGGTTCGAGCATCATGCGCTGAAACGCCTGGGCGAGATTCGCAAAAGCTATATGCACGTTTTTGCGCGCGAGGCGGTAGCGGAAGTCGCTGTCGAGCGCCTCTGCTGCAATGGCCGCGGCGGCGGAGGCACCTGAAATGGCGGTCGCGGTTGCGCTTTCGCCGGTGGCTTTTTTCTTCGATGCGGCGACCGGGGGCTTGCTGCTCGTTTCAGTGACGGCCGGTTGATCTGCGGTCTTCGCTGCCGCGCCCGCGAGCGTCCTGGCCGAACCGTCCGCTTGCTTCATGGGCGCAGGAGATTGTGCTTCGCCGGACGTATTTATGGCTGACGCGACGACCGCTTGCCTATCGACGTTTGCGGCTATCTCGTCGTTCGCGAGGCCTGCGGCGTTGCTTCCGTTCGATACCACTGTCTCCGCCAGAGCGGTTGCCCGGTCGCTCACGATGGGTGAAGGCCCCGCGTCGTCTTCACTTGCCAAGCTCCGGGACGCATTCGCCGTTGCCGCGAGTTCCGTTTCGCCGGCTTCCACCCGCGCAAGCGCGGCCGTTGCTGCTTGCGCTATTCCGGCGTTGGCATCGGCGAAAAGATTGGCGTCCGCCGTGCTCTTCGCTTCAGCGTGAGTGGAGGGCTTGCCGGTCCACCACCAGCTTGCCTCGAGATAATTTCGCATTGCGCCGATCATGTCGCGCACCTGCTTGCCCATCAGGCGGTATTCCCAGTACGGGAAGAGATGGCTGGCGGCAATCGCGATGGCGCATCCGACGGCGGTGTCGATGGCGCGTTCGCCAATCAGCCGCATGCCGCCCGGCGCGAGCAGGTGCAGCATCAGCAACACATAAGCCGACGTGAACACCACGCTTGCCGTGTAGTTGAACAGCAGCAGGCTGTAGCTCATGACCATGCAGGCGAACATGGCGACCAGCAACACATGCGGATCCTTCACCACCAGGATCAACCCGACGCACGCCGTACAGCCGATCGCCGTGCCAATGATCCGCTGCACATTACGCTGTTTGGTAAGCGAATAACCGGGCTTGAGAATGATGACCGTCGTCATCACGATCCAGTACGCGTTGGTGAGCGGCAGCAAGCGGCCGAGCCAGAATCCCACGCCCACCGCGATGGTCACGCGCAGTGCGTGCCGGAAGCTCGGCGAGGCCATGGTCAGGTTCGAAAAAATCTGCATGAACGGCACGCGCCGGCTCGACACAAAACGCGACAAGGTTGGATCGACGCGAATCACCGTTTCCGTGATGCTCGGATCGTGCCGCGTCTGGCGACGCATTTTGTCGATCAGCCGTGTCGCACTCCAAAGTCTCCTGAAGGCAGATGACACCGCCGAATACGCTTCCGGATTTTTCTGCGGAACGTCGTGCCGGCGCATCTGGTCGAGTTCGTATTCGATCGCGCGCAACTCTGCCTTCACGTTGATTCGTGCCCGCGCCGGCCGGTTTTGCAGCACGGCCAGGCCGATGTCCTCGAGATCGAGCGCGGTCTTTCTCATCAGGTCGCGATAGAAGATCAGAATGTCCGCACCGCCGAACGTGTTGCGCACGAGCGGGTAATCGGTGTGCGCCCCCACGAACATCTCGTGCAAGTCGACCACGTTGATGAAGAGGTTGAAGAGCATGACGCGGCGCGCATCGAGCTTGCCGCTTCTCAATTTCGGCAGGTTGCGCAGCACGATGTCGCGGGCCGCGTCCTGGCGCTCGACCGCCGCGATCTGTTTTTCGATCAGCTTTCGGTAACACTCGTCGAGATTGGCGTCGAGATCGTAAAAAGCCGAGCGCGCGATCAGATACTCGGCGCAACTGAACACGCTTTCAGCCAGCGCCTGGCGCTCGATCCGATACACCAATGAGCGGCTGACAAAGGTTGCCCAATAGGTGTACCAAAGACCGCCGAGCAGGATCCACGACGCGTTGACGAGCGCCTGCATGGGCGTGAAATGATCCTCCAGCGTCACGATCATCATGAAGAGCGTGGCGAAGCTGATCTGCGGCCAACGGTTGCCGTATACCACCACCAGCGACAGCACGAAGGTAAGCGGCACGACGGCCAGCCATAGCGTCACCACGTTCGCGCTTGCAATACCGGTAGCCAGCGCGGACAAGAAGCCGATCACCGTACAGGCGAGCATCTCGTTGTGCTTGTACTTCAACGGCCCCGGCATATCGACGACGCTCGCGCCCAGCGCGCCGGTCGCAATGGTGAAGCCGAGTTCACGATTGTGAAATACAGTCAGCATCAGGATGGCCGGCAGCGAGACGCCGAGGGCGATCCGCAAGCCACCGAAGAAGTACTGGCTATAAATGAATTTTCTGATTTCTAGCGAGTAACGCATCGACTTCCTAATTTGCTGCCCGGGTATCTTCGGGGTGTCTCAGGTCCCGCCATGGTCTCGGTATGCCACGTCGGGGCACTGGACCTGACTTAATGTGGGTTCGAGTCTAACCCAACTCCACGGTATCCAAACCTAGGCCGTTCGGACGAATTCCGGTTGAGAACGGCCTTTGCTATCCTGTCGTTTCACCTCGCGACACGTCCGTGGCCTTGGCCGTTCGAGCTGTTGCCTTTCATGCCCAATTAGCAGGATCCATGCTCGAACTTTTCTATTCGAATCGCCATGAAACGCTGTCGCAGGCGCTGCTCGACGACGTCGCCGCGTTCGCGCTGAATGGCGGCGATCCATTCGCCAGCCAGACGATCATCGTGCCGAGCGCGGCGGTGCGCCGTCGGCTCGAACTGGACATGGCTGCCCGCTTTGGCATTTGTGCAAACGTGGACCTGTGTTATCTCGCGCAGTGGTTGTGGGCGAGGATCGGGGACGTATTGCCGGTTCCCGAGCATTCGCCGTTTGCGCCCGACCGGCTGGTATGGCGTTGTTTCCGGCTGCTTGGCGCAATGACGGATGCGGCTCCAGAGAGCTCGTCGCGATTGCACGCCTACCTCGACGCCGCCGACGACTCCATGCGCTATGAACTCGCGCGCCGTATCGCGACCGTGCTCGATCACTATCTGACGTATCGGCCGGAATGGCTGCTGCACTGGCAGGCCGGCGGGTCGATCCTGGCGTCGGCCGGCGGGGCAATCGACGCAAACGGTCCGCGCCTGCCGAACGCCACAGAAATTCAGCGCGAGGACGAGCGCTGGCAGGCCGCGCTATGGCGCGCGCTGCTCGCGGACCTCGCACAGAACGCCGACGCTCACGATCCCACGCCGCCCGCGTACCGGTTCCTGACTGAATCGCCGAAACTCGATCTCGACGCCGTGATGAAGGCCGAGTGGCCGGAGCGCGTGAGCGTGTTCGCGTTGCCGACCATGCCGCCGTTGCATATCGCGTTGCTGCGCGAATTGTCACGATGGATCGATGTACGTATCTATGCCATTGACCCGTGCCGCGAGTTCTGGTTCGACATCGTGAGCGAAGCGCGGGTGGAACAGCTCGAACTGGCGGGGAAGCTGGACTTCCAGGAGGTGGGTCATCCGCTGCTCGCCGAATGGGGCCGCCAGACGCAGGCGCAATTGCACATGCTGCGCGAGCTGACGGAGAGCGCGGCGTCGCGGGAAGCCAGCCATTTCGAGGAGAATCCCGCGCCGACATGGCTCGCTCATGTGCAGAACGCGATCCTCAATTTGAACGAAGTTTCCGAGCTCGGCGAAGCGCTTGAACCCGGTATCGAAATTCATGTGTGCCATAGCTTGTCGCGGCAGCTTGAAGTGTTGCACGACCGTTTGCTTGGCTGGTTCGAGGAAGTGGACGGGCTGCAGCCGTCGGACGTGCTCGTGGCGTTTCCGGATCTCGCGGCGGCGGGTCCGCTCATCGACGGGGTGTTCGGCACTGCGCCCGCTGGCGTGGCCGGTGAGCGCCGGCGGATTCCGTATCGGATTACGGGTTTGCCGCCTTCGCAGGCGAACCCGGTCGCGCGCGTATTGCTCGACTGGCTGGCGTTGCCTGAACGCAGTGTGGGCGCGCCCGAGTTGATCGAATGGTTGCGGGTCGACGCGGTCGCGGCGCGTTATGGCATAGATGCCGTCGCGCTGGAAACCGCGCAGACGTGGCTTGCGGCGGCCGGTGCGCGGCGCGGGCTCACGCCGTCAGTCGTCACTGCCGCGGATGTGCCTCCTGCCCGTCACACCTTCTCCGATGCCCTCACGCGGCTCTTTCTCGGCTACGCGCTGCCCGACGGCGGCGCGCCTGTCGACGAATGGCTGCCGGTTGGCGGCGCGCAAGGGTCGGATGCGGAATTGCTCGGCCGATTGACGCGGTTTATCGACGATATTGACGCGTTCGGCGAACGTATAGCCACCGCGCGTACGCCGCAGGCCTGGACGCAATTGTTGCTCGACGCGCTCACGCAGTTCTTCGACGCCGGCCTGCCATTCGCGGACTCAATCGCCGACGTTCGCTCGACGCTCGACTCGCTGATGCTTTCCATGAGCGAAGGCGCTGTCGACACTGAAATTGCTGCCGACGTGCTGCGAACGGCGCTCACCGACGCACTCGACGACGCCGCGCGTGGCGGTGTCCCATGGGGCGGCGTGACGTTTTCGTCGCTGACGAGCTTGCGCGGGTTGCCGTATCGCGTGGTCTGCCTGCTCGGCATGGACGATGGCATGTTGCCAAGCCTCGCGCGCGCCGACGAATTCGACCTGATGGCGAGTTTCGGCAAGCTCGGTGACCGGCAACGCCGTGACGACGAACGCAATCTGTTCCTCGACTTGCTGTTGTCGGCGCGGGACCGTTTGATGATCGCGTACACGGGACGCAGCATTCGCGACAACGCCTCGTTGCCGCCTGCCGCGCTGATCGACGAATTGCTCGACTATCTGGCGAAAACGGTGGCGGGCGAGGGTGCATCGCCGAAAGAACTCGAGAGCGCGCGCAGCCGTTTCGTATTCGAGCATCCGTTGCAGCCGTTCGCGCCCGAGTATTTCAGCGCGCCGTTGTTCACCTACGAGCCGGAGCGTGCGGAACTGGCGCAGACGCTCGCGCTCGGCAGGATTGAACCGTCGATGAAATTCTTTAGCGGGCCGTTACCGGCGGAAGAGGTGGAGCCCGTTGCATTCGATGATTTCGAGCGTTTCTGGCGTCATCCGGCGCGCGCTATCTTGCGTGATCGGCTCGGCATCTCGCTCTTCGACGCTGAGACCGAACTCGGTGATACCGAACCGTTCGAGCTCGAATATCCGGGCCGCGCGGCATTGGCCGATCGAGTGCTGCCCGCGCTGCTCGCACTCACCGACGACAATGAAGTTCGCGGGCTTGATCGTGCGCGGCGGGTCGCGCGTGCGAGTCCTGAAATGCCAGGCGGCGCGACGGGCGGTGTGTGGCAATCGCGGGAAATTGGCGCATTGCATTCGCTTGCCAATCGGGTGCGGGTCGCGACGGGGGAAGGCGCGGCGCGCTTGCCGTTCACGCTGGATATCGAGCCACGTTGGCCGGATGCCGAGTTGTTCGGCCGCCACGACGCTACATTGCAAGCCGACGCTTTGCAGCCGCTGCAGCTTCACGGCACTTTGAATTTGCTCACCGACGAAGGCCAGATCATTTATCGATACGACGTGCCGCGCGCTCGCGACTACCTTTCTGCATGGCTTGCGCATCTTGCGTACTGCGCCGCGTTGCCCGATGGCCCGCGACGCACGGTATGGCACGGGCGCGGCGCGCAATCGAGCGGCTTTGAACTGACGCCCGTCGACGATCCTCATGCACACCTGGCAACACTCGCTGCGTTGTATCGTGCCGGGCGGCGGTTGCCGCTGCGGTTTTTTCCGAAAAGCGCGTGGACATGGGTCAAGGAAAGCGAGTCCAAGGCGCAGGGCGTGTGGGTGTCGGACAGGACGCGTGGCGAGTCTGACGATCCCGCGTTGCGCATCGCGTTTCGCGGCGCTGAACTGAGACTCGATGAAACCTTTGCCACATTGGCCAGGATCGTCTTCGAGCCGTTGATCCAGCACATGCGGAGCGACGCATGACGCGTATCGAAACAACCACCACACTAACGGCCGACATGGCTGATGAACTCGACGTCTTCGAATGTTCGCTCGATGGCGTGAGCCAGATTGAAGCATCGGCGGGAACGGGGAAGACGTGGAACATCTGCGCGTTGTACGTTCGCCTTCTGCTGGAAAAGAAGCTCGCCGCTGACGCAATCCTCGTCGTCACCTTCACGAAAGCGGCCACGGCTGAACTGCATGAGCGTATCCGCTCGCGGCTCGTCCAGATCGCGCACGCGATGGAAACCGGTGACACCGCGGACGACGCATTTCTTGAGCGCCTGTTCGAGACCACGCTTGAACGCGTTGATCCCGACGAAGCGCTCAAGCGCATCAGGATTGCCCTGCATACTTTCGATCAGGCCGCCATCCACACGATCCACGCGTTCTGCCAGCGCGCGTTGCAAGAGGCGCCGTTCGCTGCAACCATGCCGTTCGCGTTCGAACTGGAAGCCGATGACAGCGCGTTGCGCTTCGAGATGGCAGCGGACTTCTGGCGTGAACGGGTCGAGCCGGCGGCGGCGCGGGATTCATCGTTCGCCGCGTGGCTCGTGAGCAAACGCGCTGGACCGGCATCGCTTGATGCACAGCTTTCGCGCCGGCTGAAAAAACCGCTTGCCACGTTGCGCTGGGGGGAGTCGGAGCTCGCCCACCGAGAGGACGCGCAAGCGTTATTCGATACGGCGTGCGCGGTGTGGCATGCCGAACGCGACACCATCGTGCAGTTGCTGATCGACGCCGAAGCGAAGCTCAGCAAGACCACGCACAAGCGCACGCTGATCGACGCGGCGATTGCCGCGTGGTCCGACTATTTCGCCGACAACGATTGTCACGCCGCGCCGCCGAAAGAAGCGCTGAAGCTCACGGCGAGCGCGTTGAAGAAAGGCACGAAGGTGAAGAACGAGCCACCCTCGCATGTTTTCTTCGATCACGCCGAGACGCTTGCCGCTGCGGCGGCTGCCGCGGAAGCGGCGCAGCGCGCGGCATGGCTTGGCATTGTGCGCGAGTGGCTCGACTACGCGCCGCTGGAACTGGCGGTGCGCAAGCGGACGAGGCGCGTGGTGTCGTTCGACGACCTGCTGTCCAACCTGTATCAGGCGCTCGACGCCAATCCGTGGCTCGCCGATGCACTTCGGGCACGTTATCCGGCTGCCTTGATCGATGAGTTCCAGGACACGGACCCGCTGCAGTTTGCCATCTTCAACAGCATCTTCGCACCACAAGGGCCATTGTTTCTGGTCGGTGATCCGAAGCAGGCCATCTACAGTTTTCGTGCCGCCGACCTGCATACGTATTTGACGGCGCGCAAGCGGGCATCGGCAAGATACACGCTTGCGGTCAATCAGCGCTCGACTGCGCCGATCATCGACGCCTGCAACCGCATTTTCAGCGCAAATCCGGCGGCGTTCATCCTCGATGGATTGACTTACCAGCCGGTGCGCGCGGGCACGCGCGAGCGCAAGCCGTTCAATGACAACACAGCATCGGCCGCGTATTCCGATACCGCTGATTTCTGCGTGTGGATGTTGCCGCAAGGCGATTCGGCGCTGTCGAAAACGAACGCCAACCGCCAGGCGGCGGAGGCTTGCGCCGCGGAGATCGTGCGGTTGTTGCGCGGCGCTCAAAACGGCGAAGTAACGATCGGCGACAAGCCTCTGTCGCCCGGGCAGATTGCGGTGCTTGTGCAGACACATCGGCAGGGCAGTCTCGTCAAGCGGGTGCTCGCAAGCTGGGGCGTGGGCAGCGTGGAACTGGCGCAGGCATCGGTATTCGGTACGTTCGATGCTGAGCAGATCGAACGATTGCTTGCCGCCATCGATACGCCCGGCGACTTGCGCCGCTTGCGTGCGGCGCTTGCAACGGACTGGCTCGGGCTCGACGCCGCCGCGTTGTGGAGCATGGAGCACAGCGAAGCGGTGGAAGAATCCGCAGCGACCGATGCCATGAGTTGGGTCGAACGTTTCTCGCGTTACCGGATGCTATGGCACGAGCGCGGTTTTGCGGTGATGTGGCGTACGCTCGCACGTGAGCTGCTGATCGCGCAGCGTCTTGTCGTCGGTCCGGACGGCGAGCGCCGCCTGACCAACGTCAATCATCTGGCCGAGTTGATCCAGGCGCGTGGCGCCGTTCAACCTGGCATTGCGCCCACGCTGCGCTGGCTAGCCGCGCAGCGTGCAGAGCAGGGCGGAGGAGAAGACGCGCAGTTGCGGCTTGAGTCCGATCGCAATCTCGTGCAGATCGTCACGGTGCACAAATCGAAGGGCCTGGAATATGCGGTCGTGTTCTGTCCGTTCCTGAACGACGGCGCGTTGCGCGACCCGCCGTCCACAGGACTGCCCGATGCCCGCGAATACCACGACGACGGAGCAGCCATACTGCACTACGGCTACACCGACGAAGAGGGTGAACGCGCGTCCGGACTCGCCACGCGCGAGCAGGCCGCCGAACGCGCGCGGCTCGTGTACGTTGCGCTCACGCGCGCGGTGTACCGGTGTTATCTGGTCGGAGGCGTGTATCTGATCGGCAAATCAGCGAAGGAATCGCGGCGCAGTGTGCTGAACTGGCTGGTCGCAGGCGCGGGCCGCGAGTTCAGCGACTGGCTCGCTGAACCACCCGAAGAAGACGACGTGATCGGAAGCTGGCAAGCGCTTGCAACGGGCTCCATCTCCGTCGAACCCTTGCCTGTGATCGACGTGCGTGAACCGCTCGTTGTGAAACGCGACGCGGGTTTCACGCCGCAGCCGCGAACCAGTCGTCGCGTGTTGCGCGATAGTTGGCGGACCGCCAGCTTCAGTTCCATGATCGCTGCCGGCGCACGGGAGGAATCGAATCAGGCGCAGCCCACCGACGAACGTCCTGACCACGACGGGCGTATCGACGCAATAGCGGCGCTTACACTGGCGACGCCGATTGAAACGCCGTTGCCTCCGATCCAACTCGATACCGACGATATCCTCTTATTCCCGCGCGGCCCGTCGGCGGGTGAGTGCCTGCACCGGATGTACGAGCTCGCTGATTTCACGGACTTAGCCACATGGCCCGAAGCGATCGAGCGCGCGTTACATGAACATCCCATTCCTGTTTCTGCGTCCGACAGTCTGGCTTCCAACCTGCCCGAGATGATGGCGCGTCTTCTCGCCGATACAGTTGCAACAGAACTCGTACCCGGCATGCGCCTCGATACCATCGCCACCAAGCGGCGCATGAATGAACTCGAGTTCCTGTTCCCGGCGGAATCGCTGGATTTCACGGCGTTGCGGCGCGTGCTCGTCGCGCATGGCTTCCCGGATGTCGCGCTGGAAGCCGGAACCTTGCGCGGCTTCGTCAAGGGGTTTATCGACTTGATCGTCGAGCATGAAGGGCGTTTCTGGATCGTCGACTGGAAGTCGAATCATCTTGGGCTGACGCCCGCCGATTACGACGAGCAATCTCTCGACGCCGCAATGGCCTCGCATGCCTATCACTTGCAGGCGCTCTTTTACACGGTTGCGCTGCATCGGTATCTGCATTTGCGGCTGCGCGACTACGCGTTTGAGCGGCACATTGGCGGTTATCTGTATTTGTTCGTGCGCGGCGTACGACCCGATTGGCGCGATGGTGACAAGCCGGCGGGGGTGCATGTGGGCAAGCCATCACTGGAACTGATCGAGGCGATCGATCGACTGATGCAAGGAGTTGCCGCATGAACGCGCCCGACCTGACTCTTGTTTCCGACGACAGCATTGCGCTCGCTGATGGATTCGCGCGCCGGATAGGCGGGTTATCGAAGCGCCTTCAGGGAAAAGTCGACAACGTCCGCTGGGCCCAGCGCGCGGCGTTTGCAGTAAGCCGCGCGACGACCCAAGGGCACGTGTGTATCGCGCTCGATGCACTCGCGCAGCGGTACGGTGAAACTGCCGGTACGGTACACGCCGCGTTGCTGGCAAGCGGCGTGGCGTGCGATGGCCATGAAGCTGCCGCAGACCTGCTGCCGCTTGTCATCGATTCAAGCCGGCGTATCTATCTCGCGCGGTATTTCGACTACGAACGGCGGCTCGCGCGGGCGCTGGTCGAACGTGCCCAGGTGTCTGCCGATGCGCCGGATCCGGCTGAATTGAAAGCGCGCGTAGGGCGCTATTTCGCGGAGTCAAAGAACGACGATGACAACATCGACTGGCAACGCGTGGCTGCGCTCGTTGCGTTGTCAGGGCGTCTCACCATCGTGAGCGGTGGTCCGGGAACGGGCAAGACAACGACGGTTGTCGGCGTGCTTGCTTGCCTGCTCGACGAAAATCCGGCTTTGCGCATCGCGCTCGCGGCGCCCACGGGCAAGGCGGCGCAGCGCATGCAGGAGGCACTGGTTGAACGCGCCAATGTGTTGCCGCCGGAGCTGGCCGCGCGTTTGCCGCGTACGTCGTTCACGCTGCAGCGTCTGCTCGGCACGCAGGCGAATGGGCGCTTCCGGCATCATCGCGACAATCCGCTGCCATTCGATGTGATCGTGATCGACGAGGCGTCGATGATCGACGTCGCGCTGGCCGCTCATCTTCTCGAAGCGGTCGCACCCGGTGCGCGCCTCGTGATGCTTGGCGACAAGGATCAACTTGCCGCCGTGGAAGCGGGCGCTGTGTTCGCTGAATTGAGCGCGCGGCCGGTTTTCAGCGATGCAGGCGCGGCGCGGATTGCTGCAGCGCTGTCGATGCCGGCCGCGCAGTTCATCGCCGCGTTGCCGAGCGACCAAGAGGGCGACGTTGATGATCAGGCCGCGCTGCTTGAAACCGAACCCATGTGGGTCGACGAACCTGGTTACCTGATCCCGGACGACGATTACAACGTATCGGCCGGCCTGCCCGAAGTCGACTGGCATCCGGCGGCGCCTGTTGCAGTCGATCAAACCGCGACAAGTCCGTTGACCGATTGCGTCGTGTGGTTGCAGCGTAATTATCGGTTCGGCCTGGATTCTGATATTGGTAGGTTGTCGGTCGCCATCCGTCGCGGTTCCATTGACGACGCGCTTGCCGCCTTGACGCTCAGTAGCCAGGACAACCCAACGAAAGCGGCGCTGCTTATCGACGATACGGGGCCTCATTTATCCGAGCGCACGCTGGCGCGCCTGAACGCCGGTTTCGAACCGTACGCGCGAATGCTCGCCGAAACGCTCGAAGCGGGAACCGGGGCAGCACCGCTTTTTGATGCGCTCAACCGCTTTCGCATTCTTGCCGCCACGCGTCACGGGCCGCGTGGTGTCGATGAAATCAACGCGCGTGTATCAGCGTGGGTTAGGGCGGCTGCATCGGTCACGCTGGGCGCGGGCGCTCAATGGTTCGCGGGGCGGCCGGTGATCGTGACGCGCAACGACTACGCGCTGGGCGTGTTCAACGGCGATATCGGCATTGCGCTGCCAGCGGCCAGCGGCGCTATGCAGGTTTGCTTCCGGATGGCCGACGGCACGTTACGGATGCTCTCTCCCGCCGCATTGCCGCCCCACGACACGGCATTTGCACTGACGGTCCACAAATCGCAGGGCTCAGAATTCGATCACGCCGCGCTGGTGTTGCCGAGTGCGTTTGGCCGCATGTTGTCGCGGGAACTGGTTTATACGGCGATCACGCGGGCGCGTAGCCGCATAGACGTGATCGGCTCGACGGACGTCTTCGCGCAGGCCGTCCGGACACCTACGCGGCGTGACTCGGGTCTGGCCGCGCGCATTGCGGAGGCGGCATCGTGAATCATACGATCGAGTATGTGATCCAGCCGAACGAGATCGAGCTGAGCGCCGTGCGCGCACAGGGAGCGGGCGGCCAGAACGTCAACAAGGTGTCGAGTGCGATTCACCTGCGTTTCGACATCCAGGCGTCGTCGCTTCCGGAAACGATCAAGATGCGCCTGCTTGCGTTACGCGACAGTCGTATTACGCGTGACGGGGTGATCATCATCAAGTCGCAGGAACACCGCACGCAGGACATGAATCGTGCAGCGGCGCTTGCGCGGCTCGACGAGATGATCCAGCGCGTCAGCGTGACACGCCGCACGCGCGTGGCGACGAAACCTACGCGGGCGTCGCAGTTGCGAAGGGTGGATGGAAAAGTGCGGCGAGGCGCGGTGAAGGCAACGCGCGGACGCGTAGTGGGGGAGTGAGGCGCACCAGCCAGTCTCAAGTCCATCTCGAATCTCGTCTCGAAGCCCATCTCGCACGGTGATCCGCTTCGAGCCCGCAGCCAACGATTGATGATCCCCTTCGCCGGGTTCGTCCCGATCCGCGCGACGAGATCCATACCGGCTAACAACCCATCTGCGCCGCCTCATGAATGTCGGTTCCGGCCACCCGCAATCACGCACGGCCGGAACTCAAACACTTCCGCGCCGCCGCTCAGCCACATGGGGCGCCAAGTCCGGCCACCCGCATCACGTGCGGCCGGAACACTGACGTTTACAACAACCCAGCAAGCAGCGAGACCGCCGCCCGCTTCCCCCTCAATGCGGAATCATCCACGTCAGCACATTTTGCTGCAGCCAGACCAGCACGCCGAGCAGCACCGTCAGCAGGATGGAGTGCTTGAACGTCTTCGCGAAAACCACGCCTTCCTTGCCTTTCAGTTCCGTGGTGGCTACACCTGTCGAGATGTTCTGCGGCGAAATCATCTTCCCCATCACGCCGCCCGATGAATTCGTGGCGGCCATCAGGATGGGATTGAGATTGAGCTGCCGTGCCGCGACCACCTGCAGATTGCCGAACAGCGCATTACCCGATGTATCGCTGCCGGACAGAAAGACTGCCACCCAGCCGAGGAACGCCGACACCAGCGGGAAGAATGCTCCCACCGACGCCACCCCGAGGCCCAGCGTGTAGTTCATTCCGGAGTAGTTCATCAGGTACGCGAGCCCGACGATTGTCGCAACCGTCAGAATGGCGATGCGCGTCTGCACCCAGGTATCCACGATTGACGCACCGAACTCGCTCGCCGGCAGCCGTACGATCAGGGCGGTAATGATCGATGCCACGAGTATTGCGGTGCCCGTCGCGAGCGGCTGAAAGTCCCAGATCGCGCCGTAAGGCTGGTTATAGAGCGTAATGAAGACGGCGTTGTGGAGTCCGGGCCACGGCACCTTGACATCGCCGATCAGGAAGATCTTTGCGATTGTCCACACGATCACCACCACCGACACCACGATCCACGGCACCCAGCCCTGCCCGCCAGAAAGCTTGCCGCGGACCTGCGCCGCCCGATCGACGTTGACGGCGAAGCGCTCGTCCGGGGCAGGTTTCCAGACGCGCAGGAACGCAATCGTGAGGATCAGCGAAACCATCGACGCGAGCACGTCAGTGAGCGAATAACTGATGTAGTTCGCCGTGACGAATTGCGTGAGCGAGAACGTCCCGCCGGCCACCAGCAGCACCGGCCAGATCTTGAGCATGTTCCGAAAGCCCGCGTACACGCCGATCACATAGAACGGCAGCAGCAGCGCGAAGAACGGCAACTGGCGGCCGACCATCTTGGCGAGCAAGTCGGGGGAGAGATGGGTCACCGCGCCGAGCACGGTGATTGGCACGCCGAGCGCGCCGAACGCGACCGGCGCCGTGTTGAAGATCAGTGTGAAGGTGAGCGCTTCGAGCGTCGGAAAGCCGAGCAGGATCAGCAGCGAACTCGTAATGGCGATCGGCGTGCCGAACCCGGAGATGCCTTCCAGCAGCGCGCCGAAGGAGAAGCCGATCACGACCAGCACGATGCGCCGGTCGTTCGGGAGGTTATCGATCATCCATATCCGGAACGCTTCGAAACGGCCCGAACGCTGCGCGATGTTATAGAGCAGGATCGCGGTGAAGACGATCCACATGACCGGCCAGACGGCGAACACGGCGCCTGCCGCGACGGAATCAATCGCCAGGCCAACGGGGAAGTGCCATACCGCGATGGCGACCACTATGCCAACAATCAATCCGGCGAGCGACGCTTGCCAGGCAGGCCGGCGTGCCCAACCGAGCAGGGCCAGCACGACTGCGATAGGCAGCACGGCGACGAGAAAGGACAAGCCGAGTGAGCCGCCGACGGGCGTCAGAATCTGGTGAAACATATCGTCTCCTGTTTTTTATTCTGCTGGACGCGCGGCGTTCTCCGGTCATGGCGACCGGTACTAACACCCCCGTGAGCTCGGTCGCGTTGCAATAAACGCGCCGCCGCTCGACGCACCGTTGCAACTAAGCGCTTGCCTAATGCGTCTGGACTAAGGATAGAGCGAGGATGGCGCGCGTCAAGGACGGATTAACCATACCTTCGGGGTTGTATCGAAGCTTTAGGGCGTGGTGGGTTCGTGTGTCTTTGACGCGTCGGTCCCGGGCGAGTCGTGTGAAACCCGGCGCAACAGCCAGATGGAGATCACGCCAAGACAGGCGGCAAGCCAGAGCAGAACCAGCGCGAAGACCAGCATGATGAGGATTCCTGTAGCGATAGCGCCCGGGGTGGCGTAGCTATCAGGAACGTCAGCGAAAATCGTGCCATATCACACCGATTGCCGTGGAACCGTCCCGGACGCGCTATTTACGCGACCGGACAGCGCGAACAATCAGGGCACACAAAGTCGAACCGCGCTATTGCAGCGCGGTTCGCGTGAAAGCGTTACATCGAACGAGTAAGGCTCGCCCGGGCGGAAAAGCAGAGGGCGAAGCGCTCAGTGACGACGCTCAGTGACGATAATAATGTCCGCGCCCGCCGCCACCGTACCAGCCGAAGCCGACCGACAGCGATGGTCCATACCCGTACGCGGGATAACCGTAGCCCCCGTAATAAGCCGGATAGGGCGCGTAGACCGGATAGCTCGGGTAATAAGCGGGATACGGCGCATAGGCGACAGGCGGCGCAGCAACGTACTGCGGTGTTGTTGACGCATACGCGGAGGGGGGCGGGTTGTCGTTGCCTTGATAGCCCTGCGCATATCCGGTGCCGGGCGCCCCTGCAGGAGCGACAGGAATCTCTTGTTGCGCTTGTGCTGTGCTGACGACCGGGGTGCCCGGATAGGGTGGATACGCCGGGTAATAACCATACGAACCATACGGCACGTAGTAACAAGCGCTCAAGCTCAAAGCGCCCAAGAGGGCGGATAGTGCGAGCTTTGGGCTCATGATGCGACTCCTCGTTGCGTCGAAACGCGACCGCTCGAATGAACGGGATGTCAGGAGCCTAGCGCATCGCCGAAACACGGGAAAGCACGGGGCGTTACCCAATGTTTCGATCTGTTTCACTGGACGGGATGGCGGGCGCACCCACTTAAATTGGGTTGTACCCGGCCGCTGTATTGTCAAAGTGAGGCGACCGGGCAAAGCGTGCCGGATGAAACATCATCTGGCACGCTGACATCACGCTGGCGTTCAACCTACTTGCCGACCTGGTTACCGATCAGGCCGCCCGCGGCCGCGCCACCCACTGTCGATAACGCACTGCCGCCAAGCGCTGCTCCAGCCACGCCGCCGACACCTGCGCCGACAGCCGTATCGCGTTGACGGGTGCTCATTTGATCGCATGCAGACAGGCCGCCGAGAAGTGCGGCAATCAGAGTCGCAGCGCCAATCTGTTTGATCTTGTCCATTTCAACTCTCCAAAAACGATGAATCACGAAGGTTTAACGGGTTGCTGTCAAACGGGTTGCTGTCAAACCGGCGAGGCTCTTGTCGTACATGCGGTGCATGCCGCGCATGATTTGCGCTGAGCGGGTGAGCCTCACTGTCCACGTCCAACCCGGCGGCGAAAAGACAGTTCCTGCCGGTTCCTTCAATGAAGAAGCAGAAACGGTGCCCGACCGTCGTATTCAGCAGACAAGTACGGGATTGAGCGTCCTCCAAAGCAAAACGGCCTGTCGCATGTGACATGCGACAGGCCGTTTCTATTTTCACCGGGTCATCGTGCTTTACGGGCGACCGGCGTGGCCATTGCTTGCTCGTTCTTACGTGCGCTGGTAAATCTCAGCGCCCTTTTTCACGAACTCGATCGCCTTCGTTTCCATGCCTTGCTTCAGCGCCTCGATATCCGATACCCCTTGCTTCGCCGCATATTCACGGACGTCCTGGGTGATCTTCATCGAACAGAAATGCGGGCCGCACATCGAGCAGAAATGCGCGACTTTGGCTGAGTCCTTCGGCAGGGTTTCGTCGTGGAATTCACGCGCCTTGTCCGGATCGAGTCCGAGATTGAACTGGTCGTCCCAGCGGAATTCGAAGCGCGCCTTGGAGAGCGCGTTGTCCCGCACCTGAGCACCCGGATGACCTTTCGCCAGATCGGCGGCGTGCGCGGCGAGCTTGTACGTGATGATGCCGGTCTTCACGTCGTCCTTGTTCGGCAGGCCCAGATGTTCCTTCGGCGTGACGTAGCAGAGCATGGCCGTGCCGAACCAGCCGATCATCGCGGCGCCAATGCCCGACGTGATGTGGTCGTAGCCCGGCGCGATATCTGTTGTGAGCGGCCCAAGCGTGTAGAACGGTGCTTCGTCGCACCAGTCGAGTTGCAGGTCCATGTTCTCCTTGATGAGCTGCATCGGCACATGGCCCGGACCTTCGATCATCACCTGCACGTCATGTTTCCACGCAATCTGCGTCAGCTCGCCGAGCGTCTTCAGTTCGCCGAGCTGGGCTTCGTCGTTGGCGTCGTAGATTGAGCCGGGACGCAGGCCGTCGCCGAGCGAAAAGCTCACGTCGTAGGCCTTCATGATTTCGCAGATGTCTTCGAAGTGCTCGTACAGGAAGCTTTCCTTGTGATGCGCCAGACACCATTTCGCCATGATCGACCCGCCGCGCGAGACAATGCCCGTCATGCGGTTCGCGGTCATCGGCACGTAGCGCAACAACACGCCGGCGTGGATCGTGAAGTAATCCACACCCTGTTCGGCCTGTTCGATCAGCGTGTCGCGGAAGATTTCCCAGGTCAGGTCTTCGGCCTTGCCGTTGACCTTTTCGAGCGCCTGATAAATCGGCACCGTGCCAATTGGCACCGGGCTGTTGCGGATGATCCATTCGCGCGTTTCATGAATATGCTTGCCGGTCGAGAGATCCATGACCGTGTCGCCGCCCCAGCGGATGGCCCAGGTCATCTTGTCGACTTCTTCGCCAATTGACGACGTCACCGCCGAATTGCCGATGTTCGCGTTGATCTTCACCAGGAAGTTGCGCCCGATGATCATCGGCTCGCTTTCCGGGTGGTTGATATTCGCCGGGATGATCGCGCGGCCGCGGGCGACTTCCTCGCGCACGAACTCGGCCGTGATTTCCTTGGGCGCGTTCGCACCGAAGGCCTGGGCGCCGAACGCCTGGCCGGGATGCTGGCGGCCCATCATCGTGGCGAGCTTTTCGCCGTTCGGGCCGCTCGTGCGCAGCGATTCCAGATATTCAGCGCGGCGCTGGTTCTCGCGGATCGCGATGTATTCCATCTCGGGCGTGATGATGCCTTGGCGCGCGTAGTGCATCTGCGAGACGTTCTTGCCCGGCACAGCGCGGCGCGGCGTGCGATGCAAGCCTTTGAAACGCAGGTCGGCAGTCGCCGGATCGGCGGCGCGCTCACGGCCGAAGTTGCTTGAGAGACCACCGAGCGACTCCGTATCGCCGCGCTCTTCAATCCAGCCCTGGCGCACGGCCGGCAGACCCGATCGGATATCGATCTTGGCTTCCGGGTCCGAATACGGGCCGGAGCAATCGTAGACATAGACCGGCGGATTTTTTTCGCTGCCGAAACTTTCGTTGGTGTCCGATTGTGTGATTTCGCGCATCGGCACGCGGATGTCGGGACGTGAGCCCGTCACGTAGATCTTGCGTGAATTGGGCAGCGGCGCGATGGCGGCAGCGTCGACGACGGCGTCGTCGGACAGGAATTTCGGATTGGCATTCATGCGGCTCTCCTGTGTCGACCGGAATTAGCGTGTCGACCGGGGTGGGCGCGTCGACCAGAGTGGGCGCTTTGGCGCTTGCTCTGGTCCCATGGCGCTTACTCCGATCCCATGCGCTTACTCCGGTCCCATGCAGATGGTTGCTGTGGGGACGGATGTTTTCCAGCCGGTCCGCGAAAAAACGCCAAACGCGCGAAATTGCACGAATGGCATCAATTGGCACGAGAACCGGCTGAGTCAAACGCTAGCTACGGGAGACCGAAGAAAAGCAGAGAAGAAGGCGGGCGGACTTGGCAGGGAACGCGAGGAAGAGATAGACCCAAAAGACCCCAGCGCTGCGAAATCCGAACGCTTCCCTGCGCTGGCATTATCCAGATCAGGTTCAAAGGGTATTTCTCACCCGCGACACACGGACAATCCAGTGACAGATTGCGATGTGCAGCGCAGGACCCCCGCGTTAGCAGTCGCAACAATACACCTCGCCGTAGCGTGTTGGCAACCATCTGTAACACTCCCGCGTGCGTGTGCATGGCTTACTGCATAATGGCGACCACCGTGTTTTCCCGGATGCGGTCCGATATTTTTCACGAAACGGTCCGGCAAACTCGCGGCGGCTCCTGCCGGCTTTTTGAGCCGTTATCGAGCTTCGGCACGTTGTTGCCCGACCCCTTTTCCTGCTTCCGACATGTTGTCCTGCCTTGCCCGTTTTGCCGCGACGCTCAAGCGGCATGCGCGCCGCTCTTTGTTTCCCCCGGTCCCGGGTGAAACGAAACCGGCGGTTGTAGGCCTGCCCGTTTGGCCGGCTGACGTTGCAATCATCTTCGTCGCGGAGTAACGGATGTCCACACCGTTGCCGCCCGCGCGGTCGTCTGATTCCGATTCTTCAGCTTCGCCGTTTGTGCCGCCGGCACAACCTCCGCAGTCGCAGCCCTCGGCCGACGTGTTGCCGTTTCCGCACGCAGCAGCCGACGCGCCATCGCCATCACCATCGGCGGACGTCCTGCCAGGCGTGACGAGTCCGCAACCCTTGGCCGATACCCCTGCGCGTCGCCTGTTCAATCTTCCCGGCCATTTCCCGTTCCGCCTTCCCGCGACGCGCGGCGGCCGCGTGGCGCTTGCCCTTTGCGTCGTGTACCTCGTATGGGGTTCGACCTACATGGCGGTGCATTTGTCGCTGGAAGCGTTCCCGCCGCTGATGCTGTCCGGGTTGCGCAACCTGTTCGCCGGCATCGGTTTGTTCATCTTTGCTGCGCGTCGGGACCCGGTCTGGCCGACTTTCGCCGAAGTGCGAAACGCCGCGGCGGTCGGAACGTTGCTTGTGGGTTTGTCGAGCGGAATGCTCGCGTTCGGTATGCGCACGGTCGAGACCGGCACTGCCGCGGTCATGGTGGCGACCGTGCCGTTGTTCGCCACGGTCATCGCCGCGATTGCAGGCCGCAAAGTGGCGAAGGGTGAGTGGGTCGCCGTCGGGCTTGGGCTGGTCGGGATTGCGTTGCTGAATCACGGCGATCCGTCGTCGGGTTCAACCGCCGGCAGTCTTGCGATCCTGTGCGGCGCAGTTTTCTGGGCAGGCGGCTCGTTTCTCGCGGGGCGTCTGAAGCTGCCGTCCGACCTGCTGGTATCGACTGCACTGCAGATCGGCCTTGGCGGGGCGATGGCGACGATCGTTGCGTGGGTGTCGGGCGAACGTATCGTGAGCATGGGGTTCACGCCGTTTTTGGCTTATCTCTACCTGATGCTCGTCGGTTCGATGGCCGCGTATGTTGCGTATGCGTACCTGATTCGCCACACGAGTCCGATTATCGCGAGCAGCTGCATGTACGTGAATCCCGTGGTGGCCGTGGTGATAGGTGCGCTGTTTCTCGGCGAAGTGATCACGAAGTGGACCGTGATGGCAACCCTCATCATTCTGGCGAGCGTGGGTTTGTCGTTCTGGTTCGATTACAAGAGGCGTGGGCTGGTTTGACGGCGGGCGTGACGGCTGACAGTTCAAAAACGGCTGACCGTTTCGGAGAATTCCGGAGAAACGGTCAGCTTTTTTTATGGGGCGACTGGATAGTCGGGAAAAGACAGAACCCCGGGCTTGTGCTCGCTCGACGGCGTGAAACCCGGTTTCCACGCTGCCAACTGCCGGACAGCGCCACGACTATGTCAGATAAAACCGTCTGCCGTCGCATGGTTTTCGTGGGCAACCGGGCGAGAAACAGCCATAAATTGACATCGATCGATGCGGGAAAGTCTCGGCAAATTAATTCATAGAGCATTGACAGCATTGGCTTCGCCCCATTTATTGCCCAACTTCGCCTCGAGAAAAAGCATAAAACTCTAATTATAGTAAAGCACAAAACTCGAGTTATAGTGCGACACAAAACTCTGGATATAATACGACACAAAACTCTAATTATGGTCTGAAGTCCCGGAGCGAACCGCGTGGCTGCACCCAACGAAAAACTAGCCTCTTCCCTGTCAATCCTCAAAGCGCTGCAAGACAGGGGCCTTTCCGTATTCCAGATCAGTGCGCATCCCGAGCTCACCCGCACACACCGTGAGCGGCTCCAGAATGCCGGCTTCCTCAAGCTCGTCATTCAAGGCTGGTATCAGTCGAACAATCCGGAAGACGCGGAGGGCGACTCGACGCATTGGTACGCGAACATGGAAACCTTCGTGGCCGCGTATGCCCACTCCAGGTTTGCAGACCAATGGCAGGTGAGCCCCGAACTTTCGCTCCTCAAGCATAGTGGCCACACGAGTATCGAAAAGCAGATCCTGCTTTACTCGCCGCTGGCGACCAACCAGCCTCAAGCATTGCCTCACGGCTGTTCCATGTTTCTCTATCGGACGAAGCCTGACATGCTGGTGGACGGCCGGGCGCCGAACGCGAGTGGACTCATGTTGATTCCTGTGCCTGAAGCGCTGATTCGGGCAAGTCCGAGCTTTTTCCACGCGCACGAGCTTGCCGCACAGATCGTCACGCATCAGGTCGATATCAGTACGCTCACCGCCCGATTGCTCGAAGGTGGCCATAGCGTCGTTGCCGGCCGTATGGCGGGAGCGTTGCGGGCCGTAGGCCGTGATCAGGACGCCGACCAGCTCCTCGATACGATGAAAGCGGCCGCCTATGTGGTGGTCGAAGATAACCCGTTCGAGCGGCCGCTGGCCCATATTGGCGGCCGGATGAACGAGTCACCTTATGTGCAGCGCATCCAGGCCATGTGGTCGGGCATGCGGGACATGGTGATCGATCGTTTCCGCGATATTCCGCGCTCGCAGAACCCCGACAGCGAAGCGCTCCTGCACGACATAGAGGCAAGGTACGTCGCGGACGCGTATCACTCGCTGTCTATCGAAGGGTATCGGGTCAGCACCGACCTGATCGCGAAGGTTCGCAATGGTGACTGGAGCCCCCTGACCAACAATAAAGACCGGCTGACGCGCGATGCCATGGCGGCCAAAGGTTACGCGGAGACCCATGCCCGGGTCCGCTCCCTGATCGGCCGCGTAGTGGCTCAAGCTGACGATCCTTCTACCACCCTCAAGCGAGATTTTTCACAGTGGTACGTGACGCTGTTTTCGCCGAGCGTGACCGCGGGTATCTTGAAGGCGAGCGATCTGGCCGGGTATCGAAACAACAACGTGTTCATTCGAAATGCGTTGCATGTACCGCTCGCGCCTGAAGCGGTACGGGATTGCATGCCGGCGCTCTTCGACCTGCTGCAGGCAGAAGAGCACCCCGGCGTGCGAGCAGTCTTGGGTCATTTCATCTTCGTGTTTATCCACCCCTACATGGACGGCAATGGCCGCCTCAGCCGCTTTCTCATGAACTACCTGCTGACCACGGGCGGCTACCTTTGGACCATCGTGACCGTTCAGTCCCGTAGCGCGTATCTGGCGGCGCTCGAACAGGCCAGCACGTACCGGAACATCAAGCCTTTCGCCGATCTGATTGGCGGTCTTATCGAATCGCAGGCGGCCGAACCGATCGAGCGCATCACGCAGCGCCCCGAGGCGGGAAGCTGGACCGCCTTACCGCCTGCTTCTGACTGATGCGCGTTCGTGGGTCTTTAGCCAAGACACAAAAAAAAGAACCTCCGCTAAGGGAGGTTCTTTTTGATCGTCGGTTTGATTGGATCCCACGACCCGTTCCGTTGTAGGCGCGTGGTCACGAACCCTGGAAGCCGATGAAGGCAGCAGTCGGCAAATTGCTAGCGGCCGCTAATGCACTAACCGCCAACTATCTGTCGCCAGCTTCCTTACTTACTCCGCGTTGTGCTTATCGGCCGAATTCGTGATGGCGTTGCCGCCCTTCGAAAGGTCCTGGCCGGCGCCGGCCACTGTATTGCAAGCTGCAAGTGCGGCAGTTCCAACGATCAACAGCAAAGCGATAAGTCGAGTCATGAGCAATTCCCCTTGAGTTTGATGCGGGTCCGCTGGCCGTGCGGCCATGAGAGCGTGCCCGATGTTCGAATCCTGGCTACCGGTATCCGGCAGCAAAAGCGCCTGCAAAAGCAGTTGCCAGACACATTGCGGCCTTGGCGACGACCGATCCTTGAAACAGTTTTGCCGGGCTTGAACAAGCAACGAAACCCAGGGCGACTACTGCTTTGATCGACCATGCCGGTCTGAAGAATCATAAAAAACTGCGCGTTCGCAAGCTGTAGGCGCGGATGTTTTTATCGTGTAGGAGCGGTCTGTAACTTGTGTCGGCGCCGTCCTACAAGCGTAGTGCGAGCGCCAGGTAAAGAGCCAACAGGCGGTGGACCCTTAAGCATCGAAGTTACGCACGCGGGGCATGGTGACGCGGATATCAGTGCCACGCGGCTGGCGTCGTTCGATCTCGATACGGCCGCCGCGCGCGCTGACCCGCTGGCGCATGCCCAGCAGTCCATGCGTATGCGTGCGCTGCAGGTCCTGTGGGCGGATGCCGACGCCGTCATCGGCGATATGCATCGACACCCGCTCGTCATCCAGCGCCAGCGCAATCGACACGCTCGACGCGCGCGCGTATTTGGCCGCGTTCGTCAGCGATTCCTGCGCGACCCGGAACAACGCGATTTCGACTTCTTCGCCGAGCTTGATGTCGTCGTCGGGGAGCGCGAGTTCGAGCGTCCAGCCGGTGCGTTGCGCGGTTTCATCGGCGAGGGTGCGCAACGCCGTGACCAGCCCGAAATTGGCAAGAACGGTTGGCCGCATGTCTTCGATAATCCGCCGCTTCAGCGCAATCCCCTGATCAAGGTTCGCAAGCGCACGGCCAAGTTTCTCCGCCATCGCGGGCTCGGCGCCCTTGAGCTTGTTGTTGACCCACGCCACATCCATCTTGCTGGCCGTCAGGATCGAACCGAGTTCATCGTGCAGTTCGCGGGCAAGCTGGGTCTTCTCGTTTTCACTCACCGATTGCAAATGCCACGCGAGCGCTTCAAGTTGCCGCGTGCGGTCGAACACGAGCTGGTCGAGCTCCTCTTGCTGCGTAATCAGCTTTTGCTGCACACGATCCTGCTTGTCCAGCTGGATACCGAGATTGCGAAACAACAGCAGGAACAACACGATATTCAACGCGCACAACGCGCCCACGCAGAACGTGGAAATGCGTTGGTCGGCGCGGCTCGCATCGAGCGCGGACTGCGCCCGGCGTTCTTCATTCACACGCAGCAGGGCGAGCGCGCTGTCGAGGATATCGGTACTCGATGCAGCGTCTGAACCGGAGCGAGCGGCTAGTCCCGCATTGATCCGGGCATCGAGGATCGCGCTGACTTGCCTGAAACTGGCGAGCGCGGTGTCGTCCGCTTTTTGGCGATAGTACGCATCCAGCGACGCAACCGTTTGTTTGATCCTCGCCGCCGCTGCGTCGTAGTGGGCGGTGTAGGTGTTGCCGGGCGCCAGGCGGAACGCGCGTTCATCGGCAGTCAGCGACGCGATGTCCGCCGCCAGCGCGGTCAACTGCGTGGTGGCGCCTTTCGCGTCGAGCGCGGTCTCGTATTCCGCGGCAATGCGCATGCGGCCCGATTCGAGTATCACGAGGCCGCCAACGGTAATCACAATGGCGACGGTCATTGCGACGGCCCAGCTCCAGCGGCGCATCCAGCCGTTCAGACGCGCGCTGAACCGGGTTGCGCGCCGCGTGACGCCTGCTACCGGATTCGCCGCGCCGCCTTCGTGCAAAGAGGAAGTCATAGGGAGTCGCCGGGTTTTCTGTCCGGCCAGTGTAACTTTTCACGCCGCGGCGGGCTGATCGAATTATGTTTGGCTAGCGCTTGATCGGTGGCAGGCCAGAAGTGAATTGAAAGCGTTTGTCGGTGATGTCCTACACGAAAAACGGCGTGCATCCAGATGGCAGCCCATAACCGCGTCGCTAACATCCTGTTACTAGTCCAACTTTATTGGGGATCCGATCATGTTGAAGTGGGCATTGTTTTTCGCCATTGTCGCCATCGTCGCGGGCTTGCTGGGCTTCACCGGCGTGGCAGCGGGCGCGGCCAGCATCGCGAAGTTCCTGTTCGTGCTGTTCCTGATCTTGTGCGTGGTATTCCTCGTGCTCGGTTTTATCGTGACGAAGAAAATAGTCGATTAGCGGCTGTAGCCATCGGTACTTGAATCTCGCATGCTTCGAGCGGCTTTATCTGAACCCTGTTCGACGGGTGGCCGACTTCACGCTGTATGGCAATCGTCCACCCGAGTCGTCCTGAAAGCCGGATTCGATGCCCGATCCGAGGCCCATAAGAACCCAACGAGATAGAAGGTTGCCATGCTCCATTACGCGGTTTTTTTTTCATCATCGCGATTATCGCGGCTGTGTTCGGCTTTACCGGGATTGCAGCAGGGGCTGCGGAGATCGCGAAGATCCTGTTCTACATCTTTCTCGTGGTTTTCGTTGTTACGTTGCTGCTGGGCGTGTTTCGAACGTGATGTCGCGAGCAGGCACGCGGTATGCGTTCCACAACAAAAGTGACTGAGCAAGAGTGACCGAGGACGGCGGTCCGGGTCTATATCCGGCGAGGCTGCCGTCACGAACCTGTCGAACCTGTTCAACCGCCGAACAAAAGATCCATTCTCTTTCTGGAGCACATCAATGTCGAAATCGTCTGCTGTAAAAGCTGCCCCGGCACAATCGAAGGAACCCGGCCGGAAATCCGATCCGTTTGTACTGGACATGGAAAAAATCCGCGCCAGCGCGCGCCAGCACATGGACGATGGCTCGGTCACGTCGACGTATGGCGCAGACAAGGAAGCCGTGCTGAAACTGCTGAACGATTCACTTGCAACCGAGATCGTCTGCACGCTGCGCTACAAACGCCACTATTTCATGGCGAAGGGCATCCATTCGGAAGCTGTCGCGTCGGAATTCGCGCAGCACGCGACCGAAGAGCAGGAACATGCCGACACCATCGCCGAGCGCATCGTCCAGTTGGGCGGCGAGCCGAATTTCGCACCCGACAGTCTCGCGTCACGCTCGCATTCCGAGTACAAGGAAGGCAGCAATCTGATCGACATGATTCGCGAGAACCTGATAGCGGAACGCATTGCGATCGATACATATAGTGAAATCGTTCGCTACCTCGGCGAAAAGGATGTCACCACGCGCCGGATCTTCGAAACGATCCTGGCGGTCGAGGAAGAGCACGCCGACGACATGGCCGACCTGCTCGACGGCCTCGACGGCTGACCCGAACCGCGCATTTAGCGGTAAAAAGAATGCTGAAGAAGCCCCGGGACGACGCGCGGCGGGATGACTCCCGCCGCGCGTCGTCAGTACAATGATTCACGATAAAAACGGCTGCAGGCAGCGCAGATGATTCGAGTGTTGATAGCGGACGACCACGCCATTGTGCGGAGCGGATTCCGGCAATTCGTCGCCGATGAACCCGACATGGAAGTCGCCGCCGAAGCGTCCACCGGTGACGAAACCATCGCGCTCGTACGCGAAAGCGCGTTCGACGTCGTGCTGCTGGACATCGCGATGCCTGATAAGAACGGTATAGATACGTTACGCGTGATCAAGCAGATTCGCCCGGAGCAGGGCGTGCTGATGCTGTCGGGTTATCCGGAAAGCCAGTACGCGATCAATCTGCTGCGCGCCGGCGCCAACGGGTATCTCAACAAGGACGCGGCGCCCGACGAAATCGTGCGGGCCATTCGGACGGTGGCGCGGGGCCACCGCTACCTGTCGGAGTTCATTGCCGACGCACTCGCCGACAAGCTCGAAAAACCCGCCACCGAGCGGCCGCACGAGGCCTTGTCCGAGCGCGAGTTCCAGATTTTTTGCAAGCTTGCGGGCGGCCAGATTCCGACCGAAATAGCGGAGGAGCTGCATTTATCGGTGAAGACGATCAGCACATATCGCGCACGCGTTCTCGAAAAAATGCGGCTCGCGAACAATGCCGATCTAACGTATTACGCGATCAAGAATGGCTTGATCGAGTAGGAGGGTGCCCGCCGTGGGCCAACAAACGAGCGTCGATAAAACCGGTCTCGCGCATAAGCGGCCACTGAGCGTGCTGTTGATCGAAGACTCGCCGTTGATCCGGCGCAGCCTGGTGGAAGCGATCGATGCGTCCGGCGAGCTGCGCGTCACCGCTTGGGCGGACACGCCCGAGACGGCAATCGGTCTGCTGGAAGCGCAGGGATTCGACGCCGTGATTGTTGATCTGCAACTGAAGCACGGTTCTGGCGTCGAGGTGCTGGCGTATTTGCAACGCACCGGAATGACCGATTCGGCCTTCGCCGCCGTGCTCACCAACCATGCACTGCCGGCGTACCGCGAGCGCTGCCTGCAATACGGCGTGCGCCATTTCTTCGATAAATCCCTGGAATTCGACCGCGTTCTCGACGCGCTGCATCATTACGCCCGCGCGCGGGATTAAGCGGGGACTGAGCGTGATCAGGCGCGCGATTCACGCCTGCCTTGATCAGACCTCCCGCTCAGGCGCTTTTTGAACGGCTGCGCGAATGGCTCAGGCCGGCAAGCCCGGTGGCCGCCAATCCCGCAATACACACGCCGACCCATCCGAACGCATGCCATGCCAGCGATGCAACAGCCGACCCCACGGCGCCACCAATGAAATAGACCACCATGTACACGGTATTCACGCGGCTGCGCGCCTCGGGCTTGAGCGCGTAGATTCTCGATTGATTCGATATCTGCGCGGCTTGCACGCCCACATCGAGCACGATCACGCCGATCACCAGCCCCACGAGGCTGCGTCCCGACAGCGCGAACACCACGAACGACACGGCCACGAGCACGATGCACAGCGACACCACCGCGCGCGGCCCGCGCTTGTCCGCCGACTTGCCGGCGAGCGGCGCGGCCAGTGCGCCCGCTGCACCGACAATGCCGAACAGCCCGGCCGCCTGAGGGCCGAGATGGAACGGCTCGCCCGCGAGCAACAACGTGAGCACCGACCAGAAGATGCTGAAGGCCGCGAACAGGGCGCCTCCAGTCATCGATGCCTCGCGCAGCGCCGGCGACTCGACCACGAGATGCCACATCGACACGAGCAGCCGGCCGTACGGCAGCGTGGAAGTGGGCTTGCTGCGCGGCAGGCGCATGATCACGAGGATAGCGAGCCCGATGGTCGCGACAACGGAGGCGCCATACACCGCTCGCCAGCCGAAATACTCCGCGACGAAACCCGAGACCGTGCGTGCAAGGAGAATGCCGATCAGCAAGCCGCTCATCACCGTGCCGACCGCGTGACCGCGTTGCGCGGGAGGCGCGAGTTCGGCGGCGAACGGCACGGCTTGTTGCGCGATGGTTGCCACGATACCGAGCGCCAGGCTCGCGGCGATCAGCACGCCGAGCGTGGGCGCGGCCGTCGCCGCAACGAGCGCGATGCCGAGTGCGGCCAGTTGCAGAAGGATGATCAGGCGGCGATCGAAGCGATCACCGAGCGGCGCGAGCAATAACATGCCGATTGCATAGCCGAGTTGCGTGACGGCGGGCACCGCGCCGATCATCCCCGCGCTTTCCGGGAACGACGCGCGAAACGCCGCGAGCAGCGGCTGATTCGTATAGATATTCGCGACCGATACGCCTGCGATCGTCGCCAGGACGAGCAGCGTCGCCCGCGAGTAGTGCTGGTGGTGCGGCTGATGCGGGGCGTGGGAATTTGAATCGGTGGCGGCAGCGGACATGGGCGAGGCCTCGAGGATTCAACGCATGAAGCGAGCCGCCGATGATACTAAAGACGACGAGGGGCCGCTGGCCGCAGCCGCCATGTCCGGCGTTAGCCGGTGACTGAGCCGCTACATGAGCAGGTTTCTACGTTCATTGCCCCGTCGATCTGCCCACATTTTCCGGCCTTGATGAAAAGCCTTACTCCGTGGCTTCGGCGCCCGGTTTCAGCGGGTATTTTTCAGCGAGATCCGCTGGTGTCAGCCACTGGAACGTCTTGAGCTTGTCGTCTTCGAACGTGCATTCGACGGCTGCCTGTACCTGCACCGATGTTGTCTTGATGGGGGTTATGCCCGTCGGCGGAATCTTTTTGGTGTAGCTGCCTTCAACCACCACACGCGTGCCCTGGTAAGAGACGCGGGGTATTTCGTAGCTCAACCTGGGCTGCGAGGCCGGGTAGGTCTCGACCATTCTGGCCTTGCACTCCTGGCCGTTGCGGTAAGGAGTCGTGCAGCCTGCTGTGCAGGTAAGAACGGCAGCAGCGGCCACCGCATAAAAGGTTCGATGTTTCATGATGGCTCGCGCTAGGTAGGACGCGCAGTCTACTTCAGTCGGTTAAGCGAAGACCGGATGACTGGCGGTTTCGGCATCGATAAAACGGGTCTGCCCGGGTCTGCCATGCGCGATCGGTGCTTCTCTCGTTTCCTTTCAGCCCAAGCCAAATGAAATCCGGGAAAGTGCGCAACGGTGTTGAACCGCTTCTGTATGAATATACAGTGATCATCGCGTTGATCTTCGCGCGGCAGAAAAACATCCCATTCGTTCAGGGGCGCTCAAGCAATCTGACGCTGGTAGCGGGGACCGGACTTGAACCGGCAAGCCGTTAGGCGGCGGATTTTAAGTCCGCTATGTTTACCAATTTCATCACCCCGCCAAGCGGACGGGATTCTACCATCGGACGGCGGGCGGGCCAATCCAGACAGGCGCCAGCGTCCCACGTCTGCCCGCCTGGCGGGGGGCGCATTCATCCTCCCGGCACCTTTCGCCGTATTCCGCGGGATAGAAACCCAAGAATATTCTCTCCGCCCTGCATCCATTCGAAGCCGGGCTCGCGTATTCAGGTACATGAAAATCCGCCGTCGCTGAGTGGCGGGATCAACGAGTCGGGATCAACGGTCGACCCATCGATGTCAGGAGGCGAGTATGAAAGACGTTTCTATCGGCGCATGGCGTGAACGGACGCGTCTGGGACTCGGGTTGGCCATTCTCGCAGCCGGAGCAGGGTTGCAACTGCTGCAATGGCTTCACGCCTGCGTTCCGCGATAATGTCCGAAGATTCCTGGTGGTTGGGGGCACTGCATTGCGTCGATACATCACGACGTTCTTCTCTCGTTCGCGCTAAATCGACAACGCCAGGTTGCTCGCGCATAATTTGCTGCGGGTTGGGGCCGTAAACCCCAGCGTTAAAACGACGAAAAACGAAAAAGCACGAGAAAGGACGAGGATGGGCACGAATCGGATTGAGGCATTCAGCGATGGCGTGATCGCCATCATCATTACGATCATGGTGCTGGAACTCAAGGTGCCGCACGGCGCCGATCTGGCGTCACTCAGCGCGCTGGGTCCCGTGTTTTGCGCCTACGTGCTGAGCTTCGTGTATGTCGGCATCTATTGGAACAACCACCATCACCTGATGCATGCAGCCAAGCGCGTCAACGGCAGCGTGCTGTGGGCGAACCTCCATGTGCTGTTCTGGCTGTCGCTGTTCCCGTTCACCACCAACTGGATGGGCGAGAACCACCTGGCGTCATGGCCCACCGCGCTTTACGGCTTCGATCTCTTCATGACGGCGCTCGCGTGGTACATCCTCACGCGCGCGCTGATCAGCCTGCACGGCGCCAACTCCATGCTGGAGCGCGCAATCGGTGCGGATCGCAAGGGGAAGATTTCAGTGGTGCTGTATCTCGTCGCCATCGCCGCCTCGTTTTGGGAGCCGTGGGTTGCCGCGGCCTTATACGCGATCGTTGCGGTCGTATGGCTCGTCCCCGACCGGCGCGTGGAGAAAGTCCTGCTGACGGAAGAGTAACGGCCTGCGGCATAGTGATTTCATCGGCATGAACAGTGCTACGCTCGTTGCTTAGAGTCCCGCGAGCGAAGCCCATGTCATCTGTCATCCGCATCGGCATCATCTCCGATACCCACAACCTCGTGCGCCCCGAGGCGCTCGATGCGTTGCGCGGCTGCGAGCACATCATTCACGCCGGCGATATCTGCAATCCCGCTGTACTCGATACGCTCAACGAACTCGCGCCCGTCACCGCGGTCCGCGGCAATAACGACTCGGGCATGCGGATCGACGACTTGCCGGAAGCGCTGACGTTTGATATTGGCGGTACGGCGATTCATCTGGTCCACGACATAGCGGACGTTCCGAAGCAACTTGCCGGTATCGACGTGGTCGTCACCGGCCATTCGCACAAGCCTTTGATCGAACGTCGCGGCGCGACGCTGTTCGTCAATCCGGGAAGTGCCGGGCCGCGTCGATTCAAATTGCCGGTGACGCTTGGCATTATGTTGATCGATAAGGGCGAGGTGCAGGTGGAAATCGTACGGCTGGTTGAGTGAATGGCGGCCCAGCGCCGGCTTCGCTTGAGCGACCAGGCAAAGAGGCCATCCAACGTTAGCTGGATGGCCTCTTTGCTTAACTTCGTTTAACAGCGGAACGACTGGCGAACAACCGCCCATCGATCAGCTTGATGACGGTTATGCGCGTGCAGTCGCTTCCGGCATCCGGTCATCCATTTCAGCGGCTTGCCGCACGCCGCGCAACACGGCATGCGCTTCCGAGCGCGAGCCCACACACGGCGGCGAACCCTTCAGCGGTTGCCTGGCCGTCTCATGCAGCGCGAGCACCGAGACGATTCCGATCACCGATGCCCCCATCAGGTAATACGCCGGCATCATCAGATTTCCCGTCGATGAAACCAGCCACGCGGTGACCAGCGGCGTCGTGCCGCCGAACAGCGAAACCGATACGTTGAAGCCGATCGCCAGCGCGCCGTAGCGGATCTTGGTGGGGAAGAGCGCGGGTAACGCGGACGGCATGGCCCCGGTGAAACACGAGAGCAACACGCCGAGAATCAGCATGCCGCAGAAAATCGGCAGCATGGTGCCCATGCGGATCAGCGTCAGCGCGGGTATCGACAACAGCAGCAACCCGACGCATCCAAACAGCATCACCGGCTTGCGCCCGACCTTGTCCGACAGATGGCCTGCGGCAAGCGTCATCGGCATCATCAGCACCATCACGATCAGCACAATGAAAAGCCCATGCGTTTCGTTGAATTTCAGCGTCGCGGACAGATAACTCGGCAGATAAGACAGCGCCATGTAATCGGTCACGTTGAAAATCAGCACCAGCCCGACGCATTGCAGCATCGGCTTCCACTGCTTGACCAACATATCGCGGAATTGCTCTTTGGGCGTGCTGTGCGCTTCGCTTTCGCGCTTGTCGGCTTCGCGCTGGAAGGCAGGCGTTTCTTCAAGCTTCAGCCGGATATACAAGCCGATTAGCCCCATTGGTCCTGCGATCAGGAACGGAATGCGCCATCCCCAGGAGAGTAGCGATTGTTCGGACATCGTCGCGGTCAGCACCGCCACGCAGCCCGCGCCGAGCACGTATCCCACAAGCGTACCGAACTCGAGAAAACTACCCATGAAACCGCGTTTCTTGTCCGTCGCGAATTCCGCGATGAACGTCGCCGCGCCGCCATACTCGCCGCCCGTGGAAAAGCCCTGAACCAAACGCGCGGCAAGCAGCAGGATCGGCGCAAAAATGCCGATGCTTCCATACGCCGGAATCAAGCCGATACAAAACGTGCCGACCGCCATCATGATCATGGTCATCGCGAGCACGCGCTTTCGGCCAATGCGGTCTCCCAACGGCCCGAACACCATGCCGCCGAGCGGACGCACGAGAAACGCCGCGGCGAACGTCCCGAACGTGGCGATCAGTTGCGCCCCCGGATTGGCCGACGGGAAGAACACTTTGCCGAGCGTCACCGCGATATAGCTGTAGACGCCGAAATCGAACCATTCCATTGCATTGCCGATCGCCATCGCGCCGACTGCGCGCTTGAGCAGCGATTTATCGACGATGGTGATGTCGTCAAACGACAGGTCTTTTTGGGGTTGGGGTTGTCGCCCGCGGCTGTCGTTCGGTATTGCCATGAAGAGAAGCTCCAGGTTGTTGCCGATCCGCCCGTGGGGCGGTTCGGCGTGCGCCTAAGCGCACGTTGCCAGGAAAGTGCAGTTTCGCGACGAGGCGAGTTTCAGTGCGTGCACTGAAAGCGGCGGCCCGCCCGCTGAACGCATAAGCGATGCGCTGACGGTGCGATGAACAATGCCGATGCCTCGCGCCGATGTCGCGAAATGGCACTTTGTGGGTAGCACGGGTTTGCGTGCACGGGTACTACGGGGATAGATGGCTGGACACAGCTAAATTGAGCAACGGAGGCGCTTGGTGCGCTGGTGTTCAGTTGCTTGCCGTGTCACGGATTGGGAAGGCTTGAGAACAACGTGTCCACGGGCAAATCCAGACCCGAGGAAGCCTCCACAACCACTCACCGATATCTCGAATTAACGCTTGAATGAATGCTTCAGGCGCGTCATTACCAAGAAATTGACTTTGAATTGCAGTTGGAAAGACGGAGATGATAGCACGATGCAAGACGATCCGCGAACTGGCCTGTTGAAAGGGCTGCTTGCGCGAGTCTCTAAAAAGAAAAAGCCGGCCTCGAAAGACCGGCTTTTTATCGCCAGAAAAGGACTTGCCTGATCAGCTTTGCGTCGGCGGCACGTAGCCTTGGGCGGTGTCGGCGCCTTCACCGAAAAAGTACTTTTCCGTCTGCTTCAGCAGGTACTGACGTGCGCGCGGATCAGCCATGTTCAGGCGGTTTTCGTTGATCAGCATGGTTTGCTGCTTGAGCCAGCCTTGCCATGCTTCCTTCGAAATTGTTTCGTAGATCCGCTTGCCGAGTTCTCCCGGCAGGGGTGGGAAGTCGAGTCCTTCGGCTTCCTTGCCGAGTTTCGCGCATTGAATCGTTCGGGCCATCTGTATTTCTCCTGTAGCGGGGTAGCTGGGCGCTTCGCGTCGGGCGGCGCATGGGTGCGCTTGCAACCGGACGAACACGCCTCGAAATAACTCGAAATAAATTAGAGCTGCTTCATCAACACAAGCGATTTACGTTGCCAGTTGTACAGCCGGCGGCGGTCCTCGGGAAGATCGTCGACCGTCACCTTGACGAAGCCGCGTTTGAGAAACCAGTGCTCGGTGCGCGTGGTCAGCACGAAGATGTGCGTGAGGCCACGAGCGCGAGCCCGTTGCTCGACACGTTTCAGCAAGCGTTCACCATCGCCGGAACCTTGCGCTTCGGGCGAGACCGTCAGGCAGGCCATTTCACCGATGCGTTCCTGCGTGTACGGATACAGCGCCACGCAGCCGAACAGCACGCCATCGTGCTCGATCACCGAGAAATGGTCGATATCGCGTTCAATCTGATGCCGGCCGCGCCGTACGAGCGTGCCGTCCATTTCCAGCGGTTCGATCAGCGTCAGGATCCCGCCGACGTCATCCGGCGTGGCTTCTCGCAGGCTTTCGAGATTCTCGTACGAGATCATCGTGCCCACGCCGTCATGCAGGAACAGCTCGAGCAGGATGCTGCCGTCGAGCGCGTAGGGGATGATGTGCGCCCGCGCCACGCCGCCGCGGCAAGCGCGAATGGTGTGCTTAAGATAGAACGCGGCGTCGCCTTGCAACTCGCCGCTTTCGTGCAGCCGGTACGCGTCGTCCAACGACATTTCGCGCACCAGTTCGCCGTTTTCATCGACGAGACCGGGGGTTTCGGTGAGGAAAATGATCTTGTCGGCGCGCAACGCGATAGCTGCTGCCGACGCCACATCTTCCATCGACAAATTAAACGCTTCGCCCGTCGGTGAAAAACCGAGCGGGGAGAGCAGCACGAGCTTGCTGCTGGTGAGCGAGTGGCGAATGGAATCGCCGTCGATCTTCCGGACCACGCCCGTGTGCTGAAAATCGACGCCGTCGAGAATGCCGACCGGCCGCGCTGTCACAAAATTGCCCGATACCACGCTGATGTGCGCATGCGCCATCGGCGTGTTCGGCAAGCCCTGGCTGATTGCCGCTTCGATATCCAGGCGCACTTCCCCAGCGGCTTCTTTCGCGGATTCGAGCGCGCGGGCGTCGGTGATCCGTAAGCCGTGTGAAAACTCCGACTCCACGCCGTGCAGGTTCAATTGTTCTTCCACCTGGGGCCGCGAACCGTGCACGAGCACGACGTGAATGCCCATGGCGTGTAACAGGCCGACGTCCTGAACGAGTGCGTTCAGACGTCCTTCCTGCACCAGTTCGCCGCCGAACGCGACCACGAAGGTCTTGTTTCGGAACGCGTGAATATAGGGCGCGACGGAGCGCATCCATTCCACGAACTGGCCGTGTTGATCAGGCGCTTCGGGCTCGGTCGAAACCGGCGGAGGCGCGGCGGGGAGGTCGGTTTGAGAATTCATGCCGGGATTATAATGCCGTGCTATGCCGAATGTTTCCAAACGTCCCGCCGATGCGGACAAGCTTGACCCCCAGGAGCAGTTGAAAAAGCTGCGTGAAGCGCTGCTGCGCGATGCAGCGGCGCGCGAAAGCGATGGCGAAGATGACGCCGGAGGCGGTACCGGGACCGCCGCGAATAGCAAGAAGGACGCGGCTGCGCGGCGTTTTGCCGGGGTGTCGGGAGCGGGCTCGGCGGGTGGCCCCGCCGTTGGTCAACAGGGATCGAAAAAAAGCGTTCAGAAAGGGGCGGGAGTTTCTTCTGCTTCGCGCAATGAATCGAAGGGTTCGTCCGGTGGCGCTTCTTCTTTGTCTTCCTCGTCTTCGCGACAAGGTTCGCCGCGAAAGGATGAGCGCGGCGGCGCGGTTTCGCTGTCGTCGCTGTCCGCGCTAGCTTCGTTGTCTTTGTCGTCAGGCAAGGTGAGCGTCCCTGGTTCGCAGGCTCCCGTTGCAGAGTCTGAGCGGCGTCGTGAAAGCGCAGCCGTGCGCGTCGGCAGCGAGGAACGCGCCCCGGCGATAAAACGAACCGAAGGGCCGAAAACACCCTCGACGCCAATAGCGCCGCATGACGAACGCGTGTTCGCTAACAGTCCGGGAAATCGGAGCGCTGGAAGCGTTGGCGCCAGCGTTGCGTCAACGGGCGTTTCCAACGTGCCGCGCAGCGAGCGCGTTTCCCGAGTTGGGCCAGGGCAGCCAGGCAAGCAAGCCACTGTCATGCCGCCGCGACGCGAACCCGAAACGAAAGCGCAAACCGCAGCAGCCAGCGGTTCGACAAAAAACCAGAGCGAGCGGTCAGCTTCCGATACGCGCCCGGAACGCGATTCGCGGAAAGCTCACGTTAGTCAGCCAGCCGATGCGTCGATACAACAACGCGTCGCGAGCGAGTCGTCTGCGCAAGACTCAAATATTCGACGTACGCAGGAATCGCGCATCGTTGAACGCACCGATACCGTGCAACCACCGGTCAGTTCCGAGGGGCGCGAGGCGAACAGGCAACGTGATCAGAAACCAGGCAAGACGCGCGGGAATACAGGCGGCCCGTCGATGTCGTCTGGGGCGAGATCGGACAGGGGGGCATCGTCCAGACTGCCGGTGGATAAACAGCGGGCACATGGGCCTGAGCGCACAGCGGCAGAGGGCGCGCCGCAGCGCCCGGCCATACAACCCCGCCGATCGGATGCACAAACGCGGAGCCGTGCGGAGCAGGGCGCGAACAACGCTCGTCAGCAGAACGACGCACGCACATCGGAAAACGCGCAACAGGGCGCCCGGTCAGAAAGCGGCGCTGCACAACCGGTGGCTCGTTCGCCATCTGCCGCCGCACGCCCCGTCGCTCGTTCGCAGCATGACGCCGCGCAACCCGCCGCTCGACATCAACCTGACGCGCTCGGGCGAGCCGTTCGTCCGCAACCTGATTCATCACGCCCCAACCCACGCCCTCAGCATCGCGATACCCCGCGTCCGCGCCGCGTAGTCGAACCGAACCCCATCCCGCCGATCCGTTTCCCCGAAACGCTACCGGTATCCGCCCGGCGTGACGAAATTGCCGCCGCGATCCAGGCGAACCAGGTGGTGATTGTCAGCGGCGAAACGGGCTCCGGAAAAACAACGCAACTACCCAAAATCTGCCTTGCACTCGGACGCGGCCTCGGCGCAGGCGGCACGGGGCTGATCGGCCATACCCAACCGCGGCGAATCGCGGCATCGGCGACGGGACGGCGGATCGCTGAAGAACTCGGCACGCCGTTCGGCGAGGTGGTTGGCTACAAGGTTCGGTTCACGGACAACCTGTCGCCCGGTGCATCGGTGAAACTGATGACCGACGGCATTCTGCTCGCCGAGACGCAGACCGATCCGCTGCTCGCCGCGTACGACACGATCATCATCGACGAGGCGCACGAACGCAGCCTGAACATCGATTTCCTGCTCGGTTATCTGCGCGAAATCCTGCCGCGCCGGCCGGATCTGAAGGTGATCGTGACATCGGCGACGATCGATGCCGACCGCTTCGCCCGTCATTTCGGCAGCGATGAAAAACCCGCGCCGGTGATCGAGGTGAGCGGGCGGCTGTATCCGGTTGAGGTGCGATATCGACCGGTGGAGGAGGAGAGCGCGGCGGTGAAGTCGGCACAAGGTCCGACGCTGGGCACGCAGCCGAAAGACCGTCCGGATCGTCCGAAGACTCAACGTGAAAATGATCGCGACCTGATGGAAGCGATCGTTGACGCTGTCGATGAACTCTGCCGCGAAGGCCCCGGCGATGTCCTCGTTTTTCTCCCCGGCGAGCGCGAAATTCGCGACGCCGCCGAAGCGTTGCGCAAGCACCATCCGCCGCACACGGAAATCCTGCCATTATTCGCGCGCCTTTCCGCCGCCGAGCAGGAGCGCGTATTCCGCACGTCGAATACGCGCCGGATCGTGCTGGCGACGAACGTCGCGGAAACTTCGTTGACGGTGCCGGGGATTCGCTACGTTGTCGATACCGGGCTTGCCCGCGTGAAGCGCTATTCGTATCGGAACAAGGTCGAGCAGTTGCAGATCGAACCGATTTCGCAGAGTTCGGCGAACCAGCGCGCGGGGCGGTGCGGGCGGGTCGCGGACGGCGTGTGCATTCGTCTCTACGAAGAAGACGATTACAACCTTCGCGTGCGGTTCACCGATCCGGAAATCCTGCGCTCATCGCTCGCCGCGGTGATCTTGCGGATGAAATCGCTGCATCTGACGGCCATCGAAACGTTTCCGTTTCTCGAACCGCCGCCGGGCCGCGCAATCGCCGATGGTTATCAACTGCTGAACGAACTTGGCGCAGTCGATGACGACAACGCGCTCACGCCGCTCGGCCGCGAACTGGCGCGTTTGCCGCTCGATCCGCGCGTCGGCCGGATGATTCTTGCCGCGCGTGACCATCAGTCGTTGCGCGAAGTGTTGATCATCGCGAGCGCGTTGTCGGTTCAGGATCCGCGCGACAGGCCGATCGAAGCGCAGGAACAAGCGGATCTGGCGCACAAGAAATTCGCCGACGAGCGTTCCGAATTCCTGCAGTGGACGAAAATCTGGGCGTGGTTCGAGGATGCGATCGCGCACAAGAAGTCGAACAAGCAGCTCACCGATGCGTGCCGCGCGAACTTTTTGAATCACGTGCGTCTGCGTGAATGGCGCGATGTGCATTCGCAATTGCTGACCGTCGTGCGCGAACACGGCTGGCGTCTGAACGAATCCGAGGCGACGTTCGAGCAGATTCATCTCGCTTTGCTGACGGGTTTGCTTGGCAACGTGGGCCTGAAGGCCGACGACGAGCCGTATTACCTTGGCGCGCGCGGTATCAAGTTTTATCTGTGGCCTGGTTCAGCGTTGCTGAAGAAGGCGGGGCGCTGGGTTATAGCCGGCGAACTCGTGGAAACGAGCCGGCTCTACGCGCGATGTATCGCGAAAATCGAGCCCGAATGGCTTGAGCAAGTCGGCGCGCATTTGCTGCGTAAATCGATTTCCGAACCGCATTGGGAAAAGAAAGCCGCGCAAGTTGCTGCGTTCGAACGCGCAACGCTGCATGGCCTGACCGTCTACGCACGTCGGCGCGTGAGTTTTGGCAAACAGGACCCGGAGCGGGCGCGTGAATTGTTTATTCGCGGCGCGCTCGTGGACGGCGAGTTCGAGACCAAGCTGCCGTTTTTCGCGCACAACCGCAAGCTGCTGGCGGATATCGAACAGTTGGAGCACAAGTCGCGTCGGCAGGATGTGCTCGTCGACGACGAATTGATCTTCGGTTTCTACGATTCGCTTGTGCCGAAGGGCATGTACTCCGGCGCGGCTTTCGAGCGCTGGTATCGGGATGAAGAGAAGAAGAATGGCGCGTCGTCACGTCTGCTGTTCCTCTCGCGCGACGACCTGATGCGCCACGAAGCTGCCGGCGTCACGACCGACTTGTTTCCGAAGCGGATGACGATGGCCGGCATCGAAATGACGTTGACGTATCACTTCGAACCGGGTTCTGCCCGCGATGGCGTGACGCTCACCGTGCCGCTGTTCGGCCTGAATCAAGTTGATGCCCGCCGTTCCGAGTGGCTTGTTCGCGGCATGCTCAAGGAAAAAGTGCAATTGCTGCTGAAGTCGTTACCGCAAAAGTTGCGGCGTCACCTTGTGCCCTTGCCGGAGTTTTCAGCCGGCGTGGTCGAGCGCCACAGTGGCAAGACATTCGGCGCGGGCGGTTTGCTCGAAGCCTTGATCGCGGATATTCGCGAGCAAACGCAGATCGCGATGAAACCCTCGGACTTCAAGCTCGAGTCGCTGCCCGCCCATTTGTTCATGAACTTCAAGGTCATCGACGAACACGGTCGCCAACTTGCCATGGGCCGAAACCTTGCCCAACTCCGATCGGAACTGGGTGGCCAGGCGCAGCAGCATTTCCAGAAGCTGGCAGCGGGCGCGACGTTGGACGGTAGCAACGACACGGCGGCGCCTGTCACCCGAACGGCTTCCGCATCCGATTCGTCGAGTACCGCGTTGTATGAAAACCTGACTACCTGGGACTTTGGCAAGCTGCCCGAGTTGCTTGAAATTCGCCGGCGCGGTCAGACGCTCTTCGGTTATCCGGCGCTTGTCGATCGGGGAACGCATTGCGACGTTGAGGTCTTCGATTCACCGGAAGAAGCGGCGCGGATTCATCGGGCCGGTTTGCGGCGACTCTTTGCGCTGCAGTTGCGCGAGCCGATCCGGTATCTCGAACGCAATCTTGGTGGATTGCGCGAGATGTCGTTGCATTACATGGCGCTGGGGACGCAGGAGGAGTTGGCAGGCCAGATTATTGAAACGGCATTGGATCGTGCATGCCTGCAAGATCCGCTTCCCGATAACGACGCGGATTTCTACGCGCGGCGAGATCAGGGCAAGAGCCGGTTGACGCTGCTGGCACAGGAAATCGCGCGGTTGGCCGGGCAGATACTGGCGGAATACGCGACGATCTCCAAGAAACTGACGCAGGCTAAATCGTTCGGCACACCCTACTCGGACATGGTCGCGCAACTTAGCGCGCTGATCGGCAAGCGTTTTATTATCGATACGCCTTACACGCAGTTGTCCCACTTCCCGCGTTATCTGAACGCGATAGGGTTGCGTATCGACAAGTTGAAAGCGGATGCAGTGCGGGACGCGCGGTTGTCGGCGGAGATTGCGCCGTTGCTGCAAAACTATCAGCGGGCGATTGCTCAACGCGGCGGTGTGGCGGATGCGCGATTGAGTGAATACAGATGGTTGCTGGAAGAGTTGCGCGTGTCGTTATTTGCGCAAGAACTTCGAACGCCGATGCCGATTTCGGTCAAGCGCTTGTACAAAGTGTGGGAATCGATGCAACGATAACGCCCGTAGGGGACGCACATAAGAGACGCCCGTAAGGGACGCACGTGAGAAAGCGCGAGACTCGGCGGATAGCCGGCTCGCGCTTTACACGTTCTACAACGACTACTTCGTCGTTTCGCCCGAAGACTGGATGACTTCGAGACTCAGAGGCGCAGCTGTCAGAACGCTGGACTCAGTGCTTACCTCACCGCTAGCCTCTGTGCTGACAGGCGTCATCACATACTTCTGCCATTTACCATCGGCCAACGTCTCTACGCTATCACCACACTTGCGATAGAAATTGCGCGCTTCGTCACGTGACGTGAACACCGCTTTCAACTGACACACCATTTGCGGCGCACCAGCGTCGTTCGTGACGTTCAAAACATAGTCCCATTCGCGGACGCCGAAAAATCCTTCCTGGAATTGCGGACGGCCCAGAAGTGCTGCAATCTGGTTTTTGTTCATACCGGGCTTGAGCTTGCGCAGGGCTTCGGTCAACGGGTAGCTGCCTCCGAGGCTCGTTGCCGAGTCGGCTGCCGGAAATACCAGTTGGTCCTGGCTGCCGTCGCTGGAAAGCTTGCTACCCGTACCGCAGGCCGACATCAAAAGCGCCACGAGGAGCGAGGCGGCGAAAGGAAGTGCACGCGATGGTTTGCGGAAGGTGAAGTTCATCTCTTGATCGGATCCGTTGTTTTCATTAACTCGATGTCGCGGGCCTTTACAGCTTGCCCGCGACACTACCTCTGTGACTGCGCTGGCTTACCAGTGCATGCCGGCGCCGACTGAAACGCCGAACTGACCGCGCGTGCTCGTCGTGCCGCTTACCTTGTAGGCCCAGATGCCGTTATCGGAAAGTTGCGAAATGCCGATAGCAACAGCCGATTGGCCGCCGTACGTGCCGCCGCCCAAGGCCACCATGCCGCGGCCTGGCAATACCGCTTGCGGCAAACCTGCGACCGCGAGTGCCGACGCCGTGCCGGCGTAGGCGTCGCGACGCGCGCCTTCCGTTTTGGAGTCGGTGTAGTCGTTCGCTTGCTTCAACGTGCTGCCGGCGCTTTGGTTCAACTGGTTCACGTTGACCGCGTCGGTGCCTTGCGTGCCGGGCGCGACGTTCGTGATCTGACGTTCGCTGCCTGCCGCCCCAACCGACACCGTGTCTGCGCGATCAGCGACCGAGTTCTGGCCGAGGGCGACTGAATTGGTCGCAGTTGCTTGAGCGCCGTTACCCATGGCAACACCGCCGGTGCCGGACGCCGCCGAATTTTGGCCGAGCGCCACGGAACTGTCGGCGGAAGCCTGGGCGCCGTTGCCCAGGGCAACCGAACCCGCGCCACTTGCCAGTGCGTTTTGGCCGACTGCCGTAGCGTTGTCGGCTGTAGCCTGAGCGCCATTGCCCATTGCAACCGAGCCGGCGCCCGTCGCCAATGCCTGTGCGCCTACCGCAACCGCCTTCGTGCCGGTGGCGGATGCAGCCTCCGTATCGCGATCGCCATCTGCGCTGAACAAGGGATCGTTGGCGTCGATAACGGCGTTATTCACCGCATTGGTGACTGCGTTATTCACCGCGTTGGTGACAGCATCGCCGACCGACGCGTTGACCTGACCGATTGCATCGTTAAGCTGACCAACGTTCACCGCGTCGGTTGTATCCACGCCAGCCGCGACGTTATGAAGTGCCGTTCCGCTCGTGCCTTCGAGCGTCACGCTGTCGTGATTAACCGAGCCGTCGGCATTGCGGTCGTATTTGACCGCGCCGTCGGAGGCTGCGGTTGCTGTTGCAACGGCTGCTGCGGCCTGGTCGCTAACCGCCTTCAACTGTTCAACGTTGACCGCGTCTGTGTCCAGCGCACCGGCTGAAACGCCGCTGATCGTGCGGTTACCCACGTTCACTTCGCCCGCTGATGTTTGCGGTGCCGTCAGGCCGTAAGCGGTATAGCCGGTCTGTGCACCGGTGGTCGTTGCCGATCCCGCGCCGAGAGCCACGCTATTCTCATTGTTCGCGATCGCGTTGTTGCCGATAGCGATGGAGTTTGCGAATGCAGCGTTGGCTTGCGCGCCAAAGGCGATGCTGCTTGTACCCGCTGCGACTGCGCTATGACCCACCGCGATGGAGTCGACTCCGGAAGCCTGTGCGGTGTCGCCAACGGCTGTGGCGTCGAGTCCGGACGCCGTTGAATTGACGCCTACCGCGATGGCTTGCTTTTCGATCGCGTTGGCCTGATAGCCGACTGCCACTGCGTTATCTGACGCAAACGTCCCTGCGCCGGCGGCGACTGAGTTCGCTCCTGCTGCCGTTGAATACTGGCCAACGGCTGTTGTATTGACGCCCTGGGCGGTGGCGTTGTTACCCACGGCAGTGGCGCCGTCCTGATAGGCGCCGGCTAACGTTCCGACGGCGACCGCTGCTACACCGGTGGCTGTTGCCTTACGTCCGAGCGCTACGGTATCTACATTTGCGGCGTTCGCGCTTGTACCGATCGCGATGGCGTCGCTTGCGGGATTTGCACCGGGATTGGCCGCGAGTGACGCCGGATCGATTCCGGTCAAAGCCTGCGTACCGATCGCGATTGAGTTTTCAGCCGTTGCGCTGGCATGGGAGCCCGCAGCAAATGACGTTAAGCCGCTGGCCTGCGCGTTCGAACCCATGGCAGTCGCGCCGATGGCAGAAGCCGTGGTGTTCGACCCCACGGCCGTCGCGCCGACAGCAGAAGCTGTGGCGTACGGGCCAATGGCGCTCGCCATTGATGCGTTTGACAGGGAGGTGTCGCCAATGGCCACCGCGCTGGTGTCGATTGCTGTGGCGCTGGCGCCCAAAGCGGTCGCCCGATCTGTCGCTGCGGAGTCCGCACCCACAGCGACTGAGTTGTCGCCGGCAGCAACAGCATAGCTACCTGCCGCGAGGGCGTTCGCCCCACGCGCTTCTGCGTACACGCCGATGGCATTCGACTGTAAGCCAGAAGCGGTAGCTGAATTTCCGATCGCGGTCGAACTCGTATTTGTAGCTTGGGCGTTCGAACCAACGGCAGTGGCGTTAGCACCGGAAGCGGTCGCTGACATGCCGAACGCACTCGATGCGGTTCCGGATGCCGTCGCGTTTGCACCCAGCGCAACCGCACTGGCTGCGGCCGAGGCAGAATCAGTACCAATAGCGACAGAATCAGTGGCCTGTGCGTTTGCACTTGTGCCGAAAGCAATGGCGTTACTTCCTTGCGCTTGCGAGGATGCGCCGATGGCATTCGAACCGTCACCCGCCGCAACAGCGTTTGCGCCAATACCGGTCGACTGTGCGCCGGATGCCGATGCCGTGTCACCCAGCGCCATTGCGCTGTTTCCAGTGGCGATAGATGCCGTGCCAAATGCGGCGGATCTGGCGCCATCTGCTTCCGCCAATGCGCCTACTGCGGTACTGCTCTCGCCAGTCGCCCAACTTCCTCCGCCCAACGCTGTGGATGCTGTTCCGGACGCATTTGCCCCGGAGCCGTATGCACTGGCCCCGATCCCGCTGGCGGAAGCGGAGAAGCCCGTGGCGACCGTATTTTCGCCTGTCGCGTTTGTGTTGGTGCCAATCGCGACGGCATTGATGCCCGAAGCGCGATTGGCGCTCGCGGCGGCATTGGGCCCAACGTAGATGGCATTGGTACCCGTTCCGGCCGCAGCCCAATCGTCAGCATGGGCGCCAGAGGACATAACAAGGCCGCCAATGCTGATCATTGCCACTTGCACCATTGCAAGCTTGCGTGCCGAAGACCGCTTGGTCTTCGATCTGGATGTCTCGGAAGCCGCGACCCAGGTGCCTGATGATTCGTTCCAGACTGCTTTAAAGATTCTATTCATGAAAGAAGGATGTCTAACAATTTGACAAATACATGTCGGGTTGATCGATGGATCCGATCGCGCGAGTGCCTGCCTGCTGAAAAGGGAGGAATCTGGACGCGACGGTTCCTTGGAACGAGGATCTCCCGCCTCGTAAGTTCTGGCCCGCTCGGGCGTCGGACAGCCTTCCTGCATTGCTACGTTCGGACTCAGAAGGTCGGGATCATCGCGGTTATCGTGTTTTCGAAATACACGATCTTTCCTAAAATGAGTGCGATTAAGAAAAGATAGTTTGGATTGCAAACTAAATTAAAAAACCGTCATTTTTTGTGGCGAATTTTTCGCCCCAATGCGCCTTCTTTCTGTGGAATCCCGCGGAGGGCGCAGCCTTGGTAAATGCGTCGGATCGGCTTCAGGAGTATTTGCGGCGTCAATGCCGAAAAGTGCCAAAAACCCGTTCTGGATCAACACTCTGCTTGGCGCAAACGTTCTACAATGGCGACTGTTTTTCGACCCGAGTTTTCATGCGCAATTCTCTCCGTACTCGTTTCTCCCGCGCGATTGTTGCCGCTGCTGCATTGATCGCTGCTTTTTCTATTGCCGTGCCGGTTCACGCCAACAACATAATCGTGCTGAATTCTGGCGAGGCCACACTGAGTCTTATCGATGAAGCGACGCATCAGGTCGTGTCGACCATCCCGACCGGCAAGGAACCGCACCACTTGATGGCGACGCCGGACAACGCGTCGCTGATCGTTGCAAACTCGGTCTCGAACAATCTGATGTTCGTCGACCCGAAGACGGGCAAACTGCAGCGTTGGGTCGAAAACATCGAGGACCCGTATCAGATGGGTTTTTCGCCTGACAAGAAATGGTTCGTGTCCACCGGCTTGCGGCTCGACAGGCTGGATATCTATCGGTACGACGGCGCCAATATGTCCCTCGCGAAGCGCATACCGCTGGCGGTCATGCCCAGCCACATCGCGTTCACGAACGACAGCAAGACGGTGTTGATATCGCTGCAGGTATCCGGCGAAGTAGCAGCAATTGACCTGGCAACGCAAACCGTGAAATGGAAGATGAAGGTCGGCCCGGTGCCTGCCGGCCTCTGGATGACACCGAACGACAAATATCTGCTGGTCGGCATGACCGGCGCGGACTATGTGGCTGTGGTCGACTGGCGTACCCAGAAAATCATTAAAACGATCAAGACGGGCAATGGCGCGCACAACTTCCGCTCGCTGGCGGACGGTAAGCATGTCGTGGTGTCGAATCGGGTCGCGAGCACGATCAGCATCATCGATCAAGACTCGTTGACGAATGTCGGCGACATCACGGGTTTGTTGCCCGGCCCCGACGATATGGAACTTTCAGCCGATAAACGTTATCTTTGGGTCACATTCCGGTTTGCGAAGAAGGTCGGAGTTATCGACCTGACAAACCGTAAGCTCATTCAGACAATCGCGGTGGGGCGTTCGCCACATGGCATCTATTTTTTCGACCGTGCCCCGGTGACCGGTCCGAATGGCGGTTGAAATCAGCGGTCAAAGAAGCAACTAGATTGAAGGTTGAGGTGCCGCCAAGATAGGATTGCACCTGGTAACAGTGACGGAGCACCATGTTTCATTCCATTTTTTCCCTGTTCGACACGGTCGTCTCGACGGCGCAGACGTGGCTGTACGTCGACGTCGTGCAGCCGTTCCTGTTCAAGGTCGGTCTGATGGGTTATGACGAAGACACCTACGACGCGCTCTATTGGGTGATCGTGGGCGTGCTCGAAGTGCTTGCCATGTACGCGATCCTGCGACCGCTTGAGGCCTTGCGGCCTGCCGAGAAGTGGCAAAACAGGAAAGGCGTGCGCGTGGACGCGCTGTATACGTGGATCGTCAAGCTGGGCATCCTGAATCTGTTCTTTTTCTTCACGTTTCAGCCATTCTTTGATGGTTTTCAGAGTTGGCTGCGGCTGCACAACATTGCCAACGTCGAGCTTGACAATCTTTGGCCGGGCGTCACGTCTCAGCCGATCATCGCGTTCGTTATTTATCTGGTCGTGCTTGATTTCGTCGGTTATTGGTATCACCGGATGGAGCACCGAATCGGCATCTGGTGGGAATTGCACGCGGTGCATCACAGCCAGCAAAAGATGTCGTTGTGGACCGACGACAGGAACCATCTGTTGGACGACGTCATGCAGGCGGGGGTTTTTGCTTCAGTCGCGCTGGTGATCGGTGTGCAACCATCGCAGTTCGTGGTGCTCGTCGCAATCACCAACCTGATGCAAAGCGTCCAGCACGCGAATATCCGGCTCCGCTACGGCTGGCTTGGCGAGCGCTTGCTTGTCAGCCCGACGTTCCATCGGCGGCACCATGCAATTGGCTATGGTCACGAAGGCACAACCTACGGATGCAACTTCGGCGTGCTGCTGCCGTGGTGGGACATGATGTTCAGGAGCGTGTCGTGGAATCGAGAGCTCGAGCCGACCGGTATTCGCGATCAACTGGCGGTTGCCGACAAACCCGGCCGCAATTACGGCGATGGTTTCATCGAGCAGCACTGGCTTGCGTTTAAGCGCATCGGGGAGCGCATCGTGTCGCATCGGGCGACCCGCGCCCCGGGTTCGGATTCGGACGCGGCCGCCGTTTAAGCAGCCATGCGTGATCAAACCCGGTTCAGAATATCCTGTCCGGGCCTATGTGTTTTTGTTTGAACCTACTCAGTTTGTAGCGCCTCAGTCCTCTTCGCCGGCCTCCAGCCGGCGAAGTCATTTTAACTGGCAGCGTTAGCCAAACGGACGAGCAGCGCGGCATGTGCTCAGTGGTTTATCCTGTCTTCTTTCCCTTTCGGACGACTCTTTGCATGAATGACTTGCTGCGTTCGTTCGTACGCGCGCTCGCGAACGCTTTTCATCCGAGAATGCTGTGGCTGACGTTCATGCCGTTCGCTGTGGCGACCGTTGCATGGGGCGCCGTCCTGTGGTTTTTCTGGCAGACGCTGACGGGCGCCGCGCGGAACTGGCTTGATGGCTGGGCGCTGACGTCCGCAATGTACCGGCTCTTCGATTCGATCGGTTTTTCGTCGTTACACGCGGTGATTGCGCCGTTTTTCATCGTGATCATGGCGATTCCGTTAATCGTCGTAACCATTTTGTTGCTCATTGCGACGCTTTCCATGCCCGCCGTGATCAAGCTGTTGACGCGGCGTCAGTACGCGTCGCTTGAAATGCGGCGCGGGGGCTCGTGGTACGGGAGTCTGGGGCATTCAGTGATCACAACGGTCGTGTGTCTCGTGCTGCTGGTCGTGACGTTACCGCTGTGGCTGATCCCGCCGTTTTTCGCGATCATTCCGCCCGTGTTGTGGGGCTGGCTGACTTACCGGGTCATGACGTATGACGCGCTCGCGTTGCATGCTAGCGCGGAGGAGCGGCGCGCTATCGTGCGGCGCTCCCGGTGGCCGCTGTTTGGAATTGGCGTGATCAGCGGTCTGCTAGGGTCTTTGCCGACCATGTTATGGGCGTGGTCGGTCTGGCTGCTGCCATTATTTCCAGTCGTGGCGGCGGCGACTATCTGGATCTATGCGTTCATCCTCGTTTTCTCGGCACTCTGGTTTGCGCACTACTGCTTGCATGCGCTTGAGCGCTTGCGGATAGAAACCGCTGCGGCTGCATCTACGCTGAGCGGTCCCGGCGCACCGCCCGAATTTCGAATTTCCGGCTAATTTTCACGATCAGGGAGCATTCATGGGCTTTGGCATGATCATCATTGGCGATGAGATTTTGTCCGGTCGCAGGACCGACAAGCATCTGCCGAAAGTTATCGAATTGTTGTCGGCGCGCGGGTTGTCGCTCGACTGGGCGGACTATATTGGCGATGACCGCGAACGCATTACCGCTACGCTTAAACGAGCCTTTGCGTCGGGGGATATCGTTTTCTCGACGGGCGGAATTGGCGCGACACCCGACGATCACACGCGGCAGTGCGCTGCCGCTGCACTCGGGGTGCCGCTCGAACTGCACCCGGAAGCGGCCGAACTGATCCGAGCGCGCATCCGGGAAACGGCGGGTGAAAAGCCGGTGGATCTCGATCTGCCGGAAAACCTGCATCGGTTGAACATGGGCACGTTCCCGAAGGGCGCGAGCATCATTCCAAACAGCTACAACCGGATTCCCGGCTTTTCAGCGGGGAATATTCATTTCGTGCCCGGTTTCCCCGTCATGGCATGGCCGATGATCGAGTGGGTGCTGGACAACAAATACGCGGACCTGCATCACGCAACGCCTTATGTAGAGCGTTCAGTGCTGGTCTTCGGGTTGCCGGAATCGCGTATTACGCCGCTGATGGAATCAATCGAAAGCGACTTCGTGGGAGTGCGGGTCTTCAGCCTGCCAAGCGTCGGTGACGCCACGCGCGGTGAGGTGTACGGGCGTGCGCACATTGACTTGGGCGTGAAGGGGGAACCGGGTGCAGCGAACGCCGCGTTCACCCGGTTGCGGGAGGGTGTGGCCGAGCTCGGTGGCGAGATAGTGGAGATTGAACCGGGCGCAGTGGCTTAAGCCGCGACGAACTCGACCACTCAACCAGAGGATTTACGCGCCGATCCAGGGCAGGCCGCGAAAGCACCAGCCGGAAACGGTTTTGCGGTGGCCCTGTCCATCCTTGTCGCCCTCGAATCCTTCCAGCAGGTCGAAGGCTTTGGTGAAACCTTCCTTCTGAGCGAGGACCGCCGCTAGTTTTGAGCGCGCAGCGCTACGGCAGAGGAACAGGACGGGCGTGTCGGGCGAGGCCACTTCACGCAACTGATGCATGAACGCCGTGTTCGGGACGGAACCTGGATACTGGATCCATTCAACGTGCGAGTACTGCGCGGTATCAATGGCTGGCCGGCCGACCCAGTCGAGTTCGGCGCGCGTACGTACGTCGATCAGGCGAACAGCGGGGTCGAGTTGCAGAAGCTCGAAAGCTTCGGCGGGCAGAATGGCGCCCGCGTAAGGCAACTGGTTTTGATCGGCGCGAAGTGTGGCCTGGGCGTACAACTGCTCGAGCGTGCTCATGGACTAGGTCTCCAATCGGACATTTTAATTAGGCATTCTAGCTTGCTGCCAGCGCTTCGCTCATGCATGGTTGGCTGAGGCGGCAGAACGCATCGGACTGGTGCGGAGCGTTTGAATTGCCCTGAATCAGTGCTAACGTTACGGGTCTCAGTTTTGAGTGCACTGAATATGTGCATAATGATGCGATTTCGATCAGTAAGCCCCTTGAAGGGTAGTGGTGCTTCCCCGAAAAAGCGCGCAGCTTCAACCGCTTAGCGCAACAATGGTGCACTTGGCATGGAAGCTGCTTTTGACTCTACCGATGGTTTCGAATCGGTCAGGCGGCGAATTGATGTTCGTCGACTTTTGTTAATCAGGAGATAAGTAATGAGCAAATCCGTGGCCGACGTCATGCAACTCGTCAAGGACGAGGACGTCAAGTTTGTCGACTTCCGTTTCACCGACACGCGCGGTAAAGAACAACACGTTTCGGTGCCGGTCTCGGCATTCGACGAAGACAAATTTGAAAGCGGCCACGCTTTCGACGGTTCGTCTATCGCCGGCTGGAAGGGCATCGAAGCGTCGGACATGCTGCTGATCCCGGATGCGGATACTGCGTTCATCGACCCGTTCTATGAAGAGTCGACGCTCGTGATGTCCTGCGACGTGGTGGAACCGGCAGATGGCAAAGGCTATGAACGCGATCCGCGCTCGCTCGCGAAGCGTGCTGAAGCGTATCTGAAGAGCTCGGGTCTCGGCGACGCCGCTTTCTTCGGTCCGGAACCGGAATTCTTCATTTTCGACTCGGTTCGCTGGAGCGCAGATCAGTCGGGCTGTTTCGTCAAGATTGGCTCGGAAGAAGCGCCGTGGTCGTCGTCGATGGAATTCGAAGGCGGCAACACGGGTCACCGTCCGGGTACGAAGGGCGGTTATTTCCCGGTGGCGCCGGTCGACACGTTCCAGGACATCCGTTCGGAAATGTGCCTGTTGCTCGAACAGATCGGCATTCCGGTCGAAGTGCACCACCACGAAGTGGCGGGCCAGGGCCAGAACGAAATCGGCACGAAGTTCTCGACGCTGGTTCAACGCGCAGACTGGACGCAACAACTGAAGTACATCGTTCATAACGTGGCGCACACGTATGGCAAGACGGCGACGTTCATGCCGAAGCCGGTCGTGGGCGACAACGGCTCGGGCATGCACGTTCACCAGTCGATCTGGAAGGACGGCAAGAACCTGTTCGCCGGCGACGGATATGCAGGCCTGTCGGAATTTGCGTTGTTCTACATCGGCGGCATCATCAAGCATGCTCGCGCGCTGAACGCGATCACGAATCCGTCGACGAACTCGTACAAGCGTCTCGTGCCGCACTTCGAAGCACCGGTCAAGCTTGCTTACTCGGCGAAGAACCGTTCGGCTTCGATCCGCATTCCGCACGTGTCGAACCCGAAGGGCCGCCGTATCGAAACGCGTTTCCCGGATCCGATGGCAAACCCGTACCTGTGCTTCTCGGCGCTGATGATGGCCGGTCTGGATGGCGTGCAGAACAAGATCCACCCGGGCGAAGCCGCTGACAAGAACCTGTACGACTTGCCGCCGGAAGAAGATGCAAAGATCCCGACCGTGTGTGCCGGCCTCGACGAAGCGCTGGACGCGCTTAACGCTGACCGTGAGTTCCTGACGGTCGGCGGTGTGTTCACCGATTCCATGCTCGACGCGTATATCGAACTGAAGACGAATGAACTGCAGCGCTATCGCCAGGCTGTGCATCCGATCGAGTTCGAAATGTACTACTCGCTGTAAAGCGCGTTGCATGGCGCGCGTGCTTCTTCGTTCGCTGTCTTGCGGAGAAGTGCGTCGCCTGACGCGAAGCAGGAGTGTCGAGTGATCGAAAAGGGACGGCGTGCCGTCCCTTTTTTTAATCGCCGGCACTTCTCCTGACAAGTTTCAAGACCGGGTCTCACTGCACGATGGTTCTCAAGAATCTCATCAAGGCGAGAAAGAGTCCTCCCGACAACTCGTTGTCCGACGACGCCGCGCTCGTCGCTACGCATTTGCTGCCGGGCATGGAAGCGCTGCCCACGGTCGTGCTTGTGCTCGACAAGTTGAGCCTCAAGATCGCGTTCGCGAATCCGTCGGCGGAAGCCATGCTGGAGCGCTCGCGCAAGCAACTGGCTCAAACCTCATGGCCTGAACTGTTCGCCAATGCGGACGAACTGGTGACGACCATTGCGTCGATTGCCGATCATCGTTTCAACGCAACGCATCTCGACGCCGTGCTCGAACGTCCCGGCCGCGAGCCGTTGCATGTTCACGCGATTGTTGCGTATCTGGAAGTCGCACCGAATTACGTGCTGCTCGAACTATTCGAGAACGAGCGGCATTTGAAGACCGACCGCGAGGAGCGTATTCACGATCTGACGGCGGTCAACAAGCAGCTGATTCGCAACCTCGCGCATGAAATCAAGAATCCGCTTGGCGGCATTCGAGGCGCAGCGCAACTGCTCGAGTTCGAGTTGGGCGCGCGTGAACGCGACGAGTTGCGCGAATACACGCAGGTGATCATCAAGGAATCGGATCGGCTACAAACCTTGGTAGACAGGTTGCTTGAGCCGCATCGGCATCCGCATATTGTTGGCGACGTGAATATTCACGAAGTATGCGAACGCGTGCGCGCCGTGATTCTCGCGGAGTTTCCGCGTGGCCTCACGCTCGATCGCGATTACGACGTGAGCGTGCCCGACTTGCGCGGCGATAAAGAGCAGCTTATCCAGGCATTGCTCAACATCGTGCGTAACGCGGCGGAAGCGCTGCGCGAACGCATTTCACAAGGCGATGCGCGTATCGAATTGCGTACCCGTATTGCGCGCAAAGTGACGATTGGCAAGCGCCTGCACAAACTGGCACTGGACTTGCATATCACTGACAACGGTCCCGGAATCCCGGAAGAGATACGCGACCGGATTTTCTATCCGCTTGTGTCCGGGCGGGAAGATGGAAGTGGACTGGGCCTTACGCTCGCACAGACGTTCGTGCAGCAGCACGATGGGTTGATCGAAGTGGAAAGCAAGCCTGGTTGTACCGAGTTCACCATCTTGTTGCCGTTCGGCGGCTGACCGGACGCCGATGAAGGATCGAAGTACCGAAGCATGGAGTCAAGGTTAAGGATCGATCACGAGGGTTCATCGACATTTTGAAAAGCGCTAGTACGCCTGACCGTTTCGACGGGCTTATACCGAACCACACGAAGACATCTCGCCGAACTATATGAAGCCGATCTGGATAGTAGACGACGACCAATCCATCCGCTGGGTGCTTGAAAAAGCGCTCGCAAGAGAGAACTTCGCCACGCGCAGTTTTTCCGGCGTCCGCGACGCGCTTATAGCGCTTGAACAGGAAAGTCCGCAAGTGCTTGTGTCCGACATCCGCATGCCGGGAGGTTCGGGACTTGAATTGTTGCAAACTGTGCGCGATAAGCTGCCCGGTTTGCCGGTCATCATCATGACGGCGTTCTCCGATCTCGACAGCGCCGTGGCTGCGTTCCAGGGCGGTGCGTTCGAATACCTGGCAAAGCCGTTCGATGTCGACAAGGCCGTTGAATTGATCCGCCGCGCCGTCGATGAAAGCATGCGCGGGGAAGCGGCCTACGATAACAGCGTCACCGAAACGCCTGAGATGCTTGGCCAGGCGCCGGCGATGCAGGACATGTTTCGCGCGATCGGCCGTCTGTCACATTCCGCCGCCACCGTGCTCATCACGGGCGAATCAGGCACCGGAAAGGAGCTTGTCGCGCGTGCGCTGCACCGCCATAGCCCGCGCGCGAATGGGCCGTTCATTGCGTTGAACACTGCTGCGATTCCGAAGGATCTGCTTGAGTCCGAGTTGTTCGGCCACGAGCGCGGCGCGTTTACGGGTGCGCAGGCGATGCGGCAGGGGCGGTTCGAGCAAGCTGAAAACGGTACGTTGTTTCTCGATGAAATCGGCGATATGCCGTTTGATTTGCAGACGCGTCTGTTGCGTGTGTTATCCGATGGGCAGTTTTATCGCGTGGGTGGCCACAACCCGTTGAAGGCGAACGTTCGGGTGATCGCGGCGACTCACCAGAACCTCGAATCACGCGTGCGGCAAGGGTTGTTTCGGGAGGACTTGTATCATCGGCTGAACGTGATTCGCTTGCGCCTGCCCGCGTTGCGAGAGCGTAGTGAAGACATTCCGTTGCTCACGCGGCATTTCCTGCAGAAAAGCGCGCGCGATCTCGGTGTCGAGCCGAAGCGCGTATCGGAAGATGCGCTTGGTTTTTTGGCATCGCTGCCGTTTCCAGGCAATGTACGGCAACTCGAAAACCTGTGTAACTGGCTGACCGTGATGGCGCCGGCGCAGACGATCGAGCAAAAGGATTTGCCGCCGGATCTCACGCCGACTCAGGAATACGCGGGTGAGAGCACTGCGTTGACCGCCTCGGCGGCGGAAATTGGCGGCGGGTCGAACGCGGCCCTATCGGGTGGTGCCGGCGGTTTGCCTGCATCGCTTGGTACGCCGCCTGCCGGCGTTCCCGCGAGCGTGTGGGAAAACGGCCTACGGACCGAGGTTGCGCGATTGCTTCGTGAGAATACCGCCGATGTCATGGACGAACTCGCGCGGCGCTTTGAAGCTGCGGTGATTCGCGAGGCGCTCGACTTCACGCGCGGCCGGAAAGTGGAAGCGGCCGAGCGGCTAGGGATCGGCCGCAATACGATCACACGCAAGATTCAGGAGTTGCACCTGGACGCCTGATGCCGGGTAGTGGAGGGCGTCTGCCGACGCCCTCGCCGCGGTTCTTCGCCTGCATTTATGGGCGTATTTGATAGCGAGCTTCTCGCCTCAAGTTCCGAACGAGACATAACGCAGTCGCCTGGCGCTTGGCACAGCTTCCGCGTTAACGCTCCACTGCCAGAGCACTCCCTATTCAGTTAATAGTTGCGATTACCGGCGCGTGATCCGACGGTTGTTCCCACTTTCTCGGCACTTTGTCCACTTCGCAAGCTGTGCATCGTGCGGCGAGTTCTGCCGTGACCAGAATGTGATCGATGCGCAGTCCCGCGTTACGACGGAACCCGAGCATCCGATAGTCCCACCAGGTGTAAAGCTTCTCCGGCTGCTCGAACATGCGGAAGGTGTCGGTGAGACCTAGTTCGATCAACTGCACGAAATGCGCGCGTTCTTCGGGCGAGACGAGGTTCTGGCCTTCCCACGCTTTCGGGTCGTGGACGTCGCGATCTTCCGGCGCGATGTTGTAGTCACCGAGCAGCGCGAGTTGCGGATAGGTCTTCATCTCGCCCTCGATCCAGTCCCGCAGCGCCTCGAGCCAGCGCATCTTGTACGCGAATTTTTCCGTGCCCGGAGCCTGGCCGTTGGGAAAATACGCCGAGATGATTCGCACGCCCTCGACCGTCGCGGCAATCACGCGTTGCTGCGGATCTTCGAACGCCGGGATATTGCGCACGACCGTGGTTTCGTCGACCGCCAGGCTGTCGCGTACCAGAATACCGACGCCGTTGTAGGTCTTCTGACCGGCGAACCAGCTTCTGTAGCCGACGGCCGCGAGTTCGGCGACGGGGAATTTGTCGTCGGTGAGCTTGAGTTCCTGCAAGCACAACACGTCGACGCCGCTTGTTGCCAGCCAGTCGATCACATGCTGTTGGCGGACCTTGAGGGAGTTGACGTTCCAGGTGGCAATTTTCATTTGATTGGTGCGGAGATTGACTCTCGTCAGTGATGAGCTGTTGGCGTGAGCGTTAAGCTGTCTATTGGTCTTTCGGCGTTATAGGCCCGATTGATTGAAGCGTGGGCGCAGCTTACCTGAGCCACCGGCCTTAGGTCCTCAAGGCGAAGGGCGTCAGTGATGGACCGGCACGGCGACAAGTTTCACCCCCAACGCAGCGGCCACTTTCTGGATGGTCTCAAATCGGGGTTTCGCCCCCTCAGCCAGCGACTTGTACAGGCTTTCGCGTTGCACACCCGCTTCGGAGGCAACTTTCGACATGCCGCGTGCTTTCACAACATCGGCAAGAGCGGACAGGAGAATGTCGGAGTTCCCCGAGGCAAGCGCCTCGTTCAGATAGGCCGCGATGGCCTCTTCGCTATCGAGATAGTCGGATGCGTCGAAAGTTGAAATGTGAGTTGAGTTCATTTCCGTTCCTGTCTGATTCGCTGCCACATGGCCTTCGCTCGGGCGATATCCGATATCTGCCCTTGCTTGCTTCCGCCGGCCAACAATAGATAAACCGTCAAGCCGTCACGCACGTAATACACACGATAGCCCGCGCCTGTGTGAATCCGCATTTCCCACACGCTGCCGCCGACGTCATGGCAATCGCCGAAATTTCCCAACGCGGCGCGTTTGATCCGGATCAAGATGGCGGCTCTTGCTAACACATCAGTCACGCCCAACAGCCAAGCCGAAAAGTCGTGCGTTTGATTGATTGTGTTCGTCATGCGTGTGGATCCCAGATAACGTTAAGTGGGATGCCTTGGTAAAGTGTATCCCACTGGATACGAAAACTCAAGGCATCGATTGAATGTAGTGATCTGATCTTGCTCACTCGGGAATCGGCATCGGAGTGATTTGAGCGTAGTGACGAAAGCCAACCATCGGGAAAGTGGAGTGGTCACTGTGATCGGTCGCCCAAGTTTGCTGTAGTCGACCAAATGGCTAACGTGGCCAGCACTCCGGAAATCGAGCTTTCTGTCCCGCTACAATCATCGAAACACTTGGCGAAAGGACAACCTCATGGACCTGATCATTCGACACGCAGCGCTCGCAGATTCCCGCGATCTGGTGGACATCGGCATCGAAGGCGGGCGTTTCACCGCGATCGAACCGCAACTCGCCGCCGCTGCACCGGAGGAAATCGATGCCGCGGGTTCTCTTGTCACCGCGCCGTTCGTCGATGCGCATTTCCACATGGACGCCACGCTGTCCTACGGTTTGCCGCGGGTGAACGCGTCGGGAACGCTGCTGGAAGGGATCGCGTTATGGGGTGAGCTGAAGCCCGAGTTGACACAGGACGCACTGGTCGACCGGGCGATGCAGTATTGCGACTGGGCCGTCGCGCGTGGCCTGCTCGCGATTCGATCTCACGTGGATGTCTGCGATCCGCGTCTGCTCGCCGTGGAGGCGTTGCTGGAAGTGAAGCGCCGTGTGAAGCCGTATCTGGACTTGCAACTCGTTGCGTTCCCGCAGGACGGCGTTTTGCGGAGCAACGGCGCGTTCGAGAACCTGAAGCGCGCGATATCAATGGGCGTCGATGTAGTCGGCGGCATTCCGCATTTCGAACGCACGATGGCCGATGGCGCCGAGTCCGTGCGCCTTCTTTGCGAGTTCGCGGCGCAGAAGGGCCTGCGCGTGGACATGCATTGCGACGAATCCGACGATCCAATGTCGCGCCATATAGAAACCTTGGCGTCGGAGACCCATCGGCTGGGTCTGCAGGGACGCGTCACGGGTTCGCACCTGACGTCGATGCATTCCATGGACAACTACTACGTGAGCAAGCTGATCCCGTTGATTCGCGACTCCGGCGTGGCCGCGATCGCGAATCCGCTGATCAACATCACGCTTCAAGGCCGCGCCGATACCTACCCCAAGCGCCGAGGCATGACGCGCGTGCCGGAGTTGATGGCAGCGGGGGTAGACGTAGCGTTCGGCCACGACTGCGTGATGGACCCGTGGTACAGCCTGGGCTCTGGCGACATGCTGGAAGTGGCGCACATGGGTCTGCACGTCGCGCAGATGACGGGCATCGATGCAATGCGTGCCGCGTTCGAAGCGGTGACGACGACGCCGGCGAAAATCCTGGGTATCGAAGGATATGGGATTGCCGTGGGCAACAACGCGGATTGCGTGGTACTGGACGCGCGCGACCCGGTTGAAGCGATTCGCTTGCGGGCGGCGCGAATAGCGGTGCTTCGTCGCGGCAAGGTGGTCAGCCGCGCGCCGGCGATGCGGGCGCAACTCAGTCTGGAAGGCCGGCCGGAGGAAGTGAATTTTCGGCTGGATCGATAAGTCGAGACCCCTCTAAATAAAGCACATAAAAAAACCGTTCCAACGCGAGTTGGAACGGTCTTCTTCAATCATTCAAACAGCGTCGCCGCTGTCATAACCTCAATGCGCCGTCTCCGGCGACATGCCGTTATGCCGCAACAGCGCATCGATATTCGGTTCCCGGCCGCGGAATGCCTTGAACGAGTCCATCGCTGGCCGGCTGCCGCCTACTTCAAGAATCTCGCGCCGGTACCGAATGCCCGTTGTCGCATCAAGCACTGATCCACCACCTAGCTTCGCGGCCTCTTCGAACGCGGCATACGCATCCGCCGACAGCACTTCCGCCCACTTGTAGCTGTAATACCCCGCGGCATACCCGCCGGCGAAAATGTGCGTGAAGGTATTGGTCCAACGGGAGAAAGGCGCTTGCGGCACGACGTGGAACCGCTCGTTGATCTCACGTGCGAAGTCGTTGACGTTCGTCGCGCCGGCCGGATCGTAGTCGCTGTGAAGCTGGATATCGAACATGGAGAGCACGATCTGGCGCAACGTGCCCAGACCGCTCTGGAAGTTCTTCGCGGCGAGCATCTTGTCGAAGAGTTCGCGCGGCAGCGTGGCGCCCGTGTCCACGTGAGCGGACATGTCGGTGAGTACGTCCCACTCCCAGCAGAAGTTCTCCATGAACTGCGACGGCAGTTCGACCGCATCCCATTCCACGCCGTTAATACCCGATACCCCAAGTTCATCGACGCGCGTCAGCATATGATGCAAGCCGTGCCCGAATTCGTGGAACAGGGTGATGACTTCGTCGTGGGTAAAACACGCTGGTTTGCCGCCAACGGGCGCGGAGAAGTTGCACGTCAGATACGCGACGGGCGTCTGAACGCCGCCTTCACGGCGTTTGTGCCGCGAGCGGGCGTCGTCCATCCAGGCGCCGCCGCGTTTGCCTTCGCGCGCATACAGGTCCAGATAGAACTGCGCGACGAGCGAACCGTCCTTGTTTTCGACGCGGAAAAAGCGCACTTCCGGATTCCAGACGGCGGCTTCATCGCGGCGGATACTCACGCCGAACAGCGTCTCCGTGACCTTGAACAAGCCCTTCAGCACGGCCTCTTGCGGGAAATACTGCTTCACTTCGTTTTCCGAGAACGAATAACGCTGCTGGCGCAGGCGCTCCGCGGCGAAGGTCGAGTCCCACGGCTGCAATTCCGGCATGCCGAGCTCGGTCGCGGCGAACGCACGCAACTCCATCCAGTCCTTCTCGGCGTGTGGGCGTGCACGCACAGCCAGGTCCTCAAGGAACGCAACCACCTGTTCCGGCGATTCCGCCATCTTCGGTGCAAGCGATACCTCAGCGAAGTTCTGATAGCCGAGCGCGTGGGCTTCTTCGGCGCGCAGCTTCAACTGCTCGACGACATTCGCCGTATTGTCCCAGTCTGGCTTGCCGTTGCCGTAGTTCGCACCCAGTTCGGAGGCGCGCGTCACATAGGCGCGATACATCGCTTCACGCAGCGGTCGATGCTCCGCGTACTGCATCACGGGGAAATACGAAGGGAAATGCAGCGTGAACTTCCAGCCCTCACGGCTTTCTTTCTGCGCGGCTTCGCGTGCCGCTTCGATCACGTCTTCCGGCAAACCGGCGAGTTCGCTTTCCTTGGTGACGACATACGAAAACGCATTCGTGGCATCGAGGACATGGTCGGAGAATGCCTTCGATAACGCCGCCTGTTCTTCCTGAACGCGCGCAAACCGGGGCTTTTTATCTTCGGGCAATTCGGCGCCCGACAAACGGAACCCGCGCAACTCGTTACTGAGCATTTTCTTCTGCTCAACTGAAAGCGATGCGTGTTCCTCGCTCGCCGCAATCGCCTTGTATTTCTCATAGAGCGCCAGGTTCTGCCCGACGCTCGCTGAGAACTCCGTCACGCGCGGCAAATTCTCGGCGTGGGCGGCGCGTAATTCGGGGGTATCGGCGACGGCATTCAGGTGGCCGATCACGCCCCACGCACGCGACAGGCGTTCGCTCGCGCGCTCCACGCTTTCCACGATGTCTCGCCACGTAGCCGGGGTCTCAGGCGCGCTGGCGTGATCGACGGCGGCTTTTGCATCGGCGAGCAGGACGTCGAGCGCGGGCGTCACGTGTTCCGGCTTGATGTCGTTGAAACGGGGCAGGTCGGAGAAGTCGAGCAGGGGGTTGCCCTGAGCTTGGGTCTGAGCTTGATTCGCGATATTCGATGGTGTCGAACTGGACATGACTCTCCCGGTCTCGGATAAAAATGGATGCGACGATGAACGTGACGCCGCGCCTGACACAGCGCGCGATTTCGACGGTTGGGCTATTCACTATTGTGGGGACGCTTCCGCCGATTCTCAAATCGATTCTGGCTAACGCGGCGATTTACCCGATCGGCGTGCCGGCTGTGCGTGTTGGTGCGGTAAGTGGGCGGCCGGTGCGCCCATCATGCATGTAAGCGCTGAAGAGCGTTGCCCCAACGCTTTAATCCCGATCCTGCTGCATCGCGCGTTCGGCCGCTTCGATGGTATTTACCAGCAGCATGGTGATGGTCATTGGCCCGACGCCGCCCGGCACGGGGGTGATGAAACCGGCCACCTCCTTCACGCCCGCGAAATCCACGTCGCCGCAGAGTTTGCCGTTCTCGTCGCGATTCATGCCTACGTCGATCACTGTTGCGCCGGGTTTGACCATGTCGGCGGTCAGGATATTGCGCCGGCCGGTTGCCGCGACGACCACATCCGCGTTGCGCGTCAGCGCGGCCAGATCGCGCGTTTTGCTGTGCGTGATGGTGACCGTGGCGCCGGCTTCGAGCAGCAGCATGGCCATTGGCTTGCCGACGATGTTCGAGCGTCCGATCACGACTGCATTCGCGCCTTCCAGCGGGATGCCATGCGCTTCGAACATCTTCATCACGCCATACGGCGTGCACGGGCGAAACAGCGGTTTGCCGGTCATCAGCGCGCCCGCGTTTTCGACGTTGAAACCATCTACGTCCTTGGCCGGCGCGATGGCTTCGATGACCTTGTGGCTATCGATATGTTTCGGTAACGGAAGTTGCACCAGGATGCCGTGCACGTTCGGATCGTTGTTCAGGTCGTCGAGCCGCGTCAGCAATTCGCTTTCGGTGAGCGTGGACGGGAAACGATCGAATACGGAATGCAAGCCGTTGTCCTGACAGGCTTTTACCTTGTTGCGGACGTAGACCTCGCTGGCCGGATTTTCACCGACGAGAATGACTGCCAGGCCGGGTTGCTGGCCACGGGCGGTCAGGGCGGCGGCACGTACGGCTACATCGGCGCGAAGGGTCTTGGAGAGGGCGTTGCCGTCGATGATTTGGGCGGTCATAGGAGGTCTGGGCGGAGAACAAGTCCGCTGCTTTTCTTGAGGGCGCAGGGTCGCAAGGGGCCTGTTGCGCCAGTGCGGCGCGGCGGTGCGGTGAGTGTTTGATTATACCGGACGGGGATGCGGGTGCGGCGGGCGGTGCGGCGCTTGGGACGATGGCCGGTTTGGGTCTGTCTGTATTTCTTGACGCTTTTTTGTCACTGGCCGGGAGGGGCGATTCGGCTTCGACCGGGCACAAACCAAAGCCACTGCCGCCGAGGCGCAAAAAGCCGCCCCTCGGCGTACCAGCGAGAAGCCCTAAAACCCCTATTGGGCCGACTGCGTCTGCGGCTTGTTGGACAGTGCCAGCCTGAGCAAATCCGCAACCGTATTCACGGAAAGCTTCTCCATGATGTTCGCGCGATGCGCTTCGACCGTCTTGATGCTGATACCAAGATCATCAGCAATCTGCTTGTTCAAACGCCCTGCAATAATCCGCTCCAGCACCTGATGCTCCCGCGCCGTCAGCTTGCCCAACCGCTCAGCCGCGGCACGCTGTTGCTGCACGCTCGAACTCTCGGTACGCGCTTTGTCCAGCATGCGTTCAACCAGCTTGCGCAACTCGGCTTCATCGAACGGCTTTTCGATGAAATCCATCGCGCCCTTCTTCATGGTCGACACAGCCATAGGCACGTCGCCGTGACCCGTCACGAAGATGATCGGCAGCAGCGAGTTTTCCGCAATCAGCCGCTCCTGCAATTCGAGACCGCTCATGCCGGACATCCGTACGTCCAGTATCAGGCACGAGATTGCGCCAGAATGGGCGATCGGGAGATACGCGTCGAGGTACGCCTCAGCGCTCGCAAAACACGAGACGCGGTAGCCATTGGCTTCAAGCAGCCAGCGCAAAGAATCACGCACGGCTTCATCGTCGTCGACGACAAAGACGGTTTCCTGAGTGGTGACTGTGCTCATAGCTCTCCCGTAACAGTTTGTTGTGTGGGTTGATGACTGAGAGCTTCCGGTCCGCTACTGCCCGGACCATCGGCTTCTCCGATTGGCAAACTGCAATGGAATGTGGCGCCAGTCACGGTGCCGGAGGCATCGATATTGTTCACCACCCAAAGACGTCCACGATGCGATTCTATGATCGATCGGCAAATGTTCAAGCCCATGCCCATACCGTCGGACTTGGTGCTGTAGAAAGGTTCGAAAAGGCGCTCGGCCGTGGCTTCGTCCACGCCGGGCCCCTGGTCCACTACGCTCACGCAGACAAACCCGCCGTCCACGCGCTGCACGAGCACGCGGATCACAGGATCGACGGCGTTCGGCTTGGCATCGTGCATGGCTTCCGCGGCGTTTTTCAACAAGTTCACGAGCACCTGCTCGATCAGCACCGGGTCCACATGAATCACGGGCATACGCGAGCGGATCTCGGTGAGAATGCGAATCTTGCGTTTGCGCGCTTCGATTTCCGCGAGGCCGACGGCATCCGCGACGATATCCGCCACGCGCGTAGGCTGGCGTTTCGGTTCGCTGCGCTTCACGAATTCGCGAATGCGCTTGATGATCATGCCCGCGCGCACCGCTTGCTGCGCCGTTTTTTCGAGCACGGGCAACAGCGCGTCCTGCGTCATGCGGCCCGATTTGACGAGCGCAACGCAACCCGAACAGTAATTATTGATCGCGGCCAAAGGCTGGTTCAACTCGTGCGCCAACGACGACGCCATTTCGCCCATCGTCATCAAACGGCTGGTGAATTGCAGTTTTTCTTCCTGCTGATCGGCCAGTTCCTGCGCCTGCTTGCGCGTGGTGATGTCGGTCGCAATCTGCATCTGCGCGAGATGGCCGTCCACCCACTGAATGTACTGGCGACGCACTTCGAACCACTTCTGGATGCTCTCCACATACACTTCCTGCGCGTCCGAGGTGCTTTCGGTCAGCGCGGTGGCGGGCAGGCCGGCGTAGGTATCGACCATATCGATGGAATCCGACGACGCCTGCGCCGTGTCGAAACCCGCGCCCGCCAGTTCGAGATGGCCGTCCGGGCGAATCCCGAACAGGTGCCGGTAATAGCGATTCGCGAACAGCAGTTCGGCTTCGTCGGCGGCGAGCACGGATACCGCCGCGTCGAGGCTTTCCAGCACGGTGGTGAAGCGTTCATGCGCGGCGGCGAGATCTTCACGAGCGCGGCGCGGCTCGGTAATGTCGGTCATCGACGACATCCAGCCGGTCTGCCGGCCTGAACTATCGATCAGCGGCGAGACATAAAGCCGCGCATGGAAGAACGAACCGTCCTTGCGACGCACGCGCAATTCGAAGCCGGATGAAGGCGCCTTGCCGCGCAAGGTCATATCCAGTTGCCGCTGCATTTCAGGATATGCGTCTTTCGGCCAGTACGGAAAGGGCGCCACTTTGGACACGAGATCGCTTTCGTCCCAGCCGGTCATCCGGCAAAACGCGGGATTCACGTGCGTGATGCGGCCGTGCATGTCGAGCACGCGCATGCCGATCAGCACTGAATTTTCCATCGCCCGGCGGAAAAATGCCTCGGCGTAGAGCGCTTGTTGCGCTTCAAAGCGTTGCCGGGTGTGTTTCCAGAGGCTCCACAAGCTCCACAACACAAAACAAGACAGGCCGGCGACCAGCCAGACGAGCGTGTTGTTCGTGAAATTCGTCAGTTGCGGATACGAATAAACGCGTACCGATACCCCCTGGCCCGGCGGATCGAGCGGCAGGTCGTAGAACATGTCGCGCGGCAGGCGCGGCCGGCTGGACGTGGTCGCGAGCTCGCGATTGTTCAGATCGGTAATGGAAATCTTGTACTTGGCGGAGAGTTCGCTGGGGATGTCATGCTTGAGAATCCCCTCGATGGAAAACACCGCCGCAATTGACCCGAGAAAATCGCGGTCGCGATAAACCGGCGTCTGCAACGTGATGTAGCCATTGCCTAAATCGTCGTACAGAAGTGGCGAGTAGACCTGCCGGCGGCTGGTGCGGGCTTCGTCGAAGGCGGACTGGACGGCGTCGTCCATCTGAGCATCCGTGGGCTTGGCGAGCCGTGAACCGAGCACGGGCAGCGGGGTATTGGGCCAGCGGGGCTTGTGCTGCGCCGTGTACCAGTTCATGTAGAGGATTTCGGGATGCCCCTGCATGATGTCGCCGGTGGAACTCTGGAACGTCTGCGGGTCCCCATGGCCCGTCGCGATGTCACGCGCCAACGCCTGAATCTGCTCCTGCGCCCCAGTCATGGAAAGCCTGATTTGCTGCTGCGCCCAAGCCACGTTACGGTAGAGCGTGTCTTCCTGCTGTTGCTGTTCGCGCCGGTTGAGACTCCACAAGATCAGGCTCATCACGACCAGGAAGACCAGAATCGAGATCAACGGGGTCAGCAAGTACGAGTTTGACCACCACGGTCCGTGGTGCCAGCGGGTCGGCGCCGAGTCGTTGGGTTTGCCCTTCGAGCGCGCCGAGCGTGCGAAAAGCCGTTCGGTCAACATGCGCGCAATTGTAACGCAGCGCCACACTGTTAAATGGCGTAAAAAGTCTTGAAAAGGCCCGCAATTGATCGCAAGGACACCAACGCGTCTAACAAAAAGTCCTTGTCCCACGGTGCGTTGCAGCATTTTTTCGCATTATGAGATTGAGTCTCATGATTCGAAAAATTGCTTGCGCTACCGTTCTGAGGCTCTTTAGAATTGCCGCACGCGCGCTTGTCCCTCATTGTTTTCCGCAATTGTGTCTTGCGGATGGCTTAAAGGCTCGCGTCGTCTGTTCACAGAGCGTTCCTCAAATCAGGAGACGAGCATGTCCGCTGTACCCGACGAAGTGATGAAATATGTCGCCAACGCCAAGGACGACGAAGATCCCCAGGAAACCGCTGAGTGGCTGGAAGCCCTCGACGGCGTGATTTCGGCAGTAGGTCCGGATCGCGCCCATTACCTGATCGAAAAGCAGATCGAATTCGCGCGCGTGCACGGCGAACATCTGCCGTTTTCCGCTAACACCCCGTACATCAACACCATTCCGGTCGCCGCCCAGTCGAAGATTCCCGGCGATCAGGACATCGAACACAAGATCCGCTCGTACACGCGCTGGAATGCCATCGCCATGGTGCTGCGCGCGGGCAAGGACACGAACGTGGGCGGCCACATTGCTTCGTTCGCATCGGCGGCCACGCTGTATGACGTCGGCTTCAACCATTTCTGGCACGCACCGTCCCCCGAACATGGCGGGGACCTCGTGTTCGTGCAGGGCCATTCGTCGCCGGGTGTGTACTCGCGTGCGTTTTTGCTCGGCCGCCTGAAAGCAAGTCAGCTCGATAATTTCCGCCAGGAAGTGGGCGGCGAAGGCATTTCGTCGTATCCGCATCCGTGGCTGATGCCGGACTTCTGGCAGTTCCCGACCGTGTCCATGGGCCTCGGCCCGATCATGGCGATCTATCAGGCGCGTTTCATGAAGTACCTGGATGCGCGCGGCATCATCAAGGCCGGCAGCCGCAAGGTCTGGGCATTCCTTGGCGACGGCGAAACGGACGAACCGGAATCGCTCGGCGCAATCGGCATGGCCGGCCGTGAACGGCTCGATAACCTCGTCTTCGTGATCAACTGCAACCTGCAGCGTCTCGACGGCCCGGTTCGCGGCAACGGCAAGATCATCCAGGAACTCGAAAGTGAATTCCGCGGTGCTGGATGGAACGTGATCAAGGTGGTGTGGGGTAGCCGCTGGGATTCGCTCTTTGCCCGCGATAAAACCGGTGCGCTGATGCGCCGGATGATGGAAGTGGTAGACGGCGAGTACCAGACCTACAAGTCGGAGTCGGGCGCCTACGTGCGCGAGCATTTCTTCAACACGCCGGAACTCAAGGCGATGGTGGCGGAATGGTCCGACGAGGACATCTGGAACCTGAATCGCGGCGGCCATGATCCGCACAAGATTTACGCGGCGTATTCGGAAGCATCGAAGACGAAGGGGCAGCCGACCGTCATCCTCGCCAAGACCATCAAGGGTTATGGCATGGGCGAAGCCGGTCAGGCCATGAACATCACCCATCAGCAGAAGAAGCTGCACACAGATCAGCTGATGAAGTTCCGCGATCAGTTCAAGCTGCCGATACCCGACGACCAGATCGCCGACGTGCCGTATCTGGAGTTCGACGAAGGGTCGAAGGAACTCGAGTACATGCGCGCTCGTCGCCAGGAACTGGGTGGTTATCTGCCGGCGCGCCGTCAGAAAGCCGAGTCGCTGCCGGTGCCGGATCTGTCGGCGTTCGAACCGGTGCTCAAGGGCACGGGTCCGGGCCGCGAGATCTCCACGACCATGGCGTTCGTGCGGATTCTCAACATCCTGCTGAAGGACAAGGCGCTCGGCAAACGCATCGTGCCGATCGTGCCGGACGAATCGCGTACCTTTGGTATGGAAGGTTTGTTCCGCCAGATCGGTATCTGGAATCAGGACGGCCAGAAGTACGTGCCGGAAGATTCCGATCAGTTGATGTTCTATCGCGAATCGGAAACCGGCCAGATCCTGCAGGAAGGGATCAACGAAGCCGGCGGGATGTGTGACTGGATCGCGGCCGCGACGTCGTATTCGACGCACGGCGAGATCATGATCCCGTTCTACATCTTCTATTCCATGTTCGGCTTCCAGCGTATCGGCGACCTGGCGTGGGCAGCGGGCGACATGCGTTCGCGCGGTTTCCTGCTGGGCGGCACGGCCGGGCGTACGACGCTCAACGGCGAAGGGCTGCAGCACGAAGACGGCCATTCGTTGATGTGGGCGGCGTCGGTGCCGAACTGCGTGAGCTACGACCCGACCTTCGGTTACGAACTCGCGGTGATCATGCAGGACGGTTTGCGTCGCATGGTGGCCGAGCAGGAAGACGTGTACTACTACGTCACGGTGATGAACGAGAACTACGAACACCCGGCGATTCCGCAAGGTGAAACGGTAGCCACCGACATCATCAAGGGCATGTACTCGTTCCGCAAATCGGATGCCGACGCAAAAACGCCGCGCGTTCAGCTGATGGGCGCGGGCACGATCTTCAATGAAGTGATCGCCGCTGCCGACCTGCTCAAGAACGACTGGAACGTGGCCGCCGATCTCTGGAGCGTTCCGAGCTTCACGGAACTGGCACGCGAAGGCGCGCAAGTGGAGCGCTGGAACCTGCTGCACCCGACGGAAGAACGCCAGGTCTCGCACGTGACGAAGCTGCTGAAGGACGCGAAAGGTCCGGTGGTGGCATCGACGGATTATGTGCGTGCGCTCGTCGACCAGATTCGCGGTTACGTGCCGAACAAGTTTGTCGTGCTCGGCACGGACGGTTATGGCCGTTCGGACACGCGCGAAAAACTGCGTCATTTCTTCGAAGTCGACCGCTACTGGGTCACCGTCGCGGCGCTCAATGCGCTGGCCGACGAAGGCACGATCGACCGCAAGGTCGTCGCCGACGCGATCAAGAAGTACGCGCTCGACCCCGCCAAACCCAACCCGATGACGGTTTAACGCATCGGCCCCCGAGTGTTGTTGCGCGAAGTCGCCTTGCCCCTGGCTTTAGCCTCGTGGCAGGGCGATTTTTCGCGTCGCGACCCAGGAGACAATGAACAATGAGTCAAGCGATCGAAGTCAAGGTGCCGGATATCGGCGATTACACGGACATTCCGGTGATCGAAGTGCTGGTGAAAGTTGGAGATACCGTCGAGAAGGAGCAATCGCTCGTCACGCTCGAATCCGATAAAGCGACCATGGATGTGCCAAGTTCGGCCGCTGGCGTCGTGAAGGAAGTGAAGGTCAAAGTGGGCGACAACGTGTCGGAAGGTGCGTTGATCGTCGTGCTGGAAGCGGCTGAATCCGGTGCTGCTGCTGCCGCTGCTGCACCGAAGGCCGCTGAAAAACCCGCTGAAGCGCCGGCGCAGGATAAGGCTCCTGCGGCGACTGCATCGTCGGGCGGCGGATCGGTTGAAGTGAAGGTGCCGGATATTGGCGACTTCAAGGATATTCCGGTCATCGAGGTGAATGTGAAGGTCGGCGACAAGGTCGAGAAGGAGCAATCGCTCGTTACGCTCGAATCCGATAAAGCCACCATGGACGTGCCGTCGCCCGCAGCGGGCACGGTCAAGGAACTCAAGGTCAAGGTCGGCGACAACGTCTCGGAAGGCACGTTGATCCTCGTGCTGGAAGGCGGTGAAGGATCGGCTGCCGCGGCCGCTGTTGCTCCCAGGCAGGAAGCACCGAAGACAGAAGCGCCTTCGGATGCACCGGCCAAAGCCGCGCCCGCCCAGAAAGAAGCACCGTCCGCACTCGCGCTCGCACCGGCGATTCCCGCTGGCGAAGGCTCGCGTACGTCGAGCCATGCATCGCCGTCAGTGCGCAAGTTTGCGCGCGAACTCGGCGTTGACGTGTCGTCCGTAACGGGTTCGGGCCCAAAGAACCGCATCACGCAAGCCGACGTGACCGCGTTCGTGAAGGGCGTGATGAGCGGCCAGGGTAAAGCGCCGGCGGCAGCCGCCGCAGCGCCTGCCGGTGGCGGCGAGTTGAACCTGCTGCCGTGGCCGAAGATCGATTTTACGAAGTTCGGTCCGGTCGATCCGAAGCCGCTCTCGCGCATCAAGAAGATTTCGGGTGCGAACCTGCATCGCAACTGGGTCATGATTCCGCACGTCACGAACAACGACGAAGCCGATATCACCGACCTGGAAGCGCTGCGTGTGACGCTGAACAAGGAAAACGAAAAGGCCGGCGTGAAGTTCACCATGCTCGCGTTCGTGATCAAGGCGGTGGTCGCCGCGTTGAAGAAATTCCCGACGTTCAATGCGAGCCTCGACGGCGACAACCTCGTCTTCAAGCAGTATTACAACATCGGTTTTGCCGCCGATACCCCGAACGGTTTGATGGTTCCGGTGATTCGCGACGCGGACAAGAAGGGCCTCGTCGATGTCGCCCGCGAGATGGCCGATCTGTCGAAGGCTGCACGTGAAGGCAAGCTGAAGCCCGACCAGATGCAAGGCGGATGCTTCTCGATTTCGTCACTGGGTGGCATCGGCGGAACGCATTTCACGCCGATCATCAATGCGCCTGAAGTGGCAATTTTGGGGTTGTCGCGGGGCGCGATGAAGCCGGTGTGGGACGGCAAGGCGTTTGTACCTCGCCTGATTCTGCCTTTGTCGCTGTCGTACGATCATCGGGTTATCGATGGCGCCGAGGCCGCGCGGTTCAATGCCTACCTTTCTGCTGTGCTGGCGGATTTCCGTCGCGTGAGTTTGTGATGTTTGTGCTTGGCGGGCCGCTTATGTTGGCCCGCTAGCCGCTTCATTGAACTTGCATTGCACTGCACTTTGCTAGTCGCCCCTGTGCGGGGCGGCACTTACTTTCTTTGAATTGCCAAAGAAAGTAAGCAAAGAAAGGCAAGTCTGCCGACGGCAGAACCAAGGGCCGCGCGTTGCATCCTTTGGTTCTGCCCGCTTCCTTTTTAGGGGACAACATGAGTCTCACCGAACTTAAAGTACCCGATATCGGCGATTTCAAAGACGTCGATGTCGTCGAAGTAAATATCAAAGCCGGCGACGCCATCGAAAAAGAACAAGGCGTCCTCACCCTCGAATCCGATAAAGCGTCCATCGAAGTCCCCAGCGATCTCGTCGGTACGGTCAAGGAAGTCAAGGTAAAAGCCGGCGATAAAGTCTCGCAAGGCACCGTGATCGCATTGGTGGAAACGGCCGACGCCGGCAGCGAAAAGCCGGCAGCGCCCGCTGAAAAGCCCGCTGCGGCGAAAGCCGATGCACCGGCGCCGAAAGAAACGGCCGCGTCCAAGCCCGCTGAACAAAAACCCGCAGGCGGTGGATCGCAAGACGTGAAGGTGCCGGATATCGGCGATTTCACCGACATCCCGGTCATCGAAATTCACGTGAAGGCAGGCGACACCGTCGAGAAAGAACAATCGCTCGTCACGCTCGAATCCGATAAAGCGACCATGGACGTACCGTCGCCCGCAGCGGGCACGGTCAAGGAAGTCAAGGTCAAGATCGGCGATAACGTCTCCGAAGGCGTCGTCATCCTCACGCCTGAAGGCCAGGGCGGCGGTGTCAGCCAGGTTGAGGAAAAACCGAAGACCGCCGCGCCGCAGCCGGCCGAAAAAGCGACTGCCGCGCCCGCACCGAAAGCCGCGTCGTTCTCCGGTTCCGCCGATATCGAATGCGACATGCTCGTGCTCGGCGCCGGCCCCGGCGGTTATTCGGCCGCGTTCCGCGCAGCTGACCTCGGCATGAACACGGTCATCGTGGAACGTTATGCAACCCTTGGCGGCGTATGTTTGAACGTTGGCTGCATTCCGTCGAAAGCCTTGCTTCACGCTGCCGCGATCACCGACGCCGCGAAGGAACTCGCGCACCACGGCATTTCCTTCGGTGAACCGACGATCGATCTCGACAAACTCCGCGACTTCAAGTCGGGCGTCGTCAAGAAACTGACCGGCGGACTGGCCGGCATGGCGAAGGCGCGCAAGGTCCAGGTGGTCACGGGTGTCGGCAAGTTTGTCGGTCCGAATCACATGGAGATCGAAGGCGAGGGCGGCAAAAAGGTCGTGCAGTTCAAGCAGGCGATCATCGCAGCGGGCTCGCAAGCCGTGAAGCTGCCGTTCATGCCGGAAGATCCGCGCGTGGTGGATTCAACCGGCGCGCTCGAATTGCGCCAGATCCCGAAACGCATGCTCGTGATCGGCGGCGGCATTATCGGCCTGGAAATGGCGACGGTGTATGCGTCGCTGGGGGCGGAAATCGACGTGGTCGAAATGCTCGATGTCCTGATGGCCGGTGCGGATCGTGATCTCGTGAAGGTGTGGGAGAAGTTCAACGCCAAGCGTTTCGCGAACGTCATGCTCAAGACGAAAACGACCAAGGCGGAAGCCAAGGACGACGGCATCTACGTGAGCTTCGAAGGCGAAAAAGCGCCGGCTGAAGCACAACGTTATGACCTCGTGCTCGTGGCGGTCGGCCGTAGCCCGAACGGTGGGAAGATTGGTGCGGACAAGGCTGGCGTGGCGGTGACGGATCGCGGTTTCATCAACGTCGACAAGCAGTTGCGCACGAACGTCGAGCATATCTTTGCTATCGGCGATCTGGTTGGCCAGCCGATGCTCGCGCACAAGGCCGTGCACGAAGGCCACGTTGCAGCGGAAGCGGCGCATGGTGAAAAGGCGTACTTCGACGCATTGCAGATTCCGTCTGTCGCTTACACCGATCCCGAAGTGGCGTGGGCCGGCAAGACCGAAGATCAGTGCAAGGCTGAGGGAATCAAGTACGGCAAGGCCACGTTCCCGTGGGCCGCGTCGGGCCGGGCGATTGCAAATGGTCGCGACGAAGGTTTCACCAAACTCATCTTCGATGAAGAAACGCACCGGATTATCGGTGGTGGAATCGTCGGGACGAATGCGGGCGACCTGATCAGTGAAGTGTGTCTGGCGATCGAGATGGGCGCGGACGCGGAGGATATCGGCAAGACGATCCATCCGCACCCGACGCTCGGCGAATCGATCGGCATGGCCGCCGAGTTGTACGAAGGTGTGTGCACGGACCTGCCGCCGCAGCGCAAGAAGTAAGGCGCGGTTGGCTGGTTAAAGAGCGGCGCGTCCTGTCAGGAACGCGCCGTTTTTTTTCCGGCCTTTGCGCTGTACGCGACATTCCCTTGGGGTGACAGAGGGCGAAAAAAAACCGCCCCAACTTTCGTTGGAACGGTTTTCTATTCAGCCTGACCGTCTCGCGGCCGCACCGGAGTTCCCGGCGCCACCGCGTGCGAATGAATTCGCTCAGACCGCTTTCTTGGTAGCACGCGAAGCTTGAGCCGTAGCTTGCGATGCAGCCTTCGTAGCGGCCGTAGCGGCTGCGTTGAAGTTGCTTTCCGCGATCTCGACAGCTTGCTTGCTTGCCTTGTGGATCGTTTCGTACGTGGTGTTGGCGGCAGTGATGGCCGACTTCATCACGGCGACAGCCGTTTCCGAACCTGCCGGTGCGTTCTTCGCGACGTTTTCTACGAGCGTTTGCACCTTGCGGTTCTGGTCTTCGTACTGCTCTTCGGCAACACGGGCAAATTCAGCTTGCGTCGACGATGCAATTTCATACAGGTGACGGCCATACGACAGCGCCTTTTCCGCGACCGGCTGAGCCAGGCTGGCTTGCAGTGCGAGCAGTTCTTGCGCGTCCTTCACCGACAACACGCGTTGCGCGTTTTCCTGGCTTTCAGCCAGCGTCGACTTCACAACTTGCAGGTTCAACTCAAGCAGCTTTTCCAGACCTTCAAATGCCTTGTTCGTCAGGCCGAAGAGGGTGTCGAATTGAGCTTTGTTTGCAGCGGCGATTTGTTCCGGGGTCAAAAGGGTCATGTCACGCTCCTGAAAGTGTCGACCCATCATCAGCGCGGGTCGTGGGTTTTGGCGGCGACCGGAAATCCGGAAACCGTATGAGGCGAACAGCCATTGGTGCGTCGCAACATGGAACCTATTCTAGGGATATTCCTAAAGATGTCAAGTATCTTTTTGTGCGGCGCAACATCGTACGATTGCTTATTAAACAATGGCTTACGAGCGGAGAACTCTGTAGTGGAACTACATTTCGAGATGCGCTGCACCAGCTTGGGGCGGAGGACGCAAATGCTGCCGGTACACTGATCTCAGTTCTGGAAAAGTGGAATTTTGTTTCGAATGAAAGCCTTTTATAGCGATCGATTCGTCTTGCCGCTACCGGCCGGCCATCGGTTTCCCATGCAGAAATATTACCTTTTGCGTGAGCGTGTGCAGGCCGAACTGCCGAATGTCGAGTTGCGTGAAGCGCCGATCGCAGCCGATTTCGAGCTGGCGCGTGTTCACGCGGGTGATTACATCGAGCGCGTGGCGACCGGAGCGTTGGACGCCCGCGAGCAGCGGGAGATTGGCTTTCCGTGGTCGCCTGAAATGGTGGAGCGTTCCCGGCGCTCCGTGGGGGCGACGATCGCTGCGTGTCACGCCGCCCGGGAGGGCGGTTTCGCGGTGAATCTGGCGGGCGGCACGCATCATTCATATGCGTCACACGGCGCAGGATTCTGTGTGTTCAACGACGCGGCCGTCGCTGCCCGGGCGCTACAGGCCGAGGCGCGGGAGCGCGGCGAGCCCACGCCGCACATAGCGATCGTCGATCTCGACGTACACCAGGGCAACGGAACCGCCGCCATCTTCCAGGACGATCCGAGCGTTTTCACGCTGTCGCTGCACGGCACGTCGAATTATCCGTTCAGCAAGGAGATCGGCGATCTCGACATCGCGCTACCCGACGGCTGCGAGGACGACGCGTATGTGGAAGCGCTTTCCGGCGGTTTATCGACGATGTTCGAACGCTTTGAACCCGCCATGCTTATTTATCTCGCCGGCGCGGACCCACACGTCGACGACCGGTTGGGGCGACTCGCACTGAGTGTCGATGGCCTGGCCAGGCGCGATTCCCTCGTGTTCACCGCCGCGTCCGGGCGGGATATCCCCGTGGCAATCACAATGGCCGGTGGTTACGGCCGCGATATCGACGTCACCGTCGACATCCATCTCCAGACCGTTCAGCTTGCTGCCGTCGCGTTCGGCGCCCTGCACGATTCAGGCGCACCCGATACACTGCGCCCGGTAAATTTCATTTGAAACGGTTTGAAACTCAGTAAACCAAATGTGTTAACGCGACGTTAACATTCGAGATCGATCAACATCGTCAAAGTTTGTATGAACAAAAACTTTCGATACCGGTCGAAATGCCGTTGAGAACCGGCATGTCTTGCCGAAAAGCTTCGTTTCCTGTCGCCGTCCACACTATCAGTGAAATTTTTGCCTTGAGGGCAAGATCAAAAATCTCCCTCAAGTTTTACAAACTATTGCCGATATGATGCTGATAGCCCATGTCTGGCAATGGCGTATGGCGGTCAAAACGATTGCGCCATCGGCGATGATTTTTTACGATCGGAACTCAGAATTTGTTCGCTCCGATAAATCGCGTCTTACAAACCGGTTTAAGTAGCGCGGATAAGTGCTTAATATTGCTAATTTTTCGAAGCTTTACTACACTGGCGACACTCTCTCGCCGGTCCAGAACAGAACACTAATGAAAACCGAAATGTTTTCGTCGCTCAGGGTGATCCACGGCGTTGCAGTCCGCACTGCACTGTCGGTCGCCGTGTCGGTGGCGCTCGCGACGTCTTTCGCGGCCGCACCGGTCGACGCTTTTGCCAAGACCCCAACCTCGAAATCCACCAAGAAGCTGGCCAAAGGGGCAGTCGCTGCGCCGCAAGCTAAAACCGCCAAGTCGTCGAAAGTCGCCGCGCGCAACGCCAAGGCGGCGAAGGGCGTGAAGGTCGCTCAAGCCGCTGCGGTACAGGATGACGAGGCGCCCCGCGCCATGCGGCGGCATCGTGTCAGTTACCGGATGGACGCGCACGGCCGCCGTGCCGCGGTGCGTTCGGTGGCGTTCCAGCCGCGTCCGCCTACCGTTGGCCAGGCGTTCGGCCTGCACGATACGCCGGACAGCCTTGCGTTGCGCTCAAGCGTCGCGTACGTGGTGGACCAGAACACAGCAGAAACACTCTTCGATAAAAACTCGCGCGCCGTCGTGCCTATTGCTTCAATTTCGAAGCTGATGACAGCCATGGTCGTGCTCGACTCCAAGGCGCCGCTGACCGAAGAAATCACGGTGACGGACGAAGATCGCGACTACGAGAAATTCACGGGTTCGCGTCTTTCGGTCGGCTCTGAGCTCAACCGCGAAGACATGCTGCATATCGCGCTGATGGCATCGGAAAATCGCGCGGCCGCGGCGTTGTCGCGTTATTACCCGAATGGGCGTCCTGGTTTTATCGCTGCAATGAACGCCAAGGCGAAGATGCTCGGCATGACCGACACGCACTTCGAGAATTCGACCGGATTGACGAGCCAGAACGTTTCGAGCGCCCGCGATCTCGTGAAGATGGTGAACGCGGCATATCAATATCCGTTGATTCGCAAGTTCTCGACCGATCGCAGCTACGACGTGTTTACCGGCAAGCGCAATCTGGCCTACAACAGCACGAATGCGCTGATCCGGAATCCGAGTTGGGACATCGGCTTGCAGAAGACCGGTTTCATTAACGAAGCAGGCGAATGCATGGTGATGCAGACGACCATTCATGGCCGTCCGGTCGTGATGGTCTTGCTGGACTCATCGGGCAAATATTCACGTTTCGCCGATGCCGGCCGTTTGCGCGGTTTCCTGGAGACCGCTGGCGAGCCGCATATTACCAGCGCCGATGCAGGCGGCGGTGGTACCTGAATCGTTTGAGTCCCAACGTTAAAAAACCGGCCTGATCGTTCGATCGGGCCGGTTTTTTTTATCGCCTGCGAATGTTGCGAATCTTTCGTACTCGCACGGAAAATATCAGCGCTGCTGCGAATCCGCGGTAGCTTCCGGGCGATATCCGAGCGAGCGCGAAATCTCCAGCGCGGTGCCGCTCAGTTGATTCAGCCATGAGTCTTGCAGCCGGTCCGCAGGCGCCGAAAGCGACAGGCCGGCGACAAGCCGCCCCGTATCGTCGTAGATGCCGGCGGCGATGCAGCGAACCCCCAGTTCCAGTTCCTCGTTATCGCGGGCGCACGCCTGGCTGCGCACGAAGGACAATTCACGCTCGAGCTTACCAATATCCGTAATGCTGTTCTGCGTGTGGCCGGAGAGGCCGGTTCGCGTGGCGTAGGCGCGCACGCGGGCGGATTCGTCGGCCGCGAGAAAGAGTTTCCCCACCGACGTCAGATGCAGCGGCGCACGGCCGCCGATCGCTCGCACGACCTGCATGCCGGAGCGTTCAGAATATGCCCGTTCTATATAGACGATCTCATCGCCCTGACGCACTGAGAGATTGACCGTCTGGCCTGTCTGCCGATGCAATTCGCGCATGGGCGGCATCGCGGCTTCGCGCACCGAGAGCCGCGCCTTGACCAGATTGCCGAGCTCGAGCAAGCGCATGCCAAGCCGATACGTGCCGGGGTCCGATCGATCGACCAGACGGCACGTCACCATGTCGTTCAGGATGCGATGCGCGGTGGACGGATGCAGCGACGTGCTCTGCGAGAGTTCTTTCAGGCTGACGGGATCGGTGTGCGCGGCGAGCGCGTCGAGCAGGCGCATCATGCGCTCGATCACCTGTATGGACGTTCGGGATTCCGGGTTCGTATCGCTCATGGAGAAAATCAGTTGATACGTCAAACAGCGGAATAATGATTGTATCTCGTATTGTGAAAAGTGCGAAAGGCTCAGCGGCACGATAGCCGTCACATGCCAGATTTTCTGCAGACAAAAAGAAAAGCCGCCCGGAACCTGAAAAGGCTTCGGGCGGCTTTGGTCTGCAAGTGAGGGGAGCAAAGGGCCTAGTGGTTATGCTCGGGTTGTTGCGTCGGCTGCTTACCCCAGAGAGATCGGCCGACATACGGCGTAGACCCGCGTGACTGCTGCGCCTGCGGTGCGGGTGCCGGCCGGCCCGGATTGCCCGCTTGCGGCTGCGGCCTGCCTCCTTGCGGTCCACCCGCTTGCGGCCCGCCATGACCGCCCCGGTCACCGCCGCCGTTGTCTCCTCGGTTACCGCCCCGGTTACCACGGTCGCCGCCCCGATCGTCCCGGCCACCCTGAGGAGGCGGGCGGCGATAACCCGGGCCATCGTTCCAATAGCGCGGGCCGGGGCCGCCGTAGTATCCGCCGCCGCCGTCGATGATCACGCCCGACTGCACGACCGGTGCGCCATAGCCATAACCGTAACCGTAACCGGCTTCGTAGCCAGGCGGGGGAGGCGCAGAGCCCGGGTAAGCGGGATATGCGGAATAACCGCCGCCTGTCGCGTAAGCGGGTGTGCCGTCCGGGTAGACGGCGCAGCCGGCGACCAAGGCGGACGAAGCGAGGATCAGGCCTGTAACTGTGAGTTTCATCATGAGCGGAAAGACGTTCCTTAAACTAATTACCGTATCTGACAGTTTCGCGGAGAGGATGTCGCAAGAAGTTTGTAAAGTTTTATCTCCGCAGTGACAGAGTGACAGTGGCAGGAATTGCTCATGAACCACCAAACACAACGCCGATATGTCATACGCTGTTGACAGGACTGCAACAATGCTTTGTGCTGGGGCATCTTTATGGGATAAGTGCAAACCCTTAAAATCTCATTGTCTGGAAGTGGGCCCGTCAGCCCACAGGACCTGAGAAGGGGTTTGAAAATGAAAAAGACAATATCGACCTACTGGCCCATTGCGATGCTCGTGCCACTCGCACTCGCTGGCTATTGCCATGCCATCCACCCGATTGCCGGGGCTGCAGCACCCCATCCGCAAAGCGCCGCAAGTGTCAGTGCGGAATTCGCGCGTGCGATTTCACTGGGACTTGTCGAGTCCGATAACGCCGGCAATGGATATCGACAGGCTAATGGGACGTCGGCTACGGCTATTTCGGGGACGTTCTGAGCAGGGGCGACTGTTAGGGCTGCGGGGAGTCCGCTCGGGCGTGCAAACGCCGTCTTTTGTATAATTCGGGACTGCTTCGCGCGGACCCGTCCGGTCGGCCCGGGGCAGCCGAATTGCAAATCGCGCTCAAGCCAACGATGCCTGGAATCTGATGACCACTATCGCCGTCTGTTTCGTGTGCCTGGGCAATATCTGCCGTTCGCCGAGCGCCGAAGCGGTGATGCTGCATCAGGTGGGACGGGCGAGGCTATCTGACAAGATCGTGGTGGATTCCGCCGGTACCGGCGATTGGCATATCGGCCAGCCGCCCGACGAACGCGCACAGCGAGCTGCCCGGAAACGGGGTTACGACTTGTCACCGTTGCGCGGCCGGCAGGTCAGCCGCGAAGATTTCGCGCGGTTCGATCTGCTTATCGCGATGGACGACGCCAACGCCGCCGCGCTGACCGAAGCGTGTCCGGCGGAGTATCGCGACAAGATCCGGTTGCTGATGGAGTTCGCAACCCGTGACGACAGCCGCGTGGTCGTCGACCCGTATTTTGGCGGCGACGAAGGTTTTGAACGCGTGCTCGATCAGTGCGAGGATGCCTGCGAAGGCTTGCTGCGAGCGCTTCGCACACAGTTGGTGGTCTGATCGCGGCCCCGGAAGCAGGTTTCAATCGGTGCAATATTCTCAGCAAATTCCTAAGAAAATGCCTGTAGATACTTGACTAAATCCGTAGGCTATTTATACTTGACCAAAATCATCCAGTATTAGCCGTAGCCCCCGGTAGCTTACAAACTATGAGACTCACCACGAAAGGCCGTTTCGCCGTCACGGCGATGATCGACCTGGCTTTACGCCAGGAGCAGGGCCCGGTGACGCTGGCAGGAATCAGCCAGCGCCAGCATATCTCGTTGTCCTATCTCGAACAGTTGTTCGGCAAGTTGCGCCGGCACGAGATTGTCGAGTCGGTGCGCGGTCCGGGCGGTGGATACAATCTGGCGCGCCGTGCCGAGAACGTCACGGTCGCGGACATCATTATTGCGGTGGACGAGCCTATCGACGCCACGCAATGCGGTGGCAAGGGTGCTTGCGAAGGCACCAAGCAGCACGACGGCCACTGCATGACCCACGAACTCTGGTCCACGCTCAATCAGAAGATGGTCGAGTATCTCGACTCGGTCTCGCTGAAAGATCTCGTCGACCAGCAGCGCGCACGCGAAGGATCGCCAGCGGTATTGCGCGACCGGCGTACCGAATCGGCGGGCGTGGAACCGGTGCGCGTGGCGCCGAAAGGACCGAATTCCGTTTTCAACCTGGCCGGCTGACGGCTGCCGCGTTTATTTGAGTATCTATTCAATGACGCGGCCGTCTCGCCTTGAACGAGCCAATTGAGTCATATCCCCGGAGCAACTGATGAACAACGACATTCCCCACCTGCCCATTTACATGGACTACAGCGCAACGACCCCGGTCGATCCGCGCGTGGTGGACAAGATGATTCCGTATCTGCGCGAGCAGTTCGGCAATCCGGCATCGCGTAGCCACCAATACGGCTGGGACGCGGAGCGGGCTGTCGAGGAAGCGCGCGAGAACGTCGCGAAGCTGGTCAATTGCGACCCGCGCGAAATCATCTGGACGTCGGGCGCCACCGAATCGGACAACCTCGCCATCAAGGGCGCGGCGCATTTCTACAAGAGCAAGGGCAAGCACATCATCACGGTGAAGACCGAGCACAAGGCCGTGCTCGATACCTGCCGTGAACTCGAACGCGAAGGTTTCGAAGTCACCTACCTGGATGTGAAGGACGACGGTTTGCTCGACCTGGACAAGTTTCAGGCAGCCATCCGTCCGGACACCATCCTGGTTTCCGTGATGAGCGTGAACAACGAGATTGGCGTGATCCAGGACGTGGCGGCGATCGGCGAGATCACGCGTGCAAAGGGCATCATATTTCACGTAGATGCAGCGCAAGCGACCGGCAAGATTGAGATCGATCTGCAAAAGCAGAAGGTCGACCTGATGTCGTTTTCGGCGCACAAGACGTACGGCCCGAAGGGTATCGGCGCGTTGTTCGTGCGTCGCAAGCCGCGTATCCGTATTGAAGCGCAAATGCACGGCGGCGGTCACGAGCGCGGTATGCGCTCGGGCACGCTGGCCACGCATCAGATCGTCGGCATGGGCGAGGCGTTCCGGATCGCGCGCGAAGAAATGGCCGTTGAAAACGAGCGCATCCGCATGTTGCGTGACCGCTTGCTGAACGGCTTGAAGGAGATGGAAGAGGTGTATGTGAATGGCGACATGGAAACCCGTGTGCCGCATAACCTCAACATCAGCTTCAACTTCGTGGAAGGCGAATCGTTGATCATGGCGGTGAAGGACGTGGCGGTATCGTCGGGTTCGGCATGTACGTCGGCTTCGTTGGAACCGTCTTATGTGTTGCGGGCGCTTGGCCGCAACGACGAGCTCGCGCATAGCTCGATCCGTTTTACGGTTGGCCGCTTCACGACCGAGCAGGACGTGGATTACGTGATTAACTTGCTCAAGGGCAAGATTCAGAAATTGCGCGATCTGTCGCCGCTTTGGGAAATGCATAAGGACGGTATCGACATTTCGTCGATCCAGTGGGCTGCGCATTAAGCGCTTGTCTGGCCGCTTTGACGGCGGCTCATTTGCGCTCATGTTAGAACGCACACGCATACGAATTCAAGGAGTTGATCATGGCTTATAGCGACAAGGTTCTGGACCATTACGAAAACCCGCGCAATGTCGGTTCGTTCGGCAAGGACGATGACACCGTCGGCACCGGCATGGTCGGCGCGCCGGCATGTGGCGACGTGATGAAGCTGCAGATCCGCGTGGGCGCGGACGGCGTGATCGAGGATGCGAAGTTCAAGACATACGGCTGCGGTTCGGCTATTGCTTCCAGCTCGCTCGTGACTGAGTGGGTGAAGGGCAAGACGCTGGATCAGGCGCTGGAGATCAAGAACACGCACATCGCCGAAGAACTGGCACTGCCGCCGGTAAAGATTCACTGTTCGATCCTGGCCGAAGACGCAATCAAGGCCGCCGTTGCCGACTACAAGCAACGTCATGGTGCGGGCACGGTGGAAGCTGCTCCGGTTGAAGCAAAGCAACACGCGGCTTAAGCGGTAGGTAGTAATCAGCAATCAGGTTTCGGGAAGGGCGCTTGGGTGATCAGTTAGTCGATCAGTTGACTTCAGGCGCTCTGGTTTTCGATTCAAAGCAAGGCTGCAGCGTGGCGGCCGGAGAAGCGATTGACTCCGGGCGAGCGGCTGCTGATGAGAGACTATGGCAATCACGTTGACGGACAAGGCAGCACAACACGTGCAGAAGTATCTGGTTCGACGCGGCAAGGGCGTTGGCCTGCGCGTCGGCGTGCGCACAACCGGCTGCTCGGGCCTCGCTTACAAGCTCGAGTATGTGGACGAACTTGCGCCGGAAGACCAGGTGTTCGAGTCGAGCGGCGTGAAGATCATTGTCGATCCGAAGAGCCTGGCTTATATCGACGGGACCGAGCTGGATTTCGCGCGCGAAGGGCTGAACGAAGGGTTCAAGTTCAATAACCCGAACGTGAAAGACGAGTGCGGTTGCGGCGAATCGTTTCGCGTATAGCGCGGCGCAAGAACAGCAAAAGAGGCGGCGCGTGCCGCCTTTTTCTTTAATGCCGCCGGTTTAGAAGTCTCTCTTAGCCCTGCTTTCCGCTGATCTTTCACTCATTTTCAACATGGCAACGCTCAACGACAGTCACTTCGATCTGTTTGACCTCCCGCCGACCTACGCCATCGATGCAAAAACACTCGACGACGCGTATCGGACGGTGCAGGCGCAGGTTCATCCCGATCGTTTTGCGGCCGCTGGCGACGCGCAGAAACGCGTCGCGATGCAGTGGGCCACGCGGGCGAACGAGGCGTATCAGACGTTGCGCGATCCGCTAAAGCGGGCAACGTATATGTTGTCGCTGCGCGGCGTGCATGCCGACGCGGAGAACAACACCGCGATGGAACCGGCCTTCCTGATGCAGCAAATGGAATGGCGCGAAAACATAGAGGACGCGGCCCACGCCAGGAACCTTGGCGCGCTCGAAGACTTGCTCCGTGAGTTGCGCGATCAGGAACGTATCCGCTTCGAAAAACTGGCGGCGCTGATCGACAGCCATTCCGACCAGGCGGCGAGCGAAGCCGTGCGCCAGCTGATGTTTATTGAGCGCGTGGCGAGCGAGATCGGCGTGCAGATCGAGAAGCTCGACTGAGCCTGACGCCATATATAAAACCAGACGACACCAACCCCCACTAGATCAACGATGGCTTTACTGCAAATTTCAGAACCCGGCATGGCTCCGGCGCCGCATCAGCGGCGGGTAGCTGTGGGTATCGACCTTGGTACGACCAATTCGCTGGTTGCCGCCGTGCGCAACAGCGTGGCCGAAGTGCTGCCCGACGAAGACGGCCATTACCTGCTGCCGTCGGTGGTCCGGTATCTGGAGAAGGGCGGCCGGCGGATCGGCCGCGTGGCGAAGGAAGAAGCGGCGCTCGATCCGCGCAATACCATTGTGTCGGTGAAGCGCTTCATGGGCCGCGGCAAAAGCGAAGTGGAAGGGGCGGAAAACGCGCCGTACGATTTCGTCGATGCGCCGGGCATGGTGCAGATTCGCACCGTCGATGGCGTGAAAAGTCCGGTGGAAGTATCGGCGGAAATTCTGGCGACGCTGCGATATCGCGCGGAAGACACGCTTGCCGACGAGCTGGTCGGCGCGGTGATCACGGTTCCTGCTTACTTTGACGAAGCCCAGCGGCAAGCCACGAAAGACGCCGCGAAACTCGCCGGTTTGAACGTGCTGCGCCTCCTGAACGAACCGACCGCCGCGGCGATTGCGTACGGGCTGGACAATGCATCGGAAGGTTTGTACGCCGTGTATGACCTGGGCGGCGGGACCTTCGATCTGTCGATTCTCAAGCTCACCAAGGGCGTGTTCGAAGTGCTCGCAGCGGGCGGCGATTCAGCGCTCGGCGGCGACGATTTCGATGCGATGCTGTATCGGCATGTGCTGGTGAAATCCAAGGTAACGCCCGCTACGCCGGAAGACGTGCGTCTGCTGCTGGATCGCGTGCGAACGGCTAAGGAAGCGCTGTCCGACGCGCCTGAGGCCACCATTCAAGCCATGTTGTCCGATGGCAAGCAAATCGATTTCACTGTCACCGAAAGCGACTTCGCTACGCTGACTGACGCACTGGTCGCCCGCACTTTGACCCCCACGCGCAAGGCCTTGCGCGACGCCAAGGTCGCGCCCGCCGAGATCAAGGGTGTGGTGCTCGTTGGCGGCGCCACGCGCATGCCGGTGATCCGCCGCGCGGTGCAAACCTACTTCGGCCAGCCGCCGCTGACCAATCTCGATCCGGATCAGGTCGTGGCGCTCGGTGCCGCCATCCAGGCGGATCTGCTCGCGGGAAATCGTCGCGGAGAAGGCGATGACTGGCTGCTGCTCGATGTCATTCCGCTGTCGCTCGGCGTTGAGACCATGGGCGGATTGACCGAGAAGATCATTCCGCGCAACTCGACCATTCCGGTCGCACGCGCGCAGGATTTCACGACCTTCAAAGACGGCCAGACGGCGATGGCAATCCACGTCGTGCAAGGCGAGCGCGAGCTGGTCTCGGACTGCCGTTCGCTCGCGCGCTTCGAGTTAAGGGGCATTCCCGCCATGGCCGCCGGTGCTGCACGCATTCGCGTGACCTATCAGGTCGACGCGGACGGGTTGTTATCCGTGTTCGCGCGCGAGCAATTGTCGGGCGTGGAGGCGTCGGTGGTGGTGAAGCCATCCTACGGTCTCGCCGATGACGACGTCGCGCGCATGCTGGAAGAAAGCTTCACGACCGCCGAAGTCGACATGCGCGCCCGTGCGTTGCGTGAGGCTCAGGTCGACGCGCAACGGCTCGTGGAAGCATCGCAGGCGGCGCTCGGCGTGGACGGTGAACTGCTGGACGAAGCGGAGCGGGTCAACATTGAAGCGCTGATCGTCAAGCTCGCGGCGGTCACGGGCGGGGACAGCGTTGACGCCATCGAAACGGCGACGAAAGAGCTTGCCGCCGCCACCGATGAATTCGCTGCCCGCCGCATGAACAAGAGCATTCGCCGCGCGCTCGCCGGCCGCAGGCTCGACGAAGTCTGACTATTAGCCGAGGACGCGCCGAGCCTCTCACGTACAAAGAACGGAAAGAAATTCATGCCTCAGATCGTAGTATTACCCCACGTGGAATTGTGTCCTGACGGCGCTGTGATCGACGCGGATACGTCGAAGAGCATTTGCGACAACTTGCTGGACAACGGCATCGAGATTGAACATGCGTGCGAAAAATCGTGCGCGTGCACGACGTGTCACGTGATCATTCGCGAGGGTTTCAACGCGCTTGTGCCGTCGGAGGAAGACGAGGACGATTTGCTCGACAAGGCCTGGGGACTTGAGCCGACGTCGCGGTTATCATGTCAGGCGATGGCGCCGGCGGACGAGGATCTGGTTGTCGAGATCCCGCGCTACACCATCAATCACGCCAAAGAGAATCACTGAACTTAAATCAGCGGCCACGAGACAGGAGCGCTCGCCATGAAGTGGACAGACACGCAGGATATCGCGATGGCACTGACCGACGCGCATCAGAACGTCGATCCGCAATTCGTGCGATTTACGGATTTGCATCGCTGGGTGACAGAGCTTCCGGGCTTCGACGACGACCCTGCAAGGTCCAACGAGAAGATTCTCGAAGCGATCCAGGCGGCGTGGATTGAAGACGCGGATTATTGAATCCGGTTGGTTTTCTCGAACCGCAAACGCTGCGGACAGGGCAAAACGGCGATTCCATCGGGAATCGCCGTTTTGCTTTTGTGGCTTCGTTTCTGAAATTTCCGGCTACAAATCAGCCCGCAGCCAGCGTGCCGTTTTCAATCCGCACGCGTTGCCCTTGACTGAACGGCGGCGCTTGGCGATACGTGAAGTAACGCGTCTTGCCGCTTTCCATCCGCACGCGTACCGAATAATCGGTTTCGCTGCGCAGATGTTTTTCGACCGCATTGCCGCCCAGGCCACCGCCGAGCGCGCCGAGAATCGTCATGCCGGTTCGACCGCCTCCGCGTCCGAACTGATTCCCGATAAGACCGCCCGCGACCGCGCCGCCCACCGCACCAATGCCGGTTCCCTGACCTTCATGCCGTACGGCCGAGATCGCTTCCACCGTACCGCACGTCGAGCAATAGGCGGGTTGAGCGGGTTGCTGCTGCGCGTAGTTAGGCTGCTGCGCAGGGACAGGCTGCTGCTGTGCCATCTGAGGAGGTGCCGGCTGTTGCTGTTGTTGCTGCTGGGCTGCCGCTTGGGCTGCCGCTTGGGCCGCCGCGCGCTGCTGAGCTTGCTGTTGAGCAAGCTGGTCCTGCTGCGCCTGCTGTTGCTGAGCAGCAGTGGGCTCAGCGGGTTGCGTCACGGCAGGTTGCGTCGCAACTTGCGCGGCCTGGGTCTGGTCGTTGGTCGGGGACGTACTCGATGCTTTCGGGAACAGTCCGGTGACTGCTGCCGTGGCAGCGAGACTGGCAATGATCACCGCGCCCGCGGCGGTTGCCACCAGCGGATGAATCTTGCGGTCGCGTGGCGCGTCGGGATTCGGTGAATTCGATGTGGTCATGTTGTTGCTGTTATCCATTTTTGGACCTCCGTCTCAAGGCAGAGTGTGGCATTACCGGGTGTGACGTTGCTCATTCACGAAAGCAGTGTCGAACAATCTGAAGCGTAAGGTTTGTCAATTTGTAACGTTTCCAGGTATCCATCAGACGCAAGAAACGCACCGGATTGAAGATGTGCCGGATGGCTTTGTTTTATAAGGGTTTTCCAGATAAAGCCGGCGTCAAGCGGTAGTCTTGGATGGAGGTTTTTACCGAAAGTTACAAATCCAGCCATTCTTCAGGACGAAAAAAAGGCGCTTTCGCGCCTTTTTTACAAACTTGCCGTCATTGCGTGCGCTCAGTCTTCGCGACGCAAATGCGGAAACAGGATCACGTCGCGAATGCTTGGGCTATCGGTCAGCAGCATGACCAGCCGGTCGATACCGATTCCGCAGCCGCCCGTCGGCGGCATGCCGTGCTCCAGCGCGCGAATGTAGTCGGCGTCGTAGAACATGGCTTCCTCGTCGCCGGCATCTTTCTGGTCGACTTGTTTCTGGAATCGCGCTGCCTGATCTTCCGGATCGTTCAGCTCCGAGAAACCGTTCGCAATCTCACGCCCCACAATGAACAACTCGAAGCGTTCCGTAATGCCCGGAGCCGTGTCCGATGCCCGCGCCAACGGCGAGACTTCCAGCGGATAGTCGACAATAAACGTCGGCTCCCACAATTGCGATTCGGCCGTTTCCTCGAACAACGCGAGTTGCAACGAACCGACGCCCGCGTTCAGAAACTGCGGTTGCGATGCATCGACACCGAACTTCTTCAACTCGGTGCGCAGGAACGCGGCATCGGCGAGTTGTTCGTTCGTGTATTGCGGCGCGTATTTCTGGATCGCTTCGCAGATCGTCAACCGATGGAACGGCTTCGACAAGTCCAGTTCACGCCCTTGATACACGATGTTCGCGTTGCCGTGCGCATCGATGGCCGCCTGACGGATCAGCGCTTCGGTGAAGTCCATCATCCACGTGTAGTCCGTGTACGCGGCGTAGAACTCCATCATCGTGAACTCGGGGTTGTGTCGCGGTGACACGCCTTCGTTACGGAAATTCCGGTTGATTTCGAACACGCGTTCGAAGCCACCGACAACCAGGCGCTTCAAATACAGTTCCGGCGCGATACGCAGGAACATCTGCATGTCGAGCGCGTTGTGATGCGTGACGAACGGCTTCGCTGCGGCACCGCCGGGAATCGGGTGCAGCATCGGCGTTTCCACTTCCATGAAATCCGCCTTCGCCATGAAGCTGCGGATCGACGCGAACGCTTTCGTGCGCGCAATAAACGTCTGGCGCGTTTCCGGCGTCACGATCAGGTCGACATAACGCTGGCGATAGCGCATTTCCTGATCGGCGAGGCCGTGGAATTTATCGGGAAGAGGGCGCAGCGCTTTGGTCAGCAGGCGCAGTTCCGTGCAACGCACCGACAACTCGCCCTTGTTCGTGCGGAACAAAACACCCTTCGTCGCGATGATGTCGCCCAGGTCCCACTTCTTGAACGCGTCGTAGACTTCCTGGCCGACGTCGGCGGGCGTGATGAAGAACTGGATCTGGCCGCTGCCGTCTTGCACCGTCGCAAAACTGGCCTTGCCCATCACGCGTTTCAACATCATCCGGCCCGCGACCGCGACTTGCAGCGGCTCGGCTTCGAGCGCTTCCTTGTCTTTATCGGCGTAGTCGGATTGCAGCGCGGCGGCTTGGTGTGTCGGCCGGAAATCGTTCGGAAATGCGATTCCTTGCTCACGCAGCGCACGCAGTTTGTCGCGACGCTCGGCGAGGATCTGGTTTTCTTCCAGTTCGGGAGCTGCGCCCGGCTGAGTCGGTTCGGTCATGATGTGTTTGGCTTTGAGTGCGAAGAATGCGGCTTGGTCGTGGGCCTGATGCTGCGTCCAGGTTGTTTGCGTTTCACCGCGTGAATGACAAGGTTGAAACACAGCGCAGGAACACAGGCACACGGATGGTCGCAAATATTAGCGATGCAATGCTGCGATGGATTGCCGTGAACGAAGCAACGTCGAGACGACGCGGTTGGCGCGGCGGCGTGTTACTGAAGCCGCGCCATTTGCTCAAGTTCTGCTCGACTTTTGCTCGAGTTCTGCTTATACGCCCTGTTTAAGACTCGCGCCGATGAAGTCGTCCAGGTCGCCGTCCAGCACGGCTTTCGTGTTGCTGATTTCCACGTTCGTGCGCAAGTCCTTGATGCGGCTGTTATCGAGCACGTACGAGCGGATCTGGTGACCCCAGCCCACGTCGGTCTTGCTGTTTTCCAGGTTGTCTTTCTCGACCTGACGCTTGCGCATTTCGAACTCGTACAACTTCGCTTTCAGCATCTGCATGGCTTCGGCGCGGTTACGGTGCTGCGACCGGTCGTTCTGGCATTGCACGACAATCCCGGTGGGCGCGTGAGTCAGGCGCACGGCCGAATCGGTCTTGTTGATGTGCTGGCCGCCGGCGCCCGATGCGCGATACGTGTCGGTACGAATGTCGGCCGGATTGATATCGATTTCGATGGAATCGTCGACTTCCGGATACACGAAGATCGATGAAAACGACGTATGGCGTCCGCCCGATGAGTCGAAGGGCGATTTGCGTACCAGCCGATGAACGCCCGTTTCGGTGCGCAGGAAGCCGTACGCGTATTCGCCTTCAACCTTGATGGTCGCGCTCTTGATACCGGCCACGTCACCGTCGGATTCTTCGAGAACTTCGGTCTTGAAGCCTTTGCGTTCGCAGTAGCGAAGGTACTGGCGCATCAGCATTGCGGCCCAGTCGCACGCTTCCGTGCCGCCAGCGCCGGCCTGGATATCGATGAAGCAGTTGTTCGGGTCGGCCGGGTTCGAGAACATCCGGCGGAATTCCATGTCTTCGACGCGTTTTTCGAGCGCTGCCGTGTCCGCTTCGCATGAGACGAGCGTGTCTTCGTCGTTTTCTTCGCGGGCCATGTCGAAGAGGTCTTGCGTGTCGCGAAGATCGTTATCGAGGTCCGTGATGGTGGTGACGACGTTGTCCAGCAGCTTTTTCTCGCGGCCCAGGGCCTGGGCGTTTTTCGAGTCGTTCCAGACGTTCGGGTCTTCTAGTACCCGGTTGACTTCGTCAAGACGCAGGGCCTTGGCGTCGTAGTCAAAGATACCCCCGGAGCTCGCCAGCGCGACGGCGCAGGTCGGCGAGGAGGTTCTCGATTGCGTTTAGACGTTCCGCTTCCATTTTTGATCGTTTTCAGGTTTTTTGGCTAAGAGGGAAATTATAGCTTAGGACGGGGTGCCTGCTGGACGCCAAAGGCCGCCAGCGCGGGAGAGCGCGTGGTCCGTTCGCACGGATGGCGGGAGGCGGCATGAGTGGTCCAGGCCGGACTGCGCCTTACCCCAGCGCATGTTCCACGATCATCTGGACCCGCGCGACTCCATTCCAGGTATCGGAAACGAGCCGGTACGCCACGACGGCGCGTGCCGGCAGCGTTTCCGTGTGATTAAACCAGATAGCGTTGAACCGCTGCTGCCCGCGCCGCAATTGCAGCTTCAAATGCTTGTCCTTGACCAGCGCCTGGGACGCCACTTCAAACTCCCCGGAAAACACGGGCGCCGGAAAGCCTTGCCCCCACACCGCGCCATCGATCAATTCAACAAACTGCGGCGTGAAATAAGCGTCCTCGAGTTCGCCGTCGGTTTCGACCACCCGCGACAGGGCGTCGGACGTCAACCACTCGCGCCCGACGGCTTCAAACGCCGCGGTAAACCGTGCGATGTCAGCGGTAACAATGGTCATCCCCGCCGCCATTGCGTGGCCGCCGAATTTCACGATCATCCCAGGCTCGCGCTTGGAAATCAGGTCGACCGCATCGCGCAGATGAAACCCCGGAATCGAGCGCCCCGATCCCTTCGATAAAACCCCGCTGTCATCGGCATGAGCAAATGTGAACGATGGCCGGTGAAACTTCTCCTTCAGCCGCCCCGCGACAATCCCGATCACGCCCTGATGCCACGCCGGATTAAACAGCGTCAACGTGGCTGAATCCGAAGGATCGATATTGGCAAGTTCCTCAAGCGCCTGTTCCTGCATCCCGGCTTCGATTTCACGCCGCTCGCGATTGATCGAATCCAGTTGCTGCGCGAGTTCCCATGCGCGGCCGATGTCATCGGTGATCAGGCATTCAATCCCAAGCGACATATCCGATAACCGTCCCGCCGCGTTCAGCCTCGGCCCAAGCGCAAAACCGAGATCGAATCCCGACGCTGCGCGCGCATCGCGTGCAGCCGCGCGAAGCAGCGCCGCGATGCCCGGTTGCATTCGTCCGGCGCGAATCCGCTTCAGGCCCTGCGCGACCAGGATCCGGTTGTTCGGATCGAGCTTCACGACGTCCGCGACCGTGCCGAGCGCAACCAGATCGAGCAGGCCGTCCAGACGCGGTTCAGGCGCGTCGGTGGTGAAAGCATTGCGACGACGCAGCTCCGCCCGCAATGCGAGCAGCACATAGAAAATGACCCCCACGCCCGCGATGCATTTACTCGGAAACGCACAGCCCGGCTGGTTCGGATTGACGATGGCGCGCGCGGGCGGCAGTTCATCGCCGGGTAGGTGGTGATCGGTCACCAGCACGTCGATACCCAACGCATTCGCAGCCTCGACGCCATCCACGCTTGCGATGCCATTGTCCACGGTAATCAACAGATCCGGCTTCCCGCCCGCGCGGCTCGCGGCCAGCGCGACAATTTCAGGCGTCAGGCCATAGCCGTATTCGAACCGGTTCGGCACCAGGTAATCGATCTGCGCGCCGAACATCCGCAAGCCGCGCACGGCAACGGCGCAAGCGGTGGCGCCGTCGCAATCGTAGTCGGCGACGACCAGCATGCGTCGCTTCGCCGCGAGCGCGTCGGCGAGTACGGCGGCGGCTTCATCGCAACCTTTCAGCCCGACGGGCGCGTGCAATTTCTTGAGTTCGGTCTCGATCTCTTCCGGCGAACACACGCCACGCGATGCATACAGACGCGCAATGACAGGATGAACGCCATGCCGCACGAGGACGGCGGCATCGGCGGGAGAGGGTGCGCGGGTGACGATTCGGGTCATGCGGACAGGCCGGTGAGGATTCTTTTCATTCGCTTCATCTACTCGTTTCGTTTATTCGCTTCGTTCATTCGATAAGCAGCGCCGCGATCGGACGCCGCCGCCAGAATTTGCGCAACGCGCCGCGCGTGACGGTCAGCGACACTGAACCCGTGTCGCTGCACAACGTGAGGCGCAACGTGCCAAGCGTTCCGTTCTCGAGCGCGGCAAGGGCCGGCGCGAACCAGTCGCGCTCAAGCGTGCCGAGCGCGTCGTTCCAGCGCGCCCAGTCCTGCTCGATGAACGGTGCGGAAAACGGGTCGAGTTCGACAAGCGCGCGGCCATTGCTTGCCGTTGTTGAAGCCATAAAAGCGGCGAAAGATTCCGGCGGCGCTTGCGGCACGATATCGGCTGCCAATGCGAGCCCGCGTGTGGCCGGAGCGTTCGACATTACGTGCGCGAATGGGCTCGTTACGCTGCGTAGCGCGCCTTGCGCGTGCAGCCAGATGGAGTTGATCGCGGGCAAGCCACGCGCTTCACGTGCTTCGTTGAGCGGGTGTTCGAACCACGCCATCTGCACTTCGTTCTGCAGCTTCATCCACGCACGCGAGCGTTCGCCGGTGCCTGCTTCATGCGGCAACCAGATTTCGATATTGCGCCCGCTCGCTCGCAACGGCGACGCGCCCGCGAGCTTGCCGAGATTCGGTCCGGCGACGTACCAGCGTGCTGGTTGCGGCGCCTGAATGGTCAGTCCGAGGTCTTCTATCAGCGGCTTGACGACATCGAATAACGTGCGTGCTTCCTGATCGTCTACACCCAGCGTGGCCGGATCGATCAGCACCAGATGATCACGCGCGATCCGCACGTGCACCGGCTCGATGCATGCCCAAATGGTGTCGCCGGGCGTTCCGCCGTCGGCGAGCAACATATAGGGCGCGAGCGGTGCTTCGTCGGCGGCTTGTCCGGGCACCTCGTTCACGACGCCAAACTGCCGTGCGATCCAGCGCTCGTGCGGCAGAGTGCGCTGGAAATCCTCGCCGATCACGCGCTCATCGAGCGTGGCCCGGGCGAGCAGCCGGTCGAGCGCGGGGCGGTCCAGCTTGTGCAGCGCAGTGGCGGCGTCCGCAGCTGATGGCAGCGCGAACGGTAAGAGAAGGTGAAGGTCTGGGAGCTTGGACGTGGGCATGATGCTGCGCATTGTATGGCAAAGGCCCCGGTGTTTTCCGGGCGCTTGCCGTTTGCTTCGGTGCTATACGCTACATATGCGTAACAAGTAATACGTGGATAGCTGCCGGACACACAAAGTCGATCCTGGATCACGTCAAGGCTGGGCTGTGGCAGCGAAGGTGCGCGTGTTGCACGCCGGGACCGGTCCATCGCTCGCGGATCAATTCCGCTAACCCAACTCCGCAGACCTTGCCCCAAGGTTTTACGACGACACCCGGAGTCAGGCCACACCACATTTCCGTGCCTGCCTGGGTTGATGCATCACGCGCGCGACAACTCACGGGGTTCAACCTTGCGATCGATTTCACTGCGCGTTGGCAATGTTTTCAAGTCGTACATGGCTTGGAGATTCAACCAGAACTCGGGGGTCGAGTCGAAGTAGCGTGCAAGGCGATAGGCGGTGTCGGCCGTGATGCCGCGCCGTTCTTTCACGATTTCATGCAGACGCGTTGCAGGCACATTCAACGCCAGCGCCAGGGCGTTCACGCTCATTTCGAGCGGGACCAGATAATCTTCCCGCAATATCTCGCCCGGGTGAACCGGACGCATGCCGTTCTTGGACATGTGCTTTCCTAGTAGTGGTCAGTGATAGTCGATGATTTCGACGTCGACGGGACCCTTCGTCGTCCATTTGAAACAAACGCGCCATTGACCGTTGATCCGGATACTGAGCTGACCGCGCCGGTCGCCGGAAAGGGATTCGAGCCGGTTGCCGGGCGGCGACTTCAGGTCGCGTATTTCCACTGCAGCGTCCAATGCCGTAAGCCTTCTGATAGCGACATCAGCGATTGCCCGAAACCGTTTCGGTGTTCCACCTTCGTACAGTGCTTGCGTGTCCTTGCATCGGAACGTTTGGATCATTATGTTCATCGTATTACGTTTTGCGTAATACGTCAAGAGTGATGAAATTAAGCCGTTGCTGCGGCTGAAGCCGGGTTTTCGGAGGGACGATGCCGTGTGGGTGAGCCAGGCGAGTATGGACTGCGAGAGGGGCGACGGAAATCGTCCGAACGGCCAGCATGCTGGCTTGCGCCGTCGTTTTCCCATCCGCCGCGACATCCCGGTTAAAGCGTGGGCTAAAGGTTCGGCTAAGAATTGTGTGGCAAACTTCGCGCTTGATTGCAGACGGATCGGTGCATCCGGTTGCGTTCGATCGATGCGGTAAGGGTAGAAAAGGCGTTGTGACCGCCACCCGATTGACCTGGCTCGGGTCAGAAAAACGCCGCAAGCCGCAAGGTTCCAGCCGTGCGCCGAATGCGCGATGTAAAGATCGAAGAACGTTAGAACGCTGAAAAGGAATCGCTTGAAACTTCCCTACGAATGGCAGATCGGCTGGCGCTACACCCGCGCCGGCAAACGCACCACCGGCAACGGTTTCATCTCGTTTATCGCGCTGGTATCGATGGCTGGTATCGCCCTTGGCGTCGCGGCGCTGATCGTGGTGCTCTCGGTAATGAACGGGTTCCAGAAAGAGGTCCGCGACCGCATGTTGTCCGTGCTCGCGCACGTCGAAATATTCTCGCCGACCGGGTCCATGCCCAACTGGCAACTGACCGCGCAGGAAGCGCGCAAGAATCCGGAAGTGATCGGCGCGGCGCCTTACGTGGACGCCCAGGCGCTCCTGACGCGTCAAGGCGCCGTTAGCGGCGTGGCGTTGCGGGGCGTTGAGCCGTCGCTGGAACCGGAAGTGTCGGATATCGGCAAGGAGATGCGGGGCGGCAAGCTCACTGATCTCGTGCCCGGCGGCTTCGGCATTGTGCTCGGCGCGGATCTGGCGACCAATCTCGGCGTGACAACGGGCGACAAGATCACACTGGTCGCGCCCGAAGGCACGATCACGCCGGCGGGCATGCTGCCGCGGCTCAAGCAGTTCACCGTGGTCGGCGTGTTCGAGTCGGGGCACTACGAATATGACTCCACGCTGGCGCTGATTTCCATTGCCGACGCCCAGGCGCTGTTCCGGCTGCCGGCGCCCACGGGCGTGCGCCTGAAGCTGAAGGACATGCAGCGTGCGCCGGAAGTCGCGCGGCAACTGTCGCGAACGCTTTCCGGCGACCTCTATATCCGCGACTGGACGCAGCAGAACAAGACGTGGTTCTCGGCCGTGCAGATCGAGAAACGCATGATGTTTATCATCTTGACGCTGATTATTGCGGTGGCGGCGTTCAACCTGGTGTCGTCGCTGGTGATGACCGTGACCGATAAACAAGCGGACATCGCCATCCTGCGCACGCTTGGCGCGCAACCCGGCTCGATCATGAAGATATTCGTGATCCAGGGCGTGACGATCGGCTTTATCGGCACGGCGCTTGGTGTGACGCTGGGATGCCTTATCGCGTGGAGCATTCCGTGGCTCGTGCCCATGATCGAGCATCTGCTTGGCGTGCAGTTCCTGCCGCCATCGGTGTATTTCATCAGCGAATTGCCGTCCGAACTCGTCCCCGCCGACGTCGCGCGGATCGGCCTTATCGCATTCGGATTGTCATCGCTCGCAACGCTCTATCCGAGCTGGCGGGGCGCCAAGGTTCGTCCGGCGGAGGCACTGCGCTATGAGTGATAACAACAGCAACATCGTGCTCGAAGCATCGGCGATTTCGAAGACGTTCGTGCAGGGCGGCTTCAACGTGCAAGTGCTCGATAATGCAGAATTGCAGGTCCGGCGTGGCGAGAAACTGGCGATCGTCGGCGCATCGGGATCGGGTAAAAGCACGTTGCTGCACGTGCTCGGCGGTCTCGATGAACCCAGCGCGGGGAAGGTTTCACTGCTGGGCAAACCGTTCACCGCATTGCGTGAACGCGAACGCAATGAACTGCGTAATCGTGCGCTCGGTTTCGTGTATCAGTTTCATCATTTGCTTGCCGAATTCACCGCGCTCGATAACGTCGCGATGCCGCTGCGCATTCGCCGCATGAGCGAAACGGACGCACGCAAGGAGGCCATGGCCGTGCTCGATCGCGTGGGGATTGGCCATCGGGCTAAACACCGGCCAGGCGAATTGTCAGGCGGCGAGCGTCAGCGCGTGGCGATTGCACGTGCGCTGGTCACGCGCCCGGCATGCGTGCTCGCCGATGAGCCGACCGGCAACCTCGACGGCGCCACAGCGGATACGGTGTTCAACCTGATGCTGGAGTTGTCCCAGACGTTTGAGACGAGCTTCGTGATCGTCACGCATGATCCCGATCTCGCCGCGCGCTGCGACCGCATCATGCGTTTGCGTGACGGCGTGTTGTTCGAGGAGCCGGTCGTCCCTGTTTGATCGCTGGATAATCGCTGGAATGCTGGAGGCCTTGCATGTGGATCGACACGCATTGCCATCTCGATGCATCCGAATTCGATGCCGACCGCGATGACGTCGCGGCGTCGGCGTTGAAAGAGGGTGTCTCGCGGATCGTGATTCCGGGCGTGGAGCGCCAGAATTTCGACCGCGTGCGTGAGCTTGCGCATCGCATTGAAGGCGGTGCTTACGCGCTTGGCATTCATCCGTTGTTCACGCCGCGTGCGCACGACGACGATCTGCGCGTGTTGCGCGAACAGATTGCCGTGAGTATGGGGGATCCGAGGTTTGTGGGTATCGGCGAGATCGGGCTGGACTATTTTGTACCCGGCCTAGACGATGCGCGCCAAACCTTCTTCTATTACGAGCAGCTCAAGCTCGCACGCGAGTTCGATTTGCCGGTGATCTGCCATGTGCGCAAATCGCAGGACAAGGTGCTCAAGGGCCTGCGCGTGTTCTCCGTCAAACTCGGTATTGCGCACGCGTTCAACGGCAGTTTTCAGCAGGCCGAAGCGTTCATCGCGCATGGCATGCGCCTGGGTTTCGGCGGCAATCTGACCTTCGAACGCGCTCGCCAGATTCGGCGCCTCGCCGCAGAGTTGCCCCTGGACGCGATCGTGCTTGAAACCGATGCGCCCGATATTGCGCCTTCATGGCTCTACAAGCATCGCAATGCGCCGGATCAGGTGCCTGGCATCGCGCGGATGCTTGCAGAATTGCGCGGCATTGACGAACAGACACTTTCTTTAGGCACAACGGCTAACGCGCACGCCGCGCTGCCGCGGCTCGGCCTTATCTCCGCATAATCAGTTCCTTGTTTTCGTTCGATCGTAGGCATTGAAGGGCAGTTCTTTCCTTCGATGCGTCTGCGCTCGCGTCGAGTTTTTGAGGAGCGTGCGTGCGCGGTATCTTGATCGGCTTTGCGCTGGGAATCATGTGTTTGCAGCAGCAAGCTGCGTTGCCCGGCGCCCTTGTTTTATGGGCGCTTTTGCTCCTGCTCGGGCTTGCCTGTGCGCTCGCGGTTTGTTTCCCGCGGTTTCGCGCGGCATCGCTGATTGCGGCTGCATTGGTGATTGGCTTCGGTTACGCCGCCTGGCGCGCAGACACGCGATTGCAACGCGGTTTGCCCGTTGCGTTCGAGAATCGCAACATCGAATTGACCGGATTCGTGCGCGGCTTGCCAATGCAAGGCGCGGACGGCACACGGTTCCTGTTTGAAGTCGAATCGAACGATGCCGCGTTGACGAATTTCCCGCGTGTCGTACAACTATCGTGGATGGCGGTTGACGCGTCCAAACGCGGTCCTGCCGTCGCACCGCCACCTGCTCTTTGGGCCGGGCAACGATGGACGCTGGTCACCCGACTGAAACGTCCGCATGGCAATGCCAATTTTCGGGGCCGCGATGCTGAAGTGGCGCTGCTCGCTCGCAACATTCGTGCGACCGGTTACGTTTCCGTGCCGGGCGCGGCTCGGCGTTTGCCCACGGATGCGCACGGTTTCGCGCTGACGATCGATCGTTGGCGTGCGCGGTTGCGCGAGCGGGTTCTAACGGCACTCGACGGTGCTCCGCATCGAGGAATTATCGTCGCGTTGGCTACAGGCGCCCAAGACGTGGTCAGCGACGCCGACTGGACCTTGCTGCGCGCGACCGGCACCAGTCATCTCGTGGCGATTTCCGGGCTGCATATTGGCTTTGTCGCGGGACTCGCGGCGCTTTTGTGCGGCGGGTTATGGCGACGCTTGCGATGGCGCGGGTTGCCGGCGCCGCTGATCGTATCAGCGCAAAAAGCGGCAGCAGCCGGCGCAGCGATATTCGCGGCCTTCTATGCGGCGCTCGCCGGATTCAACGTTCCCGCGCAACGATCGATGTGGATGCTTTGCTTCGTCGCGCTCGCTGTGTTGAGCGGCCGCCGGCCGGCGTCTTCGCTGGTGCTCGCTTGGGCACTGGGGCTTGTTCTGCTTGCCGATCCCTGGGCGGTGACGGCGGCGGGATTCTGGTTGTCGTTCTGCGCCGTGGCGGCCATTCTGTTCGCGATTGCATCGCGTGGACGGCGAGCATCGGTCGGCTTCGCGGAGGAGTTCGCGGCGGCCCAGGCAGACGAAGATGCCGCCGTGAGCCAGCCTGCGGATGAAGCGGAAAAACTGCCACGTCGCCACATCCGTGACAGGTTTGGGGACGCGATCGGTCGAATCCGGGTTCGCTCGCTGGCGTGGCTCAGACCTACGGCACGGCGCGTCGGCCGCGGGATCGCATCCAGTGCGCGCGTGCAGTACGCCATAACGCTCGGACTCGCACCGCTCACCGCGTACTGGTTTTTCCAGATTCCACTGTTGGGGCCGCTTGCCAACGCGTTCGCGATTCCGTGGGTCAGCTTTCTCGTTACGCCGACCGTGCTGGTGGCGGTTTTGCTGCCCGCACCGCTCGATGGTTTCGCCTACCGCGCGGCGCATGGCATGCTGACCCCAATGTTCGACGCGCTCGCCCACCTGTCTGGACCCACATGGACGCTCTGGCGTTTGCCGCAACCGGACGGATTTGCGCTGACGGCAGCGGCGTTTGGCGTGATATGGGCTCTGGCTCCGCGCGGCTGGCCGCTGCGATTCGCCGCTCCGCTTACCTGGTCGCCGCTGGCGCTTCCAGTTTCTCAAGCGCCGCCGAACGGCACGTTTCGCGTGACGGCGCTCGACATTGGGCAGGGATCTTCCATCGTCATCGAAACCATGCATCACACCTTGCTCTTCGACGCAGGTCCGGGCCCGGAATCCACACACGCGGGTGAGCGGCTTGTCGTGCCGTATCTATTCGCCCACGGCCTTTCCACGCTCGATACGCTGATGATCAGCCACTCGGATTCCGATCACTCGGGCGGTGCGCCCGCGGTGCTCGAAAGTATTCAGGTCAGGCAATTCGTGGCGTCCCTGCGGCCGCGCGAACTGTTGTGGAAGACGGCACAGGATCACGGCAGCGCTTTGTTGCGCTGCGTCGCGGGGCAGCGCTGGCAATGGGACGGCGTGGTGTTCGACGTGCTGTGGCCGCAGGCTGGGCCGCTCGCGGCCAAACCGAACGCGACGTCATGCGTGCTGAAAGTGACCAGCGCGGCAGGGCGCTCGGCGCTGCTGGCCGCCGACATTGAAGCCGACGTCGAGCGCCAGCTATTGCAACTCGGGCAACTCGGGCAACTCGGGCAACTCGGGCAACTCGGGCAACGCGAGCCCGCCGGGCTGCAGGCAGACGTGCTGATCGTGCCGCATCACGGCAGCAAGACGTCGTCCACCGAGCCTTTCCTCGACGCCGTGAGGCCGCGCGTCGCGGTATTTCAGGTAGGCTACCGCAACCGATTTAACCACCCGCATCCGACGGTTTTCGAGCGGTATCGATTACGTCATATCGAGTTATCGCGCAGCGACGAAGACGGCGCGGCGCGCATGGACGTGTCGGCTGAGGTGTCCATCGAACGTTTCAGGCAGACTCACGCGCGTTACTGGATGGGGCGGTGAACAGAACGTTAATAATGAGACGCTGCAAAGAGACGTTGTAAAAAAGAGAGGGCACGGCGCTTGAAAGACATCCTGCATTTTTCGCACGCTAACGGGTTTCCCGCATCGACATACCGGACGATCTTCGCCGAACTCGCCGATGACTACGAGATTCGCGCGGTTGAACGGTTTGGTCACGATCCGCGTTTCCCCGTGACGCGCGACTGGCCGCATCTGGTGGATCAACTGCTCGAAGACATTGACGCCAGACGTCCAGCGGACGTGAAAGTGTGGCTGGTCGGGCATTCGCTGGGCGGTTACCTCTCGTTGATGGCGGCTCTCAAGCGGCCGCAATGGGTGAAAGGCGTCGTGATGCTGGATTCGCCGGTGATCGCCGGCTGGCGCAGCAGCGTGCTTCGCTTATCGCAATGGACGGGGCTCGACACACGGCTTTCGCCTGCCGCCGCCACTAAAAACCGGCGCACGCACTGGCCGAGCCGCGAAGACGCCTGGCGTCACTTTCACGCGAAAACCGCGTTCGCCCGCTGGGACGAGCGGATGCTGTCGGATTACATCGATTTCGCGATTCCGGCGGAGGCGCATAACGGAGGTGGCATTGGCGGTATCGATGAAGCGGCCGGCGCCGTCAACCGCCAACGCAAGCTCGCTTTCGATCGCGAGGTGGAATTCCGCATATACAAGACGTTGCCGCGCACGCTGGGTGCGCGGGTTGCGCATGGCGTGCCGGTGCCGGTCGGGTTTATTGCGGGAACGCATTCGAAGGAAGTCCGCCACGTCGGGCTGGAAATGACGCGGCGTATTGTGGGCGGGCATTTCGAATGGATCGAGGGCAGCCATCTGTTCCCAATGGAACACCCGGTGGAAACGGCGCGCGCATTGCAGCGCACGCTTAACGGGCTGCGGGCTTGATGCACTAATGCACATCAGTAGCGCATAGGAGTAACGCACACCCCGGCGAGACGCCATTCAAACCGCATTCAGGCCGCCGATAAACACGCGACCAAAACCCGCCGCTCGCGGTAAATCGGGTTCCAACGCGGCTCCCTCCCGCGCTGGGTTATGGGGCGCCTTTCGGGTATAATCCGTTTTTCCCGCGAGCACCTAGCGATGACCAAATATGTATTCGTCACCGGCGGCGTAGTGTCTTCCCTCGGCAAGGGTATTGCCGCCGCTTCCCTCGCAGCGATCCTCGAATCGCGCGGTCTGAAAGTCACCCTCTTAAAGCTCGATCCCTACATCAACGTCGACCCCGGCACGATGAGCCCGTTTCAGCACGGGGAAGTGTTCGTGACGGAAGACGGTGCGGAAACGGACCTCGACTTAGGCCATTACGAGCGCTTCATCAGCACGAAGATGCGCAAGGCCAATAACTTCACGACCGGTCAGATCTACGAGTCGGTGATCCGCAAGGAACGCCGGGGCGAATATCTCGGCAAGACGGTTCAGGTCATTCCGCATATCACCAACGAAATCCAGGCGTTCCTGCAACGCGGCGCGGCTGCGGCCACGTGCGGAGAGCCTGACGTGGCAATCGTGGAAATCGGCGGGACGGTGGGTGACATCGAATCGCTGCCGTTCCTCGAAGCCGCGCGCCAGATGAGCCTGCGGCTCGGCCGCAACAGCGCGTGTTTCGTGCACCTGACGCTTGTGCCGTACATCGCCACGGCGGGTGAGCTCAAGACCAAGCCCACGCAGCATAGCGTGCAGAAACTGCGCGAAATCGGTATCTCGCCGCACGTGCTGCTGTGCCGCGCGGACCGTCCGATTCCCGGCGACGAACGCGCGAAGATTTCGCTGTTCTCCAATGTGCCGGAAGACGCGGTGATCTCGGTATGGGACGTGGACAGCATCTACAAGATCCCGCAGATGCTGCACGACCAGGGTCTCGACAACATCATTTGCGAAGAGCTCAAGCTCACGGCGAAACCGGCCGACCTCAGCATGTGGGCCGGCCTCGTCCAGAAGCTCGAAAACCCGCAGAACGAAGTCACCATCGGCATGGTCGGCAAATATGTGGAACTGACCGAATCGTACAAGTCGTTGATCGAGGCGCTCAAGCACGCGTCCATTCATACGTCGACGAAGGTCAACATCGAGTACATCGATTCCGAGCAGATCGAAACGGACGGCGTGGCCGGTCTCAAGCATCTCGACGCCGTGCTCGTGCCGGGCGGTTTCGGTGCGCGTGGAACAGAAGGCAAGATCAAGGCAATCAAGTACGCACGTGAGTCGAAGACGCCGTACCTGGGCATTTGCCTCGGCATGCAACTGGCTGTGATCGAATTCGCTCGCGACATCGCCGGCCTGGCCGATGCTAACAGCACGGAATTCGATACATCGACGACCAATCCGGTTGTCGCGCTCATCACCGAGTGGTACGACCGTGCAGGTCACGTTGAAAAGCGCACGGAAGAGTCGGATCTGGGCGGCACGATGCGCCTCGGTTCACAAAAATGTCCGATCAAGCCGGGCACCATGGCCGCACGCATCTACGGTACGGATGTGAACGAGCGCCATCGGCACCGGTATGAAGTGAACAACCGCTTCGTGCCGCAACTCGAGGCGGGCGGGCTGGTGATCAGCGCGCGCACGCCGAGCGAAGATCTGCCGGAAATGATGGAACTGCCGGAAGCCATGCACCCGTGGTTCGTCGGCGTGCAGTTCCACCCGGAATTCACGTCGTCACCGCGCGATGGCCATCCGCTGTTCAAGGAATTCGTCGAAGCGGCACGCGCGCATCATCTGGCGCTGAAGGCGAACGGGCAGGCGGGCACTGCTGCTGAACACGCACCCGCACCGGCCGTGGCGGTTTCCGTCGGAGCGCAAGCATGAAGCTGTGTGATTTCGAAGTGGGTCTCGACCAGCCGTTTTTCCTGATCGCGGGCACGTGCGTGGTCGAGTCGGAGCAAATGACCATTGACGTCGCCGGCCGCCTCAAGGAAATCTGCGCGAAGGTAGGCGTTCCGTTCATCTACAAATCGTCGTACGACAAGGCCAATCGCAGTTCCGGCAAGTCGTTCCGCGGACTCGGCATGGACGAAGGCCTGCGGATTCTCGGCGAAGTGAAAAAGCAACTCGGCCTGCCCGTCCTCACCGACGTTCATTCCGAGCATGAGATTGAAGCGGTTGCGTCGGTCGTGGACGTGCTGCAAACGCCCGCGTTCCTGTGCCGCCAGACTGACTTTATTCACGCATGCGCGCGTTCGGGGAAACCGGTCAACATCAAGAAGGGCCAGTTTCTCGCGCCGCACGACATGAAGAACGTGATCGATAAAGCCCGCGACGCTGCCCGCGAAGCCGGCTTGTCCGACGACCGTTTCATGGCGTGCGAACGCGGTGTGTCGTTTGGTTATAACAATCTGGTTTCGGACATGCGCTCGCTCGCGATCATGCGGGAAACCAATGCACCCGTCGTCTTCGACGCCACGCATTCCGTCCAGTTGCCGGGCGGGCAGGGCACGAGTTCCGGCGGACAGCGCGAATTCGTACCGGTACTGGCACGCGCCGCGATTGCAACTGGCGTTGCGGGCGTGTTCATGGAGACGCATCCGGACCCGGCGAACGCGAAATCCGACGGGCCGAACGCCGTACCGCTGCACAGAATGGAAGCACTGCTGGAGACACTCGTTGCGCTGGATCGGGCCGTGAAGCGCGGACCGTTTCTCGAGAACGATTTCAGTTAAGGACGCTGCGGGCGTTGTGTGTATTTCAGCACAGGTGCTCGCTTAAGCATCCACATCCGCGACGTACCGGCAGGGAAGTGTCATGGCGAAGGGTGCATCTCCATGAACGCGAACCCTACTGACCCCGATAAATTCACCGCATATCAGCCGTTAGCAATGCACGCGATTGACGCATACGGTGGTAAGTTTCTGGTGCGCAGCGGGCGGAGCGAGGCGTTTGAAGTATCCATTCGCCCACACTCGGTCGTACTCGAGTTCGTCGACACCATTCGTTGACGACGAGACTGCCACACAATGGAATCACTCCGCTCAATATGAAGCGGCGCGCCACGTGAGAGCGGGCGCAGCAGAACTGAACATGATGGTCGTAGAAGGCCTCTGAAGCCGGGCGTTCGCGCCCCGGCGAGATGTTAAAACCGACCTGCTGTCTGACCTGATTCAACGTCATTTCTTGAGGAAACCATGAGTGCTATCGTAGATATCATCGGTCGCGAGATTCTCGACTCGCGAGGCAACCCCACCGTCGAATGTGACGTCCTGCTGGAGTCGGGCACGATGGGCCGCGCTGCGGTGCCGTCGGGCGCATCCACCGGATCGCGCGAAGCGATCGAATTGCGCGACGGCGAAGCCGGCCGCTATGGCGGCAAGGGCGTGCTGAAGGCAGTCGAACACATCAATACCGAAATCTCCGAAGCCATCATGGGCCTCGATGCATCGGAACAGGCCTTCCTGGACAAAACCCTGCTCGAACTCGACGGCACCGACAACAAGTCGCGCCTGGGCGCGAACGCCATGCTGGCTGTGTCCATGGCGGTTGCAAAGGCTGCAGCAGAAGAAGCCGGCTTGCCGCTGTACCGCTACTTCGGCGGCTCGGGCGCCATGCAATTGCCCGTTCCCATGATGAACATCGTGAACGGCGGCGCACACGCGAACAACAGCCTGGATATCCAGGAATTCATGATTGTCCCGGTCAGCCAGCCGACTTTCCGCGAAGCACTGCGTTGCGGCGCTGAAGTATTCCACGCGCTGAAGAAGATCCTGAGCGACCGCGGCATGAGCACGGCGGTGGGCGACGAAGGCGGTTTCGCGCCGAACTTCGGCAGCAACGACGAGTGCTTGTCGACCATCGTCCAGGCGATCGAAAAGGCGGGTTACCGCGCGGGCGAAGACGTCTTGCTTGCTCTGGACTGCGCGGCAAGCGAGTTCTACCACGATGGCAAATATCAGCTCGCGGGTGAGGGTTTGCAGTTGTCGTCGGCGGAATTCACGGATTACCTCGCGACGCTCGCCGATAAATTCCCGATCGTTTCGATCGAAGACGGCATGCACGAAAGCGACTGGGACGGCTGGAAGATTCTCACCGATAAACTCGGCAAGAAGATCCAGCTCGTGGGCGACGACCTCTTCGTGACGAACACGCGCATCCTGAAAGAAGGCATCGACAAGGGCATCGCCAATTCGATCCTGATCAAGATCAATCAGATCGGCACACTGACGGAAACCTTTGCAGCAATCGAAATGGCGAAGCGCGCGGGTTACACTGCGGTCATCTCGCATCGTTCGGGCGAAACTGAAGATACGACGATTGCAGATATTGCGGTCGGCCTGAATGCTGGTCAGATCAAGACGGGTTCGTTGTCGCGTAGTGACCGGATCTCGAAGTACAACCAGTTGTTGCGCATTGAAGAAGATCTCGGTGACATCGCGAGTTATCCGGGTAAATCGGCGTTCTACAATCTGCGCTAAAGCTTCGGCCGGATTGGGACGTTAGTGAGTCCGGACGGTTGTCGATTTACTCAGTCCGCTGCCTCGTGTTCTTTTGAATCTGGGGCAGCGCCAAATACAGTTGCAGTGTTAGCGTTTTTCTCGCCTCTTAAATGCGGATTGTCACCTCTGTTCTGATCCTGCTGCTGGCGATGATCCAGTATCCACTGTGGTGGGGACACGGCGGCTGGTTACGTGTCCACGAACTGCAGCAGCAATTAGTCAACCAGACAAAGAAAAACGCCGACCTGAAACTGCGTAACGAACGCGTGCAGGGTGAAGTGGCGGACTTGCAGAACGGCACATCGGCTGTTGAAGAGCGCGCGCGTTACGAGATGGGGATGATGAAGGACAGCGAGGTCTTCGTGCAGTTCGTCTCGCCGAATTCGCCGGCGCCTGCTAACTCGGTGAACGCGCAATCGAGTGCTTCCACGCGCGGGCAAGTGTCCGCCGCGCCGTTGCGTGTAGTGCCTAATCCGGTGTCGCGTTCGAAGGAAGAGCGCCGGGCGTTCGAACGGCAAGCGACGAAGGACAAGATGGACGCGGCGAAGAAGAAGCAGGGCGGTTAACGCGCGGCGCGTCATTCGAAGTAATCGACCGGCAACGGATGTAAAAAAAGCTGTTTCAACGTGAGTTGAAACAGCTTTTTTATTGCGCTTGGCCACTTTGCAGCGAACAACGCGCGTCTGAGACGCTACCAATAATACCCAGGATATCCGTAGCCAAAGCCCGTTCCCCATCGGTTACCCCAGCCACCGCTCGAATATCCGCCATACACCGTAACCGGCGGCCGATAGTACTGCGAGTAGGCCTGGGCGGCCGCCTCTGCAGCCATTGCCTGCTGCTGCTCGGCCAGCACTTGCCGGTCGATCTGGTTATAGCGTTGCTGCTCGGCCTGCGAAAGCGGCTGCGGCGCCTGGTTCTGCGCGGCCGGCAAGCGGCTGTAAATGGGCGAGGGCCCCGGCGGATCCATCATGCAGCCGCCGAGAGCGAGCAGCGTCGCGCCGGACAACGCCACGGCCAGTTTCTTCGATATACATCCCAAGGATTTCATTTCGACCTCCAGCGGGCCGGACACTAAACGGAACCGGATCATGACACGCCGCGGCACAGCAGAGGGTCATCCTGCGACCTCTTGTTACAGAGAGCCAGAGACCGCAGTTGGATTTAATGCCGTTGATCCGGCGCCGGACTCACACCCTGGGAGAGTTCTCCAGCCACAAAAAGTTGCGCCACGTCCACGGGATCGAACTCGTAGCGCTGGTTGCAGAACTCGCAGTGCACCTCCACGCTCCCGCGTTCTTCAACCACGCTGTCCACTTCGCCGCGTCCCAGCATCTTGAGCATCCCGCCCACTTTCTCGCGCGAACACGTGCATTCGAAACGCGCTTGCGCCGGCTCGAAATGTTGCACGTTTTCCTGCCAGAAGAGCCGCTTGAACACCACTTCCGGTTCTTCCTTCAGCAACTCCTCGTTCGAGAGCGTACCGCCGAGGTGGCATACGCGCTGCCATGTATCGGCGTCGTGTTCGCCCGGATGCGGGACGATACCGCCATCGCCGGGAAGCTTTTGCAGCAGCATGCCCACGGCGCGCTCGGTGTTCGCGGCGAGCCACATGCGCGTGTCGAGTTGCTCGGAGTGGTGCATATAGTGTTCAAGCACTTCCGCCATCGACGCCAGCGGCCCATGCTCGCCGCTCAACGGCACGATGCCCTGATAAGCCTGCTGCCCGGGCTTCTTGTCGCGCGGATCGAGCGTGATCACGCAGCGGCCCTGGCCGTTGCGGTTGAGCAGGTCGGGGAGCGTCATGTCATCCGTGATCGGTACGGGTGCTTCGCTCGCGCCTTCAATGGATTCCGCCAGCTTCGCGGTTGCCCGCAGCGACAAGTCCGAATTGCATTGCACGACAAGCATGGTCACCGGCCCGTCGCCATAGATCTGCATGATGAGCGTGCCGTCGAACTTGAGATTCGCCGACAGCAGCGCGCACGCGGCCATCATTTCGCCGAGCACGTTGCGCACGGGCGTGGGGTACGAGCGGCGCGTGAGTACTTCCTGCCAGGTGTCACGCAGCGAGACAATTTCGCCACGCACGGGCGCCGCGTTAAACATGAATTTTTGCAGCTGGTCGTTAACCACGCTTGAGTCCTTTGATCGACGGCATAACGCGTGTCAACCGGCGTTCAGCCGATCCGCACGAGTTGCGCCTTGTAAAATTCGCGGCGGTCCGCGTAACCACGCGTCCCCGCCTGCATCTGGGCAATATCCGCTTCCGTGAGCTCGCGCACGGCTTTCGCGGGTGTACCGAGGATCAGGGTATTGTCTGGGAAGGTTTTACCTTCGGTCACCACGGCGCCCGCGCCAACCAGGCAGTTGCGGCCGATTACCGCACCATTCAAGACCACAGCCTGAATTCCGATCAGTGCGCCTTCCTTGATCGTGCAGCCGTGCAGCATGGCCTGATGGCCGATCGTCACGTTGGCTTCAATGGTCAGCGGATAACCCGGGTCGGTATGCAGCACCGCGCCTTCCTGGATATTGCTGCCTCGGCCAAGCACGATCGGCTCGTTGTCGCCGCGCAGGGCGGCGCCGAACCAGACGCTTGAGTTTTCTTCCAGCGTCACACGGCCGATGATGGTCGCCGTATCAGCGACAAATACGCTTTCGTGGATGGTCGGGGCGGCGTCGCCGAGCTTATAGATTGCCACTGTGTCTCCTGTGAGGGCCTGACTTGAGCCATGATGCCCGGATTGGCCGGCTGGCCTGGGGCTGCGGGCATACCGGTACCGTCGATGCTATAGACTGCGGCGCGCGGCCGCCTCAAGCCAAAAATCTTCCGTGGAAAGTGCTATTTTAGCCGGTTGCGCAAAAGCGACGTGCGGCCCGGCTTTTACACGACTGATCGATGGGTTCTGAAACGGCAATTCCAAAACCGGCGTTTCTGAACCGGCCTGCCCGGGCGGCGGCGCCCCCGGCGGGGTTGCCAGCCAACCGTTACCGTTTAAAAGCACCCCATAAGTAACCCAAGGCAAACCGGAATCATGTCCGAACAGCTCGATTATTCTGCGTCCAATGGCGTCCGGCCGACCGCCCTGGCGTTGCTCCGGGAGCGCGATCCCGCCGCCAAGGCGCGGGCTACCCAGCGTTTCTACGAGCGTTTGCTATCGGGGGACACCACGCTCGACGCCACCACCCACATTCCCGATCCGCTCGATTTGCCGGGCCGCCCGGCGTCGCCGGAACTGGTCGCGCCGTCATCGCTGAAACGCCGCAGCATGCAGTCGGACGCAGGGCGTGCGGTGTTGCTGCACGCACTGGCGCATATCGAGTTCAACGCGATCAACCTCGCGCTCGATGCCGTCTGGCGTTTCCCTTCCATGCCCGACGCGTTTTATCGCGACTGGTTCAAGGTCGCGGCCGAGGAAGCGCGCCACTTTTCGTTGCTGAGCGCGCGTATGGCGGAATTCGGTCATCGGTATGGCGATTTTCCCGCGCACGATGGCCTGTGGGAAATGGCGGAGCGCACGCGTGGCGACGTGCTCGCCCGCATGGCGCTCGTGCCGCGCACGCTGGAGGCGCGCGGCCTGGACGCTGCGCCGCCCATTCGCCGCCGCCTGGCTCAAGCGGGCGACCACGCATCGGCGGCCATTCTCGATGTGATTCTCCACGATGAAATCGGCCACGTGCTGATTGGCAATCACTGGTTCCGGCACTTGTGCAGCGAGTCCGGCGCCGATCCGCACGCCACCTACGCGCAACTCGCCGAGCAATATCACGCCCCCAAACTACGCGGTCCGTTCAACTTCGAAGCGCGTCGCGACGCTGGTTTCGACGAAGCCGAATTACGCGCGCTCGCAGGTCTGGACCCGATCGATTCGATTCAAGCTGTCCCCAATCCCCGATGACCCTCCTCAAAGTGCCCATTTCCGAATTCGTCACCACGCGTGGTACGCGGCTGCATGTGCGCCGATGGGGATCGCCCGACGCGCCCACATTGTTCATGCTGCATGGCTGGATGGATATTTCGGCATCGTTTCAATTTGTCGTCGATGCCCTCGCCGGTGACTGGCAGGTGATCGCGCCCGATGCGCGCGGCTTCGGGCTGTCGGACTGGCCGGTCGCGCGGGGCGAGAGCAGCCATTACTGGTTCCAGGACTATCTGGCGGATCTGGATGCGCTGCTCGACCATTACGACAACATTGCGCCGGCGTCGCTGCGTGGCGAGCCCGTGAACCTGGTGGGCCACAGCATGGGCGCGAACGTTGTTTGCCTGTACGCGGGCGTGCGGCCGGAGCGGGTGCGGCGCGTGGTCGATCTTGAGGGGTTCGGCATGGCAGCCACCAAGGCGGAGCGTTCGCCCGCACGGCTCGGGCAATGGCTGGACGATTTGCGCGCGCCGCCAACGCTCAACACCTACGCCACGCTCGATGACGTCGCCCAGCGGCTGATCCGCACGAATTCGCGCCTGCCGTTGGCGAAAGCACGTTTTTTAGCCCAGCAGTGGGCCAAGCCCGACGATACCGGCCGTTTCCATCTGCTCGCTGACCCCGCGCACAAAATACGCGGGCCGTTGCTGTACCGGCTGGACGAGGTGATGGCCGTCTGGTCGAAGGTGCGGGCGAAGGTCCTGCACGTTGAAGCGCTGGCTTCGCCGACCCTTGCGATGATCGCGGGCGAGGTTCCAATCGACGAATTCAAGCAGCGTTTCAAGGCTTTCACCGACTGGCGCGAGGAGATCGTCGATCACGCCGGCCATATGCTTCATCACGATCAGCCTGAGCGGGTGGCGGCGCTGATCGAGACGTTTTGTGCCTGAGCCCGGCGGTCCTGGATCGTGCAATGGAACGATCGGTCAGCGATGTAACCCGTTTGACGCGTTGCAGTAGAATGATAATTAATTCCCAGAGCTTCCATGATGAACGCCGACCTGCATTGCCACTCCACCGTTTCTGACGGCCAACTCGCTCCAGCCGAGGTTGCCGCGCGCGCTCACGCGGGCGGTGTGACGCTGTGGGCGCTCACCGACCACGATCAGCTTGGCGGCCAGCGCGAGGCGCGTGAAGCTGCGCAAGCGCTCGGCATGGGGTATCTGGGCGGGGTGGAGATTTCGGTGACGTGGGCGGGGCGGACGGTGCATATCGTCGGGCTGAACGTGGATGCTGAAAACCAGGGGCTGATCGACGGCCTGGCAGCCACGCGCAGCGGTCGCCAGGCGCGCGGTGAAGCCATAGGCGAGGCGTTAGCCAGCATCGGCATCCCGGGCGCCTATGAAGGCGCGCTGCACTATGTGAATGATCCAGCCATGATCTCGCGTACGCATTTCGCACGCTATCTGGTCGAAAAGGGCTACGCGGAATCGACCTCGGACGTGTTCTCTAAATATCTCGGCGACGGCAAGCCGGGTTATGTCGGCCATCGCTGGTCCAAACTGGCCGACGCCATGAAGTGGATCAAGGCGGCGGGCGGCGAGGCGGTGATCGCCCATCCCGGACGTTATGATTTCTCGCCAGTCGAATTCGCCGCGTTTTTCGATGAATTCATCCAGCTCGGCGGCCGCGCTATTGAGGTCGTGACGGGTAGCCACACGCCGGACCAGTATCGCGAATACGCGGATGTCGCGCGGCGATACGGCTTTCTCGCATCGCGCGGCTCGGATTTCCATGCGGCAGGCGAAGGGCGTATCGACCTCGGCCAGTTGCCGCCGCTTCCCGCCGATCTCAAGCCCGTGTGGGAGTGCCTGGTTTAAAAGGTGTGCTGCGAAGGTGCGCCGCGCGGCCTTATATAGCGCCGCGTTGAACCGCGTGAAAAAGCTGCGCACGATCCTTGGTCTTCATCCACTTCTGTTTGTCGCGCAACTGCGTGCATTTGCGGGTATTCTCGCGTGTCCGCATGGGTACCGCCCGGCGCTTTTTATCTGAAATCTGGCTTAAATACAGCTTGAATCCAGTTTGAAGCCGCGGGGTTATGCCTGATGCGTAAAACATAAAAATGCAACGCGAGCGCCCAGCGTCTTGGCGCCGGTTGGCAGCAAGCTTTCGGACAACCTATCTACGTCATCTGGTCATGTCTCAATTCTTTCGAATTCATCCTGACAACCCGCAGCCGCGCCTGATCAACCAAGCGGTGCAGATCATCAATGATGGCGGCATTGTCGCGTTGCCGACCGATTCCAGCTACGCGCTCGCGTGTCATCTCGACGACAAAAACGCCGTTGAGCGGATCCGCCGGATTCGCGGACTCGACGAGAAACAACTGCTCTCGCTGCTGGTGCGCGATTTATCGGAACTGTCGAATTTCGCCATCGTCGATAACCGCAACTATCGTCTGATCAAATCGGTTACGCCCGGCCCTTACGTGTTTGTGCTTCAGGCGACGAAGGAAGTGCCCCGGCGCCTGTCGCACCCGTCGCGAAAGACGATTGGCCTGCGTGTGCCGAATCACGCGATCACGCTCGCGCTGCTCGAAGCGCTGGGTCAGCCACTGCTCGGCTCGACGCTGATCCTGCCGCCCGACACCCATCCGCTCAACGACCCCGAAGAGATTCGCCAGCGGCTGGAAAAACAGATCGACCTGGTCATCGACGCCGGTGCGTGCGCGATGGAACCCTCCACGGTGATTGACCTGACCGGCGACGAACCCGTGCTGGTGCGTCCCGGCCGAGGCAGTCTGGAACCATTTGGCCTTACCGCTGAAAACGCCTGAAAAACCCCGCACGATGACACAATAGGCAGTGAGTTTGCGTTCGGGCGAACAGCCCCGGGCGCAAACTCACTGCCTCGACGCTCGCGCCCCATCGCCCTGGGCGAACGCCAAACCGTCCGCCAACGAGTGGCGCCACAACTGCTTGATACAATAGCGAGCTATGGATTCCTCCCTGATACAAACCATCGCGGTCTACGCGCTCCCCGTGATCTTCGCGATCACGCTGCATGAGGCCGCTCACGGCTATGCGGCCCGCCTGCTGGGCGACAACACGGCTTACGTGCTCGGCCGCGTGTCGCTCAACCCAATGCGCCACATCGACCCCGTCGGTACGCTCGCTATTCCGTTGATCCTGTATTTCGTCACGAGCGGCGCGTTCATGTTCGGTTATGCGAAGCCAGTGCCGGTGGCGTTCGGCAACCTGCGCAATCCGCGTTGGGGCAGCTTGTGGGTCGCGGCTGCCGGACCGGCAAGCAATTTCGTCCAGGCGCTGATCTGGGGCGTGATCGCGGTGCTGCTGGCGTCGTTCAATATCGATGAACCGTTTTTTACGCGCATGGCGGCAGCCGGCGTTGGCGTGAACCTCGTGCTCGGTGTGCTCAACCTGTTCCCCTTGCCGCCGCTCGACGGTGGACGTGTGCTCATGGCGCTGCTGCCCGTGCGCGCGTCGATCATGCTGTCGCGGCTTGAACCTTATGGTTTTTTCATCGTGATGGCGCTTGTCATGACCGGCACTTTGACGCGTTTCTGGCTCGGGCCGCTGGTGAGCGCCGGGTATGTCGCGGTGTCGGCCGTCCTGAATCCACTTGCCTCGCTTTTACAATAAATCCATGTTCCCTGACCGTATCTTCTCCGGCATGCGGCCGACCGGCTCGCTGCATCTAGGCCACTATCACGGCGTGCTCAAGAACTGGGTGCGGCTGCAGTCCGAGTACCCGTGCTTTTTCGCGGTCGTCGACTGGCATGCGCTGACGACCCACTACGAAACGCCTGAAGTCATCGAGAAGAACGTCTGGGAAGTGCTGATCGACTGGCTCGCGTCCGGCATCGATCCGGCGCAGGCCACGCTCTTCATCCAGAGCCGCGTGCCCGAACACGCCGAGCTTGCGCTGCTGCTCGGCATGAGCACGCCGCTTGGCTGGCTCGAACGCGTGCCGACCTACAAAGAGCAGATCGAGAAGCTGAAGGAAAAGGATCTGACCACGTACGGCTTTCTTGGTTATCCGGTGCTGATGGCGGCAGATATCTTGCTGTATCGCGCGTCGCTCGTGCCGGTCGGCGAGGACCAGGTGCCGCACGTGGAAATGACGCGCGAGATCGCGCGACGCTTCAATTATCTGTATGGGCGTGAGGCGGATTTCGAAGAGAAAGCACTCGATGCCGCGAAGAAACTCGGCGGCAAACGCGCGAAGCTTTATCACGAACTGCGGGTTGCGTATCAGCAGGAAGGCGACGACGAAGCGCTCGAACAGGCGCAGGCTATGCTGCAGGAATCGCAGAGCCTGTCGATGAACGATCGCGAACGGCTGTTCGGATACCTGGAAGGTGCGCGCAAGATCATCCTGGTCGAGCCGCAGGCGTTGCTTACCGAAGCGTCGCGCATGCCGGGCCTCGATGGCGCGAAGATGTCGAAGTCGTATGGCAACACCATCGGCCTGCGTGAGGACGCCGAGACAATCGCGAAGAAAGTGCGCACCATGCCGACCGATCCGGCGCGGGTTCGCCGCACCGATCCCGGCGATCCGGACAAATGCCCGGTGTGGCAACTGCATCAGGTCTATACCGACGAAACCACGCACAAGTGGGTGCAGACGAACTGCCGCAGCGCGGGAATTGGCTGCCTTGAATGCAAGCAACCGGTGATCGAAGGCATTCTGCACGAGCAGCAACCCATGCTGGAACGCGCGCAGAAATACATGGACGATCCGTCGCTGTTGCGCGCGATCGTGGCCGACGGTTGCGACAAGGCGCGCAAGTTTGCGGTAGAGACCATGCGCGACGTTCGCGACGCAATGGGCCTCTCGTATAACTGATGACCGAGATGTCAGCGCCTGAAAAGTCACCCACGCCACCCACCACCGTCAGTGCATGGATCGAGCAGTGGTCGCATCTGGTGGAGCAGGGCGGCGCGGTACTCGACGTCGCGTCGGGCAATGGCCGCCATGCGCGTTATTTCGCGCTGCGGGGGCACCCGGTCCTGGCGCTGGATCGCGATGAAACCGCATTGGCAAGCCTCGCTGCCGTGCAGCATGTCACCACGCGCTGCGCCGATCTGGAAAACGCAAGCTGGCCGCTGCGGGACGACGAGAAATTCGCTGCGGTCGTGGTGACGAATTATCTCCATCGGCCGCTGTTCCCCTATTTATTCGATGCCCTCGCGCCCGGCGGCGTGCTGCTGTACGAGACCTTCGCGGCGGGCAACGAACGGGTTGGGTTTGGCAAGCCGTCGAATCCGGACTTCCTGCTCAATCCCGGCGAACTGCTCGACGCCGTGCGGGGCCGCTTGCGGGTCATCGCTTATCAGGATGGTTTTATCAACGCGCCGCGCGCATCCTGCGTACAGCGTATTGTCGCTGCCGCCCCATTGCGGCCCCCGCCAACAGGCCTTACGGAACGTAACAATGCATCAGATCCCGTTCGTTACGTACTGCAGGGCTAATCCGCTACAATCGCGGTTTACCGACCAATTTCATAGCGTTTCATGACAAACGGAACACACGGCGGCATCCAGATCCGCGGCAGCATTCCTGCCATCGTTACCCCGATGCACGAGGACGGTAGTCTCGATCTGCCGGCGTTTCGAAAACTGATCGACTGGCATGTTGAAGAGGGCACGAACGGCCTCGTCGTGGTCGGCACCAGCGGCGAATCGGCCACGCTGTCAGTGGACGAACATATCCTGATGGTGAAAACCGCCGTAGAACATACGGCCAAGCGTTTTCCGATCATCGCAGGCGCGGGCGGCAACTCCACGTCGGAGGCGGTCGAGCTGGCAAAAGCGGCGAAGGAAGTCGGCGCCGACGCCACGCTGCAAGTAGTCCCTTACTACAACAAGCCGACGCAAGAAGGCATGTACCAGCACTTCCGCCGAATCGCGGAATCCGTCGACCTGCCCGTCATCCTGTATAACGTTCCGGGCCGGACCGTTGCGGACATGAACCACGACACCGTGCTGCGTCTCGCCGACGTGCCGGGCATCGTGGGCGTGAAAGAGGCAACGGGCAATATCGACCGTGCGGCAAACCTGATCAAGTACGCGCCGGCGCATTTTGCGATCTACAGCGGTGACGATCCGACCGCGATTGCATTGATGCTGCTCGGTGGCCACGGCAACATTTCGGTGACGGCGAACGTCGCGCCGCGAGCGATGAGCGAACTCTGCCGCGCGGCGCTTGCCGGCGACGCGATTACCGCGCGCAAGATTCACCTGAGCTTGCTGTCGCTGCACAAGCAGATGTTTTGCGAGTCGAATCCGATTCCCGCGAAGTGGGCGCTTGCTGCGCTCGGGCGCATGGAAAGCGGGATTCGTCTGCCGCTGACGCCGCTCGACGCGCGCTACCACGACGTCGTGCGCGACGCGTTGCGCGAAACAGGACTTCTGGCCTGACGGCCGGCGGCGAGGCGCATTTAAAACATGCGCCTCACTGCAATGCAGTGGTTTCGGCCTTATTACCGTTTGGCCAGCCAGCGAGTGTCATCAACCCGTCGTTCATCGACCCGTTCCCGGCTTAGCTTCCAGGCAACGCGCATTCAGCATCACGAAGGACCTCATGAAACGTTCCGCCTTATTCAATCACGCTCGCACCCTGAGCGTGCTGTCGCTTGGAATCGGCACGCTGATCTCGCTTGCCGGTTGTGACACGTTGAACGACTGGCTCGCGCCGGATCGGGTCAATTACAAGGGTGCTGAAACGGCGCCTACGCTGGCCGTGCCATCGGATCTCAGTACCGCGGACATTAGCCAGCGTTATGCCGCACCGCCCAAGCTGAATACGCTTGGCGGCGCCGCGCCGCGGGCGCTTACGCCTGCAGGTAACGCAACCGTGGGCGTGCCGACGCCGCAAGACCCGTTCGGCATGCACGTGGAGCGTGATGGCGATCGCCGCTGGCTAGTCGTCGATGGCCGTTCCCCCGACCAGCTCTGGCCGCAGTTGCAGGAGTTCTGGGAGGAGAACGGTTTCACGCTCAAGACCGATGCCGCCGCTACCGGCATCATGACGACCGACTGGGCCGAAAATCGCGCGAACATTCCGGACGACTGGTTCAGGAAGAGCATCGGCAAGCTGGTCGACTTCGCGTATTCATCGGGTACACGCGATCAGTTCCGTACGCTGGTCGAGCGCGGTTCGAGCGGTTCCACCGACATCTCCATCAGCCACAGCGCGATGGAAGAAATGCTGACGGGCCAGGACAAGACCTCGTCGAAATGGGTCGAGCGGCCGCGGAACCCGGCTCTCGAAGCCGCGTTCCTCGCGAAGCTGATGGAGAAGTTCGGCCTCACTGACGCGCAGGCGAAGCAACTGTTGACCGATGCAACCCCGGCGACTGCTACGGCAAGCGTGGATCCGACCGGTGGCCCGTCCACGCTCGATCTCTCCGAGCCGTTCGACAGCGCCTGGTTGCGTGTAGGACTTGCACTCGACCGGACGAACTTCACCGTCGACAATCGGGACCGCGCGAAGGGCCTGTATTACGTGCGCTTCTCAGACTCCATGCAGGAGTTGAAGAAGGACGGATTGCTCGGCAAGTTCTTTGGCGGCGGCGCACCCAAGCCTTCGCGCGAGTTCATGGTCAACGTGCGTCCGAAGGCCGATACGATTACGGAGATTGCCGTGGTCGACGCCAATGGGTCGGTGGATACATCCACTGACGCGCAACGGATTGTTGCGTTGTTGCACGCGCAGTTGAACTAGGTTTTCGCCGATGCGTTTTGCCAGTCTCGGCAGCGGCAGCGAAGGCAACGCGTTGCTGGTCGAGTCGGTCAGCGGTACGACTACTACGCGCGTGCTGCTGGATTGTGGTTTCTCCGCGAAGGAAGTCGAGCGGCGCCTGGCGCGGCTCGACGTGCGGGCAGACCAGATCGACGCCATTCTTATCACGCATGAGCATGCGGATCACATTGGCGGCGCGCTGACGCTGGCGCGCAAATGGTCTATTCCGTTGCACATGAGTTGGGGCACGGCACGCGCAGTGGGTGCCGATGACGCGCCGGTAGATCTTCGGGTGCTCTGGGGCGACGAGAGCGTGGTGGTAGGGGACCTGGAAGTGCTCCCTTATACTGTGCCCCACGACGCGCGCGAGCCTCTCCAGTACGTGTTCTCGGACGGCACAAGCCGTTTGGGCGTCCTGACGGATGTCGGGGGCGCTACTGCCCACATCACGAATGTACTGAGCGGTTGCGATGCCTTGGTGCTCGAGTCGAATCACGATGTCGAGATGCTCGCGACAAGCCGCTATCCAGCGTCGCTCAAGGCGCGGATTGGCGGTATGCATGGACACCTCAACAACGACGCTGCAGCAGGGATTCTCGCAGCGCTCGATCGATCGAAGCTGCGCCATCTGGTGGCCGCTCACCTGAGTCAACAGAACAACTTGCCTGAGTTGGCCCAGGCGGCGCTGGCCGCCGTGCTGGGTGGCATTCCGGCCGATGTCGTGGTGGCTACGCAAGCCGATGGGTTCGACTGGCTGTCGTTATGACGCCACTTTGCGTTTCCCTATAGCGCGCTGCATAAACACTGCATAAACACTGCATAACGCCGCATAGTGGCATTCCGCGTATTCACGCCAAGAACCAGCAGACATAAAAAAACCGGCCCTCGGGCCGGTTTTTTCATAAGCCTCTCAGAATGACATCCTGCGAGGCTTATTGCGGAGGCTTCGTTTTCAGCTAGATGAAACAGCTAAAAGAGCGGAAAACTAGACCCCTGACTAGGTGCTTACTGGCTTGCACCCGAAGCAGGAGCAGCTGCAGAAGCTGCGTCCGTTGCCGATGCAGCAGCGGCAGTTGCGTCGCTTGCAGCAGCCGTAGCGCTCGAAGCTGCGTCGCTAGCAGCAGCTGCAGAATCCGAAGCAGCTGCAGCAGGTGCCGAAGCAGCCGAGGTATCGCTAGCAGCAGCCGAGGTATCGCTAGCAGCGCCCGGAGCAGCCGTATCGCTAGACTTGTTGCATGCAGCAAGCGCAACAGCAGCCAACAGGGATGCTACGAGGAGAGATTTCTTCATGATCACGTCCTTTTATGGTTAAAGGTAAGCAACAGCGCAAAGTACCGGTAATGTGTGCTCCAACACCGACCCGGGCCGTTGTGGACTCACATTATGTATGTCTGTGAGACTTCCTACGGCTTGGGCGGAAATTATATGCACTTTCGTATCGACCGTCGATAAATCAGGGGACAATACGTTGTCTTTCTCATACATTTCAACCCGCGGAACAGCAAGACAGGCCAAACACTAGGCGTTTGCGTCGACTTGTATCCAGCCCGCACAATACCACTCGTGTAGTAGCACTGTCATTGACGAATCGCCTGAGAGTGTTACAAAGCGTTTCCCCTCCAAATACCGTTTGTCGGCGAGTTCAGGAAGCCATTTCTTGAGCTTTCCCGACAATAAATCCTGCTCGCCATTCATAAAATAAGCGTGCTTGTCATAAAGCAGCCCGGTCTTTTTATCGAGCTTCAAACCGGACTGTTTCGCGCGTTCGATAAACCGGGTCTCATTCAAAGGGCGCCGCGGCGGATCGAATACAACATTAGGCTTCGGTTCGCTCAGGTACGTTCCGAGAAACGAAGCGACGTCCTTCTCATTCCATTCAATGTTCGCAAGGATCGCGCCAACCCGTTCGATCATGAGCGGTGGCAGTAACGCCGGGTGGCTGACCGCCGGCTGCGAGGGGTCGCGGTAGCGTTGTGCGCCAGCCTTGGCGCTTTTTGCGCCAGTGCTGCCGGCATCGTCCAGGCGCTCCGCGAGGTGATACAGGAACTGGCCTGACAATTCGCTTGCAGAAGGTGCCCGGAAGCCGATCGAGGCGGTCATGCACTCGCCTTCTGCCACACCGTCATGAGCGATGTGAGGCGGCAAATAAAGCATGTCGCCCGGTTCCAGCACCCACTCCTCGTCTGCTTCGAAGTGCTGTAAAACTTTCAACGGCAACCCCTCTTTTAGCGAGAGATCGCGCTGGGCGCCGAAGCGCCAGCGCCGTTTGCCGTGGATCTGCAACAGGAACACGTCGTAGGAATCGAAGTGCGCACCCACGCCGCCGCCGTCGGTGGCGTACGAAATCATGAGGTCATCGACGCGGGCGTCGGGGATGAAACGGAAGCGATCCAGCAGCGCGCGCGCACGGTCGTCGTGCAGGTTCACCCCTTGCACGAGTAACGTCCAGTCACGCTTTTTCACAGATGGCAATTCGTCGGGCGCAAAAGGCCCGTGCTCCATTGCCCAGGACTTGCGAAAATGCGTGATAAGGCGCGATTCTGCGTCTTCGCTGTCGGCGAGTTCGAACAGTTCGTCGCGGGATAGCGGCGCTTGAATGTCAGGAATCGCCTGACGGATCAGGAGCGGTTTTTTCTGCCAGTACCGGCGCATGAATTGCGCTGGCGTGAGGTTGCCGAGCAGGGTTGAAGGTTCGTCGGGAAGCGGCACCGCGAAAGGACTTGAGGGAACGTTGGGGGACCGCGTTGGCATCGTATAATTGAGGCTTGTATCTTGGAGAATCCAATGAAAATCGCAAAAGACACCGTCGTATCAGTAGCCTATAAGCTCTCGGACGCTCATGGCAATCTGATCGAGGAAAGCGACGAGCCGATGGTCTATCTGCACGGCGGCTATGATGGCACGTTCCCCAAGATCGAGGAAGCACTCGACGGTCAGGAAGCCGGCTATCAGACGCAGTTGCAGCTCGAACCGCAGGATGCGTTCGGCGAGTACGATCCCGATCTCGTGAAGGTGGAGGCGCGAGGCCGCTTTCCGGAACCGCTCGAAGTCGGCATGCAGTTTGAGGGCACCCCGGAAGACGGCGAGGACGAACTCGATTCGCTGATCTACACGGTCACCGACGTGGCTGAAGATAAGGTCGTGCTCGACGGCAATCATCCGCTGGCGGGCATGGCGCTGCGCTTCGCGCTGAACGTGCAGGAAGTCCGGGAAGCCACCGAGGACGAGAAGGAACATCAGCACGCGCATGGCCTTGACGGTCTCGAAGTCCTCGACGAGGACGACGAAGATCCGGGCAAGGACGCTGGCCCGACCTTGCATTGAGGCGTGTGCAGGGGATGAGCCCAGGCGATGTGAAACAAGGCGCAGGCAGGTTGCTGCGCCTTTGTTTTATTTTTCGCGCGGTTGATCCGTGAACGGGCTTATTGGCCCGTGCCTGCGCCCGATGCGCCGCTCGTGGGACTCGCCGGTTCCGGCAGGATTGGCGGCAGGTTCGCGGGCGAGTTCAAGTTCAGTGTCGGCGGTACTGAAGACGCGGGCACGCCGGTGTCTGGTTGAAGTGCCGGCGCGGAATGTTGCATTTGCTGCGGCGGCTGCACTGGCTGCATCTGCTGGAAAAACGATGACGGCCCGGGGGTCTCGTTTTCAACGCCGGGGATCGAAGAAGGCGAGGAAGATGGCGAAGGTGCCGACGACGGTATTGGCGAAGACCCGGGCACGGTCGGCGCCGGTGCTTGCCCGGGCGCCACCGGCCGCACGATCACGTCGCGTACGCGCACCCGAAAGGGCGGCCGCCAGGCGAAGTCGGACTCCACCTCCAGCCATTGCGATTGCGGTTTCTTCAAACCGATCGCGATGCGCGTCAGATTGGCGACCACCGTGCCTTTGTCGTTGCGCAGCGGCTGGTCGATGCGAAAACCCCTGGGTATCGGTGTATCCGACATGTGGATCACGATCACGGGTCCGCGAAACAATTCGGCAGCTTTGACAAGGCTGCGCTTGAGTTCGAGAAAGCCATCGCGCAACGGTTCGCCGCGAGAAAAGTGCAGCCATGCGAAACGATCGCGACGCTCGTAACGCGCGAAGTCGGGGTCACCCTGCAGGATCACGACGACCGCACGCATGTCCGAACGCCGCGCGGTTTCAACGGCATGTTCCAGCCAGAACGCGTTGGCGACGGAACGGTCCTCGAATTCTCCGTTGCGCCCACCCGCGGTCAGATAGTGATTGTTTGGCGCGGGCGCGTTCAAACCAATGAACGCGATATCGCCGGTTTGCCATCGGACATTTTCGCGGAACGGCCGAAAGCGAGCGACATCGCTTTCGCGGATCACGTTCATAGGCGTCTGACCGAGCGAACTTGAGTCGCCGAAGAACAACTGGCGGATGAAATCCAGCCGCTCGACCGGATCGTAACTGCCTGCTTGCGCGAGACCGCAAGATGCCCAGTCGCTGCCACCGGGCAGCAGGACGACCGGTTTGCGGGAGCTATCGAAGATTTGCTGGCGCGTGTTGTAGAGCGAATCCCGGCACGGTTCCGTTTCGCCTTTGAGGTTGCCATCGTAGACGATGAACGACGTGTTTCGTTCTTGCCCGATGGCGTTGATCAGATGCTGGAGCGCAGTTTCGCCGGCGGGCTTGTCGAGTACATTAGAAGCAATCGCGAATGTCAGCGGTGTGACCGGCGCGAGTGGCGGCGCTTCAGCTTGGGCGCGCTGCGGTCTCCCGGCCAGCAGGAAGAGGGCGCATAAGCCAGTAACGATGACGCGGGTGCGCACCATGCGTCGCGCGCCCGGCCAGCCGGTGGCAAAGTCCGCTTTAACGCGACGCATCCAGAGCGTTCGACGCCAGCTCATGTAGTTCGTAGAGCAGATCGAGTGCGTCGCGTGGTCGCAATTCGTTCGGATCGATTGCGCGCAGCCGGTCGAGCGCGGGGTGCGGTGGCGCTTCGACCGGTTCGTCACGTTCGTAGGCGTCGGCTATCTCCACAACGGGTCCCGCGAACAGATCGAATTGCGGCGACGGCTGGCCGATCGACTGCTGCTCCAGATGCGCCAGATGTTTCCTTGCAGCCTTGATGACGGCCGGTGGTACGCCCGCCAGTTGCGCCACCTGCAAGCCGTAGCTCTGGTTCGCCGGACCTTCGCTTACCGAGTGCAGGAACACGATACCGTGGTCATGTTCGACCGCCGACAAATGCACGTTTGCTGCCTGAGCAAACTCAGCCGGCAACTGCGTCAGTTCGAAATAATGCGTCGCGAACAACGTATGGCAGCCGTTATGCGACAGCAGATGCCGTGCGATGGCCCATGCGAGCGCGAGGCCGTCGAACGTGGACGTGCCGCGGCCGATTTCGTCCATCAGTACAAGACTCGACGGCGTGGCGTCGTTGAGAATGGCCGCCGCTTCCGTCATCTCGACCATGAAGGTGGAACGGCCGCCGGCGAGGTCGTCGGCGGCGCCGATGCGCGTAAAGATCCGGTCGACTGGTCCAAAGCATGCGCGTTTCGCGGGCACATAACTGCCCACGAAAGCCAGTAGCGCGATCAATGCGGTCTGTCGCATGAACGTCGACTTACCGCCCATGTTCGGTCCGGTGATCAGCAGCAGCTTGCGCTCGGTATTCAAGCAACAATCGTTTGCGATGAACTGCTCGACCTGCGCTTCCACTACCGGGTGCCGCCCTTGCTCGATATCGATACCTGCATCGGCCGCGAATGCCGGGGCGATCCAGTCGAGCGCGAGCGCCCGTTCCGCGAACGCACCAAGCAGGTCGAGTTCAGCGAGCGCCGCCGCCACGCGCTGGCAGTCGCCAATGTGCGGCAACAGGGTTTGCAGCAGCGCGTCGTAGAGCAAACGCTCGCGGGCCAATGCCCGGTCCTGCGCGGACAGCGCCTTGTCTTCGAAGGTTTTCAACTCCGGCGTGATGTAACGCTCGGCGTTCTTCAGTGTCTGGCGACGGCGGTAGTCATCGGGAACCTTGTCCGTCTGACCGCGCGTGACTTCGATATAAAAGCCATGCACCTTGTTGTATTCGACCCGCAGGTTCGCGATGCCCGTTCGCGTGCGTTCACGGGTTTCCAGGTCGATCAGGAACTGGTCGCAGTTCTCGGAGATATCGCGGAGCTCGTCAAGGTCGGGGTCGTAACCGCGCGCGATCACCCCACCGTCGCGGATCAGCGCCGCGGGTTCCGGCGCGATTGCGCGGCTCAGCAGCGCGAGGCATTCGGGCGGCGGCTCGAGTGATATGTCGATACGTTCAAGCGATGCCGCATTCATCTTCACGGCGGCAAGCCGTTCGCGCAGTTGGGGGAGTGCAGCAAAGGTATCGCGCAGGCTGGAGAGATCGCGCGGCCGGGCCGACAGCAGCGCCAGCCGTCCCGTAATCCGTTCGATATCCGAAATCTGCCGCAAAGCTGCGCGCAAACCATCCAGGCTCGCGGTTGCAGGCGCGTCCAGCAATGCGCCAATTGCACGCTGTCGGCTTTGCGCGATAGTGAAGTCGCGAGGCGGATGATGTAGCCAGTGCCGCAGCAGACGGCTGCCCATGGTCGTGCAGCATGTGTCCAGCAGCGAGCACAACGTGGGCGATTCCGTTCCGCGCAAGGTCTCGGTCAGTTCGAGATTACGCCGCGTGGCCGGGTCGAGACCAATGTACTCCGACTCATACTCCACCTTCAGGCTGCGCACGTGCCGCAGCTGCTGGCCCTGGGTGGCGGCTGCGTACAGCAGCAGCGCGCCGGCGGCGCCGCACGCGCAGGTTAGCGAGTGCGCACCGAAGCCGTCGAGGCTGGCGACATCGAGTTGCTCACGCAGACGTTGCGTGCCCGATTCGATATCGAAATGCCACGCGGGCGCCCGTGTTGTCGCCCCTGCGTTTGGTACTTCGAACGGCGCGTTGGTCGTAGAAAACGAGTCAGCCACCAGCGTTTCCGCTGGTCGAATGCGCTCGAGCGCCGCGCTCAGTTGATCGGGCGCGACTTCGGCGAGGCGCAATGCGCCGCTCGCCAGGTTCAGCCACGCCAGGCCGACGCTCGTGAGCACGCCGCGGCGGTTATGCGCCGGGCAGAGCGCTAACAGGAAGACGTCGTTTTTGTCCGAGAGAAGCGCGGCATCAGTCAGTGTTCCGGGCGTGACTACGCGCACGACCTTGCGCTCGACCGGTCCCTTCGATGTCGCCGGGTCGCCGATCTGCTCGCAAATAGCGACGGATTCGCCAAGCTTCACGAGCTTCGCCAGATATTGCTCGCACGAATGATGGGGGATGCCGGCCATCTTGATCGGGTTTCCGCCAGACGCCCCGCGTTGTGTCAGCGTGAGGTCGAGCAGGCGCGAAGCTTTGACGGCGTCGTCGAAGAATAGCTCGTAGAAGTCGCCCATCCGGTAAAACACGAGCGTGCCGGGATGCTCCCCTTTGATGCGCAGATACTGCTGCATCATGGGAGTATGGTGCGACAGATCGACCGCGGCACCGGGTTCCTGCGCGGCGGGGCCCAAGTCTTGAGCGGTAGACGAAACGGAGATATGCGTACCCATCTTGCGTGCGTGAATGTGCGAAAGTCCTAAGGGCACGAGTGTACCGCGTTGGCTGGTCGCGGGAATGTCAGCCGACTGGCTAACACGGCATGGAACGTTATTTCCCTGAGCGTGGCCAGTACGGTTGACCATCACAAAACGGCGCCTGGACAAGAAAAAGCGCTGGAAATGCCGGCGGTTTTACTCCTTCGGGAATCTCAAGCAAGACGAATCGCGGTCACCCCGTTGGGAATCAGACCAGCAGGGCGGGTTCTGCAACGGCGTCGAGCGGGGAGAACCGTCGAAAGGGTGGTTGCATGCCAAGGGTCACATTACCCTCTGTACTATCGCATCGGCGCTAGCCGTTGCAGCCGTGGCGAGCGCGAGGCTTACCTCGGAATGGATCAGATAGTCGGCTTTCACGCGGGCGTCGATCAGCGGACGGAGCTTTTTGCTAAGCGCTTGGGAGACAAAGTAATTGTCGTTTTGTTTGCTGCATGTCGGATTTGCCAACTGAGCGATCAACTGCTGATGGCGTCCCCGCGCGGCGCCCACCGATCCTGGCGCGGAAAGCGCATTGTGAAACGCATTGGCAGCATGAAATGCGCCGTAGTACGCGCGACTGCACACCGCGCGATACTGCGGCTCGCCCAAGGCCTGCTTCAGCAACTCAGCAGCGCAGTCAACCAGCTCTCGGGGCGTGGAACTCAAGATGCCACCGCTTCGAAGACGACGTCGAATGCAACGTTCTTGTTGATGCCGGCTTTATCTTCTGCTCTCGCCAATTCCACGTTCATGTCGAACGCTTTTCCGGCCCCCACGGGTACCGCGAGAGAATAAGTGACGCCGCTAAAAAAATCGTCCGCCGAGGTTACGAGCACTGACACGTTCGGACGGATTTGATGACGTCGAAGGACCACGCCTGCCACGTCGAGCTGCCGTCCAATCTGTTGATCCGAAACTCCGGCATGACGAAGGATGGCGTCGGCCTTCATGACTTCCTGGACTTGATTCTCACCCCATTTGATGCGCATTTCTCTAGCCCTCTCAATGAACGAAGCTGCTTGCCCAATCGCGCCGGCTTTATAGCCGTCCTCAAGCAGCAGTGTGAAGTAACCCGTTTTCGGATGTCCTATGGCCGTGTAAAGGCTCTGGGCGGCAGAAAACAGGCCGAGGTTCAAGCGAGTGATCATCCAGTTTTCACGGTTCGAACCGGAGTTTCCCAGTCGAACGCTGTTCGCAAATGCGATTTCAGTTCCTGCCGTGTCTCCAGCGAGACCCTTCCATGCGCCGGCTGCTTCCCAAGCAGCGCACGCGTCTACCTTCATTAGTGAATCAATCTCGTTCTTGATCTCCCGCCATTCGCGCACGAAAGGCGTCAACTGCGATGAGTTGAAGTAGTGCGAAGTTGTTGACTGGAGAGCGTTGATCCGGTCGAAAATTTGCGCTGTCTTTGGTTGAGCTATCGCTTTCATTAGTCCTACTGTGCTGACGTCAGGAGCGTACGCTGGTTGGGGATTCTTCGCCTGTCAAACTGAGACGTGTGAAGAAATAAATTTTTTGCTTATCCGTGCAAGTTGTTCTTGACAGCTTCTACGGGCGGTAGGACCAGGTATTGGGCGTGTTAAAAGTGCTGCGGACGTGTGGTCGTTCGATCGCGGAAGTGCCAAGACATAAGGCTAGCGCGTTGGCGCGGTGTGGTAACCCTGACTGGATGGCTAACGCGGGAACAGGCGCAACTTCCACTTGTGCGCGCAGACCGCAGACCCAGACGTTAGGGGCCGCTAAAAAGCGTGCGTCCAAAAGCAAAAACGCCGGCATGCCGGCGTTTTTGCTTTACCTCGGAATCCAACGCAAGGCCGATCAGGATCTTCCCGCCAGAAATCCGACCAGCAGCGCAAGCCCTGCCACCGCGCCCAGCGTATGCCACGGCTTGTCGTGGACGAATTCATCGGCGTAACCGGCGGCGTCGTTCAGCCGTCCGGCAATGGCGGAAGACGAACCGTCGAACTGGGCGCGCGCCGTCTTCAGCTTGGCTTGCAAGTCTTTGCGCAGCTTGTCCACGTCGATGTCTTTCGCATCGCGGATCGAGCTGTCGAGGTCGTCGAGCAGGCCGCGCAACTGCGTGCTGGCGGTATCGACCGCGTCGCTTGCGCCCTGAACCGCGCGATGGCCCACTTTGGCCGCGCCATTGATGTTGCTATCGAGTGTGGAACGTGTGAACAGACCCATTTGCAGCTCCTTTGACGTGTCGTTTGTTTGTTTCAGACCATGCTCCTCGCGTTTCAATCCACACACTCCGCGGAGAGCGCGGCTTTCTTGCCGGCCGAACAAAGCATGCAGCAGATTCCATTCCCGCACCCTGATCCGCGTCACTCCGTCACTCTTCAACCAGCGCGCCCAGATCCACGGTCCGCTCATTGCGGGCATGGCGCCGCATGGCAAGCCACATCATCACGCAGATAAACACGCCAAACACCACGATAATCCATTCCACCGGCAGATTGGTCGTCAGCAAAAGCGCGTACGCGCCGAGCATCGACAAAACGGCGAGGTTCTGGTTGAAATTCTGAACTGCGATGGATGCCCCGGCGGACAGCAGCGTCGCACCGCGATGCTGCAGGATGGCGTTCATCGGCACGATGAAAAAGCCTGACAGCGCGCCCAGCAGAATCATCAGCGGATACGCGCCCAGGATAAAAAGTGGCACGAACAGCGGGCCGATATGCACGCCGGAACCCGCCGGAAACAGGTCCTTGTTATAGAACGCCATGCCGACAGCCACGGCACCCGTCACCACGCCGATCGGCAGGACCTTGAGCGAACTGCGCAAGGGCACCCACGCGGCGGCCGCACTCGCGCCCACCGCAATACCGAGTCCCGTCACGCCCTGCAGCACAGCCGCTTTCGATAACGACAAACCCAGGTTCGCCGCCGCCCATTTGAGCACCAACAGTTGCAGCGTGACCGCCGCGCCCCACAGCAAGGTGGTGACCCACAACGCGATCTGCGCCAGCTTGTCGCCCCATAACACCTTGAATGCATGGGTGAAATCGCCGACGAGCTTTGACGGTTCCTTCAGCCGGTTGGGGTATCGCGCGCCGGTATCCGGAATGCCGATATTGATTAGCGCGGCCGCTGCATAAACCACCATGACGGCGAACATGGCGGCGTCGGCGGCCGAGCGGATCAGTATCAGATGTGCGCCGCTCACAAAGTGCTGAACGTACTGGCTGACCAGCGCACCGCCGATCACAGTGCCGAGAATCGTCGATCCGACTGTTGCCGATTCAAGCCACGCGTTGGCCGGGATGAGCTTTTCGGGCGGCAGAAGCTCGGTGAGGATGCCGTACTTCGCCGGGGAATACGCTGCGGCGCCGAGACCGACCACCCCATAAGCGATCATGGGATGCACGCCGAGGATCATCAGCGCGCAGCCACCGGCCTTCAACGCGTTGGAGACGAACATGACGTAGCGTTTCTGGATGGAATCGGCGAATGCGCCCACGAACGGCGCGAGCAGCACGTACGACACCGTGAAGAAAATCTGCAAAAGCGGTGTGACCCACGACGCGGAATGCATCACCGACAGCATTGCTATGGCGGCGATCAGCAGCGCGTTGTCGGCGAGCGACGAAACGAACTGCGCGGCAATGATCGTATAGAAGCCTTTTTTCATTAGATGGAGAGCAACGGCGGCAGAAAGGATGAGGAATGCCGCGGACGGCTAGCAGGACACTTTAGCGGAGCCGGCGACGACGCGCAGAATTGCGCGGGGAAAGGTCAGGCTTTCGGGTGCTGGCAGCGTGTTTCGGCAGGGGTGCGAAAGCCGACTGGAAGCCGCTGCGATGCCCCTCACGGAGCTTGGCTCGGAGGACTGCGCGCTCAAACAAAAAAGGCGGCCGCAGCCGCCTTTCTTCAACCCGCTTTTCCCTCGTTACGCGCTCTGGCGCGTGGTGGTGAAGGGATCGAGGATCTTGATCATCTGCGCGTAGACCTTCGGATTGCCCGCGACGATCTCGCTCTTGTGCAGGAAATCCGATTCACCGGTGTAGTTACCCACCAACCCGCCCGCTTCGGTGATCAGCAAGCTGCCCGCCGCCACGTCCCATGCGTGGATGCCTTGCTCGAAGAACGCATCGAGCCGGCCTGCCGCCACATTCGCCAGATCCAGCGCGGCCGCGCCGGGGCGGCGCAAGCCGGCACAGGCTTCGGTCATCTGCGAGAAAAGTTTCGCATACGCGTCGAGGCCCGCGCCGTCGCGGAACGGGAAACCCGTGCCGACGAGCGCATCGCCGAGGCGATCCAGTTTTGCCACACGAATGCGCCGCTCGTTCAGATAAGCGCCGCTGCCGCGCGACGCGGTGAACAGGTCGTTGCGGGTCGGGTCGTACACGACCGCTTGCGTGATGATGCCCTTGTGGGCGAGCGCGATGGAGACGCAGTAATACTGGAAGCCGTGGATGAAGTTGGTCGTGCCGTCGAGCGGATCGATGATCCACTGGAACTCCGAGTCCTTGTCCTGCACGCCCGATTCCTCGGCGAGGATGGAGTGCTTCGGATAGGCGGTGGTCAGCGTTTCGATAATCGCTGCCTCGGAGGCCTTGTCGACTTCCGTCACGAAGTCGTTATGCTGTTTTTTGCTGACCTGGATGCGATCCAGGTCCAGCGACGCGCGATTGATGATCTGTCCGGCGCGGCGAGCGGCCTTGACAGCAATATTGAGCATCGGATGCATGAAAATAGTCCTTTGGCCGGCGACTGCGCTTCACGCACGCGCTTGAAGCCGCGCATGAAGTCTCAACCCCGAACGGAAAACGGCCCAAACCAGCGGGCAAAAACGACGTATGTCGACGGCAACGAATTGAAGAAGAGCGGGGCGCGTGCCTTCTTTGAACCTGCAATAGCGCTTGATTACAGCGACTTGCAACAGCGGACACACGCGAACGGCGTATTTTACCCGAGTCGGCCGCCGGCGCGTCATGCCTCGCGCAGCTTATGTCGCCGGATAGTCGCCGGATGGGCCGCGCGGCGATACCATGACGTCTCTTTCAACCTTCCGGCAAGCGTTTCCCCTTGGACCTGAACCCCTCATCAAACTCCCCGGATCGCCCGGACGACGCTTTTGCGTCGACCCGCTTCGTGCTGGTCGAACCGAGCCATCCTGGCAATGTCGGCGCGGCTGCGCGCGCGCTCAAGACGATGGGATTTTCCCGGCTGGTCGTCGTCGCGCCGAAAATCGCGTTCGTCACGCGCGAGCCGGAAGCGATTGCGATGGCGAGCGGCGCCGACGACGTGCTCGCGTCGGCGCAAGTTGTCGAAACACTCGCCGATGCCCTGACTGGCGTGCATTGGTCGATCGCGTTGACGGCGCGTTCGCGGGAATATGGGCCGCCGCAGATGGCGCCGCGCGCCGCGGCGGAGAAAGCCTGCGAGTTCGTGGGTCAAGGGCGCGGCGAAAATTCGGGCACCATTGCGCTCGTGTTCGGTAATGAGCGCGTGGGCTTGTCGAATGCCGACGTGGAACGCTGCAGCGCACTCGCGCACATTCCGGCGAATCCCGCCTATAGCTCGCTGAATCTGGCGCAGGCGGTTCAGGTCCTGGCCTACGAGTTGCGGCTGGCGCTGCTCGGTCGCGCGGACGCAATGCCAGCCATTCCCGCGGCGGCGAGCCCGACAACGTCTGCCCCAAGCGCGTCCAGCGACGAGATAGAAGGCATGTACATGCATCTGGAACAGGCGTTGGTCGAGCTCGATTTCCTCGATCCGGCCAACCCGAAGAAACTGATGTCGCGGTTGCGACGGCTTTTTTCGCGCTCGGGACTGGAGCACGAGGAGGTGAACATTCTTCGGGGTATCGCCAAGCATATTCTTCTAAAAATCAAGCGATAGGAGGGGTTTTATCCCTCACAGCAATGGCGAAGACGCGTCGCGCGTTGTCCGCGTTTCGCCGCTCGCGCATCTTGTGATCAACGCGAGCCCCCAACGCCTGACCGCTTTGCCAGCGGGGGCATCGCAGCGGAATTCCACGGCTCGTCCTACAATCTGCGGAAATTGAACTATCGATTCCCGAATCCGTGCTGAGCCGCGCATCCGAGAGTCGGCATACCGGTCACCCCACAGAGCCACCGCCATGTTTAACCGACTCCGCGAAGACATCGCCGCCATCCGCGAGCGCGATCCGGCCGCCCGCAGCGCCTGGGAAGTCGTGACGTGTTATCCGGGCTTTCATGCTGTGGTCCTGCACCGGATCGCGCACGCTTGCTGGCGCGCGGGCTGGCGTTGGCTTGGGAGGTTTGTCTCGCAGTTCGGGCGTTTCATGACGGGCATCGAGATCCATCCCGGCGCGACGCTTGGACGGCGGGTCTTCATCGATCACGGCATGGGCGTGGTGGTCGGCGAAACGGCGGAAATCGGCGACGATTGCACGATCTACCAAGGTGTGACGCTTGGCGGCACGTCGCTCGCGCGCGGCGCGAAGCGGCATCCGACGCTTGAGCGCGGCGTGATTGTCGGGGCGGGTGCGAAAGTGCTCGGCGGGTTCACGGTCGGCGCGGAGGCGAAGATCGGTTCGAACGCGGTGGTGGTGAAGCCGGTTCCGGCGGGCGGAACGGCCGTGGGTAATCCGGCTCGCGTGGTCATGCCGGCAGCCATTAAACCCGTGCAAAAAGGCTCCGCTATGCCTGAGCGGGCGGCGTTCTGCGCATACGGTATCACGCCAAACGCCGACGATCCGGTGTCGCTCGCTATCCACGGCCTGATCGATCACGCGTCTACGCAAGCGCATCGTGTGGATGAAATTGTGGCGGCGCTTGAGAAACTGGGCACGCGCATAGATGCGATCAGCGGCGTTGAGAATGCCGCGTTCATCGATCTAAAGCGCCTCTCCGATGCAATGAAAGGTGAAGCAGCGCGTCGCTGAAAGCGAGGGGGGGTTCATCGGGCATTGGCCCAAAAGCCCGCAGGAAACCTCCCGCCTGAATTCACTCCAGCGGCAACGCCCGAATACCTTCGGCATCCACGCGCAGATATCCGCCGCGTGGCTCGCCGTGATCCAGTTCCCAATCCGGCATGACCCAGCGAACGCCATCTGCTTCCCGATGACGCGCGGGCAAATGCGTGTGGCCGTGGATCATCGTGTGGGTGCCGGTGCTCGCGAACAGCTTTGCCACCGCGTCGCGCGTCACGTCATATTTCGCCTGCGCCGGACGCATTCTTCCGTCTTCGCTGGTCGAGCGCATGCGCTCCGCAATCGATAAGCGCAGCTTCAGCGGCAAGCTCAAGAAGAGCTGTTGCGCAACCGGGTTACGCGCAAACCGGCGAAAGCGCTGATACGCGGGATCGGCCGTGCAAAGCGCATCGCCGTGGGCCACCACAATACGCGTGCCGAACGCCGTGATAACAAAAGGATCGGGCAACGGCAGCGCCCCGGCGGCCCGCATGAAACGTTTGCCGAGCAGGAAATCGCGGTTGCCATGCATCACGTACAACGCAATGCCGCGTTCGGACAACGTATGCATCAACGCCGTCATGCGCCTCGCGAACGCGGCGCGCGGACCGGGTACCGATGCATCCAGCACATCGTCGCCCACCCAGAATTCGAACAGGTCGCCGAGGATGAACACCGAGTCGGCATCGTTCGCCGTCACCTCGATGAAATGCTCGAACGCCGCCACGGTCTGCACAATGGCGTCGCTCAAATGGAGATCGGAAATGAAAAACAGCGGGCGCGCTGGATCTTTCGCGCCCGCTGTTTCTACTGAATCGATCACGCTGTGCGTCGAGTCGATCATTCCCCGGCGACGACAGCCTTTTCGATCACGACGTCATCCACCGGCACGTCCTGATGGAAACCCTTCGAGCCCGTCTTGACCTTGCGGATCTTGTCGACGATATCGAGGCCTTCCACGACCTTGCCGAACACCGCGTAGCCCCAGCCCTGCGGCGACGGCGACGAGTGGTTCAGGAACTCGTTGTCACCGACGTTGATGAAGAACTGCGCCGTGGCCGAATGCGGGTCATTCGTACGCGCCATCGCGACGGAACCGTGCTCGTTCTTCAGGCCGTTGTTCGCTTCGTTGTCGATAGGTTCGTCCGTCGGCTTTTGCTTCATGCCGGGTTCGAAACCGCCGCCCTGGATCATGAAGCCGTCGATCACGCGATGGAACACGGTGTTGTCGTAGTGGCCTTTCTTTACGTAGTTCAGAAAGTTTTCGACCGACTTGGGAGCCTTCTCAGCGTTCAGTTCGATCTTGATGATGCCGTGATTCGTATGCAGTTCGACCATGATGAGTTCCTTTCCTTTTCAAGAGTAGATGGAGCAATACGCGATGCGCACGGCGTATGCCTGCTTCATGCCTGCTCGCCGTGAAGGCGAGCGGCTACGACTTGTTCCCCGACCTGGGCTTTTGTGGCCCGCTTCCAGGCTTATTCGCGAGCTTACTTCCCGACCACACTAGCCGACTGGATCACGACGTTCGTTTGCGGCACATCGCCCATGGGCCCGCGCGTGGTCGTCGGCGTGCCTTCGATCTTCTTCACTACGTCCATGCCCGCGACCACCTTGCCGAACACGGCATAACCGTTGCCGTCGCCGTTGGGGTAATCGAGGCCGGTGTTGTCGACCGTGTTGATGAAGAACTGCGACGTCGCCGAATCCGGATCGCTCGTGCGTGCCATGGCGAGCGTGCCGGTCACGTTCTTCAGCCCGTTCTTGCTTTCAAGCGGAATGGGCGCGCGCGTGGGCTTTTCGACAAAACTGGTCGTGTAGCCGCCGCCCTGAATCATGAAGCCCGGAATCACGCGATGAAAAATCGTGCCGTTGTACTGGCCTGACTTTACATAGTCCAGAAAGTTGGCGACGCTTTTCGGCGCCTTCTCAGGATACAACTCAACCTTGATGTCGCCTTGCGAAGTCTTGAGCAGCACGGTCGGGTGAGCAGCAGCCTGCGACGACTGAGCGAAGGCGGGCGCCTGGGCGATGAGTGCAGCGCTGCCGAGCGCCAACAACAAACTTTTCATGAGTAATCGATCCTCTGGTTGGAGCAGCTACGGGTGAAGACTTGTCGAACGTTCAAATTATTCAGTTGCCTGGCCGTCTGAACGTTCGATCCTGCCGGATTATCGGAATTATGGATTCGTGGGCGCGAAGTAAGGCGTGGTCGAAAGCGGCACGCTGGGTCCGCCGAACGGCGAGTAAAGCGGCGACGACATGTCGTTAGTGTTGGACGTGGTACCCGACGTCGGCGCCGTCCAGTCATTAGAGGTTGCACTCGACGAAGACGCGGCCGTTGCCGATGAAGCCGCCGCCGGCGCCGAAGCGGCCGAACCATTCGACGCACCCGACGCTGCCGCCGCCGCTTCCGGACGACGTCGCGGCGGAGGCGCCACGATCTTCTGAATGTCGCCCACGCGCTGTGTGGTCAACGGACTCTTCGATCCGAGCGCCTGCGCCCGTTTATACGATTCGCTCGCGAGCCGCAGATACAGATCGCCGAGATTTTCGTACGCCAGCGCGTAACTCGGATTGGCCTTCGTCGCCGTTTCGAGCGCTACGCGTGCTTCATCATAGCGGCCCTTCTTGGCATAGAGCGCGGCAAGATTGTTGTATGGCTCGGGCAGTTCGGGGTAGGCCTGGGTAAGCTCGGTGAACGCGCTTATGGCTTCGTCGTCCCGGTTCAAACGCGCGAGTACGGTCGCACGCTTGAACTTGGCCTGCACGTCGCGCGGGTTGGTCTTCAGGCGTGCGTCGAGCTGCGCGAGCGCGCTTGGCCATTGCTTCTGCGCAATAGCCAGGTCGATGGCGGGCGTGTCGTCCGCGGTGGCGGTGGAGACTTGTGCAAGCACCGGCGCAACTGGCAAAAAAGTTGCGCCAAGTCCGAATGTGACGGTTGCAAGGGCGGTCGCCGCTAGCTTGGCAACGCTTGATGCGCGGCCGCTTGAAGGTTTCATAGGCTCTGGTCTGGATGTTATACTCCGACCCATTCTAACAAAACGTCTGCAACGTTCCGCTGAACGTCCAGACAGTCTTTACGCCACTCGCGGCCGCCTCCGTTTTGATCGCAGCGTGACCGTCATGTTTCCCGCGACGGCGCGCACGGTTCGCAGCGCTTCAAGTTCGAAGCCGGGCCGGGTCAAACATGTTGAATGTGCTGGAACATGCTGGAACGTGTCACATCGCTGATGTTCGCGTCGACGTCGTTCTCGTTGCCGGTCTCATTGTCGTTTTCGATGTTGCTGTCGTTTCACGGCTACCTGTAGCATGGGCCGCAGCAGTGCAGAAAGCACCGCTGCCACCGTCGATATTGGCAGCCGGAAACGAATGCGAGCGGAATGCGAACAACGCGGACATGCAGCACGCCGTCACAACCGCACAAGCCGCTACAACACAGCCGTCACAACACATTTGCCAGCAGTCGAAACACGGATGTCCCGGCCCACGCACCATCGCCTATGAACTCATTGCGCATCTACAACACGCTCGCGCGTGACAAGCAACCTTTCGTGCCGCTCCGTGCCGGAGAAGTGCGCATGTACGTTTGCGGAATCACAGTGTATGACTATTGTCACGTCGGGCACGCACGCATGATGATCGTGTTCGATATTGTCCAGCGCTGGCTTCGTACGCTCGGATACAACGTGACTTATGTGCGCAACATCACAGACATCGACGACAAGATCATTCGCCGCGCAGTTGAAAACGGCGAGTCGATCAAGGCGCTGACGGGGCGATTCATCCAGGCCATGTATGACGACCTCGATGCGCTCGGCGTCGCGCGTCCCGATCTCGAACCGCGTGCGACCGACTTCGTTCCGCAGATGCTGGGCATGATCCAGACGCTCGTGGAGAAAGGGTACGCGTATCAGGGGAAAGACGGCGACGTGAACTATGCGGTGCGCAAGTTCGAGGGCTACGGCAAGCTGTCGGGCAAGTCGATCGAAGACCTGCGCGCGGGCGAGCGCGTGGCTGCAAACGACGCGAAGCAAGATCCGCTCGACTTCGTATTGTGGAAACGCGCGAAGGAAGGGGAGCCGCCGGACACGGGCTGGGACTCGTCATGGGGACGCGGCCGGCCGGGCTGGCATATCGAATGTTCGGCCATGGGCTGCACCTTGCTGGGGGACCGTTTCGACATTCACGGCGGTGGTCAGGACCTGCAGTTTCCGCACCATGAGAATGAAATTGCGCAGAGCGAGGCGGCAACGGGCGTTCAGTTCGTGAACTACTGGATGCATAACGGCTTCGTGCAGATCGACAGTGAAAAGATGTCGAAGTCACTGGGCAACTTCTTTACCATTCGTGAAGTCCTCGAAAAATTCGATGCGGAAGTCGTGCGTTTTTTTATTGCAAGGGCACACTATCGTTCGCCGCTCAATTACAGCGACGTTCATATAGAAGACGCACGTGGGGCGCTCACGCGTTTGTATACAGCGTTGAAAGACGTGACGCCGGATGTCGCGCCGCTCGACTGGAATGAAGCGCACGCGCAACGTTTTCGCGCGGCAATGAACGACGATTTCAACACGCCGGTTGCGATCGCCGTGTTGTTCGAATTGGCGAGCGAAGTGAATCGCTCGCAGGACACCGTGCTCGCACGTCAATTGAAGGAACTGGCCGCTGTGCTCGGGTTGTTGCAACGTGAGCCGCGTGCGTTTCTTCAGGACACACCGCGCAGCAGTCGCGAAAGTGGTGGCAAAGAGGGTGCAGAAAACCTCACGCCTGCCGATATAGACATGAAGATCGCCGCTCGTGTTGCTGCGAAGCAGGCGAAGAACTATGCCGAAGCAGACCGGATTCGCGCCGAATTGCTCGAAGCCGGGATTGCACTTGAGGACAAACCGGGCGGGTTGACCGAATGGCGCCGCAGCTAAGCGCCTCTCGTTCCCTTTGATCGATTCGCCAGGTAGGAGGCATGATGGCAACGGCCAGAAAGGCGCCGGCTAAACGAGCCGCGTCCGGTAGTATCGCGGCACCCGCGAGCAAGGTCGCGCGGCGCGCGCAAGTGAAAACGTCGAAGGTGTCGACGCCCGAGGCGAAGCTCGCCAACGGTGCTGGCCACGACGGAGAACGCAAGACGGTGTCGAAGAAACGTGCGGTCAATGGCGTGGTCCATGACGCTGTCGCGAAAACGGCTAAAACGAACGGTCTCGTTCGTGCACGCAAGACAGTGCGGGCAACTGCGCCTTCAGGGTCACATAAGGTGTCATCCAAGGTGTCTGCCAAGAAGGTGAGCGGCGACACTAATGGCGTGCTCGACGTGAAAACCGATGAGGTAGACATCGGCACCGACGCCACGCAGGCGCTCGTGCGCGCGCCGCAGAACGACGGCGAGATCGTCCGCAAGTCGCGTGCGATCACCGCCGAGAAAGCCGTGCCGGTGCAGACGCCCGGGTTATCGGTGGAAGCGGCGCGTCCCGAGTATTGGGACAAGGCGTGCGCCGACCTCGTCAAGCGCGACCGTATTCTCAAGAAGCTGATTCCGAAGTTCGGCCCGGTGCATCTGATCAATCGCGACGATCCGTTCACCACGCTTGCGCGTTCGGTTGTCGGCCAGCAAATTTCCGTGACGGCTGCACAGGCCATCTGGAAGCGCGTGGAAGGTACGTGCCCGACGCTCGCGCCGCAGCAGTTCATCAAGGTGGGACCGGCGAAGTTGCAGTCGTGCGGGTTATCGAAGCGCAAGTCCGAATATATCCTCGACGTCGCGCAGCATTTCGTTTCGGGCGCATTGCACGTGGATAGCTGGACATCAATGGAAGACGAGGCCGTAATCGCGGAGTTGACGCAGATTCGCGGCATCGGCCGGTGGACGGCTGAAATGTTCCTGATCTTCAACTTGTCGCGCCCAGACGTCTTGCCGCTCGATGACCTCGGCCTGATCCAGGCCATCAGCGTCAACTATTTCAGCGGCGAGCCCGTGACCCGCAGCGAAGCGCGCGAAGTCGCGGCCAACTGGGAACCGTGGCGCACCGTCGCGACCTGGTACATGTGGCGCAGCCTTTATCCCGTCCCCGCCGATCACTAAAATTCCCCGGTCGCAGTTGTTGAGCTATTGATATCTTATAATCGATAGTTGCGACCCGAAATTTAGTGAGGCCGGCGCGGTTAGAATACGCGCTGCCCGATGCTCTAGGATTCGAACATATGAAGACCACGTTTCTGGATTTCGAACAGCCTATCGCTGAACTCGAAGCGAAGATCGAAGAATTGCGCTTCGTTCAGGACGATTCCGCTGTCGATATTTCGGAAGAAATCGAGCGGCTGTCGAAGAAGAGCCAGCAACTCACCAAAGATATCTATGCCAACCTGACCCCCTGGCAGGTTTCGCAGATCGCGCGTCATCCGCAGCGCCCGTACACGCTCGACTATGTGAACGAGCTGTTCACCGACTTTCACGAACTCCACGGCGACCGCTCTTATGCGGACGACTTGGCTATTGTCGGCGGCCTGGCGCGGTTCAACGGCCAGCCCTGCATGGTGATCGGCCAGCAGAAGGGCCGCGACACGAAAGAGCGCGCAGCGCGCAATTTCGGCATGCCGCGCCCGGAGGGGTATCGCAAGGCTGAGCGGCTCATGCGGCTTGCGGAGAAATTCGGCTTGCCGATTTTCACGTTCATCGACACCCCGGGCGCTTACCCCGGTATTGGGGCAGAGGAGCGTGGGCAGTCGGAAGCAATCGGTCGTAATCTGTATGTGATGGCCGAACTGAAGACGCCGATTGTGGCGACCATCATCGGCGAAGGCGGTTCTGGCGGTGCGCTGGCTATTGCCGTTGCTGACAGCGTGCTGATGCTGCAATTCTCAACGTATTCGGTGATTTCGCCCGAAGGCTGCGCGTCCATCTTGTGGAAAAGCGCGGCGAAGGCGCCGGAAGCGGCCGAAGCGCTGGGTTTGACGGCTCACCGGCTGAAGGCGTTGGGATTGATCGACAAGATCGTCAACGAGCCGCTGGGCGGCGCGCATCGCGATCCGAAAGGCATGGCTGCATTGCTGCGCCGTGCATTAGCCGATACGCTGCGCCAGTTCCACGGCATGAATGCGCTAGACGTTCGTGCGCGCCGCTTCGACAAGCTGATGGCGTACGGCAAGTTCAAGGAAAACCTGCCGGGTGCGTAAAGCTTGAGCGCGGCGCTCACGGTTTCCTCTGTGCAGTTTGCCCTGACAGGCTGCTGCCTTGAAGGCAGCTTAACAAGCCGACTCCCGTGACATCCTCCGACATTGACACTCCCGCCAGCCGCCTCGTGATCGATGCGGTGCGTGCGGCGTTCGCCGATGTGCCGGTCTCTCCTCGACCCTTCATCGCCGTTGCGTTCAGCGGCGGTCTCGACTCGACTGCGTTGCTCGATGCTGCGGTTCGATGTGGGGGGGCGTCACGTGTGATTGCGTTGCATATTCATCACGGCTTGAGTCCGAACGCCGACGCCTGGGCCGCGCATTGTCACGCGTTCGCACAAGCGCTGGGCATCAGGTTCGCGTCGCGTCAGGTCGACGTGGTGCGTGAAGGCGGCGAGAGTCTCGAAGCGGCGGCACGCGACGCGCGTTATCGCGCGCTCGACGCGCTGTGCGACGAGCAGGGCGCAAGCGCGCTTTGGCTCGCGCATCATGCCGACGATCAGGCGGAAACCGTGTTGCTGCAATTGCTGCGCGGCGCGGGCGTGGCCGGGCTTGCCGCAATGGCGCCGCAACGCGCCGACGGTGTCTCCACGCCTCGCGTGCGGCCGTTATTGCATCTGTTGCGCGCACAACTTGAGCATTACGCACATGAGCGCGATCTTCGCTGGATCGACGACGAATCCAACGCCGATACCCGCTATGCCCGCAACGCGCTGCGTCATGACGTGCTGCCGGCGCTCGCTGTGCATTTTCCCGGTTTCCGCGATGCGCTTGCGAGGACAGCGTCGCATGCGGCATCGGCGCAAAGGTTGCTCGATGAACTCGCGCGCATCGACATGACATCGGCGCAAGGTGACGATGAAGGGGCGCTGGCCTTGTCAGCGGTACTCGCTTTCGACGATGAACGCGCGATCAACCTGCTGCGTTACTGGATGCGCTCGCTCGGGCTGCAGGCGGCATCGGCGGCGCGTATTGGCGAGGTGTTGCGGCAATTGCGCGACGCCGCGGTTTCCCGCGATGGCCATGCGTTGCGTATCGATCACGCCGGGTCTTGCTTGCGGGCGTATCGCGATGCGATCTTCTGGGAAAAGGGCGATAGCGCGGACCCCGCCGATCTCGACGATGGCGCAAATCCCGCGCGCATGGCGAGCGTGCTGAACTGGGACGGCGAAAGTATCTGGCGCCTGCCGCATTGGCGCGGGACGTTCGTGTTCAAGCCCGTGCAGTCAAGCGATGCAGACGCGGTTTCCGAAGCCACGCTGCGCGCCGCGCCGCTTTGCGCGCGTTCGCGCGCGGGCGGCGAGCGCTTGCGCTTGAGTGCGGATGGACCCGGCCGGACCCTGAAAAACCTGTTTCAGGAGCGCGGCGTGCCGGGTTGGAAACGCGACGTCCCGTTGGTGTTTCTCGGCGAAACCTTGCTGTTCGTGCCTTCCATTGGCGTCAATCGGGCGTGCGTCGAAGTCAGCGGTGAGGGTGGCGAGCTTAGGTATAGGCGGATCGAGTGGCAGCCGGACCTGGTTATTGCCTGAACGGCTAGCCGGTGCGTTGGCGCGTTGCATCTGCGCCGGTCCCGGCGTGCGAAACTCAATCTGCCCCGATTTTTCAGTGCTTTATACGCGGGAACAAATCCCGGTCGATTTTTCTTGTGGACGCCTGTAAGCGGCCTGCGCGCGGCCTCCCAGCGCCCCGCAAACGCGTCGAATCGCCCGTTGCGGCTTGTGTTTTGGGCCTCGATCGGGTACGTTTACCGGTTTCCCGCAACGCTTTTCAAGCAGCTTTTCCGTCCAGAAGACGCGTTTTTAGCCGCCAGAATTGCATTTTGCGCGCGAGCCAACCTTGCGCGTGCGGCTACCGCGCTTCGTCGTCACGCTTAAGTCGTCGATCGCACCGATCCAGGGTTTGCTTGTGTTTCTTCAAGCCGGCTTCTGATGCAATACGTGAAACACGTGCAGTCGTGCAGTACGCGGCGCATCAAACGGCGCGCCAGCGCGGCTTTTCCTCCTGTTCAAAACGACAATGGCACTCATCGTACATAAATACGGCGGCACTTCGATGGGCTCGGTCGAGCGCATCAAGAACGTCGCCAAGCGCGTCGCGAAATGGCACAGGGCCGGCCACAAGATGGTCGTCGTCCCGTCGGCCATGTCCGGCGAAACGAACCGCCTGCTCGGCCTCGCGCGCGAAATTACCGCTCATCCCGACCCGCGCGAACTCGACATGATTGCCTCCACGGGCGAGCAAGTCAGCGTCGGCCTGCTCGCGATTGCGTTGCAAGCCGAAGGTCTTGAAGCGGTCAGCTATGCCGGCTGGCAAGTGCCGATCAAGACCGACAGCGCGTTCACGAAAGCACGCATCAGCGACATCGACGGCACGCGTGTGCTCGCCGATCTCGACGCAGGCAAGGTCGTGGTGGTCACGGGCTTCCAGGGCGTCGATCCTGACGGGCATATCGCCACGCTGGGACGCGGTGGTTCGGACACGTCGGCAGTCGCGATTGCGGCGGCGTTGAAAGCGGACGAATGCCTGATCTATACGGACGTTGACGGTGTTTACACCACGGACCCGCGCGTGGTCGAAGAAGCGCGCAGGCTGGATCGCGTGACGTTCGAAGAGATGCTGGAAATGGCAAGCCTCGGGTCGAAGGTGCTGCAGATCCGTTCGGTGGAATTCGCCGGTAAATATCAGGTCAAGACGCGCGTGTTGTCGAGCCTGACGGACCCGTTGATTCCGCTCGAAACCGAAATGCGCTCGGGCACCCTGATTACTTTTGAAGAAGACGAGACCATGGAAAAAGCTGTTATCTCGGGCATCGCATTTCAGCGTGACGAAGCGCGCATTGCCGTGATGGGCGTGCCCGACAAGCCGGGTATTGCGTACCAGATCCTCGGACCGGTGGCCGATGCGAATATCGACATCGACATGATCATCCAGAACACGAGCGTGGACGGCAAGACCGACTTCACGTTCACGGTTGGCCGCGGCGATTACGCGCATGCCATGGAGATCCTGACGAGCCAGGTGAAGGACCACGTGAAGGCCGAGCAGGTGCGTGGCGATCCGAAGGTGTCGAAGGTGTCGGTGGTCGGCGTGGGCATGCGTTCGCATGTGGGTATTGCGAGCACGATGTTCCGTACGCTGGCGGAAGAGGGCATCAATATCCAGATGATCTCGACGTCGGAGATCAAGATCTCGGTGCTTATCGACGAAAAATATACTGAGCTCGCCGTGCGCGCGCTGCATAAGGTATTTGAACTCGATCGCGGCTAAGGGTACGCGGGAAACGGCGCGGGTGTGACAGCTTGCAGGGTGTTTTATGGCTGTAGTCGAAATAAGCGGCGCAATAGGCTTCGAAGCGCTGTTCGATGCAATTCACGAGATGAAAAATTTTGTCTCATGAAATTGACCCGCGTCGGCTAACCCGCTATTATCTTGGCTTCGTCGCGCTGCCTCCCGCGTGACAAAAAGTGCAGGAGACGTGGCCGAGAGGTTGAAGGTACTCCCCTGCTAAGGGAGCATCTGGGCTAAAACCTGGATCGAGGGTTCGAATCCCTCCGTCTCCGCCAGTCGATGGTTAAAAACCCCGTAGAATCAACGTTCTACGGGGTTTTTGTTTTCTACGACCTACAAATCAACCATCAAAATAGTGTCGGATTTTACAGGCCGTTAGCGGTACCTTCCGGAATACGCACCGAGTGATGCGGATCACCGGACCCGCAGAAAAGGAATCTTTTTTGAGCCCTTCGCACGCTAACAGATGTTTCTGTTGACGGGCTGCGAGTCGCGGCCTATCTCGCTGTTGTGTTGCCATGCGCCGCCCGTCATCCCGAGCGCAACTCAAACGCCATGATCTAGCCTCAGCGCTCGACAGCAGTTTCTGTGCGGCGGCCAAGCCCTCCATCGAAGACAGCTGGCATATCCACTGATGGTCTCGGGCATCGACCTTGATCAGGAGATGGACGGCTGACGCTGCGACGCAGTCATCGGTCTTTACAGCCGAACTTTCGCTTTGGGTCGGGTCGCGTCAATTGCCGTTAGGCAGGGACCGGCCGAGGCCGTGTGAAAACGGAAAAACAATCGGTTTTCGGGTGTCGCTTTACCCTTCCCGAGGTGCTACCAAGCCGATATGGCGCGATCTGAAAGGTCGACCTGCGCAAGCTTCATGTCTAGCACGCGGTTTCACACGGCCTCGGCCATGAAGCGTCATTCGCCCGCGGCGTCGCTTGGACATTCAGAAGTCGTTTCCACACAGGCAGCGGCCATTCGCGATGGCGAACGTTGCATGATCGGCCTTAGCAGACGTCGATGTGATCGCGCAGGTAGAACTGCTATCGAACGCAGACCAACCACTCGATGAATGCCGTTACTTCTTCGGGATGCGATGCCGCAGGCGTGTGAACCCGCTGCACCGTAATCGTCGTGGCATTCATGTGCATGACAAAGAAAGCGCTAGAGCAACTGGCTAAGGATCATCGCAGTACCGACGAGGCTAGCGAGGTATGCCAAGGTACGAATTCCTTTGATACCAGCTAGGTAGCTAATAGCGTGAACAATACGCGCGCCAAGGAACAGCCACGCACCAGCTACCGTAATCGCATTCGATACACCGATTCCGCGCGCCACCAAAACCACGATGGCGAAAGGCACGAGGTTTTCCAGCAGATTACGGTGGGCGCGTATTCCGCGGCCAGCCATACCGGTCGGCTCGGGTGCGCCTTCACGATTGCCGGATATAATCGGCATGCCAACCTGCTTCGCATAGAGAGCCACGTAGATCAGCGGCAGAACAAGGCATAGCACACCCGAATCTACGAGAGCCAACAATTCACTGTTCATTCTGCATCCTATCCATTAGTTAGTTATTGGTCCGACTCGGGTCACTGTCCCTTCGCGGCCTGTTCGATAAGTGCAGCGACTTCGTCGGGATGCGACACCGGCGACGCGTGGCTCGACTGCAGCGTCACGGTCGTGGCATTCATGCGCTTGGCGAAGAAGGCTTCGGCTTGCGGCGGCACCATCAGGTCGTTGGCCGAGATCGCGTAGTACGTCGGCTTGAGATGCCAAGCCGCGACCGTCGCCGGAGCACCGAAAGCTGCACCGCTGATCGGCTTCTGTTTGGCCGCCAGCGCCTCGCCTTCGGCCTCCGGAACATCGCCGACGAAGACGTGCGCGTAGGCGGCGGAATCTATGGAAAGGAAGCCCTTGTCGTTGGGATGAATCGCCTTCAGACCTTCAGTCGGCGGGCCGTTCGACGTCAGCGCTTGCAAGGTTTCACCCTTGTCCGGCGCGAAGGCAGCAACATAGACCAGCGACTTGACCTTCGGACTGTCCCCGGCCTCACCGATCACGACGCCACCCCAGGAATGGCCGACCAGAACGGTCTCACCCTTTTGGGCTTCCAGCACCTTCCGGGTCTCGGCAACGTCGGCGTCGAGCGAAGTCAGCGGGATATCGACTTCCGTGACCTTGAAACCCTTTGCGCGCAACAGGTGCGCGACTTGATCCCAGCTTGATTTGTCGGTGAAGGCGCCGGGCACGAGCACGACGTTATGGGCGGTCGCGGCGGATGCGGCGAGAGGAGCGCCCACCGCCAACATGGCGACAAGGGCGGTACTGATGGCAGTGATTTTCATCTGGATGACCTTTCGATATGATGAGGGTTCCGGCAAATCGGAACATTTCTTGTCAATCGCTTCCAATGCAAGAATGTGATGGTGATTTCCTACAGAAACGCTTATATTTCTGTGTTAAAGCGTATCTGCACGGTAGAATCATATTCATGAGAGACGATTCATACCATGATGGAATTGCCGAAAAACTTAACCATTCATCCGAAAATTGGCGACACTGCATCGCCTGATCTGCTGTCCCACGTGCTGGCACAAATCCGTCTCACGGGAGATCTCGTCTACGCGTGTACCCTCGCGCCGGGGGAGCGCTTGGCGCTGGAAACCGGGGTGGCGCATGTTTGCATCGTGACGCAGAGCGCGCTGCGCATCGAGGGTTCAGAAAATGGAACCATGACCATCGACACGGGCGATCTGATGATGTGGCAGCGCGGCGCGGGTGATCTGAGGTTGACCGCCGATGAGGTACCGACGACCATCATCCTTTGCCGCTTCCTGTTTGACACCGACAGCCTTCGGGGCCTGGTGTCCGCGCTACCCGAGTGCATCCACATCAGGCGTGAGGAGAGCGCGGGATGGCTCGAGGGGATCGTGCATTTCCTGATGATCGAAGCCGGCGATGTCCAGCCGGGCGCCGCCTTGATGGTTTCCCGGCTGATCGATCTGGTAGTCATCCGCACATTGCGGAGCTGGATCCAGCAAGGGCCCGCGTCGGGATGGCTGGGCGGACTGTCCGATGCGCGCATCGCCCGTGCGCTGAAAGCCATTCATGAACAACCCATGCAGCGCTGGAGCATCGAGACCCTTGCGGCCATTGCCGGCATGTCCCGCTCCAATTTCTGCGAGCGCTTTGCCGCACTGGTGGGCCGATCTCCGCTGCGTTACCAGAACGAATGGCGTTTGACGCTTGCGAAGGATTTGCTGGCCAAGCGCGAGGCCCGAGTCGGTGAAATCGGACTCAGTATCGGTTACGAGTCGGAGGCCGCCTTCAGCCGCGCTTATAAGGCGCTGTTCGGTCATTCGCCACGCGTCGATTACAGGCAGCGCAGCGATATCAATTGGCAGGCGTAGTTGGCTCGCTATCGACTTGTCAGAGTATTCCACCCATTTCCCGGATCAAGTCGACTAGCGCCCGCAACGGCAGAGGCAGGTTCTGGCATCCCGAGTAATAAAGGCAAAGTGCGGGATAAGTCGGCGACCAATCTCCCAGCACGCGCACGAGCGTGCCGCGCTCCAGATCGTCCTTAACGTACCAGTCCGCGAGCATTGCGAGGCCGAGGCCGTCACGCGCCGCGGTGTGCATCAGCGTGGGTTCGTCCAGCAGCAGCGGGTCGTTCACGTTGACGGTCAACGGCTCGCCATGACGGACGAATTCCCAGCCGACGGCCGCACCACTAGGCTGCCGCGCGCGGATACAGCAATGCGCCGCAAGATCGCCCGGCGATGACGGTTTCTCGCGACCGGCGAAATACGCCGGTTATCCCACGACGGCCATCTGGAACGGTTGCCCCATCGGAATCGCGACCATGTCGCGTGGCACGAGATCGGCGCGGCGGATTCCCGCGTCGAAGCCATCCGCGACGATTTCGATCAGTCCGCCTTCGGTGACGAGGTCGATGCACATGTGCGGGTGTCGGCGCAGGTACCAGTGTGCGCGCCAGTTCTCGATACCCTACCTGCGAGGGCTTGCGGGTGCGATTCCCGTAGGCTACTCACCTAAGAGTGTGTCAAAACCTTTTTGTTGAAGCCTATCATTGCCTTTTCGCGTTTCAGGGTGACAGCCATCGATGAAGCTGCACATGCTTTGCTCAGCGATCCACCTGGTCGACCATCGAAGGAAAGCGCACACGTTTTTCCTTCGCGTTCTTGCACACGCTGGCGACGAGTCGGGGAGGCGGAAAAGCTACGGCGTGTCGGAATTGCGGGGCTGAAATCGTCTTATGAAACGTCTATTGGAAAGCCATCGTGTTAGAAAATATCATCAGCTTGAATACGGAGCAGACAACTGACCTGGCTCACCGGCATCGGTGGACATCTACCATGCTGCATCGCTATGGAATGAAGTGTCGGCTCCACGATTCTCGTTCAGCGGATTGCAAGATCCAGCAGCGGCAACTCGGGGAGTTCCTGGTTTTAGATCTGGACATGGCGCATCAGGCCGTATCGCCTACTCTTCAGGAGAACGCCTGCTGGAACGGGGAGCACCTTTTTCTGAAGATGATCAAGCGCGGCTCCATTTCAATAGAGCAGAACGGAAGCACACGAACGTTCGGCCAGCAGAGTGTGCTCGCTGTCGATCCGCTGCACGCCTACGCTGAATATTTTGGCGAGCAGTCATCGGTCACTGTGCTGCGACTACCGAAGCAGGCTTTGCGTGATCGCGGATTGCCCTATAGCTTTCATGATGTTCATCTTGGCGATTCGAGTTCACCGGACGTCCTGGCCGTGCGCGACTTTGTCCTTCTGCTCGCGCTGCAGCGGGGGGTGATTAGCAGCGAGCTGGGGAAACGCATGTCGGATCTGTGTCTCGATTTGCTGGACGTGATATTCAATGAGGGATCGAAGTCCGGACATAGACGAACCAGCGCAATGACCTTGGTACTGCGCGCGAAGCAGGTAATCAGGCGCCTCGCCCGAAATCCCGATCTGAACATGTCCAGGATCGCACGGGAGATGAACATATCGCCGAACTACCTGACTCGCGCGTTTAGAACAACCGGCCAAACGCCAATGCGCTATTTGATGTCCTTGCGCCTTGAGCTTGCGTCGCAGATGCTTACCGAAACGAATCGTCAGGTCAAGGAAATCGCATTTGGTTGCGGGTTTGTCAGTACCTCACATTTTTGCCATGTTTTCAGGCGGGAATTCGGGATGTCTCCCTCGGACTTCGCATCTCAATGCCCTGCGGTTTCTCCGGATTCTAAAGACCGAGATCGCTTAAGCCTTCATGGTCGTCGGGGCGGCGCCCCAGCGCCCAATGAAACAGGCGGTCTTTAGCCTCAATTGGAAGATCGTTGATGGAAGCGTGTCGGACGGCCATCAAACCGGTTTCGTCGAACTCCCAGTTTTCATTACCATACGAGCGAAACCAGTTTTGTGCGTCGTCGTGCCACTCGTAAGCGAACCGCACCGCAATCCGGTTGCCTGTGAATGCCCAAAGCTCTTTGATCAGGCGGTAATCAAGTTCACGCTGCCATTTGCGGGTAAGCAGGGCGACGATAGCCGGGCGCCCCGTTGCAAATTCGGCGCGGTTCCGCCATCGGCTGTCGAGGGTGTACACCAGCTTAACCTTTTCGGGATCTCGCGTATTCCAGCCATCTTCGGCCATCCGAACTTTTTGCTTGGCCGTCTCTTCGTTGAAGGGCGGGAGCAGGGGGTGTTGTTCCTTCGACATGAGAAATCTCCTTGGTGAAGAATGGGTCTGTTGAGGTTTCACCCCACAAGCGGATCCGTTGAAAGCCCTAAATATAGCCAACGCGATGGATTGCCGGCCCGGCCTCGCAAATACGCAACAGGCGTATTTGCGTCTGACAGTCGACGACGGCTGCCAGGGGTTGTCCCGAAATTAAGTTCGAGAAATGCGAGCACCCGCGACGTCACACGATGCATGGCCGGTAAATCCGACTTGTCCTAGCTAATGATCCATAGCTTGCCACGCATCGGGGCGATCAACTTAATGCAAGCTGTGGAAGCACGAAGCAGGAAATCGTTGTGCCTGTTTCAGAACACACGCGCAGCATCAGTTGCGGTATCCCTACTCTAAGATCTCTCATCCGACGAGATCACCCCACTCATCTTGGAAGCTGCGGGACAGCGCAGCTAACGGGTCTCCGATTGCGCGGCGATGCCGAATTGAATGAATCGGAACGCTGCCGCGCTGTGCAGGCGAGTGATCCGTAGGTGGCCGCGGACCGTTCGGGTGTCGTGCGATCTTCAACTGGTTGGTTTCCCTGATACACCGCCGCCAATGGGTGCAATGGCGTTGCAGACAGGCTTGTATTTCACCCATGTGTTCAGTATGGAGAGCTTCATGAACGACTCGATTGAAAACGCATTTTCCTCAGGCCGTCGCCGGATGTTGCTCGCCAGCGCTGGCGCGGGTGCCGCCGCCGCAGTTGTCGGCACGCCCGTATTTGCAGCGACGGGGGAGAGTGCCGAGGCACACAACGCACATTCCCTTCACCAAAAAGGCACGCATAAAATGAACACAGTCACGACGAAAGACGGTACGCAAATCTATTTCAAGGATTGGGGTAGCGGTCGTCCTGTTGTCTTTTCTCACGGGTGGCCGCTGGATGCGGACGCATGGGATCCCCAGATGCTCTTTCTCGTGCAGAAGGGCTATCGTGTGATCGCTCATGACCGCCGAGGTAACGGCCGTTCGGACCAACCTGGTCACGGCAACGACATGGACACCTACGCGGACGACCTCGCGACTGTCATCGACACGCTCGACCTGAAGGACGTCACGTTGGTGGGGCACTCGACCGGCGGTGGCGAAATTGCACGCTATGTCGGACGGCACGGCTCGAAGCGCGTGGCAAAGATGGTCCTGATCGGCGCCGTGCCTCCACTGATGTTGAAGACCGAGGCGAATCCCGACGGGCTGCCAATCGCTGTGTTCGACGGCATTCGCGCGGGCGTCGCAGGCAATCGCTCACAATTCTACCGAGATCTCGCCGGGCTGTTCTACGGCTATAACCGCCCGGACGCGAAGATTTCGCAAGGCGTTATCGACGAGTTCTGGCGCGAAGGCATGTTGGGTTCGATCCTTGGGCAATACGAGTGCATCAAGCAATTCTCCGAAGTTGACTACACCCCCGATCTAGCGAAGATTGATGTGCCGACGCTGATCCTCCAGGGCGACGCCGACCAGATCGTGCCACTCGACATTTCGGGGCGCAAGTCCGCGAAGATCATCAAGAACGCCACACTCAAAATCTACCCGGGCGCGCCGCACGGCATGTGTACGACGCACGCGGATCAGGTGAACGCGGACTTGCTCACGTTCCTGTCGACCTGAGGTTCGTCAGCAGCGGCGAGGCTTAGTCAAACATCCCCGCTCCGGTCGGTACTTGTGCGCCGATCGGGCGCTTGCCCGAAACCGATGCACGGCGCCATTTGACCGATGCAGTGAGTGGAGTTCGATGATCAGCAGTGCACGTTGATGTGACGCATGTTTGATGTGCGTGTTCACCGGAACCCCAGTCATGAACCTCAGCGCATTAGACCTTTCGAGAGTGCAGTTCGCGTTCACGGTTTCGTTCCACATCGTCTTCCCGGCGATAAGCATAGGCTTGGCTAGTTTTATCGCTGTACTCGAAGGTGCTTGGCTGAAGACGGGCAAGGAGCACTACAAAGACCTCTGCCTGTACTGGTCGAAAATATTCGCGATCGGTTTCGGCATGGGTGTCGTGTCGGGCGTCGTCATGGCCTACCAGTTCGGCACCAATTGGGCGGGGTTTTCGAAATTCGCCGGACCTATCACAGGCCCTCTGCTGACCTACGAGGTCATGACCGCATTTTTCCTTGAGGCGGGTTTCCTCGGCGTCATGCTGTTCGGGTGGGAGAAAGTCGGTCGCGTCGCCCATTTCGCCGCGACCGTCCTGGTAGCTATCGGGACATTGCTTTCGACTTTCTGGATACTTTCGTCCAATAGCTGGATGCAAACGCCGCAGGGTTTCACGGTCGAGAACGGTCACGTGGTGCCACAGGACTGGTTCAAGATCATCTTCAATCCGTCCTTTCCGTATCGCCTGTCCCACATGGCGATCGCGACCTTCATCGTGGTGGCGCTGATCGTGGCAGCCACCGGTGCCTGGCATCTGCTCAAAGGGCGGCGCGACCCCGCGGTAAAAACCATGTATTCAATGGCGCTTTGGCTGCTCCTCGCGCTGGCTCCCATCCAGATACTGGTCGGCGACCAGCATGGCTTGAACACGCGCAAATACCAGCCCGCAAAAATCGCCGCCATCGAAGGGCTGTGGGAAACTGAACATGGCGGCACGGCGCTGAACCTCGTCGGCTTTCCCGACATGAATGCCGAGGTCACGCGCTACGCCATACAGGTGCCGCATCTCGGTAGCCTGATCCTTACGCATAGCTGGGATGGCGAGATTCAAGGCCTCAAGGAGTTTCCTAAAGAGGACAGGCCGAACTCCTCGGTCATCTTCTGGACCTTCCGTCTGATGGCTGGGCTCGGGATCCTGATGGCGCTGCTGGCACTACTCGGCTTGCTGCTCAGACGCGGTGGACGCTTGTTCGAGAACCGGCTCTATCAACGCTTCGTATTGCTGATGGGACCAACGGGCCTGATCGCGCTGCTCGCCGGCTGGGTGACGACCGAGATGGGACGCCAGCCATGGGTGGTGTATGGCGTGATGCGGACGGTCGATGCGCTATCTCCGATCTCGGCCCAAGCGGTCAGCCTGGCGCTGATGGCGTTTATCGTCGTTTACTGCGTGGTCTTTGGCACGGGCATTTATTACATATTCCGGCTGCTTTTGCAGGGCCCGTCGCCGAGCCGAGCTCTGCCCTCGTCGATCCGCGACCTCGACGCTGGCCACAGCGGTCGCCGGCCGATGTCGGCGGTTGAGTAACACAACGGAGCCACATGATGGGCATCACGACAGCTTGGGCCGCGATCATCGCTTTTGGATTGTTTGTCTATGTGGCGCTCGATGGATTCGATCTGGGGATCGGACTGATCTTCCCAGTCTTCCCCGACGAAGAAGAACGCAACATGATGATGCACAGCGTTGCACCCGTCTGGGACGGCAACGAAACCTGGCTGGTGCTCGGCGGCGCTGCGCTCTATGCAGCGTTTCCGGTCGCCTATGGTGTCGCGCTGTCGGCGTTGTATCTGCCCATCGTGATGATGCTGGTGTGCCTGATTTTTCGCGGCGTCTCGTTCGAGATCCGCGGTAAGGCGAAGCGTACCAAGCAGCTTTGGGATTTGTCCTTCATCGCCGGATCTGCGGGCGCAGCTTTTTTCCAGGGGGTCATCCTCGGGGCTTACCTGCAAGGCATCCCGGTCACGAATGCATCGTTCTCCGGTGATTCGTTCTTTTGGCTGCAGCCGTTCAACGTGCTTACCGGCCTGGGCTTGATGGCCACCTATTCTTTGCTCGGTGCGTGCTGGTTGATCATGAAAACGGAAGGTGACCTGCAACGGCGCCTGTATCGCCTGGTCGCGCCGCTGACCGTGGTGTTGCTGGTCTTCATCATAGGGGTGTCGATATGGACGCCGATGATCAGTGTGCAGATCATGCAGCGGTGGTTCCAGTCCGGCTTGTTTTCGCGGCTGATCGTAGTGCCATTTCTGGTGGCGATCGTTGCGATCGGCATGTTTATCGCGATTCGGAGGCGTCTTGAAAAAACCGCTTTTGTCCTGACCCTGCTGCTGGTGCTGCTCGGCTACATCGGCTTACTGGTCAGTGTCTGGCCTTACGCGATACCGTTCACGATCACGCTGGCGGATGCGGCGGCACCGCGTTCAAGCCAAGTGTTCACGCTGGTCGGCGCGGTCGTCATCCTGCCCATGATCCTAGTCTATACCACGGCGGGCTACTGGATCTTCAGGAAGAAAGTGCAACAGGGCGCTCAATATCATTAACGCGTATTCATTCCCGCCTATGCTTAAAGGTCGCAGACTGCGCCGGGCTTTTTGGTTCGTGGCCTTATGGTGTATCGGTGTCGGCGGCGCGCTGCTGCTGGCACTACCGTTCGAAGTATTGATGCATATGGCAATGCGCTAAGTGGAGGCTGAAATGTCTGAGCAACGCAACGTTCGAGGAATCAAACGATACGATAGTCCGGCGGGCGGCTGGGGTGCTTTGGGAGCCACCGCCAAAGCGGTGCGCGAGCAGATGGAAACCATCGAGGCACCAATCACGCTGTTTCGGACCAACAAGCCCGACGGGTTCGATTGCCCTGGCTGCGCATGGCCGGACAAGGAGCACACGTCGACCTTTCAATTCTGCGAAAACGGCGCGAAGGCAGTAACCTGGGAGGCGACCAAGAAGCGCGTGCTGCCCGAGTTCTTCGCCGCGCATACGGTTTCGTCACTGCTGGAGCGCACCGACTTCGAACTGGAAAATGAAGGCCGGCTGACTCACCCGATGGCGTATGACCGCGCCAGCGACACCTACAAGCCCATCGGCTGGGACGCGGCTTTTGCCCGCATCGGGGAGGTGCTGCGAGCGTTGCCCGACCCGAACATGGCTGAGTTCTACACGTCCGGTCGTGCTTCCAACGAAGCCGCGTTCCTTTATCAATTGTTTGCGCGTGAGTACGGCACGAACAATTTCCCCGATTGCTCGAATATGTGCCACGAGGCCACCAGCGTGGGCCTGCCCCAGTCGATTGGGATCGGCAAGGGCACGGTGTCGCTCGACGATTTTGACCAGTGCGAGATGATCATCGCGATGGGCCATAACCCCGGCACCAACCATCCGCGCATGATGGGCACGCTGCATGAAGTCGCGCGGCGCGGCGTGCCCATCATCGTATTCAACCCGCTGCGCGAACGGGCGCTCGAACGTTTTGCCGATCCGCAGAACGCGATGGAGATGGTGACCTTCGGCTCCACGCCGATCGCTTCGTCTTATTACCAAGTGAAGGTCGGCGGGGACGCTGCCGCGTTGAAAGGCATCATGAAGGCGTTGATTGCGCTCGATGCCAATGCGGGTCCGGGCAGCACGGTTCTGGATCATGATTTTATCGCGACCCACACGCACGGTTATGAGGCCTTCGCCGAGGATCTGCGTGCAACGCCATGGCCGAATATCGAAGCCGTCAGCGGATTGCCGAAAGCGGCTCTCGAAGCGGTGGCGCAGGCCTATGCCAAATCGAACGCTACGATCGTGACCTACGGCATGGGGATCACGCAGCACAGTACCGGCACCTCGAATGTGCATCAGATCGCGAACCTGCTTTTGATGCGCGGGAACATCGGCAAGCTGGGCGCCGGCATCTGCCCTCTGCGCGGCCATTCCAACGTGCAAGGCGATCGCACGGTCGGGATCACCGAGAAACCGTCGGCGGACATGCTCACTAGGATCGAACGAGTATTCGGGTTCAAGCCGCCTGAAGCGCATGGCCACGACGCGGTCCGGGCCATGCAGGCGATCATCGATGGGCGTTCCAAGGTGCTGGTGTGCCTGGGTGGCAACCTCGTGGTGGCGCTGCCCGATGCCGAGCAATGTTTCCCGGCCATGCATACGCTGGACCTCACCGTGCATATTGGCACCAAGCTCAATCGTACGCATCTGCTGGTGGGCCGGGAGTCGATTCTTTTTCCGTGCCTGGGACGCACCGAGCAGGACGTGCAGTCGGAGGGGCCGCAATCGATCACGGTCGAGGATTCCATGTCTATGGTCCATGCTTCGCGCGGCAAGCTGCCGCCGGCTTCGGAACATCTGCGCTCCGAGGTCAGCATCATCGGTGGCATGGCCCATGCGACTCTGCCGCAGAGCAAGGTCGACTGGCTGGGGATGGTCGCCGATTACGACCGGATTCGCGATGGGATCGAAGCGGTTTTCCCCGATTTCGCCGATTTCAACGCACGTATCCGCACGCCCGGCGGCTTTCGTTTGTCGTTGCCGCCTACCGAGCGTGTTTGGCCGACCTCCTCAGGCAAAGCGGAATTCATTGCATTCCAAGGCGTGATCGAAGATCCGCAAACCGGTGGTGCCGACGTGCTGAAGCTCACGACACTGCGCAGCCACGACCAATACAACACCACGATTTATGGGCTTGACGATCGCTACCGCGGCGTGTTCGGGCGGCGCGACGTGATCTTCATGAGTGAAGAGGATTTGGCCGCGCAGAGCCTGGAGCACGGAGATCTCGTCGATGTCGAGACGGCGCTGCCTTCCGATAGCCCGAGACGGCTGGTTGGATATACGGTGATCGCCTACAAGATCGCCAGCGGCTCTGTGGGGGCCTACTATCCGGAAGCGAACGTGCTCTTGCCGCTCGACTACTTCGATAAGGCCTGCGGCACGCCGTCTTATAAGTCGATCCCGGTTCGCATCTCGCGCCGGGCGGTTTGATGAGTGCCGGCGTCGGTTTGGCGCCGGCACTGCGATGGTAAGTTCTCGGGGCGATTATGATCGTACGACCGCCCAAAATCTGGCGGTAATTGCATGCGGAGCCTCTCGCAGCAAGGCTCGGTGACTCCACGGTTTTCGGCCAGTCGGAGAATGCGCAGATCAATAATCGAGACGACGTGCGGAAGTTTCATGGCCAACTCGGAGATCTCACTTTCCGTAAGCCGGGGCGGCCGCGCAGCCCTGACGTTCAGGTTTGTTTTAAGGACCGCCTGTGCGTCGTCGAGCTCTATGCTCTCCAGGACGGCAGTCAGCCCCCCATCTCTTACAAGCTCGATCGATCGGTCGCGAACCATCGAAAAGAAATCATATGGGTGAAACAGCAGCCGCGCTGGCCGGACAAGGTCATCTTCAGTGCACTTCCTTCTCGATCACGTGCGGTGATCGGCGTCATCGCCGATCATCCAGTCCGCCGCCGCGGCGAGCTGCTGCCGCAAGCAGTAGCTGACCGGTTGCCTTCGCCCGATCGTCCGAGCCAAGCTGACGCGTCAAGACAGCGCTGACCAGACGCTGGCTCCGCACCTCCGTATGTCATTTCATCATTCGGCCCATGAGGACCGTTAGGCCTGAGATTTGCCGATCGATGCGCCGCCATCGACGAACAGCGTCTGACCCGTCATGAAGCCCGCATCTTCCGAGAGAAGAAAGGCGATCGCCGCAGCGATTTCATCGGGTTGTCCGAGACGGTTGAGCGGAACCATCGACAGATAACGCCGCTCGCCGACACTTCCGACGGGGCTCGTTGCACGGAACAATTCCGTCTCTGTCGGGCCCGGAGCCACTGCGTTGACGGTAATGCCCTCCTGGGCAAGTTCCAGCGCCCACGTACGCGTGAAGCTCGTCAATGCGCTCTTCGCGCCGGCATACGAAGTCCGGTCGATCACGCCGAGAATGGTGAGGCTCGTCACGTTCACGACGCGCCCCCATCCCTTCGCGCGCATGGAAGGCAGTACGGCCTGAACGGCCTGTACCGCGGGCGTCAGGTTCCTGCGGAAGGAGTCCTCGAATACGTCCAGGTCGATTTCGCCGATCTTCCCGGGTCGAACGAAACCGACGTTGTTCACAACCCCGTCGAACGAGAACCGCTCGGTCAGTTCCTTGAGTGCTCGATCGGTCGCCTGCCGGTTGCTCAGGTCCACGGAGACGAGCGTGCCGGGGAAAGTCGGATCGTCCGCGTTGCGTGCGATGCCCACGACGACATGACCTGCGGCGGCAAGCCTGTCGGACAGTGCGCGGCCGATGCCCTTGCTCGCGCCAGTAATGAGGAAAGTGCGTGTATTCATCTTTGACCTAAACGTAATGGTTCAGAAAGGGATGACCCAGTTCCATGCATGTTTGACACACTTGTCAAGATTGGCACTATAGCCAACCTTGACAGGCATGACAAGAATCATTTACATAGAGCTTCGAAGACTGGAAAGCGGAGCGGTGGCATGGCTGGGATTCGTCAATTCGATGAAAACGAGGCGCTCGAAAAGGCCTTGGTGCTTTTTTGGCAAAAGGGTTTTGCGGAAACCTCGATGCAGGAGCTCGCTGCAGCGACCGGCGTGCAGCGCGGCTCGCTCTATAACGCGTACAAAGGAAAGGGGACGTTCTTTCTACGCGTGTTCGATGTGTACAAGGACCGGTTCCTAGCGCAGTTGCGCGATACGCTGGACAAGCCCAAGCTGCGCGACGCCCTACGAAGCTTCCTCGAGACTGTGATTGATTCGATGACAACGGGCGAACCGACGCGCGGATGCCTGACGACCAAATCTGCGTTTGGCTCCAACGTTATCGACCCGCCGGTTCAGCAAGCGTTGCAGGGCATGCTCGACGCATTCGAGATGCTTCTTCTCGACAGGCTTCAGAAGGGGGAGAAGGGTGTTCGCCTGATGTGCTCTCCCGAGGACGCTGCGCATTTGATCGTCACGTTTACTCGTGGCCTTGTGGTAATCGAGCGTGTGTATCAGGACAAGGCACGCATGTTAGCCACCGCGGACTCACTCATTGCGTTGTTGGTGGGGTCACCCGCAACGGTTCGCTACCCGTCTCTTCCGCACATTTGATGGCCTGTATGACGGTGAGTAGTACTATGCCAAGAAAACCAAGGAATCTTAGTCGGGCTTTTCTAAGTCTAGGGCGTGTTGCCATTGAGGCGTTCTCGGACAACCATGTTCAGCCACGACGCGCTGGTCGGCGTGAAATGCATGACAAGGCACGGGTGCTTGGCCGGCCACTTCTGCGCATCGGGGTGGCTATGCATGGCGTAGTTGTCCACGATCAGATGCAGGCTCAGGTGCTTGGGCGTGCAGTGGTCGATTAATCGCTACTGAATTGTTGGACGAGAACGTTCAATCGAACCTCGGCGCCTGTAGCTGGCCTCATGACTACCTCGCCGAAGTCGACGGATGCGCCCGTAACCAGCACAGCTTTTCCCAAAGTCCGCGAGCGCTGAACTCGACGGCCTCTGGGAAGTATCATCTCTCGCCCGCCACACTGCCTCGCTCGAGTTCAAGCGCCTCGAGCACCGCTGCCGTGGCATTGCTGGCAGCGTGTGCCGCCGGAAACCCTGCATATACAGACGCCTGAAGCATGACTTCCTCGATTTCCTCGACGCTCAACCCGTTGGTCAACGCGATGCGAATGTGATTTTTCAGTTCGTCGTGCTGGCGCAACGCAATCAGGATACCGAGCGTGACCAGACTGCGGGCGCGGCGATCGAGACCCTCGCGTGCCCACACGCTCCCGAACACGAAGTCCATCGACAGGGCCGTCATCGATGCACCGAACTTCCCACTGTCAATCGAGGCCTTCATGTTTTGCGCTCGCTCGACGCCGCGCAACTGTTCGTACACGGCAAGTCCGCGTTCCGTGGCGTCTTTCATTGCGGCCCCGTTGTCGCCGCGCCGAGCACGGCCTTGGTCTCGAGAAACGCTTCGAGCCCGAATGTGCCGTATTCCCGACCGATGCCGGACTGTTTGTATCCGCCGAAGGGTGCGAACGGTTCGTGCGGCGCGCCGTTGATGATCACGCGGCCGGCCTCCAGCCTCGACGCCACGGCGCGTGCCCGTTCGACGTTCGGTGAAATCACGTACGCCTGCAAGCCGTAGACGGTGTCGTTCGCAATCGCGATCGCTTCTTCTTCACTGCGATAAGTGAGGATGCACAGCACCGGCCCGAAAATTTCTTCACGCGCAATGGCCATGTCGTTGGTCACGTTTGCGAACACGGTGGGTTTCACGTAGTAACCCGCGAGCCCGTCCGGATGTCCTTCGCCGCCGATCACGAGTGTCGCGCCTTCCTCCTCGCCGCGCAGGATATACCCCTGCACGCGTTCATATTGCCGCTGGCTGACCATCGGCCCGATGGCCGAATCAGCGTCCTGCAAGTGACCGACCTTGACCGCCGATACCGCTTCTTTCGCCAACCGGATGACATCCTGAAGACGACCTTCCGGAACAAGAATGCGGGTGCCCGCAATGCACGCCTGCCCGCTGTTCTGAAACCCGGACGTGACTGCGAGCGGCACCGCCGTCTCAAGATCTGCGTCGTCAAGAATCAGCGTCGGCGATTTGCCGCCGAGTTCGAGCGTCACGCGCTTCATCGTGTCCGCACTCGCACGCAGAATCGATTTTCCGACCGCGGTCGACCCCGTAAAGGAGATCTTCGCGATATGCGGGTTCGTACTCAGCTCCTCACCGACGATATCGCCACGTCCCGTCACAATGTTGAACACGCCTGCCGGCAGACCCGCATCGTGTAAGGCTTCGGTGACGATCTGCGTCTGGACAGCACTCATTTCGCTTGGCTTGACGACCGCCGTGCAACCCGCGGCGATCGCCGTTGCGAGCTTGTTGCAGATAAAACCGGCGTTCGCGTTCCACGGCGTGATCAGCGCGGCGACGCCGACCGGCTCCATCACCACTTCCGCCGACGCAATCTGGCGCGTGAACGAATACCCCTCAAGCGTGTGCGCCGCGTTCAGAAAAGACTCGGCGGCGTAACGCGCTCCCCATACGGCCCGCGTCGAGGGCGCGCCGTATTCCTCGATTGTCGCAGCGGCGAGGCGATCGACATTGGCGAGCATGGCTTCATACAGACGCTTAAGCCACGCAATGCGCTGTTCCTTGGCTGTGCGCGAAAACGCCGGAAATGCACGGCGCGCGGCGGCGATCGCATCTTTCGCGTCCTGCGCGTCGGCAAGACGTACTCGGCCGATGACGTCGCCCGTCGAAGGGTTATGGAGGTCGAACCACTCCTGTCCGTGTGGCTGCACAAACTGGCCGTCGATATAGATACGCTCGATGCTGTACATGAATGCTCCAATCAGATTGTCATGATTCTGAGCATAATCAATTGCATCTGCATTGATAAGCCGGATAAACTTGCATGAAGTGATCCGAAAATCGGGACAATGTATAAATCAGGTTTGATCGAACTGGAGGTCGTGCTCGCCGTTGCGCGACTGGGTGGCTTTCGTGCAGCGGCACGCGAATTGGGCATGTCGTCGACGGCGCTGAGTCGCGCAATTGCGCAACTTGAAAAGCGGCTTGGCGTACGACTCTTCAACCGGACGACACGAAGCGTTGCGCTAACGGAAGCCGGCGCGCAGTTCGTCGCAGCAGTCAGTCCGGCACTGTCCGAAATCCAGCAGGCGATGGCCGCCGTCAACGATCGTCGTGCAACGCCAACCGGCACATTAAGACTGAACTGTGCGGTGGGTGCCGCGCGGGCCGTCCTCGTACCGGTCGTGCTGGAATATCTACGCCGTTTCCCCGCGATGAGCGTCGACATCGTCACCGAAGCGCACTTCGTCGATATCGTTGGCAAAGGGTTTGATGCTGGCATCCGTACCGCCGACGCCGTGCCGCGCGACATGATCGCTGTGCCGTTTGGCGGGGCATTGAATTTTTCCGTCGTCGCCGCACCCTCGTATTTTGCGAAACACAGGAAGCCGCGCACGCCACAGGATCTGATGTCGCATCAATGCATACGTGCGCGCTGGCCGAGCGGTGCGCTGTATCGTTGGGAGTTCGAGCGGCGGGGTGAGAAACTTGTACTCGACGTACCTGGCGATCTGACGCTTGACGAGCCTACGTTGATGCGCGATGCCGCGATCGCGGGCGCGGGCATCGCGTATCTCTGGGACGCAACCGTGGCGGACGACCTCGCGGCGGGGCGGCTGGTTGCCGTGCTAAAGGACTGGACCGTCACCTCGGCCGGTTTGTGTCTCTACTACACGGATCGGCGTAACGTGCCGGCGGCGTTGCGGGCGTTCATCGAACTGCTGCGCGAACCTGTTTCCCGGGGCGACCCACTTCACCCGCGTGGTCAAGCACTTGGCGCTGCATCGCCCAAGACGCGTTGATGTATCGGCGCCGGAAGAATCGTAAAGAGCACTCTTGATGCTTCCTTGAAGAAATTGGCCACGATCAGATACCCATGGTCGCGGATACACGCTCTTGATCCAGCTTGCCCAACATGGCGAAACTGTCGGCCAGCGTCTGGCATGCGAGTGCTGCTCGCACGTGAGTGTCCACCTCGGCAGCAAGATTGCCGAAGAAAGCACTGAAGTTCGAACTGACGAGACACTGATGAGGATAGTCGCTGCGCGGCGACCACAGTTCCTTCTCCCCCATCACTGCGTCGTAGATGTCGCAAAGCGTGATCTCTTCCGAGGCTCTTCCCAACGCCAGCCCCCCGGCGCGGCCCATGCTGGAAGTGACCAGTCCGGTTTCGATTAAAGGCACAAGCAGGCGCCGGACGAAGGTGGGATGTGACCCCACGCCCTCGGCCAGGCGCGTCGAGCTGACGGGTTCGGCGCACACGGACCTCGCCAATGTGAGGCCCAACATCAGTTGCAGGGCTGTTGCAAACCGGACATCGATCACGGGAATCTCCTTTGCAGCATTATATGCGCTTTTCAATATTGCACTTATTGCTCAACCCATATATGCTTTTCATAGGCGCATTTTATAGGATGAAGGAAACCATGTCAGTGGACTACGACATCGCGAAGGTTCTGGCCCGCTACGTTCGCGCGGCCGACCAGCGAAACGGGACGGCGATGGCCGAATTGTTCCTCCCCGAAGGCCGAGTGAAGATCTTCTACAACGACGCAGGTACCCCGGAACCGCTGGGCGAACTCGTTGGGCGCGAGGCCATTGCCGATGCCGTCACAAACATGATGAAACCTCACCCGCCAAGGGGCTGGAGCCATCACACCACACATGACGCGATCATCGACGTCGATGGCGATACTGCGACGCTCGATGCGCAGTTCATCGTCTATAACGTTGTCGGAGACTTGAAGCCCGAGGGTGGCTGGCCGCAAGGCGCGTCGGGGGCACAAGGGACGGTGACGCCGATCGAGTCCGGCTACTATCGCCCCACTTTGAAAAAGGTTGACGGTCGCTGGATGATCGAGACCCTCCAGATCATTCTTGATCTGCCGGCAGCGTTTTGAGGTCCGGCGATGAAAGCAATCGTTTATGACCGATATGGTGGACCCGACGTGCTCGACTATCGTGAGGTCCCCGATCCCAAACTGAGCCAGAACAGCGTCCTGATTCGTATCAAAGCTGCTGCGCTTAATCCTGCGGACGTCGCGCTGCAGGCCGGACTCGGCGACGCCCATATGCCCGTATGGTTTCCCGTTATACCCGGATGGGATGTCGCCGGCGTCATCGAGACCGTCGGCCCCGGCGTCAAGGAGTTTTCCCCGGGCGATGAGGTGATGTCCTACGTCCGCGAGGAAATTCTGCATCACGGCGGCTACGCCGAACTGATCGCCGTGCCTGTCTATGCTGTGGTGCGAAAGCCCGCCAGGGCGTCATGGGAAGAATCTGCCGGTTTGCCGCTGGCGGGACTCACGGCCTATCGAGCTATCGTCCAGACACTGGCGGTCACGTCACAAGACGTTGTGCTGATCCACGGCGCCAGTGGTGGTGTTGGCTTGTTGGCAGCCCAGCTCGCCCGGAATGCGGGCGCACGTGTCATTGGCACCGCGGCCGCGAGCAATCACGATGTGCTTCGGACGTTCGGTGTTGAGCCTGTCGAATATGGCGAGGGCCTGGTTGGACGAGTCCGACAAATCGTGCCGGAAGGTATCACAGCGGTGCTCGACTGCGTCGGACGCGGAACGCTGCTCGCGACCACGGCGGTGAATCGTGCGAACGCACGCGTCTGCTCGGTGGCGGATGCGGGACCCGGGATCGTCACCGTCTTTGCACGCCAGGACCCCGATATCCTGAGGCGCCTCGCGCAGCTTATGGACGAGGGCACACTCCGCGTGATCGTCGCACAGGTGTTCCCGCTCCACGACGCTGCAAATGCCCAGCGCGCACTCTCCAGTCGGCGCAGAGCTGGAAAGATCGTCCTGGTGCCATAACGAACACCCGCGGCGTTCCTTCGCCTTGTCCCGAGGCAAAACGGTACGGGTGGCGAGGTCAGACCAGAATGTCCGTGTTGAGGATCGAAGGTGCCGAAATCGAAGACTGGGATGCCCGACCAACCTTCAATCATCAATCACACTGGTATGTATCGATGCGTCGATGGCAGGCGAGCTGTTGTCATGCACAAAAATCCAGGCACCGGTCGCCACTGCGCCGCCGGCTAAGTTCAGTTCCGTCGCCAGCTTGTACAGGCTCGCTGACGATGTCACGGCGTGGTCTTTGGTATACGTTGTCGGATAAGGCACCTCTCCGAAGTCATGGACAGCGCGTTCATGCTGCCGGTTGGAATCCATTCCGTGCTGGGGGAGATGGACCACAACGACAGCTACTACTGAGATGGCATCGCATTGAGCTGGATCACTTCTACGGGGCGGGTCTTTGCCTAGATGATAGTGCTTTGACACCAGCCCATAAGGTCGGGAGACCAGTGCTCGGCGCTTGCAGGATCCGTCGGCGGCTGATGCTACTCTTACCCTATGAAAAAACCTGCGATCGAATTCAAAGCTATCAGCAACAAGCTCCATCTGATCTACCGACCGCACGACGGCACGCAATGGGTCTACAGGAAATTCAAAGTAGGCGACGACGTCACCGTCAAGGGCACGTTCCGCCTTACGCGCCATATCCTTGTCAAGGACGACGTCGATGAGTGGACCGAGATCGATGGTTGGGAGCCTAGAACCGACCCGGACGAATTCGACTTCGACCTGGGTGGCGAGGATCGGATGGACTTCGTCATCGCATCGGCAAAGGGTGACTACTTTTGGTTCAACGCAAAGGCGTTGCCCGTTGGAGTCTCGGTGCTGTTGCATCGCCAGGCGCGACCTACCTGGAAATGGTTTTGCGCCGAGAGAAAGACATCAATCCTAGGCGTCGTAGCCCAGCTAAAGATGAGCCGTATCGTGATCGGCGGGCCAGAGCCGGATGCGATTCCCGTAGCCGAGTTCGAAAAGCTCATCGCCCAGTTTCCGACGACGCACGAGCTGAAGCGATACGTTATTGCACGGATCAGCGGGGTAATTCGCGAATACACGGACGCAGAGATTGACGGCGAGGAACAGCTTAGAAAGACAGTTTCACGAAAGGTCAAGAGCACGCCAAAGGATCTCGCGGCGCCCTTTCGTGAAGCGGACGTGCGCAAGTTTGAATACCTGCTTGCGCACCTCAAGAGGATGTTGACCAAGCCGAATGAATACAAGGAAGCGCAATGGCAGGCCGAGATCGTTAAGATCATTTGCCTGCTGAACCCCAAGTACATAGAGGCGTTTACTGGCGTGCGGATCAAGGATTTTGATAGCGGCAGCTATCGGATTCTGGACATCCTGCTGCTGGATGCATCAGGCAACATCGACGTGGTTGAGATAAAGCAGCCATTCGGAGAGGCCATGGTCACTCCGCGCCGCTATCGCAAGAACCACGTACCGATGCGAGAGCTGTCTGGCGCGGTTATTCAAGTCGAGAGGTACCTGCTGCACCTGACCCGGTGGGGCCAGAAGGGCGAAGATACGCTGACCAAACGCTACGCATCGCGGCTGCCGCTTGGATTCAAGATCCGCGTGGTGAACCCTAGCGGCCTCGTGATCATGGGCCGCGATGCCGACATGACGCTGGACCAACGTGGCGACTTCGAGGTCACAAGACGGCACTATAAGCACATAGCCGATATCGTTACCTACGATGATCTGCTGCGGCGCCTCGAAGCGGTACTGAACAAGCTGCGCGCTGGGCTCTGAGGCCTAAATTTGCCGGCTGTAACTCCCAGCCGCCACGGCTGGACGTCAGAGATTCAATGGCCGGATTGGAGACGAAACGGCAAGCTGGAAGGCCCCTCAGCCGTGCGACCGGTTGCGCTAAATACCGGTCGTTCGCTGAGCAAGCCCCGAGCTTTCGGTTCGGTCGATCAGGGTCCTTCGGTGCATTCAGCGCTTCCATATTCCTCAGCTTCCTGCGGAGCGTGCGGCATAGTGGATCTCGCTACGGGATAGCGCGGGGTACCCGATGCGATCGACTGGCGGATCGTATAGCGATGATTGCGATTCCGCGCGAGTCGATTTGGGTTGGTCACTGTGGTTCCGTTGTGGCCGAATATTCTATAATGTGAAAAATTGTCTCTGTCTCGATGTAGGGGTAGGGGTAGGAGTGGGGGTGAGGTTGTGCTCCAAGACCGGGAGTCAAACCCGACGCTGGTTTCCGGGCAATATCGAACCCCTCCGTCTCCGCCAGAAGAATGCAAAACCCCGTAGGTCTAACGACTTACGGGTTTTTTGTTTTTTCTGCCCATCGTTTGACCGATCCCGCCGATGTCGCAATGCCGACTCAGTTCCCGTGCGATACAGCGTCTCCTTATTCTGTTGATGTCCGAATGACGCCGTGCGGTTCTGCTATGCCTGAGTCTGAGCGTCCAATCCCTTACTTACACAGCGAATTGCGAGGTTTGCCTTACGACGTTGCGATGACGAAGCCGTGAGAGAACCACAGTTGCGCAACCGTCCAAGCTTACCAGGTCGTTTATTGGTACCGGTGGCAGCGGCATTGTGGTGCGGGTTCCGGCGAACGAAGTAGAAGAAATATGCCGAGCCGTCCCCATTGGACAATTAAACGCGTTAGTACGTGCGATCCTGCGGCACGCATATCTGAACTGTCTTGAGCCGCGCATCCGGGGCGATTCGCGTCCTTCATGCTTGTAATTTTTAGTCAAATGTCACGCCTTCGGATCGACATTGTTAGAAAGATTCTGCATTGTTAAAAACGATGCTCTGTTCTTATGCAAACACAAGGATTGCTTCAGGCGGCTGATGGATTTCGAAACCGGGCAAACATGGCAACAGAACTGAAAACGGATTCATGGCACAGCTACGTGCTGTATCGGAAGAAGGACTATGCGCCCAGTGTCTTTCCAAGTCCGGAAGAAACGCAAGCCATCGAAGCAGGCAAAAAATACGCCCTAGGTGCGGACTCCTACATATGGGCCAAGGACGCAGGCTTGCTCAAACGGGTGCGCGAGTTTCTTGGCAAGAATTTCCACTGGCATGATCGCCTTGCAAAGAGCGGCTCGGATTCGGATGTTGTCCAGGCTCTAATGGAGATGGTGCGGGGTGGTAGCGTCGTAGTTATTCCTGAAAAACCGATGCGCAGCGGCGGCGCTACAGGAGCATCGAAGAACGCCGACCCGTCGTTTCGGCGTGTTTCGGACTATGACGTGCCGAAGTACAAGGCGACCAAGGAACGATATCAGGCGCAACTCGAAAAGATGAATGCCGATCCAATACCGTGGTCGGAAATCCAGTCGATGAACGACAGAATGAACACGCAATTCATGCACGCGGCAATCTTGGCCGCGCCAGCACTCTCGTTGCCTGTATTCGCCCGAGCAGGCTGGATCAGCAAGTACAGTCTGCCTGACATGACCGGCGTTGGCTTTGACCGTGTGAATGTTGTCGCAGGCGACGATAGCTCTGCTGGCATGACAACATCACTCGGAGGTACGCCGTTTGGATACGGGTCCGAAACCGGCTCGTCAACGGAAGTTCGTCAGCTCGCATGGTTGCCCCGAACGGGAGGTCTCGCCAGTGCGTGGGTTGAGAATCCGTCCGGAAGCAAACAGATGCGGCTCTATGATGGCATTGGAAACGCAGCAGTCGATTTCGACTTCGATCATGATCATGGATTCGGTGCACCGCATGCCCACAACTGGGACGGCAACATCCGTGATAAAGGCAACGCCTTTTCTCTCTTACCTTACTGATGCGCGGCAATCATGGATGACCTCAAGGCATTTACGTTTTTTCACGACTGGTACATCGATATCCTCGCTGTTACTGATGACGGAGATAGTTTGACAGTCGGTCTTAAATTGGACGAGCGACGCGCTACTGTAACTTTTGTCGGGACAACCCGATGCGTTATAGAGCATTACGGGCTTCTCAATATCGTCTATGACATAAAATTTTTGGAACCCGGGACACCGTGCTATGAGAAAGCGTTGAGAGCGCTCAACCAATCTGACCGCTTCTCCGACAAACAACCGAAGCATCTCGCGCTAGTCGCGGCAACGGTAGGCGCCGAGATAGTTGTTGAATTCGGGTCCCTGCGAATCGAATCGACGTAATTTAGCCATCTCCACCTTCAGGAGTGACGCGAGTAACCGCGCCTTTGGTCTGCCGTTGCTGTTTCATTCTCGCGGATGGTGCAACGGATCATCGACGGTGGTGGTCGGCATCGTCAGTTCCAGCCTTGGGCCTTACGATGAGCGCAGGCGAACAACTCGGTGTGTCTCGCGCAACCTTCTTAGGCGTTGTGAACGAGCACGCCGCTTTCAGTTCTGAGATCGCTGCGAGGATCGAGCAGTCGACAACGGAACCATCCGCGCTCGGCTGGTTGCGATGCAAGTTAAATGCGACATGTGGCAACTTCGTGCGAAGGCCATTCCGAAAGTTACTCCAGCTCGTCCGGGCGTGCACACCCAAAGCCGCTTAAGCGTCAGTCGTCACCGTCTGAACGCAGCCGCCGTCGCTTCATCCGCCGGGAAGAACAACTCGATCGCCAGCTCCGACAACGTGATATCAATCGGCGTACCGAACATCATCGTTGTACTGATGAACGACAACGGTCCCGCAGCCGTGCTCAACACGAATGGGATCACGATAGAAGATTCGCCCGCGTCATTCCAACCGGATCCCCCCGGATATCGCTTCAACTCATCGCGCAATGCGCTCAACTCCAAATCCGCCGTGAGTGCGATCTGACGCTCCAGCCGTTCAAGTAAATGCGCGCGCCATTGCCCGAGATTCATGATCTTTGACGCCAACCCCTGCGGATGCAGACTCAAGCGCAACACATTCACCGGTGGTTCGAGCAAAGACGGATCAGCATCGGCGATAAGCGCAGCCACCGCGCCATTCGCCGACACCAGGTTCCAATGCCGATCGATAGCCAGCGCCGGATACGGCTCGTGCCCCTTCAATATCTGCTCGACTGCGGTTCGCGCGGGCTGCATCGATTGATCCGTGAGTGCGCGTTCCCGGAACACCGGCGCGAACCCCGCCGCGGTCAGCAACTCGTTACGTTCACGCAGCGGCACCTCAAGATACTCAGCTAAACGCAGCACCATCGCGCGGCTCGGCGCGGCACGCCCCGTTTCGATAAAACTCAGATGCCGGCTCGAAATCTCCGCTTCGCTGGCCAGATAAAGCTGGCTCATGCGCCGTCGTTCGCGCCAGTGCCTGATCATTGGGCCGATACCCACAGCCGTCGCAGTCAGTGTGTTCATGGCCGTACCTTATCAAACCACCGCACGCCGTTCCATTACCCGCCAGGTAATCGACGCACGACATGCTCGTCCCGATGATTGCTCCCAGGCCGCGCTAAATCCAGTCCGGCCGTAGCCCCGAAGATTATCGAAGGAGAGAATTATGACTGAGCATGACGTTCTGGTGGGTCGCTATATCGATACATGGAACGAGACGGATTCGTCGCGTCGGGACGCGCTCGCAGAGGGGGTTTTGCTCGACGGCGCGCGCTACACCGACCCGATGATGAGCAGCACCGGCCCGAAAGGGTTCGCCGAGATGATCGGTGCGTTTCAGTCGCAGATGCCTGGGTTGAGGTTCGAGCGGGTTGGTGGGATTGATGCAACGGGCACGGTGGTCCGCTTCAGTTGGCGTCTGATCGATGCCACTGGCCGGCAACTGGCGAGCGGGACGGACGTTGGCGAATTTTCCTTCGACGGACGGTTTGCCGGCATTACCGGTTTTCTCGATAGCACCCTGATGGGCCCGGCATGGTGCGTGGAAAAGTACGCCGCGTTCTGGGCCGCGCCGGACTTCAACCGGCCGAGCGATGAACTGGCGGTGGATATCGAAGGATATTGGCCGGGATTGCACGCGCCGTTGAAGGGCGTGGAGGCCTATGTGCGGCCGCTGCACGAACTGTTGCGCCACGTTCCGGATTTCAGGCTGGAAGTCGCCGACCACGCGAGTCGCGGCGATACAGTCTTCATCCGATGGATTGCCACAGGGACGCACGGCGATGTGCCGCTGCGCTTCGAAGGGGTGGACTGCGTGCGTCACAGCAACGGCCAGGTCTATGAGAACCGGATCTACTGCGACCATCCGCTGATTCATGAATTGAACCGCTAGCGGAATCGGTGCCCCCGTTTTTCTTCGATCGAATAGGGCGCTTCGCTCGGGCGACATACCGGCGCGAGCGCCCGAGCGCACTCAGACTTCGTCGTCGTCCAGGTCATCGGGGCCTTGCAGGTCCGCTGGTCCCGTTTCACCGCGTACAGCCCGGCGTTTGCGCTGCACGTGGTACGCCGTCAATACAGCGTGCACGACCATATCCAGCGCGGGTTTCGCGTTACCTTGCTTGTCCGTCCAGGTCTTCGGCGTGAGTGCGCCGGCAAGCGATACGCTGTCGCCGTCATCGAGCGCCTGGAGCGCGTCCTTGACGGTGTCGTCGAAGGCAATCACGTTCACGAACAAACTCTCGCCGTCGCCGGCCGAGGCGCGAACCCGGCATGTCACGAAATGCGTGCCGTGCTGACCCGTACGCACTTGCGCCGTGCCGTAGAGACGTCCGGAAACCAGACCGTCGATCATGATGTGCCTCTCCAAAATTCACCGATTGTCTCACTCGCGAGCAGACGTTTCGCGGTTGCACGGGTCAGGCGGGATTTAAATCGGGCGGCCTCGGCCCGCGGGTCGTAGCGGGCTACGGTGATTGATGAACGGTCGAACGATACGTGCTTTACTAGTCCGATTCTATCGCGCGCTTCGAACTGCTCGCGGCGCGTGCCCAATCCAGCGAGCATCCCACGGTAAGGGATGAGGGCTCAGCTAAATCAGCTAAGGAAATGTTGTGTCACACCCTGTTGGCGATCGTAATTCTGAGTTACCAACTTGAAACATCTAGGCCGGCTCGTTCGGCTAAGATTTACTCAACAAACCTACTCCGTTGAGGTGCACTTCAAATGAACAACAAACTGAAGACTTCCATTTTTGCCGGCGCGATTGCAATCGGAGCGCTCGGAATGTCCGGCGCAGCGATGGCCCAAGTGCGTCTTGGTATCAATATCGGCGTGCCCGCGCCGGTGTACGTTGCGCCGCAGCCGGTCTACGCACCGCCGCCGCCCCCGGTCGTCTACGCACCGCCGCCACCGGTGTATGCTGCAGCGCCGGTCGTGGTAATCGGTTGGCACGGCGATCGTTACTGGGACGGCCGCCGTTACTGGAACCGTAACGACTGGTACCGTTATCACGGCGGCCCGCATTACGACCATCGCGGGTACTAAATACCAGCCGTAATACAGCAGCCGTCAGGTAGCTGGCCCAAAGGCCATCCGGCGAAAACCGGGTGGCCTTTGGTTTTTGAGCATCCCGCCAGCTCTCCGTCCGGTGCCACCCTCGATTCCCCGTTTTTTCATGATGTAACAAAGAGTAAGCTTTCAGCAGACGATACCCCTGCGCCGAAGAACCACTTACAAAGTCGAAGTACCGGATTGAAGGCGATCCGCTATATTCGCTACCACCTGAACAATGATGCTCAAAGGCGCGCCTACATGAATGAGATAAAAAGCATCCGGATTCTGACTGGCATTGCTGGTTTGTGCCTCGTCACGATGTCTGGTTTTGCCCACGCCAGCGGCGTGCGGCTGGGGATCAACATCGGTATTCCTGCTCCGGTTTACGTCGCGCCGCAGCCTTATTACGCGCCACCGCCACCGCCCGTCATTTATCAACCGGCTCCGGTGTACGCGCAGCCGCAGATCGTGATCGGCTGGTACGGTAATCGTTACTATGACGGCCATCGCTATTGGGGACGTGACGAGTGGTATCGGCACAACGGTGGCCGGCCGAACTACGGTCATGGCGGCCCGGGATACGGCGGCCACGGTGGCAACTACAATCACGGTGGCAACTACAACCATGGCGGGAATGGCGGTCACGGCGACCATCACAATTAAACACCGTGGTCAGACGCATTAAAAAAGCCGTCCCGCGCAAGCGGGACGGCTTTTGATTTTATCGGCGGCAAAGGAGAGCCGCGGAGAGCCGCCGTTATCGGATCGTTATTCCGAGACCGCCTGCGCGGTCATCCCGCCGACCACGGCATTAAAACCGCCATCGACGTGGATGATCTCGGCACTTACGCCGCCAGCCAGATCCGACAACAGGAACGCCGCCACATTGCCGACCTGATCGATGCTCACGTTGCGCCGCAACGGTGCATTGTTTTCCACGAACTCGAGAATCTTGCCGAAGCTCTTGATGCCGCTTGCTGCCAGCGTCTTGATCGGCCCCGCCGAGATGCCGTTCACGCGCACGCCCTTGTCCCCAAGCGACACCGCCAGATACCGCACGCTTGCCTCAAGCGATGCCTTCGCCAGGCCCATTGTGTTGTAGTTCGGGATCGCGCGTTCGGCGCCGAGATAGCTCAGCGTGAGCAACGACGCATCCGGGGAGAGCATGGATTGCGCCGCTTTGGCGAGTGCCGGGAAGCTGTACGCGGAAATATCGTGGGCGATGCGGAAGTTCTCGCGCGTCATGCCGTCGAGGAAATTCCCCGAGATTGCCTCGCGCGGCGCAAAGCCGATGGAATGCACGAGGCCGTCGAGCGTGCCCCAGCGTTCTTTCAGCGAGACGAAGAGCGCGTCGATTTCCTCGTCGCTACCCACGTCGCACGGAAACACGAGATCGCTGCCGAATTCGGTCGCGAACTCGGTAATGCGGTCCTTGAAACGGTCACCCACGTAGGTGAAGGCGAGTTCGGCGCCTTCGCGCTTGCAAGCCGCCGCGATGCCATAGGCAATCGAGCGGTTCGATAACAAGCCCGTCAGCAGAATCCGTTTTCCAGCGAGAAATCCCATGAATGCTCCTTAAGAAGTCGATATTGCACATGCGCCGGACCGAGCGCGCGCAAGCGGTGCGCGCGTCGTTACAATGCCCGGGACAGTGGTTTTAGTAGAATTCTCTCACATCGCTTAAGGCCCGCTGCGCTTGGGGCGCTTTGAGGAGGCCCTGAGCAGCCCCTCAGCCGGCTCTGAACGGCTGGCTGTTTTTCCGATCATCGTTTCACTGGTATTCATAAAGGCACTCATGGCGACTGGCTCCCGACGGGTCCTCGGTCTTCTGTTTGGCAGCTTGCTGATCGGTTTTGGCGGGCTCGCGGCACCGAAAGCGGCATTGGCCGTGTACGCCATCGCGCAGTATGGCGAGCCGAAATATCCCGCCGGCTTCAAGCACTTCGACTACGTCAATCCGGACGCACCCCGCGGCGGCACGCTGGTTCTGGCGAATCCGAACCGGCTCACGAGCTTCGACAAATTCAACCCGTTCACCCAGCGCGGCAACGCCGCGCCCGGGCTCGGTTATATGTTCGAGAGTTTGACAACCGGCAGTCTTGACGAAGTATCGACGGCTTACGGGCTTCTCGCCGACGACATCAGCATCGCGCCCGACGGCCTCTCTGCCACGTTCCACATCAATCCCAAGGCGCATTTTTCGAATGGCGATCCCGTCACCGCCGAAGACGTGAAATACTCATTCGATACGCTGAAAAGCCCGCAGGCCGCGCCGCAATACGCGGTGTATTTCGGCCAGATTTCGCGCGCGGTCATCCTTGACCCGCTGACCATTCGTTTCGACTTCAGGGAGCGCACGCGGGAGATGCCGTTTATCGCGGGCGCGATTCCGGTGTTTTCGCGCAAGTGGGGCATGAAGCCCGACGGCAGCCACGTTCCCTTCGATCAACTCGCGTTTCAGAAGCCGATAGCAAGCGGTCCGTATCTCATCGAACAATATGACAACGGCCGCACGATCACCTTAAAGCGCGATCCGGCCTATTGGGGCAATGCGTTGCCGGTGCGCGTGGGAACGTTCAACTTCGAGCGCATTACGTACAAGCTCTATTCGGATGGCGTCGCGCGGCTCGAGGCGTTCAAGGCCGGCGAGTACGACGCGCTGGTCGAATATATTGCGCGCAACTGGGTGCGTCGCGACATTGGCAAACGTTTTGACAACGGTGAGCTGATCAAACGCGAATTTCGCAATCACAACGGCACGGGCATGCAGGGTTTTTTCATCAACCTGCGCCGGCCGATCTTCCAGGACGTGCGCGTGCGCCAGGCGCTCGATCTTGCGTTCGATTTCCAGTGGCTGAACCGGCAACTGTTTTTTAACCAATACACGCGCACCGACAGCTTCTTTGCAAACACCGACCTGCAAGCGACGGGCAAGCCGAGCGCGGGCGAACTCGCAATTCTCTCGCCGTTACGCGCGCAACTCGATCCCGCCGTATTCGGCGACGTGGTGAAGCAGCCCGACACCGATCCACCCGGCTCATTGCGCGCGAACCTGATCACGGCGCGCAAGCTGCTGGCTGACGCGGGCTGGACGTATAGGGACGGTGCGTTGCGCAACGCGAAGGGCGAGCCGTTCGTCTTCGAGATTCTCGACGACTCGGCCAGCGGATCGTCGATGGAACCTGTCGTCGCCACATTCCAGCGCAACTTGCAGAAGCTCGGGATTGTCGCGAATTTTCGTACGGTTGACTTTGCGCTGATCCAGAAGCGGCTCGACGCGTTCGACTTCGACATGACCAGCCTGCGCATGCCCGACGTGCAGATTCCCGGTACGGAACAGGAGACGCGTTTCGGCAGCAAGTCCGCGGATCAGCAGGGCTCCGATAACATGAACGGGCTGAAGTCGCCGGCCGTGGATTCGATCGTGCACACCTTGCTTGGCGCCCAGACCCGCGAGCAGCTCCTCGATGCCACCCATGCGCTCGACCGGGTCCTGATGCATGGCTACTATGTGATCCCGCATTGGTACACGGCATCGCATAGGGTGGCGTATCGAAACACGCTCGCGTATCCGGCGACCTTGCCGCTGTATTACACCGCCGAAGACTGGATCACATCGACATGGTGGTTCAAGCCGCCTGCCGCCGCGTCGGCCACGGCTGCAGAGAAGTAAATCCACGCCTTAATCACTCAAGCGGACCGCGCCCATGTGGAGCTACATCCTGAAACGCATTTTGCTGATGATCCCGACCTTGCTCGGTGTCCTCACGCTGACGTTCGCCGTGATCCAGTTCGTGCCGGGCGGACCGGTCGAGCAAGCCGTGCACGAATTGCGGCGCGGCGAGCAAGGCACGAGCTTCGGCATGCGCATGCACACGGGCGTGGATGCGCAGCAAGTCGCGCAACTTCGCGCGCTCTACGGCTTCGATAAACCGCCGCTCGAACGCTACTGGCTGATGCTCGGACGCTTCGCCCGTTTCGATCTCGGCGACAGCTATTTTCGTCATCAAAGCGTGTGGTCGTTGATTGTGTCGAAGCTGCCGGTGTCGATCAGCATTGGCGTGTGGACGTTCTTTCTTACTTATCTGATTTCGGTGCCGCTTGGGATCGCGAAGGCGGTGCGCAACGGTTCCACCTTCGATTTCACCACCAGTCTGCTCGTGCTCGTCGGCTTCGCCATTCCCGGCTTCGTGCTCGGTGTGCTGCTTCTCGTGCTGTTCGGCGGCGGGTCGTTCTGGCAACTGTTTCCGCTGCGCAACCTCACCTCCGACAACTGGGCAACGTTGAGCCTCGGCGGCAAGATAGCCGACTACTTGTGGCATATCACGTTGCCCATCATTGCGTCGGTGGTCGGCAGCTTCGCGGTCGTCACCATGCTGACCAAGAACGCGTTCCTCGATGAAATCCGCAAACAGTATGTGCTGACGGCGCGCGCCAAGGGGTTGTCGGAGAGAAGGGTGCTGTGGAAACACGTGTTCCGCAACGCGTTGTTGCCGCTGATCGTGGGCTTTCCGGGCGCGTTTATCGGAGCGTTCTTTACGGGCAGTTTGCTGATAGAAACGCTTTTTTCACTCGATGGCCTCGGCCTGCTTTCGTACGAGTCCGTCGTGCGGCGCGATTATCCGGTCGTGCTCGGTACGCTATATCTGTTCACGCTGATCGGGCTTGCCACCAAGCTGATCTCTGACCTCTGCTACGTCTGGGTCGATCCGCGCATTCAATTCGAACAACTGGAGCGTTGAGTTGAACCGTTCCCTGCTCCGTACGCCTCAAGACGGCGACGCCCAGCCGCTCAGCGTGCCGGTTTCGATCACGCCGGGACAACGCGTCTGGCAACGTTTCAAGCGCAACCGGCTCGGCTACTGGAGCCTGGTGATTTTCGTGATCGCGTTCGCAATCAGTCTCGCGGGACCGCTGTGGTCCAATGACAAACCATTGGTCGTCCGTTATCAGGGGCAGCTTTATTTCCCGCTGGTCAAGACGTACGCCGAGACCACGTTCGGCGGCGACTTTCCGACGCCCGCCGATTACCTCGATCCGTATATTCGCGACCGTTTCAGCGAGGGCAGCAACTTCGCCGTTTATCCGCCGAACCACTACTACTACGACACGCTCAACTATTTTTCGAAGGCCTCGAACCCGGCGCCGCCATCGCGTGAAAACTGGCTCGGCACCGACGATCGCGGCCGCGATGTGTTCGCCCGATTGCTCTATGGCTTTCGCGTCTCGGTCATCTTCGCGCTGGTCCTGACGGCGATAGGCACCGTGCTCGGCCTGCTGGCCGGCGCGGTTCAAGGCTACTTCGGCGGCCGTACGGACCTCACCGGACAACGCCTGATCGAAATCTGGAGTGCGTTGCCGGAGTTGTATCTGCTGATCATTTTCGCGTCCATCTTCGAGCCGAGTTTGCTGCTGCTCGTCGTGCTGTTGTCGTTGTTCGGATGGATCGGGTTATCGGACTATGTGCGCGCGGAGTTCCTGCGCAACCGCACGCAGGATTACGTGCGGGCGGCGCGGGCGATGGGTCTGTCCAACGCCCAGATCATCTGGCGTCACATCCTGCCGAACAGCCTCACGCCCGTTATCACCTTCCTGCCATTTCGTATGAGCGGGGCGATCCTTGCGCTGACCAGCCTTGATTTCCTGGGCCTGGGCGTGCCGCCGCCCACGCCATCGCTTGGAGAATTGCTCGCGCAAGGCAAGGCGAATCTCGACGCGTGGTGGATCTCGCTGTCCACTTTCGGCGTACTGGTCGCGACCCTGTTGCTGCTCACGTTCATGGGCGATGCGCTGCGTAACGCGCTGGACACGCGCATCTCCGACGCCGTCAAAGCCGGAGGCGGTCAATGAGCGCTCCGTTGCTGGAAATCACGGATCTGCGGGTGCGCTTTGGCGAGACCATGGCCGTCGATGGCGTGAGCCTCAAGATTGAAGCCGGCGAACGCGTGGCGCTGGTCGGCGAGTCGGGATCGGGCAAAAGCGTGACGGCGCTGTCTATCCTGCGGCTTTTGCGCGACGCCGAGCTGAGCGGGTCGATTCGCCTGGACGGCGAGGAGTTGCTCACCAAAAGCGAACCCGCGATGCGCAAGCTGCGGGGCTCGGACATCGCGATGATCTTCCAGGAGCCGATGACCGCGCTCAACCCGCTGTACACCATCGGCGACCAGATCGCGGAGACGATTCAGCTGCACGATGGCGTGTCCGCTCGCGACGCCCGCCGGCGAGCGATTGACCTGCTCGCGCGCACGGGGATCACGGATCCGGAAAAGCGCATCGACCGATATCCGCATCAACTCTCGGGCGGACAACGCCAGCGCGCGATGATTGCAATGGCGCTCGCGTGCCGCCCGCGTCTGCTGCTCGCCGACGAACCCACGACCGCGCTCGACGTGACCATCCGCGCGCAGATCGTGGAATTGCTGCTGGAATTGCAACGCGACGAAGCCGCTTCCCGCGGTATGGCCGTGTTGCTGATCACGCACGATCTCAACCTCGTGCGTAAATTCGCGCAGCGCGTGGCGGTGATGGAGCAGGGCGTGCTGGTGGAAAGCGGTACGGTGAAGGACATATTCGCGTCGCCGCAGCATCCCTATACGGTACGTTTGCTTGCGAGCAGGCCGGAGCGCACGGTGTTGCCGGTGCTGCCGCTGTCGCCCGTATTGCTCGACGCGCAAGAGGTATCCGTGGAATTCGCCACGAAGACGCCAGGCGTGGGCGGCTGGTTCCGGCGCGGCGCGTTCAAGGCGGTGGATCGCGTTTCCGTGACGGTGCGGCAGGGTGAAACGTTGGGTATCGTCGGTGAGTCGGGGTCGGGAAAGTCCACTTTGGCGATGGCGCTGCTGGGTTTGCAGCGCACGTCACACGGGAAGGTGGAGTTTCAAGGGCGCTTGCTTGCCGACTATCGTGGCCGTGAAAAAACCGTGTTGCGATCAAATATGCAGGTGGTGTTTCAGGACCCCTATAGCTCGCTATCGCCACGTCAGACGATTGAGCGGATCGTCGGCGAGGGGCTAGGTTTGCATCGTCCGGAACTCGATGCAGCCGCGCGGCATGCCAAGGTGGTGGCCGTTCTGCGCGAAGTCGGAATAGACCGTACGGCGTTGAATCGATACCCGCACGAGTTCTCCGGCGGTCAACGCCAACGCATTGCAATCGCCCGCGCGCTGGTGCTCGAACCGCGCATCCTGATCCTGGATGAACCGACCAGTGCACTCGATGTGTCAATCCAGTATCAAGTTTTGCGTCTACTTGCCGATATACAACGGAAGTACAACCTGGGCTATGTGTTCATCAGCCATGACCTGGAGGTGATTGGCGCGATGGCGCACCGGGTTGTAGTCATGCAGAACGGAACTATCGTGGAAACCGGTGATGTGGAGAATATTTTTGCGACGCCGTCCCACGAATACACAAGAAAGTTACTGAAAGCCGCGATCGCGGCCTAATTTTCACCAATTAGGTGCGTATCTCAATTGTATTTTTCTATGCCTTTTGACATGTAAATAATATCTGGCTAGTATCAAGCCAACTTTTCCGCATGACACTGATTTTTCAGACTTTTTCACCCAAAACTACCGACCGATGCAGCAATTAACTTTGACTCAAACATGCGCGCGTGCAGCAGCCAGCATGTTGATCGGCCTGATGATGACAGCAACTTCCGGTGCGTTCGCCGACGAAGTCAACAATTCAAGCCAAAACGCCAGCAATGGCATCTCCGCGTCGGCCAAGGCAGCTAACGACATTTATCCCGTTGCTGACTCTGGCAATGTCTCGGGTAATGTGACAAGCAATCCATCCAGCGGCACGCGTTCTTTTCTTTCCGGCATGGCGAGCAAGGCGGGCGATGTAGTCGTCGGCGCGCTCAATATGATCGGCGTGCGCTATCGCTGGGGCGGAAATACCCCGGATTCCGGTCTCGATTGCAGCGGTTTCGTGCGCTACGTGTTTCAGGACACGTTGGGCATGACCTTGCCGCGGCGTGCGGAAGAGATGAGCCGGGTTGGCGAAAAAGTTCGCGTGAGCGAGCTGAAGCCGGGTGACCTCGTGTTTTTCAACACAATGCGCCGCTCGTTCTCGCACGTCGGGATTTATATCGGCGACAACAAGTTTGTTCACTCGCCGTCCACGGGCAGCACGATCCGTGTGGACGACATGGACAACAGCTATTGGGAAAAGCGCTACACGGGCGCTCGGCGTGTTGAAGCGACCTTCCCGATTGACGGCGTCGATCTACGTCAGCGTGTCAGCGCCACGATTGGTAACAACGGCAACTAAGTCGTCGTCTCTCATCTGACCGGTTGCTGGTAACCGGTACGGTGTACAAAAGCCTGCCTTTCAAAAAAAGGGCGGGCTTTTGTCGTTCCCGCAGGGATTGTGTGTGTTGCTGATGGTTGACCTTCGCCACGTCGCCGGACTGCCACTTCAGATTCAGGCAACCCACCGCGTATTTCGCCAGGATCCGGTCTAAACCCGAGTACATTCGGATGCTTCCGAGTGACATTGACGCCACACGTCACAACGGATTTCCGCTCGCCTCGCCAATCCCTGCCAAGCACAAAACTTTACATGCCGAACGCTGCCTGCAGGCAAGCTTGGCACTTACAATCGCCAACCTTCCCGGGGTAGTGCCGGGCGCTCCACAGCGACAAGAACCCTGCTCAAGGCAAAGCCTGAAAAAGCCAGCCAAACATTGAAACAGGCTGGTGCAAATCCTTGTACGTTGAAGAACCTGAAGTGCGATTACGATCGGGGATACTCCGATATCTCATCGTCGTCTTTCGTCATCACGCACCGGATCAAGCGGTTATACGAACAAGGTAATAATTTCGGAATGCAAAATAAAAACCGAAACCCGAAGCAGCGTGGCTTGAAGCTCTCAGCCGATCATTCAAGGAGAGGACCATGAGAGAACTCGACCGATCGCGTCGTGGTTTTTTGAAGGCGAGTGCAATTGCGGGACTGACCGTCATTATTGCGCCGCTCGGCAGTCGCGCATTCGCTGCGTTATTTGAAGAAAAAATCCTGACGCCGATTCAGTGGGATACAGCGAGCGGCCGCGCGAAGTTTCGTATCGACGGGATCGCGAAGGTCACGGGGGCAAAGGTATTTGCGCGCGACGTGCGTGCGGCCGACATGCCGCACTGGCCGAACCAGCAATCGCACGCGTTCATGCTGCGCACGACGCAGGCCGACCGGACGTATGAGGGTTTCGACCTGAGCTTGCTTGGCGACGACCTTCAGCCGGACCGGATTGTCACGGCTGCTGAGCTTGTCCGTGACGGTCTCGCATTTCCCGCTTTTTATGGCGACGACATGCTGCTGCCGCCCGGCAAGACGCCAGCTTATCTGGGCCAGGCCGTTGCCATGCTGATCTATCACGATTTCGCACGCTTCCGGTTCGCCAAAGACAAGCTCCAGTTCCGCGATGAAATCATCCGCTACGGCGAGAAGACCGGGCCGCTTGAACGCGATCCGTGGGGCACGTTCCGCTTTGTGCGCGTTGGCGGTCCGACGGCCTATGACGACGACACGTTCTCGAGCTTGAAGGACAGCATGCTGTTCCCAAGCGCGATGCGCAAGCACGAGCCTGTGTGGGCGGCGGGGCGGCAGGACGGCAAGCTGGATGAGCAGGGCATGTTCCATGCGCAAAACATGCAGGGCGAACTCGACCATCCGCCCGCGGACTGGCTTGTGCTGGAGCGCAACTACAGTACGCAATCCATCGATACCGCCGCGCTCGAAGCCGACAACACGAACTGCTGGTACGACGCGGCAACGCAATCGCTGCACATGGTTGTCCCGACGCAGGGGCCGAACGAGGTTGCCGAAAGCGCTGCCGGCATGGCGGCGAAGTGCCGCTTCCCGGTGAAGAACCTGTTCGTGCATCCGGTCTATACGGTCGGCTACGGGTCGAAGGACCACTTCACGGTCCCGTTCTATGGACTGGTGGCGGCCATGTATGGCGACGGCCGTCCGGTACGCCTTGCATTTGACCGCTATGAGCAATTCCAGACATCGATAAAACGCCATGCGTCGAAGATGCGTTATCGAATTGCGATCGATAAGAAAACGAACCTCCTGCAATCGTTCAAGGCCGAGCTCGAAGTCGACGGCGGCGGGCGCTGCAACTTTTCGCCATCGGTGGCCATGGTGGGCGCATCCGCCGCGCAGTCGATCTACTACTTCCCGAAGAGCGACCTGACCGGCGTGGCGATCGCTTCGCGCGCGATCGACGCCGGCTCCGCACGCGGCTACGGCACGCTGCAGACCATGGCCGCGACCGAGATGCTGATCGATGAAATTGCGACGCAGCTTGGAGTCGATGCTATCGACTTACGGCTGAAGAACGCGCTGCGCTCGGGCATGAAAAATACCCAGGGCGCGATTCCCGCCGGCGCGATTCGTGTCGATGAAGTCCTGCAGAAGGCCAAGGTTCACCCGCTCTGGACCGGTCGCGTGCAGAAGAAAGCGGAGTATGAACTGGCGCATCCTGGCAACCGCTACGGTGTCGGCTTCGCGTGCGTGCAGAAAGACTTTGGCACGGGTGCGGAGGCGTCGTTCGCGAAGGTTGAAATCGCGGCCGACGGCAAGATCACGTTGCATCATACGGCCGCGGAAATTGGCACGGGCGTGTCTACATCGCAAGCAATCGCGTGCGCGAAGTGGCTCGGCAAGCCGGCCGCCGAAGTGCGCATGGCGATTGTCGACTGGCCCGAGTTGCCGGTCATGACCAGTGGCGACCCATACCTGATGTCGCAGGGCGAGCAGGACAAGCTGTCGGCTAATCCGCGCTGGTCGCCGAGCTTGATATCGCCATCGAGTGCGACGAATTCAGCTTTCTATTTCACGCATAGCACCTACGAAGCGGGACGCGTGGTCTTCACGCACGGTTTGTGGCCGGCGGCGATGGCGCTATGGAGCAGTGGCATAGGCGGTGGTCAGGCTGCACCGCTCACCGTGCGTCGTGAAGATGCGCGCTGGGTGGACGGCAAGCTGACGGCGGCAGGTCTTGAGCCACTGTCGCTCGAACAGGTCGCGAAAAAAGCGCATGACCTCGGGCTCGTCACGGGCGCGATCGTGCATGTGTTCAATCGATGGCAATGGAGCGAGGCGGAATTCAACATTGATGGCGTGACCGAGCGTCTGCCTATCGACGGCCTGTCGCTGCTTCACGGCGCGGGCAAGACCGATGCCAGCAAGACCCACGCTGCGCCGGTCCAGCCCGTTTATCGCGCCCTTGATCGCAAGCGTGTGTTCATTGCGCCGGTCAGTCGTAACAATGCGGCGGTTACCTACTACAGCGCGGTCGGAACGCTAGTCGAACTCACGGTGAACGAAGGGAGCGGCCGTGTCAGCCTGCTCTCGCATCACTCGATCATGGAGTGCGGCAACATGCTTTCGCCGCAACTCGTCTCAGGTCAGTTGCAAGGCGGACTGGCGATGGGTATTGGACATGCGCTGCATGAGTATCTGCCGCTCTACGAAGAGGGTCCCGGCAACGGTACCTGGAACTTCAATCGCTATCACGTGCCGCGCGCAAGCGATGTCGCTGTCTGGGCCCAGACCGGCGAAGTGCTGCCGCCGCTGTCCGAGACCGATCCGCCGAAGGGCATTGCGGAGGTGGTGATGATTCCGGTCGTCGGCGCCATCGTCAACGGTATCGCGCACGCTATCGGGCATCGATTCAACGATTTGCCGGTGAAACCGCAAAACATTCAGGAGGCGCTCGCATGACCGCTGCCAACCCAACTCCGACACCGCTCATGCCTCAGCCCTTGCACCAGCCTTTGATCCAGATGAAGCCCATTTCGCTGACGATCAACGGTGCTGCCGTGGGGCCGATCCAGACCCCTGATGGGCTCATGATGATCGATTTCCTGCATGAGTACGTGGGCTTGACCGGCTCGCGGCTTGGCTGCGGGCAGGGCGTCTGCCATGCGTGCGTGGTGATTCTCGACAAGCCGGACGGATCGAGCGAAGAAGTGCGCTCGTGCATCACGGGCGCGCATTTCTTCGACGGCAAAAAGGTGCGGACCATTGAGGGCCACGCCAGACGCAACGAGCAAGGCGAGGTGGTTGAACTCTCGCCGGTGCAGCAGAAATTCCTCGAACACTTCAGCTTCCAGTGCGGCTACTGCACGCCGGGTTTCGTCAATGCGGCGACGGTGCTGATCGAGCGGCTAAAACGCGAGCCGATTGCCAGGGAGTCGGTGGAACAGGAGATCACGAAAGCACTCGACGACCACATCTGCCGCTGCACCGGCTACGTGCGTTACTACGAAGCGGTCAAGGACGTCGTGCTGAATACGCCTGGACTTGTTAAGGATTCCGCATGAACCGGGCAATTTCCTTTCGCCTCGGCGCGGTTGCGCTGTCGGTTGCGCTATGCGTCGCGGCGCTGTCCGCATGCAGCGACCGTTCCGATGAAACTGCAGCCCCCACGCATGAAACGGCCGCCGAGCAGATCGCGCGCGGCAATTATCTTGCGAAAGCGGCCGATTGCGCCGCCTGTCACACGATCCCCGGCAGTGCGCCGTTTGCCGGCGGCGTGAAGCTCGGGTCGCCCTTCGGCACCTTTTATGGCACGAACATTACGCCGGACCCTGTAAATGGCATCGGCAAGTGGAGTGCTGAGCAGTTCTACAAGACCTTGCACGACGGTGTGGCGCCTGACAAGCATCTCTATCCGGCAATGCCTTACACGTCTTACCGGACGATGTCCCGCGCCGACAGCGACGCCATCTATGCATATCTGATGGCGCAAAAGCCGGCCGCCGTGCCGAACCGGGATCCCGAGTTGATGTTCCCGTTCAACGTGCGGTTTGCGGTGATGTTCTGGAACATCCTGTTCCTCAAGGACAAGTTGCCGGATGCATCGGCGGGAAGTTCGGCTGACTGGATCCGCGGACGATATCTCGCCAATGCGCTGGGTCACTGCGCCGAATGCCACACGCCGCGTGGCGTGTTTGGGGAGATGAACGGTGCGAAGACCTTGCAAGGATCGATGCTCGGTCGTGTCGTGCCGCCGGATATCACGCCCGCGGGGCTCGCCGCGCGTGGCTGGACCGGCGCCGATTTGCAGACATTCTTCGCAACGGGAATCAGCCGCCAGGGCTCGGCGTTCGGCGAGATGCATCCGGTCGTGATGCTGAGCAGCCAGCACTTGAGCCCGGGTGATCTGCGCGCGCTGTCGACCTATCTGCTCGGCGACGCACCGCTTCCACCCACGCCGGTTCAACCGGGTTCCGCCGATGCCGCGCAAGTGGCAGCCGGCCGGGCGAGCTATGTCGCCGTATGTGCGGGGTGTCATGGGCTCGAGGGGCAGGGCAAGCCTCACGTCGCGGTATCGATGCAAGGGAGTTCGACGTTGCGTCAGGCCGATTCACATAACCTGATCGTTGCGATGCTCGATGGCGTGGCTGCCGCCGAGTTCGCCGGAACGGAAAGCATGCAGGCAATGCCGGGATTCGCCGCCACGCTCACCGACGATGAACTCGCGAACCTCGCCAACTACCTGCGCTCAGGTTGGGGCGGCCAGCCGGGGGATGTATCGGCGGCACGCGTCAAGTCGTTGCGCTAAGCCGCCTGGTTTTACAAGGGCGAAAGGCGCTACCGTTGATTCAAACGGTAGCGCCTTTCGCCGCCATTTGCCGCTGCAGTTCCGGCCAGATCTTTGCGACCGCTTCCTCGCCGGCCAGGATCGCTGCGTTGCGCTGGCCGAAGTCGCTGCCGCTCATGGCGGCAAGGTTCGGGCGGATGACGAAGTCGGCGTATTTATCGAGTTCGTACGCCTTGATGGTCTGGCCCATGATCGTGAAGGTCTGCATCAGGACGTCGAAGGAGCTTTGCGTCAACCCCGTCTCAGGGCGCGCCGAAATATCCACCGCGATCACAAAATCCGCGCCCATCTTGCGCGCGAACGCCGCCGGCACCGGGCTCACCAGGCCGCCATCCACATACTCATGACCGCCGATCTTCACTGGCTCGAAGATGGACGGCACGCTGCACGACGCGCGCACGGCAATGCCGGTGTTCCCCCGCTGGAACAGGATTGGCTGGCCGGTCTTCAGGTCCGTCGCGACAATGCCGAGCGGTTTCGCCATCTTTTCGATCGGCCGGTTGTCGAGCGTCTTGTTCAGATAGTTCTGCAACGCGACGCCCTGCAGGAAACCGCGCGTGCGGAATGGCATCGCCCAGTCGCTGATCGACGCTTCATCCATGGTCAGCGCGAGCTTGTTGATGGCAATGCCGTTCATTCCCGACGCCGATAACGCCGCGATCACCGAGCCCGCGCTTGTGCCGCTCAGCAGGTCCACCTTCAGGTTGCGCGCTTCGAGCGCCTTGATTACACCGATGTGAGCAAACCCCCGGGCCGCGCCGCCGCCCAGTGCAAGGCCGATCCGCACGGGCCGCTGGGGCGTGCTGGCGGCCGGCACTGGCGACGCGGGCGGGGTGACTGCTGTGGTGGATCTGGTCGTCGTGGTGCACGCCGTGAGCACGGCGGATGCGCAGCCAAGAGAGAACGCGCGTCGCGACAACTGAGGCAGCGACGAAAGCGGGGGCGGCAATGTTTTCAAGGGTTCTCCTGCGATGCAGCGGGGACGAGCGTGGAGCGTGGAGGCGGCGCGGGCAGCTTGGATAGCTGCCTGGTCAAGCCATCCGGTGACGGCGCATATGATAAAACATGATGACCCCCGAAAGCGGGCCAAAAGCGCCGGCGGGTATAATTGACACTCGTTTCGACCGCTCGCCAGGTTCGTCCAGAAGACGTGCCGAAGCCGGTCCCCGATATATCGCTTGCCTGGCTCCTTCCGTGCCGGCAAACGCATTTGAGCTATCGAGCACACCGCACATGACCCAAGTCCGTACCCGTTTCGCTCCCAGCCCCACAGGCTTCATCCATCTCGGCAACATTCGCTCCGCGCTTTATCCGTGGGCATTCGCGCGCAAGATGAAGGGCGTTTTCGTGTTGCGCATCGAGGACACTGACCTGGAGCGCTCGACCGACGCGTCCGTCGACGCCATCCTTGAAGGCATGGAATGGCTCGGCCTCGACTACGACGAAGGTCCGATCTACCAGATGCAGCGCATGGACCGCTATCGCGAAGTGCTTAAGCAGATGCTCGACCAGGGCCTGGCTTACCACTGCTACATGTCGACGGAAGAACTCGACGCATTGCGTGAACGTCAGCGCGAGGCCAATGAAAAACCGCGTTACGACGGCACGTGGCGCCCGGAGGAGGGCAAGGTGCTGCCGCCTATTCCGGAAGGCGTCTCGCCGGTCATTCGCTTTCGTAATCCGCTGGGCGGCGTAGTGAGTTGGGACGACGCGGTGAAGGGCACGATCGAAATTTCGAACGACGAGCTCGACGACCTCGTGATCGCGCGTCCGGACGGCACGCCAACTTATAACTTCTGCGTGGTCGTGGACGATCTCGACATGAAGATCACCCACGTGATCCGCGGCGACGACCACGTGAACAACACGCCGCGCCAGATCAACATCCTGCGCGCGCTGGGCGGCGAAGTGCCGGTGTACGCCCACTTGCCGACCGTGCTCAACGAGCAGGGCGAGAAGATGAGCAAGCGCCATGGCGCGATGAGCGTAATGGGTTATCGCGACGCAGGTTATCTGCCGGAAGCGGTTCTGAACTATCTGGCCCGGCTTGGCTGGTCGCATGGAGATGCGGAGATTTTCTCGCGTGAGCAGTTTGTCGAATGGTTCGACCTGGACCATCTGGGCAAGTCGCCGGCGCAATACGATCCGGATCGTTTGAACTGGCTGAACGCGCACTACATCAAGGAAGCCGACAACGCGCGGCTGGAAACGCTCGTGAAGCCGTTCCTGGCCGAACTGGGTATCGACGCCGCCATGATCGAGCAAGGGCCGCCGCTGGAGCTCGTGATCGGTTTGCTGAAGGATCGCGCATCGTCGGTAAAGGAGATCGCCGATAACGCCGCCATGTTTTATCAGGAGCCCGTGATCGACCCCGCTGCGCTCGCGCAGCATGTCACCGAAACCGTGCGTCCCGCGCTCGCTGACTTGCGGCAGGCGTTGAGCGAAGTGGAGTGGAGCAAGGAAGCCATCTCGGCGGCGTTCAAGGCCACGCTGACGAGCCATAAGCTCAAGATGCCGCATCTCGCCATGCCGGTGCGCCTGCTGGTCGCGGGTACCACGCACACACCGTCCATTGACGCGGTGCTGATGCTGTTCGGCCGTGAGACCGTGCTGACCCGGCTCGACAAGGGCATTGCCTGAACATGGGGCGCGCCGCAGGTACATGACGGGCGCATGGCATCGACGCGAACGGTGTCCGGTTTGCGCCCCAAGTTTGCACCCTAAGGACGAACTATTTTCAGATGCTGGGCTAAAAGGTATTTACAACTTCAAAAGTGCCCTTTAGAATCTCGTTTCTGTTCTGCAAGGGGGGTATAGCTCAGCTGGGAGAGCGCTTGCATGGCATGCAAGAGGTCAGCGGTTCGATCCCGCTTACCTCCACCACAGAACAGAAATGAAGCTTTTTAAAGCGCCAGAGCATCGGAAAAAAAGCTTCACAAGAATCACAAAGCTGTTTATAATGTCGTTCTTCGCCGCTGACTAAGAAGAAACTGCGCGAAACTGATTAATAAGGTTTAAACGATTAAGAAAGTGTTAATCGAAGTTAATCAGAAGCCAGTCAGGACGTAAGCGAAAAGAGTAAAAGACATTAACTGAAAAGTTTATGTCCCCATCGTCTAGAGGCCTAGGACATCACCCTTTCACGGTGAGTACAGGGGTTCGAATCCCCTTGGGGACGCCAAAACATCGGCGGCTGCGAGAAGCGCTGCAAGTTTGATGAGTCAACCAACCTCACGAACTGATGGAAAGAAGTGGAGCGGTAGTTCAGTTGGTTAGAATACCGGCCTGTCACGCCGGGGGTCGCGGGTTCGAGTCCCGTCCGCTCCGCCAACAAGTTGTAAAAGAAAAATCCAGCTCAAGCTGGATTTTTTTCGTCCACGTTTTTTGTGCCCGCGGTTTTTCGTCCTTTCCTTCCTCCTCCTTCCCGATTCGCCTTTCGGTTCATTCCGCTATTCTTCGTACCACGATCGCGTTGCATCTGGTTGAACGTGTGGCGTGCATGACATCGAACTTGCACGCTCGTAAAACTCTCCATTGCCAGCGCGCGCCGGCTGACTTAGTGTTGATGACTTGATTCAGTGCTTTCATCGCGCAATGCTCGATCCCACCGAAGCTCTCTCGCCGTTTCAGTTGCGCCTGGCGTCGATGGACGATTTTTCGTTCGCCGAGGCGCTCACGCGCAACAACATGAACGGCTACTACCGCCGCCACAATCTCGTGTGGCGCAGCGATCTTTTCCTGGGTAGCTGGCGCGAGTCGGAAAACTTCGTGCTCGAGTGCGACGGTCAGGCTATTGGCGTGATGCGCGTGACGGAAGAAGATCAGTCGCTGCACATCCGCGACGTACAAGTGGTGGAAGGATGGCGCCGGACGGGCGCGGGAACCTTTCTCCTCGATACCGCGCACCGATGGGCACGTGCACGTGGACTAACGGAGACTCAGTTGCGCGTATTCGTCGATAACCCCGCCGCCCGGCTTTATATCCGCATGGGTTATAAAACCGCGGGTTCGCGGCTCGCGCAATTCGGCGCGATCCGGCATATGGTGCGCGGCGTTTAGCGTTTCAGCGCTCGCTCGACAACGCCGTTCTGAGTATCGTTTCGCGGCTCGCCGTCGCGGACAAAAAAGGCTCGTGGACTTTCTCCGAACGCACGTCTGAACATCGCGGAAAAGGCGCTCTGACTTTGATAGCCGAGCAGCAACGCGACTTGTGACAGCGGTCGGCCCTGGCTCAGTAACGGAATCGCGCGCGCCAGCACGGCCTGCTGACGCCATTGCGAAAAGCTCACACCGAGTTCACGTCGGAACAAGCGCGCGATCGTGCGGGTGCTTGCACCGGCGAATGCTGCCCAATGCTCTAGCGAATCGGCGGAAGCAGGGTCGGCGAGGACGGCTTCGCATAATGCCAGCAGGCGTTTGTCGGTAGGCATCGGGATGGAGAGGGGCAGCGGCCGCGAGCGCGTGATTTCATCGAGTGCAAGTGTGCCGAGCAGCCGTTCACGCTCGCTTGAAATCGTACGGTCATCCAGCGCAACCGCCACCTCGCGAAGCAGCGGCGACACTTCCACCACGCGGCACGCATCCAGCCCCGGGGGCACCACGCTCGCGTCTATGTACAAAGTCCGCAGGAACGCGTCTTCCACGATCACCACTTCATGCGTCACGTTCGGCGGGACCCAGATTGCGCGCGACGGCGGCACCATCCACGTTGACCCTTCCGCCGCGATTCGCAGCACGCCTCGTGTCGTGCACGCGACCTGTGCCCACGCGTGCGTGTGCCGCGCAATCCGGACGCCGGCCGGCACGGGCCGCGAGCGCACGCGAATGGGATGCGCGAGCGTAGGCGACGACTCGGCGGGAATGTCGAGATGCTCGACTTCTTCCGGTTGCAGCGGTTGATCGATGGACGTGAACATGGTTTTTAATCGCTCCTCCTCCGTGATATTAAATGCATCGGGCGGGATCGGCTTTGAATCACGACTTAACGACTGTTCTATGCGCTTGGCATAATGCGCGCTGAATCTTCATGGAAGGAATGAACGCATGCAACACGTATTCGTCTACGGGACGCTGCGAGCGGGCGAGAACAATGACATTCGCCTCGCGGCAGAGCGTAACGGGATCGCCGCGCCAGTGCTAATTGGCTCGGGCCATATCAATGGCCGACTGTACGACTTCGGCGCGTATCCCGGACTAGTGCTCGATTCCGCGGCGGGGCCGGTGCATGGCGATATCTATCGAATCGATGAAACGCTCGTGCCCGTGCTCGATGAAATCGAAGAGATCGTGCCGGGTGTTATCGGCTTGTACCGCAGCGAGCGATTGCACGTGACAGTTCACGTAGACGGGCGCGCGCAGGTTATCGATTGCCTGGTTTATCCGGTCGGCGAGGAAGCGGTGGAGGGTTTGCCGCGTATCGATAACGGCGATTGGGTTGAGTATCGAAGAGCACGGCATTGAATAAGCAACGCCGGTAAAAAAAGCCGCCCTGAATTTCCAGAGCGGCTTTGTTTTACAGATGACGAGCGTTAAGTCTTAAATCTCTTCGTAAAGCGGTAACGTCAAAAACTCCGCGAACGTATCCGATGTCGACATCGCTTCGAAAATAGTCGCTGCCCGGTCGTACGGCGCGGTGTCGCCGGCAACGACCGCCCTCACTTTCACCAACTCTTCCTGCGTGAAGGTGCGGACCATGTCGGCGGTCACTTTGCGGCCATCGTCGAGCTTGCCTTTCGGTGAGCGAATCCACTGCCACACTTGCGAGCGCGAAATTTCCGCGGTCGCGGCGTCTTCCATCAGGTTGTGGATCGGCACGCAGCCATTGCCCGCGAGCCACGATCCAAGATAGTGGATGCCCACGTTGATATTGCCGCGCACGCCGCCTTCGGTGATGGGATCTTCAGGGCGAAAATCGAGTAGATCGGCTGCCGTGACCTGTACGTCCTCGCGTTGCTTCGCGATCTGGTTCGGTTTGTCGCCGAGCACCTTCACGAACTCTTCCATCGCGATCGGCACGAGGCCCGGATGCGCAACCCATCCGCCGTCGTAGCCGTCGCTGGCATCGCGCGCCTTGTCCGAGCGCACGCCGCCCATGGCTGTGTCGTTGGCTTGCGGGTCGTTCTTGATCGGAATCAACGCGCTCATGCCGCCAATAGCCGGCGCGTTACGCCGGTGACACGTCTTCAACAATTGCAGCGCATAGGCGCGCATGAACGGCACGGTCATCGTGATCTTGGCGCGATCGGCGAGGCAGAAATTGGCGTCGTTCTTGAACTTCTTGATCGCGGAGAAAATGTAGTCCCAGCGGCCGGCGTTCAGCCCCGACGAATGCTCGCGCAACTCGTACAGGATCTCATCCATTTCGAACGCGGCCAGGATGGTTTCGATAAGAACCGTCGCCCGAATCGAGCCACGCGGCACCCCCACAATCTCCTGCGCGGCCACGAAGATCTCGTTCCACAGGCGCGCTTCGAGATGGCTTTCCAGCTTCGGCAGATAGAAGTACGGACCCGCGCCGCGAGCCAGTTGCTCCTTCGCGTTGTGGAACAGGAACAGCGCGAAATCGAAGATGCCGCCCGATACACGCTGACCATCCACGGTCACGTGTTTTTCATCGAGATGCCAGCCGCGCGGACGCACGATCAGCGTCGCGGTTTTATCGTTGAGCTTGTATGACTTGCCGTTCTGTTCCAGCGAAATCGTGCCGCGTACCGCTTCCTTCAGGTTGATATGGCCGGTCAACTGGTTGTCCCAGTTCGGCGTGTTCGAATCCTCGAAGTCCGTCATGTACGAATCCGCGCCGGAGTTCAGCGCGTTGATGATCATCTTGCGTTCGACTGGCCCGGTGATCTCCACGCGGCGGCATTCGAGCGCCTTCGGCAAGGGTGCGATGGTCCAGTCGGCATCGCGGATGGATTGCGTTTCGCTGAGAAAATCCGGGCGTTCGCCTGCGTCGAGTCGCTTCGTGCGTTCACTCCGCGCCTTGAGCAACGCCTGACGACGCGGCTCAAATGCGCGATGAAGAGTTGCCACTAATTCAAGCGCCTCGGGCGTCAGGATGGTCTCGTAGCCGGGTTTGATGTCGGCCGTGATGGTCATGCCCTGCGGCACGTGGGTCAGCGTGTTCGCCATGTTCTACATCTCCTTGGTCGGTCAGACGGTTTTGCGTACTAGTTGAATCGATGAATCGGTTAGTGGGTGGGACTGCGGGGCATACGCTTTGAAAGATCGAATGGCGTTGCGTGCTGATGCCGGGGGCAGCCTGCATCGATGAAAGCAAGCAGATCGGTCATATCGCGTCCGGTGCCGCGTGGCAGGACGCCGAGTTGTTCGGCAGGCATCGCCATGCGGTTGAGCCAGAAAGTGGTGTAGCCGAACCACGTTGCGCCCGTCACGTCCCAGCCATTCGACGATACAAACACGATCTCCGAGGCCGCCACGCCGATCGATTGCGTTCCGAGCGCGTACGCGGCGTGGGCGGGTTTATAGGCCCGCACGGCGTCAACTGAGAGGACGTGATCGAAGAGACCCGACATGCCGGCGCTTTTCACCGCGATGTCGAGCATTTGCGGATTGCCGTTCGACAAGATCGCGAGTTTCAAATCCGGGCGTTTGCGCAGCGTTTTCAGTGCGTTGACAGTGTCCGGAAACGCCGCGAGGCAGGCGTATTCGTCCATCAGGCGCTTTTCCGCAGCCGGAGTGAGGGCATGGTCGAGCTTCAGGCGCGTGGCGGCGTAGCGCAGCGCGTCGAGCGTGATCGCCCAGAACGGCTCGTATCGGGTGCCGGCGGGGTCCGAGAGCGTGCGTAGCTGCGTGTATTCGATCTGCTTTTGGCGCCACAACTGCGAAAGCGCGTCGCCGTGGGCGGGGAATAACTGCTCGGCGGCGGCCACGACCGAGTGCACGTCGAACAGCGTGCCGTAGGCATCGAAGATGACGGCACGAGGAGGCGAAATCGATGTCGGTGACATGGCCGGCGCTCCGTAAGTAGGTCTCCGACCATTCTATTAGTGCGTTGGAACGACCGGAAGATGCATCCAGATCACTTGATCTTTGACTTTTTCACGCCTAATCTGGGCGCCCTGTCATTTGAATAAACGAACAAACGCACGCGCATGGACCGATTCAAGCAAATAGAAACGTTCGTGGCGGTTGTCGCGAAGGGAAGCCTGTCCGCTGCGGCACTGGCCGAAGGCGTCGCTCCGGCCGTGATCGGCCGGCGGCTGGACGCGCTGGAAGAGCGGGTCGGCGTGAAGCTGCTCGTGCGCACCACGCGCCGGCTGACGCTCACCTTTGAAGGATCGGCATTTCTGGAGGATTGCCAGCGGGTGATTCATGACATGCAGAGTGCGGAGGCGAGCGTGTCGGCGGGTGGGGTGAAGGCGAGCGGGCATCTGCGGGTGTCGGCGCCAGCGGGTTTCGGGAGGCGTCACGTTGCCGCGCTCGTCCCCGTTTTTACCTCGATGCATCCGGATGTATCGATCACGTTCGACCTGACGGATCGCATGGTCGATCTGGTCAACGAAGGTTTCGATTGCGCCGTGCGGCTTGGCGAGTTGCCGGATTCGTCGCTGGTTTCGTTGAAGCTGGGCGAGAACCGCCGGGTTTGCGTGGCGTCACCGGACTATTTGCGCGAGCGCGGCGCGCCCGCCGATCTCGACGCGCTCGCGCAGCACAACTGCCTGCCGCTTGGGGCGAGCTCGAATCAGCAGCGCGGCTGGGTGTTTCAGAAAGACGGCAAGGTCGTTCAGATGCGCGTGTCCGGCACCATGGAATGCTCGGACGGCGCGGTGCTGCACGAGTGGTGCCTAGCAGGATATGGGCTGGCGTGGCGCTCATGGTGGGAAGTCGGCGATGACATCGCCCAAGGGCGGCTTATCAGTGTGCTCGATGCTTTCGCCGCGCCGCCTATCGGGATTCACGCCGTGTTTCCGCAGCGCCGGCATTTGCCGCTACGAGTGCGTCTGTTTCTCGATTTGCTGAAACATACGTTCGGTGCGCCAGGATATTGGGGCTGAATTGCGGGCCGCTTGCCCCGATCCAGTTACTACAATGAAAGTGCACGGTGGCCACTGCCCAAGGAGTCGACCATGTTCAAGCACATTCTGGTTCCGACGGATGGATCGGTCCTCTCGCAGAAAGCTATTGATGGGGCGATCGATCTTGCCCAGTCGGTGGGTGCGCGGATTACGGCCTATGCGTGTTTGCCGCTGTATCCGTATTCACCTTTCGCCGATGTCGCCGTCGAGCCGCCCAGTGATTTTCATGAGCGCGGCGAGCGCGAGGCTCGGGAACATCTTGGCGCTGTCGAAAAGGCCGCTGCCGCCGTGGGCGTTTCCTGCAGTTCCGTCACGAGCGTTGAGTCCGCGCCTTATATCGGCATTATCGATATTGCAGAGCGGGATGGTTGCGATGTGATTTTCATGGCGTCGCACGGGAGGAGGGGATTGGGGAGTTTGTTGATCGGCAGCGAGACTCAACGGGTGCTGACCCACACGAAGATTCCGGTGATTGTTTATCGGTGAAGAGAGTGAATCTCAATCCGGGCGTGCTCAACCTATTCGAAACGCTCGAAACGCGCTGCCCGAGGTTCGTTGCTTTAATCACCTGCTATTACAGCACCGGAAAATCGCCTTCGCCAACGGCAGACAGAATGAGCGTTTCAGTTGCCGGTGACTTGATGGATACGCGTTTCTGCTTTATCAACGGATGGTCGGCAACTGCCGCTGGCTGACTCTCTAAAAATGCAAAAAGGGCACATGGCCGACAGCCATGCGCCCTCTATCCGCTTAAAGCAACTGCAGCTTATTAAGCCCAGGGCGATTGCATGAAGGCTCGTTAACAATCAAAGGGTTAGAAAAAGAGGGTTGTTAACTCGACGGGAAAGGCGTTTACTTTCGTCTTTTTCAGGTCGAAACGATGCACGATGAAGCACTGAGTATTGAAGATGCGTTTGGTGATTTGAAAGACCCTCGCAGGCGCACGCCGGCTCACGATCTGAGCGGGATGCTTATGGTTGCGGTGTGTGCGATCCTCAGCGGGGCAGACAGCTGGGTCGCGATCCAGACTTGGGGCACAGAAAAACTGGACTGGCTGCGCCGCTATGTGCCGCTGGAGCACGGCATTGCCTCTCACGACACCTTCGGGCGGGTGTTTGCGTCGCTTAATTCCAAGCAGTTCGAAGCCTGCTTTATCCGCTGGATGAGCCACCTGTGTCCGGCGCTTGTCGATCAGGTCGTGGCGATCGACGGCAAGACCGTGCGTGGCTCGCATCGGGCAGGTGAGCGTGCGATTCACCTGGTATCAGCGTACGGTTGTGGACTGGGCGTGGTGCTCGGGCAGGTTCGTACGGCCGACAAAAGTAACGAAATCACGGCGATTCCGGAACTACTCGACGCCCTGCTACTTAAGGGTGCGATTGTCACCATCGATGCCATGGGGTGTCAGCAGCGCATTGCGCAGAAGATCGTGGACGGCGAGGCTGACTACGTGCTGGCCGTCAAGGGAAACCAGGGCAAACTCAAGGACCGGGTCCATGAGGCCTTTGCAGCATTGGAGCGCTGGCCGGGTGCCTACGAGTGCGACGAACATGTGGAGATTGGCAAGGATCACGGGCGCATCGAAACACGCCGCTGCGTGGCGCTGTCGTACACGCCTTGCGCACTGGACGCCCTGTCTCGCTGGCCGAAGCTGCGGTCAGTGGCGATGGTCGAGGCCACGCGTGAGATCAACGGTGCCGTTTCAACCGAGCGCCGTTATTACATCAGCAGCCTCCCGCCTAACGCACTCACGATCGCTCAGGCCGTACGTTCCCACTGGCGCATAGAAAATTCGATGCACTGGGTATTGGATATGGCCTTTGGCGAAGATCAGTGCCGCGTACGGGTGGACAACGCCGCGCAGAACTTCGCTGTCCTTCGGCGCATCGTGATGAACCTGCTCAAGCGCGATACGACTTCCAAGGTGGGGCTGAAGATTCGCCGTCTGAAAGCGTGTGCGAACGACCGCTATCTCGCTCAACTCCTCGGCTGGCATGAATAGAAATTTAACCTTTAGTGCAATTGCCCTGTTATTAAGCCACTTTCTTCTCGAAGAACTGTTCATCTTCGGTCGAGCCGTGCAACGCGGTCGTCGATGCGTCTTTTTCAACCGCCTGCGTCACTGCATCGAAGTAGCCCGTTCCCACTTCACGCTGATGCTTCACTGCCGTGAAACCCTTCTCGGCCGCCGCGAACTCGGCTTCCTGCATCTCGACGAATGCGCTCATCTGATTGCGTGCATAGCCGTGCGCGAGGTTGAACATCGAGTAATTCAGCGCATGGAAACCGGCCAGCGTGATGAACTGGAACTTGTAGCCCATCGCGCCAAGCTCTTTCTGGAATTTGGCGATGGTCGCGTCGTCCAGGTTCTTCTTCCAGTTGAACGATGGCGAGCAGTTATACGAGAGCAGCTTGCCCGGGAATTCACGATGAATCGCTTCAGCAAACTTCTTCGCGTACGCCAGGTCCGGCTTGCCGGTTTCGCACCAGATCATGTCGGCATACGGCGCGTAGGCGAGGCCACGCGACACGGCTTGTTCCAGGCCCGGCTTCGTGCGGAAGAAACCTTCCACGGTGCGCTCGCCGGTCAGGAACGGCCGGTCGTTTTCATCGACATCCGATGTCACCAGATCCGCCGCTTCCGCGTCGGTGCGGGCGAGCAGGATGGTTCGCGTACCGGAAACGTCAGCCGCGAGACGCGCAGCCGTGAGTTTCGCGATGTTTTCGCGCGTCGGCACGAGCACCTTGCCGCCCATGTGCCCGCATTTTTTCACCGATGCCAGCTGATCCTCGAAGTGCACGCCCGCAGCGCCGGCTTCGATCATCGCCTTCATCAGTTCGAACGCGTTCAGCACGCCGCCGAAACCGGCTTCAGCGTCGGCCACGATTGGCTGGAAGAAGTCGAGATAGCCTTCATCGCCGGGATTCTTGCCTTCCGACCACTGGATCTGATCGGCGCGCGTCAGCGTGTTGTTGATGCGCTTGACCACCAGCGGCACCGAATTCGCCGGGTACAGCGACTGGTCCGGATACATCTCGCCGGCAACGTTCGCGTCGCCCGCCACTTGCCAACCGGACAAGTAGATCGCCTTCAAACCGGCCTTGACCTGTTGCATGGCCTGATTACCGGTCAACGCGCCGAGCGCATTGACGAACGGCTCTTCATGAATCGATGCCCACAGTTTTTCCGCGCCGCGTTTCGCCAACGTGTGCTCGACTGGCACCGAACCGCGCAGCCGCACGACGTCGTCGGCGGTGTAGCTGCGCTTGATGCCCTTCCAGCGCGAATCCGTGTCCCATTGCTTTTGAAGTTCCTGAGCTTGTTGTTGGCGCGACATGGCGTTTCTCCTTTGATTGCCTGACTAATGACTAATGGATGGTCGTCCGGTTGAGCAGTCTCGGTGCTTCTTGTTGCTCAACTCTTATATAAGAGTCTAGGGAAAGGAAGTTAGAGGAGCCAGTCGTTTAGCGAAGTTTTCGAATAAAAATTATCGTGTTAAATCAATAATTTAGTATTTATATTTCACAATATAAAATGATCTTTCCCATGTTGGGATGTGAAGACTTGTGCCATGCACCAACAATTTCGTGGCACAAAAGGTCCTTCCGCATTGTGAAATTCAGAGTGTGGACGAAAAAAAACCGACGCACGAGGCATCGGTTTTCTTTTTGCCGGCACACGCAAGAAGCGCGCGCCGCACTGATTACGACTTAGCTGCCACGACGCGGAGCGCGCGGGCCGTCATTGCGACGTGCTGCATAACCGTCACGCGAACCGCCACCGAAGCCCGAACCACCGTCACGCGATCCACCGCCGCTACGATAGCCGTCACGTGAACCACCATCGCGCGAATCGCGAGCACCACCGGCGCTTGCCGGCTTGTTGCCCCAGCCGCCCGGCTTAGCCGAGCCGCCGTTGCCAGCACCGCCGTTACCAAAGCGGCGACCTGCACCACCCGCACCAGCGCCACCGCCGCCCGGACGGCCACGGCCGCCAAAGCCAGGACGACCACCGCCACCGCCGGCCGGAGCCGAGCGACGCGGTTCAAAGCCAGCGATCACGCTCACATTCAGCGGCACACGCACGAAACGCTCGATGCGCTTGAGCGCGCCTTGCTCTGCGTGATGCACGAGGCTGATTGCCGTACCCGTGCGGCCAGCACGGCCCGTACGGCCGATACGGTGAACGTAGTCTTCCGCGAACTTCGGCAGATCGTAGTTGAATACGTGCGTGATGCCCGGGATGTCGATACCGCGAGCCGCGACATCGGTTGCCACCAGCACGCGTACTTTGCGTTCGCGCAGTGCACGAATCGTGCGGTTACGCGCGCCTTGCGGCAGATCGCCGTGCAATGCAGCCGATTCAAAACCAGCGTCCGACAAACGGATAGCCAGTTGGTCAGCGTCGTTCTTGGTTGCCGTGAAAACGATAGCCTGATCCAGGCCGGCATCGCGCAACAGGTGGTCGAGCAGACGATCCTTGTGATCGCGGTCATCGACGTAATGCACGGTTTGCGCAATGTTGTTCTGCGCTTCGAGCTTTTGGATGATCTCGATGCGTTCCGGGTTCTTCAACAGGCGGCCGGTCAGCGAGCTGATCTTGCCGTCGATGGTTGCCGAGAACAGCAGCGTCTGACGCGTGGCCGGCGTAGCAGCAACAATGGTTTCGATATCGTCGATGAAACCCATGTCCAGCATGCGGTCGGCTTCGTCGAGCACGAGGATTTGGAGTTGCGACAGGTCAATACGGCCGCGTTCCAGATGGTCTAGCAGACGGCCCGGCGTAGCAACCAGGATTTCCGGGTTCTTCGCGAGCAGCATCAATTGCTGGCCATACGCAACACCGCCGAGAATGCTGACCGTGCGCAACCGGCGCAGATGCTTGCCGTACGTGGTCGCGGCAGCGGTAACCTGCATGGCGAGTTCGCGGGTCGGCGTCAGAACCAGCATGGTCGGACGAGCGACCGGCTGGGTGCGGCGGGCCGGGCGGGCGTTCGGGTCATGCGGCTCGCGCGGAGCGGAAGCCTTGGCTTTTTCGAGTTGCGAGAAACGTTCGATAGCCGGCAGCATGAATGCTGCGGTCTTGCCCGAACCGGTCGGGCTGGAAACCAGCAAGTCGCGGCCGGCGAGCGCTGCGGGAATCGCGCGCTGCTGAACCGGCGTCGGCACTTGATAGCCAGAAGCGGTCAGCGCAACGATGATCTCGGGCGACAGGCCGAGCGATTCGAAGCTCGGGCCGGTCTGCACAGCGATAGCAGCGGCGACAGGCGCAACTGAAGAAATGGGGGCGGGAATAGCGGGTGAAGCAGATGCGGCGGGCGAAACAGATGCTGCCGGCGCGGCGGGTGTGTCTTCGCCGAGTGCCAGTGCAGCGATGGAGTCCAGCGGGCTATGGGTGTTGCTCGAAGTCATGTCGATCCTTGAAACGGGGAATAAGGCGTATGGCGCCAATCGGCATACCCAAGTCGTCAGATTCAGCGAGCAAAGAAGCAGCGAGCAAATCGAAAAACGGGGGCAGCTCGCAACAATAAAGGCGAGCTTTTCGTTAGAAGCTGTATCGGATTCGACAGGCCGAGGCGGCTTTGTCGTCAGCCTGATGCATGATCGGCCGAAGAGAAGGCCTAGCAGGGAGGGGACAGTTTCTAAACTGGATTGGAGCAAAACGCTACGAGTCGCCGCGCTGCGCGGGTTAATCAGCTAATGAATTGACTAAAACCATCAATTCACCCGGTCACAGTGAAGCGCAGGCAACAGTATAGCGGCAATTGTTGCGCTGCGCCAGATTTTAAGACAGTTTGATTCAACTTGCGGTTTACCGGGGCGCAGAATTTCGCCTGCGTCTGGGTAAAGCGGGTAAAGCGCCGCGGGGCCGCTCAAACCAGCGGGCGTCCGGCGCTGGCCCTCCCGGGTTTTACGCCGAGGCGCCGCTTTTCAGCGATTCCACCAGCCCGATGTATTGCTGCTTTGCGGTGTCCTGCGGCGTGCCGGCGAGTGCGCTCCACGCGTCGTACTTGTATTTGCCGGCGATATCGGCGAAACCTGGCTTGTCACCTTGCACATCGCCCAGGCTCGCTTGCTTGTAGAGCGCGTAGAGGCGCAGCAGCGTCAGGTTGCCCGGCCGTTCGGACAGTTCCTTGACGTCCGCCTGGGCAAGCGCAAATTGCGCGTCGAGTTCGTTGATTCCGCTCATTCAGTTCTCCGGACAGGCTGGTTAAGGTCTGACGATCATAACAAGCCGGTTGCGCGGGCTTGTCGAGGGTTTCTTCCAGAACTCCCCGGCCAAGGCCCGATCCCCAGCGCAAGCGGGCATTGTCCGCGCGGCGCTCGCAGCATCACGGTTCACGCGTTACTTCATGCATTACGGCACGCATTACAATAGCGGCCATGACACGCACCGTTTTGCTCGCCCTCGATACCTCGACCGAATTCTGCTCAGTCGCGCTGCTGATCGCCGACCCGACGGCCGTCGCCGCGCCAACGACTTATGGAAGCGCTCCTCATTACTCTGCCGGCGAAGTCCACGTCTGGTTCAGTCATGAATTGACGGGACCGGTATCCAGCACGCGCTTGCTGCCCGCGATCCGCGAATTATTCGATACCGCCGGCCTGACGCTCAAGGATTGCTCCGCGATCGCGTTCGGCGCCGGGCCTGGCTCATTTACCGGTTTGCGCACGGCAACAGGCGTCGCACAGGGGCTGGCGTTCGGGTTGAGCGTGCCGGTGGTGCCGGTCGGCACCTTGCTCGCCTGCGCGGAGTTCGCGCGCTTGCACGACCCATCGGCAACACGTGTGCTCGCGGCGCTCGACGCCCGCATGAACGAGGCGTACTGGGCGGATTTCCGCTGGGATGCAGTGGCGGGAGGGGCGGGAGCGGCGGGCGAGTGGGCCACGGTCCAGGCGGCATCGCTTGATCTGCCCGAGGCAATCGTCCTGCCGGACGAGCCGTTCACGCTGGCGGGCAATGCGGCGGCGGCTTTCGGCGAACGGTTGCCGATGCCGGCCGCTCCGGCGTGCCGCATCGATTTCGATGCGCTGCCGCACGCGTTGCCCGTGGCGCTTGCCGGGTTACGCGCGCTGCGTGCCGGCCGGACGGTCGCGCCCGATCAGGCCGCGCCGGAGTACGTACGCAACAAGGTCGCGCAGACCACCGCCGAGCGGATGGACGCGCGTGCCGCCAAAGCTGCCGCTGCTGCGGGAGATCAAGCCGATCATGCCGACCCCGCCGCTCCGATCGCTCCGATCGCTCCGATCGCTCCGATCGCTCAAGCGACGGAGCCTCTACGGTGAGCGGCGTGTTGATGGCGGATCGTTATCTGTCGTCGATGACGGAAGCTGATCTCGATGAGGTCGCCGCCATCGAAAAGCTCGCTTACGAATTCCCCTGGACCCGTGGCAATTTCCAGGACTCGCTGCGCAACGGCTATTTCGGCGTGTGCCTGCGCCATGTCACCGGGACCTTGCTGGGGTATTGCGTGCTGATGCCGGTTGTCGATGAAATGCATTTGCTGAACCTGTGCGTCGCGCCCGAGGCGCAACATGCCGGCGCCGGGCTCACGTTGTTGCGCGAAGCGGTGCGCATCTCGCGGCATCAGAAACTCGAGGGCGTGCTGCTGGAAGTACGGCCGTCGAATCCGCGCGCCATCCAGCTTTACGAGCGCTTTGGTTTCGCCACCATCGGGCGGCGCAAAAACTATTACCCCGCGCGGCACCGCTCGCGCGAGGATGCACTCGTCATGCGTCTGACGTTTTCAAAGGAGGCCGTGGATGGCGCTGCATAAGTCGATGCTGGAAGAGTTCGGACTGGGAACGGTCTGGGTGAGGCGGGGGCCGGCATCGGTTGAAACGTCCGTGGCCGTGCCTGATCAGTCGACAGACTCGACGGCGATTGCGCGCGATCATGCCGCCGCCGGGGTGCACCGGTCGGCTCCGCGTGTGCCGGTCGAAGAAGCGCACGCGCCGGTAGCCCGGAAAGCTGATCCACTCGACGCGCTGACGGCGCTCGATGCCGCTCTTTCCGCCGCGCAGACGAGCCAGGGCAACGCGCATCAAGCGCCGCCTGCAAAGATCGCTTCCGTCGAACCGCCAGTCTTCGATGACCTCCCCTGGCTCGACGATGTGCCGCCGCAATCACTGGCTGTTTCGGAAACCGTCGACGACACCGCCGCCGATATCGCGACCCTCGACTGGGACACGCTCGCCGCTCGCGTCGCCGTGTGCGAACGCTGCCGTTTGTGCGAGCGTCGCACGAACTCGGTATTCGGCGTGGGTGATCGGGACGCGGACTGGATGCTGATCGGTGAAGCGCCCGGTGAGAACGAGGACAAGCTGGGCGAACCGTTCGTCGGCCAGGCGGGCAAGTTGCTCGACAGCATGCTGCACGCGGTGGCGTTATCGCGCGAGGACAACGTGTTCATTGCAAACGTGATCAAGTGTCGCCCGCCCGGTAACCGCAATCCGGAACTCGATGAAGTCGCGCGCTGCGAGCCCTATCTGAAGCGGCAGGTCGAACTGGTCAAACCCAAGCTCATTGTTGCGCTTGGACGGTTTGCCGCGCAGAGCCTGCTCAAGACGGAGGCGAGCATTGCGTCGCTGCGGGGACGGGTGCATGACTATCAAGGTGTGCCGGTCATCGTCACGTATCACCCGGCCTACTTGCTGCGCAGTCTCCCCGATAAAGCCAAGGCATGGGCCGATCTGTGTCTCGCAGAGGCGACTTACCGCAAGTCGCTGCAGGCGGCAGACGGCCCGTGACGGCCGTGAACGAGATCACGTCATTCCACGATCCCGCCGTCCGGAATCTCGCGTGGCTGCTGTTCTCGCCGGACTTGCTGAGCGTGTCGCGCGCGGGCGCGCCGCTCGCGCGTCCCGCCGCAACGGAGAGTGAGGGCGCAGCCACGCTCGTCTGGCTCGATGCACTCGACCGCGACCCCGCGGCGCTGCACGCACAGGTTCACAAACCGTCGCTGACGCGGCTCGGCTTCTACGCCGAAGCGTTGCTCGAATATTTCCTGATGCGTGGCCCGCACGCGCGGCTGATCGCCGCGAACATCCCATTGCGCACGGCCGAGCGTACGCTCGGCGAAGTCGATTTCCTGCTGGAGAACGTGCGTGGTGAGCGGTTGCACTGGGAGCTCGCGGTGAAGTTTTATCTGCATATTGGCGAGGGTGAGGGGGCCGCTACGCTCGCTCATTACGTCGGTCCGAATCTGCAGGATCGTTTCGACCTGAAGCACGCACGGCTCTTGAATCATCAACTGGGTTTGAGTGCGCGCGATGAGTTTGCATCGCTCGGGTTCGAGGGTCCGTGGCGCGCCGAGTTGTTCGTCAAAGGGCGCTTGTTTTATCGCGATGATGGCCATGACTATCGTAGTCGCGCGTCGAACCTGCCGCCCGAGCTTGCCGGCGATCATCTGCGAGGCTGGTGGAAAACGGCGTCGGAATGGCGGGATTCGAAGGCGGATGGATTGTTTGCTTCGTTGCCCAGGTTGGGATGGATGGCAGAACGAACGTTATCTGCGCAAGAGGGTGATGCGCTGGTGGAGCAGACAGCGATGTTGTCTGAGCGCGTTGCAACGCTGTCGTCGCCGATCATGGTTGCGCGGTATGAACGTTACGACGGCTACGACCGCGCTACCGGCAACGTATGGCGCGAGCACTCGCGCGGTTTTATCGTGCCCGATGAATGGCCGGCGCGTGCCGCTGACTTTGCCGGTTAAATAGGGTTAAACAGCGTTAAGCCGGGTCGAGCTCGCGCGTGGCAAAGCGACCCTCACCACCACCTGAAAAAATGATGTACCGGGCCAACTCCGTGCCCAACCTCCAGCCGCGCGCTTTGTTCGATCGCGCCGGTCAGATAGAGCTTGGCGTCGGCGGTAGCGGCAGCGAGCGAGTCGCGTTGGGTCAGCAGCGCCGCAATCGATGACGACAACGTGCACCCCGTCCCATGCGTATTCTTCACCGGCACGCGCGGCCCGCCAAGCCGCAGCGCGCCGCTGTCTTCGATCAGCCAGTCGGGGCTATCGGTGGAACTTAGATGGCCGCCCTTCATCAATACCGCCCGCGCGCCCAATGCTCGCAGCGCTTCGCCCTGGCGCACCATCGCGTCTTCATCTTCGGCTGATGCCACGTTCAATAACGCAGCAGCTTCCGGCAAGTTTGGCGTGACCAGCGTAGCGAGCGGTAATAGTTCATCGCGCAACGCAGCCACTGCATCCGGCGTAAGCAAAGCGTGATTGCTCTTGGAAATCATCACCGTATCAAGCACCACATGCACCGGCCGATACCGGCGCAACGCCGCCGCTACCGCGCGCACAATATCGGCATTGGCGAGCATGCCGATCTTCACGGCATCGATGCGGATGTCGTCGAAAACGGCGTCAAGCTGAGCGGTGACGAACGACGCGTCGGGCGTATGGATGGCCGTCACGCCGCGCGTGTTCTGCGCGGTGAGGGCGGTGATAACAGACAAACCGTAAGCGCCGAGCGCCGAGAACGCCTTGAGGTCGGCCTGGATGCCCGCGCCGCCACCGGAGTCGGAGCCGGCGATGGTAAGGACGTTGGGGATTGAATGGGTCATGAGGTTTTCAGGAGGATGCCAGCAATCGTTGCGCGGCGAGATGCGGGTCGGCAGCGGTGCAGATCGCCGATACCACCGCGATACCGCCCGGCCCCGCGCGTTTGATATCGGCGGCGTTGTGCAGCTGGATGCCGCCGATAGCCACCGTCGGATGAACAGAGCGCGCGCACAGCGCGGCGAGGCCGTCGATGCCACATGCCGCCGATGCGTCCGGCTTGGTCGGCGTATCGAATACCGGCCCTACGCCCACGTAATCGATCATGGCGCCCAGCGTGTTGGCGTGATCGACCTGCATGGCAGTCGATACCGATAGTCCGATCAAAGCCTGCGCCCCCAGCAGTTTCCTGGCGACATCCGGCGGCAAATCGTTCTGGCCGATATGTACGCCATCGGCGCCGCACGCGAGCGCGACATCGACGTGGTCGTTGATGATGAGCGGCACGCCATACCGGCGCGTGAGCGGCAGCAGATCGAGCGCGAGGTCTAGCCACGCGCGTTTATGCCACTCGGGCGCGCGCAGTTGCACGATCGTGACACCGCCATCGAGCGCCGCCCGGGTCACGTCGAGCGCGCGTGCATGGCCGCCGCACTGGACGGGATCGAGGACGAGATATAACGCGAGATCAAGGCTCATCATGCGGTGGGCACGACATCACGCGACACGAGCGTGGCAGCGAATTCGTTTGCATCAAGCGATGCCAGCCGGTCGAGATAGGCGACCGCGAAACTTCCCGGCAATGCAGCGTCGCGCGATGCCAATTCGCCCGCGATGCTCGAATAGGCGATCGCGGCGACCGTTGCGGCCCAACGGTCATCGTTATCGGCAACGCCCACAAACGCCGCGACCGTCGCTGATAACGCACAGCCCACGCCGGTCACGCGTGTCATCAACGGCGATCCATTCGATAACGCGACCGTCCGGCGGCCGTCGGTGACGTAATCGGTCTGACCCGTGACCGCCACTACAGCGCCTGTATTCAGCGCGAGGAGCTGGGCTGCGTCGAGCGCGGCTTCGGCGAAAGCGGTGCTGTCGACGCCGCGTGCGCTCGATTCACCACCCGACAAGCTGATGATCTCCGAAGCGTTGCCGCGAATCACGGCCGGATGTGCATCGAGCAGATCAAAGGCGAATGCCGTGCGAAAACTCAGCGGGCCGACCGCTACCGGATCCAGCACCCACGGTTTGTGCGCGCGATTGGCCGCCTCGACCGCGGCGCGGATCGCCTTGCTTTGCGGCAAGTCGAGTGTGCCGAGATTCACCGATACCGCATTGGTCAACGGCACGAATTCACCCACTTCCTCGCGGGCGATGACCATGGCGGGTGCGGCTCCCAGCGCGAGCAGCACGTTCGCCGTGAAATTCGTGACAACGAGATTCGTCAGGCAGTGGACAAGCGGCGCGCGTTCGCGCACGCGCACGGCGAACGAATAGAGATCGGCGGCGGGCATGGGCAGGGTGTAAAGAAAATGGTGATAACGGGATTATCGCGCGCCGGGCGGCTGGGCGCCCGGTGTGATTTCAAGCTTTGATTGGGTCAGGTCAGGCGCAATCCACACGCACTGACCATTCCGAAGCCACCGCTCAATGCCGCGACTCGCCGATCAGAGCGACCGAATCGAAGGCCCGCTGATTCGCCTGATGCCGTCGCATGACAAAGTACATCATCAGGCAGACGAAGGTGCCGAACAGCACGATCACGAATTGAATCGGTACGTCGAGCCAGACGAGCACCGCGTACAGGCACAACATCACGAGCACGGAGAGGTTCTCGTTGAAATTCTGCACCGCGATGGAGTGACCCGCCGACAACAGCACGTGGCCGCGATGCTGCAGCAGCGCGTTCATTGGCACCACGAAAAAGCCCGACAGGCCGCCGACGATCATCAGGAAGATATACGCGACGATCAGGTAACCCGGAATGTGCATCCGGCCGAAATAGATGCCCCAGTGCACGGGAAACAGATGCTTCGAATAGAACGCGAGCAGCATCACCGCCACGCCCATCATGATGCCGACCGGGAGCACGGAAAGCGACTTCTTCAGCGGCACGCGGGCGGCCGCGAGAATAGCGCCGACCGCGACGCCAACGGCGATGATCGCCTGCAAAATAGCGGCTTCCGATAACGACATGCCGAGCGAGACTTCCGCCCACTTGAGCACGATGAACTGCAGCGTCGCGCCCGCGCCCCAGAACAGCGTGGTCACGGCGAGCGAGATCTGGCCGAGCTTGTCGCGCCAGAGCGCGTTGAAACAATCGGCGAAATCGGTGATCAGCTTGAGCGGACGATGCTCCTGCTTCGGATAACGCGCGCCGGTGTCGGGAATCCGCAGGTTGAAGATGGCCGCGACAATGTACATGAGTACGATCACGAGCATGGCGGCTTCGGCGGGGGTATCGACCTTCGGAATGTGCAGGGAGAGAATGTGCGAGGCGATGTGCGGACTGATCAGCGCACCGCCCATGACGGTGCCGAGGATGATCGAACCTACCGTCGTGCCCTCGATCCAGCCGTTCGCCGCGACCAGCCGGTCAGCCGGCAATAGCTCGGTGAGAATGCCGTATTTCGCGGGCGAATACGCAGCGGCGCCGAATCCGACAATGCCGTAGGCGAGCAACGGATGCGCACCGACCAGCATCGTCAGGCAGCCGACGACCTTGATCGAGTTGGTGACGAACATCACGTGGCCCTTCGGTCTCGAGTCTGCAAAGGCACCCACGAAAGCGGCCAGAACAACGTATGACAGCACAAAAAACAGCTTGAGCAGCGGTGTCATCCAGTTCGGAGCGTGAAGATCTTTCAGCAGGGCGATCGCAGCGATCAGAAGGGCGTTGTCGGCCAGCGACGAGAAAAACTGCGCGGCCATGATGGTGTAAAAACCTTTTTTCATCTGATCCGATGCTAGTCCGCACTGCGGGTAATCCGCCCCGTTCGCACACGGCGCGCTCGTCGCTCGCGTCCGGCTTTGCGCTCAGGCTCCCGTTCAGGCAATTTCTGTTCGAAATGGGTTGTGTGCACGGCTTTATAACACGAAAATAGGCGCATTCTGACTAGCAGTAACCTGCATGACAATTCGCGGACGTTCAGGCCGGAACGTCACCGGTCTGCAAGGTAGCGATAGGGTATTGATTCGGGTACTGATTCAGCAATTGGCCTGGCTATCGGTACTTTTCGAATTTATCATCATGTGCACGGTCTATTGCCAAGTGGCCATCAGATGCAATGATCGATCGCTGGCTGATCAACGCCAGGCGGCCGGTATTGCTTCCGAGCGATCGTGAATAGGCCAATGAGTGGCCCAATGAATAGGGCACGATCGGCCGCCTCCGTGCCGGGGTAGACACGCAGCGTTCCGGCAACCGTCGAGCTGCACCCCGTTCTTGCATAATCACCTGTTTTTTCCAACCGACCTCCCATGCCGCGCCCGATATCCGCCACGATCCACACCGCCGCACTTGCCAGCAATCTCGCCGTCGCACGCCGTCATGCGCCGAAATCCAAGATATGGGCCGTGGTCAAGGCTAATGCATATGGCCATGGTGTAGCGCGAGCGTTCCCCGGATTGCGCGCAACGGACGGCTTCGGTCTTCTCGACCTGGAAGAAGCGGTCAAGTTGCGTGAGTTGGGTTGGGCTGGCCCCATCCTGCTGCTGGAAGGTTTTTTCCGTCCGACGGATATCGACGTGATCGATCGATACAGTCTGACCACGGCCGTGCATGGCGATGAACAGTTGCGAATGCTGGAAATGGCGCGACTGTCGAAGCCGGTCAATATCCAGCTGAAAATGAACACCGGCATGAACCGGCTCGGTTACACGCCGGAGCGTTTCCGGGCAGCGTGGGAACGCGCGCGGGCAGTGCAGGGTGTCGGCCAGATCACGCTGATGACCCATTTCTCCGACGCCGACGGTCCCCGCGGCATCGGTCATCAACTCGAAGCGTTCGAACGCGGTGCTGAAGGTATCGCTGGCGCGCGCAGCCTCGCCAACTCCGCGGCCACGCTGTGGCACGCGGCGTCGCATTTCGACTGGGTGCGGCCCGGCATCATTTTGTACGGCGCTTCGCCGTCGGGCAAAACGGCCGATATCGCCACGACCGGATTGCGGCCCGCCATGACGCTTGCGTCCGAGCTGATCGCGGTGCAGACGGTGCCGGCGGGTCAGTCGGTCGGCTATGGGTCGGTGTTCTCGGCTACAGGTCCTATGCGGATCGGCGTAGTGGCGTGCGGTTATGCGGACGGTTATCCTCGAGTGGCGCCTGAAGGCACGCCGGTTATCGTCGATGGCGTGCCGACGCGGATTGTCGGCCGTGTCTCCATGGACATGCTGACGGTCGACCTGACCCCGGTTCCAACTGCGGGAGTTGGTACGCCGGTGGAGTTGTGGGGCGAGAAGCTGCTGATCGATGACGTGGCGGCTGCGTGCGGCACGATCGGTTATGAGTTGATGTGCGCAGTCTCGCCGCGCGTGCCGATGCGGGCGGAATAGAGCGTTCGCTGGCTTGTTTGGGTAGGCGACGACGCAATAACGACGGAATTCAGGAAGGCGAGTGGCAAAAGTAGCGAAGGTCAAGACACTGTACGTATGTACCGATTGCGGCGGCCAGGCGCCGAAATGGCAAGGTCAATGTCCCGCATGCGGCGCGTGGAACACGCTGGTCGAGTCGGTGGCGGAATCGCCGTCGGCGCATCGCTTTCAATCACTCGCGAAGACCTCTCCGGTGCAGCGTTTGTCGGAGATCGAAGCGTCGGACGTGCCGCGCTTTACCACGGGTATCGGCGAATTCGACCGGGTGCTGGGCGGCGGCCTGGTGGCCGGCGGCGTGGTGCTGATCGGCGGCGACCCGGGCATCGGGAAATCCACGCTGCTGCTGCAATCGCTGGCGGAGATCGCCCGTGAGCGGCCCGCGCTTTATATCAGTGGCGAAGAGTCCGGCGCGCAGATCGCGTTGCGTGCGCAGCGGCTCGGCTTGTTGGGCGATTCCGGCAAGGCAGCGCCTGATTTGCGCTTGCTGGCGGAAATCCAGCTTGAACGAATTCAGGCGACTATCGATAAAGAACGGCCGGAAGTTGCGGTCATCGATTCAATCCAGACCGTTTATTCCGAAGCGCTGACTTCAGCGCCGGGATCGGTCGCCCAGGTGCGCGAATGCGCGGCGCAACTCACGCGGATCGCGAAGCAGACGGGCACGGCCATCATCATGGTCGGGCACGTGACGAAGGAAGGCAATCTCGCCGGGCCGCGCGTGCTTGAACATATCGTCGACACGGTACTGTACTTCGAAGGCGATACCCATTCATCGTTCCGGCTCGTGCGCGCGTTCAAGAACCGCTTCGGCGCGGTGAACGAACTCGGTGTATTCGCGATGACCGAGCGCGGCTTGCGTGGCGTGGCGAATCCATCGGCGCTGTTTTTATCGCAGCATGAGCAGAGCGTGCCTGGTTCGTGCGTGCTGGTGACGCAGGAAGGTTCGCGGCCGTTATTGGTGGAAGTGCAGGCGCTTGTCGATACCGCGCATGTCCCGAATCCACGCCGTCTCGCCGTGGGGCTGGAGCAGAACCGGCTTGCATTGCTGCTGGCCGTGTTGCATCGGCATGCGGGCATTGCGTGTTTCGATCAGGACGTATTCCTGAACGCGGTGGGCGGCGTGAAGATCACGGAACCCGCGGCCGACCTGGCCGTATTGCTCGCGATCCATTCGTCGATGCGTAACAAGGCGTTGCCCAAGGGTCTGATCGTGTTCGGCGAAGTCGGGCTGGCGGGTGAAATCAGACCGTCGCCGCGCGGTCAGGACCGTCTGAAGGAAGCCGCGAAACTGGGCTTTTCGATCGCGCTGATTCCGAAGGCGAATGCGCCGAAGCAACCTATCGACGGGCTGGAAGTGATCGCGGTCGATCGGATTGAAGAGGCGATAGACCGGGTGCGGTCGCTGGCCTGAAGCTGCCAAGGTCGCATTGCGAGGCATTGTCGATCGGTCCCTTAGTAATGTCGTGTAAAAAACCGCGAGATTCGTGTAACCCAAGCGGGGCGTGCTTTTTCTATCCTTGTATCGCGACAAACCCGGATACGAGCGGAAAAGGAAAAAGGACTACGCCTTGAAACACGCAGATCAAACTTTGTCTCGCCCAACATTCCATCTGCGCGGCTGCCGTGTGTCCGCGCCCATCCAGCAGCCATGGGGCGGCGGTTGCCGGATTGTCGAGTGGATCGACGCTGAAGGGCAGATATCGCGTCGCGTAGTAGCCGAAGACGTGACCGAAGATGAGGTGGTGGCGACCATTCGGCGCCACGTGAAGGGCCGCAAGCACGTACTGGTCGACGACGAAGGAATGCCGCGGCAAACCCTGCCGAGGCGTTAAGCCAGGGCGGATCAGCCGATCTGCTCCAGTTCCTCGTGCGCTTCCAGCCATTGCGCTTCGAGCGCTTCCAACCGGCCGTTCACATCGGCCTGACGGCGAATCGATTCCGTGAGCTGCGCCTTCATGGCGGGCTCGTAACTGGCTGCATCGGCCACGAAAATATCAAGCTGCGCTTTCTCGGCATTCAGCTTGTCCATCTCCTTCTCGATCTTTGAAATCCGCAATTGCAGCGGCTTTTTCAAATGCGAGAGTTTCTGCCGTTCTTGTGCCTCCTGGCGACGCTGCTCCTTGCGGTTCTGCCCTGATTCCAGCGAATCGTCCGATGAACCACTGCTGGCCATCTCCTTGGCCGCTGCTCGCTGTTCCGCCGCGTGTTGCAACAGCCAGTCGCGATAATCGTCAAGATCGCCGTCGAACGGCTGCAGCCGGTGCTTCGCCACGAGCATGAAGTTATCCGTGGTGGCACGTAGCAAATGACGGTCGTGCGACACCAGGATCAATGTGCCTTCGAACTGCGCGAGCGCCATGGTCAGCGCGTGACGCGTTTCGAGATCCAGATGGTTCGTCGGTTCGTCGAGCAGCAGCAAATTGGGTTTTTGCCAGATGATCAGCGCAAGCGCGAGCCGCGCCTTTTCTCCCCCGGAGAACGGCGCGATCTTCGCGGTCGCCATCTCGCCGGAAAAATTGAAGCCGCCGAGGAAATCGCGTAATTCCTGTTCGCGTGTGTCGGGCGCGAGCCGGGCGACATGCTCCAGCGCGGAGTCCTGGGGACGCAGCGTTTCGAGTTGATGCTGCGCGAAATAACCGATCCGCAAGCCCTTGCCCTCGCGCACCGTGCCGCTCAACGCTTCCAGCGTGCCCGCCAGCGTCTTGATGAGCGTCGATTTCCCCTGTCCGTTCGCACCCAGCAAGCCGATTCGCTGACCGTTCTGGATGGACAGCGTGACGCCTTCCACGATCGGTACTTCGCCGGCGTCTGTGTGATAACCACAGCGCACGGACTCCATCACCATCATCGGGTTCGGCGCGGCATCGGGCGTGCGGAACTCGAACGTGAAAGGCGAAGAAGCATGCGCCGGCGCGATGATTTCCATGCGCTCCAGCGCCTTCACGCGGCTTTGCGCCTGCTTCGCTTTGGTCGCCTGCGCCTTGAAACGGTTGATGAAGCTTTGCAGATGCTCCACCGTCTTTTGCTGCTTCACATACGCGCTTTGCTGCAACGCCATTTGTTGCGCGCGCAGGATTTCGAACTGGCTGTAATTGCCGCCGTAACGCTTGATTTGCCGGTTTTCCAGATGCAGCGTGACGTTGCAGACGGAATCGAGGAATTCTCGATCGTGCGAAATCACGATCAGCGTTCCCGGATAACGATGCAGCCAGTCTTCCAGCCAGATGATCGCATCGAGATCCAGGTGGTTCGTGGGTTCGTCCAGCAGCAGCAGGTCCGAGCGGCACATCAGCGCCTGCGCGAGGTTCAGGCGCATGCGCCAGCCGCCGGAGAAGCTCGTCACGGGATCCTTTGTTTGCGCGAGCGTGAACCCCAGGCCGATCAGCAGGGTTTCGGCGCGGGCGGGCGCGGTGTAACCGTCTGCGTCGGCGAAAGCGGCGTGCGCGTCGGCTTCGGCTGCGCCATCGTGAGCCGCCGATGCCGCCGCAATCCGCGCTTCGATGCGCCGTAATTGCGTGTCGCCGTCAAGCGTGTAGTCGAGCGCGGTGCGATCCACGGCCGGCGTTTCCTGCGCGACGTGCGCGATTTGCCACGACGGCGGCATCGAGAAATCGCCGCCGTCCGCGTGCAGATCGCCGCGTAGCACGGAGAAGAGCGTGGACTTGCCCGCGCCGTTAGCGCCGATGAGCCCCGCCTTTTCGCCAGGATTGAGCGCGAACGTGGTCTGTTCGAAGAGCGGTTTGGTGCCTCGGGCAAGGCTGAACTGGTTAAAGCGAATCACGGCGTGGAGACCCAGGCAAGTACGGGAAAACGCTATTTTAGACTGGCGCGGGTAGTCGCCGCCGGCTCATTGACGTTGGTGCGTGAGGTCGGCGCGTCGTTAGCCGGTCGGTCGGGTGTTTTTTGACCTGCGTTTCGCTTAGACTGGATTTTTTCAAGCGGAGCATCGAATGAACCCTATCTACTCGTTTTCGGCGGAAACCCTCGGCGGTGAAACCGTCAGCATGGAAAACTATCAGGGCAAGGTGCTGTTGATCGTGAACACCGCGAGCGAGTGTGGATTCACGCCGCAATACAAAGGTTTGCAGGAGCTGTACGAACGTTACGCGGATCGCGGGTTCGCGGTGCTGGGTTTTCCGTGCAACCAGTTCGGCAAGCAGGAACCGGGCGATGCGGCTCAAATTGGCAGCTTTTGCGAGCAGAACTACGGCGTCACGTTCCCCCTGTTTGCGAAGATCGACGTGAACGGGGCGAACGCGCATCCGCTGTTTCGCTATCTAACCGAGGAAGCGCCGGGCGTGCTGGGGACCGAAGGTATCAAATGGAACTTCACGAAGTTCCTGGTCGACAAGGAAGGCAACGTGATCACCCGGTTTGGCTCGGTGACGAAACCGGATGCGCTTTCCGGCGATATCGAAAAGTTGCTCTGACGGCGGTTTTGACGAGGGCGACGTCCGGCTGGACGTCGCCCTGTCAAAGAATGGGTGAAAACAGGCGCGCGACGTGCATTGTCATGCGGCGCCATGCGGGGGCGCCGAGATAATCGTCGCGGCTGATTTCCCATGATTGCGCGAAGTCGTCGAGCAGCATTTTTTCGACTTCGCTTGCAAAGCGCCGGTCCACGGTCAGGACCATGATCTCGAAGTTGAGACGAAACGAGCGGTTGTCGAGATTCGCGCTGCCAATGGCGGCGGACATATCGTCCACCAGCACCACTTTCTGATGCAGGAAACCCGGGCGATATCGAAAGATTTTCACGCCTGCCAGCAGCGCATCGTAGGCATAGAGTTTCGACGCCGCAAACACCACGCGATGATCGCGGCGGCTCGGAATCAGGATGCGTACGTCCACGCCGCGCAAAACCGCGAGCCGCAGCGCGGAAAGCACGGCTTCGTCGGGGATGAGGTACGGCGTCGTGATCCAGATCCGCGAACGCGCCGCGTTGATTGCCTCGACGAAAAACAGCGAGCACGTTTCCTGATGGTCGGCGGGGCCGCTTGCGAGAATGAGACAGCTCATGTCGTCCGCCGATGTCTTCGACTCCGCCACTTCTGGAATGCGCTGTGTTGCCCAGTACCAGTCTTCTATGAACACAAACTGGATGCTGGCGACCGCCGGCCCGCGCACTTCAATGTGGGTATCGCGCCAGGGTGACAAACGTGGATTCGCACCGAGATATTCCACGCCTACGTTGTGACCGCCGACAAACGCGCATTCACCGTCAACGACCACGATCTTGCGATGATTACGAAAGTTGATCTGGAAGCGGTTAACGAACTTGCGCTTGGTCGCGAACGGATGCGTCTGCACGCCGCCCGCGCGCAGCGTGTTCACATAGCGTTTCGGCAAATCGAAGCTGCCGATGCTGTCGTAGAGAAAATAAACCCGTACGCCTTGCTGCGCTTTTTGGATCAGCAGGTCTTTCAGCTTGCGGCCAAGGTCGTCGTCGCGGACGATGAAAAACTGCACGATCACATAGACCTTCGCCGCGTCGATAGCTTTGAAGATTGCGTCGAACGTGGCGTCGCCGTTGATCAGCACGCGCACGGAATTGCCGCGCAGGAACGGCATGCCGCTCAAACGCGTCAGCGCGCGTATGGTCGGATGGCCGAGATACTCTGCAGGATCGCCGTCCGCCGCGCCGCGCAGACGGGCGGCTTCATCGGGGAAATTCCATTCCGTCGGGTGCGCGCTCTTGCGCAGGATCTCGTTTTCCAGCCGACGTGCGTCAATGTACCCGGCGAACTTGCTGCGCCCGAGAAAGAGATACGGGATCAGCGTGAAGTAGGGCATGGCGACAAGTGACACGGCCCACGCGACCGCGCCTTGCGAGGTGCGCGTGTTGAGCACCGCGTGGCACGCTGCGGCGGCGCCCAGTAAATGGGCGATGATCACAAACGTGCCGAGATGAAGCCAGTCCTGCCACTCGAAGTGCATGTACGCGGTGCCTGGTAATACTGATAGTCGTGCCGTCAGCCTGGCAAGTCGGCTGCCTGGATGAGAAACACGTTGTCGTCGCCGGCGCTGGTCGAGAGCCAGACAATGTCGAGGCCACCGAGCGTCGCTTCCACGTTGGCCCGTTCGTTGCCGATCTCGACCACGAGCACGCCGTCTTCGGTCAGCCACTTGCGCGCTTCGCCCACGATCCGCTTCACGATATCCATGCCGTCCGCGCCGCCCGCGAGTGCGAGTTCCGGCTCGTGGCGATATTCAGCGGGCAGGGTCTGCATGGCCAGCGCGTTGACGTACGGCGGATTCGTGATGATGACTTCGTAGTGGCCAACGGGTAGCGGTCCGAACAGATCGCCCTCATACAACGCGACGCGCGAATCCAGGTCGTAGTCGTCCACGTTCCGGTGCGCCACTTCCAGCGCGGGTGCGGAGATATCGACGGCGTCGATGTCCGCATTCTGGAACGCCTGCGCCGCGAGAATCGCGAGGCAGCCGGAGCCCGTGCAGAGTTCCAGCACGCGCGACACTTCGTCAGGGTCCTGCACATAGGGCTGCAAGCCATCCTGCAGCAACTCGCCAATAAACGAACGCGGCACTATCACGCGCTCATCCACGTAGAAACGGTGCCCGTGCATCCACGCTTCGTGCGTGATGTACGCCGCCGGCACGCGATCTGTTGCGCGCCGCTCGATCACTTTCATGATGGCGTCGATTTCGGTGTCGAGCAGGCGCGCGTCGAGGAATGGGTCGAGCGTGTCGAGCGGCAAGTGCAGGGTATGCAGCACGAGGTACGCGGCTTCATCGAATGCATTCGATGAACCGTGGCCGAACGACAAGTCCGCCTCTGTAAAACGCGACACGGCAAAACGCAGCAGATCGCGAACGGTGGTGAAGGGAAGCGCCATCGCAGGCTCCTTATAAGAGTGAGTCGGATCAGGCAAGCAAGGTTTCAAGCACGCGTCTATACACGTTTTTCAACGGTTCGATAAACGCCACTTCAACATGCTCGTCGATCTTGTGAATGCTGCCGTTCGGCGGTCCGAATTCGACCACCTGTTCGCAGATGCGAGCAATAAATCGGCCATCCGAGGTGCCGCCCGTGGTGGACAGTTCGGTGCGCACGCCGGTTTCATCGAGGATGGCTTGCTCCAGTGCGTTCGACAACGTGCCGCGCGGCGTGAGGAACGGCAGGCCGCTGACGCTCCACGCGAGATCGTAGTCCAGCGCGTGCTTATCGAGGATCGCGTGAACGCGGCTTTGCAGGCCTTCCACCGTGCTTGCCGTGGAGAAGCGGAAATTGAACATCAACTCGATGTGACCCGGGATCACGTTCGTTGCGCCCGTGCCGCTATGCAGGTTGGACACCTGCCACGTGGTCGGGGGGAAATATTCGTTGCCGTCGTCCCAATGCGTCGAGACCAGTTCAGCGAGTGCCGGTGCGAGCAAGTGAATGGGATTCTTCGCGAGATGCGGATAAGCAATATGACCTTGCACGCCTTTCACGACCAGCTTGCCGGACATGGAACCGCGTCGGCCGTTCTTGACCATATCGCCGAGCGTGGCGCTCGACGTGGGCTCACCGACAATGCAGTAATCCAGCCGTTCGCCACGCGCTTTCAACGCTTCGATGACCTTGACGGTGCCGTCGGTGGCGGGGCCTTCTTCGTCGCTGGTAATCAGGAAAGCGAGCGAGCCGCGATGCGCCGGATGCGCCGCGACGAACTCTTCGCTCGACACAACGAACGCTGCTATGGACGTCTTCATGTCCGCCGCGCCGCGTCCGTACAGCTTGCCGTCGCGGTGAGTCGGCACGAACGGCGGCGAGGTCCATTGTTCTAGCGGACCGGTCGGCACGACGTCGGTATGGCCGGCGAACGCGAGCAACTTGCCGTCAGTGCCGTCCGTGCCGCGTTTCACGGCCCAGAGATTCGTGACGCCACCGGACGCGATCGTTTCGCACTCAAAGCCGATCGCCATTAACCGCTCGATCAGCAGGTTCTGGCAATGCTGGTCGTCGGGCGTGACGGACGCGCGCGCGATGAGTTGTTCCGAGAGGAGAAGGGTGCCGGACATGGATTCGAGCCACTTTCAATAAAAAAGCCGGCGCGGCGGCCGGCGGGGATCTAGATTCGCGCGCCTTTTGTCAGAAGGCGCGCGATGCTGCGCTTAAAAGTTTAAAGCTCAATCTTTAAACGAACAGCGTTTCGTACTTTTCGGCATCGAAACCGAGCGACTTCACGCGGCCGTTGACCACGAGCACGGGCCGCTTGATGATCGACGGCTTGTGGATCATCAACGCGATCGCGCCGGCCGTGGAGCCGGCTTCGTCCTTGTAGGTATCCGACAGGCCGCGCCAGGTGGTGCCGCGCCGGTTGATCAGTTCGTCGAGCGTGACGTCCTTCAACCAGTCCTGCAACAAGAACGTCGATACCCCGGCTTTCTTGAAGTCATAGAACTCGAACGGCACGTCATGTTCTTCCAGCCACACGCGCGCTTTTCTCACGGTGTCGCAATTCGGAATCCCATACACGACGATCTTTTTCGCGGCCATGGATCAGTCGCCTCGCAGCAACTCGTTCAGGCCGACTTTGGCGCGCGTTTTCGCGTCCACCTTCTTCACGATCACCGCGCAGTACAGGCTGTGCGAACCGTCTTTCGAAGGCAGGTTGCCCGCGACCACGACCGAGCCCGCCGGAATGCGGCCATACGTGACCGAACCCGTTTCGCGGTCGTAAATCTTGGTGCTCTGGCCGAGATACACGCCCATGGAGATGACCGAGTTCTCTTCCACGATCACGCCTTCCACCACTTCCGAACGCGCACCGATAAAGCAGTTGTCTTCGATGATCACCGGGTTCGCCTGCAGCGGTTCCAGCACGCCGCCGATGCCCACGCCGCCCGACAAATGCACGTTCTTGCCGATCTGCGCACACGAACCGACGGTGGCCCAGGTATCGACCATCGTGCCTTCATCCACATACGCGCCGATGTTCGTATACGACGGCATCAACACGACGTTTTTAGCGATAAACGAACCACGGCGCGCGATAGCCGGCGGCACGACGCGAAAGCCGCCCGCAGCGAAATCTTCAGCCGTGTAATTGGCGAACTTCGACGGCACTTTGTCGTAGAACTGGCTGTATCCGCCAGCCGGCATGGGCGCGTTGTCTTCCAGGCGGAACGACAGCAATACCGCTTTCTTCAGCCATTGATTGACCACCCATTCGCCGTTCTGCTTTTCGGCAACGCGGGCCAGGCCTTTGTCGAGTTGCTCGATGGCGTGAGCGACAGCGTCGCGCACGTCGGCGGGGGCCGATTTCGGCGACAGCTCGGCGCGGTTGTCCCAGGCGGTATCGATGATCTGCTGAAGTTGTTGCGACATGGTCGTGAACTTAAGTGAGTACTGTGATTAAGGAGAGATTTACCGGGTCGGTCAACGCTGCTTCAGCGTGCCGCAAAATTCGACGATACGCCGCGCACCTTCCACACATTCGTCGACATCGGCGACCAGCGCAATGCGAATGAAGCCGCTGCCGGGATTCGTGCCGTGGGCGTCGCGCGCCAAGTATGAGCCCGGCAAAACCGTCACATTATAGTCGGCGTAAAGGCGTGCGGCGAACTCGGTGTCGGTTACGCCGGTGCGCGCCACGTTCGCCCACAGATAGAAAGCGGCGTCGGGCAGACGGACGTCGAGCACCTCGGCGAGCATGGGGGTGACGGTCGTGAATTTCTTGAGGTACAGCGCGCGGTTGTCGCGCACGTGCGCCTCGTCTTTCCACGCAACGACGCTCGCTGCCTGGAACATGGGCGAGAGCGCTGCGCCATGATAGGTGCGGTAGAGCAGGAATTGCTTGAGTATCGACGCATCCCCGGCGACAAAACCCGAGCGCATGCCGGGCACGTTCGAGCGCTTCGACAAGCTCGACAGCATCACCAGCCGTTCGAAACCCCGACCCAGCTTGTGCGCGGCTTCCAGGCCGCCCAGCGGGGGCGTGGCTTCGTTGAAATAGATCTCGGAATAGCATTCATCGGAGGCGATCACGAAGCCGTGCCGATCCGATAGCGCGAACAACTCGCGCCAGTCGTCGAGTGTCAGCACGGCGCCGGTCGGGTTGCCGGGGGAGCAGACGAAGAGCAATTGGGTACGTGCCCAGACGGCGTCGGGGACGGCTGCGTAGTCGCAGGCGAAGTTGCGCGCCGGATTGCTGTTCACGAAGTACGGCTCGGCGCCGGCCAGCAAGGCTGCGCCTTCGTAGATCTGATAGAACGGATTCGGGCACACGACAACGGGCGGTTCAACGGTGCTGCGGCTGTCGATCACGGTCTGCGCCAGCGAGAACAAGGCTTCGCGGGAACCGGAAACGGGCAGGACTTCCGTGGCTGCATTGACCGCGGGCAGGCCGTAGCGCTGCTTCGTCCAGTCAGCAATGGCCTGACGCAACGACTCGCTGCCGGCGGTGGCGGGATACGACGCGAGGCCTGACATCGCATTCACGACTGCCTCGCGGATCAGCGCCGGCGTTGCATGTTTCGGCTCGCCGATACCAAAGCTGATCGGCGCCAGATCAGCGCGCGGCGTGACGCCCTTGAATAGCGCGCGCAGCTTTTCGAATGGATACGGCTGGAGTTTCTGGAGAAGTGGATTCACGGCGAAGTCGGTGCAAATGATGAAACGACAAGGCTCGGATTATAGCCCCCTCGTGCCTCCTGGTTGGGTTTGCTGGCGCTTTGAGGCGGTCCTGCCGTCGGCCGGAAGGCCGGTTTGCGCCATGCGCAGCCAGTGGACCGCCGCTGCCGCCGGCAAGCTGAAACCGACTAGCATTGACCCTTGCAGAACCCCGGCCCGCCGACCGTTGTGAGCAAGAAACCCTGTGTCAGCAAACCAAAAGAATTCAAGACGGGCGATGGTATGATTGTCACCGTTCGCCGGGTTGCGTGCTCGCGGTGGCTTGTAGTTATATACATAAGCCGTCGGGCAATGGCACCACGGGTTGCGCTCCGTCGCTTCTATTCGACAGGGTTCGACCCACCGCCCGAGCGTTTTCGACCGGCGTTAGTCGTTATCTCCTGCCGCACAAGCATCATGGCTCGGAGGCCCGCCGGCCCGTTCTCCCGAATTCTTTTCAATCAGCGATATCGCCGTGCGTCTGACCTCGATAAAACTCGCTGGCTTCAAGTCCTTCGTCGATCCCACCCATTTCCAGGTCCCAGGCCAGCTTGTCGGCGTGGTGGGCCCGAATGGCTGCGGCAAGTCCAACATCATCGACGCCGTGCGCTGGGTGCTCGGCGAATCGCGCGCGTCCGAACTGCGCGGCGAGTCGATGCAGGACGTGATCTTCAACGGCTCCACCGCGCGCAAGCCCGGCAGCCGCGCCAGCGTCGAACTCATCTTCGATAACGCCGACGGCCGCGCCGCCGGCCAGTGGGGCACCTACGCCGAAATCGCCGTCAAGCGCGTCCTCACGCGCGACGGCACGTCGAGCTACTACATCAACAACCTGCCAGCCCGGCGCCGCGATATCCAGGACATCTTCCTGGGTACGGGGCTTGGCCCGCGCGCCTACGCGATCATCGGGCAGGGCATGATTGCCCGGATCATCGAAGCCAAGCCCGAAGAGCTGCGCGTGTTCCTGGAAGAAGCCGCAGGCGTGTCCAAGTACAAGGAACGCCGCCGCGAGACCGAAAACCGCCTGCACGATACCCGCGAAAACCTGACCCGCGTGGAAGACATCGTGCGCGAGTTGAGCGCGAATCTGGAAAAGCTCGAAGCCCAGGCGATCGTCGCGACGAAATACAAGACGCTGCAGGCCGACGGCGAAGAAAAGCAACGGCTCCTGTGGTTGTTGCGCAAGAACGAGGCAGGCAACGAGTCGGAGCGCCAACAGCGAGCAATCAGCGACGCGCAGATCGAGCTCGAAGCACAAACCGCCAAGCTGCGTGAAGTAGAAGCGCAACTGGAAACGTTACGCGTGGCGCACTACAGCGCGAGCGACGCCATGCAGGGCGCCCAGGGCGCGCTGTACGAAGCGAACTCGGAAGTGGCCAAGCTCGAGGCGGAGATCCGCTTTATCGTGGAATCGCGCAATCGGGTGCAGGCGCAGATTGCCGCGTTGAGCGCTCAGCGCGAACAATGGCAGATGCAAGCCGAGAAAGCCCGTGGCGAGATCACGGATGCCGAAGAAGCGTTGGCTATCGGCGAGGAAAAGGCGGCAATCGCGCAGGAAACGGCCGCGGCGAAACACGACGAACTGCCGGCGCTCGAAGCGCGCTTCCGCGACGCCCAGAGCGAGTTGAACGCAGAGCGCGGCGGTATCGCGCAGACTGAACAGGCGTTGAAGCTCGAGGCTGCGCATCAACGCAATGCCGATCAGCAACTGCAGCAGTTGCAGCAGCGTCACGAACGCCTGAAAAGCGAAGCGGGTGGCCTGGACGCGCCCGACGAAGCGCAGCTCGAAGAGTTGCGCATGCAACTGGCCGAGCACGAAGAAATTCTCGCTGAAGCTCAAGCCCGGCTCTCCGAGGCGCAGGACACGCTGCCGCGTCTGGATGGCGAGCGTCGCGCGGCGCAAGAGAAAGTGCAGTCCGAAAGCGCGCAGATTCACCAGCTCGAAGCGCGGCTCGCGGCATTGAAGCAGTTGCAGGAAAGCGTCCAGACCGAAGGCAAGATCCAGCCGTGGCTCGACAAACACGAGCTCGGTTCGTTGCCGCGTCTTTGGAAAAAGCTGCACGTTGAAGCGGGTTGGGAAACGGCGCTGGAGTCGGTTCTGCGTGAGCGGATTGCGGCGCTGGAAGTATCGAATCTCGACTGGGTGAAGGCGTTTGCAACCGATGCTCCGCCCGCCAAGCTCGCGTTCTATGCACCACCCAACGCCGGCCGTCCGCAGGAAACGCCCGCTGGCTTGCGGCCGCTGCTGGCGCTGATCCGTATTGACGATGCCGGTCTGCGCGCCGTACTGACCGACTGGCTGGGCAACGTTTTTGTCGCCGATGACATCGCTCAGGCTCTGGCCTCGCGTTCACAATTGCCGGACGGCGCTGCGTTCGTGGTGAAGGCCGGGCATGTGGTGACCCGCGTTGGCGTACAGCTTTACGCCGCCGATTCCGAGCAGGCCGGCATGCTCGCCCGCCAGCAGGAAATCGAAAACCTGACGAAGCAAGTACGCGCGCAAGCCCTGCTCGCCGATGAAGCCAAAGCCGCTGCTGTACGAGCGGAAGCGGCGCACACGCAGGCATCGGCGAGTCTGGGCGATGCCCGTTCTTCCGCCGAACGCGCGACCCAACGCGTCCACGCATTGCAAATGGACGTGTTGAAGCTCGCGCAGGCGCACGAACGCTACATGCAGCGCAGCACGCAGATCCGTGAGGAACTGTCGGAAATTACCGCGCAAATCGATGAACAGCGTGCGTTGCGCGCTGAATCGGAAGCGAATTTCGAGCGCCACGACGGCGAACTCGCCGAGTTGCAGGCGCGTTTCGAAGATCATCAACTGGCGTTCGAAGCACTCGACGAAGCATTGACCAACGCACGCCAGGAAGCGCGGGACCTCGAACGCGCGGCCACCGACGCCAGCTTCGCGGCGCGTGGGCTCGCGGCGAAGATCGAGGAATACCGGCGCAACATTGAAACGGCGAAGGATCAGAGCGAACGCGTGGCCGGTGCGCTGGAAGACGCCCGCGCCGAACTCGAAACGATCAACGAGCAAACGGCGCACACCGGCTTGCAGGACGCGCTCGAACTGCGCGCGGCCCGGGAAGCGGCGTTGCAATCGGCCCGTATCGAACTCGACGATCTCACCGCGCGACTGCGTCAAGCAGACGAATTGCGGCTTATCGCGGAACGTTCGCTGCAGCCGTTGCGCGACAAGATCAACGAATTGCAGTTGAAGGAACAGGCGGCACGCATCAGCGGCGAGCAGTTCGTCGAGCAACTGGCGGCGGCGGGTGTCGATGAAGCAGAGCTGCAGGCCAAGCTCACGCCGGATCTGAAACCTTCGTATCTGCAAGGCGAAGTCACGCGGCTGAACAACGCGATCGCGGCCCTTGGCGCCGTGAACATGGCCGCGCTCGATGAACTCGCCGCAGCCAGTGAGCGCAAGGATTTCCTCGACGCGCAATCGGCGGATTTGAACGACGCCATCGGCACGCTGGAAGACGCGATCCACAAGATCGACCAGGAAACGCGGTCGTTGCTGCAAGGCACGTTCGACGAAGTGAACCGTCATTTCGGCGAGCTTTTCCCGCGTCTTTTCGGCGGTGGCCAGGCGAAACTCGTGATGACCGGCGACGAGATCCTCGATGCCGGCGTGCAGGTGCTCGCGCAACCGCCGGGCAAGAAGAATTCGACCATTCACTTGCTGTCGGGCGGCGAAAAGGCACTCACCGCCACGGCGCTCGTGTTTGCGATGTTCCAGTTGAATCCTGCGCCGTTCTGTCTGCTGGACGAAGTGGATGCCCCACTCGACGACGCCAACACGGAGCGCTTTGCGAACCTTGTGCGTGCGATGTCGGAGAAGACGCAATTCCTCTTCATCTCGCACAACAAGATCGCGATGGAAATGGCGCAACAACTGATCGGCGTGACGATGCAGGAGCAGGGCGTCTCGCGGATTGTTGCCGTGGATATGGAATCCGCGGCGGGTTTCGCCCAAAATGCTTGAACGTTTGGCCGGGCTTTTTTAGAACGGGCAGCAAGATAGTAGGGAGAACCGGCCCCGGAGGCCGGTTCTGGCGCGCAGGCGCGGAGTGACCCACGCGGTATCGGACAAAAATCCGATACCGCGTGGGGCGCAGATCGCACAGCGTAAGCTCAACAAGCGCTCAAATGAGCGCCGGATGCCTTCAATAGCGCCGCCAAGCGCGCCGAGAGCGCAACCAGAAAGTATGACGGAGAGTGCATGGACGAGTTGACACTCGGGTTGATTGGAGCGGGAGCCGTGGTGGTAGGCGGCGTGGTGGTGTACAACGCGTGGCAGGGCGCCAAAGTGCGCCGCAAGATGCCGCGCCCGATGCCTGACGAAGCAGCGGAGTCGCTCGCGCGCAACGATGCCGACGAGGAGCAGCCGTTCATCGAACCTACACGCCCGGTGCGACGTGAACCCGCCATGGGCGAGGGCGAGGCGGCGGACACGCGGGTCGAGCCGAGTTTCGGCGGTGCGCCGCTTTCCACGGTAGCGCCGGCCGATACCGCAGTCGATATCCAGGCTGAATCGACCTCGGTGAATGGCGATTTCCAGGAGCCGGATTCGTCACCCATGTCCCCCATCCTTGACGACGATGACGAACCCGTCTTGCCCGCCGCGACCACGATTTCATCGGCGCCGCCGGCTATCGTGGATCGGCGGATCGATTGCGTGGTGCCCATCCGTTTGCTTGCCCCCATCGCGGGCGAAAAGCTGATTCCGAGCGCGCAGAAGTTGCGCCGCGCGGGCGCGAAGCCCGTGCATATTGAAGGCAAGCCGGAGGGCGGCACGACCTGGGAATTGCTCAAGAACGGCGCGCGTTACGAAGAGTTGCGCGCAGCGGCACAACTGGCCAATCGCGGCGGCCCGCTGAACGAACTGGAGTTTTCGGAGTTCGTGACGGGGGTGCAGCGTTTTGCCGACACGATCGACGGTTCTCCCGAATTTCCCGACATGCTGGAAACGGTTGGCATGGCGCGCGAACTCGACGCGTTCGCGGCTCAATGCGACGCGCAATTGTCGATCAACATTCTCTCCGACGGCGCGCCGTGGTCCGCCAACTACGTGCAGGCGGTGGCCTCGCAGGATGGTTTGCTGCTGTCGCGCGACGGTACGCGTTTCGTCAAGCTCGATGCCCGCCAGAACCCGGTGTTCATGCTGCTTTTCGGCGATACCAACTTCCTGCGCGACGACCTGACCTATAAGGGCGGCCAGATGATCACGCTGGTGCTGGACGTACCGGTGGCCGACGAAGACATCCTGCCGTTCCGCCTGATGTGCGATTACGCGAAGTCGCTCTCCGAGCGCATCGGCGCGCGCGTGGTGGACGACCAGCGCCGGCCGTTGCCGGAGTCGTCGCTGCTGGCTATTGAAAAGCAGTTGATGACGCTGTACGCGAAGCTCGAACAGGCTGGTATTCCGGCAGGTTCCCCCGCCACGCGGCGATTGTTCAGCCAATAAAATCTTACGGCGGCGCCCGTTGGACAGTTAGCGATTTTCGTCAGGCATCGACTGCACGGTCGATGCCACGATCAGCCGATCTCTGAGACAATCAACAGGTCGGTTTCCTCTAACTCTCTAGCCTGTCTCGCCGCATGTCTGCCAAACCGAAAGCCGCTTCCAAGGCTGATTCCAAAGCGGACTCCGCTGTTTCCGCCACTTCCGCTGCGCACGGCGCGCCCATCGCCAGCGCCGAGCGGCCGGCTGAGCGCGCCGTCTGGCTGCGCACGGAACTCGAGCGCGCCAACTACGCGTATTACGTGCTCGATCAGCCGGATCTGCCCGACGCCGAATACGACGTCCTGTTCAAGGAACTGCAGCAGATCGAGACCGATCAGCCCGAATTGATCACACCGGACTCGCCCACGCAACGCGTCGGCGGTCAGGTCGCAACGGGTTTCCAGCCGGTCACGCACGACGTGCCCATGCTCTCGTTGAACAACGGTTTCGCCGATGAAGACATTATCGCGTTCGATAAACGTGTCGCCGACACGCTGGGTCACACGCCCGTTGAATACGCGTGCGAACTGAAATTCGACGGCCTGGCCATTTCCCTGCGTTATGACGACGGCATCTTCGTTCAGGCGGCCACGCGCGGCGACGGTGCGACGGGAGAAGAGGTCACCGAAAACGTCCGCACTATCCGTTCGATCCCGCTGAAACTCAAGGGCAAGAACATTCCGAAGCGGCTTGATGTGCGCGGCGAAGTGCTCATGTTCAAGCGCGATTTCGAGAAGATCAACGCGCGGCAGCGCGAAGCTGAACAACGTGAGTTTGCAAATCCGCGTAATGCGGCGGCTGGCGGTTTGCGGCAACTTGATCCCAAGATGACCGCGCAGCGCCAGTTGTCGTTTTTCGCTTATGGCATCGGCGTGCTGGAAGGTGCGGAGATGCCTGTGTCGCACTCGGCGCTGCTCGACTGGTACAAGGAAATGGGCCTGCCGGTCAACGCGGAGCGCGGTGTGGTGCAAGGCGCTGAAGGCCTGCTCGAGTTCTTCCGCAAGACCGGCGAGAAACGCGATGGTTTGCCGTACGACATCGACGGCGTGGTCTACAAGGTCAACCTGCGCGACGAGCAGGACAAGCTGGGTTTCGTTTCACGTGCACCGCGCTTTGCGCTCGCGCACAAATTTCCCGCGCAGGAAGCGCTCACGCAGTTGCTGGCTATCGACGTACAAGTCGGCCGTACGGGCGCCATTACGCCGGTTGCGCGTCTTACGCCTGTGTTCGTCGGCGGCGCGACGGTGACGAATGCGACGCTGCATAACGAAGACGAGGTTCGGCGCAAGGACATCCGTATCGGAGACACCGTGATCGTGCGGCGTGCCGGCGATGTCATCCCCGAAGTCGTCGGCGCGATCCTCGACCGGCGTCCAGACGACGCCCGGGAGTTCGTGATGCCGACCGAGTGCCCGGTCTGCGGATCGAAGATAGAAAGGCTTCCTGACGAAGCCATTGCTCGCTGCACGGGCGGCCTGATCTGTCCCGCGCAACGCAAGCAGGCGTTGTGGCATTTCGCGCAACGGCGCGCGCTGGATATCGACGGGCTGGGTGAGAAGATCATCGACCAACTGGTCGATGAGAACATCGTGCGCACGCCCGCGGACCTGTTCAATCTCGGTGTGGCAACGCTCGTCGCGCTCGACCGTTTCGCCGATAAATCCGCCCAGAATCTGTACGATTCTCTCGAAAAGGCGAAGCAGACCACCTTGCCGCGTTTTCTGTACGCGCTCGGTATTCGTCACGTCGGGGAGTCGACGGCGAAGGATCTGGCCAAGCATTTCGGCTCGCTCGATCCGATCATGGCGGCAAGCGTCGAGGAATTGCTGGAAGTGAACGATGTCGGCCCGGTCGTGGCCGAGTCGCTGCACAATTTTTTCAGCGAACCGCATAACCAGATGGTGATCGAGCAATTGCGCGCGCCGGGCAAGGTGACCTGGCCCGAAGGCCCGCCCGCGCCGAAGGCGCCGCAGGGCGTTCTGGCCGGCAAGACGGTCGTGCTCACCGGCACGCTGCCTACTCTGTCGCGCGAAGACGCGAAGGAGATGCTGGAGGCGGCGGGCGCGAAAGTGGCGGGATCGGTATCGAAGAAAACGGATTACGTGGTGGCGGGGGCGGAGGCCGGCAGCAAGCTTGTGAAGGCTGAGGAACTCGGCGTCCCGGTACTCGACGAAGAGGGTATGCGCAAGCTTTTGGAGGGAGAAACACCATGATTCGCGAAATCCTCAAAATGGGCGATCCGCGTTTGTTGCGTATCGCCGAGCCGGTCGATCATTTCGATACACCCGAGCTGCACGCTCTTGTTGAAGACATGTTCGACACCATGCGCCACGCAAACGGTGCAGGGCTGGCCGCGCCGCAGATCGGTGTGGATTTGCAGGTCGTGATCTTCGGTTTTGCGCACAACGAGCGTTATCCGGAGGCCGAACCGGTGCCGGAAACGGTGCTGATCAACCCGATCATCACGCCCGTCTCGCATGACATGGAGGAAGGCTGGGAAGGGTGTTTGTCGGTGCCGGGCCTGCGCGGCGCCGTGCAGCGGTATTCCATGATCCGCTATCAGGGGTTCGATCAGTACGGCTCGCCTATCGAACGGCTGGCCGAAGGCTTTCACGCGCGCGTCGTGCAGCACGAATGCGATCACCTGATCGGCAAGCTTTATCCCATGCGCGTCACGGATTTCTCGAAGTTCGGCTTCACCGAGATCCTGTTTCCAGGACTCGATCCGAAAAGCGACGATTGATCGATCGACGGGCGAACGGCTGGTTGACCGGCTGGTCAGCCGCTGAAAGGAATAAGGGCCGCGAAGAATCGCGGCCCTTTTGTTTGGTGGGGTGGTTTGGCGAGATGCAGCCTTTTCGCGGTGCATGATGAATTGGCGACGCGCTCAGCCGTGCCGTACAGGATCAGGCCGTTTCGTTTAGCTGGATCATTCATGCATCAAGGAAGCAAAAACCGCCGGAGCCCGGCGGCCTCATCCTCAGGCGAAGCTTTTCTTGGGTCCCGACGCCATTGCCGGCTGGCGGAACAATGCAATGTGCTCCGGATTCGCCGATGCCTGCAAGCGTCCGTCCGGCAACCGCGCGATGACCACTTCACCCACGCCCGGGCTCATCACGACAACTTCGTCGTGCACGGCGAGCAGCGCGTCGAGTCGACGTCGGCCGCTGATGATTTCGAGGCCGGTTTTGGTTTCGCGAACAATGATCTCAACGGACATGGCAATTCTCCAGTAGCACTTCGCAGCATTCGCCCAAGCACACGCGACTTGAAGCGGTAAATTGCGCGTGTACCTGACTAACGGTCATGTGTCATATTTTCTTTAGCCAAAAAATCGGCCAAAAAAAATCGATGCGATCGGCAGGTGCCGTTCGCATCGATTGGTAACAATTTCGTCGTTTTTCCGCGACGTTTTGAAGCGCGCGGAGAAGGCAGCGAAGCTGTTTTTAGAACGCTTCGTCCGCGCCCAGATAACGCCACTGGCCCGGCGGCAAGGCGCCGAGCGTCACGTGGCCCATCCGGATCCGCTTCAGGCCAACCACTTCCAGCCCAACCAGCTCGCACATCCGGCGAATCTGGCGCTTTTTGCCTTCGCGCAACACAAAGCGCAACTGTTCACCATTTTGCCAACTGACCTGCGCTGTTTTGAGCGGCACGTCGTCGAGGGAAAGTCCGTGGCGCAGTAATGCGAGGCTTTCGGGCGGGAAATGCGGCTCGATATCGACTTCATGCTCGCCGAATTTCACGCGCACGAGATATTCCTTATCGACGTCCGAATGTCCGCCGATCAGTTGCTTCGCCACCCGGCCATCCTGGGTCAGGACGAGCAGGCCGGTCGAATCGATATCCAGACGGCCTGCCGGTGCAAGCGTGCGCAAATGCAGCGGCGTGAAGCGGATGCCGGACTGGTCGTCGGCCCAATGGTTGGACGGATTGACCAGCGTGACAGCCGGCTGATAGCCGTCTTCCGCCTGACCCGACACGTAGCCAACCGGCTTGTGGATCAGAATGGTGACCTGCTGCATCTGGGCCGCGTGCGCGGCGGGTGCGATTTCAACGTTCTGGTCGGGACGAATCTTGGTGCCGAGCGTATCGATGACTTCGCCGTCGACCAGAACCCAGCCTTTTTCGATCCATTCATCGGCTTCGCGGCGCGAGCACAGGCCGAGTTCCGACATCACCTTCGACAAGCGCACGAGCCCTTCTTCATTTTCGCGTGCGATGCGGGCGGGCGAGGGCGGAGCGTCGACGTCACGCGGTTTTGACGGTTTCGATACCGGTTTGCGCGCGGCGGGTTTGTGCTCATCGCCGAAGCGTCCGGATGTGTCGCGTGCTACGTAAGGGCTGTCGCCTGAGGGCCGTTGGCGGTCGGTAGGGGCTGGGCGCGGGCTGCCATCGTGCGAATGGTTGCGCTCGCGCGGAGCGCTGCGGTCACCGCGGTCATTAAACGATGGGCGGGGCGTGCGGTCGCTGCCTGGGCCGCGCGAATCATCGCGGGGTTTGAACGGACGGCGTTCGTTGTCGCTTGAGGGGCGGTCGCCACGTGGGGCACCGCGGTCGCCGAAGGACGGACGGGGGCCGCGATCGCTGCTTGGACCGCGTGGAGCATCACCACGCGGCGCGTATGGGCGACGTTCGCCATCGCCGGAAGGGCGGTCACCGCGCGGAGCGCCACGGTCGCCAAACGACGGGCGCGGACCGCGATCGCTGCTTGGGCCACGCGGAGCATCGCCGCGAGGTGTGAACGGACGACGTTCAGCATCGCCGGAAGGGCGGTCACCGCGCGGAGCGCCACGATCGCCAAACGAAGGCCGGGGCCCGCGGTCGCTACTCGGACCACGCGGAGCATCGCCACGCGGCGTGAACGGACGACGTTCGCCATCACCAGAAGGCCGATCACCGCGCGGAGCGCCACGGTCACCAAACGAAGAACGCGGGCCGCGATCACTACTCGGACCACGGGGAGCATCGCCACGAGGCGTGAACGGACGACGTTCACCATCACCAGAAGGTCGATCACCACGTGGAGCACCACGATCGCCAAACGACGGACGCGGACCACGATCACCACTCGGACCACGGGGAGCATCACCACGCGGCGTGAACGGACGACGTTCGCCATCACCAGAGGGCCGATCACCACGCGGAGCGCCACGATCGCCAAACGAGGGACGCGGACCACGATCACTGCTCGGACCACGCGGAGCATCGCCACGCGGCGCGTACGGGCGACGTTCGCCATCGCCGGAAGGGCGGTCACCACGCTGAGCGCCACGATCGCCAAACGAAGGCCGGGGCCCGCGATCACCACTCGGACCACGCGGCGCATCGCCACGGGGCGCATACGGACGACGTTCGCCATCACCAGAAGGCCGATCACCGCGCGGAGCGCCACGATCGCCAAACGAAGGCCGGGGCCCACGATCACCACTCGGACCACGCGGCGCATCGCCACGCGGCGTGAACGGGCGACGCTCACCCGTACCCGACGGTCGTGCACCGCCAGCCGGTTTATCACTACGCACTGGCCGATCGCCGCTCGCGATTTCAGCGCGTGCGGGCTTTTTTCGTCCGGCAGCGCTGCCGGTACGAACGGGGGAACGTGCCGGCGATGCCGGGCGCGGGTGTTTCGCTGTCAGTTTGACGCGCATATATTCTCAGGCTGCGATCGCGCGCAGCAGTTCGGTTTCGACCTGGATCTGCGTCCGGTTGTCGGATAGGGTTTTGCCGTCGAGCAGGAACACGTCTTCCACGCGTTCGCCAAGCGTATTGATCCGCGCCGCGTGGACGCCGATCCGGTGCTGGGCCAGAACCCGCGCGATCGAATAAAGGAGGCCCTGCCGGTCGTTAGCCGATACGGACAGGATGTAATACTGACCACGTTCGTCGGGACGTAAATCCACGCGCGGCGTGATCGGAAAAGTGCGCACAAGCCGGGAAACACGTCCCTTCGACGGTTCCGGCAAGATGCCTTCAGCAGTCAGCAGCGTACTCAACTGCTGTTCGACGAGATTCGCAATGTCGCGATAATGCCCGTCATGGTCGGGATGCGCGACCAGAAAATTGTCGAGCGCGTAGCCGTGTCGGGTCGTTGTGACGCGCGCATCGAGCACGGACAGGCCGTTTTTGTCGAAATACGCGCAGATCCCGGCGAACAAATCGGGCCGGTCCTGCACATACACCAACACTTGAAGCGCGGCGCCAATCGGCGAAGGCCGCGCCCGTACGATCGGCTTTTCGCTCTCCACGTGTTTATAAAGCACGCGGGTTTGCCAGGCGATATCGGCGGCGTCGTGGCGCAGGAAATAGCCGACATCAAGCTTGTCCCACAACACTTTTTCCGCGTTTTCGGGCACGGTTTCAAGGCGCAGCAACGCGAGCGCGTCTTCCTGGCGCGACTTGAGTTCCGAGTGCGCGTGCAGTTCGGCGCCGCCGAGCACGGCGCGCGTGGCGCGGTACAAATCCTCGAGCAGCTTGCCTTTCCATGCGTTCCAGACCTTGGGGCTGGTGCCGCGGATATCGGCGACGGTCAGCAGATACAGCGCGGTCAACCGGCGCTCGGTCTTGACCATCGATGCAAATTGCTTGATGACTTCCGGATCGCTCGTGTCCTGCTTTTGCGCGACCTGGCTCATGGTCAGATGCTGTTCCACGAGCCAAACGACCAGGTCGCTGTCGTCCGCGCCAACATCGTGTTCACGACAAAAACGCCGTGCATCCGCCATGCCGAGCACGGAGTGATCGCCGCCGCGGCCCTTGGCGATATCGTGAAAAAGTGCCGCGATGTACAGCACCCAGGAGCGCTCGAAATTACCCATCAGCTGGCTGCAGAACGGGTATTCATGCGCGTGTTCGGCCATCGCGAAGCGCCGGATGTTGCGCAACACCATCAGGATGTGCTGATCGACGGTATAGACGTGATACAGGTCATGCTGCATCTGTCCGACAATGCGCCGGAAGTTGAGTAGGTAACGCCCCAGCACGCTTGTCTGGTTCATCAGCCGCAGCGCGTGCGTGATGCCTTCGGGCTGCTTCAGGATCTCCATGAACAGGCGCCGGTTTTCGGGGTCCCGCCGCCAGTCGCGGCCCATCAGGTCACGTGCGTTATAGATTGCCCGGAGCGTTCGGGCGGATAAACCCTTCACGCCGCGCGTTTGTTCGTACAGCAGGAACGCTTCGAGAATGGCGTTGGGTTCACGTTCGAAAACGTCGTCGCTGGCAATTTCCAGCATGCCCTGCTTCTCGACGAAACGCTCGTTGAGCACGCGGGTAATACCGCTCGTCGATGGAAACAGTTGCGCTTCCACGTTCTGGATCAGGATGGTGGCAAGCTGCGTGACGGCTTTAGCGGCCCAGTAGTAGCGGCGCATGAGCTGTTCGCTCGCGCGCTTGGACGAAGTCGCTTTATAGCCGAGGCTTTCGGCCAGCGCCGTTTGCAAGTCGAAGACGAGGATGTCCTGGCGCCGCCGCGCAATCACATGCAACCGCGCGCGCAGGGTCTTCAGAAAACCTTCGTTGCGGCGCAGTTCGCTGGCTTCGCGCTCGGTAATCAGCCCGCGCGAATCCAGTTCACGCCAGCTGCTGCCGAAACCGGCCGCGCGCGAGATCCATAAAATAAGCTGCAGGTCACGCAATCCGCCCGGGCTTTCCTTGATATTCGGCTCGAGGCTGTATGGCGTGTCCTGATACTTGGCGTGCCGCTGGCGCATCTCCAGGACTTTCGCCTGGAAGAACGCACGCGGATCGAGCGTCTGCCGATATCGCCCCTCGAAGGTCTCGAACAGCGTTTCGTTGCCTACGATGCGCCGCGCTTCCAGCAGCGAGGTCTGGATGGTGATGTCGTTGCTTGCTTCATCTATGCACTGCGTCACCGACCGCACGCTGCTGCCGATCTCCAGGCCAAGATCCCACGCCATGCCAATCAGCCGCTCGATACGCGCGGCCAGTGAAGCGGTGTGGTCGGGCGTTTCGTCATCGGGCAGGAGGACGAGGATATCGACGTCCGAATAGGGCGCAAGTTCGCCGCGCCCGTAACCGCCGACCGCAATCAGCGCCGCCGATTTCGGCATGGCGCAGGCCTCCCAGGCGCCTTGGAGCGCTTCGTCGGTGGCGCGCGCGAGGGCATGCATCAGGCCATCGACGTTGGTTGCGCTTTGGAAGCGCTCGAGCAGGGCGGCCTTGGCCGTCTTGTACGAGGCTTTCAACGAATCGGCTTGGGGCGGGGCGTCGGCAGGTACGCTCATGGGCAGGCGGGTCGTCAAGTCAGTGGATGAAAATTGATCGTGGCGAACAGGCGGTTCGCCGGTTTTAAATCAGGTCACGCGCGATGCGGTCAGTGCGCACCCCGGACATGGGCTGCATGCGGCGTGGCAACGCAGGTGCTGTCTGACCAGTCTTGACCACGAGCCCGAGTTGTTGGGCGCGGACCAAGGCGAGACGCCGTAAGCTTCCTATACCACGCTATACAGCAAGCTTAAGCCGTCTTTAAACCGGGCGAAATAACTCTGGCTTGATCGGGCACAACTCAAGATCCGGCGCGACTCACGACAACAATTCATGGCGCGAAAAGCGCCTGACGGGCGGAGCACAACCCAAATAGCGAGATTCGCTCCGGTTGATATAGGCCGGAACACGATACGTGCACGACTCGGCCACAACCTGCAGCGTCAAAAAAACCCGGCCGGTCAACGGTAGAACCACATGCTCCGGGTTCTCGGTCAAGCCACTTCAAGCCGCTTCAAGCCGCTGCGGCGATCAATTCCGAAGGCGCTTGCGTGCCCGCCGACACGGTCAGCACTTCATAACCTGTCGGCGTAACCAGCACCGTATGCTCCCATTGCGCGGACAGACTGCGGTCGCGCGTCTTGACAGTCCACTGGTCGGGCATGGTGCGGATATCGCGGCGGCCAGCATTGATCATGGGTTCGACCGTAAAGATCATGCCCGCCTGCAATTCGATGCCCGTGCCGGGCCGGCCGTAGTGCAGCACTTGCGGATCTTCGTGAAAAACCTGGCCCACGCCGTGGCCGCAGTACTCGCGCACCACGCTGTAGCCTTGCGCTTCGGCATATTTCTGGATGGCGTGCCCGATATCGCCGAGATGCGCGCCCGGTTTGATCTGGTCGATTCCGAGCCACATGCAGTCGAACGTGGTTTGCACCAGGCGTTTCGCCAGGATCGATCCTTCGCCGACCAGGAACATCCGGCTGGTATCGCCGAAATAGCCTTCCTTGATCACGGTGATGTCAATATTCAGCGCGTCGCCGTTTTTCAGCGCCTTGTCGCCGGGAATGCCGTGGCAAATCACGTCGTTGACCGAGATACAGGTGGCTTTCGGGTACGGCGGATAGCCGGGCGGCTGGTAATTCAGCGGCGCGGGCACCGTGCCTTGTTCTTTCAGCATGTACTCGTGGCAAAGCCGATCGAGTTCGCCCGTCGTCACGCCAGCGACAATATGAGGCGTGATGAAGTCGAGCACTTCGCTGGCAAGTCGGCAGGCGACGCGCATTTGCGCGATATCGTGGTCGGTTTTCAGCGTAATGGACATGACTTGTATCGAGAATGCGTATAAGCGGCGGCGGGCGCCAATCGATCATTATCGCACCTTAGAGGGCTCGCCGCACCCGGGGCGGGCCGGCGCGGCGGTTTTAGAGCAGCCGGCACATGAATTCTGCGATTGTTTTGCCGACGTTTTGTTGCTTGCTGTCCCGTCCGCGGCGCTTGGCGGGACAGCAAGCAACGGCGCCCGGGCCCGCATCCGGATGAACGGGCATCTTGAGTCGTGCCGTTTGAGCGTGATATACTCGCTGGCTAAGTCTGCATCTACTTTGTAATCGTCTTCTCAATGCGTTTTTTCTGAAAATTATGTTTTCTGAAAAACACATGGAGAGAAGGTGCGGGGAAGAGTGGACTTGAATCGCAAGCCGGCGCACCCAGGGTGTCCGGCGCCCCGAAAAGCTAAGAAACACGGGGCGCCCGATGCGGCAGCCGGCTTAAGACCTAACCCTCGCGGAGAACTCTCATGGCAGTAACAATGCGTGAAATGCTGGAAGCCGGTGTCCACTTCGGTCACCAAACTCGCTTCTGGAACCCGAAAATGGCTCCGTTCATTTTCGGTCATCGCAACAAGATTCACATTATCAACCTCGAAAAAACGCTGCCGATGTACAACGACGCGCTGAAGTACGTGCGTCAGCTGGCAGCGAATCGCGGCACGATTTTGTTCGTTGGCACGAAGCGCCAATCGCGTGACACGGTGGCGGAAGAAGCGCAACGCGCTGGTATGCCTTTCGTGAACGCGCGCTGGCTCGGCGGCATGCTGACCAACTTCAAGACGCTGAAAGTATCGATCAAGCGCCTGAAGGACATGGAAGCAGCGCTGGAAGCCGGTGAAACGGAACGCATGAGCAAGAAGGAAGCGCTCCTGTTTGAACGTGAAATGGCCAAGCTGATCAAGTCGATTGGCGGCGTGAAGGACATGGGCGGCATTCCGGACGCAATTTTCGTGGTTGACGTTGGTTACCACAAGATTGCCGTGACCGAAGCCAAGAAGCTGGGCATTCCGGTTATTGCCGTGGTTGATACGAACCACTCGCCGGAAGGCATCGACTACGTGATCCCGGGTAACGACGACGCCAGCAAGGCAGTCATGTTGTACACGAAGGGCGTGGCCGACGCGATCCTGGAAGGCCGTTCGAGCGCGGTGAACGAAGTGGTTCAGGCAGTTCGCAGCGGCGAAGGCGACGAGTTCGTGGAAGTCAACGCAGAAGCGTAAGTCTCTGCAGAAGACGCCGACATGATGGTTTCGGCAAAAAAGGGGGCTTTGCGAAAGGCCCCCTTTTTTTAACCGGCAGCCACTGCAACGTAAAGTGACAACGGCACTATTCGTGGGCAGCAGAACGCGAAACAGTCGTGAAGTATCTGTGAAGTATCGAAGTTATCGAAGTATCAGGCAGCATCCCCATTCTGGCCGCGGGCATTTCTCGCCGGCGGCGCGTGTCAATAGTGCGAACGTGTGAAAGCACGGCACAGACTCAAGGAGCAAATGATGGCGGCAATTACCGCAAGCATGGTGGCAGAACTGCGCGCAAAGACCGACGCGCCCATGATGGAATGCAAGAAGGCGCTGACGGAAGCCGAAGGCGACATGGAGCGCGCTGAAGAGCTGCTGCGCGTGAAGCTGGGCAACAAGGCGAGCAAGGCTGCGTCGCGGGTGACGGCTGAAGGCATCATCACGGCGCACATCGACGGCGGCGTGGGTTCGATCGTCGAACTGAATTGCGAAACGGACTTCGTCGGCAAGAACGACGACTTCCTGGCATTCGGCAAAACCGTCGCCGAGATCGTGGCAAAGAGCAACCCGGCCGATGTCGCCGCCCTCGGCGCGCTGCCGCTGGAAAGCTCGACGGTCGACGCCGTGCGTCTCGCGCTGGTCGGCAAGATTGGTGAAAACGTGTCGATTCGCCGTTTCGTGCGTTTTGAATCCGCCAACAAGCTGGCTTCGTATCTCCACGGTACGCGCATCGGCGTGCTGGTCGAGTTCGCGGGCGCGGACGAGCAGGTCGGCAAGGACGTTGCCATGCACATCGCTGCAATGAAGCCGGTTTCGCTGTCGTCGGACGACGTTCCGGCGGAACTGATCGCGAAGGAACGCAGCATCGCCGAGCAAAAGGCCGCGGAATCGGGCAAGCCGGCTGAGATCGTCGCCAAGATGGTCGACGGCAGCGTCCAGAAGTACCTGAAGGAAGTTTCGTTGCTGAACCAGACGTTCGTTAAGAACGACAAGCAGACGATCGAACAGATGTTGAAGGCGGCAGGCGCGTCGGTGCAGAAGTTTGCGCTGTTCGTGGTCGGCGAAGGCATCGAAAAGCGGTCGGATGACTTCGCTGCCGAAGTGGCCGCACAAGTTGCCGCCGCCAAGCAAGGCTAAAGCGTCAAACGGCGGTCAGGACTGCGCAGCTGGCTAGATACAGCAGTCGCGGATAGCAGTCGGCGCAGCATCAGCCGGCCCGTTCAACCGGGCCGCTCGACGCAGACACACTGGCCTCCGAGTCAAAAATGCAGTGAAAAGCAGCTAAATGCAGCTAAATGTGAGACGGGCGTTCCCCAACGCGGAACGTCCGTCTCGCGCCCTCATGGCGGTCAAGACCGCGCTGGACGGGCAAACCGGGGTTGATTCAGGTTAACCCCCGGGTGAATCCGTTGCGCCGCCGCGGCTTGTCCAATATGGGATGCTTGCCGGAAATATCGTTTCACCCCTACAGTTCTACGTTGTTGCACTCCCTCTCGGCGCGATCGGAACCCTCATATGCCCACAGCCTACAAACGCGTACTCCTCAAACTCTCCGGCGAAGCACTAATGGGCGACGATGCCTTTGGCATCAATCGCGCGACAATCGAAAGGATGGTGGCAGACGTTGCGGAAGTGGTGCGCATGGGTACGCAACTCGCGGTTGTTATCGGCGGCGGTAATATTTTTCGCGGCGTGGCGGGCGGTGCGGCCGGCATGGACCGTGCAACGGCCGACTACATGGGCATGCTCGCGACCATGATGAACGCGCTCGCGTTGCAGGACGCCATGCGCCACGCCGGTATCGAGGCGCGCGTGCAATCCGCGCTGCGCATGGACCAGGTGGTCGAGCCATACATCCGCCCGCGCGCCATTCGCCAGCTCGAAGAAGGCAAAGTGGTCATTTTCGCGGCGGGTACGGGCAACCCGTTTTTCACCACCGATACGGCCGCTGCACTGCGCGGTTCGGAGATTGGCGCGGAAGTCGTGTTGAAAGCGACGAAAGTGGACGGTGTATATTCCGCCGATCCCAAGAAAGACCCGACCGCTACCCGCTACAGCACGATCAGTTTCGACGAAGCGATAGGCAAGAATCTGCAGGTCATGGACGCGACGGCGTTTGCGCTGTGCCGCGACCAGAAGCTGCCTATTCGCGTGTTTGCGATCAATAAGCCGGGCGCGCTCAAGCGCATCGTTCAAGGCGACGACGAAGGTACGCTCGTCCACGTGTAAACTCTCGCGGTGACAAAAGGACGAGGGCGGGCGTGCTCCCAAGGAACCGCGCCGCCACCGCCAGCACTGCATGCAATAAAAGTACGGAGGCTCACATGAGTTTGGCTGACATTAGGAAGAGCGTCGATCAGAAGATGCAAAAATCGATCGAAGCGTTCAAGAACGATCTCGCAAAGATCCGTACGGGCCGCGCCCACACGGGCTTGCTGGACCATATCCAGGTGGATTACTACGGCTCGAGCGTACCCATTTCGCAAGTAGCGAACATGACGCTGATCGACGCCCGGACAATTGGCGTGCAGGCGTGGGAAAAGAAGATGGTGCCGGTGGTGGAAAAGGCGATTCGCGATTCGGATCTGGGCCTGAACCCCTCCAACCAGGGCGATCAGATTCGCGTCCCAATGCCCGCGCTGACCGAAGAACGCCGCCGCGAGCTCGTGAAGGTTGTAAAAAGCGAAGGCGAAAACGCCAAGATTGCCGTGCGCAATCTGCGTCGCGACGCCAACGAGCAACTCAAGAAACTCGTGAAGGACAAGGAAATCTCCGAGGACGACGAACGTCGTGCAAGCGATGACGTCCAGAAGCTCACCGATAAAAACGTCGCGGAAATCGACAAGCTGGTTGTGTCGAAAGAAGCCGAAATCATGACGGTTTGAGGCCGTTTCCGGTCTCTTGCGTCGTGCCGGCGCGTCACTCTGTCGATACTTAGATTCAGCGGCCATGACCTATACCAGCTCTACCGTTCGCGTACCCGATGTCGCGGCTGTCCCGCGTCATATCGCGATCATCATGGACGGCAACGGCCGTTGGGCGACGCAGCGGCGCCTGCCGCGCGTGGCCGGCCACACGCGCGGCGTGGACGCCGTGCGGGCAACGGTCGAAAGCTGTGCGCGCCAGGGCGTCGAATTCGTGACGCTGTTCGCTTTCAGTTCCGAAAACTGGCGTCGTCCGACTGACGAAGTCTCGTTCCTCATGCGCCTGTTCGTGACGGCGCTGGAGCGGGAAGTCGGCAAGCTGCACGCGAACGGCATCCGTTTGCGCGTGGTCGGCGACACCTCCATGTTCGACGAGCGCATCCGTGCGCTGATCCAGCGCGCCGAAACCAAGACGGCGCGCAATACGCGCCTGACACTGACCATCGCGGCAAATTACGGCGGCCGCTGGGACGTCATGCAGGCGGCGAAAAAGCTGGCGGAGCAGTCGGTTCTGGAAGGCCGCGTTGTTCCGGTCGACGAAGCGGCGTTCGAGCAGCACCTGGCCATGGCCTATGCGCCGGAGCCGGACCTGTTCATCCGGACGGGCGGGGAGCAGCGCATCAGCAATTTCCTGCTGTGGCAGATGGCGTACACAGAACTCTATTTCACCGATACCTACTGGCCCGATTTCGACGCCGAAGCACTGGCTCGCGCGATCGAATCGTATGCTGAGCGCGAACGGCGGTTCGGGCGGACCAGTGCGCAACTCGAACCGCAATCGCAGAAGGCCGACACCCTTTCATGCTAAAGACCCGTGTCATCACGGCAATCGTCCTGCTGGCAGTGCTTCTGCCAATCACGTTGTTCGCGCCGGTGGGCGTTTTCGCGGCATTGATCGCGGTTGTGGTCATCTTCGCTGCCTGGGAATGGGGGCGGCTGCTCAAGCTGACCGGCGGGTCGCCGGTGGTGTACGCGGTGATTGCCGGCATGGCGCTGATCGCCAGTACGCGACTCGGGCTGGGTTACAAACCGCTGTATCAGATGGCGGCCATATTCTGGGTGCTGGCCGGCCCGTTCGCGCTTGCGCGCAAGCCCGCTCTTGCCGACGGCGCGTGGCGCGTGTTCCTGCTGTTCGCCGGCATTGTGACGTTCGTGGCCTGCTGGCACGCGCTGGTTACGGCCCGTACGGTCGGGGTGGCGTTCGTGCTATCGCTTCTCCTAGTCGTATGGCTGGCCGACATTGGCGCATACTTCGCCGGAAAAGCGTTCGGCCGGCATAAACTTGCACCGTCCATCAGCCCCGGCAAAACCCGCGAAGGCGCGTTGGGTGGCTGGCTGGCGGTGATGATCGTCGGTTCGGCGGGCGCGGCCACGCTGGTTTTTGCGCCGACACTTTTTTCGGCGCTGGTGGCGCATCTCGGCTGGGCCGGGGCGCTCCTCTCGTTGACGGTGCTGACCGTATTCAGCGTAATTGGCGACCTGTTCGAGTCTCTGCTGAAACGCCAGGCGGGCGTCAAGGATTCGAGCGGATTGCTGCCCGGGCACGGTGGCGTCCTTGACCGGATCGACGCATTGTTGCCTGTATTGCCGATCGCACTCCTGTTGCTCGGTCCTGTTGCCCAGTCAATCGGCTAATCGGCTAAAGAAGGATTTATGCAAAAACGTCTGACTCTGCTCGGCTCCACGGGCTCGATCGGCGAAAGCACGCTCGACGTCGTGGCGCGGCACCCGGACCGTTTCAAGGTCTACGCGCTGAGCGCGCATCGCAACGGCGACAAGCTCGTCGATCAATGTGTGCGGTTCCAGCCGGAAGTAGCGGTGGTCGGTGACGCCGATACCGCCGCGAAGGTCGCCGCCGCACTGCGCGCCCAAGGCTGCAAGACCGAGGTGAGCTATGGCCCGCAAGCGCTTGTAGACGCCTCGGCGAGCGCCGGCTGCGACACGGTGGTGGCTGCTATCGTGGGAGCTGCGGGGCTCGCGCCCACGTTGGCTGCCGCCCGTGCGGGCAAGCGCATCCTGCTGGCCAACAAGGAAGCGCTGGTCATGTCGGGCAAGATTTTCATCGACGCGGTGCACGACAACGGCGCGGTGCTCCTCCCGGTCGATAGCGAGCACAACGCGGTGTTCCAGTGCATGCCGCGTGAAATAGCGTTGCACGGCGGGGTATCGAAGATTATTTTGACGGCATCCGGCGGCCCGTTCCGCACCCGCGAGCCGTCAACGCTGCGCCACGTCACGCCCGACGAAGCCTGCAAGCATCCGAACTGGGCGATGGGCCGCAAGATTTCCGTCGATTCCGCCACGATGATGAACAAGGGTCTCGAAGTGATCGAGGCGCATTGGCTTTTCAACGTGCCGGGATCGCGCATCGAAGTGCTGATCCATCCACAAAGCGTGATTCATTCGCTCGTTTCATACGCGGACGGTTCGGTACTCGCGCAACTCGGCAACCCCGACATGCGCACGCCGATCGCCTATGCGCTGGCGTTTCCGAAACGTGTGGATTCAGGTGTCGCTCAACTTGATCTCGCACAAATTGCGTCGCTCACCTTCGAGAAGCCTGACCTGAAACGTTTCCCTTGCCTCGCGCTCGCGCTGAAGGCGCTGGAAGCCGGCGGCACCGCGAGCGCGGCGCTCAACGCGGCCAACGAGGTCGCGGTGGAGGCGTTCCTTGCTCGCCGTATCGGCTTCATGGCGATCGGGGAAGTGGTCGAGCGCGTGCTGGATGCGTTGCCGAACGGCAGTGCCTCCACGCTCGATGAAGTGCTCGCCGCCGATGCCGAAGCGCGTCGCCTGGCAGGCGAGTTCGCCGCTTTGCTGACAGCCGACGCGCCGCACGCCGAACGCGTCCTGCACTGAGGTCGCCATGAACTTCCTGATTGAAATCGTTGCGTTTGTGGTGGCTATCGGCGTGCTGGTCGTCGTCCACGAATTCGGCCATTACAGCGTCGCGCGACTGTGCGGCGTGAAGGTCCTGCGATTTTCGGTCGGATTCGGCAAGCCGCTCGTGAAGTGGGTCAGCAAGAGCACCGGCACCGAGTGGACGATCTCCGCGCTGCCGCTGGGCGGCTACGTGAAGATGCTCGACGAACGGGAAGCGGAAGCGAGCATTCCCGAAGCCGATTTGCCGCGCGCATTCAATCGTCAACCGGTGTTCAAGCGGATCGCGATTGTTGCAGCGGGTCCGGTGGCGAACTTCATTCTCGCCATTTTGTTGTTCGCCGGCGTGTTTGCCGGGGGTGTGTCTGAGCCGGCGGCGATTCTTGCGACGCCCGCGCCTAACACCGTCGCCGCCAAGGCGGGCTTCGAGGGCGGCGAGACGATCGTTTCAATGCGCGATGTGCAGGGCAGCAGCGACGCGAGTGGCGAGACGCACAAGGTGCGCTCGTGGTCCGATCTGCGCTGGAAACTGCTCGATGCTTCGTTCGATCACCGCCCTGTGGTGCTGACGGCCAAGACGAACGAGGGCACGTTCGATTTCCCGGTGAGCGTGGGCAAGATCGACGATCAGGACGTCGACCAGGATTTCATGGATAAACTCGGCTTCGAGCCGGGTGGCGGCACGCTGGCGGTGGCCGGCGTGGAAGCGGGCAGCGCGGCGGCGAAAGCGGGCTTGCAGGCGGGTGACGTGTTGCGCGCTATCGACGGTAAAAAGATCGATAACGCGATGGGTTTTATCGACTATGTGCAGCATCGTCCGGGTACGCCGGTTTCGCTGACAATCGAGCGCAACGGTGCGCAGCGCGCCGTGCAGATCGTGCCGGAGCTCAAGCAGGACGCTGCCACGCATCGCGATGTCGGCCGGATCGGCGCGTCGCTCGCGACCCGGATTCCGGCGGTGGACGTGCGTTACGGGCCGGTCGAAAGCCTGCAGTTGGGCGTCAGGCGGACCTGGGACATCAGCATTTATTCGCTGCGCATGTTCGGGCGGATGATCACGGGCGAAGCGTCGCTGAAAAATCTTTCTGGGCCGGTGACGATCGCTGATTACGCCGGCAAGAGCGCGCGGCTTGGATTGTCGGCGTTTCTATCGTTCCTCGCGCTCGTGAGTATCAGCCTCGGCGTGTTGAACTTGTTACCGATTCCGGTTCTTGACGGTGGGCATCTGTTATATTATTTGGTTGAAGCCGCAACCGGCAAAGCCGTGTCAGATCGCTGGCAGTTGGTTTTGCAGCGGGCGGGTCTTGTTTGCATCGTCGCCTTGTCGATGATCGCGCTCTTTAATGACCTTGCCCGCCTGATCCGCTTTTGATCTGGCTTGGCCGTAACCTTGATCCTTTTTCATCTTGTCTGGCGGCGCTTGAACGAACGCCGTCCGGCTCGATGCAGCTATACACACTGGGGAAGCACGTTGTTCAAACCTCATCGCTTTGTTCCTAAGTCGGCTGTGGCCGCAGCATTGGCCGCAACCGGAATGGCGGCGCACGCGACAACGCCGTTTGTCGTGCAGGACATCCGGATTGATGGCCTGCAGCGCATTGAACCCGGTTCGGTATTCGCCTATTTGCCTATCAAGCAGGGCGACACGTTCACCGACGACAAAGCCTCCGAGGCAATTCGCGCGCTTTATGCAACGGGCTTCTTCAATGACGTCCAGATCGCCACACAGGGCAACGTGGTGGTGGTGCAGGTGCAGGAACGTCCGGCCATTTCGCAAATCGATTTCTCCGGGATCCACGAGTTCGAAAAGGACAACCTGGCGAAGGCGTTGCGCGCGGTAGGCTTGTCGCAAGGGCGCTCGTACGACAAGGCGCTCGTCGACAAGGCAGAACAGGAACTCAAGCGTCAGTATCTGACGCGCGGGTTCTATGCTGCCGAAGTCACGACTACCGTGACGCCGGTCGACCGCAACCGCGTGCAGATCCTGTTCTCGGTGGCGGAAGGTCCGAGCGCGAAGATCCGCCAGATCAACTTCATCGGCAACAAGGCGGTCAGCACGAGCACGCTGCGCGACGAGATGCAGTTGTCCACGCCGAACTGGTTCTCGTGGTACACGAAGAACGACCTGTACGCGAAGGACAAGCTCTCGGGCGACCTTGAAAACGTGCGCTCGTACTACCTGAATCGCGGTTATCTCGAGTTCAACATCGACTCGACGCAGGTGTCCATCTCGCCCGACAAGAAGGACATGTACCTGACGATCGCGCTGCACGAAGGCGAGCCGTACAAGATCAGCGCGATCAAGCTTTCGGGCAATCTGCTTGACCGCGAGGCGGAGCTGACCAAGCTCATCAAGATCAAACCGGGTGACCGTTTCTCGGCCGAGAAGCTGCAGGCGACCACGAAGTCCATCGTCGACAAGCTCGGCGAATATGGCTACGCGTTCGCGCAGGTCAACGCACAGCCGCAGATCAATCAAGCCGATCACTCCGTCGACCTGACGCTGAATGTGGATCCGAGTCGCCGCGTGTATGTGCGGCGCGTGAACATCGCCGGCAATACGCGTACACGTGACGAAGTCGTGCGCCGGGAAATGCGTCAGCTCGAAAGCTCATGGTTCGATTCGAGCCGGCTGGCGCTGTCGAAGGATCGCGTGAATCGTCTCGGGTACTTTACCGATGTCGATGTGACCACGGTTCCGGTCGAAGGGACGAACGACCAGGTGGACGTGGACGTGAAAGTCACGGAAAAGCCGACCGGCGCGATTACGCTCGGTGCGGGTTTTTCGTCGACGGACAAGGTGGTGCTGTCAGCGGGCGTGTCGCAGGACAACGTGTTCGGTTCGGGTACCAGCCTTTCGGTCAATGTCAACACGGCCAAGACGTACCGGACGTTGACGGTGACGCAAGTCGATCCGTATTTCACCATCGACGGCATCAAGCGTATTACCGACCTGTACTACCGCACGTATCAGCCGCTGTATTACTCGACCGATTCGAGCTTCAAGATCGTTACCATCGGTGGTGACCTGAAGTTCGGCATTCCGTTCTCGGAGCAGGACACGGTGTACTTCGGCGCGGGCCTCGAGCAGAACACGCTCGACGTCGATGCCAACACGCCGCAGAGCTACAAGGACTACGTCAACGAGTTCGGCCGCGTAGTGAACAACGTGCCGGTGACGGTTGGCTGGTCGCGTGACAATCGTGATAGCGCATTGGTCCCGAGCCGCGGGTATTACACGCAGACGAACTTCGAATACGGTACGCCGGCGGGTAACACCACCTACATCAAGGCAGACGCCCAGGTTCAGTATTACTACTCGTTCGCGCGCGGCTTCGTGCTCGGCCTGAACTTGCAGGGCGGCTACGGTAAGGGCCTGGACGGCCAGACGTACCCGATTTTCAAGAACTACTATGCTGGCGGTATCGGCTCGGTTCGCGGTTATGAACCGAGCTCACTGGGTCCGCGTGACACGACCACGGGAGACCCGATCGGTGGTTCGCGCATGGCGGTGGGTAACATCGAGCTGACCTTCCCGTTGCCGGGTACGGGTTATGACCGCACGCTGCGCGTCTTCACCTTCCTTGACGGCGGTAACGTCTGGGGCGATCCGGGTCAGGGCGGCACCAGCACGGGTGCGAACGGCCTGCGGTATGGTTACGGTTTCGGTCTGGCGTGGATTTCGCCAATTGGCCCGCTCAAGTTGAGCTTGGGCTTCCCTGTGACGAAGCATGCCGGCGACCAGTATCAGAAGTTCCAGTTCCAGATCGGTACGGCGTTCTAAACCGCGATCGGGATGTGTCGGTGGTCCGGTTTTCCGTTCTTGTCGCGGCACCGGGACACCTGACGCAGAGGCTTGGCTTAGTGATCTGACTTAGTGATCTGATTCTGTGACCTGATTGGGTGGCATCATCAGTCAGTGGTGTAAATAAGTAACGTGAGGAAGACTTTGCGAACCGGTAAGCTTTCGAAACATGTAGCGTTGGCGCTTGTTATGTCGGTGACGCTCGGCCTGATGGGTGCCGCCAAGGCAGAGGCGCAGGAGACCCGGATTGCAGCCGTCAACTCCGATCGCATCTTGCGTGAGTCAGCAGCGGCCAAGGCGGCGCAGACGAAGCTCGAACAAGAGTTTTCGAAGCGGGACAAGGCGTTGCAGGACATGGCGGCGCGGCTGAAGACCATGTCGGACGCAATGGACAAGAACGGCGCCGCCATGGCGCCTGCCGACCGTGCCTCCAAGCAACGCGATTTGTCGCAGCTCGACCAGGACTTCCAGCGCAAACAGCGCGAATTTCGCGAAGACCTGAACCAGCGCCGCAACGAAGAGCTTGCTGCCGTGCTGGACAGGGCCAACAAGGTCATCAAGCAGATTGCCGAGGCGCAGCACTACGACCTGATCGTGCAGGAAGCGGTGTACGTCAGTCCGCGCATCGATATCACTGATCAGGTGCTGAAGGCGCTGGCCGCGAATCAGGCGAGCCTGTCGGCCAATCCAGCTAGTAGTTCGAACTGATCGGGAGCGGTACCGGATGGCATCTGACAGCGCGATCACGCTTGGTGAACTGACACAACGGTTCGGTGGAGACATAGCAGGCGATGCAGCGCATCGCGTGAACGGCCTCGCGCCGCTCGACCAGGCCGGCCCCACGCAACTCGCCTTTCTCGCGAACCTGAAGTATTTGTCTCAAGTGGAAAGCACGCAGGCCGGTGCGGTGTTGATTTCGCCGGCGGACCTGGAGAAAGTGACGTCGCGGCAAGGGCGTAACTTTATTGTCACGGCGAATCCCTACGCTTATTTTGCGCGTGTCGCGCAGGTTTTCATCGACCTCGCGACGCCGCTGGTCGAACCCGGCGTGCATCCCACGGCGTTTATCCATCCCCGTGCGAAGGTGGCCGCGAGCGCCGTGATCGGGCCGCACGTGAGCGTGGAAGCGGGCGCCGAGATTGGCGAGCGCGTGAAGCTGGATGCGGGCGTGACTATCGGTCGGGGCGTGAAGCTGGCTGACGACGTCCATCTTTATCCCCACGTGACCGTCTATCATGGCTGTAAGCTCGGCGCGCGAGTGATCGTGCATGCGGGTGCGGTGATCGGTGCTGACGGTTTTGGTTTTGCGCCGGATTTTGCCGGCGACGGCGACGCGCGCACCGGCAGCTGGGTCAAGATCCCGCAAGTCGGCGCCGTGGTCGTGGCGCAGGACGTGGAGATTGGTGCGAACACCACGATCGACCGGGGTGCAATGGCCGACACGGTGATCGAGGAAGGCGTGAAGATCGATAATCTGGTCCAGATCGGGCATAACTGCCGGATCGGCGCCTATACGGTGATTGCAGGCTGTGCGGGCATTGCGGGCAGCACGAATATCGGGCGGCATTGCATGATCGGCGGCGCGGTGGGCATTGCGGGCCACGTAACGCTGGCGGATTACGTGATTGTCACGGCACAGTCCGGCGTGTCGAAGTCGCTGCTGAAGCCGGGCATGTACACCAGCGCATTTCCCGCCGTGAATCACGCGGACTGGAACAAAAGCGCGGCCATTGTGCGTAATCTGGACAAGTTGCGGGAACGCATCAAGACGCTCGAAGCGGCGGTAGCCGCAGGCATTAACCCGGATACCACCGCGAATAACACCCCGGACAGCACTTCAGGCAAGCATTAAGACGGTAAAACCCGCGGTAAAACCCGCGGTAAAACCCGGCATCCCACGCGAAGCCGCTTGGCAGGCTTGTTAGCTTATAAGTTTCCTGACGAGCGGTTTCGCAGTCAACACCCGCGCTGTGAAGCGCGCGAGCAGAACGACTATGAGCACCGAAAAAATCAATCTAGACATCCACAAGATTCTCACGTTGCTGCCGCATCGGTATCCGATCCTGCTTGTCGACCGTGTACTCGAACTCACGCCGCATCAGAGCATCAAAGCGCTGAAGAACGTGACGGTCAACGAGCCGTATTTTCAGGGTCACTTCCCGACACGGCCGGTGATGCCCGGCGTGCTGATTCTCGAAGCGCTTGCGCAGGCGGCCGCGCTGCTGACGTTCGCCGAGGAAAAGGAACCGCACGATCCGGAAACGACCCTGTATTACTTCGTGGGCATCGACAAGGCGCGTTTCAAGCGCGTGGTCGAACCTGGCGACCAGCTGATCCTGAACGTGAACTTCGAGCGCTATATGCGCGGCATCTGGAAATTCAGCGCACGTGCCGAAGTGGACGGTGCGGTGGCAGCCGAAGCCGAGTTGATGTGCACCGTGAAGAACACGGCCGCCGACACGAAGACGCCAGGCACGCCTTAACCGGCGCGGCTGATCAGGGCAGAGCAGAGCAAACTCAGCAACAGAACACCAGGCGAGGGCGCATGAGCAAGATTCACCCTACCGCGATCATCGAGCCGGGCGCGCAGCTCGACGAATCCGTCGAAGTCGGTCCGTACGCGATCGTCGGCCAGCACGTGCAGATTGGCGCGCGCACGACTATCGGCTCGCACAGCGTAATCGAAGGCCATACGGTCCTCGGCAGCGACAACCGCATCGGCCACTACGCATCCGTCGGCGGCCGGCCGCAGGACATGAAGTACAAGGACGAGCCCACCCGGCTCGTGATCGGCGACCGCAACACCATCCGCGAATTCACCACCATTCATACCGGCACGGTGCAGGATACGGGCGTGACCACCATCGGCGACGACAACTGGATCATGGCATACGTGCACGTGGGCCATGACTGCCAGCTCGGCAGCAACATCGTCATGTCGAGCAACGCGCAACTGGCGGGGCACGTGATCATTGGCGACCATGCCATTGTCGGCGGTATGTCGGGCGTGCATCAGTTCGTGCGCATTGGCGCGCATTCCATGCTGGGCGGGGCTTCCGCGCTCGTGCAGGACATTCCGCCATTCGTGATTGCCGCCGGTAACAAGGCTGAACCGCACGGTATCAACGTGGAAGGGCTACGTCGGCGCGGCTTTTCGGCTGAGGCTATTTCGGCGCTGCGTTCGGCGTATCGCGTGGTGTACAAGAGCGGCGCGACGCTTGAAGAAGCGAAGGTGCAATTGCGCGAACTCGCGTCCGCAGGCGGCGATGGTGATGCGCCTGTGACGGCGCTGGCCGATTTTATCGACGCGTCGCAGCGCGGCATCATCCGTTGACCGAGCGCCCAATGACGCTGGCCCCCGCCCCCCTGCGCGTTGCGATGGTGGCGGGTGAGCCGTCGGGCGATCTGCTCGCGGCTTCCCTGCTGGGCGGCCTGAATGAGCGCTTGCCGGCCGGCACGCAGTTCAATGGTATTGGCGGCCCACGCATGACGGCCGTTGGTTTCGACGCGCACTGGCCGATGGACAAGCTCACGGTGCGGGGTTATGTCGAAGCGCTGAAGCATATTCCCGAGATCCTGGGCATTCGCAACGAGCTCAAGCGGCAACTGCTGGCTGAGCCGCCGTCGGTGTTTATCGGCGTGGATGCGCCCGATTTCAATTTTGGTCTCGAGCACGCGTTGCGCGACGCCGGTATTCCGACGGTGCATTTCGTGTGTCCGTCGATCTGGGCGTGGCGTGGCGGGCGGATCAAGAAGATCGTCAAAGCCGTCGATCACATGCTGTGCGTGTTCCCGTTCGAACCGGCGCTGATGGAGAAGGCGGGTATTGCGTCCACGTACGTGGGCCATCCTCTCGCCGATGAAATCCCGCTCGTGCCTGACGTTGAAGGCGCGCGCCGCGCATTGGGCTTGCCGGAAGGCGGTCCGATTATCGCCGTGTTGCCGGGTAGCCGGCGTTCGGAGATCGCGCTGATCGGCCCGACCTTTTTCGACGCGATGGAATTGATGCAGCGTCGCGAACCCGGTGTGCGTTTCGTGATGCCGGCGGCGACTGCCGCGTTGCGCGAATTGTTGCAGCCGCTGGTGGCCGCCCATCCGAATCTGGCCCTGACTATTACTGAAGGCAAGGCCCAGGTCGCGATGACCGCCGCCGACGCCATCCTGGTCAAGAGCGGCACGGTGACGCTGGAAGCGGCGTTGCTTAAGAAGCCGATGGTCATCTCGTACAAGGTGCCTTGGCTGACGGGTCAGATCATGCAGCGGCAGGGTTATTTGCCGTATGTCGGTTTGCCGAACATTCTGGCCGGGCGGTTTGTCGTGCCGGAGATTCTCCAGCATTTCGCCACGCCGGAAGCGCTCGCCGACGCCACGCTCAAACAGTTGAACGACCAAGCGAACCGCGCGACACTGACGGAAATCTTCACGGAAATGCACCACGCGTTGCGTCAGAACACCGCACAACGCGCGGCCGAGGCCGTGGCGCAGGTTCTGGAAACGAGGAGGCCGCGGTAATGGCGAAGATCGTCGCGAAAGGCGTGGTACGGCGCGCGGGGCAGCCTGCGTTTGACTTCGATGTCGATACGCCGTCCGACGTCATTTGCGGCGTGGACGAAGCCGGCCGTGGCCCGCTGGCGGGTCCTGTGGTTGCGGCTGCGGTGATCTTCGATCCATCGAAACCCAGGATTCGCGGACTTGACGACTCGAAGGTGTTGAGCGCCAGGAAGCGCGAGGAGTTGTACGAGAAAATTATCGACCGTGCGCTGGCTTATTGCGTGGCTTCGGCGACGGTTGAGGAAATCGACACAATCAACATTCTCCACGCCACCATGCTCGCGATGAAACGCGCGGTGGAAGGGTTGTCGGTTACGCCGACGGTGGCGAAGATTGATGGTAACCGGTGTCCTCAATTGTCGATGCGTTCGGTGGCTATTATTGGTGGCGACGCGTTGATCGCGCAGATTTCGGCGGCGTCGATTCTGGCTAAAGTCACGCGCGACCGCATGCTGTTGCAATTGCACGAAGTCCACCCCGTTTACGGTTTCGATGCCCACGCCGGTTACGGTACACCACAGCACCTCAGGGCGTTGCTTGAACATGGGCCTTGCGAGCATCATCGGCGTTCGTTTGCGCCCGTGCGCGAGGCGCATGCGCGATTGGGCACGGCGCTGCCGGTCGTTGCAGCCGGGGTGCTGGAAGCGGCTGCCGCGGAGCAGGGCATCGACGCTCCTCCGTTCTGAATTCTCCCCAAGTGAAAGCCATTACCTCGCGGGATAACCCGCTTTACAAGCGCCTGAAGGCGCTCGCCGGATCGACCGCGCAGCAGCGCCGCAGCGGTCACGCGTTGCTCGAAGGGCTGCATCTCGCCAGTGCTTATCTTGATGTGGGTGGGCAGCCTGAGACGTGCGTTGTCACCGAGGGTGCGCTTCAGCACGATGAAGCGCGGCAGATTGTCGGGCGGATCGATCCTGCGCATGTTTATACGTTGCCCGATGCTTTGTTCGGACAGCTATCGAGTGTCGTGCATGGTGTGGGGATGGTGTTGCTGGTTGAGAAGGTTGCGCCATTGTTGCCCGAGCGCATTACCGGGACGTGTCTGGTTCTCGATGGCATCCAGGACGCCGGCAATGTTGGATCTATTTTGCGGAGTGCCGCGGCGGCTGGGATTCAGCATGTGTTTTGCATGCCCGGGACGGTGTTTGCGTGGTCATCGAAGGTGCTGCGGGCGGGCATGGGCGCGCATTTCCTGCTCGGCATTTACGAGGATGTTGAACCGGCGGAATTGCTGTCGCGGTTTTCTCCCGAGGTGCGGGTGACTATCACTGATTCGCACGGTGCGAAGGCGATCTACGATGTGGATTTGTCGGGGCCTGTGGCTTGGGTCATGGGCAATGAGGGTGCGGGTGTTTCGCCATTTTGGCGCGACCACGCGACGCTTCGGGTGACCATTCCCCAGCCGGGTGGCATGGAGTCGCTGAATGTGGCGGCCGCCGCCGCGGTTTGCCTTTTTGAGCAATGTCGGCAGGGATTTCGCTCGCGCTAGGGGGGCGGTGGTCGGGGTTTGTGCTGGGGTGGTTGGTTCTGGGGTTAGCGGTCCGGGTCAATGCCGGGTTGCTGCTTTCAGTGTTAGTGGTCTGCTTGAGTTGGATTTTCTCTTTATCACTATTAGCCACTGTGCGTGGCGGCACGTCATTTCTTTGTCCAAAGCGACAAAGAAACGAAGCAAAGAAAGCGCTTTTAAACCACGCTACCCTAAGTGTCCACAGCGTGCAGTTTTGATTCATAGGTGCCCCAAAAGCACGGTGCTCGCCAGAGCGAAGGATGTGTGAACCCCTCCTTCTCGCGAATCCTGACATGAACACGCTTCGCCCCGTACGCTCTCGGGCAAGCACCATTGTCAAGGAACCACACGCTTCGCCACCAGTGATTGAACCTGCCCAAGGAGCACCCCGCGCTATCCGCGGACAACCTCCCTCCAATGTGTACGCGCCTCGAACCTCGTCGCCAACCCGCCAAGAAACGAAGCCGCAAAGATGCAGGTGGCCGTAACCGACGAAAATAGCTGTACAGAACGCGCAGCCAATTCACAAAAAACTGAAGCAGTAAACACAAACACGCATGAAGCTGTGGCCTATGAATACGGTCGCACGGACCAAGTAGCTAACCTGTCAAAAAACCGCAGCCGTAAATACCCGTGAGGCCGTGCAGGTTCCTTAGCAAATGTGCTTGCCCGAGAGCGTACGGGGCGAAGCGTGTTCGTGTCAGGATTCGCGAGAAGGAGGGGTTCACACATCCGTGGCTCTGGCGAGCACCGTGCTTTTGGGGCACCCATGAATGAAAACTGCACGCTGTGGACACTTAGGGTAGCGTGGTTGAAAGCGTTTTCTTTGCTTCGTTTCTTTGTCGCTTTGGACAAAGAAATGACGTGCCGCCACGCACAGTGGCTAATAGTGATAAAGAGAAAATCCGACTCTCGCAGACCACTAACGCTGAAAGCAGCAACCCGGCATAGACCCCGACCGCTAACCCCTGAGTCGACCAATCCAGCACCAACCCCGACCACTAACCCCAGAACCACCCGCCCCCAAACCCCGTCCACCGGCGCGAGCGAAAACTAGTAGTACGAAGGCCGTTCCAAGCGGATTTCCTGCAAGATGGTCGTAGCGATTTCCTCAATCGACTTATGCGTCGACGATAACCACTTGACCCCTTCGCGCTTCATCATTGCCTCGGCTTCATTGATCTCATAGCGGCAATTCTCCAGCGCCGCATACTTACTCCCTGGCCGCCGTTCGTTGCGAATCTCCGCCAGCCGCTGCGGATCGATCGACAAGCCAAACATCTTTTCCCGATACGGAAGCAACGGCGTAGGCAACCGCCCACGTTCAAAGTCCTCGGGAATCAACGGATAATTCGCGGCCTTAACACCGTACTGCATCGCCAGATAAAGCGACGTCGGCGTCTTGCCGCTACGCGACACGCCGACCAGGATCACATCGGCATCGGACAGATTCCGATTCGACTGGCCGTCGTCGTGCGCCAGCGAAAAATTGATCGCCTCAATCCGGTTCTTGTATTCGTCCGTATCCGCGTTCTGGTGGACCCGGCCCATCGCGTGCGTCGACTTGATGTCGAGTTCCAGTTCCAATGGCTCGATAAACGTCTGGAACATGTTCAGCACCAGCGCGTTCGACCGCCGCACGATCTCGTTCGACGCGCTGTCCACCAACGTGGTGAACACAATCGGCCGACGGCCATCGAGTGACACCGCCTCGTTGATCTTCGCGATGGTCGCATGCGCCTTCTCGGTCGAGTCAACAAACGGCACGCGCACGAGCCGGAATTTCTGGTCGAACTGGGACAGGATCGAATGTGCGAAGGTCTCGGCAGTGATCCCGGTGCCATCGGAAACGATGAATACGGTAGGCGGCATCGGCGTTGAGGGTCGTGAAATTATGTGAAATGAATTGACGCTGATTATGGTCGATTAATGGGTCGGACGGATTGACGCAAAAGGCCTGGGCATGAACACTTATCTACGTCGCGCCGGGCGCGGCGTCAGGCTAATAACTCCAAAGTAAGCATCCACTAAAACACCTGATGTGCGCCGCCACACCATCCACGTGTGAAGGGTCTCATTACGCAGCGCTTTTATGCCCCGCGATGAAACATTTCCCAGAGGTAGCACGGTAGAATAGCGGCAACCTGTTCGATAAGCAATTGCGGACGATTAATCATCGATTCACGGAAGTTACCACCCATTCGTGCGTTTTCGAAACAAAACGTAGATTTTATGGGCAGTTTTAACCGATATCGATGTGTTTCGAAGTCGTGTTTTCCAGCATCGCAACGCGGTTTTGGAAGGGCTCACGTTCGGCGGCTACGCGACACGTCCCGCCCCCAAACGGCGCGTGGATCGAAACATGCGGCATGTGCTTATCAAACAGGTTATGCAGGTTGCGGTACGCGCCCCCAATGAGCGCCGCCGCTGCGAGCCCACTTGCATGATCGTGAATTCCATCCACCTTAGGGGCTTACATGACTAACGAAGCTAACGTTGCAAAGGACCAAGCGTATGTAGTTCCATTCGAGCAGTTGCGAATGACCGACGTCGACGTTGTCGGCGGCAAGAATGCGTCGCTCGGCGAGATGATCAGCCAGCTCGCCGAAGCCGGCGTTCAGGTGCCCACTGGTTTTGCGACCACGGCACAGGCATTTCGCGACTTCCTGCATCACAACAATCTGACCGAGCGCATCGCCAAACGTCTGGAACTCTTCGACGTCGACGACGTGAAAGCCTTGGCCGAAGCTGGCAAGGAGATCCGCCAATGGATCGTCGACGCGCCGATGCAACCGCGCCTCGAAGAACTGATTCGCAAAGGCTTCGATACGCTTCAGGCCAGTTCGCCGGAAGAGCTGTCATTCGCCGTGCGGTCTTCGGCGACTGCTGAAGACTTGCCGGACGCATCGTTCGCGGGTCAGCAGGAAAGCTATCTGAACGTGGTCGGCATCGACGAAGTGCTCGATCGCATGAAGCACGTGTTCGCGTCGCTGTATAACGACCGCGCTATTTCGTATCGAGTGCATAAGGGTTTTACGCACGCTGAAGTCGCGTTGTCGGCGGGCGTGCAGCGCATGGTCCGCTCGGACGTGGGCGCGGCCGGCGTGATGTTCACGCTCGATACCGAATCAGGCTTCAAGGACGCCGTGTTCATTACGTCGAGCTACGGCCTGGGCGAAACGGTCGTGCAGGGCGCCGTGAATCCGGACGAGTTCTACGTCTTCAAAACCACGCTCGAACAAGGCAAGTACCCGATCATCCGCCGCTCGATCGGCTCGAAGCTCATCAAGATGGAATTCACGAACGCTGGTGAAGCCGGCCGCGTGAAGACGGTGGACGTGTCGCACGAGCAGCGCAACCGCTTTTCCATCACCGACGCAGACGTGATCCAGCTCGCGAAGTACGCGGTGATCATCGAAAAGCATTATCAGCGTCCGATGGATATCGAGTGGGGCAAGGACGGCCGCGACGGCAAGATCTTCATTCTTCAGGCACGTCCTGAAACGGTGAAGAGCCAGGCTGCGGGCAAGGCCGAAATGCGCTTCAAGCTGAAGGGCCAGTCGAACGTGCTGGCCACGGGCCGCGCTATCGGCCAGAAGATTGGCGCAGGTCCGGTGCGCGTGATTCACGATCCGTCAGAGATGGATCGGGTTCAGCCCGGCGACGTGCTGGTGGCCGACATGACCGACCCGAACTGGGAGCCGGTGATGAAGCGTGCATCGGCTATCGTGACCAATCGCGGCGGACGCACGTGCCACGCGGCCATCATCGCGCGCGAACTGGGCGTGCCGGCAGTGGTGGGTTGCGGCGACGCAACCGACGTGCTGAAAGAAGGCCAGTTGGTGACGGTGTCGTGCGCGGAAGGCGACGAAGGCAAGATCTACGACGGCCTGCTCGAAACTGAAGTAACCGAAGTCGAGCGCGGCGAATTGCCCGAGATTCCGGTCAAGATCATGATGAACGTCGGCAACCCGCAACTTGCGTTCGACTTCTCGCATCTGCCGAACGCAGGCGTGGGCCTGGCGCGGCTCGAGTTCATCATCAACAACAACATCGGCGTGCATCCGAAGGCGATTCTCGAGTACCCGAACGTTGACGCCGACCTGAAGAAAGCCGTGGAAAGCGTCGCGCGTGGCCATGCATCGCCGCGTGCGTTTTATGTCGACAAGCTGACGGAAGGGATTGCGACGATTGCGGCGGCGTTCTATCCGAAGCCGGTGATCGTACGTTTGTCCGACTTCAAGTCGAACGAGTACAAGAAGCTGATCGGTGGTTCGCGTTACGAGCCGGACGAAGAGAACCCCATGCTCGGCTTCCGTGGCGCATCGCGTTACATCTCGGAGGACTTCGCCGAAGCCTTCCAGATGGAATGCATCGCGTTGAAAAAGGTGCGCGAAGAGATGGGCCTCGATAACGTCGAGATCATGGTGCCATTCGTGCGTACGCTGGCACAGGCTGAGAAGGTCGTTGGCCTGCTCGAGAAGTTCGGCCTGAAACGCGGCGTGAATGGCCTGCGGCTGATCATGATGTGCGAAATTCCGTCGAACGCGATTCTCGCCGAAGAGTTCCTGCAGTTCTTCGACGGTTTCTCGATCGGATCGAACGACCTGACGCAGCTCACGCTGGGTCTGGACCGCGATTCGGGCATGGAGTTGCTCGCAATCGACTTCGATGAGCGCGACCCAGCTGTGAAGTTCATGCTGAAGCGCGCGATCGAAACCTGTCTGCGGCTGAACAAGTACGTGGGCATTTGCGGTCAGGGCCCGTCGGACCATCCGGATCTCGCCGAATGGCTTGCGAAGGAAGGCATTGAGTCGATGTCGCTGAATCCGGACACGATTATCGACACATGGAAGACGCTGGCCAAAGCTTTGAATAAGTAAAACATGCGGCTGTATCGAAAGAGTATCAAGCTTTCAAAACAGTAAGCGTGCTATAACACCCCGGACGTTCCGGGGTGTTTTTGTTTGGAGAATCGCATGGCTGCTAACGGACTTTTCTGGTGGATCGGCGCCGGGGTGCTCGTGTTGCTCGAGTTGATGTCCGGCACGTTTTATCTGTTGATGGTGGCGGTGGGTTTTGTCGCGGGCGGGATCGCGCATTTGTTTGGAGCGGGACTGGAGATTGAGCTGCTCATAGCCGCGTTGGTCGCGATGATCGCCGTCACCGTATTGCGGCGCTCGAAGCTGGGTCACGTTACCCGGCGCGATGCATCGCATGATCCGGGCGTGAACCTGGACATTGGCGAGACGCTGAAGGTGAACGAGTGGCACGAGGGCCGCGCGAGGGCGTTGTATCGCGGGGCGGAATGGGACATTGAACTGGCGCCGGGGGAGACTGAAGGCGCGCATATGTACAGGATCACGGCGTTTTCCGGCAACACGCTGGTCGTTGCGGCAACCCGCTGAGAAGATGGAAATCGGGCTTAAGGCCGGGCTTAAGTTTTCATAAGCCGGTCGACAAGTAAGACACGCATAACAAGGAGTAGAGATGGACGTGACTATCATCGGGGCAATTTTGTTGATTATCGTCATTGCGATTGCCGCGCAGACGATCAAGATCGTGCCGCAGCAACACGCATGGGTGCTGGAACGGCTCGGGCGCTATCACGCGACCCTCACGCCGGGGCTGACCATCGTCGTGCCATTTGTCGATCGCGTGGCCTACAAGCACGTGCTGAAGGAAATTCCGCTGGAGGTGCCGAGCCAGGTCTGTATCACGCGCGACAACACGCAGTTGCAGGTGGACGGCGTGCTGTACTTTCAAGTGACCGACGCCATGAAGGCATCGTATGGGTCAAGCAACTTCATCTACGCCATCACGCAGTTGTCGCAGACCACGCTGCGTTCGGTGATCGGCAAGCTCGAACTCGACAAGACCTTCGAAGAACGCGACTACATCAATCACAGCATTGTGACGTCACTCGATCAGGCTGCGGCGAACTGGGGCGTGAAGGTGCTGCGCTATGAAATCAAGGATTTGACGCCGCCGAAGGAGATCCTGCACGCGATGCAGGCGCAAATCACGGCCGAGCGCGAGAAGCGGGCGGTGATTGCTGCGTCGGAAGGTCGCAAGCAGGAGCAGATCAATATTGCGTGGGGCGCGCGTGAGGCGGCCATCCACAAGTCGGAAGGCGAGCGTCAGGCGCAGATCAATCAGGCCGAAGGCGAGGCGTCGGCCATTCTGGCGGTGGCTGTCGCGAATGCTCAGGCAATTGAGAAGATTGGTGCGGCGATACAAACAGCCGGCGGCATGGAAGCGGTGAACCTGAAGGTTGCAGAGCAATATGTCACTGCGTTCGGGAACATCGCGAAGCAGGGTAATACGCTGATCGTGCCGGGGAATTTGTCGGAGATGAGTTCGATGATCGCGTCGGCGCTGAGCATCATCAAGGGCGATGGAACGGGTGGTGGCGTGATTCGTAAGAGCTGATTCAGCTAGCCATATAAAAAAGGGCGTCGACTACATGGTCGACGCCCTTTTTTTGCTTGGATATGCTCACTATCATGCCGGTGGTGCTCAATGCTTGGCACCGCGCATGATTTGCGCTTTTTCACGTTCCCAGTCGCGCTTTTTCTCGGTTTCGCGTTTGTCGTGGAGCTTCTTGCCCTTCGCGAGGCCGATCTCGCATTTCACGCGACCACCTTTGTAGTGGAAGTTCAGCGGCACGAGCGTATGACCCTTCTGCTCGACCTTGCTGATGAGCTTCGAGATTTCTTCGCTGTGCAGCAGCAGCTTGCGTGTGCGGACCGGGTCCGGATGGATATGGGTCGATGCTTCCGGCAGCGGGCTGATGTGCGCGCCGATCAGGAACAGTTCGCCGTCACGAATGATGACGTAGCCTTCCTTGATCTGGCCGCGACCGGCCCGGAGCGCCTTGACTTCCCACCCTTCCAGCACGAGCCCCGCCTCGTAGCGATCTTCGATGAAGTAATCGAAGAAGGCTTTTCTGTTGTCGATGATGCTCATGAATGAAAAGTGCCTAACTCGTTTAAAATCCTGATTTTAGCAGCGCGGGCGAGGTAAAGCCCGCAAAGCTTCCCACTCTTGCCACGCGTTGCGCCCTTTATGGCAGATGTCCAGAAAACTGTATTGATCCGTCACTCTGCAGAGCAGATGTTCGACCTCGTCACCGATGTCGCCGATTACCCGAATTTTTTGCCGTGGTGTGGAGGCGTGGAAGTAGGCCGCCACGACGAACACAGCATGGAAGCGAAGATCCACATCAATTTCAAGGGCATCAAGCAGCATTTCGCCACGCGTAACGTGCATACGCGCCCGACCACCATCGATATGGAGTTCATGGACGGTCCTTTCAAGAAGTTCACCGGTTACTGGCGGTTCACGCCGTTGCGGGCCGATGCCTGCAAGATCGAGTTCGCGTTGCATTACGAGTTTTCGAACATCATTCTCGAGAAGATCATCGGGCCGGTGTTCAGTCATATCGCGCACACGTTCGTGGATTCGTTCGTGAAGCGCGCAGATCAGCGGTATGGAAAGTGATGACTCTTTCCGTTGAGGTTTGTTATGCGTTGCCCGAGGGGAAAAGCGCGGTGTGTGCGCTTTCCCTGGGCGATGGTGTGACTCTGCGGGAAGCTATTGAGGCGAGTGGATTGCTCGTACAGTTTCCCGAGATCGATCTGAACGTGCAGAAAGTGGGCGTTTTTGGAAAGATCCAGGCGCTGGATGCAGTGCTTGCCGATCACGATCGGGTGGAGATTTATCGGCCGCTGAAGGTTGATCCGAAGGTGGCGCGGCAAAGGCGGGTTGAGAAGACGCGGCGCGGCGGGTCCATTGAAGGGCGGCGGTGGACGCGCAAGGAAGCGCGGTAAGGGCGATTCGTCTGGATGCCGGCATCCTTGCCGGCATCCGCAAAACCGAACTTGTATCGAACGCAAATCGAGCGAAAAACCGAAACGGCGAGGTAAATCTCCCACCCGGCCGAGGCCCGAAAATTGCGACGGAAAACGAGGAATGCCACCTAACCTGCTGTTCGGGCAGTGAAAATCCGGGGAACTATCGGTATAATTCGGTTTTGCGCCCATAGGATTTGCCATGCGTCTGATCCAGAAAGCACTCACGTTCGATGACGTGCTCCTCGTGCCCGCGTTTTCCAACGTTCTCCCGCGCGACACCAGCCTGAAAACACAGGTTACCCGCAAGATCTCGCTGAACATGCCCCTGTTGTCCGCCGCCATGGACACAGTCACCGAAGGCCGGCTCGCTATTGCGATGGCCCAGCTCGGCGGTGTCGGCATCATCCACAAGAACCTTACCGCTGCCGAACAGGCCCGCGAAGTCGCGAAAGTAAAGCGTTTCGAATCGGGCGTGGTGCGCGATCCGATCACCGTTCCGCCGCAAATGAAAGTGCGCGACGTGATCGCTCTCACGCAACAGCACGGCATTTCCGGTTTTCCGGTGGTCGAAGGGCAGCAGCTGATCGGTATCGTGACGAACCGCGACTTGCGCTTCGAAGAACGTCTCGACGACGAAGTGCGCAAGATCATGACGCCGCGTGAACGTCTCGTGACGGTCAAGGAAGGTACGCCGCTCGCCGAAGCGAAGGCGCTGATGCACAGCCATCGGCTGGAACGCGTGCTGGTCGTCAACGACGCGTTCGAATTGCGCGGCCTCATGACCGTCAAGGACATCACCAAGCAGACCGAACACCCGGACGCCTGCAAGGACGAACACGGCAAGCTGCGCGCTGGCGCGGCAGTCGGCGTGGGTCCGGAAAATGAGGAGCGCGTTGAGCTGCTGTCGGCGGCGGGTGTGGACATCATCGTGGTGGATACGGCGCACGGACACAGCCAGGGCGTGCTTGAACGCGTGCGCTGGGTGAAGCAGAACTATCCGCATATTGAAGTGATTGGCGGGAATATCGCCACGGCTGCGGCTGCCAAGGCGCTCGTGGAATACGGCGCGGATGGCGTGAAGGTCGGGATCGGCCCGGGTTCTATCTGTACGACGCGGATCGTGGCGGGGGTTGGCGTTCCGCAAATTACCGCAGTGGCTAACGTATCGGACGCGTTGCGCGGCTCGGGCGTACCGGTGATCTCTGACGGCGGCGTGCGTTTTTCCGGCGATGTCAGCAAGGCGCTTGCAGCCGGCGCTGACGCCGTGATGATGGGCAGTATGCTTGCTGGCACGGAAGAATCCCCCGGCGACGTGTTTCTGTTCCAGGGCCGCCAGTTCAAGGCGTATCGCGGCATGGGTTCGGTCGGCGCGATGAAGGACGGCGCGGCGGACCGGTATTTCCAGGACAACTCGGCGAATATCGACAAGCTGGTGCCTGAAGGCATCGAAGGGCAGGTTGCCTATAAGGGTTCGGTCAACGCGATCCTGTTCCAGGTGGTCGGCGGCGTGCGGGCGAGCATGGGATATTGCGGCTGCCGCAATATCGCTGAAATGCACGACAAGGCCGAATTCGTCCAGATCACGGGCGCCGGCATGCGCGAGTCGCACGTGCACGACGTGCAGATCACGAAGGAAGCGCCCAACTACCACGTGGAATGACCATGAAACCGCTGCTGCGCGCTGTTCTTGTCATCAATGCACTGATTTTCCTGGCGTTTGGCGTGTTGTTCCTGCTCACGCCATGGACAGCTTTGTGGGCAGCGATGCATCTCGTGACCGTGCAGCCGCCGTTTGTCGGACAGTTGTTCGGGATCGCGCTGATCGGTATTGCGTGGCTCGCGGTTCATGCTGCTATCGATGGCGCTTTGACCGCGACGGCCGCCAAGGTGGCGGGACATGTGGAGTGGTTGTCGGGCCTGGTGATGATGGTATGGCTGCTCGGGTTGCATACGCCCGAGTTGACGGGGTTTGGTCAGGTGATTGCGGCGTTGGCCGGCGTGGCCATGCTGGTGCTGGGGCTGGGCAGCGTGAGGCTGTCAGGTGCGGTGCGGCGGCGCGAGCGCGCTGCGCTGGCCGGGGCTGCTGCGGCCGAGCGTGCCGAGAAACGTGCGGCGAAGACCAAGGTGGAGGAGCGTGTAGAGCGTGTGACTCCGCCGCCGCGGCCTTTGTCGTCGGACCCCGTTGCACCGGCCAATCCTCGCTGGGATAGTGAGCTGATCGAGCCCGTCGTGGGCGAGGCTATCCCGCCGCTCGCGCCCGCACGTCCCGCTGCGCTGGCGCCATCGGCTACTGCGTTTGATCCGGCGACCGGACATGTCGTCGATTCTGCCACGGGGCGCTCGCTGGATCCCGCCACTGGCCGCGCGTTCGACCCCGTCAGCGGTCACAAGCTCGATCCTGAAACCGGTCGCGCGATCGACCCGGTCACCGGTCGGACGGTGGATCCGATTACCGGACAGTTTATCGATCCGGTTCGCCGCGATCCGCGCTGACGGCTTGCGCGCATAGCTCTTCGCGACTGTGCCGGTTTGGTCGAACACCTGTCGAGGAACGGAGCATCGCGTTTCGTTGTATCGATGAATCTGTCTTGCTGCGGTCGGTAACCAGCGCCGGCCGTTGAACTTTCTGCGTGACGCGATGGCGATGCGCGGGACCTCGTTCCTGCTGCTTGCGTTATCGTTTTTGCGCCTTTGCCAACCGTTTTCCGTTCACTCGCCTTCCGGCCGCTGCCATGCACGACAAGATCCTGATTCTCGATTTCGGCTCCCAAGTCACCCAGTTGATCGCACGACGCATCCGCGAATCACATGTGTATTCGGAGATCCATCCGTACGACGTCGACGACGCGTTCATCCGCGAGTTCGCGCCGAAGGGCATCATCTTGTCGGGCGGCCCGAACTCGGTCACCGAACTCGGGTCGCCGCGTGCGCCGCATGTTGTCTTCGATCTCGGCGTGCCGGTGCTCGGCATCTGCTACGGCATGCAGACGATGGCCGAACAACTCGGCGGCAAGGTTGAACTCGGCAATGTTCGCGAATTCGGTTATGCCGAAGTGCGGGCGCATAACCATACGAGCTTCCTGAACGGCATCGAAGACTTCCAGACGGCCGAAGGTCACGGCATGCTGAAAGTGTGGATGAGCCACGGCGACAAGGTGTCTGACATGCCGGTCGGATTCAAGCTGATGGCATCGACGCCGTCTTGCCCGATCGCCGCGATGGCCGACGACGAGCGCCATTTCTACGGCCTCCAGTGGCATCCGGAAGTCACGCACACCGTGCAGGGACGCGCGATGCTCGACCGCTTCGTGCTCGAGTTGTGCGGTGCGCGGCCGGACTGGGAGATGGGCCATTACATCGATGAAGCGGTGGAGAAGATTCGTTCGCAAGTCGGCGATGAGCACGTGATTCTGGGGTTGTCGGGCGGCGTGGATTCGTCGGTGGCGGCGGCGCTTTTGCATCGTGCGATCGGGGCGCAATTGACGTGTGTTTTTGTTGACCATGGTTTGCTGCGGTTGAATGAAGCCGAGCAGGTCATGACGACCTTCGCCGATCATCTCGGCGTCAAGGTGATTCATGTTGACGCCAGCGAAGTGTTTTTATCGAAGCTTGCCGGGGTGACCGATCCTGAAGCGAAGCGGAAGATTATTGGTGCCGAGTTCGTTGAAGTGTTCCAGACGGAAGCCAACAAGCTGAAGGACGCGAAGTGGCTCGCGCAAGGGACGATTTATCCGGATGTGATCGAGTCGGCGGGCAAGGGAAAGAAGGGCCACACGATCAAGAGCCATCACAACGTGGGTGGTTTGCCCGAGACGCTGAATTTGAAGTTGCTTGAGCCGTTGCGCGAATTGTTCAAGGACGAAGTGCGGGAGTTGGGCGTGAAGCTGGGGCTGCCGCCCGCGATGGTTTATCGGCATCCGTTCCCGGGACCGGGTTTGGGCGTGCGGATTTTGGGCGAGGTGAAGAAGGAGTTCGCTGAATTGCTGCGTCATGCGGATGCGATTTTTATCGAAACGTTGAGGAATACGTTTGATAAGGAGTCGGGCAAGTCGTGGTATGAGCTGACCAGTCAGGCCTTTGCGGTGTTTTTGCCGGTGAAAAGCGTGGGTGTGATGGGCGATGGGCGGACTTATGAGTATGTGGTTGCTCTCCGGGCCGTGCAAACGCTGGACTTCATGACCGCGCAATGGGCACACCTGCCGCATGAGCTGTTAGGGCATGTTTCGAACCGGATTATTAACGAGGTTCGCGGGATTAATCGCGTTGTTTATGATATTTCGGGGAAACCGCCGGCTACGATTGAGTGGGAGTAAAAAGGATAATATTTTTTCCTTTTTGGCTTGATAAGGTTGTAATATTGCCTTTATGGCCAAAAAAACCGCTCCCTTGCTTCCTGCTACCGAACTGCGATTGCAGCAATTCGGAGATCGGTTGCGCTTGGCTCGACTGCGCAGGCACTTAACTGCGAAGCAAGTGGCTGAACGGGCAGGGATGACCACGGTCACGCTGCGTAGCCTGGAGCGTGGTAGCTCCGGCGTCACGATCGGTGCCTATCTGTCGGTGATGCAGGTCTTGGGAGTTGAGCACGACCTCGATCTAATGCTTAAGGAAGATCTCTTGGGTCGTGGCCTACAGGACGCAGCCTTGCCACGCCAGACCCGAAAGGCGTCCCTCACCGCGCAAGTTCTACCAAAGCCGTCTGCGACGGCACCGAGCCCGTCATCTCTCGAAACGGAGGCCGACTTCCTACCGAATGGCTCCGCAGATTGGACCCCCGGCAGCGATTTCGTAAGCGCAGACACTCTTGCAGCACTCATCAAAGCCGCGAAGCCTGCCAAGAAAAAGCAGGGGGGGAGATGAGCGACGACTTCATCGCCGTCCACGGCGATTGGGTTGGCCTGTCAGCCCCGTTGTTGCTGGGTCGCCTCTATACCCACCGCACGGCAGCCAAGGAAATATTCGACTTTGAGTTCGATTCCGCTTTTCTGAGGTGCCGGGATTTGGCCAACCTTCGGCTTGATCCCCGACTCGGCCTGTTCGAAGGCCGCCAATACCCGGGGCAGGGCCAAGACACTTTCGGCACTTTCGCCGACGCCAGCCCCGACCGCTGGGGCCGCCTGCTGATGCGCCGTCGTCTGGAGCGGGCGCAGCGTGCAGGCTTGGCCGATCCCAAGTCACGGCTCTACGAGTCCGACTACCTGCTGGGCGTGCATGACACGTACCGCGTCGGTGCTTTACGTTTTCGCCGCAACGCAGACGGTACTTTCCTCGACGATCAGCACAATATTGCTGCACCGCCATTCGTGCAACTGCGCGCCCTGGAAGCCGCAAGCCTGGCGCTAGAGCGCGACGAAGACAACACTGACCATCAAGCCGATGAATGGCTACGCATGCTCATCGCTCCCGGCGGGTCCCTGGGTGGAGCTCGCCCAAAGGCCAGCGTTGTCGACCCGCAGGGTCATTTGTGGATGGCCAAGTTTCCAAGCGTACGCGACGAACACAACGTTGGCGCTTGGGAAATGGTTGTACATACGCTGGCCAAGGCGTCCGGCCTGAACGTGCCCGACGCGCTGGTACGTCGCTTCGGTAGCCCGCATCACACGTTCCTCGTCAAGCGTTTCGATCGCACTGCGGACAGCCGACGTCTGCACTTTGCCTCTGCAATGAATTTAACCGACCACCAGGATGGCGATGACGCTTCGACCGGCGCCAGCTATCTGGAAATTGCTCGCGTATTGATGACCGAGGGGGCACAGACGGGCGTTGACCTGCGCGAACTGTGGTCGCGCATTGTCTTCAACCTGCTGGTTTCGAACACTGACGATCATCTGCGCAACCACGGATTCCTACTCGACTCAGGCAGGGGGTGGCGGCTGTCCCCTGCGTTCGACATGAACCCAGTGCCTCATGCACATGGGCTCAAGCTCAATATCAGCGAGGTCGACAACGCCATGGATCCGGAATTGGCGCGGTCGGTGGCACCGTATTTCCGAATCACTGTTGGGGACGCGAACGACATCATCGAACGGCAGCAACAGGTCGTATCGCAGTGGCGAATCATTGCCGACTCGCTAGGTATTTCTGCTCAGGAACAACGGCGTCTCGCAGATGCCTTCTCTGCGTCTGAGTACAGGATTAAGAAATGAGCGACATCAAACTTTTTAATTTGGCCGCAGGTGTAGCCACGGAACTGGAAGGGCAGGCCTCTGACCTGGAAAAGCCGCTGCAGACCCTGATCGAGAATAATCTCGAACCGCTCCTCGGTATTCGCTTCTTGGCCAGTGAGTATGCGACCGGAAAGACCCATGCCGGTCGCATCGACTCATTAGGATTGGATGAAAACGACGGCCCAGTAATACTTGAATACAAACGGTCCGTCGGCGAGAACGTCATCAATCAAGGTCTGTTTTATTTGGACTGGCTGATGGACCATCAGGCCGAGTTCAAGCTGCTGGTTATGGAGAAACTCGGACACGCGACTGCAGCTCTAATCGATTGGAGCGTCCCGCGTCTGCTCTGTATTGCAGCCGACTTCACCAAATACGATGCGCATGCCGTGCAGCAGATCAACCGCAATGTAGAGCTGATCCGCTATCGCCGCTTCGGTTCGGATCTATTGTTGCTGGAACTGGTCAATGCGGTTATTGACATGCCTCATTATGGCGATTTTGCGAAAAATAGCGGCATCCATTGTCCGATACGGTTGGATGAAAGCCGGTGGATGCCTGCAGGAATCTTCGGTATAGCTAACGGTATCAATGTCACGCGAGCGGTGGAAGCGCCGTCCACGCAAGGCTTCAGCATCGAATCGACAATCGAGTGGGAGTAGGTTTTAAAAAATCATAATAAAATCAATGGTTTATGCGATCTGTCACAAAACTTTCTTTGCTATTTCTCTCGTTGTAAGTCATTGCTAGATAAGCGAATTCTCGACGATTCGGGAGACGGCTGGCCGAATGTGTGCCGCAAAATGACGGTAGGGCCGACGGTATGCGCCGAGTGCACGATTGTGGCGGTGGCGTTGGGATGAGCGACTTGTGGCGGTCTAGCCAGTGCAATGCGGATCGCCGACGCTTCATGAACGACTGCGAGAAGCCCGGGTAGCGGCCGTCCAGCCGACGAAACATGCTGTTGGTTCGGCAGGATTTGTGTCTGTAACTCATTGTTTGTTAAGAGTTTTAAGGTGAGTTATACAAGAACCTTGTACGCCGGCCTTAGAGGTGACTGATGAACCTGGACGGTAAGCTTTTGATGTCGCTGAAGAAGCGGTCGGGTAATGTCGTGCTTCGACGTGAACTGGCTGGCTTGGGGAGTTCGTCGCACCTTAGCGCTGCGCTTCAGCACCTCGTTGCCAATGGACGCCTGGTTCGACTTGGAGCGGGTGTTTATGCGAAGACCAGTCCGGATCCGGAAGGCGACACGCGATTTGCCGTTGGTTGTGACATGCTGTTGCGCGAGGCGCTCGGGAAGCTGGGTGTCGCGGTGCTTAATGTCACAATCCAGCACGAAAACGGTCACTCCGTTTGCCTGGTTGACACTGGCGCGAGCCGGATTTCTCGCAAGCTAGGCTGGGATAACATCCGGGTGCGGTATGTCGGTCAACGCGAAAGACCGCAAATGGGCGCCGTCCCCAGGCTACCTGCAGATGTCGACAAGCTGCCAACACAAAACGTCGGGAAGTTTGTCGAACGGCTTGCGCAAGCCTACGGCGTTCAATACGGGCGCTCGGGCCTCGATGATTTCGCCGAGGCAGTGACGCGAGCGGCGGGTGACGATGTCAAGCTCGATCTGACAGGTAAGCTGCTGGTTGCGCTCAAGAAGCAGGATCGGATTAATGGCCGGCAGTTTGCCCGATTGATGGCAAACCACATAAGGGAAGTCAAGCGTGTTCGATCCGTTCGGGGACTACGAAACCAAGGGTTACCTGCGTAACGTCGACAGCATCAAGGATCTGGATGAACTCAAGTACATAGAACACGGATTCTTCGAGTCGAACCTCGAGGCAGCATTGGCGTACCTTCATGCCATCAAAGGTTCGATTACGTACGTGCACTTCCTTGAGGTTCATCGGATCCTGTTTGGCGAGTTTTACCCTTGGGCAGGCCAGGATCGCCATGCTCTCAGTGTCGGACGACTGGTCGGGAAGGTGCAGAGAATACAGTTCGAAGCGTCGGAGTTGTGCCAGCGTGCCGTTGAATGGGGCCTGTCGGCAGGCAACAATCCAAAGACAATGCGTGAAAAGCCGGGGATGGTCATGGGCGCTTTCGCTTGGGGCCATCCTTTTCTGGACGGGAACGGTCGTACCATTTCTCGTCCACGCGGAGCTTTGCCACCGCGCAGGCTTCGCCATTAACTGGAATGTGTCCCGGAAGGGGGATTACCTGGAATCGCTTACCCGGGAACTGGAAAATCCGCAAGGCAAGCACCTTGACGCGTATCTCCTTCCATTGATGGCCGCTTCCGTTTCCAGGGGCGATCTCCGAGACAACCTCCTGTCATTGCCGGGTCTTAACGGAGAGGACGGGAGCGTTGCTCCGAACATCGCGTATCGGGCGGACGATGCTGAGGCGAACCAGAACTACCTCGAGTTGAAGCGCGCGCGTGGCGAGAATTGAGCGGCATGCCGCGCCCTCAACTGGGAGTTCAACACACGTACACATGTGGCGAAGACATGTTGCCGATCGTCGAATGGCACGTCAATTTACCCCTCTCCACAAGGCTCCAGCCGTTGAATCGACAATCGAGTGGAGTAGAATTCCCGCCAGGAAACATCATTCGCTAGTTGATTAACTATTAAAGCCCTGTTTTTTACAGGGCTTTATATTTTGTTTTGAGCACCATTTTTGGAATTTCCCCATGGAAATTAAAGTCAACTTTCTCGATAAGCTACGCCTTGAAGCCAAGTTCGATGACTTCACGGTAGTGTCCGACCAGCCTATCCGCTATAAGGGCGATGGCTCGGCGCCTGGTCCCTTCGATTATTTCCTGGCCTCATCGGCCCTGTGTGCAGCTTACTTTGTGAAGTTGTACTGCGTAACTCGCAATATTCCTACCGAAAATATCCGCCTGTCGCAGAATAATATTGTTGATCCGGAAAACCGGTACCAACAAATTTTCAAGATTCAGGTTGAGTTGCCGGCGGATATCACGGCCAAAGACCGTCAAGGTATTTTGCGCTCCATCGACCGTTGTACGGTGAAAAAAGTGGTGCAAGCCGGACCGGAGTTTGTCATCGAAGAGGTGGAGAACCTGGATGCCGATGCTCAGTCCTTGCTGATGTCGAAGCCAGCTTCTGACGCCAGCACCTATATCGCGGGCAAGGATCTGCCGCTGGAGCAAACCATCGCCAATATGTCGGGCGTTTTGGCGAGCTTAGGCATCAAGATTGAAATCGCTTCGTGGCGCAATCTTGTTCCCAATGTGTGGTCGCTGCATATCCGCGATGCGCACTCGCCGATGTGTTTTACCAATGGCAAGGGCGCGACCAAGGAAGGCGCGTTGGCGTCGGCATTGGGAGAGTATATCGAGCGACTGAATTGCAATCATTTCTACGCCGGCACGTTTTGGGGCGAAGACATTGCCAATGCGGCGTTTGTACATTATCCGAGCGAGCGCTGGTTCAAGCCTGGCCGTAAGGATGCGCTGCCGGCTGAAATTCTGGATGCGTACTGCCTGGAAATTTATAATCCCGATGGCGAGTTGCGTGGCTCGCATCTGTATGACACCAACTCCGGCAATGTGCAGCGCGGTATCTGTTCGCTGCCGTTTGTGCGGCAGTCGGACGGCGAAGTGGTGTATTTTCCGTCCAACCTGATCGAAAACCTGTTCGTCAGCAATGGCATGAGTGCGGGTAATACGCTGGTCGAAGCGCAGGTGCAATGTCTGTCCGAAATTTTCGAACGAGCGGTAAAGCGTGAAATTCTGGAAGGTGAAATCGCATTGCCTGATGTGCCGCACGAAGTGCTGGCGAAATACCCCGGCATTCTGGCCGGGATTCAGGGGTTGGAAGAGCAGGGCTTTCCGGTGCTGGTCAAGGATGCGTCGCTGGGTGGGACCTACCCTGTGATGTGCGTCACGTTGATGAACCCGCGGACAGGCGGCGTCTTTGCCTCGTTCGGCGCACACCCAAGCTTTGAGGTGGCGCTGGAACGGAGTCTTACCGAGTTGCTACAGGGGCGCAGTTTTGAAGGCCTGAACGATTTACCCCAGCCCACCTTTGTCAGTAACGCTGTGACTGAGCCCAATAACTTCGTAGAGCACTTCATTGATTCGAGCGGTGTGGTGTCGTGGCGCTTTTTCAGCGCCAAAGCGAATGTCGAGTTTGTTGAATGGGATTTTTCTGGCCAGGGTGAAAACTCCAATGCCGAGGAAGCCGCAACGTTGTTCGGCATTCTCGAAGACATGGGCAAAGAGGTGTACACGGCAGTGTATGACCAGCTGGGCGCCGTGGCCTGCCGGATTTTGGTGCCCGGGTATTCGGAAGTTTATCCGGTCGAGGATTTGATCTGGGATAACACAAACAAGGCGCTGTTGTTCCGCGCCGATATCTTGAACTTGCATCGCCTGGACGATGCCGGCCTGGCAGCATTGCTTGAGCGGCTGGATAACAATGAACTGGATGAGCACTCCGATATTGCCACTTTGATCGGCATCGAGTTTGACGAGAATACGGAATGGGGACAGCTAACCGTCCTCGAGTTGAAGCTGCTGATTCATCTCGCTTTGAAGCAATTTGAGGAGGCACAAGAGCTGGTAGGTGCCTTCCTGCAGTACAACGACAACACGGTCGAACGCGGATTGTTTTACCAGGCCTTGAATGTGGTCCTGGAGGTGCTGCTCGATGACGACCTGGAACTGGACGACTACGTGGTCAACTTCCGTCGGATGTTTGGCAACGCTCGGATGGACGCGGCAATGGGGTCAGTGGACGGCAGCGTACGCTTCTACGGGCTCACGCCAACGAGTATGAAACTGGAGGGTCTGGATAGGCACCACCGCTTGATCGACAGTTACAAGAAATTGCATAAGGCGCGGGCCAGTGTGGCGGCTTCAGCGAGTTAGCGTTACGAGTCATGGCTGGACGCGATGATGCCGTTCATCCTCCAGCACAAACGCATGTTGGATACCCGAGCGACCATCTGTGCCGGCGTGCTATCGGCAGCAACACGGCGGTTCGCTCGAGCTTCCCGGGCTCGACGGTTTACGCGACAACTAAAGCCGCTGTGGCGACCATGGTGAAGGGCATCGCGCTCGATCTCGCGCCGCGCCGGATCATCGTGAACAACATCCAGCCAGGTCCGATCGAGACCGACATCACCGCCGGCATGATCTCGCGGCTTGCCGAGATGGTGCCGCTGCGGCGCGTGGGGCAGCCCACCGAGATCGCGGCACTTGTTTCCTATCTCGCGAGCGAAGAGGCCACATACATGACGGGGTCCAGCCTGACGATCGATGGAGGTTTCGCGTTGTGATCGGAGCAGTATCAGGCGATTTTGCATGTTGGAGAAAATGTTCCGAAAGGGCTTGGTTATCGTCGCCGCGCCGCTCGCTTTGACCGGTTCACCTGCTTGACGATCTGATCGACCTCGCTCAAGGAAAGCGGGCCTGACGCAGGCGGGCTTCATGAACCGCCTGTTCGACAAAATAAAGCCGCGTGACGGGGCCGAGTCGAAGCTGCCTCGGCTCCCGCATCCCTCTTTGCAATGGACCCTCCCGGTCTTCAATGCTTGAGGCAGGTGTCGGCGTTCTTCCAGGTGCAGGTGTCAAGGCCGGTGTGGATGACCGGCTTCACCGTCTTTCCTTGCGCGAGGTCACGCATGACCATCGCTGCCTGATAGCCCATTTCTTCCGGCCGCTGGCCAACGAGGACATTGACCTTGTGATCCTTGAGAGCCTGCAGTTCCGGTCCGAGCGTATCGGCCGAGACGATCACGAACTTGCCGCTCTGGATCTTGTCCATGATAGGAGCTACGACTTGCGAATAGGCCTGCGGCGCAAACAGTGCCCAGCCGCCCTCGAGCGCGAAGGCATCGAGACCGGTGGCGTTGGCGGTCAGCGTGTCCTGCATCATCTGGTTCGCCTTGGCGGCGTCGTCGTTCACGTAGAGCGGGCAGGCGCTGATCTCATGCCAACCGTTTTCTCCCGAGAGCTTCGCGATTCCCTTCTTGCCGGAGAGCGCGTCGCGCGTACCCTGGGCGCGCTGGTTGATGTTCTCGGCCGCCGGATTGCCCATGACAAGGCAGACATTCCCGCCCTTCGGCATCAACAACTTCAACTGCTCGCCGAGCTTGACGCCCAGTTCATAATTGTCGGTGCCGACGTAGGTTTTCCGGAGCGAGGCGTCCTTCGGCAACAAATCGGCATCTGCGGTGATGACCGGGATCGTCACACTGCGGCGGCGCAACTCTTCGGCCACGGCCGGGGCGTTCGCGGGCGAGATCGCCATCCCCGACACGCCCTTGGTCAGAAGGTCATCGATGATCTGCACTTCAGCGCTTTCGTCCGCCGCCGTCGCGGGACCGGTGTAGTAGCACGTATAGCCTTGGCTTTTGAGTTCCTTGTTCGCCCGCTCGCATCCCTGATGCATGAGGTCGAAGTAGGGGTTGTCGAGTCCCTTTACCACCAGCGCCAGGGTCTTATCGGCTGCGAAGGCGGAAGAGGAGGCCAGCATGGCAAGCCCTCCGATCGCAGCAAGACACATCAACATTTTCTTCATTGTTGCCTCCGGTCCCATGCCAAGCTGTCGGCGTGGGCTCTACGGTGCCCATGTCTGCTTGCACGATTGTCGTAATAATCGCAAGGAAAGCCCGTGTCCGCGCTTTATCCTTCCCGCAGAACCTCGCGTTTCTTGTGAACCCCAGCGTCCGGCAGTTCCGCATCTTGTCCGGCCGTCCCTCCAGGCACCGGCCGTATAGCGGCTAGTGCCCCCGAAGACATGTCAATCTCCTTGCCGCTCGCCGCCGAGCCGGTTAAACAGCACGGCGACGATGATGAATGCACCCACGACCGTCCCCTGCCAGAACGAGTCGACGCCGAGCAGGATCAGGCTATTGCGGATGACTTCGATAAGTGCGGCGCCGACGACGGTCCCGAAGGCGCTGCCGATGCCGCCCATGAGATTGGTGCCGCCGATCACGGTCGCGGCGATCACGCGCAATTCGTCGCCGGTGCCAAGGCCGGTTGTCACCGCGCCGAGCCAGCCGACTTCGAGGATTGCCGCGACGCCCGCCATGAGGCCGGCGAGCACATAGACGGAACAGATGATGCGACGCACCGGAACGCCGGTGAGTCTCGCCGCATGGCGGTTGCCGCCGACCGCGAAGACGTAGCGGCCCCAGCGCGTCCACGCAAAAGCGAACCAGAAAAGCACGGCGAGGACAATCAGGAACCACACCGGATTGGCGAGGCCGAAGGTCTTGCCGCCGCCGAGCGCAAGGAGCTTGCTGCCGTCGGGACCGAAATCGAAAATCGTCCGGCTGCCGGAGAACACCAGCGCGAGGCTGCGGCCAACGCTCAGCATGCCGAGCGTCACGACGAAAGGCTGCATGTCGAGATAGGCGATAAGCAGACCGTTCACGAGGCCGACGAGTCCTGCGGTCAAGAGCCCCATGCCGATGCCGGCCCAGATCGGGTAGCCGGCATTCATGACCACCGAGAGGACGATACCGCTCAAGCCGATAGTCGAGCCGACCGAAATGTCGATGCCGCCCGTGATGATCACGGCCATCATGCCGAGCGCGACGATTGCGACAAAGGCGAAGTTGCGCGTGACGTTGAAAAGGTTCTGCTGCGTCGCAAAGGTCGAGGTCACGAACGAGAGCACGACACAGGCGACGATGGTGGCGAGCACCACCCAGAACACCTGGCTCGCCATCAGCCCCGTCCAGCGGGTATGGGTGCTCGCGGCTTGCGGGTTATCCAGCAATGCCGACATTGGCGTAGGCCGTTCCTGCGGATCGTTCAATTTCGGACTCCCATGCGAGTCAGGTTCAGGCGGTGGCGATCGCTCCGGTGATGAGCGCAGTCACTTCTTCCGGTGAGGACGCTTCGGTCTTCTTGTCCGCGACCTTGTGCCCGCGCCGCATCACGATCACGCGGTCGGCGACGGTGAAAACGTCAGGCATGCGGTGGCTGACGAGAATGACCGCGATGCCATGTTCGGACAGCCGTGTGATGAGGCTGAGCACCTCCGCCACCTGCCGGACGCTGATTGCCGCCGTCGGTTCATCCATGATGACGAGCCGCGCTTCGGAGAGGCGCGTGCGAGCGATCGCCACGGCCTGCCGCTGGCCTCCTGACATCTGCCTGACGAGATCGAGCGGGCGCGTCTCGGATTTGAGTTCTTTGAAGAGTTCGCCGGCGCGCCGGTACATGGTCGCGTGATCGAGAATGCGGATGGGCCAGAAACCGAGCCGTGGCTCACGGCCGAGGAAGACATTTGCCGCCGCCGTGAGGTTGTCGCAGAGCGCGAGGTCCTGATAGACGACTTCGATACCCTGAGCGCGGGCGTCAACCGGCTTGCCGAAATGCACCTGCTTGCCGTCGATGAGGATTTCGCCATGCGACGGGGGGAAGTTACCGGCGATTACTTTCACCAGCGTCGATTTCCCGGCGCCGTTGTCTCCCATGAGCCCGACCACCTGGCCCGGCTCCAGACTCAACGTCACACCGTTCAGGGCGCGAATGGCGCCGAAGTGTTTGGAAACGTCTCTGAGCTCCAGAAGACTCATGAATTATTGTGCTCGCTCCAGTGGAGGCGCCCATTTCTTCGGCTGGGCGACTGGTCGATATGTTCTAGCCAGCATTTTTTTATAGCACAACGGTGTCTTTTGGCAAGCAAGCCTCCTCGGTTACCGGGTTTACCTGCGGCTCAATGGGGGCCAGCGCGCGTCGTGATGAGGGCGATTTGCCAGTCATCCAGTCGGCGATAACGTCGACTGCCTGGCCTCTATCCTGGCCATGCGGGCCCTGAGTTCAACGGAGACTGGATCGAGAAGCGTCTGTCATAGGGCGGACGATCTTCTCGCGCGGTCTACAACAATGATGAGGCTGGCTAATCTCGTTGTCCGGCGTAACGCAGTCGCTAACTTGTAGCCAGTTCTTCGATGAGTACTTCGGGATGTCTTGCTGCGATATTCAACAGGCGTTGCGCGGCACCAGATGGGGCCCGGCGACCTTGCTCCCATTCTTGAAGCGTCCGTACCGATACGCCCAGCGCCGAGGCAAACTGGGATTGAGACAGACCCACTTTCATGCGGGCTTCGCTTGCTGCATTCAACTTAACGGTGGTTGTGCGGGCAGCCATTCCGCCCTTCATCTGCTGGACAGCTTCCAGCAATTCCGCACCGATATCGCGTGTTTTGTCGCGCTCGGTGAGTTCCTTTTCTGTCTTAGGCATGATCGATTGCCTCCTTGATTGCTTTAAGGATGTGCGACGGGATATTTTCCTGTGCGCTCTTGGCGTAGATAGTCAGCAACCATATCTCGCCGTTTGCCAGTCGGTTGTAGTAGATGACGCGGACGCCACCGCTCTTGCCACTGCCCTGACGTTTCCACCGGACTTTCCGGCAACTTCCTGAGCCGGGGATAACGTCCCCCGAATCCGGATTATTGGCGAGCCATGAGCAGAACTCACCGCGTTCGTCCTCGCTCCAGTAGTCGGATACAAGGTTCTTGAAAAGAGGCGTTTCAACTATTGTCAGCATGGGTTGATTATACGTCAATGACGTATAATATCGCAACCACCTGAGCTGCCAACGATGAGCGCGGTTGGTTCCACATTTACAAAATGAGTACGTTGTTGTTTTCTTTTATCTGGTCTATCGGGAAGTCGCCAACGGCATTACAGATACGGATCTTGTGGAAGTACCGTCTTTATTGATATTTACTTGGATCTAGCCACGTATGTCGTCCGATGAAAACTATACGGAGCGCGAAATCCCCGCCGTTGTGCTGATCTGTGTTGAGTTGGCGTCCGCGCGGGATAGGCTCGGATCAGTGGCACGTAGAAGTTATTTTTTCAACCGCTGTCCACGCCGCCGATAGTGCCTTCGTTGCCCTGAGCCGGCAGGTTCTGTATGGTGGATCAACAGATGCAGCGCGCCCGCGTGCATGACACCACGGATACCGAATGACTTCTGAAGCAGACACTCGTGTCGACACACCAACCGCATCAACATCCCCGATACGAACCGATGTCCTGATCGTCGGCGCAGGACCCGTAGGTCTCTTTGCGGCATTCGAGGCGGGGGTGGTTGGGTTATCGTGTCAGATCGTGGATACGCTCGAACGGATCGGCGGGCAATGCATCGAGTTGTACCCCGAGAAGCCCATCTACGATATCCCCGCGATTCCATCATGCACGGCACGCGAACTCGTCGACCGGCTCATGGAGCAATGCCGTCCGTTCAACGTGCCAATTCATTTAGGTCAACGAGTCGAAACCGTACAGCAGCGCGAAGACGGCCGATGGACGGTCACGACAGGCCAGGGCCTCATATTCGATACCGCCGCGATCATGCTGGCCGCCGGCAACGGCGCGTTCGTACCGCAGCGTCTTGCACTTCCCGACGCGACACCCCTTGAAGATAGCCACGTCCACTACAGCGTGCGCAATCTCGCCGATTTCGCCGATAAGACCGTGATAGTCGCCGGCGGCGGTGACTCCGCGCTTGATTGGGCACTGACCTTGCGCCAAGTCGCGCGCCGAGTCGTACTGGTGCATCGGCGCAATGGGTTCAGCGCGGTGGCATCGAGTGTCGATGAGATGAGGCGCGCGGTCGATGCGGGAGAAATGGAGTTCATGGTGGGTTCTATCGCCGCGCTGGCTGCCCCCGAAAACAAGCTGGCATCGATCGAGATCCGGCAGATTGGCGGCACCGCGCAGATCGATGCGGATCATCTCGTGGTGCTGTACGGTCTGGTCGCCGACCTTGGACCGATCGCGAACTGGGGTTTGAAAATTGTCGGCGGCCGGGTCGATGTGGATACGTCGAACTACGAAAGCTCGCGACCGGGAATCTTCGCAGTGGGGGACATTGCGAATTATCCGAACAAGCAAAAGCTGATTCTTTCGGGCTTTCATGAAGCGTCGCTGGCGCTGAGGAAGGCCTACACGTACGCGTATCCTGACAAGAAGCGGGTGCATGTCCATTCCAGCTACGACGCCGGTTTGGCCGAGCGCATTGCGACGGGTTCGGCGCATCAGGAGTGAGTCGCGCGGTGGCCGAGCCGAACGTCGAAGCGCGAGTGATGGCAGGCGCGGCGGTTTTTCTCGATATGAGCGATCGGCAGCGGCGTGCCCGGGCACGGTACAAGCGCCCGAGCGTTTCCAGTTGCTCGCCAGGCCCGCTGGAATAAACTGCAAGTGCCTACGTCCATACCCGCCACGCAGCACCCTTTTCAGGGAGCGTTGCATGATCACTCTCTTTTCATACCCGGAACTGTACGGTATCGAAGACAATAATCCGTATGGTCTGAAGGTATTCGCGTTCCTCAAACTCTGCGGTTTGCCTTTCGAGCACAGGCATATCGTCGATACAAAATCCGCGCCTCGCGGACAGCTTCCCTACGTGACCGACGATCAGGAATCGATTGGCGACAGCGACGCCATCATCGCTTATCTGAAGCGGAAGTACGGCTTGGCTATCGACCACGCGCTGACACCCATCCAGCAGGACCTGGACTTTTTGATCGGGCGCGCGCTCGACGATCTGTATTGGGTCATGTCGTATTCACGCTGGAGCGATCCGCGTTTCTGGCCGATCTTCAAGGACGCGTTCATGTCGGCACATCCGGGCATTACGGCAGACAGTCTCGACGCGGCAAGACAATACAACTTCGAGCGGTATCGGTATCAAGGCATCGGCCGCTTTGAAACCAGTGAGGTCTATGCGCGCGGTGTCTCCGATTTGCAGGTGATTTCGAACCTGCTTGGCGACAGTGAATTCCTGTTCGGCACGCAGCCAACAACTATCGACGCCAGCGTTTATGGTTTCGTGGCAAACATCTTTTTCTACGATATAGACACGCCGCTCAAGCAGTTTGTTTTGACACGACCTGAGCTTGTGCGGCACTGCCAGGCAGTACGTGCAGCGATCGCCAAACCCGCGTGACTACGACGCGTACCGGAGCAATTTGGCGGCAAGCGCTTCGGGCGCGCTGATCATTGCGTCGTGTCCGGTTTCTATCTCGTCCCACGCCCAGTCTGCTTGAGCACGCACGAAGTCGCGGCTGGTTTGCAACGGCGCGTACACCGGATCGACACACTGGATGTACACCTTCGGGATGGTGCCACCCACGGTTCCGTTGAGCGTTATGGGGTCGTCGAAGGTCTTCAGCGGATGCGGGGTGCAGTTGCGTTCCAGCAGCGCCACCTGGGCGGGTTCGAAGACACCGAATGCACTTGCGGGCGGCACGGGTATGGAGACGCCTTTGCTGGTTTCGTTCGATTGTGCGATGCGTTGCGCCACGATCTCGCGGGCGAGCCGGGAGAACGCCGTCTGTCCGTGTTCGAGCACGACGGCATCAAGAAAGACAAGTTGTCGGATGCGCTGAGGCGCGCGATCCGCCGCGCCGGTGATCGGCAGTCCGCCAAAACTGTGGCCGACCAGAACGACGTTGGTCAGGTCTTCGTACTCGAGGACATTGACGACGTCCTGGATGAAGACGCTGAGATCAATAGTCTTCGAAAGCAGATGCGCACGTTCACCAAGGCCACTGAGCGTAGGGGTAAAGACCTGATGCCCATGCGCGCGCAAGATTCGGGCGACGGCATTCCAGCACCATCCGCCGTGCCAGGCGCCGTGAACCAGTACGTAGGTCGCGCCTTCGCGGGCAGTGGTTGCATCGATCAGATTGTCTGGGGTGGTCAAGTTCGTCTCCGTCTCCATCTTCGCTTCTGTCGGTAAGGCGTTGCCCAGCGCGATTGTTTCGGCCGCGTCCACACGCAAATAGTACGCGCAACGCCGTGCTCGATGTGTGGTCGCCAATTCGCTTGCGAAGGCTTCTAACCGGCGCCACCATAAGACGAGACCTGCCGATCGAATCGAAGGGAATTCACATGAATATTCGTCTTATCAGTGCATTCGCTGCCGCTCTCGGGCTCATGCTCTCCACCGGCGCTGAAGCGCGGACATTTGTTGTCTATGCCAGACCGGCTATGGTCTATGTACCGCCGTCGCGGCCTGTCCATTACACCGTCCCGGTTCAGCCGAGCGATGTCGCGGCGGCTCCTGTCGTTGCGGTTTCCGTACCGGCGCGAAACGGGTGGTCCATGTGCCGGTGCAGCGCAGCTACGCTGCCGTGCCTGCGGCGAACGTAAGGTATGCACAACCCGTTGTCACGGTTCCGGTCGCCGGTATCCAATGAGCGACTCGACGTTTTCGGCTCGGTAGCCGTGATTGGCGCGGCGGCAATTGAAGCGCAACGAGGCGAAGAACACGTTCGCCTGGGCGCGGTTGACGCATTATCGAAGAGCGTGGGACGTGCATCTGCGTCCGGCGATGAGTGCGGCGTTTATCCCTCTGGAGGAGGTGATCCATGTGCGTTCATTCGATGTGTTCTTTGTCGCGGCGGCGCGCTCTGTTCGCCGGTGTGGCGTCCGCGACCCTCGCTGCATTTTCGTTGCACGATGCGCGTGCAGATCAGGCTTCAACGGGACCTGCTCCCAACGCGATTGCCCCCTCAGATGCGCTTGCTCGCCTGCTGCAGGGCAACAATCGATATGCCGCCAATATGCCTGAAAACAAGGACTATTCCGCTGGCCGGGCGGCGCGAGTTACGGCGCAATATCCCATTGCGGCGATTGTCGGTTGCGCGGATTCGCGGGTTTCGCCCGAATTGGCGTTCGATCAAGGCCCGGGTGATCTGTTCGTCGTAAGGGTCGCTGGCAATTTCGTCAACGACGACGGACTCGCTAGCCTGGAATACGGGGTGAAGTTCCTGGGTGTACCGTTGATCCTGGTGCTCGGACACACACATTGCGGCGCAGTCTCCGCCGCAGTCAAGGCGATCCGCGAACATGCCGTCTTGCCGGGGCATTTGCCCGAACTGGTCAGGGCGATCAGGCCGGCCGTCGAGATTGCCAGGATGCACGGGCACGGCGATCTGGTGGCGGACGCCACTATCGAAAATGTGCGGCTGAACGCCAACCGGTTGAGGGTCTCGAAGCCGCTGATCGGAGAGTATGTGAGGGCGGGCAAGGTGCATGTGGCCGGAGCGATCTACGATCTCGCTTCGGGGAAGGTCCGGGTGATCGATTGACGTGATTGCCCGCGTTTAAGCCGGTCAGCGATGGGTTGGCGATGGGTTCGCAATCGTCCGGGCACCAGCCGAGCGGAGGATCCCATGAACCGTGGGCGTGATAATCGTATGCCAGAGCAATTAGTGCTACCGGGATTAGACGCAAGGCCCGCGCCGCGACCGGTTGAGCGTCATCACCTGTTCTTCGCGATTGTGCCGGACCCGGATACCGCCATGTGTATCGAGCGGTTGGTGCAGCGTCTGCGTGTCGAACATGGCTTGAAGGGAAAGCCGCTTCCGACTGCGCACTTCCACGTGACATTGCATTCTATCGGTGTCCACGATACGTTTTTTGAGCGTGTCGCATCGTGGGCGCAAGCCACTGCTTCCACCATTTCGATGCCCGCGTTCGACGTTGCATTTGATCACGCCGGCAGTTTTCACCGGACGGCGCGCGACCGGCCCGTCGTACTGCTCGGAAGCGACGGCGTTGATGCGCTGAGGGAGTTCCGCGGCATTCTCGGCGCGACGTTGGCGAGGGCCGGATTGAATCTGAAGCCGTCAGGCTTCACGCCACATCTGACCTTGCTTTACGACAAGCACGAAGTCGTCGAGCGAACGATCGAACCAGTCCGCTGGACCGCGCGCGAGTTTGTTCTCGTAGATAGCAGGGTTGGTAAAACGCAGCATGTGCAGCTTGCGCGATGGCCGCTTATGACATGAGTCAACTCGTGGGTTGTGGCCTTGATTCTGACGCGGCTACTTACCAGTCCGCTGCTCGCGTTAAGCGCAACGCCTTAACTCACGTTGAAATGCACACGCACGTCCTGATGACTCTCCACGGGATGTCCGCCTTGCATCGCGGGGAAAAACCGCCATTTGCGCAGCGTTTCAAGCAGTAATGCGTTCAGGCGAGGGTTTTGCGTCGGCTTCGAAAGTTCTACTTCAATTGTTCCATCCGCGTGGATATTGAAACGCGCGACTGCGACCACCTGATAGGCATCCTCACGAAGATCGTCGGGAAGAGAAGGCATTGGCTGACTGATGACGCGTGCGGCGGAGCCCGCTGACGCAGCCGCTGTATTGCTTGTTGATGCAGAAGATGACGACGCTGTTACAGCTGCCGTGGATGTTGCTGCGGGGCTTGCCTCCGGCGGCGCTGACGGCGCAGCTTGGTCTGTTTTCACCATCATGGGTTCCGGGGACGGACGCTGGATTTCGCGCGGTTTCACCACTCGGACGGGCGCTGGATCTCGTCGTGCGTGCGCTTGCGGGGTGAGCGCCGCAGCGGGCGCCGAAGGGGCTGTGGCACGTGTATTTGCGGAGGGCGCGGCCAATTCGACAAGACGCATTTCCATAGTTACTTGCACCGGGACGGCGGGGCTTGGCAGAGGTCGCAAGAGCGGGTTCACGATCTGGGTCAGCAGAAGCGCCCAAAGCACAAACGCAATCAGAAGGGCCGCGCCGAATCTGAACCGAGACGCACCCATCAGATCTTCCCGTCGTCCCATCCCGCTACTCACGACGTATTGCGATCAGGAAATGCTCCGCGCCCGCGCGGCGCGCGGCCAGCATGGCCTGAACGACCGCTCCTTGTGCCGCGGCGTCGTCCGCGGCAATGACCACGTTCCGGTCCGGTTTGAGAAGCCGCCTCACGCCGGCTTCCACCTGATCGAGACGCACGGGCTGACGGTCGAGAAAGATCGTGTTCGTGCGATCGACCGCCAGGGTCAACGGCTGATCCTCGGACATCTGCTGCGCCTGTCCCGACGGCAAATCGACCTTGACGGCATCCAGCCGTTGCATGGCCAGCGACGCCAGCATGAACGTGGCGAGCAAAAAGAACATCACGTCGATCATCGGAATGATCTCGATGCGCCCACGCCTGGACGCCCGCGAGCACCTGAATTTCATCGCGAGTCTCCGGTTATCGATCCGGCGGTTTCGGCCCTGAGTCGAATCTCGCTCAGGCGCTCGTTGGCGTGCACTTCGAGATCATCGATCAGACGTTCAAGGCGTCGCGAGAAATAGTTGAACGCGAAAAGCGCGAACAACGCGACGACCAATCCGATCGCTGTCGCCACCAGCGATTGCGCCACGCCACCGGTCACACCGCCAGGATTAACCAGGCCGTTGCCGCCGAATAGCTGGAACGAATGCATCATTCCGACGATGGTCCCCAACAGCCCGAGCAAGGGCGCGGCCGTCACGATAGTCTCCAACACCCAGAACCCACGGCTCATGTCCCGTTCGATACGCGTTGCCGCCGATTGCGCACGGGCTTCGACCAGCCATAATGGTGTTCCGGCCGGCGCTATCACGGTTGCATCGAGGCGGCTGAACGCGTGTTGTGCCGGCAGCGTGTGGGTGCCGGTTCCAGGCTGGCTTGCAAATCGGATGAACACATACGCGCGATCGATTACGATAGCGATCGCCAGCACGGCAAGAAGCGTGAGCGGGTACACCACCCAGCCACCCACCTTTGCCGCGGCAGTAATACCTGCCCAATCCTGCATGATAAAAGCCTTTTGTTAAGTTATCCGATCTATCAGAAATTCTTCGTGATACCCGCATACACGGCAATGTGCGGGCCATACTGCGGTGCGCCCACGCCAATGCCCGATCCGTCGCGCAACTCGTAGACGCGGTTGAACGCGTTGATAAGCAGCAGGCGCGCGTCGAACTTGCCGATCAGCGGTTCGTTGAAGTTGAAGTGATGAATCACGCCGAGGTTTACCTGCGTGTACACGGGCAGGCGGTCCGTGTTGGCGAAGCCGCTGCGCAAGCCGCTACCCACGATGCCGTCGAAGGTGAAGGTGGTCTTGCCCAACTGGTAAGCGCCGCCGAACGAGGCGGTCACGCGCTGGTCGTGATCGAGGAACACATAGTGATTACTGATGAACGCAAGTTCGCTGGCGTCGAAATTAAACTGTGCCGAGTCGATATCCTTGCCCTGTGCGCGGCTGAACGCGACGTTCACGTAGGCCGAGACATTGCCCTGTTTATAGTTGCTGGTGAATTCGACCCCGTACACGCGGCCGTATTTATAGTTGAACGGCGTGAAGATCAGCGCAGTGCCGAATTGCCCTTCATCGAGCAGGTTCGTCGATTTCTTGTAGTACGCGTCCACGCCTACCGTGAGAGTCGAACTCAGCCGCTGCGTGACGCCAAGATCGAAATAGTCGCTGCGTTCCGGCTGCACCGGATCGTTCTGGGTCGATGTCTGGGCAGTCGTACCAGCGAAGCGCGCGATATCTTCGCCCGATACAAGCTCGAACGCGGGCGGCGTGAAGTAACGGGAATAGCCGGCATGCACCGTGGTTGAAGGTGTCAATGCATAAACGAGACCCACACGCGGACTTAGCTGGCTTGCGCTTACGTACTCGTCCATCTTGTCGTAGCGCAGGCCGTAGTTGACCGTGAGTTTATCGGTCAGTTTCCACTCGTCCTGAACGTACGCGCTATACAGATACCCCGTCTTGCTGCTCGAATCAGGCACATTGAACGGCTGATCGGAGAGCTGGTTGCCGTCGGCATCGGCGGGGAAGACGCTCAGGTTATTGTTGAAGATCGCATGTTCCTGCTGGAACGAAATGCCTGCGCGAAGCGTGTGTTTCTCGTTGAGCCGGTAGGTCGTATCCGCTTGCACGCCGTTGGCGCTGTCACTGTGGAAATCATTCGCCGCCACGCCGTTGAACAGCAGGTCGCCCACCGGGTCCGGATTGAATTGCGTGCGCGAATAGCGCGTAAAGAGCGCGACCTGATAGTCCAGCGCGCCGCCGTTTGTACCTTGCAGGGCGACGACCGCGAACTCGTTGAGCTCGGACTGTGTCTCGTTGAGCTGGCTCGAATCGAACGTGGTGTTGCCATTCAAGGTGAAGGCGGTTGGCAAGCCCGGCGTATTGGGAATCTGGAACTGATTGCTGGTCGTGCCGAACATCAGGCTCACGCGCGTGAGCGGATTAATGATGTAGGACATGAGGCCGAACGCATCGCCCTGGCGCGTGTGATCGTGAATCGGGCTGGCGCTTGAAGTCGGATTCTCGATGCCGAGATTGTTCTCGCCCAGCGAGCCGCTGAAATAGTAGCTGAAGGGTCCCTGGCTGCCGAAGACGTCGGCGCTGGTCTTGATGGTCTGGTGACTGCCGCCGAATACATCGATGGAACCGCCGTTGCCCTGGTCGCCGTTCTTCGTATGAATATCGACAATACCCGCCGTGCGATCGCCGTATTGAGCGGGCAATGCGCCGGTCAACAGATTGAGCTGATCGATAATGCGCGTATCCAGCGACTGGCCGAAGCCGCTGATCGGCTCTGGAATGATGATGCCGTTGATACGGTATTGGAGGTTCGCGTGGTCGCCGCGTACGTGCAACTGGCCGTACGAGTCGCTCGCCACGCCGGGCGCTTGCAGCAGCACCTGATTGAGCGGCGTGTCCTGTCCGGCGGGGAGGGTATCGATATCCGCCTGGCTGAAGCGATACACGGTGCTGCCCGTTTCAGGCAACAGGCCGTTGCGTGCGCGATCGAGCCGCTTCGCATTGACCTGCACATCGATCGCGTCGCTTTTGCTCAGTGCCACGGCTACGGATGCATCCGCGCCCTCGCTCGCCGTCGCGATGCTGCTGCCGCTTGCGTAGCCCGGCGCAGCAACAACGACCGCATAAGTTCCCGGCGCGACATGATGGACAGAGAAGTGTCCCGCCGCGTCTGTGCTCGTGGCGCCGACGGACGCACCATTGGCGTCCTGCAGGGCCACGCTGGCATTGGCGACGGGTTTGCCGGCACTATCGGTGACGGAGCCTGACACGGCGCCGTCCGAACCTGCGGCATAAGCCTGTCCGGCGGTGATCTGAGCGAACAGCAATAAGGCCGCATGGGCGATGAGCGTACGATTTTTCATCGATTATTTTTCTGGATGGGTTGTGTTGGGTGTGCGCCGCCCGGCGATGTCGTACGGTCCTCGACGATTGACTTAAATTTGTAAAGGACGTAGTCCTAATCGATCCCGGGCAGGCACCGCGATGCAGGCATATCAAGCCGCGCGGCCAAGGTGGGGCCGCGGAACGCCAGACGGATAAAAAGTTCTACAAGTTACTAATGCAATGTTATAACATTCGTAACCAATTGTGCGAGAACTTTTTGGACGGAAAAAATGAACAAGCTACCGGTCACTGTTTTGTCGGGCTTCCTGGGCGCAGGAAAGACGACGTTGCTCAACCACATCCTGAACAATCGAGAGGGCAGGCGCGTGGCGGTGATCGTCAACGACATGAGCGAGGTCAATATCGACGCCGCCTTGGTTCGCGATGGCGGCGCGGAACTGGCGCGCACGGACGAAAAGCTGGTCGAAATGAGCAACGGCTGCATTTGCTGCACGCTGCGCGAAGATCTTTTACTTGAGGTGAACCGGCTTGCAAAGGAAGGGCGCTTTGACTATCTCGTGATTGAATCGACCGGGGTTTCCGAGCCGCTGCCGGTGGCCGAAACCTTTACGTTCGCCGACAACCAAGGCCAAAGCCTGTCCGATGTCGCGCGTCTGGACACCATGGTGACGGTGGTGGACGCTTTCAATTTCCTCAAGGACTACAGCTCAGCGGACAGCCTGCAAACGCGGGGTGAATCGATGGGCGAGGAAGATACGCGCACGGTCGTTGACCTGCTGGTCGAGCAGGTCGAGTTCTGCGATGTGATCGTTCTGAACAAGGTGGACCTGGTGGGAGACGTGGACCGCAGGCGCCTGATGACGATCCTGAAAGGGCTGAATCCGCGGGCAAGGATCGAGATCGCGGAGTTCGGCAAGCTGGAGCTGGACAAGGTGCTGAATACCCGTCTGTTCGACTTCGATGAAGCGTCCAAAGCGCCCGGCTGGCTCAAGGAACTGCGTGGCGAGCACACGCCCGAGACCGAGGAATACGGCATCACGCATTTCGTTTATCGCGCGCGCCGGCCGTTTCATCCCGAGCGTTTCTGGCAACTGATCACGAGTAACTGGCCCGGCGTGGTGCGCTCCAAAGGATTCTTCTGGCTTGCCAGCCGGCCGACTTACGTAGGGTCCTGGTCGCAGGCGGGCGGCATATGCCGGCACGGCGGGATGGGAATGTGGTGGGCAGCCGTACCGAAAACCTATTGGCCGGAAGATGCCGAATCGCTTAAGTCGATTGATGACGACTGGGACCCTCAGGTCGGAGATGCGCGGCAAGAGTTGGTGCTGATCGGCATCGATATGGACGAGATGGCCTTACGCGCGCGCCTGGATGAGTGCCTGCTCAACGACGTGGAGATGGCGCAGGGTCCACAAGCGTGGCAGCGATTCACGGACCCTTTTCCTGCGTGGGATCATGGCGATTAGAGCGCGGAATAAGCCGCAGCATGGGTCGCTATTAGCGTTAGAGCGTTAGCTGCCGCATGAGGGCAGTTCTGCCACTTGCAGCACTTCCCCCGTCGCTCCGCGCTCGACGAATGCCACTACGCCGTCATGGCCATCGGCCGAGGCATAGTCGCCGGTGATTGACGCGTGTCCGTCGACTATTCGGACCGGCCCGATCCAGTGCTGAACCACGCGGTCGTGATGCAGCGTGACGCCGGTGTTTTCGCCGCCCTTCACCGAGCTGACGAGCTGGTTTTCATATACGGCGGCGTACGCGACTGCGTCGTCGGGAAGGTTCTTGCGAGCAGTGAATGCAGCGTCGAACGCGACATGGCCGGGCGCGGAAGGATGACCGTCAATGTGGATGTCGGCGAGTGGGGTTTCGCTATTCAACTGCTGAATGCGGGACTCGAAGCTCGCGTCGTTCGACCAGCTACGCAACTCGCGGCCGCCTACGAAAATCTCCGGCGTGTACACCACATGCGCGCCACCCGTGTAGGTCAGTTGTTGCTGTCGCGTGGTGAACGCGGCTTGCGCAAACCGATCCTTCCACGCCCCGCTATCCCAGTAATCCACATGAAGCTCCAGCGGCACGATGGTGCTGGTCTTGCGGGCATGATCGAGCTCGCTCAACCAGTTATCGGCGGGTGGGCAACTGTTGCAACCCTCGCTTGTATAGAGTTCGACGAGTGCGGCGCGATGCTCGGGGCTCGATGCGCTGCATGCGTTAGCGGAGGCGGTGCTGGCAGCGGCGGCGGAGAAAGAAACGAGCAGCGCGGCAAGGAACAGGATCGATGAAGCACGCATGACGGACTCCGAAGGTAAAAGGAAGGATGCTGTTGACCGGGAGGCGGTTTGGCATGACTGCGGTCACGGTGCGTCATCGTGAAGGTTGATGAGCATCTGTATCTGTCCGCGGTTCAAGGCGGCCGAGCTGTCTGATCAAGAAATCGCGTAGCCTGATAGTTATTTCGGCGATCCGTAAAAACCGGTTACAGCCAGTGTGAAATCGCCTTGGGGCAGCCGCATGCTCGTATGAAACGCATATAACACTGCGGTGAGAAGAATTCCCGGGGATAAGCCAAACCCCAAGCGCGTCGGGTCAGCGCACGGAAGATGCACTCAAGTCTCGGCCGACGTGTGTAACCGCATCGGAGGCTCAAGCGAACTATCGGCATCAACCCTGCGCCAACCGTCCCACACGTCATGACTTAACTTGCGCCCCCGCGCCCCGTCAGGCACGCTGGCACAGCGCTACCCGCCAGCACCAAGCTACCCACCCGCCGCAGTTCCCGACAGCATCAGGAGAACGCCATGACCCCGGACATCGCCGTACCTATTGAAGCCGGGCAGTTGCTGCCATTCCGCGAGTCGGTGCTGGCGATGCTTGGCGTATCGTTTGTAGCGATGCTGGTCGCCCTCGATCAGACCATTGTGGGGACAGCGCTGCCGCGTATCGTGGCTGATCTCAAGGGGTTCGACCTGTATGCGTGGGTGGCGACGTCCTACATGCTGACATCGGTCATCACCATCCCGATCTTCGGACGCTTGGGCGACTTGTTTGGCCGCAAGCCGTTTTTAATGGCCGCGATCATTCTCTTCACCATCGCGTCGATCATGTGCGGCATGGCTGCCAATATGCTCTTCCTCGTGATCGCGAGAGGCTTGCAAGGGATCGGCGGCGGCATCCTGGTGGGCACGATGTTCGCCACTGTCGCCGATCTTTTTCCCGACCCCAAGCTTCGCCTGCGCTGGCTGGTGTTTGTCAGTTCGGCGTTTGCATTGGCGAATATCGTTGGCCCGACGCTAGGCGGCGTGCTGACGCAGTACGGCGGATGGCGGCTCGTGTTTTTCGTCAATCTGCCGGTGGGCATCGTCTCGTTGTTGTTCGTGCGCGCTTTCCTGCCGCATCTTCGGAGGCCGCGTTCAGCCGTCCCAGTGAAACTGGATTGGGTCGGGGCGCTGGTACTGGCGTCAACATTTGGCGTGCTGCAACTGCTGATCGAATGGGTTCCGAATGACGGCATCACGCCCGTGACCTGCGTGCTGGGTTTTCTCACCTTAGCCGGCGCAGCGGTGCTGGTGTTCTGGGAAAAACGCATGACTTACCCGATCGTTCCCGTCGACATGCTGCTGGACCGAAAGCTCGCCGCGTTGTTCGCGATGTCCGTACTCGGTGGTTTCTCGCTCTTCTCGTTGGTCTTCTATGTGCCGCTGCTATTTCAAGGCGGTTTTGCGATGTCGCCGCATGACTCGGGCATGTTGATTACGCCGCTGCTGCTGGGTACGACCGTGGGCAGCGTGGTGAATAACCGGATCGTCACGCGCATCAGGCATGCAAACGGTGTGATGGTTATCGGCTTCGCGCTGTTTGCGTGCGCCGCGCTTTGTCTTGTCGCGATCACGGGAGCCGTGCCTCATCTTGTGTGGATGGCCTGCATGGGCTTCAGCGGTATCGGACTCGGTCTGGTCGTATCGAACCTGACGCTCTTTTCGCAGCAACTTGTTGATCGCGACCATCTTGGTGCCGCGACGGCGCTGCTTCAATCGCTGCGGATGTTTGGCGGCATGCTTGGCACCGCCATGACGGGCGCGTTGCTCGGCCGCCTCTATACGAGTGGCGTGCATCGATCGCTGGATACGTATCAGGCGACGCAATGGTTCAAGTCATTCGCGAGTCCGGAGTTGCTGGTCGATCGTGCGGAACAGGCGGCGGTGATCGGTCGCCTGATCATGGCGGGTCAAGCAGGCGACGCGATGATGCGCTCGGCGCGTGGTGCGTTGATCGAATCGATACACGTGGGGCTCGGGTTGGCGGCCGCTGCGGCTATAGCGGGACTTTGTCTTGCATGGTTCGTGCCACCGGTGCGGGTTGGTCGGCTGGATGCCGGGACGCGCAGCCGTTGAAAGCTTCATCGCAATGTCGCCGTTTCACGCTTCACCACCGCAGCACTCCGGGTCCGGGAAAACCGCCGAGTACCGTCGGCACCAACCTGCCCGGCCATTCCACACGCCCGAGAACGGTACGGTCATCTCCACGCAATAGAGCGTATAGACGAGCACCGCTTGTGCGCCGCTTAGCAGACTGGCCGCCGCGCCCGCGAGGACCGGCCCGGTTACACTCGCGCGTTAATTTTTATGTTCAGCGATGCTTACCAACGCAAGAAACGCGGCCCAAGCAATGCGCCGATCAGCGTGGCAAGCGTCATCCCAAGCAGGTACCACACGGCCCAGAACGCGACGCTCATCTCGGGGCAGTGCAAGCAATAGGCCATCGTCGCAAGCGTTCCCGCGAGCATGCCGCTCGCCCCGCCGGCGAGCCTCAACCGGGTTGGCGCGAGTCCGCGGATTGCCCAGAACACAGCGACGAACGCCGGCACCGACAGCAGCAGGATATTGAACGGACATGTGCGCCACGTGTAGCCCATGACAAGCGGCAAACGTGCGCCGGGCGAGGCGAGATACAACACCGCCACTGCCGCGCCCCACACAACGAGCACGGGCACCGCGGGCAGTGCCCAGAACTTGCCGATGATCGTCCCGGGCCGAGACAGCCTCACCGCCAGGAACAATGCCGTTGCGGCGAGCGATGTCGGAAACGCAAGCTTGGCCCAGAAGATCGGCGTGCGCGAGACGACGGCGATGTCCGGCCGTACGCCGAAAATCACTGCCATCAGCACGAGCGCGCCGAAGCCGCCCAGTAAGATTGCACGTCCGAAGCGGCGCGCGGACACGCGCGGGTCAACCGGCGTCACGCCGGTCGATAGAAGCGAAATCAGGTCCTCGGTTTTCATGCGGTGCCTCGAATCTTTGCTGCCAGCGCTTTCAGTCCGCGGTGAATGCCTACTTTGACCGCCGACTCCGACATCCCCGTGAGCGCCGCGGTTTCGGTCACGGAGAGCCCTTGTAGCTTCACGTGAACGATCGGCAGCCGGTGACGGTCCGGCAATTGTTCAAGCAGCTTGCCGACGTCACGTTTGGCATCGGCGGGTTCTTCGTCCGAGGTCGCGAAGATCTCCAGCGCGTCGTCCAGCGGATCGTTCAATGCTTCACGGCGCGATCTTGCGCGGAAAAAATCCATCAGCTTATAACGTGCAATTCCATGTACCCAGGCAGTCAACGGCTCGTCCGGGCGATAGGTGTGGCGGCTGTTGTGCACGGCCAGCAGGATTTCCTGTACGACATCCTCGATGTCATCCTGCAGGTAATAAATGCGCTTCCTCAGGAAGCCGCGCAGGTGTCCCGTCAAGTCGTCAAGGAACGTCCGATAGGCGACAGCGTCGCCATTCAGGCCGCGAATGAACAGGGCCCTCAACCGTTCTTCGACACCAGTCACAGAACCACTTTGTATTATTCGCTTCATCGCGGAATCGGGTTACAGCGCACTTCAAATAAATTGCAACGGGCTTGCCGACGGATGTCGACGCTCCCGGCACCAGGGATGGACACGGTTCGTGGCGGCCATAGTACTGCAGGTATTTCGATGGGTCCTGCAGTGCGCGAGGCTCGTCGCCCAAGGTTCTGACGCCGGAGATTACCGCGTTTTTAATGTCGGGATGGGCTTTTGCCGCACCGCAAGGCAATGTTCACGGCGGTTACAGGCTACAGGTCCGGCATGCAAAACGCGGCGCAATCCCATGCGCGGTACTAACGGCGGACGACAAAGGGCAGACGACAAAGCGAGCGGATTGTGCCGGACCGGCTTGCTTCTGTCGATCGTGTGCCGAGAGCGAAAACCGTCGATCCCAAGCGGCCCTCGCTTAGCGCGTGGTCTCGGGATAATTCGAGGGGAACAACGCGCGCCGCGTCTCTTCGTCCACCTCGCGCTTGAACGTAAGGTCGTGGCCCACCGCCCGCGCTCGGGCGACGGCGGGGCGCGTACTGATGGCGTCGAAGAAACGGCTCAGATTCGGGAATGCGGCAAGCGGCGCGTCGGTGGCCAACACTCGCGACGCGCGGTCGAGCCATCCCCACGCGGACATATCGGCTATCGAATACTCGTTTCCCACGATGGTCTCGCGTCCCGACAAGTGCTCGTCAAGCACGCGATAGTGCCGCTCGATTTCCCGCCGGTACCGGTTGATCGCATACGGAATCTTCTCGGGCGCGGCGTGCTGGAAATGCACCGCTTGCCCGGAGAAGGGACCGAGTCCGGAGCTGATAAAGAACAGCCATGAGAGTAATTCGGGCCGGTCCGAGGGCTTACCTGCGAAACGCTGGGTCTTGTCGGCGAGGTATAGCAGGATCGCGCTGGAATCGAACACCCTTGCTTCGGTTCCGCCGGGGCCGTCTGTATCGATGATGGCAGGTACCTTGCCGTTCGGATTGATGCTCCTGAATGCCGGCAGATGCTGTTCGCCCTTGCTGGTGTCGACGGGAAACACTTCGTACTCGAGTCCCGCCTCTTCGAGAAAGAGCGCGACCTTGGCGGGATTCGGTGTCGGGTGAAAGTAGAAACGGATCATGTCGTCCTTGGGTGTTGAGGTGGGCCGCTTGCGTCTGGCCTGAGCGGACGGCAGGTGCCCGACAGGCGTCATGTGCAGAAAGTCGCGACCGTCACGGGCAGGACAGGGCCATTCGGACACGCGACGCGTAGCCTTGAAATACATCTGTAAGACTCGCGCTGCAACGTTGTTTTTATTGCCTGACGCGCGTTGTCATTCGTATTTTAGATCGATCGATTTAGAATATCGTAACGAAAACGGAATGGCAATATCGCCTCGTTCAAGGGAGTAACGCACTGCATGCCACGGCCAAGAGAGTTCGACGAAGCCGCAGTGCTCGACGCCGCGGTCCTGTGTTTCTGGAACCGTGGCTACGAAGCCACCTCGGTTCGTGAACTGGCGGACAGCATGGGCATCACGGGCGCGAGCCTCTATAACGCGTTTGGCGACAAACACTCGCTCTATGGAAAGGCGCTGGCTCACTACGTGTCCCGAAGCGTGGACGACCGTGTCCGGCGTTTCGACGGGACGCTGTCGCCGCTTCAATCGATCAAGGCGTTCTTCGATGAGATCGTCCACCGCTCGCTCATTGACAAGGATCGCAAGGGCTGCATGCTGGTGAATTCGGCGCTGGAAATGGCCCCGCATGATCCAGAATTCCAGCGGGTCGTGGCTGGCGTACTGATCAAGCTCGAAACCTATTTCGGCCGATGCGTGGCCGCGGGTCAGCAAACGGGCGAGATCTCATCCGCGCAGCCTGCTGAAGACTTCGCGCGCCTCTTGCTGGCAGTCTTGCTCGGCATTCGGGTACTGGCGCGTACGCGGCCGGAACCCGCGTTGCTGGAAGGACTTTTGCGACCGGTACTCGCGTCGCTCGATGGCCGGACTTTTGCCGGATAACTGAGCGGCCGCGCTGGCATAGATCTTCATCACCTCGCTGACCTTTCCCAAGGGTCATTCATCCGTCGTGCCTGATTGTTCGCGGTAAAAAAATAACTCGCTGTAACCGATCTGTCCTCCCCGACGAACTAACTCACATACGCGCGTTGCGTGACCGCGTTCGCGCTTAAAAAATTTCGTTCGGCGATGTAACCCGCCAGGCAATACAAACGAATTAACTAGCAACTAACGATCTGCTTCTGAAAGCCTTATGCAGGCAATGAGAGAGCGGTCGAGCACAGCTGATCACACAACATGTTTTTGGCGGCGGTTTTGTTCGCCGCCCACAGAAGCAGGTCATGGAGGCCCAGATGAACGCAACACATGAAGCGAGCCGCGTAAGCACTCCTTTGCGGACCATCCAGCCTGCATGGGTACGGATCACGCACTGGCTGAACGCACTCGCGGCGATCCTGATGATGCTGTCGGGATGGCGGATCTACGACGCGTCGCCCGTATTCAAGGGGTTTGTGATTCCGCCGGGCATCACGCTGGGCGGTTGGCTTGGCGGCGCGCTGCAATGGCATTTCGCGGCCATGTGGTTGCTGTTCTTCAACGGTCTCTTTTATCTCGCGATGAACGTTGTTACCGGCCGCATCAAGGGCAAGTTTTTCCCGCTCTCGCCGCGTGCAATTTTGCAGGATCTGGGCGAGGCGCTTAAGGGACATTTATCGCATGCCGACCCGAGCAAGTACAACGCAGTGCAGAAGTTCGCGTACCTGTTCGTGATGCTCGATATTGCAGTGCTTATCTTGTCTGGTCTTGCAATCTGGAAGTCGGTTCAGTTTCCGCTGCTACGCGAACTGATGGGCGGTTACGACTTTGCGCGTGTCGTGCACTTCTCGGCCATGTCGCTGCTGGCCGCGTTCATTGTCGTGCACCTGGTCATGGTTTCTTTGGTGCCGCGCTCGCTGCTTACGATGATTCGCGGTCACTAAGCGAGCCGCTAATGTAGCCACTAAGTCAGCCATGCATACCCGCCCGACTAAAAGATAACTTAAGGACTCTAGGAATCTCGATCATGAAACCCGTGAAGCCAAACCGCGTGAGCGTAGACCGCGAGTCGCTGATTATCGACGTTCGCCGTGAACTCGACATGCCGTCCCGCCGCCTCTTCGGCAAACGCATTGTGACGCTCGGCGGCCTCGCGATGCTGGCCGGTTGCAGTATTTCAGACGACAAATCCGTTGAGACCTTCCTCAGCCGCGTCTCTCGCCTGAACGATACCGTGCAAGGTTGGCTCTTTGATCCGAATCGTCTCGCGCCGACTTACACGGAAGCACAGATCACGCGGCCGTTTCCGTTCAACGCGTTCTACGGCATTGACGACGTTCCCGTCGTCGATGGTTCCGACTTTCACCTGAAAGTAAGCGGGTTGGTGCAGAACACGAAAACGTGGACCTTGCCCGAACTTTATGCGTTGCCGAAAGCCGAGCAGATCACGCGGCATATCTGCGTGGAAGGGTGGAGCGCGATCGGACGCTGGGGCGGCACGCCGTTCTCGGAGTTCCTGAAGCAGGTGGGAGCGGACACATCGGCGAAATATGTTGGTTTCAAATGCGCGGACGATTACTACGAAAGCATCGACATGCCGACTGCCTTGCATTCGCAGACGCTGCTGACGTTCACCTTCGACGGCCAGCAATTGCCGCCAAAATATGGTTACCCGATGAAACTTAGGATGCCTACTAAATTGGGCTATAAAAATCCGAAGCACATCATGGAAATTTTCGTCACGAACAAATTCCCTGGCGGCTATTGGGTCGATCAGGGCTACAACTGGTTCGGAGGTTCCTGACGTCACGAGAGATCGAGACGTATTGCGAGACATCGCGGCGTCAGGTACTTCGATTCACCCCGGCATGACCGGATACTTTTACTCAAGCAAGAGGTTGATATGAAACTGTTCATCACTGCAGCACTCGCAGCAACGTTGGCCCTGAGCGGCTCCATGGCATTCGCCCAGGCAAGCGACGCAATGGCCCACGATTCGATGGCGAAGGACACCATGTCCAAGGACGCCATGTCGAAAGATTCGATGTCGAAGGACGCAATGAAGAAGGACGACAAGATGAAAAAGAACGACGCAATGGGCATGGGTCATCCCGCTTCGGGCGCGATGGCGCAGTAGTCGGTACAGTAATCCGTACAAGCATCGAAAGCGGTTCTGCGAGTGTGGTTGAACCGCTTTCGATTGCACTTTCACCTTCCGTCGATGCGCCCCGCACCGGCACGATCATCCGCATTGGCCACGCAGAAACATGGCCCATCGCGCGCGGGGTGCCAGCAAGTCGCAACCCTCAGTGCATCCATCCCCACAGTTGAGCGTCACCCAGCGTGCCGCCATTCCCGTCCACGCCTTCTTCCGAACCTGACCCCTGGATTTTTGGCGGGTTCTAATCGGGGATCGGGTGATCCTGGGACAGGCACGGCCGTCGGCGCTAGCTTCAAGCACATAGGATCGACCTGTCGTCATGCCCCGCGTACAACCGGCTTAAAGGCGATGCGCGAATGTGGCATTTATGCGCCGAGTGCGGCATGTCCGCCACATTCGCCCCCAAACCAGTCATTTTGATAAACAATAACGGCACCGCACGAACTCGTGAGCCTTGAACCCAACGCCGCCGATGCCCGATCACCGTCTGCTGATAATCTCTCCTGAAACGCACCGCGTCGCGATCGACCTGGTCTACGCAACCGATCGCAACCTGACAGGCAAGCCGATCTACAAGACGGCACATTGCTTGCTCCTGGCCCCGGCCGAAGCCGCCCTGAGAAAAGCCGTCGAGCTCGCAGGCAACATCGGCATGACGCTGAAAATATTTGACGCTTACCGTCCGCCGCAAGCCCAGCAGGTGCTCTGGGACTTCCTTCCCGACCCGACCTACATAGCAGACCTGAAGCGCGGCTCGAACCATAGCCGCGGCACGGCGATCGACCTGACGCTGGTCGACGCTCAAGGCCAGGACCTCGATATGGGCACCGGTTTCGACGAGATGTCGATCGCTTCCGAACACTTCCATCCGGGTTTGCCGGAGCATGTACAGCGCAACCGTACGTTGTTGCTTGGTGTGATGCATGGCGCCGGCTTCACCCATATTCCCAGCGAGTGGTGGCATTACGAACTGCCCGGCTCGCGCGAACTCCAGGTAATCGACAACGACGACAGCGGCCCCTTGCGCCTGATGTAACCGCACGGAACGCGCAGAACATCTCATCAACATCCCTCACGGAGCGAGTATGAAACGGGTATTGTGCAACGCGTTGGCAGCCATCGCAGCAGCATCCACTCTGATGCTGGCCGGCACGCGCATCGCTTACGCGGCCACGCCGAAGGACATGCTGGTCATGGCCACTTTACTCGACGAATTCACCACGCTCGACCCGGGCGAGATCTACGAACTGGTGCCGCAGGAATACGTCGCCAATACCTATGACCGCCTGATCCGCGTCGATCTGAAAGATCCGGCCCACTTCAACGGCGACGTTGCGCAATCGTGGGCGGTGAGCCCGGACGGTCTCACGTTCACCTTCAAGATTCGCCCCGGTCTCAAGTTCCACTCAGGTAATCCGCTCACTGCCGACGACGTCGCGTGGTCGATTCAGCGCACCGCGTTACTTGACAAAGGCGCGGCTGCGGTGCTGGCAGGCATCGGGCTGACGAAGGAGAACGCGCTGCAGAACGTGAAGAAAATCGACGACAGCACCGTATCGATCACCACCGACCAGAAGTACGCGCCCACGTTCGTGTTGAACGTGCTGGGCTCGTGGCCGGCTTCCGTGCTCGACAGAAAGCTGCTCGAATCGCACGCGAAGGGGAACGATTTCGGCAATGAGTGGCTGAAGACGAACGAGGCGGGATCGGGTGCATACAAGCTGGTGAAGTGGACTGCGAACGACAGCATCGTGCTGCAACGTTTCGATGGTTATCGCGTGCCGCTTGCGATGAAACGCATCGTGCTGCGGCATGTGCCGGAAGCATCGAGCCAGCGGCTGATGATCGAGAACGGCGACATCGATATCGCGCGTGACCTGAGTTCCGACGACCTCGCGACGCTGACGAAGAAGGGCACGATCCGTGTGACGTCCGTGCCGCAAGCGACGCTAATGTACCTCGGCCTGAACAACAAGAACTCGAACCTTGCGAAGCCCGATGTTCAGGAAGCCATGAAATGGCTGATCGACTACAACGGGATTCAGCAGAACATCGTGCGGACCACGTACAAGGTGCACGAGACCTTCCTGCCCGAGGGTTTCCTCGGGGCGCTGAACATCAATCCGTACCATCAGGACGTGGCGAAGGCGAAGGCTCTGCTGGCAAAAGCGGGCGTGCCAAACGGCTTCACGGTGAAGATGGATGTGCGCAACGACTCGCCGTATGGCGAGATTGCGCAGGCGGTACAAGCTAATCTGGCGCAAGGTGGTATCAAGGTCGAGCTGATTTCAAGCGATAACAAGCAGACCCTCGGCAAGTATCGCGCGCGTCAGCATGACATCTATATCGGCGAGTGGTCGGCCGATTACATCGACCCGCATAGCAATGCACAGGGCTTCGCGTGGAATCCGGACAACTCCGACAAATCGGCCTTCAAGATGCTCGCGTGGCGCAATGCGTGGGACATTCCGCAGTTGACGAAGGAGACTCAGGCGGCGCTGGAGGAATCGTCGACGGCGAAACGCGCCCAACGCTATGAAGCGATGCAGAAAGAGTTTCTCGTGAACTCACCGTTCGTGATCATGTTCCAGAAGGTCTCGCAAGTCGCGGCGCGGCCGGGCGTGACAGGTCTGGAAGTCGGGCCGATCTTCGACCTCGTGTCGTATCGCGACGTGAAGAAACAGTAAGCGTGGCTGCACAACTCACCGCGTTCCAGCGCCTGCAACTGGTGCTCACCCGCCACGCGGGCGTGCGCCGGACATGGCTGTTCGTGCGCTGGCTGCTGATGCTCGCCGTGACCTTCGTCGGGTTGCTCGGGGTGACGTTTTTCATCGGACGAAAGATTCCTATCGATCCGTTGCTTGCGATGCTCGGCGAGCGCGCATCGGCTCAAGCTTATGCGGCGGCGCGCGTGGCGCTGGGGCTCGACAAGCCGTTGATCGTCCAATTCCTGATCTACGTTCGCGATGTTCTGCACGGCGACCTGGGCATGTCGCTGCTGACGTCGAACCCGGTGATAGACGACATCAAGCGCGTCTTCCCGGCCACGCTTGAACTCGCCACGCTGTCGACGTTCATGGGCATCGTGATCGGCGTGCCGCTTGGCGTGGCGGCCGCTGTGCGACATAACCGCTGGACCGATCACGTCGCGCGTTTCATCGGTTTGGCGGGCAGCTCGCTGCCGGTGTTCTGGCTCGCGCTGATGGGCTTGCTGCTGTTCTATGCCAAATTACACTGGGTATCCGGACCGGGGCGCATAGACCCGCTATACGACGGTCTGGTCGATACCCGGACGGGCAGTCTGCTGGTCGATTCCATCCTGGCGGGCGAGTGGGACGTGTTCAGGAATGCGCTCTCTCACATTGCGCTGCCCGCGGCCATTCTCGCGTTCTATTCCATCGCCTACTTGAGCCGCATGACGCGCTCATTCATGCTTGAGCAGTTGAGTCAGGAATACATCGTGACTGCGCGAGCGATGGGTTTGAGCGAACGCCGCGTGATCTGGCGTCACGCATTCGGCAACATCGCCGTGCCGCTCCTGACAGTGATTGCACTTGCTTATAGCTATCTGCTGGAAGGCTCGGTGTTGACGGAGATCGTATTCGCATGGCCGGGCATAGGCTCCTATCTCACCGGCGCATTGCTCAACGCCGACATGAACGCCGTGTTGGGCAGCACGCTCGTGATCGGTGCCACGTTCATCACGCTCAACCTGCTGACGGACGCGCTGTATCGCGTGTTCGATCCGCGCGCCCGATGACAGCCAAAGGTTCATGACGTGCTTCCATCCACCGACAATTCCACTCACACGATGAAGCCAGTACGCCAAGGGTGGCGTGCGTGGCTTCTCACGGATACGCCCGCGTCGCGCAGGCAGGCTGCGTTGGGTTTGGCGTACCGCCGCTGGCGGCGTTTCGCGAGCAACCCTCTAAGCATGTTCGGGCTGGTGATCCTGACACTGATGATTGTGTTCGCCGCAATCGGGCCGTTATTGCCGCTGCATGATCCGTTGCAGCAAGTGCTCAGCGACCGCCTTTTGCCGCCCGGTTCTCCGTCGCACTGGTTCGGCACGGATCAACTTGGCCGTGACATTCTCGCGAGGCTCGTGATCGGCTCGCGTCTGACGTTGAGCATCGCCATCCTGGTTGTGGTGCTGGTCGTACCGGTGGGTTTGCTGATTGGAACAACGGCGGGTTTCTGCGGCGGTTTCGTCGATACCGTCCTGATGCGCCTGACCGATATCGCACTCGCGTTCCCGAAGATCGTGCTTGCGCTTGCATTCGCGGCGGCACTCGGGCCGGGCGTGATCAATGCGGTGATCGCGATCTCGATCACCGCGTGGCCGCCGTATGCGCGGCTCGCGCGCGCCGAAACACTGCGCCTAGTGCAGGCCGATTTCATCCACGTGGCGCGCTTGCAAGGGGCGTCGTCCATGCGGATTTTGCTGCGTTATATCGTGCCGCTGTGTTCGTCGTCGGTGATCGTACGCGCGACGCTCGACATGGCCGGCATTATCCTGACGGTCGCGGGACTCGGTTTTCTCGGACTCGGTGCGCAGCCACCGAGTCCGGAGTGGGGTTTCATGGTGGCGTCGGGGCGCGGCGTGCTGCTCGACGCGTGGTGGGTCGCAACCATCCCTGGCATCGCCATCCTGCTCGTGAGTCTTGCGTTCAACCTGCTCGGCGATGGTCTTCGCGATGTCTTCGACCCTCGTCAAGGAAGCTGACATGCCAGCCGATACCCTCTGTGAGATCGATAACCTGCGCATCGCGTTCGAGGCCCACGACGGCACGCAGACCGAAGCGGTGCGCGGCATTTCCCTGACGCTTGCGAGGGGCGAGCGGCTGGGTATCGTCGGCGAGTCGGGGTCAGGGAAATCGCTGACCGGACGCGCATTGCTCGGGTTACTGCCTTCATCGGCGCACTGGTCTGCCGACGCCATGCGCCTCGATAACCACGACCTGCTCGCCATGCGCCCAAAGGAGCGGCGACGCCTGTGCGGCACGCAGATGAGCATGATCCTGCAAGACCCGAAGTATTCGCTGAACCCGGTGATGACGGTCGCGCAGCAGATGCGCGAGGCGTTCGGGCGGCAGTCGCCGAAGCTGAATGCGAAAGCCATGCGCGAACGGATTGTCGCCGCGCTGGAGGCCGTGCATATCCATGATCCGCAGCGAGTCGCCGACGCTTACCCGCACGAGTTGTCGGGCGGCATGGGCCAGCGCGTGATGATCGCCATGATGGTGTCGTCGGGCCCCCGGTTGCTGATCGCCGACGAGCCGACCAGCGCGCTCGATGTACTCGTCTCCATGCAGGTGTTGTCGGTACTCGACGAGATGATCGCGAAGCACAACACCGGGCTGATTTTCATCAGTCACGACCTGCCGCTGGTGATGTCGTTTTGCGACCGCGTGCTGGTGATGGTCGGCGGACGGGTGGTCGAGACGTGCGCGGCACGCGATCTTGCGCACGCGCAGCATCCGTACACGCGCGGTTTGCTGGCCGCGAGTCCACCGCTGCGCGATCCTCCGGACGAACTGCCGGTGCTGCAACGCGATCCCGCATGGTTCGCCGAGGTCGCGCCATGATCGAAGCAAACGAGGTACAGGTACGCTTCAAAACGAAAACCGGTTTCGCCGATGCAGTTCGCTCGGCGACGTTTCATGTCGGCGAAGGGGAGGTGTTCGGGCTCGTCGGCGAATCGGGTTCCGGCAAATCCACCGTGCTTCGCGCCTTGACGGGGCTCGTACCGATCGCCAACGGGTCGATGCGGATTGGTCGCCATACGCTCGGCAAACACATCGACCGCGCGTTCAGGCGTGAAGTGCAGATGGTGTTCCAGGACCCGTACGGATCGCTGTATCCGCGCTTCACCGTGGACCAGACGCTGCGGGAGCCGCTCACCATCAACGGCATGGACCGCCACGATGCCCGCATCCTCGACGCCTTGCGGGAGGTCGGCCTCGGGCCCGCGTTCCGGTTCCGGTATGCGCATCAGTTATCGGGCGGGCAGCGCCAGCGCGTGGCGATTGCGCGGGCGTTGATCGTGGAGCCACGCGTGCTGCTGCTCGACGAGCCGACTTCCGCGCTCGACGTGTCCGTGCAGGCGGAAATCCTGAACCTGCTGCGGCGGCTGCATCGCGAACGCCATCTCACGATGATCCTCGTCAGTCACAACATGGCGGTGGTTGGTTTTTTATGCCAGCGGGTCGCGGTGATGCGCGATGGCGAGATCGTGGAGCAGCTTTCCATCGAAGCCGTCCGCGAGCAAAACGTGGCGCATGAATACACACGAAGCTTGTTGCTTGCCACGGAAGGTTATCGACGCAAGGCCATCGATCTGGCCTAGTCCGGCTTTGTAAGGTGCTCTGCCGGGCGTGAACCGCCCGTGCGTGGGCCGCCTGATAGAATGCCAACTTGCTAGTAGGCATCCCCGAAGCGCGTTGCGCCGGGATCGCTCACCCGGCTTCCCACGCAGCCGGCGGCGCGTTGAACGTGAATGACGCCGCGAAGCGCAACCCTCAAAACGTGACAGTCCGGCTTGATCCTGCTGCTCGATAACGTTCCTCGTTAAACGTTCGACAGACCGGTCGCCGGCACCTAAAACGCCGATGAAACTGCTAGATGCCCTGGTCGAACAGCGAATTTCGGCCGCTGCCGCGCGCGGCGAATTCGACAATCTGCCCGGCGCGGGCGAGCCGCTCGAGCTCGACGACGACGCCTTGGTCCCCGAGGAAGTCCGCGTTGCCAACCGCATTATGAAAAATGCCGGTTTCGTGCCGCCTGCTGTCGAACATTTGCGCGCGCTTCGCGATTTGCAGCACGAAGCGGGCAGCACCGAAGATCCAGCTACCCGCCGCAAGCTGCAAGCGAAGATGCTGGCGCTCGATATGGCGCTGGAATCCTTGCGCGGCAGCAGCACTGTCGTGCCGCTTGAATACCGGCGGCGCATTGCCGAACGTTTGTCCGAGCGTCTCTCGGAGAGCGACAGGAATGCACAAGCCGAGGCCACTGAAAAGTGACCCTCACGCCCGCAACCGATCTCGCCTCGACGGCCGCCGCAGAACGCGACCGCCGTTTCATGGCGCTCGCGCAAGCTGCCGCGGAGCAAGCGCGTGCGTTGGGCGAAGTGCCGGTCGGTGCCGTTCTGGTTCGTGGCGATGAAGTCATTGCGACCGGCTTCAATCATCCGATCGGCGCTCATGATCCGTCGGCGCACGCCGAAATGGCCGCATTGCGCGCGGGGTCCCTGGCGCTTGAAAACTACCGGTTACCGGGTTGCGAACTCTACGTCACGCTCGAACCTTGCATCATGTGCGCCGGCGCGATCATGCACGCGCGGATTGCGCGCGTGGTGTTCGGCGCGCACGATCCGAAGACGGGCGCGTGCGGGAGCGTTGTCGACGCATTCGCCATCGGCAATCTGAACCACCACACAAGCGTTACGGGCGGGGTGCTCGGCGACGAATGTGCCGACGCGCTGCGCAGCTTTTTCGCTGAACGCCGGCGCGCGGCGCGTGAGGCGCGCGATGCCCGCAACGCCGTACTGCCCGATTCCATCGATCCACTTTCCATTCGCTCATGACCCATCCGGCACGTACCATCGATCTCGTCGCACCTTCGGGTTACCCCGACTCTGAAGTGGTTGGGCGCGCGATGGAACGCCTGCGCGCGCAAGGGCATCGGCTGGAAAATGGGTCGGCGGCGCACCGTCGTTACCAACGCTTCGGCGGCACCGACGGCGAACGTGCCGCGGACCTGAACCGGCTTGCCGATCCGGCGCGCCCTCTGCCTGACATCGTATTGGCGGTGCGCGGCGGTTACGGTGCTACACGCATTCTTCATGGCCTGGACTACGAGGGTTTGCAGCGCCGCTTGCAGGACCAGCCGATAGCGATTGTGGGTCATAGCGACTTCACCGCGATCCAGTTGGCGCTGTACGCGCTGGCCGGCGTGAAGAGCTTTGGCGGCCCGATGCTCGCTGCTGATTTCGGTGCGGAAGAGCCGAGCGCGTTCACGATGGAGCATTTCTGGAATGCGATCACGCACCCGTCGTTCAAGGTGACGAGCCACGTGCCGCAGGTCCAGTCCGTCGATGTCACCGGCATGTTGTGGGGTGGCAATCTGGCGATTATTGCGTCGTTGATTGGCACGCGGTACATGCCGCCGGTGGAGGGGGGGATTCTGTTCATCGAAGATGTGAACGAGCATCCTTACCGCGTTGAACGCATGATTTACCAGTTGCACCAGTCGGGGATTCTCGCGCGGCAGCAGGCACTGGTGCTGGGCGAATTCACGGGCGGAAGGCTGTCGGAATACGACAACGGCTATACGTTCGAGACGATGCTCGAACAAGTCAGGTCGGTGATCCGAATTCCCGTTGTGACAGGATTGCAATTCGGGCACGTGCCCGAATTGCTGACGCTGCCGTTCGGTGCGACTGCGCATCTGGTGGCGCGGTCGCATGGATTTGAAATGAAGCTTTCTGACTATCCCTACTTGGCATAACAGGTTTCACGCAATTCGAACGAGCGCCCGCAAGGGCGCTTTTTTTCGTTCGGCGCACCGCTTTTGAGCGTGTTCGCACGAATAACGTGCATTAGATTGTCAACAAAAACACCGGCCAATTTGGTTTTATTCGCTTAGATAATTAGCCAGAACCCTTGTGTGGCAAGGTTAAGGGCAACAGGCCAGGGAAGATTGCTGTCCATGGTGAAAAAACTTATCTTAAATTGTTGACAGTTTTTATGTCCGTCATAAGATGTATCACATAGAGCGAACACGACTATGTCCGAATCGAAATTGAAAGATTTGTCGAAGGTAAGCGTCATCGGCACTGCGGCTTCGGTCGCGGCTGCGACGGCGGAATCGATTGCGGCGAATATTCGCGACGCCATTCTCGAACACCGCCTCGCTCCAGGCGCGAAGCTGACAGAAGCACAGTTATGCGAAGTATTTGACGTAAAGCGCGGGACTGTGCGCCTGGCGCTGGCGCAACTCGCGAGCGAGCGGCTGGTCGACCTCGAACCGAACCGTGGCGCGTTCGTCGCTAGCCCTTCGGTGCAGGAAGTGCACGAAGTGTTCGAGATGCGGCGAATCATCGAAATGGCGGTCGTCGAGCGGATCTGTACCGGGCATGGCACGCGCCGGCTCAAGTCGATCAGCGCGACGATCGGACGTGAACGCAAGGCCTATGAGAGCCACGATTTTTCGTCATGGATACGGCTGTCCGGCGAGTTCCACACGGAGCTTGCGCAGCTCACCGGCAACACCGTGTTGTGCGAATGCTTGTCGGGGCTGGTGGCGCGCTCCACGCTGATATCAGCGTTGTATGAGTCGCTTGGCAAAAGCTCGTGCAGCTTTGAAGATCATGAACATATCCTGGCCGCGCTCGATGCGGGCGACGGTCCCAAGGCCGCCGAACTGATGGCGCGCCACTTGCAGGAAGTCGAACTGAAGATGCTGGACCGGCCCGCACGCGGCGCGGTCGATTTACGTGAAGTCTTTTCGAAGCCAAAGGTAAGTGAGCGCGATAAAAGCGCCTGACTGCAGGCCTGATTTCCAGCAACACCGCGCGACCGTTCTCCGGGCGCGACGCAATACCAGTACCACCAACATTACCAATATCTGAAAACCGAACGAATTTAAAAAGCCCGTGTTCATTCAATGAACGCGTGGTTTTTACCATGCCTTTTCCGTGGACGCATGCGCGTTATTGCGCGTGCCGAGTGGATGAATTGCGTCTGGTCGCGGGTTCGCCCGCGGCTGCAGGACGGCTAGCCCATACCGACAAGAAAGCGCTGCGCGTTGACCACGCGACGGTGCGTATTGCTATACGAAAGCTATACGAAGTCGACTATTTGCGGCTTGATTGCCGAGCTCATTCAAGGAGAAGTCATGGTTCAGTTAAGTGCGACCCCGGGTAGTGCGGCAATACCTTCCTACGGCAACGATTCCGGCAGTGATTCAGGTAGGGATCCTGAACATCCGGCCGGATACAGTGACCGGCTCTATAACGATGACCTTGCGCCGCTCAAACATCAGACATGGAGTGCGTACAACATCTTTGCGTTCTGGATGTCCGACGTGCATAGCGTGGGTGGTTACGTGTTCGCGGGTAGCTTGTTTGCGTTGGGGCTGACGAGCTGGCAGGTGCTGGTTTCATTACTTGTTGGAATCGGCATTGTGAATTTGCTGTGCAACCTCATTGCCAAGCCGAGCCAGCAGGCGGGCGTTCCGTATCCGGTGGCATGCCGTGTGACTTTCGGCGTGCTGGGGGCGAACCTTCCCGCTGTGATTCGTGGCTTGATCGCAGTGGCATGGTATGGAATCCAGACCTTCCTGGCATCGAGTGCGCTGGTGATCGTGGTGCTGAAATTCATGCCCCAATGGATGCCGTATGCCGATGTCCACAAATACGGTTTCGCCGGGTTGTCGGCAGTGGGCTGGGCCGGGTTCATGCTGTTGTGGGTGTTGCAGGCCGTGGTGTTCTGGCGCGGGATGGAGATGATCAAGAAGTTCATCGACTTCGCGGGTCCGGCGGTCTACGTGGTGATGTTCATTTTGGCTGGTTACATGGTGTGGCGTGCGGGCTGGCGCAACATTGGCCTGAACCTGGGCGGCGTGAAGTACCACGGTCTGGAAGTGGTGCCCGTGATGATCACGGCTATATCCTTGGTGGTCTCGTACTTCTCCGGTCCGATGTTGAATTTCGGCGACTTCTCGCGTTACTGCCAGAGTTTCAAGAGCGTGAAGCGCGGCAACTTCTGGGGCTTGCCGGTCAACTTCCTGGCGTTCTCGCTGGTGACGGTCGTGACGACCGCCGCGACCTTGCCGGTCTTTGGCCAGTTGATCACGGACCCTGTAGAAACGGTAGGGCGTATCGATCAGCCGACGGCGGTGATCCTGGGCGCGCTGACTTTCACGATAGCGACTATTGGTATCAACATTGTGGCGAATTTCGTGTCACCGGCTTTTGATTTTTCGAACGTCGCGCCGCGCCTGATCAGTTGGCGGATGGGCGGGATGATGGCCGCGGTGGCATCGATCTTCATCACGCCGTGGAACCTCTTCAACAACCCTGCGGTGATCCACTACACGCTCGATGTGCTCGGCAGTTTCATCGGTCCATTGTATGGCGTGCTGATCGTGGATTTCTACCTGATGAAGCGTGGCAAGTTCAAGGTCGAGGAGTTGTACACGACCTCGGAAACGGGGCGCTACTGGTATAGCAACGGCGTGAACTGGCGCGCGGTGGGTGCGTTGCTGCCGGCGGCGGCCATCGCCGTGGCCTGCGTGATGCTGCCGTCCCTTGAAGGCGCCGGTAACTTCTCGTGGTTCATAGGCGCGGGATTAGGTGCGCTGTTCTACAGGATCATCGCGGACAAGAACTCGGTATCGAATTTCGCTTAGGAGCACAAGTGGGTCGACAGGCGGGCCATCGCATCAGGGATTCCCGGGATGCGATGGCGGCTGCGAGAAAAAATGCAAGCAAGGGTTTGTATAAATACTATGTAATCCGAATAAAATGGCGCTTGCAGGAAATAAAGGAAGAACCAAATGCGCATCAAGCTGATCAACCCGAACACAACGGAACGCATGACGTTGGCGATGGACCGTTGTGCCCGGGAAATAGCGTCAACAGGAACGGAGATCATCTCCGTAAGCGCTTCGATGGGCCCGCCCTCTATCGAGGGTTACTACGACGAAGCGCTTGCATCGCTAGCCTTACTGCAGGAGATTGAAAAGGGTGAGAAAGAAGGTATGGACGGGTATGTCATAGCCTGCTTCGGCGACCCGGCGTTATATGCCGCCAGAGAGTTGTCCAGGGGCCCGGTCATCGGCATAGCGGAAGCGGCAATGCATGCAGCAAGCGTCATAGCGCCGAGTTTCAGCGTAGTGACAACCTTGAAGCGCACCTGCACGATGTCCTGGCATCTGGCGGAGCGTTACGGCATGAAGCGTTTCTGCAAGAACGTCCGTGCAACCGACGTGGCGGTGCTGGACCTGGATATCCCCGGGTCCAGGGCGCGCTCGATCATCATAGAAGAGTGTCGAAAGGCCTTGGCGGAAGACGATGCGGAGTCGATCGTCCTGGGCTGCGCAGGCATGGCCGAGTTTTGCCACGAGATTGAAGATGCGATTGGCGCGCCGGTTATCGAGGGCGTGACGACCGCGGTGAAATGGGCGGAAGCGTTGATTGCGCTAAAGCTGCGAACGTCGAAACGCGGCGACTATGCCCGCCCGCTGGCGAAGCAATATGACGGCGCGCTAGCCGCTTATAGCCCAGGCAAACCCCAATAAAACGCCTGGACCATACATCTCGCCTGACCCGCAATATCTGCGTATGAATATGGGCGTGACGATGTGTTTTCGCTAAACTGACCCATCGTCGCGCGGGTCTTCTCTTCAACCGTGTGCGGCTCCATCGACTTCCACGCACTCATCCAGCCATGTCGAATGAATCGAAGTACCCACGCGACCTGATCGGCTACGGCCGGTACCCCGTGCAGCCGAATTGGCCCGGGGACGCACGCATTGCCGTGCAATTCGTGCTGAATTACGAGGAAGGCGGGGAAAATTGCGTACTTCATGGCGACCCGGCGTCGGAACAGTTCCTGTCGGAGATCGTGGGTGCGGCGGCGTATCCGTCTCGTCACATGAGCATGGAATCCATCTACGAATACGGCTCGCGTGCCGGCGTCTGGCGCATCCTTCGCGAGTTCGAAAAACGGGACTTGCCGCTTACCGTGTTCGGCGTGGGCATGGCGATCGAGCGTCACCCGGATCTCGGGCGCGCGTTCGTCGAATTGGGGCACGAGATCGCGTGTCATGGGTATAGATGGATTCACTATCAGGACATGTCGCCGGAAAAGGAAGCGGAGCACATGCGGCTTGGCATGGAGGCCATTGAACGCGTGACGGGCGTGCGGCCGCTCGGCTGGTACACAGGGCGCGACAGTCCGAACACGCACCGGCTGGTCGCGGAGCATGGCGGTTTTCTGTACGACTCGGATTATTACGGCGACGACCTGCCGTTCTGGATGGACGTGGAGGTCAGCGGCGGCGCGAAGGTGCCGCAGCTGATCGTGCCTTACACGCTCGACACCAACGACATGCGTTTTGCCACGCCGCAAGGTTTCAACACGGCGGAGCAGTTTTTCACTTACTTGCGCGACGCGTTCGACGTGCTCTACGAAGAAGGCAGCGACGCGCCGAAAATGTTGTCCATCGGCATGCATTGCCGGTTGCTGGGCCGCCCGGGACGCTTCCGTGCGCTGCAGCGTTTCCTGGATCACATCGAGCAATATGATCGCGTGTGGGTAACGCGGCGGGTCGATATTGCGCGGCACTGGCGCGAGCATCATCCGTATGAAGGCGCGGCGGGGGTGACCAAGCCATGAGTATCGTGCGGATCACGTTGGACCAGCTCAATGCGCTGCCTGCCGGCGCATTTATCAGCACGCTTTCCGGTATCTTCGAACACTCGCCGTGGGTGGCGGAGGCGGCGCTGTTGAAGCGGCCGTTCACGAGCATCGACCAGCTTCACGACGTCATGACGACGATCGTCGACCAGGCGGGTAACGCACGACAACTGGCTTTGATCAACGCCCACCCCGAGCTTGCCGGCAAGGCTGCGGTGCGGGGCGAACTCACGGATGAATCCACGCGCGAGCAAAGCGGCGCCGGCCTCGATCTGTGCACGCAGGAAGAGTTCGACCGATTGCAGGTGCTTAACGCCGCGTACCGCGAGAAGTTTGGATTTCCCTTTATTTTGGCTGTGCGCGGATTTGATCGCCACGGCATTGTCGCGAACTTCGAGGCGCGGTTGCATCACGGCCGCGACATAGAGTTACGTGAAAGTCTTCAGCAGATTTACCGGATAGCGCGCTTCAGGCTCGACGATTTGCTTGGTTGATGAACGTTTGAATGCTCGAACGCTTGAACGCAGCGCGTCACTTCAAAACCTTATAAGGAAACATCATGGCCGCCCCCATACTCGATGTAAACGCGCCGGAATTCACGCGCCGTTATGTGAACCTCGCGGACCCGCGGTTGGGCGCCCAGGCGCTTGAGGCCAGCGACGAATTTTTTGCACCGAAAGAGCGGATGCTCAATCCGGAGCCGGCGGTGTTTATCGTGGGTAAATACGACGATAACGGCAAGTGGATGGACGGCTGGGAAACGCGTCGCAAGCGGGTGAGCGGGTTCGACTGGTGCGTGGTGAAGCTGGCGCGTCCGGGCGTGATCAAGGGTATTGATATCGATACTAGTCACTTCACGGGCAACTTTCCGCCAGCCGCGTCTATCGAAGGTGCGCACGTGGTTGATGGCGCGCCGACGCAGGCGACGCAATGGACGGAAGTGGTGCCGTCCATGACGTTGCAGGGGAACACGCATCATTACGTGGACATTGCCAGCGAACAGCCGTTCACCCATCTGCGCGTGAACATTTACCCGGATGGCGGTATCGCGCGGTTGCGTGTGTATGGGCAGCCGCAGCTTGACTGGCGCAGCGCCAGCCGCACCGAGCTATTCGATCTTGCCGCGATGGAAAATGGCGCGTACGTCGTTGGTGCGAACAACCAGCATTTCGGGCCGGCGTCGACCTTGCTGATGCCGGGACGCGGCGCAAATATGGGCGATGGCTGGGAGACGCGTCGTCGTCGTGAACCGGGGAACGACTGGTGCATCGTGGCGCTTGCTCAGCCTGGGGTGATCAAGAAGATCGAGGTGGATACGGCGCATTTTAAGGGTAACTACCCTGACCGGTGTTCGTTGCAGGCTGCGTATGTGAAGGGTGGAACGGACAGTTCGCTTGTCACGCAGGCGATGTTCTGGCCGGTGTTGCTGGGCGAGCAGAAGTTGCAGATGGACAAGCAGCATGTGTTCGAGTCGGAGTTGGCTGCGCTGGGTCCTGTTACGCATGTGCGGTTCAACATTTATCCGGACGGCGGAGTATCGCGGTTGCGGTTGTTCAGCACGCTTGTTTGATCTATGTAAATACGAAGCAGGCTCTGCGATGAAAAAGTTGGCAATTGAACCGTTGACCCGGTCGGCGTTTGAGCCGTTCGGCGATGTCATCGAGCTTGAGGGTGCGAAGCAGATTCCGATTAATCTCGGGACGACGATTCGTTTCCATGATCTTGCCCGGATCGATGTGGAAGACGAGGGCGGGCGGCCGCTTGTGAATCTGTTTCGCGGGCAGCCGCGGGTGTTGCCGTTCGAGGTTTCAATGCTCGAGCGGCATCCGTTGGGGAGTCAGGCGTTTTTGCCGCTTAACGACAGGGCGTATCTTGTTGTTGTTGCGCCGGGTGGGGATTTGGATCCTTCCGCTATCCGGGCGTTTGTTACGCGTGGCTGGCAGGGAGTGAATTACGCCAAGGGGGTCTGGCATCATCCGTTGATCGCACTTGGCGAAGTGAGCGACTTTATTGTTGTGGATCGCGGTGGGGAAGGGGCTAATCTCAATGAGGTTCAGCTTGATGAATCGGTCTGGTTAATGGATTGAATTTTCGCTCGCGCTCGGGGGTGAGGTCGGGCGGGGTTGGTGTTGGCTTCTGGCTTAGTGGTCGGGGGCTGTGCTGGATTGCCAGGTTCCGGGGTTAGCGGTCTGAGTCAATATCGGGTTGCTGCTTTCGATGTTAGCGGTCTGCGAGAGTCGGATATTCTCTTTATCACTATTAGCCACTGTGCGTGGCGGCACGTCATTTCTGATATGACTTTCCGTGTCAACAGGTGTTTTTAGCTGTGGTCATCTTTTCTCTTCCTACAATTTCCTGAGGGCGGCGTAGCAGTAACACTCGACGGTGAATCAATCTGATATTCGCGGGTTGGTTACCGCATTACAGTGATCCGTCTCGTGAGCCTGCCGCTAACTTTGTGCGCAAGTCGGCGTGAACCGTTGATAAGCCGTTGCAAAGAAATGCCGCGGGTAACTCTGATGCCGGGCTACGCCGCCTTCAGGAAACTGCCTTTTCGATGATTGCAAAACTGTTTTTTGCTGGTTTAGACAGCCGCTCTGGACTTGTTGATCGCCTGCTCCATGCCCAGACGGGCGATGTCCCAGATAAACCCGGCGAGTTCGCGAGCGATCGCGACGACCGCCACGTTTTTGAGTTTGCCCTTCGCCACCATTCTTCTAAAGCGCCCACACAGACGCAACTGCGCGTCCCAGGCGCGATCGATAATCACCTTGGGCACGCCCTCATGACGCTGCTGAATTTCGGGACTCACGCGGGCCGTATGCCGATAACTCCAGGCGGCCTCGATCAGCAACTTTCGCGCAAGCGAATTGCCCGTCTTGGTGATGCTGCCCTGGCGCCGGCTGCCCCCCGACGAGTATTCTGAAGGCGTTATGCCCAGCCACGCCATCAACTGCCGAGGATGGGCAAAGCGCGTCACATCGACGATCTCCGAGAGCAAGCCAACGGCGGTGGTGAACTTGATGCCGCGCATGGTTTGCAGGGCGAGCACGGCGGGATAAAAGCGCCACTGCGGCACCGCTTCGCGCAAGGCCGACTCAAGCCGCTCGCACTGCGTAAACCGGTCTTCGATCGCGCGGCGCAACTCGGTGAAGGCGAGGTCCTGCCATGCGTTGCCGAACGAGAACTTGCTGATCCAGCGTCGATGCGCCGGCCCCCAGTTCGCCGTGCCCGCGTATCGCACGGCGTGGGCGAGCAGGAACGATTTTAACGCTTGGCGGGCGCGTTTGAGGGCATCGCGCGTACTGGCCCAGACACGCGCAAGATCGCGAAACGCTTCGTCTTCGACGGTGGGCACATGCACTGCGCTGAGGTCGCCCGCGCGCAGTGAGCGCACGAGCTTGAGCGCGTCGCGGCGGTCGGTCTTCACGCGATCGCCGGCTTTGCGCGGGATCAGCGAGGGGGCGCACACCATGCACTCGAAGCCTTTGGCAGCGAGGCGGCGCTGCAGGTCATAGCCCAGAGGACCGGCTTCATAAACGATTTTTACGTGGCGAGCCTTGGATTGAAGCTTTTTGCATAACTGATCAATATCGCGAGAGCGCGTGCCGATCTTGCCGAGCACTTCGACTTCGCCGCTGCCCAGCGCGTAGGCAACTGTAATCGAGTCTTTGTGAACATCCAGTCCGACAAATAACGTGATATCGTTTTGCATGCTGGCCTCCGTGTTGGAAACAAAACCTATGAGTGACGGGTTCGCCCTCACTGTTACGGCTCTGGCGCTATGCTAACCCGCGTGTTTTAGCTCTGTCACGGGGGCCAGCCCTTACTGCTCACGGAAGTCATACTAACTTTGTCCAAAGCGACAAAGAAACGAAGCAAAGAAAGCGCTTTTAAACCACGCTACCCTAAGTGTCCACAGCGTGCAGTTTCTATTCATAGGTGCCCCAAAAGCACGGTGCTCGCCAGAGCGGAGGATGTGTGAACCCCTCCTTCTCCGAACACCGATACCCACACGCTTCGCCACCAGTGATTGAACCTGCCCAAGGGGCACCCCGCGCTATCCGCGGACGACCACCCGCCGAATTTGTACGCACCTCGACCACGCCGCCAACCTACCAAGTAGTAAAGTCCCAACAATGCGTAAGGCCGTAACCGACGAAAATAACGGTGTAGGCCGCGTAGCCAATTCACCAAAGACTGAGGTAGTAGTACGCGTCGCGTCGAACTGCGGTGGATCAAGTGTGACCCGCGAGAAAAGCGAGCCGACCAAGCAGCCACCCCCAAAGACGCGTGAGGCCGTGCGGGTTCCTTAGCAATGGTGCTTGCCCGAGAGCGTACGGGGCGAAGCGTGTTCGTGTCAGGATTCGCGAGAAGGAGGGGTTCAAACATCCTCCGCTCTGGCGAGCACCGTGCTTTTGGGGCACCTATGAATAGAAACTGCACGCTGTGGACACTTAGGGTAGCGTGGTTGAAAGCGTTTTCTTTGCTTCGTTTCTTTGTCGCTTTGGACGTAACTAGTCAGCACTTGTAAACTGCTGCGAAGCTCGGCATGATTCGGAGATGACATTAGTGCCTAACCTTAAAAATCTAACGGACGAGCAGAAGGACGCACTCATCATTGAGTTGGTGAGACGTCTGAATGAGATTGAAGCGAAGCTGGAGAAGGACAGCCACAACTCAAGCAAGCCACCGTCCTCGGATGGCTTGAAGCGCAAACCCAAACCCAAGTCGCAGCGCACGGTGAGCGGAGCCGCGCCAGGCGCTCAGCCAGGTCATGAGGGCAAGACACTCAAACGCGTGGCGCAGCCAGATCACGTTGAGATTCATCGCGTGAGTCGGGTATGTGATAACTGCGGGAAAGAAATCATGCCCGATCGCATTTCAGTGCTGGCCGAAGAGCGCCAGGTCATCGATTTGCCGGTGATCCGGTTTGAGGTGACAGCCCATCGCGTGGAGCGGGCGCAATGCGGCTGCGGCCAATTACATCGGGCCGAGTTTCCCAAAGGCGTAAGCCAGGCGGTGCAGTACGGCAGCCAGATCCAGGCGGCGGCGGTCTATCTGACGCAATATCAGCAGTTGCCCCTGGAGCGTACCTCGCAGGCGTTGCGCGACCTGTTTGGCCTGAGCATGAGTTCGGGCACGGTGCAAAACTGCATCACGCAAGCGGCACGGATGTTGAGTCCGGCCGTTGAACTCATTGGGCAAGCGCTGCAAAGCGCGCCGGTCGTGCATTTCGATGAAACCGGCATGCGCGTGGGACGTACCCTGCACTGGCTGCACACGGCCTCGACCCAGGCGCTGACGTGGTATGGCTCGCACCGCACGCGTGGGCGCGAAGCACTGGACAGTTTCGGTATCCTACCCTCATTTACCGGGATCGCAGTGCACGATGGCTGGGTGCCTTACTCCTACTATGAGTGCGAGCATGCGTTATGCAATGCGCATCATCTGCGCGAGTTGATCGGGGTGTGGGAGTCGACCCAGCAGCCCTGGGCCGAACACATGCTCAAGCTGCTGCGCCAGGCCAAGCGCGAGGTCGATGACAGCATTGCCTGCGGCCGTACGGGCTTGAGCCGCACGCGCACCAACTACTATCGGCGACGCAGCCGCGCCCTGATCAGAGAAGGCCGCAAGCTCAACCCGCAGCAAGCGCGCGACCCCACGCGTGAAGATGTGCGCGGCAGAATCAAACAAAGCGAAGCCTACAATCTGCTGGGGCGCCTGGAGCGTCATACCGCGCAAGTGTGGCGTTTCGTGGCCGACCATCGCGTGCCGTTCGACAATAACCAGGCCGAACGCGATATCCGCATGCCCAAGCTCAAACAAAAAGTCTCGGGATGCTTCCGCACAGCGAGCGGACTTCAGGCGTTTTGCACCATCCGATCGTATCTGGCTACCCTGCGCAAACAACGCCGCCCACTCATGGCCGCGCTCGCTCTTAGCTTCGCTGGCCACGTCCCTTCGCCTTTAGCGGCTGACTAGTTACCTTTGGACAAAGAAATGACGTGCCGCCACGCACAGTGGCTAATAGTGATAAAGAGAAAATCCGACTCATGCAGGCCGCTAACGCCGAAAGCAGCAACCCGGCACTGACCCCGACCGCTAACCCCAGAACCTAGCAACCCGGCACTAACCCCTGACCGCTAACTCCGGAACCTAGCAACCCGGCATTAACCCCTGACCGCTAACCTCAAAACGACTAACACCCCAACTTTTCATTCCCACCCAACCGCGCCAGCAGACCTAACCCTCCCGGTCCACCGGCGCGAGCAAACCCCAAGCCCTACTTCAAAGCCCCACCCTGAAACCACGCGGCAAGTTTCTGCCGCTCACCATCGGTCATCTGAGTAACATTCCCCAGCGGCATCGCCTTCAACACCACAGCCTGCTGATAAAGCCGTTGCGCATTCAACGAAATCGACTCGGGCGTATCCAGCAAAACCCCAGCCGGTGCAGCGCCCATCATCGTCGGATGAGCGGCATGACATGTCGCGCACCGCTGCGTCAAGATCGGCTCAATATCGGCTACGCGAATTGCAGGCGCCCCTGCCACCGGCGCAACCGTTGGCACACCCTTCGGCATGGTCCATGCAAACGCACCAAACATCAGCAGCACACCAATCACCGGCAAATACCACAACACCTGCCCACGATGCCGCATCACGAAGAACTGTCGAATCAATGCACCCGCCAACATGATGATCAGCAACACAGCCCAGTTATAAGGATGCGTATAAGTCATCGCGTAGTGATTCGACAACATCACGAACACCACCGGCAACGTGAAATACGTGTTGTGCACCGAACGCTGCTTGCCACGCTTGCCATAAATGGCATTGGGCACCTCGCCCTTGAGCATGGCTTCAACCATCTTGCGCTGACCGGGAATGATCACGAAAAATACATTCGCCGACATGATCGTGGCCAACGTCGCGCCGGTAATCAAATACGCCGCACGTCCTGCGAACACATGGCAAGCAAGCCACGCCGCGATGACCACATAGGCGCCCACGCAGATTCCGAGCAGGCCATCGCGATTGCCCAGCAACCGGCACAGCGAGTCATACACAATCCAGCCTGCCAGCAAGAATCCCAGCGCCGATGAAACCGCCACCACGGGTCCCATATCGAGCACGTTTTTATCGATGAGATACGTGCTCGGCGAGAACAGATACAACACCATGAACAGGCCAAAACCCGACATCCACGTGGTGTACGACGGCCACTTCGACCAGTGCAGGTCGTCGGGCATGTTCGGCGGCGCGACGGTGTACTTTTGCATGTTGTAAAAACCGCCGCCATGCACATGCCACAACTCGCCAAACACGCCGCGCTTGGTCGCAGCCGGGTCTTTCGGCGGCTTCAGGCTGTTGTCGAGCGCCACGAAATAAAACGACTCGCCAATCCACGCAATCGCCACCACCACATGCAGCCAGCGCAAAGCAAGATTCAGCCAGTCAACAATAAAGCCTTGCATGAAACGTCTCCACTACGAATTCTGTTGTCGAACCATCGGACGGACGCGAGGTGAAAAAGCGTCAGATAAAAATCTCAGCTACCGCGATACGTGCTGTATGCCCAAGGCGAGACCAGCAGCGGCACGTGATAGTGCGACGTGGCATCGGCAATACCAAAACGCAACACCACCCGGTTCACAAAGCGGGGTTCAGGCAGATCCACGCCATTTGCCGCGAAATAATCCCCGGCGTGGAATACGAGCTCGTATTCGCCAGTGACAAACGCGTCGTCCTGTAGCAACGGAGCGTCGCAACGGCCATCGGAGTTGGTGTGGGTGGTCAGGAGCGCGCGCCGGGCATCGCCGGTCAGCACGAAAAGTTCGACCTTGATGCCGGCGCCGGGGCGGCCATGCGCGGTATCGAGTACGTGGGTTGTGAGCTTGCCCATTCGCGTTGTCCTTATAGTGTGCGAGGAGCGGCTGCGCATCGAACCGTCTGAGTTCTCGTCTGTGTTCTGACAATCAGCGGCGGATCGAGGCTCCACAAGCGTGGCTACATACCCGTCGGCGTGAGAGGATGCGCGCCGTGACCAGCATTGTAAAAAGTTGCGGTGATCATAACGCCCGCGATAGGCAAGATAATCGCCAGCACATAACGGCTGCCCGCATATTGCGGTTTCGTAAAGAAACCGTCAGCGTTCCAGCCCGGTTCCAGCCCTTTCCACCGCTTCCCGGCGATGCTACGCGAGCCAAAATTCACGATCATATCGAGTCCGTGAAGACAACTATGGCAGTGTGCGCATTGTCAGGGGCTTTTTGGCTACGGACAGTAGCGTCTTGCACAGCGCCTTGCACAGAGGTTTGCTGGGCATCCCGAAGACGGCGATCGACGCTGGGTAACCGGGTAACAGGCGCGGATTCAAATGGTGCTTTTGTGCTTTGCGCCCTCGGTACAACAGTGAAATAGCGGAGATCGGCATGCAACAGAAACCCCGGACATTGCTGGTGAAGAACGCGCGTGTGCTCGTGACCATGGACGAGAAACGACGCGAGATCGCCAACGGCGGTTTATTCATCGAAGGCAACCGGATCACGCAGGTCGGCGCGACCACCGACTTGCCGCAACAAGCGGACGAGGTGCTGGACCTGTCAGGCCATCTGGTGATTCCCGGCCTGGTCAACACGCATCACCACATGTATCAAAGCCTCACGCGGGCTGTGCCGGCTGCGCAGAACGCCGAGTTGTTCGGCTGGCTGACCAGCCTGTACAAAATCTGGGCGAACCTGACGCCCGAGATGATTGAAGTATCGACGCTCACCGCCATGGCCGAGTTGCTGCTGTCGGGCTGCACGACGTCGAGCGACCATCTCTACATTTATCCGAATGGTTCGCGCCTGGACGACAGCATCGCGTCGGCGCAACAGATTGGCATGCGTTTTCACGCGGCGCGCGGCAGCATGAGCGTCGGGCAGAAGGACGGTGGTTTGCCGCCCGATTCGGTGGTCGAAAAAGAAGACGCGATCCTGAAGGATACGCAGCGCCTGATCGAAACATATAACGATGAAGGCCGTTACGCGATGCTGCGCGTGGTCGTGGCTCCCTGCTCGCCGTTCTCGGTCAGCCGCGAGTTAATGCGCGATTCGGCGCTGCTCGCACGGGAATACGGGGTATCGATGCACACCCATCTCGCCGAGAACGTGAACGATGTCACGTATAGCCGTGAGAAGTTCGGCATGTCGCCGGCTGAGTATGCGGAGGATCTGGGCTGGGTCGGACCGGATGTCTGGCACGCGCATTGTGTGCAGCTGGACCGCGCGGGTATCGAGTTGTTTGGGCGCACGGGCACGGGTGTCGCGCATTGTCCGTGTTCGAACATGCGGCTGGCGTCGGGCATTGCACCCATCCGGGCGATGCGGGACGCGGGCGTGAGCGTTGGTATCGGCGTGGACGGATCGGCATCGAACGATGGCGCGCAGATGGTCGCGGAAGTACGGCAAGCGTTGTTATTGCAGCGCGTGGGTTTCGGTCCCGATGCCATGAGCGCACGGGAAGCGCTCGAAATCGCGACGCTGGGCGGCGCGAAGGTGCTGGGCCGCGATGATATCGGCGCGTTGGCGCCAGGCATGGCAGCCGACTTTGTTTCCTTCGATCTGAGCCAGCACGGCTTTGCGGGCGCGTTGCACGATCCTGTCGCGGCGCTGGTGTTCTGCGCGCCGTCGCAGGTATCGACGAGTGTTATCGACGGAAAGGTGGTCGTGCGCCACGGTCAGTTGACGACGGTCGATCTCGGACCGATCGTCGAGCGTCACAACCGGCTGGCGGGTCAGTTGATCGCCATGGCCAATTAAGCTTAAGGTTGAGGCACTTCGATCAGCGAGCGCGTGGCATCGGCGACGAGGTGACGGAGCCACCGCACTTCGTCGGAGTAATGGCAGCGCTCGTGCCACAGTTGGTAGTACTGCATGGGCGGGAAATCGAGCGGCGCGGGCACCACGGTCAATGGCAAAAACTTGGCGTAGTGATCGGCGAACAGGCGCGTGGTGGTGAACACGAGATCCGACTTGATCAGCACGTACGGCGCGAGATTGAAGTAGGGCAGCGTGACGACCACATGGCGCTTGAGGCGTTCGCGTGCCAGATGCACATCGATCGCTCCGCGCTGGCCCACGGAATACGGCGTAGGCGCGAGGTGCGGCGCGTTGAGATATTGATCGAGCGTGAGTGCGCCGCGGCGGGCAAACGGATGATTGGAACTGACGAGACAAACGATCTTGTCGACGAAAAGGTTCGAGAGATGCAGTTGTTCAGGCGGCTCGGGCCAGTTGCCCACCACGATATCGAGCTTGCCTTCCTCCAGCGCGAGTTCGTAGTCGAAAGCGGGGCCGAGCGAATGAAATTCGAGCGTGGCGTTGGGCGCGGCTATCCGAAAGCGCTCCACCACGGTTGGCACGAACAGCACGTTCAGATAATCCGGGCAGCCAATGCGGTAACAGCGCACGGAAGTAGACGGTTCGAAGTTGTGCTGCTGAACCTTGATGCGTTCGATTTCGCGCAGCGCGTTTTGCGTGGGCTCGAGCAGGCGCAGGCCGTATTCGGTCGGCACCATGCCCGCTTTGCCGCGCACGAGCAGCGGATCGCCGGTGATGTCGCGCAGGCGCCTGAGCGCCGCGCTGATCGCAGGTTGTGACTGATTGAGCTTGACGGCCGCGCGCGTGACGCTGCGTTCCATCAAGAGTGTGTGAAGGACGCGTAACAGGTAAGTGTCGATCGCTTCGCGTTGCTGACTCATCTTCTCTCCAATATACGGTCAGGCTGATCGACCAGGGTGCAGAACATATCGTTTTTAATATGACACATTGTTTCCGTCAAGCTGGGCATACCCGCAAGCACGTTCGTTGCAAGCTGCGCAATACCGTGCTGTTGCTAATTGCGCGCACTATTTTGAGTAATCGACGGCCCGCACCGTTTTGGGTATCTTTTACTCGCAGACTGCTTGTTTCCGTTGCTCACGTGCCGGCCATCCCGGTTTTGCGCAATTTCCGCACTTTCTGAGTCCATATGGGCGACGCCATTTCCTCATCCATTCAGCCGGGCGGTGCGCGACCATCGCGCCTCGCGCTTCACGGCATCAGCAAGCAATATCCCGCCGTCAAGGCCAACGACGACGTGACGCTCATCGTCGAACCGGGTGAAATCCACGCCGTGCTCGGCGAGAACGGCGCGGGCAAGTCCACGTTGATGAAGATCATCTACGGTGCGGTGCGCCCGGACGAAGGCGAGATTCGATGGGAGGGCGAACTGGTCGAGATCAGCAGTCCGGCGGCGGCGAGAAAGCTTGGCATCGGCATGGTGTTCCAGCACTTTTCGCTGTTCGAGACGCTGACGGTGGGCGAGAACATCGCGCTCGCTCTCGACGATAAATTCGATCTCAAGACGCTCGGCAAACGGATTCGCGAGGTATCGGCGGATTACGGGCTCGATGTCGATCCGCAGCGCCACGTACATAGTCTCGCGGTGGGCGAACGCCAGCGTGTGGAGATCGTGCGTTGCCTGTTGCAGAACCCGCGCCTGTTGATCATGGACGAGCCTACGTCCGTGCTCACGCCGCAAGCGGTTAAAAAACTCTTTACGGTGCTGAGAAGGCTGGCTTCGGAGGGATGCAGCATTCTCTATATCAGCCACAAGCTTGATGAAATCCAGGCGCTGTGCCAGACCGCGACCGTGATGCGCGGCGGACGGGTGACGGGGAGCGTCGATCCGCGCAAGGAAACCCACGCATCGCTCGCACAACTGATGGTTGGCCATTCGCTGCCCGATTACACGCGCCGCGAACATACGCCGGGCGAGGTGAAGCTCGCGGTGAAGCACTTGTCGGTGGCGAGCGCCGATCCGTTCGGTACGTCGCTGCAGGACGTCTCGTTCTCGGTGCACGCGGGAGAAGTTTTCGGCATCGCGGGGGTATCGGGGAACGGGCAGGCCGAGTTGCTGGCCGCGCTCTCAGGCGAGATCCGCGATAAACATAGTGCGCCCGATGCCATCACGATCGTCGGCCAGGCCGCCGCGCGCTACAGCGCGGGTGGACGACGCGCGCTCGGCTTCGCCTTCGTACCCGAGGAACGCCTCGGGCGCGGCGCGGTGCCGGCCATGTCGCTGGCGGAAAACGCGCTGCTCACTGGACATCGCGAACATATGGTGCACGGCGGCTGGATCAGCACGAAGGCCATGCGCGCGTTCGCTGATCGCTGCATCAGCGCGTTCGATGTCCGTTGCGGCGGCAACGGCGCGCTCGCGCAAAGCCTGTCGGGCGGCAACTTGCAGAAGTTCATCGTGGGACGCGAGATCCTGCAGGAGCCGAAGGTGCTGGTCGTCGCGCAACCGACCTGGGGCGTCGATGTCGGCGCGGCGGGTTTCATCCGTCAACAACTTTTGGATCTGGCCGCACGTGGCGTGGCGATCCTCGTGATCTCGGAAGAGCTGGAAGAACTCTTCGATATCTGCGACCGCCTCGCCGTTCTCGCTCGCGGCAAGCTTTCTCCGGTTCGCGAAACCGGTCTGACTAATGCAGAAGAAATTGGCCTCTTCATGGCCGGTCTCTTCGATGGCAATCGTGCCGACCCCGTCGCCCTCGACCTCGACACCACGGCCCCGACACAATGAATTTTCCTTATCGACTTGAAGCGCGCCCGACGCCGTCCCGTGCCATGCAGCTTGCCGTGCCGCTGGTCGCCGCGGTGCTGACATTGATTATTGGCTTTCTGATTTTTACGCTCGTGGGCCAGGACCCGGTGCGCGCGATGCACGGGTTTTTCATCGAACCATTGTCGAACGTGAACGGCTGGTCGGAGCTTGTGCTGAAGGCGTCACCGCTGTGCCTGATTGCGCTGGGGTTGGCGGTGGGGTACCGGGCGAACGTGTGGAATATCGGCGCGGAAGGGCAGATGCTGCTGGGCGGGATCGTGGCGGGCGGCATAGCGATTCATGTCGGCGATGCAACCGGCTGGTGGATCCTGCCGCTGATGATGATTGGCGGCGTGATAGGCGGCATGGCGTGGGCGGCCATTCCCGCGCTGCTCAAGAGCCGTTTCAACACCAACGAAATTCTGACGAGCCTGATGCTCACCTACGTCGCGACGCAGTTGCTGATCTATCTGGTGAGCGGTCCGTGGCGTGACCCAGAAGGCATGAACTTCCCGATCTCGGCGATGTTCGGCGATTCGGCGCAATACCCGCGTCTTTACAGCGATTGGGGCTGGGCATGGCTGAAGGGCACGCGGATCAATGCGTCGGTGTTCCTGACGGCGATCGCGATTCCGCTGGTGTGGCTGTTCATGCGCAAGAGCTTCGCGGGGTATCGGATGAACGTGGGTGGGCTGGCGCCGCTGGCAGCCCGCTACGCCGGTTTCTCCGATAAAAAGGCCATCTGGACCTCGTTGCTCCTGAGCGGCGGTCTGGCCGGTTTGGCTGGCATGGGCGAAGTGGCCGGACCGATTGGACAACTGCAGGCGAGCTGGTCACCGGGGTACGGCTTCACGGCAATCATCGTGGTGTTCGTCGGGCGGTTGCATCCGGTTGGCATCGTGCTCGCGAGTCTGCTGATGGCATTGCTGTATCTCGGCGGCGAAGCGGTGCAGACGTCGATGCAATTGCCGCAGGCGATCGCCGGCGTGTTCCAGGGATTGCTGCTGTTTTGCCTGCTGGGTGCGGACCTGTTCGTCAACTATCGCGTACGGCGCCGGGTTGCGGCGCATGCACATTCGTAAATAAAAAGCGGACTAGAAAACCCATGGATATCAATCAGGCCAGTTCGCTTTCCTCAAGCGCTGTCGTCGCCGCTATTCCGCTGATGTTCGCCGGTGCAGGTGAGCTCGTCGCGGAGAAGTCGGGGGTGTTGAACCTTGGCGTAGAGGGCATGATGCTGATGGGCGCGGTCACCGGCTACGCTGTCACCGCGATCACTGGCAATCCGTGGCTCGGTATTCTGGGCGCGATTGTCGCGGGCGTGCTGATGTCGCTTGTGTTCGCGTTCCTCACCATCACCATGCTCGCGAATCAGGTTGCCACGGGTTTATCGCTGACTATTTTCGGTATCGGGTTTTCGGCGTATATCGGCAAGCCTTATACGTCGGCGGCGGTGCGCGCGACCATCGACGTGCTGCCCATTCCCGGTCTTACGTCCATTCCCGTCATCGGACCCGCGTTTTTCACGCTGACGCCGCTTGGTTATCTCGCGTTCATCATGTTTGGCGTGATCGGCTGGTTTTTATATCGAACGCGCGCCGGGCTGGTATTGCGCTCGGTAGGCGAGTCGCCTTCGGTCGCGCATTCCGTGGGTTTTCCGGTAGTCGGCGTGCGTTACGGCGCGACGCTTTTCGGCGGTGGCATGGCCGGTATTGCGGGCGGTTATTACTCGATCGTCTACCTGCATTTGTGGCAGGAACAGCTGACGTCGGGGCGCGGCTGGATCGCGCTGGCGCTGGTCGTGTTCGCGACGTGGCGCCCGGGGCGGCTGCTGATCGGCGCATTGCTGTTTGGTGCGGTGATGGCGCTGCAGTTCTACGCGCAAGCCATCGGCGTGCCGATCCCGACGCAATTTCTCGCCATGTTGCCGTACGTGGCGACGGTCGTCGTGCTCGTGCTCATCTCGCGCAATCCGAACACGATCAAGCTGAACGCGCCAGCATCGCTCGGCAAGCCGTTTTTTGCGGCTAGCTGATGACGGTGCGGGTGAGGGCTTGCGGCGTGTTGGTAGCCGCGGCCCGACGCGGCTACTGTGTGCGGTTCGACAGCGATCGGCGCGTGGCACCTGCGGGTGCGGACGCGCGGTCGGGTGCGTCCGCGTCGAGGATGCCTGATCGCCGTTCCGTCGTGGGACGACCAATGGGAGTTCCTCTAGCCGAAGAGAAGTCCAGCCCGCTCATCAATAGGGTGCGCATTCGTTGCAAATGGCGACGCGCTTGAAAGGCGGACTGACATTCCGATTTAGCCCTGAACCACGGCCCGATTTTGGCCAATGACACTGCAGCACGATTTTTACAACATCATTGAACCATCGACAGGAGAAACACGATGAAGAAAAGCTGGCTGAACACCTTGGGCGCAGCCGGAGCCGTGGGCACGATGCTCGCGTTATCCGCCACGATGGTCGCCGGCCCCGCGCGGGCCGCCGATGCGCCGGGCATTGCGTTCGTCTACCTCGGGAACCCCGGCGATGCAGGCTGGACCTTTGCCCACGATGCCGGCACGAAGGAAGTGGAGGCCAAGTACGGCAGCAAGATCAAGATCACGCGAGTCGAAGACGTGCCGGAATCGGCGGATTCGGAGCGCGTGTTCCGCGATCTGGCCGCGAAGGGCAACAAGGTTATCGTGGGGACCAGCTTCGGTTACCAGGACTTCCAATTGAAGGTAGCGCGCGACTACCCGGACATTACGTTCCTGACGGCGACGGGTTACAAGAAAGCCAAAAACTTCGGCGTCTACGATGACCGCATGTACCAGGGCGCATATCTCGCCGGCGTCGCGGCGGGATACGTCACGAAGACGAACACGCTGGGGTTTGTTGCATCGGTGCCGATTCCCGAAGTGATCCGAAACATCAACGCGTACACCTTGGGCGCGCGATCGGTGAATCCGAAGGTTCACACGAAGGTGATCTGGATCAATAGCTGGTTTGACCCGGGCAAGGAAAAGCAGGCGGCGGAAACGCTGATTGGGCAGGGTGCTGACGTGTTGTTGCAGAACACTGATTCGAACGCGACGTTGGCGACGGCGGCCGAGAAGAAGGTGTACGCATTTGGTTGGGATTCGAACATGCAGAAGTTTGGTCCGAGCGCGCACTTGGGTTCGGTCGTGCAGCATTGGGAGGTGTATTACAACTCGATGGTCCAGCAGCTTCTGGACGGCAAGGTCAAGACTGATCCGGTCTGGCTGGGAATGCCGCAGAAGGCGGTGGATCTTGAGGACATGAATACGGCGGTGGTGCCCGCCAAGGCGATGCAGGCTGTCGCGGCAAAGCGTGAGCAACTGCAGAGCGGCAAGTGGGACGTGTTCATGGGTCCGATCAAGGACCAGTCGGGAGCGGTCAAGATTGCGGCTGGCCAGAATCTGACAGATCCGGAATTGCAACGTATCAACTGGTACGTTGAAGGCGTTGACGGGTCGTTGCCGAAGTAATTCGGGGGCGGTAGTTTGCGAAGCTGCCGGGAGGGTATGCGGCTTCGCAAAACTTACCTGTTGTTTGTCATCGTTTCCGTCATAAGAAAAGGCCGCGCTTAGGTTAAGCGCGGCCTTTGTTGTCTGCGTCGCGATTAATCTTAATCGTCGATTCGCAGTCCAACTTTAAGCGTGACTTGCCAGTGTGCGACCTTGCCGTCCTCGACTTGCCCGCGGGTGCCGATGACTTCGAACCAGTGCAGGTTGCGGAGGGTCTTTGAGGCTTTTTCGAGCGCCACACGAATTGCATCGTCGCTTGATTGGGTCGATGACCCGGTGAGCTCGATTTGTTTGTAGACGTGATTGGTCATTGTGTTCTCCTTTGGTGTCGGGCTGATGGCACGTTGATTCGCCTGGGTAGGACTGAGCAAATCATGCGCCAAGGGGGGCCGTTCGCACTTGGGGTTTTTACGGGGATGGGGGAGGGGTGGTTTGGGGTGGGGGTTGTCAGGTTCTGGGTTAGCGGTTGGGGTCAGTGCCGGGGTGGTCGGTTCTGGGGTTAGTGGTCGGGGTCTATGCCGGGTTGGTCGGTTCTGGCGGTAGTGGTCGGAGTCAATGCCGGGTTGCTGCTTTCAGCGTTAGCGGTCTGCGAGAGTCGGATTTTCTCTTTATCACTGTTAGCCACTGTGCGTGGCGGCACGTCATTTCTTTGTCCAAAGCGACAAAGAAACGAAGCAAAGAAAACGCTTTTAAACCACGCTACCCTAAGTGTCCACAGCGTGCAGTTTCTATTCATAGGTGCCCCAAAAGCACGGTGCTCGCCAGAGCGAAGGATGTTTGAAACCCTCCTTCTCGCGAATCCTGACATGAACACGCTTCGCCCCGTACGCTCTCGGGCAAGCACCATTGTCAAGGAATCCGTACGGCATCACACGTCTTTACGGTCATGTCTTGGTGGGTTGCCCACGTGGTCCGCGTGGCTATCTCGGTGGGCTATACGGCCGACGCATATTTAAAGCTTCTTTTTTGCAGATTATTTGCGTGGCCTGCGCCTTATTTTCGCCAGTCTGGGGGTGACCCGCTCCAGTGGGCAGTTAAGCAGTTGAATTTGCATAGGTGAGTTTGCTCCGTTTGACGTGGGGTGCGAGTTGTCCACGGCCGGCCAGCGGGTCGCCTATGGCCTCACGCATTTTGCGGCCTCGTTTCCAGGAGGGTTGGCTACGAGGTTCAAGGCGCGTCCGCATTGGAGGGAGGTTGTCCGCGGATAGCGCGGGGTGCTCCGTGGGCAGGTTCAATCACTGGTGGCGAAGCGTGTGGGTATCGGTGTTCGGAGAAGGAGGGTTTCAAACATCCGTGGCTCTGGCGAGCACCGTGCTTTTGGGGCACCTATGAATCAAAACTGCACGCTGTGGACACTTAGGGTAGAGCGGTTAAAGCGCTTTCTTTGCTTCGTTTCTTTGTCGCTTTGGACAAAGAAATGACGTGCCGCCACGCACAGTGGCTAATAGTGATAAAGAGAATATCCGACTCTCGCAGACCACTAACACTGAAAGCAGCAACCCGGCACTGACCCCGACCACTAACCTTGGAACCTAGCGCCCCGGTATAGCCCCGACCGCTAACCCCAGAACCGACCACCCCAGCATTGACCCCAACCCCCCCGATCACTGCACCCAAAACCACCCCCCGTCCACCGGTGCGAACACTACCGTAGGGGCCTTGATGCAGCATCCCCCGCATCCTGCCGCCGCGCGCCGCGCCTGGACCTCGCACTCGCCGATGCGCCGAATTCGCTCAAAATCTGAGTTCGTGCCCGGCTCGCAAACACCAGAAACCCAAACCCGTTGGCTTCATACCAATAGCCACCATTTTCGAGCCCGTCGAGCGGCTGCTCCAGCGCATTCGTAATACATTCAATGCACCGACGATGCAACTCGTCCACCGCAGGATACGGCGGTTGCGCCCCACGAACGCTGCAAAGAAGCACATCAAGACCCGGCAACACATGCGCGTACAACACCGGTTCATCCTGTGCGCGGGCGCGTGCAATCTTGGTATCGAGTTGGCCGAACGGCTTGAAATGCCTAAGCACAGCGAGGAAAGACTCGTCGCCGTCGACCTTTGCGCGTCTACGCTTTTTCGGGAAGGACATAAAAATTCGCCTGAAAAAGAATTGCAAAAAACGCAGCGTCCTCATGCGGCCACTCCCGTCTGGCGGGCCGCTCGTTTGTCTGGACACGTCGATCTTTTATAGCACATCGAAGTGGTGGATTCACGGCGATTCAGTTTAGGACACCGCACGCCGGTCATGCTCGACCGGCCCAGCGGTGGCGCACGAATCATGCCGATAACCCTGCTGCGGCTCGCATGTTTCTGTCTCAATAATAGACCTACGAAACCCCGCTGCGATGAAAATTCACCAGGAAAATTCAAACCCGTGTCATGAAGGCCACCAACCCCGGGATTGCACCTAAAAACGAAAAAGCCCGCGAGGGCCGTCGCGGGCTTTTCTGAATCGCTGCTCCCTTGGAGGATCAGGTCGGACCCTCAGGTCAGACGCGTGGCGAAGCCTTCAGCGAATCGCGGATCTCGCGCAGCAACAGCACGTCTTCCGGCGTTGCCGCGGGCTCTGGTGCTGGCTCCTCGGTCCGGCGCAGCTTGTTGATGAACTTGACCATCAGGAAAATGATGAACGCCAGGATGATGAAGTTGATCAGCACGGTAATGAAGGAGCCATACCCGAACACGGCGACACCCGCCGTCTGCAAGTCCTTGTACGAGTCGGGATTGCCCTTGAAAGTAGGGGGTATGTTGCCCAGTTTGATGAACATGTTGGAAAAATCAAGCCCGCCCGTGACTAGCCCCACGACCGGCATGATCAGATCCTTGACGATCGAATTGACGATGGTCGAAAACGCGCCGCCGATAATCACACCGACCGCCAGATCCATCACGTTGCCCTTGAGGGCGAAGCTCTTGAACTCCTGAATCATGCTCATGCGTTGCTTCCTCCATTAAAGATCATAAGAATCGGCAGCAAGGGATGTGCCATTCGATGACGTCGGCATGTCCAGCCGCCGTCCCGGCTTTGCTTTTGTGTTCAGGCTCTCACCGTTTTTTTAAACGGATAACGGCAATGATAGCGAATCGGTAGCATTTGCGTCCCGGGTTTTTTTGACGTCATCGGCCGATCGGACAAGGTTTGACAATCGATTCCTCTCGTTCCCCTATCGCACTGCTACGCTTTTTCGGGAGGCGCAGCGATCACGCGCCCTTGAGCAATCGCCTGGACGAACGCGGCGTGGTCGGCCACGGTCTGCGCACCGTAGCTTTCGGCCCATCGGGCATAGGCTGCATCCAGGCGGTCCGAGTTGCCGCAATAACCGGCGATCAGCGCGGCGTCGCCGGTGCGCGCATGAGCACGCGCGAGCAGCAAGCCGAGGCACCAGGCGTAGAAATCGAAGGTCGCGCCGTGCAGCCAGTCGACCGGAATCGAGCCGCGGATGTTCTTCATCTGCCGCACGTAGAAGTCGCGGCCCGAAATAGTCGTCCAGCCGAGCAACGGGTCGGAGGAGCTTTGCAGCAGGCGCTGGCCGTGCACCACGCGCCGCCCCTGGTGGCTGAACGCTTCAGCGAGCGGCGGCACGAACGGCGCGGCGGCGGGCACAATGCCTTCCTTGACCTGCATGAATAACGGATCGGCATGAGCTCGTCCGAGCAGTAATAACAAATACGCGCGCGTCCCGACACTGCCTACGCCCACCACGCGATGCGCGACATCGACCACGTCGTAGCGTTCGAGCATCGTCCGCCATTCGCCCGCGATGGTCTGCAAGTACCCGCGCAGCCCCTCCGTAACGTGGTTTTTCTCCGCGGCATCAAGACGGGTGAGGATCGGCGGATCGTCGCGAAAACGCCAGCTTTTGCCGTTCGGCTCGGCGACGCGCGCCAGCATCGTCGCGTGACTGCGCTTGGTCGAGCGTTCAACGGCCTTGGCAATGGTCGCTTTCTCCGCAGCGTCGAGCGTGACCGGTGCTTCGATATGCAACACGCTCGCGTATGAGCGCATCTGCCACAACTCGTAGGCGGGAACCTGCGCCAGCGTCGACATGGTGGTCCGGTAAGCGGTGCAAGCGGAGCGCACGGCACGCTCGCGGCCGGCGGCGTCGACTCCGTTTTCGAGCGCCGCTACGTTGATGCTGGCGGTGAGCCGCTTCAGATCCCATTCCCACGGGGCGACCAGGGTTTCATCGAAATCGTTCAGGTCGAAGACCACGTCCTGCCGAGGCGTGCGGAACAGCCCAAAATTGTTCAGATGCGCGTCGCCATCGATCATCACGTGATGGCCGATAGACGGCGTGTGCGCGAGATCCCAGGCCATCACGCTCGCCGCGCCGCGCAGGAACGCGAACGGCGATGCAGCCATGCGTGACATGCGCAACGGGATCAGCCGCTCCTGCCGGCCGGCGTTGTTGGCGAGCACCCGCGCGACGGCGTCCGGGCGGCTGCTTTCCGGCTGCCAGGCTGCGTGCGCGTCGAAGGGGACCGAATCGCGCAGCGAGCGGCCAAGCGCACGGCTTTCCTCAGCGCTGCCAATGGACGTACCGGACAGGCTGGTTGGCGGACTCGCGGATGCAGCAGGTTGGGTGGGCAAGACGGCTTTCCTCGGGTTGATCGATAGCACAAGGCGTGAGCGATTCCACGAACACTCCTGGCCGGGCCGGATAGGCCGGACGCGTGGTGAAACGCATGAGCACGATGCACGCCAGCAGCGTTATCGTTCAGGCCAAGGTTCCGTCAGCACAGGGGCGGCGGGTTCTTCATCCGGCCCGCCAGTGTGAAGCCCTCGGCATCAGGCCAATACCGCACCGCGGCCGCCGCCAAAAGCTGTCCGAAAAGGACGCTTCGCAATAGGCACGAAACATGCTGTTTCTTCTGCCCGTGAACTCCGGATGACGGTGCGCTCATGGCGCCAGGAATCTGTCGTCTGATCCCGGCCGACGATCCAACGACTCACTATTGACTCGTCAATCCGCTAGCGGCTCGGCGCATTGAAGCATCATCACATATTGATTGAAGCATCCAACACCTGGACACCCGTATACATGGCACACGATATCCGCATTGCCGAAGGCTCGCCGTTTCCCTTGGGCGCGACCTGGGATGGCGAGGGCGTCAACTTCGCCCTGTTCTCCGCGAACGCCACGAAAGTCGAGCTGTGCCTCTTCGATGACACCGGCGAGAAGGAACTGGAACGAATCGAATTGCCTGAATATACCGATGAAGTTTTCCACGTTTACCTATTCGGTTTGAAACCGGGCGCGGTCTATGGATATCGAGTGCATGGTCCTTATGAGCCGGAGAACGGGCATCGTTTCAATCCGAACAAGCTGTTGCTCGACCCGTACGCGAAGGCGCACGTGGGTGAGCTGAAGTGGGACCCGGCGGTGTTCGGCTACACGCTGAATGCGGACGGCGACGACCTCACGTTCGACGAACGCGACAGCGCGCCGTTCGTGCAAAAGTGCCAGGTGGTCGACCAGAGCTTTTCGTGGGTCCACCCGACGCGCGTTCGCGTCCCTTGGGAACAGACCATCTTCTACGAAACCCACGTGCGCGGTTACACAAAACGCCACCCGGCTGTACCCGAGCATTTGCGCGGCACATTCGAGGGATTGGGCACGAAGGAAGTGATCGAGCACATCAAGAGCCTGGGGGTGACATCGGTTGAATTGCTGCCCATTCAAGCGTTCGTGGACGACAGCCATCTCACCGACCAGGGTCTCACCAACTACTGGGGCTACAACACGATCGGCTTTTTCGCCGCCGATCCGCGTTTCTTTGCGCAAGGCCCGGGCGCGGTCGCGGAACTCAAGCAGATGATCGACCGCTTCCACGAAGCCGGCCTCGAGATCATTCTCGACGTGGTCTACAACCACACCGCCGAAGGCAACGAGCGTGGGCCGACGCTGTCGTTCAAGGGTATCGACAATGCTTCGTACTATCGGTTGCCCGACGACAAGCGTTATTACATCAACGATACCGGCACGGGCAATACGCTCAACCTGTCGCATCCGCGCGTGCTGCAGATGGTCACCGACAGCCTGCGCTACTGGGTCACCGAGATGAACGTGGACGGTTTCCGCTTTGATCTTGCCACTATCCTCGGCCGCGAGACGTATGGTTTCGACGAAGGCGGCGGGTTCCTCGACAGTTGCCGCCAGGACCCGATTCTCTCCAGCGTGAAGCTGATCGCCGAGCCTTGGGATTGCGGTCCCGGCGGATATCAGGTCGGTGGTTTCCCGCCGGGCTGGGCCGAGTGGAACGACAAATTCCGCGATACCGTGCGCGAGTTCTGGAAGGGCGAAGAGGGCGTGGCGGCGGAGCTGGCTACGCGTATCACCGGTTCCGGCGATAAATTCAACCATCGCGGCCGCCGTCCGTGGGCGAGCGTGAACTTCATCACGGCGCACGACGGTTTTACGCTGAACGACCTCGTCTCGTACAACGAGAAGCACAATGAGGCGAACGGCGAAGACAACAAGGACGGCAGCTCCGACAACCGCTCGTGGAATTGCGGTGCGGAAGGTCCGACCGACGACCCCGAAATCCGCGCACTGCGTGAACGCCAGAAACGCAACATGCTGGCGACATTGCTGTTCTCGCAAGGCACGCCGATGATCCTTGCCGGCGATGAATTCGGCCGCACGCAACAGGGCAACAACAACGCGTATTGCCAGGACGGCGACATCAGTTGGGTCAACTGGGACATCGACGACGACGGCCGTGCGCTGAACGACTTCGTGCGCAAGCTCACGACCTTGCGGCACACGTTGCCGGTGCTGCGTCGCGGACGTTTCCTGACGGGCGAGTTCCACGAAGACCTGCAACTCTGCGACGTAAAATGGCTGAGCCCATCGGGCGAGGAACTGACGCCGGAACAATGGGACGATCCGTCGATGCGCTGCTTTGGGCTCGTGATCGACGGCCGCGCGCAGGCAACGGGCATTCGCCGTCCCGCATCGGACGCCACGCTGCTGATCGTGATCAATGCGCATCACGATGTGGTGGACCTGACGTTGCCCGAGATTCCCGGCAGCGATCAGTGGAGTTGCCTGATCGACACCAATGCGCCGATCCGCGAAGAGCTTGAAGACTTCGATTCGGGCGCGACCTACCAGGTAACCGGACGATCGCTGCTTTTATTCGCGCTGCATGCCCGAGGCGCGACCAAGCGGATCTTCAAGCGGCTGGAAGAAGCGCTTACCGACGAAATCGAGCCGGAAGGCGGTAACGCGGCGTAAGGGGACGTAAAGGGACGTTATCTACGGCAGCGATTTGTAACGGCTATCATGCGGGTCATGAACCTTGACTCGCTGTTTTGCTTACATTGCCACCCATCGTTTTCGTCCGCATCGCAGCGCATCGTGCAGCGCACCCAGTCGACATGATTTTCGAGGCACTCATGCGTGTCGCGAACTGGGATCAACTTGAGCGCATCTGGGAATTTGTAGTGGGATTCTTCAAATTCCTGTGGGCGTTGCTGCGCTTTCTCGGGGGCGGATGAGGACCCGCTCTTCGACAGATTTACGGTGCTAATAAAAAAGCTCCGAACGAATCAATCAGATTCGTTCGGAGCTTTTTAACATTCAGCCTGCAGCCGGTTCAGGAGTTGTCCCAGTTGCCGGAATCGTTACTGCCCACATCGACGCCGCCGCCGCCATTGTCGCTCCAGTCGTTCGAGCCGTTGCCGAAATCGAGTCCGCCACCATTGTTGTTGTCGTCGTTACCGCGGCGACGGCGCAATTCGTCGTCATCGACCGGCACTTCACGTTCGATCACGCGCTCGCGGTTGCCGCCGGACATTGCCTCGCCGAGCAACACGCCAGTCAGCAATCCGCCCATGCCGCCACCAAAACCACCGCCTTGCTGCACGATGACCGGCGGCTGTTGTTGCGGATAAGGCGAATAGGGCGGCTGCCCTTGCGGATTGCGCCCAAATCGCTCGGCTTCCTGCGCATAAACTGACTGGCCGTCGGCGCTTGCCGGGGCCGCGGTCGTGCGCGGATCGGGCCGGCCTTCCGAACGTGCCCGCACGCTGTCGATCTGGTTCGCCAGATCTTCGATCGCGTAGGGCGGGACGGGGTTTTTCGAATTGGACAGGGCTTCGACCATCTGGCGAAGCTGCGTTTCGATGCCTTCGACTTCCTGAAGCATCGCTTCATGCCCCGGTTGCGTCGACAAACGCACGTCGAGCTTCAGCGACCGGACGTCATTGAGCAGTTCGGTCGCGCGCTTGAGCTGCGTGCGGCGATCGGCGTCGGCCTGGCCGTCGTCGTTCGAACGCGCGCGTTTCAGACCCCAACGCAGCACCAGCGCAATCCCGACGAACAGGACCGCGAGCAACACCCACATGCCCATTGAAGGCCCATGTCTTTCGGGAGCTGCCACGGCGCCTTGATTGAACGGATTGCGCGTGACCGAGGTAGACGTCGAGTTAGACGTATTAGACGATGAATTCACCCGGTTCGCATCCGAGCGGATGCGCGCTTCCATGGCGTTGAAGCGCGACGGATCGGTGAATTTAATGGCAGGGTCGAGCGTGCGCGCTTGTTGAACCTGAGCGAGCGCGTCGGAAGAACGGCCTTCGCGGTCGAGCACTTGCGCGTACAAATAGTGTGCCTTCGCATTGTTCGGATGCGCCTGCAGCACTTCGTTCAACTGGGCGTCAGCCTGGCTCCAGTTGCCTTGCGTCATCGACTGCTCGATCTGGCCGGCGCTTGGCACAGCAGCGAAGGCCGTTGCCGAAACCAGCATCAGCGATGCAACTACAGCCATCACATATTTTTTCATTTGCGGACCGGGGCGTTCGCACCCGTCTCCATTCCATGCGACATTTCGATGCAATTCCCCAATGCTGCTCGCAGCGAACCGCCGTATTGCGCTGTTCACTGCGCCTTTGACCGCGCCCAGACTTGAGGTTGCCCTCATTGCCGGTTCACGCTGTCAGGCGTTCGCCCCGAAGGGCGCAAGCCTTGGTCCCGCTCTTGGTCTTGCTTATTCACCGGCCGGCGCAAAACCTTCGCGCCGGCTTGCGTATCGGTTTAAGCGAGACTTTACTGCGCCAGCGTGTTGATCTGTTTCTTGAGTGCTTCCAGGCGGTCTTCGACGGACGGGCCACGCGTGAGCGCCGCGAGTTTGTCTTCGAGCCCCTTGCCGCTCTTCTCATCAGCCGAGTTCAGCCGTGCGTCCGAGCGGGCATTCGATAGCTGGACCTTGTCTTCCAGCTTCTGAAAGTCTTCCGACAGGTTCTTCCCGCCGATCCCGCCCAGCGCCGTCGCCGCGACATCTTTCGCCGTTGCAATCTGCTGCTTGGCCTGAAGGATGTTCGAACGCGAGTTGAGCTCGTTGCGCCGCTGGCGCATGTCGTTGATCTGCTGCTTCAAATGATCCACCGACGGCACCAGGGTCACCAACTCGGCGGCCAGTGCATCGCGTTCAGTTTCGGCGTTTGCCTGCGCACCCAGCGCTTCGCGGGCAAGGGCTTCGTCGCCGCTTTGCAGCGCGCGCTTGGCTCCGTCTTCGTACTTCTTCGCCTTTTCGGCGGCAACATCGCGCTTGCTTTGTTGCGTGGCGACCTGCGCCTCGATTTCGATCAGCGAGTTCTCGGCCTTCGCGATGCTGTCGTCGAGTTCGCGCACGATCTGGCGAGCGTCCCGCGACGGGTCCTGCACGGTGTCGGCGGCGTCGTTCAGCAGGCCCTTGACGGTGCGCGAGATGGAATCCAAAAGCGACATGAGTTTCCTCCTGGAAATGAAGTCGGCTGCCAGGCAGCAACGTTCGATGAACATTCTGTGAATGTTCGCCAACGTTTGATTAAGCGCGGCGCCCACGGCGTCGCGCGTCGGATAAATCGGGCCGGGCGCACGGATTACAAGCTCGCCGATACACTTTGTTGCGAAGCGGGAATCCGCGCATTAAAAGCGGGTTTGGCTGACGGTGCATGAACCTTGTTACTCATGCTTTCGTGCGCGCAGCGTCCAGATTTTGCCCGGGTTATTAAACCATGCAACGACTTAAACCGGGCTTAACGGCTTTATCTTAACGGTACACCATGCGGTTGATTTAGCGAGTGCCGCAGCGGAAATTCAAGTTTTTGAAGGAATTGAGAACGGATCGGCCACGTCGAAGATGCTTATCGTTGCGTTTATCGTTACAGCAGTTGTTTTTCTTATCCTCGATACCCTCTGGCATGGCGTGATTTCACGGAGTTTGTATTAGCGGAAGATGGGTGAATCGTTATTCTCGAAACCCACCTCAGCGCGGCGGCGTTTTCTATGTGATCTACATAGCCGGAGCTGTGTTCGGCATCGTCGCGTATGCCACGTATGACCTCACCAGCCTCGTCACGCCAAAAGGCTGGAGCACGGCACTCGTGCCCATAGGCGTGCGTGCAGGGTAGCAATAGCAATCGCTTCGACCGTTGCGATTGCTATTACCACTCGTGCGATCCCTCTCGACTGAGCAGAGCCGGCTTGCCGAGCCGATTTTTCAGGAGCGCCCGGAAAACGATGCGTCTTCGTCCGATTCATCCGACGCACTCAGGTCTTCCCCGGAATTGCAGGTTTGCGACAGGAGGTCGTCTGTTTCCGGTTCAAGCGTGCTCAAAGGCTTAGGTCCTTCGGCGGCCAACGTGCGTTTGCTGGCCACTTTGGCGACCTGTGCGGCGTCCCGGGCCTCGCGCGCGGCAGCCCGTTCAGCAACTTGCCGCAGCGCAACATTCAGAGGGTCGGGTGTTTTCGGCGCACGCAGCCGGTCCACAAGACTGGCTGCCTTCACCTGTTCGCTAGTCGCGTTGAAGCTCAATACGGCGCGCCGCATGAGTTCACTGACGCTGACGCCAAGGCCGCTGGCGGTGCTGGTGATCGCAAGTTTCTGCGCCGGAGTGACAAAAACAACAATGCGTTCGCTGGGTTTGGTAGTCATGAGCGCCTCGCAAGCAGGGCTGGGCAAGTCCGAACGGTCGATGTCCGACACGGGCAACACCATTTGATGCGCTTTTGGCGTGTGCGGCGGTACGCCAAACCACGCAACCAACGTTTCCATCATATCGGTTTGCCAACTTCTCGTGGCGCACGGACACATTCCCCGAGCCGCGCTTCAGACGCTACCCGCATCAACGGCTTGCAATATTGAGATAATGGTGCTACCGCCGCCCGATGGCATCAGGACGCCTCACCTTGACGGACCTTGCCTGTCACAGCAGCCCATTACACGGGATTTACTTACAAAAAAATCCTGTCACTGCCGGTGCTCGGCGCTCGAATTCTTTAAAATGCGCTGTTATTCTGCGCGGGGCCGCCAGTGTTGCAGTTTTTCTTACAATGCGATAACGGCCCATTCGCAGGAACGCGCAGCCAGTCCGGGGGCAACGGCACGCGACGCAGCAGTCTGGAACCATTTCCATGGAAGTGCTTATATGAGCGCTGCCATGGTTCGATCAGACCGCCGCGCTACACATCGGCTACACGGCGGAGCTGGCCACGGCTTTCGCTCACCCCAACATTTATCGTTACGCGGTTTCATGGCGTTGCGCACCGGGCGCCTTAGCGGCGCGCCGTTCAATCCAAGTCATGCCAATCATCAAACGACCGAATTCCTCGAACGCTCCACGCGATGACCGGGATCAAGATGGTCCCAATCGTTACCGTCAACCTACCGCCAAGTCTTCAGCCGGACCCTCGATCGTATTGCGCATCGTGTTGTGGTTCATCGGGCTGTTCGCCGTCGCGGCCATCATCGGCGCGCTGATCATCGGGTATGCGCTGGTGGTGATGGGGCCGAACCTGCCGTCGCTCGATGCGCTGACCGACTATCAACCGAAAGTGCCGTTGCGGATCTATACCGCGGATCACGTGCTGATCGGCGAATTCGGCGAGGAGCGGCGCCGGATCGCGCGCTTCGACGAGATCCCCGACCAGATGAAGAAGGCTGTCCTCGCGATCGAGGATTACCGCTTCTACGAGCACGGCGGCGTCGATTTCATCGGCATTGCGAGGGCGGGCTTGAGCGACATCATGCACGGCGGCGCGTCGCAAGGCGCAAGCACGATCACCATGCAGGTCGCGCGTAACTTCTTCCTCTCAAGCGAGAAGACCTACACGCGCAAGATCTACGAAATGCTGCTTGCCTACAAGATCGAACGCGCGCTGACCAAGGATCAGATTCTCGAGTTGTACATGAACCAGATTTATCTGGGCGAGCGGGCGTATGGGTTTGCATCGGCGGCGCGGGTGTATTTCGGCAAGGACCTCAAGGACCTGACCCTCGCCGAATGCGCGATGCTCGCAGGCTTGCCGAAGGCGCCATCGGCGTATAACCCGGTCGTCAATCCGAAGCGGGCGAAGGTGCGTCAGCAATATATCCTGAAGCGCATGCTCGATTTGAACTTCATCACGCAAGCGCAATTCGACCAGGCCAGCGCGGAAGAAATACATGCACGCGTGTCGGGCACGGAATACAGCGTGCACGCCGAATATGTGGCGGAAATGGTGCGGCAGATGATGTACGCGCAATACCGCGATGACACGTACACGCGCGGCTTTTCAGTGACCACGACCATCGATTCCGCCGATCAGGAAGCCGCGTATAACGCCGTGCGCAAGGGCGTGATGGATTACGAGCGGCGCCACGGGTATCGCGGGCCGGAAGGGTTCGTCAATTTGCCGCCGAACCAGGATGACCGCGACGAAGCGATTGACGATGCGCTCGCCGATCACCCCGACAACGGCGATCTGATCGCGGGCGTGGTGACGTCGGTGAATGCGAAGCAGGTGGTCGTGACGTTCGTCAACGCCGATCCGGCGACTGTTACCGGCGACGGCTTGCGTTTCGTCGCAGCTGGTTTGCGCAGCAATGCATCGGCGGCGGTGCGGATCAAGCCGGGTTCCATCGTGCGCGTGGTGCAGGACGCGAAGGGCAACTGGAGCATCACGCAGTTGCCGCAAGTCGAGGGCGCGCTGGTTTCGCTCGTGCCGCAGGACGGAGCGATTCGCGCGCTGGTCGGCGGCTTCGATTACAACAAGAATAAGTTCAATCATGTCACGCAAGCGTGGCGCCAGCCGGGGTCGAGCTTCAAGCCATTCATTTATTCCGCGTCACTGGAAAAGGGTCTTGGACCGGCAACCATCATCAACGACGCACCGCTGTATTTCCCGCCGACTACGCCGGGTGGCGACGCATGGGAGCCGAAGGACGACGACCAGCCCGATGGTCCCATGTCCATGCGCACGGCCTTGCAGAAGTCGAAGAACCTCGTGTCGATCCGGATCCTTTCGTACATCGGCACGAAGTACGCGCAGGATTACGTCACACAGAAGTTCGGTTTCGATGCCGACAAGACCCCGCCGTACTTGCCGCTCGCGCTGGGCGCCGGTCTCGTCACGCCGCTGCAACTGGCGGGTGGGTATTCCGTGTTCGCCAACGGTGGTTCGCGGATCAATCCGTACCTGATCGGTGAAGTAGCCGATGCCCACGGCACGGTGATTTCGCGTGCCAATCCGCTGATTGCCGGCAGCAATGCGCCGCAAACGCTCGAACCGCGCAACGCGTACATCATGAACAGCCTGCTGCATTCGGTCGCGACGGGTGGGACGGGCGCGGGTACCAACGTGCTCAAGCGTAACGACCTGCAGGGCAAGACCGGTACGACCAACGACGCGAAGGACGGCTGGTTCGCGGGTTACCAGCATCAACTCGTGGCGATTGCGTGGATGGGCTACGACCAGCCGAAGTCGCTCGGCGGCCGTGAGTTTGGCGCGCAACTTGCGTTGCCGATCTGGGTGGAATTCATGCAACGGGCGCTTGCCAATGTTCCGCAACAATCCATGGCGATGCCCGATGGTTTGACGAGTATCGACGGTGAATTGTTCTATGCCGACAAGACGCCGGGCAATGGTTTTGTCGCGAGCATCGGTGTGGATTCAGCGAATCCGATTGAAGGTGCAAGCGATGCGGTCGGCGGTGTCGGGCCAGGCGGAATGACGCCTCCGAGCGTGCCGCCGCCCAGCGTGAACCCGGCCGAGCGTCAGGAGATCATGAATCTCTTCAAGGGGCATTGAGCGGGTTGGATATACATAAAGCCGCTACGGACGTGACGCAGCCCGTAGCGGCTTTTAAGGCCGCCATGCTGACGCCGGGCTTGTGTGACTAGCGCCGCCGCGTTCGAACATCGAGCCTGCCGTGCTCCTGCACGCTCGCGCGCGACCAAAAAGCCGGGGCGGTCGCAACGAGCCTTGGTTAAAATACGAAACGCGCGTTTTTCTATCAATCGGAGGATATGCACGCCATGACGAAGACGAGCGTCAAGTCCGTTGGCATTGCCGCGGATCACGACAAACCTAGTCTGTCCAAGGGACAGAAGGCGTTCAATACGCTGATCAAACAGATTGAAAAACGGCGTGCCCGGCTGAGTGCGTGGGAAGCGGCCGTGCCCGCTTTCCATCAGAAATATGTCAATGAATTTACGCCGCTCGAGCAGACCCTCGGTGATTTGCAGGTCAAGATGGTGCATCGTCTCGATCAGGCGTGCGACCAGAAGGGACTGACCAAGACGGAACGCCGCCTGGTGTCGGACCTGATTGTTGACCTGGCGGGTAGTCTTGCTGCGCAACGCGACGATGCGCAATTAAAGGCGCTATACAACAAGCACAGCCAGTCCGATTACGACCTTGAGGCCGCCGCCGAACTGGACGACATGAAACTGGTGATGGAAAGAATGCTCGGTGTCGAGTTGGGCGACGATGTGGACATGAGCTCGCCTGAAGACTTGTTGCGTCGTGTGCAACAAGAGATGGAGCAGCGCGAGGCGCAGGAGTCCGCTGAAAACGAGGCTCAGGAAGAGCGTCGCGCCAAGCGGAAAAAGACGGCCAAGCAGATTGCCGCGGAGGCGCGCGAGGAAGCCGAGCAGGCACAGATCAGCCTGTCTATTCGAGAGTTGTACCGCAAACTGGCTAGTGCCTTGCATCCCGATCGTGAGTCCGATTCGCAGGAGCGCGAACGGAAAACGGCGCTGATGCAACGCGTGAATAAAGCCTACAGCAACAACAATCTGCTGCAGTTGCTGGAACTTCAGTTGGAACTTGAACACATCGATCAGCACGCGATCAACAATATCAGTGAAGACCGGTTAAAGCACTACAACAAGATTTTGAAGGAACAGATCGACGAACTGGATCAGGAGATCGCGCACGTCGAAGGTAATTTCAAACATAGCTATGGAATCGAGCCATTTGCTATGGTCTCTCCGGGCGTGATCGTGCGCGATCTGGTGAGTGACATGGCCGCGCTTCGGGAAAGCGTGCATGCGCTGGAGCGGGATCTGCTCGCGTTTGAAGACATCAAGCAGCTCAAGCTTTGGCTAAAGCAAGTGCGGCGTGAGGCGGTAATGGATCCTTTCGACGATATGCCGTATTGATTGTTTACGCGAAGGCAAAGCAAAAAAAGGCGCGCCGCAATCCGATTGCGGCACGCCTTTTTTGTTACTGCCGCGAAGTTATTTGCCTAACGTAGACGCTGGTTTCACCGCGCATGTCGTCTCGATGCTCGACTGATCCGCGAACGTCAGTTTCAACGGGATCGTGGAACCGACCTTCACAGGCTTGGGTGCGTCCTCGAGCATAAGGTGGTATCCGCTCGGGGCGAACGCGAGCGTGCCGTGCGCGGGCACCTCGGCGGATTCGACCATCGACATGGTCGATGTGCTGCCGTTGCTCGTCGATTTATGCAGCATCGCCATGCCGAACGCGGGCGTTTCGGCGCCGGTGAGCGTGGCGGGTTTATCGCCGTTATTCGATACCACAAAGTAGCCCGACGACGGCAGGTTTGCCGGCATGGAACGGATCCAGCAATCGTGCGCTTCGAGCATTGCGGCTTGTACGCCGGACGCCGCCAGGGCGCATACGGACAGCAAACCTGCGTGAATCAGTGTGTTGGTTTTCATAGTGAGCTCACTTTACGTTGAACAGGTAATGGCCTTGCGTGCGATGGCCGTCGTCGGCCACGGCTGTCCATTCCACTTGATAAGCACCCGTCTTGAGATCGCCGAGCGCGACGCTCATATGTTTCTTGTTGTTCACATCGACAGCCGATTTCGCGTTGTTGACCTGCTTGCCGGCTGCATCGACCACGGTCAGCGTGCTGAATGCCGGTTCGAGACCTTCCGTGAAATCGATGGCTACTTCATGCGGTGCATCGACGGTTGCATCGGGTGCGGGCGTTTGCTGCGTCGGATGCGCATGCGCAAAAGCGAGTTGTGCGGTGGCGAGAAGCAGGGCGGTAAGCCCGCCATGCTTGATCATGCTTGCGAGGGACGTGTTCATGCTGATCCTGTTTGATCCTGTCGATCCGGGTGACGCGAATGCTGAGTACCGGCTGTGCAGCCGGCGGCGGTGCGAAGAAGAATCAGACGAAGACTGGCGGAGCACGAGGCTGTGCGGCGAAGACAGGTGCATAAGGAGGGAAGACCTGGGCACGGGTGTTATAGGGTAGAGGCCCCGATGTCGCGCGTGCCTGATATGCGCCTGCGCAAGGCGGCGCCGCGGGTGAATGCGCCGCGAGATTGCAGTAACCGCACGCGTCCCAATGACCTGCGGCGGAGTGCTGCGAAGGGATGGGTTGGTTCGTGCCGGCTTGTGCGGCTTGGGAACCCGCCGAGCAGAACGCGCTCAGGATTGTCTCGGGCTGCGCGCCGGAGGCAAGCGCTTGCGACACCGCTGGAGCGAGCGCAGTCATCAGGATTGCAAGCAATCCGATGAGGCTGCCGAACTTGCGGACGAGGCGACGGCGCATGGGGCTGACGTTGACTACCAGAGCGGTTGAGCCGTCGATTATGCCACGCGTGGACGGGGTAACTTGTGCGCTTGCGTTGCAACTGCTGCGACGTATTGCGCGGATTGCGGCACGGGACACGACCCCTTGGTCACGGGGCAAGCATGCTGAAAACAACATGCGTGTCTGAAATGAAAAAAGCCCGGAGAACCGGGCTTTTGACTTTTAATCCTTGGTTGCGGGGGTAGGATTTGAACCTACGACCTTCGGGTTATGAGCCCGACGAGCTGCCAGACTGCTCCACCCCGCGAAAAAGATTATAAGACAACGTTGATTGCAGTGCAACATGTTTGTCATGTTGCTTCGCTTTGGTTACTGATCGTGCACAGCATTGGCTGATGAGGAAGGTCGACGCTCGTCGTGTTCAAGTGCTCAAGACACTGTGAGTGTGGGGCACAAGCGCACGACATTGCCTCACGCACTGTTGAGCGTATATAAAAACTCGGCGGCACATCTCATTAGAGAGATGTGCCGCCGAGCGTTTTAACTACACGTGTTTTAACTACGCGTCCAAGCTGCTGAGACGTTGCTTAGAATCCAAACGCGAAGCCTGCGCCTCCCGTGGATTCTTCGCCGGTCGTCGAGCCGCCGACCGTGATGACCATGTTGGTGCCAAAGCGCTTCTGGAAACCGACCGCGATTGCCGCCTTGTTACGATACACACCCGTACCGGCCGCGAAGCGATTGTCCTTGTCGGCGACCGCTGCCGCGCTGCCTGCCATCATCGCCATCGCGCTGCTCATCGCACCGACGCTGTTGATGTGGTTGTTCGCCAGCGACAGGCCGCTGTTCATGTCGGAGCGAAGCGCGTCCGTATAACCGTTGGCCGACTTCACACCCGTGTTCACCGACTGCTGCATCTGGTTCACGTTGACGGCATCGGTGCCGTCCGTGCCCGCTGCGACGTTCGTGATCTGACGCTGACCGCCAGCCGTTGTCGTACCCACTGACACGGCGTTGGCACGATCCGCCACCGAGCCCGCGCCCAACGCGACCGCATTGTTCGCCGTAGCCGATGCATTCGCGCCCACCGCAACTGCGTTGTTTGCCGTGGCCGATGCGTTCGAACCGACCGCGACCGAGTTGGCGCCGCTAGCCACTGATGTAGCGCCAGACGCAACGGCGTTCACACCGGATGCCATCGCGTTTGCGCCCGATGCCACCGAGTGGGTGCCGGAGGCTGTCGCGATTTCCGTGTCGCGGTCGCCGTCGGCGGAGAAGAGCGGGTTATATGCGCCGTTCGCAATGTTGGTGACCTGACCGATCAGGTCGTTCACCTGACCCAGGTTGACCGCATCCATGCTGCCTGTGCCTGCAGCAACGTTGTGCAGCGCCGTGCCGGCATTGCCGTTGCCAAGCGTCGCGTTGGAGTAGTCCGGCGTTCCGTCGGCGTTGTTGTCGTACTTGATCGCGCTTGCGCCAAGCGACGTGACGCTGCCCGATACCGCGTTGAGTTGCCCGACGTTGACCGCATCGGTGGCAGCCGTACCAGCCGCTACGTTGGTGACCTGACGTTCGCTGCCCGCTGCGCCGACCGATACCGTATTGTCCCGATCCGCCACCGAGTTCGAACCGAGTGCTACCGAGTTCTTACCCGACGACAGAGCCGCACCGCCGATTGCCACCGAATCCGTACCGGTTGCCGATGAATCGCCAAGCGTGGAGTTGGTATGGAAGTACTTGATGCCGCCGCCGTTGTTGACGTTGTTCGTAAAGTCCTGGAGTGCTGCCACGTTCTGGTTGGTCGCGTACAACTGCGAACCGTTCACGGCGTCCGTGCTGTCATCGGCCAATTTACCGGTGGCAAGATTCGTGAGCAACGTGGGTTTCGTTGCTGCGGTGCCGCCGAGCGTGATCTGCTCGTAGTTCGGCGTGCCATCGGTGTTCGTGTCGTACTTGACTGCGAAGCTGTCGAGATTCGTGACGTTCTGCGATACGGCAGTCAGTTGGCCGACATTGACTGCGTCGGTAGATGCCGTGCCCGCTGCCACGTTGGTGATCTGACGTTCCTTGCCTGCCGCGCCGACGGACACCGAGTTATCGCGATCGGCGATCGAGTTCGAACCGAGCGCCACTGCGTTTTTCGCCGATGCACTCGCCGCGCCGCCAATGGCGACCGAATCCGCGCCCGTCGCGACTGAATCGGCGAGCGTCGAGTTCGTGTGGAAGTACTTGATGCCGCCGCCGTTGTTGATATTGCTTTCGAACGTCTCAAGCGAGCCCACGCGCTGGTTGGTCGAGTACAGTTGCGAGCCGTTGATCGCGTCCGTGCTGGTCGAGCTCAGGTCGCCGATTGTCAGGTTGGTGAGTGTGGTCGGCTTCGTAGCGCCGGCACCGCCGAGCGTGACCTTCTGGTAGTTCGGCGTGCCGTCGGTGTTGGTGTCGTACTTGACTGCGAAGCTGTCGAGATTCGTGACGTTCTGCGATACGGCAGTCAATTGGCCGACATTGACTGCGTCGGTAGATGCCGTGCCCGCTGCCACGTTGGTGATCTGACGTTCCTTGCCTGCAGCGCCGACGGACACCGAGTTATCGCGATCGGCGACCGAGTTCGAACCGAGTGCTACTGCGTTCTTAGCCGATGCATTCGCCGCGCCGCCAATGGCGACCGAATCCGCGCCCGTCGCGACTGAATCGGCGAGTGTCGAGTTCGTGTGGAAGTACTTGACGCCGCCACCGTTGTTGATATTGGTGGCGAACGTTTGAAGAGTCGACACGTTCTGGTTCGTTGAATTCAGTTGGGAACCGTTGACCGCGTCTGTGCTGCTCGCGGACAAGGCCCCTGCGTTCACGTTCGAAATCGTGACGAGGTTCGTGGTGCCCACGCCGCCCAATGTGATGTGCGCTTTGTTGGTTGTATCGTAGGCGACCTTGTTGCTCAGTTCGGTATCGATCTGGGTGATAGCGTCGCCTACCGTATTGAAAGTCGTGCTGGCAACGCTGTAGGACGGAGCTGTTACGGTGCCGTCGCTCTTGAGCGTGGCGCCGCCGCCGAGCAGGGCCGTGACGCTTTGAAGCTGGCTGACGTTGACGGCGTCGTTGGCTTGCGCGCCTGCCGCGACGTTGACGATTTTGCGCTGGAGGCTGGAAGAACCGACCGATACCGTGTTGTCAGCGTCCGCCACCGAGCGTGAGCCCAGCGCGACCGAATTTGCGCCCGTTGCCGTCGCCCGGTAACCCAAAGCGGAAGCCTGTTTCCCGTCCGCGATGCTCGCGAAACCCACTGCCGTGGCGGAACCATATGAGCCGGTACCCGTCGCTTGCGCGAGCGTGCCAATAGCAACGTCGCCATTCATGCTGGCGGAAGCGGAAGTGCCGAGTGCGACTGCTTGCACCGTACCGGCTGAAGCATTAGAGCCGATAGCAATGGCCGATGCTGCGGGATCGCCGCTACCAGTAGACGTGGCGTGTGCGCCGATCGAGATGTCGCCGTTGGCGTTTGCGGCAGCCGCTCCGCCGATCGCGACGGATTCGGTTCCCGTCGCCGACGAATCGGCAAGCGTGGAGTTCACGTGGAAATACTTGCCGGAACTGCCCGAACTGGCGGCGAGTGCCGCTAGCGCGTCGCCCACGTTGTTGTAGTTCGTACCTTTGATCGAATAGGTCGGCGCAGTGATTGAACCGTCGGTTCCCAGTGCGGCCGCGCCGCCAAGGGCTGTCACAAGAGGGGTGAGCTGGCCGATGTTAACGGCGTCGTTGGTTTGCGTGCCTGCTGCGACGTTGACGATTTGACGTTTGATCGACGCGCTGCCGACAGAGACAGTGTTTGCACGATCGCCGATGGAATACGTGCCGAGGACGACCGTATTGCTGGCAGTCGCTGTCGCGCCTGGACCGATAACCGTGGATCTAGTGACCGCGACCGAGTCCGAGCCAATGGCGAGTGCTGCATCCAGGCCGCCCGTGCTGTCGGCAACGGCGTTTCCGCCAATTGCGATACTTCCAATACCGACAGCCTTGGCGCCCAAGTTGTTCGTGGCTGCATCGTTGGCTGACAGATACTTCGAGGACGCGTTCAAAGCCGTCAGCGCGTCGCCCACGTTGTTGTAGTTCGTACCTTTGATCGAATAGGTCGGTGCAGTGATTGAACCGTCGGTTCCCAGTGCGGCCGCGCCGCCAAGGGCTGTCACAAGAGGGGTGAGCTGGCTTACGTTGACGGCGTCATTCGTTTTCGTGCCGTTGCCCACAAACGTGATCTGCCGCAAACCGGTGGACGTACCTACGGATACGGAGTTAGCACGATCCGTTGCAGAGTTCGAGCCCAGCGCCACCGAATTCGCAAACGAGGCCGTTGCCGTTGCGCCCAGAGCCACTGCGTTGGCTGCCGTCACGGATGACTTCGAGCCGATCGCTACTCCTGCAGCCGCGTCAGCCACGGTTCCAGACAGGTTGATGGCGTCGTTCGAATTCGACGTACCTGTTCCGCCATACGGGTTGAACGAGAATGAGTGAGCTGAATTGGTGACGGCGCCGGTGTCGGGCGCAAGCAAGACGCTTTGTGTCGATGCCGCGTCGAGTGACACCCCGTTGTTGCCAACGACGAAAGACGACGCAGCGAGGTTGACGATCTGCGATCCGAGGGCGATAGCGTCGTTAGCTGATGCTGTTGCCTGCACGCCGATCGCAACGGAATTGTTCGGTCCGTCAGAGACGGCACCATCTCCCAACGCGATATCGCCCCCTACTGTACCGTCGGCAAACGCGCTCGCCGAACCTACTGTGGCCCCGAGCGCAGCTGCGGATATCAATACCGCATTGGCGATCTTGGCGTTGCGCTTGCCACGCGCCGCACTATTTTCCGAAACCGCCACCCATGCCCCAATTGATTCATTCCAGACCGACTTATAAACCTTATTCATTTTGCATTCCTGCGTAGAGTTGACTCGAATCCGTGACGCATACGTGCAGATTGAAAAGAGGTGATCTGCATGCCGGGTCAGCGCAGTGCCGAATCCAGACGGACTCATTGATGGCTGCGTGGACAGGGTTCGAACTTTACTTATCGAGATGGAATGCCCTAATGAGAATGCTCCTAATTAGCTTACTGATGTAATTTAAACAACATATTAGCGACCCGATTAAATTGAGATGGCGCGGGAATTAAGCCGAATTAAGACTTTATAAGTCGATGGACTAATTGCGCACGAACGGATGACGAAACATTTCAGTCGTCACAGAACAGTTAAGTGGCGCGCTTATGCAAGCCCTCTTCCCGAGGCATGTCACAATTTGTGAAATTCGTGTCGGGCATTGAACGACCCTATGATCGTGTCGCTCGACTTTTTACTCGCCAGGAAGCCATTGCTTATGAACATCATCCACGATCTCCAGACCATCGCGCATCAGGAGCACACGCTGGTCTTCCCGCACTTCGACCCGGACCGCGCGTGGCAAATCGGTTCGCAACTCCGCGAGATGGCGGTGGCGCGCGGCGCGCCCATAGCCATAGAAGTACGCACCTTCGGCCAGCCGCTGTTTTTTGTCTCTGTCGATGGCGCCACGCCCGATAACACCCGCTGGGTACAACGCAAGGCGCGCACGGTCGAGCACTTTCGCCGCAGTTCTTATGCGATCGGCTTGAGCCTCCAGCAGGCATCGGCAACACTCGCCGATAAATACAGTCTCCCCGCCGCCGAGTTCGCCTCGCATGGCGGCGCTTTTCCGTTGACGGTCAAAGGCGCGGGTGTGATTGGCGTGGTGACCGTGTCGGGCCTGCCGCAACGCCAGGATCATGAGTTCGTGGTGGAAGCGCTGTGCGCGGTGCTCGGGCATGACGCAGGCGCGCTCGCGTTTGCATCGGACAAGGCGTAACCCATGCGCTCTTCCGCTTATGCGTTGCTCGCGGTCGCTATTGTTGCTGAAGTCGTGGCGACATCGGCCTTGCGGGCATCGGAAGGATTCTCGCGTTTGGTGCCGGCGGTCATCGTGGTGATCGGCTACGGCATCTCGTTTTACCTGCTCTCGCTCACGCTGAAGTCGCTGCCGGTCGGCATTGTTTATGCCGTGTGGTCAGGCGCCGGCATCGTGCTGATCACGCTGGTCGCGGCGTTGTTATTCAAGCAGATCCCCGATCTGCCCGCTGTGCTCGGCATGGGCCTGATCGTGTCGGGCGTGATTGTACTGAACGTGTTTTCGAAGGTCAGCCCGCACTAGTGTTTGCAGGAGGGCAGGTGGGCTCTAGTTACACCGTATGACCATCGAGCGGTTCTTGACATTCGCCGATACCACGTTGGTGATGCTGCCGCCCGACGGTCCGCCTTCCTCGTTGTCCTTCGATACGATCGTGTAGCCGGTCGCGCCGCATTTATCGCCGGCCAGGACGTAACAGCTCGCCCATGTCGTGCTCGCATCGGCGCCGCTGCAGTTGATGGCGTAACCGCTCTGGCCGTCGGGGAGATGGATCAGCGATGCATCGGTCGACGATGCACATCCGCCCAGGCTTAAAACAGCCGCGGCCGCGATGGTGAGGCCAGTGGCCTGTAGAGCCCGCGCCATGCGAAACGGGGAAGGGATCGGCAAGCGCCGTGCAAATTGCTTCATTGTGTTCCTCGGTGGCAAACGCCGGATAACGCCGTAGAAGATGGGGCGGAACGCCCGGACCGTGCTCTCCAACGTGTTTCCAAACATGTTCGTGCCTGTATTTTCCCATACGCCGGTGAGCGCAGGAAAAAGGAGGCTTTTTGACCTAAATCAAATCACTTCGATAAATGCTCCCTCCAGCCAGGCCTCTGGCGCGCGCGTTGCATTACGCTTTTCAAGCTAACCACCGTCGGACGCACCGGGTTACCCGAAGTGCCGGAAGAAAATGCAACAGGTTGCAACCGCTGAGAACTAATTGCCGACATTCAAACCTTACAGAGGGCGCGGGCAACACGCGGAACTTATAAAACATTTGAGAGGAAAACATGGCAGAACGCGTTAGCGGCCCGTATCGCGGGTATTACATCAGTGCGGCGGCGCGCCTCACCCAAACGCGCGATCGGGCCGCCGGAGAACCGAATGCGCCCATCTACGTGGGCACGGTCAATGTGGCCGAGGGCGGTCCGGACAACGTCCGGCGCTTCGAGGCACTGGTCGAGGTCGGCGCAGAGCAGCGCTTTGCCAGCGAGGACGAAGCGCTCGTCAATGTGGAGCAGGCGGCGCGCGCCTATATCGACAGATTGCTGCAAAATACCTGATGCGCACGCTCAATATCCGTCACCCGGCGATGCGCTGCGTTGCCGAGGCGCTGCTCGATTTGTTCCCGAGCGGAGCGGATATCAGCGAGATCGGCACGGATCAGAAACCGTGCCTGTTCGTGAGCTGGCGTACGAGCGGCATGGCAAGTCATCCGGGCAATATTGCGTGGGGCGTGCATTACCGCTTCGAGACGGAAGCATTGAGTCTTTTCGATCTGGCCACCGAGCCGGTACAGCAGCAATTTTGCGAACGGGTGAGGGACATGAGCCGGCACCTGAAGTTCGATTACGCCGACCCGGGCGCGGTGTCGCTGCTGATTGTCGATGTACCCGCCGAGCTGGTCCGGCTCAGCATGGAAGAAGCCGGGTAGACCGGATCGAGGCGCCGCGGGTAGGATCGTGCGTTACCCCCATTTCCTTGCCAATCGAGGCCGCCATGAACATCCTTTTTCCCGCCGATGCGCCGGCGTATCGCGACGCGAATCTGACCGTGGTATTTGCCGCGCTGGTCGATGGCGAGCGCGTGCCGTGTGCGATCTCGGTCGAGGCGCTGGAGGATCATTTTGGCGTGGAGAGCTGCGACAGCACCGGCTGGATACGCGCATTCGATGCTGCGCGCCCGAGGATTGAAGCGGTTGCGAGGGAGCATCTGCACATCAATAATGGTGAGCCCGTGTTATTGAAGAGTGGCCATTTTCCGCCGGGAATGGGGACCTGATAGCGGACGTTTAACGAGGCGGTTACATTCAATGCTGTTCAGTTTTGCATTGACTTGGCCGGTGTCATCCGGAAAATGCGCGGGATGGCAGGCTCAAAACAACATCTTTCAAATCAGCCCTTACTGCGCATCCAGATCCTGGATGCGGCGCGCGTGATCGTCGTGCGTGAAGGTTTTGACGCGTTGTCGATGCGCAAGATCGCAGGGGTTGTCGGATATTCGCCTGCCTCGCTTTATCTCCACTTTGCCGGCCGCGATGCCATTGCCCACGCGCTTTGCGTCGAGGGTCACGTGCAGTTGCTCGAGTCCATGCACGCGCATGATGGCGTGGCGGAGCCGGTTGAACGTCTGAAAGCCATGGCGCATGCGTACGTCACGTTCGGGCAGACGCATCCCGAGGTGTATCGGCTGATTTTCATGCAAAATCCCGCTTATACCGCCGCCGCGTTTAACGATGCGGCATCGGCCGGCGAGACGGTGCTTTCCATGCTGACTCGGACGCTGGCGCTGGTTCATAACCCTGCGGTTCGGGCCGAGACGTTGTGGGCGGCGTTGCACGGTATCGTGTCGTTGAGCCTGACGGCACAGACAGTTTTCGCCGCGCCGCCGGATACGCTTATCGATGAAACGTTGGACCTGTATTTGCCCGCTGTCATCAAGAAGAAACCTGCTCGTCGACGGCCATCCGCAAGCGCTGGCTGACATGCTTCCCAGCTCCAATTTCAGCGCCATTTCCACTCACACGAATAGAAACCTGCATTGCATATGACTGAATCCATCGATGAAATTCGTATCGAACGCGCGCAGGGTATTGGCTTCATCGCGCTGAATCGTCCGAAGGCGTTGAACGCGCTGTCCACGCCCATGCTGCACGCCATTCATCGCGCGCTGAACGCCTGGCGCGACGACCCTCTGGTGCACGCAGTGGTTATCTACAGCCCGCATCCGCGCGCGTTCTGTGCGGGCGGCGATATCCGGTTTTTATATCAATCGGCGAAGGCGGGCGAACATGCGGTCATCGAAGAATTTTTCACCGATGAATACCGCCTGAATCACGCGATTTTCACCTATCCGAAGCCGTATATCGCGTTGTTGAACGGCGTGGTAATGGGCGGCGGAATGGGCATTTCGCAAGGTGCGCGGCATACGGGCGGCGTGCGGGTGGTCACCGGCTCGACGAAGATGGCGATGCCCGAGACGCGTATCGGCTTGTTTCCGGACGTGGGCGTGAGCTGGTTCCTCGCGCGCACGCCGGGTGCGATCGGGCGTTATCTCGCGGCGACGGGCGCGACAATCGATGCCGCCGATGCGCTCTACGCCGGTCTCGCCGACGCTTACATGGAAGACGATGCGCTGCTCGCGCTTATCGATACGCTGAAGGAGAAATCGTTCGCTACCGGCGCGGAGGTGGTGCGGTTTATCGAAACGCAGGCAAGCCTGAATGCGGGGAAGGCGAGCGCGCTTGCGGCGGAGCGTGGTTTTATCGACAAGCATTTTGCTACGGGCAACGGCGCGGCCTGCCTGAAGTCGCTGGAAAGCTTAACGGGCGATGAGGCGGGCGGTGAGACGGCCGGTGAGGAAGGCGATTGGGCTGCGCGCACGGCGGCGGAGTTGCGTGAGCGTTCGCCGTTATCCGTCGATGTATCGCTGGAATTGGTTGACCGGGCCAAAACGTCGAGCATGGCCGAGACGTTGAGGCGCGACCTCGGGCTCACGCGCGCGACGTTCGATCACGGCGATGTGATGGAAGGCATCCGGGCACGCATTGTCGACAAGGACAATCAGCCGGTGTGGAAAGTGGCGCGTATGGAAGATGTGACGCGCGATGCGGTCTTGCAGATGTACGACAGTCCGTGGACTGAGCGCGACCATCCGCTGGCCGCGCTTGTCGATTAATCCGCGTCGCTGCCCGCCGTGAAGGCGCGCATGAAGACGAGCGCGCCCCAGCCCCACATGGCATTCGATGCAAAACCGAGTGCGAGGCGGGGCAGCATGTTACCGCTCGGCCAGATGCCGCGCAATGGATCGACCACGAACACGCTCGCGGCCGTCAGCACGACGCCGCCGAACACCAGCGCGCCGATCCACGGCGCTGTGCGGTCGGGTGCGACACGCAGCAGCCACGCCATCAGGATGCCGAAAACTGCGCTCCATAGCGCGTTGACGATGAATTCGGGAATCCCCAGCGGCAGGAATGGCGCGGTGGAATAACCGGCTGGATCGACCACGCCGGCTGCATGCAACAACGCGATAGTGGCTTCACGGAAAAACAGCGCGGCGAGAAAGCCCGCGACGAACGGCAAAATGACTTTTTGCATGGAAAACCACCGCTTGTGACGCGAGCCGTGGCTGCGTCGATATTTTGAAGTGGCGTCATTATAGGGTCGGACATGCCGCGTTATGGTGCAATCGGGCAGGGCTTTGCGGTCGATGCAACGGGGTGCTGGCTAATGCGCTGATCGGGTTGCGGTTTCGGCGCGATGTTGCTTTGGTTTGGCTTTACTGGAGTTGTTGAGTAGTTAATTTGTGCGGGAAGCTAATGCCCTATGGCGTGGATGCGTTCCTTGCGTCAGATCTGCAGTGTGACGTGTCGTGAGCGCTTGGAAGGCGAGGGCGAACGGGCGGTGAATAAATGGCGCGAGCGGATTTCGCGGCTGATGCATGCGGTCGCGGCATGATTTGCCGCGATGGTGGTTATCTGGATTCCGCGAATTTGCTGCGCGCGCCTATGCTATTTTGCGATCGCGTCGCTGGCTGGGTTGTTGCGCAGCATGCGATTGCTGTTGGGGGGCAGAGCGGGGCGCTTCGTTGGCATGTTGTCTGGATTAGCCGCACGCGGGATTGTCGCGTTCGGGGCACTGGGCGTAACTGGCGGTTTAACCATTGAAGCAGAATCGGCCGGCGCCGCGGTCTGGGCCTCCGCGTTTGTTTCCAATCCGATGCCGAGCACGGCCGTCACGAAGACAAGGGCGACGACGGTGCCGGGGAGCGTTTTAATCGCACAGGATTTCATGGGTTTCTCCGGGGCGGCTGCGCATTTCGATTGAAGCGGGCAAAGAGCGCTGCCGCATTGGTTTTGTGACAACGGAGCGCGCGGAAGATTCGTTTTTTCGTCGGTTGCCGGTTTTGTGGTTGGGGCGCGTGTGACTCATATTGCCCTCAACCTGAGCTTGGAAACGCCCCAACGGTTTTCGTGCTGACAGCGATGTCGGCACGAAACGCAAAAAATACCGTGTGGGATCGATTCCCGGCGCAGGCCGCTGATTTGACGGTAAATCCGATCGGAAGCGCCCAGTCCGTGGCCTTTCGAGTGTTACGGTAAAATTACGCATTCAGCGCCGGAAAGGGCGCCCAACGCTCACAATCTGCAGTTCCCCATGTCGACAGCTTTAAAACCTAGCCCGCGCCGCGTCAGCGTTGCCCCGATGATGGACTGGACCGACCGTCATTGCCGGTCGTTTCATCGGATCTTGACGAAGCACACGTGGCTCTATACCGAGATGGTCACGACCGGCGCGCTGCTGCACGGCGACGTCGCGCGGCATCTCGCATTCACGCCTGGCGAAGCGCCTGTTGCGTTGCAGTTGGGCGGCAGCGAACCGGCCGATCTTGCCCGCAGTGCGAAGCTCGGCGAACAATGGGGTTATGACGAAATAAACCTGAATTGCGGCTGCCCGTCCGAGCGCGTGCAACGCGGCGCGTTTGGCGCGTGCCTGATGAACGAGCCGCAACTGGTCGCGGATTGCGTGAAAGCCATGCGCGATGCGGTATCGATTCCGGTCACGGTCAAGCATCGGATCGGTGTGGACGCGGTCGAGGATTACGCATACGTGCGCGACTTCGTCGGCACCGTCGCCGATGCCGGCTGTGACGTGTTTATCGTCCACGCACGCAACGCGATCCTGAAAGGCTTGAGCCCGAAGGAAAATCGCGAGATTCCTCCGCTCAAGTACGAATATGCGTATCAGTTGAAGCGCGATTTCCCGCATCTGGAGATATCGATCAACGGTGGCATCAAGACGCTCGACGAAGTGGAAGAGCATTTGAAACACGTCGATGGCGTGATGCTCGGCCGCGAGGCTTATCACAACCCCTACGTGCTCGCGGGCGTTGATTCACGGTTTTACGGTGCGGACACGGCCGTGTTGTCGCGCGAGGAGGCTGAGGCCAGCTTGATCGAGTACGCCCGTCAGGAAATGGCGCGCGGGACGTTCCTCGGCGGCATTACGCGGCATGCGCTGGGTTTGTATCGAGGCGTGGCGGGTGCGCGTGGCTGGCGTCGCGTGCTCTCGGACAGCCGCCGCCTCGCCACCGGCGATCTGACCGTTTTCGATGAAGCACGCACTCATCTGCGTGAAGCGGTCGAATTCATCGAATAAGGGGCTAGGCAAAGCGAATCTTTGTTCGTATAATCTCGTTTCTCGATTCGGCAAGCCGGTTCCTGGTGAGCTAGAGAAGCAATAAGAAGTAAGGCAGTGGTGGCTGTAGCTCAGTTGGTAGAGTCCAGGATTGTGATTCCTGTTGTCGTGGGTTCGAGCCCCATCAGCCACCCCAAAAGATTCAAGCAAAAAGCCCGACTTTCAGAAGTCGGGCTTTTTGCTTTCTGGAATCATGTCACTCCTGTTTAGTCCGATTTGGACAAGACCAACCAATATACGCCGGTAGTTCAAGTACTGTTTTAGCCAGCTCTGCATGTTGATTTGCTGGCATTTAAGAACGTGTGCGGAGCATAAATAACGTACCGGCAATCGATCACGGCGACTCGCCGAGAAGCTTTTCCGAAACAGCGTTCACGCAGGCGGCGCGGGGTGTTACAGCAATCGCCGCCGCTCTGCCGGTACCTCAGGCGGTTAAAAAACAATAGGTTTAATTTTCATACGTTTGGCATTGCGGCCGAGCACGTCATCGAGAGTTGCCATTGTCTTTACTTTGGCATCCATCGCGGCAGCAAGGTGCAACGCGTCACCAGCACGCAGTCCTGTTGCGGCGTCCAAAGTCAGCACGGCAGCGCGGTGGAACGTAGACGGCTCGACCGGCAGCAGCTGCAAATCGCTTGCGCAAAGGCGCTCGAACGCCTGCCACGCAGACGCCCCTTGGTCGGTGGTTATTTGTGCCGTCCGTTGCTTGATGCCGAGGGCGCTCGCAAATTCAGTTACACACCATGCGGCGGAGGTCAGTTCGTCGGTGCAGGCTGCATACCACCGTGCAACAGCGGCGCTCATGGGTTCATTTACGCAAAGCGCCACCAACACAGACGTATCTACATAAGTCGCCATCAATAACGCGCTCCGCGCCGCAACTCTTCGATGACAGGCTGGGATATCGGCATCGTCTCACGTGTTGTTTCAAGCTCCCGAGCGAAAGCGCTGCGGTCCCATTTAGAGGCACGAATACTAAGGCCGCCGTCGATGGTCAGGTCAACCTGCACGTGGTCGCCTTCCTTCACGCCAATGCGGCGCACGTACTCGGCAGGAATGCGCAGCGCAAGACTATTGCCCCATTTTGCAATTTGTAGCTTCATCTTCTACGGTTCCCATTGATATACGGTTTCGTATATACATCGTAGCACCGTATTCAATGTCTGCAGTCCTGCTTGCGCCGAGTTACCCCTTCCTTCCATGCCCACTCACCTGCGCCCCCGCATCGCGATGCAGGCTGAACAGATCCGCCACCCCCAGCAATCCCACCGCCCCCACGATCAAGAACGCGATACTGAAATCGGCCGGCACGACGGTCTGCGCATCGTGACCATGCATCCATTCGGCCAGCCTCAAAGCGATCGCTCCCAGCGCGACGCCGATCCCCATCGTCAACTGGAACAGCGTGCTCGACAACGCCGACGCGCCGCTCATCTGCGCCTTCGGGACATCGGCGAAACTGAGCGTATTCAGCGCCGTGAACTGCAGCGAGCGCGACAGTCCGCTCGCAAACAATACGGCGACGATGATCCAGGTCGGCGTCGTCGGCGATATCAAACTCATCACCGCCAGCGACGCAGCCGCCACGATCCCGTTCACGATCAGCACCGGACGAAAGCCGAAGCGCCGCATGACGGGCGTGGTGACGAGTTTCATCGATAAATTGCCGGCGAAGACCGACAACGTCAGCAGCCCGGATTCGAACGCGTTCAGCCCGAAGCCGACCTGGAACATCAGCGGCAGCAGGAACGGCACCGCGCTGATGGCGATGCGAAACAGCGAGCCGCCGCCCACCGCCACTCTGAAGGTCTTGATCCGCAGCGCGTTGAGATCGAGCACCGGCTCGGCCGCGCGCCGCACATGCCACCACGCGCCCACGCCCGCGAGCACGCCGACCGCGATCAACCCGCTTGCGAAGACCCAGGGCGTGTCGTTGCGGCCGATGAGTTCCATCGCGTAAAGCAGGGTCGTGCAGGCGAGGCCGCACAGCACGAAACCCAGAAAGTCGAAGCGGCGGCTGGCGTGCTCGCGGGTGTTATCGAGGTAACGGAGCGCCACCACCAGGCCGATCACCCCGAGCGGCAAATTCAGATAAAAAATCCAGCGCCACGATGAATACGTGGTGATGAATCCGCCCAGCGGCGGCCCGATCACGGGCGCGACAAGACCCGGCCAGGTGATGATCGAAATGGCGCGCATCAAGCCTTCTTTGGGCGTCGCGCGCAATACGGCGAGCCGTCCGACGGGCACCATCATCGCGCCGCCGATACCCTGCAACACACGCGCCGCCGTGAACGTGGGCAGCGTCGACGTCATGCCGCACAGCACGGACGCAACCGTGAACAGGGCGATCGCGCTGGCGAACACGGTGCGCAGGCCGAAGCGATCCGCGGCCCAGCCGCTAATAGGGATGAATACGGCAAGCGTCAGCAGATACGACGTAATGCCGAGGCTCAGATCCACAGGGTGAAGAGAAAACGAGCGCGCCATCTGCGGCAGGGCCGTGGCGATGATCGTACCGTCGAGGTTCTCCATGAAGAAGGTCGCCGCGACCAGCATCACGATGACGGAGGAACCGCGTGGGTTCGCCGCGCCGGACGTGGTGCGGGTAAGGTCGGGGGCCTGCATTGAATGCTTCTCTCTTGATTGGATCTTGAATGAACGCGGTGATATTGAAAAGCGAATGAAAGGCAGATTCGCCGCATGCCGACAGCTTATCGGACTGGAGCAGCGCCGTGGCGATGGGCATCGATGCAGCAAGGCCCGCGCTATGGTAGCTTCGGCGTTCGGCTAGAGCCTTTAAAAGCCTTTAAAACCTGAACACGAACATGGGGAAGCAAACGATGGAGTATCGGAAACTCGGCGCAACGGATGTCAATGTCAGCCTGATCGGACTGGGCACGATGACCTGGGGCGAGCAGAACACGGAAGCCGATGCGCACGCGCAACTCAATGCCGCGCTCGATGCCGGCATCAACCTGATCGACGCCGCCGAGATGTACCCGGTGCCGCCGCGCCCCGAGACGCAAGGGCGCACGGAGGCGTACATCGGCACGTGGCTGGCAGCGAATCCGGGCGCACGCGCCAAGGTCGTGCTCGCCACCAAGATCGCGGGACCCGCGCGCCAGCCGCATAACCCGCGGCACATTCGCGGCGCGGGCAACCAGTTCGACCGGAAGAACCTGACAGAAGCTATCGATACCAGCCTCGCACGGCTGCAGACGGATTACGTCGATTTGTATCAATTGCACTGGCCTGACCGCAGCACGATGACGTTCGGACGCGCGAACTATCCGTGGATCAAGGACGAATACACGGTGCCTATTGAAGAGACGCTGACGGTGCTCGGCGATCTCGTGAAAGCAGGCAAGATCCGCTACGTCGGGGTATCGAACGAGACGCCCTGGGGTGTCGCCCAGTTCCTCCAGGCCGCCGATAAACTCGGCCTGCCGCGGATCGTAAGCATTCAGAATCCGTACAGCCTGGTGAACCGCACATTCGAAGCCGGGCTCTCCGAGTTCGCGCACAAGGAAGACGTCGGCCTGCTGGCGTATTCGCCGCTGGCGTTCGGCTGGCTATCCGGCAAGTACGAGGCGGGTGCGCGTCCGGCAGGCGCCCGCATCACGCTGTTCGAGCGATTTGCCCGCTACAGCAAGCCGCACACAATCAAGGCCGTCAGCGGCTACGTGGAGCTGGCGCGGCGTCACGGCCTGAGCCCGGCGCAACTCGCGCTTGCGTTCGTGAACAGCCGGCCGTTCACGACCAGCACGCTGATCGGTGCAACGTCGCTCGCGCAATTGCATGAAAACATCGGCAGCCTGGACGTGAAATTGTCCGATGAGATCCTGGCCGAAATCGATGCGCTTCACGAAGCCCAGCCAAATCCCGCGCCCTGATCGTTTCGCTGAAAAGTGTCATACGGTATCGTTACGCTGACTGAAAACGACCACGATTTTTTACCCATTGCATTCGTTTTTTGCATGGTTTCAAGCGTAAAGTTGTTGTCTCGGTTGATGTCGTAATCGTCTGTCATAAGCCGCGCCGCGCTTGATTGGCGCGCGCTTCGCTGTTCTTTGGTGACGCGCCAGTTGTCATGGCACTACACTTGCTCGAAGGTCCCGGTTGCCGCTGTGGTGCCTCTCGTGCCTCAGCGCGCCCTACGCAAAGGAGTCGTCGCTCATGCCGCAAACCCCCTCGAAGTCCTCTTCCGATCTCGACACCCTCGCCATCAACACCATCCGTACGCTGTCCATGGACGCCGTGCAAAAAGCCAATTCCGGTCACCCGGGTACGCCGATGGCGCTCGCACCGGTTGGTTTTCATCTGTGGCAAAACCACCTGCGCTATGACCCGGCTGAACCGCTGTGGCCGAATCGCGACCGCTTCGTGCTATCGGTCGGCCATGCGTCGATGCTGCTGTATTCGCTGCTGCACCTGACCGGTGTGAAAGCCGTCGATCATGCCGGTAAGCCAACGGGTGGTCCGGCGGTGTCGCTGGATGACATCAAGCATTTTCGGCAGCTCGACAGCAAGACGCCAGGTCACCCCGAATATCGCATGACAACGGGCGTTGAAACCACGACGGGTCCGCTCGGGCAGGGGCTTGGAAATAGCGTCGGCATGGCGATGGCCGGGCGCTGGTACGAGTCGCACTTCAACAAGCCGGATGCGCAGATTTTTGACTATCACGTGTATGCGCTGTGCGGCGACGGCGACATGATGGAAGGCATCTCGCATGAAGCTGCGTCCATGGCGGGGCATCTGAAGTTGTCGAATCTGACCTGGATCTACGACAGCAACCGCGTGACCATTGAAGGCCACACGGATCTCGCGTACAGCGACGACGTGGAAACGCGCTTCAAGGGCTACCACTGGAACACGCTGCATGTTGACGACGCCAACGACGGCGCGGCGCTCGAAGCTGCACTGAACCAGGCGAAGGCCAATACCAACGGACCTACGCTGATCGTGGTGAAGAGCATTATCGGCTGGGGTGCGCCGCATAAGCAGGACACCTCCGCAGCGCATGGCGAGCCGCTGGGCGTAGACGAAATCAAGCTCGCGAAGAAGTTCTACGGCTGGCCGGAAGACTCGAGTTTTCTCGTGCCGGACGGCGTGTATGAGCACTTCAACGAGGGCATCGGCGCGCGCGGCAAGGCGGCACGCGTTGCGTGGCAAAAGAGTTTCGATGACTACGCGAAGAAGTATCCGGACCTGGCGAAAGAGTTTGCGCAGATCGAAGCGCATGAGTTGCCGGAGGGCTGGGACGCGGCCATTCCCACGTTCGACGCCGATGCGAAGGGCATGGCGTCGCGGGAATCGTCGGGCAAGGTGTTGAACGCCATTGCACAGCATTTCCCCTGGATGATCGGCGGTTCGGCGGATCTGTCGCCATCGACGAAAACCGATATGAAGTTCGAGGGCGCGGGCAGTTTCGAGTTCGACAACTACGCCGGCCGCAACCTCCACTTCGGCATTCGCGAGCACGTAATGGGCGCCATTTGCAACGGCCTCGCGTTGTCGAACTTGCGGCCCTACGGCTCCACGTTCCTGATTTTCAGCGACTACATGAAGCCGCCCATCCGGCTTTCGGCCATCATGGAAGTGCCGGTGATCTACGTCTTCACGCACGATTCAATCGGTGTGGGCGAAGACGGTCCGACACATCAGCCGATCGAACAACTGGCATCGCTGCGCGGTGTGCCGGGTTTAAGCACCTATCGTCCGGGCGATGCGAACGAAGTTTCCGAATCGTGGCGTGCCGCGCTGGCCGAGCCGCAACGTCCGGCGTGCATCGTGGTGTCGCGCCAGCCAATGCCGACTTTCGACCGGACGAAATATGCATCGGCGAAGGGCGTTCACAAGGGCGCGTATGTCCTCGCCGACGCTGAAGGCGGCAAGAAGCCGGAAGTCATCCTGATGGGCACAGGCACCGAAGTGTCGGTATGCGTCGATACCTACGAGAAGCTCAAAAGCGAAGGGATCGCGGCGCGGGTCGTCTCCATGCCGTCATGGGATCTGTTCGAGCGGCAGGACAACGCCTACAAGGATTCCGTGTTCCCGCCGGACGTCGACGCGCGTGTATGCGTGGAGCAGGCAGGCACGCTCGGCTGGGATCGCTATGTCGGCCGTCTTGGTTCGCAGATCGTGATGCATACGTTCGGGGCGTCGGCTCCGCTTTCCGACCTGAAGAAGAAATTCGGCTTCACGCCCGAACACGTCTACGACGAAGCTAAAAAGCAGATCGAACGCGTCAAAACCAGCCATAAGGAGTAAGCCATCATGCAGATCGGAATCGTGGGACTAGGCCGTATGGGCGCGAACATCGCACGCCGCTTGATGCGCGGCGGGCAGACGTGCGTGGTGTACGACCATGCGCCCGAAGCGACGCAGGCGGTCGTAGCCGACGGCGCGACCGGCGCCGCCGACCTGGGCGATCTCGTGAAGAAACTTGCTGCGCCCCGCTCGGTCTGGCTGATGTTGCCGGCGGGCAAGATCACCGAAGACTCGCTGAACGATCTCTACGAAATCCTGGAAGCGGGCGACACGATCATCGACGGCGGCAACAGCTTCTATAAGGACGACATCGTCCACGCCGCGAAGCTGAAAGAGAAGGGCATCCATTTCGTCGATGTAGGCACATCCGGCGGCGTGTGGGGATTGGAGCGTGGGTATTGCATGATGATCGGCGGCGACAAGGACGTGGTACAGCGGCACGATCCGATTCTTTCGGTGCTGGCGCCCGGACGCGGCGATATCCCCGCTACGCCGAACCGCGAAGGTCGCGATGTACGCGTGGAAAATGGCTATATGCACGTGGGGCCGGTGGGGGCGGGTCATTTCGTGAAGATGGTGCATAACGGGATCGAGTACGGCTTGATGCAGGCGTACGCGGAAGGGTTCGACATCCTGAAGCACAAGTCGTCGACGGATCTGCCTGAGGCGCAGCGCTACGATCTGGATATAGCCGACGTCGCCGAGGTGTGGCGGCGCGGCAGCGTGGTGTCGTCGTGGCTGCTCGATCTGACCGCGGGTGCGCTGGCCGGGAACAGCACGCTCGATAAATACTCCGCCGAAGTGGCCGATAGCGGCGAAGGGCGCTGGACTATCGAGGCGGCGCTCGAGGAGGCGGTGCCGGCACAGGTGTTATCGGCGGCGCTGTATGCGCGGTTCGGGTCGCGCGAGGAGAATTCGTTCGCCGACAGGATGCTATCGGCGATGCGGTTCGGGTTTGGCGGCCACAAGGAGTTCAGCCCAGGACTGAAGTGATCTGATTTTTCCGCTGCTTTTTCCGCAGCGGCAAGCGGATTGAAGGACATTTAAAAGCCCGTTTCAACTCACGTTGGAACGGGCTTTTTTTGAGTACAACGGCTTGGAGCGGTCTGTATTTCAATCATTTCACCTAACGCATCATCCGTCGACGGAACAGCACCGCGCAGATAAAAAACGGCACGATCGCATACGCCGCGAGCACCGCCACATGCAGCACCACATGTTCTGCCGGCCGGTCGAGCATCGCGGGCCGGATCAGCGCGACCGCGTGCGACAACGGCAACAACAGCGAGACGTTTTGCGCCACCGCCGGTAACTGCGTGAGCGGGAAAAACACGCCGGAGAGCAGCAACATGGGCGTGAGCGCGAGCGTCTGGTAGAACATGAAAAAGTCGTAACTTGGCGCCACCGCCGTCACGATCATCGCCGTGCTGGAAAATGCCAAACCAGTCAGGACGATCACGGGCAACGCATACAGCATCGTTGGAAAACTCGCGTAACCGAGCACGCCGGCAACCAGCATGATCGCGACCCCCGAGAGCACCGACTTGCTTGCTGCCCACACAATTTCCGCGAGCACGATATCGCCCAGCGTGAGCGGCGTATGCATGATCGCCTCCCACGTGCGCTGCACATGCATGCGCGAGAAGCCGGAGTACATGGCCTCGAAACTCGCCGACATCATCACGCTTGACGCCACCGTACCCGCGGCGAGAAACGCGATGTACGAGACACCGTCCACGTGGCCGACCATCAGGCCGAGCCCGAGGCCCAGGCCGAACAGATAGATCATCGGATCGGCAAGATTGCCAAACATGGACGCAATCGCGAGCTTTTTCCAGACGAGATAATTTCGCCGCCAGACCGACATCCAGTTCGATGCGTTCGCTGGCATCGCACTCAGGAACGGCTCGCCATGAGGCTTGCGTTGCGGCTTGCCCTCCGGGCGGGCTGTATGCGCAGGGGACTCAGCGGCGTTCACATTCGGTTCGCTCGACATGGATCAGTCCACCATCTCACGCCCGGTCAGGCGCAAAAACACATCTTCAAGATTGGCCGGCCGGTGCAGGTAACGCACGCCGGGCCGTCCCTTGACCCGCTGATGCACGGGAGCAGGGTCGTCGACGTAACAAAATAGCGTCTCACCGCTAATTTCCATGCGCCCGACGAACGGCAAAAGCTCGTCGCGAAGAGCTTGCGGATCGGGACCGTAGATCTCGATCACGTCGCAGCCGATGACCCGCTGGATCAGGTCGTCAGGTTTGCCTTCGGCTACCTTGCGGCCTTCTTCGATCACGCACAGTCGGTCGCACAGCCGTTCGGCTTCCTCCATGAAATGCGTGGTAAGCAGGATCGTCTTGCCGCGTGCAAGCAGCGAGCGCAACCGTTCCCAGATCAGGTGCCGCGCTTGCGGATCGAGTCCGGTGGTCGGTTCGTCCATGACTAGCACGTCGGGATCGTTGACCAATGCGCGCGCCAGCGTCAGCCGCCGCTTCATTCCGCCCGATAACTCGCCGACCCGCGCGTTCGCCTTGCTTTCCAGCCGCGCGAATTCGAGCAGCGATGGAACCACGGCTTCAATCTCGCTGCCGCTCATGCCGAAATACCGGCCGAACACGAGCAGGTTTTCGCGGACGGTGAAGTCCGGATCGAGGTTGTCGAATTGCGGTACCACGCCTACACGGCGCCGGGCGTAGCGGGCGCGTGAGGGGATCGGTTCATCGACGAGACGGATCGTGCCCGCATCGGGCGCGGTCAGGCCGAGCAGCATCTTGAGCGTGGTCGTTTTACCCGCGCCGTTGGGTCCAAGCAGGCCGAAACACTCGCCGGGCTGGACGTGGAACGACAGGCCGTTCACGACCGTCTTGTCACCGTAGTGTTTTTCGACGTCGATAAATTCGATCGCCGGATTTGGCTGTGCGGCGGTCGTGCGGATTGCGTCGCTGGGTAACACTGCTGCATCTGACATGCGCAAACTCGGGTGTTGGGTCGGAAGTTCGGTCTCAAGACAAGCTAACTAGTTTAATCGATTGCACCAACGAGGCGCGTCCCACCCTCGCGACCTGCACTGCGGGCGCGCACGCGAGCTGATTTGCGGTCGCCGGACGCTTTCGCGACGCCTTGATTAAGCGCTAGAAAGTCCGCCCATCAAGGGATTGACGTTCCTGGCACGGTGTCCGCTTGGCGTTTCGCGAGCAACCGGGCCGCATTAGCGTTTTCCATCGTTGCCACCGTTTTAGCGACGCACCATGATGAAGGCAACGCGGCCCGGGTTTTGTCGCCCGCCCGGCCCACGGGGCAGAATCTGCAACACTTGACGACCGTTTTTTTGATGCCCTTTGCTGCCGTTGTGCAGCGCGGAGAACCACCATGGCGAGCTATCGAAAAATCCTGTTGTGTTACGACGGCTCTCGCGAAGGGCGTAAGGCATTACGTGACGGCGCGAACCTCGCGCTCGACCTGAAAGCCGAAACGCATGTGCTCGCCGTTGTCGATATGCGCTCCAGCATCGCCCAAAGTGCCGGCCTCCTCACCGATATGGCATGCGGCCGTTTCGAAGACGCTGCCCGGGACATCTTGCGCGAAGGCGTGGATTGGCTGACCGAGCGGGGCGTGCCGGCGCAGGGCCACTTCGCGTTCGGCCATCCTATCGATGAAATTGCCGGACTCGCGCAGAGCCTGCAGGTGGATCTGGTGGTGGTGGGACATCGGTGCCGCACGGGTCTTGCGCGCTGGTGGATGGGCGCGGGTAACACGCCGCTGATGGATCGGGTGTCTTGCAGCATTTTGGTGGCGGTGTCGCCGACGGGTACATCGGCGGAACAGGAAGACGCCGCGCATGCGGCGATGCCCGCGAAAGCCGAGGCCAGTGTTTGATGCTGCGACGGGTTTACTGAGGTTGAAAGCGGCTAAGCTGGTGCCGCTTTCAGCCAGCAAGTCGCCAAGCACAAGCAGCAAGGCCAGCTAGCAAGTAGCAACTAGGCGGACAGTCCCATTGCTGCGGGAACACTGATAGCCTAGCCGTCGTTCAACTCCACTGCGACCAGCTTCCACGAGAACAACCCGTAGCGCCGGAGAATGGCCGAATAGCGTGCGTCGCCGGTTCCATGCTGGTAATTCACCGCGAAAGTATCGAAACTTCGATACCCCGCCGTGGTTTGCGGCGGCGGTTTCGGTGCGGACGGTGAAGCTACGACGGGCGCGGCTCCCGGGGTAGCGACAACAGCGCCGCTCGCCTCGGACGGAACTGGCGGTTTCTCGCCCGGATCGCCCTGTGGCGGTATGCCATTGAGAATAGCCGCCACGCCGTCGGGCGTTGCATACGAATCGACCAGCGGGCCGATTAGCGCCGCGCCAATCATGGCGCCGATCATCGCTAACGGATTGCCGCTCTTCTGTATGTCGATTTTTCGGGTCAACAACTGACCGACCTGGTCCTTCAGGCTTTCACGCAGCAGCGGAAAGTCGACGTACTGATTCACAGTTTGAGCGTCACGGGCGTCGGCGGCGCGTTTCAACCGGTCGAGCGCGATGTACGGCGACGCATAGATCACACCGAGCACTGCCACGACGACAACAACCAACAACGTAATAACAACGGACTTGCTGGTACGGGACAGGGACATACGCTAAGGCGCCTTTGGGCTGATGAGGTGAATGCGGCTCGAATGCAAGTGCAGAGGCCAAAGAAGCCTCAACCCCTGGATGGACCACACCGGCGCCAGAATTATCCCCGCGAATCTTATCGCTTCGAAAAATCAGGCGAGCAATCCGCCTTCAACGCCGGCCCGCTCCTCGTCGATACAACGGTCGATCATGCGCGACACCGCTTCAATATTGCCGACCATGATGACCCGCGATTCACCGCGATACACCCGCACCGGCGCCCGTTGCTCGGCCTGCGTATGCACCGATGCACTCAGCGATACCCGGGCGAACGCCGGCTGCCGCGAGGGCAGGACGGGCAGTTCGTCGAAGAGATCGGGGGTGTCTGCTGGCTTTGGGGTCTTGCAGGAGATCAGCGAGCGCAGATGCCGCAAACGGCCGAACTCGCGGAATTGCCGAAACGACAGGGGTGCACGTGCTGTCGGCGCGAACGATGCAGATAAAAAAGAAGCAGAAAACAACCGGGCGAATCGTTCCATGATGTTTCTCCGATGACCGATGACAATAGGACGCGCACCGGTTCATCACCAATGCGATGTCCGTCACGCTTTATAGGGCCGGAATTCAAGCGCAGTGCGGCTAGGGGCGGGAACACCCGGAATACTCGGAACACCCCGCCGCCGCCCTGCAAATCAGAAATCAACAAACAGACATCAAAGCAGAAGCTGAAAACCTTGCAGAAATCAAAGCTCGCCGGAACGAATCAACCCGACCGCAATACCTTCCAGCGCAAAGTCGTCGCTGCCTGACGCGACGAAGATGTTCTCGTAATCAGGGTTTTCAGCGATCAGTTCAACGCCATCTGGACGACGTTTCCACCGTTTGACCGTGACGTCGTCGCCAAGTCGCGCCACGACGATCTGCCCGTCCTTTGCCTCGTTTTTCTTCTGCACAGCGAGCAGATCACCGTCGAAGATCCCTGCGTCGCGCATGGAAAGACCGCGCACCTTCAACAGATAGTCCGGTTTGCTGGAGAACAGCGCCGGGTCGCAGGCGTAATGCTTGGAGATGTGTTCCTGCGCGAGGATCGGACTGCCGGCCGCCACGCGCCCGACCAGCGGCAAGGACAATTGCATGATGCTGGCATGGGGCAACGTGAACTGATGAGGCCCTTCGTCGAGGCCGCCATTGGTCAGCAAACGAATGCCGCGCGATGAACCCGCCGCCAGTTCGATCACCCCTTTACGCGCCAGCGCCCGAAGATGCTCTTCGGCGGAATTAGCGGAGCTAAAACCAAGTTCGGCTGCGATCTCGGCGCGCGTGGGCGGAAACCCCGTACGTTCGATCGCGCGCTGGATCAGTTCGAAAACCTCTTGCTGCCGCGCAGTCAGTTTGCTCATTTTGGTCACGTGCTTTTGCCCCTTGTATGGCTGGTCGTCCACTGTATGGATGAACAGATGCCTGTAGTTTTATACAGTATTCGGCGCTTTTCAAGCTTTACTTTAAGTTCGACGTCGTCAGAACCACACAGAGCCTATAAACAGGGTGCTCCAACGGCTGTTTGATGGCCGCAACGCCGCTTCCAGCCGTCATTAGCACTTTTTGATCTAAAAGAATGAATAACAATTATTTTTAATAATGAAAGCTCGTCGATAGACTCGGCTGCTCAAACCACATAAGACGGGGAACGGGGTAATGCGGAGTCAGAATTCGAGGTGGGGCGCACGTGCAAGGAAGCTGTTTGCCACGGCGGTGATCGGGGCAGCGTCGGTGACCGGGATGACCGCGGGCATGATCGCGCAAGCGCACGCCGACACGTCGTTCCTGAACGTGTCGTATGACCCGACGCGTGAGTTGTACCAGGAGTTCAATCAGGCTTTCGGCAAGAAATGGAAGGCTGAAACCGGAGAGACCGTCACATTCAAGCAATCGCACGGCGGCTCCGGCGGTCAGGCTCGCTCGGTTCTCGACGGTTTGCAGGCAGATGTGGTGACGCTGGCGCTGGCCTATGACATTGATGCGCTCGCAGCCAAGGGGCTGGTTAGCCAGGACTGGCAGAAGCGCTTGCCGGACAACGCGTCGCCGTATACATCGACGATCGTGTTCCTCGTGCGCAAAGGCAACCCGAAGCAGATCAAGGACTGGCCGGATCTGCTCAAGCCGGACGTCTCTATCGTGACGCCGAATCCGAAGACGTCTGGCGGCGCGCGCTGGAATTACCTCGCGGCGTGGGCTTATGCAGAACATCTGCCAGGCGGCAACGCAACGACTGCCAAGGACTTCGTAACCAAGCTCTATAAGAACGCCGGCGTGCTGGATTCGGGCGCGCGGGGCGCGACCACCAGCTTCGTGCAGCGCGGGCAGGGTGACGTGCTGATCGCGTGGGAAAACGAGGCGTTCCTGTCGCTGAAGGAATTTGGCTCGGACAAATTCGAGATCGTCGTGCCGTCGGTGAGCATCCTGGCTGAGCCGCCGGTGGCCGTCGTCGACAAGGTCGTGGATCGTCATGGCGACCGCAAGCTGGCCGAGGCGTACCTCAAATATTTGTATAGCGAGGAAGGCCAGGAAATCGCGGCACGCAACTTCTATCGGCCGCGCTCCACCGCTGTTCCCGCTGCGCTGACGAAGCAGTTCCCGAAGATCAAGCTCTACACCATCGACGACTCGTTCGGTGGCTGGACCAACGCACAAAAGACGCATTTCGCCGATGGCGGCGTGTTCGATTCGATCTATCAGCCGCAGTAAGCACGGCGGCATGAAGGGCAGCACTGCCGGCGCTTATGCGCTCGCGGTGCTGTAGTCGTAAAAGAAGCCTGAAATAACACGATGGCCGCATAGACGGCCATGAAACCAACCCGAAGCTCGACCCCGAAGCGCCGTCCCCGCGGCGCGGCGGAACTGGATGATTCACGCATGACGACTTTCACTTTCCGCAAGCCCAGCGCACTGCCGGGCTTCGGCCTAACGCTCGGCATCACGGTGGCGTATTTGAGCCTCGTGGTGCTGATTCCGCTTGCCGCGACCTTCGCCAAGACGGCCACGCTCGACTGGGCGACGTTCGTGCGCGCCGTCACGTCGCCGCGCGTGCTGGCGTCGTATCGGCTGACGTTTACCGCTGCCCTCGGTGGCGCGCTGATCAACGCCGTGTTCGGTTTCCTCGTGGCGTGGGTGCTCGTGCGCTACACGTTCCCGTTCAAGCGCGTGGTGGATGCTGTCGTCGATCTGCCGTTTGCATTGCCGACTTCCGTGGCCGGCATTGCGCTCGCCGCGGTCTATGCGCCGAATGGCTGGATCGGCCAGTTTCTCGCACCCCTCGGGATCAAGGTGGCGTTTACGCCGTTGGGCGTGCTCGTGGCGCTGACGTTTATCGGCTTGCCGTTCGTCGTGCGCACCGTACAACCCGTGCTGGAAGATTTCGAACGCGAGCAGGAAGAAGCGGCCGCGTGCCTTGGCGCCACGCGCTGGCTGACGTTTCGCCGCGTGGTGCTGCCGTCGCTGTTTCCCGCGATCCTGACTGGCTTCGCGCTCGCGTTTGCGCGTGCCTTGGGCGAATACGGGTCGGTGATTTTCATCGCAGGTAATGTGCCGATGAAGTCCGAAATCACGTCGCTGCTGATCATCACGAAGCTCGAACAATACGACTACGCCGGGGCGACCGCGATCGCCGTGGTGATGCTGTGTGTATCGTTCCTGATGCTGCTGCTGATCAACACGCTGCAATGGTTCCTGCAACGGCGCACGAGCCGCGGTGGCGCAGGTCCTGCGCCTGCTTCGGCCGGTGCATTGCATATCGACGGGGCGAAAGCATGAGCGCCGTCAAACAGAAAACTGTGGATGTGACCACGGCCCGTGTGACTGAGCACAAGCTTGATCCGGTTACCGAACCCCGTGTCGTGCGCTGGATCCTGACGGCCATCGCGCTGATTTTCCTGGCGCTGTTTCTTGTGGTGCCGCTCGCCGCCGTGTTTGCACAAGCGTTCGCGAAGGGCGTGGACTATTACTTCGATTCGCTGAAGGACCCCGACGCGTGGTCCGCGATCAAGCTCACGCTGATCGTCGCCGCGATTGCGGTGCCGCTGAACGTGGTGTTCGGGTTGACGGCGTCCTGGTCTATCGCGAAGTTCGAATTCCGCGGCAAAGCCTTCCTCACGACGCTGATCGACTTGCCGTTTTCGGTGTCACCGGTCGTCTCGGGCCTGATCTACGTGCTGATGTTCGGCGCGCAAGGCTGGTTCGGTCCCTGGCTCATCGACCACGACGTGCAGATCATCTTCGCGGTGCCCGGCATTGTGCTCGCCACTATCTTCGTCACGTTCCCCTTTGTCGCACGCGAGCTGATCCCGCTGATGCAGGCGCAAGGCAACGACGAAGAAGAAGCCGCGCATGTACTCGGCGCGTCGGGCTGGCAGATCTTCCGCCGCGTGACGCTGCCGAACGTGAAATGGGGTTTGCTGTATGGCGTGATTCTCTGCAATGCACGTGCGATGGGCGAGTTCGGCGCGGTATCGGTGGTATCGGGCCATATTCGCGGACAAACCGACACCATGCCGCTGCATGTAGAAATTCTCTACAACGAATACAACTTTTCGGCGGCGTTCGCCGTGGCGTCGCTGCTTGCGCTGCTCGCGCTCGTCACGCTCGGCCTGAAGCTGCTTGCCGAGCGCCGCATGTCGCAATCGATTGAAGCAGTGCAGGCGCAACCCGCTGAGTTGCCGGTCGCGTCACTCCAGAACTAGAAGGCGAAAATCACCATGAGCATCATTGTTCGCAATTTGCAGAAACGCTTCGGCGATTTCGTCGCGCTGGACAACGTCTCGCTCGACTTCCCGTCGGGCGAACTCGTCGCGCTGCTCGGACCGTCGGGCTGTGGCAAGACCACGCTGCTGCGCGTGATCGCGGGGCTGGAATACGCGGACGCCGGTTCGGTCGTGCTGAACGGCGAGGACGTGGCGGCCGTGGGTGCGCGGGAACGGCAGGTCGGTTTCGTGTTCCAGCATTACGCGCTGTTCCGTCACATGACCGTGTTCGAGAACGTGGCGTTCGGCCTGCGCGTGAAACCGCGCAAGGAACGGCCGTCCGAGGCGGTGATCCGCGAGAAAGTGCATGAATTGCTGAAGCTCGTGCAGCTTGACTGGCTGGCGCAACGGTTTCCGTCTGAGCTTTCCGGTGGGCAGCGGCAGCGGATCGCGCTGGCCCGGGCGCTTGCCGTCGAACCGAAGGTGCTGCTGCTCGACGAACCGTTCGGCGCACTCGATGCCAAGGTCCGCAAGGAGCTGCGTAGCTGGCTGCGGCGTCTGCACGACGACCTGCATATCTCGACTATTTTCGTCACGCACGACCAGGAAGAGGCGCTTGAAGTCGCGGATCGGATCGTGGTGCTCAATCGTGGGCATGTGGAGCAGGTCGGCAGTCCGCAAGACGTCTATGATCATCCGCAGACATCGTTTGTGTACGAGTTTCTCGGCGCGGCAAACCGGCTCAGGGGCAGCGTGGATGCGAACGGTTTTGTGGCGCAAGGCGCTGCGCAGCCGATTCCGACCGTCGCCAATTTCGCGGGTCCGGCGGTGGCTTACGTCCGGCCGCACGACCTGACGCTCTTCCCGACGGCGTCGGGTCATCGCGATGGCATCGTGGTCGATGTCCGCCGTGTCGTGACGCTCGGCGGTTCGGTGCGCGTGGATCTGGAAGGCGCTGAAGGCAACGTGCTGGAAGCGGAACTGGATCGCGAAACCTGGCGTGGATTAAATCTGAATATCGGCGACGGCGTGACCGCCGTGCCGCGTGTTCTGCGTGTGTTCCCGGCGCATTGAGCTTATTGAATAAGCATACTGAAGAGAGAGGCTGACATGAACTTCCAGCAATTGCGTTTCGTACGTGAAGCCGTCCGGCAGAACATGAATCTGACCGAGGTCGCGAACGTGCTTTATACGTCGCAATCGGGTGTGTCGAAGCAAATCAAGGACCTTGAGGACGAACTCGGCGTCGATATCTTCATTCGACGCGGCAAGCGGCTCACGGGCCTGACCGAGCCGGGCAAGGAAGTGCATCAGGTGATCGAGCGCATGCTGCTCGATGCCGAGAACCTCCGCCGCGTCGCCCGCCAGTTCGCCGATCAGGACAACGGCCATCTGGTCGTGGCGACCACCCACACGCAAGCGCGTTACGCGCTGCCCAAGGTGATCCGCCAATTCACCGAGGTATTCCCGAAGGTTCATCTCGCGCTGCGTCAGGGCAGTCCGCAGCAGATCGCGCAGATGATCATCAACGGCGAGGCGGACATCGGCATTTCGACGGAAGCGCTCGATAGGTACCCGGATATCGTCACGTTCCCGTGCTATTCGTGGCACCACACGGTGGTCGTGCCAAAGGGGCATCCGCTGGTCGGCCGCGAGAACATCACGCTCGACGAGATCGCCGAATATCCGATCGTCACGTATGACCACGATTTCACCGGCCGTTCGCATGTCGATCAGGCGTTTGCGAAAGCGGGCGCGCTGCCGGACGTGGTGCTGACCGCTATCGATGCCGACGTCATCAAGACGTATGTGGAACTGGGCATGGGCATCGGCATCGTGGCGGCGATGGCCTTCGACGAAAAACGCGATACCGAACTCGTCGCGCTCGACACGCAACATCTGTTCGAAGCCAGCACCACGCGCGTGGGCTTGAGGAAGGGTGCTTTCCTGCGGGCATATGCGTACAGGCTGATCGAGATGTTCGCACCGCAACTCGACGAAGCGCAGATCGCGGCTCAATTGCGGGAAGCTGCCTAACCCTTTGAAAGTTTGAGAGCCTGGAAATCAGCCGGCCGCCGCTCCGCTACAATTACGGCCATGAACTCATCACACACTTCATTGCCGCGGATCGTGGCGCTGGCTACCGGCGGAACCATCGCGGGCGAGGCCGGCGATGCCGCCAAAACCTCGGGTTACAAGGCCGGCGTAGTCGGCGTCGATAAACTGCTCGGCGCCGTGCCTTCGCTCTCGCAAGTCGCGCAGATCCAGGCCGAGCAGGTAGCGAGCATCGACAGCAAGGACATGACGCCGGCGCTGTGGATTACCCTCTGCGCGCGAGTGAATGCGTTGCTGGCGCAGGACGATATCGACGGTATCGTCATCACGCACGGCACCGATACGCTCGAGGAAACCGCCTACCTGTTGCACCTGACCGTGAAAAGTGAAAAACCGGTTGTGCTCACGGCGGCCATGCGGCCCGCGACGGCCTTATCCGCCGACGGCCCGTTGAATCTTCTCAACGCGGTGACGGTGGCGGCGAACCGGGCATCGTGGAAGCAGGGCGTGCTGGTCGCGTTCAATAACCAGATCCACTGCGCCCGCGACGTGACCAAGACAAGCACCTATGCCGTCGATGCCTTCCGTTCGCCCGAAGGCGGTGCGCTCGGCTGGGTGCAGGACGGGCAGGTGGAATTCCAGCGTTCAGTGGTCAGGCCGCATACGCTGCATAGCCCGTTCCAGATGCCCGCTGAACCGCCGGCGGTCGAGATCGTGACGAGTTACGCAGGGGCGTCGCGAGCGGCTATCGATGCATTCGTTGCCTCGGGTGTCAAAGGACTCGTGATTGCAGGGACGGGCAACGGCTCGATTCATTCGACGCTGCAACAGGCTCTTGCCGATGCCGTCAAACACGGCGTGGCGGTTGTACGTTCGTCACGGGTGGGAGCGGGCCACGTGATGCGCAACGGCGCTGCGCCCGACGATGCACTTGGCTCGATCACGGCAGGCGCTTTGAACCCGTACAAGGCGCGCGTGCTGCTGATGTTGGCGTTGGCGGCGGGCACAGCGGCGGCAGACTTGCAGCGTGTGTTCGATACGTACTGACGCAAGATCTGCTGCGTTAGCTTTCTATCACCCCAGCACCTTCCGATACTGCACGAACCCCGACCGGTCCGCGATGCGGTCATACAACTGCATCGCGTCGGTATTGGTTTCATGAGTCAACCACCAGACTCGCGAGCACTGTGCTTCCGCGGCCTTGGCATAGACATGCTCGATGAGTTTGCGCCCAATCCCGCCTCCGCGAATATCCGGTTCTACGTATAAATCCTGCAGATAGCAATAGTCACCGGTCGTCCAGCACGACCGATGCATGATCCAGTGCACCACCCCGACTATACGACCATCGATTACTGCCACCGCGCCGAATACCGGCTCCGTGGGATCGAGCATGCGCGCCCACGTGCGTTGAGTTGTGTCCATCGGGATATCGGTCTTGTAGAACGCCTGGTAACCGCGCCATAACGCCGACCACGCATCGAAGTCGGCAACAGCCACCGATCTGATCTCAACAGGGGGTCTTGGTGTCATGGGCGCGGTTTTCCCGAAGGTAATTGGAACAGTGCGAAATAGCGTGGGAGATCATAGGGCGCTTCAGCAAAAGCAAAAAGATCCAGCAGCGCTTGTTTTCCAGGTGCCACGTGCCGAAAGCGTCCGTAGAGTGAAATAAACAGCGAAGGTAACGATGGGTTCGCGCGTTCCAGATGTTGATGCCATGGCGGTATTTCGCATCAGAACCGACGTTTGCTTCAGAAAATCCAACCATGATCGGAAAGCAAGATCTATTAGTTAGAAATGCGAACAAAATATGAAACATCAAAATTCAATGGGCGAAACCCTGCCTCGATGGCATCTGGATGCACCGAAATGGTCGTTAAATTCCCTTGGAGAGTGCGGGCCCATGCACTAGACTTGAGCCAGAGTTTTCGAGAGTGATAGTCCTTGCGATCGCTCGGAACAGCGAGCCGTGTGGTGCGGACATATAGATCATGGTTCGTCAGGTTTTGAAATTATGTTCGGAATACTATTTAATATCTGATTTTCAAACACCCGAAAAATAGGGGCTGCCAGTTCGCAACCCGGATGGGCGGCATAAGTAATGAAACATCCCATGGCTGTGTATTCCTTGCAGGACCTACATCGGTCGCTTGCGCAACCAATGCTGCTCACCGACGGTCCCGACTCTTCTGTGGACGGCACTCCACTCAGGCTATTTATCAGGCAACCGTTCACCGAATCGGGTGAGACGCAGCAGCGATTAGTCGAACAGATATTGCAAATAATCGACACCGCCAACGACTCGCGCTGCCCTTTCAACTATCTCACTGGCACCGGCGCTGAAAGTGCCGATACTTTCAGGGAATCGTTTGAGCGTGACCGTCACTTGCCCTTTACGCCGAAGAATTTCCGTGACTATCGGCTGAAACTGTTGGACCAGGCCGATGTCCTGATCAATATCAGGGTTGGTATGAGCGAGAGCAGTGCCTTTGAGCTGAGCTATCACATCTTCAAGGGGCGATGCTCCCCGATCCTGTTTCTTGTCTGGAAGCATGCTCCGATCAAAACGACGCTCATTCGCGAACTCGATGATTTATGTGAGGTGACTTACCTGGAGTTCGAACACCCGGACGAACTGAGGGCCGGCATACACGGGTTTTTCCAGATACTGTCGATCAGGCGTACGGTCCGGAATGCAACGCTCTGGCAAAGGATAATTCGATAGCGCCCACGGCCGGCCCCGGTCTGTCGTCCGTAACAGAACCGGTTGACCCGGAACCAAAAAACGCGACCCTCGGGTCGCGTTTTTACTCAACCATTCAACCCGTCATCAGGCCAGCGCGGGAATCCGCAGAACCTGTCCCGGGTAAATCTTGTCCGGGCTCTTGAGCATCGGTTTGTTGGCTTCGAAGATCACGTCGTTCTTCGCGCCGTTGCCGTAGTACTTGTCGGCGATTTTCCATAGATTGTCGCCGGAAGCCACCGTATGAAATTGCGAAACGGGCGTGGGGGTCGGTACGGTCAGTTGATCGTCGACCTTGTCCACATGCTGCACGTTACCCGCTGCCACGAGGATCTTTTCCTTCGTCGCCTGATCGGCGGCCTGGCCGCTGACTGTGACCGTATGCGACGCGCCATCGAAGCTGACTTGCAGGTTGTCGGCGCTCAAGCCTTGCGTGCGGATGTAGGCGGCGATTGCGTCACCTGCCGTCTTGTTGAGCGCGGCGACATCAACGGTCGGCGCAGCCTGAGCCGTGGTTGAAACAGCGCCGAACAATTTTTCGCCCGCGTCCTTGATGAAACTGAAAATGCCCATGTTGCAACTCCTGTAATAACCGGGTAGATCGACCTGATAAAGCCGAGCCATTTAGTCTCCAGAACTAATCGATAGTTCTCGGATTTCACCGATGGAATTGTCAAACTGTGTGGATGGGCATTTTTTGAGAACGTAAACAAAAAAAGATCCGGCAAGGCGGACACCCGGCAATGACGTCTGACCGACCAAGGCTTCCACGTCATCACCGGGCGCCGCTTGACGGACCCCGCTTTATTGCACTTTCTGCAACCGGCTATGCTTATGCGTCAAGTAACCGCCACGTATGCATCAGCCGGTCTTCAAGCAGTTCATTCGGTAACCTGATGATTCGACATCAGTTCCAACGCCTTCACCATTCCCGAGTGATCCCACTCGCGTCCGCCGTTTGCCACGCACACGCTGAACAACTGCTGCGCGCTCGCCGTATGCGGCAAAGCAAGACCAAGTTTCTTCGCACTTTCCAGCGCGAGGTTCAGATCCTTCTGATGCAATTCGATCCGAAAGCCCGGATTGAACGTGCGCTTGGTCATGCGTTCGCCATGAACTTCCAAGATCCGCGATGCGGCAAAACCGCCCATCAACGCACGCCGCACGCGCTCGGGATCCGCACCGGACTTTGAAGCGAACAGCAACGCTTCGGCCACCGCTTCAATGTTCAACGCCACGATGATCTGGTTTGCGACCTTGCACGTTTGTCCCGCGCCGTTATCGCCGATGAGCGTCACATTCTTGCCCATGACATCAAAGAGCGGCTTTGCGCGCTCGAACGCCGCTTCCGGGCCACCGACCATAATCGTCAATGAAGCTTCACGTGCGCCGACTTCGCCGCCTGACACGGGTGCATCGAGATAATCGCAGCCTAGCGCGTTGATTTTCTTGGCGAACGCTTGCGTTTCGAGCGGCGAGATGGAGCTCATGTCGATCACGAGCTGGCCTTTCTCGAGTCCCTTCGCCACGCCGTCTTCTGCAAAGAGGACGTTAGCGACATCGGGCGTGTCCGGCACCATGATGATGATGATTTCGCTTGCCCGCGCAACGTCGGTCGAGCTGGCAGCTACTTTGCCTAGCGAGCGCAGGTCGTCCGGCACAGGGTACGCGCCGTTCAGCACTAGCGAATGGCCAGCTTTCTTCAAATTGCGCGCCATGTGCGCGCCCATGATGCCAAGGCCGATAAATCCGATTGTTGCCATTATGCGTGTCTCCTCCAGTTATGCCACTGCGCGTGCAGTCTTCCAGCCAGCGATTTCCTGAAGCCAGCCAAGGCCGGCCGCAGTCGTGCCGCGCGGTTTGTACTCGCAACCAATCCAGCCGTCGTAGCCAAGCGAATCGAGCCACGAGAACAGGAACGGATAGTTGATCTCGCCCGTACCCGGTTCATTGCGGCCGGGGTTATCGGCCAACTGAATATGCGCAATGGACGGCAGGTTGCGCTTGATCGTGGCAGCCAGTTCGCCTTCCATGCGCTGCATGTGATAGATGTCGTATTGCAGGAACAGGTTGTCCGACCCTACGTCGCGAATCACGTCGAGTCCTTCCTGCGACCGGTTCAGCGCGAAGCCGGGGATATCGAAGTGATTGCACGGCTCGACCAGCAGCTTGATGCCTTCTTTCTTCAACGCGGTGGCCGCAAACTTCAAATTTTCAACGATGGTCGCCCGCGCTTCCTCACGGCTCACCGAAGCCGTTGGAATGCCGACGAGACAATTCAGTTGCGGCACGTTCAGCGCCTTCGCGTACTCGATCGCCCGCGTTACGCCCTCACGGAATTCTTCTCGGCGATCGGGCAGGCACGCGATGCCACGCTCGCCGCCTTCCCAATTCCCGGCCGGCAAGTTATGCAGCACGAGCTGAAGATTGTTGGCGTCCAGTCGTTGACGCAGATCGGCCGCTGCATACGGATACGGGAACAGAAATTCAACCGCCTCGAAGCCCGCCTCCGACGCCGCCGCAAAGCGGTCAAGGAACGGCACTTCGTTGAACAGCATGGTCAGGTTTGCAGCAAATTTCGGCATGGTTTTTGTTCTCTCTCAGGCGTTATGCGCAATGGCCGTCGGTGCGTCCTGCTCGCTTTCGGCGAGCGGTTCGAATTCGTTGATCGCATCGATCTCCGTGCCCATCGCGATGTTCGTCACGCGCTCGAGGATCACTTCAACAATGATCGGCACGCCGAATTCCGCGAGCATTCCCTGGGCCTTGCGAAGGGCGGGAGCGAGGTCTTCCGGATTGAACACGCGCACTGCCTTGCAGCCAAGTCCTTCGGCCACGGCGACGTGATCGACGCCATAACCGTTCAGATCGGGTGCATTGATGTTCTCGAAGGCGAGCTGGACGCAGTAGTCCATATCGAAGCCGCGTTGCGCCTGACGGATCAGGCCGAGGTACGAGTTGTTCACCACCACATGGATGTACGGCAGCCGGAATTGCGCACCAACCGCAAGTTCTTCGATCATGAACTGGAAGTCGTAATCGCCCGAGAGCGCGACGATCGGCCGTTGCGGGTCCGCGGCACGAACACCGAGCGCGGCCGGAATGGTCCAGCCGAGCGGGCCGGCCTGACCGCAATTGATCCAGTTGCGCGCCTTGTACACATGCAGGAACTGCGCGCCGGCGATTTGCGACAGACCGATCGTCGAGACGTAGCAGGTATCGCGGCCGAAGACCTTGTTCATTTCTTCGTAGACGCGTTGCGGTTTCATCGGCACGTTGTCGAAGTGCGTCTTGCGATGCAACGTGCGCTTGCGTTCCTGGCACTCGCCGACCCACGCGCCGCGATCCTTCAGCTTGCCCGCGGCCTTCCATTCACGCGCCACTTCCACAAACAGTTCGAGCGCGAATTTTGCGTCGGAGACAATGCCGAGATCCGGGCCGAACACGCGGCCAATCTGCGTCGGTTCAATGTCCACGTGCACAAACGTACGGCCCTTCGTATAAACCTCGACGCTGCCCGTGTGACGGTTCGCCCAGCGATTGCCGATGCCCAGCACGAAATCGGATGCGAGCATCGAAGCGTTCCCGTAGCGATGCGCCGTTTGCAAACCGCACATGCCGGCCATCAGCGGATGGTCGTCGGGGATTGCGCCCCAGCTCATCAGCGTGGGGATCACCGGCACGTTCATGATTTCAGCGAACTCGACCAGCAGATCCTCGGCCGCCGCGTTCAGCACGCCGCCGCCGGACACGATCAACGGCCGCTCGGAGGCCGTCAGCATCGCCAGCGCTTTCTCGATCTGAGCGCGCGTTGCTTTGGGCTTGTAGACGGGCAGGGGTTCGTACGTGTCGATATCGAATTCGATTTCCGCGAGTTGCACGTCGATCGGCAAATCGACCAGCACCGGACCCGGACGGCCTGAGCGCATCAGGTGGAATGCCTGCTGGAACACGCGCGGCACGAGCGCCGGTTCGCGCACGGTTACCGCCCACTTGGTCACCGGCTTGGCGATCGATTCAATATCGACGGCCTGGAAGTCTTCTTTATAGAGACGCGCACGCGGCGCCTGGCCTGTGATCGCGAGGATCGGAATGGAGTCGGCCTGGGCGGAATACAGCCCGGTGATCATGTCCGTTCCCGCCGGTCCCGACGTGCCAATACACACGCCGATATTCCCCGGTGCCGCCCGCGTATAACCTTCGGCCATATGCGACGCGCCTTCCACATGGCGTGCCAGCACGTGGCCGATGCTGCCGGCCCGTTGCAGGGCGGAGTAGAACGGGTTGATCGCCGCGCCCGGAACGCCGAACGCCATTTCGATCCCTTCTTTTTCCAGCACGAGAACGGCTGCGTCGACTGCTCGCATTTTTGTCATGAGTGTCTCCTTCCATTGTGTTCTGCTGCATCGCGCCGTTGCGCAATGTCGTTAAGGGGACTTTATGCGTATGCGGGAGTGTTGATAAGATCAGCCAGAGTCGTTTGATCCGATACAAAAAGTATGGAATGAATGAGCAATGGAGGCCAAGAAAATGGACCGCTTCAGGCAGATTGAGACGTTCGTGAAGGTCGCCGAGGCCGGCAGTCTGGCTGCGGCGGCGCTGGAGGAGGGGGTGTCGCCAGTCATTTTGGGGCGGCGTATTGATGCCTTAGAGAAGCGTCTGGGCGTCAAGCTGATGTACCGCTCCACGCGTCGTCTGGTGGTAAGCGAGGAGGGTGCGGCGTTCCTGGAGCGCTGCCGTGGACTGCTGGCGGACTGGAATCAGGCCGAAGACGAGCTCGCCGACGGCCAGCGCACCGTCGATGGCCACCTGATCGTCTCCGCCCCGGCGGCCTTCGGACGAATGCACGTGGCGCCGCACGCGCCAGGTTTTCTCGTCGATAAACCCGCGTTACAGATGTCGTTCAACCTGAACGACCGCGTTGCCGACCTGATTCGCGAGGGTTACGACCTGTCGATCCGCATAGGCGGGGCGGTCGATCAGAACTTCGTTGCCGTGAAGCTCGCCGATAACCGCCGCGTGGTCTGCGGCACGCCGGCGTATTTCAAGAAGCACGGCAAGCCGAAATCGCTCGATGACCTGCCGCGCCACAACTGTCTCGCGTTCAATTTGCAGGGCGGGCAGAATCGCGGCTGGTATTTCCGCCGCAACGGTAAACTTGCGACGGTGCGTGTCTCGGGCAACCTGGATTGCAACGACGGCGAATTGCTCCACCGATGGGTATCGGAAGGGCATGGGCTTGGCTGGCGCTCGACCTGGGAAATCCAGCGTCAACTGGCAAATGGCGAACTGGAAACCGTTCTGGACGAGTTCGCGCTGCCCGATTACGACATCCTCGCGGTCTATCCGCAGCAGCGCTACGTGCCGGCGAAAGTGCGCTACTTCATTGATTATTTGAAGAAAATCTACGCCCAGCCGGATTACTGGAGCCGCGAACGATGAGTTTCCGGGCCGCTCAGGCATGCACGAGTGCTAAGCCATTGAAAACACAGCGGAAGTAATACGCGAAATGCGTAAATCAGTTGTGTGGCCGGCCGTATCTCGCTATAATCGCTGGCTTCTCTCTTGCCGCACCGGTCCGACGCCCGGGTGGCTTTATATCCTCAAGGAGTAACAATGCGTCATTACGAAATCGTATTTATCGTGCATCCGGATCAAAGCGAGCAAGTGCCCGCCATGATCGAACGGTACAAAACCACGATCACAACACACGGTGGTTCGATCCATCGCATCGAAGACTGGGGCCGCCGTCAGCTGGCTTACATGATCGAGAAGCTTGCGAAGGCTCACTACGTGTGCATGAACATTGAATGCAGCCAGGAAACGCTCGAAGAACTGGAACACGCGTTCAAGTTCAACGACGCTGTGCTGCGTCACCTCATCGTCAAGCTGAAGAAGGCCGAAACCGGCCCGTCGCCGATGATGAAGGAAGTTCACCGCGAAGAAGCCAAGAAGGCGGCCAGCCAGCCGTCGACTGAAGCTCATGCAGCTCCGGCCGCAAGCTCGCAGGCAAACTAATCAAGAAGGCGACTTTTAAGGTCGTCGCGTCACCAGGAATCAAGTGAACCGGCTGCAACTGACAGCAAGCGTTGTGGAGCGAGAACCGGTGCGGTACACCCCCGCCGGCGTCCCCATAGCGAGTTGCACGTTGCATCACCGTACGGAAGTCGTCGAAGCGGGCATTGCCCGGCAAATCGAACTGACTCTCCCGGCGGTCGCGGCCGGTGCTGCGAGCGGCAAGCTGGAAAGCCTCGTAATGGGCGTAGAAACGCTCTTCACGGGCTTCATGGCGAAGAAAAGCCGCAACGCGCGAACCCTGGTGTTTCACATCACAGAATTGCAGGATATTGGAAAGGACTGAACATGCCCCGCCCGACTGGTAAGAAATTCGACAAACGTCGTCAGCAACAAAACCCGCTCTTCAAGCGCAAGAAGTTCTGCCGTTTCACCGCGGCCAATGTCGAGACCATCGACTACAAGGACACGGAAACGCTGAAGGACTTCGTTGGTGAGAACGGCAAGATCACGCCGGCTCGTCTGACAGGAACGAAGGCTCACTACCAACGTCAGCTCGATACGGCTATCAAGCGCGCTCGTTTTCTCGCGCTGCTGCCGTACACCGACCTGCACAAGGCCTAATCAGACGACGCAATAAGGAAAAAGCCAAATGCAAATCATTCTTTTGGAAAAAGTCGTCAACCTGGGCAACCTGGGCGACATCGTTCGTGTCAAGGACGGTTACGCACGTAACTTCCTGATCCCGGGCAAGAAGGCCCGCCGTGCAACGAAGGACGCAATCGCGGAATTCGAAGTGCGCCGCGCCGATCTGGAAAAAGTTGCCGCTGAAAAGCTGGCAGCCGCTACGGCCCTGGGCGAAAAGCTGAGCGGCGCGACCGTTCAGATCTCGCAAAAGGCTGGCGTCGACGGTCGTTTGTTCGGTTCGGTGACGAATGCGGACATCGCCGAAGCGCTGAAGAAGCAAGGCCTGGCCGAAGTCGAAAAGTCGCAAGTGCGTCTGGCCGACGGCCCGCTGAAGCTGGTTGGCGATCACGCTATCCAGGTTGCACTGCACACCGACGTAGTTGTCGACGTGACGGTGTCGGTGCTGGGCGAACACGCTTAAGTGTCTCGCTGGCCGGGCTTAGCCCCTGCCGCGAAGCCAAAAGTAATGCGGTAAAAGAAGGGCGGGAACCCTCAACGGTTCCCGCCTTTTTTGTTTTTCCATCTCCCTTCGCTCCGTCATTTCGCCGATAATTCCTCCCCATGAACGCACCGTCGAAAGATCCCCAACTGGATGCGCTGAAGGTCCCGCCGCATTCCATCGAAGCCGAGCAGTCCGTCATTGGCGGCTTGCTGCTGGATAACGCCGCATGGGACCGTATTGCGGACGTGATGTCGCATGGCGATTTCTACCGCTACGACCATCGGATCATTTATGAGGCGATCGGCAAGCTGATCGCGACCACGCGCCCGGCCGACGTGATCACCGTCTACGAGGCGCTGACGAACACCGGCAAGGCCGAAGAGGTGGGCGGCCTGGCATACCTGAACGCGCTCGCGCAGAACACGCCGAGCGCCGCGAACATTCGCCGTTATGCGGAAATCGTCCGGGATCGGGCGGTGTTGCGCCGTCTGGTATCGGTCGCAGATGAAATTTCCGCCGACGCCTTTAATCCGCAAGGCAAGGAAGTGCGCCAGTTGCTGGACGAGGCCGAGGCGAAGGTGTTCTCGATCGCGGAAAGTGGCGCGCGCGGCACGCAGGGTTTTCTCGAAATCGGGCCGTTGCTCACGCAGGTGGTCGAGCGTATCGACACGCTTTATCACACCGCGAATCCTAGCGATGTGACCGGCACGCCAACAGGTTTCGTCGATCTGGACCGCATGACTTCGGGGATGCACGGCGGTGAACTGATCATCGTGGCAGGTCGGCCGTCGATGGGTAAAACTGCGTTCTCGATGAATATCGGTGAATACGTGGCCGTTGAATATGGCCTTCCGGTTGCCGTGTTCTCAATGGAAATGCCGGGCACGCAGCTCACCATGCGTATGCTGGGTTCGGTGGGCCGTTTGGATCAGCACAGAATGCGTACCGGCCGTCTCACCGACGAAGACTGGCCGAAGCTCACGCACGCTGTGCAGAAAATGAGCGAGGCGCAGATCTTTATCGATGAAACGGGTGGGCTGAACCCGATGGAGCTACGCTCGCGCTCGCGCCGTCTGGCACGGCAATGCGGCAAGCTGGGCCTGATCATCGTGGACTATTTGCAGCTTATGTCCGGCTCCGGTTCGGCCGGTGAAAACCGCGCGACCGAAATCTCGGAAATCTCGCGTTCACTCAAAAGCCTTGCCAAAGAACTGGACGTTCCCGTGATGGCGCTTTCGCAGTTGAATCGCGGGTTGGAGCAGCGTCCGAACAAACGCCCGATCATGTCCGACTTGCGTGAGTCCGGCGCTATCGAACAGGACGCGGACGTGATTCTTTTCATCTATCGCGACGAAGTCTACAACCCGGATAGCCCGGACAAAGGCACGGCCGAGATCATCATCGGTAAGCAGCGTAATGGTCCAATCGGTCCCATTCGACTCACGTTCCAGGGTCAATACACGAAGTTCGAGAATTTTGCCGGTGCGCAGAATTTCTACGGCGACTAGGGAACTTATCGCCTGTCCACGTTTGATTTGACGTCGGTCAGGGTGCTTCGATGGTCCCGCGAAGGTACAATGTGGCAGTTTTATGTCAGCGCCATTTTGAGCCACTTTCCGGGATTTTCATGTTCGGTCGATTCATGCCCACCGAGGGCAAAAAATAGGCTCTCAAGACGTTCCAGAAGATCTCGATGCAAGACTTAACATACTGAAAACAAAGAGAATTGTGTTCCATGCGGTTCCAGATGTTCCCAATATGTTTTTGCGTATAATTTACGTACGGCTCGATGGCATGACATACTGTCCTCTCCGGATAGGGGGGCGATATGACTGCCAACATCAGAAGCAAGACCGCTCGCGCCAAACTGGCGCCGCGCCGCAATCCATACTTCGAGAAGATCCGGAGAGGCGTGTTCGTCGGCTTTCGTAAGCTGGAGGCGGGGCCGGGCACGTGGGTCGGTCGATACCGCACCGATGATGGTGCGCAGACTTTCAAGGCGCTCGGCGAATTTGCCGAATATGACGACGCCCAAAGGGCCGTTGAGGAATGGGCGAAAGGGCTTGAAGGCGGCGTAAAGAATCAAAAAACGACGGTTTCCGATGCATGTGAGTCGTACGTTAAAAAGCTGCTGATTGATAACTCTCCGTCAAGCTCCCGGGACGCGGAATACCGTTTCAAGCGCCTCGTATACAAATCCACGGTGCCCGGCGATCCGCTACGGATAGGACGGGTCGAGCTGTCGAAGCTGCGAGCCATGGATGTTGAGAAATGGAGAAACGATCAACTGGACGACGACGATCCGGATGACGAAGAAAGCTATAACCGGGCTAAAGATACGGCCAACCGCAATCTGGCTGCTCTTAAGGCGGCCTTGAATTACGCGAAGAAGTGCCAGTTGGTCTCAAGTGACACCGGGTGGAAGGATGTCAACAAATTTCCGAAGGTGGGTGCACGGCGTAACGGCTGGCTTACAGCGGAACAGCGCCGCACGCTGCTGGCTGCTATGTCCGATGACTTACGTACATTGGCTAGTGCGCTACTCCTCACCGGCGCGCGGCCGGGCGAACTGGCTCGCGCAAATGCAAGCGACCTCGATCGAAATGCCGGCACGATATGGCTCGACGGCAAGACGGGGCGACGGGAAGTTGACCTGTCAACAGCGGCTCGCGCATTTTTCGCTGAGCAAGCCCGAGACAAGATTGCGAATGCACCGCTGTTGACTAATTCTTTTTCGCAGCGTTGGACGGCTGCGCAATGGGGGAAGGCGTTCAGAGAAGCGCGTGACGCGGCTGGCCTTCCCGATGCAGTCCTGTACTGCATGCGCCACACCTACATCAGTGAAGCCATCGCACAAGGTATAGACGTGTATACAGTTGCTGATCTTACCGGCACGAGCGTAGCTATCATTCAATCGAACTACGGAAACCGGACGGATAACATCGTTGAGCGCCTCGACAGGGTTTCGATCCTGTAGCGACAATTTCGCGGCACGCGGGTATACCGGTTGACGTTTGCAACGCAGGGCGTATTGTGCACCCGGCATCTTGTGCATCCGCTGAACATAAGGTGCATGTTGACCTTAGGTAGACTGCCCGTTGTGCGTTGTGTCATCACCCAAAATCCCATTGAGCTTTCGGCGCGGCGGCTGGTAGACAGCGCGGTGCACGCGGCGAATCTCAGAGTTCTTGTCGTGAGTGTTACCCTAAAGCAGCGGCATTTTATCAAGGGCTGATGGTTATATGCGCTTGACGCATATCGGTACGTTCCTGTAGCTGTCGCAGCTCGACTACGGAAGATGAGGATTCCTAGAGAATAACTGCTCTATTGACTCGGGACTATCCGACGGTTGGCCCCATGAAGCGTCACACGTGAGCTCTGACCGATAGCTCCCCTAGCGCCCTTCCGAGTTGCGTCCGTCTGAACGAGAGTTACGAATCTCTGGCGTCGACGATGCCCTTGGCGCCGTCGCTCTGGAAATTAAGCAGCGCTTCTCTCTTTGCGGCGGGCGAATCCGGTTGTCGTTCGTCAGCCTGCATTGGAGTCACATGGGCCGACTTTTTATTTCACGATTACTCCAGCACCGAAATTCGCTGGACTAATCCAAGGTGCCAAGTCGATCGTGGTCAATGCGTGGAACCATTTGCGTGGACAGACGCAAGAGCGGGCTGACGGATGGTCGATTTGCCAATTTGTTTGGGCCTTATAGGTCCCTTCTTGTGTGGGGCACCTGACCAGCGGTTAACACGGCGACGCAGCGATCGGCAAAGGCGACTGGCACCGCAATCGCAGCCAGATGCCGAGCGCGCGTCAAGCCTACGTAGAGCACGCGCTTGGCCTCAGCATCGGTGCGGGCTTCCCAGGATACAAACAAGGCCTCCCCCCTGTTTTCAGGGGCGCGATTGGGTGGAATCACGACGCAAACGGCGCCGTACTCACGGCCTTTCACCTCGTGGATCTTCGCGCATTTCAGGCCGAGATCGACCGGCGTTTGAAGATGGGTCGACCATTGCGCATTGGTTGGCCGCCGAAAGAAACTACGCACGGTCACGCCGGCCGGCAGCGGCAGGTTCAGCCGTTCTGTCTCCGCGTGTACGCGGGCTATCCAGGCGAGCCGGTCAGCATCGGCGTTCCCGCAGGCAATAGGAAGACTCATGAGGAAACTCAGCACACGTCTTCGATGGGCTCGCCGATCTATGCCGGCGCGCTCGACGGTGCGCAATAAATGTTCGTTCGGCTGGCGTAGCCCCATGAGGTCCAGCAGTAACGTCTCCACCGCCAAAACTACAGCTTCCCTCGATCGCACCGTTGCGGCGGGCGACCAAAATTCCGCCAATCTTCGAGCCAGCGACTCGATCCGCGAACTTCCGTTCGAATCGCTTGGAACTACGCCGGCGGTACGTGGCGTGACCTCGCCACAATGCGCCAGAAGAGTCGCATCACTCGAATCTAAATTAAGCTCAGCAATCCGATCCAAGAAGGCTCGCCCGATTGTCGCACTGGGCGCTCGGCCTCGATATGTCAGAAGTAGAACCGGATGCACAACATTCGCGGTGTCGCCGACAGACTGATCCGCCTGGCCAGCGCTTCTAAGTGTGGCGGCCAACCGACAGATCACAGGACTGCTACGAAAATTGCCCGTTAGTCCTCGATGTGATTCAACAGGATACGTCTCCTTGAATTCCTGAACTCCGGCAGGATTGCCGTTGCGGAACTCGTAGATGGCCTGGTCTGGGTCACACACGAAGGTAGACATGCACGCCGTACTCCCTGAGCCATGAGAGGATTTGCAGATCAAGCGGATCGCAATCCTGGCCTTCGTCCACCATGACTTCGTGGAAACGTGCTGCCAGCGCGCGGCCGAGTGCCCCGCCATTTAAAGGATCACGAATCAGTCGCAACGTCTGAGCGCGGGCATCACCGGCGCTCAGTTAGCCGGCCTGCAGCAAGCCTCGTCGCCGGTGCGCCGCGGCTTGCTGATATCGGGCTTGATGCTGGCGAACATGGTTCCGCAATCCGGCGTGCCCGATCCTCCCTGGATCAATGACATTGGTTTCCGGATCGAATAGATCCAGGCTCACTGGGTCACCTCGGAAGGCGAATTGTCCCGACAATCGAATCTCTATGCCGAGCGTGTCCCAGCTATCGAGGATGATCGGCCGTGTCGTGCTCGTCGCCGCGCAGGCGGGTAGCACCACGAAATGCCGTACGAAAGCATCGAGCGTTCCCATGAAACTGGGATACTTCAAGAGCGGGGCTAGCCCTGCGGCCTGACAACGCTCCCGAAACTCATCGACGGCAGAGTTCGTGAACGAGAGTATCGCCACGCCGCGACGCGGTGGCAACGTGGCTGTGATCTTGGTTAAGCGAGCAATGATCGTGCGGGTCTTTCCGGCGCCGGGGCAAGCATGCACGAAAGCGCCGCCGACATGCGTGGCGAATGCTTCCTGCTCTTCCGTCAGATATTGAATGCCGATCATGCTTGCGCAGCGCCACGAATCGCGTCGGCAAGATAGGTTGGTACGACAAACGGTTCGTCCCCGGCAATACGTGAAGCGATGGCCTGGGCCAAGTCGCCCTTGCGGGTCTTCTTCGCCTCAATCAGCCGGAGGAATGCAGCGGGACGATCCTGCACTGCGACGCCCTCGATCCGGTCCGTCCAATCGCGACGCGAGTTGCGATGTAGACGAAGAAAAACGCTCTTTAGAAAGATCTCGTTGCCAGCGTCAAAAATCTCGTGTTCCAGCGTGTGCTGATTCGTCAATACCGTCAAAGCCTGCGGCGCACCATGCGTCGCAACGAGGTTTTCCAGGTCGATCTTCCGATTCCCCAGCACCGTTGGGTCCGCGTCGGTGATCACGATCAGTCGATCGGCGATGCGCGCGTCACCGTGCGGACGCAACAGCACCTCGACGTAGGGACGGAAATCCACGCCCTCGATCGGCACGATGACCGTTCCCTTGAACCGGAGCCACCCATCTGCATCGCCGGCGAGAACAAGCTTTTGTGCCAACACGGGCAATAGCAGCGCCTCAGCGATTCCCTCCACCAGGATGGCCCTGTTGCCGAACAACAGCGCGGAGCGAGTCACATCCAGATAGCGGCTGATCTTATCCAGCATTTTCGGCTTGAGCCCAAGTTCGGCGATTGGCACGCTGACTGATTCCGAGACCGCCACCCCATTCTGGTCGCGATGACGCGAACGCATGACCACCAGATGCATCGGAGAGACCCATGGAAGTCAGGTGAAACAATCCTCTACGCGACTTTACGTCGCACTGACGCAATAAGATTAGGCGATTTAGCCGCGATGGGGCTCGTCTGAAGACCGGTCAGGTCGCAGATCAATGGGAATCGGGTCGCTTGCGGGAAAGGTTTCCTCGAGTGCTTCGTCGAGCTTGTCATCGTCCTGACGATCGGGACGGTCAACCTGGTCAACTCTCTTTTTCATGGTCTGTCCGCAGTCTTCAATAGCGATAGAAGATTGATGGCACGGGGTTGCCGAAACCCATTGAGCTGGATCGTGGATGTGATCCGCCGCGACTCCACATCCTGAACAGTCAGACTACCGCGTAGATTCCGTCCGCCATTGGCGCCAGACTGCCCGGCTATTTCAGGTGTGTTCATCATCAGTTTAAGGTGATCCTGGATTAACGCGCTTGCGATGTAAATGAATAAAGTGCCGATATTATGTATCGGGAAAAATTCCGTCTTTGAGGCGCGCTGACGTGGAGGATCCGGTGCCCATGACCGCATTTATTGGGTAGACTCGATGCGGCAGTAGGGTGCCATTCCCGGTTACATCGTTTTGGCAAATTCAGAAATTTCTGTACTGGTGATCGTTCAATGCACCAGGCTGGAAACCGTCTTGTCAAGACCTGTGGTCGAGCATCTGCATCGGGAGGAAGCAATGGGGTACACCGTCGACTGCTTCGCGGAGTTCGACATTTGCGTCGGAGCCAAACTTAACGAATGTGGAGCGTGGATTGCGGACGTGAAGATCAGCGGCACCGGTCAACCCGCGATCAATGAATGGCTACAGACTGTACAACCAGAATGGAGGACTGCAGACGAAGCCATTCGGGATGAAATCGAGTGGGCGCGTAGAAGCATCGGGCAACGTTTTAAGAAAACTGAACCCCATTCGTGGGTCGCGGCACGCGAACGAGACACGGTCTGGTTCACGGACACCGTGGAACACCAGCGGCGTTCGGTCATCGGACGGGACGGATGAAGGCTGGCAGTCTAGTCCTCACTGGCAGTGCCTGGAGGGATGCTGTCATCCGTCCGTGTAACGTCGTTCAAAAGCGGCAGGAAAGTCGACGCTACACCCGGTTTGCCTTTGGCCTTGATCAGCTGCTTCCTGCCTGGATGCCCAGTTCCGGAACCGCATCAGGTTGTCGATGCAACATTCGCTATCGTTATCGAGATGCCCAACAATACGCCAGAACCTCAAGCCGTATGCAGTTCCATTTCGCGAAGCGCAATTTTTATCGTCGCGACAGTCTCGCGCGGTAATGAGAGCGCCGATGCCGTGCGGTCGTGGTGCGCAGACGTTGCCGCTTTCGTTCGGGCAGTCGGAACGCGCGCCCCCAGCGCGAACCTTTCATGCGTATGCGGATTCGGTTCGGCAGCATGGGACCGGTTATTTGGAGCGCCGCGTCCTGCCGTGCTTCAACCGTTCCGGGAGTTCGGCCCGGCTGCACGACGAGCCATTGCCACCCCGGGCGACATATTGCTGCACATCCGGGCCGACCATATGGATCTCTGCTTCGAGCTCGCGTCGCAGCTCCTCGAGCGCCTCGGCGACGCGGTATCGGTTGTGGATGAGGTCCAAGGGTTCCGCTATTTCGATCTGCGTGACATGGTGGGCTTCGTTGACGGCACTGAAAATCCCTCCGGCCAGTCGGCGCGCGAATACACGATCGTCGGCGATGAAGATATGGAGTTCGCTGGTGGGAGCTATGTGATTGTTCAGAAATATCTCCACAATCTGTCCGGCTGGAACGCGTTGAGTGTCGAACAGCAGGAGAACATCATTGGCCGCAAGAAGCTGTCGGACATTGAACTCGACGCAGCGGTGAAACCGTCGTGCTCCCACAGTTCTCTGACGACGATCGACGAGAATGGCGAGGAGGTGAAGATACTGCGGCACAACATGGCTTTTGGACGCCCGGGCGCCGGGGAGTTTGGCACCTATTTCATCGGCTATGCCCGCTCCCCCAAACCGATCGAACAAATGATGGAGAACATGTTTGTGGGCAGGCCGCAGGGCAACTATGACCGCCTGCTCGACTACAGCCGCGCTGTAACCGGTGGCCTGTTCTTTGTGCCGTCGGCAACGCTGCTCGAAGCGCTGGCCGACCGGAGCCCGGAGGGGACGGCTCCGGCAGCTTCTGATTCTTCGCAACCCGCCAGTCCGGCTCTGGATGACAGGAAACAGGACGGGGCACTGGATATCGGCTCACTCAAAGGAAGGCCGCAATATGAATAATCTGCATCGGGAACTTGCACCCATTTCAAGCCAGGCGTGGGCACAGATCGAGGCGGAAGTGGCCCGAACATTCAGGCGCTCAGTGGCCGGCCGGCGCGTGGTCGACGTTAAGGGGCCTCGTGGAACTGACTTCGCCGGTGTCGGCACCGGCCACCAGACTGCCATCGACTCTGCGAAGAACGGCGTTGCCGCGAAGCTGCACGACGTAAAATCACTGGTCCAGCTGACAGTCCCATTCACGCTGCAGCGTAAGTCCATCGACAGCGTCGAACGGGGTTCGAACGATGGGGACTGGCAGCCCGCGAAGATTGCCGCGAGCGATTTGGCTTTCGCCGAGGACAGCGCGATCTTTGATGGCTATGAAGCCGCGGGAATTGTGGGTATTCGCGAAGGCTGCTCGAACGAGCCGACGAATCTGCCGGCAGACGTCAGCGATTACCCCGCTGCCATCAGCCAGGCACTCGAAAAACTCAGACTCGCCGGCGTGGACGGCCCGTATTCCGTGCTGCTGGGTGCCGACGCCTACACAGCCCTGTCAGAAGCGAGCGATCAGGGATACCCGGTCATCCAGCATATCAAGCGGATCGTGAACGGCGATCTGGTGTGGGCACCCGCAATAAAGGGCGGTAGCGTGGTGTCCACGCGTGGTGGCGATTACGAACTCCATTTCGGCCAGGATCTCTCCATCGGCTATACAGGCCATTCGGATACGGCCGTTCAGCTCTATCTCAGGGAGACGCTGACATTCCTGATGCTCGCCAGCGAGGCTTCGGTATCCGTCTATCCGACGGCCTGACGCCCTCCGGGGATCGGATGCGGCCGCGTGTGCCCGATTCGCACTCTTTGATAAGAAGATGATGGGGTGCGTGTTCAGGCGGGCTGGTATGCGCCAGTTCGCGCTGTGGGTGCCATTTCCAGGCACTGCCCAAAGCTAAGGAATGTGAAGGTTAGAGTTGACGGGATGAGACTCGATGCCGGACACGGGCTTGACGTGCTCGCGGACACGGATGTGACCTGGGTGCCTTTCAGGGGCTGACGTTATGGCCACACAAAACAAGGCTTACAACGGTGAGCATGCGAAGAAGTGCAGCGCGCATCGAGTACCTGCGTTGGCAAAAAGGCGATCATCAAATGTCTCGCGCAACTCGTCGACCACGACGGTGTTCGGAAAACCAACCGCAGTACTAATCTTCCAGTGGGAACCCATGATGAAAGCCGAACATACTCCCAATCAGCGAATCAAGGAGCGCGAACGTGCTGGGCCACACCTTACCGCGCATGAGCACATGGGGCTGAACGGAAGAATTGCCGTCGCCATCACCAACGCTGTCGGGACGATGTGGTGCGCCTATGTATTTGCGGCGATCGCGCTTGTCAGCTTGCCGTCGGCTATCCAGGGCGGTGTGTCGACCCTGATCTCGTGGATTGCGCAAACCTTTCTGCAACTTGTGTTGCTGTCGGTCATTATGGTGGGCCAGAGGGTTTCAGCGGCAGCCTCAGACAAGCAGGCGTTACAGACCTACAAGGACGCAGAGGCGCTACTGAAGATTCAGGATGAGGTACGCCGGCTCATCGAGATCAATAATGAGCTTACCGATGCAATTCATGGCGCCGTCATAGGCAAGGGCCCGTCGCCAGCCGACCCGTTGCGGGTTTCCAGCAACTCGAGCCCGTCGGCTTGATCCCAGTGTAACGTGCCAGAAGGCTTATGGCATACGCAAAGGTCGGTTTTGCACCCGTGACGGATATCGGACGGCTGACCCGGGCGCTGTTGACGGAAAGCTTCACTCCCGCTGGGGAATGCGTGTCTGGACCTGCTGAGTCATATTGTCCCTCGCGAACAGGGCATCAGCCAGGCTGTCGAGGGCGCCGAAGAGTTAGCGAGCAAGTCGGGTGCAATCGGATTCTCCGGTTTGCCAAAGCGCCTCGTCCTGGGCGTCGAGTCACCTGTGTCCTGGCCGATATTGTGAATCGGCTGACGGACCGTGGCGTATATGCCCGGAAATGCTATCTTTGAACGTCACCCGGTCGAGGTAGATGACTTTGTCGTTGAGCCCCAGCTGCTGCGTCGTTTCGGACGCCGCCTGTCTGGCGGGAAGTGTGGACCGTCTAGCGAGCGCGGCATGATCCATGAGCATATTCGGAGAAGCGATGTCGATCAACAACCAGACTTACCGAAGATTTGAGATTTCTGCCATGCTCTCGCCCATATCGCGTAAACGGGCAATGGCCATCGTCCATGTAACGACGACCGATCCGGGCCGTATCGCCGATCTCGGCACTGAATGCTTCCTGCGCATCGAAAAGTGGCTGCAGGTTAGCGATCCCGCCATGCTCCAGTTATTGGTTGATGAAGCCAGGGTCGCCATCGATCACTATGCGGACAACGTGGACGATAGCTGACTGTGCCCTTTTCCTGAAGAGGGAAGACAGCAAGTGGGGCGACTGCCGTACATGCCGGAAAACCCCTGCCTGAAAATACATCATGAACGAAGTGACCTGACCTGTCTTCCAATGTTGCGCGAATAGACTGTATTGTTCCTGGGGCGGGTGGCGCCGTTGCGTGGTATCGGGACCTTGCGAACAGCCCAAAAGGTTGAGCCGATGCGTTCCCGATGGTTGGCTCACAATACAATTCGTTGAAAGCGTACCTCGCTTGAGGTGTCAAACGATGCAGCAATTCGATTTCTACATCAACCTGAAGAAGCCGACGCTTGGGCTCTATGTGCGTACGAAAGCGGGGCTCCCCGACCTCGCTGACCAGAGTGATTGGCAATTCGAGGGCCATGTATGGCAGAGCGAATTGTCTCCTGACATCCTGAAAGGACTCGAGGCCAATGGCCATGCATTTCAGGAGTTGGGCGCGTGACTCGTGATGGTGGGGCGCTTTGAGTGAAGCGCTACCAGCACATTGTTCGTTGCCGCCTGGTCCTTTGTACCAGTCGAGACAGCATTTTGACTTCTAACAGACAGTCCGCGAGCCTGGGCCATGCATGCGGCGTTTCGCTGATTCGTCGGATCACGCGTCAACAGTGGCGCAGGAGAGAGTAATGTCAGGGCAAGAGGCCAAATTGGGTGATGAGTTCATCGCGCAGCAGCGCAAGCGCCTTGAGGCGCTGCGCCAGCAATTGCTGGGCGGAGAGGAAAATACGGTCGCCAATGAGCGCACGAATGAGAAGCAGCACGGCGAGGAGGCCGGGGAGTTGGAGGATTATGCACAGTCAATGGAGCAGCAGGAGGTCAACCAGTCGCTACGTAATGTGAACGACCAGCGCATCAGCGATATCGAGCGGGCTCTGCAGAAGATCGCGGACGGTACTTAGGGCCTGTCCGATGATAGTGAAGAGCCAATACCGAAAGCCCGCCTCGACGTCATGCCTGAGGCTATCCTGACCGTTGCCGAGCAGGAGAAGCGGGAAGCCGGCAAGTAACTGCTTCTCACTGCCGATGGTGCGGGACGTTCGCGGAATACGCCTGGAATTTATGACCGCACGGCAACCTCGTCCAGGTGATCCAGCAGATTGGCGGGATCGTCATAGAGTCGTAGGACGGCTGCGCGCTCCAGTTCTTCGGTGCCGTATCCGCCCGATAGAATAATCCCACGCCCAGCGCGCGACATCGCCGGCGGTGAGCATGTCCCAGATGGCGTCGCCCACTACGATTGCCTGCTCGATCGGTACGTTCAGGCGCTCCGCGGCAGCCATGAACAGGTCCGGTCCGGCTGCACGTATTTGACGTCGTAACGCGTAACGACAACAGCACTTGCGGGATTGACACCTGGCGCCTTCAGGTTGATCGCCGCGGTTTCTACGGCAGTGGGCACACCTGGATGCGCAATCGCTGGCAGGCGGTAGCGTGAGGGCGGCGAAACCGCTCGCTCAGCCTGGATAACCGGTTGCGCCAATAAATAGTGCAGCGTTTCTGCCGCTGCATATGTACAAGATGGTGGTGCACTACCAATTCATAGCATCGGAAAAACCGATATTCACTTCCTCACGATCCATCCATAGAATTCAGGGGCGTGTTACGGCTTTGCTCTAATCATCACGCTCAGGTTCTGTTTGCGGGTTCGCTGGACACGTGCTTCGCTGGCTGAAAACGCGCTGCGGCGACTCGCTGAATATCGGCTCCCGTTAAAGGAGCCTTTGAACGTGAAAAACCTGCATTGCCGGCTCGCCGCCATTCCCGATCCGGTGCTGCCCGGCTTCGGCACGCACGTCGTGTCCGCAGGTAGCGTGCCGTCCACCTGACCCATCCCACCAGGATCCGTGCGTCTCATCTGCGCCAAACGGGACGCTTGCAATGCTGACGGGTGACTAAGATCCGAAGTAGCCGCAAAAACAGAAGAACGCGCCGTGCAACGTTCGACAAGACGAGTGCTTCAACTGATAAAAGGTGAAAATTTACGATGGCAGCCCTTTGCGAAATCTGTAATGCCCGTCCCGCTGTCGCTCGTGTGACCGTCGTCCAGAACGGCCAGCGGAAGTCCATGTCGATCTGCGACTACGACTATCGTCAGTTGATGCGGCATCAAAGCATGCTCAACCCGTTCGATTCCCTGCTAGGAGGAGGCGGCCTGTCGCGCTTCTTCGGCGGCATCGGTCAGGAGGCCGGGCACGACGACGAAGAGCTTGCCGCGGAGGTGCCGCGCGAATCGGTCGACGCAACCGACGCGTTCAGTGAGCAGACACTCGAATTGTTGCAGCACGCCGCGGAGAGGGCGCACGAGCACCGCCGCAATGAGCTCGATACTCAGGACTTGCTATACGTGCTCGCGGACAGCGACGTGTGCGCGGCGCTGCTGAAGGAACTCAAGCTCTCGCCGGAGGACATCAAGGGATACATCGATCAGCATGCGCAAAAGGGAACCGGCGATCCTGACTCGGCGATCGAGAAGATGACTGTCTCGCCTCGTTTGAAAAAGGCGTTCCAATATGCGTTCCAGGCGTCGCGCGATCTGGGGCATTCCTATGTCGGCCCGGAGCATCTGCTCATCGGACTTGCAGCCGTGCCGGACAGCATCGCGGGTACGCTCCTGAAGAAATATGGAGTGACACCGGAAGCGTTGCGGCAGAAGGTCGTCAAAATTGTGGGTAAAGGCGCGGAGGACGGCCGCGTGGACACGCCAACCGGCACGCCCACGCTCGATAAATTCGGACGCGACCTCACGTCGCTGGCGCGTCAGGGCAAGCTCGATCCAGTGCTCGGCCGCGCGCAGGAAATTGAAAGTACGATCGAGGTGCTCGCGCGGCGCAGGAAGAACAACCCTGTGTTGATCGGCGAGCCGGGTGTCGGAAAGACAGCGATCGTCGAGGGACTTGCCCAGCGCATCATCAACGGTGACGTGCCCGAAGTTCTACGCGGCAAGCGGCTCATCGAAGTCAACATCAACTCGATGGTGGCAGGCGCGAAGTATCGTGGTGAGTTCGAAGAGCGCGCCAAGCAACTGATCGATGAAGTCGCGGCGAAACAGGACGAACTGATTCTGTTCATCGACGAACTGCACACGATTGTGGGCGCGGGACAGGGCGGGGGCGAAGGCGGCCTCGACATCGCCAACGTACTCAAGCCGGCGCTGGCGCGCGGCGAACTCAGTCTGATTGGCGCTACGACGCTCAACGAATATCAGAAGTACATCGAAAAAGATGCGGCGCTCGAGCGGCGCTTTCAGCCGGTGTTGGTGCCGGAACCGACGGTCGAGCAGACCATCGTCATTCTGCGAGGCCTTCGCGACAAGCTCGAGGCGCATCACCAGGTGACCTTTGCCGACGATGCGTTCGTTGCTGCCGCCGAGTTGTCGGATCGCTACATTACGTCGCGCTTCTTGCCTGACAAGGCCATCGATCTGATCGACCAGGCAGCGGCACGCGTGCGCATCGGCGCGACCTCGCGTCCGGCAGCGATTCAGGAGCTTGAGGCCGAAATCGCCCAACTCAAACGCGAGCAGGATTACGCATCCTCGCGCAAGCGCTTCGACGAAGCGAAAAATTTCGAAGCGCGGATCGGCGAAAAGCAGGCGAGCCTCGACGAGAAGATGGAGGCATGGCAGCGTAAAACGGGCTCGGAAACGCTCGAAGTGACCGTGCAGTCGATCGCCGAAGTCGTGTCGCGCCTCACCGGAATTCCGGTCACGGAACTCACGCAGGAAGAGCGCCAGAAGCTGCTGGATATGGAGAGGAAACTGCGCGAGCGTGTGGTCGGGCAGGACGACGCGGTGATTGCCGTGAGCGACGCCGTGCGCCTCTCCCGTGCGGGGCTCGGCCAGGCGAACCGGCCTATCGCGACGTTCCTGTTCCTCGGCCCCACCGGTGTGGGCAAGACCGAGCTCGCGAAAGCGCTAGCGGAAACGGTATTCGGCGACGAGCAGGCGGTCATTCGCATCGACATGTCCGAATACATGGAGCGTCATGCGGTCGCGCGGCTGATCGGCGCGCCTCCGGGCTATGTCGGGTATGACGAGGGCGGCCAGCTGACCGAGCGTGTCCGGCGCCGTCCGTATAGCGTGATCCTTCTGGACGAGATCGAGAAGGCCCATCCCGATGTGAATAACGTGCTGCTGCAGGTATTCGACGACGGGCGGCTCACCGACGGCAAGGGCCGCGTGGTCGACTTCAGCAACACGATCATCATTGCGACCAGCAATCTCGGCGCCTCGATCATCATGGACAACCTCGAAAAACCCGAGGCCGATCAGCAGAGCGAGAAAGCGATCCGCGAGGATTTGATGGGCGTGCTCAAGGGACACTTCCGTCCCGAGTTCCTCAATCGGATCGACGAGATCATCGTTTTCCACGGGCTCTCGCGCGAGACCATCCGCTCGATCGTGCAGATCCAGCTCGAACGGGTGGAACGCACCACCGCGGCGCAGGACATTACCCTCAAGATCGACGAGTCCGTGATCGATCATCTCGCCGAGGCCGGTTATCGGCCGGAGTTCGGGGCCCGCGAGTTGAAGCGCCAGATTCGCCAGGAGCTGGAAACACGGCTCGCGAAGGAGATTCTCGGCGACCGTCTGAAATCGGGAGACACCGTTGATGTCAGCTATGACGAGGACAGTGGCGAAGTGAGGTTCCGCAAGAGCGAGGCACTCCCCGAGGCGGTTCCCAAAGTGAAGAGCGCTAAAGGTGCTCACGGACGTGCGAAAAGAAAATCGTCCAAGGCTGCAAGCAGCGCTGAACAAGCTGGAAGTGCCGACTCGAAGGAGTGATCTGTCCAACAGGCCGGGAGCGACCGTTGCCGCATTGCCGGCGGCGTACGGACTCCCAGAATGGTTGATGTGGCAGCGGTATCGCAGCACTGTGCTGTTCGGCCGCTGTCCGATCTGTGCGTACCGCGGTATTGCGACCTAAGTAGACTCAAAAGGTATGTGACCCTTGCGCCGCGATGCGGCGTAACCCGAGCAAGACAGTCTCCAGATCCCCTGGGGCAGTTCATGGAGCCCACAATATGACTAGCCGACGCGAAGTACCCGGTATCCGGGAGTATGACCACCCAGCTGGTGGTTGGGGGGCGCTCAAAGCGACATCACAGGCCATCCGGCTGCAAATGGAGAGCATCAAGGCTCCGCTCACGTTACTTCGGACCAATCAGCCTGATGGCTTCGACTGCCCCGGGTGCGCATGGCCCGACAAGGAGCACAAGTCTACGTTCCAGTTCTGCGAAAACGGTGCCAAGGCGGTCACCTGGGAAGCAACGACCAAGCGGGTGCGCCCGGAGTTCTTCGCGGCGAACACGGTGTCGTCGCTGCTGGAGCGATCGGATTTTGAACTGGAGGATATGGGCCGGCTCACACATCCGCTCGTCTACGACCGTGCCACGGACACATTCCGGGCCGTCGAATGGGAGGCAGCGTTCGGCCGGATCGGTGAAATCCTGCGTGGGTTGTCACCCGACGAGGTTGAGTTCTATACGTCTGGCCGGGCCTCGAATGAGGCCGCATACCTCTTTCAGCTGTTCGCACGGGAATTTGGCTCAAACAATTTTCCGGATTGCTCGAACATGTGCCACGAACCGACCAGTGTCGGCTTGCCGCAATCGATCGGCATCGGCAAGGGCACCGTGTCACTAGACGACTTCGAGAAGACCGACCTGATCATCTCGATGGGCCACAATCCGGGCACCAACCATCCGCGGATGATGGGTACGCTGTGGGAAGCTTCGCGTCGCGGTGTCCCGATCATCGTGTTCAATCCGCTTCGCGAGCGCGCGCTGGAACGCTTCCAGGATCCGCAGGCCATGCTGCAGATGGCGACGTTCGGCTCAACCCGAATCGCGTCGACCTATCTGCAGGTGAAAGCTGGCGGCGACGCGGCCGCGCTCAAGGGTGTGATCAAGGCGGTACTCGCGCTCGACACGGAGCGCGGCGACGTACTCGACCGCGAGTTCATCGACACGTACACGGAAGGCTTTGACGCGCTCGTCGCGGATATCGAGGCCACTTCCTGGCAAGACATCGAAGCGGAAAGCGGCCTGACCCGAGAGGAGCTCGCGGACGTCGCCGACGCGTACGCGAAAGCGAAGTCGACGATCATCACTTACGGAATGGGGATCACGCAGCACAACACGGGCACCGCGAACGTGCGCCTGATCTGCGACCTGCTGCTCATGCGCGGCAACATGGGCCGCGAAGGCGGCGGTATCTGCCCGCTACGCGGCCACTCGAACGTGCAAGGCAACCGCACGGTCGGCATCACCGAGAAACCGTCGGCGCAATTCCTCGCGAAGATCGAGGAGGTCTTCGGCTTCAAGCCACCCGCGGGACATGGACACGACGCAGTCGCGGCCATGCAGGCGATGATTGCGGGCAAGTCGAAGGCGCTGTTGTGCCTCGGGGGCAACTTCGCGGTCGCGCTGCCCGATTCGGACCAGTGCTTTCCGGCGATGAAAGCGCTCGATCTGAGTGTGCATCTCGGTACCAAGCTCAACCGCTCGCACCTGCTGGTCGCGAAGGAAACGTACATCCTGCCGGTGATCGGCCGCACCGAACTCGACGTGCAGAACGGCATGGGCCAGTCGATCACCGTCGAGGATTCGATGTCGATGGTCCATGCGTCGGCCGGCAAGCTCACGCCCGCGTCCGAATTCCTGCGCTCGGAGCCCGCCATTGTGGCGGGCATCGCCCGAGCGACGCTCCCGGACAGCAAGGTTAACTGGATGGAGCTGATCGCCGATTACGACAAGATTCGCGACCTGATCGAAAAGACGATCCCGGGTTTCGAAGACTACAACACACGCATCCGCGTGCCGGGCGGCTTTCGCATGCCGCTGCCGCCGACCGAGCGCGTTTTCCCGACGCCGACCGGCAAGGCGATGTTCTCGGTGTATCACGGCGTGACGGAAGACGCACAGGTGGAAGGCGACGATGTACTGCGCCTTGTGACGCTGCGCAGCCACGATCAGTACAACACCACCATCTATGCGCTGGACGACCGTTACCGGGGCGTGTTCGGCCGACGTGACGTGCTGTTCATGAACGAGGACGATCTCGCCGAACGTGGACTCGAACACGGCGATCTGGTCGACATCGAGACGGCCGTAGCGGGCAGGCAGCTCCGTTTGGAGAAGATTACCGCGATTGCCTACGATATCGCGCCAGGTTCGGTGGGCGCCTATTACCCGGAAGCAAATGTGCTGGTACCGCTCGACTACATTGACAAGGAAAGCGGCACACCGTCCTACAAGTCAGCGCCAGTTCGCGTGGTCCGCTCGGTGGTAGTTTGATTTTGACAGGGAGCGCCAGTCTGTCGGCTGGGTGCGTGCGTCCAGCCGACGGATCCACAGGAGGTCGAGCACGAACGCTGTCTTTGGACGGCACTAGCCAGCGGCGATCTCACGCACGCGTTGCCGCACTGGTACCTTCTTCGGTCGACCCATTTGCCAGAAAACCTTGTTTATCGCGCTCAATGAGTCGCGTAGCCGTCCCGTCGCCGCATGACGTCCCTTTTAACGCAAATGCCGTTATAACCTGGAGCTGTTGACCCATTATGGAAATCTTCGATGCATTCCACCTTGCCAGGTTGCAGTTTGCGTTCACGGTGTCATTTCATATTGTTTTTCCCGCAATCAGCATCGGCATGGCCAGTTTCCTCGCCGTGCTGGAATGGCGCTGGCTGCTGACCGGCGACGTTGCCTATAAGGACATGTTCCTGTTCTGGTCGAAGATCTTTGCGGTTGGCTTCGGGATGGGGGTGATCTCGGGGGTGGTGATGGCCTATGAGTTCGGTACCAACTGGAGTGGATTTTCCAGCGTTGCCGGCAACATCACGGGGCCGCTGCTGACCTATGAGGTACTGACTGCGTTCTTTCTCGAGGCTGGCTTTCTCGGCGTCATGCTGTTCGGCTGGCAGCGAGTGAGTCCGCGCGCGCATTTCTTCGCGACGCTAATGGTCGCAGTGGGCACGTTGATTTCCACTTTCTGGATTCTCGCGTCGAACAGTTTCATGCAGACGCCGCAGGGATTCGCCATCGAGAATGGCAAGCTTGTCCCGGTCGACTGGATTAAGGTGATTTTCAACCCGTCGTTTCCGTATCGCCTCGCGCATATGACGATCGCTGCGTTCATCGTGGCGGGTTTCATCGTGGCCGCTTGCGGTGCGTGGCATCTGTTGCAGGGGCGGCGCGACAAACCTGTCAAACGTAGTTTTTCGATGGCACTGTGGATCCTCCTCTTTCTTGCACCGATACAGATTGTCGTCGGCGACGCGCACGGTCTCAACACCCGCGAATATCAGCCGGCCAAGATCGCAGCTATTGAAGGTCTGTGGGAAACCGAGCACGGGGGCACCGCGCTGAACCTGATCGGTCTGCCGGATATGGACGCTGAGGTGACGCGATACGCGATCCAGATACCGCATCTGGGCAGCCTCATCCTGACCCACAGCTGGGACGGAGAGATCCGCGGCTTGAAGGACTTCCCGGCGAGAGACCGTCCGTATTCGCCGATCGTGTTCTGGACATTCCGGATCATGGCAGGGCTTGGCATGTTGATGCTGCTGACTGCGCTGCTTGGACTGCTGCTCAGAGTGCGCGGCCGTCTCTACGAGACCCGGTGGTACCAGATGTTTGTGCTGTGCATGGGGCCGTCCGGAATTGTCGCGCTATTGGCCGGATGGATCACGACGGAGGTCGGCCGCCAGCCCTGGACGGTCTATGGTGTGTTGCGTACTGAAGATTCCCTCTCGCCGATCAGCGCCCAGCAGGCCGGCGTTTCGCTGCTGATCTTTGTATTGGTCTATTTTCTCGTGTTCGGAATGGGCGTCTACTACATGTTGAAGATGATGAAGCGCGGGCCGGAAGAGCATGTCGACCACCGCGAAACCCGCAGACATCCAGTCTTGCGCAATCGCCCGCTGGACGCATTAGACGCCCCCACAGCACTGGAAAGGGAGTAACCACATGCAAATCGATCTTCCTGTTGTGTGGGCCGCGATTATCGGACTCGGTGTTTTCATATACGTGATGCTGGACGGATTCGATCTCGGCATCGGGTTGCTGTTCCCGTTCTTCGAGGCGAAAGGCGATCGGGAAGTGATGCTCAATACCATCGCGCCGGTCTGGGACGGTAACGAAACGTTTCTCGTGCTCGGGGGCGCTGGGCTTTACGGGGCATTCCCGGTGGTCTATTCGACACTGCTGCCGGCAAACTATCTGCCGCTGATCCTGATGGTCGTGGGTCTGATCTTCCGCGGCGCGGCCTTTGAACTTCGTGCAAAAGCCGTCAGAACCCAGCACGCATGGGACCTCGCGTTCATCGGCGGTTCGGCACTTGCGGCGCTTTGCCAGGGCATCGTACTGGGGTCACTACTGCAAGGCATCAGGATCGCCGATGGCCGTTTCGTCGGCAGCCCGTTTGACTGGCTCTCGCCGTTCAGCCTGTTCTGCGGAATCGGCGTACTCGTCACGTATGCGACGCTCGGCTGCGGCTGGCTGATCCTTAAGACGGACGGCGAACTGCAGCGCAAGATGCGCCAGGTGATGAAGCCGCTCGTGATCGTCCTGCTCGGCGCGATGATCGTCGTGAGTCTCTGGACCGTGATCGGATTGCCCGCCGTGGCGCAACGCTGGTTCGGCAGCGGCAATCTCGGCTGGTTCCTGCCGGTGCCGGTTCTGGTGATCGCCTGTATCTGGGGCATGTTCCGATCGCTGCGATTGAAGCACGAAGCGATTCCGTTCCTCCTCTCGCTCGCGCTGTGCTTTCTCGGCTTCAGCGGCTTGCTCATCAGCATCTGGCCGAACATCGTTCCGCCGTCGCTCACGATCTGGCAAGCCTCGTCGAGCCACTCGAGCCAGCTCTTTGCGCTGGTCGGCACAGTGATCGTGCTGCCGGTCATCCTCGTTTACAACGCCATGCAGTACCGCGTCTTCCGGGGCAAAGTCCGGGAAGGGGACACCGGCTACCACTAATGGTAACGGCGCGGTCTATACACTACAAAAGCACATCATGATTGTGAGACCAAGTGGAAACTGGTTCCGGCTGCTGTTTGTCTGGAACGGTTCCGTGTTGCAGTCGATTATTCCCCAACTGGTTTTCATGGCGGTGGTCAGCAGTCTCGCTGTGCTGACGCACGGACGCATTTTTGGCGAGAAGGTGCCGCTCAATACAGCTCCCTTCACGTTATTCGGTCTTGCTCTCGCGATCTTCCTTGCGTTCCGCAATAACGCAAGCTACGAGCGGTTCCAGGAGGCACGTCATCTCTGGGGCAACCTGTTGAACTCCGCGCGGGCGCTGACGTCACAGATGCTGTGTTACGCCCCGGACAGCGCTGAGAGGCTTAACACGGCCCATACCCTGATTGCGAGTGTCTATGCGCTGAAGCACCAGTTGCGAAGAACCGACCCGACTCCGGATCTCCTTCGCTTTCTCGGGCACGAGCGAACCAAGGCGTTGCAGCATACCTGCTACAAACCGGTTGCGATTCTCAATGACCTTCGTCGCGACTTCGCCAATCTGCAATGCCGGGCATCAATAACCGACACGAAGCTGTGGATGTTCGACGCGCAGATCAACGAACTGGGCAAGACGGTTGGAGGATGCGAGCGGATCGCCTCCACGCCCATTCCGTTCGCCTACAGCGTGCTGCTTCACCGTACCGTCTATGCCTATTGCCTCTTGCTGCCGTTCGGTCTCGTCGATTCGACGGAGTTATTCACTCCTCTGATTTGTGTCTTCTTTGCTTATACGCTGATTGCGCTCGAAGCGATTGCCAGTGAAGTCGCTGAGCCATTTAGTCTCGCGCCGAATGCGCTGGCACTCGATGCCATGACCCGCGGTATCGAGCGGTCGATTCTCGAACTGTGTGGATGTGAACTGCCCGCCGAGGTCGAGCCGGCGCGGGCGTATCAACTGACTTAAGTGCGGCCATCAAGGCGTGTGATTATCTCGTCGGGCTCTGTGAGCTTCGCTGCCTCCCTGCCTCCCTGCCTCCCTGCCTCCCTGCCATGTGCCACATGCGGCGCGCGAGACTGTACTCCTCAGATTCAGCGCGGACTGTGCGTCCCATACACGGGACGGACGCCCTATTCTGGGACCAGGTCATTCACGGGCCAGCCGCGCTTCCGAGCAGATTGACGACTGTCGTTGCTCCGTTTTCCAGCGCGCGCTGCCCACTTTCCGATAGATCGTGAACATCATCGACCAACTCATCCCCGCAGATACCGCACCCGGGCATCGCATCTCCGGCGGCGGCGCGCCCCCCGTGGACAGGCTCAATCGTCCGCTGCGAGATTTGCGTCTGTCGGTCATCGATCAATGCAACTTCCGCTGTACGTACTGCATGCCGCGCGACACCTTCGGCGCGGATTACCCGTTCCTGCCGTCGTCGGAACGCCTTTCGTTCGAGCAGATCGTCAAGCTCGCGAAAGCGTTTGCTCTGCTCGGGGTCGAGAAAATACGTATCACCGGCGGCGAACCGCTCCTGCGGCGGGGGCTCGAATCCCTGGTCGAACAGCTCGCGAAACTGACGACCGCAAGCGGCAAACCGATGGAGCTCGCGCTCACGACAAACGGCTCCCTGCTCGCCGCGAAGGCGCGCTCGCTGCGCGACGCCGGCCTCGACCGCGTGACAGTGAGCCTCGACGCCGTGGACGACGCCGTGTTCCGCCAGATGAGTGACGTCGACATGCCCGTGTCGCGGATACTGGAAGGGATCGAGACGGCGCGCGCGGTGGGACTCGCGCCGATCAAGGTCAACGTAGTAATCGAGCGAGGCGTCAACGAGAGCCAGATCCTGCCGCTCGTGCGACTGTTCAAAGGTAGTGGCGTGGCGGTGCGCTTCATTGAATACATGGACGTCGGCGGAGCGGGCGGCTGGTCGAACACGAAGGTGATCACCGCACGCGAGACAAGGGAGATCATCGAATCGGAGTTCCCGCTGATCCCGATTGTCATGGGTCAACAGATGGGCACGGCAGTCAACTATCGACATACCGACGGCGCAGGCGAAGTCGGATTTATCGGGAGCGTATCGCAACCATTCTGCGGTTCGTGTTCGCGCGCCCGCGTGTCGGCCGACGGCCAGTTTTATTCATGCCTTTTCGCCACACACGGCACGGACCTCCGGCCGTGGCTCACTGACGCCGCTTCGGCCGAGCAATTGGCCCTGACCGTTCACAGCCGCTGGATCCAGCGCGACGACCGTTACTCCGAGCTGCGCTCGACGCAGCGCAGGCCGGGACCGGGAAAACTCTATCCTACAGTCCGTATGTCGCTGGTTGGCGGCTGACGCTTAGCCCACGCTTGCAAAGCAGACATGGATAGGAGAGCCGCCATGAAAACACCGCAGCCCCTTGATTGCGCACAGCCTGAAGCAACGCCTGCCGATGATAGTGCAGACGATCTGGCCTATCAGCCGATCACCATCGCGTCGGGTTTCGAAGTGCGTATCCAGCAGCAGCCGATCGATATGCAGTCGGAAATTGCGCCGATCATGCGCAATCCGGATGTTGGGGCGATCGTGAACTTCCTCGGTGTGGTGCGTCAGAGCGGCGATTTCGACGACGTCGTGGCGCTCGACGTCGAGCACTACCCGGGAATGACCGAGCATTCGCTCTGGAGCATCATCGAAGAGGCGACCGCGCGATGGCATCTGGGTACCGTGAAAATCGTGCATCGGGTCGGTCGTGTCGCGCTCGGCGAGGCGGTAGTACTTGTCGTGGTCGCCGCGCCGCACCGCGGGGCGGCATTCGACGGATGCGAATTTCTGATGGACTTCCTGAAGGCCCATGCGCCGTTCTGGAAGAAGGAAATCCGGCGTGATGGTGCGTCCGTGTGGGTCGAGGCCAGGACCCGCGACGAAAGCTCGATGCTGCGCTGGGGTTGACGCGCCGTCTGCCCCGCGTCTGCAACAGGAACACAGGAATGAAACTCATCATCAGGTATTTCGCCAGCGTTCGAGAACAGCTCGGAATCTCGCAGGAGATCGTGCACGTCGATACTCCTGAACTGACCATCGATCGCTTGCGGATCAGGCTCGCGTCGAGAGACGAGCGGATGGCCGATGTGCTGCTTGGCGGGCGGCCGCTCCGTACGGCCGTCAATCAGGAGATGGTCAGTGAGTCGTTTGTCGTGCGCGAGGACAGCGAAATCGCGTTCTTTCCGCCCGTTACGGGAGGCTGAGCGAACTGGATTGCCAGCGAAACTGGAAGGGCCACCGCAAGCCTAGCGGGCGCACATTGCAACGAGTTTGCCGACGGTGATCACCGCCTGCTCGATTTCGCTCGACCACGGACTGCTGTAATTGAGGCGGATGAAATTCCGATAGGTCGTCTCCGAGACCGAGAACATATACCCGGGCCCGACGGTGATCCCCTGATCGAGAGCGAGCGTATAGAGCCGCATCGCATCGACCTTGGGCGGCAGTTCGACCCACAGCACGTATCCGCCTGTGGGGTTGGACATGCGCGTCCCCTCGGGAAAGAAGCGCGAGACGATCACCTTCATGAGATTGGCCTGCTGTGCGTATGCTTTGCGCACCTTTCGCAGATGATGCTCGTAGCCATCGCGCTCCAGGTATTCCGCAATCGCCAGTTGGGGAATCGTCGGAGAAGTCAACGTGTTCAAAAACTTGAGCTTTTCCACCTGATCGCGGTAACGGCCGGGCAGGGCCCAGCCGATCCGGTACGCGGCCGTCAGGCTCTTCGAGAACGACGCGCAATGAAGCACCAGCCCCTTCGTGTCGAAGGACTTCAACGTGGTGGGGTGGGTGCCGTCAAAATGCAGTTCGTTGTAGACGCCATTTTCGATGACCGGAATGTCATGCTTTGTCAGTAACTGGATCAGTTCACGCTTACGCTCGTCGGGCATCTGGAAACCCAGCGGATTCTGGAAGTTCGGCATGACCATGCAGGCGGCAATCGGCTGCGACTCCACGATTGCCGCCAGCGCCTCAATGTCGATACCGTGCTCCGGATGAGTCGACACCTCGATCGCCTTCATGCCCATCCGTTCGATTGCGTGGAGCATCGCGTAGAAGGTCGGCGACTCGACGGCGACCACGTCGCCCGGCTTCGCTACTGCCTGAAGGCAGAGATTGATCGCCTCTGTGGCGCCGACCGTGATGATGATCTCGTTCGGATCCACCGCCATGCCGTTTTCCAGGTATCGGCGCGCGATCTGGCGCACAAGCTGCGCGTTGCCGGGTGGTAGCGCGTCCGTCACGCCCCACTGCACCTTGCCGCGTCCAACATCATAGACGTACCGGTTGAGCCGCTCGAATGGAAACATGCTGGCGTCCGGGTAGGGCGATCCGAGCGGCACCGCGTCATCGACGCCGATCGAGCGCAGCGTCGAGAGCACCAGCCGGCTGACGTCGACCGGCGAGGAAATCGGGATCGGTTTTGACGGCCGCAGTTCGAGCGTCTTCCGCTCGCCCCCATCGCCCCGGAAATTGACGAAATAGCCAGATTGAGGCCGGCTCGTCAGCAAGCCGCGGCTCTCAAGCAATACGTACGCGCGAATAGCCGTGGTGACGCTGATCCGATGATGCTGGCTGGTCTGCCGCACGGACGGGAGGCGTTCGCCATGGCGGTAGACACCTTGCCGGATCAGTTTCTCGATGTCGTCTGCAAGCTTTTCATAGAGATTCATGCGCCAATTCCTCCGGCGTTTCGTCGCAGCACGTCGTAGCGGCTCGCCTTCAGGCTTGCGCGCCCTTGCGGTAGCATGCCGCCCCGTGCTGGGATCGCAGCCGAATTGTACTGACCGACGCCGGTTCGATTTGTGCACTCTGCGATGGGCGCTCCTATCTTAATCTTTTCTCCATTGAATACGCGGTGCGAGGCCCCAACGCCGGGGCCTCGCGATGCGTAATATCTGGAGTCAAAGCATGAAAGAGGCAGAACCGAAGCGAAGTGCGCGCGCGGACCACCTGCTGCCCACAGGATGGGGCGCAAATGGTCATAACGGCGTAAAGGCAGGTTGGGCACTGTGAATCTGCTAGAAGCCATGCGCATTTACGTTCGAGTGGTTGAGCGCGGGAGCATCTCCAGCGCGGCGAGGGACCTCAATATCGGACAGCCGGCCGCGAGCGAACGCATCGAACGGCTTGAGAAATATCTGGGCTGCCGGCTCCTGCTCAGAAGTGCACGCGCTTTCAATTGCACGCCCGAGGGTGCCATCTTCTACGAGCGTAGCAAGCGGATTCTGCACGCCGTGGAACAGGCGGTCGCTGAAGTGTCGAACGACGAGCAGGATCTCAAGGGAACGATTCGCATCGCGGCGCCCCATTGCTTTGGCGAGACGATCGTACCCGAAGCGCTGGCGCTTGTGCACGCGACCTATCCGCAACTGGCGCTCGAACTGGTTCTGAACGACAGGATCGTCGACCTTGTGACGGAGGGTGTGGATATTTCCTTTCGTCTTGGGCAACTCGGAGAAGGAGCATTTATCGCCCGCCATCTGGGGCAGGTCGGGCGCGTGCTGGTCGCGGCGCCTGGTTATCTGGGCCAGCACGGCCCGATCAATGAACCGTCTGACCTGGTAAAACACCCGTTCATTCGGGTCCAGAACATGTTCGGCACGGGCCAGTTGTCGCTCAGACACCCGGATACCGTCGTGGAAAGCGTGCCGGTTCATACGGCAATCAAGACCAGCCACTGGCGGCCTGTATATGAAATGGTCATGTCGGGCGTCGGCATCGGCGTTCTGGAGGAGCCTGCTTGCGTCGATGCGCTCGCGGCCGGTCGGCTGGTCCGCATACTGCCACAATTCGAGGTGCTGCCGCTCGATCTGAATGTGCTGATCCAGGCCCAACGTCCGGTGCCGCCACGGGTGCGGATGATTGTGACGATGTTGAAGAACTGTACTCCGGAAATCCTGGAGAGGGTGCGCATCGACTGCAGCAAAGCGGCAAGCGGGCTCGAAGTACCTTCGGACGATGATGTTGCCGTCCCTCCGCATCCGTCGTTGCAGGCCTGACCCGCGCTGCCGGTCGACAACAGATAGTCTTCCTGACCAGCTCCCGATGTCGCCGCACCTCGGTGGCGACGATCAGTTGTGGGGCAGGCGTTATTTTACCGGCCGTTGCGCTGGCGCTCAACCAGTCTTCAGATTGCTTTCAGGTGCTTCGCTGCCATCCAGCCAATCGAACGCCTAACTGCGACTGCGCCAGGTGCCAGCCGCGAGCCGGACGATCTAACTGCAATGCCCACCGCAGTGAAGGCCCATCGCGAACACAGTACGGGAATCGCGGATTGCTCTATCCGCGCGAACAGGGGCCGTGCTTTGTCGGGCCACAGGAACCAACCAGCATGCATGGGGCGATGGGGCGGTGGACAGTGAGCGATGACGAGAATCATGGCGGCTATCAGCATGTGCGGGCCGATTTTGGCAAGTACTTCGAGAAAGCACACAACGTAAAACATGGACGAACATAACGGGCTAGACCAGCGTTCGCGCCAGGTTCGACAGCTTCGCGGCTGTCCCGGGCGGAAGCTCTTGCGGAAGATGGTCAGCGCCGGCCGCATTCAGCAGGTTCATAGCGAGGCCACGTAGTACGCGTGAGACGATCCAGCCGCCGACTCCGATCACGACTGCAGCGAACAGATTCGGGACGATGCCCGCTGTCTGTTTATCATGCGCTCCGGGATCGCGAGCAGCCAAACATCGCGAACGCGACGAAGATCGCCACCAGGAACATCAGGATCAAGACGCCCCTTGAACTGAGGCTGTACATGGGAGCCTGCCTGTGGCCACCGAACGACTGCCGCACAATAAAAAAAGCAGCATCTACGTCTGCTGGATCCTTGCGGTTTCGATACTTCATATTGGCCCGGGCTGCTTTTGACTTTTATGTTGGGTCGTTACCATCCTCCTACGCCGACGGCGTTCTGCTGATAGATGTTTGAACCCGCGATTGGGGACTGCGTTCCGGGGCTATCTGTCTGGGGCGCGAATCACAGTTTCCGGTAATTCGGGCTCCAGCCGGAATTGAAGTAACCGGCCGCTTGCCGGACAGGGTAAATAATCGATCGATTGCGCACGTTTAGAGACCAGGCCCGAAATGGGACCTGGCGACGCTTAACGAGTGGAGACAAAGCATGGAAGAGGCAAAACCGGAGGGAGGCATCCGCGTGTGCCATCGATCTCCTGCAGGATGGGGTGCCGATGGTCATAACGGCGCAAAGGCAGGTTGGGCACTGTGAATCTGCTAGAAGCCATGCGCATTTACGTTCGAGTGGTTGAGCGCGGGAGCATTTCCAACGCGGCTAGGGACCTCAATATCGGACAGCCGGCCGCGAGCGAACGCATCGAGCGGCTTGAGAAATATCTGGGCTGCCGGCTCCTGCTCAGAAGTGCACGCGCTTTCAAATGCACGCCCGAGGGCGCCATCTTCTACGAGCGTAGCAAGCGGATTCTGCACGCCGTGGAACAGGCGGTCTCGGAAGTGTTCAACGACGAGCAGGATCTCGGGGGAACGATTCGCATCGCAGCACCCCATTGCTTTGGCGAGACGGTTGTGCCTCAGGCGTTGACGCTAGTGCGCGCAGCCTATCCCCGACTGAACCTGGAACTGCTCCTCAACGACAGAGCGGCAGACCTTGTGACGGAGGGCGTGGATATTTCCTTTCGTCTCGGGCAACTCGGAGAAGGGGCATTCATTGCCTGTCAGCTCGGCCAGGTTGGACGCGTCCTCGTAGCCGCGCCGAGCTATCTCAGTCAACATGGTCCAGTTTCCGAGCCGTCTGGTCTGGTGAAACATCCGTTCATTCGGGTCCAGGATACGTTCGGAACAGGCCAACTGCCGCTCAGGCAAGCGGAGACCCTCGTGGAAGGCACCCCGATTCATACGGCGATCACGACCAGTCATTGGCGGGCTATGTATGAATTGGTCATATCGGGTGTCGGCATTGGTGTTCTGGAGGAGCCGGCTTGCGTTGATGCGCTCGCGGCCGGCCGGCTGGTCCGCATACTGCCGCAATTCGATCTGGCGCCCTTCGATCTGAACCTGTTGGGTCAGGCACAGCGCCAGGTGCCGCCACGGGTGCGGATGATTGTGACGATGTTGAAGAACTGCACGCCGGAAATTCTCCAGAGAGTGCGTACGGATGCGAATTCTCGCTCCGACCGATACGAGGAATCGGAAATAAGCCGATGGCGTACCCGTCGAAAATCGCTATCTTCGACAGATAAAATCACCGATGTGAGGAGCTGTAAAATGGCGCAGCAGTTGATTGTCGCGGTTTTCGATAATGTGGACATCGCGGAAAGGGCTGGTCGGGACTTCAAAAATTTTGAGGAAAAAGACCTGGGTTTCAAGATCGAGAGCGGCGTGCTGGTTCAGAAGGACACCACCGACAAACTGATTGTGCTCGACAGGCAAACTCGACCATTCTGGGGAACAGTGATCGGTGCGCTAACGGGTGGTTTGATCGGCCTGCTCGGTGGCCCGACGGGTGCGATGATCGGCTTTACCGTAGGGGCGAGCGGCGCACTGGCTGAGCACGAGATCAGGGACATGCTCGACAGCGAATTGGTCGAATCGATATCGGGCAAGCTTGCCAGTGGTAGCGTTGCGTTTATTCTCGAGGCGCAAGAGGCGTCACCGTTTGAAGTCGACAATATCGTGCTCGGCTATGGCGGAAGCGTTTTTCGCAAACCACTTGCCTGACGGCCGCACCGGCGCCACGACAAGCGAAGTTCAGCATGGGTCGGTTCGGCGTCGGCTTTCATTATTCTGCAGGAGTCACCGTTCATGACCTTGAGTGCCCGCGAACAGATCGCACGCGCCGCGATCGAGGGGTTCTATCGCGCCTTCGCGAAGAAAGACGTTGAATTGTTACGAAAGGTCGTCACCCCTGACTGGGAATATATCCCGGAACCGCCTGGGGCGGCCTCTGGGCCCGACCAGATGGCACAGATCTTCAACGACATGGCGAGAGCGATTCCCGATATGGAGGTCGCGATCCTCGACTTATTGGTCCATGACGACCGGGTGGGCGTTCGCGCGGAAATCAACGGTACTCAATCTGGGGAAATGCTCGGCATAGCCGCAAGTTCCAAACACGTCAGCTTCGCGATTCACTCTTTCCACGAGATGCAGGGAAGTCTGATTGCGAAAACATGGCACCTCGAAGATTGGCTTTCAATATTCCGGCAGCTTGGTCAACTACCCAAAAGATTTTGAGCGAACGGGAACATGGGTGGAGCGCCCTGCTGCATACCGAATGCCTCCATAAAAGACCACCCAGAACGACCTCTAACCGAAAGCATTCGCCGAAAATTCGATCGGGTGATAAACGTGGTCGAGCTTACCGTGCTGATCCTGATTGGCCTCGTCGCAGCACTCGCTATGGCTCAGGAGATCCGGAAAGTTTTTCTGGCCGGCAATGTGTCTCTCACCGACCTGCTCATCATGTTTCTGTATCTCGAAGTTCTCGCGACGGATGCTCGATATCTGCGACTTGGGCAGTTGCCGTTTGCTTTCCGCTCTAGCGCGACGAACTCGTGGATTCCCGGCCCCCATCCTGGTTCAATCGAATGCGCGTGCATGCGAATGCAGTACGGCTAGTGATGCATTGCAGCAGCGATCAGAAGATGAAACGGCAGGACGAGCAGCGCCGTTCCGGCGACTCCAAACAGCCACAATGCGATGAACCATATCAGGCGTTTGTGAAATGTTTGATCAGGCTCATGGTCCTTGTGTGACATGGCATCGTTCTCCTGTTAGGCACTGATACTGGCTACCCGTGAGGAGCTTTTGCTAAGCGCATAGCTGCGCCTTGGGCAAACCGGGAAGCCGCGCCCAGACTTCGATGGGTTGGTTCTGGGCCGGTTGGTTACTGCGGATTTCGGCGAACGTGACCGCCGATTTCGGGAACGTGACCGATTCGGCGGGTTTGGCGTTGCGCGGTATCGATTATAGGTTTCCTTGTCAGTTCTGGTCGAGTTCGGGCTCCAGGGTGTTGGGTTTGGGTAAGGCCTTTCTGAGCGATTCGCCGGTGAGCGTGATCCGGTGATGACGCTGCATAAGACGGTCGAGCATTGCATCGGCGACGCCCTTGCGGCGCACCACCGCGACATCGAAGCTATTCAGCTCACCATCGGCGTGCCGGAGGCCGTGGCCATCCAGTTCGAGACCGAAACGAAGGCTTTCGTCGTTGGCATCAGGCCGCAGAAGGCCGCGCGCGGCAGCGCCGATCAATGGAGATTTTCCAAGCTATGATCGACCAACAACTTGAAAGCGTGGAGATCGGCGAGGAAGAGGCGATCAACATCACCCCGGATGATCAGAGTTGGGATCTGGTAAAGCTATTGCGAAAGAGCCGTCCTGGTTTGCGGAACGAATTGGCCCATGAGGCCCTCTCGGACATTATCGGACTGGCATCCGCGTTTCCCGTGGGGACACGGGTTCCGACATGCCGAGAAAACGGCTCATAATGAAGTGAAAAAATATCTGTGAATCGCACAATTGAATATGAGCGGTGGAGCAACTCGTTGATTCTCAGGACACCCGACACCTCTTAAAATAAGAGGGTGTCTCGCGACTAGTTTCGAGCCTAGGCATATCGTGGAAAACGTTGAGATTCTGAGCGAGCCGGAGCGCCGTCGGCGGCGGTCGGTGCGGGGGAAAACTGGCCATCGTGCAGGAAACTTTCGAGGCAGCCCGTTTGCCAGGCGGAATTGTCCATGACGCGCGGGCTGAATGATCCGGCGCGGGGCCTGCCGCGGGATGTCACAGGCGCGCAGCCACAGTCTCCGCCCGGGCGGCCGCCCGACGGGAAGATCGGACCAGTCTGACGAAGCGACGGATTTCACCGTCGGTCAGGCCGGTCGTGGCGTAGCGCTCTTGTCCCGGCGCCGGCGGCGTGATCGAATGGCAGTCAAGCCCGTGAAATTCCAGATATTGAGTGAACGTGAGGCGATCATCGTCCTGCATGTCCTGCAGCCACTGCTTGAGTGCGGCCATCTCCCTGGCGGACAGTTCCGAGGGAGCGGTATTGAGGATATCCAGGGCGAACCGTGTGTGATAGCAGTCGGCCGGTGGCCGGTAGAACAGGTCCCCGCACTCCTGATGGGATGACCGCTGCTCAACGCGTAGGGCGGCCTCCGCGCGTCGCGGTGTGCCGCTGGCAGTTGCCGCGCGTGCTGCCGCGCGCCTCCTGCCAGCAATCGAAACGAGGCGCCGGCGCCGTGCCTTCTCGCGCTCATGCCAGAGGACCTCGAGCCCGGCGTACTCCTCGGAGCGCGAGACCCTGTACGCCGCATCGCACCACGCGCTTTCCCCCCAGTGATCGGCAGCGCGCGTGCGCTCCAGCGCACAAATGTGCGGGCCTGCATCGCCGGCTTCTGTTCGTCCTTCCGCGCACAGTCGACGCATCAGGGTGAGCGCCTTGCGAAAGTACCGCGTCGATGCGGCGTCCTCGATGTACAGACGTTCCGGAAATGCCTGGACGTTTGCCGGCGCGATGTGCCCGTTGGCGGCGTCGGTGATCCCGGTTGCGATCCAGAATGCATATTGGGGAAAAGCATGCGCCATTGCCTGGATCATGTCAGGTGTGGCCCGCTGACGGCGCATGAACGCTTTGCGCCAGCGTTGAGCGGAAATTCCGGTGAACCCGTGAAGACGCTCCCAGAAACCATGTCCACCCAGACCGCATTCGTCCACTGCCGTCCATATCGACCTGATGGGCTCCGCGGCATGAGTGTCGAATTCCTGCCAACGCTGCTCATCGTTCAGAAGCCCTTTCAGCAACAGGATGATCCGGTCTTCAATGGTCATTGACATAGGCAGCCGGGTATATATCATACGTTTACATAAAAGTAATTTCGTCTATTTTAGACGATACTGAACCGTAGGGTCCAGTGTGACAAAAACGCTGGCGGCGCTGTCCGGGGCGAATGCCCGCCAGCAGACGAGGATCGTGCTCACGCGCGGCACGAAAGGGAGCAACGCGGCCGCCCCGCACTTCCTGAGTGAGAGCAATACCGTGACTGACGAAGAAAAGAAATGGCAAGCTGAAACCACACAACGCGACGGGGCAACGGATCGAGAAGGCGAGGACCTGAGACACCGCCTGGAACTGGCCGAGCAGCAGGCAAGGCGACTAGCCCGACGGCTGCAGGGGCGCAATCGTCAGGTCGAACTGCTTGAACAGGGTATCGCGCTGACCGTCGCCATATACGGCGCGTGGCGAGCGAGTGCGGAAAGCGAAATGAAGGAATTGCGGCGCGAGATTGCGGCGCTTCGCGCACACCGCGCTTCCGGTAGTTCACTGTCGACGCCAGAGGGCAGTGTCGACGTTAGCCTGCCGTACATGACGGATCCACTATGTGGCGTGTTCGATGTCATGCGTGATGTGTCCAGGCACTACGACGAGCGACACCCACCCAAATCGACGCTTATTGCGCTCGCCATCGACGATCGTCTGGGCATGAGACACCAACGCAATGGTGATGCGTCGAGAAGTGCGCAGGCCATCGCCTCCCTGATTCGGCCGGATCCGCAGAGGCAGGTCGGATCAATGCGGCGGCATGACCAGTGCAGTGGGCGCGGGTGAGCGGCGCAGTGCGCTGTTCCGACGGAATTTCCCCGCGGTAAGACGGTGTTGCCCGCGGTGACGGTTCGAGGCTTGAATGGGTCATGTGGTCGAGGCCTTCAACGAGTCCAGGAGGTGCTACATGACGGCTGTCAAACAGGCGTCGACGCCAGCGACGCAGCGGCGCGAACCGGGCCAGGCTGGTTCATTGCGCCCGGGTCTGGTCAACCATCGAGATGTCGATACCGGAACGCCCCCAGCGCAGGCGCAGTTGTGCGGGTGCTGCCTGGCGACCCACGGCACAGGCATCGAACAGCGGGACGCCCAGCCGGGCGGCAGTACACGGTCACAAAACCGGGACAGGGACGAGCCGCGCTCCGCGATCATGAACGTGTTGAGTCTCGAGGAGCGCCTGCGCAACTGGGGACGTGAAAGACGCGGCTCGTACGATACGGTCGATGCCAGGCTTGTCGACGCGGCATGGCGACGGCTCCATGTGAGCCACCGTGAGCTGTTACAGATGGTGTACCTGTGGAAGGCGGGCCGTGAAGTCGTGTGCCGGCGGCTGAAAATCCGGCGACATCCTGCACAGATTTTTGAACTCGAAGTGGCTGCAGCGAAGGCCGCGTTAAAAAGAATTCTCGACCCATGATGATGTCATAGGAACACGTGAGAACACATGGGACGTCAAGGGAAAATGGGCTTGAATGGCATGCGCCGTCGGGCGCAAAAAAGCGCTTGCAGTACCCCGGATCCCGAACTAGAGTGATCTCAACAATCTGATCCGGTTAAAGCGTTCGACGCTACCGAGTACGCGTTAGCGGCCCACGAAGTATCGATGCAGAGCGCAGGTGCCGTTCGTCGGCATAGCAGAAAGCCCGCTTGGCAGTTCATGCAAGCGGGCTTTCTGTTTTCTACAACTGACAGGCGTAGCTGTCGTGACGTTGTCCTTGCAGCCGGCTCTGCGTCGATACCGAATGGGCCCGACAAGGAAGTGACGGTGATGAAAGCCTCTTCTGACGAGATACATCAACGCAGTGCCGGCAGGCCGGCGTCGCGTTGCCAGACAGCGCAATGTGAATGCGCCACGACATGCTTGCCCTCGAGCGCTGCGCCTATGCGAGTTGACGGAGGTGCGCGATGAGCGACGCTCCACGCACTGCGCTCGCGATCCTGAGGCGCAAGCAGGTTGAGCGCGAAACGGGACTGTCCCGCTCGTCCATCTACCGGCGCATGCATGCGGGAACATTTCCCGCGCCCGTGCAACTGGGTGTGCGTTCGGTGGGCTGGCGCGTGGCGGACATAGAGCAGTTTCTTACCGATCCCATGGCGTATCGCGTGTCTGCGGGCGAGCCGTCGTCGCAGCGTTTCGCAGGGGATGGGCGATGAACACAATGATGCACCGGTCCCTCGAGGAGCGCCTACGCAACTGGGGACGTGACCGGCGCGGCGTGTACGATCCGCAGGACGCCCAGCGGGTCGAGGCGGCATGGCGACGCCTTGATCCACGGCATCGGGATCTGCTGATCATGATCTACGTATGGAAAGCGGGCCGGGAGGTAGCCTGCCGGCGGCTGAAGATCCGGCGGCATCCACCACACTTCTTTGAGCTTGAACTCGCGGCAGCGAAGGTCGCGATCAGGAAACTGCTCGGGGGCACGCCGCAATATGGTCAAAGCCGGATGGGAACTCCCAGGACGTCTGCGGCATGTGACCAGGAATTTTCGTGAGCGCCGGAATAAAAATATGTAGTAGTACTAATTAAGTTGTTCTAGACTGAATTTAACAATCTGATCCGGTTAAAGCGTTTGACGCTACCGAGTACGCGTTAGCGGACCATGAAGTACCGGTGTAGATCTGGTGCGAATCTGTAGGGCAGTCACAAGCCCGCCTGGCAATCAATGCAGGCGGGCTTTGTGTTTTGCACGGCGGATTTCGCGTGTGTGGTTTGACTGACCCTGTACGGTCCCCGTTGAACCCGCGACTGGCCATCACTGCAGTCGCGGGTTCCTTTTTACCGTCTCTACCTGCCCGGTACCGAGTGGTCCGGACCTATGGAAGCGACGGTTATGAAAACCCTTCTTATCGCGACACAAAAGGGCGGTGTCGGCAAGTCGGCCCTGCTCTGCCAGCTGGCGCACTACCTGCACTTCATCGTGCAGTGGCGCGTGCTGGTGATCGACCTGGATGACCAGGCGAACAGCAGCCGGTCACTGGAGCGCGCGCACAAGGCGAGCGCCTTGGGCGTCACCGCCTCGACGCTGTTCATGAACGACGCGCCGGATGTCGGGTCCGACCTCGCCCCGTTCGCGCTCGTGAAGGCCGACGACGTGCTGCGGCGCCTCGTCGAGCAGCCCGAAGAGCTCAGCCGCTATCACGCGAACCTGAAGCGCTTCCTCGCGAGCGTAGCGCCCTCATTCGATGTGTGCCTGATCGACTGCGCGCCGACATCGGACCTGCGCACCGTGTATGCGCAGTCTGTGGCGGACTTCATGCTGAGCCCGATCCAGCTGAATCAGGAAGCGGTGGAAGGGGTGACAGAAACCATCAATGGCCGGCGCGGCGTGCGGCGCATCCAGGCGAGCTTCAATCCGGCGCTACGCTTCATCGGCATCCTGCCCAACATGGTCGAGCAGACGCCGCTGCAGCAGGCCAACGGCCGTGAGGTCGCGACGCACTTCGCGCAATACCTCGTGCGGGACCCAGCGGCGCCCGAACGGCTCCTTGTCATTCCGCGGCGCTCGGCGATTGCCGAGGCGCAGGCCGAAGGCGTGCCCCTCTGGGAGCTGGGCAAGACGAAGACCGCTGCGCGTGATGCATGGCGTGAGGTGCGCCCGTGTTTTGAGGCCATCGTACGGCACCTCCAGGCGAGCGCTTCGCCCGGGACCTGCGCGCCGGTGGTGGACCTGGCGCGTGACGAGACATCAGGCGAGGTCATAGATGGCGCTTGATCTTTCCGCACTGGACCTTTCCGTGCTCGACGACGTACCCCGTGGCGCGCTCGCCGCGAACCAGATCGGGATCGTGCTCACGTTGCCGCTCGACAAGGTCGAAGAAGATCCTGGCCAGCCGAGGCAGATTTTCAGCCAGCCGGAACTGGAACAACTGGCTGATTCCATTCGCGAACGAGGCGTGCAGACACCAATCGTTGTGCGCCCCAGCGCTGCAGGAGGTGCAATGCACCGGATCGTTCATGGCGCGCGTCGCTATCGCGCATCGAAACTCGCAGGCAGTGTCACCATTCCCGCGATCATCCAGGCCGACATGGGGCGCTTCGACGAGTATTCGCAGGTCGTCGAGAACTTGCAGCGAGAGGACCTGAAACCGGTCGAAATCGCGGAATTCATCCGCAGGCGCCGGGCGGCGGGTGATCGCAACAGCGATATTGCACGGCGACTTGGCGTGCGTCCGGAGTTTGTGACCTGGCACCTGGCGCTATTCGCTGCCGCTGCCCCGGTGCTGAGCGCGTTCCACGAAGGGCGGATTACCGGTGCGCAGCAGGTGTACCGGTTGAACCTGCTGCACGAGCGCGCCCCCGACAGGGTGCAGGCGCTACTCGACTCGGCGAGAGACATCACGCAACGGATGATCACGGACCTTGCTGCCGAAATCGAGGGCCGCGCCGGGGCAGCGGGTGGCGATGCGCCGGACGCTGCGGAATCAGGAGGGACAGCGTCAGCTGCCGCGCGCAAGACGGCTCTGACGCTTCGGGCCGGACCCACTGCGTCGCGCGGGCCAGGTGGCGCGGGCGGGCGCGAGGATGGCTCCGCTGGCGGTCCTGATCCTGACCGGCTCGACAGACCGTTGCTGCGGGCCACGCATGAAGGCCGCGAGGTCACTGTGCAACTCTTCCGGCGGCCCCTCGCGAGAGGTCACGCGTTCGTGGTGTCCGATGATGGACATGCTCACGATGTGGAACTGACGGCGCTCTCGGATCTGATGCTGACGGACAGCGAGGCCTGACATGGGAAGCGGTCTGGTCCACATCATCCAACAGGTCGTGCGCCAGTTTTTGCTCGCGTTGGGACTGATGACAGCGTGTTCGGTTCTCACTCCGACGCTGGCACGCGCGGACGACTGGGGCTGCCAGGTGCTGTTGTGCCTGGCAAATCCGGGCGGCCCCGAACAGTACAGCGAGTGCGTACCGCCGATCGAAAGACTCTGGAGCGCACTGAGGCACGGAGATCCGTTCCCGACATGCGACTTCGGCAGCGGAGGGTCGCAGGGCACGTCCGCATCGAACACGTTCGCGAGCGCCGCGTATTGCCGCGAGGATCTGCTGCACTGGGGTGGACCGGAAGACAGCGAACTGCTGTGTGGCGCAGCCGGCGCGATCAACGTCGAAATCAACGGCCAGCTCTATACAAGGGTGTGGTGGGACGCGGGTGGCGACGTGGGCGTAGCTGCGCAAGGCGAAAGCTCAACGCTTACCGAATACTACGGCGCAGGCAGTACCCAGGTGCGTTATGACCCGACCCAGGCCGCGCGGGAATTTCTCGAACAGCAGTACCGGTGGAACAACGAAGGCGGCGGAGGCGGGCAATGATGGCACCGGTCGACTTCAGCATGCTTGCGCGGCAATGCGCACCACAGGTGGCCCCCATGACGCTCGCCGCGATCGTTCGCACCGAATCGGGCTTCAACCCGTACGCGATCGGGGTGGTCGGCGGGCGTCTTGTGCGACAACCCGAGTCCGCTGCCGAGGCCGTCGCGACCGCCCGTGAACTTGAGCGCCAAGGTTGGAATTACAGCGTTGGTCTAGCGCAGGTGAACCGGTCCAACTTCAGCCGTTACGGGCTGGGCCCGGATACCGCATTCGAGCCCTGCCGGAATGTCGCCGCCGGTGCGGCGATCCTGGCGGGGTGCTTCGCGAAGGCGCGCAAGCGCTCGCCTGACAGTCAGGAAGCGTTGCGTAAAAGCTTCTCCTGCTATGCGGCAGGTGACTTCGTGACGGGTTACCGCACGGGCTATGTGCAACGTGTTGTCGACAACGCGGTAATGCACGCCATACCGATCGTGCCTGCGATCGATCCGGGTGTGACGCCGATCCGTGTTCAGCGGCGGGATGCAGCGGGCGCCGGCAGCAGGATGCCGTCGCAGGCGGGGGCGATTGGCGAGCATACCGGCGATGAGCGAGCAGGAAGCGAAGTAGACCCACATGCCAGCAAAAGGGACGGGCAGCCGGGCGGCGGCGAGCACGACCCACCGGACAGTAGCGCAGTGGTGTTCTGAGCGCTAATCACGGGATGAGGGTAAGGAATAGCCGTACAGGAGCGGACCATGAAATCAGTACTACGAATCAGATATGCACTATACGGTGAGCGCCCGGCATTGCTGCCGGCACGAGGTACGGGCGGGTGGCGACGGCATGGCCGGTTCGTGACCGGCGCAGTGCTGATGCTGCTGGCGGCTTCGCCCGCTTACGCGCAGTTGTCCCAGGTCAATACGCTGCTCACGACCATCCAGACCACACTGCTCGGCGTCGGTGGGGTGATCTGCTCGATCGCGATCATCTGGGCGGGCTTCAGGATGATGTTCCAGCACGCCCGCTTCGGCGACATCGCCAATGTGTTCATTGGTGGCCTCTTTGTCGGCTGCGCGACGGTCATCGCCGCCATGCTGATTCCCACGAGCTGAGCGGAGCGCGACATGGAACCACGTCAGGACTCACTGAGGGACCCGGTATTCAAGGGCTGCACACGGCCCGCGATGCTGTGGGGCATCCCCCTCGTCGCATTTCTTCTGGTCGGCGGCGGCATGCTGCTGCCGGCGATCTGGGCACTGCTGGCAAGCCCGCCGCTGGGTGTAGGGATTCTCTTCCTGATGATCCCCGTGTTCATCACGATGCGTACGGTGACGAAGCGCGATGACCAGCGTCTTGCGCAACTCGCGCTGCGGCTTCGGATGAGGATCCTGCAGCGCAACCTGCGGTTCTGGGGCGCGCACGCGTATGCGCCGGTGCGGTTCAAGAGGAGAGGGTGACATGCAGGCCAGATCCCAGTTCGCGGAGGTCGTGAATCGCGAGGTGTTCGTCGCGGATTTCGTTCCCTACTCGTCGCATATCAGTGACACCGTCATCCGGACACGCGAGGACGACTACGTGGTGATCAGGAAGATCGGTGGCATCGCATTCGAAGCAACGGACCCGGTGGACATCCTGGTTCGCCACAACGGCTTCAACCAACTCGTGCGCGGTCTTGAAGGCGGTCATGTGGCGCTATGGGTGCACCGCGTGCGCCGGCGTGTGACCGACCGGTTCAGCACGCGTTATGAGAATGCGTTTTGCCAGGACCTGGCCGAGCGGTACTACGGCAGTTTCGACGGATACCGGATGATGGCGAATGAGCTGTATCTCACGGTCGTGTACAGGCCCAGCCGGACCCGGCTCGGGCGGCTCTTCAGCCGGGCAGCACGGCGCACGCTCGCGGAAATCCGCCAGGCGCAGACCGATGCGTTGCGTGTCATGGCCGAACTGGGCAACCAGATCGACGCGGGGCTTAAGCCCTACGATCCGGAGGTGCTCGGGGTGTATGGGCGCGCGCGAAGCAACGGCCGGGCGGTAGTGCGTTATTCCCGCGCGCTCGAGTTCCTTGGGTTTATCGTCAACGGCACGTGGGAGCCTGTGCCCGTGCCTGCAGGTCCGATCCGGGAGGCACTGCCGACCTCGCGCCTGTTCTTTGGCGCGGAGAAGGTTGAGATCCGCGCACCCGCTGCGACTCGGCACGGTGCGCTGCTCGACATCAAGGATTATCCGGACGAGTCCGAGCCCGGCATGCTCAACGGGCTGCTCTACGGCGACTACGAATATATCGAAACCCAGAGTTTCACGATCCTCGACCGGCCATCGGCCAAGGAAGCGCTGGAGCGTCAGCGCAACCAGCTGATCGCGGGCGAGGATGTCGCGGGCACGCAGATCGCGGCGATGGACCACGCGCTCAATGATCTCGTGAACGGCGATTTCGTGCTCGGGGAATATCACTATTCGCTCGCGGTCCTGGGCGACAGTGCCGCACAGGTGGGCAAACACGTCGCAACGGCGCGCACCCAGCTCGCCGACGCGGGATTCCAGAGCGCGTTGATCGACCTCGTGGCAGACGCGGCGTGGTTCGCGCAGCTGCCGGCCAACTGGCGCTACCGGCCGCGTGAGGCAAAGCTGACATCACGCAACTTCTGTGGACTCGCTAGCCTGCACAACTTTGCCACGGGCAAGCGCGATGGTAATCCGTGGGGCGAGGCGATCACAATCGTCAAGACGCCAAGCGGCCAGCCGCTGTATCTGAATTTTCATGCGACATCGGAGAAGGTCGATTCGGCGGATGAGAAGGCGCTCGCCAACGTGCAGATCATCGGGCCCTCGGGGGGCGGCAAGACCGCGCTCGAAATGCTGCTGCTTGCGATGGCGACCAAGTACGGCATCACTGCAGTGGTGTTCGACAAGGATCGGGGCACGGAGATCGCGATCCGGGCGATGGGCGGCGTCTATACGCAAATCAGGCGCGGCGAGCCGACCGGATTCAATCCATTTCAGATGGAGCCGACAGCGGCGAACATTGATTTCTGGGAGCGGCTCGTGCGCAAGCTCGTGGATATCGATGCTCCCCTGTCGGCAAAGGAGGAACTGGAGATTTCGCGCGCGGTGCGCGAAGTCGCCCGGATGGCGCCGGCGTTGCGGCGGCTGTCGACGGTGCGGCAACTGCTGCCCAACGTTGGCGAAAACAGCCTGTATGCGCGCCTCACGAAATGGTGCGCTGGCGGCCGGCTCGGATGGGTACTCGACAATCCGGCCGACCGGTGCGATTTCGCCGCCGGGTCTCTTTTCGCGTTCGACGACACGGAACTGCTGGACGACCCTGAGGTGTCAACGCCGGTCACGATGTACCTGTTGCACCGGACCGAAAGCCTCATCGATGGGCGCCGGTTCGTGTATGTGATGACGGAGTTCTGGAAGCGCCTGGGCGATCCGGTGTTCGCGGATTTTGCGAAGAACAAGCAGAAGACGATCCGCAAGCAGAACGGCCTGGGCATCTTCGACACGCAGTCGCCCGAAGACGTGCTGGGCAGCGACATTGCCCGGGCGCTCGTGGAACAGACGGCCACGTTCTTTTTCCTCGCGAACCCGCGTGCCGACCACGACGACTACGTGCATGGCTTCAAGCTGACCGAAGCCGAATTCGGCATCGTGCGCAGCCTTGGCGAAAACAGCCGCATGTTCCTGGTCAAGCAGGGGCACCGCTCGGCGATCGGCAAGCTGGATCTTGGCGGGCTCGGTGATGTGCTCGACGTGCTTTCCGGGACGACGGATAACGTCGAGCTGCTTGACGAGATCCGGGCGGAAACGGGCGATGCCCCGCAGCGCTGGCTGCCGGTTTTCCACGCGAGGCTTGCAGAGCGCCGGAGCGCGGCAAGGGCGGTGCGGCAGGGTCTTGCGCGGCGCCTGGCGACTGTAGCGATAGCGGGAGGAGTAGCCACAGCGGAGGGAGACGGAGCATGAGCGGCCTCTTTACCTCGATCGGCGGGACCCTCGAGAATGGCACGGCGACCTACGTCACCAGCACGTCCGCAGCCCTGTCGAGTGCGCTGGTGCCGGTGGTGACCACCGCGGTGACGATCTGGATCATCACGTACGGGCTGGCGGTCATTCGCGGCGAAGCGCACGAAGCGGTCCCCGCGTTTGCCTGGCGAGGGCTCAAGGTGGCGCTGATCCTTGCGTTCGCGCTCGGCAGCGGGATTTACCAGAGCCAGGTGATCTCGGCCGTGAATGGCGCGACAACGGGGCTCGCGCAGACGATCCAGAACGCAGCCTCCAGCAACGGTGCGGGCAACCCCGGGTGCGGGGCGGTCAATGCCAATTCGGTGAGTGGCGGCAGCGCGGGTGGAAGCGACACAGGCATCTACCAGACGCTCGACTGTTACGACCAGCAGGTGGCGCTGGTGGCGGGTGCCTATTTCAAGAAGGCGGCGCATGAGAGTGTGGGCTTTTCGATGATCGGCGCGTCGATCGGGGATCTCATCTGCGGTGTGGTGGCGGCGATCGGAGGGGCGATCTTCCTGATTGTGCTGGGCGTCGAGGTGGTGATGGCGAGGATGCTGCTCGATCTCGTGCTGGGACTGGGTCCGATCTTCATCGCGTGCGCTGCGTTCGCGCCGAGCGCGAAGTTCTTTGAGGCGTGGACGGCAAAGGTCGCGAACTACGCCCTGCTGCAGGTGCTGGTAGCCGCGTTCCTCGGGATGGCGCTGTCTGCCTTCTCGGCAGACCTCACGACGCTGGGCGTGACGGGTTCATCCCCAGCGACGAATGCCGCTGCGCTCGAGGCGCAGGTACAGGCGACGCTCGATGGCGTCTCGGACATCGCGACCGCACTGGGACTTTTCATGACTGCGGTGTTTCTCACGATGGTCGGCTGGCAACTGCCGGCAGTGGCATCGGGGCTCGCTGGTGGTGCGACGCTCTCGGGCTTCGGTTCGTTCATGGCCGGCGTCGCGTCGCGCTCATTCGTCGATTCACTGGGCAAGGCCTTGCGCGGTGCACGCGGCGGCCGCGGAGGGGCGCCGGGCGGAGCCATCGATAACGCTTCTGGCCGTTCCGGCGGTGCCGGCGGGAATGGCTCTGCGGGATCAATTCCGGCCTACCAGCGCGCGGCCCGCGACCATCTCGGCCGGGACGGCGGCTAGAAGGTCGACGACGAATGGGCCGGCGAAGAGTGGGTCGACGACAAATGGGTCGACGACAAACAGGCAGATGACTGGCAGTAGATGACCGACAGGTAAATGACCAACAGGCAGGTGATTGTCATGAAGCGACTTTTGAAATCCATTCTGTGCCGTACGGGCTTGCTCCTCGCGATGACCGGGACGGTTCCCTTCGCACAGTCCGCTCACGCCCAGGGCATTCCCGTGTTCGATGCGGCCAGTGTCGCGCAGGCGATTTCGCAGCTCACGCAACTGGAGCAGCAGGTCCAGCAGGAAATCCAGCTGTTCAATTCGCTTAACGGCAGTCGCGGCTTCGGTGCGCTGCTGAGCAACCCGGTGGTGGCGAATTCGTTGCCGTCGAACTGGCAGAGCGTCTACACGGCGATCCAGCACGGCGGCTACGCGGGGCTCACGGGTAGCGCACAGGCGTTGCGCTCGGCGAGCGAAATTTACAACTGCGAGGACCAGACGGGAACCGACCAGCAGCTCTGCCAGCGCCAGTTGAACAAACCCTTCCAGGACAAGGCGTTCGGTACACAGGCCTACCAGACGGAGTTGCAGGAACTGAACCAGATCCAGAGCCTGATGCAGCAGATCGATGTGACGCAGGATCCCAAGGGCGTAGCCGAACTGCAGGCGCGCATCCAGACGGAGAGCACTACTGTCGGCAACGAGATGACGAAGCTGCAGCTCTTCAGGATGCTGGCCGACGCGGAGGACAGGCTCATTGCGGAGCAGAACGAGGAACTGGTGATGAGCCGCGCGGGCAACACCGCACGTCCGCAGGACCAGATGGTTCCTGTCACCTTCGGTAACTGAGGAGAACCGTCATGAACAGATCCGTTTTGATGGTGCTGCTAGTTCAATTAGTCATGCTTATTGTTTCATGCCGGAGTAACCCGCCCAAACCCGTTCTCCCGGACGGCTCGCACCGCGTGCCGGTCAACACCGTGCCGGTGCAGGCCATTCCGCAGGACAGGGGCACGCCATGAAGCCAGACAAGACCACACGCGACTATCGCCGCGTGCTGGACACGGAGGCGTCATTGACCGACCTGATGGAGCGCTCGGAGCGTCGCGCCTGGCACGTCGCGTATGTGGCGTGTGCCGTGGCGGCGCTGTGCGCGGCGGGGCTCGCGATCATGGCGCCGTTCTACCGCGTGGTGCCGCTGCCGATCGAGGTGGACCGGCTCACCGGCGAGGCGCAGGTGATCGACGTGCTCGACGCAAAACACGTTCACGCGGGCGAGATCCAGGACAAGCACTGGGTCGATGCATACGTCCAGTCCCGTGAACGTTATGTGTGGGGGCTGCTGCAGATGGACTACGACAGCGTGCTCACCATGAGTGATGACGCGGTCGCACGGGATTACCGGCAGATCTATGGCGGACCCGATGCGCTTGACCGTCAGCTCGGACCGGACACGGAGCGACATATCCGCATCCTGTCGACGACGTTGCCACCCGATGAACCTGGCCACGCCGTCGTGCACATCGAGCGCACGACCCGCAAGCACGGGATCGACAACGCGGAGCCGCCTGTGCGTTTCGTGATCACGCTGGCCTACACCTACCGGCCGCCGGTGTTCACCCGGGAAAGCGTTGCGATCAGCAATCCGCTCGGCTTTCGGGTGACGGCCTACAGCCGCGATCCGGAATACTCGCCACCGGGTGCGCCTGCGGGCGGCGTGGGAAAAGCGGGCGTCACATCTGGCGGAGGGTCGCAATGAAACCGGCAATGTGGCACGTCTGCCTTATCTGCGCCTCGCTCGCCGTGCGTTGCGTGCCGGCACTGGCCTGGGATCTGCCCGCCTGGTCGAGAGACTCTCGCGTGCGCCAGGTGCCGTACCGGCCCGACGCGGTGGTCCGGATCGACGCACAGCGCGGTTTTGCCACGCACATCGTGCTCGACGCGAAAGAGCATATCGAGGTGGTGGCGCCCGGTGACCGGGATGGCTGGCAGGTGCTGGCGAAGCGCGGCGATCACGACGTTTACCTCAAACCGCAGCTCGCCGCGCACGACACCAACCTCGAAATCCGTACCGACCGGCGTAGCTACAGCTTCGACCTGGTCGTGCTGCCCCTCGCGGCGCGGTTGGGCAACAGGCAGGAGATGTACCGCGTCACCTTCACCTATCCGGCTGATCAGGACGGCGAGGGTGGAGAGGGTGGCGAGGGCGACGGCAGCGAGGCGCGGCAGCGGCAGGACGCTGCGGCCGTGCAGGCGAGGCTCGACGCGTCGCCGCTCATCCGTAATACGGCGTACTCGATGCAGGTGATGCCCCATTCCGATGACATCGTGCCGGGCGCGGCGTGGGACGACGGGCGCTTCACCTATATCCGTGTTCCCGATAACCGGCGCATCCCGGCGGTCTTCCGGGTGGCCGAAGACGGATCGGAGAACGTGGTCGACAGGCACATGCAGGGCGACCTGATCGTGGTGCACGAAGTGGGTCGCCGGTTCGTGCTGCGTCTGGCCGATGAGGTGGTGGGGCTGTGGAACGACGCCTACGACGTGAACGGCGTACCGCCGGTGGGCGGTACCACGGTCGATGGGGTAAAGCGGGTCCCCAGGCAGACAGGGGAGCACGGCGATGACTGACCAGACACGGGGCAATGCACCGGATGCACAGGACGGGCAGGGGCGTACTGAAGGGGGCACTCGAGGGCGCACTCATGGGAGCAATGATCAGATGCCGGCCAACCGCGCAACTGCGGCGGCGCCAGACACGATTTCGCAGACTGAGGCGTCCCCGTCTGGTGGCGGGGCGGCCGGTGGTGTGGCGGCTGCTGACGTGGCCGCCGGTGACATGGCAGCTGGTGGTGCAGCAGCCGATCGCGGATTGCCGGATCTGGGCCAGCGACATGCGCAGGGACGTCCGCGTGCGTGGTGGCTCACTCCGCTCACGATCATCGTGGTGGCTGTGGCTGGAGCCGTATGGACGGTGCACGGCATGCTGGTGCGGCACGAAGCAGTGGCACGGGCGAGGCGCGACCACGCCATGGAACAGAGCCAGCAGGGCCGCACTTTCGATGATGCCTCGTCCGCGCCTGCGGCTGCATCGGGTGCATCGGATACATCCGGCGTCGGGCATACGGCGTCTAAGGATGCGACGTCCAGACCCGGTGAGGCCAAGCCCGTCAGCCGCGTAGCCCCGGTGGCTAGCACCCGAAGTTATTACGACGCGCCGTTGCTTGCTGGTGGGAACGCGGGCGACAGCGGTCCAACGTCGTCGGCGCCTGGCGGCACGGCTGGTGTGACAGCCGGGGGAGCAGCGGGCGCCCCGCCCGGACCACTGCGTGCCACATCAGCATCAGGCGGCCCTCTCGCGCAGGCCTTGAGCCCGACGCTGACCCCGCGCGCGAGCGCATCGCTGCTGGGTGACCGGAATCTGATCCTGGCCCAGGGCGCGAAGATCGACTGCGTGGGCGACACCGCGTTTGATTCGACCGAAGCAGGGATATCGACCTGCACGGTGACGAAGAACGTCTACTCGGACAACGGGCACGTGCTGCTTATCGAACGCGGTTCTCAGGTGAACACCGAGTACCGGGCGAACCTCGGGCAGGGGCAGCGGCGTGTGTTCATCCTGTCGGCACGCATCAAGACGCCGGCGGGCGTGACGGTGGAGATCGACTCACCTGCCGCCGACGCGCTGGGCCGCATGGGCGTCGGGGGATACGTCAACAACCACTGGGGCGAGCGCATCGGCGCGGCCCTGCTGCTCGGACTTGTCCAGGACTCGATCGGCTACCTCGCGACACGCGGAGGTAACGACAACGGCTCGATCGAATTTGAGAACACGCAGCAAAGCGGCAATGACATGGCCACGCGCGTGCTCGACAGCACGATCAATATCCCACCGACGCTTACGCAGAACCAGGCGGCGGAATTCACGATCGTGATCGCGCGGGATCTGGACTTCAGTTCCGTCTATGCCCTGCAACCGGTACAGATGGAGGAGAACCGCCATGACGGCCCCTGACGATCCGCACTTCGACGAACGGCTGGCCGACGACGCATCGGTGCGTGAACTGATGCGCCCGTTCGCCGCGCTGTTGCGCGATCCTGAGGTGACAGAACTCGTGATCAACCGGCCGGAGCACGCGTTGACCGAGACCCATACAGGATGGCATCAGCATGCACTGCCCGGGCTCGACTTTGAGCGTCTGATGTCGTTCGCGGTGGCCATCGCGACCCTCACGAGCCAGGAGATCTCCGCGCAACATCCGATCCTGTCAGCGCTGCTGCCTGATGACGAGCGTATCCAGATCGTGGTGCCGCCGGTGGTCCCGCCGCGCACGGTGTCGATCACGATCCGCCGACCGTCCTCGCGCGAACGCGCACTCGACACGTATGCGAGCGAAGGTCTCTTTGACCAGACGCTCTGGCAGCGACCGGCCCGGCTGGATGCCGTGATGGACCGGTTAAGTGTGCTCGACCAGCAGCTTGTGCGGCTGCTCTCGGCAGGCGATTTTGCGGGCTTCTTCCGGCGCGCGGTCGAGGGCCGCAGAAATCTCGTGACCGTGGGCGACACGGGCTCGGGCAAGACGAGTTTCATGAAGACGCTGTGCCAGCACATTCCGGCGACCGACCGCGTGGTCACGATCGAGGATGTACGTGAGCTCTTCATTCCGCACATCGACAACCGCGTGCATCTGCTCTACAGCAAGGGCAGCCAGGGCCAGGCGCGTGTCACGCCGGCCAACCTGATTGCGAGTTGTATGCGCATGAAGCCGGACCGGGTGCTGCTCGCCGAGTTGCGTGGCGCCGAGGCGTACGACTTCCTGAAATTGCTGACGACGGGACACGCCGGGTCGATCACGAGCTATCACGCGCAGAACGCCGCGGTGGCGATCGAGCGGTTTGCACTGATGGCGAAGGAGCATGCCGAGGCCGCGGTCTATCAGGACGCAGCGTTAAAGCGCTTGCTGTTCCTCACCATCGACGTGGTCGCGCACCTGGAGGCGATGCCCGTGCGCAACGGACAGGGCATCCAGACAGGAAAACGCTGGGCGATGACGGAAATCTGGTTCGATCCGACCCGCAAGTCGGAGAGCGCCTTCGGGTAGGAACAAGGCAAACCGGATCGCCGGATTACTTTTCATATTGAAAGGAGTACATATGAACGCATCGATTTTATACCGCGGAGTACTGCTCGTGCGGCATGCATGGCGTCATCTCTATCCGGCGCTGGTGACGGTGGCAGTGGTTGCCGCGCTGGGGTGCGCAACGGTGGGGGCATTCTGGCTTGCGTCGTTCCTGCTCGTGGCGATCGCGCATCACAATCCGCTGCACGCGGGGCTGTGGGGCTGGTGGGATGCGGCATCGGCCTGGCATGACGGCAGGCTGCCGAAGGCGGGCCGGAAAATCGCCGGCGCCGCGGTGCTGGGTTGCCTGATGGCTTTCGGTGGGCCTCCCTTTGCATGGTGGGCGATCCGCAACGGAAGCGGTGGGCGCGAACTGCATGGCAGCGCTCAGTTCGCGACCGAATCGGACATCCGCCGCGCGGGGCTGCTGTGAATACGATAGTGAAAACGGCGGCGGGCACGGCGCGCACGGCGCGCGCAAGCACGGGCAAAGCCACTGGCAGCGCGCCGGGGAACCTGCCCGCGATCGTCGTCGGGCTCTGGCGCGGCCGCTATCTTCGCTTTACAGGCCAGCAGTTTGTGCTGCTGGCGGCACCCGCACGCTCGGGCAAGGGCGTCGGCATCGTGGTGCCGAACCTGTTGAGTTACCCCGACTCGGCGGTGGTGCTGGACATCAAGCAGGAGAATTTCCGGATCACGGCAGGCTTTCGTGCGACACACGGGCAGCAGGTTTTTCTGTTCAACCCGTTTGCAGAGGATTTCCGCACGCACCGCTACAACCCGTTGTCCGCGATCTCCGATGGTGTGTTCCGGGTGGGCGACATCCTCGCCATCGGCTATGCCCTGTATCCGGCGGGTGGCCACGATGACTTCTGGAAGGACCAGGCGCGCAACCTCTTTCTCGGGCTGGTGCTGCTGCTGTGCGAACTGCGGGATGTGCGTGACTCGTTGCGGGAATCGGCGCGCGAGTCCGTCCGTGAATCGATAGGTGACTCGGCACGTGATGGGGCAGGCGAGAGCGGGCAACCGGCAGCACGCGAAGGGACGACACCGGATGTGCCTGACTATCCGGTGACGATGGGCGAAGTGTTGCGGCAATCGTCGGGCAACGGCATGCCGCTCAGGCGGTATCTGCAGACGACGCTGCGGCGGTTCAACGAGCACCTGTCCGGCGCCTGTGTCGACGCGCTGAACCGGTTCCTCTCGAACGACGACAAGGTGCTTGCGAGCATTCTGGCGACGTTCAATGCGCCGCTGACGATCTGGGCCAACCCGATCGTCGATGCGGCGACGAGCGCCAACGATTTTGATCTGAGCCAGGTTCGCATGAAGCGCATGACGGTGTATATCGGCATCACGCCGGATCACCTGCCCGAGGCGGCGTTGCTCGTCAACCTCCTGTTCTCGCAACTCGTCAACCTGAACACGAAACAGCTGCCGCAGGATAACGCCGGGCTTCGCTATCAGTGCCTGTTGCTGATGGACGAGTTCACGGCGATTGGCAAGGTGGACATCATCGCGAAAGCGGTGTCGTACATGGCGGGCTATAACCTGCGCCTGCTGCCGATCATCCAGTCCGTGTCGCAACTTGAATCGGTGTACGGGCGCGCCGACGCGCGCACCTTCGTGACCAATCACGCGATGCAGATCCTGTACGCGCCGCGCGAGCAGAAGGATGCGAACGAGTATTCGGAGATGCTGGGCACCTTCACGGAAAAATCGCGCAGCGTGAGCCGCCCGAGCGGCTGGTTCGGTGGTCGGGGCGCGAGCGAAAGCATTTCGGACCAGCGTCGGGCGTTGCTGCTGCCCCAGGAGTTGAAGGAGATCGGGCAGACGAAGGAAATCATCCTTCTCGAAAACACCCGGCCGATCCTGGCCGAGAAGATCTGCTACTGGAAAGACCCGGTGTTCATCGAAAGACTGCGGCCGGCGCCGGCGATCCCCGTGCTCGACGTGGCACTTTTCCGGGCGAGGCTGGAGCGGCGCGTGCGTGCGCTGGGTATCGAAGACGTCGATACCGCAACGCAGCGTCTCACGGGCACGCCGGCTGATTACCTTGAAGTGCTGGCGGCGTGGGATGAGCGCGATCTGCCTGCCGACATGGCGGACATCAGCGAGCAGGCAGCAAGCGTGTACGTAAATCGCCATCTTGCGTTCATCGGTGTGCCGCAGCCGGCCATCGCTGAGGCCGAGCGTGCACTGTCGCTGGCCGAACTGGAGGGCGGCGAACTTCAGGCCGAGCCGACACTGGCGCCCGAGGCTGCGGCGGCCGTGGTGGACGGGCTGTTCTCTCAGGTTGGAGGCGATAGGGTTGACACCGGTGACGGTTCCACACCGGCGGGCGAACAGGGCAAGACGTCGCGCAAGCGTGGTCCACGCAAGAGCGCGGGTGCGGCCGGCCGAAGGCAACCGGACCAGCAACCGGACCAGCAGCCCGATCAGCCGAAGCGTACGAAGGGCAAGCGCGCTGCCGGGACGGGCAATGACGGAGTGCGGCCATGAACACGCCATTCGCAACCGAGGCCGACCGTGTGCGGGCCGCGCTGTCGGTCATTCCCGCCGAGGACTACGAGACGTGGGTCGACATGGCCTTCGCGGTGAAAAGCGGCCTGGGCGAGGCGGGTTTCGATCTGTGGGACACGTGGAGCCGTACCGCCGCCAACTACGACGAGCGCAGCGCCCGCACCACATGGAAGTCGGTACGTGAGGAAGGCGGCAAGACACTTGCGTCGCTCTTCTGGCTCGCGCGTCAGCACGGATTCGATCGGGCAGCGTGGAGAAGCGGGCGGCCCGCGCCGGCGAGTCCAGCCCATAGTGAGCACGAGAAGGCGGCACTGGAGGAGCGCCGGCGTCGCGCGCAAGCCGATCTCGACACGCGCCATCGGGCGGCAGGGACGCTGGCACGGAGGCTATGGGAAGAGGCCTGGGGCGCGGAGGCGGACCATCCGTATCTGCTGCGCAAGGGTCTACCCGCGGCCAGGACACTGCGCGAACTGGATGCGCCCGATCTGCAGCGTCTTGCCGGTTACACACCCCATAGCGAGGGCGATGTGCTGACGGGGCGGGTTCTGCTGGTGCCCGTACATATCGATGACGCAATCTCGACCGTGGAATTTATCGACGAAGCGGGTCGCAAGTCGACGCTGGCAGGCGGCGCTAAAGCGGGCGGTTACTGGGCGACGGGTGTCTTGCCGCCTTCTCACGACGAGCCGGGACCGATCGTGGTCGCGGAAGGTATGGCGACCGCGCTTTCCGTCCACTTTGCCACTGGATGGTTCGCGCTCGCGGCGCTTTCCGCCGGAAACCTGCCGAAGGTCGCACAGGTCTGGCGCGATCGGTACCCTGATGCGGAAATTGTGATCCTCGGCGACCGGGGACGCGGAGAGGAATTCGCACAGCGCGCTGCGCACGACATCAATGGGCGTCTGGCCATTCCGGTGTTTGCATCCGAAGCGCGTCTGAACGAGGAGCTGCCGACCGACTTTAACGATCTGGCGGTGCTGGCCGGCCCCGAAGCGGTCAGGGGTGCGCTGACTCATGTCCTGGACGGGCCGGTTGCGAAGATGTTCCCGCGAGTCACAGCGGATGCGGAACAGGACGGTGTGTCCAACCGGCGGGATGCCGGGGACATAGGAATTGACGGCGTGGGGAGCGACGACGGCGAGGCGGGATTCGCCGTTATATCTGGGAGTCCGGAGGAGGACCACATCATGGGAAAGGTAAAAGCAGCAATGGAAGGATCGAGACCGCAGGATGTGCGTGATGCGGTGCAAGGAAGTGATCGGGATAACGAACGGAATGCGGAGCTGGCAGTTGCCGGAACCCAGGCGGCTGCGTCGGCATCGCGTCGTCAGGTTGGTGAGCCGCTTTATATGCTCGCTGACGTGCCGGACGAGATCAAGGCATTGGGGAAACACCGGTTCGGTGCGGACATCCGGATGGGCACGCCACGGGAGAACGGTGGACCGTACCGCGGCGAGGTCTTCGATACCGATGGGTACCTGATCCAGGAGGTTGCGCTGCGCAGCGTGGTGTTTCACTCGAAGGAGAGAGCCGACTTTGTGTCCGAGCGTCTGAAGTGGGCTGCGGACCATCAGCGTCTGAACGGCATGGATATCCAAATCGGGTATGACGGCGACGTACCGAAAGTGTACCCGTGGGACCGGGCGCGGGACCATCTCGACCGGGCCGTCGCATCGCTGAAGAAATCGGCAAAGGAGCTGGGGCTGGGCGACGAGGTCGTGCAGACGCTCGACCGTCTGCAGACACAGTCCTGGTCGCGGGTGAAGGACGCGCGCCGGGCTGTGCTCTCTCGTGCGAAGGAGCGCAGTGATCCCCGCAATGAACCCCGCAGTGAACCCACTGGTCAGGGCCGCGCGGACCGGTCTGATGACGGCCCGCAGCGTTGACGGCCTGCGCATCGCAGGCACTTGCACCGACGAGGTATCGTGATGGCAGACAACCTTTCTTCCGCAGACGCCGAGGCACCTGAGTCTGAGCCCGCGCACGGCGCGCCGCCACCGGATGTGATTCCGGCCAATGTGATCGAGCGCGATGATGACGCGTCTGATCCGGGATCCGCGGCCCCGGAGCGCGAGGATGATCCTGTGGCCGAAGGGCTGGACCCTGCAACGCTCGAAGCGCTCGCCGCGCGCCGCCGGCGTGATGCTGATGCGGCGCGTGCGCATCTGGGAACGGATGCGCGAGGCTGGGACCAGCAGTCGGGACCACCATCAGCTTCGCAGGCCGCCCCACCGCAGGCGGGGGACACCCGGCGTCCGGGCGGCCCACCCGATCAGGACGCTGCCGCGCGTGCTGCCGGGGTACTGGACGATCCTCCCGAACTCGTGAAGAAGCGATATCTGCGTGCGGACCATCAGTATTTCCTGAAGGACGAGCCGCATCACCTGGCGTTTGAGGACTGGGGCATGCGACTGGTCACGGGGCACAACCGGGCGGACATCGTCGAGTCGATGGTGGAGATGACGGCCGCGAAGGGCTGGCACCGTATCCGCGTGTCGGGGCACGAGGAATTCCGGCGCGAGGTGTGGCTTCAGGCGTCGCTGCGTGGCATTGAGGTCCGCGGCTATGAGCCGAAGGCGGTCGATCGGGCGCGTCTGGACGAACTGCGCAAGTCCTGGATGCACAACCGGATCGAGCCTGAGCCGCAGCCTCAAACAGCGAGTCAGCCACGTGGCGCGCAGACCGACAGCCGCCACCCGCGTGAGCCCGCTCCGGATGCGCCGGGTCCCACGCCTGTGCCAACCGGGCCGTCACGCGGGCCATCTCGAGGGGCGCGACAGGAGCGCAGGCCTTCTGTGGAGCCGCCGGCGCCGAGACCGGTATCGTCACAGGACCCGAGGCCGGCATCGCAGGACCCGCTGGACGGGGTCCGACCGGTCAACCGTGAGGGGCGGGATGCGGTCGATGCGGAGCGGCAGGCGCGGGAAACCGTGCGCGTCGGCCAGTTGCTGAGTCACGGTCCGGCGCCGTATCAGAACGATCGTGAAAACAGCGACTCATATTACGCGGTGGTCCTCAACCGGACAGGCAAGGAGCGCATCGTATGGGGCGTGGATCTCGAGCGGGCGATCGAAGAGAGCAACGCCAACATTGGCGATACGGTGTCGCTGGAGAATCTTGGCAAGCGCTGGGTCACCGTGGAAATTCCGGTGCGGGATGCCGCAGGCAAGGTGGTCGATGTCGAGGAAAAGGAGGTTTATCGCAACACGTGGCGGGTCGATGTGCTCGAGCGTACGACGACGAGGGACGCACCCAGGGACGCACCGCAGGGCGCACAACCGGCACCGGATCGCGAGGTCGACACCGGCGACGCGGACGACGATGCGCCTGATGTGAAGCGGGGTGCCACTGGCAGGATGCGTGATGGCACAGTCCAGCGCAGGGGCAAGGAGGGTGACAGGGCGGGTGGCCCGCCGGTGCCGGAAGGCAGCAACCCACCAGCCGTCGACAGGGCGCTGCAGCTTGCAGTGATCATGGCGGCAATGCGGGAGCAGGGCTTCAGCGAGAAGTCGGTCGCCAAGGTCCAGGCCCGGGCCGGCCGCGTGCTGGATACCCTGGCGTCGCAGGGCGTTACGGTGCCAGCGCCTCGCACCTTCGATCCCAAGGCGCCGTCAGAACGTGCGCGCACGATGCGCAAGGCGGAACCGCAGCGCACGCGGGACAGGGAGCGCGCGCCGGCTGCCCCCGATCCCTCCATGCCGGGGCTGTGACGATGGACGCGAATCCGAACGTCGGCGCTTCCCGGGCTTTGGACGGGCGACGGCGGGCGCGCGTCTCGATCGAGCTGGGGGCATTAAAGCCACGATGGGAGGCCTATTGCAGATCCACCGGGATCGCATCTGCGGAGCGTCTCCGACAACTGATATTGGACGCGCTCGGGCAACTCGCAGTCACCGATCAGTCTGCAACAGTTGCGCTGCCCGTCGATGACAGTGGTCCGCGCCTGCGGGTGGAAGTCCGTCTGAGTGCGGCGGAGTTCGAAGCCGTGGAGAACGTTTCGCAGCAGGCCGGCATGTCGGTGAACCGCTGGATCGTCGCGGCGATCCGGGCGCAGATCACCGGAGAACCTCAGTTCGGCGATCATGAACTGACGGTGCTGGCGGACTCAAACCATCAGTTGGCAGCGCTCGGCCGCAACCTGAACCAGATAGCACGCGCCCTGAATATGGCACCGGACAGATCCGCAGGTCAGAGGCTGGGCACGTTGGACGCGCTGGATGCGCTGAGAGCGGACGTGGACCGCCATCTCGACCGCGTGGGGGGACTCATCCGCGCGAATCTCGCACGATGGAGTCGCTAATCATGCCGTTTCCCAAACGCTTTATCGACGGTGTGCTGCTGAACTGGGGCGATCGCCTCTTCTACGAGCCGCTGCGCCGGCGTCGTGCACCACGCATGGGTGGAGCGAAGTTATCTGCGGGTGCGCAGGACGCCGCACGGTTGCGCGCGGAACTGGCACGCACGGTTCGCCGTGTGCCCGAGGTGATGGTCAAGATCACCAACAAGGCCAGTGGCAGTAACGGGATCGGGGCCATTCGGCGCCATCTGGACTATATCTCGCGCAACGGCAAGGTCGAAATGGAAGACCAGGACGGGCAGTCGATTTCAGGTGCCGGAGCGCTGCGTGATCTGGTTGAGGAATGGCGTCGGGGCGGCTGGGGTATTCCCGCCGAAAGCCGGCGCCGCGAAACCTTCAATATCCTGCTGTCAATGCCGCCTGGAACGGACCGCCAGGCGGTGCGCGACGCGGCACGTGAGTTCGCGCGTATCGAATTCGGCGACAACCATGCCTATGTGTTCGCGGCCCATAACGACGAGGCGCATCCGCATGTGCATCTGAGCGTGCAGGCGAGGGGCCGCGATGGCCGGCGACTGAATCCGCGCAAGACGGATCTGCAAGGGTGGCGCGAGACCTTCGCCGCGCAGTTGCGCAAACACGGCGTGGACGCGAATGCGACACCACGGCGCACGCGCGGCGTGACACACCGCTATCCGAAGCAGGCGGTGGTCCACATGCGCGCACGTGGTGTGGTGCCGGAATATGACCAGCGTGCTCTCGAACGCGGTGACGCTGATCGAACGGCCATGCTCGGCGCGCACGAGGGGGCACTCGTCGCATGGCGGGAAATCGGCCAGGCACTGGCGGGGTCTTCGAGTGCACAGGATCGTCGCCTCGCGATTGATGTGGCGGACTTCGTGAGAAGGATGGCAATCGTGCGTGAAGCATCCGTGCCGCTGCCAGAGGAAGCTCGCGGGCGGCCACCGAAGCGCAGCGATCCACGGCATGACCCCGGTGCGGACAGGGCAGATGCGCCGCGCCCCGTCGAGCCGCCAGGTCGGGTTGAGCCCGATCCGCAGCGTTGAACCCCTGCAGGAGGATGAGCTTATGGCACAACCGATTTTCCCGTGGATCGGCGGCAAGCGCCGTCTCGCACCGATCCTGTTGTCGCGCTTCCCGGAGCACAGCTGCTACGTTGAGGTATTCGCGGGAGCTGCCGCGTTGTTCTTTCTGCGCGAGCCCGCCGAGGTGGAAGTCCTGAATGACCTGGTCGGCGACGTTATTAATCTCTATCGCGTGGTTCAGCATCACCTGGAAGAGTTCGTGAGGCAGTTCCGCTGGGCGCTCAGCAGCCGGCAGGTTTTCGGATGGCTCAGCGACACGCCGACCCATACGTTGACCGATATCCAGCGCGCGGCGCGTGTTTACTACCTGCAGACGAACGGCTTTGGGGGCCGGGTGAAGAGCCGCACGTTCGGCACGAGGACCACCAGTCCACCGAGCCTTAACCTGCTGAGGCTCGAAGAAACGCTGTCGGGCGCGCACCTGCGGCTCTCGGGCGCTTATGTCGAAAACCTCGACTGGCAGACCTGCGTGGCTAAGTACGATCGGACCCATACTTTCATGTACCTCGATCCGCCTTTCTGGGAAACCGAGGGCTACAGTCGGCCCTTTGCCTTCGAGGAATATGGCCAGATGGCCGATATCCTGAAACGGCTCAAGGGACGTGCGATCGTGAGCCTGAATGACCATCCTGAGATGAGGCGGCTTTTTACGGACTTCTCGCAGGAAACGGTCGACGTCAGATATACGGCAGGCGGGCGGGGCAGCAGTGTGCGTCGCACGGAACTCATCATCTACAGCTGGGATCGACGCCAGGACCCGCAACGCATCTCCCCAAAAACTGTGCGGGCAAAATGAATGGCTCGCGGTAACCGCGGTGTCCAGCGCCGCATGAATGGGAACCGGTAGCCGGCAAGATCACAAGGCAGGTTGCAGGGCGGGGGGCGCGCATTTTTCGTGCGGGCCGCCCGCCGGGTAAAATGGCCGTCCTCGTGACGGAGTGAAATACCTATGAATTTGCACAGTCTCGATTTGCCCTGTCTCGTTTCGTTCGTGGCCGGCGGCATTGTTGTCGTCAGGGTGGTTCTCGCATGAATGCGCGCGATCCGGTGTTCGGCGAACGAGATATCCCGGCAGGCGTGCGTACCCGTACGAGCGCGTTCGTGGGTTCCCGAATCAGCTATCAGGGCATTGAGCTTGATGTGGTGGAAATCGGCCCGTTTCCACGGGCGGCCGGTGATGCGCCGGTCCGCTTCCGGGCTCGTCTGGCCGGCAGAGGCGCGCTTGCGGCTGGGTCGCTGATCGATACCCGCTGGGGCGTGTGCGAAGTCGTGGCGTGACCCGCACAGAGGGATGTGGCAGCGTGCCGTCGATCGCGGCGTCTATCGAGGTCTCTATCGGGTCTTCATGTACGTCGCATAGAGCGGCGGGCTGAGATCGCGCAGCACCTTGCGTCGCTCGACCAGTTCGTGATGACGGCCCTGGCGTTCGAGGTTCAGCAGATCGAGGACCAGACGCATTGCCCGCTCAGGCGCGAGCTGTCGAGATGGCTGCGCCTGCGCGAGCCATCGCGCGAGGCCGGTCTTTTCCACGAGTGCCCAGGCGGGAAACCAGCAGAGATCGGACGTGTCGCCGTTGCCGTCGAAAGTGGCATTGAACCGCGCGAGAAGCGCGTCGAGTGATGGGTCAGCAAGGGACCTTGCCAGCGAGTCAAGGCGCTCCGGTGACAGCCATGCGAGTTCGGCCATCATCGGCCACGCGGCTTCCATGCCGTTGAGCCGGTAGGTGGCCTCACTCATCCAGGCAAGCGGCGCGGGAATGCGTCGCCATGATTCAATCCTCCCGACCGCATCGATCGCCGAAGTCCAGTGTCCGGCACGAAGCCAGAACGGCGCGGCATGGCAGTCGCCGTGCTCAGGCCGGAAGGAAAGCGAAGCTGCACGGCATGCCATCTCCTTCCAGCGCCTCGCGAGCCATGTGGTTGCCTCGCGCTGTCCGAGCAGTTCAACGGCGGCGGCCTCAAGCCGGGCGAGTAACTGGTCGCGTGCGACAGCGGCGGCATCGTGATCCGGAAATGGCGTGGCGGTTTTTTCTTCGAGCGCGCACAGCATCGTTCGCAGCGAGGCAATACTGCGGTCATCCGGATACTCCGCAACGAGCGCAAGCAGCAACCGCCCGGCGGCGGCTGTCTCGTCGTGCTGCAACGCGCCAATGACGTCGTTACGCAGCATCACGTCCCGGCTGTTATCGAAGATATCCAGTTGGTCCATGGCAGCGCCTCAGAATAGCTGCTCTCCACACGGTTCAAGGCTTGTCCATTTGACAGGGCTCTTGTGCAGGCGACCCGTGTCGTCGATGGATTCGATGATAACGCGTTGCCCGCGTGCTTCCGCGACGACACGGACAATCCGGTCCCGATAGCGCATCAGCGACAGTATTCGCGGGCAGACCGGGTTCGCTCGCCGTTTGGCAGGCTTGCGCCGACGCGAGGAGGCGATACCGTTCGAAATCGTCATGCCGTCAGACGGCGGCCGCGTTTTCACCGACGCCTGTGTCGATGTCGCCGGGCGCTCGCGTGAGCTCGCGTCGACAATGTCCTGGCTCACGTCGCGATCAGGAACCGGTCGCGCTTCTTGCCCTTGATCCAGGACGGTTCGCGACCGCGACCGCTCCAGGTCTTGCCGGTTTTCGGGTCCCGATACACGGGCGGCAGAGGTGTGCCATTCCTGGCGGTCGGGGAGGACGCGCCATCGGATGCCCGGTTGGATGCGGCCCGTTTGCGGCCGAACACCTGCTCAGGCGTCAGTCCATATTCCTTCACCCGCGCTCGAACCTCGTCAAGCACGGTCTGCAGTTCTGAAAGGCGGGCCTGTTCCGCTTTTGCCGCGAATTCTTCGGCCTGGGCCTTGAGCTCCAGATAAGTCGCCATCAATCACTCCACTTCATGTCAGGCAGAAAGGATTCAATACTGAATGCCTTGCGGCTTTGTTTGATACCGCAAATGAACTGCCTGCTTCATTTGCTTTGTTGCTGCTATCAACAGGGCGATTGTATCAATCTGGCCGCTCTCAGGCCAATTGCGGCCAAGTCTTCAGGCGGTGTGGCGCCGATACGGAATCAGGCGCTTGCCGCTCCGACGGGAGAGATCAGCCGGACTACATTTAACTTGTCACAATACGCGGCCAACAAGCCCTTTCCATCGGCGCGGTGACTTAGAACATCCCGGCACCACGGACGGGAGCCTGGCGCACGGATGAGGGCGTGCCGGCGGCCCCGAATTTTCGACGAATCGATATCAGGTCTCTGTTCGCGGGCTATCTCCGCAGCCCTTGCGTGCAATCGCCTCGAATGTTGTGGCGAAACACGCTTATTCCGAAACGACTTCAGTCACTTTTTTGAACATCAAATGGTGCTATAATCAGTGCTCTAGATTATGGAGTTTCCCATGCGGACGACTATTTCGCTTGATGACGACTTGATCGCCAAGGCTCAAGCCTATACGGGTGTCGAGGAAAAAACGGCACTCGTGCGCGAAGCTTTAAAGGCCTTGATCCAGCGTGAAGCCGCGAAGCGGCTCGCAAATCTTGGCGGTAGCCAGCCGGGCATCAAGGGGGCGCCGCGCCGCCGGCAGGGCGTTGAATGATTCTCGTCGATACGTCGGTCTGGATTGACCATCTGAACGCTTCCGAACCTATGCTGATGACCCTGCTTGCCGAGGAGCGAGTGCTGGCTCATCCATTCGTGACCGGAGAGATTTCGCTCGGTAGTTTGCGTGATCGCGACGTTGTGCTTGGCGCATTGCTCGATCTGCCACGCTCACCCGTTGCAACGCCGGAAGAGACGCTCTATCTGATCGAGCGCGAAGGTTTGTTCAATCGAGGGATCGGATATGTCGACACGTCACTGTTAGCGTCGGCGCGCCTGCAACCTGGCATCACCATCTGGACGCGCGACAAACGTTTGAAGAAGGTTGCGGATGAACTCCATCTCGGCGCAATGCTCGCGCACTAGACAGCGGAAAAGGTTATGAAGGAAACGACATACGTGTTCAAAAATGCTGAGGGGAAGTGGGTGTCTGGCTTCCCCTCCCGACAGTCAGCCGTTGACGCCGCAGTCGCTGACGGTTTGACACAGTTCGAGACGGCCAGCGTGACCACGGAACCACCCGCATATTTCGTTCGCTTTCTCGCGCCAGCTGCGTTGAGAGAAATGATTGATGGGATGAACAAAGGCGAAACGAGCGGGCACGTGGTCGACAGCAGGGAAGCGCGCGAGGTTTTGGAGAAGATCGCCGCCGCCAAGCTTTCGGACGGCTTCCCACCTACCGATGGCAAATCCGACCACCCGGAATGGGATAAGGTCATCGACCTCATGAACCGTATCCAGGACGCAGCAGCGGCTTGGTTTCGTGAAAATGGCATCGACCATGCGACCGCGGGCTTCGTAGACTACGGCAGCACCGAATTGCATATCAAAGGGACAAGCTTGAATGTCCGGCTCTTATGATGCCAGCTACGAGCTAGACACAGGAAAGGTTGCGGACAAGAGAGAGGAAAGACGATGCCCAAGCTCTCTCAGCGCTTGCTGAGAAGCATGCGGAATCGAAAGGGATCGTCACAGGCCTCGTACTTGCCGATGTTCCCCTTTTCGACAAACACCGACACGAAATCGCCCGTTGACTGTCATTCGCAATCTGCGGTGGTCGATGGGCATCACGCCTCCTCGTTCGATTGCTCTTCTGATGGTGGCGGCCACAGCGGCTAATTACGTAACGGGAAAGAGACTATGGATGAGTTGTCATGGCATTAGCTGAGACTGGCGTAGTCGTGGGTATGGTCAAGGATGTGGCGCTCGCGGTAGCGGGGGTTGTCACGGCGCTCGTCGCTCGAAAGGGGCTGAATAACTGGCTCCGCGAGCTTGGCGGAAGAACCAAATTCGAGGCTGCACTAGCGCTGATGCGTGCGTCATATTCACTTCGGGAGGCGCTGTTCAACTGTCGCGCTCCGCTCGTGGTCGCAGCGGAATTCCCGGCAGGATATAAGCAGGGCGGCATCAATCCGTCCACGAAGGATGAAGTGAATGCTTGGAACCATGTATTCAAACATCGTTGGTCGCATGTCGCCACGTCTTTAAAAGAGTTCGATACTCGCAGCCTTGAAGTTGAAGCAATTTGGGGAGCGGATGCGCGCGAAGCAACACAGCGGTTGTCGTGTTGCGTGTCCATGCTCTACGCGGCGATCGAAAGTTATATCGAGAACTGCGTAAGTGAAAATGAGAATTTTAAAGTTGACCGTGAGTTCTCGAAAAAGGTCAGATCGGAAGTTTTCGGAACTCGCAACTCGGCAGATAACAAGTTGACGAACGACATACTGACTGCGATCCAAGTGTTGGAAGATTTTGCCCGACCCCATCTGAGGCACGGCTAACTTAGCTGGGCTGAAGTCTGATAGACGAAACGGAAAAGCGCATGGCCCATTACGCAATCATCGAGCAGGCGAACATCCGCCGCGATGGTGCTCAGTCGAAAATCTTCGGCATCGACGCCGCCGGACACGAGTGCCTCTACAAGCAGATCTATCGCTCGGGGAAAGCCTTCGATCAGTGTATCGCGGAGGCTTGTGCTGCTCTTTCCCGGATCCCCGAAAATTCGCCGAAGGTCTTGGTGATAAGCGCTCACGGTCACGAACTTTCCGGCGACCTCGAGATACCTGGCCGTAAAGTCGATGGGGACGAGCAGTCCATTTCTCTCTGGCTACATAGCGAAGTGTTTCGATCTCTCCCGAAGCATACCGTCGTTCATTTGAGCACGTGCTTCGGTGCCTACCCGAACGCAATGGCCATTCAAAAGTCGGCACACTACGCCCCGCCGATCATTGGGCCACTGGTCGACATCACCTTCGATGATGCGCTGGCACTACATTCGGCGTTGTTGGATCATTTGGATGCGAGAGGGATCGGGGACGCCGAATTGTGCGAGTTCGTCGAGCAGATGCAAGGAAAGTTTTCGATCTGCCAGACGTACCGTGGACGTTTTGTCATTGGACTTATTGACCGGTACGGAAATCAACATCCGAAAGAAGCCGTCGGGGCGCAACTGGCGGCGAAGGTGGAAGACTCGCGCATTAGCTTCAGCGCGGGATGCGTGATGGGGCTGCGCAGCGCATCGAGGTTGCACGCGCGGTGAGACCTTTCGACTCGACGGACGATCTAGCGCGCCGCGCGCAGCTGGACCGGCATGACCTGCAGGTGCTCGCCGGGGCGAATGCCCTGGTCTCGCTTGCCGGTAACCGGCGTGAGGCGCTGTGGCAATCGGTGGTTGCCGTGCCGGACCGGGACCTGCTTGCCGCGGCAAAGCCTCGCGAGGTGACGCCTGCGCTTGGCGCACCTTCTGAAGCGGAGGATATCGTAGGCGACTATCGCTCGACGGGCCTGACGCTCGGTCGTCATCCGCTGGAACTGCTGCGGCCCAGGCTGCTGAAACAGCGGCTGATGCCAGCAGACGTGTTGCACACCTACAGGAACGGACAACTGGCACGAGGATGCGGCATCGTCACAGTGCGGCAGCAGCCGGGAACGGCCAAAGGCGTGATTTTCATCACGATGGAGGACGAGACCGGCAACGTGAATGTGATCATCCGGCCAGAAGTGCTCCAGAGGCAGCGCGCGGAAGTGCTCGGTGCCTCGCTGCTCGGCGTCTATGGCGTGTGGCAACGCGAAGGGGAGGTCCGTCATCTGGTTGCGCAACATCTCCTGGATCTGTCCTCGTTGCTGGGCGAGCTTGCGACACAGAGCCGGGATTTCTGCTAAGAGACCATTTCAGTGCAACACGCGTCGCACTGAAATGGTCTCTTAGAGAAGAGGGGGCTACGGCCGTGCATCTGACGGGTGCATGGGCCATGTGCGCCGACTTCCTGTTTCCGGGGGGCGTGGTGACTTGCGGGCTTTGCCCGCCGTAGGCCCATGTCCTAACCTTGTCATCGAGTAAAACTGTAGACCGGGCTTCTTGATGGCAGCCTCACCGCCCAATCAGATTTTCTCGCAGCGTGCGGCCGGTATAGGCTCCTCGCAGCCGCCCCCGGCGTTGCAGCTCTGGCGTGACCAGATCGGCGAACTCCTCGAAGCAGCCTGGCGTGTAGGTTGCGGCAAGCATAAAGCCGTCTGCGCCGCCTTCGTCCATATAGACTTCCATCGCGTCCACGATGTCCTTCGCGGTGCCGACGGCGACCGGCATACCCATTCCCTGGGCGTAAATCATCGCGGCTTCCCGAAGGGTAACGGGCGCGCCGTCTTTGGCATACACGACGGATTCGAACAAGCCCTGGATGCCGGGTACCTCGATGTTCTGGACATATTCATCGAGGTCGTACCGCGAGAAATCAAGCCCGAAGTGGCCGGACATCCAGGCGAGCGCGCCCTCGGCTGGAATGCACGCCTTGATGCGCTCGTATTTGTCTTCTGCCTCCGCACGCGTTTCGCCGACGACGGTCTGAAGACCGAAGATGAGCTTCACGCTGCCGGGAGGGCGTGAGAATTTGTGCTCCAGGCGGTTGTTGAGGTCTTCCGTGTACTGCCGCATTCTGTTCACGGTCGGAAGTACGGCGAAGATAGCCTCGGCGTGTCTGGCAGCGAAGTCACGTCCGGTATCGGACGATCCGGCCTGCCAGAGAACGGGATGTCCCTGCGGCGACGGCGCGACGAAATGGCGGGCCCGGCAGCGGAAGAACTGCCCGTCGAAGTTGACCTCACGGATCTTCGACGGATCCGCGTAGATGCCGCTTGCCCGATCCGCAACGATCGCGCCGTCTTCGTAGGAGTTCCACAACTCGTAGCACAGGGCCATGTATTCCTCGAGCCGCTCGTACCGGCGGCTGCGGTCGGTCATGGATGCGCCGTAAGCGTCCCATTCGCTTTTCGAGTACGAACTGACGATATTCCATGCGACACGGCCACCGGAAAGATGATCGAGGCTCGACAGACGTCTGCACATCGAATACGGGTGCTCGAACGCGGTCGACAACGTAACACCCACGCCCAGATGGCGCGTCGCGCCCGCCACTATCGGCACGATGGTCGATGGCTCGTGAACCGGAAACTGCACCGCATAGCGGATGACCGGGTCGGAGCTGCCGCCATGTGTGTTGTACGGCGCCAGTTCGTCGGCGATAAACATGGCGTCGAAGAATCCGCGCTCCATTGTGCGTGCCATGTGGATCCAGTAGTCCGGGGCGGCATAGTTCCAGTTGATCTTGTCCCTGGCGTGGCGCCACATGCCGGTGGCGTGGCTGTTCACGCCGTGTTGAACGAAGCCGAGGAGATGCGCTTGTTTCTTACTCATGGATTGAATATTTTCCGGTTGATGGGGAAGCCAGCCGCGGCGTAGTGGCCGGTCAGTCTTGAAGCATGTTTTCGCGCAATGTGACGCCGGGATAGTTCGATCGATAGCGATTGCGCCGTTGCAGGATTGGCACCACATCGTCGACGAATTCCCGAAAGCATCCGGGCATATAGGTGCCAAGCAACATGAATCCGTCGTTGCCCGCCACGTCCATCAGATGTTCAAGTTCGTCAGCGACTTCGGCCGCTGTTCCTACAAGTAGTGGAGCTGCCAGGCTGATCGAGTAGACCTCAGCGGCCTCGCGTAAGGTAACGGGCTGACCACCCTTGATCCCGCGCAGTGCGTCGAATTGCCCACGAATGCCTGGAACATCGATGTCGATCAATTCGTCATCGAGTGCGAGCTGGGAAAAGTCGTATCCGATGTCGCCCGACAGCTTCGCGAGCGCGCCGTCGATGTGAATGTTGGCTTTCAGAGCCTCGAGTTTCTCCACTGCCGACGCATGCGTTTCGCCGAGCACGATCTGGACGCCGAGATAGATGCGCGGCCCCCCGGCGTTCCGCGACGCCGTTGCCGCACGCGAGCGGATGTCGTCGACGTATGCGCGCATTGAGGTCGGGGTCGACTGGATGCTGAACACCGCTTCTGCGTGCCGGGCCGCAAAGGCCCGTCCAGCCTCTGACGACCCCGCCTGCCAGAGCACCGGCCTGCCCTGAGGCGAGCGATGCACGAAAGAGGGGCCGTGACATCGAAAGTATTTGCCGGCATGGGCGACCTTTTTCACCTTGTCCGGATCCGCATATATGCCGGTCGCAACGTCTGCGACGATGGCGTCTGGCGCCCAGCTATCCCACAGCGCGTAGCAGACTTCCATGAACTCCTCCAGTCGGGCGTAGCGCTCCGTTCGGGGTACGACGTCGGAGAGTCCCATGGCCTGGAACTCGCTCGACGAATACGACGTCACGATGTTCCAGCCGACGCGGCCTCGTGTGAGGTGATCGAGTGTCGACAGGCGGCGGCACAACGTATATGGGTGCTCAAACGTCGTGGTCTGGGTGAGGCCGATGCCAAGGCGTGTGGTAGCAAGCCCGATGACCGGCACGAGTGTGGCGGGGTCGTGAACCGGGCATTGCGCAGCGTAACGGATGCTGTCGTCGACCGCGCCCCGATAGACGTTGTAGGGGGCGAGTTCGTCGGCAAGGAAAATCGCATCGAAGAGTCCCCGTTCGAGCGTCCGGCCGAGATCCTGCCAGTACTCGGGAAGCGTGAAGTCATAGCCGACCTTGTCGCGCGGATGGCGCCATGTGCCGATTGCGTGATTGATGATGCCATGCTCGCAAAACGCGAGAAAATGCATATGCCTGCGCGGAACGTTCATACCTGCCTCGACTGGAAACGGCCACGGCATCGCTGATCCGTGGTCTGGTCTCCGAATGGTAAGTCGCACGTCTGGCGGTACTTATGCGAATTCGTCCATGCCATATCCCCGTACGGAATTAGCGCGCGTCACCGATGAGGCAGCCCGATCGAGACGCCTACCGTTCGCTCAGATGCTCGCGCAGCGTCCGCCCCGTGTAGTCGGTTCGATAGAGCCCGCGAGCCTGCAACAGCGGCACGACGTCTTCGACGAACTCCTGAAAACATCCGGGCATGTACGTGGCCATGATCATGTAGCCGTCGTGCCCACCTGCTTCGAAAAGCGTCTCCATCTGGTCTGCAACGTCAGAGGCCGTTCCCACGAGCACGGGGGCGCCGAGGCTCATGCCGTATATCTCCGCGGCCTGGCGCACCGTGACGGGCTTGCCGCCGTTGGCTGCCATGATTGCGTCGAACTGTCCGCGGATGCCCGGCACCTCGATATCGCCAATGTCCGCATCCAGGTCCAGTTTCGAAAAATCGAAGCCGATGTCTCCTGACAGTTTGGCGAGTGCGCCATCGAGTGGAATCTTCGCCTTGAAGGCCGCCAGTTTTTCCTCAGCGGATTCGCGTGTTTCGCCGAGCACGATCTGCAAACCGAAGAAAATCCTGACTGACTCCGGATCGCGACCGTGGGCATGTGCGCGGCGGCGGATGTCGTCGGTATAGGCACGCATGGTTTCGGCAGTCGGCTGGATATTGAACACGGCTTCCGCGTGCCGGGCGGCGAAATCCCGGCCTTGCGCAGACGAGCCCGCTTGCCAGAGCACCGGGCGTCCCTGCGGGGAATGGCGCACGAACGAGGGACCATGGCAACGAAAATAGCGGCCCTCGTGTGCAACTTTTTTCACTTTCGACGGATCAGCGTACAAAGCAGTCTCCGCATCGGCGACGATAGCGTCCGGCGCCCAGCTGTCCCATAGTTGGTAGCTCACTTCCATGAACTCTTCCAGGCGCGCGTAGCGTTCTTCGCGTGGAATCACGTCGGTCACGCCCATCGCCTGGAATTCGCTCGACGAGTACGACGTGACGATGTTCCAGCCGACCCGCCCGTCGGTCAGGTGATCAAGCGTGGAGAGGCGGCGGCAAAGCGTGTACGGGTGTTCGAACGTCGTCGACAAGGTAATGCCGATACCGAGATGTTTCGTCGCGAGGGCAATGACCGGGACCAGCGTCGCGGGGTCGTGAACGGGACATTGCGCCGCGTAACGGATGGAAATGTCGACGTCGCCCTTGTAGACGTTGTAGGGCGCGAGTTCGTCGGCAAGAAAAATAGCATCGAAACGACCCCGTTCGAGCAGTCGCCCCAGATCCTGCCAGAATTCGGGGCGGGCATAGTCGTAGCCGACCTTGTCGCGTGGGTGCGCCCACATGGCGATGGCGTGGTTGATCACGCCATGCTGGGCAAACGCGAGAAAATGCATCTTTTTTTTCATGGGGTATCGGGATTTGTCATTGGGGCGCGGAGACTAAGAAGAACCCTAGTCCTTGAGCTCTTCGCTGAAGCAATAGATGATGGCCACCGGGCTCAGCAGGCACGCGAGTGGTCCCAGGTATAGGAAGACTGGCGCGAAACCATATGCGCAGACAAGGAAGATCGACGCGCCAAGCGCGATGAGCGCACCAAGCAGGCTGTGGCCGTAGCGGTCATCGATTCCGTCGTCGGCCAGATAGCGATCGCGCGACGCTTTCGACAGCGCACGCCACATATATCGTAGATAGAACGCCGCGATGACGATGCCGACGATCATCACGGCACCGGTCGTGGGGGATACGAAGAAAGGAACGGGATTCATTGAAAAGACTCCATGAAGGAAAGGGCGCTCAGGTGCCGGAATGGCTCACTGCGGCTTCGAAGGTGTCCGGCGTCGCGGCGACATCGTCCTGGCGCGAAAGCACGGCATAGTCGAACCGCTTGCGATTGAGCAGGCCGAGCACGATCGGCACGAGCGCGCTTACGAGCAGGATGGCAGCGGTGCCGGCCAGCTCGCCGTACCGCGCGCGGATCGGCATGCCGATAGCGATGGCTGCAGCAGTGCCCCAGACGAATCCAGAGACGTTCATGCGCGGCCAGAAAATCGCCAGCATTAGCGGAATCAGGATAGCGGTGCGGATCGCATAGGACGTGAGGACGATCGTATTGAAATCCGCGCCTGTGAGGACGATCGCCGCTGCGATGACGGCGGCGATGGCCATAGCGGATTTGGACCAGAGCAGCAGCGGCCGGTCAGCGAGGGAGGGAACCAGCGGCTTGATGATGTTGACCGCGCAGGTGGAACTGAATGCACAGAGCGCCGAATCAATCGTCGAATAGCACGCGGTCAGAATGACGGCTGCATAGGTGTAGACCATCCACGTAGGAAGGCCCAGATGCGAGACGACGAACGGACCGACTGCGGCGGTGTCGCCGCCGAGATCGCGGTTCACGTCCACGTTCAGTGCGAGCGCGACCAGCCCGAGCGCGCCGAAACAGATGGGGATCGGGTAGAACCAGGCGCCCGCCCAGAGGAAAGTCCGGCTGACTTCTTTCTTCTTGAGTCCCCACACGACTTGCCAGAACTCTTGCCCGGCGAGCGACGCCGTGAGGATGCCGAGCGCAAGCGTGATCCCGAAGCCCGAGGCCACGTCGGGGCGGGTCACGGAAAGGTATGACGCGCCGTGTGCCGCCACGCCGTTCCACACGGGCGTCGCGCCGCCGACGAACTGCAGCACGCCGATCGCGATGATTGCGGCGGGTACTGCTCGAAAGAGCGTCACGAGCGTGGCGTTGGTCATCGACGCCCACAGGCCGCCGAGCAGGCTGTAGACGAGCACGATGGCGATGCCAGCCGCTGCGGCTGCGCGCGGGTCGAGTCCGAATATGCTGGACACGACGAGCGACGTGCCCTTCAGGTTGATGGTGATTTCGATGATTGAGCCGAACAGCATGCCGATGGTGACCACCGTGGCGGCCGCCTTCGAATGGTCGAAACGCGAGCTGACGAACTGGGCGATCGTGTAGCCCTCGGGCATCACCTGGCGGATCTTCTTGGCGAACGGAATGATGGCAATGACCGCGAGGCCATTGGGGACCGTGAACCAGAAGAGGCCGGACAGCCCGTACTGGAATGTCAGCCCGGACGACATCATGACTGCCATCGACCATGTCCATATGGAAATGAGCCCGGCCACGCCAAAGCCGAAGCCGATCTTGCGGTTTGCGATAACAAAGTCTCGCGTTGTGGTAACGAGGCGGCGCTTGACGTAGTAGACGAGGCATAGCAACACCACGCCGATCACGATCATCGTGGCAAGCCCCTGTAGGGGCCCGAGCGAGGTGGCTTGGGTCAGATGGACGGTGTTCATGGATAGAGGAATCAATCGTGTTGGGGTGGTGATCAGTGTCCAGCGATGCCGCTCCATCGGTCAAATCGGTTTATTTTTGATTTCCATCGGTACAGCCGATAATATGGTCGATAGACGCGTTAATAGGCCTCCTTATTGTTTCTAGTGATTTTCTAAGCGAAAATTACTATAAGAAAGCGACCTTCCGGCAGGCTGCGCAGCCTTGGGCGCGCAGCTCTTATTCGAATTGATGGTTTTTATTTCTTCGCGGCTGATATGGCATCCCAGTACTACAAGCAGCTGCGTTCGTTTCATGCCGTTGCGCTGACGGGGGGATTTACCGCTGCTGCGCAGTATCTGGGCATCGGGCAGCCAACTGTGACGGAGCAAGTGCAGGAACTCGAAGAACGCTTTGGCATTGAGCTCTTCTACCGGAAGTCGCGCAGGGCTGTACTTTCCCGGATTGGCGACGAACTGTTTGCCATCACCCAGAGCATGTTCGCGTGCGAGGGAGAAGCGATGAGCCTGCTCGCACAGGTGAGGGACCGGCGTGCTACGACCATCAAGCTCGGCTCGGTATCGTCGGCCATTGGTGTCGTTTTCGCGAAGGAGCTGCGCGAACGGCTGCCAGGCGTGGAGGTGGAGCTGGCGTTCATTGACGAACCTCACGTGCGCCAGCAACTGTACAACTTCGAGCTGGATCTGGTGATTTCTGCAGGGCCCGATCCGGCAGACGCCGAACTTCACCGGGTTCTGTATCGTCGCTCGCCGTTGATCGCGGTCGTGAGTGCCGAGCACCGCTGGGCGAACCGGCGCAGCCTGTCGCTGCACGACCTGTCAAAGGAACAGGGGCTTCTCGTACGAGAACCGTCCGGCGTAGGTGCTCAGCTAGCCGAGCTCTGTCGCGCGCATAGCATGCCCCTACCGCGGCTGACCGGTATCGGCTCGGGTGATGCGCTGATTCATGCCGTTGTTCACGGAGCTGGGGTGGCCGTTACATCAGCTGTCGAGTACCTCGATACGGCCGGGACAAGAAGTGTGTCGATTGCACAGGCGACGGTCTATGTCGACTACTATCTGCGCTGCCTCCTTACCAGAATGAATCGACCGGCATTGCGAGATGTATTAGCGCAAGTAAGGTCATGAGCCGAGCTTATCGAATGTTCCCGCTTCACAAGCTGCCTCGGGGTCGGTCGACCGGCCTCGCACGAGTTCGACGATGATCATCGGGAGTTAGGGTTGTTGATTTTCGAGCCCTTATCGGACGAAGCTATCGGGGAGAGTGTCGATGAGGTTTTCCCGCCGTTGGTGAGCCTAACTAGTTAGCGGACCTCTTGATGAGCGATCAACCCGGCGGCGAAATATGCTACCGATAAGCGCCAACTGGAACCCCGGCCCACGCGCAAGTGGGACGGAAGTTATCTGCCGCCTGTCGGTTCATTCACGGCGGGAAGGGACAGGCGCTGTGGAGGGCGTCTGAGACGCTGCCTTCCTGTTCGATGACGAGGATACGGGCCTGTGTCCCTCCCGATGGGCAACGTGCTCGCCGCCGACCCCTGCGAAGAAGACCTTGCCGATCTGCAGGACCGCGACGCGTTCGATGCCCAATTCGCGATAGTGCATGTCGACGGTACCATCAAGCACGGCGAACACTTCCTCGCCGTCGTTGACATGCCACCTGTATGGCTGGTCCGTCCAGTGAAGGCGCACGGTTATTCCGTTCATGCTGGCGATATCAAGGGCGCCCCAGGGGCGCTTCGCCGTGAACTCGCGACTTCGGATGATCTTCATCGGTCTTTCTCCAGGTGCGTGTGCAAGACTTTGTGTCATCCACCAGGTGCAGCGGTATCGACATCGGCTGCGGGAATGGGTGATGGCTCGCTGCTCGTTGCGTAGCGCATGACACGTGCACATGCCGCGTTGTGAACATGGGCGGGTACGGATGCAAGCTGCCGGTCGTGAATCGTCAGGATGACCAGCAGCTCATCGATATCTGTTTCGGGAAGTAGCCATGAGCCATCGTGCCCGGCACGCTGAGCGCAGCGGTACAGGGCCGCTTCCGCCTTTCGGAACACGTCGACGCTACAGCATTCCTTTACGCGATCGCGCAGAAGGTATGTCAGGAAAATGGCCCGGAACAGAAATGAAATGTGGACGCTTTTCCCGCAGCCGCGACGAAGCGTCTCGAGCGCAAGGTGGTTCTGCAATGAGGTGGTCCCCGGCTGCTGAAACAGCGGCTGATGCCGGCGGACGTGCTGCACACGTACAGGAACGGACAGCTGGCACGCGGATGCGTCATCGTCACAGTGCGGCAGCACGGCCAAAGGCGTGATCTTCATAAGGATGGAGGACGAGACCGGCAACGTGAATGTGATCATCCGGCCAGAAGTACTCCAGAGGCAGCGCGCGGAAGTGCTCGGTGCCTCGCTGCTTGGCGTCTATGGTGTGTGGCAACGCGAAGGGGAGGTTCGTCATCTGGTTGCGCAACATCTCATGGATCTGTCGTCGTTGCTGGGGGAGCTTGCGACGCAGAGCCGGGATTTCTGCTGAAAGATGACGGATCTGCGCGACCCAAGGGGGATCGCGGTGAGCAAGGGCGATCATCACGTGACTACAGCGAACTCGTTGCCCCAGCTCGCACTGATGGGAATTGGCTGGGAGAGATAGCCGTTTGGCGGATTGCGGACATAAGCCGGATAGTCATTGTCGTGATCGAAGGCGTTTTGCGCAAGGATCGGCCTGCCGGTGAGCAGATATGGCGCGAGCAGCTTCAGAACCGGCCGATCGAGGATGAACACGGCGTCAGGCAAGACAAGATCGACCGGACCGCCGACATCGACAAGCGTTTCCCGCGCGTCACTCACCCGGATGTTGACCAGGCAGTCAAGTCCGATTGCTTCAAGGTTGGTGGGCATGCCTCGACATCGCCGCGCTCGCCGCTCATAGTTTCATTTTCTGCTAGTGAGTTGCTGCTGCCCGAAGTTCTTTATTCGAAGGTCCTTATTGTGGACTGATCTCGATGGCAACCTTGCCGAAGTGCGTCGCCCCGTCGAGGAGGCGATAGGCGCCATGGGCGTCATTGAAACCGAAAACCTGATCGATCACAGGCTTGATGCCGGTCTCCGTGATCGCACGAACAGCATCGGCCAGGTTCGCCGTCGAGCCCGTGTTGCTGCCGATGATGCGCAATGTCTTGAGATTGATTGGCAACACGGGAATCGTGAGATCCATTCCGCTGACAAAGCCCACTACGAAGATCGTTCCCGCGATGGCCGCCGCTTTGAGGGAGCGGGGAAACGTCGCCGCACCGACCGTTTCGACGATAAGATCCGCACCTGCACCGGCCGTCTCTGCGAGGACGACGTCGTCCCATTCCGGCGTTGAGAGGTAATTGATTGTCACGTCTGCGCCGAGCTTGCGAGCGCGATCAAGCTTCTCGTCAGATGAGGAGGTAATGATGACCCGTGCGCCAGCCGCTTTCGCGAACTGCAACGCGAACACGCTTACACCGCCCGTGCCGAGGAGCAGCACGACGGACCCTGGCCGGACATTACCCGTGAGAATGGCATTCCAGGCAGTCGTCGCTGCGATAGGCAGGCTGGCGGCCTCTACAAACTGCAACTGGTCGGGTATGCGAACCAGAGATGTCGCGGGAACCACAGCATAGTCCGCGAGCGAGCCGGGCATGGTTACGCCTCGCAAACGCTCGGACGCGGCGCGAGTGATGGGACCGGAGACCCAGTCCACCATGAGTCCTGGGACAACCCTGTCGCCTGTCGACCATCCTTTGACACGGCTGCCGAGCTCGACGATTTCTCCTGCGCCGTCGGTGCCGGGAATGAAGGAAGGTGCGTCGGCATGGCCCAACCGGCCCGACGCCACCATGAGATCAAGATAATTCAGGCTTGCGGCCCGCAGGCGCATCAGTATTTCGTCAGCCGCGGGTTTGGGCGTGGGCACGTTGGCACGGTGAAGCGAGTCGATCGATAAAGACGCCAGTTGAAACGCCCGCATGGAAAAGCCTCCGGAAGGTGCATCCGCGATGAGGCAAATGGTAACAAGGCATGGACGCTATAATCCCTTGAAGAAACATAACATTGCTGCGTGCGGTGCATGAATGGGAAGTATTGAAACAGACCAGAATGAGGCTTTCCTCGCGGTGCTTGAAACCGGCAGTTTCTCTGCGGCGGGTCGTCGTCTCGGTAGGGATGGTTCGGTTGTATCGAGACGCGTCGCGGCGTTGGAGGCGCGCCTTGGCATTCGCCTCCTCGAACGCTCAACGCGTCGGGTTGCGGCTACCGAAGCGGGTGCCCGCTTTCGGGACCGGATCCGTGAGGCAATGGATATGGTGCGTCACGCCGAAGACGAGGTCCGCGCCATGTCGTCTTCACCGACAGGGCTGTTACGGCTGAGCCTGCCAGTCGAGTTCGGGCGACTATGGATAGCGCCGCGACTTCCAGAGTTCCTCGTCCGGCATCCTGGGGTTCGCATCGAAGCCTGCTACTCCGACCGATACGTGGACCTCATCGCGGAGGAGTTCGATGTCGGCGTGCGGATTGGCGAATTGACGGATAGTCGTCTGGTGGCACGCCGCCTGGCGACAACCCGACGATTGATCTGTGCTGCGCCGTCCTATCTCGATGTGCGGCCTTCGTTACACGAAGCTGATGACCTGTCACAACATGAGTGCATAAGCTTTACCCGGCTGGCTACCCATCCGGTCTGGCATTTACGTCGGGACGGCAAGAACCGCGCGATCAGGGTAGGCGGGCGACTTCAGATGGACGATGCGCAGGCGGTCGTGCAGGCCGCGCTCGCTGGCATGGGAGTGATCATGGCAACGGACTGGCTGGTTGGACGCGAACTCGCGGAAGGCCGGCTGGTGCAGGTTCTGACGGACTGGGAGGTGAGAGGCGAGACCGGAGTGAGCGTGATTCGTGCGTCCGTTAAACATGAGCCCGCAAAGACGCGCGCGTTTGTGGAGTGGATTGGCGAGACATTCGCGGAACCTCCATGGACCTACGCAAATTAAGCACGTCGCTACCCGGTGCCCATATCCGCCTTCATGCTCGCGAAAGGCGATGGGCGGGGAACTCGAATGCCGCTCGGAGGCCTCTGCCATCGACAATCGCTGACGTCGGTCAGTGGTGCAACGTGACGTTCGTTCGAATGTTGCCAGGTCAACCCATTCAATCCCGACGGACATTTCATGCTCGTACTCAAACCGCTCTCTCGTCGCCCGATTGCGCTCCTTTGGACCGGGCAGGTATTCGCCGCCACAGGATCCGAGTTTTATATGATCGCGGTGGTCTGGATCGCAGTCGGACTGGTTGGACGTGATGCCGGCTATGTCTCGGCCTTACAGGCAGCAGGCCTATTGGCCGGGAGCCTGTTTGGCGGCGTTGTAACTGACCGGTGGCGGCACGGGGTGACCATGATCGCGGCGGACTTCACGCGTATGCTCCTCGTTTTGATGCTTTCGCTAGCGGGGCTTCTCGGAGTGCTGACACTCCCTCTGCTGGCTGCCACAGCCACGTGCGTCGCGCTCGTCACCTCCGTTTTTGATCCGGCTTTGCAGGCGATGTTACCCGTAATAGCACCGGAGCCTGGAATGCGTCATGCCACAAATGCATTATTCGATGCAACGCGAAGAACAGCACGTATCCTGGGCCCAAGTCTTGTTGCACTGGTGAATGGCATTTTGCCAACCGGCCAGTTTTTCATCGTTACCGCTGTAACCTTCCTGCTGTCCGCGATGGCCGTGCGTGCGGTAACGGGCAAACTCGATATCCACCGCGATCAGAGCCTTTCGGGAGCGGCAGCAATCATTGATAGCCTTATAGGCGGTGCCCGTGCAGTACGCGGGCACGCCATTCTAAAGTACGGCCTGTTCGCCAATATGATTGGCAACATCGCGTGGGCGATGGGCGTACAGTTGGGAATGATGCTTTATCTGCGGCAGGTCAGTCATGATCCACTAACAGACTATAGCCTGATGATGATGGCCTATGGCATAGGCAACCTTTCGTCCAATCTGGTGCTCGCCAGTTTCAAGGTAAGACGCCCCGGTTTGTGGCTCGTGGCTTCAAAGATAATTTTCGGGCTGGGTGTGATTCTGTTACCGATCGCGCATGACCGGCCCTTGCTCATGTTGATCGCTGGATTTGCTGCCATCAATGGCCCATTCGAAAACCTTGCGATACTGCACCTCATACAGAGTGAATTCCCCTCACACCGGGTATCGCAAATCTACCGGTTGCAGATGTGCGCGGTATTCTCTGGGTTGCTACTTGCCTATCTCGCTGCCCCTGGCTTGTTTGGCTGGTTCGGTTATGCGCCGGTCATCGTTGCGTCGGGCGTGTGTACTCTTGCCGCTGGCATCGCAGGGATAGGCTTGATCGCACATCGGACTCGTATGCTGGAGGAAGCGAACTAGGCGCTTCGATCGCATGAGGCATTGACCGGCCAACTACGGACGTTGGCCACTGGCGTCTAGATTGTTGACAATCGACAGATAAACCCAGGGCCGGGAGACGCCGGCCGACCACGGCCATCAGATGCTTTTACTAGACGGCTCTAAAGTTCTGGCCATTTTTGCCGTTACATGGGGCTGGGGCGCCGTATTGCCGTTTCTCTCCTTCGCTAAGGTGAGCGTCCTCCAAGTGCAGCCAGGACCATACTCGACTATCATCCAATCCCACTATCGAATTTTTTGCTGGAATTGCCGCCGCGATACACCGGCGTAGGATTCTCTCCTCCGCGATGCACGTTGATCTTCTCACCCTTTATTTCCTCGTGGTCGGGACGCTTTTCGCCAGTTCCGGGATGACGCTCTGGGAACATCGAACACATCCCAGGCGCAGCAAGGAACTGAAAATACTGGCAGCGGGGTACGCAACGCTTGCCATCGGCTGTGCGGCGGCGATAGTTCGTCACGAGATGCCCGGTGCGACTGGCTCCGCCTTGAGCAACCTCGTTATCGTAAGTGGCTATCTATTGGTCCTGCAAGGCGTCGCATCCTTGAGCGGCCGGCAATACCGTAACAGCTCTGCTGCGATGCTCATCCTGCTGGCGCTCACATGGGCCGTGGCAGGCGCGCGCTGGGAGGGTTCGGTGTGGTACTACGCGAGCGCGATTCCGATCGCGTTGGCTAGCGGCGTGACGTCTTTCGAGCTGCTGCGATGCGACGGCATGAAATCGATGCAGTCGCGGCATATCGCGGTGTTGGTGACGGGCATCCATGCGCTCCTATATGCTGCCAGAGCGTGCGTCCTGCCTCTGCTGGCGGCACGGTACGGGCAGGACATTGTGACGATCGCCAGCAACATTACGATGTACGAAGGAGTCCTGTATTCGGTTGTTCTGCCGATGACCCTGCTGAGGCTGATCCGCGATGAGACCCATGGCGAGCTTCTACGAGACTCCCAAACGGATTACCTGACTCGCCTTGGCAATCGCAGATGGTTTTTCGAAGAGGGCGCACGCGTAATCCGCGACGCAGAATCACGCCGCCCGATTTCCCTCCTTGCATTCGATCTCGATCTGTTCAAGACAATCAATGATCGCTACGGTCATAAGACGGGCGACGAGGTATTGAAAGCATTTGGCGACATTGCCCGGAGCGTGGTTGGTCCTGATGCGATTCTCGCGCGCATCGGCGGAGAAGAGTTCGCTGCCCTGCTTCCCCACCATAACAGCCTTCGCGCCAAAGAGGTGGGCGAGATCGTCGCTAAACGTTTCGCTGAGACGATCCCTCACCGGATTGACGGCGTCGCGATACAAGCAACCGTCAGCATCGGTCTCGCACAGTTCGGAACCGAAGCGCCCACGCTTGCCGACCTGCTGGCAGCTGCCGACGCGGCGTTATACAACGCGAAGTCGCTCGGCGGCAATCGGCTTGTATTGGCGCAGCCTACCTTGCGCCCCGAGGTTGCCTGACGATGGTATGGACAGCGCCAGTTGCTGTCCGCTCCTTCTAGCGTGCACCCTTCGCATCGAAATGCGACATGGTGCGATTGGCCGCGGTTATCCTGCGTCTTGCCCACAATCAAGCGCAATTTCGCCAATCTGCTTCTCTCGATCACGCTCGCGTCGCCGCTCTCGGCCCTGGCGCTCGGCACCGACAATCCAGACTACGATCAATGCATCCTGCAATCGCTGGCGAATAGCCAAAGCAACATCGCGGCAAACGTGAACAGACGCTCGTGCGAGGCGCGTTACAGAAACGGCGCGCTGCTCTAGCCGCGCGAACAGTCATATCACGTGTGTGTTTTGCAGAATATGCAGAGCGTGAGAGCCGCATACGCGGTGCAATAGATCCTGCGAGCATGTCAGCGCCAGAATCAGATGTGAGCTAGGTCAGCCGGGATCGACAGTACCAGACGGGGAAGGGACTCGTTAGAGGGATTTTGAACGACCGCTATCTGCAGAATCGACGGTCTGTTATGGGTCGACTTCGGACCGTCGTCGGCCGACGTTCTTGGGTTCAGGCGTCAATGGGCCACGAGCTTCACAAAGACTAACTCTGGATCACCCTCGTCCAGGTTATCGATATAGCCGCTCTATACAAAACCGCAGCGCAGTGGAGCGAACGCATCGGGATGTTGGACGTATTTGTCGATGTTAGCAACTTGGTCCATGCACTGCGACTCCAATCCGCGCAGAATCTTCGTACCGATGCCCCTGCGTCGTGCCGCTTCTCCGACCACGATCAGTGGAACAAAATTCTGTTCGAAGAAGGTTTGAGTCAACACATCCTAGCCAATAACCGATGAGTCATCATTCGTTTCCGTTGCAACCCAACATTGCGCGGCGACAACTGTGTTTTTGATGACCGCCGTTCGTTGGATCTCGCGTCGTGCGATGACGTCCAATTCGATCAGCGACACGATGTCCCGGCTCAGCCACTCGAACGTGCACCCGATGGCTTTTCATGATCGTGGCGGAATTGCAGATACCCCGATCGTAGCAGCGGTTTGCGGCACACGCTGTCGGTGCAATCAGCGCATGAATGTCCGTGTCCGGCTACTGCGACGAAGCGGTTCTGGTCGGCTTTCGTCGGCGAGACCGGCTGAGGCGGGCTGTTACGAAGGCGCATTCAAGTGCGACCGGCTGCGGGTATTGCGGCGAAAGTGCTACGCAAGTAAATTTATTTTCGGGAATAGCGGGGAATGCCCGGGAACGCCGGGGAATCTGTTCCCGTATTGGCGGCTCTGGCACGTACTTGCACGCTCAGAAAACCTCGCCTAGAGTGGCAGTACACAATCTGGTCCGGTCAACGTGCGTCGCACGACCGAGTACGCGTTAGCGGCCCGAAGCACCGATGGAATTGAGGTGGGAGAACAGTGCGCAGTGACGGGCCGCTTTGCAGAATCCGTTTCTATGTAGTCCTTATCTGATCGACAATGATTGCAGTCAAGCCCGCCGGGTCTGAATGACCCCGCGGGTTTTCTTTTTGTCATTACGAAAACGACATCGGTGCTTCGGCGCATTACCGATGGAGGCAGTGGGCGATGAATACAGCAGTGGGTAGCGTCTTGTGCAAGCGAGGCAGCAGGGGGTCGCGCGCGGAGTGTATCTGGTTGGCGCCGGCCGTTGTGCTTGCGCTCTCGTGCCCGGTACACGCGGACTGCCTGGATGACGCGGCCGCAAACGAAGGTGTTCCGCCCGTGCTGCTGCGCGCGGTTGCACAGCATGAGTCGGCGATGCGCAGCGATGCCGTTCATCGCAACGCGAACGGTAGCCTCGACATCGGTCTCATGCAGATCAATTCGGGCTGGCTACCTATCCTGAAGCGCTACGGCATCGTGGCGCATGACCTGCTCGATCCGTGTGTCAATGCCTATGTCGGTGCATGGATCATCCGCTCCAACGTTGCGCGATTCGGGGCGACGTGGAAGGCGGTGGGCGCGTACAACGCGTCGAGCCCCGACGGGCAGCTTCGATATGCCGATGCGGTGTATGGCGTACTGGTTCGCCAGTCCGCGCCGACTAACGCGCGTTGGTAGGGGCATGGTCATGGCCCACGCGACAGCGACCCTGACACGCATCGTCCTTGCGACGCTGTGCATCTGTGTAGTTTCTCATGCGAACGCCCGCTCCGCGGCAGACATGCATGCGGCAGGCTGTACAGCAGCCACGTCTGCCGCACCACAAGGCGTGTCATATGCGACCGCTGCTGCGCCAGCCTCGTCTGTGCGGTTTCGTTGCCGGACGCTGCGGCGCCATGAAGGCGGCCGGCACGACCGACGCCACGCAAACGATGCAACTGCCGGCCAACGCGAAGGGTCCGGCGGACTGTCATCCGTCACGGTGGACGCAAAGCAGCCGGTACGCGGGACGGCCGCACCGGCTGCAGCTGAGTCCGGCTTCGCATTGCAGGCCGGGCAGTCGCTGCAGGCGCAACTTCAGAGCTGGGCGATGGGCGCGGGCTGGACCGTTGTGTGGACATCTCCCGATGACTGGGTGGTGCCGGGCGGACAGCGGTACGAGGGGCCATTTCCGGATGCTGCCCGGCAGGTGATTGAGGCGCTGGCGCTCGATGGAGCGGACATCCGTGCCGATCTTTACATGGGCAACCGCACGCTGGTCGTTCACGTTGCAGGAGAGGACGAATGAACCTCCTTCTGTGTGCACGATCAAGTGGTGCGGCGGCGCTTGCCGCGGCCTGTGTGCTCGCCGGCTGTGCGATTCCGGGGACACGCCGGGAGGAGGCACAGATTGGCGCTGATGCCCGGTTGGCGGCGCAGAGCCGGCCGTCTTCGCGCCCTGTCGTGAGCGTGCACCAAGGGGCGTGGCTGATGGGGCAAAAGCTCGCCGCAAACGAACCGCAACCGGCACTCTTCGATACGCGCGTGGTGTTCAACGACAGCGCGCCGTCGCTTGAGAACGTGGCTGACTGGATCGCACAAAGCGTCGGCGTGCGGGCGGTGGTCGATGCGTCGGCACAGTCGTCTTCGGTGTCCACGGCGTTCCCATTGCAGCCGGGTAACGGCGGCCCGCGGGCGAGCGCAATGGTCGTCGCGCAGCCGGGGCAGTCGGGTGTGCGCCCCGACGGGCAGCCATGGCCATTGTCGCCGCTATCCGCGCTGCCGCAGGGTCTCGCGACCCGTCTGGATTCGCTCCCCGTGCCGATGTCTGGCCAGACAGTGGCGCCGGTGTCGCGCCCCTTACGTTATGACGGCACGTTGCGCGGATTTCTCGACGTGGTGGATACACGCTTTAACGTGTGGTCGCACTACCGTGACGGCGTCCTCAGCTTTTACAGGACGGAGACGCGCACCTTTACCGTGCCGAGTCTGCCCGACGCCTCCAGCATGTCGGGATCGATTTCGACGGGGGATTCGGATAGCGGGCAGGGCTCGGGCAGCGCGTCGGGCGCGCAGTCCTCCGCAGGCGCCGGTTCGGGTGGCACCTTCACGCTGGGCGGGGGGGCGGATAGCAGCTCGTCAGGCAGCGGTGGCCAGACGATCAGGCTGTCGGTTCAGGCCAGCCCCTGGGCGAACCTCGAGAAGACTGCGCTCGCGATTGCCGGGCCCGGTGCACAGGTCGTGGCGGACAGCAACCTGGACGTCGTGACCGTGACGGGAACGCCGCCGCAGTGCGACCGGATTGCCTCGTGGATCAAGGGGCTCAATGCGATCTTCAACCGGCAGATCGCCATCGACGTACACGTCTATCAGGTGCAGCTGAACCAGGAAGACAACTACGGCGTCAACCTGGGCCTTGCCTACCAGAGCGCGGGTGGCCACACGGGCGTGACGGTGACGGGTGCCTCGATCCCGCTCGTGAGCAGTAACGCGTCGCCGATGACCTTGGGCGCGAGCATCCTGGGCGGCCGGCTGGGTGGCACACAGGTTGCGCTGCAGGCGCTCTCGACGCTGGGCAACGTCTCGCAACTGGTGGCGCGCTCGGGGGTGACACAGAACGGCAAGCTGCTTGCGCTGCAGGCGGCGAAGCAGCAGGGCTATGTGGCTTCGACGCAGACGACGCTCGCCACGAGCGTTGGATCGTCCACGTCCATGCAGACGGCGACGCTCGTGCCCGGATTTACGAGCAGCTTCCTCCCGCGGCTCGTCGGCGACCGGATCCTGATTGCCTTCGACATGACCCTCTCCGATCTGCTGAGTCTGCAGACCTTCACGTCCGGCACGGGCACGGGCGCCTCGAGCGTGCAGCTACCGACGATGCAGATCACGCGCTTCGAGCAGTCGGTGAGCCTGAGACCCGGCGAAACACTGGTGCTCACCGGCATGCGTCAGCAGTCCGACAGCGTGACGAACAACGGCATCGGCTCGCCGTACATGGCGCTGCTTGGCGGCGGTGTGGATGCGCAGAAGGGCGACACGATCATCGCGGTCGTCATCTCCGCGCGTCTGCTGTGAAGGGGGCGACCATGATCTTCGCCAATACAAAGCGGTTCGCGCCGTTGCTGATGGTCCTGCTGCAGCTTGTTGCCCACGAGGCATGTGCGGCGCCCGCGGATGCGCGGGTCTCCATTCCTTCAGTGGCTGCACCGGCGGTGCCAGCAGGCGCCGGTACGGTAGCCAGTATCCCTGCCGCGCCTTCGGCGTCGGATGAACTGGCCGCGCTGCAAAGGCAAATTCCAGTGCTCAGGGCGCGCGCCGAGATCGCGAAGCTGCAGGCCGACATTGCGACCGCGGGGGCTGCCGGACTGTCGGCACAGTCCGCACTCCCTGCGACGCAGACGACCGGCACGCGTGCCGGTGCCGGCGCACCGGACCAGCAGATGGATGCGGCCTTTGACGTGAAGCTCGTATCGGTCGCAGCGTGGGATGGCCGCTACGTGGCCATGCTCCAGACCGGTGGACGCAGCATTGCCGTGCGCGAGGGGGACGTGATCGACGGCGGATGGAGGGTGGCGCACATCGGCGACACCAGCGTCGAACTGACTCGCCGCGGCCAGGCCCGCAGGGTGGGGCTCTGACATGGCCGGAATCGTGATGCTTCCCGGCGTGAAGGGGCCGTTCGCCATCGGCCTGTCCTGGCGGCACGAGGAGTCAGTGCCGGGCCGTCGGGCGTTGCGCGCACTGGCGGCAGCGAAGGGGCGGTGGGCAGTTATCCGCAAAACGAGCGCCGGCACCGTACAGGTGGGCTTGTGCGATACCCCCGATGGCATGGAGGGTGGCAGCGGGATGCGCGCGCTCGCGGCGGTTGTCGCTGACCTGCGTCCGCAGCCCTGGATGGGCGTGTACCGGCTCGCGGAGAACAGGTACTGGTACATCGCGGTGCGCGATGCCCAGGAGGTCCTGCCCGATGGTGACCAGATGGGCACGCTTGAGGAAATCACGCGGGTACAGCAGCGCCATCAGGCCTACGGTGAATGGACGCGCATCGAAGGTTCGATCGATGACCTGTGCGAGATGGCGATGACGGTGCCGGTGACGCCCGTCCTGCGCGATATGCGCCGCGGGCGCGGAGCACCGGCCCTACTGGCCGTCGCGTTCGTGTCCGGTGTCGGCCTCGCGCTGGCGACGTGGCAAGGTCATGAACGCGCGATGGAACGGCGGGCGTGGCTCGCCCGTCAGCATGCGCTGGCCACCCGTGCGCCTGTGCCTGACGCGGCACCGTGGAGGCATGAGCCGATGTCCTCGGCCGTGCTGGGCAATTGCGACAGGGCGTGGCAGGTGCAGCCACTTGCTTCGGCAGGGTGGACGCTGACACGGTGGCGCTGTGAGGTCCAGGCGCACGGGCTGCTGCTGACGACTTCCTGGATCCGTAGCGGTGGGCTGGCGAATGCCGCGCCCGGCGTGCTCGCACCGGACGCGCAGCATGCCAGTGGCTCGACGCTGGTCGATGTGACATTCGAGGGCGCGCTTGCCGTGCTGCTGCGTGCGGACGATGCGCGCCGCGCGATCTGGACTCTCGCCCAGATGTACGGACTGAGGCTCGAGCCGCAGACTGCGCCGACCGTGGCCGTGCTGCCCGGTACGACGCCAGGGCGGGCGCCCATGGTCAACACGTGGAGCGCGACCGCTTACCGTCTTACGCTGGATTCACCGCCGTGGCCCGACCTCGGGCGGCCGTTCGATGCAGTCGCGGGCTTGCGCATCCACTCAGTCGAGCTTGACCTCGCGACGTTGCAGTGGACAGTCTCCGCCACTGTGTATGCGCAGCATGAGGCAGCCGGCCCTGTAGCCCCTGAGCGGGGCGCATCGGCCGGCAAAAGCGGAACGTTCGCGGACAGGGGGCGGCCATGAACCCGCTCGCCGCTGTCGCACAGGTGCTGTCCGGCGGACGTGCGACGCCGATGTTCGGGTTTGCGCGCAGCGCTTCGCCCGCTTTGCCGTCCTTGCCCGAGCCGCCGCTCGTCCTGCAGCCGCATGTGGTGTACGCGGATACGGACGGACATCCGTTCGCGCGTGGTGCGATGGCGCTTGGCCTGCTCACCTCAACGCAGATCCGGATGCTCGCGCGATTCCAGGCAGAGAGCGGCCGGCCGCTTGGGGATGTTGCGGCCGAGGCGGGTCTGCTGACGATGGAGCAGGTGCGGCAGATCACGGATGCCTGTCCGTTCACGGTCCACATTGATGCGCGGCACGCGGGCAACCCGCTTTTCCTGACGTGGCTGGAGGATGTGCGCCACGCGGGCGTGGTGCCGGAGATCCATACGGTGACGGCGCAGGAGCTGGCGAGCCAGCGTCAGTCGGAGTCGACAGGGAGCGTTGCCGACGAGCGGAACCTGAACACCCTGAACCTCGCGCGCAGGATTTTCACCGAGAGCGCCGCGATGGGCGCAAGCGATATCCACATGCTCGTGCGCGACACGCATGCGCAGGTGCAGATTCGCGTGAAGGGAGACCTGAAGGTCGTCACGAACCTGAGCATGCGCCGGGAAGAGGGCGAAGCGCTGGTGCGCGCCACCTACACGGGTCTGTCGACCGTCAAGCAGTCCACCTACAACCCGCTCGACTTCCAGGACGCGCAGATCAGCGGCGAGGCGTTGCCCGATTCGGGTCTCTCGGGCGTGCGGATCATCCGTGGGCCGGCCTATCCGGTGGAAGCAGGCGGTGGCTTCATGGTTGCACGGCTGCAGTACGGGCAACAGACGGGCGCAGCGCGTCCCCGAAGTGCTCGTTCGCCCGTGATGCAGACGCGCCCGCCGGCCGCTCCCCCGGGCCACCTGCGGCTCCTGGAGATGGGCTATACGGCGGCGCAGGTGGAGCTCATCGAGCGGCTCGTGCGGCGACCCATGGGCATCGTCGCCGTGACGGGGCCGACCGGCAGCGGCAAGACGACGACGCTGTATGAGTGCATGCGGCACCAGGCGCGGCTCTTTCCGCAGGTGCGACAGATCACGATCGAGAACCCGCCCGAATATCCGATGCCATGGGCGATCCAGCTCTCGACGGAAAGCGAGAAGTTCTCGGCGATGCTGCGCATGGCACTGCGGATGGATCCGGACATCCTGCTGCTGAGCGAGCTGCGTGCGGCAGAGGAAGCGATTGCTGCGGTGCAGGCGGCGATGACGGGGCACTTCGTGTGGACGACGCTGCACGTGACGGATCCGTACAAGACGATCGACCGGCTGGAGACGCTCGATCACGTACGGCTTGCCCGCAAGGTGGTGTGCGACCACGAGCTGCTCGTTGGGCTCATCGCACAGCGCCTCGTGCCGCGCCTGTGTCCCCACTGCAGCCGGCCGCTCGCCACCGTGGTGGATACGCTGCCCGCGTACATGGTGCAGGCGCTGGATTCGTGGGGCGACGTTTCCACGATGCGCGTACGCGGGAGCGGCTGCACGCACTGCGATGGCGACGCGACAACCGGCAAGCGGGCGGTGGCGGAGATCGTGCTGACCGACGAGCGGTTCATGAGCGATTGCGTGACGCAGGGCGTGCTCGCGGCGCGCCGCAACCATCGGCGCAAGCCTGGCGCGGACCGCCCGATGATTGCGCATGCGATGGACCTGGTGCTCGCCGGCGTGGTTGATCCGCGGGACGTCCAGCGCAGCGTGGACGAAATCCCGCTTGCGGGAGCCGAGCTATGAGCGCGGGCCTCTCGTGGCGCATGCGGCGCCAGCTGTACGAGCAGGCGTCGAGCCAGATCGAAAACGGCCGCACGCTCACCGAGGTGCTGGTGGATTTTCGCGACCGGCTGCAGCGTCGGGGCCGGGCGAAGGCTGCGGCGAGCGCGCACGACATCTACCGCAAGGTCCGGGACGGCAAGACCTTGATGGGTGCCATGGCGGGAAGTCTCACGGATCTCGAATACGCCGTGCTTGGCTCAGGCGAGAAAGCGGGGCAACTACCCCAGGCCATGCAGCTTGTTCTGGAGACGCGCGAGCGCATGGCGCGCATCCAGCGCAGGCTTCTCGCGAGTCTGTTTGCGCCCGCGGTGTATCTCGTGACGCTCTATGTGGTGCTCTTTTTTATCGGCGCGTTTGTGGTCCCGCAGTTCGCCACGGTGCTGCCGCGCGAGCGCTGGACGGGCTGGGCGTACGCGCTCTATGTGATGGGGCAGGTAGCCGCTGGGTGGTTCGCGCCGATGGGCATAGCTCTGCTTGGCGCCGTCATTGCGGCGGTGATCGGGTCGCTGCCGCGCTGGACCGGCGAGGCAGGTATTGCGGGACGCCGTCGTCTGGACGCGCACGTCTTCCCGTACACGGTCTACCGGGAGGTGACGGGCTTCGCGTGGCTGCTGTCATTTGTCACGTTGCTGCGCGCGGGCGTGACGGACAGCGAGGCGCTGGCGGGCCAGATCCGCACGGCCTCGCCGTGGCTCGCCTCGCGGCTGCGCCCGGTCGTGGCGGGTCTGAGAAACGGCCTGGACATGGCGGCCGCCATGCGCCTCTCGGGCTATGGATTCCCGTCTGCGGACCTGATCGACGAGATCGGTGCATACGTCGGCTTTGCCGACTTTCCCCGAAAGATTGAACAGGTCGCCCGCGGGTATGCGGACGTGCTCGAGCGACGCCTGATGGTCAGGGCGATGGTGGTCTCGGCCGCCTTCTCCGCGCTGATGTTCCTGTCGTTCGTCGTGCTGCAGCTCGGCGCCAATTCGATCTCATCGATTCTCGCGTCGTCGATGGGGGCCTTTTGACAGGCATGGACGCGCACTTACGTCATTTCGGAGGAGAAGGTCATGGACGGCATTCTGGGCAGGATTGTGGCAATTGTGCTGGGGCTGCTAGCGCTCTCGGGCGTTAGCTACGCGGCGTACAAGGGGTTTTCGGGCAGCAAGGCGAGCCAGCTTTCGGGCGACATCGCGCAGATCATCACACAGGCACGTGTCCAGTCGGCGCAGGGCAGCGACGGATACACGAGCTTTACGACGGGCAACGAAGGCGCACTCATCACGGCGGGCATTTTTCCCGGGGACATGGTGCGCAACGGCACGGTCGTTGACCCTTGGGGCAACAACGTGGCGCTCACGTCCGATGGCAATGCGACTGAAGGTGTGCTGACCGTTGGCGGCGGAGGCTCGGAGACAGCCGATCAATGCACGAACGTTGTGACGGGCCTGAAGGATTACGTGAGTCTCGCGGTCGGTGGGACCACCTTCACGCAGGCCACCCCCCCGGACTCTGTGTCGGCAGCGAACGCGTGCGCAGCCGGACTCAGCATTACGGTGACTTTTCAATGAACCTGAGAATTAGGACTACTACGAAATTAAACAGCAACGGAAGAGGGCGACAATGACTTTCATGATTCTGCCGCTGGTGGCAGTCCTGTTCTTTGCGGGACTCGCCGCGCAGGCGGCCGGGTTTGCGCAGGCGGTGCCCGGCGCGGGCGTGGCCGGTCGCATGCAGAGCGCTGCCATCGTGTCGGGGCATCGAGCAGAGGTCTTTGCCGGCGCATGCGTCGAGGCGGCACTCGAGGCGCCGGGCGTGATCGCGGCGACGCTCCCCGTGCCACTGCCCGCGGGCGTGATCGCGCCCGCAGGCGCTGGCTGCATCACGACGGCGGGAGCGACAGGCGGGCGCAATGTCTATGCAGTGGTACCGGCCGTGCCGGGCGCCGCTGGACAGGTGATGAGTGACACGCAGGGCAGTGCGGCCTGGCTGAGGGTGGAGGAGGCGGGACTGGCGTTCGATCTGGTGACGGGTCTTGCAGTGGATGTTCCGGCGAGCTTGACGCCGGGCGCGCTGCTCGCCTGGACCCTGGTCGAGCCGTGAGGGGCGCCCGATGGACGCCATCGTCGGTTACATCGTCGCGCTCGCGCTGTCGGTGCTGGGCGCAGCAGGCTTTGCAGCGTGGGCACGCGTCGGCGTAACCAATGTGCAGACCGCGGCGGCGGCGGGGCAACTGTTGCTCGTTGACAAGGCTGCGCAGCAGTATGTGCAGGACAACAGTGCCGTCATTGCGCAGACGGCGACCGCCGCAACGCCGGCGACCATCACACCGCAGATGCTCGTGTCGGCAGGCTATCTGCCGGCGGGCTTTTCGCCGACGAACCTGTTCGGACAGACCTGGCTGCTGCAGGTGTTGCAGCCGGTAGCGGGCCAGTTGCAGTCGCTGGTGACCTCGCAGGGAGGCCGCGCGATTTCGGACACGAAGGAACTAGTGCAGATCGCGGCGCAGGCGGGGGCGCAGGGCGGATTCGTACCGTATGCAAACCAGGGGGGCGACACGACGATGAGCACGGCGAACGCCTACGGTGCCTATGGCGGATGGCGTGTGCCGCTTGCGGGCTATACGAATCCGGGAAGTGGACATCTCGCCTCGCTGCTTGCATTTACCGGAGCGCAGGCCAATGGCAGCTACCTGTACCGTGTACAGATACCAGGTCAACCGCAGCTGAATGCGATGCAGACGGATCTCGGCATGACCGATAGCGGTGGCACAGCTCATAACATTACGGGCGCCGCGACGATACAGGGCGACCAGGCGATCCTCGCCGGAGGTCCGAGCGGCAGCCTGAACGTGGGCGCGGCGCAGTTCTATGGCGACACCGCAAACGCGGCGGTGCGCCAGCCGGGCGGGCTGTATATCCAGACGCCGGGCGGAGCGGGTCCGGCGGATCTGAGTGAGGTCAACAACATCAACGCGAGCGGTACGGTCAGCGCGCCGATACTGAATTTCAACACAGCGCCGGCGACCTGCGCCTGGGGCCAGGCAACGGTACGGGGCGACAACGTTCTCTATATCTGCAACCAGTGGGGCAACTGGGTGCTCGCGAGCCAGATGATCGGCAATGTGCTTACCGCTGCCAGATACCTGAACGAGCCCGATGGCGGTGCTGTTGGCAAGCCGACCTGCACGGGAGGAACAGCGACGGCAGCGATCATTCCTCAAACGACAGGCGAGAACGTGGCGGCCGATCCACCGTGGGAAAGCACGATATACCGCCTCGTCGATGAAGGCACGTGGTGGTACGTGCAGATCACGCTCTACGACCCGTATGGCAATGCGTATTCGGGCACCAATCTGAACCTGACCGCGGAGGTGGATACGCAATGCCAGTACGCAAACACATGAACCGCTTATGGCGGGCGGTGCAGGCATACCTGCGAGCGTTTGCGGCTGCTCCGACGCGTGCGCAGCAACGCAACGCTTTTTGTAGAGGCAATCGATGAAAGGCGGACTGAATATGAAAGGCAGATTGACGCTTCTTTCGATGGGTGCCATTGCAGGATGCTGTTTCGCGTTCCTGTCGGCGCCGGTGCGCGCACAGGTGTACGGTAGCACGCCCGATGGACAGATGGGTTATGTCAGCACGCCTAATCCTGTCGCGCCGAATTGCAACGCTCCATTGATATGGACGCTTAGCGGCGGGCATTACACATGCGGGTCCCCACCGCCGCCGCCACCACCACCGCCACCACCACCGCCTCCCGTAAATCCGGGCCAGTCCCTTCTGGAGATCTGCACTCTCGCTGTGCAGGGAGTGTCGGGCTACACGGATTTCCATCTGGAGGGAAGCTCGGAGATCGTGAAACTGCCCGCAGATGCAGCGTGGTACTGGTCGGCGGTTGGCCCCGGATACGCGACAGGCAATTGTGGCGACAGCACGGGTGACGTCTATTACGTGGTTTGTGGCGTCGATCCCGCGAGCGGGAGCATCAACTTCCTCCAGGCATCTCCGGCTGGAGGTTCGGGACAATGTCACTAGAAGAGGTTCGTTCGGGGCGAGGAGGGTTTGAATGTATGCGATCGATTAACGACGCCCTGCCTGCAGGGGATGAGATGTCCGGGAAAGGTGTCCACCAAAATTGAATTTCCTGGGCGGGTCGTTACAACACGGTAGGAGCAGGCGAGACCTTTGGGCTCACCGGGGCCAACGGACAACGCGTATACGTGGAAGGGCTAAATGGGTCATTTCGTCTGGTGCACAGCGCGTGGACCGCACAACTGTTTCCTGTCGATCAGTCCGGCAACGTCGTTGCGAGTGACGATGTAAATGGCCTGAGCGTGACCACGAATACGTTGAATCTGAATTCGGGAGCGGCCAATTGCTCATGGAACGTGGTGGTACACGCAGTTCACGTTGATTGATGCGAACGGGACCGGATATACCGGAAGTGCGCTGGCCTGAGCGCCGAGGTTGACACTCAATGTCAGTTCAGTGATGAATAGAAGGAGAAGAAGCAATGGCCGGACGACTTTCAGCGATCTATCTTGGCGTGGTGCTCCTTGCGAGCGCAGCACTGGCGCCGTCGGTCGTGCGCGCGCAGGTATGGGCAACGGGGCCAAACGGGGGGGCGGGCTATATCAGCACACCAGCGCCGATTTCACCGAATTGTGTGCCGCCGGCGATCTGGATGCAGCAACCGAACGGGGCATACACCTGCGGGGTGCCGGCACCCCCACCGCCTCCGCCGCCACCACCGGCGAACACGCCTCCGCCACCCGCAATCCCATTAGATCAAACCTGCGCTGCCGCCCTGGGCATCAGCCTGAGACTGTTCGACGGCGAATTCACCCAGACGAGCGCTAATACGTACCAGTTCGGTCCCAACCTCGATCAGTGGTGCGGGGACGTAGAAACGGATATTTGCACTGTCAATAATGGAGTGGCCAATATCCAGAAAAGCGAACAATTTTTAGGTACCTGCAATCAAGGGGGGCATTAAAGCGGTACGCTGGAAAAGCGCCCGCGGACTGCCGGACGCTTTGGTCGCCATGGTCCAGGAAGGACCTGGTTCGCTCCTGTGGTGAAACTCCATGTTGAATTGATTGGGGTACCGGCACGTGCACCGCTGAAAACTACGGTGTATAGCGTGTTGGTGGTTAATGGTACCGGTAGCAGCAGAAACACCACACCCGGATACCGACTTGAGTTCAAATCAGCGGTGACCTCAGTGGACGGTCCTTGCAGCGCAGCGGATAGCACGATGATTCGGGAGGCCGCGGGAATTCCGCTTTCGGTCGTGAGCGTAAAGCTGCTAACGGTAAGTTCGTCTCCAGCGCTTGCGGTGCTAACTGGCGAAGCAGCAGTGTGTGGCAGCGGGTGGCGGATACTTTGGCAGGCGAGACGGAAGGGGGCCGTTCATATAAAGGAGTTTGCTCCGTGTCTTCCGAGCCGATTGTCGCGGGGGTGGGGGAATTTGCGGACCTGGATGCGCGTGCCGCGAAGATCGCACCCGCGCGCAAACCGGTCGTAAGCAAGCGAGTGATGATGTGGGACTGGATTCAGGAAAGTATCACGCTCAGGCGCGGCCGGACCGGTGCAAAGCTAGAGGCCGTGCGCCATTGGGCATTCGAACGGCTTGCGCGAGACCCGAGGACGAACTGCACGACCTCTTTCCGGTAACCGGGGCCGTCGCGCGCGCGTGGCGCACCTGGGAGGGAAAATCCGTCTTGCCGGAGTCAGCTTCCGGTCTGACGAAGGACCAACGCCCCTCGTTGGACCCCGAGGCTTTGGAGCCTGTTTCGCCGCATGCAAAGCGGGCAGATAAAGTAGATCCCGAAATCGTCGACAGCGGGATCAACCCGGTTTGCAGGGGTCGATTGATGGCAACGGATGCACTTCCACATGGCGGCACCCCGGTCGGTGATACACGGTAGCAGCATAGACCATGAGGGCATTTTCGCCAGGAGAGAAGGCATATGCCGACGGGGTGTCTTGCGGCCACAATCGTTTCCAATGCCCGTATGCCAACAGGAAGCGAGGCGCTCGGGTTGACGGGCCGTGAACCGGATCCTGTGGCGTGGTGGTCGGGCCTCGGTTGTCGAGCTGGCGGTCGATTACTCCTGGATACAGAACGGTGCCCGCCGCGCCACGCTGCGGGAGGATTTCACCCTCAGATCCGGTCGATCGGCATTCAGTGCAATGCCACTTTCGCGTCAGATACGGAAAGCCGTTTTGTGTGACGAGACAGCGATGGACATTCGGCGCGTGTGTACTAATATGATTGAAGCGTTCCCTGCAGAAGAGAGAGGCATGCGATGCATCCCGTGCTTGAAAGAACTTTCGGTGGCCTGTCGCGCGAGTATTACGTGCGGCAATTTCTGTTTGGACTGGTCATCCCGGCGGTGATAGCGCGCGTGTTTATCGAGCACCCTACGCATCTTCCGTTCTGGATGATCTGCCTGCTGGTCGTGAACTCGCTGCTGTATCCGTATGCGCGTTTTGCCTTTGAGTGTGTCGCAGGTTTTCTGTTCGGACGCATGGTCGTGGCAGTACCGCTGTTGGTGCTGCTCGTCGTGAAGGCGGGCATCATGGCGCTGTGCTGGGGATATGCGATTTTCATCGCACCCATCACGCTCGCCTGCCTGTATTTTCTGCACGGCCGTGGCGACCCGGCGCGCTGGCAGACCCGCTATGGTAGTAACGCGAAAGGCCGGGCGTGATTGGGGGCGCAGTACCCCACGGCTGCGTTCGCACAAGCCGCCTGACGGCCGGTGAGCAGATGAAGCAGGTTGATCATGAGACTCCCACAGGCCGGGCAATGACTGGCTAACAGAACTTGCCTTATTTCGGGCCATCACCCGAGATCAAAGGTTTCAGCAGCGTACGTCGCAAGGTCCAGCAGACAGAACAGCGGTGCTGCGACGGCGTCATCGTTGGGGGTCGGACTTCGCCAATACGTCGGATTCACGTGCCAACGGTAACGCGCTGCCGGTTGCAGGGCATCCGCGGGAGCAACAAACCGCCGGATTTCTCAAAAGTGCCAAGACCAGCAGGCGCGGTTTCTCGTGTGCGACGAGACGGAAACCAGTCCAAACGAGGGACTATCTGCGGTTCACCCATCGAGGGCCCTGGCTTGCATCGGCCCGTTCAATTGCTATCGCGGTTGACACGACCGACCGTGACCGACCCGTTTCTGCCCTTCGATATAGCGCTCCTCAACGGCAGCTTCCAAGCCGGTAACGGCCGTTCGCACAGTCGTTGTTCTCATACTCTGCAACCAAGACTTGATAGTCGTTGCAGTTTGTACTTCAGATGTCCAGAACTGACGGGCCGGAACACGCCGACGAGGATTCGATGGTCGAAACACACTCCTGGGCCGCGACGCCCGTTACTTACTGCCTCGGTAAAGCCCACCCATCTGCGCTGCTTGGCCACTTTTCTGAAAATCTTCCAGCTCACCAGTCGCTTGCTCGCGTGTTTTCCCGAGGGAACCGGAGGGCGCTGGTGTGACAGCCGGGACTGCGACTGCCGGATCCTGCGAGGCGGTGCCAACCGCTACCGACTCGGTCTGGTTGGCCGCTGATTGGGCGAAGCATCCGTCTGCTGCCACTCCAACCATCAGGCCAAGACAGACGGCGATCGATTGATGAAGTTTCATGAGCGTTCTCCTTCGGAGTTTAAGTGATTGGCTCTGCGCATCGTTCGCCGACTGACAGCGGTCGTCGCACACGCCAAGGCAGGTTCGCTCGTTGCGACGGCCAACCAGATCCGGGTGCACATGACGAATGCCTTGCTGCGTTGCCGTCATAGTCATTCTTGGTCGGACGACACGCTGTCGCAACGCACATGCGTAGGCGACGAATACGTAACGCAGGTGAAAGATGTATGCACTCCCGTTGACCAATCCGAGCAACGGATCATGTGGTCACCTTCCATGACCGAGCTCTTTGCCTAACCGTCCTGCTGCGGGCAAGGGCACATCACGTTGCTGATACATTTGTGGCTGATGGTAGCGATAGCGACCTGTTATTCTGGTTTTTATCGCACTGTGGCTATGGACGGGGGTTTGTGCGCGCCCGGGCCACGCGCCGCTTTGGCTGGAATTTGCCGCCTTACTACGTTAGCCACGTTCGGTGAGAACCTGTCTAACTCGTGGTGCGCCGATAAAGCCTCTCAATACCACTCACTATCCGCCCAAGGCGGCTTTCCTGATCAAGCAGCCTTATGAGACCGTCAGACTTCGTGGTACGCAAGTTCAGGTCGGCGGCTTTGGAGCGTGCGTTCCGTAGAGACTATGCACGTCGCTACGCCGGTCAACGCAGGATTGCGTCGACCATCTTCACGCTCTTGTGGATATTTTTTGCTGTCCGTGATTTGTGGCGTGCGGACGAACTCGATCCCGGCAACGTCTACCACCATCACCTTGTCTACCTGAGACTTGCAACTGCCGTGGGTATGTCAGTGGCGGTAGGGTTGTTATGGGGACGACGCGCCTTTGACGAACGCTGGGCAGTCGGGTTACTTAGTGTATGGACGCTGAGTTGCTGGTTCACCCTATTGCGGCTGATGGAGATTGTCCCGATAGAATCGGCGTGGCGGGCAGTTTTCCCCATTCTGACATTAGTGCTTTTCATGATATTCACGTCGTACCGACTTCGTGCAATCACGGCAATATGGTTAGTTGCGCTATGCGTTGTAACGTTCCACCTCACACTTTACCTGTGGCCGAGGGGTGCTGTTGCAACGCAGTGGGCTAACTGGGTTTCCCGTGGGACGATGCTTGATATGACGTATGCGATTGGCGCCGTCGTCAGCATTCCATTGGAACGCGCTGCCCGGCGCGAGTTTATGTCCCGGCGGACGGTGCGCGCAGCCAAGGCACGTGTTGAAGCGGCATTCCGCATAGTCAACCAGAAAAATGAACGTATGAATGAACTCATTAAGGAAAAGGGGCGGTTCTTTTCGTCGGCCTACCACGACATCCAGCAGCCCCTCGCTGCGATTAACCTCTTCATCCGTAGCGCGCGGATAAAACTCGAAGGTGAACACGCCGCAAGCCATGATCTCGACGTCATTGAGGAAACGGCACGCGACATCCTCGACATGTTCAAGGACATTCAGGACTATAGTGAACTAGGCTCATACGTCCCGCACCTGTCGCCAGTCGACACGCAAGCCGTGCTGACGGAGGTTTTCGAGCAATACCTTGAACCGGCAAAGTCGCGGGGCATCAAATTCAGAATCAGTGGGCGTCGGCGCTCCCCGCCACCCATTGAAAGTGACCGCTCCTTGTTCAAGCGGGCATTATCCAATTTCGTATCGAATGCAATCAAGAACACTTCCGCAGGGGGTGTCGTCATCGGCTGGGTGGAGATCGGGGAACAGCTTCGCATCGATGTGCGGGACACGGGCATTGGTATCTCAGCCGCGCATCGGGAGGCGATATTCACCGAGTACTATCAGATCGACAACCCGGGTCGCGATCGCTCGAAAGGCCTGGGGCTCGGGCTGTCTATCGTGCACCGGGTCATTGGTATTCTGCCGCAGCACAGCATGAGTTTCTGGTCGGTCGAAGGCCACGGGTCGCGCTTTTCCCTCTACGCTCCGATTTCTGAAATGACACCTGTCATCGGGACGGACGATCCAAAGAGCGACGCATCCACGTCCGTCCTCAGGGGTAAATACGTCCTGCTGTGTGACGACGAACCGACCGTTCTCGAGGGCCTGCGCCGGTTGTTCGTCAGTGCTGGCGCGCTGGTGGACACCGCCGAGTCGATGGCGGGATTCGACGCCATTTTGGCCGATGACGGCCGCATACCCGATGTCATTGTCACCGATATTCGCCTGCGTGACGGACCGACCGGCATTGAGGTTGCCGAACGGATCAGAAAGCATTTCGCCTGGGCCGGAGTGCTTCCCGTCGCGTTCATCACGGGCGAACTGATCTCTCCCCGCGCACTTCGCGATTTCGCCGACCCGTTCGTTCTGCTTCGGAAGTCTTCTGCGCCGGAAAGCACGCTCGCTGAAGTCAGTCGGTTCGTTGCTGCCCAACAGCCGACAGGCTTCGGTCATGTGCGGGATCCGTGACTGGCGGCACGCCGAGCTTGATCCCTCTATCAGCCAACATGACGATGAGTTCCGTACGGCGCCGCAGATTGAAATGCGCCAGCAGATGACTGACGTACTTCCGAACCGTAATGTCCTCGAGCCCCATTCTCAGCGCAATGGCCTTGGAGGAAAGTCCGCGTACTAGCCATGCCAACGTTTCGAATTCTCTCGGCGTGAGTCCCAGTTCGGATGCGTTGCTCATTTCAGGGTTACCGCTCGAGTGCGCTTTCCCAGGTCCATTTGCCGGAGCCTCATCCGTGCCCATGTCACGCCTGAGCCTCACGATGCTGGCCGCAGGCAGGAACACGCCTCCGGCAAGCACTGCGCTTATTGCTGCATGAAGCGCTTCAGGAGGCGACGACTTTGGCACATATCCCATGGCGCGAAGTTCAATGCAGCGACTGATAGTTTCCACGCTCTCGTCGGCCGATATCACAATCACCGGTAACGACGGTCGGTAAGCGTGACCGAAGTACCGTTCTTGACGAAACTATTTTCGACGAGATTTTTTTGTTGGCGGGGCATTAACTTCATCGACGACATAGCCGGTAGCGATGGCCTCGATGATCGCGAACTCCAATCGATCTAGCAGCTCTAGCATGGATTCGCCGGGGTGCTGGCGAAGCATGGCGATCGTGCTCTCTTTCATGTGAGCCGCGGCCACGGTGCCGAATGAGGGTACCGAGTCGACGGAGAAGGAGCCGCCGTCCGCGACGAAGGCGGCCAGCGACGCGAGTGTCGTCGGAACCTTGCTCGCTAACTCACTCAGCTCACTGAGGGCGCGGGCGAGTTCGTCGTCTGAAGTTTGTCGGCGACGTGCCATGGCAGCAGCTCCTCGATTCTATTGATGGGGTGGTCGGCGATATGGGCCAGTACGTAGCCCAGATATGCTTCCGGATCGATACCGTTGAGTTTGCAGGTGCCAATCAACGAATACATGGCAGCCGCTCGTTCACCGCCGCTATCTGCGCCAACGAAGAGGAAATTTTTCCGTCCAAGGCAGCATCCCCGTAGAGCATTCTCGGCGATATTGTTGTCAATCTCGGCGATGCCATCGTCGCAGTAATACGTCAGGGCCGGCCAATGATTCATGAAGTAGTTGATCGCCTTGGCCGTTTCGGTCTGGGCGGAGAGTGTTGCCCGCCAGGCGCGTAGCCACGTCTCGAGGCTGTTCAGCAGCGGGCGAGCCTTTTCCTGACGGACCCGCTTGCGTTCTTCGCCCGCATGTCCGCGAATTTTCGCTTCAATCGCGTACAGTTCGCCAATGCGGCGCAACGCTTCAGTGGTCCTCACGGTCTTGCACTTCACATGCAAATCGTGAATTTTTCTTCTAGCGTGAGCCATACAAGCTGCTTCATGGACCTCCCCGCCCTTGTAAAGGGCGTCGTAGCCCGCGAACGCATCCGCTTGCAACACACCGGTAAAGTCGGCCAGATGGGCTTGAGGATGTTGCCCCTGTCGATCTGGCGTGTATGCAAACCAGACCGCGGGGGATGCCTTCGAACCTGAACGGCGATCATCGCGCACATAGACCCACAGACGCCCCGTTTTGGTCTTTTTGTTGCCCGGCGACAGTACCGGGATCGTCGTGTCGTCCGCATGCACCTTGCCCGGCGCCACCACATACCGGTACAGCGCATCATTTAACGGTCGCATAAGAGCACAACACAGGCCAATCTGCCGGGCCATCACCGAACGGTCATAGTCGATGCCTTCCCGAGCCCAGATCTCGCACTGCCGGTACAGCGGCAGATGATCGCAGAATTTTGAAACGATCACGTGGGCCAGCAGCGCCGCGCTGGCAATGCCGCGCTCGATCGGCCGGCTCGGTGCCGGTGCCTGAACGATGCAGTCGCATCGCACACAGGCCTTCTTGCGCCGGATGTGACGAATGACCTTGAAGGCTGCCTTGATGATCGTCAGTTGCTCGGCAACGTCCTCGCCCAGCGGCTTAAGCTCGCCTGCGCACTCCGGACAGACGACTTCGACAGGTTCGTAAATATGATCTTCGCGGGGCAGATGAGCGGGCAACGCTCGACGTGTCGAAGGTTTGCGCGGCTTCACCTTCTTCTGCTCCAGTTCTGCAGTAACTTCGGCCTCACCATCGGTCGCCTCCAGCTCTTCAAGCCGCGTTTCCAGGCGTTCGATCTCTCGGTCTAGTTTCTCTGAACTGCTGCCAAACTGCATCCGCTTCAGTTTGGCGATCTGCAGCTTCAACCGCTCGATCTCCAACGCGCGGGCCTGCAGCGTACGCTGCATCTGTGCGATAGACTCGAGCTGTTGCTGGACCACGCCGTCACGCTCGACCAGCGCCAGATCGCGTGCCGACACCATCGCCTTCAAGATGGCGATGTCGTCAGGCAAGTCAGTCATCTCAGAGCTGGCATTTAGCATGCGCGCAGTTTACGCAGGTTCCGGCTCGTTTACAACGCCGACATCAATGGTGATGTCCGCCGGGGCTGCTTCCAGTCAATGCCTTCGAGCAGCATCGACAGTTGGGCTTGCGTCAGATGAACCTTGCCGCTCTCAGCCTGCGGCCAGACAAAGCGCCCGCTACTTTCAAGACGCTTCGCGAGTAGGCATAGTCCATCGCCCGTGGCCCAGAGGATTTTGACAACGTTCCCGCGTTTGCCGCGAAACACGAATACATGACCCGAGAATGGATTTTCATCCAACGCCGACTGTGCTTTAGCAGCCAGCCCGTCGAAACCGCAGCGCATATCCGTTACGCCCGCGGCAATCCAGATGCGTGTGCCCGCCGGCAGTCCCATCATCAAAGGTAGTCACGCAGAAACTGCATCGCCACAGCAGCCGTCAGTCCGCAAATCCGCACGCGGCGCTTGCCGATTTCGACCTCGACCTGGCAGGACGGCGTTGTCACTGGCACCGCGTCATCAGACGCCACTGCCGTGGGATCGATGAGACTGACAGGCAACAGGGCCGCGGCAGGCGGAGCGCCCACGTCGACGCGATGCATCCGATTGCGATATTGTTTGCGCCATCCGAAAATCACATTGGCATTTATGCCGTGCTCACGAGCGACGAGCGAAACGGAGGTCCCTGGCTGTAGCGTTTGTTCGACCACACGACGTTTAAATGCGGCTGAATAGGTCTTTCGCGGCGGCCGCCGACGAGCGTCAGAATCAAGATGAGTATGGATAGTCATTGGAGAGATCGTGTCCGTGATCGGGTTATCGTGGACACGATCTAATGGTGTCCACAAAACAAGGATCTTCCCGACCTCCAACTCAGCGGTCTACACGGTACTGCGGTCACGCTTACGACGGTCGCGACTCCCTCAATTCGGCAAGTGCGTTGCAACCGTAACCGTCAGGAAGGTCGAGATCGAGAAAAACGATGTTCAGAAGTTCGCCAAGCGCATGCTTCAAGCCCTGCGACAACGTACTCGCGTGCAGCAACTCGATGCCAGGAAAGAGGTTTCTCAATAGCAACGCCAATCCGGCTCTGAACAGATCATGATCATCGACGATCAATACACGCATTCATCGTCTCCCAGAAACACCTTCGAGGCGAGCTGCAATTACACAGCTGATGATTACTACATCCGTAGCGATCATCAGCGGTGCTCAAATCTAATAGTACACGCGCGCATTTGTGCCACAGACACTGGATCTGCGACTTGTACACGAAGGGCAGCGCGCGGAAGCCCGCATCGCTGTCGGCGAACGTCTCATGCCGGTCCGGAAGCCGACCCTCGCAAATTTCATTTGACCGGCTTAAATTGGCCGAAGAACGAAACCGCTCGCGCGGTAGGGGCTCCGGCCAGCGCGTGCGGTTCTTGGGAGGTCCGCCGCGCGGTTCCGTATGTTGGCGAATGAGGCAATCCGCCTCGTTCTCCAGCAGGAGCCCAATCATGACCTCCTTACAGGCAAACGCCAGTCCACTGCGCCAACGCATGATCGACGACATGCGCATGCGCCAGCTTTCGCCGAAGACGCAGGACATCTATCTGCGCATCGTGCGCGAATTCGCCCGGTTTCTCGGGCGCTCACCTGACACGGCCACCGTCGAGGACCTGCGGCGCTACCAACTGCATCTCGTCGATCACGGCACATCGCCCGTCTCATTGAATCATGCCATTACCGGCCTGAAGTTCTTCTTCGAGGTCACGCTCGACCGACCCGAGCTGATGGTCAGGATGCATCCGGTGCGCGTTCCACGCATATTGCCCGTCGTACTCAGTCCCGATGAAGTGCGCCGCCTCATCGAGGCGGCCGGCAACCTGAAGCACCAGACCGCGCTGTCGGTCGCGTACGGCGCCGGGCTGCGCGCGAGCGAAGTGGTGGCCCTGAAGGTCGGCGACATCGACAGCCAGCGTATGACGATGCGCATTGAGCAGGGCAAGGGCCGCCGCGACCGCTACGCCATGCTCTCGCCGGTGCTGCTCGAGCGCCTGCGCGTCTGGTGGCACGTCGCGCGGGCCCAGGGCAAGATGCTCGATGGCGGGTGGCTCTTTCCCGGGCTCGATCCCGTCGACCAGCTCAGCACGCGACAGTTGAACCGCGCCATCCATGCCGCCGCCGAGGCCGCACACATCGACAAGCGCGTATCCATGCATACCTTGAGGCACAGTTTTGCGACACACCTGCTCGAGCAGAAGGTGGACATCCGCGTGATCCAGGTGCTGCTCGGGCACGTAAAGCTTGAGAACACCGCGCTCTACGTCCAGGTGGCCACCGACCTGCTGCACGAGGTCACCAGCCCGCTGGACCGCCTGCCCTCCGAGTAAGCTCGCGCGCGTAACGCCTCATGCTGGAGGTTGCAGACGTCTTCCGCAGCCACGGGCCAGCGTGGCGAGCAACCGCACACCTGAGCCTGGGGCAGCTGAAGGTCATGTCGGCCATCGAACAGTGTCGCACCGCGGCGCTGGGCGGGCATGTGCTGCGCTGTTCGGGGTGCGACCATATCGAGATCGAGTACAACTCCTGCCGTAATCGGCACTGCATGAAGTGCCAGGCCAGTGCTGCACGCCGCTGGCTCGAGGCGCGCCAGGCCGATCTGCTGCCCGTGGAGTACTACCACGTAGTGTTCACGCTGCCCGCGCCGATCAGCGCCATCGCTTGGTACAACAAGGCGGTCGTCTACGGACTGTTGTTCGACATCGCCGCCGAAACACTGCGCACTATCGCCGCGGATCCGAGGCACCTGGGCGCACAGATCGGCGCCACGCTGGTACTGCACACCTGGGGCTCAGCGCTCACGCATCATCCGCACGTGCACGGTATCGTTCCCGGTGGCGGCCTGTCGCCCGATGGTCAGAGGTGGATCGCCTGCCGGCCCGGCTTCTTCCTGCCGGTGCGCGTGCTCTCGCGCCTGTTCCGAAGGCGCTTCCTCGAAGCACTCGCAGACGCACACCGACGCGCCCAGCTGCAGTTCTTCGGCGAGTATGTGGGGCTCGCGGATCCAGCCGCCTTTGCTCGGTGGCTTGCGCCGCTACGTGCCTGCGAGTGGGTCGTGTACGCCAAGCGCCCGTTTGCAGGACCGGCAGCCGTGCTCGAGTACCTCTCACGCTATACGCACCGCGTAGCGATCTCCAATCAACGCCTGGTCGCATTCGATGAGCGCGGCGTGACCTTCCGCTGGAAGGACTACCGTGCGAAGGGACGCACCCGTTACAAGACCATGACGCTGGAGGCCGGGGAGTTCATGCGCCGCGTCCTGCTGCATGTGCTGCCCGGCGGCTTCCATCGCATCCGTCATTACGGGCTGCTTGCCAACCCGGTGCGCCGCGCCAACCTCGCCAAGGTGCGTGAGTTGCTGGACGTCATGCCCCAGGTCCCCATCCGGCCCGACCAAACCGAGGTTGCTGTCGCTCCAGTCTTCGTCTGCCGGCACTGCGGTGCGCCAATGATCGTCATTGAGATACTGGAACGCACTGCGCCCATTCGCGCACCACCCATGCGCCGAGGTGAGACATGAGCGCAACGCTCCCTGCACGTATAACCCGACCGTCGGCACTGCGGCAACGCGGCCCACGAGCGGACGTTTGCGCCTGTCGCTTCGCGCAGTCCCTCGCAAGTCCGCTTCGCCATCACAACTGCGTCACTGCACCGCTTCATCACTGCGTAAGCGCCCATCCAGCATCCCGCCTGACCACGCATCCATCAACATTGCCAGGCATCCCGGCCTATCAATCGCCATAGCCTCAAAGATTCCGAGCGCATCGGGGCACGCCGCGGTTTCCTCCATCGAGGCTCGTTCGACGCCTGCCGGCACGCGCGGTGGCGCACTCACATTCCTGCGGACGATGGCAGGCATCGAACAACCCTAAACGAAGCAGGTCGTGCAGTTGACTAGTGTCAGTTTTAACGTCTCACTGAAGACGACGCCGGAGTCGATAGACGCCGTCAAAGTTCACATTCATTCCTCCGCACTGCCCATTGTCGGCAGCAACAAGGAATTTTCCGGCGATGTGTAAAGCCACCGCACAACCGTTGCTGAACTCCGGGACCTCATTTGTCAACATTCCGTTTTTGGGAGTTCCAATGAAGTCGAAATCGCCAAAATCCGGTCCGCCAGAACCTCCATCAAAGATGGCATTGCCCCTGACAGCGAGAGCTTGTGCATCAGATGTGCGAATCTCGATTTTTGCGTGGTCGTTTTGCCAAACACCAAGCCATTGATCCGCAAACGTCTGGCTAGTTGCTATCGCTTTCCACCGCCCACGCGGTACCCACCCATACCATACATCGAGTGGCCGCTTGCCAGGAATGCCCACGCAGATCCATGACTGATCGTGTGCAAGTTCGACACCTTGTCCCGCGCCAGCAAGTACGGGCGCTCCTCGCACGCGACAATCCTGCCGAGCATCACATTCTGTCTTGGGTACCATCAGCAGCGATACGGGGATGCCGGTCGTCAATGTCCCGGCCGTGACCCGTTTCAAGCTTGACAAGCCTTCAGACGCGCCAGCCCTCTGCGAACAGAACACGGACGCCATCGCGTTGCTCCCGTAGAAAGCGAGTGCTATCCAGAGCAAAACTAGTGGTCGACGCGCGGTCTTTTTCATGGTGTTTCAATTTTCGTTCACTTAAATCGGGTCGCGATTTGCATCGCACTCGATGTTTATCGCATCCGATTTCAATGATTCAGGAGGTGGAGTCGATTGTCTCCTGTTGGCCGAACCCGGAAGTTTGCACCGGTCGACGCTCGATGCATCCGACTCAAGTTGCGAACCTCCGCGCACGACCCATAGGGGCCTTTAACTTTCGGATCGTCGGGGGAATCTGTGGGTGAAATCGATGGATTCAGGCGGCGTTGAGGAAACAACATAGCTTTCGGCAGGTGGCATCGAAGAGGCCTTGCTCGCGCTCAGAGCGGTCATCCAGGAGTGGGCCACCGTCTTGCTCGTCGATATACCGTAACAGTATTGAGCGGGCGTCCAGCCTCCTGAGTTCGCGGTAAAGCTGCCGCTCTTCAACGAGACGACCACCGAGCATCCAGATGAAGTCCCGATGCTGGTGCAGGGTTTTTCGGCTGTAACCGCTGTCCAGAAGATGCAGGAGATACGGTGTGAATATCTTGACGAGATCCTGTCCGAACGGAATGTCCTGTTGCTCAAAGCTCCAAGACTTGGGCCAGTTTTGCAGGTCGGGAACGAGTCGTTCAAGAGCGCTTGATTCGGGTGTGACAATGGCGGTATTACCGACGATTTTTCGCTTGCTAGCCATGCTTTTGACCCGCTTGCTCAATTCCTGTCATCATTTCCCCGGTTTCGTTTATGAAGGGGCGCGGCTGTGCGACAGGACGCAGACCATTGAGATTGACGTGCGCCCACGTAAGGGATCCAAACCAGTTTGTTCGTGCTGCAACGAGCGCGCAAGCGGCTACGATACGCTCGGAGAACGTCGCTTCGAGTTCATCCCAATCTGGGGTTTTGCCGTCATTCTGCTGTATTCGATGCGTCGTGTCGATTGCCGTCGGTGTGGCGTAAAGGTTGAGACGGTACCGTGGGCTATCGGCAAGCATACGTTGACCAAGGCATACATGCTTTTTCTGGCCCAGTGGGCTCGTAAGCTGTCGTGGAAAGAAACCGCGCTGAGTTTCCGCACCAGCTGGGAGAAGGTCTTCAATGCCGTGGAATGGGTAGTCGACTGGGGGCTGAATCATCGTGAGCTCGGGACGATTCGCGCTTTCGGCGTTGACGAGATCCAGTATGGCCGAGGGCACCAGTACCTCACGCTCGTCTACCAGATCGAGGCCGGCCGCACGCGACTGCTCTGGGTCGGACAGGAACGTACTAAGGAGAGCTTCGCGAAGTTCTTTGCGATGATCGGCAAGCCGCTGTGCGAGAAGGTCGAATTCGTGTGTTCCGACATGTGGAAGCCCTATCTCGAAATGATAGCGCGTCATTGCCCGAACGCCCTGAATATCCTCGACCGTTTCCACATCGTTGCCAAGATGAACAAAGCGATCGATGAGGTGCGAGCCGATGAGGCCAGGCGCATGTCGCGTGATGGCTATGAGCCTGTTCTCAAAAAATCCCGCTGGTGCCTGCTTGCGCGACGCGAGAACCTTACTGGCAAACAACGCGTTCGCCTGCGTGACCTACTCCAGTACAACTTACGTAGCGTACGTGCCTATCTGCTCAAAGAAGAATTCCAGCAACTCTGGGACTACATCTCTCCTGTCTGGGCGGGCAAGTTCCTCGACCAGTGGTGCAAGCAGGTGATGCGCTCACGCATCGAGCCGATGAAGAAGTTTGCCCGGACCGTGCGCTCGCACCGGGATCTGATCCTCAACTACTTCCGTGCCAGAAAGCAGTTCTCCAGCGGCGTTATCGAGGGGCTGAACAATAAGGCCAAAGTCACTATGAGAAAAGCGTACGGCTTCCGAACCTTCCGAGCCACAGAAATCGCGCTCTATCATGCACTTGGCAAGCTTCCCGAGCCTCCATCCACCCACACTTTTTACTGACGAACCTAACTTTCTCGACAACGGCCGCCTGGCGACCGGCCCGAACTCGGTCGGCACCGATGAGGCTGGGAACTAGGCGCCCCGCGTCGGCGCTAAACCGCTGGCCCCTCGGGAGGTTGCTCGCGGATCGACACAGCGATGGAACTCCCAACGATCGACACTATTCCGACGATGGATAATGAACTCAGCGTCTCGCCCCATACGATGAAGCCGAACAACGTGGCCCATATGATACTGGTATAGGTGTAAGGTGCTAACGCAGCTGCACTCTCCTGCCTTACTGCGACCGTGAAAAGGATCTGTCCCACTGTGGCGAAAGATGTTCTCCAAAGCCTGCCGGATGTAGACTTGCCATGCAAGCAGGTGCGGGTTTGTGTCGCTTTCACACAGCGATCGTAATCCGGGCGGCGGTGTGGGGCGTGGAATTGGGTTGATTTCTTTGGGACCGACCTGTGGCGACAGATATCATCCGTCTTGCAGCGTTCTCCGACGGACTGCAGGGCGGCAATCCTGAGGGAATCTGGATCGGCGACGCACTACCCGACGCGGCGACGATGCAGCGGATTGCCGCCGAAGTGGGATTTTCCGAGACCGTCTTCGCGGCGTCCACCAGCAACGGATGGTAGGTGCGCTATGTCCCCCCGAGTCTGAGGTACCCTTTTGCGGCCATGCGACGGTCGCGCTGGGCGCGGCACTGGCGTCACAACGGGCGACGGTGTGTTTTCGCTGACGCTGCACGTGACGGGGGAGACCATCACGGTGGAAGGGCAGCAGGGGATGCTGGTTGCCGCCGCGCTGCAGTCGCCAAAGACACACAGCGAGGCCGTGGATGCCTCGCTGCTGGCCGCGTCGCTGAACTTGCTGGGTTACGTTCCCGCGGATCTCGAACCACGCATTCCGCCCGCCATCGCAGACGGCGGCGCAACACACCTTGTGCTGGCTTTGAATAGCCAGCAAAGACTGCGCAAGATGCACTATGACCTCGCTGCTGGCCGGCAGTTGACGAATGACACCGGTCTGGTCACGATACTGCTGGCGTATGCGCAGACGCCACGTCTTTTTCACACGCGCAATCCGTTCGCCTCAGGTGGCGTGTACGACGATCCGGCAACGGGCGCAGCGACAGCCGCGCTTGCGGGTTATCTTCGCGATCTGGATTGGCCTCACGGGGGCGCCGTCAAGATCATCTAGGGCGAAGAAATGGGTTCCCGATCGCGCCTGCGTGCCGACATTCCCACGACGCGTGGGGCTTCCATCCGGGTTTCGGGAACCGTCAGGCCAATGTCCGCATAAGCGGAAAGGACGGCATGGGTCATCCTGGCAACCCCTACGGCATGGTGAAACTCAGCAATGCAATGCTGCCCGTCACGACGCCGACCTTCAGCACGGATGCGACGCCGTCCGCATCAAGCGCTGCTCCGCCGATCAGCGCACCGGTTCCGATTCCCATATTGAAGGCCGCGACGTACAGGGATGACGCCGTGTTCGCGCGATGCGGCGCAATCGCGATGGCCCAGCTTTGCAAACCCACTATGAGCGTCGAGATCGACCAACCCCAAAGCGCCATTTCCAGCCATACGGCGATCTGATCCGAACCCGTAAGCAGGATGGCGCCCTGACTGGCCGTCACACCACCGGCGGCGATGATGGACAGGCGCTTCGGTGGCTGGTCGAGCCAACCGGCCACGATGGTTCCTGCCGCGCCCGCAAGACCGAAGGTCATCAGCATTGCGGCATGTCGCGCCACTGGCAGATGAACCACATCGGAGAGCACCGGAACGATGTATGTGTAGCCGATAAAATGGGTCGTCACGGTCAGCGTCGTAGCCAGGGCGGCCCAATAGAGGGATGCGTTGCCGTGAGGCACGCCATGCTCTATGCCGATATTGCTGTCTACGGCCGCAGGCAGATAACGAGCGCTGAGCAGAATTGCGATGCCTCCCAGCACGGCATAGGCGGCAAATGCGTTCCGCCAGCCGATCCAGTGGCCGATGGCTGTGGCGATCGGCACCCCGACCACCAGCGCGAGCGGGATGCCTCCGAGTGCAATCGCGGTGGCACGAGTAGCCGGCACGTCCGGCTCGAGTTGAACCGCGTAGGCAGCGATCATCGACCAGAACACGCCATGCGTGAGCGCGGTCGCCACGCGCAGTGTGGCAAGTACGAGATAGGAACTCGAGAACGCAGCCAGTGTGTTTGTCGCGGTCATCACACCGAGCAGGCTCATGAGGAGCCTGCGGCGGGCGAGCCGCTGGGTAGCGAGCGTAAGCGGTATGGCAGTGATCGCCGCTACCCAGGCATAGCCTGTCACCAGAGCACCGACACGAGCCTCCGAGACGTCCAGGCCGTGGGCGATTTGCGGTAGCAATCCAATGGGCAGATATTCGGTCGTCTGGGCTACGAAGGCGCCCAGCATCAGGACCAGCAGCGCACGCATTCACCGGTCTCCGGCAAGCAGGAAACTATTCACCCACTCCACGAATTCGTCAGGACGTTCAAGCGGTGCCAGATGCCCGCTCGCTAGTTCCGCGTAGCGAGCACCGGCGATCATGCTGGCCAGTTCGCGCGCGTGTGCTGGGGGCACCATGTGGTCGTGCGTGCAACCGATCACGAGCGTTGGCTTGTCAATGCGTCGGACCTGATCACGCACGTCGAGTGTGAGGTCCAGTTCTACCTGACGGCCCATGCCTTCCCATTGATTGCCGGTGACGATGGCGTCGAGGGAGTCGTCGATCTGTTGCTGGCTCAAACTGGACAGGAAACCGGGACTAAAGCCCGTGAGCAGAATCAGTCGCGCAAGCGCAGCGCGATCCGTTTTGATCAGATGTCGCCAGAGCGCAAATTGCAGTTTCAGCCGGGCATCGTGGGCTGAAGCGAAGCCTGCGAGCAGAACGACCGAGCGCACACGGTCGGGGTATTCCGCCGCGATATAGACCGCCACGGCCGCGCCAAGCGAGAAGCCGACAAGATCGAACGGCATGACGCCGGCCGCATCCGCTGCGGCGACGACCTGTTCCGCGAGCTTGTCAACGGAGAGCGCTTCGCCGTGATCGACCGTTTCGCCGGAGCCGGAGTAGTCCGGCCGCACGACCGTCCGAGCAACGGCGAACCGTTCGACCAGATGACCCCAGTTGGTTTGAGCATCCCCACCGGTGCCATGCACCAGTACCAGTCCCGGCCCGTGTCCATCGACCTGATACGCGACTTGCACGCCCGCCACATTGACCTTTGCCATGGTTTCAATACCTCGTTTCAGACAAAACAATTCAAGGCTAAACTCTGACAGCGATGTCAAGGTCAAGCAAAAAGGGGCGAGACGATGCGTATCGGAGAATTGGCACGGCGCACGGGTGTGAGCGAGCGGATGCTGCGCTATTACGAACAGGAGGGCTTGCTCAGGCCCGCGCGGACGACGTCGGGTTATCGCGACTACGGCGAGGGGGAAGTGCAGACAGCCAGGCGTATCCGCCTGCTCAGTGAGTCGGGCCTCAAAATCGAGACGATCCGGATCCTGTTGCCCTGCATGCTGGATGAGCCGCCGCGGTTCGAACCGTGTGGGGCCGTGCGTGCCGCCTTGCAGCAGGAAGTCGACAAGCTGGATGACAAACTGCGAGACCTTGGCGAAAGCCGGCAGTTGGTGGCAGGCTATCTACATAGTCTGGAACCGACGACAAGCGGAAATCGTGGAAAGGCGCGGTAATCCCGAGGGTCCCGGTATCTCCATCAGCGGACTACGGAGATTCCGGGTGACGATAGCAATCAAACGTGAGGCGCAGATCCGCACCCGCCCTTTAACAGGCCAGCGCGTCGAGTTCGCCGTAGTCGAACGGAGCGATCGCATCGTTGCCTCAGATACCCATCACGATACGGGCGTTGCCTAGGCCTGGATCACGCAGACAAGGCGGTTTCCGACAGCGACGACAGATCCATCGGTCATCGATCCGTCGATTACGCACGCCCGGAAAGCGCGACCACGTCAGGACCTGGGCACGAACACACGGCTGAACAGTTGAATCAACGTGTTGCCACCTGGTACGTACCGGCTCGTGAGCGACACCTTGGCAGCGATTTGGGCGTCGGTGCTCAACCACACGCGTTCGCCGCGCGCTAGGCGAATGACGTCGCCTGGCACAAGCCAGTGGTCGTACGAAGAGATCGACCGGGTGAGCCATAGGCGTGCCTTGTGCGCTCGCAGATCTGAGTCCACAGCGATGCGCCAGGAAACGGTCTGGCCAGGCATCACGCGGAAGTGCACCACCATCTTCGGGGTGACGTCCTCACGGGTGTCGTGATGGGAGGTACCAGCAAAAGCGCGGCACGAGCTTATGGGTTTCATCTTCTTCTCCGTGATGTAAGCCGGCGGACGAAGACACCCAAAAAGCAAAAGGCCCCGTCCTGAGTCGGCGGGGCCTTGCGAAAGCTTAGATCGGTCTCACATCTTTCGCGCGCAATCGCCCCTGAATGCTGCCCACATTGGGCATACATTTCGGCTAATCGGAATCGCGATAAAGGCGGAGGTTTTCATAGACTTGAGTATCGCCACGATGAGCGTGACCTGTCAACATGATTCTTGATCCGGTCGCCGCGCAAAACAGCGGTAGTGGACGCATGCATGCAATGCCCATCCTGACGTAGCTGAACGCTGGCGGGGGTTGCGGCGCAGTGCGCCAACTACGATGCGGCTACCATCGCGCGAGGTGTGGGTCGGGGGCCGACGCGCCCGGCCCATTCAACTGAGATGATCAAGAATCAGCGAATGCTTTCGAGCTGGCAGCGTGTCAGGGGCCGCGGAGACGAGACCAATCTCCTCACCCGTACGCCATCGCAGCTGTGCGCGTTTTTCTCGATCCAGCGAAAGGCTGGCCTCTTCGAAATTCCGGTGTTGCTTTGGTTGCGACGTTATCGCGTCGAGGGATTGCAGCGTGGTGACCGAGCGTTGAGCGATCCATTGCCAGTGGTGGACTCGATACCAGGGTGCATCGCTGGGTAGATCCAGCCGTCTGATTTCGGCGAGATGCCCTTCGGGCGAAAAGATGAGGGAGAGGATTTCGTAAGCAGGAAGCATGGTTCGGTCGTGGCTCGTTATGCAAGTTCGCCTGAGCCCCGATCTGCAGGCTGTATCGCATAGGATTTGGTGTCGTCTGCAAAGCCCTCGTCCGTATCGAGCCCGATGAGGAAGGGCGCCGCCAGGCGAGGGGCTTCAGCCCGAAGAACAGATGCCTATTAGCCGTTTGAGTCGTATCTCGCGCGGCTGTCATGAATGGTTGCGAGATTCGCACGTGCCCATCGTGCCAACTGGCGTACGGGCTCTGACAGCGATTGACCTAACGCCGTTAGCGTGTACTCGACCTGCGGCGGGATTGTGGGGTAGACCGTGCGCTCAACCATGCCGTCGCGCTCAAGCATTTTCAGGGTCCGCGTGAGCATCTGTTGTGAGATGCCGCCAACCTGGCGCTTCAATTCGTTGAACCGTCGCGGTCGCTCGCAAAGCGCCACCACCACCTGCATCGTCCATTTGTCCCCCACGCGGTTAAGAACCTCGCTGACCTGATGACAGTCAGGGGGAGCGTCGGGCGGGGCGGGTACTTCCATATGACCTGGTCCTGAAAATATGCGTTCTTGTGGAGTGATGGGCGGTCAACTACATTGCTTCGGTCAACATTCTAGACCGAGTCAAACTCGAACGTCTTTCCGATCGCGTCAATTCAGGAGACCATCATGATTCTCTACTACGCCCCTGGTGCCTGCAGCCTGGCCGACCACATCGCGCTGATCGAGGCAGGACTATCCTACAAGCTTGTCGCTGTCGGTCGAGACAAGCGGACCGACGACGGCCGCGATTTCTGGACGATTAATCCGAAGGGCTATACGCCCGCACTTGAACTCGACGACGGAACCGTCCTGACCGAAAACCTCGCCATTCTCGCCTACGTTGCCCATCTGACGGGCAGACTGCTGCCCGAGGATGGCTTCGGGCGCTGGCGCGCGCTGGAAGCCACTTCTTTCATGACCACCGAGATCCACGGCAACTTCAGGCCGTACTTCTACGATGCACCGCAGGCAGAGAAGGACACGGCGCGGAAGATACTGGACAGGCGCTTCGCAACCATCGCCGAACAGCTCGACGACAAGCCATTTCTGGTAGGCGAGCGAATGACAATCGCGGACCCTTATCTGTTCGTCATGCTGACATGGGCGGCCATGTTCGAGGTCGAGGTGCCGGAACGGCTTGACGCCTATCTCGCCCGGATGAAGACAGAGCCATCGGTCGTCAAGGCTCTCGCCGAAGAGGGGCTTGCCTGACCAATCCATTTATACTGGAGCGCCAAATGGCCTGGGAAACTTGCCCGATGGAACACGTAATCTCTGATGTTGAGCAACTGGAAGCGATTTACGGCACGCCGGGTGAACGTGCACTCTGGAAGGAAATCGACTATCTGAATGACGACTATTGTGCGTTCGTGAAAGCGTCGCCGTTCGTCATTCTTGCTTCAATTGGTCGCGAAGGCTCTGCCTGTTCGCCGAAGGGCGACCCCGCCGGCTTCGTCTCTATCCTGGCAACCGGACACTTGCCATCCCCGATCGTCCGGGCAATAACCGGATCGACAATCTGCGCAACATCGTCACCGATCCGCGAGTTTCGTTGTTGTTCCTTATTCCGGGCATTGGTGAAACGCTCCGTGTGAACGGTCTCGCGCATATTTCCGCCAACCCTGAACTGCTTGCCTCCTTTGAAGTCAAGGGCAAGTTGCCTCGCACGGTCATCATGGTCAAGATCCAGGCTGCCTATTTTCACTGTGCAAAGGCGATCGTGCGCTCTGACCTGTGGAACCCGGCGACGCATGTAGCTCGCGATAGCTTGCCGAGGGCCGGTCAGATGCACCGGCGGCTGACCGGCGGCTCGTTTGATGGCGAGACGTACGACCGACAACTACCTGAGCGCACGATTGCGGAGCTGTACTGAGAGCATCGCCAGGTGAGCGACGAGGCGGCGATCACGCGCGCTTTTTCAGAGGTACCGATGCCTGCATCAACGGAAAAATGCTTCAATGTCCAGGAGACGCGGCCACGAAGCGGTAGCGCTGTGGCTGGGGCAATTTCGCACAGGGCGGCCGTACGATCGAGCGGGGCTTCCACGAGGCGTCGATCATTCAGTGAAAGCATGCTTCCTGTTTTCGTTCATCGCGGTTCGAGAAACGAAGACGGTTCTGAAATATTCCGCCGTGGAGTGCGAGCAAGTATTTCGCATGGTGTTCGACCACGGCCAGGAACACGCCACGCGGAGGGAAGCGCTCAACTTGATCACAGCCGAGAACGGTTGTGCACGCGAGACGCCAAGAAGCTGGGTGGGCAGCTTGGGAGCTACCGGATCGGACGATGAACGCGAACGTCGCCGGAAAGGTAGCTAGTCTTCGGACTGTCTGGGTTTGCCCCATTCCGCAGAGAACATGACAAAGGCCCGCTTCAGGATATCGTTTTCCGCCTGCAGTTTCTGTATCTGACGCCGCATAGTCTCCAGATCCTGTTCGACGTGATTCCGGCCATCGGCAGGCGCTTGCGAACGTTGCGCCTTGTCCCCTCTTGAGCCGGGCAAAGACGCCAGGTCGTCCAGTCGCTGTGCATCGTAGTGCTTGACCCAGAGCCGTAGCGACTGTTCTCCCACGTCGAATTCCTGGGCAATCTCCCGGAAAATTGTGCGGTCCCGCGGATCCTGAAGGCGACGCTGGTCTACGGCGGCAATGGCCTTTGCGCGGACTTCAGTTGGGTATCTGCCAGTCAAGGCCAAGCTTTTTCTCCCGGTCGGCGACAGAACGGACGGATGGACTCTGAATTTCAGTTAAAATTTTAACCTAGAAAATGGTTGGCATGGTGGTCCAGACACTGCCGCAGTCGAACAACAATCCAAGCGCGAGCGTAATCAACATGGCCGATTTTTCACTTCTTGTTTCGACGGACTGGTTGGATAGGCATCGGCATGACAGGGATGTGGTGGTGCTGGACGCGAGCGTATTCCTGGGTCCGACGCCGGCGGGACGAGTGCGGGGGGATTTTTTAAGCGGGTATGCCGCCTTCGTGGATGAAGGACACATACCGGGCGCGCAGTTCGCAGACATGTTTGAGCTTTTTTCCGACCCCAGCAGTGGGTTGCCGTTCACCCGTCCGCAACGGGAGCAGTTTGAACGGGCGGCTGGAAGCCTTGGCATCAGCGCGAATTCGCACGTCGTAATTTACGATGCCTTGGTTGGGCAGTGGGCTTCGCGGCTTTGGTGGGTGTTTCATAGCTTTGGACATGCGTCAGTTAGCGTGCTGGACGGTGGGTTGCACAAGTACGTGGCCGAGGGGAGAGTTCTTGAAACTGGAAGCCCACAGCCCGTGAAGCCCGCGGCATATGTCGCTGCGGGTGCAGCGCGCCGGTATGCTGGACTCGCTGAAGTTCAGGCGATTGTGGAAGGGCGGGCGCAGGGGCAACTGGTGTGCTGTCTGTTGCCAGCCGACTATGATGGCTCGGTGGTCGTGCGAAGCCGCGCTGGTCACATCCCGGGCAGCGTGAACCTTCCGTTCACGAGCTTTCTCGACGCGCGAACCCATACTCTTCTGCCTCCTCAAGCGCTGCGCTCGCTATTCGAGAGCGCGGTCGATCTCGACGGCCCACCTATCATCACCTATTGCGGCGGCGGCATTGCCTCCACGATGGGGTCGCTGGCCCTGGCTCTTATTGGGTACAACAACACTGCCGAGTTCGACGGCTCGCTTTCGGAGTGGGTGCTGGACCCTGCGCGGCCGATGAGGGTGGGCAGCTAGCGAGCGCTGTCGTTATTCGCGCCAACTTTAGAAGTGGTGTTTGGTGGGAACCATATCTTTATAAATTCTAATTAGAATTTATAAGTACGTGCTACATTCCTTCGCTCCGATTTGCACTACTCGAAGGGCGCGAGGTTACACAGCATGGCTTCATCTCCACGGCAGCTTCATCTTGGCTTCACAATCTGGCCGACTGGCTTTCATCCTGCGGGCTGGCGTTTGCCGGACGCGAAAACTGACGGCAATACCGACGCGGCCTTCCTCGTCGACATGGCGTGGCGCGCCGAGGCAGCCAAATTCGATTTCTTCTTTATCGGCGATCAGGTGATCGGCCTGCCCGAGTGGCAGTATCAACGGCCCAACCAGGTGTTGCGACCGGAAGCGCTGAGCTTTGCGGGCTATATCGCGGCGGCGACGCAGCGTATTGGCGTGATTGCTACGGTCAACGTCACGTATTCGGAGCCGTATTCGGTCGCACGCGCAACCGCAACGCTCGATCATCTGAGCGGCGGCCGGATCGGCTGGAACGTGGTCACGGGCGAGCTGGAGGCTGCTGCCGCAAACTACAGCCGCAAGGAGCACTGGGATAACGCGCAGCGTTACGAGTGGGCGACTGAGTTCACCGAGATCGTGAAGCAGTTGTGGGACAGTTGGGAGGACGATGCGCGAATTGCGGACAAGACGCGTGGCGTTCTGTTCGACGAATCGAAGGTGCACCGGATCGCTCACAAGGGCAAATTCTTTTCGGTCGACGGGCCGCTGAACGTCGAACGGCCGGTCCAGGGGCAACTGCCGACGGTGAACGCAGGGCACTCCGAGCGTTCGCTCGAGTTCGGCCATCGATTCTCCGACATCAAGTTCTCCGACTCCAGTTCGCTCGGCCTTGAAGGCGCAAAGGCCTTTTACGCGAAGCTGAAGGCGGGCGTGGCCGGGCAGGGCCGTGATCCCGAGCAGCAGTTCATCATTCCGGGTGTGGTCGTCTACGTCGCACCCACACAGCAAGCGGCACACGCACAATATCGCGAGCTTCAGGATCTGGCATCGATCCGCACTGATCTGGCTGCGCTTGGCACGGCGCTCGGCGTCGAGCTCGGTGCATACACGGAGGACACGGACATCGCCGACATACCCGCACTCGCCGCGCTCGGCGGTCGTGCCAGGGAGATCGTCGATCATGCGCACGCGAACGTGGGTCCCGGCGCGCTTTCGCTGCGCCGATTGTTTCTCGCATTCAACCGCGGCTCGTGGTTTCGCGAGATCGTAGGCAATCCACAAACCATCGCGGACATCCTGCAACAGTGGTTCGAGGAGCGCGCGGCCGATGGCTTCATGATCTTCCCTCCTTATGTGCCGGGTGGTGCTGAAGCATTCTTCGACCTGGTCGTGCCCGAGTTGCAGCGGCGTGGCCTGTTCCGTACCGAATACGAGGGCCGTACGCTGCGCGAGCACTTTGGCTTGCCGCGTCCGGAAAACATCTATGCGGCTGCGCGCAATGCAGCCGGCCAGCGGGACACTACCAAGGAGCGTGCGTGATGAGTGCGACCCAGGATCAGACGCTGCGAGCACGTCATCTCGTCACCGCATCGCAGCTTGCCGGGGAACTTGCCGGTGCACGCGCGCCGGTACTGCTCGATGTCCGCTTCGCGCCGGACCGACCTGACGAAGGACCTGCCGAGTATCGGAACGGCCATCTGCCGGGCGCGCTCTATGTCGATCTGCAAGCGGATCTGGCGTCGCAGCCGGTGCCGTCCGCGCATACCGGGCGTCGGCCCTTGCCGCGGCTCGCCGACCTGCAGGCGACCCTGCGCCGTCTTGGCCTGAACTCGCCCGATCAACCTGTCGTGCTGTACGACGACCGCAAGAGCTCGTCGGCGGCACGCGGCTGGTGGGTGCTGCGTTGGGCGGGGTTGACCAACGTGCGCGTGCTGGACGGCGCATTGTCTGCCTGGACACGCGCTGGCCTGCCGTTGACGACTGAAGTGTCGCAGCCGGCGCCCGGTTCGGTCGTCCTGACGGGTGATGCCTTGCCGCAACTCGATGCGAATGGCGCGGCAGCACTTGCGCGCCGCGGCGTGCTCGTCGATGCGCGCGATGAAGCCTCGTACAGCGGCTCGACCGGGGACGCGCGTAGCGGGCATATCCCTGGCGCAATCAATCTGCCGACGACCGACAACCTGGCAAGCGACGGCACGTTTCTCGACCCCGCTGCGTTACGTAGTCGATTCGAGCGGGCCGGTCTCGTGCCAAGGGCGAATATCGGCATCTACTGTGGCAGCGGTGTCGCGGCAACGCACGAGCTGGTTGCGCTTGCAAGTATCGGTGTCGATGCCGCACTGTTCGTTGGCTCGTGGTCCGCGTGGAGCGCGGATCCCGAGCGGCCGGTTGCGACCGGTATCGAGCAAGGCTGAATTTCTACTGGATTGCTGATCATGCGGATTTCTATTTTGCTAAGGGCCATGCGTGCATTGTTCGTGGCCGGCGCCGTTGGATTGACCTCCAGTCACGTCGCGATTGCGGCCGATGCGACAACCATCCGTCTCGGCCTGTTCAAAGGTTCGGCGCTGGCCGCACAGATCGCGCAGAACCAGGGCGCATTCGAGAAGCAGGGCATCCATCTGCAACTCGTTTATCTGAACGCTGGACCGGCGATCCTGCTTGCCACGGCGCGCGGCATGGTCGATATCGGCTACGGGGATACCTATGCGTGGGTATCGGCCATCGAGAACGGCTTTACCAACGTGAAGCTCATCGCGCCAGCCAATGGCACGACGTCGTGGCTGATTGCGTCGCCGGGTGGCCCGGTCAAGAGCGGCGATGATATCGCCGGGAAGCGCGTAGGCGTGACGCCCACGCCGTACACGATCGCGCTGGTGCGGCACTGGGTGCGCCTGCATCATGGCGACCCCGACTCGGTCAAGTTCGTCACCGTGCCGATCGGCGGCCAGTTAGCCGCGATGAAGACTGGCGACCTGGATGCGGTGTTCTCGTTTGACTTCCTGACGAAGCGCGAGCTCGAACATGCGGGCGGCAAGACAGTGGCAGATTTCCAGAAGGAAACCCCTGCGGATGCCACGGCAGCGAACTATTACACGAACGATGCATTCATCGCTCAGCATCCCGACGTGGTCGTGAAATTCGTTCGTATCCTGCGCGAGGCGACTGCCACATTCAACCGCGCGGATGATGCCAGCAAGGCCGTCTTGCAGGGACCGATCGCGGGTGTCGATTACACCGACCTCTCGAAGACGATCCCTGGTCTGCTCGACAAGCCTGAGTGGACCACGTATTTCCAGGGACCGTTCGAGGAGCAGGCCACGCAGCAATACGTCGATATTGGTGTGCAGGAGCATGTGATCGCCCGGCCGCTCACGATCAAGCCTTATGTCTACTGGACTGCGACTGCAAGCGATGCCTCCCTCATCGAGCACTGATCGCGTCGGCATCGAACTAGACCGCATCAGCAAGTCGTACGAGGGCCGTGGCGGTATCGTTCAGGCGCTTGCCGAAACATCCTTTTCGGTCGGAGAGGGATCGATTGTCGCCATCGTTGGCCGGTCGGGCTGCGGAAAATCGACGCTGTTGCGCCTGATAGCCGGTCTCGAGTCGCCGACACAGGGCAGTGTGCGCGTCGGCAATGAGCGGGTGCATGCGGGTCCGCCGTCGTCGGCTCGTTTCGTGTTCCAGGACTTCGCCGAGTCGCTGTTCGCATGGCGGACTGTGATCGACAACGTTCGCTTCGGGGCTCGGCATCCGTGCCGGCAGGGCGAACGTGTAGACGATGCTTATGCGGACCACGTGCTCGATCTGGTCGAACTGGGTCACGTGCGCGATCGTTATCCGCACGAGTTGTCGGGCGGTATGCAGCAGCGTGTCGCGATTGCGCGCGCGCTCGCGTCGAGACCGCGCTTCCTGTTCATGGACGAACCGTTCAGCGCGGTCGATGCGTTGAGCCGCTCGCGCCTGCAGGACATCACGCTCCAGATCGCGACTGAGCTGGCGCTGACGGTCGTGCTGGTGACACACGACATCGACGAGGCGGCCTATCTTGCCGACCGGGTACTGGTACTCGGCCCGCATGGCGCAGGTGTGATCGAGGACCTCAAGATCCACCTGTCGCGTCCGCGCGCGCAAATCGAGACGCGGGAGAGTCCTGAATTTCTCCGCTATCGCCGCGTCTTGTTGAACAAGGTTCTGGAGCATCAATGAGCACAGGGACTGAAACTTCGGATGATCGTCCGGCGTCCAGGCGCACGCTGGCGGCGCAGTGGAAATTGTTCGCGGTACGTCACATCGGTTGGTTCGTCGTCGGGCTGCTGCTCGTTGTCTGGCAGGTCCTGGCCGGTACCGTCCCCGGCCTGGCGCAGGTGCTGCCACCGGTAGATCATATCGTCGTGCGTGCGGCAGAGGTGTTCACGCAAGGTTCGCTGCTCGTGGAACTCGGCGACACGCTGGCTGTCATGGCCGTCGGTTATCTGATCGGTAGTGTGGCCGGCATCGTGATGGGCACGCTGATTGGCCGCAGCCGCGTCGCGTACTACCTGTTCGAGCCACTGATCGAGCTGACGCGCCCGATTCCGATTGCTGCGATCGTACCGCTTCTCATGCTGTTTCTCGGACTGGGCGCGGGCCTGAAGATTGGAGCGGTGACGATCACCGCGTTTTTCCCGGTACTGATGAATACCTATGCCGCATTCCGCAGCACACCGCGCACGCTCGACGAGACGGCGCGGACGTTCGGCCTTCCGCCGCTGCAATCGCTGCTGAAGGTTGCGCTGCCACACGCAGTGCCGGCGATCCTGGTCGGCATGCGCCTGTCGCTGGCGATCTCGCTGGTGGTGACGGTCTTCACTGAAATGATCGCGGGCAATAGTGGCGTCGGATATTTCATCCTGAACAGCCAGCAGAACATGTCGATCGTGGATCTATACGTCGGTGTGCTGACACTGGCGATCGTCGGCTATTTACTCAATCGGGCGTTCGTGTTCGCCGAGCGCCGGATTGTTCCGTGGCATATCAGTAACCGCCGACCGGATTGACGGCGGACGGGCTGATTCAGTCAGCCTGTTGTCTCGATCTAATGTTTCGATCTAATTAATTCGCATATCTAAATAATAAGCCGTGGAATGGCGCGGGGAATTGTGCTGCTCGGCCATGCTTTCAGGACAAACCATGACAATAAAGAAAATTGCCATAAACATGATGTTTTCCGTGCCCGCAGCGCTAGGGGCGGCGTCCGCTTACGCTCAGTCGAGCGTGACGCTGTACGGTGCGATCGATAATTCAATCCAGTATGCGAGAAGCGGCGGGACGGGTACCGCCCGTCTCGACACGAGCAACGTGTTTCCCTCGAACTGGGGAATTCAGGGGAGCGAAGACATCGGAGGTGGCACCCATGTGATCTTCCGCCTGGAAAATGGCTTTAACGGCAATAACGGGACGACCGCTCAGACCAACAAGATTTTCGGCCGTGAAGCATGGGTCGGCATGGACGGTGCGTTCGGCCGCTTCCAGGTCGGGCTCAACAACACGCCGGAAATGTATGGGCTCATTCGCTTCGAAACTGGTCTGCTCGGGCACTGGGACTGGGGGCATGCAGCAAATAACTACGATTTCTTCAATTCGACGAAGGTGGCCAATTCGGTGCTATATACGTCGCCAAACCTATCCGGCCTGACGTTCTCCGCTATGTATGCGGATACAGGTAGCGGCGGTTCGACGTCGCCGTCGACGCTTGGCAACGTCGTCTCGGCTGGGCTGTATTACACGCACGGGCCATTTGCGCTCGAGGCCGATTACGAGAGCCAGGTCTACTCAACTGCATCGACGTTAACGGCGAGTTCACCGACGAGCACCGGCAACCATGATCTGTTTGGCATGTCCTACGACTTTGGAATCGCGAAGATTGACGGTATTGTCGTGATCCACCGCGGGGCGTCGGCCGTTCAGTCGATCAACGCGACGACCTACGCGGACCCGAATAATATTTATTACGACATTTCTGCTCAGATTCCGACTGGACCAAGTGGCGCGTTCATGCTTAGTTTCGGCCAGTATAAGAAGCAGGGAAGTTCGGATGGCAATTCCACGTCTTACGGGCTGCGATATGACTATCGTTTGTCGAAGGTGACGGGCGTCTATACCGGAGTTGCTGGTGTGAAAAATGGCCGGGAGGCGAGTTTTACTGTAAATGGATCGCAGGGGGGCGGAATTCCTGTCGCTCCGGGTAAGAATGAGCTTGCGTTCATTGCTGGTATCGTCCATATGTTTTGATACTGAAGATAACCTGGACGTTTCTGGGAATCAGGTTTGTTCTTCGATCGATGCAGTCATTCAGCGAACGAGGCGTGGCAGCAGACGGTTACGCGATCTATGCCAAGTTCGCGCGTAAGCTGCCTTCGGTTCTCGCCAGCATCAAAACGGCGCCTTAATTCGGCCTGCCGTTCGGCAGCGGGCTTCGGCTTGCGGCCCTGTATTTCCCCTCCAGACGCAATGTATTGGACCTGCGCTTCTCAGTTGCGGCTCTGCTATCTGCCGCCTACACAGCTTGCACTTCCGACAGTCTCAATCCGCTCTTCGCCGGGGCTCGCTCATTCACAGGAAATCATAACGCGGAGTCCAGGACCTCTCGACCTTGGCGGTAGACCGAAAGTCATGCTCCGGCTTAGGAAGGGGGCGAGGCCCTACAGGCAGATGTCATCTTGACAGCCATTCACGTACGTCGGGAAATTTGAATGCTTCTCATATTGAACGAAAGAATAATATGATTGAGGCTGCGTTGCTCGCAACCGCGCCCACAGCGGCTGCCTCATCCGTGAGTGTTGGAGCATCCCTGCTCTCCGAAATAGGATGGTCTGCGACGGGATATGGATAACGTTGAGTTCGCGATGTGAAGGGCGATTGAAGAGCGGGCAGTGTCATCGGGAGTTCCTGGTTGTATAAAGGTCGCCTGCCGGGTGGCGGACATGGAGATCTAGTGACTCGTCTTGTTGTTGTTTCAAACCGTACAGCCGATCTGCGCAAGGCCGCCGCCGGTGGACTGGCTGTGGCTCTCAAGGAGAGCCTGCAACGCACCGGTGGCCTCTGGTTCGGCTGGAGCGGAAAGATCCGCGATGTACCGGACACATCGGGTGGTCACGCTGATGTCCAGCTGCAGGCCTCTGGTAATGTCACGCTGGCTACCGTCGACCTGAACCAGCAGGATTACGACACGTATTACCTGGGTTATGCCAACGGGGTGTTGTGGCCGCTCTTCCACTACCGGCTCGATCTGGCGAATTTCGACACGCGCTTTGCCGCGGGATACCGGCGCGTGAACCAGCTGTTCGCCCGCAGGCTGATGGCGCTGCTCAGGCCGGATGACGTAATCTGGGTTCACGACTATCACCTGATTCCGCTAGCTGCGGAACTGAGGGCGATGGGGTGCAGTAACCGGATCGGGTTCTTCCTGCACATCCCGATGCCGCCGCCGCTCATCATGGCGGCGCTTCCCGAACACGAATGGCTGATGCGCTCGCTGTTTGCCTACGACCTGGTTGGCTTGCAGACAGAAGTCGACGTGACGCACTTCACGCATTACGTCGAATCGGAGGCACAGGCACAACGGGTCGGCACAGACGGGTTGCGCGCTTTCAATCGTACGTTACGTATCGGAGCGTATCCGATCGGCATTGATGTCGACGAGTTCACCGCATTGGCCAATGCGAAAGAAGGGCGCGATATGTTCGTGCGGATGCGCGAGGAGTATTCACGAAGACGGCTTCTCCTTGGTGTCGACCGGCTCGATTACTCGAAGGGCCTGCCGCAACGGGTCCACGCGTTCCGTGAACTGCTTGCCCACTATCCGGAAAATCACAATAGCGCGACGCTGATCCAGATTGCGTCACCCAGTCGCGAGGACGTGGGGGCGTATGAGGATCTGCGCCGACAGATGGACAGTCTGTGCGGCGCGATCAACGGCGACTATGGCGAGCTGGACTGGATGCCGGTTCGCTACATTCACCGTAACGTGGCGCGCAGACGTCTGCCGGGTCTGTATCGGGCGAGCCGGGTGGCGCTCGTGACGCCACTGCGTGATGGGATGAACCTGGTGGCCAAGGAATTCATCGCGGCGCAGGATCCTGCTGACCCCGGCATGCTGGTGCTCTCGCGTTTCGCGGGTGCAGCGGAGCAACTGAAGGAGGCATTGCTCGTGAACCCGTATGACATACAAGGTACGGCTCACGCCATCCAGAAGGCACTGACGATGCCGCTAGAGGAGCGGGTACGGAGACACGATGCGTTGCTCAGGCGGGTGCGCGAGCAGGACGTGCACTGGTGGTCATCCCGTTTTCTCGATGCGCTGACGGATACGTCGCACGGCGAGGGTGACTGAAGCCGGGTCATTTCTGAAACAGCATTGCCTGGGGCAACGTAGACCGCGATCCGTGCACCCGATGGGCCTCGGGAAGGGAGCGCCGAGTATGGATCTATCGATGTGGCTAACAGAACGGAGGATCAACGGTTGACCAGCGTGTTCGTGAGAAAAATCCGGCTGACGCTGCTTGCCCTGCTGTTGTGCTGTGGATCGGCTCCGGCGGTTGCCCAGGAGTTCGGACTCTATACGGGGCCGTTGACCGGAGGTGGACAACATTCGTACTCCTGGGCAATGGATTATCAGGAAGGGTTCGGGAAGTATTTTGCGGGGAGTATTACGTGGCTTAATGAAGGCCATATACCGGGCCACCATCGCGACGGCCACCTCGCCCAATTATGGGCCCGTCTGCCGCTCGCGAGCCGGCGCCTGGTTTTCGCCGTTGGCGCGGGACCCTATCGCTATTTCGATACGGTGCCGGCCGAGCAGGGCGCCGCGTATGCCAACACGCATGGCTGGGGGATCGTCTACAGTGCCCGTGCCACTTACTACACATCGCACCGCTGGACGATGAATCTGCAACTGAACCGGGTTCAGATTGCGGGCGGCCCTTCGACCACCGCGGTCCTGGCAGGCGTCGGATACCAACTCGATGCCCCGGATACGCCTGGACCACGCGATTACGCGTTGCCACGGCAAGGGTTGGTGACCCAGAACGAGATCACGGTGATGGCTGGAGAAACGATCCTCAACAGCCTGCAATCCCAGAGTTCGGCGGCTGAGGCGATTGAATACCGCCGGGGCATCGGCCGCTTCACTGACGTGACGATCGGCTATCTGCACGAAGGTAACCAGATCGTGGCACGACGGGATGGGCTGACGGCGCAACTCTGGCTGACGCGGGCGTTCCTGGATGAAAGGTTGACGCTCGGTGTAGGGGGAGGCGCTTATGCGGCCATCCATCACGGTGAGGACCCTGATGGCCGCACTACAGGAGACGGCATCCTGTCGGGTATCGTGTCCCTCTCGGCGTCGTACCGGTTGAGTCACCATTGGGCCGCACGCGTGACGTGGAACCGGGTGGTGACACGGTATAGCCGCGACACGGATGTGCTACTTGGTGGCATCGGCTACAGGTTCTGAGGATGTCTGTGAGTGGCGACGCTGGTGAGCGTGATCGATTGAGCGCGCCGTCGATGGAAGCGAAATGACAGACTGTCGGCGCTGTAGCGCCTATCCGTTGACAGTCGGGAAATCAAAGGCTTTTTAATGCCTTGATTCTGCAACTGCGCCATTTCGCGTCGCGGCCGTGTTCGCCGGCAAGATGGGAAATCTGTCTGTTCAGCGCGGAGGAGTTGTCGTGGCCAGACGATATCGCGCCATAATCGCGCTATTCTTCAGGCAGTCAGCGAGTGCCGGTTCATCCAGCCTTGGCCAGATACCGGGGCGCCACAGGTTCTCATACAGATAATGATTTCGGTTCAGGACGACATCACGCAGCGGCTCGGGGTGCTGCCCAACCTTTTTCAATCGGTGCCCGCAGACCCGGAGGCGGTCCGCCGCCTCTGGGCGTTCGCATGTGTGGCCTACCTCAATAATCCGTTGCCGGAACGCTTTAGGGAGCGCCTGTGTGTCTGGTTGTCGCGTTTCTGTGAGGTTCGATATTGTGTGGCGAGGCATGTGGGCTTTCTGGTCTCGCTCGAAAGCGCCGCCAACGAGCCCGGATCGCGCGGCATCGATAGCGTGCTGCGGCTGCTTGACACGAGCCTGCCCAGAGGGGCGATGTTGCGTGAGCATATCGGGCGTTGTGCGGCCTGCAGGGAGCCGTTCGGCACACTGCCGCCCGAGGACCCCGCACTGGAACTTTCGATATTTGCCTGCGCGACACATGTTTTCTTTCAGACCGAAGAGGCAGCCGGCTGTCTCACGGCACTTTCGCGGGCGTTGGGTCCCGCGCGAACACAACAGGGGTTTTGTCGCATTAGCGACGCTGCAGTAAAGTTCGGGTTGCCAAAACTTTGCTTGGACCCTCGATGAAGAAGACCGCAACACCACGAACGGCCCTTGCTGCTGGCGTTGCCAAGGTGCTGCAGCGGTTGCACTATCCGCTCGACGTGATGTTGTTGTGCGTGCGGTGGTATGTGGCTTATTCGCTAAGTCTTCGGAATCTTGAGGAGATGATGGCTGAGCGGGCCATTGGCGTGGATCATTCAACAGTGCATCGTTGGGTCATCAAGTTGGTGCCGTTGTTCGAAAAGACGTTTCGCAAGCACAAGCGCCCGGTGGGCGCGAGTTGGCGCATGGATGAAACCTATATCAAGGTCAAAGGATCGTGGAAATATCTTTATCGAGCTGTGGACAAGGCGGGCAACACCATCGACTTTCTGTTTAGAGCCAAGCGGGACAAGGCTGCTGCTCGGCGGTTTTTTGAAAAGGCAATCGGTCAGAACGGCTCGCCCGAGACGGTGACCATCGACAAGAGCGGTTCCAATCTCGCCGCGCTTCATGCGGTGAATGCCGAGCGCGAGATGCCCATCAGGATTCGTCAAGTCAAGTATTTGAACAACGTGGTCGAACAGGACCATCGGGCCATCAAACGCATCACTCGGCCGATGCAGGGGTTCAAGAACTTTGACTGCGCGCGCGTAATTCTCGGTGGCATTGAGACTATGCACATGATCAAGAAAGGGCAGATGAAGTGCTTGGGTAAAATCCCGCTGTCCGCCGCCCAGCAGTTCTACTCGCTCGTTTCATAAGGTATCCTTCGGATATCGCATTTACTCGTCCCTCCTGTCTTACTGCGACACAACCCTATCCGCCCGATATAGCAAAGTTGGCACCGGAAGGGCTTCGAGAGCGGGTGTTATCGGGAATAAATGGCTGGGAGCCCGCACTTTGCATGCTGGTTCGTGATGGCGACGTGTCCACGGTTCCGCCAGTGGTTTAACGAAGTATGCTGGATTTGCCGCAATGGAAGCCCAGTAACGTGGCGCTTCTTGGCGACGGCCGCCGTGTCATGGTCTGCGGGCCCGTTCTCGCCGCGGGAATGCAGGTGCTGCGGTCACAGTCGCATAGCCTAGCAACATTGTTCGCCATGTGGATGGCCTTCGCTCCACGAGGATTCGAGGGTGTTGCGGCTCTCGCAGAAGTAACGATGGGGAAATCCGCCGTCGTTCAGGAGTGATCCAGTAGCACCGGCTGGCCATGCGTGTCGAATGGAATGAACGCACCAACGGCGCCAGCCTTGATCGATTCCACCATCCTGTTCAAAGGCGCCTCAGCTTCTTCCGGAGTAGGGTGGCGCCCATTTCTCCCCGAAAGCGCCGCCACAAACACGATCGTCCATTCGAGAATGAACTGCCGGGATTCTTCAAGCAATTCGCTAAAGTCCCCCAGTTCTTCAGGCGTCTTGTCGAGGCAAATTAATGGTGTGAGCGTGCCACCATGCCCTGCCTCGAAGGTCGCCCGTTGTTCGGGTGTGCAGTCCTCCGGCAACGCTACCTGGGTGAAGACGAACAGCAGCCGCTGCGGTTCTGTTTGCAGCCGGGCGGCGCGCACTAGGTCGTCAAAGCTCGAAATGTCCATGCTCATGTTTGCAGGTTCCTGTGGTGCAGTAGCGATACGTGTATCGAGGCCCATGCTGACCACTTAAGGGGTACTGGTTTGGCCATCGATTCGCACCCGCCTGACACTGGATTGATAAAGCAGGATGAGGGATACCCAGACGATTCCATAGAGCAGCATGAAGCAGCTCGAGCGCACGCCCAGCCAATCGAGGAGGGTGCCGAACAGGATCGGCAGCAAAAATCCGCCGAGGCCGCCGGCCAGTCCAACGATGCCCGTCACGACACCCATTTGCTGCGGGAAGTCGTCGGCGACATACTTGAACGTGGACGCCATGCCGAACGCAAATACAACACCCAGCACGAACAACAATCCAATAAACACAGGCAACCCGAGATGAATATGGAAGCTACGCGGTCCACCGATTGTGCTCACAACAAAGTTCGTATCGGGATACGACAGCAGAAACAAACATACCCATGCGACCCATAAGCCCCACCACGTCACTTTGTGCGCACCGAGACGGTCGGCGAGGCTGCCGCCGAGCGCGCGCAACACCGATCCGGGCAGCGAGAATCCGACCGCTAATGCGGAGGCCGCTACGACCGACAGTCCAAATTCGCCCTTCAGATACTGCGGAATCCACAACGACAGGGCGGTGAAGCCACCAAAACAAATCGAATAGTATTGGCAGTACTTCCAGACCTTCGGGTCTTTCAATACCAGGAACTGCTTGGTCCAGGACCCGGAGGTTTTGCCTGCTCCCGGGTCGGTAGCGGACCCCAGGCAGAAAATGGCCGCCGTGACCAAGAGCGCAACCGCATAGATCTTCGGAACGGCTCGCCAGCCATAGGTCGCCTGTAGCGTCGGGGTGATGAACAGATTCACGGCTGCACCGACCGTGCCGGCACCAAAGAATCCCATGGCGAAGCCACGCTTTTCAGGCGGGAAGAAGCGAGCGACATAGGGCGTACCCACGGCGAACGAGGCGCCGACGGCGCCGAGAAACAAGCCGATTGCGAGAAATTGCCACAAGGCCGTCGCGTAGGAAATCAGAAACACCGGGATCGCACATAGGACCAGTAAGGTGGTCATCACCACGCGACCGCCAAAGCGGTCAGTCCAGATGCCCAGCGGTAAGCGCAACAGCGCACCGGTCAGCACAGGCGTCGCTGTCAGCAACCCAAACTCGGTGCTGTTCAGGCCCAGATCGGTGCGTAACTGGATACCGATCACGCCGAACATCATCCAGACCACGAAGCAGACCATAAAGGCGAGCGTCGTGACACATAAGACCAACATCGGACTTCTCGATGAACTCATAAATACTCCAGATCAGGTGCGGCAATGATGCCGCATGAGGCAACATCGATCGGCATGGTTAGCGCAGTGTTCATTTCCTGTTTATCAAGCGTAACTGCTTGCGCGCCGGGCGCTATTGCAGCAGCAGACCAGGGCGTACATCCAGTGCGATGCCGCGCAGCTCAGCGCTCGAAGCCAACAGAGTCAGATATTGCTGAATCGATTTATGCCTGACGTGCTCCTGGAGATAGCGAGCGATGGTTTCCCGCGCCGCTTCGAACGGTAGCGCGAGGCCTGCGATGCGGCGCTCCACCGACACGATATGAAAGCCGTAACGTGTATTGACGAGCCCCGGCAGCAAGCCAATGTGGCTAGTCTCAAAAATCGCCTTCTCGAACTCCGGCACACTCTCGCCGCGAGTCAACTGGCCGAGGTTCCCGCCGACCTGGCCGGACGGGCAATTCGACAAGGTCTGGGCGAGTGCCTCGAAGCGCTCGGGGTGCTGCACGAGTTCGCGATGCGCCTCTTCGGCGCGGCTGCGCACGTGGGTCATGGCTGCCTTGTCCGTCAGCGCGAAGAGAATGTGGCGCGCGAAAACCAGATCCGGACTGCGGACCTTCTGCGCGTTGGCTGCGTAGTAACGTTGACATTCCTCATCGGACGGCAGGGGCGTTATGCATTCTATTTCCAGAAGACGGTCTGTGGTCTGATCGTCAAGGTCGGTGCCCGCTATCAGCAAACCCAGTGTGACGGCGCGCTGGGTCAGCAGTTCGCGTACGACTAGCGCCCGGCGCGCGGCATAGTCGGGATCGGTTTCCTCTGGATGGGAGGCGGATTCAGCATCGATCGCGGCAGCGTCGATGACAACGCCGTTGACGCTGAGCTCGACTGTCTCGGCGGTCGCCGATGAGCCAATCGTGTTTGAAGTCATAGAGATTCCCCTGCGTTAGCGCTTGCGCACGATCTGGTGAGGCCGAAACAGATAGCCGACGGTGGCCATGCCACTCCAGATATGCACAAGGCGCGTGAACGGCGAAATCAGAAAGATCGTGAAGCCCAGTGCGATATGGATCTTGTAGACAAGCGGCACGGGAGCAAGAAGACCCGCGACCGGTTGAAACGTGACAATCCCTTTGACGTAGGTGCTCAGCGTTTCGAACATGACGCCGTCCATATGGGCCAGTGAAAGCGGGACGGTGGACAGTCCGAGCGCCAGCTGTAGCCACAGAATGACAAGGACCAGGATATCCGCGTGCGCACTATTGATGCGAATTCGCGGGTCCGACAATCGTCGATACAGCAGAATCGAAAGCCCGATGATTGCGACGATGCCCGCGCTTCCCCCCGCCGCCATCGCAATAAACTGATGTTGAGACGCATTGAGAAAGGGCGACACCATCCAGTGTGGCGCCAGAAAGCCGGCGAAATGGCCAGCGATGACGATCAGCACGCCGATATGAAACAGATTGCTACCCAGGCGCAATTGGCGGCGTCTGAGCAGTTGCGACGAATCGCTTTTCCACGTGTACTGTTCGCGGTCGAAGCGGATCAGACTGCCGAGCAGCCAGATAGCGAGGCAGATGTAGGGATAGATGCCAAACAACAGCGAATTGATGACGGGCTGATTCATGAGGCGTCTCCAGCGAAAATCCTATTTTTGAACAGGTGGCAGTTCAACACGGTAGTCATGTGTTCTCGGGCTACCGCGGCGGCCTTTTGTCGTAAAACTGAATCGGCTGAGGTTGGCTGGAAACCGGGGCTGGTGCCCCCAGAAAACTCACCGGCTCGTCCTGCCACTCGCGATCGAGTGCCTCGCTGTCAATCGCCTGCTCCACGACTTTTGCAGGCGCGGCGACGTCCAGCGGTGCCTCGCCTGCGAGCGGCAACAATGCGGCGACGACTGCAAAATAAGCGCTACCGAGCTCGGCGAGCTTCGTTGCGATTCGCCGGTTGATGTCGGCGATTTCAGCGAGCAGCGATCGGGCTTTGGCGGGAGACTCCTGCCCCAGAAATTCCAGGAAGACCGGTAGATAGTCGGGCAACTCGCCGCTACCGAGAAACAGTCCTTTCGCTTCGTACATGGCCAGCAGGTCGACCATCGCCTGCCCCCGCTCACGCGATTCACCATGGATGTGTTCGAACAGGTAAAGCGACGTAGCCCGGCCGCGATCGAAGGTTTCCACGTACTCTTCCTGCAGGTCCAGCAGCGCTCGCGTTGCCAGCCGGTCTACCAACGCGATCAAGCCCGAGCGTGTGGCTGGCGCAAAGGCACGATGCCCCGTTATTGCTATCCGAATCTCGGTGAGCGCCTCAATGAGCGCGGCGTCCGGATAGTCGAGCAGGGCGCTCAACATGCTGAAGATCTGGCGGTCGTCTGTCATTTCATTGACCCGCCGCGCGTATCGGAATCGTTTTTCGTTCCTTGTTGATGCCTTTGCGTCCCCCGAACAGACTGGTTTCGGTGGTGCCGTCCGAGCAGCCGTTGCCGAACGAGAAACCGCACGACGCACGCAGATCGAATGCATCCTCGGCATATTCGCGATGTGCGGTCGGAATCACGAAACGATCTTCGTAGTTCGCAATGGCCAGGTAGCGGTACATCTCGTCGACTTGCGCTGTGTCCAGGCCGACTTCGGCAAGCAATGCGGGGCTTTCGCGGCGCTCGACGTGGCGCTCGCGCATGAAGGCACGCATCGCCAGCATCCGCTTGAGTGCAAGACGCACGGGTGCTTCGCGTCCGGCCGTGAGTAGATTGGCCAGATAGCGTAGCGGGATGCGCAGTGAATCGACGTCGGGCAATAACCCTTTCATGGGCAAGCGCCCATCATTGGTGGCCGAATTGATCGGCGATAGGGGCGGCACGTACCAGACCATCGGCAAGGTCCGGTATTCGGGGTGCAGCGGAAAGGCGATCTTCCATTCCATAGCCATTTTGTACACGGGCGAGTGCCGGGCTGCTTCGAGCCAGTTGTCCGGTACACCATCGCGAGCGGCCTGTTCACGCACGGCCGGGTCGTTCGGATCGAGAAAGATCGAGAGCTGCGCTTCGTACAGGTCCTGCGGGTCCTTGACAGAGGCGGCTTCCTCGATCCGGTCGGCGTCGTACAGCAGGACGCCGAGATAGCGAATCCGTCCGACGCAGGTTTCCGAGCACACCGTGGGTTGGCCTGCCTCGATGCGCGGATAGCAGAAAATGCATTTCTCCGACTTGCCGCTTTGCCAGTTGTAATAGATTTTCTTGTAAGGGCATCCCGACACACACATGCGCCAACCCCGGCACTTGTCCTGATCGATCAAGACGATGCCATCCTCCTCGCGCTTGTAGATCGCACCGGAAGGGCAGGAGGCCACGCAGGCGGGATTCAGGCAGTGCTCGCAGAGGCGAGGCAGGTACATCATGAAGGTGTTCTCGAACTCTCCGTAGATGTCGGTCTGCACCTGATCAAAGTTGTAGTCTTGCTTGCGCTTTTCAAACTCGCCACCCAGAATTTCTTCCCAGTTCGGCCCCCATTCGATTTTCTCCATCCGCTCGCCGGTGATCAGCGAACGTGGCCGGGCGACCGGTCCGACCTTGACGTCCGGCGCATCGTGCAAGTGTGCGTAGTCGAAGGTGAAGGGTTCGTAATAGTCATCGATTTCCGGCAGATTCGGATTGCCAAAAATATTGGCCAGCACACGCCACTTGCTGCCGGCGCGAAGCTCGATCTTCCCATTGGTCTTGCGCTTCCAGCCGCCGTTCCAGCGATCCTGGTTTTCCCAATCCTTGGGGTAGCCCATGCCAGGCTTGGTCTCGACGTTGTTGAACCAGGCGTATTCCATGCCTTCACGCGAGGTCCAGACGTTTTTGCAAGTAACCGAACAGGTGTGGCAACCGATGCATTTGTCCAGGTTCATCACCATGCCGATCTGCGCGCGGATTTTCATGACTTCTCTCCAGACTCGTCATCCGCCATCGCGAGCGTTGGCGCACCGTGGGCGAGTGTGTGTTGATGGCGGGCGGCCTCGGCTGCCGAGAGCACCGATGCGGGCGTCGACTCATCCTTCCAGTCGACCGTATTCATTTTTCGAACGATCACGAATTCGTCGCGATTGGAGCCGACCGTGCCGTAATAATTGAAGCCATAAGAGAGCTGTGCATAGCCGCCGATCATGTGGGTCGGTTTGGGCATGATGCGGGTCACGGAGTTGTGGATGCCACGTACCCCCGTGACTTCGGAGCCCGGCGTGTTGATGATTTTTTCCTGCGCGTGGTACATCAGGACCGCGCCCACCGGGATGCGCTGGCTTACGACCGCACGGGCCGTCAATGCGCCATTCAAATTGAAGGCTTCGATCCAGTCGTTATCGACCACGCCTATTTTTCTGGCGTCGATCTCCGATATCCAGACGATCGGGCCACCGCGCGACAGCGTCAGCATCAACAGATTGTCGGTGTAGGTGCTGTGTATGCCCCATTTCTGATGAGGCGTCAGGAAATTCAGGGCGATCTCAAGGTTGCCGTTCGAGCGGCTACCCGCCATACCCTCGGTGCTGCGCGTGTCGATAGGCGGCTTGTAGACGCATAGCGACTCGCCAAAATCGCGCATCCACCTGTGGTCTTGGTAGAGCTGCTGACGTCCCGAGAGGGTGCGCCATGGGATCAACTCATGCACGTTCGTGTAGCTGGCGCTATACGAAACGTGTTCGGATTCGATGCCGCTCCAGGTTGGCGATGAAATGATCTTGCGCGGCTGTGCCTGGATATCGCGAAATCGGATTTTTTCATCTTCACGGGCGCGCGAGAGGTGGGTGTGATCGGTGCCGGTGAGTGCCGACAATGCCTGCCACGCTTTGACGGCAACGGCGCCGTTGGTTTCCGGGGCCAGCGACAGAATGACTTCGGCAGCGTCAATCGCCGAAAGAATTTGCGGGCGCCCATGCGATATGCCCTCGTCCGTGACGGGACGATTCAAGGCCCGCAGTTGCTCGATTTCCTCGCCGGTTTGCCAGGTAATGCCTTTGCCGCCATTGCCGAGCGAATCGAGCAGCGGTCCCACCGACGTGAATTTTCGGTAGGTATTCGGATAATCCCGCTCGACGGTAGCGACGCTCGCCATGGTCTTGCCTGGAATGGGTTCACATTCGCCGCGGCCCCAGTCCGCAATTCCGTCGGTTTGCGCGATTTCCCCTGGGCTGTCGTGTTGGAGCGGCGACAATACGACGTCGTGTTCGATGCCCAGATGACCTGCCGTCAGTTCCGAGAATTTCTGCGCGATGCCTTTATAGATATCCCAGTCGCTTTTGGATTGCCACGCGGGATCGACTGCCGCGGATAGAGGATGGATGAACGGGTGCATGTCGGACGTGTTCATATCGTCCTTTTCATACCAGGTCGCAGTCGGCAACACGATGTCCGAATACAGACACGTGGTGGACATCCTGAAGTCCAATGTCACGACCAGGTCGAGCTTGCCCTCGGGGGCTTTCTCGTGCCATTTCACTTCGTTTGGCAGGATGCCGGCGCTTGTGCCCAGATCTTTCCCCTGTACACCATGCTCGGCACCAAGCAGATGCTTGAGAAAATACTCGTGTCCTTTACCCGATGAGCCGAGCAGGTTCGAGCGCCAGACAAACAGGTTTCTCGGGAAGTTCTCCGGTGCATCGGGATCGACGCATGACATCTCAAGCGAACCGTCTTTGAGTCCTTTCGCCACATAGGCAGAAGCGTCTGATCCGGCCGCCGCCCGGCCAACCTCGAGCGGGTTGGTCTTGAATTGCGGCGCGGACGGCAACCACCCCATCCGCTCGGCCCGCACGTTGTAATCGATGGGACTGTTATCAAATTGTTTGCCATCGACCAGCGGCGAAAGCAACTCGGTCACCTTCATCGTTTCATAGCGCCACTGATCGGTGTGCGCGTAGAAAAACGAAGTACCGTTCATGAAGCGCGGCGGCCTGTGCCAATCGGTCGCGAACGCGAGCGGCAGCCAACCGGTCTGTGGCCGTAATTTCTCCTGGCCGACGTAGTGTGACCAGCCACCGCCGGATTTGCCGATGCAGCCGCACATGACCAGCAGATTGATGATCGAGCGATAGCTCATATCCATGTTGAACCAATGGTTCAAGCCGGCGCCGAGGATCACCATCGATTTGCCCTCGGTCTTATGGGCGTTCTCGGCAAACTCGCGCGCGACGGTGATGACGTCGTGTCGGCTGACGCCCGTGATTCTTTCCTGCCAGGCTGGTGTGTAGGGGACGTCGTCGTCAAAACTGGCCGCGACATTCGTACCGCCCAGTCCCTGGTCTACGCCATAGTTGGCAATGAACAGGTCGTAGACCGTGGCGACCCGCACTTCGCCATCGCGGGTCGTGACCTTGCGTATGCCGATGCGACGTGGCAACACGCTGGCATGGCCGGTATACGTGAAGTGAGTGTGTTCGACGTTGCCGAAATAGGGGAAAGCAATGTCGATAGCCTCGTCATGCTCCGCCACAAACGACATGACGGGCCGGATCGGGTGGCCCAGAACATCCTCTTCTTTCAGGTTCCATTTACCTGCGTCGCCGCCTTCTTTTTGTCCCCAGCGAAAGCCGATTGAGCCGACCGGTGTCACGAGTTTTCCGCTCAACTCATCGAACGCGACGGTCTTCCAGGCGGCGTTGTTATCCTGGCCGAGCGCTTCGTCGAACTCTCCCGATCTCAGCAGACGTTCAGGCACGAAGTGGTCGCCCTGCTTGACGATGCGTACCAGCAATGGCATGTCGGTAAAGCGTCGGCAGTAGTCCGAGAAATACGCGCTCTTGCCCGAGACGTGGAATTCCTTGAGCACGACATGGCCCATCGCCAGACCCAGTGCCGCGTCGGTGCCTTGCTTCGGATGCAGCCAGATGTCGCCAAACTTGGCGCCTTCGGCGTAGTCCGGAAAGATCGATACGACCTTGGTGCCGCGATACCGGACTTCGGTCATGAAATGCGCGTCGGGCGTACGCGTTTGCGGCACGTTGGACCCCCACATCATGATGAATGTGGAGTTGTACCAGTCGGCCGATTCAGGAACGTCGGTTTGCTCACCCCACGTTTGCGGCGATGCAGGTGGCAGATCGCAGTACCAATCGTAAAAGCTTAGATTGACCCCTCCGATCAACGACAGGTAGCGACTACCTGCGGCGTACGAGACCATCGACATCGCAGGAATCGGCGAAAAGCCGACCACCCGGTCCGGGCCGTGGCGCTTGATGGTATGAATGTTCGCAGCAGCAATGATTTCGTTGACTTCGTCCCAGTTGGAACGGACGAAACCACCCAGACCGCGACGTCGCGTATAGGACGCGCGAGCCACCTGATCATCGACGATCGCGCCCCACGCCTCGACTGGCGCGAGTGTCAGGCGCTTTTCGCGCCATTGCCGCAACAGTGTGCTGCGAATCAGCGGATATTTAAGGCGATTGGCACTGTAGAGATACCAGGAATACGATGCCCCGCGCGAACAGCCGCGCGGTTCGTGATTGGGCATATCTGGACGGGTGCGTGGATAGTCGGTTTGCTGCGTTTCCCAGGCGACAATGCCGCTTTTGACATAAATCTTCCACGAACACGAACCCGTGCAGTTGACGCCATGGGTGGAGCGGACGATCTTGTCATGCTGCCATCGTTGCCGATAGACGTTCTCCCACCCGCGATCTTCCTGCGTGGTCATACCGTGGCCTTCGGAAAACGTCGGCCTCGATGTGGAGAAGTATTTCAGGCGATCAATAAAGTGGCTCATCCAGTCTCCCGGTTTATTTCCAGCAAGTACGCGATCTGAGTTTAAGCACTTCAGGACTTCGATTTAGTGAAAACCCAATCAGTAACATTTCCAGTTTGAGACGATGGTCTACGAAGAGCAGGGCTCATTTACCGGGCGATGTGGCATGGGTCAGAAGAGAGATACATCGCATTGTGATATATGTTGACGCAACAATGCCGTTGCAGCTTGATCTAGGTCAAGCTACCAGGAATTTCGGTTTGGTAATGCCAGAGCTCCCGAAGGGAATTGCGGGAGTGAGCCTTTTCATCATCGCTTCAGCAGGACCTGATTCGGATGATACGTACAAGACGTTATATGACTCAATGCGCCGCTTGGAGGTCGCAGCACGGCACCTTTGGTCACCAGCGAGCGGGCAGCGCTGCCGCGGGCCTTCGGATGAAAGCATGATGGCCGCTTGGCGTTGTGGGGATGAGAGGTGGTCGCATGTGCGTGCTGTGTGGCCGTCTGCGTGGCATTCGTCGCTTTCGTTGGCGGATACTGGCGGGTCGACATCAGCTCGCAGGACGGATCGACATCATGCTGGTAATAGAAAGGGGGACCGGTCGGTCGGGAGAGGTATCGGCAAGTTGGCGACGTCGTTCCGCAAGCCGCGCGAGCGCCAGGTTCGCGTTCTGTTGCCGGTGCATGAACACCATCGGCAGCGCGATCGGCCAAATTGAGCAGTCGCACGAGGGCCGGTGGCCGCGCACGATTGGCCGCACCGATGCCGGTCGAAACAAGGGAAAGGATTGGTGTTTCCGTCGTCACTTCCGGCACGACGTCAAGAACGAGTCCTGCGTTGCGGCATTCGCCGACCAGATATCGGATGTCCCGTTCAGCAGATAGACGAACCCACCATCGACGCAGTCGTCGACAAGTGCGGCGATCTGGGTCGGCGTATTCAATGGAAGGAATTCGAGGGTCACGCCGGGCACTTCCTGATCGAAGCGATTGAGGATTCCGCTATGGATCCATGGAACCTTGATATCTTCAGTGAGCGCTGAGGTGCCCGGCGTCGGAGGCGACCTCGGAGGTCAGGCTCCGCAATTGGTCGGGTTCGAGAATACTGGTAGCACCGCCCAGACAGATCCAATGCCTGTTGCCGGTGGGCTCTGAGTCGACCTCGTGGATCCAGTTTGCCTCGCATGTACAGCAGCGGTACCGGTTAATAAGAACAGATCGGCGCAGCATCGGTCGCAGCTTCCCGGGGGTGCCGATGGGCGTAAGCGCGGAGTGGGGCGGGGCAGTTCCTTCCTGCGTGAGTAGTTGCTTGCATGAATCGCAGGGCATTGTCGCCAATGTGACGGAAAGGTGACCAATTTTAACATGCACCACACGGGGCGGGTTTGCGGTCCACATGATTCATCGGGCAAAACGCAGGGCGAACCTCGCGGCAATAAGCGCTGCTAATTGGGTAGGGTCTTGACCGTCGGACTGCCCTATATCTCATCAAACCGGTCTGCGATCTGTTCAAGTGCTTTGATATCGTCGGGTAAGCGGGCAGTGGACAGGCGGAGGAATTCACCTGTCTTTTGACCTACATGGCAGCGGCTTCCACTTCCAACCGAAATGCCATGTGCGGCCAGTGAGACGATTGCTGCTTCTTCGCGAGCCACCGATACCCACAGGTTCAGGCCGTCGTTACCCTGCACAGTCAATCCTCGTGCCCGCAGCAGCATGAGAAGGTTCTGGCGGCGCGCGGCGTAGCGTTGCCGGGCGTTGGCGACGGCGGTACCAGTTCGCTCGTCGCGCAGTAGCCATGCGAGCGCGCCCTGGAGAATCCTGCTGTTCATCGCGGCGCCGAAGCTGCGCAGGCGTCGAACCCGATCCACGAGTCTGGACGAACCGCCGATCACGCAGGTGCGAAGATCGATTCCGTATGTGTTGCAATACCCGCGCACCAACAGTGTCCGGTCCTGAAGAAGCACCCCCATGCTTGGCGCCGTGGCTTGAGAGAGCATACCGATGAAATCGTCCTCGACGATCTGGGTGTCCGGGCTGCGCTTCAATTCCAGAGCCAATTCACTCAATCGCGCCGCGTTGACCGCATGGCCAAGCGGCACCTGTGCGCGCGGCTGATAGACGAATGCTGCCGGTTGCCGTGTCAGGGCTTCGCGCAGTGACTCGGGCGTGGGACCGCTTTCGTCGCATGCAACGGCAATCAGCTCAAGCCCGAGCGCCGCACAGATATCCAGCAGCCGGGGACTGGTCGGCGACTCGATGGCGATGACGCTTCGTTCGCCGGCCGCTGCCTGGATTGCGAGCAGTGTACCTTCGGTGCCGCTTCCTGCAGTACTCCATGCTTCCGGCTGAAACGGCCACGTCGGGCTCACTGCGGCCACCAGGCTTGGGATCGCGTGTTCTTTCGACGCGCGATGAACCGACGATTCCTGCAACCCGGCCAGCAACGCCTGGCCGAGATCGGGCAGCAGCGAGTAATCGATGAGGCCCTGCGCCAAATCCCACGATTGTTCGTCGCGAGCCTCTGGGCGCACAGCGACCCGTGCGCCGAGGTCCGTCACGACCGTCCCACCGCGGCGGCGCGTTTCGATCAGACCGAGTTCACGCAGCCGGGACCAGGCACCGGCGACCGTCGCCGGGCTGACGCCTAGAAGGGAGCCCAGTATGCGCACGGTCGGCAGGCGTGCGCCGGTCTGCAGCCGTCCAGACTGGATCAGATCCCGGATGCTGTTGACCAGATTGCCGCCGCCGTCAGTCTGAACATAACGGGCTAACCAGTCGGCCTCAGCCAGCTGGCCGGTGTCGGAATCCAGGTTCTCAAGCGCGCTTTTTGTAGCGGTCATTCAATCAATCCATTGTCGTGGCCAAATCTCGGTGCCGGCCGAAAGGCCCGCTGGACGGGACTTACCGCCGTTGAGAGCGCGCCGGGAACGGCAGTCTACCGCGAGTCTCGTCGTACGGGTCAGTTTGCGACGGTCCATTGTGGGTAGTCTCTGAGCTGGTGAACATATTTTTATGAGATAAACATATCTGAATATGTTACTGGAATAAACGGACGTGGTCATATCTAATTTCGCCACGGAAACCCCTCTTTGATCTTGGAAGGATGTCTACTCATGAGCGAGCAACGCAGTGCAACGACGACCACCATCGGTGTCACGGGACGCTATCTGGTAGAGAGTCGCGGCAACCTCTTCGCGTCGGATTCACCGTCGGCGCGCGATGGCGACACAGTCGCGACAGAACCCTCAGAACTGCTGCTATCGGCGCTGGGCGTGTGCGCGCTCGGCAGCGTCGAGAAGGCCGCCCGCGAATTGAACCTGACGGTGAAGCACGCCACGGCGGCGGTCGACTCAGTGCGCGATGCGGAAGACCGGACCCGCTTTGAGCGCGTGCATATCGATGTCGCCGTATATGGCGTCACGCAGGCTGAGGCACAGCAACTGATCGACCACTTCACCAGTGGCTGCGTGATCTACAACACAGTTCGGCGCGGCGGCCCGATTTCGGTCGCGGTCCAGGCATACCCGTAAACCCTCTGCAACCTCGCAGCCCGATCTGACCTGACCTGACCTGACCTGACCTGACCTGACCTGACCTGACCTGACCTGACCTGAAGCAATCATGGCACGCAAACCGTTTCACCTCGCATGGTTCATCTCCCGCGGCTACGGCCCGAAAGCATGGCGGCTGCCGTGGGGCGGCCCGAACCCGAAGGGATGGACTTCGCCCGACCTGTTCGTCGATCTTTCGCGCGCGCTGGAGCGCGCCGCATTCGACTACGTGATGATCGAGGATTCATCGAACATCCCTTACACGTACGGCAATTCGCACGATACCTATCTGCGCTATGCGGTCGATTCGCCGAAGCTCGATCCGGCCGTGCTCGCGTCGTTCCTGATTCAGGCGACGCGCCGCCTCGGCGTCGTGACGACGCTTTCGACGACTGAATATCACCCGTTCCAACTCGCGCGCCTGACGAACACGCTGGACCACGTGAGCCTTGGCCGCGCCGGTTGGAATCTCGTGACGGGTAGCAACGATGGCGGTGCGCAGAATTTCGGGCTCGAGCGTCAGTATCCGCACGATGAGCGCTACGAGATGGCCGACGAATATGCCGATCTCGTCACGCGGCTCTGGGAGTCGTGGGATGAGGACGCCGTCGTGATGGACCAGGAAAACGAGATTTTCGCCGATTCGTCAAAGGTCCGGCCGGTCTACTTCGAGGGCAAATATTTCCGCTCGCGCGGACCGCTCGGTGCGCCGCGCTCGCCGCAGGGGCGACCGGTGATCTGCCAGGCCGGTGGTTCCCCGCGTGGCCGCCAGTTCGCAGCCCGCTGGGCCGAAACGGTCATTGGCACCGCGCGCAGCGTGGCCTCAATGAAGGCGTTTCGCGAGGACATCCGGGCGAAGGCACGCGAGGCGGGGCGCGACCCGGACAGCATCAAGGTGTTGTTCCTGATTACGCCGATCGTCGACGGGTCGCGAGAGAGCGCCGAGCTGCGCCGCCGCGCGCAGCTCGATGACACTGAGCGGCACTTGGACGCGCATCTCGCGTCGCTGTCGCGCACGAGCGGGATCGACTTCTCGAAGTTCGATCTGGATGAGCCGTTGCCGGAGCTAAAGTCGAATGGCCACCAGACGCTCGTCGCGCAGTACACGGGCCGTACGCTGCGCGAGATTAGCGGCAGCGGCAAGATGCTCTCGGATGTCAATCTGGTCGGTACCGCGTCGGACGTGGCCGCGCGGCTGTCGGAAATCGTCGATGAAGTCGGCGGCGACGGCTTCCTGCTGATGGACCCGGACCTAACGCGGCGCTACATCGCCGAGATCACCGATGGCCTCGTGCCCGCGTTGCAGCGTCTTGGCGTGGTGCGTACGCATTACGAGCATGAGCGGTTCAGGGACAACCTGATCGCTTTCTAGAGCAGGCATTTCGCACGTTGCTGGTGGACCTGGTGATCTGCGAAACTCATATTCCATTAACAGATTAGTAATCCATATAAAAATATGTACGCGAACCAGTCCGTTAAAAAAGTTTCCCCATCATCACAGGCCTCGATTACACGAGAGGCCTGGGGCGTACTGGCAATCGTCACGACATTCTGGATTGCGGACGGCTATGACACCTTCGTGTTGCTCGTGACGGGGCGGCCCGCGCTGGCGGAATTGCTGCGTCCAGAGGTGGGCCATGCATTTGCGAGATATCTCGGATACCTGGTGACGATCACGTTGGCGGGCTGGGCCACGGGTGGCGTGCTTGGCGGCGTGATGGGCGACCGGATCGGCCGCCGGAGGACGATGATTCTCGGCGTCGCTCTCTATAGCATAGCGACCACCGCATCGGCTTTGGCTTCGTCATGGGAATGGCTGGCGCTTGCGCGTTTCATCACGGGTGTGGGCATCGGTGCGGAATGGGGCGTCGGCACGTCGCTGCTGCAGGAAGTGTGGCCGGAGAAGTGGCGTACGCGCGGAGCCGGGCTGCTGCAGGCCGGTTTTTCGGTCGGTGGATTGCTTGTATCCGGCTTGTGGGTGCTGATCGGTTCGACGCTCGGGTTGTCGTGGCGCTGGATGTACCTCTTCGGGGTCGTGCCGCTTGTAATTATCCTCGCCGTGTACCGGCACATTCCCGAGTCGACCCGATGGAGCAAGGCTCAACACGACGCGAAACCGTTCGCGCTCTTTGCCACGCCCGCGGTCCGCAGGCATCTGGTCGCCGCGCTCGCGGTGTCCATATCGATTACTGGCGGCTGGTGGGCGGTGACGTCCTTTCTGCCGACCTTCGTCGGCAGCCTCGCACACGATCCGCGCACCGCAGCTTCGCTGGCAGGATGGGCGGGCGCATTGTACAACCTGGGCGAGATCGTCGGCTGCATTGCGATGGGCTTCCTGGCGGAGAGCTGGGGACGCCGCCCGACAACGATTGTCTACCTGCTCGGATCGCTGCTGATCGTGCCGGTAGTGTTCGCCGGTCTCGGTTCCGCGCAGGCTGTGACACTCGCGCAATTGGTCGCGGGCTTCTTCACAGGTGGCCTGTATAGCTGGTATGCAATCCACACGCCGGAACTGTTCCCGACGCGAATCCGCGCCACGGCTATCAGCATTGTGTTCTCCGGTGCCCGCTATCTGGCGATGGCAGGTGCCATCACCGCCGGCACACTCGCCGCGGCGCTCGGTGGCTTCGGCAAGGTCGCCGTCTGGTTTGCTCCGATCTACCTGCTCGGGGTCGTCGCAATGCTATTTCTGCCGGAAACGCGCGGCCGCGGCCTGCCGGACTGACCGACATCCGCAAATCCTTTTCTTCCCGTGGTGCAAGAGTCATGTCAACAGAACTAGAAGCACAATCAACACCCCGCGCGCCGGCGCTGCAAGGCCCGCTCGATTTTCCGGACAGCCCTCTGTCGAAGGCCGGCCGTGAGCCGCTGATGCTCGGCCTGTTCCTGCCGACGCAGACCGGCGGTTTTTCCCAATCGACCTATCCGCGCGGCACGGACTGGACCTTCGACTACAACCGTGCCTTGGTGCTGAAAGCGGAATCGCACGGTTTCGACTTCGTGTTCGGCCTGCAGCAATGGGTGCCGAAGGGCGGTTTCGGTGGTGCTTCACGTTACCGGGAAAACTTCCTCGATCCATTTATGTCGACCGTCGCGTTGAGTGCGTTGACTAGGCGCATTATCACGATCTCGACAGTACACATCCTTTATGGCAGCTGGCATCCGCTGCATCTCGCACGCTTCGCGGCGACCGCCGATCACATTTCAGGCGGCAAGTTCGGCCTGAATATCGTGACAGGTTACGATGCGGCCGAACCGCTGATGTTCGGGATGAAGCGGATCGCGCATGACGAGCGCTATGAGCGTGCGGACGAGTTCGCATCGGTGATGGAGACCTTGTGGGAGGGCAGCGAAAACGTCACCCATGAAGGTCGCTTCTATCAACTCGAAAACGCATACGTGTCGCCGCGGCCGCGCTACGGCCGCCCGATCATGGTGTCGGCGAGCGCGTCGCAGGCCGGTTTCGAGTACGCAGCCCGGCATTCGGACGTGGTGTTCACGTCGAGTCCGGCCGGGGCGGTGTTCGAGCGTGCGATCGAGGCGCTACCAGAGCATGTGAAGCGGATTCGCGCACCGTATGCCGACACAGGGCGCTCGCCAAAAGTTATCATTTTCCCCCTCGTCATTTGCAAGCCGACGCGGCAAGAGGCGTTCGCGTATCGCGACGCAATCCTGGCGCAGGCCGACTATGAGTCGGTTCGGGCGTACACCGCGCGTCACTCGGGCGGCGACGCGCAAGGATGGAAGGAACACGTGCCGGCCGACCGGATTCTCGGCGGTCACATCCAGATTATCGGCGACCCCAACGACGTGGCCGACGCGCTGCAGAAACTGCATGAAGCGGGCATCGACGGCGCGCAGATTGGCTTCTACGATTACGCGCCCGAACTGGATTTCTTCGCAGCGCACGTGCTGCCGTTGCTCCGAGCGCGAGGACTGAGGCTTAAGCACGAGTAAGAATTCGGAACCACGGCGCGGGCCGGCTTATCTAGAAGCCGGTCAGGTCTTTTCATATATTAGATAAATAGGATAACTAATTATAAAAAGAAAAATATTCAGTGCTGCCGCGATGGCGTGGTTTGCGGCTGGCGCCCATGCGCAAAGCAGCGTGACGTTGTATGGCAGTATCGACGAGGGGGTGACGTACAACACGAATGCCAAAGGCAGTGGCACGGCGCTCGCGGGTCCAGTTGCTGTGCCCGATTTCTTCGGCTTGCGCGGTAGCGAGGATCTCGGGAACCATCTGAAAGCAGTGTTTGCGTTGCAGGACGGGTTTCTCTCCAATACCGGCTCCGGAACGATCGCTAATGAGGCGTTCAGCCATTTTGCGTACGTGGGCTTGTCTTCACCGCAGTACGGTACGTTCACGATGGGTCGGCAACTTGACCTGACGACCGAGGCGCTGCGGCTCAATTCGAACGGCAGTATTCAGTACACGTTCTATCTGTTCCACCCGGCGAATCTCGACAACATCGGAATCATGGGCGATTCGATCAACAATTCGCTGCGTTATACGACACCGGAAATCGGTGGACTGACCGCGAGCGCTATTTACGGCCTGGATGACACGGCCACGCAACCGGGGCATGTGTTTTCCGCCGACGTGTCGTACAGGAATGGTCCGTTCCGCGCGTCCGCCGTGTATAGCAGTTGGCGTAATCACGCGATCGATGTTGGGTCGAAGCTCGGCTATTCGAGTTTCCTCGGACAATCGCTCGCGACTGGGGCTGTTTTTACTGCGAGGACACAGCGCATCAGCGGCCTGTCCGCGTTCTATTCGATCGGCCAGAAAGTAGACCTGCATGGCATGCTGACCCAGGTGAACTTGGGAACGGACACTGCTTCGGGTCGCATGCGTACGGTCGAGGCGGGCGCTGATTTCCATACCACTGTAGCAAACACCGTCAACGTCGGCGGGTATCTGTCATGGCTGACTGATACACGGTATGCGGAGGTGGGTGTCGGCGATATGTACAAGCTTTCGGTGCGGACCACGGTCTATGCGCAGCTCGTGTGGCAGCACGCGAACGGCTCAGGCAATGCTGCCATCCCCCTGCTCGTACCGTCGTCCAGCGCCAACCAGGCGGCCCTGCGCATCGGCATGCATCATTTCTTCTGACTAGCTTTCAATGGATACTCAAGCGCCTGCAGACATGCCGGGTGTGAGGCGCCGCGCGCCCGTTACGCTGATCGGCTTCGGCGCAATAGACTCGACTGTGTTCGACGCGTTCGTTGACGATCCTGATATTGCCATCGGCCAGATTATCACATCGCCGCGCAGCGTAGAGACGGTGCAGCGACGCGTGGACCCCGTGACGGCGGTGGCGGGCACCGTTGATGAGCTGCCGCAAAGACCGCAGATCGCGCTGGAATGCGCAGGTCATCGCGCGATCGGCGATCACATGATCCCGCTTCTGCGTCTCGAAGGCCCGCTTGAAGAGAACGTTGTCGATCGTCATCAATATGTTTCGTGCGATTCCCATTTATCATTTTGTTGGTCGCGCTGTTGCCCCGCACGCGCTTCATTGCAGGCAAGACGCTTGACACCTGGGCGGCTGTCGTGCCGCTTAGCGCGAACCTCATACGGTTCTTTGCACGGATCGCGTAGGTCAGCCTGAACAGCGTCGAGCTGGGTTTGATCGATGCCGCGGGGGATTGAACGCTGGCGCTGCCATATCGTGCGGGGTGGATCAGTGCGACGACCCGCAGGTATGCATGCCGGATTTCAGATGAACTTGTATTGAACGACTCCGGAACTGATAGGTTCATAAGTGGCTTGGATCGGGCTCGGCACGCGATTGCCGTCGTTCAGATCGAGCCGCAGTCATAGGACAGTCCATGAAACTTAGGCAGATTACCCCTCTTGGTCGCATGCAGATTGGCCGCAACCACAACCCTATTTATTTGGCGTACCATTTTGACGTTTCAACTGCGACCATGCGCGACATCCTATGTGCACTCGCTCAAGGGGGGAGAAATGGTGAATAGGGCGGACGGGGAAATAGCATTTCGCCGGGGCGAAAATGAACTACCCCGTACAAGTCGATCGTTTACCTGAACAAATCAGGAGTGTCGTGACTTTTCCCGTTACGCGTCGCCTGACTGGTGTTCTCAGCGGCTACGATGTTTCATTGGCAAGTGTTCGAGATCTTGCGTTGTTGACACGAAGGGCTTAGTTTTTAGCTCCGGTTCAGATCTGGGCAACCGGCGGCTGTGCTGTCAATGCATTCAAACAATCGTCATCAGTCGTGTGGTGCAGTCTTGCTGGCACGTCTTGATGCCCTGCATGTCCGGCTTTTTTCGCGGCAACGCGCACGTGGACACCTTACATCATGAAGCCGGGTACTTTGCAACCATCGTTCATACCGGCGAGGCTGATGCCTGAATTGCTGGTCGCGGATTTAAACATAAGCTTGCGGTTCTGGCGTGATCTCTGCGGCTTCGCGGTGGTAGCTGGATAATGGCTTGCGCTGGAAACATCGCTCGGGCGAGGTGCGAACTTCCAGATCAGCGTGAGGACGCTTGCGCCGATACTCGAAGCGTTGGGAAGTGTCGACTGACAGAGGTGGCCATACCTTGTTCGGTGGCGATAGGATGGCGAGCTGATTTCGAACTGCACTCTGACTGTTATACCCAATCTCACACATGGCTGCAGGCGCTAGGGCGTCTTGGAGAACGTCGGGACTCTGGCGCTCGTCGCGGGAATAGCTACGGCAAAGCAGTGCTTAGGGAGGTTTTGGCATCCAGTTGATCGACTGGTTATTACAAAGTCATGCCGCTTACAGGAAGAAAGGCTAGAACGACCGACTGCCCGACATCAACATGTTCGGTGCCGTTATTCGTCAGCGAGCGGATGACTGTATCAACAAACGCAGACGGAATACGCCTCAGCATCCGGCGAACAGCCGACAACGGCACGAGTCGACAGCGGGGGGCGGCAGCGGGAAGGTGTCGCGCCCCGCTGTGCCAGATAGACCAGTCGCTTCGCGATCTTTGAGCCAGTACGCGCCCGCGGCCGTCGATTGACGGCCGCGGCCTTACTTGATACATCCCCGTTGCTACAACCATGACCGCATCAGACGTGGCCCCCGCGTGGATGAGTGATACCCGCGCGTTGATGTGCCAATACTTGCTCGAACGATCTTTTTCCGGTCCTTCATTCGCTCATGCTTGGCATGCCGGGATTAAAGCAAACTGCCTCTCCACACAATCTTCCCAACGACTTCAATTTCGCTGGTTGACGCTTCGCTCACGTCATAGTTCGGGTTGTCGCTGAGCATTCGTACCCTGTTGCCCAACTGGCGCTGCATCCGCTTGATCATCAGGGCTCCCGAATCCTTGATCACAAATAAGTCGCCGTCGGATATTTCGACCTGAGCCTGGTCCATGAGGATCGTATCTCCATTGCGAATTGTCGGTTCCATGCTGTTTCCGCAGACATAGAGCGCAGAGAGCTCCTTGGCGTCCAGCCCGTGCTGACCGAGCCATGCCCGACAGAACGCCAGTCCCGACAGTTTGCCGTTAAGCGCTAGCAACCCTTCCTTCCTGGGCACGTCGTTGGCGTTAAACAGGGGCAGCCGGGTCAGGGTCGTAGGTGTCGCCGGCTTGTCGCTTAACAAGCCCTCGCCGGTCATCAGCCATAGCAAGCTTACGTTGGCCGCCTCCGCCAGGGCGATCAGGACTTTCCGGGTCGGCTCCCCGCCATTGAGATAACGCTGGAGACCACTTTGCGAGATATTCGCTCGCTTCGCGAGCGCGCTGGCGTTCCCAACCAGCGTAATAGCCATCTTCAGCCGGTCGACAAACGTCTCCGGCGACTCCCCGATATTCAGATCTTCTGCTTCATCCAGCTCGGCAGTGCTCGATTGCATTCTTGCTCCTTTCACCGTGTACGAATAACCATATCCGAATTTAGTGTTATGGGACCCATTAGTGCCATTCTATACTGTCGTCTGCTTTATAGAGGTAACTTATTAACGCTATAGAGCATATCACGGTGCGCCAGTTGGTGTTTCTAGTATAAAGGGTCACGCCAAACGTGACACAGCCAATCGAAGCGTTTCGGCCGATTCGATTCTATGGACCCGCCAGTGGAACTGGCTTTGCGAGATGGGGCGAAAAATGAGCGAAGTGGTGGAGCGACATCCGGGCAGCCCGGCTGCGACCGGCGAAAAGACATCGCCGATTGCGTTGTGGTACACGCGATGCGGCGTGCCGACGAGCTTCGGTATCGCGGTACAGCGCGGGTTGTTCGATGAAGAATTCGCGGATGGCGCGGCAACGCTCACCGCGTTGCAGGATTCGAGTGACCCCGTTGTGCTGCAGTCGCATTTCACCCATGCGCATGAGAACCTGTTCCGGCACGGCAGCAACTATCCGGCGATCTGGGCGCAGGCTAACGGCGCGAACACGCGCGTGCTCGGACTGTCATTCCTTCGGGGTGCCCAGACGCTACTCGCCTTGCCCGGATCAGGCATCAGTGGACCTGCGGATCTGAAAGGGAAACGGCTTTTGGTACCGCGGCGGTCGCACGAACAGCTCGACCATACCTGGGCCAACACGCTGCGTTTCTACGACGTGGCATTACGATCAGCAGGCCTCACGCTCGGCGACGTGCAACTGGTTGAGCGTGAGGTGAATCGCCCGTTCATCGTCGACCGGCGCACTCCCGACGTCAAGGGCAGCGCAGCCAGCGGTCCTGCGGCGTTCCGTGCGAAGCACAAGGCTGGCCAATGGAGCGAATCGGTGTTGCCATTGATTGGCGGCGAGGTTGACGTCATCACGTCGGGCGGTGGGATCGGTGCATCGTCGCTGCAATATGAATATCTGCTTGGGCTCGACGTCGTGTTCGACCTGGACTGGGTGGACGACGACTCGGAACGCGCAAACCTCAGTACACCCCTCGTGTTTGCGGTCAAGGCGGATCTGTTAGACGCGCACCCGGAACTCGTTTCGAGGGTGCTCTATCGCACGCTCGATGTGGAGGACGAGGCGCGCCGTAACCCGGCGGCGCTGGTGCGTCATATCGCCAATGAACAGTTCGTGCCGGAGTACCTCGTGCATCAGGCGTATGGCGATCAGGTCGGCCGCAATTTCGAGCTGGACTTCGCATCGGCCAAGATCGCTGCGTTGCGCTCCCAGGTGGCATTCTTGCGCCGCATTGGTGTAATCGAGCGGGAGATCGATGTCGACGCATGGCTTGCGCCAGCGCCGCTCGAAGTGGCGAGGCGTCAGTGGGCGGCCGATCGTGGTATCGCCGCCGCTGCAGCCTGAACAGGGAGACGCGACATGGCTAACCCGATGCAGATCCTCTGGTATCTCCGCCACAACGACGGTCCGTATCCCTGGAAGCCCGAGGGTGCGTTTGAACCCGATCACAACCGAGTCGTCCATCTCGCCAAGACCGTGGACCGGCTCGGCTTCTATGGCGCGTTGACAGTCGGCGAGAGTCCGTTCATCGAGACCGCGACGCTTGTGCCTTTGACCGAACGCATGCGTTTTCTGATTCCGATCTATCCGGGCGTCTACCCGCCGGCGTTGCTAGTCAAGCAAGCCCAGACATTTGACGAACTGTCGGGCGGGCGGCTGCTGTTCAACCAGGTGAACGGCACGGACTCGATCCTGCCGCAATTCGGCATCTATGAGTCTGGTGCCGGACGCTACAAGATCAGTGCCGAATACTGGAAAGTATTCAAGCAGCTCTATGCAGGAGAAATTGCGGAATACGACGGCAAATTCTTCAAGTTCGGTGCACCTCCGCACGCGCGCACCCTGACCGAAGGCAAGCCCAGGCTCGTCCAGTATCCGCATACACCGGTCTGGGGATCGGGCGCGTCGCCCGGCGGGATACGGCATGCAGGCGAGGTGCTGGATACCTATCTGACCTATTTGCACGATCCCGCGAAACTCGGTAGACAGATCGCCGCCGCGCGCGAAGTGGCGGCATCGTTTGGCAGGACGCTGCGGGCGGGGACGTTGGCGAACATCATCGTCCGCGAAACCGAAGAGGAAGCGTGGGATCACGCACGCTGGCTGCTCGAGCAAACAGGTGCCGAAACGATTGTGAAGCAGATCGATGCAAGGCTCCGGCATCGGGAATTCGACGCGGGTGGATTTGCCGGTCTGCAGAGCGACGATCCACTCATCCAACGGCGCATCGACGCGCTGCGCGCCGGCCGGCTGCCAGACGTCCGTGAACTGGAGTCCGCGCCGAATATCTGGTCGGGACCGGCCTCGTGGTCCGCCGTCGACATCCTGGACAAGGGATGGGGCGCCTATCTGGTGGGAAGTGCGGAGAACGTCGCAGCACGCATGAAGGCGTTGCAGCGCGACATCGGCATCGACGTATTCATTCTGGCTGGCTGGCCGTTGACCGAGGAGGCGGAGCGGATCGCGTCGCTGCTGCTGCCTCTGCTCGAACTGGACACGTCACTACCGGACTTGCGGCCCACGGCCCCGGTGAAACAATTTACCTCGTCCGCCGAGTCCGTGGCGATCCGGCATGCTTCGGCTCCCGTCGGTGGCTGACGGTCACACGTTTTTTCCGATTTACTTGCTTGCGACATTCGATATGGACTACTTATGAGTCATCCGATGCAGGTCCTCTGGTACATCAATCCAAACGATGGCCCGTTTCCGTGGAAGCCCGAAGGCGCGCGCCCAGCGCATTTCGATCAGGTGGTTGAGCTGGCGAAGACGATTGACCAGTTGGGCTATTTCGGCGCATTGACGGTCGGACGGAACCCGTTCGTCGAGACGGCGACGCTGATACCGGTCACGAAGCAGATGCGGTTTTTGATTCCTATTTATCCGGGTTCCTACTCGCCGGCGATTCTGGCACAGCAGGCCCAGGTGTTCGACGAACTGTCGGGTGGCCGACTGCTGTTCAACCAAGTGAACGGGACGGACAAGATACTGCCTCAGTACGGTATTCGTGTAGGCAGCGACGAGCGCTACGAACTGAGCGCCGAGTACTGGACGCTGTTCAAGCAGCTCTACTCGGGTGAAGTTGGCGCTCATGAAGGACGGCATTTCCAGATAGGTGACCCGCCTCCCGTCCCGCTCGTGTCGACCAAGGGGGAAGGGCCGCTCGTGCAGAATCCCCACACGCCAGTCTGGGGGTCGGGTGCATCACCAGCAGGCATTCGGCACGCCGGACAGGTGCTCGATACCTACCTGACCTATCTGCACCGGCCGGACAGACTGGGCGCACAGATCGCGGCTGCGAGGGAGGTGGCAACAACTCACGGCCGCACGCTGAAGGTCGGTACGCTCGCCAACATCATCGTCCGGGAAACCGAGGCCGAAGCGTGGGAGCACGCGGAGTGGGTGATGGAGCAGACCGGTGCGGCACACATCGTCAGTCAGATTGAGCGACGCCTTAACCTCGGGCGCTACAACGTCGCGTTCGGCGCCCGGGACACGAAGGGCTTCGACTCGTTGGAAAGCGACGACTCGCTGATTCAATCAAGAATCGACGCGCTGCGCGCTGGGAAACTACCACCGGTCCGCTCGCTGGAATCCGCGCCGAATATCTGGTCGGGGGTGAACGCCTGGGGGGCGCTGGACCTGTTCGACCAGGGCTGGGGTGGCTACTTCGTCGGCAGTGCGAAGAACGTGGCCGAAAGAATGCGCGAGCTGCAGCGCGATCTCGGTATCGATGTATTCATTCTTGCAGGCTGGCCACTGGTGGAGGAGGCGAAGCGCGTCAAGGAGCTGCTGTTCCCGCTTCTAGATCTTGATCATTATTCCCCAGCGCTTGCGCCGCTGCGCCGGTTCAACCGGAGCGCCGCGCCCGCGAATGTGGGAAGCACCGGAAGCACTGAAGCCAACAACCCCCTTCATCTCCAGACATCGGAAGAAAAGCATGTCACTCATTCTTGAACGAACCAATGCCGTGCGCGAGGCGATCGCGCGTATCAAAGCCGCGGGGCTCGGCGACGACAATCACGACGACGCGCAGATTGAAGCCGGGCGGGCAGCACTGCTCGCACTGGCCGCCCGGACCGAGCTATTTCCGGTTGCGCAGTTTCCCTATTTATATGCGCAGCGCAGCGGCTTCTATCGTCTGGCGGAGGACGCGGACCACCGCAACGCGCTGTACGTGCAGGTGAGCACGAACGAACATGGCGGAAACTCGCCTCATCAACACCCCTACTGGGCAATCATCGCCGGCGTGCGGGGCAACGAGCACAACGTGCTCTACCGGCGAACCGACGACGGGCAGGTCGAGGGCCGGGGGCAGCTCGGCAAGGTCGGGGAAGTATCGGTGGTGTCCAGTGAGGCGCTCTACATTCCTCACGATACGTATCACACGATCGGCACCCGCGGCGGCGAGGTGGGCATCCACTTGCACTTCTACCGCATCGGAACCGATACGCCCGAACATCGCGGCGCGCCGCGGTTCGCTTCACCGGAGAGCGACGTGGTGGTTGCCCGGGCGGGAACGATCGATCCGGGCGAAATCGGGGTGCAGCGCGTCTGGTTGCGCGACGTCCAGGCCGGCGATGCGTCCGGGAACCCGCTGTCTGTGCTGCAGGCCGGCACAATTGAAACGCCGTTGCCGGAGCCGCTGCGCGGGGCTCGCCGGATCGATCCCGAAGGTGGGGCACCGGCCGGACTGCCGGAGGACAGTGCAACTCCGATCGTGCTGGCCGGCCACGGCCGCGCAGTACGGATCGCTGCGACGAAACTGGCCCGACTCGGGTATGCGCATACGTTCTGGTTCGATCCAGAGCAGCCTTCCGGCCGTGAGGGTGTCGCCTCGGACGCGCACCACGACGTTACCCGGGTTCCCGCCGCTGAGACCGCGCACGCGGCTTCCTGACTTCTTTTATACGGTTGACCCTAATGGTCTTATTCTCACGGATGCGCTTGTGGATGGTTGTCGCCGGGCTCGTGGCGCTGGCGCGCGGCGCCGTGGCACTCGCGGTACCGGCCGATGGTGCTGCCGTCGCGCCGCCTGCCGCCGGTGCGCTGCCGACACTGCGAATCACGGTTTTTGCGCCACCGTCATACAGCACGTGGCTACCCGCCATCATCAAGAAAAATCACCTGGACATCCTGCACGGCTTTCGTCTCGAGGTGACGCCCAAGGTCGGGCAGGTCGCCTACGTCGATTTCGCGCATGGGGTGGACAAGGTCTGCTTCTGCGTGGCGCCGCAGACCTTTACACAGTTCGTCGAACAGGGCGCCGACATCTCGATGGTGTTCAATGTGTTCAAGTTCACGAATCTCGTCGCGGTCTCCGATCCCTCGATCAGGACAGTCGCAGACCTGCGGGGCAAGACGCTTGGCGCGGCGACCGGAACCGGAAACTGGTCGGTGACGTCGTTTCTGCTGAAGCAGAGCGGCCTGGACCTCTCCACCGTGAAAATCCATTCGACCGAGAGCGCCACTGAAGTCGCCGAGTTCGCGATGGGCAGGCTGGACGCGATCTTTCCGGCGCCGGTCGAAATTGCGTCGGTGCAGACCCAGACGAGTCGCTATCACGTGATCTCGATCTTCGATCAGGCCAAATGGCAGGCCTATTCCCATAGTCCGGGCATTCCAAGTATCGCGCTCGGCGCGTGGCGGGACTGGCTGGCCGTGCCCGCGAATCTCGATCTCGTGAAGCGGCTGTATGCGGCGACCCAGGACGCGGCTGATTTCGCGCGCGCGCATCCCGACGATGCCGCCACCATCGTCAGTGACAGCACGAAGATGGATCGGGCGGCGGTGACCTATGTGCTCGCGCATTATCCGGAGATCCTGGACGTGAGGCCGATCGGAGCCTACAAGGGTGCGATCAAGGTGCTCTCCCAGCGACTGATGGTGACCGATGACGTGCTCGAGCGCCCCTTGACCGACGCCGAGATCGATCGATACGTGGCAAATTTTCAGCCCTAATCCTGCAGAACCAATTCACGAGGTAATCCTGATGTCTGAAGTCGTGGCGACGCGAAAAGAAACAGCGAGCGATGTCTCGAGGGAGGCGTTCATACCCCGGCCAAAGGGACGTGCACCGCTGGAACTCGTCGAGGTGCTGGTGCGTCGTGTGAATTGGGAAGGCATCCTGATGTTGGGCGGCGCGGCGATCGCTTGGGAAGTGGCGGCCCATTTTCTACCCCCCTTCCTGTTTCCATCGATCGGACGAGTTGCGATCGGCGTTGGCAAGCTGTTGTCTCGCCCGGAATCCTATCAGACGATCTGGGCCACATTTGCACGCATCATCATGTCAGTGATGCTTGCGTTCTCTATCGGCTCCCTGTTCGGCGCGGCGGCGGGGCTGAATGAACGGGTTGAGCGTTCGCTGTTGCCGATCATCAGGCTGAAGCAGGGAGTACCGGGAATTTGCTGGGTTATTTTCTCCGTACTGTGGTTTCGGGACATGGACTTCCGGGTGGTCTTCATCGTGATGGTTACGACTATACCCAGCTTCTTCTTCCAGGCACGCGACGGCGTGCGCGCCGTGCCACACGACCTGTGGGCAATGGTAAAGGCGTGGCGGCCCACGCCTTGGCAGATGGCTCGCAAACTTATTTTACCGGGCATGCTGCCCTCGCTGCTGATCGGGTTGCGGGTCAATTTCGGGATTGGCACTCCGGTGGCGATCACGACCGAATTGCTGGCGGGCGACAGTGGCATCGGCTATTTCCTGCGTAATGCACAGGAGCAGTTCCGGATGGATGTGGTGATGGCATGGACCGTCGTGCTGGCGGTATTCGTGCTGTTGATCGATTGGGTGCTGTCCATGATCGAGCGCCGCCTCGTGAACTGGCGCCAGGTAATGGGACGCAGATCATGAGACATCCAGCTATCCGGTTTGAAAGCGTGAACAAGCAGTTCACCCGAAAATCCCGAGTTGTAACTGCGATTTCCGACTTGTCGTTTGACGTGCAATACGGGGAATACGTCTGTGTGCTGGGACGTTCCGGTTGTGGAAAGTCCACCTCAGTCAATCTAATCCTCGGGCTCGACTCTGCAACCAGCGGCACGGTTCGTGTGCTGGGCGTCGATCCGTGGAAGGATTTTGGAAAACTGAAGGGCCAGATTGGGTGTGTGTTCCAGGGCGACCGCATGCTTCCCTGGCGCTCGGTGCTGGACAACGTGCGTTTGCCGCTTGAGATACTCGGCATCGACGAAAGCTCGTTGGACATTTCCCCTGTCGAATGGCTCGTCCGAATCGGCCTGGGGGACTTTCTGCATGCGTATCCATATGAACTCTCCGGCGGTATGAGACAGCGCGCGGCGATGGCGCGTGCACTGGTCAGCGACCCGGTGCTGTTGCTGGCGGACGAAGCGTTCGGCAACCTGGATGAGGTGACGGCCGCAGCCTTGCGCGGTGAATTTCGCCAGATTGCCAGGCAACGGAGCAAGACTGTGTTGCAGATTACACACTCGATAGATGAGGCGCTTGCAGTGGGCGACCGGATCATCGTGCTCGGCAAGCCAGGACAAGTGGCGGGGATCATCGAAAACGTGAAGCCAAGCGACGTGGCGGCGCGGGAGCGGACCCGTTCGACGATCCTTTCCCTGATCGAGGACGCCGTGACTGTGTCCTGAGCAGGACGAGACCGGAACACCAGCAGGAACACGTTGGACCAGTGTTGGGGTATTGCGGTTGAACAAACCATTTACTCCACTACCATATATTTAGGAATGCTTTATATATAACGGAAATGACGATGAAAAACAAAAGTGGGTTGAGGGGATGGCAGCGCAGCAAACGGCATGCGCAACAAGCGCAAAGTATGCGCCGCCATGGTCTGCGTACGGGGCTGCGGTTTTGGCAGATGATGGGTTATGGTGTTTTGTCTTCGTCGGTGATTACGCCGTTGGCACACGCTCAGCAAATCGCCGCACCGGTTCCGGCCACGGCAAGCGATGCTGCCGGGAACCCACCAGCACCAGTCGTTTCTCAGACGGAGGGCGGCGCTTCTTCCGCAGTGCTTCCCGACGTCATAGTCACGGCGGAGCGACGTAGTACCTCTGAGCTGAAAACCCCGGTGGCCGTCACGCAGATCGCGTCACGGCGGATCCAGGAACAAAAGATCCAGCAGATAGCCGATCTTGCCGGGACCACACCGGGTCTCTCGGCGCCGGGCGCCACCTACAACATGCAGTCGGTATTTATCCGCGGCATCGGCACGACCGACCCCGGCGTGCCGAGCGCGGTTGGTACGTACGTGGACGATGTCTACATCCCACGTACCTTCGGCACCGGCTTGTTCGACCTGCCCGATGTGGAGAGCATCCAGGTGCTGCGTGGCCCGCAGGGAACGTTGTACGGCGAGAACACCAGTGCGGGGGCGCTCAAGATAACGACGCGGACTCCGAACGACCAGACCGAGGCATCAGTAGACATGCTGGGGGGTACGGACGGGAACTTTCAGACGCACGAGTATGTGTCCGGTCCGATCATCCCGGGCGTGCTGGCGGGTAGTTTCGCCTATGCGCATCGTCAGAACAGCGGCACCCTGTACAACGCGTATCTGCATAAAGATGTCAATGCGATCGATACTGATCAGTTTCGCGGGAAGTTGAGCTTCACGCCGACCAAGGACTTGCAGGCCGTGCTTTCGGTAGACGGAACACGCGATTTTTCGGACAATCCGACGCTCGTTCCTCTCAACTATCCGGGAGGAAGCCCCAATACGACCTATGCGGCGTTCAATCCCCAACTGAGACGATACCAGGGTGGCGGCTCACTGAACGTGACCGATCGTTTGAACGATCACTATTCTATCAAGTCCATCACCGCGCTGCGGGGCTTCTCCGATCATCCCTCTCCGTGGGAGATGGACGGAACGCCATCCAATAATTATGGTTTTTCGCAGGATATTCACGAACGGGAATTTACTCAGGAACTCCAGCTCCAGGGGAAATACGACCGCTTCAATTTCACTACCGGCGTCTTCTTTTATCACGAGCTTTTCGATTTCACGCGGGTAAGCTGGTTGAACGGCAACTATAGCGGGATCGCAAGCGATACCAACACGTCAAGTGTCGGTCTGTACGGCGAGGGCACGTACAACCTGACCCGCAAGCTGGCGGTGACGGCCGGTGTGCGATACAGCTACGAGGTCCAGCATTTCAACAGTGCCGGGTATATCGATTCGCCGCAAGGCGTGCCGCTCTCGCAGACCTATTCTGCAAACAACCTGCGTTCGAGCTGGAATGCGTGGACGCCCAAACTGGCGTTGACGTATCAATGGACCGATGACCTGATGACCTACGCCAGTTGGACAAAGGGGGACAAGAACGGTGGATATAACCGCTCCGCGGCCACGTATGCAATAGCGGCGGCGCCGGTCAATCCCGAGACCGTTACGACCTACGAACTGGGCGCGAAGGCCCGACTGTTCGAAAACCACCTTCAGACCAGCGTCGCACTTTTCTACAACGTCTATAACGGATATCAAGCGTCGATCTCCAACCCGATCATCAATGGACAGTTGATTCTTGGCAGCGTGATTGCGAATGCCGCCAAGGCGAAGACGGAGGGCGCGGAGGCGCAGGCAACGGTGGCGCCCATCAAGGGCATGCTGCTCAACGTATCGGCGGCCTATACGTACTCCCGGTTCGATTCGTTTGAAAACCCCACCGGAGCCGCCAATGCTAACTACACGGGAAATAGCCTGCCGTTTGCCCCGCGTTTCAGCCTCGGCGCCAGCCTCGATTATGCGGTCCCGATCGCGATACCCGGCAAGATCAACTTGAACGCCAACGTCAATTTCCTGACGCAGACCTTCGACGACGCGGCCAATACCCCGCAGCTTCGCATTCCATCGCAGCTCTACGTCAATCTCAGTGCTCATTATGCGTTTCCGGATCGGCACTGGACCGCCTCGGTGTGGGTCGACAATCTGTTCGACAGGCGTTATCCGGTGGGCGAGAAATTCTATCTACCGTCCGCGAAAGTCTATGCGTCGGACTTCAATCCTCCTCGGGAGGTGATGGTCGGCCTTCGTTATACCTATTAGTGAGATTAGCGGTCATAAGCCGCCGCCGGTGCCGGATTCGCTTGGGCGGCGCGCCGGCGGCCGATCTCCTTTCTCGCCGGATTCGGCGATGACGCTGCCACAGGGGAACCGCGTCAGTCTATTGGCTAGCTTGCGGAATCAATCGAACGGCTTGGCCAGATCAAGGTGGGAGTGAATGTCGGAGATCAACTGAGACTATCTGAATCCGTAATTTTTAAACGTCCTGTTCCAGACTACTGAGTATCGGTTCTCCGGCATGACATGAACAAAACATGCAATCACGGAGGTCAAAATTCACTGGGATCTTTCCTATGTATCGACAGGAATTCAAATACGGAATTCTTGGTTCACTGAAATACCGAATTTCATTAACGTAGAGCGTTGCATTGCGCTTTCGCGGAGACGGTATTCGACTCGGCTTCCCGTTGTGCTTAGGCGCAGCAGGGTAGTGCGGCCCAAAAAAAGGGGCCAAGTTTTTGTGCGATTTCAGGAGGGCGGTCGTGAGCGGTATAGGTCACAGTTATCGGAGTGAAGTATGTCGTCAGAGGTGATTTCCAGGTCGATCCGGTTGGCGGGGCGGCCACCCGAGTATGGGCGCCCCCAGCAGAATCCGGTGCGCCGCTACGCTGGTATCGCCGTGGTCGTGCTCCTGCATATCTTTTTCATCTGGGCGCTAATGAACGGCCTTGCGAACAAGGTGGTGCAGATTGTTCAGAAGCCGATCGAGACGAAGATCATCGAGCCAGTGAAGCCGCCACCTCCGCCGCCGATGCCGACAGTGCAACTGCCGCCGCCGAAGTTCGCGCCGCCACCGCCGCCGTTTGTGCCGCCGCCTGAAGTGCAGGTCGCGCCTCCGCCTGCGCCGACGATCACCCACCAGTCCGTGCCGTTGCCGACTCCGGTGGCACCACCGCCCCCTGCGCCCGTTGCGCCGCTGGCGCCTGCGAAGCCGGTCAGTCACGTCGTTGGTGTCGTGTGTCCGAACTCGGATGAGGTTCGCCGCTCGATGGGCTATCCGCAGGAAGCGCAGGATAACGACATTACGGGCGACGTGATGATCTCGTTCGTCGTCGACCCGCAGGGGCATGTGACCGACGAGAAAGTCGAGCAGTCTGCCGACCCGATCCTCGACCGCGCAGCCTTCAGTACGGTGAGGAAGTTCAACTGCATTTCGCAAGGTCAGCCGGTCCGCGTACAGGTACCGTTCTCGTTCAAGCTGAACTGAGTGTTGCTTGCACAGTCCGAGTCTGCCTTGATCCAAACCCGTTCGATATCGATGGATGCACCCTCTGGAGCATGTATGAAAAAGCGTTCCTTTGCCGCCGCGGCGGCCAGCCTGCTGATCTCGGCCACGGCCGTCAGCGTCCTCGTTGGTGTCCTCGCTACTCCGCAGGCCGTCCTGGCTCAGACGAGCGCACCGGGCGCCAGCAACGCACCGGCGACGGGCGCGGACCAAGCCGCGGCGCCGCCGCAGACGGCACCGACCGCCGACCAACCCGTGCCGCCGCCGCTCGCGGCCGCGAGCACCGAAGTGACGAATCCGTACGGTCTCGGCGCGCTATGGGCGAACGGTGACTTCGTCGCGCGCTTCGTGCTGATTCTGCTCGTGATCATGTCGATGGGAAGCTGGTACATCATGATCACCAAGTTCCTCGAGCAACTGCGTGCAAACCGCCGCGCGAGAACGGCCGAGGAGCAACTGTGGAGTGCGCCATCGCTCGCGCAGGGTGCGGAACAGCTTGACGCGAACTCACCGTTTCGTTTCATCGCCCAGACGGGGATCGAGGCCGGCGCGCATCACGACGAAGCGTTGCTCGAAGCGGTGGATCGCAACACGTGGATCGACGTGTCCATCGAGCGGGCCATTACCAGCGTGTCGAACCGGCTGCAGGACGGGCTCGCGTTCCTTGGCACGGTGGGCTCGACGGCGCCGTTCGTTGGGCTATTCGGCACGGTGTGGGGAATCTATCACGCGCTCACCGCGATCGGCATCGCCGGCCAGGCGTCGATCGACAAGGTAGCGGGCCCGGTCGGTGAGGCACTGATCATGACGGCGATCGGCCTTGCCGTCGCGGTGCCGGCGGTGCTTGGCTACAACTTTCTCGTGCGTCGCAACAAGTCGGTGATGGAGCGTGTACGTGCATTCGGCGCGCAACTGCATACGGTACTGCTGTCGGGCACGAAACGTCAGGTGCGCGCGGTCGCGAATGCGAAGTAAGCAACCAGCATAGGCGGAGCTAGAAGCCATGGCCATGAACGTTGCACAGGACGGTGACGAGGACGAAGTCATCGCCTCCATCAATACGACCCCTCTCGTCGACGTGATGCTGGTGTTGCTGATCATCTTCCTGATCACGATCCCGGTCGTCACGCACACGGTGCCGGTGCAATTGCCGAGTCAGACGGTGAACCCGCTGCAGACCAAGCCGGACAGCATCGAGATTGCGGTGAACAAGGACGGTTACTTCTTCTGGAACGAGAAGCTGGTCGATGCGTCGACGTTGCTTGCGCGGCTGAAGGTGGCGTCAGTAAAATTGCCGCAGCCTGAGGTGCACGTGCGCGGGGACCAAGCGACGCGCTACGAATTCATTGGGCGAGTGGTCACCGCGTGCGAGCGTGCCGGGATTGCGAAGGTTTCATTTATTACTCAGCCGCCGGCGCGCGGCGGCTAGGAGTCCGAATGGGAATGAACGTATCGTCGGGTGGCAGCGGCGAACCGGAGGTGATGGTCGACATCAACACGACGCCCCTGATCGACGTGATGCTGGTGTTGCTGATCATGCTGATTATCACGATTCCGATCCAGATGCACTCGGTGAAGATGAACCTGCCGGTCGGCAATCCACCGCCGCAGGCTGTGCCGCAGCCGGTCGTGCAGATCGACATCGATTTCGACGGGACGATCACGTGGAACGGCACACCGGTTACGGCCGGTGCCGATCTGGAGAAGCACATGGCCGACGTCGCGGTGCAGTCGGACCAGCCGGAGATCCACCTCTTGCCGAACAAGCTTGCTCCGTATAAGGATGTGGCCGCTGTGCTGGCCGCTGCGCAGCGCGAAGGTGCGACGAAGATCGGACTGGTCGGCAACGAGCAATATATGCAATGAGCGCGCGTGAGCGGTACGCGCGACAATCACTACAGTCAGGCAAGGACGTGGGGGCACAATGATTTTTCGTAGCGTGAGGCGTGCCGCAGCAGCGGCAGCACTCAGTGTTTTTTTTGCGCTGGCGGGGTGGCCCGTCGTCTCTCACTCGGCCGACCCGCTGCGTCCCGAAGTAGCAAAACCGTTGAACGACGCGCAGAACCTGTACCGCGCGCGCAACTATCGCGGTGCGCTCAGCAAGATTTCACAGGCCGCAGCGATACCGGGCAAGACGTCCTATGAGACGCGCGTGATCGAGGAGATGCAGGGCGCGGCGGCAATCGCCTCGGGAGACACCGGCGTCGCTGCCGGGGCTTATGAAGCGCTGCTGTCGTCGGGCGCGCTCGACAGCGCGAGCGCGCAGCAATTCTCGGCGGCGCTCGCCGGAATCTACTTCCAGCAAAAGAACTACGCAGCAGCGATCCGCACCGCGCAGCGTTACCAGAAGGCGGGCGGCACGGATCCGCAGATGCGCGAACTGCAGCAGCAGTCGTATTTCCTGTCTGGTGACTGCGTCAATGTCGTCGCGACGCTGAAGCCGGGCGTCGACGGCGCGCTGAAGGGTGGCCGCGCGCCCTCCGAGTCGCAGTTGCAGATGCTTGCGCAGTGCGCACAGACAACGAAGGACGATAGCGCGCATGGTGAGGCGCTGGCCGCACTTGTTGCGTACTACCCGAAGCCCGCGTACCAGGAGCAGTTGTTCGATACCGTGCGCAGCAAGCCGGGCTATTTCGCATCGCTCGATCTTGACATCTACCGGCTGCGGCGCGCGACCGGCACGCTGACGACAGTGGATCAGTACATGGAGATGACCCAACTCGCGCTCGTCGCCGGGGTACCCGCCGAGGCGAAGCAGGTGATCGACCAAGGTTTTGCGTCGGGCGTGCTCGGGCACGACGCACAGGCCGAGCGTGAGAAGCGTTTGCAGGCGCTTGTCGTCCGGCGTCTGCAGGGGCAGCACGACCCCAACAACCTGCCGGTGGATCCGGTAGATGGTGCGTTGAACCTCGTATTTGCGGGGCAGGCGCAGCAAGGGATTGGTGCGACCTCTGCCGCGGTCGGCAAGGATGCTGCCCATCCAGATGCGGCTCGCCTGCGTCTGGGTGAAGCGTATTACTACGCGGGACAGAAGGCACGCGCGGCGCAGGTGTTCGGCACCGTGAAGGGCGCCGATGGCTCTGCCGACCTTGCGCGCCTGTGGGCGCTAGTCTCGAATAAACGGAGTGAGTAGTTTGCTAATAGTTATCGGTCGGCTACGGGACGCTTATCCGGCGATAATCCGACTTTGTCCGGCCACATGACCAACCGTTTGGCTGGATAGCTCACGTAACGAAGGAAACCTGATGAGCTCCATCCACAACGAAATTGACTTGGATGCCGACGGTCGTCACGTCGGCTATCTGCGCCTGCCTTATTCCGTTCATCGTTCCGCGTATGGCTGGATTCCGATTCCGATCGCATCGATCCGCAATGGCGACGGTCCCGTCGTGCTGCTGATGGGAGGCAATCACGGCGATGAATACGAAGGACAGGTGCTCGTCTCCAGCCTGATCCGCGAAATTGAGCCGCAGTGGGTACGCGGGCAACTGATCTTCCTGCCGATGGCGAATTTTCCTGCCGCGGCTGCGGGCCTGAGGACTTCGCCACTAGACGGTGGCAACCTGAACCGCAGTTTTCCCGGCGATTCACAAGGCCCGCCGACGGCCGCGATCGCAGACTATATCGAGCATACGTTGCTCACCCGCGCACAATATCTGATCGACCTGCATTCGGGCGGCAGTTCGCTTCTCTATGACGGCGCCAATATGCTCGCCATCGAGCCGCGAGACCACGAGGAGGAGGAACGCCTCAAAGTATTGCTCGCGGCCTTCGGGTTACCGCGTGCGTTTCTGCATCGGCCGAATCCGGTTCATGCAGCGACCGCAGCGCGTCGGCAGGGCGCTATCTCGATCCTCACCGAACTCGGCGGCGGCGGTACCGTGCAGGCGAGCCTGCTGCGCGATGCGCGACACGGGCTGCTGAATCTGCTTGGTTTCATCGGACTGCTGAGCGGCCCGCTCGTACCGGACGGCCCCCCCGCGCAGACGCGCTTCTTCACGGTCTCCGGCTCGCGCCATTACGTGTATGCCTATGATCGCGGCGTATACGAGCCGCTCGTTGATCTAGGCGACCAGGTGGTCGCGGGCCAGCCAGCGGCGCGCATTCATTTCCCCGACACGCCGTTACGTGAACCGGTCACTACTTTCTTTGCGGGAACGGGCGAAGTTGTCTGCAAACGCGTGCCGGCCACGGTGGAGCGTGGCGATTGTCTGTTTCATCTCGCCGAGGCAGTCGGAAAGTAGTGCCAAATAAAGTTTTCTGCTGATACCGTGGAAATGCACATGTCGCATCGACGGGGAAACTGCGCCGTCGCGTCATTGATTGTAATATTAATTACATATATGAAAGAATAAGAAAATAAATCAGCGATCGAGATGTTCTTTAGATTCAAATATTTAACCATAAGGCAGAATTTAGCTGCCGGTGTCATTATTTATATCTGTTTTATATTTGAAAGAAATATGAAATAAATTCGTGATGACTATCCTGGAAATTCGAATGTTTCGTCAGCGACGGAAACCGCGTGTCTGCAGAGTGATTAATGACGTGAATTATATATACGGTTTTCTTTGAATAACGATTCGTTAAATGTTTGGTTCATTCCCCATCGGCTGCCTGTTATCGTATTTTCAGTTCGGCGGAGTACGGGCCGGACGGAATAGAGATTCAACAACGAGATAAACAGGGGCAATCGATTCCCTTATCGGCCATGACCTACACGATTATTGATACCACATTGCTGGATCCAATTGCGCGACCCCTCTTGGATGCGCTGCAGGTCGAATACGCGAGCCGTTATCGCGAGTTTCGGCCCGACAGCTCAGCATCGGCAAGTGAGGAAATGATGCGTTACCCGGCCGAGTCGTTCGCGCCGCCCGATGGGGCATTCATTGTGATCGTGCGTGACGGGGAGACGGTCGGCGGCGGTGCGTTCAAGCGCTATGACGCAACCACTGCGGAGCTCAAGCGGATCTGGACGCATGCCAGCCAGCGTCGTCAGGGACTGGCCCGTCTCGTCGTGCACGAACTCGAGGTGCGTGCGTTGCGCCAGGGATATCGCCGCGTCTACTTGACCACGGGCTTCAGGCAGCCGGAAGCAACTGGACTTTATCTCAATACGGGTTATGAACCTCTGTTCGATCGTTCGATCGCGCCGGAGATCCATTTTCGTCTTCCGTTTGGCAAGGATTTGCTGGAACCCGGCCGCGTCGATTCGTTGCACGACCTGGTTCAGTCCGAGCCGCTCGGCCTTCCGAAGTAGTGCGTGAAACGCATCGCTTAAACCGCCTATACCAACTATATCAACGGGACATATCAAGTCATGAAGCAAGGCCGGAATATTCTGTCGGCAGTGGCCACAACGTTCGTCGCACTGGCGGTGGGTTTAGCCAGCACAGCAATGGCTGCAACCTCAGCCACGACCGTAAGCACATTCAATCTGAGTCCGGATCAGCACGACCGTGTCCGAGCCACGCCAGACGCCGCAGCAATCAAGGCCGTTCCCGCTGCGTTTCCGTTCGCCGAGAAGGGTGAACTGGTTATCGGCATGGCAGTGGCGTGGCCGCCGCTCGGTGTATACGCAACCGATAACGAGACGGTTGTCGGCTTCGACCCAGACCTCGCGCAACTGGTGGCCGACGGTTTGGGGCGCAAGCTGAAAATCGTGGTGCTCGCATGGGAAGACTGGCCGCTTGCCCTACAGTCGGGCAAGGTCGACGCAGTGTTGTCCAACGTGACTGTGACAGAAGAACGCAAGCAGAAATTTGATTTCTCGACCTATCGACGCGACGTGCTCGGGTTCTACGTGACCAATTCAAGCCCGATCAAGGCGATCCGTGAGCCGAAGGATGTCGCCGGTCTGCGGATCATTACCGATTCAGGAACGAACCAGGAAAAGATTCTGCTCGAATGGGACAAGGAAAACGTCGCGCATGGGCTGAAGGCGGTGCAGGTTCAGTATTACGACGATCTTGCCGTACGGGATGTGGCACTTCGCTCGGGACGCGCGGATGCGATCCTGAGCGTCAATTCGGGACTCGCGTATGAAGCTGCGCAGAAAGGCGGGATACGCGCAGTCGGCACGATAAGCGGGGGCTGGCCGATTCAGGCCGACGTCGCGATCACCACACGCAAGGGTAGCGGACTTGCTGCGCCACTCACGCTGCTGCTGAACGATCTCATTCACAGCGGACAATACACTCAGGTACTCGACCGCTGGAATCTGGGTTCCGAAGCGATCGATACGGCCAAGACGAATCCTCCGGGATTACCCAAGAGCTAAGGCATCGAGGCAGCGGTCGCTGCTTCGATGATGCTCAGTTCTATTTCATTAGTATCACTAAAAATACCTTGGCGCATGGCTTAAATCAGCCGGTGTGCTGCAGCATGGTATCCACTCATAACCAACGGGATAGTCGATGCGCGGGGCAAACAGGAAGAATCGGGCCGAACAGCCGGTCAATGGGGTTCGCAAGAAAATGCTATCGGTTGCCGTGCTGGCAATCACGTGCAACGGCGCGGCGTGGGCGCAGGACGCGCCTGCACAGGGGCAAACGTCGCCGGCCGCAGAGGCGCCTGCGGTCAATCAAACGACGCCACCGGCATCTGCCGCGACGCAGTCTGGCTCTGGGGACACGGTGCGGCAGGACACGGTGGTCGTGACGGGCACGCGCACCGATACAAAGGCAAGCCAGAGTCTGACCCCGATCGATGTAATCAGCGGCTCGCAGTTACGCTCTACCGGGCAGAGCAATTTGCGCGATGCGCTGGTCCAATTGTCGCCGTCGATCTCGCGCGAGAGCTATGCGGGCGACGCCGCAGTGCTCACCGACGCGTTGACGCTCCACGGCCTGAGTCCGGATCACGTACTCGTGCTCGTGAACGGTAAGCGTCGCCATACCACGGCAAATATTGCGCTCGACGGCGGATTGAATCAGGGTTCGACCGGTGTCGATATCGACATGATTCCGGTGGGACTGATCGATCACATTGAAGTCCTACGCGATGGAGCCGCGGCGCAGTACGGCTCGGATGCCATCGCGGGCGTCATCAACATCATCCTGAAGAAAAATTCACACGGGGGTGAACTGCAGTCGACGAACGGCCAGACCTATGCCGGCGATGGCTTCAAGACCAGCAATTCCGCGAGTGTCGGCCTCGATCTGGGTGGTAAGGGGTTTCTAGACCTGAGCGCAGAATATGATCGCCAGAACCATACGATACGTACCGGGCCTGACGATTATTTCGGCACCTTCAAGCCGGGGCACGGTTATTACAACCCGATCGAGGGCGATCCCGCCAGCACGCGCGAATCAGTCGGTTACAACGCTGGGTATTACCTCGGTGACGACGTCGAGTTGTATGGCTTCGGAACGTATGCGCATCGCGATGCGCAGGCCTACCAGAACTATCGCCCGCCTTCAGTACTGCCGACGGTCTATCCGGGCGGGTTTGTGCCGAGGGAGACGATTAGCGAAAACGACTTTTCCGTTACTACGGGTATCAAAGGTCAGAATCTGTTCGGATGGTCGTGGGATTTGAGTACGACCTACGGCGGCGATCATGACGTCGTCGGATTGGAAAACTCGGCGAATACGGGGTTATACGCGTCGCAAGGATATACGCCGTCAAGCTTCCATCTGTCTACGGTCAGCAACACGCAACTGACGAACAACCTCGATTTCTCGCGGGCATTCCAACTGCCGCTACTCCCGGCGCCGGTGAACGTCTCGTGGGGTGTTGAGCAGCGTCGCGAGACCTATTCTGTGGGAGCGGGCGATTACGCCTCCTATATCGATGGCGGTGCGCAGGCGCTGCCGGGTCTTGCTCCGGTCAGCGCGAGTGACAACTCGCGCAACGTGGTCGGCACGTATATCGATCTATCGACACATCTGGCACCAAAATGGACTGTTGATCTGGCCGGACGCTTCGAGCATTACAGTGACGTAGGCAGTACGACGAACGGAAAGTTCTCGACACGCTACGATTTCACGCCGGCTATTGCTGTGCGTGGCAGCGTCAGCACCGGATTCCGTGCCCCGTCGCTGGCCGAGGAATACTACAGCAACGTGAATGAATCGCCGGCATCGGTCAGTGGGCTGCTCGCGGCAAATTCGGCGGCGGCTAAGCTGATCGGCGCCCAGCCGCTGCAATCGGAAAAGTCGACCAACTATAACGTCGGCCTTGTGCTAACGCCGGCGAAGGATCTTCACGTGACGCTGGACGCTTATCAGATCGACATCCGTAACCGGATCGTCGAAGGCGGCACGGCGTCGGGCGATGCTGCGATCGCAGCAATGGAGGCTGCGGGCCTGTCAGTGCCAGGCTCGGTCCCCGCGTCAGCGGTATCGGCGAGCTACTTCACGAACGGCGCGAGCACGCGTACCCGCGGGATCGACCTGACAAGTACCTACCATACAGGCTTCGGCGCGTATGGGCAGGTGGACTGGGACCTGGGCGTCAACATCAACAACACCTCGGTCACGCATGTAGCGAACGGACCGAACGGACAGCCCGAACTTAACGCGCAGCAGGTCGCCTGGCTGAGCACATCAACGCCAAAGAACAAGATCATCATTGGTGGGACGTGGCATCGAGACAAGTGGGCTGTGACTTTGCACGAGACACGTTTTGGTTCCACGACCAGTCAGGAAACCTACATCGTTGGGGCAAATGCATTCTCGACCACCCAGTTCCTCCAATTCAAGAATGCAGCCAGATATATAACCGATCTCGAGGTTCGCTACGATGTGACGAAGAAGTTCCAGATCGCGCTGGGGGCGAACAACCTGTTCAACGCGTACCCGAGCAAGCTGCCCTTCGAGGCTCAGCTCGAGGGTGCCCAGTACGACGCATTTGCATCGACGATCGGCGAGAACGGTGGCTTCTACTATCTGCGCGCCCGTTACCAGTTCTGACGTTTTCTTTATATGCATAGCAAGATTTGCTCGAACGATTCTCTACCCCGATAGCCATAATGGGATACGGGTGTTGTTCAGAAAATTCCCTAAAACTTTTTCCCGATGCACCCGCGGGTGCGCTGGAAGGGCCTGATATGTCGTATTCACTTTCGATTCTCGACAAGAGTCCGATCGCCGACGGAACAAGCGCCTATGACGCGCTGCGCTTTACCGTCCAGCTTGCGCAGCGTGCCGAGGCGTTGAATTACAAGCGTTACTGGATTGCCGAGCATCATGGAGCGCCGGGGCTCGCTAGCTCGGCGCCGGAGATTGTCGTGTCGCATCTGCTCGCACATACCTCGCGTATCCGCGTTGGTTCCGGTGGCGTGATGCTTCAGCATTACAGCCCTTTCAAGGTTGCGGAGTCGTTCCGGGTGCTGGCATCGCTCGCGCCGGGTCGCGTAGATCTTGGCGTTGGCAAGGCGCCGGGCGGCCTGCCCTTGACGACTCGCGCGTTGCAATGGTTTCACGACAAGGAAAAGAAACCCGACTTCCGGGGGCAGCTCGCGGAACTCGACGCGTTTCTGAAGTCGGGTGTTGATGAAGATCATCCGCTTGCTGGAGCAGTTGCGTTTCCTGCGCCGCCCGAGGCCCCGCAGGGCATCCTGCTGGGCGCCAGCCCCGAGAGCGCCGCGCTCGCAGCAGAGTACGACTGGCAATTCTGTTACGCCGGTCATTTCAATCGCGATGAGGTCAACCTCCAGCGTTCGATCGACACCTATCGCAACGCGACCGGTCGCACGCCGTTGCTTGCGCTTTACGCCTTTGCAGCGGAGTCGAAGGCTGAGGCCGCGCGTCATGTCGGACCGCTGCGGATTTTCAAGCTGCAGCTTGCAACCGGGCAGAGCGTCAACCTCCCCAGTCCGGAGGCCGGCGCGGAGTTCGCCCGGCAGGTCGGCGTGACCGACTACAAGATCAACGAGCTGCATCCCCACCTCATTACCGGCACCGCGGACGATGTGCGCCAGGAACTCGACGCATTGCATGAACGCTTCGGTATTGAGGAATTCGTGATCGACAGCCCGGTTGCGGATTACGCGCTGCGCCTGGCTTCAGTCGAAGCGCTGGCCGGTGCGCGGCAGACCGCCCGCGTCTGATTTTTTTGCCCCCCATTCCCGTTTAACGGATCAAAACATGACTCAGCGAAACCTCACTTTCGGCATCATGCTGCACGGCGCAGGCGGCCACATGAATTCATGGAAGCATCCCGCCGGCCCTGCGGATGCGAGCGTCAATCTCGATTTCGTCACCGGTATCACGCAGAAGGCCGAGGCTAACGGCGTTGCGTTCGCGTTCGTGGCCGATGGGCTGTATATCAACGAGAAGTCGATTCCCCACTTCCTGAACCGCTTTGAGCCTATCTCGATCCTGTCGGCGCTCGCTACCGCGACCTCGAAGATCGGTCTTGCGGGCACGCTTTCGACTTCGTACAGCCATCCGTTTACGGTGGCGCGCCAGTTCGCGTCGCTCGACCTCATCAGCGGCGGCCGTGCGGGTTGGAACGTCGTGACGTCGCCGCTTGAAGGTTCCGCGAAGAACTATGGCGGTGAGCATCCTGATCACGAACTGCGCTACGAGATTGCCGACGAATATCTGCAAGTGGTGCAGGGACTATGGGACAGCTGGGACGACGACGCATTTGTGCGCGAGCGCGAGAGCGGGCGTTTCTTCGATCGCGACAAGCTGCATACGCTCGATCACAAAGGCAAGTTTTTCCAGGTCGCCGGGCCAATCAATATCCAGCGTTCGCCGCAAGGCCAGCCCGTGATCTTCCAGGCGGGCGCGTCCGAGTCGGGAATTGCGCTCGCCGGCAAGTATGCGGACGCGGTATTCACGCCCTCGCCATCGCTTGAAGAGACGCGGGAATTTTCGGAGAAGGTACGTCAAAGCGCGGTCGAGCACGGGCGCGCGGCCACCGATGTGAAGATCTTTCCGGGTATCGGCCCGATCGTCGGCACGACGGCAGAAGAAGCCGAAGCGAAGTATCGCGCCATCCGCGATTTGCTGACCATCGATGACGCGCTTGCTTATCTGGGGCGCTTCTTCGAGCACCATGACTTTACGCAATACGCGCTCGACGAGCCGTTCCCGGATCTCGGCGAGCTTGGCACGAACAGCTTCCGTTCAGCGACCGATCGCATCAAGGCCGACGCCAAGCGCACGGGCGCCACCCTGCGCGAGGTTGCGCTGGAAGTGGCGACACCGAAGTCGCAGTTCATCGGTACGGGCGAGCAGATCGCCGACGAACTGATCCGCTGGTTCGATGCCGGCGCCGCTGACGGTTTCATCCTCGGGTTCCCGGTGCAGGCTGAAGGATTCGCCGATTTCGTCCAGTACGTGATTCCCGCGCTAGAGGCACGTGGCCGCTACAGCCGCACGCTGACCGGGACAACGCTGCGCGATCACCTCGGCTTGCCGCGCCGCGAGAGCCGCTATGCGAACGCGGAAACGGCATGACGAAGGGCTTACCACCCAGGAGGAGGGGATTATGAGCGATACCACCCAGCAGCTTGCCGGCCAGGTCGTCCACTCGGGCCACCCGAACGAAGACGCGGCAGGTCGCGACTACGCGCACTATCGGATTGTCCCGGCACGGCATCATGCACGCACGGCCGGAACGGTGCTAGCGATCGTGCTGATTGGTGTCGTACTGAATTCGGTATTGGGTAATCCGCGCTGGGGCTGGGGTGTCTTTGCGCAGTGGTTTCTCGCGGGGCCGGTACTCTCGGGCCTCGGCCGGACGCTCGTGCTCACGGCGCTCAGCGCGCTCTTTGGTTTTACGCTTGCGATCCCGCTTGCCTTGGCGCGGGTATCTCGTTCACCGTTGCTGGCTGGCTGCTCGTGGGCGTTCATTTGGTTGTTCCGCTCGATCCCGCCGATTGTCCTGCTGCTCTTGCTGAACAACCTCGGCTATCTGTACGAGACGATCTGGATCGGCGTGCCGTTCACGCACATTGCACTACTGAATGAATCGACGACGAACCTGATCAGTCCGTTCTTTGCGGCAGTGCTCGGGCTCACGCTGAACGCCGCGGCATTCTCGGCGGAGGCAATTCGCGGAGGGATCCTGTCCGTCGATCACGGGCAACGTGAAGCGGCCGCCGCACTTGGCTTGCCGGGCGGCCGTCAAGTGCGGCGCATCGTGATGCCGCAAGCGATGCGTGCGATCCTGCCGACCGCGTTCAACGACGTGATTGGCCTAGCGAAAGGCACATCGGTCGTCTACATTCTCGCGATGCCAGACTTGTTCTACACGGTGCAGATCATCTATCACCGCAATCTGGAAGTCATCCCGCTGTTGATGGTCGCAACCGTCTGGTATCTGGTCATCCTGACCGTGCTATCGGCGATCCAGGTTCATATCGAACGGTACTTTGCGCGTGGCGCGACACGCGAGCCGGTCGTGCGCTCGCCGCTGACCGCGCTGCTCGGAGGGTGGCGCCGCGCGCGCGCTGCGCGCAGGGAAAGTGCTGCTAAACAGCCGGAAGGGCAACATCGCACGGTGGCTGACTCGGGCGCGGCCGGCTGGGCGCAGCTGCGGGTCGGCGGCAAGGTGGGCATCCATAACGTATCGAAGAGCTTCGGCACCCTCAAGGTGCTCGACGACGTCTCGCTGGCGTTTCCTTCGGGAAGCGTCACTGTGATCCTCGGTCAATCGGGCTCAGGCAAGTCGACCCTGCTGCGCTCGATCAACCACCTTGAACGCGTTGACGACGGCTTTATCGACATCGATGGCGAACTGGTTGGGTATCGCAAGGACGGGCGCACGCTTTACGAGCTCAAGGAAAAGGACATCCTGGAGCGGCGTCGCGCTGACGTCGGGATGGTGTTCCAGAGCTTCAACCTGTTCCCGCACCTGACTGTGCTTGACAACGTTATCGAAGCGCCGTTGGCGGCTGGGGTGCCGCGCGCTCAGGCTGAGGGGGAAGCGCGCACGTTGCTCGCGCGCGTGGGACTCACGGGCAAGGCTGACGCGTGGCCGCGCCAGTTATCCGGAGGCCAGCAGCAACGCGTGGCGATTGCTCGCGCACTTGCGCTCAAGCCGAAGGTCCTGCTTTTTGACGAGCCGACATCGGCACTCGATCCGGAGCTCGTCAACGAGGTGCTGGACGTCATTCGTCAGCTTGCGCGCTCCGGCACGACGCTGATCATCGTCACGCACGAGATCGGGTTCGCGCGCGAGGTCGCCGACACGATCGTATTCATGGACGCCGGACGTATCGTGGAATCCGGATCGCCGGCCAGCGTGCTTGGCGACCCCGCTCATCCCCGCACCCGTGAATTCCTCTCAAAGGTGCTGTAGCACTTTTAGCACCTTGCAACTATTGATACCAGAATATCCCGACGATGACAAAGCGAAGAGTATTCCTAACCAATGTAACGGTATTTGCCGCCGCTACAATAATCTGGCCGGCCGGGCGCGCCTTGGCCGGAACCCGGTCGTTCGACTTCAGCCCGGAACAGCGTGGACGGTTGCGGGCTCCAAAGAATCCGTCAGCTGTCCGGCTGTTGAGCAATGGCTACCGTCCTGTCGAGGCGGGCGTGCTGACGGTTGCCGTCGCGCCATTTGCAGCACCGCTCGCAACCTATGCGACGGACGCACGCACCATTGTGGGTTCGGATCCGGATTATGCGCTGCTAGTGGCCGATACTTTGGGCCTGAAGCTGGAATTCGTGCCTGTCGCATGGGCGGATTGGCCGCTGGGCCTCACCTCCGGCAAATACGACGCAGTGATCTCGAACGTGGGCGTGACCGAGCAGCGCAAGGAGAAATTCGATTTTTCGACCTATCGTCTCGGCTTACACGCGTTCTATGTACCCGTGGCCAGCTCGATCCAGTCGATACGCATCCCAAAGGATATCGCGGGGCTCCGTATCATTACGGGTTCTGGAACAATCCAGGAGCGCATCCTGCTCGAATGGAATAACCAGAACGTAGCCCAGGGACTCAAGGCTGCGACCCTCCAGTATTTTGATGATTTGGACTCGGCATCGCTCGCGCTGTTGTCCAATCGCGCCGATGCAACTTTCAATCCCCACGCGCCACTCGCCTACGCGGCGGCGACGCAAGGAAAAATTCGCCTGGTGGGCACCGTGAATGCGGGTTGGCCACTACGGGCCGACGTGGCGATTGCATCGCGCAAGGGCTCCGGACTCGCGCAGGCGCTGACCGAGGCGACTAATGGGTTGATCGCCGGAGGTCAATATAGGGCGGCGCTCGCCCGGTGGGGCCTCGAAACCGAAGCAATCGAGCGCTCGGACACTAATCCGCCAGGATATAAGGATTCCTGATCAAGTGGGAAAAGGTGACTTATCCAATAAACTAATACGCGTCAAGACAAAGGTTCGACATGTGCGCGGCACGCATTGACCATATTGCATTTCTGACACCTGGGAATTATCCGGATGAAAGCCCGGAGGCGGGATTCGAGCGAACGCTCGAACTGTTTGGCGTGGGTGAGGCACTCGGCTATGACAGCGCCTGGGTGCGTCAACGTCATCTCGAGCGTGCCGTGTCATCCGCCGCGACCTTTCTTGCCGCAGCAAGTCAGCGTACCACGCGAATCGGGCTGGGTTCGGCGGTCATCCAGATGGGATATGAGAATCCATTCAGGCTGGCGGAGGACCTGGCAACCGTGGACGTGCTGTCGAAGGGGCGACTCAATGTCGGGCTCAGCGCGGGTGCGCCGAACCACGGCGCCTTGTTGAGTGAGCGGCTGTTCGACACGGATCCCGACCTGATCGATTTCTCACATGAGCGGGTGGCGCGCTTGCGCCGGAATTTGTCAGGGGACTGGCTCGGAGACGAGGACACCTTTGTCGAATCGGCGGCCGGGCGGGTTCGACCGCGCGTATCGCCGTACGCGCGGGGGCTGACTGACCGGCTGTGGTATGGCGGTGGCTCACGGCGATCGATCGAATGGGCAGGACGTAACGGCTTCAATCTGTTGATCGGCAACATTACTACGGGCGAGGGGACCGACGATTACCGTGAAGCCCAATTGCAACAACTTGATCTGTTCCACTCTAACTGGAACGAAGTGCGTACGCCGCGTGTCGCGCTGGGGCGTGTCATCGTTCCCGTAGATGGCGCCGACGTCCAGACACGGCAACGCTATCAGTCCTTCGCGGAAGGACGCCACGCACGTACGCTGGCCCCGTTTGGCGAGCGGCGCATATTGTTCATTCCTGATCTCGTGGGGACCGCGGACGAGATCGTTGAGCGCCTGCTCGCGGATCCCGTAGTGGCGGGAGTGCGGGAGCTGCGTCTTGAGTTGCCCTACGATCTACCGTTCGAGAACTATCATCAGATTCTGGAAGATTTCGCTACTCGTATAGCACCCCATCTTGGGTGGAAGTCGTCAGCCGTGCGGGAGGCTGTGACGACATAAGTGCGGCCAGGCGGCTCGGGACGCGGGTGTCGACGAGGTTACCGCGACGGGAATATGGCCTCGTGATCAATGCTTCTCACGCTGCGCATATTGATGCTGGACCTGGCTGCGGCTCCCACAAGGAATGTTTTCGTTCGCACGCGCAGAGGCGAACCTGTTGCCCAGCAATGCGGGTTTCGACATGTCTCTGATCGCTTTATATTCGATCAGCCATCTTCGAACCCGGCTAACTCAACATCGTCGTTGAGCGATCGTCTCTGTCGGCTACGACGCCTTCGATATCTATCTCACCGCAGGCCAACATGTTTGTCGCCGTCCAGGTCCGCCAGGCGTGGCTGGATATCTGGTCGTGCGCCTATGGAAAGGCGACGTGCCAGTTTCGCTGTGACGATGTCTTGCCACCTTGGCGGTTTTTATAAAAACGCCGAACTGCGCATGGGATTTCATCGCCCGCGAGGCATCGAGACATATGCATATACGTCTTTAAATTCATGACTATCTCGGAATTAATTGGTTGAAGGATGTGACTTTGACAGATCAGTATCTGCTCGCTTAACTAACTAATTCAGACACTTTCTCGCGCAATGATGCGTGCGCCGCACAGGGTGTTAATTTTTCCCACGGGGTCGATAATTATGCATGGAAGACGTTCAGCAAGGCTGGGTTGTGGGCCTATTGCGGGTTGGCGGCGCAAGACAATTTCGCTGGCGGTCGCCACCTACGCGTGCAGCGGTGCCGCCTACGCGCAGAGCGAGGCCGGGCCGTCTGTGGCGCAGCCGGCTAGTACTGCGCAGCAATCGCGCGAGCAGGATGGCGTGCAGGTTCAGGATCGGGTAGTGGTGACGGGAACGCGTACAGCGACGAAGGCATCCAAGAGTCTGACACCGGTGAATGTGATTACGGCCGAGCAGTTGCAGAGCACTGGCCAGACTGATCTGCGCGACGCACTGGTTTCCCTGTCGCCGGCAATCCAGCGTCAGGCCATGGGTGGCGCGCAAGCCGCTCTGGTCGACGTACTTACGTTACATGGCCTGACGCCTGACCAGGTGCTGGTACTCGTGAACGGCAAGCGCCGGCATTCGACCGCGACTATTTCCCTTAACCCCGGCCCGCAGCAAGGTTCCACGGGAGTCGACATCGACCTGATTCCCGCGAGTGCTGTCGACCATGTGGAAATCCTGCGTGATGGTGCCGCCGCACAGTATGGTTCCGATGCGATCGCGGGGGTGATTAACATTATTCTCAAGTCGGACACCAAGGGTGGTTCTATCGAAACGTCGACCGGGCAAACCTATCAGGGCGACGGTCTCCATCAAGACGAGTCCGCCCATTACGGACTTGCCCTCGGACCGGGCGGGTTCCTGGATCTGAGCGCAGAAGTGTCGCATGAGAATCATACGGACCGGACCTCTCAGTATGCTCACACCGGAGCGCTCGCCGGGTCGGTCAGCAACATCTATTTTGGCGATCCGGCGAGTACGCGTGAGGTTGTCGGCTTCAACGCCGGTTATTACCTTGGTGACAATGTAGAACTTTACGGATTCGGTACCTATGCCCACAAGGACGCGGCCAGCTATCAGTCGATCCGGGGCTCCGGCGTCTTGCCTGCAGTTTATCCGGGCGGGTTCATACCGCAAGACCTGCTTAACGAAAACGATTTCTCGGTCACGGCCGGTGCTAAGGGCGACAACCTGCTGGGCTGGAAGTGGGATTTGAGTACGACCTACGGCGGCGACTACGCTCATTTCAGCCAGGCGACGTCGGAGAATCTAGGCTTATATCAGGCAACGGGCCAGACGCCGACCAACTTTTACATCGGCAATCAGCAGAACACCGAGTGGACCAATAACCTTGATTTCACGCGGCCGTTCAATGTTCCCCTATTACCGGCACCCGTCACCGTGTCGTTCGGCTTTGAGCAGCGCACCGAGGGCTATTCGGTCGGCGCGGGCGAGCCGGATGCGTATCTGTACGGAGGCACGCCGGCGTTGGTTGGTTTGACCGCCGCGAGCGCGAGCAACAATACGCGCGACGTACTCGCCACCTATATCGATCTGGCGACCAAGATCACGCAACAATGGCAAGTCGATCTGGCAGGACGTTTCGAGCACTATAGCGACGTGGGTGATACGACGAACGGCAAGATCTCGACCCGTTACGATTTCACTCCATGGCTCGCGCTGCGCGGTAGTGTTGGCACCGGGTTCCGTGCACCCACGCTCGCAGAGGAATACTACACAACGATTAGCCCGACGCCGACTTCGGCGTTCGCATTGCTGGCTGCGAATTCGGCCGCGGCAAGATCGCTCGGTGCGCAGCCCCTGAAGCCCGAGAAGTCGACCAGCTACAACTTGGGTCTCGTGTTGACTCCGACGCGCGATATCAACGTGACGGTCGATGCCTATGAAATTGATATCCGTAATCGTATTGTCGAGGGCGGTTCGCAGGCGGGCCAGGCAGCAATCAACGCCATCGGCCTGGCGGGATTCTCAACCCCGCTGGGCATCCCGGCTTCAGCTATTTCGGCCAGCTATTTCACTAACGGTGCGAATACTCGCACCGATGGCGTCGATCTGGCGGCGACCTACCATACATACATCGGGCAATATGGCACGATTGATTGGGACGTGGGTGTCAACTTCAACAACACGTCGTTGACGCATCTCGCTGCGGGAGCCAACGGCCAGCCGCTCCTGAATGCCAAGCAGATCGATTACCTGACGAGTGGGACACCGAAGAGCAAGATCATTATTGGCGGCATTTGGAATTGGGGCAAGTGGGGAGTATCTCTGCATGAAACGCGCTTCGGTACCACGTCGGCGGAGGAGTCCTATAGTACCGGCCCTAATGCAGGCTCGGTCTCCGTATTCATACCGTTCAAAAACAAAGTGGAATACACCACTGACCTTGAGACTCGTTTCGAAGTAACGAAGCACTTCGAGGTGGCGGTAGGCGCGAAGAATCTGTTCAATGAATATCCCAACAAGTTGCCCCTGGCTGCTCAATATGCAGGGGCTGATATCGATCCCACGACGTCCGCGATTGGTATGGACGGTGGCTTCTACTACCTGCGCGCGAAGTACCTGTTCTAGTGCCGTTTGACCAGGAAATCTGGGCATTTTAGCTGGTCACAGGAAACATGTTCCGTACGCGACGCAGGTTCATGGCCGCTGCGCCGCAGGGCGGGCTCCGTCAGCTCTCGTAATCGCTTATCAGAACCATTCATATTCCTGGATCAATTTCTTCGTGGCTATTCCGGTACAGGACCGGGAGAATCTTTTGCTTCTCTGACCAGACTACAGGAGGATTGTTCACCATGAGCCGAGATTTACTGCTGTTGCTGGAACCGGGCTTCGCCGATCCCGCTCACCCGGGCGAGCGTTTTGTCTGCCCACATGGCGTGGCGATCGAAGGGTTGCTCGCGAGCGACCACGCCCGCGTTGTGCGGCTAGACGTGAAGCACATTCCGTTTTTGCGGCCCAGGCGCGACGTGATCGCGGCTCTCGACGATGAGCATCAGGGGCTGCCGGTACTCGTGCTAGGTAACGAGTATCCCATACCCGACGACGCTCAGACACTCGGCGACAAGCACTTCGTCACCGATACGAAGCGGATTCTTGCGTTGCTGGCCGAGCGGCACGGCTTCCCGAAGGTCCATTAAATCCATTAAATCCATTAAATCTGTTGACGCGCCGTGCTAGTTTGCGGTGCGCGCAACTATGTTGATCACTCTCATTATTTCCAGGAGGTAATGATGTCCACCCTGGATACGGCCTATATTCCAACCAGTGGGCAGCCCGGGCAGACTACCCTTGACTGGATCCGCACTCTCGTATCGATCGATACGACAAGCCGCTTGCCGAACCTCGGTTTGATCGAAACGGTACGCGATGAACTGAGGCGCCATGGTATTGACGCGACGCTCATACACGACCAGCGCGACGGTTGGGCAAATCTGTTCGCTACCGTACCGGCACACGACGGTTCGACCGATGGCGGGATCGTGCTTTCGGGCCATACCGACGTGGTGCCGGTCGTGGGCCAGCAGTGGGACAGCGATCCGTTTCAGCCCGAGATCCGCGACGGCCGGCTCTATGGCCGGGGCACCTGCGACATGAAGGGTTTCGTCGGCAGCACGCTTGCGCTGCTGCCGGAGATGCTCGACGGGAAGCTCCTGCAACCGGTGCACTTCGCGCTGTCGTACGACGAGGAAATTGGCTGCGTTGGTGCCCCGTACATGGTTGCCGATCTGAAAAGGCGTGGCCTGCGTCCGGCAGGCTGTATTGTTGGTGAGCCCACCGGCATGCGCACGGTGATCGCGCACAAGGGCATCAATACCTACCAGTGTTGCGTGCGCGGCCACGCCGCCCATTCGTCACTGACGCCCAATGGGCTGAACGCGATCGAATACGCGGCGCGGCTGATCTGCCACATCCGGGACATCGCCGATCAGTTCCGCGCGCAAGGACCGTTCGATGAGTTGTTCGACGTGCCCTTCACGACCGCGCAGACAAGCCTGATCGAAGGGGGCAACGCGATCAACACGGTGCCGGCCGAATGCCGCTTTTCATTCGAGTTCCGCAATCTTCCGGCGCTCGAGCCGCAACAGATCATCGCCCGGATCGAATCTTATGCGCGCGATACGCTGCTGCCGGCAATGCGCCGCGAGCATCCGGACGCCGCGATCGAGTTCCGGCAGATGTCGTCGTCGCCGGGGCTGGACGCCTCCGAAGAGGCTGCGATCACGCAGCTTGTGCGCGCACTCACGGATGACCGGCAGAAGCGCAAGGTTGCGTACGGCACCGAAGCCGGGCTGTTCGCCCAGGCAGGCATTCCGACCATCGTATGCGGGCCGGGTTACATCGAGCAGGCGCATCGCGCCAACGAGTATGTCGAGCTCGCGCAACTGGCGAGCTGCGAGCGTTTCGTGCGACGGCTCATTGGCAGTCTGAAGGAGCCGTATGGCGTCGATGCGCATATGGAAGGCGGACGATCCGCTCCATGACCGGCGTGCCGCCGTCGTTACAGACTCGCACCTCTTTCGTCAATGTCAGGTGACTACCTTATGAATCAAGTGCATCAAGCGAACCGGGCGACCTCCGCTTCCGTTGCCTCACGGCAGATTCACCTCGGTGCTGTTATTGGGGGGCCCGGCGGCCACTACGCCGGCTGGCGGCATCCCGATGCGGTCATCGATGCAAGCATCAACCCCGACTTCGTCAAGGACGTGGCGCGCAAGGCCGAAGCCGGCAAGTTCGACTTCGTGTTCGTCGCCGATGGACTTCACATCAATGCGAAGTCGGTTCCGCACTTCCTCAACCGCTTTGAACCGCTCACCCTCTTGTCGGTGCTAGCCGCGATCACTGAACGGATCGGCCTTGTCGGCACGTTGTCCACGTCTTACAGCGAGCCGTTCACCGTGGCGCGCCAGTTCGCGAGCCTCGACCACCTCAGCGGCGGCCGTGCCGGCTGGAATGTCGTGACTTCGCCGCTGGAGGGCTCGGCACGCAACTTCTCGCGCGAGAGCCATCCGGAACATGGCGAACGCTATCGCATTGCGGCTGAGTATCTCGACGTCGCGAAGGGCTTGTGGGATTCATGGGAGGAGGGCGCGTTCATCCGTGACCGTGCCAGCGGCGCCTTCTTCGACCCGGCCAAACTGCATACGCTGGACCATAAGGGCAAGTACTTCTCGGTGGAGGGCCCGCTCAATGTCGGGCGCACTCCGCAGGGGCGGCCAATCCTGTTCCAGGCGGGCGCCTCGGAGGATGGCAAGCACCTCGCCGCTGCTCACGCCGATGCTGTATTTACGCATCATGAGACGCTCGCCGAGGCCCAGACGTTTTACGCCGAATTGAAGCACGAGCCGGACGGCATTGGCCGGGGCGCACACGAGCTGAAGATATTTCAAGGGGTGGGTGTGATCCTGGGCGATAGCGCGCAAGAGGCGGAGCGCCGCTATCAGGAAACACTGGAGCTGATCACCATCGACAGCGCACTGGATCATCTCGGCCGCTTCTTCGAGCACCACGACTTCAGCCAGTATCCGTTGGACGAAGCGTTTCCCGACATTGGCGAGCTCGGTAGTAACAGCTTTCGTAGCGGGACCGACGGCATCAAGCGTAAAGCCCGCGAGCGCGGCTTGACGCTGCGTCAGGTCGCGCTGGAGTCGGCCGCACCGCGACCGCGCTTTATCGGCACGCCCGAGGTGGTGGCAGACGGTTTGCAGGAGTGGTTCGAGTCTCGCGCCGCGGACGGATTCGTCATCATGGGGGGCACGCCAGGCGCATTCGACGAGTTTGTCGACCAGGTGGTGCCTATCTTGCAGAAGCGCGGTCTTTATCGCACGGACTATCAGGGCAGTACGCTACGGGAACACCTGGGCTTGCCGTATCCCGCGAATCGCTACGCGCAGGCACAGGGGTAAGAGATGGCAGCCACATACCCGTCAACCGGGCAGGATGAGCGCTTCGCCTATGTTTCGGTTCACGATCCATTGGCTCGCCCTTTGTTCGATGAACTGATCTTCGAATACAGTAGCCGTTACGAAGGGTTTATCAAGCCGGGCGAGATCGAAAACGAATTGCGACGCTATCCCCCCGAGGCGTTTGCTGCGCCGCATGGCGCCTTCCTGTTGCTGCTGCGAGACGGGCAAGCAATAGCGGGAGGCGCACTCATGAAACATTCCGATCCTGGCACCACTGAGTTCAAGCGCATCTGGGCCAGCCGCAACCATCGCCGTCAAGGCCTTGCGCGGCGCGTGCTGGCCGAACTCGAGGCGCAAGCTTTACGCCTGGGGTACACACGGGTGTTCCTCGGTACCGGTCCGCGTCAGCCCGAGGCCATTGCGCTCTACCAGACCAGCGGCTATACGTTGCTGTCGGCGCACGACTTCGGTGAGGAGGAGCCGCCGGGCTTCCTGTTCGAGAAACAGTTGTCGTGAGGCTACCGCATCGGCAATTGCACAAGACGGGCGTTAAGACACCTGCGCAGTCCGGCGGCAATGCAAGCGTCGTTCTCGGCATCTGCGTCGCGATGGGCTTCACTACGCTGCTCGACCAGGCAATCTTCGCACTGGCCGTTCCCCGGCTACGCGATGGTCTCCATGCGTCCGTGTCCCAGCTGCAACTGATCATATCGATCTACTCGGTGGCCTTTGGCGTAGCGCTGGTCCCGGCCGGGCGCTTGGGCGATATCATCGGCCGCAGATTGCTGTTCCTGATCGGGTTGTCGATGTTTGCCGGTTTCAGTGTGCTCGGCGGCCTAGCCTGGAGCGCGCAAACGGTCATCGCGGCGCGGCTGCTGCAGGGGCTGGGAGCGGGCATCATCAACACGCAGGTGCTGGGGCTGATTCAGGACCTGTTCCAGGGTGAAAGCCGCGCGAAAGCACTTGGCCGCTACGCTTCGGCCGGCGGGATGTCCGGCGCCGTCGGGCCTCTGGTTGGCGGGCTGGTGCTCGCATTTGCACCGCCAGATATCGGCTGGCGCCTGCTGTTTTTGATCAATGTTCCGTTTGGCGCTGTCGTCTTCTTCCTCGCGTTGCGGCACTTGCCCGGGAGCCGGCCGCAGCCCGGCCGGTTCTCCCTGGATCCAGGCGGGCTGGCATTGCTAAGTGTCATCACGCTGGCGTTGATGCTCGCCACCCTGGTCGGCAGCACAGGCTCCATTCCGGCCCGAGCCTATCTCGGCGCCGCTGCGGCTGGCGTGCCGTTGTTTGTCTGCTGGGAGGTGTACTACCAGCGTCGCGGCGGTTCACCGATTCTCGCGCGCGGCCTCATTCGTTCGCCTGGCTACGTGCTGGGCTCCGTGGTGGCCATGTTCCAGTTCGCCTCTGGTCTTACGTTAGGCATCGTCAGCGCGCTATTTTTTCTTGATGGCCTGCGAATAGGGCCTTTGCTGTTTGCGGCCCTGTCGGTGTCTTCAGCGCTGGGCATGCTGGTGTCGTCCGCCAGGAGCTGGCGTTTCGTCAGCCGTTTCGGCCGCGTCGGCGTCGCATCCGTCATCGCCATCTTTGCCGTCCTGGTTGCATTGGAGGCCGTGGCGATCCTGCTGCTGCCGGTAGCGGGAATACTCTTCGCCTATCCGGTCATCGGGCTTCTGCAAGGGGGCGCGAGCGGCCTGATCCACGCACCGAACCAGGTGATGACGCTAGCCGAGGCAGGCGAGGGCGAGGGGCGTGGACTCGCGGCTGGATTTCTGCAGTTGTCCCAGCGTCTGGCCTGCTCGATCGGGATGTCGTGGGGGGCGGGCATCTTTCTCGTGAAGCTGAGCAGCGGAGCCAGTTTGACGTCTTATCGTTCGGCGTTCGTGGCCGCGCTGATTCTGGTTCTCGCCCTCACTGGAGGGGCGCTGCTCGCTGCTCTGGCCGATACGCTGCGCCGGCGTTTGGCGATTCCGCCCGATGAAGGTCGATCCGGCGGCTCGACTGTCCCGGCGGCGCTGCCCGGGCACACGTTGGGTGGCACTCTGGATGTCAGTGAGCCATAGGAGGTTGGCCAGGACTGTTGTTCAAAGCCCGGTCCTTCAGCGATCTGAACGCGTGAGACCGACCTCGCCCGCGCCTATGAGTCGCGCTGATGACGGTCTTCACTGCCGGCAGTCAGCGTCGATCAGGGTTGCTTGTGAATAAACGTCAACCTCGGTCGTGTGCGTCGAATCATTTTGCTTCGACGCAACGTGTGCCGTATCGATATGGCGATTCGCGTGGATCAGAGACATCAGAGATTTGTGCTCCGCTCGAAGTGGGCTTTGATTGCCAGTGTCCTGCCTCGCGTTAAACGATTGCCATATTGAAGGACTATCTGAGCGGCGGCCTGATTCGCCAGCCTCGCCGCCTCGATGTGGCTGTAGCCATGTGTCACGGCATAGAGGAATGCGCCGGCAAACATGTCACCGGCGCCATTGGTGTCGACCGCCTTTACCTCGCCGCTGGCACGGATGTTTGCTGGTGGCGTTCCAGCAGCACACAACCTTGCGCGCCACGGGTCAGGCAGACCGCGCGAGCCAGTTGGCTGATCTCGCGATATATCAGAGCCGGATCCTGCGTCCCGCACCAGGCCTGAGCCTCCTCTTCGTTGCAGAACAGATAGTCGAGCTGCTCGCCGACCATGGCGGCGAGGCCTTCCCGGCAAAAATTGATCATGCTCACGTCGCTGAGTGTGGTGGCCAGCTTGAGGCCGGCATCCCGCGCTATCTGACGGCCTTGGAGCGCAGCCTGCAGTCCGGTGGGCGAAGCGGCCAGATACCCTTCCATGTAATAGACACTGGAGCTCACGATGTCCTGCTCGTGCAGTGCCGTTGCATCCAGCTCGGCTGTCGCGCCGAGAAAAGTGCTCATGCTTCGTTCTGCATCGGGTGTGATCAATACGATGCAGGTGCCGGTGATGCCCGCTGCGGACGGTGTGTGAGTCAAATTGGTTGCGACGCCGTTGGCAGCCAGATCTCGCCTGTAGAACTCGCCCAGCTCGTCGTCAGCCACGCGGCACGCGTAAAACGCCCGACCGCCCATTTGCGATAGTGCAACCGCGGTGTTACCGGCCGATCCGCCACCGCTGCGGCGCGCAGTGATGCGGCGCAGGTCATGCAGCAGTTCGGCGCGCCGGTCCGCGTCGATCAGCGACATATGGCCTTTCTCCGCGCGCAAGGCCTTGAGCTGAGCGTCGCTTACTTCGTATTCGGAGTCTACCAAGGCGTTGCCGATGGCGTAGAGGTCGTAGTGTTTCATAGAAAACGGTGCGTACTCGAAAGTAAGGCGTCAGCTTAGTGAGCTATCCACCGAAAGCCTTGCTGGTTTTTGCTGGCGATGCGATATTCCTCGCGATCGGGCACTTTCGCTTATCAACGCACGATCAAGCAAAAGTGCACCCGTGGACACACTCATTTCAAGGCTGGTGGATATATGAAATCTTCAAGGTTTAATCCACGTTCTCGGAGGACAGCATCAAGCACGGGCTTTAGCTTGCCCAGACTTGATTCCACCGCCTCTCGTATGGTATCGACCACGACCTGCGTACCACGCTCGATTTCCATATTGAGTATGTTGCCGGCCTGCTTTTGCTCGAATACCGTCACACGCCTGGTTTCGGGAATCAGCCACACCTCGAACCAGCCTTCATTCCGGTTTACTTCGGAGACGGTCAGGCTGGCTCCGTTAATCGCAATATAGCCCTTGGCAAAAACATATTTGCGAAATTGAGCCGGAATAGCTATGCGAAGCAAACGATTATTTTCGGAGGCTTGCACCGCGATGATCGGCGCTGAAAAGTCGATATGTCCGGAAATCGGGTGGCCGCCGATTTCTGCACCGTCCTTCGCAGCGCGCTCAACGTTCACAGTGGCTCCCACGCCGTAACCTCCGAGAGCCGTAATCGACAGACTCTGAAGGATCACGTCGAATCGAGCAACATCGGAAGACACGATTTCCGTCACGGTAAGGCATACGCCATCGACGGAGACGCTCGCGCCCACTACCAGATCGCGGCAAAATCCTGGCGAAAAATCAATGGTGAACGTGCGTAATCCTTGATAGTCAGAAATTTCTGAAAGAGAGGCAGTGCCATGAACAATACCTGTGAACATAAAGCTCCTGATGTGGCGAGTCCAGCACCTGGTCATTTTCTTGCCGGGTTATAGAGTGAAAAACGTCGGATGGCGTTGGTCAAGCCGAAGGCGACCACGCTTCTACGAACCAGCGTGCAAGACGAATTTCCGCCGAACGCGAATTTGATGTTGTCCAACACGCTCAGCCTGACGGTGAAGTTCGCCGCATTCCGCCCTGGCTGGTTGGCTTGAAATGTCATTGCTTCGAAATCGAATATAGGACGGATAAATCGAAATCGACAATTCAATTCGGGGCCCGGGAATTATTTTTCGTTGAGCATCGAGCGGTCAAGCAATGAAGAAGAATATGGAAAGCCGAAAATATTGTTCTGGCCAGCGGGGTGGGTCGCGGTATCGTTCGCGAATCTAAAGGAACTCTTTATGCACGAACGAAAGGATCGGCGGGCTGGCTTCGATATCGACGTTATCGCGATATCAGCCTTTGCGACGTGGTGCGGTTTGAATGGCTGGAGCGCAGCATGAGCGTCGCGCGCAGACGATTAAAGACGCTAGTTGGCGCGGGCAGCGTGTTATATGCGAGCGGTGACGCGGAGGTGGCGCAGGGCATCCGCCGCGCAGCGGTACTCGCGCGTAAGGCGGAGGCTGAAAAAGTCACGGGCCTCTTTACGGCCGACCTGCTGCAGGCCGACCCCGCTGGGCTAGCTGGCAATACCGGCAGCCAAGAGCCGATCGTCGCGCTCGCTGCGCTGAGTCAAGCGACGTCGTACATCGGGCTCGTCGCGACAGTATCGACCACCTACCACCATCCGTACAACATCGCGCGGTTGATCGGCACGCTCGACCATGTAAGCGGCGGCCGAGCTGCGTGGAATGCGGTCACGTCGTCGGTCGGCGAGGAGAACTTCGGCAATGACGCGCTACCAGATCCGGAGCGCCGCTATGCACGTGCGAGGGAGTTCGTTGAGGTTGTCAACGCGCTGTTCGACGCGAACGACGCGGCGGCCGCTCGACGCACGCCTGCGGGCTCGGTCTCGATCGACCCACGCGAGCTCGGCGCGATTGACTATCGAGGCGAGCATTTCCACGTTCAGGGGCCACTCAACGTGCCGCCACCACCGCAAGGGCGGCCGGTTCAGTTCCAGGCTGGCCAGTCGGTGAGCGGCGTGACGCTGGGCGCGTGTTACGCCGAAGTCGTCTACACCTCGCAGCCGACACTCGACGACGCGCGTGCGTTCGTAACCGAACTGCATCGTCAGGCTGTTGGCTTCGGTCGCGCGAACCGATTGCCGTTCATAATGAACTCGTTTCATTCAGTGATCGGCGAATCGCCCGCAGACGTCGCGCGGCGACTGCGCGACAAGCACGAACGGATCGACTACGAGCAGGGCAGGCTGAAGCTCGCCGACATGCTCGGTGGAGCAGTCGATCTGACCGGTCTATCGCTGGACCGTCCGTTGCCCGAGACTCTGCTACCCACGATCGAGAGCGTGAACCGGCGGCGCGGGCGTGTCGCGATCTTTCGTGCTTATGTCTTGCGGGGACTCACGTTGCGCGAGCTGATTATCCGCGCGCAGGATACCGGCCACTGGTCCGTCGCCGGCACGCCGGAGCGACTCGCCGATGCAATCGAGGAACGGTATCGCGCGGGGCTGGTCGATATAGTATCGCTGCACGGGCTTGGTGAGCCGGATCAGGAAGACCTTCTGCTGAATGGACTTCTGCCGGAACTACGCAAGCGGAATTTGATCGACACTGACTACTGCGGTAGCGATCTACGGTCGAATCTCGAATTGCCTCCGCTGCAAACGATTTTAGCCGGAGACGGGCAGCACGCGGCGAATGGGGGTTGAGCTGCCGCGATCCTCTATTCGCTGACGCTCGCGATCCGGACAGGAGGCTCGGAATGTTCTTCGACGCCGCATTCATGGCCGACGCCCGAACCATCTCTGACCAACTCGGCGGCTCACCGGACGCGGCGTCGCGCGCCCGAGGTCAGGTGCTGTTGCACGATCAGCTTCACTTGGGTGAGTCCGGGCACTTTCGAATGATTGTCGCTGGGCCGCCCTGCAATACGGCTGAAAGAGTTCATTCTCGGCTCGTCTACCATTTCTGGCCAGGGCTATACGCCCAGCGAGCTATTTCCCCTTAGGAATGTCGAGAGAGACGACCGTTTTCGGTTTCTGGCGGACCCCATTTTGACGTTCTTGTCCAATAAAGAATGACTTAGACGACGGACCGGTTGCACGAAGCTGACGTGATGCCGGTCGTGCTGACGCTGAGGATATTCGTTTGAAGTCAGTTGCCGTATAAGGGGATCAGAAATGCCGATAAGAGACGTGCTTTGGCGGTGCTATTGTCGAGGGTCGCGGGCGGCATACAAGCTTACTGTCGCGAATGGTCCCAGAGTGTGACCACCCCATGAACCTTCATTTCAAGCGAGCCAGACAATGAGCCAAACGATCTACGATGTTCCAGTGAAATCCATTGATGGTGCGTCGGTAACGCTGGAACAGTTCAAGGGCAAAGTATTGCTGGTGGTGAACGTGGCTTCAAAATGCGGACTGACACCACAGTACGAAGGCCTGGAGAAGCTGTATGAGGATAAGCGGGCAGCGGGGCTGGAGGTGTTAGGTTTCCCTGCAAATAACTTTAAGGGACAGGAGCCGGGTCGCGACGCGGAGATCTTGGCGTTCTGCAACACGACCTACGACGTAAAGTTTCCGTTGTTTTCCAAAATATCCGTAGTTGGCGCGGACCAGCACCCGTTGTACCGGACGCTGACGACCGCACAGCCGGATGCTACTGGCGATGGCCCCTTTCGAGCGCGTCTCAAGGGTTACGGGGTCGAGCCCAACCCGGTGCCCGAAGTGTTGTGGAATTTCGAGAAATTCCTCGTGAACCGTGATGGTCAAGTAGTAGGGCGATTCGCTCCCGACGTTACAGCAGAGGATGCGCGGTTGCTCGATGCCATTCAGGCGGAGCTTGCGCGGGCGTGATGCGCGCTCGTTCACTCTCACAACAGCGCATAGGCATCGTTACGATGCCGTGTACGGTTGGATCAACTGCTCCGGCCGAGTTCGCACAGGTGGACTGACGATGCTTTTCACGCTACGGCGCGCAGGTCGCGCTGCGTGGCCGACTGTTGCACTGGCCTTTGCACTGACTGCATGTGCGCCGTTGCCGCCCATCGCGAGCCACGTTGCTGCGCCAAGCGCGATACATCGAGCCGATGGCCCATTGCCTGTTCCGCCTGACCTCATCGCGCTGACTCAAGCTGGGGGACAAAAGCGGTTGATCTCTGCTGCCGCCAACCAGTCGTACTGGCCGCTATCAGAGTATTTCGAAACCCAGAGAAATGAGGCCTACTGTTCCGTCGCAACCTCTGTAATGGCGCTGAATGCCCTGGGAATCCGCCGTCCTGAATCTACGCAATACCCTGATTTCCCCTACTTTTCGCAGGAGGACTTCTTTCGCGGCGTTGATCCACACGTGGCTAATGCCGATCGAGTTGCGAAAGAGGGCATGACGCTCGATCAGCTCAGCGCGGTCTTGAGCGAATTTCCAGTTGACGTCGAGAAATTTCACTCCGCCAACTTGACGCTCGCGCAGTTTCGCAAGTTGATTCTCGACACCACTGGTCGTAGCGACCGCTTCGTGCTGCTGAACTTCAGGCGTGTGGAGATTGGCGAAGTGGGCGGCGGTCACTGGTCGCCCATCGCAGCGTTCGACGTCGCCAGCGATAGTGCGCTCGTTCTCGATGTTGCACGATACAAGTATCCGGCCGTGTGGGTTCCAATAGCGAAGTTGTACGCAGGGTCGCAAGCGGTGGACTCCGTGAGCGGGCTTTCCCGAGGCATCGTGACCATCGGCAGGCAGTAGGCGATTTCAGCGCGTGAACTCTGGTTTGCACTGGAGCTGATATCGCCGCTAGAGCGCGACGATTTCAACTCGGTCCACGATCACCATCCGCCCCCTTGCTGCTGAACCGCAGGCCTTGGAATGCGCGAACCGAATCGCTTTTTAAATTCTATGGATAGGTTGCATCAGACCAAAAATGGTGACAGCAATCTCCTGGCTAGACCACGTTATCCGGTCGATACGTTTCCGATAACTAACGAAGAAATTATTGGTTACATAGGTGATTAGCTTCTCATAATATCCAGGATGAATAATTTAGGCTTGTTGCTTTAGTCTGATTCTGGGTCCGGCAGCAACGAAGCGCTTTGACGCGAGACGCCTTTGCCGCGTCCCGGACGGTGCATTACGTGTGTAAGCAAAGAAGAATCTCTCTGTCCCTCTGCGCGAATCCGTCTACTAATTTTTGCGCCACCACTAAGTCCCTCTTGTATGCCTGCCTTCCATATGTCGCATCGTTACCTTTCCGCGTGCGCCATTATTGGAGCGTTGGCGGTATTGATGCTTTTTTCCGTGCTGCACTTGGGTCTCCTTAAGAGCAATAACGACGCAGTGATCGAGTTCAATTATGCGCAAAGCTCATCGCCGGATCTTGTTTATCTGGCCGATCATCTGGGCTATTTCCAGGGAACGCATGCGAAGCCGCGATACATTTCGCCAGTAGGCGCCGTGCAGGTAGTACCGCTAGTCGCAAGCGGCGACTTGGATTTCGGCACGCGAATGGCGCCGCTCGAGGTTCTGGCGATTGCGGCCGGGGCTGATATTAAAATGATCGCTGATGCCACGCAATCAAGCCCGGAAGAATCGCACATGACTTATTTCGTGCGCCGGGAATCCTCAATCCGGACAGTTCAAGATCTGGAAGGCAAGACCGTGACGTTCGACGACGAAGGCAGTTGCGGCGTCCTTGCGATGCGCCATTACCTGCGCGAGCATGGCCTTTCCCCGTCGACGGTAAACTGGTTGCGCGTTCCCAACGACGGAGCCGCGCACGCGGTTGCGACTAACAGCGTTGATGTTGCAGTGGTGCATTTTCCGTATTCCGTATCGGCGTTGGGTGATTCGCGTCTGCGTCTGCTTTGGACCGACTGGGACGTTGACGGCGGGCTCAGCACCTCCGCGCCATACATCGTGAATGGTAAGTTCTCGCGCGCGCATCCACTCGCTGTGCGTGACTTCATTGGCGCTTTGGCGAAGGCGGCGGCTTGGAGCCGTAACCATCCGGATGACGCGCGCCGTTGGGCCGCTGAGCGGCTTGGCGTCGACACTGAGGCAGTACGGCCAGCGAACTATAGGGCAAACCTGGCGATCGATGAGGCACCCCTGCAGTACTACCTGAATGTGCTGCGAGAGGACGGACGTATCTCGACCGCCGGATTACGGGTCACGGATCTGTACACGAACGCCTTTAACCCTCTGCTTGACCACGCGAAGAGCCCTGCATCACCTCACGGTTCGCACGGTCATGCGTGAGCGGACACACACTTGGGCGCTTTGCGCAATGTTGGTCGCGGGCTTTTTCGCCGCGTCGCTTGGCGCGATGCAGGGCGAGCGATGGCACGCCCCTGACAGGGCGAATCAAGCGTTTGTGCCTTTCGCCGCTGCGCAAGCGCGCCGTCTGCTTATCGTGGCAGTGGCCGGGCGTCCCGCGCCGCGACTCGCGATCGGACGCGTCGATCCGCAGGCGCGAGTTCCCGATATTACCGCCGCTGATTTGGCTTCGGACCTCGGTCGTCGCCTGGGCGTACCGGTGGAAATGATACCGGCCACCCCGGAGATTGCGCGTGATGCGCTGCGTGCGGGTTCGGTGGACGTTGCAATCGCAAATTTGCACTACGAGCGTGATTCGTCGATCGCCTACGTACCCACGGCTTACGGCGGGCGTAGCGGTAGCGCGCTAGTGCTGCGCAAAGGGGGCTTGAATGGATGGACCAGTTTGCGCGGCAAGCCCGTATGCGTAACCGACGGCAGCCCCTACGCGCGAACGCTGCGCACGAGGGAAAAGGCCGTTATCGTAAGCTTCGCCGCGGCGACCGAAGCGTTATTCGCGTTTGAGCGAGGCGACTGTAGTGCGGTTGTTGACGATGAGGAGACGCTCGCGGCGGTCCTGAAGCTGCCGCAATGGCGGTACTACACTGCGCTCCCCGAACTTGCCAGCGATCCAGTGTTTATCGCCTTTCCTAAAAGAGAGGGTGCCTCCGAAGGAAACGACGCCACGCTCGCGTGGCTTGATCGTGCGGTCCGCGCCTGGCGGCGCGAAAAACTGCCCGAGCACTCGCGCAAGAAAGTAGCGGATCTTATCGGCTTCGACGTCGCACTGGAGCAGAGCGATGTCAACTGTCATTGACCGAGTGTGGCGAACGAGCTTGGGCGCCACAAAAAAGGTATGCGACCCACTTGAATGCGCGGCTGGCTCTAAAAAGAGCCAGCGTTTGCCAGGCATCACCTCGCTTGCAATGAATCATTCACAACAGGTAGGGATATGAACATGGAAGCATTGGATCAAACCAAAAATGAGCTGGCCGCGCAGCCCAATCCCGATGACCGGCGTCGTCGACTTCTAAAGGCAGCGGCGGCTTTGACATTAGCCGCGCCGTTTGTCTCCGTAAAGCGCGCGTGGAGCGCTGCACCGGGCGACGTGCCGGCCTCGACACAAGTGCCGAGCGGAAGCCCAAAGGCGCTAAAACTGGCCTGGAGCGCCACGGCCATCTGCACGGTGCCAGTGCCGGTGGCGCTCAAAAAGGGCTTCTTCCAGAAATACAACCTTGACGTGGATTTCGTGAACTTCGCGGGTTCAACGGATCAGTTGCTCGAAGCAATTGCTTCCGGCAAGGCAGACGGCGGTGTAGGGATGGCCTTACGATGGCTGAAACCCCTGGAACAGGGTTTTGACGTGAAAATCACTACTGGCCTTCATGGCGGCTGCATGCGCTTGCTCGCACTGAAGGACAGCGGTGTGACAGGTCTTGCGAACCTCAAGGGTAAGGCGGTGGGCGTAAGCGATATGGCCAGCCCCAGCAAGAATTTCTTTTCCATTTTATTTGCGCGACAGGGCATCGATCCGACGGACGACATAACCTGGCGCACTTATCCAGCCGATCTGCTCGGTCAGGCGCTGAAGAAAGGAGAAGTTCAAGCTGTCGCCGACAACGATCCGGCGATCTGGCTGGTGCGCAAGAACTTCGATCTTGTCGAAATCGCTTCAAATCTGACGGGCGATTACGCGAACCGTTCGTGCTGCGTACTCGCAGTGCGCGGAAACTTGGTGCGCAAGGATCGCGCGACTGCGGCAGCGCTGACTCAAGCGGTGCTAGAAGCGTCAGAGTGGACCGCCAACAATCCGGACGAGGCCGCGACAATTTTCGCGTCTTATTCACCAAAGATTCCAGTCACAGATCTGGCAGCGATGCTGAGAAGCCATACGCATCACCATCATCCGGCAAACCAAGCGCTGGAGCGCGAACTTCAGGCTTACACCGACGACCTGAAGCTCGTACACGTCATCAATCAGAGCACCGATTCGCAGAAATTTGCAGCAAAAATCTACGCCGATTTGCTCGCCTGAACGCTTATCTGACCATCCAATCGAGGTCGACCTCCTCGGTCGCCGCTTGCGCGATCGAGGCATAGGGAACGCACGCGGTGGTAAGAATGTGGTGAATCAGGTTACTGGGCGGCTGGGCGGAGATACCGTTGAATTGGAGAGAAGCAGGGAAGAGCAAAATGGAGTTCCCAACGAAAGCATGCGGCTATACGAACGTGGCGAGCAGCGAAGGTCGTCGAATGGGAATCGATATGAAAATTTCTACGTACACGTCCACGTGTCAATTCGTTATCCTGCATACATCTCCTCCGTGATTTGAGCAAAGTCATGGACTCGAGCCTTCGTTTCCGGGTGTGCGAAGGCTCTTTTTTTATCAAGGTGCAACGTGAACACGCCCGCATGTTGGGTGATACGTTCGGCGAGCACAGTGGGTCATCCCGTCGACAACTTCATACCAACCCGGCGTGCTGCCATGGCGTAGCCAATACGGTTAAGCGGTTCGACGGGGTGAGTGGCGCGGGCGCGATCCAGGTACAGTCGAAGGACATCGTCCTGACCAGACTTCATGGCGGCGTCAACAAACAACTGCTCGAAGACATCCCGTTGGGCGTGGCTACCGCCAAGGCGCTGCAACCTGTGAAGCGCCGGGCGCATCGCTTGGACACTTGCCAAGTACTCTTGCCGTCCGTGAAACAACACGGCACGACTCACCGGCAAGGCCACGTCCTTGATAATCTGCTGGCGCTCGCCGCGCTGCAGTGATCCGGCGTCGTTAATCCCCTGCAACAAACGCTCAGCCGCTTGCCAGCGCTCTGCACCAACTAGCACCATCATCCAGTGCGGGAGCGTCAGGGTCGCTAGCGTGTCGCCAATTCGCGCTTCGGCCAGATCCGCGAGTTCATCCCATCGGTTGCCCGCGGTTATGCCATGGAGCTGGAGCCGGAACAACATCGATGTTGCGTTGAGCACATCGTTATAAAGGTCCGGAACTGCTTTGAGCAGCGGCGAGGAGATGTCTCGAAAACGTTGATCGTAGAGGTCAAGAACCTGGTCGAATTCGCGCCGTTCGTGATGAAACATTGCACGATGCCACCACAAGTGATGCTTGAAGTTGTTCGCGGTTTCCCAGTGCGGTTCGAGCTGGTTCAGGAACGCAATACCTTCCTCACGCCGCCCTTGCATCTCCATCACGTGGGTCAGCGCATGCGTCGCCCATAGATTGCCCGGGTCCGCCTCGATCGCTGACCAACCGGCTTTCTCAGCAGCATCGTATTGACCGCACTCTTCGAGGGCAAACGCTTGGCAAGCCAGCAACGTTGAATAGCCGGGACGCTGGTTGCTCCAGGACGGCATGATCTTAGTGATTTCATGCAACATGCGTTGTGGAAGCCCGTACCAGAACGCGGTGTTGTGGTGAACGCGCAAAGCGAGCAGATCGCGTGGATAAGCGGCAAGAATCTCTTCCCAGACTGAGAGTGCACGATCAAGGTCACCATCGATCCAGTGCGCCAGTGCTGCCACATGAGAACGCTCGCGGTGCGTCGCATGAACGGCGCACTTTTCTGCCTTTGCAAGCGCCTGCCGAGCGGTGTGGAGTTGCAGCGCATTGAGCGGCATCATCGCGAAATAGCCGGCCAGCACGTGCGCCATCGCGAACCCGGGGTCTTCAGCGAGCAGCGTTGCAAGACGCGCACCAAGGTCGGCTTTGTAGTAAAGGTATCCATCGATGGCGAAACGATACGCGGCGCCCGCTTCGTTACCCTCGTTTGTGGAGAGGATGAGCCCTTGCGCATCGTATGCCATGCAGTCTCCTTACGCGCCTTTACCCCTCAGCGGCCAAGCACGGGAATTCAGGTCAAGTGTTTGCGGATGGTTGGACCTCGCGAAGGCATCTTCGGTCGAACCTGACCCGATCATCGTGCCCGCTTGGTAATTCAATCTCATAAGAAATTGACGCAAGACGCAGATCATTCTCTGCAAACAGCATGCCATTGCTTCTTTGGCAATCTGGCTCAGTACGTGGATGACTTCGTCTTAGTTTTTATTCTACATAAATATAACGGTCGACAGTGCCATGGACTGCAGTAGCCATGCGAGATAGCACATGGTCCACAAGGCGTTTGGAGGCCAGCAGCCGGTCGCTGACCGTGGGCAGCTTGGTTTTGGCAAGCCGCGAAAACCAACAGCGCCGCTTTGCCCATCCCGATAATTCTGCGCTTCGCTCCCGTCAGTCACACGGTTGTTGCGACTTCACTGTCTCTTCCGGTTAGCTGTTACTTTAGTGAAACGGACGCCCGCAACGTGATTCGCTTGCCTATTAATATCTTTTATACTTGGTTTGCAAGAGCAACGACATTGGCTACGATGAATTCGCACTGATGGGCACCAGTTTTAAATAGATGTCGGTCGGTAGACCGTCGATCAATGAACCGTGTTTCTCGAAGAATTTATTGCGGCTATCTTTTGCATGCGCCAACCACTAGACAAGCAACTGAAAGAGGCAACTGATAACAGTCGCCTGCGCCGTGCTTTCGCTGCGCGACTTGATATGACAATGAAGCGCGCCAAGCTGACGTCCGCGCGTCTTGCCCGAACCCTGCGTATCCCCGAACGCGACATCAGTCTCTGGCGTGCAGGGATAGTGGTGCCTGGCCGCATTGATTGCCAACGAATTTCTTCAATTCTCGGTATCGACGTTATCTGGCTTTGCAGCGGCTAAGCGGTACCACTCAGATTGGTGGAACTCAAGTACATATAAGGCTGCAGCAGATTAGTAATATTGATAATTTACGACCACAAGATTAAATCTTCACCCAGACTACATATGGATTGCAATGCCGGTAGTGCCGGACATCCATTGGAGCGAATGCACTGCAACGATTAATCAGGAGCCGAGGCATCTTGCACGCCGGCCCAAGGAAACGATCGCAGGTGTTCGCCAAGCTTTGGGGCTTGTTGATGACGAACGTGTCGAAATGACGTAAGGATCGCTCGGCAAACAGGATTCGCGGCCTCGCGAGCACCCATGTCGTGGATATTGATACCGTAAGGAACTGAGGGTGGGAAATTTCATATCGATGCGCGCAAGAGACGGCGGCGAGTTCCATGGGTATCTGGCTTTGCCAACATCGACCGAGTCTAACGGGCGTGGGCTCGTTATATTGCCCGAGGTCTACAACGTCAATTCGTGGCTTAGGAGCGTCGTCAAGGATTACGCGCACGAAGGTTATGCCGTGCTTTCCCCTGATGTCTTCTGGCGTCAAGAGCCGGATATTCATCTCGGTTACGATCAGCCTGAGCGAGCTCGGTCGCGCGGAGACGCGCTGGATGTTGACCGCGTCGTGGAGGATGTCGGCGTTGCCGCCGCTTATTTGCGAAAATTGCTTGGGAGCCATGTGCCGGTTGGCGTGATCGGCTTTTGTCTGGGCGGCCGTTTAGCGGCTCTGGCAGGTGTCAGGGAACAGGTTCAAGCGGTTTCCTGCTACTACGGAGTACGGCTCGAAGACCATGCGAGAGAACTCGCGCGACTCGCTGTACCCGCCGCTTTTCACTTCGGTGAAACCGACCCATGGGTGCCCTTGGCCACAGTTGAGACGGTTCATCGCGCTATTGAACCGTTGCCCGATGCCAAGGTATTTGTGTACTCGAACGTGGGACATGGCTTCGCTCGTTCTGGGTATCAACCCTACGATGCCGCTGCCGATCGACTTGCGAAGCAAAGGACTCGAGAATTGTTCGACCGCGCATTGCGCGGCTAATAAGTCAAGCGCGGCGAGGAGCTGAGGCGCCGATAACACCCATCGGCCGCAAGCATGATCCGGGCAACCAGGCGCTTGATCCGGAAGTGGCTTCTCGTCGAGGCGAAATCCGATCTTGAGCGTGACTTTTCCGGTGCGCTACTTTTCCTTCCTCGACACGGCCGGAAGTTTCAGTTATCTGACCACAGCGGGGAGATACGCTATTCCCGGATCTGTAGCGCTCTGCCGGTCACAGTGGTCAGCCATCCTCTCAGTGTTGAGGCGCACCGTCCCAGGCGGGCAGCGTCGCGCCGTGATAAACGCTCAAGATTTCGGCAGCCACGTTCGCCTGCTGATAGCTGTCGACGAGCGTCTTGACCCATGGCGCATGCGCGTCCTTCTCATTGACTGCAATGAAGTTTCGATACGGATTGCCTGTCACCTTTTCTTGCGCGATGCGCTCCTGGGGAATCTGGATGCCCGCCTTGATGGCCCAGTCCGTATTGACTACAGCAGCATCGAGGTCACCGATCGCGCGGCCTACGATGCCTGCGTCGAGCTCCTTGATCTGCACATGTTTCGGATTGTTGGCGATATCACGCGCAGTGGGAAGCAGTCCGACCCCGGAGCGCAGCGTAATAAGCCCGTTCGCTTGCAGCAGCAATAGTGCGCGTCCTTCGTTGCTGGGATCGTTGGGCACACCGATCGTCGCGTTTTGCGGTAGCGCGTCGATAGATTTTACTTTCCGAGAGTACACGCCGATCGGCTGAACATAAGTGAAACCAACCGGTACGATGGTGTAGTGGCGGGCCTGAATCTGCGCGTCGAGATAGGGTTTGTGCTGGAACGAGTTGGCATCAAGGTCGTGTTGAGCGAGTGCTTCATTCGGCTGCGTGTAGTCGGAAAAAGTCGTGACCTTGATCGTAAGGCCATGCTTTGCCGCATTGGCGGCCACCGTGCGCCAGACATCTTCGTCCTCGCCAGACATGATTCCGACCCGAAGTGTCTGATCGGCCGCCTGCGCCTGCTGGATGTTCACCATGGTAGATGCGAATAGTGTCGCGATGAATGCGAATTTCCAAAGTATTTTCATTTTTTACGTATTCGAACAGGTTGGTTTGCAGAAGACAGAATGTTAGGGATGAAGCGAGGATGCGACAAATAAGATCGAGCGCTAACGATATCGTGGAGCTCGCGGCCTCATTTGTGCATCACAAATCGACGCCAGTATTAACTGACCGAGAAAGGCATGCATCATTGATAGCTTTTGACCAAACGGGCCCGGCGATACAAATTCGCCCCTGAGTGATCATTTGAAGACGCTGAACTCGGCGTAACCAAGAATTGAATGTTAGATCGCGCAGTCGCCGAAGACGCAGGACGTAGCGGACGTGCAGAAGATTATCCACGATCAGGCGCTGTGGATTCCGCTCGGTTATCCGACGGCAGCAACGGTCACGCGCACCAACTCGGTGGACGCCCCGTAAGCCCGTTTGGGCGCCAGGACATCGCGACGGTGGATCTCCAATAGGAGAGCTCAGCCGTCGGATTTCAGTATCTAATCACCTTCTCTTGATGGATTCGAGTAACCACGCTGCGAGCCGTTGTGCGCCATCGGGTAGATCTGTGTCGACTCGACTGCACAGATAGTAGTGGCGTCCATCGTCGAGTTCCTGGTCAAACAGCTTTACTAGTTCACCAGAAGCCAGTTCGCGAGCGATTAACGGCGCGCGCAAGAGTGCTGCACCGAGGTTCGCCTGTGTCGCATTGAGTGTCAACTGTCCATCCTCGAACAGGGGCCCAACGGTGCGCGTGATATGCCGAACTCCCGCACTCTGCAACCAGTTAATCCAGGTACTTCGATCCTCGTCATGCACGAGCGGTACCGGTGCGAGATCAGCGGGCTTCCTGAATGGCCCGTGACGGCGCCGGAACGTGGCACTGCATACCGGCACGACAGCACCTGACATTAGCCGTGTGCTGGTGTATCCGGGCCAGTCACCGGTACCGAAGCGGATCGACAGGTCCGCTGCGTCGCTTCGATAGTTGCGGTGGTTGGCATATAAGACGGTGACGTCAACGTCTTCGTTCGCGGAGAGGAAGGTCTGCAGCCGGGGGATGAACCATCCCATGCCAAAAAGAGGGATCAGGCTGATCGTGATCTGACGTCGGGACGTGCGATCCCGCACGAAGCCCGTCGCACTGCGGAGAACAGAAAAAGCCGTGCTAATTGACCGGTAGTAGTCGCGCCCCTCGTCCGTCAGCCTGAGCGTACGCCCTTGGCGTGCGGAGAGTGGCGTCTGGACGAAAGTCTCCAGCAACTGCAACTGATGGCTGACCGCGGAAGGGGTGATGTCGAGCTCAGCGGCCGCTGCCGTTACGGAGCCGTGGCGGGCGAAAGCCTCGAAGGCACGAACCGCACGCAATGGCGGATCATTGACTAATCGTTCGATATTTTTCATGTGTGGAATTATATCGAAGAATACAAAATCCGGATTATCTCCGTAGCCCCTTTATTTAAGGAACTTTTACGGATAAACACGGGTTCCGTATATCGATTCAACAATTGGATATTTGGATGGTTGATTTGCAACTGAATAATATTTCTCATCTTATCGATTCCTTATTTCATCCAACGAACACTACTTTTTGTGCGACCTTTCCCATGAAAAAAATTGTCTCTCCACTCCTGGTCGCGCTGGCGGCCATTTCCTTGCTGGGCCTAACGGGCGTTGCCCAGGCGCAGAACGAACAGGTCGTGCTGATCGGGCTGGCCGGACCGCTCACGGGTCCGTCAGCGCGAACCGGCAAGGATCTGCAAAACGGTGCACAACTTGCGCTCGACGAGGCTAACAAGAAACATCCCGTGCTCGGAGGAAAGCCGGTCATATACAAGCTGGTTTCCGTTGATGATCAAGCGGATCCTCGCACAGCCGTAACGGTCGCGCAGCAACTGGTGGATCAGCACGTGACCGGTGTAGTGGGGCACTGGAACACCGGATGCAGTGTGCCGGCTTCACGGATCTATCACGATGCCGGCATTGCGCAGATCGCACCGGTCTCGACCGGACATCAATACACGCAGCAAGGCTACGACACGGCGTTTCGGATCATCGGCCATGACGACATCGGCGGTGCATACACGGGTGCGTATGCGGTCAAGACCCTGAAAGCGAAGCGCATTGCGGTGATCGACGACCGTACGGCGTTCGGGGCCGGCCTCGCGACGCAGTTCATCAAAGGCGTGGAAAGTAATGGTGGAACGGTCGTGGATCATCAGTACATTGACGACAAGACAACGGATTTCAGTGGCGTTCTGACCGAGATCAAGTCGAAACACGTTGACCTGATTTTCCTCGGCGGCGTCGATGTAGAGGCTGCGCCCCTTGTGCGTCGCATGCACCAGTTGCAGATCAAGGCAGGATTGCTCGGCGCGGGCGGCTTTGTGAGCCAGACTTTCCTGAAGTTGGCAGGGCCTGACGGGGAGGGCGTGACCGCGCTGGATCCGGGCCGGCCGCTTCTTGGCATGCCCGGCGGACGGGCATTTGACGAGCAATACCGCGCGCGTTATCACGAGCCGATCGAACTGTATGCCCCGTTCGCTTATGACGCCGCCGCGACGCTGATTGCAGCCACCCAGCAAGCCGACTCGATTGATCCGGCGAAGCTCGTAACCGTGCTTCATTCGATCAGTCGTCCTGGCGTGACCGGTACGATCGCATTCGATGCGCAAGGCAATCTGAAAGATCCCGCCTACACCATTTACCAGGTACGCGATGGCAAGTGGGCCGTGGTTGATGTACTCGGCGGTACCGATCAGACTGCGGCCAAGTAAAACCGAAGGGCTGCGGGAGGAGTTGGAATGAGTGACGAATTGCCAGAATCATCAAGGGTACTGTCTGATCGCACGGGCATTCTGGAACAACGCCGAATTGAAGCCGAGATCATCAAGCCGATCTACGAAATCCTGAAGCGCGATTTCGGCATCGAGCGGGCGCAGGCGGTGATTGGCGAAGCGGTGCGTGGCGCGGCTGTGGAAACCGGCAGGCGATTCGCCGCTCAGGAGCCAGGCGGCACCAGCGTGGCGTCGTTCGTGGCGTTGCAGGCTTTATGGGAAAAGGACGACGCTCTGGATGTCGACGTGCTGCAGGTGGATGCCGAGCACTACGACTATAACGTGAAGCGCTGCAGCTACGCCGAGATGTACCACGCGATGGGCCTGGGCGAGATCGGTCATTTGCTGAGCTGTGCGCGCGATAGTCATTTTATTATCGGATACGACGCTCGCATTCATCTCACGCGGACCACTACGATCATGCAGGGTGGGGGACGATGTGACTTCAGATATCGTCTCGTGGACAAAACAGCGGGAGACGAACCCCATGAGTGATGCGATCAACGAGGCAAGCGCACTGCGGATAAATGGTGCGAGGCTGTGGGACTCGCTCGATCGTATGGCCCAGATCGGCGCAACCCCGAAAGGTGGGGTCTGCCGGCTTGCACTTACCGAACTGGATCGCCATTCTCGCGATCTTTTTATCGATTGGGCACGAGCCGCAGGATGCGCGGTCCGAATCGACAGGATGGGAAATATTTTCGCGCGTCGGGCCGGACGCAATCCTGACGCCGCACCGGTTCTGACAGGCTCACACGCCGATTCGCAGCCCACCGGTGGGCGGTACGACGGCATTTATGGGGTACTCGGTGCGTTGGAAGTTGTGCGAACCCTGAATGATGCGGGGATCACTACGGAGCATCCCATCGACGTGGTCCTCTGGACCAATGAAGAAGGTTCACGGTTTGCACCGGCCATGATCGGTTCGGGTGTGTTCTCTGGCGTTTATCCGCTTGAGTATGGGCTGTCACGCTCGGATGCGTCTGGCACGACCATCGCAGAGGCACTGCGGAGCATAGGGTACGACGGGACTGAAACCGTTGGCGGGATACAGGCGCACGCCGTCTACGAGCTGCATATCGAGCAGGGCGCGATCCTGGAGCACAACGGTCACACGATCGGCGTGGTGAGAGGAGGGCAAGGGCAGCGCTGGTATGAGGTGACGCTCAAGGGGACCGACGCTCACGCCGGCACCACGCCAATGAACATGCGCCGGGATTCGCTTGCTGGCGCGGCGCGTGTGATTTCCTTTGTAGAGCTACTTGGAAATCGTCATGCCCCACACGGCCGAGCGACGGTTGGCATGATCGAGGCACGGCCTAATTCACGCAACACGGTGCCGGGTGAGTGCTTTTTTACGGTCGAATTCCGACATCCCGATGCCGCTGTTCTGGACCAGATGGATGCGACGCTGCGTGACCAGGTTGCCAGAATTGCGAACGAGGCCGGACTGGAAAAACGGATCGACCAGATTTTTGATTACGCTCCGGTCGAGTTCGCACCGGAATGCATCAGTGCCGTGCGACGTGCGGCAACGATGCTTGAACTCGCACACGCCGATATTGTGTCGGGCGCCGGACATGATGCCTGCCATCTTGCGCGCGTCATGCCCACGGGGATGATTTTTGTTCCCTGCGTGGATGGGCTCAGTCATAACGAAGCTGAGGCAATTACACCGTATTGGGCCGAGTCTGGGGCGAACGTGTTGTTGCATGCCGTGCTGCAGAGTGCAGGACTCCCGACGTCCGACCTTCAATGATCCACTTGAATATCCGGTTCTGGGATCAGATCACTACAGGAGGTTGTTTTTCATCTAACGGGCATCGAATAGACCGGTTGCCGGTATTGTTCACAAGCCATCTAGGGTGAAAGATCAAAAGTAACCCAATGCTCAGTCACATATCTACCTTAAGAAACCTCGGTGATCTGCCCGATCGTAGTCGAGACATGGACCGCACGGCCCTTGTCGATATGCGCATCGCTGATTCGCCGCAAGAATACAGTCATCGCGAGATCGATCAATTCGCGGGCGGCGTAGCGAGTTATCTTGTATCGAAAGGTTTAAAACGGGGGCAACGCATCGCCATTGCGTCCGCGAGCCGGGCGGAATATGTCGCCGCTTACTTCGGCATCATGCGTGCCGGTATGGTCGCAGTCCCAGTCAACATCAAGCTTGCGTCGCCAACCATAGCGCACATCCTGCGCGATGCCGACGTTCGGCTTGCGTTTGTGGATGCTGAGCGTGAGTTGCTCTTGCACGGAGATGTGCCATGTGTAAGCTTCGACGGTGCGGGTTCCTCGGGTTTCGCGTCGCTCGTGACGCCGTGCGAGTTTGAGTCGGTCCACGCAGAGTCGGGCATGATTGCCCAGATCCTTTATACGTCGGGTTCAACGGGGCTGCCCAAGGGCGTGCCCCTGGAGCATGGAGGACAGTTGCACGCATTAGGCACCAGCGTTGTTTCGCTCACGCCGGAGGCCGATCGTTATCTTCTTGCCCAGCCGCTGTATCACATGAATGGGCTGATGGTGCTGAAATCGGTATTTGTCACCAACGCATATGTCGTCCTGACGCCTTCGTTCAACGCTCGCCAGTATCTCGGCCTGCTCAGCACTCACCGGGTAAGCATCTGCCGTGCGGTGCCAACCATGCTTGCGCGGATAATAAGGGAACTGGAGCAAGCACCGGACTCCGACCTATCGGCGCTGAAGGTCGTCAGCTTGTCGTCATCGCCGCTTACCCAGGCGCTGATCGACCGCATTCGCGCTGCCATTGCTCATGTACGCGTGACGAACGGGTACGGGACGACGGAAGGGGGCCCTGCGGTTTTTGGCGCGCATCCCTTGGGCCTTTCCACGCCCGACCTGTCAGTCGGGTATCCGCTGCCGACCAGCGAAGTTCGCCTGGCGGGCGGAGCTGCCGCCGATTCCGGAATTTTGAGTGTGCGCAACCCTGCGGTAATGACCGGCTACCTTGGTTTGCCGAAAAAGACAGCCGAAGTGCTGGATGACGGCTGGTACACCACCGGCGATGTCATGCGGCGTGACAAAGATGGCTTCTTCTTTTTTGTCGGCCGTGCCGACGACATGTTCGTGTGCTCGGGTGAAAACATCTACCCGGGCGAAGTGGAAAAAATGCTCGAACGGCATCCGCTGGTCCGGGAGGCATGCGTACTGCCGTTACCGGACGATGAACGGGGGCAGATACCTGTCGCTTTCATTGTCAAACACCCGGATGCCGGCTTGAGCTTTAACGACATTAAGGCACACGCGCTCGAACACGGTCCTGCCTACCAGTATCCGCGTCGCGTGGCGTTTCTACTTCAGTTGCCCTGGGCAGGTACCAACAAGATCGATCGGGGCGCGCTTCTTGTACTCGCCCGCGAATACGAAGCGGCCGCGACCTGGGGCACCAGTATGGTGAAGGAGTTCGAATAATGAAAGCTCTCGTACTGCGTCAGCATGGCGGTCCAGAAGCGTTGGGAATCGAACCAGAATTTCCTGAGCCATCTATTGGCAATGAAGACGTGCTGATTCGCGTGCGTGCATCGGCGCTCAATTATCACGACATCTTTACGCGACGAGGGATGCCGGGGATCAAGATACCGCTGCCTGCCATTATCGGCCTGGATATCGCGGGAGAGATCATTGCCGTTGGCGACGACGTGCGGAATTGGTCTGTCGGTGACCGCGTCCTGGTCGATCCCGCCAACATGGATAACGGCGACCTGATCGGAGAAAACCTGCATGGCGGCATGGCTGAATTATGTCGCGTGCCATCGCACCATCTGCTGCGCCTGAATGATTCCATCAGTTTCGAAAAAGCATCCGCCTTGCCGGTGGCTTATGGAACGGCGCATCGCATGGTCAATACCATTGGGCAAATTCGGGCTGGGGAAAAGGTGCTGATCCTGGGCGCAAGCGGCGGGGTGGGTGTGGCCTGCGTTCAACTGGCAAAACTGCTTGGAGCACACGTCATCGCGTGCGCCGGTACGGCTGAAAAAGCCAAAATGCTCAAGGCACTGGGTGCTGATGACGTGATCGAATACCGCGAGGTTGATTTTGCTGATGCGGTTATAAAACGCTATGGTAAGGCGACCCGTAATCGCGGCACGAGTACCGGTGGTGTCGATGTCGTGATCAATTTTACGGGTGGCGAGACCTGGGTGAAATCACTGCGGACCTTACGTCTGGGCGGACGCCTACTGACTTGCGGCGCGACCGCGGGCTTCGCTCCCCCGGAAGATATCCGGTACATCTGGACCTTTGAGCTTCAGATACGCGGCTCGAATTCGTGGGACAGGCATGACCTGACTTCACTTCTGGTCTTGGTGGAACGAGGCGAACTCAATCCGCTGATCGATCACATCGCCGGGTTAGAAGATGCACGCGACGCGCTTGAACGCATGGAGGCACGCGCGTTACTTGGGAAAGTGATTATCACGCCCTAGAGTAAGTGGCACAGCCCGCTGACAAGAGCATTTTCCAAGTTTTGAAGAACGGCAAAGCAGCACGCCCGAGCAGGCCCCATGCGGACGTTTTCAACTGTATGGACACCGTTATTCCCTCTGTGTGACCGCGTGTTCGAATGATTCGCTTGAGGCGTGCTTCCCTGGAGGCCGCATACACTATCAGCACACAACTCAGGACAAACCAACAAATCGGAATGTCGTTATCGCAAGGAGGTGTATGCGCGACGGGCCGAAATTGGACAAGAACGCTCGCGTGCAATCGATCGTAGGCTGCTCACAATTTTTCTTCGCGCGAACCATGGGCGATCCTGGAGACTCGGCATTGCGCTGCGAACGGAGCAAATCGGGAAAGCCTATCTGTTGCAGCGCTATCGTAAGCTGATCACCTGTTCTCGATTGCGCTCGACATCAGACGATTCGCTTTTCCTGAGCCAGCTACCAGCGAGGCTCAGCAGGCGGCCGGTCCGGATCGCGCATCTCGATGAATATCCCGTATGGCACATACGCGCGCCCTGGGTGCCGGTTTATTCGTTTCGAAGCTTTGCTTAGAACATCTTGTTCGTGGCCCCAGCGCGTTGCACGGAACTAGAATCTCTGGCCTTGAAACCCGTCGGCTCCTTTTCCCCCTGTACACGTCCCGCACTGGTTCGTCGGGCCGTGTATGGGAGCCGATGCGGCACACCTGAGGGACTTCCATGACGCATGCGGCGGCCTTAAGGGTACCGTCACTTCCGGCCACGCTGCAAATAAAAGACGTGTCGGTTTCTTATCCTACTCACGGTGGAGAGATACACGCGCTGCAGGACGTCGGGCTGACTGTTGAACCGGGCGAGTTCGTATCGATCCTCGGGCCCTCGGGCTGCGGCAAGTCGACTTTGCTGAAAGTCGCTGCTGGATTGCTCAAGCCCACGCACGGCACGGTCTCACTTGGCGGCCTTAATGTATCGGGACCGCGCACCGACGTCGGCGTTGCATTTCAAAAGCCCTTGCTGCTGCCGTGGAAAACCGTTCGGGACAACATCCTGCTGCCCGTGCGCGCGGCGCAATTGCCGGTGGCGAACTATCGACAGCGCTGTGACAGCTTGCTCGAGACGGTGGGACTGTCGGAATTCGCAAACAACTATCCGCGTGAATTGTCGGGGGGCATGCAGCAGCGCGCCGGGCTGGCACGCATGCTGATCCAGGACCCATCGGTCCTGTTGATGGACGAGCCGTTCGCCGCGCTGGACGCAATGACCCGTGAAGCGCTGTCGCTTGAGTTGCAGCGCATCTGGATGGCGGACATGAAGTCAGTCCTGTTCATCACGCACAGCATTGCAGAAGCCGTGTTCCTGTCTGACCGCGTGCTGGTCATGTCATCGCGCCCCGGGCGGGTCGTCGAGGTCCTGGACCTCGATCTGCCCCGGCCGCGCACACTCGAGACAATGACTCTCTCCGCCTTTGTGGACGCCTGCAGCCATCTGCGCCGATATTTTGTGAAATGAAAAAGCTCACCCGTCTTGTCGGCGCCCGCATCTGGCTTCCACCCCTGATTACGCTCGTGCTTGTGCTTGTCGTCTGGCAAATCAGTGTTGTAACGCTTCGTATACCGAATTATATCCTGCCGCTTCCGTCCGAAGTCTTCAGCGCGCTTGCATCCGGTTTCGCCGACGGATCGTTATGGCCGCACATCGGCTATACGCTGCTTGAGACGGTGACGGGCTATATCATTGGTTCGCTGCTCGCCCTCGTGCTGGGAGCGCTGCTTGGTGAATCAGAAACGTTCGAGCGTTATGTGTATCCGTTGTTGATCGGCATCCAGGCGGTGCCGAAAGTCGCACTGGCTCCGCTGATCCTGGTTTGGTTCGGATTCGGCTTCGCATCCAAGCTGGTCCTGGTGGTCCTCATTTGTTTTTTTCCGCTTTTCATCAATATGCTGGTCGGCATCAGGCGCGTGGACGTCGAGTTGATCGATGCCTGCCGGGCTTTCTCCGCTTCGCGGACATTCATCTTCTTTCACGTGAAGCTGCCCTTCGTCGCGGGCGACATCTTCGCCGGCTTGCAGATCGGCGTATCGCTGGCGCTGATAGGGGCAGTCGTGGGCGAATTCGTGTCTTCGCAGAAAGGCCTCGGGTATCTGGTCCAGTCGTCGGCCACCAATATGAGCGTGAGCACGATGTTCGCCGGTGTCTTCCTGCTGGCTGTGCTCGGCATAGGTGGCTCACAGCTCGTGCGCGCGATCCATCGGCGGGTCGTATTCTGGGAATTGCCGCCCGCTGCTGCCGGCGATGACGCATGACCGCATCTGGTCCGCTCCCGGTCCGTGTCTGCTCCGCATCAAGTCCTTTCAAGGAAAAGTGAAATTGCAAACTCATCAAGTACGCTTGCGGCATAGGACACGTGGTGCGCTCAGGGCCACGCTTGCGAGCGCCGCTCTGGCTTGCGCGGTACAGGCCGTTCCCGCCTTCGCGGCCGATGCCGTGACGGTCGCCCTTGCCATACCGCCCACCGTGACCGACGGAGGCATCTGGACGATAGGCAATGAACTCGGTATCTGGAAAAAAGAGAATCTTGAGGTGCAGACGCTGACGTTCGAGGGCGCCGGCGCACTGGTGCCGCAAGTGGCTTCCAGACATGCAACGATCGGCCTCCCGGTGGTCGATCCTATCCTGGCGTCCTACGCTGCCGGCCGCACGGATCTCCCCGTGCGTTACTTCTACAACGCAACGCCCGTGTACACGATGGAGTTTGCAGTTCCCGCGAGCTCGTCGATCAAGACGCTCGCCGACCTCAAGAACAAGAAGATTGGCGTGGGCGCGTTGACGTGGGGCACGATCCCAAGTTCGCGAGCGGTACTCAAGGAAGCTGGGCTCGGCAAGACCGACTATGACATCGTGCCGGTCGGCGTGCTGGGTTCGGGCTTTCATGCGCTCAACACGGGACAGGTCGACGCATTGAATTACAACAGCAGTTGGCACGACATGCTGGAACTTTCGGGTACGCCGTTGCGGCGGATCCAGTACCCAGGAACTTTCGGGCAGATGGCGGGCAACGGCTTCATCGCCAATACCGACGCGTTGAAGTCGAATCCTGATTTGTATGCGCGATTCGGACGCGCTTACAGTGAAGCCCAGATTGCATGCTCCGCCAACCTGCAGTTGTGCGTTGAATCCTTCTGGCGACAGCACCCTGAAGCGCGGCCAAAGACTGGCGACGCCGCGACCAACCTGAAGAACGCCGAGGAGCTGGTGCGTCGCAGGCTCGCACGTGTGATGCTCGCGGCTGATGGCAGCCCGCGCACGCCGGGCGAATTCGACATGACTGTTATCCATCAGTTCGTGAAACAGATGGCGGCGGACGAACAGTTCGCGTCGGCCAATGTGCCGGTCGATACGCTTTTCACCAACGCTCTGGTGCCGCAGTTCAGCAAGTTCGACGCGAACGCCATTCGCAATCAAGCCCGCGCCGCGCATTGATCCGGCGTAGTGACAATCGCAACGACAAAGCCAACGACAAGGGACCAGACATGACGACAGCAATACAACCCGCGCTAATAGTCGAACCCGTGCGCGGCTTGATCGATGTACCGCGCAGCATCCGGCTTACGCAATTCCAGCCGAATCAACCCGTCAAGATCAGCGCCTCGCTGACACGTGCCGATGGCAGCGTCTGGCGTAGCCACGCGAGCTTTATCGTGGATAACGATGGCTCGCTCGACCTTGGCCGTGCTGTGCCGACAGCAGGCAGTAGTTACCGGCAGGCGTCGGCGAGCGGCCTGATCTGGTCTCTCGCGCTGGAAGAGGGTAAGGAGACCGTCCGTGGCGACGAAGCGATCGATCCGCGGACGATCGAATTGCATGCGAGCGCAGCCGGTGGCACGAGTGCCTCTGCGTCCCTCATCCAGGACGTAGTGGCTGGAGGCGTGTTACGCGAGGAGATCCGCGCACAGGGATTGGTCGGCACGCTGTTTCGTCCGGCCGGGGAGGGGTCGCATCCGGTAGTGATCGTGCTGAACGGCTCGGGCGGCGGCATCAACGAAGCTCGCGCGGCGCTCTTTGCCGCGCACGGATATGCCGGCTTTGCGCTGGGATATTTCCAGGCGCCGGGCCTGCCCGATTACATCTCCGCGACACCGCTCGAATACTTCAAGAAAGCGCTCGCCTGGACGCGCCAGCATCTGGCGCCTGCCCATGGCTTCGTTGCGTTGACGGGACAATCACGCGGCGCTGAACTCGCGCTGCTGGTGGGGGCGACGTTCAGCGCCGAGGTCTCGGCGATTATCGGTTATGTGCCGAGTTCAGTGGTGCACGGCACGCTGCGCGCGGGGAAACCGGGCGAGCATCCAGCCTCGCCGGCGTGGACGTTGGACGACACGCCGTTGCCCATTGTGTGGGAAGACAATCGCACGGCTGACTGGTCCGCGTTCAATAGCACCGTTTCACCTGTGCGCCAGTCGCCGGCTTTCGTCTCCGCCCTGCGTGACCCGGACGCCGTTGAGCGGGCTCGTATTCCAGTGGAAAAGATCACAGGACCAGTCCTGCTGCTCTCAGGAACAGACGATGGCTTCTGGCCTTCGTCCGATATGGCCGACACTATCGTCGAACGTATCCGGTCGGCGGCACACCCGCATCCGGCCACGCATTTACGATACGAGGGCGCCGGGCATTCGATCCAGTTTCCGTTCGTACCGACCACGCGTATCGTCAAGCCTCACGCCGTGGCAAAGGTGGACCTCACGGCCGGCGGCACGCCCGAAGCCAACGCGCACGCCAATGAAGATTCCTGGCCTAAGGTACTTGAGTTTCTTGACGCCGCCGTGCGGGACCACAAGTGCTTTTAGTCGGAGAATCCTTAACCTCAGCATGGGATTGCACTTGAGCCAGGACGACCCGCGGGCAGGATGAACCTTCAATCGCGGCATGTTTCTCAACATCGCTCTGAACCCGCGCGCCAATAAGCATGCCTTGCAGCGGCTTGCGCATCGCGACGTCCGGTAGTGACAGGTGTCGGTTCATTTCTGGCGTCCGAACCGGGATATCGATAGCACAAAACATCGGTTCTCCGCCTCAAGGAGCACGATTATGATGCCTGACGCCCACCCCACTGGAGGAGCCAGATCGATGCCCCTGCTCTCACGATTCAATCGCCATCCGCGATCACCGCTTACGCTCGGCGCCAGCCGCTTTACGAGTCGACCATCGTGAGCGTCACACTCGCTCCTACACTCGATCATGTGGTTATCAATGTCCGCGGCGAACTCGACGAAGCAAGCACTCAATGGCAGAAGCTTGGCTTTACGCTGACCGAGCGCGGTCATCATTCGCTGGGGACGAGTAACCATCTTTCCATCTTCCAGGAAAACTATCTTGAGTTATTGGGCTTCGAACCGAAAAACGCGCACTCAGCTCAGGATGTCGTGAACGCACCAAAAGGCTTGAATGGCCTGGTGTTCACGACCACCGACGCTGAAAAGCTGTTTGGCGAAATTCAGGCGGCAGGTTTGCGTGCCGAGGAGCCGAGAGCGTTTCATCGACCGGTGCAAATTTCGACGGGTATGCAAGAGGCACGGTTTCGCACGGTACGTCTTGGTGCCGAGCTGGTCAGGAACGGCCGGACGCTTTTTTGCGAGCATCTCACACCGGAATTGGTCTGGCGGGACGAGTGGCAGACGCATGCCAACGGCGTCACTGATTTAACAGACTTCATCGTCAGGTCCGCGCATCCCGCTCATACGGCGAAGCTCTACCAGCAGCTCTTTGGTTCGCGACTGATTCTGGAAACGATCGATGACGGCGTCGCCTTTCAAGCGGGGCGTGCACGCGTGCAGTTCATCACGCCGGCAGCGGCGCAGGCACGCTTTGGTCCAGTTGAAACCACGAATGACGGCAGTGAACGCAACGTCGCCCTCACATTTGAAGTTCGTTCAATAGACGCGCTTCGCGCGCTGCTGGCGCGTAATCAGGTGTCGTTCGTGGAACAAAGGGACTGCACGGTCGTGGTTCGTGCCGCAGAGGCGGTGGGCGTGGCAGTGCAATTCATCAGTGCACCGCACTGATTCCGGGACCTTGCTCAATAGTCACTAAAGGGATTCAACATGCAGTCGTTTTTTCGCCTGAATGCCATGGGGCGCGCACGGGTTTTCGGCACATCGATTGTTCTTTTGACGGCGACGGGCTCCGCTGTGGCCGCCACCGCGGCGGCGACGCCGGTACAGGGTGGCACCCTGGTTTATCTGGAACAACAGCCACACACAAATCTTTACCCTCCGGCAGCCGGTTTCTATCCCAACGGCGGGATCGTCAATCAGATTACCGACAAGCTGACGCGGCAGAACCCGGACACGCTGGAAGTACAACCGTGGATTGCCGAGAGCTGGAGCAGCAATGCCAACAAGACGGAATACACATTCAAGCTGCGCCCGGGCGTGACTTTTTCCGACGGCACGCCATTGGACGCCAATGCCGTGGCGAAAAATTTCGATACATATGGCCTGGGTGACAAGGAACATCATCTGCCGGTGTCCGAGGTGATCAACAACTACGATCACAGTGAAGTCATTGATCCACTGACCGTCAAGTTTTACTTCAAGAAGCCGTCTCCGGGGTTCCTGCAAGGGACCTCGACGATCGGCTCCGGGCTGGTTTCGCTGAGCACGCTGGCCCGGAATTTCGAGGCCCTGGGTGAGGCCCGCCACATCATTGGCTCAGGTCCGTTTGTCGTAAACGATGAAAAGCTTGGGCGTGAAGTGGATCTCACTGTGCGCAAGGACTATAAGTGGGGTCCCAAAAATATCAGCCAGCAAGGCCGGGCGAATCTGGACGAGATCAAGATCATCGTCACGCCGGAAGACAGCATTCGTATTGGTGCGTTGCTTGCTGGACAAGCCGGGGCCGTGCGTCAGGTCCAGGCCTACGATGAGAGCCAGGCGACCCAGAAACATTTCCTGATCTATGCGGCAGCCACGCGCGGCGTGAACGATAGCATCAGTTTTCGCCCCGATAATCCGCTCGTGGCCGATCTGAAGGTCAGGGAAGCACTGTTGCATGCTACGGATACCAAACAGATCGTGGACACGCTGTTCTCGCCTCATTATCCGCCGGCATCGTCGGTCATTGCCCGGTCTGCTGCAGGGTTCGTGGATCTGTCGGATAAATTAAAGTTCGATCCGGTGCTGTCCCGCAAGCTCCTCGACGAAGCGGGCTGGAAGCCGGGCAGTGACGGGATCCGGCAAAAGGACGGGCAGCGGTTGTCGTTGACCGTTTTTGAATCAACTCCCCAGCCGCAGAACAAGGAAGTGCTGCAACTGGTCGCGCAGCAGTGGAAGCAGATCGGTGTCAGTTTGAACGTGCTCGCCGGCGATGCCGGCAGCAAGACGGTCGACAATCTCGATCCGCTGAAAACGGCGCTCGTCGTGTCCGAAGTGGGACGTGCAGACCCCGACGTGATCAAGAGCCAGTTCTATCCCACCAACCGCGATGCATTGCTGCAAAAGGGCGGATCAAGCAGTAAGGTGAAAAACTTTCGTGACGATAAACTCAATGGCTTACTGGAGAGTATTTCTGCTGAAACTGACCCGAAGAAACGCCTTGCGCTCACGGGCGATGCCCAACGTTATCTGATCGACCAGGCATACGTAATTCCTATCTTCGAGGAGCCTCAAGTCTTTGCCGGTGCGCCTTGGTTGAAGGGCTTAAGTTTCGAGGCGGTTGGCCGCCCAAGCTTCTACGGTGCGTGGATCGCGAAACATTAAAGGGCGGCTGGCACGATGCGCTATTTCACCCACCGACTTGGTCAGGCATTGCTGGTACTGTGGGCAGCATTCACGGTTTCGTTCGTATTGCTACAGGTTCTTCCGGGCGACGCAATACTGATCAAGTTTCAGAATCCCGACCTGGGGTTGAGCCCTCAGCAAATCCAGGCAATGCGTGAAGCGTATGGCGCTGCAACGCCCTTGTGGGAGCAGTATGTCCATACGTTAGGCGCAATATTGCGGGGCAATTTCGGCTATTCGGTACAGGCAGGCGTTCCCGTCAGCGAGTTACTGGCGGAAAACCTTCCGGCCACCTTGCGTTTGGCGTTGCCAGGCTTTTTACTGGCGGTGATATGGGCGGTGCTCATCGCTTTTGCATCAAATCTGGTTGGCCTGCGTTGGTTACGCAATGCACTGCAGACGCTGCCGTCGCTATTTGTCTCGATCCCGACCTTCTGGCTGGGCATCGCGTTGATTCAGGTGTTTTCCTTCAGGCTGGGATGGATTCGCGTGATCGACCCCGGGAAATGGGTTGGCATGATCTTGCCGGTCATTACGCTGTCCGTGCCCATTTCAGCGCCGCTTGCGCAAATCTTGATCCGCAGCTTGGATCAGGTGGCGCTACAACCGTTTGTCGGCGTCGCGCGCTCGAAAGGAGCGAGCTACCGTCGCGTGCTCTTTCATCACGTGGCACGAAACGCCGTGCTGCCCGCGCTGACCGTTGCCGGCCTCCTGTTCGGCGAAGTACTCGCTGGCGCATTGATCACCGAAACTGTCTTTGGCTTGAGTGGTCTTGGCGCGCTGACACAACGGGCCGTGAATAATCAGGACGTGGCGGTATTGCAGGCTATCGTCATTTTGTCCGCCACCGCGTTTGTCTTCATCAATCTCTTCGTCGACCTGATTTCATTGGCATTGGATCCTCGACTAAAAGCTTTTCACAGGGCTGTCCCATGAGCATCGTTGATCTCGGCGTTTCTCGTGGACCTTCATCGCCCGGCAAGCGTTTCTTCCGCTCGAAAACGGGGTCGCCGGGAATGATACTGGCTTGTCTGGTGATGGCCACGGTGATTCTCTGGGCGCTGTTTCCGAGTGCGTGCACACAATGGAGCGGTACCGAAGGCATTGCCGGCGCGCAGCGGTTATCGCCGCAAGCGGGACACTGGCTGGGTACGGACCAGCTCGGGCGGGACGTCTACGCGCGCATCGTCTGGGGTGCTTCGTACTCCCTGAGCAGCGCCTTCGTGGCCGTCGCGCTCGGTCTCGTCGTGGGGACGTCGCTAGGGCTGGTTGCGGGGGCGTTGGGCGGACGTGCCGACGGTGTTGTCATGCGTATCGTGGATGTCCTGCTGTCCATCCCCGGCTTGCTTCTGGCCTTGAGCATCATCATCTTGCTTGGTTTCGGCACGATCCATGCGGCCATCGCGGTAGGCATCATGTCAGTCGCCAACTTCGCGCGTCTCTCCCGATCTGAAGTGGCACGAGTGCGCTACAGCGACTATGTAGAAGCGGCCTACGGAAGCGGTGGGACGTTTCTGTCGGTTCTGTGGCGGCACATCCTGCCCAACTCGTTGACGCCCGTGCTCGCCTTCTCGGCTATCCAGTTCGGCAATGCGATTCTTGCGATTTCGACGTTGAGCTTTTTGGGTTACGGCGCACCCCCGCCCACCCCGGAGTGGGGACTGATGATTGCGGAAGGACGTAACTACATCTCGACAGCCTGGTGGCTGACAATATTTCCCGGCATCACCGTCATTGCCGTGGTCCTTGCCGCGAATCGAATCAGTCATGCATTCTCAGGAGACCGCCGATGAGCACTTCGTCCATACCGGTCCTTGCGCTTGAAAATCTCAGCATCGCCTATCGCGACGGTCACACGAAAAAGCGCGTGGTACACGACGTTTCACTGACGGTGAACCGGGGTGAAGTGGTCGCATTGGTGGGGGAATCCGGCTCCGGCAAGACCACTACGGCGCAAGCCATCATCGGGCTGTTGGCGGAAAACGGGGAGCGCGAAACGGGCAGGATCATCATCAACGGTGTCGATATCACGCAGTGGGCGCACAAGCGCCTGGATGGCCTGCGCGGAAAACACGTCAGCCTGATTCCTCAGGATCCCGGCAGTTCGCTCAACCCGGTTCAAACCATCGGCACGCAGGTCGGAGAGATCCTGCAATTGCATGAGCGTCTGTCGAGAAAGGAGCGCGATGCCCGGGTTCTGGCCTTGTTAACCCGGGTTGGGCTGAATCACCCGGAACAAAGAGCCAGACAATATCCGCACGAATTGTCGGGCGGCATGAAGCAACGTGTCCTGATTGCGATTGCCGTCGCGCTCCAGCCCGAACTGATTATTGCCGACGAGCCGACCAGCGCGCTCGACGTGACCGTGCAAAAACGCATTCTTGACCTGGTGGATGAACTGCGTGTTGCTACCGGAACTGCCGTGCTGTTCGTGACGCATGATTTATCGGTGGCGGCAGCGCGATCCGACCGGATCGTGGTTTTGCGCCAAGGCGAGATTGTCGAGCAAGGCGACACGAAAACCATTATCCGATCGCCCAAACACGCCTATACCCGGAAGCTTTTTGAGGACAGCCGGACGTCATTCCTCCCTGCAACGCCAGCCATTTCCAATCGAGGCGCCGCTGCGAGCGCGCCAGCAATCGAGATCACGGGTTTGAGCAAACTGTTCTCGATCGGAGGCAAGGGGACCGCACCATTGCGGGCCGTCGATCAAGTTTCGTTCTCGGTTCCATGCGGCACCACGCATGCTCTGGTGGGCGAGTCCGGGTCCGGAAAAACGACCCTGGCGCGGATGCTGATGGGCTTTCAGAAGCCCGACGCCGGAACGATCCTGGTGGAGGGTATGGATGTCAGCGCGTTGCGGGGAGAGTCGTTGCGTCTGTTTCGCCGGAAGATTCAATTGGTGTATCAGAACCCGTTCACGTCGCTTGATCCGAGCCAGACGGTGTTCCAACTGATCGAAGAACCACTGCTCAACTTCGATCGACCGCCGAAGGCAGAACGGCAACGTCAGGTGGAAGCCGTGACCGAGCGCGTCGCCCTGCCGCTCTCAGTGCTGCAACGCAAACCTCGGGCCTTGTCCGGGGGACAGAGGCAACGGGTTGCCATCGCGCGCGCGCTGATATTGAATCCGGCCGTTCTGGTTCTGGATGAGGCCACCTCCGCCCTCGACGTCACCGTACAGGCGCAGATCCTGAGTCTCCTGTTTCAATTGCAGCAAGAGCTGGGATTGACTTACCTGTTCATCACGCACGACCTGGACACGGTTCGCAAGCTTGCACATACGGTGTCGGTTCTGCACGCGGGGCAGCAGGTGGATTTCGGCGCTACGACAGAGGTGTTTCAGCACCCGGGCAGCGATTACACGCGCGAGTTGATTCTGGCGATTCCTGAGGCCCCGGACCTGCATGCGGCTTGATATCTTCCCAGGCAAGGCGCAGGTGCACGAGCTCAGGGCTGTCGATAGCAGACCAGATCAATTTCGACGAGCGCCGCCCTGCCAAGGCGCGCCACGCCGACGGTAGTGCGAGAGGGCAGGCTGACACCGTCTTGCGGAAAATAGCGCGTGTAGACCGCGTTGAACGCGGCGAAATCACGGTCGAACTCGCTGAGGTAGATGCGCACGAATACGGCATCCTCGTAACCATATCCGGTATGTCGCAAGATACGGGTGAGGTTCTCGAAGCAGACATCCGCTTGCTCTTCGACGCCGTGAGCAAGCGCTGCGGTGGGCGCATCCGGGTCCGTTGGAAGCTGTCCGGTGACGTATAGCCAGCCTGCTGCCTGCACCGCATGCGAATACAGTGAGGACGGCGGCGGAGGGCTGGCATCGGCTACAAAGTGGTGGATTTTATCTGCGGACATAGAACGAGTGCTTAGAAATGAGGGGTGCTGGGGGTTGGTCACAGCGGCTACTTTTGTTCAAGACATACGGCCACAGGGCAGGGTGCTCATGACTCCGCCACTGCACTAAGCGCCTGCTCGAAGCAACTGAGTGGGACGCTCGCCACGCCGATTCCAATCCATCCCGTCCCGCCGTCACGGTGGGCGATGCCGGTGTGAATCCGCACGGGACTTTGTTCGTCGACCACTCGCTGTACATCAAGGCCGAGTCCTGCTTTTTCCGTTCCGGCCAAGGCAGGCGCGAATAGGGGATGGGCGGACCAGAACAGCCCCCGCATCGAACGCCCTGCGGCTTCTGATGACGGCCAGTCTTGCAACATGATGCGAGCAAGTTCCGGCGAGCAGTGCGCGACCGCGCCGCCAAGGCCGAAGGTTTCCATGATCGCACTGTCGCCAAGATCGTGTTGAGCGTCTTCGCGCGAATGCGGCGCGAAAAAGTGTCCATCAGGGATTGTTGCCGGCGCGCAGAACCAGCGCTTGCCCATGCTGGCCACGCGCACGCCGCACGAGAACCCGTTGCGCGATATCGCCGTGACGATGGTGCTATCAGCGATCCCTTCCGCCTGATCAAGGGCAAGGTTTGCGGCGGCCATCGCATAGTTAAGGAAATGCTGAGGATTCCCAAGCAGCCAGGAGCGTACGGAATTCTCGAGGCTTGTAAGATGACGCGCGAATGCAAACATGTCACCGACGTTGCGTTGATGCACGTCGTCACCCAACGCCAACCCTTCTGCAATGAGTGGCAACAACGGCATTCCGCCTGGCGAAAGTGCACGTGCGATCGCGGGTCCGACCACATCGTCCAGGTAGCGGAGCCCTCCTGCCACATGCGCGTCATAACGGCCAAAGCGCAGCACGCGGCGGCCTGCCTCGGCAAGGGTTGCATACTTGACCCCTGGACCTGCACGGTTCTCGATGCGCATGACGATCTGGCTGGGCCGCACGACACCGCTCATTGGCGAGACGGTGCCCAGGTCATGGTTGGCACGCAGGCGGATTTCGCCACGCAGAATGCTTGATCGTGCTGCCTCCAGGGTGCCGGCCCAGCCTTCGTACACCGCTGCGCCGGCCAAGGCGTTCAGTACCGGGGCAGGAATCTCGGCGAGTTCGTCGAATGGCGGACCGGCGTGGCCGAGTTCGCCGTCAGCGAGGTTCAGTGCGCTGGCCGCGCGCTCACAGCCAGCCAGCACTGGCTGCGTCGCACCGATGCGTTCCACCGCTTTCTGGTTGGCGATGCGTCGGCGCTCAGGATCCACAGGATAACTAACGCTGGCAGACTTGTTCATGGGAAGGTCATCGTTGTGCGGCTCGTTTTGACGCAGGATCACGGTCGATACGCATCCGGTACTGAAACGCGTCGCCGCGAAAGTGCAGGTACTCGAACAGGATTGGATGGCCGTGTGCGTCGAACACATGCCGCTCGATTCTCAGTATTGGAGTAAGCGGCGCAAGCCCCAAGGCAGCAGCGGTTTCTTCGTCCGCGGGAATGGCATCCATTGCAACGTTCGCATGATTGACGCGAACCTGGCTGCGTTCTTCAAGAAGACGAAAGATATCCTGGGTCGCGAGGTCGGCGCTGGTTAACTGTCTCGCGAGCGGTTCGCCAATATAGGTGGTCTCGAACGAGATGGCTTCTCCGTCCAGGAACCGTACGCGCTTGATCTCGGCAACGCGGGCGCCTTCCTCCATATCGAGCCGTGAGCGAATCTCTTCGCGTGCTTCGAGGTAACGCAAGCCTTCGAGCTGGTTGCTGACCTTGTGACCCAGCGGCGCCATCGCCTCGGAAAATCCCTGCAGGGCGTCCACGTTCTGATAGGCACGCGGCGGCGAGACAAACGTGCCGCGTCCATGCACTTTCTTGACGAGGCCCTCCTGACGCAGCTCTTCAAGCGCCTGCCGGACAGTGATGCGGCTCACCTCGAACATGTCGCACAACGCCTGTTCGGTCGGAAGTTGTGTCTCGGGGCCATAAGTGCCGTCGAGCATGCGCGCGCAAAGATGTTCTTTCACACGTTTGTACAAGGGGGAAGTGGAATCCTGAATGAGCATTGACGGTAAGTTATCGCTTTAGATGTTATGACAACAAAAAAGAAACCAACACAAGTTTAACGGCTTTTATACCTGCTGAGGGATCGCGAATACATCAATCTCAGTGTCTCGAGACAGGCTGTCTAAAGCTATAAAACCGCTAAGTAAGTGAGGATTCGTTGCTTTGAATCCGAGTTCGGTCGTTCCTATACTGCAATACCCGGACCGTTGTTATTACAACCTGATTCACGTGCGCTTATTCATCCGCCTTTCTGCATGTTACTAACGGAGCTGTAAAGCATGTTCAAGCATCTGATCCGCGCAGCCGCGCTGCTGGCGTTGGCGACCAGCTTCACATCGGCGGCCCTCGCGGCCGAAAAGACAGTCGTCATCGGCTATCAGACGGACATCGAGCCGTCCAAGATTGCACAAGCGGAAGGGCTCTATGAGAAGGCGAGCGGCTACAAGATCGACTGGCGCAAATTCACGAATGGTGCCGACGTAATCGCAGCCATGGCGTCGGGCGACGTACAGGTCGGCTTCACGGGCAGCAGTCCGCTTGCCGCGGGCGTCACGCGAGGCCTGCCGCTCGAAACCTTCTTCATTGCCGCCGAGATCGGCACCGCCGAAGCGCTGGTCGTGCGCAACGGCAGCAACATTACGAAGCCGGAGGACCTGATCGGCAAGAAGGTCGCAGTTCCGTTCGTCTCAACCACGCACTACAGCTTGCTCGCAGCACTCAAGCACTGGGGCATTCCGGCGAACAAGGTCACCATCCTGAACCTGGCGCCGCCGGAAATTGCCGCAGCATGGCAACGCGGCGACATCGATGCCGCCTATATATGGGATCCCGCGCTCGGCAAGATCGCGAAGACGGGCACGGTCCTGATCACATCGGCGGATGTCCGCAAATGGGGCGCGCCCACGTTCCTCGCCTGGGTTGCCCGCAAGGACTTCGCGCAGGCCCATCCGGATTTCCTCGTCAGCTTCGCGAAGGTCACAGGCGCGCAGAATGCCGTCTATCGCCAGGACGGTGCGACGTGGAACGCCGATACGCCGCAGGTGAAGGAGATTGCGCGCATCAGCGGTTCAGACCCCGCTGACCTGCCTGCGTTACTGCAGGGCACGTCTTTCCCGCTGCTTGGTGAGCAGACGTCACCGGCCTTGCTTGGAGGCGGCACGGCCAAGGCGCTCGCCAATACGTCCGCGTTCCTCAAGGAACAAAAGCGCGTGGATGCCGTTCTGCCTGACTATGCGCCGACCGTCACGGCGTCTTACGTAAAGCAGGCAGAAGGGAAGTGATGCAATGATCCGGATCGACTCGCTCAGCGTTGCGTTCGATACTCCGCGCGGACCGCACACGGTTCTTTCGGAGCTCGATCTCGTCCTGCGCGACGGGAGCTTTACCGTCGTGCTCGGTCCGTCCGGCTGCGGCAAAACCACGTTGCTCAATGTGGTCGCGGGGTTCATCGCACCGTCGGCGGGAACCGTGAGTCTTGACGCAAAGACGGTCACGGGACCGGGTTCCGAGCGCGGTATGGTGTTCCAGGACGATGCGTTGCTACCCTGGCAGAACGTCGAGCAGAACATTGGTTTCGGTCTGGTCCTCGCTGGCGCGCCACAGGCGCAGCGGCGCGCGACCGTGTCTGCGCTGCTCGATCTGACCGGCTTGACCGCTTACGCCCGGTACCCGCTCTGGAAGATCTCGGGCGGTATGCGTCAGCGTGTGGGACTCGCCCGTGCGCTCGCTGTCGATCCCCGTTTCCTGCTGCTCGACGAGCCGCTCGGCGCACTTGATTCGTCCACCCGGCTGAAGATGCAGGAGTATTTGCTCACGCTCTGGAAACGATGCGGCAAGGGCATGGTGATGATCACGCATGACATTTCCGAAGCGCTGTTCATGGCGACCGATCTGGTCCTCATGCGCGCGAATCCCGGGCGGATTGCCTCGGTCCCGCGGCTCGATTTCGGCGAGCGTTTCGTCGCGGGAGAAACGTCTCGCGCCATCAAGGCCGATCCGGCGTTCTTGCGCCTGCGCGACGACATCGAAAGCCAGATTTTCGCCGACGAAGAGGAACTACCATGAGCGATATCGAGCAGGTGGCCGGCTATCCGGCGTCCCGCCTGGAGCCCTCTGCATCGGCGCGCCGTCGTTTGCCGCTTAACCGGCACCGGCTGATCAGTATTGCGACCGTCGTGGCCGTGATCGCGTTCTGGAGTATCGCTACCCGGCTTCAGCTCGTGAGTCCCGTGTTCCTGCCTTCGCCAGTGGCGGTAGCCCGCAAGTTTGTCGATGTCTCCGTGAATGGTTTCAGCGATGCCACGCTCTGGCAACACACGGTCGCGAGCCTGTCGCGCGTGTTTGCCGCGCTCGCGCTGGCGGTCGTTACCGCCGTGCCGCTTGGCGTGCTGATCGGGCTCAATCCGACCGCGCGCGCAATTGCGGATCCGCTGATCGAATTTTATCGGCCCGTGCCGCCGCTTGCGTACCTGCCGCTGATCGTGATCTGGTGTGGAATTGGCGAACCCTCCAAGATCCTGCTGATCTGGCTGGCGATTTTCGCACCCCTGACCATCTCCACCCAGCAAGGCGTGCGACGGGTAAAGCAAAGCCGGTTGCGTGGCGCTCAGGCGCTGGGCGCGACACGGTGGCAGCTCATTCGCTATATCGTCGTGCCTTCAGCCGCTGCAGATGTGCTGACAGGAATTCGCGTGAGCCTCGGAGTGGGCTGGTCGGTGTTGGTTGCGGCGGAGCTGATCGCCGCGACGCGCGGCCTTGGCTTCATGATCCAGTCGGCGGCGCAGTTCCTCGTCACAGACGTGGTGATCATGGGCATCATCGTTATTGCGTTGATTGCGGGCCTGTTCGAATGGGGACTGCGATATCTCCAGCGCGTGCTGGTGCCATGGGAAGGACACGCATGAGCGATGCGCATCCGGTAGCGGCAAGCATTGTTCTTCAGGCGGACGTGCTGGTGCTCGGCGGGGGACCTGCAGGCACCTGGGCCGCGTTAAGCGCGGCACGCCAGGGCGCACGCGTCGTGCTCGCGGACAAGGCTTATTGCGGCACGTCCGGCGCGGCTGCGGCGTCGAACAACAACGTCTGGTACGTCAGCGACCCGGCGCGCCATGAAGCCGAATTCACTGAGCGCTTCCTTTCAGGCGGGAGCCTTAGCGAACGCAGTTGGACTGACGCGCTCCTGCAGGGCGCGGTGCAGCAACTCCACTTGCTGGCCAAACTTGGCTATCCGTTACCAAAGACGGAAGCGGGCGTCACTAACTACGCGACCTTGCGCGGACCCGACTACATGCGCTTCATGCGTTTGCAGATCAAACGGGCCGGCGTGCAGATTCTTGATCATAGTCCGATGCTCGGCTTGCTCGACTATGAGGGTCGCGTGGTGGGGGCTCATGGTGTGTCGAGGGACGGGGGCCGATGGCAGGTCCAGGCCAACGCCACCGTGATGGCTACGGGCGGCTGCGCGTTCATGAGCGGTGCGCTCGGCACGAATGTGTGCACCGGCGACGGCCATCTTGCAGCGGGAGAGGCGGGTGCGCGGTTTTCGGGCATGGAGTTTTCTAACCAGTATGGGCTGGCCTCCAGTCACTCGTCCGTGACCAAAGGGCTCCCGTTCGTGTGGAGCACCTACTCGCGCGAGGACGGCAGCGAGATTCCCATCATCGACGACGAGCCGTTCGTTTCGGTCGCGAGAGTATTGGCCGAGGAACCGGTGTTCGCCGTTTTCGACCGCGCCAGCAAGGACATTCAGCATTGGCTGCGCAGCGGCCAGGCCAATGCATTCCTGCCTTTCGATCGCAAGGGCATCGATCCTTTCACGCAGCGATTTCCGATCAGCTTGCTGCTTGAGGGCACGGTGCGCGGGACCGGCGGCATCCGGCTGAGCGGGCGGGATTGCGCGACTGACGTGCCCGGCCTCTATGCGGCAGGCGATGTGACCTCCCGTGAGGTTGTGGTCGGCGGCCGGACAGGTGGCGGGTCGCCTAACTCGGCATGGGCGATCGTGACGGGAGCGTGGGCAGGCGCTGCCGCCAGCGCTTTCGCGGTTCCACAACGCTCTCACGCTCCCGTGCCATTGCGGCCCGCGACGGACATGACTGTCTTGTCCGATCCGCAGCTCTCGCGTCAGGTGGTTGAACAATACGTCTGGTCTTTGCAAACCAATCTCTTTCGCAACGCAGCGGGTCTTGGCATTGCGCTCGACGCGCTTGAGCGCGCGTGGCATGAGCCCGCGGACCATGCTGCACCGGTCGCGCACGCGCGGTCCGCACGCGCGATGCTCTACGTGGCCCGCCTTGGGTATCGAAGCGGGCTGCGCCGCACCGAATCGCGGGCCCTGCATCAGCGCACCGATTTTCCCGCGCGCTCGGACGCCCAGCATTACCGGCAAGTGGTCGCCGGCATCGATACATTTACGTTCGTAACAGAGGCTGTTGCGAACTAGCCGAGGAAAACGGTCTTGATCGAACTTATCAGCGAGTCCCGTTGCACGTCCTGCAATCGCTGCGTGGAGGTATGCCCGACAGGTGTTTTCGACGCAGTCGATGGCGCCATACCCGTCATCGCCCGGCCGGACCAATGTCAAACGTGCTTCATGTGCGAACTATATTGTCCCGTGGATGCCATGTATGTCGACCCGTGCGCCGACGGGCACGTCACGGTGTCAGAAGAAACGCTCATCGAACAGGGATTGATGGGCAGCTACGCGCGCGCCCTCGGCTGGAAAAAAGCGCGTGCTGGCGGAACAGAAAATGATCTGACGCATCGTCTGTTCGAGATCGGCGTGACTTGAAAATACGTATTGCCAGTATAGATTGCACCAAAATCGTCAAACACGTGGCGCTGATGTGATGGACGAATCCCTCCCTTTGGAGTTAGGCATAGGCCAAAGTAAATAGGTCGTGACTGCCACGGAAAAGGAGCGGTCATCACGAAGATCGCAACGGTCGGACGCTCAACGTTGAGACCGGCTTTTCCGGCATCTATTGGGTTCTTCTCTACCGGAGCGTATGCGCGACGGTGGTCCCGCCGGCTCTCACATAATGCCGTCTGGTGCGTTCGGTCGGCCTCACGGCAAAACGTTCGGCAAGGAGCGCTCGGGTCAGATTGAGCTGGCCGGCGCGTTCGGCCGCCGCAATCAGTGTCTGCGTAATGAGATCCCGCTGGGCATGGCTGCCGCCGACGCGTACCGCGTTATAACGCACGGGCAGGATGAGTTCGATCGCGCGGGCGTAGGCGCCTTCGGCGAAAGCGAGTACGCCGTCGATCAGCCGACGACCAACGTCGGCGGTAATGTCGCGGTTATCGCCCCGGCCGTCACGCGCGTAACGATCAAGGGAGCGGCGCAGGCGTTTGACGCCCAGCTGGTCGCCCGCCCGCGAGACAGCGAGCGCAATATGCAGATCGTTGAATACAAGCACATGATCGTCGACATGGGTCAACCATTGGGTGGCGAGCGGGCTCCAGCGGTCTCCAACATTGGCCCCCGCCAGTTCCAGTCGCCAGAGCAGAGCCGAAGCATCGACGAGATCGAGCAGGAAGTCACCGGCGAGCTTTGGTACAACGTGCTGATCGTAATCGGCCAACACTTCATCAAAACGCTCCTCCTCGATCAGGTAGAGCGCAAGATGCCAGCCGTTGTGGACGGCGAGCGCGTGGGCCCGGCGCCAGGCCGGGCGCGTAGCCTTGAGGAACACGATACCTTCAGTTTGCCGGCTTTCGGCCTCAAGTACGTGTGCGATCGCATGAATCGCCCAGCCGTCCCCGTCGTTGCGAGCGATTGCGGCGTGAGCGACTTCTTCCGCACGACGTAGTTCGCCCGCCTCCTCAAGGCCGAACGCATACTGTCCGAGGATATAACCGTAGTTTTCACCCTGCGGGTCCCATTCCGGTAGCACTCTCGCGATGGAATCCCGGATGCTGAGCGACTGACCGAGACAGAAATAACCGTCGTGCGCAAAGCGCAGTGCTAATGCATCGGTCGGGTAGTCGACCAGAATGCTTTCCCAGATATGGATCGCATTGGAGATTTCACCTGCGGCCAACGCCCGGGCAGCAGCGAAGTGGAGAACTTCGCGCGAGGTCGCGCCGGCGCTTGCGCGTTCGGCCGCGCCGAGGGCGGTGGTGACGAAAGGATGATCGCCACGAAATCCGCCCAGCAGGAACAGCGAAGCGATGACGCTACTGCCCAGACCGAAGCCAGGATCCTCGCCCACCGCACTTTGCAATCCGGTGACGGGATCGCCCTTCCAGCCGAAGTAGTCGGAGATGGCACAATCCAGCGCGATAGCAGATTCGTTCGACGCTGTCACCGGCAGGCCCTGGGCGTCCGCAGCCATCACCGTGTTCCCGGGTTGCGGCCGTGCGGCAGCCTTTGCCTTGCAGCGGCATAACAGCCTGCGTGCTGCCCATTACCCGATGTGACCAGTTGATTCGGTACGTTGGACGGTAGCATCATGGGCTGCGGTTGAGCAGGATCGACACGAGATGATGTAGATCGCCGCCAACGTATCCAGTGAAAATGGCCAGGAGCGACCCATCGGTTGCGCCCGCAATTTCCCTTTCGATGCACGCGAGAAGTGCAGCGAGCAGCAGCACGGTGGCTACCCGTCTAACGGACACGCAGTGCGGATCCGATGGTATGGCGGCGTTTTCCGTGGCGTCATCGAGCGTTCGATGAGGGCGATATCCAAGTCCCTTCATGATTGTCGGCGGGTCGATTTGAACATTTTGAGTGTCCGCAATCGTGCGGCAGTGTCGAACTAACTTTTTCGCATATCGATAGCAGTGCGGCTTCTTTGCGGTGCGCGTACGTGTTTCGCTTCCGGCATGGACGGCCAGACGCTACCTGCCTACTTAACGCCTGCATAGTCCTAACGCTTTGATTGGTCACGACCCATCGCCGACAGCAATTCGGGTGCACCCTGTTCGGCAAAAACTGCGCGGCTGTTCGAGCGCGCTGCCATCGATATGCGCTCGCTCGAACAATCCAACCGCAGATATTTAGGTCTGACGCGCCGACGAGGTCTGGAATGTCTTAGCGGGCTTTGTCGCCTGCAATGGGGGGCGCAGGACGGGCGCGCTGGTTGTAAAGAATCTTGCGGCGCCGTTCCTGTTCCTCAGGTGTGACGCTGCTGGGATCTTCCGGCTCACCGGCCGTCACGGCCAAACCTCGTTGCACCGCTGGCCGTTCCGACAGTTCCGCGAACCAGCGTCTGAAGTAGGGGAATTCGTCCAGGTCGATGCCTTGTTGCTGCCAGGAAACCGTCCAGGGGTAGGACGCAATATCCGCAATCGTGTATTCGTCGCCGGCTAGGTAACGGCGATCATAGAGGCGGTTGTTCAGCACCCCATAGAGGCGGTGGACTTCATCGTTGAATCTACGCTTGGCGTAAGTTTGGTCGCCCGCGCTCTCGGGAACCCTTGAGACGTGACCACGTTCGCCGAATTTTGGTCCCTGGTTGGCCATCTGCCAGAACACCCACTGCGTTACCTCATACTTGGCGTGAACATCCTGTTGGGGCCAAAAGCGGCCTTCTTTTTCAGCCAGATAGAAGAGAATGGCTCCGGATTCGAATACGCTGACAGGGGAGCCATTGCGCTTCGGTTCAGTGTCGATGATGGCGGGCATTCGGTTGTTGGGGCTGATCGCGAGAAAATCAGGCTTGAACTGGTCGCCGCGGCCGATGTTCACCGGGACAATCGTGTATGGAACACCCAACTCCTCGAGGAGGATGGTCACTTTCTTGCCATTCGGGGTCGGCCAGTAATGGACTTCAATCACGAGGTTGCTTCCTTTTGATGATCTGCCGCAAACGGCACGATGCGTCCAACCGTTAATCGAAGAAGGCGATGGTGCGGAATTCAATGCTCTGCCGGAGCGGCGTGCCGGGCGGTGTCGTAGGATCCTCGAACCCGGTATGCGGCGCAAAGCGTGCGACCGATGGATCAGAGTCCCAGCATTTGATCAGCAGGGCTTCGTCCAATTGCAGATTCCGGATGTAAAGCCAGCGCTGCGCTGGGTTGAAGGCGACGCCGTAAGTCTCGCCCTTGCGTAGCGGAAAGATCAGGTCAGCGGCGATCAGGTCGTCCGGGTCGATGGTGCGCACATCGCCGACAGCCAGGGGCCAGTCACGCGCCGGATAGGCAATCGGCCGCCAGACATTGATGATTGCGGCGCGTCGAGTAAGGAGCGCATCGGCTTGCTCGCCCATGATCTCGCGGACCCTCTTAGGACCCGACAGGATCGTCTGATCGACATGAACACGCTTGGCCGGCTGGCGTAGCGCGTCCGGGGTGCGATCGGCGGCGCCTTCCTGATGGCGGCGAAGCGTGTGGTCGAATACCACGACGCGCGATGCGCCAGTTATGTCCTTCACCAACTGCGCCGTCTCCGGATGACCGAGGGCGAGGGTCTGAGCCTCGTCCCAGAAACCCCGCACGACCGAAGCGCGCTGTACCACCGCAACGCCCTCGACGTCGAGGCTCAGACGGTCGGCAATAGGTCGTGCGTCTTCCACCTGAACCGCGTGCCCTCGGTATTCGCCCCGGGTTCGCGGTACACCTGCGGGCGGCTCTCCGGCATACGAGTAGGGCTTTTCACCCGTCCGCTTGGTGAACTCCAGATACGCTTGCACCGTACGAGTAGAGTCGGCGAGGTGATGTATCGAATTAGTGACAAGCTCAATCGGCATGACTCACCTGTGGCTGGCAAATGTCCCTATTCCAGATAGGCGCCGCGCGCTGCAGCGAATTGGATATTGTAGATCGTCAGGGATGTTCCTGGAACGACCAAATAGTTGATCGTTTAGCACTCGTTTAGCATAACGGTCCGGGATATAGCCCGGACCCACGCCCGTGGACGTCGCGCCGTGCTTGGTACTGGCGACGGATCCTTCGGCATCGGTCGAACCGATCGCTGCGCTTATCCCCATGGGAACGATCGAACCGCTGGAATCCCGTCGCGTTGGCTCTCGGGATGCGTTTCTTGTTGTAAGGAAGGTGGGACGTACAGAATAGCTTTACAAAGTACTACGCATAAAAATGACTGAGTGACGGAATGAGCGGCAGAGGCATGCCACATGCCATGCCGGCCGTCGTTAGCGTGACGGGATCCAAGGTAGCCACGTTTGACAACGTGCATGGTGAAACTTTCCACGACATACACCGTTTGCCTATAAGTATCTGTTTTACTTCTTTAGCCACAGCAGCCCTCTTTGCTACGATGATTTTGCGCTGACGCGCACTATCGCTAGCAGGCGGACGTTGGATGCAAATCGACGTTTCAAGGACGTCTGGATCCCGACACTAACCCGTTTGCGCCGTTTGTATGAGCGACTCATTAAGGGCGTTGTTGCAAAATTCGACGGTGCAGGCGGGCTTTCACCCGCGATCTTAAATTCATAAAATACGCACGGACTGCAGGCGTGCAAGTGTGACCATGCGGTTGACGATGCCACCACGGATGGCGATCTCCGTCGCTTGTGAACCAATGCAGCGCGCAGAAAGACAATTCCCCGTGAGCGTTTTGTACCGGTACATCGCATTTTCGATCAGCGAACGTCGGTGATAACCGCTGCGCTTCTTCCAATCGCCTTGGCCATCTCGCGCAATACCGTTGATCGCTTCATTTCGCCAGCTTGCTCCGGGCGTGCCCTCAGACCAAGGTTTCGCGCCCTCGAGTGGCGGAATGGAGGGCGTAGCACCGCGCCCGGCGATCACTTTGTGGCACTGCTTTGTATCGTATGCACCACCACCGCCTATCGTATCGATGGATTCATCGGCTGAGATCTGCGCCAACAAACCGGGCAATGCACTTGCTTAGTCGACGTCCTGATGCGTCATCAGCGCCGCACGTATCTGGCCCGTCTTCACGTCCAGCCCGAGGTGGACCTTACGCCAGGTTCGCCGCTTGGAGTAGCCGTGCTTGCGCACCCTCCATTCGCCTTCGCCGTAGAGATTCACGCCGGTACTATCGACAACCAGATGAATCGGGTCGCCGCTCGACATTTCAGGTAACGTCACCTGTAATTCCTGTGCTCGGCGGCTTAAAGGCCAGTTCAAAAAAAGCTCGGAAGGGCTGTTTACTTTTCCACGAAACGGTTAACCTTGGATACCTGAACAACGGATCAAGGAATGCCGGCACCTATCATCGATGACGAATTGTGGGCACTGATCGAACCGCTACTTCCACCGCCCAAACCGCGACGCCAGCGATACCCTGGAAGGTTGCCGGTCTCGGACCGTGCAGCACTCAATGGCATCCTGCTTGTGCTGAAGACAGGAATGCGATGGAACCATCTGCCGACCCGGTTGGGCTTCGGCTCTGGAGCGACTTGTTGGCGTCGGTTGCACGACTGGCAGCAGGCCGGGGTGTGGGACAAGCTGCACGGGCTACTGCTCGACAAGCTGCGCGAATCTGGCCAGCTCGATTTCTCATATGCGGCTGTCGATTCATCGTCCGTGCGAGCCGTTGGGGCGGGCCAAAAACTGGGCCAAACCCCACCGATCGCGCACGACCAGGGTCCAAACACCACGTCCTCGTAGACGCGAACGGCGTTCCTGTCAGCGTGATCGTGACCGGCGCGAACCGCAATGATGTCACGCAACTGCTGCCGCTGGTCGACGCTATCCCGCCGATTCGCGGCACACGCGGCCGACCGCTTCGCAAACCCAAGGTCATCTACGCCGACCGTGGCTACGACTCCGACTCGCATCGCCGCCAACTTCGCGAGCGTGGAATCAGACCGGTCATCGCCAGGCGCCGCACCGAACACGGCAGCGGTCTCGGCAAGTTCCGTTGGGTCGTTGAACGGACTCATTCGTGGCTCCATGGTTTCCGGCGTCTTCGCATTCGCTTCGAGCGCCGATCTGACATTCACGAAGCATTCCTCAAACTAGCCTGCTCACTCGTCTGCTGGAACATCTTCAGCCGAACTGAGCAGCCTTTTTGAACTGCCCTCTTAGCGTCGTATAGTTGAGCACAGGCAGGTCCGCAATCGCAAGGTCACGAAGACTTTGCACAAAGCCCTGAGCGGCTCGAAGCGTCAAATGATAAACGTGCTTATTGATATTTCCGTAAAACATGACAACCAATTGGAGCCCGGGGCGTTATATCTTCAATGAACTGTTTGAGGGTATGAGGCATGGTCAAGAGGCTATCGGATGAGGCGACAAAGAAACGATTGCGTGCAGCGCGACTGCTGCTCAAGGGGAAAAAGCCTGCCGAAGTCGCACTCGAAGTGGGGGTGGCCCGGCAAACCGTGTACACGTGGAAGGCCTTGCTCGATGAAGGCGGGATCGAAGCGTTGCGTAGCGTGCCATCGAAGGGCCGTCCTGCCGGACTGGACGAGTCCCAGTTGGAAGGTTTGCGCCGAGCCATTCTGCAAAAGCCTACCGAGCACGGCTTTGGTACAGAGCTTTGGACGCTCAAGCGTGTGGGAGTGCTTATCGAACGGCTGTACGACGTCAAGTTCGGCCAAACGCAAATCTGGCGAATCCTGGGCGCCTTGGGCTTTAGCGTGCAAAAGCCTGAGAAGCGGGCCATCGAGCGCGACGAAGATGCAGTGCGCAGTTGGAAACGCAGTACGTGGCCGGCTCTCAAAAAAAAGCCCGTCGAGAAGGTCGACTGATTGTCTTTGTAGACGAGTCCGGAATCAGCGAGCGCCCTACGCGCGTGCGCACCTGGGCGCTCAAGGGTCAGACGCCGGTCATCCAATTTCACTTCAATTGGAATCACGTCTCGGTGATCGCCGGACTCACGCGCACCAACTGTTTGTTCAGATTGCACGAGGGCAGCATCCGCAAGGAAGAGATCGTCGAATTTCTCAAAGCACTCAAGGCCCATCTCAAGCAACCTCTGCTGGTCATCTGGGATGGTTTGAAGGCGCATCGCAGCCGCTTGGTGCGCGACTATCTTGATGCACTGAACGGGCACATCCAAATCGCCTTTCTTCCTCCCTATGCCCCGGACCTCAATCCGGTCGAATATCTGTGGGCATGGCTCAAGCGACACGCACTGGCCAACTACTGTCCTAACGATCTGAGCGAGTTGCAGTTCACCGCGCGCAACAAACTCAAGAGCGCTCAAAAGCGACCCTCGATCATTGCGGCGTGCTGGATGCAGGCTACGCTCTGGTAATGTCATGAATTATGGAAGTCTCAATAAGCGTTAGCACGGCCTGAATGATTGCGTCCGAGTAGACTTGCGGCCTGCCGCGCTTGAGCGCTCTCACTCCTGAAGGCGGGCTCGTCGATCCACATGGTCAAGCTGCCTCATGCGACACAGCCCTGCGTTGTACTCCGGCCAGTTCCTGACTCGATAGACGCCTTTAGGCTCACGGCTCTTGCGTTTGTCCTTGCGCATCTTCCCGCCAAATATCGAGAATCTACGCAGTTCCTCCACGAGTTAACAGAGGCAGCACCAAGACCGTTACCCGAACGTCACGCGCCGGACTGATCGCCAGATATATGCACAACGCCACATCAGATGCCGATAGCGGGGCAGCGGTAGGCACAGTGCGATCCGGTTAGCTGATCCGCAGATGTCTTATCTTGCCGATTAATGGCAAATGGTTCACTATTAGCTTGGTACTAAATTCAGATAGTAACGCGCGCGGAATGTTCGCAGATACATTATCGACTAGTTGAGACCGGACCTGCACGACATAGCCGGTGTATGCGGTCACCTATCTGTGGTCGTAATGGACGCGGTACTTCACGCTGAACGCAGCAATGCTGTTATAACGACGTGTTTTATCAACGAACGGAAGTCACGCTATTTGCCTCATCGCGCTAACTACGCTAGGTGATATACAAAACCTATAAGTGCGAAGCGCTAGCGATCTGGAAAACGTGAATGGATGCTGGTTCATTTCATTGACGATGCATCCACGCAAATCTAGCAATGGACATGACAGGCACGCGGCCGTGCAGGGTTTTTCAGCATGCTGGATCTAGACTAACGTTGAACGCCCTCATTCAGGCGATGCGTTGGTCTTTGCAATCACGGCATCGGCCTATCTGTCATGGTGGCGCACCGTTTATTGATAAGCAACTCGACAGGAGCTGCTGGCTATGCCTGCCTCAAGAGAGAAAACCAAACGACCTAGCCTTGCGACCCAATCGAGGCGAAAGAGAATTCTGTTTCTGCCAATGGAGCGGACGGCTGCGGACCAGTTGTCGTTGCAATTTCATATCGCCTTGGAAACACTGCGTCGCGGCCAAGGGGATTCGACCACTGCCCAGTGCCTGGTTCAAGTTATTTTACTGACAGGTTTCCTAGAAGAGGCCGGCTTCGGGCAAATCGAACGGGAGGTATTGGATCGAGGCGAGCGCGCTTTATCAGCTTTAATTCAAAGAGGTAAAGCGACGGGGGATTGGTTGATCGACGATCTTGCGATCGACAACCTGACCATCATCGTCAACGAGCATGATCGACAATTGCGGGAAACGCGGCTTCAGGCTGTTGTGCACGCTAGCGAGCGATTTAACAGGCTGATTGAGAAACGCAAAAACGGTTCGGATTCTTTTGAACTAAAGAGACCCGACAGTAAGTCCGACTAAAGCTTCAATGCGATTTCACCTGAGGGGCCTGTCTGAGGGCAAGTGGCACGCCATATCTCAGCGACGTTCGGGAACCGCTACGTTTAGGCTGGGCGCGGGCGATGAGAGGGAAATATCATCGCGCCAGGGAAAGCCTGGGAAGGAGGATGTGAAAGCAGAAACCTTTCGTTGGAGTCCAGAGGATTCGACTCCCTCCCGGTAAAGGCTAACCACCAAACGGAAGCAACTCTTGCATGGAGGACGGTCACGTACTTCGTGAAGCGTAGGCAGCGGGTGCCGAAGCCGCGTGATTGAGTCTCGAAACACCTTTGTCGCTGGTGTTTTCGCCTTTGTTATAGCGGGGGAGTACTGTGTTGACCGTTAGGGCAAGGTCAGGTGCCGCTGCACGATCAACTTCATCTGGGTGGGTCTGACACTTCAAATTATTGACACCGAGCCGCCCTGCATACCGGTTTCAGAGTTCATTCTTGGCACGTAGATTTGCTTGTGTACCTTGGCCAGGGTTATACGCTCCGTAAACCAATTTCCCCGTGGGAATGTCGAGAGAAACAACCATTTGCGGTTCCTGCCGGGCCCTCCTTTGACGTTCTTGTCCGATTCAGAATGCCCTAGACGACGGGCCGGATGCACGAAGCTGACGTGGTGCCGGTCGTGCTGATGAGCAGGATATTCGTTTCAAGTCAGTTGCCCTATAAGAGGATCAGAAATAGGGATAAGAGAGGGGCTTCGGCGGTGCTACTGTTGAGTATCGCGGGCAGTATATAAGCTTCCGATCGCGAATGATCCCAGAGAGTGACCACCCCATGAACCTTCATTTTAAGCGAGCCAGACAATGAGCCAGACGATCTACGATGTTCCAGTGAAATCCATTGATGGTGCACCGCTAACACTGGAACGGTTCAAGAGGAAACTATTGCCGGTGGTGAACGTGGTTTCAAAACGCGGACTGACGCCTCGGTACGAAAGCCTGGAGAAGCTGCGCGGGGATGAGCGGGCAGAGGGGCTGGAAGTGTTAGGTTTCCCGGCGGATAACTTCAAGGGACAGGAGTCGGGTAGCGACGCGGAGATCCTGGCGTTCTACAACACGACCTACGACGTAAAGTTTCCGCTGTTTTCCAAAATATCCGTAGTTGGCACGGACTAGCATCCGTTGTACCGGACGCTGACGACCGCACAGCCGGATGCTACTGGCGATGGCACTTTTCGAGAGCGTCTCAAGGTTACGGGGTCGAGCCCAATCCGGTGCCCGACGTATTGTGGAATTCCTAGTGAAACGACGGTCGCGTGGTAGGGCGTTTCGCTCCTGACGTTACGGCAGAGGATGCTCGTTTGCTCGACACCATTCAGGCGGAGCTTGCGCGGACGTGATGCGCGATCAGCGTCGAAGTTGACTCGTTGCCTCAAGTTCCCAGCACCATGGCGCGACCGAATGAAGCCTTCCGCGGGTTGGCGTGGCGCTTTCGGCGATGTCGTCCAGAAGGGGAGAGCTTTACCTCCTTCTCCAGTAGCTGAGCAGGCAATTAGCAACTGGATAATGCTGGCAGGATGCCCGGAATATCGATGTCCACGTCGTTGACTCGGACGCGTCATGGCCTACTGATGTCGGTGCGAGATGGACCACCTTGCCGGAGAAATCCCGTCTGGCGATCTGACGCCATGTGCCCGGTCGGAGGGAAAGGCGGCGTTATCTGCGCCCGGAGCGGCCGCCACCGGATATTCGATAAAAGACGCACAGCACAACGCTACTGCCATCCAAAAGGAAACAGGCTTAAACCATCGCCACCTGACTTTGCAGGCTGCCCAATGACTATTAGCGTGCTGGCAGGTGTGGAATACCGATTTCACCCTCGTCGACCCAGACACTTCTAATGTCCAAGATGCCACGGTGAAAGCGGATCTCGCGGAGATTAGAAGCGCGAAGCACGCCCGTCAAAGCGCTTGCTAGCCGCACGACCGTGTAGGAATAACCCCCCAATGGCGCCGGGTACCTTTTTGACCACATATAGGTAGGTGCCTGATTTCGTAAGCGCTGTTTACTTGTCTCTGGACTGGACCCTGGCGAAGGCGTTTCGCGCGTGATGCGCTCCGTTGCTGCCGGGCCCAGTGGCGTCACGAGATACCTGATCATCGTGGCGCTGTCTACACAGTACAGCAAGCGACAGGCACCCGAAACGAACTAATTCTACGATGTTTATTATGCGGCATTGTCTGACTGCTTTTGAACGAATCGGTCAGGTACCGGCGACTCAGGATGACGGACGCCTCAGCGGCTTTCCGCGCGACAGCATCCTAAGTGCATGCCGTTCTGAACCGGCGACGCCTTAGCCCTTGCCAGACCACCGCGTGGTTGGCCGCATACAAGCGGCACAGCTTCATGCTTTGTTTCTCACCATTGGCCATCGAGACAGCCATGGAGTTGCCGCCACCATCAACATTGCCGATGCAGTGGGCCTTGGGGCTGCGATTGACTATGTGACGCGCGTGGGTATCGAGAATATCGGGCATTACGAACATGATCTGCTTGCTTATGCGACGAGCGTATTGCAGCCGGTGCCGGGTGTGCGGCTGATTGGTACAGCGAAAGGATAAGGCCAGCGTGTTGTCGTTTGTGCTGAAGGGCTATGAGACGGAAGAGGTCGGGCAGAACGAAGAGGGCATTGCAGTGCGTTCGGGGCATCACTGCGCGCAACCGATTCTCCGGCGCTTCGGAGTCGTGGCGACCGTGCGGCCGTCACTCGCTTTTTACAACACCTGCGATGAAGCTGATCAGATGGTTTCTGTGGTACGCCGGCTATCGTCGCGGCGTTGAAACAGCGAGTTGGGCTCGCACGGCCTCCGCATGGTCTCAATCGGGCGCGTGCCGTGCGACGTTCTTTTTAATTGTTGGGGCTATATTGCTGGTATCTCGAGGTGCGAGATATCAATTCGTTTCGCTTGGGCGCAAAACACCAGTGTGCTCAAGCGGACGTCGTAATGCGGACTTTTAAGAATCTTGCGCAACCTGAATCCTCAAACCGTTCTGGGTGTTCACCACTGGACGGACACGTTGTTCAGCTTAGCGAACGCATTCCTGGACCTCCCTCTGACTCTTGGAACTCATTCTTCATCGGCGTCGCGAGTTCAAAGTTCCGGCCGCCAGCACCAGAAAGATAAGAACGCCGATCGCCACTTGTTGCCAATAGAAGTTCCATCCGACAAGCAGCAGCCCGTTCGCTGCGAAGCCTAGCAGTAGCACCCCAATGAGCGTTCCCGGCACGTTCGGTCGATGAGACGACGAAAGCGTCGCTCCAATAAATGTTGCGCCGATCGCGTTGAGCAAATAGCCGTTTCCCGCTAACGGCACATAGGCCTTTACGTTCGACGAAAGGATCAACCCGACCGCCCCTGAGCTCACGGCGCTCAGTGCGAACGCGAGATACAACAACGCGCGCACCGGAAGGCCGGAATAGCGCGCCACGCCGGCCTGCACGCCGAGGACGGTAATGCCCCGGCCGTGACGCGAGCGCGCGAGCAGCAAGTGCAATACGCAGGCGAGAACCGCGACGAAATACAAAGGCAAGGCGATGCCGAACAAGCGGCCATGACCGAGCATCGAAAATGATTGAGGCAGCGTCTGGTTCAAAAGATAGATGGGCTGGCCACCATCGGTTGCGAGTTGCTGGATGCTCTGGCCTATGAACAGTGTGCCAAGCGTCGCGAGAAACGGCTCCACGCCGAATGACGCAATCAGTACGCCGTTGAACAGCCCCACTGCGAGTGCTGCGCCAAGTGCCGCAACACAGGCAAGCGGGATGCCGATGTTGTGTCCTGCAAGCGTGATGAACACGAGACTCGCAAGATCGACGGCCGTCCCGACAGAAAGATCGACCGCACCCAGCGACGCCACCACCGTCATGGCAAGCGCCACGATCGCCAGCGGCGCGACCGTGTTGAGCAGCACGCTGTCGATATTCGAAAGCGTTGCGAATGCGGGCGCAAATACAGCGAAAAATGCAATTGCCGCAGCAAACACAAAGACCAGCGCATACCGCGTCCAGCCCATGAAAGTGACGGCACGCCCGAAAGGGCGAAGGACGAGTTCACGCATGACTGCTTCTCTCAAGGTTGCGTCGCCGAAGCAGCGCCGTAAGCGAAACAACGAACAGGATCAACGCGCCTTCCACGCCGTTTATCCAGTAGCTGGATACGTTGTCCAGCTGGAAACCGTTCGCTACGAGCCCGAGAAACAGCACGCTTAGCCAGGTGCCTGCCATGGTTGGCACAAGCCGGCGCGAGAACACGACACCAAGAAGCACCGCAGCGATGACAGCAAGGAGATTTTCGCCGGAACCCGGTGCGCTGCCGCTCAGAAGCGCGGTGGAGGCGAGGGCGGCCACGCCGGCCGACAATCCGCACAAGACATAGCTTGCGGCAACGTAGCCGTCGGCGCGCAGTCCGGCTGCACGGGTCGCTGCGGGGTGGCTGCCGGACGCGTGAAGCCGCAGTCCGAAGCGCGTGAAATGGCCGAGCCACACGAACGCGAGGCCCACGCCGACAAACGCATACGATAACCACGGAATCGCGAAGGGCCCGTTATCGAGCAGAGCGGAAAGCGTCGGCCCTGTCGCGGAAACGGTCGAGTTCCGGGTGACGACCAGTTCCAGCCCCGCCACGATGTTCATGGCCGTGAGCGTCGCGAGCAGGGGCAGCATGCGCAATACGACCACCGCGAAAGCATTGAACAGGCCGACGGCGGTTCCGGCAAGTAAAGTCAGCGCGACCGCGGCCGCAGGCGCAAGACCATCGGCAAGCGATGTCGCGTACACGGCCGCACAAAACCCGAGGTTGGCCGCAATCGAAAGATCGATGCCACCTGCTATGCCGTTCACGCCTCCGCCCACCAGAACCAGCGTCAGCCCGAAGGCGAGCGTGCCGATGATGGCCGACTGCTGCATCACATTGGCGAAATTGCCGAGCGTGAAGAAAAGGGGCGAGCTTGTCGAAAACACGACCAGCACGATCACGAACGCGATAAGCGCGCCGCTTTGCAACCACCATTGCGGCAGCTTGAGCGCACCCGCGAAAGCGAACAGATTCCTGCGCGCCTGTTTGACTGGAAGATGACTCACGCTTGCACCGTTTGTTGATCGTGTTCGTGGACCGGCGCCCCGCTCGCCCAGCCCAGGATTTCCTGATGATTCGTTTCGTTCGATACCAGTTCCCGCACGAGCCGCCCACGCGCAAGGATCAGGATCCGGTCCGTGATGCCCTGCAGCTCGATGAGGTCGGTGGAGAACACCAACACGGCCGCGCCCTGTGCGGCAAGTTCATCGATCGTGCGATAGATCTCTGCTTTGGCACCGATGTCGACACCGACTGTGGGTTCGTCGAACAAATACAGGTTCGAATGCGTGCTGAGCCATTTCGCCAGCACCACCTTCTGCTGATTGCCACCGGAGAGCTGACGCGCGGGCGCATCCATTCCCGGCGCACGAATCTGCAAGCCGTCGATGCGCCGCTGCACCAGTTCCCTTTCACGGCGGCGATCGATCAATGCGTGCCGCACGAGACGCGTGAGACTCGCGAGCGAGATGTTCTCCCGCACCGGCAGGTCGAGCGCAATGCCGTGCGCGCGCCTGTCTTCCGGAACGAACGCAATGCCACGCTGCGCCGCATCGCGCGGATCGACAGGAACATACGGCTTGTTATCCAGTTCGATATGTCCCTGCACGCCCGCCTCCAGTCCGAACAGGCTTCGTACTACGGCTTTGCCTCCCGAACCCAGCAACCCCGTCACGCCGACAATCTCGCCACGGCGCACGTTGAAGCTCACGTCTTCGAAGCGCGCTGCAGCGCTCAACGCGCAAACGCGCAGCAGCGGCGCGCCGGGCTTGCGTGTCGATGCAGGGACGAGTGAAGCGGTGCTGCCGCCGATCATCGCGGCAACGAGTTGTTGCGGCGTTGATTCAGCCACCACAAACCTGCCGGCGTCGCGGCCATCGCGGAGAACCGTGACGACGTCGCAAAGAGACTCGATTTCGTCGAGATAATGCGAGACGTAGAGGATCGCGAGACCGCGATCGCGTAACCGCCGAATCGCGGCGAACAGTTGCTCCGCTTCATGCCGCGCGAGCGCTGCGGTAGGCTCGTCGAGGACCAGCACGCGCGGCTTGCTCAGGAGCGCGCGCGTGATCTGCACGACCTGTTGCTCGGCAACGCTTAACTCCGCGATAAGCCGGGACGGGTCGATGTGGACATCGAAATGTTCCTGCACGGCGGCGCGTGCGTAACGGCGCATGGCAGCCGCGTTGAGCACGGGCAGAAAGCCGAAGGTGTGTTCATTGCCGAGCAATAACGCCTCGGCCATGGTCAGGGTCGGCGCAAGCAGCCGGTCCTGGTGCACGATTTCAATGCCGAGCTGGCGCGCCCCGGCAGGCGTGCTGATCGAAACAATATTTCCGTCGAGAACGAGCTCGCCATCATCCGACCTGTGAATACCGCCGAGGATCTTGATCAGTGTGGATTTCCCCGCGCCGTTCTGACCAATCAGGCCATGAACCTGGCCGCGGGCAAGCGCAAGAGAGACGTTGTGCAAGGCGGGTATCCCGTCGAAACTCTTGGAGATGGCCCGCAGCGCAAGCACCTCGTCATGCTCATTTGCCATCGGCCTGGCCCAACGTCTTCTGCGCGTCCGCGGCATTTTCCTTCGTGACGATAATGGCCGGCACATACGTGGCAGGCGGCAACGACCGGTCGCCTGCAAGGTAACGCGCTACGTTGTCAACGGCGGTCTTCCCAATCAGATACGGTTGCTGCGCGACGACCGCCGCCGCGCTGGAATTGGGATTCTTCACAAGGGCCACTACGTCAGGGCTGCCATCGACCGCATAGGTCTTGACGTCCGTGCGATGCGCCGCGTCCACCGCCTGCGTTGCGCCGATCTGCGGAATGTCCCACGCAGCCCAGATCGCATGAACCGTGCCCTTCGGATACTTGTTGAGCAGCTGGCTGATCTGCGCGTAGGCATCCTGGACTGTGTTCGGCATTACGTCGCGCAGTTCCGGCTGAATGATCTTGATCTTCGGATACCACTTGAGAACCGCGCGCAACTCGTCATAACGCATGGCCACGACTGGCACGCCATAGAAGCCGTTGAACACGAGGATGTTGCCCTCGCCATGCAGGTCGTTCACCAGCTTGAGCGCCAACTGCTCGCCGATGTAGAAGTTATCCGATGTGGTGACGTTGATGCTCGAGGGGCTGGCGGTATCGACGGTGAAGAGGGGGATGCCGGCTGCACGGATCTTTTGCAGCCACGGTTCGAGTACCGAAGCCGTGCCGAGCTGTTCGATGATCGCATCGGGCTTCTGCGCAATCAACGTCTGGATTTGCGCGATCTGCTGCGGGTCCTTGCGTCCGCCATCGAGTGCAATGGGCGTGCCGCCGAGACGCTTGACTTCATCGATTTGTCCTTGATATGCCTTCAGGTCCCAGTAATGGTCCGTGCCGGCTACGGTAATGCCGATACGCTTTCCCTTGAGCGACGGAATCTCTGCCGGCGCCGGCGCGGCGAACGCCGCACTTGCAAGCAGTCCCGCCAGCGAGCCGGCAAAGACTCGGACGAGCGACTTCCGCCATGTTGCAGACGCGACTCTTGGGTTTCTGAAGTGATTGTTCTGCATATCAAATGAGTCGAAATAAAAGATGGGATGGACTCGAAAGCTAGCACGGAGCAAGCACTTCCCTAAGTCATATTCCCGCTAAGCAATTACGCCTGAAAGTGGAAAGCAAATTCGCGCCACGCGGGACAACGTTCTCGTTAGGATTGTGGGAACTGGATCAATAAACTCACTACGGAACCCGAATGTCGCGGCTAATTTTCAATGCGTTTGTCATGAACACGCCCTCTCATTTATCTACGGGCATGTGGAGAAATCCGGGCGACACATCGCATCGCCATGACAGCCTGTCGCATTGGACCGAACTTGCGGCGCTGCTGGAGCGCGGGCGCTTCGACGCAATGTTCATGGCAGATACTTATGGCCTTTCCGACGTCTACGGCGGCTCGGCAGACGCGGCACTGCGAGGCGCCGTACAGGTTCCCTTGCATGATCCGCTGCTGGTGGTCAGCGCCATGGCGAATGCGACGCGCAACCTGTGCTTTGGCGTGACGTGTTCCACGAGTTACGAAGCGCCCTTTGCGCTCGCAAGACGGCTCTCCACGCTGGATCATCTGACGCAGGGACGTATTGGCTGGAACATCGTCACTTCAGCGTCGGACGGCGCCGCACGGAATTTCGGGCTTGAACAACAGCGCGATCACGCGAGCCGATACGAGCGCGCAGAGGAGTTTCTCGACGTCTGCTACAAGCTTTGGGAAGGCAGTTGGGAAGACGGCGCGCTGCTGCACGATACAGAGCGCGGCGTGTATGTCGATCCGGCGCGCGTGCATCGGATTGGACATCGTGGCGCACATTTTTCAGTCGACGGTCCGCATCTGGTGGAAGCGTCGCCGCAGAGAACGCCGCTGCTTTATCAGGCGGGCGCCTCGGCACAAGGGCGCGCATTTGCCTCGCGACACGCCGAATGCGTATTCGTCGGCGCACCTTCGAAGCAGGCGTTGAAACGGACGGTGGAAAAGCTGAGAAGCGCATTTTCCGATGCCGGCCGCAATCCACTGAGCGTCCCGATCATTGCAGAGCACACGGTGATCACCGCGCCGGACAGCGCGCGGGCCCATGAGAAACATGATGCGTACACACGCTACGCGTCGGAGGAAGGCGCGCTTGTATTGATGTCCGGGTGGACCGGGATCGACCTGTCCCGGCTTGAGCCTGACGCGCCGTTTGAACATCGCGAGAGCCACGCGATTCAGTCCGCGGTCGAAGCCATGAGCATGGCCGACCCCGGGCGCGTATGGTCCATCGCCGAGATTGCCAGATGGGGGACGATCGGCGGCCTGAGCCCGGTGACAGTCGGAGGACCTGGGGAAGTTGCCGATGCCTTGCAGGGTTGGGTGGCGGACACCGGCATCGACGGATTCAATCTTTCTTACGCGGTCATGGATGGGAGTTTCCGCGATTTCGTCGAGTTCATCGTTCCGGAATTGCAGGCGCGCGGCGTGTATCAGCGGGAGTACGCGCCCGGAACATTCCGCGAGAAGCTTTTTGCCGGTGGTGCGCGTTTGAGCGCGCCGCACCCTGCGACGGTTTACAGGCATTAGTCACGTCAGACTGCACAAAGACGTATTTGATTGGCATTGCGTTTCTGTCAAAGCGCCGTTTTAGATGCAGCGAAATCTCGAATTCACTATTAGCGGTTCCCGCGATCAGGCAAATTTACTCATAACAAAGACTTCGTTTGCTTTGAAAAACGGCGCTGATAGAGTTGCTGGCATTTCTATGTGAGCAGGGTGAGCCGCACGCTTTCATCCCGTTCTGGTTTTCTGCCTGCGCCCCACCAGAAGAGTCAATCAAGATGCAGCGTCCCCATGTCTAAAAGTGTTTCCGCGACGAACATCCCCAATACAACGTCGGTTAGCCGGTTGACCTCGCGTCGACGACGGCGGTTTATCGGCGGCCTGGGCATCAGCGCCTTTGCTGCGGCGCAGGCAAGCGCTTCAGAACTTCTGGCGCCGCTGAAAGTGGAACCCTGGTCCACCACGCCGGGTGCGCCGATTCTCGAGCACCCTTATGGTGTTCCATCGCCGTTTGAAAAGGACGTCGTGCGTCGCGCCGCGAAGGCATGGCCTTTGCCGGGCGCCGCTTCATCGATGACCCCGCTTGCCGACCTGCACGGATCGATCACACCGAACGGTCTGGTCTATGAACGTCATCATGCCGGCGTCCCGGAGATCGATCCGGCGCAGCATCGGCTGGCGGTTCATGGTCTGGTCGGTGCGCCCAAGCTCTTCACGATGGACGATATCTTGCGCCTGCCATCGGAATCACGGATTCATTTCATCGAATGCTCGGGCAATACCGGTGGCGAGTGGAACGGGCCAAGCGGCATGCCCGTACAACTGACGCACGGCCTGCTTTCCTGTTGCGAATGGACGGGCGTTCGATTGTCCACACTGCTCGACGAAGTAAACGGCGCGCAAGGTAACACCGGCTGGATTCTTGCCGAGGGGTCCGACGCGGCGGCGATGACGCGCAGTCTGCCGCTCGACCGGATCATCGACCGGGCGATGATCGCGTATGCGCAGAATGGCGAGCGGCTAAGGCCCGAGAATGGTTACCCCCTGCGCCTCATCGTGCCGGGCTTCGAGGGCAACACGCATGTCAAATGGCTGCGGCGGCTCAAGCTGGTCGACGCACCGCTCGAAACCCGCGAAGAAACCTCGAAGTACACCAATCTTCTCGCTGATGGCACCGCGCGTCAGTTCGTCTTCGAAATGGATGCCAAGTCGGTGATCACGAGGCCGTCGCCGGGCCACAAGCTGACGACGCACGGGTACTATCCGATCTCGGGGCTTGCGTGGTCCGGTCGCGGGACGATCCGGCGCGTGGAAGTATCGACGGATGGCGGCGCGAGCTGGCGTAATGCGCGCATGGAGACTTCGCCACGCGAGCGTGCCTTGACGCGCTTCGAAGCGGACTGGCAGTGGAACGGCGGCCCTGCCGCGATCCTGTCCCGCGCGACCGATTCAACCGGCTACGTTCAGCCGACTCGCGAAGCGCTTGTCAGCGCGCGTGGCCTTAATTCGCAGTATCACTACAACGCAATCCAGCAATGGCGAGTCGATACCAACGGGGACGTTCGCAATGCTTAGCTTATTTCGACTGGGCGTCATTCTCGCGATTGCAGGTTCTCCCATTCTGGCGAACGCTTCCCATCATGTCGGTACGCCGCTGACTCGGGAAGAGATCGCGCCCTGGGACATCGACGTGGGACCGGACGGACGCGGCCTTCCCGCAGGCAGTGGCGACGTCGCGATGGGCGCGCACGTCTTCGCATCGAAGTGTGCAGCGTGTCATGGCGCTGCGGGGCAGGGCCTGATCGGCGATGCACTGGTGGGTGGACGCGGCACGCTTGCCAGCGATAAACCGAAGCGCACGGTGGGAAGTTACTGGCCCTACGCGACCACGTTGTTCGACTACATCAGGCGGGCCATGCCATTCAATGCGCCGCAGTCGCTCTCGTCCGACGAGGTCTACGCGCTCAGCGCGTTTTTGTTGAACCAGAACGGCATCGTTCCACCCGGCACGACGCTCGACAAGGACTCGTTGCCAAAGGTGCGAATGCCTAACCGCGATGGCTTTGTACCCGATCCTCGTCCGGGCAAACTTTGAAGGCCACATGTGCGGCTCGCTCTGCCTGAGTTAAAGCATGATCGCCGATCCACATTTTCGCCCCGGCAGGGCAAGCCGGCAGTTGCATGGCGACGCATTGTCCCCGCAATCCAGTGCAGAAATTTTTTGAATTGCGGGGCCGCGTGAGGAGTGCATGATGAGTCTCGACATTTTCTGGTTTTTACCCACATCCGGCGATACGCGTTATCTCGGGGTCTCCGATTCGGGCCGCGCGCCAACCAATGCTTATGTGCGCCAGATAGCCGTTGCCGCGGACGAGCTTGGTTACGATGATCTGCTTATCCCGACTGGCAGCAGTTGTCTCGATCCCTGGGTGACGGCGGCCAGTCTCGCTCCGGTTACGCGTCGCATCAAACTGCTCGTCGCGCTGCGTACCTCGCTTGGCAATGTCACCGCTTCGGCGCGGCAGGCGGCCACGCTCGATGAGGCACTGGGCGGTCGTTTGCTGCTGAACGTGGTGCCGGGCGGCGATGCAACCGAGCTGGCCGCCGATGGTGTATTTCTCGATCATGAACAGCGCTATGAATACGCGAACGAATTCCTGACCGTGTGGCGCAGCCTGTTCTCAGGAGAAGAAATTGACTTCGAGGGCATGCATGTGCGAGTCAAAGGCGCAAAGAACTTCCATGAGCCGGTTCAAAAGCCATATCCTCCGCTCTTTTTTGGCGGCTCGTCGCCCGCGGCACACGAAATTGCAGCGGAGCATGTCGATACATATCTGACGTGGGGCGAACTGCCCGCGGCGGTTGCCGCAAAGTTCGCCGATGTGCGGGAACGTGCTGCGCGTCGCGGACGCAAGCCGCGCTTTGGCGTGCGTCTGCATGTGATAGTCCGCGAAACCAACGATGAAGCGTGGGCAGCGGCGGATTCCCTGATCAGCAAACTCACCGACAAGGACATCGCGGACTCCCAGCAGAACTTCGCCAGGATGGATTCGGTTGGACAAAAGCGGATGGCCGAGCTGCATGGTGGCCAGCGCGACAAGCTGGAGATCAGCCCGAATCTGTGGGCGGGCGTGGGCCTCGTACGCGGCGGCGCAGGCACGGCGCTGGTCGGCGACCCGCAAACAGTCGTCGAGCGTTTGCTTGAATACGTCGAGGCGGGCGCCGACAGTTTTGTGCTGTCGGGGTATCCGCATCTGGAAGAGGCGTATCGCTTCGCCGAACTGGTGTTTCCGCTATTGCCCGGCAAGAAACCGGTCACCACCATGCAGCGCCAGACCGGCGGCGCGTTCGACGTTCGCGCCGTGAGTAGCAAGCAATAGCATCGGCTTCCATATGAGACATCGAAAGACGCCCTGATCGGCCAGTGCCGACGCCATCAAACCTGTCCGATGCGCCACTGCCCCGGCGGCAGCTTGCCGTTGACCGCGAAGTCGCCCACGATCCTGTCCTTGTAGACGCGCGGATTATGCGAGGTGATGGTCCGCGCGTTACGCCAGTATCGATCGAGCCCGGCAGATCGAAGCGTCGCCGATGCACCCAGCGCATCGAAAGCGTCCGTCGTCGCGTCCAGCACCAGTTGCGATACGACCGTCTGCGCCTGCCAGATCTCGAGTTCGGCCTGCGTGACTGCGAGCAGCGCGTCATCCGTCGTTTCACCGGAGAACGCTGCGGCCCGCTCCAGTGCTACGGCCGCCAGCCGGACGATCGCACCCGCCGAATACGCGTTCGCGCGCAGCCGCCCGGCAATTTCGAGCAGTTGCGGATCGTTTGCCGGCAATGGCGCCGCGGCGTGACTGTAGCCGCGCTTGCGCGTGGCCAGCGCGGCCGCGACATCGGACGCCAGCGCGCGTCCGATTCCCGCCAGCGTCGCAAGATGCACCAGCTGGTAGAACGCCTCCGAATAGGCAAACGGCGGACCGTCGGCCACGATTTCGTTTTCGTCCACCGGCACATCGATAAACCGGCTGGTTCCGCTCGCCGTCAGGCGTTGTCCCATACCGTCCCAGTCGTCCAGCACTTCGACGCCCCGTGCCTTGCGGTCGATCGTGACGGACACCGGCGCGCCCTGCGCGTCAGAAGCGCCGACATGAATCCAGTTTGCGTAGAGCGAACCCGTCGTATAGAACTTGGTGCCGTTCAGACGCCAGCCGTTTTCGCCTTGGCTCAGCACCGTCGAAAAGTTCGCTCGCTTCGCGTCGCCGGTCTCCGACCATGCAGCGCCGACGATCTGCCCCTCGGCGAGGCGGTTCAGCCAGACATCGCGGCGCGCCGGCGGTTTCGCCAACGCATGTTCCACGAAACCGAAATGAGCGCGCAGCGCTTGCGTGAGATTTGAATCGGCCTCGGAAAGTTCGACGAGCAGCGCGAACAGTTCGGGCAATGTCACGCCGTTCGCATCGCTCGAATGCGGCACGCGCAAGGCCGTAAAGCCGGCTCGCCGCAGCCATTCGATTTCTTCGACGGGCAAGCGCCGCTCGATCTCGCGCTCGACACTGCCCGCGCGGATGCGCGCGAACACCGGTCGAAAGCGTGCGGCGAGCGCGTCATATCCCGGGGTAGGGCCTGCGCCCCAATGATGCGCAATGGCATCGGAGGGCAAGGTGGAACGATCAGTTGGCATGGTCTTGTGTGTGCTCAGGCGGATGGTGTGGAGGGCGCCCATGGGCGCAGACGGCGAGCGGGATGGCGATCCGGCAGATAGGGACCGTCGCGGAACAGCTTTTCTCGCAGCGTGCCCTGGGCATACTCCGTCTGCATCAAGCCGCGTCGTTGCAATACCGGTACGACGTGGTCGACGAACTCGCTCCACCAGCCAAGCGTGGTGACGGGCACTACGTTGAAGCCCGCGACGCCCGCGGCCGCCCATCGCTCGACCTCGTCGGCGATCTGCTCCGGCGTGCCCGCGAACTGTGCGGAGATGGTCTTGCGCAATACGTCCGCGAATGTCACGACGCCATCGGGCGCTGCGTCGATCAATGCATGGATCTTGCCTCGGGTGCCGTTCTGTTCCCGCAGTTTCGTCAGTGGCGTTGCCGGATCGATCGTGGTCAGGTCGACCCCTATGCTGCCACTCCAGAACGCGGCAAGCGCCTCCAGGCTGAACGATTCCAGGATCTCCGCGCGTCGTGCTTTCGCTTCAGCTTCCGTGCTGCCAATAACCGGCGCCAGCATCACAATGGCGCGAATGTCCTTCGGATCGCGGCCGGCCTGCGCCGTGCGCCGCCGCAGGTCGGCAATATCGGCGGCGGCGGTTTCCGGCGTGGTCGCCGGCAGGAAAGTCAGCTCGGCATGCCGCGCGGCGAAGCGGCGTCCGGCCTCGGACGAGCCTGCCTGAAACAGGACTGGCGTGCGTTGCGGCGAGGTCTGAACGATATGCGGCCCGGCGACACGGTAGCGCTCGCCGTGATGATTGATCGCATGCAAGCGCGCGGGATCGACGAACACGCCGCTTGCGGGATCGGTGACGAGGGCGTTGTCTTCCCAGCTTGCTTCCCACAGCTTGTACACCACTTCTGCGTATTCTTCGGCCCACACATAACGGTCGTCGTGCTTCGGAAGGCCATCGAGCCCGTAGTTGCGCGCAGTGTTGTCGAGATAGGATGTGACGATGTTCCAGGCAACCCGTCCTTCGCTCAGATGATCGAGCGTCGAGAGTTTGCGCGCGAAGCTGAACGGATGCTCCTGAATCACCGAACTCGTCACCGCAAAGCCAATGTTCCGTGTCGCCGCCGCAAGCGCCGATACCAGCGCGGCCGGGTCATGAGACGGAAACTGCATGCCGGTTCGCACGGCTTGCTGCCAGCTTCCGTCGGACGTTTCGTAGATGCCCGCGACGTCGGCAAGAAACACGACATCGAAGAAACCTCGTTCGGCGGTCTGCGCAAGTTCTATCCACGGCTGCAACTTGTAGAAGTCCAGTTGATGCGCGCCTGAAGGATGCCGCCACAGGCCGTGGCTGTGATGGTTGGGTGTGACGTGCGCGAACGCGTTGAAAATCAGCGGCCGGGGCGTGCGGGATGATGTGCTCATTTTCCGGTGGCCTCCGCGATCTGCTGCGCGGTCCACGGCTTGACCGCCGTTTTCTGCCACGCGCTGTATGGCACGGGGTCATCGACCACTTCGTGGCCGTTCTGGACGTGACCCGCAAAGGCCCAAATGTTCTCCTGACGCGGCATGCCGTCGACCGGCGCGACGGCGGTGAAGTCGATCGGATGGAGCACGTCCGTAGTGAAGTTCTTGTCCCGCGAGACGTAGTCGCGGAAGCTGTCGACAGTCACGACCGGCAACTTGCGGGCAATCTGCGCGAAGGTCCAGACGGCCAGCCAGTCGGTGGTCGTGGTGCCGTCGGTCGGGCCTTTCACGTCGTGATGCGGATCGTAACGGGCGAGTTGTCTTTCATACTCGGCCCACGTCGGGAAGCGCTTTGCGTCCTCGCCTTTCTCCAGCGCCAGGGAATTCGCAAACGGCGCCTTGCTCAACGCCGCAATGGTGGCGTCCTCGATCACGTTGTTGCTGCTGACAAATGGAATTGTCAGACCCTGCTGCGCGGCCGCCTCGACCAGCAGCGTCTGCTGTTCGGGCGGGTAAAGCATGCCGCCCCAGACGTCCGGATGCAGCTCCTTGATCTTCGCGATGTACGGCGCGAAGTCAGTCGTCGAAGGCGGCACTTCGATGATCGTCACATCCGTCACGCCTGCCTGCGCGTAGCCGAATTTGGCGGTGTTCTGATAGATCGTGTTGCCGAGCATGGACACGTAGACAGCGCGTTTGGCGCCAAAGCGTTTTTGCGCCGAGATACGTGCCTTGTGCCGCGCCTGCGCCGTTGAGCGCGGTGATGAAGGACAGCGGATTGCGAACGTCCGATGGATCGCTGCCCATCGGAAACCAGGCCGCCATGTTTTTCGCGCGCAGGATCTTGTCGACGCCGTTTGCGCTGCGCCCGCCGATCAGGGTGATCGCGCCTTTGTCGGCCAGACGCCGCGCGCAGGCGAGACTCGCAGCGGGTTGGCCCTTGGTGTCGCAAATCTCGACGACCAGCTTGCGGCCGTTGATCCCGCCCTGATCGTTCACCGCTTGCGCGGCGATGGTCGCAACACGGCCAGGGTCGGTTACGGCGAACGGCGAACCGCTTTGCGCGATGATGAAGCCAACGAGGACAGGGCTTTTATCGTCGGCTTGGGCTGCCGTGGCGGCGAAGCCGAGCAGGGCGAGCAGCAGTGTCGCTGCGGACGAAATGGATCGTGGGGACATAGGCCAGTTGAAGAGAAAAGAAGGGATGGACCCGCAGGCCGGGTAGGCGTTGAGTAAGCGCAGGGCAGATTCACATGGCTAGATTTCGGTGACCGCACCAAGATAGATCGCCTCGATTTCGTGTGCGCGATGCAGTAGTTCGGCGCGATCCAGATGCAGCTTCACGACGCCATCGCCGATGATCGCAACATGGGTCGCGATGCGTTCCGCGATGTGCAGATGCTGCTCGACCGCAAGCACCGCGATCTCGTCGGCTTTGGCTTGCCGGAGCACGGCGTCGACGACCCGGCGCGACATCGAGGGACTCAGGCCGAATGTCAACTCGTCCAGCAACACGATGCGCGGACGCCGCAGCAACGCACGGGCGACCGCGACCATTTGCTGTTCGCCTCCGCTGAGTTGTCCGGCAAGCACGGCGAGGCGTGGTTCGAGTTCAGGAAAGATGCCAAGCAGCGCATCCGGCTTCAGCCCGGCGAGGCGCATGTTCTCCGCGACGGTGAGCGACGCGAAGAGGCTGCGTCCCTTGATCACGAGACCCGTCCCCGCTTTTGCGCGCTGGTGAGGCGCACCTTCGAGCGGCCGGCCATGCAACAGGATCTGACCGCGCGCTTCCGGGATGAAACCTGCGATGGACAAAAGCGTCGTCGATTTTCCGGCGCCATTGCGGCCGAGCAGCGCGAGCACTTCGCCGGCGCGCACGCTGAACGACACGTCTTGCAGCACCTGCCGGCGGCCATAACCGGCGCTGAGGCCGCGTACCTCGAGGACGGGCGTGCTCATTGCACTGCCTCCGTTTGCGGATCGGCAAGTTGAGTTTCTTCCAGCGTGTCGCCCAGATAGGCGCGCCTCACGTCCGGCAGCCGCAGCACGTCGGCTGGTTTGCCACGCGCGATGACGCGGCCCGCATCCATCACGATGGCGACATCGCAGGTTTCGAGGATCACGTCGATGTTGTGCTCGACAAGCAGGATCGCGATACCCGATTCATGCGCGGCACGACGAATCACATCGACGATATGCGCGCGCGCCTCGGGGCTGAGCGCTGCGGCGGGTTCATCGAGACACAGCACTGAAGGCCGCGCGGCAAGTGCGCGGCCGATCGTCACCCGCGCGTGCCAGCCGAGCGACAGCGATTCCACGGTCGTATCGAGCAGGGCGGCAATGCCGGCCGCCTGGGACGCGGCATCGACCGATGGCAACGCACGTCGTCGCGCCAGACCGAACGGCGCAAGCAGGTACGCGAGCCAGTCCTGACGCTCCGCCGCGGTTTCCAGGTTCTCGCGCACCGACAGATCCTCGAACAGCAGATGGTCCTGAAACGTGCGCGTCAGGCCACGTGCAACGCGGCGATGCGGCGGCAGTCCGGTGACATCGGCGCCGTTCACCACGATGCGTCCCGCGCGTGCGGGAATAAAGCCGGTGATGGCATCGATCAGACTGCTCTTGCCCGCGCCATTGGCGCCGAGCACGCCGACTATCTCGCCGGGTGCGAGACTCAGCGTCACGCCGTCGACGACGACTACATCGCCGTATTGCACGCGCAGGTTCTCGACCTGCAGCGCGGGGCCGTCGACAGGCGTCGCGCGCGGCCGCTCGACGGCCTGCGAACGCACGGCAACCACAGGCGATGGTGCAGAGGCCGGCCAGCGCGCGAGCGCCGCGCCGATGCGTCTTACAGGCGCGGGCAAGCGCGCGCCGCCGCGCATGAGCTGGGCGACGAAACCATCCGGTTCGCTCACGAGCACGAACACGAGATTCAGCGACAGCGCGAGGAACAGCCAGTCATTGATCGAGCCTTCGAACGACAGGACCTGCGCGAGCAGTCCGCCGGGCGCGAACACGCCGGTCAGCACGCCGCCCACTACAAACCCTGCACCGGAGAGGACCGTCATGCTGATCACGGCAAGCGAATCGGCGTAAGCAAAACCTTCGCCGAAACGCTGGCCCCCGACCGTGCCGCTTTGCAGCGCGAGCAGCGCGCCGGCCAGTCCGGCCAGCGCGGAGGACATCGCCAAAGCGGCAATCTTCGCGTGCATGACCGACACGCCGCTTGCCGCAGCCGCCCGCTCGTTGGAGCGGACCGCGAGAATGCGACGGCCGGCCCGGCTGCGACGCAACGCGGCGACGCCAAGCGCGGCCAGCGTCGCAATAGCCCAGGCAAGAAGCGCGAATCGCTGCGGGTGCGACGCGTTATCGAACGAAAATCCGAAGGCGCTGACGTGACTCGCGGTCCATCCTTGCACGCCGTTCAGAAATCGATCGCTCGTAAAGATCCACGTTTCGATGATCGCTGAAATCGCAAGCGTCGCGATGGTCAGGCCGATGCCGCGCGTCCTTGATGCAGGCACGCCGATCACAAATCCGATGGCGCCCGCCGCGACGGCCGTTCCGGCCAGCGTGGGCAACAGCGACGCGCCTGCCTGGTTGAGCCATCCCGCGAGCAAGGCGGAACTGCCCGTGAGTCCGAGCGAAAGCAGGCTCACCTGGCCTGCATACCCGGTCGCGACGACAACCGACAAGCCGACCAGCGCGAAGATCGCGGTCAAGGCCATGGTGTCGGACCAGTAGTCCGGCAGCCAGCCGACAAGCGCCGCGATCACGGCAAGTGCGAGCACCAAACCGGCCGGGCTGACCGTGCCTGAACCCACGCGAAATAGCCGCGGCGCATCGACAGTGCCGCGTCCTGGCAGATTGCGTCCGCTTATGACGAGCGCGATGAGCGTGACGATATACGGAATGGATTTGGCGAGGCCTGGTTCTATGGACAGGCCGATCGCCAGCGATTCGACAACCCCGGTCGCGATCGCAACCAGCAACGCGACCCAGAATTTGCGAAAGCCGGCGATGAGCGCGGCGCCAATCGACGGGATCACGAGACTGCTCAATGCGTCCGGGCTCAGCGCGGTGATCGGGCTGAGCAGGATGCCGGCAAGCGCCGCGAGCAGACCCGCAATGCCCCACGCGGCGGCGCCCCACGGGTGAGGTGAGAAGCCGAGCGCCTGCGCACCCATCGGACTGTCCTGCAACGCGGTTGTCACGTGCCCGAATCTGGTGCGCTCGAACAGCAGCGTGAGCAGCACAGTCAGGACGACGGCCACGCCGACCAGCACGAGCGCGAGAAACTGGACGCGCGTACCGAGAATGGTGGTGCCGCCCGAGACCAGGAAGCTCGCGACGCGCTCCTGCTGGTTGGTCCAGACGATCCTGACGATTGCCTGCAACAGCAACAAGAGGCCAAGCGTCACGAGGGTCTTGACCGTAGTCGAAGCGCCGACAAGACGCCGGCCAATGAACGCATAAAAAGCGATGCTGATCGCAATGCCGGTCAGCAAGCCGATCGAAATGGCGGCCCATAGCGGCACGCCCGCGTGCGCGTAGAGCTTCCAGAAAATGTAGGTTGCCGTCATGCCGATCGCGCCCTGCGCGAAATTGACGACACCCGTCCCGCGAAAAACGGAGACAAGACCGAGCGCTACCAGCGCATAGGCGCCGCCCATGCTCAAACCGAGGAGCGCGTATTCAATGAGGTGCTGCATCTTGTTTCCACGGTTGAGTCACGCATGCCGGACTCGACGGCGAAGGTATGTCCATGCGCATAGGCATGCTAAGCATGAGCACTCACATCGCTCGATGAAAGGAACTACGTCGGTTGCGGATGCGCGTGGCGCATCGAATGCCGATTATTGCCGGATCACCCTGCTGCCTCTAAACGACTTTTTTTCACAACTAAGTGAATATTTAATATTTCGCTTGAGAAGCGTTGGCGCGCCGTTGGGTTGTGGCGATTGATGACTATGCTTATCTCGAATCGTTCGTTGCCGGCGCCGCTGCGCTCTTCGGTATGGAATTACCTGGACGCGGTGGCCACGCGAGGAGAACGCAATGTCCGTTCTCGATGAAGTGCTGCAGGCCAATGAAAGGCATCGGCAGGATTCCGGTAACAAAGCCGCATTTGCTCCATTTCGATGGTAGGCCGGGTTCATCGGCGCTGTTCCAATTGAGCTCAGGCATTCACTTGTCAACGACTGCCGCGGCGCACGCGTTGCGCCGTCTTTCGTTCTGTAACCGCAAACATCCATGCACACCGTCCGTCCTTCGCGCGCTGAACAGCGCTTTCCTGTGCTCCCCGATCCGGACCGTGTCCAGCACCTTGCCGATGACGCTGACGCTCTGGATGCGGCTCGTCTCCATGGTTTCGCAACTCACTGTCGCATACCTGTTTCGAGGGGCCGAGCGCATCCCATTGCGCGAGATCACGGTGCAGCCAGCCGGACATTACTGCTGCGATTTCAATTTCGTCTTCGAGTCTGTCGACCAATTCCCGCTCCTTATTGAAGTAAGTGAGTCTGGTATGAGGTTCACAATGCCGATTCTGTGGCCGGGGACTGCGTTAAAGGGCAGCGTCTGATTGGCTACTGGCTACAGCATTTTGGTTTTGCAAAGTGCAAGCCTCGCACCTACTTGGCCAAGAGGACCAATTTAGCGAGCATTGCTGCGATGGGTGTCGGCATTCCCGCTTTGACGTTTCTCCAATTCTCCGGAAGTCGCCCGCTTTTTCGAAACGACTGGATGAAGCGAAATCGCTCCGTTCCATCCCCGGCTGCAGCACTTGGAGCCGCCCCGAAGCGCATCACCTGCGAGCCTGGTCCTTCATAGGCCGGCCAAGTCGGAAGGCCTGGACCGTTCGGGTTGCCATCACACGCGAAGTTGGTCCAGTAAGACATCGTCAAGGCCGACAAGGCCTCGTCGGACGGACCTGCGCGCGGCCTGGAGGGATCCAGGCGGTCATTGATGCTGCCGAATACGAATGACACTTCCGCGCTGTGGACGGGATGAGGTGAGTAATCCGAAGAATGTTGGTAGTTGTAGACGAAGACCGTCGATGTCGATGTCGCGCGATGCGCACCTAGCCGCTCCCAGGTTTGCTCGCTGATGACCAGATCGCCGATCAACAGCTGGGCAGATCGTTTGGCGGTTTGGCTGGAGTCAGCCGGATAGAACTTGAGGAAGTCGCTCAACCTCGATTCGCCGAACTGGCGCGCACCGGCGTTCTTGAAGCTGGCCGGGGTTCGATGCGAAAGTGCTCTCGGCACCAAGTAGGTATGCTCATCAGCGTTCCATCCACCTAGCAGTGGCACGTCGATCTGCTCGCCACGCTCCAGTCCAGACGTTGAGTGTCAGGCAGTCTTCACTCTGTGTTTTTGTCAGCTTCTTGAGGCCGGGTATTGGCGCACCAAAGCCAGGATTGCCATAAACAGTTGCGTCGCGCACGCCCGGCCACGCGGGCACGTCTTGCGGAGGTTTCCAGCGCAACTCGCCAGTTGGTGGAGCGGCGTAAGGAATGCCCTTGAACGCCAGCACGCCGTTAGCATCGCGCGCGACACCGCGGATTGCTCCCGTAGGGAGCTTCAGGTCGATTGTCAGCATCTTGAAATGATTTCCGGATTGCTCCGTGTAAGTTCTATGACAGCCTACGAAACCGACTTGCTGCTTCGTTTTCATGGCGCTGCGCCAACTCGGTTGCGCGACTGGGTATTGGGTTTTCTCCCACGAAGGCGCATCTGATCCAAGCTCGCGAGCATCGAGTTCTGACATAGGACTGACACTCGGCGGGTTCTCAGGTTGTCAGGGCTGCAGCGATCAGGAGAACGGCGAAGATGCCGGTGTTCAGCTTCGGCTCCCAATAGCCCATGAAGAGGAAAGTGATCGCCAGCCAGGCCGCCGCTGCGACGAAGGCGAGTGCCATGACGGGGCGACCGTCGAGGATCGCCGGCGCATGCCAGGCCAGCCAGAGACAGATCAAACCGAACGCGACCTGCCCAAGAGCGAACGACGTGTTCAGTCCGTAGTAGAGCGTCGTTTCCGGTCCCGGCGCGCGCTTGCCGCGCGTATTGGGAGATGACATCGATCAGGAAATGCATCATCCCGCCGAAGGTCAGCCAGCCGAATGCCACATAGACGAGCGCCCGGTGCATCAGACCACCTGACCAAAGCGGATGCCGGTGAGCTCCTCCGACACATCCCACAGTCGCCTGGCGACCTGCTTGTCGAGCGATGCAGGGGGCGCTTTCGCCGGGCTGGGATAACCGCGTATCTCGTTCATCTTGTCCGGTCCGTAGTAGCCGCCTGGCCTGGCGGTCGGCGCGGCGGCGGCGAACAGGGTCGGCAGCGCCCCCTGGGCCGCCGGTTGAAACAGGAACCAGAAGGCGGAACGAACCATGCCGAAGAGGCTTCGGCGTCCAGGGGCGTTATGCAGAAGATCGGTCCGGGAGATACCAGGATGCGCGGCGATGCTGGTGATGCCCCAGCCTGATGTTTCACTGCGGCGCTGCAACTCGAACGCGAACATCAGGCAGGCGAGCTTCGATTGGCTGTAGACGGGCATCGGCTTGTATTTCCGCTTCGCATTGAGGTCGTCGAAGTCGATCTTTCCGCTGCGAGCGGCGACGCTGGAGAGGGTGATGACGCGTGGCGTGTGGCCTTTGCGCAGCAAGGGTAGCAGATGTGCGGTCAAGGCGAAATGACCCAGATAGTTTGTCCCGAATTGCAGCTCGAAGCCATCCGACGTCTCGCGACGATTGGGCGGCGTCATCACGCCTGCATTGTTGATGAGGAGATCGAGGCTATCTCGATTGGCGTTTAGCCGTTTCCCGAACGCCGCGATTGAGGCGAGGCTGGCGAGATCGACCTGTTCGAAGCAGACCTTAGCGCCAGGCACCTGCGCACGAATTCTCGCGAGCGCTTCCTGGCCCTTTTGGGGGGCGCGTCCTGCGACGATCACTTCGCAGCCGGCACGCGCCAGCGCCAGCGCGTCTTCGAAGCCGAGGCCGCCCGTCCCGGTGACAACTGCGGAGCGGCCATGCTGTGGAGGAAGGTCGGAGGTGGTCCATTTGCTCATGTTTTTACCTTACGTGGCTTATTGGGCGAGGCAGGGGGGCGAAGAACGAGTTCGATGGACAAAAACCGCCTCACGCGTGTTTCCCGCTCTGCAAGGGTAGGCGCTACAGCCTTTAGGCTAAATGCCCGATCTCTCAGATTTCTTGCCTATTCCTTCAGGACGGCTGATCTAGGCGGTTTGGATCCTGCAGATATCAGCTAGAATTCCCCGGAAATCCTGGAGCCTGGCCGTGACCTCAGCCCTTGTCGAAGTCGTAAACCGTCTCCTTGCCCCGAAAGGGCAAGGAGACGGTTTTTTTCCGACCGCCGTCGACGGCGTGCATATCATCAGGCTGAGCGAGAAGACCTTGCCGAATGGCGTGGTCTACAAACCATCGCTTTGCATCACCGTCCAGGGCATGAAGGAGGTTGCCTTTGGCGAGGCCGTCTTCGACTATGGCGAAATGGGTTTCCTGCTCGTCGCCGTAGAAATGCCGGCATTCGGACGCGTGACGAAGGCCAGCAAGGAGCGACCCTATCTCGGCATTACGATTGATCTCGACATAGGTGTGCTTCGCGAGGTCATGGATCAGCTCGATGAGCCGCCTGTTCCGTCGAACAATCAGGGCATTGGCGTGTTTGCTTCGCCTCTGGATGGCGGGCTTGCCGATTGCGTAGTTCGGCTCGTGCGCCTTCTGGACAATCCGAAGGCAATTGCGATCCTTCAGCCGATGATCATGCGCGAAATCTGCTTCTGGCTGCTTACAGGCCCGTATGCGGGCGAGATATGCAAGCTCGTCTTGCCCAATAGCCATATGCAGCGCGTAGCTGAAGCCATTTATCTGCTACGGGAAAACTTCACCCGGCCGGTCAGGATCGAGCATCTCGCCGCAGCTGCCCGCATGAGCGCGACATCCTTTCACCAACACTTCAAGATGCTCACTTCGATGACGCCGCTTCAGTACCAGAAACAGCTCCGGCTGCTGGAGGCGCGGCGATTGATGGCATCGAACGACGTAAGTGTCTCTCACGCTGCATTCCAGGTGGGATACGAAAGCCCATCGCAGTTCAGCCGGGAATATGCGCGCATGTTTGGTACGCCGCCCAAGCGCGACGTCACCGAACTGAAATCTGTCTCAGTATAGGTACGTCAGCGGTCCAGGCTTGCGCGGGTAAGTGGGCGCCGGCCGCCTCGTTTTAGCAGGGCAGAATTCGACGAACCTTTTCTGATTGCGCCCGAGCATCCCGTTTCACTGTACCTCGTCAGCGACGGCATCGCGCGTCGCCCCAAGCTGTTGCTAATGGTCGACGAATTCCCAGCGCTGCGCCATCCCGAAGATCGCGCGCTTAACGGTCGCATTGTTCTCACGCCAGACCGCGATTGACGTATGCGATAGATGACCTTTATCTTCAATAAAGTCACGAAGACTCGCGCGACTGCTTGCTGAGTGTGGATACGTGGGTCATCTTGCGGTCGGTATTATGGCGATACTAGCTGCCTTGTTTTACCATGTCTCATCGTGCGCCTGCCGTTTCACAACCTCAGTGTTAAAGCGGATGGATTGGATGTGCCGTCCTCCTGCGAGACGGGGTCTTGCGGTACGTGTGTCATTGGTTATAGCAAGGGAAGAGTCGAGCACAACGACATTTGTTTGCATCGAAGCTCGCGAGACAGTCTGTTGGCGGTCTGTGTGTCGCGTGCGACATCTGGCGAAATCACGCTCGATCTCTGATGGATCGAGTGCTGGCTTGACAGGGATTTATGCCCTGGTCCGCGAGGCACGAATTTCCGTCTGCAATCTCGCGAAACCCTCGCTCAGATAATCGGCCAGGGGGCGCTTGCCTTTGCCGTCGCGCCAGTCTTCCATGGCCAGCCGCATCGTCCCGATGGCTACCATCGCAACAGCACGCAGCGTCGCCCAACGTTTCTGGTCCGGCCACACCTCGCACAGGGCCTCGAATACGGTCGTTTCCATCTCGACAAAGATCGCCTGCTTCTGGGCGCGCAGTGCTTCCGTCGAGCGCATGAGGTTGTCCACGACGATGGATCGCTTGTTTTCGTAGCGGGAGACCAGTTCAATCAGGCAATGACGTACGGCGGTGAGCGGCGCCTGCCTGGACGATATGGCCATCAGGGACGGGCGCAGCGCTTCGAGGAAGCCGTCGCCCTGCCAGTATCTCAGAATGTCTTCCTTGCTCTTGAAGTAGTAGAAGAACGTCCGCGCGGAGATACCGGCCTCGGTCGCGATGGCCTCCAGTGTTGTGCCGTCGTAGCCATTTTCCACGAATAGCCGCAGGCCGGTTTCAGCGATGCGTTCAAGCGTTTCGCGGCGCTTGCGTTCGCGCAGTCCTTCCTTCTTCTCTTCCTTGTCCGTCATGGGTGCCACTTTCAGTCGAAATCAGTGCGTGAAATTTTACAGTAAATGCGATAATTTGTTTTTACAGTCACTGTAAATTTATGAGGAAGTCATGCGAGCAATCGTTATCGGGATCGGCACGGTGGGCGCCGCCGTGAAGGCAGCGCTGCAAGAAAAGGGGCACGAGGTCGTGTCTGTCTCTCGTTCGTCCGCGGATTTCCGGGCAGACCTTTCAGATATGGCAAGCCTGAAAGCCCTCTTCAGCACAGTCGGTCATTTCGATGCGGTGGCGTGCGCGGCGGGGGATGTTTTCCCGGCACCGCTTGAACTGACGACGGACGAGCAATGGGCCGATTCGATCAAGGCGAAGGGCATGGGGCAGATTAATCTGGTGCGGGCGGCATTTCCGTATATCGCGGACAAGGGTTCATTCACGCTGATTTCGGGCGTGTTGACGGATGAATATCTGGCCGGCGGTGCTATCGGTACCGTTGTCAATCACATCGTCGAGGGCTTCACGAAGTCGGCCGCCGTCGAATTACCGCGCGGTTTGAGGATTAACTGCGTGAGTCCCACCGTGCTGACCGAGTCTGTTGCCTATCATCCGTATTTCCCGGGTTTCATTCCTGTTGACGCCTGGGAGGTCGGGCAAGCCTATCTTCGTGCGATTTCCAATCCGTTTACCGGGCGCGTTCTCAAGCTCTATAAGACGGATTGCTGAATCGGATGGCCTCGAAATCGGACGGCTGCGGATTTCGTTGTGACAGTCATGTCAGTGCTTCAGTAATGATTCGACTGAGGGGACGGCAATTGCGGTTGCATATGCGATGCAGACGAAAAAGACACAAGACGATTCGCAGCGGTGGAGTGCCGGGTACTGGACAGTTGTGTCCTAAACCTGAACCGTATGAGGCCGTAAACAAGTGGCGTAGTGCTCGGTGGAAGGATTCCACACGAGAGCACTGCGCTTGTATCCCGCATTCCTATCGGAGAGTATTCATGGCTTTATCATCGATTGGCTCTGACCCCGGAGAAAACGTTTATGCCCAGGCAGGAAAAGGGCAGTCGTCGCCTGCGGCATCGTCGGCGCTCGACGCGAGCGCGGGCGGCGCCTCTGCTTCAGCGCAGGCATCGTCCGCAGACGTGAGCTCTCAGTCGTCGACGCAGGTCACGCTCAGTCCGGAAGCAAAATCGCTTGCAGCACTCTCGTCAGAAGGTGTGACTCTGACTCAGAGCAGCATCGCCGGACTGGATCTGCCGTCGTTGTCGTCGGTACGAGATAACCCGGCAGATCTCGTCAGCTATCTTCGAACGCTCAATTCGGGAACCGTCGCACCTCCGACCAATGCCGAAGGTAAGCAGGATGGGGAGATCAGCGAGGCAGCATTCGAACAGGTCGTCGAGCAGTTCGGTGGCAGCAAGACTCAAGCTGACCAGCTTTTCGGAGCACTTGGCGCGAACGACAGCAATCCCCTCACGAATGCCGTGTTGCTGCAAGGACTCGCGGCGACATCCACAGACAGCAGCAGCGCCGGCTCGCAATCGCTGCTGACGTTGATGGATCAGAACGGTGACGGAAGCGCGAGCCAGACGGAATTTCTCACGCTTGAAACGGCGCTTGTTGCGGCGGAAAAGGCGCCCAAATCGTCGTCCTGAATGGCAGGCACGTGGAGAACCGGTCAAAACTGATGCGGACATCTTCGTGACTCGAATGGCCGGTTCCGATTGTTGTCCCGATCGCGACTATGGATGGCCGAATTGAGCGCGATGGCAACCGCCATTCGGGGCATATTGGAGCGTGATCCTGCGGAGGGTTTCTACCCTCCGATCGTGCTGCAATGCTTTCGATTCAATATATCGACGTGATGGGCACCCGTGGCTGCGGGATCGCGGAACTTTGTGAACTCGTGGCCTGGAGGTTGAAATGTCGACGTTCGTTCTTGTGCACGGCGCGTGGCGCGGGCAATGGTGCTGGTCCCGTGTCGCCTCTGCATTGCGCGCGCTGGGGCACGAGGTCTATTCGCCGAGCCTGACTGGCCTTGCGGATCGCAGCCATCTGGCCGGTCCCGAGGTCGATCTCGAAACGCATATTCTCGACATCGTCAATCTCGTGAAGTGGGAGGATCTGTCGGATGTGGTGCTGTGCGGTCATTCATATGCGGGTTTCGTGATTACGGGCGTGGCGGACCGTATCCCCGAGCGCCTGAACACGCTCGTCTATCTGGACGCTTTCGTGCCGGAGCACGGCATGTCGATGCTGGATGCAACGTCGCCTGAGCGCAGGGACGCTCATCTGAGTCGCGTGGATCATGAAAGTGGCGGGTGGATGGTCAAACCTCCAGCGGTCCAGGTCAGGCCTCATGATCCGGATTATCATCAGCGAGTTGCACGTCTGAGTACGCCACATCCGCTGCGCTGCATCGAACAGAAGCTGTCTTTGCGCGGAGAGATTGACGGCAGAATCCGGCGTGTTTTCATCGAGGCGACGGAATTCGCATCGTCGCCGTTCAGAACACGGGCCTCGGAACTGCGTCAGCAGGACGACTGGCAGGTCCACGCGGTGGCGTCTGATCATGATGTCATGCTCCACGAGCCTGACGAACTCGTGCGGATACTGCTTGCTGCCGCAGACGTCCGGTGACGTTCCCCCCCGTATTGCCTCCGGGGTCTTGCCCGAATCATTGATAAATCATGCCGGTGACGACGGCCCACCAACCGATGGCGAGTATCGAGCGCGAATCCAGACTGTCGCAAAGAATGACATTGCCGCCCGAGCATCCCGGCGAGCGCCAGGATTTCCAGATCGTTGCGGCGATGGCCAAGGACTACCCGGACAACGCGCTTATCGCCAGCCATGCACATCGCCGATCACAACTGGTTTTCGCGTCGGCGGGCGTGATGACGATCACGACCGGCCGCGGAACATGGGTGGTCCCGCCGCAGCGGGCCGTATGGATGCCGGCCGGGTTTGAACACGAGATTCGCGCTTCGGGCATGCTCAAAATGCGCACGCTTTATTTCGAACCCGGAACGGATATCGAGCGGGCATTTCCAACGGAATGTTCGGTTATTGACGTGACGCCGCTGATGAGGGAATTGATCCTTCGCGCCACCAGTCTGGAAGGCGGCGAGGAGGATCGGCAGGCCCGACTGGAGCGGCTGGTTGCTGTCCTGCTCGATGAAACCCAAACCTTGTCGATTCTGTCGCTTCATCTTCCGATTCCTGACGATCCGCGCGTTGCGAAGATATGCGAGGGGCTGATTGCCGACCCTTCGATTGACTTGACACTGGCGGAGTGGGGACGGGGCGTAGGGGCTAGCGCGCGTACTCTGACGAGACAATTTCTTGTGAGTACTGGGATGACGTTTACCCAGTGGAGACAGAAGGCCAGAATTCTGGCAAGCCTCCCCAAGCTGGCCCGTGGTGAAACAATCATATCGGTGGCGCTCGATCTGGGCTACGACAGTCCAAGCGCTTTTGGTGCGATGTTCAGGCGAACGCTTGGCGCCACACCGGCGGCTTACTTTCATAAAAACAGCCAGTCTGCCGAGCCCATGGAGTGATCTATCTGATTGACATGCTTATCTTCACGGCGGATCGGTCGAAATCACGGTCCGAGACGCGTAGCGTGCCTTCCACCGGCTCCCGCTTGATCCGGTACGAGCGCAAACGGAACTGGCTCAATCCCATCAGCCAATGCATCCGGGTCACGCAAGATTGTCACTTTCTCGACGTGAATTGACCGAGGAGCGAGCGACTGCCAATGAGAGCTGGCTTAAATTCTCAGTCTTAGCCCGTCCGTATCCGGGCCATGATTGCGAGAAATAGCCATGTCCATCAATACCCCGGTCGGCGCTCAGACCGCAGCTTCAACCGATTCCGACAGACGTCGCTTCTGGGCTGTCGCGCTGTGCGCCTGTTGCCCCTTCTTTGCGATCTACGCGACCCAGCCGCTGTTGCCGTCTCTTGCACAGCTATTCGGTACCAGCGCGAGCGAGATCAGCCTGACGATTACGGCGACAACGCTCGCCGTCGCGATTGCCGCACCATTCAGCGGCGTCATCGCCGACACCATTGGGCGCAAGCTTGTCCTCGTTGCCTGCATTCTCGGCCTCTCGATACCCATGGCCCTCGCTGCGACGGCGACATCGCTCGAGCAGCTCATCATCTGGCGTTTCATCCAGGGGCTGTTCATTCCGGGTATCTTCTCGGTCACGCTGGCTTACGTAGGCGAGGAGTGGAAGGGCAAGAACATCGGCATGGGCATGTCGGCCTATGTCTCTGGCAGCGTGGTAGGTAGCGTTTCCGGGCGCGTTATTTCCGGCATTGCCGCGGACCTCCATAGCTGGCGTGCCTCCTTTCTGTTGCTGGCGTGTCTCATCGCGCTCGGCGGCCTTTGCGTCTGGCTTCTGCTCCCGCGCTCGCAGCACTTCGAGCGCCAGCGCAGTATCGGCACAGGCCTTCTCACTATGGCCCGGCATCTGAAAAACCCCAGCCTGGTCGCCATCTACGCGTGCGCCTTCAATAACCTCTTTGTCTTCGTCAGTGTCTTCACCTATATCACCTTCTACCTGGTCAAACCGCCGTTCCTTCTCGGGAACGCCGCGCTGGGCTTCATGTTCCTGCTGAACCTGTTCGGTGCGTTTGCCAATCCGTTTGCGGCCCGGTGGATGGGGCGAGTCGGATACAAGGTTGGTCTGATCGCCGCACTCGCGACGAGTACGGTCGGCATTCTGCTCACGCTGATACCCAACCTCGTCGTGGCGCTGATCGGTGTAGCGCTCATTTCTACGGGCGTTTTCGTCGCTCAGACGGCCGCGACCGGGCAGATGGGAGCAGTCGCTGGCAAGGCGAAATCTTCGGCCGCGGGAGTCTACGTCTGCTGCTATTACGCAGGGGGCAGTGTCGGGGCATTTCTGCCCGGGTTCGCCTATGCGGCTGGAGGCTGGCCGGCGTGCATCGCATTGATTCTTGCCGTGAAGCTGATCAGCGCCGTCATCGGCATCAAATACTTCAACCCGGTAGCGCCTAAAAACTAGCACGGTGCCGGTGCTGCTTCCAACAGGGAGCGCACGCCGCATCCGGTCGGATTTTGAAACATCTCTGGACAGGTAATGCCCGATTCTTCATTCGCCCGAGAGTACGGTGCCGTGTTAGACGGCGAGGGCTATGTCGTCATCCGGCGCATGGTTGACGCTGAACGGTGTGCCGAACTGTGCGAGCTGGCGTCTCAGGAACTTGCGGTGCGCAGGCCACCGCTCGAGTTCGAAGTCGACGTGGGTTACCCCGGCGCATCGCATTCGCGGGATGCACCAGGAGGCGAAACGATCAGGCTGCTGCTGGCGGTGTGGTGCGACATCCAGCGTTCTCCGCCTGGGCAACCTCAGCGGCCACCAGAGCATTGCTGGAAGCACATTTTTGTGGACCGGCCCGATTGTCTCTCGCTCACCATAACAGCCTGATGAGCAAATATCCGAGGTATGGAACTGCAACGGGATGGCATCGGGATATCCGTTACTGGTCGTTCGAACGTGACGACCTGATCTCGGCGAGGCTGGCCCTCGGTTCCGAACGGGCCTCCAACGGCGCAATCTGGTTTATTCCGCGTTCGCACCGTATGGACCTCGATCGTGGATGCTTCGACGAGGCTTTGTTTTTCCATTGCAACACGCTGCATCGGGCAGGCAGGAACCTGTCCGGGCAGGTGAAGCTTTCGCTGAATTTCGCCTGGCACGGCGCGGATAACTATCCGGTTCCACGAACCCGATCGGCGTCAGTTCCTTCTGTCGCGATCTGATTTTCCGCAGCATCGCACCGAGCGCAGCCCTCGCATTTTCAGGGATTGAAATGAATCCAGGTTTGTCTCAGGTAGTAGGTCCGGACGGTGACTGGCAGGCGCAGTTGTCGTCCAATCCTGCCGCTTTTCGTTCGCAGTGTGCGCAGGCGCTTGAACAGGGCAAGGTGCTGTATTTTCCGGAAACGGAATTCGATCTTGCACCGTCTGAAAGGGCGTTACTTCGTCCGGAACTTGCCGATCCGGCGCGCAGGAATATCAGTCTCTCAGCGGATGGTGCGTCCTTGTCCGGTGTGCTCGGAGACGCTACGGCGAAGCGCGGCATTCAGATGCTGATTGCGCGGTATCAGGCGTATGCGCGCCAGCTTGTCGAAAACCTGGTCCCCGAATACAGGCCGCATCTACGACCCGAACCGACGAGTCTGCGCCTTCACCCGTCGAGCATCGCAAGCGGTCGTGGAAGGCGGACGATAGCCGCCTTCATGTGGATGCGTTTCCTTCCCGACCCAATCACGGCATGCGGATCCTCCGGGTCTTTGCCAACGTTAATCCGGCTGGCGTACCTCGCGTATGGCGTGTCGGCGAGCCGTTCGAGCTCGCTGTGCGCCGGTTCATCCCAGGCATCCCCCCGCAAAGGCCGGGCAGCGCCTGGATCCTCGAAAAGCTGCGAATCACGAAGTCGAGGCGCACCCGGTACGATCATCTGATGCTTGGGCTGCATGATGCGATGAAGGCAGACCTGAATTATCAGCGTGACGGCTCGCAGGAGCTCGCGGCGTTCCAGCCAGGCAGTACATGGATCTGCTTTTCCGATCAGACGTCGCACGCCGTGCTGTCGGGACAGTTCATGCTGGAGCAGACGTTTTTCCTGCCTGTCGCCGCGATGATCCGGCCTGAGTATGGGCCGCTTGCGATTCTCGAACGGCTAACGGGGCAGCGCCTGCTTCAGTCGACCAGCTTGAATGCATGACAGACCAAGAGGGTGTCCGGAGGCACATCCGTCTGCTGGACGTATTCGTTCAGGGCAACGGCCTGGCCGGACAAGTGGTTTCTGCGGAATACCGCGAACAACCTGATGAGATATTGAGCGAGGGCGCACTGCAGAGGGGATTGCGCGGGGCGCCAGGTTGCCATTGCCGATGCTCGATAGAAAAAAAGGTGCTGCCTCACGTCAGGTCAAAAGAGAAGGATGAAGTTCGGGCGGCCCGCCCAGCGTGTAGCGATGTGAGACGGGATGCGAGCCGTCTATGTCGCTTACACCAAGGAGGGCACCGATTTCCGCACCAATCAGCGCGCGCCCTGATAGAGCCATCCTTTGATCGGATTCGTATAGGGCGGCAATGACTCTTCCGGTGAACTGTGGCGACTCCCGCTTCGCGGTCGGACGTGATGCTGGGGGAAGCGTCATCAGATATGCACGAGCCCGTTCGGTATCCAATCCGCCCATCCAGATCGACAACGCCGCGACATTATGCGGACGTAATTCTTTGGCCATGTCGGCGGCCATCTTGTCCGATCCGGCCTTTTGCGCGCCGTAGACAGGGCCGTGGTAATAGCACAGGGCCCCGTAGTGGCCCGTGTTCACAATCAGGCCTTTGCCATTGGCGATCAATAGAGGCGCGGCATGATAGCTCGCGACGAAGTGCGAGCGAAGACCTACCGTGATCAGATCTACGGTGGCGAGGGGCTTTTCCCAGAAGCCACCCACCATCGTCGTGGCGACCAGATTGGCCGCATTGTTGACCAGGATATCGAGCCTGCCGTGCTCGTTGCGCAAGCGCTCGAAGAGCGAGGCAACCGCCGTGTCATCGGTATGGTCTACTGCGACCGCGATTCCCCGGCTGCCTGCCTTGTCGATCAGGGAGGCGGTTTCGCTGATCGTGCCTCCATACGGGGAATCGTCGTCAGCAAGACTGCGACCTGTGAGATATACCGTCATCCCAGCCTGGCCAAGCGCAAGTGCAATGCCTTTTCCCGCGCCGCGGCTGGCACCGGTTACAACGGCTACCCTTTGCATGCTCCTGTTCATTTCTCTCATTCGTTTATCAGCAGATGGGTTCATTAAGTTGGGTTCTATTCCACAAGCGCTGCCGGTGACGATCATTGTGCAGCGGCTGAATCCCTCGAGTCGCGTCGTTGAGTTTTGCTACTGGACCTGTGTGTTATTAGCTCTTGGCCGTCTCATCGCAACATGTCGATCTGTCCCGCGTTCGATATCGCTGGACCGATGCTAGAGATGGCTTAATCTCTTCGGGTCGAATTCCCCGCCGCTTGCGGCGTAGAAGTAGACTTTGTGGATGAGCGAATACATCCACAAGAGCCACAACGTGACGGTGTTGCTGTACCACCTCGTGTTTCCGGCAAAGTACCGCAGAGCGGTGTTCGACAATCGGGTTGACGAAGTTCTAAAAGAGGTATGCCTTGAGATTGCGGAGCGCTATCAGGTGAAGTTTCTGGAGATCGGGACGGACAAGGATCATGTTCATTTTCTCGTTCAGTCGGTGCCGACCTACAGCGTGTCGAGACTCGTTCAGATGTTGAAGAGTCTGACGGCGCGAGAGATCTTTCGCCGGTGTCCGCAGGTCAAGAAGCAGCTGTGGGGCGGCGAATTCTGGTCGGACGGTTACTTCGCCAGCACGGTCGGCAAACACGGCGACGAGGCGATGATAGGTCGATACGTCAAGAATCAGGGCAACGAATACCACAAGCTTCACTCAGATCATAGCTCGCGCTGTTTTAAGATACCCCGCAGCAAGCTCTGAGGATTACCCACATCTCGAATCACCGCTTGTAAACTGCGCTGACCGATGTTAACTTTGGGCGCGTTCATGGACCGGGGTGAAGCGCATTGTCTGCAACGGGTGAATCCGATGACTGGGCCAGCGAGGAATTCGGCACGGCGGCGCTGGGCGACGCCCGCCTGACGCAGCGGCTCGTGGCACTCGCGCGACGGCTGGCACAGAGCCCGCAGTGTTCGTTTCCGCAGTCGCTGGACGGGGCACAACTGAAAGCCGCGTATCGTTTCTTCGACAACCCATGGATCGACACCGACGGCGTACTGGTCAACCACATCGGGCAGACGCTGAACCGCATGCAGCAGGTCCCGGTGGTCCTGGCGCCGCAGGATACGACTGAATTCAACCTCATGCATCTACCGGCGACGCAGGGACTGGGCCACGGCACGAGCAGCAATCTGCACGGCTTCATGCTGCACAGCCTGCTGGCCGTGACACCTGAGGGCCTGCCACTCGGGGTGCTAGGGATGAAGACCTGGATTCGCGCACCCGAGGAATCCGGCAAATCGAAGCAACGCAGGAAACGCCCTATCGAGGAGAAGGAAAGCTTCAAGTGGCTCGAAGGTCTTGAGCATCTGGCGTCGCTGAAAACGCGTTGCCCCGACACCCACATCATCGGCATCTCCGACCGCGACGGCGATGTCTACGATGCGTTCATCGCCCCTCGGCCTGCGGGTGTTGACTGGCTGGTACGCGCAGCCTGGAGCCGCCGCGTCGCGCATCCGCAGGCATATCTGTGGGACGCCGTTGCGGCAGAGCCCGCTGTGGGCGAAACGGATCTGCTGGTGCCGACACGCAATGGAAAGGCGCCGACACGTACTGCGCAATTGACGGTGCGTTGCAAGGCGCTCCGGCTGCATCCGCCGCGCAGCCGTCAGCGCGATAAGTTGCCTGATGCCGAGGTGTTTGTGATCCACGCGCTGGAGACTCAGCCCCCCGAGGGCGTCGAGCCAATCGAATGGATGTTGCTGAGTTCAGTGCCGACACTGAACTGCGATGACGCACTCGAACGTCTGGCGTGGTATGCCCGCCGCTGGACGATCGAATCGTGGCATCGCGTCCTGAAGAGCGGGTGCCAGATCGAAGCCCGACAATTCGGCCACCTCGATCGTTTCGTGCGCGCCACAGCATTGTTTGCTGTCATCAGTTGGCGCATCATGTACGCGACGCTGTTGGCCCGCCTTGACGGCGACCTGTCCTGCGAAGTGCTGCTGCAGCCGGTCGAATGGCGCGCGCTGTATTGCCGGATACACGGCACAACGCAAGCGCCGGCCGAACCGCCGACGCTCGCGCAGGTGGTGCTTTGGGTTGCAAAGCTCGGTGGTTATCTCAATCGCAAGCACGACCTTCCTCCGGGACCAACCGTCATGTGGCGTGGCTTTCTCGCACTGCACGAGAGCACGGTCGTGTATCGCATCTTCCGGCAAAACGAGTAGCCTACGCCGGAATCAAATCAAGAGATGTGGGTAATCCTCAGAGCTTGCTGCGGGGCTGTTCATTAATTGACCGAGGTTAAATATAGAGCCATTTCGCTGGTTGAGAGAACGCATAAATGTGGGATCTAGTCACATGAGTATGACTGAGGACGGCCGTTATGTATTGAAGGACACGCGCCGTGTCGGCCGCGTGCTGACTCGTATTGGCGATAGGTGGAGTGTGCTTGTCATCGTCCTGCTTCGACCTGGCCCTCGTCGTTTCAACGACATCAAACGCAGCATCGAAGGGATCTCGCAGCAGATGCAGACGCGGACCTTGCGTGCATTGGAGCGCGATGGAATCGTATCGCGGACTGTCCTCCCCAGCAGTCCCCCGCAAGTGGAATACGCACTCACGAAACTTGGCCAATCGCTTGGCAAACCTGTCGTGGCGCTTGGGAAATGGGCATGCGACCATATCGCGGAGATCGACGACGCCCAAAACAGGTTCGATGCGGATCAGTAAAGTATTGGTCAATCAGAGTAGCTGTACAACGGCGATTGATTCAGTCTCTGGAGCAGCCTCTGAGACGCCGGTCACAGTCGCCCACTTCAGCTGGCAAACACACGTCGCGTGTCATACCTATAAACCGGGTGGCTATGTGTCCGTGCCGTTTCGTCGGATCGGATCGGATGGGACAAATCATCGAAGATGTTCCGCAGCAACTTGCCTTCACCGAAGCAGCTTGATGTCATCCAGACCGGTCTGGGTAAACTGGGGGCAACGGCACAGATTTTTTCTATGCCAGCGCTCGGATTGAATGCTTGCTTAGAGGGCAGTTCAAAAAGAGCTCGGAAGGGCTGTTTACTTTTCCACGAAACGGTTAACCTTGGATACCTGAACAACGGATCAAGGAATGCCGGCACCTATCATCGATGACGAATTGTGGGCACTGATCGAACCGCTACTTCCACCGCCCAAACCGCGACGCCAGCGATACCCTGGAAGGTTGCCGGTCTCGGACCGTGCAGCACTCAATGGCATCCTGCTTGTGCTGAAGACAGGAATGCGATGGAACCATCTGCCGACCCGGTTGGGCTTCGGCTCTGGAGCGACTTGTTGGCGTCGGTTGCACGACTGGCAGCAGGCCGGGGTGTGGGACAAGCTGCACGGGCTACTGCTCGACAAGCTGCGCGAATCTGGCCAGCTCGATTTCTCATATGCGGCTGTCGATTCATCGTCCGTGCGAGCCGTTGGGGCGGGCCAAAAACTGGGCCAAACCCCACCGATCGCGCACGACCAGGGTCCAAACACCACGTCCTCGTAGACGCGAACGGCGTTCCTGTCAGCGTGATCGTGACCGGCGCGAACCGCAATGATGTCACGCAACTGCTGCCGCTGGTCGACGCTATCCCGCCGATTCGCGGCACACGCGGCCGACCGCTTCGCAAACCCAAGGTCATCTACGCCGACCGTGGCTACGACTCCGACTCGCATCGCCGCCAACTTCGCGAGCGTGGAATCAGACCGGTCATCGCCAGGCGCCGCACCGAACACGGCAGCGGTCTCGGCAAGTTCCGTTGGGTCGTTGAACGGACTCATTCGTGGCTCCATGGTTTCCGGCGTCTTCGCATTCGCTTCGAGCGCCGATCTGACATTCACGAAGCATTCCTCAAACTAGCCTGCTCACTCGTCTGCTGGAACATCTTCAGCCGAACTGAGCAGCCTTTTTGAACTGCCCTCTTAAAGACTTGGAGTGCGCGAGAGACACGATTTGATGTGACAGAGCCCCGCCAGCGCTTGGGCGACTCGACTTGCGAAGGACACAGCGTTTGCAGACCTCGGATGGGCAAAGGCTCAACTCATGTGCTGCGTGCGCCCGACTGGTGCATATGCTGTCGCCGCCTTTTACGTGATACCGGCCGGGACGTATTGCATCTTTCCGGAGGCGATAACAAGTGGGCGCGGCGTCGGGCGCCGTACTCGTCAGTTCCGGATGAAGGCGAGCAGGTCGGGGTTGATCACGTCGGCATGGGTAGTGAGCATGCCGTGCGGATAGCCCTTATAGATTTTAAGTGTGCCGTTCTTCAGCAGCTTTACCTGGAGCAGGCTGGCGTCGGTGTAGGGGACCACCTGGTCGTCGTCGCCCTGGGTGACTAAAGTAGGTACCGTTATCGCCTTCAGGTCGTCGGTCTGGTCGGTCTCAGAAAATGCTTTGATGCCGTCGTAATGTGCCTTGGCGCTGCCCATCATGCCTTGGCGCCACCAATTGTCGATCACGCCTTGCGAGACCTTCGCGCCGGGGCGGTTAAAGCCATAGAAAGGGCCACTGGCGACGTCGATGTAGAACTGCGCCCGGTTGGCGGCGAGGGCGCTGCGGAAATTATCGAACACCTCGATCGGTGTGCCGCCCGGATTCGTCTGGGTCTTGAGCATCAGGGGGGGAACAGAACTGACGAGCACAGCTTTGGCGACACGGCCCTGCGGTTGACCGTATTTTGCGACATAGCGCGCTACCTGGCCACCGCCGGTGGAATGGCCGATGTGGACCGCGTTCCTCAGATCGAGGTGCTCGACCACGGCTGCTGCATCGGCGGCGTAATGGTCCATGTCGTGGCCGTCGCTCACCTGGCTGGAGCGACCGTGGCCGCGACGGTCATTGGCAATGACACGGAAGCCTTTGCTGAGGAAATAGAGCATCTGCGCGTCCCAGTCATCGGAGCTCAGGGGCCAGCCATGATGGAAGAAGATGGGCTGCGCATCCTTCGGCCCCCAGTCTTTGTAAAAGATATCGACGCCGTCTTTGGTGGTGACGTAGTTCATGGCTTGCGCTCCTGGATGTGCAGAGTGAATGGATGCCTCTTTGCGCGGCGAAGTATCGGCGGCGTGGGAGAAACTGGAAACCGTCGCCGCAGCAACTGCGCCTGCGCTCGCCATCAGAATATTGCGCCTCGATACCGAAGGATTCTGTTCGTTTGTTTGAGAGCTCATTTGTTTTCCGTTGGGAAGAAATTTCGGTGACCAAATCCCGTCGTCGTGGGGATTGGATAAAGTGCTGAATGATCAGTTGCCTCTATTGCGAAAAGCTGGACAACCTTTCGTCGTCTTTAGCTCTATCAAACTCCATCAGGCGCGTCGATGCCGGTCCGGTTTGCCGACCAGAGCCTCGGCCTCCACGTCTGTCAGGTTTTCGATGCCTCCCGCAGCCGTCGCCTCGGCGCAATGACGATGCTCGCTACCCGGAGAAAGAGTGAATGCGAGGTCGCTTCGCCTCGCAAAAGGCCAAACGGGCGTTGCAGGTTATTTATTAACTGCTCGCTGTCGCGGCATCCTCGATGACTTGCGCGACTTCCCGCGGATGAGACAGCATGACGACGTGGCTCGAAGGTAGGGTCGTTGTCGTCGCCTTAATCTGGAGGGCCATGCTGGCTTCGTGCTCCGGTGCGATCATATGATCGTTCGCAGCCACGATGTACCACGAAGGCTTGTTATGCCACGCCGCCTGCGTCGGGTGCGCCCCGAAGATGGAAGCCGCCGTCTGGGGTTGAACCGCGGCGAGAAGCGCCTTCTCTTCCTTGCTTAAGTCCTGCGCCAGTCCGCTTTCGATGCCTTCCACCGACAGGCGCAGAAAGCCGTCGGCCAGTGGATCGAGGTGATCCAGTCCCGAAGGTTTCGGGAAGCCCTGCGCGATTTCTCCGATCGACTGTCCCGCGTCGGGCGCAAAGGCCGCGACATAGACGAGCCCGACGACCTTCGGGTCATTGCCTGCTTCCGTGATGACGACCCCGCCGTAAGAATGGCCGACGAGGATGACCGGACCATCCTGTACTGCGATGGCCCGCCGGGTTGCGGCCACGTCATCCTCGAAGGAGGTGAGCGGGTTGCCCACGGAAGTCACCTTATAACCCTTGGTTTGCAGCAGCGGGATGACTTTGGACCAGCTCGATCCATCGGCAAAAGCGCCGTGGACCAAGACGATGTTTTTTACCGGGACGGTTTGTGCCATGAGTGTTTTTCTCCGGGGAAGCAGCAGAAAGGGCGAGTCTTGAGCCACGGAAGCCCGCAATAATTACGCGAGATTCAACATGGCGGCTGCGCCGATTTTGCTGGAGTTATCCGGAATCGCCGTTACCCGAAATTGCGGCAATTTGACGTTCCTTGCTTATTCTCGACAGTTTTTCCGGAACATCAACGGCGCGATTCCCACTACCCGGCGGAAAGCGCGTGAGAAGTGGCTCAAATCGTCGAAGCCGACGTGGATACCGACTTCGGTAATGCTCAGGTTGCCGTTCTTGAGCAGCAGCCTCGCTCGCTCCATTCGGCAATCAAGAAGATACTGTCCGGGTGTCACGCCCAAGCTACCTTTGAATGCGCGGAGAAAGTGAAAGGGACTCAGTCCGGCGGCACCAGCCAGATCGGACAATGCGATGGGCTGACCGAGTCGTTCGTCGATGTAGGACTTGATAGCACGAATCTGCCGTGGCGCAAGCCGGGGGCCGGCCTTTGACGATATCACCGTGGCCCCCGCATGTTGACTCAGCGCCAGAACGATTGCCGTAGCGATACATTCCAGGCCGACATGGCCCGGTGCGCTGGGCTGATGGCTTTCGTGCCCCAACGCGCGCATCAGATGCTCGATTTTCGGTGGGCACGCCGCCAGAGATTGAACGATCGGGACGGAATGTTTGCCGCCTGCGGACAGCACCAGGGTGTCAAGCTGTACTTGATCAAATGCCAGCGCCACTCCTTCCACCGCGCTTTCGAAACGGACGCCATGCCGGCTTCCCTGGGGCATGACCCAGAGAGAGCCGGGACGAATCCATCTCAGCCCGGAGAACTCGGGGCTTTTAATCTCCGCTCGCGCAGCCGGACCGGTGTAGAGGAAGAGATTGTGTTGTAGAAGCTCGCGTTCAGGGAAGGCCGTCGCTTCAATCGCGTGGTATTCCACATGCAATCCCCGTACAGCCAGATCGGGATGCCGTCTTGCGATATGCGGGACGATCGGAACGATCTGCGCCCCCTGTCGAACCGAAATGGAGTCGTTCATGCTTTTCCGTCTCGTCCATGGGGCGCGGAGCCAGCGTTTCCCGGCGCAAGTCAGATCCGGTTGTCCCACGCTGCGAGTTGCTGTGCCTTCAGCATATCTTCGACTGCCACAGGCACGACGTTGCGGAACTTCCCCGCGTCGGCGGGCACGATCTCGATCATGCGATCGATCATTTCCTGGGCGTCGAGGTGCCCGAGCGGTGACGCCAGCGCCTCGTCGAACTGCGCGCGCAAGTCGGCGCGCCGGGTGATGTTTTTCGCGTCGTCGAGCCACCGGAATGCCGTGTCCGCCATGGTTTCGTTAAAGCCGGTGTAAAAGGCGCCGGGATTGATGGTCTGAACCTTGATGCCATGCACGGCCAATTCCTGCTGCAGTGCTTCGGCAATCGATTCCAGAGCATGCTTGGTCGACGCGTACACGCCCCAGTTCGCGGGGGAGAACAGCCCGCTCATCGACGATGTGAAAACGATCTTCGCCGGCTTTTTCTGCGCGATCCACTTTTTGACAAAGCTTTGCGTGAGGGTGAGCGGCAAGAAAACGTTGACCTCGTAGTTGCGACGAACCAGATCGAGAGGGATCTCGAAGACCGGGCCGCCTTCTCCCATGCCGGCATTGTTCCAGAGGACGTCGATATCCCAGCTCTGGGCAAAAGCCATATCGTGTGAATCAAATAGATCGAGTTTCTCGACCCGCAGGTTGGCGAGTCCGAGCGTCTTGGCTTTTTCGCGCAGCGGTGTGACCTGGGGCGAACATTGCACGGTGGCAATGACGTTGTGACCTTTGCGCGCAAGGCCGATTGCGGCCGCTTCGCCGAATCCGGAGCCGGCACCCGTGATAAGGATAGTCTTGGACATTGCGGATCGTTCCTGAAGATAGGGATGGGATAACGACAAACGACAACTACCTGATTGCCGAAACGCCTGCGACGTCGGCGAAACATGCGTGATGCAAACAGCGGCATGTGCCGCCGTCTTACCTGCCGTTAAGCGTTGCCGCTTCCGGCGCCAGCGATGCAAGAAATTGGCCCAGCAATTCCGCTATGTCACGCGGGGATTCAAGCGGCGACAAATGCCCGGTGCCGCGGAGCACGCGCATGACCGCATGGGGAATGCGGGTGAGCAACTCGGTCTCCAGCGTCGATACGCTGTCGACCCGATCCAGTTCGCCCGCAATCACCAGGGTCGGCACGGTAATCGCGCTCACTGCCGCCGAAATATCTTCCTGACTTGTGTAGCGTGGCCACGCGAGCTTTGCCACTGCGCCGCCACGCAGACTGTCCTCGATCACTTGCTTTCGCTGGTCTTCGGTGAGCAACTTCGCCGTGAGCACATGGTCGATCGTTGCTTCGACCGAAGCGGCAGACGAATAGGCGCTTTCCATGCCTTCGCGCACCTCTGGGGGCAGCGCAAGCGGCGTCGGAGGCGAAGGGGCCACGAGAACCAGCCCGACCAGCCCTTCGGGCTTTTGCGACGCGATGAGTTGAGCGATCTTGCCGCCCATCGAGTGCCCGACCAGCACGAAGTTCGACACGCCGCGCTCGGCGATGACGTCGCGCACATCGTCCGCAAAGTCCGCCAGCGCATAACCTTCGCGGGGACCGTCCGACGCGCCCCAGCCGCGAAGATCCACGGCGAGCGTGTGATGCGCGCCCGGGAGTGCGCCTATGACGTCGCGCCACGTCCTGGACGAGCCGCCCCAGTAGTGCAGGAAGATCAGTGAAGGCGCGCCGCTGCCCTGTTCCTCGACATGGATGTGGACTTTCGTGGATGCAGTTTCCATTGCGTTTCTTCCGGTTGACAGGTCGAGGCGGGGGCTTTGCGACACGTCGAGCACCGACCCGGCAGAATCCCTGTACATCGTCATGGTTCCGACCCCGGCGGCGTGCGCGGGATGGCCTGCGCGATCGGAGCGGGAGATGGTGTAACCTTGAGTGTCGAAACTCTTCATATCCAACATTTGTTGTTTATAAATCTAACATATGTCTGATTCAGATGCAAATCCCGCCAAAGGGAAGCGCACGCGCAGTCCTGTCCAGGAGCGCTCGCTGGAGCGCATGACGCGAGTCATCGAGGCGGCCGAGCGCATGCTGGAAGAGCAGGGCCCCGAAAAGACTTCGATTCCCGCTCTTGCGGAAATGTCGGAGGTGCCGAGGGCCAGCATTTACCCGTTCTTTCCGGACAAATACACGCTATTCGCACATATCGCGCAGATCCACATGCAGCGCCTCAGTGACGCTATCGCGAACTCGGGAGCCGCCCGGACTCGCACGCTTCACACCTGGGTGCGTACGGTGATCGATACCTGCGTGGACTACTACAACGCCCACCCTGCGGCGAGCGTGCTTCTTCTCAACGGTTCTTTCAGCGACGCGGATCGTGCCGCCCACGCCACCAAGAATGCCTCGATCGGGCGTTTGCTACGCGATGCGGCCGCGCGATTTGGCGAACTGCCGGCGTTGCCGCTGTCTCCGGACGTTGCAGCGCTCGCCGTCGAAATTGGGCTTGCCTGCCTGAAGTTCGGTTATTTACAGGAAGGCCGCATCGATATCGCGGTTCGAAACGAGGCTTTGCGGGCGGTCATGGCCTACCTCGATCAATGGCGGGAGGATCGCGAGTCCACCTAGTTATATGGACGTGTCGAATTCCGGTCGACCTACGCTGCTGGAGTGGCGGTCATCTCTATTACCGAAGGGCAAATCGTTGGGGCGTACGGCACCGTAGGCCGCTGCCAGAGTTTGCGAGAAACTCCTGCAGGCGGCCAGTGTGCAGGCGGCGGCCGCCTTTACGATCCGGACTGGCACTCGATCTAAGGACATGTGTCTAATTTTTCGTTTTTCCCTTAAAATTGGACACTTCAAGGTTTCCAGTTGACTACGTCATCATGCATCGAATTGGATTCTTCGTTTGCCGTGGCTACGATCTTCTTGATCTTGCTGGGCCACTTTCGACTTTTAATCAGGTGACCACAGCCGCCGGCCATACCCCCTACGATCTTCAACTAATCTCGCAGGTAGGAGGATCAATTCTCGGCAATGCGGGTCTTCCGATTGAGACAAAGCCGATCGGACGGCGCGTGTTTGACACTGTAATTTTCGTGGGCGGGGATATAGATCCGATGCAAACATCGGAGAACATCGCCGCTGCCAAGAAATTGGGCGCCAGAGCCTCGCGCGTGGCAAGCGTGTGTACGGGGGCGTTTTTGCTTGCGGAAACCGGCTTGCTGGACGACCGGAGAACAACAACGCACTGGCGATACACAACTCAATTGCAGTCACGCTTTCCTCGCACCAGAGTTGAGGGCGATAGCATCTATATAGCGGACGGTCACATTTGGACGTCGGCAGGCATCGCCTCTGGAATAGACTTGGCACTCGCGATGATTGAAACGGATATGGGCGCAGAAATTGCGCGCGCTGTCTCCAGGCTCCTGGTTGTTCCGTATCGCCGACCAGGAGGTCAGTCGCAATTCTCGGCTATGTCGCAGATGGAGCCGGAATCGGATCGCATTCGCATCGCTCTGAACTTTGCCAGGGAACATTTAGCTGAAGCACTACCTGTTGAGAGACTCGCAGATGCTGCAAGATTAAGTCCGCGACAATTCGGACGGGCATTTCGCCGAGAAACTGGTGAAACGCCTGCTAAGGCGGTTGAGCGGTTACGAGTTGAAGCTGCGCGACTACGCTTGCAAGACGGTAGCGAACCGATCGAGCAGATTGCTCTGGCTGTGGGATTCACCGATCCAGAGCGAATGCGGAGGGCTTTCGTCAAACTACATGGACATCCGCCGCAATCAATCCGGCGCGAGAGCAGACTCATGGGCAGCCGATGATCGATCGATGGTCAAACTGCCATCGATTCTGCTGGGGTCGCGTCGGCAAGAAATGTGGAGGGCATCGTACGGAATGAGTAGTTACACAGGATCTAATGCTCGGTCCGCGTACTTGCGAGCGCTGGCAAAGCGTTGTTCAGTGATTTCCTGTGCTCGCGCACGGACGGCGCTCAAGACGTCAGCGGATGCCTTCGTAGGTGAGCCCGAGTCAAACGGCGGTTGCGGATCGTACGCCATGTAGAGTTGGAGTTCTTTTGCTATTTGATCTCCATGGAGAAGTGCGGCCAGGATGAGAGAGCCGTCAATGCCTGATGTAACGCCTCCCGCGCTCACGTAATTGCCATCGATGACGACGCGGTCATCGATGGGGGTTGCGCCATAGAACGGCAGCACTTCCATTGCCGTCCAGTGAGTCGTCGCTTTTCGGCCATGCAGCAAGCCAGCGGCGCCGCAGATAAGAGCGCCGGTACATACCGAGTACACATACAAGGCACGCTTGGCCTGCTCCCGAATAAATGTGAGAACTTCTCCATCGGTTGCGACTTCTTCCTGGCCATACCCCCCGGGAATGACTAGGGCGTGTTCACACTACCTGAGTCCATCGACGATAAGCGCGAAATTGATGAAAGCGATGAACATCACATCCAGCTTGTCGAATCGCGAGAAGATGCGACGGAAGCCTTTGAGTCTTCGGAACAGTCGCTCCACTTCGTTTCGACGTTTGTACATTTCCCGATCGTATTCCCATGGCTCAAGGCGATTGCTTTTTGGCGGGACAACGGGGATGAAGCCCAGGTCAAGTGCGAGTTGTCGCGTCTCGTTGCCCTCATACGCCTTATGCATGAGCAAGTACAGTGGCCGATTCGGTGGCCCGAGGCTTTGTAGCAAGGCTCGTCCTTCGGGGGCATCACCGGCCTGGCCGGGAGAAAGTGAAAACGTTATGGCTGTTCGAGCATCCGAGGCAACCATATGAATCTTGGTAGTCCATCCGGCCCGGCACTTGCCGATGGATTGCGGTCCGTTTTTTTTAATGCGCCAGTCCAGTCTGGATGCACTTTTACAATCGTGCTATCCAGCGAGACTGCCTCGATCCTGACACGAACAATCTGGGCACGCTGCAGTTCGGTAAATGCGCGATCCAGCACGCCACTTTTGGACCAACGGTTCATGCGCGTATAGACCGTGTGCCATCGGCCAAAGCGCTTTGGCAAACCACGCCATTTGCAACCATGCTCAGCAACGTAAAGAATCGCATTTAGCACTTGAAGATTCGACATGCTTACGTTGCCACGCTGACGCGGCAAACAATGTTCGATCTTTTGAAATTGGGCTTCGGTGAGTTCCATTCCCGAAGTTTACAGGTAAATTCAATTAGTGTGAACACGCCCTAGCACATCGAGTTGAGGCGCTTCTCCGAACGAGGTGTCCGGAACCAGCTGCATGCCTCGCATATCTCGCACAACGCCTTTGTCTTTCCACAATGTGTAGAACGTCGAGTTGGGGATACGCGACAGCGCTTCAAATGACCCCGTGAAATCACATTGGTCCATATTTGGAAAGATCAAGCTACCTATCTTCAAGTGCCTATTCTCAGAAATCTTCCTCTTATGCTCCTGCAGTGGCCAAATACCGATGGTTATCGACCGTGTTCGGGCCGACTAGATGTGGAATGTCAAGATGTTGTATTCGTCGAATCTGAGTCTGGAAGGAGGTGTGTCTCTCTGCACTTCTTCCGTCATTAGCCAATCGATTGATGGTTGTCAATATCCGAACCATTCTGTACTACTAGAGACCTTTTGCGAGCAAAGGAATTAGGCGGACGATGCAGGCCGGTTCCGCAAGCAATGGGGCAATCTCGTCGAGGATCGTTGCGAAGGGCTCTGCATTTGCATGCTGCTCTGCGGCAGCAACGTCGTCGAAGGTTTGGATCAACCATATGTCGTCGTTGTCATCGCGCGAGCGCAGCAAAGCGTAGATTCGTGTTCCGCCGTCCGCACTGGCAGCAGCGACTAGCGGTTTGAGCTTTTGCACGAGTGCCTCCGCCTGACCAGGCTTTGCCCGTAGCCGCTCCATCGCCGCGAAGCCCGCTAGAGCCCGGTCGCCCCCGTAAGGCCAGACCTGTTCGCCAGGCTCTCGCACCCGTCCCAGCAGCACAGTCGGCTGTGGCGTGGGGCCGGCGGCGGCGCGCAGTTCGGGCGTTTCTGCAAAGAGCCCTAGCACACGACTTTCCCACTCATCCAGGTATTCGGTACGACGATCCGAGCCGACGTGAGCGACCGACCAGGCATAGAAGGGAGCCATCACATCAAACCCAGCGTAAGCAAGTACGCCATTCTGGATGGACTCGAACCGCTCGGAATGCCGGCTCGGCACCGCTCCTTCGCGCGGTTCGGGCGCGCCAAAGGTCGTACCGATTAAAGCCCGCTTGCCCGTGAGGCCGCCACGCCGGTAGGCGCCAATATCTGGATGGTCGTTGCTATATACGCGGTCGTAGGCGAACACTCGGTCGAACCAACCCTTGAGGATTGCCGGGACATGAAACCAGTAAAGTGGAAACAAAAAAACGACAGCATCGGCCCAGGTGAGCTTGTCAAGTTCGTCCAGGATGTCGGGCGCGTAACCCCCCTCTATTGAAGCGACACGCTGTCGGGACTGATAGTCGGTACCCGAACCCGGTCCCCCGCCAGGGTGGGGTTCGATGAAGTCGGCATCATCGGCGACGGCCTTGAATGCCATGGCGTGCAGGTCGGACACACGTGTGGCATACCCTTGTCGGGCAAGCGTTTCGACAGTGCGATCCAGCATCGCCTTGGCAAACGAGTTCGGATCGTGATGTGCATAGACGATGAGAACATTCTTGAACATGTGACACCTATGTTGGCAATGTTGGGTCAGCGATCATTTGGCTTCAGCGGACCATTGTCGTTCCAGATATCGCGGTGAAGTCTCCAAGCACCGCCCTGTTTCAGAAATATGAGGATCTGCTTGCCGCGCGACTTCAGTTCTCCATCATGGCTCCGGACGATCGAGTCCGACACCTCGGCCACGACTTCGTCGTTACCGTAAAACTCGTAGTTGCTGAAGGTCACCGTATCCGGTGCTTTCCCCGCGTATCCATCCTTGAAATATTTTGTGATCGCTGCGGGGCCCGTGACGCGCTCGCCGCCAGGCTGCAGAAGTGTTCCGTCATCGGTGTAGAGATGCCCAATCGCCTGATAATCGCCTCGTCTGAAGGCATCGGCCCAGCGGTCATTTTCAGCTTTAATGGCTGCCTCCGTGGACGGCCGGGGACCTGCCGCGTAGACGGTAGCGGACATGGCAGCGAGGGCCACAGCAACTGGCAATAAAACAAATTTGGTAAAAATCGATCGCATAGGGATTGCTCAATTTGGTTATCTCGACTACTGAGAAAATCGTGACCGCAGGCAGTCAGCGAGATGATTTCGCACACACTGCCCGCCAACGCTTCAGCGAACGCCCGGAATTCGTGCGAGGCCCTTAGATGCACCGGGCAGCTCCTTGTCGACCATCGCCATCAATTCCGGCCGGGCGTCTCGGGGGTGACCGGAATGGAACGGCGGCGCGGGATCATATTCGATCAAGAGCTGCGTAAATTCGGCGGCCTGTTGACCACGCAGCTTTGCTGCAACGCGAAGGGCGAAATCGATGCCTGCCGTCACACCACCGCCGCTCATGAACCGGCCGTTGTCGTCTTCCACGAAACGATCCGGAACAGGGATGGCGCCATATTCAGACAGTTTGTTGACGAAGGCCCAATGACAGGCGCTTCGCTTACCGTTGAGAACGCCGGTTGCGGCGAGCACGAGTGAACCGTTGCAAACCGACGTAATATATTTGGCACTTTCGGCCAGACGCCGGATTTGAGCCTGATACTCCGGACTCATCGGTGCCGACAAATCAGATCCGCCTGGAACCAGGATCAAGTCAGTTTTATCGATATCGGCCAATCTTTCGGTCTTGCCATAGACGACCCCGAATTCGAGAGTCACCGTGCCACCGTTGAGACTCGCATAGCGGACGTTCGTATTCGGTAGCCGGTGGAAAATCTCGCTAGGACCGGCGAAATCGAGAAGCGTGCCGCCGTCGTAATTCACGATGAGAATATTGAGTGGATCACTCGGGGCCAACGGCCCCTGACTGACTGACTGTGCAAGCGCGGGCGTGGCGCCGCCAAGCAAGGCTCCGCCCCCAAGAACGGCGCCGAGCGCTGCAACGCTGCCAAACTTGAGAACATCGCGACGAGAATGACCTGCTCTGGTGAGCTGTTCGCCGGGAGCGTGATTTTCTCTGTTGTCGGTCAAGATAATTTCTCCTTGCACTTCGGCTCCCTCTGGGGGCGCAGCCGGGTTAGGGCAGATTGGAAAACCACCGCAGCGTAAGACGCGGTGGGGGTGTGATTGAGAGGTGAACGACCCGAGACGACGAGTGCGGCTCTGAAATCGGCAACCGAAGACTTAAAGCTGTGAAGCACCGCCATCCACGACCAGCTCAGTGCCCACGACGTAAGAGGACTCGTCGCTCGCGAGGTAGAGTGCCGCGTAAGCAATGTCTTCGGCCTTTCCCATATGGCCAACCGGAATGGTTTTCGCGAACTCGCTTTTGAAGTTGCGGACGTCCTCGTCCGACATCCCCCATTTGCTGAGCAGGGGCGTCTCCATGCCACCCGGCGCGATCGCGTTAAATCGGATCTTGCGATCGAGAAACTCGTATGACCAACTACGGGCAAGCGATCGCACCGCGGCCTTTGCCGCCGCGGTCAACGAAATGCCATGTTTGCCGGTTTGATCGACGAACGATGTATTGAGAATGACTGAGGAGCCTTCCCGCAAGTCCGGCAGCACCGCTTGAAGCGTGAACACTACGCCCTTGACGTTGATGTCCATGATCTCGCTATAGAGTTCGTCGTCGATGTCATTGAGTGCGGATGGGAAAGCCCAACCAGCGTTGGCGAAAACGACATCCAGGCCACCGAACTTCTCTTTTGCCGCGGCAGCAATCGCCCGCATGTCATTGATTGAACGTACGTCTCCCTTGAGGACGAGCGCATTCTCGCCGAGCTCGGCCTTCACGCGCTCGAACGCCGTCTCGTCGCGACCAGTTACCACCACTCGGGCGCCTTCTGCGATGAAAAGTTTGGCAGTGGCAAGACCGATGCCACTCGTGCCGCCAGTAATCAGCGCTGACTTATTCTTAAGCCTCATATTTGCATTCCTTTCTCTGCTTGGTAATCGGTCAAGCCAAATGGTCGAAGCGCAACCGCGCTTCTCTCAACTTGATTTCGTGGGCAAATTATGGAACACATGGGTAATGACGCAAAGGACGTATAACCCTCAAAAAACGTCATGGATCGCATATCATGAACAACTTGCCGCTGTCGTTCGCGCCACGCGCGCCGCAAGTTCTTTGACCTGCACGTGGCGAACAACAGCCAGTTGGCAGAGCAAAGGCGCTGGCAGACGATCAACGTTCGTCATCGTCAGACCTTGCGGATGGTGACGCCTGCGGCCTGGAGTAGCACGTTCCCAAGGTGTGTGATTAACCTTGCTCACTGCGCCGCGCTCGTTCCCCTGAAGCTCGGCGGTGTCGAATCTCAGACTCATCTGAGACAGCGTCAATGCGGGCGTTTGTGCGCGTGGCAGTACGCCCCTTGGCAGCTTTGTCCATTGCGTTTCTCCCGGACGGTAGGGGGGGGCGTCCGACGAGTGTGCTCGCAAGCGCCAGTCAACCAGCAGCCGGTCGAGTTCGTTCAGCACCGTCACAGGAACGCACGGCTCGCCCAACGCCATGGCAGAACACATGACACGATCCAGCATCCAAGCCGAGACCACCCTTACTACGCGGGACTGGCTTCGACGTGCGCCACGCGACCGCCGCTTCGCCTCGAAGTGTCATACCTTGACGCGACGCCCGTACAAGGGATGCCAACGGTAATGGACTTCAACTTCCTGCCCGATATGGGCAGAATGATCTCGCACTTGCGCTGGGGCGCTCGACCGGGTTGTTTGCAGGACGCGCTGCGCAGGGTCCAGCAAACGGGGCGGCGGCGAACATGAATTTGATTCAGTCTGCGCGGCTAAATGTTCATGATCCGCATGCTGATTCGAAAGATATTCTTGCGCGACTTCCAACTCGGCGAGCAAGAAAAACTGAGGACTTGTTGGCACATCGTTGAAGGGAGTATGCTAATCCAAATGATTTCGTCGGCAAGCAGTTACGCCAACTCATTCCACTCGCGTATCATCACCAAATCTCGGTGGATATCCCCACCGCATTGAAAGCTCATTTCTCCCACTGTCATAAACCCATTACGTTGGTAGAAGCGTATGGCCCTGGCATTCTGATCATTCACCGTGAGTCGGATGCGATTGGAAACACCAGCAAGCGTAGCTGTTAGCAGGAGCTGTGCAGCGCCCGTCCCATGATGCTCCGACGCGACATAGCATCGTTTCAACTCAGGAATGCCATCCGCCAGCGCGATGCTTAAGCGATCGGGCTTGTAGTCGACCAGACTGAAACCCGCGACATCGCCGGCTTTCTCCAGCACCTGCACCTCCTGGCTTGACGTGACCAACGCGGTCTGAAAACACGATAGGGATAGATTTTCGCTGATGTAGCGCTCTAACTCTTCTGCCCGTGTGTCTGCGGGGCACGCCAGCGAAAAAGTAGTTTTCGCGATTCTGCTAATGGACTCAGAGTCATCAGTTATCGCTGGACGCACACGCATTCATCGCTCCTTTGCCTGGTAGAGTGCAGCACGCCCCGACCGTTGAGGACCAGTTGTTCAACTCAAGCGTAACGAAATGGGCCTAGGAAATGCAATCCCATGAATGGATATGTTTTGCCATGAGCAACCGGATAATTATCCGGGAAGACGCCTTTGTTGGACGGTTACCAACGTCGCGGGCCGTACGTGGAAAATCGAAACTGGCGTGCGGGCGACCGATTCGAATGCGGGTTCGATCAATATGAGGTACGCCGACGGCACGGCTGGTACCACCACGTCAGGGCGTTGCCGGCCTGCGCCGTGTTCGCCACGCTACGGGCGCAGGCAAAAAAGCCGCGAGGATTGAGTGCCGCCCACTGTGCAGGTGATTCGACTTATCGAAGCCGTATGTCATCGGCGGCATTGAGAGTCAGGCGTTCAAGCCGCCATCGATCACGAGGCCAGTGCCAGTAATGTGTCGGGCAGACTGGCTGGCTAGATAGGCGACAGCAGTGGCGACGTCACCGGCCGATCCAAACCTGCCTAGTGCCATCTGAGCCCGTAGGCCATCTGCTCCCTTCCCATCCGCCGGGTTCATGTCGGTGTCGGTAGGACCGGGATGCACCAGGTTGACGGTAATATTGCGGGGACCCAGGTCTCGGGACAGACCGCGCGTCAGCGACAGCAGGGCCGACTTCGACATCGAATAAATGGCGACATCGGTCAGAGAAACCCGCTCGGCTAAACAGGAGCCAATGAAGATGATTCTCCCCCCGTTTGGAATGTGCGGGATTGCTGCTCGCGTGGCAAGCACGCTGCTTCTGATGTTCACATCGATAATCTCGTCGATCGTGTCGACCAACATGTCTTCGAGGCGTCCATAGTGCAGCACTCCCGCATTATTTACGAGGATGTCGAGACGGCCGAATTTAGTAACGGCCTCGTTCACAGATCGCGTCACTGCCTCGGCATCGCCGCTGTCCGCCCTGATTGCAAACGCCTGGCGCCCCAGTTTGGTGATCGCATTGACCAGATCGTCCGCCTGACGTTGCGAACTCTTGAAAGTGATAGCGACGTCGGCACCATTTTTGGCGAGTTCCATTGCGATCGCCGCGCCGATGCCCCTCGCCGCACCGGTGACGAGTGCCTTCTTCCCAGCGAGGTCGAACGTCGCTGCTTTTCCGCTTTCGCTCATGGCTTGGATTGCAGATCAGCCTGCCCCGTCTGAATATTCACTGGGACGGACACATGCTCATGGACGATGTACCATCGACCACCAATCTTGCGATAGACGTCCGTAACACGGGCCTTGATGTCGAGCTGTCCGCCAGCTCGCTGCTTGCCATAGAAGTGCTGGGTCATATACGCGTAGGCGAGATCGCCACTGACAGTGATGTTGAGATCGCTGATCTCCAGTCCCGCAGGGCCATCGAACGATGCAAAATAACTGGTGACGTTCTTTTCCTCATCCTGCTTCGTCATCTGACGTGGTGGGACAACGTCAAAGATAAGCACATTCGTATTGGAGGCGTAAAGCCCCATCGTAGCTGCGACATCCTTGGTCCTATTCGCTTCCACGAGACGATCCTCAAGAGCCCGGATCTTTGCTTCCTCTCCCACCGACGTATGCCCGTCGGCCCCAAACGCGGTCGTCGCCAAGGTGAACGTGAGAGCTGCAGAGGACAGTATCCTTAGTGCGGACCACTTTGTTTTCGTCCCTTTATGATCTCGCTGGCTGGCGATAGCCTGACGGCTCCGAGGTGAGAAAGAGCGTCTCGTATTCACCGATCTGGAACATTTTTCTGACGATGTTGGCGCCGCCTGCAAATTCCCCGCGGACGACTTAGCAACGGCAGGACCGATGCCGCTCGTTCCGGCCGTGATCAAGGCTGATCTAGTTTTAAGCTTCATCTTTACGTTTCTTCCCTGGTTCGCTATTGATCAAGCTAAAAGTTCAAAGCACGACTACATTTGCCTTAACTTGATTTCGTGGGCGAATTATGGGATCTGTATAAGATGACGGAAAGGACGTTTAACCCTCAAAAAACGTCATACCCTGCACATCAGTGAAGAACCGGCCGTTGGCGTTCACGCCAGGGCAAACCTGTCCGTCATCTCGACACTGACCTCGCGCAGTCCTCGCAGCTCCACGGCAGGAGTTCACTGGTTTCCCGCCCGCTGCAATCGCCCGTTAGCGTGCTCTTAGCCGATACACCGGCTAGGCTTTCTCGTTAGATTCCAAGACACCATACCGTCATACGTTGTGGCAGCAACAGGCAACCCTGGCCGCTGCTCAATCACGGCGTCCAAGGTGCCAGCGAGAAGCCCATGCCGTCATCGAACATCGCGTAACGCCCGCTTGGCGAGCATGACGGAGCGCCGGCAGATGCCGATCACGCGTTGCCCGTCGGCCACTGGCCGGCGCGCCAGGCCTGTTTCAACGGTAATGTCTTTCGCGGCTTGTGCCGGCTCGCGTCCGCGCAACGTCGCCAGCAGGCTCGACGCGAAGACGATGCGCTGCGCGAGATACTCGGCCAATCCCTGTTCGGCCAGAAAGTCGGCGCGCCGGCGTAGCGCGTCCTTGACCTCGGCCCCAAGGCAAGCCGCCCAGGATGCGGTGCGCGAGGCAGTACGATTCGCCTACTGCCTGGTCGCCACGAATCGCAACCGCGCTTTGTCCATTGAAAGGCGCAGTATGGATGTATTGGTTGAGGGCCACGACCACCGCTATGATCGTGGGTTTTCCGCGCCGGCTCGCTACGGGCTTACCCGTCTCCAGGTCAACCGTATAAATCGAATAACCACCCATTGACTGTGCAGCCGTGGCTCGTTCGGCATGTCCGGTGCCGACGCATCGTGGAACGTCACCAGAACCCGGCGGGCGTGAGCGTGGCCATAGCGGGGTGCTTGAATATATCGGGCGGATCCTAGGGTAACGGAGTCGGCGTCTCATGGTCAGGCGGCACTCTCGCTGTTGCCATTTTGGTAGCAACGCGCGAGCGTTGAAGCTTCCGGCGTCGTCAAGGGCAAATTCGGCTAGTCGAGCCAAGTGGCTACGGCATCCCAAAACCGGCGGTAGCCTATCCTGCAATAGATGAAGAAAGTAGTGTTGGTGGAGGTAGGTAGCGAGGGCGATGGGCGTTGTGGCTGCCGGGGCAAGGGCTTTGAAGACTGGATTGGCGAGCCGCAGGGCGCCTGGTTGAGCAGATCGGTAGAGGTTGTCTCAACACAAACTCCGGGATCGTGGGAAATGGGTGCCCAGGCGACCCGCGCTCTGGTTGTGCGCAAACGACCGGTGTTGTATCGACACAAGATAGGCTGCGACGGGATAAACCGCAGCGGTGAGGCGAGGGATGTCGCGGGAGAACTTGTGTGAAAACAACCCTTGCGGCAACGGATGAGGGTGCGGTGGCACTGGCGATGCCATTGATTCAACACAAGGCGTGCGGCGATGATTCTTCGGGCGGCGTCTTGTGTGAAAAAAGGCTCGCGTGACGGGGTGAGGGCGCGACGGCAGGGGTTATCGCGTTGTATCGACACAAGGGTGCTGCGATGAGAAGGCGTTGGGGGTGGCTTGTGTGAAAACAAGCCTTGCGGCAACGGATGAGGGTGCGGTGGGACTGGCGGTGCTGTTGATTCGACACAAGGCGTGCGGCGATGTGACGACCGTGGCGGTGAGGCGATGATTCTTTGGGCGGCGTCTTGTGTGAAAACAAGGCTCGCGTGACGGGGTGAGGCGCGACGGCAGGGGTTATCGCGTTGTATCGACACAAGGGTGCTGCGATGAGAAGGCGTTGGGGGTGGCTTGTGTGAAAACAAGCCTTGCGGCAACGGATGAGAGTGCGGTGGCACTGGCGATGCCATTGATTCAACACAAGGCGTGCGGCGATGATTCTTTGGGCGGCGTCTTGTGTGAAAACAAGGCTCACGTACACGGGTGCGCGTGCGACGGCACGGGTGGTGCCGTTGTATCAACACAAGGCCGTGGTGCGACGGGACAAGCGTCACGGCGAGGTGAGGTTGGCAGAGGATGGCTTGTGTGGAAACAAGGACCAGAGGACCAGCCGATGAAGTCGCGGGGCGGGGGGCCTCACCTGATCCTCGCAGCAGGGTTGTGGTACCGGTGACGGACTGCTCAGGTTCTCGCGACCAGATCGGGATGATGCTCTTTCAGCCATTCGGACACCGTGGACAGAATGCTGTTCGACAGTTGCAAGGCGTCGTTCAGCGTCTGCGCATCCACGGACTCAAAACCGTCGTATTTGCTGTTGCGAAGGTCGAGCAGCGTTTCGAGTTCGTCATGCACGCCGCTGCTCAAACCAAGCGTACCGGCGAGTCCTTCTAGTGCGATGCGGTGATGACCGGGTCTGGAAGCGATGCGAAATCCCTGTGCAGCAAAGACCGCCAGCGCGCAGAAGAGAATTGCATCATAGGCCGCGTCGAGCCGTGTCGGGCCTGACACGCCTGTATGCTGCGCATCCCGGTATTTCTGTACTGCGGCGCGCAGTTGTGACTGGATGGTCTGCCGGTTTCTGGTGCGCTCCTGGCGGACCAGATCGGGTTCGTCCTGGGACAGCGAGAGCGGGTTACGCACTGGCATACGCGAACTCCCCCTTTAACGGGATAAAGGGACTCGACACGACATTGCTGGCAAAACCTTCGCCGTCAGCGAGCTTCTCCTCGAAATCCCGGCGTGAAGCGACGGTTGCATGAATCTGGCGATGGTGTTTGCGTCCGACTGGTTTGAGCCGGGCATTGACCTTCAGGCTGCTCAGGTGGTCACCGAGGACCAGCACGTCAATATCGGAGCGGGCCGATTCATCGCCTCGGGCAACCGACCCGAACACGACAGCCGCCTCGGCCTGCTCGGGGAGAGCGTCTGCAATGTCGGCCAGTACTTCGTCGCTGCGGCGGGCCATGTCAGTCAGTCCCGCCAGCAAGGGGTCGTCGCCTGCCTGATAGGTGATGTGCTGCCCCTGCTCGACCCGCTTTGCCAGCCCGACCTCGGTCCACCTGCGCAGCCACCTGGAAACGTTGCCGCGATCGGCGCCCGCCATGCGGGCCAGTTCAACCGTTGTGTAACTGCGCATTGGGTCTTGATACAGGGCGCGAAGCAGGGCAAAGCGTTGCACCCCGCCGAATAGTTCACTGAGCATTGCGTTTTTCATATTCGTCTCGATGTGTGATATACATCAATGATGTCAAATGTACAGCGCAGAGGCGTTCACGTCAAGATGTTCAATGTACATCACTCATGTGCATTACACATCTTCCAGCCGTATGTTCGAGTTCAGCGAGAGCCCGGGCTGGCGCGACGTGGTGCCGGTCGTGGAAGGTGAAGGCCAGAGGGCCCGTTAACCACGTGTCGCGTCATTCAGCGCGCCGCACGTTTCGGGCGTTGTGTCAAAGCAAGGGCGTATCCGTTACAGGGGTTTTGTCAACACAACAGGCGTGCGGGGATGATCAGGCTGGCGATGAGCAGGTCGGTCGCGTGCAGGCGTCGGTCAGGTCTGAGCGGTCCCGGCGTGCCCTGCCGGGACAGTTGCTGCCGTCACTGCCGTTACTGCTTTGTCTCGATGATCCACCATACCGAGCGAGTTAGTTGCTGCCCGCTGATCGGATGGATATCGCTCAGGTCGGCGACTGCCGTCCAGCCGCGAGGCGGACGATATCCGCGCACGTCACCTTCGCCGTGCCAGCGCCATGCGCGGACCGTGCCGGGTGCATAGGTCGCCGCCCTGCGCGGGCGGCGCTGTATGGCTCCTGCGGTCACGCTCGGGCTACCGGCTTGCCAGAGGCTGTGGCGGCGGTCGGGAACGGCCATGCGGGTCCTGCTCCGTTTGGCGTCGTTCCCGGTGCGGCGGCGCTGGTATCGTCGCCATCTTTACCGCGCCCCGCTGTATCGCCGTTGAGCGTCGCTGCCTCTCCGTTGGCCTGACTGCCGTCCGGCTCGCTGTCCGTGCCGTTTGCGTGCGCGCCGGTGTCGTCATCCTCGGGCGATTCGTTCTGCGTGTCGCCATCGTCACCATCGTCGGCCTCGTCGTCATCGGGATCGTAGTGATTGATGACGGGCGGAGCCTGAGAGGTGAGGATTTCCGGGACCCATTTCACCTTTGCGAGACGCAGTTCGGCTGCGGCTGCGGCGTCGCCTTTTTTCATCTTTTCAAGGTCGGCGGCGGCCTTGGGCGAGATGGCGCTGGCGACCACGTCGATGATGCGGGCCTTGCTGACGTGATCGAAGTACGACGCGCGCGTGGGGGTCCAGTAGCGGGTCATGTCCAGTTCCAGTACCTGAGTCAGGGCATTGACCGTGTGCGGTGCCCCGGTGCCGGTAATGCCGTCGATCAGGGACGCCGTGCAGAACGCCAGCAGGTCGAGCAGCGTCGTGCCGGGGTCCTGGTCGATGAGCCACGGCAGCAGGTCGGCGCGTCGTGCGGGCAGGGTGGTGGTCCACTGCTGGCGCTGTGCGTCAATGGCTGTCCATGCGATGCTGGCGGGCATGTCGTCGGCTGCTTTCAGCAGCTTGTCGTGACTGCTGGTCGCGTTCAGTTCGAGATAGGACGCATCCCACCCGGAACGATAGCGCTCGGGAAAGACAACCGGCACAAGCCGGTGCAGCAGGACGGCAAGCGCCATGGACGGGCGTTTGGTGAGTTCAGCCTGTACAGCGGCGGTGCGGTGCGCGGTGAGGCGCTGGCAGAGCGCCGCGCTGTGGACGGGCCTTTCTTTCGGGGCGGCCTTTCCGCTGCCGGTGGATGCGTCGCTCACGTCCGTGTCGGCCAGACCGGTGACGACCGCGCCGTCACCTTCGAGTATGGCGAAGTCTTCCAGCTTCACGAGTCCACGGTCGATCATCAGTTCGCCATTCGGCCCGACGGTGACGAATGCCCCCGCCTGTGCGATCTGTGCGGCGTCCCACACCTGCGCGCGCTGCGCGAATGTCCCGATTGCCCTTTCGGTCGCGTCCATCGCTGCTTCGAGGTTTTCGGCTTCCTCGTACGCTTTCTCGTCGCCTTCCTCAAGGGCGTCGAATTTCGCGACGATTTCGTCGTGCTGTGCCTTCAGCGCGTCAAGCTCGCGCTGCTCGTCCTCGGTATAGGGCCGGTGTACCGGTTGGAGCCTGCCGAAGCTGTTCAGTTCGCTGTGATCGCGCTCGATGCGAGTTTCGACCCAGCCGAACCCTTCCGCACGCACAGCTTCAGCGGCGGCTTCGAGTTTGTCGCCAACGAGCCGTTGCAGCAGGTCGGCATCCGCGACATACCCCGCGTTCTGTTCATCGCTGAACAGATCGCGCCTCACGTAGCCGCCAGCTGCCTCATAGGCGTCGAGGCCGACGAACTTCACCAGACGGCTGCGGCTGGCGTCGATTTCGGCGCGGGTGATGGCCTGCCGCAGGTAGTGCGCCGCGCGTTGGTAATCATTGGGCGCGTCGAACCAGATGCGTTCCTGAGTTTCGTGGTCGTCCACGAGCGAGAGGGCGGCAAGCTGGTCAATGCTGATGGCGTCCTCGCGCAAGAGGGCGAGCAGCTTCGGGGAGACATGCGCGAGTTTCAGGCGGCGTTTCACGGTGAGCGGCGACACGTCGAACAACGCGGCGATATAACCGATGCTTCGCCCTTCGTCGGCAAGGCGTTTGAAGGCGAGCACGGTATCGAAAACATCAAGGTTTTCCCGCTGGCTGTTTTCGATCAGGCTCGCGGCGAACGCATCGGCTTCGCTGACGATCCGTACGGGCACCGGATAGTCGGCGGGAATGCGGCCATCCCTGTGCAGCAGGTCGAGGGCGGCGAGTCGCCGCTGACCGGCGCACACGCCGAGCTTGGGCTGTTTGCTGCGGGAACCCTTGATGAAATGGACCACAAGGTTTTGCAGCAGTCCTTTTGCCGCGATGTTATCCGCCAGTCCGGCGATTCCCGAAAGGGGTTTGGTGCGGACATTGAGCGGTGAGAGACGAAGGCGCGAATACGGGACGTGTTCGACCGGCTGCTCCTTGCCGAAATCGGTTTCCAGTACGGCGGTGGCTTCGCTGGTGCTGACGTCGGTATCCGTTGCGTCCGACAGTTCAGGGGTTGATGCGATGACTTGCGATTGCATGACAGACTCCAAAAGAGAAAAGAAAGGTCCCGGGTCCGGTTTGTTGCGAAACATCATGAGTTCCGAATCCGGGTAGGAATCCTCATGACGTGATGCACGGTGAGGGCCGGGGTTGACCGGCCCTGCCGGTCTTACGCCTTCATCGTTCGCATCGCGTCAGCGAGCATCCAGAGGGCGCGGTTCAGTTTCACGTTCTGGTCGATGCCGGTCACCGGGCGCGTGGACATGGAGCGCCCGCTGCGCGAGCGTCCATGCAGGCCGCCCTTGGTCAAGTTCTCTTGAATTTTGTTAAAAACCGTCCAAAGGTCGTCGCGGCGGTCCTCGAACCGGCGCGGGGCGAGCAACTGGCTTTCGGTGATCGGGGCAGGTGCTTCGGCGTCGGTCGGGTCGTAGCGCAGCGCAAGCGCGGAGCGCGCAAAGGCGTGCTGTTCATCGCGGTTGAGCGTGAGGGCGCGCATGCCATCTTTCTGCTCGCGGATCAGGTCGAAGCCGTCGAGCACGTCGAAAGCACCGTTGATGACGTTCTGCACCACGTTACCTTTGTGATGCACACGGATATCGCGCACGGTGTCCCCGGCGACCATGCCGTTGTGGCAAACAAATCTGAAGGCACCAGCCAGTAATTGAAAACTGCTCGAGCCGTCGTGCGAATTGAGGAGGATGATTTCGTTGACGTCCTCACCCGTGATTTCAGTGGCGGGGCGAAGGCGCAGCATGTGTTTCGTGTGTTCGCGCTTGTCCTGATCGCGTACGCGGGTCTGGCAGACCATGAAGGGCTGAAAGCCTTCATTGCGCAAACCCCTGAGTACGTCGATGGTGGGGATGTAGGTGTAGCGTTCGGAACGGCTTTGGTGCTTGCCATCCGCGAAGATGGACGGGGCGACGCGGAGAATCTGGTCGTCCGACAGGGGGGAGTCAGAGCGGAGCATCGGGGAGCCGGAACGGAAAGAGGAAGCGAGTTGCATGTCAGTCTCCAGAAAGAGAACCATCAAAAAGGGTTGATCGGTGTTGCGCTGACCGGGCTCCAAGATTCGCCCCCCGCCGTAGGGGTTGGTTTCATCCTGGTCGAAGCCAGGGGTTGGCTTTGCTGCCGCCAGTCTCCTGAGTTCGCGCCCGTGCGACTCAAGGAGCCGGCGCCGGGCGGGTGTCAAGGAAAGAAGTGAGGGGTTGGTGCGGGACGCAGCGAAGCGGAGGACTCGGCCCCGAACGCCTTGACACCCGCCCGGCGTCGGCTACTGTCGCGGGTTAGGGCGGGAACGGTGGAGACTGGTGGATGCGAAGCACTTCGCTGTTCGAGCAGGATGAAACGCCGCGCGGCGAGCGCGAATGTGGAGGCCGCTTGCGGCCTTCACCTGACTGGGCCTTTAAGGGTTTGAGGGGTCAAGGTGTTGCGCAAGGGATTGAAGCCCGCAAGGGTCGAGACGCGTACGCGGCTCGATGCGCAAGCACAAAAGCCCGGTCACGGAGCGCTAGCGGAGGGATGTGCCCCATGCCGTTGACGTCAAGCCTGACGGAGCAGGCAGCTGGTGCCAGGTACCAGCGTTGCAGATGGCCGTTGCTGCTGTGACAGGGACACTGGCGACGCGGCCACTGACACGGGATGCGGGGCACGCAAGGCGCCCTCACGGAAAACCGGCACTGATATGCCAGGACCAAGAAGCGCAAGCCGCAAGCATCGTGTTCCGCGGAGTACCGGGACCAGGCCGCGCGAGACGCTGCAGACTGGCGGACTGCGCGAGAAGTCATATTGCCGCCCGCGTGATCGTGTTCTGCTGGTGCAGAAGAGATGTACCCGATCGTTTTTAGAAAATCAGGACTGCAAAATAGTGAACGCACAGGAGTCTTACAACTCGTGCCCGCGCAAGGGCACGCCGATGACCTCGTGCACGACGTTGTCCGGTGCGTCTCACAGACAAGTGTGTGTGAGACGATAGGGTCCACACCACGATAAGGTCACGGCGCATCCGGGCGCGAGCCCGGCGCAGGGAGCGCATAGTCCTTGTCGACGACGCCCCGCTCACTACCCGGGTTAACGAAGCTCGCCCGTACCCACGTGGTTTTATCCGGGAGTCGCCGGATATGGCCCCGGCGCAGATGGGCACGGGGACTGGCATGCGTTCCGCCGGCCGGGTGAGCGGCCGGCGCCTCGGCCTTTAGCTGCAGCACCTTGTACGTGTAGAACGGTGTCTGGTTTCTCGCCGTGCGAACTGCATTGCTGGCCCTGCCGGGCGGCACATCGACGGTCTGGACATTCGTGCAGTTCAGGACGGTGCAGGCCTGGACCACCATGCCGACTTCGTCATGCGCGTCGACGATCACCTGCGACAACGCCAGCGCTTCGTCCCCGTTGAATCTGGCAACGGTCTCGGCGAACAGATCCGGAATTAACGCGAACGGTTCGGCCCGGAACCGGTAGCCCTTGCCCTTCAAGCGGCCGGCGCTACGCAAAGCCTGGTGCGCGAGTGTCGTGGCCGGCGTGTCCGCCAAATGCCCGTCAACCCTGCTGTCATGGGGAACGAAGAGTCCTCCCACCCCGGGAGACCAGCTCCTGAGGGCATCGAGGTAATACACGGGGAAGATGAATACCCCGCCTTCGGGGAACATCTGGCGGTATCGGGTGTTGAGCCCGGCAAAGGGTTCGATATCCTCAGAAAGCTCCCAGCAGAGTGCGATGCGTCTGCTCGAGCGGGACTGAGGGGCACCGTTCAGCCATGCGTCGACCGGCCGGTCCAGCTCCCACGGCGCTTCAAATATGGTGACCGGGTAGGGCAGGCGCAGCAGCTCCAGGTGCGCCTCGCCGATGGATTTTTCGTCAATCAGCTCGGCGCAGTTGGGAAGGAGAAACTTCACGCCCCGTCGCATCAGGTCGACAAGGCTGCCGATCTGCCGGGCGCTTTGCGGCCGCTCTGCTTTCCACTGTTTCCCGGGGAACAGCAGGTCATCAATCGCAAAGGACGTGTAGTGGGTGATCTCGATCGGTTTGTCCATGTCCGGCCTTCCACGGCTGCCGCATATGTCTGAGGATATGATAGTTCTGAACCGGGAGTCATGCGCATGCCGGCGATTTCCTTTCCCAGCAGATGCCGAACTTGCAGCCTAGGCATGGATCGTCAGAATGTCGGGTGGGTCCGGTGCGAAACGTCAGCCAATGGGTTCAAGTAGCCCTTGCGGTATCGGGACGGGCCCCGGGACGAATAGCCGACGGATGTGAAGCGAGGCTCGGTGAGGTTCTGCCGGCGATCATTTATTGCTACAGTAGGGATTTCCGGCGCGCGTCGGCTTGCCGGCCGAACGGCCAGCCACAGTGTGACCGTGACGGGCCAGCCAATGTGTCTGTTCGGTCGGCGCCTGCCGCGGGAAGACCGCACCAGTTCTTGCTGACCTGAATTCATGGTTCGTACGCACCGCCTCGCCACAAAACCGCGCAGAAAGCCACTCACAAAGGACATGCTGTTACCCCTGCCGGTGGCCAACGTCCGAGCGATGGCGCTTGAGAATCATCTCGCCCTGGCCACCCTGCGTAGTGGCCACGGCAGTAGCCAGCAGATGCTCTGCCTGTTGAAGGTGGTATATCTCGCGTATTTTCTGCGTGATAAGGGATCACAAGGCAGCGAGATCGAGCTGTTCCGTGCAGCCGAAATGGCGCTTCAGCAGAGCATCAGCTGCGCGGAGAACGGCAGGGAGTGGTCGCTCTCTGATGTTGGCCTGAAGGCGCTGGAGTCGATCCTGGCGATCCATGACCAGCAACTCGGGACGGTGGCGGCATATGTGTATGAGGCGGCCTGGGAGCGGCTTCAGCGCTTCGTGCAGAGCGACGCGAGATCGCCGATACAGGCTGCCGCGACCGGTCAGCCTGCATCGGGAGAAAACGGATAGCGGGGTCCCCGGTTGATGTTCCTGACCCATGCGGCATCGCATGAATGGCGCGTTCTGTGCGTCCGCTGGGCATTGACGTATACCGCTTGAAGAGGTGGACGAATTCTTTTATAACGGCGGTCGTAGTCTGGACGTGGTTGTGATGTGCAACAACGAATGAAGGAGAACAGGGATGAACAAGCAGGAATTGATTGAGGCGGTAGCCACCTCGACAGGCGCGAGCAAGTCTAAGGCTGGCGAGACGATTGACGCATTGATCGACACGATTAGCGGCGCCGTCGCAGACGGTGCGGACGTGCAACTGATCGGGTTCGGCTCATTCACGCAAGGCAAACGTGCCGCACGTGTCGGACGTAACCCGCGAACGGGCGAGGAGATTCGTATCCCGGCCGCGAAAACGGTGAAGTTTACGGCGGGTAAAGCATTCAAGGACGCGGTGAACGGTCACCGGAAGTGACGAAAAAAAGGCCGCTGCGGGTTAAACGAACTTCGAACATCTGTCGCGGATACATGCGCCTGCGGACAGAAGCCAAGATGTGCGACTGGCGCTTGGCCATGCGCCAGCCCCTGATCCTCGGAATGACCGGGCGACGCGAGTGCCACCAGGCGTAAATCCGCTGTTTGATCGACCGACCTTTGAGCGACCGATCTTTGGGCGACAGCAGGGATAATTCCACACGCATCAAGACCTGGTTCCTGCTATGCCTGTTCGATATCAACACGCTGTCAAGAACGGTCGTGGTCGGATGGTTACAAAACGCTCGACCCGGCTGCGCGATCATTTTCAAAGGGCGATGCGCGTGGTCGGTCGTACGGCGGAGCATTTGGATGGACATTGAGTGTTCATTTTGATATCCATGGCCCCGCTTCGAAACATACGGCACGACGCTATGAAAATTTCCGCGACGCGCCGAAACCTTATCATCGGGTTTCCTCTGCTGCTTGGCATAAGCGGTAAGACAACGCGCCTGTTGGCCGCCGAATCTCCGTTTGCCGATATCGAGCGCCGCTATGGAGGCCGACTCGGTATATTCGCTGTCGACACTGAGTCCGGACGAACGCTGGTTTACCGCGCCGATGAACACTTTCTCATGTGCAGCACGTTCAAGGGGCTTCTCATCGCGCTGGTGCTCTCACGTGTGGATGCTGGCCAGGAAAGCCTGGCGCGACCCCTGCGGTACACCGAGAAGGACCTTATCTTTACTTCGCCAGTCACCAAAGCCAATGTCGCTCAGGGCGAGATGACGGTCGGTGCTCTATGTCAGGCCACGGTCGAGCTGAGCGATAACACGGCGGCGGTCCTTTTGATGAGTAGCGTCGGTGGCGCCAGCGGCGCTGACCCGATTCACGCGACGTCTCCGGGGACACCGTGACTCGTTCCGATCGGTACGAACCCAAGTCGAACGAATACAGCGGGTTGCTCGACACCACAACGCCGAGAGCCATCACGACATCGGTAAGAACATACTTCTGGGCGACGTTCTCAGTCTCCAGTCGCGGCAGCAATTGGAAGACTGGATGATCGCGTGCAGGCCTGGGCTCAACCGGCTTCGTGCGGTATTTCCTGCGGATTGGCTTGCAGGTGACCGGCCCGGTACAAGCGTCGGGGCAGAGACGAATGACTACGCATTCGTGCGGCCGCCAGGCCGCGCGCCGCTGCTTATAGCGGCATATTACGACGCGCCTGCCCTCGATATGGGACATCGGGATGCGGTCTTGCGAGAGGCCGGTCATATATTCGTGCAATGGGCCAATGCGACTGCATGAGGTTATGCTGACCCGCGTAAAGCCCAGTGCGTGCTCGGTATCTTTCTATACTCAATGGAGCGTGTCGAAGAACGGCAATGGGTCGACTTGCCTGAAGCAGCCGGTTGTTGCCAGCGTCACTCGTCCGTCAAGCGTCGGGCCGGGCCCGGCCACCGTGAGAGGGTTCGACATGGTCGGCCATATCGACGACGATCAGCGGACGAACAACTGATTGCGACCATAGATGACCGGCCCTCGGCCGTTCGGTTGAAGGCCATAAGTAGGACTTCGGATCGGATGTATGTGAGCCCGAATCTGCTTGATCCCTCACGCACCACCTGAAACAGGCCGGCTTACTTGTCCGTGTCCAGCAAGGTCTCAGCGTTGATGACGGTGCAGTATTCCAGGTCCAGATTGGCAAGCGACATTGCGTGCACGTCTTCCGCGCTTCTCAGGTTGCCGTTCCAATCCCTTCGATCAAACGTAAAACAGCAATCGGCTACAAGGTAGGTTGTGAAGCCCAGGTTGCCGGCCATACGAACCGTCGCTTCGACAGAGTTATTGGTGATGACGCCGACCACCACGAGTGTGTCATGGCCTTGCGCGCGGAGTTGCGCTTCCAGATTTGTACCTATAAAGGCATTGTTAGTCCGTTTCGGGATCACAGGCTCGCCGACGACAGGGGAGGCCTCAGGCTTGAAGTCATGTCCGCCTTGGCCTGGCCGATAATACGAGCCAGGCTCGGTGGAGTCGTGCCGAATGTGCCACACCGGCCAGCCATTACCTCGCCAATGGTCGAGCAAACGTGCAATTTGAACTTCCGCAAGCGGGTTGTTTCTCCGCCCCCAGCTAGGGTGGTCTATTGCTTTCTGAAGATCCACCAGCAAAAGGAGCGCACCGGCCGGGAATAGCAAGGCAGTCATTGTTGGTTCAGGGTGAGCGAATGTTGTCGCGAAGCGATTCCATTCAGGACTTTACCGCAAGTCTGGACTCGCTTTGCCTGACCGGCTTGGTGCGGCCACAATCGGTCATTGAGTCGCCGACCCTGTGCCGGCGTCAATCCGTTGAGACCAAGTGAGTTCGACACGGGAATGCTAACGGGAAATTGGACTGGCTTAGGTCAGTACGAACAGGCACGCATCGCCTCCACGATCGCATCCTGCTCCGGGGGAGCCTGGAAGAAGGCTTCCATTAGTGTGTGCTCATCGTTCATTTTCTTCTGGAAACACACCTGATTCACGGCGCGTGCAGTTGTCGTGACATACAGGCCAGCGATGACCAGAATGGTCACCAATAGTCCGGTGAGCGTCAGCGCGGCGACCCACCTGTTCGCCTCCGCATCGATATCCGCTAATTGCCCATCTTCGGCGCCATCGGCACTTTCGTGTACATCAGTCATTCTCTATCTCCGGAACCTGAGACTCCGATCTTCGTTCCAGGGATAGAATATGAAAAGTTGAATTTCCTGAAACCAACGTTCAGTTATTTCTAATCTGGCACTGGGATGAGAGAGATTAGTCTGGACCGCCTTCGCACCTTTGTGACGATCGCAGACCATCGGTCCTTTGCGGAGGCCGCACGTATCCTGCACCTGGCTGCGCCGACAGTCAGTCTTCACATTCAGGAACTGGAGGATCGAGTTGGTGCCCCGCTGCTGTCACGCAAGCGCGGCCACGTTCAGCCCACCACGATCGGGGAATCCCTTCTGGAAAAGGCACGGCACCTCCTGGCCGATGCCGGGCAGGCGCTGGACGATGTCAGGCGGCAAGTACAGGGGCTTGAGGGCCGTGTACGACTTGGCGCGTCGACGGGCGCAATCGCACACCTCCTGCCTCGGACTCTTGAAGTGTTGGGGCAGCAACATCCCGCGATCGACGTCCAGGTTACGGTGCTGACGTCGCAGGACACGCTCACCCGTCTGGCGGAAGGGTCGCTGGATATCGGGCTGGTCGCGCTACCCCAGCCCACGATGGCTGGCCTTGTGATCAAGCCATGGCGCCGCGATCCTGTCATGGCGTTCATGCCGGCCCAGTGGCAATGCCCAGTCCGCGTAACACCCAAGTGGCTGGCTAGCAGGCCACTCATTCTCAATGACTCAACTACACGGCTTTCGCACCTCAGCACGGAGTGGTTGGCAGCGGGAGGGCACCATCCTGTGCCGCGCATTCAGCTTAACTACAACGACGCAATCAAGAGTCTGGTCGCGGCTGGTTACGGCGCAGCGTTGTTACCCCATGAGGCCACTACTCCATCTCCCGACCCGCGCATTGTCATGCGCCCGCTGCGCCCGGCGCTGTGGCGTCGGCTCGGCATTGCGCATCGTACGGGGTGCGTCGAGAGCTCTACGCAACACGTACTTGATGTGTTGTGGGATCTCCGATTGGTATAGAAAATGTCATCTGCCGCGTCGGTTCGTTGCCGTCAGGATAGAAAGCTAAGGCCTATGCGAGCGGCCGGGGTCAACAGTAAGGCGAGAATAAGGCGTAAATAGGGCATAAAGGAGTCGCAGTTGCCGGGAATCATCCGCAGGTTGAGCTCGGCGCCGTACAGCATCGCAAGCATTGACACCGCAGATGGGTTCCCACTCACGCTTCGGCTGGAATCTGATCGGCGGTGCTGGCATCGTCGGGTGACTCTGCGGTTTTGTCGGCGCCGCCGACGAAGTCGGCCCACGCCTGCATCATCGGCCGGCGCAGATTGAGCAGATCGGTGCGATGGTAGGCGGCCTCGGTATCGCCCTCGACCGCATGCGCTAGCGCACGCTCAGCGAGATCACGCGCGTAGCCATGCTCGCTTGCCCAGTCGCGGAAAGAGGAACGGAATCCATGCGCCGTTGCAACACGCCCGGGTTCATCGCTGACCGCCTTGGCCCGGCGCAAAAGAGCCGTCAGCGTCATGTCACTGAGCATTTTCGTGCGAAGCGAAGGGAAAACGAGGTCGACGTGTCGCACGTGCTCGTGTTGCTGCTTGGATAACAGCGATGTCGATTGGTTTTTTGGCGGTGCTCGTCTTCGTCGCTACGATCCTGTTTGGTCATTCCTACTGGCTGCCACATATAGAGCGCAGCGAATTGCTGTCCTTCGATCACTTTCCAGTGGCTGACGCGCCGCCCCAACTGTACGTCGCGTGCTTTGGAAATCGATCGGAGTACATCTTTCAGCGAATCTTTGTCAGTCCGACCGCCCCGCATTAAACGCCATGCTGCTAACAGGATTTAGCGGCATTGACGGCAGGCGGAAAATTCCCTGCGGCAGCCGGTCAAGCCAACCAGGTCCATTACGCGCAGCCCGGCGCGCGGCTAACTGCGCCAAGATCGACGTCAGCTCATGGTGGTTGCTGGCAGCGTAAAAGCGGCACCCATCCAATCCGCGGTTGCACGTGAGCGGCGGGTAACCGCTCTGCTGGAAGCAAAAAACGGTCATTTGAATGGTTCTTTGATCGGTCGTCGTGACTTACCCCTTCCTACATGCGTGGCGGCCGCAACAGCGTCACCGGGCAGAATCTTGATGCCGGTCGCCACGCCCTCGGCAGCAAATCCCCATCTGAGCCGCCAGTCATCGTCCTCGCTAAACTCCACGGGCACCTGCTTGCCCGCCAAGGCCGCACCCGCTGCCACCTTGGCTAGATCTTTCGCACCGGTTTTCAAGGCTATTTCCGCCAGGTCGCGCGTAACGCGCAGAGCATTGCTGATCTTTTACGCCGGCACCCAGATGAGGATGACGCTCGCGAGGGTGAGAAGCTCCACTGCGAATTCAAGCACAACCTCGAGCATGTCATGCGCTCCAGAGCGCTTCAGATTCTTTCCGCAGCACGTCGGTCTTTTGCGCGGGCCGCTGACGCCTTATCCGCGCAAACCGGACGGCTGCTTCCGATGGGACAGGCACTGCTGGGTTTGCTCTCGCCACAGTGGCGCTTGCGTTGACGCTCAACGGCCCCAAAACGGGTAACCGGGTCCTCCGGGATCGTTAAAGTATCCGGCCGGCGTGTTGACGGGGTCAAGGCGGCCTCGAGAATGCACGTGTGTGGCCGGATTCCACGGTGGGCCAAGAAAGAGAACAGACCCGTCGACGATAACGCTGGCTCCCAGAACGGGAACGCAGGCCAACGACCAAACGCTTTCCGATAGAATATGACGTTGTCACGGATTTGACACATGAACTCGTGGCGGGGCTATTAATTTTGCGTATATTTTGCGTACAGCAAGAACGGTTGATGTTGTAATATTCATCAACTAATTGATTAAAAAGAGAAAAATTTCTCAACAGGACTCAAATGTTTGGTCGATTCATGCCCACCGAGGGCAAATTTTTCGAAATCTTCAATGCGCACGCAAAGTGCATCGTTGACGCCAGTCACGAACTCGAACTGCTGATCGACAACATGGACCAGATGGAGGTCCATAAGCAGAACGTCCAGACCAACGAAAAACGTGCGGACAAGCTCACGCACGAAACCATCGATCTGCTGCACAAGACCTTCATCACACCGCTCGATCGCGACGAAATCCACAAGCTCATCACGACGATGGACGACATCCTCGACCTGATGGAAGACGTCGCCACTGCCATTTCGCTTTACGACGTGCGTGAATCGACTGCGGAAATGAGCCAGCTCGCCCATATCTGCACGGCCACGTCCGAGCGTGTGCAGCAAGCGGTCAAGCTGCTCGCCGACATGAAACGCGCGAGCGAAATCCTCAAGATCTGCGAAGAAATCGACCGTCTGGAATCGGACGCCGACCGGGTGCTGCGCTCGGCCATGTCGAAACTCTTCCGCGAAGAGGACAACGTCAAGACGCTGATCAAGCTCAAGGCAATCTACGAGTTGCTCGAGACGATTACCGACAAATGCGAGGATGTTGCGAACATCATCGAAGGCATCGTGCTGGAAAACGCCTGATTTCAGCCGCGCCACTCACTCGATAAACGATGCATTCGATTCAACTCGCCCTCTGGGCTGTTATTACGCTCGTCGTGGTCGCACTCGTGTTCGACTTCATGAACGGCTTCCACGACGCCGCCAACTCCATCGCAACCGTTGTCTCCACCGGCGTGCTGAAACCTCAGCAAGCCGTGGCGTTCGCCGCCGCGTTCAACGTCATTGCGTATTTCATCTTTCATTTGAAGGTTGCCGCCACCGTTGGCAAAGGGACGATCGACCCGGCTATCGTCGATCAATATGTGATTTTCGGCGCGCTCATCGGGGCGATCGGCTGGAACATCATCACGTGGCACTACGGCATTCCGTCGAGTTCGTCGCATGCGCTGATCGGCGGTCTGGTCGGCTCGGCGTGGGCGAAGTCAGGGTGGGGCTCGCTGAATATGGAGGGCTTGCTCAAGACCGTCTCGTTCATTTTTATTTCGCCGCTGCTGGGTTTCGTGCTCGGATCGCTGTTCATGCTGATCGTTTCGTGGATGTATTTCCGCACGCCGCCCTCCAAGGTGGACCGGCGATTCAGACGCTGGCAGCTTGTATCGGCAGGGTTGTATAGCCTCGGGCATGGCGGCAACGACGCGCAGAAGACCATCGGCGTGATCTGGATGCTGCTGATTGCGGCAGGGTATGCGTCAGCAACGGCCGACGCTCCGCCGATCTGGGTGATCGGCGGATGTTATCTGTCGATGGGGCTCGGTACGCTGTTCGGCGGCTGGCGCATTGTGCGCACCATGGGTCAGAAGATCACGAAGCTCAAGCCCGTCGGCGGGTTTTGCGCGGAGTCGGGCGGGGCAATTACGCTGTTCGTCGCGTCGTTTCTGGGTATTCCCGTGTCAACCACGCATACGATCACCGGCGCGATCGTTGGCGTTGGCGCGACGCAGAAGTTCAGCGCAGTGCGCTGGGGCGTGGCGGGGAACATCGTCTGGGCCTGGATCCTGACCATTCCGGCGTCTGCCGTGATGGCCGCCGCTGCTTGGTGGCTCGGACATCGCTTTCTTTGAGCGAGTGGCTCGCGGGTGACTTGCCTTTTTCAAGTCACCCGCGCTTCGTGCGTCAGATCAGCGGCGCGCCGACACCGTCCATCGGAATGATCGCGCCCGATACGTAACTCGCCCGACGGCTCGCCAGGAACAGCGCAACGTCCGCGATCTCCTCGGGTTTCGCGTATCGCCCAAGCGGCACTTTCGCCTGGCTTAGCGCCAGCGCTTCATCTCGCGTGACACCCAGTCTCTGCGCTTCGAGCGCCAGCGCTTCCTCCACGCGTTCCGTCAACGTCGCGCCCGGATTGATCGCGTTGATGCGAATGCCCAGCTTCGCGTAATGATGCGCGAGACCGACGGTGGCCAGCATCAGCGCCGCATTCGCCGCACCGCCCGCGATGTGGATATCGCTCGCGATCTTCCCACCCATCCCGATGATGTTCACCACCGCGCCCGGCTCGGTCTTGGGGTTCGCTTTCAGCCGTTCGGCCATTTGCTTCAGCACGGCTTGCTGAGGGTAGATGCAGGGGAAATATTTCGCGTCCATCGCAGCTTTGTAACCGGCGGCGTCGAGGAGATCGGGATCGTAGCGTTTAGCGGCGCCCGCGCAATTCACGAGAATATCGATCGGGCCGAGCGCGCCCGTTGCTTCTTCCACGACGTCTTGCGCGCTGTGCGCTTCGTGAAGATCGGCACGCGCGAGATGCACGTGAAAACCCTCTTTCGCGAGTTCTTCGCGAGCGCGGGCGAGGTTCGCGGGATCGCGCGAAACAATCGCGACGCGCGCGCCTTCCGCTGCAAACGCCCGCGCGCACGCGAAGCCGATACCCTTGCTGCCGCCCGTGATGAGCACGATCTTGCCGGCGAGTCCCAAGTCCATGAGGTTCACTCCTTTCGAGGCTGATGATCGATTCGATGACGCATGGAATCGTTATCGAGACACGATAGCAGACGCTGGGAAATACGTGCAGGTCGGCCATTGCGCTGAACGCGCTGGCCGGGGGACGGCTCAGTAGCTGCCGTTGGCGAACTTCGCGATGGGGTCGTCGGTGGCAGCGGGGCGCGTGGGCGTGAGCGAATTCGTGGAGGCACGCATCACGTGGGCGGCGGGATCGGACGCGGGAATCCGGCCAACCGATGAGGGTTGTTGCTCTTGAATTGAGCGCACCTGCTGCGCCGCCAGCCGGGCGGTGGGCGGCGGCGGTTCGAAGGCATCGGCAGCGGCCGCGATAGGATCGGGCGCATTCGATGCCGCCGCGACCGCATTTGATTCAGCTTGCGACTCGCGTGGCGGCGAGATCGCGTTTGCTGCTTGCGATTGACGTTGTGCGGCGGACAGCGAGGACGGCGGCGGTTCGAACGGATCGGCGCTGGAGCGGGCCGTAGTGATGGCCGGTGAGACAGCACCCGCCGATTGCGCCTGCCGTTGCGCGGAGGACAACGCGGGCGGTGGTGGTTCGAACTGATCGGAGGAGGCGGTACTTCGGTAGGAGCTTGCCGTGGCCGTCATAGGCGGATCGCGCGGCGGTTCATACCGGTCGCCGGCCTGAGCGGCGACTTGTGTCGCTGGACGGCCTGACGCGCCATCCGCCGGGACGGGGCCAGGAGCAGGAACAGGGACCGGCGACGCCAGATACGTTGGTGCATCGAACGGAGCCGGCACGGCTTTCGGCGACGCGACGCGCCGGATGCCATCGAAACGCTTGGCCCAATACGGATTGGTGAGGTAATCGAGCCGCACGGTCCCGCCTGTCGACGGCGCGTTCACGAAGCGCAGCTTACCCACGTAGATGCCGACGTGCGAATGCGGCCGGCCCGTCGTGTTGAAGAAAATCAGGTCGCCCGGGGCAACTTCGTCGGGTTCAATCGATTCACCGCGTACGCTCATATCCGCCGTCGTGCGTGGCAGATTCACCGATGCCGCCCGATCCACCACATAGCGCACGAGCCCGCTGCAATCGAAACCTGCCTCCGGCGTATTGCCTCCCCATCGATACGGCACGCCCACGAGCGCCATCGCCTGAATGGAAATTTCCTCACGTCCGACGCTGTGATCGACGAAATTCGGGAAGCCGGAGGGTGTAGCGAAGGTGCGATTAGAAGCCGTTGCGTTCGATGCAGCCGGTGCACGCGACACCCGCGTCGGCGCGCTGGAGCACGCGGCAACGAGGAGGGTGAGGAGCAGCAGTGACCAGAGTCGACGCATTCGGCAAGGGCGAGCCGAGGTGAATACGAGCGCTCGCCGTGGTGACAGTCTCGCGATACTAGCCCGTCAGACGGGGCACGGGCAAGTTTTCTTGATAAGTCACTTGAGGTTTACGCTGTAAGTGTTGCTTCGACGGAACGTGTTTTTAGATCCAAACGCGTTGAAAAGACGCAAAAAAGCCCGGCAAGCGACGCTTGCCGGGCTTTCAAAACATGCTGAAAATTTAAAGAATCTCGGACGCGTAATCCGCCAGACGTGAGCGTTCGCCGCGCGCGAGCGTGACGTGGCCGCTATGTGTCCAGCCCTTGAAACGGTCGACCACGTACGTCAGGCCGGAACTGCCTTCCGTCAGATACGGCGTGTCGATCTGCGCGATGTTTCCCAGGCAAATGATCTTCGTGCCCGGACCGGCGCGCGTGACGAGCGTTTTCATCTGCTTGGGCGTTAAATTCTGCGCCTCGTCGATGATCACGTATTTGTCCACGAAGGTCCGGCCGCGCATGAAGTTCATGCTCTTCACCTTCAACCGTGACCGGATCAGTTCCTGCGTGGCGGCGCGACCCCATTCGCCGGCGGCGTCGTCGGTCTTTTGCAGGACTTCGAGGTTGTCGTCGAATGCGCCCATCCACGGCTGCATTTTTTCCTCTTCCGTACCCGGCAAGAAGCCGATGTCTTCGCCGACCGGAACCGTCGCACGCGTGACGATGATCTCGTTATAGCGCTTGTCGTCGAGCACTTGCGCGAGTCCGGCGGCCAGCGCCATCAAGGTCTTGCCGGTACCGGCCTGACCCAGCAGCGTGACGAAATCCACGTCCGGGTTCATCAACAGGTTCAACGCGAAATTCTGCTCGCGATTGCGCGACGTAATGCCCCACACATTGTTCTTGTGGTGGCTGTAATCGCGTAGCGTTTGCAGCAGCGCTGTCTTGCCGTTCAACTCGCGCACGATGCCGTAGAACGACGGTTCGCCGTTCTGCGGTTCGAAATAAACGAACTCGTTCACCAGCATGGACGCGCATTGCGGACCGGTCACACGGTAATACGTCGTGCCCGTCTTGGTGTCCTGCCAGCTTTCCATGCCCTTCGCGTGCTTCGTCCAGAAGTCGGACGGCAACGCGCGGACACCGGAATAGAGCAAATCCTTGTCTTCCAGCACCTGATCGTTGAAATAATCTTCAGCGGGCAGGCCGAGCGCGTGGGCCTTGATGCGCATGTTGATGTCTTTCGACACCAGCACGACCTGGCGATCGGTGCGCTCCTTTTGCAGCGCGCGAACCACGCCGAGAATCTGGTTGTCGGCCTTGCCGACCGGCAGGCCTTCGACCGGCTCAATGTCGGTCAGCGTGGTCTGGAAATACAGGCGGCCGGTCGCATCGCGATTGCCCAGCGCCGATAACGGCAACCCCGCCGACATCTCGCCGACGTGCGCCACCAATGCATCCAGCGTGCGGCTCACCTGACGCGCATTGCGCGCGACCTCCGACATGCCCTTCTTGTGATCATCGAGTTCCTCGAGCGTCATCATGGGTAGATAGACGTCGTGTTCCTCGAACCGGAACAGCGATGACGGATCGTGCATCAGCACGTTCGTGTCGAGCACGAACAGCTTGCCGATCTCGTTTTCCGGCTGACCACGCTGGCGGCGCTTTTGCTGGCCACGCGGTTGAGCTGCCGCAGCCACGGGCGCGGCCGGTGCTTCGGAGCGCGCCGGCGTGCGTTCACGTGCTTCGACCGGCGTACGTGCGACAGCGGGCTGCGTGGTTTCGATCTGTTCGGCCGGTGCAGCAGCGGGTTGCAGCAACGCCGCGGTTTGTTTCGTGCGGCGCGTGCGCGCGGCGGGCGCTGCATCGGAGGCTTCTACCGCCGAGCCTTTGGCCGCGTTCGCCAGCGTCTCGCTTGCTATGGCGCGCAACGTGTTGGCGGTATTCGCGGCAGCAGGACGCGAAGCGCCGACGCTCGCGCCAAAATCGGTTTCGGTTTCAACTAGATCGCCGTCGCTTGCCTGCTTTTTCGATGATCGGGCAGGCCGGGCTTTGGCTTTGTATTCTTCAGACGGCAGGAGGTTGCCGAGCTTGACGGGTGCGGTAGGCAAAGGCATGGTTTTCCTCGATAGGATTCGGATCGTATGTCGTGCGTCGCCTGTCGCATCCTGCGTGGGTCTTTCAGGCCTCAGGCTTTTAGCCAGAAGGCCGGACGTCGATGCAGTTTGCGCCCGGAGACGCGCTTCGGTTTCGAAAACGCCGGTTCGCCTAGATTTCGATCGGCTCCTTGGAAGTTGCGTCCTGAAGAAAACGGGGATGAAACGCACGGACGGCGCGGGACGCCCAAGGCGCACACGCTGCGGGTAAGGGAGCGTCCGCGAACAAAAAAGCCGCCGTCCCGGACGATGGGACCAGCGGCTCGACAGCGCCAGCTTCAAAGCGCCTTTCAACTTCCGCCACGCCCCAGGATTCAAGGCGTGGCGTGTAGCGGGACCCCGTGCCGGTCGCGGGGAAAACCGCGAAACACCGGACGCTACGCAAAGAGAAATGGAGGGAAGGGCAAGCGCTCATTGCGAATCAATATAACGTGCCTCAAAGCGCTTGTACAGCTTCCACAATCTGCTCAACGTGGCCTGGAACCTTTACGCCACGGAACTCCCGGCGAAGCACGCCGTTCGCGTCCAGCAGGAAGGTCGAACGCTCGATTCCGCGTACTTCCTTGCCATACATTTTCTTCATTTTGATGACGCCGAAGAGCGAGCAGATGACTTCGTCGGAGTCGGACACCAGCGTGTACGGCAGTTCCAGCTTCGCCTTGAAGTTGTCGTGCGATTTCACGCTGTCACGCGAGATGCCGATCACTTCAGCGCCTGCCTTCTTGAATTTCGCATAAAGATCACGGAACTGCAGGCTTTCCGTGGTGCAGCCGGGCGTATTGTCTTTCGGATAAAAAAACAGCACGACTTTCTTGCCTCGCAGACTAGACAGCGAAAAGTCGCCGCCGGTTGCGGGCGCGGTGAAATCGGGAACGGGTTGATCGACTGCGATCGGCACGAAGTTTCTCCAGTTTTTATCGGTAGACACGTGCCCGCGCGCCAGCTTCTGGTGAACGAACACGTTGGAACGGTAGTGCGGATCAGGGGAAAGCTTGATGCGTCGGGGCAAGGCGCGGTCTGGCTGGGTCTGATCCGGCTTGGCACCCGCTCGCCCGGTTCGGCAGAGCCGGATCAGCCGAACCGGCCGTCCGAGTTTGCAAAATAGCTCGCTCGGCCGAGCCCCAAGCACACGTCCGACGTGCACGTGCTTCAATCCGTCCGACGTGTATTAATCCGGCTGCAGTATCAACTCGCCTGCGCGACCTGGAATCTCGCCCCACGCGACAGGGTACGTGGGCAGTGTCGCGCGGTCCAGCGTCGCGTGATAGTCGCCCATCGTGCAGAAGCTATGACCTTGCGCGCTCCAGCCGGCCAGCAATTGTTCGAATACCGTGGCCAGCTTTTGTCCTTCCAGCTCTGCGTGGAGCGTATAGACCTGGTCGTGCGCCTGCTTCGACGTGAGACCTAGTAAATGCGCGGCGACATTGCTCACGTCAACGCCATCCACACCGAGGATTTCATCCAGCGTCGGCAGCGTAGTGGGCATCTGGACGTGGTTCAGTGTTCGGCCATCGAGCACCGGAATATAGGGCGTGTGGCCACGCCCATCGGACGCGTACTTCATGCCCCAAGCGTCGATCTGTTCGAACGCGTAGCCGTTCATCTGCCAGCCCGCCGCGCCGTGCGTAACGGGTCGCGTGCCGAAGATCTCGGCGAAACGTGCATGGCTGCGCTGCATCTGGCCGGCCGTCCACTCGCGATTGCCGGCACGGACATTGTCCTGCCAGTACACGTGATCCCACGTGTGGATGCCGCACTCGAAACCCGCTTCATGAATCGCGCGCATTTCGGCAACCGCACGGCGACCGATATCCGGCCCCGGCAGAAGCACCCCATACATCAGCGTCTTGATGCCGTAATGCTCGACCACCGACGTCCGCGACACCTTCTTGAGAAACCCGGGCCGAAACACGCGGCGCAATGCCCAGCCGGTGTGATCGGGTCCAAGGCTGAACAGGAATGTTGCGCGGGCGCGATATTTGTCGAGCAGGCGCGCCAGATTCGGCACGCCTTCGCGCGTGCCACGCAAGGTATCGGCGTCGATTTTCAGAACGATGCGAGCCACGCGCCGTCCTTAAGACTGATCTTCGACAAGGCGCCGCGCCGTGCCTACATCGCCGCGATAGGCTTCGAAAATCTTGCGCAACGCGTCGTCCATGGTCGCGACCGGTTTCCAGTCGAGTTCCTGGATCGTGTTGTCGATCTTCGGCACGCGGTTCTGCACGTCCTGATAACCCGCACCGTAGTAGTCTCCCGACGAGGTCTCCACAAGTTGCACCGACTTCGCGTTTTCGGTGTACTCGCTGATCTCGTTGGCGAGCTTCAGCATCTTGTGCGCGAGTTCGCGGACCGAGAAGTTGTTGCTCGGATTGCCGATGTTATAGATCTTGCCCGTCGCCACGCCATTCTTGTTCTCGATGATCTTCATCAACGCACCGATGCCGTCGTCAATATCCGTGAACGCACGCTTTTGCGCGCCGCCATCGACGAGGCTGATGTTTTCACCGCGCACGATGTGACCCAGGAATTGCGTGACCACGCGCGAGCTGCCTTCCTTCGGCGTGTAGATCGAGTCGAGGCCCGGGCCGATCCAGTTGAACGGGCGGAACAGCGTGAAGTTCAGGCCTTCCATGCCGTAACCCCAGATCACGCGGTCCATCAACTGCTTCGAGCACGCATAGATCCAGCGCGGCTTGTTGATCGGACCGTAGCTCAACAGAGATTCTTCGGGATCGAATTGCTCGTCGGTGCACATGCCGTACACCTCGGACGTGGACGGAAACACGAGATGCTTGCCGTATTTCACAGCCGAACGAACGATAGGCAGGTTCGCTTCGAAGTCGAGTTCGAACACGCGCAGCGGCTGCTTCACGTAGGTGGCCGGCGTCGCGATAGCAACCAGCGGCAGGATCACATCGCACTTCTTGATGTGATATTCGACCCACTCCTTGTTGATCGTGATGTCGCCTTCGAAGAAATGCATGCGCTCGTGATTGGCGAGGTCGCCGAGACGGTCGCGTTGCATGTCCATACCGAAGACTTCCCAGTCGGTCGTCTCGAGAATGCGCTTGGAGAGGTGGTGGCCAATGAAGCCGTTGACACCCAGGATCAGGACTTTTTTCATGAATGAGGAAGTGATTGAGTGAGTCGGCCGAATTCGGCGGGACTGACGACGCGTTCGCCGCCGGCTGGAGTCTGGCTTTCGTCCACGAATGGTTGCCGTAATTCACGGATGGCGACCACGCGGCCGTCGCCGCATACGCCAAACAGCGCATTATCCTTCACGTGCAGGCCAGGGGGCAAATTCGAAGCCTCACGCAGGGTCTCGGCGTTGATACCCGGCAGGCCGTTTTCGGGCACGAGACGAGCCCGCGCGACGATGAACCGCTGCTGGCCGATGTCCGTAAATGCCCCTGGATACGGCGGCGCGACGGCGCGAATCAGGTTGTAGACCTGCTGCGCCGTTTGCGACCAGTCGATGCGGCCATCCTCCGGCTTCCGGCCGCCGAAGTAACTGCCTTTCGTGAGGTCGTTCGGCAAATGCGGCGCTTCGCCCGCGATCAAGGCCGGCAAGACACGCCACAAGGTTTGTTCTGCGGCGACGGTGGTTTTGTCGAAGACTTGCGCGGCGGTGTCGTCGGGGAGAATGGGCACCGGCGTCTGGGCAAGGATCGCACCGGCGTCGGGTTTTGCGGCCATCTCGTGCAGCGTCGCGCCCGTTTCGGTTTCTCCGTTCAGCACAGCCCAATTGGTGGGCACGCGTCCACGATACTTCGGCAACAACGAACCGTGCATGTTGTACGCGCCGCGGGCGGCGAGCGCGAGCAGGCCGACTGGCAGCATGTGCCGGTAGTAGAACGAGAAAATGAAGTCCGGCGCGAGTTCGCTGATTGCGTCATGCAGTTCGCGCGACTTGGGATCGGCTGGTGTGATGACCGTGATGCCATGATCCGCCGCGACCGACTTCACGCTGCCGAACCAGATGTTTTCGTCCGGGTTGTCTTCGTGCGTGACGACCAGCGCGACCTCCACGCCACGGGCGAGCAGGACCTGCAGGCAGCGTACGCCGACGTTGTGATACGCGAATACGACCGCGAGAGGTTTCGCGCGTGGAGCGCTCGTAGCGTTCGTACCGGTAACCGCTGGGTTCATAGCGACCTCATAGAGGATCGACCTCGCGGCTGATTGCTGCTACCGCTTCCTGGCGTGGCATGGTTCGCGCAAGCTTGCCGTCGCGCTCTTCCAGGATGGTCTGCACCAGGTAACGCGGCCGTGCACGCACTTGCTGATAGATCCGGCCGATATATTCGCCGAGCAGCCCAAGTGCGAAGATGATCACGCCGAGCATGAAGAACGTGATGGCGAACAGCGTAAACACACCTTCGACTTCCGCGCCGAACATGAAGCGTCGAACCAACAGCAGCAGGAACAAGCCCGCGGACCCCACGGACAAGATCACGCCGATAAACGACAACCACTGCAGCGGCACGACCGAAAATCCGGTCACCAGGTCGAAATTGAGGCGGATCAGGCTGTAAAGCGAGTACTTGGATTCCCCAGCGAAGCGCTCTTCGTGCGCGACATCGATTTCGATCGGGTTCTGCGCGAAGGTATAGGCCAGCGCAGGAATGAAGGTATTGATTTCACCGCAGCGGTTGATGGTGTCAATGATGTGCCGGCTGTAACCGCGCAACATGCAACCCTGGTCGGTCATCCTGATGCGCGTGATGCGCTCGCGCAGCCGGTTCATGAGGCGCGACGCCTTCTTGCGCCAAAAGCTGTCCTGGCGTTGCTGGCGAATCGTGCCGACGTAGTCGTAACCCTCCCGCATCTTCTCGAGCAGCTTGGCAATTTCCTCGGGGGGGTTCTGCAAGTCGGCGTCGAGCGTGATGACGCTTTCCCCGCGTGATTGTTCGAAGCCCGCAAGAATGGCCATGTGCTGGCCATAGTTGCCGTTCAGCAGGATGACGCGGGTGGTGTCCGGCCGCGCGCGAAACTGCTGGGCAAGCAATCTCGCCGACTTGTCCCGGCTGCCGTCGTCGATGAAGATGACTTCATACGTTGCGCCGAGCGCGTCAAGCGCGGGATACAGGCGGGAGAAGAGGGCGGCGAGGCCTTCTTCTTCGTTGTACACCGGGATCACGACCGTTAATTCAGGGCCGGTCTGCAGAAAATCCGTTTGACTCATGTTGACGATGGTTCCGCTAGGTGTCCGTGATAAATGTGGTTCTTGTTTTGCTGTGCCATCCGCGTGGCGTGCGTGCCTGGGCTGCTTTAGGCATCTTATTCAAGTGCCTTTTTAGGTACCTTAAATGGCGTGCGCCGCACAGATTTCATTGACTGCACGCACGACGCGTGTCACGTCGTCCTGGGTCATCTGCGTGAAAAGCGGCAGCGTGACCGTTGATGCGCCATATTTTTCGGCGTGCGGGAACATGCCTTCGTGAAACCCGCGTCCGCGATACAGCGTGAACAGGTGCAGCGCCGGGTAATGCACGCCCGTGCCAATGCCGCGCTCCTTCATCAGGCCCATGAACGCCGAGCGCGTAAGCGACAGGCGCTCGAGCGGCAGGGCGATCTGGAACATGTGCCAGTTGCTGTCGGTGAAATTCGGCACCGGTAGCTGCACGCCCATTCGCACGGCCGCGCCGTTCGCGAAACTCTCAAAGTATGCGCGTGCCAGCTCGCGGCGTTGTTCCGTGAACCGCTCCACATGCTTGAGCTGGCCAAGGCCGACGCGGGCGGCGACATCGGTGAGATTGTATTTGCCGCCGAGGAGGTCGCAGTCCATACCGTCAAAGCCGGTGCGCGTGATGCCTTGCAGCCGGTACTTTTGTGCCAGCACGGCTTCTTCCTCATTATTCAGGACGAGCGCGCCACCTTCTATCGACGTGACGTTCTTGTTCGCGTGAAAGCTAAACGAAATAATATCGCCAAATGCGCCGATCTTCTGTCCGCGCCAGGACGATCCAAATGCCTGGGCCGCGTCTTCGATCACGCGCAGGCCATGCTCGCGCGCAATGCCGTACAGCCGGTCCATATCGACGGGAAGGCCCGACAGATATACCGGCAGGATTGCCTTGGTACGCGGCGTAATGGCTTTTTCGAGCAGGTCCAGGTCGATATTGCGCGTGATCGGGTCGATATCCGCGAACACCGGTGTAGCGCCTGTTTCAATGATCACATTGCTGGTCGAGACCCAGGTCATGGGTGTGGTGATGACTTCGTCGCCTTCGCCCACGCCAGCGATCCGCAAGCCAATCTCCATGGTCGCCGTGCCGGAATTGAACGTGCGTACCGGGCGGCCGCCGCAATAGGCGGACAGTTCGGCTTCGAACTGCTGGTTTTGCGGACCGGTCGTGATCCAGCCCGAACGCAGAACGTCGACGACGCCCTGAATCGTTTCTTCGTCGATCTCGGCGCGTACGAAAGGCAGAAAGGCAAGCGTATTAGAAGGCACGTTCTGGGTCATGGAAGCTCTGCGAAGGAAAGGAACGGTGAGATCTTTAGATCTTTGATACACAGTCTTTGAAACACAGTCTTTGATACGCAATGTCAGCCGGGGGTGGGCTGGATTCAGGTTCGCTCAGGCACATTTGGCTGCGCTTAACACCTCAACCGCGCGTCAGTACCACGACGCCGATCAGGATAATGCCGATGCCGACCAGCCGTTGCAATGACAGGATTTCGCCAAACAAATACCACGCCGCGAACGCGTTCACCACGTAGCCAAGCGAGAGCATGGGGTACGCAATGGAAACGTCGACCCGCGACAATCCCACGATCCATACGAAGACGCTGATCACGTAGCATGCCAGCCCGCCGATGATCGGCCATTGCGTCGCGATCTTGAAACCGATCGGCACGATGTTCGCCGGGGTGAATTCGAAATGGCCGACCGCGTTCACGCCCGCTTTGAGCAGCAACTGCGCACCGGCGTTCAGCATGACGCCGGTGATGATGCAAATGAAGGATATCGGGTTCATCGTGGGCCGTAATAGGGTTTTTTGCGGAGCGCGGCGAAGCGGTGAGACTTCGTGGCGTTGTCCGGCTTTTGTATCCGCGGGCGGCCGGTGCTCAGGTCAACACGCGGCGCCATTGTTTCAAGGCTGGGGTTTCTCGACAATCACCCTTCGGTCGTCCCGCGCAATTACCTGCATGGGCACGTGCTTCGCCAGCAACTCGTCGTACCGGCCGGGCGGCATCAGCGCGAGACCGTAGCGTTGCGCATCCCAACGCTGGATCCACTCGTCGATGGTCGGCACCCATTTCTGGGGTTCCGTCGTGACTCCGAACTTCAGTTCGTCGGGTTCCTGGACCATGATCATGGTGTGGCCGAGATAGAACGGCATGGTGTGATCGAGCTTGGCCACAGAGTAGAACGGCGTGTCGGCGGGCAATCGGGCCATGGCGACTTTCACCGCGGGCACCAACTGCACGCCCGAGCTTTCGCGGCCGAATACATCGTGGCCGGTGCCGGCAATCGTGCCTATCAGCAGCCACGCAGTTCCCAGTAGCACCACGCCACCGATCGAACTGCGCCGGTTCAGCCAGATGGCGGCCAGCGTGACCACGAAGGCCACGGCGAGCGCGGCGTACACCCAGACCTGAAATTCCCTGTACAGCGCATTCGGCGTGTGGCCACCGCCCATCCGACCCAAAAAGATCGCGCCGAAAGCCGCCACGACAAGAAAAACCGCGTACCCGGTCAGGTGCTTGTGCCATTGGGCGCGCGTGAGCAGCGGCAAGTAGATTGCGATCAGCAACGCAATGGAAGGCGCGATTGGCAGCGTGTACGACAGCAGTTTCGAATGCGATGCGCTGAAGAACAAAAAGATAAACGCCGACCAGACCAGGAGCAGAGTGACCGGTGCGAAGCCGTTCGGCTGGCGCGGTACCTTCAGCGCATGCCGGACGCTCTGGAACGACACCGAGAGCCAGGGCAGGAAGCCGACAATCAGCACCGGCACGAAGTAATAAAACGCACCCGGACGGTTCTGTTCGGGGGTCAGATATCGGGCGAACTGCTGCACGATGAAAAAGAAATTCAGGAATTCGGGGTTCTTGATCTGGACCAGAACGAACCACGGCGCGGCAATTATCAGGAACAGGATCAGCCCGCTGCCAATATAAAGCCGGCGCCACAACGCCCAGTCACGCGCGATCAACGTGTAGAGCACCAGCACCGCGCCCGGAAGAATCAGGCCGACCAGCCCCTTTGACAACAGCGCGAGCGCCATGCCGGCCCAGCAAAGCCACATCCAGAGGCGGACTTGGGGCGCGGGCAGGTTCGGACGTTGCGCCAGCAGCAAGCTGCAGAGCGTGAGTTGCATCCAGAACGACAGGCCCATGTCGAGCGTATCGAAATGGCCCATCAGGTTCCAATACGGCGAAGTCGCGAGCACGACGGCCGCGCAAAATCCCGTTACGCCGTTGAAGACCCGTGCGCCGGTATAGCCGATCAGCAGCACGCCGGCAAAGCCCGTCAACGCGGTATAAAGCCGCGCCTGCCATTCGCCTATACCAAACCATGCGAAAGTCAGCGCATTCGCCCAGGTTTGCAGCGGCGGTTTTTCGAAATACTTGTAGCCGTTGTAACGCGGCGTGATCCAGTCGCCGGTCACGAACATTTCGCGCGCCATTTCGGCGTAACGGCCTTCGTCGCTTGGGACGAGATGGCGCAGGCCCAGCGGCGCGAACCAGATCACGGCGAGTGCCGCGATCAGCAACAGAAGTGCGAGGCGGGTGAGCGGTAGCCGCGAAGGCGTATCGTTCATGAGAGTCGACCTGTCCGATGCCGCTTTCGCGGCGCTAGCAAAATCCATGGGGGCTCGAGTTTGGCGCATTGAGGCTTAAGGCCCGCTTAGCAGGCACATTGGGGGCAAGCTTCGCCGCGTATCCGGCACCTATTCGGCACCATTCGGCGCGCGGCCAACCCATGCAGGTTCCGCTGCTTCGACAACGCGCACAAGCCAGCCAAACGGCCAGTCCTTGTGCGCTTCGCCGTGCGGCGGGCGGGTGCGGGCCGGCGCGTCATCCATCGGTGCGCAGAAAACAGGCGTTCCCGATGCCGATAGCCGTATCGATTTCGGCGCCGGGCGGCAGTTTATCGCACCGGCGCGTGGAATCCGCGCTGAAGCGTTGCCGCGGCGTTCATGTGAGCTTCCACCGGTATGCCGAAGTTACGCTTCGATCAGCAGCGCAGCGGCGACCCGGCGGCCTTCCGACATGAGAATGTTGTAAGTACGGCATGCGGCGCCGAAATCCATTGTCTCCACGCCAATGCGTTGCTGGGAGAGCTTCGCGATCAGCCGAGGATGCGGAAAACGCAGGCGCGCACCGCTGCCGAACACGACGACTTCAGGCTCGATCGCGATGAGCGCGTCAAAATCTTCCGGCGTCAGCGCCTCGAACGAGGACACAGGCCATGCGATCACCGGCGTTTCCGGCATCACGATGATGCTGCCTTCATGGCGTTGCAGATTGATCGCGACGTAATCGGCGCCGTAACTCGTGATGGTATTGAGCGCGCCGCTGGCTTCCTGATGTAGTTTCAAATCGGTATTCCGACAGGCAAGTTGATGGCGAGAGGTGACTGCGCGAGAGTCCTGCGACAACTGGACAGCCTGGCGCGCAATGCAGCGTTCATCGGCTTGTGCGGGCACCTGAATGAAGCCGATGTGCACGTGTTTTGCCGGTGGCGCATTGCGAAAGTCACGGATAATCCGCTAAATTATAACTTTTCAGCCGTCAGCGGGTTGCGAGCCCGGGCGGCGCGATGCACAGCGTGCCGCCACAAGCTGCTTGCCGACACGCAATCGGGCGTTTTGCCTTGGCCTGATGGCCATAAGCTCACACGATTGCGCCTAAACCTGCCTCTATCCGACGCATTTTCGCTAGACTGCCTGTTCCGCGTCGCTACTTAGGGTTTCTGCGCGGTGTCCGGTCCGTTCAAGGTCTCGGTTTGACGTGTTTTCACGCGCAGCGCCTGAAGCGCCGGGCGAAAACACCGGCGTGGCCGGCGCTGCGCCGAGTCCGCGGCCCTGACTTGTCAACTTTATTTGCCGATTTTCCTGATCCAGAGCCTGACTTCCAGTAACCAGTGAGCTTTCCCGCCGTGAAACCGATTCTAAAATCCAATAAATTACAGAACGTCTGTTATGACATCCGCGGTCCCGTGCTCGAGCACGCGAAGCGGCTGGAGGACGAGGGCCACCGGATCATCAAGCTTAATATCGGCAACCTGGCCGCGTTCGGCTTCGATGCGCCGGACGAGATCATCCAGGACATGATCCGTAACCTGCCGACTTCGTCGGGTTATTCGGACTCGAAGGGTGTGTTCGCCGCGCGCAAGGCGATCATGCATTACACCCAGCAAAAGGGTGTGGCGGGCGTGGAACTGGACGACATCTACATTGGCAACGGCGCGTCCGAGCTGATCGTGATGGCCATGCAGGGTCTGCTCAACGACGGCGACGAAGTGCTGCTGCCCGCCCCGGACTACCCGCTGTGGACGGCTGCGGTGAGCTTGTCGTCGGGTACGCCGGTGCATTATCTCTGCGACGAATCCGCCGACTGGATGCCCGATCTCGACGACCTGCGCTCGAAGATCACGCCGAACACGAAGGCGCTCGTCATCATCAATCCGAACAACCCGACGGGCGCGCTGTATTCGGACGAACTGTTGCTGGAAATGATCGAACTGGCGCGCAAGCACGGCTTGATCATTTTTGCCGACGAGGTCTACGACAAGATCGTCTACGACGGCCGCAAGCATACGGCGGTCGGGGCGTTGTCGGAAGACGTGCTGACCGTTACATTCAATAGTTTGTCGAAGAGCTACCGGGCCTGCGGGTATCGCGCGGGCTGGATGTTCATCTCCGGACTGACGGGTGAAAACCGTCGCATTGCCCACGACTATATGGAAGGGCTCGGCATCCTGGCCTCCATGCGCCTGTGCGCGAACGTGCCGGGGCAGTACGCCATCCAGACGGCGCTGGGCGGTTACCAGAGCATCAACGACCTGATCGTGCCGGGCGGCCGGCTCTTCAAGCAACGGGAACTCGCGTACGACATGCTCACCGCCATTCCCGGCGTGAGTTGCGTCAAGCCGCAGGCGGCGCTGTACATGTTCCCGAAGCTCGACCCGAAGATGTATCCGATCGTCGATGACCAGCAGTTCATTACGGACCTGTTGCTCGAAGAACGCACGCTGCTGGTCCAGGGCACCGGCTTCAATTGGCCGGCGCCGGATCATTTCCGCGTAGTGTTCCTGCCGAACGTGGACGATCTCGCTGACTCCATCAACCGTATCGCGCGCTTTCTCGATGGTTATCGAAAGCGTCACTCTGTCTAAAACCTCTCTTATAAGACTCACGCTGCAATGGAACCGATCAAAGTTGGCCTGCTGGGCTTCGGCACCGTCGGCGGCGGCACCTTCACGGTGCTGCGCCGCAATCAGGAAGAAATCAAACGGCGCGCCGGACGGGGCATCGAAATTACGCGCATCGCGGTGCGCACGCCGTCGAAGGTGCAGGGCGCGGCGGGCATTGACGTCACGACCGACTTCAACGCCGTCGTCGACGATCCTTCCATCGACATCGTGGCCGAGATGATCGGCGGCACGGGCATCGCGCGCGAACTGGTGCTGCGCGCCATTGCCAACGGCAAGCATGTGGTGACGGCGAACAAGGCACTTCTGGCCGTGCACGGCAGCGAGATTTTCGAAGCGGCGAGCAAGAAGGGCGTGATGGTCGCGTTCGAAGCGGCGGTCGCGGGCGGTATCCCGATCATCAAGGCGCTGCGCGAAGGACTGACGGCCAACCGGATCCAGTACATCGCGGGCATCATCAACGGCACGACGAACTACATTCTCTCGGAGATGCGCGACCGTGGGCTCGACTTCGCGACCGCGCTGAAAGCGGCCCAGGAACTGGGTTATGCCGAAGCCGATCCGACCTTCGACATTGAAGGCGTGGACGCGGCGCACAAGGTCACGATCATGAGCGCGATCGCGTTCGGCGTGCCCGTGCAATTCGACCGGGCTTACGTGGAAGGGATCAGCAAGCTCGACGCCATCGATATCCGCTATGCCGAGGCGCTGGGCTATCGGATCAAGCTGCTGGGTATTGCGCGGCGCACGGAGAAGGGAATCGAGTTGCGCACGCACCCCACCCTGATTCCGGCAAAACGCTTGCTGGCGAACGTGGAAGGCGCGATGAACGCGGTGGTCGTGCACGGCGATGCAGTCGGCACCACGCTTTATTACGGCAAAGGTGCGGGTGCTGAGCCGACTGCGTCGGCGGTGGTCGCCGATCTCGTGGACGTCACGCGCCTGCATACGGCCGACCCGGAACATCGCGTGCCGCACCTGGCGTTCCAGCCGGACAGCCTCGCCAACACGCCGATCCTGCCGATCGAGGAAGTGACGAGCAGCTACTACCTGCGCCTGCGGGTGGCGGATGTCACCGGCGTGCTCGCCAACATCACGCGGATTCTCGCCGACAAGGTCATTTCCATCGACGCGTTGCTGCAGAAGGAATCCGAGCACGTCGACGGTGAGGACAAGGGCGAAACCGACATCATCCTGCTCACGCACGAAACGGTTGAACGGGAAATCAATGCGGCGATCACGCAGATCGAGGCGCTCTCCACCGTGGTTTCGAAAGTGACGAAGCTGCGCATGGAAGGATTGAACTAGGGCTTTGAAATGAACTATATCTCTACGCGCGGCGCCGGTTTCGGCGAGCGACATACTTTCTCCGACATCCTTCTCGGCGGTCTCGCCAAGGACGGCGGCCTGTATTTGCCCGCTGAATATCCGCGCGTCACGGCGGACGAACTGACCGCCTGGCGCACGCTTTCGTATGCGGATCTCGCCTACGAAATCCTGCGCAAGTTCAGCGACGACATTTCCGACGAAGATCTGCACTCGCTCACGCGCCGCACTTATACGGCGAGCACGTACAGCAATGTTCGCGATCACGAGAGCGCGTCGCAGATTACGCCGCTGAAAACGCTGGGCGAAGAGGGCGGCACGACGGTGTCACTGCTGGAATTGTCGAACGGTCCCACGCTCGCGTTCAAGGACATGGCCATGCAGTTGCTCGGCAACCTGTTCGAGTACACGCTGGCCAAGCAAGGGCAGACGCTGAACATTCTTGGCGCGACCTCGGGCGACACCGGCAGCGCGGCCGAATACGCCATGCGCGGCAAGCAGGGCGTGCGCGTTTTCATGTTGTCGCCGCATCAGAAGATGAGCGCGTTCCAGACGGCGCAGATGTTTTCGCTGCAAGACCCGAACATCTTCAACCTGGCGGTGATCGGCAACTTCGACAATTGCCAGGACATCGTCAAGGCGGTGTCGAACGATCACGCGTTCAAAGCGGCCAACAAGATCGGCACGGTCAATTCGATCAACTGGGCACGCGTGGTGGCGCAGGTTGTCTATTATTTCAAGGGCTACTTCGCCGCGACGAAGTCGAATGCGGAGCGGGTGTCGTTCACGGTGCCATCGGGTAATTTTGGCAACGTGTGCGCCGGGCATATTGCGCGGATGATGGGTTTGCCGATCGAGCAACTGGTCGTCGCCACGAATGAAAACGACGTGCTCGACGAATTTTTCCGCACCGGGATTTATCGCGTGCGCACGGCCGCCGAGACGTATCACACGACCAGTCCGAGCATGGATATCTCGAAAGCGTCGAATTTCGAGCGTTTCGTGTTCGATCTGCTCGGCCGCGATCCCGCGCGCGTGCTGCAATTGTTCCGCGATGTGGAAGAAAAGGGTGGATTCGACCTCGCGGCCAGCGGCGACTTTGCGCGCGTGAAGGAATTTGGTTTCGTGTCGGGACGCAGCAGCCATGCGGACCGGGTGGACACCATCCGCGACGCGTTCAAGCGTTACGGCACCATGATCGATACCCACACGGCCGACGGCCTGAAGGTTGCGCGCGAGCACTTGACGCCGGGCGTGCCGATGATCGTGCTGGAAACCGCCCAGCCGATCAAATTCGGCGAAACCATCCGCGAAGCGCTTGAGCGCGAGCCGGAGCGGCCGGCGGCGTTTATCGGTATCGAAGAGTTGCCACAAAAATTCGATATCGTGGCGGCCGAGGCGGGGCTGGTGAAGGCGTACATCGCGGAGCGCATCTAGGCTCGGGACGGGCGGCAGCGGCGGACTTGGGCAGATTCAGTCAGCCCGGAACGCCCGGCGCGGCGGCATTGGCTGGGTCATTGGAGCGCCACGCAGGGCACCATTTGCGGACCGCCGGAAGCGCGGTGCACGCGCCCGTGCATTGCAGCTTTCCGCTGCAATGCCGCAATTCGTCCCAAGAACTGCTAAAATTGCAGGTTTTTCGCCGTACACCATTCAAAAGGACGCGCTGTGCTGTCTACTGCCAACATCACCATGCAATTTGGGCCGAAGCCCCTCTTCGAGAACATTTCGGTCAAGTTCGGGGAAGGAAATCGCTACGGCCTGATCGGGGCGAACGGTTGCGGCAAATCCACGTTCATGAAAATTCTGGGCAGCGACCTGGAACCGAGCTCCGGCACTGTGATGCTCGAACCGAACGTGCGTCTCGGTAAGTTGCGTCAGGATCAGTTCGCGTATGAAGACATGCGCGTGATCGACGTCGTGATGATGGGCCACACGGAAATGTGGAACGCGATGTCCGAGCGCGATGCCATTTACGCGAATCCCGATGCTACCGACGACGACTACATGCACGCCGCCGAGCTCGAAGCGAAGTTCGCCGAATACGACGGCTACACGGCCGAAGCGCGCGCCGGCGAACTGTTGCTGGGCATTGGCATTGCGATCGAGGACCATACCGGCCCCATGAGCAACGTCGCCCCGGGCTGGAAGCTGCGCGTGCTGCTCGCACAGGCGCTGTTTTCGAAGCCGGACGTGTTGCTGCTCGACGAGCCGACCAACAACCTGGACATCACCTCCATTCGCTGGCTCGAGGACATACTGAACCAGTACAACTCGACCATGGTGATCATTTCGCACGATCGACACTTCCTGAACCAGGTCTGCACACACATGGCGGACATGGATTACGGCACGTTGAAGGTGTACCCGGGTAACTACGACGACTACATGCTGGCGTCGGCTCAGGCGCGCGAACGTCAGGCGAACGCGAACCAGAAGGCGAAGGACAAAGTGGCCGATCTGCAGGACTTCGTGCGCCGGTTCTCGGCCAACAAGTCGAAGGCACGCCAGGCGACCAGCCGTGCAAAGCAGATCGAGAAGATCAAGATCGAGGAATTCAAGCCGTCGTCGCGGCAGAATCCGTTTATTCGCTTCGACTTCGAGAAAAAGCTGCACAACATCGCGGTGGTGGCGACCAACATCACCAAGAAATACGATCGCACCATCTTCAATCACTTCAGCCTGAGTGTTCAGCCGGGTGAGCGGATTGCGATCATCGGCGAGAACGGCGCGGGTAAAACCACGTTGCTGCGAGCGTTGAAGGGCGCAATCGAACTGGATGGCGGTACGGTCAAGTGGGCTGAAAACGCTCTGGTCGGTTATATGCCGCAGGACACGTACGAAGAGTTTCCGAAGGACGAGACGCTGACTGACTGGGTTGACCAGTATCGTCAGGACGGGGACGACGACCAGATGGTCCGTGGGACGTTGGGCCGCTTGCTGTTCAACGCCGACGACATCAAGAAATCGGTCAAGGTGCTGTCGGGTGGTGAGAAAGGCCGCATGATCTGGGGCAAGCTGATGCTTGGGCGCCCGAACGTGCTGTTGATGGACGAACCGACCAACCACATGGACATGGAGTCAATCGAGTCCTTGCAGATCGCGTTGGAGAAATATGAAGGCACGCTGATCTTCGTTTCGCATGACCGCGAGTTTGTCAACGGGCTGGCGAATCGGATTATCGAGGTGAAGAATGACGGCACGCTGCGTGACTTCGGCGGTACGTACGAGGAATTCCTGACGAGCCAGGGTATTCAGTAACGCGCATGTAACGCGGCACTCCGCAAACAGAAACAAGCAGAAACAAGCAACAACGCAAACGGCCCCTTCTTACGAAGCGGGCCGTTTCCTTTTCTGGAACGGAGCACGGTCGGAAAACTGAAATACAGCACAGTCGAACTTGCTTGATAAAACGCAAGGCGTGTTTGTCTAACCTCCTGCAAGCTAAAAACTTTGACTCTGGAGATGCTCCTTCGATGACCCCTCTTACCCCCCTGACCATTCGCGGCCGCACGTTGCTTCCTATTGTGCAGGGAGGCATGGGCGTGGGTGTGTCCGCGCACCGGCTGGCCGGCGCCGTCGCCCGGGAGGGTGCAATGGGGACAATCTCGAGCATCGACTTGCGGCATCACCATCCCGACCTGCTTGAGATGTGCAAACAGAATCCGGATCAGGCGACGCTGGAAGCCGCCAACCAGACGGCGTTGCGGCGCGAGATCATCGCAGCGAAGGCCCTCAGCGAGGGCCGCGGCATGATTGCCGTGAATGTCATGCGGGCGGTTTCCTCCTACGCGGCAGCGGTACAGACGGCGTGCGAGAGCGGCGCCGACGCTATCGTCATGGGAGCCGGGCTGCCGCTGGATCTGCCGGACCTGACGCAAGGCGTTGATATCGCGCTGATCCCGATCCTGTCGGATAGCCGTGGCATCGCGCTGGTACTGAAGAAGTGGCTCAAGAAGAATCGTTTGCCCGATGCCATCGTGATCGAGCATCCGGGGCATGCCGGTGGCCATCTCGGCGTGGCCAGCGTGGCGGACATTCCGAGCGAACGTTTCGACTTTGCCCGCGTGATCGAGGAAACGATGCTGACCTTCGATACCCTCGGCATTGGCCGTACTCAGATTCCCCTGATTGTGGCGGGTGGCATCGACGGGCATGCGGCGGTGCGTCGCTGGCAGGCCGCAGGCGCGTCCGGTGTTCAACTCGGCACGGCGTTCGCAGTGACCGAAGAGGGTGACGCGCATCCCGAATTCAAGCGGATTCTTGCTGACGCAACGCCGGAAGACATCGTCGAATTCGTGAGTGTGACCGGCCTGCCGGCGCGCGCGGTGAAAACACCTTGGCTCGATCGTTATCTGCGCAATGAGCAACGCATTCGCGACAAGATCGGCTCGCGCGAGCAAAAGTGTCCTACGGGCCTCAATTGCCTGGTGGCGTGTGGTTTGCGCGACGGTATCGAGAAGTTCGGGCACTTTTGTATCGATACCCGTCTGGCCGCGGCCCTGCGTGGAGATCGCGCGAATGGGCTGTTCTTCCGGGGGCGCGAGGCGCTGCCGTTCGGATCGGCGATTCGCAGCGTGCGTGAATTGCTCGACTTGCTGGTCGCCGATATCCGGCCCACGGCGGCGGCGTGAACGGCGCGGGTTCTGCAAAACCGGGCTGAAGTTCGGGTTATGAGTTGACTGCGAGTCCGAGTCAGCTAAGCCATTAGCCTGCCGCGAGGAGCCATGAACCAGCCTCAAGTGCGCCGCAAACCGGTCGCAAGTCAGGCGCTGCCTGATGCAGAAGAAATGTTGTTTCCGGAGTTTCTCCCCGGAGTCAAAAACTGACCGCGCGCGAACGGGCATGCTCCGGTCGCTCGTCATGCCCCACTCAGCCGCCGATCAAACCTTGTCGCGGGTAAAGCGCATGGCGGTGCCTTCGCGGGTAATGCGCTCCCAGATCGCGCGCTTTTCGGCGTCGCTGAGAAAGACCCAGTTGGAGACTTCTCCGGCCATGCGGCCACAGCCTTTGCAGACGTCGTCGAAGAGGGTCGAGCAGACGCCGATGCACGGGCTGTCGGGCAAATCATGAAGGTTCGATGCCATAAAACGCCTGTAGTCGGGCGCGGCATGCAGTGAAAACTGCAGCGCCCGCGCAAAAGATCCAAGTTTAACGCGCGATGCTGTATCCGATCCGCGCGATCCAGTGTTGCCGCTGGTTGTAATCGAGGATGTCCTCGCCGTAGCCGTTGAAATAACCCACCCACAGGTAGCCACCCCACGCGCTGTTGATCAGTTTGGCGAGCGGATAGGTGAATTGGGCGTCAACGCTGCCGTATCCGTGTTTTGTGCCCTTGCGCAGTGTCGTGGCGAGTTGCCAGCTATCGGGACTGCCGTACTTCACGAGCAGGTCGACGTAACCGCGATAGTCCTGAATGTCCTCGTTGCCGCTCTTCGTGATGTAGTAATAGATTTTCGGCGATATGGTCAGGTGGTTCGAGTTGATATCGCCGAAATCCCAGCTCGGACGCACGAAAGCGATGTTGATCCCGCGCGAATCCGCGCCGCTCTTGCCGTTCGATTCATGTCCAATACCAGCCGTGACTCCCATGCGCGAAAACAACGCGCTTTTCCAACCCGTGTTCTCCAGGTAGTAGAACAGTTGCGGCTCGTAACTCGTGTCGCGGAACGGCGCCGATTCAGCCGACAGGTCCCAGATCGACGTTTGCGTGTAGGCGAAATACAGGTTGTCGAGGAAGCCGCGCGAGCGCGGATCGTCCGGCATGATCAGTCGATACTTGAAGCTGAACTGGAATTTGGCGAGGTTATCGCCGTTCTGGCCGTCGGCGAAATACATCGGTTCGAAGGTCGATAACCGGCCGCTGAACATGCGGTCACTGGTGGTCGTCGGCACGGCCGATGTGTTCGCGGCGGCCTCTGCGCTCACCAGTTGCTGCGGTGTCGTCGCCTTCGTCTCAGCGGTCTCCGCCGCCACCACTTGCGTTTGCGACTTGCCGCGGTTCAGCGTGATCAGCATGGGTGACGAATCGAAGCCTACGGGATCGACCTTCATCACGCCGCGTGCCGCGTCGGGCCAGGGGGCGGCGTAGCGAACTTTTCGATATTGGCCGGGGCGCAGCGTCAGTTTGTCGGGGACGTTGGGTTCGCGCTGCAGCGCCAGCGGCTGTGGCGGCAGGTCGCCATTGGTCAGCGTGACGTTGAGCGCTTTGGGCACATCGATGGTGAGCGGCTGCTTGTCGTCGTCGCTACAAAGCAGTGTCAGTTCGAGCGGTTGTTCTGCGGCGGCTTCGCGCACCGGCTGGAGCACGGAAACCGTGGCGCGGGCGGCGCTGGTCCAGCCGAGGCTGATAGCGCACGCGAGCATGGCCAGGCGGTAAGCCATCGTGACATCGCGTTGCCGGAAGGGCGTGAGGGAGCGGGTGGAAAACGGCAAAGAGCCTCGGGCCATGAAACGATCGTCCTTGTTGCGTTGGGTAGCGTCCGTGTGAGGCAGCGGGAACGCGTGTCCCGTGTCGCCCCGGTTGCGTCATGCGCCAGCGCTTGTTTAGCGACTAACTGAGCGACTGATATCCGGCCCGCCCACCGGCGACATTCGCGAAACGCGTAATTGTAAGCGTGCGGAAGGATCACCTCGAAAAGACGGGCCGAACGGGCAGCAACAGCAAAAAACGATCCCGACCCACATTGATTCACTCATTTCTTGTTGAACGAACCGGCAGGAGCGGCATGTTCGCTTGCTCGTATCGACGTCTGTCTGGTGCGTTGGAATACGCATTACCTGCCTCCCGACGCATGCGTCAGGCGCTCGGAACGGGAAAGTTTGAAGCACGGGCGCAGGCCACGGCGAGGCGAGCACAGTTCCCGGCTCAAGCGGAGATCAGCGGCAAATCCGGAGAGTTCCTTCCGCGCCGGCCGCCATCAACTATCAACTATCGGTCAGCAACTGCCACAACAGCGCGCCATTCAGCAGCACGATCAGCGCTGCGCACAACCACGCCAATGCGAGCGGAATGCGCTTGACGCGCCATCGGCCCATGAGTCCGGCATCGGATGCGAAGCGCACGAGGGGAATCACGGCCAGCGGCAACTGCAAGCTCAGCACGACCTGGCTTGCGACAAGCAACTGGTTTGACCCATGTTCCCCGAATGCGCCGACCGCGAGCAGGGCCGGTCCCATTGCCAGTGCGCGGGTGAGGAGCGCTCGCGCCCATCGCGCAATCTTCAGTTGCAGGAACCCTTCCATGACGGCTTGTCCGGCTAGCGTGCCGGTCACCGTGGCGTTCAGTCCGCACGCCAGCAACGCGGCGGCGAAGATGATGCTTGCCCACTGATTGCCAACCAGCGGTGCGATCAGGCGGTGGGCATCGGCGAGATCGTTGACGTCGTAGTGGCCGTTCGCGTGGAATACGGCGGCCGCCACGATCAGCAATGACGCGTTGACGGTGAACGCCAGGCTGAGGGACGCGAAGGTATCGATATTGACGCCTGTCATGGCGTTGGCGATGGCTTCGTCGTCGCCGTTCTTCGCGTGGTCCTTGACGAGTGCGGAGTGCAGATAGAGGTTATGCGGCATGACGGTGGCGCCGAGGATACCGGCGGCGAGCCAGATCATGCCTGCGTCGCGCAGCAGGGCGGCGGGCGGTGCAAGACCCGCCAGTGCACCGCGCCATGAAGGGTTGGCGAGCGCGAGTTCAACGACAAAACAGAATCCTACGAAAAAGATCAGCGTCGTCACGGCGATCTGGAGCGGCCGCTGTCCACGGCTTTGGAGCGCGAGCATGGCGAACGTGCCTATCGCCGACATCAGGACGCCCACGGTAAGCGACACGCCTAGCAGCAGTTGAAGCGCGACTGCGCTGCCGACGACTTCGGCGACATCGCAGGCGATGATGGCGATTTCGCTGGTAATCCAGAGAAAGAGCGTGGTGCGTCGGCTGTAGCGTCGGCGGCAGAGTTGTGCGAGATCCTGGCCGGTCACCACGCCTACTTTCGATGCGAGCCATTGCAGCAGCAGGCCCATCAGGCTTGCGAGCAGGACGACGCTAAGTAATTGATAGCCGTATTTGGCGCCGCTTGCGAGCGCGGTAGCCCAGTTGCCCGGGTCCATATAGCCGACTGCGACCAGGGCGCCGGCGCCGACGAACGAGAACCAGCCGCGTTTGGGGGCCGAGTCGTCCAGTTGGCCGGCCTGATGTCCGGATGCTGGATCAGATTGCGGATCGTCCGCGGTGCCGGTTCGTACGAGAGCGGACGGATTCGTGTTCATGCGGTTTGTGGCCTGTTTCCTGAAGCTGGACGTTGCGAAGCGGTTGAGGAAAAAGGCGTGAGCAGTGAAACGGGCCACCGGCCTGCACATCGAAAAACAGCGTGTCGCGCCCAGCGATAAAGCACGGTGCGAGCCTGTACCGCGCTAGCGTGATGCTCTAAAGGCGCGGTTATGGGACGAATGAATCGCATGGGTTTCCGCACGAGCGCCTCAATAATGACATTACGTAAGCATGTGCACGGTTGGATTCAACAATGCCGGTATGGTCTTTGTAGCTGAGACCAGCCACCCGCAGCCCCGCAAAACCCACTCCATACCAGCGTCGGTCAAACGCGCCCCTTGTACACTTCACGCGACAAAACTCGCCGATTGTTTTTTGCGAAGCCCCCTTTTGATGATAGTTTTCGTTTTTTTGAGATCGTCTCGACCCAGCAGGAGGGAAAGCGCGAATCGAGACGGGGAAACCAACGATCGGCAAGTCGAAAGGGCGGAGAAACTGAAATGACAGAAAAAGTGGCGGACCGGTTGTCGAAGCGTTCGGGGGCATCAGGCGCGGCTGCACGGATACCGGCGTGCGTGGTTTCGATCACCGTGGCTATCGCGGGCGTGGCGGCGTTATCGGCACCGCTGGCGGCATCGGCGAAAGACACTCAGCTCAACGTATACAACTGGTCGGACTACATCGCGAAAGACACGATTCCGAACTTCGAGAAGCAGACGGGCGTCAAGGTCAAGTACGACAACTACGACAGCGACGACACGCTGCAAGCCAAGCTGCTCACCGGCAATTCGGGCTATGACATCGTGGTGCCCACCAGCAACTATGCCGGCAAGCAGATCACGGCAGGGATCTTCTCCCCGCTCGACAAATCCAAACTCCCCAACCTCAAATACCTCGACCCTGCCCTGATGAAGCTGGTCGCGGGCGCCGATCCGGGCAACCAGTACACGGTACCGTGGGCATATGGCACCACGGGTCTTGGCTACAACGTCACGAAAGTCCAGCAGATCCTCGGCAAGAACGTGCCGCTGGATAACTGGGACATCCTGTTCAAACCGGAAAACATCTCGAAGCTCAAGGCCTGCGGCGTATCGGTACTCGACGCCCCTGACCAGATGTTCGCCGCCGCGCTGCACTACATCGGCAAGGATCCGATGAGCACGAACCCCGCCGACTACCGCGCCGCGCTGGCGATGCTCAAGAAGATCCGTCCGTACATTACGCAGTTCAACTCGTCGGGTTATATCAACGACCTGGTCGGCGGCGACATCTGCTTCGCGTACGGCTGGTCGGGCGACGTGGTGATCGCCAAGCATCGTGCGGAAGAGGCGAAGAAGGCGTACAAGATCGAGTACTACATCCCCAAGGGCGGCGCGCCGGTGTGGTTCGACGTGATGGCGATTCCGAAGGACGCGAAGAACAAGGAAGCCGCGCTCGAGTGGATCAACTACATCGAGACGCCGCAAGTTCACGCCGCGATCACGAACGAGGTGTATTACCCGAGTGCGAATACGGAGGCGCGGAAATACGTATCGAAGGATGTTGCCGACGATCCGGCCGTGTATCCGCCGCAAGACGTGATCAAGACGCTGTTCCTGCTCAAGCCGTTGCCGCCGGAAATCCAGCGTTTGCAAACGCGGCTCTGGACGGAATTGAAGTCCGGACGCTGATCCTGATTCCGGTAAGGTTGCCGAGGTCGCCAAGGTCGCATCAGGCAGTCGATAAACGCGAAGCCCCTGGTTCTCCGGGGGCTTTGTTCGTGGCCCGCGATTTTGTTGGTGGCCTGGTCGAAAGATAAAGTTAAAAAAGCAGCACGAATGCGCGTAGCGCAGGAGCCGGGCAGCAGATCATGAGTGAGCAGCAGTCGAGCGCAGTGTCCGCCGGACCGGGCAATCAAGGCGGTCCGGGCGGTCCCAATGGCCGCAGGCCGGAACCGGGTTTGCGGGCCCCGGACTGGGCGGCGGAGAATTTCGTACGGATCGTCGATGTCGTCAAGAAATTCGACGAGACCGTTGCAGTGAAAAGCGTGAATCTCTCAGTGAAAAAGGGCGAACTGTTCGCGTTGCTCGGCAGTTCCGGCTGCGGCAAGTCCACCTTGCTGCGCATGCTCGCGGGGCTGGAGTCGGTCACCTCAGGCCAGATTGTGATCGATGGCGAGGATCTCGCGAGCATGCCGCCGTATCGCAGACCGGTGAACATGATGTTCCAGTCGTATGCGCTGTTTCCGCATATGACGGTGGAATCGAACGTGGCGTTCGGGCTCAAGCAGGAGGGCGTGCGCGGCGCGGAACTCAAGGAGCGCGTGCACGCGACGCTCGATCTCGTGCAGATGGCGAAGTATGCGCAGCGCAAGCCGCACCAGTTGTCGGGCGGCCAGCAGCAGCGCGTGGCGTTGGCCCGCAGCCTGGTCAAGCGTCCGAAGCTGTTGCTGCTCGACGAACCCATGTCCGCGCTCGACAAACAGATTCGCCTGCGCACGCAGATCGAGCTCGTGAATATCCTCGATAAGGTCGGCGTGACCTGCATGATGGTCACGCACGATCAGGAGGAAGCGATGACCATGGCCGGCCGGATTGCGGTCATGAGCGAAGGCGAGATCGTGCAGATTGGCACCCCGCATGAGGTCTACGAATATCCGAACAGCCGCTTCACCGCCGAATTCATCGGCTCGACGAATCTGTTCGACGGCATCGTAGTGGAGGACGAACCGGATCATGTGTTCGTGGAAACGACGGAGTTGCCGTCGCGGCTGTATGTGAATCATGGCATCACGGGCCCGCTCGGTATGCCGGTCACCATCTCGGTCCGGCCCGAGCGCATTGCGTTGACGCGCAAGCCGCCCGACGGTTCGTACAACTGGGGCCGGGGCACCGTGGCGAACATTGCGTATATGGGCGGCTACACGCTGTATCACGTGAAGCTGGACAGCGGCAAGGTGGTCGTGGCGAATCTGTCGAGCCTCGCGATTGGCCAGATCGATTCACCCACGTGGGACGACGAGGTCTTCGTACGCTGGACAGCGTCTGCAGGCGTGGTGCTCACCGCATGAAAACGCTGCATTTACTGAGCTTGCTCAAGCAACGCTTCGGCCTGTCAGGCAGGACGGCGGTGATTTTCGGGCCGTATCTGTGGCTTGTGCTGTTGTTCCTCGTGCCGTTCCTGCTGGTCGTCAAAATCAGTTTCTCCGATTCGCGTCTCGGGATTCCGCCTTATACGGAATTGACGGCGATGAAAGACGGCGTGCTGAGTATCGCGCTCGATTTTTCGCATTACGCGTTTCTCGTGACGGACAGCCTGTACTTCGCGACCTACATGAATTCGCTGTTGGTGGCGGGGGTGTCCACGCTGCTGTGCCTGCTGATTGGTTATCCGATGGCGTATTACATTGCGCGTTCGAATCCGGCGAACCGCAATCTGCTGATGATGGCCGTCATGCTGCCGTTCTGGACGTCGTTCCTGATTCGCGTGTATGCGTGGATCGGGATACTGAAGAACAACGGCTTGCTGAACAACTTCCTGATGTGGACCGGGATTATTCATTCGCCTATCGAGCTGTATCACACGAATATCGCGGTTTATATCGGCATGGTGTATTCGTATCTGCCGTTTCTCGTGATGCCGCTTTACGCCCATCTGGTGAAGATGGATCTCACGCTGCTTGAAGCCGCTTACGATCTCGGCGCGAAACCGTGGAAAGCGTTTCTGCAGATCACGCTGCCGTTGTCGAAGAACGGGATTATCGCGGGTTGCTTGCTGGTGTTTATTCCTGCGGTGGGCGAATACGTGATTCCGGAATTGCTGGGTGGCGCGGATACCCTGATGATCGGCCGCGTGATGTGGAATGAATTCTTCGATAACGCCGACTGGCCCATGGCTTCCGCCGTCACCTGCGCCATGGTTTTGCTGTTGCTGGTTCCCATGGCGTTGTTCCAGTATTACCAGGCGAAGCAACTGGAGGAGAAGCGATGATTGAACCCAGCCGCTCGCTCCGGTTCACGTTTCTGGGTCTCGGATTCCTGTTTCTCTATATTCCGATCGTGAGTCTGGTGGTGTATTCGTTCAACGAGTCGCAACTCGTGACCGTATGGACGCAATTTTCGCTGAAGTGGTACGCGGCGTTATTACACGACGACGAATTGATCAATGCAGCATGGTTATCGATTCGAATTGCGGTGTTCACGGCGTGCGCGTCCGTGGTGATCGGGACATGGGCGGGATATGTGCTCGCGCGCATGGGGCGGTTTCGCGGCTTCACGCTTTATGCCGGCATGATCAACGCGCCGCTCGTGATACCCGAAGTGATTCAGGGGATTTCACTGTTGCTGCTGTTTGTGGAAATGGCGAAGGTATTTGGCTGGCCGGCCGGACGTGGCATTTTCACGATCTGGATCGGCCACGTGATGCTGTGTATTTCCTACGTCGCGATCATCGTGGAATCGCGGGTCAGGGAATTGAATCCATCGATTGAAGAGGCCGCGCTCGATTTGGGCGCGACGCCATTGCGGGTGTTTTTTTCGATTACGCTGCCGCTGATATCGCAAGCGCTGGTGGCGGGGTGGCTGCTGTCGTTCACGTTGTCGATTGATGACCTGGTGTTATCCGCGTTCTTGTCTGGACCGGGATCGACTACGCTGCCGCTGGTCGTGTTTTCGCGCGTCCGGCTTGGGCTTAATCCCGAGATGAACGCGCTCGCCACGCTGTTCATTGCGTTTGTGACGGTCGGCGTGATCGCCGCGAACTACTTCATGCAGCGCAGCGAGCGCAGGCGGCTGACGAATGTGTTGTAGCGGCGACGATCAAGTGAGCAAACCGGGCTCAGTCGTCTTGAGCCGCCATCGCGAGATGTTTGCCGAGCGTGGCCGAGTCGGTGTTCGTGCCGCACAGCAACACACCGACGCGCTTGCCCTGCAAGGTCTCGCGTAACGGTCCGAGCAAGGCGGCGGTGGCGGCGGCGCATGCCGGTTCCACCGCCAGTTTCAGCTCGTTGAACAGATGCAGCATGCCGTGACGCAGCTCGGTGTCCGACACGGTCACCAGACGGTCGATATGTCGCCTGCACAGTTCGTAACTGTAGTCTTCGGTGTGCGGCGCCATCAACGAGTCCGCAATGCTGTGCATCGCGCCCATCTTCACGGTGTGATTCGCGGCGAAACTCTGGCCCATGGCGTCGGCGCCCTTGGGTTCAACGCCATACACGTGGATCGATGGATTCGCGAGCCGGAATGCCAGCGATACCCCCGCCGCCAGTCCGCCGCCGCCGATCGGCAGGATCACCGCGTCCAGATCGGGCGCCTGCGAGGTCCATTCGTATCCGAGCGTCGACGTGCCCACAATTGTTCGATAGCCGTTGAACGGATGCACGAAATAGCGGCCTTCCTCGGCTTCTATGCGGCGCACGATCTCGAACGCTTCAGCGCCGTTTTCCGCCATGACCACCTCCGCGCCGAAACGGCGGCAGAGCGCCAATCGTGCCGGACTGGCGGTCTTGATCATCACGACCTTCGCGCTGATCTGAAGCCGCATCGCGGCATACGCGACCGCCACCGCGTGATTGCCCGCCGATACGCACGTCACGCCCGCGTCGCGTTCGCTCTCCTTGAGCGCGAGCAGATGCGAAAAGGCGCCGCGCGTCTTGAACGTGCCGCCGACCTGCAGCAACTCGAACTTGAAGTTGACCGGCGTGCCTTCCAGCATGGGGAAGTCGTGGCGCTCGAAGGTCGGCGTGCGCGCGACCCACGGCGAGAGCGTCATGTGCTGGCTGGCGATATCGTCGAGTGTGGGAATCGGCGTGCCGTCGATGGTGTTATCGGAATGATGGGCGGTGGACATGGAGAGTGGTTGACGGCGTAACGATTAATGAGGCGGAGCAACAAATTCGGTTCTTATGCAAATTACGGGGCACGCGAGCGCCATCGCTCATACCGGCGCCGCTTCAGCTAACACGCGCTCTCGAAACCGCGGCGGCAAATCGCCCGGCGTCAGCAAATCGACCGCCACGCCAAGCATGTCTTCCAGTTCCATTTGCAAGCCACCCAAGTCGAACAGCGTTGCGCCGGGCAACGCGTCAACCAGTAAGTCCAGGTCGCTGCCATCCTGATCGGTGCCATGCAAAACCGAGCCGAACACGCGCGGGTTCGCCGCGCGGAAGCGGCCTACCGTTTCGCGGACCGTGTCACGTTTGAGATCCAGAGCGGCGGAAGGTTTCACTCAAGTTTTATTAAATCAACGCACTTGCGCCTCGACCGACATGCTGTGAATGAACTTGCTCAAGAACGCTTCACACGCCGCAAGCTGCTCCAGCGACACGTATTCGTTCGCCTTATGCGCCTGCTCGATATTTCCCGGCCCGCACACAATACTCGGCACGCCCGCGAGCTGGAACAAACCCGCTTCCGTGCCGTAAGCCACCTTGCGCTTCTCCTGATTCGCGGTCAGCGCGCGCACCAGTTGCGTGATCGCCGCCTGCTCGGACGCATCGAGCCCAGGAGCCGCAGCAATCTTCGAGAACTCGATCGCCGCGTTCGCATGTTCTTTCTGCATCTTCGGCAACAACGTTTCCCGCGCGTACTTCTCAATACGCTGATAAATCGGCTCGGGATCGAGCGTCGGTAAATTGCGGAATTCGAACGCGAAATTGCATTCGGCGGGCACTGTGTTGATCGCGTTGCCGCCACTGATCGTGCTGGTCTGCGCGGTCGTGAAGGGCACGTCGTACTGTTCGTCGAACGGGCCTTGCGCGCGGAATTCATCGGCGACGTCGCGGATGTAGCAGATCAGCCGCGCTGCGTATTCGATCGCGTTCAAGCCCTTCGGTGTCAGCGACGAATGCGCGGCGAACCCGCGCACGCAGCAGTTGTATGCGTTGATGCCCTTATGCGCGATGACTGGCCGCATGCTGGTCGGCTCGCCCACAATGCAGCCGTCCGGCCGCAGCCCTCGTTTTTGCAGGTCGGTAATCATCAACGGTGCGCCGGCGCAGCCGACTTCTTCATCGAAAGAGAGGGCGAAGTGGATTGGCCGTGCGAGTTTCGTGGCCTGCATCTTCGGCAACAAGCTCAGCGATGCACCGATAAACCCCTTCATGTCGCACGTCCCGCGACCGTACAACAGGCCATCGCGGATTTCCGGCTTGAACGGATCGCTGTCCCATTTCTGGCCGTCTACCGGCACCACATCCGTATGCCCGGACAGCACGATACCGCCGTTCGTCGCGCCATCGTGCGCGGGTACCGTCGCGAACAGGTTGGCCCATTTGCCCGATGGATCGGTGCTGAGCGTGCTTTCAATACCGGCTGCGCGCAATTCGTCGCGGACGGTTTCGATCAGGCCCATGTTCGGGTTGCGGCTGACGGTGTCGAAGGAGACGAGCTTCTTGATCCACGGCAACGACGCCAAACCGGAATCAGAAGAGGGTGTTTGCGCGACGGAAGCCGTCGATTCAGCGATCTGTGACATGACGCTCTCCTTGGAATTTTTCACTTTCGATAATACCGAAAAAACCGGCCGCGCACCGCCGGACAAGGCGATGCGCGGGTATGAAGCGGGTTGAATCTGTTAGCGTGAGGGCGCAACCGCGGCTGCCGGTTTCTGCTGGCGCACCGGTGCGCCAAGCGCACGCAGCGTTTCCTTGACCGTCGAAATCCGCACGGCAAGATCCGGACTGCGCACTTCTATACGCAGCTTGTCCTGCCCCGCGAGCTTGATGTGCTTGTTCTTCTGCACCATCTCGATGATCTTCATGGCATCGACGGGCGGGTTCGGAATGAATTGCAACGAGATCACATGCTCGGCCGCGTCGATCTTCAGAATGCCCAGCGGCTTGGCCGCGAGGCGCAGCTTATGCGTTTCGACCAGCGCGCTCGCCTGGGGCGGCAACTTGCCGAACCGGTCGATGAGCTCTTCCAGGATGCTGTCGATCGCATCGCTCGTTTCGCAGTTCGCCATGCGTTTGTACAGCGACAAACGTTCTTGAACGTCGCCGCAATAATCGGCGGGAAGAATGGCCGGTGCGTGCAGATTGATCTCGGTCGTGGCGGCGAGCGGTGAGTTGAGATCGGGTTCGCGGCCTTCCTTCAGCGCCCGCACGGCGTCGTTGAGCATGTCGGTGTAAAGCTGGAAACCGATCTCGTGGATTTCGCCCGATTGTTTATCGCCGAGCACTTCGCCCGTGCCGCGAATTTCCAGATCGTGCATCGCGAGATAGAAGCCCGAACCGAGTTCTTCCATCTGCTGGATTGCTTCCAGCCGCCGCTGTGCCTGTTTCGTCAGCGCGGCCGGATCGTGAACCAGCAAATACGCGTAAGCCTGATGGTGCGAACGCCCGACGCGCCCGCGCAACTGATGCAACTGCGCGAGGCCGAATTTATCGGAGCGATGAATCAGGATCGTGTTTGCGCTTGGCACGTCGATCCCCGTTTCGATAATCGTCGTGCATAGCAGCACGTTCGCGCGCTGGCCGACGAAATCGCGCATCACGCGTTCGAGTTCGCGCTCGTGCATCTGCCCGTGCGCGACCGCGATTCGCGCTTCCGGCACCAGCGCTTCGAGCATCGAGCGACGGTTTTCAATCGTCTCGACTTCGTTGTGCAGGAAATAAACCTGGCCGCCGCGCTTGAGTTCGCGCAGCATCGCCTCGCGGATCACGCCGTCTTCTTCGCGTCGAACGAAGGTCTTGATCGCGAGGCGCTTTTGCGGCGCGGTGGCGATGATCGAGAAGTCGCGCAACCCTTCCAGCGCCATGCCGAGCGTGCGGGGGATGGGCGTTGCGGTGAGCGTCAGCACATCGACTTCAGCGCGCAGCGCCTTCAAGGCTTCCTTCTGGCGCACGCCGAACCGGTGCTCCTCGTCGATGATCACCAGCCCAAGCCGCTTGAACACGACATCAGAGGAGAGCAATTTATGCGTGCCGATGACAATATCGATCGTGCCATCATTGATTGCGGTAATCGATGCCGCGACTTCCTTCGTGCTCTTGAAGCGCGACAATTCGGCGATCTTCACGGGCCAGTCGGCGAAACGGTCGGTGAACGTGTTCGTGTGCTGTTCGGCGAGCAGGGTGGTTGGTGACAGAATCGCGACCTGCTTGCCCCCCATCACCGCGATAAACGCCGCCCGCAGCGCCACTTCCGTCTTGCCGAAGCCGACGTCGCCGCAAACCAGCCGGTCCATCGGCTTGCCACTTGTCATATCGCCGATAACAGCGGTGATCGCCGCGGCCTGATCGGGCGTTTCCTCGAAGCCGAAACTCTCCGCGAACTTCGCGTAATCGCGCGCTTCGAGCGGGAACGAATGACCTTCGCGCAGCGCGCGGCGTGCGTAAAGATTGAGCAGTTCGGCGGCGGTATCGCGAATTTGCTGCGCGGCTCGGCGCTTCGCTTTGTCCCACTGACCGGAGCCCAGCGCGTGCAACGGCGCGCTTTCCGGGTCGGCGCCGCTGTAGCGCGAGATCACGTGCAACTGGGCGACCGGCACGTACAGCTTGCTGTCGTTCTGATATTCGAGGTGCAGGAATTCGGTTTCGCCTTCGCCCAGATCCATCGATACCAGGCCCATATAGCGCCCGATACCATGCTGCGTATGCACGACCGGATCGCCGATTTTCAGCTCCGAGAGGTCGCGCACCATCGAATCGACGTTGCTCGCCTGCTCTTGCCGACGCCGTCCGGCGCGCCGCGTGAGTTGTCCGTATAGCTCGGTCTCGGTGATGATCGAGATGCCTTCGCCGGGCAGCGCAAAGCCGTTCGCTAGCGGTGCGACGCCCAGCGAGAATTTGGCGTCGCCGGTGAGCCAATCCTGGAAGGTATCGTCGAGCGATGCGCGCAGGCCGTTATCGGCGAGGAGTTGCTGGATTGTCTCGCGGCGTCCGGCGGATTCGGTCGCGAACAACACGCGATTCGGCGTTTGCTCCAGATAGTGACGCAGCGCGAGCAATGGCTCTTCGGCGTGGCGATCGATCGCCAGACCCGGCAACGGCACCGCCCAACCGCCCTCGGGCGTGGCCGGGAACTTGATCTGCGCGAACGGTTTGGCGAACGAGAAAAAGTCGTCGTCGCTGAGAAACAGGCGCTGCGGTTCGAGCAGCGGCCGCTCGCGATCGTGAGACAAAAAGTTGTAGCGCTGCCGCGTGTCGTTCGTGAAGCGCTTGATGGCCGCGTCCATGTCGCCGACGAACGCCAGTTGCGCGTCTTGCGGCAGGTAATGAAAAAGCGTGGCGGTTTCGTCGAAGAACAGCGGCAGGTAATACTCGATCCCCGCCGCCGGCACGCCATTGCCGATGTCCTTGTATATCGATGAACGGCTTGGATCGCCCTCGAACACCTCGCGCCAGCGGCTGCGGAAAGCGGTGCGCGCGGGTTCATCGAAGGGAAATTCGCGGCCGGGCAAGAGGCGCACGTCGCGCACCGGATACAGGCTGCGCTGCGTGTCGGGATCGAAGGCGCGGATGGAATCGACCTGATCGTCGAACAAATCGATGCGGTACGGCAGCGGTGAGCCCATCGGATACAGGTCGAGCAGCGAACCGCGCACGCAATATTCGCCGGGCCGCACGACCTGGCTCACATGCTCATAGCCCGCAAGCGTCAACTGGCTCTTCAGTTTCGCCTCGTTCAGCCGCTCGCCCTGCGTGAACGAAAACGTATACGCAGCCAGAAACGATGCCGGCGGCATTCTGTAAAGCGCAGTGGTCGCGGGCACGAGCAGGATGTCGCAGCGACCTTCACCCAGATCGTGCAGCGTCGCCAATCGTGCCGAAACCAGGTCCTGATGGGGCGAAAACGTGTCGTAGGGCAGCGTTTCCCAGTCGGGCAGAAGCCTTACCCTGGCGTCCGGCGCGAAAAACGGAATTTCGGCCGCGAGCCGTTGCGAATCGACAGCGCTCGCGCACATGACGACCAATAACGGGACCTTTTCGCGAAAAGCCAGGTGGTAACGTGCCAGGGCGAGGGCGTCGGAGGAACCGGTGGCGCCATCGAAGGCAAAGCGCTGACCGGCTTTGACGAGTGCGATAGGGGACGTTGACTGCAAACTGACGGCTTTTGAAGGCATAAAGTGTGCGGGGAACCGTTCGCATGCGAAAGTGCACGCGGGACCGGCATGGTCGCGATAGACCTATTATAAAATCCGGGCTTCACTTTTGACTTGGGCGTTTTCAACTCGTGACTTCCCGCCTGTTCGCCCTCATCCCGTGTGCCGGTTCCGGCAGCCGTTCTGGTGCACCGATGCCGAAGCAATACCAGACTATCGGCCGCCATCCGATGCTGCGTTATTCGCTCGCCGCCTTTGACGCCTGTTCCGAATTTGCCCAGACGCTGGTCGTGCTGGCGCCGGGCGATCATCATTTCGATGACCGCCGTTTCGCCGGCTTGCGTTTCGCCGTGCAACGCTGCGGTGGCACGACGCGGCAGGCGTCGGTGTTTAATGGGCTTGCGGCGCTGACCGGCTTTGGTGCGCGCGACGATGACTGGGTGCTTGTACACGACGCGGCCCGCCCCGGGCTCACGCCGGAGATGGTCCGCAGGCTGGTGAGCGAGTTGAAGAACGACCCGGTTGGCGGAATTCTGGCGCTGCCGGTGGCTGACACGCTCAAGCGGATCGAGGCTGAAGGCGTGGCGCATACAGAAGGGCGCATTGCCCGCACGGAGTCGCGTAACGGCTTGTGGCAGGCGCAGACGCCGCAGATGTTCCGTCTGGGCATGCTGCGCGATGCAATCACGCGGGCGCAGCAGGACGGCCACGATCTTACCGACGAAGCCAGCGCCATCGAATGGCTGGGGCACGCGCCAAGGCTGATTCAGGGAAGCTTGCGCAATTTCAAGGTCACGTATCCGGAAGATTTCGCACTGGCGTCGGCTATGCTCGGCGGAGTTTGATTAAGCGATTTGAAGCAGCGGTTTGAAGCAGTTGCCCCTTTACTTTCTAGGACCATCGATGGATTTCAGAATCGGACAAGGCTACGACGTTCACCAACTGGTCGAAGGCCGGCCGCTCATCATCGGTGGGGTCAGTATTCCCTACGAGCGCGGGCTGCTTGGTCATTCGGATGCTGATGTGCTGCTGCACGCGATTACGGACGCGCTGTTCGGCGCTGCGGCAATGGGCGATATCGGCAGGCATTTTCCGGATACGGATGCGAAATTCGCCGGAGCGGATAGCCGGGTGCTGCTGCGCGAGGCTTTTTCAAGAGTCTCGGAAGCCGGCTTCGCGATCATGAATGTCGATTCGACGGTCATCGCGCAGGCGCCGAAGCTTGCACCGTATATCGAAGGGATCCGGGCGAATATTGCCGAGGATCTCGAGTTGCCGCTGACTCGAGTGAACGTGAAAGCCAAGACCAATGAGAAGCTGGGGTATCTGGGGCGCAAGGAAGGTATCGAGGCGCAGGCTGCTGTGCTGCTGATGCGTACGGGTATCGATAGTTAAAGGGGTTTTCGCTCGCGCCGGTGGATGGGGTTTTGGGGGGGCGGTTGAGGTTGGTGCCAGGGTGTTCGGTTCCGGGGGTAGCGGTCGGGGTCTATGCCGGGTTGGTGCTTTCGGCGTTAGTGGTCTGCGAGAGTCGGATTTTCTCTTTATCACTATTAGCCACTGTGCGTGGCGGCACGTCATTTCTTTGTCCAAAGCGACAAAGAAACGAAGCAAAGAAAGCGCTTTAACCACGCTACCCTAAGTGTCCACAGCGTGCAGTTTTGATTCATAGGTGCCCCAAAAGCACGGTGCTCGCCAGAGCCACGGATGTGTGAACCCCTCCTTCTCCGAACACGGATACCCACACGCTTCGCCACCAGTGACTGAATCTGCCCAAGGTTCACCCCGCGCTATCCGCGGACGACCACCCGCCGAATTTGTACGCATAACGAACCTCGTAGCCAACCTTCCTGGAAACGAAGCCGCAACGGTGCATGGGGCCGTAGCTGGTGAAAAGAATCGTGCAGGCCGCGCAACAACCCACCAAACATGAAGCCGTAAATATGCGTTCGGCCGTGTAGCCCACCAAAAAACAGTGCACGCTCGGCCAACGCACCAAGAAACGCGGCAGCGAATACGCGTGAAGCCGTGCGGGTCCCTCGGCAATTCGTGCTTGCCCGAGAACGTACGGGGCGAAGCGTGTTCGTGTCAGGATTCGCGAGAAGGAGGGGTTCACACATCCTCCGCTCTGGCGAGCACCGTGCTTTTGGGGCACCTATGAATCAAAACTGCACGCTGTGGACACTTAGGGTAGAGCGGTTAAAGCGCTTTCTTTGCTTCGTTTCTTTGTCGCTTTGGACAAAGAAATGACGTGCCGCCACGCACAGTGGCTAATAGTGATAGAGAGAAAATCCGACTCTCGCAGACCACCACGGCCGAAAGCACCAACCCGGCAGTGACCCCGACCGCTAACCCTAAGAACCCGACGCACCCCGCCAACCCCACTCCCCAACCCCGTCCACCGGCGCGAGCGCCCCCCCTTGGCTTAGTTGCCTTCAGCGGTAATCGCCAACTGAGCCGCATTGATCACGGCGGCAATCCGGCCCACATCCCGCAATTGTGTCGTGCTCATTCCCTCGCCAACGAGGTTCTCATAGTGCGACTTCACGCAAAAGTGACACTTTCCAATAATCGACGCTGCCAGCGCATACATCTCGAAGCGGCGCTTATCGACCCCGCCATGCGTCGCATACGCATTCATCCGCAACGCAGCGGGCTGCGTCTTCAGATCGGCGTTATCGGCCATTTCCAGATACGGATACCAAACGTTGTTCATGCCCATCAACGCGGCTGCGGTCAACGCGCCATTCGTTTCCTCAGCCGACAAAACGCCCGACGCGCGGATCAACGCAACAATCTTCGTCGCTTTCGCCGCATAGGCGGCAGCCAGCGCAACGCCCACGGCGTCATTGCCTTCCAGCGATGAACGCGCGATCGTGCCGTCCACGTTCAGGCGAATGTCCTTGGCGTAATCAGGAATAAGTTCTTTAATCGATGCGAGGAATTCCATAAATTTCTCCTATCTGATCAGCGATAAAAAAGCCCGCCGGCTCGAGTATGACTCAGAACGCTGACGGGCTAGAGCGCAAGCCACGAAGGCCTCGCCGCAATACAACTTACAGCGTCGAACCGCCGACAGCACGATTGCACGGGCACAGTTCGTCCGTTTGCAGACCGTCCAGAATGCGCAGGATTTCTTCCGGATTGCGGCCGACGTTCAGGTTGTTCACCGACACGTGCTGGATCACATTGTCCGGGTCGATGATGAACGTTGCGCGCAACGCCACGCCCGCTTCCTTGTCACGGATGCCAAGCTGGTCGATCAACTCGCCCTTCACGTCGCCGAACGAATAGTGGTTCAGCTTGCTCAGGTCCTTGTGTTCCCGGCGCCATGCCAGTTTCACGAATTCGTTGTCCACGCTGCCGCCGAGCAATACGGCATCGCGATCGGCGAAATCGCTGTTCAGCTTGCCGAACTCGACGATTTCCGTCGGGCAAACGAACGTGAAATCCTTCGGGTAGAAGTACAGGATCTTCCACTTGCCAGGGAACGACTGTTCGGTGATGTCTTCGAACGCCGACACGCCATTTTCTTCGTGATGATTGAAACCCGGCTTTGCAGCAGTAACGGTAAACGCTTCAACTTTATCGCCCACGGTCTTCATATGAATACTCCTGTGTTCGTTGGAAGAAAATCAAGCCTAACTGATCGCTGTAACGCTCACATGACGCAGCATCAAACTCACTCTGAGTAGCTGATGAACGCGTTGAACGGTCTTCACTATAACTCTATTGACTATTATTTTCAATAGATTTTGACTAACACGCTGGATAGCTTTTAACGAATGGACCGATAGCATCCGGACAACATCCGTTTAGCGGAAAGTGCGTTTTTCCATCGCCGGGAAGTCGATGGTCACCTCAAAACCCGCATGCGGATGGCGGTTGCGCAAGCGCAAGGTGCCACGCTGCCGGGTGACGAGCCGTTGCACGATCGCCATGCCGAGTCCGGTGCCGTTCGCCTGCGTGCGCGCTGTGTCCACGCGATAAAACGGCCGCGTGATCAACGCGACCTGATCTTCGGGAATGCCGCGCCCTTCGTCCATCACGGACAGTTCAACGCGCCCGTGATTGACCTTCGTTTGCAGCGTGATCCTGGCAATATCGTCCACTGCGCTGCGCCCATACTTGCGCGCGTTCTCCAGCAAATTGCCGATCACCCGCCGCACGTCGGTCGGATCACCTTCGATGGTCGCACCCTGGGCCAGGTCGGTTTTCATCAGCACGCCGTCTTCCGCGTAAAAACGCGCGGCCATTTCACCACCGATCAGCGATAGATCGACGGCTTCGGCCATGCGCTGCATCGGCCGGGCGTAGTCGAGGAAACGCCCGATGATCATGTCCATCTGTTCGATGTCATCGACCATCGCAAGTTTCGTCGTTTCGTCGGAAGGGCTCATCTCGGTTTCGAGCCGCAAGCGTGCAAGCGGCGTGCGCAAATCATGCGAGATGCCCGCGAGCATCAATGCACGGTCGGCATCGAGCTGTTCGAGATCCTGCACCATCTGGTTGAAACTGCGATTGGTTTCGGCGGCCACGCCCATGCCGCGTTCGGGCAACGGTTCAGGCGATTGCCCGGAGCCGACCTTGCGCGCGGCCAGCGCCAGCCGCGCGAACGGCCGGTTGACGAGGCTGGTGATGAACGCCGCCCCGAACAGCGACAGCGCGAGCGCAAAGATGCCCCAGCCCGCCCATTGCAGGCCGGTGACGTTATCGAGTTGATCGCGATCGAGCGCGACCCAGTAGTCATCGTCGTCGATCTTGAAGCTGATCCACACGCCCGGGATGTCGTTGACCGATTGCGCGATTACCGTGTCGTTGCCGAGGCGGCCGCGCACGTCGCGCTCGATCAGCCGGTTCAGCGACTCGTCGGGCTGCAAGCGATATTTATCGGTGGTTTCGCGCGGGTACACACGCACCCCTTCATTGCTCTCCAGATCCTGCAGCAATGCGCGGCGCAGATCGGGGTCGGAATAAAGGAGGGCGGTGCGCGTGAGCTTGACGACCGCGACGAGCTGAAGCGCCACGCGCTGCGCGCGCGGTTCGCGTTCGATCACCCGGAAGCTCTGGAACCATGCGGCGATGCTGACCGCAATCAGCAACGCGATCAAGGCGAAGGTCCGCCAGAACAGGCCGCCGAACGCGAGCGTCAGTAGCCGCCTGTCAATCCGCATGGTTCGCTGATGCTCTTGCTGGTGGCGCGCACGGGGCGCGTTGGTCAGAACTCAATCAGGGCTCAAATCTCAGGCCGCGCCGTCGGGGATGAATACATAACCGAGGCCCCACACCGTCTGGATAAAACGCGGGCTGCTCGGGTCCGGCTCGATCAGCTTGCGCAACCTTGAGATCTGCACATCGAGACTGCGGTCGAAGACTTCGTATTCACGGCCGCGCGCCAGTTCCATCAACTTTTCACGCGACAGCGGGGCACGCGGATGTCGCGCGAACACTTTAAGCACGGAGAATTCGCCGGTGGTCAGCGGGATTTCCTGGCCGTTCTTGGTCAGCGTCCGCGTGGCGAGATTCAAAGCGAATTCACCGAATTCGAAGACTTCAGTGGTTTCGGATGGCGCGCCCGGCAGTTCCGACGGTGACTGGCGACGCAGTACCGCATGAATCCGCGCGACGAGTTCGCGGGGGTTGAACGGCTTCGGCAAATAGTCGTCCGCGCCCATTTCCAGGCCCACGATGCGGTCGACGTCTTCGCCTTTCGCGGTGAGCATGATGATCGGCGTACGGTCGTTGCTGCCCCGTAGACGGCGGCAGATCGAAAGTCCGTCTTCCCCCGGCAACATCAGGTCGAGCACGAGCAGGTCGAAACGTTCGCGAACCCAGAGCTTGTTCATCGACGGCGCATTTTCAGCGACATAGACGTTAAAGCCCTGCTCGCCGAGATAACGTCGCAAAAGATCGCGCAAACGGGGGTCGTCGTCGACTACGAGTATTTTTGAGGGATTTTTGGTTTCCATACCCGCATCTTAGCGCGATTAGAAAGAGGACCTAGTTTGCTCCATTTCTGAGGTAACAGATAGTTACAAAATTTACGGCGAGTGTGGCACGACATAAAGGTTCTATGCGTACACTCCTTTACCTAAGCCCGTCATTCGGTGGATACTCCATTAGTACAATGATTGCGCGTCAGTATCATGGCGGCATTAACCGTCAATACTGGCATGACACGCAAGCACGCCAAAGAGCCTGAGACTGTCCGGTTGTCGAGCAACGAAGGGAACAACATGAAGGGAGCGCGGCGGCGCATACCTGTGCGCACCAAGCGCATCATCCGACTAACGCTGATCGCTAGCGCGTTTTACGCCGTGTTTGCCGCGCGCACTGTTCTTGCGCAACCATCGCAATCCCTTAATCGCAGTTTGTCGGCGTTCGATCGTCCTGATTCGTCGTTGTCTTCGTCATCTTCTTCGTCCCGGTATTCGAATCCCGAAGGCGACAGTTCTGATTTCAACTCGCAACCGCCCAGGAAACGCTTCGATGGCCGCTTCATGCGCGCCCAGCATCGCATGCAAAAGCCGCTCAAAGGTAATCGCGACCCGCAAGTGATGCCGGCCATGCCCCCGCCGCAAAGCGATCCGCAACCGCCCGAGCGGCCTCCGCGGCACGGTGTGATGACAGCAGATGAGCGGCGGCTGTTGCGCCAGCATATCGAGGAAGCGGTCAGGGATCTTTATAAGCGTTGAGGCTTGGCGCAATGGCGATGCCTTTGCATGGCCGCACTCCCGATCGATGCCCAACTCATTTCTGGCACTAAACGGATGCCGAGGTGACATTGGCGGTCAACGGGCTCCGGCAACGCGCCGTTGATTGACATAGCACGGCCACCGGACTCGCTCCTCGATGCAACCCTCCAGGTTTCCTGACGTCCACGTTGCACGCGGTTCGCTGGATCGGCGCGAGCGTGGCGTGAATATGGCTGCGCTTGTTATCGCGTTGTGTTTGATGCTGACCAGCGTACTGACTGCTCAGGCGGCGCAAAACAACACGCCGCGCCGGGTACGCAATGTGCATCGGACGGAAGTGGCGGCGGTCGATGCTGATCCCCTCGATGCCACCGATGCCCGCTTCCTGCTCACCCGTACGGGCTTCGAGGCAAGCGCGAGCGAGGTCGCCCCGTATATTGGAATGACCCGCGAGCAGGCCGTTGATGCGGTACTTGCCGGCGCCCGCACTGAAGCCGCTACACCGCCGCCTGCGTGGGTGACGGAACCGATCCCATCAGTTGACGTTCGCCGTGCGTGGACGCAGGACGAACGCCGTGATGACCGGCGCGAACAAAACCATCGCTACGATGAGTTGCGTGGCTGGTGGGTACGCGAAATGGTGACCACGCGCTCGCCGCTCACCGAACGCATGACGCTCTTCTGGCACGATCACTTTCCGTCCGGCGAAGACAAGGTTCACTATCCGCAGATCATGTTCCGTCAGAACGCGCTGTTGCGCCGCGACGCGCTCGGCAATTTCGGCGACTTGCTGCATGCAGTCTCTAAAGATCCGGCGATGCTGCAGTACCTCGATGGCGCCGGCAGCCGCAAAGGCCGTCCCAACGAAAACTTTGCGCGCGAGGTCATGGAGCTGTTCACGCTAGGCGAGGGACATTACTCGCAGCGCGACGTGACCGAAGCCGCAAGAGCCTACACCGGCTGGACGCTTGATCCGAATACACTCGCTTATCAATTCAATCCAAAAATCCACGATGACGGCGACAAGACCGTCCTCGGCCAGATGGGCGCTTTCGATGGCGATCAGGTTCTCGATATCCTTTTAGCTCAACCGGAAACGGCGACCTTCATCACGACCGAACTGTGGCGCGAGTTCATCTCCGAGACACCGGATCCGGTTCAGATCGCATTGATCGCCGAGCGTTTTCGCGCGTCGCATTACGACATCAAGACAGCGTTGCGCGGACTGTTTTTATCGGATGCGTTTTGGGACGAGCGCAACCGTGGTGTGCTGGTCAAGTCGCCTGCGGAATTCGTTGTCGGCGCTGTGCGCGAGTTCGATATTGGTTATGCCGATCAGGACGCGACCGCACTCGCCGTCCAGGTGCGCAATTTCGGTGAAAATCTCTTTTATCCGCCGAACGTGAAGGGTTGGCCGGGCGGTGAAAACTGGATCAATAGCTCTACGCTGCTTGCGCGCAAGCAGTTTATCGAGCAGTTGTTTCGCGCGACCGAAGCGCATGGCATGCGTCCGGGGGCGACCGATGCGAAGACGAGCGCGATGGCATCGATGTCAGCCACAATGCCTGACATGATGACAAATGCCGCCATGAAACCTGCGGCGATGCAACGGCAGCATCCGGGCTTGCGTTTCGATCTCGATGCATGGCTCGCGGGGTACAACACGACGCCTGACGCGCGGCCGGACCTGTCGACGCAATTGCAATTGCAGCGCGCGGTGCTGGCGGTTTCTCCCGCGGATGCCATTGAACCTGATGCCACGAGCAGCGCTTATCTGCGGGCCTTGCTGATGGACCCTGCGTACCAGTTGAAATAGGCGGCCCCATGAACCGACGCGACTTCCTTTCGATAACCGGCGCAGCCGGCGCCTTCGCGCTTGCGCCCTCGGCGTTTGCCGCAGCAAGTCCGCTTCCGGTCGAGATGCGTTCGAGCGGATACGGCAATGTCCTTATCCTGGTCGAACTGAAGGGCGGCAACGACGGCCTGAACACCGTGATCCCGTTCGCCGACCCGGCTTACGCCGCATTGCGCCCGGGCATTGGCATCAGGCGCGAGCAGGTCATCCAGCTTGACGAGCGCACGGGCCTGCATCCCTCCATGCAGCCATTGATGCCGCTCTGGAAAGACCGGCAACTCGCGATCGTGCAGGGTGTCAGTTATCCGCAACCGAACCTTTCGCATTTTCGATCCATCGAGATCTGGGATACCGGTTCGCGTTCCGATCAATATCTGCACGAAGGTTGGCTTACGCGCACATTTCGCGCGCAGCCCGTGCCGGCGGGATTTGCTGCCGATGCCGTGGTGATTGGCAGCGCGGAAATGGGCCCGCTCGCGAACGGCGCGCGCGCCATCGCGCTCGTGAATCCGGCGCAGTTCGAGAAGCAGGCGCGGCTTGCGACGCCGGTATCGTTGAAGGAACGCAATCCCGCGCTCGCGCATATCCTGGATGTTGAAAACGAAATCGTGAAGGCGGCCGACCGGCTTCGTCCGCGTGCCGGCCAGTTCGCGCTCAAGACGCAGTTTCCGGGCGGCGCATTCGGGACATCGATCAAGACGGCCATGCAAGTGCTGTCCGCTACCGATACTCCTGCCGGCGTGCCGCAAACGGGGCAGGGCGTCGCGGTGATCCGCCTGACGCTTAATGGTTTCGATACCCATCAGAACCAGCCGGGTCAGCAGGCGGCGCTGCTCAAGCAGTTATCGGAGGGAATGGTTGCGATGCGCTCGGCGCTGGTCGAACTCGGCCGATGGAACGAGACGCTCATCATGACCTATGCCGAGTTTGGCCGGCGGCCGCGCCAGAACCAGAGCAACGGGACGGATCACGGCACGGTTGCGCCGCATTTCGTGATGGGCGGCCGGGTGAATGGCGGCCTTCATGGTGTTGCGCCGGAATTGGCGCGGCTGGACGGTAACGGCAATCTGCCGGTCGGCGTGGATTTCAGGCAGATGTACGCGACCGTGCTGGGGCCGTGGTGGGGTATGGATTCCACCGCGGTCCTCGGGCAGAAGTTTGAGACGCTGGCTTTCCTACAAGGGTAGTTTTTTCGCTCGCGCCGGTGGACGGGGGGCGGTTTTGGGGGTAGGGGTCGGGGTCAGAGCTGGGGTGGTCGGTTTTGGGGTCAGCGGTCGGGGTTGATGCCGGGTTGACGCTTTCGGCCGTGGTGGTCTGCGAGAGTCGGATTTTCTCTTTATCACTGTTAGCCACTGTGCGTGGCGGCACGTCATTTCTTTGTCCAAAGCGACAAAGAAACGAAGCAAAGAAAACGCTTTCAAACACGCTACCCTAAGTGTCCACAGCGTGCAGTTTCTATTCATAGGTGCCCCAAAAGCACGGTGCTCGCCAGAGCGGAGGATGTGTGAACCCCTCTTTCTCCGAACACGGATACCCACACGCTTCGCCACCAGTGATTGAACCTGCCCAAGGGACACCCCGCGCTATCCGCGGATAACCTCCCTCCGAATATGTACGCGCCTCGAACCACGTCGCCAACCCTGCTGGAAACGAGGTCGCGAAGATGCGGGTGGCCGTAACCGACGAAAATAGCTGTACAGAACGCGCGGCCAATTCACAAAAACTGAAGCAGCAAACACAAACACGCACGAAGCTGTGGCCTATGAATACGGCCGCACAGACCAGGTAGCTAACCTGTCAAAAACCGCAGCCGTAAATACCCGTAAGGCCGCGCGGGTTCCTTAGCAATTCGTGCTTGCCCGAGAGCGTACGGGGCGAAGCGTGTTCGTGTAAGGATTCGCGAGAAGGAGGGTTTCACACATCCGTGGCTCTGGCGAGCACCGTGCTTTTGGGGCACCTATGAATAGAAACTGCACGCTGTGGACACTTAGGGTAGCGTGTTTTAAAAGCGTTTTCTTTGCTTCGTTTCTTTGTCGCTTTGGACAAAGAAATGACGTGCCGCCACGCACAGTGGCTAATAGTGATAAAGAGAAAATCCGACTCTTGCAGACCACTGACGCTGAAAGCAGCAACCCGGCAATAACTCCGACCGCTAACCCCAGAACCAACCACCCCGGCATAGACCCCGACCACTAACCCCCCAGAACCCAGCACCGACCCCACCCACCAACCCCAAACCCGCACCCCCCCGTCCACCGGCGCGAGCGAACCTATCTGACTTGCCAACTAATCCACAATTTGCGAATAGGCGTCAACGCAATCCCCTGATGAAGCACCTGAAAGTTTTCGCGTTCTATCTCATCGAACAATGCCAACGATAAAGCCGCTTGCGTACGCAGCACGCGCTGCGTCGCGCGCTCGTCCGAGGGGATCGCGGCCAGCGACTGCTTAAGCGCTTCGCGCGCGCGACCGGTCTGGAAGCGCATGAGCTCAGTGAACCCATCGCTGTATTTGCGGTTGATGAGATCGGCCGCGGTGACATTGAAGCGCTGCAGTTCATCGATGGGAAGATAAATGCGGCCGTGGCGCGCGTCGTCACCGATTTCCGCTATGCGCTCCGCCAGCATCAACGCCGTGCCAAGCGAATTGGCCCAGCCCGCCGCATCATCAGGACGGCGTGCACTCGCGCGGGCGATGATCAACGCAAACGCGCCGCCGACGTTGTCCAGATAACGCCGCAGACCCGGCCAGTCGAGATAACGTGCCTGATCGAGGTCCATGCTGAAACCATCGACCAGATTGTCGATCAACGCACGTCCTTGCTCGTCGAGAACCGGCGTGTTTGCCTGATGCGCGACAATCGCCTTCGTCACCGGATGCACGGGTTCGCCGCCGAACAGGCTGGCCAGTTCCTTTTGCCACCAGGCGTGCTTGGTGCGGCCGATAGTCGGATCGCTAGTTTGCTTGACGGTGTCTTCCAGCTCCCGGCGCAAAGCGTAAAACGCTGTCAGGAGCGGTCGTCTGGACGAGGGCGCACGGCGCAGGGCGTAGTACGTGCTGGAGCCATCGGGCGCGGCTTTTTGCTGGCAGTAGTCGTCGAAGTTCACGGCAATGGAAGGTCATGACGGCGTGAGCCGATCAGTCCAGGCCAGAAAAAAAGCCATTGAAACTCAATGGCTCGCGCGTGTTCTGGAGACTGGACAGGTAAGGGAGGATGCAGCATTGTCTTTTTCGGTGCAGCACGAATCCGGCCCACTACGCCTAACTCACTGCATGCCATATTCAACCCGAATTATCCCCCGGATGGGAATGTGCTGCAAGACGTGGCGGAACGGGCGGCGGCGCCCCCGTTCCGCACGGTGCAATTTAGGTTAGATATCCGAAGTAAAAGTGCTTGTTACTGCGCCTGGCAAATCACATCGAATTTGAGTAGCTTGGTAGGACCGAAGGTATTGCTTATCGCAACATCGGCGGCATCGCGGCCTCGCGCCATCAACACGCGGCCCATCCGTGGGACGTTGTTGCGTGCATCGAAGGTCTGCCAGCTTCCGCCGATAAACGCCTCGAACCACGCGGCGAAATCCATCGCGGTGTAGGGCGGCGGCATACCGGCGTCGCTGATATAACCCGTGCAATAGCGGGCCGGAATGTTCATCGCGCGGCACAAAGTGACTGCCAGATGCGCGAAGTCGCGGCATACGCCCTGGCGCTCGTTATACGCTTCCCACGCGGTCTTGGTCGGCCGCGCATGCGCATAATTGAACACAATGTGGTTATGCACGAAGTCGCAGATGGCCTGTACTCGCGGACGTCCCAGTGGCGTATTGCCGAACATTTTCCACGCGACGTCCGAGAGCAGGTCCGTTTCGCAATAACGGCTGCCAAGCAAAAACACCAGGCATTCGTTGGGCAAGTTTTCAACCGGATACTGCTCGCCTTCCAGCCCGGGTTTTTCGAACTCATCCGGCACCTCTAGCAACGCCGATGTCGACAGCGCTATCTGGCCCTCCGGCGCGACAATCCGGCTGCACAGGTTGCCGAAGCCATCGCGATACTGCGAGATCGGCACCGGCGGATCAACGACAAGCAGATCGGCGAGCAAGACCTGGGGCGCGAACGAGAAATGCGTGTTCAGCATGAGAAGCATGGGTGTCGGCTGCGGACACTCGTAGACCAGCTCGTAACCAACGCGGAGTTTCATGGGAGTGGCCTTTCTATGGAAGAGGACATCAGCGGTTCTCGGTCACGCTGACCTCGACATCGAGGCTGCGGAACGAGCCGGGCTCGCCGTTCCAGGTTCCCCATAGCGGGAGGGCCTGATGGTGGTCCCATGCAACCGCGACGCGGATGAGATGACGGTTGCCGATAATGCTGTTGGTCGGGTCGAAATCGACCCAGCCAGCGCCGGGGAGATAAATTTGCAGCCACGCGTGCGTGGCGCCGCCGCCACGCGTCGCGTCGCGCTTGGTGTCAGGCGGGGTGTCCAGTTCAGGTACGAAGATGTAGCCGCTGACAAAGCGCGCGGCCAGACCCAGCGAGCGCACCACGTCCATCATGAACACCGCAAAGTCCCGGCAACTGCCGCTGCGCAGGCGCAATGTGTCGGCGGGTCGGTTCACGCCTTTTTCCGTGCGGCGGACGTACTTGAAGTCGTCGTTGATCGCCTGGTTGATCTTGCGCAGCAGCGCCATCGTGCCCATGGGTTCGCCAGCCGTGACGAAACGTTTTGCCCAGGCATCGACATCGCCGTCCGGTTCTGGCCGGTTGCGCGCGTTGACCAGGTCCGACGCTTCTTCATTCGTGTACGCAAACGGGAACGTGGCGGCGTAGCGCTCTAGCGCGTAGTCCGGCTGCGGCGTTTCGAAGTGCTCGAGCGTGACTTCGCTTTCGAACGTCAGCTCTGTTGCCTGGCTATCGAAGGTGGCGACGGCCACCGAATTGTCGAAGATATCGTGCAGCCAGCGCAAGCGTGCCGGTTCCGGCGTGATCTTCAATTGCATGGTGACGAGGCGCAGATCGTGACTGGACCTCGGCCGGAACATCATTCTGTGTTCGCCGAAATCCACCGGTTCCGAATACCGGTAGATGCTTGTGTGGCGTACGGTAAAGCGTTGGGGCTCGTTCACCTGATTACCCCGTGCAAGCGAAAACCAACAGGCAGGAGGCCGCTGGTAATCATGCTCCGCGACCCTACCGCGACTGTCGCGGCCTGATTGTTGAAAGCCATTGTGGATCCTTGATCGAGGTGGCTGGACTCTCCAGACACCGGTTTTCAGGATACACGAGACGCCTCAAGTGAAAGAATTCGTTTGCGGCTTGGCTGGCGGGCTCGTGCGGGTTTTTTCCCGCCGCTGGACCACAGCCGTCGCACGAAGGCGTCAGACGGTCACAAGAGAGGATGCGCGCAACTCGATGCGCCCGATCCGCAGTCGTGCGATCAACGCGTGCGTCAGCAGGGCCGCCTGCTGCTCGGCAATTGCTGTCGCGGAGAGTGGAGCCACTGGAGCAAACCCCGACGCCGTGGCAAGCGTCAGCGCGACCAGCGCGCTGACGTCCTGACGCGCGATGGCATCGAGTAATGGCTCGATTGCGTCCTCGCGACGGGCCGTATGCGTTGCCTCGTTGTTTTTCCGATCGTCGCGCACCCGGTCTTTCGCACGATGCACCATTTGCCGGCAATGCGCGGCGCTCCGGTTAAGGATCTTCGCGATACTCGCGTAGTCCGCCTCGAACGCTTCGCGCAGCAGGAACGCCGCCCGTTCTTCCGCCGACAGCCGGTCGAGCACGAGACGCATTCCATACGATAAATCCGATGCCTGTTCCGCGAGTGTCTGGGCCGACGGAGCGTGATCGATGGAATCGAAACCGTCGAGATTATCGATACCGCCCGGCAATGGTGTTTCATGTTTCAGGCGCCGCAAGCGGTCGATGGCCGTCCGTTTTGCGACCGTCGCGAGCCACGCCGCGGGCGTGTTCAGCGCATCGCCTCCCGCGGCACCCGCCGTGCGCTGATGCAGATGCCATTTCACGAACGTGTCCTGTACGACGTCCTCGGCGTCCGCGCGCACGCCGAGAATCCGGTAAGCCAGCGAAAACAGCCGCGCGCGCGACGCCTCGAAGAGGGCGAGTTGCGCTGTGTCGCGATCGATATCCCTATCACCAGTCATGCGGATTACCCTCGATTACGTGCTTTCACTGTGTATCGGCCTGACGGCTGGCGTCACGTGAATGTGACAGCCGCCGGCAAAAATATATCGCGTGAACGGGCGTCACGCACGGATGACCTGGTGCGTCATATCGGCTGAAGGCATCCACAGCGAGCAAAAACAAAGGACCGCAACGATATGAATCCCCGCAACCTTGGCCTCGTGCCGACCGTCATTGAACACTCCGGACGCGGCGAGCGCGCGTACGACGTCTATTCGCGCCTGCTGCGCGAACGCATCATTTTCCTGGTCGGGCCGGTGACGGACCAGACGGCGAGCCTCGTCGTCGCGCAACTGCTGTTTCTCGAAGCGGACAACCCGGAGAAGGACATCGCGTTGTACATCAATTCGCCGGGCGGTTCGGTCTACGACGGCATGGCGATTTTCGACACCATGCAGTTCATCCGGCCGGATGTCTCGACGCTTTGCACCGGATTCGCCGCGAGCATGGGCACGTTCCTGCTGACCGCGGGCGCGAAGGGCAAACGATTTGCGCTACCCAACGCGCGCATCATGATCCACCAGCCTTCGGGCGGCTCGCAGGGCACAGCCGCCGATATTGCCATCCAGGCCGAAGAGGTGTTGTATTCGCGCCGCCGGCTGAACGAGATCACGGCGGAGCGTACGGGGAAGAGCGTGGAGCAGATTGCAGTTGACACCGACCGCGATAATTTCATGTCGGCGGATCAGGCGCGGGATTATGGGTTGATCGATGAAGTGCTGACTCAGCGCGCTGCCTGAACTGGACAGAAGCGCCGGGCTGCATCGGCCCAAAAACCAGCCGCGCAAATGACGAAGCCTCGCAGTTTTCACTGCGAGGCTTCGTTTTCAGCTTGGTGCGTGAGGTCGGACTCGAACCGACACGACATTGCTGCCGTCAGGACCTAAACCTGGTGCGTCTACCAATTTCGCCACTCACGCGCGTTTGTGCGGCTAGTTTAAAGCGGGTTCTGGAGTTCGGAAGGCAGGGGAAACGTGCAATCCATGCCCAACCACCTCGTACCACCTACCGCGCTTGATCGACCTCGGGAAAGCGGATTTCCCGGCGACGCAGGTGCGTGCGTCGCGCCAAGCCCGGCATTCTAACCGAATCGATGCCCAATGTCTCCATGCGCAATATGCAAACGGAGGGACTCACGGGCAGTGCGGGCAGAACCGGCCCGATACGGACGACACCGAAACATCGACCATCCCGCTGCCGATAAACCTGGAAACCCCCGAACCACATTGCGTCGCACGAACGACGTGCTTACAATCGCCACTCATTCTCGTTTGCCCCTCCGCGGCTGAACTTCCCCTGATGAATCGCACTTCGCGCAATCGCCTCGTTGCATGGCTCGGCATGGCAGCCATGTGGCTGGCTATTGTCGCGCCGGTGATTAGCCAGACGCTGGCGTCGCGTCAGCAGGGTGTCGATCCGCAAGCAGCGATCTGTTCCGCCGATGCCCTCGCGCAGATCGTTTCATCCGCGCTTTCTTCCACACCGCATGTGGCGGTTCAAAGCAACGAACAAGCCGGTCATCATATGGCCGGCGCCGATTCGTTCGACGCCTGTTCGTATTGCGGCTTGCTCGCGCACAACGTGCCGCTGGCATCGGCGCCGCCTGCCGCGCTGGTGCGGGTCGAACGCGTCACGCGCCTCGCTGCCGAGCCGGTTGCGCAAGTCGTTCACGTCAAGTCGTTCAACGCCGCGTCTCCGCGCGCGCCGCCCATCGTTTCCTGAAGTTCGTCCGTATGGATCGTCCTGGCTGTTTGTCGTGGCTACGCGCGCCGTTTAAGCGCGTGTGGCCGGATGGTCTGCGTCCACTTATTCAGGGTTTTCTTCGATGCTAAAGCTCCTCAAGCGAGCACGGCAGCCGTCAGGCTGCCGTGCCGCCGTGCGCTCGCGCGCGTTCACGTTTCATCAGTTTCATGGTTCCGCATTCCAACGCTATGCCTGCTTACCGCTTTCCCTCATGGCGCCGGCCTTCGTGCTTGCTGCTCCCGCCGCGACTACCTCGGAAAGCACGCCCGACAACCGCGACGCCGATGCCGTCCAGCTCGCCCCGGTAGTGGTAACGAGCTCCGCAGGTTCATCGGCGCGCTCTCCGCTCGATCCGAATCTTCCCGCCACGACCGCAACCGTCACCGCCGATCAGTCGCAATACTGGAACGTGGTCACGCCCGAAGACGTGTTGAAGTACGTGCCGAACATGGCGGTGCGCAAGCGGTTTATCGGCGATGTGAATTCGCCTATCGCCGTGCGCGGCACGAGCAATGCGCAAACGGCGCGCGGGCTGGTGTACGCCGATGGCCTGCTGCTCAGCAATTTCCTCGGCAATACGTTCACGTTCGCACCGCGCTGGTCGATGGTTTTCGCCGACGACATCGAGCGCACCGACGTGATCTACGGCCCGTATTCCGCGCTGTATCCCGGCAATTCGATCGGCGCAACTGTGGCTATCACCACGCGCATGCCGCAGAAGTTCGAAGCCGATGCCCACGTCCAGGCGTTCAGCCAGCATTTCAATTTGTTCGGCGTGAATCGAAGTTTCAACGGCACGAATTCGTCGGCGACCATAGGTGACAAGAACGGCAACCTGTCCTGGCTGATCGGCGTCGATCATCTGGAAAACACGGGCCAGCCGCTGCAATTCGCGACGCTGGCGGCGTCGGCGACACCGGCGAAGGCGACTGATCGGCCGGTGACCGGCGCGTATTTCTACAACGACCAGAACAACAACCGCACGGCGGTGCTGGGCGTGACAGCGGAAGGGATTGAGCGAACGTTCCAGGACCAGTTCAAGCTGAAGCTCGCGTATGACTTCACGCCTACTTTGCAAGCGGGCTTCACGCTCGGTTACTGGCGTCAGAAATACAACAGCGACACCCAATCATTTCTCCGCGATGCCGCCGGCAATCTGGTCTATAGCGGCCTCGTGAATATTGGCGGCTACGAATACAACATGCCGGCCGCCACGTTTGCGCCGAGCCAGGGCGTGAGCGAGAACTTCCTCTATGGGCTGTCGCTGAAAACGCGCAAAGCGACTGGCTGGAATGCGGACGCTGTAGCGTCGTATTTCGATATCACGCAGAGCATTGCGCGCACGGCGAACTCAGGCGTACCGGGCAACGGCGCAGGCACGATCGCATTCGGCGACGGCACCGGCTGGAAAACGCTTGACCTGCGTACGACGTGGACGCCGGCCACGCCAACCGCCGGTCTGGGCGCGCACTGGCTGTCCTTCGGCTATCACTACGACAACTATTTCCTCGATAACGAAACCTACAACACGCCTGCCTGGCGCGACGGCGGTGGGACCTCATTTGCTAACGCATTCGGCGGGCGCACCGAGACGCAGGCCGTGTACGCGCAAGACGCATGGCGGTTCCTGCCGCGCTGGAAATTCACCTACGGCGCGCGCTACGAGAACTGGAACGCGTACGACGGCACGCGAGCGGTGGGCGCGACCTCGCTGAATTACGCGGAAGTCAGCCAGAGCCATTGGTCACCAAAAGCCTCACTGTCCTTCGATGTCACCCAAGACCTGTTGCTGCGCGCATCGATAGGACGGGCATACCGCTTTCCGACCGTCGGCGAGTTGTTTCAAGGACAGATCACAGGTTTATCGATCGTCAACAACAACCCGAACCTGAAGCCTGAAGACGATCTATCGAAGGAACTGACGGCCGAGTGGCAACACGGAAATGGCGTGTATCGCTTCACGCTGTTCCAGGACGATGTGAAAAACACGCTGTTCAGCCAGACCAATACCACCGTGATTCCGAACATCACGAATTTTCAGAATATCGACAAGGTGCGTTCGCGCGGCATCGAGACAAGTTACGAAGGGCAGGACGTCTTGATTCGCGGCCTGGACCTGACGGCGGGGCTGGCCTACACGCAATCGAAGATCATCGCGAACAGCGGCAATCCGGCGTCAGTGGGCAAGTACTTCTATCGCATTCCGTTGTGGCGCGCGAACGTGGCCGCCACCTGGCGCGCGACCAGCCAGAGCGCCGTCACGGTCGCGGCGCGTTATTCGGGCCGCGAATACAACACGCTCACCAACACCGATACGAACCCGAACACCTACGGCGGCACGAGCACGTACACGGTCGTCGACGCCAAATTCACCTTCCGTCCGACGAAGCGAACCGAGCTCGGCATCGGCGTGGATAACCTCTTCGATCACCGTTATTACGTGTTCCATCCGTACGCGGGACGGACGGTTTATGTCGAAGGCCGCATCGGGATCTGACGGTCGTTTCGAGTCTCTTGGGTCTGCAGTCAACTTACAGAAAGAAGGACACCTCACATGCAATCTGCTTCTCTCTCCGACGCCCGCGTAGCCGCGCGGCATCGGCTGTTATGGCGCTGGCATTTCTATGCCGGCTTGTTTGTCATGCCGCTGCTGCTGGTGCTCGCGATCACCGGCACGCTGTACTGCTTTCAGCCGCAGATCGAGCCGCTGCTGTATCACGACCGGATGATCGTCGATGCTCGCACCCAGCCGCGTCTGAGCCAGCAGGTGTTGCTCGCGAAAGCGACCATTGCCGAACCACGCGATGCCGTGCCGACCACCGCTGTCATCAATACCGATCCTCGCCGCAGCGCGGAATTCGTGTTCCGGCTGCGATCGGGATCGAGTGAAAGCGTTTATCTCAATCCCTACACGGGTGAGGTGCTGGGCAGGCTGAGCGTCGAGAACCGCTTGATGAAGCAGATTCGCAATCTGCATCGCGGATTGATGCTGGGAAAGACGGGCGAGATCCTGATGGAACTGGCGGCGTGCTGGACGCTGGTGATGATCGGAACCGGCATTGCCTTGTGGTGGCCGAAGGCGGGTCAGGCGGGCGGCCGGTTCGTGCCGCGGTTGTCGTCGTCGAAAGGCCGTGTTTGGTGGCGTGAATTGCATGCCGTCGGCGGTGCGTGGCTTGCGCTCGGCGCGTTGTTTTTCGTGCTTAGCGGCTTGCCGTGGTCGAGCACATGGGGCAAGCAATTCAAGGCGTTGGCGACCTCCGCGCAGCTCGGTTATCCGCAAGGGGCGTGGGGCCGCGCGCATGTGCATTCCGCAAAGCCCGCGATGAACATGACCGATCCGTCGATGGCCGGCATGAAGATGGACGATCTGCCGTTGCCGCAGACGCCGTGGGCAGTGGGCGATACGCACGTTCCGCAGAGCGCCGCCGATGCTATGGACGGCACTATCCCGCTCGACAAGGTCATCGCACTCGCGGCACAAGCAGGCGTCAGGGATGGTTACGACATCGCGTTGCCAACAACCGCCGAGGGCGTGTACACGGTGTCGTACTTTCCCGCCGATCCTCAAGCCGAACGCACGTTGCACATCGATAGATACAGCGGCCAGATTCTCTCGGACATTGCGTATCGCGATTACGGGCGCGTGGCGCAATGGATTTCGTACGGCACGTCGCTGCACATGGGCCGCTATTTCGGCGTGGCGAATCAGATTCTTTCGTCGGCGATCTCGCTTGGACTCGCGGCCATGTCGATCAGCGGCTTTGTGATGTGGCGCAAACGCAAGCCGGCCAGAGTGATCGGCGCGCCGTCCCGACCAGTACTCCATCCGCCGATGCGCGCATGGGTCGGCGGTCTGACTGCCCTCGGCATCGTCTTCCCGATGATGGGCCTGACGATGCTGATTGTGTGGATATCGGACCGCTTGCTGTTCAGTCCTCGCAAAGTTGCCGACACGCGATGAGCGAGTCAGTGAGCGATCTAACGGCCAGCGTGTCGCTGGCTGTTAGATCATTGCATTACGCATTTATTTCGAACCGAACTTCAACCGCGCAAGTTGTTCAGCTTCGTTCGCCAGCAGCGTGGCGGCGTCACGGATCGCGACCTCCAGCGTGATCGGCCCGGGTGCAGGCGAAAAACACCCGCTGAAATGCTCGGACAAACGCGGCAGGGCCGCCGGATCGATAGCGCCGGACAGCAGCGACGCTTCCACACCGTGCGCGCGAGCGTGCTGACACGCGATAAACGGCGCCTTGCCGTGCAGCGTCTGGACGTCCGAGCGTCCCTCACCCGTGATCAGCCAGTTCGCGCCATCGAGCGCCGCATCCAGCCCCACTTTTCGCGCGACCACTTCCGCACCGGCCTCGAAGCGCGCGCCCAGCATATGCAGCGCAAAACCGAGACCGCCTGCCGCGCCGGCGCCGGGTTTATCCCGCCCGGTGCGTTGCAGCGCCGGTTCGAGTAGATCGGCGAAATGGCCGAGCGCTGCATCGATCGTGGCGATCTGGTCGGGCGTCACGCCCTTTTGGGGCCCGAAAATCGCCGTCGCACCATGCTCGCCGGTGAGCGGATTATCCACGTCGGACATACCTGTGAATTCGGCGTCGCGCACGCGCGGATCGAGCCCCGTCGCGTCGATGCGGGCGATTCGCGCAAGCTGCGAAGGAACCGGGTCGAGCGATTTGCCGTCTGCATCGAAGAGTTTCAGGCCGAGGCCCACCAGAAGCCCCGCGCCGCCGTCGTTCGTGCTGCTGCCGCCCAGCGCCACATAGAACTTGCGCGCACCGAGATCGAGCAGCGTGCGGATCGCTTCGCCCATGCCGAGCGTGCTGCGCTCGGTGACCGGCACGGCCATGCCGTCCGGGTCTGTAATCCCCACGACTTCCGCTGTTTCCACGATCGCGCTGCCGTCCGCCAGCAAACCTGTCGCGGCATCGCGGCGCTTTGCCGCCGCGCCCCGCACGTCGATCAGGCGCCGCTCGCCGCCCGCCGCGAGCATGGCGTCGAGCGTGCCTTCGCCGCCGTCGGCCATCGGCACGATGCGGATGATGGCGTCGCTGCGCGCGCGCCGGATACCGCTCGCAATCGCGTCGGCGACCTGTTCCGCGCTAAGCGAACCCTTGAAAGAATCCGGGGCGATGACTACAACGGGAGAACGGGGGGAGGTGGAAAAACCGGCGGGCTGAGTGTTCGGCATGATGTCTCGAGTTATGAATTTGCTTGAAATCTAGCGACACGGCCCGAATTAATCAAACCTTATGCGTGTACGGCATGCTTTCGATGCGCTCAGGCAATGCAACCCGGGCCGTAATGGACTGCAACGGGCCGCACGCGCGTTCGGAAATGCGCCGGCTGCGGCGGCAACGGAGCGGCATCACGGTGATCGATGAACCGTAAAACCCGCACCAAAACCGCGAAAACGGGCCGGATTTGCCGGTGAATTTGCCGATATTTGGCAGAGCGGACCCTCATCCGCCACGACCCTTGCAAATAGTTTGGTAAAATGTTTGGCTCGGTTGACTCAAACCGGCGCGTACGGCTTCCTGTCACGGCTTGGCGGATCTACGGTATTGAGCTTTGGCCATTTGGCCATTTGGCAATAGGCTCAGTCAGGCTGCTTGCATTGTTCGGGAACCAATAGGCGCCGTGCGCCTATTGTGGTGCGAGATCGAACCAGAACTGACCAGACACACGAACCCGAATACTCGATTTACTCTAGGACGATAGAAGCCATGGCTAACGTTGTTGAAAACCTCGGCAAGCTCGAACGCCGTGTGACGATTTCCCTGCCGAAAGATACGGTGCAAAAGGAAGTGGATTCGCGTATCCGTCAGCTGGCGAAAAACGTGCGCATGCCGGGTTTCCGCCCGGGCAAGGTGCCGCTCAAGATGGTGACGCAGCAGTACCAGGGCCAGGTTGAAGCTGAAGTGCTGAGCGACAAGGTAGGCAAGGAATTCTTCGACGTCACGCGCACCGAAAACCTGCGTGTGGCAGGCCAGCCGAGCTTTGCGCCCAAGGGCGGCGAAGTAGCGGAAGAAGCGGCCGATTACGCATTCGACGCAACCTTCGAGGTGTACCCGGAAGTCAAGGTCGGCGACGTGGCAACGGCTGAAATCGAACGCACGGTCACGACCATCTCGGAAGCGGAAATCGACCGCACGCTGGAAATCCTGCGCAAGCAGCGCGTTCACTACCACGCACGCGGCGAAGGCGGCGAGCACGGTGACGGCGGCGCGGATACGGCAGCCAAAGACGGCGATCGCGTGACCATGGACTTCGTCGGCAAGCTCGACGGCGTGCTGTTCGAAGGCGGCAGCGCTGAAGACTTCACGTTCGTGCTGGGCGAAGGCCGCATGTTGCCGGAATTCGAAACGGCGGCGCTCGGCCTGAAGGCCGGCGAGTCGAAGGAATTCGACCTCAAGTTCCCCGACGACTATCACGGCAAGGACGTGGCCGGCAAAACGGCCCAGTTCACCATCACGATGAAGAAGATCGAATGGGCGCACCTGCCGGAAATCGATACCGACTTCGCGAAGTCGCTGGGCGTGGAAGACGGCGACACGACCAAGATGCGCGGTGAGATCAAAGACAATCTGGAGCGCGAAGCCAAGCGCCGCACCCAGCAGATCGTGAAGAACCAGGTCATGGACGCCCTGCTGAAAATCTCCGAACTCGACGTGCCGAAGGCGCTGGTCGAGCAGGACCAGCAACGTCTGGTGGAAATGGCGCGTCAGGATCTGCAACAACGCGGTGTGCCGAACGCAGCGGACGCTCCCATTCCCGCAGAAATGTTCGCGGAACAAGCTGAACGCCGCGTCAAGCTGGGCCTGGTTCTGGCCGAACTGGTCAAGGCCAACGACCTGCAGGCGAAGCCGGAACAGATCCGCGCGGAAGTCGACGAATTCGCGAAAAGCTACGAGGACCCGAAGGAAGTCGTCCGCTGGTATTATTCGAATCAGCAGCGCCTCGCCGAAATGGAAGCGTATGTTGTGGAAAGCAACGTCGTTGACTTCGTGCTCGGCAAGGCCCGAGTGAACGACAAGGAAGTAAGCTTCGAAGAATTGGCCAGCGCGACGGCGCAAGCGTAAGCAGCGTCGACAGGGCGTGCAGGGCCGTCGAGGTGACGGGCCGGCACGCCTTTTTTGTATTTCGATTGCATTGGTGTTGTTGATACAGGTGCTGATGCCGGTTACCCAGTTGTGCCGTTTTTCGGATGTTCCTTTGTCGTTCAGTATCCCTATTCCGAACAAGGAAATTGCATGACCTTTCGCGCTCAATTACTGGACACGCTCGCGTCGAACGCGCCGCATGATTTCGAAACCAAGGCGCTCGGTCTGGTGCCCATGGTTGTGGAAACGAGCGGCCGCGGCGAACGTGCCTATGACATCTATTCGCGCCTGTTGAAAGAGCGCCTGGTGTTCCTGGTCGGCGAAGTGAATGACCAGACAGCCAACCTGGTGGTCGCGCAGTTGCTGTTCCTCGAAAGCGAAAACCCCGACAAGGACATCAGCCTGTACATCAACAGCCCGGGCGGCTCGGTGTCGGCTGGCATGGCCATTTACGACACCATGCAGTTCGTGAAACCGGATGTCGCCACGTTGTGCATGGGACTGGCCGCGAGCATGGGTGCTTTCCTGCTGGCAGCGGGCGCCAAGGGCAAGCGCGTTGCGCTGCCCAACTCGCGCGTGATGATTCACCAGCCGCTCGGCGGCGCGCGCGGGCAGGCGTCGGATATCGAAATTCAGGCACGGGAAATCCTGTACCTGAAGGAACGCCTGAACCAGCTGCTCGCGCACCATACGGGTCAGCCGGCAGAACGTCTCGCACGTGACACCGACCGGGACAATTTCATGTCCGGCGACGACGCGCAGGCGTACGGTATCGTCGATCAGGTTCTTCACAAGCGCCCCTGAACGGGCGTCCGTGATCAGCGCCGGTCGTTGGGGAATAACGGGCCGGCTGTTCCGTTTTTGTCCATACGGACGTTGCGGTTTCGAGCCAGGCCGCCAGCGGCGGCGCGGGGGATTCCAGCCGCGCCCGGCTGGAGCCAACGCGGAAAACGGCGTCAAAGCACACGCCACACACGCTTTCAACCTGCGCACATGCCATTTCTGCGTAGGTGAATTGAGCGGCGTATTATGTAATCGAGTGTCCGGAGGCTCGCACATCCATGGCGGACAAAAAAGGTTCTAACAGCGAAAAGCTGTTGTATTGCTCGTTCTGCGGCAAGAGCCAGCACGAGGTCAAGAAGTTGATTGCAGGTCCTTCCGTGTTCATCTGTGATGAATGCATCGACTTGTGCAATGAAATTATCCGCGACGAAGCTGCCGGCGCGGCGGAAGAGGCTGGCCTGACGAAGTCGGACCTGCCGAGTCCGCAAGAGATCAGCGAGATCCTGAACCAGTACGTGATCGGTCAGGAGCGCGCGAAGCGGATTCTTGCAGTGGCGGTTTATAACCACTACAAGCGTCTTAAGCATCTCGAGAAGAAAGACGATATCGAGTTGTCAAAGAGCAATATTTTGCTGATCGGACCTACGGGTTCGGGCAAGACCTTGCTCGCGCAAACGCTCGCGCGCATGTTGAACGTTCCGTTCGTGATTGCAGATGCAACCACGCTGACGGAAGCCGGCTATGTTGGCGAAGACGTTGAAAACATTATTCAGAAGCTGCTGCAGAACTGTAACTACGAAGTCGACAAGGCCCAGCGCGGCATTGTCTACATCGACGAAATCGACAAGATCAGCCGCAAGTCGGATAACCCGTCCATCACGCGTGACGTGTCGGGCGAGGGCGTCCAGCAAGCGCTGCTGAAGCTGGTCGAAGGTACGATGGCTTCAGTGCCTCCGCAAGGCGGCCGCAAGCACCCGAACCAGGACTTCATCCAGGTCGACACCACCAACATTCTGTTCATCTGCGGCGGCGCGTTCGACGGCCTTGAAAAGGTCATCATCGATCGTACGGAAAAGACCGGCATCGGTTTTGGCGCAAGCGTGAAGAGCAAGGTGGATCGCGACGCGGGTGAAGTGCTGCGCGAAGTGGAACCGGAAGACCTGATCAAGTTCGGTTTGATTCCCGAACTGATCGGCCGTCTGCCCGTGGTGGCGACGCTCGGCAAGCTTGATGAAGACGCGCTGATCAAGATCCTGACCGAGCCGAAGAATGCGCTGGTGAAGCAGTATCACAAGCTGTTCAACATGGAACGTGTGGACCTGGAGATTCGTCCGGGCGCGCTGAAGGCTATCGCGTTGAAGGCAATCCGTCGCAAGACGGGGGCGCGTGGTCTGCGGTCCATTCTGGAACAAGCGTTGCTGGACGTGATGTACGAGTTGCCGGCAATGAAGGGTGTGAGCAAGGTTATCGTGGATGACAATACAATCGATGGCGACGGCAAGCCGCTTTTGATCTACGAAGACACGCCGAAGGTAGCAGGTTCTAACTGAGTTGGGCTGTGTGTCGGCGAAAAGCCGTTCATGGCAACGTGAACGGCTTTTTGTTTATTTTTCGGATATCTTGTGGACGTTACTGACACGTTACTGAGGCGAATTTTTTCGATTCATTGATCTTTTCCCACACGCTTAAGGCTTGCAATCCATTTTGACGGCCTTATTTACGACTGAACTGATTCCACTACTGGGGAAATGAAAATGTCAGGAACCCAACTCCTCCCGCAGGAACGCATTACTCTCCCGTTGCTCCCGCTGCGTGACGTAGTCGTTTTCCCGCACATGGTGATTCCGCTTTTTGTCGGACGACCCAAATCGATCAAGGCACTCGAAGCCGCGATGGAAGGGGGCAAGCACATCATGCTTGTCGCCCAGAAGACCGCTGCGAAAGACGAGCCGACCGAAAAAGACATGTACGAAGTGGGATGTATCGCAAACATCCTGCAAATGCTGAAGCTGCCGGACGGTACCGTGAAGGTGCTGGTCGAAGGCTTGCAGCGTGCCAAGACGCTCACGATCGAAGAACAGGAAACACAGTTTTCCTGCGACGTGATGCCGCTCGAACCCGACCACGCCGACAGCGCTGAAACTGAAGCGCTGCGCCGCGCGATTGTGTCGCAGTTCGATCAGTACGTGAAACTCAACAAGAAGATCCCGCCTGAGATCCTGACGTCGCTGTCGGGTATCGACGAAGCGGGTCGCCTGGCTGACACCATCGCCGCGCATTTGCCGCTGAAGCTCGACCAGAAGCAACACATTCTCGAGATGTTTCCGGTTGTGGAACGCCTTGAGCATCTGCTTGCCCAGCTCGAAGCCGAGATCGACATTCTTCAGGTCGAAAAGCGCATTCGTGGACGCGTGAAGCGTCAGATGGAAAAGAGCCAGCGCGAGTATTACCTGAACGAACAGGTCAAGGCGATCCAGAAGGAATTGGGCGAAGGCGAGGAAGGTGCGGATCTCGAAGAACTCGAGAAGCGCATCACCAACGCACGCATGCCCAAGGAAGCCAAGAAGAAGGCTGACGCCGAGCTGAAGAAGCTCAAGCTGATGTCGCCTATGTCGGCTGAAGCTACCGTTGTGCGCAACTACATCGATACGCTGATCGGCCTGCCGTGGCGCAAGAAGAGCAAGGTCAACAATGACCTCTCGAATGCGGAACGGGTGCTCGACGAAGATCACTTTGGCCTTGAGAAGGTCAAGGAACGGATCCTTGAGTATCTTGCGGTCCAGCAACGGGTCGAAAAGGTCAAGGCGCCTATCCTGTGCCTCGTCGGGCCTCCGGGCGTCGGCAAGACCTCGCTGGGCCAGTCGATTGCCCGCGCAACGAACCGCAAGTTCGTGCGCATGGCGCTCGGCGGCGTGCATGACGAGTCCGAGATTCGCGGTCACCGTCGCACGTACATCGGGTCGATGCCCGGCAAGATCTTGCAGAGCCTGTCGAAGATCGGCGTGCGCAATCCGCTTTTCCTGCTCGACGAAGTCGACAAGATGGGCATGGATTTCCGCGGCGACCCGGCGTCTGCTTTGCTTGAAGTGCTCGATCCGGAACAGAACCATACGTTCGCCGATCACTACATCGAAGTCGATTTCGATCTGTCTGACGTGATGTTCGTGGCGACGTCGAACTCGCTGAACATTCCGCCTCCGTTGCTCGACCGGATGGAAGTGATTCGCCTCTCGGGTTACACCGAGGACGAGAAGATCAACATCGCGCAGAAGTACTTGTTGCCGAAGCAGATCCGCAACAACGGCCTCAAGGCTGGCGAGATGGATCTCACCGAAGAAGCGATCCGCGACATCATTCGTTACTACACGCGTGAAGCCGGTGTTCGGTCGCTCGAGCGCGAAATGTCGAAGATCTGCCGCAAGGTCGTGAAGATGCTTCTGCTGAAGAAGGCAGAAGGCGCGGTCCGGATCGACGGCAGCAACATTGACTCGTTCCTCGGCGTGCGCAAGACCGACTTCGGTCTGGCCGCGAAGGAGAACCAGGTCGGTCAGGTGACGGGTCTCGCGTGGACGGAAGTGGGCGGCGACTTGCTGACCATCGAAGCCGCTGTGATGCCGGGCAAGGGCAACATCATCCGCACGGGTTCGCTCGGCGACGTGATGAAGGAGTCGGTCGAGGCAGCGCGTTCAGTGGTGCGTTCGCGGTCGCGTCGTCTGGGTGTATCGGACGAGGCGTTCGAGAAGAAGGACATCCACATCCACGTGCCCGAAGGCGCAACGCCTAAGGACGGTCCGTCTGCCGGTATCGCAATGACTACAGCGCTGGTGTCCGTATTGACCGGTATTCCGGTTCGTGCAGACGTGGCAATGACCGGCGAAATCACGTTGCGTGGCGAAGTGTTGCCTATCGGCGGATTGAAGGAGAAGTTGCTGGCGGCGCATCGCGGCGGCATCAAGCTCGTGCTGATCCCGGAAGAGAACACGAAGGATCTGGCCGAGATTCCGGACAACGTGAAGAACTCGATCGAAATCGTTCCAGTTCGCTGGATCGACAAGGTCCTTGAGCTCGCGCTCGAACGTGTTCCAGCAGCGCTGCCGGAAGAAGAAGCCAAGCCGGCAACGCCCGCTGTTGCGGAAAAGAAGGACACGCCAGCAGCTGGTGAGTTCGTGAAGCATTAAACGCCCGTCGAGGCGCGGCCCGAAGCGGTCGCGCCGAGCCGGCGAACCAAAACCCCGCGAGGTCAGTGTGAACTGACCTCGCGGGGTTTTTTATTGACCGGTCCGCCCTGCGCTTTAGCGCGCCAGAGTTCCAGCGGAGGCCCGCTAATCAGGCTCAATCCCGGTTGACACCTGTCTTTCGGCTACTTCTAATGACCGCCGCACCTGGGTTTCCGGGGCCCGTGCTAAAGCAGCCTGTCGTGAACGTACTCTTTGCAGCATCGCCCATCCACAAACCATTATTCGGGGGATCACACAATGAACAAGACGGACCTGATCGACCATATTGCGCAACAAGCCGATATCTCCAAAGCGGCGGCCGGCCGCGCGCTCGAAGCCTTGATCGGCGGGGTCAAGACGACCCTGAAGAAGGGCGGCTCGGTGACGCTGGTCGGCTTTGGCACCTTTGCCGTGGGCAAGCGGACGGCGCGCATCGGCCGTAATCCCCGAACCGGCGATGAGATCAAGATCAAAGCGGCGAAGGTTCCGAAATTTCGCCCTGGCAAAGCGCTAAAAGATGCGCTAAACTAGCGGACTCGCTGGATACGGGCCGGTTTGAAACGGTTTCAAGTCTGGCGGAGCGGATCACACACTTTGCATAATGGGTGTGAAGATCGCTTGAGAAGGATCGCATAAGAAGATCGAGAAACGGGGTGCTTAGCTCAGTTGGTAGAGCGGCGCCCTTACAAGGCGTAGGTCGGCGGTTCGAGCCCGTCAGCACCCACCACCGTTTCGCAAGTAAGATCGAAGTAGTCTGAAGCAGCTCAGAGAAGTATCCGAAAACCCGCATGGCTATTGGCTCTGCGGGTTTTTTATTGCCTGGAATTTGTGCTGCCACTATGTCCTCTCGCTTGAGCAGGCACATCAACGCGCGCGCCAGCCAACGGATGCTTTACGTACAACTCGTCGATCCAGCGCAGTAGCGCGAGATCTGCTGCGCTGAGCGGGCTCGGCGCGTAGTACCACTGGATCAACTGATGCCGACCGGCTTGACCTGCCGGGATACCTGACAAGGGACTGGCACCACCGATTATTTCTCTGCACTCAGCAAGCCCACCTTGCCGAGTGCGCGCGACAAAAAATCATTCTCCGGCGCCAATTGGCCGATCTTTGCGTTCAGTGTCTTAGATCCACCAGCGGCTCAGTGACGGACGCGCCTACTGCGTTGAACACACCGGCCGTTCGTTCCCGCAACTGACGCTTGCCTTCCGTGATCTGTTCGGATGAACCTCAAACTGCTGCACCAATCTTGCTGGCGTGCGCTCGCCACTTATTGCTGCCATTGCCACCTTTCTTTTATCTGGCTCATGATTGGCAGTCCAAATTGATTTGTCCATTCGAATAATCCGCTTCACTTATTAACCAGGAAGCTCTGACTTTATGAAATCAATTTTAAGTTTGGATCGTGCAGTCCGTGAGGTTCCACTGGTCCACCAAGCACCTGACAAATGACCCAAGACACCACCTAGACAAATCTGCCCGAAGGCGATGAACATCCGCCGTTCGCGTGCGCGCCGCGCCGTTCGTTTCTGACACGCGTGGGCCCAGCGTACTGACCTTGGTAAAGATCGGCATTCGCCTGGAGGTGTTTTCGGTTTGCTGTTCCTCCCGTTGATCAATTCGGGCGAACAGGTATCGCGCGTTGGCGACGGTCGGTGCGCTCAACGGCGGAGCCGATGCCTACGCGGATGACTGCCCCTGCGTTTCGCGACGCCGTGGCGGCAGCGCTCAACGACCCGCGCGCCTCGATCTGGACACGCTGCGCGCCGAATAGGCGCGGCTGAAAGCGCGTCTGAAGCGCTTCAGCGATTCTCACGACGCGCGCGATATCTGGCATGCCTTGGGGTTCGCCGATCCGGACGAGATACCCGGCTTACCGGCCGAAGCCTTTCAAGAACAGGCGGACGCTCTCAGGCAGAATACAGATGACGCTCGATAACATCCTCGCTTCGTTGTTCGTCGATCCACGCGAGATCAAGCTCGACGGCAACCGTCTCGCCGGCACGGGCCGCGTGCCGGATGGCCCGGCAATTCATGTTCGATGACTTTCGCTCGCTCGATGGCGCAAGGGAATGGCTGCGAGCCTGACCTTACGATGACGGTGAGGTCTTCGTCGCACTGCGAACTATCGTACCGGCAGCTGGTGTCGCTTGTGCCGGTACGAGGAAGCGGCGCGCCAGCCGCCATGCACGTCCTATAAGCCGCGAAAGCGGTCCGCGTAAAGCCGGCTGACGACAAGACGGTCCGGGTGTTCCCGCAGCGTCAAAGTCAGTTTGCCCGATTCGTCACGTTGTGCGCTGGCGATTGCATCGCAATGCACCACCGAACCTCGATGGATCTGCCAGAACCGTTGTGGGTCGAGTCGCTGCAACAATTCCTTCAGTGGGGACCGGACCAGGTGTTCGCGTTCCGCCGTGACGACACGCACGTATTTGTCGGCCGCCTCCAAGTACAGGACATCATCGACGGGCACCATCGAAATGGTGTTGCCCACGCTCGCCTGAATGATCCGCAGCGGCGCGCTGTCCTGTGCGGCATGTCCTGTCAGCGGGCTGCCGGCGGCGAGCAGTTCGCGCATCTGGATAACAATACCGCCCAGCGATGCGGGCACGTTGCTGTCGGGCAGTCGTTCTTTCAGACGCTCTTTCAGGCGCGTACAGGTTTGTTCGAGCCGGGGCGTTTGCACGGGCTTGAGCACGTAGTCGAAGGCTGCGCGTTCGAAGGCTTGAACCGCGTATTCGTCGTAGGCCGTGACGAATACGATCAGCGGAAACGGCTTGCCGCCTTCGGGCCATTCTTCGGCAAGCGCCTCTGCACATTCGAGCCCGGTCATGCCGGGCATGCGGATATCGAGGAAAAGCACGTCGGGTTGCAATCGAAGCGCCTCTTGCGCCGCACTCTGTCCGTCGCCGACGATGGCGACCATCTCCAGATCCGGCCACAAACCAAATAGTTCGGATTGCAGGTTGGCGGCCAGCAGCGCTTCGTCTTCTGCGATCAGTGCAGTCGTTTTCATTTTTCATTGCTCCTTGAACATGGCAGCGTGATAACGGCAAGCGTGCCGCCATCGTTGTTTGGCGCTGGTTGCAGCGCCAGCGAGCCGGCCTCGCCATACAGCGTGAAGAGGCGCTCGCGCACCTGTGGCAGTCCGAAGCGGGCGCCATGGTGTGCTTGCGCGTCGAGGCCGACGCCCGTGTCACGGACAGTCAACACCAGATGGCCGGCCTGACGCTCGGCGGTCACGAGCACGCGTCCGCCGCTGACCTTCGGTTCGAGTCCGTGCTTGATGGCGTTTTCCACCAACGGTTGCAGCAGCAACGGTGGCACCTGGTACGCCGACAACGGCTCGGGGAGATCGAGCTGAATCTTCAGGCGCGGGCCCATCCGGATCTGCATCAGCGCGAGATAGTCCGAGATACGCGCGAATTCCTCCGCTAGCGTATGAGACCCCGTGCGCGACGCGGCGAGCGTTGAGCGCAGGAATCCAATCAGGTGATCGAGCATTCCCTGTGCGCGCAGTGAATCATGCCCGATCAGCACACGCAGATTCGCCAGTGTGTTGAAAAGCATGTGAGGTTCGAGCTGCGACTCGAGCAGCTTGAGCTGACTTTCCGCAGCTGTCCGTTGTGCGGTTTCGGCTCGCAACTCGATTGCCGCCATCCGGTTGCGCGTATAGAACACGTAGGTCAGGAAGCCGGTTGGCATCAACGCCACGCTGATGCTGATTATCATCGTGTGTGCGTTATGTGCCGCTGTGATCGGGGTATAGCGAATCCCGAGCAGGATATCGCCGATACGAATGCCGGCGAAGTAGCCAATCACCACGCTCACGACCATCCACGGCAGCATCCATTGCCAGCCTGGCCACTTTTGCAAGCCGTCGGCGTCGTTGCGTCCCTGCCGCCGCCGCTGGTACGCGAGCGTGTAGCGCCCGCCTGCCACGAGGCACTGGACGATGGCCACAACGCACGCCGCATAGACCAGATCACGCGCGAACGATTCCTGATAGATCGTGCTGTACAACCACGCGCAGCCGACCGTGGTCAGGGCATAGATCCGCAGCCTTCGCCAGAACGGCTGAAGCAGGGATAGTGTGAAAGGGGGCATGGTGTGTTTCCTGGGCAGATCGAGACGATTGTACGTTGAGGCGCCAATGGTGATGCCTGGGCGCGGTTATCTCAAGCGGACTGCGACGAACGGCCGTTTCCGGGCGCGGAACGCCGGCACAACGGTGCGACGCGCATGGACGGCGAAATGCCGTGTGTGGTTGCACAGCAGGCCGGAAGGAGCTATATGCCTGCCATGCGGCGACAGGGTCGGCCACTTCACGCCGCCATTGCGACGTTCCGCGACAGCCATTGTCATTCTGTCGGAAGCCGATAGCGGCATAGGCCCGTGTCGCCCAAGATGAGCATCACCGGAACGCGCCGTCGCCTTGTGAATTCAACCGGAAGCGGGCGACAATGCAATCTCAACACGCGGCACACCATCAGTAAGCGGCTTGAATACGATGGTGCGAGCGTACTTAACTTTCTGCACCTTTCCATAAACGATGACAGACATTCATTCGATTCGTCGCGCCCATGCCACTGACCTTCCGGCGATATATGCCGGCGAACTCGACTATATTCGGCAGATCGAGCCAGAACAGGAGGGGCGCTGGAGGGATGGATTGTATTGGCACATCAAGCAATGGACCAACGATCTCGACCGCATGTTCATTGCGCAATCCGGTGAGGAGGTTACAGGGTATTGCTTCTGGGAGACCCAGGGTAACGTCGCCGTCCTCGCGTCGATTTACGTCCTGCGTGACAGGCGCGGCGTCGGACTCGGTCGACGACTCCTGGCCGAATTCGTAGCCGACGCACGCGCGCAGGGTTTCGCCACGCTTACGCTTGGTGTGAAGCCGGACAATCCAGCCCGGGCGCTCTATGAAGGCGCAGGCTTTGTCTATACGCACGACAATGGCGGTTACCGTCACTACGAGTATCTGGTGGGCAATCCAACAGCAACGGTGCCGCTCGTAACGGGATAGGCAGATTAGTAGCAGTGGGGTCTCATGCTGAATCCGCCTGCAGACTAGTCGGCTAGGAAAGCATATATATCGGCACTAATCTGTTCCGTAGACAGAATGCGTAATCCATGAGATGCGCCGGGATAAACTTTTTTCGTCGAATTTCTGACAGGCATCGCAGCAATCAGGGTGGAGCACTGAAATGGGATCACCTGGTCGCGGGTCCCATGAGTGAATAGCGAAATCCGTCTCAAAGAAAACGCTGATCCCGGTGTAGGTGGCTTCAATCGACGCTGACATTGCGGAACCGCAGAATCGCTCTGCGACTCCCGACAGGGCGACGGGAATCTCACGGTCGAGATTGAAATAGGAGGCGGCCAGTTGCCTCATAAATCCAGCGCGGCGCGTGGCGACTTCGCGCCGCATGTCATCAAAAAGCCGTCAGTCCAAAAAATTTCCGTATGCGGGAAAGAAGTTGTCCAGGCGCACCGATATCTCGTGTCGCACGAGCGGCTACGTTCCGATGCAGCATGTCGAGTCCCCTTCGGGCCGACTTGTCCAAAGCGACCAGCAATCCGTCATCGGTTTTCATCAAGGGCGCAATCGCTTCGTGCGGCAGCTTGTAGACCTGACAATGCGTACGAGCCGTTGCGGTTGCCGCATGAGGAGTGCCGGTGAGCAGGCCTATTTCGCCAACATATTCCCCTGCACCAATGCAACCGATCGTCTCACGGTTGCCTTTTTCCTCTCTTGTTATTTCGATAATGCCAGAGGCGATTACATTCAGTGAAGTTTCGACCTCTGCTTCGGTGAACAATTTTTCGTTAGGCTCCAGATGACGTGGGATAAGTTTTTCCGCCAGTTTTTCAACTTGCGCGTCAGTAAGGGACTCGAACAAAAGCAAGTCTCGCAGCAGCTTGTGCGGCATTGTCATGACAGCATTAGATGACGGGTCGCGAGGCGCCGTCATGGGCACGACTTCGTCAAGAAATCCGGCATAGAGCAATTGCCGCCTTGCCGCCCTGAGCAGCGTATCTTTCGTCGAAGCAATTGATAGGGTGCCCGCTACATGAAACGACACTCGATATAGCGTGTTCCTGCGGCCGAACTGAACCATGACAGCGCCGGGCGCAGGCTTGTGCAAAATGTCCGGACACAGCAGCGTGGCATTCAGGAGCGTTTCGATGACCCGCTCAGGCAATGCGCTCGCCGGGCACCATACGTCAACTGACGCCGCACGCCGCAAACTCGGGTAGCTCCGGTTGATAATCTCGGCTTTGGCGACGATGCTGTTCGGGATGGTGACAATATCGTCGTCGTCGGTGTGGATTCGAATCGAGCGCCAATTGACCTGGACAATCTGTCCTTCCAGCATGTCGCCGATCTTGACCCTGTCGTCGACGCTGAACGGCGCTTCTATGCCGACGGCGATACCCGCGAAGACATCGGCCAATGTGTTTTGCAGCGCCAAACCAATGAAGATCGCGACGACGCCGGAAGTGGCCACCACGCCTGTGACGGACAACGCAAACACAGAATCCATCACCACGATACCGGTGACAATATAGATGGCCGTTGCTGTCAGATCGGAGAAAAGACGTGCTTCCCGGGAACGCTGGTCTCTATGTAAGGCGAACCAAAGCAGGGAGACTACAAGCCGCGCGCCAAGTACCCACCACGCTCCTCCAACGAAGCGGATCGCTATTTCCCCTGAGCTCAGGTGCCCATGTGGCGCAGCAAAGATCGGAAACACGTCTTGCCGATCCAGGTAAATACTAAGGATGACGAAACAGATAAAGTCAAAGCCAGCACGAATTCGCCTTGACCAATGCCTCAGGCTCATTGACGCGGCGATCGTTATGACGATCAGGATCACTGCCGGAATAACTGTCGGGGCCATTTTGTCCATTCTCGATGGGATACCGATGCCAGTGTACCCGTGGCGAACGAGAGCGTCGTGGCGCTTGCCAACATTGTCGAACAAGTGTCCGCGACTCCATGACGTGCCCGGTCTGGAAGCTTTCAAAAAATCGATTGGCCTTGCGCTTGTTTCATGCGGTTCGCAGAATATCGGTCTGCATCGAAGGAAACGACCGTCCCCAGCGAGTCGATCTCGCGATATTTGTCTGAGCTCGACAAGTCGATTTTATGACTTTTAACGGGTAAGCTAAGACGTCGCGGCAGTTGAGGTTGCGAGCGCAAAAGATCATCATGTCGCGTTGCGTGACCGCCTTGCGGGTTAATCTGCTTTCCAGGAGATTTGTCATGTCGAAGGTATCGACGACCGAGGCGAACGCCACGCTAAGCCAGCAGAAGCTGCCGGTGAAAGTCGTGATGGTTTTTTTTGTTCCTCCGTCCGGATCGCGCATGATAGCGTGCTCAACGCGCAAAGCGCTGAGCCGCAACGGCGAACGCTATGTTCGAGCCGCCACACGCATCCAACGCTCATCAGGGAGAACATGCAATGAGGTCGTCCGGCACTGTGGCCACTGCGGTACTTGTGAGCATGTACGTGACTGGTTGCTCCCGGTCGCCGTCGGTCAACGTGCTCGGTGCGTACTTCCCTGACTGGCTGTTCTGCATCATCGCCGGCGTAGTTCTTACAATCATATTTCATGTCATCGTGCAACGCACTCACCGTGGCCTCTGGTTCGGGCCGCCGGCGCTGGTCTATCCGGCGCTGGTCACGTTGCTCGCGCTCGTTGTCTGGTTGATCTTTTTCCAACATTGAGCGGGGTGAAGCCATGACAACAAGTGCAAACAAGCCACCGCGCAAGATATGGCCCGCCATCGTTCTGGTGCTGGTGACGCTGCTGGTGCTGATCCTCGTGATCTGGATGCTGGACAGGTCGCCGCGCACCGACGACGCCTACGCGTACGCCGATACCATCGACGTGGTGCCCGAGGTCAGCGGGCGCATCGTCCAGTTGGCAGTGCGTGACAACCAGGCCGTCAAGCAGGGTGACCTGCTGTTCCAGATCGATCCGCGACCCTACCAGGACGCACTGGCGCGTGGCCAGGCAACGCTGGTTGCGCTCGACAAGCAGATCGCATTGACGCAGCGCAGCGTCAATGCGCAGCAGTACAACGCCGAGTCGGTGCGGGCAGCGGTCGAGGGTGCGCGGGCTGCGGCCACCCAGGCTGGCGACACGTTGCGCCGCACTGAGCCGCTGTTGTCGCAAGGTTATGTGTCCGCCGAGGATGTCGACCGGGCGCGCACCGCGCAGCGCGCCGCCCAGGCGCAACTGAGCGCGACGCAACTGCAGGCGCAGCAGGCCGCGGCGGCTGTCAGCGGGGTCGATGCGCTGGTCGCGCAACGCGCTGTCGCGCTGGCCGAGATATCGCTCGCTGAATTGAACATCGAATACACGACAGTGCGCGCGCCGTTCGACGGGCGGGTCGTCTCGCTGAAGTCCTCCACCGGGCAGTTCGCGTCCTCACTCAAACCGGTCTTCACGCTGATCGATACGCGGCACTGGTACGTGGTGGCGAATTTCCGCGAGACCGAGCTCACGCATATTCGCGCCGGCACGCCCGCTACGGTTTATCTGCTGAGCGATACGGGCCGGCGTTTTCACGGCGCCGTTGACTCGATCAGCTACGGCGTCTCGCCGGACGAAGGTGGCCTCGCATTGCCGGGCGGTTTGCCGCGCATCGAGCGCACCCTCAACTGGGTACACGTATCGCAACGCTTCCCGGTCAAGATTCTGATTGAGCGACCCGATCCGGAACTGTTCCGCATCGGCACGTCGGCGGTTGCCGTGCTGCAACCCGACGCCGTGCCCGCGCGCGGCAACGACGGGCAGGCTCATGGCCAGGCCAACTGAGACGTCGATATGAACGCGACCGACTATCTGCCCGGCAGCCTCGTCGACGCGCACCGCTTTTTGCGCGGCCAACTCGCAGCCTATCCGGGGCGCACCAACGTGATGCTGCGTTGCGTGCTGGCAAGCGCCATTGTCATTGTCACGTCGATGACGCTTGAAGTCCCCTTGCTGGCACTTTCGCTGCTGGTCGTGTTTTACGTCACGCAGTCGAATGTCGTGATCACACGGCTGGTGGGCATCATGTTTATGCTCGGTTCGACGATGGCGATCGGCCTCTCGATCCTGCTATTGAAATTTACGTTTGATTATCCGCTGATGCGCATTGTCGCGGCGAGCCTGTTGTTCTTCGGCAGCGTGTACCTGATGCGTATCCTGAAGATCGGCATCGTGTTTTTTATCGTCGCGATCGTCATTATCTACGTGCAGAGCTTCGTCGACCAGACGGATGAGGCCGAGCTATTGATCCGCGGCGTGCTTTGGGTATGGGTGGCGGTCAACTATTCGATCGTGCTGACGCTGGTGATCAATACCTTCTTCTTGCCAGCCGAACCGCAACTTCAATTGAAGGCGGAAATGCACCGGCAACTCACCGCGGTCGACGCGCGTCTTTCGCACCTGCTCGACGGCGGTCCGGCGCCCGAACCCGTCACGCCGATGGCGGTTCAGCAAGGCTCGCTGGCGCTGCAGAAGTTGCTCAAATTCACTGCGATGCGTGACGCTCGCTATCGCGAGGAAAGCACGTACCAACTGGCCTGCATTGCCACGGTGTCGCGCCTGTATGGTGCGGCCCGCGAACTGCCGTCAGACCCGTCAGAGGTATCCGTGGCCGCGCGGGGCGCACTGTATGAACTGCGCGAGAATTGCCGTGCGCTCGACGGGGCCATTGCCGCAGATCAAGCGTACCGCGCGGTACATCGGGCGACGCTTGCGCCCGGCGACGTTGTAAGTCCCCACGGCGCTGCGGCAGAAATGCAACGCGCGCTGAACGCATTCGACGACCTTGCCGCACGCGCCGGTTCCGGTGACGGTACGGCCGCCAAGGAACCGATGGTCGTACCCGACGCCTTCAGCAATCCTGCGTATGTGCGCTTTTCGCTGAAGACGCTGCTGGCAGTGCTGGTGTGTTATGTCTTCTACAACGCCACGGACTGGCAAGGCATTCACACGATCATGCTGACCTGCCTGATCATTGCGTTGCCGAGCCTGGGTGCATCGACACAGCGCGCGATATTGCGGATCGGCGGTGCGCTGGTCGGCAGCGGCTTGGCGCTCTTCATGGTGGTGTTCGTGATTCCCCATCTGGACAGCATCGTTGGCTTGCTGTTGATGTCGTTGCCGGTCATCGCGCTGGGTGCATGGGTGTCGGCCGGATCGGAGCGCATCAGCTACGCCGGGGTGCAGATCGCGTTCACCTTCTCGCTGGCGCTGCTCGAAAAGTTCGGACCGACCAGCAATCTCACCGAGATTCGCGATCGCATGGTCGGGATCCTGTTGGGTGTGGGTGTTTCGACGCTGGTCCAGATGTCATTCTGGCGTGAAGGCGAGGGCGACGTACTGCGGCAAAAGCTGGCAACGATGCTGCGCTCGGTGAGCGTGCTCCTGCGCGCGAATCTTGCCGATGGTGCACCGCCAGCGGAGTTGCCGTATGCCCAGCAACAATTGCAGACGTGGGCCGCGCTCGCCGATTGCGAGGCTGTGCTGGCGCGGGTTGCGGTAGAGCCGAACTGGCAGGAGGGCGTGCATGCGCAATTGACGCTGCGGGCGCAAACGGTTCTGGCCCAAGGGCGTGAAATCATGCTGGCCGGTAATGCGCTTCACAATGCGGTGAGCGCTCAGGCTGCATTGATGCGCAGTGAAGTTCGCGATGCCGCGCGCGCCATTCAGGAGCAGGCTGCCGCCCGGCTAGCTGCTTACGCGGACGATCTCAGCGCCAATCCGCCGGCCGCGCAGGCGCTGCCTCGGCTCTCGCTGGGCCTGCTGGAGCAGCCGGGTTTGCGCGACATCGACCAGGGCGCCGCAGACGCTGACCTTTACCACACACAGCCTGCGGTTTGCGCACGCACCCTCATTGATCAGTTGTCGGGGCTGCCGGACTGGCGTGCCCCGGATTCCGCTCCCGTGGTTCCGCGTGAGTCTCATCAGAATGATTAAGCGAGAGCGCTTCACTCCACCGTTGTTTCTCCGCCGCGCCGTACTGACTGCGTTAATCAGTGGCGGACTCGCCGGCTGTGCGCTGATTCACCACGACGGCAAGCCGATCGACGCGATCAGGCCCGAACAGATCCGTCTCGCCGACGACATCCATCTGGCGCGCGACGGCTGGCCGTCCGCGCGCTGGTGGACCGCGTACGGCGATCCGCAGCTCAACGGCCTGATCGAGCGCGCGTTGGCCGATGCACCGACCATGTTGATTGCGCGAGGGCGGGTGGCGCAGGCGCAGTCGGATGTCGAACTGGTCAAGGCGGGTACGAATCTGCAGGTGACGGCGCTCGGTGCGATCGATCGTGAGCACGTCTCGGGAAATGGTTTTCTCGGGCCGTTCGCGTTGAACGTACCGGCGGAGGGTTTCACCGGGCCGTGGTACACCTCCGGGATCGTTGGCCTTGGCGCGAGCCTCGACGTCGATCTGTGGGGGAAGCAGCGCGCCCAGGTGGCCGCGTCGTTGGGCGTACACAATGCGCGGCTTGCCGAGCTGGCCGCGATCGAACTGGAAATCTCCACGGACGTTGCCCAGTTGTACTACGGAATCCAGACCACGTATCAGGTCATCGATTTACTGGGGCAATCGCGTGAGGTCGCGGCATTCGCCGTCGAGACGCATCAGGCGCGAGCGGCCCGTGGACTTGAACCGCAGACCCAGACTCAGGAGGCGCGCGCGGGATTGCTGGCCGTGCAACAACAGATCGTCGTGGCGCAAGGGCAGATCAAGCAGTTTCGTGAATCGTTGCGAGCGTTGATTGGAGCCGGCGCGGACGATCTGCCCGTGATCCAGCCGGTGCCTCTGCCGCCATTGCAGGCGGGTTTGCCGTCCACGCTTTCGTACGAGCTGCTGGCGCGGCGTCCGGATTTGCAGGCGATGCGCTGGTATGTGCAGGCCTCGTTCGATCGTATCGACGCGGCAAAAGCGGCGTTCTATCCAAGTTTCGATATCAAGGCGTTTTTCGGCGTCAACGCGCTACATTTGGCGGACCTGTTCACGCATGCGAGTCAGCAGATCAATCTGATTCCCGGTCTTTATTTACCTATTTTCGATGGCGGTCGTCTCAACGCGAACCTCGGTGGCGCGCGCACTGCGAGCAATACGCTCATCGAGCAATACAATGAAGCCGTGCTTAACGCAGTTCGCGACGTCGCGGCGACGGGCAGCCGGTTGCAGGACCTGGACACGGAAGCTGAGCTCCAGACGCAGAAGACGCAGGCTGTTTCCTTTGCGTCGCAGAGTGCTGAGGGGCATTACCGCAGTGGCTTGGGTAGCCGGTTTACCGCGACGCAAGCGCGCGAGCCCTTGATCGAGGAGCGGCTCGCGCTGCTTAAGATTACCGGCCAGCAACTGAGCGGAGAAATCACGCTGACCAAGGCTCTGGGCGGCGGATATAAAAGCGATCCGGGCGTTGCGTTGACGCCGCGCTGAATGCGCGTGCGTCGGCAAGAAAAGGGTCCAGAATCTGGTTCTGGCGACAATCTGAGCCACCCGTGTCACGGTTCGACCGTCACCTTCGGTCGGCAATTGCCGCGGCGGCGATGTAGAACACCGCCGCAGTTTCGCGACGGTCAGCTTTCCAGAAAGGCCGGCAGGTCCTGGTTGACCTGATATGCATTGACCACGCACATGCCGTGTGAACCGCCCAGTCTTTCCTTCGTTTCCTCGCGCTATCGATCAACGGGATGGGGTCGTTGGTGTATATCAATCTTCGGGGAAAGCCTATAGCGCAGCGGAAATACGACGTCGAGTTCGTCAAGGCCGGCTCCAACCTGAAGGTGGTCGCGCTTGGCCTGATCGACCGTGAGCATGTTTGGTCGAATTCAGAAATCCGTAACTTGTGACAGAATAAAATAGTGGGGTCGTTGCAGGAAACTGGAGTTTGGCGTGTTCGGCGTGGCTGACAGACGTGGCTAACGGAGTAGCGGATTAAGGGGGGCGCTAATGATCACCAGCTTCACATCGGACAGGGCAGCGGGGCGACAGTCCTTGGGAGTAGGGGCCAGTTGCCATGGAAAAACTTCCGCGGCCGGGAGACGGCATTTGCGACCCATCGCCCGCAAATAAAGCCATGGCTCAGAGCGTCCAGTCATCGCCATGCCGTGCGAAATTGATCTCCATTGACGAGATACTGAACGCGCGGCCCCAGCGGCCGATTGCAACCACCCGCGAGCGCGGTTGGAATGGCTTGACGGCCGATCTTCATCGGCCCTACTTCGGTTGCGCCGAAAGCTACGCGGGTCTCGACCATCACCTGATCTGTTATTGCCCCTCGGGAAGCGCCAAGCTGGTTCAGACCCGCGCCGGAGCCATTCATGCGAGCGTCATCACGGCCGGCACCTCCTACATCATGCCCGCCGGTTACGACTCGACGTGGGAGGGGGATTCAGGATTGTCCGCAAGGCTACGCATTCCGACATCGCTTGTCGCGTGCGCGGCGGAGCAGTTGGGCCAACGAAAAGGCCAGGTGGAAATCCGCAATGTGTTTCAAGTGCGCGATCCTATGATCGAGCGGCTCGCGCAGACGCTGCTTATGGAAATGGACAGGCAAGCGCACCCGGTCCAGGTGTTGATCGCCGATGCAATATCGACAGCCCTGGCAGCCCACATGCTGCGGAGCTACAACGTATTCGAGGCGGTGGAGTGCTCGCCGGAGCGTGCGCTTGGCAAGCTCGAAATTGTCCGATTGACTGAATTTATCGAAGACAATCTGGGCCGGACAATCAGCCTTGAAGATCTGGCGTCGGTCGTGAACGTGAGCCGGTTTCATTTCAGCCGTTTGTTCAAACGCAGCACCGGTAGCACGGCCATCAGCTTTGTGGAGCAGTGTCGAATCCGCCGGGCTCAATCGCTGATTACCGACACCGACCTGCCGCTCGCGGAGATTGCGTTGGTGGTGGGCTTTGTCGACCAAAGCCATTTCACCCGACGATTTCATCGTCATGTCGGGTGCACCCCCGCAGTCTTCGCGCGCGAACAGGGGCGACGGCGTTCAGGGCTGCGAACGGCGCAGTCGAACGGCAAGGGTCGGCAATAACGGCGATTATTGTCGTAGAGCGTGCCCTTCGTGAAACGGGGGAGGAGAAGGAATAAGCCGACCTTTTCTCGCAGGCCGGTGCGCGGCGCATCGCACACTATCGTGAACAGATCGAATTTTCGCCGCCATACAGGGAGCGGCGCAAGGTGCAGCTTGCAGATCGACGAAATCGAAAAAAAGTTGCGCCTCCGTGCCCTCGGCGTGTCCGTTGTTTTCCTCTGGAAAATTGTAAACGCGATCAATAATTTGGATAACTTATTAACTTAATGAAACATCACCACGGAAACTGACAGCTCCAACGACATTGCGGTTAAGTCAGATATCCTGTGCATATAACCAGCGTTTTATCAAGCGATCCAGCGACAGAGGTCCTGGACCGAGCGCCATTATCCCGACCGCGAGCGACGCCCAATACAGATGGAAATTCGCCCAGCCGTCGGGGAACACCAATTGAATCACCCCTGTCATGACCAGCAGGGCAAGTGCCGCGAACCTGGTCGCGAATCCCAGAACGAGCAAAACGGGCAGCGTTATTTCCGCGATGGCAACTATAAGTGCAACCGTGTCAGGCGCTGGAAAACCGTAGGCTCCGCCGAAGAGGTGAACTTTGAATTGATTCTCGAACAGGAAGAGCGTTGCCGGCGAGATGGACAGGAAACCGTCCCATCGAGTAAGACCAGACCGGAAGAACGGAAGCGCGATAGCAATCCGCATCATTGGCGGAGCGAGTACTGACCCGAGCGCCTGGATTTTCTCCAGAGCCGCGCGAATCAGCAGTGTGAAACGGCCTTTCGTCCGGACGTGAACCTGACTCATGCGACCCTCGCAATCGGGCTGAACTCAGAACCTTCTCTCACGTTCCATCCGACGATCATATTGATCGCGAATAGATCTTGAAGTGCGCCGGCCAGGTCGAAATCGCCATCCTCGTCGAATGCGAGAGCCGTCGCATCGGCCACCGACGCTCCGGCCGCGAGGCCTATGACGAAAGTCGCTGCGCCAGCAGGCAGTCGGCGAACCTCGACCTCGGCAATGGGGCGTACGACAAGAGCATTCTCGCCGCCGCTGGAGATGTCGATTGCAGCAGGCTCACCCGCATCGATATTCATCAGCCATATCTGGACGACGGGAAAAGACGACCGTACTACGCGTACCGTGGGATGCAGCATAAAACCAATCTGCGGAAGGCTTCGGGAATCGATCGTGGCAAGCAGGGCGGGGTCGGCCGGGGGCGCCTCTGCGGCGTGATACGCGTCCACCCATGCGCGCTCCAGTCGGGCGACATCACGCAGATACGGCACGCTCTTCGCGGGCTCAAACCTTTCGATGAAATCCGGGAACGTTTCGCCGTAGTCAAGCATGACAGGAGACCTCGGTGGTTCGAGCGCGACGTAGACGCGGGCCATCGCCGCGAAGAAGTCGTGGCCGACGATGCGGCACACAGCGGGATAGGCCGCCTTCAGCGCCTCGACGAGACCCGCTACGACATTGTTCCGATACACGTTGAAGCGTTTTTCGCTGGGTTCCCGATCTGGGCCGATCAGACCGCGAGGGACAGGCATGTTGGGATCCAATATCGCCGCAGCGAAGTTCCTCTGCCGTTCGCACAGGCAATCAGCATTCAAGCCAGCTCTGCCGTCCAACGGTCTGGCGGACACTTGAAGTGTTTTCTCGCGGGCCATTGCGCTCTCACGACCGAAGCGGGCGTTGAACGACATTCGTCCACAACTCGCGAAGATTGTCGACGCCACCGGCAGTTGAACTCCAGAGTGTGGCATCGCTAACGAGCAGACTACCGTTGAACGTTTCTGGCCGAGACTGCAGGAGGGCATCGAATGTCGTTCGCTCACGCGTAAAGGGATGCGGCGGGGCGGTAGGGTCGATCCGCTGACGGGCCAGAACGTCGAGTTTGTCGACGGCATCGCCGAGACGCTCCAGTTGCGGCAGATGCGGATGCAGATTGAACGTGCTGACTCTCTCAAGCAGACCTAATCGATCAAGCGTTGTATCGGCCTCAATTGGCGCCGGGGAACCGTCTGCTTCGGGCGCTGGCCTGAGTCCAAAGCGATTTTCCACCGCTACGCCGAGACCCGCGAGGAGCGAGCGCGCCAGGCCGCCGAACTGTTGCCGCGGCGGAATCGTCTTGTCGCCGTGATGCTGGAATTCTGCAATCTGACGTTGCAGATGCTCGCCTTCCGGCAGGTCCGTTACATCGCCAATGTCGTGATGCGGACAGATGAAGGCGAGATGGTCGCTGTGTCCAAGGAACGTGCGGACCGCTTCTATTTCCGCGCTTCCCGCTGTCTGAGCTGTTCTAAGCGAATCGAAACTGATGACGATGAGCGTGTCGACGCCGCTCAGAAGGCGCGCATCGAGCGGTGTGAGCGTCCCGTCGTCCGTGACACGTTCGATCTCCCTGACGCTCTGACCAGTCAGCGTTGCCGCCAGATCGACGAAGGCGGTGAAGTTGCGCTTCATGATGTGGTCGAGGAAACCGGCAATGCTCTGGTCAAACTGATGCGGGTTTGAGAATTCATTGAATCTCGGGAAACCCATCCTGCGACTTTCGAAGAGCGCCGGAAACCGATCTTCGATCACATGGAGAGGCGCGCCGTTCTCGCCTGGCCGGCTCCACGCGTAATAGACAAGGACTTGCCGCTTGATCATGTTGTCTGTCCCTCTGTGATGGGGTGTTGGGTGATGAAGGACGGCCGCCTGTATGCGTGGTCGACACCTGCCGCTTGGGTGGCTGCCTCAATGACGGCGTCAGCTCGCTCGGCTTCCGCCTTGAGCGTTGACCACTCGGGTATGTTCGCGTCCCATTCAATCAATGTGGAAACCGGACCGGTCCCTTGGATCACTCGTGCGAAGAGGTCCCACACGATGTCGGCGACGTGACGGTCGTGGGTATCAATAAGCAGCGGACGATTTTTTTCGTCTGTCTCCTGTGCGTGGCCGGCCAGATGAATCTCTTGCACGGCCGCGAGCGGGTAATCATCGATATATACAAAAGGGTCCCACTGCTGATTGATCGATGCAACGTACACGTTATTAACGTCGAGCAAAAGACCGCATCCCGTTCGTTGCACGACGGCCGTAATGAAGTCGGTCTCCGAGTACGTGCTTTCCTCAAAGGCCAGATAGGTGGAAGGATTTTCCAGCAACATCTGCCGGCCGAGGGCTTCTTGCACCTCGTCGATGTGGTCCACGACGCGTGCCAGGCTCTGTGTGGTGTACGGAACCGGCAGCAGGTCGTTGAGAAAGCCGCAGTCGTGGCTGGACCAGGCAAGGTGCTCGGAAAACAACCCCGGTGCATAGCGAGCGACGAGTTCTTTCAGGCGTTGCAGGTGATTCCGGTCGAGAGGACGGTCTGCACCAATGGACAAGCCGACACCATGAACCGATAGCGGATAGGACTCGCGTATGGCCGACAAAAAGCGGTGCGGAGGGCCGCCTGCGCCCATATAATTTTCTGCATGAACCTCGAAGAAACCGACGTCCGGCCGCGATTCGAGAATCGTGCGGTAATGTTCGGCTTTAAGTCCAACCCCGGCGCGCTGAGGCAGCCGTCGTTGGGCATCAAGAGGGTGTGACTCTGACATAGCCGGCCGTTGTTGCGGTTAGATCTGCGGGGCCGGGCTCGACGGCGCCCGGCCCCTGATCGATCTTAGGCCTTGGGAGACAGGCTTCCGGGCCCACTTGGCGTGGAGATGGTTGTGCAGGTTCCTTTGGGCACCAGCTTGAATGCGTTGCCCTGATAGTCAGTCGCGCTCGTCCCTGCGCAGGTGGTGCCTGCACCTGCATAACAGTCGTTTTGCCCCTTCAGGGCCGTGCCGAAACAGGGCTCGACTTTGCCCGACTTGACGAGCGCCGTATGCTCGGCCTGAATCTTCTTTTGTGCCGCGGTGAACTCCTGTGCACTCGCAGAGGTGGCCGTCAATGCGGCAAGGGCGGCGGCGAATGCACCGGCGACGAGAGTGGTGGTTTTGTAATCGGCCATACGTTTTTCTCCGACGTTAAAAGAGAGCAGCGATCTAAAGACATAGTGACAAAGCTGATGCTCGTGAGCACGGTATGGACAACGGTCATGCCGGGCCCCGCCCTGGTATGCGAGCGATGGTGAGACGCAGCACGGTCAGCATACGGAATCGGAGTCGGCGGAAGATTGCACGGTCTTGCGCCATTTGGTATTGGATTGCGCTCAACGAGCGCAGAGCAGCGGTTCGAACAGGCGTAAAACGGCTTCAAATGGCCAAGAGGGGCGGCGAATATGAAATCAGCACGTCTCCGATCGATAGCCCGCGACGCTACCGGCGCCCTTGCGGGCGCGTTGACCGTCGTTCCCATCATCCTCAGTTGTGGCGCCGTGCTGTACGAAAGCATGGGCCCGGCCTGGGTGACGGCGGGCATATCGGCTGCCTTTGTCGCGGCGGTGGTGGCGGCCATCGTCACGGCGCTGCTGGGCAAGACGCCGTTGCACATGAATTCACCGAAAACCACGCATGCTGCCATTTTGTCGGGCTTGATCGCAAGCGTGGCGACGGACCCATCGTTTGCCGCCGCAAATGCCAGTGAGGGCGGCGCGCTCATCCTGGTAGCGTGCACCGCGTTGCTGGTTTCCGGCATCGTTCAGACGATTCTGGGCGCCTCCCGCCTAGGCCTGCTCGTCAAGTTTGTTCCGTATCCGGTGCTCGCGGGCTTCATCAATGGGTTTGCGATCCAGATCATCCTGAATCAGTTACCCCGCGCCCTGGATATCGATGGGCCGCAAGAACTGCTGCGGGCGTTCAACGGCACGGTGCCGGTCAACTGGTGGGCTTTGGGATTCGCCCTCGTGTCCGGTGCATTCGTTATCCTCGCGAAAAAGAGAAGCGGGCCTGTTCCAGCCGCATTGATCGGTCTCTTTGCCGGGACCGCACTTCAGATGCTGTGCTTGCGGCTTGTTCCCAACGATGACCTGGGCGCCACGATCGGAACGCTACCGCCCGGCGTACCGCTGATCTTGCGCATTACGGACATCCTGAACTTCATCAGATCCGCCGGCTTTCGCAATCACGCCGCGGTGATACTGGCAACCGGCATCACGATTGCCCTCGTGTCGTCAATCCAGTCCCTGCTGAGCATCTCAAGCACCGAACAACTCTTCGGGGCGCGCCACAACAGCAATCGCGAACTGGTCGTGCAAGGCGTCTCCAACATCGCGTCGGCTTTGTTCGGCGGTGCGCCGAGCGGCGGATCGCCCAACATTACCCGCATCGTCCATGCAAGCGGAGGACGTACCGGCGTGGCCAACTTCGCGTACGCATGTGTGCTGCTGGCGCTGTCCTATGGGTTGAACCGGGTGGTCGGCCAGATTCCACTCTCGGTCATGGCCGGCGTTGTGATCGTGACCAGCGCGGAGGCGATGGACAAGTGGACGCATCAATTACTGCTCGCCGTGGGTTATGGCGGCCATTCTTCGACCCGCTGGGAGATTTTTCTTAACCTGGCGATGGTGTTTGTCGTTACCGTGCTGGTCGTCTTCACCAGCGTACTGGTTGCGTTGGGTGTGGGTTTCGCTGCTGCGTTGATCGCGTTCATCTATCGCTCGAATGCCCAGATGATTCGCCGCATACACCACGCCACGCAGCTTCGCTCCAGAACGCGGCGCTCGCGTGCTTCGCTTGAAGCGCTTGGCCAGCATGGTCGCCGGATCGCTGTCGTTGAACTTGACGGTCCGCTTTTCTTCGGCTCGGCGGAGAGAGTCGAGCGCGTGGTTGGCGATGAATTATCCGGCAGCGACTGGGTGTTGCTCGACCTGAAACGCATCAGCCATTTCGACAGTAGCGGCGTATTGATGTTGAAGCGACTCGATGAACTGCTGGTCAGGTCCGGCAGGCGCCTGTTTTTCGCACCGCTTCTCGCCGGTGGGCGCCGGCGGAAGTTTTTGGCGGAATGGGGGCTGACGAAGCCGGAAGCCGAATTGCGCGTATTTGAAAGCACGGACGTCGCGCTATCGCAGGCTGAAGACGAACTGCTCGACAAGTTGGCCGCGCAGGAAAGCGATCAGGAGAGCGATCAGGAGATGGACCTGGCGGCCTTTCCGGTGACTCAGGACATGAACGATGACGAGCGGGCGCTGCTGATTAGCCTGACGACACGCAGGACATTTGCCGCCGGCGATGTCGTGCTCGGACGCGAGGACGCGCGTGGTGGTTTGTTACTGCTGACGCGAGGCCGGCTGAGTGCTCTCTGGGAAAAGGACGGCAAGGCGTTGCGTGCTGCCAGTTACCGGGCCGGCATGGCGCTCGGCGAAATACCGTTGATGCTGGAGCGGCAGCGCCTGTTAAAGCTTGTGGCCGATACGCCCGCTGTCTTGCTGGAGTTATCGCCTGACGCGCTTGCACATTTGCGCACGACGATGCCGGGCCTTGACGCGAAAATGATGCGGAATTTGAGCATTGAAATTGGCTATCGCCTCTGTGACTTGCTGGAGACGCTGAGAGATATCGAGGGCGATTGAGCGGCGCGCTTTCGCTGCTGCGCCTCGCAAATTGTTCCGGCAGCAGGGCGATGAGTAGTCTTTCGCAAAAGGTGTACACGGACAGCAGCGAGCCTGCTCGATCGATGTATTCCAGGTTGCCCGGCCATCCGCATAGGGTGACTCTTTCAACACGACTCCTCGTAAGTGGCCGCCGTGGCCGCGTCGGTCCGCAACGGCGAAAGCGGATCGGCGACGTATGAAAACGTCCCGACCGCTTCTGCCCAATCATCGTGCGGAACCGGCTGCTGCCTGTTCGATCAGCTTCGCGACCTCGACGGGATGCGACATATAGGCAACGTGGCTCGAGTTGATCTCGACCGTCTTGCTCCCTGCGCGCTTCGTCATGAAGCGTTCGAGGTCGGGATTGATTGCGCGGTCCGCCGTTGCGACAACTGCCCAGCTCGGCTTCGTTTTCCACGCCGGGCTGGAGATGGGCACGCCAAACGACTGGGCCGCCGGCATCACCTGCGAGAGCGCCATGAACTGCGCTTCGGCCGCCGGCACGTCGGCGGCAAAGTCGGCGTGGAACATGCTCTGATCGAGATACAGATAGCCGTCCGCCGTCGCCTTGATCGCCTTGGTTGCAGGAGGCGTCTTTTTGGTCAGGTCCAGGGGGCTTTCGCCGGCATCGGGCTGGAATGCGGCCACATAAACGAGGCCCGCGACCTTCGCGTCGTTACCGGCCTCGGTGACCACCGCACCGCCATAGCTGTGACCGACGAGGATGCTCGGCCCGTCCTGTGCATCCACCACGCGCGTGGTTGCCTTGACGTCATCCGCGAACGAGGTTTCCGGTTCTTGTACGACGGATACCTTGTAGCCGTCGCGCGTCAGGATTTTCGACACCGCCTGCCAGCCCGAGCCATCTGCGAAGAAACCATGAACCAGCACGATATTCTTGACCGGCGCGGCGGGGGCGGCAGTCGCGGCGTGCGAACCCAGGGCGGCGAAGGACAAGGCCAGTGCGGCGGCGATGCGGGTAAAACGCGAGGCTGTTTTCATTTCATGCTCCAAAAAGTTAGGTAAGGAAAGGATCGACGGCTGTTCGTCAGTCGGTACAGTCATCCTACTAGTTGGATGGTTAAGCAACAAGTGCGATTTTTGCAACAGACATGTTCATCGCTTGCGGGTAAGCTTATTTAATTCGACCGACTAGATGGTAGGGCAAGCATGACAGCAACGGGTGAAGTGACAGCGGGAAGAATTGTCGAGGCGGGGCGTCAACTCATCATGCGTCGCGGCTACAGCGGGTTTAGCTATTCCGACGTTGCCGACGCCATCGATATTCGCAAGGCAAGCATTCATCACCACTTTCCGACCAAGGCGGACCTGGCGATCGCCGTGGTGCAACAATCGCGCGAAACGTTCGACGCCGACATGGCTTCACTGCAGGCGAGTGGCGCCGACGCCGTCGCGCAGTTGCGCGCGTATATCGGTTACTGGGAACGCTGCATTGCGGACGACAGCGCGCCGTTCTGCGTAGCCGGCATGCTGGGCGCGGAAATGCCGGCCTTGCCCGACGAAGTGGCGCAAGCAGTCAGGGGGCACTTCGAGAACCTGGCTACGTGGCTCGAACACGTACTTGAGTCTGGTGTGAAAGCCAGGCAGTTCAAACTGAGTGCATCGGTGCAGATTGAGGCCAGCAAGCTCGTGTCGCTGGTCTATGGCGCGATGCTGGCGGCGCGGGCCTATGGCAACGCGGCGCTTTTCAGGGACGTTACCGCTGATGCACTGGAAACGCTTGTCAAGCCGCGCAAGGCAAGCAGGACTGAATGAAGACAAGTGGGAGTGCCACGCCTCGCGTGTGGATAGGGCTGAGTCATTGACGACGAAGTAGTCTGAACGAGCAGCGGGGGAGGCGTTCATTTCATCCGATACCGCCTGAAATGACGCGAGCGCAACGAAAGCGCTTCAATCCATGCATGAGGTTCGCCCCGCTCGTGCCGCAGCCCGTGATGCAACAAGAACCGCAACGCGCGTCTGATCCGCGTTGACAACTCGCCCAGATGGGCGGGCATTTAGGCGATGAAGTCGAGGAACGTGAGACCGCCAGTGTCCCGGCCTGCGCATCGATGAAGTGGTCGGCCGCTGTGCCGCGACGACACACGCTGCATGTTTGCGTGCCAGTCGCGGCGGGTTTCACACAAAAATGAGGAGAGACCATGAGAGCAGTCTCCATGGGTCCGGCGAGTGCGGCCGGAACGTTGACCTATTCGGCGCAGGGTTCGGTGAGTCGTTTGCGACGCGCGTTCGAACCAGTGGCTCAGGATTTTGCTATTCGGTCGGCCGTCGTCTCGCGAGCTTTGGTCTTTATGTCGTCGGTGTGCTTTCAGCGAAGTATGGGCTCGAAGGCGGCATGTCGACCGGCATGATTTCCGGCGAGTTCGAAGGCCGTCACTCCACCTCGTTTTTTCAGTGCCGTAATAATTTTCCGGTGAGTCTTGTTCGAGCCGTCAGATTTGGCAAGTCGGGGACAATATTAACGAGTTTTTTTGCGCCCACGCACTTAGACGTCACGGCATCCTAATGCTCCCTGCGTGCCGGCCGGCTAGCTTCCATCGCACGCGCCCGGCTGATAATCACGTCATCCGTTTATGTGTGCTGTCCGCTTGCCGTATGCAACGGCTTAAGGGCCGCCGACCGTATCCTGATAGAAGTCCTAGAGCATATTAACGTGGTTGAGGTGAGCCCCAAGAAATCACTAGCCCATTCGTTCTGCGCTAATCGCAAGCCGGATCGACAACCGCTAGCCGCCGCTAGCCGCGGCACATCCTCCTGAACCATCCCTCTGCTTGCACCAAACGAAAGCAACTGACTGGACCTACCGTCGGCTGCGTGGTCTTTCTACAATCTTCACAAGTGAATCGCCGGTGACGACGACGTCATCAAGTTTGTCGAAGACAGGAAGACGTCCCTATGGCGGACGCATCGAAGCAGAAGGATCCAAACGTTTCGAGTTTCGCCATGAGCTGATGGCCTTCCAACGTGCGTTCCTCAATGAACGTCCCCAAGCAGAACTTTTGATCCCGACGAGGAGTGTCGCATGGAGCACAGTGCAGTCGAACGGGTTGCGCCGAGCGTGTCTGTTGAACGAACCAGCGCTACGCAATACGATCAGACATACGACCCGCTGGTTTCTCCCGGTCCCGGTCACGGCAAGCAATACGCACCGACATACTGGGTCGCAACTGCCGGTGCGCCGCCGCCCGACGACGGCCCGGTCACCCAGGACATCGACGTGGACGTGGCGATCATCGGCGGGGGCTACACAGGCCTCGCCACGGCGCTATGTCTCGCGCGCGAACATGGCATCAAGGCAGTGGTCCTCGAAGCCAACAGGACGAGTTGGGGTTGCAGTAGCCGCAACGGTGGCCAAGGCCAGAACGCTTCCGGGCGTCTGTCACGCTCACAATGGATCGAACGATGGGGCAAAGACGTCGCGCTGAAAATGCACGACGAGATCCTGGAAGGTTTCCAGAATTTCAAGTCGCTGGTGGCCGAAATCGATTGCGATCCGCAGCCGGGCGGTCACTTCCTGATCGCGCATCGCCCGCGCATGATGGAAAAGCTCGCCGCCGAGGCGAAGGTATGGAAGAACGTGTTCGGCTACCCGTCCGAGTTGCTTGATCAGGAAACGTTTCGTCGTGAGTATGTGAACGATGCCGAAGCGGCCGGCGCGCTTCATGAACCCGAGGGGATCGGCATTCATGCGTTGAAGCTCGCGTTCGGCTACTTGCGGCTTGCCCGCGAGGCGGGAGCGCGGGTGCATCTATCGAGTCCGGTGATCGGGTGGGAAACCATCAACGGGGTCCATCATCTCCGTACGCCGGGCGGCATTGTGCGGGCCCGTTCGGTGGGCATTGCGACGGGTGCTTATACGGCGCCCGACCTTCACCCGTCGCTGACGAGCCGTGTCATGCCGATCCTGTCCAATTCGATGGTGACGCGTCCGCTCACGCAGCAGGAAATTGCAGCATGCAACTTTCGCACGACACAGGTGCTCACTGACACGCGCACCCTGCGTTTCTATTACCGCTTCCTGCCGGATAACCGGTTGCAGATCGGCAGCCGCAGCGCAATCACAGGCGCCGATGCACCGAATTCCCGACACTACGATTTGCTCGTGGAAGGCATGGTTCGCAAGTTTCCCGCGTTGCGCGGCGTTGCTATCGATTACTCGTGGTGGGGCTGGGTCGATGTCGCTCACGACATGATGCCGCGCATCTGTCAGCCTGATCCGAAGCAATCGGTCTATTACGCTCTAGGTTATGGTGGCAATGGCGTGTCGTATTCGCAGCAGGCGGGGCGGCGACTGGCTGAACAGATAGCGGGGAAGGGAGGCAAACAGACGCTGCCGATTTTCACGTCGCAGTTACCTAGTCACCCGTTCGCGCCGTTCCGCCGGATAGGTCAACGGATGCTTTATCAGTTGTATTTCAGGCGCGACGAGAAGCCCTGAACAAGGCGCGTGATCACTTACGCGCGCCTGGCTTGGAAGCATGGCAAATATAGCTCGCGATCCGACTGATCCGCCGATGTCGTTTGGTGGCAGTCTCTAGCGGTGGCGTGCCGTCGATGTTGCTGCAACAAGCGCGTCGAGCGTAGCCTGTTTCGTTTTATTGTCGAATAGGCCGATAAGAACAATGACGGACTCCGTGACAACTTCGCCGGGAAATTGCGTGATAAGGATACGGCCACCCGCCACATGAAGTTCTTGTGTCGCCGCTTCACCGTCCAGCAGGATCAGGCCTTTCGCTCGCAACAGTCGGCCGGAGAAGCTTCGCAGCGCGTCCTTGAGCTTCTTGCGATCGAAGCGAGCTTCGGTACGAAACAGAAAGCTGCAGAAGTCCACCGGCAGCTTCGGGTTTGGACTAGTCATCGAGCGCGGCCAGCCGGCGCGAAGCTGGCCCGTGACGTTGTGATCGAAGAATAGTTCCAGGGGAACCGCGCCATTTGTCGTTTCCAGCATGATCGCGGTATGGGCTATCGTCGCCAGTTGGGCCACGATAGCCGCTTTATTCTGCTCATCGATCAAGTCTGTTTTGGTCAGGAGTATTGCCGTCGCCCCAGCGATCTGTTGCCGTGCAATATCACCTACATACGGGTCGAGCAGTGTCTGCGTGATGGATGCCAAATCCACCGCAACGACAATTCCATATAGCCGGTACGCGCGATCGAGCAGCCCAATTTGCGCGATGCGCACCGGGTCCGACACCCCGCTTGCCTCGATAATCAGAAAGTCGGGCGGATCGGGCCGGTTGCTGATCGCAAGCAACGCGTCGACGAGTCGGCCGCCAATCGAACAGCAGACGCAGCCGTTCTCCAGGTTGATGACGTCGTCGGTGCGCGCCTTAATCAGCGCAGCGTCGATATTGATCGCACCAAAGTCGTTGACGAGCACGGTAATGCGGCGCTGCCCCGCATTCGCGAGCACATGATTGAGCAGCGTCGTCTTGCCCGCACCCAGATAGCCGCCGACGACAATCAGCGGAATCGGCCCCCGGACGCCGCTCGCTGTCATCCTGCCGGTCCCTGGAAGATGCGGCCACCGAGCACGGTTCCCCACACTTGCAGATTCTTCAACCGCTCGGGCGCGACCTCACTCGGATCATCCTCCAGTACGGCGAAGTCGGCGAACTTGCCCACCTCGATACTGCCGACAAGATGGTCCATCTTGAGGGTGTAGGCGGCACCCAGCGTGATTGCCCGCAACGCGTCCGCCACCGGGACACGCTCGCTTGCACCCAGAACTCGCCCCGAAGAGGTCTCGCGTTGCGACGCACACCATGCCGTGAACAACGGATTCAATGGCGTGATGGGAGCATCGGAATGAAAGGCGAACGGTATACCCAGGCGCCGCGCGGATTCCGCGGCGTCCATGCGGTTCGCGCGATCGGCGCCCATGGTTTGCTCGTAGTGCGCATCGCCCCAGTAGTAGAGATGGTTGGAGAAGAAATTGATGCACAGGCCCAGTTTTGCCGCGCGTGCGAGCTGGCTTGCGTCGGCCATCTGGCAGTGCTGCAGCGTATGTCGATGATCGTGACGAGGGTGGCGGTCGAGAATCTTTTCGAGCGCATCGAGGACCAGTTCGGTGGCCTCGTCGCCGTTGGTATGAATATGCAGTTGCAGCCCGGCTTCATGGAACGGCGCGAATACATCGACAAACTGGCTTGGCGGAATCAACCACAATCCATTGGGCTTGCCGTTCAGATATCCCGGCCATTTGAGGCGCGCGGTGAAGCCTTGAATAGACCCGTCGACAATGAATTTGACCGGTCCAAAGTGCAGCTTGTCCGTGTTGTCGCCGATAGCCGACAGGACGCGCTGCGGGCCGCCTTCGGGGCAGCGTTGCGGCGCAAATGCGGGAACGATTCTGAGCGGGTAGGCCGGGTCGTTTGTTATGTCTCTCAGGTTCTGATTACCTCGTTCAGAGAAGTCGTTCACCAGGTCGGTCGCGGTCGTGACGCCAGCCAGTTGAGCGACCCGGCCGAAATTCCAGATGGCTTCTTTCTTCTCGCTGGCCGCAATGGAAAGGCCGCCACCGATCAACCGGTACACGGGGAACATGGCGGCGAATTCCTGCAGTTCGCCGGTCGGCTTGTCATCGGCATCCTTGCCGATTCCGTCGATGTCCGTCTCGCTGTCAATGCCCGCGAGCGCCAGCATCGCAGAATTGACGTTCATCAGATGCACGCTGGCATGGAGTACGACAATGGGCCGCCCGGTGCAGACGGTATCGAGTTCCTTGACTGACAAGCGCGTCGTGCCGAAGAAGATCGGATCAAAACCCCAGGCGAGCAAAGGAGCCTGCTGGTCTGTCATCAGATCGTGGGCCGCCTTGAGTCGGTCGATCACGGCGTCGAGCGTTTGCAACCCGGGACGACGAACGCCATCGGGGCCGTGACGATCGTGATAGCCGACATAAACCGCGTCCCACATCGCGCCTTCCATCAGGTGGCAATGACCCTCCACCAAACCTGGCATCAGCACTTTGTCTTTGAATGTATTGACGATCTCCGCATCGCCCCACTGTTTCACGTCATCGCTATTCCCAACCGACAGGATCCTGCCATCACGAATGGCGACATGAGTGGCGTGTGGTTGCGCCGGGTTCATTGTAAGGATTCTCTTTGCGACAAGAACCTGGATGGGACTTTTTGATGCGTTGTTCATAAACGCTCGCTAGGTGATTCAGCAGTCAAGACAGAGCATGCACGTGAGGCCGCTTCATCGCCAGATGTACCACTGCGAGGACGGCAACATTCACGGCAAGGCAACCAAGGCCCAGATTCAAGCCGTCCAGATCAACCTGCAAGACATACAGGACGATAGCCAGGATTTGCCCGGTGAGCATGCCGGCCGCAATTGCGGCCGGCCGCACGCGAAGGCCGAACAGAATCGCGATGACGCCGGGGAAGAACTGGGTGACGCCGTAGTACGTGGTGTTGATGAGCGTGAGCATGAGGTTCGGCGTCAGCAGGGTCATCACGATCGACACTATCAGGTAGATGACTATCACCACCTTCGCACTTGCCTTCTGCTTGTTCTCGGGCATGTTCGGCAGCAGATTGCGCGTGACGATCGGTCCAATGGAAAGGCAGATACCCGCCAGCACGAGAAGTCCGGAAAGCGATGCGCCGGCGGCAACGAGACCCAATAACCAACCCGGCAGCAAACGGATCGCGGCTGCAAAGAACGCCTCATTGGGCGAAGCAAGATGCAGGTTCTGGCTGATCGCATAGTAGGAGGCGACCACGAGGAACGGATACATCAGCATGTAGAGCGGCATGGCGACCTGCGTGCGCCGGATCGTGTTCGCGCTCTTCGCCGTGAAGAAATTCTGCACCGCAAACGGCATTACATAGAAGCCGAGCGACTGGAACAACATGGTGCTCATTGAGAACGTTAACTGATGCGCATCCATCCGGTTGCTGACGTGCAGGCTCGCCGCGTGGAATACTTCGGTGACGCCCACTTCCGCCGAGACCGCGACCCCGGTGATAACAATGGCGGCAACCATGAGAATATCTTTAAGTACTGCAATATAAGCCGACGCCCGCACGCCCGCAATCGCGATGTAAGTGAACGCGAGCATGGCCGATATCAGGATCAGATAGAACGGCTGGAAATTCCAGCCAAGCCCCTTGAGCGCGGCCACCAGCCCGGTGAACTGCAATTGGCCCCACGGCAGCAAGAACAGAATGGCGGACGCGGCCACGACGAGTTCGAGCGTACGGCTCTGGAAATGGCCCTTGAACAGGTCGGGCAGGGTGATCGCGTTATAGCGTTTGCCAGCTTGCCAGATTTTCGGTCCGAGAAAATAGCCTACCGGATACGCCAGCAGGATGTAGCCCAGGAACCAGACACCGTAGGTCGGTCCCTTCGCATAAATACCGCCGGGAAAGCCGACCATCGTGCCGATGCTGTAGATTTCACCCGCTGCGAGAAAGAACACGAGGTATGCGCCGAACTGCCGCGATGCAACAAAAAAGTCGTGCACGCTTTGCGGGCCGCGGCCCGATTTCGAACGGATCGCCAGGTAGAGCGAAAAGGCGATGAAGCCTAGAAATACGGCGGTAGCCATCCGTCATCCTCCTTCAGTTGTTGTCGGGATGTGCATCGTCGAAATGGCAGTCGAACAGGCGCCAGCAGAGCATCAGGCAGCCCGACGTCAGGACGAACCATCCAAAGATCCAGGCGTAGATGAACGGGACGCCCAGCACGGTCCGGTCGACCGACGCCACCCACGGCAGCAGGCCGATGACGCCTATATAGGGAATACCGATCCCGATGAAAAGCTTGAGCATGGTCGTCTCCGTGTGTTGCGATCTTCGGGCGGACTTCTACAGGATTCGGACCCTCGAATGAGCTGCGAGTAATCCGCAGATGAGTCGCTTTTGCCGCGAGAGCCTCCAGTATTGCAAGCCAAAATCAGGGGTGAGTAGGGCCAGTGCAGGTAAATCACTAAGTCCACATGCCGCCTCTCGCGAGCTACGGCATGTTCAAGCACTAAACCTTGCCCTTCCAGGGCACGAGCACGCGCTCCACATAACGCATCAGCATGTCGAAGCACAGCGCGAAAAATCCGATCACGATAATGCCCATGATGACCACATCGCTTGCGAGAAACTCGGCGGCATTGAGCACCATGAAGCCAAGTCCGCTTGTGGAGGCCACCATCTCGGCTGCGACCAGCGTGGTCCAGCCCACGCCAATACCAATGCGCATGCCCGTGAATATCTCGGGCATCGCGGATTTGAGAATCACGTAGAGGACCACTTGCGTGCGCGATGCACCCATCGAGTAAGCAGCGTGAATCTGCTCGATCGATACCGAACGCACACCGGCACGCGCGGCGATGGCAAGGGGCGCGAAGATTGCGAGGTAGATCAGGAACACCTTCGAGAACTCGCCAATGCCGAACCAGATGATGATGAGCGGCAAGTAGGCAAGCGGCGGCAACGGACGATAAAATTCGATCGGAGGATCAAACAGGCCACGCGCAATCCGTGACACGCCCATCATCACACCCACGGGTATGGCGGTCAGGCACGCCAGCGCAAAGGCGCCGAACACACGCAAGAGGCTGATTCCGGTATGTTGCGCGAGCGTCGAGTTGGCGAAGCCGTCGGTTGCCACCAGGATGAATTTTGCATAAACGGCCTGCGGCGAAGGCAGGAAGAGCGGCTTGATCAAATGAAGGTTCGTCACCGCGAACCACACGCCGAACAGGACGAGGACGCTGAACATGCTCGCGGCAAGGCTGCTGCCTTGTCCGGGCACGCCAAACGAGTCGCCGGGCTTGACGGGCTTTTTGGCGAGAACACGCGTACGGCGGCGTGGCCGTTGCGGCGGTTCGGCTGAGGTGTCGGATCTCATGGAAACGTCGCGGTGAGGAAACGCGTCAATCGATTTCGAACTAGACATGAGCCACCTCCGCTGCCGCGCCGTGAGATTTTTCGTCGCCGTAGATAATGCTGAGTATGCGCTCGCGCATGTCGATGAAGTCAGGGCTCGATTTGACAGCCCGTGCGTCGCGGGTGTCGAGAAACCGCCGGTTGAAGTCGAGCTCATAGGTATGCGTGATACGCCCCGGCCGGGGCGACATCACGATCAGGCGGCTGGCGAGAAAGAGCGCTTCCTCCACGCTATGGGTGATGAAGAAGAACATCTTGTTGGTCTTCTTCCAGACGTCGAGCAATAGCTCCTGGATGGTTTCGCGGGTGAGCGCATCGAGTGCGGCCATGGGTTCATCCATCAGCAGCATGGCGGGATCGCAGGTCAGGGCGCGTGCAATACCTACACGCTGCTGCATTCCTCCGGACAACTGATAGATCATATGTTTGTGGAAGTCCTGCAGCCCGACGAGTGCAAGGTTTCGCACGGCAATCTCGCGACGTTTGGCCTTCGCAACCCCCTGCAGCTTCAGCCCGAATTCCGCGTTATCGATCACGTTCAGCCACGGCAGCAATGCGTGCTTCTGGAACACCACGCCGCGATCGGCTCCCGGCCCGGCAATAGGTTCACCCCCGAGCAGCAGCTCTCCGGTTGTCGGCGCGATGAACCCTGCCATCAGCGACAGCAAGGTCGTCTTGCCGCAACCCGACGCGCCCAGCGCGACAACCAGATCACCTGAATCGATCTTCAGGTTGATGTTGTCGAGCGCGTGCACGCTTTCGCCCGCACGGCGTCCCGGGAACGTCACGCTGACGTTCGTGATCTTCATGCTTTCCATAGATCCCCCTGGTCGACGACCATCGCGTTGTTCACTTGAGCTTCATTGCGGCTTGCGCATACTCGGGCGTGACAAAGCTCGAGTAATCGGAAGCAACTGCATCAATGCGCTTCTGGTCCTTGAGGAACGTCGACGTGTCCTTCAGCGCGAGCGTCGCGCGACCCGAATTGCCGCCACCGAGCCACTGCGCGGACACCTGGTCGGCAAGTGAGGGGAATGCATACAGCGAGAGCGATTCGGGCACTTCGCCGGGCGTGCCGCCGATCATCTTCGCAATGGCCGCTGCCTGCGGTGAACCCGCATTCCACTGCGCGGTATTGCGGCGATATTGATCGTCGGCATCAGCGATTGCCTTCACCAGTTTTGCCATGAAGTCCTTATGCTCCTCGCCCCATTTGCGATCGACCGCGATACCGTCGAACGTCGGTTTGCCGAGCTTCGACAGGTCCCCCGACGTGATCAGCACCTTGCCGCTTTTCTTCAGCTCGGCGAGTGCCGGATTCCACACACACGCCGCGTCGATATCGCCCCGTTCCCACGCCGCGACGATCTGGTTCGGCTGCATGTTGAGGATCTTCACATCCGACGGGTTGATGCCCCAGTGTTGCAGCGCGAACATCGTGTGATAGTGAGTGGTTGAAACGAACGGGACGCCGATCGTCTTGCCCTTCAGGTCGGCTGGCTTCGTCACGCCGGAGCCATTGCGTACGACCATTGCTTCGGCCTGGTTGATGTTGTCGAGGATCCAGAAAAGCTGCAGATCGACGCCCTGGCTCACGGCGGCCGCAAGCGGGCTCGACCCGATGACGCCTACCTTCACATCGCCTGAAGCCATCGCCGTTGCCACCTTGGCGCCGGACTCGAATTGCCGCCAGTTGATCTTGTAGCCCGTCTCCTTTTCGATGGACCCGTTGGCGATCGCCACGACCCAGGGATCGACGATCTGCTGGTACGCGATGGTGACTTCCTTGTCCTTGTCGTCGGCGTGCGCGGGTTGCACCACGATGGTGACGAACGTCGCCAGCACGGTGGCAGCGGCAATGACGTGATGCATCGGGCGGTCGAACCATCGCCGCGAAAGTTTTGATCGTTTATCGTGTTGCATGGCGGATCTCCTGGCGGGCAGCGTGCATGGCACGCAAGTCTTGTCGGATGCGACCGGGGCTTGTCCCGATCGCGGGAACACGGTCGAATCGAGTATCGTCAACTAAAAATAGGGCGAGTTAGTACCAGACGCCGCCGATCGTTGAGTCCACATTCACCGGAGCCGGTCGATGCAGCGAGGTCCGCCCGGAGAGGCCAATGGCGGCGGTCATCGTGCAAACTCGCCGGGTGCAATCGCATTAATCAATCTGGGAGAAAATATGGCTAGCCGGATGTCGTCGGCAATGTGGTCGCAGCGGTTCCAGCGTTCGGCTGAATCCAATATCAGCCTGCAAGGGCAGATTCGGCAGATGCTGGTGGCCGCCATTCTCGACGGGCAGATGTCCGTCGATACCGCGTTGCCGTCGAGTCGCGAACTGGCCGATCAGTTGAGCGTGGCCCGTAATACGGTTGTGCTCGCTTACCAGCAGTTGGTGGAGGAGGGATACCTGCTTTCCCGGGAGCGCAGCGGGCACTTCGTCAATCCGGCCATGCTGGAAGGCCGGCACGGCTTTGTCCCGACGCAAACCGTCGCGGCGAACGAGGCGGTCGGGCGCCCCGACTGGACCCAGCGCATTGCGCGCTTGCCGTCCCTGCAGCGCAATATCGTCAAGCAGGCGAGTTGGCAGAACTACGAGTTTCCTTTTATCTACGGCCAGTTCGACCAGACGCTCTTTCCGACGAGCGACTGGCGTGAGTGCTGCATGAAGGCGCTGTCCGTCATGGAGATCCGCAACTGGGCGCCGGACCTGATCGAACGCGACGACGACACGCTGATCCAGCAGATCCGTACACGCGTGCTGCCGCGTCGTGGGGTCTTCGCGATGCCCGATGAAATTGTCGTCACGATGGGCGCGCAGCAGGCGCTCTATCTGATCGCCGACCTGTTGGCGAACGAGCGCACGACGATCGGTTTCGAGAACCCCGGCTATCCGGATGCACGCAATATTTTCCTGAATCGCAACGCGCCGCTGTTGCCGCTGCCGGTCGATGAAGGCGGCGTGCGTCCGGTTGCCGATGCCCATCTGCTTGCGCGATGCGACTACGTGTACGTGACGCCGAGCCATCAGTGCCCAACCACGGCGACTCTGCCGCTCGACCGCCGGCACGCGTTGCTCGAACTGGCGCAGAAGCATGACTTCGTCGTGATCGAGGACGACTACGAGAGCGAGAATAATTTTTCCGGCGCACCGCATCCGGCGCTGAAGAGCCTCGATACCGCAGACCGCGTGCTGTATGTGGGCAGCTTGTCGAAGAGCTTCGCCCCGGGCTTGCGACTGGGTTATGTGGTGGGTCCGCGTGACCTGATTCGCGAGTTGCGCGCATTGCGGCGGTTGATGGTGCGGCATCCCGCGGCGTACATTCAGCGCGCGTTCGCGACCTTTCTCGCGCTCGGTCATCACGATGCGTTGCTGCGCCGGCTCGCCTTCGCCTACAAGGAGCGTGCAGAAGTGCTCAAGGCCGCGCTCGATATCCATCTGCCGGAAGTCCGGCACGCGCGGATTACCGGCGGCTCCTCGTGCTGGGTTGAAGGGCCGCCGTGGCTTGACGCGACGCGTCTCGCGGCTGAAGCCGAGGCGCACGGCATCCTGATCGAACTGGGCAGCGTGTTTTTCATGGAGGGGCTGGAGCAGCGCCAATGCTTTCGCATGGGCTTTTCGGCGATCAAGCTCGAAAAGATCGAACCCGGCGTGCGCGCGCTGGCGGAGCTCGTGCGCGCGCAACGTCCGCAGGCATGAGCGCCTGGGCGGACCCTGGCCCAAGCGAATGGGCTCGACTGGAACTACCGCGGGGCGTGAGAGTTATTTAACGTGTCGATGAAACTTGCCGCCGCCATTGCAGAACGGCGTGCGGCAACGCCGGTTATCTGACAGGAGACACGTATGACCGACTCGCTCACCGCGACATCCGAAGTGAAATCCGAAGTGACGGCCGCCACGCTTGCGGCCTTGTCCGACGCTTTCAATCGTCACGACGCCAATGCGTTGATGGGTTTCATGACTGAAGACTGCGTCTTCGATGCCGCCGGTGGAAACGATATCCACGGCACTCGTTTCAAAGGCCGTGCGGCCGTGCGAGCGGCCTTTGAAGCCGTCTTCAAGACTTTTCCCGATGCCCACTGGGGACACGGGCGACACTATGTGGCGGGTGGCCGGGGGGTATCGGAATGGGTCTTTACCGGCACGCATGCGGAGGGCTGGCGGATTGAGGCCGAAGGCTGCGATCTCTTCGAGTTCCGCGACGGCCTGATTGCGGTAAAACGCGCGTTTCGCAAGGAACGTCCGAAACAGACTGCCTGAGCGCGCCGATGGGCGGCAATGGCATGCCCTACGCGGCTCAGGCGGGCCTGTCGCTCGCGCGGCGGCCTCGGGTGTGCCGTTGTATCGACGGGCCGCCTAGAACGTGCTCGCCAGTTCCCGCGCCGCTTCCTGCAGGCGCGGCACGAATTCGAGCGATCGAGATAGCGGCGCGCGAGAAACCGGCGCATGCACGGCGATGGCGGCAATGCTCATGCCGTCCTTGTTCACCACCGGCACCGCGACGCACGCTATGCCCGCGAGAAATTCCTCGTTGTCGATGCCAATGCGCTTATGCGCGGTGCGGTCGAGTTCGGCTTCGAGCATTTCGGGGTCAGTGATGGTATTGGGCGTGAAGCGTTCGATCTTGAGCGCGCGCACGAGCGCCGAACGCTGCTCACGGTTCAACATCATGGCCAGCAGCAACTTGCCGCTGGCAGTGCAATACGCCGGCACCTTCGACCCGGGTTTGAGATCGAGCCGCAGGGGCCATGGCGCTTCCATGCGGTCCAGATAAAGCACTTCGGTTTCGTGCAGCATTGTGAGGTTGCAGGTTTCCCCAAGGTCCGCCACCAGCCGCCCGAGAATGGCGTGCCGCAGACGCCGTGCGCCTGAGTGCATGACTACGCCGAGGCCGAGTTGAGCAAGGCGCGGGCCGATCACATACGCGTTCTTGTGGCCCGGTTCCCGGATCACGAGGCCGCCTGCTTCGAGCGACGCCAGCATGCGGTGCAGCGAGGGCTTCGGCAAATCGACATCCTGCGCAATGTCAGCCAGCGACACGGGACCTTCCGCATTGACGAGATGCTCAAGCAGCGCGAAGGCACGCAATGTCGGTGTATCAGCAGTGGTCATCGCAACCGTTCCGAAAAATAGATGATAACGATTGTACAGAAACGCCCTACAGGTGACCCAACTTGATTTCGGGGCGAAATTCCAGACCAGCGCCATTCCAGTTTTCGATACCGCCCCATTCGGCCCGAGGCTCAGCAATAGCCGGGAAAGCCTGCGCTCCACAGTCACGCCGCTACCGTTGCGGCGTGGCGTCCGCGTGAAGCAGGGGGGCGAGGCGCGCGGCAGTCTCCTTGAGCTTCGGCACGTTCTTGAGCAGGTCGTCGAGGCTTGCCCGTGCGGTTGGCGCATGCACGGCCAGCGAAGCCAGCACGCCGCTGCCGCCGGGTTTGCGCACAGGCACGGCGACCGCCACCATCCCTCGTACGAATTCCTCGTTGTCGATACCAAGACCCCGTGAAGCCAGCCGGTCAAGTTCCGCACCGAGCAGGGTCGCGTCGGTGAACGTGCGATACGTGTGCGGCTTGAGTTGCATCCGGGCCAGGATGCGGCCGCGTTCGGCAGGCGCCATCTGCGACAGGAACAGCTTGCCGCTCGCCGTGCAATGCAACGGCACGCGCATGCCGGGTTGCATGTGCAGGCGCAGGGGTTCATTTGTCTCCACGCGTTCGACGTAGAGCACGGCGTCGCCGTCGAGCACCGTCAGGTTGCAGCTCTCTCCAAGCACATCGACAAGTCCGCGTAGCAACGCGCGGCAGGAGCGGGTAAACGTGCTGTTCGCGAGCATGGTCAGCGCGAGTTGGGTGGCGCGCGGACCGAGCGTTATGCCACGGTCCGCGCCGCGCGAATCCGATATGTGTGTGACATAGCCGAGTGCTTCCAGCGATTCGATCATCCGCGTCAAGGTCGCCTTCGGGATATGCAGGCGTGCAGACAGTTGCGATAGTGAGAACGGCTGTCCGGCTGCAGCAAGGTGCTCGACGACGATGAGTGCGCGCAGAACGCGGGTGTCCTCGGGGGTCTGTTCCTGTTGCAGGGCAGCATGGGAGGCGGCGTTTGAAGACGTCATTGAAGCCGTCATTAACGCGCCACGTGAAGCAGCATTTGACGCGGGGCTCGCGGTGTCTTTCATTGGCACCCTCTGATTAAGGCTGATCGGTGTTCAACGCGAGTAATCGGGTTCGGGAGAACCCGAATAAACGTCCGAACGCAGCCCTGAAAGTGGAACAAAAAGGTTCTTTTTGGACCGGTTTCATCGATCGTAGCCGGATTTACTTGAAGGCGGAACGAACAATCAATAAATTTCAACGAAACGTACCGAAAAATCTAAAGAACGAAAACAAAGGAGGCTTCAGTAATGGCACGGAGTTTTGACTACGTCATCGTCGGCGCCGGATCGGCCGGCTGTGTCCTCGCCAACCGCCTCTCGGAAAACGGCCGCTACTCGGTGTGCCTGCTTGAAGCCGGTCCGCCTGACCGGTATCTGTGGATTCATATTCCCATCGGCTACGGCAAGACCATGTTCCATCCGGTCTACAACTGGGGCTTCAAGACTGACCCGGATCCGAACATGAATGATCGTCAGTTGTACTGGCCGCGTGGACGCACGCTCGGGGGCAGCAGTTCGATCAACGGGCTGATCTACGTGCGCGGCCAGAAGGATGATTACGACCACTGGAGTGCGCTGGGAAACCGGGGCTGGAGCTGGCAAGAGTGCCTGCCGTACTTCCGGCGGCTCGAACACAACGAGCTCGGGGCATCGCGGACTCGCGGCGTGGATGGACCGCTCTGGGCCTCCACGATCAAGCAGCGTCATGAACTCGTGGACGCGTTCATTGCTGCATCGAACAAGATCGGCGTGCGTACCGTCGAAGATTTCAATAGCGGCGATCAGGAAGGAGTTGGCTACTATCAACTGACGACGCGAAAGGGCTGGCGTTGTTCGACCGCGGTGGCCTATCTGAAGCCCGCACGCCGGCGTCCGAACCTGCACGTGGAAACCGATGCGCTCGCGTCGAAGATCATCTTCGAAGGCACGCGTGCCGCCGGTATTCGCTACGTGCAGCATGGACAGATGCAAGAGGTGCGCGCGAACCGCGAGGTGTTGCTTGCGGCCGGTGCGCTTCAATCACCGCAATTGCTGCAGGTCTCGGGCGTGGGTCCGGCGAAGCTGCTCGGCGACTTCGGCATACCCGTGGTCGCGAACCGGCCGGGTGTCGGCGAGAATCTTCAGGATCATCTGCAAGTGCGCCTGATCTATGAAGTCTCGCGGCCGATCTCGACCAACAACCTGTTGAATTCCTGGCAAGGCCGCGCGAAGATGGGCCTGCAATGGGCGCTGTTTCGCGAAGGGCCGCTTGCCGTCGGCATCAACCAGGGCGGCTTGTTCTGCCGTGCGCTGCCCGACGAGGCGAAGACGCCCGACATCCAGTTCCATTTTTCAACGCTCTCCGCTGATTCCGCCGGCGGCGACGTCCACTCGTTTCCCGGCTGCACGTATTCAATTTGCCAGTTGCGGCCTGAGTCTCGCGGCGTCTTGCGCATTCGCACGAACGACATGCGCGACGCACCGTCGATGCAGCCGAACTATCTCTCGACGGATCTCGACCGGCGAACGACGGTTGCGGGCGTGCGTTTCGCGCGCCGGATTGCCGCCGCGGAGCCGATGGCATCGCTGATGAAACGCGAAGTGCGTCCCGGCGCCGATGCGCAGACCGACGACGAACTGCTGCAGTTTTGCCGCGAATACGGTCAGACGATTTTTCATCCGTCGGGGACGGCCAAGATGGGCGTGGCGAGCGACCCGCTTGCCGTGGTCGATGAGCGCCTGCGCGTCTACGGCACGCGGGGGTTGCGGGTGGTCGACTGTTCGATCATGCCGACGCTCGTTTCGGGCAACACCAACGTGCCGATCGTGATGGTCGCCGAAAAGGCATCGGACATGATTCTTGCCGATGCGCGGGCCGATGACCGATCCACGGCAGCGCCTCGCGAAGAGGTTCTTGCGCCGCATTGAATGGTGTGATTCGAAGTTGTATCAAGAAGCACAAAAGAGCCCGGGCCGCATCACTGAACACGAAGTTGATAACACAGCATGCATACCGGGTAATTCGTGCCCCGGAGGAGACAGGTTTTGGGGCATTGCGTCGGGCGACACGCTGAGGTCGCCGCTCGACCATCCATCGGAGAAGACAGAATGGCAGTCGATAACAAGGTTATCCGCCGCGTTGCATTCGCGAGCGTCATCGGGGCCACCGTCGAGTGGTACGACTTTTTCCTGTACGGCGTGGTGGCAGGCATCGTGTTCAACAAGCTGTATTTTCCGGCGCACGATCCGCTTGTTTCCACCATGCTTGCCTACGGCACGTTCGCTGTCGGCTTCGTTACCCGGCCGCTCGGCGGCATTATCTTCGGCCATTTCGGCGACAAGGTCGGACGCAAATCCGCGCTCATCTGCACGCTCGTCATCATGGGGATCTCGACCGCGGGCGTGGCCTTCGTGCCGACGTACGCGCAGATAGGCATCTGGGCGCCGATCCTGCTGCTGGCGTTGCGCGTGCTGCAGGGCATCGGGCTTGGTGGAGAGTGGGGCGGGGCTGTGCTGATGGCTTATGAATATGCGCCGCCTAATCGACGTGGACTTTACGCGAGCTTGCCGCAGATTGGTTTGTCGATCGGCTTGTGTCTCGCGTCGGGCGTGGTTGCAGCGATCTCGAAGTTGCTGCCCGAGAGCGCGTTTCTCTCGTGGGGCTGGCGCCTCGCGTTCGCCATGTCGCTCGGGCTGGTGGTGATTGGGCTTTATATCCGCGTCAAAGTCATGGAGACACCCGAGTTCCTGGCGCTCAAGCGCACCCGGCGCGACGTGAAGGTTCCGTTCATCGACATGATCACGCGGTATCGCCGTTCCGTGCTGCTTGGTATGGGAGCACGCTGGATTGACGGCGTTTTCTTCAACATCTTTGCCGTGTTCATGATTGGTTATCTCACGCAGCATCTCGCGATGAGCCGGACCGAAGCGCTCACGGGCGTCATGATGGCCGCTATTGTTATGTGCTTTTTTATTCCGTTGTTCGGCAAGATGTCGGATCTGATGGGCCGTACGCGCGTGTACCGATGGGGCTCGATAATTTGCGGGCTCTCGGTGCTGCCGGCGTTCTGGCTGATGGAGAATCAGGCGGGCAATACCATGATCGTGTGGCTCGCGATCGTGATCCCGTTCGGTATTTTCTATGCAATGGTCTACGGTCCGGAAGCTGCGTTGTTCGCCGAGTTGTTCGATGCTGAAGTCCGCTACACAGGCATCTCGTTCGTGTATCAGTTTTCGGGAATCTTCGCTAGCGGCCTTACGCCGATCATTGCAACCGCGCTTCTGCGGCTGAACGGCGGCAAGCCGTGGGCCGTGTGCGTGTATGTGGTGTTGTCGGCATTGCTGTCGGCGTGGTGCGCGCACAAGATGGAACCGCGGAGGGATACCTTCGATGCGATCACCCGGGCGCAATGAGAGGTTTATGTTGGATTTGGGTTCGTTCGCACCGGAGGGATAGGGCTGCTGGCGCTCGATGGGCAGGGGGCGGTGTTTTCGGTGTTAGTGGTCGGGGTCAATGCCGGGTTGCTGCTTTCAGTGTTAGTGGTCTGCCTGAGTCGGATTTTCTCTTTATCACTATTAGCCACTGTGCGTGGCGGCACGTCATTTCTTTGTCCAAAGGTAACTAGTCAGCACTTGTAAACTGCTGCGAAGCTCGGCATGATTCGGAGATGACATTAGTGCCTAACCTTAAAAATCTAACGGACGAGCAGAAGGACGCACTCATCATTGAGTTGGTGAGACGTCTGAATGAGATTGAAGCGAAGCTGGAGAAGGACAGCCACAACTCAAGCAAGCCACCGTCCTCGGATGGCTTGAAGCGCAAACCCAAACCCAAGTCGCAGCGCACGGTGAGCGGAGCCGCGCCAGGCGCTCAGCCAGGTCATGAGGGCAAGACACTCAAACGCGTGGCGCAGCCAGATCACGTTGAGATTCATCGCGTGAGTCGGGTATGTGATAACTGCGGGAAAGAAATCATGCCCGATCGCATTTCAGTGCTGGCCGAAGAGCGCCAGGTCATCGATTTGCCGGTGATCCGGTTTGAGGTGACAGCCCATCGCGTGGAGCGGGCGCAATGCGGCTGCGGCCAATTACATCGGGCCGAGTTTCCCAAAGGCGTAAGCCAGGCGGTGCAGTACGGCAGCCAGATCCAGGCGGCGGCGGTCTATCTGACGCAATATCAGCAGTTGCCCCTGGAGCGTACCTCGCAGGCGTTGCGCGACCTGTTTGGCCTGAGCATGAGTTCGGGCACGGTGCAAAACTGCATCACGCAAGCGGCACGGATGTTGAGTCCGGCCGTTGAACTCATTGGGCAAGCGCTGCAAAGCGCGCCGGTCGTGCATTTCGATGAAACCGGCATGCGCGTGGGACGTACCCTGCACTGGCTGCACACGGCCTCGACCCTGGCGCTGACGTGGTATGGCTCGCACCGCACGCGTGGGCGCGAAGCACTGGACAGTTTCGGTATCCTACCCTCATTTACCGGGATCGCAGTGCACGATGGCTGGGTGCCTTACTCCTACTATGAGTGCGAGCATGCGTTATGCAATGCGCATCATCTGCGCGAGTTGATCGGGGTGTGGGAGTCGACCCAGCAGCCCTGGGCCGAACACATGCTCAAGCTGCTGCGCCAGGCCAAGCGCGAGGTCGATGACAGCATTGCCTGCGGCCGTACGGGCTTGAGCCGCACGCGCACCAACTACTATCGGCGACGCAGCCGCGCCCTGATCAGAGAAGGCCGCAAGCTCAACCCGCAGCAAGCGCGCGACCCCACGCGTGAAGATGTGCGCGGCAGAATCAAACAAAGCGAAGCCTACAATCTGCTGGGGCGCCTGGAGCGTCATACCGCGCAAGTGTGGCGTTTCGTGGCCGACCATCGCGTGCCGTTCGACAATAACCAGGCCGAACGCGATATCCGCATGCCCAAGCTCAAACAAAAAGTCTCGGGATGCTTCCGCACAGCGAGCGGACTTCAGGCGTTTTGCACCATCCGATCGTATCTGGCTACCCTGCGCAAACAACGCCGCCCACTCATGGCCGCGCTCGCTCTTAGCTTCGCTGGCCACGTCCCTTCGCCTTTAGCGGCTGACTAGTTACCTTTGGACAAAGAAATGACGTGCCGCCACGCACAGTGGCTAATAGTGATAAAGAGAATATCCGACTCTCGCAGACCACCACGGCCGAAAGCACCAACCCGGCATAGACCCCGACCGCTAACCCCAGAACCGACCAACCCGGCATTGACCCCGCCCACTACCCCCAGAACCGCCCACCCCGAGTGCGAACGAACCCCATCCTCGGTAACCCGCACCTCGCCTTTGACGCAATAATTTGCAATCAATCGTGAAACGTCTTAGCCGTTTCCGCAGCAGCAAGACGCAGGTCAGGCACAAACGCGAGCAGATCGTCGAGCGCGACGCGACCGATTGGCGCCTGCACCGCGATGGCCGCGCACGCCCGATTGCGATCGAGCATCACCGGCACCGCGATAGCGATCAGTCCCTGCAAGTGCTCCTGGTTGTTGATCGCGAGCAGGCGCCGGCGCGTCGTGCTCAGTTCGTGGCGCAAAGCGTCACGGTCGACAATGGTCCGTTCCGAATACGCGCGCAACGGCAGTGTCTCGATCATCCGCTCGCGCCGTTCGCGTGGCATGAAGCTCAGCAGCAACTTGCCGCTTGCCGAACAATGCAGGGGCACGTGCGAACCCGGTTGCAAATGCATGCGCAACGGCCACTCCGTCTCCACGCGATCGACATAGACCACGTCGTTACCCGACAACATTGTCAGGTTGCACGTCTCCCCGATCTTTTCCACCAGTTGCTCGAGCAGCGCATGGCGTGCCGCTGCAGGACCGGCATGCATCAGCACGTTGACCGCGAGCGAGCGCACCCGTGGCGAACATTCATACAACCGGTCGCCAGCGCCGCGCGTGATGAGGTACGCATCCGTCAACTGCACCAGGATGCGATGCACGGTCTGCTTGGGCAGCGCGAGTGCGTCGACGAGATCGGTCATCGAAAGAGGGCGCCCCGCCTGCGCCAATGTTTCGAGTACCCGAAATGCGCGCACGGCGGCTGCGTTGGATTGGTTTGATGTCGACATTCCGTCTCCTGAACGTCGTAAATTTTTATGGGGGACTTGCATCAACTTTATCGCTTTTCGGGACTGCGAAACGTCCCGAAAACTGTATTTTTCGCTGCTATGGGAGGGGTAGCGAGCGTTAGATCGGAAAACGGGACTTCGCTGTGCGCGTGGCTGAGTAGATTGCAAATCACCGTGATTATTTTAGCCGGAGCGACGCGTAATGAATGGACACATCAGCGCAGTGGAAGTGGAGACGACCGCCGTCGTAGCGGAACAGATTGCGCGGGCACGCGCGGCGCAGAAGGAATTTGAACACGCGGGGCAGGACGTTCTGGATACAGCCGCCGCCGCCGCGGCGTGGGCCATCATGGAGTCGGGTCGCAACCGGCGCCTGGCAGAGCTTGCCGTACGCGACACAGGCCTGGGAAACGCCGACGACAAGTTTCGCAAGAACTATCGGAAGACGCTCGGTCTGCTGCGCGATTTGCACGATGCCAAAACCTGCGGAGTGATCAGCCGGAATTCAGCTACCGGAATCGTCGAGATAGCGCGAGCGGTGGGTGTGATTGCCGCGATTACGCCTTCAACCAACCCCGCCGCCACGCCCGCTAACAAGATTATCAACGCGCTGAAATGCGGCAACGCGGTAATCGTTGCACCATCGCCGAAGGGGTATTCATCGTGCGCGTTGCTGATTGAATTCATCCACGCGCAATTCGCCAAGGCGGGCTTGTCCCGCGATCTCGTTCAAGTGCTATCGCCGCCGATTACCAAGGCGGCCACGGCAGCACTATTACCGCTGTGCGATCTCGTGGTCGCAACGGGGTCGCAGGCCAATGTCCGCATGGCGTACACGAGCGGCACGCCCGCGTTCGGCGTAGGTGCGGGCAACGTGGCATCGATTATCGCTGCTTCGGCGGATCTGAATGACGCGGCGCGGAAAATTCGGCTCTCCAAGACCTTCGATAACGCCACCAGTTGTTCATCCGAAAACAGTGTCGTGATTGTGGACGCGGTGTATCGGGCTGCACTTAACGCACTCGCTGAAAACGGCGGAGCGTTACTCGACGCGGCGCAAAAGGAACGCCTGCAAGCGGCAATGTGGACGGGGGGGAAACTCTCCGCGCACTGCACGGCGAAGTCCGCAGTTGAGATCGCCCGGTTAGCCGGTCTCGATGACATCGCGGCCAAGGCGCCCGCTTTCCTGATGGTCGAGGAAGATGGGTTCGGCGAGGAGCATCCGTTCTCGGGTGAAAAGCTTTCACCCGTGCTGACCGTCTATCGCGCGAGGGATTTCGCAGACGCCACCTCGATCGTGCAGCGCATCTACGCGTACATGGGTGCGGGCCACTCGGTCGGGCTGCATTCCGCTGATCCCGCGGAAGCCGTGCAACTCGGCATGAACTTGCCGGTCGCCCGCGTCATCTTCAATCAGGCGCATTGCCTCGCAACCGGGGGCAATTTCGACAACGGTCTGCCTTTTTCGCTGTCGATGGGTTGCGGCACCTGGGGCCGCAACAACTTCTCCGGGAACCTCGGCTTTCGTCACTACCTGAACATCACGCGGGTCGCTTATCCCATCGAAGAACGCGTTCCGGAGGTGGACGACTTACTGGGTGATTTCTTCAAGAGGTACGGTCGATGAACACGCCTGCCACCGTGCGCGCGTTGATCGACGAACGTGCCGCGCAGTTCCCCGACAAACCCTTCCTGCTCGCGCCAGCCGATGACGCTCATGCGGATGTCAGTCCGATCCCAAGCCACGCCGGCGTGCTGACGTTCGGCGAATTGCGTGACGCTTGCCAGACGCTTGATGCCCGCTTTCACGACGCGGGTCTGAAGCCGGGCGATGTTGTCTCGGTGTTCATGGGCAACGGCATCCAGACGGCCACGCTGCTCCTTGCCGCGATGTATAGCGGGCTCATAGCCAATCCCTTGAACCTGCTGTGCCAGCCGTCGCAGGTGCGTTATATCGTCGAGCATTCGGATACACGAGCCATATTTGTCTCGGGGGAATCGCGGGTTGCGATTGCGTCGGCCATTGCAGCGTTGCGCGAAGAAGGTTTCAATCGCGAGATCCTGGTCGTCACCACCGAGCCTGACGCGCTTCAGGCACCCGTGTTCGCGCCTCCGGAACTGGCGCTCGCCGATGCCGCAACGCAGCCTTCAGCACGGCCTGTTACATCGCAGTTGGCTACTGTCAGCGAAAATTCGCCGCGCGCGGAAGACGTCGCGCTTCTGATGTACACCTCGGGCACGACCGGTTTGCCTAAAGGCGTGCTCCTCACGCATCGCAACCTGCTGGCGAACGCGCGCACGATCACAACCGAGCACCGGCTCACCGCTGACGATCGCGTGCTCGCGTCGCTACCGCTTTTTCACATCAATGGCTTGGTGGTGACGCTTCTGGCGCCGTTGCATCACGGCGGCTCCGTCGTCGTCGCGCCGCGTTTCTCGGCCCGAACGTTTTGGCGCGATGTCACGCGTCACGGCTGCACCTGGATCAACGTCGTACCGACGATAGTCGCTTATCTGCTCAACCAGCAGGACGATCACGCCTTCGACCTGTCCGCGCTCAAGTTTTGCCGCAGCGCGTCGGCGGCGCTGCCGGCCGAGCATCACCGGGCGTTCGAGGCACGCTTTGGAATCGGCGTGATCGAAACGATGGGTATGACGGAGACCGCGGCTCCAGTATTTAGTAATCCATATGAGATTGGAAAGAGACGAATTGGCAGCATTGGCTTGCCGTGCGGTGCGAGCGCCCGCGTGATCGACGCACAAGGCCGCGATTGTGCCAACGACGAATGCGGCGAGATCGTGTTGCACGGCGAACAGGTGATGAGCGGCTACTACAAGCGCCCGGAAGAGACGCGAGCGGCGTTCACTGAGGACGGCTGGCTACGCACGGGTGACCTTGGTTACCGCGATGCGGAAGGTTACTTCTATATCAACGGCCGCTCGAAGGAACTGATCATTAAAGGCGGCGAGAACATTGCGCCGCGCGAGATTGATGAGGCGTTGCTGAAGCACCCGGGCGTGCTCGATGCTGCTGCGGTCGGCCTGCCGGATGCAGCGTATGGACAGGAGATTGTCGCATTCATCGTTCCGCGCACGCTCGACGGCCCACTCGCCCTCGATCTCGCCGATCTCAGGAATCACTGCCTGCGCGAACTCGGCCGCTTCAAGACGCCGAAGGAATTCCGCCTGATCGATGAACTGCCGCGCGGGCCGTCGGGCAAGGTACAGCGGTTGAAGCTGCTGCCAAGCTGATCCGCCAAGGCGCGAACCATATCTACTCACGCAAGGAAGCCTCCGACGCAAAAGCCGCAATACGAAATAAGCGAAACGAAATAAGCATCGAAACACCGACCACGAACGTCAAAGACGTCACACGGAAGAGACAGGAGACAGCATGGAACAGCAAGCGACGCAACCGCGGCGTGTCAAGACGCGTCACATCATTCTCGCGGTCATGTGCCTGATGTATTTCATCTCATACATCGATCGCGTGAACATTGCCGTGGCCGGCCCCATCATCCGGCATGAGATGGGATTGACGTCGGGGCAGCTCGGCCTTGTGTTCTCCGCGTTCGCGTATCCGTATGCCGTCATGCAGATTGTGGGTGGCTGGCTTGCCGACAAGTACGGACCCAAGCGCGTGCTCACCGTGCTTTCGCTCATCTGGGGTGTTGCGACGCTTGCAACCGGCTTTGCCGGCAGCGTGGCGATGCTCGTCGGCTTGCGCTTCATGCTCGGCGTGGGCGAGGGTGGTGCATTTCCGACGGCTACCCGTGCCTTTACCTACTGGATGCCTGTCGCCGAGCGCGGTTTCGCGCAAGGAATCACTCATAGCTTCGCCCGGCTCGGCGGGGCCGTGACGCCGCCGCTCGTGCTCGCTGTGGTAGCAACAGGCGGATGGCGCGATGCATTCATTCTGCTCGGTGTCGCCAGTCTTGCGTGGACCGTGCTTTATCTGTGCGTGTTCACGAACTCTCCCGAACAGCACCGTCGCATCACGCCGCAAGAAACAGCGGAGATCGGCTATCACGTGGGCGACTGCGACCGTGCCAAACATTGCGCGACGCCGTGGCGAAAGCTGATGCACCGCATGTGGCTCGTGACCTTCGTCGATTTTTGCTACGGCTGGCTGCTATGGGTCTACTTGACGTGGTTGCCGTCTTATCTCAAGGAGTCGCGGGGATTCGATCTCAAGCAACTCGCGCTTTTCACCGCCTTGCCGCTGCTGGCGGGCGTGATAGGCGATACGCTCGGCGGGATGCTGTCCGACAAGATCTTCAAGATGACTGGCCGGCTGCGCTTCGCACGCTGTTCCGTGCTGGTGGTGGGATTGGGCGGTTCGCTCGCATTCCTGGTGCCAATGGTTAGTATAGCGAATCCGGTGACGGCCGTGCTGTTCCTGTCGGCGTCGTTCTTCTTCCTGGAGATCACCAATCCTGTGCTCTGGACATTGCCACTCGATATCGCGGGCAAATACGCGGGCACCGCCGGCGGCATGATGAACACCGGCTTCGGTGTGGCGGGGATGGTGTCGCCGGTCGTGTTCGGTTACCTGATCGAAACGACGGGCAGCTATAACGTCTCGTTCACTATCTCGGCATGCCTGCTTGCAGTGGGCATGGTGGCGGCATTGTTCATCAACCCGTTGAAGACGGTCGATGCCGACGAGGAACGCGACCGTACCGAGGCCGGTTCGCTTGGCGGCCTCCCCGCGTTCCTGCAAGCAGCGCCCGGCTTGCGGCTGGAGCGGCATCACCTGCGCCGGCCGTTGCGCTGGCGCAAGTGAAGTGCAGAGCCTGAAACTAGCTCTTGAGTTTGCGCAGGCGCCAGATCAGGCTGGATGTATCGAAGCGATTGCCGCCGAGCGCCTGTATGTCGCCGTAGAACTGGTCGACGAGTGCGGTCATGGGCAGGGAGGCGCCGTTGCGCTTCGCTTCGTCGAGACAGAAGCCCAGGTCCTTGCGCATCCAGTCGACGGCAAAGCCGTAGTCGAACTTGCCGTCGATCATGGTCTTGCCGCGATTGTCCATCTGCCAGCTTGCTGCCGCGCCTTTGCCGATTACATCGAGTACGAGCGGCATGTCGAGGCCGGACAACTGGCCGAAATTAACAGCCTCCGACAAACCCTGAACCACTCCGGCGATGCAGATCTGGTTGACCATCTTCGCGAGTTGCCCTGCGCCGGCCGGGCCGATTAACGTAACGGCCGTCGCGTAGTGATCGAGGGTGGTGTGGACGCGTTCAAAGACATCCTCGGCTCCGCCGCACATGATGGTCAGCTTGCCTGTTTGCGCGCCAGCCTGACCGCCGGACACGGGGGCGTCAATGAAGGCCAGCCCGCGTGCGTCCGCGATCTCCGCCAGCTCACGCGCCACATTGGCGGATGCGGTTGTGTGATCGACGAATGTGGTTCCTTGAGCCATGCCGGCGAAAGCGCCGTCGTCGCCCAGCGTGATGCTGCGCAGGTCATCGTCGTTGCCTACGCACGCCAGCACGAGGTCTGCTTTCGACGCGGCTTCGCGCGGTGTCCGTGCCGCCTGTCCGGCGTGTTCGGTCACCCATTGTTCGGCCTTGGCGTGGGTTCGGTTGTACACCGTGACGTCGAGGCCGGCTTTGGCAAGGTGGCCGGCCATCGGATAACCCATGACGCCCAGGCCAAGAAACGCGACACGGCGCACGGGGCCGCTGGAAGAGGGGTTTGCAGGTTCGGTCACGTGTGGATCCTTTCAGGGTCGAGAGAGAAAACTCGATTATCCCAGCGATGCGGGGCGCCCGCTGCGCACCCGCCGGGCCGAACGCGAGTTGATTTGTCGATCTATATGAGCCCGTGTCCGGGGCGACGCCGACAGGCTGGCGCATTTCCCCGTGTCATCAACCATTTACAATAAACGGTATGATTTGTATCTATTAATGATGTGCTTCCAGGTCACGGCAGCGGCTGAGGCCTTGAAATGGACGATGGGCGGTTAAAATGTCGCCATGCGTCGAGGACGCTTGGCAGACGTGAACGCCTCGCAGCCAGCGACATTACACGCTCCACACGCTCATCTATTCTTCGTGCAGCCTTTAAACGCCACACATCGATACTGGACATCCTTCCTATGAATCAATCCGCGGTCCTCAAACCAGCCGCTTCCGAAACGGGCGATCCCTTTCTCCTGACGCCCGGGCCGTTGACTACTTCGCGTACCGTCAAGGCATCGATGGCGCACGACTGGGGCTCGCGCGATGCGAGTTTTGTTGCGATCAACAAAGCCGTGCTCGCACGACTCGCCGAGATCGTTCACGGCGAGGGCGACTATGTAACGGTGCCCATGCAAGGTTCCGGCACCTTTGCAGTCGAAGCCATGCTGACCAGTTTCGTGCCACCGGCTGGAAAGGTCCTCATGCTCATCAACGGCGCTTATGGGCAGCGCGCGAAACGAATTCTCGATATCGCCCGGCGCAAGACCGTCACCCATGAGACGGCCGAAGATGCGCCGCCGGACCTGAAAAAGATCGAGACCATACTGAAGCGCACGCCCTCGATCACGCATATCTTCGTGGTCCATTGCGAGACGACCTCGGGCATCCTTAACCCGATTGCCGAGATCGGCACGCTCGCGGCCAAGTACAAAAAGGGCTATCTCATCGACTCAATGAGCGCCTTCGGCGCACTGCCGATCGACGCGCCCGCGATCCACGCGGACGCGGTGGCGGCTTCGTCGAACAAGTGCATCGAGGGCGTGCCGGGACTTGGCTTCGTCGTATGCCGGCGCGACGCGCTGGCCGCGACCAAAGGCAACGCCACCACGCTGGTTCTAGACCTGTACGACCAGTGGGCGAATTTCGAAAAGACCGGGCAGTACCGGTTCACGCCACCTACGCATGTGATCGTGGCGTTTCATCAGGCGCTTCAGGAATTTGATTCGGAGGGGGGCGTTGGCGGGCGAGGCGGGCGGTATCGGAACAACTGCCGTGTTCTGGTCGACGGCATGAAGGCGCTCGGCTTTGAGCTTCTGCTGAAGGCGGATTTGCAGGCACCGATCATCGTGACCTTCCGGATGCCCGCGCATCCGCGCTTTGTCTTCGAGCGTTTCTACGATGGCCTGAAATCACGCGGTTATGTGATCTATCCCGGCAAGCTGACGATCGCGGAATCGTTTCGTATCGGCTGCATCGGCCGGCTTTACGAAAAGGAGATGTACGGTTTGATCGCCGCCGTGCGCGACGTGCTGGATGAAATGGGTGTGAATAGCCTGACCGCCACGGCTGTTGCGTAGAGGTGCGCTTCGCCGGGCGACATGCCCGGCGTGGGCGCATCTGGCTTCTATCGTCCGTTACCTGACACCACCGCATGCTTGCGCCCGCCGATCCATCGCACCAGTTCGCCGAACATCGCCATGGTGGGCTGCATGGACAAGTCCATCGCGAGGCAATGCCGGTAGTACGGGCTGAGATCCAGCCCAATGCCTAATCCCAGTACCTCCACATCTCGCGCGGCCTCGTGGCGCGCGATGACTTCGCGCAGATGATTGTCGAGATAACGCGCGTTGTTCGCGAGGACCGTGGCGCCTTCCATCGGGCTGCCGTCTGAAATCACGATCACGATCCGCCTTCGCTCGTTTCGTGCAAGCAGTCGCGTGCATGCCCAGTCGATCGCCTCGCCATCCACGCCTTCGCGAAACAGATCGGCCTTGAAGAGCGCGGCTATATTCGCGCGGGCTCGTCGCCAATTGGTCGACGCATCCTTGAACACCATGTGCGAGAGTTCACAGAGCCGGCCGGGATGAGGCTGCCGCCCACGAGCCATCCAGTCGAGCCGGGCGCGGCCGCCGTTCCAGGCGCCCGTGGTGAAACCCAGTACCTCGGTAGTCACACCCGCCTGATCAAGGGCGCGCACGAGCGTGTCCACCATGACGGCCACTGCTTCAATATGAGCGCGCATCGAGCCCGAGCAGTCGATCAGGAAACTGATTGCACAATCGGCCAGCGGCGTTTCCCGTTCCAGCCGAAATAGGCGTCGCTCAGCAGGAGAGCTAACGAGTTGCGCGAGGCGCCGGCCATCGATGCGGCCATGCTCCTCTCCGAACGACCAGCCGTCGCGTTGCGGGATGGCGAGCGCAATCCGCAGCGCGTGGGCCAGCCGGGGAATGTTGATGCCTTGCGTCGCAATTCGCTCGTCGAGGCGCTCGCGATACTCCGCCAGCAGCGCCTTGCGCACAAGCGAGCCCGGATGAATCTCCTGGTCATAGCGCTGGGTGAAAATGCGGTAGCTGTCGCTGGACGCCCTCGGCACGCGGCCTACGCCAGTGACGACGGCTGCCATCGACTCGTCTTCATCCGCGTTCTCGTTGTCATCGAAATCGAACCATAGCGATAACGCCGTGCGGGTGGCTTCGTCGTCCGTCTTATCTGCTGATTCATCCAGCGTGTGCTGCTCGCGCGCGTCCCGGATCATTCCGCTCACAAGATGGGCCATCTCAAGCGCGTGGACCGCGAACGCACTTTGCTCCGCGCGATGCCGCCGCAGCCCGGCTAGCGAAACGCTCAGCGCTGGCGCAATCCCCGCGCGCGTATGTTCGATCAGGCCCTCGGTTTCTTCGAGCACCGGCCAGCCCGAGAGGCGCGACCAGGAAATCTGCGCGACGGTATAAAGCAGGTTGCCGATATGGCTTTCCGCTTGTCCAGAGCGATAAAAACTTCGCGACCAGGCTTCGAACTGCTGCCGAAGGTTATTCACAAGACCGGGCATGCCGGGCGGTGTCAGGCTTTCGCAGCGCAGTTGCTCAAGCAGTTCGAACACGAGGCGCGCGACCGGGTCGGCGGGGCATAACCGGTTATGCAGGGTCGCATCGGAGCGCATCAGACGCAGGGCGGCGCCATCGGCCGCACCGCGCAGGCAGTCCAGCCTGTTCGCCATCCTATCGCGGCGCAGATGCGGCGCATTGAGCGGCAGCGGGCGCAGGTCGCGGCACAAGCGGCCGTTGCGGTAGTCGAGCGCCGCGTCGCCTGTGAGGGCACGTACTGCCGATGCGCACAGATTCTCGTGCTGCTCGCGGCGCCTGTCCGTTTCCATCAGCGAGACTCCGTTGCGAGGCTCTTTCGCTCGGACGTGTCGTCCAGCTCCTTGCCAAAGCAACGCTGGAAATACTCGGCGACGATCGGCCGCTCAGCCTCGTCGCACTTGTTGAGGAACGTCAGACGAAAGGCACGCGCCGGATCGTGGAAGATCTGGCAATTTTCCGCCCAGTCAATCACCGTACGCGGCGACATAAGCGTCGATACATCGCCGGTCGTGAAGCCTTTGCGCGTAAGTTCAGCCACGCTCACCATCGATTCAATCAGTGCACGGCCGGCGTCGTCGGCAAGCTCCGGCACGCGCGCGAGCACGATCCCCGTTTCTTCCGCGCGCGGCAGGTAATTGAGCGTGGCGACCACGTTCCAGCGGTCCATCTGCGCGTGGTTCAACATCTGGGTGCCGTGATACAGGCCGTTAATGTTGCCCAGACCCACCGTATTGCTGGTGGCGAACAGACGGAAGTATGGGTGCGGACGGATCACGCGGTTCTGGTCAAGCAGGGTGAACCTGCCATCACGTTCCAGGATGCGCTGGATCACGAACATCACGTCCGGGCGGCCGGCGTCGTATTCGTCGAAGATCAACGCGACCGGCCGCTGCAGCGCCCACGGCACGATGCCTTCCTGGAACTCCGTCACCTGCATGTCGTCGCGCACGACGATCGCATCTTTTCCCACCAGATCGAGGCGGCTGATATGACCGTCCAGATTGATGCGCACGCACGGCCAGTTGAGCCGGGCCGCCACCTGTTCGATATGCGTCGATTTGCCCGTGCCATGCAGCCCCTGCACCATGACCCGGCGGTTACGGGCGAAGCCCGCGAGGATCGCGGTCGTCACTTCCGGGTTGAAGCGATAAACCGCATCGATTTCCGGAACGTGGTCGTCGGGTTCGCTGAAGGCGGGCACCATCAGGTCGGAATCGATGCCGAACACATCCCGTACCGCGACCATCTTGTCCGGCTTGTTCACTGCGCTTATTCCGCTGGTCGCACCATCAATCACTTCCGTCTCCTCTCTTGTTTCACCGCTGCGACGCGTTCATCCACGCAGTCGGCTTACCTGGCGCTCATCATAGCTTTCTTCTTTTTTAGATACAAATTATACCGTTTATTGTAAATGTGGATTGACGACGGGTTCATCTTATTTTATCTTCCCTCATGAACTACACATTTCGGAACAATACGTTCCGTTTTATAGATAAACCCGGAGACACCACCATGAGCGAGCAAGACCCCGTAGCCAGCAGCGCTTCCACTACTGTCGCGCGCACCGGCCCCCAGGCCATGACCCCGTCTGAAGCGTTCGTTGAAACGCTCGCCGCCAACGGCGTCACCGAGATGTTCGGCATCATGGGCTCGGCCTTCATGGACGCGATGGACATCTTCGCGCCAGCCGGTATTCGTCTGATTCCCGTGGTTCACGAACAGGGTGCGGGCCACATGGCCGATGGCTATTCACGTGTCTCCGGGCGCCATGGCGTAGTGATCGGCCAGAACGGACCGGGTATCAGCAACTGCGTCACCGCTATTGCTGCGGCTTACTGGGCGCATAGCCCGGTGGTGATCGTGACACCTGAGGCCGGCACCATGGGTATCGGGCTGGGCGGCTTCCAGGAAGCGCGTCAGTTGCCGATGTTCCAGGAGTTCACCAAGTATCAGGGTCACGTTACACACCCAGCGCGCATGGCCGAATTTACCGGCCGGTGTTTTGATCGTGCCAAGGCAGAGATGGGGCCGACCCAGCTTAATATCCCGCGCGATTACTTCTACGGCCAGATCAAGGCCGAGATCCCGAAACCGCAGAATCTGGATCGCGGCCCGGGCGGCGAACAGAGCCTTAACGAAGCTGCGGAATTAATCGCGCAGGCGAAGTTCCCCGTGATCATCTCGGGCGGTGGCGTGGTGATGGGCGATGCCATCGAGCAGTGCCAGGCGCTGGCCGAGCGGCTCGGGGCGCCGGTGGTCAACAGCTACCTGCATAACGATTCGTTTCCGGCGAAGCATCCGCTGTGGTGCGGCCCGCTGGGTTATCAGGGCTCCAAGGCTGCCATGAAGCTGCTGGCGCAAGCCGATGTGGTGATCGCGCTCGGCTCGCGTCTTGGACCCTTCGGCACGTTGCCGCAGCACGGCATGGACTACTGGCCCAAGGACGCGAAGATCATCCAGATCGATGCCGATCACAAGATGCTTGGGCTCGTGAAGACGATCTCGGTGGGCATCTGCGGCGATGCGAAAGCGGCCGCCATTGCACTGAGCCAGCGGCTCGATGGGCGCACGCTGGTAAGCGATGCCACGCGTGAAGAACGCGCGCGCCAGATCGCGGCCGAGAAAGCAGCATGGGAGAAGGAACTCGACGAGTGGACCCATGAGCGCGATGCCTACAGCCTGGACATGATCGAGGAGCAGAAGCACGAGCGGCCCTTGGGCGGTGGGCAGTATCTGCATCCGCGTCAGGTGCTGCGCGAACTGGAAAAGGCGATGCCTGAGGACGTGATGGTGTCCACGGATATAGGCAACATCAACTCGGTGGCCAACAGTTACCTGCGCTTTAACAAGCCGCGCAGCTTCTTTGCCGCGATGAGCTGGGGCAATTGCGGGTACGCGTTCCCGACCATCATCGGGGCGAAGGTGGCAGCGCCGCACCGGCCTGCGGTGTCGTATGCGGGCGACGGCGCCTGGGGCATGAGCCTGATGGAAACCATGACCTGCGTGCGTCACAACATTCCGGTGACGGCGGTGGTGTTTCATAACCGGCAGTGGGGCGCGGAGAAGAAGAATCAGGTCGACTTCTATAACCGGCGCTTCGTGGCGGGAGAGCTGGATAACCAGAGTTTTGCGGAGATTGCCAAGGCGATGGGCGCTGAAGGGATCGTGGTGAATCGGCTTGAGGATGTCGGCCCTGCGCTCAAGCGTGCGATCGACTTGCAGATGAATCACGGCAAGACCACCATCATCGAGATCATGTGTACGCGGGAACTCGGCGATCCGTTCCGTCGTGATGCGCTCGCCAAGCCCGTGCGATTGCTCGATAAGTACAAAGACTACGTGTGAGGCTTCCAGCTTCCGGGGGCTAAGGCTCTCGTGGAACCTGACATGCTGGAGACGGATGGCTGCCGTTTCCAGCATCAGCCTGCCGTCTTTGGCAACCGTGACCGAGTAATCCATGAAGCCGATTAACCGCATCATCGAGCGCGCCCGGATTCATCCTATGCGCATCGTACTGAGCGAGGCGGAGGACCCGCGGATTCTTCAGGCGGCGCAACGCGTGACCGTGGAACGCATTGCCCGCGTGATTCTGGTGGGGGATGTCCCGCACATTCTTCAAGTGGCGGCCAGTGAGGGTATCGATCTGGCCGGAATAGAACTGGTGGACCCATCCACTTCACCGCTCGGTCCATCCTTGTACCGATGCCTCTTCGAATTGCGATCCGGCAAGGGCATGACGCCGGACGAGGCAAAACGGGAAGTGCTTAAACCTCTCTGCTTTGCCAACCTGATGGTCCGGCTCGGTTATGCCGATGGTTCGGTGTCCGGTGCAGTACACACCACTGCCGACGTGGTCCGAACCGCTATCCAGATCATCGGCATTAACCCATCGTTCAAGCTGGTTTCCAGCTTCTTTCTGATGATGTTGTGCGAACCTTTCCACACGCTCAAGGGTGGGATTATCTTCTCCGATTGCGGGTTGGTAGTGGACCCCAATGCGGATGAGCTGGCGCAGATCGCCATGGCGGCAGCAGATAGCGCGCAGAACCTTTTGATGGATGAACCGCGCGTGGCCATGCTGTCATTTTCGACGAGCGGAAGCGCCCGGCATGCGGCAGTCGACAAGGTGGTGGAGGCAACGCGCCTGGTCAGGCAGCAGCGCCCAAAGCTTGCTATCGATGGCGATGTGCAGCTCGACGCGGCGCTCGTCGCCGAGATCGCCGAACGCAAGATAGATCACTCGAACGTGCACGGCCGGGCCAACGTGCTGGTCTTTCCGAGTCTGGAGGCCGGCAATATCAGCTACAAGCTGGCAGAAAGGGTAGGCGGGGCAAAGGCGATCGGCCCGCTATTGCAGGGCCTTCGAAAGCCTGCCAACGATCTGTCACGCGGCTGCAGTGCAGATGACATTTATTACGTCATTGCCGTAACCGTGGTACAGGCGCAAGCGCCATTGGACACCACACCAACCCTCGCAGACTCCGGCATCGACAGTCACCCGTCGTGATGATGCATAGCAATTTTCGATGCCTCTCAAATGACGCAGACGACAACGCTTGAGACGTGTCGCGAAGTCGCTTATTGATGGCAAGTGCTGGATTACGGCATTGGAAAATTTGAAGCACGTTATTGTCTGATTATTAGTAGAGCGCGCGCCAAAGCGATGGTGAAAAATCGTGTTCTATCGGATTCGGTAACCGGGGTCGTTGCACCGTCATTGCCCAGCGGCTGTGCCCCTTCAGTTTTGTGCGAATGGACCGATAAGCAGTAGTCCAACCGCGCGCTCCGGTCGCGGCTTGCCGAATCCGGGAACCATCGATGAAGCTCAGCCTCAAAATCCCTCTTGCCTTCACCGTCGCGCTGCTGCTGATGTTCGCGGGCGCGCTGTATGGCATCTTCGCCCTCAACCAGTCGATCAACGCCTACGGAACCACGGTGCAGGACAACGTGGCGAACGAACGGATGGTGTCCGCCACGCTCGTCGCGTTCAAGCTGCAAGTCCAGGAGTGGAAGGACACATTGTTGCGCGGCAAGGACCCGGCACAGCTCGACAAATACTGGTCCGCTTTCCAGACCCGTGAAAAGACCGTCGGCGCGCTCGCAGCGGATCTCAGGACGAAGCTGCCGGAAGGTGAAAGCCGCACGCTGATCGAGCGCTTTGCGATCGCGCACGCTTCGATGGGCGAGGGTTATCGAAAGGGCTTCGAGGCGTTCAAGTCCGCTGGCTTCGAACCCTCCGCCGGTGATAACGCCGTGGCCGGCGTGGACCGCGAACCGTCGGCGCTGCTTGAACAGGCCGCCCAAAAAATCGCGGCTGACAGTGCGCAAGTTTCAGCGAAGGCCGCTATCGATGCGCGCCATGCGACCGAAATCAGCGTCGCGCTCATGCTGGCGGTGCTCGCACTCGCGATGATCGGCGGCGTCATGTTCAGCCGGACGGTCTCGCGACCGCTTGGCCACGCGCTGCGTTGCGCACAGGCTGTTGCGACCGGCAATCTGTCGATGGACTTTGACTCCAGCGGCCAGGACGAGATCGCGCAATTGCTCGCGGCACTGAAGGACATGCAGTCGAGTTTGTCGCAAGTGGTCGCGAAGGTTCGTGAGAACGCCGAGGGCGTGGCGACGGCCAGCGCCGAGATCGCATCGGGCAACCTGAACCTCTCGTCGCGCACGGAAGAGCAGGCGGCATCGCTTGAAGAAACGGCGGCCAGCATGGAAGAACTCACCGGCACGGTCCGCCAGAACGCGGAGAACGCGCGACAGGCATCCACGCTTGCGGACGCGGCCTCGCACACCGCTTCGCGCGGGGGCGTGATGATGGGTCAGGTCGTGGAAACCATGCACGGAATCGCCGATAGTTCGAGCAAGGTCGCGGAGATCATCGCCGTGATCGACGCCATCGCGTTTCAGACCAACATCCTTGCGCTCAACGCAGCCGTGGAAGCGGCGCGCGCAGGCGAGGAAGGGCGCGGTTTCGCCGTGGTCGCCGCCGAGGTGCGCACGCTCGCGCAGCGCAGCGCAACGGCTGCGAAGGAAATCAAGGCATTGATCGTCCAGTCGACCGACCGCGTCAATGCGGGCTCGGCACTCGTTGGCGACGCGGGGCGGATCATCGCGGAGATCGTGGGATCGGTGCAGCGTGTGACGGATATCGTCGGCGAAATTTCGTCGGCGTCACAGGAGCAGAGCACGGGGATCGAACAGGTCAATACGGCCGTCACGCAGATGGACGAGGTCACGCAGCAGAATGCCGCGCTCGTCGAGGAAGCCTCCGCGGCAGCGCATGCGCTTGCCGAGCAGGCCAACTCGTTGCGTGACGCGGTGGCGGTGTTCACGTTGCGCGGCGATGCGTCCGCTTCGGAGCGGCCACGCCGGCCCGGCGCGCCGCTCAAGGTGAGGAGTGCGGTTTCGCGACGCGAGCCGGAGCTTGTATAAGAGCTGTTGTGACTAAGCGGGAAGCGTAGCCTCCCGGCGCGTCTTAGCTCACTGCGTAGCGTTCGAGCCAATGCGCGTAAGGAGCAGGCAACGTCCACGAAGGACGTGCAATGCCGAGCTTTTTCGCAGCGTAGTACGGCCAGTGAGGATTGGCGAGATGGGCGCGGCCGACCATCACGAGATCGAGCTGGCCTTCGCGGACTGCGTTATCGGCGAGTTCCGGTGTATCGATTCCCCACGCCGACGAGACGGGCAACTGCGCTTCGCGCCGTACCCGGTGCGCAATCGGGACGAGGAAGGCGGGAGCCCACGGGATGTTGGCTGTCGGCGTGGAGAACCCCACGCTGACGCTGAGCATGTCCAGCCCTTCACGCTTGAAATTCTTCGCCAGCTCGATGGATTCCGCGAGGGTTTCCTCATCGCGGCCGTCATATTCAATGACGCCAAAGCGAGCCGTCAGCGGCAGGTGCTCGGGCCATACTTTGCGCACTGCGGCCAGTGTTTCCAGCATGAAGCGGCTGCGGTTCTCGAGGCTTCCGCCGTAGATATCGTCGCGTTGATTGGAGTGCGTCGAGAAAAAGCTCTGACCGAGATAGCCGTGGGCGAAGTGCAGCTCCAGCCATTCAAAACCCGCATCGAGCGCTCGTTTTGCAGCATCAACGAAATCCTGGCGCACGCGGGCGATGTCGTCGAGTGTCATCGCTTTGGGCACCTTGGGCAGGTTAGCCCCGAAGGCGATAGCCGACGGCGCGATGGTTTCCCAGCCGCGCGGATCGTCTTCGCTAATATGGTCGTCGCCTTCCCAAGGACGGTTGGCGCTGGCCTTGCGACCTGCATGGGCAATCTGGATGCCCGGTACGGCGCCGGCCGCCTTGATCGACGCGACGACGGGCGCGAACGCCTGCGCCTGCTCGTCATTCCAGATGCCGGTGCAGCCCGGGGTAATGCGGCCTTCAGGCGACACAGCCGTCGCCTCGACGATAACCAGGCCAGCGCCTCCGCGCGCCAGAGCAGCCAGATGCACGCGGTGCCAGTCGTTGATCAGGCCATCGACAGCGGAGTATTGGCACATCGGCGGGATCGCGATGCGGTTGCGCAACGAGATGTCTTTGAGTTTGAAAGATTCGAATAATGTGGGCATCGGGCAGGCTCCGTGGAATAATTCAGTTCGATAGTTCGATATAACTCGAACTATGATTATCACAGAAACCGGTACCATCTGCCGTATGCGCATATATAACCATCCCGGCCCCGAGGGCTTCTCCCTTCAGCGGATCTTCAACGCCTTGAGCGACCCGGTGCGTCTTGATATCGTGCTGCATTTGTCGCGTGTCACCGAAGCCACCTGCGGGGAGCTCGACGGCGGCCGCCCGAAATCAAGCATGTCCCATCACTTCCGCATTTTGCGCGAGGCGGGCCTCGTCCAGACGCGCGTGGCCGGCACGGTTCATCAGAACACGTTGCGACGTGCCGAACTCGACAGCAGGTTCCCGGGACTCATGGACGCTATCCTCAAGCAGACTCCCTGACGATCTCGCTGATCACGGTTTCGATCCGTGTGCACTGATCGTGCAATTGCAGGCAAGTTGAAACCATCAGCGTAGCGGATAGTTGCTCTCGCAAATCGCGATTTCCCTTGGTGACCAACGGCGATTAGGATGGTCAGGATCGAATAGGTACCGCCTGGACATACCGGAAGCCGCGAGGGAGACCCAGCATGGAACATCACGCCCGCACGCAGGACGAGCGGCTTGAGATCAAGACGACCACTTGCTACATGTGCGCTTGTCGCTGCGGCATTCGCGTGCATTTGCGCGAAGGCGAAGTGCGTTACATCGATGGCAATCCGGAACACCCGCTCAACCAGGGCGTGATCTGCGCGAAGGGCGCGTCCGGCATCATGAAGCAGTATTCGCCCGCCCGGCTCACGCAGCCATTGATGCGCCGTGCGGACGCCGAGCGTGGCAGCGCGCAGTTCGAACCGGTGTCGTGGGAAGTCGCCTTCGATACGCTCGAAAAACGCCTTGCCAGTATCCGCGCCACCGATCCAAAGAAGTTCGCGCTCTTTACCGGCCGTGATCAGATGCAGGCGCTGACGGGCCTCTTCGCCAAACAGTTCGGTACGCCTAACTATGCGGCGCACGGCGGCTTTTGCTCGGCGAACATGGCGGCCGGCATGATCTACACGATCGGAGGTTCCTTCTGGGAATTCGGCGGTCCCGATCTCGACAGCGCCAAGTTGTTTTTCATGATCGGCACGGCGGAGGATCATCATTCGAATCCGCTGAAGATCGCCATCTCGAAGTTCAAGCGCGGGGGCGGACGCTTTATCGCGATCAATCCTATACGCACCGGTTACGCCGCCATTGCCGATGAATGGGTACCGATCAAGCCCGGCACCGACGGCGCCCTGTTCATGGCGTTTCTGCACGAGCTGATTGCGGCGGATGCCTGGGACCACGAGTTCGTGCGCCGCTATACGAACGCGGCTGACCTCGTCGATCTTAACGAACAGAGTGAGAACTTCGGCCTGTTCGTGAGCGACCCGGATACGCCCGTCGGCAATCCGCTGTTTCCGCAAAATCATGCGTGGTGGGATGCTGAGGCGGCGCGCGCCGTGCCACATCATTCACCTGGCGTGACACCCGCGCTCGATGGCCGCTATACGCTAGCGGACGGTTCGCCCGTTGCGCCGTCATTCACGCTGCTGCGCGAGCGCGTAGCGGATTGCACGCCCGAGTGGGCAGCCGATATCACCGGCATTTCCGCTGGCACCATTCGCCGTCTCGCGCAGGAGATGATCCAGACTAGCCGCGATCACCGGATCACGTTGCCCATTCGATGGACCGATGCGTGGGGCGAGACCCACGAAACCGTCACCGGCAACCCCGTCGCGTTTCACGCCATGCGCGGGCTCGCTGCACATTCCAACGGCTTCCAGTCGATCCGTGCGCTCGCGGTGCTGATGTCGCTGCTGGGTACGATCGACCGACCCGGCGGCTTTCGACATAAATCGCCGTTCCCGCGTGCCGTGCCGCCATCGGCGAAACCGCCGAACAGCCCCGACGCCGTCAAGCCGAACACGCCGCTTGCATCGGGACCGCTGGGCTGGCCGGCCGCGCCGGAAGATCTTTTCATCGATGAAAACGGCGGCCCCGTTCGCATTGATAAAGCGTTCTCGTGGGAGTACCCGCTTGCCGTGCATGGTGTGATGCACAGCGTGATCACCAACGCATGGCGAGGGGACCCGTACCCCATCGACACGCTCATGATCTTCATGGCCAACATGGCCTGGAACTCGTCGATGAATACGACGAAGGTGCGCGAGATGCTCGTCGACAAACACGCGAACGGTGACTACAAGATTCCGTTTCTCGTGGTGTGCGACGCGTTCCAGTCGGAGATGACGGCGTTCGCCGACCTCATCCTGCCGGATACGACTTACCTTGAGCGCCACGACGCGATGTCGATGCTCGATCGCCCGATCTCCGAATTCGACGGTCCGGCCGATTCCGTACGCGTGCCGGTCGTGCCGCCTTCGGGACAGTGCAAGCCGTTCCAGGAAGTGCTGATCGAACTGGCGTCGCGGCTGAAGTTTCCGGCATTCACCACGGCCGAAGGCACGCGGCGCTTTCGTGATTATCCTGACTTCGTGGTCAATTACACGACGACGCCCGATTCGGGGGTAGGTTTCCTGATCGGATGGCGGGGCAAAGATGGGGATAAGGCGCTGGTCGGCGAGCCGAATCCGAAGCAATGGGAACAGTACGCGAAGAACAACTGCGTGTTCCATCACGTGATGCCGGAACACTTGCAGTACATGCGTAACTGCAACGGGCCGTATCTGGACTGGGCTGTTGCGAACGGCTTTCGCAAGTTTCGCGAACCCATCGTCATCCAGCTTTACTCCGATGTCATGCAGAAGTTTCGTCTCGCGGCGCAAGGAAGAACGAAAGGTCGGCAGCCTCCCGATCACTTGCGCGAGCGGGTCGAAAAATACTTCGATCCGCTGCCGTTCTGGTACGCGCCGCTTGAAAGCAACTCGACTGATCTTGAGCGTTTCCCGCTGGCCGCAGTGACGCAGCGGCCCATGGCGATGTATCACTCGTGGGACTCGCAGAATGCGTGGCTGCGTCAGATCCATGGCGAGAATTATCTCTACATGAATCCGTTGATGGCGGCCGGGAACGGCATTGCGGACGGCGGCTGGATTTACGTTGAGTCGCAGTGGGGCCGCGTGCGCTGCATGGCTCGCTTCAGCGAAACGGTTGAGCCCGGGACGGTATGGACCTGGAATGCGATCGGCAAGGCGTCGGGTGCATGGAACCTCGGCGCGAACGCAAGCGAGTCGCAGCGTGGTTTCCTGCTCAATCACTTGATCACCGACGAGCTGCCCGGCGTCGACAAGGGGAATGAAGCCGCCGGGCGATTCTCGAACTCGGACCCGATAACAGGACAGGCTGCGTGGTACGACGTGCGTGTTCGGATCTATCCGGCCGAGGCCGACGCGCAGCACACGCTGCCGCAGTTCGACGCCATGCGTGCGCTGCCGGGTTCGAACGGCGTGATATCGCGGATCGTGCAGACCTACTTCGCGGGGCAAGGCGAATTCGCGGCACGGCTGCGCGGCGCGGTAGGGCGCAAGTAGTGACTCCCAGAGTGACTCCAATAAGCAAGAGGACATGCAATGACTCAGATGGCGCTGGTGATCGACCTGAACGTTTGCGTGGGATGCCACGCTTGCGTGACGAGTTGCAAGGAGTGGAATACATCGGGCGAGTCGGGCAGCCTTGCCGACCTGAATCCCTACGATGCCGATCCGTCCGGCACGTTCTTCAATCGTGTCCAGAGCTTCGAGGCGGGCAGTTATCCGAACGCTGAGACTATCCATTTCCCGAAGTCGTGCCTGCACTGCGAGGACCCGCCGTGCGTGCCCGTGTGTCCAACCGGTGCGAGCTATAAGCGCAAGGAAGACGGGCTCGTGCTGGTGGACTTCGATAAATGTATTGGCTGCAAGTACTGCGCGTGGGCCTGTCCGTACGGCGCACGCGAACTGGACGAAGAGCGCAAGGAGATGACGAAGTGCACCTTGTGCGTGGATCGTATCCACGATGAAAACCTCTCCGATCGGGATCGGCAACCGGCATGCGTGCTCGCGTGTCCGACCTCCGCAAGATTGTTCGGGGACATTCACGATCCCGAATCCGTGGTGTCGAAAGCGATCAGGGAGCGCGGTGGTTATCAGTTGATGCCTGAATGGGACACGAAGCCCGCGAACCATTATTTGCCGCGCAAGATGACGTCGGCTTCGGGTTGCGGGGAAGGCGAGTGTTCGTGCAAGACGGGTTCGGCTGAGTCCATGCCGGAAACCGTGGACGCACAACTTGAGCGTGGGCAATTGCATCTCGCGTCGGTTGCGACGCGCATCTAAAGGACTCCCCAATGAACCCCGCTTTCTCAGTCGTCTTTCTCACCACGCTAAGCGGTGCGGCGCAGGGCCTGTTGATCGCGCTTGTCGGCGTGGAGGTGGCGGCGCATCTTGGCCTTCTCACTGCGCCGCCAATGGCGTTCTATGTCACCGGCGCCGCCTTGTCTGTGGCGCTTGGTGGACTTGGTCTCATCGCCTCGTTCTTCCATCTCGGGCATCCTGAACGTGCGTGGCGGGCGGTCGCGATGTGGCGGACCTCGTGGTTATCGCGTGAATGTCTCTGTCTGCCGGCGTTTCTCGCGTGCGCGTTTTTCTACGGTGTTGCGCACTGGTTCGGCTCGCCGTGGTCGCTTGCGTTGGGGGCGCTTGGCGTGCTCGCGAGTGCCGCGCTCTTTGTCTGCTCGGCCATGATCTATGCATGCCTGCGCTTTCTCCAGGAGTGGGCCACGCCGCTCACGCTGGCCAACTTCGTCCTGCTTGGTTGTGCGTCCGGGTTCACGCTGGTTACCGCTTTGAGCGCGTGGTTCGCGCCTGCACTGACCACGGGGCTTGCCGCCTGCGCGTGCGCGCTGACGCTTGCTGGTTGCGCGAGCCGGTCGGCATCCCTCGTGCGTAATGCACGACTGCGTCCGAAGTCCACCGTGCAGAGCGCGACCGGTATCAAGAACGCGAAGGTCGTGCAGGTATCGCGTGGTTTCACGGCTGGCGCATTCAATCTGCGCGAGTTCTTTCACGGTAAATCGGCAGGCACGCTACGCGGGGTCAAGTGGGGATTTCTTGTGGCGGCGTTCGTGGCGCCCGTCGTGCTGATGGCGTTGGGCGCGGGCGTGCATTCGATCGGCATTTCTGTTGTCCTGCTGGCTGCGGCGTGTCTCGTGCAGTACGCCGGCCTGGTGGCGGAACGATGGTTCTTCTTCGCCGAGGCGAAGCATCCGCAGAACCTTTATTACGCGCGAGTGGGATGATGCCTGGCTTGGGTGGAGGGGCGGTCGTAGGGTGCATGATCGGCAGGTTCCGCGTTGGCGTTCGCGGAGATTTTTGCAGGTTGTTGGGGGGTGGTTTTCGTTCGCACTGGGGGATAGGTCTGCTGGCGCTCGATGGGCAGGGGGCGCTGCTTTCGGTGTTAGTGGTCGGGGTTTATGGCGGGTGGTCGGTTCTGGGGGTAGTGGGCGGGGTTGATGCTTTCGGCGTTAGCGGTCGGGGTCAATGCCGGGTTGCTGCTTTCAGTGTTAGTGGTCTGCGTGACTCGGATTTTCTCTTTATCACTATTAGCCACTGTGCGTGGCGGCACGTCATTTCTTTGTCCAAAGCGACAAAGAAACGAAGCAAAGAAAGCGCTTTCAAACCACGCTACCCTAAGTGTCCACAGCGTGCAGTTTCCATTCATGGGTGCCCCAAAAGCACGGTGCTCGCCAGAGCGACGGATGTGTGAAACCCTCCTTCTCCGAACACCGATACCCACACGCTTCGCCACCAGTGATTGAACCTGCTCAAGGAGCACCCCGCGCTATCCGCATGAACCACCCACCGAATTTTTACGCATAACGAACCATGTAGCCAACCCGCCAAGAAACAATGCTGCAGAATGCGTAAGGCCGTAACCGACGAAAATAGCTGTACAGAACGCGCAGCCAATTCAAAAAACGGAAGTAGTAAAGACAAGCACGCATGAAGCTGTGGCCTATGAATACGGTCGCACAGACCAGGTAGGTAACCTGTCAAAAAACCGCAGCCGTAAATACCTGTAAGGCCGTGCGGGTTCCTTAGCAATTGTGCTTGCCCGAGAGCGTACGGGGCGAAGCGTGTTCGTGTCAGGATTCGCGAGAAGGAGGGTTTCACACATCCTTCGCTCTGGCGAGCACCGTGCTTTTGGGGCACCTATGAATGAAAACTGCACGCTGTGGACACTTAGAGACTGTTGCAGAATTACAAAAAGGGGCTGTTAACTTTTTGGCTCTGGTGTTAACTTCTGTCTTGTTTTCCCTGACAGGAAGCCATGGCTAAGGAACTTATAGACGACCAATTATGGGCACTCATCGAACCGCTGCTGCCCAAAGCTGCGCCGCGCAATCGCCGGTATGCAGGACGCAAGCCAATACCTGATCGCGCCGTGCTCACAGGCATCGTGTTCGTGCTGCGCGCAGGCCTCGCGTGGAATTTGCTGCCGCAGGAAATGGGCTGCGGGTCGGGCTCCACTTGCTGGAGGCGCCTGGACCAGTGGCATAAAGCGGGCGTATGGCAACGCATGCACGAAACGATGCTGGCCGAACTGCGCCGTCGAGGCCAACTCGATATGGCCAGAGTACTGGTCGACAGCTCCTCCATTCGCGCGTTGTACGCGGGAAAAAAACAGGCCCAAACCCCACGGACCGGCGCAAACTCGGCAGCAAACACCATATCATCGTCGATGCGCAAGGCATCCCGCTCGGCGTCATCCTGACGGGCGCAAACCGCCATGACGTCACTCAGCTTGACCCACTGGTCGAAGCCATTCCGCCAATTCGAGGCAAGCCAGGACGGCCCTTGCGTAAGCCCAAAATTGTTCAGGGCGACCGAGGCTATAGCTCTGAGCCACATCGGCGACGCTTTCGCAAACGCGGCATCACTCCTGAACTCGCGAAACTGCGCTCACCCCATGGCAGTGGTCTAGGCAAAACACGTTGGCCTGTCGAGCGTACGATCGCTTGGCTGCACTCCTATCGCCGCCTGAAGATGCGCTACGAGAAATATGCGCACATACACGAAGCCTTCCTCACGCTCGCGTGTGCTTTAACTTGCTGGACCCGGCTAAAAAATATGCAAACTTAATTCTGCAACAGTCTCTTAGGGTAGCGTGTTTGAAAGCGTTTTCTTTGCTTCGTTTCTTTGTCGCTTTGGACAAAGAAATGACGTGCCGCCACGCACAGTGGCTAATAGTGATAAAGAGAAAATCCGACTCTCGCAGACCACTAACACTGAAAGCAGCAACCCGGCATTGACCCCGACCGTTAACCCCAGAACCGACCACCCCAGCATAGCCCCCGACCACCAACCCCAAAACCGCCCCCGGCATATTAGCCCAAACCGCTATCAGGTCGAGGAAAGGCGATCTTAGTCCCGGACTAGTGCCGTGCCGGTTGTGGCGGATCCAAATAAAAGACGAAAAAATCCCCACACACACGCGTGAAATATTGCGTAAGGCCTTGAGAAGGTCGCCTCCTTTTCGATCGGTTCGTTCGCTTAAAAACTAGGATCATCCCCTTAACGAACTCAGCCCACAGGCATGCGCCCAAGAACCGCTCTCGCACGGGCGACGGCGAACCACACCTGGCGACAGATATCGGAAACGCGAGCGATGAAACGCGAACATTTACGCGCCATCAGACAGGCTTCCGGGAGTCAGCGTGTGACCGTTCGTTTCAAGGCTACTGCTCAAAAAGCTTAGCCGAGCGAATGGAAGGCATCGTGTTCGATCAACGCAACTTCAACGATGGATCAACGGGGGCAGGAATGACCAAGTCAGGAAAATTGAAATCGAAACTGTTCAGCGTGAGACGTGCTGCCGGGACCGCCACGCTGGCATTACTGCTGTTGGGCGGCGGTTTTTCCGGATCCGCTCAGGCCGCAAGCTTTCATTGCGGCAAGAAGGTCTCAAGCTCGGAAAAGCTCGTTTGCAACGATCCAGAACTATCGTCTCTCGACGACAAGCTGGCGATCTCCTACAAGCGCGCAAAAGACGTTACGCCCGACACAGCAGCCTTTGAAGACGACCGCGTCAAGCAGTGGCAGTGGCGTCAGCACAACTGCAAGGACAAGGCCTGCGTGATCAACTGGTACAACCGTCGCATCAGCGAACTCGATGCAGACTTCGATCAGGGAACTGAAAACCAGGTCACCGTGCTTAAGGCCAGCCTTGCCGAGCAAAACCTCGCAGCGCCGGCTCAAGCCGCCGTGTTGAGGATGAAAGGCGACGCAGGTTCCTTGTCGATGCAATAGCATGCGCACGCTGCTCGTCCAATACTTCTTGTGCAGCAGACGTTGAACAGGACCTAACGAGCTGGCGGCGATCTTGAACGCGCAGAGCCTGCCTTCTGGCGGTCGATCTGGCTGGGGCCGAACCAATGATCCTTCGGTTCTGCACCAGCCATTTCTGTACTTTCTGCATACCTCGTTCGGATGCGCAATAACGTTTTACTGAATGTCTCTGGCGCCAAGCGAAACCTGAGCGGCTGCCTCTCGGTTTATTTGGTTCGTGGCTGCTCAAACGGAGACCGTGGCAAGGGCTCGCCATCTACGAACGCTGTAGCGCTACGCACAGCAAACTCGAAGGCACAGTCACGATTGGCGAACTGTCCAAGATTGCCAAGAGAGGTCGCTTCGCCATCTTCCTCCAGGATGGACGCGCGTGCGAGAAACGTGTTGCCTAGTCTTGTTACCGACGGTTGAATAGCCGCACCATGGTGATAAAAGACCATTGCATCTCCTTTCATTGATTGTCGAGCTTCGCTAACTTTAGCCCCACCATTCGCCGATCAAAAATATTAATTTTCCGCGCTGGGCACATAATTAAAAGCAGCAGGCCAGCACTCGGATAATCGGCACGTTCGTTCCGATCCTCACACGCGAGCATGCGCTGAAGGTGACAGTGGAGTGTTGAAGCGGGAACATAAAAACATTCGAACGGGGCACGTTGTGAAGCTACGCGGGTCAGACGACCGTTCTGTGACGCGAGGACTTCCAGGCTAATCGAAGCGCGGGGCGGCGAACGCTCGTGCGCTGTAAGCTTAACCGTCGCACGAGGCATGAATCGCAGCAGGATTCAGCGCCGTCTCACGAGGTCGCGGGCAATCCCATCCTGAACATGTTCTTATTGGCAATGCGCAGAACCCATCGGCTTGTTGCTGAAAGGCAAGCCTGCGTTTGTCGAGACGCATCGCAGCGTGTTTGACATCATTGTGCTGGAGAATGAGGGTGCGACCGCGATCGGTGTCCCGGTTATATCGAGCCGGAGATTGCGTTGAGCCGCACGCGCAGAGCTAATGACGCTGCTTTAAGGATCATCCAACCGCATGCCTATTTTCTGGTCCGCCATTTTTCAAATCGCGATGGATGATCCGATCGCGCCGTCGGCACGACATGATTCCCTGATGTTTAATTCCGATGCCCAGCCGCAATCGCTCAGGCGGCCCTTGTGACCAGCGCTCACACACGTAACGTCGCGATCCTGTTTGCTTTGCTTGGGGTCGGTCTCTCAATGGGTGTGCCTTTTATACTAGGCTCCCATGCGTTGTTTGCTGGTCTTCGAACCATCCCGGTAGAACTATTCCTGGTGCTCGCTGCCAGCGCCGCCGTGAGCGCGCTAGCGAAAGCCGGCAAGCTGCAACTCATGCAAACGACACTTGGCTTGCGCGTTCCATTCATGCGCACGTTTGCGATCACGCTCGTGACTGATTTCGCGTTCCTGGTGTCTCCGCTCGGTGCGGCGGGGTACGGGGTCAATATCGGCTTGCTGCAGCGCGCCGGGGCGTCGTGGGCAATCGCCACCACGGTTGTCGGCGCTGACCAGGCACTCGACCTGACGTTCTTCGGGGTCGCGGTTCCCATCGCGCTTTTGTTCTCGATCGGTCCGCTGGCTCATTTGCTCCCGAGGGCGAGTTTATCCACGGTTGCCCCAACCCTGGCAGGTCTCGCGATCCTGATGGGCGTTCTTTGGATGTGCCGCCGCCATGTCGCGCGTGCACTTGACGCAGCGGGGCATCTTGTCCCATGGTTCCGCGCCCGGCGATCTCTTTGGGACAAGTTTCGCCACGGCGTGCACCAGCAGTGGCGACTACTCATCACAGGGCCTCGTGACCGATTCGTCGCACTGTTGCTGCTGACCACGCTTCAGTGGCTGCTGCGCTATAGCGCGCTATGGTTCATCTTGCTGGAACTCGGGTACCGGTTGCCGCTCGGATTTGTCCTCGCGGTGCAGGCCGTGGTGTTGCATGCGGCACTCTGGACCGGCGTACCTGCAGGTGGGGGCGGTGGCGATCTGGCGCTTGCAGCCGCGTTCGCCGCCTGGGTTCCGCGAGCGTCCCTGGCGACGGCCCTGGTTCTCTGGCGATTCGCGACGCTCTATTGCCCGTTGATGCTGGGCGCCGTGGGGTTTCTCGCACTTGCGTGGCGCCGCCGTGCGGCCACGCCTGCTGCCGCTCGTGAATGACGCCTTGAAGGAATACGTCGAAGGAGCCTCAAGCCACGTTGTCGCGTGGGCTTCTGATTTTCATTCTCACGAAGAATGGCGCGTGCCCGGCATGATCGACTCTTAATGAAAAGAGATGACATGTCTGTGACAGGAGCGCGAGCGGATAACTGACTTTCAACAAGTCGGCGATCATGCGCCATTCCGCGCGAACGCCTGCCCAGTAGCCGAATTTTTCAGTCTTGCGCGCCTGCGTTACTTTCGGCCAGTGGGTGACTGCAATCGAAAGCCGGCGTTCGATGATCAGGCTGTTCATGAACACCTCGATGCCAAAACGCGGCAAGCGATGAATCTCCTTGAGCGCCTCGCTTAACAGTTCTTTCCTGACCACGCGTTCACCCGAAACGAAATCCAGGCCGATGGCGCGAAAGAGCAGCAGGCTATTCTGGCGCAGGCTCAGGCTGACGTCCGCGGTGCCATTCAGAACCGGGGCGGCGAGTGCAGTGATATGTTCGCTGGCGAGCCCCTTGAGGTCTGCATCGAGCAGCATGAGCAACGCGTTCCGGGCTGCGGCGATACCTACGGCCATCGCCGCGCTTTTACCACGGTTCACGGGGCACGTAATCAGCCTGACAGAGGGGAAGCGCCTGACGATGTCGGCGGTGCCGTCGGTTGAGCCGTCATCGACCACGATAACCTCGTCCAGCAGCGGATGCACCGTTGCAACGGCCAGCACCGCGCCGATCCGCGGGGCCTCGTTAAATGCGCAAATGATGCATGAAACACGGTGGATATTGGACGATGTGGAAAGGGCAGTCATGCGAGACGGCTGATGAACGATTGGAGAGAAGCGGCGCTAAGGTGGCCGCAACGCGCCGTTGCTGAGCGCGGTTTGCGATCTGGCATCCTACCCTATGCAGCGGCAGCGCGCTCCGCTCCGCAAGCCTAAGAAATCGTGGTGAGGCGCTGACGGACGCCTTTAGCGCAGGTGTGTTGCTCCGGGCGCGGAGATACAGGATGGCTATTCGCAACCCGGCTATTCGCAACCCTATTCGCAGCCCAATAAACACTGCTGACCTAAGAGTATCAAGCTTGCGTTTGCGGGGACGTGATCATCTCAACCGCACGCATTCATAGGTCGATCCGCGATTAGATTATTCAGGTAGCCGCGCGCAGCGCTGCCTCTTTGACATAGTCAATAAACAAAGCAGGCCCCGGCTCCGGTTGGTCACCGCGTTTCAGCGCGAGTACGTCGGAGACAAGGCGATTGCTTTTCATCGGCCTGAAGACTACGCCCTTGTCTGGAGAACTGCGCAACGCCTGAGGAACCAGCGCGATACCCATCGCGCGATCCACCATGGTCACAACGGTCTGCCAAAGCCGGACCTCGTGACGTATGCGCGGACTGAAGCCGGCTTCAACGCAAAGCGCGATGATCAGGTCGTGGTAATGAGGTGAGACTTGACCCGGGAAAAGGATGACGTCGTCCCGCGACAGCTTGCGCAGATCGATGATCCTGTTCGACGCCAACCGGTGATGTTCCGGTAAGCAGCAGACAAACGGTTCAGTGACGATAGGGACCGAGACAACGCCCTCCGGCAGATCGCACCAGTAGGCGCACCCGACGTCGATCTGCATTCGCTGGATGGCGGGGACCTGTTCGTTCGTGTTCATCTCGGTCAGGACAATCTCGAGCGCCGGATGATCGGCTTCGAAGCGCTTCACCGAGCAACACTTGCGCTGAGTTGCTGTGTCTGGGAGCGAACGTTATTGGCGTGGCGGGTGCGTGGTTCGTGAACATCTTCATGTTGAGCTACACCACACAGACACTTCACTTCGACCGGGCGATGGTGTTTGGTTGTCTGTTCATTGTCGCGATCGTGCAGCTTTGCATTCAGTTCGCATCGGACGGTGCGTGATTCAATGCTTCCCGTAGATGTCGTTGTCGTTCGCGGCTATCTGCGGTTCGCGTCGGATCTTGCGTTTTTCGAACGATTGCCGATGCGCCACGATCGGAGAATCGCCCCGTTGGTTGACCTTCATGGCAGTGGCTTGGGTTGAACCCGTCTCCGTCACGGCACGTAGAAGCATGTCGCGCGCTTCGGAATTGGAGATGTCGCTCGCCAGCGCGTCGCCTGCCGATCGCAAGACGCACGGCACGTCGCCTGCCTGCTCGCAGGCCCGGGCGAGGCCCAGGGCCGAATCTCTTGCGTGTTCGCGCTGGACCAGTTCGTCGGTGATCCGCTGGACATCGGCACGTTGATCCTCACCTTGTGGAAGCATCGCCAGTTGCTGCCGAGCGATGTTCAGCTCGCCTCGAACCATGGCTGAACGCACCGCATCGATGGTTCCCATCACATCGATCGAGGCGTGTTTTGCGGTGACCGGGACATTGATGCTGCCCGACTGACCGGCAACAGCCAAGCCGCTCTCAGCGAGCGGCCCGGTCCCGGGCTTCGCTTCCTGGTTGTCGTGGTTGTCATGCGCGGACCCGCTATACAGGTACGAAGCGCCTGCAATCAATGCAGTCAGGGCTATGACGGCGGCCCCGGCAAATTTGACGCGCCGGTGCGACTGGCTTTGTGAGGCGAAAGTAGAAGTTTCCGGTTCAGACACGCTCGGATAGGGCGAATCCACCGGGGTCCGCTTTTCGTCGTACCGATCGAGCAATACCGCTTTCGGCATGGCTTCGGGCAAGGGTGACTCGGCTGCGCTTGCGGCTGCGGGTTTCGTTTTGCATCGCGGACACACCGCATCACGCGATGCCAGCAGGTTGCCGCATACGGGACAATCGCTGGCGGTTTCTTGGGTACGCACGTTTAACTCGGTCATCAAAAGGCTTGGAAAAGCATTATGCAGGTCATGGTGTTTTCTTGGCTGCGCGGGTGCAGATCGATGTTGAAGCGATCGCCCCAGATTGAGCTTGCCTCGCAGCGATTGGGAATACAGGGTCGTACCGTAATGGCTTGCCTGCGACTCCACGCCTATTTTCGCTCTAAAGCGTTACTTTAACTCGGCACGTCCGCTTCATCGGCTAGCGAATTCGCTGTTTCGAACGGGTTTTGACCATTCCTGACGTTTCCTGCCTGCGATACGTTGTTCGGCGCGCGCAGCGATGTTGTGTATGCCGCGCGTGCCGTCACGCTCGACCAGCCGATTCTGAGCAAACGGCATCCGGGAAAGCATACGCCGCCGGATCTTGGAACACGTACGTCCCCGACGTTTCAGAAAATAGTGGGCGAGCCATGTCGATTCCCTAACGCGCTGCACGTCGTGTGGATAGGGCGGTGACCTGGCGTTGCAATGCGAGCTGATCGAACAATGTCCCTATTCACCGCCCAATTATTCACAACGAAACGGAGAGCGTTCATGACTTACGTAGATGGATTTGTCGTCGCGGTGCCAACGACGAATCGCGAGACATACAGGAAACATGCTGAACTGGCGGCGGCCGTCTTCAAGGAGAACGGCGCGTTGAATGTAGTCGAGTGCTGGGGTGATGACGTGCCGGAAGGGAAGCTGACGTCGTTTCCAATGGCGGTCAAACGCAAGGACGACGAGACGGTGGTGTTCTCATGGATCGTCTGGCCGTCGCGTCAGGTGAGGGATGAAGGAATGAAAGCCGTGATGGCCGACCCTCGGTTGCAGCCCGACACCAATGCGATGCCTTTCGACGGCAAGCGCATGATCTACGGCGGTTTCGAGGTGATCGTGAACGCGTGAGTACCCACCGGGCGACGCGGTCGCCAGGAACCCCCCCCACCGCCCGCGCTTACTTCACCGGAGCCTCGCGTCGCGCACCCATGCCTGGAAGCCGCTTGATTACACCCGTAGCCAGGGCCGTCCCCACAAGAATAGTGGCACACGCCTTGATCATTCCAGGTGATACGTGTTCCGAGAGAAACAGCGCGCCCCACAGGATGCCGAAGATCGGGATAACGAACGTAACGCTGATCGTACGCGCGGGGCCGGTTGCCGCGATGAGCCGGAAGAACAGCATATAAGCGATACCGGTACACGCTACGCCGAGCGCGATGACCGCTCCCCAGGACTGCGTCGAGATGGGCGTCGCCGGCCACCAGAACACGGCGAACGGCAGCAGCACGACGGTCGCGGCCGTCATCGTACCGGCGGCGACGGCGAGCGAATCCACACCCGTGAGGTGGCGCTTGGTGTAGCTCGCCGCGATCCCATACAGCAGCGTGGCGCCGAGCGCAGCGGCCGCGGCAAGTGCGGTGGTTGCCGGCGTCACGGAAGCCGCTGCACTCGTTCCCACGTCCATTTGATTCCAGACCAGCGCGACCACGCCTGCGAAACCAATCACGAGCCCGGCGATGCGTAGCCCGCTCAGCCGATCCTTCAGCCACAGGAACGCAACGATCGCGCCCCACAGCGGCGTTGTCGCGTTGATCACCGACGTCACGCCCGCTGACAGCGTGAGTTCCGCGTAAGCGAACAGGCAGAACGGCGCGGCCGAGTTCAGAATGCCAACCACAAACAGCGGCCATGCATGGGTGCGCAGTAGCTGAAAAGAGCCGCTCGCGGACCTGCGCGTGACCAGCACGATCAGCAGGAACAACGCGCCGATACCCACCCGCAGCGCCATTAGCGGCGCGACGCCAAAATCGGTGACGCCGACGCGGATAAAAAGGAACGACCCGCCCCATAACGCGGCGAGGATAAGCAACTGGACGATGTTTATAGGATTCATTTTAGGGCGTCGAGCGCAGTGGAGTCGCGACGCGGAGCCATCGTATAGGCGCCGCAGCGCGAGATGCTTCAGTCCGGCGTGAAATGACAAATGAGGACAAATGAGGACAATTGAGCAACCGTCGTGGTTCGCTGTATGGCTGCCATCGTAGGCTGTGGCCATGCGACCTCCAAACGAACAATTCTCACGCGTATGTGAGAAAGATTACGATCGGCCCACACGGCGAGGTGTATCGGCCAACGGCACAGCGCGTCCTCAGGGTTATCTCTAGTGCCTCAATAAGTGTGGAAATTTGTATGATGACCACATCACCCAACAAATCCGAGGCCGCATGTTCGACAAGATTCCTGCGCAAGCCTTGAGCGACACGGTCGCGCAGCAAATTCAGTTGCAAATCGAAAAGGGCAGCTTCGTAAAAAGCGGCAAGTTGCCCACCGAGGCCGTGCTCGCGCAGGAGTTCGGGGTGAGCCGCACGGTGATTCGCGAGGCGATTTCGCGGCTAAAGAACGAAGGTATGGTCGAGCCGCGCCAGGGCAGCGGCGTGTTTATCGTCGAGCGGGCGGGGATCAGGCCCCTGCGGATCGATTACGCGCAAGCGGTCGAACCCGGCGCGGTCGTGCAGATCCTGGCGCTGCGCCGGGCGATCGAAGCAGAAGTCGCATCAGAGGCAGCCATGCGCCGGACCGACGCGCAAATGGACGTGATCGAAGCGAAGCTGGCGCAGATCGATGTCGCCGTTGCGCAAGGCGAGGACGGCGTGACTGAAGACGTCGAGTTTCATCGTGCGATTGCCAGTGCCACCGGCAACCCGTATTTCCTGACCACGCTTGCATTCCTGAACCAGTATCTCGAGGCCGGCACGCTCGTTACGCGCCGCAATGAATCGCTGCGAGAAGACTTTTCGCGGCAGGTCCGCGAGGAACACGCGCGGATCGCGGCTGCCATTCGCGCAGGTGACCCCATGGCTGCGCGCAACGCGGCGCAGACCCACCTTTACAACGCCGCCCGCCGCCTCGCGGAAGCCGGCATTTGCTGACCAGTTGATTGGAAGGATAACGAAATGTCCAGAAACGTGGGAGTGATCGGCTTGGGTGCAATGGGCCTGGGCGTCGCGCGTTCGTTGTTGCGCGCGGGCTTCAAGGTTCATGCTTGCGACGTGCGTACGCAAGTGCTCGATGCGTTCGCGGGCGAGGGCGGCGTTGCCTGCGCTACGCCCGCTGAGGTGGGCGCGCAGTGCGACGTCGTGGTGACCGTTGTCGTCAATGCGGCGCAAACAGAGACCGTGCTGTTCGGCTCTGAGACCCACCCCGGCGCTGTTTCCACGATGAAACCAGGCGGTGTCGTTCTGGCCTGCGCGACGGTGTCTCCCGCGTTTGCCATCGAACTCGGCAAGCGCGTGGAAGCGGCTGGCCTGCATATGCTCGATGCGCCGCTATCCGGTGGCGCGGCACGCGCCGCATCCGGCGAGATGACGATGATGACGTCAGGCCCCCCATCCGCCTATGAGGCCTGCGAGGACGTGCTCGAAGCAATTGCAGGCAAGGTGTATCGGCTAGGCGACGAGCATGGCGCAGGCTCGAAGGTGAAGGTCATCAACCAGCTTCTGGCCGGCGTGCACATAGCGGCGGCGGCCGAGGCCATGGCGCTTGGGCTTCGCGAAGGCGTGGACCCGGACGCACTCTACGACGTCATCACGCATAGCGCGGGTAACTCGTGGATGTTCGAGAATCGCGTCCCGCACATTCTTGCAGGAGACTACACGCCGTTGTCAGCCGTCGATATCTTCGTGAAGGATCTGGGCCTCGTACTCGATACCGCGCGCGCATCGAAGTTTCCGCTGCCGTTGTCGGCTGCGGCGCACCAGATGTTCATGATGGCGTCGACGGCCGGACACGGTGGCGAAGACGACTCGGCGGTGATCAAGATTTTCCCGGGCATCGATTTACCGAAGGGGGCCAAACAATGACCAAAGCGCTGCTTGGCTGCATTGCCGACGACTTCACCGGCGCGACCGATCTCGCCAACATGCTCGTGCGCGGCGGCATGCGCGCGGTGCAGACCATTGGCGTGCCGGCATCGGACGCATCGGACGCATCGGACACGAAGATTGAAGCGGACGCGCTGATCGTCGCGTTGAAATCGCGCACCATCCCCGCGGAAGAAGCGGTCGCGCAATCGCTGGCGGCGCTCGAATGGCTGCGCGCACAAGGCTGCCGTCAGTTCCTGTTCAAGTACTGCTCGACCTTCGACTCCACCGATAAAGGCAACATCGGCCCGGTCGCCGATGCACTGCTCGACGCGCTGGGCGAGGACTTCACGCTCGCGTGTCCCGCGTTTCCGGAGAACGGCCGCACGATCTTTCGAGGCAACCTGTTCGTGGGTGATGTGCTGCTGAATGAGTCGGGCATGCAGAACCATCCGCTCACGCCCATGACCGATCCTAACCTTGTGCGTGTGCTGCAACGCCAGACGAAATCGAAGGTCGGATTGATCGCTTACGACGTGATCGCGAAAGGGCCGAAAGCCGTGCGCGACAGGATCGCGGTGTTGCGCAATGATGGCGTGCGTATGGCTATTGCAGACGCAATCTCGGATGCCGATCTCTACGTGCTCGGTGAAGCGTGCGCGGATCTGAAGCTGATTACAGGCGGATCAGGTATCGCGCTCGGCTTGCCGAAGAACTTCCGCTCGGCGAACTTGCTGACTGAAGCGGGCCATGCATCGGATCTGCCCAGGATCGAAGGTAAATCGGTCGTACTAGCGGGCAGCGCGTCGAAGGCGACCAACGAGCAGGTGGCGGAGTGGCGCGCGACGAAGCCGAGCTTTCGTATCGATCCGCTCGCGCTTTCGCGCGGCGAACCGGTGGTTGAACAGGCCATGGAATTCGCGGCGAAACATGCCGATGAAGCCGTGCTGATTTACGCCACATCCACGCCCGACGAAGTCAAGGTCGTGCAGAAGGAACTAGGCGTCGAGAAAGCCGGGCATCTGGTCGAACAAGCGTTGGCATCGATTGCAAGCGGGCTTCGCGATGCAGGCGTGCGGAAGTTTGTTGTTGCGGGCGGCGAGACCTCCGGCGCGGTCGTGCAGGCGCTTGGCGTGAAGTCGCTGCGGATTGGCGCACAGATCGATCCCGGCGTGCCGGCGACGCAGTCTATCGGCGAAGAACCGCTGGCGCTCGCATTGAAGTCGGGCAATTTCGGCACGAAGGATTTCTTCGTGAAGGCGCTGAAGTCTCTCGATGGAGCCGCGTGACCATGACGACGAACGAGAACCGCATTCGCGAGGAAATCTGCGAGACGGGCGCGAGTCTTTATGAGCGCCGTTATACCGTTGGCACGGCCGGGAACATCAGCGCACGGCTCGACGACGGCTGGCTGATCACGCCGACCGACGCCTGCCTCGGCCGCCTTGATCCGGCCGATATCGCCAAGGTCGATACAGCGGGGAATCACGTGTCCGGCGGTAAGCCATCGAAGACGCTGGCGCTGCATCGAAGGATCTACGAGAGCAATAGCAACGCGCACGGTATTGTCCATACGCACTCCACGCATCTGGTCGCTTTGACGCTTGCCGGTATCTGGCGCCGCGACGACGTCTTGCCGCCGATCACCCCGTACTTCGTGATGAAGGTCGGCCATGTGCCCTTGATCGCTTACCGGCGTCCGGGCGACCCCATTGTCGCGGAACAAGTCGCGGCGCTGGCGTCGAAGGTGCGTGCCGTGCTGCTGGAAAGGCTGGGGCCTGTGGTCTGGGAAAAATCGGTCAGCCATGCGTCGTACGCGCTGGAAGAGCTTGAGGAAACCGCACGGCTTTGGCTGCTCGCGCGCTCGACCAACGCACCGCCTCCTGAGCCGCTCGACGAACCCGCCATCGAAGATCTGCGCAAGACCTTCAACGTGCGCTGGTAGTGCCTACGGCGCCCAGGTCGATCGGCAATCTGGCGGGCTTTGCGGGCTCTTACATGAAGGATCTGACGCACAGCATGTTGACGGGCATGCTTGTAATCGTTGATATCTCAACATGGCTCGTGCCTGCCCAAGCTCATGAATTGCTGAACTCATTTTAGGAGTCGATGTTATGCCGCGTTTCGCCGCCAACCTCACGATGATGTACACCGAGCACGCGTTCCTCGACCGTTTCGCCGCTGCAGCGAAGGACGGATTCAAGGCCGTGGAGTTCCTGTTCCCCTATGACTTCGCCGCAGCCGACATCAAGGCGCGGCTCGACGAACATGGCCTCACGCAGGCCTTGTTCAATGCACCGCCGGGAGACTGGGCGGCGGGCGAGCGCGGGATCGCTTCGCTGCCGGGGCGCGAGGAAGAGTTCGCGCGTGCACTCGATAAAGCGCTGGAATATACCGCCATACTCGGCAACAAGACCCTGCATGTAATGGCGGGGCTGATCACGCCGGAACAGTCACGTGAAAAACATCGTGCGGTGTATGTGAAGAGCCTTGAACTGGCGGCGAACGCCGCTCGCGCAGCCGGTATCACGGTCGTTATCGAACCGATCAATACCCGTGACATCCCCGGTTTTTTCCTCAACCGCCAGGCCGACGCGCAAGCGATCTGCGAGGAGATCGGCGCGCCGAACCTCAAGGTGCAATTCGATTGTTACCACTGCCAGATCGTGGAGGGCGACCTCGCGGTCAAACTCCGGCGCGACATGAAACGCCCACATGCGGGCATCGGACATATCCAGGTTGCAGGTGTACCGGAGCGGCATGAACCGGACATGGGCGAATTGAATTATCCGTACCTGTTCGACCTGATCGATTCGCTCGGTTACGACGGCTGGATCGGCTGTGAATACCGGCCGAAAGCGGCGACGTCCGACGGCCTCGGCTGGATCAAACCTTATCTGCAACGTGCTTGAGGACGACATGAACATTCTCATTACGGGCGGTGCTGGTTTTCTCGGACAACGGCTCGCGCGCCGTCTTCTCGAACGCGGCACGCTGATGGGTAAGCCGATCACCGGGCTCACGCTGCTGGACGTCGTGCGTCCGCCGGATCTGGGCGACCAGCGCGTGCGAGCCGAAACTGGCGATATTGCGGATCGCAGCGTGCTGGAACGGTGCATCGGCGCGGACACTCACGCGATCTTCCATCTTGCCGCAATCGTGAGCGGCCAGGCGGAAGCGGATTTCGAACTGGGCATGCGCATTAATCTGGATGCATCGCGCCTGCTGCTCGATGTGTGCCGCGCGCTTGGACACGCGCCGCGGGTGTTGTTCACCAGTTCGGTCGCGGTGTATGGCGGCACGTTGCCTGAGGTCGTACGCGACGATACCGCACTGAATCCTAAGTCATCCTATGGGACGCAGAAGGCGATCGCGGAGTTGCTGCTGTGCGATTACTCGCGACGCGGTTTTGTCGATGGCCGCGTGCTGCGCCTGCCGACCATCAGCGTGCGTCCGGGACGGCCGAATGCAGCGGCATCGTCATTTGCCAGCGGCATCATTCGCGAGCCGCTGAATGGCGAACGCGCAGTGTGTCCAGTGGGAGGCGATGTGCGTTTGTGGCTGCTGTCGCCGAAGCGGGCCATTGAATCGCTGATCGCTGGTTGCGAGCTTGAGCAGGCCGAGCTCGGCACGTGGCCGGTCGTCAACATGCCGGGACTCTCGGTCAGCATGACGGAAATGGTCGATGCACTGGAAGAAGTGGCGGGAGAACAGGTGGCCGCGCTGATCGACTGGCAACCGGATCCGAAGATCGAAAAAATTGTCGGGAGCTGGCCGGGCGCCTGGGACACGGAGCGAGGCGAAAAGCTGGGACTGGCGGCCGATCGCAACTTCAGCGACGTCATTCGCGCGTTCATTGAAGAGAGCAAATCCGCTGGTGCTTGAATGCTTACGACGCATACCGGGTCGGAGCGGGCGTTGAACAGCGCCCGCTAAAGTTCGAGCCGATACCCCACGCCGTAGACCGAAACAATCGGCTCGCTGTCAGGACGCACGACTTGCAGTTTGCGGCGCAGGTTCTTGATGTGACTGTCGATGGTGCGGTCGGTCACGACCCGATGATCGTCGTAAAGCTGGTTGAGCAGGTAATCACGCGGGAAGATCCTGCCCGGCGATTTCATCAGCAATGCCAGCATGCGCAGTTCAACCGGCGTGAGCTTGAGCTCCTCGCCGTCGAGCCGTGCGGTATGAAATTGCTGGTCCACCTCAAGGCCGGTTGCAACGGGTACGGCTGTCGCTGCGGGCGGGGCTGCGCGTCTCAGGATAGCCTTCACTCGCGCAACAACCTCGCGTGGACTGAAGGGTTTGCAGACGTAGTCATCGGCGCCAATTTCGAGGCCGCGCAGACGATCGGCCTCATCCACGCGCGCCGTCAGGATGATCACCGGGAGCGTCGAGAACTGCCGCACCTCACGGCATATATCCATGCCGTTGCGCCCGGGCAGCATCAGGTCGAGCAGCATCAGCGAGGGCGGGGTGGTGCGAATGAACGGGATCACTTCGGCGCCGTCGCTGATCGACGTGGTTTCGAATCCTTCGATATGCAGATAGTCCGCCATGACCGCCGCCAGCTTCGGCTCATCCTCGACGATCAGGATTCGAACGCCGCGTCGCTCGGTACTCATGCCACGCCTCCTTCGGGTTCAAAATGCGCGGTGATCCAGACGCCGCCAAGCGGTGATGGCCGGGCAATCGTGGTCCCGCCGTGGGCGGTCACAATGGCGCGGCACAGTGCCAGACCGAGGCCCGCGCCACCGCTTTGGCGACTACGCGATTCATCGACTCGATATAAGCGTTCGAACAAATGCGGCAACGCTTCGGCGGGTACGCCCGGCAGAGAGTCCTGGATATCGAGTTGCCAGCCACGAGGGCCGACCGTCACCGAGACGCACGCGCTTCCGCCCGGGTCGGTATAACGCAACGAATTGAGCAGCAGGTTTTTAAGCAACTGCACAAAGCGCGCGGGATCGACCTGGAAGATCATGCCGGCCGCGCCATTAGCCGACTCTTGCGCCGACGGCTCCGGCAGCGTCAGGCTCAATGCGATTTGCTTGGCCCTGAATGATTCCCGCATCGCTTCGACCGATGCGTGCACCAACTGTCCGATGTCAGCCGGCACCTTCCGGTAGCTCAACGCACCGACATCGCTCAACGACAACTCGTACAGGTCTTCGATCAATTTGTTCAGCATCGCGACTTCGGTTTGCAGTGAGGCGAGCGAATGGCGATCAAACGCATGTACGCCGTCCTCGATCGCTTCCAGTTCGCCGCGCAATACCGCCAGGGGCGTGCGTAATTCGTGCGAGATATCGGCGATGAAATCCCGGCGCGAGCGTTCCGCGCGCTGCAGCGAATCCGCGAGCACATTGAAGTCGCCCGCGAGCCGGTCCAGCTCATCCCGGCGCCCGGCGGCAACACGCGTGGTGTAGTCGCCGCCAGCCAGCCGGTGCGTCGCGATCATCAGGCGCTTGACCGGCGCCAGCACGATCCGCGCAAGCAGCATGGCAACCAGTGCAGCCACGATCACGGCCACGCCGGCGATTTCCCAGGTCGCACGGGCCTGCTGGGCCTGGAACGCGATATCGGCGGCATCGGAGAGCGTATTGGGCGCGTTGGCCGCGACCCAGCCGACTATCTTGCCGTTGTAGACCACTGGCTTGAGGGCGGCGTCGGGCGGCGGCTCGGAGTCAGTCGTGGCCACCAGGTCATGGTTGGCGTCGTAGAGCGTGGCGGGTTGGGGCGCGCCCCGTCCTCCACGTCCCATCAGTGGGCGCGGAGGACGTTCGTAGGACGGTTCATCGAATGGCACGTCCCGTCCGGCGCTGCGGTCGCGGCTTGCCGCCACGCCCGAGTCGGCGAACGCGGGGACAGGCAGGCGCATGCCCCAGTGCGAACCTTCTTCGTTGCCCGAGAGCGGCCCGAGCATTTGCTGCACGCTGGCGCTGCCTGGGAAGGTGCGCCAGCTTGGAAGTTTGTTCGTTTGCGCCTCGACCATTTCCTGCCTGAGGGCCTGATCATGTGCGGCGTCGAGCAGCGTTATCCATTCTTCGGGATGCTGACGCAGGAAATTCCAACTGCCGTGGGCGGCGTATTCGGCCGTCACCTTCGCCATGACGGCGTTGAGCCGCCCGGCGTCGCGCGCGCGGACGTAATGCAGGAAGCCGTTCTCGAAACTCAGGCGCAGCGCGTATCCCATGGTGAGGGAAATTGTCAGGCAGGCGATCAGCACCGCGAGGAACATCTTCCACGTAATGCCGAAGCGAATCTTGCCTGCCCGCGCGCGGGAGCGGGTTCCAAGTGCTTTCAAAATGTTACGCGAGCTGCGGCGTGGTGTTGGGCGGGTGATGGAGCCTGCCGTCGTGCCGAGTGGTTCGCTATGTGTTTCGCTGTGCATTCGCGGATTCTAGTGGAAACAGGGAAGCTGACTCACGTTCGTGCGACGTTCCCGCGCAACCTCCACGATTTCTCCTTCTTTTGTTCATTGTCAGTGCGTGATGCCTGACTAGTATTCGATCCTGTCAATGGGGTCATTCGAACCGATTCCCTCAGTTGCCGATTCATTGTCGATTCTGGAGAGAACACATGCAAACCGCTTCGAGCGTTCAGCGTACCTCGTCGAAGGTATTTGGGCGCATCGCGTCGCCGTCTCGTGATGATGGTTACCGGCCGGTGGTGAAGGCACCGGAGGCCGCCTCCGCGAGCGCTGCGCAACCGGTCATCAAGCTGCGTGGTGCACGGGTGTCGGAGACGCTGCCGCTGGCGTGGGGCGAATGCTGCAGGATTGTGGAATGGGTCAATCGCGAAGGGCAATACTCGTGTATGGCGGTGCCGGGCGACGCGTCGGAGGATGAAATTCGTCGGCGTATGCGTTCGCACAGGAACGGACAGCAGTACCTCGTGATGGATGATCGGGAGTTGCCGGTGCGGGTGGTATTGCCGAGGGGGTAGGGGGCGGGTCAGGGGTGGGGTGGTCGGTGCCGGGTTGGTGCTTTCGGCGGTAGTGGTCTGCGAGAGTCGGATTTTCTCTTTATCACTGTTAGCCACTGTGCGTGGCGGCACGTCATTTCTTTGTCCAAAGCGACAAAGAAACGAAGCAAAGAAAACGCTTTCAACCACGCTACCCTAAGTGTCCACAGCGTGCAGTTTCTATTCATAGGTGCCCCAAAAGCACGGTGCTCGCCAGAGCGAAGGATGTGTGAACCCCTCCTTCTCGCGAATCCCGACACGAACACGCTTCGCCCCGTACGCTCTCGGGCAAGCACAATTGCTAAGGAACCCATACGGTCTTACAGGTATTTACGGCTGCGGCTTTTTGACAGGTTAGGTACCTGGTCTGTGCGACCGTATTCGTCCGCCACAGTTTCATGCGTGTTTGTGTTTACTGCTTCAGTTTTTGTGAATTGGCTGCGCGTTCTGTACAGCTATTTTCGTCGGTTACGGCCTTACGCATTGTGCCGCATTGTTTCTTGCCGGGTTGGCTACATGGTTCGTTATGCGTAAAAATTCGGTGGGTGGTTCACGCGGATAGCGCGGGGTGCTCCTTGGGCAGGTTCAATCACTGGTGGCGAAGCGTGTGGGTATCGGTGTTCGGAGAAGGAGGGGTTCACACATCCGTGGCTCTGGCGAGCACCGTGCTTTTGGGGCACCTATGAATAGAAACTGCACGCTGTGGACACTTAGGGTAGAGCGGTTAAAGCGTTTTCTTTGCTTCGTTTCTTTGTCGCTTTGGACAAAGAAATGACGTGCCGCCACGCACAGTGGCTAACAGTGATAAAGAGAAAATCCGAGTCATGCAGACCACCACGGCTGAAAGCACCAACCCGGCATTGACCCCGACCACTAACCCCAGAACCGACCACCCCGGCATCAACCCCGACCACTAACCCCTACAACCTACACCCGGGCACTCACCCCTCCCCGACCCCCTCCCGCCGCTGAGCAACACACAAATGAAAACACGCATCTTTTTTGTCGAGACCAATCCGTCGATCCACGGGAACCTTCGCGATGCCCTGGAAAGCCGCTACATCGACGTCCATACGCTAACCAGCGGCAGCACCTTAATCCAGCGCATGGAGCACGACGCCCCGGCGCTGATCGTTCTGCGCGACGGCTTGCCCGACATGCGAGCGTCGGCCGTCCTGCGAGCCCTGCAACAGGCGGGCCACGACACGCCCGTGATCGTGATCGGCGACTCGGTGAGCACGATCGACTCGGTGGAACTGATCGTATGCCTTGAACTGGGCGCCGATGATTACGTAAGGATGCCTTGCAATCCACGCGAACTGCTGTCGCGAGTCGAGAACGTGCTGCGCCGCGCACCGCATAAATCCAAGACGCCCGCGAATGCCACAGGACAGTGCAACATCGGCGATTTTGTCTTCGATTTCCGGGCCCGCATTCTGACCCGCCACGGCGTGCCCGTTGCCCTCCATTCGAGCACGTTCGCGTTGCTGCGCCTCTTCGCGGAACACCCGCTCGAGGTGCTGTCCCGACGCACCATCGCCGACAAATTGCGCGGCGCCGGCGAAGGGCATTGCGACCGTTCGCTGGACGTGCTGGTCTGCCGGTTGCGGCGAATCGTCGAACCCGACCCGTCGACGCCTCGCCTGATCCAGACCATCCGCGGGCGCGGTTATGTCTTCACCCCGTCCGGGATGAGCGCCGCTCCCATGGGTCGCGACGAACTCGATATCATGCCGCCGGAGCCAGCGTGGAAGCAACTCTCTGCGGTGAGCCGCTACGCTTAGACACTGCGTTGTCCACTTCCTCTAACCACTCCCCCAACCACTCCCTCTAGCCGTGCGTGCGCGCTGCCTGCCGGGTCAGCCGCGCGAATGCCGCCAGCACGCGGTTGCACGTCAGCGTTTGCCGCCATAGCTTCTCTTTCAGATACGCGCTCGGCACCCACTGCCACGGCAACACCACATCGACCACACCCCACGCGGGCCGCCACCGCTCGGCTACCCGCCGACGCCGGAAGAGGCTCAGGCTCGGAATGCCGAGATTCGACGCGAGATGGCCGATGCCCGAGTCGTTGCCGATAAACCATCCCGACTCGTACACGCAGCAAGCAAGCTCGTGCAGGTTCTCAAAATGGGGCACTGGAATATCCAGCGTCGCGAGATCGCGCCAGCGTTCGCGCTCATGCGGCGCGATCACGAACTGCACGTCATAACCGCGCTTGCGCAGGCGCTGAGCGAGCCTCACGAAGCGGTGCGAGAACCAGCGTTTGTCCTCGGTGCTGGCCTCGGGATGAATCATCACGCGCTTGTTATTCCTGCGATGCACGAGGCTCGCAGGCGCTCTAATCCCGTTATCCAGCACCGGTGCATTCAACGCCAGATCGTCCCGGCAGAAGTCAGCGAAGCGCTGCGCCATGCAGCCCGGACGGTCGCCGAACTCGACGTCATGCAGCGTGATCACGTGAGGATGGACATCGACAAGATCACGCAGCGGCTGGTTCCATTGCATCTGAAAGACCGTGTCGTACTGAGCGAACGCAGTGGCGAGGTTGTCCTGCGGCAGCGCAAGGATAGTGACGCCGGGAAACCAGTTCCGAAGCGCATGGGCGGGCGTGCCGTACACGGTGACATCGATACCGTTGTCGATCAGGTTCCTGACGATCACCATCGATACCAGCGTGTCGCCTATCGCGTTGGACGTGACGAACGCGACCCGCCCGAAGGGGCCAGGCGGAAGTGACGAGGGACGGGTGGGGTTGGTCATGCGGTCATGCGTTGGCAGTGAGTGCGCGCAGCCGGTCGAACGCGTTCGACACCTTGTTGACCGACAGCATGTATTTCCAGTAACGCTCCTTGAGCCGTCCGGTCGGCAGATACGCGCTGCCGATCAGCACCTGGCCCACGCCCCAGCCCGGACGCCATGTGCGAGCGGTGCCGCGGCGCATGAAAAGCGATAACGTGGGGATCTGGAGGCTCGACGCAAGATGGCCCACACCCGAATCATTGCCGATGAACCAGCCGCACTCGTAGAGCCACGCGGCGACCTGATCGAGCGGTCCGAGATCGGCGAGCGTAAGCCCGAGTTGTTCAATATGGGTCCAGTGCGCGCGTTCCTCGGGCGCCACGACGAATTGCGGGTCAAAGCCGCTGTCCCGCAGCTTGATCGCAAGCCCAATGAAGCGCGACGCCAGCCAGCATTTATCGGTCGTGCTCGCCATGGGATGGATCGCGACGCGCAGTGAGCGCTGGCGATGCGTAAGACCAGGCACAGGCGTGATGCCGTTGCCCTTGTCGACGAGGGCGAGGCGCAGTCCATCCCGGCAGAAGCGGGTCAGGCGTTCGGCCATGGACTCCGTCGAATTGGCGCTGCACAGATGGGCCAGGACGATGACTCTGGGGTGCAACTGATCGAGGTTCACAAACGGCTTGTTGGCGTGGAGCTGGATCACGGTGTCGAAGCGGGCCAGTTTCTCCGCGCAGTCGTCAGGTTTCAGTTCGGGTTCAATATCCACGCCGGGAAACCAGCTCCGCATGTTATTGATTTGCTGGCCGAACACCGTGACGGACACGCCGTTCAATCCGAGATTGCGTGCCACGGTCATCATCAGCAACGAGTCGCCGAGCGCCGATGAGAGGATCAATGCCACACTCGATAGTGGCTGGATTGCGTACGGCATACATGCTTCCGGCGAGGCGCTCCGCTGTCGGGGGAGCGCTTTCCGCTCAGGATGGATCCCGGAGCCGGAGGCAGTCTAAGATCACACTCCATTACGTGGGTTACGGCACAACTTACCAATACTTTAGGAAGCGGGATGTGTCGCGGCAAAAAACACCCGTGGCGCGCGCATTGTCCCGGATCGATGGCGAGTCGGATCATGCGATATCCACGTGACCGCCGTATGTCTATCGTCGTTTCGATCGTGGCTGCTGTCGCCTGCTGGGGGGGCGTGCGGACCGAAGGCGTGCACGCTTTCCGCGTCAGAACGACCAGGAGCCTGCGGCTTGGTCGGCTCACAAAATGGCCGTAACCGGATGGACCCACGCGACCGGTTGCCGATGCCCGCGCATGATTCCATACACCGGCACTCGCCTGAGTCGAGATAGCACCAGCGGCAGCGGCAAATAATGCCGCTGCCGCGCAAACGTTAAAAGCCTTCGAATGCAATAGTTGCTGAGACAAACCATTGAACAGACGCATCGCCTGTTAAAACGGCCGGCTCCGTCGTGACCGATGCATTCCGGCAACCCGATCCGGGAAAACCTTTGCAGAAACCGGTTGATTGACCGGCGTTACGAACTATATTTAAGGGAATAAAAAAACACGGCCATGCAGGCGATAGGGTTAATTACGGTCGAACTATCGCCCCAACGCAAACCGGAGAGACGAGCGAACAGACAGCCGATGGCGACAATCCGTTGATCGCCGCGCCCGCCTTGTTCGCCAAAGGCGGTTCCCCGCCACGGCCGGCAACCGACACGTTGCAATCCGCGGGGGAGTCACACATTCGCCAGCAGGCGAGGAGGTTCCATCATGGATCCGGTAAGCGCCATTCCCTATGGCCGCAAGACTCAACACGCCCCGGCACTGAAAGAAGTACATGTCCTGTGGATCACTGCGGGCCTCGGTTGCGACGGCGATTCCGTATCGATTACCGCCGCTACGCAGCCCAGCATTGAAGACGTGCTGCTCGGCGCAATTCCCGGACTACCGAAGGTTCATCTGCACAATCCGGTGCTGGCTTATGAAAACGGCGCGGAATTCATGGCGCCGTTTCATGCTGCGGCGCGGGGTGAGATGGATAACTTCGTGCTGGTCATGGAAGGCTCGATCCCGAACGAGAAGATCAATCGAGAAGGGTACTGGGCGGCCATGGGAACAGATCCCGACACGCATGAACCCATCACGATTCCACAATGGCTCGATCGCCTGGCGCCTAAAGCGCTGGCCGTGGTCGGTGCGGGCACATGTGCGACCTACGGCGGCATTCATGCAATGGAAGGCAACCCCACGGGTTGCATGGGCCTCGCGGACTACCTTGGATGGGACTGGAAGTCGAAGGCAGGCCTGCCTATTGTGAACGTCCCGGGTTGTCCGGTTCAACCCGACAACTTCATGGAGACGCTGCTATACCTGCTGTATCAACTGGCGGGCCTCGCTCCCATGATTCCGCTGGACGCCGCGCTTCGTCCCAAGTGGCTGTTCCAGCGCACCGTGCACGATGGCTGCGACCGCGCGGGTTCCTACGAGCAGGCTCTGTTCGCGAAGGAATATGGGAGTCCGAACTGTATCGTCAAGCTCGGATGCTGGGGGCCGGTGGTCAACTGCAACGTTCCAAAACGTGGCTGGATCAACGGCGTGGGCGGGTGCCCGAACGTCGGCGGAATCTGTATCGGCTGCACGATGCCCGGATTCCCCGACAAGTTCATGCCGTTCATGGACGAGCCCCCGGGTGCGGTCCTCTCGTCGAATCTCATCAAGTCTTACGGCGGACTTATCCGCAGCCTGCGCAAGCTGACCAATTCGACCGTCAATCAGGAACCGAAATGGCGGCATAACCGTCCCACGCTGACGACTGGCTATCGTCGCTGAACGGCTTCGCGGAACACGTATGGAAACCGCGGTTGATGGCTGGCATCGCAGCGGTTTGCGTGAGAGACAGAAGTATCCAGGAGGGGGTCATGGCGGACATTGCAGCACCTGAATTGAAGTCGGGGACGGCGTCACAGCCGTCCAAACTGGTCGAGATGAACTGGGACCCGATCACGCGGATTGTCGGCAGTCTCGGCATTTATACGAAGATCGATTTCGAGCAGCGCAAGGTCGCCGAGTGCTACAGCACGTCGTCGATTTTTCGCGGCTACAGCATCTTCATGAAGGGCAAGGACCCGCGCGACTCGCACTTCATTACCAGCCGTATCTGCGGCATCTGCGGTGACAATCACGCAACCTGCTCGGTGTATGCCCAGAATATGGCCTATGGCGTGAAACCGCCGAACATAGCGGAATGGATCGTCAATCTCGGCGAAGCGGCCGAGTACATGTTCGATCACAATATCTTCCAGGACAATCTGGTCGGCGTGGATTTCTGCGAGCAGATGGTCAAGGAAACCAACCCCGGCGTCTGGGCGAAAGCGCAGAAGACCGCCTCGCCGCACGCGGAGATTCACGGCTACAAGACCATCGCGGACATCATGACCGCGCTGAATCCGTTCACCGGCGAGTTCTATCGCGAGACGCTGCATGTAAGCCGTTATACGCGCGAGATGTTCTGCCTGATGGAAGGGCGGCACGTGCATCCGTCGACGCTGTATCCCGGTGGAGTGGGGACGGTACCGACCGTGCAGCTTTTCACCGACTACATCACGCGGCTAATGAAGTATGTGGAGTTCATGAAGAAGGTCGTGCCGCTGCATGACGACCTGTTCGATTTCTTTTATGAAGCGCTGCCGGGTTACGAGGAAGTCGGCCGCCGGCGCATCCTGCTGGGCTGCTGGGGGTCGTTCCAGGACCCCGATGTATGCGACTACAACTACAAGTCGATGACCGACTGGGGCCGCAGCATGTTCGTCACACCGGGCGTGGTGGTGGACGGCGAACTCGTGACCACGGATCTGGTCGAGATCAACCTGAACATCCGGATTTTGCTCGGCAGCTCGTTCTACGAAGACTGGGATCATGAGGAGACTTTTGTCCGGCAAGACCCGCTGGGCAATCCTATCGATCGCAAGCATCCGTGGAACCAGACCACCTTGCCGCGACCGCAGAAACGCAAGTTCGATGGCAACTACACGTGGGTCATGTCGCCGCGCTGGTACGACAAGCGCACGGGCGACTATCTCGCGCTCGATACCGGCGGTGGTCCGATCGCTCGGCTGTGGACGACCGCGCTCGCGGGCCTGGTGGATATCGGCTATGTGAAGTCGACGGGTCACAGCGTGAAGATCTATCTGCCGAAGACAGCGCTCAAACCGGAGGTCGAGTTCGAATGGAAGATCCCGAAGTGGAGCAACGCGATTGAACGTGACCGCGCGCGGACCTATTTCCAGGCCTATGCGGCAGCGTGCGCGCTGCATTTCGCGGAGAAGGCGCTGGCTGAATTGCACGCGGGCCATACACGCACATTCACGCCGTTCGAGGTGCCCGACGAAGCCATCGGATGCGGTTTTCATGAAGCGGTGCGCGGGGTGTTGTCGCATCACCTGGTGATCAAGGGCGGCAAGATAGCGAACTATCATCCATATCCGCCGACCCCGTGGAATGCGAATCCGCGCGATATCTACGGCACGCCCGGACCGTATGAAGACGCGGTACAAAACACGCCCATCTTCGAAGAGAACGGGCCGGACAAGTTCAAGGGTATCGACATCATGCGGGCCGTGCGCAGCTTCGATCCTTGCCTGCCGTGCGGTGTCCATATGTATGTCGGAGATGGCAAGACCGTCGATGTCGCGCATTCGCCAACCTTCGGCGTTCCGCCGGGCATGAAGCCGGGAGGGCACTCATGAGCGACGCGCGCGTGCTTGAAGAACAACAACGGCGCATCGACGAACTGATTGCAGCACTGGCGACACTGGACGACACGCGTGCGCGCGATATTGCGCAGGCGTTGTTGCAGGTGGTGCTCGAGTTGCATGCAAGCGGTCTTGCGCGGCTGGCCGAGATCGTGACCGAGGCGGATGGCGCTGATGGTCCGATCGTCGCCCGGCTGATGCAGGACAAACAGGTCAGCGCATTGTTGTTGCTGCATGGGTTGCATCCGCAGGATCTGGGTAGCCGCGTCGCGCATGCGGTCGAAGGACTGCGGGCGCCGCTTGGTGCGCAAGGCGTAAGGATCGAACTGGTCGATGCGCGGGAGGACCTGGTACGCGTTCGTCTGGCGGGCGTGCTGACTGGCAAGCATGTCACCCCCGCCGATGTGCAGAACGATATCGAGCGGGCGATTTTTGAACAGGCGCCGGACGTGGCGCGCATTGAAATTGACGGGATACCGGACGTCAATGTCCACGAGCTGCGGTTTGTCGCAACGCTGCCAACATCATGAATGCGCGCATGGATGGGCGACCTCGGGAACACGGGCAACGTGGCTGGGTAGCTGCGCTGCGCACGTTCGCCCGGCCGCCGCAGATTGTTCTCTGCGAACTGTGCGGCGAACCGCTCGACGGGACTCATCCTCATGTGGTCGAGCTGGAACAGCGCGCGCTGCGTTGCTGCTGCCGCGCATGCGCGTTGCTGTTCGGGAACCAGCAAAACGCGCGTTATAAGCGGGTGCCGGAAAACGTTCGCTGGCTCAGGGAGTTTCATCTGAGCGATGAACAATGGGACGCATTGGCGATCCCGATCGGCATTGCGTTTTTTTATAGGGACTCGGCGGCGCAACGCGTGATCGCGATGTACCCGGGCGCTGCCGGCGCGATGCAGTCATCGCTCGATCTGGGCGCGTGGGACCGTCTGGTTGCCGACAACCCGATCCTCGATACCCTCGAACCCGATGTCGAAGCGCTATTGGTGAATCGCGTGGAAGGGGCGCGTGAGCATTACCGCGTGCCTATCGACCAGTGTTATGCGCTGACCGGCGTGATCCGGGCGCGCTGGCGCGGAGTGTCGGGCGGCGTGGATGCATGGCGCGCGATCCACGCGTGTTTTGCGGCGCTGAAAGCGGGCGAGCGCTTGCCCGAGGGAGTGCCGAATGCCTGATCTTGACTTCGTCGTCGAGGGTGCTGAGGTCGCGCTGCATTCGGTTTCGCCGTTGCTGTTGTTCAAGCTGCGCGTAACCAATAAGAGCACGCCGAACGGGTCGGCCGCCGAGGAGGAAATCGCGAGCCTCGCGCTGCATTGCCAGATCCAGATAGAAGCGACCCGGCGCACCTACGAGCCGGTCGATCAGGCGCGGCTCAGCGACTTGTTCGGCGTACCGCAGCGCTGGTCGCAGACGTTGCGGACCCTTCTGTGGACCCACGCGAATGCGGCTGTTCCTTCTTTCACCGAGTCCTGCACGGTCGATCTTTCGGTGCCGTGCACGTTCGACTTCAATGTCGCGGCGGCGAAGTATTTCGATGCGCTGGCAGATGGAAAGGGAGAGATTCCTTTGATGCTGCAATTCAGCGGCACGATTTTTTATCGCGAGAGCGATGGCACGCTGCAAGTCGCGCGTGTTCCGTGGCACAAGGAAACCGCGTTCCGCCTGCCGGTCGCAACCTGGCGCGCGATGCGGGACTACTACTACCCGAACACCGCATGGATGTGCGTGCAGCGCGGCGTGTTCGAGCGGCTGGAGCGTTATCGGATCGAGCGAGGCTTGACCGGCTGTGACGAAGCACTTACGTCCCTGCTGGACGAGACCCGCAGCGAACAGGCGTGGCCCGCGCAGGGAGGCTTGCAATGAACGCCATCGATGGGATCGTTCAGGCCGTGCTGTACGAGGGATATATGCTTTACCCGTATAGACCGTCCTCGGTGAAGAATCGGCAGCGCTGGACGTTTGGGAGCGTATATCCGCAAGTGTGGGCCGACTGGTCCGGCAGCGATGCATCGATGATGCAGACCGAATGCGTGATCGAAGGCGACTATGAAGCACGGGTGACGGTGCGCCCGTGCTTCCTGCATCTGATCGAACGCGACGTGCGTGAGTTGAACGAGCCCGCGGCGGCGTGGACTGGGCTAGATGAATTGTCGTCCAGGTCGGTAACTTCGCTGGAAGTGGGTGGACGGCGTTTGGACGCATGGCAGGAAGCCGGCGAGCAGCATGTCGAGGTCCCGGTATTGTCGCTTGGCGAATTGTGTACCGAGGGGTTACGCCTGCCGTTTTCTCTGGCCGGAAGCAGCACTGCTGAACCGCTCGTGGAAACGGATGGCCGCGTGCGCGGTGCGCTTGTGCGCACGCGGGCGGCCATCGTTGGCCGGGTGGAATGCTGCGCGACGCGGATCGATGAACGCACCTTCAGGCTTACGGTCCGCATAGTCAACGCGACGCCGGTTGACGAACCGCAGCGTTTGAATCGCGATGCCGCCTCGTCATTCGCTTTGCTTTCGTGTCATGCGGTACTGGCCTTGGAGGGCGCGGCGTTCGTCTCCTCGATCGAGCCACCGGACGAATTGGCGGAAGCTGTTGCGGCTTGCAAGAACATCGGCTTATGGCCCGTGCTGGTCGGCTCCGGTGAACGCCACGACACCATGCTCGCGGCGCCGATCATCCTCTACGACTACCCGCAGGTCGCGCCGGAAAGCGCGGGCGATCTCTTCGACGCGACCGAGATCGACGAGATCCTGACGCTGCGAATCCTCACCATGACCGACGCCGAAAAGCGCGAGATGGCCGCAGGCGATGAACGCTCACGCGCGCTGCTCGAACGCACGGAAAATCTGTCCGCGAACGACATGCAACGTCTCCATGGGACCTTGCGTGAAGTGCGGGCGGGTACCGGGATGGGCCGGGGTTGTCCCGACGTGTCCGAGGAAACAGGAGAGGCCCCCGAGGACACGGCGCCCTGGGCCGCGCTCGACGCGAAGCCGCGGCTTTCTTGTGTCAATGTCAACGGCGTGGCCTTGCAGGTCGGCTCGCGCGTCGTGCTGCATCCCCATGCACGCGCCGATATCTTCGACCTGGCCTTGCGCGATCAGATAGCGACCATCGAATCGATCGAGCGCGATTTCGAGGATCACGTTCACGTGGCCGTGACGATCGACTGCGATCCCGGGCGTGACTTTGGCTTGGCGCGCATGCCGGGTCACCGATTCTTTTTCGCGCCCGACGAGATGGAACCGCTGCGCGAGGAGCGGCCGTCATGACGTCGATCCTGGTCGCGGGCGTGGGCAACGTCTTCCTGGGCGACGATGGTTTCGGCGTTGAAGTCGTGCGGCGTTTGCATGAAAGACACACCGACGCGTGGCCGCCGGATGGGCGGGTGATCGACTACGGAATCCGGGGGATCGATCTGTATTACGCGCTGCTGGACGGCGTGGACCTTGCCATTCTCGTCGATGCAACGCATCGGGGCGGAGCGCCGGGCACGCTGTACGTCATCGAGCCATCGGTTACGAACATGGGGGAAGGTTTTCAAGGCGATGCTTCGCCCGTCTTGTTGTCGCCGCATGATCTCGATCCGGCGAAAGTCCTTCAGGCCGTGCAAGCGATGGGCGGTGAAGTCGGACGTATTGTTCTAATCGGTTGTGAGCCGGAAAGTCTCGGCACGGAGGATGGACAAGAGGGTCGCATGGGACTGAGCGCACCCGTTGCGGCGGCGGTAGATGAAGCAGTAGACACCATCGAATCAATGATCGAAAGCATGCAGGCGCAGACCACCGTGGTCAACGCCGGGAGCATGCCGCAGGGCCACTGGAGAGCATGATGAAGCTCTTGCTGAAGTACTTGTTATTGTCCGGGCTGATCGTTGGCGTTGCGGCGAACATGAAGGATATCCGCCGTTATATCCGTATCCGCAACATGTGAAGGGTACGGCCATGAGCCTGTGCCTGCCGCCGGTTAGCGACGAGCCGTCCGTGATATCCCCGGCCGGAGAGGTCATTCGTGTGCGCGGACTGGTGCAGGGCGTAGGGTTCAGGCCGGCAGTATGGCGTCTTGCGCACGCTTGCGGCGTGAGCGGCGATGTAGGCAACGACAGCGAAGGTGTGCTGATCCACGCATGGGCCGACACAAGTACGCTCGATGATTTTGTCGAACGCTTGCGCAGCGATTGTCCGCCGCTCGGGCGGATAGATGCGATCGAACGTTACGCATTGCGCGAGACGCCGCCGCCTTCCGGTGGCTTTCGGATCGTCGCGAGTGCAAGCGGTCATGCGCATACCGGCGTGGTGCCGGACGCGGTCACGTGCCGGGCGTGTATCAACGAAACGTTCGACCCGTCGAGCCGTCGATATGGTTATGCGTTCACGAACTGCACGCATTGCGGACCGCGCTTGTCGATAGTCCAGGCAATCCCTTATGACCGCCCGAACACGACGATGGCGGCGTTTCCGTTATGTGACGCCTGCGCGCGTGAATATGACGATCCGGACGACCGGCGTTTTCATGCGCAGCCTATTGCATGTCCGGCTTGCGGGCCTCGTCCGTGGCTGGAGCTGGCCGACGGTTCAGTTGCAGAAGGCGATCCGCTGGATACCACGTGCTGCTTTATCGAGCGCGGCAAGATAGTCGCGATCAAAGGGCTTGGCGGCTTTCAGCTTGCATGCGCCGCGTCAGATCACGCTGCCGTTGCGAAATTACGCGCGCTGAAACATCGCGAGCGCAAGCCGTTTGCGCTGCTCGCGCGTGACGTGGCGATGATCGAACGCTATTGTCTGGTGAGCGGAGCAGACGAGGTCCTGCTTGAAAGCGCAGCCGGACCTATCGTGATCATGCCGATGATCGATCAAGGTACACGCGATCCGTTTCCGGGCGCTGCGCCGGGTATCGCGACGCTGGGTTTCATGCTGCCTTCAACCCCACTGCATCATCTGCTGATGCAATCGCTTGATGGCCCGGTCGTGCTGACCAGCGGCAATCTCGCTGACGAACCGCAATGCATCGATAACGACGAGGCCCGCCAGCGTCTCGCAGGTATGGCCGACGCTTGGCTGATGCACGACCGCGACATTGCCCGGCGAGTGGACGATTCGGTCGCGCGAGTCATGGGCGGCGTACCGCGTTTGCTGCGCCGCTCGCGTGGTTATGCCCCTGCGCCGCTGCGTTTGCCGCATGATTTTGCTGCTGCGCCGCCAGTCCTCGCGATGGGCGCTCAGCAGAAAAACACCTTCTGCCTGCTGCGCGATGGCGAAGCGGTCGTGTCGCATCACATCGGCGAACTGGAGAACGGCGAGACATATCGCGACTACACGCTGTCGCTTGCGCGTTATCAACATCTGTTCGAACATGAAGCGCGTTTCGTCGCGGTCGACCTGCATCCCGACTATCTGTCGCGCAAGCTCGGTATCGATATCGCACAGCAGCGGCATTTACCGCTTGCCGAGATCCAGCACCATCATGCGCACTTCGCGGCATGTCTTGCGGAAAATGATGTCAGCTTGGGCACCGACGTTCTTGGCATTGTGCTCGACGGGCTCGGCATGGGCCTGGACAACGCGCTGTGGGGCGGCGAGTTTTTGCTCGGCGGCTACGTGAATTTCAAGCGTCTGGCGAGCTTCACACCGGTCGCGCTACCCGGAGGCGCGTACGCGGTCTATGAGCCGTGGCGCAACACGTACGCGCATCTGTGCGCGAGTCTCGGATGGCCGCGTTTCGCGAAGCAATACGCGAAGCTCGATCTCCACCATTTCCTTTCCGACCGTCCATTGACGCTGCTCGATCAGATGATCGACGGCGGGATCAATAGCCCCGTTGCAAGCTCGGCAGGACGTCTGTTCGATGCAGTCGCTGCGGCCCTCGGCGTGTGCCGCGAACGCGTTCAATACGAAGGGCAGGCCGCGATCGAACTCGAAGCGATGATCGATACTCGCACGCTCCACGATGAAGACGACGCGCGGGCGTATCCGTTCGAAATCGCGGAAAAGGATACTTCGCTGTTGATCGACCCGACCTCCATGTGGATCGCGCTGCTCGACGACATGCTGCGCGCCACATCTGTACCGGTCATGGCCGCGCGCTTTCACAAAGGTCTTGCGATAGCGATCGTTCAGATGACCGGTCGTTTGCTTGTAGCCACGCAGGTCCGTACCGTCGCGCTCTCCGGTGGCGTCATGCAGAACTGCGTGTTGTTTGAACAACTCACCGCACGCCTCGCGGCATGCGGTTTTAATGTACTGGCACATCGCCAGGTACCGTCCAATGACGGTGGCATTGCGTTCGGGCAAGCGGCAATCACCGCCGCGCGTGCTCTTTCGTCCGCATTGGTTGAACCACGGAGCAGGTCATGTGCTTAGGCATCCCGGGACAGATCGTCGAGATCAGCGACGCGGACAATAACCTCGCATTGGTCGATGTAGGCGGGGTGCGGCGGATCATCAACATCGCGTTCATCGTCGATGACGACCGGCCGCCGTCCGCATGTGTCGGCGGCTGGGTGCTGGTGCATGTCGGCTTCGCGATGAGCCGTCTCGACGAAACCGAAGCCATGCGCACGCTTGCTCTGTTGCGTGAACTTGGCGAAGCGCAGGCAGAGATGGCCGCGATGATGGAGGGAGGCGGTGAGCCGCCACCTCCTGACACATTCAACCACCGCGACGGAGTGCGCCATGACTGAACATCGGGCGCTACATGGCCTGTATCCATTCCTTCACGGCGAGCATCAGGACGCGGCGAAACTCGACGCAGCGCTGCTCGAATCGGTCGCGCAGAAGGCGCAGGCGAGCATCGACGCGAAGCGCGTGTTCTTCGCGGATAACGCCACTGCCGTGGTCGCCGTAGCGCATGCGATTGCGGATGTTTATCGCCGTGACGGCAGGCTCTTTTCGATGGGCAACGGCGGTTCGAGTTGCGACGCTGCACACATCGCGGTGGAGTTCCTGCATCCGGTAACGGCCGGGCGTCCGGCGCTCACCGCAGTCAACCTCGTCGCCGATACCGCCATGATGACGGCCGTCGGTAACGACGTCGGGTTCGCGCATATCTATGTGCGGCAACTGGTGGCGCAGGCGCGCCGGGGCGACGGGCTGATCGGGATATCCACCAGCGGCAACTCGGACAACCTGCTCGCCGCATTCGCAAAAGCGCGCGAGATGGGCGTGGTGACCATCGGCCTGGCCGGGCATGACGGCGGCAAGATGGCAGCGCGCGGCGCGCTCGACCATTGCCTCGTGGTGCCGAGCGACAGCATTCATCGGATCCAGGAAACCCACGTCGCGATTTACCACATCCTGTGGGACCTGGTTCATACGCTGCTCGCCGATGAACGCGGCAGCCTGAGTGTCCCTGACACAGCAGCAGCGGAGCGCGTGTCATGAAATACGTCGACGAATTCCGCGATCCGGAGAAAGCCCGTACGCTCACGCATGAGATCCATCGACTGGTCGAGCGGATCGTGCACGATCGTGGAGGCCTTGAACGGCCGTTGCAGATCATGGAAGTCTGCGGCGGCCATACGCATTCCATCTTCAGGTACGGGATTCACCAGATGCTGCCGCCCGAGGTCGAATTCGTTCATGGCCCCGGTTGCCCGGTCTGCGTGTTGCCGATGGGCCGCGTGGATGACTGCGTGGCGCTCGCCGAGCGGCCTGAAGTGATCTTCACGACCTTCGGCGACGCGATGCGCGTTCCCGGTTCGCGCAAGAGCTTGCTGAAAGCGAAGGCCGATGGAGCAGATGTACGGATGGTTTATTCCCCGCTCGACGCGCTGGCTGTTGCGCGTGCGAATCCGCATCGGGAGGTGATCTTCTTCGGGCTTGGTTTTGAAACCACCATGCCGAGCACCGCGATGACCGTGCTGGAAGCTCACGTCCAACACATCAATAACTTCTCGCTGTTTTGCAATCACATCACGATCATTCCGACGATCAAGGCCATCCTCGATTCCCCCGACCTGCATCTCGACGGTTTCCTTGGACCGGGGCACGTGAGCATGGTGATCGGCACGCGGCCGTACCGGTTTATCGCTGAGCATTACCGGCGGCCGATTACGGTTGCCGGATTCGAACCGCTCGACGTGCTGCAATCGGTGTGGATGGTGCTGCGGCAGATTGCCGAAGGTCGCTGCGAAGTGGAGAACCAGTACGGCAGGATCGTGCCGGAAGACGGCAATGCACAGGCGCTCTCGGCGATCGAGCAAGTGTTCGAGTTGCGCGAGTTTTTCGAGTGGCGCGGACTGGGATCGATCGATCACTCCGGCGTTCGGATACGCGAACGCTTCGCCGCTTACGACGCCGAGCGCAAGTTCCCTGTCGCGAACCTGAAGATCGCCGATCCAAAATCCTGCCAGTGCGGGGAAGTGCTCAAGGGCGTGATCAAGCCGCAGCAGTGCAAGGTATTCGGTACTGCCTGCACGCCGGAGACGCCGCTCGGATCGTTGATGGTATCGAGCGAAGGCGCGTGCGCGGCGCATTACCGTTATGCACGCATCGATACATCGGCGTTGTTCGCTCATAAGGGCGTCACGCCGGAAGTGGTCAACCCGGGAGTGGGAGCATGAACGACCGGATCGGCAGGCTACGCGATGTCACGATCAATCTCGCGCACGGCGGCGGCGGCCGGGCGATGCGTGATCTGATCGAGGACGTATTTGTCACCACTTTCGACAACCCCACGCTCGCCGCGCTCGAAGACCAGGCGGTTTTTCCGCTTGCGGACCTCGCGCGTCTCGGCGACCGGCTCGCGTTCACTACCGATAGCTACGTCGTCGACCCGTTGTTTTTTCCAGGCGGTGACATAGGCACGCTGGCGGTATCGGGCACGGTCAACGACCTCGCCATGTCGGGCGCGAAACCGCTGTTTCTATCGTGCGGGATGGTAATTGAAGAGGGCCTGGCGGTTGATGTTCTGCGTCGCGTGGCGGCAAGCATGCAGCGTGTCGCGATTGAAGCAGGTGCGTCTATTGTTACGGGCGACACCAAGGTGGTCGAGCGCGGTTGCGCGGACAAGCTCTTCATCAACACCGCAGGCGTGGGCGTCGTGCCGCCCGGCGTGAATATATCGGCGCGGCGCGCACAGCCAGGCGACGTGGTGATCGTGAACGGGTTTCTCGGGGACCACGGCGTAGCGATTCTGGTCGCGCGAAAACAGCTTGCGTTGCAGTCCGATATTGAAAGCGATTGCGTGCCGCTCGCATCACTGGTCGATGCAATGCTGGGTGCGTGCAAGGACATCCACTGCATGCGTGACGCAACACGCGGCGGCGTAGCGACGGTGCTGAACGAGTTCGCGGTGTCGTCGGGTGTGGCGATCCGCATCCAGGAAAACGCGCTGCCGATCCGCGAGGAAGTGAAGGGCGCTTGCGAGATCCTCGGCCTGGATCCGCTGTATCTGGCGAATGAAGGCAAGCTGGTTGCGATAGTTCCCGCACACGCCGCATCAAGCGTGCTCGCGGCGATGCATGCGCACCCGGCGGGCACGCGGGCGGCTGTGATCGGCGAGGTAGTGGCGCAGCCTGCGGGCATCGTGGTGTTGCATACGGTGTTCGGTGGACAGCGAATCGTCGACATGCTGACGGGTGAGCAACTGCCCCGGATCTGTTAGCGAGCTTCAGACGTAAGGGAATACGGAGCGCAGTCTCATGCATGAACTGAGCATCGCGAATAGTGTGGTCGAGTTGTGCGCCGAACGCGCGATGGGCGCGCGGGTACTGCGCGTGACGCTGGAGATCGGGCGGTTGTCGGCGGTGATGCCGGACGCAATCCGTTTTTGCTTCGATGTCTGCGCAAAAGACACCGTGGTCGAAGGCGCGGCGCTGGAGATTGTCGAGACACCGGGCCTGGCGCGATGCCTGGACTGCGGCGGCAGCGTGGACATGACCGACCTGCTCGAACACTGCGCGTGCGGAAGCGTCAATCTTGAACTGCTGGCCGGCAGCGAGCTGAAGATAAAACAGATGGAGGTGGCTTGATGTGTACCACATGCGGTTGCTCGAAAGGTGCCGACACGGTGATCACAGACCCTGAGACCGGTGAGCGAATTGAGACGCCGGCGGAAGGGGAAGGCGGTGCGGCGCGCAAACCGGGTTCGTGGCGGCAACTGGCGGGCGGCGGCGCCGGCGTGAGCGTGGCCGCGCATCTGCATGCGCGGGCGCATCGTCATGTTCACGAAACTCACGTTCACGAACACCACCACGCACAAACGCCTGTAGCCCTCGATCACCCGGGCACCGAACACTCGCCGGCGTCCCTCTCCGAAGTGGCGATTGCCGCGGCAACCCACGGCACAACAATCGCGCTCGAACAGGATGTTCTGGCGAAGAATCAGTTGCTTGCCGAACACAACCGTGGCTGGCTGGCGAGCCGCCATATCACCGCACTGAACCTCGTCAGCTCGCCGGGCGCGGGCAAGACCACGCTGCTTGAACGTACCATCCGCGATCTCCAGGCGTTACGCAGTACCCAGTCGATCCAGGTCATCGAAGGCGATCAGGCGACCCTCAACGACGCCGAGCGCATTCGCGCGACCGGTTGCCGTGTAGTACAGATCAACACGGGCACGGGTTGCCATCTCGATGCCAGCATGATCTCGCGCGCGCTGGCGCAACTCGATCCGCCTTCGCATGCATGGCTGATGATCGAGAACGTCGGCAATCTTGTATGTCCCGCTTTGTTCGATCTCGGCGAACAGGCGAAAGTGGTGATCCTGTCGGTGACCGAGGGCGAAGACAAGCCGCTCAAGTATCCTCACATGTTCCGTGCAAGCCGCCTGATGCTGCTGAACAAGATCGATCTGCTGCCGCACTTGCGTTTCGATGTCGAACGCTGCATTGCGTATGCGCGGCAGGTGAATCCTTCTATCGAAGTACTGCAGGTATCGGCGCAAACCGGGGCGGGGATGAAGGCGTGGTACGCATGGCTGGAAGCAGCCGCGTTGGCAGAGGTCGGGGAAACGGTGCGTTAAGCGCGAGCGGCGCGGCTGTTGATTGTGCGAAGGGCACGGAAGGATGCGAGGCTCATGATGCTAAAACAAATGTCTCAGCTTTTTAATGACCGCCCAACGGGTCTGCGCCACAAAATCACTGGGATCTATGCGCTCCTCCTCGTCTTCAATGTGCTCGCATGGACATGGGCACTGACGGCTTTTCACGGGCAGCCTGCGCTTCTGGGCACTGCGCTTTTAGCGTACACGTTCGGGCTGCGCCACGCGGTGGATGCGGACCACATCGCCGCTATCGATAACGTCACGCGCAAGCTGCTCCAGATAGGCCGCAGTCCGCTCGGCGCCGGCTTGTTTTTCTCGCTCGGACACTCGACGGTGGTCGTCGCGCTCACAGTTGGTGTCGCCTTCGCCGCGACAGCGCTGACGGCTCATTTCGATGACCTGAGAGGCATCGGCGGTCTGATCGGCACCAGTGTTTCGGCGCTGTTCCTGTTCGTCCTGGCCATCGCGAACCTAATTGTGCTGGCCTCTGTGATCAGGACATTTCGCGCCGTGCGCCGTGGCGAACCGCTGGTCGAAACCGATCTCGACCTCCTGCTGAACAATCGCGGTTTCCTGTCGCGTTTGCTTCGGCCGCTGTTGAAACTGGTATCGCGTAGCTGGCATCTTTATCCGGTTGGATTCCTGTTCGGGCTCGGATTCGATACCGCGACCGAGGTTGCGTTGTTCGGCATATCGGCGGCCCAGGCGTCGCATGGCCTCTCGTTCTGGTCGGTGCTCGTGTTGCCGATCTTATTCACGGCGGGCATGTCGCTGGTCGATACCACCGACGGCATCCTGATGCTCGGTGCGTATCGCTGGGCCTTTGTCCGGCCCATGCGCAAGCTCTACTACAACATCACGATCACGTTTGTCTCAGTGGTGGTCGCGGTGTTGATTGGCGGCATCGAGGTGCTGGGTTTGCTCCAGGACAACTTCGGGCTCAAGGGCCCGTTCTGGGATTCTATCGGCAGCGTCAACGAGCACTTCGGGCTGTTGGGCTACATCGTCATTGGCGTATTCATTGTGAGCTGGATCGTCTCCATCGCGATCTACAAGCTCAGGCGTTACGACGATATCACCGTGAAAACGCTCTGACGCTACCGCTAAACGTTAAAATTCACGTGACCACAATGAGTGCCAACGCCTGCGAATGCCTTCCGTAGGAAATAGGTAAACTTGGGTCGTGTTCAACCCGGCCTGCCCGGGGGCATTTTTTATTAGCGTATAAACGGTTAAACGTTATTGGAATCAAAGAAGGAACACGCATGCTCAAACTTCATCCGCGACTGCAACTCGATCCGGATGCAGCGTCCGAGCGTCGCTGGCCTGTGACAGGGTCTCCCCTCGCGCTGAAGGTCACGGCGGCGTGGCATGCGGTGGCACTAGCGGGCTGCGCCGCCGCGCCGGAGATGTGGCCCTGGTGGCTGGCCGGCACGGCGATCAACCATGCGACGGTGACGGCCGCGGGACTATGGCCGCGCTCAACGCTGCTCGGCGCCAACTGGACTCGCTTGCCCGCCGTCCCGCGTAACGCAAACGCCATCGCGCTCACGCTCGACGACGGTCCTGATCCACTCGTCACGCCCCAGGTCCTCGACCTGCTCGATGCGCACAGGGTTCGCGCCACGTTTTTTCTGATTGGCGAACGCGCGCGCCGATATCCCGCGTTGACCCGCGAGATCGTCGCGCGAGGACATGCCGTGGAGAACCACTCGCAGAAGCATGTGCATACTTTTTCGGTGACGGGCATGGGCGCGCTAAGCCGGGAAATCGATACGGCGCAACGCACGCTGACGGAACTGACGGGCGAGCGGCCGGCGTTTTTCCGGGCGCCGGCGGGCTTGCGCAATATCCTGCTGGAGCCAGTCTTGCAAAAGCTCGATCTAAGGCTGGCCGCCTGGACACGACGCGGCTTCGATACCCGCGAGCGCGACCCCGAAATCGTGGCACGGCGATTGCTGCGTGATCTGGCACCGCGCGACATCCTGCTGCTCCACGATGGCGCCGCCGCCATTACCGACGACGGTCAACCCGTCTTGCTCTGCGTATTGCCGAGGATCTTCGACGCCGCCAAAAAGCGAGGGCTGCAGTTCGTTACCTTACGAGAGGCATTCGGGTCTCACGGCGACACAGAGACCGGCAGTACGTCCTGTCGCCCCATCAAGTAAGAAACCAGGTAAGAAACGTTACCCATTGTACGAAGCCGAGCGATGCACCGGTCAGGTCACTATTTCCGGACTTATTTTTTGCAAGGCACCGGGCATAGGCAACGCTCCGGCAGCCCCGCACAGCTCCGGGAGAGGCCTGTTCTTGATGATCGCCGCGACTATTGCGCGAGTTGCCTGGACGAGCGGATCAACGACCGGTGAGGAGAGGAGGCACCGCCAGTGATAGCCAGCACGCGGCGGAACATACATTCCGTAACTTTTTTGATTTGGACAATGACGGTGCGGCGGCTAGATTGGCGGTATCGCGCCCGAATTTCGGTCGGGGCGCATGGAATCTATTCTGGCTCTGCGTCGTATATGTGGGACTTATCCAGACGTGAACGGGTTTTCTGGCTGATTTAACAAGCAATTTTCAGTATGATTCGCCCCTCAACGCGGAGCCGGTCCAAATCCAGATATCCATTTACCCGCTTCATGTACCCCATATGGTATTTAACAATCGGCACAAAATGCCGTTAAGTCGGTACAGGCATCGGTATAACCGCCGGTCATCTTCGGACAGCGGGTTGAAGATCGTCCGGTTGAAGCGGGCCCATTCATGTGCTGCCCGCACAGGCGGATCCTGGTGAAGTGCTGGTGTCTTTCAAACCGTAAACATCGTATGCACGATCTGCGCTGGACCATGCCCGTTGCCCGATGGTCAGCCACCGCTGCCGCGGCGACCGCCGATATCAGCTTCATCGAGCCGATCGTCCGGCGTCGTCTGAGCAGCCTGTCCCGAAGCGCCCTCAAGGTCGCCCATGACTGCGTGGCTGAGCGGGACCGCGTGCGGGTAGTGTTCGCATCGCGGCATGGTGAACTGCGGCGCACGACAGACATCCTGCGCGCCATCAGCGCGGGCGAGCCGGTTTCGCCGACCGCTTTCAGCCTGTCCGTCCTCAACGCGATGACCGGCATTTTCGGCATCGCCCGCGGCGATCGTTCGCCCGCCAGCGCGATTTCCGCCGGGCCGCAAACGCTTGGGTTTGCATTGCTCGAAGCGCACGCGCAATTCGAAGCGGATCCGTCGTCCCCCGTGCTGCTGGTCTATGCCGACGAGCCGGCCGATGCCGCCTACGGCACGATTGAAGACGAGGTGCAAGGCGGCGCGCTCGCGATCCTGCTCGACACCCGCGCGGCAGGACGGCTTGCATGCACAATATCGGCTACGGGTGGCCTTTCCGGAAATCCGGAACCGGCATTGGGACCTTCATTGAGACCTTTCGCCGTGCCCGACAATTTCCTTACGCAGAGCGAAGCGATCCAACGCTGCCTCGACACACAGGCGCCCGCTACATGGAAAAACGCCGGTACGACCTGGCATTGGAGCTGGCATGAAGGCGCGGCTTAACTACGGCTGGCGGCTGGTCGCCACGGGCATGAGCTTCGTCGTGTTCGGCGTCTGCGGACTGCTGTTCTCGATGCTGGTGTTTCCGCTCGCGTGGTTGTGGCCGCATCGCGCGTTGCGTCAACGGATGGTGACGACCATCATTCACTGGTTCTTCCGGGCGCTGGTGGCCGTTTTGCAGTGGATCGGCGTGATGGAACTGGAAGTCTCGGGAGCCGCCGCCTTGCGCGACGCCGGCCCCGTGGTTGTCGTGGCCAATCATCCGACCTACCTCGACGTGGTGGTGCTGCTCGCGCTTACGCCTTCCGCCTGTTGCGTGGTCAAGAACGCGCACTGGGGTAATCCCTGCTTCTGGGGCATCGTGCGGGCCGCCGAATATGTGAGCAACGTCGACCCGGTCGAACTCGTTGAAGCCAGTGCCCGCCAGATCGCTGCGGGCTATACCATGATCATTTTTCCGGAAGGCACGCGTAGTCCCGCGCCGAACCGGTTGCACGCATTCTCGCGCGGTTTTGCGCACATCGCCCTCAAGGCAGGCACGCCGATCCTGCCCGTGCTGATGGACTGCGACCCGCCGGCCTTCACCAAGCAGATGCGCTGGTATCACGTGCCGTCGCGGGCATTCCGCATCCGCGTGACCGTGCTCGAGCCCGTCATGGCAGAGCGGCCCATGGCGCATGATGCATCGCATGAGTCTTTTTCTCCGGCCCTTGCCGCGCGCACTTTGACCAGCGCTATTGAGGCGCACATTAACCAGCGGCTGTTCGACTATGGATTCTTTGAAACTGGAAATTAAGCAGCTTCTGATCGATGCACTCGATCTGGAAGACCTGACGCCTGCGGACATCGATGACGATGCGCCGCTGTTCGAAACCGATGGCATCGGGCTCGATTCGATCGACGCGCTCGAGATCGGCATCGTGCTGCGCAAACACTACCAATTGACTATTGCGGCGAACGACGAACGCACGCGAGAGCACTTCCGTTCGATCAGCACGCTCGCCGCGCTGGTCGCCAGCCAGCAGGGCGGGCTGAGCGCTACGAACGACATCGGAGAAAAGGGGAGCAAATCGTGACCGAGACAGAGATCCTTGAGCGCATCCGCGCCATCTTCAAAGAGAACTTCGCGATCGAGCCCGATCGCGTGACGCCACAAGCGCATCTGTACGAGGACCTCGACCTGGATAGCATCGACGCCGTCGATCTCGCTATCAAGCTGCAGGAAATGACCGGACGACGCATCAAGCCGGAAGAGTTCAAGTCGGTACGCACGGTCGGCGATGTGATCGGTGCGGTGGAGTCGTTGCTGGCGGAACAGGGGTGATGCAAGCGGAGCATTCACGTGCCGGCGGGCAGGATGCCGCAGCGCCTGAGGCTTGCGGCCCGGGTTTGCACGCGAGGCCCCTTGGCTGGCCGCGCGCGGTTCTGCAGGTTGCGCTGAAGGTCGCCTACCCGTTGATGATCTTGTGTGCGTGGCGTTGGGATTCACCGCGATACATCGGCGCCGCGCTATTTGCTTTGCTTTGGCTGCAGCGCTGGGCCGGGACCGGCACGTTCGCGACATCGCTGCGCCAGCTTACCGCGACCGACTGGTGCGTAGCGGGCCTTTTAAGCTGCGTATCGGCGGGGATCGTATTGTCCGGCAGTGAATTGCTGCTGCATCTGTATCCCTCGTTTGTGAACCTTGGACTGCTGGTCGCGTTTGGCGCGACGCTTGTGCGCGGGCCATCGATGGTAGAAAAATTCGCGCGCATGGGCAAGCCGGCGCTTGGCGCGCATGCCGTGCGATACACGCGCCGGGTCACCCAAATGTGGTGCGTGTTCTTCACGCTGAACGGTGCGTTTTCCGCCTATACCGCGTTGTTCTGGACGCGTGCTGCGTGGTCGCTCTACAACGGCGCAATCGCGTATGGCCTGATAGGGGTGCTGCTGGTTGGAGAGATCGTATGGCGCTACGTGGCCGTGCTGCCGCGCGCCGCGCGCTCGGAGGCGGCATGATCGCGTTGCACGAGCTGTTGTGGGCCAGGCGTGACGCCGGCACGCCGGTTTGCCGCGACGGCGCCGACGTGCTCGATTTCTCTGCGTTCCTCGCGCGAGTGCAAGCCATCGCCGCGCGTTTAAGCGAGCAGCCGGCGCGGCGCTATGCATTGTGCATTGACGATCCGTTCGACTTCGCCTGCGCGCTGTTTGCGTTATTCGCCTGCGGCAAGGAACCGGTCATTCCGGCACATGCAGCGCCCGGTTATCTGGCCGATCTATCGAATGCCTACGATGCCGTACTAACCGATGCGGACATGCCCGCGCTGGTGTCTGGTTCGGAGTACATCGGATCTTTTGCATCGATCGACCCACATGCGCCGCTCACGCTGTACACCTCCGGCAGCAGTGGCACACCGAAGCCGATCCGCAAGACGCTCGCACAATTCAACGCCGAAGTTCATACGCTCGAGGCGCAGTGGGGCGTGCTTGTTGGCGACGCAACCGTGCTCGGCAGCGTCGCGCATCATCATATCTATGGGCTGCTGTTTCGCGTGTTCTGGCCGCTCGCAGCCGGACGCGCATTCGACCGCGCGCTCAGCATCGAACCGCAACATTTGCAGGCGCGGATCGCACAGTGCGGGCCGGAATCCACGGTCGTGGTCTCCACGCCGGCGCAACTATCGCGCTGGCCTGAACTCGATGGTTTCGCCAGTTTGAGTCCTGCGCCCCGCGTGTTCTTTTCATCGGGCGGTCCGCTTGCGGCAGACGCGGCGAGCAAATATGCCGCGGCGTTCGGCGCGGCGCCCGTCGAGATCTACGGCAGCACGGAAACGGGCGGTATCGCCTGGCGTCGGCAGGATCAGACGGATGCGTGGCGAGCGTTGAACGGTATCGAGGTTCATCGCGGTGACGACGGTGCGCTCAACCTGCGTTCACCGCATCTGGGCCATGACGATTGGTATCGTACCGACGACACCATTGCGTTTGACACGGACGGGCGCTTTCGTCTGCAAGGCCGCCTCGATCGCGTGATCAAGCTCGATGGCAAGCGCGTGTCGCTGCCCGAGCTCGAAGCGCGCCTTGGACTGCATCCGTATGTGGCGCAGGGGGCGGTTGTGTCGCTTGGAGGGATGTCGCGCGAGCGTGTCGGCGCGGTGGTGGTCCTCACTGCAGCTGGTAGTGAAGCGCTGCTGGAACGAGGACGCGTGGCGCTCGCCAAGATCCTGCGCCGCCACCTTGCGGCGTATTTCGATATCGTCGTGCTGCCGCGTTTCTGGCGTTTCCGTTTCACACTTCCGTTTGATGCGCGTGGGAAGTTGCCGGCGGCGGCTGTCGCCGCTGCATTCGATGCACGCGCGGACGGCGTGGAGCTGCTCTCCGAAGTGCGCAGCGAGACCGCGTTGCACTACGAACTTCGCGTGCCCCCGACACTGGTTCATTTCGCCGGCCACTTTCCCGGCTTGCCGATCCTGCCGGGCGTTGTACAGATCGACTGGGCGATACGATTGGCCGCCGAGCAAGTGCCGGACGTACGCATGCTGGCATCGATCGAGCAGTTGAAGTTCAAGGCCCCGGTGCCACCCGGCGCGCTGCTCGATCTCACGTTGACGCATGACGCGTCGCGCTGGCGGGTGCAATTTGCGTATCGGCTTGGGCACAGAGAGTGCACGTCCGGTGTGATTGTTTATCGGGGGATCGCATGAGCTTTGGGTCGCCCATACTGCCGTGCATCATTATCCCGATCTACAACCACAAGGACGCGATCAGCGCGACCGTCGCGAATCTCAGCGTGCATGGGTTGCCACTTTTTATCGTCGATGACGGCAGCGACCAGGCCACCCAGGATGTACTCGCCACGCTTCGCCAACAGTTCGCGGACACGCTCACGCTGATCCGGTTGCCCGTGAACGCCGGCAAGGGCGCGGCGGTGATGGCGGGCCTGCGAGCGGCGCGCAAAGCTGGTTTCACGCATGGCTTGCAGATCGACGCGGACGGACAGCATGACGGCGCCGATGTACCGCGCTTCATCGAGGCCGCGCGCGCGGAACCTCACGCGGTGATTCTCGGTCGCCCCGTCTACGACGACTCCGTGCCGAAGTCGCGTCTCTACGGCCGTTATCTGACGCATGTGTGGGTATGGATCGAAACGCTTTCGTTCACGATTCGCGATTCGATGTGCGGCTTTCGCCTGTATCCGCTTGACGTGGTCTGCGCGTTGATTGATGACGTCAAGTTGCCGACGCGAATGGATTTCGACATCGAGATACTGGTGCGGTTGTACTGGCGCCGGACAGCGTTCCGTTCGATCCCGACGCGCGTTACCTATGCGAGCGACGGCGTTTCGCACTTCGACGTACTGTGGGACAACGTGCGCATCAGCCGTACTCACACACGGCTCGTCGCGGGCATGCTGGGGAGGCTGCCAATGCTAATCGCACACAAGCTGATGCCGCGCGCTTCTGAAACTTCATCGAATGAAAACGAGCAGCACTGGTGGCATATCGCGGAACGCGGCAGCCATCTCGGCATGTCCTTGCTTGCGCTTAGCTGCCGTCTCTTCGGCACGCGCTTCACCGCATTGTGGCTGCATCCGATCGTCGCGTATTTTCTGCTGACCGGGAGCCGTGCACGCGCTGCGTCGCGCACTTACTTCATGCATCTCCAGCAGGCAGCACCGCAGGATGGAACGCCTCGGCCAGGATGGTGGTCCGCGTACAAACACATGCTCGCGTTCGCGCGATCCGGCTTCGATAAACTCGCTGCATGGTCGGGTCGCGTCAGCATGGACGACGTGAAGTTCGATGACCCGGCCGCGTTCGAAGCGTTGAACGCCAGCGGCCGTGGCGCGCTTGTAATCGGCGCGCATCTCGGCAACCTCGAGATGACCCGGGCGCTTGCCACGCGCGGCACGCATGCGAAGATCACCGCGGTTGTCTATACGGAGCACGCGCGCCGTTTCAACAGCGTGCTGGCATCGGCGAATAGCGAGTTCGCGCAACGTCTTGTCGAGGTCAGCGACTTCGGCCCCGAGACGGCGATGATGATGCAGGATCGGGTGGAGGCAGGCGAGCTGCTGGTGATCGTCGGCGACCGCGTGCCCGCGCATGATTCCGGCCGCACGACCGAGGCGCAGTTTCTGGGTTCGACGGCGCCTTTCGCACAAGGCCCTTACGTGTTGGCCCACGCGCTAGGTTGCCCCGTGTACCTGTTTTTCTGCCTGAAGGAAGAGCAGGGCTACAGGCTCTACTTCGAGCCGTTCGCGCAGCGCATCGAGTTGCCGCGCCGGGAACGTGCGCAGCATCTCGCGGACTGGGCGCAGCGTTATGCGTTGCGTCTCGAACACTATTGCCGCAAGGCGCCTTATCAATGGTTCAATTTTTTCGATTTCTGGGCGCGTCCCAAGGGTAATGGAAATGGAGACGCGAATGGCCGAACATGATCTTGGCGGCGAGCCAGCTTGTATAGCCGAGGAAGCCATTGTGATCGGCGGCAGGCGGCTGACGATCGAGGAGGTCGTATCGATTGCCCATCGGCGAACGCCTGTCGCCTTGAGTGCCGATCCGGCGTGGCGCGCACGCATTGAACGCGGCGCCGAATTCCTGCGCCGCCATCTTTTGCAGGGCGCAACCGTCTATGGGGTCAATACCGGTTACGGCGACTCTTGCGTGGTCGATGTACCCATGGAACTGGTCGAAGTCCTGCCCCTGCAATTGCTGCGTTATCACGGCTGTGGCATGGGCCAGCATCTCGACGACGCGCAGACGCTCGCCGTCATCGCCGCACGGCTCAATTCGCTGGCATACGGGTTCTCGGGAGTACGGCACGTGCTGCTTGAAAGACTCGCGGACCTGATCAATTATCGCGTGCTGCCGCGGATTCCATCGGAGGGATCGGTGGGGGCAAGCGGTGACCTGACGCCGCTGTCCTACGTGGCGGCCGCGCTGGTTGGCGAGCGCGACGTGCGGTTCCGCGACGAGTTGTGCGATGCCCGCAGCGTCTGGACCAAACTAGGCCACACACCGCTCACGCTCGCGCCGAAAGAAGGGCTCGCGCTGATGAACGGCACGGCGGTCATGACGGGCCTCGCGTGCCTCGCATTCGCCCGTGCCGGTCATCTGACGCGGCTCGCCGCCCGCCTGACCGCGTTGTCCACCGTCGCGCTCGACGGCCGCGCCGCGCACTTCGATCCCATGCTGTTCGAAGTCAAACCACACGCGGGGCAGGCCGAAGCCGCGGCATGGATTCGCGAGGATCTCGCCGGCCGCGAGGACACGCCGGGGCATCGCTTGCAGGATCGCTATTCCATCCGCTGTGCGCCGCACGTGATCGGCGTTGCGCGCGATGCGCTGTCGTGGGTGCGTCGCGATGTCGAGAACGAACTGAACAGCGCCAACGATAATCCGCTGATCGATCCCGATGGTGAACGCGTGCTGCATGGCGGCAACTTCTACGGCGGCCATATTGCCTTCGCGATGGACGCGCTGAAAGTGGCCGTCGCGAATCTTGCCGATTTGATGGATCGCCAACTCGCGCTGCTAGTCGACGATAAATTCAACAACGGCCTGCCGAGCAGTTTGTCGGGCGCGGCGCCGGAGCGGGCATCGATCAATCACGGCTTCAAGGCAGTGCAGATATCGTCGTCGGCATGGACCGCGGAAGCGCTCAAACTGACCATGCCCGCCAGCGTGTTCTCGCGATCGACCGAGGCGCATAACCAGGACAAAGTGAGCATGGGCACCATCGCCGCACGTGATTGCCTGCGGATCCTGGAGCTGACCGAGCAAGTCGCCGCGGCTCATACGCTCGCTACTGTCCAGGCCGCGCGCTTGCGTCTGCGCATCAACAATACGACGCCCATCCCCCCGCCGTTGCGTAAATTTATGGATAGCGTGACAGCCGGATCGCCGTTCGTCGATGAAGACCGCGCGCTCGAAAGCGACCTGCGCGCATTGACTGCGCGGATCGCGGCGTGTGAGTTGGTCGCAGGTTACCGTAGCGAGGATCAGCATGAGTGAAGCTGCGGCCCCCAAGGTCCTGACGGCGAGTGCGCCAGTTGAAGTACCGTTCCACGACGTCGACGCCATGAACGTCTGCTGGCATGGCCACTACTTGAAGTACTTCGAGATCGGCCGGGCCGCGCTGCTGCGGGTGTTCGACTACGACTATCGCGAGATGCAGGAATCGGGTTATCTGTGGCCCATCGTCGAAGTGCATCTCAAGTACGTGCGCCCGGCTACCTACGGGCAGCAGATCGAGGTACGCGCGCAGTTGCTGGAATATGAAAACCGCCTGAAGATTGGTTACGAGATTGTCGATGCCGCTTCAGGCGAGCGGCTGACCAAGGGCTATACGATCCAGGTTGCTATTCACGCCGCGACGCAGGAGTTGCAATTCGTGTCGCCGCCCGTGGTGATCGAGAAACTGGAGCGCGCATGGGCACGTTGAATTGGCTTAGCGCTGTTGCGTCTTTGTTTATCTCGTTGTCCATACCGGTCTTCGCGGCGCAGCCTGCATCGGCGAGCAATACGGGTCTTGTTTCGCAGATAGCGGGGCATCTCGCTCAGGCAAAGGGCGTTCGCGCGCAGTTCACGCAAACTCAAACGCTGTCCGCAATGAAACAGCCGCTAGTCAGCACGGGCTCGCTGATTTTTTTTCGTGAACGCGGCGTGATCTGGCAGATCGATACACCGTACAAAGCGACCTACGTCATCACCGATACCGGTGTGAGCGAGGTCAACTCCAGCGGCCAGCGGACGAACTCGAATAGTGGCAGCGGCGTGCGCGGCGTGGCACAGGTTTCCCGGATGATGCGCGCGATGCTGGGTGGCGATCTCTCGGCGCTCTACGCACAATTCGATGTGCACGCGGACGGCACACCGGCGCAATGGCGCATGCAACTGACGCCGAATCAACCGCAACTCGCCCAGTCGATCAAGGGCCTTGAGATGAGCGGCGGGGATTATTTGCAGGCGCTGCGCATCACGCTTGCGAATGGCGACGTTACGCGCATCGACTTTGCGAACAGCGCGGCGGTGAGTGAGCTGCCGCCAGCCGATCGCACGCTGTTCGGAGCGCCATGATGCAGGTGCCGCAGTCACAGGTCGCAAAACCGGCGTGGGGCATGCGCGTCGGTTGGCTGCTGCTCGCGCTCGTCGCAACGCTTTATTGTGTGTGGCGATTTGCCGGGCCGTCGCCGCTGCAAACGAACCTGCTCGCGTTATTGCCAGCAACGGAAGCAGATCCGGTCGCTGAAAAGGCGGTCGATACCCTGGCGACGGCGCTGGGCGATCGTACAGTTTTCCTCGTAACCAGCGATGATGCAGCACACGCCAAAGCCGCAGCGAAACAGCTTGGGGCGATGTTGTCGGCAAGTAAAGCGTTCGGCTCGGTGACGGCGGAGCTGCCTCCATTCGATTTATCGAATATCTCCGGGCTGTACATGCCGTATCGATTCGGCTTGCTTGCACCTGCCGATCGCACCGCGCTTGCAGACGGCACGGCCTCCTTGCACGACACACTCGCGCGACGTCTCTACAGCCCGCTGCGCAGCGGCCTCGCGACCCAACTCGCCGATGATCCGTTCGGCTGGCTCGAACACTGGCTTGCGGGCTTACCGCTTGCGACCTCGAACCTGGAGGTTGAAGACGGTTTGCTAGTGGCGCATCGCGGCAATGCGACCAGTGTTCTTGTGATGGCGACGTTGCCAGGTTCGGCGTACGAATCGAAGGTCCAGCATGCGGTCCACGAAGCCGTGGCTGGCGGCGAACGCGCTCTTAAACAAGGTTTCCCCGATGTCACGTTAGCCCGCACCGGCGCCGTTTTCTACGCGGAGGCTGCGCGCGCTGCTTCAGAGCGCGAGGTGCATTTAATCGGTATCGCATCGCTCTGCGGAATTGCGTTGCTGATGTTGTGGGTGTTCCGTTCGCCGCGGCTGATCCTGCTCGGCTTCGTCTCGACAGCGCTCGGCATTGTCTGCGCGCTCGCCGCCACCATGCTGATATTCGGCAAGCTGCATCTGCTGACGCTCGTGTTCGGTGCGAGCCTGATCGGCGAGGCAGTCGACTATTCGATCCAGTATTTTGTGGTGTATCTCGGTGCGGGGGGTGACTGGGATGCGCAGCGCGGCGCGCGCACCGTGCGGCCGGCGTTGACAGTCGCATTGACGACAAGCCTACTGGGTTACGCCATCCTCACGTGGGTACCGTTTCCTGCGCTCAAGCAAATTGCATGTTTTGCGATTGTGGGGATATGTACCGCGTTTGCGTCGGTATTGTGGCTGTTGCCGGCGTTGCTGGTCCGTGCACCCAAGCGTAGTCCGCAGCGCGTATTCGATGGAGCGGCACGTCTGCTTGGCGCATGGCGTGCAGTGATCGGCGGACGGCGAGCATGGGGCGTAGCGGCTCTGCTGCTCATCGTCGCCGTGCCGGGCTGGCTACGGCTCACGAGCGACGACGACATCCATCTGCTGATCCAGCGCGATCCTGTGCTCATGGCGCAGGAGCAGAAGGTCCGCGACGCGGTCGGCTTCGACAACAGCACACAGTTCTTCGTCGTGCGCGGCGAGACGCCCGAAATCGTGCTGGAGCGCGCTGAAGCACTGAGCGCGAAGCTCGACGGTTTGACAGGCGCGGCCAGGCTGAGTAGCTGGCAATCAGTAACGTCATTCGTTCCGTCGGCGAAGCGGCAGGGCGAGGACCGTACCCTGCTCAGTCAACGCGTATTCAACGATCCGTCCGCGTTGCGCGCGACGCTTGTTCAAGCCGGTTTCCGCGATGAAGTCGCCGACGCGTGGCTCGCAGCCTACGCGAAGTCGGACCATGCGGTACTGAGTGTCGATAGCTGGCTTGCAGCGCCGTGGTCGCAACCGTTCCGTCACTTGTGGCTCGGCAGAGTTGACCCGGCATCGACGTCGGGCGGATACGCTTCTGTCGTAATTCCGCAAGGCGTTACGGCGGCGAACCTGCCCGCGCTGATTGCCACGGCGCACATGCTGGCAGGCGTCACCTTCGTCGATAAAGCCGCGAGCGTGTCGACGCTGTTCGGCGCTTATCGTGTCGATAGCGGCATTTGGTTGGCCGGCGCGCTGCTGCTCGTGCTCCTGCTTATGATGGCGCGTTACCGGCCGCTCGGCGGCATTGCCGTCACGCTGCCGGTGTTGCTGGCGGTGGGCGTGACGCTCGCCGTATTCGGCTATGCCGGCGTGCCGCTGAATCTCTTCAACTGGCTGGCATTGATGCTCGTACTCGGCGTGGGCGCAAACTACGCCGTGTTCCTGCGCGAAGGCGCCGCGCGTGCCGACGCCGATCTTGGTGCCGTATGGACGGGCGTGCTGCTCTCGGCGGCAACCACGCTGCTTTCCTTCGGCCTGCTCGCCATGAGCGCGATGCCCGCGCTGAGGAGTTTTGGCGCGACACTGGCGCTGGGCATCGCGGTATCGGTGCTGCTTGCGCCTATCGGCATGCCATCGGAACGAAGGAGGGCCGCATGAACGGGCCACGGGTTTATCTACACGCGCTTGGCTTGATCAATGCACTCGGAGACGGCATCGACTCGATCGTGCCGGCGCTCGCGGCCGGCGTGTCGCCCGGCATGGGAACGATCCATACCGGCGTTGGCGATGCATTCGCCGGCAGCGTTATCGTGCCGCTCGATCTCGCGCCCCCGGAATCACTCGCGCGTTATGACTGCCGCAATAACCGGCTGCTGCTCGCGGCGCTTGCGCAGATCACGCCGGCGGTAGAAGCCGCTCGCGAGCGTTACGGCTCGCATCGGATTGGCGTGGTGCTTGGCACGAGCACATCGGGTATTGAAGCGGCCGAGGCTGCGTTTGTGTATCAGGCCCAAGCAGGCAAGTTGCCCGTGGGCTTCGACTATCGGCAAGTGGAAATCGGTACAGTGGCGCCGTTCGCCTCCGCAGCGCTCGACCTCCATGGTCCGGCATTCACGATCTCGACCGCATGCACATCGAGCGCCAAGGCGTTCGTCTCCGCGCGTCGACTGCTCCAGTTGCACCTGTGCGATGCGGTTGTAGTCGGCGGCGTAGATTCGTTATGCGAATTAACCGTTCAGGGCTTCGCGTCACTCGAATCGACGAGTGCGGTCCGCTCCAATCCGATGAGCCGCAATCGCTGCGGGATCAACGTTGGCGAGGGCGCGGCCGTGTTCCTGATGAGCCGCGACGAAGGCCCGGTCGTGCTCGCGGGCGTGGGTGAATCAAGCGATGCACATCACATTTCCGCACCCGATCCACACGGCGCGGGCGGTGAAATCGCATTGCGCGCAGCACTGGCGGACGCCGGTCTTGCTCCGGCTGATATTGCTTATGTGAACCTCCACGCAACGGCGACGCGCAAGAATGACGACATGGAAGCGCACCTGATGGCGCGGGTGTTCAAGGATGGCGTCGCGGTCAGCGGCACCAAGCCGCTGACCGGGCATCAACTCGGCGCAGCGGGCGCGACTGAGCTGGGGTTCGCGTGGCTTACACTCGCACGCGACAACGTCGCTTTACCGCGTCATCTGTGGGACGGGGAGGCCGACCCGGCGTTGCCGCCACTCGATCTGATCGAAAGCGAGCGATATCTGCCGCGCATGGCGGGCACGCAATACGTGATGAGCAACTCGTTTGCATTTGGCGGCAGCAACGTCAGTCTGATTCTCGGCCGATGATGACCATGACGACCCAGATGAATGACAACGGCTTCGGCCCCATTGAAACGATCTTGCCGCATCGGGGCACGATGCTGCTGCTCGACCGCGTCAGCGCCTGCACCGACGAAACCCTGACCGCTTACGCAAGCGTTCGCGCGGATGCCTGGTATGCCGATGCCGACGGCGCGATGCCGGCGTGGATCGGCATCGAACTGATGGCGCAGGCAATTGCGGCGCATGTTGCTTTACTCGCGATGCGCGCAGGCGGTCGGGCACGTCCCGGCGTACTGCTCGGGTCGCGCCGGTACGAGGCGCATGTACCGGCATTTGCGCGCGATGCCCGATTGCGCATCGAAGTGAAAGAACTGCTGCGAGGCGACGAAGGCCACGGCGCGTACGAATGCTCGATCCATCACGATCGGGAACACGACCACGGCCAGAATCGCGGCAGCGTGTGCTGTGCGGAGGCAGTCATCAAGGTGTATCAACCGGCTGATTTTCAGTCATTCATCGAAGGGAGTTTCGGATCATGAGCCGGCGTGTTCTTGTAACGGGCGCAAGCCGCGGCATCGGCCGCGCGATAGCGTATCAACTCGCGGCAGACGGCTTCACGGTCTCCGTGCATTGCCGCAGCGGCCGCGCCGAAGCCGAAGCGGTCGCGACCGGCATTGCCGCGCAGGGCGGCACGGCGCGCGTGCTGCAATTCGATGTACGAGACCGCGCCGCATGCCGAGAAGTGCTCGAGGCCGACGTGGCCACCTACGGCGCGTATTACGGCATCGTCTGTTGCGCGGGCGTGACGCGTGACGCGGCGTTCCCGGCGCTCACCGAAGAGGACTGGGACATCGTGATCGAAACCGGTCTCGACTCTTTCTATAACGTCGTGCATCCGTTGACCATGCCGCTTGTGCGCGCGAAGCAGGGCGGCCGCATCGTGACAATCGCCTCTGTCTCGGGCGTGATGGGCAACCGCGGCCAGGTGAACTACAGCGCGGCGAAGGCCGGACTTATCGGCGCCACGAAGGCGCTCGCTGTCGAACTCGCGACCCGCAACATTACCGTCAACTGCGTGGCCCCCGGATTGATCGACACCGGCATGCTTGAGGGTGTACCGCTCGAACAGGCATTGAAGACGGTGCCGATGAACCGCGTCGGACAACCGGCCGAAGTGGCGTCCGTGGTCAGCTTCCTGATGTCGGATGCGGCCTCGTATATCACGCGGCAGGTGATCGGCGTCAATGGCGGGATGATCTGATGAAGCGCGTCGTCATTACCGGCATGGGTGGCGTCACGGCATTCGGCAACGCCTGGGACGAGATCGAGGCAAACTTGCGAAGCGGCCGCAACGCCGTGCGCCGGATGCCCGAGTGGGACTACTTCGAGCTGCTGCATACGCGACTCGCGTGCCCCTTGCCCGCCTTCACCGCGCCAGCTCATTACCCGCGCAAGAAAACCCGTTCGATGGGCCCCGTGTCCCTGTATTCGGTGCGCGCGAGCGAACTGGCGCTGGCCGATGCGGGTCTCGCCGACGACCTCACGATCAAGGACGGCCGCATGGGCGTGGCCTACGGATCGTCGTCCGGATCGGTCCAGCCGATTCGCGCATTCGGCAAGATGGTCGAAACCGGTTCGATGAGCGACGTGACCTCGAATAGCTACGTGCAGATGATGCCGCATACCACGGCCGTCAACGTCAGCCTGTTCTGGGACCTGAAGGGCCGCATTGTGCCGACATCGTGCGCGTGTGCATCGGGCAGCCAGGCGATTGGCTACGCCTACGAGATGATTGCTGCCGGCAAGCAGACGCTGATGCTCGCGGGCGGCGCTGAGGAGTTGTCGGGGCCGGCCGTCGCCGTGTTCGACACGCTCTATGCCACCAGCACGCGCAACGACGAGCCGCACCTGACGCCGCGCCCCTTCGATATCGCCCGTGACGGCCTCGTGGTCGGTGAAGGCGCGGCGACCCTGGTGCTCGAAGAGTATGAACACGCGCTTGCACGCGGAGCGCGCATTCACGCGGAGATCGTAGGCTTTGGTTGCAACTCGGACGGCGCGCATATGACGCAGCCATCGGCCGGGACCATGGCCTTCGCCATGCAGCTCGCACTGCGCGACGCACAGCTTCCGGCTGAAGCCATTGCCTATGTCAACGCGCATGGGACGTCGACGGATCGCGGCGATGTAGCCGAAAGCCACGCGAGCGCGCAGACCTTCGGCGAGCGTTTGCCGATCAGCTCGCTGAAAAGTTACGTCGGCCATACGCTGGGCGCGTGTGGTGCGCTGGAGGCGTGGTGGACCATCGAGATGATGAAGCGCAACTGGTATGCGCCGACGCTGAACCTGACACAGGTTGATCCAGCTTGCGCGGCGCTCGACTACATCGTGGATAGCGGCCGCACGATCGATGCCGAATATGTCATGAGCAACAACTTCGCGTTCGGCGGCATCAATACGTCGCTGATTTTCAGGCGCGTGCCATGAGCGTTGTGCCTGCCCCCCGTGGCCTGTCACGCGTGGTCGTGACGGGCATGGGCATTGTGTCGTGCCTGGGTAATACGCTCGATGAAGTCTCCTCCGCCTTGCGCGAGGGGCGAAGCGGTATTACCCGCGTCGATGCGTGGCGTGAACGTGGTCTGGCAAGTCAGGTGGCGGGCGTGGCGTCGATCGCGGACGAACCGCCGTTCGATCGCAAGCTCGAGCGTTTCATGGGCGATACGGCGCGTTTTGCATGTCATTCAGCGCGCAAGGCAATACACGATGCCAACCTCGATCTCTCCCTGTTGCGTTCGCCGCGTGCCGGCGCGGTGATCGGTTCGGGCACCGGTACGATCTCGGCCTATGACGCAGCCATGACGATTGCCCACGCGCGCGGTATCGAGAAAGTGCCGCCATATGCGGTCCCGCAAGTGATGGGCAGCACCACATCGGCGAACGTGGCTCAGGTGTTCGGGCTGGAGGGCATGAGCTATTCGCCGTCGTCGGCCTGTACCACATCTGCCCTGGCGATCGGCCAGGCGATGCAACTGATCCAGACCGGCCGCCAGCAGATCGTACTCGCGGGCGGCAGCGAAGGTTTGCACGACAACATGACCCTGTTGTTCGACGCAATGGGTGCATTGTCGAGGCGTTTTAACGACGCGCCGGAACGTGCCTCGCGTCCTTATGACAGCACGCGCGATGGTTTCGTGATTGCGTCGGGCGGCGGCGTGCTGGTGCTCGAGTCGCTGGACCACGCGTTGTCGCGGGGCGCACGCATTTACGCCGAACTGACCGGCTTCGGCCATTGCACGGACGGCGCGGGCATGGTGAGTCCGCATGCATCGGGCATCGCGCGCGCCATGCGTGGCGCACTCGACGAAGCTGGCACACGTCCGTCGTATATCAACACGCACGCGCCCTCCACACCGCTTGGCGACGTCGAAGAACTGAACGCGTTGTGTGATGTATTTGGCGATGACATCCCGCTGTTTTCATCGACGAAGGGATTGTCCGGCCACCCGCTTGGAGCCTGTGGCGTGCACGAAGCGATCTACACTTTGCTGATGATGCGCGATGGTTTTGTCGCGGGGACGGGGCCGATCGAAACGCCCGATCCATGCGTGAGTGGCATGCCGCTCGTGCGCACATCGCGGCCGATGAAGATAGACACTGCGATGTCGATTTCATTCGGGTTCGGCGGCAGTTGCGCCAGCTTGGTCTTCGATGCGTGGAAGGGTGCTTGAAAAGCGGTGGCCTTGCGAGTGCGGGATGGTGTTGTGCTTGGCGCGCGTCAACCCTGAAATTGAAGGAAGCTGCGATCAGTGGATTCAACCTGCCTTGATCGCAGCCACATTGACCAGCGTTTCACGACGCTTGCCCGGCAGCGGCCGATGCAACCCGAGCCGTTCAAGGAGTCCGAAGTCCGCCGCGCGACTCCACCACAGGTAGGGCATGGAAACGTTTTGTGAACCGAATGCGAAGCCGGCGTTGCGGATCATGTCGAGGTAAGCGTCGGCGCTTTTCTGCACATGCATGGGATGGCGAAACAGCAAGCGGATCACCCAGGACTTGATATACGCATCGGTGGATTCAGCGAACAGCAAAACCCCGCCGGGTTTCAGTACCCGGCGAAATTCACTCAGGGAGCGGTCTTGATCCACGAGATGATGAAAGGTCTGATGGCAGAACACGATGTCGGCGCTTGCATCGGGCAAGGGCAGGCGTGCGCAGTCGCCGCGCAGCAACTCGATCTCGGTCGCCCAGTCGCCGTCCTGCGAGCAAGCCTGCGCCGCATTCCGGGCTTCCACGAGCGAAGGCTCATGGAAATCGACTCCGATGATCCGGCCGGCCCTGAACGCGTTGCCAAGCAGCCGGAACGACTGACCTTGCCCGCAGCCCACATCAACAATCACCGGAGCCACGGGCAGGGTGGTATCGACCAGGCGCTTGAGATCATTGATCGCTACGCGCAGCACGTGATGCTCCCACGTGGCGGTACGCAGAAACCAGAGCCCGAAGGCTGTCTCCGGCACGTATGCAACGCTGGATATTTCGGATAACGACACGATTTCTCTCCGGCAACAAAGGATGCGAGCAGGGCGCACGTCATTGTAATCGCAAGCATGACACGCATTGAAGCAAGAGCGGGCAACTGATCCACGGAAATGATCCAGCAACGTGCGCCGCAAGAAATTCCACAGACAGCCCCAGGGCCTAAGCGAGGCACACTTGAATACTGATTCTTCGAAACAAGACACGACCGTCGATGTAGCCATCATCGGCGCAGGCCCCTCGGGGGCGGTCGCGGCTGCGCTGCTCAGAAAGGCGGGCCGTTCGGTGCTCGTGCTCGAACGCCAGCATTTTCCGCGCTTTTCGGTCGGCGAGAGCCTGTTGCCGCAGAGCATGGCATACCTTGAGGAGGCCGGCATGCTGCAGGCCGTCGTCGAGGCCGGGTTCCAGTACAAGAACGGCGCGCATTTTATTTATCGCGACCAGTCGTCGTCCTTCGATTTCCGCGATAAACATTCGCCGGGATGGGGCACGACCTACCAGGTCGAACGCGCGGTATTCGACGATCTGCTGATCCGCTGCGCCGCAAACCAGGGCGCCGAAGTGCGTTTCGGCCACACCGTGCAGGCGATGCAAACCGGCACCGCGCCCGTGCTGGACGTGATCGATGAAGCGGGAGTCGAGTACCGGGTGCTAGCGCGTTTTGTACTCGATGCAAGCGGCTTCGGCCGTGTATTGCCCCGTCTTCTGAATCTCGAGGCGCCCACGCGCATGCCCACGCGTGCGGCCATCTTTACGCATGTGCAAGACGGCATCCCGGCAGGCTCGACGGACCGCAACAAGATCTGCGTTGCGACGCATCCAGAGCATCACGATGTATGGTTCTGGATGATTCCGTTGGCAGGCGGACGCTCGTCGGTCGGGTGCGTAGCCGAAGCAAGTTTCCTCGACTGTCCCGAGAACGAACGCGATGCAAAACTGCGCGCGCTGATCCAGCAGGAGCCGACGCTCAATGGGCTCATCGGGGAGGCGCCGTTCCTGATGCCGGTAAGGCATATCGGCGGGTATTCGGCCAACGTCGAGCGGCTGCATGGTCCCGGGTACGCGCTGCTCGGTAATGCCGGCGAGTTCCTTGACCCGGTGTTTTCATCGGGTGTGACCATCGCGCTGCGCTCCGCGCATCTGGCGGTACAAACACTCGAGCGGCAGCTCAACGGAGAGACGCCCGACTGGCAGGCAGCGTACGATGTGCCGCTACGAAAAGGGATTGATACGTTCCGTGCATTCGTCGAGCGGTGGTACACCGGCGAGTTGCAGGACATCATCTTTTATCCGCATAAAACACCGCATATTCAGCGTTTTATCAGCGCCGTGCTGGCGGGTTACGCATGGGATGAATCGAATCCGTATGTGGCCGATCCGGTGCGCCGGCTCAACGCGCTTCATGAGATATGCAAGGGGGCGTGAGGAGGCGCCGGTCGCATGGAAACCAGGACCATCCGTTGTCGCCATGCATGGCTCTTGTTGGCGCGAACAGCCATTGCCATGCAATGAAGCTTTCTTGTTGTAAGAATTCGGGCATCGGTCAGGGAACACCCTGACCGTTAGCGCCGACCGTGCAAACACCCGCATTTAACGAGTAGCATGTAACGCCCCGGCCAAGCGCACACACCATGCTTGACCGGGCCGATCCTGCGCTTACTCGCAGCATCGCCAGGACCCGAGCATCGTAGATAAAAAACGAGCCGTACCGGAGGAGACAAAGCATGCGCAAGATGCGTTGGATGGTCATATTTCTATGCTTCCTGGCAATCGCGATCAACTATGTCGATCGCGCGAACCTCGCAGTCGCCGCCCCTCAAATAGAGAAGGCGCTCAACATTGGCCCGGCGCAAATGGGCCTCGTGATGAGCGGCTTTTTCTGGACCTACGCGCTGATGCAAATGCCGTTCGGCTGGTTCGTCGATAAAGCCGGCGCGCGCATTGCATTGCCGCTTGCGGTTGGCTGGTGGTCGGTGTTCACCGCGCTCACGGCGGCGACCACGAGCGTGGCGGGCATGTTCGGCTGCCGCCTGATGCTCGGCATGGGTGAAGCGGGCGCTTATCCGGCGTGTACGAAGCTGGTCGCGCAATGGTTCAAACCGGCGCAGCGCGCGTTCGCCACCAGCATCTTCGATAGCGGCTCGCGGGTCGGCTCGGCGCTCTCCATCCCGATTGTCGCGCTGATCATCAGCGGCTTCGGCTGGGAAGCATCGTTCGTCGCGACGGGTGCGGTCGGCCTGCTGTGGGTGCTTGGCTGGTTCCTGATCTACCGCAATCCGTCGCGTGGAGATCTGACCGGCGCGGAAAACGCAACGCCTGTGCCGCGCGGAAAAATGTCTGGCCAGAACGTCACGTGGGCCTCGCTCTTCAGGCATCGCACGCTGTGGGGCATGATGCTCGGGTTCTTCTGCCTGAACTTCGTGATCTACTTTTTCATCACGTGGTTCCCGAGTTATCTCGTGCAGACGCGCGGTTTTTCGCTCAAGTCGCTCGGCACGCTCGGCATGATTCCCGCGCTCATTTCCATTCCGGGCGGCTGGCTCGGCGGCATCGTTTCGGACGCGCTCTATAAGCGCGGCTGGAGCCTGACGAAGTCGCGCAAGACCTGCATGGTCGGCGGCATGCTGCTTTCGTCGATCATCACGCTCTCGGCGTTTACGACCAGCACGTATGTGATGCTTGCATCGTTTGGAATTGCGTATGGCAGCCTCGCATTCGCCGCTGCGAGCATCTGGTCGCTTCCCGGCGACGTGGCGCCCACGCCGGATTACGTCGCGTCTATCGGCGGCATCCAGAACTTTGCGTCGAACCTCGCGGGCATCGTGATCACCACGTTCACCGGCCTCATGCTCGCACTCACCAAAGGGTCGTTCACCATTCCGCTGATCGTCGCGGGCGGTTTCTGTTTCCTCGGCGCGTTCAGTTATCTGGTGATCGTGGGCAAGATCGAGCCGCTTCAGATTCCGGGCGCCCCATCGCTCGACGTAACCGCATCGCAGGGAGTGGGGGGACGTTGACGCAGCGTTCGTGCCGGGGGTGCATTTCGCGATGGCCATGAAATGCCCCCCCGCGAGCTAATTGGAATCTTCTCTTTTCACCGTCGCTATGGGCTTCAACGGGCTTCAATGGGCTTCAACGGCTTAGTGGAAGCCAACGGCGATTAGCTTCGCGGCCCGGTGGAATCCCGCTGGAGCAATTCTCGCGGAAGCGGTCTTTGCTGCGTCGCGAGAGAAAATTTCGCATCGTATGATTTTTCGTTGTATACTTCGTCCCCGATTGAGCAAACGGTTGTGGAACAAGGCTGGCAGGGTGTTGATCAAACCTTCCGGCACACCGCTTTCCAGTTCAATCGGCCCGCGGGTTGTTGCAAATGATTGAAATAATCGGCTGCGCGGACTCGGGCCTGGATCGTTGCAAAAGATGTAAAAAAGGAGTGGTAGTTCAGTTGGTTAGAATACCGGCCTGTCACGCCGGGGGTCGCGGGTTCGAGTCCCGTCCACTCCGCCAGCATTCACGAGAAAGGCGAACTCCGGTTCGCCTTTTTTATTGCCCGCTGCTGTAACATCGGGCGTTTCGTATTAGGCAGAATCGTCACGCATGCTCGACTTTTTCCGTAATCACCAACGCCTGATGATGGCCCTGTTGATCCTGATCGTCGTGCCAGGATTGGGAATTGTGGGTATCCAGGGCTTCAGCAGTTTCTTCGACGAAAACGCCAATGTCGCCAGCGTCAACGGCCACAAGATCACGCGTGTCGAGTACGACGGCGCGATGCGTCAGCAAGTCGATCGCGCGCGGCAGATGCTCGGCGCCCAGTTCGACCCGAAGATGTTCGAAACGCCGGAAATGCGCGCGTCGCTGATCGACAGCCTCGTGCAGCAGCGCATGCTCGCCGACGAAACCCAGCGCCTTCACCTGACCGCCTCCGACGCAGCGGTACGCCGCGCATTGCTGGCCGATCCGACCATCGCTTCGCTGCGCAAGCCTGACGGCTCCATTGACGTGGACCAGTACAAGCAATTGCTCGCGATGCAGGGCATGACGCCTGAGCAGTACGACGAGCGCGTACGTTATGGCCTGGCCTCGGACCAGATTCCGGCAAGTATCCAGTCCACGGCGTTCACGTCGAAGACCTTGGCGCAAACGCTGACCGAGATCGCCGAGCAGCGCCGCGACGTTCAAGGTCTCGCGCTCCGTACCGTCGACTACACCGCAAAGATCCAGCCCACCGACGCGCAAGTGAAGTCGTATTACGACGCGCACAGTGCGGAGTTCGCGACACCCGAGTCTGCAACTATCCAGTACCTGGTGATGTCGCCGGCCACGTTGTCGGCAGCACTCAAGCCGTCTGACGCGGACCTCAAGAAGTACTACGACGACAACATCGCGCGCTTCAAGACGCAGGCACAAGTGCGGGTCAGCCACATCCTGATCACGGCGCCGAAAGACGCAAGCGCCGCCGACAAAGCCAAGGCCAAGCAACAAGCCGAAACATTGCTCGCACAGGTCAAGGCGCATCCGGACCAGTTCGCGGAGATTGCGGAGAAGAATTCGCAGGACCCGGGATCGGCGGCAAAAGGCGGTGACCTGGGGTATTTCAGCCGCGGCATGATCGCTGGCGGCCAGGCATTCGACGACGCCGCGTTCGGCCTGAAGAAGGGCGAAATCAGCGGGATTGTGCAGACGGATTTCGGTTATCACATCATCGAAGCAACCGACGTGAAGCCGTCCGTCACGCAGCCGTTCGACGAAGTGAAAGACGCAATCACGAAGGAAGTGGTCGCGCAGCAAGCGGCGAAAAGCCTGGCTGACGACGCGGAAGGCTTCACCTCGACGGTGTACGAACAGTCGAAGTCGCTGCAACCCGCCGCCGACAAATACAAGCTGCAAATCCAGACTGCGACGCTTGGATCGAAGCCGGATCCGAAGCTGCCGCCTGACAGCCCGCTGAACAATTCGAAGTTCCTCGCGGCCATATTCGCGCCGGACGCGGTGAAGCAGCACAACAACACGCAGGCTATCGATATCGGCAACAGCACGCTGATCGCAGGCCGTGTGACGGACTATAAAGCGGCGGCCGTGCCCGCACTCGACACCATCAAGGACGCGGTGCGCACGAAGGTTGTGGCGGAAGAAGCGGCCCAGGCCGCTCGCAAAGATGGCGAAGCCAAGCTGGCCGAGTTGCAGAAGTCGAACTCAACTGCAGGTTTTTCGTCGGTATCGAAGGTGTCGCGTAACGACGCGCAGGGCATGCCGCCCGCCGCGCTTGCCGCGATCTTCAAGGCGGATTCGTCGAAGCTGCCGGCTTATGTTGGCGTCGATCTTGGCGCGGACGGGTACGCTATCTATCGCGTGAATGGTATCGAGAAGCCTGATCCGGTGACTGCGGACCGCCTTACCGGCGCGCAGCAGCAAGTCGCGCAGGTCTACGCGCAAGCCGAGATGGAGTCGTACCTCGAGTCATTGAAGGCGCGCTCGAAGGTGAAGATCACCAACGTGCCTACCACGTCCGATCAGTCGCAATGATCCGCGCAATTTGATCCACACAATAAAAAAACCCCGCCGGCGAAAACCAGCGGGGTTTTTTCATATCGGGCTTCCTCTGAAGGTCCAGGAAAATAACAGAAGGCGCCCGATGCAAGCGTTACGAGACCTGCACCGAGATTAGAGGCATGCCTGGATGTCGCCGGTGGCATCGCTGCCGGCCGAGCCCGCAGTGTGGAAACCGACCCATGTACCCGGGCCCGAATAGTTGGGGCGAACGATGGCAGCTGCGCCGTCCGGCGGTTGCTGACCCGGAACGTAGACATTGGATGCCATGTCGTTCGCGAGCGTGTCTTGAGACACCACTTGTTGCTGTGATTTATCGGCCCATTTCTGCGCGATACATTGTGCGACAACCTTCGGCGGTTGCTGGCTCGTGCCGACCTGGCTAACGCTAGGGGACGGAGCGGCGCAAGCCGAGATCGCGACGGTCAAAGCGAGAATTGGTAAATATTTCACGTTACCTCCTTTCAATGCGCTCACAGCGGAGCCGGGGTTTTTCAGGGTTACGCGAAAATCCTGATTACTGAATCGTGGCCGTATTCCGCGCATGGCTAAAAGCCAACCAGGCGACGCGCTGACAGGGTTATATCGATGAATTGCTTCAATCAGTTAAATCCCCCGTCATTTCGATGGCGCGCCCAGCAAAGGTCTTAAAACTGGCCAGACGTTGTTCAATAGCAAAGGCTGGGCCTGAGGGGTCGGATGAATCTGATCTGCCTGAAACATTTCGGGCTTGTTTTCAATGCCAGCCAGCAGGAACGGGACGAGCGGCACCTGTTTTTCTTTGGACAATTGTTCATAGACGCCGTGAAACTTTTGCGAATAGTCGGGGCCATAGTTAGGCGGAACGTACATTCCCACGAGTAAAACTTTCGCGTTGGCGGCCTGTGATTTCTCGATGATGGTCCGCAAGTTCGCCTCGGTGGTCGCGAGCGGCACGCCGCGCAGCGCGTCGTTGGCGCCGAGTTCCACAATGACTATGTTTGGCTTGAGGCGGTTGAGCGCGGCGGGCAGGCGGGCGAGGCCGCCGCTGGTGGTGTCGCCGCTGATGCTTGAATTGGCGACGCTATAATCGAAGTGCTCTTGCGGAAGCTTTGAGCGCAGCAACGCTACCCAGCCTGTATCGCGGGGCAGGCCGTATTCCGCGGAAATGCTGTCGCCGAGGACCACGATCGACGGTTTGCGGGCTGTGGCCGTGGCGGTCGCTGCAATCGTAGCCACAGCCGCGTCTTGCGCCGCGTAAGCCGGCGTAGCGCTCATGCATGCAACCAATGCCAGCGGTGCCAGCGTGGCGCGCGTTGTCCAGTTCACCTTAAGTCTCTCCATGCAAAACAATATCGAACCAGTCATTGAAGTACGGGGTTTAAGCAAGCGGGTGAAGGACGCGACGGGCGAATTGATCATCCTCGATCAGATCGACCTGTCGATCGAAAAGGGCAGCAGTGTCGCCATAGTCGGCGCATCGGGGTCCGGCAAGTCCACGCTGCTCGGTCTGCTTGCGGGATTGGACAGCGCGACGGCGGGCACGGTTCGCTTGCTCGGGCGCGACCTGGGCGCGCTGAACGAAGACGAACGCGCGGCATTGCGCAGCGGCTCGGTGGGATTCGTGTTCCAGTCGTTCCAGTTGATGCCGCATCTGAGCGCACTCGAGAACGTGATGTTGCCGCTGGAATTGCGCGGCGACGTGCCGCACAAGGAGATCGTGATTCGTGCACGTGACCTGCTTGAACAGGTCGGCCTCGGTCAGCGGACTGGGCACTATCCCAAGCTGTTATCTGGCGGCGAGCAACAACGCGTGGCGCTTGCGCGCGCGTTTGTCACGCATCCGGCGGTGCTTTTCGCCGATGAACCCACTGGCAGTCTTGATGCGGCAACAGGTTATGCAATCATTGACCTGATGTTCGAGATGAACCGGCGCAATGGCGCTACGCTCATCCTCGTTACGCATGATACCGAACTGGCCGAGCGATGCGATGCGACGGTGACAATAGAAGCAGGGCGCCTTGTGAATGGTCTGAGTGTGTAGGTTTGGTTTCGTTCGCACTCGGGGGTGGTCGTAGTGGTCGGGGGTGGTGTCGGGGTGGTCGGTTCTGGGGTTAGTGGTCGGGGTCTATGCCGGGTTGGTGCTTTCGGCGTTAGTGGTCTGCGAGAGTCGGATTTTCTCTTTATCACTATTAGCCACTGTGCGTGGCGGCACGTCATTTCTTTGTCCAAAGCGACAAAGAAACGAAGCAAAGAAAGCGCTTTCCAACCACGCTACCCTAAGTGTCCACAGCGTGCAGTTTTCATTCATAGGTGCCCCAAAAGCACGGTGCTCGCCAGAGCCACGGATGTTTGAAACCCTCCTTCTCGCGAATCCTGACATGAACACGCTTCGCCCCGTACGCTCTCGGGCAAGCACCATTGCCAAGGAATCCGCACGGCATCACGCGTTCTGCCGGCCGTGTTTTTTGATGGGTTCGCGCCTGGTTCGTGCGGCCATATTCGTGGATCACAGCTTGATGTCTAGCAGCTCGATACGCGTTTAGTGCGTCAGTTTTTGGTGAGCTGACCGCGTGCTTACGCGGTTATTTTCGTCGGTTGCGGCCTTACATATTCTGGGGCTTTATTACTTGGCGGGTTGGCGGCGTGGTCCGTCGTGCGTACAAATTGGCGGGCGGTTATCCGCGGATAGCGCGGGGTGCCCCTTGGGCAGGTTCAATCACTGGTGGCGAAGCGTGTGGGTATCGGTGTTCGGAGAAGGAGGGGTTCAAACATCCTCCGCTCTGGCGAGCACCGTGCTTTTGGGGCACCCATGAATAGAAACTGCACGCTGTGGACACTTAGGGTAGAGCGGTTAAAGCGTTTTCTTTGCTTCGTTTCTTTGTCGCTTTGGACAAAGAAATGACGTGCCGCCACGCACAGTGGCTAACAGTGATAAAGAGAAAATCCGACTCTCGCAGACCGCTAACGCCGAAAGCAGCAACCCGGCATTGACCCCGACCACTAACCTCAGAACCGACCAACCCGGCACTGACTCCGACCGCTAACCCAAAACCGACCACCCCGGCACCACCCCGACCACTACGACCACCCCCGAGTGCGAACGAAAGACATCTCGCGCTCCCCCACCAGCAGAAACCGCGAGACATCCTCCAGCATAAAGCGCCTACAGCCCCTTCAACGCGGCCTGCGCACGCGCAATCAACGCCGATGTCGACGAATCGTGCTTGGCTGGATCAGCCTTGTCACTGGTGATATCGGCTTCCACCACCTTGCCGAGGATCTTGCCCAGCTCGACGCCCCACTGATCGAACGAGTTGATGTCCCACACCGCGCCTTGCACCAGCACCTTGTGCTCGTACAGCGCGATGACCGCGCCCAATGTCTCGGGCGTGAGAGCATCAAGAATGATCGTGGTAGTCGGGCGATTGCCAGGAAAGCTCAGGTGAGTGGCAAGTTCTTCCTTGCCCTGTCCTGCGACCTTCTTCGCTTCTTCCAGCGTGCGCCCGAGCATCAGCGCTTCGCTTTGCGCAAAGCAGTTCGCCAGCAGCTTGGCGTGATGATCGATCAGCGGATGTTCCGGCGTCAGCACGGCAATGAAGTCGACCGGGATCAACGTCGGACCCTGATGCAGCATCTGGTAGAACGCATGCTGGCCATTCGTGCCCGGTTCGCCCCAGATCACGGCGGCGGTCGGGTAATCAACCATGGTGCCGTCGAGCCGCGCCGACTTGCCGTTGCTCTCCATCTCGAGTTGCTGGAGATACGAAGACAGGTAGCGCATGGCTTGCGAATACGGCGCGACCATCACGCTTTGCGACTCGAAGAAGTCGCGATACCAGATGCCGATCATGCCCATCAGCACGGGCAAATTGCGTTCGAACGGCGCGGTACGGAAATGCTCGTCCATCGCATGCGCGCCGGCCAGCAGCTTTTCGAAATTTTCCGGACCGACCGAGATCACGATCGACAAGCCAACCGTGGACCATAGCGAATAACGGCCGCCGACCCAGTCCCACATCTCGAAGACGTTTTCCTTCGCAATGCCGAACTTGACCACTTCCTCAGGATTCGCCGATACCCCCACGAAGTGCTTCGACAACGCTTCTTCCGGGCAGCCGCTTTTCACGAACCACTCGCGCATGGAGCGCGCGTTGGTCATGGTTTCGAGCGTGGTAAATGTCTTCGACACAACAATAGCCAGCGTCTCTTCAGCGTCGATGCCCTTGAGCACGTTGTAGATATCTGCGCCATCGACGTTCGAGACAAAATGCGTGTCCAGACCGGGCTTTGCCAGGTGCTGCAATGCATGCACGACCATCTTCGGCCCGAGATCCGAGCCGCCAATCCCGATGTTCACCACATGGCGAATCGGCTTGCCGGTGTAGCCGGTCCAGGAACCGTCGCGAACCTTGTTGGCGAACGCGGCCATCTTGGCTTTTTCAGCGCGGATTTCCTTCTGGAACGGGGAGTTGTCGTCGGTGGAACGCAAGGCCGTGTGCAGCACCGCGCGATGTTCCGTGACGTTGACGATATCGCCGGCAAACACGGCGTCGCGCTTTTCAGCGACCTTGGCCTGCTGCGCGAGTTCGACCAGCAGCTTGAGCGTGGCTTCGGTAATCCGGTTCTTCGAGAAATCGATGGAAATGCCGCCGCCGTCAAAAGTCAGGCGCTCGGCGCGGGACGGCGTTGTGTCGTTTTGCGGCGCGAACCAGTCGCGCAGGCGCTCGTCACGGATGGCATCGTAATGCGTCTGGAGCGCCGGCCAGGCAGGGAGCAAATTGAGCGTCATAACGGTCCGTTTATCAGAGGGTGACGGGAAGTACTGATCATCGCGCGGAGTCTGGTGAGGATCTATCACGAACCCCTTACGCGCGAGTCAACAAGTATAGCCACGATGGATGAATGATTGCTTGCATGGACGATAAGCGCATCGGCCATGGCTTCATGTTTCGTTCGTCATGGATAAACGCCGCGAGGCGAGCAGCGATACAGGTGGCCTCGCGTACGTATCGCACGGATAAACGCCGCTCGGCAAACGGCGCCACGGACGGACTCGCCGACGTACTCGCACCTCGAGCACGTTAGCCTGATCACGTAGCGTAAAAAAGCCGGTTGAGCAAACTGCGCACTTTCGGCGCCAGCTCGCCCGCGGTTAATCCTGCTGGCCCTTCGCCTTCACCGGTCAACTCTTCAGCGGCCAGCCCGTGCAGATAAACCCCGGCAAGCGCCGCTTCATAAGCCGGCAAGCGCTGCGCGAGAAACGCGCCGATCAACCCGCCCAGCACGTCGCCGGTCCCGCCGGTGGCGAGCGCGGCATTGCCGGTGGGATTCACCGACACGCGCCCATCCGGCGACGCGACGATTGTGCCGGTGCCTTTCAACACAGCGACAGCCGCGAAACGCGCCGCCAGTTGCCGCGCGGCAGCGATGCGATCGGCTTGCACCTTTTTCACCTCCGATCCGAGCAAGCGCGCGGCTTCCAGCGGATGCGGCGTCAATACGCACGGGTCCCCGCGAGCGCCCCGTTCGGCGACCTTGGCAGCCAGCTTTTCATCCGATGAAATCAGGTTGAGCGCGTCGGCATCGAAGAGCTTGGGGACATCGAGTGCGAGGACATCGACGAGCACCTTCTTCGCGCGCTCGCTCTGGCCCATGCCGCAGCCGACCGCGAGCGCGTTCATCTTGTCGAGTGAGATCTGGTCGACGTGGTGCAGCATCAGTTCCGGATGCGGCGGGTCATAAGGCGGTGAATCAGTGCCGATGAACGCCACGTTGACCTTGCCTGCGCCGCCGTACAACGCCATGCGCGCGGCCAGGATCGGCGCGCCGCACATGCCGGTGTCGCCGCCGAGCACGGCCAGCGTGCCGAACGTGCCCTTGTTGGTTGAGAAATCGCGGGGCGGCAAGTGCGAGCCGAACAGCGATGGCGCGTTCAGCACGACAGAGGGTTCAAGCGGCGGCTTGACGCCCAGATCGGCGATATAAAGCTTGCCCGTGAGGTCGCGGCCATCGCCGGTGAAATGGCCCGGCTTCGCGCCGATAAACGTGATGGTGTGCGTGGCCCGCACGGCCTGCGCACGACCATCGGCGCTGCGGCTGACCGGCTCACCCGTGTCGCTCGACAGCCCGCTCGCGATATCCAGCGCAAGCACGCCGCCGCTCGCCTTCGAGCGCCGTGACAGGCGCGCGGCGAGATCCGCGAACGCGCCTTCCAGCGGCCGTCCGAGACCGATGCCGAACATGCCGTCGATGAGCCAGCCGAAGGTATCGAAGGATGAGGGGGATTCGGTGGTGATTTTCACGCCCGCTTGCCTGGCTTCGGCCAGCGCCCAGCGTGCATCGTCGGGTTTGACTTCCACCGGCATGCAGACTTCGACGTCTATACCGGCGCGCCGCAAGCGGGCGGCCATCACGAGCGCATCGCCGCCATTGTTGCCCGGCCCGGCCACGATCCAGACTGGCAGGGCGGCAAGATGCGGCGCATGCCGATTCTGATCGATGACAAATTGCGCCGCGGCAGCCCCGGCGCGCGCCATCAATGTATTCGGGGGAAGGGCGGCCGCCGCGCGGCTTTCCAGCGTGCGTAGTTCGCCGAGTGTCAGCAGCGCCAGCGCGTGATCGCGCGGCTCGACGTAGGGCGGCTGAGGGGTGTTTGAGACGGTGGAGGAGTCGGAGTCGGTCATGGCGCCAGCGTTGGAGGAGTGCGTTAGCTCATCGCAATTATTGCGCCCAAATGACCACAAACGCCGGCCGGGGATCCGTAAAGTGCATTACGTCCGCGAAAAAGGCAGTTCGCTACTTCACTTCGCTAGCGTTTGCGCCGCCCTGGACCCAAGCCGGATAACGCTCGCCCCTTCCTAAAACCGGTTCATCCGCAGCGCGCGCACCGTTTCAAGAGGCACGTCGGGCGTGATTCCGGAAACCATCGCCGCCACGACCTTGGCCGCTCCACAAGCGATACCCCAGCCCGCCGGCCCGTGCGCCGCGTTGATGAACAAACGGGCGTGCCCGGTCGGGCTTACAACGGGCAAGCCATCGGGCGACACCAGCCGGATGCCATCCCAAGCCCGCGCTGCCGATACCTTCGCCGCGCCCGGAATCCAGTCGTGCGTCGCCTGGCCGAGCAGCGCGAGGGCGCGCCGCGTCATGCTTTCGTTCATCGGCTTGTGCGCTTTTGCCGCGCTCTCCAGCACCGCGCCGCCAGTCACGCGCATGCGCTGGTTGATCCGCGTCATCGTGATGCGTTTCACCGAATCGACCACCGTAATGTGAGGCGCACGCTCTTCGTAAGCAATCGGCGCGGTCAGCGTGTGCAGGCGCAGCGGATGCAGCGGCAGCGTGATTCCCAGCGTGGCCAGCAAGGCCGGCGTGCCGGTACCGGCCGCGACCACAATGGCGTCGGCGCCGATCAGTTCCACGTCGCGGGACTTGCGGCCCTTGCCGTCCATTTCGCCCGCGCGCGGTCCGAGTTCCACGGCGGCACGCTGGGCATCGGCGCGAATAGCCGTTACTTCGCGGCCAAGCTGGAATTGCACGCCGCTGTCTTCCAGCACCTGCTTCAGCAGCTTGGTGAACAACGGGCAATTGGCGGTGTGGGCATCGCCCAGCAATACACCGCCCGCAAGCGGCGGATCATCGGGAATGGAAGGCTCCGCCGCTACGCATTCCTCGGGCGTCAGCAGGCGATACGGTGTCTCGAAGCGCTGCAGCAGGGCGATCGCGGACTGCGCCAGTTCGAGATCGCGTTCATGACGGAACACATGCAGCACACCCGTGCGCTGTTCGTAATCGAGGGAATACCGGGAGTCGATATCCGCTATCAGGTCGCGCGAAATATCCACCAGCGGCCGCAAAGCAACGTACTGACCTTTGAAAAGCGCCGGGTCCTTGAGCCGCGCGAGTTGCCTGGCGAACGCGCGGGTATCGGAATTGAAGCCGGGTTTGTACACAATGCCGGTTTTGGCCGAGCGACGTGTCTGCATGAACGTTGGTCCGAACCACACGTCGAGCGGCGAGGGCAGCACGGAGCCGCCGTGGCCGTAGGTTGCGCCCTGCGCAACGGTGGCATGGCGCTCGACCACGCAGACGCGGTGGCCGTTTGCACGCAATTGATACGCGGTGGCGATGCCGGCGATTCCGCCGCCGATGACGATGACATCCATGATTCATTCTCGCCCGAAGGCGCAAGACCAGACTGGTTCACGAGCCGGCGCCCGACTGTGTCGGGGCGCCCGGGATTCGCCGGGATTCTCGTGAGAGAGGCGAGCCGGCGTTTGTGCGACCAAACGCCGGTCGGGGAAAGCGCGCCATCATAGCGCCAAACGGGCATCGGCGGGACGCCAAGAGGCGTGGCACAGCGGCGCCGGCGGCCGGGTCGACGGCTGAAAACCCTTGCGTGGCAAGGGTCCTGAAGTGCGTCGCCGGATCGTCTCAAAAACGTTCCGGGCATATTTCAGAGATTGCGGGTGTGCCGTCAGGCCGTTTCACGGCTTGGCCCCGGGTCCGTTTTCGAGACACTTCCGGGTTATAATCCGGGACTTCCCACCGCCGGTTGCGGCACTGCCGCAACCGGCTCCGACGTCTATCGTCTCGACGTCAGCCTTGGCGAATTCGACGTCCTTTAAGCACCGTGACAATGGCCCACTTCTCGTGTTTCCCCGGCGCTTCGGCCCTCTCCGATTTCCGTCAAACCCGCCTGCTCGAAACATTGACGCGCATCGACCCGGCAATCGTCGGCGTGCGCGGCCAGTATCTGCATTTCGTGAACTCGGTCGATCCGCTCTCCGATGAAGACAGCAACCGCATCCACGCGCTGATGCACTACGGCGCGCCGTTCGAAGCCAGCACCGAGCGTGGCGCGCAAGAGACCTTCATGGTCGTGCCGCGCTTCGGCACCGTTTCGCCGTGGGCGAGCAAGGCGACAGATATTGCGCATCACTGCGGCCTCACGCAGGTTCGCCGGATCGAGCGGGGCATCGAATATACGGTGATCCTGAAAAGCGGCTTGCTCGGCAGCGGCATCGGCGGCAAGAAGGCGTTGGGCGAGCAGGAGCGCGCAGCAGTTGCGGCCGCGCTGCATGACCGGATGACCGAAAGCGTGGCGCCATCGCGGGATCACGCACTGCATCTCTTCGACGAACTGCCGGCGCAGCCGCTGCAAGCCGTCGACATCCTCGGCCATGGCCGCGGCGCGCTGGAAACGGCGAACGCGGAACTGGGCCTCGCGCTGGCGGACGATGAAATCGACTATCTCGTTGATTCGTTCAAGCAGTTGGAGCGCAATCCGACCGACGTCGAGTTGATGATGTTCGCGCAGGCCAATAGCGAACATTGCCGTCACAAGATTTTCAACGGGCAGTGGACCATTGACGGCGAGCCGCAGGACATCTCGCTCTTCAACATGATCCGCAACACCGAGAAGCTGAATCACGCCGGCACGATCGTCGCGTATTCGGACAACTCGGCGATCATGGAAGGCGGCACGGCCGAGCGTTGGTTCCCGCGTGGTTCGAACGAACATTACGGCCGTCACACCGAGTTGACGCACACGTTGATGAAGGTCGAGACGCATAACCACCCGACCGCCATTTCGCCTTTCGCCGGCGCGGCAACCGGCTCCGGCGGCGAGATTCGCGATGAAGGCGCGACGGGCCGCGGTGCGCGCCCGAAAGCGGGCCTGGCGGGTTTCACGGTATCGAACCTGGACTTGCCCGACGCACGCCAGCCGTGGGAAAACGCCCGCGACAGCGCCGTGCCGGTGCCGCAGCGCAATCCATCGGATACGCATGAGCCGTACGGCAAGCCGGAACGGATTGCATCGCCGTTGCAGATCATGATCGATGGCCCCATCGGCGCGGCCGCGTTCAACAACGAATTCGGCCGGCCCAACCTGGGCGGCTATTTCCGCGCATATGAGCAGAACGCTGCGGGGCGCGTGCGGGGTTATCACAAGCCGATCATGATCGCGGGCGGGATCGGCAATATCTCGGACCAGCACACCCACAAGATGGATTTGCCGGCGGGGTCGTTGCTGATTCAGATCGGCGGTCCGGGCATGCGGATCGGCATGGGGGGCGGCGCGGCGAGTTCGATGGCGACCGGCGCCAACACCGCGCAACTCGACTTCGATTCCGTCCAGCGTGGCAACCCCGAAATCCAGCGGCGTGCGCAGGAAGTCATCAATGCGTGCTGGCAGTTGGGCGCCGAGAACCCGATCCTGAGCATCCACGACGTGGGCGCGGGCGGGTTATCGAATGCGTTCCCTGAACTGGTCGATGGAGCGGACAAGGGCGCGCGTTTCGAATTGCGTCGCGTACAGCTTGAGGAATCGGGTTTGTCGCCGCGCGAAATCTGGTCGAACGAAGCGCAGGAACGCTACGTTCTGGCTATCGCGCCGGAAAGCCTGCCGGCCTTCGAAGCAATCTGCACGCGTGAACGCTGCCCGGTCGCGGTGGTGGGCGTGGCGACCGAAGAACGCCAATTGCAGTTGATCGACGACTTGAAGAGCGCGGATCAAAAGCTCGAACCCGTCGATATGCCCATGGAAGTCCTGCTCGGCAAGACGCCGAAGATGCATCGCGACGTGAAGCGCGAGGTCTTGACGTTCGAGCCCGTCGATGTGACCGGTATGGTTTTGTCCGAGATCGCGGTGAGTGTGCTCAAGCATCCGACGGTCGCGAGCAAATCGTTTTTGATCACCATCGGCGACCGCTCGGTGGGCGGCACGACGGCGCGCGACCAGATGGTCGGCCCGTGGCAAGTGCCCGTCGCCGATTGCGCGATCACGACCCTGGATTACGCCGGCTTCCGTGGCGAAGCAATGACCATTGCCGAGCGCACGCCGCTTGCCGTGATCGATGCACCCGCATCCGGCCGCATGGCAGTGGGCGAAGCGGTGACGAACATTGCATCGGCGCCGATCGAATCGTTGAGCAAGCTGAAGCTGTCCGCTAACTGGATGGCCGCGTGCGGCAGTCCTGGCGAAGACGCGGCGCTGTTTGACACCGTGAAGGCTATCGGCATGGAGTTGTGCCCGGCGCTGGGCATCAGTATTCCTGTCGGCAAGGATTCACTGTCGATGCGCACCAAGTGGCAGGACGAGGCGGGCGTAGCGAAGGAAGTCGTGTCGCCGGTGTCGCTGATCATTTCGGCGTTTGCGCCGGTTGAAGATGTACGCCGCCAGCTCACGCCGCAATTGCAGCGTGGCACGGATACGGTGCTGATATCGATCGACCTCGGCCGCGGGAAGAATCGTCTTGGTGGCAGCATCCTGGCGCAAGTGACGCAGCAGATTGGCGACACGGTTCCTGACGTCGATGATGCCGAGGACCTGAAGCGGTTCTTCAACGCGATCCAGTCGCTCAATGCTGCTGGCAAGTTGCTCGCGTATCACGACCGTTCCGATGGCGGCCTCTGGGCCACTGTCTGCGAAATGGCGTTTGCGGGGCACGTGGGGGTGTCGCTGAACGTTGACATGCTGATCCTCGATCCCAACCACGAATCCGATTACGGCGATGCCAAGGACTGGGCGAAGCAGACCAGCGGCCGTCGTGAGGACCGGACCATTCGCGCGTTGTTCGCCGAAGAATTGGGCGGCGTGATCCAGGTGCCTTTGGCAGATCGCGATGCCGTGCTGGCTGTGTTGCGCGAGCACGGGTTGTTTGGTTGCAGCGAAGTGATCGGCAAGCCGAACGAGCGTGACACGATCGAAATTTATCGCGATGCAAAGAAAATCTATGAAGCTCCGCGGCATGAGTTGCAGCGTGCGTGGAGCGAAGTGAGCTGGCGCATCGCGCGGTTACGCGATAACCCGGCTTGCGCCGATGCCGAATACGACGCGTTGCTCGATCCTGCTGATCCGGGCATTTCGCCGGTTTTGACTTTTGATCCGACGCAGGATGTGTCGGCTCCGTTTGTCAGCAAGGGGGCGCGTCCGCGTGTCGCTATCTTGCGAGAGCAGGGTGTCAATTCGCATCTGGAAACGGCTTACGCGTTCGACCGTTCGGGGTTCGACACCCACGACGTTCACATGAGCGATTTGCTGGAAGGGCGGGTCACGCTCGCGGACTTCGCGGGTGCGGTTGCTTGCGGCGGTTTCTCTTATGGGGACGTGCTCGGTGCGGGCGAGGGCTGGGCCAAGACGATTCGTTTCAATCCGCGTCTGGCTGATATGTTCGCGGCGTTTTTCGGTCGCACCGATACCTTTGCGCTGGGCATTTGCAATGGATGCCAGATGATGAGCAGCCTCGCTTCGATGATCCCTGGCGCGGAGGCATGGCCGAAGTTTACGCGGAACAAATCGGAGCAATTCGAGGCGCGGTTTGCATCGGTTGAGATACAAGGTTCGCCGTCGATATTCTTCGCTGGAATGGAAGGTTCGCGGATTCCGGTGGCCGTTGCGCACGGCGAAGGCTTTGCTGATTTCTCGCAGCAGGGCGACGTAGCGAACGCTTTAGTGGCCATGCGTTTCGTCGATCACCAGGGCGCTGCGACCGAGCGTTATCCGTTGAATCCGAATGGTTCGCCGGATGGGATTACATCGGTGACGACACCGGATGGACGCTTCACGGTGCTTATGCCGCATATGGAGCGGGTGCACAGGAACGTGCAGATGAGCTGGACGCCAGGGGATTGGACTGGGGACGCGAGTCCATGGTTGCGCGTGTTTCAGAATGCGCGGCGCTGGGTAGGGTGAGAGGGTTCGCTCGCGCCGGTGGACCGAAGTGGGTGGGTTTGCTGGCGCGGGTTGGTCGTTAGGTTTTGGGGGTGGTCGGGGTTGATGCTGGGTTGGTCGGTTCTGGAGTTAGTGGTCGGGGTTTATGCCGGGTTGGTCGGTTCTGGAGTTAGTGGTCGGAGTTGATGCCGGGTTGCTGCTTTCGGCGTTAGTGGGTCTGCGAGAGTCGGATTTTCTCTTTATCACTATTAGCCACTGTGCGTGGCGGCACGTCATTTCTTTGTCCAAAGCGACAAAGAAACGAAGCAAAGAAAGCGCTTTAACCGCTCTACCCTAAGTGTCCACAGCGTGCAGTTTCTATTCATAGGTGCCCCAAAAGCACGGTGCTCGCCAGAGCGGAGGATGTTTGAACCCCTCCTTCTCGCGAATCCTGACATGAACACGCTTCGCCACCAGTGCTCTCGGGCAAGCACATTCGCCAAGGACTCGCACGGCCTCACGCGTACTCGTAACGTCGTGCTTTCATATGAAAACGCGTCACCGTCCGTGCTGTCGGGCAAGCACTTTTTGCCCAGGAACCAGCCCGGCCTAACGCGTATTTGCTTCTGCGGTTCTTCGTGGGTCAACTACTCGACCTGAGGCGTCATTTTTATGACTCACTGCCTCACGCATCCAAGACCCCGGGGCTTTTGGTGAATTGGTGATGTGGTTCGGTGTCCATACCTATTTGGAGGGAGGTTGTCCGCGGATAGCGCGGGGTGAACCTTGGGCAGGTTCAATCACTGGTGGCGAAGCGTGTGGGTATCGGTGTTCGGAGAAGGAGGGTTTCACACATCCGTCGCTCTGGCGAGCACCGTGCTTTTGGGGCACCCATGAATGGAAACTGCACGCTGTGGACACTTAGGGTAGAGCGGTTAAAGCGTTTTCTTTGCTTCGTTTCTTTGTCGCTTTGGACAAAGAAATGACGTGCCGCCACGCACAGTGGCTAATAGTGATAAAGAGAAAATCCGACTCTCGCAGACCACTAAGGCCGAAAGCACCAACCCGGCATAGACCTCGACCGCTAGCCCCAGAACTGACCAACCCGGCATAAACCCCGACCACTCCCCCCAGAACCGACCAACCCACCATCAACCCCGACCAAACCCTAACGACCAACCCGCGCCAGCAAACCCACCCCCTCGGTCCACCGGCGCGAGCGACCCCTACTTGATTACAGCCTTCTTCTGCAAACCCTCTTCAAAAGCCTGCAGCTTTTCCTGCTGAATCTGCTTCGCAATCTGGTCCTTGACCTGCTCCAACGGCGGCGGCGCAACATCGCGAATGTCGTCCAACCGAATGATGTGCCAGCCGAATTGCGTCTTCACCGGCTCATCGGTCATCTCGCCCTTCTTCAACTTCTCAGCCGCCGCGCCAAACTCCGGCACATACGCCTGCGGGCTTGACCAGTCCAGATCGCCGCCATTCTTGCCCGATCCCGGATCCTTCGAATACTGCTTCGCCAGATCTTCAAAACTCGCGCCAGCCTTGATCTTCGCAATCAAGTCCTTAGCCTGAGCTTCGTTGTCGACGAGAATATGGTGCAGGTGATATTCCTTGCCGCCACCGACCTGCTTGACCATGTCGTCATATCGAGCCTTGATCTCGGCATCGGTCGGCGGATTGTTCTTCACGAAATCTTCAATCAACGCACGCAAGACCACCGTCTGCTGAGCAACGGCAATCTGCGCCTTCACGTCGGGACGCGTGGCAATACCGCGCCGCATCGCTTCCTGCATCAAGATCTCGCGATTTACCAGTTCTTGACGCACGGCCGCCTGCAATTGCGGCGTGTCCTGCTGACCCTGCTGAACGAGTTGCGCGACAAGCGCATCGACACGGGACTTCGGAATCGGCGTGCCGTTCACCACGGCAATGTTCTGAGCAAACACGGGCGCCGCCGCGAACGCGGCCAGCAACACCCAGATACGGGGATTTTTTAAAATCATCAATGGTTCCTGATCAGAACGAGGGCTGGGAATCTTGGCTGAAATCTGTTGACTGAAAGCAAAACTGAACTGAAGGACAGTTCTAAAGGACAGTTAAGTTACTAGGGGTCACTCGAACTGGTCTGCAAACTCTTCGGGTGTAAAAGCCTTGATGGCAAGCGCATGAATACCCTGCCGCAGCTCGTCGGCCAGCGCATCATACACCAGCCGATGCCGCGCCACGCGTGGCTTCCCGGCGAATCGGGCCGCCACAATGGTAACCGTGTAGTGACTCCCCGCCGAGGCTCCGGCATGGCCCGCGTGCGCGGCGCTGTCATCGTCTATATGCACCGACGAAGCCTCAAGCGCCGCATTAAGCCGCGCTTCAAGATAAGCGATCTTGCCTTCGGCCGACGCGTTGACGAAGTTCTCGATAAAACCGGGGTCGCTCATTTCCCTTCGTCCTCTTTCATATACTTCGCGAGCCACAAACTCTGAGCCACGATAAACACCAGCAAACACCCGGTCGCGCCGAACAGCTTGAAGTTGACCCATTGATCGGTGGTGTAGTTGAACGCCACGAACAGATTGACCACGCCGAGAATCGCGAAAAACACGGCCCAGGCAAGGTTCAACTGACCCCACACACGATGCGGCAAAACAATCTGCTTGCCCATCATTGCTTCAATGAGATTCTTCCCGAAAGCGACTTGCGACACGATTAGCGCGCCGGCAAAAAGCCAGTAAAGCGCGGTGGGTTTCCACTTGATGAACGTATCGTTGTGCAGCACGAGCGTCGCGCCGCCGAATACGACCACCACACCCAGGCTCACCCACAGCATGGGATCGACCTTGCGATGCCGGAACGCGACCCACGCGATCTGCACGAGCGTGGCGACAATTGCTACAGCGGTGGCGGTGTAGATGCCCCAGATCTTGAATGCGACGAAGAAGAGGAGGATCGGAAATAGATCGAACAGAAATTTCATGTCGTAGGGACGTGGAGGGCATCAATTTGAAAGCGCGCACGCGCCGCGCGTCACCGGTTCGCTACCGGCACAGCACGACGCCTGGCGAGTGAATAGCCGCAGTCAGCCGCATTTGGCCTTATCTGGCCTCAATCATCTGGCCGTAAGTCAGCCGCGTTTGAAAACGCGCGGCGAGGGTGCTCGTCGCGCCAACGTCGACTCGCAGACTCACCGGCCGGCATCGCCCGACGCGCTTACTTGGGTTCGAATTGTAGCGCAGCCGAGTTGATGCAGTACCGCAGACCGGTCGGCGCGGGACCGTCTTCGAATACGTGGCCCAAATGCGCGCCACAGTTCTTGCATTGCACTTCAATGCGCAGCATGCCGTGCGCACGATCGGTCTTTTCGTTGATGACTTCGCCGTTGATCGGCTTGAAGTAGCTCGGCCAGCCGCAACCGGCATCGAATTTCGTATCCGACTCGAACAGCGGCGTGCCGCAGCATACACAGTCATACACACCGCGCTCCCTGTGATCCCAGTATTCGCCGGTGAACGGCCGTTCGGTGGCGGCGTGGCGCGTCACCTGGTACTGGATATCGGTCAATTCCTTCCGATACGCGGCGTCGTCCTTCTGCAGCGGAGCAACGGGGTCAACGGGGTCTTTCGTGAGATCGTCTCGGTTCATGGTTCTCTATCTCCAGATCTTTAGCGACGCCCAATAAGGCGGCTCGTTTGGGCGGCTAGTTTCGGCTCATTCATTTGGGGGCTATTTCAGGAAGAGCAACTGACTTCCAGATCACTCGCCCAGTCGGGCGGCAGGCCGGCATACGCTTCAAATTCAGGTTGTTCATCGAAGGGATGGCGCAGCACCTGTGCCAGCCGTTCAACTTCGGAAAAATCCTTCTCCTTCGCCAGGCGGATGGCGTTCTCGGCCAGATGATTGCGTAAGACATACTTTGGGTTCGCGGCGTTCATCGCGCTTGCCCGCGCTTCGTCGCTCCGTGTTTCCTCCGACAAGCGCAACCGGTAGTCGTTCGCCCAGACATCGAAAGCGGCGCGATCGAGGAACAGGTCACGCACCGGCGCGTCGCCAGAAGCGTCCGCCTTGCGCATTTTGGCCAGGTTTCGGAACGTTAGCGTGAAATCGGCGCGATTGGCGTTCATCACGTCGAACAGGCGGCTGGCGAGTTTATCGTCGCCTTCGCGAATCTCAGCCAGTCCAAGTTTCGCGCGCATACGGCGCTCGAGCGCGGGCGCAAACCGGTCCTTGAACCCTTCCAGCACCCGCTGCGCGTCTTCGATCACCTTGTCATTGCGAGTGTCGCTGTCGTATTGCGGACCGAACAGCGGCACCAGCGCCTGTGCGAGGCAAAACAGATTCCAGTAGCCAATCTGCGGCTGCATTTTATAAGCGTACCGACCCTGCGAATCCGAGTGATTGCAGATGTGATTCGCGTTGAATCCATCGATAAAGCCAAACGGGCCGTAATCGATCGTCAGCCCGAGAATCGACATGTTGTCGGTGTTCATCACGCCATGGCAAAACCCGACGGCTTGCCAATCCGCCATCAAGTCAGCGGTGCGGTGCGTGACTTCCTGCAGGAGCGCCAGAGCGGGATCGTCGGCTTCGCGGCACTGCGGATAGAACCGGTCGATCACGTGATCGGTGAGCTTTTTCAGTTCATTGAGCCGGTCGTTCGTGTAGAAGTGCTCGAAGTGGCCAAAGCGCACGAAACTCGGCGCGACTCGCGTCACAACGGCTGCCGTTTCCATCGTTTCGCGGCGCACCGGCTGATCCGATCCGATAACGCACAACGCCCGCGTGGTCGGAATGCCGAGATGGTGCATGGCTTCGGAGCACAAATATTCGCGTATCGATGACCGGAGCACCGCCCGTCCGTCGCCCATGCGTGAATACGGCGTACGCCCCGCGCCTTTTAGCTGCAGTTCGAAGCGCTTGCCATCGTGTTCAATCTCGCCCAGGCCGATCGCGCGGCCATCGCCAAGCTGGCCGGCCCACACGCCGAACTGGTGCCCCGAATACACCGATGCATACGGCAACTTCTCCGCCGGCCATTCCCGCGTGGGATTGCCCGCTAAAAGCGCTGCAAACGGCTCCGCGAACGCGGGATCTTGCGCGTCGGCGGCGTTGAAACCGAGTTGCGCGGCGGTATCGGCGGAAATGCCTACCAGATAAGGGTCGGGCAACGGCGCAGCGGGCAGGCGGGTGAGAAAGGCCGAACCGAGTGAAACGAATGCATCCGGCCTACCGGTTTCGATCGATGCAAGCAGTGAATCCACGGGAGCAAGGCTTGCGGGTTCCGCAACTGCCGCGGTGCTGCTTGGGGAAAACGACATATTGAGCACCTCATGATTAACCGATATTGTAAATCCGCGCTCGCGCCGCTGCACAAGCCCGCGCCGGGCCGCTCTCACATTGGCTGCGACACCAAATTAAGGTACTAGTCCAGGTAGTAGATCAGGCATCAAAAACCGTGCATCCGGACTTGTGAGGAACTCGCCCATGACGTCGCCGCTTTTCGGCCAGATGATGGATGTACCGCTGCTCGCTTCATCGTTGTTATCCCACGCTGCACGCCATTTCGGCGATACCGAGATTGTCTCGCGCCGCATTGAAGGCGGCATTCATCGCTACACCTGGCGCGATTGCGAAAAACGCGCGAAACAACTGTCGCAGGCGCTGATCGGGCTGGGTGTGCAACCGGGCGGACGCGTTGGCACATTGGCGTGGAACGGATATCGCCATCTGGAATGTTATTACGGCGTGACCGGCATGGGAGCCGTCTGTCACACCATCAACCCGCGGCTTTTTCCCGATCAGGTTGCGTTCATCGTCAATCACGCCGACGACGAATACGTCGCGTTCGACATGACGTTCGCCACACTCGTCGACATCATCGCGCCGCAGTGTCCGAACGTGAAGGGCTGGATTGCGCTCGGCGACGCGACTTGCATCAGCACCCATCTCGCCGATATGGCCACGCCCGCGCTCAGCTATGAAACGCTGATCGGCAAATGCGATGGCGACTACGCGTGGCCGGTCCTCGACGAACGCTCGGCATCGTTTCTTTGCTACACGTCTGGCACGACCGGCAATCCGAAGGGCGCGCTTTACACGCATCGATCGACCGTCTTGCATGCATTCGCCGCATCGCTTCCCGACGCCATGGGCTGTTCCGCCCGCGATGCAATCCTGCCCGTCGTGCCCATGTTCCACGTCAACGCGTGGGGCATTCCGCACGCCGCGCCGCTGGTCGGCGCAAAGCTCGTGCTGCCCGGCAATTGTCTCGATGGCAAAGCGCTCTACGAACTCATGGAAGCCGAAGGCGTGACGTTTTCGGCAGGCGTGCCGACAGTCTGGCTCGGCTTGTTGAACTACATGAAGCAGGCTGGCGTGCGCTTCAATACGCTCAAACGCACCGTGATTGGCGGCTCGGCCTGTCCGCCGGCCATGCTGCGCAGCTTCGAGGACGACTATGGCGTGGAGGTGATTCACGCGTGGGGCATGACGGAGATGTCGCCGCTCGGCACACTCGCCAAGCTCACCTGGAAGCAGCAGCAACGCTCACCGGAAGAGCAGCGGCATCTGCGCGAAAAGCAGGGTCACGTGATGTTCGGCGTGGACATGAAAGTCGTCGGCGATGACGGCCAGGAACTCCCTTGGGACGGCACGTCGTTTGGCGATCTGCATGTGCGCGGGCCGTGGGTAATCGACCGGTATTTCCGCAAGGAGGTTTCGCCGTTGATCGACGGCTGGTTTCCGACGGGCGATGTCGCGACTATCGACGCCGATGGTTTCATGCACATCACCGATCGCAGCAAGGACGTGATCAAGTCGGGCGGCGAATGGATCAGTTCGATCGACCTGGAAAACGTGATGATGTCGCATCCGCAGGTCGCGGAAGCGGCGTGTATTGCGTGTTCCCATCCGAAGTGGACGGAGCGGCCGCTGGTGGTGGTCGTGCTGCGTCCGGACGCGACCGTCACGCGTGAGGAACTGCTCGCGTTCTACGACGGCAAGGTGGCGAAATGGTGGAAGCCGGACGATGTTGTTTTCGCCGATGAACTCCCACATACGGCTACGGGCAAGCTGCAGAAGCTTCGGCTAAGAGAGTTGTATAGGGAGCATGTGCTGCCGACGGTTGATGAAAAAGTGGTTTGAGTTTTTTGTCTGAATCTTAGTTTCCGGGCTCTTTTGCTTTACCGGGCTGCCGGCGCGCAGCCCGGTTTTCTTCGCTCGACCCTTCGAAGCTCTTCGAAGTTTATCTCCATCCCAAAATAACGAAATTGAACGAGCGTTCTTTTTTGTGTATTCTTCTCGGGGTAACTCACAATCCCAGCGACACGGTAATCAGCGCTTTCCGGGAGTTTCCCGGAGAATCTGACTATCGGCAGGCATCGAATGGAGGTAGACAAATGGCAGTGGACTACACGACTCGCGACGGCATCGCCGTTATTACGCTGAACAATCCGCCAGTGAACGGCCTCGGGTTTTCCACCCGGCTTGGGCTTGTCGAGGGCGTTGAAAAAGCGCAGGCGGACGCGTCCGTCAGCGCGATCGTGATCATCGGCGCGGGCAAGGCGTTTTCCGGCGGCGCCGATATCACCGAATTCAACACGCCCAAGGCGACCCAGGAACCCACGCTGCACACGGTCATCAAGGCCGTGGAAGGCAGCACAAAGCCTGTTGTGGCCGCAATCCACAGCGTCGCCATGGGCGGCGGGCTCGAACTGGCGCTGGGCGCGCATTATCGGGTGGCGTCGGCGGGGGCGCAGATCGCGTTGCCCGAAGTCAAGCTCGGCATCCTGCCGGGCGCAGGCGGCACGCAGCGCTTGCCGCGCGCGGTCGGTCTGGAAACGGCGCTGAACATGATTGTGTCGGGCGCGCCGGTGATGTCGGAGAAATTGGCCGACACAGGCTTGTTCGATCACATGGCGCAAGGCGATCTGCTCGACGAAGCCGTCAAATTCGCGCAAAAAGTGGGCGCGCAAAGCGGCCCGCATCCGAAGGTGCGTGATCGCAAGATCGAGCATCTGAACGCTGAAGGGTTTATCCAGTTCGCGCGCAACGGCGTCACGCCGCTGGCGAAGAACTTTCCGGCGCCGCTCAAATGTATCGATGCAGTGGAAGCCGGCGTGAAGCTCGGTTTCGATAAAGGCCTGGCCGTCGAACGCGAATGTTTCGTGGCGCTGGTGCAAACGCCCGAAAGCCGTGCGTTGCGCCACGCCTTCTTCGGCGAACGCGCGGCGAGCAAGATTCCCGACGTGCCTTCGTCCACGCCCGTGCGCAAGATCGAACGCGTTGGCGTGATCGGCGCGGGGACGATGGGCGGCGGTATCGCCATGAATTTCGTCAATGCGGGACTGCCGGTGACGCTGCTGGAGACGAAGCAGGAAGCGCTGGACCGTGGGCTTGCCACTATCCGCAAGAACTACGAAAGCGCCGTGAAAAAGGGCCGTCTGACTGCCGAGAAACTGGAAGAACGCATGGCGCTGATCACGCCTACGCTCGCCTATGAGGACCTCAAGGACGCCGACCTGATCATCGAAGCGGTGTTCGAAGAACTCGGCGTGAAAGAGCAGGTGTTTTCGAAACTCGATCAGGTCGCGAAGAAGGGGGCGATCCTGGCATCGAATACGTCTACGCTCGATGTCGACAAGATTGCAGCGTTCACCAAACGTCCCGAAGACGTGGTCGGCATGCACTTCTTCAGCCCGGCCAACGTGATGAAGCTGCTGGAAGTCGTGCGCGGCGCGAAGACATCGAAAGACGTGCTCGCCACCGTCATGCAACTCGCGAAGAAAATCAAGAAGACGGCCGTGGTGTCGGGCGTCTGCGATGGTTTTATCGGCAACCGGATGATCGAGCAGTATCTTCGCCAGGCGCTTTTCATGCTCGAAGAAGGCGCGTTGCCGGCGCAAGTGGATCGCGCGATCGAAAAATTCGGCTTCGCGATGGGACCGTTCCGCATGAGTGACCTCGCGGGCAATGACATTGGCTGGGCGATTCGCAAACGGCGTTATCAAGAGAAGCCCGATCTGAAGTATTCGAAGATCGCGGACCGCTTGTGCGAGACCGGGCGCTTCGGACAGAAGACCGGTGCGGGGTGGTACGACTACAAGGCAGGGGACCGCACGGCGCATCCGTCGAAGATTGTCGACGACATGATCGTTGCGTATTCGAAGGAACAGGACGTCACGCGCCGCAAGATTTCTGACGATGAGATTGTCGAACGGCTGGTGTTCGCGCTCGTGAACGAAGGTGCGCTGATCCTGGAAGAAGGGATTGCATCGAAGGCGTCAGACATCGACATGGTCTATCTGACAGGCTACGGTTTCCCGTTGTATCGCGGCGGACCGATGCTGTATGCGGATACGGTCGGCCTGTACAACGTCGAGCGCGCGATGCGCAAGTATGGGGCCCAAGCCAACGGCGATGCATGGAAGCCCGCGGCGCGCGTGACCGAACTGGCCGCAGAAGGACGCGGCTTCAACAGCTAGATTCAACAGCTAGACACAACCGGTGAGATTCGCGATGAAAGGCGCTGACGAAGTCCTGCTTGTGATCGATGTCCAGAATGATTTCATGCCTCGCGGCGCGTTGCCGGTCGCTCATGGCGACGAAGTCGTGCCTGTGATCAACCGCCTCGCGCGTGCGTTTTCGCATGTGGTGGTGACACAGGACTGGCATCCGGCGAAGCATGTTTCCTTCGCCGAGAATCACGCGGGGCGCGCGCCTTTCGACATGGCCACGCTGAGCTACGGCCAGCAGGTTTTGTGGCCGACCCATTGTGTGCAAGACACGGACGGCGCGGCGCTGCATCGCGATCTGGACGTGCCGCATGCGCGGCTGGTGATCCGCAAGGGTCATCACGTGGACGTCGATAGTTATTCGGCCTTCATGGAGGCTGATCGCACGACGCCGACGGGCCTCACGGGTTATCTCCGCGATGTCGGCGCGAAGCGGGTCTATTGCTGCGGGCTGGCGACGGATTATTGCGTCGCGTGGTCGGCGCTCGATGCACGCAGCGCGGGTTTCGAAGCGGTCGTTATCGACGATGCCTGTCGCGCGATCGACCTCGACGGCTCGCTTGCGCGCGCGTGGGAGCAGATGACGGCAGCGGGTGTATCGCGAATCGGATCGACGGACTTGCTACGCTGAACGGCGGGTTGAACTAGCGGGCTCAACCCAATGAACCAACACTATTCGTATTCGAAGTGGAGACAAGCATGACTGACGCGGTAATCGTATCGACGGCACGCACGGGCCTCGCCAAATCCTGGCGCGGCGCATTCAACATGACCCACGGCGCGACGCTCGGCGGCCATGCCACGCAGGCGGCCGTGGCGCGTGCGGGCATTGACCCGGCGCGCGTGGAAGACGTGATCATGGGATGCGCGAATCCGGAAGGCGCGACCGGCATGAACATCGCGCGGCAGATTGCGTTGCGCGCGGGTTTGCCGGTCAGCGTGCCGGGCATGACCGTGAACCGCTTCTGCTCGTCGGGGCTGCAAACCATCGCGCTGGCGGCGCAACGCGTGATCGCCGGTGAGGGCGATGTCTATGTGGCCGGCGGCGTGGAATCCATCTCGTGCGTGCAGAACGAGATGAACCAGCACATGCTCTTCGATGGCTGGCTCAAACAACACAGGCCCGCCATCTACTGGTCGATGCTGCAGACGGCCGAGAACGTCGCCAAGCGTTACGAGATATCGAAAGAACGGCAGGACGAGTACGGCGTGCAATCGCAATTGCGCGCCGCGGCGGCGCAAGCGGCAGGCAAGTTCAATGACGAAATCGTGCCTATCACGGTACTTGCCGGTGTCGCCGATAAAGCCACGGGCCGCATGTTCACGAAGGAAGTCACGCTGTCCGCCGATGAAGGCATTCGCGCTGATACGACGCTCGAAGGGGTATCGAAGATTCGCACCGCGATGCCCGGCGGCGTGGTCACGGCGGGCAATGCAAGCCAGTTCTCCGATGGCGCGTCGGCATGTGTGGTGATGAACGCTACGCTGGCAGAGAAAGAAGGGCTGAAGCCGCTGGGGATTTTCCGGGGGTTTGCGGTCGCCGGATGCGAGCCGGATGAAATGGGGATTGGCCCCGTGTTCGCCGTGCCCAAGCTGTTGAAGAAAGCGGGCCTTAAAGTCAGCGATATCGACCTGTGGGAACTGAACGAAGCGTTCGCCGTGCAAGTGCTGTATTGCCGCGATACGTTGGGAATCCCGGCTGATCGCCTGAACGTGAACGGCGGCGCAATTGCGGTCGGACATCCGTATGGCGTGTCGGGCGCGCGGCTCACGGGGCATGCGTTGATCGAAGGCAAGCGGCGCGGTGCGAAGTTTGTCGTGGTGACCATGTGCATTGGCGGTGGGCAGGGCGCGGCCGGGTTGTTTGAAGTAGTGTGATTTTGACCGGTCGCCCGGCGTTTTTGATACGCTTGGGCGATCGGCATAAATCATTCGCTACATTCAGGAGCCTGTCTTGCTAAGACACATCGTCATGTAAAACTAGATGACGATGTATCATTGTAAGACATTGTTTTAATATAGAAATATTGCTTATACCGAATTGATAAACGCGTAGCTATCTTCATTTTTTAAAATTTTTTTGGCGGTGTAGCAACCGTTGGCGAAAACCCAGATCGAGTGGATAGCTGCCAGCAAAGCGACTTTGCGAGACCGCCCCGATGCTATACTCCCGCGATCCAGCGACCCTCCCACGGCCTTCATGTCTGCATCAAAATCAAAGAAAGCACCAATCCTCGATATCGGAAAAACCGGGAAGGTTTCTACCGAATTGCTGGAGTTCGACCGGAACAACCCCCGTTTGGCTACAGGTAACAACTACTCAACGGCCACCGACGTCGGTTTGATCTCTGCATACCGTGAGATGGCAGCGCTCGATGAGTTGATCACGTCCATCTGCTCAAACGGCTACATCGACCTTGAGCCTCTAATCGTAATTGGTCCCGATCAAGGGCCTTTCCGAGTGTTGGAGGGCAATCGCCGCTTGTCAGCGATCAAGTTGCTTAAAGATGCGGAACTCGCACGTGACTGCAAGGTCTCGGTTCCACGACCTGTGCCTCCAAAGGTTCTCTCAGACATTCAATCCGTCAGCGCGCACCGCGTTGAAAAAGAGGAGGATGCTGAGGCTTTTATCGGTTTCAAGCACATCAACGGGCCACACCGCTGGGACGCCTACGCCAAAGCACTTTTCGTCACCAATTGGTATAAGAGAGGCAAGAAGTCCGGGTTGTCTATAGATGAGATCGCGCGCCAAACCGGCGACACGAACAACACAATCCGTGCCTACATTTCAAGCGTTCGTGTGCTTGAGCAGGCGCAAGCGAATCGGTTGTTTGACGTAAACGATAAACATAACCGCGGCCGATTCGCATTTTCGCACTTGTACACGGCTCTCGGCAGGAAGGAGTACTTGGATTATCTAGGTCTTCGAATTGGGTGGGACCAAGACCCTTCTGAGAAGCCCGTTCACAAGGAGAAACTAGCGGACTTGGGCACTGTGCTGAAGTTTATGTACGGTTCAAAAAAAGATAACGTAGAGCCTTTAGTAGTCAGCCAAAATCCGGATCTAAAAAATCTTGGTCGATGTCTAGCAAATCCTTCGGCGTTAGCCCGCATTAAGTCGGGTGACTCGCTGACTGTCGCGTTATCTGAGATCGATGGCGCATCTATGTTCGGCGAGGCGCTAGTCATTGCAAACGCGAAACTGGATCGAGTCGTTGAGTTACTTCCGAAATTTGATGGCGACGTTGATCTGCTTAGTTTGGCCGAAGACCTGTTGACCCGTGCAGATACCGTGAAGACGATGATGGATAAGGCCGTGAAACGCAAAACAACCAAGACGGCGAAGTAAAAATGGTTCTTTCTCCGTTGCCGTTGGCGGCGCATCCTATATCCATTGCGGATTGGATTGAATTCAGCGTTCTTTGCTCGGAATTTGATTTGGCCAGCATTGTTCAACTTCAGCGCTACTGGGACGTGCAGCGTGTCGGTGAGGATGAGGACTTCGAAGGAGACTCACACACGCAAGAGGAGTTTCTTGAGCAAATTCTGTCGGAGGTACGCAACCGTGTTCACGCCCTTGGCCCATCGTATCCATTCGAATTGTCGGAGTCAGGGGATAGTCTAAGCCTGAGAGCGGATGTCGATGAGGCGGGATACATCTACTTGTTTTGTTTGCTCCTTTCTCATTTTCGCCGTGGCGAAATATTGAGCGGGGTTTATTTGCCCCCGATTAACGGACGGGTGCGCGATCTATTTCAGGTTTGCTCCACGCTAGCGGCCGCTGGTGTCGTCGAAGGATGTGCCGTGTCATTCGGTTTCCCGCGGCCCGATCACTCCGGGTTTTTGGTGAAACTTCGTGAAGTCTATGAGCGATTCGGAGAGGGGCGGGTTGTAGACGCAATTCCTGCTGGTGCATCCGTCTCCCCGAAGGATGAAGAGATCGACATTATCGCGTGGTCGCCACGTCGGGATTTCGCGGCAGGCAAGTACTACGTGTTAGCGCAGGTCGCCTCTGGCGAAGATTGGGTCGATAAATCGGTGCGCAGCGCTGTGCTGTGGTTTCACGACATCTGGTTCAGCAATCCAAGACCTGCCTCAACTGCGACGCCAGCGATGTTTGTCCCGTTTTGCATCCGGCCCACGTCAGCTGGGGAAAGCATGAAAGAACGATTGCATATCCTCACCCATAAGTATGGGGACTTTTACTACCGCTATATGATTCCCCCACTCGCGGCTCGAGGGTTGGAACTTGCTCGGACGGGTAATGAAAACATCCTAATTGAAAGATCGGATGATGTGCCTGCGTTGATTGATTGGGTACAGGCTCAAGTTGGAGAAATGAAGAGGCTATCGCTCAATGCCGCGTAAATTTGTAAACCCGTTGCGTTACCCTGGCGGAAAAGCGCGTTTCTATGCGGAATTTAAACAATTCTTTATAGACATGGGGCTTCACGGAAAGCAGGTTGTTGAGCCGTATGCAGGGAGCGCGTCGATTTCGTTTGCTTTATTGAACGATGGGTTAGCATCGTCAGCGATGCTCTTTGAGCGTGATCCGTTGGTCTTTGCATTCTGGCAATCGGTGTTCCGCCATACGGACGAACTCCTTCGCCGTGTTAGCGACCTACAGGTCAATATGAAGAGCTGGAACGGCTTCCGACCGCTTCTTGACGTGTCGTCGCCGGATGAATGGGACCTGGTGGAGCTGGGCGTGGCGGGACTTTTCTTCAACCGAACGAATTTTTCAGGTGTCTTGCACGCGGGGCCTATCGGCGGCAACGGGCAGAATTCTGCGTATAAAATCGATTGCCGCTTCAACAAGGATGACCTGTTGCGGCGCATCCAAGAAGCGGCAGGGTTCGCCGATAAGTTCGAGGTCTATTTCGGCGACGCGGTAAGTGCCCTCACGGACGCAAATAACGTCGATAACAGCGGTCGAGTTTTCTATGTCGACCCGCCGTATTTTAAAGAAGGGCGCAAGCTCTATCGCTATTCGTACCAGCTATCAGATCACCGCCGCTTAGCCAACGCACTGACGGCCGCAAAGTACAATTGGATCTTGAGTTACGATCGACACCATGTCATTGAGTTTTTGTATGATGACTTTAATCGAATTGACAAGCTCTTGCGATATAGCTCGAAGGCTCCGAAACAGGGCGCGGAACTGTTGATAACAAACCTCACGCTCGCACCTGTGATTTTGGCAGATGGCTGCGGCTCCGAGCAGCCAACCGAGCTAGAACCGGCATAGAATCTCCGCCTAAATCATAGAGCAGCAAAAAAACGCATCGCCTGTATTTTTTTGTTTATTCAGTTGCTGGTCTACGCCTCGTGGCATAGCGCAGCAGTGGCCAATCCGACGAATCCGACGAATCCGACGAATCCGAATCGGATGCATAGGTCGGACTATGGTTCGCGATGCAACCAAGGCACCGATGAGAGTGTGGAGTACCGACACATCGGAGGCCGATGTGTACCGGTCGTCGGACTACTGATCCTCTGAAGACCAATATCGGATCGCCATGCGCGCGCAGAGTTACGACGGCAAATTTGAACGCAGCGGAGCGCCCTGTTGCGCAGGCAAATCGCAACAGATGGCGACCCACGCCTACGTTACATGATCCACTGAATCTATCGTATTGGCGGTGGGCAGGGCGCGGCCGGGTTGTTTGAAGTGGTGTGATTTTGACCGGTCGCCCGGCGTTTTTGATACGCTTGGGCGATCGGCATAAATCATTCGCTACATTCAGGAGCCTGTCTTGCTACGTCACATCGTCATGTGGAAGTTGAAGGAAAGCGCCGAGGGCGGCACTCGCGCTGAAAACATCATCAAACTGAAAGCCAAACTCGAAAGCTGCCGCAGCATCGTTTCGGGCCAAGGCCACTTCGAAGTGGGCGTTGCGCAACCCGGTTACGAAGCCACCTGCGACGTGATCCTCGTCTCCGACTTCGACAATCCCGAAGCCCTTCAAGCCTATCAAGTCCACCCGAAGCATCTGGCGATCAAGGACTTCGTTGCAGCGGTACGTGAGTCGCGTCAATGCATCGATTACGAAGTCTGAGACCATGACCGATTTCTCCATACTCCCTGAAAGCCCGTTCGTCGATTCGCTCGGCGTGCAGCTCATCTCCGCCGAAGATGGCGCGAGCGAAGTACTGCTGCCGCTGACCGGCACGCATATGAACACCTGGGGCATTGCACATGGCGGCGTGACCATGACGCTTGCCGACGTCGCCCTCGCGATGGCTGCGCGCAGTCTCGCCGGCGACGGTATCGGCGTGGTCACCGTCGAAATGAAAGTCAATTTCATGCAACCGGGCCGCGGTGAACTCCGCGCGTTTGCCCGCGTGCTGCATCGCTCCACCACCATGGCGTATTGCGAAGGCGAAATTCGCGACAGCGAAGGCCATTTCGTCGCAAAAGCGCTCGGCACCTTCAAATACATGCGCAAGCTCGCCGTCGGCCGCGACATCGTGCAGCAACGCATCCGTTCAGATCCGTCCGCCACACCCGGTCCAAGCGACGCCTGACGCCGTTACTAGCGCACGTTGCCCCCTGGTTTATCCCCGGACCGCACAGGAGTATCACGATGTCAGAACACAACTCAATCAATCGCCAGATCCTCCTCGTTTCGCGCCCTCAAGGCGCGGCAAGTATCGATAACTTCAAACTCGTCGAGACTCCGCTTGCGCCGCTAGCCGAGGGGCAATTGCGCGTGCGCAATCATTTCCTCTCGCTCGATCCGTACATGCGCGGCCGTATGGACGACTCGAAGTCGTACGCCGCATCGCAACCGCTCAACGAGGTGATGATCGGCGGGACCGTGGGCGAAGTGGTGGAATCGAAGAATCCGAAGTTTGCGATCGGCGACAAAGTGGTCGGGGCATACGGCTGGCAGGAATTCGGCACGTCGGATGGGAAGGGCCTGCGTAAAGTCGACGACACCCTTATCCCGCTTTCAACCTACCTCGGCCCGGTCGGCATGCCCGGCGTGACCGCATGGCTTGGGCTCAACAAGATCATCGCGCCGAAAGCGGGCGAAACAATCGTGGTCAGCGCGGCGAGCGGCGCGGTGGGAAGCGTCGTCGGCCAGTTGGCGACCGCGGCGGGCTGCCGTGCGGTGGGCATCGCGGGCGGGTCGGACAAATGCCGCTATGTCACCGAGACGCTCGGTTTCGACGCATGCGTCGACTACAAGGGCGGCAACCTTCATGACGACCTCAAGGCGGCGTTGCCCAACGGGGCCGACGGTTACTTCGAAAACGTCGGCGGCGAGATACTGGATGAGGTTCTGTCACGCATGAACGCGTTCGGCCGGATTGCGTTGTGCGGGATGATCGCAAGTTACGACGGTTCACCGATGCCGCTTAAAAAACCCGCTCTGCTACTCACGCAGCGCTTGAAAGTGCAGGGTTTTATCGTCAGCGAATCGCCGGAAGTGTGGCCTGAGGCGCTCACGCAACTCGGCGGGCTCGTTGCGCAGAAGAAGCTGCAATATCGCGAGACCATTGCACAGGGCCTGGAAAACGCGCCGGAGGCTTTTCTCGGATTGCTCAAAGGCAAGAACTTCGGCAAGCAGCTCGTCAAGCTGATCTGAACGTTCGAAATCCAAAAGAGAGAAAGGAGACGCAGTGGATCAGTTCGACGGCAAAGTGGCCGTGATCACGGGCGCCGGCAGCGGTTTTGGCCGCGAGTTTGCATTGAAGGGCGCGGCGCTGGGCATGAAGCTCGTACTCGCCGATGTCGATGTGAAAGGCCTCGCGGAAACGGTGGAAATGGCGCGCGGTTTGGGCGCTGAAGCGCTCGGCGTGCCCACTGATGTCTCCGATGCCGCGCAGGTCGATGCGCTTGCACGCACGACTATCGATACCTACGGCGCCGTCCATCTGCTCTTCAATAACGCGGGTGTCGGCACGGGCGGTTTCGTCTGGGAAAGCAGCGCGAACGACTGGGCGTGGGTGTTTGGCGTCAACGTAATGGGCGTGGCGAATGGCGTGCGCGCGTTCACCCCGTTGATGCTCGCGCAGCAAGAGCCGGCGCATATTGTCAACACGGCGTCGGTGGCGGGGTTGCTGTCGGCGCCGGGCATGGGCGTCTATAACGCATCGAAGCACGCGGTCGTCGCGTTGACGGAGACGCTGTATCACGACTTGAAGATCGTCGGCGGCCAGGTGGATTGTTCGTTGCTGTGTCCGGCATTCGTGCCGACAGGCATTGCGAACGCCGAGCGGGCGCGGCCCGAGGGCTTGCGTAATGACGAACCGCTGACGGCATCGCAGCGCATGGCCGGTAAGCAGCTCACGAAGGCGGTGGAGAGCGGCAAGCTGAGCGCGAAACAGGTGGCGGAACTGACCTTCGACGCGGTGCGCGACCGGCGGTTTTATGTGCTGACGCATCCGAAGATTCTGGCGTCGGTGCAACTGCGTTTCGATGACGTCGCGCAGTTGCGCAATCCGACCGATCCGTTGTCGTTGAAGCCGGAGGTGAAGGGGTAGGAGGAGGGCATTGGCGAGCTGACGCCCCGAATTCGCCGCTCTATGTCATCATCGCGAGCTTCCAACGCCCACCCATTCCCTGCTCTCATGCCGCTGAATCCTGCCATTGCACAGGTCATCGAACTCATCGCGAAGGCCAAGCGGCCGCCGTTCCACACGCTTTCGGCTTCCGCCGCGCGCGCTTCGTACGAGCGCAGCGCGCTGATTCTCGATATCGCGCCGGCCGCGATGTTCGACGTCCACGAGCTCACCATCCCCACACGTGATCAAGCGTCCATCCGCGCACGCCTTTATCACCCGGTCGAGCCCAACTGGGCAGCCCCTGCGCCTATGCTGATCTACTTTCACGGCGGTGGGTTTGTAGTCGGCAGTATCGATACCCACGACTCGCTCTGCCGACGCCTCGCCGCTGACTCCGGTTGCGCGGTGGCATCGGTCGATTACCGGCTTGCGCCCGAGCACAAGTTTCCAACCGCCGTGCACGATGCCTTCGACGCCCTCACGTGGCTTCACGCGCAAGCGGCGTCGCTGGGCCTCGACAGCGCGCGTTTCGCGGTCGGCGGCGACAGTGCGGGCGGCACGCTCGCGACGGTCAGCGCATTACTCGCCCGCGATACCGGCATCTCGCTCCGTTTGCAGTTGCTGATTTATCCCGGGGTAAGCGCGCGGCAGGATACCCAATCGCACGCGCAATTCGGCGAGGGGTTCGTGTTATCGGCGAAAACCATTCAGTGGTTTTTCGAGCAGTATCTACGCGACGATAAAGACCGCGACGACTGGCGTTTCGCCCCGCTGGACGCACGCGGGCCAGTGCCGGATTTCTCCGGCGTTGCCCCCGCATGGATCGCCGCAGCCGATCACGATCCACTCTTCGACGAAGACATAGCGTATGCGGCCAAGCTCGAAAGAGCGCATGTCCCGGTCGAACTGGTTCGCTACGAAGGCATGACGCACGAGTTCTTCAAGATGGGCGGTTTTGTGCCGGAGGTAGCGAAGGCGCACGCGGACGCGGCAGATGCTTTGCGTCGATACATGGAAGTCACAGAGCAATAGAACCCGGCGCCGGGAGCTTTACGCGCGCAATCGGAACGCAACGATCCTAAGCCGCCCGCACGATCGTAAACGCATCGCTTCGTTCGAACGCGCCGGGACGTTTGATGTTATGCGAACCATCGTCGTCGCTGAGTTCCTTGATTTGCAGCGTCAAGTCCCCGCTCTTACCGTCAACCGCGGCCACGCGCAACGCCGTCGTGCTGCGCGTGCCATAACCCTCTGACTCAATAAACGCCGCCGACAACACGCGCTCGCGCTCAAGCGAGAGCCCGGTGGACGGCAGCAGATGGTCATCGGCGAGTTGGGGATTGCGCATGGTCTCGACCAGGCGGTCCAGCGACGGCCGTTCATCGACGTGAAGCAGATCCCTCAGCGCATCGCGTTGCGCGACGAGCTTGGGCCACGGAGTATCGAGCAAACTATTCGACAACCCGTGAATGCCGGGGTCAAGCAGGGAAGGCGGGGCATCGGCACGATTGCCGTACCAGGCCATTTCGCGCCGCGTGAAGTCGCCGACAACCAGATTGAACCCGTTGTACCGATGCCCGTCGCGGGCTATCGCGTCCAGATAGGCCATCGGCGCGACCGGTGCGCCGGATAAAAAGTCACTGACCAAAGTACCGCGAGTCGGAGCGTCAGGCCGTACTTCCGCCGGCGCCCGATAGTTCGTCAACGCGGCAAAACGGCCGTCGCGCGTGACGCCGAGCCAGGTTCCGCCGCCCGTCAGATCGCGTCCGGCGAGCACCCCCGGGGCGTTTTCCCACCAGTGCAACGGCTCGGTTTCACGATGAAAAAACTCGTCGCGATTCGCCGCAAGCGTGAGCAATGGGCGCTCAGCATCAGACGACGCCGCGTCCGGTTGCCAATGCGGTTGCCAATCGAAGACAATCAGGCACATGAGCGAACCGTCCGCAATGAATCAGACTTCGCTCGGCAGCGCATAGGGCAGCGGCGAGAATTTCAACGCGGGACCGTCCGCCGCACCGACGTGTACCGAACCCTGTTCAAGCGCCGCGAGCTTGATTTCCACGAGCGCATCCACGCCGCCGCCGGGCGCGGGCGCCACATTGACCACGAGACCGCACGGCTGGCCCGGGTCGTCGGAGTGGAACAGTTCGTCGCCGGGCTTCGCGGTTTCAGCATGGGCCAGCGACGTGCGGCGCTTGATCGTGCCACGATACTGGCTGCGCGCCACCACTTCCTGCCCCGGATAACAGCCCTTCTTGAAGTTGACGCCGCCGAGCACGTCGAAATTGACCATCTGCGGGACGAATTGCTCGGAAGTCGGCTGCGTGATGCGCGGTTCGCCTGCGTGAATGTCGAGCCAGTCCCATAACTCGGCCGGGGCACGCACGAGCTGCTTTTCGATATCGGCGAGGTGCGCTTCAACGTCAGCCTTCGGGCCGACCCACAGGAAACGTGGCCGGCCGGCGGCGTCAGGCACACGGATCAGCGAGCCGAGCGGGCCGTCCACTTTCACATGCACGCCGTCTGGCATGGCATCGAAGAGATGGGACAGCGTCTTGCGGACATCGCCGGCAAAACCGACCGCGGCGAGCGACGGCGTGGCATCGGAGAGCTTCGCTTTCGCGCGCATCACGAACATCGACAAGCGTTTTTGCACCGACGCCTGTATGTCGGCGGCGAGCATCAGGCGCACGGCTTCACCGCTTCGCCACATCAAAAACGACGCCAGCAAGCGGCCTTTCGGCGAGCAATAACCGGCCAGTCGCGCGCTTGACGCGTCCAGGTGCTGGACGTCGCTCGTCAATTGCGTATGAAGAAAAGCAGCGGCGTCGTCGCCGGTTGTATCGATAATGCCGAACTGCGTCAGCGGCACGAACACGCCGGCGTGAAGGACGGCGTCGAAGGGAGATGAAAGCGATGAGACGGTCGGGGAATTCATGAACCTGACTTTGACGGGTGCGAACGAAGTTATTATATGGGTCTAACCACGAGCGTGTTTCGCATGTCCCTTTTGAAGAAATGTTTGATCGCGGCGGTCGTCGCGATCGTGGTTGCCGGTGCGCTCGCTGCGGGCATGTTCAAATGGGCGAATAGCCCGGTCGACCTGGCCTCACCCGAACTCGACATCACCATCAAATCCCACAGTACGCTGCGCAGCGTGGCCCTTCAACTGGACCGCGGCGGCGCGCACGTCCAACAGCAGTTGTTCGTGCTGATGACGCGTGCGCTCGGCCTGTCGTCGCAGCTCAAGTCCGGTAACTATGAGTTCAAGATGGGCATCACGCCCTACGAGATGCTGCAGAAAATCGCCCGCGGCGACGTCAATGAATACGTGGCGACCGTGATCGAAGGGTGGACGTTCCAGAAAATGCGCAACGAACTGGACGGCAATCCGGCGCTGCAGCACGACACAGCCGGCATGACCGACACCGACTTGCTGAAGGCAATCGGCGCGCCGGACGACGTGATTGCGCGGGTGAGCGCGGAGGGCCTGTTTTTCCCCGACACCTATCTCTTCGACAAAGGCACGAGCGACATCGCCGTCTACAAACGGGCGTACAAGCTGATGCAACAGCGCCTCGCCGAAGCCTGGGCTACCCGCGCGCAGAATTTGCCGTACAAGACGCCTTACGAGGCGCTGATCATGGCGTCGATTGTCGAAAAGGAAACGGGGCGAGCCGCCGACCGGCCGCTGGTCGCGGCCGTGTTCGCGAACCGGCTGCGCATCGGCATGCCGCTGCAAACGGACCCTTCGGTGATCTATGGCCTGGGTTCGGCCTACGGCGGCCGGCTGCATAAAAAAGACCTGCAAACCGACACTCCGTACAATACCTACACGCGCATGGGCCTTCCGCCCGGTCCGATCGCGCTGCCGGGTGTGGCAGCCCTTGCGGCGACGGTCAATCCTGCGTCCAGCACGGCACTGTATTTCGTGTCGCGCGGCGACGGCAGCAGTTTCTTTTCAGACAATCTCGGCGACCACAATCGGGCCGTCGACAAGTACATCCGGGGACAATGATGGTGCGCGGCAGATTTATCACGTTTGAAGGTATCGACGGGGCGGGCAAGACGACGCACCTCGCGTGGTTTCGTCAGCGCCTGGAGGACAAGATCGCAGCCACGGGCCGCTCGGTTGTGATGACGCGGGAACCCGGCGGTACGACGTTGGGAGAAAGCCTGCGGGACTTGCTGCTCAACCAGCCGATGGACCTCGAAACCGAAGCGTTGCTGATGTTCGCCGCGCGCCGTGAACATCTGGCGCAGATCATTGAGCCGGCGTTGGCCCGGGGTGACTGGGTGCTGTCGGATCGTTTCTCCGACGCCACCTTCGCGTATCAGGGCGGCGGTCGCGGTTTACCGCGTGACAAGCTGGAAGCGCTTGAGCGCTGGGTACAGGGCGGTTTTCAGCCGGACCTGACCGTGCTCTTCGACGTCCCGACGAACGTGGCCAGCGAACGACGCGGCGCGGTTCGTTCGCCCGACAAGTTCGAGAGCGAATCGGATTCGTTTTTCGGCCGTACGCGGGCGGAATATCTGCGCCGGGCGGCGGAATCGCCGGAGCGATTTGTGATAATCGACGCTACGCATTCGATCGACGATATCCAGAAACAACTTGAAGCAGTGATCGCAAGTATTTGATTTTGATAAAAATCCGTAGATAGAATTTACTTTAAATCTCGTCATTCGATGGTTTTAGCCGCTGATATTCGCTGGCATGACCTCTGGTCAAGCCTCGAAAAAGCTTCAATTACTGTCAACAAACACTTGAATTGATTGAACTTAGCCGAGAAGTTAAAGTAAATTCAGATTCACAAGATTGCGCCGCAAACACCTGATCCAAAAAGACTTTTCATGATCTATCCGTGGCAAACCGATGACTGGACCCATCTTGAGCAACTGCGTGCAAGCTGGCCGCACGCGTTGCTCCTGCACGGTCGCGCCGGTATCGGTAAATTGCAGTTTGCGCAGCATCTTGCTCAAAGTCTGCTCTGCGAAACCCCGACTGAAACCCGTGAACCATGCGGAAAATGCGTCGCTTGCCTGTGGTTCAGCCAGGGCAACCATCCCGACTATCGCGCGGTCCTGCCGGAAGCGCTCGCCGGTGAATTGATCAGCGACGACAAGGCTGATAAGGCAGACGCCGAGGACGGCAAGAAAACGAAGGTGCTGAGCAAGGAGATCAAGATCGATCAGGTGCTCGGGCTGATGAATTTTTTCAGCCTCGGTTCACACCGGGGTGGTTTGCGGGTCGTGTTGCTGTATCCGGCTGAATCGATCAACGTGTTCGCCGCAAACGCATTGCTCAAGACGCTGGAAGAGCCGCCCGCGGGCGTGGTGTTCATTCTGGTGACGGCGCGCATAGACCGTTTGCTGCCGACGATCATCAGCCGCTGCCGCCAATGGCCGATGACCCTCCCGGCCACCGAACCCGCCGTTGCATGGCTGACGCAGCAGGGCGTGGAGCGTCCAGCAGCCGTGCTGGCGGAAGCCGGCGGCGCGCCGCTGACCGCGCTGGCGCTCGCCTCCGATGAAAACCGCGCGCTGCGTGATTTCGCGCTGGCGCAACTGGCCGCCGGCCCCGCCTGCGACGCTTTCGCGTGCGGCGAAAGCCTGCAAAAGCTGCCGGTGCCCATGGTGCTCGGCTGGCTGCAGCGCTGGCTTTACGACCTGCTCGCGCAGAAAACGGCGGGGCGTCCGCGGTATTTCCCGGGGGCATCGAAGGCGCTCGAACGCTGCGCCGCGCAGATCGATACCGAGCGTTTCGCCCGCTTTCAAAAGACGGTGACACGGCAGCGCGCGGTGGAAAATCATCCACTGAATGCGCGGCTGGTGTTCGAAGAACTGTTCCTGGGCTACCGCGACGTGTTCACCGCCTGACTACCGACTCACTCTCTTTGCACACCAACGCACCATGAATCCCAATTTCCGCGACGCCACGCTCGACGATCTTCCCGGTATCGTGGCCATTTACAATTCCACCGTGCCCTCGCGCCTTGTTACCGCTGACCTTGAACCGGTCACAGTCGAAAGCCGGCTCGCGTGGTTTCATGCGCATGGCCCGAAGGCACGCCCGCTATGGGTAGTTGAAGAAAACGGCGCGGTCATCGCATGGCTGAGTTTCTCCGACTTTTACGGCCGCCCAGCCTATCTGCGCACGGCGGAAGTCAGTATCTATCTCGCCGAAAGCGCCCGTGGCAAGGGGCTTGGGAAGCAGTTGCTGCAAGTGGCGCTGGAACGCGCACCGGCGCTGGGTATCGACACGTTGCTGGGTTTCATCTTCGGCCACAACGAAGCGAGCCTGCGCCTGTTCCAGCGCTTCGAATTCCAGACATGGGGGGCGCTGCCGCGCGTCGCGGTGCTGGACGGTGTTGAACGAGACCTCCTGATTCTCGGCCGGCGGCTCGGCTGATCCGATCCATTCAGCTAACCGAACGCTCGCCACCCAACCCAATCCCGCTTTAACGGAATCCCCATGTTCGTCGATTCGCATTGCCACATCAATTTCGAAGGCCTGGCCGACCGCCTGCCCGAAGTGCTCGACAAAATGCGCGAGCTGAAGGTGACGCATGCGCTGTGCGTCTCGGTTGATCTGGAAACGCTGCCTTCGGTGTTGAAGATCGCCGAAGAAAACGAGCATATCTACGCATCGGTCGGCGTGCATCCGGATCACGAGGACGCGCGAGAGCCGAGCGTGGCGGATCTCGTGGAATTGGCGCGGCATCCGAAAGTAGTGGCTATTGGCGAGACAGGGCTGGATTATTACCGTCTGGAAGGCCGCAGCATCGCCGATATGGAATGGCAGCGTGAACGCTTCCGCACGCATATCCGGGCGGCGCACGCCACAGCGAAACCACTGATCATCCACACGCGGTCGTCGTGGGAAGACACGCTGCGGATCATGGCCGAGGAGCGTGCGAGCGTGCCGGGCGGCGTGATGCATTGCTTTACGGAACCGTGGCATGTCGCCGAGGCGGCGCTTGCCCAGGATTTTTACATTTCGCTGTCGGGCATTGTCACGTTCAAGAGCGCGAAAGACGTGCAGGACGTCGCGGGCCGTGTGCCGCTCGAGCGTTTGCTGATTGAAACCGACTCACCGTATCTGGCGCCGGTGCCGTATCGCGGGAAATCGAATGAACCTGCGTACGTAAGTTATGTCGGACGCTTCATCGCGCAATTGCGCGAGATGCCGGAAGAAGCGTTGGCGGCAGCCACCACGCGTAATTTTTTCACGCTGTTCAAGATCCCGCAGGCGGTTGGGCACTGAAGCCTGCTACGGTTCTTTACCGTCGCGCGGTGAGACAGGGAGAATGACCCCTTCGCCCGACAGATTCATTATTTCGTTACCAGAACGTTCAGAACGTTAAGTAATCCCCAAGGAACACATGCTTACATTTTCGACGGTTTCCTCTTCGACCCTTTCAACATGCTCAACCCGTCAATCCGCGTTGACGCGTAAAACCTGGCGAACCCTGGTGACGGGCCTGGTGCTGACAGCCGCCGCCATCGCGCAACCCGCCTTTGCGACGCCTGCCGACTCCATGATCAAGGCGGTAAAGTTCGACGACATATCTGCCGTTAAAAAGCTGTTGTCACAGGGCGTGGATCCGAATCTCGTCGATGACACCGGCACGCCGCTGCTCGTGATCGCGGCAAGGGAAAAGTCGGACAAGGTAGGCCAACTGCTCGCCGATAACCCGAACATTGACCTTGAAAAGCTCGATCCCGCCGGCGAAAACGCGATGATGCTGGCCGCGCTCAACGACGACCTCACCTTCGTGAACCTGCTGATCGCGAAGGACGCGGAAGTGAACAAGAAGGGCTGGACGCCGCTGCACTATGCCGCCACCAACGGTCACGACGACGTGGTGAAGGTACTGCTCGACCATTCGGCTTATATCGACTCGGGTTCGCCCAACGGCACGACCCCGCTGATGATGGCGGCGCGCGGCGGCCATCTGTCGACGGTCAAGCTGTTGCTCGATGAAGGCGCGGATCTGCGAGTGAAGAACCAGCTTGGCCTGACGGCGGTGGACTTCGCAAACCAGTATCACGAGAAAGATGTGGCGGAAGGGCTGGCGGCACGGCTGGCGGCGATGCAAAACCAGAGCGCTGCGGGCGCGTCCGGGGCACCGCAAAGCGGCGCAAACAGTGCAAAATGACGCTCGCACGGCGAGCACCTGACTCAGGTTTGACTGACAACAGGTCCCGACCGCGCGAGACGAGGCAAATACGAGGAACAGCGGGCATGATCGGGAAGGGTAAGCCGAAGGAAGGCTAGCCCGGGCGCGCTCGCTGAAAAGACGGGTTTTGGCCAACAAGACAGGATGTTTTCGCCTGCGCGTCCATGCCGGCCCGCAACCGCCAACATAAGAAAGGACCATCATGCAGCGGGTTTTTGTCATGGCCAGTGTGCTCGCGTTTCCGCTTAGCGCGGCCGCGTTCACAGGCAACGATCTGAACATGCTTTGTACGAAGACCGACACAGCCTCGCGCAGCGCATGCGCGGCTTATATAGAAGGTGCCGCTGACGGTATCTACAACACCATCGAAGCCATTGGCGGCACATCGGGACCGCAGATCGGCCAGTATTTTTGCCTGCCAGTCGATGTCAAACCGCAGGAACTGACGGACGCGGTACGCAAGTTCATCGCCGACAATCCCACGCGCGGCAACTTCAACGCCACGACCATGGTGTCGCTCGGGCTCGGCAAGGCTTTTCCCTGCAAAGCTGAAAATTAAGCAGCCCGATCACCATTCAAGGCGGCGAGGTTCGTCCGCGCCGCCCGCTGGTTCGGTGGCTGCTGCAATGCAATAGAATAGTTACCTCATGGCGCGGCTGGCCGGCCAAGCCGGCCGCCGGTGCCGCTGCGCTGCATGCGCAGGCGGGCCGCATGCACGCACAATCCGTCGTATCCCCCGATATCACCTTCCAAGGCTGATCCCACGACGACGATGACCTCTTTCGACTCCTTCGAGCGAATCGCTTCCGCTCCGCTCAGTACCTGGCCCGGCGCGCTTGTCGTCGCGACGCTCGCCGTGCTGTTCGCCATCGGCGCGCATCGCGTGGGTGCGCGCATCCTGATGCGCATTGCGCGGCCGTATCCGTTGATGAGCGTGGTATTGCGCTTTATCGACAAACCCGCGCTCGCGCTGCTGATCATCCTCGGCCTGGGTTTCGTGCTGGCAGAGGCACCCGATTCGCTGCCGTTCGCCGCCGCGCTGCGCGACCTGCTCACCGTGATGCTGATTGTCGCGCTGACGTGGCTTGCCGTGCGCTCGGTGGGCGCGGTGGCCGAAGCGCTGGTGCAGGCCCATCCGCTCGACAGCCAGGACAACCTGCAAGCGCGCCGGATTCACACGCAGGCTCGCGTGCTGGCGCGTTCGGTGATGGTGGTGATCGTCATCATTGGATTCGGCGGCGCGTTGATGACGTTTCCCGCCGTGCGTCAGGTCGGCGCGAGTTTGCTGGCCTCGGCGGGCGTGGCGGGGCTGGTCGCCGGTATCGCCGCACGGCCGGTGCTGGGCAACCTGATCGCCGGATTGCAGATCGCGTTGTCGCAACCCATCCGGCTCGACGATGTCGTGGTGATTCAGGGCGAATGGGGACGGGTGGAGGAGATCACCGGGACCTATGTGTCCATCCGGATCTGGGACCAGCGGCGCCTGATCGTGCCGCTGCAATGGTTTATCGAGAATCCGTTCGCCAACTGGACCCGCAACAGTTCGCAAATCATTGGCACGGTGTTTTTCTATGTGGATTACCGCATGCCGCTTGCGCCGATGCGCGAAGAGCTCGATCGGATCTTGCAGAACGCGCCGGAGTGGGACAAGCGCGTGCAGGTGCTGCAGGTCACCGACGCCACCGAAAAGTCCATGCAGCTTCGCGTGCTCGTCAGTTCCTTCGATTCCGGCTTGAACTGGGATCTTCGATGCCGGGTGCGCGAAGGTCTGTTGAACTTCATGCAGTCGTCGTATCCGCAGTTCCTGCCGCGCACGCGGGCGGATATATCGCAGGAAGGGGAGGATGCCGATTTTGTTGCGCCGCTCGGGCGCAGCATGGCGGACGGCCATGAGGGCGCGGGCGGAACGATCAGGCCGCCGGCATCCAGCCGGACAGCCAACACGGAAGCCGATCCGGTGGCGAGCCGGGGAGAGCGGCACGGCCCGGACGCATCGGCGAATTCAGCGGCAAGCACCGCCCCGAGTGCACCCGGCGGCGGCGCGGCGAAACCCGCTGAGCGGCGCTGAGCCGGTTGGTGGCATCGAGATTGCGGACAAGCTGACACAGACCACGAAGCAGGCCCGGGCATTACCGAACGCGAGAATGAAATTGAACCGAGTGAAATTGAACCGAGGCCGTTGCCCGGAGCCGAACGAAGATCATCAGCAGAAAAATAAACGGCCACGACCCTCGCACGTAATGTGGCCAGGGTGGCTATGAAAATTACGACCATGAAAAAAATACACACACCCTGAACAGAATCGCAAAAAAGGAAGCCAGTAATGACCCGCCTAGTCGTTGTATCGAACCGAGTAGCCTCTCCGACCGAAACCAAAGGCTCCGCCGGCGGCCTCGCCGTGGGTGTGTTCGGCGCGCTGAAGGACAGCGGCGGCGTCTGGTTCGGCTGGAGCGGCGACGTAGTCAGCGACAGCGTGGCGAACCAGGGACCGAAACTCGAACAGGACGGCGCGGTCACGTTCGCCACCGTGGGCTTGCCGAAGAAGGATTACGACCAGTATTACCGAGGGTTTTCGAACGCGACCTTATGGCCTGTCTTCCATTATCGCAACGACCTGGCCGTCTACGACCGCGAGGAATACGCGGGCTACAGGCGGGTCAATTCGTGGCTGGCGCATCGCGCAATCAAGCTGCTGCAACCCGACGATGTCATCTGGGTCCACGACTATCACCTGATCCCGTTTGGCGAGGCGCTGCGTTCGGAAGGCGTGACCAATCGCATGGGTTTTTTCCTGCATATCCCGTTTCCGTCACCGCAGATTCTGCTCAATATTCCGCCGCACGCGGAACTGGTCAAGTCGCTGTGCTGCTATGACGTGGTGGGTTTCCAGACGCCCGGCGACCAAGCCGCTTTCCACGATTACATCGTGCGTCACGCGCATGGAACAGCCACCGCCGATGGCGAAGTGGAAGCGTTCGGCCGCCGGCTTAAAACCGGCGTGTACCGCATCGGCATCTTCCCTGATGAAATCGCCGAGCAAGCCACCCGCGGCGAAGCGCGTCAGGATGTGATGGACCTGAAGCAGAGCCTGGAAGGCCGCAAGCTCATCATGAGCGTGGACCGGCTGGACTATTCGAAAGGCCTGGTCGAGCGCTTCAAGGCGTTCGAACATTTCCTCGAAAAATCGCCGGAATGGCGGGGTAATGTCACGCTGGTGCAGATCGCGCCGCCCACGCGCTCGGACGTGGATACCTACCAGCAGATCCGCCATAACCTGGAATACGAAGCAGGACGTATCAACGGCCGCTACTCGGGCCTCGACTACACGCCGATCCGCTACATGAACCAGCGTTACGACCGGTGGAAACTGATGTCGCTGTTTCGCGAGTCGCAGATCGGGCTGGTCACGCCGTTACGCGACGGTATGAACCTCGTCGCGAAGGAATATGTCGCGGCGCAAAATCCCGACGATCCCGGCGTGCTCGTGCTGTCCCAGTTCGCGGGCGCCGCCGATGAAATGAAGGGCGCACTAATGGTAAATCCGCATGACATAGTCGGCATGAGCGAGGCTATTGGGCGGGCGCTTTCCATGCCGCTCGCCGAACGCCGCGAGCGCTACGAAACCAACATGGTGATGCTTCGCAAATACGACCTGGGCGTCTGGCGCGACTCGTTTCTCGCCGACCTGCGAGGCGTGAACTTGAACAAACAGCCGAACAAACGCCCTGCGGGCAACAAATAACAACACATGCAGCGTCGATGTAAAAACGCTGCCCGCCAATGGGATATCGGCCTGAAAACCGCAGGAATTCAACGATATTCGAGTGTTTCGCGACTGTAACAGGGTCGTGAAAGTGAAAGTTTTGTCAACGCGTTGGCTTCCACGGCCAATAATAGGGTGTCGTTCGCACGCATCGCGCGCGCGGGCGACCGGCAGCCCTGCCGATCAATATCACAGACTAAACATCACGGCGAAGTCAGACCGAGTGGAGACGCGAACAATGAGAATTGCACAAATAGCCCCCTTGACCGAATCAGTACCGCCCAAGTTGTATGGCGGCACTGAACGGGTTGTTTCGTATATCACCGAGGCGCTGGTTGAACTTGGCCACGACGTGACCCTGTTCGCTTCAGGCGACTCGCAAACCAAGGCGAAGCTGGAAGCCGTGTGGCCGCGCGCGTTGCGCCTGGACCCGGCTATCCGCGACCGGATCGCCCCGCATATGCTGCTGATGGAAATGGTGCGGCGCCGCGCCGACGACTTCGACGTGCTGCATTTCCACATGGATTACTACTCGTTCTCGCTGTTCAAACGCCAGGACACGCCGTTCGTCACCACGCTGCATGGCCGGCTTGATTTGCCGGAGCAGCAACCGATCTTCAATACGTTCGATACCGCGCCGGTCATCTCCATTTCGGACGCGCAACGTCATCCGTTGCCGCAGGCCAAATGGCTGACCACCGTGTATCACGGGCTGCCGGAAAGGCGTTACTTGCCGCAGCCGGTCGAGCAGACGTACCTGGCGTTCCTTGGGCGTATATCGCCGGAAAAACGCGTCGATACCGCCATCCGGATTGCCGGCCGGTGCGGGATGAAAATCAGGATCGCGGCGAAAGTGGATGCAGCGGACCGTGAGTACTACGAACGCGAAATCGCGCCGCTGATGAAGTTGCCGTATGTGGAGTTCATCGGTGAAATCGACGATGACCAGAAGGCCGGTTTTCTCTCCGGCGCCCACGCGCTGCTGTTCCCGATCGACTGGCCGGAGCCGTTCGGGCTGGTCATGATCGAGGCGATGGCGTGCGGCACGCCGGTGATCGCGTTCAATCGCGGAGCCGTGCCGGAAGTGGTGGACGAGGGCGTGACGGGGTTTATCGTCGAGGACGAGATTGGCGCCGTGGCGGCGGTGAACCGGCTGCATACGGTGTCGCGCGAGGGCGTACGCAGGCGCTTCGAGGAACGCTTCACCTCGCGTCGCATGGCGCAGCAATATGTTGATGGTTATCAGGCGGTCGTGCGCGCGCAAAAGCGTTCACGCTTCAAGCTGATCGACAGCGCAGCCAGTTGAACGGCGCGTCTGAAAAGCGCTTCGCCAGCTTTAAAGCCAACCAAGAGAACCATAAAGAAAACCGCCGCGCAGCACGACCTTCTGGTCGTGCTGCGCGGCGGTTTTAACTTATGCGTGCGTGATTCAGGATTCAGGCCGGCTTTAGCCAGCCGAAGACCCTGATCAGATCTTCAGACGCGATACCTTCGTGCCTTCCAGCGAAAGGTTAGCCATCAGGCCAGCGTTCGTCAGCACGAACACTTCGACCGGCGCCGTTGCGGTGTCCGAATCGATATTGCCGTTCGCGCCCATCTTGACCAGCGCGACCGATGCATCGCCGCCGACCGACCAGCCGTCCGTATTGCGGAATTTGTCGAGCGCGTCCTGCGTCATGAACAGGAAGATGATCGCCTTCGATTGCGCGCCTGCTTGCAGGCCAATCGACGCCGACGTCGTGCTGTAGTAGCCGACCGAGCCGCCGCCAACCCGCAATGCACCCTTGCCGTACTGCGCCCCGACGATGAAACCTGCCGCCAGCACCGACGGGAACACGAGCACGCCGCGCGCCTTGCCAACCAGCTCACGCGAGCCGCGAGCGGTGACGTAGAGGCGTTGCATGGTTGCGTCGACATCCGCATCGATCGAACGGCGTGCGTCCGCGTCGCCGGCGGTCTGTTGTGCGCCTTGATTCGACGTTGTCGTGCAACCGGCTAGCGCGAAGCCACCCATTGCAAGCGCGGCGGTCGATTTGATCATGAAGTTTCGTCTTTGCATCGTTTTCTCCATCGTGGTTTTTTGGGAAACCCCATCTACGAGTGTTGCAGCATGGCGTTTTATAACACAGCACGTCCGTGAGCAACATGTCCTGAAATGTCGCGGAGCCTTACCCCGCTTGGCTTGCGCCGTGTCAGGCAGATGCAGTGAGGTAATTTTGACCTGCCCGGCCAGGATGCTGTCCGCGTCAGAGAACGCTTGTTTGCACGAAACATTCGTCCCTCGCAACAGACAAGATCCGGAGACGCAAACGGTGGGCCAGCCCTTCCGGATTGCTCGAATTTCGGTCAAAATTACCCGTCAAAATAAAACGAAAAACTTCGTGAGATAGTGCAAAAAACTGCAGAGGCGTTGTCTCCACATCGCAATGTGATGTTTTTACGGCTTGGCAATCCGAGTGGATTCATTGGCTTGCTTCGCTTTGTCGTTTTTTGTGGCGGGGCGGCGGAGGGCACGTCGAATCACGCCGATCACGGCGCCCAGCAAAAACAGCGTAATCGCCGGCACGACCCAATAGCCGACAAACGCATGCCATAGATAACCGAACAGCACGCTGCGGCGAGTCGAATACTCCTCCAGGGCATCCTGGTTCTTGGCGGCATTGGCTGCGACTACGTCCGGCGGGCAGCCGGCCGTGCGCGCTTCGTCGAGGGAACCGTGGCAGCGCGAAACGGCGGCAGAGGCACGTTGCGCGTCCGTGAACGTCCAGGTGGAGAGGGAGTGGGCAAGATCCTGGGCATCGTACGAGAGCTGTTCGCGAAGCTCGTTTGCCGCAACGATCATGATCGGGACCGCCCAAAAAATGATCACAACCAGCCACCGCCTGAACCAGCGGTTTTTATATCGCCATACCATCCTTGGGGCCTCCGTCTATTGCAATGCTGCAAGCCGGCTAGACTGTGGCGGACCGATGGCGCATTAGTTATTCTGGTGGGCCGCCTTCGCATCATCTTATGAGATAAAACGCGCGCCGCGTAGCACGACCGTAGCTGCACTGCAATAAGACGGGGCGGGGTTTTCCCGGGTTCGGGACTTTACTTACCCGCTTACTTGCCCGCTTACTTACCCGCGATTCGTGCGTGATTTATGCCCGAAAAAACCATGAAAAAAGCCGCGTGTTCAAAGGCACGCGGCTTTAACAAACAATTGAACGTCACCTCGCTCCGGTTCAGCCCTTGTTACTGAGACAGTCCTTCATGAAGGCTTTCCGATCGTCGCCTTTCTTGCCCGTCGCCGATTTATTGCACGCCGTCATTTTCTGCTGCTGAGTCATCGGAGCGGCAGCAGCAGGCCCTGACGAGAGGCAATCTTTCATGAAGGCCTTGCGGTCATCGCCTTTCTTGCCCGAAGCCTGCGTATTGCAGGTTGTCATCTTCGATTGCTGGCTGTTATCGGCAAACGCCGGTGTTGCAGCGAAGGTCGCGCTTAAAGCGACGCTCAATGCGAGCGTTGCCATGGTTGCCCGGATCTTCATGCGTTTTCTCCCTTTAAATGAATGACGTGAAACGAGGTGAGGTGCTGCAAGGTCAGGCACATATCTATCCCGCTCAATACGGCTGCGGCTTTTGCCGTGGCTTTTGCCGTCATTGCCATCGTCAGGCGGCTTGATCAGGCAAACCCAAGGTAACCCATTATGGCAAAAAGCCATACAAATGCCGTACGGTTTCGAACCTGAAAAGTCGGAAAGCACATAACGTCCGCGTCATTCAAAAGGCGCTCGCAATAATCGCTTCACGCCGATTAACACCAATTCGATCTGTTCCGTGTCCATTGATACGCGCTCTGTAAGCTTTCTTTATCGGACGACAACGGTTCTGGACAGGAGGCTTACAATTTTCATTTCGGCTGCGCGCTTGAACGGCCAATGACGCTCGATGATTTCGCGACCGGCAACGACCGGCACCTACCGGTCTCCACAGGGGCAAGCCTCCGTTGTAGCGTCGCAACATTAGCGCGAACGGTGTCAACACGCGGACAAAGCGCCTTCACAGTCTCTGCCTACACTCTTCGTGCGCAGCGTTGCAAAGCCGTGCGATCCTGTCGTTCTACTGCTTAAAGGAGTCGCGTATGTCCCGCCCCTTGTCCGATCACTACAAAGGTTTTGAAATCACCGTCCAGGCGTTGCGTCGTGGCAAAGAGCGCGACGAGCCGGACGACGGCCCGCGTCATTTCGATATCATCGTCAACATTTCGCGCAGCGCCAGCGGCGAGGGCGGGAAGTCGGAGATGTTCGGCGTACCGGAGCAGGAACCGTTCAACAGCCCGATCGACGCGACACGAGCGGGTATTGACTATGCCAGGGCGATCATCGACAAGAAGGTGCAAGGGGAGTCTGTCGATGAGCTGTAAAAGCCGGCCGGCATAGTTGCATCACGCGTTGCACCAGAATCAGGGCCAACAGCAATTGCGGTAGGCGGCGCAAGCGTCCACGCTCATCGGGCCGTACGAGGCGTGCTTTCACCTGGACGAAAAACACGCAAGTCCGCACGGGAATCCCGCGCAACGTTGAATCCCATCTATCTGACGGAGTCGTGTCCCGATGTCCGGCACGACGGCCCAATATCCCCACCAAGGGCAGCCCGAGGTAGCCGAGAAGCTGCCGGAAGCAGCAATCCAACACGCCCACACCCATCCTGTTTCAGCCAATAACTGAATATCCGATAACTCAAAACGAAACCAGGAGATATGCCGCATGAACTCACATCACAAACCTGTCGAACCCGTGCTGCGCCGCCGTTTCATGTCTGTCGCGCTGTCACTGGGCGCATGCGCCATGTTGCCGTTGTCGCTGTATTCCACGGGCGCCGCCGCGCAAGCCGCGCACAAGCCGAAGGTCGCGCTCGTGATGAAATCGCTGGCGAACGAGTTTTTCCTGACCATGGAAACCGGCGCCAAGGATTATCAGAAACACAACTCGAGTCAGTTTGACCTGATCACCAACGGCATCAAGGACGAAACCGATACCGCGAACCAGATTCGCATTGTCGAGCAGATGATCGTCTCGAAGGTCGACGCGCTCGTGATCGCCCCGGCTGATTCGAAAGCGCTCGTTCCGGTCGTCAAGAAGGCTGTGAATGCAGGGATCATCGTGGTGAATATCGACAACCGGCTGGACCCGGACGTGCTCAAGTCGAAGGACCTGAACGTGCCGTTCGTCGGCCCGGACAACGCGAAGGGCGCGAGGCTGGTCGGAGATTATCTGGCCAAGCGACTCAAGGCCGGCGATGAAGTCGGCATTATCGAAGGCGTATCGACCACGACTAACGCGCAGCAACGCACGGCCGGTTTCAAGCAAGCGATGCAAGCAGGCGGCATGAAGGTCGTCGCGCTGCAATCCGGCGACTGGGAAATCGACAAGGGCAACGCGGTGGCATCGCAGATCCTGAACGCGAACCCGAACATCAAGGCGCTGCTGTGCGGCAACGACAACATGGCGCTGGGCGCGGTGGCTGCGGTGCGGGCGGCCGGCAAGGCGGGCAAGGTGCAGGTCGTCGGTTACGACAACATCAACGCCATCAAACCGATGCTCGCCGACGGCCGGGTGCTTGCAACGGCCGATCAATACGCCGCGAAACAAGCGGTATTTGGCATCGACACGGCTTTGAAAGCGATTTCCGAGCATAAGAAACAGTCGGAATTGTCGGGCGTGGTCGAAACACCGGTGGTCCTGATTACCAAAAAATAGGTATTACACGCATAGAAAATTTGATTTGTCTGCTTAAAATCTTAAGAAACGGGCGCCGCTGCCGATAAACGAGAGAATGGGATGATCAACTCGTTTTTTCGATGAACGCCAGACGGAGCCCGGAATTTTGTATCTGCACATAGTGGACTGGATAATGGATAGCGGGCCGGTATTGGGCTAGTCGAGGCTTCAGGAACAGGCCAGACTGCAAACGATTGCGGTCGAGCCTCTCGCAGCGAGAGGGGCGCGCGTGAAGAACGCGGCGGCTTTTCGCCGGAGAAGAGGATGGACGACAGAGTGAAAACCGCGCCCGTTCTCACGGTGAGCGGGATAGGCAAGACCTACGTGGAGCCGGTTTTAGCCGGCGTCACGCTGGACTTGCACGCGGGCGAAGTGCTCGCGTTGACCGGGGAAAACGGCGCCGGGAAAAGCACGTTCTCCAAGATCATCGGCGGCCTGGTCGATCCGACCACCGGCACCATGACCTTGGGTGGAGCGCCTTACTCGCCGGCCAGCCGCAAGGAGGCAGAAGCGCTCGGCGTGCGCATGGTGATGCAGGAATTGAATCTGCTGCCTACGTTGTCGGTGGCGGAAAACCTGTTCCTGAACCGCTTGCCGCAGCGCAAGGGATTCAAATTTGGCTGGATCGACCGGGCGGCGCTGCGCGAGGACGCCCGGCACGCGATGCAGCAGGTCGGGCTTGACGCGATCGACCCGGATACGCTTGTGGGCGAACTGGGGATCGGGCATCAGCAGATGGTGGAGATCGCGCGGAATCTGATTGGCGATTGCCGCGTGCTGATTCTTGACGAACCCACCGCCATGCTGACGGCGCGCGAAGTGGACCTCCTGTTCGAGCAGGTCGAGCGCCTGAAAGCGCGGGGCGTGGCGCTGGTGTACATCTCTCATCGGCTGGAAGAACTCAGGCGGATCGCCGGGCGCGCAGCCGTACTGCGCGACGGCAAGCTGGTTCATATCGACGCCATGCAGAACCTGACCAGCGACCGTCTGGTCACGCTCATGGTGGGGCGTGACATAGGTGAGCGGATCGATCTGGGCGAACGGAGGATTCGCGGCGTCGCGCTGAAAGTTGCCGGCATGAGCCGCGGCCAGGTGGTCCGCGATGTGTCCTTCGAGGTGAGGGCCGGCGAGATTTTCGGCATCAGCGGATTGATCGGCGCGGGCCGTACGGAACTGATGCGGCTGATCTACGGCGCGGATCGGGCCGATAGCGGCGTGGTCTCGATAGCGCATGACGGTGGGGCGCTTACACCGGTGAAAATCGCGTCGCCTGCGGACGCGGTGAAGAACGGCATTGCGCTGATCACCGAGGATCGCAAGGGCGAGGGTTTGCTGCTGCCGCAGCCGATTGCCGCGAATATTTCGCTCGGCAATATCGGCGCGGTGTCGAGCAGGGGTTTTATCGATGGACGGCGTGAAGCGGCATTGGCGCAAAAGCAGATTGACGCGATGCATATCCGCGCCTCCGGTCCGTTGCAACCGGTGTCGGAGTTATCGGGCGGCAATCAGCAAAAGGTGGTGATCGGCCGCTGGCTCGCGCGCGCCTCGACCTTGCTGCTGTTCGATGAACCCACGCGCGGCATCGATGTCGGCGCGAAATTTGATATTTATGCGTTGATGGGCGCGCTGGCGCTGGAAGGGCGGGCGCTGGTGGTGGTGTCCAGCGATCTGCGCGAACTGATGCTTGTTTGCGACCGGATCGGGGTGATGTCGGCGGGACGGATGACCGGGGTCTTCGAGCGGAATACATGGTCGCAGGACACGCTGTTGGCGGCAGCTTTTGCCGGTTACGCGAAACGCGACGAAATCCTCCAGGAACCCATCGTGCCGGATGCCAAGGCGCCGCCTCAGCCGAGCAGCGGCGGATCGGCGCTGAAGCGCTGAACAGGCACAATGGAAGTCTTTAAAGCAGTTGAATCACGGTAGTGAGAGGCGGTGAAAGGCAGTTAAAGCAGGCGCAAAGCAGCAAAAAGCTGCGGTGCCCGCCAAGCAAGAAAGCATGAAAGCCGGCGCGGGGAAAACGCCGGCGGCGGTCCGGGGCGGTCCTAACGGCCGCACAAAGGGCCGCACACAGGCAGATGTAGGGCTGTAAGACCCAAGCAGGCAACCGGAAACGCAAGGCCAGAGGGCAGCGCAGTGGGATGCGCGTTGCGGGGGCCAATCAAGAAGAGCAAGAAGCAAGACCCAAGTCAGAGAGAAGGACCAAGTATGGCGACGATCAAAGATGTAGCAGCCATTGCGGGCGTATCGTTCACTACGGTGTCTCATGTCGTGAACAATTCGCGGCCCGTGTCGGCTGAGGTGCGGCTGAAGGTGGAGCGCGCGATCCTGGAACTGGATTACGTGCCCTCGGCGGTGGCGCGCTCTCTCAAGGCGCGCAACACGCTCACCATCGGCTTGCTGGTGCCGAACGCAACCAACCCGTACTTCGCGGAACTGGCGCGAGGGGTGGAAGACGGGTGCGCGAAGAACGGCTATTGCATGTTCTTCTGCAATTCGGACGATGACCCCGCCAAGCAGCGCAGCTACTTGCGTGTGCTGCAGGAAAAACGCATCGACGGGCTGGTGATTGCGTCGGCGGGAGAAGATGCGGTGCTGGCGCAAAGCCTGGCCGGATCGCGCGAACCGCTGGTGATCCTGGACCGGAATATTGAAGGCGTATCTGCGGATCTGGTGCAGATCGACCACGAGAAGGGCGGCTATCTGGCTACGCGCCACTTGCTGCAACTCGGGCACTCGCGGGTTGGCTGCATCACGGGCCCAATCGCCACGGCAGTCAGCGCGATGCGTGTCCACGGGTTTATCCGTGCGATGGCGGAGCGTGGCATCGAGATCGAGCCGAACGCCATTCAGCAGAGCGCATTTTCGGCGACCGGCGGTTACGAGGCGGCGTCGCAACTCTTCGATACCCTCAGGCCCACCGGTATTTTTGCGTGCAACGACATGATGGGCGTCGGTGCGTTGCGGGCGGCGGCGGAGCGGGGCATCAACGTGCCGCGCGACTGTTCGATCATCGGTTTCGATGATATCGAATTGAGCCGATACACCTATCCGGCGTTGTCGACGGTTGGGCAATCGGTGCGCGAACTCGGGGAACTGGCGGCGCAGACGCTGATCGACCGGATCGCGGGCAAGGTGCCGGCGACCACGCGGCGGCGCGTCGTGACGCCGCGCATGATCTTGCGTGAATCGACAGCGGTCGTGCCGGAAGTGTTGCCGCGGGTTTATCGGAAAGATGTGGCGGCCGGGCCCGCTGCTGCGGCGAATTCCGTGGCGTTGGGCCAAGGCAATACCGAGAAGGCCTGAAGCAGGCTGAGGGGGCTTGCATTCGGAGTTTTGCCGGCGTCGGCAGAACTCCGTTTGCCAGCGCCCCGGCGGCGCGTGCGAACCACGCGCAGCAAAGGACTAAAAATCTGGAGAGATGATCCAATCATCTCGGCCGGCAGCATGCTCTTCCCCCGTTCTTCCCCCCAAATCAAACCTCAACCAGTTCCACTCGCGGTCATCAGGCCGATGGTGCGATTCATCCTGAATTGTTTACAACAATCGCATTAATGCGTGCTCTTGCTTAATAACGTGCATCTAAAGTTCTTAGGGTAAATCATTAGACGAAATAACATTTCATGAATTTCCTCAAGTGCGCCGCGCACACGCCGTAAAAGATGTCCAAGCAGGCGAATCTGGTCTTGCCCTGAATCGTGATCCAGAACCGCGCCCGGCCGACATTTTTATCAGCAGCCTCCCGAGGAAAATCATGAACATGAGCTTAACGATCAAGGCGCGTCTCGGTCTGACGATGGTATTTCTGGGACTGCTTCTGATAGCGATCGGCGGATTGGGGCTTTACGGGATGACGCAGTCGAACCGGGCCTATCGCGACACGTTCGAAAACCAGATGCCGAGCGCTGACGCCGTCAGCAACGCGGAGCTTTATACGGCACGAGAACGGCTCATATTCGACCGGGCGGCGTTTCTTGCCGGTACGCCGGAAGTGGCGGCGACCATCGAACGTGGCGGCATGATGCGCGGCCGCGCCAACGATTACTGGAAAAAATACACCGAGTTGCCGGAGGACCCCAACGAAAAGCAGCTCGCCGATACCTCGAACGCCAAACGCCTCGCGTTGCAAAAGGTGATCGACAGCGGCTATGAAGCTGTCAGGGCCAATGACCAGGCGCGTATCGTGGAGACAGCCAAAGCCATGCAGGTCGCCTATGGCGAGCTTTCGACAGCCAACGACGCGCTGCGCAAATTCCAGTTCGACAGCGCCAGGCACGGTTACGATGCCGCCCAATCGGCCGCTGTGAGTTTTCGCACGTTGAGCCTGATCGCGATCGTGGTCGGACTGGCCGCCGCCGCGTTTTCGTGGTTCGCGTTGCGGCGCGCTATCGGCCGTCCGCTGGACGCCGCGCTCGAGCATTTCGAAGCCATCGCGGCGGGCGATCTGCGGGGCAAGGTCGTCGCCACTTCACGCGACGAAATGGGCCTGCTGATGCAAGGTCTTGCACGGATGCAGGCCAGCCTTGTGGGGACCGTTCGAAGCGTACGCTCGGGCAGCGAATCCATCGCGTCGGCGACCAAGCAGATCGCTGCGGGCAATATCGACTTGTCCTCGCGTACGGAAGAACAGGCGTCGGCGTTGCAGGAAACTGCGTCGAGCATGGACGAACTGACCGGCACGGTGAAGCAGAACGCCAATAACGCCCGGCAGGCAAGTTCGCTGGCGGCCAACGCGTCGGAGATCGCGAACAAGGGCAGCCGCGTGGTGGCCCAGGTGGTCGACACCATGGGCGATATCAACCAGAGCTCGGCGAAGATCGCGGACATTATTACGATCATCGAAGGGATTGCGTTCCAGACCAATATCCTGGCGCTGAACGCGGCAGTGGAAGCTGCGCGGGCCGGTGAGGAAGGGCGTGGTTTTGCCGTCGTGGCAGGCGAAGTGCGCAACCTCGCACAACGCTCGTCGGCGGCGGCGAAGGAGATCAAGGGTCTTATCGATACCTCGGTCGAGCGCGTGCAAACGGGGACTTCGCTGGTCGACGAAGCCGGCCGCACGATGAACGAGATTATCGGCGCGGTGCAACGTGTAACCGACATCATGGGCGAGATCGCGGCAGCGTCGCAAGAGCAGAGCAGCGGCATTGAACAAGTGGCGCGCGCAGTCACGCAGATGGACGAAGTGACACAGCAGAACGCGGCGCTGGTCGAGGAAGCCGCGGCGGCGGCGCAATCGCTGGAGGATCAGGCCGCGAAGCTGCGGCAGGCCGTGGCGGTATTTCAACTCGACGACGACAGCGCGGTCGAAGCGGGTTTCAGCCACGCTGCGGCGAGGCCCGGATCATCGGGGGCAGCAAAGCCGCGCGTGGTCGTTCCGGCGAGGCCGCGGCGTGCAGCGCCGGCAATCACATTGGCTAAAGCGCCTGTTGCAGCAAGGCCGGTGGCGACTGCGGCTGCAACTGGGGCTGCAGCTAACGGCGATTGGCAAACCTTCTGATCGGGTGAGCCGGTTTATTGAGTTAAACGCACTCCGCGAACCTGGCTTGCGGAGCGCGTTTTTATTGATCGCGAGCGGTTTGCTTTAACCCGACTCCCCCGAACTTTCACTCCCACCCGGCCGCCGCTGATGAAGCGTGTTTGGGTTGATGCGCCCCAACGCGCTCCAACGCGCCCCATAGTCGATCCTGGCGTCCACAGAGCGTTCCAGCAAGCGAGCATGCGAAGAGGGTCCGATCAGCCCATTGCGATCGGGCTCCGATGCAAGCTTCCGTCAACACAAGGGCCCACCGCCCGCGGCGGCGCACGCATCAAGCAATCGCCATTCCGTAACCTTGTTGTCTTGACCCGAACTCGCGATCCAGTCCGACTTCCCCGTACACTGAGCGCACTTCGTTCAACCTTCACGGGATTAGAACGCGTTTCGATCACCACCACAGGACGCCTGCCATGACCGGATCCACCCTTGCCGCGCAACTCGTTCAGGCCCGCCGCCAGCGCACGCAGATAGAAGACCTCGAGTCAGTCGATATCCCTGCTGACGCCGAAGCGGCTTACGCCATCCAGCACGAAGTTCTGACCCTTTCCGGCGCGCGAATTGGCGCATGGAAAGTCGGTGCCCGCGCGCCCGGCGCACTGGCGAACACGGCGCCCATCGACGCGGAACTGGTGCACACGTCGCCGGCGCGCATTGCGCACGCGTCGTTTTTTCGCGCGCTGATTGAACTGGAGATCGCGTTTCGTTTTTCGTACGCACTGCCGCCCCGCGACGAACCTTACAGCCGCAACGAAGTGTTCGCGGCACTGGGCAGCATGGCCGTAGCGCTGGAGGTGGTCGATAGCCGCTTCGCGCAATGGCCAAACCTGGCGACACTGGCACAACTTGCCGATTCGCAGAACAACGGGGCACTGGTCGTCGGCAAGATGGAGCCGTATGACGTAATCGCACCTAACTTCGATTTCCTTTCACCGCTGCTCGAACTGTCCATCGACGGCGTTTCGATCGTGCCTCCGAGCACGGGCAATCCGGCCGGCGACCCCCGTGAACTGCTGGTTTGGTTCGTCAACCATTGCAGCACTCACGGACACACGGTCCAGCCGTTCTGGACCATCACCACCGGCTCCTACACGGGCGCGCGGCGCGTCGAGGGTCCAAGCGTGATAAGCGGCCGGGTAGACCGGATCGGGGAGATCGAACTGACGCTGGAATAATATTTTTGCAGCATTCCGACACACCGTGACAGGGCGCGCGGAAACATTCATGCGCGCGCGTCACATCAAGAAAAGGCACTCATTCGAGTGCTTTTTTTGCGTCTAAATCCCTGTCCGCTGAACGGGTATAACCGGGATATGAGTGGGGTATAAGCGGGGTATAGGCGGTCAACGGATGTGGGTGCGCATCGTTTAGAAAGAGAGGCGCATAGCGTTTGAGAGCGTGCATTCGAATGACATTGGAGACTCGATGTAAAAAAACGCACCCGGGTGTTGCATCGTTCCGGTGCTACGACGCGTATAGGGGATAACCGGTGGATAACGTGTGGATGAGCATGTGGATGAGCGGGGGACAACTCGGCATGGATGAGACAAACATGCAGCATGGGTGCGCCATATCAGCGGCATAAGCGCTCAATGCATAAATGAAGGCAACGCTGCACCGCCGGCAGCAGCAGTCAGCGTGTTAGGCTGCCAGCATGTCGCATGGGTCCAGGGCTTGTACAGCAAGGCTATGCAGCCAATGCGGAGAACGTTTCGCGAGTCGGGATGATGATTGTAGGTGAACGAAAATATTCCACCAAGCTAGGAATACTTCGAAGCAAATCAACAACGCATTTGCATGAAAAAAAATTCGAATAGGTTTAGGATGAACTGAAGCGATGTTGTTCTGATTAGGCGCGCCGCGCACACATTGCTTTCTGACTTCGGCGAGGAGGTAGCATGGATATCTACAGCAGTTTCGCGACCCGCTTCGAAAAAACCCGCGAGGAGGAATTCCCGCTCGAAGAGTATCTCGCGCTCTGCAAAGACGATCCTGCAACGTATGCAACAGCGGGCGAACGGATGTTGTCGGCAATCGGGGAACCGGAGTCCGTCGACACACGTACCGATCCGCGCTTATCGCGTGTGTTTGCAAACAAGGTCATCAAGGTGTATCCGGCATTCCGTGAGTTCTACGGAATGGAGGAAGTGATCGAGCAAGTGGTGTCGTACTTCAGGCATGCTGCTCAGGGTCTTGAAGAGAAGAAACAGATTCTGTATTTGCTCGGGCCGGTAGGCGGCGGCAAGTCATCTATTGCCGAACGTCTGAAGCAACTCGCCGAGCGTGTGCCGTTCTATGCAATCAAGGGTTCTCCCGTCAATGAATCGCCGCTTGGGCTTTTCGATTACGACGAAGACGGCCCTATCCTCGAAGAGCAATACGGCATCCCGCGCCGTTATCTCAAGAACATCCTGAGTCCATGGGCAGTGAAGCGCCTTCACGAATTCAATGGCGACATCCGCAAGTTCCGCATCGTTCGCCGTTATCCCTCCATCCTGCGCCAGATCGGTATAGCCAAGACCGAACCGGGCGATGAAAACAATCAGGACATCTCGTCACTTGTCGGCAAGGTCGACATCCGCAAGCTCGAAACTTTTTCGCAAGACGACGCCGACGCCTACAGCTATTCCGGCGGTTTGTGTCTCGCGAACCAGGGCTTGCTTGAATTCGTTGAAATGTTCAAGGCTCCGATCAAGGTGCTGCACCCGCTGCTTACTGCTACCCAGGAAGGCAACTTCAAGGGCACGGAAGGCTTCGGTGCAATTCCGTTCGACGGCGTGGTCCTGGCTCACTCGAACGAGTCGGAATGGAAGACTTTCCGCAATAACAAGAACAACGAAGCACTGCTCGATCGTATTTTCGTGGTCAAGGTGCCGTACTGCCTGCGCTACAGCGAAGAGATGAAGATCTACGAGAAGCTGCTGCGCAATTCTTCGTTGACGAATGCAGTTTGCGCGCCGGGCACGTTGAAGATGATGGCGCAAATGGCCGTGCTCACGCGTCTGCATGAGCCGGAAAACTCCAGCCTCTTTTCGAAGATGCAGGTCTACGACGGCGACAACCTGAAGGACACGGACCCGAAGGCAAAATCGTTCCAGGAGTACCGCGATTTTGCGGGCGTCGATGAAGGCATGAACGGCGTTTCAACCCGGTTCGCGTTCAAGATTCTTTCCCGCGTGTTCAACTTCGATTCCGCTGAAGTCGCGGCCAATCCAGTGCACCTGATGTACGTGCTCGAACAGCAGATCGAACGCGAGCAATTCCCGCCGGAAACCGAACAGAAATACCTGTCGTTCATCAAGGACGTCCTGGCGTCGCGGTATGCCGAGTTCATTGGCAAGGAGATTCAGACCGCGTACCTGGAATCGTATTCGGAGTACGGGCAAAACATCTTCGACCGTTACGTCACGTACGCCGATTTCTGGATCCAGGACCAGGAATTCCGCGATCACGATACGGGAGAAAGTTTCGACCGGGCTTCGTTGAATGCGGAACTCGAGAAGATCGAGAAACCGGCTGGCATCAGCAACCCGAAGGACTTCCGCAACGAGATCGTGAACTTCGTGCTGCGGGCTCGGGCCGCGAATGGCGGCAAGAATCCGGCGTGGATCAGCTACGAGAAGTTGCGCGTGGTGATCGAGAAGAAGATGTTCTCGAACACGGAGGAACTGCTGCCGGTGATCTCGTTCAACGCCAAAGGATCGGCAGAAGAACAGCGCAAGCATGAAGACTTCGTCAACCGCATGGTCGCGAAGGGCTACACGCCGAAGCAGGTTCGGCTGCTCTGCGACTGGTATCTCCGGGTACGCAAGTCGTCCTGATGCGTCGTCTTGATGAAGATGTTTTCGTCGTGTTTTTATCGGGAGAGAAATGAGTGCTCAGCGAAACCAGGCAAAACGTGCTTGAATCAGTATTGTGTCGCTAGTTTTATAGTCATACGTTCGCGCGACGCCGACTGCAAACCGGCGGACCGCGAGCACCTTGGCGAGTGCTTTACGGCCAGTATCGCAGCGCGCGGTTCAAGGCCATGGGCGCTTCGCTTCCTCGCCAATTACGCGGGAGACTGGATGTGCTGCATCAAATCATCGACCGCAGGTTAGCCGGCAAGAACAAGAGCATTGCCAATCGCGAACGCTTTTTGCGTCGTGTCAAAAACTATATTCGCCGCGCGGTGTCGGACGCCGTTCGGGATCGAAGCATCAAGGACATCCAGAGCACGCAAAGCATCACGATTCCGAAGAAGGACATTGCCGAACCGTCGTTTCGGCATGGTCCTGGCGGAAAGCGCGAGCTCGTGCATCCGGGTAACGCCGAATACATTCGTGGCGACAAGATCGCACGTCCGAATGGCGGCGGAGGTGGCGGCGGTAAGACCGCGAGCAACGAGGGCGAAGGCCAGGACGACTTCGTGTTCGAGTTGTCGCGAGAAGAATTCATGCAGTATTTCTTCGATGACCTCGAGCTTCCGCGTCTCGTCAAAACTCAATTGGCTGCCGTGCCCACGTGGAAAAACGTGCGGGCGGGGTTTTCGGCCGAAGGAACCCCGAACAATATCGACGTTGTCCGTTCGTTGCGTAGCGCGCTGGGGCGGCGGATCGCGCTAGGGTCGCCGTTATCGCGTCAGTTGCACGAGATGGAGCGTCAGCTGGAAGTGCTTCTTGACGAGAAAGGCGACCCCGAGGAAATCGCGCGGCTGGAAGCCGATATCGTGATCCTGAAGGGGCGCATCACGCGAATTCCTTTCATCGATCCATTCGACTTGCGGTACGTCAACCGGACCAGGCAGCCCACGCCTTCGAGCAAGGCCGTGATGTTTTGTCTGATGGACGTGTCCGGTTCCATGGACGAGCAGCGCAAGGATCTGTCGAAGCGTTTCTTCATCCTTTTGTACCTGTTCCTGAACCGGAATTACGAAAAGATCGAAGTCGTTTTCATCCGGCATCACACGCGCGCCGAAGAAGTGGACGAAGAAACCTTCTTCCATTCGACTGAAAGCGGCGGAACGGTCGTGTCCAGCGCGCTTGAGTTGATGAAGAAGATCATGGATGAACGGTATTCGCCTACTGAATGGAATATCTACGGGGCGCAGGCGTCCGACGGCGACAACTGGACTGACGATTCGCCCAAGTGCCGGAAGCTCCTCGCCGAGGACATCCTTCAGAAGGTGCGATATTTTGCCTATATTCAAGTGGCGCCTGAAGAGCAGAATCTCTGGGTGGAATATGCTCATCTGGCGCAAAGCGCGCCTGAACTCGCGATGAAGAAGGTCGAATCGGCTGCAGATATTTATCCTGTCTTTCGCGAATTGTTTGAGAAACAACAGGCGGCTGCATGACGACACGGCATTTGGACAACGAAGCACGTGGGTATCACCTCAAACCTGGCGAAGAACTGAAAGCACAAGACAGCGCGCCACAAAAGGCCAGGAAGCCTCGCAAAAACGCGGCGTCGGAAGGAGACACCATGAACGTGGCGGAAAAAAGGCCCTTGCCGTGTCCATCGGACTGGACCTTCGAACTGATCGAGGAATACGACACCGAGATTGCCCGTGTCGCACAGCGTTATGGGCTCGACGTGTACCCGATCCAGCTCGAACTGATCAGCGCCGAGCAGATGATGGACGCGTACGCGTCGGTCGGCATGCCGGTGAACTATCGGCACTGGTCGTTCGGCAAGCACTTCCTGTCTACCGAGAAGAGTTATCGGCGCGGGCAAATGGGCTTGGCGTACGAGATTGTCATCAACTCGAATCCGTGCATTGCGTACCTGATGGAAGAGAACACGATGACGATGCAGGCGCTCGTCATCGCGCACGCGGCGTACGGACACAACTCGTTTTTCAAGGGCAACTACCTGTTCAAGCTGTGGACGGACGCGCACGCGATTATTGATTACCTCGTTTATGCGAAGAATTACATCGCGGAATGCGAGGAGCGGCATGGCATTGATCGGGTGGAGGAACTGCTCGACTCATGTCACGCGCTGATGAACTATGGCGTGGACCGGTATAAGCGGCCGCAGAAATTGTCGCTGGCGAAGGAAATGGCTGCCCGGCGCGAACGTGAAGCGTATTTGCAGTCGCAAGTGAATGAACTCTGGCGCACGCTGCCGAATAAAAAGGCGACGACGACCGAGGAAATTGAAAGCCGTTATCCGCCGGAACCCCAGGAAAACCTGCTGTATTTTGCGGAGAAAAATGCGCCGCTGCTTGAGCCTTGGGAACGCGAAGTTATTCGCATTGTCCGCAAGGTCGGCCAGTATTTTTATCCGCAACGGCAAACGCAGGTCATGAACGAAGGCTGGGCCACGTTCTGGCATTACACGCTGCTCAATACGCTTTATTCGGAAGGCCGTCTGGAAGACGGTTTCATGATGGAGTTCCTGCATTCGCACAGTAACGTGGTGTATCAACCGCCCGTGACCAAGCAGTACTACAGCGGCATCAATCCGTATGCGCTGGGTTTTTCCATGATGAGCGATATTCGCCGCATCTGTGAACATCCAACGGATGAGGATCGCGAATGGTTTCCGGAGCTTGCCGGCAGCGACTGGCTTGAAGCGCTGCATTACGCCATGCGCAATTTCAAGGACGAGAGTTTTATTGCGCAGTATTTATCGCCGCATCTGATCCGAGAAATGCGCCTGTTCTCCATTCTCGACGACGATATGCGCGACTCGCTGGAAGTGTCCGCTATTCACGACGAAAGCGGATACCGGTATGTTCGCCAGGCGTTGTCGCGGCAGTACGACATGCATCATCGTGAGCCGAATATCCAGGTGTATTCAGTGAATACCCGTGGCGATCGCAGCCTGACGCTGCGCCATTTCATGACCGATAACCGTCATCTGACCAATGACAGCGAAGAGGTCCTCAAGCACATGGCGCGGCTGTGGCAATTCGACGTATATCTTGAAAGCGTCGACGAGAACGGAACGGTGAGAAAACGCTTCGATTGCAAATACACCGGAGCGGAGAAACGCTGAGTCGTTTGCGTTCGTTCATTGGGGTATAAAAAAACCGGCTCACTGAGTTAATCAGCGAGCCGGTTTTCTACTTTTATTTAGCCGCACCGAGACCCTAGACTTTATCGATAGTCCTGGCTTCTTCGTTTTGCGTGAACAAATCCCAGCTTGCCATGAACAGCGCGGCGATCAGCGGTCCAATCACGAAGCCGTTGATCCCGAACAATCCCATTCCGCCCAGCGTGGAAATCAGCACCACCCAGTCAGGCATTTTCGTGTCCTTGCCAACCAGGATAGGGCGCAGCACGTTGTCCACCATGCCGATCACCACCACGCAGAACACGATCAGGATCACGCCGCGCCAGATATCGCCGGTGAGCAGGAAATAGGCGGCGGCCGGTGCCCAGACCAACGCTGCGCCAATGGCCGGCAGCAGCGACAGGAACGCCATCAGGACACCCCACAGCAGCGAGCCCTGGATCCCCAGCATCATGAAGATCATGCCGCCGAGGAATCCCTGAACCGCCGCCACCGCGATATTGCCCTTCACGGTGGCCCGGACGACGGTCGTGAACTTGGCGATCAGGTGTTGCTTGGGTTCATCGTCCAGGGGCAGGGCGCGGCGGATGCGTCGGCCGATTTCACCGCCGTCGCGCAGCAGGAAAAACACGAGATACAGCATCACGCCGAAACTGATCACGAACTGGAACGTGTTCTGACCGATGCTCAACGCCTGCGAAGCGACGAACTGGCTGATCGCGGCGGCGCCGTTGGTCAGCCGTTGCTGGATGCTCGGGATATCGGTCAGGCCAAAGCGGCCGAGCAGCGTCTGCACCGAGTCCGGCAGTGCGTGAATGGCTTGCTGGAAGTAGGTCGTGAAATTGGGCTGGCCAGCCTTGACCTGGGCGTACGCGAGGCCGATTTCCTGGACGAGCGTGGCCGCGACGAAGCTGAGCGGCAGGATCACGATCACGATCGTCAAGCCCAGCGTGGCGAACGCCGCCAGATTGCGCCGCTTGCCGAATTTAGCCGCGAGATAACGCTGCAAGGGCTGGAACAGGATCGCGAGAATCGTGCCCCAGAAGATCGCGCCAAAGAACGGTAACAAGATCCAGCAGAGCGCAACCGTGACGACAAACAGCAAGAGATGGAAGAAGTTCTGGTGAACCGAGCGGCTATTCATGAGATCCCTGAAATGAGGCGGAGGCCCAAGCGAGGAGCGCGAGCTTCAACGCCAGGTCACCCCGACAATGCAATTGCGGATGCTAGCACGTGCAAGTTTTGGTCCATTCAGCGCATTTTGTAATATTTATTTAACGCTTGAGGCCGGTCTTCCGCTGTCATGTTGCCGGTATCTTGAAAATAGGTATAATTGAGTATTCACTCATTAATCACATCGATTCGATCACGCACGATGGCTCGACCCAAAAGCGACGACAAACACAACGCGCTGCTGCTCGCCGCGGAACAGGTTTTTGCCCGGCGCGGGCTTGCAGCCGCGCCGACATCGGCTATATCGAAGCAGGCGGGCGTCGCGGAAGGGACCCTGTTCACCTACTTCCGCACGAAGGACGAACTGGTGAACGCGCTGTACCGTTCCATCAAGCTCGATCTCGCCGATGCCCTGATGACGCAGTTCCCCCGGCAAGGACCCGTACGCGATCGATTGGAATATCTGTGGGGCGCGTTCGTCGATTGGGGCGTCGCGAACCCGCAACGGCTGAATGTGCTCGATCAGTTGTCAGTGGCGGATACGGTCAGCGAAGAGTCAAAGGCTGTCGGTTATGAACCGTTTGCCGAGATCGAAGCGCTGGCGCAACACAGTATCGACACGGGCGTTTTGCACGCTTATCCGGTCGCGTTTATTGCTGCAAGCATGAAGTCGATGGCCGAAACCACAATGGCCTTCATGACCGCGTACCCGGAAGAGGCGGGTGAGTATCGGAAGATTGGATTCAAGGTGTTCTGGAACGGCATTGCCCGCAATACAGATAGTTGAATGACCGATTGATCAAGCCGGTACGTTTTATTGCCCGCTTGATCCAAGGTTTTAATGACTGATTACTCACGCAAAAACATCTGGAGGACGAACACATGAGTACATGGACCACGGCCGACATTCCCTCGCAATCGGGCAAACGCGCGTTGGTGACCGGCGCGACTGGCGGATTGGGTTATGAAACATCGCTCGAACTGGCCCGGGCAGGCGCTGAAGTGATTCTCACCGGGCGCAGCGACGCCAAAGGGCGAACCGCTCTCGAACGTATTCGCCGCGAAGTGCCCAATGCACGGATTCGTTTCGAGCCTATTGACCTCGCGAGCCTCGCATCGATCTCGAGCGCCACGCAGCGGTTGCTTGAAGAAGGCGAGGCAATCGATGTGCTCGTCAACAATGCCGGCGTAATGATGTTGCCCAAGCATGAAACAACCGCCGATGGCTTCGAGCGCCAGTTCGGCACCAACTATCTCGGTCACTTCGCGCTGACCGCGCAGTTGCTGCCGTTGCTGGAAAAAAGTGCCGCGCCGCGCGTGGTGAACCTGAGCAGCATTGCGCACAGGCGGGGCAAGATCGCCTTCGATAATCTGCAAGGCGAGCGTGCTTATAAAGCGTGGCCGGCGTACGAACAGTCGAAACTCGCCATGTTGATGTTCGCCCTCGAACTGCAACGCCGCAGCGACGCAAACGGCTGGCGTCTCATGAGTAATGCCGCGCATCCGGGGTTTGCGCGGACGGATCTCATCGCGAACGGGCCGGGTAATTCGGGCATGTTGTCGATGCTCAGCCGCGCGATGACGCCATTCCTGAGCCATAGCGCCGCTGATGGCGCGCTGCCCACGCTGTTGGCGGCCACATCGCCCGATGCGCGGCCCGGCGCTTATTACGGCCCAAAGGGTTTCCAGGAGTTGATCGGCGCCCCCGCCGAGGCACGCATCTCCCCCCAAGCGAAGGACACGACGGTTGCCGCTAAACTGTGGGACGTATCGGTGAAACTAACAGGCGTGTCCTGGCCGGGAAAATCATGAAAGTGCTTATTTTTGGCGCGACCGGAATGGTCGGGCAGGGTGTGTTGCGCGAATGCCTGCTTGATAAGGATATCGAACGAGTGGTGACGGTGGGGCGCAATGCGACGGGCCAGCAGTATCCGAAGCTGACCGAGATCGTGCATAAGGATCTCTTCGATCTCTCGCCGATCGAGTCCGAACTCACCGGTTTCGATGCCTGTTTTTTCTGCCTGGGCGTGTCGTCGTTCAGGATGAGCGAGGCCGACTACACGCACCTCACGTACGATTTGACGTTCGCGGTCGGCCGGACCTTGTCGCGTCTTAATCCGGGCATGACTTTCTCGTACGTGACGGGAGCAGGAACCGATAGCACCGAGCGCGGACGCAGCATGTGGGCACGCGTGAAAGGCCGCACCGAAAACGCGCTGCTGCATATGCCGTTCAAGGCCGCCTATATGTATCGCCCCGGCATGATCCAGCCGATGGACGGAATTCGCTCGAAGACGGCGGTGTATCAGATGGCGATTTCTCTGCTGCGGCCCTTGTTTCCCGTGATGCGGCGCGCGTTTCCGAACGCGGTTACGACGACCAGCCAGTTGGGGCGGGCGATGATCGCCGTGGCCAAGGAACGCGCCGCGTCGCGAGTGCTGGAAACGCGGGACATTACCCGGTATTAGAGAGATTGTCGTTCGAACCCGGGCACGCATGCCGAAGGCCCAAACGACAAATCACCGGTTGCGGCTTATCGTGGCTTATCGCGCAGCATCGCCCCAGCGGTACTCCACCGTGGCGTCGTCCAGCTGCGCCTTGATCTCGTCACTCAGAGCAAGATCCACTGCAGCCAGCGTATCCGTGAGCTGGTCGGGCCGGCTCGCGCCGATAATCGCGGACGTAATCGCCGGATTCGCCAGCACCCACGCCACCGATGTCTTCGTCAACGACTCACCGGTTGCGCTCGCGATCTTCTTCAATTTTTCGATGGTTTCAAACTCGCGCTCATGCCAGTAGCGTTGGTGATACATCGGTCCCGCCCGGCCGACGGTCGCCGTAAAGCGGCCCTCCGACGGCGCGGTATCGTGTTTATGTTTCCCCGTCAGCAAGCCGCCCGCGAGCGGGTTATACGGGATCACGGCCAAATGCTCGTCTGTCGCGAGCGGCAACAGTTCGCGCTCGATCTGCCTGAATAGCAGGTTGTAACGCGGCTGGACGGAAACGAAGCGCGCTACGCGCAAGAAATCAGAGCGGCCCAGCGCAGTGGCAAGCCGGTACGCCAGGAAATTCGATACCCCCACGTAACGCGCCTTGCCTTGGCGCACGATCGTATCGAGCGCTTCCAGGGTTTCGTCGAGCGGCGTGTTGAGGTCGTCGGAATGCAGTTGGTACAGGTCGACGTAATCGGTATTGAGACGTTTGAGCGATGCATCGATAGCGTCCAGCAAATGCTTGCGCGACGCCCCCTGGTCCCACGCTGCAGGCCCCATCTTGCCGACCGCCTTGGTCGCCAGGATGAACTGGCTGCGGCGTGTGGGCGTGTCCTTCAACCAGCGCCCGACGATCTCCTCCGTACGCCCGGCCACGTCTTCCGTGCTGCCGAGCGGATAGACGTCGGCGGTATCGATGAAATTGACACCCGCTTCAGCCGCACGATCCATGATGCTGCGCGACACATCCTCTTCAGTCTGCAAACCGAAGGTCATCGTGCCCAGGCACAAACGCGAGACGTTCAGGCCGGTACGGCCAAATTTACGATACTGCATGGCAAGCTCCTTGGGCGTGTTGAATGTCCAGCCAGCTTAAACGTTCAGGCGCGAGCCTGCATTCGCGCGGCTGAAGTGCTGCTCGTTATGAGTCGACTATGAGGTTGCTGCGGCCCGCGGCGAAGGGCGCGGGGGCACGGCATCGAGGAAGCGGAACACAATGGCCGATGCCAGCGTCACCAGGCCCACGCATACAAACGCGATCCGGAACGCAAGCGCCGCCGAGCCGAGACTCTCCGAGAACACCGACACCAGGCCGCCGCCAATCGAGACACCCAGGCCAATGGCCAGCATCTGCACCATCGAAAACAGGCTGTTGCCGCTGCCCGCGTCCTTGATCGACAACCCTTTAAGCGTGACGCTGTTCATCGCGGCGAACTGCATGGAATTGCACGCACCGAATACGGCGAGGATCGCGATCTCGATCACGAGCGGCGTACTCACCGAGAACGAAGCGAAGCCGACTATCGACGCCCCGACAAGAATGGTGTTCCACAGCAGGAAGTTATCGTAGCCATAACGCTTCACGAGCGGCGAGATCCAGCCCTTGGCGACGGTGCCGGCGAACGCGGCGGGTAACATCATCAAGCCCGAGTGCAGCGGCGTATAACCGAGTTGCAATTGCATCAGCAGCGGCAGGAGAAACGGCACGGCACTGGATCCGATCCGGCACAGCAGGTTGCCGATCAAGCCCACGCTGAAGTTCGGCTCGCTGAACAAGGACAGCTTGAAAAGCGGATTGCGCTGGCGTTTGGCGTAGGGAATGTAAGCGAGCGCAGCGACCGCGGACAGCACGAACAGTGCGCCCGACACCAGCAGTTTGTGCGTATGCGCGGGACTGTCGAGGCCCATTGAAAACGCGACCATGCAGAGTGACAGCAACGCGCAGCCGATAAAGTCAAAGGGGGCCGCCTGTGTAATGGCATCGTTGGGAAGAAAACGATGCACGGCGAACAAACCCACGGCGCCAATAGGTACGTTGATCAGGAAAATCCAGTGCCACGTAAACGATTCGACGAACCAGCCGCCGAGCGTCGGTCCGAGAATCGGGCCAACCTGGCCGGCAATTGAAATGACCGCCAGCGCGGAGACATACGCCTCGCCCGTCACGCTGCGCAGCACCGCCAGCCGGCCGATAGGCAACAGCATGGAGCCGCCGATCCCCTGGATCACGCGCGCCACGATCAGTTGATTCAACGACTGCGCGTTGGCGCAGCACAGCGAGCCGATGACGAACAACAGGATGGCGACGAAGTAGACGCGCCGGGTGCCGAAGCGGTCGGCAAGCCAGCCGGACGCGGGCGTGAGGAGCGCCATGGTCAGCGTGTAAGCGACGACGATAGGCTGCATCGCGAGCGGCTGCGCGTGGAGGCTGCGCGCAATGGAGGGCAGGGCCGTATTGACGATGGTCGTGTCGAGGGCTTGCATGAAAAAGCCGACGGCTACGATCCACAAAAGCGCCGTGTGTGAGTTTTTTGAAGTCATCGATTGCAGCAGGAACAATGTCGCGCAGGTTTTAACGCGATGTGTCGATTTTAAGACGTCAATTGGCAATCGGGAACCCCGCTGGCCGCATTGACTATCATCGATAAATCCGATCACAATGGATCATGCTCAATCCAGTCTGGCTGAACACGTTCGCGACGGTGGCCGCGTCGCACAGTTTCACCGACGCCGGGCGGCAGCTCCGGCTCACGCAATCCAGCGTGAGCGAGCACATCCGGCGGCTGGAGGAACATGTCGGCCGCCGGCTGCTCGTGCGCGATACCCATTCGCTCGCGCTCACCGCCGACGGCGAAGCCATGCTGGTCCACGCCCGCATGATCCTGGACGCGATGACCCACGCCGAGTTGCAGTTCCGCTCGCCGCGGCTCAGGGGCCGCGTGCGCCTGGGTTCCTCCGACGATGTCGCGCTTGGCCCCTTGCCGAGCGTGCTCGCAGCATTTCGCCGGACTCATCCGGACGTTGAACTGGAGATTACGATCGGCATGACGGGGCGGCTTTACGAGCTCCTGGATGCGGGATCGATTGATTTGCTGATCGGCAAACGGCGCATCGGCGACCCACGCGGCATTCTGCTGTTTTCCGGACAGCTTGAATGGATTGGGTTGACGGGCACCGAGGTTGACCTTGAACAGCCGCTGCCGTTGATCCTCGTCGCCGAGCCGAGTGTGACGCGTGCCGTGGTGCTCGACTCGCTGGCCGCGGTCGGTGCGCGCTGGCAGATGGTCTGCACGAGCAGTTCGTATGCAGGGTGCATTGCCGCTGCGCGCGGTGGGCTGGGGCTCACCGTGCGGTCTCATTTCCTCGCGGGCAGGGGACTTTCGCCGCCGGTGAATCGCGCTGCTCTGCCCGAGTTGCCGGAGGTCGAGTTCATCGCCCTGGGGGCGAAGCATTTGAGCCGCCCTGCGGAGACGCTGCTGGAGATTTTGCAAAATAGCGATCTGCAAGGTGAATGGGCAGGCGAATGAGCGGTTGTTAATTTCGCCCTGGCATGACGCATGCGCGAAGGCGCTGACGCGGGTGTGACGGTATTCATCGGATCAATTGCACCGCCGCAAAGAGATGCGGACCGCGTAAGCCGGTTGTGCAAACGCAACGAATTCAGGCAATCGGATTTCTGCCAATAGGATGCTTCTTATATATTGTGCGGCGAAAAACGCTGTCGGCTTTCCGCTTCAATCCTGGCACAGCAACTGATTACAGTCAGGCACCGCAGCAATTCACCCCATTAGGCAATGCCCGAAGCTACAACTCATCTCCCGCGCGCGCTGTTGTTCACTGCCCTGTTCGCGTGCAGCACTCACGCGAGCGCCGCGTCGTACGTCGTCAAGCATTGCGCCGAACTGGAGGGCCAGTCGGTGCCGGCATCGGTGATCGGCCTGCCTACTCGGGGCGCAACCATCCTGGACGCGTCAGTCGTAGCCGCCGCCGCGCCGAAAAACCGTAATGGCGAGTACTGCCGGCTTGTCGGCGTGATCAAGGCGGAACTGGACACCACGCCCGACATCCGCTTCGAGGTCAATCTTCCCGCACGCTGGAACGGCCGCGCATTGCAGATGGGCGGAGGCGGCTACAACGGCGTGATCGTCAGCGGCACCGAGCCTACGGCCTTCGCGCCCTACGCCTCGCCGCTGTCCAACGGCTATGCAACCTTCGGCTCCGATTCCGGCCACGTAGGCAATTCCGGCCGCGCCGATTTCGCGATGAACGACGAAGCGGTGATCAACTTCGGCTACGGTCATCTCAAGAAAACCCATGACGTGGCGCTGGCGCTGATCATCATGGGCTATGGGCGCAAGCCCGAGCAAACCTACTTCGCCGGCGGCTCGACCGGCGGTCGCGAAGCGTTCACGGTGATCGAACGATATCCAAACGACTACGACGGCGTGATCGCCAACGCACCGGCCATCAACTTTTCGGGCGTGCGGTTGATGGGCGTGAAAGTAGGGCAGGCGGCGTATGGGACGCCAGGGGGGTTTGTCGGGCCGGTCCAGCAAAAACGCGTGGTCGAGACTGTGCTCCAGGAATGCGACGCGCTGGATGGCGTGGTCGACGGCATTGTCTCGAATGTGCAAGCGTGCCGTGAACACGAACCGCAGATCATCGCGCAACTGCAATGTGCGAACGGGCAACGGCCTTCGTTACGAGACAGTTGTTTGTCGCAGGCGCAGCTTGCGACGCTGGAAGTTCTGCGCGATGGTTTTACGTTGCCGTATGAACTTGCCTACGGGGTCACGAAGTACTACGGCTACAACGTGTTCCAGGGCGTGGATTTTTCCAGCGGGCTGGGACTCGGAAATTCATCGGCGCTCACGCAGCCCGCGCGCTTCGATGCCAACGGTTATCTGTTCACGCAAGGCGACAGCTACATGAAGTACTTCGTCACGCATGACCTGCGCTTCAACACACTCGGCTTCGATGTCGATCATCCGGGAATCTATAAGTCCCGCCTGATCGATTTATCGGAGACAGTCGGGGCGATGAACCCTGACCTATCGGCATTCATTGCGCATGGCGGCAAGTTGATCACCATGCACGGTCTCGCCGATGAAGTCATCAGCCCGAACCAGACCATCGCTTTCTATGAATCGCTGGTTGAGAAGTACGGGCAGAGTATTGTCGATTCATTCATGCGGCTTTACATGGTGCCGGGATTCCAGCATGGCAACGGCGTGTTCATTCCAGCGTGGGATGAACTGGGTGCGCTCGACCGCTGGGTCACCGCGAACATCGCGCCGGAGACGCTGGTCGGGACGGATATAGCGAGCGCGACCAACGGCCGGACCCGGCCGCTGTGCCGGTATCCCGGTTACCCGAAGTATCTGGGCCACGGCAACGTCAACAATGCCTCAAGTTTTCGATGCGAGAACCCTTGAGCGGTGTTCGTGCGGAGTGCGTCGGCCAAGGCACTGACTCGCACCCTGACTACGACTGACTCGGCGTGGCGCACGGCACCAGCTCGGACGCGATGATCATCGCGCCTGCATTGCCGGGCGGCGGCTGGCTGGTCGCCGGCCGATAGATAAAGTCACCGCGCTTGATGGACTTGCCGCTCAGCACGCACTCGCCGCCTTGCTTGGCCAATGCTACCCGCCACGTCTGATGCCCGTAATAGCCCGAGAGGGGGTCGCACCATGAAACCGTGGCAGTGCGTGGAGTGGGGAGTTCGATCACGCTGACCATCAACGCTGCGTGATCTGTCCAGATGGTTTTTGCCGGACGCCGCCGGGAAATTCGTGTTGCTTCGTCGGCGACTTGCTGGGCGCGTGCGTTATCGAGTAACGCTACGGTTCGGGACCATGCACTGGTGTGTTTCTCGAGCATCTCACCTTTCCTTTACAAGAAATTCCGGGCAGCCGGTTTCCCCGGCGTCACGACGAGACCATCACGTCACGCGGATTGGCGGTCGCACAAGGCCATTGATGCATTCGGCCGTCACGGCAGGCTCGTTTTGCCAAAGCCTGCTGACGCAGCCCGTAAAGCATGGCGGGACTCAGTTGCGCGAAGCGTCCGCTGCGAAAGAATATTCAACGAGTGATGAATTAATGAGATATTAGGGCATTCTGGCGGTCGATGTCAAACGCCGTGCGGACCGATGCCGGGTGGGGCACTTTGCGTCGGTTAAACTTCGGGCTCGCCTTACAGCATTGGAATCCGGATCGAACCATGACAGCTTCAACCGCACGCCCGGCGCAAGCCGCCAAGGAGAAACGTTCGCGCGGCCGGCCCACCTGCAGCCAGATAGCCGGCTCCGACGCGCTGCTCAAAAGCGCGCGGCGGGCGTTCGCCAAGCGCGGGTTTGAGTCGACCAGCGTGCGGGAAATCGCGCGGGACTCGGGGGTGGATCCGGCGCTCATTTCGCATCACTTTGGTTCGAAAGAGGCATTGTGGATCGCGGTGGTCGAGCAGATCGCGCAGCACACCGCACCCATGATCGATGCAACGGGAAAGCTGCGTACCGCCGATCTGACGAATCGTCAGAGAGTAGAGCGGGCGCTGGGTATTTTTATCGACAAGGTGTTCAGCGAGCCGGATATCGGGACGTTTTTCGCGACAGTCGCAACCGAGCAGGGCGAGCGGCTGGATGTACTGATAGAACGCCTTCTGCGTCCTTACCACGACGTGTTTGTCCCGCTGCTCGCCGACGCGATCGATTCAGGCGAACTGGCGCCTAACGACCCGGAGGTATTGTTCGCGATGCTAACTAATGGGGTGGGCAAGACGGTTTCGTACAGTCATCTCCTGTCGATTTTCTCTCCGCTTCCGAACGATCCGGTGAAGTTCAAGCAGGCCGTGCTCGCCACCGCGCTCAGCATGCTTTAACGGCGTGCAGACATTTGAACTCGTTCGTGATCGCGCGGTTTATCGCGTCTTGAGTGCCGCGAACGAGGGCAGTTGACGATTGTTTTGGGCATATCAATCTACGAGGCTGTACACGCTCGGCGGCACCGGCAAGCCGCTCGCCGCGAACGCATACGCGGCTTGAATTTCACTCGCTGCGTTTTGCGCGGACTGCAGGTCGCGGGCGTGCACAACGGCGAGGGGCTGGCCGGCCTCGACACCTTGTCCAAGTTCGACGAGCTCCGTCAAACCAACCTGACAGTCGATCTTGTCCTCGGGCCGGCACCGGCCGCCGCCCAGACCGACGACCGCCAGACCGAGTGCCCGGCAATCGATGCGCGCAACGAAACCCGCATGCGGCGCGGCAACCGGCAAGACAACCGGCGCATGGCCCAGATAACGCTCCGGCGCTTCGAGCAGATCGCCGGGACCACCGAGTGCGCTGACCATCCGCGCGAAACGTTCGGCTGCGGCGCCTGAGTCGAGGACCGCATTCAGTTGTACTTGAGCTTGAGCGAGGTTAGGGGCGAGACCGCCGAGCACGAGCATCTGTGCCGCCAACGCGAGGGTGACTTCATGTAACCGCACCGGTCGGACGCGCCCCGTCAGGTAGTCGATGGCGCACTGGATCTCCAGCGCGTTGCCCGCGCAGCGCGCCAACGGCTGGTTCATGTCGGTCAGCACTGCGGTAGTCTTCAATCCTGCACCGTTACCCACATCGACGATACTTCTCGCCAGTTCAACCGACTTCTCGTAGGTCGGCATGAACGCACCCGAACCCACCTTGATGTCCATCGTCAGTCCTTCGAGGCCCGCCGCGAGTTTCTTCGAGAGGATCGACGCGGTGATCATCGCGACCGATTCCACCGTCGCGGTGATATCGCGGATGGCGTAGATTCGCTGGTCTGCAGGCGCCAGTTGCGCCGTTTGCCCGATGATCGCAACACCGATGTCACGCACGACGCGCTGGAATGTGCCGGTGTCGGGCGCGATGTTGTAGCCGGGGATTGAGGCGAGTTTGTCGAGCGTGCCGCCGGTGTGGCCGAGGCCACGGCCGGAGATCATCGGCACGAATCCGCCGCAGGCCGCGACCATCGGACCGAGCAGCAACGATGTCAGGTCGCCGACGCCACCCGTCGAATGCTTGTCGAGAACCGGACCCGGCAGATCGAACGAACCCCATTGCAACACCTGGCCCGAGTCGCGCTGCGCGAGCGTGAGCGCCACGCGTTCGTCGACACTCATGTCGTTGAAATACACGGCCATCGCGAAGGCGGCGACTTGTCCCTCGGTTACGCTGCCTTCAACGATGCCACGAACGAAACTGACGATGTCTTCCTTCGAGAGTGTTTGTCCGTCGCGTTTTTTACGGACGATTTCCTGTGGCAAGAACATGGATGGTTCCTCGGGAAGGCTCGCTGCTTGAGTCGCGGGGTGGGTGCGTCGGCTTGAATGCCTTGAGTGGATTCAGTAGCTTCAAGCGGTGGATTTTTTCGTACTATATAGACCCAAGCGATGTCTTGGCATAGAGCGAATCCGCTTCCGAGATCGCCTCTGCGAAGATATCGTCAATGGCTCGGTTTATCAGGGGCCGAGGCGGGAAGTTGTTAACCGACGGCATTGGGAAGCGGGTTCGTGGATGGTAATTTATAATTTGACATAACATAAATTATCAACAATTCATTTGTAGCAGCAATATCCTAATGTCGTGTTTGAGCAAGATAGGAATGTCGTGTTTTGGTGCTGGTGCGATGCTGGGAGCTTCCGATCCAACGATGGGAGCTCGCCATGCAGCCAACCGACCTGGTGACGTTGAACATGCGCGAACTCGACCGACTCAGCTAGATCAAGCTCGCCAATCTCTCGCATAAAGACGCAACATACTCACCAAGCTCCGGTATTGGTTTGGTTGCCACCCGTGTGAAACCGAGCGCCTCATAGTAGGCACATAGCTTCGTATCCCGTTGGTCGCAATCAAGTCTGAGATAATTCAGCGAAGCTGATAGTCATTGCCCTTGATGAAACGCCTGCAAATTTCCTTTCGCAACGCGATCAGCTTTTCCTTGACGATGCCCTTCTCCATCACGAAGAAGACATCGACTTCGTTGAGCGCGTTGACCGCCTGTATCGTCACATAGTCGGGGTTGCCGGCGCCAATGCCAATGATCAGAATTCGCTTCATAGATGTGACTCGCCAGGGTTCATGCGACAAGTAATCAGAAAGTGTAGGCTAGCTTGCCGAATGCCGTCCGACCCAACGTGTTGTAACCGTATGCGGTGACGTACTGCCGGTTAAAGAGGTTGGACAGATTAGCGGACACGGTGAGATGCGAATTGACCTTGTACGCGGCACGCAGCCCGACGGTTGTGTACGACGGCAGATACGTCGCGTTGAACTGGTCGTCGTAGGTCGATCCTCCGTAAAGCAAGGAGATGCCCGTGCTCAGCGCGTGCAGGTGAAACTCGTCCCATGTGTGATCGATGTTCAGGCTGACGGTCTGACGCGGACGGCGGTTGAGCCACGTCTGGTCGGTCACATCCTGCGGATTCAAAATGCCGATCGCGAGACTTACCGGTGTCGATTTGCCAAGCGTGCCCTTATACGACAGGTCGATGCCCTGAATATGCGCGCGGCCTACATTCACGGGCAGAAAGGTCACCGAGTCGTAAGTGATGAGGTCATGCACGCGGGTGTCATAGACAGCGGCCGTAAAGGTACCGAACGACGTGGCCGCATCAAGCGCTGCCTCGACCGTATCGCTGCGCTCAGGCTGCAGATTCGGGTTCGCGTAACCCGGGTAGTACAGGTCGTTAAAAGTCGGCAGGCGGAATGCGTTGCCGTACGAAATGCGTGCCGTATAAACCGGGGTAATTGCATAAGCGACGGCGACATTACCGGTATTGATCGACCGGCCCTGGATGATCTCGTGGCGTCCCGCCAGGAACACAGTCAACGCGCCGAGCGTGACTGATTGATGGAGCGAGACGGCTGAATCGTTGCGCGTCGGCACGCCCGTGGGGATGTCGACCGGCAGGAAGGCTTGCTCGCGGGTGAAGTCGTAGGCGAGCTTGGTTTCACCGGACAGTGGCAGACTGAAGAGCGTTTGACCACGCTCCTGATGGGTCAGCGAGGTCGACGTGCTTAAGCGCGTCGAGTCGATCTCATCGGTCGGGATGGCCGGGTTGTTCGCATAGAGGAACTGTCGATCCGTGGAGTAGCCGACAGACTGGTCAAACTGCGTGAACGGCGTGATGTCCAGATGAAACGCAACGCCGGTCGTCAGTTGATGATCAAGCTGCCGGTTATCGCCGCCGGCATTGTCGTAGGACAGATCGGACCGGTGATAGAGCGCGAATGTGGAGATCGACCAGTTGTCGTGCGCATAGCCCAAGCGCGCATCCACGTCCTGAGCATGATACGGATTGCGGCCATCCTCATGCCCGTAAGCCCCGGGCTGGGTCGCATCGATTCCCGCGGTATTGTAGTCGTGCAGTCCCAAGGAATAGGTCAGTCCGGCCAGTGCCGCGAGCGGACCCGTGGACGAAATACTGCCTGAAGTGCGGATCTGTGTATCGAACGTTTTGTTCGAACCACCGCCTGTTGAAATCGTAGTCTGGTTGGGTTGATTTGCCGCGCGGTTCGTGAAGAGTTGCACGACGCCGCCCACCGCGTCCGCACCGAATGAAGCGGCCGCCGGTCCTGAGATCACTTCGACACGGTCAAAGGCGGAGGTCGGAAGGTCGGCCCACTCGGCTTGACCCGTAGTCGCAGAACCAACGCGGATACCATCTATGAACACCGCAACCTGACTTCCCGATGATCCACGAATGCTGACGGCAGCAGAAGATCCTGGGCCGCCGTTTTGTGAAATAGTGACGCCTGGCAACGTGGCGAGGGCTTGCGTGATGCTCGGGTCACTCGGCGACAAACGGTCGAGATCCGCGCGGGTCAGGACCTGTGTCGACGCATAGCGTTGATCGAACGATTGCGGCAGGTGCTGCGTGTCGCCGGTGACGAGAATATTCGGCAGCGTGGCTGCGTCCGGAAGCTGCTCCGGTTGCGGAAACGACGAGTCGTCCGCGGCCTGTGCGACCTGCCATGCCGAAACCGTCAACGCAGAGGTGAGGATGAAATGACGGAACTTCATACGGGGAAAACCTTTTTGTTGGAAGATTGGACGACGTGCTGCGAGCGCAAACGCAGCATGTCGATTTCGGATGGCGGCAATGACGAAACGCGGGCCTCTCTGGAGGCGTCACCGCCCTGCCGTCCACGCGATAGACGAGATCAACCCGCGATGACGCGCAGCGGCCAAGGCACTTTTAAGTGGCGGTGAGTTCTCTCGCGCGGCAGATGCGCCCATGTCTCGGGTGCTGGTCCTGGCGAACCGCTGATGCCCACCTCGCCTGCGCAATCGATCACGCCCCAAGCGGGCAGCCGAATTCACTTATGCGGGTCTATGTGGGTCTAGGCGGGCCAATCGAGGGGATGCCGCTCTGGCTGTAAGCCAGGATCGCTGGCAGTATCGGTCATCGGTCATGTGGATTGTCTCCCGGGGAGTGCGCGCCCCAAAGTCAGAAAAGAGGTATACGACGCCGAGGTCTGACTTCCGGTTTGTGCTGAAACCGGTCACAGTGGCGCGACCGTGCTGGATTTACACCAGCTTCCACGAGTCGTATGCGCGCATTTTACTTCCGAATCCCCGTCCGACACTATCAAGTCGGGGTTATTGAATAACCGGCGGTGCGGGTGCCCTTGGCAGCACGAGATTCATGCCTGCTGGTTATCGCCAGCGACCTTTCGGAATATTTGCGTATTGAGTGCAATCACGTTGAAGGCGGTCGGGGGTGGGGCTCTGAGCGCGCCACCCCCGCTCCGACACCTGCCTAATCTCCCGGACTAAACCCAGGGCAAACGGAATCACTATCCCCTGCCCCGCGCCAGAGGGTATGCGGATCTTGAAAGCTCCTTAGTGGACCAGGATCGTGCTGTCGGGCGACCAGCTCAACGTCACTTGCGAGCCGACCGGGATCAGGTCCTCACCGGAGTTTTGCACATGGACCTTGAGCTGCTGCCCGCACCAGTCGAGCATATAGGTTGTATTCACACCGGCAAAGACGTGATGGGCAACCTGTGCCGTCAGCCGGTTATGCGCGCTCGGCGCGGCCGCGCCCGTTGCACGTTGGAGCGCGATTTTCTCGGGACGTACTGCACACTTTGTCTGACCAGATACAGTGGAGCGCGATCCGAAACGAATCAAACTGCCATCGTTAATGCGCATGCCCCCGGTCTCCAGTCGACCGTTGAGAATGTTGGCATCGCCGAGAAAAGTGGCGGCGAACTCGCTGGCCGGTTGATCGTAGAGTTCGCGTGCGGTCCCTTCCTGGATCAATCGCCCATCGCGCAGGATACCTACACGATCACTCAACGTAAGCGCTTCTTCCTGGTCGTGCGTGACGAATACGGTCGTGATCGCGACATCGCGCTGGATGCGGCGCAATTCGACCTGCATGTCCACTCGCAAAGATTTGTCCAGCGCGCTCAGCGGTTCGTCGAGCAGCAACACGCGAGGACGCGTCACAATGGCGCGCGCCAGTGCGACGCGCTGGCGCTGCCCGCCCGACAATTGATTGATCCCGCGTGCGTGCAGGCTGCCGAGTTGCACGAGATCCAGCACCTCCCCCACCCGGCGCTTGATCTCGCTCTTGTCCACATGCCTCACGGACAACCCGAATGCGACGTTGTCGGCCACATTCATATTTGGGAACAACGCATAGTTCTGGAACACCATGCCGATCTCCCGCCGCTCCACGGGCAAGCGTTCGACCGGCTGATCGTCGATGCGAATCTGCCCGCTGTCCGGGAACACGAAGCCGGCAATCATGCGCAGGAGCGTTGTCTTGCCGCTGCCTGACGGTCCGAGCAGCCCATAGAGCCCGCCCTCCGCGAAACGGATGGATACGTCGTCCAGCGCGCGTGATTCGCCGTACTGCTTGGATACTCCGATTACATTGACTTCGGCCATTATTGCTCTCCACCAAATCGATACAGCCGTGACACGATCAACATCGTGCCCATCGACACGACAATGATGATGGTTGAAATTGCGTTGATCTCGGGCGTAAAGCCCTTGCGGATCGCGCTGTATATTTCGACCGGCAGCGTGGTCTCGCCCGGGTCGGACAGGAAGTACGAGACGACGAACTGGTCGAACGACACGGCGAATGCAAACAAGGCCCCCGCCACCACGCCAGGTGCAATCGCGGGCAAGGTCACGCGCCACGTGATCTGCCAGCCACTCGCGCCAAGCGAACGGGCGGCCAGTTCCAGTTCAGGTGAGAACGTGCGCAAGCGCGCGCCGACCACGATGATCACGTAGGGCAACGCGAGCGCCACGTGACCGAGCAGGATGGCGTGCAAGCCCCGCCCGATACCGATCGCGAAGAAGAAAATCAGCATCGCGGTGCCCGTGATCAGCCAGGGGATCGCCATCGGCGGGAACAGCATGGCTTGCAGGAAACGCTTGCCCGCGAAGTCGTATCGAAAGAATGCCAGCGACGCCATCACGCCGAGAATGGTGGACAACAACGTGGTCCACAGCGCGATCTCGATGCTCCGGAACGCCGCCGCCTTCAGCACGCCGTCCTCGGCGAGCGCCTGATACCAGTGCGTGGTGAAATGAAACGGCAACTCATAAAGCGGCGACGCGTTAGCCGACATCAACGCCATGACCAGGATCGGCAAATATAGAAAGCCAATCATGACCACGACGTACCCGTAGCCGATCGCGCCAAGCGATGCACCCACGGTCCACGTCCTGCGACGCGGTGTATGCGGCGCGTTGGAGGCAGCCGGCGTGTCCAGCTCGATTGACCCGATGGTGTTGTCGTGCTTCATTTGTCCTTCCTCCGCGAGAGCCGCATGCCGGCGAACAGGATTGCCAGCACGAGGGCCAGCAGCGTGAACGACAATGCAGCGCCGAGCGGCCAGTTGAATACGGCAACGAACTGGTCCTCGATGACCGTGCCGATGAACGTGCCCTTGCGCCCGCCGAGCAACCGCGGTTCCATGAAGGCTCCTACTACGGGTACGAAGGTCAACACGGCGCCCGCCAGCATGCCGGGCATCGCAAGCGGCAGGATCAGCCGGCGCAGGATGGTCATGCGTCCCGCGCCCATTGAACGAGCCGCTTCGATCAGGGAGTCGTCAATAGCCTGCAGGCTCAGATAAGCGGTCAGCACCGAATACGGCAAGTAGGAATGCACCAGTCCGATCACGATTGCCGGATAAGAGAACATCAGGTCGGTGCTGACTGTCCACGGCCAGAGATGATTTAGCACCCAGTCCACCAGTCCGCCACTGCGCAGTACCATGTTCCAGGAGAATATCCGCACGAGCCCGTTGCTCCAGAACGGCAGGATGATCAGCAGGAACAGCGCTTCACGCGTGCGTCCGCGTATTACCTTCGCGAGCATGAAGGCGCACGGAAAACCGAGCACCGTGCAGATCAGCGTGACCTGGGCGCTGAGTCCAAGCGAACGCACCATCAGCTTCCGATACAGCGGTTCATCGAAGAACGTCAGGTAGTTCTGGAACGTCAGCGACCAGTTGCCGCCGCTCGTCGGCACGTCGGACATGAAGCTGTAGAACAGCATGACCGACAAAGGCAGGAACACCGCTAGCAGGAGCCATACGTAGGCGGGTCCGGCCAGCGTCATGGCGCGAACCAGCGGTCGGCCTTGCGGCGAACTGAGGGCAAATTTCATGGCACTTCCTTGAACGTCGTCAGTCGGCCTGGGCCTTGATTTCCTGCCATAACTGCAGGTAAGCCTTGCGCTTGTCGTCGGTGATCGGCTCCTGGAACTGGATCCGCGACTGCACCGCCGGATTCGCCAGCACCGCACGGTTGAACGCGTCGGCCGGCAACGCTGCAACCGCCTTGACGTTCGCCGAGACCGGTGCGCCAACACGGGAATCCCACTGCGTGTAGAAACCAGGATCGATCATGTAGTTGATGAAGGCTTTCGCGCCGGCGACGTTATGCGCGCCCTTGGGAATCGACAGGGAATCCAGCCAACCGATCGCCCCTTCCTTCGGGATCACGAAGGTGACCGGCAGGTTGAACTTGTTGCGCGCGCGTGCGGCTGATCCGCTCCAATACGTGGAGATGTAAAACACCCCCGACGCCACATACTGGTTCCAGTCGTTCTCTGAACTCCAGAACGTTTTCAGTTGCCCGGTGAGCGCCTTGAGCTTGTCCTTGACGGCATCGAGATTCTTGATGTCGTTGATATTCTGGCCCGTTGCGAGCGCCGCGAACTGGACCGCTTCGATTGCGTCGTCACGCATGCCGACATGGCCTTTGTACGCCGGGTCCCACAGCGCCTGGATGGTGTCCGGAACCGGATGGACCTTTGTGTCGTTGACAGCAAACGACGTCACGCCCCACACCCACGGAATGCCGTAGCTCTGGCCGCCAATCTCGAGCAAATGCGAATGGCGCATCTTGGGGTTCAGGTCGGCGACGTTCGACATCCCCGTTACATCGATAGGCTGAAGCAGGTTTTGTTCGCGTGCTTGCTGGTTGAACGCGCTGTTGACCATCACCACGTCGTACGCGCCCGGGTTGGTGCGCAGCTTGGTGAGCATTTCCTGCTCGGAGTTGAAGAAGTCGTTGACCACGTGATACCCGGTCTTCGCCTCGAACTCCTTGAGCGCCCACGGCTCATCCGTGCCATACCCCTTCCAGTTCAGCACGTGGACATCTTCGGCATGAGCCGCGAACGAAGCCAGGGCGGCTGTTGCCATTGCGCACGTCAACGCCCGTTTAAATATTTTATCGATCAATGCCATTTCATGGACTCCCGGCAATCAAGTTGAACTCAAGCAGCACAGGCTGCGGCAGTAACTAGTTAATACAACTGAGTGAATCATCAAGCGCGGTGATCTTTCCCAGGCGGGCGCCTCTTAGCGCATCAGCAACGGCCGCATGGAAGCGACACAATGGGCGGTCAATCCATCTGTCCTTGCTCGCCCGCCCCGAGGCACGTTCAAAACTCCAGGTGCAATCCAAAATAGGCGGGATCGAGCAGACTGACGACGTATTCGACCGGGTTGCCGTTCTTGTCACGCGTGAGACGACGGGTGCGCAGGAACGACTTGCCCGGCGGGTGCTTCAGGATGTCGGCGTCGGCTTGTTCGAGCCCGATCACCTCCGCCCATTCTTCGCCGTGATCCGCAGCCATGCCGTACTCGATCAAGGTCTGGTTCAAGGAGCCGCCGATCAACCCCTGCAACGGCAGGTCCGCCAGCCGGTCGGAGAACGGAATCCGGCTGAGTTCGAGCGAAATCGGCCGTTCCGAGTCCGCCAACACCCGCAACCGGTCCACTGCGATAAATGCAGGCTGTTGCAGCGCGAGTTGAACGGCGAGCTTTTCATCCTGGATCACCCGGATTTGCAGCAACCGGGTTTGAGCACCGCCGTCCGCCGTTTCGAGCGCCTTTGACCAGCCCAGCGCACTATCCAGCGTCTGACCGTTGTAAGTGACAAACGAACCCACGCCGACCTTGCGGGTAATCAGGCCCGTATTCATCAGTTCCTCGAGGCCCTTGCGAACCGTGTTTCGGCTGACCGAGAACCGCTGCACCAACTCACTCTCGCTTTCCAGCAGGACGCCGTACGGCAAGCGCCCGGTCAAGATCTCGTCCTGGATCGTCGCGGCGACCATTTCCGCTTTGGAGGCGCCCACATTGTTCGAACGTTTTTTCATTGCAGCGCCCCCGATCGTGGTGACCTTTCTGTCCTGAGCGCCGAAAGAAAGGAAATAAGTTTATGCGGACATGTATGAACATGTTTTCATGCGTCTTGCCAAACATGAAATCTAGAACTTATGGAACATACCAATCGAGATGCCGTGCGGATTGGCGCCGGGATTAGCCAGCGGTAAACCTGAATTCGCTGATCCAGCCAACGTATACGACGCCTGATTGTGATTGGTCAGATAAGAAATCGTGCCGTATACGCTGGTACTTTTAGATAGATCATATTGAGCCAGTGCGGCAATCTGGTTCGCATTATTGGCGGCAGCGGTTTTATCATGCAACGCGGTATAGCCTAACGAAACAAATACGGACGGCGTGAATTGATATTTACCGGAAACACCATAAACGTCGACATTCAGATTAATGTCCGTCCATCTGCTGGCCGCATAACCGGCGTAAATCGTCGCCTTCTGGATGGTGTACGAAGCGCCGGCCTCAACAGCGGTATCGGTCGAGGAGTTGGTGGCGTTCTTCACGGCTTGCCATGCCACGGTAGCCGCGATCGGGCCGCTGTTGTACTGGAGGTCGGCCTGATAGCTCGAACCCGCCGAGCGCAATCCGCCGGCATCGCCAAAACCAGCATATACACCCGCCTGCAAGCCTCCTATGACCGGCGACTGATACGACACGGTATTACTTGTGCGTACGACGTAGGTCATCAAGTTACTGAATCCGGACGCTTGGGTCGCGGCGCCAAATGCATCCAGATAACCCTGGTCGTAAAAGACGGGCGAGTTTTGGCGGCCCAGTCTCACTTCACCCCAGTTACCCGATAAACCCACCCACGCCTGCCGGTTGAACATCTGTCCCGTGGAAGCGAACGTGCCGTCATTCGGATTAAAACCGTTCTCGAGCTGGAAGTTGACCTTATTGCCGTCACCAATATCCTCGGAGCCTTTTAATCCAAAACGACTGGCCCATTCGGAACTTGATCCGACGGCGGCGGTGTAGTGATTGCCAGTATTCACATACTGAAAGAATTCATCCACGATACCGTAAAGCGTCACGCCAGAATCCGCATGAGCGTAACTACACGACAACAACGCTGCACATGCAGCGTATCGACCCAGCTTCATATACCCCCCGGTAATAAAAATAGTGGACGTGCAACGGCAGTGAACAAGCTGACCTACCTATTCGTTCCAAAAAGTACATGTATGAACAGGATCAAAATGTAGGTTGCCATTTTTTCGTAGTCAAGCGATTTGCACGTAGGGGAAAATGCTTAGATGACGGCGAGGGCACGGGTGCGTATGCGGGACCAAAGGCGCCGTGCGGCGCTGAATGACTTCCTTTCACGTTCGAACCTTCGGCGTCCTTGGCGCTCGCGCGGTCCTTTCGAGATTGAAAGGTGAGCCCGGACTTCGGGATGTTTTCTGATCCTGACAACGGCGGTTCGTCATCCCGCCCCCGCCGCACGATCAAGCAGGTCCTCTGGTAACGTATCCGGCCAAAGTGCCTCCGCTCATGAGCCCACCGCATGAAGACAATCCCCCTGTCGGCCGCCCGTACCCTGCATCTGATAGCCCAAGGCCTGCTTGCTCCGCCGCGCCGCAAGGCGACAAAAATGGACGTGCTTGGCGCAATCCGCCGCATGGCGCAGTTACAGATCGATACCATCCACGTGGTCGCTCGCAGTCCTTATCTTGTGTTATTCAGCCGCCTTGGCGACTATCAGCCGCAATGGCTCGACGAGCATCTGGCCGAGGGTTCCCTGTTCGAATACTGGTCGCACGAGGCCTGCCTTGTGCCGATAGAAGACTACGGTCTGTTGCGTCATCGAATGCTTGATCCTGTCGGGATGGGCTGGAAATACGCGGCAGACTGGCATGCAAAACATCGCGATGACATCGAGCGCCTGCTCGAGCGCATTCGGGCGACCGGCCCGATTCGCTCGGCGGACTTTGCTCGCGAAGGCGGCAATGGCAGCGGCTGGTGGGATTGGAAACCCGAGAAACGTCACCTGGAAGTGCTGTTCGCGACCGGCGAACTGATGGTCGCGGAACGGCGCAATTTTCATCGGATTTATGATGTGACCGAGCGCGTGCTGCCGGACTGGAATGACGCGCGCGACCTGCCGCCCGCCGAAGCCGTTCCGCAGGAACTGCTCAAGCGCGCTTGTCGCGCGCTGGGTCTTACTCGTGCCGACTGGGTAGCGGACTATTACCGCATGCCACGCCGTCCATACACCTCAGCGCTTCATGAACTGGCCGATGCCGGTGAGTTGATACCCGTGCGAGTCGACGACTGGAAGGCAGATGCGTTCGTGCACCGCGACCTCGCGGACAAGCTGGACGATGTGGTCACCGGCCGCCTCGCTTCCACGGTGACCACGGTACTGTCGCCGTTCGATCCCGTCGTATGGGACCGCAAGCGCGCGAGCACGTTGTTTGGGTTCGACTACGCGATCGAATGTTATACGCCAGCCGCAAAGCGCAAGTACGGTTACTTCGCACTCCCTATCTTGCATCGTGGGCGTCTGATTGGACGGGTCGACGCGAAGGCGCATCGACCGCAAGGTATTTTTGAACTCAAGTCGCTGCATATCGAACCGGGCGTGCGCGTGGGCACAGGCTTGACGGCCGACCTGCGCCGCGCGCTGCAGCGTTGTGCGGACTGGCATAAGACACCGCAGCTAGCAGCCGGCGCGGGCGTTCCCGCAACGCTCGCTGCTGCATTGACCGGCGTGTCGTGAACGTCGGATCAACGTGTTCCCGGGTATCCATTGTATGAAGGCCAGCAACGGCCCTCGCCGCCTCACACAGCGCTTGTCAGCCGGTCCACCAACACCCGTGCAAGCGGCGGCAGGTCTTTCATGCTGCGTACGCAGATCTTGAGCTTACGTTCGGCCCACGGGTCGTTGAGGCGGATCATGCGGATATTCAAGGTCTTGCCGTGGCGTTTCGCCACCGATTCGGGAACGATGCCAATGCCAACACCCAGTTCGATCATCCGGCATGCAGCTTCAAAATTGCCTACCTGAATGCGCAGTTTCAGGCGCGCGCCCAGTGCGTTCGCGGCAGTGACAATGAACGCATGGATTGCGCTGGTCGTTGGCAGTCCGACGAAATTGTCGTTCAGCGTGCGGGCGAAGTCGACCGATTCCTCAGCCGCCAGCGGATGATCCAGCGACGTCACCAGCACCAGCCGGTCATCGCGATACGGCAACATCTCCAGGTGATCGGCGCGCACATTGCCCGCCACGATACCTATGTCCGTCGCACTCTCCGCCACGCCCTTGACGATCTCGCCGCTCAGCACTTCGCGCAGGTCGATATTGATATCTGGATGATCGCGCAGGAAAGCGCTCAGTACCGAAGGCAGGAATTCGCTGATCGCGGTGGTGTTGGCCCAGATGCGTACATGCCCCTTGATGCCCTCGCCATACTCCTGCATGTCACCGGCCAGATGCTCCACGCGCTCCTGCACCAGGCGCGCGTGATGCACGAATGCCTCGCCCGCCGGCGTCAGCGTCATGCCTTGGCTGGTCCGGTACAGCAGCTTGAAACCCAGTTGCTCTTCAAGGTTCTTGATACGGTTGCTCGCCGCGGGAGGCGAGATATGGCAGCGCTCGGCGGCTCGTGCGAGGTTCCTGGTGTCGGCCAGATTGACAATGAGCGTCAGATCGACGAAATCGAAATGCATGTCGGTGGCGGCTTGGGGTGGCAGATAGCGGTGGCGGGAATGAACCGAAACCGCAATCTTAATGGACCATGAAGCGCATCTTCAACAATGCTGAATTCCACCGCGCCGCGCGCTCTGTCAGAGTTGAAGCCTTGAAACTGTCAAAGCGCCGTACGCCTTTTCCAAACGTTGTTCAGCGCGCGCCCACCATTCGCCGTGCTTTCAGGATCACCGGCATATCGACCATCTTCCCGTCCACAGCCACCGCCGCACCGCCGCTTGCTTCCACCGCCTCCAGCACACGCCCGGCCCAGGCCAGCTCCGCAGCCGTCCATGCATAGGCGCGATGCACGGCGTCGATCTGCTTCGGATGAATACAGAGCTTCGCGCCGTAACCAAAACGACGGCCACGCCGTGCTTCAGCCTCAATGGCGACAGGGTCGTCCAGCACGGTCGAGACACCATCGACCGGCATGGCCAAGCCGGCCAGCCGCGACGCGAGCACGATCTGCGAGCGGAACATATCGAGTTCCTCGCCGTCGCCCTCCACGTTCAAGTCGATCTGGAAATCCAGCGTGCCGAACACGATGCGCTGTACCCTCGGAGCCCCGCATAGCAGCGTGAGGTTTGCGAATCCCCGCGCGGTTTCCACGATTGGCAGAATGGTCAGCGACGCATGCGCATGCGCCAGCACCGTCTCTATCTGCTCGCACGTTTCAGCCTTCGGCAACACGATACCCGCCACACCCGGATGATTCGCGATCACCGCTGCATCGTTGGCAAACCACTCGGTATCCGCTGCATTGATCCGTACGAAAGCGGGACGGGCTGCGTCCATGTGCCCGAGCACTGCATCAAGAGCGGATGACTTTTCTTGCGGCTGGACCGCATCTTCCAGATCGAAGATCACGGCGTCGGCGCCGCTCGCGCGGGCCTTTTCGAAACGTTCGGAACGGTTGCCCGGGACGAACAGATAAGAACGCTCGCTCATGCCCGCACATCCGTTTCAAAGAGCGAACCGATGCGTGTCTCCGATGCAATGCCCCACGCGGCGTCGAGCAAACGCGATGCGTCTTCGTCCGACGCCGCGCCCGAAAAGGCGGCAAGTCGTCGAAACTTCATGGTGATCTCTTCGCGTGAGAGCGTGTTGCCGGGGTCTCCCTTCGGTTCATCGACCCGCCCCGTCAGTTCGCGGCCATCGCGCGTGTGGACCGTCACCTTGCCTATCCAGCGGGCGGGATAGGCAAGGTCAACTTCTTCGTCGAAGACCATTTCTACCTTGTCGCGAAAAGCGGCGACCTTTGTAGCGGCGTAGCCTTCCTCGAACTCCGTCACGCCCGCATAACCGTGATAAGCGACGAGCGCCAGCACCGTACCCATGTTGAACTTCGCCTGATGAACCGTCGTGGGCACGGTCACGGCGCCCAGCACATCGATTGCCCCCTGATGCACCCGCGCCGTCACACGCTCGATGTCTTGCGGCTTGAGACCATGCTCCGCCATTACCGCGAGCAACGCATCGGCAGCGGGATGCGTGTGGCGGCAAGCAGCGTGGTACTTGAACGAGGTTTCGGTCAGCGCCCAGCGTTCGCCCAGGCGGTCGGTGAGGCGAGACGGGTCGGCGTCCGTGGACATGCCTGCCGCCATGCCCTTCTCGCCCTCCAGGATGCGCGTGGCGCCCTTGAAGCCGTCGGCGGCAAGAGCAGCCCCCATCAGGCCGTTGGCGGCCGCCATGGCCGTGTGAAGCTGTTTGGAATCGGCGGCGTCGCGTAAGAACTCCCACAGCCCGCTGGCCTGCGTACCGGCCGAACCAAACGCGTCGAGCATCTGCACCGGCGTTAAACCTAGCGTCCGTCCCGCCGTGGCAGCCGCCGCCACGGTTCCGGCCGTCCCGGTCGTATGAAAGACCTTGTAGTGCGAGCGCCCAAGAAATTCGCCGATACGAATCCCCACCTCGTACCCGGCCACCACCGCCACGATAAAGTCCCGGCCCGACGCGTGCGCGGCCTGCGCCAACGCCAGCGCGACGGGAAATACGACCGTCGCCGGATGAAACACGGAGCCGTTATGCACGTCGTCCTGTTCCACGAAATGTGAGGCGGCCGCGTTCACCATCGCGGCGAAATACGGCGTCGCGCGCGTGCGGTCGATCAGCACTTCCGACTGGCCGTTGCCGTTCGCCGCGCCCGCCATGCTTGCGAACAATGCGATGCTTTCGACCGGCCGCGCGCCCTTGCCGCCCAGCGCCGACCCGAGCCAGTCGACATACAGGTTCACCGTGCGCTCCACGACGTGCTGCGGAATATCGTCGAACTGAAGCGATGCCGCGAAGGTCGCGAGCGTGCGGCTGGGATGATCGGTCATCATGGTGATCGCCTGAAAGGTTTAGAGGGTGCCGGCTTCGCGCAACGCCTGGATCTGCGAGGCTTCGTAGCCGAGTTCACGCAGGATGGCGTCCGTGTGTTCGCCCAGCGCCGGAACCGGGTCCATGCGCGGCATGAACCCGTTAGGCATGCCCGGCGGCAGCAACGCGGGAATCGGTCCTGCCGATGTGCCGACTTCGCGCCAGCGATCGCGCGACTTGAGTTGCGGATGCGCCCAGACATCGGCCAGCGTATTCATCTGCGCGTTGGCAATGCCCGCGGCGTCGAGCCGTTGCAGGACCTCGGCCGCGGTCAGTGTGCTGAACGCAGCGATAATCAGTTCGCGCAAGATACTGCGTGATGCCGAGCGTTTCGAATTCGCGTCAAAGCGCGGATCGGTGGCCAGCGACGGCTGTTCAAGCACGCGTTCGCAAAACACTTTCCATTCACGTTCGTTCTGCAAACCCAGCATGACCGTCTTGCCGTCGCCGGCCAGGAACGGGCCGTACGGGTAGATCGTCGCGTGCGACGCGCCGGATAACGCAGGCGGACTCTGGTCACCAATTGCGTAGTACAACGGATAACCCATCCATTCGACCATGCTTTCGAGCATCGACACGTCGATGCGGCAACCTTTGCCCGTGCGTCCGCGCAAGATCAGCGCACTCAGGATGTTCGAATACGCATACATGCCGGCGGCAATATCAGCGATCGAGCAGCCCGCTTTCGCGGGCTCGCCGGGCGATCCGGTAATCGACAGGAATCCCGATTCGCTCTGGATCAGCAGGTCATACGCCTTCTTGTCACGATACGGACCGTCGGCGCCGTAGCCCGAGATGTCGCAAACAATCAGCTTCGGGTATTTCTTTCTCAACCTGTCGTAGCCGAGACCGAGCCGGTCCGCCGCACCCGGCGCAAGGTTTTGCACCAGCACGTCAGCATTCGCTACCAACGTATCGAGAATCTTCGCGGCTTCCGGTTGCTTGACATCGAGTGACAGGCTTTCCTTCGAGCGGTTCGTCCACACGAAATGCGACGCGAGCCCATCCACGCGTTCATCATAACCGCGCGCAAAATCACCCGTTCCTGGCCGCTCGATCTTGATCACGCGTGCGCCCAGATCCGCGAGTTGACGCGTACAGAACGGCGCAGCAATTGCGTGTTCAAGCGTAATGACCTTGATGCCGTCGAGTGGTCTCATGATTCAGAATGACCGTGGCAAACCGAGGATATGTTCGGCGACATACGAAAGGATCAAGTTGGTGGAGATGGGCGCGACCTGATACAACCGCGTCTCGCGGAACTTGCGTTCAACGTCGTATTCACAGGCGAACCCGAAACCACCGTGAAATTGCAGGCACGCGTTGGCTGCTTCCCACGACGCGTCCGCCGCCAGCAACTTCGCCATGTTGGCTTGCGCGCCGCAGGGTTCGTGAGCATCGAAACGACGCGCCGCTTCAAAACGCATCAAGCTTGCCGCTTCCACGTTAACGAACGAGCGCGCGATGGGAAACTGCACGCCCTGGTTCTGCCCAATAGGCCGTCCGAATACGATGCGTTCTTTCGCATAGGCCGTCACCTTGTCGACGAACCAGTAGCCGTCGCCAATACATTCCGCCGCAATCAACGTACGCTCCGCGTTGAGGCCGTCGAGAATGTACTTGAACCCTTGCCCTTCCTCCCCGATCAGGTTTTCAGCGGGGATCTCCAGGTTGTCGAAGAAGAGTTCGTTGGTCTCGTGGTTGACCATGTTCAGGATCGGCTGCACGGTCATGCCGTGGCCGATCGCCTCACGCAGGTCCACGATGAAAATAGACATGCCTTCCGACTTGCGTTTTACATCGGCGAGCGGCGTCGTGCGGGCCAGCAGGATCATCAAGTCGGAATGCTGCACCCGCGAGATCCATACCTTCTGGCCGTTGATGACGTAACGGTCGCCGCGGCGTTCCGCGGTGGTCCTGATCTTCGTCGTGTCCGTGCCGGTGGTCGGTTCGGTGACGCCCATCGACTGGAGGCGCAAGTCGCCGCTCGCGATCTGCGGCAAGTAGCGTTCTTTCTGTTGCGCCGAGCCATGCCGCAGCAACGTGCCCATGTTGTACATCTGACCATGGCATGCGCCAGAATTGCCGCCAGCCCGATTGATCTCCTCCATGATCACCGACGCTTCCGTCAGGCCCAGTCCCGAACCGCCGTATTCCTGCGGAATCAGCGCGGCGAGCCAACCGGCTTTCGTCAATGCATCAACGAAGGTTTCCGGATAACCGCGCGCTTCATCGATCTTCCGAAAATAGTCGCCGGAAAATTGCTGGCACAGGTCGCGAACAGCTTCGCGAATGTCCTGGAACTGATCGGAGTGAGTGGTCTGCATAGGGACTTTTTTAGATTCAGGCGAGCGTCGCGGTGGCGCGCATCGTCAGGTAACCGTCGTGGTCTTTCGCCCATAACTCGACGGTTCGGCCGTCATCCGATCGTTTGCCGCACACGGTAAATGGATTGGGCGCAAAGGTCGGGCGCAGCGCGCGGAAAGCGAAGCTTGCGATATTCGCATCGGGCAACTCGCGGCGCACGAGATCCACGAGCATGGTGGCGATCAACGGGCCGTGCACGATCAACCCCGGATACCCCTCTTCCTGCGTAACGTAAGGGTGATCGTAATGAATCCGGTGACTGTTGAAAGTCAGCGCCGAGTAACGGAACAGCAGGACGGGGCCGGTCGGTATCTCGCGGCTGAAGGTCTCGTCGGCGGGTGCTTTGGCCGGTTCTTTCTTCGGCGCGTTGACGGCGTCGGGTGCGGGCTCGTCGCGATACACAATGTCGTGCTCTTCCTCGATCTTGAGCGTACCGTCCACTTCAATTTCATGCTGCACCGTCACGAACACGAGCCGCCCGGTGCGGCCCGTTTTGTCCTCGATATTCACAATGGTCGACGTGCGCGTCGCCTCTTCGCCAACCACTAGCGGCGCGTGAAATGTCAGGCGTCCGCCCGCCCACATCCGGCGCGGCAGCGGCACGGGCGGCAGGAAACCGCCGCGTTTCGGGTGGCCGTCGGGGCCGGTTTCAGATAAGGGCGCGATCGGTAAAAAGTAGAGCCAGTGCCATAGCGGCGGCACGTTTTTCGTCTCGGGTTCCCGGTTCAGCGTAGCGGCCATGGCCGCCAGCGGGAAAGCGGTAATCACGTCATGAACAACTTGCGTCTTATCCAGCCAGTCGTCGAATCTTTCAGTCGCTTCGGGCACGATGGCGTCTCTCGTTGTACGTGGCAGCGGGGTAGATAGGCGGCGTCAGCAATGACTTCGACTATGAACCCGTCTACCCGTTTCGCGAAGTCGTGATTTCTGAATCGGGGGTTTTGTTTTAGTTAACGCTCAGTTCAAGGCGCCTCCGGCGCGTGCACGGAGTGATGCCCGCTCGCGCCGGTATAGAGGCTATTTGACGTGGTGCTGTACCGCTATGCTTGGCAGAAAACGCCCGGCTGGAAGGGCTGCGAGTGTGATTCAGGCGTGCCGGGTCGACAATTGCTTTTCGATGAAGCTTGGGTTCGGCGTGTCTTGGCGCCTTGTGCTTCGAGCACGCGTCGGCGTTCAGGAACAACGACGCGAATCGGGCCGCGGCGCCAAGATCGCGCCTTCATGCTGCCCGAACGAGCCGCTTCCAGATGGTCAAAGGCACGAGCGCATAGTCAGACTCAGAGTCAGTAATTAACGCGTCTACCCTCTTCCGGTAATCACGCCACACGCCGGCCTTCGAGGTACGTCGCGCGCGGCACCGGCAAGCGACCTGCCATTGCGACCCGCACAAAATCGGCCCTGAGGCCAAGGCCAATCGAGCCACGATCCGACAAACCCGCCGCCTTGGCCGGCGCCGACGATATCGTGCGAATAGCCTGCGGCAGCGACCACCCGGCTTTATCGACGAGTTCGAAGGTGGCGGTGAGCAAACTCGACGGCACATAGTCCGACGACAAGATGTCGAGCAATCCCGCTCGCGCCATCTCGAGCGCGGATACGTTGCCCGAATGCGAGCCGCCCCGTACGACGTTCGGCGCACCCATGATCGTCGCAATGCCATGATCCCTCGCCGCCTGCGCCGCGGCCAGCGTCGTCGGAAATTCGGCGAGGACAATACCGTCATTCACAGCTTCCAGCACGTGCTCGATGGACGTGTCGTCGTGACTCGCGAGCGGCAGGCCCAACGTCTTGCACCGCGCAACGATCTCGCTACGATGAACCCACGCGTACCGATGCTGGTCATCAGTCAGTTCACTGAGCACCGTGCTTGCGTGTTCGTCGGTCCATTTGCCATGACGCTCCTGATACCGGCGCCACTGGACCGGATCGTGCCATTGGCGCTGGCCGGGCGTATGGTCCATCACGGAGACGAGCCGCAACAGCGGATGCGAAACCAGTCCCTCGAATACGTCGAGCACGTCCGCTGCCGCCACTTCGCATCGCAGATGCAGGAAGTGATCAACGCGCAGCATGCCGCTCTCCGCCAGCCGCTCGATCGAGCGCGCGCAGTTGGTCTGTATCTCCTTGCCGCGTACGCCCACGCCCCCACGCGAGCCAATCGCGAGTGAATCGAAAACTGTCGTGATGCCGGCAGTTGCCACTTGAGCATCGTGCACGAGGATGGCCGCGTCGTGATTCCACAACACGCCCGGACGCGGCGCGATATGCTTTTCGATGTTGTCGGTATGCAGCTCGACAAGTCCAGGCAACAGATAATCGCCGCCCCAGTCCTCGGCTTCAGCAACCGAGGTCATGCCGGGCGCTACCTCGATTATGCGGCCCCCGGCTACCTGTAGTACGCCTGTGAACTCTTCATCGCGAGTGACGATGCGCGCGTTTTTGATCAGCATGTCTGCAAGGTTTCCGTAGTCGTTGAAGCCGTTGCCGCCTGTGCGGCGGGCGCGTTGAGTTGGATCACGCGAGTGGCGACACGTTCACGCGTGTCCTCGTCATGAAAAATGCCGACGATTGCCGCGCCACGAACGCGCGCTTCCACGATGAGATCCGCCACCACCTGCCGGTTCTCGGCATCGAGCGACGCAGTGGGTTCGTCGAGCAGCAGCAACGGCTGTTCAGCAATCAGCCCCCGCGCGATATTGATGCGTTGTTGTTCACCGCCTGAGAACGTGGCCGGTGCAAGCGTCCACAGACGCCGCGCCACGTTGAGGCGTTCAAGCAGTGTGCCGGCACGTACCCGCGCTTCTTCTTCGTGCACGCCACGCGAGATCAAGGGTTCGCTGACAAGATCAAGCGACGACACGCGCGGGATAGCGCGCAAAAACTGGCTCACATAACCCATGGTAGTACGGCGCAGGCGAATTACATCGTGCGGCAACGCATCCGAAAGCGACAGGTATTGCGATGATCGGCTGTCGTCGCGGATGGCAACCGTGCCACGCGTGAGCAGATAGTTGCCGTACATGCAACGCAGCAACGTACTCTTGCCGGCACCCGAAGGTCCCGACAACACGACACACTCGCCTCGTTCTACATCGAGCGACACACCGCCCAGTGCAGCGATGCGCACGCCACCCTGCTGATGCAGCGTAAAGGTCTTCTCGACCCCGCGCGCGCGCAGCATCAGCGACGCGCGTTCAGCAAACGCAAGCTCATTGGAAAGATCGGCATTGGCATTCATTCTCGTACCTCAAACTGGCAGCACGGACGCAACCAACGTCTGTGTATAGGGATGTTGCGGATCATCGAGCACCTGGTCGGTCAGTCCGCTCTCCACCACTCGGCCGTCCTTCATCACCATCAGGCGATGCGCGAGCAAACGCGCCACACCAATATCATGCGTGACAATCAGGGCGGCGAGATGAAGCTTGGCGGTTAGCGTACGCAGCAGGTCCAGAAGCCGCGCCTGCACCGAAACATCCAGTCCCGCTGTGGGCTCGTCCATGAACACGAGACGTGGCTTCGTGACAAGATTGCGCGCAATTTGAAGCCGCTGCTGCATGCCGCCTGAAAATGCGGAAGGCAGCTCGTCAATACGCGCGGCATCGAGCTCGACCTGATTCATCCAGTCAGAGGCTGTTTCGCGAAGGCGTCCATAGTGGCGCGCCCCGTTCGCCATCAACGGCTCGCCGATATTCGCCCCGGCCGACACGCCATGACGCAGTCCGTCGCGCGCATTCTGATGCACAAACCCCCAGTCGGTACGCGCGAGCATCCGGCGGCGCGGCATGGGTAACGCGAACAGATCGAGCAGTTCATGCTCCACGGTTCTATAGTGCAGCGCGCCATCGTTCACGGGCGTTCGCAGCGCCAGCGCGTTCAACAATGTCGATTTCCCTGAACCGGATTCGCCGACGATGCAAAGCACTTCGCCCGGATAGATATCGATGTCCACATCGACACAGCCGCCGCGGCCGTCATAACGCTTCGTGAGGCCGCGGCCGGTGAGCAGAGGGAGTGCGGGTGTCGCGAGATTCATGCGTCCTCCTGTTTCTGTTCCTGACCTGCGCGACGTTCCTGGCAGTAGTCGCTGTCCGAACACACGAACATGCGCGCGCCCGCGTCGTCCACAATCATTTCGTCGAGGAAACTCTCGCGCGAACCGCACAAAGCGCACTCATGATCCCAATGCTGAATGGTGAACGGATGATCTTCGAAGTCGAGGCTCCGTACCTTCGTATAAGGTGGAATCGCGTAGATGCGGCGTTCGCGGCCCGCGCCGAACAGTTGCAGCGCAGCGTTCATGTGCATCTTCGGGTTATCGAACTTGGGGATGGGCGACGGTGAAGTGAGATAACGATCGTTCACAAGCACCGGGTAATCGTAGGTCGTCGCAATGCTGCCGTGCTGCACGATGTCCTCGTAGTACTTCACGTTGATCAACCCGTAGTCCGCCAGCGCATGGAGCTTGCGGGACTCGGTGACGCGAGGTTCGAGCCGGAACAGCGGCTCGGGCATCGGCACCTGGTACACAAGGATCTGCGCTTCGGTCAGCGGCGTTTCGGGAATCCGGTGGCGGGTCTGGATAATGGACGCTTCCACCGTGCGCGTGGTGGTCGCTACACCGGCCGTGCGCGCGAAGAAGCGGCGGATATTCACGGCGTTGGTGGTTTCATCGGAACCCTGGTCGATCACTTTCAGCGTGTCGCTGCGTCCGATGATCGCGGACGTAACCTGCAAGCCGCCCGTTCCCCAGCCATAAGGCAGCGGCATTTCTCGCGATGCAAACGGCACTTGATGACCCGGTACGGCCACGGCTTTCAAGAGCGCGCGACGGATCATGCGCTTCGTTTGTTCATCGAGGTAGGCGAAGTTATAGCCTTCAGCCATGGCACTTTCTTCAATACGCGCGTTCATGCGGCGTTCTCCTCGCTGGGCTCGGGTTGCGCTTGATGCTCTTCTTGAGCTTCGCGTTGCGCTTCTTTCTCGATGCCTGCACGCAAACGCCGCAGTAATTCGAGTTCAGACTGGAAGTCGACGTAATGCGGCAATTTCAGATGCTGAACGAAGCCCGATGCTTCCACGCTGTCGCTGTGATAGAGCACGAATTCCGGGTCTTGCGTCGGCGACGAAACGGTCTCACCCAGTTCTTGCGCGCGCAGTGCGCGGTCGACCAGCGCCATCGCCATGGCCTTGCGTTCCGAGTGGCCAAATGCGAGGCCGTACCCTTGCGTGAATGTTGGCGGCACATCGCCGCTGCCCGCGAACTGGTTGATCATCTGACACTCGGTGATGTCGATATCGCCGATCTCCACCGCGAATCCCAGCTCTTCAAGCTCCAGTTCGACGGCGACTTCGCCGTAACGAATCTCGCCGGCAAACGGATGCGAGTTCGCATAACCGCGCTGCGTGGCGTAGCCGACGGCGAGCAGGAAACCCTCATCGGCACGGGCGAGATTCTGCAAACGCACCGGGCGCGCAACGGGGAACATCAGGGGCTCACGCGAGAGATCGCCAGGTTCGGGCGCGTCCGCATGCATCTTCTCCTGCTCGATCAAACCTTCCTTGTCGAGCAGCTCGAGCACGCGCGGCATGGCTTCCTGCTTTGCTGCGGACGTGCTCGCGACGCTGGCATTCGCCGTGCGGGGGCCGCCTTCGGCGAGCAAGCTGAAATCGAGCAAACGCTGGGTGTAATCGTACGTTCCGCCGAGCATCTGTCCGCCCGGAATGTCCTTGAACGCAGCCGAAATACGCCGCTCCGCGAGCATGGCTTGCGTGTCGAGCGGCACGGTATAACCGAAGCGCGGCAGCGTCGTGCGATACGCCCGCAGCAGGAAAATGGCTTCCACAAGATCCCCTGCGGCCTGCTTGATCGCGAGCGCGGCCAGCTCTTCATCGTAGACCGAGCCTTCGGTCATCACCCGTGCGACGGCCAACCCAAGCTGCTCGCGAATCTGGTCAACGCTGAGTTCCTTGAATGCTTCATCGCCGCGCCGGTTGGCCGCGAGCAAGTCCCACGAACGCTCGATCGCGCGTTCTCCGCCTTTGACTGCGACGTACATCAGGCCACCCCCACGCGAGTTGTACGCGGCAGGCCGATCACCGATCCGCCGTGTACGAAATAACAGTCGATACCGCAAGGAAACTGACTCGCCAGCAGCGCACGTTCATGCCAGAACGCATCAGGGATGCCGCTGATATGGACGACCTGTGTATCGCGGATACCGGGGCCGCGCCAGGTCATCGGTGTGCCGTCCGTGAGGGAGTCCACGCGGATGAACAACATGGCGGCGTTCTCCGGTGTCTCAGGATCACCGAGCGAAAATGCGTCGATCGGCGGCATCGATCCCGCATCGTGCAGGTAGGCGAAAACCGCTTGCGCGTGATCGTGCGTCAACGGTGCGCCGGTGTGAAAACGCAGCGCGTCGCTCAGGCCGCGATGCTCATGTTGCAGCAGCACGGGCGTCGAATAGTCGGCCAGCGCCAGCAGCGCAGCGAACGCGGCCATGGGCACGTGGGTCGCGGCCGTGCTGCCGTCCTGATCCAGGCCGGGCAATACGGCGTCGATCGAGACCATCTTGCCGGGCCGGGACAGCGCGTCGAGCAATGCGCGGAACACACCCTGCGAATCGTGGACGGTATCGTTGAAACCGGGGGTCAGGGTCGCGAGGTCGATACCCACGATACCCGCGGTATCCGCAGCGTCCACACCCCGAAAGTTGCTTGAAAGCTTGTCAGGTAACATCAGTCGCCCCTCACCATCGTAAAGAATTCCACCTTGGTACCCGCGGCGCGGGCCTGTTTTTGCGCCCGGTTTTCCGCGATGCGCGCAGCGAGCGGCGCCAGCACGTGCTCATGCATCCGGGCTTCGAAAGCAGGTGTCTGCAGGAGCGCGTCAGCGAGCGCGGCGAGTGTCGCCCGCTCCTTGTCCCGCCCCATGTGCACGGCGATACCCACTGCCGCACGTCCCTCGCGAACCCGCAACCGAAGCGTCGCGCGTGTCACGGTCACTTCACCCAGATTGAACGCGTCTCCGCTGCCACCAACCCGTCCGCGCACCATCGCAAGGCCGATATCGGGTGCGCGCAACCAGTCGAACTCAGGCGGCGACACGCCATCCAGTGCCGTATCAAGCGCGTCTTTCATGCAGGCTCGCGGCGTACGCGCCAGGATGGCCAACCACTCCCGCCGCGTCGCGGGACCGGGTGGCGCGGGTGGTGCGGGATGCGCGGGCGTCTGCGCAGATGTACTCATGGTCATACCTCGTCAATAAAGGGCGCGATGGTGCCCCAAGCCGCGTCCGTGATTTCATCGTTCTGTCCAGCCTGAACGCTACTAGAATAGTCATCCGGTCGTCTAGACGTTTGTGCAACCGGATGAAAATTATTCGCTAGCGCCCTGCTTTCACATTTTCGCCATCGGCGGCGCACTACAATGCCGAAAACGATATTCAAACCGACAGGAATGACAGCGACATGACATCTAACGAAACTGGCACGCCGGGCCTGGCCGTGGAACGCGGCGCGGGCGTCGCGGTATGGCGTCAGATCGAACAGATTCTTTCGGCGGAGATCACGGCGAACAGCTTCGGCGAAGATGGCCGCCTGCCCAGCGAGGCTGAACTCGCCAGACGTTTCGACGTCAACCGGCACACGGTGCGCCGGGCGATGCTGCGGCTGGCCGCCACGGGGCTGGTGAGCGTCGAGCAGGGCCGGGGCACATTCGTGCAACCGGGTGCGATTGACTACCAGATCGGGCGTCGCACGCGCTTCACTGAAAACCTGCGGCGTAACAACCAGGCATCGGTGGGCGTGGTCCTTTCCAGCGAAAAGGTGAAGGCTGATCCGGTTACCGCGAAAGCGCTTTCCATCCGCGCAGGGACGTTCGTGTACCAGATCGAGACACGTCACGATTCCGACGACGTGCCGCTGACCTATGCGCGTAGCTGGTTCCCTGCCATGCGCTTCGCCGACCTGCCCGGCGTGCTTGCCGGCGTACAAGGGGTCAGCGCGGCGCTGGCTGAATTCGGCGTGGTGGATTACACGCGTAAATGGAGCCGTATCGGCTGCATCCTGCCTAGCTCGGACGTCGCGCGGCGTTTGCAGATCAACCGTGCGCAACCGGTGATGTGGGTTGAAAGCGTAGACGTCGACGAAGCCGGTGTGCCCATCAAATACGGTATTACCCACTTTGCCGCCGACCGGGTGCAATTGCTGGTCGAGGACGGCGTATGAGCGGCGAAGCGAACGACACCGTCTTGAATGCCTGGACACCCGACGCGCGCATCGCGCTTTACTACGCACCGCCGGCGTCTTCCACATGGTGGCGCGCGGGCTGCGAATGGCTTGGCCGCAATGCCGAAACTGGACGTTCGACCGAAACACCCGAGGAACCTGCCATTACCGCACTCGGGCAGACCGTTGCCGCGCTGACCGGCTCACCGCGACGTTATGGCTGGCACGGAACGCTTGTCGCGCCTTTTCATACCGCCGAAGGTGTTACGCCGCAGCAGGTTTTATCGGAGGCTCGCGAATGGGCCAGTCACATCAGCCGGTTCGATGCCCCGCTCTCCGCCGTCGAGATGGGCCGCTTTGTCGCGTTGCGAGCCGCGCGGCCGGATGACGACGAATCCATCCGCCGGGTGGCTGCCAGCGCGTTGTACACCCTCGCCTCGCTGCGTGCGCGTCCCTCGGAGGAAGATGCCGAACGGCGCCTGGCGTCAGGCTTAAGCGAGCGGCAGCGAACCCTGTTGCATGAATGGGGCTACCCGTACGTGCTCGATGAATTCCGCTTCCACATGACGCTCTCCGATGCACTCGATTCGGCTTCGGTGCGTGCGGCCATTGTCTCGCTGTGGCAAACCCGCGCTGAAGCGCTCGGACCGCTGCCCTTCCACGAGGCAGCGCTTTTTGTTCAACCGAACCCGGGTGCTCCGTTCACTCTATGGCAGCGCCTGCCCTTCGCGAATGCCCACTCCGAGGCCCTTGAATGAGCATGGAAACCGGTCGACTGATCTACGTAATGGGGCCATCGGGCGCCGGCAAGGACTCGTTGCTCGGCTTCGTTCGTGAACGCATTGGCGCGCAGGTGATGTTCGCGCATCGCTACATCACGCGCCCCGTTTCAGATGGTGAAAATCATGTCGCCCTGAGCCGCGAGGAATTCGCCGCGCGTCTGGCCAGCGGCGTTTTCTCGATGCATTGGGAAAGTCTCGGACTGCACTATGGCATCGGCGTCGAGATCGATGCATGGCTCACGCGCGGCTTGCCGGTCGTAGTCAACGGATCTCGCCAACATGCACCGGCTGCGCTGGAACGTTACCCGTTCACACAGTTCGTCCAGATTCATGCAAGCCCCACGATCCTGGCCGCCCGGCTTGAGCGGCGCGGCCGCGAAGATTCGCGGCAGATGGAAGCGCGGCTTGCGCGTCGCCCCGTCTTGTCGCTTCCCGAACAGGCGCGGCTCATCACCATCGACAATTCGGGTCTGCTTTCCGAAGCAGGCCAGCAGCTACTGGCCGCAATCAGTCAGCAGCAACTTTGAACTGCTGGCCGGCGGACCATTACCATTGACCGGCGGCCAGCACCTTCAGATCACACGTTCACGAAGCCACGCGGACGCCAGATCGATCAGCGTCACGATCACGATCACCATCAGTAGTACGGCCGCGGTCTGCGCATAGTTGAACGAGCGGATCGCTTCGTACAACACCACGCCAATTCCGCCTGCGCCGACCATGCCGACCACCATCGCCGAACGTACGTTCGACTCGAACCGGTACAACGCATACGAGATCCACAATGGCAGGACCTGCGGCAGCACGCCGTAAAGGACTTCATCGAGACTGCTTGCGCCGGTTGCTCGCACGCCTTCTGCCGGCCGTGCATCGATCGCTTCCACCGCTTCGGCGAACAGCTTCGCCAGCACGCCGGTGGTATGCACCCAAAGCGCAAGCACGCCCGCGAACGGCCCGAGTCCCACCGCAACGATAAACAGCATCGCGAAGACCATCTCGTTGATTGCGCGGCATGCGTCCATCGCGCGGCGCACCGGCTGCACGATCCACATCGGTGCGATGTTGGAGGCCGACAGCAGCCCGCACGGCACGGCGCATACCAGCGCGAGCGCCGTTCCCCACACCGCTACGGCCAGTGTGACGATCATCTCGTGCACATAGGTGCGCCAGTCAGAGAAATCCGGCGGAAAAAAGTCCTTGCCGAATTGCAGCATGTTGCCGGAGTCGCTGAAGAGATCGAGCGGGCGCATGTCGGCGCTATGCCAGGACAAGCCGAGCACGGCCACCACCACCAACCATCCGAACATGGACAACCAGCTTCGCTTCGGTTGCCGCAATTCGAGCTTCAGTGGCAGCGCACCACCTTGCGCGCTGTCGAGGGAATAGGCGTCGGCGTTGTGCTTCACTTCGCCGCCACGCTATCCAGTTGCGAGAGCTTCTGGTCGAGCGCCGCGATCTGCGATTTCTTGTCCGCGTCGGACATGTGCTCGTCGTTCTGGACCTGCTGCTTCTTCTGGAACAAGGCCATTTGACGTATCGGGATAAGCTGCGCATCGGTGGAATCCGCGAAGCCCGACAGGCCCGTGATCCCCGCCATGATCGCCTGCTCGCGCGGATCGCTTTGCGCGTAGTGATCGAAGAAATTGCGCAGCTTGTCCTTCGTCGCCTGCGGCAGGTCACGGCGCCATACCAGCGGGTCCGACGGAATCAGCGGCGACTTCCACAATACGCGCACCTGCTTGAGCAAATCGGGATGATTTTGCCTCAGGGTCTCGACCATGTCGGTATTGTTCGTTGCGATGTCGACACGGTTGTTCACCACAGCCAGCATGTTCGCCTCATGGCTGGAAGGAAGCACGCTCTTGAAGTCATTGCGCACCGAGATGCCGTTCTTCGCGAACAGGTAATACGACGGCACGAGCGTGCCCGAGGTCGAGTTCGGATCGCCGAAACCGAGGTTGATGTCGTGCGTGTTTTTCAGCACCTGATCGACGGTCTTCCACTTGCTGTTCACGTTCGTGATCAGCAGCGAGTAGTAGCCCGCTTCGCCGCTTTTGTACTTCACCTTCGCGAACACTTCACCATTGCCGCGGTCCACGGCTTCGATAGCGGAGGCGTTACCGAAGTAGCCGATCTGCACCTTGTTAAACCGCATCGCTTCGATAATGCCGGCATAGTCGGTCGCGAAGAACGGCTTGACGTCGAGGCCGGTCTGCTTGTTCAGGTCGTCGATCAGCGGCTGCCAGCGCTGCCTGAGCGCGGACGAGTTGTCGGTCGAGATAATGCCGAAGTTGAGCGTTTCGGCGCGCACCACCTGCGTGACAAAACAGGCAGCAAGGGCCACACCGGCCAGAAGAAGACGGGCTGATTTCATCGAATGGGTCCAGGGTTAAAGGTGTTCAAAGCGGGTGTTCAAAAGCACAATGAGGGCACGCGTTCAGGAACTGGCAGCAGACGCCGACGCGAACGCGGCGGAGCGTGCCGACGCGCCTTCGGGGCGCGACGCGGCACGGTCAACGGCACGTTCGACCTGCTTCGCCACGTCGCGCTGCGCGCTCTCCGTGTCGGTCAGCAGTTCTTCCGCTGCGGCACCATACAGGTCGCGCAGAAGGGATGGCGTGAGGCTGGCGGACGGGCCGTCGTAGACCACGCGGCCGTCGCGCAGCGCGACGGTACGCGCGCAATATTTCATCGCCACGTCGATCTGATGCAAGGACACCACCACGGTCAAGCCGTGATCCTCGTTCAGCGACTGCAGCAGTTCCATGACACGCCGCGACGACTCGGGGTCCAGCGATGCAATGGGTTCGTCGGCGAGAACAATACGGGCCCGCTGCACCAGCGCGCGCGCCAGCGCCGCGCGCTGTTGCTGACCGCCGGACAACGTGCTGGCGCGCTCGTTGATGTGGTCGCCAATACCCATTGCGCTGAGCGACGCCATCGCAAGCTCATGCTCCACCCGCGGAAACCGGCCGATAAGACGCCGCCACAACGAGACTCGCGACAACGCGCCGAGCAGCACATTGGTGCGCACGGTGAGACGCCCCACGAGATTGAACTGCTGAAAGACAAACGCGACATCCCGGCGAATTCGACGAACCTCGCGCGCGACCTTGCCGTTTTGCTGGATGGGCCGGCCGAGCAGCGTGACATGCGAGGGCGCGGGGTCGGATGCTGTAAAGCCGGCAATGTGCCGCAAAAGCGTGGACTTCCCTGAACCCGATGCACCGATCAGCGCGATCATTTCTCCTTCGCCCACTTTCAGGTCGATGGAGTCGAGTGCCTTGCGGCCGTTATTGAACGTCTTGCACAGACGTTCAATGTGAATTGCATCCATGGTGTCCTCACAATCGCGTGTCAAAGCTTTTCAGCGTCGAGACGGATTCTAGGAACGCAACATGACGTTGCGGTGACGCTTGCAAGACGTCTAGATGAATACACGAATTGGAACCATGCAAAGCGGTCGCAACGCTGCGGCGAATTGCATGATCGTGCGGATACTGACGATTCTGAACACACCCGCCGGGACCGACGAGAATTAAGGGTACGAACTTCTCTCATGATGGCGCGCATGCATATGAAGAAATGCAGGTTCGGGTTGGCTGCATCGCGCTTGGCCCGTTGGCAACTCGCTGAAATGAGTCGCAATTCCCGCTCGCGGCTGACTGGTGGGTGACTGGTCGGTGACCGGCGGTTGAATTACAACGGGTTTATTGAAGGTGCCGCAAGCTCTGCGGATAACGGCATGTGGTGCGACGCACAACTCAACAACGAATCAACGCAATCCCCGTGCACCGATTGAAGACACTAATTGAAGACACCTAAGCGGTGGTTGCGCTGCCTCTTTATACGATTTCGAATTGTCTCCAATACCGGATAGCTGCGGTAAATCGTTTGCGAGCCGTAACTGCATTGTGCGCAAATCGTCCTTTCTCCCTCCCGCACAACGCTGGCACTCAAAAGCGCCATAGCTGCGCATGGCCTTATTCCCCAAAACAATATGGTCGATTAAACATTCTCTTGAGCCCAATCGCGCCTAGTAAGACAATCCATTTCATCCGACGATAATCGGATCATGTGATTTCAGTACCTGCGGTAGTTCAAACAACTCGGCCCGACACAGCCGACAGCCATCATCAATTAATGAGGCTGCTAAAACTTACGCGAGAACATGCTCACCTCCCTGCTTCCGCCAACGATCACACCTGCGCTTCGACTCTGTTTCCACCGCCGCTCGATGGATCAGCAACGGCCGCTATCAACGGTCACCATGGCCTTTACCGTGGTGGCGCTCCTGATTTTCATCATCGCCCGGTCCCACGTAACGGGGGTCGACTTACCGCTCTGGCCGCGCCTGATCTGTGCGTTCGTCATGTTGTTGCTCGTCGCGGCAATCCCCAAGGCTCCGTCTACTTTTATATTTGGCCTGATCGGCGTGCTTTATATCGTCGTTCTCCAGATCGGGGTGGTGATCAACGTTCAAGGTGTCGAAAAACCGCTCTTCTGGATGCTGCCGGCCGGCATGGTCATCCCGATCTGCGCGGCGCCGCTGTGGCTGACGCCGCGGCATTTCATCCTGGGAACGATTGCGTTCTACCTGGCCGGGCTGCCCTTTGTGATGGCCGTGCCCTTCACGCACGACGACTACGTCTTATGCGCGATGTGGGTGGCTATCGGCATCCCGACAGCCACCACGTTTCATTTCGGCTTCTATTGGTTCCGCCTCAACCACTTCCTGCTCGAAGAGAAACTGCGGGCGCTCGCCGCAACCGATCCCTTGACCCAGCTCCTGAACCGGCGCGCCTTTCTCGAGCAGGCGGAACAGATACTGAGCGAGACGAAAGGTCACGATGAAGTCGTCAGCGCGATCTTCCTGGACATCGATCGCTTCAAGTCGCTGAACGACCAGTACGGCCACGCGCGAGGCGACGAAGCGCTGATGGACGTCACCAAGGTCCTGAACGACGCCGTGCCCGCGGACGCGGTGGTCGGACGGCTGGGAGGCGAGGAGTTCGCGGTCCTTATCAAGGCGCCCGGCCCCGACCAGGCGACCGGGCTTGCCGACACGCTGCGCACCCTCGTTGCATCGATACTTCGACCCGACGGTTTTCTCACCGCCAGCTTTGGCGTAGCGCATCGCCGGCCGAACGAGAACGTCGTCGAACTGCTCGACCGTGCCGACGAAGCGCTGTTGCGAGCGAAACACGCGGGCCATAACCGGGTGTTCGTGGAGCAGGCAAGGCGGGTCGAGCGCGTGCGCGCTACCGCGCTCAATGAAGACAATGACACACGGGTCGATGAAGAACCGGTCGTTGTCACCCGCTGGGGCGCGTTCGATCTATTCACCCACTACCAGCCGGTTTACAGTTTGTCGCATCAGAAGCAGGTCGGTTTCGAAGCCCTGCTGCGCGGCTTTGACCAGCATGGCACGCCGCTGCAGCCCGACAAGCTGTTCGCCCCGCAGTCGAATCCCGGCATCAGCGACCTGGATTCACTGACCCACCACCTCCATCTCGCGAACGCCCGCAAACGCCTGCCGCTCGACTGCTGGCTCTTCCTGAACGTCGCGCCGTCCACCTTCATCCAGCCGGGTTATGAGCAGACGCTGGCGGCAATCGTCTTCGAGGCGGGACTCGATCCTCGCGGGGTAGTGCTGGAAATTCTGGAGTCCGAAGGGGTGGACGTTGAGGAGCTTGCGCTGGCCGCGTGGCGGTATCGCGGCTGCGGTTTCCTGATTGCAGTCGATGACTTCGGTACAGGTCACTCCAATCTCGACCGCCTGTTGCGCATCCAGCCCGACTTCGTCAAGCTCGATGGTGCGTTGATCCGCGCGAAGAGCCGCGCCTCCGATCAGCCTCTGCTCCCCACCATTGTTTCGCTGCTGCATCGGGCGGATATGCTGGTGGTGGTGGAAGGGATCGAGACGACCGAGGAGCTTATCCTGGCGGTGGAATCGAACGTCGATTTCGCGCAAGGGTTCTTGCTGGGCAGACCGAGCGCCACGCTGCCCTCGGCGGCGGCGGTCACGCGGCGCATCGATCATGCATTCGATGTCATTGCCGAAGGCCGGGCCGTGCGCACCGCGCGCTTCGAAGCGCAGTTGGCGCCGTATCTCGCCATGCTCAACACCGCGGCGGCGGCGTTGACGAACGGCGCAAGTATCGACGACGCCATCGCGCCCATGGCGAAGCTGGAATTGTGCAAACGCTGCTTTGTTCTCGACGATACCGGGCGCATGTTGGGCCAGGATATTGCCGGCCGCGCGGGGTCGAGCACGGACTTCCGGCTCGGGCCGTTATTCGCCTCGCAGTTGGGGCGATGGGATCATCGGCCGTATTACTGGAAGGCGGTCGCGAACATGGGAACGGCCGTGTTCTGCCAACCGTATTTATCGCTGACTAGCGGGCGCGCGTCGGTCGGCGTGACCATGGCGTTCACGTGCGACGAGCGGGTGATGGTGGTCGGCAGTGAACTGGACTGGACGTCGCCGCATCTGGCGTGGCCCACGGTGGAGTGATGGTGAAGAACGATGGTGAACAGTGATGGCAAACAGTGACGCATGGCTATTCCAGATCAGGATCACCGTCTCCCCCGAGGCCGCCGCGATCTTGCGCGGAGATCCGCAGTGCATGCCCCCTGCGCTACGTGATGTACTGCGTCGGCATGACGCCTCGCTGACATGCCAGTTCGACGCGTTTTCTGACTACGTCAATGAAGCAGAAAGACTCGGGCCGGAAAAGTATCCGCTTTATCAATGGACCAGGGAAACGATCGAGAACCCTGAGAAAAAAGCCAGGTATCTGCGGTCTTTCACGGTTTATGTAGACGGTGACGAGGTCTATCCCAGAGAAATCGCTGATCTGCTGCAAACTGAATTGTCAGCGCTGGCGGGTGCCGCCGGAGTCGAGCGGGTAGTCAAGATTGACAGTAACCCCGCAAACAACCCGCAACCGCCTAAGCGCGAGGCATAGCGCAGTCCTGATGGTTGCCTCGGATGCGGACGCGCAGGCGATGTGGACGACGGGCAAAGACAATGCGCAGACTCGGCGAACATGCATGCTGCCATGCACTGCGCGTCACGGCGACATCCATTCCAAGAGCACGCGAAGGCCGATCGGCAGAACGAATGCACTCGGGATTTCGTTCATGGCCATACCGAGTCCTGCGAATGCTCCGGCTTCCTCGCTGATCTGAAACGCATGCGCTGTGTCAGTACGAAGATCTGGCGCAGCGCGTCTTCGCGCATGGGCCGCCATTGATCACAGGCCGGTCCTCGGTTCATAAGGTTTGCCGGGATGGTTCTGAATCTCAGCGAACTGCTGCTTGAGCAGCGAACTGACGGCCGTCTTTTGGCTGTTGTTCAATCCGTCATAGAAGGTGATCCATGCATTGGCTGACTGCTCGCGTGCCTGGGCATCTTCCTTTTCCACCTTCAAGTTCGCTGCATGAATAGCGCGCAGATCAAGAATCTGCGTTTGCTGGACCGCCTGAAGCTGCTGCTGAAGTTGATCTTCATTCATCCGTGCGCTGACATGGCTTTGACGCATGGTGTCCATTGCAACGTCATAAGCGGTCTGTTGCGTCGTACTGAGATTCAGTTGTGGCGCCAAGGTTTTCATTTCTTCAATAAATTGATTTCCGGCTGGCGCGGCGAGCGTGCCGGCCTGGGCCGATCCAAATGTCATTGCGAGCGCCGCAGCAGTTGCAATCAGAATGCGCGTTGTTTTCACCAACATGATACTTCTCCTAAATGTTTAGTCGTTGAGCTGGACCGGCACTGGTTGCTGCCAAATCCATGAGACAGATGGTGACGACCAACAATTAGAAGAGAATGAGCGGCGCCATCGGGGCGTCAGTTAGCGCATCGGACGCCTTCGCGTACGCCGTCCGCTCTACTTGCGCCTATGCGCCATGTAGGCTAGATAAGCAATGATCGCATCGAGGTCAGGATCGCTCAGGGTGGCCTTGTCGAAGCCTGGCATCTTCATGCCGGACCATTCCCGGATCGATTTTGGATCGCGGATATAGGCCCTTAGCGCCCACGGCTGGAAGTACTCGGTCGGATTACGCGGCAGATTCAGATCCGGGCCGACCGATGCGTCGCCCGCGCCGTTCATGCGATGGCAAACCATGCACTGCGTGGCGAAGAGTGTCTGTCCGCGGCGAACAGGCGAGTTCGCCGGCACGCTGGCATCGACGGCGAATTGCGGCCACTTCGCCGCGCGCGACGCCACCGCCCGAATGGCATTGATCTGGTACGGCCACTGTTCGCTCATCACACCCGATGCGCCCGGGTTGATCCACACGAGATAGAACGGGCCGATGTCCGTTCCCTTCGACGTCCGCGGCCATGGCCTGTCATGCGGTTCGATCGCGAGCCACGGCGTCGCGCCGTGGCCACTGTCGTCGTGCACGAGCGCTGCAGGCAGGTTGGTGACGAAGCCATCGGTTGCGGTGATCTGCAGTTCGCCATCGGCGGCCAATGCTCGCACTCCGGGCAGCGAGCGCAATGGCACCGCACGGTAGGTCATCGTGCGATGGTAGGTGACGTCGTCCGGGACCTGGATCGTCGCTGCACCCGGCATCGCGAGCAAGGATTCGGTCGTGAGCGTGGCGGGCTTGCCCGTATCGATCAGCAGGGCTGCAGCCATGGCGGGGAAAGAGGTGAAGAACAGCAACATTGCCTGCACTAATGCGAGTCTACTCATCGATATCGTCATTGCGAAGACTCACGAGAATCAACACTCGTGTCCATGAGGAACACATGCTGCACGAACGCGAGATTGGTGCCGTAGCCGGTGAGGTTGCCGAAGCTCACGAGCGACGCGAGCAGCAGTTTCGAAATGCGGACGATTCCCATGGGCCTCGCTCAGTCGCCGGAGGGTTTGCGCTCGGGCGGCGCGCCGAGCATGACCGTCCAGCCGAGTCCGCGCACGTTGCGGATCACGCCCTGACCGAATTTCTTGCGTACTGAATGGATCAGCACATCGACGGCATTGCTCTCCACTTCCTTGCCCCAGCCGTACAGCTTGTCCTCGATCTGCGCACGCGAGAAGATCGTTCCCGGATGTTCGAGCAGCGCGTGCATCAGCGCGAATTCACGCGCGGACAACGCGCCGGCCTTATCGCCGAACTTGAGCGTGCGCTGGTCGAGATTCAGGCTCAGGATGTCATCGCCGAGGCGGGACACGGCGTAGCCCGCCTTGCGCCGCAGCACCGCGCGCATCCGGGCCAGCAGCTCGCCGACTTCGAAGGGCTTGAGCAGATAATCGTCCGCGCCGATATCCAGGCCCTCGATGCGCGTATCGAGATCGTCACGCGCAGTCAGGATCAGCACCGGTACCGGATTGCCACCGGCACGCGCGGCGCGCAGCAGGTCGATGCCCGACATGCCCGGCAAGCCGATGTCGAGCAGGACGACGGTGTAGTCGACGGCGCTCATGGCCTCGCGTCCGGCGACGCCGTCACGCACCCAGTCCACGGCGTAGTCCGCGTCCTTCAGTGCACGCATCAGGCTTTGCCCGATCTGGAGATCGTCTTCGACCAGCAGGACTCTCATAACCCCTCTCCTTTGTCGACCAGAGTTGGCGCTTCAGCGCCTTACTCTGGTCCCATGCCGTCTCGGCGCGTCGACCAGAGTTGGCGCTTCAGCGCCTTACTCTGGTCCCATGCCGTACCGGCGCGTCGACCAGAGTTGGCGTGTCGATCGGAGTTGGCGCTTTAGCGCTTACTCCGATCCCATAGCGCCTTACTCTGGTCCCATGCCGTACCGGCGCGTCGACCGGAGTTGGCGTGTCGACCGGAGTTGGCGCTTTAGCGCTTACTCCGATCCCATAGCGCCTTACTCCGGTCCCATGCCGTCTCGGCGCATCGACCACAGCGCCACAACATCCTCCCAGCCCACGCCCCCAGCAACCGCTTTTACCAATATCCTCACACGCTCGCCAGCGGAAAACTGACCGCCGCGACAATGCCCGAGCGGCCGTCGCACCGGTTCTGAATAATCGCCTGGCCGCCATATTTTGCCGTGATCGCTTTCACGATCGACAGGCCGAGGCCAGTGCCTTCCACATCCGCGTGCATGTCTGATTTCGCGCGAAAGAACCGGTCGAAGACGCGCGGCAGCGACTCCTCCGCGATGCCCGGACCGGTATCCGTGACCTCGATCCATAGGGCGCTCGCCTCGCGGTGCATGCGCAGGTCGATCGTGCCGCCATCCGGCGTATACCGCACCGCGTTGCTCACGAGATTCTTGACGGCAATGGCGACATCCGCGGGCGAAGCGGCGACCTTGTCGGCGAGCATGGCTTCCGCCCCAATGTCGATACGCCGCGCCGCCGCGATCGGCAGCACGCCCGAGACGGCATCGACGACGATCGGTGAAACATCCGCAGGCTCGACCGCGACGTCGAGCGGCGCGTCCGCGCGCGCGAGCCGCAGCAACTGCCCGATCAGCATGCCACTGCGCGCAATCCCGCTGCGCAATTCCTGAAACCGCTCCTGGTTGCCCGCCACAATATGCGGCTGCAGGTTGTCCGCCTGCAACTGGAGCGCGGTGAGTGGCGTGCGCAGTTCGTGGGCGGCGTCGGCAATGAACTTGCGCTCGGATTCGATCAGCTGCGCAAGCCGCACGATCATTCGGTTGATCGATTCGACGAACGGCAGCACTTCGCGCGGCACGCCCGTGACCGGCAGGGGCTTCAGATGCGCGGCATCGACGGATTGCGCCGCCAGCCCGAGCGGCGTCAGCCGCCGCAGCGTGCGATGCACGATCACGACTACAGCGAAGAGCACAAGTGGCAACAGGACCAGCGTGGGCCAGAGCGTGGTGAGCGCCGTTTCGCGCACGAGCTCGTCGCGCACCGACGAACGCTGCGCTACCTGGATCACGCGCTCGTCCTGGCGCAGCGTGTAGATGCGCCAACGTTCGCCATTCACGCTCTCCGAAGAAAATCCCGCCGGCGCATTTGCGGGCAGCGCCAGTGACGGATCGGTGGAACGCAGCGGGACATCGGCGCCGGGCCTGGCGATGGTGATCACGATATCGCGCGCCGGTTGCGAGCCGCGCGCGGGCGCGCTCGGGATCGCATCGGCGAGATCTCCTCGCATTCGCATGGCGACCTGCTCCAGGCGCAGGTCGAGCAGCGCGCTCATGCCGGTGCGGCAGAGCTGATAAGTGCTGAGACCCTGCGCAATCGCAACGACGCTGACCAGAGCGGCCAGCGCAATGATGAGATTGTTGCGAAGCGAAGGTCTCATGGAATGGCGCGCGAAAACGGATGACATCGATGGGTTCATCAGTCGAATACCGGTTCTGACTCAAAGACCAGGCGCGGCGCGGAATTCTGTGCGCGCTCATTTTCTGCTCATTCTTGCCTGCGAACATGCAGTCACGCGAACCACCGGTTCGCTCCACGACCCAACGGGAGATGACTCATGTTCCAGCTCTTCAGTAACCATTCCAGCGCCAGCAACAGCGATCAGGCTGCGTTGCGCAAGGACGAGCGCGTATTGGAGGAAAGCGACGCGCCGTCCGGTGAACGCTCTGCCACGTATGAAGAAATGCTGCCCTGGCTTCTGCTCGGCGCCGTGGTCGGCTTCTGATCCACACGAGCCACCCTGTTCGCCCTGCCCGCCCTGTTCGGCTTATTCGGCCCGCTCATTCTCCCCTCATTCTGCATCATCAGAATCCTGTTCATCGACATGACGCGCATGACCCGCACGGCGCGTCTCCAGTACAAGGTAAAGGAAACCAACATGATCACCGCGCTGCAAGCCCTGTTCGACATCTCGCTCGCCGTTGCCGGCGCCGCGCTCACCGTCGCGGTCTTCACGACCCTGGTTCGGCTCGCCGCGGTGGTGCGCCAGCGCGCGGCGGTCCTGTTGCAGCGTCCGCAAGGTTCAGTGCGGATGCAGTGAGTTAAGCAGTTCTGACAGCCCAAGCCACAGGATCTGCACGCCAATGCAGAAGATCGCGAATGCGAAGAGCCGCATGGCGACCTGCGTGCCGGACGGCCCGAGCAGTTGCTGGACGTTCGCCACGAAGCGCACGCACAAGTAAATGGCGATGCACAGCAGCGCGAGCGCCACGCCCACGCCAATGAAATGAACCGACTGCAGGCCGCTGCGCGGCGTACCGGTACCCAGCGCAATAGCCACCGAGATCGCCCCGGGACCGACCGTCACCGGCAGCGTCAGCGGATAGAACACCTTCGATTTCAGCGAAACACGCCGATGAGACGCCGGGGCCGGTTGCGCTTCTTCGCCGGGGTCATCGTCGGAGGATTGGAGCAGGTTCCAGCCCGCCATGGCGATGATCAATCCGCCCGCCACGCGCAGCACCGGAATCGAGATCCCGAGAAACGACAGCAGGTAAGCACCCACCGAAAGCGACGCAAGCAGGATCACGAAGCTGTTCACCGCGATGCGCCGCGCCAAGATGGCGCGCTCGGCCGGCGACGCGTGCGGCGTGAGACCCAGGATGATGAACGCCGCCGCGGGCGGGTTGATGATCGGGAACAACGCCGCGACAATCAGCAAAACCGTCTTGGTCAATTCGTGGATCACGTGTCCATCCGTTTCTAGGTGGGCAACAACGCCGGGGCAGCCCGAGCGGGCGAACAAGCGAACGAGCGAACGAGCGTCTTGCATGCAAGATTACCGAATACTGCGGCGGTTCGACTACGCTTGTTGGCAGGATTTGCGCGCTTTGCTGGATTCACACACTATCAGGAGCGTTAAATGAGGCATTTGCAGGCAGTCGTCGTTGCGATTGCGTGCGCGTTGGCGCTGCTCTCGGCATCCGCCCTCGCCCGCGATATCCACGATATCCAGCTCCCCGCCGAAAGCCCCTGCCCCGATGTGGCGCACCGGCCGGACCGCGATCCCGCCTTGCGCCAGCAGATCGCACACACGCCGAGCGGCGACATTGCGTATTACCGCTTCGGGCATGGGAGCCCGGTTGTGCTGCAGACGGGCTATCGCGCGACAGTCGCCGAATGGGATGCAGCGTTTCTTGCCGCGCTTGGCGAAAAACACGACGTGATCGTCTTCGACAACCGCGGCGTCGGCCGCTCGCAACCGGGCGCTGTGTCATTCACCGTGGAGGACATGGCGGGAGACGCCGCCGCGCTGATCGACGCGCTGCATCTGAGCGATGTAACGGTCATCGGCTGGTCGATGGGCGGCGCCATCGTGCAGCAGCTCGCGATCGACAGGCCGGCCGGCCTGCGCCGGATCGTATTGATGAACGCGCCCGCGCCGGGGCGGCTCGGCGTGCCGGTACCGCCCAGCATAGCCGCCGTACTTTCCGGTGCGCCTGGCGCCACCTTCGCGAGCGTCATGCGCGTGCTGTTTCCGCCCGCCGCGCTCGACGCCGCGCAGCAGTGCTTCCGGGCGAACATGTTCAGTCCCGCCGATTACGGTTCGCCCGATATCACTGCCACGGTGACCCAGGGCCAGGCCGCGCTGCTGCGCGACTGGGCCGGCGACGACGCCACCGCCGTCGCACTCAAGGCCGTGCAGGCCGGCACACTGATCGTGACCGGCGCTGACGACGTGGTCCTGCCCAGGCAGAACTCGGACGCGCTCGCAGGGTTGGTCTCAGGGGCGCGGCTGTGGGTGGTGGCATCGGCGGGACACGCGATGATGTACCAATATCCCGATGCGCTCGCCGCATTGATAGACGGTTTCATCCGGCAAACGGGCCGCAGCCACGGCCATATGCCCGGCGCCGACGCCGGCTCCGCACAGATGAAAACGCGCACGACGCCCTGAGCCGTCGATCCGCGCGGGCATCAACGCGCCCAGTAGGCGTATCCGCAATTCCAGCAACCGTAGTGCCGCGCATAGCCGTATCCATATGGATGGCCGTAGTAGTAGCCGGTCACGACTGGAGGCGGGGCGTAGTAAGCGGGTGGCGGCGCGGCGTACACGGGCGCTGTTGCGTACACAGGTGCTGGGGTGATCACGGGCACCACCGGATACACCGGCGCCGCAAAACCGACGCCTACGAACACATGCGCCTGTGCGCAGCTAACCAAGCCGCAGCCGAGTGCGGCGGCGACTATCAAGTGACGAATGGTTTTCATTTTTGCTCTCCTGTCATGCGATGCAGGCGGTTCGCTCTATCGGATGAATGCAGTGTGAGCCGCAAGAATGAGCAGACAATGAGGACGGCGATGCCAGCCCGATATGGCATGATCCGACGGTTTGATTTTTTCGAACGCCACGCTCGGCATGCGTTTTTCACACGCGCTTGGTTACCCGGGTGCGTCGGGATGCAGTCCGGATCGAAGAACCTGGATTGCCTCTGCGTTACACAATCGACACCCACGTTCACGCCAATCACGTGAGCGCTGCATGAATGCTGAATCGCCCGAATCGCCGCACAGGTAGCAGATGAATTACCCTCCCCAACCGCATCGAGTGCGAGAACGCCTCACTTCCTATTTCTGGAGTGGCGACGCCATCCGCAGTCGATGCGTGAGCGGCATCGTGCTAACAGGCACGCTCGACGTACCCGTTCCCCCCGCACGTCTGCTTGCAGATTGGGAAAGGGAGATATCGTCGCGCATGGTCCTGGAGCCCGGGGATGTCGAGGCAATGCCTTTGGCGCGAGCACGAGCGCGCTGGCCGGACTACAAGCATTGCGTGCAGGCGATATCCGATTGGACGTGCGCGCTTGGACTGCCTGACGTGCTTGCCTCCAGTGACGTAGCGCTCATGGCCTGCCGTGGCGCGAGGTACCACTACGACGCCGAGCAATATGGCGGCGCGGCCTTTTGCAATCTCTTCATGAGCGAGGACAGGGGTCTCGACCTGCATTTTCCCTCTACGGATCATCGAATCCCCCTGACCCGGGGTACGGCTGTGATATTCGATACCGGCCAGCCTCATGGCGTCATTCAACGCGGCAGCAGCGGCTTTAATGTGGCCGACTTCGCGCCTGACCAGGACTACACCCAGATATTCCTGACCTGGGAGCTTCCCATCGAAAATGCCCATGTTGGGGACGCACTTGGGGTTGCCTTCGACATCGACCCTTCGACCTCGCTGCAACTGGACGAAGAGCAAGTCTGGCTGAACGGTGCACGGGTCATTGTGTGCCCGGATTCCGGCCGGTGGTGTCCGGTCGATTAATCGTCAGACCAGCGCATGCAGCGAACGCCACGGGGTCAACGCCAGCCCTGGCTGCACCCGGTTACTTCCCTGTAGACGCCGGCTGGGCAGGCAGAATCAAATGCGCGGGCGCGGCGTGTGCCTTGTGGCGAGCGGCAAAGTAATACAGCAGCGCCGGTACCGCGAGCCCGATGATCCACGAAATGTCCGCGCCGTCGAGCTTGTCCACCAGTGGGCCTGTATAGAAAGCGCTCGAAATGAAGGGCAATTGCACGAGCACCCCGATTGCATATACGCCGATGCCCGTCACGTTCCAGCGGCCGTAGCGGCCATCTGGATCGTAAAGCGCGGGGACGTCGTAACGATCCTTGGTAATGAAGTAATAGTCGACCAGGTTGATCGCGCTCCACGGCGTAAAGAACGCGAGCAGGAACAGAATGAACGACGAGAACTCCTTCAGGAATGCGTGACGGCCGGCGAGCGCGAGCCCCATCGCAAGTCCGACCATCGCGACAATGTAGACCGCGCGGTTACGTGTCGACAACCGCTGCTCACCCCGAAAGCCGCTGACCACCGTCGCAATCGACATCACGCTGCCGTATGCATTCAGCGTCGTGATCGTGATCTTGCCAAACGCGATGGCGAAGTAAAGCAGCGCGGCAATCGCCCCGCTTCCGCCCAGGCTCACGACAAACGACACCTCATGATGCGAGAACTGCTTGCCGGCGAGCGCGGCGGCGAACACGCCGAACACCATCGCCACCTGCGCGCCGATCACCGAGCCAAGTCCGATGGCCCAAAACGTCTTGCGCGGCGACGTGGAGGAAGGCAAATAGCGAGAATAGTCGGCAACGTACGGGCCAAATGCGATCTGCCACGACGCGGATAGCGACATCGAAAGCAGGAAGCTGCTCAACGTGAAGTGACGGTTCGCAAGCAGGGAGCCGATATCGTGACCCGTCAGCAGGCGCGCGAACATGTACACGAAAGCGAGCACGCCAATCACACTGGCGACGCGGCCGATCGCGTGAATCACGCGGTATCCGAACACCGTAAAGCCGACAATCACCACCGTGAACACGACAATGCCGACCGCGTCGTCCACGTGCAGCAGTTGCGCGACAGCCTGCCCCGCGAGCACCGAACCGCTCGCTGAGAAGCCGACGTACATCAGGCACACCAACGCGATGGGAATCACCGCACCGTACACCCCGAACTGCACGCGGCTCGATATCATTTGCGGCAGTCCGAGTTGCGGCCCCTGCGCTCCATGCAACGCCATCACACCGCCGCCCATCAGCTGACCGACCATCAGGCCGATCAAGGACCAGAACACGTCGCCGCCGAGCACAACCGCAAGCGCGCCAGTGACGATCGCGGTGATCTGCAGGTTGGCCGCCAGCCACAGCGTGAACTGGCTGGCAAGGCCGCCATGACGTTCGGCTTCGGGGATGTAGTCGATGGTGCGGCGTTCGGCAATGGCGCCGGTCTTTGATACGGACATGGATACCCTCGAGTCAGTGGCGTCGCGTGAACCGCGCGTCGCCCGCTTCTTTCAGTACGTCGTCGCGCAATACGCCTGCGCGACAGCTCGAATCGCACATGGCGCTGGGCGGCAACTCACGATTCAACGAGACTCTATGGGAACCAATATGTATAGACAAGCTTGGTATTATGGTTGTTTACCCCTAACTGCGCTTTACAAAAACTCGGATCAATCAGGTTAAATACTCTTTAAATCAATAGCTTATATTTCATCTGACTTGATGAATGCGTGATTCATGTCGATCGGTATTTTTCATATATGTATAGACAAGATGGACCCGATGCCCGGCGAGAGCATGGACGAAAAGCAGCGTTTTCACGCCGTGGCTTTCAATCGAAACAGCGCCACTGCGTCATTCAACTGCCGGCTCTGCTCTTCCAGTGACACCGCCGCCGCAGACGCCTCTTCCACCAGCGCTGAATTCTGCTGCGTCATCTCTTCCATTTGCGCCACCGTCAGATTGACCTGTTCGATACCCGTGGTTTGCTCGCCCGATGCCAGGCTGATCTCCGCCATGATCGCGCTGACGCGCCTGACCGCTTCCACGACCTCCACCATGGTCGCGCCCGCATGAGCCACGAGCTGGCTGCCGTCCTTCACGCTCGACGTTGACGTACCAATCAATTCCTTGATCTCCTTCGCCGCCGATGCCGAGCGTTGCGCCAAGCTTCGCACCTCGCTTGCAACGACCGCGAAACCCCGGCCCTGCTCGCCTGCCCGCGCGGCTTCCACGGCCGCATTCAGCGCGAGGATGTTGGTCTGGAACGCAATCCCTTCAATCACGCCGACAATGCCCACGATCTTGTCGGAGCTGCCTGAGATCGCGTCCATGGTGGCGACCACACGGTTCACCACGTCGCCGCCGCGCAACGCGATGTCGGATGCGCCCGCAGCGAGTTCGCTGGCGTTGCGGGCGTTATCGGCGTTCTGCCTGACGGTGGCGGTCAACTGCTCCATGCTCGATGCAGCCTCCTGAAGCGACGCAGCCTGCTGCTCCGTACGCGCCGACAGATCGAGATTGCCGCCCGAGATGGCATGGGCGTCACGTACGATTGTCTCCGCGCTCGAACGCACTTTGCGCACCGTCTGCGCAAGCCCTTCCTGCATGCCCTTCAACGCATTGAGCATGTAACCCATCTCGTTGTTGCGCTGGACCGTCACGATGCTGGTCAGGTCGCCGGCCGAGATCCGGCCGAAATAATCGACGGCCATATCGATCGGGCGCACGATTGCCCGGGTCAATATCCTTTGCGCGAAGAAGCCGATGACGAGCGCGACGACCGCGGCCGCGCCGAGCGTCCAGAGCATGGCTTCGAAACGTGCGTCGGTGGTGTCGAAGCGTGCTTTCTGGCGTTCGACCTGGAAATTTTCCAGCGCGGTCAGCGCACTTTGATAATCGGAGAAAAGCGCGGGTGGCGCTTCCCGCTGGGTGGTCAGGAAATCCACCAGATTGTCCTGATCGAGTTCGGTTAGCGCCTTCTGGAATACCTGAGCCAACAGTTGGTCCCGCCGTGTTTGCATCGCGTCGATGAGCGCCTTCTCCGCCGGCACCGGGTCGTGAAGCTTCCGAAAAGCTTCCAGTTCCTTGTTGCTCTCGTCAAGAAGCGCATGCTGGCGGGCAATTTCGCGCTGGGCGGGCTTGCCGGCGCTGATCAGCTGTTCGACTTCGCCAAACCCGGCGCGCAGCAACAGCAAGCGCTCCGAGCTGGTTTTAAGGTGCAGCACTGACGCGGTATCGTCGCGATACATCTCCCGGAGCGCCGAATTGCTGCCGTACAGACCCAGGATGCCCACCGCGATTACCGCGATGAGCAGGATGGTGTAAATGGCGATCGTCGCGACCAGGCCGCCGCGAATAGTCATGTGTTTGCGCATAAGGGCTAGTCCCCACTGCGTCGCTGTAGTACGCGGCGCAACAGGTCTGTATCCTCCGGATATCTGGGGCGAACCGTGAAGGGAACCACTGGAATCAAGCGTCGATTGATCAGATAACGGCAGCGGGTGATGTGAAGATTTGCCGGGAGGCGACGCGGATGTGGTGTATAGCGACATTATTAGGGGGCGTTCGTTCGCACCGGTGGACGGGTTTTGGGTTTTGGGGTTAGCGGGTCCGGGCCAGTGCTGGGGTGGTCGGTTTTGGGGTTGGTGGTCGGGGGTCTATGCCGGGTTGGTGCTTTCGGCGTTAGTGGTCTGCGAGAGTCGGATTTTCTCTTTATCACTGTTAGCCACTGTGCGTGGCGGCACGTCATTTCTTTGTCCAAAGCGACAAAGAAACGAAGCAAAGAAAGCGCTTTCAAACACGCTACCCTAAGTGTCCACAGCGTGCAGTTTCTATTCATAGGTGCCCCAAAAGCACGGTGCTCGCCAGAGCGGAGGATGTTTGAACCCCTCCTTCTCGCGAATCCTGACATGAACACGCTTCGCCCCGTACGTTCTCGGGCAAGCACGAATTGCCAAGGGTCCAGCACGGCCTCACGCGTTCTGCATGCTTCGCTCTTGGTAGGTTAGCGGCTTGGTCTACGCAGTTGTCTTCGTGGACCAGAGCTTGATGCCTAGCAGCTCGATGCGTGTTTAGTCCTTCAGTTTTTGGTGAGGTGATTGCGTGCTTACTCGGTTATTTTCGTCGGTTACGGCCGTACATATTTTGGGGCTTTATTACTTGGAAGGTTGGCGGTGTGGTTCGAGGTGCGTACAAATTTGGAGGTAGGTCGTCCGCGGATAGCGCGGGGTGCCCCTTGGGCAGGTTCAATCACTGGTGGCGAAGCGTGTGGGTATCGGTGTTCGGAGAAGGAGGGTTTCACACATCCTTCGCTCTGGCGAGCACCGTGCTTTTGGGGCACCTATGAATGAAAACTGCACGCTGTGGACACTTAGGGTAGCGTGGTTGGAAAGCGTTTTCTTTGCTTCGTTTCTTTGTCGCTTTGGACAAAGAAATGACGTGCCGCCACGCACAGTGGCTAATAGTGATAAAGAGAAAATCCGACTCTCGCAGACCACTACCGCCGAAAGCACCAACCCGGCATTGACCCTGACCACTAACCCCAGAACCGACCACCCCGGCATCAACCCCGACCGCTAACCCCAGAACCGACCACCCCAGCACTGACCCGGACCCACTAACCCCAAAACCAAAAACCCGTCCACCGGTGCGAACGAAAACCAATCCTGCTACAACCCCTAAGACACTTTTTAAAGCATGAATGTATGACTGATTCGACCTTCAAGCGTTTTTCTGAACCGGAAATTGCCGCAGTCTACCGCGCGATCCACGAACGCCGCGACATGCGGCATTTCACCAACGCCCCCGTCGCCACCGATCAAATGGCGCGGCTGATCGACGCCGCCCACCACGCGCCGAGCGTCGGTTTCATGCAGCCCTGGCGCTTCGTCAGGATCACGGACCAGAGCCTGCGCGTCGCGCTGCACGACATCGTGGAAACCGAGCGGCGCGCCACCGCCGAAGCGCTCAACGAGCGTAGCGACGAATTCATGCGGCTCAAGGTCCAGGGCATCCTCGACTGCGGCGAGGTCGTGGTCGTCGGCTTGATGGAGAATCGCGAGCGTCACATTTTCGGCCGCCGGACGCTGCCGGAAATGGACCTGGCATCGGTTGCATGCGCTATCCAGAACATCTGGCTGGCCGCGCGCGCTGAAGGGCTCGGGATGGGCTGGGTGTCACTGTTCGATATCGGCGCAGTTCAGCGGCTGCTGCATATGCCCACGGACGCGAAACCGGTCGCCATTCTGTGCATCGGGCATGTCGAGCATTTCTACGACGAACCGATGCTGCAGGCAGAAGGCTGGGCCAAGCGCGTACCTACATCGAATTGTGTCGAAGAGAACCGTTGGCCCGACACGCTTCCTAATTCGGATGCATGAGCCGGATGCATGAGTCGAATGTATAAGCCGAATATATAAGCCGCACGCGTGATACGGTTTCGCGTCCCGCTAAACCTCCGCCAGTTTGAAAAGCGCGACGGCCGCGTTCATCTGCGCCGCCTGCGTTTCCAGCGACGCCGCCGCTGCTGCGGCTTGCTCGACCAGCGCCGCGTTTTGCTGCGTCACCTGGTCCATCTGCGCGATGGCCACGTTGACCTGCTCAATGCCAGTGGTCTGCTCCTCGGACGCCACCGTGATCTCCCGCATGATGTCCGTGACCCTGCCCACCGCGACAATGATGTCGCTCATCGCACTGCCCGCGTTCCTGACCAGCACCGAGCCGTTTCCAACACGCTCCACCGACGTGGTGATCAGTTCGCGAATCTCCTTCGCCGCCCCCGCCGAACGTTGCGCCAACGCGCGTACTTCACTTGCCACCACGGCGAATCCGCGCCCTTGTTCGCCCGCGCGTGCCGCTTCGACCGCTGCGTTCAGCGCAAGGATATTGGTCTGGAACGCAATCCCTTCAATCACCCCGATGATCTCCGAAATTTGCTTCGAACTACTATTAATCCCGTCCATGGTCGACACCACGTCGGCTACGACCTGACCGCCGTGACCTGCTGTTGTCGATGCGGTTTGCGCAAGGTCGCTTGCTTGTCGAGCGCTATCGGCGTTCTGGCGAACCGTGCTTGTCAGTTGGCCGATACTCGCTGAAGTTTCCTGCAGCGAAGCGGCTTGTTCTTCGGTCCGCTGCGACAGGTCGATGTTCCCCGACGCTATCTCGCGTGTCCCCACGGCCATTTGTTCCGTGCCGTCGCGTACGCCGCCGACTATCGTGCTCAAGCCTTGTTGCATCGTCGATAACCCCTCTATCAAGCGGCCGATTTCATCGTGCCGACGCGCAGTAAGCCGGGTTGCCAGGTTGCCTCCGGCAATCTCCGTGCATGCATCCACGGCTGCCCGCAACGGCACGATCACAATCCGCTGCAATGCCACACGCGAGAAGAACGCGAGCACGAGCCCGGCCGCCAGCAACGTCGAGGCGATCCAGGTGACGGTGTTGGTGCGTCGCTGCGAGGCTTCAAAACGTGCCTTGCCGTGCTCGAATTCCATGGCGACGAGCGGCTGCAGCGCGGCATCGTAGGCGTTGAATGCGTCCTTGATCTGGTTCTCGTTGAACTCGCGGATATCGCTCGCGCGCTTGGATTCCAGCGCGTCCACCGCCGGCAACAATGTCTGCTGGACGAGTTGCTCGCGTGCGTTGTTCGCGCTCTGCATGAGCGTTTGCTCTTCACGGCCGCTTGCAAGTACCGCGAACGCTTTCCAAGCGGCGTTCGCACCGTCGATGGCGCCCTGGGCGTCACGCAGCAGCGCGGCCGACTCCGTGCTGCCTGCGCGTGGGTCATAGTCCTGCAACGCCGTGCGCGCGATCAGCAAGCGGATCGTGTCCTTGGCGAGCAAGTCCAGACCGCCGGTGTCCTGCATGTAGAGCGCGCGCATGGATGCGTCCGCCGTTCGTGCCGCGTAGATGCTGTAGCCGCCGATCGCGGCCAACATGATGGCGAATGCTCCCACCAGGATACTGAGCCATGCCTTGATGCTTACCGCTGTTTTCATCGAATCTCCATACGATGCGCCGCTTCGCGCGAGGACATCGGCCCGTGCCGACCTCCTCCTTACGGCGTATGGGCGGATAAGTTTAGACGCGCAAGCAGATGGAACAGATTGCGGCGGGATGGCGCAAAGCCTTGTTTTATAAGGCTCTGGCGGGAGTCAAGCAGTGCCGGACGGCAATTCGACAAATACCGGTTATATGCGTGGCCATACCTTGGAGCCTCGTAAGCCGCAAGACTTGTCATTCCGGCACGGGCGCGCAGCCCCCACTCGCGCATGGGTCTATAGAAGAAAGGCGCTTATCGCCGGAGAATACGGTAGGGGAATACGCCTTGCCGGCCTTTTCAACCCGCCAATGCACTTGCGGTTCCGAAAAGCCGCGATGTAATATGACGTCTGATAACGTATGAGATTGCCGGGATACTTCGGCATCCAACTCAAGGCGTCAAGCCAGAGGAAGCCTAGCCATGACACCATCTTCGCCTTACCAGCCCTTGCCCAACACATTTCGCCAGTCGGTCCTGAAGAACGAAACCCAGATCGGATGCTGGGCCTCGCTCGGCAGCCCGATCACGACCGAACTGCTCGGCTTGCTGGGCTTCGACTGGATCCTGCTCGACGCCGAGCACGCGCCCAACGACGTCCTTACCCTGATCCCCCAGCTCATGGCGCTCAAGGACAGCCGTAGCGCCCCCGTGGTGAGGCCGCCGGCCAATGACAGCGTGGTAATCAAGCGGCTGCTTGATAGCGGCTTCTTCAACTTCCTGATCCCCTTCGTCGACAGCGCCGCCGACGCCGCTCGTGCCGTCGCCGCGACGCGTTATCCGCCGCAGGGGATTCGCGGGGTGTCGGTAGGTCATCGCGGTAATCGCTACGGGACCGTAAGCGACTACTTAAGCACCGCGAACGACAACATCTGCGTCGTGGTGCAGATCGAAAGCCGGACGGCGGTTGATGCAATCGATGAGATCCTTGCCGTCGAAGGCGTTGACGCCGTGTTCCTCGGCCCGTCGGATCTGGCGGCATCGTATGGGCAACTTGGCAATCCGAATCACCCCGACGTGCAGCAGGCCATCGCACACGTCTTCGAGCGCGCCCGCGCTGCAGGCAAAGCGAGCGGCACACTGGCTCCCGTGCAGGCCGACGCGGAACGGTATCTGTCGATGGGCTGCCAGGTGATCGCCGTTTGCGCCGACATGGGCCTTCTCAGGAATGCGGCGCAAGCTGTGCAAAAACATTTCATGCAGAAGTAGCGGAACGGAAGCAGGAAGCACCCCGACAACTTGTGGAGATAGACATGCAAAAAGCAGGCTTCATCGGTCTTGGCATCATGGGCAAACCCATGGCCGAGAACCTCATCAAGAATGGCGTGGCACTGGCGGCGTTTACTCGCAGCGGCGTACCGGACACGCTGACCCAGGCCGGCGCGATTGCGTGCGACAGCCCGGCCGCGGTCGCGGCGCAATCAGACGTGATCTTCGTCATGGTGCCGGATACGCCGGACGTGGAGCGTGTCCTGTTCGGCGAGAACGGCGTGGTCGCCGCGCTGCGCGCAGGTCAGGTCGTAGTGGATATGAGCTCGATCTCGCCCATCGCGACCCGCGAGTTCGCAGCGAAAGTGCGCGAACGCGGCGCGGACTATCTGGACGCGCCCGTCTCGGGTGGCGAAGTCGGCGCGAAAGCCGCATCGCTCACGATCATGGTCGGCGGCTCGCAAACCACCTTCGACAGCGTGAAACCGCTCTTCGACATGATGGGAAAAAACATCTCGCTGATCGGCGAAGTCGGCGCGGGACAGGTCTGCAAGCTGGCGAACCAGGTGATCGTCGCGGCGACAATCGAAGCGGTCGGCGAAGCGTTGTTGCTAGCGTCCAAAGCCGGTGTCGATGCGGAGAAAGTGCGTACTGCGTTGATGGGCGGTTTCGCGTCATCGCGGATTCTGGAAGTGCACGGCGAACGCATGACCAAACGCACGTTCAATCCGGGCTTTCGCATTGAATTGCATCAGAAGGATTTGAACCTCGCGCTCTCGACAGCCCAGTCGCTTGGCGTGTCGCTGCCCAACACCGCGACGTGCCAGGCGCTGTTCAACGCCTGCGCAGCGCATGGCGGCAAAGCATGGGATCATTCCGGAATGGTTCGCGCGCTGGAGTATCTGGCCAACCACGAGATCGGTCAGGCGCCAGTGGCCTGATCCGCTGCCGGGCAAATAAAAAAGGGCATCGCGATCAACATCGCGATGCCCTTTTTCACGTCATACAGGTTTAGCCCTTGGTCACGCTCGCGGGTAAATCGCGGCCGTGATACTTCTTGTAGATCGTGTTGAGCGTGCCATTCTTCTGGTTCGTGCTCACCCAGTTATTGACCCACTCCTTGAGCTTCGGCTCGTCCTTGTTCATCGCAATGCCCAAATCGAAATCCTTCTGTGCGAACTTCAATTCCACATTGCGGTTAGGCGCGCGCTTGATTATCTCGGCCAGGTTCGACGGCGTGCTGGAGAAGAGGTCGACCTGCCCCGTCACCATCGATGTGATCAGCGTCGCGTCGTCTTCATAACGCTGAATCTGCGCGCCCTTTGCCATTTGCGTCGTAATGGTGTCGTTGACGGTAGCGCGCGTGAGGCCGATTGTCTTGCCGTTCAGGTCGTCGTAATTCTTGACGTTCTCATTTTTCGTCCCGCCTACGATGATCGTGATGACCGCATAGGGAATCGAGAAGTCGACCACCTTCGCGCGTTCAGGCGTGATCGAGAGATCGGCTATCACGAGATCCGCGCGCTTGGCCTGCAAGGTCGGCACGCGCGCGGCATTCGTGATCTGCACGAGTTCAAGTTTCACGCCAAGGTCCTTGGCAAGCGCCACCGCCGTGTCCACATCGGACCCCGCTGGCTGAAGGTTGGCATCGGCGTAGCTGAACAGCGGCGTGCCCATCGCGATCGCCACGCGGATCTTGCCTGCCTTCTTGATGTCGTCGAGCTGGTCGGCCATCGCGCTGTGCGCTACGCCCGCGAGCAACAAAGCGGCCACGCAGGCGCGCATGATGAAACGGTTGGTCTTCAAAGAAGTCTCCATTTTTATGATCGGTTCAAAAGATATTTTGCGGGCCTGGCCTATAGGTTAAAAGCTACAGGCCGTTATTCAGGAACGTACGCAACTCGGGCGTCTGCGGCGCGTCGAGCATGTCGCCGCTGCCGACCTCCCACACCTTCCCCTGATGCATGTAAATGATCCGGTCCGCCATGCGTTTGGCGAACGCCATCTCGTGCGTGACCAGCAGCATAGTCATGCCGTCCTTCGCCAGATCCTCCATCACGCGCAGCACTTCGCCGGTCAGTTGCGGATCGAGCGCGGACGTCACTTCGTCGAACAGCATGACCTTCGGCGACATCGCGAGCGACCGCGCTATCGCCACGCGCTGCTGCTGTCCGCCTGAAAGCTGCTCCGGGTACGCATCGGCTTTTTGCGCGAGGCCGACCTGATCAAGGACCTTCATTGCCACACGGCGGGCTTCATCGCGTCCGAGTTTTTTCACGTGGCACAGCGCCAGCATGATGTTTTCTTCCACGGTCAGGTGCGCGAACAGGTTGTAGCTTTGAAACACGATGCCGACTTCGCGGCGCAACTGGTGCAGGTCCACCTTCGGGTCATCGACACGAATGCCGCATACCTCGATCGTGCCCCGGTCGATGGTTTCCAGACGATCGATACACCGAAGCGCCGTGCTCTTTCCCGAACCGCTCGCGCCGATCACGGCGATCATTTCGCCCTTGGCCACTTCCAGTGACACGCCCTTGAGCACCTGGTTCGAGCCGAAGCTCTTATAGACGTCCCCGAGCTTAACGATTGCCGACATTGAGCTTTTTCTCCATCGATTGGCTCCAGCGCGAGAGCGGATAACACAGCACGAAATAGAAGACCCCGACCAGCCCGAACACGAGGAACGGTTGAAAAATCGAGTTGTTGATGATCTGGCCGGCGCGGGTCAATTCGACGAAACCGATCACCGAAGCGAGCGATGTCATCTTGATGACCTGCACCAGGAAACCCACCGTTGGCGGCAGCGCGAGACGCAGCGCCTGCGGAATGATCACGAGGCGCAAGGTCTGCCAGCGCGTCAATGACAGGCATTCAGCGGCTTCCCATTGGGGTTTCGGCATGGCGTCTATACACCCGCGCCAGATGTCGCCGAGATACGCGCTCGTGTAGACCATCAGCGCGAGGCCGGCCGCGACCAGCGCCGGCACCTGGAAGCCATACACGGACAAACCGAAGTAGACGATGAACAGCAGGATCAGCAGCGGAATGCCCTGAATGGCTTCTATATAGACCATCGCCGGACGGCTGAGCCAGCGGCGCGGCGAGATGCGCGCGAGCATCACGCCGAAGCCGCCGATGCTGCCCAGCACGAAGGCGAGCGCCGAGAGCACGAGCGTCCACCAAATCGAGTGCACGAGGTAAAACAGATGTGCCGTAGTGAAACCGCCGGTCATGCCGCACCTCCGGGAATCACGGTATCAATGCGCCCCTGGTCCGGCACCGGCTTGCCGGCCCGCTCCGCGGCCTGGCGCATGACCCGCCGCCGCTTGAACGCGACCTCGCCCACGGCCCACGCAATCAGCTTGATCAGCAGCGACAACGCGAGATACAGCAGCGCCACGACAATGTACGTTTCGAGCGAGCGGAAGGTGTCGGATTGCACGGTGTTCGCCGTTGCCGTGAGCTCTTCCGCCGAGATCTGCGACGCGATGGCCGAGGCCTGCATCATCAGCAGGAACTGGCTGGTCAGCGCGGGATAAACCTTTTCAATGGATGGCTGAAGCATCACATGCCAGCCGATCCGCCAGCGCGACAACCCCAGGCACTCGGCCGCCTCGATCTGCCCGCGCGGCACCGATTCAAGACCTGCACGAATGATCTCGGCCGCGTAAGCGCCGATGTTGATCACCATCGCGAGCGCGGCGGCGGCGAACGTCGGCATGCGCACGCCGAAGCTGGCAAGCCCGAAGTACAGCAGGAATATCTGCACGAGAAAAGGCGTGTTGCGCACAGCCTCGATATAGATCGAGCAGAGCCGCGATAAAAGCCGGTTCTTGCCGCGCTTCGCAAATGCGACCAGCGTACCCAGGATCACACCGAAAAACACCGCCACGGTCGTCATCTTCAACGTCAGCCAGGCGCCTTTCAGGAAGACGGGCCAGTACGGAAGCAGCGGGCTGAAATCGAGAGAGAAAGTCATCGCAGCAATGTCTAGGTTAGGTCGTGCACGGCGCAGGTCTTTCGTCGCCACACCGGGCGCGTGGCGCGGTCCGTCGCCGGGCCAGCGGGCTTATCAAACTCTGTGCAAACGCTATTCGAACGGCCCGGTCGTGGTGAACGCCCCGCCCTGCAACACGGCGACGGCACTGCCGGGTTCAGGCGCCGGCTGCGCGTCGATCTTCGCCCGGAAGGGCTCCGACGAATCACGCGGCACGAATCCCAGCTTCGATGCAAACCGGTTGTCCCACCATGTGACCGCGTTGTCTGACATCCCGTAGACCACGGTATGGCCGACATTCGGCGTAAATAGACTGCGTTGCAGGAGTTCGAGCAGGTCGTCGTAGCTGAGCCAGCTTGCCATCATCCGGCGATCCTTCGGCTCCGGAAACGCCGAGCCAATACGGATGCTCACCGTCTCGATTCCGTAGCGGTCGAAATAGAACTGCGCCACGTCTTCACCGAACGATTTGGACAGGCCGTAGTAGCCGTCGGGACGTCGCAGCGCATGCGCGTCGATCTTCTCGTCCTGCCGATAAAACCCGGTCACGTGATTGGAACTGGCGAAGATGACACGCTTGAGACCGTGCCGGCGGGCGCCTTCGTAGAGGTTGTAAACCCCCTTGATATTGGCTTCCAGCACTTCTTCGAAGGGCCGTTCCACCGATACCCCGCCGAGATGGATGACCGCATCGCAGCCGGCAACCAGCGCGTCGACCGCCTGCTTGTCCGAGAGATCGCAAGGAATGACTTCTTCATGCGGCGCCGCGTCCGGGCGCAACGCGGCCGGCAGATCCGACACCCTGATCTTGTCCGCGAAGGCGGACACGCGTGAACGAATGGCTTGGCCTACGCCGCCGGCGGCACCGGTCAGCAACAGGCGTTTAAACGGGACTGCGTGTTCTTGATTGGCCATGTAAGCCTGTCTCCAATAAGCGCGGATACCGGGAGCTTGCACGCTCCTTCCGGTCGGATCGGCCGCTTGATCCAGTTTTTATTGTACGTTGTCATATGACTATAGCGTGCATATAATCATTCGCAAATCCGTTTGTCAACTTTGGTGAAACATTATCCCAACCGAGGTAGCCGTGCAGAGACCGACTCGCGCCGTCTTCGAAACCCCGGCCCACCCGCAGGTACGGCGTAGCCTGACGACCGAACTCGTCGATGCCCTGCGCCAGCAGATCGAAACCGCGGAGCTCAAGGTGGGCGCCCGGCTCGCAACCGAAGCGGAAATGGTGCAGCGCTTCAATGTGAGCCGCACGGTCGTACGCGAGGCGTTGTCGAAGCTACAGGCAGCGGGACTCGTGGAGACACGGCATGGCATTGGGACCTTCGTCTGCGAGGCGCCGGGCCGAGGTTTTTTTCAACTTGACCCTGCGGACGTGGCTGGTTCCATCGATGCCCTCGCCGTACTCGAGCTGCGCATCAGCCTGGAGACGGAGAGCGCGGGACTGGCCGCGGCGCGATGCGACAAAACGCGGATCGCCGCCATGCGGCGCGCGCTGAGCGACTTCGAGCGCAACCTGGGCGAGGCGACCGAGACCATATCGCCCGATATCCGCTTTCATCTCGAGATTGCGCATGCCACCGGCAACCGCTATTTCGTGGAGATCATGACGCATCTCGGCATCCACATGATCCCTCGCGCCCGCCTCACCGCCACGCAGATTCCGCCCGCCCAGTACGCGGACTATCTGACGCGTGTGAATCGCGAGCATGAACAGATCTGCGATGCCATTGAGCGTGGCGACGCCGACTCGGCGCGTACCGCCATGCGGCTCCATCTGATCAACAGCCGCGAACGTCTGCGGCGGGCGCAGACAAGCGTCTGAGCGCTGGCATTAAATGCGCATTCGTTTCGGTGGTGCGGCAACCGACGCGCGGTTGGTGACGGTCACGGGAAACTCGCGATAGATCGTGTACGCAGTCCCGTAGCACGCGTTGAGCAACCATCGGACGGCGTTTTGCGTGAGATCAGCGGTCGGAATGTGGACCGATGTCAGGCCCGGCGCGGAGAACGCGGCTGAATAATCATCGTCGTAACCGATTACCGATACATCGTCCGGCACCGAGACGCCCGCTTGCTGTAGACACGACAAGGCGCCAATTGCCATGGTGTCGTTGGCGCAGAAGAGCCCGGTAAACCTTTTCTTCGACGCCAGCAGTTGCCGCGCGGAGTCATATCCGCCGTCTGGTGAAAAGTCCGATTCGATCAACTGGACCTCAGCACGGTCAATGCCGTTGCGAGCGAGTTCATCGAAGAATCCTGCGATCCGCGCGTGATTGTCGGAAGCCTGAAAAGGCCCTGAAATCACGGCTATTTTCTTGTGTTTATGCGCAAGCAGCGTCTGCGCCGCCAGCACCCCGCCCTTATGATGATCCGCGCAAAACGACGCCTCCGGCATCTGTGCGAAGTCGCGATTGAGGAACACCATTTTCGGGTGCATGCGGTGCAGCTTGACGAGATCGTCGTCATGCAGGTCATGGCTGGTCACCACGATGCCATCGCAATCGCGGGCGATCAGGAACTGCACCGCTTCAATCGCCTGGTCGCGTGGCGAGTCGTCGCCGCAGCCCGTTGCCACTACCACATGGCGATGCACCTTGCGCAATTCTGTATCGGTTTGCTTGAGGATGGTGCCGTAGTACGGGCCGAAGAACGACGGCACGAAGATGCCGATCATGCCGAGGGATTGCGTCGAGAGCGCCCGACCGAGCGATGAGGGCCGGAAGTTCAGCTCGGCGATTGCTGCCTGCACGCGTGCGAGTGCATCGGCGGAGACGGGTCCGCGGCCGGAGATGGCGCGGGATGCGGTGGACATGCCCACGCCGGCCAAGGTTGCGACGTCCTTCAGGGTTGCCACTTTTGTTTTTACTCCTTGGATGAGGGCTTTAGGTGGTGATTTTGGTGTTGGTGGGCGGGGGCAATGCCCGGGGGGGGGGTGGTTCTGGGGTTTGTGGTCGGGGGTCAATGCCCGGGGTGGTCGGTTCTGGGGTTAACGGTCGGAGTCTATGCCGGGTTGCTGCTTTCAGGGTTAGTGGTCTGCCTAAGTCGGATTTTCTCTTTATCACTATTAGCCACTGTGCGTGGCGGCACGTCATTTCTTTGTCCAAAGCGACAAAGAAACGAAGCAAAGAAAGCGCTTTCAAACCACGCTACCCTAAGTGTCCACAGCGTGCAGTTTCTATTCATAGGTGCCCCAAAAGCACGGTGCTCGCCAGAGCCACCGATGTGTGAACCCCTCCTTCTCCGAACACCGATACCCACACGCTTCGCCACCAGTGATTGAACCTGCCCAAGGAGCACCCCGCGCTATCCGCGGACGACCGCCCTCCAAATTTGTATGCACACCGAACCTCGTAGCCAACCCGCCAAGTAACAAGGCCCCAACAATGCGCAAGGCCGTAACCGACGAAAATAACCGTGTAGGCCGCGTAACCAACTCACCAAGGACCGAGGCAATAAATACGCGTCACGTCGAGCTGTTACGGATCAAGCTGTGACCTACGAAATAAGGGAACCGATCAAGCAGCCAACTCACTAAAAAACGAAGCATGCAGAACGCGTGAGGCCGTACCGGTTCCTTGGCAACTAGTGCTTGCCCGAGAGCGTACGGGGCGAAGCGTGTTCGTGTCAGGATTCGCGAGAAGGAGGGGTTCAAACATCCTCCGCTCTGGCGAGCACCGTGCTTTTGGGGCACCTATGAATCAAAACTGCACGCTGTGGACACTTAGGGTAGCGTGGTTTAAAAGCGTTTTCTTTGCTTCGTTTCTTTGTCGCTTTGGACAAAGAAATGACGTGCCGCCACGCACAGTGGCTAATAGTGATAAAGAGAAAATCCGACTCTCGCAGACCACTAACATGGAAAGCAGCAACCCAGCATTAACCCCAACCGCTAACCCCAGAACCGCCCACCCCGGCATCAACCCCGACCACTAACCCCAAAACCGACCACCCCAGCACTGACCCTGACCCACTAACCCCAAAACCCCAACCGCGTCCACCGGTGCGAACGAAAACCACTTCCCTATAACCCCTCAAACCCGATCACCACTGGTTTCATCGAAGAGCGAGATACGTTTGCTGTCGATCGAAAACCCCGTCATCTCGTCGACCGCTGCGCTCGCAGTATCCTGCGCGATCGACGCGATTTGGGCCCCATGATAATCGAGCCAAATTACCCGATGATTACCCATCGGCTCAACGAGCGACACCGTACCGCGATGTCCGAACGCCGGATCAATCGAGACATCCTCCGGACGCACGCCGAGCACGCACGGCAGCTTCTCCGGCGGTGACTGCAGAAACGGATACGCGGAAACATCAATATCAACGTGCTCATTGCGAAACCGCACTCCACCACCCTCGCGATGCAACACGCCCTTCAGCAAGTTCATACCCGGCGAGCCAAGGAACGTCGCAACAAACAAATTATTCGGATGCGCATAAACCTCCGCCGGCGTACCGATCTGCTGAATCACCCCACCGCGCATGACCGCCATGCGGGTCGCGAGCGTCATCGCTTCGACCTGATCGTGGGTCACGTAGATCATCGTTGCACCGAGACGCTTATGCAGTTGCTTCAGCTCACGCCTGAGTTCCGTGCGCAGCTTTGCGTCGAGGTTCGACAGCGGCTCATCGAAGAGGAACACGTCCGCTTCACGCACGATCGCCCGGCCGATTGCCACGCGCTGACGCTGCCCGCCCGACAACTGCGCAGGCCTGCGTTTGAGCAATGGCCCTAACTGCAACATCTCGGCCGCACGCGTGACGCGCCGTTCGATCTCGGCTTTGGGCGTACCCGCTATACGCAAACCGAACGAGAGATTACGCTCGACGTTCATGGTCGGATACAGCGCGTAGGACTGGAACACGAGCGCGATACCGCGATCTTTCGGATCGGCCCACGTCATATCCTGGCCTCCGATCTCGATGCTGCCGCCGCTTACATCGATCAGTCCTGCAATGCTGTGCAGCAAGGTGGATTTACCGCACCCCGAGGGGCCCAGCAATACAAGAAACTCACCCGGTTCGACCTCAAGATCGAGCGATTCGATGATCGTATTGGAGCCAAGCTGGATCTCCAGATCGCGGATTGAAACGTTCGACATGACTGTAGACATGAATGAGCCCTGGACTAACCCTTGACCGCACCGGATGCAATGCCACGCACGAACCAGCGACCCGAAACGAAGTAAATGGCAAGCGGCACCATGGACGTGAGGATGGTCGCCGCCATGTTGACGTTGTAGAGCCGCTCGCCCGTCGTGGTGTTGATGATATTGTTCAGTTGTACTGTCATCGGCAAGTTCTTCGTGCCCGCGAAAACGAGGCCCAGGATGAAGTCGTTCCAGATACCGGTGACCTGCATGATGATGGCGACCACGATGATCGGCGTGGACATCGGCACCATCAGTTGCAGGAAGATGCGCCAGAAACCGCCCCCGTCCACGCGCGCTGCCTGGAAGAGCTCATGCGGCAACGCTGCGTAGTAATTGCGGAACAACAGTGTCATCACGGGCATGCCGAAGATCGTATGGATCAGCACAATACCGGGCAATGAGCTAAATAAATGCACCGTCGCGAGCACCCGCACAAGCGGATAGACCATCACCTGTACCGGGATGAATGCACCCACCAACAGGATGGCGAACAGCGTGGTGGCCCCGCGTGGTTTCCAGAATGACAACGCGTAACCGTTCACCGCACCGACCAGAATGGACAGGACCGTACTCGGCACGACAATGCGCACCGAGTTCCAGAAGCCGACCTGAATGCCCTGGCAATCCAGTCCCGTACACGCCGATTGCCACGCAACACGCCATGCATCCAGCGTGAAATGCACCGGCAGCGAAAGGATATTGCCAAGACGAATTTCCGTCATCGGCTTGACCGACGTGACGAGCATCACATAGAGCGGCAGCAGGAAGAACAAGGCCGAAGTCAGCAGGAACGCGTACACGCCCAGGCGCGCGGGCGTGAAGCGCGACCTGCGTTTTAACGGGCGACGTGGCGCGTTCATCGGGAATCCCTGAGCCGCAATGCGCGGCTGCGAATATAAAAGACCGGCGCGAGGATCGCGAGCACGGTCACGAGAAGAACGATCGACGCCGCCGACGCCAGCCCGAGATTCGCGCGTCCGAACAGATAATCCATGATGAACTTCGCGGGCACTTCGCTTGCCGTGCCGGGACCGCCTTGCGTCATGGCGACCACCGCATCGTAGAGTTTGATGACCATCACGAACAGCAGGATGAAGGCCGTTGAAATGGATGCGCCGAGCATGGGGATGACAATGCTGACATAGACACGCCAGCGCGGAATGCCATCTATGCGCGCCGCCTTCCAGATCTCTTCATCAATGCCGCGCAGCCCCGCGAGCAACAATGCCATCACCAACCCCGACGCCTGCCAGACCGTAGCTATCACGAGCGTATAGATCACACGATCCTGATCGACGATCCAGTCGAAACGCGCGTGCGTGAAACCAATCCGGTGCAGCACTTCCTGAATGCCCAGCTCCGGATTCAGGATCCACTGCCACACGAGACCCGTTGCGACGAACGACATGGCGTATGGATACAGGAAGACCGTGCGCAGCGCGCCCTCCGCCATCACCTTCTGGTCGATAAACACCGCCAGCAGCAGCCCGATCGCGAGGCATATGACGATGAACAAAACCCCGTAGATCACGATGTTTTGCAGCGACAGCATCCAGCGGTCGTTATTAAAAAGCCGCACGTATTGCGACACGCCCGCAAAACTATTCGACGCGAACGTTCGCGAGTTCGTGAACGATGTGCGCAAGCTCCATAACATCGTGCCGAGATAAGCGAACACCACCGTGAGCGCCATCGGCAACAAGGCAATATAAGCGGCCAGCGCAAACCGCTTCCTCAGCGGCTTGCGCTTCACGCGACCGGCCGGCGCGCGCAAGGCCTTGCCGGCAGGCGTATGCGTCCTCAGCGCTCTCTGCGCCATCAGCTTTTCAGCCCGCTGGCGAAGGCCTTTTGTGCATCCTCCGCCGACTGGTTCTTGTTCCAGAAGTTGGTAATGACATCTTGCAACGCGCCATTGATATCAGGCGGCGTCAGCATTTCCGGATTCGGCAACTGCCGCGACTTGTCCTTCATGATCGCGATGCCTTCCTTCGCGCACATGTCAAGACTCGAATCGTCGATGTCCGAGCGAATCGGAATCGATCCCTTCTTCGCGCTGAACGCAACCTGCGCAGCCGGAGACGTCATGACCGTCGCCAGCAGCTTTTGCGCCTTGATCGCGTTGGGGTCGTCGGTCTTCGGGAAAACGAACGCGTCGCCTGCGACGAGATACGGCGAATGCGGACCGAAGCCCGGGAAGCAGCCGAAGTCCTTGCCCGCCGTTTGATTGGCGGCGGAGAACTCGCCCTTCGCCCAGTCGCCCATGATCTGCACGCCGGCCTTGCCGGAGATCACCAGCGCGGTGGCGTCGTTCCAGTTGCGGCCCGGTGAGCCCGGATCAATATAGTTATGCAGGCGCTTGAACTGCGTCAGCACCCTCTTGAACGCGTCGGACTTGACCGCGTTCACATCGCGATCACGGTATACCTTCAAATAAAGGTCCGGGCCGCCAACATCGGCGAACACGGCGTCGAAGGTGATCTTCTCCTGCCATGCCTGACCACCGAGCGCGAGCGGAATCACGCCCGCCGCTTTCAGCTTGTCGAGATCAGCGATGAACTCATCGTAGTTGGCCGGCTCTTTCGTGATACCGGCCTTCTGGAACGCCGGCTTCGAATAGAAGAACCATGCCGGCATGTGGATATCCACGGGCGCTGCGTAGTAGTGCCCGTTCGACTTGATGCTTTCAATGATCGACGGCGGGAAGATCTTGTCCCAGTTCTCCTTGGCCGCCACATCGTCCACGTTGTTCAGCAATCCCTGGTCGATGATGTCGTGAAATTGCTTGGATGTATTGAACTGCGCGGCGGTCGGCGGGTCTCCGCCCATGATGCGGTTGAGCGCCGTGGAGCGCGCCTGGTCTGCACCGGCCACGGCTTGGTCGACCCACAATCCACCCGCCTTGTTATAGGCGTCGGCGAACTGCTTGATGGCCGCTGACTCCCCGCCCGATGTCCACCAGTGGATCACGGTCGCTTTCAACGGATCGGCGTGCGCTGCGCTGCTCGCCGCAACGGCGGCGATGACACTGACGACCAGTTTCTTCATGCGGTTCATTGCGTCTCCTCCGGGCTATATTTTCTATTTGGCCCCGTAGTCCATAGGGTCCAATGGCTTCGGCATTGAAATCGAACTGCGGGTCAGGCGCGGGAATTAACGCGGGTATTGCGCTCCGCGAGGAACTTCGCAATCAGCTCGGCGCTATGTTTCATGGTGCGCTTCTGCGTCTTGTAGTCGACATGAAACACGCCGAAGCGACGTTCATACCCAAAGGCCCATTCGAAGTTATCCATCAGCGACCAGATGAAATATCCGCGTATGTCGACGCCGGCCTTGATCGCGCTATCCACCGCGGCCAGGTGGCGTTTGAGGAACGAGATGCGCTGCGGATCATCGACGCGTCCATCGACTACCTTGTCATCCGACGCCATGCCGTTTTCAGTGATGTAGATCGGCGGCAATGACGCATACGTCTTGTTGAATCCGATCAGCAAGTCGCGCAGGCCATCGGGATGAATCTCCCAGCCCATCTGCGTGCGTTCGACGTCCGGCAACGGCACTTCTGTGAAGCCATGCGCGCCGTCGCTCTTCACGTTCGTGCGGAAGTAATAGTTGATGCCGAGGAAGTCGAGCGGCGTACCGATGATCTCCATATCGCCATCGAGCACCAGCGGCTCGGTGCCCGGCCATAGTTCGAAAAGGTCCTTGGGATAGGCCTTTTTCAACAGCGGGTCCAGTATCCACGCGTTGTGCTGGACTTCGAAAAGATGTGCGGCCCGTGCATCGGCTGCGCTGTCGCTATTAGCGGTACCGCGGCCCACATTCGCGACAATACCCTTGAGCGATTCGGGATCGTTTGCCCGCAAGACCGGCACGGCGGACCCGTGCGCGAGCAGCAGGTGATGCATGGCCTGGGTCGCGTAACGGTCATTCGCCAGACCCGGCGCATGATGGCCGTTGCCGTAGCCGAGGTAAGCGGAGCACCAAGGTTCGTTGAGCGTGGCCCAGGCATCGACCTGACCGCTCAGTTCGCGGCTCATCAGGTCGGCGTAATCGGCGAAGCGATACGCTATGTCGCGATTCAGCCAGCCGCCGCGATCTTCCAGATATTGCGGCAAGTCCCAGTGATAAAGCGTGACAAAGGTCTTGAGGCCCTTCTCTTTCAGCCGCGCGATCAGGCGCTTATAAAAGTCGATCCCCTTCCGGTTCGGACGCCCCGCTTCATCCATCACGCGCGGCCATGCAATGGATAGGCGATACCCGTCTACGTTTAGCGCGGACAGCAAGTCGAGGTCCGATTCCCACCGATGATAGTGATCGCAAGCGACCTCGCCGGTGTCGCCGGCCAGCACTTTGCCGGGCGTGGCCGAGAACGTGTCCCAGATCGACGGGAGCCGGCCGTCTTCGCTGACGGCGCCTTCGATCTGATAGGAGGCGGTTGCTGCGCCGAGCAAAAAGTCTCGTCGCCAGAGGGCTGAATCGGAGGGTGGGGAAAACGGATCGCCGGAGACAACGGATGCGTCGAGTGCCACGAGGACTCCTGTTGAGCGGTGGAGTGGAAGCGCTTCCACATGTGCCAGCGAACGATAGCAGCGCCGAATTGACAGGGACAATCCGGGTTTGTATGGAGAGGGTTTGGGGGTGGAGAGACGCGATCGTCGCGAGGGAGGTGGCGACGAATCGGGAAAGGTAGGCGCTACGACCCCGGACCGGCGTTCACACCGTGTCACTCACAGCTATCCGGGCCACAAAACACGTCCCCGTCTCCGCCGATGAACTCACCGACAACGTCCCGCCGTGCGCGTTGACGATCTGCGAGCAGATATAGAGTCCCAACCCGAGCCCACCGCCCGGCTGACTGCTCGCAGGCCGCCAATACGGCTCGAAGACTTTTTCCAGGTCTTGCGACGCGATCGGCGCACCCAGATTGGAGACGGAGATCGCAAGCTCGCCGGCATCCACCGATACCACCACCCGCACCGGTTGATCCGGCGAGCCATGCGTCAGCGCATTAGCCAGCAGGTTGGACAGCAGTTGCTGGATGCGTCCCCGGTCGCAGTAGACGCAGCCGTCCACCGTGATCTGTTCCAGCACGACACGTTGCGGATTCACGTCGCGCAGTTCCGTGACCACGTGGCGCAGCGCGTCGGGGAGATCGTCAACCGGAGCAAGCGCCACGCCGATACCCGTGCCGAGCCGGCCGCGGGCGAAATCGAGCACGTCGTCGATCAGGCGGGACATGCGCCGCGTAGTCGCCCGCAACCGTGTGCCGATGCTCACCAGTTCCGGCTCGCCGCCGCGTCGTGCCAGCCATTCCGCGGTGGCGCCCACGGCGGCAAGCGGATTGCGCAGATCGTGGCCGAGCACCGCGATGAACTGCTCGCGCAACTCGGCGGTCGTGCGCTCATTGATGAGCGCGGCTTCGGTCGCCGAGCGCTCGTTCTCGCTCTCCAGCTGCAGTGCGATCAGTTCTGCGAAGAGCGTGAACATGGTGAGCGTGCATGCATCCGAGATCATCGCCGGACGCGGATCGATCGCGCACAGATTGCCGAAATAGTCGCCGTTGGGCAGGATGATCGGCACCGAGATATAACTCTCGATGTTGTAGATGCGTGGCGTATGGTGCTCGCGATAAACCGGATCGGTACTCGCATGGTCGATAACAACAGGCCGGCGCATTGCGCGAGCCTCGCTGCACAGCGTGGTGTGGACGTCGAGTTGGCCGCCCGGCAACAGCCCGAACTGAATATCGTCCTGCACGGCACAGGCGGTCCATGTTCCCTCGGTGACGCGCGCCACCGCCGCGAAACCGAGGCCGGTGTTTTTGCAGATCACGCGCAGCATGGACGGAACAGCGCCGATCCGTCCGATGGTGGCCACGTCGCGAGCAATGGCTTCGTCGCTGTCGTCCATGGCGGCCTGCAAAACTCCATCAACAGGGTTCAAAATTCTACCTCTCAGTGCTCGATATTTTTTGTTCGATGCTGCGCTCAATTGTACGGGTCCGATTGCCCGCGCCAAGCGTCTAAAAATGGCCGCCTGTCCCCGCGCGCCGGTCGACGTGATCTTCTGGATTGCATAGTGCGTACCGCGATGCCAAGATGCGCTGTCGCCATCGACCAACTGGCGCGGGTATCGAGGCCGGGCCGGACGGTACCTTCCTGTTAAACCTTACAAAGAAAAACGATGACCGGAGCAGTGCTTTCAAAATCGCCGACAGGCATTTCTGGCTTTGACGACGTCACCCTCGGCGGTTTGCCTGCCGGCCGTCCGACCCTGATGTGCGGCGCGGCAGGATGTGGCAAGACCCTGTTCGCCATGACATTCCTCGTGGAAGGCGTCCTGAAGTACGGCGAGCCCGGCGTGCTGGTGAGCTTCGAGGAATCGGCGGAGGACCTGGCCGCGAACGTGGCGTCGCTGGGCTACGACGTGATGTCGCTGATCGAGCAGAAGAAACTCGCCATCGATCACGTCAAGATCGACCCGGCGGGAATCGAAGACACCGGCGAATACGATCTCGAAGGCCTGTTCGTGCGGCTCGACTACGCCATCAAGAGTGTGAACGCGAAGCGCGTCGTACTCGATACGCTCGAAGCACTGTTCGCCAGTTTCCCCGACGCCGTCTTGCTGCGCGCCGAGTTGCGGCGCCTGTTCGACTGGCTGAAGGAACGCGGCGTCACGGCCATCGTGACCGCGGAGCGCGGAACCGGCGACCCGAGCCTGTTGACGCGGCACGGCATTGAAGAATACGTGTCCGATTGCGTCATCCTGCTCGACAACCGGGTCGAAAACCAGGTCACCACGCGGCGCCTGAGGATCGTTAAATATCGCGGCTCGGCGCATGGGACGAACGAATACCCGTTTCTTATCGATACCACCGGCATCAGCGTCCTCCCGGTTACATCGGCCGGTCTGGCGCATCTGACGTCGAGCGACGTCATCTCCACGGGTATCGCCGATCTCGACGCCATGTTGGGCGTGGGCGGTTATTTCGTCGGCTCGAGCGTACTTGTGTCGGGACTTGCGGGAACCGGCAAAACCACCTTTGCCGCTAAATTCGTCGAGGCCCGCTGCAAACTCGGCGAACGCACGCTGTGGTTCGCCTTTGAAGAGTCGCCCGAGCAGATCGTGCGCAACATGCGCTCAGTGGGCGTGGATCTTGCGCACTCTCTGGGCGGCACGCTCAGGATCGAATCGGCGCGGCCCAGTTTTTTCGGGCTGGAAATGCATTTGGCGCGGATGGCGCGCGACATCGACCTGTTCAAGCCGAGCGCCGTGGTGATCGACCCGATCTCGTCGCTGCGCGGCGTGGAGTCGGAAGTGCACGCGACGCTGCTGCGACTCGTCGATCTCCTCAAATCCCGCGGCATTACGGCAGTTTTTACAAGTCTGAGCGGTACCGACCAGGCGTCCAGCGTGAATGACCGCAGCATCTCATCGCTGATGGATACCTGGATTTCGCTATCGCATATTGAAACGAACGGCGAGCGCAACCGGCTTGTCTACGTGCTGAAATCGCGCGGCATGGATCACTCGAACCAGGTCCGTGAATATCAGATCAGCAATGGGGGAATCGCCATGGTGCCAGCTTATATAGGCGCGGGCGGCGTGCTGACAGGGTCCGCGCGGCTCGCGCAGGAAGCGCAGGAACGCGATGAATCCGCCGCGCGCGACGAACTTGTGATGCAAAAAAAGCGCGAGCTCGCCCGGCGCCGCAGACTGGTCGAACAGCAGGTCGCGGAACTGCAGTCGGCGCTCGACGCTGAAGCGTCGGAACTCGATGCGCTAATCGAGCAAAGCGACGAACACAAGCGCCTGCAGGAAGCCGACCGTAGCCGGATGGCGCAATTGCGGCGATCGAAAGAATGACCGAACAGGACGCGTCCACGCCAGCGGAACACGAATCGGACAGGACCGAAACGCCCGACGCTTGCTCGTATTTGCTGCGGTTGTATGTAGCGGGGGAAACGCCGAAATCGATGGCTGCCATCCGCAACCTGCGTGCGCTCTGCGCTACGCACCTGGCCGGCGAGTATTCGATCGAGGTCATCGATCTGCGCATCAATCCGCAACTCGCAGCCGCCGACCAGATTCTCGCGATACCGACCGTCGTCCGGCATCTGCCCGCGCCGCTCAGGAAAGTGATCGGCGATTTGTCGGACGCCGAGCGCGTGCTGGTCGGCCTCGACATCCAGCCGAGGGCCGGTTCGTGAGCGCCCTGCCCGTCGAAGCCGACGGCGGAGGTGGCGGAGACGGTGCACCGCCTCCACCGCCATCGGACACGCTCGTGCTGCGGTTGTACGTGACAGGCAATACGCTGCGCTCCACGCGTGCCGTGGACAACGCGCGGCGCTTGCTGGAAACCCATGCGGCGGGCCGCTTCGAGCTGGAAGTGATCGACATCTACCTGCATCCTGAAGCCGCGGTCGCGGCCCAGATCATTGCCGCGCCGACGCTGGTCAAGCTGCGTCCGGGGCCGTTGCGAAGGGTGATCGGTGATCTCTCGGATTCGAACAAGGTGCTGGCCGCGCTCGGCGTGATGGCGTTGAACGTAGCCGGTAATGCGACCTCAAGCGCGTCCTCAGGCGCGTCCTCGGCCGCGTCCATCAAACCCTGACGCGTATGTCCGATCAATCCCACTCCGCTTCACTGGAAACCGCGACTATCGAGGAGCTGCGCGAGCGGCTGCGGGAGGCGGAAGATACCCTCGACGCCATCCGCAGCGGCGCGGTGGACGCCGTGGTGGTCGGCAGCGACGACGACCGCCGCATCTATACGCTCGAAAGCGCGGACCGGCCGTACCGCGTGCTCGTGGAGCAGATGCAGGAAGGCGCGGTGATGCTCTCCGCCGACGGCACCATTCTCTACGCCAACGAACGCGCCGGGCAGTTGCTCGGCGCCCGGGTCGAGCACGTCGTGGGCTACGCGTTCAGCGCTTTTGTGCTCGATGGCCAGCACGCGCGCCTGCAGGAGCTGATCCGCGAAAGCGCTACCGGCACTGCCCGCGACGAACTCACGGTGCTGTCGGCCAACGGGGAAACGCCTGTGTATTGCAGCTTCAAGGCGCTCGAAGCCGAGCGCGACCAGGACCGGCTGATCTGCGGCGTGATCTCCGATCTCTCGCAGCAACGGCAGATGGAAGCGCGCCTGCACCAAGCGCAGAAAATGGAGGCGGTCGGTCAGTTGACCGGCGGCCTCGCCCACGATTTCAACAACCTGCTGCAGGCCATTCACGGCAACCTGGAACTCGTGAAACGATCGCCTTCAGAGCGCGAGCGCGTACTGCGCTGGACCGACAACGCCATGCGGGCCGTCAGCCGCGGCGCCAAGCTCACCGCGCAATTGCTGGCATTTTCGCGCTCGCAGAAACTCGAATTGAAACCGGTCGGGCTGACCCAACTCGTGCGCGGCATGGCCGATCTGTTCGACCGCACGCTGGGCTCGGGGATCGACCTGCGGCTGGAACTCGGCGACGACGCCACCCTGGTCGTGGCGGACGCGACCCAGCTTGAACTCGCGTTGCTCAACCTCGCAATCAACGCACGGGACGCGATGCCCACGGGCGGCGTGCTGCGCATCAGCACGGTAACGTGGACGATCACGGACGACGCCGATCTCGCTGATGGCGACTACGTGGAATTGAGCGTCGCCGACACAGGCACCGGCATGCCCGCCGATGTCGCGGCCCGGGCGTTCGAACCGTTTTTTACCACCAAGGAACTGGGCGCGGGAACCGGTCTCGGCCTCGCCCAGGTGTACGGAATCTGCCAGCAGGCGGGCGGCCATGCGCGGATCGAGAGCAGTCCGCGCGGCACCCGGGTGTCTTTGTTTCTGCGGCGTTCGCCCGCGGTAGCCGACGCACAGGACCCGTCGGCGGCGGCTATCGTCAATGCGAGTGACCGGAGTGCGCCGCGAATCCTGGTCGTCGACGACGATCCGGATGTTCGTACGTTCATGGTCGAAACGCTGGTCGCGCTGGGGTATCGCGTGGACTCGGCGGCGGGCGGGCGCGCGGCGCTCCACATGATGGCAAGCGATCCACCGGACTTGCTGGTACTGGACTTCGCGATGCCGCATCTTGACGGCGCTACGGTGGCGAAACTGGCGCGGTCCCAGGGTCTGCACATGCCCATTGTTTTCGCGAGCGGTTACGCGGACACCTCTGCCCTCGACGCCGCGATGGGCAACAATATCTCGCTGCTTCGAAAACCATTTTCGATTGGTAATTTGTCGGCGGTCGTTGCGGCGGCGCTGGCGTGAGGCGTGGACGGCATCGGGTTGCTGGCGCGACTTTGGTGAACGAGCACGGTGACAATTCGCGCCACTACTGACAGAAACTGGCAGTAGTCACGCTTACGATGGGTCCGACTTCAGCACCGGCAGTTAATCGCCGGTCGTTGCTGGATTCTCAGCCACACCCCCCGGCTACTTCCCATCGACCCAACGCGCAAACACCATGACCGATCCCAACTTCATCATCCTGTACGTGGACAACCCTTCCGTCAGCGCCAATTTTTATGCGGGCTTGCTCGGCAAGACACCCGTCGAATCTTCTCCGGCGTTCGCCATGTTCATCCTGGAGTCGGGTCTCAAACTGGGGTTGTGGTCCAGGCATACAGTTGAACCCGCAGCAACAGCGGCGCCGGGCGGCGGCGAACTCGCGTTCCCGGTGAAAGACAGTGACTCCGTGCACAGCCTTTTCGCCGATTGGGTCAGGCGCGGCCTGGAAATCATCCAGCGTCCGACAGAAATGGATTTTGGCTTTACCTTCGTCGCGCTGGACCCCGACGGTCATCGCCTGCGCGTTTTTACGCCTTCCGCGAAATAAGACGCGGCACGCGACTGCCGCATTTCAAGCGGATGACTAGCGGCTACCACCGTCTCGACGGCGTTATTGCCTTGGCCGCTTTGGCCGTTGTGCGCATGTGCGGATCGGTTTCATCGAAGGCGCTGCCCCCTCTGCGCCGCGCGTGGTCGAGTTCTTCCGCCAGCCGTTTCTCTTCCCAGTCCCGTTGCCACGCCTCCGCCTTATGGCGGCGCTCGATCGCGCGCCGCGCTTCGTCCTCGCGATCGATCCATGCAGCGAAGATCCAAAACGCGCGGTCTATTGCTTCATATTTTCCTGCCGGACCAGTCACCGAAAATAACAGCCGATCACCCTGTCCCGGGTGCTTCCAGTACACGCCGATTTCGCGTTCGCCAGCCGGCGCAATGGTTTTGCCGATATCGGACGCCGACGTCGCCCGCTCGCCCTTCCATCGTGCTGCCGAAGCGCCAGACACCGCGCCAAAGCTCCCGGCATTCGACTCAGGCTCAGGCTCAACCGCCTGCGCCCGGAACGGCCATTCGAAGCGGCCGGAGCGCAAGCGTTGAAACTCGCCGGGAGCATCGATCGAGACAAATCGCTTTGCCACCTTGTTGACCGTGAGCGTTCGCGACACGAGATGCAAAGTGAGATCGACGCCGCCGCCGGCTACCCTGATCCGGCCCTCGTCCTCGCGAATCTCGGCGTCGCATCGCGTTGATGCATACGACAACCGCCTGCCTTCGCGATACCCATGCAGCCAGAGCGCCGCGATGACGGCAAGCGCCAGCGCAACCTGGGCATCCGACTGCGGCGTCGAAGAGAGACCCGCATAAAGCGCGACGGCCGCCGCGCCGCACATACTCATCTTGACGATACGGCCGAGCAACGTCTCAGCCTGGAACAAAGCGAACAGCCACATGAGTTTTCCCGATGTCACGTTTTTCTTGGTTTAGGGTCGAACACGCGGCGGGCTTGATGTCCGTGACATCTCCCCTTGAGGCATGTTTCGCCTTGAAGCGTCTTGATGGCGCTTTCTCTCTCAGTCGGCAATCCCGTGCTTTTCAGCGTTCAGGCTTGGTCAGGCCCGAACTCGGCGGGACGGCCATCACGGCCCTCACTTGCCTGCGCGTGTCCGCAGTCGGCGTAGAGGCGGCTATAGGCGGCACGGGCGCGCCGTCGTAGCCGTAGTGGTCTCAGTCGCAGAGCCGCGGCGGCGGCGCTGGTCGTGAACACCCGAGGGCCAAGGAGCCCTGGTTGGCGTCCAATGCGCAAGGCCCCGAAAGGGACCCGGAACGTGCACCGGGAGCGCGTGGTTCATAGCGAAAGTGGCCAGCAATTCGCTACACCTTCCACGACCGGGAAACAACCGGCCTCCTTTTCCCGCCTCGGCGTCTGGTCAATACCGTTCACGATGCCTGCGTACACGTCAGGCAATGATGCCTTCGATGCACGCCGCCGCCCTCTCATTCCGTCCGCTCTTTCCGCCCATTTCGTTCAGCGCGGTGAGGATTGTTCACCTTCGCTTATGTCCGCTGCTTATGTCCGCTGCTTACGTCCGCTTGGGCGCGCTCAGCCGCCCAGGCCGCGGATCGTCGCAGCGGTCCTGACGCCGACGCCGCGCGCATCGCGCGAGCGGCTGCTGTCGTCCACAGGCGAAGCGGCGCCAATCAGCGCCCCGGTTGTACATCGCCTGCGGGCTTCTGTCGGCGTGCAGCCGAAACGCTCCTTGAACGCGCGGTTGAACGTCGATTCGCTCATGAAGCCGACCGCACAGGCAATTGCACCAATGAGGTCGCGCGCATGCAGCGGCGATTCGAGCCGGCGCATGGCTTCATCGAGCCGGCGAGTGCGTACATACTCAGCCACGCCGCCCATCGGTTCGAAGAGTTCATAGAGCGCCGTTCGCGACACCTTCAGGATTTCGCGCAGCCGCGCCGGGCCGAGGCTCATGTCCGCCAGATTGCCTTCGACAAAACTCAGCGCCTGCGCGCGGATCAGCGGCGTCAGGCGCGGATCGCCGGATTGCTCCCAACGCTCGGCACGCCGCAGCACGGAGGCCGCGACGAAGTCCAGCGTGGCTTCGCCCGCCACGCGAGCCTGCTCGTCGTCCATCGAGTCCGCGACGCTCATCAGGCTGCGCATATGCGAAGCGATCAGCAGGCCGATAGGGTCGGCGGCCTCCCAGGACAATCCATGCATGCGCAACGCGCCGCCCGTGCGCCGGTCAATGGCTTGACGTGGAATGGTGAGCGTCAGCATGGGTGCGTCGCGGGTGAAACCGACGTTTTCGACGGCGAGGTCGCGCATGACGACCGACCCGAGCGACACCTGCTGGATGTCGCGGCCAAAGGTCGACATCAATGTGCCGTCAAGCAGGCAATGCACCAGGTAATGGTCGACGCCGGAGGTCGCTATCCTGCGGCGGGTACGCTGAAATTCAACGTCTCCGCGCACGACATGCGACATGAGCAGCATTGAACCTAAAGGCCAACTTTCCATCTTCGCGCGAAACGGTACGGGTGGATCTTTCCGGCGCTGGATCTCAAAGATGGCGTCAAGTCCTTCGCGCCAGATTTCCTCGGCATCATTCTCGGGGAAATCGGCACTGTCGAATCTGATGGGCGTGGACATGGCGTTACTCAGCCTCCATAACAGCAGGGTTCGACATGACTTTCCAGATTGCCGGGTTCGCTTTTGGCATTACCCGGCATCGCAAAGAAATTAACGGCGCTTTAGCGGTAAAACTTTAGCATGTGTTTAAAACGATCTGAAGGGAACAAGGAGTTGTCGCTATATCCTTATTCGTTCTTTTGCTGGCAGAGCCCCAAGCGGGCGGCGGCTTTTCAAATGCCACAGTCCGCCGATACCCCCGTGGTCAGGCAGGAGAATTTAGCTAAAAGACGATGAAATCGATAATGCGGCGCGCACGGGATTGCCTGCATGGGCTATGGTTTTTTGGCGAATGTGGTGCGCCTCACGATCAGAACTTTCATTCCACTTTCGTTAATAAGGGGCGGGTTTGTTTTGCGCGCGCTTGCAATTCGCCAATTCGCCGATTCGTTTAACTTGCGGAATGTTTAGCAAGAAAACCAGCGTTTTATCGAAAAACTTTATCGCGAACCGCCGCCCGTTCTTTTCAGCGACTTGTCGTCATTACTGGGGAAACTGGCATTCGGTCAAAGCTGCGCCGGACAAGATGCCAGCGCACGTGCTCTTGCGACTCCGTATCGAGTTCCACCAGGAAACGCGTTTTCCCCGCGATCACCGCTCCTACCGGCAAACCATCGCGATAGAGCACGCGATTACCCGGCAGCGCCGGCACTTTCTCCCCGGGCAGCAAGGTGCCGGCGAGATTCAGGGGATCGACCGCGCTTATCGCGATAAAGCTGCCGTCGGCGGGCCGGTTGCGCATCGTGCGTAACAGCGGCACGGCTTCGGGCAGCGCGAACTGCTCACCTGCCAGCCCCGCGACGAACCGGCCGCCGCGAATTTCACCGCGTGCTTCCAGCCGATGAAATACCCGCAACAGGTCGCGCCACGGGGGCAGCCAGTCGGCTTCGCGTTCGAGCAAGCGCCAAAAGATCACGCCGTATCGGCGCAACAGGGTCATCGCGACATGCTCAAGGGAATCGGCGCCGGGCGCGGCACTGCTTTCAGCGCGGCGCAGCAATGCCCAGCGCCCAGCGTCGTCCATCCCGCCGATAAAGCGGCCGCCGCGCCGTGGCCGCCGGCCGAAACTGTTGCGGCGCGCGGCCGGCGCGAGCAACGCACGCAGGCCGGCGAAACTATCGGCGTTCACCAGCCCCAGCGACACCAGTTCGCCCAGCGCATTTTCAAGTTCGGTATCCAGCAGGCGAACGTCCGAACGCAGTTCATCGAAGAACATGGCGCCGTGTTGCGTGAGCGCGTCGAACACAAGCTGGGCACGCGACGACGGCTCGGGGGACTGCACCGGTTGCATCAGCGGATTCCACGCCGCCAGATTTCGACGCGGCAGCAACACGATCGGCGTGGTGCGCACCGGGCCGCCCGAACTTCGCGACCGGACACCCGGACGGCTCCAGACGACCTTGCCGGAGCGGCATAGATCGTCGAGCCAGGTCATGGAATAAGCGCTCAGGCGTGCCGGCAGGATCTCGTCTTCCCATGCGACCGCGGGCGCTTCGTAGCCTTCGAGTTGTTCGATCGCGAGCATCAGCGCGTCGTGGCCGTCGCCATGCGGATCGGCTTTCGCGTCGGCGCTGACGTGTTGCCAGTCGAACAGGAAACGCATGAAATCCTGCAACTCGACCGGCTCGATTTCGCGCCGCAAACGCCGCACGGTGTATCGATGAATACGCGCCAGCAGATGCCGTTCGCACCACTCCTCGTCTGTCGTGCCCGTTGAGTCCTTCACGCCCGGGGTGAAGCGGCCTCGCATGACATAACCTTCGGCTTCCAGGCGCGTCAAGGCGAGCGCGACCGACGAAACCGGCACGGCCAAAGCGCGCGCAATCACAGGCGCCGGCAGCGGACCAAAGCCGCTCAGACGGGCGCGCACGATCTCGACGAGCGCATCGTCTTCGGTCCAGGCTTCATCGAAACCGGGCAGCGCTTTTAGCGGCGGCTGCATCGGTGCGACCGGATGAACGGCGCGCAAGCAGGTCAGGCGTTCGACCGGCACCCATAACCCATCCGCCGATGTCACCTGCAAACGCGTCGCACGCCCTGAAGCCGCGAGCTGTTGAAGCCACGCCGGCCAGCCATCGTTCGCTTGCGACTCGGCTTCAGTGATGCATGAAAGCCCCGACAGCGCCTCGTGCATTTCATCGGCGTTGCGCACGGTTGGCCATGCTTCTTCGCGCACACCCGCGATGGCTTCGGCGTCGAGCGCGCCCAGGTCGTCGCTCGATTGCGGATCGGTCCAGCCGCGCGCGAGCACGGCCTGCGTGCGGCGTTCCTCGATGGGGGCATCGTCGAGAAAGGCGTAAGGACGCGCCGATAAAACCTCCGCCGCCAACGGCGACGGCGCGGGCAAATCGCGCGTGACGAGCCGCACGTCGCCACTCTCGATGCGTCTTAGCAATGCGAGCCACGCATCGCAATCCATGGCGTCGTGCAAGCAGTCATCGATCGTCTGATCGACCAGCGGATGACGCGGCACGTCACGCTCGCCCACCACGTTTTCAATGCACGCGACCTGATCGGGGAACACGGTCGCCAGCAGATCCTCGCTCTTCATGCGCTGCAATTGCGGTGCGACCCGACGGCCGCCCGCGTAGCGCGGCAATGCGAGCGCGTTGGTTGCGTTCCAGCGCCAGCGCACGCCGAACAGCGGCGCGTCGAGCAGCGCCTGGATCAGCATGTGCTCCGCGGTATTGGAATGCAGATAACGCCAGACTTCATCGAGCGGAAAACTATGGCTGCCCGTCAGCGACAGAACGATCGCGTCCTCGGTTGCCGCCGCCTGCAATTCGAAATTGAACGTGCGGCAAAAACGCTTGCGCAGCGCGAGGCCCCACGCGCGGTTGACCCGGTTGCCGAACGGCGCGTGAATCACGAGCTGCGTGCCGCCGGAGGCATCGAAGAAACGCTCCATGACGAGCACATCCTGCGTGGGCAGAACAGAGAGCGCGGCCCGCGAACGCGCCAGATAGTCGACGATCTGCCGCGCCGCTTCCTCGCCGATACCGGTTGTATCGGCGAGCAGGGAGATCGTTTTATTGACCGGATAGTCGCCCAGCCAAGCGTCCACCTGCGCATGCAAACGCGCTATCGCCGCCGACAGTTCATTGCTGCGTCCCGGCGCTTCCCCGAGCCAGAACGGAATGTTCGGCGGCTGGCCGTGCGCGTCTTCCACGCGTACTCGGCCGCCCTCCACACGCAGGATCTTGTACGACGTATTGCCTAGCTGGAACACGTCGCCGGCCAGGCTTTCGACCGCGAAATCCTCGTTGACCGTGCCGATCTGCAAACCTTGCGGTTCGAGCAGCACGGCGAAATCGGCGTTGTCCGGAATGGCTCCACCCGATGTCACCGCAGTCAGCCTGCCGCCGCGCCGGCCGCGCAAACTTCGTGTCACCACATCCCGATGCACATAAGCCCCGCGCACGCCGCGCCGGCTCGTATAACCCTCGGCGAGCATGCGCAGAACTGCGTCGTACTGCGTACGATCAAGCGACGCATACGGCATCGCATTACGCACGAGTTCGAAGAGCGCGTCCTCGCTCCACTCTCGGCTCGCCACTTCAGCGACGATCTGCTGGGCGAGAATATCGAGCGGCGCCTCGGGAATATGCAGCACGTCAAGCTCACCGCGCGCCACGCAATCGAGCAGCGCCGCACATTCGATGAGATCGTCGCGCGATTCAGGAAAGAGCCGCCCTTTCGGCGTGCCGCGCACCTGATGCCCCGAGCGCCCGACACGCTGCAGGAAACCACCGATCGAGCCCGGCGAACCGAGTTGACAGACCAGTTCCACATCGCCGATATCAATACCCAGTTCCAGCGAAGCCGTTGCAATCAGCACCTGCAGTTCGCCGCGCTTGAGCCGCTGCTCGGCATCCAGCCGCTGCTCTTTCGCGAGGCTGCCGTGATGCGCGGCGACGGCGGGCTTGCCCAGCCGCTCGGTGAGATGGCGCGCGACACGCTCGGCCATCCGGCGCGTGTTCACGAACACGAGCGTGGTGCGGTGCTGCGCGATGAGATCGGCGAGGCGGTCGTAGACACGCTCGCGCACATCGTTCGACATGATTGCTTCAAGCGGGATGGGCGGCAGTTCGAGCGCGAGATCGCGCTTGCGCACATGGCCGACATCGACGATCGAACACGGCCGGTTGCCCGTCAGGAATTGCGCGACCCGTTCGATTGGCTTTTGCGTCGCCGATAACCCGATCCGTACCGGCGCTTCATGCTTATGTTCAACGCACAACGCGTCCAGGCGTTCGAGGCTGAGCGCGAGATGCGCGCCGCGTTTGTTGCCGGCGACTGCATGGATTTCATCGACGATCACCGTACGCACCGTCGACAACATCGCGCGGCCGGAATCGGAACTGAGCAGCACGTAGAGCGATTCCGGCGTGGTGACAAGGATATGCGGCGGCCGCTTTTTTACGGCGTTGCGCTCCTGAGGCGTGGTGTCGCCGGTGCGCACCGCCGCGCGAATGTCGATGGGCGGCAAGCCCATCCGCTCGAGTTCGATCGAGATGCCGGCGAGCGGTTCCTCCAGGTTCACGCGGATATCGTTGGAAAGCGCCTTGAGCGGCGACACGTAGACCACGGCCGTCTCGTTGGGCAATGGGTCATTGCTCGCCAATGCTTCCCGAACCAGTTCATCGATTGCCGCAAGGAACGCCGTCAGCGTCTTGCCCGAACCGGTCGGCGCGGCCACGAGCGTCGAACTGCGGGCCTTGATCAGCGGCCAAGCGCACTTCTGCGCCTCCGTTGGCGAGGGAAAATGCCGGCTGAACCATGCCGCGACGGCCGGATGGAAGTCGTCGAGCGGATTGGAAGCCGATGATTTTGCAGCGGTCATATCGCTAGTTTATTAGCCGTCGGGAAAGCGTGTTTGATCGCGCTCGGCACGCGAGGAACCGTGTGCCGCGGACGCCCGGCGGCGGTGTGTTTTTTGCTGATCGAGCTATCGAGCGGCGACATCAACGCATGACCCACCGCCGGACGACTTTCATAAGAAATGACTGGATCGAGCATTCGAACGATCAGTTTGCGCATTTTTTGAGATGGGACTACACTTCATTTTGACTGTTTCAATCAAACACGTGATCGATTCGAGCATTGAACTCGGATTCGCTCGTCAAACAGGAGACCCGTATGGCCCAGCTTCCCATCAAGCGCTCGATCGAGCGTGTTCCCGGCGGCATGATGATCGTGCCCTTGCTTATCGGCTCGTTAGTCGCAACTTTCCTGCCCGGCATGCCGACGTTCTTCGGCTCGTTCACCAACGCGCTTTTCACGGGGGCGCTGCCAATTCTCGCGGTGTTCTACGTATGTATGGGTGCGAGCATCAACGTCAAGGCGACCCCGTATCTGCTGAAGAAAGGCGGTGTGCTATTCGCGACGAAGATCGGCTCGGCGATTGTCGTGGGTATCGTGATGGGGCATTTTCTGGGTGAGCAACCCATCTCGTCGGGCCTGTTTGCCGGTATCTCGACGCTCGCAGTCGTTGCCGCGATGAACGACACCAACGGCGGCCTCTACATGGCGCTGATGGGGCAATACGGGAAGTCCGAAGACGTGGGCGCGTACACGATCATGTCGCTGGAATCAGGACCGTTCCTGACGATGGTCACGCTCGGCGTGGCGGGACTCGCCGCGTTTCCATGGCCCACGCTGGTCGGCAGCATTCTGCCGCTCGCGGTCGGCATGCTGCTCGGCAATCTGGATCGCGAAATGCGCGACTTCCTCGCCCGCGCCGTGCCGGTCATGATCCCGTTCTTCGCGCTTGCACTGGGCGCCAGTCTCGACCTGCACAAAGTGTGGCAGGCAGGGCTGCTGGGTATCGGACTGGGACTGGCAGTGGTTATCGTCACCGGAATTCCGCTGTATTTCGCCGACCGCGTGACGGGTGGCACGGGCGTGGCCGGCGTGGCGGCGGCCAATACGGCCGGTAATGCGGCGGCGGTTCCCGCGCTGATCGCGGCGGCGAATCCGGTCTACGCGGAAGCCGCAAAAAGCGCGACACTGCTGGTCGCGGCATGCGTGGTAGTCACTGCTATTGTGTCGCCTATCCTGACGGCGGCGGTCGCCAAACGGGTGAACGCCCGGACCGAAGAGCGCCGTACTGCGCAGAAAGTTCAGAACGAGGCCGCACGATGAACACTCGCAGCATGCTGATCGTCGCTGACGACCTCTCAGGCGCGGCCGACTGCGCTATCGCGTTCGCCGGTGCGGGACGGCGTACGGTCGTGACGCTGGAGACATCGGGCGTGATTCACGCCGCTGCAGAGGCGGACAACGCGGACGTCATCGCCGCCGATACCGACTCGCGCCGCCTCTCGCCGCAAGACGCAGCGCAACGCACCGCCGATGCCTTCAACGCGCTGAAGGCACCCGGCCGGCGCTTGTACAAGAAAATCGATTCGACGTTGCGCGGCAACTGGACGGCCGAAGTAGCCGCGTTGCAACCGCTCGCCGGACTGGCGATCGTCGCGCCCTCGTTTCCCGCGACCGGCCGCACGCTGCACCAGGCGCGCGTGCTGGTGCATGGCGAGCCGCTGGAAAACACGGACACATGGAAGTTGGAAAACGCCGGCAAGCCGGCGAATGTCCTGACGATGCTTGAGGACGCGGGCCTGCGCAGCGAGTCCATCGACGTGGACACTTTGCGCGGTGACATCAACGCGCTGCTGGACAGGATCAAGACAACGGCGGCGCAAGGCGCGCAAGCGCTGATCGTCGATGCTCATACCGGCGACGACCTGAAGCGGCTCGCGCAGGCCACCGCGCGACTCGACCCGCGCGAACACCCGTTGTTCTGGGTCGGATCGGGCGGACTGGCACGCGAACTGGCGTCGCTGCCCGATCTCTTCGATACCCCGCCCCGCGAAACCCTTGCACACGAGAAGCAGGACGGCGCGATCCTGATCCTGGTCGGCAGCCTATCGGCCGTGTCCGAACGCCAATGCGCGATGTTGCGTGAGCGTGCCCGCGTAAGCGAACTGATCGTGCCGCCCGCGGTCTTGCGTGTGGGCAGCGAGCACACGGACTGGCTCGCGTGGCAGTCGAAGATTGGCGATTATCTTGAACGGCATCTCGACTTGCTGGTGCGCATCGGTCGCGACGACGCCTTCGATCCAGCCGAAGGCGCGCATCTGTCTACCGCGCTCGCCGCGCTGGTGACGCCGCATTTCAGGCACGTCGGCGGCTTGATTGCGACCGGCGGCGAAACCGCCCGCGCGATGTTGAGCGCAGCCGGTATCGGCAGTCTCGATTTGCTGGCGGAAGTTGAAGCAGGTGTCGCGGTGGCGCGGCCTTCCGGGCAGCATGCGGCACGCCTCGCCATTGTCACCAAGGCCGGTGCATTCGGCAGCGAGCATGCGCTATTCGGCGCGTGGGAGCATTTGCAGAGATTGCCTCTGCCCACGCGGCCCACATCGGCGACGCTGCGGACGCCGGACGCGGCTACTAATACACACTAATGCACATTAAAGCCACTGAGAGCGAACACAGCATGTACCTCGTCTCAGAGCGCCCCCACTTACACGGAGTTTAACTAATCATCATGAGCAACACTCTCCCCGTAATCGGCATCACCATGGGCGATGCATCCGGCGTCGGTCCCGAGATCGTCGTCAAGAGTCTCACGCATAAAGTGGTCTACGAGCAGTGCCGTCCGCTCGTGATCGGCGACGCGCGCCGTCTCGAGCAAGCCAACAAGATCGTGCACGGCAGCGCGAAAATTCGCCGCATCAAGGACGCGACGGAAGCGAAGTATGAGCCGGGCACCATCGATTGCATCGACTTGAACCTGATCCCCGATGACCTCCCCTTCGGGCAGCTCTCGGCGGTGGCCGGCGACGCCGCGTATCAGTACATCGCGCGTGCCGTCGAGCTGGCGCAAGCACAACAGATTGACGCGATCTGCACCGCGCCGCTCAACAAGGAAGCGCTGCACGCGGGCGGCCACAAGTTTCCGGGCCACACCGAAATGCTCGCGCATCTGACGGGCGTGAAGGAAGTCTCGATGATGCTGGTCGCGCCGCAACTGCGCGTGATTCACGTGACGACGCATATCGGCATCATCGATGCGATCAGGAAGATCGAGCCCGGCCTCGTGCAGCGCACGATCGAACGCGGTAACGCGACGCTGGTGAAAGCGGGGATTGCGAAGCCGCGCATTGGCGTGTGCGGCATCAATCCGCACGCGGGCGAAAACGGCTTGTTCGGTTATGGCGAAGAAGAGGAAAAGATCATCCCGGCTGTGAAGATCCTTCAGGAACGCGGACTCGATATCACCGGCCCCCTGCCCGCCGACACGCTCTTTTTCCGCGCGGGCCGTGGTGACTTCGATCTCGTGGTCGCGATGTATCACGATCAGGGACATGGTCCGGTCAAGGTGCTCGGGCTCGAAGCGGGCGTGAACGTGACGGTCGGGCTGGAAGTGATCCGCACGTCGGTGGATCATGGGACGGCGTTTGATATCGCGGGTAAAGGGATAGCAGATGAACGCAGCCTGCTCGAAGCGCTGCGCCAGGGTGCGGAACTCGCGACGCGGCGCGGGTGAGCCCGATCGGTGGATCAGCTCATGCGCTCGTGTAACATCGGCGGCCTTGTTATCCGCATGAGCATTCACCGATGAAAGCAGCCGACCGTCACCGCGCCATCCTCGATCTCGTCCTCACCCGCGACGCCAACGTAGAACAGTTGAGCGAGGCGCTGGGGGTATCGGAGGCGACGGTGCGGCGCGATCTCACCATGCTCGCGAAGGAGCGCCGCCTCGTGCGCACGTATGGCGGTGCGACTGCGCTGGTGGGCGCGCATGAACCGGAAGCGTCGCTGGAGGAACGCAAGTCGACGCAGCGTGAGCAGAAGGAAGCGATAGCGCAGGCTGCCGCGCTGCATGTGAAGGACGGAGACACCGTGCTGCTCGACGGTGGCACGACTTGCGCCGCGCTTGCGCGTCATTTGAGTGCGCATCGCGACTTGCATGTGGTGACGAATAACCTGCTGGCGGTGATGACGCTCGCCAACGTGCCGGGCATGCGGATTACGCTGATTGGCGGTGATCTGCGGGCATCGAGCATGAGCACGCTCGGGCCGCTGGCCGAGCTCGTGCTGAGCCGGCTGAGCGTGGATCTTGCGTTTCTCGGCGCGGACGGCGTGGCGGCGGATTTTGGTTTGTGCGAGGCCACCGCGGAACAGGCTTACTTGAAGGACTGCATTATTCGCCGCGCGGCGAGTGTTGTGGTGCTGGCCGATGCCGACAAGCTCGGGCGCGCACGGCAACAGCACTGGACGCCATTGGAGCGGGATTGGCGCCTGATCACTACCACTCTCGCCGATGACATTAGGCTGGCGCCGTTTCGGGCGCTGGAACGAGTGGTGGTCGAGGTTGTGGCAGTGGGGGTCGAACAGGGTTTGTAGGGCCTTTGGGCTCCCTGCGAATTTTCGTTTCGCCCCGGCTCGCTTGCAGCCGTGTAGGCCGGATTTATTCCCTCGCCACCTTCATCTCCGCCGCCCGCTCAAGCAACAACTCCTTCTCCCGCCCATTACGCGCCATCCCTGCGGCCTTCTCGAACTCCACCCGCGCCTCCTCACGACGGCCCAACTTCGCCAGCAAGTCGCCGCGCACGCTCGGCAGCCAGTGGTAATTCTTTAGCACTGCGTTCGATCCCAACTCATCGACTATCTCCAGCGCCGCCGCCGGGCCGAACGCCATCCCCACCGCCACCGCGCGGTTCAACTCCACGACGGGTGACGGCGCCACCATCGCCAGCGCGTCGTATAGCGCCACGATCTGCGCCCAGTCCGTGTCCTCCGCCCGCCGCGCACGCGCATGGCAAGCCGCCAGCGCACCCTGCAACGCATAAGGCCCGCGCGCACCGTTCAGCGCCTCCGACCGCTCCAGTGCCGCAAGGCCGCGACGGATCAGCAACGGGTCCCATCGGCTGCGGTCCTGGTCCATCAACAAGACCGGCCGCCCGTTCGCATCGGTTCGTGCATGAGTGCGGGACGCCTGTATCTCCATCAATGCAACCAGCCCGAATACCTCGCTCTCGTCAGGCGTCAAACCCGCCAAAATGCGCCCGAGACGCAACGCGTCGTCGCATAACGAAGGACGCATCCAGTCATCCCCCGCAGTCGCCGAATAACCCTCGTTGAAGATCAGGTAGATGACTTCCAGCACCGACGCCAGCCGCACCGCCCGCGCATCGGCTTTCGGCACTTCGAACGGCACGCGCGCCGCCGACAAAGTCCGCTTCGCCCGCACAATACGCTGCGCGATGGTCGGTTCGGGCTGCAGGAACGCGCGCGCAATCTCGTCCGTGGTCAGGCCGCCGAGCAGGCGCAACGTCAGCGCAACCCGGGCGTCGACGGACAGCACCGGATGACACGCGGTGAACACGAGCCGCAGCAAGTCGTCGCCAATATCGTCCTCACGCGCGGCGTCCAGCGCATCCACGAAATCCGGCGTGACATGCTCCTCGCGCGCATCCATGTCGAGCCCCAACTCCTCGTGCTTGCGGGCGTGCAACGCATCCTGCCTCAAACGATCAAGCGCACGATGCTTCGCCGTGGTCATCAGCCATGCGCCCGGGTTGTCCGGCACGCCATCCACACGCCAATGCTCAAGCGCCGCGATCAGCGCATCCTGCGCAAACTCCTCGGCGAGCGACACGTCTCGCACCAAACGCGCCACGACCGCGATCACCTTCGCCGATTCCATCCGCCACACCGCCTCTATCGCGCGATGAGTGGCCAGTTCCATGCTGCCGGACTCACCGGTAGATCCGCTCACGGCGCGCCAGCCGCGTTCGGGTCCATGTACACGAACTCCCATGCGTGACCATCGAGGTCATCGAAACCGTGGCCGTACATTCCCCCATGGTCCTGCGCCGGCCGCGGCGTCGTGCCACCCGCGCGCACGGCCTTGGCGACGATTTCATCGACCTCGGCGCGGCTCTCGCACGACAGGCACGTGAGCGCTTCGACCTGCTGTTTCGGGTCGGCAAGCGTCTTGGTGGTGAAGGTCTGGAAGAATGGCTTGACCAGCAGCATCGCGAAGATGTTCTCGCCGAGGATCAGGCACGCGCCCTGATCGTTGCTGAACATCGGGTGGAAGCTGAAGCCGAGTTCGCTGAAAAACGCGCGCGCTTTCGGCAGGTCCGCTACCGCCAGGTTCACGTAGATTTGCTTGTGCATTTTTTATCGTCCATGAAGAAGGGATCACTGGCGTCAGCCGGCTTGCGCGAGTGCCTTCGGGTTATTCAAGCTGCTTTCAAACTCGTCGCGCCGCTTCAAGCTCGCGAAACCGCTCGATCGATTCTCCCGAACCGAAGTCGTCCAGTTCAAACAACTGCCGTACTTCAATTTCGCCGCTTTCATGCTCGCCCATCGGAGAAGGAAAACGGCGTGCCCACTCGATCGCTTCTTCGCGTGAACGCACCTGGATCAGCGTGTATCCCGCAACCAGTTCGCGGGTCTCCGCGAACGGCCCTTCGACCACACTGCGCCCGCCACCCTCATAACGCACGCGCCAGCCTTTAGCGCTCGGATGAAGACCGTTCGCATCGAGCAGGACGCCCGCTTTCGCCAGTTCTTCGTGGTAGGTCGCCATCGCGCCGATCAGTGCGTCCTCGGGGAGTACACCCGCTTCGCTTTTTTCGGTCGCCTTGACCAGGATGATGAATCGCATCGATGTTCTCCTCGTGGTGTGAAAACAAGAGCTGGCCGCGCTCTCATTCCCACGACGAACCACGCCCGGAGAAATCGACAATCTTTAATTGTGCGAGGGTTAACACGGACCAAGACGATGCGTACGAACACGACGTATAACCGTCACTCCCAGCAGGGACCGATCTTGCGTACCTCGACCTCGCACCATTCGGCGGCCGGACACGCCGATGCAATCTCGATGGCCTCTTCCTTCGTCGCGCAATCAAGCATGTAGAACCCGCCGATCATCTCCTTCGCCTCCGCGAACGGGCCGTCGATCAGGCTAGCCTGGCCGTCGCGTTTCTTGACACGCACACCGCCCGTTGCCAGCGATTCACTCGCGATGAGCAAACCGCGTTCTTTCAGTCCCGCACCGAACTCGACCATGCTCTCGTAGAGGAGCTTGCCTTCGGCTTGCGAGCGCTCGGCCCGCTGTCCAACAGGTTCGGCGATGAGCAGCATATAAGACATGACATCTCCTGGATTGAGGTTTCAACCGGCCTTCAAGGTATCAACTGTGGAGAAAGCTTTCAATCCCCGGATGTACCGCCTCAAGTAGCGCATCGCCGAAAAACAGCTAAGCTGTCGCCCTCTTTCACGGTTGCCCGCATTTCTCTCATGGTCAATTTATCTGTATATGGCGGGCTTTTCGCGGTTGCGCTGGTTGCGGCGACACTGTTCCCCCTTCAGTCCGAGGCTTTGCTGGCGGGTTTGTTGATCGCCGGCAAACAACCGGTCTGGATGCTCGTCGCGGTGGCAAGCGTGGGGAACGTGGTGGGCTCGACCATCAACTGGGCAATGGGACGATCGATCGAAAAGCTGCGCGAGCGTCGCTGGTTCCCGATCAAGCCGCGCGCGCTCGAGCGCGCGGAACACTGGTACAGGCGCTTCGGACGCTGGACATTGTTGTTGAGCTGGACGCCAGTGATTGGCGATCCCTTGACCATGATCGCGGGCGTTTTGCGCGAACCCTTGTGGTCGTTCCTGCTGATCGTCGCGATTGCGAAAACAGCGCGTTATGCCGTGATTGCCGCGTTGCTGACCCTGTGATGTCTTTGGTTGCATGACATATCCAGCCGTCCGCTTTCTGCTCCAAGCTCTTTCCTCAAAAATCTTCGCCGCCCGGCTCACGCGGCGATGTCCGGCGCCGCGCAAAGGGTGAGTTGGACGCGTGTCCAGATTGATTAAGTAAGCACGAGCATTGCCGGTGCAAAAACCGGACGATCATCCTTCTGCGGCGCAAAGGGGCGTTTGAGATCAAAGGGTCAGTTGCATTGATTAAGCAGGCAAACGTGTGGCGGTGTCGAATCGAATGCTGTTGAATCGGTCGCGTGGAATACGGCAAATACGGCAAGAAACTGCGCACTGACAATCGCGCGGTGAAGATCCAATTGCTAAAAATCGCGAGGATTATCCCGTGCGTAACCCGCATTATTCGCCACGCGGAAAGCGAACTGGCGATGCCGATAACTTTCAACTCTTTGACAACAGCTTATGCGATATCAACACGTTGTTCGCCCCGCGCAACTCGACAATACAACCGCCTGAACGCAAGATTAGACTGACAAATGAATTCCGCCGATTAAACGTTTGCGCTAATTGCCCGAGTACTACATAAACTGGACACGGTGGATTTTTTGCCCTCTGTTTGCGGCTTTAACCACAAAACTATTTGCTAATGTGCGGTATGTCGGAAAAAGAAATCGCCTTGAAGTAGACTCGCGGCTTACTGGTAACCGTATCACTATTACCGTCCATCGCACGACGGAGCAGTGTAATTACTACTGGTTACGCCGGTATCGGTATTTTCGCGTTTATCTAGCTGAAAGCTTTCCTCTCCAACAACATGGCCATGACCCTCGACTACCTGCTGGACCGGCAAATTTCCTCGCAGTGGCGTGGCGTGCTGGTCGCCCTGGCAGAAGAATTCGATACCCAGATCGGCCGCGACGAGCTGCGTCAGTTGATGCAACGGGTAGGTCGCCGTTTTGCCGCCGCCCACCCGCTGCCGCCCTGCGCCACCACGCCCGAACTCGGCGCCGCGTTGAACGCGATCTGGAATGACGTCGACTGGGGTTTTGTCGAAGTGAGCGACGAGCCGGATTATCTGCGCATCGTTCATTGCTGTCCGCCGCTGCTCGCATTCGGCGCGAACGCGCTTCCGTGGAGCCCGGCGTTTCTCGAAGGCGCGTATCAGGAATGGCTAAGCGCGCTCGGCGCGCAAGGCTTGTCGGTGGTGCAAGCCGGCGAGTTCGACGAAAGTGCTGCAGTCGAATTCAGATTGGGCCGTTATAGCAACTGAGGGCAACCGAGAGCACGTCCAACCTCGCATGAATGGGCGAGCTTGACGCTGGACCGCGAGGCTGGACCGGAAACTCCCTTGGCTTTTACGAATGCGGTACGGGTCCGACACCGGATCAGGCAGTCAACCAGGTAGTCAACAGGCATTGCCCGCATCAGCGCTCACAAGCGCGGGAGACGTCACTGGCCAGTGGTCGTCGAGGCAAGGCCCAAAGTACAACCGAGAGTACGAGGACGCAGCACATGAACCCTTCGCGCGATATCAAGAAGCTGTTCGACAGATTTGGCGGCGATGCCGGCAACTACCAGGAAATCGGCCGCGAGAACGAAGCCATCCACGCCCGCACGCGCTGGCCGTTGCTCGCGACCCTTGACCTCTCGCAGCCGTCGATTCCGAACATCGCGCCTCGCCGCGATGCGCACCTGCCCCACACGCACGATCGCTCCGGCGAACATCGCAACGTGCCGAACAGCCTGACGCAGCCGACGGGCGCAGCGCCGCTCAACCGCGGCAAACCGCCGCTCTTTGCACGCGCGCACCGGAAGACGGTTCCGCCGGTCGCCAATGTCACCTTGCCGGCGACGCCGGTTGGCGCAGCGCGTTTCTCTGCGCTGGTCGACGCGGTAGAAGAAACGTCGAACGCGGTGGAAACCGAGGCCGTGCCATCAGCCGACGCGCAACCGCAGCAGCAAGCACGACTGCCGCAGCCGCTGTTTCGGCCATTCCACACGCAACAAGAGCAACTTCCGCAGCAGGCTCAACACCCACAGCCACAACCGCGCACGCTGCCGCTCGCCACACCCGCGCCTGCGAGCGCGTCGGCCCAACTGACGGGCTTCGCGGCGGCGCTGCAACGCTCGAACACTGCGGCGAGATCGCTGTCGTTGCCACGCGTGCAGGCACCTGAGGCGGCATCAACGCCTGCACCTGCATCAGCACTCGCGCTTGAACCAAAAAGCCAGTCGATCCTCGGCAAGCTGTTCCGTCCGCAAGCGCACGCTCAGCCTGCGCCCCAGGCAAGCGCACCGCCGGATTCGCTGGCGTCGATGTTCCAGCGTCTGCGCGGACCTGTCGCAGAAGCGCCGGCCGCCGTCAACTCGGGCGCGGGTTCGTGGCTCGCCAAAAACCACTCACAGTCATGAAAGTCATCACCGTTGTCTCTGCCAAGGGTGGTGTCGGTAAAACGACGCTCGCGGCGAACCTGGCCTCGGTGCTCGCCGCGCGCGGGCGGCGCGTGATCGCGCTCGACCTCGATCCACAAAACGCGCTGCGCCTGCACTTCGGCATTCCGCTCGACAGCATCGACGGACTGTCGCGCGCCACTCTCGCCGGTGACCCGTGGCAAACCGTGATGTTCGATGGTGTCGACGGGGTCACGGTCCTGCCCTACGGCGCGGTGGTGGAAGACGATCGCCGCCGCTTCGAATCGCACATCGACCGCGACCCGCAGTGGCTCGTGCAATCGCTTGAAAGGCTGGAACTCGATGCCGCGGATATCGTGATAGTCGATACCCCGCCGGGCTCGTCGGTCTATACGCGCACGGCGCTGTGCGCGTCGAATTTTGCGTTGAACGTCGTGCTGGCCGATGCCGCTTCGTACGCCGCCATCCCGCAGATGGAACGCATGATCGAAGCCTACGCCACGCCGCGGGCGAACTTTGTCGGCACGGGTTACGTGGTGAATCAAGTAGACCAGTCGCGGCAATTGACGAAAGACGTCCTCAAGGTGCTGCGCAACCTGCTCGGCGACAAGCTGTTCCCGGGCGTTATCCACCTTGACGAAGGCGTGAGCGAGTCGCTCGCGTGCGACACCACGCTGATCCATTACGACCCGCTGAGCCAGGCCGCCGCCGATCTGCGCACGTGCGGCGAATGGCTCACCCACGCGGTCGACTCCAGGCAGCTCTCGCCGAGGAACGTCGCATGAGCACGCCACGACCAAGCGCACGACCACTGACCGAGGCCGACGAAGTTGCGTCGCAGCTGGAAGGTTTTGTCGATTCAAGGATCTGGAGCAGCCGGATCTTTACCACGATCCTCACGCTGTTCGCCCTCGCGACAATGTATTTCGTCTGGACGGTGCCGCTCGCGTTCACGCAGCAACTGATTTTTGCGTGCTGCTGTTTTGCTTTTGCGCTTGCGTTCCGGCGCCTGCGCGGCCAGTACGCCACGCTGGTCATGATCATGCTGTCTGTCGCGGTCACGGGGCGCTACATGTATTGGCGGCTGACCGAGACAACGTACTGGGAACGTCCGCTCGATGCCGCCTGGGGTTTGCTGCTGGTCGCAGCCGAGGTCTACTCGGCCATTGTGCTGTTGCTCGGCTATTTCCAGACCGCCTGGCCGCTGCAGAGAAAGCCGATGCCATTGCCGGCAAACCGCGATGAATGGCCGACCGTCGACGTCTTCATCCCGACGTACAACGAGCCGCTCGGCGTGGTCAAGCCGACTATCTATGCGGCGCTTGCGATCGATTACCCGGCGGACAAGATCTCCATTCATGTCCTCGATGACGGCCGCCGTCCCGAGTTCAAGGCGTTCTGCGAAGAGGTCGGCGTCACCTGGACGATCCGCACGCACAACCGGCATGCGAAGGCCGGCAATATCAACGAAGCCTTGAAGATCACGAAGGGCGAGTTTCTCGCCATTTTCGATTGCGATCACATTCCCACACGCTCGTTCCTGCAGATCGGCCTTGGCTGGTTCCTGCGCGACAAGAAGCTGTCGATGCTGCAAACGCCGCACCACTTCTTCTCGCCCGATCCGTTCGAACGCAACCTGGGCACGTTTCGCAAAGTGCCCAACGAAGGCGAGCTGTTCTATGGCCTCGTGCAGGACGGCAACGACCTTTGGAACGCGACCTTCTTCTGCGGCTCGTGCGCGTTGCTGCGTCGAACGATGGTGGAAGAGATTGGCGGCATCGCGGTCGAGACGGTGACGGAAGACGCGCATACGGCACTCAAGCTGCATCGGCTCGGCTATACGACCGCGTATCTCGCGATCCCGCAGGCGGCAGGCCTCGCGACCGAAAGTTTGTCGGGGCACATCGGCCAGCGGATTCGCTGGGCGCGCGGCATGACGCAGATTTTCCGAATCGATAACCCGCTGACGGGCCGAGGTCTGAAGCTCGGTCAGCGGCTCTGTTACCTGAACGGGATGATGCATTTCTTCTACGGCATCCCGCGCCTCGTGTTCCTTACCGCGCCGCTGTCGTATCTGTTTTTTGGGGCGCACGTAATCCACGCGGCGGCCGGTACGATCGCCATCTTCGCGCTGCCGCACATGATGCATGCGAGCATCACGAACTCGCGCATGCAGCGCTCGTTCCGGCATTCGTTCTGGGCTGAAGTGTATGAGTCCGTGCTGGCGTCGTACATCACCGCACCCACCCTGCTTGCACTGATCAACCCGAAGCTCGGCAAGTTCAACGTGACGGCGAAGGGCGGCCAGATCTCGAAGGATTATTTCGACTACGCCATCTCGCGCCCCTATCTGATCCTGCTGGTGCTGAACCTGTTCGGGTTTATCGCGGGACTCGTGAACATCTACCTGCACTGGGAAGTCAGCAGCGAAGTGAACACGGTCTTGCTGAACCTTGCCTGGACCACGTACAACATGCTGATCCTCGGCGCGAGCGTCGCGGCTGCAAGCGAACGCAAGCAAGTGCGCACGACGCATCGGGTAGAAATGAAAATGCCCGTGATGCTCAAATTTTCGACCGGCCGCACCCTCGCCTGCGAAACCATGGACTACTCGGAAGGCGGCGTGGGCGTGAAGCTGCCGGCCGATCTGGAAGTGCCGCTGCACGAGAAAGTCACCGTCTCGCTCTTTCGTGGCGATGAGGAATATGCGTTTCCCGCGACCGTCGGTTTTACCGCCGTCGGACGCGTCGGGCTGCGCTTTTCCGCCCTCACGCGCGAGCAGGAATTCGAGTTCGTGAAGACCACCTTCGCCCGCGCCGACGCCTGGACCCAATGGTCCGAAGGACGCACCCCGGACGCGCCGCTGCGCGGCTTGCGGCATGTGCTGCTGGTGGGCATGGGCGGTATCGGCGCGTTGTTCGAGCATCTTTTCACCGACGCACGGAACTGGCTGACGACCCGTTCACCCGACGTTAAAAAACTGAAGACCAAAGACTGACATGGGTAAGGGAATTTCGACGCTGCGCCCGGGCAATGAACAAGGCGAACCGGACACAACGGTTTTCACTCCGTTCAGCTCCCGCCCCATTCCCCGCGCCCTGATGCGCAGCCTCGCCTGCTGGCTCGCGTTGCAAACGGCGCTGGCCATGCCGCTGGCATCGCTGGCAAGCGCTGCGGCGGCTAACACCCCGACCAGCGCAACCGGAACCGCTACCGGGGTGGGCGCCGTACCGCTCCCCGGCCCCGCCATGCCGTTCAACCGGGAAACCATCGAGCAACCGCAGCTCGCCGTGCCCGTACCGGCGTTCGCACAGGCGGCCTCGGGCGCGTTGGCAGCGTCAGCCGTGCCGGCCGTGCGCACGCTCGCCTCCAGGACACCGACCACGGCCGAGCCCGGCACGCTGGTACCGGGAGGGCGCCGCCAGACCCTTACGTTCTCCGACCTCGGCGCGCTCGACCCGCTGCAACTGCGTGGCACGGACGGCCAGAACGGCGTACCGTTCTCGGTCCGTAGCGACGAAGTCGTGACCAGCGCGGTACTGCACCTGATCTACAGCTATTCACCTTCGCTGCTGCCGTCGATCTCGCAACTCAAGGTGCTCGTCAACGGCGAAGTGGCCGCCACACTGCCCGTGCCACGCGAGCAGGCCGGCATTCTCGTCGCACGCGACGTGTCCGTCGACCCGCGCTTCATCACCGAATTCAATCACCTGAACGTGCAGTTGATCGGCCACTACACGCAGCAATGCGAGGACCCGTCGAACTCCACGCTGTGGGCGAGCGTCAGCAACGCGAGCTCGCTCGAACTCACGTATGCATCGCTGGAAAGCAAGCCTGACCTGGCCGCATTGCCCGCGCCTTTCTTCGATCGCCGCGACGTTCGCCGCCTCGAACTGCCGTTCGTGTTCGCGCAAAAACCGAGCGCCGCTACGCTCGAAGCAGCGGGCGCGGTAGCGTCGTGGTTCGGCTCGCTTAGCGGGTATCGCGGCGCGGTGTTTCCGGCGCAGATCGACAATGTGCCGCTGTCCGGCAATGCCGTGGTGTTCGCCACGAGCGACCAGCACCCGGCCGGCGTGAAGATCCCCGATATATCCGGCCCGACCATCGCGGTGGTGGATCGTGATACTCCTTCGCGCGGCCGCTTGCTGCTCGTGATGGGCCGCAACGACGCGGAGCTGAAGACCGCCGCGAAGGCGCTCGGCATCGGTCAGAACACGTTGTCCGGCACGACCGCGACGATCACGCAACTGAATGACTTCGCCCCGCGCAAACCCTACGACGCGCCGAACTGGCTGCCGACCGACCGGCCGGTGCGTTTCGGCGAACTGGCGGAAGCGCGCGACTTGTCGGTGACGGGTTATAACGCCGACGCCGTGCGCGTGAACATGCGCGTGCCGCCCGACCTCTTCATGTGGCAAACGAAGGGCGTGCCGATCGATTTGGGTTATCGGTACACGGTGCGTCCCGCGCCCGACCGGTCAACGCTTAACATCAATGTGAACGACGATTTCGTGCAGTCGCTGCGGATTCCGGCGGTCGCCACGTCCACTTTCGATCTCGGCCGCTATTTCAACCAGGTGATGCCCGACAAGACGGCCGCCGCGCGGCATGAGATCTACGTGCCGCCGTTGCTGCTCACGCCGCGCTCGCAGTTGCGCCTGCACTTCTACTACGACTACCCGAAGACGGGCGAATGCCAGGGCCGCGTGCTGGATAACGTGGTGGGTTCCATCGATCCGAATTCGACCATCGACCTGTCGGGTTTCCCGCACTACATGGCGCTGCCCGACCTCGCGGCCTTTGCGAACGGCGGTTTCCCGTTCACGCGCATGGCTGACCTCTCGGAAACGGCGGTCATCATGCCCAACGATCCCAACTCCGCCGACTTCAGCCTGTACCTGCTGGAGATGGGACGCATGGGGGCATCGACGGGATATCCGGTGACTGGCGTGACCGTCGCCCAGGCCGATCAGGTCGACAATCTCGCCGATAAAGACCTGCTGATCCTGGGCTCGCCCGGCCGCCAGCCGCTGCTGCAAAGCTGGGCGAAGCAGATGCCGTTCTCGGGCGACGGCGAATCGCGCAACTTCGAACTCTCCGACGTGGCGTTCAAGGTGGTCGACTGGTGGCACGGCGCGCACGGTGTGGAGCGCCTGCCGGCACGCGCCGACCTGTCGCTTGTCAGCGCCAGCGGCGACGCACTCATCACCGGCTTCGAATCGCCGCTCAAAAGCAGTCGCAGCGCCGTGGCGCTGATCAGCTCGGCCGGACAGTCCGATGCCGACCTGTCCGCGGCCTTGCTCGACAACGACGTGCTGCCGGAAATCCAGGGCGCCATGGCGGTGATTCATGGACGCGACGTGACGGTGACATCGAATGGCCAGGCGTATTACGTCGGCCGCCTGTCGCCGTTCGAATATATGCGCTGGGCGTTGTCGTCGCATCCGCTCTTGCTGGTGCTTGGCGGCTTGCTCGCGGCCATCATCTTCGCGGCACTGTTCTACCGGTCGCTGCGCGCCATTGCTGCGCGCCGTTTGAGGGATTGATATGCCGGCAGGTTTCAGACGTGGAAGACGTGGATCGAAGACGGCAATCTTGGCGCTCGCGCTGACCGGCATGGGGACCACGTTCAGCGCTTATGCTTCTTCAACGCCCGCGCAATGTACCGGCTGGACCGCTTACCGCACGTTCACCGCACGCTTCGTGCAGGCTGACGGCCGTGTGATCGATTACTCTACCCCGACGCAGCAAACGACCTCCGAAGGCCAGTCGTACGCGATGTTCTTCGCGCTGGTCGCGAACGACCGCGCGACCTTCGACCGGCTGCTCGCGTGGACCCGCACGAACCTCGCCGCGAACCAGTTCGATCCGGGCAACGTCCGCTTGCCGTCGTGGCAATGGGGCAAGAAGCCGGACGGTTCGTTCGGCGTGCTCGATCCCAATTCGGCCTCCGATTCCGACCTGTGGATCGCCTACGATCTGCTGCAAGCCGGACGTCTGTGGAACGAGAAGACTTACACGCAACTGGGCATGGCGCTGGCCGCTCAGATCATGCGTCATGAAGTGACGAATCTCGCGGGTCTTGGGCCCATGTTGCTGCCCGGTCCGCAGGGCTTTCAAACCGGCGAGGTGACGCGTCTGAATCCGAGCTATTCACCGCTGCCGGTGTTGCGCGGCCTCGCTCGCGAGATGCCGGACGGCCCCTGGAACCAGCTTGCCGAGAACGGCTACAAGCTCGTGGCAACCACCGCGCCGCACGGCTTTGCACCTGATTGGGCGGCGTACAAGTCGGGGCAGTTCGTCGTCGATCCGCAGACCGCCGACACCGGCAGCTACGACGCCATTCGCGTGTATTTGTGGGCAGGGCTTGCGTCTGGTGCCGATCCGCTTGGCAAACAGTGGCTCGCCGCGCTCGGCGGCATGCGTCAGGCCGTCGCGCAAAACGGCTATCCGCCGGAACGCGTGAATGTGGCGACCGGCGCGACCAGCGGCGAAGGCCCGCTTAGTTACTGGGCCGCGCTCGCACCGTACTTCAAGACTATCGGCGATGATCGCGGCCTGGGCCTTGCCCGGACGCATCTCGCGGTGCTCGACGCGCCCGTGGCCGCTTCATCGGCTACGGCGTCGCCAAATCCTGACCGTGAACCGGTTTATTACGACCGGGTGCTGGGCTTGTTCGGCGCCGGATTTATAGAAGGCCGATATCGTTTCGACGAAGCCGGCCGACTCGTGCCGAGCTGGAGAAGTGCATGTTGAAACGGCCCCTGTTCCCAATGAAACCGCGTACCGGCGTGCGAGCGATCGCGCTGAGTCTCGCGGCTGGCTGCGTCGCCAATGTGCCGCTCACCGTGTTCGCGCAAGCCGCCAACAGCGCAGCCACCGCAGGCCCTGTTGCCGGTGCCGGCGCCAATTCGCCGCTGACCGTGCTGATCGATCAGGGCCGTTATTGGCAGGCGCATCGCCGGGGCGATCTGGCCGAGCAGGCGTGGCAAAAAGTGCTGCGCATCGACCCGAAGCAACCCGACGCGCTCTACGGCATGGGCATCATCCTCGCGGACCGCAAGGACGGCAGCGGTGCGCAGCAGTATCTGCAGCGCTTGCGGGAAGCGGCGCCGCAGTATCCGAATATCGATGAACTCGGCCAGCGGCTGGGCGAAACCAGTCCGCGCGATCAGACCGTGAACGACGCCCGGCGGCTCGCGCAAAGCGGGCAGAATGCGTCAGCGGTGCAGGAATATCAGCGCGCGATCGAAGGCAAGCCCGCCACGCCCGAACTCACGCTGGAGTATTACCAGGCACTTGCCGCCACGCCGCAAGGCTGGGATCAGGCGCGTCAGGGCCTGACACAGCTCGCGCGCCAGAATCCCAACGACCCGCGCTACGCGCTGGCGCTCGCGCAGCACCTGACCTACCGCGACACGACGCGGCGTGACGGCATCGTCCGCCTTGCGCAGTTGAGCACCGACAGCACAGTCGGCGAGCAGGCCAAAAAAAGCTGGCGCCAGGCGCTGCTGTGGCTCGGTGCGCGCCCGTCCGACGCACCGCTTTATCAAGCGTATTTGCAAGCATCGCCGGACGATCCCGCGGTCAAGGCGCGTTTCGATTCAATGGTCCAGCAAGACAAGCAAGCTCGCGATCGCGTGCAAGCGGATGCCGCCGTCGATGCCCGGGGCCGCGCGATCGCCGATGGTTTCGCAGCGCTGGATCGTGGCGATATCGTCACGGCGCGCGCGCGTTTTTCGGCTGTGCTAACGAATAGCCCGAACGATGGCGATGCGCTCGGCGGCATGGGCATCGCCGCATTGAAGCAAGAAAAATTCGACGAAGCGCGCACGTATCTGGAGCGTGCATCGCGTGCCGGCAATCCGGCTCGGTGGAAAGATGCGCTCACCAGCGCGACTTACTGGAGTTATACGAGCGCGGGTATCGGCGCGCGCAGCAATGGCGAGATCGCGAAAGCGCGGTCGGATTTCGAGCGCGCGATTGCGCTGAATCCGTCGGACACCACCGCGCAGACCATGCTCGGCGAAACGCTGCTCAACAGCGGCGACCCGCGCGGCGCGGAACAGGCTTATAGAATGGCGCTGCGTCGTCAGGCCGACAACCCCGACGCGATTCGCGGACTGGTCGGTGCACTGGCCGCGCAAGGCCGTGGCGACGAAGCGCTCAGCTTCGCGAACCAGCTGAACGCGGAACAGCAGGCGAAGGCCGGCGGCATCAACAAGCTGCGCGGCGAAGCGCAGGCGGCGCAGGCGCGTACCGCGGAAGCGCGAGGTGACCTCGGCACCGCGCGCAGTCTCTTCGAAGACGCGCTGCTGAACAATCCCGACGATGCCTGGATGCGCCTCGACCTCGCCCGCATTTATGTGCGCCAAGGTGCGGTCGGCAATGCGCGCAGCATGATGGACGGCTTGCTCGCCGCGCACCCGGACATGACCGACGCGCTTTACGCAAGCGCGCTGCTCTCGGCCGAAACGCAGGACTGGGCGACGGGTTTATCGCAGCTGGAACGCATCCCGGTCAACCAGCGCAGCACGGCCATGACCGTGCTGCAACACCGCTTATGGGTTCACACGCAGGCGGAACTCGCGAACCGGATGTCGCGTGCCGGGCAGACGCAACAAGCCGAAGCAATTCTGCAAGCCGCTACGCCGACTGCGCAGGGCAGCCCGGAACTGATCGGCGTGCTGGCTTCGTCGTATCTGCAGGCGGGGGACACCATGCGCGCGTTGTCGCTGGTGCGCGGCGCAATGGCCGCCGCCCCCGACGATACCGGCCTGCTGCTGCAATACGCAGGTATCCTTACCGCTGTTCCTGTCGCCGCGGGCCAGACGAATCCGCAGCAGGAAGCCGAACTGGGCTCGGTCATGCGGCGGCTGGCCGCTTCGCAGCTCACGCCGCAGCAACGCATCGACTTCAACAACCTGAACATTGGCATTGTGGTGAAACAAGCCGATACCGTGCGTCAGCGCGGAGACCTGGCAAGCGCCTACGATGTGATCGCGCCCTGGCTTTCCGCCATGCCCGACAACCCCGATCTCCAGGGCGCGCTGGCCCGTTTGTACACCTCCGCAGGAGACGACCGCAGCGCCCTCGCAAGTTATCGCGCAGCGCTGGCTCGACGTCCTGACGACATCGACTTGCAGGTGGCGACGATTGGCGCGGCGTCGGGCGCGAAGGAATTTTCGTTTGCTGAGGCAACGGCGAATCAGGCGCTGCGTGCCGCGCCTGACGACCCCCGCGTGCTCGCCGCGACCGGCCGCATGTATCACGCCGAGGGCAAGCTTTCGCTGGCATCGCGTTATTTGCAGCAGGCGTTGATCGCGGCGAATACGCCCGTGGGTCAAACGGCGCGTACTACGGGTCAAGGCGCGCAACCCAATGTGCCGCGTGGCTGGGAATCCGCCATGCAGCGCATCGGGTCAATGCCGCTGCCCGGCACCAATCCATTTGAAGGCAAGACCGCCGTCGATACTTCCTCGAGCGCATCGGGGGCACCGACCGGTCCGCTCGTCGGACTGTTCTCGCGCTCGACCACGCCGATGCCCGGACTGCCCTCTGGGTCGTCCAACTATCCCCAGCCTTCTTCACCGACGCAGAACGTGCCGAATTATTTGCCTCCGCCTCAAGCCGCGCCTTATTCGACACCGTATGTTGCGCCCTATTCGACGCCGGGTAACGTAGCACGCCCGGCAGCGACAGGCGGCGGATATGGTCCCGATACCTCCGGTTCAAGCCAGTCCGGCGGTCCGGCCGCGGCGCCGTTGCAGCCTTATCCGGGGCAATATCAGCCGCAGGGGCAGGCTCAATATCAGCCACAGGCTTATCAGCAACCGAATCAGCAGCAATATCAGCAGCCTTATCAACAGCAACAACCGTATCCGGCTCAGTATCAGCAAGGTCAGCAGCCATACGACCCGGCGGTCAGTTCGCCGTGGCCTATGTCGCCCGCTGCCCGCGAAGCGCAGGCGAACGCTCAGCAGCCGCAACCCCGCACGTATTCCAGCGCGCCGGCAGCGAAGTCGAAACGTACAGCAACGCGCAAGCAAACCACGTCGCGTAACACCCGCCAGGCCGACGAAACGGACTACAGGCAGCAGCCTTACCCGCAGCAACAGCAGTATGCGCAGCAGGGGTATGGGTATCCGCAGCAACAACAGCAACCTTATGCAAACCAGGGTTACGGGCAGCCCTACATTCCACAACCGCCAGCAGGTTACGGACAAGCCTACGCACCCGCGCAAACGGCACAGGCGTACTCGGGCATGGCGGGCAACAATCCAACGAGCGTAGCAAACGCACAGACGCTGGGCGTCGCCGATGAACTCGCGCAAATCAATCGCGCCCAGTCGAGCACGGTGTCGGGCGGCATCATCTTTCGCCAACGCACGGGCGAGGACGGGCTGTCGAACCTGACCGATATCGAAGCGCCGGTTCAGGGTCGCATCGCGGCGGGGAACGGGCATATTGTCGTGACGGCGACGCCCGTGACGTTGGACGCGAGCGATGCACAAACGACTGCCGACACGCTCAAGCGCTTCGGCTCGGGACAAGCCGCGTCGACCCTTGTCAACAACTATGGCAACCAAACGGCGAGCGGTGTTGGTTTGTCCGTGGGATACGAAACGAACAGCGTCAAGCTCGATGTCGGCACCACGCCGCTCGGCTTTAGCGAAGAAAACGTGGTCGGCGGCGCACAGTACAACGGCAGCGTAACGGACAAGGTCTCGTACTCGATCGCCGTCGCGCGCCGCGCGGTCACTGACAGCTTGCTCTCCTATGCAGGGACACGCGATCAGGGCCACGGTCTGGAATGGGGTGGCGTTACGTCGAACGGCGGACGCTTGGATCTCGGCTGGGACGATGGAACGAGCGGCGTATATGTAAACGCCGCGTTCCAGTACTACGACGGCACCAATGTCGCGAGCAATACCTCCGAAAAAGGCGGCGGCGGGTTCTATACGCGCCTGTTCCAGGACGCGAACACCACGTTGACGGCAGGCGTAAACACCACGCTGATGCACTACGACAAGAACCTGTCCTACTTCACCTATGGTCAGGGCGGCTACTTCAGTCCCCAGCAGTACATGATCCTGAACATCCCGGTCGAATATATGGGCCGCAATGGACCGTTCACCTACGACCTCAAGGGGTCGATTGGCGTGCAGCATTATCGGCAGGATGCTTCGAATTATTTCCCGACCACCGGCAACATCCAGCCTGGCAGTTCAGGGGTCACCGGCAGTGTTTACCCCGGCAGCAGCAAGACAGGCATCTCTTATTCGTTCAGCGCAACGGGCGAATATCAGCTCGCACCGCAACTTGCGGTCGGGGCGACAGCGTCTCTTGGCAATGCGTATCAGTATCGCGAATATCTGGCCGCCGTGTACGTGCGGTACAGCTTCACGAAACAGGCCGGCGCACTGTCCTTCCCGCCAGCGCCGTTGAGCTCGCCGTATCTGTCGCTGACGAATTGACAAGGCAGTGAGTCAGAAATGACAAAGTGGCTTGGGCGGTGGTTCGCCCAAGCCACTTTTTTTAGTCGCGAGTAGTGTCTAAAGGCGCGGGAAGTGCGACATCGCGCCATTGGGAATCTGAAGAGGTTCGAGTCCCTCCAGTTTTAGTCTTGCGGCGCTTCACCCAGCGCACCCTAGACCAGCACCGCCCCGCCATCGACTACATGCGTCTGTCCCGTTGCAAACGCGCTTTCCATCAGGAACAGATACGCAGCCGCGACATCGCGTGCCTCGCCCACTTGTCCGACCGGCAAATGCTTGCCGGCCTGTTCGTACATCGCCTGCCGGTCCTCTTCGGACATGTTCTGCCATAGGTTCGTCGCGATCAATCCTGGCGATACAGCATTCACCCGCACCGGCGCGAGTTCCACGGCAAGCGCCCGCGTGAGCGCTTCCATTGCTCCGCACACGCTCGCGCCAAACGCCCAACCACTGCGCGGACGCAACGCCGCGACGCCCGTTGTCAGCACAATCGAACCGCCCGCCACAATATGCGGTGTAGCATATTTGACCGCGGCAAGCGCACCCCAATAGCGGATATCGAAGGCGTGTCTTGCCAGCAATAAATCCGTGGTCGCGATCTCACCAAGCCGCAGCGAATCCCCGGCGGTAAACACCAGGTGATCGAAGCTGCCGGTCGCGTTGAAAAACGCTTCAATGGCGGATTCATCCGTGAGATCGAGCGTATGGCCCTCGGCATTCGCGCCAAGCGCCGTGACCGCAGCCTCGACACGTCCCGCATGGCTCGATCCAATCACGACCCGCGCGCCTTCTGCTAGCGCATACTCCGCCACCGCATAGCCGATACCCGATGAACCGCCAAGCACGATCACTTTCTTGCCATCGAGGCGGCCTTTGAGGCTCGCATTTTCTTTCGTATGAATCATGGGTTGTACTCCTTAATAAGCGTGGATTCTCCCAAGTCGAATCCTGAGGATCGATGCCCTTCTACGACGCCCTTTCAATCAGCGATTGCAATACCGTATCGAGCAGTACATGGCCTTTGCGCACTTCGCTTTCAGCGCCTTCGAAGCAGATCCACTCTTCATTGAAGCCATCGATCATCTGCATGCGCGGCGCCGGGTTTGTCATTCCTTGCGAGCGGAACAGGTCTTCCCACGTCTCACGTGGCACGGCTTGCATGCGGACGTCGCGGCCAAGCAGGCGCGCGAAGCTCTCGGCAATCATGTCGGGTGAGATGCGCTGCGGCCCTTCCAGTTCGACGATGCGGCGCCCTGTCCACGACTCGCGCAGCAGTTCCGCTGCAACGCGGCCGATATCGGCGGTGGCGACCATCGGCACGGGTTTATGGAGAGGCTGCAGGAAGCTGGGCACAATGCCCGAATCGCGTGCCGGCGCCACATCCCACGCAGCGTTTTCGATGAACCATGCGGCGCGCAGGAAAGCCACGGGCATTGGCAGCGTACCCAGTTCCTGCTCGAGAATTTGTAATTGGTTCAGCAAATTCGACTGCGTAGCTTGTGCGCCGATGGTCGAGAGGACAACAACCTTGGACGGTTTGGCAGCCGCGAGCGCGGCCCGCAACGTGGCGATAGTCTTGCGCGCTTCGGGAAAACCCGGCGTTGGGTCGAATGTCGGCGGCAGCAGGACAAACACGCCTTCAGTGCCTTCAAACGCGTGTTGCAACGCCTGTTGGTCGTTGACGTCGGCGAGCGCGACTTCGCAGCCCTGCGCCGCCCAGATGTCGCCCTTCGCTGCGTCGCGCACAACCGCGCGAACATCCTGACCGGCAGCTAACAACAACCGTGCAACAACGCCCCCAACCTGCCCTGTGATTCCGGTCACTGCAAACATGGTCTCTCTCCATAAAATGATGCAGCAAGCGCTGCGTTGGAGAGGATTGTGTTGGACAGGACCCGGTTTGACGATAGCCCGCATGTCATTTCATTCATGACATAAGAGCATTGATGGTGAGTGCAGCGATGATACGCAGGCAACGCCGGGTTGCAGCGCCGGAGAACCACGCGAACCTAGGTGCGAATTCGAGCCGGGCTTACAAACCAAAAGGCCGTTCCCGGATAAGCTGGAACGGCCTCTGTGTCCTGAACGACCGGCATGATGATCTCCACGCCGGCATCCATCAGTGGATTTACTGCTTCACGCCTTCGGCTTGAATATGCAGCGTTGTCTTCATCTTGAAGCCATACGCCTTACCGTAGTCCACGCCGAAGTCGCCACGATCGAACGTTGCCGTCGATTCCGTGCCGCACACTTCCTTCTTCAGCATCGGGTTCGTGAAGCACTTGAACGATTCGATCTTCAGGTTCAACGGCTTCGTCACACCATGCAGGGTCAGCTCACCGATCACTTCAACCGGTACATCGCCCTTGAACTTCATCGACGTACCCTTGTAGGTCGCTGTCGGGAACTTGTCGGCGTCGAAGAACTGCGCGCTCTTCAGTTCGCCATTCAGCTTGTCATTGCCGATATCGATCGACGTCATGTCGATGGTCGCGTCCAGCGTGCCTTTCTTGGCCGCGCGATCGAGCGTCACCGTGCCGCTGCTCTTGTCGAACTTGCCGCGCCAGATCGAGATGCCGCCGAAGTGGTCGGTTTCGAAGCTCGGATACGTGTGGGTCGGGTCGAGTTGGTACGTGACTTCTTCAGCCATCGCGTTAAAGGAAACGGCCGCGAAAAGCGCGCCAGCGGCTGCAATCAGAAGGTTCTTTTTCATGAGTTTTCCAGGATGAATGTGATGATCAATGAGCGCTTTTTGTTTGGTTTATTTCTTGGCGGCGACGAGGTGGAACTTGATGACGACCTCGTCTGCCACGACCGAGGTGTCTTTCCATTCACCCGAGCCGACATCGAACTGCGTGCGTTTGATAGGCAATGAGCCATCGAAGGTTTGCGTTGCGCCCTGACTCGTGACGATAACCGGCACCGTGACGTTCTGCGACTTGCCCTTGATGGTCAACTTGCCACTGACGTTGAACTTGGTTCCACCGGCCGGTGCGATCGCCGTCGACGCAAACGTAGCGGTCGGGAAATGGGCGGTATCGAACCAGTCCTTGTTCGCGGCTTGCTTGTTGTAGCTGTCATCGCCGAGATCGTAGCTGCTCGTATCGATGCTGATATTCGCGCTGCCCGCAGCCGGCTTGGCCGGATCGAAATCCAGTTGTGCGGTGAACTTCTTGAACTTGCCTTCAACCGGCACGTTCATTTGCTTCGATGTCGCCGTCACCGTGCTCTTGGTCGTATCGACCTGGGCTTGAGCGGCGTTGGTGAATAAGGCAGCGGCAGCGGAAGCGGCCAATAACCATCGGTACAAGGGTGTTTGCATATCAGGCCAGGATCGTAATCGATACGGCATGGTATGCGAGGAGATATGCGGCGGATAGCCACGCGGCGGGAACAGATTGTCCTACGGGTGAAGGTAATGGAGAAATCGGCAACAAAGCCGCAACTAGCGTTCGGCGAAGCGGAACCACCAAAACCGATCACAAAAAAAAGCGCAGCGCAAAAGGATCAACCTGAAATCCCTTCGCACTGCGCATCACCCGCGTAGCCCTTAACCAAGGGCAGCGATCAACAACGCTCAATACAGCACGTTCTTCGCCGCCGGCTGATCAATATTCTCTTTGTCGACCATGACGACACCCGTATCGACAAACTTCGGCGGGGCCTTCTTCTCAATCACGCCAATCACCGTCTGAATGCCCTTATAGCCCATCTGATACGAGCCTTGCACGGCGATAGCCTGGATCGTTCCATCCTTCACGAAGTTCTGCAAATCCGAATTGCCGTCAAATCCAACCGCAATCACCTTGCCCGCCTTGCCCGACTGGGCCAGCGCACGTCCCATCCCCACGGCCGTCGGCTCGTTCGCCCCGAAAATTCCCTTCAGGTCGGGATTCGCGGCCAGCACGTCAGTCGTCTGATTCAGCGCGTTCGCCATTTGCGACTGCGAGTAATACGGACCAACCACCTGCAACTTCGAATGCGCCGTCAGATACTTGCGGAACCCGCCCACGCGCCCCACTTCGGACCCCGCACCGGCCACATACGACATCAACGCAATCTTGCCCGTCTGTCCCACCCGCGCGATCAACGCCTGAGCGCACATCTCGCCGGCCTTTTCGTTGTCGGTGGACAGGAAAGCCTGGTAATACGGCTTGCCCGAATCGGACAGAGCCGAATCAATGATCACCACCGGAATATGCGCTTCCCATGCCTTCTTCACGGCCGGCACCAGCGCGTCCGGGTCGGACGCCGCCAGCACGATCCCCGCGACTTTCCGGTTCACCGCGTTCTCGACCATGTTCACTTCGGCGGCTATGTCGGATTCGGCGGCCGGGCCCTGGAAGGTCATCGTGTAACCCTTCTCCGCGGCCATCGCGGCGGTCGCGCCCTTGTTGACGTTTTGCCAGTAGTTCGAATCGGCACTCTTCACGATCACGGCAATCTCGCCACCCGCCGCAAACGCGCTGCTCGCAGCGACGGCAAGCACAGCGGTAAACATCGCCTTCGTAGTCAGTTTCATGTCTCGCTCCTGTTGATTTTGTAAGACCCCGTGGGACCCTTGCTCTCGTCTAAAAACGCGAACGCTCGAGGCGCGTTCGATGAAACTCATCTCCGGTTACGGATCTGGTCAATCCAAACCGTCCCCAAGATAACCAGGCCGATGATGATCTGCTGGATAAAACTCGATACCCCGTTCATGTTCAGCCCATTGCGCAAAATGCCGATCACGAACGCGCCAATCGCCGTGCCGGAGATCGTGCCAACGCCGCCCATCAGCGACGTGCCGCCAATCACCGCGCTCGCGATGGCATCGAGTTCATACATCACGCCTTCGTTCGGCTGCGCGGTGACCAGTCGCGACATCAGCACGCAGCCGGTCAGCCCCGCAAGCGCGCCGGACAGCACATACGTAAACAGCTTCACGCGATTCACGTTCACGCCGGACAGCCGCGCCGCTTCCGCATTCGATCCGACCGCGTAAATGTGCCGCCCGAGCGAAGTGCGGCTGAGCATGATCGCGACCAGCACCGCGAGCACGACCATGATGATCACGGGATACGGAATACCCGGAAACACAATGTCGGGAAACCCGTCCGAGCCCATGCGGACCACGCGAAAGAGCGAGCCGTTGCCGAGTTCGGCGAAGGAATCGCCGAGTCCCGAGACCGGCCGCGCGCCGGTAATCTGCAACGCCACGCCGCGCGCAACGAGCATCATGCCCAGCGTCGCGATGAACGGCGGCAAGCCCATGCGCGTGACGAACAAGCCATTGAACGCACCGCAGATCGCGCCCACGACCACGCCCCCAAGCATGCCGATAGGCACGGGCACGCCGGCTTTCACGAGCATCGCGGCGGCCACGCCCGACAGCGCGAGCACTGACCCCACCGACAAGTCGATACCGCCGGTGATGATCACGCACGTCGCGCCGATCCCGAGATAAGCGATGGACGTCACCTGCAGCGCCACGGTCATGCCGTTGCCAAGCGACATGAACGCATTGCTGGTCGCCGAGAACACGACCACGAGCATCACCAGGCTTCCCAGCGCCGCGAACTTCTGGATCAGGTCCTTGCGGCGTTCACGGGCGCGGGCACGGTCGGCGTGCGCCGGGTCGGTAGTCATCTCAAGCATGGGCGATCCGTCCTGATGCGTAGTGCATGATTTCTTCCTGATTGGTTTTGCGGGTCTCGAGCACGCCCGCTATCTGGCCTTCATGAAACACGGCCACGCGATCCGTCATGCCCATGATTTCGGGTAACTCCGAGCTGATCAATACAACGCCGATACCCTGCGCCGCGAGCCGGTCCATGAGTTCATAGATCGCGTATTTCGCACCGACGTCGATGCCGCGCGTGGGTTCATCGAAGAACAGGATCTTCGATTCGCGGAACAGCCATTTGCTGATCACGACTTTTTGCTGATTGCCGCCCGAGAGATTGCGCGTGATCTGGTTCACGCTCGGCGTACGAATCCCCAATGCATCGATATATTTGCGCGCGACCTTCGCCTCCTCGTCGAAGCGGATAAAACCGCCCACGCCCGACACGGCTTCCATGTTCGCGAGCGTGATGTTCTTCGCGACCGTCATCTGCAGCGCAAGACCATTGCCCTTGCGATCTTCCGAGAGATACGCAATGCCGTTGCGGATCGCGTCGATGGGCGAATGGATCGAGAGCAGCTTGCCTTGCAACGTGACTTCGCCGGCCTCCACCGGATCGGCGCCGAACACCGCGCGCGCTACTTCAGTACGCCCCGAGCCCATCAATCCCGCGAACCCCAGAATTTCCCCGCGACGCAATTCAAAGCTCACCGGCCCGAACACATCGCGACGCTTGAGGCCGCTTACACTCAACAGTACTTCATCCGTCGGCTTTGATTTGCGTTCGGGAAAAACATCGTCCAGATCGCGGCCGACCATATGCGAGACCACTTGCTCGATGGTGGTGGCAGCGAAGTCATCGGTGGAAATGGTGCGGCCGTCACGCAGCACGGTGACGCGATCGGCGATCTCGGCCAACTCGTCCAGCCGATGCGAGATATAGACAATGCCCACACCCGCCGCACGCAACTCCTTGATGATCCGGAACAAATGCACGGTCTCGGATTCGGTCAGCGACGACGTGGGTTCATCCATGATCAAGAGGCGCGCGTTGAGCGACAGCGCCTTCGCGATCTCGATCATCTGCTGCTGCGCGACCGACAACGATCCAACCAGCGTGCGCGGTTTCAGCGACAGGCCGATGCGATCGAGAGCCGTCTGTGAATCAGCGGCGAGACGCGCCCGGTCGATGAAAAACCCGCGCTTCGGCTCACGCGCCAGAAAGATATTTTCCGCGATGGACAAATGCGGGATCAGGTTCAGTTCCTGATGAATGATCGCGACGCCCGCAGCCTGCGCTTCGAGCGTGGATGCGAAGTGGTGCTCGCGGCCGTCGATGTAGATGTCGCCCTCATCCGGCCGGTATTGGCCGCTGACGATCTTCATGAGCGTCGACTTGCCCGCGCCGTTTTCACCGCAAATGGCGTGCACTTCGCCCGCGCGCACGTCGAAACTGACGTTCTGCAGCGCGATCACGCCAGGAAAACGCTTGCCGACGCTGTTCAGCCGCAGCAAGGGCTCGTCCGGCATGGCGTGCGGGCGCTCAGTATGCGGCGCGATATCCGGCGCGCCCTGTTCGGCTGCGACGTTCATTGCTGGGCCTCGTCGACTCGTATGAGCATTTGCACCGGCATGGTCTCCTCGGCGGGGTCTCTGATTCTGGGGTGGCGCCGATCATCGCTCTGGCACCAAAGTGGTCAAGCCAATTTTTCTGCTTCATCACGTGGCCTTACCTGTTCCGAATGATAATGGCGTTAGGCCCACTCTGGAATCGCGGTATTTACCCTTATATTCATCGGCATGCCGGTCAAGCGATCCTGAAAGCAATTGGTCAAGCCACCTTACACTCCGATCCCTGCCCGACACTCATGACGATATCTGTGAAACCGATTGAAACGCGACGGCTGTATCAGACCATCGCCGACCAGATCAATACGCTGATCCGCCTCGGCAGCTTCCAGGCGGGGACGCGCCTGCCGCCGGAACGCGAGCTTGCACAGCAGTTGGGCGTGTCGCGGCCGTCGTTGCGGGAGGCACTGATCGCGTTGGAAATTCGCGGGCAAGTCGAGATCCGGATGGGCTCGGGCGTGTATGTCTGCGACGGCAACACCGAAGAACCGCCGCTGACCTCCATGGGTGAGAGTCCTACCGAGTTGATGCAAGCGCGTGCGGCGATCGAGGGGTGCGTGATCGTGCTGGCTTGCACGCGGCTGACACCGGACGGAATGGGCAGGCTGCAAAAGAGCGTGGAGTCGATGCGCGACCTGATCGCGGAAGGACGCTCCCCGCTGGAACCGGACCGGCAGTTTCATATGACGCTGGCTGAAATTGCGGGGAATTCGGTGCTGACACGACTGGTCGGCGAGTTATTCGATGGCCGTAACGACCCAATCGCCGCCAAGGTGAGTGGACTGGCGGAAAACATCACGACATGGGGCGTCGCGCTCTCCGAGCACGAACGGATATTGAGGACGCTCGAAGCGCGCGATCCGATCGCCGCGCAGGCCGCCATGCGGTCGCATTTGAAGGCATCGGAAGAACGGTGGGTCGGCGGAGTTTAAGGGGCTGGATCAACCGTATCGTTCGCACAAAACCACCCAACCGCACCCACCCCCATTACTCGGCCGTCAACGGCCCCCTCTTTCCCTCCCTTTCCCAGTAAGCCTCCCCAGTCACATCGCAACGTTATTGTTATTGAAACTACAAATGATAACGATTCGCATTCGTGTATAATCCGTCAGCCAGTTCTTAGCTCCCTGTAATTTGTCGATCGGCTACAAGACCGAAACGTCGCGCGTGGCGTCATCGCTTGCCTGATGGCGCCACGCGCGCGATTACCGACAGTCCGCTACTTATCTGCAACTCGCCTGCTCGCCCTCACTCCGCAACCGCTTCGCGTGCCAACTATCTAATCGCCATGTCTATTTTTACCGGTTCATCGTCCGTCCGACCGTTATCCAATGCCGTTCGCCTCGCGTTCCTCTACGCGGCGCTCCCCCTGACAATCGGCGTAACGTCCACCGCCCGGGCGCAGACCGCTTCGCCCGAGGCGACGGAAAACGTATTGCCCGCAGTGAAGGTTCAGGGGACCAAGGAACCGCTGCCGGGTGATTTCGCCCCCGCCTACGACGGCGGCCAGATCGCGCGCGGTGCAAAGTTCGGAGTACTCGGCAATCAGGAAATGATCAACGTGCCTTTCAGCATGACGAGTTACACGTCGAAGGCGATCGAAGATCAACAGGCGCATTCGGTCGGCGAACTCTTGTCGCACGATCCCGGCGTTCGTCCGGCTTTCGGGTTCGGCAACTTTTCAGAAGTTTTCGTCATTCGCGGCTTTCAACTGACCGGGGACGACGTCTCGTTGAATGGCCTGTACGGCATCACGCCGCGCCAGCTGGTAGCAACCGAAGTGCTGGAACGCGTTGACGTATTCAAAGGCGCCAACGCTTTTCTGAACGGCGCGTCGCCGACCGGTTCCGCAGTGGGCGGCGGCATCAATCTGGAACTGAAACGCGCAGACGACAAACCGCTGACGCGCGTGACGGTCGAAGGCAGCGGTTCAGGCCAACTGGGAACGCACGTCGATGTCGGCCGCCGCTTCGGCGACGAAGGACAGTTCGGCATTCGCGTGAATAGCGCGATCCTCGGCGGCGAAACCAGTATCGACGATGAATTCCGCCACAACACGTCAACTGCCGTCTCGCTTGACTATCGCGGCGACAAGGTGCGTTTGTATGGCGATTTTCTCTACCAGCGCAGGAATATCGATCAAGGACGCTCGACGGTTTCCGTGACCGGCGATCAGGTGCCAACGGTCCCGTCCGCTGCGAACAATTTTGCTCAGCCCTGGACGCAAAGCACGCTCGAAGACACAGTCGGTATCGCGCGGGCCGAATACGACTTCGCGCCCGCGTGGACGGCGTATGCAAGCGGCGGCATCCATCGCTCGCACGAGGACGGCACGTACTCGTCGCCGACCTTCGATTCCATTGCCGGCACGACCGCGACGCGCGGCGACATCTTGCGCACCACCGATGCGTTGTCCGCCGAAGCCGGCGTACGCGGGCACTTCTCCACCGGGCCAGTCACCCACTTGGTCAGCGCGGGTTTCGCGATCACGACGCTAGAGGATCGTGAAGCGTTCGCGTTCAGCGGCTCGTTCCCGACAAGCCTCTATGGCGGAGGCATCGTGCCCGAGCCTGCGGCAAATGGTTTTGTCGCGGGAAGTTTCGCCGATCCGGGTCTGGCCGATCAGATCCTGACGCGCAGCGTGGCCATCTCCGACACGCTCGGTTTCCTGAACGATCGCGTCCTCTTCACGATCGGCGCGCGCCATCAGCAGTTGCACCAGAACAACTTCACGGTCGGCACCGACACGATCTCGTCGTCGTTCGACCAGTCGATCACGACCCCCATCTTCGGCCTCGTCGTGAAGCCGACGAACAATATCGCGTTGTTTGCGAACCGCAGCGAATCGCTGAGCGCCGGGCAGAGTGCGCCTTTTGGCGCGGCCAACGTGGGTCAAACGCTTTCGCCGAACAGGACGAAGCAATACGAAGTGGGCGCGAAGTACGATTCGAATCACTTCGGCGCGACGCTGTCGGCGTTCCAGATCGAACAGCCGTCCGTCTACACCGACAGCGCGACCAACCTGTTCGGCGCCAACGGCACGCAGCGTCATCGCGGTATTGAGTTGTCGGTATATGGCCAGCCGCTGCAAGGCGTGCGCGTGCTCGCGGGCGCGACGCTGATCAACGCCAAGCAACTCGACACGGACGGAGGAGCCACCGACGGCTTGCGCCCGGTCGGCGTGCCGAGCTATCTGTTCAACGTCGGTGCGGAATACGATCTTCCGATGCTGCCCGGCGTCACGGTCAATGCCGCGTGGATCCACACGAGCAACCAGTATCTCGACGCGCAGAACAAGCTGCCGATCCCGGCCTGGGACCGTTTCGATCTCGGCGCGCGCTACACGACGAGCGTCCTGAAACACGTCACCACGTTCCGTGCGACCGTGGAAAACGTGACGAACAAGGCTTACTGGGCCTCGGCGACCGGCGCGTACCTGACGCAGGGGAGACCGCGTACGCTGCTGCTTTCGATGACCACGGACTTCTGAAAACGGGACGCGCAGTGGACCGGTTTTGTCGGCGTGCCGGAGCGGCCGTCGTCCGTCTCTTCTCCCCGTGGAGAGTCAGTCAAAGCGGTCCCGACGCGCCTGTTCGTTGGACGCACGGCCTGCCGGCCGTGACGTGAAAGCGCGGTCGGCGGCCATGCAATGAAGAGACGGATGTAAGACAGCGTGACGTAGCGAACAGTGTCTTGCACCCTCCTAAGCATGGTCGAGCATGGGATATTGCCTTGGCACAGCACTCGGTTCTGCTCGGGTCTGAAAGCGGTGTCGATCAAACCGCAGCGATAGAAAATCAGCCTCATGCCTCAAGCGCATCGCCTTGCCGAGCGGCGACAATCTGCATTCGCCCCCTTCCGGTACCAGACAAAGCCTCATTCAAAACCCATCATCGCGCGCGAGCGGAATATCCCCATACGCTATCCTGCCGACCTGTCGCGGCCCGCTTCGCGGTTGCCCGCAGCATCCAGGCAAAACACGCGGCGCCTATCAGCGCACATACATCGACCCCGGCCGCTGCAGGCTCAAACCACAGCCCCGTGGTGGGGAAAAGCCAGCCTGCAACTGAAGCCAGCGGCACCAGCAAAGTAGCGCCCGTTGTCAGCGCCAAAAGCTCGACCGATCCCCGCGCTCCGCCTCGAATGAACGCCCACGCAATACTCGCCAGGAACACCGTGTAATAAATCCGGGCGTGCCACGCCGATAAATCCGCCACGCGGCCATTCAGCAACTTCCCCGCTGCGAGCGTCGCGGAAATACCGGCCACGCAACCCAGCGTCACGCCAACAGTCAGCGCTGCCATGAAGTAGGTCGCAGGCCGCTGCCTGGGGGTATCGGCACCCCGTTCGAGCTTCCGGCGACTCTCGATCCAGAGCAAATTGCCCGAATAGAACAAGAACGCGCCGGCCAGGCCGAGAAAGAAATAACCCCATTGGATCGGCTCGCCACCGTAACTGCCGAAGTGCAACGCGAAAAATGCGCTGGTGGCCGCGGACCATGTATTGCCATCGGCGGCACCGGGCAGGAATTGAGCATTCAGAAAGCGCCCGGTCACCGGATCCAGCAGCGCAAATCCTCCACTGCGCGCCAGATAACGCGGATCATCGCCACTCACCAATACCGTCGCGCCCGGTGCCCCCGCTCCCCGATAACTCAATTCCGCCGGCTCGAATTCCGGCGCGTGCTGCTTCACCGCGGCCACGATCTGAAGCGGTGAAACAAGCGTCACGGAACCGCCCGGCACAACTGGCGCCTTCGCGTAATACGGGTTCTGCGCCTGCACGGTGGCGCTGAGCGTGCCGCCATAGATCACGCGATCCTGCACCGCGAAGATAGTGTCGCTCAGCCCGAACGCGACAACCGATAACGCCATCACCACATGAAACGGCAAGCTCAGAATACCCACGACGTTGTGCGCATCGAGCCACATCCGCTTAAGGTTCTTGCCCACGCGCAACGCAAACAGATCCTTGATCAGGCTCGGCAGCAGCACGATCACACCGGACACCAGCGCGAGCCCGTAAAGCAGCGACACCACGGCCATCACGCTCATGCCGACATCGAAACCGCCTGGAATGCCGGCCGTCATATGCAGGATATCGATGAAACTTGCTGCGTTTGACGCGCCGCGCGCATGCGTTTCGAGCTTGCCGGTAGCATCATCGAGCGTGGCGGTGAAACGCTGCGGCTTGCCGGGCTCGCGCCACGAAAGACTGGCCGCGCCCGCAGGTTCGATCCGCAAGGTGAACTGGCGCCGTGCCGCCGGATGCTCAGCCAGCGTCTGCTCGATAACGGCCGGCGCCTGAGCCAGCGGGAAAACCTCGGCATGCGCGGCCGGCGGCGTGACCCACTCGTTCAGCGTGTCCTTGAACATGGTCACCGCGCCGGCATAGAACGCGATAAAAAGCGCAAGACCGGCAACAATGCCCGTCCACGTGTGAACCGTCTTGTAGACGCGGATGACGTCGCTGCGCATGGGGTTATCGAATGAAAAAATGACGGGCGAGCGCGAGCATCGCGAAACCGAGGGCGTTCGCGGCGGCCAGGCCGATCCAGGCGCGCCGTCCGCTGCGGAATACAAAGCTGCCGCTCATCACGCCGATCCAGACGGGCGGCACGAGCCACATCGCGACCTGGAATTTGTTCTGCTCATCGAGGGCGCCGGGTGTAAGGCACGCCAGCAGTCCGCTCGCCGCAATCGCAAGCCCGAACCCACCGATCACCCCTGCCAGCGTTTTCGATAGCCAGTCCCGCGATAACGTCTCGCGCCGCCCGGTCTTCAATGTCACCTCGAAGCGCCACGTAGCCGTGTCCGCTCGAGTAATGCGCCAATAAACGGGCACGCGGTCAGGCACGCCATCGCCGCAGTGAACACGATGGCGAGCGAGGTGGCGGGATGCAACGCGCTCGCGCCGATAACAAACGCCGCGATGCTGAAAATCGCCCCGAGCATTCTAAAAAGCCGCGGCGGCAACGGCGCGCGCAGCCAGCGCTGGCCGGGCGCGGCGAGATAAAACGTGATTGCGCCGGCGATCGCGAACAATACGGATCCCGGCGTGGAAAAGTCTTGCATGGAGCGCGAGAGAGGGTCTGTCTCAATCCTCGAAATTGGATTGAGATATGTTATTGAGAATCATTATCATACAGAATTTTGTGACGTGCAGGGACATCGGCGTCTTTCATGGAGTTCGCCGCCTCATCGGGACGATCAACTTGCCTTCGTACGAACGGGTCTTCAGTATGAAAACGGCCCGCTTGAAAGCGGGCCGCGAATAACCAAAACATGCTGCGAAAAGCTGGGGATCTGGAAGCGCCGAGGAAAAATCAAACGGGCGGACGTTTGAACGCACCCGTTTGCAGCCCTTGCGTCGCTTCCGTCACTTCCATTACTGCCGCTTGGACGCCTCCTTCTTCACTTTCTTCGCTTCTTTCTTTTCTTTCGGCGATTTGACAGCGACCTTCTTCTCGGTTTTCTTCGCGTCCTGGCTCTTGCTCATGATGTGCTCCGTGGTTGACCTTGCATTATTGCCCGAGCCGTTGCGATTTGGGAACGTAGGGGACATAAAAATGCGTCACCGGGACTTGCTGCGCGACTCGGGGTTAAAACGAAAACAAGCGAAAACGCTTAATCGATCTTCGAGCGTAATTCTTGAGCGCTCACCCGCAGCGCCTGATAGCCGGAACGCGCATGCTCCGGCAAATCCGGGTCGCCGATAAGCGTGCCCAGCGTCTCGATCACGCTATAGAGAATGCCCTTGGCCGCGCCTGCAGCCATGACACCCGATGCGTAGGATTGATCGACGTGGCTGATGGCGGCATCGAAGTGGTCCTGTTCGGGGGGCGCGTTCGCCGCCGGCTTGACCGGGTTCTCTGTCGAGTTGGGTTCCATGATGGTCGACCTCTTCTGGTTAATACTTCATGACTGCGACGTCTTGACTAAGACGTTGTTACTGCGGCATTTCGTCGTGTGCGCGACTCAATCGAGATTAGTCGATTATCAGTCACTGATCGGCTGGATCATATGCACACGACGCTCCGTCGCGGGTTCTCGAACCGGCGCGCCGCATTCGGTCAGCAGCGAGCGCAGTTCGAGGATCACCGGGAAAACCTCATGGTTATGATCGGCGCCTTGCCGGTCATGCGCTTCCTGCTCGCGCTCCACGATCCACCGGTCCTCCTTGAAGATACGCTCGGTGAACCACACCAGCAACGGCCACGCGGCATCAAGAATGCCCGGGATTTTCGGCCGGCGGATGGACAGCAGGCCGAACGTGCGGTTGGTGCGCTGCTCGGCGTCGAGCGGCACGTACGCGATCCACAGATCCATCACCATCGTCTGGTCCTTGGTGCGGATCCTGAGCGTCTGGTATGGATATTCCGTGCGGATGGTCATCACGTCTTTGTGATTGTCGTTGGGCTTGGTGCCGCGTTTCTGACTGAACACCAGCGCCTCGCCGATCGGCTGCTTGCCCCCTTCGCGCGCGAACGTGTAGTTCACTTCCACCCAGTCGTCGCCGCGGCTGCGGCCGACTGAACGCGCCTTCATCTGGCCCATTTGCTTCCGATGCAGGAACTGATGATTCATATCCATCAGGTTCTCGTGCATGAAGGTGTAATGGCACTTCACTTCGCGGCCGAAGCGGCGGGTTTTATAGGCTTTGTCGCCGACAGAACCCAGCGCCGGAAACGGCGTGGTCTCGGCGAGCAGCGGGTCGCCGGGGAAAATGAAGATCAGGCCGGCTTCTTCCCGGCACGGATACGAGCGCACGCCGTTCGGCAAGCGTTCGCGCCCGAGATACGGGACGTCGATACAGCTGCCGGTGCAGTCGTAGGTCCAGCCGTGATAGCAACAACGAATGGCTTCGCCGTCGACCACGCCCGCGTGCAGCGGCACCTGTCGATGCGCGCAGCGGTCTTCCAGCGCGAACACTTTGTCGCTTTCCGTGCGCACGAGCACGACGGGGTCGCCGGCAAAACGAACGCCATGCGCCTTGCCGCGTTTTACTTCCCGCGACCAGGCGACCGGATACCAGTGATCGGGATGAATATCGACACGGCGCAGATCGCGCGCCGGCGGTTGAGACTGTTGGGACGGAAGTTCGCTCGAAGCGACGTCCTGTTGCAGTGCTACATGCATGTACGATGCCTCCGCTTGAGGGAATCGGCTAGAAACGGACGAAAAGGACGAAAAAAGTGCTTTGAGAAGACGTTGCAACCAAAGGCCTAACGCAGTCTACACGCCAGACGGCAATTGAGGCGCAACGAGGGGTGGCGGCAGACATCGGACGCGGGCCGGATGGGCGTGCGCAGGGGGTGCGGCAGCTTTTTTTGCGGCACTTCGCCGCTGCGCCGGACGACGTTCTTGCGACGCCTTTTGCGCCGCGCCGACGGTGGCCCTGCACTCTCCATCCAGCCGATACGAAACCATCCGGACGGGTTTCTGATCGAACCGCCCTGCGTTGGATGCGCCTGGCCTGGGTGCCTCGATCCGGCTGGCTCGCTCCCGATACATCGGATTCGTCAGATGCCGGTGCGCCTGAATATCAGGCAGAAGTTGTTCGCGGGCATGGGCACGGCTTCTTCCATCCACAGGTCTGCCGCACGCCCGAGCTGCACAACGTCTTCCAGATTCCGAACGCCCCAGGCGGGATTGGTGGCCCGAAGCTGGTCATCGAAGGCTTCGTTGCTCGCGGCGGTATGCGCCCCGTCGCGCTTGTAAGGTCCGTACAAAAAGAGCACGCCGTTGCTTGCCAGGTACTCGCCGGCTCCCTGGAAAAGCGCAACGGCGGCCGCCCACGGCGCGATATGAATCATGTTGATACAGACGATGGCCGCAAGGGAATCCGGCACGGGCCACGGCGCCGACCGGACATCCAGGGCTATCGGCGCGTTGAGATTGGCGAGCGAAGTGTGCTTGCGCCAGGCGTCGATGGAGGCGCGCGAAGCCGCGTCGGGATCGCTCGGTTGCCAGGTGACGGTGGGCAACGCCGCGGCGAAATGGACCGCATGCTGCCCCGTTCCGCTCGCGATTTCGAGGACCACGCCGGCCTTGGGCAGGACGCGGTTCAGCACATCGAGAATGGGTCCGCGATTACGTTCAGCAGCGGGCGCCACGCGGCGAAGGGTGTCGGGGTTATCGGCGTTATCAGGGCTCACGATGTGTTTCCAGATGAAGTGCTGGCGAGCGTAAGCGCGCGATAGGCACAGGTCAAGCAAAGAGCCGCCGATAACCTCGCAGGCGAGCACGAGGAAAAATTCCAATGGCCGGCGCGTGGACGACCTGCCGATGAACAGCGGAGAAAACAGGCGCAAAGAGATTGCAACGAGGAACGAGCAGCGCCGCTGTGCAAGCCGATAAACCGCCGGTCAAACGGATCAGTCACATTCAGCGACACTAAAGAATGAATGACCATGGGGACGCACCCTTTAGAATGACGCTCCGAACACGCGGTCAGCGCTGACAGGAGAAGGAGCCCGGTCGACCAGACAAGGCGCGATTCCTGCTATCCCGGTGCGGCCTGCCGCCAAACCTGTGTATCCTGACGCACTGATAGAAACCGCAGAAACCACGAACGCCCGCAGGACCATTGCCGTATGCGACTGAACGACACGGCCTGACATCGGACGCTGATCGAGGGTTCCGGCAGTGCCAACCGAACATCGCCCGACCCGGCGCGCGCCTGCTACCCCCGCATCGAACCGCGGCCGCGCCGCACCCGTCCATGCAACCCTAATGGAGCCTCCCATGCAACCCGATTCACCCGCAGGCATTCCCGGTCAGAGCCCGGAACCCTTGAGCGACGAACTCATCGATTTCGCGAGCGAGGTCTTCGACGTAGCCCGCCGCGGCGACGCCGCCATGCTCGACGCCTTGCTCCATAAAGGCTTGCCGCCGAACCTGCGCAACGACAAGGGCGACACGCTGGTGATGCTCGCGAGTTATCACGGCCATGCCGACGCAGTGCGCGTGCTGCTGGAACACAAGGCGGATCCGAACCTGCGCAACGACAACGGCCAGACGCCCATCGCAGGCGCGGCGTTCAAGGGTTACAAGCCGGTCATCGAGGTTTTGCTGGAACACGGCGCGGACGTGGAAGGGGCTTCGCCGGACGGACGCACCGCGTTGATGATCGCGGCCATGTTCAATCGCATGGAGATGGTCGAGTTCCTGATCGAGAAAGGTGCGAACCCCGACGCGAAGGACGCGAACGGTTTTACCGCACGCGACGCCGCCGCCAAGATGGGCGCCCCCGACACCGCCGCGCGGCTCGCGCAGGCGACCGAGGCGAAGTCGCGTCCGGCGGGCGTTTGAGCGAGGCCGGACAAAACGAGACGAGACAAAGCGAGACGAGCGCAGCCGCTTCGCGCGCCGTCCGGCAGGTCCGTATCGAACATTATTAACCCACGCGCCGCCGATACCCCATGCGACGGCGCACGAATTTCGCGAAGGCAGCCCTGCAACATGGAGCTCTTGTGATGAGTGGCGGTTTCCCGCTTCGAGCGTACGAATGGCACTGGCGAACAGTGGTCCGGACGCTTGCAATCCTCCTCGTCCTGGCGGTCATGTCGGGATGCACCCTGTTCCCGCATCAGGCGCCTGCGCCGATCGTCGACTTGTCGACGCCGCAACCGCCAGCCGAGCCGGAAGTCGTGGAACCGGAAGAGCCGGCGCCGGCGCCGGTCGCTACGCAACCCCCGGCCGAACCGAAAGCCCCGCACCCCGCGCCGAGACGGCGTGTGGTCGTGCCGAAAAAACCGCCACCGCCACCGCCGCCGCCCGTCGAAGAAAAAGCGCCGCCTGCGCCGCCGCCCCTGCTCACCACGCGCATCATGCAGCACGAGCAAATCCGCGGTTTGCTCGACAGCGAGATCCAGCGCCCGGACGGCAAGGTGATCGGCCGAGCGGTGGACATGTACGCCGATGCCACCGGCAAACCGAAGATCATGATCGTGAACCTGGCGGGTTTCCTGGGTGTGGGAGACCGCAAGGTGACCTTTCCGTGGACCGCGTTCCGGTTCAATCCGGCCACCAAAAAAGCGCCCATCACGTTCGCGATGCCACCGCCCGGCAGCAATGGCGCGTCGAGCGCGGCGAAAGCGAAGGCTCAGGACGCATCGGCGAAACCCGGTTCGGTCAACGACATTGCGCCGACGCTCGCTCAACTTATCGACTCCAATGTCGCGCAGAAAAACGGCGCGCGGATGGGCCGCGTTGTCGACGTGCTGGTCGATGCGCAGGCGCAACCTCAGGCACTCGTGATCGATCTCTCCGATTCCCTCGCCGCCGACAAACGGCAAGTCGCGGCGAACTGGCCCGACCTGCACGTGGTCTCGCGCAACAAGGTAATGCAATTGCAACTGGATTTCACCGACGCACAGATCAAAGCCGCGCCAACGTACTCGCCCGATCAACCGATCAAGATCGTTTCGCCCGTCGTCCCGCTACCGGAACCTGCCGCATCGCCAGAGCCTGCCCCGGCTTCGGCTGCAGCTTCCGGCCCGGAGCCGGCTGCGAAAACCGGCGCGGCGGCCGTTGCGCGCCCCTCGAAACAATGAGGACGATCTGAAATATGGGAATTGCACGAAGTCTGCGCGCGCTCGATTGGCTGAACTTCTTTGTCGCGAATGTGCAGACCGGCTTTGGGCCGTTCATCGCCTCCTATCTCGCCGCGAACAAATGGACGCAAGGCGAGATCGGGCTGATGCTGAGCGTCGGCACGATCAGCGCGATGGCGAGCCAGTTGCCGGCCGGCGCGCTCGTCGATGCGTTGCGCAACAAGAAAGGCGCTGCTGCCGCCGCGATCATCGCGATCATCGTGAGTGCATTGCTGCTCGGCGCGAGCCCGACGTTTGTCGTCGTGTTCGCGGCCGAAGTGCTGCATGGTTTTGCGAGCTGCATGCTCGTGCCCGCCATGGCTGCGATCTCGCTCGCGCTCGTCTCGCGCGCCGATCTCGGCGACCGGCTTGGGCGCAATGCGCGCTGGGCGTCGATCGGCAGCGCACTGACGGCGGCGTTGATGGGCGTGTTCGGTGAGTACCTGTCGCTGCGCTCGGTGTTCTTTTTGACCGCTGCGCTGGCGTTGCCTGCGCTCGTCGCGCTGAACATGATCCATCACGAGATGGCGCCCGTCGTTCCGCGCATGAAAAAGGCTGCGGCGAAAGCGGGGGCGAGCATCGCGCAAGCGGTGAGCGCGGCCGGGGCCGAGCGGCCTGAGAGCCTGCGCGATCTGCTGCGTGATCCGAGGCTCTTGACCTTCGCGGCGTGCGTGGTGCTGTTTCACTTGTCGAATGCGGCCATGCTGAACCTCGCCGCCGGTGAAGTCACCGCGCACATGGGCGACAACGTTCAACTCGTGATCGCGGCGTGCATTATCGTGCCGCAGTTCATCGTGGCGGGGTTGTCGCCGTGGGTCGGGCGGCAGGCGCAAAGCTGGGGGCGGCGGCCGGTGCTGATCATCGGTTTCTCGGCGCTGCCGTTACGTGCGCTGCTGTTCGCGGCCGCCAGCAGCGCGGCCAGCCCTTACCTGCTGGTACCGGTGCAGATGCTCGACGGCATCAGCGGCGCCGTGTTCGGCGTGATGCTGCCGCTAATTGCCGCCGACGTGGCCGGCGGCAAGGGCCGGTACAACTTGTGTATAGGATTCTTTGGACTGGCGGCGGGCGTGGGAGCGACGCTGAGCACGGCGATTGCCGGGTTCGTGGCGGACAAGTTCGGCGTGAACACCAGCTTCTTCGGACTTGCCGCGGCCGGTGCGCTGGCGGTGGCGCTGGTCTGGCTCGCGATGCCGGAAACCCGCGACGCCGCCGCCAACGAAGAAGCCGCCAGGGAGAAGGAAGCGACCCCAGCGGCGTGAGTAGACTCAATGAGTAGACTTAGTGAGTGGACGTAATAAGCAGACGGACCGCGCTGGGTCTGGGGCTTGATTCAGCCCAGCGCGTGCTCATGCTGCAATACGACCTGCGATGTCAGCCACGCATCGATCTGCTCGTCTGAAAAGCCGTACTCGCTCAGCACGCCGATCGTGTGCTCGCCCAACATGGGCGGTGGCATGCGAACCGAACCTTCGGTCGTCTCGCTCATCCTGATCGCGCTCGCGACCTGCTTCAACTGACCTATCGTGCCGTGCGCCACTTCTTCGACCAATCCGCAATGCACCACCTGAGGATCGGCGAACACGTCCGCGAGGTTGTTGATAGGACCAGCCGGAATGCCGAGCCGTCTCAAATCAGTGGTCCAATCGGCGCGCGTGCGCGTGCGCAGTTTTGTATCGATGACATCTTTTAGCGCCTCCCGATGCTGCATGCGCTGCTCGTTGGTGACAAAACGCGGGTCCGACATGATGTGCTCAAGCCCCAGCAGTTCGCAGAGCTTGACCCACATGTCCGGCGTGCCCGGCGCCAGGTTCAGCGCGCCGTCCTGCGCCTCGAAAACCCCATACGGCGCAATCACCGGATGATGATTGCCGGTCGGCTCGGGTATTTCTCCCGCGCTCAGATAACGCTGGCCCTGCACGCCCAGCATGGCAACCAGTCCCGACAGCAATGAGCTTTCGACGCGCTGGCCACGTCCGGTCTGTTGCCGGGAGAGCAATGCGGCGAGGACGCCCATAGCGGTCCACATGCCGGCGGTCATGTCGCCGATCGCGATGCCCACGCGCGTGGGGCCGGCCTCCGGCATGCCCGTGAGACTCATGATGCCCGCGTACCCTTGCGCGACCTGATCGAACCCTGGCCACAGCGCGGCAGGACCCGTACGGCCATAGCCCGTGATGTTGCCGTAGACGAGCCTTGGGTTAAGCGCCGATAACGTCTCGTACCCCAACCCCATGCTTTCCATCGTGCCGGTTTTAAAGTTTTCGAGGACGACGTCGGCGGAACTGGCCATGTTGCGCAGCAGGTCGAGCGCAGCGGGCTTGCGGAAATCCACCGCCATGCCGCGCTTGTTCCGGTTGCACGAGAGGTAGTAAGCGCTGATGCCGCCGGCAAAAGGTCCCCACGTCCTGACCATGTCGCCGCTCGGTGCGGGCTCCACCTTGATCACGTCCGCCCCGAGATCGCCGAGGATCATCGAACAAAAAGGACCCGCGAGCGCGCGGGTCAGATCCAGCACCTTGATTCCCTGCAACGGCAATGCCATGTCCCCTCCGGATATCTACTTGTGACGGTGCTGGCTTCATCGATGTTTTCTTTTCGATAAAACCAGCACACGATTGAAGCGCACAAGATAGACGGCCGCCGCGCAGATGAAAAATACGGATTGACGATGGATCAATCACATTGCGGTATGGAGCCAGTGAGCCGGGACAGCGGTGGAACACCAGCGTGCTCGAACGGAAGCCTCAGCCTTCGTCCAGCGCCGCCAGACTCCGAGCGCCCAGCCATGCGCCGGGCACAAGACGCCGTTGCACGTCCTGCACGATCAGCCCTTGAACGATCTCGCCCGCCGGCGTAAGCGGCAGCGATTCCGCGTGACACAGCCACAGATCCCGTTGCCATTCGTCGCCGTCAAGCGGTGTGGCCATCAGCCGGCCGGACGTGACCTGTTCGTGCACGGCGGACCAGGGCAAGACGGTTGCCCCCACGCCTCGTTCGACCCATGACACCAGCATGGACGTGGAGTTGACGACCGCGACCAGGTTGTAGTCGAGCTGCGCCGCCGCGAAGGCCCGATCCAGTTTTGTCCTGACGATATTCGGCGGGCTGATCAGCACCAGCGGCAACCGCGCCAGTTCGGCGAGGCTGCACGTCGAACCTATGCCGGCCATGTCCGGATGACGAATGAGGAACAATTGTTCGTTGAGCAGCGGCGTCCGTGTGAGTCCGCGAACCGGCTGGTCGAGGACAACGACAGCCAAATCCACCCGGCCCAGCAAAACCAGTCCGTATAGTTCCGACGACGAACTCTCGGTCAGCTCCAGGATGATGCCCGGGTAATGAGCGCGAAGCTCCTGGACTACATCGATTGCGATCAGGTGCGCGGTGCTGTGAGGCATACCGACCACGACCGTCCCGTTCGGCTGGCGCGCGTGCTGCGACAGCAGCAACTTCGTGTTGTCGGCCTGGCGCACAAGGCCCTTCGCATGCCGGTAGAGCAACTCCCCCGAGGGCGTCACCTTCACGCCCTGCACGCTGCGGCTGAAGAGGCGCACGCCCAGTTCTTCTTCCAGATTCTTGATATGCAGGCTCAACGCAGGCTGCGCAATACACAGTGTCTCGGCTGCGCGCGTAATGCTTCCCGACTCCACGATCGACAGGAAATACCTCAACTGCTTCAGGTCCATCGATCACTCCCTCGACTTCATCGTCCATAACAAAAACACTATGGATGGATCGTAATTCAATATTTCCACGATGTCGCGCCTGCCGCTTATATTGCCCCTGGGCCGATGCAAGGGGCGTCTCTGCGCCGCTGTACGGACCCGATAAAAATATCCAAGGAGACAGGAGTGAACTCATCGAGTCGCGCTATCGGCGAAGCGCTGCCACGTAAAACGACGCTCAATCGCGAGCAGATCATTGGTTTCTGGGCGGCATGGTCGGGGTGGACGCTCGATGGCATGGACTCCGTGATTTTTGCGCTCGTGCTCGTGCCGGCGTTGAAAGAGTTGCTGCCGTTGTCGGGCTTCGCCGCCACGCCGGGTGTCATCGGTCTGGCCGGGTCGCTGATGTTCGCGTTATTCCTGGTGGGCTGGGGTTTTTCGTACATATGGGGACCGCTTGCGGATCGCTTCGGCCGTGTGCGGGTGCTCGCGGCCACTACGCTGTTCTATGCGGTTTTTACGGGGCTCGCGGCTATCTCGCATAACGTCTGGGAGCTCGCGATCTTTCGTTTTCTCGCGGGTGTCGGCGTGGGTGGCGAATGGGCGCTGGCCGGTACGTACGTGGCAGAAGCATGGCCCGAAGACCGGCGGCGAGCAGGCGCGGGATATCTTCAAACCGGTTATTACGCGGGATTTTTCCTCGCCTCGGCTTTGAATTACACCATCGGTACGCACTATGGCTGGCGGGTCATGTTCCTGTGCGGCTTGCTCCCCGTCATGGTCGCGCTGTACACCCTGCTCAAGGTCCGCGAACCGCGCAAATGGAAACGCACGCATGGCGATGCGCACGCTTGCGCGCCCAGCAAGCGGCCCTTACGCGATATTTTCTCCAAGCCCTACAGACAGCGGACCATCGTGAACTCGGTGCTGGTGAGTGTCGCCATTCTGGGGCTCTGGGGCGGCTCGATCTATCTGCCGACAGCCGTCATCCAGTTGGCGGAGCGGCAGGGAATCGACGCCATCACCGCGATCAAGCTGGCCTCCGCGACCACGGCCATTTATTCGATCGGTACGATCATCGGCTGTCTGATACTGCCTTTTCTCGCCGACCGCTACGGTCGCCGCCTGACACTTGCCGCTTATTACGCCACGGCCGCGCTGTTCCTGGTTGCAGGATTTGGCTGGGCGTTCTACCTTCATGCAGGACTGGTTCCGTTCATGGCGCTGTCGTTTTTTATCGGCCTGGGCGGGGGTAACGCGGCCATGTATGCGCTATGGTTACCCGAGCAGTATCCGACGTCGATCCGCGCTACAGCGTTCGCTTTTTCGACATCGATCGGGCGGTTTTTTGCAGCGGGCGTCAGTCTGTGCCTGGGCGTTGCCGTGAGCCATTTTGGAACGCTCGGCATACCGATTGCGCTGACCGCATCCATATTCGTTGTTGGAATCATCACGCTGCGATGGGCGATTGAAACACGCGGCCAACCGTTGCCCGACTGATCTTTGAACCATGACCGTGCGCGTGCAGGCAAGCCGATAACGCTTTCGATAACTGGCAGGAAACATGACGAATACCAGCACTACCCCAGGTTTTTCCTGCTCGCGGCACGAGGGCGTGGTCACGATCCAGCTCACGCGTGTGGAGCAACATAACCGTATCGATCCCGCCGATCTGGCCGGGCTCAGGGAAACGATTGCATCGGCGGGGAAAGATGAAACAGCCATAGCGCTGGTCGTCACAGGAACCGGCGCGATCACGTTCAGTTCGGGCTATACGTTGTCGGCGCTGGCCGAGGGTAATATCGATGATTCGTTCGAAAGCTTCCTGAATGAACTGGAAGCCTGCCCACTGCCTACTGTCTGCGCGCTCAACGGCAGCGTCTATGGCGGGGCAACGGATCTCGCGCTGTGCTGCGATGTGCGCATCGGCGTAGAGGGCACGCGCATGTTCATGCCGGCTGCTCGTATCGGTTTGCATTATTACCCCGACGGCATGCGTCGATACGTTCGTGAGCTGGGACTCGCTCAAGCGAAACGGCTCTTTCTTACGGGCATGACGCTGGACGCGCCCGAGATGTTGCGCATCGGCTTCCTGACCGAGCTGGTCAAACCCGAACAACTGAGTTCGCGCACGGCGGAATACATCGATGCGCTTCGCGCTTGCGTGCCAGATACCGTGCGATCGATGAAACGGCAACTGAGCGCTATCGCCAACGGTGACTCCCCGCTTAGCGCCGACAGAACCGCTTATGAGCGGTCGCTTCAAAGTCCGGTTATCGCTCAACGCATCAAGCAACGCCGGGCGTGAATTATTTCAACGGTTCAAGCATGCCGAGCAACGTAGGAATCAACTCGCTGACCGTCGGATGAATATGCATCGCGCGTTGCAGCGTGGTGTACGGCGCATCGGCATTCATGATGTCGATGAACGTATGGATGGCTTCATCGGCCTCGATACCGAGCATGGCCGCGCCAAGGATCTTCTTCGTTTCGGCGTCGACCAGCACCTTCATGAAACCGTCAGTCTCGCCGCGTTCGCGTGCCCGGCCGACGCGCGACATCGGCATGGTGGCGATCAATGCACGCCGGCCGTCCTTGCGCACTTCCGTCTCGCTCATCCCCACACGCGCAAACGGTGGATCGACGAAAACGGCGTAACACATGATGCGCGAATCCACGCTGCGCGCTTCGCCATCCACCACATTCGACGCGATGATTTCATAATCGTTGTACGACGTATGCGTGAATGCGCCGCGACCGTTGACATCGCCGAGGGCCCATACGCCCTTCGTCCGGGTACGAAGCTCTCCGTCCACATCGATCAAACCGTGCTTGTTCAACGCGATGCCGGCCAACTCCAGCCCGAGATCATCCGTGTTCGGCGTGCGCCCCGTCGCAAACAGCAAATGCGATGCTTCGATGCTCGCCCGATCCCGCATCGGCTCCCTCAATGTAATTCGAATCCCCTTGCCTGACGGTTCGAGCTTCGACGCCTCGGTGTTGAACAAAAATTCCACGCCCTCCCGCGACATGACCTTCTGGATCTGAACAGCAAAGTCCTTGTCCTCACGCGCCAGCACGCGCTCGCCCCTGACGAGCACGGTCACGCGGCTGCCGAAACGCCGGAACATCTGCGCGAATTCCAGCGCGATATAACTTCCGCCGACAATCGCCAGATGCTCGGGCAACTCGGTCAATTCGAGGATGGTGGAATTCGTAAGATGTGAAACGCTGGCCAGCCCGTCGACTTCAGGCACGGTTGCACGCGTGCCCGTATTGATGAAGATCGCGTCCGCGTCGAGCGCTTGTTGCTGGCCGTCGGAGCCTGTCACGCTGATCGAATGGGGACCTGTGAAGCGGCCGTGGCCATTGAATACCACCACGCCCGGCGTGCTGCGCAACCACTTTTCGACGCCTTCGCGTGACTGGGCGATCACGCCGTCCTTACGCGCCTTGACCCGCGCCAGGTCGACTCGCACCTCGCCTTCCACGATCACCCCGTAGTCGCCTGCATGCCGCGCGACGTGCGCTGCACGCGCGCTTGCCACATAGGTCTTGGTCGGCGTGCAGCCCACGTTCACGCAGGTGCCGCCGAACAGATGCCGTTCGATTATGGCGGTCCGCCGGCCGCTCTCGGCCAGCTTGACGGCAAGCGGGCCGCCGCCTTGTCCGGTGCCGATCACGATGGCGTCGAAATGCTGTGACATCTGCTGTGACATGCGAGTCTCCCCAGTGAATGGTCAGGCCGGATCAGCGCGGAACAGTGAACAAACGTGGCGTTTTGGCATGGTAGCTCGCCATCGGCTATCGCGCTGCGCGAATACCGCCGCCTTTCAGTGCGTTTTCCGCATGGGCGGGTCGAGTTTTAATCGCTTGTGGCCGAGTGTCACGCCGATAAAACTACCGCCATTCACGTCGCGGACGGCCGCGGCGCTTCACCTTTCCTGGCAATCACGATGCGCACCTACCGTAATTTCATCGATGGCCGTTTTGTCGAGCCGCAATCTGACGCTTTCTCTGATGTTGACAATCCCGCCACGTCGGACGTCATCGCGCGTGTCACGCTGGCTTCGCACGATGACGCGTTAAGCGCGGTGGAAGCCGCCTCGCGTGCGCAGAAAAAGTGGCGCGCACTGACGGCGATTGAGCGCGGTGAGCATCTGCGCCGTTTCGCCGATGCCATCGTCGAGCGCGCTCCGCAAATTGGTGCGGCTCTCGCGCTGGAGTCCGGCAAGAGCGTGGCCGATTCGGAGAACGAAGCCCGCTACGCCGCCGACATCACGCGGTATCACGCGGAATGGGCGCGCCGGATTGAAGGCGAAGTCATTCCCAGCGATACCCCGAACGAAAACCTCGTGCTGCATCGTGAACCGATTGGCGTAGTGGCCTGCCTGATACCGTTCAACTACCCGGTGTATACCCTTCTGCGCAAAGTCGCGCCCGCATTGATCACGGGCAATGCGGTGGTCGTACGGCCGAGCAACAACACGCCGGCGTCCGCATTCGAGATTGCGGAAGCCGCGCTTCAAGCGGGTCTGCCCGCAGGCATCTTCAACGTGCTCGCGATGGACCACGCCACCGCCGGCACAGTCTGCACGCATCCGGCAGTAGGCATGATCACATTGACCGGCAGCGTGAACGCCGGGCGCATCGTGCTCGATTATTGCAAGACGAACATAGCGAAGCCTTCCCTGGAACTCGGTGGCAAGGCGCCTGCGATCATCGAGCCGGATGCTGATCTTGAAGCGGCGGCAAGCGCTATCGTGGCGTCGAAGACCACGCATTGCGGGCAATTGTGTACCGCGATGGAACGCGTTTATGTCCACGCCAGCGTGCATGATCGTTTCGTCGAACTGCTGCGCGCGAAGATGCATGCAGTGAGCTCCGGCGATCGCTCGCAAGATGCATCGAAGATGGGTCCGCTCGTCAGCCGCTCGGCACAGCGCAACATCCACGCGATGGTCGAGCGCGCCGTTGCCGAGGGCGCAACGATCGCCACCGGTGGTGTGTTGCCCGAAGGCCCTGGCTATTTCTATCCGGCAACGCTGCTGGTCAATTGCCGCCACGACATGGAAATTGTCCGTGAAGAAATCTTCGGACCGGTGCTGCCGGTGATCTCGTATGACACACTCGACGACGCCCTCGCGATGGCCAACGACCATCAATACGGCTTGTCTTCGGTGCTGTACACCGAGAACTATCGCACCGCGATGCGCGTGGCCAACGAAATTGAAGCCGGCGAACTGTATGTGAACCGCACGCCCGCTGATCCCTACCAAGGCTTTCACGCCGGCTGGAAACGCTCAGGCCTGGGCGGTGACGACGGCAAGCACGGCATGCTCGAATTCACGCAGACGCGTCTCGTCATCATGAAGTACTGACCACCTCATCACCTACTCGAACATTTATAAAAACGGCGTTCATTGCGAGCAGCCGAAGGAGACTTATTGTGGAAAAGACCCTGACCGGCATCACCCCGTCAATCGCAGATAAAACGCGTGCGCAGCGATACATGCAGCTTTTGCTGCTGGTGATCGCCGCGGGCGCGATCTATCCGCTGCTGTATTTGCGTCAGGTCTACCAGACGCCGATGCTCGAGTTTTTTCATATCGACAATAGCCAGCTTGGTTATCTGTATTCGATACTCGGCACCGTTTTCCTGATCAGCTATTTGCCGAGCGGCTGGCTTGCCGATCGCATCGCTCCGCGTTTCCTGATCTGCTTTTCGTTGATTGCTACCGGCGGTCTCGGACTGGTCTATTCGACGGCGCCCAGCTTCCCCGTTTTGCTCGCCGTGTTCTGCTGCTGGGGATTGACCACGGGCCTGACCTTCTGGGCTTCCATTCTGAAGCGCGTAAAGACGATTGCCGCGCACGACGAACAAGGCCGGTTCTTCGGCTTGCTCGACGGCGGACGCGGCCTGATCGAAGCGTTGCTCGCGACTGTCGCGCTGGTGATCTTTGCGACCGCCACGGAGAAGCATGGCCTGCCGACGAACGTAGGCTTCAAATACGTCGTGTACCTGTATTCGGGCGTCTGTATCGCGCTGGGATTGCTGATGGCGATGGTGAAAGAACCGCCCGCAACGGCGCTGGAAAAACAGCAAGCGGCAGACAATCTCAAGCAAAACCATTCGCTGTGGCGCGATCTCCTCACGCTGATGCGCATTCCGCAACTCTGGCTGATGGCGGCCATTGTGTTCTGCGGTTATCAGATCTTCTGGGCCACCTATAGCTTCTCGGCTTACCTGCAAGTCGGCGACCTGAAGATGACCGTGGTCATGGCCGGCACGCTCACCACGCTCAAGCTCTGGATGCGCCCGATTGGCGGTATTGGCGGCGGCTATCTCGGCGACCGTTTCTCTACGCTCGGCGTGTTGACCACTGCCCTGTTTCTCGCAGCGCTTGGTTTGGTCGCACTGGTCGTGCTGCCCACGCTCGGCCATATCGATCCGCGTGCGGGCGTTGCAATGATCGCGGTGGTGGTGCTGGTGATCGGCATCCTGACGTACGCGATTCGCGGCCTCTACTGGTCACTGCTCGACCAATGCGGCATTCCGCTGCGCATAACGGGCTTGGCCATCGGCCTTGTTTCACTGGTCGGTTATTCACCTGACGTGTTCCTGCCGCTCGTGAACGGCTGGACTACTGAGCATTTCCCCGGCCTTCTCGGCTACCAGTTCTACTTCTCTTACATCGCTGCGATCAGCGTGATTGGCGGCATAGCCGCACTCGCGCTCAAGCGCATGCGCACGACCGTTGCAAAGGACGTCCTCCAATGAAAATCGTCTCCCTCGAAACGCATTTCGTCGCCGTGCCGCCGCCGCATTTGGGCGGCATGTACTGGATCTTCGTGAAGCTGAAAACCGCTTGCGGAATTGAAGGCGTGGGCGAAATTTATTCAGCGACGTTCCATCCGAAAGCGATGGCGCACATTATCGACGACGTGTTTGGACGGTATCTGCAAGACCACGATCCGCATCACGTGGAGCGTTTTTTCCGCGAAGCGTATTCAAGCGGCTTCACGCAACGTCCCGACCTCACGATGATGGGCGTCGTCAGCGGCCTTGAAATGGCGTGCTGGGACATCATCGGCAAGGCAGCGGACAAGCCAGTGTATGAATTGCTGGGCGGTCTCGTCAACGAACGGCTGCGTTCGTATACCTACCTCTATCCAAAGAACGCCGCGGGCGAATACGACTACGACGATGTCGATCTCGCTGCTGAATGTGCGGTGCAGAACGCGGATCGTGGGTTCACTGCGGTCAAGTTCGATCCCGCCGGTCCGTACACCGCGTACTCGGGTCATCAGCTTTCGCTCGACGTTCTGGAACGCTGCGAGACCTTCTGCAAGCGCATCCGTGAAGCTGTTGGCAACCGATGCGACCTGCTGTTCGGCACGCACGGCCAGATGGTGCCGTCGTCCGCAATCCGGCTCGCGCAACGCCTTGAAAAATATGATCCGCTGTGGTTCGAAGAGCCCGTCCCGCCCGGTCAGGAAGAGGCGATGGCGCAAGTCTCCCGGCACACCAGCATCCCCATCGCGGCCGGTGAACGCCTCACGACCAAGTATGAGTTCTTCAAGCTGCTGCAAGCAGGTGCGGCGTCCATTTTGCAGCTGAATGTTGCGCGCTGCGGCGGCTTGCTCGAAGGCAAAAAGATCGCGGCCCTCGCCGAAGTTTATTACGCACAGATCGCTCCGCATTTGTACAACGGACCCATTGGCGCAGCCGCGAGCATCCAGCTCGCCGCCTGCACGCCTAACTTCCTTATCCAGGAAAGCATCGGCACGTGGGACGGTTTTCACGCGGAGATTCTCAAGACGCCGATTCAATGGGAAGACGGTTATATCGTGCCGTCCAAGGCGCCGGGACTGGGCGTGGAATTGAACATGGACGTCGTGCGTGCCCATTCTCCTTACACCGGCGAACGTCTGCATCTGCAGATGGCGTCCAAGCCTGCCGATGTCCGGGATACGTCTCCGGCCAAAGGCTGAGGCCGAGTACATAACATGACTTACGACTACATCATCGTCGGCGCGGGATCAGCTGGCTGCATTCTCGCCGAGCGGCTGTCCGCGTCGGGACAATACTCCGTGCTTGTACTCGAAGCGGGTGGCAAGGCCGATTCGTTCTGGTTCAAGATTCCAGTCGGGTTTGCCAAGACCTACTACGATCCGGCCTGCAACTGGATGTATTACACCGAGCCGGAAGCACAGTTGGCGGACCGGAAAATCTATGCACCGCGCGGCAAGGTGCAAGGCGGCTCGGGCTCCATCAACGCGATGATCTACGTGCGTGGCGCACCGCGCGATTTCGACGACTGGGCCGCTGCGGGAAACGCTGGCTGGTCGTACAAGGACGTGCTGCCGTATTTCCGCAAGCTGGAAACACACGAGGCCGGGGACACTGCCGTGCATGGCGCGAGCGGCCCAATTCATGTGACATCGATGAAACGTGGTATTCACGCCATCACGCGTCACTTCCTCGATGCCTGCGATGAACTCAAGATTCCGCGCAACGACGACTTCAACGGCGCGAAGATCGAAGGTGCCGGCGTCTACGATGTAAACACCCACAAAGGCCGGCGTGCGTCGAGCAACGTGGCGTATCTGGAACCGGCGCTGAAGCGCTCGAACGTGCATATCGAACATCACGCGCTGACTTCGCGCGTACTGTTTGACGGACTGCGCGCCAAGGGCGTCGAGGTATCGCAAAACGGCGTCAAGAAGACTTTCCACGCCGCACGCGAAGTGCTTTTGTGCGCGGGTGCGGTTGACACGCCAAAGCTGCTGCAACTCTCGGGCATCGGTCCGAAGGCACTGCTTGAGCGCCACGGGATTCCCGTCCTGCATGCGCTTCCCGCCGTCGGCCAGAACCTGCAGGATCATCTCTGCGCGAGCTACTACTATCGCGCGAATATGCCTACGCTGAATGGCGATTTCGGTTCGCTGCTCGGCAAGCTGAAGCTCGGTCTGCAATATCTGTTGACGCGCAAAGGGCCGCTTGCGATGAGCGTGAATCAGGCCGGTGGATTCTTCAGCACCGACCCGGCCAGCCCGCTCGCGAACCTGCAGCTTTACTTCAATCCGTTGTCGTACCGGATTCCGAAATCGAACCGCTCGCAGCTCACGCCTGAGCCGTATCCCGGTTTCCTGCTCGCGTTCAATCCGTGCCGGCCGACGAGCCGCGGATCGATCGAGATCGCGTCGGCGAACGCAAACGATGCCGCGTTGATTCACGCGAACTATCTGACGACGCAAAAGGACATAGATGAAGTGATCCAGGGCAGCCGGCTGATCCGCTCGATCATGCAGGCCCCGGCGTTGCGCGCGGTCACGGTGGAAGAAACGCTGCCGGGCGTGGCAGTCGTGCCCGATGGCGACGAGGCTGCCATGCTGCAGTATTTCCGCGAGAACAGCGGCTCGATCTATCACCTGTGCGGATCGTGCGCGATGGGCCCGGACCCGCGGACCGCGGTAGTCGATGACCGTCTGCGCATACATGGCATCGAGGCATTGCGGATTGTCGATGCGTCCATTTTCCCGAACGTCACGTCCGGCAATATCAATGCACCCGTGATGATGGTCGCGGAAAAAGGCGCGCAAATGATTCTCGCCGATGCCGCCACGCCCACCTTCGTTCAACGCGAAGCGCTTGCGGCCGCTTCGGCCTGAAGCCACTGCTGGAAAAGCCGCTGCGTCCCGCTTGCACGCTGCTCGGGACGCAGCACGAACCAGTACGACTGGCGCCCTTCCACCTCCACATCCAGCACCTGCCGCAATTGCCCGGACGCCAGTTCGGCCGCGATCATGTGGCGATCGGCAATGGTGATACCCATGCCGTCAACAGCGGCTTGTATCGATAAATCGAGCAGGTCGAATTCGTGACCGTTGTCCGTGTCCACGCCTTCTATACGCGCGGCGTCCAGCCAGTGTTGCCAGGTCAGATACCGCTGATCTTCGCCCGATAGAACATGCAGCAAGGTGAAGCGGTTCAGCTCCACCGGTGCATCCACGCCTTCACGATCCAGCAACGCGGGCGACGCCACCGCGATATGCCGCTCGTGCATCAGCAAGGTACTTTCAAGGTTATTCCATTCGCCATCGCCGAAACGCACCGCGCAGTCGAGCCGGTTCGAATCCGTGAGGCCATCGTCCACACGCGTGGTAATGCTCAGGTCGAGTTGCGGAAACGCCTCGCGCAGGCGCCCGAGGCGCGGCACCAGCCAGCGCGCGGCAAAGGTCGGCGGGACGTTGATGCGCAAGCGGTTGACATCATTTTTCTGGCCGATCGCGCGGACCGTCAGTTCGATCTTGTCGAAGGATTGTTGCAACGCGCGCAGCAGCACGCGACCGCTCGGCGTGAGAACGAGATGCTGATGACGGCGGGAAAACAACGTCTCGCCAAGCTGCTCCTCAAGTTGCCGGACCTGCCGGCTGACCGCGCTTTGCGTGACGTTGAGCAGCGCGGCTGCACGGGTGAAGCTGCCGGTGGTACCGGCCGCCTCGAAGGCTTTGAGCGCATTCAGCGCGGGCATTTTACGTTTCACGGCGGATCGGAAAGTTCGTTGTCTCGTTGGCGCGTTGACACATGAGCCCGGGGCGGCGAGCATCGGTTGATGCGTACGTTCGCGTGATCTTACTCAGCCATCCGCTCGAACTGTAGCGATTTGACATCCTCACGCCGGATCGATGGAAGGATCGATGGAAAGAGCGATGGAATATGCGTACGCCATTATCCGTTCATTGCATGCTCGTGCCACGGGCGGAACCGCTCAATGAAACATACCGGAGAACTGCATGCCCGCTGGATCAACCACCCCGAATACACCAGGACTGGAACGCTATTCGAAGCCCTCGATTTTCTTTCATTGGGCCATTGTCGTCCTGATCGCGCTGGCTTATTTCGCCATCGAGATCCGAGGACCCAAAGGTAGCGACAGCCGCATTTTCTGGAGTAACGTGCATTTCTGGTGCGGCACGCTGGTGTTATCGCTGGCTGTGCTCCGCCTGGCATGGCGCTTGTGGCACGGCGCACCCGCGGAGATCGCCGACGCTCGCGTGCTCACTTTCCTTGCTCGCCTGGTCCACCTCGCGCTGTATGTGTTCATTTTTGCGCAGCCTTTACTCGGAATCCTGATGATCAACCTGGGCGGGCATCCGGTGACGCTCGCCGGGCTGGGCTGGCAGATACAGCTCGTCGGTGCCGATCCGGTCGCACGGCCCGTCATCAAGGAAGCCCATGAGTTTCTAGGGAATTTGTTCTACTGGGTCATCGGCGCGCACGCGTTAGCGGCGATCGGACATCATGTAGTGCTCAAGGACGGCACATTGCGGCGCATGCTGTAACGCAGGGCCGAAGCGTTTCGGCGATGCCATAACGGCAAAGCCTGTGGCATGCCTCTTGCTCCTGTTCGGGTACGCTGCATTTACCTCAGGCTCTCATGACCGAAACGATATGGTTTCTCGTCGTTGGCGGTGTTCTCATTTTCATGGGGCTTGCCAGTTCGACGTTCAAACAACTGCCGATCAGCAGCGCCATGGTGTATCTCGCCATCGGTTTCGGGCTGGGTCCGTTTGGCATCGGCCTGCTGAAGATCGATCTGCTGGGCGAAGCCACCCTGCTGCGCCGGATCACCGAAGTCGCCATGCTCGTGTCGCTGTTCGCGATCGGGTTGCGTCTGCGGGTGCCGCCCACCGACCGCATCTGGCTCTTGCCCCTGCGCCTCGGTTTGGTCGCGATGGTGGCAACGGTCGCCATCATGACGCTGGCAGGCGTCTATCTGCTGCATATGAACTGGGGACCTGCATTACTCATCGCCGCGATGCTTGCCCCCACCGATCCCGTGCTCGCCCATGACGTGCAAGTGCAGGTTCCCGGCGATGTCGACTTGCTGCGCTTCTCGCTCACCGGCGAAGGCGGTTTGAACGACGGCATTGCGCTGCCGTTTGCGTTGCTGGGAATCGCGGTATGCAACTATGAGGTATCGCCACAGCAGGCGCTGAGCTGGCATTTCGCCGGCGATGCCCTCTGGGGTGTCGCCGGTGCGTTGGCCGTGGGCTGGCTGCTGGGAGACCTCGCGGTACGGCTGATTGCGTGGCTGCGCACTCGCCATGGCCTGGCTCTCGGACCCGAAGGTTTTTATGCGCTGGGCTTGATCGCGCTCGCGTATGGCGTCGCCGAATTGATCCACACATATGCGTTCCTGGCCGTGTTCGCGGCGGGCCTCGCGATGCGGCGTGTCGAGCAAAAGGCCAGCGGTGACAAGTCGGCGCATGAAGCGGTGGGTGTGATCGATACCGAGGACGTTGGCGCCACCGCCTCCGATCCTGATCGAGCGCATGCGTTTGTCGCGGAACGGGTCCTCGGCTTCACGATAGAACTCGAGCGAATCGCGGAAGTCGCGGTGATGCTGATGGTAGGCAGCGTGCTCGCCAATGTTTGGGACCGGCTGTTTACGTGGCATGGCGCCGCGGTAATCGGGCTGTTGTTTTTCGTGGCCCGGCCAGTGTCTGTGCAGGCTTCGTTGCTGGGTTCATCGGCGACGCGCTCGCAGCGCTTGCTCACCAGCTGGTTCGGGATTCGCGGCGTTGGGTCGTTTTATTACCTGACGTACGCGTTAGAGCATGCGCCTCGCAGCGTTGCCGAAATGCTTGCACCGCTGGTGCTGGGAGTGATCGCGGCGTCGGTGATCCTGCATGGCATTACGTCGACGCCGCTGATGAATCAATACAGGAGAAGTTGATCTGCCGGTCTACCGGGTTTGGTCAGGCAAAGAGATGGATGACCGCTCGCTTCGCCCCACGCTCAAAACCGGCAGACCGCGGGGCGTCACCGCGAGCGAAGCCTCAAGCAGCCTCTAGTTGCCGGACAACGCCCAGCGAGCTCGCGCCCTCGTACAACTGTCCGAACCGGTTCGCCAAAAACGCTTCCAGGGGCACCTGCTCCTGCCGGATAAAGCCGCTCTGCGGCAACATGCCTTCCCGGAACAGATCGAGTTCCGCGCAGATCGCACCGGCGGTCGTGATCTGGATCGCGCTCATTGGCACGCCGCATACGTTCTTCGCGAATATCTTGCGCGTGAATACATCTTGCACAAGGCGCCCGTCGCGCATGCCCGTTGCCGTGACGAACACCAGCACCACGTCCTGCGCCGTAGCCGGTATGGCACGCCGCAACATCGCCTTCAGGCCGTCGCGATCACTCGACATGCGCAAGTCGTCGAGCAGGAACTTCATCAGCTCGCGATGCCCGGGATACCGCACCGACTTGTAATCCAGCGTCTCCACCTTGCCGGCCAGCGTTTCGCATAGCGTACCCAGCCCGCCCGATGTATTGAACGCCTCGTACTCGGTGCCATCGAGTGAAAAATGCTCCAGCCCTTCCAGCGGCTGCACCCATTGCGTACTGCCGTCGCGGATAGCCTCGCACGGCTGGCAATACTCGTTGATCAACCCATCGATGCTCCAGGTCAGGTTGTATTTCAACGCGTTGGTCGGAAACTCAGGCAACGCGCCAACCCGCATCTTGACCTCACGCACCTCGGCGAAGCGCTTCGCCAGATCGTGCGCCACGATGCCAATGAACCCCGGCGCCAGGCCGCATTGCGGCATGAAGGCGTGGCTGGAATTGTCGGCGATCGCGCGGATCGCGTGGGTTGCCCGCACGTCTTCAGTCAGGTCGAAGTAATGCACGCCGGCCGCTTTCGCCGCCGTTGCGACGGTCACGGCGAGGTAGTACGGCATCGCGTTGAGGAGTGCGTCGAAGCCTTGCAGTGCGAGACGCAGTGCGTTCGCATCGGCGGAATCGACGCGACGGGTGGGAATGCCCTGCGCTTCAAGCAGGTCGAGCGCGTGGGCATCGCGGTCGAAAACGACCACTTCATAGTCGCCGGTTTCACGCAGCAAATGAGCAATGCTCTGGCCAATCAGGCCGGCGCCGATGAGGGCAATTTTCATGTTTATCTCCTTGATGGGCGGTCGAGAGGCAATCTCCGGCCATCAGTTTAGGAGCGCATGAATATTGATAAAAGACACAAAATGATGCGAATTGACTATCAATTTCGACGTTTTGACGAATCAACGCGACAAATTGCATGAAATCGCCCGATTAACTCTGCCGAACGGATCTTTTAACCCAGGCCGCCCCGATCAACCTTGCGGGCGAGAATGATCGAAGTCGTCGTGCGTTCAACGCCTTCCAGTCCACCGATTTCATCGAGCAGATCGTTCAGCCGGTCGGGGGAATCCGCCCGCAGCCACGCAACATAATCGAACTCGCCGCTCACCGCGCAGAGCAGTTGCATCTCGGGCATCCTGGCGAAGCGCTTCTGCACGTCGCGGCCATACTTCGGCGCCAGTTTGATGCCCACGTAGGCCTGGATACTGGCATCGAGCACATCTTGTCCCAGCCGGACGCCATACCCCGCAATCACGCCGGTTTTCTCAAGCCGCGCAAGCCGGGCGATCACCGTCGTGCGCGCAATGCCGAGTTGACGCGCAAGCTCGGACACGCTTTCACGGGCATTCACTTGCAAAGACGCGACAAGGTTCCGGTCGATGTCGTCGAGCTGATCGAGGCGCGGCGGTCGCATGGAGGGTGATCCTTTTGTTTGATTTTGTTTAAACCAGCGAAACTGAGGCATGAAATCATGAACGACTTCATGCGCGTAACAAAGCATGACAAAGCCATGAAAAAGCAAAGACATTAAAACACGAGCGCATCAAACTGCGCCTGCCCTCGCTTGTTGGTTAAACTCCTACCACTACGGACCCGGATTGCTCCTTCATCGCATTTTTTTCGCGGACGTATCGGTTGTAAGCAGTTGTGGCAACCCGAGCAACACCGTGCGCTAACGTGATATTAATAGCGGCGTCGGCCAAACATCACACGTTATCTTTTCCGTGTATTGCTTGCCCCTTCTCAATGGACCCAAGGTGTCACCCATGAAAAAAACATTCGTTGCATTGGCTGCCTCGCTGGCCCTTTCCACGGCTTTCGCCCAATCGTCCGCTCCGGCAGCGCCCGCGGGCGCATCGGCACCAGATACGGCACGCAGCCAGGCGCGTGAGGCGCGCGTCGAGCAACGCATTTCGGAACTGCATGCCAAGCTGAAGATCACCCCTGCCCAGGACGAGCAATGGAACAAGTTCGCCGACGTCATGCGCGACAACGGCCACACAATGGGTGATCTGTACCGTCAACGCATTGCGCTGGGCGACAACACAAGCGCGCTCGACGACATGAAGCAGTACGAGCAGATCACGCAAGCACACGCGGACGGTACGAAGCGTCTGGTCGAGGCTTTCGAGCCGCTGTACGCAAGCCTTTCGCCGGAGCAAAAGAAACTCGCCGACGCAAGCTTCCACCAGTCGAGCAAGCCGGGCGCGCATAAAGGCCGCGCGCCGCATCGCAAGGCGCCGGCAGCCGCAGCGGCAGACGGTGCTTCGACCACCAAGCCGTAAGCTTGCGGTAACTGCTTGATCTGAATGCCGGACTTCACGCGGGTCATGCCGGTGTTGAGCTCGTGAAAAAGCGCCCGCTTCGAGATTTCGATGCGGGCGCTTTCACATGGCGGTATGCATAACGGGGAGCTTGGCGTTACGATCGCGGATTATTATCGTTTCAGCGTTTTCCACGACATCCGCATGACGCCAATCACCCTTACCCACCTCGACCTCACCGCTGACCCCGCCGCGCATCGCGTGGTGAAAGACGAAACCGTCGCGGTCGAGTTTGCTGAAGAACCCGGCTCGCTGATGAGCCTGGAAGGCCCGAACCGCTATGCTCCCGGCGATGCGTTGATCACGGGCGCTACCGGCGAGCGCTGGGTGGTATCGCGGGATCGGTTCGATGCCAAGTACGTCGCGCACGACGGCGTCACGCATGGCCACGCCGGTGCGTACCGGAACGTGCCAGTCGCGGTCCTGGCGAAACAAATGCACGAAGCGTTTTCAATCGCGCGTTCTGAAGCCGGCGATGTGCTTCACGGCGAAGGGGGCGACTGGGTCATGCAATACGCGCCGGGCGACTACGGGGTAGTCAAGGCGGCCCGTTTCGCGAAGGTTTATAAGCGCGCTTGATAAGCGCGTAGGTAGCGCAGGGCTTGGCCCGGCTGCATCCAGGCTCACGCGAAATCTTCACCTATATCGATCTCCACCGTGCGCGGCACAGTTTCTCCGCCCGCGTACATCTCCTCGAGCGAGCCGAGCGTGGCTTCCACATAGGCACGTAGCACCGCATAGCTACGCGCGTGCAGCCGCGGCGGCATCGCCCTGTAACGCGCGAGCGCGGCGGGATCGAAACGGATATCGATGGCAATGCGGCGCGCCGTTGCACCGAAGCGCATTGCCACGTAATGAATCACGAGGGATAGCTGGCCGTCGTCGCCCGGGCGCTCGGAAAATTGCGTCTGCTCCGGGAACAGGTCGCTGACCACGCGCGCCAGCAATTCGATATCGGCGCTCGGACAGTCGTATTGATATTCGTCGTCCATCTCAGTTCCCCGCCTTCGCGCGCGCGGCTCGATTCGCGGCTGCCGCCACGCCCAGGAAATAGCGCCGAAGTGCGCGCATCACGATCAACCCGAACACGAGATACACGGCGTCGGCGGCGAGCAGCGGAATCAAGCGCGCCTGATACAGCGCAACCGGCAATGCGATCAGCGCGTGCGCAACAATCATGAACGGCAGCGTGAAGCGGAAACGCTCGCGCAGCATATGCCACATTCCCACCGACAACCCCACCTGGAACACGAACGCCGCCGCCCGCTCGACCAGGAACAACGCGGCGGATTCCGGCGCGAGACTGCCGAGCACGGCGTGCAGCCGCAGCAGCGACTCGGCCGGGACGCTCGTGAAATATTGATCGAGCATGCCGCGATCGGCGAGCAGCGCGTAGAGGATCCACTGCAGTTGCACCAGCACGCCGACGAGCCACGCTTCCGCGCCGCCGTGGCCGATTCCATAGCCGAGCGCCGTGCCCGGGCGTTGCAACGAAGCGGGATCGCGTCTGATCAGCCATTTCATACCGATGAAGCGCCCGATTTCTTCGCACAGACCCGTGGCAAGCGCGCCGTAGACCACGAAAATGGCCGGATTCATCAGCAAGCCGACCGTGGTCGCGTGGCTCAGGACGAGCCCGTGCAGGCCACGTTCGATCACCATCGAAAACAGTGCGAAGACCGCGATCCCGACGATCACATCGCGCCGCTCGAAACCAAACCGGGGTTTTGTCTTGCGATACAACCAGATAGGCAACGCGGCAATCAGCAGCGTCGCGAGGGTGATACAGACCAGCGTCAAGGCACTTACCATTAATTAAATTCCCTCAAGAACTATGTGCCGCCATTATTTGTTGGTGCCGATGTCGATGTCCGCACGATCAGTTCGCCCGGCAGAAGGCATTCTCGCGCCGCCATGACCGCACCTTCAATGCGCTCATGCAGGAACTCGACGGCGCGCTCGCCTATGGTATAGGTCGGCTGGCGCACGGTCGTCATGCCGGCGAGTTCGGCCCACTCGGAGTCATCGATACTCATCAGCGCCACCCGCCGCTGCCAGTCGGCGCCATGAAGCGCCTTCAGATGCAGCGCGACCCGCAATGCTACCGGCGCGTTCGCCGCAAACAGCGCTACGCGGCGATTCCGCCGTTGCGCGGCGTCAATACGCGCGTCAATTTCAGCAAGGGTTTCGTCATTATCCAGATCGAGCACGATCGTGGCGCCTGACACGCCAGAAACGCCGAGCGCGCCGATAGTGTCACGAAATGCCGCTTCGCGCACGCGTCGCGAGCTGACCTGCGCGTACGGCTGGACGACAAACAGCAGTTCATCGAAACCCTGGCTCACGAGATGACGGATCGCCATCCGTACCGCTTCAGTGTTGTCCAGCCCGACCATATCGGTCACGAGCCCGTCGACCGAGCGGTCCACCAGCACGACCGGCACACCGCCGCGAGCAAGCGTTTCCAGCGTCTCCTCCTTCACGCCGAGCGCATTCACAATCACGCCTTCCACACGATACGTGCTCAGTAATTGCAGGTATCGCCGCTCCAGATCGACCTCGTTCGCCGCATGGCAGATCAGCGGCATATAACCGTACGCGTGACAAGCTGCTTCCACGCCCTGCAGTACCTCGACCGAGTACGGATTCGTCAGGTCCGCGACGAGCATCCCGACCAGCCGGTTGCGCCCGCGTTTAAGCCCGCGCGCCATCTGGTTCGGGCGGTAATCGAGCTTTGCGATTGCCTCTTCTATGCGCTCGCGCAATTGCGTCGACAACACGCCCGTCTCGCCGTTCAGATAACGCGAAATGCTGGTCTTGCCGGTGCCGGCTTCGCGCGCGACGTCGGTGATGGTCGCGCGCCGGTCATTCGAAAAATTGTCTCTTGCCATGTTCTCGTTCGACATCCGATAAGAACAAAGCGCGCCAAGGCGCGCTTTGTTCAATGCAGCGAGCTTGCCTCAAGCCGCTCAGCGCTTCAATGCTTCCGGATTCACCATATTGTTCGTCAGCGTGCCATTCAACGCGCCGACCAGGTTCTCCGCGGCATTCTTGTTCATCGCGTGGCGGGTTTCATGCGTGGCCGAGCCAATATGCGGCAGCGCCACCACGTTCTTCAGCTTGAGCAATGGCGAGTCGGCAGGCAGCGGTTCTTCCACGAACACATCGAGACCCGCACCGAGGATCGTGCCGTCCTGCAATGCCTGAATCAGCGCGTCTTCATCTACTGTCGGTCCGCGCGATGCGTTGATCAGGATCGCGCTGCGCTTCATCTTCTTCAGTTGCTCGGCGCCAATCAGGTTGCGCGTTTCAGCGGTTAGCGGCACTTGCAGCAGCACGAAATCGGAGGTGGCGAGCAACGCGTCCAGATCGACTTTCTTCGCGCCGTAGTCACGTTCAGCCTGCGCATTCGGGCTGCGGTTCGTGTACAGCACGTTCATCCTGAAGCCGAGCGACGCGCGCCGCGCGACCGCGCCGCCAATCCGTCCCAACCCGATGATACCGAGCGTCTTGCCCTGCACATCGACACCAAAACAGTCTTCGCCAATGCTTTTCGTCCACTTGCCCGCCTTCACCCATTCCGCGAGTTCCACCACGCGGCGCGCGCTTGCGAGGATCAGCGCAAAGACCGTATCCGCCGTCGATTCCGTCAGCACGTCCGGCGTATTCGTGAGCAGGATGCCGCGGCGGTTCAGGTCGGCGATATCGAAGGCATCGAAACCTACCGACACCGTCGCCAGCGCCTTCAGCTTCGTCGCCCCTTCGAGCATGGCTGACGTAATCGGCACGCCCGCGCCGATCGCGCCATCGGCCTCTTTCAACGCCGCCACGAAGACGTCGTGCTGCTTCGGGTCGACGGTCGTGACCTCCGCGTGTGCATGCAGATACGCGAGCACGTCCGCGGGCAACGGCTTATACGCGACGATTTTCTTTTTCATCGAAACAAGTCCTGTGGAATCAAGAAGGTTGGGGATCTCTCAAACGTCTCAAGCGTGTCTAAAGCATTTCAAGCACGTGTAGCCAGTTTAGCGGCGGGCGCGACCGGCTGCGGTTTTACGACCAGCGTCAGTATGACGGCCGCGACCAGCGCGGCGCTCATGAACACATACGACGCCGCCGGCGACCCCGTCGCGCCGTTCAAATACCCGACTACATACGATCCGACGAAAGAGCCAAGCGCGCCCATGCTGTTGATCAGCGCCATTGCGCCGCCCGCCACGTTCTTCGGCAACAACTCGGGCACGATCGCGAAGAACGGGCCGTAAGGCGCATACATGGCCGCGCCCGCGATCACGAGCAAAGTATAGGAGCCCCAAAAGCTCGTCGAACCAAGCAGGTACGATCCTGCGAAAGCGAACGCGCCAATCAGCAGGAACGGCCATACGAACAACTTACGGCGCTCGAGTTTGTCCGACGCCCAGGAAGCCGCGATCATCGCAATGGTAGCCGCGAGATACGGCACGGCCGAGAGCCAGCCCGTCTCGACCATGCCGAACGTGGAAGCATTCTTGAGAATCGACGGCAGCCACAGCACGAAACCGTACACGCCGATGCTCCAGCAGAAATATTGCGCGGACAGCTTGATCACCGCGGGCGATTTGAATGCATCGCCATAGTTCTTGACCGGTTTGATCGCCGCTTGTTCCGCGCGCAGCGTGTTGTCCAGATCGCGTTTTTCCTGGTCGGAAAGCCATTGAACTTGCGCCGGCTTGTCCTGCACGATGAACCACCAGATCACCGCCCAGATGACGGCCGGCGCGCCCTCCACCACGAACATGTGGCGCCAGCCGAATGAATTGATCAGATAACCCGATACCACCGACATCCACAGCACCGTCACCGGATTGCCGAGGATCAGGAAGGTGTTGGCGCGCGAGCGCTCGGATTTCGTGAACCAGTTGGAGATGAAAATCAGCATCGCGGGCATCACGGCCGCTTCCACGACACCAAGCATGAAACGCAGCACCATCAGCGAAGGGATGTTGGTGACTACGCCCGTCAGCGCCGCGCAGCCGCCCCACAGGATCAGGCTGACGAACACGAGCTTCTTCACGCTGCGACGCTCGGCGTAGATCGCGCCGGGAATCTGGAAGAAGAAATAGCCGAGGAAGAACAACGCGCCGATCAGCGACGCCAGCCCGTGGCTGATGCCGAGATCGTGATTGATCCCGGCCGCCGAAGCGAAGCCGAAGTTCGCCCGGTCGAGATACGCGAGGCTGTACGTGATGAACACGATCGGCATGATCGTCCACCAGCGGCGCACCGCGAGCGCGGGCTTGTTGGTGTTGGCACTGGCTGGCTGCATGATTGTCTCCGTCCCTGGCTCGTTTGTTCTGTGAAGGGGCTTTGACGGCCCTCTACAACGCGACTTTGGCTTGCGTCCTGTTGCCGCCCGCTTGTTCCAGCGCATCGAGTTCGCTGCGGGTCGGCAAACCTTCGCTGTCGCCGATTACCTGGATCGCCAGTGCGCCGATACGGTTGCCGCGTGTCAATGCGTGGCGCACGTCATACCCTTCCAGCAGCGCGCTCACCACGCCGACGGCGAAACCATCGCCCGCGCCAACGGTATCGACGACATTTTTGACGGGGATCGCCGGCACCGTGCCTTCATCGTTATCCGCGGTGCGGAAGTACGCGCCATGCGCCCCTAGCTTGACCACCACGCCCTTCGCGCCCTGGTCCAGATAGAAACGAGCGATATCCTCGGGCTTCGTGAAACCCGTCAGGATCTTGCCTTCGCTGACGCCCGGCATCACCCAGTCGGCCAGCGCGGCCAGCGCGTTCAGCGACTCAGCCATGGCTTCGCGCGATGGCCAAAGCGTGGGACGCAGGTTCGGATCGAAGGAAATGGTCTTGCCCGCCTTGCGCATTTCTCGGGCCATATGAAACCCGAGTTCACGCGAGGTCGCCGAAATGGCCGGTGCGACGCCCGTCAGGTGCAAGTGGCGCGCACCCAGCACGTAGTCGGCGACATAGTCGTCGAGCGATAAATGGCTCGCCGCCGAACCTTTGCGAAAGTATTCGATCGCCGGATCGCTGCCGTCGTCATTCTTCGATTTCAGCTGGAAAGCCGTCGGATAACGCTCGTCGATTGTCACGCAACTCGCGTCGATTCCTTCCTGCGCGAGCACGTCGAGTACGTATCGGCCGAACGAATCGTGGCCAACACGGCTCATCCAGCCGACCCGGAAGCCGAGCCGCGACAAACCGATCGCAACGTTCAGATCCGCGCCGGCCACGCGCTTGGTGAACTGGCCGACCTTCGCGAGATCGCCGGTCTCGGCGGCGACGAACATCGTCATGGCTTCGCCGTAGGTCACGACATCGAGAGGGGTTGTCATAAGCGGTCCTTCGTCATTCATTGATGGGGGTGTTCAAGCCGATGCGAGTTGCTTGACGTAGCGTGCAGCATCGGCGGCGAGATTGTCTTGATCGAATGGAAATTCGATGCCGCGAGGAACGTCGGCCGGCAAGTAAGCCAGCAACGCGGCGAAGTGCGCGTCGTTGGTCGCGGGGGCCGCCGCGAAACGTCGCGCGCCTTCGCCCTGCACCGCCTTGCAGTGCACGTAACCCACGTATTTGGCCAGGCGCCGCGCGGCTTCGAGCGGATCTTGCTGCGCCCATTGCCAGTTGCCGGTGTCGAAGGTCATGGAGAGCGTATGCGAGCGGTTTTCCAGCGTGTCGAACAGCGCAGAAAAAGCATCGATTGTGCCGCCCGCTTTCAGTTGACCATTCTCGACGACGACCCGCGCCTTGGAATGTCGGATACCGGCGATCAAGCGATCGAGCGTCGCGGAATCCGTCGCCGTGCCGGTGCTCTCCGACCCGCCGAGCTGGAATTTGACGATACGCGCATCGAGCGCAGCGGCTTCGTTCAGGGTCTGCTCCATCGCGTTTTCATCGAGGGCGCCGGTATCGTCGAAAAGGGTCGCGGGGGTGGAATAGACCGGCCAGATGCCGGCCGCCCGGATTCGCTGACCGAGTTCGTACAGGGAAGCGAGCTGCGATTGGGTCTCATCGGAGAACAATTCGCGGCGCACTTCGAAACCCGCCGCGCCTGCTTTTGCCGCCACTTCCGCCCAGATTGCGTGGCCGTCGCGGCGGATCATTTCAGGGCCGAATGCGCTCGCCACGATAACCACCGGGACGGTCGCATGAGCCGGATCATTTTTGATCAGATTCTCAGAATTGCCGTGTTTCACAGCGGAATTTGCCTTTAACCGGCCAATGGAACCGGTTCCAAGAACGAATTTCAAAAAAGACGCGTGCTGCGTCTGAGTGACTTCGAATAATGCGCCCGGGGCTAAAGGGGCGCTATTCTGGAATTCCCTAAGAGTGGCTGATCTGCTTGTGCTGTTCGACGGTTGGCGTGCTGGCACCTTCGAATCCGGGTTGATGCCGGGCCGCTGCCGTCGGGCAAGATCCAGGTATCCGTGGTTGGTGACAGATCGGATTTCACCGAAATTCACGCGCCCACGCCGAGCTAATCAGCGGCAATCGTCACTTCTCAGACCCATCCTCCACGCACAGCGCATAAAACCTCGCCGCCGCCCGCGACGCTGCTGCTCCGTGCGGCATCAGGATCGAAAATCGCCGTGTCAGCGGCTCCGGGGCGATTCGCAAACGCAGCAGCGCGCCGTCCTCATGGCGCATGGACATCGCCGACACGAAACCAATCCCCATCCCCGCCCGCACGGCTTCCTTCACGCCCTCCACGCCCGCGATTTCCAGCGCGACCCGCATCTGCGCGCCGGCCCGGGCGCACGCGCGCTCGACCAGTTGGCGCACGCCCGACCCGCCCTCGCGTAAAACCAGTGAATGAGCACATACCGCTTCCAGCGTCACCCTGCCGGAGACGGACGCCAGCGGATGCCCGCTCGGCGCAATCGCCACGATCTCGTCCTCGCGCCACTCTGTGACTTCAGTTCCCGGCGGCAGATCAGCGCCCACGGGCCCTTCGATCATCGCGATGTCCAGCGAACCCAGCGCCGCAACGATCTCAGCCGTATTCCCATCGATCGTGTGAACCGTCACGTCCGGATGCTGCCGATGAAACTCCGCGATCAGATAAGGCAACAGGTAACTCGCCGGCGTCGTGCTCGCGCCAATCCTCAACGTGCCGCGCTCAAGGCCGCGCAGCGCGTTCCGGTACGCGTGCGCCTGCCCGACGGTCTCCCGGATCCGCGTGGCATAAACCGCGAGCTGTTCGCCAGCGGCGGTCAGCCGGATTCCACGGCCAGCGCGCTGATACAAAGGCTCGCCGAATTCGTCCTGCAACTGGCGCAATTGCCCCGACACAGCCGGCTGCGACAGATGCAGCGCAACAGCCGCCCGGCTGATGTTGGCATGCTCGGCGACGGTGGCGAAGGTTATAAGTTGGTCTGGGGTCATTGGCGCTCAACTATCGGCCAAATGGATATTTTACATTCTAAATGACGATTTTTCATATCTATATATCAATAATAGGATTGGCGTATCGAATCCAAAACGGAAAAAACCGTGAATTCCCTCGCCACTCCTGCCGCATCTCGTTCCGCTCCAACCGCCCCAGCCGGTCAAACGCGCGGTCAGCTAAACGGGATCTTGTTCGTCGCGCTGTTCGCCGCCGCCGTCACGCAATTGGCCGCGCTGCCGTTCATCTCGAACCTGGGACTCAGTCCGCTGATCGTCGGCATTGTTGCCGGCGCGATCTACGGCAATGCGCTGCGTGACGGCATGCCGGAAAGCTGGGCGTCAGGCGTGAACTTCTCCGCTCGCAAGTTGCTGCGTATCGCCGTCGGCTTCTTCGGGCTGCGCGTAAGCCTCCAGGAAATCGCGCAGGTCGGGCTGCCGGGCTTGACGGTATCGGTACTGGTGGTAGTGAGCACGCTCGCCATCGGCACATGGGCGGGCATGAAGCTGATGAAGCTCGACCGCGATACGGCATTGCTGACCGCAGCCGGCAGCGCGATCTGTGGCGCCGCGGCGGTGCTCGCATTCGAATCGACCTTGCAATCCGAGCCGCATAAAAGCGCGATGGCGGTGGGCAGCGTCGTGCTGTTCGGCACGCTCTCCATGTTCCTGTATCCGCTCGCGTTGCACCTCGGCTGGCTGCACCTGGACACACTGGGCGTCGGCTTGTTTTTCGGCGGCACGATCCATGAAGTGGCACAGGTGGTGGGCGCGGCCAGCAACGTGAGTCCGGAAGCGACGCATATCGCGACCATCGTGAAAATGACGCGCGTGATGCTGCTCGTGCCGGTGCTGCTCGTGATCGGCATGTGGGTGAACCGCTCGCGTAACAATGCTCAAAGCGACGGCAGCGGCACGAAGCGCAAGCTGGCGATTCCCTGGTTCGCGCTCGGTTTCCTCGCCCTCGTGATCGTGAATTCATTGCATGTTTTGCCTGATACCGCGACCCACACGCTGAACACGCTCGACACCTTCGCGTTGACCATGGCGATGACCGCCTTGGGCATCGAAACGCGGATCGCGCAGATTCGTCGGGCGGGACCACGCGCGCTGGTAACCGGGGCCATTGTGTATGCCTGGCTGATCGGGGGAGGACTCGCGATAACCATAGGCGTCGAGCGCCTGCTCGGGTAACGTTCGTAGAGGTGCCGCCTGCAGGAACACAAAAGCCCCGCCGCCCCTGCGGGGCTTTTGCTTTTCAGCGAGATTACAAGTGCAATGCAAGCGCAACGGCACGCGTGTTGCTACCCTCTTGTCTTTGGGTTTCCAGCAATCACACCGCGAGGATATTGCCGATGGCCTATGAACTGTATTACTGGGATGGCCTTCAGGGCCGAGGCGAATTCGTCCGGCTCGCGCTGGAAGACGCCGGCGCCGACTACGTCGACGTTGCACGCGGCGCGAAGAAGGACGGGCAAGGCACGGGCGCCATGATGAAGATCATCAACAGCAAGACCGAGCCGCACATTCCTTTCGCCCCGCCATTCCTGAAGGATGGCGAACTGATCGTGCCGCACGTGGCGAACATACTGCAATATCTGGGGCCGAAGCTCGGTCTCGCGCCGAAGGACGAGGGCCTCCGCTATGTCGCGCACGGCTTGCAGTTGACGATCGCGGACATGGTGACCGAAGTCCACGATACCCATCATCCGCTGGCAAGCGGCCTTTACTATGAAGACCAGAAGGACGCAGCCAAGAAGCGCTCGAAGGATTTCATCGACAACCGGGTTCCGAAGTTCATCGGCTATTTCGAGCGGGTGCTCGCGCAGAATCCTCACGGCGATACACAGATGATCGGCAACATGACCACGTACGTGGACCTGTCGATATTTCAACTCGTCGACGGCCTGCACTACGCCTTTCCGCGCGCAATGAAAAAGTTCGGCAGCCTGTATCCGCGCGTGGCGGCGTTGCATGATGCGGTGCTGGAACGACCGAACATCGCGGCTTATGTGGACTCGGAGCGCCGGATTCCATTCAACGAATCCGGCATCTTTCGTCATTACCCGGAACTGGATCAGGACGCCTAGGATTCCTGAGCCGGCCGGCCTGTATCGGATAAACGTAATCAAAAGGAGCATCAGATGGTCGAAACAATTCCCTCCTTCGGACTCGGCACCTTTCGCGTGGATGCGGAGAAAACCGCCAAGTCTGTCACAAGCGCACTGCAGCTCGGGTATCGCCATATCGATACCGCGCAGCTCTACAAGAACGAAGAAGCCGTCGGTAAAGGCGTGCGCGACTCGCTCGTGCCGCGCGACGATATCTGGGTGACCACCAAGGTCTGGCACGACCGGCTGCGTCGTGACGACGTGGTGAAAAGCCTGGTGGAAAGCCACAGTAAGCTGAACATCGGCACAATCGATCTTGCGTTGATTCACTGGCCGTCGCCGGACAGCGTGGTGCCGGTCGCCGAATCAATCGCGGGTTTTCAGGACGCGCAGAAGCAGCAGTTGATCCGGCATTTCGGCGTGTCGAACTTCACCGCGCCGTTGCTCGAAGAAGCGTTGAACGCGCCCGGCGGCGAGAGCATTGTGACGAATCAGTTCGAAATCAGCCCGTTCCTCGCGAACCGCAAGCTGGTTGAGGCAACGCAAAAGCTTGGTGTGAAGGTGACTGCGTATATGCCGCTGGGCGAAGGCCGCGCGCATAAAGATCCCACGTTGGTGGCAATCGCGAAGAAGCATGGCGTGACGCCCGCTCAAGTGACGTTTGCATGGCTGCTGTCGCGCGATATCGTGGTGCTGTCGGCATCGACGAATCCGGAACATCAACAACTTAACTGGGACTCGCAAAAGGTGAGACTGGACGCCGACGATATTGCGAAGATCGATGCGCTCGACGAAGGCCAGCGAAATGCAAAGCCACCGTTCGCGCCGAAATGGTGATTGAGTAGTTTGACGTAGAACACAACCCGGCTTTGATACGAAGAGGCCGGGTTGTCAGACCCTGGTCGCCCCGCTCCGCTACTCAGCCCAAATGTGTCCGCTTCTCGCGTGCGGGGGCGACATTGTTCGTTGAAAGCGCCTGGACGATGCCACAGTCCGTCGCTGATTCTTCCGTCGTGCATTGGCTCCTCAACGCAACCAGTTGCAACTTGAGTTGCGTCAATTCGTCGATCCGCCTGTCTACATGAAGAATATGTTCATCGACGAGCGAATTGATCGAACCGCACGGTGCGCCAGGCGCATCGGTCGCGCTGAGCAGATGGCGGATCTCGTCATGCGTCATATCCAGCGTGCGGCAATTACGGATAAACCGCAGACGTTCCGCGTGCGCCTCCGTGTAATTCCGGTAATTCGAATCTGTCCGGCTGGCTTCCGGCATCAAGCCTTCTTTCTCGTAAAAGCGGATGGTTTCAGTCGTGCACTGAGCCATTTTCGCCAATTCACCGATTTTCATTGCTTGGGCTCCCGGTCAACGCTTGACCTTGAAGTGACTTCAGGGCGTCTACTAAACCATAGATCCCCTCAGGAAGCCACGATGTCCCCACTCAGCGAAACGAATCACACGGTTGATGAAGAGCAGGCCAGGTCTCCGTGCGGCCACGGTCATGACCATTCGTCGGACCATGCGCCCTCGCATGCACATTCGCACGCCGAGGCAAAGGTCGCTGCTCCCGCTCCGCAAAAGCCTTTGAATGGCGGCGAACGCACGGTGTTTCTCATCGCGCAGATGGATTGCCCGACGGAAGAAGCGTTGATACGCAAGAAGCTTTCGGCCATGCCTTCCGTGCACAACGTGCAATTCAACCTGATGCAGCGCTTGCTCACCGTGGACCATTCGCCGCTTGAGCGTGAGGCGATTGCGCAGGCCATTCGATCGCTGGGGTTCACCGCTGAATTGCCCGAATCAGCGCCGCAAGGTGGGACTGCCGCCAGCGCGAGGAAATCCGCGCACTGGCCGCTCGCGCTGGCCTGCGCCGCGGCGGTTGCATCGGAGATAGTCAGCTTTGCCGCGTTCCCCGGCTGGATCGCGGCGTCGCTTGCCGTGCTTGCTGTCATCGCCGGTGGCCTCGGAACCTACAAAAAAGGCTGGGTCGCGATTCGCAACGGCAATCTCAACATCAACGCACTCATGAGCATTGCCGTCACGGGTGCGCTGGTGCTTGGCCAATGGCCCGAGGCAGCCATGGTCATGGTCCTCTTCAGCCTTGCCGAACTGATTGAAGCGAAGTCGCTCGACCGCGCGCGCAACGCAGTCCAGAAGCTGATGCAACTTGCGCCCGAGCGCGCGACCGTCCAGCAACCCGACGGCACGTGGCAAGACGTGGACGCCAAATCGGTATCGATAAACGCCGTCGTGCGCCTCAAACCCGGTGAACGGATCGGACTCGATGGCGTGGTGAGCGCCGGACGCTCCACGGTGAACCAGGCGCCCATCACGGGCGAAAGCCTGCCGGTCGATAAAGCACCCGGCGACACCGTGTTCGCTGGCACGATCAACGAATCCGGGTCGATCGAATATCGTGTGACGGCACTCGCCAGCGATACAACGCTCGCCCGCATCATTCACGCGGTGTCGGAGGCGCAAGGTTCGAAAGCGCCGACGCAACGCTTCGTCGACCAGTTCGCGCGTATCTATACGCCGGTGGTATTCGCGCTCGCGGTTCTTGTCGCGGTCCTGCCGCCGCTTTTGCTTGGTGGCGTCTGGCACGACTGGATCTACAAAGCGCTGGTGCTGCTGGTGATTGCCTGCCCGTGCGCGCTGGTGATCTCAACGCCCGTGACCATCGTCAGCGGTCTCACGGCGGCGGCGCGAAAGGGCATTCTGATCAAAGGCGGTTCCTATCTCGAACAGGGTCGCAAGCTGACGTGGCTCGCGCTCGACAAGACCGGCACGATCACGCACGGAACGCCGGCTCAAACCGATGTGGAAGCCCTCGCCGATACAGACATCAACCGATGCCGGCAGCTTGCAGTCAGCCTCGCCGGACGATCGGATCACCCCGTGTCGCAGGCGCTCGCGCGTGCCGCCAACGCGGACAACATCTCTCACTTACCCGTCGATGAATTCGAAGCGTTGCCCGGACGCGGCGTGCAGGGGACGATCGACGGCCGACCTTACGCGCTAGGCAATCATCGTCTGGTCGAAGGGCTCGGGCGTTGTTCCGCCAGCCTGGAAGCCCGGCTCGACACGCTGGAACGCAATGGAAAAACCGTCGTCCTGCTGATCGGCGAAGAAGGCGTACTCGCTTTGTTCGCCGTCGCGGACACGGTCAAAGAATCCAGCCGTGCCGCCATCGGCGACCTGCATGCACTCGGCGTTCGCACCGTGATGCTGAGCGGTGACAATTCGCATACGGTGGCGGCCATAGCGAAAGCCGTGGGTATCGATGAAGCCCGCGGCGACCAGTTGCCCGCCGACAAACTCACTGCAATGGCGGAGGCAGTGGCAAAACGTGCGGCAGACGGCGCGGCGGCAGGCATGGTGGGCGATGGCATCAACGACGCCCCCGCCCTCGCCCGCGCTGATATCGGCTTTGCGATGGGCGCATTGGGCGCGGATACGGCCATTGAAACCGCCGACGTCGCGTTGATGGACGACGACTTGCGCAAGATCCCGGCTTTCATCCGGCTCTCGAAGGCGACGCATGCAGTGTTGATACAAAACATCGTGTTGGCGCTGGGGATCAAGGCCGTATTTTTCGTGCTTGCGCTGACGGGTGCGGGAACCCTGTGGATGGCCGTTCTCGCCGACGTAGGGGCAAGCTTGCTGGTCGTTGCCAACGGACTTCGCTTATTACGTCGATAACCAGCCGGTGCCAAGCAACTCAGTATGCACATGGATGCCGGAGCACTGCCCCGAGGCCCCTTGCGGGTGATATCCTTGCCCCGCACCATTGGCCTCGACCCGCTCCGACATTCAAGCTCACGTGCTTTCATTCCTGCTTAAACTTCGCACCCGGGCACAGATCCGGTTCCGGTTCTCCGAATCCCACTCCATGCTCGTGTGGGCCGTGATTGTCGGCGTGGCCGGCGCATTCGCGACTTCGGCGTTCCGCTATGGCATCGACGAAATGCAGCGGCTTTTTGGGGGCGACCACGGTAACTTCGTCGAGATGGCCACGCGCCTGCCCTGGCCCGTGCGGGTCGCGTTGCCCACAGCGGGCGGGCTGATCGCGGGCCTGTGCCTGCTGATCGCCCGGCGTCGCAGCTCGGGTCAGGCGAATGCCGACTACATGGAAGCAGTGACCATTGGCGACGGCGTCGTGCCGGTCTCACAAAGCCTGTGGCGCAGCATCTCGTCGCTGTTCACCATCGCAAGCGGCGGGTCCATCGGACGAGAAGGCTCGATGGTGCAGCTCGCGGCGCTGTGCGCGTCGCTGATCGGCCGCTGGGTCCACTTCGATCCGCCGCGCCTGCGCCTGCTCGTCGCCTGCGGCGCGGCGGCCGGGATCACCTCTGCATACAACGCGCCTATCGCCGGCGCGTTCTTCGTGACCGAGCTCGTGCTCGGCTCCATGGCCATGGAAAGTTTCGGGCCGATCGTGGTGTCCTCGGTGGTCGCGAACATCACCATGCGCGAGTTCGCCGGCTACCGGCCGCCTTACGAAATGCCGGTGTTTCCAACAGTCACCGGCGTCGAAGTGCTGCTGTTCGTCATGCTCGGATTGCTCTGCGGCGTGCTCGCACCGTATTTCCTGCGCCTGCTGGCGGCATCGAAACAACGCTTCGCCAAGCTGCCCCTGCCGTTGCCAATCCGGCTCGGATTCGGCGGCCTGATTGTCGGCGTGATCTCGATCTGGTTCCCGGAGGTCTGGGGCAACGGGTACGAAGTCGTCAACTCGATCCTGCATCATTCGTGGACTTGGGAAGCGCTGGCAGCGGTGCTGTTCTTCAAGATTCTCGCGACCGCGGCAACCGCGGGTTCCGGCGCGGTGGGCGGGATTTTCACGCCGACGCTCTTCGTAGGCGCGGTAGTCGGCTGCCTGTTCGGGCTCGCGGCGCATGCGATCTGGCCGCACTCCACGTCCGCGCCGTTTGCCTACGCGATGGTCGGCATGGGCGCGTTCCTCGCGGCCGCCACGCACGCGCCGTTGATGGCAATCCTGATGATCTTCGAGATGACGCTGAGCTATCAGGTCATGCTGCCGCTGATGCTTTCGTGCGTGGTGGCATTTTTCATTGCGCGGGCATCGGCGCAGACGTCGATGTACGAGGTCACGCTGCGGCGCAACCGTGACGAAAAAGAGCGCTCGCGGCTCGCCGCCACGCAAATGCGCGAGCTGGTGAAACCAGCCGACACGGTCGTCCCGCTCGATGCCGACGTGAAAGCCATGACGCGGGTGTTCCTCGAATATCCGGTGAAGTACCTTTACGTCGTGGATGCGGACGGGCAGTTTCGCGGCGTGGTGGCATTGAAGGACATCACGTCCGACCTGCTCGATGAGCGCGACACTGCCGTCAAAACCGCCGAAGATTATCTGCAACCTCATTTCGATGTCCTTACACCAGACATGTCCCTGGGTGAAGCGCTGCAGCATTTCCTGGCGTTCCAGGGCGAGCGCTTGCCGGTCATCGACTGCCCTACACGGCCGGTGTTACTCGGCGTTGTCTACAAAACATCGCTCCTCGATGCTTACTTCCGATTAAACCCGGCATCGCGCTGAAATTGCTCGATGTGTGCAAAATTGCGGCAGTACCGGTCTGCCCCGTGAAGCACGCGCTAAAAAGCGGATTCTAGAATTCGCTCGAACAACGGCCGCCGGCGCCGCTTGAAACAAGGCTCGGCCGGCACGCACCATTCATCAAGTGATGCGTTGGAAAACCGCACTGATCGATTGGCATAACGTTTGCTCGAATCCTCGCTACTATTCTCCGTACGGCCTCGTGTTTGTGCTGCCTGGATACCGCTTGCGTGAGCTTGTGTACTAAGTGTCTGGAGGGTTGAGCGATGAAAACCTCAACGGCTTTATTGATGGTTCTGGTATCCGTGTCGTGCTATGCCGCGCCGATCCATACGGACGATGCGGCAATCTACTCTGCTCGCCAGGCCGAAGCCATGCGCGCGGCACTTGCCATTCGCGCCAATGCCCCGCCGGTCTCACCGCCGGCGCCGGAAGTGCGCGCACAGGAACTCGATCACGCGCACTGGTTTCATGTGGAATTGCCGAAGTCGCGTTCGCCCAGCCACGGCGTGACGAGCCAGGTAATAGAAGTGCAGACGTGAAGCTCGGCCGCGCGCATGGCGACTCGGATTGACCACCAAAAACCAGGACAACCAAGGGCACCAATGACCGATACACATCTGAACGCCGGCTTGAACGATGAACCTATCGATGACGAAATCGCGGAGGTCTTGCGTGATCTGAAGTTTCCAGCCAACAAGGATGACATTGTCGATGCGGCGCGCGCTGCAGGCGTGAGCAACGATGTGATTGCCGTGTTCGATGGATTGCCTGAGCAGGACTACGCCAGCGCCGATGCGGTGGAGCAGTTGCTAGGCAGTAACGGCGGATCGGGGATCTCTATCTGAGCGAGCGAATGAGAAACTGAGCGGACGTTTATTCGCACGCCCCTCTCAGACCACGTCGGACCCAAACACCACTCGGCTAAAAAACTTCGCCAGCACGGCTTCGGACATTTCACTGCCGCAAGCCTGCGGATCCGACGTATAAAAAAACTGCATTCCGTCGATCAACGCCGTCAGTCCAAGCGCGAGCTGCTCCGCGGGCATGGGCAACGGCGTCCCCGCCCGTTCCGAAAACGCGACAATGTAAGCGGTCGTCGTCTGCAACAATTCCCGGATGAATGCGTTGAACTGCGCGCGAAATTTCGCATCGCGGCTTGATTGCAATTTCGCCTCCACCCACAACAAAAAACACTTGTTGTCGCGGTAGCACTCACTGTAATACTGCAACAGGCGGGCTTCCATGTCGGCCCGGCTCGCTTCGCCATCGAAGATGGAATGCAGCCGGCCCATGATCCCGTCGTGATCGCGCTTGAGCAGTTCCAGAAACAAAGCGGACTTGCTGCCGAAGTTCGAATAGAACGCACCGCGCGTATAACCCGCCGCCGCCGCAATGTCCTCGACACTGGCGGCAACAAACCCCTTCTTCATGAAAACAGTTTGTGCGGCGTCCAGCAAACGCTCACGCGTTTGATCACGGCTTTGCTCCCGGGTGAGGCGAATTCGTTTCATCGGTCGAGTTTACCATCTCAAAATTGAATTATGATACGGCTTTGATTCCAGATTCATGGTTGTATTAGAATTCATCGCGTATCTGGCGGTGAGGTGCTGGAAAGCTTGGTGGCCATAGCATGCCGCCTGTTCGAGTATCGCGCCCCGAATAACGCCATATCTTGAAAATGCGCAGCGACAGACCGTGTCGACGCTGCGCGCCGGCCGTGCCTGCAAGTCCCTTGCGCGCACGGCAAGCCTTTGCGTCGAGGTCATTCGTGATTCTGCAAGTCTGTCGCCGCACGCGGCCGTTGTCATTGCCATTATTGTCATCGCTCCGATCGCGGTTAATGTCGTTCACGTTGCCCGGGCCGGGATCTTTTCCTGCTCGCCGCACCCTTGCCTGGTCGTTGGGCGTGGTCGCTGTCGTCGCGCTCAGCGCATGCGGCAAGAAGGAAGCGCCCCCCGTGGCGTTGCGTCCCGTGGTCGCCATGGCGGCCGTCGCCGACACGCACACTGTGCAGTCGTCGCTGCCCGCGACTATCGAAGCGCGTTACTCGACCCCGCTGTCGTTTCGTGTGGCCGGGAAGATCATCGAGCGCAGCGTGCGTCTGGGCGACAGCGTGAAAGCCGGCGAGATCGTGGCCAAACTCGATCCCGCCGACAACGCCAAAAACGCCGCGAGCGCAGCCGCGCAACTGTCCGCCGCCCAGCATCAGCTCACGTATGCCGAGCAGCAACTCACGCGCGACCGCGCCCAGGCGCAGGAAAACCTGATCGCACGCGCACAGCTCGAACAAACCGAGAACGCCTACGCCGCAGCGCTCGCGCAGCGCAACCAGGCGCAGGCGCAAGCCGCGTTGTCGGCCGACCAGTTGAAATACACCACGCTTGTTGCTGACCGCGCCGGTGTCATCACGGCTGAACAGGCTGACACGGGACAGAACGTATCGGCGGGACAGGCCGTCTATAACCTCGCGTGGAGCGGCGAGATCGACGTGGTCTCGGACGTGCCGGAAACTACGCTCGGGTCGCTCGCGGTCGGCCAGAAAGCCACCGTGAAGCTTGCCGCGCTGGGAGGCAAACAGTTCGCGGCCCGGGTGCGTGAGGTGTCGCCCGCCGCCGATCCTCAAAGCCGTACCTATCGCGTGAGGATGACGCTTGAAGCCCCCACGCCGGAAGTCCGCCTTGGCATGACAGCCGACGTGGCATTCGCGCAGACAGCCGCATCCGGGGCATCCGCGCAAGCGTTCACGCTGCCCTCCACCGCGCTTTTTCACGCGGGCAAACTGCCTGCCGTCTGGATTGTGAAGGCTGACGGGTCGCTTGAATTGCGGCGCGTGGATGTGTCTCGATACGGCGAGCGCACCGTGACAGTTTCCAATGGCATCTCGCCCGGGGATCGTGTGGTATGGCAAGGTGTCCATACCGTTTCCGCCGGCGAAAAGGTTCGCGTGGTCACGCCCTTGCATCCGGAAGACTTCGCGTCATGAGCGACCAAGAGCGGGATTCATCGAAAGATGCTGCCAACGCTGCGTCCGCGGCGTCGGGCGATTATCGTCACGAAGAAGGCAGTTTCAATCTCTCGGCCTGGGCATTGCGTCATCAGGCGCTCGTCGTCTTCCTGATCGCCATGGCGACCATTTTCGGCGTGCTTGCGTACACCCGGCTCGCGCAATCGGAGGACCCGCCGTTCACGTTCCGCGTGATGGTCATCCAGACCTTCTGGCCTGGAGCCACCGCACAGCAGATGCAGGAACAGGTCACCGACAAGATCGCGAAAAAACTGCAGGAAACGCCCGCCACCGACTTCCTGCGCAGCTACTCCCGCCCTGGCGAATCCCTGCTGTTCTTCACGATGAAAGACGGCGCGCCCGCGAAAGATGTGCCTGAAGAGTGGTATCAGGTGCGCAAGAAAGTCGGGGACATTGCCTACACGCTGCCAAGAGGGGTGCAAGGTCCCTACTTCAACGACGAATTCGGCGATGTCTTCACGAACATCTACACGCTGGAGGGCGACGGTTTTTCGCCGGTGCAACTCCACGATTACGCTGACTCGCTGCGCACCGTCTTGTTGCGCGTGCCCGGTGTGGCGAAGGTCAATTATTTCGGCGACCAGGACGAGCGCGTTTACATCGAAATAGCCAATACGCAACTCACGCGGCTCGGTATCTCGCCGCAGCAGATTGCTCAGGCTATTGACGGTCAAAATGCGGTTGCGCCGTCCGGCACGCTGAATACGCCCGACGACCGCGTGTTCGTGCGGCCGACTGGCCAGATCACCGACATGGCCACGCTCGCCAATACGCTGATCCGTGTCAACGGCCGGTCGTTCCGCCTTGGTGACATAGCCACCATCAAGCGAGGATATCTCGACCCCCCGGCCACGCAAATGCGCGCGGGCGAGAAACCGGTGCTGGGCATTGGTATCACGATGCAGCCCGGTCAGGACGTCGTGCAGTTGGGCAAGGCGCTGGACGCCAAGGTGGCTGAGCTGCGCGCGCAACTCCCCGCCGGCCTCGTGCTCAACGAAGTGTCGAGCATGCCGCATGCGGTATCGAAGTCAGTCGATGACTTTCTTGAAGCCGTTGCCGAAGCCGTCATCATCGTGTTGATCGTGAGCCTGGTGTCGCTCGGCGTGCGCACCGGCATGGTGGTCGTGATCTCCATACCGGTCGTGCTCGCGGTCACCGCCCTCTTCATGTATCTCTTCGATATCGGCCTGCACAAGGTCTCTCTCGGGACGCTGATCCTCGCGCTGGGCCTGCTGGTCGACGACGCGATTATCGCTGTCGAAATGATGGCAGTGAAACTCGAACAAGGCTGGAACCGCTCGCGGGCGGCGGCCTACGCCTATACCAGCACTGCGTTCCCCATGCTCACGGGCACGCTCGTGACGGTCGCCGGTTTCCTGCCGATCGCGCTGGCCAAATCCAGCACCGGCGAATACACGCGCTCGATCTTCGAAGTGTCGGCCATTGCGTTGATCGCGTCGTGGTTCGCGGCGGTCGTGCTGATTCCGCTGCTCGGCTACAAGCTGTTGCCCGAGCGCAAGCGCGAGGCGCATCACGCCCACGATCATGAACACGATATCTACGACACAAAGTTCTACACGCGTCTGCGCGGCTGGCTGACATGGTGTATTGAGCGGCGCTTCGTCGTGCTCGGCATTACGCTCGTGCTGTTCGTGATAGCGCTGGCAGGCTTTACGCTGGTTCCCCAACAATTCTTCCCGAGTTCGGACCGCTCGGAACTGCTCGTCGATGTCCGTCTGCAAGAAGGCGCCTCGTTCGAAGCCACGCTGCGCGAGACCAAACGTCTTGAGAAGGTACTGGAGGGGCGGCCCGAGATCGATCATGTGGTGAACTTCGTCGGCTCGGGTGCGCCGCGCTTCTATCTGCCGCTCGACCAGCAGTTGCAAGTGGCGAACTTCGCGCAGTTCGTGATCACCGCGAAGTCCGTGGAGGATCGCGAGAAACTCGCACGCTGGCTTGAACCTGTGTTGCGCGAGAAGTTCTCGGCAGTACGCACGCGTTTGTCGCGACTCGAAAACGGTCCGCCGGTCGGCTATCCGGTGCAGTTCCGCGTAAGCGGCGACGACCTGCCGACGGTGCGCGGTATCGCTGAAAAGGTCTTTGCCGAAATGCGTGCCGACAGTGGCACGACCAATGTCCAGTACGACTGGGACGAACCGTCGGAGCGCTCGGTGCGCTTCGATATCGACCAGAAGAAGGCGCGTGAACTTGGTATCACATCGCAGGACGTATCGAATTTCCTCGCGATGCAACTGACCGGTTATACCGTCACGCAGTATCGTGAACGCGACAAGCTGGTCAGCGTCGACTTGCGGGCCCCGAAAAGCGAACGGGTTGATCCGGCGAAGCTCGCCACGCTGGCCATGCCGACGCCGAACGGCCCCGTGCCGCTCGGAACGATCGGGCATGTGGTGAACGATCTGGAATACGGCGTGATCTGGGAACGCGACCGTCAGCCGACCATCACCGTGCAGTCGGACGTGAAGGCCGGCGCGCAAGGTATTGACGTCACCCGTGCGATCGAGAAGAAGCTCGCTACGTTGCGTGCGGGCTTGCCGGTGGGATATCGGATAGAAGTGGGCGGACCGGTTGAGGAAAGCGAGAAAGGCCAGTCGTCCATCAATGCGCAGATGCCGATCATGGTGATTGTCGTGTTGACGCTCTTGATGATCCAGTTGCAGAGCTTCGCACGGGTGATGATGGTGGTGCTGACCGCGCCGCTCGGGTTGATTGGCGTGGTGATCGCGCTGCTGTTGTTCAACAAGCCGTTCGGGTTTGTCGCCATGCTGGGCGTGATCGCCATGTTCGGGATCATCATGCGCAACTCGGTGATTCTCGTCGATCAGATCGAACAGGACATTGCCGCGGGGCATCCTCGCTTTGACGCGATCGTTGGCGCGACCGTGCGGCGTTTCCGGCCAATCACGCTGACCGCCGCCGCTGCGGTGCTCGCGCTGATCCCGCTGTTGCGCAGCAACTTCTTTGGCCCGATGGCAACCGCGCTGATGGGCGGGATCACGAGCGCGACCGTCCTCACGCTGTTTTATCTGCCGGCGCTGTATGCGGCTTCGTTCAAGGTGCGGCGTAACGAGCGCGCGGGGTTTGAAGATCCAGACACGCCCCCCGCGCCCTCCGCGCCGGATACTCGCCAAGGAGGCCAGTCATGAAACGCGCTTACCTGACTGCTCTAGGCTTCGCAGCCACCCTTTCCGCGTGCTCGTTCGGCCCGGATGGAAAACCGCCCGTCATGCCAACGGTCGCCCATTACGGCGCTGACGCGCAACCGGCACGCACCGTGACGGCCGAAGGGGTATCGCAGAGTTTCGATGCCAACGCGAAACCGGTGCCCGAGTGGTGGAAGCTTTATCGTTCGGAACCGCTGAACGCGCTCGTCGATGAGGGTTTGCGCAACAGTCCGAGCCTCGCCGCGACGGACAAAACCCTCGCCGCGGCGCGCGAACAACTGCGGGCGCAAGTCGGATCGTCAATGTTGCCGAGCATCGACCTTGGCGGCCAGACGGACCGGGAGCGCGCAATTGGCGTGCCGAACTTCGGGCCGCCCACGGTGCTCTACAACCTCTTCGTTGGCCAGATCCGGGCGCAATACACGTTCGACCTGTTCGGCGCGGCGCGGCTCGCGGACCGGGCGCTGGCTGCACAAGTGGACAGCCAGTCCTGGCAATTCGATGCCGCCCGCCGCGCACTCGCGGCCAACATCGTCACGGGCGCTATCGGTGCCGCCTCGTTGCGTGCGCAAATCGATACGACCGAACGGCTGATCGTCCTCGCCAATGAAGACGCGCGAGAAACCCAGCGCCGCTACGAACTCGGTTCGGCGTCGCGCGCGGACGCTCTCAACGCGCAATCGAACGCCGCCGCGCTGGCCGCTTCGTTGCCCGGGCTACGGGCCCAGTGGCTTGCAACCCGTCACGCGCTTGCCGTGATGCTTGGCCGGACACCGGATCAGGCGCCGCCGGATCTCGATCTCACGTCGCTCACCGTGCCGGGCAATGTGCCCGTGGTCGTACCGTCGGAACTGCTCGCCAGCCGCCCGGACATTCAGGCCGCCGATGCGCTGCTCAAAGCGGCCGCAGCGCAAGTCGGCGTCGCGACAGCGCAAATGTTCCCGAGCCTGACGCTGTCAGCATCGATGGGGCAAGCGGGTTTCAGCTGGCCGACCGCCTTGTCCGGCGCGGGTGCGATCTGGGGGATAGGCGCGTCGCTGTCGCAGCCGTTGTTTCATGGCGGCGCATTGCTCGCCCAAAGGCGCGCGGCGCAAGCGAGCTACGAGGCCGCCGTGGCGCAATACAAGCAGACGGTGCTGACCGCGTTCCGCAACGTGGCGGATTCACTCGTGGCGCTCGAGCAGGATAACCAGGCACTCAGTTTCGCCGATACCGCCAGCCGCACTTCAATGAGCGCCTTCACGGATTCGGCGGCACGAGAGCGGCTCGGAGCGATTCCGCCCTCGGCAACGCGTGCGAGCGAGCGCCAGTATCGAAATGCGCGGCTGGATGCTATTCGCTATGAAAGCGCACGGCTCAGCGATACCGCGTTGCTGTTCCAGGCAATGGGTTCTCCGACCGGCAGCACGGCGAATCTTGCGGCTGCGGCGAAAGCGGCCGAGACAGCGACGGGGACAGCGACGGGTATAGCAAAATAACCGTCGCTGCCGGGTCGCATTCCATTCGGGCGAGTTCTCTCTCACCTGACGGGTAAAACTGAAACGAGCGCTGTACGTAAAGAGCCGTTCCGGCGTGAGTCGGAACGGCTCTTTGCACTTCATCAGGATGACCGAAGCCTGGGATTAAAGACATCGAATGTCACAATTCAGGATCGCCGAAACATCGCACTGCCATCCAAATGCGCCCATAACCTTCCTTCAACTCAATTTCTTCTCTGAAACCTTTCACTATTCAGATAAATCGCGTTATTTCGGACCGCGCTTTCCCATAGGCTTGCGAGCTTTCGTGTATTCAGGGGAAATGCCATGTCTCGCTCACCGCTCCGTGACCTGTTCCGGCTCGTTCATTCAGGACTGGAAAAAGTTGCGCTGGCGTGCGCTGCCTTTGGTTTGATGCACGCAACGGCCCGCGCGGGAGAGTCCGCCCCAGCCAGCGTGCCCGCAGGCGAGCAATGGCGCAGCCACGCCGCGCCCCAACTCGCAGCCGATGACCCATGGAGCAACCCCGCAGCACCCAGTCTCGCAGTTGACGATGCCTGGAGCGCACCGGCCGCCGATCGGTTCACATCGCCGGGACAAATCCGCGCTGATTCACCAGCGTCTGCGTCAGAGCAAGAGCCCCGACCGGCCGCAACGACGCATGCGCCCGGCTCCGTAGCAACAACCGTCCAGGAAACATCTCCCGCCCTCGCAATGGATCGCTCCGGCTGGAATGAAACACCGCGTGGACGTTCGCCCGGTCTGATCGCATCCCACGACGCGTGGCTCAACCGCACCACGCGGGTCGCTGAACCGAGCGAACCGGCGAAAGCGCCGGTACATAGTGCGCCCCCTCCGCCAGCCGATCCGTGGAGCGCACCCTTGCCCGGCCTCGTTGCATCGGACGATGTTGTGACGCCTGCCCCGGCGGCTTCTTCTACCGCCATCGACGCCAACTCGCACCCGGGTTTCATGGTCACGCCCGATGCCAGGCTGCCGAGCGTCAACCAAGCTCAGGGCGCTTTATCTGCTGAGGCATCGCCAACGGTTTTGGCAGCCTGTCGGCCGATGCATCGACGGACCCGTCCGATTGTTCACAGTACTTCAAACGCGCCCCGATCCTCGGGGACGAAACGCGCAAGGGCGCGTAGAGCGCCAACGCCCGCATGGTGCCGTTCAGTTTCGGCAAGCGCGCGGCATCGCTGAATGGCGCTGCGGGCACGGAGAACGGAACCGTTCCCGTGCATCGACACCATGCTGGCCGCTCTGCTGCTCCGGCCTGCGCCTATCTGGAGCGACAACCGACGCGATCCCAAACAATCGCGCCAGCGACGCGCATACGAACAACGTCCGGCGCACGTTCACCATGCCGGGCATCGCGCGCTGACGCCGGTGCGGCAACGAGTGAATCGGGCGCAACTGGGCGACCTGCCGGAGGATCGCGTTGGACAAGCCCAGCGATGATCAAAAAGGTGCGGCGTAATTTAAGACGGAAAACGAAACGCTTTGCGGATGAATACAGGCTTTTGTCCGCCAGCTATTAGTCGAATGGAGTCACCGGTCAAAGTTGTGCACAGAAATTGGGGACCACCCTGTTGACAACCTTCTGACAAACGCCGGAACGCATTGAACGGAAAGGGTTTTCAGGTGCCGCTTCAAAGTGCGCCGGGCACGCGGATTCGATCGTTTCAGCCCGCGAAGTTGTGCACACAATCTGTTGAAGGACCTGTGGACAAGCGTGAGGGAATCTTCTTAAGTCTTTGATAAATAAACGCAGTTTCGAATCGATTCGATTTTGATCCACGCGTTGCGTGTAATGTTGGCGCGTTCCCAAGCCCGCAACGACCGGCAAGTTATCCCCAGTAATTGTGGGCAGGCTTGTTGATAAGCATGGGGCTCAACGCTTAAGTCGCTGATGTAGCACGGTTTAATAGCCGTGACTCGAAAGCATCTTGTTCGCGCTGATAGCTCAGGGAAGACGGAACGCCGGACGCTTCGCCCGCGCGACGGGAATTGCGCCAGTGCGACGGATCACCTCTCGAATCCGCGTGAGCAGATCGTCTGCTTTATACCGATCGTCCTGGCTGAGCCGCTCGGCGACCGTGTCGAACGCCTGGTCGATGCGCAGCAGGATCGCTTCCGCCTCGGCGCGTTTCAGGCCCAGTCGCTCGCCGTATGCAATCAGCTGCCCGGGCACGGGGAAAACCTTCGACTTATTCAGGTTCAGCGCCATCCGGCCGTCGAGCATCGGATAGATGCCCGTGCAGACGACATCGTAGATGGGCGAGAGCCGACGCGGCCCGGTGGGATCGGCATAGACAATGCCGATGTTCTTCATATGCGCATCACCATCGCGAAGAAAACACGACAGCGCGACGCGCTCAAACAGCCGCAGCGATTGCGCGCGGAAATCAGCGCCGGTATAGACCTCCACTGCCCGCCCGATCATCTCGTAACTGCCGCGGTATTTGTCGTTGCCGGTCAGCACGCTCATGTCCTCGAAGCCGAGCGGCGTGCCGTCCGGCGCACGATCGAAACGCGCCATGACGAACAGCAGGCCGTCGTTGGAGAGCCAGAAATCGGGCACGTCGAAACCCGCCTCGCGCGCCACCGACATGCACAGGAATTCGTTGCGGGCGATCCCCGCATAGTCGTCGCCTTCAGCCTTCACGATCACCGTGGTCAACGGCAAGGTCGCGTGTGCGTCGAGGGTGGACGTGCTGGTGGGAACCTCGGCAGCAAGTGGCACCACGGTCTTCGGCTGCACGCCTGAAATGCCCGAGCCGAGCGCATATTTGCTCACCAGCCGTTCGAACAATTGTCCCGATGGCGACGACAGCAGCTCGTCAAGCCGCTCACCCTCGCCCTCAGGCACTGTCTGGCCGTGCAGCGCGTAGGTGAGCCTGCCAATCTGGTTTCGCCCGGCGAGGAACAGCAGGAACATGTCGCTGGGGGTACCGAAGCGCGCCAGCCGTTCTTCGATGATGTATCGCAAATAACCTTCCGGGCGATTCATCGCGAACACGTTCATCAGCGCGCCACTGCTGTAGCTCTTGCGGCGCACGGGCATGGTCAGCGACACGGCCGCGTCCGGCTCGACTTCTCCGTAGTTGAAGACGAAGGTGCTCTCCTTCGCCAGCAGACCGGCCAAGCCCTGGGGCGTGTGAACGTCGAGCCGGCGGATTTTGTCGAAGAGCTGTTCCAGGTCGAACGGCGGCGCAGGCTTAAGGGACAACGGCGTGCTCATTCGTCCTCCCTGAAGAAGAAGTCCAGATCTTCGAAGACCACAGTGTCTTTCGGACGCAGTGTGAGGTCGTAGCCGAGCGCGTTGGCGATCCGGCAAAACTCATGCAGGCCGACGTTCTGTGCGCCTTCCGCATTGGTAATTGTGCGCCGGGCCACCCCCGCGCGATCAGCCAGCGTCTGCTGACTCATGCGTCGCTCGCGCCGGAGCGAGCGGAGTTCCGCTGCCACACGCTCGAAATTGCTGATGGGGTCGGTGTACTTGCGCGTCATGATGCGCAATTGTAGACTTATTTTGTATTTTGCGCAGTATGATGCGCATTTTTATTGATTGATTTCCTGTAGATCGGTTGCAATGAATTGCGCACTATCATGCGCAATTTCGCCAATAAATAAGAAAATGCGCGTTAAAACGCGCAAATTTCCATTCAGAATCGGGCAACGCCGATAATCCATCGCATGAAGCAGGCAATCCCATTGCCGGCTATCAGCTTCCACGATAAAGCGCCGCACTGCCCGGCGTGGACACCGCCGGCCGGGCTTGGCCACCGTTTGTACCCTTGGCACCCTTCGCACTATTGGACGACGAAGACGGAGACGATGCAGCCGCCGGATTCGCCGCGCCCGAATCCATATACCCGGGTGCACCCTTCGCTTTTTGCTTCTGCCCCGGCGGCGGCGCGGACGGCGCGGTACGCATGTCGGCAAGCATTTGCGTGCACGGCAGCGGTTTGTTGTTACTCGGCGCGATCAACGGGATCAGCGCGGCAAACGGATTGATCAGGCCGAGCCCGACCGCCGCCGCGCCGCGCACTGCCAGCGCACCGGCATTCACGCCCACATGCGGGTCCTTGAATGTCCCCTTCACGTACAGCGGCGAGCGCAGCGAAAACACCCGGAAACCCTTCGTGTGCGGATGAATGTTCAGGTCCATCTCCTCGGTCTTCAGATTGACGGTGCCGTCCATGTTGATCACGGCGTCGTCGGTATCGAGGGCAAACACGCGCGATTCCAGTACACCATTGGTCGCGACAAAATCCGCCGCCGCGCAGTTGATCTTCACATCGTGGTTACCGAAGAGCTTTTCGTAGACCGCGTTCGCCACGTTCAGCCCCGCCGCTTCCATATACAACCGGCTGACCGTGCCGTCGGTGATCAGCGTCTTGAGCTCGCCGTTCATGGTTCCGGCGAGTGCGGCCGGCGAATTGCCCGTCGCCGATAACGCCGCGTCGCCGTTCACTTCACCCAGCGCTGACTGCATCGTCTTGACGGTCGGCAGCAGTTGCTTGAGCTTCAGGTGCCGAGCCGAGGTCGAGAAGCGGCCCTGGAGCGGCTCCTTGCTGCCATCGAGGTGAATATTCGACGACAGCGTCCCGCCCGCCACGCCGAACGACAGCGGTTCGAACGACAGCACGCCGTCCGTCATCACCACGTGCGTATAGAGATTGGTGATCGGCAGCGCCGGGTCCTTGATGATCTTGCGGCCGGTGAACTTGACGTCGGCATCGATCGCCTTCCATCGATCCGTCTTGAACTCCTCGGTCGGCAGCGCCTTTGACGACGGCTGCTTCTCCGTGTCGCCACGTTTCGCTTTGCTGGCGTTCGAATCGGCGCCGATGATCGGGGCGAGATCGGAGAACTGCAGCAGGTTCGACACGAGTTCGCCCGAGAGCAAGGGCCGCGGCTTGCGTCCCACGAACGTCAGTGAGCCGTTCAGGTCGCTGCCGCCCACGCGCCCGGTGAAGTTCTCGTACCTGAAGACATTGCCGTCAGCCTTGAACTGGCCGACTAGCCGCCCTTCCGTTGCATACGGCGGCGTCGCCGGCAGCGTCACGCCAACGATCGGATACAAATGCTCAAGGCTCACGCCCTGCAGCCAAAGCCGCAAGTCGAGCGCAGCGAGATGAGCCGGATCAGTCACGGTGCCGACAAAAGCAATATGCGTGTCTCCGATACGAACATCCGCCTGCACGGGGAACGGACGCATGGCGTCCTGCAGCGCAAGCACCCCGCCGACCTTGCCGTTGCCGGACACCGCCACGCTGTTGTATTTGCCCGTAACAGACCAGCCGATGCCATACGGGGGCACGGGCGGCTTCGGCCCTTCCTTCGTGGTGATGCTGGTGTTCGCGGAGACGCTCGCCGGGTTCGGCGCGCTAGCAGCCGCAGCGGCAGCGGCCGACGCCGCGGAAGCAGCAGCGGCTTCGGATGCCGCCGCTTTGTCGACTTGCTGGTTCAGCTTGGTCGCGCCGCTCTTGCCGACCATCTGCGCCGATGATTTCTGCGATGCCGCCTCCTGCTGCTTCATCACTTCGCCGATGGGAATCATCTGGCCAAGCGTATTCACGACGGCCTGCATGTCCGCTTTCGTGATCTCGTCCGCGTACGCGATATTGCCTTTGTCCAGCGCGATGTCATGCAGTTGAAGGTTCCATGCCGACGGTTCGGTTGACTGCTTGAACTTGAACGTCCAGTTATTGCGGTTGTCTTTGAGGCGTTCCAGATCGACTGAGGGATTCACCAGATTGATCGATGGAATCACGATGTTGTGCGCGAGCAGCGGCAGCATCTCGACCTGGAAATCGATCTCATCCAGGGTCGCGAAAAACTTCTGTTTGGTCCAGTCGGGATTCGCAACCGTGATTTTTTCCGCCGAGAAACGAGGCCACGGGACCCAGCGGCGCCAGCCGGTTTCACCGGGTGGCCGTTGCCAGCCGATCTTCAGGTCGCCTGTAATCTGGAACTGCCGGCCGATGGCCTGCGAGACTTTATCGTCGACCCAGGGGCGAGCCCGGTTCCAGTCGAAGGTCAGGAAAACGATCACCAGCACAGCGATCAGGACGATCAGAACCGAAATGATCCACGCGACTGTTTTCCCGATTTTCCGGCCAAGCGCCATAGTGGCTCCCTCTATGTTTTTCTTGAAACACCGCGCAGCACATCGCGTGCCCGGCGATTTTCCCCATGCCGAGCAGGACCGGCATCCTCGCCGCGCTCGACGCGTGAACAGCCCGATCAAGACTCATGCGCAACGGACGGCACAACTAACCTAAGCATCGCCTAAGCAGCATTGATTTATGATTGCGCTCCGAGATCATTCCCGAGCTGTCTTCGCCATGTCCCTGCAAGCCGACACGCCCCTGATTCACGCGACACAGCTCACCCGCTACGACCCGGTGCGCCACGCTGCCTTGCTGCATCCCACCACGTTCAGCTTGTCCGGAGGCGAGCGCGCGGTTATCACCGGGCCGTCGGGCTCAGGCAAGAGTGTGTTCCTGCGTGCGCTTGCGCTGCTCGATCCTGTCGATGACGGTGTGATCCAGTGGCGCGGAAAGACCATCGCGCGCGCGGGAATTCCGGCGTACCGGCGACGCGTGGCTTACATTGCACAACGCCCGGCCATGCTCGATGGCAGCGTGGAAGACAACCTGCGTTATCCGTTTTCGCTGAAGGTGTATCGCGACGTGCGCTTTGATCGTGAGCGTGTGATCAAGCTGACCCGCCGAGCAGGCCGTGAAGCCAATTTCCTCGATAAACGCGCGAGCGAGCTATCGGGCGGTGAAGCGCAGGTTGCCGCGCTGATACGCGTGTTGCAAGTTGACCCCGACGTGTTACTGCTCGACGAACCGACGGCGTCACTCGATCCTGCTTCCGCGCTGGAAATAGAAGCGCTAGTCGGTGCCTGGTTCGATGATCGCCCGGGCGAACGCGCCAGCATCTGGGTGTCGCACGATCCGGCCCAGGCGCAACGTGTAGGCGAGCGCCAGCTCGTGATGACCGCGGGGACCTTGTCATGAGCGGCTATCAGAACCTGAGCCTGCTCGACATTGGGATCGCGGCGGCGTTGATCGTGGTGAACGGGGCGTTATCGGTTGCGCTGAAGCTCGACCTGGAACGCAAGCTGGCATGGGCGGCCGTGCGCACTGTCGTGCAACTGCTTGCGATCGGGTACGTGCTCGGTTGGGTCTTCCAGTTTTCACGCTGGTACGTCGTATTGCCGCTGATGGCATTGATGACGCTGATAGCGGGACTGTCGGCATCGAATCGCGGACGGCGCACCTACCTTGGCCAGCGCACGGATAGCGTCGTGTCGATCTGGGTGAGTTCGTGGCTCGTGGCCGCGGTGGGATTGTTCGTCGTGATCCGGATTCATCCGTGGTACGAACCGCAATATGCCATACCGATCCTCGGCATGATCCTGGGTAACACGTTGACGGGCGTGTCGCTCGGCATCGAGCGGATGACAGAGGAACTGACGGCGGGACGAGGGACGGTAGAGATGTCGCTTGCGCTCGGCGCAACGCGATGGGAGGCGGCGCAAGGGCCAGCGCGCCAGGCCGTGCGGGCAGGCATGATCCCGACGTTGAACCAGATGTCGGTGGTAGGACTGGTGAGTCTGCCGGGCATGATGACGGGCCAGGTTTTGGCGGGCCAATCGCCATTGCAGGCGGTCCGTTATCAGATCGTCATCATGTTTTTTATCGCGGCCTCGTCGGCTCTCGGAACGGTGGGCGCAGTGTTATTGACCTACCGGCGGCTGTTCTCGCCGGAACACCGGTTCATGGCGTCAAAGCTCGTGGAAAGGGAAAAACCGAAGCGCGGATAAAGACGCGGGCAAAATCACGTCCCTCCGCAAGCCGTTGCGTTACGCGCCGCCCGGCCGCCTGGCCAAAGCGTGAATCAGCGACTCCAGCCGGGAGAAGTCGACCGGCTTTGTCAGGTGATCCATAAACCCGGCATCGCGGCATCGGCGGATATCTTCGTCCATGCCATAACCGGTGATGGCAACCGATGGTTTACCGGGTTGCAAGTCGGTCCACGCGCGCGCGACCTCGAGCCCGCTGCCGTCGGGCAGGCCGATATCGCTGACCAGCAGATCGAACACTTCGCCCCGGGCTAAAGCCAGCGCCTCGGCGACGGTAGTAGCAACGCCGACCTGATGCCCGAGCACCTCCAGCACCTGCGCCATGGCGGACGACGTGTATTCGTTGTCCTCGACAAGCAGCACCTTCAACGACCGCACGATCTCATTCGGATCCTGCGCCGCGAGCGGCGAAGTTTCATCTTCCGCCCCGGCCTTCACGAGCGGCAACGTCAGCGTGAACCGGGCGCCCTTGTCGCGACCGTCGCTCTGGGCCGTCAGCGTTCCGCCATGCTTCAACGCCAGTGTGCTGGCGATAGCCAAACCCAGCCCCAACCCGCCGAACGCCCGGGTGATGGAATCATCGGCTTGTTCGAAGGCCGAAAAGATCCGCGGCAACGCTTCGGCGCTAATCCCGATACCGCTATCGGTCACCGAAATCGCGATGGTCGATGCATCCGGATTCCACATCCGCACCGCAATCCGCCCGCCCGCAGGCGTGAACTTCACCGCGTTTTTCATCAGGTTCCACACGATCTGCTGCAAGCGCGCGGCATCGCCGAAAACCAGCGTGGAGGTAGCGCCCAATGTTGTTTCCAGCGTCAGGCCCTTGCCGCGCAGATCGGACTCCGACATATCGAGCGCGCTCGACATCAGCGTCTCCAGCTCCACATTCGCGAAGTTCAGCGAAAGCTTGCCGCGCGCGATACTGGTCAGGTCGAGCAGATCGTCGATCAAGCGCGCCTCCAGCTCCACATTGCGCCGGATCAGTTCGAGCGTCGCCTGGGCATCGGCCGGCAGCGCGTGACGTATCTCCAGCAAACGCACGGCGGCGACGATCGGCGTCAGCGGCGTACGCAATTCGTGCGACAACACCGCCAGGAAATGATCCTTCGCCCGATTCGCGGTCTCGGCCTGTTCCTTCGCCACGCGCAAGGCATCGGCGGCCATGTGCTCTTCGGTGACGTCGCGGATGATCTTCGAATAGCCGATCAGCTCGCCGCTATCGGCACGGATCGCTGTCGTCACGCCCGATGCGAAGAACGAGCGGCCGTCCTTGCGCCAGAGCCAGCGGTCGTCGCTCGCACTGCCATCGGCTTGCGCCGTCTCCAGTTCCTGCGCAAATACATGGGCATCGCGATCTTCCTGGCCGTAGAACACGTCGGCGGACCGGCCGACCACATCCTGCGCCGCGAACCCGAGAATTCGCTCCGACGCCGCGTTCCACGTCCGGATCCTGCCCTCCTGATCGAGCGTGATGACGGCGTAATCCTTGAGCGCATCCACCAGCAAGCGAAAGTGCGTTTCCGTCTCCCGCAGCGCGCGTTCGACCGCAATACGCTGCTGGCGCTCGGTGCTTTCCGTCAAGGCGCGCCGCACGACGGCAGGCAGCCGTTGCAGGCGCTGCTTCAGGACATAGTCGGTGGCGCCGCGCTTGAGCATGTCGACGGCATGCTCCTCGCCGAGCACGCCGGAGACGAAGATGAACGGCGTATGCGGCACGCGCTCGCGGGCGATCGCCAACGCTTCGACGCCGGAGAACACCGGCATCACGAAGTCCGCGAGGATCACATCGAAGCTGGATGCCTCTAGCGCCGCGATGAAACCCTGCTCCGTGTAGACGATTTGCACGTCGACCTTATAGTCGGCGCGTTCCAACTGAGTCAGGGTCAGTTCCGCGTCGAGCGCGTTGTCTTCTACGAGAAGCAGATGCAAAGGCTGCATGGTCAGGGCACTCAGGCGAACCGGCGTACGCGATACTGCCGGGCAGGTCGCATCGGGCAAAACAACGAAAGGACCAGCGGGCCCAGGCCGCTACGCCGGGCACCGTGCAGGAGGAATACGCCAGTGTGCACCAGATTCATTGCGGCGCGGACTGACGGCGAACCCGCATTGACCCGGGCGGCGGCTCGTTAAGCACGGCCCAGAACACGCCGAGATCGGCAATCGCCTGCACAAATTCGTTGAACTCGACCGGCTTCACCACATAAGCATTCACACCGAGCGCGTAGCTGCGCACGAGATCCTGTTCCTCCCGCGACGACGTCAGCATGACCACCGGAATCGCCTTCAACGTTTCATTGGAACGGATGGTTTCCAGCACTTCCAGGCCGTCGATTTTCGGCAGCTTCAAGTCGAGCAGGATCACTGCGGGGTTGCCTGGGTTGCGTGCGCTCCACTCGCCTTCGCAACGCAGGTAATCGATTGCTTCCTGGCCGTCGCGCGCCACGATCACCTCATTGGCAAGCTGGCTTTTGTCGAGCGCCATGAGTGTCAGTTCGAGATCGCCGGGATCGTCTTCGACAAGCAAAATGGGTTTCAGCATGGTCCGATATGACGGGTTGGAATAAAAGGTGACGGGATCAGTCGCTCGGTAATTGCTCAATAAGCAGTCAAACACCGCACATTCACTTCTGCGGTGACGGCGGTGACGGCTTCCGCAGCTTGCCGGAGCCGTCGGTGGCGGCGGTTTCGGCCCTGAACACCTTCGGCAGCGAAAAATGGAACGCGGCGCCCTCGCCTTCGCGGCCTTCGGCCCAAGTCCGGCCATCGTGCCGCTCGATGATCCTCCGCACGTTCGCCAAGCCAATGCCGGTGCCGTCGAACTCTTCAGCACGATGCAGCCGCTGGAACACGCCGAACAATTTGTTCACGTACTTCATATTGAAACCGACGCCATTGTCCCGCACGCTGACGATGTATTCATCGACCGTCGAATACACCGACAACTCAATTTTCGCCGATTCCCGTGTACGCGTATATTTCACCGCGTTCGAGAACAGATTACGCAACGCGATCTGCAGGAACGCCGGGTCACCTGTCACTGTCGGTAGCTCCGGAATAATCCATTCCACCTTTCGGTTCGCTGTCTCTTCGCCAAATTCCTGCGCAACCGATCGTACCAACGGGTTCAGGTCGACGCTCACCGGACGCAATGCGGCACGGCCCATTTGCGAAAACGTGAGCAGATCGTCAACCAGCACGCCAGCGAAACGCGCCGACTCAAGCATGTTGTTGAGGAACCGTTTGCTGCGCTCGGACAGTGCGTCGCCTTCGCTTTCCCGCAGCAAATCCCCATAGCCAGCGATATGCCGCAGCGGTGCGCGCAAGTCGTGGGAAACGGAATACGAAAATGCTTCGAGCTCCTTGTTCGCGCGACGCAATTCGTTCGCGAGTTCCGCCAGTTCTTCCGCGCGGCGCAGCACGATGTTAAGCATACCCAAGCGGAATTCGCCCGCAATTTCCAGCTCCACCGGGTGCCAGCGAATCGAGCGGTTGCGTACGGTCTCCAGCCACGGCGCAAAGTCCTTGCGCGGCGCCACGCTGCCGTCCTGGCTCGACACGCGTTTGACCGGCTCGCCCGCCCATGTGATCGTGCGCGTGGTTTCGGGACGGAACCAGAGCACGTAGTTGCGAAAAATCTGTGAGATTGGCACGGCCAGGATGCCGCTCGCGGTGTCTGCATGACGCGACGCACGCGGCCAGGCTTCCGACAACGCATCGGTCGCGTAGACGCCCGACGTGCTCGACGACAGCCACTGCGAGAGCGCGAGCACGGTTTCCTGGTCCGGCGTGGAACCCACCAGCGTTGCTTTCCCGTCGACTACGATCGCGGCGCCCGTCGATCCGGCGAAACACAGCAAATCGTCAGGCGCCGATTCGAGAGCGGAAAGATAGTCGTCTTGCTCGGCGAGCGAGCCCATCAGGCGTGACATCGTGCGTCGTAACCTCAGCAGATACGCCGTCTCGGCCCGCTCCTCCTTCGCCTCGATCTGCAATGACACGATCTGCCCAAGATGCTCGATAGCGACGCGCACCTCGAACGGTACGAGACGCGCGTCGCGGTCGTGGCAGGAAATCAGGCCCCAGAGCTGTCCGCGCACGATCAGCGACACCGATATCGACGCATGCGTGCCCATGTTGCGCATGTACTCGAGATGGATTGGCGAGAAGCTGCGCAGCGCGGCATAAGTGAGGTCGGTGGGGCGGCCGGTCGCGGGGTTCATCGCGGGGATGAGCCGCGCGGCTTTCGCGTCGGCGTTTGCGACAACCCTCACGCGCTGTTTCACATATAACGCGCGCGCCTGGCGCGGGATATCGGAGGCGGGGAACAACTGGTTCAGGAACGACGCGTACCCGTCATCGACATGCTCTGCCAGCACTTGGCTTCGGCCCTCGTCGTCGAATTTGTAGAGCAGCACACGGCCGAAACCCGTCATCGTGCGCACCTCGCGCACGGCGAGGTTCCCGAGTTCGGTCAAGGTTCCGACGTCCTGCAGACTGCGCGTGAAAGTGCGCACCAGCGGATAGAGCGACGCAAACACGTCTGCAGACTGATGCCGCGCTGCTTCGAGTTCGACGATCAGGTTGCCGTCGTGCCGATGTATCGTGATGTCGAGTTCAGGAGCGTCTACGGCCGTGGCCAAATAGTCCTGCGCGGGGTCCTGCACGGCATCAGGCAGGCTGAAGAGCGGCTTCTCCATCACGCCAACATAGAGCGGCGCTTCGTCCAGCATGGCCGTGGCCGCGGCCTGTGCGACCCGCGCCGCAGCGGCAGCGCCGATCACCACGTCCACCGGTTTGCCCAGCAATTGCTCTACCGGACTGCCCACGAGCGCCGCGACATTTTCGCTGGCCTGGACGATGGTAAGCGTGCTGGAGAGGCACAGCAGATAACCGTGCGGCTGGATGCCGCCCGGAATGTGGATTGGCTCGGCGTCGCACTGTGCATTCGCCGCGCCCGCCCCAGCCGCCGTCAGTGTCCGGTGGGCCGGCTCTGCGCCGGGTACCGCAGGGGTGGTCCCGTTCAAATCCGGACCCGACACGTCGCGATCATCGTGCCCGCGCATGGCCGCCGTATCGGGCAACACTGGCTCTGGCCCACTGCTCATGCCATTGTCCCCCATCCTGCGCGGACCCGGCCGAGCCAGCCGTGCAACCCGTCGAACGTGGCGATCGCGGCATCTACCGCCTCGTCGTACCGCTCGGGCGGCACGTTCGCGCTCGCGGTCTCGCGAAACGCGTTCCACATACTGCCCGTACGCAATCCATAACCTTCGAAATAAGCGTTGCCGGAGCCGTTTTGCAGACCGAACAATGTCGCGACGTGCGGCGCGATGAAGCGCCCTCCGAGCGTGGAGCCTTCCATGACGTACATGGAACCGAAAACGCGGCCGATGCTGTCCATTGCAGGAAGTTGTTCAACTTTCGTCACTCTGTTCGCGCGATGGGTATCGCCGGTCAGGAGCGCCAGGTCCGACGCAAGCAGCGACGCCTTGCGACGCCCTTCGAAAAAATCGCGCAGCCGCGCGGGCACAAAGGCCGCCGCCGCATCCTCCCACGGTGCGACGTATCCGTAAAAGCCCTCAAGCAAGGCCACATACTCCTCCCGCGGCCACTCAGGACGCATCAGATCGAGTGCGTTTTCCAGCCGCGTATGACACTCGGCGGTTTCGTTTTTCAGACGGGACAGGAGGTCGTATTGCATGATCCATTTAATAGATTTGCCGCGGATTTGCCGCGCGGATGCCGCAATGTTGACCCGAATGCCAGATACCGGATGCCGGGTAACCATGCTGGACCAGGCGTACGGCGTTGCTACTGTTCGTGGTGGGTGCGGCGTGGGCCGGCACAGCATTGCGGCCGGCGGCGCATTGAGCGGTCCTGGCTCGCTACTCCGAACTCCCCGTCGGCATCGATTACCGATGCACAGGGCGACGCGTACGCAAAAATGGTAGAAACAACTGCGGCTGGTAGGAGCGAACGCCTTTCTCACCTTGGCTCGCACGAGGCCGTGCAGGTTCTCCGCAAGTTCTCCAACACCGCGCGCCCATTCTACGCAAGAGGTGCTTTGTTGACCACGTGCAACCATCGGCGCCGTCACGTCACCGCTGCGCTTGGCTACCCTGGTCCGTGCGGCCGCCGGTTTGCGTGCGCTCCTGATACTCCGCGCCGCCGCGGCGGTCCGTGTCCTGCAAGCCACGCTCCAGATCTTCGTGCGCCTGCTCGCCGACCTCGCGCGGCTCATCTTCCTGCTGCGAAGCGGGACTTTGATCGGTCTCATGCGGCAGCGGCGCGACCGCCCCGTCATCGCGTTTTTGCTGCGCCGGATGCTTGCTTTCCAGTTCACGTCCGTCCTGCGCAGGACCCTGGCGAGTGGCGTTGGCGGCGTCGTGTGACGTATCTTGTGACGTATTGCCCTGGTGTGTCATTGCAACCTCCGTTGCCGTGATCGTTATGCGGTGATCTTCGCTTCCGTTCACTTCATATCAAGCCGCTTTTTCATGGAAGCGGTGATGCGTTGCCGTGTTTTCGCGTACTGGCTCCACGGATCGGTTTTGAGTGCGTCCAGGCGCTCATGCAGATTGCCGATATTCCATTGATCGCCGCTCGTGGTGGCATCGAGTTCGTCCCAGCCGATAGGAACCGACACCCCCATGCCCGGCCGCGCGCGCAACGAGAACGCGGCGACCGTGCTCGAACCCCGGTTGTTGCGCAAGTAGTCGACGAAGATCTTGTCACGGCGATTCTGCTTGCCCATCTTCGCGGAGAAATACTTGGGCAGCGTGCTGGCCATATGCTGCGCGAGCGCCTGTGAGAACCCCTTCACTTCGTCCCAGCCGGCCTGCGGCGTAAGCGGAACGACCACATGCAGGCCCTTGCCGCCGCTGGTCTTACAGAACGATTCAAGACCGAGTTCCGTCAGCAACTCACGCGTCAGGCGTCCGGCCTCCTGCATCCGGTCCCAGCCGAGGCCTTCGCCTGGATCGAGATCGAAGACCATCCGGTCGGGCTTCTCGAGTTTGGCCGCGAGCGCATTCCACGTGTGCATCTCGATCGTGCCCATTTGCGCCGCGCCCACCAGCGCGCCGACGTTTTCTATCGTGATAAGCGCCGGATGACCAGGATCGATGCCCGGATGCTGCTTGACGTTGGGAATGGTCAGCTTCTCGCTGTGCTTCTGAAAAAACAGCTCGCCGCCGATATCCTCCGGCGCACGCACCAGCGACACGGGACGGTCTTTGAGATGCGGCAGCATCCACGGCGCGACGGACTCGTAGTAGAGCGCGAGATCGAGTTTGCGAGTACCCGTCGAAGGATCGATCACACGATCGGGATGACTGATCTTCACGCCCGCTACAAGCTCGGTACTGGCGGGACTGCGAGTGGTTTTTTTTGCGGCTGTTTTAGCGGCTGTTTTAGCGGCTGTTTTAGCGGCTGTTTTAGCGGCTGTTTTAGCGGCTGTTTCCTCGGAAACCAGCTTGGATTTGCTCTTCGGTTCCACCGTATCGGCGGTCTTCGCCGACGTCTTTTTCGTCGCCGCTTTCACCGCGCGAGTCGCCTTCGCCGCGCTTTTGGCCACTGTTTTCTTCGCTGGTTTTTTGTCTTCATTGTTGTCATCGTCCAACGCAACCTCCTTCGTCGATTTCGGCACTTCCTTGACGATCTCACGCGCCGGCTTGTCGTCCCTCAGGCTCACAAACGACGCTTGCCGCACGATCCGCTCCGATGTCCATTCAGCGAAATTGCATTCGGCGACAAGGTCCGGCTTCACCCAATGCACCGGTGTGCGGCTACGCTCTTTCGGCGCACTGGCGAACGGCATTGTCTTGACCTCGCGTGCATCGAGTTGCTTTTTGACAGCGCGTAGAGTCGATGCATCGAAGCCGCTGCCCACCCGCCCTGCGTATTGCAGCTTGCCGTTCGCGTCATAAACGCCGAGCAATAACGCGCCGAACTGCCCCCGGCTGCCCGTCGGTTCCGAATACCCGCCGATCACAAATTCCTGTCGGCGCCGGCATTTCAGCTTGATCCACGCGCTGCTGCGGCCCGGCGTATAAGTGCTGTCGCGCCGCTTGCCGATAATCCCCTCCAGCGCCATATCGCAAGCACTCTTCAGCAGATCATCGACGCCAAATTCGAAATCCGCGGAGAAACGCAGCGTGTGGTCATCGACCGGTTCCAGCAGCGCCTTCAGGATCGCTCGCCGCTGTACCAGCGGCACGCCGCGCAGGTCGTAACCGTTCAGGTAGGGGATATCGAAGAAATAGACGGCGATATCTTGCGGACGATTGGCGTCGAAGGCGTTCTGCAGTTTCTGGAAGCTGGGCAGGTCGTTGTCGTCGAGCACGACCGCCTCGCCGTCGAGCCACGCGCTATCCACATCGAGCTGGCTCAGCGCCTTGACCTGACGGCTGAACTTGCTGGTCCAGTCATGGCCGTTGCGCGTGAAGACTTGCGTTGACTTTGCCTCGCGATCGATGCGCACGAGAATCCGATACCCATCGAATTTTATTTCGTATGACCAATCATTGCTCGGTGGCGCGGTCTCCACGAGGGTCGCGAGTTGTGGCTTCATGGTTGCAGGAAGCTTTGCACGTATCGCGTCCTGGATCGCCGGGTTATCCGCCAGCGTGCGCAGTGATTCCGCGCTCCGGTTCGCCACGATATCCGGACGCGGCCGTTCAGGGCGTTTGCCTTGATCCTTGACGGCAGGCCGCTTCGGCGGTGGTACGGCCTTCGTCGTTCTACTCGTCTTGGCAGCGGTCTTTCGCTCGGTCCTTTCGCGTACTTCACCGCTCTTCGTGCGTGCGCCGAGCGAATCGCTCATCACGCTGCCGGGCTGCTTGAGCAGCACATCGTAGTCGGCCTCGTTGCGAGCTTCGTCATCGCGTTCCTTGATCAGCAGCCATTGCTCCTTGTCGCCATTGCCACGCATGTTGCTACGCACGAGCGTCCAGCCGCCGTGCAGCTTGTCGCCGTGCAGGACGAACTTGAGCTTGCCCTTCGCGTACGTTTCGCGGGCCTCGTCGATGCTGCCGCCCTGCGGCTCCCACGTCCCGCGATCCCAAACGATCACGCTGCCCGCGCCATAATTTCCCTCGGGGATATTGCCTTCGAACGAGCCGTAATCGATCGGATGATCTTCCACGTGCACGGCCAGCCGTTTCACCGATGGATCGAGACTCGGCCCTTTCGGTACAGCCCATGACTTCAGCGTGCCGTCGAGTTCGAGACGAAAATCGTAGTGAAGACGTCGGGCATCGTGTTCCTGGATGACGAACGAAAGCGCGCTCGCTTGAGCCTTTTTCGACGCGCGCCTGGCCTTGGCCTTATCAGCCGCCTGGCCGGATGGCTCGGGCGTCTGGTTGAAGCGCCTCATGCGCTGATAGGTGTCGAGTTTTGTGTCGGGTTTTCCGGCCATTGGCGGATCGCTTTTCTTGGTGCGTGTAGATGGAAGAACCAACGCGCGACGCAACGCATGATTCAACGCTCAACGACAGGCTCAAGCGCGTTTGCGGCGCGTTGTTGTCTTGCGTGCGGGTTTGGCCGCTGGTTCCGCGGCGTCGGCTTCAGCCGTATCGTCCTCGGCGCTGCCGGCACTCTTGGCGCCGCGCCTCGTCGGCTTCCCCTTCTTTAAACTGCGTTTCAGCAGGTCGGACAGGTCGAGAATCTCCGCCGATGCCTTGCGCGGCGCGCCTTCTTCAACCTCCGACACCTCCTCCGTCTTCCCTTCCTTAACCTTCTTGTTAACGAGCGCCATGATGTCTTCGCGAAACGTGTCGTGATAATCGTGCGGGTTCCACGTATCGCTCATGTCATCAATCAATCGTTGCGCCATCTCCAGTTCTTTTGGCGATACCCCTGCCTTCTTCGAGTTTTCGTCCGGGAACTTGAAGTCATCGAATTCGCGCACTTCATCCGCCCAGCGCAACGTGTTGAGCGCCAGCGCAGGACCCACCGGAATCAGTGCGGCCAGATGCTGTTTGTTGTGCAGCACCACGTTCGCGATCCCGACTTTCCCCGACGCCTTCAACGCGTCGCGCAGCAACGCATACACCTTCTCGCCCTTGCGATCGGGCGCGAGGTAATAAGGGGTATCGAGGGAGAGAAACGAGATTTCGGGGGCTTCGACGAACGCGAGGATGTCCACGGTCTGCGTCGATTCCGGATTGGCCGAGCGAATCTCGGCGTCGCTCATCACGACGTATTTGCCCTTCTCGTACTCGAAGCCACGCACGATGTTGTCGCGCGTGACGTCCTTGCCCGTGTTCTTGTTGAATTGCTTATAGCCGATGGGGTCCATCGAACGCTTGTCGAGCAGGTTGAAGCCGACCTTCTCCGACTGCGTCGCCGGATAGAGCTGCACGGGGACGTGGACCAGCCCGAAGCTGATCGCGCCTTTCCAGATCATGTGTGGCATCGCGAATGACCTTTCCGACAAGCCGCTCTGACGGCGTGACGGGATGAACGGCTAACAACGATTTACACGCGCCGATAGACGCATGGCCGTTATCGCGTTGCAGAAAACATGCCAGATGGGATAAGCGCGCGCCGGCCTGGACGCGCGTTATCCAACACCAGCGGCGCGGCCTCCGAACTCCAACGCGAAAATGCAAACCTCGCCGGGCTAGACGCTACTTGCGGCTCGCGCTGATCGTGAGTTTCGTACCGTCGCTGAGTGTGATGTTTTTGTCGGCGCCGCCGGTGGGCATCGTGAAATGAACCAGCTGGCTGAAGAAGTTATCGGTGGGACATTGAAGCTTCTTGCCGCCCACGGTAACAGCGCTCGCCGGGCGCGGCGCATGGCCCTGGAAACTCAACTGGACGTCGGCGTCCCCGCTATTCGCCACCACCGCAGCAAAACGGATCTTCACCTGACGCACCGTCGTGCCGCTTGCGTTGCGGATGGAATCCACATCCGGACACGCATCCGGGACGTTCTGCGAACCGCCGGCAGGCTTGCTTTGCCATGTGAAGTCATCCGTCTGGCCCGAGCGGATCGTGCGCGTTTCCTGAGCGCTGCCCCAGTTCTTCGACGCCATCTTCACCGTATATTTGATCGGTCCGTCGTTGGCCACTTCCGACAGCACCTTGATACCAGGCGTCGCATGAGCTGCGGGTGCAACCACGCAAGCCAACAGGGCCATCACGGCGCCTGCCGCGATCACGCGACCTCGTGAAGACCCGCCAGCCTGAATAAAACCCGAACGATCAATCATGTGAAAAACCCCTCCGTTTGCAGCCGTCACGCCGGGCATACAGCAACGGCGCCGGGGTGGCCGCGCCGCGCGTGTGGCGCGATCAGTCTAGCGCGACGCGCGCCACGGGTTTCTCATGAGAAACCCGTGGCGCGCAGCTTGCAATGGATTGGCCGATTGAACCGCCCGGCGATCAGAAGCCCGTCAGCACCAGTTTGCCGATCGCACGCCCTTCTTCCAAAAGGCGATGCGCCTCACGCAGGTTTGTTGCGTTGATCCTGCCGAGGTCGCGGCCGAGCGTCGTCTTGATCGTGCCTGCGTCGATCAGTCGCGCCACTTCAGTGAGCAGCTTGTGTTGTTCGATCATGTCCGGCGTGCCGAACATCGAGCGCGTGAACATGAACTCCCAATGGAACGCGGCGCTTTTCGCCTTCAGCAATTCGACGGGGACCGGCTTGTCGTTTTCGACGATCGAGCAGATGCTCCCTTGCGGTGCAATGACGACAGCGGCGGCGGGAAAGTGTTTGTCCGTGTCATTGAAAATCAGCACGTAGTCGACTTGCTCGAAACCGGCTTCCTTCAGTTGCTTGGGCATGTCACCGAAATGATCGACGATGTGATCCGCGCCCAGTTCGGTCGCCCACTTCGCCGATTCCGGCCGCGACGCGGTCGCGATTACCTTCAGCTTCGCGACTTTTTTCGCAAGCTGGATGCCGATCGAACCTACGCCACCCGCGCCGCCCACGATCAACACGGACTTGCCGGCGTCATCTCCTTGCGCCGATACCCCGAGCCGCGCGAACAGTGCTTCCCACGCAGTGATCGTGGTGAGCGGCAAGGCCGCGGCGTGCGAGAAATCGAGCGATTCGGGCTTGATGCCAACGATGCGCTCATCGACCAGATGGAACTGACTGTTCGTACCCGGCCGCGTGATGCTGCCGGCATAAAAGACGGGGTCTCCCACCTTGAACAGCGTCACGTCCGGACCGACTGCTTCGACCACGCCCGATGCATCCCAGCCAAGGACACGCGGCGTTTCTTCGACTTTGTCCTTCGGCGCACGCACTTTCGTATCAACGGGGTTCACGCCGATCGCTTCAATCTTCACCAGCAGGTCACGGCCGGCCGGCGCGGGTTTGTCAATCTCCACGTCCATCAACGATTCCGGATTTGAGATGGGCAAGTAACGGGTCAGGGCGATGGCTTTCATGAAAGAGCTCCTTAGGGGGTTTCAAGCGTTGCTTATGCAATGCATGGACCCGATGTTAAGGGCTTTCAGCTTCGTGCGAAACCGTCATAATCGCTGAAACATTTTATTGAAAATCACGAAGATGACAAAAACAGACGTTCTGAGCGAATTACCCTACAAGGCACAGCTCGATTTGCTGGACGTCGCGCTGTTCGTGCGGTCGGCGGCTTTATCGAATCTGTCTGCGGCGGGACGGGAATTCGGATTGTCTGCCGCTGTCGCGAGCGCCCGGCTCGCCCAACTCGAACGGCAGCTTGGCGCGCGGCTTTTGCACCGGACAACGCGGCGCATCAGCGTCACGCAGGAAGGCGAGATTTTCGCCAGGCACGCCCGCGCGTTGCTCGACGCCGCCGACGCTGCCCGCGCTTCGGTCGGACGGGCGTTCGAGCAACCGCAAGGGCGTTTGCGCGTGACCATGCCGTCTTCGCTTGGGCGTCAGCATGTATCGCCGGTTATTCCTGAATTCCTGCGTCGCTATCCGGGCGTGAGCCTCGACTTGCGCCTGACCGACCAGATAGTCGATCTCGTCGATAAAGGCATTGATCTGGCGGTGCGTCTTGGCGCGTTAAAGGATTCGACGCTCGTCGCGAAAAAACTCGCCAGCAACCGGCGCGTGCTGTGCGCGTCGCCGGCGTATCTCGCTGAGCACGGCACGCCGCATCACCCCGCCGATCTCGCGCAGCACGAATGCGCGATCTTGTCCGGCCAACGAGACTGGGCGTTCGTCACGCCGACCGGGACCATCGACGTGCGCGTGTCCGGCCGCCTCGAGACGGATAACGGCGAGGTCATTCGCGATGCGTTGCTTGCCGGGTCTGGCATCGGGTTGAAATCGACGTGGAGCGTGGCGCCGTTCCTGCACAGCGGCGAATTGGTGACCATCCTCGATAGCTATCCGCTCGGGGAAACGGTGGCGATCTGGGCGGTGTACCCGAGCCGCGCATTCGTGCCGCCGAAAACAACGGCATTCATCGATTTCCTGATTGAGCATTTTGGCGATCCGCCTTACTGGGACGTCGATCCGCAGAGAGTGATGCGGTAGTCGTCATCCCATAAATGCAAATAGGAATTTACGTATTCTTAAAATTTTGGGGGAGCGGGATTATTGCAGTGCAATGACGAATTGGAGCCGGCGCGCCCAGTCGTGTGCATCCTTCGGCAATTCATCCTGCTGTCCTCGTGTTTGTTGTTTTTTCAGCCAACAGCACTTATAAATTTTGGGTGTACAAATAAACCTTGTACTCACCGTTTTTTGGGGGTACATTATTCATGGGCATTTCGTATAACGTCCCAAAGAGTGAAGCAAATATCCAGGAACGAGGCCTGTCGTTCGAAGCGGTCCGCGACTTTGTCATGTCGAGTGCCTTGATCGTCGAGGATTGCCGTAATACGTATGACGAGCGCAGGTTTCAGGCCCTCGGTTTAATAGCCGACCGCCTGCACATGGTGGTTTTCACACCGCGCGGCAACAAAATTCACGTTATTAGTTTACGGAAAGCGAACCTTCGCGAGGTAAAGCGGTATGAGCAAGCAGAACAAGGAAGAAGTGCTGGACGAGAACCCCGAATGGGGTGAGGCGGAATTCGCCCGTGCACGACCGGCGTCGGAAGTTTTGCCGGAGCTTTACGGGCATGAGCGAGCGATGGAAATTCTGCGCCCGCGCGGGCGACCGAAGCTGGAAAACCCGAAGTTACCCATCAAATTGCGCATCGATCCGGACGTGGTAGACGCTTATAAAGCGCAAGGCGAAGGCTGGCAAACGCGAATGAATGCCGCGTTGCGCGACTACGCGAAATCGCACGGATTGATGCGTTGAAAGATGACTGAGATGAGTGGTAGAGGCGCGCCCGATTCAGGGCGCCCTCAACCCACCGTCACCGGCGCCTTCACGAACCCCCGAAACCGCGCCCGGGACGCGCGCACCGGCTCCCCCGCCAGCCCATAATCTGGAAACCGCGCAATAAACCGCCCGATCGCAATACGCGCCTCCAGCCGCGCCAGCGACAACCCCGCGCACTGATGAATCCCGAATCCAAACGCAAGATGCCGATTCGGCTCGCGAGCAATATCGAACTGATCCGCCACCTCAAACTGCTCCGGGTCACGATTCGCCGCCCCAATGCACAACGTCACCGGCGTCCCACGCGCCACGGGCATCCCGGCAATATGTGTATCCGCCGTTGCGATCCGGTTGCCAAGCTGATTCGAGCTTTCGTAGCGCAAGCACTCCTCGATCGCGCTCTCGATCAACGCGGGATCGGCCAATAACCGCGCCCGCTGTTCCGGCCATTGCGCCAGTAGCACGGCGCCGTTGCCGATCAGATTCGTAGTCGTCTCGTGCCCCGCGTTCAGGATGAAAATGCAGTTGTGCAGCAGTTCAGCTTCGTCCAGGCGCTCTCCGTCGGCCTCGCTTTGAATCAGCCTCGTAAGCACGTCATGTTGCGGGTCGCCGGGATGCGCCCGGCGGCGCGCCACCAGCGTCATCAGATAATCGATGAAATCCGCGACCGCCCGATTACCCCGCACTTCCTGTTCCGGCTTGAGCGCAGGTTCCAGTGCGCCGAGAATTGCTAGCGACCAGTCACGCAATGGCGCACGTTCATCGTGCGGTACGTCGAGCAAATTGCCGATCACTTCAACCGGAATCGCCGAAGCGAAGTCATCGATCAAATCGATCTCACCGCGTACCGCAGATTGATTGAGGAGACCGTCGACCAGACACACAAGACCCGGCTCCATCGCCGCGATCGCACGGGCCGTCAGCGCCCCTGCGATCAGTTTGCGCACACGCGTGTGACGCGGTGGGTCGTTGAATACGAGGCTGGTCGTGTGATGCGCGAAAAGCGGCGTATGGACGCCATACTTCGGGCCAAATTCAACGGTCTTGTCCGAACTGAAGGTTTTCGGATCGCGATACACGGCCTGAACGTCCCGATAGCGCGTGAGAAACAGTGAGCCATCGGGCATTGTCTTGATCGGCTCCCTGGTGCGCAACGCGTCGTAGACCGGATACGGGTCGGCGTAAAACGCGGCGTCGAGCTTGCGCAGATCAAAGTCGAGCGCGCGTTCGGTCGGGGTCATGCGGGTCTCCGTCGTTGATCGAGAGTCATCATAGCGGCGCGGCGCGCACGTCCGCCATCCGTCGGGACCATTACAATGACGAGTCTTGTACTGCTTTCTTCCGCTATTTTTCTCGCTCGCCGCCCGTCATGAACCTTGTCATCCAAAGCCTCGACCCAATCGCCGATACCCATCTGAAACCGCTCGTCGCCCTCGCCCGCTCGCAGCAGACCGAACGCGCGGACGCCGGCCGGGTGTTGCGGCTGGGCGGCGCGGATCCGCTGCAGCGACCGGATATCGATTCGTATTGCGGCGCGCATCGGCTGGATTACGCGTTCATTGATCCCGCGTGGCGCCTGAGCGATTTCGGCCTCGTTGCGATGGACATGGATTCGACGTTGATCACGATCGAGTGTATTGACGAGATCGCCGATTTTTGCGGGTTGAAGGCGGAAGTCGCGGCGATCACCGAAGCGTCGATGCGCGGCGAGATCAAGGATTTCAACGAGAGCCTGACGCGGCGTGTCGCGCTGCTGAAGGGGCTCGAAGCGAGCGCGCTGGAACGGGTTTATGAGGAACGGCTGCGGTTGTCGCCGGGCGCGGAAATCATGCTCGCGGGGGCGAAGGCGGCGGGACTGAAAACCCTGCTGGTATCTGGCGGTTTCACATTCTTCACCGAGAAGCTGAAGGCACGGCTCGGGCTAGATTTCACGCGCGCGAATACGCTTGAAATAGTGGACGGCAAGTTGACCGGCAAGGTCACCGGCGAGATCGTCAATGCTGATGTCAAAGCGCGCACGTTGCGTGAAACTTGCGCGCAACTGGGTATTGATCCGCAGCGGTCTATTGCCATGGGCGACGGTTCGAACGACTTGAAGATGATGGCGGAAGCAGGGTTGTCCGTTGCGTTCCGGGCGAAGCCGGTGGTGCGCGAAGCGGCCGGATTGGCGTTGAATTTCGTCGGACTGGACGGCTTGCTGCGACTGTTCTGAACGGGCTCGTATCGCGAGAAAAGGGCTAAGTCTGAGACTCGGCCCTGTTCCGATCAACCGGCTTTACCCCTCCAAGCCCGACAGCGCCCGCTCCAGATCCGCCCGCAAATCCGCCTCATCTTCCAGCCCGATATAAAGCCGCACCAGCACGCCCTCATGCGGCCAGTTCCCGGCGGTGCGCATCGACTTGATGTCGTACGGCATGGCAAGACTATTCGCCCCGCCCCAGCTCCAGCCGATCGCGAAGTTTTCCAGCGCCTCGACGAAGGTATCGATTTGCGCCGGGCTGTAGCGTTTGTCGAAGACCACGGAGAACAGTCCACCGGCTCCCGTGAAATCGCGTTTGAAAAATTCATGGCCCGGGCAATCCGCCAACGCCGGATGCAGCACCACCGCAATTTCCGGCCGCGTCTTGAGCCAGTGAGCCAAGGAAAGCGCCGTGCGGTCGTGAGCGTCGAAGCGGATTTGCATGCTCGGCAAACTGCGCAGCACGAGCGAACAGTCGTCCGAAGACACGCCGACGCCCATGCGCATCCGCGCGCGCTTCAATTGCATGTGGATGGCTTTGTCGGCGGTAATCGTCGCGCCCATCAGGATGTCGCTCGCGCCGGACTGATACTTCGTCAGCGCCTGCACCGAGATATCGACGCCATGATCAAACGGCTTGAATGCAAGACCGGCCGAATACGTATTGTCGATAGCCGTCAGGATCTTGCGCGCCCGCGCGACCTTCGTGATCGCTGGCACGTCCTGCACTTCCATGGTCACCGAACCCGGTGCTTCGAGCCAGATCAGCTTGGTGTTCGGCCGGATCAGCGCGTCAATGCCCGCGCCGACGAGTGGATCGTAATACGTCACTTCCAGGCCGAAATCCGCCACAAGCCAGTCGGCATGCTCGCGATTCGGCGAGTACGCGTTGTCGGGAATCATCACGTGATCGCCGGCCTTCACCAAACCAAAGTACACGTTCGATATGGCCGATAACCCCGAAGGCTGCAGCAACGCATGCTTGCCGCCCTCGATCACCGCCAGCCGCTGCGCCAGCGCAAGCGACGTGGGCGTGGCGTGAAGGCCGTATCGCCACTGACTGTCGTCGCTCCAGACGAGCGCGCGCATGGCGGCGAGATTCGGGAAGACCACCGTCGACGCCCGTGCAACCGGCACCGAGAACGAGTCGAAACCGGGGCTGAGCTGATCGTCCGGATGGACGATGCGGGTCTGCAAGCTGCGCGCACTGGACGAGTTGCTGGAATCGGTCATGAGTGTCCTGCTTGTTCAAGGCTATAAGAAAAAAGCGTCATCGCTCGAAGCCGATGACGCCGTGTTACATCGAACGGCGAGTTCGTGTTTCACTCGCCGATGATCACGTTACTGGTCCCGCCCAGCGCGTGCCCTGCGGCCGGGGGAGCAGGCGGAGGCGCCGGCTCCAGCGAAGGTGCGGCCGATTGCGGCACTTTCGGTGCAACCGCACCGGCGGCAGCGGCAGGCACAACACCGGACCCGACCGGCTTGAGGTCGAAGGGCAGCGGATTGGAATCGTCGGCGTCCATGCGTTCGCCCGACACACTGCCATCGGCTGCAAACTTGCCGACCCAGTTGCCGGTGATATGCGTGCCGTCATTCGACTCTTCGATCTCGAGCGTATCGCCGTCACGGTCACCCGCGACCAAAATCACCGTCGACGCTCCCGCAAACCGGTATTCGCCGTGTACGCCCGTGCGCTCATCGGTTTTTGCACCGAGCTTCATTTCAATCTGCTTGTCGCCGAGCGTACCGACATAGGTCGGGAAACGCGCAAACGCCGGATTCGGCGTCAGCGGTTTGGCGGGCGGGAGTGCCAGCGTTTCAATTGCTTCGGCCGTACCCGGCCCCTGCAGGCCCAGATCGCCTGGCGTAGCCGCCGCGCGTGCCGCCGACACGGCTCGTGAGCCGTCGGGCGGCATGGCCGAATTACAGCCGGCGAGCAATAGCGCTGCCGCCACCGCCGCCACTTTCAGTTGCGTCATCGAATAATTTCCTGTCCTTGCCGTGCTCATGCGCGTTCAAAAATTGCCGCGATGCCCTGCCCGCCGCCAATGCACATAGTCACCAGCGCATAACGTCCGCCCACGCGCTGCAGTTCGTACAGCGCCTTCACGGTGATCAGCGCGCCGGTTGCCCCGATCGGGTGGCCGAGCGAAATGCCTGAGCCGTTCGGGTTGACCTTCGCAGGATCCAGATCCAGCTCCTTAGATACCGCGCAAGCCTGCGCCGCAAACGCTTCGTTCGCTTCGATTACATCGAGATCGCCAACGCTCAGGCCCGCGCGCTCCAACGCCTTCCGTGTAGCCGGAATCGGGCCAATGCCCATGTATTTCGGATCGACGCCCGCGTGCGCATACGAGACCAGCCGCGCGAGCGGCTTCAGGCCACGCGCTTCAGCCGCGCCGCGTTCCATCAGCACGACGGCCGCGGCCGCGTCGTTGATGCCCGACGCGTTGCCCGCGGTCACCGTTCCGTTTTCCTTGGCAAACACGGGCTTGAGCTTCGAAAAGTCCTGGAGCGTCGCGTTCAGACGGACGTGCTCGTCGGTATCGAAGACGATGTCGCCCTTCTTCGATGCCTGCGTGACGGCAAGAATCTGTTCCTTGAAGTAACCCGCTTCGATAGCCCGCGCTGCGCGCCGATGCGATTCGAGCGCAAGTTCGTCCTGCATCTCGCGCGAAATGCCGTATTTGGCAGCGACGTTTTCCGCCGTGACGCCCATATGGATCGTATCGAAGGGATCGTGCAGCGCGCCGAGCATCATGTCGATGAGGCGCGCATCGCCCATGCGCTGTCCGAAGCGCGCCGACTGCGCGAGATACGGCGCGCGGCTCATGCTTTCCGCGCCCCCGCCGATGGCGATATCGGTGTCGCCAAGCAGAATGGATTGAGCGGCCGAGATGATTGCCTGCAGGCCCGACCCGCACAAGCGATTGACCGTCAGCGCGGGCGCGTGATGCGCCACGCCGCCGTTCACCGCGGCGACGCGCGCCAGGTACATGTCCTTGGGTTCGGTCTGGATCACGTTGCCGAACACCACATGGCCAACATCCTCGCCCGACACGTTCGCTCGGGACAAAACCTCCCGTACCACGCGCGCACCGAGATCCGTCGGGCTGAAGTCCTTCAGCGCACCACCGAAATCGCCAATTGCAGTCCGCACGCCGCTGACCACCATCACTTCACGCTGCGCCATGAAAGCTCCTTCGTCTCAGTTGTTTTGCGTTTTGCGTACGCCGCTGGGGCTAGCGTGAAATCACAACCACACGCTCAAACTTCGCCCCACAGGTCGTGGCCATCGGCGCCGGTGATTTTCACCGACACGAAATCGCCCGCCTTGTAACGCTTCGACGCCTTCTTTGCCGGCTCGATATACACCACGCCGTCGATCTCCGGTGCATCCGCCGCGGTCCGGCCGACGCCGCCTTCGTTGCTCAGTTCATCGACGAGCACTTTCAGCGTCTTGCCGACCTTGCGTTTCATGCGTTCCGCCGACAGTTCTTCGGCCAGCTCCATGAAGCGCGCGCGACGGTCCTCGCGCACTTCGTCGGGCAGCGCACCGTCGAGTTCGTTCGCCGTTGCGCCTTCGACTGGCGAATAAGCGAAACATCCGACCCGATCCAGATCGGCAATACGAATGAAGTCCAGCAGTGTCTGGAATTGTTCTTCCGTTTCACCCGGGAATCCCGCAATAAACGTGCTCCGGATCGTCAGGTCCGGGCACATCGCGCGCCATTTCTGCACGCGTTCCAGCACCTTCTCGGCGTTCGCCGGGCGCTTCATGCGCTTGAGCACTTCGGGATGCGCGTGCTGGAACGGCACATCCAGATATGGCAGCACGTGGCCCTTCAACGGACCTTCGGCCATCATCGGGATGACTTCGTCCACGCTCGGGTACGGATAAACATAATGCAGGCGGACCCACGCGCCGTATTGCACAGCGAGCTCGCCCAATGCGCCGACGAGATCCGTCATGCGCGTCTTGACCGGCTTGCCGTTCCAGAAACCAGTGCGGTATTTGACATCGACGCCATACGCGCTCGTGTCCTGCGAGATCACGAGGAGTTCCTTGACGCCGGATTTGAACAGGTTCTCGGCTTCGAGCATCACGTCGGCCAGCGGGCGCGACACCAGATCGCCGCGCATGGACGGGATGATGCAGAACGTGCACCGGTGGTTACATCCTTCCGATATCTTCAGATACGCGTAATGCCGCGGCGTCAGCTTGATGCCGGCAGGCGGCACGAGATCGATGAACGGATCGTGCGGCTTGGGCAAATGCAGATGCACGTGGCTCATGACCTCGGCGGTCGCGTGCGGCCCGGTCACGGCCAGCACTTTCGGATGCACTTCCTGGATCAGGCCAGTCCCGCTCGCGCTCTTCTTCGCACCGAGACAACCGGTCACGATCACCTTGCCGTTCTCGTGGAGCGCCTCGCCAATGGCGTCGAGGCTTTCCTGCACGGCTTCATCGATAAACCCGCAGGTGTTGACCACGACGAGATCGGCACCGTCGTAGGAGCCGGAAATCTCGTAACCTTCCGCGCGCAGTTGGGTGATGATCTGCTCGGAGTCCACCAAAGCTTTCGGACATCCGAGGCTGACAAATCCTACCTTCGGAGTCGAAGGGGTCGGCACGGCGGGGGAAATGGTCTGCGACATAGGTGTGGGTCCGGCGTATAGCGGTGACGATGGCGACAAATGGGGACGGTGCGGCAAGGCTAAGGGGTCCGATGTCCATGAGGACCACAGCCCAGACAGCGTCCCGCGCACGTAACCGCTTATTGTACCGCGCTGGCGGGAGCAGAGCCGGGCAAGCGGCAAGGCGTTGCCGCATCAAGCAGGCCGAGCGCCGCGCGTTGATGTGCCGGTATCGAGTCGTGGAAAGCCGAAGCGCGCTCGATCACCTCAAGAATTTCGCGCGAATCATGCAGGCGCCGGATGGCTGTGTGCAGCTCAGCCGCCTGAGGCCAGGTCCGCTTGAGATAACTGAGCCACATTTTGACGCGTCCGTGCTCATGACGGACCGCGACACGGACTTGCAGTTTTCTCAGGTAATCCGCGAGTTGACCCAGCACGGCCGGCCATTCCTCGCTGGAAGGCGTCCTGTCTATCAATCCGCGGATGCGCAAGGCCAGGAACGGATCCGAAACGGCGCCACGCCCGATCATCACGTCCGCGCAGCCGCTGACCGCCCGGCACCGCTCCCAGTCCGCCACTGTCCAGACTTCGCCGTTGGCGACGACCGGCACGTCCACGGCGGCGTCGATACGCGCGATCCACTCCCAGTGGGCCGGCGGCCGATAGCCATGGTCACGCGTTCTGGCATGCACGACAAGGGAAGCGGCACCGCCTTCGGCCAGCGCCGTGGCGCAGTCGATTGCGAGCGAAGTATCGGACACGCCAAGCCGCATTTTTGCAGTCACGGCGATGCCGGCAGGCACCGCTGCGCGAACGGACGCAACGATCCGGTTCAACTGTTCAGGGTGCGCCAGGAGCATCGCGCCGCCACCGTGCCGGTTGACGACTTTGGCAGGGCAACCGAAGTTCAGATCGATTCCATGCGGCGACAGACTGGCGGCTTGGGCCGCGTTCAGCGCCATCCATTCAGGATCGCTGCCGAGCAACTGGATCACCATCGGCGTGCCGCCGGGTGTACGGGCTCCGTGGAGGACTTCGGGCGTATCTCTCTCGTAGACACTTCGGGGAAGCACCGAGCCCGTCACCCTGACGAATTCGGACACGCAGCCGTCGAATCCGCCTGTGCTGGTCAGCACGTCGCGCAGCACGTAGTCCGCAAGCCCTTCCATGGGCGCAAGAAACAGCCGGCTCATGCGAGAACGGCGCCTGGGCTGCTTTTGCCGATCTTACGGCTATCCGAGCGTAACAAAGCCGACTTTCGGAGTGGCGGGTGTGGTGATGTGGGACATGTTGTGTTCTGCGATGTGAGTGCCGGGCGGCGTTTGGGCACCGGACAGGCACGAAGCTAACGAGCGCAGCGACGCGCGTGCTGCCGTTATCGTTCGTCGCCGCTCGAAAGCGTGACAAAAGACGCTGGAAAAGACGAGAACCGGCGCGGCATCCGCCACAGGGCGAGGTATTCGCCTTGGGCGCTGTGCTGCAAATCGAGATTGTACCGTGAGCGGACGCGAAGGAATGCCGTGCACCAGAGCCTCAACCGAATAGCGTCCAGACCTTCTGAACCAGGCTGTCCTCCAGTCCCAAATGTAGCGCACGCGTTCTTGCGAATTATACGGCAATGCCGTATAATTCGATCCAATGTATACGATCGTCGAGACTGAAATTTTTCAGCGTTATGCTGCGGACATCTGGCGCGAAGCAGAGCGAGAGACTTTCATCGCTTGGCTTGCCAATAATCCTCTATCCGGAGATGTCGTTCCGGGTACTGGCGGCTTACGCAAAGTACGGTGGTCAAGGCCAGGAATGGGAAAACGTGGCGGCGCACGTGTGATCTATTACAACCTGCTCGATGACGGCTGCATCTGGTTGCTGATCGCGTATACGAAGGCGAAGTTCGACAATCTGCCAGCGTCGTTTCTAAACCAGTTACGTGAAGAGGTGAAGAATGGATAAGGAAATGGAGCAATTCCAAGCGGACTTGTTGAAGTCTGTCCGCGATATGAAAGCAGGACGTGCTGGACGCACTACTACAGTTGCACCCACAACGGCGTCCTTAGCCCGCGCCAAGGTCGGACTTTCGCAGAGCGCATTTGCCGCTCTGCTCGGTGTATCGACGCGAACACTGCAAGATTGGGAGCAAGGTCGACGCGAACCTACCGGGGCCGCACAGACGCTGCTGCGGGTCGCAGCTCTCCATCCAGATGCGTTGCGAGACCTACAAACGGTGTGATGCGGAAATACGGAGCCAAGCCGGTATAAAAGCCAAGCCGCCGATTTATCAACGTTCCTTCAGATATCCGAAGGAAACAAAGCTGACTTTCCGCGCGCGGATGCCACATGATACCGCGCGCCCAGCCTTGACCCGCGCGGCTTTGGCCCTTCGCCAAGTCTGCTTCAAATCAAACACTGCGCCGCTCGCCGCTTACTTCTTCTCCTGCGTGCCGGCCGGCGGAGTAGCCGTGGAAGTAGCCGGCGCTGCAGTCGTAGCCGCCCCAGCCGTCCCCGGCGTCGGAAACGGGAACGTATTGAACATCGATTTCGCCTGGGTCTGCATCTGCTCCTGCATCTGCACGAACATGTTCTTCGATTGCTCGATATAGCTCGTCATCATCCCCTGCATCATGGGCGCCTGCATGTTCATGAACTGCGACCAGACTTCAGGATTAAGCGGCACGGCATTACCATCGATCAGCCCCTTCGACTGGTCGGTGAGCTTGTGCTGGATGTCGATGAACGCCTGGATATTCTTCTCCAGGTACGTACCCATCATGCCCTGCATCGCGTTGCCGTAGAAGCGGATGATCTGCGAGAGCATGACCGATGAAAACATCGGCAAGCCGCCGCTTTCTTCTTCCAGAATGATCTGCAGCAGGATGCTGCGCGTCAGGTCCTCGGCGGACTTGGCGTCCATCACCTTGAACTCTTCCTGGTCGAGCACGAGCTGTTTGACGTCGGAAAGCGTGATGTAGGTACTGGTTTCGGTATCGTAGAGCCGGCGATTCGGATATTTTTTTATGAGTCGTTCGGCGGATTTCTTTGTAGTGGTCATGTAACGCCTTTAAACGCAAAACTCAAACTGTGCCGGCGGACTCCGCGTGATTGAAAGCGACGCAAGCCGCCGGTTCGTAGTTGGTGCCGGTGATCTCCGGCATCCAGTCCCAACGCCCCGACCCTACCCGAGACGCGCGGCGCGCACAGCTTTATGGCGCGCCGCTTGAAGCACCCTCACCCCATGTGCAAGCCGCCGTTCAGCGAGAAATCGGCGCCGGTCGAAAAACCCGATTCCTCCGATGCCAGCCACGCCACGATCGAACCAATTTCCTCCGGCCGCCCAAGCCGGCGAACCGGAATGGTCGCGACAATCTTCTCCAGCACGTCCGGGCGGATCGACTTCACCATGTCCGTGCCAATGTAGCCCGGCGAAATGGTGTTGACCGTCACGCCCTTGGTCGCCACTTCCTGCGCGAGCGCCATCGTGAAGCCGTGAATGCCGGCCTTCGCCGTGGAATAGTTGGTCTGGCCGAACTGCCCTTTCTGACCATTCACCGACGAAATATTGATCACGCGTCCGAAACCACGCTCAACCATGCCATCGATCACCTGCTTCGTGACGTTGAAGAGGCTCGTCAGGTTGGTATCGATGACCGCGGTCCAGTCTTCGTGTGTCATCTTCCGGAACACGACGTCGCGCGTGATGCCCGCGTTGTTCACCAGGATGTCGACTTCGCCGACTTCAGCCTTGACCTTGTCGAAGGCATTCTTGGTCGACTCCCAGTCGCCCACATTGCCTTCTGACGCAATGAAGTCATAGCCCAGCGCCTTTTGCTCTTCAAGCCATTTGACCCGGCGCGGCGAATTCGGTCCACAGCCCGCGACGACCGTGTAGCCATCCTTATGGAGCCGCTGGCAGATACTCGTACCAATGCCGCCCATGCCGCCCGTCACATACGCTACTCGTTTCGTCATTGCTCGCTCCGTTTATCGTTATGCGCGCCTGCAGCCGGGCTTGCCTGCCGACCGTACCGCGGCGCGCGGTGCTTGGCGCACCCTGTCTCCCTACAGCCGCTCTACCGCGAGCGCCACGCCCATACCGCCGCCGATACACAGCGACGCCAGTCCTTTCTTCGCATCGCGTTTCTGCATTTCATGCAGCAGCGTGACGAGAATCCGGCAACCGGACGCACCGATCGGATGCCCGATCGCGATCGCCCCGCCGTTCACGTTGACCTTCGACGTGTCCCAGCCCATCTGCTGATGCACAGCCAGCGCCTGCGCTGCAAATGCTTCGTTGATTTCCATCAGGTCGAGGTCCGACGCGGACCAGCCCGCGCGTTCCAGGCAGCGCTTCGATGCCGGCACTGGACCCATGCCCATCACTTTCGGATCAACGCCTGCGTTCGCGTACGCCTTGATGCGCGCGATCGGCGTGAGGCCCAGCGCATCGGCCTTTTTCGCCGACATCACGATCACGCCCGCCGCGCCGTCGTTAAGACCGGAGGCGTTTGCCGCGGTCACAGTGCCTTCCTTCGAGAACGCGGGCTTCAGGCCGGACAGCGACTCGGCTGTTACGCCATGACGCACGAATTCGTCGGTGGCAAAACGCAGCGGCTCGCCTTTGCGCTGAGGAATTTCAACGGGCACGATTTCATCGTTGAAACGGCCGGACTTCTGTGCCGCTTCCGCCTTGTTCTGCGACAGGGCCGCGAACTCATCCTGCGCTGCACGCGTAATGCCGTATTCCTTCGCGACGTTTTCCGCCGTGACGCCCATGTGGATCGAGTTGAACGCGTCCCACAGGCCGTCCACGATCATCGAATCGATCAGCTTCGCGTCGCCCATGCGGAAACCGTCGCGTGAGCCCGGCAACACGTGCGGCGCCGCGCTCATGTTTTCCTGGCCGCCCGCGATCACGATGTCGGCATCGCCCGCGATAATCGCGTTTGCCGCCAGCATCACGGCTTTCAGGCCCGAGCCGCACACCTTGTTGATGGTCATGCCCGGCACCGAACTGGGCAAGCCTGCCTTGATCAGCGATTGACGCGCCGGATTCTGGCCGGAGCCCGCCGTTAGAACCTGGCCGAGGATCACTTCACTGATCTGCTCGGGCTTGAGGTTCGCGCGTTCGAGTAACGCGCGAATCACGATCGCGCCCAGATCGGGTGCGGCGATTTTCGCCAGCGACCCGCCGAATTTGCCGACGGCCGTCCGTGCAGCCGATACGATCACTACGTCTGTCATTTCAGTTTCCTTTGAGAATCGAAAGTGGTAGCCCGGGTTTAGCCGGCTGACTGCGTGGCCGGCTGGATGCGTGTTCGCGCTTGCCCCTTGTTTGCCTGCGCCGTTTTCACCCGGTGCAGGCGACGCTCTCAACAGCGCTGGCGTTACAGTTTCTTCAGGTTTCTTCGGGTTTCAGCAACTGCAATAAAGCGATACGTCGGATACTGTTGACCGGTCGCGCCCGAAATGCAATCGGGTCCGATCCGCATGACCCGCCTGGCCGTCGCTCAAACTTGCGCTCAAAAAGTCATTCAGCCGTGCAGGTCATGCAAAAATTTCACTGGTCCCGCTGCAGGACATAACGTCCCGGCGCCGGCTCGATCACCGGGAAATCACCGGACCCCAGGTTTGCTTTCGGCTTTACTTTCTTGCCGGCGTAACCATCGAGCCATTGCGTCCACGTCGGCCACCAGCTACCCGGATGTTCGGTCGCGCCTTCGAACCATGCATCGGCGTCTTCGGGCAGGGTTTTATCGGCGTTATCGAGAAGCCAGAAACTGCGCTTGTTCTTCGACGGCGGATTGATCACGCCCGCAATATGTCCCGATGCCCCAAGCACGAACGTCTGCGGCCCGGTCAGCAAAGGTGCGGACGCATACGCCGCCGTCCACGGCACGATGTGATCCTCGCGCGACCCATACAAAAACGTCGGCACATCGATCTTCGACAAATCCACCGGCTCACCGCACGCGATCAGTTCGCCCGGATTACGCAGGCGATTTTCCAGATACGTGTTACGCAAATACCAGACGAACATCGGACCTGGCAGATTGGTTGAATCGCTGTTCCAGTAAAGCAGGTCGAACGCCTGCGGCGTGCGGCCCTTCAGGTAATTGTCCACCACGTAGTTCCACACCAGGTCGTTCGGGCGCAGATACGAGAACGTGTTGGCAAACTCGACACCGCGCATCAGCGCAGGCGGTTTGCCGTTCTTGCCGCCAATGGTCTGCTCGCGCATCTGCACATGCTGCTCATCGATAAACACATCGAGCACGCCCGTGTCCGAAAAGTCGAGCATGGCGGTGAGCAGCGTCATGGACGCAACGGGATGTTCCCCGCGCGCGGCCAGCACGGCCAGCGCGGTGGCGAGCATCGTGCCGCCGACGCAAAAACCGAGCGTGTTGATCTGCTCGCGTCCGCTGATCTGCTTGACTACATCAATAGGCGTAAGCACGCCTTCGTCGATGTAATTATCCCAGGTCTTGTGCGCGATCGATGCATCCGCATTACGCCACGAGATCATGAAAACCTGATGGCCGGCGTCAAGCGCATGGCCGACGAGCGAACCTTCCGGCTGCAGGTCGAGAATGTAGAACTTGTTGATGCACGGTGGCACGATCAACAGCGGCCGCTCTCTCACGGTCGCCGTGCGCGGCGTGTACTGGATCAGTTGCAGCAGGTCGTTCTCGAACACGACCGAGCCTTGCGTGGTCGCAATGTTCTTGCCGACCACAAAACCGGATTCATCGCTTTGCTGGATCTTGCCGCGCTGCATGTCGGCGAGCAAATTCAGCATGCCCTTTTGCAGACTCTCGCCACGGCTCTCGATCAGCGCCTTCTGTGCATCCGGATTCAACGCAATGTAATTGCTCGGCGACGCCGCTGCTGCCCACTGCTGTACGGCAAACCTGATTCGTTCGCGGGTCTTGTGATCGGCTTCGACAGCTTCTGCAAGCTCCTGCAAATAACGCGCATTCAACACATACCATGCAGCGGCGAATGCGAAACCAGGCGCGGATTGCCACGCGGTCGTGCTGAAGCGACGGTCTTTCAGCGTCGCCAGGTCGATGCTTTGCTCGCTGGCCTGCTTGATCAGTTCCGCAGCGTCACGCGAGAAACTGGACTGCAGCTCCTGTAGGCGCTGCGGTGCGATAGCGGCAGTCGGAATCTTCGGCATCGCCAACGGCAATTGACCACTACCACCGTTATTGCTGTTGCCGCTACTGATGCCTGGAAAACCGGAAAACCCCGGGAAACTACCCAGCGCCGCAAACGGATTAGCCGATGCTGATCCTGCCGATTCCGCATGTCCCGAATTCGCCTGGGCGGCAAGCTTTTGCCACTGGGCCGGGTCGGCTACTGCACGCCATGTGTTAAGCCATTGCTCGAACATCTTTTGCACTGCCGCTGGATCTGCGGCAGGCACTCCAAAAGGCGCACCCGACGTACTAGGCGAAGCCTTGGCAGCGGATGGACTTGATGAACCCGGTGATGATGAAGATGAAGATCTGGAAGCAGCCATATCCGCGTTTGACCTAAGCGTCCCGAGAGACTGAGTTGCTGATGCAGGCGTGACGTGGAGCCGCGTCGTTGTAATCGTCGTGCCGGGCTGCTAAACGCCCGACCGCGATGATGTGACCTTGCTACGCCGTGCGCTTTTGTGAAACATTCTTGCTCCACGGTGCAAGGCGTGTCAATGCGTCGCCTTGATTTTGACGCAGTGCGATATTTTTTTCATCATCGTTTTCCCGATGTGACGCGATGATGAATGTCAAGAATTGTTGCGCAACATAAGACGCGTCCATCGCGGCCAATCACGTTTTAGTTGCGCAGCAAAAAGCGTGCGCTTGGCGGCATAGGCGAACATCAGGTCATAGCCGGTTTGAGCCGGGTTTGAGCCGGATCTGCGCGAGTCGGATCCGGGGTCTAGTCTGCCAGCCAGATCATTGCGGCCATGCGTCCCGTTGTCCGGTCCCGTCGATACGAATAGAACCGGTCCGCATCAGTCATCGTGCAAAACGTCCCGCCGTGGACATTGCCGGACGGCACGCCGCTCCGTTCGAGGCGCAAACGGGCGAGCGCATAGAGATTGGCCAGATATTTGTCTTTCTCTTCACGCTTGACGAAAGCGGCAATGGTCGCATCGCGACATGCAGGGTCGGCCGCAGCGACGAACGCATCGAGCACATCCTCACCTACTTCGAACGCTGCCGGGCCAATTGCCGGACCGAGCCATGCGTGCAACGTGCTGGTCTGGGCGCCGGCGAGATGCGCGACCCGCTCCGCCGTCTTTTCCACGATTCCAGCCGCCAGTCCACGCCAGCCTGCATGCGCTGCGCCGACGGCACGGCCGGCTGCATCGCAGAAAAGTACCGGCAGGCAGTCCGCGATCATCACAACGCACACGACGCCCGCGCGATCGGTCACCGCTGCGTCCGCCTCGACCACTGACGCGGGGGAACCGGCGCAGCGGTCGATCACCGCGCCCGCATCCTCGATCTGTACGCCATGCACTTGCGCAAGCCATGCAATCGGGGCGCCAGTGAATTCCCCCACGCGCCGGCGGTTTTCCATCACGGCGTCGGGTGCATCGCCTGTGTGCAGGCCGAGGTTGAGGCCGCCACGGCTGTTCGCACCGCCATACGGCGCGGCGCTGACACCTCCATTGCGCGTGGTTGCGAGCGCCTTCACTCGCGGCGAAACCACATTGGGACCGCTGGACCAGCCAGGCCAGAGGCAATCGTCGTGGCGAAGCTGCGGGTAAGCCGCGAATTTAGCGGCAAGTTCAGCCGCGGAGCCTGCCCCGGATGGCGTCACCATTGGCGTCATTCCTCGTCATCATCGTCATATTCGATCGGCTGCGACTCGTCCCAGCCGCCGCGCGCCTGAACGCCGCCATCGTCTTCATCGATGAAATCCGCGTCCTCCGGATCGAGATCCGTCGCTTCATCGCGACCCAGGCCCAATTCCGCCGCCAATGCTTCAATATCCTCCGGCACGTCGGCGCGCCAGCTGATCTCGCGACCCGTGACCGGATGGATCAGTCCAAGCCGCCAGGCATGCAGCGCCTGGCGATTGAACCCCTCCGGCAGCGGCTGCACCGAACGCTTGCCACGCGCGTGACCATAGATGGGATCCCCCAGCAACGGATGCCGGATATGCGCGCAATGCACGCGGATCTGGTGTGTACGGCCGGTGTCGAGATCGCAGTGAACCGCGGACACGGGCTGGTTGTTCCACATCGCCCGGTCGATGGTGCGGTAGTGCGTACGGGCGTATTTCCCCGATGCGCTCTCCACCACCGCCATGCGCGTGCGGTCGCGCGGATCGCGGCCAATCGGTGCATCGATAGTGCCTTCATCCGGCATCGTCCCCCACACCAGTGCGACGTAGCGGCGCTTCACCGTGCGTGCCTGCAACTGACGGGTCAGGACCGTCTGCGCTTCGAGCGTGCGTGCAACCACCATCAGCCCCGACGTCTCCTTGTCCAGCCGATGCACGATACCCGCACGCGGCAAGCCGGCGGCGGCATCACCGTACCGGTACAGCAAGCCGTTGAGCAGCGTGCCGCTCCAGTTGCCCGCCGCAGGATGCACGACCATACCCGCAGGCTTGTTGATGACCACGAGCGCATCGTCTTCATAGACGATCTCGAGCGGCACCGGCTCCGGCGTGAACGCGAGCTGTTCGGGCAGTAAATCGGGAATCAGCGTGATAGTGGCGCCGAGCGGCACCGGTTGCCGGATCTTCGCGGGCGCGCCGTCGACCTGCACACGCTGCGCATCAATCCAGGTCTGCAGGCGGCTGCGCGAAAACTCGGGGAACAGGCGTGCCATGACCTTGTCGAGACGCTCGCCGGCGTACTCGTCGGGGACGAGGATCGTGCGCGGCGTTTCGGCGTCGGCGCGGCGCTCGTGCAGGTTGGTGGGCACGGGTTTGCCGTGAATTTCGCTTGCGGCGTCCGGCGCAGCGGCCGGTTCGGTCAAATCGTCCGGACGTGCGTCGTCGGCCGATGCGCTTGGGCTATAATCTTTGCTGCGATCTTTGGTACGACTTGTACTTGAGCGGGTCATTTAGACTGAAAAGCTGGGAATTAGCCAGAAAGGCATGAGCTAGAAAATGCAAGCACTGATGCGAGCCGTGAATCAAGCTTTGAGAACCGTTTTGAACCCTGTCCGTCAACTGGTCCGGCTATCGTCGAACTCGTCTGTCAAGGTCATGGCGCTGGCTGCGGGTGCCGTCATTGTTGCGGGCTGCCATGGTTTGCCCGAGAAAACCGACGAAACGGCAACGTGGAATAACGGCAAATTATACTCGGAGGCGCAGGATGCGCTGACCGGCGGTGACTTCGGCAAATGTGCGAAGTATTTCGAGAGCCTGGAAGGTCGCGATCCGTTCGGTCATTTTGCGCAACAAGCGCAGATCAATGTCGCTTACTGCAACTGGAAGGACGGCGAAACCGCTTCCGCAGATTCGGCTATCGACCGCTTCATCAAGCTGCATCCGGATCACCCGGACATTCCCTACGCGTATTACCTGAAAGGCATGATTCACTTCAACGACGACCTCGGTCTGTTCGGCCGTTTCTCCGGCCAGGACATGAGCGAACGTGATCCGGTGTCGCTGCGCGAATCGTACGACGCGTTCAAGGTCGTCGTCGACAGGTACCCGCAAAGCAAGTATGCGCCCGATGCCGCTCAACGCATGCGCTACATTGTGAACGCGCTGGCTTCGCACGAAGTGCACGCTGCGGATTATTACTATCGGCGTGGCGCTTATGTCGCGGCAATCAACCGTGCGCAGCTCGCGATCCGTGAATACCGGAATGCGCCTGCAACGGAAGATGCGTTGCACATCATGATGCTGTCGTACGGCAAGCTCGACCAACCGCAGTTGGAAGGCGACACGAAGCGCGTGTTGGCCGCTACGTTCCCCGACAGCCCGTATGTCACCGGCAAATCGCGCCCGGGTAAGGAAAATAAATCGTGGTGGCAGATCTGGTAAGCGGTTCTTCACGCTAACCACGGCAACGAAAAAGCCGGCGAAAGCGGTGATGCAGTTCAGTTAAGCCTTATAAAAAAGCCGCGCTCATTTCGGAGCGCGGCTTTTTTTCGGACACTATTCTCACAGGCTGAAGCGGGTTCCAGATGGCCAATTCCCGGCCAGTCCCGCTCTCTCAAAAGAGATGCCTGGATCCGGCCTCCTGACGTGAAAAGCGTGCCTGGGGACGATTACCCAACGGGCAGCGGGGACATTACACCTCTGTTATCGGGTGGAATCGAAGCCCGTGTCATCTCCCGTTACACAAAGGAGGAAAAATCTCCGCGGAATTCATACACTTGTGAGTAACCGGTCCTGATTCGGGGTAGCCTGCCCTGTGCAAGATCCGGCTTGGCAAAACAAATCTGAAATAGTGCGGACAGTAGAGGTGATCATCATGAATGCGCGTAGAGCGTGCCAGCTATTGCTGGTGGTGTTGGCGGCCGTGGGTGCAAGCGGCGCAGCCATGGCCGGCGGCTACTATCACGGCGGCGGCGGTGGCTGGGGGGGTGGCTATCATGGCGGTGGCTATTACCACGGCGGCGGCTACTACCACGGCGGTTGTTGCGGTGGGTCGGTCGGGGTGTATTTTGGCCCGGGTTTTGTCGGTGGCTATCCGTACCCGTACTACCCCGGTTACTACCCGAATTACTACGCTTACGGCCCTGTGCCAGTCGTCGATCCCACGCCGACTCAGTATGTCGAACAGGGGCAAACGGACACGACAGGTGGCGGCGCACCGCAAGCGTCCTACTGGTATTACTGCGGGAAGCCTCAAGGTTATTACCCGTACGTCAGGGCCTGCCCCGGAGGTTGGCAGACAGTGCCGGCCCAACCGCCCGGCGGCTGATCGAGCAGCGCGCCGCGTTTGGATCAACGCCGCCTGATCCGGCGTCATGCCCGAGCGGGCGTGCATAGGGAAAGAAACGCGCCGAGGACTGCGCGGCGACACATGCTGCCGGCGCAGAGGTCCACAGGCTCGCGGCGTTCAACACGCCGCGTTCATTCGTCTTCTTGAGCCACCGCCGTTTCCGGATCGGAGAAGAAAGCGCGCACCACTTCCAGTTCACGCGTGCGCTTGAACGGTGGCAGGCTTTGCCAGATGCGCCGGCCGTAGGGTTTATCGACGAGACGGGTGTCGCAGATCATCAGCACGCCACGATCCGTTTCCGCGCGTATCAACCGGCCCGCGCCCTGCTTGAGCGTAATCACCGCCTGCGGCAACTGATGCACGGCAAACGGGCTCAGGCCTTTCTTGGTCAATGCATCCAGCCTCGCCGACAACACCGGGTCATCGGGCGGCGCAAACGGCAGCTTGTCGATAACCACCAGCGACAGCGCGTCGCCACGCACATCCACCCCTTCCCAGAAGCTCTGGCTGCCCACCAGGATGGCGTTGCCGTAGGAGCGGAAGCGGTCGAGCAACTCGGTTCGGCTGGCATCGCCCTGTACCAGCAGCGGGTAGTCCCAGCCGCGCTGCTCGATCGTGTCACGCAAACGCATCGCAATCCGATCGACCGCGCGCAACGTCGTGCAAAGGAAAAACACGCCGCCCTTCGATGCCTCGATCACCGGCAGCGCGCCATCGAACACGGCGTCGGTGAAATTCGGCGACGACGGTTGCGGCAAGTTACGCGGCACGTACAACAAGCCTTGCGTTGGGTAATCGAAGGGACTGGGCAGCGTCATGGAACGACGCGCATTCAGGCCCATTTGCGCGGCGTAATGCGTGAAATCCCCCCGCACCGACAATGTTGCCGACGTGAAGATCCACGCCCGCGGCACACCGGCGCGCTGCTTCGAGAAAATTGGCGCGACGGAAAGCGGCGTCTCGTGTAACTGCACCGTATGCGAGAACACTTCGATCCAGCGCACCATCTCGTTTGGATCGGCTTTCGCCGCCGCTTCAGCCTCCTCGGCTACCGCCTTTTCGACAGAAGTCGGCGGCGCGGTCCAGCCGCCCAGCAAGCCCTGCAATTCGCGCGCACGGCGCAACAGCACCCCTAGCGGCTCGGCCCGTTCGGCGTGCTCGCCAAGGGCCTTGGTGAGTGCATCAAGATGCTCTTCAAGCGTATCGAGCGCGTCGAATAGCGGATGGTCGTCGGCAAGCTGGCCAAGCGACATCCGCACCGAATCTTCTTTGAACGCCAGCCGCACGTCGCGCGCCGCACGTTCCAGCGCAGCGCCGAGTTTGGTCCAGTCGGAGAAATCGCGGGCGTGGCTCAAGCCTTCTGCTACCGCGTCGCGGGCCAGTTCGAGAAACTGCGTGGTGGATACCGTTTCGCCGAAAAACAGCGTCGCGGTTTCGGGCAACTGATGCGCTTCGTCGAAAATGATGGTATTCGCCGTCGGCAACAACTCGGCCATGCCGGTGTCGCGCAACATGACATCGGCGAAAAACAGATGGTGGTTCACCACCACGATATCCGCCTGCTGTGCCTCGCGCCGCGCCTGCATCACGAAACACTCTTTGTACTGCGGGCATTCCTGACCGAGGCAGTTGTCACGGGTAGACGTGACCATCGGCCAGACGGGCGAATTCTCGGGCACGCTCGCAAGTTCGGCTTTGTCGCCGGTGCGCGTGATCTTGGCGAAGCGGATGATTTCCTGCAGATGCGACGTGTCCTGGCGCGTGGGCAACCGGCCGTTGTCGGCCGTGCGCTGCAGGTAGTAGTGACACAGGTAATTCGCGCGCCCCTTGAGCATGGCGACCGACACCGGTACGGCGAGCGCGTCACGCACGGTAGGAATGTCGCGCTGGAACAGCTGGTCCTGCAAGTGCTTCGTGCCGGTCGAGACGATCACCTTGCCGCCCCACAGCATGGCCGGCACGAGATACGCAAACGTCTTGCCCGTACCCGTACCCGCTTCCACGATCAGCGTGTTCTCGCCGCCGTCGATTCCCGTCGATGCCGTCGCCACACCCAACTCGTCCGCACCGTCGTCATGAACGACAGGCGCATCCGACGGCCCGAGCTTGCGCGCGGGACGGCGTTGCGCGTCGAACATCGCGGGTTCGGGCATGGCGCGCCCGGAAGCCTCCATGGCGGCGGCGACCGCGCGCGCCATGTCGACCTGCGAAGCACGCGAGCGATAGCCATCGATTTGCCGCGCCAACAGACCCTCGGCGGCAAAAATCGCATCGAGTTCAGTGCGGCGTTTTGGCGCCAGCGAGAGCGACAGCGTGGTGTCGACGACACCCGCCTTCGCGGCCGGCTTCAGCACGGCTTCCGCGTTCTCTGTGAGGGCATTGTCGGGCGAATTCAAAGGGACGTTCCTGCTTGTGTTCCGGCTCGTGACTCGTGTCAGCAAGCCAGGTCTGCCCCCTTGCCGACGAGGCGCCAAGGGTAGCTGGCGTAAAAATTCTTCCGGCCCGCGCATGCATCACGTGTGCTTCACGTGTACGTCATGGATTCAAGTGCGCGTCCGGTTCCAACTGCAATTGCAGCAGGATGATGGTGTCCTTGACTTTGAGCTTGCGCTTCTTCAGGCGCCTGATCTCGAAGTCGTTGATGCCGGGAACCTCAGCCATCTTGCCGATAAGACTATTCAGGCCGTGATGCTCCGCTTCCAGCTGTCCGATGCGTTCACGGATCGTGCCTGTGTCGACTGCTGCTGCAGGATATGCATGCATATTCGTCTCCCCTGGCCGCGTAGGCCGCTTCAGGTCACTGACCGGCGTCGCCCGAGGTTGCTGTCCGGTCCCGGCTTACTTCGGTTGCTGTTGTTGCTGCTGCTGTTGCTGCTTGAGTTGTTCCTGGTGCGCCTGATCTGCCGCGTCCTGCTGCGCATGCTGTTGCTGCTTGGCGGCCGCTTCCTTCTGCCGGGACTGAACTTCCGCCTGATGCTCGGCAGCATCACGTTGCTTGGCCGCAAAGCGTTCCGCCTTGTCTTCGCGGTCCTTTGCGTCCTGCACGCCGCGCGCAGCGGCATCGGCCAGTTTCTTCTGGTAATCCGCCTGCTTGCGGTCGTAATCGGCCTGGTTCGCCGCGCGCTGCGGCGCTTCCGCATTTCGCTGCGCCTCCGACAATGCGTTCTGGCGCTGCTTCTCTGCAAACGAGTCCGCGCTCGCTTTCTCGTTCGCCGCACGCTGCGGCGCCTCGGACACGTACTGCGCGCGTTTGATCGCCGTTTGCTGGTCCCGCTGCTGCGCGTGCTGCAGACGTTGTTCGTCGTCGAGCGCCAGTTGTTCCTTGCGAATTTGCTGGGCTACTTCACGCTTGGCGTCCCGCGCTTTGTCCAGGCAGTGATTGACGAAAAAATTGCTGTAGCAATCGTGCTGCTTGACCCCATAGACATAGTTGTTCTCCGCGCTGCGAACGTCCAACGCCTTCTGGCGCGCGGCGAAAGCGTTGGTATCGGCGGTGGCTTGCGCTGCATCAGCATCGATTACGCCACTTGCTCCGATCTGCCCCACCGCCCGGCTTGCCGGCACGCCCGATGCCGCTTGGCCTGCATCGCCATTGCCATTGTCTTGCGCGCCGGTTTCGTCGAGCGGCGTTTGCGTGACCGACGTACCCGGGTTGATGGGCTTCGGCGTCTGCGCCATGACGGCCGTGCCGATACCCGCGCAGATTAGCGCGACCAATATTGCCGCAACGGGCCGGGCGAATGACAAGACCTGCCGCGACAAGCCGGCCAACAGTCCGACTGATCGCACGATGGCAACATCGCCACCCGATGCGGCCGGACCGGTCGAGGCGAACGAATCGACTGAAGCAGTCGGCAAAGCGGGCGAAAGGCGGGAAGTCGGCAACGTGATAGCCAGCGTGATAGGCAAGAAAACGAACAAGGAGACGGACAATGGCGTGAAAAAGCAGCTTCTACGATCCTGAAATTCTATCACCGCGCGCCGGAGCCCTCCGGCATTTATGGCAAAATGCCTCGCTTCACCAACCCGGCAAACGTGTTCGCGCGGCTTACAGTGAAATGCGAGTGAAATGCGCGGTACGAAAAGCCCTTGATGAGCCAGCAGGCTGACGCAGACCCCCATGACGGAAACCGTAGCACTCAAGATTGTCCAGCGCATCGCCACCGAGTTGAATGTGCAACCACGGCAGGTCGCCGCCACCGTGCAACTACTCGATGAAGGCGCAACCGTTCCGTTCATCGCCCGTTATAGAAAGGAAGTAACGGACAATCTCGACGACACGCAATTGCGCAATCTCGAGGAACGGCTCATCTATCTTCGCGAGCTGGAAGACCGCCGCGCGGCGATTGTCCAGAGCATCGACGAACAGGGCAAGCTCACGCCCGAGCTGCGCGCAGCCGTTGAAGGTGCCGAGAGCAAGCAGGTGCTCGAAGACCTGTATCTCCCCTACAAACCGAAGCGCCGCACGCGTGCGCAGATCGCCCGTGAGGCCGGCTTGCAGCCGCTCGCGGATGCCCTCCTTGCCGACCCGACGCTCGATCCTCAAACAGAAGCCGCGCGTTATGTAGACGCTGAAAAAGGCGTCGCCGATATCAAAGCCGCGCTCGATGGCGCCCGTGACATCCTCTCGGAACAGTTCGGCGAAACGGCAGAAATTCTCGGTAAGGTTCGCGACTACCTGTTCAAGCAAGGCAGCGTGATTTCGACGGTCGTGGAAGGGAAAGAAACCGAGGAAGGCGAGAAATTCCGCGACTATTACGACTACTCGGAAACCATCCGCACTGTCCCGTCGCACCGGGCGCTCGCGCTTTTTCGCGGGCGCAATGCAGGCGTCCTGATGGTCAAGCTGGGACTGGGCGAAGAGCTCGACGCGCAAGTGCCGCACCCCGGCGAAGCGCTGATCGCACGCCATGTGGGCATCGCGAATCAGGGCCGGCCAGCCGATAAATGGCTCTCGGACGTGTGCCGCTGGTGCTGGCGCGTGAAGGTTCAGCCGAATATCGAAAACGATTTACTGACGAATTTGCGCGAAGAAGCCGAAGCCGAGGCCATTCGCGTATTTGCACGCAACCTGAAGGATCTTTTGCTTGCCGCACCGGCAGGTCCGAAAGCCGTGATCGGACTCGATCCCGGCATGCGTACCGGTGTGAAAGTGGCCGTGGTCGATCGTACCGGCAAGCTGCTTGCCACCGACGTGATTTATCCGCACGAACCGCGTCGCGACTGGGATGGCTCGCTCGCCAAGCTTGCGCGGATCGCCGCGCAGACGCAGGCTGAGCTGATCAGTATCGGCAATGGCACGGCGTCACGCGAGACCGACAAGCTCGCGAGCGAATTGATCGCGAAACATCCTGAACTGAAGCTGCAGAAGATCGTGGTGTCCGAAGCGGGAGCGTCGATTTATTCGGCATCCGAACTGGCATCGAAGGAGTTTCCTGACCTCGACGTCACGCTGCGCGGCGCGGTATCTATTGCGCGGCGGCTGCAGGATCCGCTCGCGGAACTCGTCAAGATCGATCCGAAAGCGATCGGCGTCGGCCAGTATCAGCACGACGTCAATCAACGCGACCTCGCCCGTTCGCTTGACGCGGTGGTCGAGGATTGCGTGAACGCGGTCGGCGTGGACGCCAATACGGCATCGGTTGCATTGCTTGCGCGCGTGTCGGGATTGAACGCGACATTGGCGCGTAATATCGTCGATTTCCGCGATGCCAACGGCCCGTTTGCATCGCGTGATCAATTGAAGAAAGTGCCGCGTCTCGGCGATAAAACCTTCGAGCAAGCCGCCGGATTCCTGCGCATCAACAACGGTGTGAATCCGCTGGACCGCTCGTCGGTGCATCCGGAAGCCTATCCGGTGGTCGAACGAATCCTGGCGAAAATCAAGAAGCACGCCGCCGATGTCATGGGCAAGCGCGAAGCCTTGGCGGGCTTGTCGCCGGCTGAATTTGTCGATGACCGGTTCGGTCTGCCGACGGTGCGAGACATCCTTGCTGAACTGGAAAAGCCGGGCCGCGATCCACGTCCGGAATTCAAGACGGCCACGTTCCGCGACGGCGTCGAGAAACTCTCCGATCTCACGCCAGGAATGATCCTGGAAGGCGTGGTCACGAACGTCGCGGCGTTTGGCGCGTTCGTGGATATCGGCGTGCATCAGGATGGATTGGTGCACGTATCGGCGATGTCGACGAAGTTCATCAAGGACCCGCACGAGGTCGTGAAAGCGGGTCAGGTGGTGAAGGTGAAAGTGCTGGAGACGGACGTGAAGCGCCAGCGGATCGCGCTGACCATGCGTCTGGACGATGACTTCGCCGCCGATGGAGCACCGCCGCAGCAACAGCAACGCGGCGCGCAAGACCGCCGTGGTGGTGGTGGCGCGGGTGGTGGCAGTGCCCGCGATGTCCGGGGCAATAGCGGCGGCAAGCGCGAACCGGAAGCAGCCAGCGCGATGGCAGCAGCGTTTGCCAAGTTGAAAAAGTAAAACGAGCGACACGCCTCGATGAAATAGAAAACGGCCCAGTGGGCCGTTTTCTATTTAACAATCTTGACGGATCAAGCCGGGCCACGCGTGCATGATGGTCTCAAACGCCCCCGCACGCTTCCCGTCAAATCTCGATCTTCGTCCCCAACTCAACCACCCGGTTCGCGGGAATACTGAAGAAGTCAGTCGGCTTGGCGGCATTCTGATGCATCCACGCGAACACCCGTTCACGCCACACCGACATACCCGGCAACTGCGTCGGCACAACCGTTTCCCGAGCCATGAAGAAGGACGTATCCATGAGTTCAAACGTCATGTCATGGGTACGGCCAATCTCGTTCAGCACCGCCTTCACGTCGGGCGTTTCGTTAAAACCATACTGCGCTTTCACGAGAAAGAGCCCGCCGCCCGCGTCCTTCACTTCCACTCGCTTGTCGTCATCGACATAGGGCACATCGCGGGTAACGAAATTCAGGAAGATGGTCCGTTCATGCAGAACCTTGTTGTGCTTCAGGTTGTGCAACAGGCTGACGGGCACGAGCGTGTCGTTGCCGGTCAGATAGATTGCAGTACCCGACACCCGATGCGGCGGATGCGCAAGCAATCCCTGCAGGAACGGCATCAGCGGAATACCGTCGGCGGCGGTCCGGTCCTTCACGATCATGCGGCCCTTGAACCACGTCATCAGCAGGAAAAACAGCACGCCGCCAATACCCAGCGGCAGCCACCCGCCCTGCTCGATCTTGAGCAGGCTGGCGCCGAAAAACCCGACATCGACGATAAAAAACACGCTGATGATCCCGCCCACCAGGAACTTGTTCCAGCCCCACAGCTTGGTCATCACGACCGACGCGAGAATGGTCGTGACCAGCATGGTCGCGGTGACGGCAAGCCCGTATGCGGCCGCGAGATTCTCGGAGCTTTTGAAGCCGATCACGATACACAGGATGACGAACAACAGCATCCAGTTCACGACCGGAATATAGATCTGCCCGATCGCCAGATCCGATGTATGCAGGATCTTCATGCGCGGCACGTAGCCAAGCTGGATTGCCTGGCTCGTCAGCGAATACGCGCCTGAAATGACGGCCTGTGATGCAATCACTGTGGCTACAGTCGACAGGATCACCAGGGGCAAGAGAGCCCATTGCGGCGCCAGGAGAAAGAACGGACTTTCGGCGGCTTCCGGCGAGTGCATCAGCAACGCCCCCTGGCCGAAATAATTAAGCACCAGCGACGGCATGACGAGGCCATACCACGCGTAGCGAATGGGCTTGGCGCCAAAGTGCCCCATATCGGCATATAGCGCTTCCGCGCCGGTCAGCACCAGCACGACCGACCCGAGCACGATATACGCCTGCAGCACGTGGGCAGCCATGAACGAGAACGCGTAATACGGATTCAACGCGATCAGCACGCGCGGCACTTGCGCGATGTGATACACGCCAAGCACGGCCAGCGTCAGGAACCACAGCACCATGATCGGGCCGAAAAGCTTGCCGACCACCGACGTACCGCGGCGCTGGATCCAGAAAAGCATCACGAGAATGACGATGGTGATGGGGATCACCCATTCAGAAAGCGCCGGTGAGACGATTTCCAGCCCTTCCACCGCCGATATCACCGACATGGCCGGTGTAATGACTGCGTCGCCGTAAAACATGCACGCGCCGAAAATGCCGAGCATCATCAGCACGCCGGTTGCACGTCCCGATCCCTTCAAGGTGCGTAACGCAAGTGTCATGAGTGCGAGTACGCCACCTTCGCCATTGTTGTCGGCGCGCATCACGAAGAGCACGTATTTGATGGAGACCACGATCATGATCGCCCAGAACAACAACGAGATAACCCCGAGGATGGAGGCGTCGCTCAGTTCAATACCGTGGGACTTACTGAAGGCCTCTTTCAACGCGTACAGCGGGCTGGTGCCGATATCGCCGAACACTACGCCGATTGCGGCGAGTGCCAAGGCGGGCAGCGGCTGTTTGCGCTCGTGCGCGTGGGTGATTTTGTTCATAAACGCGGGAAGCCGTCCGAAGCGGAAAAAACGAACGCCATTCTAACGTTGCGTGCGGCGCCCGACCGGCCTGTTGCGATACCGCGACGACCGGAGCGAAGCGGCAGTTTAGCATTGCGGCAAAGGCGCGAAGGTGCATGCGCGGCGGTTTCCGGCTTTAACCGGCTATCAGCAAAAAAATGCCGTTCGATCGCACCGGACAGGCGAATCGAACGGCGTTTCGTTTCAGTTTCGTTCCGCTGCTCAACAACTAACCACTAACAACTCACGTGAACGGCTGACGCGCACGACTTGAACACGCTCAGGACTTGAATCAGCCGCGCTCGTCCTGGACGCCGCGCTTGATCCACGCACCGAGGTTGTGCGGGCGGACAGTGTCCCACTCTTCGAACGGCTGATGAATCCAGGGATTCGTTTCGAGAAACTGCACATGATAGTCGGGCTTCACTTTGGAGCAGCCCTTGTACCAAAGCACGGCGGAACGCACTGCCGTGACCGCCGGATAACGGTCTTTCAGATGCTGCTGCACACGCGAAAGCGTGACGCCGGAGTCGACCAGGTCATCGACAAGCAGCACGTTGCCAGACAGCTCGCCACGCGTCATGGTGATGTATTGCCCGATGTCGAGTGTGCCCTGTTCCGTGCCGGCCGCCTCGCGATACGAACTCGTCGCCAGGATGGCGAGCGGCAGGTCATAGATGCGCGAAAGCTGGTCGCCAACTCGCAGGCCGCCACGTGCGAGGCACAGGATATTGTCGAACTTCCAGCCCGAGTCATGCACGCTGAGCGCGAGCAGTTCGATCAGCCGGTGATATTCGTCCCAGCCTACCCACAGATTCCGGTCGTCATTGCGCGGATCTTTCATCGCGATCATGGTGAAACTCTTTTCAATATGTACAGCACTGTACGTCTGTTGAATATGCAAAAGTGGCCGCTGATTCGCGGCCACTTTGGTCGATGCTGCACGTCCGGCCTGCTTAAACCTTGAACGGATGACGCAGCAGGATGGTTTCGTCGCGATCCGGACCCGTCGACACCATGTCGATAGGCACGGCCGCCACTTCCTGGATACGCGACAGGTACTTGCGCGCATTGGCCGGCAAGCTGTCCCATTGCGTAATGCCGATGGTGCTTTCCTTCCAGCCGCCAAACGTCTCGTACACCGGCTCGCAACGCGCCACTTCCGACGCACCGCGCGGCAGGATGTCGACATCTTTGCCGTCGAGCTTGTAGCCCACGCACAGCTTCACTTCGTCCAGGCCGTCGAGCACATCCAGCTTTGTCATGCACAAGCCAGAGATACCGTTGATCTGGATCGAGCGGCGCAGCGCGGCAGCGTCAAGCCAGCCGGTACGGCGCGGACGGCCGGTTACCGAGCCGAATTCCTTGCCGACGGTCGCAAGCGTCAGGCCAACCTGCTCCTGGCGACTGGCGTTGTCGGCGTCATACAACTCGCTCGGGAACGGGCCTGCGCCCACGCGCGTGCAATACGCTTTCGTGATGCCGAGGATGTAGTTGAGCTTTTGCGGACCCACGCCCGCACCGGCAGTCGCCGCACCCGCCACGCAATTGCTCGATGTGACGTACGGATACGTGCCGTGATCGATATCAAGCAGCGTGCCTTGCGCACCTTCGAACAACAGGTTCCGGCCAGCGTGGTTTTCGTCATAGAGACGGCGCGAGACGTCGGTCACCATGGGCGCGAGGCGCTCGGCGTAGCCGAACATGGTGTCCAGCGTTTCCTGATAATCCACCGCTGCGGCGCCCAGGTAGCCGGTCAGCACGAAGTTGTGGAAATCGAGGGTTTCGCGCAGGCGTTCCGCGAACACTTCGCGGTCGTACAGATCCTGCACCCGCAAGCCGCGGCGGCCAACCTTGTCTTCATACGCCGGGCCGATGCCGCGTCCGGTGGTACCGATCTTCGCCGCGCCGCGCCGCGCTTCGCGGGCCTGGTCGATAGCGATGTGATACGGAAGAATCAGGTTGGCGGCTTCGGAGATGAAAAGACGCTTCTGGACGTCCACACCCACCGATTCCAGCTCGCCGATTTCCTTGAAGAGCGCTTCCGGCGACAACACGACGCCATTGCCGATGTAGCAGGCGGTGCCGGCGCGCATGATGCCCGACGGAATCAGTCGAAGGATGGTTTTCTTGCCGCCGATAATCAGCGTGTGGCCGGCATTATGGCCGCCCTGGAAGCGCACGACGCCCTGGGCGTGGTCCGTCAACCAGTCGACGATCTTGCCCTTGCCCTCATCACCCCACTGGGTGCCGACCACGACGACGTTGCGCCCCGGGTTCACATTCACTGCGCTGGCAGACATGTCAATTTGATAGCTGGTTAAAAAAGCATTTTACCTATGTTCGCAGAAGGTTCCGAGTTTTTCCCGGTATTTGCGAACGCGTATCGATTTTGCATCGATCGGATCTGGCAGAAATTTTGTCCGCGGCTTGCGGCTGCGCACTGATAAAAAACGCGCCGGCAAACCGCAAAACCGCTAGGAACGGGCCTCTACGACCCACTTTCCGTCCCGCTCGACCAATACGCGATCGAACGCGAACTCGTCGAGATCATGGTCGTGACCGGGCAACGCCTGAATCACCACTTCGCCCGCATCGCGCAATTGCGCGACTGCCGAGAGCAGCGGTTCGTCATGCTTCCACGGGGCGAGGACCGCGCTGCCGCGGGCATCGACGGGGGAAATGCGGGCGACTTCGCGCAGGTCGAGCGAGAAGCCGGTTGCCGGGCGCGCACGGCCGTAGGCCTGGCCGACATGGTCGTAACGGCCACCCCGCGCCACCGCATTCGGCACGCCATCGACGTACGCCGAGAACATCACGCCGCTGTGGTACGCGTAACCGCGCAGATCGGCGAGATCGATCATCAGCTCGGCTCCGTTCGCCTGGGCCGCGAGGAACGCGAGGTCGTCCAGCGCCCGGCCGATCACCGGAAGATTCGGCAGCCGAGCCCGCGCTTCGTCGAGCACGGAAGCGTCGCCATACAGCGAAGGCAAAGCGCGCAATGCGTCCCGGGTGACATCGCCAAGCTTGGCCGTGAGTTCGTTCAGGCGCGGCACATCCTTCGCGCCGAGCGCGTCGAACAGCGCTTCACCGAGCACCGCAGCAGCCGGCTCCAAGTCCAGCAAGGCCGACAAAACGCCCGCGTGGCACAGGTCGAGGCGCACTTTATCGAGGCCGCTCAGACGCAGTGAGTCCAGCATCAGTTGCTGGATCTCGAGATCCGCTTCCAGTCCCGCATGGCCGTAGATTTCCGCGCCGATCTGGATCTGCTCGCGCGTAGCGTGCAGACCGCGCGGGCGCGTATGCAGCACATTGCCCGCGTAACAAAGCCGCGTCACGCCCTGGCGATTCAGCAAATGCGCGTCGATACGGGAAACCTGCGGCGTAATGTCGGCGCGCAGGCCGAGCGTTCGGCCGGATAATTGATCAACGAGCTTGAACGTGCGCAGGTTCAAGTCGCTGCCGCCGCTGGTAAGTAACGACTCGAGATACTCGAGCATGGGCGGCATGACAAGTTCGTAGCCGTACGAACGAAAACGGTCGAGCAGCCGACGGCGCAATTCTTCGATCTTGCGAGCCTCGGACGGCAAGACGTCGGCGATATTCTCGGGGAGTAACCAGGTGGACATCGATGCGTTTCCTACGGAGCGCTTGAGCGCGGCGGTGATGATTGCCGCGAGTGAGCGCAAGCTTTGAGTCTATGGGCGACCGGAGACTACAAGTCGACCCGCTTTGAAGTTTTCACGTCGCGACGATCATGGTGCAATGATCACGTTGCAATGGTCACGTCGCGATAATCAGCAGGATAACGCCAAGCACCATGGCGATCAGCCCACCGATACGAATCTGGTGCGGCGGCCGTTGCGCGATCCGGCGGAACGTGTCGCGCCAGGAGTTAGGGAAGACGAACGGAAACATCCCCTCAATAATCAGCATCAACGCAATCGCGAGCAGTAACGATGCAGCCATATCCATTCGATTGAAGGCGTCGCGACTCTCGCCGCGACGCTTGGACGCTCAGCGCTTGCGCGCGAGCGCCGGGGTGGTGGCATCGGCGCCGCTCGGCGCAGCACCATTCGGGCTGCGCATGAAGCGGAAGAAATCGCTGCTCGGATCGACGACCATCACGTCACCGGCATTGAAAGTCTTTTTATACGCTTCGAGGCTTTGATAGAACTGGTAGAACTGCGGATCGACGCCGTATGCATCGGCGGCAATGGACGCAGCTCGGCCATCACCCTCACCCTTGATGGTCTGCGCTTCCTTGTAGGCATCGGCAAGAATGGCTTCCTGCTGGCGCTCCGCGCTCGCTTTCAGCGCATCGGCGTCGGCCGTCCCCTTCGCGCGCTCCTCGGCCGCCGCTTGCTGGCGCGCCGCGATCATGCGTTTGTAGACCGAATCGGCCACCGCCGGCGGAAAGTCGATGCGCGTCAGTTGCAGGTCGACGAGCTCCACGCCGAACGCCGCTGCAGGCTGCTCGATTGCCTTCTGAGCTTCGGTCGCAATAGCCTGCTGCTCACCGAGCACGTCCGTCAGCGAACGCTTCGTGAACGACGACGTCAACGCCGTGCGCGTGAGCGCGGCCAGCCGGTCCTGCGCCGTCTGCGTGTTCTTCTCGTTGCTTTCGAACAGCTTGAGCGGATCGGCCACGCGATACTTGATGACCGTATTCACGATCACCTCGTTCTTGTCCGACGTATTGAAGCGGTCCGAGCCTGCTTCGTCGAGCGTGAGCGTACGGGTGTCGATCAGCGTCAGCGTCTGGAACGGCGGCGGCAGCTTGAAATGGAGGCCGGGCGTGACAAGCGTGGGCGTGTCGCCGCCATGTGCGGTGACCACGCCGGCATGGCGTTCGTCGACCACGAACATCATGGACGAGCCAATGAACAACACAACCACCACGGCAGCGACGAGCGCAATAATTCGATTCATGATCGCGCTCCTCATTGCGTGTCGTCTTCGCGCGAACGCGAACGGAACGCATCGCGCGAACGCAATGGGTCACCCGACGACTGCGCGGCGGCACCCGAGGCGGCAGCAGAAGCCGCAGCGCTGGCGGGAGCGGCGGACTGGGCAGTGACGGCCGAAGCCGCCGATGCGCTTTCGGCGCGCGCGTCCTGCGTAATAGCCCCTCCGATCACACCGGTAGGCGCGGCGCCGACGGGTTGATTCGCACCCGAAGGCGCCGTCCCCGCAGCAACACCTGACGCGCCCGACGCCACGGCGGCTGCGGCGGCGTTCTGGCGGTTTGCATCGACTAGCTTGTCGAGCGGCAGGTACACCACATTGTTCGAACTCTTGCTGTCGACGAACACCTTCGTCGCACGCGAATAGATCTGCTGCATTGTGTCCAGATACATGCGTTGACGAATCACTGCCGGCGCCTTCGAATATTCTGCGTAGACCTGCTTGAAGCGCTCGGCATTGCCTTGCGCCTGCGAAACGACCCGGTTGCTATAGCCCTTCGCATCGTCGATCATGCGCGCCGCGTCGGTCTTCGCGCGCGGCAACAGTTGATCTGCGTAGGCTTTCGCGGTGTCGACCGCGCGCTCGTTGTCCTGGCGCACCTTCGCGGCATCTTCAAAGGCCGGCTGAACCTGCGCCGGCACCTGCACGCTCTCGATGGTCACGCCGGTCACCTGCAAGCCCGTCTTGTACGAATCAAGCGATGCCTGGATGGTGTCGACAAGCTTCGCGCGCAATGCTTCGCGATCCTTGAAAAGCAGGTCGTCGGTACTGTGCGTGCCCGCGATTTCGCGAATCGCGGCCTGCGCCGATTCCGTCACGTTCTGCTCAGGATCGGCATTGCGGAACAGATAGTCGGTCGCCGACCTGATCTGATACTGCACGGCAAACCGCACCTCGACGATATCCGCGTCGTGCGTCAGCAGCGATGCGTCACGAACGTTGGCCTGGGTCACGGTGTTGTTGCGCCCGACTTCGATCGAACGAATCTGCGACGTATTGACGATCTCGTGCGATTCGAACGGATACGGAAGACGCCAATGGATGCCCGGGTCGTCCGACTCTTCATACTTTCCGAAGCGCGACACGACACCCACATTGCCGTCCTGTACGACGAATACGCCGCTGCCCAGATAGATCGCGATCAATACGCCGACAACAATGCCCATGCCGATCTTGGCGCCGCGGCCGTTGTCGGTACGCGGACCGCCGCCAGGCGTTTTCTTGCCGAACAGGCCGGCGAGCTTCTTGTTGAAGTCGCGCCACATTTCGTCGAGATCCGGCGGGCCCTCACCATCCTTGTCCTTCGATGGGCGCTTTTGTTCCTGCGGACGCTTCTGGTCCTGGCTTTTGCCGTCGCCATTGCCGTCGCCCCGCCCCCAGCGCGGGTCGTTGATCGAAAAGACGGCATGCGAAAGCTGCCGGTTACTCCGCTCGTTGTAGTCGTTCACTCGGTGATTCACCATTAGACAGCCGGGTCAATGCAAATCGGAACAGATCAGTGCCCGTGCTCGGGGACCTTGCGGTCATCACTTTCGTCGGCTGACCGGTGGTCTTCCGGTAGCGTGGTTCCGTCGTCGGGTGTGCTATCCATGGACTCCGGCACGATTGTGCCGTCCGGAAGTTCCGTGTACTCGTTGTTATCTTTGGGTTCGGAAGCCGCAAATTCGGCGATGGCCGCGCGCAGCGCGTCGAGTCCCTGACCCGTTCGCGCGCTCAAAAAGACGCGCAAAATATTACCATACTCATCCCTTTCAACTGAGTCGCCACGGGCCGCCAGCTCAGGCACCGCATCGATCTTGTTGAAAACGAGGATCTGCGGAATGCCGTCGGCGCCAATGCTGCTCAGCACCTTGTTCACCTCGTCGATCTGATCGAGCCGCACCATGCTCGATGCATCCACCACGTGCAGCAGCAAATCAGCCTGAACAGTTTCCTCAAGCGTCGCACGAAAAGCCGCGACCAGTTGGTGAGGCAGGTCGCGAATGAAGCCGACCGTATCCGACACCACGGCCTGCCCTGCTTCCTCGCTGAGATAAACCCGGCGTGAGGTGGTATCGAGCGTGGCGAACAACTGGTCCGCCGTGTACGCCTGCGCTTTCGTCAATGCATTGAACAACGTCGACTTGCCCGCGTTCGTATAGCCAACCAGCGACACTGAGGTAGTCCGGTTGCGCCCGCGCTGGCGGCGCTGCGTGCCATGCTGACGTTGCAGCTTCTTCAGCTTCGCCTTCAGCGCCTTGATCCGCTCGCCAATCAAACGGCGGTCAGTTTCAAGCTGCGTCTCACCCGGGCCGCGCAAACCGATACCGCCCTTCTGCCGTTCAAGGTGAGTCCACGCACGAATCAGTCGCGTGGACAAGTAGGTGAGCTGCGCGAGTTCGACCTGCAGCTTGCCTTCATGACTGCGGGCACGCTGGGCGAAAATGTCGAGGATAAGACTGGTGCGGTCAATCACGCGCCGTTCCAGCGCGCCTTCCAGATTGCGTTGCTGCGCGGGCGCGAGAGCGTGATTAAAAATGACAAGTTCCACGTCGTTGGCTTCGCACGCGAGGCGCAGCTCTTCGACTTTGCCGCTGCCGACAAACATCTTGGCATCGGGACTGGAACGGCGACCGGTCAGGGTGACGGCGGGATGGGCACCCGCACTTTGTGCGAGCAGACTGAGTTCTTCGAGACTGGCATCGAAATCGATTTTTCCGAAGTCGACACCGACAAGCGCTGCGTTGATCAAATCAATGTTTTCATTTTGAAGCGACCGGTGAATTAGCACGTTCATTCATGCCGTGACACCGGGCGCAACGAGGTTTAGGGCGTCTCTGCATCCGGGTGGAAATTCACCGGACGCGCCGGCACGACCGTCGAAATGGCGTGCTTATAGACCATCTGGGTAACCGTATTCCGGAGCAACACGACGTACTGGTCGAACGATTCAATATTGCCTTGCAGCTTGATGCCGTTGACCAGGTAGATCGATACAGGCACATGCTCTTTTCGCAGTGCGTTCAAAAACGGGTCTTGTAACAATTGCCCTTTGTTGCTCATAGCAAACTCCGTATTATTTTTGCAGGTTGATGTGATTGCGACGAAGAAAAAGAGATCCGTCGTCAATCGCTACACTATAGCCGATTTTCATTTTCGCACCAGCGCGCCACGGCCGTCGAAAATCCGGCGAAACGCTTGGTGCACGCGGGGTTCAGCCTTTGTCCGCGTAAGGGTTCGCGCTCGAACGGAACTCTATGCGCAATGGAGTCCCCACGAGCCCGAAAGTTTCCCTGAAGCGGCCTTCGAGGTAACGTTTATAGGTGTCGGTGATCGCGTCGAGGGCATTTCCGTGCACGACGATGATCGGCGGATTCTGTCCACCCTGGTGCGCATAACGCAGCTTCGGACGAATCGGTCCGCGGCGGCGCGGCTGTTGAAATTCAACCGCGTCGATCAACGCGCGCGTGAGCTTCGGCGTGGGCAACTTGGCCATGGCGGCGGCGTAGGCATCATCCACCGATTTCATCAGTTGGCTGATGCCCGTCTTTTCCAGCGCCGACACGTAATGAAATTTAGCAAAGTCCAAAAACTTGAGCTTGCGCGTAAGGTCGGCCTTGGTGCGCTCGCGCACATGGGAGTCCAATCCGTCCCACTTATTGACCCCTACTACCAGCGCACGTCCCTGCTCGACCACAAATCCCGCAATATGTGCATCTTGGTCCGAGATGTCCTGCTGCGCATCCAACAGCAGAATCACTACGTTAGCGTCGGAAATAGACTGCAACGTCTTCACCACCGAGAACTTTTCGACGGCCTCGAACACCTTGCCGCGACGGCGCAACCCAGCTGTATCGATCAGGGTGTATTTGCGGCCGCTTCGCTCGAAATCAACATAGATGGAATCGCGCGTAGTGCCGGGCATGTCGAACGCGATCACGCGCTCCTCACCGACCAACGCATTGATCAGCGTCGACTTGCCGACGTTCGGGCGTCCCACGATGGCGATTTTCACGCCGCGCGCCGCTTTTTCTTCGGGGTCTTCTTCCGGCTGTCCGGCATACGCAATCTCGAGCGCGTCATCGATCATTTCCGAGACGCCGTCGCCGTGCGCGGCAGAGATGGCACGCGGGTCGCCGAGGCCCAGTTCATAGAAGTCGGCGGCGACCGCGCTGTATTTCATGCCCTCGGCCTTGTTGACCACGAGGAACAGCGGCCGGCCACTCTTGCGCAGGTAGTCCGCAATCGCCTTGTCCTGCGGTGCGAGCCCGTTGCGGCCGTCGGTGATGAAGACGACCACATCGGCCTCCTCCACCGCCTGGCGGGTCTGGCGAGCCATTTCGTGCAGGATGCCGTCTTTCGCGACCGGTTCGAAACCACCGGTGTCGACCACCAGATAAGGCCGGTCGCCTACCCGGCCTTCGCCATAGTGACGGTCACGGGTAAGGCCGGGCAAGTCGGCGACGAGTGCGTCGCGCGAACGGGTCAGGCGGTTGAAAAGCGTCGATTTCCCCACATTGGGGCGCCCCACGAGGGCAATTACGGGTTTCATCAGATGGTGTTCACAGTTGAACGCAAGGCGGATGATTCCGGCCCGGCGCGCGCCGGATAAAAGTCCGGAAACGGCGAGCCGCGAGTGTGCGTGGCCCGGCGATGTGTCAAAAATTAGCACGGTTTCGGCGGAGACCGCGGCGTGCAGCGATGTTCCACGTTCATGGCGTTTGAAGCGCATGTGGAACGCGCTGAGCGCTCCGCCAAACGACATGATCGATCGGGCAACGTCACCCGAAGGTGTGGACCGGTTTGCACAAACCTGCTGCCGGAATCCCGATGCCTGTTGTTACTTGTGATGTTGCCTGACCTGCTTATATGCTGCTTGTGCGCTTATTTGCCGCACGATGATCCTTCACGCGCAGCCTTGATGAATCGATTCTATTCGCACGACGCGGACTCAAAAAACAAAAAAGTCCGAAAAAACACGAACGGCCGGCAAAACCGGCACGTCCGTCAGAACGTCAGATCAACTCAAACCATTACATCAGCGCGGACGGAAACCGTACAGGCCACCGTCGTGCGTCTGGATAACCAGGGTATCGCCCGCCAGCACCGGCGCAGCCGTGATCGCGCTGCCATCGGTCTTGGCCCGGCCGACGAATTCGCCATTTGCCGTGGAAAGGAAATGCACAAAGCCCTGATAGTCGCCGAGTACGACCGCGCGGCCCAGGATAAACGGCACGCTGACCATGCGATTCTTCAGCTTGTCGTTCTTCCAGAGCGGCGCGCCGTCGATCCCGCTAAACCCGTTGACGATCGACCAGTCGTCGCCGGCTGCGACCATTTCATTGTCCTGCGCCAGGCCGCTATCGCTCGAGAACGACTTTTCCCATTGCGGACGGCCCGAATTCGCGTCGAAACAGCCAATGCGTCCCTGGAACGTCACCGCGCATGTCTCCGATCCCACGAGTGTTGGTGCGCCGGTGACGTCGTTGATGCGCTCTACCTCAGTCACGCCCTTCGGGAACGACACCGGCGTCTGCCAGTAGGCGTCGCCGGTCTGCAGATTGATTGCGGCGAAGGTACCGCCCGGGAAGCCCGCCAGGACCGCCTGGGAAGCGGCGAACGTCATTCCGGCAGCCACGCGCAGGTTGAGCGGCACGGCGCGCGCCTGGAATATCCATTTCTGTTCGCCGGTTTGCGCGTTGAACGCAATGACCTTGCCGTCGATCGTCCGGACGACGACCACGTCATTGCCGACCAGCGGCGGCGAGATGATTTCGCCCGGCGCGATTGCCGTCCAGAGTTGCTTGCCGTCCGGTCCCAGCACGTACACGTTGCCTTTCAGGCCACCGACCGCGGTCAGGTTGCCGTCGCTGCCCACGCCTGCCGACAGATCGTCTTTAAGCTTGATGCGCCATACGTCCTGCCCGGTCTTGGCATCGATCTTCGCAACCGTGCCGTTGGCGCCAGCCGCGTAGACGAAGTCACCAATCGCCACCGGCGAGAACAGGTAACGCCCGGCCTTGCCGACGCTCGCCTTCCAGGCCTGCTCCACGGTGAGAACCGGCTTGATGTCTACAAGCGGAGTCGGCACGCGGCGCTCGTCCTTGGTGGCGCAGGCGGTGAGCATAACCGTCATCGCACAAGCGAGCGGGAGAGCGTAGCGTTTCAGAAAGGTCATCGGTAGACGCAACATGAATAAGTGAAATCGGTTGATCGGTGTGCTGCGCGGTGGTCGCCAGGGTTAGATTCACCGCCGCAAACCGGTGACTTTAACCTAGCGAGCAACACGCCTGCATAAGGACGAGGTCGGCTGACCGGCCTTAGGGCCGGCCGTCGGCGCTAGCCGCCGAGTGCGTCCAGCTTGAACTGGACCAATTGACGGGCCGACGTATCGGACTTCGGCAGCGTGTCGAGCGCGACCTTGTAAGCCGTGCGCGCGTCATCGCGCTTGCCTTCGGCCACCAGCAGGTCGCCGCGACGGTCCGACACCACGCCCTTGAACGCGTCAAGCGGCGCGTCGGCGAGCACCTTCAGGCCGGCGTCATAGGATTTTTCATCGAGCAGCAACAAAGACAGCCGCAATTTCGCAATCTGTTTGTATTCAGCGTCTTTCGCGTGGTCGGCGGCCCATTGCAGCTGCGTTTTAGCCCCTGCAGTGTCGCCCGCGGTGTACAGCGATTTGGCGGCGGCCAGCGCCGTCATCTGCGCGTACGCAGTGCCGCCGAACTTGTCTTCCATGTCCGTTGCCGCTCGCGTGACCATTGCCTTGTCACTCGATGCCACCGCTTGCTGCACCTGGTCGTAGAGCACGGCGGCTTCCGCAGCCTGCCTGCGCTGCCAGAAATTCCAGCCGTTCCAGCCCGCCGCGACGACGAGCACCGCGAGGACAATCCAGGTCGTGGAGTTGCCCCATTTCGCCCACCAGGCTTTCAGATTTTCAAGCGACTCTTGTTCTTCGTGATAGCTCATGCCCTGCGTATTCCTTGACTGCTTTTGTGTTCACGCGCAACGCTGCGCGCCATTGTTTCAGGCCGCCACGCGGGCTTTGCCCGCGTGGCGCCGCCCGACAAATCAGTCCGCGCTGTCGTCGGCGGTTGCCACCATCGCATTGATTAGAAATTCGGTCAAGTCTTCCACCGGCACCGTGGCTTGCTCGTTCTTTTGACCCGTCGATTCAACCGACGCACTACGCAGCGGCTTCACGCCAACCATGCCTTGCGCCAGCTCGTTCTCGCCCAGCACCACGGCAAAAGCCGCGCCGCTGGCATCGGCCTTTTTCATCTGCGACTTGAAGCTTGCCGGCGTGCCGTCGGGGCTGCAATGCAGGATGACGTTCAGGCCGGTATCGCGCAGCCGCTCAGCGATGATAAACGCCTGCTCCGCCGCCGCTTCACCCTGGTGAACCACGTAGATATCGGTTCCTTCCGGCGCCGGCACCAGATCTTCTTCTTTCAGCAATTCAAGAATGCGCTCGACACCCATCGCCCAGCCGCACGCCGCCGTTGCCTTACCGCCCAGTTGCTCGATCAGCGGGTCGTAGCGGCCGCCGCCCGCCACTGTTCCCTGCGCGCCGAGCTTGTCGGTCACCCATTCGAACACGGTGAGATTGTAGTAATCGAGGCCGCGAACGAGACGCGGATTGATCTTGAACGGAATGTTGTTCGCCTTCAGCAAACGCTGAACACCCTCGAAGTGCGCGAGCGATTCGGAGCCGAGGAAATCGACGAGCTTCGGCGCGTTCTGCGCAATCTCCTGCATGGCGGGATTCTTGGTATCCAGCACACGCAACGGATTGGTGTAGAGACGGCGCTTCGATTCTTCGTCGAGTGCGTCAGCATGTTGCTCGAGATACGCGATCAATTCCTTCCGGTGCGCTGCGCGCTCTTCCGGCTGGCCTAGCGAGTTCAGTTCGAGCCGGATGCCGGAGAGTCCGAGGTCGTCCCACAAGCGCTGGCACATCATGATGATTTCAGCGTCGGTGTCCGGTCCGGCAAAGCCGAGCGCTTCCACGCCGACCTGATGGAACTGCCTGTAACGCCCGCGCTGCGGACGCTCGTGGCGGAACATCGGGCCGATGTACCACAGCCGCTTCGGGCCGTCGTAGAGCAGGTTGTGTTCGATCGACGCACGCACTACCGCAGCCGTATTCTCCGGGCGCAGGGTGAGCTGCTCGCCGTTGAGCGCGTCGGTGAAACTGTACATTTCCTTCTCGACAATATCCGTCACCTCGCCAATGCCGCGCGTAAACAGCTGCGTATGCTCGAGAATAGGCGTGCGGATCTGCTGATAGCCGTAGGCCCGCAACATCGATTTGACGGTACTTTCGAAGAATTCGTATAACGCGGCATCCTGCGGGAGGATGTCGTTCATGCCCTTCACGCCGCTCAGTTTCTCGAGCTTTTTCTTGACTTCAGTCATCTGTCTTTAAAGTGTTTCTGCCTGCGCGGTTTCGCGCTTGCCGTAGGTCCGCGTCACATACTCACTGACGATTTGCTGGAAATCCTGGGCGATATGCTCGCCACGCAGCGTCTTGACCTTCACGCCGTCGATAAACACCGGTGCCGCTGGATTTTCGCCCGATCCCGGCAAGCTGATGCCGATATTCGCCTGCTTCGACTCGCCCGGCCCATTCACAATGCAACCCATCACCGCGACGTGCATTTTCTCGACGCCGGGGAATTGATCACGCCACTCGGGCATTGCGTTGCGCAGATACGTCTGGATCTGCGACGCCAGTTCCTGGAACAACGTGCTGGTGGTGCGTCCGCAGCCGGGGCACGCAATCACCATGGGCGTGAACGAGCGCAGGCCCATGGTCTGCAGGATTTCCTGGCCGACGATCACTTCGCCGGTCCGCGCGCCGCCGGGTTCCGGGGTAAGCGAGATACGGATCGTGTCGCCGATTCCTTCCTGCAGCAGCACCGACAACGCCGCTGTCGACGCCACGATACCCTTCGATCCCATCCCCGCCTCGGTCAGGCCAAGGTGCAACGCGAAGCTGCAGCGTTTGGCCAGTTCGCGATACACGGCAATCAGGTCCTGCACGCCGCTTACCTTGCACGACAGGATGATCTTGTCGCGCCCGAGGCCGAGTTCGACCGCGCGTTCCGCCGACCCGATCGCCGATTGAATCAGCGCTTCGTACATCACGCTTTGCGCTTCCCACGGGGTGGGACGGGCCGCGTTCTCGTCCATCATCCGCGCGAGCAGATCCTGGTCGAGGCTGCCCCAGTTCACGCCGATCCGGACCGGCTTGTCATAGCGCGCAGCCGCTTCGATCATCTGGGCGAACTGCGTGTCACGTTTTGCGCCGGCGCCTACGTTGCCCGGATTGATCCGGTATTTCGACAACGCTTCGGCGCAAGCCGGATAGTCGCGCAACAGCGTATGACCGTTGTAATGAAAGTCCCCAACGAGCGGCACGGTCACGCCCATCCGGTCAAGTTGCTCGCGTACCGCGGGCACCGCTGCTGCGGCTTCGGGCGTATTCACCGTGATCCGCACCAGTTCCGATCCGGCTTGCGCCAGTTCCTTGACCTGGATCGCCGTGCCGATGGCGTCGGCGGTATCGGTATTCGTCATCGACTGGATGCGCACGGGCGCATCGCCGCCGATTGTCACGAGCTGGCCACCCCAGCGGACGTCGACGGCGTGCGATGCGCGCCGTTTCCACGATCCGCCGAAGACTGGCTCCGACGAACAAATCTTGCTTTCAATAAGGGGTTGTTGAGCTTCGGATTGCATCGAAAGACCCTTTGCGCCGCCGGCTATCACACGGTGACGCGTATCTGGACATGAATGAGACTCGAGGACATAAAAACGGCGCCGCCACCTTTGCGACGCCTTGATGAAATCTTCGCACAACTCCGTGTCAAGGCTGAGAACCGACCTCAAAGCCCCTCACGCCGTGTGGCGTAATTCTTTCAAGCCCGCGTCCTGTAACGGCGCGGGCCTGATCATGCACGAATGCACGCTTGGACGACCCGGGGCCGCGAGATCAGGGCAGCGAAAAACGGGCGACGTTGCCCTTCGCAGGACCAAATTTGGCTGGTTCGACGGGTTGTCCATCGAACGTCAGCGAATCGAGGCCTGCCCGATTTCCAACCGTGATCTTGAACGGCGCGTCGCCTGCCACTCGTTGCACACTGCCAGCCTTGACCAGGCCTGAAAACACTTCCTTGCCGTCCTTCTGGCGCACGCTGAACCAGCTATCGCTCGCCACCTTCAATTCGAGTTCGTTGGCGCCGGTACCAACTGAAGCAGTCGCTGACGCGGTAACGACCGCATCCGCCGATAGCGCCGGTTTCGCTGCATTCGCCAACGGCGCCGTCACCGGAGCGCTCGCGCTTTGTGCATGTGCGGCGGCGCCCTGAACGGCCGTAATAGTGGACGATGACGCGGGCAGCGCATTCGTACCTAGCGGGCTCGGCATCGGCTGGGCACCTGCCTGCGTTCCAGCCTGAGCTTGAGCCTCAGTTGCATTAGCCGGCGGCTCAGTAGCGGCGTCACCCGACGCAACCGAACCCGTATTGGCCGTTGCTTCGTCGGTAGCCGCCACCGACGAACTCGCACTGGTTTCGCTGTTCGTTGCCTGAGTTGCATTGTTGGCGCTGGCCTTCAGCCGGGCAAACCACGCGGCGGAATCCCCACCCGTGTGCCACATGGCGAGCGCAATCACGGCAACGATCACCGCAGCAACGCCCCATAACCAGGACCGGCGTCGCGGCGAACTGCCAAGCGGGACCGACACGCGGCCGCGCGGCAAACCCGCACCTGACGATGCCGGCAACGACAAATTCTGCTCGACCGGACCGTTCGCGTGACGCAGCGCGGCGGTGAACGGAGCCGGATCGGCGCCCATGATTTTCGCGTAGCTGCGCACAATGCCCGTCGCGAAATTCCGGTCGGGGAAAAGGCTGAGATCGCCGCTCTCAAGCGCACGCAGCTTCTGCGGCGATACCTTCAGCCGTGCGGATACGTCGTCCAGAGACCAATTCTTCGCTTCGCGAAGCTGCGTAAGTCGCGCACCGACTGCTGCGACCGAATCAAGACTCGCTGCCTGCTGAATGCCGCCCGGCGTGGTACTGGCGGCGCTCGCGACGTTCTCGGGCTGGCTTCCGGGCAAAGCTCCGGCCTGACTGCCTGATTGGCCACCTTTATGAGCGCCGAAAGGCGTCGGGTGCTGCGGCTCACTCATCCCAAATTCCTCGCATTGATTCTTTTTTGTCGCTGTTCAGCTTCGTTGCTGACCTTAGCGTCACCGCGGACACAGCCGAGTCGGCGTTGCAGACGGCTTTATAACAAAATGCACGGCATTGTGCGCCGTCTTCTATCATTTATTGCCGAATTTTCCGGTTTTTCCGCTGAATGAGTCGCCGCAGGTCGGCAGCACGACCCTCCCGCCGGAAGCTCAGACAGCGCGAACCTCGATGACCTTCGCGGACTTGCCCATGCGCTGGGCCAGCCGCGTACGATCCTGAACCTCGCCGGCCAACTGGCCGCATGCCGCGTCGATGTCGTCGCCGCGCGTCTTGCGCACAGTTGTCACAACGCCAGCGTCCATCAGCACCTGCGCGAACCGCTTGATCTGTTCGTTGCTCGAGCGCGTCAAACCGGACTCGGGGAACGGATTGAACGGAATCAGGTTGAATTTGCACGGCACATCACGCGTAAGCGCAACCAGCTCGCGCGCGTGCGCTTCGCTGTCGTTCACGCCGTCGAGCATGCAATATTCGAATGTGACGAAATCGCGCGGCGCAACCAACAGGTAACGCTGGCACGCGGCCATCAATTCACGCAGCGGATATTTCTTGTTCAACGGCACCAGCATGTCGCGAAGCGAATCAGTGGGCGCATGCAGCGACACGGCAAGCGCCACCGGCAGATCCGCGCCGAGACGGTCCATCATGGGCACGACACCCGATGTGGACAACGTCACGCGGCGACGCGACAGTCCGTACGCGTTGTCGTCGAGCATCAGCCGCATCGCGGGCACGACTGCGTCGTAGTTGAGCAGGGGTTCGCCCATGCCCATCATCACGACGTTGGTCACGACGCGATCGGCCTTGCCGTTATTCGGTGCGCCGTAACTGCCACTTTTCGAGGCCCGCAGCGCAAACTCGGCCATGCGCAACTGGCCGATGATCTCGCCCGTGCTCAGATTGCGCGAAAAACCCTGCTTGCCGGTGGAACAAAACCGGCAATTCACGGCGCAGCCCGCTTGCGACGAAACGCAAAGCGTGCCGCGATTTTCTTCCGGGATGTACACGGTTTCGACCGCATTGCTGTTGCCCACGTCGATCAGCCACTTGCGTGTGCCGTCGGTGGACACGTGATCGCGGACGATGGCGGGCATATCCAGGCTTGCCCGCCCTTTCAATTTTTCACGCAGCGATTTCGCCAGGTCCGTCATGCCGTCGAAGTCGTCGACACCGAACTGATGAATCCAGCGTTGCAATTGCTTGGCGCGAAACGGCTTTTCGCCCAGGCTGTCGCAATAAGCGACGAGCCCGGCGGCATCGAGGTCCAGAAGGTTGACTGTTGCAGCTGTCATTTCGATTCTGCCATTTCCTTGCTGAGCGAAAAATGGAACGCGTTCTGAGCCGCACTCCAGCTATTTCGCGCCAATTCCTGCAATAAATCTACTCCCGAATCAACGCGAATAGACGTTCACTTCGGGGAAGAAGAAAGCGATTTCCTGACGTGCGGTTTCAGCCGCGTCCGAACCGTGGACCGCGTTAGCGTCGATGCTGTCGGCGAAATCCGCGCGGATCGTGCCCTTGTCAGCCTTTTTCGGGTCGGTTGCGCCCATCAGGTCGCGATTCGTCAGGATGGCGTTCTCGCCTTCCAGCGCCTGGATCATCACGGGGCCGGAGATCATGAATTCGACCAGGTCCTTGAAGAACGGGCGGGCAGCGTGAACTGCGTAGAACTTTTCCGCGTCAGCGCGCGACAGGTGGACCATGCGAGCTGCGATGATCTTGAGGCCAGCTTGCTCAAAACGGCTGTAGATCTGGCCGATCACATTCTTTGCCACTGCATCCGGTTTAATAATCGACAGGGTGCGCTCGATCGCCATGAAAAACTCCAAAAAATGAACGGGTTACGAATATAAATGAATCGACAATTGTAGCACGAAGCATTGTATGATTGCGATGGAAACCTTACGGCTTCGTAAGCGTCAAAGCAAGGAATGAATTGCAGTGCGGATTGCAGCGTGGGTATGAAACGCGCGGTAATTTTCGCGGTCTTCGTACTGCACAGCAACATCGTTGATTTCGGCGCAAGATAGCGCCATATTAGGTGTGGGAAGGGCCGTCGTGTCCGAAGCGTACAATGCAGCTAAAGGTCTTCGCGGCCAATCGTCCAACCAGGCCGCCTGACTGACAAAAGCCGGGTTTTCGCACGGTAGCGTCGGCGTTTTACGGCAAATCAAGCCGGTGTTTTTGAACCAGATGGCTTTACACAAGTTTAGGCAAGGAGAAACCATGAACGAATCCCCTTACGGTTTTGGCCGCAGCGGTAGCGTCACGTCGTCCGAAACCCGCAACCGCGTACTCCGGAACACCTACTGGCTGCTCGCGTTGTCCATGGTCCCAACCGTATTGGGCGCGTGGGTCGGCGTAGCAACGGGCTTCTCCCTGTTCGCGGCTACCAGCCCCGCCATGAGCTTCATCGCATTCATGGCAATTGCGTTCGGCTTCATGTTCGCCATCGAGCGCACCAAGAACAGCAGCATCGGCGTGTTCGTGCTGCTCGGCTTTACGTTCTTCATGGGCCTGATGCTGTCGCGTTTGCTGAGCTTCATTCTCGGCTACACGAACGGGCCGCAGCTCATCATGATGGCGTTTGGTGGCACTGGTGTGATCTTCGCTGCCATGGCGACTATCGCGACGGTCAGCAAGCGCGACTTTTCCGGTCTTGGCAAGTGGCTCTTCATGGGCGTACTGGTATTGCTGCTGGCCGCGTTCGCGAACGTGTTCCTGCACCTGCCGGCCTTGATGCTGACGGTATCGGTGCTGGCTATCGTGATCTTCTCGGCGTACATGCTGTTCGACGTCCAGCGCGTGGTGAATGGCGGCGAAACGAATTACATCAGCGCCGCGCTCGCGATCTATCTGGATTTGTACAACGTGTTCACGAACCTGTTGATGTTGCTCGGTATCTTTGGTGGCAACCGGAACTGATTGCGCGTTGATCGTGCTTCGCTCGTAAAAACCGGCCTTTTCGAAGGCCGGTTTTTTTGTGCTCGTTTTTTGTGCTCAGAAAGCTTGGGGATTCAAAGCCTGGGATTCAGTCGCGCTCGAACAGCGCAATCGATTCGACGTGCGATGTATGCGGAAACATGTTCACTACTCCCGCGCCCTTCATGCGATAACCGGCATCGCGCACGAGCACGCCCGCGTCTCGGGCGAGTGTTGCCGGATTGCAGGAGACGTACACAATCCGCTTGGGCAACACGCCCTCGCCGCTCTGAGCAATTTCCCCCAACGCCTTCGATACCGCCAGCGCGCCCTCACGCGGCGGATCAATGAGAATCTTGTCGAAGGGACCTAGCGCGCGAAAATCGTCTGCTGTGATCTCGAAGAGGTTTCGGCATGCGAACGACGTATGCTCATGGACGCCATTTGTCCTGGCATTTTCCAGCGCACGTTCGGTCAGGCCCGCGCTTCCCTCGATACCCACCACTTCACGCGCCATCCGCGCGAGCGGCAATGTGAAATTGCCGATACCGCAAAACAGATCCAGTACCCGATCCGTGCGCTGCGCGGCCAGCAGTCGCAACGCGCGGCTGACGAGCACCCGGTTGATCTGATGATTGACCTGAGTGAAATCGGTTGGTTTGAACGGCATGCGGATGCCGAATTCCGGCAGCGTGTAAGCCAGTTCCTGCCCTAGAGGATAAAACGGGTAAGCCGTCTCCGGCCCCTTTGGCTGCAGCCAGAACTGGACGCCATGGGCATCGGCGAAAATACGCAGCAGCGCTTCGTCCGCCTGCGTCAGTGGTTCGAGAATACGCAGCACCAGCGCGGTTATCTCGGCCCCAACGGCCACTTCGATCTGCGGCAGCCGGTCGCGAATGGATAAATCGCGGACGAGCGCGCGCAGCGGCATCAACAGCGCCGACACGTTCGGATGCAGGACGTCGCAGGTTTCCATATCGGCGACAAAACTGCTCTTTTTCTCGTGGAATCCCACCAGCGCGCCACCCTTTCCCGCGATCAGCCGCACAGCCAGCCGCGCCCGATACCGGTATCCCCACGACGGCCCGTGAATGGGCCGGTAGATCGTTTCCGCGTGGAGCTTGCCGATGTGCTGGAGGTCGTCCTCGAGGACGCGTTGCTTGACGGCGATCTGCGCGCGCACGTCGAGGTGCTGCATGGAGCAGCCGCCGCATTTACTGAAATAAGGGCATTTCGGCCGCGTGCGCATGACGCTTTCACGCAGGATTTTGATTAGCAGCGCCTGCTCGAATGCGGCCTTCCTGCGAAAGCTCGCGTACAACACGCGTTCACCCGGCAGCGCGCCTTCCACGAAAATAACCTTGCCGTCCGAGCCGTCCTCGGCCGTCGCGCGGCCGACACCTTGGGCATCCATATCGAGCGATTTGATTTCGATCTCGAGCGGCGCGGCCGAAGGGTCCAGAGGAACAATCCGAGTCGGCGGATTCCAGCGATTACGCGATTTTTTTCGAGCGTGAGACACCTGCGGACTTCCTGGCTAATGTGAAAAGATGAACAATCGGGAAGTGGAAAACGAAACGAAAAGCGGGGCCAAGACCCCGGAAAAGAGCATTGAAAGCGAGATTGTAGACGATGCCGGGAGAGCCCCGGCGCGGTGCTCAGTCGTCGAACGCGGCCAGATATTCCGCCCAGTGGGACGCCGGCTCAAGCGCGAGCGCATTCTTTACGAAGCTGATCTCGTCGGCATACTCTTCTGCGGAAAACCCACCGCGCATCAGTTGAAAACGGCAATACATCAGGTACGTGTTGACCACGTCCGTCTCGCAATAATTGCGGATTTCTTCTATGCGCCCTTCCGAGTACGCCTGCCAGACCATGCCGCCGTCCATGCCCAGCTTGCCTGGAAAACCGCACAGCTTGGCGAGCGCATCGAGCGGCGCGTTCGCGCGCGCCTGGTACATCGCGAGCACGTCCATCAGGTCAGTGTGGCGCGCGTGATAACGGCTGATGTAGTTGTTGTAGCGGAACTCGCGGTCGTCGTTGCCCTGGTCCCAGTAGCGGGACGCGGCCACGCCATGCACCATCGCGCGATAGTGCAGCACGGGCAGATCGAAACCGCCGCCATTCCATGAAACGAGTTGCGGCGTATATTTTTCGATCACGCGAAAGAACGACTGGATCAGCGACGCCTCTGAATCCGTCGTCGTGCCGAGCGAACGGACGCGAAAACCCGTGTTATCGCGAAACACGCACGAAATGGCGGCAATGCGCTGCAGATGATGCGGCAGGAAGTCGTTGCCGACCTTTTCGCGGCGCGCGGCGAACGCATGCTCCGCCACCTCGATGTCGGTCAGCGTGGAGGGAAGAGAGTCGAGACGGCGAATACCGTCGACATCGGGAATCGTCTCGATGTCGAATACGAGAATGGGTGTCATTATTTTTTTAAGGACAGCGTTGCAAGGACCGCGCCTCGCCTACTAGAGCACGGCGTCTTTTCGCACACCGTTCGATGCGAAGAAACGCTTGAGCCGCACCAGCGCTTCTTGCTGGATCTGGCGTACGCGTTCGCGCGTCAGCCCCATTTCGTCGGCGAGTTCTTCGAGTGTGGCCGGCTCAATATGGTTCAGACCGAAGCGGCGCTCGATCACGTGCCGGTGTTTGTCGGAGAGACGGGAAAGCCACAGCTTCGTGAGCGTTTCCAGTTCGCGATGCTGAACTTCCGAATCCGGAGACTGGCTTGCGTCGTCGGACAGCAGATCGAGCAGGCTGCTCGCCGGATCCAGATCCAACGGCGCATCGAGCGAGGCCGTGTGTTCGTTGAGCGCGAGGATGTCCGTGACTTCCTCGGGCGTTTTGCCGGTGAGATGCGCGATGTCATCAATACTCGCGTCGCGCCGGTCCGGCGCAATGGCCGCCGTCGAATTCGCCGAGCTTTTTTCGAGATGACGTTTCGCGCGCAGCACCTGATTGAGTTCGCGGATCACATGAACCGGCAAGCGCACCGTGCGCGCCTGATTCATGATCGCGCGCTCGATGCTCTGCCGGATCCACCACGTGGCATACGTCGAAAACCGGAAACCACGCGTGGGATCGAATTTTTCGATAGCGTGCATCAAACCAAGATTGCCCTCCTCGATCAGATCGAGCAGCGGCACGCCACGATTCAAATACCCCTTCGCGATACTGACCACCAGCCGCAGATTGCGCTCGATCATGACCTGACGCGCTTCGAATTCGCCGGCTTTCGCCAGCCGCGAATAGCGTTGCTCTTCCTCGACTGTCAGCAGCGGCTTCACGCTGATTCGATTCAGGTAATGCTGGATTGTGTCGGCCGTGAGTTCGGCCTGCAAAATAGACTTGAAGTCGTCGACGTCGGGTACGGATTCAGCCGCAGCCTCGACGGCATCCTTGCCGTTCGCGCCATTGTCTTCGTCTGAATCGAGCTCGGCGTCGGCCGTTTCGCCTTCAGATTCGTCTGCCTGGCTCGAAGCGCCGTCTTCCACCGTTGTCTGCGTGGGTCGGCTGATTGTCTCAGTCTCGGCTTGCGGCGGTTGGCGCTTCGATTTAGGCATGATGGCTTCGCTTATTGCGGCGGCAAATACTTCAGAGGGTCGACAGGTTTGCCCTGCCGGCGGACTTCGAAATGCAACATCACGCGGTCCGAATCGCTGTTGCCCATCTCGGCGATTTTCTGCCCTTTTGTCACCGCGTCTCCCTCTTTTACCATCAAAGCACTGTTATGTGCGTACGCGGTAAGAAAAGTTGCGTCGTGCTTGATGATGACGAGATTGCCATATCCGCGCAGACCGTTGCCGGAGTAGACGACCCGTCCGTCGGCGGCCGCATTGACCGGATCTCCGGTTGCGCCGCCAATGTTCAAGCCTTTGTTCTTCGCGTCATCGAACGTCCCGAGAATCGGTCCGCGCGCCGGCCAGATGAACGCCGGCTGCGCAGCCGGAACCGCGGCCGCGCCGTTGTCAACACCGGTTCCCGGCGGCTGCGTCATGGCAAGTCCTGGCGCCGCTGTGCCCGGCATTGCTCCCATGCCGGACGACGTGCCGTAATTCGGCGCCGCCGGCGTGCCGCCATTTGCGTAGCCATTGGTGCCGGGAGCCCCAGACGGATTCGCTCCGTACGTATTGTTGAGCGGCTGGGCCTGCACCCCGCCGCCAACAATCGGAGCGGTAGAAACTCCCGGCGTTGCAGCCGCGAGATTGGCGCCCGGAGGCGCCACGCGCAACAACTGGTCGACTTCGATCTGGTTCGGGTTCGTCATGTTGTTCCATGACGCGATATCCCGATAATTCTGGCCGTTTTCCAGTGCGATCCGGTATAGGGTGTCACCCGGCTTCACTCGGTAGTAACCCGGTGGCGGCGGCCCCGGTGGCAACACGGCTCCATCCTGGGCAGCCTGCGTGCCGATAGCGGATCCAGTCCGGTCGACGACGGGCGCCTGATCCATCCGGGTCGCGCAGGCGGCCAGTGCGGACAGCGCCACGACGCATACACCGCGCTGAACCACCGACAGACCGGGGTTCGCGCTCACTTCTCGTTTAGCACGCAACATACTCATCGGTGTCAAATCACTCCGGATTTTAAGGGTACAAAGAAAACCCGATCGAGCTGCGACTCGCGCCATTGAGTGGGCGAAACGCGCTCGACGAGCGTCAGTATCTGCGCTTGCGCCGTCTGGGATCCGACGGGCGCAACAAGTCTGCCGCCTACAGCGAGTTGATCGAGCAACGCCTGCGGAACATCGAGTCCGGCACACGCAATCACGATGGCGTCAAACGGCGCGACCGCCGGCAGTCCGAGGCGGCCATCGCCGTAATGCAGACGGATGTTCGGCACGCGCAACGGCCGCAGGTTCAGCTTTGCGCGCTCTGATAACGGCCGGATCCGTTCAATGGAATACACGTCGGTTGCGACCTGCGACAACACAGCCGCCTGATACCCGCAGCCGGTGCCGATTTCCAGCACATTCCTGAGCGTCCGTCCGGCCGCGACCAGCTCGATCATCCGCGCGACCACCGACGGCTTCGAAATAGTCTGATGATGACCGATCGGCAGCGCCGCATCCTCATAAGCCTGCGTGGCAAGGCCGGGATCGACAAACATATGGCGCGGCACTGCGGCCATGGCGGCGAGCACGCGTGCGTCCGTTATGCCGTTGGCACGCAACCGCTCGACCATGCGCTCACGCACTCGCTCCGATGTCAACGCGTGGGTGCTTTGCTGGCCGGCCTGGGATGCAGCTTTTCGGACGGTGTTCGGTTTGACCTCGGGCTGCAGCGCCGGTTGCAGCTTCGCTGGTTGTAAATTCGCCGGTTGTGAATTCGATTTTGCATCCGGCTTCAAGTGCGTCCTGGGCCTTGGCTGAACATCGCGCGTTTCGTTCGGACGCGCACCCGAACGCAGCGCGCCGGGCTGATGATGCGCGACGACTGTGGAAGGTTTCGATGCAGTATGCAATCTTGGGGCCGGACGATGCCCCTCTCCCGTCGATGCAGCCGGGCTGCCCGACACGCCTCGCGCCGCCGTATTGCCCGCGAGCGCCTTCAATTCAGGTTTCGCCACTGCACTCACCTTCATGCCGGGCTGCATGCCAGCAGACGGTTTTACTGCCCTTCCGCCCGCCAGTTTCGGTGCAACTGCAGAGGCCTTGTGCGCAGCCGCCGCGGATTTCTGAACGCCGCCGCCCGAGATCGCCTTCAATGCCGGCTTGCTGCGCGCATCGGGACGCGCAGCCGTCTTGCGTGGCTCGCGCACCAGGTCGGCGAGCGCCAGCGGAAAGCGTTTCGCGCGTTCGTCCGTCATGAACGGCGGCTCCGTGCCTCGGCCCACTCGCGCGTAGCGGGCAGCAGCTTGGTATGCGTCAGATCGAGTTGCAGCGGCGTGATCGAGATATGGCCGTTCGCCACCGCGTGGAAGTCCGTGCCTTCGCTTGCATCGAGCGCGTCGCCGGAGGGCCCAATCCACCAGATCGGGTTACCGCGCGGATCGATTTGCCGAACGACCGGCTGCGATGGATGGCGCTTGCCCAGCCGCGTAATGCGCCACTCGCCCATCTCGTCATACGGCAGACTCGGAATGTTCACGTTGAGCAGCGGATGGCCGGGCATGGGGTACGCCAGAAAGTGCGCGACGATGTCTGCCGCCACGCGCGCCGCGTCCTCCAGATGCAGCCAGTCGCGCCCGACCAGCGAAAACGCGATGGCCGGCACGCCGAACATGAACCCTTCCGTGGCAGCGGCGACCGTACCGGAATACAGCGTGTCCTCGCCCATGTTCTGGCCATTGTTGATGCCCGATACCACCAGATCCGGCTGCTCGGCCAGCATGCCCGTGAGCGCGATGTGCACCGAGTCCGTTGGGGTGCCGTTCACGTAGTTGAAACCATTCGCCGCAGTGTGAATGGTGAGCGGCCGCGACAGCGTCAGTGAGTTCGAAGCGCCGCTGCAGTTTTGCTCGGGCGCCATCACGGTGACTTCGCCAAGCGGCTGCATGGCCGTGTGCAGCACGTTGAGGCCGCGGGCCAGATAACCGTCGTCGTTGCTGAGTAGAATTCGCATCCGACGATTGTAACCGAGGACGGAAGGCCCGCGGATCGACGGCGGGACAGTCGGCCAAACGGTCTGCTACAGCGCTTTACTGCGGGCAAGTCGCACGCGTTTTATAGACCTTTCGGCCAACGAGACAGGGACAGGCGCACGCTCATGCAGCCCTGATCTACACTGCCAGATCACGGTAATTTCACCCGGAGACACCATGCGCGCCATTCGATGCAACCAGTACGGCCCACCGGACTCCCTCGTTCTGGAAACACTCCCCGATCTCCAGCCCGGGCCGGGCCAGGTAGTGATCGACGTACGCGCCGCCAGCGTGAACTTCCCTGACGTCCTCGTGATCCAGAACAAGTACCAGATGAAGCCCGAACTGCCGTTCACGCCCGGTTCCGAGTTCGCGGGTGTGGTGCGGGCTGTAGGCCCTGACGTCAAGCGGTTGAAGGCCGGCATGCGGGTCGCCGCCTACACGGCGCAAGGTGCGTTCGCCGAGCAGGCGCTGGCAAGCGAGGCGGCATGTATGCCATTGCCCGACGACATCGACTTCGCCAGCGCCGCGGCCATTACGCTCGCGTACGGCACCTCGCACCACGCCGTGGTCGACCGGGGCGCACTGAAGGCCGGCGAAACCATGCTCGTGCTGGGCGCTGCGGGCGGCGTCGGGCTGGCTGCGGTGGAAATTGGCAAGGCGCTTGGTGCGCGCGTGATTGCGGCGGCGTCGAGTCCGGAAAAGCTCGCGTTGTGCGTGGAACATGGCGCGGACGCCACCATCGACTACACGAGTGAAAACCTGCGTGAACGGATCAAGGTGCTGACGGACGGGAACGGGCCCGACGTCATCTACGACCCGGTCGGTGGCGAGTATGCGGAACCGGCTTTTCGCAGCATCGGGTGGCGCGGCCGGTATCTCGTGGTCGGGTTTGCGAACGGCGAGATTCCGAAGCTGCCGCTCAACCTCGCGCTGCTCAAGGGCGCGAGTATTGTCGGCGTGTTTTGGGGCCAGCATATCCAGCGCGAGCCCGACTTGGCGAGTGCCGCGTTGCAGCAGATTTTCGGCTGGATCAAGGACGGCCGGGTACGGCCGCACGTCACGAAGCGCTATGCCCTTGAACAGACCGCCGAGGCATTGAACGACATGGCCAGCCGGCGCGTGTCGGGAAAGATCGTGATCGAACCTTGACGAATCGCGAGGCGGTGGCTGGCATAAACCAAGACCGTGGAAACTTAAATCGCCTTGTTCGCCCGAAGCCGCGCAATCTCGTCAGGCTCATACCCGAGCGATTGCAGGACGTCGTCCGTGTGTTCGCCGAGTTGCGGGCCAAGCCAGCGTGTCTCGCCCGGCGTCTCCGACAACTTCGGCGTGACGTTCGGCAGCGCGATCTCCCGGCCATCCTGCCAGGGAAAATGCTGGATCATCTGGCGCGCGATGTATTGCGGATCGGTGAACATATCGGCCACGCTATAGATCCGGCCGGCAGGAACATCCGCGGCGTTCAGCACGGCAAGTGCCTCATCTATGGAGCGGGTGCAAAGCCATACGCGGATAGCGTCGTCAATTTCCCGTGTGCGCGGCACGCGCCCGTCATTCGATGCCAGCGTGGGATCGTTGCCCAGGTCTTCGCGGCCGATCGCGAGCATCAGCCGTTTGAAGATTGGATCGCTGTTGCCGCCAATCACAATACTGCCGTCGCGGCACGGATACGTGTTCGACGGCACGATGCCCGGCAGCGACGCACCCGTGCGCTCGCGGATCATGCCGTACACGCCGTATTCGGGTACGACGCTTTCCATCATGTTGAAGACGGCTTCGTACAGCGCGACGTCGACCACTTGTCCCTTGCCGCCATTCGCCTGCCGGTGATGCAGCGCCATCAACGCGCCGATCACGCCATGCAGCGCGGCAATGGAGTCACCAATGGAAATGCCGATGCGCGGCGGTGGCAAGTCCGGGTAACCCGTGATATGGCGCAATCCGCCCATCGATTCGGCGATGGCGCCAAAGCCCGGCCGGTCGCGATACGGCCCGGTCTGCCCGTACCCCGACAGCCGCACCATCACGAGGCCGGGGTTCTCGGCAGACAACACCTCATAGCCCAGCCCGAGTTTCTCGAGCAAGCCCGGCCGGAAATTCTCGACGACGATATCGGCTTCCTTCGCCAGCCGCCGGACGATTTCCTTGCCTTCTGGAGACTTGAGATTGACCGTCACCGACTTTTTATTGCGTGCCTGAACGGCCCACCATAGCGATGTTCCGCCCACTTCCGGATACAGCTTGCGCCATTTGCGCAGTGGATCGCCGCCGTTCGGATCTTCGATCTTGATCACGTCGGCGCCAAACTCGCCCATGAAGCGCGAGGCGAACGGCCCGGCGATCAGCGTACCGAGTTCGAGCACCTTGACGCCGGCAAGCGGTCCCGTAGAAACGCTCATGGTGTCCCCTTCGTTGTCGTTTTCACAGCGGTTTTCAAAGCGGCTTTCACAGCGGCGTGAAGTGGCTTAAGTGGCCCGGAGGCGCCTTCAGCGACACACAGCGTTTACAGCGGAATGTCGAGCGCCTTGAACCGCGGCGAACCGTCGGCAAGCGTGCCATTGAACAGTTCCGCCGGACGCACCCACAGGCCATGATCGTGCGGCCAGAGATGCTCATAGACGATCATCGGCTCTTCCGTCTCTGAATGCCGCGCCACGCCGATCACGCGATATAAACCACCCTTGTAATGCCGGTGCGTGGCGAGCGCCAATGCTTCTGCTTCGGTCATATCATTGCCTTGTTGCGGTGTAACTGACGTCTACAAACTGCTGTCTAAACTGAGCGCCGGTCCAGCATTGCACGCGCGATCGTGCCCGCGTCAACGTATTCGAGCTCGCCGCCTACCGGCACGCCGCGCGCAAGGCGCGTCACCTTCAGGCCCTTCGACTTGAGGGTCTGTGCGAGGTAATGCGCGGTCGCCTCACCTTCGTTCGTGAAGTTCGTGGCGAGCACGATTTCCTTCACAAGGCCGTCGGTGGCGCGCTGGATCAGGCGATCGAAATGGATCTCTTTCGGCCCGATGCCGTCGAGCGGACTCAGCCGTCCCATCAGCACGAAATACAGTCCGCGATACGTCAGCGTCTGTTCGAGCATGATCTGGTCCGCGGGTGTTTCGACCACGCAGAGCAGTTCGGGATCGCGTTCGGGGTCGATGCAGACTTCGCAAATCGCCGCCTCGGTGAACGTATTGCATTTTTCGCAGTGTTGCAGATGCTCGGTGGCGAACATCAGCGACCGGCCGAGCTTTTCAGCGCCCGGCCGGTCGTGCTGCATCAGGTGATAGGCCATGCGCTGCGCCGACTTGGGACCCACGCCCGGCAGCGCGCGCAGCGCTTCGACGAGCGCCGACAAGGCGGAAGGTTGTTTCATGCGCTTGGAACCCTATGCTCTGAGGGTTGAGGTACTTAGAACGGCAGCTTGAAACCCGGCGGCATCGGCATGCCGGCCGTCATGCCGCTCATCTTTTCCTGCGTGGTGGCTTCGGCTTTACGCACGGCATCATTGAATGCAGCGGCAACGAGGTCTTCCAGCATGTCCTTGTCATCGGCGAGCAGGCTCGGGTCGATCGTTACGCGGCGGACGTCGTTCTTGCACGTCATGGTCACCTTCACAAGACCTGCGCCGGACTGCCCTTCCACTTCGACCAGGGCGAGTTCGTCCTGCATCTTCTTCATGTTGTCCTGCATCTGCTGAGCTTGCTTCATCAAGCCGGCGAGTTGGTTCTTCATCATGGTCGGGCTCCTTGCTGGAAACGGGGTAAAGAGAATGAGTCCATGCCGCGCGGTTCGGGATCGGCCCGGGTTCGCGCCGGCTGTGAATGGGTGAGGTTGTTGCCTTTGTGCTTTATATGCTTTGCAGCGAGTGTTTCGATGTTCGTTCGAGCCGTCCGGCGTGAAGGGGGGGTTCTCACCTCCGTGCTTGCGCAACTCTCTCGGTATGACGCTCTGACTCGTTCGCTGCGCGGGGGTTCTGGCTTTATCGCTTTCCAGGATTCTCACGGGCTGCGTAGCTTAACGGTTTTCGGAGCCTGAGCACTGCGTGCTTGCCTGCAGTGCAGCGTCCGCGATGTTCCGCCGCCTGCCGCGCTACCGAGCCAGCCTTTCCTCGCCAACAGAAAAAACGTCAGTTCGCCGATGCCGCGTTCTGGCCGCCATCCTGTGCGCTACCCGATGCCAGCGGCTTGATCGAACCTTGCACGATACTCGCGCCAAAATCGCGGATCAGCGACTGCACGAACGGGTTCTGCGTTATCTCCTGCTCCGCCTCCTGCTGGCGCTGCGCGCGAGTGGCGGCATCGACCGCGGCGGCCGTGCGACGCGCCGGGCCGACATTCACGTTCACGTCGATCGGCCGGCCGAGCTTATCGGTTAATGCAGCCTTCAGCTTCGCGACCTGTGCGCTTTCGGCGTATTGCGGGACCGGCACGGCAAGCGTGATGGACGCGTCGTCGCACGCAGTCAGTTCGCTATTGAAAGCGAGTTGGTAAGCGATGCCCTTCAGCGGCAAATCCACGGCAAGCGTTGGCCAGTCACCGCTCACGCCAATGGCATCGAGCGGGACAGCCGGCGGCAGCGGGCGTGCATCGGCTCTGGGCGCTGGCTTGGCAGCAGGTGCATCGTTAAACCGCAGGTCGTCGGGACCGCTGTCAAACGCCGGCATGAAACCGTCGTCGGGCGGCATGAAATAGCCCTCTTCCGACGATACCGGTTGATAGTCGTCCAACGGCATTTCTTCCCACGGAGGAGTTGCGCCGCCGGTGTTCTTGCTTGCGATGGCGCCAGTGCCGCCAGTGCCGTTAGCGCCGCGCGGCGCTCCGGTATTTGCATCATTGCCGTTCACGTTCGGCTGCGCACCGTTAAACCTTGAGTCGGCCGCGGGTGCTGCGCTTCGATCGGCCGAAGCAGCAGGCCGGCGTGGCACAGGAACCTGCACGGTCGGCGTCGCCTTCGCTGCGGGTTTGCGCACGGGTTCTGGAGGACGCGCCCCGCGATCCGACGATACCCGCATGCCCGCGCTACGTAACACATCGAGCGCGGCGCTAGCACCACCCGCCGCACGTGGCGATGGAATTTTTTCAGCCGGCGGTAAAGCCCGGTTTTCGACCCGGTTCTCGACCCGATCGGCAGCGGCACGATCGACGAGTTCCTGGGCGGCTGCGGCCAGCGTCGCGGAGCTGGAATCGGCTTCCGACTCAGGAATAGCCAAGACGTCATCCGGCGAGGCATCGGAACTGGCAGATGACGAAGGTGCGTCGGCCCAAGGCTGCGGATCTGAAGATAGTGCCGCTACTTCAGGGGACCCCGCTCCGGCAGGAGTGGTCGTCGGAGCGCTTTGCGCATCCGCTGCGTCGATCTTTGCATCATCGTCATGCCGATCGTCGACAGATTTGTCCGTCAGCGCTTCAGTCTTCTCTTGCGCTGCATCTTCCGGATCGATGACACGAGCCTGGGCAACGGCGGGGATATCGATAACCTCAGCCGGTTGATCAGGCTCCGCGATCACCCTCGCCGTCGCAGCCGGCGTCGGCTCAACCGCGAGGCTTTGCGCTACATCGACACCAGTTGCTGCAAGACTTTCGCGCGAGACGGATCCTGAGCCCGCCTCTGGCGTCGGAGCCGCATCGCGGCCATCCGCAGCCAGGCTGCGCTCGGACACCGCATCCGGCGCCGGCGGCGTTTTCGCGCGATCCGAACCCGTCGTGGCCGCTCCGGTAGAGATGCTATTGACTGCGCGCTTCACTGCCGGCGTCGCAACACCCGCGGCCGACAAACCCGTCCCACCGGCTACGACACCACTCGGCGCCGCCTCACGTGTCCCGCCGGCACTGGGCGCACCCACAACCGCCTGCCTCACTCGCGCGCCGCCCCCATCAGGACCACCCGCGGGTTCGAACGCAAGCATGCGCAACAGGGTCATGGTGAAACCGGCGTATTCATCGGGTGCCAGACCCAGCTCGCCGCGGCCGACCGTTGCAATCTGATAGAACAGTTGCACGTGCTCGGCGCTGAGCAAGTCGGCGAAACGGCGGATATCGGCGGCCTCCGGCCATTCGTCCAGTACCGAAGCCGGCGCGTACTGCGCCCACGCGATTCGATGCAACAACCCGGCCAAGTCCTGCAGCGCCGTGGAAAACGACAAACTGCGCAATGCCATCTCGTCCGCGATGCCAAGCACGCCCTGCCCGTCGCCGGCCGCGAGGGTGTCGAGCAAGCGGATCAGATAACTCTGGTCGAGCGCGCCGAGCATGCCGCGCACGGCCTCCTCGGTGACCTGATTGGCCGAATATGCAATGGCCTGGTCAGTGAGCGAAAGCGCGTCGCGCATGCTGCCGTCCGCGGCACGCGATAACAGCCGCAACGCTTGCAGCTCGAACGGGATCTGCTCTTCACCAAGCACATGTTCCAGATGCCCCACGATCTGCCCTGCCGGCATCTGCTTCAGATTGAACTGCAGGCAGCGCGACAGCACGGTGACCGGGATCTTCTGGGGATCAGTGGTGGCCAGGATGAACTTGACGTGTGCGGGCGGCTCTTCCAGCGTCTTCAACATGGCGTTGAACGCGTGGTTCGTGAGCATGTGCACTTCGTCGATCATGTAGACCTTGAAACGCGCATCGACCGGGGCGTACACCGCGCGCTCGAGCAACGCGGCCATTTCGTCCACGCCGCGATTACTGGCCGCGTCCATCTCCACATAATCGACAAACCGTCCCTCATCGATCTCCTTGCACGCCCGGCATACGCCGCACGGCGTGGATGTCACGCCGGTCTCGCAATTGAGCGCCTTGGCGAAGATCCGCGACAGCGTCGTCTTGCCGACACCACGGGTGCCGGTGAACAGATAGGCGTGGTGCAGCCGTCCGCCGTCGAGCGCGTGCGTGAGCGCGCGTACCACGTGCTCCTGGCCAACGAGCGAAGCGAAAGATTTGGGCCGCCACTTGCGTGCGAGAACTTGATAGGTCATGCCGAAATTGTATCAGCAACGTCAAGAGGCAAAAGCGTTTCGCCAAGAGACTCACTCCCGTGGAAGCAGCGCGCAGAAACCTAGCCCGCATACCGGCAGAGTGGCTTTTTCAAGGGCGAAAAACGTGAAAAGTAAGCGTACGAAAAACGCAAACAAACGCAAACCTTAACAAGACGCGAGAAACCCGGCCGAAAGGAAGTTTGAAACGAGGGACAAAACAATAGGACGATGGGGAAACTACGGGGTGCGACGAAAAATAGCGAATACAGCGAGGGACGGAGAACGACTGGACGATGACGAAAAACAAACACGAAAAGCGAAGGTGACGAGCCCGACCCTCGGCACTGGTAGAAAACGGCTGTGGCTGCTTCGTTCCCGACCTGACCAGGTTGACCGCGCCACCATGCGAGGAGGCCCGTCACGGAGAATCATATCAGAGAAGGATCGCCGCGCCCACCACCAAGGAGGGTGCTATTGCAATTCAGGCGCGCAATCGCAATATGCATGACCTGGGAGCAGCAGCGTTGCGGCATGCACTGGCTGTATAAATACGCCGCAATATCGGGTGCTGGAGATTCATCCAGACGGGGCCTATCGGTACCCGGCAACAGATAGCAAAGTAAGCTAAGATGACAATTTGAAGCACCGGTTAATCACCGTGTGACGGGCAGAACGCGGCTTTTCCGGCAACGGTATGCGCCCACCCAAGCGAGCGGCTCTACACCCCGCAGCGCGGCGAACTATTTCCTGTTTTGGTGTATCGTGGCGAGCATTCAAACGCGGGCCTCGAATTCATAGAGGTATTCACATAATGAGCGAATCGATCAAACATATCAGCGACGCATCCTTTGACCAGGACGTCACGAAATCGGATAAACCTGTCCTGCTCGACTTCTGGGCGGAATGGTGTGGTCCCTGCAAGATGATTGCTCCGATCCTCGACGAAGTGGCCAAGGACTACGGCGACCGCCTGCAGATCGCGAAGATCAATGTGGACGAGCACCAGTCGACACCGGTCAAGTTCGGAGTGCGCGGTATCCCCACGCTGATCCTGTTCAAGAATGGCGCAGTCGCCGCGCAGAAGGTCGGCGCATTGTCCAAGTCGCAACTGACCGCGTTTCTGGACAGCAACCTGTGATTGGAAGCTGCGACTCGCAGTTGTGACTCGAAGCCGGAAAGCCCGCAACGGCATTTCCGGCTCTCGCGGAACAACTGCCTCCCAGCGGCACGACCCGGCCCTGAGCCGCGTCTCATCCGGGCAGCATCGGCAAATACAAGTAAAGACAGCAAAAGCAGTTAGCTGCACGTGAGATTCCAGCAGATTGTTGTGAGGCCACAACATGAACAAATCACACTGTCACCATGGCCACCCGAGGCCCTGCCGGCATGTGCTATGCTAGAATCCTAAGACTGCAAGACGTTTCTTAAGACGGCAAGACGTTTAGGTCCTTGAGCGTTCAGCTCACTTCTCCTCCCAAATTCTCTGTTGTACCTCTTCTCCCTGGCGGGAAATCCGTATGCATTTATCCGAGCTCAAGTCTCAGCACGTCTCCGCATTGATCGAAATGGCCAATGGCCTGGAGATCGAAAACGCCAATCGACTGCGCAAGCAGGAATTGATGTTCGCGATTCTTAAAAAGCGCGCCAAGACCGGCGACACGATCTTCGGCGACGGCACGCTCGAAGTATTACCTGACGGCTTCGGCTTCCTCCGCTCGCCCGAGACTTCGTATCTCGCCAGCACAGACGACATCTACATCAGCCCGTCGCAGATCCGGCGCTTCAATCTGCACACAGGCGACACCATCGAAGGTGAAGTGCGTACGCCGAAAGACGGCGAGCGCTACTTTGCACTGGTCAAGGTGGACAAGGTCAACGGCCAGGCGCCGGAAGCCTCGAAGCACAAGATCATGTTCGAAAACCTGACGCCGCTGCATCCGAACAAACCGATGCCGCTCGAGCGCGAAATGCGCGGTGAAGAGAACGTGACGGGCCGGATCATCGACATGATCTCGCCTATCGGCAAGGGTCAGCGCGGGTTGCTGGTGGCATCGCCGAAATCGGGCAAGACCGTGATGCTGCAGCACATTGCGCATGCGATCAAATCGAACCACCCGGACATCGTGCTGTTCGTGCTGCTGATCGACGAACGGCCTGAAGAAGTGACGGAAATGCAGCGCTCGGTGGTCGGCGAAGTGATCGCTTCCACCTTCGACGAACCCGCCGCGCGCCACGTGCAAGTCGCGGAAATGGTGATCGAAAAGGCCAAGCGCCTGGTCGAAATGAAGCACGACGTCGTGATTCTGCTCGACTCCATCACCCGTCTTGCACGCGCCTACAACACGGTTGTGCCGGCGTCGGGCAAGGTGCTCACCGGCGGTGTGGACGCAAACGCACTGCAACGTCCGAAGCGCTTCTTCGGCGCGGCACGTAATATTGAGGAAGGCGGATCGCTGACTATCATCGGCACGGCGCTGATTGAAACCGGCAGCCGGATGGACGACGTGATCTACGAAGAGTTCAAGGGCACCGGCAACATGGAAGTGCATCTGGAACGCCGTCTCGCAGAAAAACGCGTGTATCCGTCGATCAACCTGAACAAGTCGGGCACGCGTCGCGAAGAACTGCTGATCAAGCCGGACCTGCTGCAAAAAGTCTGGGTGCTGCGCAAGTTCATTCACGACATGGACGAAGTCGAGTCCATGGAATTCCTGCTCGACAAGATCCGTCAGACCAAGAACAACGCTGAATTCTTCGATCTGATGCGCCGCGGCGGTAGTTAATTCAACATAGTTGATCCAACGCGCTGGTTCGAAACATGAAAGCCGCCCGCATTCGCGGGCGGCTTTTTTTCGTCTGCCGAAATGAGTGACACGATTGTAGACGTGAACGTTCACGTTCATGTTGGTCTATAATTTCGCGACATCATCATCCGCCGATAAACCCGTCGGCCAGCACCATGTCCAGCGAACTGCTCACCGTACGCGACGCCGCCGAACGCCTCGGCGTCACCCCGCGCACGCTGAAATACTACGAAGAACGCGGTCTGCTTACACCCAGCCGTAGCCAGGGACGTTATCGGCTATATGACGAAAACGACCTCGAGCGCTTCGGGCGGATCCTGCGGCTGCGATCGCTGGGATTTTCGCTGCACGGCATTGTGGAAATGCTCAAGCGGCCGCTCGAAAAAACGGAAGCCGGTCAGAACCGCTATTCGCCGGATTCGCTGGCGGACATCCGCCAGGGTCTACAGCAGCAACTCGATGCGATCGATAGCCGTATCGAATCCGTACGCCGCGAGCTAAAAGAAGCGCAATCGGTGCGCGCCGAACTGCGTCTCGACCTGGATTACGTGGAAGCGCGGCTCGCCGGCCAGCCTGCCGATGCGCTGCTCGAACGAAGATCGAAGGCGGGCGCGAAAGCCGGGAGCAAGAAGTAATGAGCGCGCGGGCGCCGGTGTTTACCGTCGAGCGGTTGCGCGGCGATTTTTTCCCGTGGGTCCTCGCGCTCGTGACCGGGCTGGATTACTTCGATAACGCCATCTTCTCGTTTTTCGCCAGCTACATTGCGGGCGGAATCAATGCGTCACCGGATGAACTCGTGTGGTCATCGAGTGCTTACGCAGTCGCCGCCGTGCTCGGAATTTTGCAGCAGCAGTGGTGGGTGGACCGCCTCGGGCACCGCCGATATGTGGCCGGCTGCATGTTGCTGTACGCGTGCGGCGCGATGATGTCGGCGCTCACCGAAACCTCGCTGCAACTGATGTTCACGCGCGGTTTGCAAGGCTATTTCATCGGTCCGATGATGGGCGCCTGCCGCATCCTGATCCAGGTGAGCTTTACGCCGCAAAAACGCTCCAGCGCAACGCGGGCATTCCTGATCCTGATTGTGGGCAGCAGCGCGGTTGCGCCCTTGCTTGGCGGCTGGCTGGTGTCGCATTTCGACTGGCGCGCGTTGTTCGCCTGCACCGCGCCCGCAGGGCTCGCGTTTGCCGTGCTGGCGATGCTCGCGCTGCCTGACTCCGGCAATGTGGTGCGAGAGGAACGTGGCGCGACAAGTTTCTGGCCGTATCTATTATTTGCATTCGCGCAGGGCGCGCTGCAGATCGTGATGCAACAAGTGCGCTTCGTGCACTTCAGCACCTCGCCCGCGCTCGTGCTGCTGACGGTCGCGGGTATCGGCGCCCTCGCCTGGTTTGCATGGCATCAATGGCATCATCCCGCACCGCTCGTGCGCCTCCACGCGCTGCGCCAACGCTCGTTTCAGGTCGGCCTCGTGCTGTACATGTTCTATTACTTCGAGTCGACGGGGTTCAGCTACCTGATCTCCCGATTCCTCGAACAGGGACTGGGTTATCCGGTCGAAAACACCGGCCGGCTGGTCGGCATTACCTCGCTGATATCGGGTTCCGCGCTGTTTCTGTATTTCAGGTATACGAAGTACGTGAAGCGCAAGAAATGGATCATCGTGCCGGGTTTTGCGATTGCGGCGCTGGTCGGCTGGCTGATGACGCGAATGTCGCCGGACGTGGCTCAAAGCGATCTCGTCCTGCCCATGCTGCTGCGTGGATTGTTGCTGCTTTTCATCGTATTGCCCGTCGCGAATCTGACGTTCAGGATTTTCGAGATCGAGGAGTTTACGCATGGCTACCGCCTGAAGAATATCGTGCGGCAGTTGACGCTCTCGTTTGCGACGGCGGCGGTGATTATCGTTGAACAGCATCGGGAAGCGCTGCATCAGTCGCGCCTCGCCGAAGCCGTGAATCCGTACAATCCGGAGTTTCAGAACGCCGCGAATACGCTGGCGAATGGCTTTGCCGCGGCAGGCCATTCAGCCGTCGATGCCCACGCGCTGGCTATAGCAACCATTGCCCGTACGGTCGCGCAACAGGCGAGTTTCCTGGCTTCGCTCGATGGCTTTTATTTCCTGATGGGCGTGGCGGTTTGCGGCGGCGTATTCGCGCTCTGGCAGAAACAGATCGATTGAGCGTGCGAGCAATTCGAGAGAACATCGAGAGAGCAATACAAACCTCATGGCCAATTTCCTGACCCGGCTGATTAGCGGGAATCGTCGTGAAAGAGCGCTGCGCAAACACGCCATCGACAACACGCTCTGGCAAAACACGCTCGACCGCCTGCCGTTTTTCAGCCATCTCGACGACGCAGAACGCGCCCGGTTGCGCGAATGTACAACGTTGTTTATCGCGGAAAAGGAGTTTTCGACCGCCCACGATCTGACGCTCACCGACGCGATGATCGTCGCCATCGCGGTGCAGGCCTGCCTGCCCGTACTGAATCTGAGCCTGGAACTTTACCGCGGCTGGGTCGGCGTGATTGTGTATCCGGGCGAGTTCGTGATTCGCAAGACGGTCGAGGACGAGGCGGGCGTGGTGCACGAGATTGAACACGATGCAAGCGGCGAGGCGTGGGAAGGCGGCCCGGTCGTGCTGTCGTGGGAAGACGCGCAGATGACCGATGGCGAGGACGCCTACAACGTGGTGATCCACGAGTTTGCGCACAAGATCGACATGCTCAATGGCGAGGCGGACGGCCATCCGCCGCTCTTTCGACGCTGGCACGCGCCGCTCGATTCCAATGCCTGGAACGACGTCTTCGATCACGCCTACGACCATTTCTGCGCTCAGGTCGATGCCGTTCCCGCGCGCCGCTGGGGCCGGTTTGAGCGTGAATCGTTGATCGATCCCTACGCCGCCGACCATCCGTCGGAGTTTTTTGCGGTCTGCAGCGAGGCGCTGTTTGTGCAACCCGTGGCGTTCGAGCGTGAATATCCGGAGTTGTATCGCCCGCTTGCGCGATATTACCGGCAGGACCCGGCGGGCGTGGGCGCGCTGGCAGCCCTGGCCGCGCCGGGGCAGGAATGAACCCGATGCCTCAGTCCGGGTGCCCCGAAAACATGTCAAACGGCTGATTTTCTGGCATAATTGCCGCTTTTCGACCTCAGGCAAGTGGCTCGCGCTCGCAGGATCGGCTTGAAAAAATGCGCAAAACCCGCAAACCGGGTGGGCTGGCTACCAACAGATATCAAGGAAAGACCATGAAAGAAGGCATTCACCCGAATTACCGCGAAGTGCTGTTCGTCGACATGTCGAATGACTTCAAGTTCATCACACGTTCGACCATCAACACGCGCGAAACCGGCGAGTTCGAAGGCAAGACGTACCCGCTGGCAAAGATCGAAGTGTCGTCGGAATCGCATCCGTTCTACACCGGTAACCAAAAGATCATGGACACGGCCGGCCGCGTCGAGAAGTTCAACAAGAAGTTCGCAGCATTTTCGGCAAAGAAGTAACTAGTCGAGAAAGCAGCCAAGGCTGGATTCGAAAAAAGGCAGCGAAAGCTGCCTTTTTTTCGTCTGTGCGACCGTCTCTGCCCAGGCATCGGGGCAATCTGGAGGCAATCGGGCGAACTCGCCCCGTCAAACCCCCACGCAAATAAGCACCGCAATGACGCGCGCGACGCCGCCCGTCTACAATGCCGGATTCGGTAAAAATCGCACGACCCGCCAAGGCACGAGATTCGCGTGCCATGCACGACCCAAGCGCCGCCGCATTGCTTCATCCGCGCTCCATCAGTTTCGTTCCATCGCCCAAACGCATGCGAAATGTCGTCCGTCTGACCGCCTCCGCCACCAACGCCCTGCCGCGCTGGCTGCTGCTCGCCATTTGTATCATCTACGCGTCGTTTGGACTGTTCGGCCGCGATCCATGGAAAAACGAGGACGCAGCGGGCTTCGGCGTGATGTGGACAATGGCCAACGGCAGCGTGAAAGACTGGCTGCTGCCGAATCTGGTCGGCAAGGCGCTCACCGGAGACGGCCCGTTCATGTACTGGTTCGGCGCGGGTTTTATCCGCCTGCTGAGCCCGTGGGTCGATGCAAGCAATGCATCGCGCGTGGTAACGGGATTACTGTTTTGTATCGCCTGCGCGTTTGTCTGGTACACGGCGTATCTACTTGGCCGGCGCGACGAGGCACAACCGTTCAAATACGCCTTTGGCGGTGAGCCCGAGCCGCGCGACTACGGCCGCACACTCGCCGACGGCGCGCTGCTGATCCTGCTCGCCTGCTTCGGCCTGGCGGAGCGCGGCCACGAAACCACGCCCCAGTTGGCTCAGTTCGCCGGCACCGCCATGCTGCTCTACGGCCTCGTGCGCAGTTGCGACAAGCCGATCCAGGGCGCGCTCATCTGGGGCGCGGCTATTGGCTTCGTGGGTTTGTCGAGCAGCCCGGTGCTGGTGCTCGCACTGCTGATCTGCACGCTGGCCATGACTGTCATCGTGCGCGAGGTGCGGCCGTTCTATCTGGTTGTGCTCGGCGTGCCCGTCGCGGTCATCCTGATCGGCGCTTGGGTGTGGCCGGTGCTGCACTTCTACCCGGACGACGGCGAATGGTGGCTGCGACAATGGTGGCGTAACAGCTTCGACTCGTTTTCCGGTTCGCCAATCCAGGCGCTCTCCTACGCCCTCAAGAACCTGCCGCTCTTCACGTGGCCCGCGTGGCCGCTCGCTATCTGGACCTTTGTGAGCTGGAGCGGACTGCGCCGCTCGCCACACGTGGCTGTGCCGCTATCGGTGATCGGGCCGCTGCTGGTGCTGGTGATCCTGCAAAGTCATCAGTCGAACCGCCTGTTCATGCTGTTGCTGCCGCCGTTGTCCGTGCTGGCCACGTTCGCGCTGCCAACGCTCAAGCGCGGGGCGATCAACGCCATCGACTGGTTCGCGATGTTGAGTTTCACCCTGCTCGCCACGTTCGTCTGGCTTGTCTGGACCGCGGGCCTGTTTAGTTTCCCCGCGCCGCTCGCGCGCAATCTCGCGCGTCTCGCACCGGGTTTCCAGCCCGAATTCAAGATCCTGTCGTTCGTGTGCGCGGTCGCCGTGACGATATGCTGGTTTTCGCTCGCGCGCTGGCGTCTCGCACGTCATCCGAAGGTGCTGTGGCGCAGCGTCGTGCTGTCGAGCGCGGGAACCACGCTGATGTGGGTGCTGCTGATGACGCTGTGGTTGCCGGTGGTGAACTACAGCCGGACGTATCGCGACGTGGCCGAACAGATTGCCGATCATCTGCCGCCTGACTACACCTGCATTTCCCCGGTGCGTCTGGGCGATGCGCAGATTTCGACCTTCGCGTATTTCGGCGGCATGCATTTCGCCTTCGATGAAGACTGCGACGTCATCCTGCGCCAGGACACGCAAGATTACGGCGAACCGTCGTCGATCTCGCCGTTCGAGTGGAAGCTCGTGTGGGAAGGCCGGCGCGTGGCCGACCGGGACGAACGGTTCCGGCTGTATGTGCGCATCGAGCGGCCGGTGGCGCCGGTCAAGCGGCTGCGACCGAAGTCGCTGCATCGCGGAAGCGACTGACCATGTGGCCGGATGTCCGCAAGATCGTGGCCCTGGCGTGGCCGGTGCTGATCGGGCAGTTGGCGATCATCGCGTTTGCGGTGATCGATACCGCCATGGTCGGACGCTATTCCGCGACAGATCTTGCAGCACTCGGCCTGGGTTCGTCGATCTACATTTCCGTCTATATAGGCTTGACCGGCATTCTGACGGCGTTGCAGCCCATCGCCGGACAATTGTTCGGTGCGCGGCACGAAGCCGAGATCGGCGAGGAAGTCCGGCAGGCGTTATGGCTGGCGGCGGTGTTATCGGTAATCGGCTTTGTCTGCCTGTATTTCCCGCAGCCTCTTCTGAGAATCGCCGATACCCCTCCCGCCCTGCACGATCGCACCCTCGCCTATTTGCGCATCCTTTCTTTTGGACTGCCCGCGGGTCTCGCGTTTCGTGTCTATAGCTCGCTCACGAACGCCGTCGGCAAACCACGCTTGGTCATGTTTCTGCAAATCGGCGCGCTGATGCTGAAGGTCCCGCTCAACCTGTGGTTCATCTTCGGCGGTTTCGGCGTGCCAGCGCTGGGTGGTCCGGGCTGTGCCATTGCCAGCACGATCATCAACTGGGTCATAGCCATTGTCGGCATAACGGTGCTTCTGCGTGTCGAGTTCTTCCGGCCGTTCGGCGTGTTTTCGCGCTTTTGCTGGCCCGTCTGGCAGCGTCAAAAGGCGTTGCTCAAACTCGGCATTCCGATGGGGTTGTCGTATCTGATCGAAGTGACGTCATACACCTTCATGGCGTTGTTCATCTCGCACTTTGGCACGACCACGCTGGCTGGACATCAGATCACCGGCAACATTGGCGCGGTGCTTTATATGACGCCGCTGTCCATTGGCGTGGCGTCCGCGACCCTTGTCTCGCAAGCACTCGGCGCTCAACGTTTCGATGCCGCCCGTTCGCTCGCCCGCCACGGCATTGCGTTGTCGTGCGGCATTGCGTGCGTGTACGGCGCGGCGCTGTTTGCACTGCGACCCTACTTGCTTGAGGCCTACACGCCTGACAGCCAGGTGATCGCGGCAGCCATGCCGTTGCTGGCCATTGTGGTGTTCTATCATTTCTTCGATGCCCTCCAGATCACCACGGCTTTCGTGCTGCGCGCCTACAAGGTGGCGGTCGTGCCCACGGTGATCTACGCGGTTGCGCTGTGGGGCATCGGGCTGGGCGGCGGGTACGTGCTCGGGTTCGACGTGGGCGGTTTTACGCCGGCATGGCTGCAAGGCGCACGCGGGTTCTGGGTAGCGAACTCGCTAAGTCTGGGCGTGGCCGGCGTAGGACTGTTTCTCTACTGGCGTCGGATCAGCACGCGGCACATTCCAAACGATCGCGTCCGCGCAGGGGCCGAGCCGGTTTAGCTTCAACCGCCACAACCGCGCACTCGATGCAATCAGTTCACATCGTCTTGTCATAAAATGAAAACAATTGGCAAGGATGACGTAACATTCCGGTAAAATCGCCAGCGTTTTGGTCACCTGGAACGAGTGCGATGATCCGCGTCATAAAAAAACAACGCTGGCCGCTGGCCGCGCTTACCGCTCTCTCCTTGCTGGCAGCGGGCTTCCTGGGCGCCACGCATCGCGCGGACGCTGCCCGCACGGTGAGCGTATCGCCACAGGGCAAGGTGACGCAGGTGCGCCAGGTGGTCGTCAAGTTCGACGAAGCCATGATCGCGTTCGGAGACCCCGCAGCCAAAGCCCCGGCTCAGGTCCATTGCAGCGGGGGAGCATCGGCGGGTTCCGCTCATTGGATCGACGATAAAACCTGGGCCTTCGACTTCGGACAAGACCTCACGCCCGGCATGCGCTGCTCAGTCGCGCTGGAAGACGGGCTCAAATCCACTGCGGGCAACGCGCTCACCGGTCCACGCCAGTTCCGCTTCGAAACCGGCGGCCCGTTTGTCACGCAAGTCATGCCCGGCGGCGGCGAGATAGAAGAAAACCCGATCTTCGTGTTGCGCCTGAATGGCCCCGCTACGGAAGCGTCCGCGTTGCAGGACATCTGGTGCGAATCGAATGGATTGGGTAACCGGATTCCCGTCAAAACCGTCGACGCCAACGTACGCGCCAACCTCCTCAAACATTTCCGCCTCGAAAAAGACAGCGCACGTGTGCTCACGCTCGCCTGCCAGCAAACCCTGCCGTCCGCCACGAAGATGCAACTCGTGTACGGCGCGGGTGTAGCCGGCCCGAGCGGCCTCGCGAACGATGTGGAGAAGCGCTTCGACTTCGATGTCCGCGAACCCTTCACCGCTAGTTTTTCCTGCGAACGCGAAAACGCGAAAGCACCCTGCACGCCCTTGCGCCCGCTGCGCATCCGCTTCAGCTCGCCCGTGCCGCGTGTGGATGCCCAACAAATCACTCTGCACGGCCCGGGCGGCAAGACCTCGCCCCAGTTCGATCCCGATGAAAAGGACAACGACATCACCAGCGTCCAGTTCGCGGCGCCGTTGCCCGAACACGCGGATTTATCGATAGAACTGCCTGCCGGACTCAAGGATTCCAGTGGCCGCGTGCTGTCGAACGCGGACCTCTTCCCGCTGAAGACATCAACGGCGCCCATGCCGCCGCTTGCCAAGTTTTCATCGTCGACATTCGGAATCATCGAGCGCTTCGCCGAGCCGAACATGCCCGCCATGTTGCCCGTCACGCTGCGCCACGTGGAGGCCGACCTGAAAGTGAACGGGCTTAACGCAGGTTCATCGAGCGTGACGAAACTGCGTGTGGATGCCGACACCGAGATCCGTCGATGGATGAAAACCGTCGATCGTTTCGACGGCTTTTCAATGTCCGTCTCGCAGATCAAAGAGGAGATGCCGCAGGCGCTGAGCAACGGCATCAAGCCCGTCTACGCGCAGAACAGCACGGCGAAAGATCCGCTAATCGATATCCGCTCGCTGTCGTTGCTGGCGAAACAACCGGGCGTTGAAACCCTGAGCGTGCCGCAGGCTGATCCGAAGTCGCTGCGGCCTTTTGAAGTGGTCGGCATTCCGCTCCCGAAACCCGGGTTCTATGTGGTCGAACTGGCGTCGCCGGCACTGGGTGCGTCATTGCTCGGCAAACCGCAAGCCATGTATGTGCGTACCTCCGTGCTTGTGACCAACCTTGGCGTTCACTTTAAACAAGGCCGCGAAAACAGCATCGTCTGGGTGACCGCGCTCGATAGCGGCAAACCCGTGCCGAACGCGCAAGTGCGCGTCACGGATTGCAATGGCGATCAGATCGCCGTCGCCAAGACCGATCTTCATGGCATTGCGACGATCGACAAGCCCTTGGCATCGGCGCGCTCTTGCGATGAAAACAGCCTCGACTATTCGGGCTTTTTCGTCTCGGCGCGTGTCGATGATCCGAAGACCGGCCCGGACATGGCGTTCGTGCGGTCGGACTGGAATCGCGGGATCGAGTCGTGGCGTTTCAACGTCCCCACCGATATGAGCCGCGATCAAACCACGCGCGCCACGACCGTGTTCGACCGGACATTGTTGCGCGCCGGCGAAACGGTATCGATGAAACATTTGATGCGCGAAGAAACGCTGAGCGGTTTTGCGTTTCCCTCGCATTTACCTTCGCGTGTGACGATCCGTCATGAGGGCAGCGGCCAGACATACCATCTTCCGCTCAAATGGACGGCCGACCGGAGCGCCGATTCCACCTTCCCGATTCCGGCCGCCGCGAAGCTCGGCGAATACAGCGTGACGCTGGATGACGGCTCGGCCAACTCGGATGCCGACAGCGACGACGCCGGGTCAGGGCACATGAGCATCGAAACCGGCAATTTCCGCGTGGAGGAATTCCGCCTTCCGGTGTTCAAGGGATCGATCGGCATTCGCGATCAGAAGACCGGCGCGCTGGTGGCCGCGACCACGGCGCCGCTGGCGGTACAGATTGAATATGTGTCGGGCGGACCGGCATCGAATCTGCCGGTTCAAGTGTCGGCGTTGATGAAAGACACGTCACCGGCTTTTGCTTCGCAGTTCGAATCGTTTAGCTTCGCGCCGTACAAGAAGCCCACCGATGACGGCGCCAGCGCACCCGCAACCGAAGGTGACGACGACAACAGCAACGCGCAGGAAGATACGTCCACGGCCAAGCTTATCGCCGATAAAACCGCGCTGACGCTCGACCGCAATGGCACGGGGACCCTCACGCTGAAGTCGCTGCCCGTGGTGGAAGCGCCGAAGCAGCTTACGCTGGAAGCGACCTTCGCGGACCCGAACGGCGAGATCCAGACGCTGCGCGGCAGCGCCACGCTCTGGCCCGCTGCGGTTGCCGCCGGCATCAAGGCGGGTGACTGGGTGTCAGTCGGCAACGCGGTGCCGGTGCAAGCGCTCGCGGTCGACTTGCAAGGCAAACCGCGAGCGGGCGTTGCCCTGGAAATCCGCGGTGTTGCGCGGACCATGACCAGCTCGCGCAAGCGCATGGTCGGCGGTTTTTATGCCTACGATAACCACACGGAAACCAAGGACCTCGGCACGCTATGCAGCGGCAAAAGCGATGACCACGGCCTGCTTTCCTGCGAAGCAAAACTGAAGGAAGCAGGCAATGTCGACCTGATTGCCATTGCCAAGGATGGTGACGGACGTGTGGCGAACGCGACCACGTCGGTCTGGGTCACGCGTGAAGATCAACTCTGGTTCGGCGGCGAAAACACGGACCGGATCGACGTGCTGCCTGAAAAAACAAGCTACGAACCCGGCGAAACAGCCCGCTTCCAGGTGCGCATGCCGTTCCGCTTCGCCACTGCGCTGGTGGCGGTGGAGCGCGAAGGAATCGTGGAAACGAAGGTCGTGGAACTCGATGGCAAGAACCCGACCGTCGAGTTGAAAGTACAGGAGTCGTGGGGGCCGAACGTGTATGTCTCCGTGCTCGCGATCCGCGGGCGGATTCACGAAGTGCCGTGGTATTCGTTCTTCACGTGGGGCTGGAAATCGCCGCTCGATTGGGTGCACGCGTTCTGGTACGAAGGGAGGCAATATGAAGCGCCTACCCCGCTGGTCGATTTGTCGAAGCCTGCGTTCCGTTACGGGCTCGGCGAGATCAAGGTGGGAACGGCGTCGCACAAGCTCGGCGTGACGGTCACGCCGGATGCCAAGTCGTATGCCGTGCGTTCGAAAGCGCATGTGAAAGTACGCGTGACGCTGCCGGGTGGCAAGCCTGCCCCGGCCGGCACACAGATCGCGCTCGCCGCCGTCGACGAAGCTCTGCTCGAACTGATGCCGAATCAAAGCTGGAACGTGCTCGACGCCATGCTGCAACGGCGCGCGTATGGCGTGGAGACATCGACGGCGCAGATGGAGATCATCGGACGCCGTCACTTCGGGCGTAAAGCCGTGCCCGCCGGCGGTGGCGGCGGACATAGCGCGACACGCGAACTGTTCGACACGCTCTTGCTCTGGAACCCGCGCGTGACACTCGATGCGAACGGCGAAGCAACGGTGGATGTCCCGCTCAATGACGCGTTGACGAGCTTTCGCATTGTCGCGATCGGGGCGGTGGGCGCGGGTCAATTCGGCACCGGCAGTGCATCGATACGCAGCACGCAGGATCTGCAATTAATCTCGGGCCTGCCGCCGCTCGTGCGCGTAGGCGACCAGTTCCGCGCGTTGTTCACGCTGCGCAATACGACCGCACGGACGATGCAGGTTGTCGTGACGCCGCGTGTTCCCACGGTCGATCTCCCTGCGCAAAACGTGACGTTGGCGCCGGATTCGTCGCAGGAGATCTCGTGGGACGTGAAGACGCCGGATGCCATCGGCATGGCGGCAACGGGCGCGTTGAACTGGGAGGTCAGCGCAGCGGAACAAGGCGGTCCGAAAGCCGCCGATGCCGTCAAACTCACGCAGCGCGTGGTGCCTGCGATTCCCGTGACCGTGCAGCAAGCAACGATCACTCAGGTCGACGGCACGTTTGCGTTGCCTGTGGCGCCGCCGGAGACCGCGGTGGCATCGGCGGATGGACAGATTCGCGGCGGCATTGCCGTGACGTTGCAGCCGAAACTCGCCGATGGCCTGCCGGGTGTGCGACGCTGGTTCGAACGTTATCCGTATAGCTGCCTTGAGCAGCAAACGTCGCGGGCGCTGGGTCTCGACGACCTCACGCAATGGCAGACGGTGATCGCGCGGATGCCTTCATATCTTGATAGCGATGGGCTCGCCAACTACTTCCCGCCCTCGGACGATTCGCGGCCTTATGGCAGTCCGGCGTTGTCGGCCTACCTGCTCGCGGTCAGCGATGAAGCATCGAAAGCGGATCCCCGCTTCGCGCTGCCCGACGATCTGCGCGACAAACTCGCAGGCGCGCTGACCAACTTCGTGGAAGGCAAGATCGAGCGGAAATTCTGGTCGCCGCGTCAGGATCTGGACTTCGTGAAACTCTCGGCCATCGAGGCTTTATCGCGTTACGGGCTGGCCGCACCGCGCATGCTCGGTTCGATCACCATCGCACCGAATCAATGGCCGACATCCGCGCTGTTGGATTACTACTCGATCCTTTCGCGTGTCGATGGCATCGCGCAACGCGACGACCAACGCGCTCAGGTCGAGCAGATTTTACGGGCGCGCCTGACGTATTCGGGCACGCGCCTCACCTTCTCCACCGCCGCCGACGACGACCTCTACTGGCTCATGACCGGCCCCGAATCGAACGCGGCGCGCACTGCATTGATCTTCGCCGATAACCCCGCGTGGAAGGATGAAATGCCGCGCCTGATCGGCGGTTTGCTCGCGTTGCAGACGAACGGCGCGTGGCAAACCACGACGTCGAACCTGTGGGGCAAGCTCGCCGTGCAGCGCTTTTCCAAGGTATTCGAAAGCACGCCGGTCAGCGGTCAAACGCGTATTGCGCTGGGTACGACAGAAAAGGCTGTAACGTGGAACGCGCCGGCCTCCCCTGCGAATCCTCGCAACGTGACGTTGCCGTGGGTATCCGGCACGCTGAACCTGACGCAAGAAGGCAGCGGCAAACCATGGGCGACTATCGAGAGCCTCGCGGCCGTCGCGTTGAAAGCGCCGTTCGCGGCGGGTTATCGAATCACGAAAACCATCACGCCGATCGAACCTGCAGTCAAAGGCACGCTCTCGCGTGGTGACATCGTGCGGGTGCATCTCGACATCGATGCTCAAAGCGATATGACATGGGTCGTCGTCAATGATCCTATTCCAGCGGGTGCGACAATCCTCGGCTCGGGCCTCGGCCGCGATTCGGAAGCGGCGACCGAAGGCGAAAAGAGCCAGCAAGGCGCCTGGCCGGCGTTTGTCGAGCGTGGTTTCGATGGGTATCGCGCGTATTACGACTATCTGCCGAAGGGGAAATTGCAGGTGGAATACACCGTCCGGCTGAATAACGCGGGCACGTTCGGGTTGCCGCCTACGCGCGTGGAGGCGCTCTATGCGCCCTCCGTATTCGGCGCGATTCCCAACGCAACGATGATCGTCGCTCCACTGGCCGCGGCCAAATAACGCGATGAAACGCGCCGCCCTCGCCCTTGTCTGTTGCGTGCTTGCCAGCCCGGCAAATGCGCTGCCGACCTTTGACGAAGTGCGCTCGGGCTGGCGCAGTTCCGACTGGGTGCTGCTCGCCCGCGACGGCGAGCCGCTGCAGCGCACACGCATCGATACAACCGAGCGGCGCGGCGACTGGGTCGAGTTGCAGGATGTATCGCCGGCGTTGCGCGAGGCAATTGTCGTGTCGGAGGACAAGCGGTTCTACGAGCACAGCGGCGTCGACTGGCGAGGAGCCGCAGCAGCGGCCTGGGCGAATCTGTGGAACACGCGCACGCGCGGAGCGTCGACGGTGACCATGCAACTGACCGGTTTGATCGATGAAGATCGCCGGCCGGGGCGCCGTTCAATCGGCGAGAAAGCGACGCAGACGGTCGGCGCGTTATGGCTCGATCACGCCTGGCGCAAAGACCAGATTCTCGAGGCGTATCTCAATCTCGTGCCGTTTCGCGGTGAGATCGTGGGCTTGTCCGCGTTGTCGCAGACGTTGTTCGGCAAACTTCCGTCCGGGCTGAACGAGCGTGAAGCCGCGCTCACGGCCGCGCTGGTGCGTGCGCCAAATGCGAATTACGCGAAAGTATCAGCGCGGGCATGCGGCATTTTGAGGGACATGAACCGGGCGCGGCCATCGGCCACGGACCCTTGCGCGAACCTCGACAGCTACGTGCAATTGACGCTCACGCGCACCGCGTCTGCGTCGCCGCGATCCTCGGATTACGACGCGCTCGCACCGCACTTCGCGCGCCGTGTGGCAAGCGAAGTGCATCCCGCAGCGGGCGCGCGCGTCCAGTCCACGCTCGACGCCTCCCTGCAGCGCTTCGCCCGTGACTCGCTCGCGCGAACCTTGCTCGAACTCAACTCGCGCGCGCATCAGCGCAATGTGCACGATGGCGCCGCGATCGTCATCGATAACCGCAGCGGCGAGATTCTCGCGTGGGTCGGCTCGGCGGGAGGGTTATCAAACGCGCCGGAAGTCGATGCAGTCGTCGCCTTGCGCCAGGCTGGCTCGACGCTCAAGCCGTTCCTGTACGCTCAGGCCATCGACGAAAAGCGTCTCACCCCGGCCTCTTTGCTCGATGACGCCCCGCTCGATCTCGCCACCGGCGGCGGCCTGTATATCCCGCAAAACTACGATCACGATTTCAAGGGCTGGGTGAGCATGCGCACGGCGCTGGGGTCGTCGCTGAATGTACCGGCCGTGCGCACGCTGGTGATGGTTACGCCGCACCGGTTCGCGAAAACGCTGGTGTCGCTCGGTCTACCGCTCACGCAAGCAGGCGATTACTACGGCTTCAGTCTTGCGCTCGGCAGCGCTGACGTGACGCTCGCGACACTCACGAACGCGTACCGGACGCTTGCGAACGGCGGTGTCACGGGGCCAATGTCCGACTTGCCGGCACATGCACCCGCTGCACCCGGCACGCGCGTTTTCAGCCCGCAAGCCAGTTTTATCGTGACGAATATCCTCGCCGATAACAACGCGCGCACGCGCACCTTCGGCTTCGACAGCGTCCTCGCCACGCGCTTTTTCAGCGCCGTAAAAACCGGCACGAGCAAGGACATGCGCGATAACTGGGCGGTCGGCTACACGTCGCGCTATACGGTTGGCGTGTGGGTGGGCAACGCAGACGGTGCGCCGATGTGGGACGTCTCCGGGGTCACGGGCGCCGCGCCCGTGTGGGCCACGCTGGTGAATTACCTGCATCGGCGCACACCAAGCCGGCCGCCCATCGCGCCGTCGGGCGTGGTGCGCACGCAGATTGTTTATCAAAACAATATCGAGCCGGCGCGCGAGGACTGGTTCCTGAGCGGCACGCAAATGTCGCGGATCGCGTTGTCGGCGAATGCCGAAGGCTCGGCCGTACGAAACGGCACGGCCCGGATCACCTCTCCCACCGACGGCACTATTTTCGCGCTCGATCCCGATATTCCCGCCGCGCGCCAGCGGGTCTGGTTCGAGAGCGCGCAAAGTGCGTCGGCGGGCAGCGTGTGGCGGCTGGACGGCAAATTGGCCGGCCCTTCAACTAGCATGTCACGCATGGCATGGCTGCCGTGGCCGGGGCATCACACACTGGAACTGGTCGACCGCCAGGGCGTGGTGGTCGATTCCGTGAAATTCGAAGTACGCGGCGCGTTTGCGAAAATCAAGACAAAAGGTTAATGAGGATCAAACCCGATGAATTTTCAGACCCGAAGAATCAAATCCGGGATAGCGTCGGTTTCGACAAGCATATATCCGCGAAACGTTAAATCTGAACCGACCTGCCCCCATCCGCCATGAGTCTGGTGATAATCGCTAGATAGAATCGAAACCGGAGAGTGGATTGGGCACAACCGGCAAAATAATAGCCGGCAATGTTGTAAAAAATAATCCCGCCCGCACCGGATGGACCTCGCTGCCATTATGCTGACCCGCATTTTGTCCTATGCTAGTTGGGCTTTCTGGCCAGGCTTCCAGTAAGGCCGACATCGATTCCTCCTCTTGTTTTTCAACCTGGAGCACTTGTCATGCTTAAGAAGCTGTTGATGCTGTGTCTGGCCCTTGCGTTGTCGATAGGCGCCGCGTTCGCGGCCGTCGACGTGAATACGGCGGATCAAACCTCGCTTGAAGCGGTAAAGGGGCTTGGGCCGGTGAAGTCGAAGGCGATCATCGACGAACGGACGAAGAACGGCCCGTTCAAAGATGCCGACGATCTCGCCAACCGCGTGAAAGGACTCGGCACGAAGTCCGTGACGAACCTGGAGCAGGCCGGACTGACGGTTGGCGGTTCATCCGCACCGCCGACCGGGACAAAGGCCAGCAAGACGCCGGCCGCCACCAACGCAGGCACTGCCGCGCCCGCCAAATCGACGGTGAAGTCGTCCACGGCTGCAACGGCCGCCACGTCACCCGCCGCGACCACGGCCACGACGCCCGCAGTGACGCCGGCAACGACGGCTACAACGGCAGACGCGGCTTCTGCCACCAAGGGCAAGAAGGGTAAAAAAGCCAAGGCCAGCGCGGCGGCTAGTTCGAGTACGGCGACAACAGCAACGGCCGACGCCGCCTCGAGCGCGAGCGGCGCCAAGGCGTCGAAGAAGTCCAAGAAAAAGAAAGCCGCGAGCGACGCAGCAGCAACCTGAGGACGGCGACGCACTTCGGCGGTGAATTCCGGGCGTGGAATGGTCATCGCGCGCAGTTCGAATTCAAGCCGCCCAGGTCGCCTTGCAGCAGAAACACTTCGGCCATCCTTCACGGGACGGCATGTTTTCCGGCCGGCACAGGCAAACCAGCATGACGCCGGACGGTATCTAACCAGCATCGTTTTCAAGTGAGACAGCCATGAGCCTACTCGATACCCTCGCCTCTTCTTTCGGCAATTCGTCTCAAGGTGGCGGCGCGCAGTCCGGCCTAGTCGCCATTGCGATGGAGTTCGTCAACAACCAGCCCGGTGGCCTGACCGGCTTGATTCAGCGTTTCCATGAAAATGGCGCGGGCGACATCGTCTCGTCGTGGGTCGGCAACGGCGAAAACAAGCCCATCAGCTCGGACACCGTGACCAACGTGCTCGGTTCGGATGCGGTCAGCCAAATGGCGCAGAAAGCTGGCCTGTCCGGCGACCAGGTGTCCGGCATTTTGGCTTCGGTGTTGCCGCATCTCGTGAACCACGCAACGCCGGACGGCCAAGTGCCGGCGAACGGCCAGCTCGACGTGAGCAGCTTGCTGGGATCGCTCGGCGGGATTGGCGGTCTGGCAGGCTTGCTCGGCGGCAAGAGCGAGGAACCGAAGGCGTAAACGTTGTTGGCCTGATTTTTGGGCACTAGTAAAAAAGGGGCAACGGATCACTCCGTTGCCCCTTTTTGTTGGAACGAATGACGCCCGGCCGACTTCGCCCGGCGCCTTCAACCCGCGTCTTAATGCACGACGCGATCGAACACCAGCTCGCCATCCCGCATATCGACGGGGATCACGTCCTTCGGTCCAAACTTGCCGGCGAGGATCAGCTTCGCGACCGGGTTCTCGATCTGCTGCTGGATCGCGCGCTTCAACGGCCGTGCGCCAAACACCGGGTCGTAACCCACCTTGCCGATGTGTTCCAGCGCGGCGTCAGACACGTCGAGTTGCATCTCCAGCTTCGCGAGCCGCTCATGCAGCCGCTGCAACTGGATCTTCGCGATCATCTGGATGTTCTCGCGGTCGAGCGAATGGAACACCACGACGTCGTCGATCCGGTTCAGGAATTCCGGCCGGAAGTGCAGCTTGACCTCCTCCCAGACCGCTTCCTTCACCGCTTCGTGCGGCTCGCCGACCATCGCCTGGATCACGTGCGAACCAAGATTCGACGTCATGACGATGACCGTGTTCTTGAAGTCCACGGTGCGCCCTTGCCCGTCGGTCATGCGGCCGTCGTCGAGCACTTGCAGCAGCACGTTGAACACGTCCGGATGCGCCTTCTCGATTTCATCGAGCAGGATCACGCTGTAGGGCTTGCGCCGCACCAGCTCGGTCAGGTAACCGCCTTCCTCATAACCGACATAACCCGGCGGCGCGCCAATCAAGCGCGCGACACTGTGCTTCTCCATGAACTCGCTCATGTCGATACGGATCATGTGATCTTCAGAATCGAACAGGAACGAGGCGAGCGCCTTGCACAACTCGGTCTTGCCCACGCCCGTCGGCCCAAGGAACAGGAACGAACCATACGGACGATTCGGATCCGACAACCCCGCGCGTGACCGCCGGATAGCATCGGCCACCGCGCCGATCGCTTCATCCTGACCCACCACGCGGTCATGCAGCTTGCCTTCGATCTGCAGCAGTTTCTCGCGCTCGCCTTGCATCATCCGAGACACGGGGATGCCGGTGGAACGCGACACCACTTCCGCGATTTCCTCGGCGCCCACTTGCGTGCGCAACAGGCGCGGCCGTGTGGGATTGCTTTGCTCAGCGGTCTCGGACTGCGTGACCTGCTTCAGTTGCGTTTCGAGTCCAGGCAGCTTGCCGTACTGCAGTTCGGCAACCTTCTCAAGTTTGCCTTCACGCTGCAAACGCACGATGTCCGCGCGCACTTTCTCGATCTCTTCCTTCAGCGTCGCGCTGCCCTGCACGGCGGCTTTCTCCGCCATCCAGATTTCCTCGAGGTCGGAATACTCGCGACCCAGCCGCTCGATTTCTTCCTCGATCAACTGCAAGCGTTTCTGCGATGCCTCGTCCTTTTCCTTCTTGACGGCTTCGCGCTCGATCTTCAACTGGATCAACCGACGATCGAGCCGGTCCATCTCTTCGGGCTTCGAATCAATTTCCATCTTGACCCTGGACGCAGCTTCGTCGATCAGGTCGATGGCCTTATCGGGGAGAAAACGGTCCGTGATATAGCGGTGCGACAATTCCGCCGCCGCGACAATAGCCGGATCGGTGATTTCCACGCCGTGATGCAGTTCATACCGTTCCTTCAAGCCGCGCAGGATCGCGATGGTCGCTTCCACCGACGGTTCGTCGACCAGCACCTTCTGGAACCGGCGCTCGAGCGCTGCGTCCTTTTCGATGTACTTGCGATACTCGTCAAGCGTCGTCGCGCCGATGCAATGCAGCTCGCCGCGCGAAAGCGCCGGCTTCAGCATGTTGCCCGCATCCATGGCGCCTTCGGCCTTGCCGGCGCCGACCATGGTATGGATTTCGTCGATGAAAACGATGGTCTGGCCTTCGTCCTTGGCAATATCGCTGAGCACGGATTTGAGCCGCTCTTCGAATTCCCCGCGATACTTGGCGCCGGCCAACAGCGCGGCCATATCGAGCGACAACACGCGCTTGCTCTTGAGCGATTCCGGCACCTCGCCGTTCACGATCCGCTGCGCGAGACCTTCCACAATGGCGGTCTTGCCCACGCCCGGCTCACCAATCAGCACCGGGTTGTTCTTCGTCCGGCGTTGCAGGATCTGGATTGAACGACGAATTTCATCGTCCCGGCCGATCACCGGATCGAGCTTGCCCGCGCGAGCGCGTTCGGTCAGATCAACCGTGTATTTCTTCAGCGCGCCGCGCTGGCTTTCGGCGTCCTGGCTATTCACCTGGCCGCCGCCGCGAACCGAATTGATCGCCGCTTCGAGCGCCTTGCGCGTGAGGCCGTGCTGCTTGGCGATACGGCCGGCTTCGCCCTTGTCATCGGCGATGGCGAGCAGGTACATCTCGCTTGCGATAAACGTGTCGTTGAGCTTTTGCGCCTCTTTGTCGGCGCTGTTCAGCAAGCCGGCGAGATCGCGGCTGACCTGGACGTTGCCGTCCGTGCCCTGGACTTGCGGCAGACGCGTCATGGCGTCCTTGAGCGCGGTTTGCAGCGCCTGGACCTGCACGCCCGCCTGCGACAGCAGTGAGCGCGCCGAACCGTCCTGCTGCGCAATCAGCGCGGCAAGCAAGTGAACCGGTTCGATATATTGATTGTCATTGCCGACGGCGAGACTCTGCGCATCGGCCAGTGCTTCCTGGAACTTCGTGGTTAGCTTGTCGATTCTCATATTGAGACCTCCAAATCGGGATGTGTTCAAAATGAGGCGTGATCCGGCACTTTCAAGCGCTCCACTGCCCAAAAATCGCACTTTTCTGCAAAATGCCGATTGACGCGATTGATGGTGCCGAGCGGTTGGTAGCGGGTGGTAGCGCTCGTAATGCGCAAAAACGTCGAGTCGGGGGAACAACGTACGTTGGCGTCCGTCGAGCTTGGGCGTCTGGGACCATTGTGATCGGATCCCGATGGCGGTGGACTGATCCAGATCGAAGAACCAGCACGGGCTGCGCCTGGAATACGCGTGCGTCAGGAAGGTCAGTCAGGCACATCAGTCACTTCAATTACCAGTCGCTTCAATTACGTAAGCCAACTCAGTCAGCTATCGCCGGCGATACGACCGATGCCCGCCGCTGCCGGCATTAAACGCACGATGCCGAGCACCCCCGCAAGCTCATCAGCCGGCGACGCCAGATCGCCGACCGTATGCTGATCGAGTTCCGCGAGGAACGCATCGCGCGCCGCGGCGAACACCCCGCGCAAACGGCAATGTGACTGGATCACGCAATGCCGGTGGGCCTCGCTTTCATCGGCGAAACAGCCGACTATCGAAAAATCGTTCTCCGTCTTGCGCACGACCTCGCCGATGCTCAGCAACGGTGTGCGAGGATCGAGCCTCAGGCCGCCGTTACGGCCGCGCACGGTTTCCACCCAGCCCAGTTCCCCGAGCCGCTGCACCACCTTCATGAGATGGTTCTTGGAGATCCCGTAGGCGTCGGAGATCTCCTGGATGGTCGACAGCCCCTCGGACCGGACGGCCAGATAGAGCATGACGCGCAACGAATAGTCGGTGTAATCGGTCAGTCGCATGGGTGTTCGCGTAGTTCGCGTAATCAGTCGCATGAGCCGATCGCTTGGGTCACGTCGGTCCGCAGCGGAGTAAAAGCTTCAATCGCTCGGATACAGGGTGTGGCGGCAGGCGGCATGGATAGTCAGGCGTACGCTCAATCTGCAGACCGTGCGCGCACGATCCAATCCGCTCATCCTCGCCGCGCAATGCCGGCAATATGGCCACGGCCGCTGCGGCCAGCCGCCGCTTGCGCCACCCACTGCAGCACGATTAAACGTCGATTATCATGGACGCAGTCAGCCGGATGTCAATCAAACGTCATTTTGCTCATTTGCCGCGCGTACCGGTCGAACTGATTGGCCTCACTTATCGGCCAAAATTTCTTATCGGCCAGGACTTTCTGGCCCCATTTACGGATGGCTCATATAACCGTGTTGAGTTCATGAGCCTGCTTTATAGCGCCACTTGCCGCTTGTAAGCTCACTTGTAAGCGCATTCATATGCCCATTCATATGCCCATTCGGCGATAGATTCGTACTTTATCCCGCCCGAGTCAAATTTCCACGGCGCGTGGCATCTTACTAATATCCGGTGGGTCGGAATTACATGCGCGGATTCGAGAGCCACTATCAGCTTCGCCAGCCAGACTAAATCCCTACTAAATCCTGACATCGAATCTTATGAGCAAGCCCCTGATCGAGCCCTCCAGCAAGGCAGACACACCACCGGCGCCATTCGTGCGCATCGCGGAACCCGACGAAACCAATATCCGCGAACTGGTCGACGCGTTCTACCGGCGTGTGGACGATGACCTGCTGCTTGGCCCGATCTTCGCCCGCGAACTCGCTGGGCGCTGGGACGCGCATCTGGCGAAGATGACGACGTTCTGGTCGAGCCTCGTGCTGGGAACGAAGGGATATAGGGGCAACGTTCAAGATGCGCACCGGCCTCTTGGCGATATTGAACCCCAGCACTTCGCCCGCTGGCTCACGCTTTTCCTCGATACCGTCGACACCCGCTACGAGCCCGCCGCAGCCATGCAGTTCATGGAACCGGCGCTGCGCATTGCGCAAAGCCTGCAACTGAGCAAATTCGGCTGGGACTATGCCATTCCGGACGCGCAGCTTGCATTGATGGCGTCACTCAAGCGCCTGCGAACAGGCCGCAGCGAGAACGAGTCGTCGACGGAATTGCCCGAGCGCAGCCACGGCGAACCCTTTCCAGTCAGGCTGTCGGGTGTTGAAAACATCGAATTACGCGACCGGTCAAGCGACGCATAAGCGCGAACTCCCGATCCACCTGCCACACAACAGGCAAACAGCCGAACGGAGCGCGGTCGTGGTCACTTACTGCCACTTGCTGCCAGTTGTTTACGCCCCCGCCCCTTTTGGCTGCTCCAGATTCCATCGTGTCAGCGCGGCGTCGTCGGATTCACGGGCATCGACCCATTTCTCACCGTGTTCCGTCTTTTCCTTCTTCCAGAACGGCGCCTGCGTTTTCAGATAATCCATCACGAACGCACACGATTCGAACGCTTGCGCCCGGTGCATGGCGGTTGTCACAACCAGCACGATCTGGTCGAGCGGCAAGAGTTTTCCCACGCGATGCACGATCAGCACATCCGAACCCGGCCAGCGTTTCCGAGCCTGCGCAGCGATTGCCTCCAGTGCCTTTTCGGTCATGCCTGGATAGTGTTCCAGCTCCATTGCCTGAACGGTTTGGCCCTCGTTCAAATCCCGCACCGTGCCTACAAAACACGCCACCGCGCCCACCTTGGGATTGTCCGCGCGCAGCGCGGCAACTTCCGTGCTCAGATCGAAATCGGCTTCCTGCACGCGTACCCGGGTCATCTCAGCCTCCCGTGACTGGCGGGAAAAACGCGACTTCGCAGCCTTCCGTGATACGTCGCGACGGGTCCGTCATTTCGTGGTTGCACGCCATGCGCAACGAGCGGCCCTCGGCGAGCGTTTCCGCCCATTCACCGCCGCGCATGCGCAGCCAGGCGCGCACGTCGCCGACGCTGGACACGCTGTCCGGCACATCCACGCTCTCGTTCGCCACGCCGAGCGCTTCGCGCACGCTGGCAAAAAACCTTAATTCGACTTTCATGATTGCCTTCGACGCAAATCAACGCATCAGTTCTGAAAACGGGATAAACCGCACGGTCTCGCCGGCCTGGATCGCATGATTCGGTGGGTTATCGATCAGACCGTCACCCCAGACCGTGGATGTCATCACGGCCGAACTTTGATTCCCGAAGATCTCCAGCCCGCCCGCTTCGTTCACCCGGGCACGCAGGAATTCGTTGCGCCGGTCGCCCTTTTTCTGCGAGAAATCGGCGCGCAGGGCATACACGCGCGGTTCAACCGCCTCGACGCCCGCCAGCCGCAGGATAAATGGGCGTACGAACAGCAGGAACGTGCAGAAACTGGAGACCGGATTCCCCGGCAAGCCGATAAAAAACGCCTCGCCGCTGTTTTGATCGGCCGGTTGATCCACCGGCCCGCGCCGCACTGCGCCGAACGCGAGCGGCTTGCCGGGTTTCATCGCGATCTGCCACATGGAAATGCGCCCTTCGGCTTCCACAGCCGGTTTCACATGATCTTCCTCACCGACCGACACGCCTCCGCACGTGAGGATCAGGTCATGATCGCGTGCCGCCCGCCGCAGGGTTTCGCGGGTTGCGTCCAGACGGTCAGGCACGATACCGAGATCGGTCACGTCGCAACCCAGTTCGCCAAGCAACGCGCGCAGCGTGAAACGATTCGAGTTGTAGATCGCGCCGGGGCGTAATGGCTCGCCGGGCATGGTGAGTTCGTCGCCGGTAAAAAACACCGCCACGCGCACTTTGCGCACCACGTCGAGCGCAGCGCTACCCACCGATGCCGCGAGCCCCAGCGCCTGCGGCGTAAGCCGCGTGCCGGCGGGGAGAATCACGGAGCCGCGACGGATATCGGCACCTTGCTGGGTGATCCATTCGCCCTCCGGCGGCACCTGCGAGAACGTTGCGCCAGCGTTGTCGGCGCGAACCATTTCCTGCATCACGATGGCGTCCGCACCCGGCGGCACGGTGGCGCCGGTGAAGATGCGCGCGACCGTGCCGGCCGCCAGCGGCTCGGCCGCCTGGCCAGCCGGCACACGCTGCGACACGGGCAGCGTCACAGCGCTCGCATCAGACGCGCCGGCGAGATCCGCGGCCCGCACCGCGTAGCCGTCCATGGAACTGGTGCGCATGGGCGGGACGTCGAGCGGCGACACGACCGCTGTGGCCAGCACGCGCCCGAGCGCTTCGAAGGTATCGACGGTTTGCGCGCCGTCCACCCGGCGCGCGGCCGCCAGCAAGGTAGCGAGTGCGTCGGCGGTGGACAGCATTGGCGGGCGTGGAGCGGCGGGCGTGGTGGACATCGTCGGAAGATTTGTATTGGCCGTGAAATGGCGGAATGGTGAAATGGGCAGCGCTAAAAAGCGCGGCATCCGAAGCACTTATTGTAGCGAGAAGCCAGCACCAAGCGTCCGCCCGGTTGCGCCCGATGCGGGCTCATCGGCCATCCGGACAAGTGCAGGACAATGGCGCACACCGTCGCCCCCCGGCTACGCGGCGCTTTTTTGCCCGGCGCCCGCGCCGCCGCGGGCACCAAGCTCGGTGATACACTCGCACGACACTTTCAGACTTCTCCCCTATGAAATTCTGTTCCGTCTGCGGCCACGAGGTCGGCCTGAGCATTCCGCCTGGCGACAATCGCCAGCGCTACGTCTGCGGCAATTGCGGCACGGTGCATTATCAGAATCCGCGCAACGTGGTCGGGACCGTGCCGGTCTGGGACGACAAGGTGCTGCTGTGCCGGCGCGCGATCGAACCGCGCTACGGCTACTGGACCTTGCCGGCGGGTTTCATGGAGATGGACGAAACCACCAGCGAAGGCGCCGCGCGCGAAACGCTCGAAGAAGCCGGCGCGCGCGTCGAAATCCAGAGCCTCTTCACGCTGCTGAACGTGCCGCACGTACATCAGGTGCATCTCTTCTATCTGGCACGGCTGCTGGATCTGGACATTGACGCAGGCGAGGAAAGTCTCGAAGTGAAGCTCTTCGACGAGAGCGAAATCCCTTGGGACGAAATCGCCTTCCCGACGGTCGGGCAGACGCTGCGCTTCTTTTTTGCCGACCGCGCCGCCGGCAACTACGCGCTGCATACCGGCGACATCTTCCGCTCGCTGCGCGAAGGCTGAGCGCCCCGAGAATCATGGTTCCCTGGCTCGCCTCCGACGATCCGTTCCCCCCCGTCGAGCGCGCGCTCGGCGAGGCGAGCGGCGCGCCCGGATTGCTCGCGGCCAGCGCTGAATTGCAGAGCAGCCGTCTCGTGGATGCGTATCAGCGCGGTATTTTTCCGTGGTATTCCGATGGCCAGCCGGTGCTCTGGTGGAGTCCCGATCCTCGCATGGTGCTGATTCCCGACGAATTCAAAGTCTCCGATTCGCTGCGTAAAACGCTGCGGCGCGTGTTGCGCGAGGCATCGTGGGAAATTCGCGTGGACGAAGATTTTGCCGGTGTGATGCGTGCCTGCGCCCAGACGCCGCGCGAAGGCCAGCGCGGCACCTGGATCACGGGGGATATCGTGGAAGCGTATTCCTCGCTGCATCGCGAAGGACGGGCGCACAGCATTGAAACGTGGTTCGAGGGCAAGCGCGTGGGCGGTCTTTATGGCGTGTCGTTCGGGCGCATGTTTTTCGGCGAATCGATGTTCGCGCATCGCACCGATGCCTCGAAAATCGCGCTCGCGGCGCTCATAGGACACTTGCGTCACCATAAAATAGAGATGATAGACTGCCAGCAGAATACGTCGCATCTGGCGTCGCTGGGCGGGCGGGAGATCTCCCGCAAGGCATTTGTGAGACATCTGCGAGGGGTGGTCAGCGAGCCGCCGGTCCCCTGGCAGTTCGACAAATACGCTCTGCTCGAAACGCTTCGGCCACCCGTGTCGCCGGCGGAATGAACGAGGCAGGTTTTGAACGAGGCGTGAGATCCGGGACGCCAGCCAGCCGATGCATGCTTTGATATTCGCGAACGAATCCAGAACCATCGAATGTGATGGTCAGCAGGCAAGATAGCGACACAACCGAGGTTTTCCGCCCTGCATCGAACCGCTGCGGCACGGTTGGGACGGCAAGCAAGATAGACGCTTAGAACGAGAGCTGCCAACGTGACTCACCCCAATGAGCTGCCGCTTTCTCCGCTTTCGGCGTTGCAATTCTATGCAACGGCGCCGTACCCCTGCAGCTATCTGGATGGACGCATTGCGCGCTCCCAGGTGGCGACGCCCAGTCACCTGATCAACTCCGACGTCTACACCGAACTCGTCAAGGCGGGTTTCCGGCGCTCGGGGGTCTTCACGTATCGTCCGTATTGCGACGGCTGCCGCGCTTGCGTGCCGGTGCGCGTGGCCATCGACCACTTCCAGCCGAACCGCACCCAGCGGCGCGTCTGGAAGCAGCATGGCGGCCTGGTAGCGAGCGTCGCACCGCTTCACTACGACGAAGAGCATTACGCGCTCTATATGCGCTATCAGTCGGCGCGGCACGCGGGCGGCGGCATGGATCGCGACAGCCGCGACCAGTACGAGCAATTTTTGCTGCAAAGCCGGATCAACTCGCGCCTGGTGGAATTCCGCGAGCCCCTTCCCGCCGGCAATCCCGCAAACCCCGCAGATCCCGGTAATTCCGACGCAAGCCTGCCCGTCAGTCTCGTCGACGATCCGCCCGAGCGCGGCACGCTGCGCATGATCAGCATGATCGATATTCTCGGCGACGGACTTTCGTCGGTTTACACATTCTTCGAACCCGGCCTGCCCCACACCAGCTTCGGCACTTACAACATCCTGTGGCAGATCGAGCAGGCGCGCAGCCTGGATTTGCCTCACGTCTATCTTGGTTACTGGATCCGTGAGAGCGACAAAATGGCGTACAAGGCGAATTTCCGGCCGCTGGAGGGCTTGATCGATGGCCACTGGGGGTTACTCGATCCCGTTACCATGCACTCCGCCGGAACGCCGCCCATGCCCGGCAAGATGCCCACGGACAAACCGCGGCGCTGACCCGTACGGCAGGCTCCTGCAATAGCCTTTTTGGTGGTCCTGCCTGAGGCCCTTTTCATCCGCTTTTCATCCGTGTGTCATCGCTTTTCGGCGTGCCTCCTCAAAGCCGTTAAAATGGCGCGTCTCAATTTACGCCGCTCCGGCCTTTCCTCGTGTTCAGCTCCCTCTACCCGCTCGCCCGCGCGCAACTTTTTCGCATGGATGCGGAAGACGCCCATCATCTGACGCTGCGTATGCTGGGCGCCGCCGGCCGCACCGGCCTGGCCGGCATGTTTGCCGAGCGCGCCGCCGATTCGCCGCGTACCGTCATGGGCCTGAGCTTTCGCAATCCGGTCGGGCTCGCGGCAGGGCTGGACAAAGACGGTGCATGCATCGATGGACTGGCCTCGCTCGGGTTTGGATTTATCGAAGTGGGAACGGTCACGCCGCGCGCGCAGCCCGGTAACCCGCGCCCGCGCATGTTTCGCCTGCCCGACGCGCAGGCGCTGATCAACCGGCTTGGTTTCAACAACCGCGGCGTCGATCAGTTCGTCGAGAACGTCCAGGCCGCGCGGTATCGCGGCGTGCTGGGGCTGAATATTGGCAAAAATGCCGATACCCCCATAGAACGCGCCGCCGAAGATTATTTGTATTGCCTCGAGCGTGTCTACCCGTTCGCGAGCTACGTGACAATCAACATCTCGTCGCCGAATACGAAAAACCTGCGCCAGTTGCAAGGCGCGGGCGAACTCGACGCGCTGCTCGGCGCGCTGAAGGATAAACAGCAACGTCTGTCCGACATGCACGGCAAACTTGTGCCCCTCGCACTGAAGATCGCCCCCGATCTCGACGACGAGCAGATCAAGGAGATTGCCGCGACCTTGCTGCGCCACAAGATTGATGGCGTGATCGCGACCAACACCACGTTGTCGCGCACTGCTGTGACCGGCATGAAACACGGCGATGAAGCCGGTGGTTTGTCGGGCAAGCCGGTTTTCGAAGCATCGAATGCGGTGATCCGCAAGCTGCGCGCGGAACTGGGCAGCGAGGTGCCGATCATCGGCGTGGGCGGCATCATGTCGGGCGACGACGCGCGCGAGAAACTCGCAGCGGGTGCATCGCTCGTGCAGATCTATACCGGGCTGATCTATCGCGGCCCGGCGCTTGTGACGGAATGCGTCGAAGCACTGGCCCGCACGAGTGCCGCTGCATGATCGGGTCTTCCCTTTTCGCTACGCTTGGGCTCACCCCACATGAGCAAACAATCTGAGGACGGCATTGCGTTTTAGCTATCATCGCCGCACTTCAGATTACTCACAAAAACCCGGACAAAGGTAACGCAACTCATGAAACTGTCTCTCTTCAAGAAAGTGCTCGTAGCAGGTTTGATCGGCGCATCGCTCTCGGCGGTCGCGCACGCGGAAGACCTGCTGGATTCGGTCAAGCAACGCGGTACGTTGCGCATTGGCCTGGAAGGTACTTTCCCGCCGTTCAACTCGAAGACGCCGCAAGGTGAACTGGTTGGCTTCGATGTGGATATCGCGAAGGCGGTTGCCGCGAAGCTCGGCGTGAAGCCGGTATTCGTGACGACCGAATGGAGCGGGATCATTGCGGGCTTGCAGGCTGACAAGTTCGATGTAATCGTGAATCAGGTCGGCATTACCGATGCCCGCAAGCAGACGCTTGATTTCTCGCCTGCGTACACGTATTCGAATGCGCAGTTGATTCAGCGCAAGGACGACACGCGGGACTTCAAGACGCTTGAGGACCTGAAGGGCAAGAAGCTTGGCGTGGGTCTGGGCACGAACTACATGGACATGGCGAAGGCTGTGCCGGGTATCGATGTGAAGACGTATCCGGGCGCGCCTGAGTACCTGCGCGATCTCGCTTCGAACCGTCTGGATGCTGCGTTGAACGACCGCCTGATGCTTGCGTACCTGATGAAGAATTCGCAGTTGCCGCTGCGCACGGGTGCGAATGTGGGCCCGGGCAATCCGTCGGGTATTCCGTTCAAGAAGGGCAATCCGAAGTTCGAGAAAGCCATTGATGACGCGATGACCCAGCTTGAAGCCGATGGTACGTTCACGAAGATCTCGGACAAGTGGTTCGGTATCGACGTGACGAAGCCGGCGAAGTAAGCCGGCACAGTCAATCCCGGACCCTCAAGCGTTCGGCATCGGGGCGGCTTCCAGGGAGATGCCGCCCTTTGCATTTCGCCCTTTGCATTTGATGCCCGCCTCCGACGTTACGCCTACTCTACTCATTCATGTCCACGACATCCCTGCTCGTTCAATCCATGCCGGCCCTCGCACAAGGCGCCGTTCTGACGATCAAGTTCGCGGTCTATTCGATGTTCTTTGGCCTGATCGCGGGCACGATACTCGCGATGATGGGCATCAGCCGAAGCCGAACGCTGGTCGGCCTGGGGCGCGCTTATGTGAGTGTGATGCGCGGTACGCCGTTGCTGGTGCAGATCTTCGTGATCTATTACGGGTTGCCGAGTCTGGGTATTTCGCTCGATCCTACGCCGGCAGGGGTGATCGCGTTGTCGGCGAATGTGGCGGCTTATCTTTCCGAAAGCATGCGCGGCGCTATTCTCGGGATTCAGAGTGGGCAGTGGCTGGCGGCTTATAGCTTGGGTTTGTCGAGGATGCAGACGCTGCGGTATGTGATTGGTCCGCAGGCGCTGCGGATTGCTGTGCCCAGTCTTTCGAATAGTCTCATTAGCCTGATCAAGGATACGTCGCTGGTGTCCGTGATTACGGTTACTGAATTGCTACGCAGTGCACAGGAAGTTATTGCCGCGACTTATCAGCCTTTGCCGTTGTATCTTGCTGCCGCTGTGGTGTATTGGGTGCTTTGTAGCGTGTTGGAGTTCGTGCAGCGGATGTTTGAGCGCAGGTTGGCGTTGCCGGGGAGGCATTAGGGGTTGGTCGGTCGGGTTCATTGCCGGGTTGGTGCTTTCGGCGTTAGCGGTCTGCGAGAGTCGGATTTTCTCTTTATCACTATTAGCCACTGTGCGTGGCGGCACGTCATTTCTTTGTCCAAAGCGACAAAGAAACGAAGCAAAGAAAACGCTTTCAACCACGCTACCCTAAGTGTCCACAGCGTGCAGTTTTCATTCATAGGTGCCCCAAAAGCACGGTGCTCGCCAGAGCCACGGATGTTTGAACCCCTCCTTCTCGCGAATCCTGACATGAACACGCTTCGCCCCGTACGCTCTCGGGCAAGCACCATTGCTAAGGAATCCAAATGGCCTCACACGTATTTACGGCTTCGCTTTTTTGCTGGGTTGGCTCCCCAGTCTGCGCGGCCATATTCGTGCGTCACAGCCCGATGCGGATTTACTACTTCAGTTTTTGGTGAGTTTGCTGCACAGCCTAGACAGTTATTTTCGTTGGATACCGCCTTACGTATTTTGGGGCTTCGTTTCCAGACGGGTTGGCTACGTGGTTCGAGGCGCGTACACATTTGGAGGGGGGCGTCCGCGGATAGCGCGGGGTGCCCCTTGGGCAGGTTCAATCACTGGTGGCGAAGCGTGTGGGTATCCGTGTTCGGAGAAGGAGGGGTTCAAACATCCGTGGCTCTGGCGAGCACCGTGCTTTTGGGGCACCTATGAATGAAAACTGCACGCTGTGGACACTTAGGGTAGCGTGGTTGAAAGCGTTTTCTTTGCTTCGTTTCTTTGTCGCTTTGGACAAAGTTAGTATGACTTCCGTGAGCAGTAAGGGCTGGCCCCCGTGGCAGAGCTAAAACACGCGGGTTAGCATAGTGCCAGAGCCGTAACAGTGAGGGCGAACCCGTCACTCATAGGTTTTGTTTCCAACCCGGAGGCCAGCATGCAAAACGATATCACGTTATTTGTCGGACTGGATGTTCACAAAGACTCGATTACAGTTGCCTACGCGCTGGGCAGCGGCGAAGTCGAAGTGCTCGGCAAGATCGGCACGCGCTCTCGCGATATTGATCAGTTATGCAAAAAGCTTCAATCCAAGGCTCGCCACGTAAAAATCGTTTATGAAGCCGGTCCTCTGGGCTATGACCTGCAGCGCCGCCTCGCTGCCAAAGGCTTCGAGTGCATGGTGTGCGCCCCCTCGCTGATCCCGCGCAAAGCCGGCGATCGCGTGAAGACCGACCGCCGCGACGCGCTCAAGCTCGTGCGCTCACTGCGCGCGGGCGACCTCAGCGCCGTGCATGTGCCCACCGTCGAAGACGAAGCATTTCGCGATCTTGCGCGTGTCTGGGCCAGTACGCGCGATGCCCTCAAACGCGCCCGCCAAGCGTTAAAATCGTTCCTGCTCGCCCACGCCGTGCGATACGCGGGCACGGCGAACTGGGGACCGGCGCATCGACGCTGGATCAGCAAGTTCTCGTTCGGCAACGCATGGCAGGACCTCGCCTTCACCGAGTTGCGCCGCGCGATCGAAGACCGGTTTGCGCAGTGCGAGCGGCTTGAGTCGGCCTTGCGCGAAGCGGTGCCGCAGTGGCGCTTTTATCCCGCCGTGCTCGCCCTGCAAACCATGCGCGGCATCAAGTTCACCACCGCCGTTGGCTTGCTCTCGGAGATCGTCGATGTGACGCGCTTTGCCCATCCTCGGCAGTTGATGGCGTGGCTGGGCATAACGCCTTCAGAATACTCGTCGGGGGGCAGCCGGCGCCAGGGCAGCATCACCAAGACGGGCAATTCGCTTGCGCGAAAGTTGCTGATCGAGGCCGCCTGGAGTTATCGGCATACGGCCCGGGTGAGTCCCGAGATTCAGCAGCGTCATGAGGGCGTGCCCAAGGTGATTATCGATCGCGCCTGGGACGCGCAGTTGCGTCTGTGTGGGCGCTTTAGAAGAATGGTGGCGAAGGGCAAACTCAAAAACGTGGCGGTCGTCGCGATCGCTCGCGAACTCGCCGGGTTTATCTGGGACATCGCCCGTCTGGGCATGGAGCAGGCGATCAACAACTCCAGAGCGGCTGTCTAAACCAGCAAAAAACAGTTTTGCAATCATCGAAAAGGCAGTTTCCTGAAGGCGGCGTAGCCCGGCATCAGAGTTACCCGCGGCATTTCTTTGCAACGGCTTATCAACGGTTCACGCCGACTTGCGCACAAAGTTAGCGGCAGGCTCACGAGACGGATCACTGTAATGCGGTAACCAACCCGCGAATATCAGATTGATTCACCGTCGAGTGTTACTGCTACGCCGCCCTCAGGAAATTGTAGGAAGAGAAAAGATGACCACAGCTAAAAACACCTGTTGACACGGAAAGTCATATCAGAAATGACGTGCCGCCACGCACAGTGGCTAACAGTGATAAAGAGAAAATCCGACTCTCGCAGACCACTAAGGCCGAAAGCACCAACCCGGCAATGAACCCGACCGCCCACTCCCCCCAAAACCGCCCCTCAAGACCTGTCCACCGCCGCGAGCGTCGCATCCTCGTCCAGCCTGGCCCCAAACCTGTCCATTCGCGGCAAATGATGCCGATCCGGATCAAGCGAATACGCCACCCGCCGAGCCCGTCCCATCAATTCGCTGCGTGGAAAAAAACCAAAATACCGCGAGTCCGCGCTGTCGTCGCGGTTATCGCCGAGCATCAAATACTCACCCTTAGGCACCGTCACAGGCCCAAACGAACGCCGCGGACTCGGCGCCAGCACCGACAACCTCACTACATGCGTAACATGCCCCAGCTTCTCGTCGAGATACTCGCCAGGCGAAGACGCATCGCCCTCCACCCCCGTGATATCGACCGGCTGATAACCCGCCCGCTTACCGTCGATATAAAGCACGTTGTCGCGCATGGCAACCACATCGCCAGGCGCCCCGATCAGCCGCTTGACGATCAACTCATGCGCCGCCGATGAATCCACCGTCACAATGTCCCCGCGCTGCGGATCATGCAGGCGCGCAATCACAATGTGCGTGAACGGAATACGCAGGTCGTACGCCATCTTGTCGACGACAATCCGGTCACCCTCGCGAATCGTGGGAAGCATGGAACCGCTCGGCACTACATTCCAATCGGCAATGGCGCTGCGAAACAGCGTCATCAACACCAGAAACGCAATCAAGTTCCGATTTTCACGCCAGAGTCGGGGAAACAGTCGCATGGTGGGAAATACCGGCGGTTAAGGACGACGCAGCTTAACGTTCAAACCTGAAATGACGCTTAAATTAAATCGACTGGTCAGCCCACGCTTATTCAGTCTCGAAAGGAAACCGCACGCCAAGGTCGCGACGAGCAGCATCGGTGATGGAAATCATCTGCATGGATATGGCATGCCGCATGATCGGGCTCTCTGTCTCGCCGCCGCGCAGCAACTCGCAAAAGTGCGCAGTCTCGTAGTTCAAGCCACCACCCTCAAAGGGCACATCAAGCTCAACGGTGCGGCCGTCCACATAGCGAACCGTCGCGCGCGCAGGGTTCCACCAGTTCTCGTGGATGCTCACCGTACCGCCGGTCGCAGCAAGCAGCGCATCGCCCTTGCCTTGCAGATCCAACCCGCAGAACAACTGCGCAACACCCCGTTCATGCCGCACATTCAAGCTCGCGAAAGTGTCCACGCCGGTCTGCCCGATGCGCCCGAAAGTCTGCACCTCGAGCGGTTCACCCAGCCAGTCCACCGCGAGAAACGCTTCGTAGATACCAATATCGAGCAACGCGCCGCCACCCATTTCCATCGAGTACGAAGGGTGCGAAAGCGGCACGTTCGCGATCGAACAACCGGCCCGAACCAGACCGATTTCACCAATAGGATCAGCCGCGAGATGGTCACGCAATTGCCGGTAGAGCGGATAGAACGGCGGTTTCATCGCTTCCATGAACAGCAGCTTCGATGACCGCGCCACGTCGATCATCTCCTGCAACGCCCGCGCGTTGACAGCCGCCGGTTTCTCGCAAAGCACAGCGCGTCCCGCCTGGAAAGCACGCAGCGCGTACTGAGGATGGCTGTCCTGCATGGTCGCAATGTACAACGCATCGATGTTGTCGAGCAGCGCATCGAAACTCTCATACGCCCTGGTATGAAACTGCCCGGCAAACGCAGTTGCCGACTCGGGCCTTCGCGACCAGACGCCACCAAGCGTTGTGCCCGGCACAAAGGCCAGCCCCCCAGCGAACCTGTGCGCAATGTTTCCCGCGCCAACGATGCCCCAACGGATCGTGCTCTGTGCGTTCATCTGTCCCACTCCCTGCATGCGTGGTGAATAGTCGGCCAAGGCCGGCGATGCGCACATTGTCCCCTACGCAAGCGGTCTGCGTGAAGCCTGGACGATGCATGCGCAACGCATGACGTTCCGATCACAAAGCTCAAGGGAATACGTCGGGAGATTGTCGTTCGACGCACAGGCCATCACGCGTCGATGTCAGGCAGGGAGGTGAAGTGAAACGTTTGCGTAGGTAAAAACCCGAATAGGCGCTGCTCGCGCCCGGCCACGATGAACGTGACCAGAAACCTCGGGCCAGCTTCGCCACGCCGGAACCGTCCCGGACGCGAAGCTTAAGGCAGGTGTCAGGCGCCGGCCGATTCGGATTCACCGACCGGTGGGGACGAACTGTCCTCGCGGCGTTCAAGCGAAAAAGCCCGCCCGACTTCCTCCGCGGTGACATCGATCAGCGTGCTCATCGCGCGCTCGGCCACACCGGCATCGTGTGCCTCGATCGCCTCCACCACGCGGCGCTGCGCTTCGAGCGTCGCGTCGCGCATGGTCGCAATGCCCGCCACGATCGGATAGACCGTCACCAGCGCACCCCGCACGATAGCCGTCATCTGCTGGAAGAACTGGTTACCGCTCGCAGCCACAATGCGCGTATGCAACGCGACATCGGCGGCCTGGTACTCGGGCTCGCTGCCGTTGAGCGACGCAAGCGCGTCGAATGCATCGCGAATCCCGCTTACTTCGTCCGGCGTTGCACGGGCCGCCGCCAATGCTGCCGCACGCGGCTCGATCAACATTCGAAACTCGATCACGTCACGCAGGAACGCCTGATCCGGCGTCGCCCGGAAGCGCCAGCTCACCACGTCCTCATCGATCAGCCGCCAGTCGCTCATCGGCCGGATCCGCGTACCCGTCTTGGGGCGCACATCCAGCATGTGACGCGCGAGCAACATGCTCAAAGCCTCGCGCATCACGGTCCGACTCACGTCGAACTCCTTCGACAAGACGTCCTGCGGAGGCAGGATCGCGCCGTACTTCTGTTCAACGATGCCCGATACGAGCCCGTCCATCACCTTAGCCACCAGTGATCGCTCTTTGTTTTCGTCCATCACCCCTCTCCCCTTGCGCCCTACATTGTGTCCCTGCGCATCCGGCGTGCTTCCCCAAGCTCGCCGAAAGGCCCGGTGAGTGCCGCCTATTCATCCGATCAATCAGATCGATCAGATGAATCAGCGGCCCCGCGCCGTGCACGATAAATTGCGTGTTCAATACCGCTAGCGCCAGTCGGAATGTCCCTCTCAAGGGTTATCCCTTTGCCTTTGCGTCTTTACGTTTCGCGATACTGCTTCGGCAATCGCTGTATTAAGTACTTCTTGATATCTTTGGTTCAAGTGCTTCGTTTAAGTTCTCTCCAACGCCCGGTCTTCATGCTCATTGCCCGACAAATCGCCCTGCCTTCGAAAGGTGTTCAGCCCCCTGTTTTCTTCTCGGTCACGCGTCCGTACTGATCGTCGAAACGCACGATATCGTCCTCGCCCAGATACGTCCCCGATTGCACCTCGATCATTTCGAGCGGCGTTTTACCGGGGTTCTCAAGCCTGTGTGTCGTACCGAGGGGAATGAACGTGGACTGGTTTTCGCTCACCAGGAAAGTCTCTTCTCCGCGGGTGACGAGCGCCGTGCCGCGCACGACAATCCAGTGTTCCGCGCGATGGTGGTGCATCTGCAGCGAGAGCCGTTCGCCCGGCTTCACTACAATACGCTTTACCTGAAAGCGCTCGCCATGATCGATGGAATCATAGAATCCCCAAGGCCGCTGAACCTTGCGATGATCCTGCGCCTCAGCGCCTTTGGCGGCTTTCAGACGCCCGACCATCGCTTTCACTTCCTGCACACGATCCTTCGATGCCACCAGGATTGCGTCCGCGGTTTCCACGACCACTACACCCGTCACTCCGACGCACGCCACCAGCCGGCCGTCGGAATGCGCGAAACTGTCTGCTGACCCTTCGAAGATCACGCGGCCTCGGGCAACGTTGCCGTCGTCGTCCTTGTTCGACATGTCCCATACGGCATCCCACGCGCCGACATCGGACCACCCGGCTACGAGGGGCACCACAACGCCCGGAAACGCCGGCTCGTAAGCAATCCGTTCCATGACGGCGAAATCGATTGAATCAGACGGGCATGCTTCGAACGCGTCGACATCGAGTTGCGTGAAGCCGTCCTGATGCAGGCCACGTTCAAACGCGATCACGCACGCGGCGTGAATAGCGGGCTGGAAGTGCTCGATGGCGGCAAGCCAGACCGAGGCCCGGCACACAAAAATGCCGCTGTTCCACCAATATTCGCCGGACGCCAGATACTGTTCGGCAATTTCCCGCCGCGGCTTTTCGACGAACCGTTCGAGCACTCGCGCTTGAGGGGCGCCATCATCTGCAGTTCCCAGGGCCGCGCCGGCCTTGATATAACCGTAGCCCGTTTCGATCTTGTCCGGCACGATGCCAAGCGTAACGAGCGCGCCGCTTGCGGCGTGTCCGATCGCCTTGGCGATCGTGCGACGGAACGCATCAAGATCGGCCACGGCGTGATCAGCGGGCATGGCCACCAGCACCGGGTCGTCGCCGGATCCGGCAGCCACTGCCGCCAGCGCAGCGAGCGTCAGTGCCGGTGCAGTATTACGGGCGCAGGGCTCAAGCACAATGCGCGCTCGACGGCCATTACGCTCGATCTGCTGGGCGGTCAGCAACTTGTGTTCCGTGCCGCAGACCACAATCAACTCATCGGCGCTCGCGAAGCGCACTGCGTCGTGACCATGCGTTGCCACATCAAGTCCGTCGAGACCGTCAAGACGGCGCAGCGTGGCTTCGAGCAGCGATTGCGCACCCATGAGCTCGATGAGCTGCTTGGGGAACTGCTGCCGCGATAACGGCCACAGACGCGTGCCGGACCCGCCGGCGAGAATGACCGGCTGCACGCGAACACTCGTGGCGCCCGTCTTGGCGGGGCCTGTAAGCGGATGGCGGGACACGTCCACGGTGACTCCTGAAGCGTTGAAGCTGATTGAGGGCCGAACGCGTCTTACAGGTGCGGACGCGTGAAAAACACGCATCGATTGATGCGCTATTTAAGCAGGCAAATCTATTTTGTTGTGTGCGCGTGCGAACGCCCGCACGCTATTCGGTCGACCTGCCGTTCAAGGCACCTTATTCATCCTCAGCCGGCGTTGGGCAGCAATCTTTGCCGGAGACGCGAGACGACCTCGCGCAGTTCGCTCGATTCGCAGAACGACCATGCGATGTTGCCGGCAATCAGCGCGAAGGCAATCGCGGCCATCCCGCTGAGCGAGTCCATAGAGTCGGCGCACACGGTCGCAACCACCAGGAAAACCAGATGTCCGGCCATGTTTCGCACGATCGGCCGTGGCTTGAGCTTCGAGAAATAAAGGAACGCCGCATAGTCGAAGAACGCCTTCGCAACCACCGCCACGCCTGCGCCCAGCAGGCCATACCAGCGGATGCTCAGCCACAGCACGAGCGCGAAAACCGGCAAGCCGATCCAGCCGACCCGCGCGACCTGCGCCGGATTGGCCTTGGCCTGAATCAGCACTCCGATAATGCTCGACTGCCCCGCCAGCCATACGCCAATGACAAGGATGCGTCCGACAGGTGCGGACTGAACGGCCATCTCATGGCCGAGCCAGATGTTCAGGAACGGTGCCAGCGCGAACAACGCAACCACCACGCATGGCGTGAATGCACAGTTCAGGAATGCAAGCGCCTGGTGCGAGAGTTCATCGGCGTGGTCGCTTGCGGAGGCCGAAAAGCGCGGGAATAGCGTGCGCAGCATGGCGCTCGGCAGCAGGTTCATGCGCGTGACGAGGTTTTGCGGCGTGGCGTAATACGCCACGTACCTGGCACCCAGCATGGAACCGATCACCACCCGGTCGAGTGTCGTTGCGATCATGTTTGCGCCAGAGAACAACAGCAGCCAGCGGCCATAATTAAAGAGTTCGCGAATCAGCGGCCATTCCGGCTTCGAGATGCGCTTGATGCCTATTGCACGGAACGTGCCGTAGCCAAGCAGCAGGGCCGCCAGAAACCGCGCAATGACGGCTGCCGGCACAACCACCGCCAGCGACGGCGAGATCAGGTACAGCGCGGCCAGCGGCAGCAACTGGAACAGGAACGTGCCGATGGTCTGGTTGGTATTGAACAGCGCGAACTTTTCCATGCCGCCGATCGCGCCGCTGAACACCCACGAAATGTTGGCGATGGGCACAGCCACCGCAATCCACGGCAGCGCATGCAGCACTTCGCGCTGAAACACCGGTTCGATGGTCGCTATATGAACGACATACACGTACGCGCCGAACCAGATCAGCACGGCGCCGACAAAACCTGTGGCCAGGTTGAGAAAAAATGCGCTCCAGAAGATGCGCTCGATGGTGCCGTCGTTGGACTGGCGCGCCTTGGCGATATGGTTTTCGGTCGCCATCGAAATACCGAGATCGAGCACGCTGAAATAACCGATCAACGCCCACACCAGGTTGATGACGCCGTAGCGTTCAATCCCCATGCCGTGGATGTAGGCGGGTACCGTCGCGAGTGAGACGAACACGGGCAGGATGAGCCCGGCGAAATTGATCGCTATGTTCCTGAGAAGACTTTTTTCCATTGAGCAACGGGCCGATTACAACAAACTCACACAGGATAAATCAAGGCACCGCGTCACAGCTTTGCGGTGAATGCAGGCACGTTGCAGCGCACAGGTGATGCACATTCAAGTGCACGCAGCGGGTGCCCGCCCGAAGGTCAGACGAATTAGATGCCAGAGTAAGGGGGTGCCGCATGAGGGTCTGTACGCAGACGAACGCATTGCGCAGCGGCTTTCGATCTCTTGCAATTCTTTGCATTCTCTCGATTCATCGCGATTCGAGCGCCTTGGCATGCATGTCGGTGGGCATCTCGTCGGGCCGGTTAGTATGGGCTATGGCATGGGCTGTAGCACGGGCCGTGAAGCGCGGCAGCAATGCACCCAGGCGCGCCCAGCCAATGCCGCCACGCGCCGCTTGCGGCGGCTCCCCCTGCACGAATTGAACGAACGACGCCATCATTTCCTCGCGTGCCGAATACGAAAAGCACGCATGATCGAGGGTGTCGTGATGAACGGTTTCGACATTGCGCCACTTGCGCATCCGTCGTCCGCCCGCACCAAAAAACACGGCGAACTCGTCCATGCCAGGATCTCCTGCGCCGTAGACGAAGCGAACCTTCACGTCGCGCTCACCCAACTGGCGAACCATCGCGCGCACCCGGGAACCGGACGAATCCACGCCGATCGTGCACTCGGCGAAATACGCCGCGCTGGCCTTCAGGCGCGCGCCCAGGCGCCGCGTCAGCTCCTTCACGATTGGCGTCAGGCGCCGTTGGCCGCGCAACACGCGCTTCCATTTGCTCGCCGTCTTGAAGGAGCGCATGAAGGTGCTGGTTGCCGTCTTCGGCCGGTTGTCGTTCGCGGCGAACGACATGGGATCTTCCGGGAAACCGAACTTGGGCGCGTTCACAAGCACGAGCGAACGAATATGGGGACTCACCGGCGCCGCGTGCAGGCAAACGTAAGCGCCCGAGCAGACCGCGAAACACGAGACATCGTCGAAACCGCGCTCGGCCAGGAACGCGGCAGCGCTCACTACGTCGTCGCAGCCCGAGCGGGAAAAGAGCAGCGAGAGCGGACGCTTGTCGACAACGGCGGCGCTGTCGCCGAGCGTGCCGATATCGAATCGCAACGACGCAAAGCCTTGCCGCGCAAGCCGGCGAGCGAGCGTGACCGAGATGCGCGCGTCGCCTATCCGATGGGTCGCGCCCGGGTTGACGAACACGACCGAGCGGCGCGACTGCGCGCGCTCTTCCGGCTCACACAGAATGCCGAACAGACGGCCATTGTCGAAGATCACGGGCGTTTCGCGGACCCCGTCGGCAACGAGGACAGGGGATTCGGACGGCTTGGCGATCGATGCGGCCACCGTCGATTCAGCCTGCTCAGTGACGCCCAACCATTCGACAATGCGTGCAATCGCCTGTCGCGGCGTCTCGGTCACGCCGGATTCCTGCATGAACGCGGCGCATTCGTCGAATGGCTCGAACTGCGCATCCGCGCCGGCAGCATGGCAAGCTTCGACGAGTTTCTTCGAGCGTGAGGGATCGTAAGAATCGAGTACAAGCAAGCGCCGCGGCGCTCGTTCAGCCAATCGTGCGTCCCGCAGCAAGTCGAACTTGCTCAGCATCGCGACGCTCGATGCGATCAAGCGATGCCCTACCGCCTCCGCATAGTCGGCATCGGCCGGCGGGGGCGCGACGTGAATACCACCTGTTTCAAGCCAGTTCTGCTGCAGCAAACGCAGCTCACGCAAGTATTGCCTGCCCGACAACACGGGGGCGAGCAACACCAGTTGATCGACTTCTTCGTCGGCCGCCACCAGCGCGGCGAGCGTCGCGCCCAGACGCAAGCCGCACAGGACCACTTGAGTGACCCCCGTCGATTCTTTCAAGTAAGCGATCGCCGAACGAATGCTTCGCAACCACCGCTCGATCTGCTCGCCGTCTTCCGACTCGCCGGCCGAGTCGCCTGTGCCGGCGTAGTCGAAGCGAAGCGCCGGCGTGCCTGAGTCCGCGAGGGCTTCGGCGAACACGCGCCAGCCCTTGTGGACCCACATGGCCTCGCGGCCGAACGGCTGGCAGAGCACTACGCCGCGCGTCGCGGCAGGCCCACCCTCGTGCAACCAGCCAAAGCAATGGTCAAAAATTATTGGCGTCATCTCGAAGTTGCGTCCCGAAAGAGCGTCGTTATTAAGTTGTCTGCGCATTACACTTTCACTACGCCAATGATTCAGTGCGTCCGCACACACTGCACAAGCGCAGGCTGATATTTCCGCCACCGCGAGCACTTTTCCGCCACCGTTATTCCCCTGATGTTCGATGTCCAACAGACGGCTTTTTCATGGCCGAGTCAAATAGGGCATCACGCCGTGTCCTGCATGCGCGGCACAGAACACGAAAATGCCGGGGAAAACACATGGTCACCGCTGTTCAACAACCCAGTCCGTCCGATGCGCCGCGCTTCTCGGTATGTATCTGCACGCGTAATCGTCCCGGGGACCTTGCCCGGGCGTTGCGTTCGGTCGAAGCCTCCACGTATCCGGCGCACCAGATCGTGGTGTCGGACGACAGCACCGATACGCTCACGCGTGAAATGATTGCTGCTGACTTTGCGCACGTCGTCTTCCTGGAAGGACCCCGTCGCGGCCTTGGTGCGAACCGCAACTGCGCGCTTGACGCGGTGACCGGCACGCACGTGGCGTTCATCGACGATGACGCCACGCTCAGCACAGATTTCCTGAGTCAAATGGCCGAGTCGCTGCAGCATGGCGGGCAACATCCGGAAAAGTTGATTGTTACGGGATACGAACTAAACTACGGTGAGCGCGTTTATGCAAACGCAACCACGTTTCTCGGTTTCCAGTCACGGCCGTACCGCCCCGGCGATCACCACGACACCGTTGTCATCAACAGTACCGTCTTCCCTGCGTGGCTCTTCAAGCTGATTCGCTTCGACGAGCATCTGGTCTACGGTTATGACGAAGTGGATATCGTCATGCGCGCCACGCTGCAGGGAAAATGCGCGGTCCGGCTTCTGCCGGATGTGTTCAATTCGCATTTTCCGTCGACGGTGAATCGCGACTACTACGCGGCGTTCGTTGAAGCCTCGCGCATCTACGTGACGCATAAGCGCTATCGGTGGTTCGAGCGCAACCGCCCGAAAGCCGCGCTGTTCCTGACGCTTGCCGTGGCTCACAACCTGGTGCACAACCTGCGCGCACACGGACCCAAAGGTCTTGCACGCAGCGCGCGCACGGTTTCACGCGCAATCGCCTACATTCGCCGATACACCCCGGAAGGACTCGCCATACAACATGAAGATCACCGTACTCGTACCCACCTATCGTCGAACCTCGGATCTCGCTCGCTGCCTTGATGCGCTCTCGCGGCAACGGCGCGCACCGGACGAAGTGCTGGTGGTGTGCCGCGGCGCCGACGAAGAAACGCAAGCATGGCTCGTGATCGAGAAGTCGCGCGCGCGCCTGCCGCTCGTCAAGGTTGAAGTCGCCCAGGGCGGCCAGGTTGCCGCCTTGAACGCGGGTCTCGACGCTGTCACCGGCGACATCGTGGCGATCACCGACGACGACGCGGCGCCCCGCCCGACGTGGCTCGAACGTATCGAATGCCATTTCGCGAACTCGCCTGACGTGGGCGGCGTCGGCGGGCGCGACTGGGTGCATGAACATGGCACGACACTCGATGCTGCCGAACCGGACGTAGGCCGCTGGCAGTTCCCAGGCCGCGCGATCGGCAATCATCATCTGGGCGTGGGGGCCGCGCGCGACGTGGACTTCCTCAAGGGCGCGAACATGAGCTATCGCGTGAGCGCGATCAGCGGCAATGCCATTCGCTTCGATACGCGTCTGCGCGGCACCGGCGCACAGGTCAACAACGACATGGCGTTCGCGTCAGCGGTGCGGCGTGCGGGTTGGCGCCTTGTCTACGATCCAGCGGTGGAAGTGGATCACTATCCGGCGCAACGCTTCGACGAAGATACGCGCGCCATGCGTGGCAGCCGGAGTTGGGCCGCGATCGAAAACGAGTCGTATAACCTGCGTTTGATCGTGCGTGACGAGTATCGCGGTACACGCCGAGGCATGGCCTTGCTGTGGCTCACCGTCGTCGGACACGGCGCATGTCTGGGCTGGGTCAATCTCGCGCGTGCTCGCTTCATCCATCGCGAGGCGAGCGCGTTGCAGCGCTGGCGCGCAGCGCGCAGCGGCGCGGCGCTAGCCAAGCGCGATCATGCGCAGCGGCGGCTGGAAAGCGTGGAACGCGAATTCGCGGGGTGATTGAAACGCGCGGTTGTGAATGGCGTTCATTTAAAAAGGCGATCAGAATAACCTGATCGCCTTTTTATCTACCGCAACACAAACGGCTAATGCGCAACCAAGCGGCCCAGAACCTGCGGCCGCCGGGTAACTTCGTCACGCCGCTGGCGCACGTCGTGTCGACGGACGGTTCTGCCGGTGCTCGCACTGGGAAACCGCTTGCTCATAGACCGTGAGATGTTCCGTGCACACGCGCTGCACCGAAAAACGCTCCAGATCTCGCTTCGCACGCGCGGCATATTGCGCGCGTACCGGCGAATCCATCAGCAGCCATCCCATCTTGGCTGACAGTTGCATCGGCTCCTGCGGTGCAACGAGGACCCCTGCACTGCCGTTTTCCAGCATCTCCGGAACGCCGCCCACCTTGGTCGCGACGATCGCACAACCCGCCTCCCGCGCTTCGCTGATCACCAGCGGCCCGGGTGCCTGATGCGCGGCGAACACGAAGACATCGGCTTCGGCCAGATACGCGCGGGGATCCGCGACGAATCCTGTGAATCGAACATGATTCGCAATGCCAAGTTGTTCGGCAAGGCTTTCCATCATCCCGCGATCAGGTCCGTCGCCCACCAGATAGAGCTGTGCATCTTGCGTCTGCCGCACATGCGCAAACGCGTGCAGGAGGTCGGCAATGCCGTTGCGCTCGAACATCGCGGCCACGCACACCACGTTCGGATGCTGCAAGTGCAATTCCCGCGGCATCTGCCGTGCGGAAAAACGCGGTGAACCCATCGTGCCGCTCGTCACTACGCTCAGGGTGTCCGCCGGCACGCCTCGTTCGAGCATTGCGTCGCCCACCGCGTGGCTCACCACGATCACACGGTCACCAAAACGCATCAGCGAAGCACTTTTCTGAATATCGTGATGGACGGTGGTCACCAGCGCGAAGCGGCGGCGCATGCTGCCGAAGCGCGAGATCAACGCGCCGGTCATCATGTGCGCGTGCACGACATCGGGGTTAAACCGTTCGATCAACCGGCCGAACCCCGCGATCATGGCCGGCACGCGCCAGGGCTGGCGCGACTGTTGCAGCAGCGAATGCGTGACGCCATGGCGCCGCAGCAACGACTCGTAGGTGCCGCCCGATGACGCGACCGCGACGTCGTGTCCGGCGCGTGCCTGCATGCACGCCAGATCGACCATCGCGTTGACGGTGCCGTTGCCGTTGCATTGCGCATGCGTGGCCAGGTGAACGATTTTCATGACTAGATCTGGTTCGAGGTTGAGCGGCGCCTGGGGCGCCGGGGCCCTTCTTTCTTCTTGCTGGCGACTGCTAGAGACTGCTAGCGACTGCTGACTACTTCTCTCTCATTCAATACGAGTCGATAGCTTCGCGATACACCGCGGCGGTCTGCGCCGCGATCACTGGCAGATCGAAGTACGAACGCGCATACGCACGGCACTCGGCTTCGCTGGGAAGCACCCGCTTGCCAAGCAACGCACCGGCGAGCCCTGCTCCCAGCGCCTGGAAGCCGCCCGATTCCAGCACCAGCTCCTGACTCAGCGGCGCGACCGCTTCGGGCAAACCGCCCACGGGCGTCACGATCACCGGCGTGCCGCTTGCGAGGGATTCAATGGTAGTCAGGCCGAAGCCTTCCAGCGCCGTTGTCGGCACGACCGACACGTCAGCCGAGCGATACCAGAGCGGCAGCGCTTCGTCGGCGACAAACCCCGCGAGACGCACATGCTGCGACAAACCCCGATAGTCGATACGCGCCTGCAACTCCTCCATCAACGGCCCCTTGCCGGCGATAGTCAGCAACACGTCGGGCACTTGCTGACGCACGACGAACATGGCGTCGATCAGGTCTTCCAGGCCCATGCGCGAGACGAGGCGGCGCACGCAGAAAAGCATGGGCCGGTCTTGCGGGAGTCCGAGCGCTGTACGTGCCGCACGCCGGTCAACATCGGAGCTGAAATGATCGACATCGACACAACCCGGCACGATGCGGATGGTGCGCGCGTTCACGCCGTACTGCTTCTGCAATACATCGCCGAAAGCCTGAGACAACACGATGTGCAGATTGCCGCGCTGATACACGTGCCGTTCAACTACACGCCGCAGCATCACATTCGCATGGCCGCGCGCGCCGTGCGCCGATTCATCGCCCCAGGGTCCGTGGAAATGGATCACCTTCGGTACGCGCGAAAACTTGCCGAGCACGGGCGCTGCGTACAACGCGAAATGCGCGGCGACCACGTCGGGCATACGCGCGTTACGCAGTTCGACAGCGGCGCGCCGCAAGCCGATTACGCGCTTGACCAAAGGCGCATCGGGCGCGGCGAACGGCGTCACCACGCCTCGTGTCGATGTCCGCACGTTTTCGCTTCCTGCTACGAGGCCTCGCACGGTCACGCCCTGAGCGGGCAGCGACTGGATCAGCGCGCTGACCACGCGATCGAGGCCACCGGGACGCTCATCGAACCAGTTCATGCCGATCTGCAGCGAGTCGATGATCCGTGGTTTTAACGGCGGCTTCGACGCGTCCTTCGAAGGGTTGCCCGGCGACTGCTTCAAAGGTTTCTTCGCACCGTTGGCCTTGGGCGCGTGGTCCGCGATGGGAGTGGTCGTACTTGCATGCGTCGTCATTGATTTGATGGCGGTATTCATGTCTTCACCGATACGATCCCTCGGCCAGCTCGCGCGTTGCGGCGAGCAGCCTTGCGGGTTTTCGCAATGTCTTCGAACAGCGCGAGATAGCGGGCTGCCATGGTCTGCCAGGACAACGTCGCGGCTAGCGCTTGAGCCGCCTGTCCCATTTCGCGGGCGCGCAGCGGGTCGGATGCAATCAGCGAAATGGCTTCGGCAAGCGGAGTTTCATTGTCGGGATCGTCCAGCACGATGCCGCACTCCTGCGTGACCACTTCCGCGCCGCCGGTCGTGTGCACGGTAATCACCGGCAACGCGGAAGCCAGCGCTTCGAGCAGCACGAGGCTCATGGCTTCATAACGCGACGGGAACACGAACGCATCGGCGCAACGCATCAGCGTGGGCATATCGCGGATCATGCCGACGAAATGCACGCGATCCGCCACACCGAGCGAGGCCGCCATGGCCGGATACGGACTGTTCTCCACGCCCCCGGCCACCGCGAGATGTACGTTGGGCGGACACTTCACGAGCGCGCGCAGTACGGTATCAAGGTTCTTGCGCGCGGTACGCAGGTCACCGGCGAACAACAGCATGAATGGGTCTTCGGGCAACTTGAAACGCTCGCGCTGCGATGTCTGCGACAAGTCCGGCGAGAACTCGACGTTATCCACGCCGTTATGGATCACGCGGATTTTGTCGTGCGACATACCAAGCGATACCAGCTCCGAACTCACTTTCTCCGACACCGGCACCAGCACGCGTGCATGCCTGAACGCCCAGCGTTCGCACCATGCGTTGAGCCGCGTGAACAACAGTTGATATGCGGCATAGACACCGCCGGTCAGGCGAAACGGGTAATAGCCGCTTTTATACCAACCAGTGTGGACGAAGTGGATGGCGTTCACATCGGAATCTGTCCAAGCGATAAAACCATTGACCTGCACCACGTCGAATTCATGACGGTGTGCGCGAATCCACGCAGCAACACGCAACGCGAACATCTGGTACTGCAGCAAGCGTGTCGGCACCCGGCTCACAGGCACGCGAACTACAGTGATGCGCGGATGCCGGCTCAACGTTTCGTCGACCTTGGTGCTGAGCAGCGTGACCGAATGGCCCGCGGCAAGCGCTGCCTGAACGACCTCGTAGTTGACGCGCCCTTGCCCGTCGTTGCGGCCGACGGTATGGGTGACGATAAGCAGATTCATACGGTCCTCGTTGGATACTGAGTGTGCTGTCGTGCTGTCTGGTACCTGGCTGGGTCCCGCAGACTGACTGGACTGACTGGACTGAACGGACTGATCGGCAACGGCGCTCATGTGCGCAAAGTCAGCGTGGACGGCTGCGCGATGTTCCGCTGCGCCACGGTCCCCGTGGCTGCTCGCCCCGGCGAGACCACAGCGTCTAAACGAACGGCGGCGGCGCGCGCCGACTGTTGAATCTCGCGGGCATAACGCCAGCCGGTAACCGGCAACATCACGCCGATGAAAAAGAACATGCCGCCCGAGCCAATCAGCGTATTGACGAACACCATCATGGCCAGCACGCCGAACGCCGCGGCCGTGCCGGCCACGGCAAAGCGATCGCTTTTCCTGGCGAAGCTGGCAACAAACGCGCGCAGTATCAGCATCAGCAATCCTGCCGCGTAGAGCAGCGTGCCGGGCCATCCAAGCACGTACGGCACTTCCATCAGGCCGCTGTCGAAGTCGACATTATTCGACGACCCATCGCCCGAGAGCTTCGAGCCGAGACCGGTCATGCCAAGACCCTGCCCCGCGATATTGGTGGTCATCTCGGAGAGGAAGTGGTTGTAGATCTCGGTGCGGACCTGATAGCTGTAGTCATTATCGAGTTGGGTCACCGTGGAGAAGCGCGCCATCGCCTTGTCCGAGATTTCATCGATCATGGCGACCGGCGAGCACAGCAGCACGATCACCGCGACACCACCGACCAGCCGCAAGCGGCTGCGACCGTCGAGCATGACGAACAGGTACACCAGCCCGATTGCGAGGCCGCCGACCACGCTGCGCGACATCGTGCCGATCAGCGCCGGCACGGCCAGGCCGCCCGCGAGAAAAGCCGTCTTGTTGCGCGCGGCGAGCGTCATCAGCAGGCAAGCCATCATCGCTATGGCAAAGGGGCCTGAGGAATTCATCGTGCTAGAGACCCGCATGCCGAACGGCAGCGGCACGCCCTCGGAGATCATGCCCGACTGCAGCAGCCAGAACGCGTCCCAGGGCGGTGGGCTGACGTACTGGAACACGCCGTATGCCGCAATCACAAAGCCACCGAACACGAAGGTCTTGAGCATCGTGCGGTGATACTCGGGGTACTGCCGCCATGTAACAAGAATGTGGAAAGCGATCAGGACCGGGAACAACCACGAGATCAGCGTATAGGACGCGGCTGCAATTCCGGCGCCCACCATGCCGATCACATAACCATAGAAGATGCCGAGCACGATCAGCGTGAGCGGGATCGCACGCCGCTGCATCAGCACGCGAAAATGGGTCAGCAGGTTCATGCCGCACAGCGCGGCCGCTATCACCGGCGCGAGCATGATGAGGCTGCGGTCACTGAACGTGCCGGTGAAGTAGTCGGACAGGCGCCGCACTTCCGGTGTGAGGAAGAACAGCCACACGACGAACGAGAGATAGTGCGCGGGCGAGCGTTTGTAGAGAATCGCGGCGACCGCGACGGCACCCGCCGGATAAAAGAATTCCAGCACACGGCTCTGATGCAGCACGAGCAATAACGCCGTGAGCGCGGCAAACGCCAAAGGCGCGATCATCATCCGGCGCCGCCGGCTCAGCTCCGCGCGCTGCTTCAGCTCCACGTCTTCGGCCGCGAGCTTCGCCGCGCGAGCTGCCTTTGCGGCCGGCGACGGCGCAGGCGCAGACGCCATCTTCTCGCGCTGCGCCATCCATGGCGTCTTCCACGACCCGACAGCCCCGTCCGGCGACTCGTCTCGCCCATTCGTGATCGAAACACTCGACATCGTTAAATCCTGTGAAGGAGAGGTCGGCGTCGTGTTCGTGCAATGCACGTCACTCGCGTCCTCTGTGTCATTTGGAAACGTCCAATGCCGACGTCAGGCACTTGCAGATACGTATTTCAGGGACTTCACTCGCACTTCACGAGCTGCCGCGTTCTCGAAATCTTCAAACCTCTTGGACCGTCTCGACGAAATCCGCCTCGCCGGCATGCTGGTTCGTGCGGCCGTTATAACGGCTCTTGCGTATCAGTCCAATCAAGCGAACTCCACGCTCGACGAACGGCCCCTCATCCTTGCGAAATCCGAATGCTTCGTAAAAGCCGCGCAAGCCCACCGGCGCCAGCAAGCGCACACCCCGCCCGGGCCACCGTTCGCCCGCTGCCGCGATAACACGCGCAATCAGCGCCGCAGCCGTGCCGTCGCCTCGACGCAGCGGGCTGGTAAGGATCTTGTCCACCACGACCACCCCTGCCTCAGCCGGCCCCATGCTGCCCTCGTGCAAGCGCGCATAGGCCATGACGGGCATCGGCCGCGAGATGTCATCGACTGCAAACACATGGAGAGACGTTTCATCGCGCCCGTCCGGGTCCAGATGCACATGGGACTGTTCGACAACGAACACAGCGCTTCGCGCCCGCAGGATCAAATACAGCTCCCGTGCGGTGATTTGCTCGAAGTCGAGTGCTTTCCAGTTCATGTGCCGGCCCTGCTCCAGATAAAGCCGGCAGCACCGGCCTGTTCGATGTTCATACCTTAAGTCTCCGACCGCATAACTTCCGTGCGGCATCGCACCGACGCAACCCCTTGCCAATCCGTTAAATACGGTCAACCGAACCGCAATCGGCGAATGACGAACTGCCGCGAGAAAAAGTCTGGAGTCCGCCAACACGGGATGAGCCTCCAGGCTTCAAAACAAACGTGCGCCAGGTTGCCGATTGCAAGACCAGTCCGGTTCCGGTCACGCGACCAAGCCGATATCAAGCGGCTGCGGCCGGTCTTAGGTGAAACACCTTTAGTGACATTTCTTTGGGGGGCTATTACATGAAATCCGCACTGCGCCGCATCCTTACCGAATCCGCCCGGCTCGACGTTCCCGCAGACTCGCTCGCCGACGACGCCGACCTCTACGCCGCCGGCTTGTCATCGCTCGCGACGGTTCATCTGATGCTCGCCGTCGAAGACGAGTTCGGTATCGAGATCCCCGACCGCATGCTGACGCGCCGCCTGTTTTCGTCGATCGACTCGCTCGCTGCCGCGGTGACCGAGCTGCAACTGGCGCAGGCCGCAGCATGAACGCCTCGACGGATATCGCCGTCCTTGCAACAGTGAAGGCCGAAGAAGCCGCGGTCGTGGCAGCGCAGATCGTGGCAGACGTGCGGCACGCGTCGGCCGAGCCCGCGTGGCTCGCCGCCACTCGCCGCGTGGCGCAAGTCGCAGCACTTCATTCCGCCGCAGTCGATCGCGATGCGCGTTTCCCGGTGGAAGCCTTCGAGGCAATGCGCCGCGAACGCCTGTTGTCCGCGATGATCCCTGCCGCGCTTGGGGGCGCCGGCCTGACGCTTGCCGAAGTGGCGCGCATTTGCGAAACACTGGCGCGTGCGTGTTCATCGACTGCAATGGTCTATGCGATGCATCAAAGCCAGGTCGCGTGCATCGTCGATCAGGGCCATGCAATCCCGTGGCAACGCGAGATGATCGCGCGCCTGGTGGACGAGCAATGGCTGCTCGCCTCGGCGACGTCCGAAGAAACCATCGGCGGCAACATGCGCACCAGCGCCTGTGCGGTCGAACTGGTCGATGGCGCGTTCAGGATCGAGAAGCTCGCACCGACCATCTCGTACGGCGAGCATGCCGACTGCATCCTGGTCACCGCGCGCCGCAGTCCAGAGGCCAGTGCGTCGGACCAGGTGCTGATCGTGGCGCCGCGCGACTCGCTCGTGCTGGAAAAGCGCGGCGGCTGGGACTCGCTCGGCATGCGTGGCACCTGCAGCGAAAGCTTCCGGCTGATCGCCGAGGGCCGCGCCGAGCAGATCCTGCCCGTGCCGTTCGCGCAGATTGCCGACCAGAGCATGTTGCCGGTTTCGCACACGCTCTGGGCGTCGGTATGGATCGGCATTACCGCTGACGCCGTGAACCGCGCGCACCAGTTCTTCCGTGCCCAGGCGCGCGGCAAGCCGGGTGCATTGCCCCCTTCGGCGGGACGGCTCGCGGACGCAGTCGCTCAGTTGCGCATGATGCAGGCGCGCCTCAAGGTTGCACTCGATGCCGCAAGCGACGCCTCGTCGGAACGCATTGCGCGCGACGCACAGGAAGCCTGCGATTTCGATACGCCGCTGGGCGCCTCACTGAGTCTCGCCTCCGACATGAACACGCTGAAGCTCAGCATCTCGTCGACTGCGCTGCAGGTCGTGCAGGAGACGCTGATGATCTGCGGCATGGCGGGCTACAAGAACAACACTGATTACAGCCTTGGGCGTCATCTGCGAGATCTTTTCTCAGCACCGCTGATGATCAGCAACGACCGCATCCAATTGAACACGGCGAACCTGCTGCTTGCGCAGCGCACGCCGGCTACGGGGAGAATCTAGGACATGAACACGGTAACGGAACACGCGGCCATCGCAGCCGCCGATGCCCAACACGCATCCACCTACAACGCTTCGGACATCACGTTGCGGGATCGTTTGATTGAAGCGGGAATCCTGATCGATACCGGCGAAGACGGCTTGTATGGCCGCAGCCAGGTATTCGAGGACGTGATCGACCGTCTGAACAACGCGATCACCTTGTTGGGCGCCGACCAGGAAGCTGAAGTGCTGCGCTTTCCTCCCGCCATGCGCCGCCACGACTTCGAGGACAGCGAATACCTGAAGAGCTTCCCCGATCTCGCCGGCACGATCCACTCGTTCCAGGGCAATGACCGCGGTCACCATCGGCTTCTGGAAGCCCTCGAAAAGACCGTATCCGTAGGCGAGGAAGAACGCACCGACGAATGGATGGACCAGCAAAAGCCGACCCGCCTGGTCCTGACGCCAGCGGCCTGCTATCCGATCTACCCGACCATTGCGAAACGCGGCGCACTGGCCGAAGACGGTGCAACTGTCGACGTGTTTGCGTATTGCTTCCGCCATGAACCCTCCATTGATCCGGGCCGCATGCAGATGTTCCGGATGCGCGAATACGTGCGTCTCGGCAGTCCGCAGCAGGTCATGGATTTCCGGGAAAAATGGATCGAGCGGGGTTCGCTGCTCGTGAAAATGCTCGGCCTGCCGTTCGAGATCGATCTCGCCAACGACCCGTTTTTCGGCCGTGGCGGCAAGATCGTGGCCGACAGCCAGCGCGCTCAGCAACTGAAATTCGAACTGCTGATTCCGGTTGCCACGCCTGACCGGCCGACGGCATGCCTGTCGTTCAACTATCACATGGAACACTTCGGCGAGATCTGGAAGATCGCCCAGGCGGACGGTGAACTGGCGCATACCGCGTGCGTCGGTTTCGGCATGGAACGCACGACGCTTGCCCTTTTCCGGCATCACGGCCTCGATGTCAAAGCGTGGCCGGCCGATGTGCGTGAGTTCCTTTGGGGCGACACGCAGTCGCGTATCAGCGCCGGACTCGAGGCGCTGTCATGACTGCCGTCCACAGCAGCGGCATAACGGATTCCAGCCGCGAGCGCGCCCGGGTCGTGCAATTGCGCCCACCCCACATGCGCGTGCGCAAGCACCAGTCGCACTCGCTGCATCAGGGCGAACGGGTCTGGGCGGAAACAAATTGCTACGTGGATTTGTGGATCGAGTTGTTGCACGGCTATGGACTCGATCCGCGCGCGGCGCTGGCGTTTACGGTCACTCAAGACTTCGAGGGCGACCAGTTCACGTTCTTCAAGTTTCCGCTGGAGGACCTCGATAAGCTCTATGGTTTGCAGGTCCAGGAACTGGCCATCTACGATTCACTGGAAGACCGCGTGCGTACGCAGACCCAGCGCGGCCATACCGTGCTGGCTGAAGTCGATGCGTTTTACCTGCCCGATACGCGCGCCACGTCATACCGGCACGATCACACGAAGACGACCATCGGCGTGGATTACATCGATCCGCGCTCGCGCCGGCTTGGTTATTTCCACAACACCGGTTACTTCGTGCTGGAGGGCGAGGACTATGAAGGTGTGTTTCGCCGGCTGCCGGAACTCGATGGCCGTCCCGAGTTGCTGTTTCCGTACGTGGAGTTCTGCAAGCGTGCACGGCCTGCGCTGAGCGGCACGGCGCTGGCGGAAGCCTCTGCGGATCTGCTGGTTGCGCATTTGCAGCGGCGTCCGGCGCGCAATCCGATCACGCAATGGCGGGCGGCTTTTCCCGAGCATCTCGAGATGCTGTTCGAGCGTGGCCCGGAGCATTTCCACCTATACACTTTCAACGTCATGCGGCAACTCGGCTCGAACTTCGAGTTCATGTCGAGATACCTTGTCTGGGTGCGCGAGCGTGGTTTCGCGATTCCCGAGGCGATGCCGATTGCAGCGCAACGTATTGCGACCGAGTCGATGGTGATGCAGTTCCGGCTGGTGCGAGCGATTGCTCGTGGTCGGCGGGACCCCTGTCATGAGTGTTTCGATGTGCTGGAAGAGTCCTACGAGAAAATTGTGGAACCGCTTGCGGCGTTGATACGTTAAGGGCTGGGTTTCGTTCGCACTCGGGGTTGGGGGCCGGCGGACGGGTGGTTGTTTGGTTGGTTGGTGCTTTCGGCGTTAGTGGTCAGGGGTCTATGCCGGGTTGGTCGGTTTGGGGTTAGTGGCCGGGGTCAATGCCGGGTTGCTGCTTTCAGCCTTAGTGGTCTGCCTGAGTCGGATATTCTCTTTATCACTATTAGCCACTGTGCGTGGCGGCACGTCATTTCTTTGTCCAAAGCGACAAAGAAACGAAGCAAAGAAAACGCTTTCAACCACGCTACCCTAAGTGTCCACAGCGTGCAGTTTTCATTCATAGGTGCCCCAAAAGCACGGTGCTCGCCAGAGCGGAGGATGTTTGAACCCCTCCTTCTCGCGAATCCTGACACGAACACGCTTCGCCCCGTACGCTCTCGGGCAAGCACCATTGCTAAGGAATCCAAATTTCCTCACACGTATTTACGGTCGCGGCTTTTTTGGTGGGTTAACTCCCCGGTCTACGCGGCCATATTCGTGCGTCACAGCCTGATGCGGATTTACTACTTCAGTTTTGGTGAGTTTGCTGCACGGCCTAGACAGTTATTTTCGTTGGATACCGCCTTACGTATTTTGGGGCTTCGTTTCCAGGCGGGTTGGCTACGTGGTTCGAGGCGCGTGCACATTTGGTGGTTGGTCGTCCGCGGATAGCGCGGGGTGCTCCTTGGGCAGGTTCAATCACTGGTGGCGAAGCGTGTGGGTATCGGTGTTCGGAGAAGGAGGGTTTCACACATCCGTGGCTCTGGCGAGCACCGTGCTTTTGGGGCACCTATGAATGAAAACTGCACGCTGTGGACACTTAGGGTAGCGTGGTTGAAAGCGTTTTCTTTGCTTCGTTTCTTTGTCGCTTTGGACAAAGTTAGTATGACTTCCGTGAGCAGTAAGGGCTGGCCCCCGTGACAGAGCTAAAACACGCGGGTTAGCATAGCGCCAGAGCCGTAACAGTGAGGGCGAACCCGTCACTCATAGGTTTTGTTTCCAACACGGAGGCCAGCATGCAAAACGATATCACGTTATTTGTCGGACTGGATGTTCACAAAGACTCGATTACAGTTGCCTACGCGCTGGGCAGCGGCGAAGTCGAAGTGCTCGGCAAGATCGGCACGCGCTCTCGCGATATTGATCAGTTATGCAAAAAGCTTCAATCCAAGGCTCGCCACGTAAAAATCGTTTATGAAGCCGGTCCTCTGGGCTATGACCTGCAGCGCCGCCTCGCTGCCAAAGGCTTCGAGTGCATGGTGTGCGCCCCCTCGCTGATCCCGCGCAAAGCCGGCGATCGCGTGAAGACCGACCGCCGCGACGCGCTCAAGCTCGTGCGCTCACTGCGCGCGGGCGACCTCAGCGCAGTGCATGTGCCCACCGTCGAAGACGAAGCGTTTCGCGATCTTGCGCGTGTCTGGGCCAGTACGCGCGATGCCCTCAAACGCGCCCGCCAAGCGTTAAAATCGTTCCTGCTCGCCCACGCCGTGCGATACGCGGGCACGGCGAACTGGGGGCCGGCGCATCGACGCTGGATCAGCAAGTTCTCGTTCGGCAACGCATGGCAGGACCTCGCCTTCACCGAGTTGCGCCGCGCGATCGAAGACCGGTTTACGCAGTGCGAGCGGCTTGAGTCGGCCTTGCGCGAAGCGGTGCCGCAGTGGCGCTTTTATCCCGCCGTGCTCGCCCTGCAAACCATGCGCGGCATCAAGTTCACCACCGCCGTTGGCTTGCTCTCGGAGATCGTCGATGTGACGCGCTTTGCCCATCCTCGGCAGTTGATGGCGTGGCTGGGCATAACGCCTTCAGAATACTCGTCGGGGGGCAGCCGGCGCCAGGGCAGCATCACCAAGACGGGCAATTCGCTTGCGCGAAAGTTGCTGATCGAGGCCGCCTGGAGTTATCGGCATACGGCCCGCGTGAGTCCCGAAATTCAGCAGCGTCATGAGGGCGTGCCCAAGGTGATTATCGATCGCGCCTGGGACGCGCAGTTGCGTCTGTGTGGGCGCTTTAGAAGAATGGTGGCGAAGGGCAAACTCAAAAACGTGGCGGTCGTCGCGATCGCTCGCGAACTCGCCGGGTTTATCTGGGACATCGCCCGTCTGGGCATGGAGCAGGCGATCAACAAGTCCAGAGCGGCTGTCTAAACCAGCAAAAAACAGTTTTGCAATCATCGAAAAGGCAGTTTCCTGAAGGCGGCGTAGCCCGGCATCAGAGTTACCCGCGGCATTTCTTTGCAACGGCTTATCAACGGTTCACGCCGACTTGCGCACAAAGTTAGCGGCAGGCTCACGAGACGGATCACTGTAATGCGGTAACCAACCCGCGAATATCAGATTGATTCACCGTCGAGTGTTACTGCTACGCCGCCCTCAGGAAATTGTAGGAAGAGAAAAGATGACCACAGCTAAAAACACCTGTTGACACGGAAAGTCATATCAGAAATGACGTGCCGCCACGCACAGTGGCTAATAGTGATAAAGAGAAAATCCAACTCTCGCAGACCACTAACCCTGAAAGCAGCAACCCGGCATAGACCCCGACCGCTAACCCCAGAATCGACCACCCCGGCATAGACCCCTGACCACTAACGCCGAAAGCACCAACCAACCACCCGACTAACAACCACCCGGCCCCTCGCCCCCCCAACCCCGAGTGCGAACGAAACCCACTACACCATTCGAGGAAACCGCCATGAGCGTCCCGTCGCCCGGTGCCAGTGCTTCGCCGTCCGCTTTTTTTCCACGCCTGTTGTCCGAGGGCTGGGAGTGCCTCACCACGCGCGCGGGCGCTTATGCCACGCCCGCTGCATTGAGCGCTGACGAACGGCTCGCCGGATGGCTCGCCGCACCCGTGCCCGGCACGGTCGCATCGGCATGGCGAGACGCCGGCAAGCTCGATCTCGAGTCCCCCCCGACATTCGCTTTTGATGACCACTGGTATCGACTGGTCCTATGCGAAAAAGGGCAGCGCCGCCTGCGCATGCACGGACTTGCAACACTTTCGGAAGTCTGGCTCGACAATACAAAACTGCTCGATTCCGATTCGATGTTCGTCGCGCACGATCTCGACCTGCATCTGGATGGCAATGCCACGCTCTATCTCTGCTTTCGTTCGCTGAGTGCCGCGCTCGCAGCCAAACGCACCCGCGCACGCTGGCGGCCAAGGCTCGCTCAACCGGCCACACTGCGCAACGTACGCACGACCCTGCTCGGCCACATGCCCGGCTGGTGCCCGCCAATACAAGCGGTGGGTCCATGGCGGCCGGTGGAATTACTTGGTGAGTCAGCCACGTCGATCGATCGTGTGGACCTGCATTCAAGCCTCGACGGCAACGACGGCCTGATTCACCTGACGCTCCGGTTTGTCCATCCGCAACCTGAACAGACCGCACGACTTGTTTGCAACGATGCATCAATAACGCTGCAATGGCGCGATACGCAAACGCTTGCGGGAACCTTGCGCGTTCCCGATGTGCCGCGCTGGTGGCCACATACGCATGGCGAACCCGCCTTGCATCGCGTGGCGCTCGAGTTTGCTGACAGTGAAGTGATCGAGCTTGGGCGCATCGGCTTCAGGGAACTGCGCGTAGACCGCGGCCCGTTGGGCGATGGCTTTCAGCTAGTGGTGAACGGCGTGCCTGTTTTTGCGCGCGGCGCATGCTGGACGCACGCGGATCTCGTGTCGCTCAGCGGTTCGCGTGAACAGGCGCAAACGTTTTTCCAGCTCGCCCGCGACGCCGGCATGAACCTCTTGCGCGTGGGCGGCACGATGCTCTATGAGTCCGATGCCTTCTATGGATTGGCGGATGAATACGGACTTTTGATCTGGCAAGATTTTGCATTTGCGAATTTCGACTATCCGACGGATGCCGCCTTCACGGCCAGTGTCCAGCACGAAGCCGAACAATTCCTGTCGCGCACAAGGCGCTTCGTTTCGCTTGCCGTGCTCTGCGGCGGCAGTGAAGCCGATCAGCAAGGCGCCATGCTTGGCCTGCCGCCCGAACTGCGCACGCAAACGTTGTTCACGCAGCAGTTACCGTCGATCGTGGCGGCGCTGCGGCCCGATGTGCCTTACGTGATGAACTCGCCGAGCATACCCACTGGAAACGCTGGAGACACTGGAGACGCCGGGGTCACCGCGTGGCCCTTCGCCGCGCGCGCCGGCGTCACGCATTACTACGGCGTGGGCGCTTACCAGCGGCCGCTCGAAGACGCCCGCCGCGCGAACGTCCGGTTCGCCAGCGAATGCCTAGCGTTCGCCAACGTCCCCGACGATGTCGCGCTCAACACCGTGCCGCTCGCATCGAAGCCGCATGAGCCCCGCTGGAAAGCCGCCGTGCCGCGAGACCCCGGCGCAGGCTGGGACTTCGACGACGTGCGCGAGTACTACCTGCGCACGCTCTACCAGGTCGATCCCGCCCGCCTCCGATACGAAGACCCCGAGCGATATCTCGACCTGTCGCGCGCGGTTGTGGCCGAGGTCATGACCGAAGTCTTCTCGGAATGGCGCCGCCATGGCTCGTCGTGCGCCGGCGGGATCGTCTGGCAGTTGCAGGACCTGAGGCCGGGCGCGGGCTGGGGTGTAATCGACGCCCTGGGAGCGCCCAAAAGCGCCTGGCACGGCCTCGCGCAGGTTTTGCACCCCGTAGCAGCCCTCATCACCGACGAGGGCCTTGATGGCCTCGATGTGCATTTGGTCAATGAAACCGCTGTGGCTATCGACGCCCACCTCGAACTCGCGTGTCTTCGTGACGGCGCAACGAAAGTGGCCAGCGCGTCGAGGGACGTGACACTCGCGGCGCGCAGTACAGCGCGCGTTCAGGCCTCTGACCTGCTCGGCCAGTTCTTCGATTTCACCTACGCGTACAGATTCGGTCCTCGTGCCCACGATGCCACCGTGATTACCTTGCGAGACAAGGTTAGCGGCACCGTGCTCTCAGAAGCATTCCACTTCCCCGAGCGCGCCTGCACGCAGCGCCACGAACTCGGACTCGAGGTTCGCGTGGAACAAACCAGCAATGAGAACTGGGAGCTGGTAGTGAGCGCCAAACGTTTGGCACGCTGGGTTCATATCGTCGATCCGCACTATCGCGCGACGCTCGACTGGTTCCATCTGGCACCCGGCCGCGAACGCCGGATCGCGCTGGTTGGTCGCCAGCGCAACACTTCTCATCCGCCAGAAGGTGAGGTTCGTGCACTCAACGCAACGTTTTCAATTCAGTACCAGCGAAATTAGAAGGCCATGCTGAGCAAGGCAGCATGCGTTCCATCACGCCGTGCAAGCGTGTCAAGCGGCGCTGCGAAGCAAATGCGTTCGCTAGCGCACCAAGTCGATGGAACAGTTCTGAATCAATTTCAAAACAACCGACGAATGGTGCCTCGCCCCCTCAACGCACAAGCCCCCGGGGTCGCGTTGCACGTCCGGAAAAAAACTCTAACGGGCCACCAGCAAGGCATTGCGCAGACAAAAGCGTGCGCTGCATCAATCGCATCAATAGCGCCTGTCTACTGACGCCATGTTCAAGAGTGAAACAAAAATATCCATCTGCGGATTCGCGCTCACCCCGCTTGAAGCACGACGCCATGATGGCATTGAGATAGCGCATTGCTGGCACGGTCCTCGCTAAATGAGTCTCGCAGCACCGGCACCGTCGAAAAACGAATTCAACTAAATGACGATGCCGGGTTGCTTACGGGGCTGGTCGCGACACGTTTCGATGGATGCCGTCAGATGCATCCACGAAACGAATCGCTGACCGGTAAATAACAAGTAAGGCGCAATGCGCAAAGTTACGAGAGAAGAACATCATGCTGACCCTTCAGTCCGACCTGCACGGCAATCATTTGTTGGGTGCGCTTCCCGCACACGAATGGCAAGCCCTCACGCCGCATCTTGAACTGGTTCAACTTCGCACCGACCAATTGCTGTGCGATTCGGGACAACGTATTCATCACGTGTATTTCCCCACCACCGCCATCATCTCCCTTCTGCATACGATGGAAGACGGCGGTTCGGTAGAGATCGCAGCAGTCGGCCGTGAAGGCATGACCGGCGTGCCGGTACTGACTGGCGGCGAAACCATGCCGACGCGTGTCCAGGTGCAATGCCCGGGCTTCGCTTATCGCATGAGCGCATCCGCACTGCGTGAACAGTTTGGCCGCTCTGACTTCCTGCGCCGCCTGATGCTGCTGTACATGCAAGCCCTCCTCACGCAAGTTGCGCAGACGGCGGCATGCAATCGCCACCACTCGCTCAGCAAGCAACTGTGCCGCTGGCTTCTCATCGAAATCGATCGCACCACGTCGAATCAATTGCAAGTCACGCAACAGTTGATTGCCGACATGCTGGGCGTGCGTCGTGAAGGCGTGACAGAAGCTGCAGGCAAGCTTCATGACGCCGGCCTGATCCATCACAGCCGTGGTTGCATCAAGGTCCTGGATCGCGAAGGCCTCGAGTCGCGTGCATGCGAATGCTACGGCATCGTCAAGCGTGAATTCGACCGGCTGCTGCCGCGTCTGCATCAGGCTGAAGCGGTTCACTGAACACGGGACATGGTGCAGGAGTGAAGGAGCCAGGCCATGGCCTCAAGTGTTCGGCGCTTGTGTCTCGATGCGACCCTTGGGCGCTATTGGCGAATCGGCCTCGTTGTTCGGCGTGTCTGGATCGTTCGGATGGACCGCAGGTTCGGTGGAATTTCCCGTATTGCAGAAGCACGCGAAACGGACTTCCCCCGCAGCAGTTCATCGTCGTTCCGGCCGACCCCGTGCTCTCCCCTTCCTGCAATCGTGATCGTGCGCCTGATGTTGGCGGTGGCGCCGATGACGTTCTCCAGACAACCCGGCCTGCTGCGTTCGACTTTGCATCGACCCGCACTGGCACGCTCGCATTCGTTGAAGGCGCTTTCATCATTTCGTCTCTCGAGTCGCGCATGCTGAATTGCCGATTATCTGAACAGCATTTGAATCGAAGAGCTGCGCGCATGATTGATCTCGCGACGCGCCACGATAAAGTTTCTGCTTCACGAGTTTCTGCTTCACGTAGTAAGCGAGATGTTCAGGAGTCCCGCGTCAAGTACATCCAGCACGCGGTCTCACGCAGAAAGTATTTGTGTGAAGTAAGACCCGGACGTGCGCAAGCGCACTTACCGACCCTGCCGATAACGCCACGATGTCATATCGAACGGCCAGATGCGCGCCTCCGCCTTGACCTTCATGGCCGGCAAGTGCGAGCAGCCCGGACGATATAAGCGGTGAGAAGAAATGAAGCGAGGCTGTAGAGCAACATAGTCAATACAGATTTTTTTCGAAGGTACGTGGATCTCCTGCCGCGCGCCTTTCAACCTGTGGTTCTTCCTGTGTGAATACCCGTCCGATAGTCAGACGGGGAGCGTTAGCTGTTGTCACGAGTGGTTGCCGCGATGGGTGGACCGGGGAAGAAACCCAGTCGCGAGTAACGCCGGGACCAGAGCTGCGAAGGCGCTCATGTCATGCACGGGAAGCACCCCCTACGCGCACTGCGCGGTGACAGGCAGGAGACTTTGCGCTGAGGAGATTCAGCGTATCCGTAACGCGAGGACTACTAATATGAACATCAAACTACTCGTATCACTGCTGGCTGGCGCGACCTTCACAGCATCGCTTACCGGTTGCGCGATTGCGCCCGGACCGTATCTCGACACCGACCGGCTGGACCAGACGCCGTCACCGGAAAGCGTCGCCCAGGCGAACGTGAAGTATCACGTCCAGCCTATTGACGTCACCTACTTCGAGACCCATCCGCGCATGGGCGATGCAACGCTTGCGAGCGTATGTCCGCTGACCTGTCTCACCAGGGACACGCGCAAGCTGTACGCGTATCACGTTGGCGTGAACGACCAGATCAGCGTCACGGTATGGGATCACCCTGAATTCAGCTCAGCCGGCATCTCGGCGAGCACGGGGGCGGCGGGCTTACCGCCGCTGCCCTCGGCGTCACCCGGCGGCACGGCAGCGAGCGGCGGCGCGCCTATTGGCGCGGCCGGCGGCACTGGCGGCACGAGCGCCCCCGAAGCCGGCGGCGTGACCGTGCGCGTGGCCAATGACGGCACCATTTTCTTTCCGCGCGTAGGCCGTGTACAAGCAGTTGGCAAGACCGCTGAGGAACTGCAAGAGGCCCTGACCAAAGGTCTTTCGAAGACCATTCGCAATCCGCAGCTCGACGTTCGCATAACCGGCTTCTATAGCAAGCAGGTCCAGGTCACCGGCGACCTGAAGCAACCTTCGTCGCAGCCGATCACCGACGTGCCGCTGTCCGTCATCGATGCCATCAACCGCTCGGGTGGAGCGAATCCCGATGCCGACCTGCAGAATGTCGGCATCACGCGCGACGGTCATCGTTATGCAGTCGATGTAGCCGCCCTGCTCGATCGCGGCGATATCCAGCAGAATGTGTTGCTGCAGGATGACGACATCATCGACGTACCGGATCGCACCAAGAGCCGGGTGTTCGTGCTTGGTGAACTGGCGAAGCCGCAGACCATACCGATGAACCGCGGTCATTTGACGCTCGCCGACGCCCTCGCCAATGCCAACAGCATCGACCCGCACTCTGCCGATCCGCGCATGATCTATGTGATCCGTGGTTCGGACCAGCAGTTCGCGAAAGGCGGCATGCTCAAGACGTCGGCCATTACCTCCGCCGATGGAAGCATGGCGCCGGCTGCGCGGCCGCTCGATCTTAGTGTGTACAAACTGGACATGACGCAAGTGGACGCGCTGATGCTGATGACGCAATTCGACTTGCATCCGCGCGACGTGGTCTATGTGCAGGTTGCCAGCGCTGCTCGTTTCAACCGCGTGCTCGAGCAGATCTCGCCGACCATCCAGACCCTGTTCTACACCATACAAACCACCCGCTGACACGAGTGTCACTTGTTACGCCTGGAGTGCGACATGAGTACTTATGAAATGCTGGAACATTCGCCCACGCCGGCCAAGGACGAAGAGTTCGTCCTGCGTGATCTGGTGCGGATGATTGTGGACCAGATCTGGTGGGTGCTGGGCATTGCGTTCAGCATCCTGCTGGCCGCCGTCCTGTACGCGAAGATGTCAACGCCCGTCTATTCGGCAGATGCGCTGGTGCAGGTGGAAACACCCAGCCCCAACTCACCCAACAGCGCCCAGGCATCGCTTGCCGCGGCGCTGATGCCGAGTGCGGGTTCGCTGCATGCCGACGCCGAGATCGAGATCATCAAGAGCCGCGCCGTGATCGACCCGGTGGTCGAACAGTTCAAGCTGAACTTCGGCACGTCCTCGAACGTCATGCCGGTGATTGGCCGGGTGACGTCGTTGTTCGCGCATAACGGTCGTCCCCTTCCCGCCCTGTTCGGCTTCGATTCATACGCCTGGGGCGGTGAAGAGTTCAAGGTGGACTCGGTGGACGTGCCGAGCATCTTGCAGGACCAGCGCCTTACGTTGCGTGCGCTTGGAGAAGGCCGCTTCGAGCTGCTCGATGCAGAGAATCACGAACTGCTCAAAGGCGAAGCCGGTACCCTCGCGACAGGCAACGGCGTCACGCTGATGGTGAGTCAACTGGTTGCGCGTCCCGGCACCGAGTTCTTCGTCACGCGTGCCTCGCAGCTTGAAGCCGTGCAGGCCTTTGGTGCCGGCATGCAGGTCGGAGAGAAAGGCAAGGACACGGGCATTGTGCAGATTTCGTATAGCGGCGCGCAGCCGATCTTCATTACGGAAGTGGCGAATGCAGTGGCTGCTTCCTATCTGAAGCAGCGTACGGAGCGTGCGCAGGAAGAAGCGAACCGCATGCTGACCTTCCTGAACAACGAACTGCCGCGAGTACGTGATGAATTGCGCGCCAGCGAAACCGCGTTGGCGCAATATCAGACCGCCGCCGGATCATTCCAGCCCACCCAGGAAGCGCAGACGTATCTCTCCGGTGGACTTGACTATGAACGCCAGATCGCCGCGTTGCGGATGCAGCGTGTGCAGCTACTGCAGCGCTTTACCGATGGGGCTGACGAAGTCCATGCAATTGATGCGCAACTCGCCGCGCTCAATGTAGAGAAGTCGCGCTTCGAGAACCAGTTCAAGACGTTGCCGGGGTCGGAGCGTCAGGCTGTTTCGCTGCAACGTGAAGCGAAGGTCAACTCCGAAATCTATGTTGCCCTGCTGAACAAGACCCAGGAGTTGTCGATCAGCCGTGCGGGGACGGTGGGCAATGTACATATCATCGATATGGCGCTTGTACCCTCGCAGCCCGTCAAGCCCAAGGCCGCGTTGATCATTGCCGCGGGTGGTTTGCTCGGGGTGATCGCGGGGGTTGTGTTTGCCTTTGTACGACGTGCATTTTTTGCGGGTGTGGACGATCCGGATCTGGTTGAACGCCGCTTTAACTTGCCGATCTTCGGCGCCATTCCGTTCAGTGCCGAGCAAGCCCGGCTTGATCGTGCGCGGCTTGATCGTCCGGTTGCGCTGCCTTCGACGAAAGGGACGGCGAGTGGCATCAAGCGATTGGGTACGCAGTCGGTGGGCGATGGACTTGGTTCGACGCTTGGTCTTTCTGCGAAAACGCCCGTGGCAATGGCGCTTCAGAACGCGACCGTTTTGCCGGCTTCACGCAGTGCCACGCAGCCTTTGCTTTCCACGACCCATCCGTTCGATACATCGATTGAAGGGCTTCGCGGGCTTAGGGCGACGCTGCAATTTGCGCTTGTCGATGCGCCTAACCGGGTGATTGCCATTACGAGTCCGGCGCCGTCCGATGGCAAGAGTTTCCTGTCTGCCAATCTTGCTGCGCTGCTCGCGGAGTCCGGCAAGCGGGTGCTGCTTATCGATGCGGATCTGCGTCGGGGGCGACTAGCTCAGTATCTCGGGCGGTCTTCACATGGTGGGCTTACTGAGTTGCTCACCGGGCAGACGGACTTCGAGATGGCTGCTCGCGAGACAGGCGTGCAGGGGTTGCACTTCATTGGTTCGGGTGCTCATCCGCCTAACCCGTCGGAGATTCTGACGTCAGCACGGTTTGCTTCGCTGTTGCAGGCTTTTGAGAAGCAGTTTGACCTGGTCATTGTTGATACGCCGCCGTTGCTTGCGGTGCCGGATGCGGCTGTTATTGCCAGTTTGGCTGGGTCTACCGTACTGGTTATGCGTTCGGGTGCTCACTCGGAAAAGAATATCGCCGATTCGTTGAAGAAGCTTAAGCGAGCGCACGCCAGGGTTGTGGGTGGGGTGTTGAATGCCATGCCGGCCAAGAGTGGTGGTCGCAAGGGCACTTATGATTATGCTTACGCTTATACGTATACCAGCGATCCGCTCGCTGCCGACGTCAAGCATTGAAGGTTGTTCGGGGGAGATGTTTTGGTTCTGTGAGATGAGATAGCCAGTAAGGCTGCCAGTGTTTTTGACGCCCGCGCAAGCGGGCGTTATTTTTTATTCGCACTGGGTTATTCGCTCGCGCCGGTGGACGGGGTAGGTGTTGGGGAGTTTGTGGATAGTGGTCGGGGTTGATGTCGGGGTGCTAGGTTCCAGGGTTAGCGGTCGGGGTCTATGCCGGGTTGGTGCTTTCGGCCGTGGTGGTCTGCGAGAGTCGGATTTTCTCTTTATCACTATTAGCCACTGTGCGTGGCGGCACGTCATTTCTTTGTCCAAAGCGACAAAGAAACGAAGCAAAGAAAACGCTTTTAAACCACGCTACCCTAAGTGTCCACAGCGTGCAGTTTTGATTCATAGGTGCCCCAAAAGCACGGTGCTCGCCAGAGCCACGGATGTGTGAACCCCTCCTTCTCGCGAATCCTGACATGAACACGCTTCGCCACCAGTGCTCTCGGGCAAGCACGAGCGCCCATGGATCAGTTCCGCCTGACGCGCATCTGTTGCTTCATTTCTTAATGCGTCAACCATGGCTCGATCCGCACCTAAGGTGCGCGTGCGTCCTCTCAGATATTTATTAGCCTTCCTATCTTTTTAAAAAAATAAAAACTATGAGATCAATCTTGATCTGCTAGGAATTTTGGGTATTCAGGGGGATTTATGAGATGCGGGGACGTGAAATGCATGGAGGTGGTGACTATGCGATTCGAATTATTTTGTTCGGGCGTGGTACGCGCGCAGCGCGGGGTGCCCCTTGGGCAGGTTCAATCACTGGTGGCGAAGCGTGTGGGTATCGGTGTTCGGGGAAAGAGGGGTTCACACATCCTCCGCTCTGGCGAGCACCGTGCTTTTGGGGCACCTATGTCTAGAGCGGGTTGGCTACGAGCTTCGTCGCGTGCACATATTCGGCAGGAGGTTGTCCGCGGATAGCGCGGGGTGAACCTCGGGCAGGTTCAATCACTGGTGGCGAAGCGTGTGGGTATCCGTGTTCGGAGAAGGAGGGTTTCAAACATCCTCCGCTCTGGCGAGCACCGTGCTTTTGGGGCACCTATGAATGAAAACTGCACGCTGTGGACACTTAGGGTAGCGTGGTTGAAAGCGTTTTCTTTGCTTCGTTTCTTTGTCGCTTTGGACAAAGTTAGTATGACTTCCGTGAGCAGTAAGGGCTGGCCCCCGTGGCAGAGCTAAAACACGCGGGTTAGCATAGTGCCAGAGCCGTAACAGTGAGGGCGAACCCGTCACTCATAGGTTTTGTTTCCAACCCGGAGGCCAGCATGCAAAACGATATCACGTTATTTGTCGGACTGGATGTTCACAAAGACTCGATTACAGTTGCCTACGCGCTGGGCAGCGGCGAAGTCGAAGTGCTCGGCAAGATCGGCACGCGCTCTCGCGATATTGATCAGTTATGCAAAAAGCTTCAATCCAAGGCTCGCCACGTAAAAATCGTTTATGAAGCCGGTCCTCTGGGCTATGACCTGCAGCGCCGCCTCGCTGCCAAAGGCTTCGAGTGCATGGTGTGCGCCCCCTCGCTGATCCCGCGCAAAGCCGGCGATCGCGTGAAGACCGACCGCCGCGACGCGCTCAAGCTCGTGCGCTCACTGCGCGCGGGCGACCTCAGCGCCGTGCATGTGCCCACCGTCGAAGACGAAGCATTTCGCGATCTTGCGCGTGTCTGGGCCAGTACGCGCGATGCCCTCAAACGCGCCCGCCAAGCGTTAAAATCGTTCCTGCTCGCCCACGCCGTGCGATACGCGGGCACGGCGAACTGGGGACCGGCGCATCGACGCTGGATCAGCAAGTTCTCGTTCGGCAACGCATGGCAGGACCTCGCCTTCACCGAGTTGCGCCGCGCGATCGAAGACCGGTTTGCGCAGTGCGAGCGGCTTGAGTCGGCCTTGCGCGAAGCGGTGCCGCAGTGGCGCTTTTATCCCGCCGTGCTCGCCCTGCAAACCATGCGCGGCATCAAGTTCACCACCGCCGTTGGCTTGCTCTCGGAGATCGTCGATGTGACGCGCTTTGCCCATCCTCGGCAGTTGATGGCGTGGCTGGGCATAACGCCTTCAGAATACTCGTCGGGGGGCAGCCGGCGCCAGGGCAGCATCACCAAGACGGGCAATTCGCTTGCGCGAAAGTTGCTGATCGAGGCCGCCTGGAGTTATCGGCATACGGCCCGGGTGAGTCCCGAGATTCAGCAGCGTCATGAGGGCGTGCCCAAGGTGATTATCGATCGCGCCTGGGACGCGCAGTTGCGTCTGTGTGGGCGCTTTAGAAGAATGGTGGCGAAGGGCAAACTCAAAAACGTGGCGGTCGTCGCGATCGCTCGCGAACTCGCCGGGTTTATCTGGGACATCGCCCGTCTGGGCATGGAGCAGGCGATCAACAACTCCAGAGCGGCTGTCTAAACCAGCAAAAAACAGTTTTGCAATCATCGAAAAGGCAGTTTCCTGAAGGCGGCGTAGCCCGGCATCAGAGTTACCCGCGGCATTTCTTTGCAACGGCTTATCAACGGTTCACGCCGACTTGCGCACAAAGTTAGCGGCAGGCTCACGAGACGGATCACTGTAATGCGGTAACCAACCCGCGAATATCAGATTGATTCACCGTCGAGTGTTACTGCTACGCCGCCCTCAGGAAATTGTAGGAAGAGAAAAGATGACCACAGCTAAAAACACCTGTTGACACGGAAAGTCATATCAGAAATGACGTGCCGCCACGCACAGTGGCTAACAGTGATAAAGAGAAAATCCGACTCTCGCAGACCACTAACACCGAAAGCAGCAACCCGGCATTGCCCCCGACCACTAACACCAGAACCGACCACCCCAGCATCAACCCCGACCACTACACCCGAAACCACCAACACCCAAACCCGTCCACCGGCGCGAGCGAAAAACTTAGCGCGAGCGAAGAATCACCGCCCTAAGCGGCCTTAACATACGCCGGCGGCATGACGCTCGTCAGCTCGCTTTCCCGGCTAGGACCGGCCTTGGCCATCGCGTTCAACACCTCAACAATAAACCGTCGACGGAAATCAGCAGCACCAAACCGCTCAGCATTCCTGCGGCACGCAGCAACCGTAAAGGCATGCGAACAATCCTCGAACCGCTCCACCGCATCACACAACGCCGCCGATGTCTGGGTCATGAAATGCAACCCCGTCGCCCCTGGCGATCCAAGCGGCACCACCGACTCCAGCGCCCCACCCTTGCCATAAGCAATCACCGGCGTGCCACATGCCTGAGCCTCCACTATGGCAATGCCGAAATCCTCTTCCGCGGCATACACAAACGCCTTGGCGCGTTGCATATGATCCTTCAAGACCTCGAACGACTGATACCCCAAAATACTCACATTAGGCGTTGCCTTCGACCTCACCAGATCCATCTGCGGGCCATCGCCAATCACCACCAGCTTGCGATCAGGCATGGAAGCAAACGCTTCCACAATCATATCGATACGCTTGTAAGGCACCATCCGCGAAGCGGTCAAATAGAAGTCGCCCTTCTTGTCACCCACCTCGAATGCCTGGACATCAACCGGCGGTGCAATGACCGCCGCTTCACGCCTATAGCTCTTCATGATCCGGCGAGCCACGAACTGCGAATTCGCAATCATGCGGTCCACACCGTTAGCCGAGCGCGCGTCCCAGTTGCGCAGGTAATGCAGCAACATGCGCGCAGCCCATGACCGCGGTCCATGCTCAAGACGCGCCTCACGCAAATACTGATGTTGCAAGTCCCACGCGTATCGAATGGGTGAATGCACATAACTCACATGGGTCTGGTCAGGCCCGACCAGCACGCCCTTCGCTACCGCATGCGAACTAGAGAGCACAAGGTCATAGCCGGACAAGTCGAACTGTTCGATAGCAAGCGGCATCAGCGGCAAATACCCCCGATACTTTTTCTTCGCGTAGGGAAGCCCCTGAATGAAGGACGTCTTCACTGGCTTGTTGTGAACAATGGAGCGGTCTTCGAGGAAGTCCACCAGACTGAAGATATCTGCCTGCGGAAAGCACGCAATCATCTGCTCCAGCACCTTCTCCGCGCCGCCAGACACCACCAGCCAGTCGTGAACAATAGCCACTTTCATGATGAAACCCGTCTGCTGCAGCCTTTGCTGCGATGAAGCGAGTTTAAAGATAGTCACTGCACGCTTTCGTGCGCATGCCCACACACTTCGCCCATCGCATTGCGAATAATGAGCGCTGTGTCCGCTTGCCCACGGTCGGTACCTTCATCCGCTCAGGGTTTGCCCATCGTTCATTCGACTATTCGCAACGCCCTGTCACCGATGCCAACAAAATCCGCAGCCAGCTTATCAATTCCATCCACCACGCTGCTGCGTGATAAAGGCCCGGCAACGGCCACCAACACACGCGAATCCGCCCCGCAACGCGCGGATACCACCACTGCGTCGTTATCGAAGAAAGAGCCTCGTATCCTCTTCATCGACCAGAGCGGGCAGCTCGGCGGCGCCGAGATCTGCCTGCTGCCGCTAGCCATTCAATGCACCCGACGCAGCGAAGTCCTGTTGCTATCGGACGGACCGTTTCGCGAACGGCTCCAGGCTGAAGGCGTGCGGGTATCGGTAGACACGGACGCGCGTATCTCAAACATCAAGAAGGACCGCATGCGGTTCGCCGCACTGGCCACATTGCCGGGTATCGTGCGCCAGGTGCGCTCCATTGCGGCCCGCGCGAAGTCCTTCGATATCGTGTTCCTCAACACGCAAAAGGCCTTGATTCTGGGTGCATTTGGCCGCGTACTGCATCGCAAGCCTACGGTCTGGCATGTGCACGATATCGTCTCGCGCGACCACTTCGGCCGCCTGCATCTGCTGCTGATCAAGTGGGCCGTGAAGATCGGCGTCGATCATCTGATCGCTAATTCGCGTGCCTCCGCCGATGCGCTCATCGAACTCACCGGCCTGCCGCCCAGCGCGGTACCTGTCGTGCACAACGGCGTGGACATGGCGCGTTTTCGTGGCAACACAGCGCAAGCGGCGGCGCCAATGGACCAGCGCCGCGCGTCACTCGGCCTTCCCGTCGACGCCTTTCTCGTCGGCTTGTTCGGTCGCTTCACTGCATGGAAGGGTCAGCACGTAGCACTTGATGCGATTGCACGCGTGCCACACGCTCATCTAGTTCTTGTCGGCAATGCACTCTTCGGCGAGACCGACTATGCACAGGGTCTAAGGGCGCAAGCGAAAGCGCTTGGCATTGAAGAGCGTGTGCACTTCGCGGGTTTTCAACACGATGTAGCGTCATGGATGAACGTGATGAACGTGGTCGTGCATGCGTCCACGCAACCGGAACCGTTCGGCCTTGTAATCATTGAAGCAATGGCCGCAGGCAAACCCGTGATCGCCTCTAACGGAGGCGCAGTGCCCGAAATACTGAGGGATCGCGAGAACGGGTTGATCGTCGAACCGGCCAATGCACCCGAGCTCGCGGATGCAATCAGCACGTTGCAGCGTGAACCCGAGCTGGCGGTGCGTCTTGCTGCCCAAGGTCGTGCCGATGCAGGCGAGCACTTCTCTATCGAACGATATCTACGCCAGATGACACGTGCGCTTTTCGACATTGCAGCACCGGCGGCTAAGGCCGAAGCCGAAGCCGATGTGAACCTGGCGAAGCATCGCTAACTGAAATGCCAATGCTAAGGCAAAGACCGAAACACACGCAAAGGAAAATTGAACCAAACGGTTAAAGATTGAAAAATCCCGGTACATGAAATGCCCGGCTTTTCGATAACTGCTTGCCTGACTGCTTCAACGCTTGCTTAGATTGCGCGGCATGACGAGTTGGATCTCGTACAGGGCGGCAAGCATCGCCAGGTAAGCGCGTTCACTTTCAGCTTCCTGGACCGACATCCCCTTGCAGGTCTGTCCACCCATGATCATGCCAAGGCACAACGCGTAGTTGCCTGCGAATGCCGTGGGTGATGGCTCTACGTGCTTGAGCCGCGAGTAAGACGCGTCGAGCGTCTTGCGAAGATTGATTTGCATCACCGAACTCCCTTAATTGTTAAGACCTTTGACGTCGCGCCCACGCATCAGCGGCTATACAAGCTATTACGCTTTCTAACGCAGACAAAATGTTCGCGGTCGCGCAATCGGGTGGGCTTAGAGCGCGTTGCTCTAGGGACTGGCTTATTTTGACCGACTGCCTGTTCTTCTCGATCGGAGATATCTTACTAAACGCATACAATATAGAAATGATCTGTTCAGGGGATCTGCGCCTGAAGCCGCAATCAGGCGGGCTTCCTCGACGCATCAAAAAAAACGCGGCAGGCCTGACGGCCCTCCGCGTTTTTTTAGAACTTACCGTAGGCCTTAGCGCTGCGTGTAATCGATCCGCTCCACACCACCGGGGGTTCCGAGCAAACATACATTCGCCCCGCGCGCCGCGAACAAGCCCACCGTCACCACGCCCGGCCATGCATTGAGTTGTGCCTCAAGCGCGAGCGGATCGGTGATCTTCAGCGTCTTCACGTCGATGATCTCGTTGCCGTTGTCGGTAATAAACGGCGAGCCGTCCTGCGTCACCCGCAGCACCGGAACACCGCCCAATGCCGTGATGCGCCGGCCGATCGCCGTGCGCGCCATCGGCACGACTTCAATGGGCAACGGGAACGTCCCAAGCACCTCGACGCGCTTGCTTGCGTCCGCGATACAGACAAACACGTCCGCCACCGACGCCACGATCTTCTCGCGGGTAAGCGCCCCGCCGCCGCCCTTGATCATCGCACCGTGCGGGTCGATTTCGTCGGCGCCGTCCACATACACAGGCAACGATTCGATCTCGTTCAACTCCAGCACCTTGAAACCATGCGCTTCGAGCCGCGCGGTCGTGGCAAGCGAGCTCGATACCGCCCCGCGATACCGCGACTTCGTACTGGCAATGGCATCGATAAAACAATTAGCCGTCGAGCCCGTGCCGACGCCGATCACCGCGCCTTCGGGTACGTTGGCGTGGACATAGGCGGCCGCTTCGGCGGCGACCAGTTGCTTCAGTTCGTCTTGGGTCATGGCGAGGGTGACAGCGTAAAAGGGGAAACCTCAATTCTAGCTGAGCGGAGCCATGCAGCGTTTTCGCTGCAGCGGCGGCGCCGTCCGCTCAGACGTGCATGAAAAACCCGAGCGGATTATGCGTGCGCGCTACCGATGCAATAAACGCGAACACGATGATTGCCAACAGACCGAACACCGCTCGCGTGCCCTTCGTACGACCGCGTTTGAGCGCGAGCGTACCCAGCACGATATACACGATCAACCCGACAATCTTCGCCGACAGCCACGCCGCGTTCGGTCCAAAGCCGATGATTCCCACCAGCCCGATTGCGCTCACCAACAGCAACGTATCCACGATATGCGGCACGATCTTCACCGCGCGTTTTTGCAGCAGCGGCGATTCACGCAGCATCCAGATGGTGCGAATGACAAAGCCCAGGATGCTGAGCGCCGCGCAGGTCATATGCACGGAGCGCAGCGGCAGATAAAGATCGGACATGGGCGCGAAGTGCCTTTAAGGGAAGTATTTATCGAGCAACGCGGCCGCGATTGAATCGGTCTCCGCATCGGGGTTGCCCGCGTAATCAGCGGGGCGAAAGTGCATCTGGAATGCGGCAATCACGCGGCGGGTCTTGTCGTCGAGCACGCCGTCGGTGGCGACGTCATAGCCGTATCGCTGAAGTTTTTGCTGCAGGGAGGCCACGTCGACCAGCGACTTGGGATCGCGTCCGGCGAGATGTTGTGCCACCGTCGCGTCATCGGGCCACGCGCCAATACCGTTGTCGTAAAGCGTGCGCCAGGGGAATGCGGGGCCCGGATCTGTCTTGCGTTGCGGCGCAATGTCACTATGGCCCACCACGCGCGTGGGCGGAATCTTGTAGCGCGTGACAATGTCCTTCGCGAGCTTCACGAGCGCATCGACCTGCGCTGGCGGATACGGTTGCCAGGTGCGTCCTTGCGGCGTATCAACAGGACCCACGTTGACGTTTTCAATGCCTATCGACGCGGCGTTCAGTTCCGTCGTTCCCTGCCATTCACTTTGGCCTGCATGCCAAGCCCGCTCTGATTCCGGTACGAGCTGATAGACCACCGGTTCACCGTTCTTGACCGGTGGATCATCGGGCACGACGTAGTGCACGCTGACGTCGTCACCCGTCAGGACTGCGAGCGATCGCGCTTCGTCGCCTCGCGTGTAATGCATGACGAGAAAGCGCACACGCGAGTCGACGCCGGACGCATGATAACGCGTGTCGGCAATGTAGGCGCCGCGATTGATCTCAGTGTTGGAGCACGCTGCAAGCAGCGCACAAATAGCCGAGATCAAAATTATCTTCTGACGGCTTTGTAGTCCGACAAGACTACCCAGGACAATTCTCACGTCGCGCACCGCTTACTCCAGAAAGAATCGATAATGAAAGTCGTCAATGTCAGGGGCTTCGTGGCGGCGGAAATTCTCCCACTCGCGCTTTCGAGCAGTCTTCCTGAATGGCGAATTTAGACCGTATATCCGAATAGTCTCGACGACCCTTTCGCTATCAATCTGTTCGGCCTCGGGTGCAGGCTCAAGCTCGCCGTTTCGGTAGTTGCAGATAAAGTACCTTGAGAAGGTGTAAAGCTCGTCATCCGGCTTCAGCAGTCGTTCGTCAAAATGCTCCCGCTTGTTCGCCTGACACTTGTCGCAGCACGGAAATAGGTTTTGCCATGCGTATGCAAGCTCGGGAAACTTGCTTTTGGGACGAAAATGCTCGACCGTAGCGCGACTTTCCAGATCAACAGGACCATCGCAAAACGCGCAATGATTCCGTGTCATCGCAAAGAGCTCGCCACGCATTGATGCGTAACATTTCTTTCCACGCCATGTAAAGCGCGTCGTGGGAGTGTCTCGACGCTGAGTCAGGAAAGTCTCAGTCCACCGTGCAGCGTTGATCGACAAACAATGCGGCGCGTCCGGCCGTGAAAGCTTACGCAAGGCGTACCTCGATTCCCGTGCGCCTTGACGCTTGGCGGAGTTCCGTCTCAACAATTACGCGAACCTCCTCACTTTTCTCTACTAACGACTGCGCACTTATGAGAAGTCGTGCGGCGTTTTTGCTGGTTAGAAAGGCGTCTCGCTCAACGTAAAATTGGTCGAACAAAGCCTCGGTATCAACGTCAAACTCCTGGTCAATACCGAACACTTCTTCAAGAATCAAACGATAGCTTTTCCCCGCGCCAGATGGGATCGGCTCAATCAATCGACCTTCTTGTTTACCCTTTTCCGGCAAGCGGTAAACCCACGCGTCGTCTACAGAAGCAACGACGAACGGCGAATGTGTCGAAACAAAAATTTGCGCGTTGGGCAACATCTTCTGGATGGCGGGGAGAATCCTTCTTTGCCACGCCGGATGTAGATGAACATCGATTTCATCTAAAAACAGAATAATGTTCTGCTCGAACATGTCGCGATCTTCCGTCCATGGGACCGATTCAATCCGGATGGTCAGATCCGCGACCCATGAAATGATCGATTTCAATCCGTCGGGCAAGGTATCGAATGGAATGACCGATCCATTGATGGAAGCCACGACGGCAATCGGCGAGCGACGCAGTCGGAACTCTATATCTAGATCACATACGTCCTTGAGTAATTGGCTTATTTTGCCCAATGTTCGGTCGTATGTAGCGGCAACCTCCTCTTCGCCATCCGAGCGAGCTAAAGCCGCTTGAGCTCGGTTGTTCGCGATCCATTGGACCAGAACGCCTGGACGAACCGTCGCGTCGAATGAAAGTGCGTTTTCGAATGGAGAGTTTGCGATTTGTTGAATCGCACCGACTTGCACATCCGTCAAGGTCCGTTGACCTGAGTAGGCGAACGCGGCAAATGGAATTCGTATTGCCCCGAGCGACGCAGTTGGCTGGAACGACTCTTGAAAGTCTTTGACTGACGCCAACGGCACAGATGCACCCCCACTCCCAAATGCCTTTGGCAAAGCGGACGTCGATAATGCGAAATACCAACTGCGGTTCGCATTGTTTATCCAAGCTTGCGCTGTCCCGAATTCTGTCTCGATGGACGGTCCCGCCGCTCGGAACAGGGCACCATATTGCCCCCACCAACCATCCGCAGAAAATGCAACTGAACTGTCAGCCGACCGGAACCGCTTTCTTATCAAGCCGGCGCCGAAGAGGGGTTTGTCAAATATCTCAGCCAACGCATATAACAGCGTGCTCTTCCCGCACCCATTTGGTCCGGTGAACAAATGGATTTCCGCCTTCGTACGTGGCTCGGTTGTAACGCTCGCAGGAAAGTCGATCCGAACATCATCGAAGACGCCGACTTCTTTCAGTGCCACCGACGTTAATCGGAATTCTTCCATTTCGCTCTCACATTTTCGCGGCCAACTGCGCGTACCTCGTTGGCGCCTGCGCATATACCCGCGTCATGACTTTCTAAAATCAAGCCTCGACGTCCCACCATCACGCCCTATCATCGCAAAGACTTACTTCTTCAACGACCGTTGCCGCACCGCTTCGAACAAACAAATCCCGCTCGCCACCGACACATTCAGACTCTCTACGCTGCCTGCCATCGGGATCTTCATGATCTCGTCGCAGGTCTCGCCGGTGAGGCGTCGCATGCCCTCGCCTTCCGCGCCGACAACAATCGCCACCGGACCATCGAGCTTCGTCTCATAGACGCTCGCCGTGGCATCACCCGATGTGCCGATCACCCACACGCCCGCATCCTTCAACTCGCGTAACGCACGCGCCAGATTCGTGACCGTGATGTACGGCACGGTTTCAGCGGCGCCGCTCGCGACCTTCGCGGCAGTTGCGTTCAGCCCGGCCGAACGATCGCGCGGGGCGATCACCGCATGCGCGCCGGCGGCATCGGCCACACGCAAACACGCGCCGAGGTTATGCGGATCAGTCACGCCATCCAGCACCAGCAGCAACGGCGTACCGCTGACGCCATCGAGCAGTTCCGCCAGGTTCTGCGCGAGCGGCATGTCGGTCGCGCGCGCCACCACGCCTTGATGGCCGACGTTGCCCGACAGGCCCCACAGGCGCGCTTCGTCGGCGGCGATCAGGCGGATGCCCGCTTCCTTGGCTGTGCGCAGGAAATCCGTCATGCGCCGGTCCTTGCGGGTCGGATCGTAGAGAATTTCTTCGATCGTCGATGCGTCGGCGCGAACCCGTGCGGTCACCGCGTGAAAACCATACAAAACTTTGAGACGTGACATGACTGGACCAGACCGTATTCAAACAAAACAAAATGGAAACGCGGCCCGGTGCATGATGCATCGGGCCGCGCATTTCAAACTGAGGCGCGTCGCCTTCGTCGCTACCGCGCGCCTCAGCGCTTCTTGCGTGGCGGGTGACTCTTGGCCGCCGCCTTCGGGACCGCGCCGCGTTTCTTCGCCACCGCGACGTCCTTGGCGATAGTCGGCGGCAGTGCAGCCGCCGCGGCTGCCTTGCCGGCAGCCTGGGACGCCGCCTTCTTGCCGCCGCGATCGCGCCGCCGGCTATTCACGCTGCTGCCTTCGTCCGACGGGAACGGCCGCACACGCGGTCCAGCGCCCGCACTCGCACCATTTAAGGCCGAGTGCTCGACGGCAGGCGCGGTGGTCCGTCCTGGCGGCTTGACGGGTGTATCGCGGACCAGCCGGAAGTCGATCTTGCGTGAATCCAGATCGACACGGCTGACCTGCACGCGCACCCGGTCCGACATCCGGTAACGAATGCCTGTGCGTTCACCGCGCAGTTCGTTCTTGATCTCGTCGTACTGGAAGTAGTCGGCGCCAAGTTCGGTGATATGCACCAGCCCTTCGATAAACAGCGAATCCAGTTGCACGAAAATGCCGAACGTTGTCACGCCGTTCACCATGCCGCCGTATTCCTCGCCGAGCTTGTCGCGCATGAAATAGCACTTGAGCCAGGCTTCCACGTCGCGCGACGCTTCGTCGGCGCGGCGTTCATTCGACGAACAATGCAGTCCGAGCTCTTCCCAGATCGCGACGTTGTTGCGCTGACGGCTGCGCGATTCGTCGTCGGATTTCTGCATGGCCCGCGCGGCCTTCGTCAGGCCCGTACTGAGCGTGACGTCGTGACCGACCTCGGGCTGATACTTCTTGCCCTGCAAGATGGCGTAGATGGCGCGATGCGTGAGCAAGTCGGGGTATCGGCGAATCGGGCTGGTGAAGTGCGCGTACGCCTCATACGCGAGCCCAAAGTGACCGATGTTGTCCGGACTATAGACAGCCTGCTGCATGGAGCGCAGCACCATGCTCTGCAGCATCTGCGCGTCCGGCCGGTCGCGAACCATTGCCATGAGCGCGGCGTAATCGCTGGCGTGCGGCTTCTCGCCGCCACCCAGCGACAAACCCACGCCACGCAAGAACGCCCGCAGGTTTTCGAGCTTTTCGGGCGTCGGCCCGGCGTGCACGCGATACAGCCCCGGATGTTTGTGGCGCTTGAGGAAGTCGGCGGCGCACACGTTCGCGGCCAGCATGCATTCCTCGATCAACCGATGCGCGTCATTGCGATGCCGCGGCACGATCTGCTCGATCTTGCCCTGCGCATTGCAGACAATGTACGTCTCGGTCGTATCGAAATCGATCGCGCCGCGCTTCTGACGTGCCGCGTGCAGCGACTTATAGACGCCGTACAGGTTCTGCAATTGCGGCAACAGGTCGGCGCGCTTCGCGGCTTCCGGTCCCTTCGTGTTGGTCAGGACCGACGCGACTTCCGTATATGTCAGCCGGGCGGCCGAATGCATCACCGCCGGATAGAACTGGTACGCCTTGATCTCGCCGCGCGCGGTGATCACCATGTCGCAGACGAGCACGCAACGATCCACTTGCGGATTCAGCGAACACAACCCGTTCGATAACTTCTCGGGCAACATTGGAATCACGCGGCGCGGGAAATACACCGACGTGCTGCGATCGAGCGCATCGACATCCAGCGCCTCGTTCGGGCGCACGTAATGCGAGACGTCGGCAATCGCGACCAATAAACGAAAGCCCGTGCCGCGGCCGACCGTCATGGGCTCGCAATACACGGCGTCGTCGAAGTCGCGGGCATCTTCGCCGTCGATAGTGACCAGCGGCACATCGCGCAAATCCACGCGATGCCGGATATCGACGGGACGCACTTCGTCCGGCAGCTTCGAGGCCTGCTCGAGCGCGCGGTCGCTGAACTCGTGCGGCACGCCGTATTTGCGCACCGCGATCTCGATCTCCATGCCCGGATCGTCAATGTCGCCGATCACTTCCGCCACGCGTCCGAGTGGCTGCGAATGGCGGCTCGGGAAGTCGGTGAGATCCACCGACACCACCTGCCCCACTTTCGCTTTCTTCGGATTCTGCGTGATCAGGATGTCGTGGCCGATGCGCTTGTCTTCGGGCACGAGGATCAGCGCGCCGTTCTCGCTGATCAGCCGGCCGATGATCCGTTTGTTCGCACGGTCCGTGACTTCCACGATATGGCCTTCAGGCCGCCCGCGACGGTCATAACCAACGATCCGCGCGAGCACGCGGTCGTTGTGCATGACCTTTTGCATTTCGCCGTTGGGCAGGAACAGGTCGTCCTGGCCGTCGTCGCGAATCAGGAAGCCGAAGCCGTCGCGATGGCCTTGAACGCGGCCGGCGACGAAGTTCGAGGGATGCGTGAGTTGGTAATAGCCGCGTTTGTCGAGACGGACCTGGCCGTCACGCTCCATGGCTCCCAATCGCTTGAAAAATCCCTCGCGCTCCTGGCGCTTGATCGACAGAGCTTCGGCGATGTCGTTCGCGGCGAGCGGAGCCTCGCTCGTGCGCAACACGCCGAGAATTTCTTCGCGGCTCGGAATCGGATACGGATATTTGTTCAAGGGCTTATCGATGATCTCTTCTCGTCTAACTGAATGTCGCGGTTAATGGGGGATTACCCGTCGGCAATCCCATCCCAGCTTTACTTTCCAGCCCCGCCCGGGACTGGATCGGCGCGTTGCCGGGACGTTGCACTTAACGTTGTTCCGGTTCGTTCACGAATAGTTTGCGAACCATTCTAACACCCGCCAACCGGGCCACATCGGCGCAAAAGCCATATGGGCAATGGCTCGGAGCCGCGTTTCAGTTTCGGTCTCAAAATGCTTGACAGCGCGATACGCCCGGCTATAATTGCGTTCTTTGCTGCACACGCACCCTGCCCAGGTGGCGGAATTGGTAGACGCACATGGTTCAGGTCCATGCGCCGCAAGGCGTGGAGGTTCGAGTCCTCTCTTGGGCACCAAGATTCAAGTTCGGAGCAATCCGAAGAAGTCCGGAAAACCCCGTAAATCCTTGTGATTACGGGGTTTTTTGTCTTTTGTGGTCCGAGATGTTCCTGTTATATCCAGCGTTTTTGCGTATACCCGTTTCGTGGGCAAAGTCATGCCCGGATACGTCGAACCGAGGTCGGAATTGGCGTTTCGCAACGCCAAAACGGGGCCGAAGCCTTACCTTCCTGCCGGATGGCCCGGGCCTTTCCCTGCGCATACGTCCGAACGGCGCAAAGACCTGGTTACTCCGATATCGCCGTCCTGGCACTGGGAAAGAAAACTTCCTGAGCCTTGGCCCCTACCCCGACATTAGTTTGATCGAAGCATGGCGTCGCGCCGCCACTGCTCGCGATCTCGTGCGCGAGGGCACCGATCCGGTCGACCAACGACGTGCCGATGTTTCCGCGCGAAAGCGCGCCGCCGACGGGGCCTTCCATCTCGTCGCCAAGGCATGGCTTGAATTCAAGCGCAAAGAGTGGGCAGATGAAACCTACCGCAAGGCCGAATTTGTCCTGCGCGAGTATCTGACGCCGACGCTACGTAACAAGTCGATCTCGACGTTGTCCACCGCGCAGGTCAAACCCATTCTCGAGACGATCGCGGCGAAAGCGCCCGACCTTGCATCGAAGGCGCGTCAGTACGTTGGCGGTATCGTCAGTTACGCCATCCACAATGACCTGCGCGAAGATGGATTACCACTGGCGCTGCGCTGAAGCTCGCGATGCTGACCGGGTTGCGACCCGGCGTCATCGCATCGGCGCCTCAGAGCGAAATTGATCTTGACGCGGCCGAATGGCATATTCCCGGTGAACGCATGAAGATGCGGCATGACCATATCGTTCCACTTCCCCGGCAAGCGCTACTTGAACGGGCGGCATGCCGACGGTTGATCAACCTAACCAGAGTACGCTCGCACAAGCCACTCGCTGATACGCTCACCCGCTGCTTTGAGTATTGTGTCTGAATGACAAGCCGCCAGCCGAGATCGATTTGCTCATACTTGGCGTCGGGTGCTTTCGTGTAGTCAAACGACGTACCGATCAGCAGCACGGGCGTGATGGAATAGTGGCCATCGACCGTACCGGGCGTATGCTCAGGGTTCTGGCGATCTGGCGATGCCGCTTTGCATACGGTATCGTACAAATCTTCGATTTCCCGCACCGACCCTGTCTTGTATTGCCCCCGTTTTGGGCGACCAGTGTGTGACCATCGCTTTTCTCCCAGATCCTGCGCCGCAATACGCTACGCGAATAATTTTAGGCCGCTTCCCGCCGCAACGGCCATCAGCAACGCTTTCGCGCGCAGAGCAATCGCGCGAAAGCGTTGCTGCCTATAATCGCGAATGCTTAACGATCCCTTCAATCTGAATCTACGGCACCTCCAGGCGATGCTGGCGGTTCGCGAGCATGGCAGCGTCAGCGCAGCAGCACACCGGGTCGGGCTGTCGCAACCGGCGCTTACGCAAGCCGTGATGAAACTTGAGCAGCAGTTCGGCTACCCGCTCTTCGAGCGGCGTGCTGACGGCATGCTCGCCACGCCGGTCGGCGAGCAGGTTGCGGAGCGTGTGAATGGCGCGCTCGCTCACTTGGCCGCCGGCGCGCAGGGACTTACGCGCGGCAACGTGCGGCCCGAACGCCGCATGACGATGACCCAGTTGCGGGCGTTTCTTGCGCTCGCCGACGTGGGCAGCTTCGTTGCCGCCGCTACTGCGGCTGGCATGTCGCGCACGGCCGCGCATCGCGCCATCGGTGATCTCGAAGAAGCCGTAGGTGAAGCGCTAGTCGAGCGACGTGGGCGCGGCGTGAGCCTCAATCCCGCCGGTCGGCGTCTTGCCCGCGGCACGCGCCTCGCCGCCGCCGAACTCGCCGCGCTGCTGGTTGAACTCGGCCTGCGTCCGGAAGGTACGCTGATCGGCGTCGGCGTCACGCCAGTCGCGCGCGCCTTCGTCGCTCCCGAAGCAATGGCACGCATGATCGGCGAAGCGGCGCCCGCCACATTCCGCGTCTTCGAGGGCAGTTGGGCCGAGCTCGTCGAGCCGCTGCGCGACGGCGTGGTCGATCTGATCATCGGCGAAGTCCGCAGCTACGAAATCTCCGATCTTGCGCAACGGCCGCTCTACGAAGACCGGCTGATCGTCGTAGGCGGCAGTCATCACCCGCTAGCAGGCCGCGCCGCCATTACGCTCGATATGCTCGCGGCCTATTCGTGGATCGTTGGCCTGCCGAGCTCACCGTTGCGCGGCGCGTGGGAAGAACTCTTCGACGGCCGCACGCCGCCAGCGTGCCCGATCGAGTGCGGCTCAGTAATGATCATCGGCCGGCTGCTCACGAATGGCAATTTCCTCACGTTGCTGAGCCCTGATCAGGCTGCATTGCAGATTCGCAGCGGCCTGCTCGCGCAGATCGGCGCGCCGCTGCCGCATGCCACGTCGACGATCGGTATTACCGCGCGGCGCAGTTGGCGGCCGACCGGCGTCCAGCAGCGCTTCATGGACCTGCTGCAGGACGTGTCGCATCACGCAGATGGGAACCCATCCCACAGAGGTCGGCTCGTCGCCGACTGGGTCTGATTGGCTGCCTCACCCGCTGTCAGCAAGCGCTGCATTTGATCTGCGATAACTAAGCCACAGGCAAACACTCGAAGCGTCAGGGAGTGGCTCGCGAAACATGCCCGGTGCACCGTCCATTTCATGCTGACCTCCGCATCATGGCTGAACATGGTGGAGCGCTTCTCTCCCGACACTACTGTCCAACGTCGGCGCCGTGGCGTGTTCAGTTAGTTCCCCAACTCGTCACCGCGCTCAAGCAGGACGTCGCCGTGTATAAATAAGAAGGATTCCAAACCAATTCGTGCGGGCTGCCAAGGCCAATGACATCTTGCACAAGGTAATTCGCGCCAACGATCACATTGACTCCAGGAAAAACGAAGCACTACCCTACGCCCGAGGTTCTGTGCTGAGTTTTCCGACTGGCCGGCGATGTACCTTCCACGTTCGAAGGCAGACGCTGTCGATAGTAGGCTTGCATAATGGCAATGCCGCCGCCCCCGAAAAGTAGCGGCATAGCCATAAAGTAGAAGATATACGGTGGCTGCCAGCCATTCTGCATTAACAGCCCCGGCAATATGGGTCCAAGAATCGCTCCGCTGCGCCCAATTCCCAGTACCCACCCAAGTCCCGTCGATCGCAAGGCGGGCGGATAGAATGCGATTGTCAATGCAGATACACCCTTCTGGAGCCCGCTCACGCAATAGCCCAAGCAGAAGGCGGCCGGCGCAATCACCACGACGGTCGGTGACAGCAGAGCACCGACGAGAAGAACGAACGCTGCCCCGGCTACAAAGTAGATCGTGACAACGCGCGCGTTTCCGAAACGGTCCATCAGGATTCCGGTAGCAATCGCGGCGATCCCGCCCAGATTCCCGAGCGTGGAGGCAAGAATGGCATCCTGCTGTGAAGCACCTACTTTCACCAATATAAGCGGCATCCAACTTAATACGAAGAAATAGACGATGGCGTTGAAGCTTAATGCCGCCCAGAGTATTAACGTTCCCAAAAGACGCCGGTCGAGGAAAATATCCATGACGCCGCCTGCCTTGACCGCGTCATGATCCCCTGTGATCACGACCTCTTTCAACGCGGTGTGCGGATATAACCGCGACAGAATGTGTTGAACGCGCGCGGGCCCATTGCCGCCACGTCCAAGAAGGAAAATAGGCGCTTCTGGCCACACCAGCAATATCCCTAAAGCGACGATGACCGGCACGATGCCTCCAATGATCATGCCGCCACGCCAACCGTAACTGGATAAGATAGTCCACGCGGTCGCACCCGCTACCATAAAGCCGCTAGTCGTCCCGAGATACATCATCGCAATCAGAGTCGAACGACGACGAGCCGGAAAGAATTCGGAAACCAGCGCCAACGCCGGCGGGACCACGCCTCCAAGAGTGAGGCCGACGGCGATTCGAAAGATCAACAGAGTCGTCGCGTCTTTAGCCAGAATCGTTGCAAGATTCAGTGCACCCATTGCCAGCAAACACACGACCACCAGGCGCTTGGCTCCTATTTTCGACGCCACGGGTGCGAGTGCAAGAAAGCCGATCAACATGCCGCTATATCCCGCGGACAATATAGCGCCTTGCCGCGCGGGATCGATGTGCCACTCCTTCACGATCTGCGGCATCAGGTACGAGATGATTTGTAGATCAAAACCTTCGCAAAGAAGGGCTAACGCGCCCATTGCGGCGATCACGATCTGGAAGGTACCGATTGGGCGCTCATCGATAAGACTGGCAACATGCTTCGTCTGTGACATGGTGTCTCCTTGATTGATTTTTTTAACTTTTATCCGGTCAATGCCGCCTATGCCGATGCAATCGGTGAAGCACCGGGGCACTCCGCGGCTTCAGCAAGCATGCGCATGAATCGACGTTCCATCGGTATCGGCCGCCAGGTTTTGCGAGTAGTGATGCCAATTGAGCGCGTAGAGTCCCTTATAAATCCACCTATCTGTGCAAGCCGCTTTGTTTGCAGAGGTAGTTCGACCTGCCTCGGCGAAGCGAGCGTGAGGAAATCGCTCTGTGCAAGCAGATTGATCATGACCATGATTGATCCGCATTCCACGGGAGAGTCCGGGCGCGCTCTATGAGCGAACAGATTCTCCCAATGGAGGCGCAGCGGTGACAGCGGTGGCGCCACAATCCAGGGATAAGCAGCCAGAACATCGAGCGACGGCGCAGGATCCATCGCAAGCGGATGATGGCTTCCACACAGAATGACGACTTGATCATCGGACAATGCCTCCTGCTTCAGGTCGTCCAGATCGTCATTCCGGATTTCACCGATGATCAGATCGATCAGGCCATCCTGAAGCTGATCGACAAGATCCTGCCAATCGCCTTCGGCGACGACGAAGCGTGCCCGTGAATTTTCTCCAATCATCCGCGTGATAGCTCTCGGTACGATGGTTGGGCGCGCGACCGGGAGGGCCCCGAAAGAAATTGTCGCGAGATGTTCGTCATCGCGCATTTCCCCCACCATCGCACGCAGTTCACCTGCTGCGAGGCGGAAACCCCGAACCAGCCGGTTGCCGGAAAAACTCAATAGCGTCCCCCGGCCACGACGATCAAGGAGATGCTTGTCCAACTTTCTTTCAAGGTCACCGACCGAGCGGTGCACCGAACTCGGGGAGAGTTTGGCCGCCTCAGCCGCCGTAGCGAAAGTTCCTGTTTCCGCCAGCGCCATTAGCGCACGAATATGCGTCATCGTGACCGCCCGCGCGGGATGCTCGATGCTACGTTGTGATTTGCTGACCGCGTCATCGAGATGTCGTAACGCAGCGCCTATGCGCTGCAGCGCCAATTTACCCTCTGGCGTGACATCTACCCCATCACTTTGGCGTTCGAATAACACGCATTCGAGCTGACGCTCGATCTTGGCGATACCCTGTGTAAGGGCCGACTGCGATAGGCACGCAATACGCGCTGCCGCACTGATGCTGCCGCACTCCTGCACGGTGACGAGCGCGCGCAGATGACGCAAGTTAAGGTCGAACGGATTGGCAATCACGGGCGCTGATTTTGCTCAGCGCATATGGAGACCGCCGTTGACATCGATAGTGGCCCCCACAATGAACCCGCCTCGCTCAGAAGCGAGTAGCGAAACTGCCGCCGCGATCTCTGATGGCTCCGCGAATCGCCCGACCGGAACCTGCTTGCTGATCTCGTCGATCAGATGAGCCAGGCGCTCCTTTGCACTGGCGACGGGCCCCGGCGATACGGCATTGACGGTTACGCCCGTCCCGGCGAGTTGACGCGCAAAGTACCGTGTCAATGTTGTCGCTCCGCCTTTGGCGGCTGCATAGTGCGGCGACGCGACCGTCCCGCCATTGTGCGAGGCGAGCGACGTTATGTTCACGATTCGCCCGTAATTCCGGGATTTCATATACTTCGAGAAGATCTGGCAACTGAGAAACACGCTACGCATATTGATGGCTACGATCTCATCGAACTCCTCAGGCGTTATCTCCTCGACGGGTGTCCGTTTAGCATAGCCAGCATTGTTCACTACAATATCCAGCTTGCTCCAACGCTCGATCACCAAAGCGAGCGCATGCTCGAAGTCCTGCTTTTCACGGACATCCAGCTTGAACGCCATGGCCGTTTCACCGCTTGGATCAAGCTCTTTCGCCACAGCTTGGGCATTGCCGGGATCCAGATCGGTTACGGCAATCATCGCGCCCCCATCGTGGAGTTCGCGCGCGATCGCTGCTCCAATTCCGCGCCCGGCGCCTGTTACCAGTGCAACCCGGCCGTTAAAAGAAATACCGGATCTGTCGTGTTCAAGCTTGATCATGCTATTTGCCTCCGCAATTTTTTTGCCCCGAAAGCACCCGAAACTTCACGCCTGAGCCTGGTGCTTGAGATCAGATGGAAGCGCAAGGTGGAATCGCTCCGACATCGCGCTTCGTTCTCAATGAAAAGACGTGATGCCTGGCAAATCAGTCAGTCAGTTCCACATTACTGGAAGGCCAGCGATGTGCTTTTTCGAGTTCGGCTTTGTAAGCGTCCGCAAACCCGGTAGCAGCATCCGCCCAGAAGGCCCCCGAACGAGCGCCGAAGTACACGTCCGGTGTTGAGACGCCGGGTGCCGCGGCCTGATTTTCACGGAAATTGTGTAGTGCCTTTGTCAGACTTCGGCGGACAAAGGCGATCATCTGATCCGTTGGAGCCAAATGCTCAAAAGAGTGGTCGGTAATAGGACCCATGCTTTCGGTAATCGCCTGGTCCTGCATTGACGGATTGTCGATGCCCGTAAAATGGATCATATTGCGCTGAGCTTCGCGATCAATACCCCAATCGTTGTGATATCCATCGACAGGTAGCCAGCGGTCGTACCAGCCGGTCCCATTCGGCTTGCGCCTGATCTTCTCGTACATCGCTTCTCCATTCTTCAGTTTGGTCGTGAAGAATGGATTGCCCTCGTCAACACCGCCGGTTATGTCGAAAAGCATGACATGCGTGTCGTCCATCGGCACCCATGCCCGTGCGATCGCGCGGGTTGAAAACAGGACGTTCGGCGTCATCGTCCAGAAAGGGAACATGAAATGGGCTGCGCGCCATGACATGCGGCCGTCCTCAGCCGGACGATAAGCGCCGTACATCGCGCCCCACTCCGCGGTTTGCACGCGATATTCCGGCGCTCTGTTGAGAACGGTGGGGCGCAAAGGCGAGTCCTCTGGAAGATCTTCGGGTTGCAACGCGCCAACATGCAGGAATCCTACATGACTGGTATCGATGTCTCCTTCGAGTGCCTGCAACCAGTTGCATTGCCGTTGCAGGCACCAGATCTTGCTGTCGGGAATCAGGTTCGCCTCGATCTCCGGGAGACGCGGCGGGTTCTTCTGATCTTCACCCATATAAACCCAAACCAGTCCATTTCGCTCAGTGGCTTTGTAGGCACGAGCATGAACCTTCTCCTTGAAATCGAGCCGATCCGGCACGCTTGGCATATCGACACAATTGCCGTCTACGTCGAACTTCCATCCGTGATAGACACAGCGAATCCCATTTTCTTCGTTACGACCGACGAATAACGACGCACAACGGTGAGGACACCGATGATCCAATACACCGACCCGTCCTGAACTATCCCGGAAGGCGATCAGCTTCTCGCCGAGGATCATCAGCCTGACCGGATCGCCATCTGCCTTGACCTCGGTCGATAGCGCCGCCGGGAGCCAGTATTGACGCATGAATGTCCCCATGGGGGTTCCAGGTCCTACACGTAAGAGATCGCCAATGTCTGTCTTGTTCATGAATAGATGTTCCTTGGTCCAGTAATACGGGACAAGAACTGGAGAAGATTCCCGCCCCCCTTGTGAATGCACCGATTCTAGGAGCAGGTTCGTTGGTTGACCTATTAGAACGGTGATGTGGGTATTAGCGCAGCGGAACGAACGGTTCGGTTCGCGTCAGGCAAGCCGTTGAAAAGATTGACGTTGCTTATTCGTAAGTCATACGCGGACGCCATGTCATTTGACGGCTATGACGCGAGTTCGACATCGCGCACATTGATGCGCTACAGCACATCGTTGAAAAACGCATCCGGTTTGTCGTAGGGGTTGTCCTCAGGATTGACAGCATGAATCGTGCATCGCTACGATTGGTCCCACCAATTATGGTGGTCCAATTTGATGGAACCAATTTCAATTTCGTGCCATCGATTGGGTACCACGCCTAAATACAAATTCGGTTCGGAGATATGGAGACACAATGAAGAAACCTATGCTGGTGGCGATGGCGATCGCCGGCACAGCCGCTTCGGCGGCGCACGCGCAGAGTTCTGTCACGCTGTATGGCCTGATCGACCAAGGGTTCAACTACGTCAGCAACGTTCAGACGGGCCGCACCGGCGGTCAGCTTGCAGGCAAGCAGCAATATGCGATGTCGGACGGGGCGACCGGGATTGGCGGCAGCCGCTGGGGACTGCGCGGGAGCGAAGATCTGGGCAGCGGACTGCGGGCGATCTTCACGTTGGAAAATGGCTTCAACATCGACACCGGGGGGCTTGCTCAAGGCGGACTCGAGTTCGGCAGGCAGGCATTTGTTGGCCTCGCGAATCCCGTTGGACAAGTGACCGTCGGCCGGCAATACAGCATTGTCAGCGACATGCTCGCACCGGTCTCCGAAGCGGGCGAAATACCCGGCCACATGGGCGCAAACCCCGACGATTTCGACGATCTCGGTCACTCGATACGCATCAACAACGCGATCAAATTCAAGAGTACGCCGTATGCCGGCGTGACGCTCGGCGGCATGTATGCGGTGGGTGGTGTAGCGGGTGCGACGGGCCGCAACCAGGTTTGGGCACTCGCCGCTTCGTACGCGCAGGGACCATTCGCCGCGGCCGCGGGCTACCTGAATGCGCGCGACCCGAACCTGTCGTACTTCGGCACGAACGGCAATTCGGGCAACAACACCACCGACAACCTCGGCTCCTCCGGTTCAGCCACCGCCGCCCAGTCGAACCCGATCTACGCAGGCTTTGCATCGGCCGCCACCCTGCAACTGCTGGTCGCGGGCGCGAAGTATCACTTCGGCGCCGCGAGTATCGGTGCAACCTACTCTCATGCGGGTTTCGACGGCCTCGGCGACACCAGCGCAGGACCCAACTCGCTGCACTATGCAGGCAGCGCCGTCCTCAACAACGGTGAAATCAACGCGACCTATGCGTTCACGCCGGCTTTCAGCGTGAACGCCGCGTATAGCTATACGCGCAAGGCGAGCGTCGGCGCATATGGTGGTGCGACCTACCACCAGGGCACGTTGTCGAGTGCGTACTTCCTGTCAAAGCGTACGGAGTTGTACGCGCTCGCGATCTATCAGAAGGCGAGCGGGACGGATTCGCTTGGTCAGAGCGCCGTCGCGTCGATCACGCAACTGACTCCCTCTTCAAACGACCATCAGTTGCTCGTGCGTCTCGGTATCGTGCATACGTTCTGATTCGCAGACCTGGCAAGCACGAAAAAAAGGTCGGCTCGTTTCAAGCCGACCTTTTCTTCTGTTATGCGAGCGGTATTGCGTGCATGTCTTACTTCGTTTTGCGTGCCCGTTTGACTTCGACGGGCTGCTCGTCACCGAGAATCTCGTTCCACGATTCGACAGCACGCGTGAAATGCGTTTCCATCAGCACGGTGGCTTTTTTCACGTCGCGCTTCTTCACCGCTTCGTAAATCTTCACATGCTGCATCGCCGAGATCGCACCTCGCTCCGGATCGGCAAACAGCGCAAAGCGGCGACTTTCCGAAATACGGTAGAACGAACTGAGCAAGTGCACCAGCACTTCGTTGTGCGTACAACGTGCAAGCGCCATGTGGAAGGCCGTGTCCTGCACCGAAATGTTGCCCTTGTTCGACAGTACTGCCTGCGTCGCGTTTATCACGGACGCGAGGATGTCCAGATCCGGCGGAGTGCGGCGCTCGCACGCCAGTTGCACTGCGCGCATCTCGAGCGCCCAGCGTACTTCAAGCGTCTCCTTGACCTCTTTCATCGACGGCTCGGAGCCCATCTCGGTCAGCAGCACAATGGTTTCGAAGCTGCTGTCGGTGGACATGCGGCGCAAGTAGATGCCGGAATTCGGGCGTGATTCGACGACCCGCAGGGCGCTTAGCGTCGAAAGCGCTTCGCGCAACGCGTTGCGACCCACGCCGAAGCGCTCCGCAAGCGCGCGCTCGGACGGCAGACGCTCGCCGCTCTCGTAGCCACGCTCCTTGAAAAACGCCAGCATCTTGCCGACGAGCTCCGAACGTGAGGTCGATTCGCGTGCAACGGGAGGCGTTAGTTCCATGTCACCAAAAAGGATAAAGTCGCAATGACGGTAGCGAAAGATTATACAGACAGCCTCCTTCCGTCAGCCCCGAAGTTTTCATGCCGAAAGCCGCCATTGCAGCAGGCTGTAAGGCGTCGTCGCATCGGCATGATGTTCGAACACCCCGGTCACCGCCGCGCCAATTTCGACGCGCTGATGCGGGTCACCAAGCAGATTGCCGAGCATCCGCACGTTACCGGCATGTTCCAGCTCAACCAGTATCACCAGGTAGGGCACCGCCTGCGCGAGCGCCGGATGCGATGGATGCCAGACGCGCTCCCAACTAAATATGCGCCCGTACGGCGCTACGTCATGCCACGCGGGATCAAAGGCGTGACATGCATGGCACAGCCACTCCGGGCCGAATTGCCACGTATCGCAGCGCGTACAACGCTGTACGCGCAGCTTCTCTTCGCGCAGCCCTTCCCAATAAGGCGCAGACAGGCCGTCCGATTCAGGCTCCGGCGCAGGCAGTCCGGCGGGCAGATACCCCGGCGATGGCGATAACGAGTTCATAACACGGCCTCCGATCCGAACAGAAGACTGCTTGCCGGCGCCACCATCGGGCCACCGATCACCAGCGCCACGTCGTGTCGCGCAGCCTGGCTGGTCGACTCGCCGCGCACCTGGCGCGCCGCCTCGATCACCAGCTCGAAGCCGTGCACATAACATTCGCCGAGATTGCCGCCACTCGTGTTGAGCGGCAGCTTGCCCGACGGCGCGACGAGATTCTCCGGCGTCAGGAAATCGTTGGCTTCATCGGGACGGAAGAAACCGTGCTCGCTTAGCGCCATCGCCACGCCTCCGGTGAAATTCTCATAACTCTGCACCACGCCGACGTCTGCCGGGCTCACCCGCGCCATCCGGTACAGGTCGCTCGCGACGCCGCTGTAGTTGGCGCTTGCATAGTGGGGCGCATTGTGCGGCGAGGCCGCTGCCCGCCAGTCGGCGCCGCTCGCTGCGCCGAGCAGATACACTGGCCGATGTGGGAAATCTTTCGCACGTTCGGCGGCCACCAGTAGCACAGCGCCCGCGCCGTCATTCTCCATACAGCAATCGAACAAACGAAACGGCTCGACGATCCAGCGCGATGCATCGTATGCGTCCGCGGAGAGCGGCTTGCCGGCCATCACCGCGCGCGGGTTGGCCTGTGCATGCTGGTAAGACGCGAGCGCGATCGCACGCAACGCCTCCCGGCCCACGCCATGCTCGTGCATGAAGCGCTGCACTTTCATTGCGAATTTCTGCGGCGGCGCGAGTACGCCGTACGGCATCTGATACGCCATATCGCCGGAGATCGTCGTGCGAGGCGCAGCTTGGCCGAAGCGGCCGAACTGCCCCTGTGCGAGCCCGCGATAGACGAGCACACACTGCGCCATGCCGCTCGCGATAGCGGCCGCACCGTTGGCGACTGCGGCGGCGCATCCACCGCCTCCGCCGCCCCATTGCATCGTTGCCGAGCGCAAGCGCTTCACCCCGAGCGCGGTGGCCACGCGCACCGCGTCGTTACGATCGTCGGCGAACGACGCGAAGCCGTCGATGTCTGCCGGATCAATGCCGGCATCCCTGCACGCCGCCAGGATCGCCTTGAGCAGCAGCTTGAACTCCGGGTCCGGCGCGCGGCCGACGCGGTAGTACTCGCTCTCGCCGACGCCGACCACCGCGACCGTGCCGCGCAGCGTCCGTTCGCTCATAACGAGGACGCCTCTGTGTGCCCCTCGGCAGCAGCCAGCGGCTGCTGGCTGCTGTAGACGGCGCCGCTTTGCAGCAACGCATTCACACGATCGTCAGGATACCCAAGCACACCGGTAAGAATCGCACGGCTGTGCTCACCGACGCGCGGCGCAGGCGACGGATCGGCGATCGGCGTCTCGCTGAAGCGGAACGGCAAGTTGATGTTCGGCAGCCAACCGAGATCCGGATGCTCGAGACGGCTCACGAGCTTGCGTTCACGCGCTTCTGGCGAGCGCAGCGCCTCGCCGACCGTGCGCACTTCGCCGCACGGAATTGACGCAGCGCGCATGCGCTGCTGCCAGTATGCCCACGGATGGAGAATGAACGCCTCGTCGAGGATGCGAAACAGTTCGTCGCGCCGCGCGATGCGGCCGTTGCGATCCGCGAGCACCGGATCGGCAGCCAGTTCCGGCATCTCCAGCACCTGGACGGCGAGACGATGGAAGATCTTGTTGTTGCCGCAATTGATGTAGAACGCTGTGTCCGACGCCTTGAACACGCCCGACGGACATGTGTCGGGACTGGTGTTGCCGTGGCGGCGGGGCTCCTCGCCGGTGAACAGATGCTGCACCGTCGCGTAGCCGGTCATCAGCACCGCGTTATCAAACAGCGAGACCTCGACCGCCTGGCCCTTGCCCGTGCGTTCACGTGCGACCAGCGCACCAAGGATTGCGTTGCTTGCCATCATCGCCGTGCTGATATCCATCACGGGCGACAGCGCGCGCACGCCGAGCCGGTCCGGATAACCGTTCATCGAGACGAAGCCGCTCTCGGCCTGCGCGATCGGGTCGAAACCGAGCCGGTCCGCGAACGCGCCTTCGCGGCCATACGCAGACACCGAGCAGTAAATGAGTTGCGGATTCAGTTCGCGGCAAGCTTCGTAGCCTAGGCCGAGGCTCTCCATGACACCGGTCGAAAAATTCTCCGCGACGATGTCCGCCGTCGCGACCAGTTCGAGCGCAATGCGCCGCCCTTCTTCGGACTTCAGATCAAGCGCAATGCTGCGTTTGTTGCGGTTCGCCCAGAGATACGGGCCGCCGATGCTGGCGTCCTGCGGATGCGCCGGCGGGTAATAGCGGAATTCGTCACCGCGGCCGGGCGCTTCGACCTTGATGACTTCGGCACCCATGTCGGCGAGCATCATCGTCGCAAACGGTCCGGCGATGAAGTGCGTGAAGTCGACCACGCGGATGCCGGCGAGCGCCTGGGGTGCATTGGCCGGACGCGGTTCGTGCTCGGGAAAATCGTTGATCAGTTTCGACAGCATGGCGTTTCCTTGGTCGATGCGCACGAGGCGCACGTAAATCAGTGGTTTGCGTTCGATCGAAAGATCAGAGATCGAGCACCAGCGTCGGCGACAGCGATCCCGAGCAGCACACCATTACCGCGCGGTTCGCGGCCTTCTCCTCGTCTGTCAGGAAGTCGTCGCGATGGTCCGGCACGCCGTCAATCACACCAGTGCGGCAGGTGCCGCACACTCCTGCCGAGCATGCGTACTGCACGTCGACTCCGTGATCGAGCAGCGTGTCAAGAATCGTCTTGCCGGGCGCCACCTGAATGCGCCTGCCGTCGCTCTTGAGCACCACATCGAAGCCCCCGCCCGTCGCCGATTCACTGGCCGCCGCAAAGCGTTCGAAGTGCACTTTCTCGTGCGGCCGCGACGCGCACGCTGCGATGAATTCATCGACCATGCCGCGCGGCCCGCAGCAATACAGATGCGCATCGGCGGCCGCGCGTTCGACCACGCGGCGCACGTCGAGCCGCCCGCCTTCGGCTTGCAGATGCATCGTGATGCGCGAGTCCGCGGCGCCGATCTGCGCGAGATCGCGGGCATAGGCTGCACGCGAACGCTCGCGAGCGGCATAGTGCAGTTGCCACGACCCGCCGGTACGTTCGAGGCGCCGGATCATCGATACGACTGGCGTGATGCCGATACCGCCGCAGATGAACACCGATTCGCGCGCGTCTTCGGACAGCGGAAAATCATTCATCGGCATGCTGATGGTGAAACGGTCGCCAACCCGGGGCGAGCGATGCATCCACGTGGACCCGCCGCGACCCGCGACCTCGTGCTGCACAGCGATCACATAACGATGCCGCTCATGCGGATCGTTGACGAGCGAATAGCTGCGCACCCGGCTCTCGGGCAGATACAGGTCGATGTGTGCGCCGGCTTCGAACGGCGGCAGGACCGGTGTGTCGATGGGCTGGAATTCATAGGACGCTACGTCGTCCGCTTCAAGACGGATCTGCGTGAGACGGACGTCGATGCGCTCAGCGTTGTGTTGGGACATGAAGGTTTTATATTTCGCTAGCTGTCGGTGTGGGTCAGGGCGTATAGCCGAAGTCGGCGCCCAGGCGTGCGCGCATGTGTTCGGCACCGTCGGTCTGCCACTGCGCGCCCGCGGGCAGCGTCAGCGACACCGCGCGCACCATCCACAGGTCGGGATCGTCGAGACGCAGCGGCGACACGCCTTCCGACGCGAGCTTGCGTACGTTTTCGAGCAACAGGCGCCGCGTCATCGCCACGCCGGTATCGCTGATGCCGAGATTTTCGCGGCGGCGGTCGTAGATTGGCGCAACGCCCGACTGGCAAGCAGCGTCCTGCACCCACAATCCTGGCAGGCCCGAGAACCACGTCTTGGTTTGTGCGTCGTAATTGAACATGAACGCCGATTCGAGGTTGTACTTGGTCCAGTACTTCGCATATGGCTGCGTGACAGGCCGGGGCGCGAACGCATGCGCGCTCGCGTGGCCTGTTTCGCGTCCCGCATGGCCGTCTTCGAATAGTTGTCGCGTCTTCTCGTAGAGCGGCGCGGCCGGCGTGTACGAGAACATCAGGCACAGCGTGTTCTCGTCGTCTATTGGCACCCATGCATGGCCGCTCAGTTCCGGATACTTCGATTGCGGCGGCACCAGCGTATAGAACGGAAACAGGAACTGGTTGACGCGCCAGTAGTGATGGGTGTCGTCGAGCACGCGGCGCGACGCGATGCTGATGCCGAAATCGCGCCGTTGGCATTCGAACACCGGACGCAGATCGCGCTTGGCAGTCCAGTCGTTGATCGAGCCTTGCGAATCGATGCGGCCATGCAGGATCGGCGCATGCGCGGAGTCGATCTCGCCTTCCACCGCCTGCAGCCAATTGCATTCCTGCACGCGAAAGCTGAAGTGCACGTTTTCTGGCGGCACCAGGTTCCATTCCAGATTCGGCAGCGGCGGCAAAACGTCCGCACCGGCCTCGCCCATGTATGTCCAGACGATGCCGTTGCGCTCGCGGCACGGATAACTCTTGATGCGCACCTTCTCCTTGAGCCGGCTCTCGGCGGGTTCGGCCGGCGTATCGATCACGTGGCCGTCCACGCCGAATTGCCAGCCGTGATAGACGCAGCGCAACCCGCAGTTCTCGTTACGGCCGAAAATCAGCGGCGCACCGCGATGTGGGCACACATGATCGACGAGGCCGACGCGGCCTTCGCTGTCGCGGAATGCGATCAAGTCTTCGCCTAGAAGACGTACGCGCTGCGGCTGGCCGTCGAGCGCCAGATCCGACGAGGGCAGGAACGGCAGCCAGTTGAGGCGCATGTACTGGCCAGCCGGTGTTCCGGCGCCGACGCGCACCAAGGTCTCATTGTCTTCATGTGAAAGCATGGCCGTCTCCATTGATTGCAAAATTGGTGGGACCAATTATATAAAGAATCCTGGAGCGGTCAACTGGTTATTTCACGTTACCGGCAGATAACCAAACGGATACGCGGCGGACGAAAAAATTTTTACCGAGCCATGTATCAAGCCTTAATTGATTGTTTTTATGTACTTTTCTTTGATCTAATCTCAGCGACCGCGACCGAATCTCCCTCCGGCCGAACCCTCTTTAAGGGATTTCCCGGGCTTTGACATTGTGCCAGACGGTTCTATATTGAGCCCACCAAATTGGTCCCTCCAAATTTGGCAAATAACAAAAGGAGATCAGTATGAGCGTGTCGTCCCAGTCCCCCGCCGTGGCCTCCGCGCCGAGGCCAGCTGCCGTGGCGGACGCCGAAGTCGACGGCACCCAGGTGGTGTCGCGCGTCGGGCGACGGTTGATGTGGTATCTGATTGCGCTTTATGTTGTATCGGTACTGGACCGCGGCAACCTCAGCTTCGCGTCGTTCTCGATGAACAAGGAACTGGGACTTACGCCGCAGATGTACGGCATCGGTGTGGGCATTCTGTTTCTCGGCTACTCGATATTCGAAGTACCCAGCAATCTCGCGCTCGCCAGGTACGGCGCGCGCATCACGCTTACGCGGATCGCGATGCTGTTCGGCATCGTGACGATGTCGATGGCGTTCGTCACTGGCCCCGGCAGCTTTTATACGGTGCGCGCGCTGCTCGGCATCGCCGAAGCGGGATTGACTCCTGGTGTGTTCCTCTTCCTGAGCTACTGGATTCCGCAGCAGCACCGCGCGCGCTACAACGCAATGTTCTCCTACTCGATTCCGGCCGCGTACGTGGTCTCGTCGCTCGTGTCCGGCGCGATCATGCAGCTCGATGGCGTATGGGGCGTGCCGGGCTGGAAGTGGCTGTTTGTGCTCGAAGGTCTACCCGCCGTGGCGCTCGGGATTTTCGGCGCTTTCTACCTGACCGACCGGCCGCATCAGGCAAAGTGGCTCTCGAACGATGAAAAGAAGTGGCTCGCCGAACAGCTCGAAAGTGGCGACGCGTCGTCTGCCCACGGCATGCCGTCGGGCGTCATGACGCTGCTGCGCCGCCCCGAGATGTGGGTGCTGACGCTCGGGTATGTCGGCATCTTTTCGGGTAACGCGACAGTCGGCGCGTGGCTGCCTCAGATCCTGCACCACACTGGCGTGCCGCTCGGCGTCATCGGCTTCGTTACCGCGTTGCCTCCGCTCGCGGGCATCGTCGGCATGACGTTCCTGTCGCGGCGCTCGGATCGCCGCAAGGAACGGGTGCTGCACACGGTCGCCTGCATGCTGATCGCAGCGGCCGGCTATACGATCGTCGCATTATCGACAACGCTTGCCGTCGCGCTCGTGGGCTTCATGCTTGCCAACATCGGCGTATATGCGTCGCTGGCGATCTTCTGGTCGATTCCCCAAACCTATCTTCCTGCGAAGGCCAAACCCGCGGTGATCGCGATCATCAGTTCTTGCGGCGCGATCTTTGGCGGCTGGCTCGTGCCGATGATGGTAGGCCGTGTGCAGCAGCAGGCGCACAGCCTTGCCGCGGGCATGATCGTGGTAGCGGCCTTCTTTGTCATATCGTCTGTTTGCGTATTCTTCGCGGGCCGGCGTATGGCCGCTCATGCGTGAGACAGGAGTCGCGATGAAACAAGGTCCACTATCAGGCGTGCGTGTCATCGAGTTCAGCGCGCTTGGCCCCGTGCCGTTCTGCACCATGCTGCTAGCCGACATGGGTGCCGACGTCGTGCAAGTCGCACGTGCGCGCGCCCACGTCGATCCCGGCAATTTCATGCAACGCGGGCGCCGGGTCGTACCGCTCGACCTCAAAGATCCGGGCGATCGCGACACCGCGCTAGAACTCGTGGCACACGCGGACATGGTGCTGGAAGGCAGTCGTCCCGGCGTCATGGAAAAGATCGGGCTCGGCCCGGACGTCTGCCTCGCGCACAATCCGCGCCTGGTGTACGGCCGCATGACCGGCTGGGGCCAGACGGGGCCGCTCTCGGGCACAGCAGGGCACGACATCAACTACATCGCACTCACCGGCGCGCTCGATGCGATCGGCCCCACGAACGGCGCACCGGTGCCGCCGCTGAACCTCATCGGCGATTACGGCGGGGGCGCGATGTTCCTCGCGTTTGGCGCGCTCTGCGCGCTGTGGGAAGCGCGCGACAGCGGCCAGGGCCAGATCATCGACTCGGCGATGGTCGACGGTACCGCCATGCTGATGTCCCTCTTCTGCCGCCTGCACGCGCAAGGCGAATGGAATGACGCGCGCGGCACCAATTCACTCGACGGCGGCGCCCCGTGGTACAGCACGTACCGGACGATGGATGATCGTTACGTCGCAGTCGGCGCGCTCGAAGAGCCGTTCTGGCAAGCGTTACTCGTGGGGCTCGATGTCGCACCCGACAGTCTGCCGCCACGCGCCGACAAAGCGGGCTGGCCCGCGATTCGCACTGCGCTCGCAGAGCGCTTCGCGAGCCGCACTCGCGACGTGTGGGCCGCGCATTTCCGGGATTCCGATGCGTGCGTGAGTCCGGTGCTCGGCTTGCACGAAGCCGCAATGCACGAGCACATGGTCGCGCGTCGAACCTATACCGTCCACGGCGATAGGCTGCAACCGGCGCCGGCGCCACGTTTGAGTCGGACGCCGGCGTTTACGGCGGGAACGTCCAAGGTCAGTAGCGCCGATGCCGTGCTCGGCGGATGGCGAGACGATCCATCGAGGCATTGAAAGCTCAGGCACAACTTTCATTCGCCGAATCACACGCTCTTACCGGTCTTGTGCATCGTACTGGCTTGACCATTGAGACATATTTCGAGGTAAGCCAGTCACTCGTGGCGGCGCTGCACTATTACCTTCGGTGATTGTCGACAATCCAGTCCTGAATATCGGACACCAAAGAAAGTGAAATCTGCGCCAGCCAAGTGCAAAAATACTGACGCAGTTCGTGACAAACCCGGGTGGCAGACATCCATCGGACACATGCTCTCGTGACGGTCGCGGAAGGTCATCGTCGCTGGTCATTCTTCTGAAACGTCACTTCCGCATTACGCCGGCCGTGGCACGGTGGTCGAGGGCGCACTGACGGGGGGCGAATCGCATCGCGACTAGAAACGCGGTGGTCGATACAAGCGAAACCCCTAGAATTACCCACTCGACTAACGCATAGTCTCGCTGAATGGTCCAAAGCGCGGCAGCGGAAATGGGCGCAATGCCCTTGGCGATGTTCGACGGAGCGGAGAGCAAACCGCTGATGGCCCCATAGCCCTCGGTCCACATCACATCCTGCACAATCGTTCCGCGCAGGATTGTCATCATTCCGTTCGCCCCTCCGTATACGAGACCGAACAGCATCAACAAGTAAGGTGAGGTTCCGGCGTACAACAGCACGAGAACCGAAACCGGAAACGCTGCTGTGACGATCAGGCCGATCAGCGCTGGCCGCACGTTGCGACCGGCAGAAAACCAAAGCGCACGCGCGGCCACCTGAGCGGGACCGATGATTGCCATGGTGGTCAACAGCCAACCCGCTGGGACCTTGCGCGCGACCATGAGCGGCACCAGGTGGAACGTCAGCGCCGCGAACGTGGCGTAGTACGCAGTGAAGCACACGGCCAACGCCCAAAACGTCGGCGTGCGCAGCGCGCGTTGCGTCGAAGTCATGTTCGCAGTCTTCAACCGTGCTCTGTGGCCGGCCGTTACACCGGTCGCGTCGTTCCGTTTGATCGCGGTCGCGTGAATGGGCAGACTGATCGCGATGTTCACCGCAGCGAGGAAAATCAGTGCGGCTCGCCATCCGAACCAGTCTACGAAGCCTTGCGTCAGTGGGATAAACACCGTGCTGGCGAACCCGGCGACCAGCGTGATGAGCGTTATTTTTGTACGGAAGCTACCGGGGTAATCGCGCGTCACTACGGCGAACACCGGATCGTACAGCGTGGCCGCCATCGACACACCCAGGCCGACCCAAACAACAAACAGCGTAGGCAGCGCATGAGCTTGCGACCACAACAGCAGCATGGCTGTCGACAGGATGGAACCCGCCATCATGATTTTCCTGCCGTGGCCGTGGTCGATCCATATGCCGATCGGATAAGCCGCGAATCCGGAGACAAGGAGGCCGAGCGATAAGGCCGCATTGGTGTCCGTGCGGCTCCATCCCATCGCCCGCTCCATTGGGACCACGAAGAGGGAAAACGCGTAATAGACCGATCCCCATGACACGAGCTGCGCGATGGCGAGCGCCCAAGTCGCGCGGTGACCGCCGGGGTCTGCGTTTTCGCTTCGGTGGTCAGCGGGTAGGCTCGACATGCGACCTCAAAGGGATAGAGCGCGATGAATACCCGTCGCGGAGTCTGCTTGGCCGATGCGGAAAGCTCCGCAGCAGAAGTGACGTGCGGACATTAACGCCGACGCTATTGACGAGGCCAAGCCATCTTGAGTCTTGCCAACCGTTCGAGCGGCCGGCGTCTCGTCATTGGTTAGAAGCCCGATGCCGTTCATGTCACAAAACCGGGTGAACTGTTTTCCCTGATAGAGATGGCGCACGCGACGCAATGCACCTGAAAAACTGCGTTCACTGCTGTCGTTCATCAACACTGCATAGAGCTTGATGCCGTCGTCAGCGAAGCGATTGCGGGTTCGTAGGAGCGGTGTTTCCCAGTCGCAACGCGGAATCCGAAATAGCACTGGCACGTCCAGCAGCAACACTGCGGCGGCCGTCGTGCCGCCAAGGACGAAGCGCATCATGCTCTGATGTTCCCTCCGAGTAGCAGTCAAAACCATAGATTCCGCTTGCTGCCCGGACTCTCGGCCAAGCGCTCGAGAGAGCGCATCAGCCAACGTCGAGGCGGAGGCACTGGACGCTGGCAAACGACTCGGCGCATTTGGTCCACTGACGTCCAGATTTCTCATGTCGTCGGAGACCCGGGGGGCGCCCAACCGCAGCGCAATGAAGGCTCGCATCGAGTTGCGGTGCAGACCGCCCGAACCAGACAACAGCGAACAGGTATTGCTCTTGGCATTTGCCATGATCTACCTCCCAGTCATGCCTCTTGCTCGCGGAGCGCTTGATCAGACTGTCTTGCCTTCATACCAGCGTTGCGAGCGATTGACGACGCCGACCACCAGCAACATGACCGGCACCTCGATGAGCACGCCGACCACGGTAGCCAGCGCCGCGCCCGAGTGGAAGCCGAAGAGGCTGATCGCGGTGGCCACGGCCAGCTCGAAGAAATTGCTTGCGCCGATCAGGCTTGACGGTCCGGCTACGCAGTGAGCGACACCCAGCCTGCGATTGAGCAGGTACGCCAAGCTCGAATTAAAGAAGACCTGGATCAGGATAGGCACGGCCAGCATGGCGATGACCAGTGGCTCGTGAACAATGGCCTCTCCCTGAAAAGCGAACAGGAGCACCAGCGTGGCGAGCAGTGCGGATATTGAATAGGGACCGAGCTTTACCACGACACGCCCGAAATGAGCCGAGCCCTTCGCGAGCAACGAACGTCGGATCATCTGCGCGAGAATGACCGGCACGATGATATAGAGGCCGACTGAGGCAATGAGCGTATCCCACGGCACTGTAATGGCCGATAGCCCCAGCAGAAGCGCGACGAGAGGTGCAAAAGCCACGATCATGATGGAGTCGTTCAGGGCCACTTGTGACAGCGTGAAATACGGGTCGCCCTTGCACAGTTGCGACCAGACAAACACCATCGCGGTACAAGGCGCGGCTGCCAGCAGGATCAGGCCAGCGATATAACTGTCGAGCTGGTTCGCCGGCAGCCACGGCGCGAACACGTGGCGGATGAAGATCCAACCGAGAAGGGCCATCGAAAACGGTTTGACGAACCAGTTGACGAATAACGTCACCCCGATGCCACGCCATTGGCTTTTCACCTGAGTCATGGCCGCAAAGTCGATTTTCACGAGCATGGGGATAATCATGATCCAGATCAGCACCGCCACCGGCAGGTTAACGTGGGCAACCTCCATGCGGCCGATGGCTTGAAACGCGCCCGGCAATAGTTGGCCGAGCACAATGCCGCTGACGATGCACAACGCCACCCACACCGTCAGGTAGCGCTCGAAAAATCCGATAGCGGGTCTCAATGCAGCACCGGTATGTTCAGTGCTGCTCATTGGGTCCCTCGGCGGCCCGTTCACCGATCGCGCGCAACTCGCGCTGAATGGCGTTGCTGTCCAATACGTGCAGGGGCAAGTTCACGAACTGGCTCACCCGGCCAGCTATTTGCCGGTAGACCTTGCTGAACACCTGGCGCTTTTCTTCATCTGTGCCCTCGAACGCAGCCGGGTCCTCAAAACCCCAATGCGCGGTCATCGGTCTGCCTGGCCAGATTGGGCAGACTTCGCCGGCGGCCTGATCGCACACGGTAATGACGAAATCCATATACGGCGCGTCAGGCGTGGCAAATTCGTCCCAGCTCTTGCTGCGAAGTTGTGCCACGTCGTAGCCGAGCGACTCGCAGCGCTCTATGGCAAAAGGGTTAACCGTTCCACTGGAATGGCTCCCTGCGCTATACGCCCGGAAACGCCCCTTGCCGAGTGTGTTGAAAAGAGCTTCAGCCATAATGCTGCGCGAGCTGTTACCTGTGCACAGGACGAGAATTGAGTACTGTCTGTCGGTCATCCGCGATTCCGGAATTCGATGGTGGACGCAGTCGGGGTGCAACAGGCATCCGACGAATGATGGGGTTCATTTCTTGACTCGCCGTAGGTGGGCGCGGCTGCGAGTGTCCTGAAGGTTTCCCATGCCACCCCTTGTGGGTCGACGGTCCAAGCCTTGTTCGACTTCGCGTAGCAGCAGGTCGCGCCCGTCTGCTCTTGCACGGGCAGGTCCGCGGCGGCGAAGCGAGCGTTCATCTCTGCCAGTTCCTCATCGGTCTCGACCTGGATTCCGACATGGTCGACACCGGGTTTTGCGCCACGCTGCGAAATGGCGAAGTTGACCGCTGGGTCCTTCAGCTCCCATTTGCAATAGTCGTCTTTGAGTACGCTCGGCTCAACGTTGCCAAACATCGCGCTATAGAAGCGGATGCTCTCACTAAGGCTTTGAACAGACACGTGGATGTGCATCCGTTTCATGATTCATCTCCGCAGCAAGCGGGAGGACTGCTCGCTGCGCACGCCGCGCCGGCACAGCAGTTCTCGGTGAGAAACCCCACGAGGCCGTTCATTGCGTCGAAATTGGCCGAATAGTAGATAAAGCGCCCTTCCTGCCGAGCTTTCACGAGGTCTGCGTGTGACAGATCCTTGAGATGAAAGGACAGACTTGAAGGCGCGAGGCTGAGTTGTTGCGCAATCTCGCCTGCCGGTATCCCGTCGGGGCCGGCGACTACGAGCGTTCGGAAAATCGCGAGTCGCGATTCATGTGCAAGAGCGCTCAAGGCGCGTACGACGAGGTTCGAGTCCATGGCCGTAGCATAGATCGATCTATTCCATATTTCAAGTATTATCGAAATATGGATCCGACTGAACCGTGCCGCCTACGTCAACGAGGCCTGGTGGGCGAAGCGATTGCGCTGCTCGCGCTGGCGGTTGGTGCTCTTTCACACTTTCCTTCCTTTGCATCGCCATCATTGCGTCGGCTGGGCACGCCTTATTTCCCGAGGGTAGTGTGGGCAGGCCCTGGCAAGTCAGGATGAAGGCCTCACGGTCGACACATTCGAGCTCACCCGTACCTGCGGCGAGCGCGCTCAAGCCCAAGCAAGGTACTTCAACGAGGCGAACCAGGAAATCTACGCGGGAACCAAAGCCTCGACGTTTGTACCCCCTCGTTCATGGAGGGCGTTACCGTGCGAACTGCCATTCAACAGTTAATGACGTATTTCGAGTCCTCTCTTGGGAACCAGGATTCAAGTTCGGAGCAATCCGAAGAAGTCCGGAAAACCCCGTAAATCCTTGTGATTACGGGGTTTTTTGTCTTTTGTGTTCCGAGATGTTCCTGTTATATCCAGCGTCTTTGCGTATACCCGTTTCATGGGCAAAGTCATGCCGGATACGTCGAACCGAAGTCGGAATTGGCGTTCGCAACGCCAAAACAGGGCCGAAGCCTTACCTTCCTGCCGGATGGCCCGGGTCTTTCCCTGCGCATACTGTCGCAGCAGAAAAAACATCCTTCAAGACGGCGATCATGCATCGGGGGCAACCACCGAAAACCATCATGCTCGATGGCTATGCAGCCCTGCACGCGGCTCGGTGCGAGGCCGCATCCATAAGATTCAGAGCGGCAACTCGCGGACCGGCGCACCGTCAAGCCACGCCCGGATCGATTCGACAATCTGCGGATAGGCGGTGCGGTAAGTGTTTTCCGTGACGTACCCAATATGCGGCGTCGCCAGCACGTTGGGCAGAAACCGGTACGGATGTCCAGGCGCCAGCGGTTCTTCGTCGAACACGTCGAGCGCCGCGCCGGCAATGCGCCGTGCCTGCAATGCTTCAATCAGCGCCGCTTCGGAGACGATCGGCCCACGCGAAGTGTTGACCAGATAGGCGCTCGCCTTCATCAACGCCAGTTCGCGCTCGCCGACCAACCCGCAGGTGCGCTCGCCGAGTTTCAGGTGAACGGAGAGCACATCCGCGTCGCGAAATAACTGATCTTTATCGACACGTTCAACGCCATGTTCGGCGGCCCGCTCGGCCGTCAGGTTCTGGCTCCAGGCAATCGTGCGCATCCCGAATGCCTGACCCAGGCGCGCCACCGCCTGCCCGATACGGCCAAGTCCCAGCAAACCGAGCGTCTTGCCGTTCACGTCCACGCCGAGGCCAACCTGCCAACCGCCAGCGCGCACCGAGGTGGCTTCTGCATGCACGTTGCGCGTGATGGCAAGAATCAACGCCCAGGTAAGCGCCGGGGTGGCCGCAGCGTCGCCGCCGGTAGTACCCGATACGACAATCTGCTGCCTGCGCGCGGCGTGCAGGTCGATCGCCGCGTTCCACATGCCGACGGTGACGATCAGCTTGAGCTGCGGCAGACGCGCGAGCAGTGCGGCGTCCAGGCGGGTGCGCTCGCGCATTAGCACGACTGCGTCGAATGGCGCGAGGCGCGCGGCGAGCAAATCCGGATCGGCGACATGGTCATGAAAGAAAACGGGCTGCGCCCGAGGCGTGAGACTGGCCCAGTCAGCGAGAGGGCGGGCCGTCTGCTGATAGTCGTCGAGCACCGCAATGCTCGCTACAGCGGAATGTGACATGTATTTGGTTCCTGTCGTCAGTGAGAGATGACGACCTTGCCGAAGAAGGCACGGTCATCGAAGTGGCGCCACGCATCAAGGGCACGCTCGAACGGGAACACGCTGTCGATGACCGGCTTCAGGCCGGACAACGTAACGGCACGCACCAGGTCCAGCAGGCCCGAGCGGTCGCCGACCGAGATCCGGTAGAAAACGCCGCCACTGCGAAACAGGTCGTTGAAATCGACGCCGGAATGGCCAGAGGCGAGAAAACCGATCAGCGCGACTTCGCCGCGGCTGGCCACGGCCTTGATCGACTGCTGGAGCGTGCCCTCGCCACCCACCTCAAGCACCCGATCGACGCCACGTCCATCGGTGAGCTCGCGGGCCCGATCGCCCCATGCGGGCGTCTCGATGTAATTGATGACTTCATCGGCGCCGAGCGCTTTGAGCCGCACCGCCTTGTCGGCGGAAGAAGTCGTCGCAATCACGCGCGCGCCGAGCAGTTTGGCAAGCTGGACTGCGAATACGGAAACGCCGCCGCTGCCCTGGGTCAAGACCGTTTGTCCGGGGCGCAGCGGCCGCAATCCGGATAGCGACGTCCATGCGGTCAGCGCAGCGCAAGGCAGCGTTGCCGCTTCTTCGAACGACAGGCCCGGCGGAGCCGCCACGACCGCTTCCTGGCTGACGACCTTGTATTCGGTCAGCCAGCCATCGCGATGCGAGCCGTAGCTCTCCGTGCCGAGTGTAGGCGGCGGATTGCCGCCGTACCAGCGCGGATGAAACGTATTGATGACCCGGTCGCCGACCTTGAAGTCGATCACGTTCGTACCCACGGCGACGATCTCGCCGGCGGCGTCGCTGAGCGGAATCAGGCCGGCCTGCTGCGCGCGCAGGTAGCTGCCGTGGACCATTGCGATGTCGCGATAGTTGAGCGACGACGCGCGCACCCGGATCAGCACTTCGCCACGCTGAGGCTCGGGCGTGGGTTCCTCATGAAGCGTCAGATGGTCGAGACTGCCGGCTTGATCGAAGCGATACACTTTCATCGAATGACTCCCATGCGAAATCGCGCGACGCGGGCCCCTCGAAGGAGAACGGCGGCGTCCGGTCGTCGCGCGAGTGGTCAGTCTAATGGGATCTTTGCGAGGCTGCTTGGCACTGCCTGACTATCCGCATGCCGGTTCTCGCGCTATTACTAGAACCCTACAGATAAAGAAGCCGCGGTGTGCAGCCATCCAGTCGATAACCACGCTGCGGGGCATGGTGCCGGTGCCTATGCGGCTTTGTCGTCGGAAGCACACCGGCCCTCAGTCAGGGTCGGGCAGGCAAGCTGGTTCTGTCGTAGTAAGGATGTTTGGTTTAGCAGCGGCAATATAATATGCAATGCTTACTTATACACAAAAATTCTAGCCGAAAGCGCGACGGTCTTGTCGCGGGAAGGATCGCGGCATTAACCATGAGCGATATAATTAGTTTTGCTTATGTTTAAATTACCCCTTCCGTTCAGTGCTTGCCGCCGCGCCGGCTGCGCTGGCGCTGGATATGCTGACTCCACGCGGCCGAGCGGTCGCGAATGAAGTTCGTGAGCTCTGCGGTCGAAGATGGCAGCGGGTCCGGCTCCACCTCGTAATGGCCTTTCTCGTTGCGGACCGGCAGTGCGGCGACGCGGGCCGCCTGCAGTCGGTCGAGCCGCGAAGGTGTCGAAGCGTCCTGGTGATGCAGGCTCGACACAGGCACGGCGACGTTCGCGAGCGGATCGTCATCGCGTGGCTTGTCGAGCGTGAGCACGTCGCCAAGCGACGGCGCGGCCGCGTCGCGTTTCGTCAACGGTTTCGTGCCCCAACGCTCGTGAAGCGTCTTCAGTACCGACGTGTGATCGATCGTTTTTCCCTTCGGCGCGCGGAACACAGTGCCCGCCTCAATCAGCGGCGAGACGAGCACGGCTGGCACGCGCAGGCCGAAGCGCGTGAAGTCGAAGCTGTATTCGCCGACCGTGCCGTCGCCGGGCGGCGTCGCGTTCGACGGCGGTGCGACATGATCATAGTTGCCGCCGTGCTCGTCGTAGGTGATGACGAGCAGCGTCGAGCGCCAGGCGCGGCCGTTGCGCAGGGCGTAATAGGTGTCGTGGATAAGCTGTTCGCCTGCCGCAACGTCGTAGTTCGGATGCTGGCTGTTGCCGGTCGCGTCCCAGCTTGGCTCGAGAAACGTGAACGCGGGCAGCTTTCCACTCGCGGCGAGCGCCTGGAAATCGCGGAAGTGGCCGAAGTGCGACTCGTCGGCGTGCTGCACATCGGGGAAGTCATGACGCGTGAGCGGATCGCGGTTGTAGCCGAAGATCGCCCAGTCGACCTTCGCGTCGTCGAGGTCCGACAGACGGCCGAAGATGCTCGGGCACGTGAAGATCTTGACGTGGTCGTCGAGATGGCCTTGCGACGTGCCCGCGAGCGCGAACGCGCGGTTCGGCATGGTCATCGTGGGCACCGACGCGAACCATGCATCGCACACGGCGTAACCGCGCGCGAGCCCCGAGAGCACCGGCAGCAGTTCAGGCGTGTACATGCCCATGATCTGTGATGGCTCGGTACCGGACAGCGAGTCCTTGTAGTGCTTCGCGAGATCCGAGGCGATCGCCGACTTGAAGTTCAGCACAAAACCGCGGTTGTCCGGGACGGCGCCCGGGGCGGGATCGTCGGTTGAGAACAACTGGTAGTTCGTGTTGTAGAAACCTTCGCCGGGATCGGCGCCCGGCATGAGGTACGGATGCGGATCGCTCGCCTGGATGCTGTAGACCTCGATCTCGTGGCCCGTGTCGTCGGGATTCGATTCCTTGCCGGTGAGGCCGTCGAACGCGTGGCCGAGCGGAGAACGGTTTCCGGTATCGCGGTAGAGGAAACCGAGCATCTGGTCGAAGGACCGGTTTTCCAGCATCAAATACACAATATGGTCGATTTTTTCAAGCTTGTTCGCCATGGCCGTCTCCTTTACGAACTTTGCAAAGTACGGCGCTTGCGTGATTGTTGTGTGACCATCTACAACGCGTATCCCCGCAACGCACAAACACGCTCGATAAAATATAATGCTGCTTTGCAACATTTACCGTCTATGCTGATTCGAGCAGGAGCATGGCCTTCGTGCCAGTCCGGTTCCCTATACGGGAGGCATACATGACGAGTCCGCGCTGTTTACCCAATTTGACGCTTCACGTCTTCGAACAGGATGGTGGCTGGCACTGGGGGCTTACGATCGACCGAGCGCATGGCACGGGCAAGAAAGTGGTCGCGTATAGTGAGGAAGTGTTCCGTTCAGCAGCGGACGCTCGTGCCGATGGAGAGCGGGCTTATCAGCGCCAGCATGACGGAGCCTCGCCAACTAATATGGTTTGATCGGAGCGCCTACAGAAAACGCCCTGGGCACGCCGAAGGCCGGCGTCCTCCCGGGCGCCCTGCCTTTCCCTGAAAAGCGTCACTGATTGCGAAATAAAGACGGCTGAATCAGGAAATCGTCGCGATTCTTGTCTGCAATCCACTGAGGCGCCCGCCCCCGCCCGCTCCACGTCGCCCCGGTGGCGGGGTCGCGGTACTTTGCGTTCGGGACCGGCGGGACCATTCGGGCATGAGCCCGGGTGCCTATCAGCTCCTGCAGGGAGATTTTATATTCCCTCATTTTCGCGACAATCTCGCGCAGCGCGCGATCTGCTTCCTGCTGACGTGCCTGCTCCAATTCCTGTTGAAGCGCTTCGCGCCGCGCCAGTAGTTCCTTCAAACCAGGCATTACCGTTTCCATATTTTCCGAAATTGATTGGGTCGAGTAGATGCAGCCAAGGGCCGCCTGCCTGTCGAATATTAACCTCTATGTCCGGAGTTGATAACGGCTATCAAGGAGACGAGCCTCGCGAGCGTATCGGGCGATCGTCTCCCGAGTCGCTCATCGGCGAACATCGTGTCGTACAGCGCGTGTGTCCTCAATGAAGCGTGAGCCATGGCTCGGTCCGTCGATCGATGCAATCCCTTGATATCAAAAGCCCGCATCACAAGCCCGCATTGCGCTAGACAACGTTCTTTTCCACAATCGGACGGCGCTCGAGCACCCGCTCCCAGCTCAGTGACGACAGGTCGAGTGAGGTGTACTTCCCGGAGAGAATCAACTCGCTCACGCCGCGTCCGGTAGCCGGCCCTTGCTGCAGCCCATGACCGCTGAAGCCATTTGCGAACACGCAATTCTCGACGTCCGGGTGATAGCCGATAATTGCATTCTGGTCGAGCACGTTGTACTCGTAGTAGCCGGACCAGCAGTTTTCAACGCGCAGGGCCTCGAATTCCGGAACACGGTGAGCAAGCGTCGGCCAGATGACTTCGTCGAAGATGGCGTGGTCGACTTCATCCAGCGGCAGGTCATCCGGGTCATTGTCCGCGCTCGGCGACGTACCGCAAATATACGTCTTCCCCTCAGGGCGAAAATAGACCCCGGTCGGATCGATCAGCAAAGGGCAGTGTTGCAATATCGCCGGAGATGAGACGTTGAAGATGCTCCGGCGCCGCGCGAAAACAGGGATGTCGATACCCATCATTTCCGCTGTCTTGCGCGCCCAGGCGCCCGAGGCATTGACCACGGTGTCGCATGCATAGCGCTCGCCATTGCTCGCGACGACATGCGTGACGCGTCGACCGTCCCGCACCAGTCCCGTCACATCCGCCGCAATGTAGCGCGCACCCAGCGACTGGGCCTTCTTGCGAAGCGCCTGCACGAGACCGTAGCCGTCGAACCACCCTTCTCCGCTCTCGCCGAACGCGCCGGATACGAGGTCCTCGACATTCAACCACGGGAACTTCGTGCGCAGCGCGTCCTGCGCCATGAGCGTGATGTCCGCTCCAAGCGTCCGTTGCAGCGCGTGGTTTTCACGAAGCGTTGCGTCCCCTGCCTGAGTGGCGAGGAAAAGATAACCGCCTTCGTGAAGATCGATGGCCGGCTTGAACCCTTCTACTTCAAGAATGTCCCCAATACCGCGAAGAAACTCGATACCGTACAACGACATTTGAATGGAAAGCGGTGTAGAGAACTGCTGCCGGATCGATGCGGCCGAAAGTGCCGACGATGACTTCGCGTAGCTCGGGTCGCGCTCAATAACGGTCACATCGACCGTCGGATCCGACGCACGCAGAAAATAGGCGATGGAACTACCGATAACCCCGCCGCCAACTATAACGACCTTAGAACTCACGACTCACTCCAAATGGTTGTAACCCGACATGTAACCCGACGACTCGCGTTCGCGAGCACGTTTCCTTTGCATATTCTCTCTAAGCCGCCTTCGCATCCCAACACGCCTGCTGCAGATTGATACCGTAGCACCAGAGTCGTCATGCGGATAGCTTTAGCATGTCCGCAAGCCGTGCAATGGCTTCTCTCCATGGGGCATCGAAGTGACGCGCCTTCAAATGATCGAGCCCGGCCTTGGTAAAGGTCCGCTCGGTTGCAATGCCTGCAGAGATATCAAGGAGGCTCGTCGCCGGCACGCTCAAGGCGAAGCTGGCTGGACCCGAAATATTGCCAAGCGTCAGCGCACGGGCAGCGTCCGGTTCAAGACCATGCCGCTCAAGCTCGGCCGCAAGCGCATGGGCAAGGTCGTATATCCACGTCGACGCGCAGAGGGAGACCATCGCCACGTTAAACGCAGCCTCGTTCGGCAATGCTACGACATCCCCGGCGCAAGAGAGCAACGGCATGAGCCCCGGCGCGGGCGGATAAAGCGGTATGGGCCCCGGCGCGATTTCGATGTAGCTCCCCGGCATGATGAGATGGATGCCCCCTACTTCAGGCAGCAACGCGCGAAGGTCGTCGAGGCGAATACCTGCCATCGCGGAAAGGACAGTGTGGCGACGCTCCCAACGGAGATTCGCCAACGCGACTTCGGCATTCTCCGGCCTCACGCTCAGGAGGACTACGTCGGCGCCAGCCAACACCTCTTCAGCAGACGCAGTCACCACGCAGTCGTGATTTCGCGCCAGCGTGCGGGCGGTGTCGGCGTTGCGTGGCGAGAGCAAGACCTTGCCGTCATAGCCTCCCCGACGGAGCGCCGCAATAAAATATGAAGCGAACTGTCCCGTTCCGATTACGCCGAGAGTGGTCATGGATGCATTCGATATCTGCATGACTAAGGCAACGCCGCCGTTGTATTCCGGTAGATCAGCATAACTACGCATCCCTGTTCCGACGCCGCTGTATGAGGCGTTCCCGGCGAACGCACGCAGTACTGCCCACGCAGGTAAGTGCGCTCTTCATCCGAGAATTCGCCATCGAGAACATAGATCTCCTCGAATAAGTCATGACTGTGCGAACCCGTCCTTGCACCGGGCTCGACTCTCATCAAGGCGGTGGACTCGCCGGTAGAAGGATTCTCGAACAACGTCACAAGATCGAATCCCGGGGTGTCGGTTGGCTGCCACGGAAGCGCCGTCGCATCGAGAAAATGCGAGCCCTTCACATCAGGACCCAACGCGACTCCCGTGGCTGAGCTGATCATTATCTTCTCCTCGATGCGAAACCGACATGGGTTACTGAATCAGCCGCGGTTGGCCAACGTCGGCGGCTGAAGGCTCCAGACCGTGCGCCTTCAGGATCCGCGCGATATCGCCGGACTTGTGCAGATCCGCAATGTCAGCACTCAGGGCATCGCCGAGGGCCTGATTCGACTTCGTGTACGGAAATGCGGTCTGGCCCGGCTGAACCGATGCCGGAACCCTCGCGTCCGGCTTCACTGCCATGATCTTGATCGACGAATAACCGCCCTTTTTCTGGTCGTATTGCGCGACGGCGTAGCTGTCTGTTCCCACGTCAATCCGGCCAGCCGCCAGATCCTGAGCCATGGCCACCGGATTGGGATAGAGCGTCAGCGAACTGCCGAGTACCTTCTGGAGGTCGCCCGTCCAGAGATAACCCTGAACCGATCCGACGCGTTTTCCCTGTAAGCCAGCGATCGTGTCGATACCCTCCTTGGAGATGACGCCCATCTGGTCGAGGTACATCGGGCCGCTAAGCCCCAGGACCTTCGCGCGGTCAGCGGTCCTGTACCAGTCACCCATTCCGATGTCCGCTTTCCCCGACACCACCGACTGGATGACTGCCGCCGGATCCACCGTGCTGATGGAGAGCTTCAGGCATTCCTTCGCCGCGATGAGCTTGACGATATCTCCATCAACGCCGCCAATATCGGTGCCGCTCGCCGGTATCGAATACGGAGGAAATACCCATGCTGCAACCGATAAAGTGCCGGACGTAATGGTCGGAAACGTGTGAGCGGGCTTGCACTGATCCGCGAAGGCAGAATAGGTGACGCAGGATAAAAGGAGGCCGGCGCACAGCCTCCTCAAAAATGTCGCGGACGTTTTCATGTCGTTTTCCTATCGTGGCTTCAGTGGAGGGACATTCACAGGCAGCTAAGCGGTAAAGAGGGAGCGGATCTATCGAACGGCATGGCGTCCCAATCGTCGTTCCAGGACGGAGACAAACAGCGTTGCGGGAATGCAGACGACAGCGAACATCAAGCCGGCAAGGATCAGTACCGGCATATATTCAAAGGTCGTGGACCCAATATTCGATGCCCGGCTGACCAGCTCAGGAAGCGCGATCGTGAAGCAGAGAGACGTTGCCTGAAGCATCATTATCGAAAATCCGAGAAGCGCGGGCAGCGCAACCCTCAGGCCTTGAGGAACGATCACAAAGCGCAGTGCATCAAGGCCGTTGAGTCCGATCACTAACGCCGCTTCCTTTTGTCCATACGGGACGGCCTCGAATCCGGCCCGGATGATCTCGCTCGTATAGGCGCCGGTGCAGCACGCCAGCGCAACCACCGCCGACGCAAACGATGTCAACGTAAGACCGGCCGTCGGCAAGCCGAAATAAACAAACTGGAGCAGGATAAGAACCGGCGCCCCTCGTCCGATTTCAACGAACGCCAACGCGGTGAACCTGATCGCCTTCGACTTGGCCGGCACCGCAAGCGCAAGCACAAGCCCGAGCGGAATGCCTATCGCGAGGCTCAGCGCCGTGACCTCGAGCGAGAGGCCATAGCCGTCGATAAGATCCGGAAGCCAGCCCTTCCAGAGATTCAGAAGCTCCATCATCTCGATACCCTCGAACGCAATTGAACGTCGGTCCAGCGCGACAGCCACGCGATCGGCAAACTCAGGAGTATGTAGAGAAGCGCCGCAGCCGCGTAGACGCTCAGCCCGCGAAACGTCTGTTGAGAAACGTGATACGACTGATAGGCCAGATCCGTCACGCCGATCGTCGACGCAACGGCGGAGTCCTTAAGCAAGCCAATAAGATACGTAGCGCCCGACGGCAATGCGATCCTCGTCAACTGCGGGAGCACGACGTCACGGAACTGCTGACTCCTCGTCAAGTTCAACACCTTCGCCGCTTCGAACTGACCCGGGTGAATAGCGGTCAGCGCCCCTCGATAGATTTCGGACATATTGGCGGCGGTCACCAGGCCGAGGCCCACTACGGCCGCAGTAAAAGGGCTCATGGCTATGAGGCCGTTACCAATGCCAAAAAACACGAAGAAAAGCCAGACGATCGGTGGAATCGACCGGCAGGACACGACAATCGCCGTCGACGTAAATCGCAACGCACCGATGGTCGAAAGGCGCATCGCGCAAAGCGGCAACCCAAGCGCCGCGCCCAGAATGAACGACGCCAAGGTGAGCGCGATTGTCCAGGGAACGCCTTTCAAGATTGCCGTGAGATCCATGATCATTAGCGGTCCCTCACGGCGCTCAGGAACTTGGCTGCGCGTTCGGTCTTCGGTGCGCGCATGATCTCGGCGCTGGGTCCTTCCTCGAGTATGTGACCTTCCGCCATCAGGATCACGCGGTCCGAAACGTTCTCTGCAAAATGCATCTCATGGGTGACGACGATCATCGTCATGCCCGATAACGCAAGTTCCTTCATGACCGCCAGCACTTCCAAACCCAACTCCGGATCCAGCGCGGAAGTCGGCTCATCGAACAACATGATCTCTGGTTCGAGAGCCAATGCACGGGCGATCGCGATCCGTTGCTGCTGACCGCCAGAACACCGCCCGGGATACTGGCTCGCTTTGTCCGCCAGGCCAACGCGCGCCAGAAGATCCATCGATCTTACGTCCGCCTCCCTTCTGGAGCGCCCCATGGTGCGCTCCTGCGCAAGACTGACGTTGCGCAACACCGAGAGGTGGGGAAACAGGTTGAAGGACTGGAACACCATCCCAATCTTCCGGCGCAACGCGACGAGGTCCCACCGGGAGGGCGGGCGTCCGGCGTCGATCGTTACGCCTCCGATTGTCACCTTGCCTTCGTTCGGCGGCTCGAGTTGATTGACACACCGAAGCAACGTGCTTTTTCCGGAACCGCTGGGACCAATGATCGCGATCACCTCCCCGGCACGCATCTGAAAAGTAATGTTCTCGAGTACCCTGTGCGTGCCGTATGTCTTGCTCACCGATTCAACGCAAAGTATTGGCTCGTCCGTTGCCCCCGTGCGCTGTGAAGTAACCGGCTCGGACTTTAGAAAAGGAGAAGCGATACTATTCATGGAACTCACTCCGTGAACTTCGTGCAAAGCCGGTCTCGGTCGATTGGGCGACCACCACTGCATGCCATGGTCGCCTCATAGCACCACAAGCACCACTCGCCTGGTTGATTGGACTAAGCCAAAAAGCAGACCTCAAGTGATGCTTTCGCACCATGTAGTGCAAAAGTTGAATCAACTATTCGTGACTTGCATTCGTGGGCCCTTCGCAGCGCCCTTTGCAGCCCCTTCGATCGGCGTCTTCACCATTCATGGCGAAACTGCATTAACTTGTTCAATACCTGATCGAGCAAGGCGCGCTCCGATGAACTCAACCCACTCAGCATGGTCGATTGCCGCTCGATAGCAACGGGCACCACACGTTCATAGAGCTTGCGCCCGCTTTCGTTCAAGATGAGCGAGCTCTCACGCCGATCAAGCGGGTTGATCTTGCGCCGAATCATCTTCCTTTCGCTTAGTCGCGTTACCGCACGGCTGATGCTGTTTTTCGGACGGCCAGTCACATCGCAAATTGTCTTGGCAGCCATCGGACCATAGGAACTCAGGCAGCTCAGCACGTTAAACTCGTCACGGCCAACGTCGAAGTCACGACTCATCGCTGAAAAGCACGGCTCGGTGTAGTAGTTCGACCAGAGCGTGAAGCGCCATGCGTCGCTGATCGGTCCGTTCGTGACGACCGCAGCGAAGACGTCTTGTGCACTAACGGTACTATCGGACGCCTTCAGTTCCGCTTCCTGAATATCCTCTACTGTACTAACCATATCTGTTTATCCTTAAATTCAGCGACCAGGCAAAGTCATAAACAGACCGCAGACCGCACTCTCCCTTGCCTCAACGAAAGGACTCGGACAACCATTCCGCCATCATCAGATCCAGATGCCCGCCACCACCGTTCTTGAACAGGGTAATTTCCTGCGGGTCGCGTCGCCCGGGAACCTCCTTTCTGCATAGGTCAAAGAGGTCTCCCCGGATGTCCGATAGAGTGAAGGTTCCGTTCTTCAGCGGTTGGACGATGTCGCCGCAATGCTCAGCCGTGAGTCCCAGATGGTCTACGAAAACACTCGATCGAAGAATGGCGGCGTCGTTTGCCTCGCGCATGTCCGGAGTGAAGCCGCCGACAAGATCGACATGACACCCAAGCTTCAGCCACTTCCCGTCGAGCACCGGCGTGGGCGACGACGTCAGGCACACCACGATGTCAGCGCCCGCGACACTCGCCTCCAGATCATTCGATACCTGAAAATTGACGGGCAGAAAACGCTCTTCTATCAACTGCTCCGCGCGACTTCGATTCCGGTTCCACACGTCAATCCGTTCGATGGTCGGGCAAACGGCATGCAGGTAGGTCAGATGAGTCCTGGCCTGAGCACCGGCGCCGAGCACGACCAGTTTCGTCGGGTTGACCGGGGCGAGATAGCGCGCCGCTAGCGCGGAATCGGCCGCCGTCTTGCATCGGGTAAAGCTTTCTCCCACTATAAAAGACCTGAAGCGCCCATCCACCCGGTCGACCAATGCAAACGCGGAATGAACCGTAGGCGAAGGTTTGCTCAATTCGCCGTTGTCGGGAGAGATCGAAACAATTTTTGCGCCCATTGATCCGTCGGCCCGCGCGCCTGCCCAGATGAGCAACTCGGCGCTGGGCCGGTCGTCCCTCGAGATCAGCGTATGAAGCCGGCCAATCGTTTCGTATTCCTCCAGATGTTTATTTTCCATTGCATCGATCAGTGCAATGGGGGAAACCCGAGCCAGCACCGAGTCCGAATCAATCACGCGAGGAAGGGCTTCGGTCATGATCAGTATCGGCGGCCTATAAGCGGACTTTTCGAAAGGACGATCGAACCGTTCGCGGTAATCAGCACCTGCTCTTCAAGCTTGACACCCTCTTTACCGCCGCGCTCGCCGATGTAGCTCTCCACCGACACAACCATGTTTTCCTGGAAGGTTCCGTCGTACCCCCAGGCGTCGAAGTCGACGGCATAGGCAACGCTCGGATATTCATCCACCAGTCCGACACCGTGAAGCATCATCATGTACCGGTTATGGACGTAACGCTCTGGCACCGGCCAGCATTGTTCGGCGAATTCGCGAAACGAAAGTCCCGCGCGAAGCAGACCTACGTTGTGCATGATCTGGTCTTGCGCATAGCCGAGGAGATTTCCCTGGCTTGCTGACATGCCTCGGCCCGGACAAACAAAACTTCGGGAGATATCGGACAGGTAGCCGCCCGGCCCGACCATATCCGTGTCGAAGCAAACCATGTCTCCCGCCTCGATCACCCGGTTCGTCGCGTCCTGGAACCACGGGTTGGTCCGCGGACCTGAATTCAGCAATCGGCTTTCGGCCCATTCCCCTCCATGCGCGATGTTTGTCTCGTGCAGGATGCTCCATAACTGGTTCTCGGTCACGCCGGGACGAAGCGACTCAACCATGCGCGAGATGCCCAGATCGCACACCGCCATGGACACCTCGTGCTGCGCAATTTCCTCCGGCGACTTGATCAGCCGCGCCTGTTCCGTGAGTGGCTGCGCGTCGAACAATTCGATGCCATGCGCCTTCAAACGCTCTGCGCCCCACGGGTCGCAGCGATCAACCGCAAGCCTGCGGTTACCCGCGCCGTAGGTGGAAACCAGGTCGGCAACTTCGCTGGCCCACAACGTGGCTTTTTCTTCGACTCTCGGGCCGGCGAGAAAATACAGCCACGGAATGGCCGGACGTATTTCGTCGATGGTCTCAATGCCTTCGCTGTTGTGTCGACTGCTGACAAAGTCAAACAGGACGACCGGCCCGTCTGTAGCGATATAGACATAACGACTCGGCGAATGCATGACCCAGAGCCCGAGATTATTCGTGTCAGTGGCGTAGCGAATATTCAGCGGATCCGCCAGCAGGATCCCGCCGTAATCATGCGAACGCAGTTGCGCGCGAATTCTCTCGAGACGATAGGCGCGCAAGCAGCGCCGGTCGATGCTCTCGTATTGGCGAATCAACGCCCCGTCGACAGGCGCGATCTGGTGCCTCTTGACCGCCAGATCCTCTCGATACTCGCGGCCGTCACGAGAACGTTTCAGGGTCAAGCCGGAAACGCGCACGTCACGATCCATGATTACGTCCGTCCATTTTCGAAGGTCCGCGGCTTGTATGAATTCGTCGAACGGTTCGAGACCCGCAAAGAGACCACCACCTCTTGCGACCTGCTGTCTGGCTACCGTCGATTTCAGATTAGTCCCACGTGGAACCATCTGTCAAGATATCAAAAACGTCAATTTCGCGCGAAGTTGATGGCCGCGTTTTGAAGCGTTCGCCTAATAAATGAACGTTCCCGGAAATATGCGGACGGCGCTACGATAACCATAATTATTAGTTATCCAAATCGCTATAAAAGCCGATATTGGCTTTGATGAAACTGTGGCCGTCCCTACAGATCCTTGACCAGACGAAGCGCATCGTAGATTGCCGCATGCGTGTTGCGCGCGGACACGGCATCGCCTATGCGGAAAAGCTGGAACGCGCCTTCCGGGTTGGACTTGCGTGACTGTTTCGTCCCATCGATAAGATCGTTGTAGTCAAGCGCGCCAAGGTTGCTCGACAATGGCTTCAGTTCGAAATACAGATCGTCCATCGGAATGGTTCCGTGATTCACTACGACCTGATCGTGACGCTGCTCGTTGCGGATGCCGCCGTAGTCGCTGCCCACCACCGCAACAAGCCCGTTTTCATCACGATGCACCGAAGCGAGCCTATAGGTCACTGTGAACTTCACGTCCAGTTTCTGCAGCGAACGCATATAGGGCACGAGGTTCATGCTCATCACTTCAGGCGAGAACGAGCGGTCCGGCGTCATGATCTCGACCTTCCCTCCGGCTTGCGCAATGACCTCAGCTGCCTGCAATGCGGCATGGTCGCCCGCGTCGTCGAAGATCAGAACGTTCGAACCCGGTTTCACGTCGCCAGAGATGATGTCCCAGGTCGATACAACCAGCTCGTTTCCTTCGCGCAAAACGTCGGTGTGGGGCATTCCGCCTGTCGCCACGATCACCACGTCCGGGTTTTCGGCTTGCACTGTCGCCGACTCGGCCCAGGTATTGAACTTGAACGTCACACCAAGCCGCTCGCATTGGGACATGCGCCAGTCGATGATGCCGATCATCTCCTTGCGCCGCACGTTCTGCGCGGTCAGGCGGATCTGGCCGCCGGGATGGTTCGTGGCTTCGAGGACCACGACCTCATGTCCCCGCTCACCGGCAACGCGAGCTGCCTCCAGTCCCGCCGGGCCTGCCCCGACGATCACCACTTTGCGCCGGGTTTGCGCACGCGCAATCTCGTGCGGCATGGTGGTTTCGCGCCCGGTGGCGGCGTTGTGAATACAGTACGCGGCACCGCCCTGATAGATGCGATCGAGGCAATAGTTCGCGCCAACGCAGGGTCGGATATCGTCTTCCCGGCGCTCGATGATCTTGCGAACAATATGCGGGTCCGTCATGTGCGCGCGCGTCATGCCGACCATGTCGATCTTGCCTGACTCGATTGCGTGCCGAGCAGTCGGCACATCCTGGATTCGCGCTGCGTGAAAGGTGGGGAACCCGGTCGCCTCGCGGATATCTCCGGCGAAGTCCAGATGCGGAGCGCTTTTCATGCCCTGGATCGGGATGATGTCGGTCAATCCGGCATCGGTTTCCAAGTGACCACGGATCACGTTGAGAAAATCGACGAGTCCGCTTTCTTTCAGCTTCATCGATATATACAGCCCGTCCTCTTTCGTAAGGCCGCCTTCAATAATCTCGTCGGCGGTGTATCTGATACCGAGCAGGAAGTCCGGACCGACGCGTTTGCGCATGGCCGTCAGGACGTCGAACGTGAACTTCATCCGGTTGTCCAGCGAGCCGCCGTAGGGCGCATCCAGTGTGTTCGTGAGTGGCGACCAGAACTGGTCCATCAAGTGTCCGTAGGCTTCGAGCTCGAGCCCATCAAGACCGGCCGCCTTCATTCGCTCTGCGGCGTCCGCATAGTCCTTGATGATGCGCTCGATATCCCAGTCCTCGAGCTTCTTCGGAAAGGAGCGATGCGCAGGCTCCCGATTGTGCGAGGGGGACACCGCCGGAAGCCAGTCGCCCTTGTCCCAGCGCGTGCGCCGTCCAAGGTGCGTCAACTGGATCATGACCGCTGCGCCGTGCTCGTGGCATTCGTCCGCCAGATCCTTCATCCAGTGCACGACCTCATCCTTGTAAGCGAGAACGTTGTTGAACACCGGCGGACTGTCCTTCGATACCGCCGCCGACCCCGCCGTCATCGTGAGCGCAATGCCCGCCTTCGCGCGCTCGACGTGATAGGCACGGTACTGCTCCTTGGGCATGCCGTCCTCCGCATACGCCGGCTCGTGCGACGTGGTCATGATGCGGTTGCGGAACGTCAGATGTTTGATGGTGTAAGGCTGAAGGAGCGGGTCGCTTGACGACATGGCGTGGCCTTTGACGATTTTTGTTGGGGGACGCAATGAAGATTATTCATTGTGTACACCTGTGTCAAGTATCTCGACTACAATGAACATTAAGATGCCGAGTTGATCGTCAGAGCGGGGTTAGGTTGCGGGGTAAAGGACGGAATACAGGGCGAAAGCGCTTTGACCGATGCCGGTCCAGACGCCAGAATATCGTCGCTTTCGTGATGAACCGTCGCTCTGCGGACTGGCGATCGCCGCTGCTTTAAGGAATTTTTACCTATGGATCAACCGACTGCGGACGCGGGACGAGGGTCGCCCGAAGCGTGGCTTGAGGTAGCTTACGAAAGCCTGCGCGATGCCGGCGTCGATTCCGTGCGCATCCTTCCATTGGCGAAGAAGCTGAATCTGTCGAGAACCAGTTTCTACTGGTTTTTCAAGGACCGCGAGGAACTGTTGGCCGCGTTGCTGGAGCGCTGGCGCGCCAAAAACACGGGCAACTGGATCAAGCAGACCGAAGCCTACGCCGAAACGATCTGCGAGGCGGTTCTGAACGTATTTGATTGCTGGCTCGATGACCAGATCTTCGACTCGCGGTTTGAAGCCGCTATCCGGAGCTGGGCACTGCAGTCGCCTGAGATTGCTGCCGAGATCCAGGTCGCGGATCAACTTCGGATTGCCGCGCTCACTCAATTGTTCGAGCGCTACCAATACGAACCCATTTCCGCCGATGTGCGCGCGAGAGCCATCTACCTGACGCAGATGGGCTACATTTCGATGAAAAGCGAAGAGGCGCTATCTATCCGCATGATGCGTATTGCGGAGTACGTGGAGGTCTTTACGGGGCATCGGCCGGAGGACCGTGAACTCGACCGGTTTTTCATGCGGCATCACTATCACGCGGCTTGATCGTCGCTGAGTGGACCGGGCTCGCTGAATTTTTAATCGAGCGCTCAGTGAAGGGGGCGATACTCGCTACCCACGCCCGGATCGGGTCGAAGAACATTACGATCGACTGCCGGCCCGCAACCGCTTCTCCCCTCCGCTGTTTTGCCTCTCCTTTCGATCCATTTCTTACGCGACCATTGACAGCGTCGAATCGTTCGCTAAAATAGCATCCTTCGCTGTATCGGTTGGCCCAGGTGGCGGAATTGGTAGACGCACATGGTTCAGGTCCATGCGCCGCAAGGTGTGGAGGTTCGAGTCCTCTCTTGGGCACCAACAAGTAGTTAGCAAGGCAGTCAGCGTAGTAAAAGAAAACCCCGTAACGCCTTGTGCCTGCGGGGTTTTTTGTTTTAGTCGATCCGAGGCGTTCCCATAACATCCGGCGTTCTTGCGTATACCCGTTTCGGGAACCCCCCGGCCCGGATATGCCAAACCGAATCAAGAAACATTGCGGCGGCTTCGATCCTCGATACGCCCCGACGTCCATCATGACCTTTGACGAAGAGAGCTCTCAGCCAAGAGCATCTTTCCGTCGCGACACCATTAGAACTTGTGACGGATTGCGATCCGGGCAATAACCTGCCGGTCATTCGATGAGGGGGCTGCGGCATCCGGGTTCGCGGCGAACTCCAGTCCGGTGCCCTGAATACCGGAATCGCTCACTACCTTCACGTATACGGCCTGTGCATACAGGTCGGTACGCTTCGAGATGTTGTAGTCGGCCATCAGACCAAGCTGGTGATATTTGGCCTTCGCGCTTCCACCGGACGTGCCGTCGTACGTGGCCTGGGTGTAGGTGTACATGCCGCCAACATAGAGCGCCGGGGTGAACTGGTAGAGGGCATTCACCTCGAAGTTGTTGAACTTGATCGACGACGCCGCGCCGAGAGAGGGGCTGGCCGCGAAATTGGCGTACTCCGTCCCCGTCGGCTGCGAGAGGTTCGCGTTCGTGTACACAAAGCCAAGGGTGGCCGCCCCGATCGCGTAATTGATACCCGCGCCAAAAACCCGCTGCCGGGCGGCCGTCCAGCTCCCGTCCGTACCACTGGAACCCAGGTTCGCGACCGCGCCTGCACTGCCATTGTTGGGCTCATCAACGTTCAGGAAGGCAGCGCCGACGGTCAATGGGCCGTTGACGTATTGCGCCCCAAGGCTTTCTGCGCGATTGGTAGCGAAGCCCGTCGAGTTGCTGAACGCGTACGCGCCGCCGAACGTGAGACCCGAGTAGTTGACACTGGCGAACTTGACGGAGTTGTTCAGCCGGAACGTATCGTCCGTGTTGTCGTTGTCATACGGGTGCGTAAACATCCCGCCGCCCCAGTTGCCGTTGGCCGTCAGCGGGCCAAGGTAATCGACGAGCGAGTCATATTGGCGACCGAGCGTCAGCGTCCCGAACTTCGTGCTGGACACACCGACCCACGCTTGCCGGCCGAACTCCTGCCCATCCTGCGCGAGCTTGCCACTGTTGATGTTAAATCCATTCTCCAGCTTGAAGACCGCACTCAGCCCCCCGCCCAGATCCTCCGAACCCTTCAAACCCCAGCGACTCCCCTGCACGTCACCGCTTGACATCGACCAGAGCGACTTGCCGCCAACGTTCGACGTGTAGTTCAAACCTTCGTCGATGAGACCAAACAGCGTGACACTGCTTTGGGCATGCGCCACGCTACAGCAAGCACCCAACACACTGACAACCAGAATAGATTTGTTCATTTTTACCCCCAGTTTTCACTGAAAAAAACAACTGAATTAACATCACCTGTGATCCATGACCGACAACATTTCACGCTCTGGAGACGCCCGTTCCTGCTCCTCAACTTGGCTATTTCCAGCGCGGCCATTTATGAATATGATTTGTATTCCTAAATTAATTGCCATTAACCCGACTTGCCGTTTCAACATACGTTACGGTTTTACGTCACTGTGACGCGCGAGACCCGCGGCAACGCGATATCGGCAACGGTCGACTGGCAAGCCAGTTGCGCAAGCCGGGTTGCAACCAGGTCAGTCACATCGACTAGCGCTTTACCTGTTCCCGCCAGGGTCTGCGGGTCGAGCTGAATCAGAGGGAGTTCCGTGCAGGCAAGCAGCACTGTCTCGGCTTCCAGTTCATCGAGGACCGCGCGGAATCCCTCGCGAATTGAGGGTGCATCCGGCCCGATAGCCTTGATGTCGTATATAAGCTGATGAAGTCGAAGCGCGGCGTCTGGATTGGGTAGTTCAATATCAACATGCCCGACCAGTTGCCGGTAATGTGACCAGGGCCCAAGGTCGGTCACCGGGCGCGCACCGAGCAAGGCGATTCGCTCGACCCGATGCGCGCGCAGGTAAGCCAGTACGGTGTCCGAGAAGGAGATGAGCTGTGCCGGCAGATTCAGCGCGTCCAGGTGTCCCTGATAGTAGTTCAGTGTATTGCACGCAATAGCGTAATAGTCCACGTGCCCGGCAATGTACTGGGCTGAGCGTCGAAGGTTATCCCAAACAACAAAATCGTTTTTTTCGAGCTCCATCGAGAGTCCAAGTGCGGGCTCGGAGAAGATAGTCACGTTCGGCGCATCCAGGTCTCCACCGTACGGTACGTCCTCGATCGCACGGCGCGCATCGAGTATTTTTTTCCAGAGGTCCATACCGGCCTCAGGACCGGAGCCCGTGATGATGCCAATCTTAGGTCGCGTGACGTTTGCGTTTTTCATGTTCAAGGTGTTCAGTCGTTCGCTTCATTTCTGCCGGCCCATAGTCAAGAGGCTATGCCTCCCGGTCAGGCCGTCAGTTCGTCAAAACATATTTTCCCGCCCTTCATGACGAGAGGAATGCTTTCACCCTGTCCGGTCAGGCAGTTGATGTCGCGCAAAGGGTTGCCGTCCACGACCAGCAGATCGGCAAACGCGTTCGGAACAAGTTCTCCGAGCTTTCCCTGCATGTTCAGGATTTCCGCGCCAATCGTGGTGGCGCTTCGAATGACCTCGGAGGGTGGCAAGACTTCACATCGAATCCTGAACTCTTCGCTTTGCAGCCTCTGGGAGGCTCCCAGCAGATCCGTGCCGAATCCCATCTTCACGCCGGCCTGCCGGAAGAGTTCCAGCGAGCGCATCGACGCGTCCTTGACTTCCGCTATCTTCCCCATGCTTTCGGGAGGCAGGCCGTGCGACTGCCCTTCCGATGCGAGCGCGCGATACGTGATAAGCGTGGGAACAGCGTAGGCGCCGGCCGTACTCATCAGCTCCGCTGTCGCGAGGTCTATCAGGTTGCCATGCTCAATGCTTCGAACGCCACATCTCACTGCCCGGCCGATGGCTTCCGCCGTGTATGCGTGCGCCATCACATAGGTGTGGCGACTGTGCGCCTCGGCGACAATCGCGCGGGTCTCTTCCTCGGAATAACCCAGCGCCCCGATAGGATCGGTCGGCGAGGACACACCGCCGGAGGCCATGATCTTTATCTGGTCCGCGCCCATCTGGAATTCCTCACGTACGGCCTTCCGAACGCCATCCAGCCCGTCGGCGACCCGGTTAAGCCCACCCACGCGCACACAGCCACACTCAGGAAAGTCCGGCAGCAGGAAGTCTGAGCGACTGCGTTTGTCACCATGGCCGCCGGTCTGGCTAATCGAGCGGCCGGACACGAACATCCGTGGCCCGGCTATCACGCCGGACTCGATAGCCTCCCGGATGGCGAAATTGGCTCCTCCTGCGTCGCGCACCGTCGTGAATCCTCGGCGCAACATGGCGGCGATGCCTGGCACGGCTCGGAGCGTGACAAGGACGTTGGGCGTGCGTGCCAGCGTATCGATGTTCAGACCCAGTCCAAAGACATGAACGTGCAGGTCAATCAGACCGGGCATCAGCGTTTTTCCGCGCACGTCGATTTCACGCGCGGACGAAGCTTTGATAGGCCGGTCGGATACCTCCTTGATGAGGCCGTCCTCGACAAGCACATCACGCTCGCCGACAAGCTCTGTTTCACCCGGCACCAGCAGGCATCCGTTTCGAAACAGCACGCTATTCATGGTCTGGATCTTGACTGAAATTGATGCTTGAATTCATTCGATATCCTTATCGTTGTGACACGATAGACGGCAGCCATTCATTTAGCCCGATTCGCGGCGTAAGCAATACAGCGAATCAGGCAATTTCAGGGAGCGACTACTGTTTCACACTGACGCCGGTGAAATCTGGTGGTCCGAACGGGTTGATCTTGAAGTCCACGACCGATTTGCTCATAGGCTGAAAAATGGTCGAGCTACCGAGAGGACTGAACGGCAGTTGATCGGCGAAGATTCGCTGTGCGGCTGTGTAGATGTCCACGCGCTTCTGATGGTCGGCGGTCGTTCGCCCTTCTTCAATCAACTTGTTGAAGGGCGCGTAGCACCATTTCGAAAAATTGCCCCCGTTGACCGAATCGCAACCGAGTAATGTGCCAAGCCAGTTATCCGGATCGCCGTTATCGCCATTGCTGCCGATGAGCAAGCTGTCGTCTTCGCCGGCATGCGCGCGCTTAAGATACTCACCCCATTCGTACGTAACAATCTTCGCCTTGACGCCGATTTTGGCCCAGTCGGCCTGAATCATTTCTGCCATCAGCCGCGAATTGGGGTTGTACGGGCGTTGTACCGGCATCGACCATAGCGAGATTTCAAAGCCGTTGGGAACGCCTGCCTTCTTCAGAAGCGCGCGAGCCTGGTCCGGATCGTAGGCTGCGCCCTTGAGCGATTTATCAAACGGCCATTGCGTAGGCGGCATCGCATTGTCTGCCAGTTGCCCTGCCCCCTGATACACCGACTTGATGATGGCCGGCTTGTTGATGGCCATGTCCAGCGCCCGACGCACGTCGGCGTTGTCCAGCGGCTTGTGGGTCACGTTGTAGGAGAGGTATCCCACGTTGAAGCCAGCCGCCTCCTGCACAACCAGCTTCGGGTCTGCCTTAAGCGACGGCACCTCGCTCGGTCGTGGATAACTCGTAATCTGGCACTCGCCGGCCTTGAGTTTCTGCGAGCGCACCGCCGGGTCCGTCACAATGGAAAAGACGAGCTTTGAGAGCTTGACGACGCCTGGATTCCAGTAATCGAGGTTGGCCTTGTACCGGATCGTCGCATCCTTCGTATAACTCTGAAGCGCGAATGGTCCTGTTCCGACCGGCAACTGATTGATTTGGGCCGCCTTCCCCTCCTTGAGGAGTTGTTCAGCGTATTGCGCCGAGAGGATAGACGCGAACGGCATGGCGATATTCTGGACGAACGGCGCAGACGCGGTGTGCAGCGTAAATCGCACGGTGTAAGGGTCAAGCGCTTCGACTCGGTCGATGGTCTTGTCCAGCGCCATGTCAGTGAAGTACGGGAACTCGACCGGATAGGCTCGGCCGAATGCGAGGTTCGAATCTCGCATCCGGTTGAACGTGAAAAGCACGTCGTCGGCGTTGAAGTCCCGGGAGGGCTTGAACCAGTCGGTCGTCTGGAACTTGACTCCATGCCTGAGATGGAACGTGTACTGCAAGCCATCAGGGGACACGTCCCAGCTCGTTGCCAGCGCCGGTGTCACCTGCGTGGTGCCGCGAACGAACTCAACAAGGCGGTTGTAAATGGGATAAGCGCCCGCAGCGTTATCGACGGTTGACGTGTATTGCCCCGGGTCGAAACCAGCCGGACTAGCTTCCGAGCAGTAGATAAGTAGTCCTGCTGGAGACTGCGCTGCCTGACTGAGCGGCGCATTCAGGGCCGCCAATGAAACGAGTGCAAACGAAGCAAAGAACAACGGCTTGAACTTCCAGGTATTCATCGGAAAACTCCATGTAGCTGATTTTTGCTGTCTCGATTCGAGTTCTGGCTGGCCACCTTCCGTGGCATCTGGCCAAATCCTGCACCTATTCTTAACCTGCATTAATCGGTAGATTGCCGAGCCGGATGGTCATCCCACCCTGTCAAAAGGCTTAACTGGATACGGACTCGCCCGCGGGTCTCCTTCCAGGGCAACCTGTACCCCGAACGCATGGCGAGATTTTTGTACGCCTATTTTCGTGACACAATCCATCATTTCTACATCGACTAATTAGCCTGGCTAATGGGTAGTGGGCAATGGGTAATCGAAAGTTGGATACCGCGCTCGTGCCCGGCCTGTGGTTCTTCAAGGTCGCGGCCGAATCGGGCACCTTCGCGAGGGCGGCAGAGGAACTGTGCGTCACGCAAAGCGCCGTGAGCCAGCGCGTACGTGCGCTCGAGGACCGGCTTGATACGAAGCTGTTTGAGCGGGCGGGACGGGAAGTGAAGCTCACAGCGAGTGGACTGATGCTGCTCGGCGCGGTACGGGAAGGGTTTGCCGGTCTGCAAACCGGGCTTGACCGGCTGCCGCGCGACCAGACGACGACCGTACTGAAGGTGCGGTGCGCGCCATCGCTCGCGCTCGAGTGGCTGACGCCGCGGCTTCACGACTTCATGCGTCAACACCCCGACGTCTCCGTTTCGATCTTTGCAGACTGGACGTACACGGACCGGGTGCAGTTCGAACGAGATGCAATCGATGTAGCAGTCGGATACGGAGACCCCGGGATTCAAGGCCGGCAACTGCTGGTCTCGCTGCCGGAACTCGTGAGGCCCGTCTGCTCGCCGGATATCTACGGCGACCTGAACGGGACGCTGCCCTCTTCGGCGGCTGTAGTTCTTCTGCATGATGTGGCGCCGGGTGTCGACGCGGCCCCTAACGTCGAATGGATGCATTGGACCGACGCGCGGGGCGCCGTCAGTTCCCGGCGGACGACCGACCTGCACTTCAATCTCGCGTGGCTTGCCTACCAGGCAGCGATCGAAAGCCGCGGTGTTGCAATCGGCCGCTCCTTACTGGTCGACAGGTTACTGCGAGAGCGGCGACTGGTGTTCGCGAATGACCAGCCTGCACTGGAAGCTTCGTCTTACTTTGTCCTCGCCGCGATCGTGCCACCGCCCGGTTCGCCGATTCACCGATTCGTCGAGTGGCTCACTGCGGAATTGTCGGCTTCGCTGGACAAGGCGCGCTCCCTGTTCCTTGAGTACTCGCACTAACCGAGCACTTCCGTAGCGCTGGGGACGTCGTATTACCAACCGAATGCCACGAATCGCCCTCCGTTGATCTGATTCCCTAGTTGTATATCGATCTGTACAACGCATCGATATCTCAAGACGCCGATACGGTGCGGCAATTCTTCTATAAGCAACTCCCGTTGCTCAATAGCAGCTTACCAATAACGATCAACGCGGGGCTCCGGTTGCAAGGCTTCGGGGCCGGGGCGCCTCGCAGCCCGCTGCTCCCATTGTCCGAGGACGGCATGGTCGAACTGAAAGCGCTGAAGCAGCCAGCCGGCAGCCAATCGTAAGACGATATAGGCGCTGCAAAGTGAGCTTTTGCCCACAACCGCATCGCGCCCGGATACTCCCGCGGCCCTGCTTCTCCCGTCCACCAAGGCGCAATGCGATGCCGCTCACAAGAACGAAAGCGAGTTGTCCGGGGAAGGTGCGGCTCTTACCATTACGTCAGCTATCTCGCAACGCATGGAGCGTAAATGACATCATCGAATGAAGACACGATCGCCAGCAACGACGCGCTGATGCGCGCGACGATTAACGCGGTCCAGGCTGCCGGCAACCACATGAAGGAGATTTTTTCTCCTGATGCCCGGCCTGCGGACCTGCAAGAGTTGGTCAAGGCAATCCACGCAAACGACGCCGAATCTCTGGGCGTCATGCAAGAAGCACTGCTTACTGCTCGTCCGCAAGCCAGCTGGTCTGAAGACGAGCTCGAAAGCGGCGAGTTGCCGCCGGGGGAATGGTGGGTCACCGACCCCGTGGAAGGCAACATCAATCATATCCACGGGATGACCGACTGGTGCGTGACCGCAACCCTGGTGAAGGATAACCAGCCCGAACTGACCGTCGTGTATCTCCCTCTCACCGGCAACACCTATACCGCAACGCGGGGCGGCGGCGCTTACCTCGACGGCGTTCGGATCGAACCGTCGCGCAAAAAGGAACTCAACGCCGCGCTGGTCGGGACAGGTCAGGCGAAACCCGGCGAGGACGCCGCCACCTTCCGTCGAATTGGTGAATCCGTCACGGCGATGCTGAGCTCGGCGCTGGTTGCACGCGTCTCGGTTCCGGCCACCCTGCAGTTGATCCATGTTGCCGCGGGACGCATGGATGTTTTCTGGCAGTTCAGCCAGGTACGTTCCGGCCTGGTTGCCGGGGCGTTGCTGGTTAGCGAGGCCGGCGGCACCGTGACCGACACGCACGGCCGTCCGTGGCATCTTGCAAGCGACGATTTTCTCGCCGCTGCGCCGGCGCTGCACGAGGCATCGGTTAACGTGCTGTCGAAGATCCTGTGAACACACTCACTCATCCGGCAGTAGCTACGTTACTCGACCAATTGTTCGTGGCATCGGACACCACCAAGGCCGAATTCTCTCGCCAGTTTTCGAACCTGAATGCCGTCGAAAGAAACAGGCTGGTCGCCGACAGCAGCCACCGCGAACTGTATGCGTATGCAAAGAACGCACATCTCGCGGTTTCGCGCAGCACCGGCAAACTGCTGTATGTACTGGCCCGGCTGATGAACGCCCGCACGATCGTGGAGTTCGGGACATCGTTCGGCGTATCGACAATTCACCTTGCCGCCGCCGTGAAAGACAACGGCGGCGGCAAGGTGACCAGCACCGAAGCGGAGTCGTCCAAGGTAATCCGCGCACGCGAGAACCTCGCGAACGCGGGTTTGGCTCAATGGGCGGACATCCTCGAAGGGGATGCGCTGGAGACGCTGTCGTCGCATGCGCCGCCTGCAATCGATGCGCTCTTTCTCGACGGGGCCAAGCCGCTCTATCCACAAGTCTTCGCACTCCTTGAACCGCAACTGCGTGTTGGAGGGCTGGTCATTGCCGATAACGCCGAAGGCAGTCCTGACTACCTTGCCGAAATCCGCAACGACCCGCGCTATTGCTCCGTGCGCATTCGTGAGGACGTCGAGTTGTCGATCAAGCTGGAAGAATAAAACCCGCGTTGGTACGCATGCGCATTCCCGGCACGCTTGAAGTCCGGTCCAGATATGCGGGACTCTTATGTGAGGAGACTAAAAAGTGAAAACCGTCGACGAGCGATCCGCTGCTCTGGTGAATTTGAGCGCGACAGACGCCATAGCCGCGATGAAACGAGGCGACGTTACCGCGGAAGCCTATGCCGCCGCCCTACTGGACCGTGCAGGCGAACAGAGCGCGCTCAACGCCTTCGTGACCCTGTCTCCCGCTCAAGTGATGCAGGCCGCACGTGCGGCGGATCTCAAGCGCGCGAACGGCCAGGCGCTCGGCTTGCTCCACGGACTGCCGATACCCGTCAAGGACAGCGTCAATACGCAGACCTTAAGGACGACGAATGGAACCCGTGCGCTACGCGACTTTCAGCCTGAGGCGGACGCCGAACTGGTACGACGGCTGGTGGACGAGGGCGCGATTGTGATGGGCAAGACCAACCTGACGGAGCTCTCGTTTGGCTGGACCAGTAATAACGAAACGTTCGGCGCCGTGCGCAACCCGTACGATCTTCGACGTGTTCCCGGTGGCAGTAGCGGCGGTTCCGCCGCGGCCGTGGCGGCCAGAATAGCGCCGCTGGCGGTTGCGGCGGACACATTGGGATCCATACGGGTCCCCGCAAGCTTTTGTGGGCTGGCGGGACTACGACCGACGTTCGGACGCTATCCGAATGAAGGTGCATTCGCGCTAACCAATCAGAAGCTGGACCAGGTCGGCGCACTCGCCCGCTGCGTCGACGACCTTGCGTTGTTCGATTCCGCCTTGACCGGAGACCACACGCCGATCAACACCACGACGCTTGCGGGCGCGCGTATCGGCGTATGTTCGTTCTACGAAAGCGGCCTTGATCCAGACGTGGAGCGTGTCTACTACGACGCGCTGGCGCGCTTGAGCGATGCTGGCGCCATCATCGTCCGGTCAGACATTCCTCCGATGATGACCCGCGCGTTCGAGATCGCAGCGACCATCATGCTTTACGAAACCGCGCATGGCATCGAACGTCTCCTGACCGCGAACGAAATTTCGCTAACGTTCGATGAATTGTTCGAGCAGGTCGGCGAAGGGATTAAAAGCCTCATCAGGCAAGTCGCCCTGCCGCCAAACCGGCCGACGAACGACGCCTACGTTGACATGCTGCGCCAACGCGAAGGCATCAAGGCGAGTATCCGCAGCCATTTCGAGCAACATGGCATCGTCGCTATGGCATTTCCAGCGACCGCGGCATTGCCGCCGTTCATCGGGCAAGAAAGCGAAGTCGAAATCGACGGCAAGACGGTTTCGTTCTTCGACGCTTTCGGCCGCAACACGGCGTTGAGCGCGGCGGGTGGGATTCCTGGACTGGTGCTGCCTGCAGGCAGTTCGTCTGCGCAAACGCTTCCGGTCGGCATCGAGCTTGTTGCCCTCCCCGGACAGGACCGGGCACTCCTGTCGCTGGGCCGTTCTGTCGAGACGGTGCTGCCGCCGACGACGCTTCCCAACGGATGAGCGCAACGCCGAATGGCGGCGATGCATCGGTGTGACGCGCGGTGTGACGCGCGGCTTGCCGCCCCATGGCAGCCGGCAGCCGCTTGCAAACCCCCCCACTACAGGTGCGATAAAATCAATTGCGCATCGTGAGCCAACGAGGATCCCCATGTCAAACGACCAGCCATCCGACCCCCTGAGCCCAAGAAAGTTGCCCGCACAGGGCCGGGCTGCAAAGACAGTCGACACGATCCTCGACGCGGCGGCCGACGTCCTCGACCGCTTGGGCCTTGAAGGCTACAACACCAACTATATTGCGGATCGGGCCGGGGTCAGCATCGGCTCGCTATATCAGTATTTCCCGAGCAAGGATGCCGTCACGGCGGCGTTGATCGAGCGCGGACATCAGCGGATTCTTTCCGCAATCAGTGAGTACGACCACGGCGACGATTGGCGACGTGCACTGGAACACGTGATAAGCGTGGCCGCGGAGCATCAGTTGTCGCGGCCGCAACTCGCCCGCCTGCTCGACTACGAGGAAAGCCGCCTGTCTATTTCCGGGCGCGACGGGCATATCGCCCGGGAGGTCCACGGCGTGATTACGCAAATCGTCTCGGGCGCCGCCGAGAGGAATGGTCAGGATCCTGCCGCCGCTGCATCGGATGTGATGGCGCTCACCCGAACGCTGAGCGATGCGGCGAGTGAACGAGGGGATACGGATATGGAAAGCCTTCGACGCAGAATTTCGCGAGCTGCATTCGGATACCTGGAAGGCGACGGGATCAAGTGAAGGTATCAGCCGGAGGTGAAGGTGGTCGTCACACGCGCTAACGTTTCTATGTGGAATTTCGGCAGCGCATGCGAACCGTGTCACGGTGCGAGGCGAACCGGAGGCATCACCCGTTCGATTGCCGCGGCTATGGCTAGCAGCCGGCGGTCGCTGCCCTCCGGTCCATCCAGCTCAAGACCCACGGGTAGTCCCGCTTCAACAAGGCCCGCTGGCAGGCTGATGCCGGGAAGCCCTGCATTGCTGGCGTAGTCGGTATGACGGATGAAGGTCGCGAACGTGGGCACCTGCTCCCCTTCCAGTTCCACGGTTTCGTCAGCGCCGATCGGCCGTGCCGTCATTGGGGAAGTGGGGAAAATAATCGCATCGAGGCGGTGAGCGCGGAAGCATTGGCGGTATGCCTCTTTCAGCTTGAGGCGGGCGGTCAGGGCGTCTGCATAGGCCGTTTCCGGAACGGGATTGTCCATGGCAAGCCGCATGATCTGTGCAACGTCCGGACTCCTGATTTCATCGATGACGGACTGAATCGTCAAAGCGCTTCCGCGTGAACGTAAATAGGCCGGAAGATCCCTGATCAGCTCGTACAGCACAACCGGAAAACCGATCGCCGCATTCAAGGGCTCCAGATTTTCGACTGTCACTTCCACCAGAATGACACCTGCCTTGCGAAGCACGTCGAGCGCTTCCTCGCAGACCTTTTGAACGTCACGTTCCAGCCTTTCCCACGTAGCGTGACGCAGTAGTCCCAAGCGTAAGCCCGACAATTCGACTGCCTCGTGGGCGTGATCGCCCGTGACCACCGCATCGAGAAGCGCGACGTCTTCGACGCATCGCGCCATGGGTCCGGCAGTATCGCGGGTATGCGAAATCGGCACGATTCCGGCCTGCGGATAACGGCCCGCCGTTGGTCTCAAACCCACCACGCCGCACAACGCCGCCGGCAGTCGAATGGACCCTCCGGTGTCGGTACCGATCGCGCCCGGCACCAGTCCCGCAGCCAATGCTGCGCCGTTCCCGCCACTGCTGCCTCCCGGCGATAACCCGAGATCCAACGGATGGCGGCAAGGCCCTAGCCAACCGTTGTTGCTGGTAATTCCCAAGGCAAGTTCGTGCATGCTCAGCTTGCCGAAGAATAGCGCTCCGGCGTCGAACAATTTCGAGGCGACCGGAGCATGTTTCGCCGCGAAGTTGGCGCGCAATTTCCTTGTGCCTGCGGTCGTTGCGACACCGCGGACGTCGATGTTGTCCTTGAAGGCGATTGGAATACCCGCGAGCGGTCCCGCTTTCGGTTGGTCGTCGAAAAGCCGGGCTTCTCGCAGCAGGCGTGCGGTATCCAGATTCACGAAACAGTTCAATGCTGAACGGCGGCCGGCTTCCTCGAGCAATGCGCTTACATACTCGGCGCTCGAGAACTGCTTCGTTTGCAGACCATGACGGACATCCACGATGGAAAGATTGATCAAGTTCATATCGGCCTGAAGTTAAAAGCGCGGCCCTATTGCCGCAATGGGAATGGATGCCTGTTCCGAAGCAACGATCGCTATCCCCTAGAAGCGATGCATGATGCCAATAGTCGCGCCCATCTGGCTCTGTCCCAACGCCGTTGTCGTGTATGGGTTCAGGCCAAAATTTCCGGCGCCCTTGTTGTTCACAAAGCCGGCGAGGAGATATAACGTTGTGCGCTTCGAGAGGCTGTAACTGGCTGTTCCGACGTATCCCGTGACGGATGAACTGGAGCCTTTGAAGTCGTAGCGATAAATCTCCGCATTCAGATTCAAGTCCGGTGCGACCTGGTAACCGAGGCCCCCGAAATAGGTGCATCCAGCGGGCGAGAGCTGAAGAGACCCCGAGATGTTTTCATAGCCGGCGGACACGGTGATCGATTTGAAGGTGTATTTCGCCGCCACAGCTATTCGAATGTCCTTCTCGGACGACATGCCGGCGTTGCCATTGGTCCCTGAATAGGTAGCGCTGCCGGCGAAGCCTCCTGATGCGTATTTGATCGATGCCTCGACAACACGCCCTGCCTTGTTGTCACCCGCCACCCCGCCAAACCGGTAGAGCAACTCGGTGCTTAAGCCTGCGATTTCCGGCGACTTGTACTTGATCGAGTTATCCACCCAGAAATTCTGGGCCGGGATGAAATTGTCCGAAAAAACAGAATACTTCGCAAAATACGACGCATCGTAGATGATCGTGTTGTCGAAAAGCACGCTGTAGTGACGGCCTGCCGTCAACGTGCCGAAGGTTTCGTTGGTAAGACCCACGTACGCCTCGTTAGAGAATTCAACGCCAGGATTGAACTGGCTTCCGTCGTTGGAGTTGAATACCTGAGAGAGGTTGACCACCGCACTTGTCCTGGCTCCAAGGTCCTCCGTCGCCCTGATGCCGAAGAACGTGGGCTGCCGGCTTCCGGTTGTCATCGAAAGCTGCGAATTGCCGGCTGCATCCGCGTGAGTTAAATACTGAATACCCGTGTCGATCTCACCGTAGAGCGTCACGGATGGCTGCGCATTCGCCTGATGCGCTGAAACAAGCGCTCCAAACGCGGCAGCCAAAACAAAAGAACTCAACTTCATCAGCGTATCTCCTTAGCCATTGCCCTTCTAATTTCCATTGCCGACTGATCGTTCCAATGGACGCATGATTGAGTGGCCGAAAATTCGATGGAATCCCCAGGAATGACGATGGCTGGGAGAAATACGCGGGAAGAGATGCGATACGTCGGACGCCGTAGCAAACGTGGGACGGGGGTCCTTTTTGCCGCTGGATTCTTTGAGCGCTCTTGGGGTCAACGCGAAGGGCAAACGGATTTTCGTTGTGCGAAGATCAGATGCATCTGACGACCGGCTGAGAAAGCAATCGCTGAAAAGTCGACGACGGATTGCATTAGCAATTACCAACAAACGGTCCACAGCGCCGGCTATGTCCCCCGAGTCCGGAGGCACCAGTGGCGAACTATTACGAACCCATGCGACGAAGGAGTTCGGCCATGTTTCTTACGACTCAGCAGACAATTCTGTTACCGCAAATCATCAAGGTTCTCGCCGAACCACAACCGGATTGCGCGTTGCGCCTACGTCTGGGCAACCTCCTGACGCGCCTTCTGCACGCGGATCAGTTCGTCTCCTACGTATGGAATCCGGCCGGAAAACGCTTTGACGATCGCGTGGCGATCGACATGTCGGATGCGAACCTTCGCAATTACGAGGCTTACTTCCAGTACAACGATCCAATCACCCACCGGCTGCGTGCACGCAGCAAGCCCACGCTCGTGACGGAAATCGTGCCCCAGGCCGAACTGGTGCGTACGGAGTTCTTCAATGACTTCCTCGCACGCGATTTTTTATACTGGGGCATGAATGTGCATGTTCCAATCGACGGCGAAAGCACGGGCGATATTCGAATCTGGCGGAGCCAGCAAAAGGGAAACTTCGACGCAACGGATCTGGCGTTGCTGGCAATCATCGCGCCCGCCTTTGGCGCGGCGCTGAGGCGCTGCAAAGACACCCCCACGGGGGCACCGGGTGACGCTCAGGGTGCCGACGAAGCACTCGCACTGGGGCTCACGCGCAAAGAACACGAAATCTCGCGGATGGTCGCAATGGGTCTCACAGACAAGCAGATCGCGAGCCGTCTGGATATTTCGTTTTCGACCGTACGTACCCACCTCAAGCACGTGTTCTACAAGCTCAGCGTGAATAACCGCGCCCAACTGATCCGGCGGCTCCGCTAAGCCGGACGTCGCTGGCGAAATGACGACTTAGCAGACCGGTAAGTAGATCGCCTGGCATCTGAAATGTGAGCCCGCGTGCGAAGAGAAGCGCGGAAACAGCCCGTTTTTGTTCTTCGAATACCGTCAGAAGGCGATTCTGTTGCCACTCGTATGCCATTGGATTGCGAGTACCCAATATGACGGGTAGGTCCTATCATGCATTGCATGCCTCGACGAACCTTCATGGCATTACGTCGCTCTCCATTTTGAAAATGAATCACCCCGACCTGCAAACGTCGTCTGCGTTTGCTCGCTATTTCGAAGGATACCTATGAAGCTGGGAATTTTTGGCGCCAGTGGCGCTACGGGCCGCCATCTGATCGAACAGGCTTTGGCAGCCGGACACGATGTCACCGCCGTAGTGAGAACAGCAGGAACGCTGACGAGCGAAACACCTCGCCTTAAAATTTTTGTCTCCGGTCTCGATCGACCAGCGGAACTGGAGCGCGTCGTAAAGGAACAAGACGCGATCATCAGTGTGCTCGGCGCTCGTAAAGGCGGCCCGTCCACCGTGTGCGCGGATGGAGCCAGGAACATCCTGAAGGCCATGAAGGCTACCGGTGTGCGTCGCTTCATCGCATTGAGCGCCTATGGCGCATCGGAAACGAAAGACGCCTCCATGTTCATCAAGTTTGTGCGCACCGTCATTGCGGACAAGATGCGCGATAAGGACACGATGGAATCGCTAATCCGCAGGAGCGGCCTCGACTGGACGCTCGTGCGACCGCCGGCGCTGACCAATGGCAAGCGTACCGGCGACTATCGGTTTGGAGCTGATCTGAAAATAGGACCATTGGGGCGGATATCCCGGGCGGACGTGGCTGACTTCATTCTGCGGGAAGCTATTGCGACCGCTTCCATCGGGAAGACCTTTGCCGTATCGATATAGATTGGACTGCTCCGATACAACTCGCGCGCCTTGCTCAGAAGGATTTATTAGGAGGGCGGTCGCAGGAAGGGCGGCTTCGGTTGCGTAGCGCAAGCGCTCGGCGCCATTAAGCGAGACCGGCCCTTCGGCTCGCCGCGGAATGGGTCGCTGCTTCCAGAACCGCCATCACTGCGGCTCCCTGCACAGAGGACATAGCCATCCTGAAGACGATCCGGGCGGGTGTTTGCGGCCCGGCAGAGCGTTCCTCGCCTTCCCGCCGGCATTCCGGTCTACTCCGCCGCGCAACCGCTCCAACCCGCCATCTTCCCGCAACCTCGATCCGTGTCATATGTTCGCCACGTGGGGCGGTTACGGTGCTGTACCTACACTAATAATTCCTCTCCACGATGTCGTCGACGTCCGAGCACGGCCGCGAAAAGCACGACGCCGCCTTCAAGGCAGCCCAGGCAAGCGTTCTGCTGAACGCGGCCCTGATGACCATGCAGATTGTCATCGGCTGGCTGGCTTACTCGGACGGTTTGCTCGCTGACGGCGTCCATACGCTGGCTGACCTGGCAGCGGACGGAATGGTGCTGGCGGTCTTGCGCCTGAGCGCCACGGCCGCGCACCGGAGCGCCAACGATCAATATGATCGATACGAAACCATAGGATCACTACTTATTTCCTTCCTCTTGATCGCAACAGGAATGGAAACCCTATGGAGCAGTCTTGGACACGTGGCCAATGCAGCGAATGCTGCCAGCGTTCATGCAAGCGCGATGGTCGTGGCGGTGTTCGTGATCGTCGCCAAGGAAACACTGTTTCGATACATCATGTCCGTGGCCAAACGCACCCGCTCCACCATTCTCGTTGCGAGCGCCTGGCATGCGCGCTCTGACGCGATCTCAGCGCTGATAGCCGCAATTGGGATTCTGGGTAGCATGGCCGGGTGGGCGATGTCGGATCGTCTGGCCGCTGCGGTTATCGGCATCATGATTGCGCGAATGGGCTTTAATCTCGGCTGGAAAGCCTTCAAAGACTCTTTCGATCGACCCGCCAGCGAGACCGCCGGACAATAAGGCGGCGGCTTATTCCCTTCGCCTGTTAAGGAAGGCTCTACACGCGCCTTCCATTAGCGCGTGCAGGCAATGGCATGAATCCTCTTCATGCTCGCTGCAGGTGCGTACCACCAGCTATAGACCGCTGCAAGACTTCGCTGCAATACTTCCCGCTAAAACCCGGCGTGCGCGCTCATGATGACGCTCGCAGCCGGGATCGTTTACTACTCACAGGGAAAATAACAAAATGAATGAAAGCGGATTGAGTGACGTCGAATTCCCGGTACAAAAACAACTTGAGGCTTATAACGCCCGGGATATAGAAGGGTTTATGCAATGGTGGGCACACGACTGTGAGTACTACGAGTTCCCTTCACGTTTGCTGGCTAGCGGCGCAAACGAGATCCGCGAACGGCACATCGCCCGGTTCAGCGAAGCCAATCTTTTCGGCAAGCTCATCACGCGTATATCGGTTGGCAACCTCGTGGTCGACCAGGAGCTTGTCACTCGCACCTTCCCGGACGGTCCCGGCGAGATTGACGTGATCGCCATCTACGAAGTCGAGAACGGGAAAATAGCGAAAGCATGGTTCAAGATGGGCACACCGCGATTGCACAGCGCTGAGACACGATGACCGCTGAGGCTGTCATCGTGTTCTGCCCGGCTCGCAAACTCTGGGCCAATCGAAACCTGCCGCCGATTTGAACGCAACAAGGGCCAAACGCCCTTGTGCCTGCTTCGGTCTTCAAAACCGCGTTACCCTTCCCTCGTCCGGGATCTTGAACACGGATACTGCGGCCTTCAGGTGACGCGTTTGCTCATGCAGCGATGCAGCCGCCGATGCAGCCTGCTCCACCAGCGCCGCGTTCTGTTGCGTCATCGCGTCCATCTGCACGACAGCCTGATTGACCTGCTCGATGCCCGTGCTTTGCTCGAGCGATGAGGCGCTGATCTCCGCCATCATTTGCGTAAGGCGCGAGATTGACGTCGATACTTCGCGCATTGCTTCACCCGCCCGTCCCGCGAGCGCGGAACCATCGTTCACTTGCGAGACGGATTCGCCGATCAGTTCCTTGATCTCCTTGGCCGATTGCGCGCTGCGTTGCGCAAGCCCACGCACCTCGCTTGCCACGACCGCGAATCCGCGGCCCTGCTCGCCTGCCCGCGCCGCCTCGACAGCCGCATTCAACGCCAGGATGTTGGTCTGGAAAGCGATGCCGTCGATCACCGAGATGATCTCCGAGATCTTGTCCGAACTCTTCGCGATGCTGGTCATCTTCTCGACCACCTGATCGACCACGCCCGTGCCTCGCGATGTCGCGGTGAGCGCGTCGCCGGCAAGACTGTTCGCATCGCGGGCATGCTCGGCATTCTGGCGCACCGTCGCGGTCAGCTCCTCCATGCTCGATGCAGTCTCTTCCAGCGAAGCCGCCTGGTTCTCGGTGCGCGCTGACAGATCCGCGTTACCGGTGGCGATTTCATCGGCGCCAAGATTGATCGAGTCCGACGACTCGCGCACCGTCTTTACCGTGTGGGCGACGCTGGCCTGCATCGACGCAAGACCGGCGAACAAGCGGCCAATTTCGTTGGTGCCGCGATCGGCAATGTGCTCGTCGAGCTTGCCCTCGGCAATCCGTTCGAAGTGACGGCCCGCTTCCTCGAGCGGCGCGACCACACCGCGACGCAACGCGACATGCACAAACGCGACGCCCGCGACCAGCGCCACGAAAATCGCTAATCCGACTCCCCGGAACCAATCAAGCCGGGCATCGATGGAATCAAGATACGACCGGCTCGCGGCGTCGCCGAAGCGCGCGAAGTTTTGTTGCTCGGCGAGGTAGCGGTCCTGGAAGCCTTGGGTGGGCTGGTCAAGGAACGCTTGCAGGTTATTGGCATCGAGGTACTGGGTCAGTTCACTCAGCGCGCCGTGATATGCCTGAAATTTTTCCTGCAATGCGGCCGTACGCGCCCTGTTTTCATCGCCGGTTTTCGGCGCATTGACGAAAGCGGTAAACGATTGATCCGCAAGCGCCAACTGCTCGCGCGCGTGCTGGACGATGTCGACCGGTTCCGTGCCGCCGCGTGCCATGCGCGTCCCGGCCCGCGACAGGTTGATCCGTGCATCCATCAGGCGTTGAGTGGATTCGTTGACCGCGTTGACTTGCTTGAGCGCGATGTCCGACAGGTTGCCTACATCCTTATGAGTAGCGGTCAACGACCAGAAACCAAGCCCTTCCGTGACGATCTGGAAGAGACAAAACACGACCAGAACGACCAGAAGGCTGGTGGAAACACTCGCTTTTTTAAGCATATTGACGACTCTTCGTAACGTTGAACTCGATATGGCCCTTCAACGTGTCTTAGCGTGTCAAACAATCAATGTCTTCCGCAGCACCCATCGGCCGCGCCCGTTCGCGAGAGCGCGAAAGGAGCGGGAGTGTCATTGGGTGCGGGTCGAAAACGCTATTGCCGGATGGTCGTCGAGTGATCTAAGACAGCGTTGAAACCTGACAGGCTGGCCCCTTGTTAACGGCGGCATCAACGGATACTTAAGCTTACAAAAAAGGCCCGAAAGTCTTTCAATTTCTACTGAATCGACCCTAAAAATGCGGCTCCTGACAAGATCTGACAGGACCGACAGATATGCTTCCTTTCCGGCGGCGTGAGCGACGCTCTTATGACGAAATCTGGCACAGATCGTCAACAAGTTCTTACCTGCTCGGCGATATGATTGAGCGCACTGAACCGCGCCTTGGACGGCTATAGACCAGCCGAAACACCCATTGCAGCCGACAGCAACTCCAGCGCAATTCCAACAAGAAAACGATAACGATGCCGGACACCGAAAACACCGCACTAAAAGAGATCTTCAACGACCGCCGGTTCCGCGACATGGCGCTCGACGTCAAAGCGGTTTATCCCCCATTCGACGCGCGGCGTTTCCTCAAGATTTCCTTAGCCGGGCTTGACGACCTGACCCTGATGCAACGCCTGCGCCGCATGACTCAGGCGCTGCATGCAACCCTTCCCGCAGACTACGGTCAAGCACTCGAGATTCTTCGTGCGCTGGCGCTGCGGATCGGGAACGGATTTGCGACGCTGGTCCTTCCCGACTACGTCGGACAATACGGCCAGGACGACTTCGATGTATCGATGGACGCACTCAAGTTTTTCACGGCCTTCGGCACCTCCGAGTTCGCTGTGCGCGAATTCCTGCGCAAGGATCTGAAGCGAGCGCTGGCCATCATGACAGTATGGTCACGCGATGACAGCGACGCCGTGCGTCGACTCGCGAGCGAAGGAAGCCGTCCACGCTTGCCGTGGTCGTTCCGGCTCGACGCAATTCTGGCTGATCCTTCGCTGGCGGCGCCCATCCTGGAGAACCTGCGTTCGGACGTGAGCCTGTATGTCCGCAAGTCAGTCGCCAATCATCTGAACGATGTCACCAAATCGCATCCTGAGTGGGTGCTGGACCGGCTGGCGACGTGGCCGATTGAAAACCCCCACACGGCCTGGATTGCGAAGCGCGCCCTGCGCTCCCTGATCAAGGCCGGCAACGGCCGCGCGCTGGCGCTGATCGGCGCGGGCGGCGCGCCCGATGTGAAGCTCAGCAAGTTCGCCGTGACGCCACGCCAGGTTGCATTAGGCGAGCGTGTGACCTTGTCATTCGATCTTGCATCGAAGTGCCCCGAAAGCCAGCGGCTCGTGATCGACTACAGGATGCATTATGTGAAAAAATCGGGCGTGACGGCCGCGAAAGTATTCAAGCTGAAGGAGCTGACACTGGACGGCGGGCAAACGGTAGCGATAGAACGCACGCAGAACATCCGGGACTTCACCACGCGCGTGCATTACGCCGGGCGGCATGACGTCGAGATCCTGGTGAACGGCGTATGCCTCGCCGAGGGATATTTCGATCTGAGTTGTTGAGCATTGAACCCTCACGGTCCCTATCTTCAAGCGCTCGATCCAAAAAAATAAGATCTCGCCCAGGCCCTCGGACTATTATTTACGGTATCGACCACGGCGTTGGCGATCGGGCCTGCACGGGAAAATGAATTCGCTTTCGGTCACATCGCAAGCACGCAGTTTGCTGTCGTCCCGGTCTTGCCAGGTATGTGGATCGGTCAACGCATACGCGGCCGTATCAACTATCAGCCCTACGACCTTCCGCTGATGGTTCTTTACCTGCACGCTGACGCTCGATCTTCGACTGCTGTTACGACATTTCATCTAAGCGTCGAGCCGGTAGCATGCCACCGGCTTCGACCCTCTGGGAGATCTGACGCGATGCTCTCGGCATTACTCGAAACACTGGGCGCGCTGGCGGTATTGGCCAGCCTCGCGATTAATCTTCGCGCGCTTTTCGATCGGCATCGGTAGCTTGGCCAAACCGCGCCCGATATCGATATCGAATGCCGCATTGCTCAGCGTGGTTTGGCAAGCCCGGTCAACAATTGCACGAGTGCGTCCGCTTCGTGTTCCGTCGTCCGCCAGGATGACACGCTGATCCGGAAGGCCGGCCGCCCTTGCCAGACGGTTGCGCCAAACCAGGCCTCGCCCGATGCCTGGACCGCTTCACGGGCAGCAACCGTGAGTTCATCGGTATGCGCGCGAACCAGAATCTGGTTCAGCGTGACACGGTTTAGTATCTCGAACCCCGCCTGCGCCAGACCCTGTGCAATGCGCCGCGCGAGCGCGCAGTGCTGGTCCACTAATGAAGCCACGCCTTCACGCCCTAACGTCCGCAACGCGGCCCACACCGGTATGCCGCGAGCCCTTCGCGAAAACTCGAGGGTCAGGTTTTTCTGCGCGTCCCTCGCCCCGCTCAAATAGACCGCATCGCTGTTCATTGCGGCCGCGAGCGCTTCACTATCGCGGCAGATCGCCATCGCGCAGTCATAGGGTGTGTTCAGCCATTTGTGGGCGTCGGTTGTCCAGCTATCGGCCCCTTCTATCCCTTTCGTCAGTTCCGCATGCGAGGACGCGCGTGCCCACAAGCCGAACGCCGCATCCACATGAACCCAGGCGCCGGCAGCCTTGGCCTGAGGAATAAGCATGTCGAATGGATCGAATTCACCCGTGTTGACCTCGCCCGCCTGCAAACAAAGGATGGTCATGTCATCGAGTGGCGGCAAGCGTTCCGGGTCCACCTGACCATGATGGTTTACCGGTGCGAACAGTATCTTGTTCATGCCGAAACCAAGCAGGCGAAGCGCCTTTTTCACGGTGATATGCACAAGCTCGGACACCACGACCTTGACCTCGGGAGCACCTGTCAGTCCGTCGTTGTCGAAGTCCCAGCCCTTGCGTAAGAGCAGCATGCGGCGCGCGGCAACAAGGCAGCTCAGCGTGCAAGCCGTGGCGCTGGTACCGAACCCCACCGCGCTTTCGCGAGGCAGGTCCAGCGCCTCGAGCACCCAGCCCGCCGCGACCCGTTCGAGCGTGGCCGCGACCGGGGAATTGTCGAATGACGACGCGCATTGGTCCCATGCCAGCATCAGGCGTTCTGCTGCCGCAGCCGCCGGCAGTGCTGCGCCAATCACAAAGCCGAAGTACCGAGCCCCGTTCGACGCTACCGTGCCGGGCGAACCGATATCGTCCAACATCCGTAGCACGTCTTCTGGCGCATACCCGCGTGCCGGTAGCGGCTCGTTGAACGCAACGAGCGCCTGCAGCGCCGCTTGATCGGGAAACACGCGTCGTTCCGGGATGGACTCGGTATAGCGTCGGGCGCGATCGTCGGCTTCGGTCAGCAGGGTTATCTCGTTCATCTATATTTCCGCCAAAGTAATAAGTGGTGCGAACAGGATCATGGTTCTTTCGATGTACGTATCGCAATGTCAACCGCCAGAATACCAGCGCAAGCAGGCTTGTGCCGGCGCCGGGCAAGCAGCCTTTCGGACATTGAAGCCGACGCTTGATCAATACGTTCGATCGTTCGCGGAGCATCCGTCCGCTAGACAAAATATTGGGTTGGCGTCACGCCGAAGGTCCGGCGAAACATGGCAATAAACGCGCTGACGTTTTCATAGCCGAGATCGAGTGCAATAGTCGTGACGGCCGTGCCCGACGCAAGCATCTCCAGTGCCCGCATCAGGCGCGCTCGTTGGCGCCATTCGGAGAAGCTGAACCCCGTCTCGTCGATAAACCGTCGGGTCAACGTCCGTGACGCAACGCCACCCCAGTCAGCCCACTCTTCCAGGCGGCGGTTATCGGCGAGATTGTCAGCAAGTGCGCGCGCGATCCGCAGCACGCGTACATCACGCGGCATAGGTAAGCCGAAAGCCTCACGCGGCAACGAGCGAATTTCATCGAGTATGACACCCGCCAGGCGCATCTGCGCCTCATCCAGTGTCTTGCTGTCCCAGCTTGCTGCTCGGTTCACGGCCTCGCGTAACAGGCCGGAAGTGCGGATTGTGCAAGGCTCATGCGGAAGATCCGTACAGGCGCTCTCGCTGACGTAGACGCTCCAGCCCGCAAACGCACCGTGTGAACGAAGAGAATGCGCGCGGTTGGGCGGAAGCCAGACTGCATGGATTGCCGGCACGACCCATTGGCTGTCGTCGGTTCCAACGGACAGCAACCCGCGAACCGCGCCGAAGATCTGGCCACGGGCGTGGCGATGAGTCCCGGTGACACGCGCGACATCGCCGGACAGCTCGACAGCGAACAGGATCGGGCCATCGGCCGAATGAATTTTTGCGGAATCGAGAAGCGGAGCGGACATGACCGGGAAACCCTCTGGAACGGCTTTTATACCGCAGCGCAGAGTGTCCGCACAACATAAAAATCCCAGCATCGTGCGGCGGGTTGAACGCGCAAGTCATCCGATCCGAATGGGCCTGCGATCCGCCCGGTTTTGCCGCAATGGCCAGCCCTCGGCTTCTACCTCTGCCAGGGAGCGCCCGACGCGGACGCTGCCTTGCCATACTGCTGTGACGCTTTTCGCACTATGGCGATATCGATCTCGCCGTCGTCGGCCAACGCTTTCAAGGCTGCGATCACAATGGATGCGCGATCCACCTCAAAAAACTCGCGCAGCGCCTGACGGGTGTCGCTACGGCCGAAACCGTCGGTGCCAAGCGTCACGTAGCGACGCGGCACGTAAGCGCGGATCAGTTCGGGCACGGCGCGAACATAGTCCGTTGCCGCGATCACCGGGCCGCGCGACGCGCCAAGCATCGTGCCCACATACGGCGCAGGGGCTGTCTCGCCGAGCCGTGAAAGTCTTTCGGATACCATACCGTCTCGCTGCAACTCCGTGAAGCTCGTCACGCTCCATACCGCCGCTTCAATGCCCCACTCGTCGCGCAACATCCGCTGCGCCGCGATCACCTCACCGAGAATCGCGCCGGCACCGAGCAACTGCACCTGCGCCGTAGCGTCCGGTTCCGCCGCAAGCGGATACATGCCCTTGAGAATGCCCTCGCGCAGCGTCTCGAGATCGCCGCCGGGCACCGATGGTTGCGCATAATTCTCGTTCATCACGGTGACGTAATAGAACACGTCGCGCTGGCGCTCGACCATCTCGCGCATTCCTTCATCGACGATAGCCGCGACTTCATAGGCAAACGCGGGATCGTATGCACGGCAGTTCGGTATCGTCGATGCCACGAGATGGCTGCTGCCATCCTGATGCTGCAGACCCTCACCGCCAAGCGTCGTTTTGCCCGCGGTCGCGCCGATCAGGAAACCGCGGGCGCGCTGGTCAGCCGCCGCCCAGATGATGTCGCCGATACGCTGGAAGCCGAACATCGAGTAATAGATGTAGAACGGCAGCATGGGCAGATCGTGCACGCTGTAGGACGTCGCCGCGGCGATCCATGACGACATTGCGCCCGCTTCTGAAATGCCCTCTTCGAGAATCTGTCCCTTGGTGTCCTCGCGGTAATAGAGCATGGAACCGAGATCTTCCGGCTCATACAACTGCCCGAGCGGTGAATAGATGCCAACCTGCCGGAACATGTTCGCCATGCCGAAGGTGCGCGCCTCATCGGCAACCACCGGCACCACGCGGGGCCCAAGCGTTGCGTCCTTCATCAGCGTGCCGAACATGCGCACGATCGCCATGGTGGTCGACATTTCCTTGCCTGCCGCATCGATTGCGAACTGGCCCCAGGTAGTAATCGAAGGGACGATCAGCCCCTTCGACGCCGCTCTCCGCCTTCTGGGCAGATAGCCTCCAAGGCCTGCGCGTCGTGCGTGCAGGTACTGCATCTCCGGACTGTTTTCCGCAGGTTTATAGAACTTGACCGCCTCGACATCGGCGTCCGACAGCGGCAGGCGAAAGCGATCGCGAAACGCCTTGAGGTCGTCGAAGCCAAGCTTCTTTTGCTGGTGCGTCGTCATTCTTCCCTGCCCCGATGTACCCATGCCGAAGCCCTTCATCGTCTTGGCGAGGATCACGGTCGGCTGGCCTTGATGACCGAGCGCCTTCGCGTAAGCCGCGTGGAGTTTGCGTACGTCGTGACCGCCGCGACGCAGGCCGTCGATATCCTCGTCGCTCAGATGCGAAGCCAATGCGGCAAGCTCGGGATTCTGGCCAAAGAAACGCTCGCGGTTATACCCGCCGTCGTTCGCCGAGAAAGTCTGGAACTGACCATCGACCGTATGCGCGAATGCACGCAGCAACGCGTTGGTCTGGTCGCGTGCAAAGAGCGCATCCCAGTCGGAGCCCCACAAGACCTTGATCACGTTCCAGCCCGCGCCGATGAACTGCGCTTCGAGCTCATCGATAATGCGCCCGTTGCTGCGCACCGGACCGTCGAGCCGCTGCAGGTTGCAATTGATGACGAACACCAGGTTGTCGAGTTGCTCGCGCGCGGCCAGCGACAGCGCGCCGATCGATTCCGGCTCATCCATCTCGCCGTCACCAAAGAAGCCCCACACCTTGCGGTCCTGCGTCTTGGCAAGGCCGCGGTTTTGCAGATAGCGCATGAAGCGCGCCTGATAGATCGAGTTGATCGGACCGATGCCCATCGAGCCCGTGGGGAACTGCCAGAAATCCGGCATGAGCCACGGATGCGGATACGAACACAGCCCGGGTCCGACTATCTCCTGCCGATAGTGCTGCAAATGCTCTTCGCCAAGAAAGCCTTCAAGGAACGCGCGAGCATAAACACCCGGCGATGAATGCGGCTGGAAATACACGAGATCTGCGCCCGTGCCTTCGCCCGCATCCGGCGCAGCGGCTCGGAAGAAATGGTTGAAACCCACTTCGAAGAGATCGGCCGCGGAGGCATAGCTCGCAATATGGCCGCCGAGTTCGCCGTAAGCCTTGTTCGCACGCACGACCATCGCGAGCGCATTCCAGCGCAACGCAGCCGCGAGCTTTTCCTCGATCTCCAGATTGCCCGGATAACGCGGCTGCTCTGCAACAGGAATGGTGTTGATATATGGCGTGACACGCGCCCGCGACGACTCGATACCCAGCGACAGCGCATGCTCGGCGAGCCGGTCATAAAGGTATTGCGCGCGGTCACGGCCAACGTGTTCGGTGACTGCGTCCAGCGCCTCCAGCCATTCGGCGGTTTCCTCGGGATCGGTGTCTTCGCGACCTCGGGCTATCGACAGAATCTGTTCGCTTCCGCTGGATAAATCGGTCATGGCACGGCTCCGCATTGAATGGGGGAATAGCGTTGGCATTGCAATACAGCTTAACTATTGCGCCGCAGAATGTGCCTCTCATTTGCTTTTAATCAGGCTCCGGGATAGTGTATTTATTCCGCGTACGCCCCCTTCTCCAGAATATTCGAGCTATGACGACATCGCCTAAACGCCTGGACCGTATCGACATCGGCATCCTGAACCAGTTGCAGCAGAATGCGCGCATCACTAATTCGGAACTGGCGCAGGCGGTAAACCTGTCGCAGACGCCTTGTTTTAACCGCGTGCGGGCGCTCGAAAAATTGGGACTGTTCAAACAGCAGGTCACGTTGCTGAACCCCGAACCGCTTGGGCTTCGGATCAACGTGTTCATCCAGGTCAGCCTGACGAAACAGGATGAAGACGCGCTGCGGCGTTTCGAAGAAGCGATCGGCGAGCGCCCTGAGGTCATGGAGTGTTACCTGATGACCGGCGACGCCGACTACCTGCTGCGCGTCGTGATGCCGGACATCCAGTCTCTGCAACGCTTCATCATTGAACGGCTGACAAAGATCCCGGGCATCTCGAACATCCGATCAAGCTTCGCGCTCAAGCAGGTGCGGTATAAGACGGCGTTGCCGCTGCCGCTGTCGGGGTTGACGTTGCACGACCCAGACGAGAACGCGGATATGGAGTGGAGTTAATGGGGTTTATGGCTCGTTGAACAAGTCCCGTTGGCGTGGAAAGCGTATCGAATGGCATGTACACCGCAGCGCGTGCGCTTGCCGCTCGCTAAAGTGGAGAGGTCAATCACACACCAGGAGTACATGATGCGCGCCGCAGATATTCTTCCCGATCACCTCGACGACGGCACGTTCAACGGCGTCTCCGTTCGCAAAGGCACCGTCGGTGCGTTCCTCGCTAACGCGCGAGTCTGGGCCAATCCCTTGACGTCCGCGAACGAGCGTACAACGGCGGAAAACGATATTGTCGATGCCCTGCCCGCATTACGCGCGCTTGGCTTGTTCGACGTATTGGCGATCCGAGACGCGGGGTTGCAAGCGCTAGTCGACTCGCACTAGCTCATCGAACCCGCAGGAAGTCCCGAGGCGACATTCCGAACGCCGCGCGAAAACGCCGGCTGAAATGCGCGGGATGGTCGAAGCCATTTCGATAAGCTATCCTCTCTATCGACAACGATGCCTGGATCGGACTAGCCAGGTCATCGCGGCAGCCGAGATGAAAACATAAGGCCAACGAGCGCGAGGAGTGGCGGACATGGGGACTCTGCTGATCTAGTTTCGATGCGGCCGGCATCAATTTTGGCCAGCCAACGCGCTTGTCCGTAAGTGAACCGATCTCCTGCCCTCAGGTGAAGTGCCCACGACCCTCCCCTCGAACCATTTAATACAAAATTAATTCAATTAACTTTCATTTACTTTAATTTATCAGCTTAATCGAAAGCTATCCGATGATGCGGTGCACCGCAAACACCAAATCATACCGGGGTTAATACCAATTTGGCCGATCGTTGCGAGCATCGAATTAAACAGCGGCGTACACTCCAACCTGCCGACACCAGCCGAGCGCCTTATTCGGCGCGGCGCAGAGAAGAGCTCGGTCACGTCGTCATGGTTAATCAATTACGCGAATGGGGAGATTACGGTAATGAGCTGGACGCGAGAACAAAGAAACGTGACGATTGCGGCCTATTTAGGCTGGACACTCGATGCCTTCGATTTCTTTCTAATGGTTTTCATATTGAAAGACATCGCCACGGAATTCAATACGAAGATTCCGGCGGTCGCTTTTGGCATTACCCTGACGCTCGCAATGCGCCCTCTCGGAGCGCTGATCTTCGGCCGTCTCGCCGACAAATACGGTCGGCGTCCAACGCTAATGGTCAATATCGCGATCTATTCGCTGCTGGAACTGCTGTCGGGTTTCTCGCCGAATCTCTTTACGCTGCTCGTGTTGCGCTCGCTGTTCGGTATTGCGATGGGCGGTGAATGGGGTGTGGGTTCAGCCCTTACGATGGAAACCGTGCCGACCAAAGCGCGTGGCTTTGTATCGGGTCTTTTGCAAGCAGGTTATCCGAGCGGGTATCTACTGGCTTCAATTGTGTTCGGCGTCGCGTATCAGTATGTCGGCTGGCGCGGGATGTTTTTTATCGGCGTGGCGCCCGCGCTGCTGGTTTTATATGTGCGTGCGCACGTGCCTGAGTCGCCGGCATGGAAGGCCATGGAGAAGCGGCCACGCCCCGGCTTGCTGAAGACGCTCAGGCAGAACTGGCAATTGTCCATCTATGCAATTGTCTTGATGACCGCGTTTAACTTCTTCTCGCACGGCACCCAGGATCTTTATCCGACTTTCTTGCGCGAACAGCATCACTTCGATCCACACACGGTTGCGCTCATTACCATTGTTCTGAATATCGGGGCGATCTGTGGCGGGCTGTTCTTCGGATCCATGTCGGAGAAAATCGGGCGCCGCTGGGCAATCTTTATTGCCTCTTTAATCGCGTTGCCGGTATTGCCGCTCTGGGCGTTCTCAAGTGGCCCGGTAGCGCTCGCCGCCGGAGCGTTCCTGATGCAGATCTCGGTTCAAGGGGCCTGGGGAGTGATCCCGGTACATCTGAACGAGATTTCGCCCGATGAGATTCGCGCCACGTTTCCCGGCCTCATTTATCAGTTGGGCAATCTGCTGGCTTCGGTCAATGCCACCATGCAGGCGTCTATCGCTATCAAGAACGGCAATAACTATGGACTCGCCATGGCGCTGGTCGGCGGCACGGTCGCCGTGGTGATTGCGGCGCTTATTTTCTTTAGCCGCGAGCGACGAGGCATCGACATGACCGAGTCGGCCCAGCATGTCGGGGCGACGAGTTCGATTTAAGGGTTTTTATCCAATGGGGACGCATTTGCGTCCCCATTTTCCTCACTCGATTCACATCTCTTCCGCACCTTCTCTCGCACAACCGTTCTCTTTCTAGAGAGCGCGCTCCACAAAATGGCTTGTCGATCTCACCAAAGCTTTTTATCTTGATTAGAACGCCCGTTTTAATCAAAAGCTTTTAATCGATAATTGCCACCATGCGGACCGCCACAACGGTCCCGGAGACGCCTGTGCCTACCCGTTCCATGCTTAACGTTTCCAGTCGCGCGCCATCACGCGCGTCCGGCGATACAAAGACTCGCTTGCTCGACGCCGCCGAAGCGCTCTTCATTGACGCTGGTTACGAAGCCATGTCGATGCGGCTCATCACCGCTCGCGCCTATGCCAACCTGGCCGCCGTGAACTATCACTTCGGCGGCAAGGACGCGCTGATCCACGCAATGCTCACTCGTCGCCTCGACGGTCTTAACCAGAACCGCCTGGCCTTGCTTGAACGCTTCCAGTCCTCGCTGGGTTCGCAACTCACCTGCGAGCACATCCTCGGCGCGATGTTTATCCCGGCGCTCCAGCAATCCCGCTGCGTCGAGAAAAGCGGCCCTGCTTTGCTGCGCCTTCTAGGCCGCGCCTACACCGACCCGTCGCCGTTCATTCGCAATTTCCTGCGCGGAATCTATGCGGATGTCGCCGAGCGTTTCTTCTGCGCGTTTCAAACTGTCCTGCCGCATTTGCCTCGCGAAGAACTTGGCTGGCGGCTGCACTTTTGCATCGGCTCGCTCAGCGGCATTCTCGCCGGGGCCGATACGACCAGCCTTATCGCCGATTTCACGCAGGGCCAGCGCCTGGAGGACTCGCAATTGATCGGCCGTCTCGCGCTGGTCATGGTGGCCGCGCTCAAAGCGCCGCTGTCTCCTCCCAACGGCGCCTGTCCGTTCGCCTCCATGTTCGCCGAGCGCGAACCGGTCTCCGATAGCGCCACAGCCTTGACGCCGGACCCTTTAAGCGCGGGTCCGTTCGCGCACGATGACGCGTCGCAACATGCCACCGCCTGAGTTGAGGACGCACGCGCCGGGTATGTAATGTGCTGAACAATAAGCTGCCGATGCACACCGCCTCCATGCCGTTCTCGCGCACACTATCGAACAACATCGGGAGAGGTCGTCATGACAGCCAGCTTCGTGGTCGCACTGTTTATCGTGAGCGGGGCTTTGCTGTATATGCAAGCGCCCGCCGTTGGCTGGCTCGCATGGGCAGTGATCTGGGTGGCGGCCGGCTGGTTCGCAGGGGTGACCGGGCCGGTCCTCACAGCGCTCCTTGCGATCGTCTTCGTGCTGCCCGCGCTCGTGCTTGCCGTCAAGCCGCTGCGCCGTGCGCTGCTGACCAAACCTGTCTTCAACCTGTTCCGCAAGATCCTGCCCGAGATGTCGCCGACCGAACGCGATGCGATCGAAGCCGGCACGGTCTGGTGGGATGCAGCGTTGTTCTCGGGACGCCCGAAGTGGGACACGCTACTTGCACTCGGCGCACCGGTGCTCACGGCCGAAGAGCGCGCTTTCATCGACACGGAATGCACGCAGCTCTGCGATCTCGCGAACGACTGGGAAACGACGGCGATCTGGCAAGACCTGTCGCCGCAAACGTGGCAATTCATCAAGTCGAAGGGCTTCCTCGGCATGATCATTCCGAAGCAGTACGGCGGCAAACAATTCTCCGCCTACGCGCATTCGCAGGTCATCATGAAACTCGCCACGCGCTGCTCTGCCGCAGCGGTTTCGGTGATGGTGCCCAACTCGCTTGGCCCCGCCGAATTGCTGATGCACTACGGCACCGAAGCACAGAAGAACCACTATCTGCCGCGTCTCGCTCGTGGCGATGAAATCCCCTGCTTCGCGCTGACCAGTCCCTACGCCGGGTCAGATGCAGCGGCGATCCCCGACGTGGGCATCGTGTGCAAAGGAGTGCATGAGGGCCGCGAAACGCTCGGCTTTCGCGTGACATGGGACAAGCGCTACATCACGCTTGGGCCGATAGCGACGGTGCTGGGCCTCGCGTTTCGCGCGCTCGATCCCGACCATCTGCTGGGTACTGCAGATGAAGCCGGCATCACCTGCGCGCTCATCCCGACCAATCATCCGGGCGTGAATATCGGCCGCCGTCACTGGCCTTTGAATGCAGTGTTCCAGAACGGCCCGAACTGGGGCAACGATGTCTTCATTCCACTCGACTGGGTGATCGGCGGGCGCGAACAAGTCGGCAACGGCTGGCGCATGCTGATGGAATGCCTCGCAGCGGGACGCGCCATTTCGTTGCCATCGTCGAACGTGGGCATGGCGAAGCTGGCCGTGCGCGGCACCGGTGCTTACTCCGCCGTGCGGCGGCAGTTCCGTACCGCTATCGGCAAGTTCGAAGGCGTGCAGGAAGCGCTCGGGCGCATGGGCGGCAACCTGTATGTGATGGACGCGGCACGCCGCTTGTCGGCACAAGGCGTCGATCTTGGCGAGAAGCCGTCGGTGATTTCCGCAATCGCGAAATATCACATCACCGAACGCGCGCGCAAAGTGATCAACGACGGTATGGACGTAGTCGCGGGCAAGGGCATCTGCATGGGACCGTCGAATTTCCTCGCCCGCGCTTATCAACAAGTGCCTATCTCCATCACAGTGGAAGGCGCGAACATCCTTACGCGAAGCCTGATCATTTTCGGTCAGGGCGCGATCCGCTGTCATCCGTACGTGCTGAAAGAGATGACCGCGACACGCGATCCCGACCGCGCCAAGGGTCTGCGTGATTTCGACAACGCCTTCTTCGGTCACGCGAATTTCACGGCATCGAATGCAGTGCGCAGCTTCGTGTTCGCGTTCGGCGGCAGCGTGCTGATTCCCAAACCCACCCGCGCCGACACGCGTCTTGTGCCCTACTATCGCGCGGCTACTCGCTTCGCCACGGCATTCGCGCTGCTCGCGGACGTATCGATGTTCGCGATCGGTGGCGAATTGAAGCGGCGCGAACGCCTCTCGGCAAGACTCGGCGATATCCTCTCGCAGCTCTACCTGATCTCGGCCACGCTCAAGCGCTTCGAAGACGATGGCCGTCCAGAAGCCGATCTTCCGCTCGTGCGCTGGGGTGTCGAAGATTCGCTGCATCAAGCGCAAACGGCCTTCGAAGGCGTACTTTCCAACTATCCGAAACCGCTCGCAGCAGGCTTCGTGCGCGCACTTGCGTTTCCTTTCGGCATGCCGCGCCGCGTACCGGGGGATCGGCTGGGGAGCGCTATTGCCGAGTTGATGACAACCCCCGGCGACGCCCGCGAACGTCTGATTGCGGACTCGTACGCGCCGCCCGTGCATATCGATCCGCTCGGTTACGGGGAGTTGATGTTCGCGCTCAGTCCGCGTTATGCCGAGATCGAGCACAAGCTGCGCGATGCCGTTAAGGCCAGGCAGCTCCCGCCGATGCCGCAAAGCCTGCCCGATCTCGACGCGTGGGCCTCTGCCTGCGAAACGCGCGGTTTGATCGATGCGACCGAACGTCAGGTACTCTCCGACTACGCGCGTTACGGCGTGGAAGTCGTCAAGGTCGATGACTTCGGCGCGGATTTCGGTATGCTCGATGCGTTGAAGAAACGTCAGGAAGCACTGGCGAACGAGCCCGAGGAAATCCATGCGTGATCCAATACACAAGCGCTAAACCGTTTTTCAGGCAGGCATGAAAGATCGCTATCTCGACTTCGTCAATTCTCCCTTCGGCGCGAGCGTCGCGCGTTCCATCGGCTTGCCACAGCCGATAGTATTGCGGCGGCATGCGCAGGGACGCCCGGAATTCGGCGGTATGGCAGCGATCGGAGCGGGTCCGTCGCCCACGCTGTTCGAGCCGTTGATTACGCTGCTGACTTCCATCGGCATGACGAGCGTCGCTCACGAAAGCGCGCTCGGCTGGTTGCCCGTCGCGGCAAGACATGGCGCCATGAGCGGACGCTTCGAACCGCGCTCGCCCGGCGCGGCGCCGAACGATCGCGTACAGGCGCTGATCTTCGACGCAACAGGTATCACCGACAGCACGCAACTGCATGCGCTTTACAGCTTCTTCCACGATGCAATCCGGTCGGTGGCGAAGAGCGGCCGTATCGTCGTCCTCGGACGGCAGCCACAATCCTGCCCATCACCGCGAGCATGGACCGCGCAACGGGCGCTGGAAGGCATGACACGTTCACTCGGCAAGGAAGCGCGCGGCGGCATCTCTTCGAATCTGGTTCAGGTAGAACCGGGCGCCGATATTGAAGGCGCGCTGCGTTTTCTGCTTTCGCCACGCTCGGCGTATGTATCGGGTCAGGTCGTGCATATCGACACCACGCCGGTCACGCAGCCCGCCGACTGGAACCAGCCGCTCGCGGGCAAACGTGCGCTCGTGACGGGCGCGGCACGCGGGATTGGTGCGGCGATTGCGCAGGTGCTCGCCGATCGTGGCGCGCACGTGATCGGGCTGGATGTCCCTCAGGCTCAGGACGCGCTCGACCAGACCATGCTCGCGCTGGAAGATGCATGGCCGTCGCAAGGGGCGCACACGGCGCTCGCTGTGGATATCGCCGCGCCTGAAGCGCCCGAGACCATCTCGGCCGCGCTGCTGGCCGTGGGCGGTATCGATATCGTCGTGCACAACGCCGGCATCACGCGCGACAAGACCATCGCGAAGATGACGGAGGCCGCGTGGGACAGCGTGATCGATGTGAACCTCTCGGCGCAGGAGCGCATAGACGATTTGTTGCTCGATCATAACGTGCTGCACGCGGGCGGCCGGATCATAGGGGTATCGTCGATCAGCGGCATTGCCGGCAATCTCGGCCAGACCAATTACGCGACCTCGAAGGCCGGCGTGATCGGCCGCGTGCAAAGCATGGTGGAACCACTGCGCGCACGGGGCATCACGATCAATGCGGTGGCGCCGGGGTTTATCGAAACGCAGATGACCGCCCGGATTCCGCTGGGACTTCGCGAAGCCGGACGACGCATGAATTCGATGAGCCAGGGCGGCCAGCCTGTGGACGTCGCCGAGACGATCGCGTGGCTCGCCAGTCCGGCTTCCGCCGGTATCACCGGCAACGTGGTGCGCGTGTGCGGACAAAGCCTGATCGGAGCATGACCATGGGCATGCCGGTTCCGTCAAACTCGCCGCGCATGCGCACGGTGATCATCGAGTCGCTGCCTCCACCCGCGAAACTCTATGGCCGTGCGCTGCAGGGCATTTTCAAGCGCGCGGATGGGGTTGCCGAACTACCGCCGCTGCGCCTCGTGCGCCCGAGCGTGGCGCTCGACCCCGAACAGATCGGCCGCTATGCGCGCGTATGCGGTTTTATCCCCGAGCAAGGGGTGCCTGTCACCTTCCCTCACGTGATGGCGTTCCCGCTGCACCTGATGCTGCTCACCGATCCCGCGTTCCCATGGCCCGCGATGGGTCTCGTGCATGTATCGAACAGCGTGCGCTTGCGGCGTACGCTGTACTCGGGACAGGCATTACGCATCGAAGTAGAAAGCGGCGCGCTGGTGGCTCACGACAAGGGGCAGGCGTTCACGCTGCATACGCGCATCTATCGCGGTGGTGAAGCGGTCTGGGATGCGGACAGTGTGTATCTGAAGCGGGGTGTTCCGGGTCACCGTCATGCCTCCGCTCCTCAGGCCGACTCTACTGCGCCCGCACTGATCCGTGAAGCGCGCTGGCAGCTTCCCGCACAACTCGGCCGCGACTATGCAAAAGCGTCCGGTGACTTCAACCCTATTCATCTGCACGCCCTTGCCGCGAAAGCGTTCGGCTTTCCGCGCGCCATCGCGCATGGCATGTGGACGCTTGGGCGTACGCTCTCGGCGTTGCAACCGTCGAAGCAGCTCGGTGCCGCTGATGTGCAAGGCGCCTTCAAGTCACCCATTTTTCTACCCGCTGAAACCACGTTGTGGAGCGCGGCTTTATCGGCGACAGGACGTGACTTCGAAGTACGCGATCTGGCAGGTGAACGGCTCCATTTGCGCGGACGCTTCGAATGGGAATTGCCATGATTCCGGCGCTCGTCGTGGGCGAACGCTGCGATGCAGTCCGCGCTTTGTACAAAATCATACGGTATCCTCAACTACCCGGGCCGACTGAAGCCGATCTTGAAGCACCCGCCGTATCCTTCGACGAGACCTCATCATGACTGTGAGCGCCCCTCCCGCCGTACGTCGCGTGGCGATCCTCGGCAGCAACCGGATCCCGTTCGCCCGCTCCGGCACGGCATACTCGACAGCATCGAATCAGGACATGCTGACGTTCGCGCTGCAAGGCCTGATCGACAGATACGACCTGCACGGCCTGCGGCTTGGCGAAGTCGCGGCGGGTGCAGTGGTCAAGCATTCACGCGACTTCAATCTCACGCGCGAGGCGTTGCTGTCCACCACCCTCGCCCGGGAAACGCCCGCCTACGACGTGAGCCAGGCGTGCGGAACGGGCCTTGAAACCGCGATCCTGGTCGCGAACAAGATCGCGCTCGGACAGATCGACGCAGGCATTGCGGGCGGCGTGGATACGACTTCCGACGCGCCTATTGGCGTGAACGAACGGATGCGCAAGATCCTGCTCGAAGCGAACCGCGGCAAGTCCACGGCACAGCGCATGAGCGCGCTGGCGAAGCTGCGTCCCGGCATGTTGATCAAACCCGCGCTGCCGCGTAACAGCGAACCCCGTACCGGCCTTTCAATGGGCGAACATTGCGAGTTGATGGCCAAGCGCTGGAAGATATCGCGCGAGGCGCAGGACGAACTTGCGATCGACAGTCATCGAAAGCTGGCGGCCGCGTACGAGCGCGGTTTTTTCAACGACCTGATGACACCGTACAAAGGTCTTTCACGCGATAACATCCTGCGGCCGGATCTCACGCCCGAGCAACTCGCTGCGCTGAAACCCGTCTTCGACCGCGACGCCGGGACGCTCACGGCCGGCAATTCCACGCCACTCACCGATGGCGCGTCAGCGGTGCTGCTGGCGGCCGAAGAATGGGCGGCCGCGCGCAACCTGCCCGTGCTTGCTTATCTCACGTTCTCAGCAACCGCGGCCGTTGATTTCTTCGACAAGAAAGAAGGTCTCCTGATGGCACCCGCTTATGCTGTCCCGCGTTTGCTCGAACGCGCGGGACTGGCGCTGCCCGACTTCGATTTCTACGAGATCCATGAAGCATTCGCGGCGCAGGTGCTGTGCACGCTCGCGGCGTGGGAAGACGAGGAATACTGCCGCACGCAACTTGGGCTCAACGGCCCGTTCGGGTCGATCGAGCACAGCCGCATGAACATCAATGGCGGGTCGCTGGCAACGGGTCATCCGTTCGCGGCGACCGGTGGACGGATCGTGGGGACCCTTGCCAAAATGCTGGCGATACCGGCACGGGAGCCAGGCGACACGCGCACGCGCCGTGGGCTCATCTCCATCTGCGCGGCGGGCGGACAGGGGGTGGCCGCCATTCTCGAACGTTGATGCCGGCTGGCGGGCCGGCCAGGTTTGTCGATGGCATCCATCTGAAGAATCTGAAGATAAAAACGCAACGCGCCGGAATTTCCAGTCTCCCCGATGCGTTCTAAGACATGGAAAGGTTTTCGCCGTGAACTGCGCAACGGCAAAGCGGCCAAAGCAGAACGAACGGACCACGGAGAACTTCATGCATCGAGCACGACGGCGCCGCCAAAACCGCAAGCTGATCCGCCCAAGCGCCTGGGTCTCGAGTCTGCTCGCTGCCCTCGCCCTGTCAGCCATAGCCGTGCCCGCCAGCGCGCAGGAGGCGGTGAGCAGGGCCGCGGCCACGATCGCACTGCCGACGTCCACCGCTACCTCTGCAGCCGGTCCGGCGCTCTCCGCCGGCGCAACGAGTACGCCGCCGAAGACGCCCGCGGCGCTGGTCGGAAAACTCCCGCTCGATAGCCAGGTGCGCTGGCTGAGTCGCGCCGCACGGAGCGGCATGCTGGCCAACATGAGCGACGCGGCGCTTGTTTCGCTGTTCAAATCGCTTGATCCCCTGGCGCTGCCGCGCTATCTGAAGGACGGCCCGAATGGTTATCCGTCGTATGAGTTCACCATGCTTCGTCGTGAGCGTATCCATGGCCAATGGCCGGATCAGGCCGACCACATGCTGGTGCGCGTGACACGCGACCCGCTGCGGGTCTACGCAAAATGGCTGCCGGACGGCGCACACGCGGGTCAGGAGATTCTCTACGACGAAACCGCCCGCCCCGATGAAATGTACGGTCATCTAGGCGGTTTGCTAAAGGTGATTGCGCTCTGGACGTCACTTAACGGCGCGCTCGCGCGCTCGCAATCGCGCCATTCGGTCCGTGATCTCGGTACCGAATACATCACGCAGCAGTTCCTCGCCGAAGGCAAGAAATTCGCCGACGCCGGAGTCATGCGCGCCGAGGACATCGAAGTGAAAACGATTGATGGTGCCCGCGTGGTTGCCTTCACTTACGAAACCCCTTCTGGACAGCCCGAGTTCTACGCCAAGAAAGAAGTCCTGGGACTGGACCTGAGGCGGCCATATTTCCGGACGGCGGAATCCTTCGACAACGACGGCAATATCTTCGAAAGCATCGTGTTCCAGACCATCGTACCGAAGACATTCGACGACACCACGTTCAGCCCCGTTAACCCGGCTTACAATTTTTAGCCCGCACTCGATTGCGTTCATGGCGCGTGTTCAGACCGGGGGCATACGTGGCTTTTGGTCTGTTTTAAGTTTCGCCTAAGACTTGACCGATACCCTGCCCCAACTTCATCGAAACTTCACGCGCCGCTGCGTGGTGCGACATGGTGCGATCGACGCGCTGCACGATACACAAAGACAAAGCATTAACGAAAGGAGTTCGTCATGAACCTCCGCGACGCATCGGCTCCAGTACGGGCCATCAAACGATTACTCAGCCACCACGAGATCGCCACGCTGCTATTGCTGCTGCATGCGCCGATCGACGCAATGGCCGCGCCTCCCGACGTTGCCTCGCTGAGCGAATACGGCTACGTGGAGATGGTATCGCCCATGCCGGGCGAGTCCAAGTTCCGCCTGACCGACGACGGCAACGCAGTGCTGCGCGGACTCGGCATCAAGTAGATCCGGCCAGGACGCTATTCACAAACGCACTCGTTCACGCTGGCCGCTCACGCTTTCACCCCGCATCGCGATCTCTGGAATAATCGATTGAGTGACGCTTTCCCTCAATCGAAAGGAGATTTGCAATGCCTGCTGCAATGCCCGCTTCCCGGCCCAGATTTGCACGCGTTCTGCTGACCAACGACGATGGTATCGACGCACCCGGCCTCGCCGTGCTCGAAGCGGTAGCCGCCGAACTCGCGGACGAAGTGTGGGTCGTCGCCCCGGAGCATGACCAAAGCGGCACGTCGCATTCCATCAGCCTTCATTCGCCGCTGCGCGTGAGCGAGCATGGCAAGCGTCGCTTCGGCGTGCTCGGCACCCCGGGTGACTGCGTGGTGATGGCGGTGCGGCATCTGATGCGGGACGCGCCCCCCACGCTATTGCTGTCGGGTATCAACCGCGGCGCGAACCTGGGTGTAGAAACCATGTTTTCCGGCACGGTCGGCGCGGCCATGACAGGCTTGCTGCTCGGCTTGCCATCCATTGCATTGAGCCAGACTTTCAGTGACCGCGACAACGTGCGCTGGGATACCGCGCGCGAACTCGCGCCCGGCGTGATCCGCTCGCTGCTCGCCATCGAACACAATGCGCCGACCTGCTTCAACGTGAATTTTCCGGATATAGACGCCGCGCTGGCCGGCCCGCTAACCCCGACTCGCCAGGGCGTGGGATTGGTGGAAGGTATCGACGTCCTGCCGCAAATCGATCCGCGTGGCCTGCAATATCACTGGCTGCGTTTCCAGCGCAGTCCGCGCGAAAATGCAGCCGACAGCGAGACGGCGGTGGTCGCATCGGGACGCGTATCGGTGACGCCGCTGCAATTCGAACGCACCGACGAACGTACGTTCGCTACGTTGACGGCGGCGCTGGCGTAGACGTCAAACTAAGCGGCGAGACCGTTGGATTCGATACCTCCGCCTGCAACGTCTCAACTCACAATGCGCGTTTCAGGTTCTTCGTCGAAGATCTGGAACTTGCGCATTTTTTCCCACAGCACCTTGCGGCTGATGCCCAGGTAACCCGCCGTGTCCTGACGCCGCCAGCCGTTCACCTCCAGCGCGGCCAGCACGCGGTTGCGCTCGTTCATGTCCCACTTGCTACGGTCAACAATCACTTCGGCGCTCAGCTCGGGCGGCACCGGCTGCGAGGTGCGGGCAAGCGCGAGCAGGCGCTGCAGCCGCGCGGTGTCCCATGAGCCCACTTGCCGCACGGTCACGCCTATGCGCTCCGCCAGATTGCGCAATTCGCGCACGTTGCCGGGGAAATAACTATCAGCGACAGCATCAGCCAGCCAGTACGGCAACTCGGGCAAGGTCGCGAGCTTTTCCTGCCCCACCACCTGCGCGATGAACGACTTGAACAACGCAATCTTGTCGAGCGCCCCGCGTTCCTCCAGCGACGGAATCTTCAACTCGATCACCGCCAGCCGATAGTAAAGATCCGCGCGAAAGTCACCCTCCTTCACCCGTTGCGGCAAGTTCTTGTTGGTCGCCGCGACCAGCCGGAAATCCACCTTGACCGGCATGGTCGACCCAATCCGCGTGACCGCACTGTCTTCCAGCACGCGCAATAACTTGACCTGCTGATACAGCGGCATATCGCCGATCTCATCGAGAAACAGCGTGCCGCCATCGGCCTGCTCGAAGTAGCCTTTGTGCGCGATCACAGCGCCGGTGAACGAACCTTTCGCGTGACCGAAGAATAGCGATTCGAACAAGCCATCGGGAATCGCGCCGCAATTGACCGGCACGAACGGTCCCTCGGAATACCGCTTGTGCTGTTCGTGCAGCATCTGCGCAATGCGTTCCTTGCCCACACCGGTTTCACCATGCACGAGCACACTGGTGTCGCAATCAGCGAAGGTCTGCACTTCGCGCAGCAATGCCTGCATGCATTCCGCATTCGCGATCAGCGCACTCGATTCCTGCACTTGCTCCCCATGCGCGCGCAATTGCTGGGCAAGCTTCGCCACCATCCGGCGCAACTCGGCGCCGGTGAAATCGAGCGGCAGGATATGCGAGTAGTCGGTCGGGAAAACGCTGGTGTCGCGCTCACGCGGCGCCGCCCCCACCCAGATCACCGGCATGCCGCGATGCGCTTCCCAATCGCGCAATGCGAATGCGCCCGTGTCGATCACGCTGACGCTCACCACCGCGATTGCCTGGCGCTGGGCGTCCTGGCCCGCGGCTATCGACATGCCGTCGGCGCGGATCACATCGACTTCGAAACCCGACATGCAGCGCACCACCTGCTCGACGATATCCGCCTTGCCTTCCCACACGTAAATATCGAGGTCATCGATTGTTGTCGCTGGTCTCATTCTCTCGATTCTCATGGCTTGCATCTTGTGGCTTCGCCGCCCGTTGCGGGTGTTCATCGCGTGGACGTTGGTTACTTTGTTAACGGCACCGGCGGGTCGCGGGTTCAATCATGCGTTCAATACTGAAGCTGCGACTGGCCGCACGTCAGCGACAGGTCATGCACGGTGCTCACGCCGATCTGTGCGCCGAGGAGTTGCAGCACGGGCATAAGAACCGTGTCCAAGGCATTGAATACGGGCGTCAGCAGCGGCACGACAAAACCTATCAGTATCTGGCCAACGGCTGAACCAAGCGGCAGCTTGATCCCGAGTACCGTCACGGTCAGTCCGTTCTGGGCGGACAACTGCGTGGCGAAACCCGTTGTCGCGTTGTACAGCACACCCCCCACCTGGTTCGAGTTCGTCGTCTGGTAATCGTCAGCATTGCCAACAATGCCATCGAATGTCATCGATGCAGCATTGGGTACGACAGCCGGAAGCGATGTGGCCATCTGAACGGTGATAAGACCGAGCACGTTGACAAGCGTCGCGGGCGCGCAACTGTAGGGCGCGGACGCGGAGAGGTTGGTGGGCGCATCGCCTATGCACACGTTCGCAAGACCGGTCTGAACACCGACCACCGAGTTGCTTGATGCCTTGGTCGACAGGCACTGCGTGGAACTCAGCCATGCCGTTCCCGGCGATACGTACACGTTGACCGGCAGCGTCACTATCGGGGCGCCAAGCCCCAACGGCAGTCCGGGCAACGCGCCAAGCGTCACCTTCAGAAACGCCCGCACCTGCGCCGTCGTGGCGATCGTGCGCCATGCGCCTGCCGGCGTCTTCCCGGCCTCGCCAACGGCCAGGACCGGCGGCTGGATCACTTGCACCTGCAATGTCGCCGTCGCCACCCCTAGGTTCAGAACCGTCGACACATTCACGGCGGACTTTCCAGCCTGTGCGATATCGGCCGCGACAAACAATGCGTCCAGCGGGCTGATGGTTGCACTGAGCGCGGACTGCGTGTCAGCAAGGCCAACTTGCAGGAGACCCGTTCCTCCATTCACCGCACCGATAGCGAAGGTCTGCGAGCCAGGAATATTCGCGTTCGCGACGGCCTGCAACGCGCCAAGCGCCACCGATAAATTCGCGTTCGCAACCTGTGTGGTCTGCAACGCGGTGAGCATGAGATTGACGAATTGCCCGGCGGTAACGTTCGTCGCGAGCAACTGGTTCACGGTACCCACGCCCGCTGCCGTGACAAGATCGCCTACCTGAATACGCGCTTGGGCAAGACCCGCGTAACCCGCCGCCGATATCTGCAACGCGTTGATATTCGTCCCGAGCATGGCGTTCAGCAGTCCGGTAATGACGGTAGGATCGACGCTTGCCGTAGTCGTGCCGATAGTGAATGCCCCCACGTTGACCGCTTGCGCAAGTCCGGTCGCGCTAACTACGCGCCCTGCTCCCAGAAAGAAATAAGGCACTTGCTTCGACACCGTCACCTGCACCGCGTTACTCGGTGTAGCGTTCGCCGCGTAGTAGCTCGGCCCGGCATAGAGCGTCGGGTCCCAGCGCCCGCAGGTCGTGGTGATCGAGTTGCCTGACGCCGACGCGTTAAAGCCGTTCGCGCCAGCACTGCCGAGCGCGGTGGCCGGGGCGCGCGAGCAGGCATTGTCGACGACCTGAGCGCCCGCATTCGCCGCCATGTCCGCCACGCTCTGCATGACGCGTCGCTGATAAAACACATTACCCACATCGATAGCAGCCAGCGCCGCGACCGCTACCAGCAGCCAGAACGCCGCCAACACGCTTGCCACGCCACGCTGGCGCTTGCGGCCACGCGGTGTCGGTCTGCCCGGCGATGTCGGCAGGTGATCCATGTCAGTTCGATGCTCCACCTACCGCGCCCACCGATGAATCCAGATGTTCCGGGATCGGGTGATCGAAGGACTTCAGATAACGCGCGTACGCGGCACTCGCTTCCACACCCAGCATTGGCTGCGCCGGCGCCGCCAACTGGCCGCTTCGCTGCAACGCGAGCAGGGAGTGGGCGGCGTCACCGATCTGCGTGACAGGCGCGTCCGTGTGCGACTGCGCTACCTGAACCGCCGGCGCTTCCGATGCTTGCTCCCGGGGCTGCTCTGTCAAACGCGTTTGCGTCTGCGCCACCGAGCCGGTGGCTATCGACATCAAGCCCAACGCGACCATCAATCCCGCAGCCTGACTCGCCGCTCTGGCCCACCCTCGCCCCGTCCGATACTCATTCATGGTTCGTTCCTTCACCGTACGACCAGTTGCGGTTGATTGGCCGACATCGCGGCGGGTTGATCGTATGTCTGGGTCAGCGGCAATTGCGCGTTGAGCAGCGAATCGACCGTCCGCGGCGCGCGGACCATAGGAACACGCGCTTGCTCGGTTGTCGCCACCGCAACCTCGGCCGCCCGTGCATGCGTGGCCTGTGTCGACGCCGCCGCAATGCGCTGCGCATCCGTGCGGATCGCCTGCTGCACTTCCGGCGAAAATTTCTGCTGCGTGATGAGCCCTTGCGCCGCGGCAGGTTGCCCCTCGGCTAGCAGGAACAGTGCGACATTGCTCAGGATCTTCGGGTTGTCCTGCGCCAGCTCCGCGGCTTTCATCAGCGGTACGCGAGCGCCCGCCACATCGCCGAGACGCAAGCGCGCGTAACCCAGGTCCGATAGTGTGAGCGCGTCGGTTGGTTGCAGGCGCGTGGCGGCGTCAAACTCTTCGGATGCCTTACCAAATTCTCCTGCGGCTCCCGCCAGCAAACCGAGCCCGCGATATCCCCGCGCTGCCAGCGGCGTGTTCAGCAACTTCGTGTATGCGTCGGCGCTACCCTGGGCCTGACCAGTCTGGCGCAGGGCGTCGGCACGCAGCAGAGTCGTGTCGGGCGTCGAGCCATACTGCTTCTCGTACGCGTCAATGTGTGCAAGCGACGCATAGAACAAACCCTGCGACTGCATCCGGTCGATCAGCGCGAGATACATGCCGGGTGTATCGGGCGCATCCTGTTTCTGTTGCGACTGCTGAAGCGCGGCCTCGCGCTCCGCCTGTATGCCGACCCCATAACCGCTGTCCATCTTCGACGCGCAGCCGCCCAGCCCCGCGAAAACGGTACAGGCAAGCATCAGGACAACCGCGAGCAGGCGGTTCTTGGTTGCGTCAATGGCGATCGATTTCATGGTGTCACTCTCTTCAACGTCTCTTCAACGTTTATTTATGTATCGTGGAAAGCGAATGGAACACGGCGATAAATCCCGGACCGGCTGTCATGATCAACAGGGCGGGCAGCAAGGTCACCACCATCACGCCGGTCATCTTCACGGTCAATGCGCCGATCCGTTCACGCAGCGTCGCGCGGCGCGACTCGCGCAACCGGTCGCCGAACTGGCGCAGCGGTTCCTGTACCGCGCCACCGTGCTTGTCGACCTGGACCACCAGCCGCATCACGGCATTCAGGTCGTCGTTCTCATAGCTCGTCGCGAGCCGACTTAGCGACTGCTCACGCGTACGTCCAGTGGTGAACTGCCGGTGGGCCAGCGCGAGTTCCTGCGAGAGCACCGGCAGGACTGTTGCGAAGTCATTGATCATTACCTGCAGGCTCTGATCGAGCGACAGGCCGACGCCTTGCAGCAAACGCAGCAAGTCGACGAACATCGGCAACTCGCTTGCTACCGAGCGTTGACGCGCTTTCGCGCGGCGCCGCACGAACCACTTCGGCAACATGAACCCGAGACCGAGTGCGCTGATCATCCACATGGCGAGGCGAGGTTCGCCGTTGAACCAGACCAGCACAAGCATCGGCAGCAGCGCGGCGCTGCCAATCCGCGCTGCGAAGAAACGCGCGCGCGTGTTGGCACTGAGGAAACCGCATCGATCCAGCAATCGCCGGTCTTCAGACGCCACCACAATGGCACCGAACGGCGTGTCCAGCCAGCTCATCGCCATAAGGCTGAGCGTATGGCTGAACGCATCGGCCAGACGCGACAGGCGGCTGCCCTTGGGCCGCCCGCGCCCCGCCTCGCTCGTGTCCTTCGCGTCTGTCGTCTGCGGCGCCAGCTTGCCCGCTGCAATCGCACGTGCCGCCGAGCTGGCCGCGCGTTGATCGAGCGCGTGGTCGAGCGTACGCGCGCCGCGCTGCATGCGCGCGAGGCCCGTGAATGCGAGCACGCCCAGCAAAGCGCATCCGAGCGCGGCGACGAGCAAGGCAAGAGCGAACACAGTGTGAGCGGTCATGTTCAATCCTTCAGGCGCGCCATCCGGTACAGCAGGAAAGCGCCGAGCACTTGCAGCACCACCGCCACGTACACAAGACGCTGGCCAAATGAATCGGACCACATCGCCTGGAAGTACGACGGGTTGGAGATCATCACGAAGCCGCCCAGCAGCGCCGGCAATAACCCGAGCACCCAGGCGGACAACCGCGTCTCGGTGGACAGCGCGATCAGTTCGCGCTCGGCCTGTTCGAGATCGCGCATCAGCGCCGCCATGCGCTCGAGCATCACGTCGGAGCGCCCGCCGTATTTCACCGAGATACGCAGCACCGAGCCGACCAGTTCCAACTCCCGCACGCGATACACCGAGGCCACGTGCTTCAGCGCCACGTCTATTTCTACACCCGAGCGCAGCATCCGCGAGACCCGGTCGAGGCAGTCGCGCAACGGCGCATCGGTGGTGGTCAATGCGGCCTGGAAGGCGGCCGGCACGCTGTTGCCAATGGTGATGAGCCGCACGATGCCATCGAGGAATACAGGCAACTGGCGCGAGATCCGCTGATAACGTTTTTGTGCGCGCCATGAGAGGAATGCAAACGCGCAGAGCGCGCCGAAGACGACGAAACCCAGCGCAACCAGCCAATGCGTACGCAAACCAACCCAGCACGCGCCGGGCAGGATCACCGCGCCGGTGCTCAACAAAAAAGTGCGCGGACTGGCGATGCCCGCACGGCTCATCAGATTGCCGAAGCCATAAGCCATGCGCGCCTGCAGATGGCGCGCATGCTCGCGAACACCGTGCTGCATGGCGTTCGGCGGCAAAGCGGAAGGACCTGCAGAACGCATGCGCTGGCTGTTCCGGGCAGGCGTTGCGCGTGTCGTTGCGCCCGGCATTGCGCCCTGTACCGACGCTACGCGCCGGTCAACAAAACGGTCTGTCAGCGCGCGTTCGCGGTTGTCCTGCGCGCGCTGCCACAGCAGCAGCCCGCCGGCCGCGCACAGCAGCGCCACGACCAGCACGAGGCCGATACCGCTAGACATTGAAGCCTCCTCCGGAGCGGCCGAAACCGCCCCCACCGCCACCTCGCCCGAAGCCGTCGTTGAAGCTGTCCACGCCCCTGTCATTGCCGAGTGACTGGCGATACTTGGCAAGCTTGGGTGAGCTGGGATGAATGCCGAGCGAGACCCAGTTGTCCTGCTCCTCGCCGCCTTCCATGATCGGCTCGTAGCGGTACAACTCCTGCGTCGCGACAATGTTGTCCGAGAGCCCCGTCACTTCCGTCACCGACAAAATCCGCCGCCGCCCATTGGACAAACGCCCGATCTGCACGATGAAGTCGATGGCATTCGCAATCTGCCGGCGCAAGCTCGACTCCGTGCCCTGGAAGCCCGCAAAACCCGCCAGCATCTCAAGCCGGTAAAGACACTCTCGCGCCGAACTCGCGTGGACGGTGCCCATCGAACCGTCGTGGCCGGTATTCATGGCCTGCAGCATTTCCAGCACTTCGCCGCCGCGTACCTCGCCCACGATGATCCTGTCCGGCCGCATCCGCAGCGTGTTGCGCAAGAGGTCGCGAATCGACACCACGCCCGCGCCGTCGAAGCCGCCCGGACGGCTTTCGAGCCGCACCACGTGCGGGTGATTGAGCGAAAGTTCAGCGGTGTCTTCTATCGTCACCACGCGCTCGTGCTTCGGAATAAAAAACGCGAGCGCGTTGAGCAGCGAGGTCTTGCCCGAACTCGTCCCGCCCGACACCAGCACGTTGCAGCGCGCAGCGACCGCCGCGTCGAGCAACCCGCAGATCTCCTGATCGAAGGTGCCGTTCGCGAGCAGGTCGTCGGGGCGCAGCGGGTCGCGCCGGAACTTTCGTATCGATACCACCGGCCCGTCGAGCGACAGCGGTTCGATCACCACGTTCACCCGGCCCCCGTCGGGCAGGCGCGCATCGACCATGGGATTGGATTCGTCCAGCCGCCGCCCGATCGGAGCGAGGATCCGCCGCACGATCCGCAGCAAATGCGCGTTGTCCGCGAAGCGCACCGGGATCTTCACAAGCATGCCGTGACGCGAGACGTAGACGTCATCGAAGCCGTTGATGAGGATGTCCTCCACCGCAGGATCCGCGAGCAGATCCTCGATCGGCCCGAAGCCCGCCAGCTCTTTCGTCAGGGCCTCCGCGATCAGCCGCACTTCGCTCTCGTTCAGCGGAATGCGCCGCATCCGGACGAAGCCGTCGATCTCCAGGTCAACGAACTGCTGGATCGCCTGGCGCGACCACCGTCCAAACTCGGCGCCCAGCTCCTCAATCCGCGTAAGCAGATGCTCATGCGCCGCGTTCTTGATGTCCTGGAACTGCTGCGTGTGCGCGAACGAAGTGGCGTCGTCGGCGAACTCGATGTCTTTTGCCATCGTCTATGACCGCTTGGTGAAAGTGGGAAAGAGCCGCTTGAGGAACTGTTTTGAGCCGCTCGGCGCGCCGGCGGAATCCGCCGTCTTCTGCTTCAGTGCATCGGCATCCATGCCGTCTGGCAACGGCACGAATGTGGGCGTGATGCTGTCGGCCGCGGCCATCTTGTGACCGCCAAGCCGCGCGACCAGCGGGTCCAACGCGCGTACATAAGCATCGCGCTCAGCGATATCCGCCAGCAGGCGCCCCTGGTTCACCGCGCGTCCAAGCGCCTGCGCGCGTGCGGGCAGTGTCGCGAGCAACGGTAGCCCAAGCCGCTCCGCGATCTGCTCAGCGCCAAATTGCAGCGCCGGGTCGAACTTGTTCACGACCAGATGCAGCTTCTGCGGCGAATCGGCGGCCTCGCGTTCCTTGGGCAAGCGTGCGTCGGCATCGTGAACACGCATGCCTTCCAGCAACTCCATGGCGGACACCACGGACGCCACGTTCGGATCGCAGACCAGCCACACATTGTCCGCGGCGCGCGCCATTTGCGCGACGAACTCGAGGTTCGTAAAGCCACCAAGATCGACGATCTGGTGATCGAAGAAAGTCCGCAGCCGGTTCACCAGATTTACCGCCGACGCATACGACACCTCGCGCATCGCCGCTAGATCCGGCGGCAATGTGGTCACCGCGAGGCCGCTGGCGTGGCGTCCGAAGGCCGTATGAACGAAGGTCTGGTCGAAGCGGCGCAGGTTGCGCACGGCATCGACGAAATTGAATTCGCTTTGTGTGTCGAGCAGCACCGAACTGTCTGCGGCGGGGATGCCCAGGTCGAGCAGCGCGGAGGTCTTCGATGCCGCCGCGCCACGTTTTTGCAACCTCACCGCCAGGTTCGCCGCCAGCGTGCTCACGCCCATGCCGACCCGCGCACCAAGCAGCACCGTAACCTGGCCGTGCCGGTTTGAAATGTGTTCCGTCTTCGCGGACTGGCTGGCTTGCTCGATCAGTTGTTTCGCAATCCGAAGTGCTTCGTCGGGTTCGCCTTCGACATCGATAAAATCACGCACGCCGGCGCGCAATGCAGCAATCGCGCTGGCCGACTGCTGCAGGGAACCGAGCGCAACAATGGCCAAGCCCGGGAATGCATCATGCACCGCGGTTGCCATCGCCGTCGCGCTTGCGATGCTGGCTTCGGGCGCTTCAAGCGGGGCACGGGCGAAGTCGATGAACACCATCGTGGCGCCCAGCGTCGATATCTTCGGCATCAGCGCAATAGCGTCGAAAGGCACGTGCTCGAGCGCGCCCAACGTGCCCAGCGCGCGCGCGAGCCAGGCCCGGCGTCCCGCATCCGAGCAGACGCACAGGAACCGGACGCCCTGAGAGCCCGCTTCTACGTCAGTCAAAGATAGAACTCTTGCGTTCATCGCCGCTTTCTCCTGCCACATCGGCGCGGGCAACGCTGCCAGCACACCTCGCCGCCCTCATCGTTGCGGACGGACTTGCACGCGCCTTCACTACTTGCCTGCCGCCCTCTCCACCAGCGCTTGCGTCCGTCATTTCGAGAACCCCGGCACCGCGTCGCCCGATGCAATCCCACCCACGAACGAGCGCCACACGGGGCCGTCGCGCTGCTCGGATTGCTCGCCGGGCGTCGCCGGAAGCACAGCGCCCTTGGCTATCGGCGAGACTAGATGCGGTGTCACGATGATCACCAGTTCGCGATCATTCTGCGTGTACTGCAAGGTCTTGAAGAACGCGCCGATGATCGGCAAATCTCCGAGCACCGGCACCTTGTCGACGTTCGATGCCGTCTCGCGATCGATCAGGCCGCCGATCACGAAGCTCTCGCCGTCGCCCAGTTCTACTGTGGTGTCCGCGCGCCGCGTGGTGATGGCCGGCACCGAGATACCGTTGATGGTCAGCGCGTGCGTGAAGTCGAGCTGGCTCGCTTCCGGCGCGACTTTCAGCGCGATCCGCCGCGGCCCGAGCACGGTCGGCGTGACCGTCAGTCCGATGCCGTAGGGCTTATAGACAATGCTGATTGTTCCAAGCGACTGCGGCACCGGTATCGGGATCTCGCCGCCGGCGAGAAAGCTCGCGCTCTGTCCCGACAACGCGACAAGCGTCGGCTCAGCCAGCACGCGTGCGAGATTGTTCGATTCGAGTAGACTGAGATTCGCGAAAATTCCTCGAGTACCGAGGTTCACCATCAGGTTGAACGCGCTGCTGATTGGCGACGTGGATGTGACCTGCAAATTCGGGGTCGCGCCGCCAGTGTATGACGTCAGCGACGAAGGCGAGAAGGTGCCGAATGCAAACGCGGTGTTCTGTTTGAAGAGATTGAAACCCGCTTCCTTCAGCACGGCCTTGCTGAACTCGACCACCTTCACGTCGACCTGCACGACAGGACTTGTCGCTACGGTGGAGACATCGAGGACATCGCCGTCCTTCGTACTGGCGCTCCGGCCGTCCCCGGTTGCAGAGGAGTCCGGTGAATTCCCGCTTTGCCCTCCCGGACCCTTGCCGGATGCGCCCGATGACGATTCGGATGAACCTGCGGTTCTCGCAACCGACTCCCTCGCTACAGTCAATGCGCGCTGATGCGATTCCATGCTCGCGGCAGACCCCGTGACCACCGCGGTGCTGCCAAGCACGTTCACCGCGGGTGTATCGCTGCCGAGCAACTCATGGGCGGCCAGTGTAGTGACGTTGATCGTGTAGGTCTGCGGCGCGCTCTGGCCGCGCTCCCAGATCATCATCTCGGTGCGTCCCGCGCTTTTTCCAACCAGCAATAAACCGCCGTTTGCGCCACCGCTGCTCTTGAGCCAAAGCACGTCCGCGACCGCAGGGTCCCCCACGGCTACGCGCTGCAACGTGCGTCCCATCGCGATCTGCTTCTGCGCGCCGACCACGATGTCGATAACCCGCGACGACGCGAAGTCGGTCGCGCCTGCTGCGGGCCCGGCAGTTTTCGCGCCAGCGAGCGGCGCCGCCGCACACGTGCATACCAGCGCGGCGAGCAATAACCGACGTGCGCCAGAGACGCTGCGTCCTCGATAGAAACCCTTGGCTTTCATGATTTTTTATATATCGACTGCGTACTGCGTTGTCGCCATACGGCGGCATGGCCCCGAACTTCCTTTTGATGCTGGCTGCTACTTGTCCTTCTGCACTCCCTTCTATATTTGTTTACGGCACGGCGATCATTTTCAGTACGCCACTTTTTCCCTATGCGCGCCGCGAATCAATTCAAGATCATTCGACACCGCCTGGACACGCGGCGCACGCGCAGCAGGCATCGAGGGCATGGCAGGTAACGGAGCGATGACTGGCATGCGCGCCGACCGCTCGCCATGCGTACCCGCCAGCGCCTGAAGCGACAGACCAGCGGCTGCACGCGACGCATCATCATTCGGTATCCTTATCGATGCAAGAAGTGGCGCCATGGCAATCGGTTCGGCTGTGTCTGTATCGGCGGGATTGCGCAGCGCCAGTACCAGGCGCCCCGCGCCCTCGGCGAGCGTGAGTGCGTCGATATCCGCAGTGCGCACGGCCAGCACCGCCGTACGCGCCCCCGCACCGCGCGGAGCGTTGGCCGCGTTAGCCGCGTTAGCCGCGGTGTCGGCTGCGTCCGACGTGCCGGGAAGGGTCGCATCGCCGAAACTGAGCACACGGACCCTCGACAACAACAGCCGTGCTTGCGTTGCGTCCACTTCCGCATCCGTGCCCGGGCCAGCGGACATATCGCGCTTGAGCATGAAAAACACATCGACGAAATTGCCGGGCCGCACCCGGTTGCCCACCGCATTGCCCTCGTCGACCCGCACCGCGATGGCCCGTTCGCCCGGCGCGATGGCATCAGCGAGTCCGGTGGTGAGGTTGGCCTCGGAGAGCGGCGTATTGGCCGCAATCGCGACGAGCGGCACCCGCCCGACAAGGCCGGTGGCATCGGCGAACTCGCCGGCTCCGCGCGACGGCGCCATCCGCAGGGTCAAGGCATCGGCATCGATCGGCTTGCCGGCGGAGAGGTCGCGCGTGGCGACGACCACCGGGAAACTGGCCTGACCCTGCACGATTTGCGGTACCGGCGCCGGAGGACGACGGGAGAGCGACCACGCGAAAATGCCAAGCAACGCGGCGAGCACGATCAGGGAAACAGCAAGGATGCGGGTAATGTTAGCCATGATCGTCTTGGTCGTTTCAAACGTGAACAACGCTTAAAACAGGTTCTCCGGGTTCAGTTGCACCATCGCACTTGCAGTGAGACTTGCTGGCACCGGCAGCCCGATCAAAGGCAGTGGAGGCACCAGCGGCCGGCTTGCGTAGTTGTAGTTGAGGGCGACGTTCACGCATTGCATCGTGGCGTCGAAGCTGCATCCCGCATACGTCGCGGTGCAGGGAGCGCTGCCCGCGAGCCAGTTCACCAGACCCGTCGCCGTGGCGCAAGCCGCGCTCGCGCGCAGCGCGAGCGCGCTGGCTGCGCTGGTCGCACCGGGCTGGTAACGCAGCGCCGCCCGTGCCCCCTCCGACGCAGCCAGCGTGAGCGATTGCTGCGCGACGAAGACCATGCTGTAGGTGACGATCGCGTAGAACACGAGGAAGAAAAGCGGAAACACGATGGCGAATTCCACCGCCATGGTTCCACGCTGCGCATGGCGTCGAGCGTCGAGCGGCTTGGCATGTGCGAGGGAATGTGCGTGATCACGCCGGCAGGCGGGCGAGACGGGCCGCGTGGAGTTGAATAGGGTCATCGGGCGGCCTCGAAGACTTGCAGCGTCAGGCTTCCTATTGCGGACACGGCGAGCAACGCGGCGTACGGTGTTGCGCGGCGGCCTCCGACAATGAAGGTGTATGGGGATGATCGTTCAGCACCGGTGACATCGCGAGGGCTGCCCGCGTAACCATCAGTATTTGGTGAGGACTCCAACGAAATTTCAGCGCTCTGGCGCCTCCCCTCGATCACCGCCGACGCAAGCAAATACAGCGCGTGAACACCAGCGGCAATACTGGCCACGATCCACAGCGCAGGTAACGCGTGAAAACCGCACCATGCGCCGAGCGTGGCGAACACCTTGACGTCGGCGGCGCCCATCAGGCCAATCAGGTAGAACGGCAAGAGCGCAAGGAGCCCGGCCAGGAGACCTAGCGCAGCATCGGACAGGTCGATGTGAAAGGGGGAATGGCCGCTTGCGGCAAGCACACAAGCTACAGCCAGTCCCGCAATAACGAGCCAGTTGGGTATGCGGCGCAACCGGCAATCGAATAAAACGACCGCGAGCGACCAGCTAATGAATAACGCGGCGTTAATCATGATGTTGACTCGCTTCGACCAGGCAAACTAATCCCGCCAGCCGCTATTTAAAGCAGCCGATTGGAAAAGCCCGACGTCACGCCTGCGCGCAGCAGATCCCCTGCGTGTGTGCGCATTAATGCAACTAATGCAACAACACGCAGTGATCCAGCTATACCGGCGAATAAGCCGGCATAGACAGTTAATTGCTAGCGAGAAGAATGTGACGCCTGATGCCCGGCGGCGCGAAGCCCGTTCCGCTAAAGCGCGGTCACGATATTCGTGAACACGGTCTGCAGTTTCGTGACAACGTCACCTATCGACACCGCGAGTGCAGCCGCAATAAGCCCTGCAATAAGCGCGTATTCAATAGCGGTGACGCCGCGTTCGTCTTTGACGAAGTGCTTGATCAAATTAGACATGATGCTTTCCTCGGATATTTTTAATGGCCATGTGACAAATGATCCGGCATTTTTCTGGGTCGCCGCCCGCGGGTTCTCTCTTCCCCGCGGGCGTAGCTCCGCTTGCCTTGGATGCGCGTCGTTGCGCGCGATTTATTTGCCGCTTCTCTCAGGTTCCAGATGTGTAGTCGATGGTGCCTCCATCAGTCAGGATGTTAAATGATGCATCCTTGAAACGATTTATAGCCGAACGTTATCTCGAAATCAACGGGTGCCAAGCAATAATTTCATCGGTTGTTACCCTTGATCGGTAAGGTTTGTGCCGCAACAACACTTTGTAGTCAAACACTTACCGCCTCTTGTCATTTTTTGTGTAATTAGCCAAACGATCCGACAGCTAACCCTCTAGTTAACGGAAGACCTCTCATTAACTTTATGATTTTTTTATCCAGCGTGTACTCTCTAGTTCAAACGCATTATTCGGTTGACTAAATGACGGCTCGGTGACGGCTCAGTGACGGCTCCATATTGGCAATCGTTCGCACTACCGCTAAATGACTGCCTGCCATTGCACGCGGGAGACAAGCAGTGTGATCGTGCATGACCACGTGCGCATTAAACGTCGAGTGTGTTGCAGAACGCGTAACGCGCGTTACGGCTTGAGACGTAACGACCTTCACCGCACGTTACGTTACGTGATGCCTCAGCGCGGCATCGCTTCATTTTCCCCAGAACTCCCGACTACCGGCAAAGCCATGCCAGGCCTTATACCGTCTGGTTAACCCGTTGTGCGCGCCAACCCTTCGTCCTCCTTGATACAAATGGCACGGGTCCTGCAATAAGACGATGGCAGTTCAAAAAGCAAAAAACTAAATACCATCCGAGGGCGTTATGAAGACCATCCACATCCAAAGCGGCGCATTGCGCGTCACCCTCCTCACCGCAGCAGTCGCGACCATGCTGACCCTTGGTGCCTGCGGCGGTTCAGGTTCAACCAGCAAGCAATTAGGCAGCGCTGGAACCGGCGGCATACCGACAACCGGCGGCGGCGGTACGACCGGAGGTGGCGGAACGGGCACCGGCACCGGCTCAGGTGGAACAGGAACTGGAGACGGAACGGTCGCTGGCGGGGGCACCAATGGCGGCGGGTCGGGCGCTGGTGGCGGAGGCGCCGGCACGGGCGGCGGCGGTACCGGATCGGGCGGTGGAACGGTCATCGGCGGCGGTGGAACGGGTGGAGGAACAGCCGGCGGTACGGGTGGAGGAACCGGTGGAGGAACCGGTGGAGGAACCGGTGGAGGAACAGGCGGCGGAACAGGCGGCAGCACGCCGGTCACGACCCCGGTTGCAGCCTTAGCTGGCTCAGCGGGCAACGTTGTATCTGCAGCGGGCAATGCAGTGACGGGCGTAGGCACGGTCATCGGCAACGCCAACATTCCCGGCGTCAGCCCCGCCACGACACAGGCGGCAGGCGGTGTCGTCTCGCATCTCGGCGATGCCGTCGATGCCCTGGGCAACGGCGTCTCGCAAGGCCTCGGCCAGATCGGTTCGAGTGCCAACCCGATGGGCACGACGCTCGCCAGCACCGGTAACGTCGTTCAGCAGGCGGGTGCTGCTGTCAGCAGCGCTGGCGATCTCGTAACAAGCGTCGGCAGCGGCGCGCTCTCCCCGCTCGCACCCGTGACAACGCCGTTGGGCAACGTGGTAAGCACGCTCGGCGATGCAGTTACACAAACCGGCGGCGCGCTCGGCACGACACTTTCGACTGGCGCAGTCAGCCAGATCACGCAGCAGGTCAGCACGGCAATCACACCGATCACGGCGTTGGCCGGCTCGCTGACACAGACCGTCGGCTCGGCCACCGGTCTTGGCGCGCCGATCAATAACCTGCTCGCGACGCTCGGCGGCGTACTGGACTCGGCGGGGCACACGGTGGCATCGACGGGTAACAACCCCATCTCGACCGGTCTGGGCGGCGTAGTGTCCGCGACAGGAACCACGCTTGCATCGGCCGGCGGCCTTGTGAACGGCACTCCGGGCACGAATCCGTTATCGCCGATCAGCGGCATTCTCTCCGGCCTGACAGGCGGTTTAGGCGGCGCGAGTGGAACAGGCGGCCCCCTCGCCCCGATCACGGGTCTCGTCAGCGGCTTGACGGGAGGATTGACGGGCATCGGCGGCGCGGGCGGCGCAGGCGGCCCCTTGGCTCCGGTCACGGGTCTGGTCGGCGGCTTGACCAGCACGGTCGCCAGCCTTGGCGCGGCGCCGGGCTCAGCCGGTCCGCTGGCGCCTGTTGCAGGCCTGGTCAGCAGCTTGACCGGCACGATTGGCGGCGCGGGCTCGACACCCGGCGCAGGCCCGCTCGCTCCGGTCGCAGGCTTGCTCGGCGGCTTGACGAACACGGTGGGCACGGTAGCCACCGGCGTAGTGACGCCCGTGGCTGGCGTGGTGGGCGGCCTCACGGGTGCGCTGACCAACGCGGCATCAGGTGGCTCGGCGGGATCGGCGGCCAATCCGCTGGCATCGGTCACCGGCCTTGTCGGCGGCTTGACGGGTGCCTTGACCGGCGCGGCATCGGGCACGGGCGCGGGTACGGGCGCAGCGAACCCGGTTGGCGGGCTGCTCGCGTCGATCACCGGAGCGGGCATAGGTGCAGGCGTAGGCGCGGGGACCACGACGACGAAATCGCCGTCGACCGGTGCAACGACGACCACTACCGGCGTAGGCGTTGGGGTAGGCCTCTCGAGCACCACAGGCAGTGGCGCTGGCAGCAGCTCGCCGGGCAACCCGCTGGGCAGCGTGACCTCGCTGCTGGGCGGCCTGCTCGGTGCGCATAACAAGTGATACAGACGCTGCCGCAACGCATGAGCCTCGAGGCTTTTCGCCTGGAGCGATAACTCGAGGCGACCGGGTCCGTGACCCGGACCGCCCCAGGTTCGGGTTCACGGTTTGAAACATCCTTTCGTTACGTCCTCGCGACGAGGAGGGTCGGGTACCGAACCCCTCAATGATCCCTTTCAGTGTCTGGTAAACCACGTGTTCCCCGGCGCCGCCCTCGGCGCCGGTTTCGCATCCGGCCGGATGTTTCTGCGCCTATACAACGACCCGAGACAAAATCCGGACAAGAAAATATCACAAGGACAACCGATGAAAATACCTACGACACATAGGCATGAACAAGAATAGATTGAGACAGGAATGAACAAGGCCAAAGGTTACGACCGCAAAGAGCCGTAATACAAAGATATGCAGTAGAAGCAACACCCAGCATCAAACCCCAGCATCAAACGATGACGAACGCAGCAGGACCTCGGGTCGTGTCGATCCGGCCTCCTCCGCAGTTCGCACGAAAAAAGCCAACGAGGGCCGTACCGTGAATATCAAGGAATGGAAATGGACGCTGCTGCTTGCGGCGGTGGCGGCGCATGCCGCCCAGGCGCAGACCAGCGGACAGGTTGCGCGGCCGGCGCTGGCGGGCAATCCACTGGACGCGTTGCCGCAAGTGAACGCGCCGCAAAAACCACCGGCCGTTACCGTCGATGTCCAGCCGCAAACCCCGCAGATCCAGGAACTGCTTGCGCGTCACCTGACGCCGAAAAAGATCGAGGTGGAAGGCGTAAAAGCCATTCCCTTCGATGAAGTCGCGCAACGCTTCAATCCACTGGTGGGCAAGGACGTCACCATCGGCGAACTGATGGAGACGGCGAACGGCGTGACCGCGCTTTACAAGGAACGGGGTTACGCGCTCTCCTTCGCCTTCGTGCCCGCGCAGACCTTCGAAAACGGCGTGGTGCGCATCACGGTGGTGGAAGGTTACGTAGCCGATATCAAGATCAAGGGCGACCCCGGCACCGCTGAAAAACGCATTCGCGCGATCGCTGACCGGATTCGCGCCGACCGGCCGTTGCGGCAAGCAACCTTCGAACGTTACGTCAATGTGCTTGGCCTCACGCCCGGCGTGAAGATCGCGGCAACTGTCGCGCCGCCGCAGACCACCGACGGCGCGACCACGCTCGATCTCGACGTCGAGCGCAAGCCGTTCACTATCGCGACCGGCATCGATATGAATCATCCTGGCGTGCAGGGCATTGTCACCGCGACGGAGAATGGCCTCCTTGGCCAAGGCGAGACGCTGGGCGTCTCCGCACTCCTTCCGAAGGGCCGCGACGATCAAACCTATTTCGACGTCAATGGCTCATTGCCCATAGGTACCGACGGCTTCACCCTCAAGGCCGATGCATCGCACTACTACGGACATCCCGTCGATAACCCCGGCCTGCCCTCCTACGTCGAGCGCACCGTCGTCAACGACAAAGCAGGCTTGTCAGCGTCGTATCCGTTCGTGCTGAGCAACACGCGCAGCCTGATCGGCACGGCGGGCGCATACGCATCGCACGACGAGGACCGCTACAAGAACACCATCACGGGCGCACAACTTGGCCAGCGTTCGCAAGTGCGTGTGACTACATTGCAACTCGACTACACCGGCGTGGATACGGGAACCGTCAGGCGCGCAAGCCTCAACGTGGCGAAAGCATTCGATGTGCTTGGGGCGTCGAAGTCGGCGGACACCAACATTCCCGGGGTTGTCACAACCAACCCGGCGTCACTCACGTTCGTGCGCACGGGTGCTACGGTTTCACAGACCAATGAATGGCCTTTCAAGATTGGCACCTCGATTGCAGCAACCGGGCAGTACAGCGCGGACTCCCTGCCGACCTCCGAGCAGATCGCGTTTGGCGGGCAGCGCTTCGCGCTTGGCTATGAGCCGGGAGAAGTATCGGGCGATTCGGGCTGGGCCGCATCGGCGGAAATCAACCGGCCGTTTGCGATCGGACTGGCGTTCATGAAGACCTTCACACCCTACGTTTCCGTCGATACCGCCCACACGTATCTTCACGCCGTCGGTTCGAAACCGAGCCGCCTGGCATCGATAGGCATAGGCTTCCGGATCTCCGATGCCAAGTACTACAGCCTGGATTTATCGCTGGCGAAACCGGTGGGCGATGCCCCGGTGGAAGGCAACGGATCGCGGAGCCCGCGCGTAAACGCGACCTTTTCCTACCAATTCAATTGACAGGGGACAGACCGCAGCGAAGCAGCTGCCCGACTAGAGGGTTTGTACAAAACGCTCCCCATGCTTTGTCGTATTCTGTCCGGCACGCGGCGCCTGCACAGCCGGCAATAATGACAACATGGTCAACAGATCAAGAGACGTTTTACCTCAAGGAGGAAGCATGACGAGACTTACCCAACGCGTGCATCGGCATGCCGGACGCATCCTGCTTGCCGGTGCACTACTCGCCTCGGCCGCAACAAGCATGGCGCAAACTGCGTCGCCTACGGGACTCTGGCAAACCATCGACGACAACACCGGTCAACCCAAGGCGCTGGTGCAAATTATCCAGGACGGCGACGGTACATTCACCGGCAAGATCCTCACCGGGCTCGGCAGCAGCAACGATCCGACCCGCCGTTGCACGGCCTGCACCGATTCACGCAAGGACCAGTTGATGAAAGGCATGACTATCATCAATGGCATGAAACCCGATGGCGACACGTGGGACGGCGGCCAGATCCTCGATCCCGAGAACGGCAAGCTGTACAAATGCAAGATGCACCTGGACGATGGCGGACAGAAACTCGTGGTCCGCGGATATATTGGCGTGTCGCTGCTCGGACGTTCGCAAACCTGGATCCGACAGCAATAAAACCGCAGCATCCGAATGCGTTGCGTACAAAAAAACCCGTCTGGAGGCTCTAAGTCTCCAGACGGGTTTTTTATGCACGAGCGATCTTCACACGCGTATCAAGCCGTACATCAAGCCGCGTGACGCACACCGCCTCGTGGGTATTCAACCGCTTCGGCCGGGGTAAGCGGCACGAGCGGCATAAGCACTGGCCGTGCGTCGCCATGCATCTCGGCAGGCCGGGTGGTATCCGCCGCAACCGCATGGCCGCCCAACCCCTCTGGCAACTCGGTTGGCACTCGCATGCGCGAGGTCATCAACGAATACAAACCTTCACTCGCCACGCCGAACAACTGCTGCATCACCCGCCCGAGCACACCGGAGTCGTGCCACGCCTTGAAGCGGCGGTGACACGTCTGATACGACGGGTATTTACGCGGCAACGTTGACCATGAAGCACCGCTGTACATCACCCAGAGCACGCCGTTGAGCACGGCACGGGTGTTGGCGAGCGGTCGTCCGCGCAACTCGGAACGGGGTCGCAACTCTGGCAACAAAGGCGCGACCATTTGCCATTCTTCGTCGGACATATCGCGGTAAGGCTTCATGGTTCTCTCCAATCACAAGTAAGTGATTAGAAGATACCGATCTGCCGGAGACCCCGGAATAAGACATGTCCGAATCTTGAAATACCGTTCAGAGCCTTACAGCAGTAAGCTCTCGGCGAAATTATGAGTCTCGCATTGTCAATTCGCCCGTTTGGCCAACGCTGCGTCAGGTCAGCGACGTGTCCACCAGCCGACGCTCCGACTCCAGATATTCCTTCGACTGCATCTCGGTGATCCGCGACACCGTGCGCGTGAATTCGTTGGCCATCGGACCTTCCACGTACAGTTCTTCCGCAGGCACCGCCGCCGACATCAGCAATTTCACCTTGTGGTCATAGAACACGTCGATCAGCCACGTAAAACGCCGCGCCTCCGACGCATTGCGCGGTGACATCTTCGGTACGTCGGAGAGAATCATCGCATGGAAACGGCTCGCCAGTTCGAGGTAATCGTTCTGTGAACGCGGGCCGCCGCAGAGCGTGGCGAAGTCGAACCAGACCACGCCATCGGCTTTGCGCAGCGCCTTGAGTTCGCGTTTCTCGATCCGCAGGATCGGGCTTTCGTCCGGCACCGCGGCAAGCTTCGCGAAGTCGGCGCGCAGCGCTTTGTCGGCGGCGGCGCCTAGCGGCGTGTGATAAGCAGTCACTTGCGACAAAGTACGCTTACGATAATCCGTGCCGGCGTCGACATTGATCACGTCCAGCTTCGACTTGATCAGCTCAATAGCAGGCAGCAACCGGTCACGATGCAAACCATCGGGATACAACAAGTCAGGGTCGTAATTCGACGTCATCACGAACTGCACGCCGGCGCCGAACAAGCGATCGAGCAGCCGGTAAAGAATCATGGCGTCGGCAATATCCGAGATATGAAACTCGTCGAAGCAAATCAGCCGGTAACGCTTCGCCACGCGTCGCGCGAGTTCATCGAGCGGATCGGACGTGCCCTTCAACTCTTCCAGCTCCCGATGCACCTCGCGCATGAATTCGTGGAAATGCAGGCGTGTCTTGCGTTGCACCGGCACGACCGCGAAGAAGCTGTCCATCAGGAAGCTCTTGCCGCGCCCCACGCCGCCCCACATGTAGACGCCACGCGGCAACTCCGGATGCGAGATCAGCTTCTTGAACGCGTTCGAGCGGCGCGCCTTGTACGCGACCCACTCGTCGTAGCAACGTTGCAAGCGTTCGACCGCCGCCAGTTGCGCCGCGTCCGACTGATAACCCCGCGTCTTCAGTTCGTGTTCGTAGTATTCGTTGACGTTCATGGTGCGAGGGAGTGGGTGCCTTGAATATGACCTGACAAGCCTGAAGGCCGTGGACAAAACAAAGGCGAGCGGGAAAACTCCCGCCCGCCTTCGTCCTGCTGCTCAAACAATGCCGCAATTACATATTGAGCGCGCGTTTGTCGACGGCGAGCGCGGCTTCGCGCATCACTTCGGACAACGACGGGTGCGGATGGCAGATCCGGCCGATATCTTCCGATGCCGCCTTGAACTCCATCGCCACCACGGCTTCAGCAATCAGGTCCGACGCGTTCGCTGCAATGATGTGGCAACCAAGCAGTTCGTCGGTCTTCGCATCGGCGATCATCTTCACGAACCCGTCAGCCTTGCCGATACCCAGCGCACGGCCGTTCGCCATCATCGGGAACTGGCCGGTCTTGATCTCGCGGCCTTCGGCCTTGAGTTGCTGTTCCGTCTTGCCGACCCACGCAATTTCCGGTTCGGTGTAGATCACCCACGGAATGCAGTTGTAGTCGATATGCGGCTTCTGACCGTCGATAATCTCGGCCACCAGCACGCCTTCGTCTTCTGCCTTGTGCGCGAGCATCGGGCCACGCACCACGTCGCCGATCGCGTACACGTTCGGCACGCTGGTCGCGCAGTGGTCATCGACGGGAATAAAACCGCGTTCGTCCGTCTTCAGGCCGATAGCTTCCAGACCGAGGTTGTCCGTGTTCGGCACGCGGCCGATCGACACGATCAGGCGGTCAGCGTCCAGCGTCTGCGCGTTGCCGTCCTTGTCCGTGTAGGCCACCGAAACGCTCGAATCCGTCGTCTTCACTTCGCCGATCTTCACGCCGAGGTGGATGTCCAGACCTTGCTTCTTGAATTGCTTCGCGGCTTCCTTCGCCAACGAGTCATCGCACGCGCCGAGGAACGCGGGCAACGCTTCGAGCACGGTCACGTCCGCGCCCAAACGACGCCACACCGAACCCAGTTCCAGACCGATCACGCCAGCGCCGATCACAGCGAGCTTCTTCGGCACGGCATCAAACGACAACGCGCCTTCGTTGTCCGCGACAATCTTGTTGTCGACCGTAATGCCCGGCAGATGACGCGCTTTCGATCCCGTCGCGATGATCACGTTCTTCGCCGTCACGGTTTCGGTTTCTGCTTCGCCGCTCACTTCGATCTGCACGCCGGCGTCCGTCTTGCCGGTGAACTTGCCATGACCCTTCAGCCACGTGATCTTGTTCTTGCGGAACAGGAACTCGATCCCCTTGGTCATCTTCTCGACAATACCTTCCTTGCGGGCAAGCATCTTCGAGAGGTCGAGCTTCACGTCGCCCACATTGATACCGTGGTCGCCGAGGTGATGCAAAACGTTTTCAAATTCTTCCGACGAAGCCAGCAACGCCTTCGACGGAATGCAGCCCACGTTAAGACACGTGCCGCCGAGCTTCAGATTGCCGGCCGGGTTCTTCCAGCCTTCAATACACGCAACCGACTTGCCGAGTTGCGCCGCACGAATCGCCGCGATGTAACCGCCAGGGCCTGCACCAATCACGACGACGTCAAATTCTTTGGACATGACTATCCTTCTCTTGTTGGATACACGACGCGTCCGGGTCTACCGAACGCGCCATGAGTCCCAAATAAGGTTTTACTGCCTGATTTAAAGGGCTAACGTAAGGGCTTACGCAGGGGCTAACGCAAGGACTTACAGGTCCAGCAGCAAGCGAGCCGGATCTTCCAGCGCATCCTTCATCGCGACCAGCGACAACACGGCTTCACGGCCGTCGATGATCCGGTGGTCGTATGACAGCGCCAGGTAGTTCATCGGACGAATCACGATCTGGCCGTTCTCGACCACCGCGCGTTCCTTCGTTGCGTGCACGCCCAGGATGGCCGACTGCGGCGGGTTGATAATCGGCGTGGACAACATGGAACCGAACACACCGCCGTTCGAGATCGAGAACGTACCACCGGTCATTTCTTCGATCGACAGCTTGCCGTCGCGCGCTTTCACGCCGTATTCAGCAATCTTCTTCTCGATATCAGCCAGGCTCAATTGATCCGCATTGCGAACGATCGGCACCACGAGACCACGCGGCGAACCCACTGCAATACCGATGTCGAAGTAACCGTGATAAACGATGTCGTTACCGTCGATCGATGCATTCACCAGCGGGTACTTCTTCAGTGCGTGGACAGCAGCCTTCACGAAGAACGACATGAAGCCGAGCTTCACGCCATGTTCCTTTTCGAACTTGTCCTTGTACTTGTTGCGCAGATCCATCACCGGCGCCATGTTCACTTCGTTGAACGTGGTCAGGATGGCGTTGGTCTGCTGCGACTCGAGCAGACGCTCGGCAATACGTGCGCGCAGACGGGACATCGGCACGCGTTGTTCCGGACGATCCTTCAGCCATTGATCCGCACCCGGTGCCTTTACATCCGGCAGGGACGGACGTGCAGCCTTGGCCGGCGCTGCCTTTGCAGCAGGCGCGGAAACCGAAGCGGACACCACCGGCGCGCCTTGCGTGGCAGCCAGCGCGTCACCCTTGGTAATACGGCCATCGCGGCCTGAACCCGAAACCTGGTCACTCGAGACATTCTTCTCAGCCAGGATCTTGGCGGCCGAGGGAGATGCGGAGGTGTTCGAAGCAGCAACCGTTGCCGGTGCGGCTTCCTGTTGCGGCTGAGCGGCCGGGGCCGGCTGCACTTCAGCAGCGCCTGCGGCGGCGGCAACTGGCGCGGCGCCCGCTTTCGCTTCCGTATCGATCGTCGCGATCAATTCTTCGGCCGTCACTATGTCGCCGTCATGCTTGATCACTTGCCCCAGCACGCCTGCAGCCGGTGCCGGCACTTCCAGCACGACCTTATCCGTTTCGACTTCGACGAGAATTTCGTCGATAGCAACTGCTTCGCCCGGCTTTTTCTTCCACGTCAGCAAAGTGCCTTCCGACACGGACTCAGAGAGCTGGGGAACCTTGACTTCTACGATAGACATTATGTTTTTTCCTGAATGTATCTGGGTACAACGTCAATTCTTGGAGAGTTCGACGCCGTCAATTCCTGGGTGACCAGAGCGTGTCAATGCAGCGCGCGTCTAACGGGTATGACCGGTCGCGAGCGCTGCGTCTGCATTCCACGTTCAAAATCGAAACTCGAATCACAGGACAGCGCATGAAAAACCGGGGAGCCGCCAAAAGCCGCGCTCCCCGGTCACAGCCGTTTATTTCGAGATCGTCTGCGCGCCCTTCAGCCGGCCAAACGCGCCTTCGATCAGCGCCTTCAGCTGCTCGTAGTGCTTCGCGTAGTAACCGACTGCCGGTGATGCCGATGCCGGACGGCCGCTGTAAGCCAGCTTCTGTCCATCACGCATGCCTTCACGCAGATGATGCTCGACGTAGAACCAGGCGCCCTGGTTCTGCGGTTCGTCCTGTGCCCAGACCACTTCGGTCGCGTGTTCGTATTTCTTGATTTCCGCGTCGAACTGCTTGTGGGCGAACGGATACAACTGCTCGATACGGATGATCGCGACGTCGTTCGCCTTCGCTTCGCGACGATGCGCCACCAGGTCGTAATACACGCGACCTGAGCACACGATCACGCGCTTGACCTTCTTCGGCTCGATCGCGTCATCCACTTCGCCGATGATCGGCTGGAACGAGCCCTTCGCCAGTTCCGACAGATCCGACACCGCTTCCTTGTGGCGCAGCAGCGATTTCGGCGTAGCGACGATCAGCGGCTTCCTGAACAAGCGGATCATCTGACGGCGCAACAGATGGAAAATCTGCGCCGGCGTGGTCGGCTGGACCACTTGCATGTTGTGGTCCGCGCAAAGCTGCAGAAACCGTTCGATACGTGCCGACGAGTGCTCCGGACCCTGTCCTTCATAACCGTGCGGCAGCAGCATGGTGAGACCCGAAACGCGGCCCCACTTCACTTCGCCCGACGAGATGAACTGGTCGATCACGACTTGCGCGCCGTTCACGAAGTCGCCGAATTGCGCTTCCCATGCGACCAGCGTGTTCGGTTCCGCGGTCGAATAACCGTACTCGAAACCGAGCACCGCTTCTTCGGACAACACCGAGTCGATCACGGTGAACTTCGCCTGACCTTCGGCAATGTTCTGCAGCGGAATGTACGTACCGTCGTTCCAGCGTTCGCGGTTCTGATCGTGCAGCACAGCGTGACGGTGCGTGAACGTGCCACGGCCTGAGTCCTGGCCCGTCAGACGCACGGCGTAGCCCGATGCCACCAGCGACGCGTAAGCGAGATGCTCGCCCATGCCCCAGTCGAGCTTTGCATCGCCACGGCCCATCGCGCGACGGTCGTTGATCACGCGCTCGACCAGCGGATGCACCTTGAAGTTATCGGGCACCGTGGTGATACGGTCCGCGAGGCGCTTCAATTCTGCGAGCGGCACGGCCGTATCAGCCGCGTCAGTCCACTTGCGGTTCAGGAACGGCACCCAGTCCACCGCGTACTTGCTCTTGTAGTTCGAGAGCACCGGATCAACCGTGTGGTGGCCGTCGTCCATGGCCTGGCGATACGCCTTCACGTAACCATCGGCGTCTTCAGCCGTGATCACGCCCTGCTGCACGAGCTTTTCAGCGTAGAGCGCGCGTGTACCCGGATGCTTCGCAATCGTCTTGTACATCAGCGGTTGCGTGACCGCCGGCGTGTCCTGCTCGTTGTGACCCAACTTGCGGAAACAGATGATGTCGACAACCACGTCCTTGTGGAACTGCATGCGGTAGTCGATAGCCAGCTGCGTGCACAGCACGACCGCTTCCGGATCGTCGCCGTTCACGTGCAGCACCGGCGCTTCGATCATCTTCGCCACGTCCGAGCAATACAGCGTCGAACGCGCGTCGCGCGGGTCGGACGTCGTAAAGCCGATCTGGTTGTTGATGACGATATGCAGCGTGCCGTGCGTGCCGTAACCGCGCGTTTGCGCGAGGTTCAGCGTTTCCATGACCACGCCCTGACCCGCGAATGCCGCGTCGCCGTGAATCTGGACGGGCAGCACTTGCAGGCCGTCGATGTCGCCGCGACGATCCATCCGTGCCTTCGCCGACCCTTCGACCACCGGGTTCACGATCTCAAGGTGCGACGGGTTGAACGCGAGCGACAAGTGCACCGGGCCGCCATCGGTTGAAACGTCCGACGAGAAACCCTTGTGATACTTCACGTCACCGGCCGGCAGGTCATCGACGTGCTTGCCTTCGAATTCAGCGAACAGGTCAGCAGGCATCTTGCCCAGCGTGTTCACCAGAACGTTCAAACGTCCGCGGTGAGCCATGCCGATGATGATTTCCTGCACGCCGGCCGCGCCCGCGTGGCGCACGACTTCGTCCATCGACGCGATGAAGCTTTCGCCGCCTTCCAGCGAAAAGCGCTTCTGGCCGACGTACTTCGTATGCAGAAAACGCTCAAGCCCTTCGGACGCCGTCAGGCGCTGAAGAATGTGCTTTTTCTTGTCGGGGGAGAAATTCGGGGTGGAGCGGATCGATTCAAGCTTCTCTTTCCACCAGCGCTTCTGTTCCGGATCGCTGATGTACATGAACTCGGCGCCGATCGTGCCGCAGTACGTGTCACGCAATGCCTTCACGATCTCGCGCAGCGACGCCTGTTCAAAACCGAAATACAGGTTCTGCGCATGGAACATCTGATCCATGTCGGCTTCGGTGAAGTCGTAGAACGCGGGTTCGAGCTCAGGAATGGCCGGACGCTCGCGGCGCTTCAGCGGATCGAGGTTGGCCCATTGCGAGCCGAGGAAACGGTAGGCGCCAATCAGCGACTGGACGTAGACCTGCTTGCGCGCGGTCGCCAGATCACCACTGCTCTCGCGCGGCACGAAGCCGTTCGATCTCGCGCGTTGCGCGAACGATTCGACGATAGGGCCGTGGGCCACGTCGTTGTGATTCGTCCCATCCGATGCAGGCACGTTCTGCAACGCATCGAAATAGGTACGCCAGGTCTCGGGCACTGACGCGGGATTATCGAGATATGCCTCGTACTGTTCTTCGACGTACGGGGCATTACCGCCGAACAAATAGGAGTTCAGCTGGGAATTCTTCATCATTTTTACGCTCACCTTTCTTCGAGTTTCTCGAGAAATAGCGGGTTACTCAACCTTCCGCAACACGGCCTGACCGTTTAGCGGATTGCGCGAATCAAGTCTGCTTGGAAGGACCTAAAACTGGCAATACTTTCTCTAGCATAGCACATAACAGATAGTCCAGATAGCAGGCATAGTGCCACGGAAGCCCGCTGCATGAGGCTTTCGGACATATTCTCACGACGCGCGGCACCGCTCTCCCAGTTTCGATCTAGGTTGTTGCTGCGCCAGGGCGCGGCATCTGAGAAGAGTTCCCAGAAGCAATCGACGCAGGACGGGTGTGCTGAGTGCACGCTCGCTCTCGCGTCCTGATCGACCGTGCGCACCGCCAATGCATATCTATTCAACACCTCGCTCGCAAGATTTTCCACACACTGAAGGCACGCAATACGGTTCCGGCGTTGGCGCCCAGCAGCGCAGATCGCCGATGCCGCTGTGTACCGGCGCGCGTGTCCGATCTCACGCCTTTTAAAACTCCCACAATGGAGCTGCAAATGGAAGTCACGACCCAATACTCGAGTGCATCCGCGCGGAACACGGCGTCAGACACACTTGCCGACCAAGCGCCGGCCGCGAGCCCGCCGCCCGCTCAGCCAAAGATTTTTCCGGAGGCCCGTGTCTCTGGGCAATTCGCGGCGAAGCCGAATGACGGGTTGTCTAAACGGGATCTCGACCCGATCGGTCGCACCCCGTCTTATGTTCGCGCAAACTTGTCACACCCCAACGACACCCTCCCTAGGGAAGAGCACGGTGGCGCGCTGGGCGCATGCGAGAAATCGGCCTTTCTTGAATGTCGCGGCGGCGAAGCGCTCGAAGCGAACTCGTCCTCGTACGTGCAATTCGATCAATTCGACCACAAAGAGACAGCAGGCAATGACGGACGTGGAACTTGCGAAGGCGTTATCCGCGAAGCACTGCGTCGCGTTGACCGCAATTACGGAGGCAAAGCATCAGATTTGCGATCGGTTGTCACCGACATGAGGAGCGAGATGAGCAGCGGCCGCTCAGACCAAACCAACATTTACGGCCGAATTCAGGCATTCCAGAGCAATCCGGGCTCCCTGGCACTAAGCAAGTACCGCGAGTCCTCGAACGCGGATCTGAATCCGCACGGCAGAACGTCGCACGCCGATGCCATAGACGGCCTAACGGACAGCCTGTCCTTTATGTCCAGGGGCGGCCTCGCGTACATTGACGTAGGCATTCGACGCGGTGATGTAACGGGTCCGGCGACTAGCGGCCACGCGCTGCTGCTACAGCACCTTCCTGCGGATGGAAGGGCCGGCTCGCCGGATCGGTACACGATCTTCGACCCGAATAATGGTGCATTCACCTATGACAGCCTGGAAAAGATGCAAAGCTCCTTGCGAGACTACATGAAGTCCGCCTATACAGAGGACGGAGACATTGCGACGCCGCACACGATCCAGTTCTTTACGCCACCCAGTTCACGGACTTGGGGGTCACTGCCCCCAACAAAAAGCGTGCCTGGCCATGTCGACGCCAATACTCTCGAGCCTCCGGAATTGAAGAATCACCGGTATGGCGGATCTGATCGCTCCCAGGCTAAGACCGACAACCAGGACCAAAACGCTGACGAGACATCCCTTCGGGACAAGCGCGGCGGCGTGTTGGGCTCGTGCGCAACATCGCAATTTCGGGAATGCCGGGGCGGTGAAGCCCTCGTAGACGGTGCGGCGTCATACATGGCGTTCGATCAAAACAACCGCAGAGAAACCAGAGGTGACGATGGAACAGGAACGTGCGAAGGCATCGTTCGCGAAGCAATGCGTCGCATTGACCGCAGTTATAGTGCCAGATCCGCGATAAATTTGACGCAGGCAGTCACCGGCATGCAGAACGATATGCGCACCAGTGTCACGGCGAGAGACTCCGGCATTTACAACAATATTAACGCATACCAGCACAACCGAAATCTCCTCTCACTGCGGATTTACGAGCAATCTAGAGATCTGAATTTCAGTGCACGCAGCCGAATGTCGCCAGAGGATCGCCTAAATAGCCTCGTGGACGGCCTGAACGCGATGCCTCCGGGGGGGGTTGCATTCGTAGGCGTAGACATTTCAACTCCCGGCGCGGCGAGCGGCCATGCGATTCTGATCCAGCGGAATCACGACGTGACGGCCCCCGACGGAACCCCACCCGCGCATCGTTATATTATCTTCGACCCGAACAACGGTGCGTTCCAGTACGAGACGCAAGGCGCCATGAACGCGGCATTGCGACACTATATGGACGCAGCATATACAGAAATTCGGGCTACAGTTACGCCGGACCGCGCCATATTCTATAACCCGCTCAGATTGTCGCGTGAGAGACCTGTACTGCCCGAACCAACCCTAGTCCCTCCGTCCCTCCAATTGCCCGAGCCTCCAATATTGATGCAGCCAATTCCACAGGGCAATCCTGGAGCAGGGGCTTCCGGAGATTCGCATTCTGATCTGTGACGAAGCCTGCCACCGACAAATTCGCGGCGCTGACCCGGCGACGGAATCGAGCATGCGGTTAATCGGCACGCTGCTACGCTTCGCTTGCTGCGGTCAACAAGCAAGAGAGCGCGTGCACATCCAAGATCGCGCCATGCCTTGCGCACGACGAAAAAGCCGTTCCGCGCATGCCTGGAACGGCTTTTTTTGTCATGCCTGATGCGTTGATGTCAGCAGCCGTGCTCCCTCAACGGGGCCGGCATTCAATTAGTCCACTGCGCCCTTGCGGCTGGCGCTGCGACGTTCGTGTTCCTTCAGGTAACGCTTACGCAGACGAATGGATTGCGGCGTCACTTCGACCAGTTCGTCGTCGTCGATAAACTCAACCGCATATTCCAGCGACATCTGGATCGGCGGCACGAGGCGCACCGCTTCATCCGTTCCCGACGAACGCACGTTGGTCAACTGCTTGCCCTTGATCGGGTTCACGACCAGATCGTTGTCACGGCTATGAATGCCGATGATCATGCCTTCGTACAGTGCATCGCCCGGCGACACGAACATGCGGCCGCGATCCTGCAGCTTCCACAATGCGTACGCGACAGCCGCGCCATCATCCTGCGAAATCAGCACGCCGTTACGACGTTCGCCCACTCCGCCTTCCCTCACCGGCTGATACGAATCAAACGTGTGGCTCATCAGGCCCGTGCCGCGCGTGAGCGTCAGGAATTCCGACTGGAAGCCGATCAGGCCACGTGCCGAAATACGATACTCAAGACGCGTACGGCCGCGGCCGTCCGACGCCATGTCGAGCATTTCGCCCTTGCGGCGGCCCAGCTCTTCCATCACGCCGCCCTGGTTTGCATCTTCCATGTCGACAGTCAGGTTTTCGTACGGCTCGTGCTTCACGCCGTCGACTTCCGTCATCACCACGCGCGGACGCGACACGGCGAGTTCGTAGCCTTCACGACGCATGTTTTCTACAAGAATGGTCAGGTGCAGTTCGCCGCGCCCCATGACTTCGAACGTGGTTTCGTCGCCGGTTTCATTCACGCGCAACGCCACGTTGTGGTTCAGTTCCTTGAACAGGCGATCGCGGATCTGACGACTCGTGACGAACTTGCCTTCACGGCCGGCCAGCGGCGACGAATTCACCAGGAAGTTCATGGTCAGCGTGGGTTCGTCCACGGTGATCATGGGCAGCGCTTCCGGAGTGTCAACCGCGCAAATGGTCACGCCGATACCAATTTCCTCGATACCGTTAATCAGCACGATGTCGCCGGCTTCCGCCTCTTCGACCTGCACGCGCTCCAGGCCCTTGAACGACAGAACCTGATTGATCTTGCGGTTCAGGATTGCGCCGTCAGGACCCGAACGCACGGCGACGGCCATGCCCGGCTTGATGCGGCCGCGCGTGATCCGGCCAATGCCGATACGGCCGACGTACGACGAAAAGTCGAGCGACGTGATCTGGAGCTGCAACGGCGCTTCCGGATCAGCCGGGCGAACCGGAACGTGTTCCAGCACGGCGTCGAACAGCGGACGCATGTCGCCTTCGCGCACGTCCGGGTTCAGTCCGGCATAACCATTCAGGCCCGATGCGTACACGATCGGGAAATCGAGTTGTTCTTCGGTCGCACCCAGTTTGTCGAACAGGTCGAACGTCTGGTTGATCACCCAGTCGATCCGCGCACCCGGCCGGTCAACCTTGTTGATCACCACGATAGGCTTGAGTCCGAGCGCCAGCGCCTTCTTCGTCACGAAGCGCGTTTGCGGCATGGGGCCTTCAACGGCGTCCACCAGCAGCAACACGGAGTCGACCATGGACAGCACACGCTCCACTTCACCGCCGAAGTCGGCGTGTCCCGGGGTGTCGACGATGTTGATGTGCGTGCCTTCATACTCGACCGCGCAGTTCTTCGAAAGGATCGTGATGCCACGTTCCTTTTCGATGTCGTTCGAGTCCATCACGCGTTCGACGACTTGCTGGTTCTCTCGGAACGTGGCCGTCTGGCGGAGCAATTGGTCGACGAGCGTAGTCTTGCCGTGGTCGACGTGGGCGATGATGGCGATATTGCGGAGGGCGCGAGTCATAGGAGGCTGAGGAGCTTGTACATACAGTTGAGCGCCGTGGGTGGGTGCAAGCAGCAGGCCGCGGGGCCAACTCAAAAAGTCGACTTAAAAAGTCAACTCAGAAAGAAACCTCCACGCCCCCCGCACTCGGCGCGATGGGAACCCGAGAGTGTAACACGCCGGCGTGTCCTCTTCCTCCCCATCGTGCAATAGGACATAACCCGGAACCGGATTCCTATTTCAAGACAACCGAAAACCGGCGTCAACGCCTACCGTCAGGCCTCAGCGGGCGTCGCGCGAATCTCAAAATAACAACACCCGTGGCAAGGGCATCAAATTAAGAAGATTCTTAACATGCATGCCGAGGTACTTGCCGGGTCAACTATCTGATTCTATAATCTTGCATAGTCAATTATTGCAAGCGCACGAGAATCCATGAGCGACACCCCCCAGCCGGTTCCCGAAATTGCGAATTACGAACTCAGCGAAAGCGTGGGTTATCTGCTTAGCCGCGTTCGCTCGACTTTGTGGAATAACGTCACGCAACACACCATGGCCGATCTCGGCATCACCAGCACGCAAGCCAGCATCATGTTCATGCTGGCAAGCGGCCGGAGCCTCGCGGCCGCCGATCTGGCGCGCGAATACGGGATCGACGCGAGCGCCGTGACCCGCCTGATCGACCGTCTGGAGAAGCGCGGACTCATTACACGCTTGCGCAGCGAGGAAGACCGGCGGGTCGTCCGGCTGGCGCTGACCGAAGAAGGGCGCGCGCTTGCCGGACAGATTCCGGCAATTTTTACGAACGTTCTCGACAAGCTGCTCTGCGGATTTACGCCAGAGGAAGTAGGCTTCCTGAAAAGCATGCTGCGTCGAATCCTGTTGAATTCGGGTGACCCCGTGTCTGCGGCGCTGCTCGGCATGCAAGAAAAATCCGCTACTAAATCCTCCTATTGATGATCCGTCGCGCGCCGCTGAATGATGCCCGCACAATGACGGCACTTTCCCGTCGCCCGGCCGGTATCGTAATAAAAATGAAAGAAATTAGTTGCAGCGTCCATCTTTACACTCCCTATCAAAGAGCCGAGCGATGAAACTCTTTTATTCGTCCGCGTCCGCGCCCGTCGCTGCGCGCAGCGCACTGGCTGCCGCCGTGGCAGCGTTCGCCCTTGCAGGTTGTGCGAACTACGCCGGCATTAAAAGCGACAAACAAATCGCCCAGCCGCAAAGCGACGCGCTGCAAGCCGCGCAAAGCCTGCCGTCGCAAGGCGGCCAGTGGCCGTCGCTCGACTGGGCGAAGCAGTTCGGCGATCCGCAATTGCCTCAATTGATCGATGAAGCGTTGGCCGGCAATCCGTCGATTGCGCAGGCACAAGCGCGCATTGCGAAGGCGTCGTCCTATATTGAGTCCTCGCGCTCCAGCCTTTATCCGAAGGTGAACGGCTCGTACTCCTGGTCGCGCGAACTGTACTCCGGCAACGCGCTCTACCCGCCTCCGTACGGCGGCTCGTGGTATAGCGAAAACAACGCGCTCGTGAGCGCGTCGTGGGACCTTGACCTGTGGGGCAAGAATCGCGCACGGCTGGATCAGGCGGTTTCGCAGCAGAAGGCCGCCGAGGCCGACATGCAGCAGGCGCGCGTGACGCTGGCCGCCTCCGTTGCGCAGACCTATAACCAGCTCGCCCTGCTCTACGCGCTGCGCGAGGTTGCGCAGCGCGAGATCGCGAACCGGACGGACATCGGACGGATCACGAACGGCCGCGTGCTGGCGGGCCTCGACACAAACGTGGAAAGCCGCACCGCCGAAGGCAATATCGCGACGAGCCAGACGAACCTGTCCGAACTCGACGGCCAGATCACGACCACGCGCTATCAGTTGGGCGCGTTGCTCGGCCAGGGTCCGGATCGTGGCTTGAAGATCGCCACGCCGGTGCTCAATACGAAGATCGAGGTCACGCTGCCGGACAACGTGCCCGCCGATCTGATTTCGCGCCGCCCGGATATTGTCGCGGCTCGCTGGCAGGTGGAAGCGGCAACGTCGGACATCAAGGAAGCGAAGGCCGAGTTTTTCCCTGACATCAATCTGTCAGCGGCGGCGGGTTTTGATGCGTTCGGGTGGGGCCGCTTTCTCAACTTCACCAGCCGCCAGTTCAACGCGGGGCCAGCCGTACACCTGCCGATCTTCGATGCCGGCGCATTGCGCTCGCAGTTGAAAGGCCGTTACGCGGACTTTGACCTGGACGTAGCCAACTACAACCAGACCCTGATCAACGCGCTGAATGACGTCGCCACGCAGATCGCGTCGATCCGTTCGGTGGATCAGCAAGCAAGCGATGCCGCGCGCGCCCTCGATGCCTCGACGCACGCGTATCAGCTCGCCGTGATTCGCTACAAAGCGGGTTTATCGCAGCAATTGCAAGTGCTCACCGCCGATCAAAACCGGCTGGCAAACGAGCAGACCGTGACGAATCTGCGCATGAAGCGCCGTGACCTGCAACTCGGCCTCATCAAGGCGCTGGGCGGAGGTTTTGACGCCGCGGATACAAACCTGGCCATCGACGGGCAAACGTCGAAAAGCGCGCCGTCGCAGACCGCGTCGGCAGCGACCAAGACAGCCAACTGAATCGACTAGCAGCAACCCAAGACAGAGAATACGGAGCCATTCATGAGCGACCCTCAACAAAACGCCGCAGCAGCGCCGGCGCCCAAAACCAACAACACCAAGCGCCGGGTACTGATGAGCCTGATCGTGCTGGTCGTGATCATCGCGGCTATTGCTTACGGGCTGTACTACTTCCTGATCGCGCGTTTCCACGAAAGCACGGATGACGCCTACGTGAACGGCAATATCGTGCAGATCACGCCGCAAGTGGTCGGCACGGTGATCTCGGTGAACGCCGACGACACGCAAACCGTGAAGATGGGCGACCCGCTCGTCGTGCTTGACCCCGCCGACTCCAAGGTCGCGCTCGATTCCGCCGAAGCGAATCTCGCGCAGACGGTGCGTCAGGTGCGCACGCTGTTCGTCAACGACAACCAGTACGCGGCGCAAGTCGCGCTGCGTCAGTCGGATCTCTCGCGTGCACAGGACGACTTGCGCCGCCGCATGATGATTGCGCAGACGGGCGCCGTCTCGGGCGAAGAAATTTCGCACGCCAAAGATGCCGTGCGGGGCGCGCAAGCCTCGCTCAACGCCGCGCAGCAAGAGCTTCAGTCGAATCGTTCGCTCACCTCGAACACGACTATCGCGAGCCATCCGAACGTGCTCGCCGCTGCCGCGAAGGTCCGCGATTCGTACATCAACTATGCACGCAACACCATGCCGGCGCCGGTGACGGGTTACGTCGCGAAACGTTCGGTGCAGGTCGGCCAGCGCGTCTCGCCGGGCAATCCGCTGATGGCGATCGTGCCGCTGAACGGCGTATGGGTCGATGCCAACTTCAAGGAAGTGCAGCTCACGCATATGCGCATTGGCCAGCCGGTTGAACTCACCGCCGACGTGTACGGCTCCGGCGTCGTGTTCCACGGCAAGGTGATCGGCTTCTCGGCAGGCACGGGCTCGGCGTTCTCGCTGCTGCCGGCGCAAAACGCGACCGGCAACTGGATCAAGGTCGTGCAGCGTCTGCCGGTGCGGATCGGACTCGACCCGCAGGAACTTGAGAAGCATCCGTTGCGCATCGGTTTGTCGATGAACGTGGACGTGACGATCAAGGACGAGAACGGCGGCCAGCTCGGCACCGCGCCGAACACTGTGTATCAGACCGACGTGTTCGCCAAGTACGGCGACCAGGCCGACGCCGAGATCGCTCGCATTATCGAAGCGAACGAAGGCGGTTCGGTCCCGGGGACCGGTGCAGGCAGCGCGCAAAAGACGTCGAAGGACAACGTGCAGCCGGCGACGAAGCAAGATCTCGCCAAGCTGATGTAAGCGCCAGCACAAGTTTTCCCGGAACCGTCCTATGTCTCAACCAAACGCCGTTCATCCGCCGCTAGAGGGCGCGAAACTCGTGATCGGCACGATCGCGGTGTCGCTCGCGGTGTTCATGAACGTGCTCGATACGTCGATTGCCAACGTGTCCATTCCGTCGATCTCCGGTGACCTCGGGGTATCGTCGGATCAGGGCACGTGGGTGATCACGTCGTTCGCGGTCGCCAATGCGATCTCGGTGCCGCTGACCGGCTGGCTCACGCAACGCTTTGGACAGGTACGCCTGTTCATGACGTCGATCATCTTGTTCGTGCTCGCTTCGTGGCTGTGCGGGCTCGCGCCGACCCTGCCGTTCCTGCTCGCCGCGCGCGTGTTGCAAGGCGCGGTCGCCGGCCCGATGATCCCGCTCTCGCAAACCTTGCTGCTCGCGAGTTATCCCAGGGCGAAAGCGCCGATGGCGCTCTCCATGTGGTCGATGACCACGCTGATCGCGCCAGTCGCCGGGCCAATCCTCGGCGGCTGGATCTCGGACAACATCTCCTGGCCGTGGATTTTCTACGTCAACATTCCGGTGGGGTTCGTCGCGGCCATTGCTACGTTCGTGATCTTCCGCGATCGTGATTCGGTGATTCGCAAGGCGCCTATCGATACCGTGGGTCTCAGTCTGCTCGTGTTATGGGTCGGCTCGCTGCAGATCATGCTCGACAAGGGCAAGGATCTCGACTGGTTCAACTCGACCACTATCGTGGTGTTGACGCTGATCGCCGTGATCGCGCTGGCGTTTTTTATCGTGTGGGAGCTGACGGCGGAACATCCGGTCGTCGACCTGTCACTCTTCAAGCTGCGCAATTTCACCGGCGGGACGATCGCGCTCGCGATTGGTTATGGCCTGTACTTCGGCAATCTCGTGCTGCTGCCGCTGTGGTTGCAGACCGACATTGGCTACACAGCAACCGATGCCGGCCTCGTGCTTGCGCCAGTCGGCCTGTTTGCCGTCGTGCTCTCGCCGGTGGTGGGCAAATTCCTGCCACGCATCGATCCTCGCAAGATCGCAACCGCCGCGTTCCTCGTGTTCGCGCTCGTGTTCTGGATGCGCTCGCGCTATACCACCGGCGTCGATACCTTCTCGCTGATGATGCCGACCTTGATCCAGGGTATCGGCATGGCTGGATTTTTCATCCCGCTCGTGTCGATCACGCTGTCCGGGCTGCCGGGAAGCCGGATTCCAGCGGCATCGGGGTTGTCGAACTTCGTGCGGATCATGTGCGGCGGTATTGGCACATCGATTTTTTCGACTGCTTGGGACCATCGGTCGAATATTCATCACGCGCAACTCGTGGAGCAGGCCAATTTGTATAACCCGAACTTCACTGCTTCCATGCAGCAGTTCGGTGCGGCCGGCTTCAGCCAGTCGCAGGGTTATGGGCTCTTCAACAGCATGGCCACGCAGCAGGCCGCGCAGTTGGGTGTGAACGACTTGTTCTATATATCGGCGGGAATTTTCGTCGCGCTGATCGCGTTGATCTGGATCACGAAACCGGAGAGATCCGGCGGCGGAGATTCGGCGGCTGCGGCTTCGGCGGCGCATTGAAGCTTGTTTGATCTGTAATAAAAAACGCCACGAAATTTCGTGGCGTTTTTTTTGTTCCTTCGGCCAATCTTCAAGCCGCCGATACCACCAGCCGCTCCGGCGCCAACACACCTTCACCCGCTCGCGCGACACCGAGCAGACGCTTGTCGTCGAGCGCGTAGACACGCACGCGGTCCGCCTCAGCGGGTGCATCCGCAATATCCGATAACTTCAGCCGCTGCCCCTGCACGAAACGACGCGTGGCATCGGCGTCGAGATGAACGGCCGGGAACGTCGACAACAACGCATCCACCGGTTGCAGCCAGCTATCGCGCTCGGCGGGCGCCGCTTCTGCAAGCGTGTCGAGCGTGACCGCGTGTTCGAGCGTCAACGCACCCACTCCGGTTCGTCGCAGAGCAACCAGATGTGCGCCACATCCCAGCGTCTCACCCATATCCTCGGCAAGCGTCCGCACGTAAGTGCCTTTGCTGCATGTCACGCGAAACGTCACATCCGGCAACGCGCACGCGATCAGATCAAGCGCATGGATGGTCACGTTGCGCGCTTCGCGCTCGACCGTCTGCCCGGCGCGTGCGTACTCGTATAACGGCTTACCGTCGCGCTTGAGCGCCGAATACATCGGCGGAATTTGCGCAATTTCACCGCGAAAGTGCGCCATGGCAGCATGGATCGCGGCTTCGTCGCAGGTTACATCGCGTGTTTGCAGCGCTTCACCTTCGGCGTCGCCCGTGGTTGTGCGCACGCCGAGACGCATGGTCGCTTCATAGGTTTTATCGGCTTCGAGCAAATCCTGCGAAAACTTGGTCGCTTCGCCGAAACACAAGGGCAGCAAACCCGTCGCAAGCGGATCGAGCGTGCCGGTATGCCCGGCCTTCTTCGCGAGATAGATTTTCTTGGCGCGAATCAGCGCGTCATTGCTCGACAGTCCGAGCGGCTTGTCGAGCAGCAACACGCCATCCAGCAGACGACGCGGGATCTTCGGGCGGGTAGAACCGTTCATCGATCAGGCGCCCTTCTCGTCGTCGGCTTTGTTTTCTTCTTCGACGGCGTTGTCTACTTCGTCGTCCTTCGCGCGCGTGGAATTCGCTTCATCGATCAGTTTCGACATTTCCACCGCCCGCACGACCGTCTGGTCGTAGTGGAAATGCAGCGTCGGCACGGTATGGATATGCAGACGCTTGAACAGCAGATTGTGCAAATGCCCCGCCGCGTGATTCAACCCGGCTTCCGTTTCCTTCGGATCGCCGGTCAGCGTCGTGAAATACACCTTCGCGTGCGCGTAATCAGGCGTCAGTTCGACGCTCTGAAACGTCACCATGCCAATGCGCGGATCTTTGACATCGCGCACCAGTTCGGAGAGATCGCGCTGGATCTGATCCGCGATCTGCACATTGCGGTTGGGTGAAGTACGTTTCTTGGCCATGATGTTTCCATAAATTTGTATGCGCCGGACTCATGCGCGAGGTCGCTCAGGCAAATAAAAAGGGCGGAGCGGGCGTGAAGCCCCCTCCGCCCTCGAGTCCAGCGGTGAATCTTTTACAGCGTACGCGCGACTTCGGTGACTTCGAAGATCTCGAACTGATCGCCTTCCAGCATGTCGTTGTAATTCTTCAGCGACATACCGCACTCGAAGCCCTGACGCACTTCCTTCGCGTCGTCCTTGAAGCGCTTGAGCGAATCGATCTCGCCGGTGTGAATGACCACGTTGTTGCGCAGTACACGCACCATCGAGTTCCGCTTGACCACACCGTCGGTGACCATACAACCCGCGATCGCACCGATCTTCGGCACACGGATGATCTGGCGCACTTCCACCATACCCGTGATCACTTCGCGCTTCTCCGGCGCCAGCATGCCCGACATGGCCGCCTTAACTTCATCTACAGCGTCATAGATGATGTTGTAGTAACGGATGTCGATACCGTTCGACTCCGCCACCTTGCGCGCCTGAGCATCGGCCCGCGTGTTGAAGCCGATGATGACCGCCTTCGATGCCGTTGCCAGGTTGACGTCCGACTCGCTGATCGCGCCGACCGCGCTGTGCACGATCTGCACGCGCACTTCGTTGGTCGACAGCTTTTGCAGCGACTGCACCAGCGCTTCCTGCGAACCTTGCACGTCGGCCTTGACGATCAACGGCAGGTTCTGCACGTTGCCTTCCGTCATGGACTCGAGCATGTTTTCAAGCTTCGCTGCCTGCTGCTTCGCGAGCTTGACGTCGCGGAACTTGCCTTGACGGAACAACGCGATTTCGCGCGCCTTGCGTTCGTCCGGCAGGACCATGACTTCTTCACCCGCGCCCGGCACTTCCGATAAACCTTGAATCTCGACCGGAATCGACGGACCTGCCGACTTGATCGGCTTGCCGGTTTCGTCGAGCATGGCCCGGACGCGGCCAAAGGCCGAACCCGCCAGCACGATGTCGCCGCGATTCAACGTGCCCGACGTCACCAGGATGGTCGCAACCGGACCCTTGCCCTTGTCGAGCTTCGCTTCGATCACGAGACCCTTGGCAGGTGCATCGATAGGCGCCTTCAGCTCCATCACTTCAGCTTGCAGCAAAAGGTTTTCCAGCAAGCTTTCGATGCCAACACCCGTCTTCGCCGACACTTCGATGAACGGCGAATCACCACCGTATTCTTCCGGCACGACGCCTTCGGCAACCAGTTCCTGCTTCACGCGCTCAGGAGCAGCACCCGGTTTGTCGATCTTGTTGATCGCCACGACGATAGGCACGCCACCCGCCTTCGCGTGAGCGATGGCTTCCTTCGTTTGCGGCATCACGCCGTCGTCCGCTGCGACCACCAGGATCACGATGTCCGTTGCCTTTGCACCGCGGGCACGCATGGCCGTGAAGGCCTCGTGACCCGGCGTGTCCAGGAACGTAATCACGCCGCGAGGCGTTTCCACGTGATAGGCGCCAATGTGCTGCGTAATCCCGCCCGCTTCGCCCGACGCGACCTTCGCGCGGCGAATGTAATCGAGCAGCGAGGTCTTGCCGTGGTCGACGTGACCCATGACCGTGACGACCGGAGGACGCGGCAGGCGTTCGCCCACTTCTTCCTGCGTTTCGCCTTCGGAGAGCAGCGCTTCCGGATCGTCCAGCTTGGCCGCAACCGCGCTGTGACCCAGTTCTTCGACGACAATCATCGCCGTTTCCTGGTCCAGCACCTGGTTGATCGTGACCATCTGGCCGAGCTTCATCATCACCTTGATGACTTCCGACGCCTTCACCGACATCTTGTGCGCCAGATCCGCCACCGACACGGTTTCCGGCACGTGCACTTCCCGCACCACCGGTTCCGTCGGCGCCTGGAAGTTGGTCTGATCCTGATGCTTGCCACGACCCTTCGGGCCGCCGCGCCAGCCGCGATCCACACCGCCGCTGGTGTCGCCACGCGTCTTGATACCGCGGCGCTTGGCTGCATCGTCCTGCCAGCTGCTCTTGCCACCGGCCTTCTTCTTGTCCGGTCCCAACGACGGCGTGGTGGCCGCCGGTGCACCTGCAGCCGGCTTCTTCGCGACTGCGGGACGTGCCGGCGCCGAACCTTCCGGCCGTGCCGGCTTGTGCAGCGTACCCTTGGCTTCCGCAGCCTTCGCGCCTTCCGCCACCTTGGCGGCGGCCGCAGCTGCTGCCGCGGCGGCAGCCACGACGGCGGGCGACGGCTCAGGCGGTTTCGCCTGTTGAGCCTTACGCGGCGTATTCATCATTTCGCGGATAGCACGCGCTTCGGCTTCTGCCGCTGCACGGCGTTTCGCGATCTGGTCGTGCTCGGCACGCGCCTTTTCGGTCGCGGCGCGCGCGGCGTCTTCCGCCTTCTTCGCGGCTTCGCGTTGAGCGGCACGCTCGGCGGCAGCCTTCTCGTCGACCTGAGGCGCCACGACTTCAGCCTTCACCGGTTCGTCAGCGACCTGTTCCGTCTTCGACTCCGTGCGGGATTCCTTACGCGCTGTAGAAGCAGCACGCGAGATTTCCGCGGCTTCCGCCTGAGCGGCAGCACGCTTCGCCTCTTCTTCCTCGGCACGGCGGCGCTCGGCTTCAGCAGCCGCTTCACGCGCGACCCGCTCAGCCTCTTCGCGCTCAAAGCGTTCCTGGCGTTCCTTCAACTCCAGCGCTTCTTTCTCGAGCAATTCGGCCGCGTGACGCGCCTCTTCGTCGCGACGCTGCAATTCGGCTTCGTCCACTTCGTCTTCTTCGACGTGGTTCGCACCTTCAACGACCTGTTCAACACCGCTCTGATCGCGCTGCACGAACACGCGCTTCTTGCGGACCTCGACCTGAATGGTGCGAGCTTTACCCGTAGAGTCGGACTGTTTGATTTCCGACGTATGCCGGCGGGTCAAAGTGATCTTGCGTTTGTCGGCATCGGCGGAACCGTGGGACTTCCGCAAGTGTTCGAGCAGGCGCGATTTGTCCGTCTCGGACAAATCGTCATCCTCGCTCGCTTTCGTGACGCCAGCCGCCTGCAACTGCTCGAGCAGGACGCCCGCAGGCATTTTGAGTTCCGCGGCAAATTGGGCTACGTTGTTACTCGCCATTCATTCCTCTTGATGCAAGGACAAATTCCCTGCTGTTTGATCGGGGTCATGCGGCCTAACGGCCGCGATATGTCAGTGCGCCATGGTCATTTCTCACTGGAACCAGTGTTCACGTGCTTTCATGATCAACGCCTTAGCGGCATCCTCTTCAATACTGGTCATCTCGACCAGTTCATCCACAGCCAGCTCCGCGAGGTCGTCGCGTGTCCGGATTTGATGTTCTTCGAGCTTCGCGTACAACTCGTCGGTCATACCTTCGAGGCTCTTCAGGTCGAGCGCCACACCCTCGACCTTCTCTTCATTCGCGATCGCCAACGTCAGAAGCGCATCACGGGAGCGGTTACGCAACTCGTGAACAGTGTCTTCGTCGAAGGCTTCGATTTCGAGCATTTCGTTGAGCGGCACATACGCGATCTCTTCAAGGCTGGTAAAGCCTTCGTCGATGAGAATGTCGGCCACTTCTTCATCAACGTCGAGTCGCGCCATGAACAGGCCGCGCAATGTGCCACGCTCTTCGTTCTGCTTCAGCGCGGACTCGTCCGGCGTCATGATGTTGATCTGCCAGCCGGTCAATTCGCTGGCAAGACGCACGTTCTGGCCGCTGCGGCCAATGGCAACCGCAAGTTCGTTCTCGTCAACGACGACGTCCATGGAGTGTTTCTCTTCATCCACGACGATCGACTGTACGGCAGCCGGCGCGAGCGCGCCGATCACGAACTGAGCGGGGTCCTCTGACCATAGCACGATGTCGACGTTCTCGCCACCGAGCTCATTTCTCACCGCCTGGACCCGCGAACCGCGAATCCCGACGCAGGTACCAATAGGGTCGATGCGCTTGTCGTAAGCAATCACCCCGATTTTCGCACGCACGCCAGGATCGCGCGCGGCCGCCTTGATTTCGAGCAGGCCCTGCTCGATTTCCGGCACTTCCATTTCAAACAGCTTCATCAGGAACTCGGGCGCCGTGCGCGAGAGTTCGATCTGCGGACCCCGTGCCGTACGGTCGACCTTCGCGATGTAGGCGCGAACCCGGTCGCCGACCCGCAGGTTTTCCTTCGGAATCAACTGGTCGCGGCGCAACAACGCTTCCACACGACCCGATTCGACGATGAAATTACCCTTGTCCAGGCGCTTCACCGCGCCGGTCATGATCTTTTCGCCGCGTTCGAGGAAGTCGTTCAGGATCTGTTCGCGCTCAGCGTCGCGAACCTTCTGAAGAATGACTTGCTTGGCAGCCTGCGCACCAATCCGGCCGAACTCGATGGACGGAATGGGTTGCTCGATGTATTCATCGATTTGCGCGTCTGGCTTCTCTTCCTTCGCTTCGAACAGCAGGATTTCCTGGTCAGGTTCCTGCAGGCCGGCTTCGTCCGGCACCACTTTCCAGCGACGGAAGGTTTCGTGCTCGCCGCTTTCACGGTCGATTGCCACGCGGATGTCCACGTCTTCCTCGAACAGCTTCTTCGTTGCCGAAGCAAGCGCTGCTTCGAGCGCTGCGTACACCACGTCCTTGTTGACGTTCTTCTCGCGCGCCAGCGCATCCGCCAGCATCAAAACTTCGCGACTCATTGTTTGCGGCTCCTAAAGTCAACTTTGGGGACGAGACGTGCTTTATCGAGGTCTGCGAGCGTGAAATCGAGCATCGCAGCGCCGCCGTCCTTCCCTTCGAATTCCAAACCGATCGACTCGCCGTCCGGGGCATGCAGGATGCCACGGTACGACTTGCGCCCGTCCAGCGGCTTCTTCAATGTGATAGTGACTTCGCTGCCTGCGAAGCGTTCGAAATCCGCCAATTTCTTGAGCGGACGATCGAGACCCGGCGACCCGACTTCGAGCCGTGAGTAATCGATATTCTCCACTTCGAACAGATACTGAAGCTGACGTGTGACTTTCTCACAGTCTTCAATCGCGATGCCGGCGGGCTGGTCGATGGAGATACGCAGCAAACCGCCCCCCGCGCGCTCGATATCGACAAGTTCGTAGCCCAGGCCCGAGACCGTGGTTTCGATGATTTCCGTCAGTTGCACAGTGAAAGACTCCAAGATGTTCGCGCGCTCCACGCCGAACACCTGCGGACCGCGCCTTGAGCTGGCGCACTTTCGTTGCCCCAAGATGCTGAACCGAACGGCCAAAAAAAAATGGGCGCAACGCCCATCCTTCTGTACCGAGATCACATCCGGGCGGCGAAACAAACACCATGCCCAGCGACTTCGTGATTTTAGCCATTTTTCGGGATAAACGCAACCAATGCGCCCTGTATATAGCCATATGACGGCCATTTACAAGGCAAATCGAAAGCATTCGTCACGCTTTGCCGGTCTTTCCCCGAGGCTAAAGTCATCGTGCTGAATTTAATGGACGAGTGGGCCAAGCGAGCGATCCGATTGTCCGCAGGCCCCACCCCGTCCGTACGGCTCACGTACCGCGTTTTCGAACACACACTAGTGCTCGAAAACGCGGCACCTGAACTTAACGTCCGCGCGTCCGGTTGCGCGGTGCCGGGCGAGCGCCGCCACGGGCGGCTCCTCCCGCGTTACCGCCATTACCTTGTGCGCCGCCGGCACCGGCCGGGCCTTGGCGGCCTCCCGGGCCGGGGCGCTTGCCGCCGCCGTTTGCCGAACGTGCGCCTGCACCATTGCCACTACCCATGGCAGGCGAACCGGGCGGACGGCTGCCGCGCGGACCGCCAGCGGAGCCGCCTGGACGCGGGATCGCGCGGTTGCCATTCGCTTCGCCGCCCGCACGATTGCCGTTTGCTTCCCGGCCGCCATTGCTGCCGCGCGCGCCATAACCACCGCCGCTGCCGCCGTTGCCTGCGTAACCACCGCCCGAACCGGAACCGCCACCAAAACCGCCGGGTGCGCCACGCCGGCCGCCCGCGCCACCAGGGCCGCCGCGTGTAGGCGTCGTCTGGGCGAAACGGCCGTGCGAACTGAGCACCGGCTCACGCGTGATAATGCCCATCGACGTTTGCAGCGGATCGGGCTGAATGCGCGGTGCGGCGCTACGCGCGCCCCGCTCTTCCACCGGCGCCTTGAGTCCGACCGACGCCAGGAGGCCACGCACTTCGTTGTCTTCGAGTTCTTCCCAACGGCCACGCTTGAGCCCCTTGGGCAACGCGATCGGGCCGTGCCGGGTACGAATCAGCCGGCTCACCATGAGGCCGGCCGCTTCGAACATGCGGCGCACTTCGCGGTTGCGGCCTTCAGCCAGCGCCACGTGATACCAATGATTCGTGCCTTCACCGCCGCCATCGCGGATACGCAGGAAGTTCGCCGGACCGTCTTCCAGCTCCACGCCGTGCAGCAACTTCTGACGCATGCCTTCCGACAATTCACCTACCACGCGCACCGCATATTCACGCTCGACGCTATAACGCGGATGCATGAACCGGTTGGCCAGGTCACCCGACGTAGTCAGCAGCAACAACCCTTCGGTGTTGAAGTCGAGCCGTCCGACCGCAAGCCATTTGGCCGTTTTCATCGGCGGGAGGTTGTCGAAGACAGAAGGACGGCCTTCCGGATCGGCGTGACTGACAATTTCGCCTGTCGGTTTGTGATACAGCAGGATGCGCGGCGGCTTGCTCGCGAGCTTGCGCTTGACCGGCTTGCCGTTGATACGGACCTGGTCCGTCGGCATGATGCGCTGGCCGATATGCGCCGGCTCACCATTCACCGACACCCGGCCGGCCACGATCAACTCTTCCATGTCGCGACGCGAGCCCATGCCTGCCTCGGCGAGCACCTTGTGCAGCTTCGGCGTATCGTCGTCCGCTTCGAGCACGCGTTTTTGCGGGGCGGGCCGGCCACGACGCAACATGGGAGCGCGCAGGTCGCCCGAGGTGTTGTCGGCGTCGAACGCCGGCGATGTCACGTATGCGAAAACGTCGTCCTCGGTACCGGCCGCGGCGGTTGCTGCAGCCGGCATTGCCGGTGTTGCTTGGTCGTCGCGGCGACCGCGCTTTTGAGCTTGTCCGGGTTGTTGAGCCTGCCGCGCCGGGCGACGGCCGCCTTCACGTGGCTCGCGTGGCTCGCGTGCCTCACGCGGCGCCTGGCCCTCGCGAGCACCTTCAGCCGAACCTTCACGCGGAACGCGGGGCTTGGCCGCCGACCCGGCCCGTGCGCCGTCCCCACTACCCGCGCCGTTGCGCGGCCCACGTGAGCCTGCATCCTTGCGCGGCATGCGCACTTGCGCCGCGACCACGCCATCCGGGGGTGTCTCAGCGATCACGCCAGCCGGCGCAGCGGACGACGACGCACCGTCGGCGCCCTTCGTCTTGGCGACGGCGCGACGGCGGGCGATCAGGCTGCGAGGCCCGCGCCGCAAGCCGCGACGCGGACGGTCTTCGCCCTCGGCGGGTTCGTCGTTGCGTGTGCGTTCGCCTGCATCGGCCTGGCCATGTGCTTCATCGGCACGAACGGGGCGCTCGGATTCGGGCGAATCGCTGTCGTGGGAATGTGTCAAAACAACCTCAATTATGTCGGGTCGCGCGCCCGTCGCAGGCGCGTCAAAAAATCCGGCCGATGGTGGATTAGCAGCCGAATGAAGGTTCGGGCAAACAGGCCTCAGGCGCGGCGCGCAGTCTGGTCGTCCGGTGCGTTGAATTCGTCGGTTTCGTTTGATTCGTCCGGCGCAGTCGATGCGTCGAATAGCTTCGATGAATCCGGTGTATTCGCGTTGTCAGCGCTATCGGATTCATCTGCGGCGCGCGGTAAGGCGTGTCGCGCAGCGTCGCTTGTCAATGCGCCGGCATCCGGCGCCGCCTCGCGACGGTTGACCGCGTCGCCGGGCGTTGCTTGTAATGGGTCCCGGCTAATATCTGCAACCGCTTCGAGCGGTTCCGAGCTGGTCAGGGACACCGCTTGTGGCGGTTCGAATTGCCCCGGTGCGTTCGTTCGCGCATCGGCGTTCTTCTCGTTCACAGGCTCGTCAGCGCCGGCTTGTGAATGCAAAAATGGTTCATCTTCCGGATGGACTGCTTCGGCCGCCACGGGTTCCTGCGAATACAGCGACTGAGTCTCCTCATGCGTGGTCGCGCCCGGGAATGCGTCCGACGTGTTCGACGCGTCCGACGTATCAGGCCCGGAAACGTGAGTAACCGTTCCTTGCTCGCCATCCGGCTTTTCTTTGGCGATAACCGTCGTGGTTGTGGCCTCGTCAACGTCGGACAAAAGCGCCGATGACGGCGATGCGTCCGCGCTCGAAGCGTCCGGCAGCAAAGCGGGTCCACCCTTCGATTCCAGCCCTTGCACCAACGCGGCACCGATTGCGGCGGCATCGTCGCCGGGGAAATCGATTGCATGCTGCGCGAGCAACGAAGCTTCCAGTTGCGCCGACGGGTTGTCGAGTGCGGGCAGTTCATCCAGCGCGCTCAAGCCCAGGTCATCCAGGAACTGCTTGGTCGTTGCGTAGAGCGCTGGCCGGCCCGGCACGTCGCGATGACCGATCACCTCGATCCAGCCGCGGTCTTCCAGTTGCTTCACGACCTGCGTGTTCACCGTGACACCGCGAATTTCTTCGATGTCGCCACGCGTCACAGGCTGCCGGTAGCCAATGATCGCGAGCGTTTCGAGTACGGCCCGCGAATATTTGGGCGGCTTTTCCGGGTGTAGCCGATCGAGATAGGCCCGCATTGCAGGTTTGCTCTGAAACCGCCATCCGGACGCAAGCGACACAAGTTCCACGCCACGTCCCGACCAATCCTGCTTCAGGGCGTCGAGCAAGGTGCGAACCGTGTCGGCCGAGATATCGTCGGCGAAAAGCTTGCGCAACTCGGCGAGTTTCAGCGGCTCCTGCGCGCAGATCAAGGCAGTCTCGAGGACGATCTTCGCCTCTTGGGTATTCATGCAGCTAGATAGGACCCTGTATGGTCTATGAACCGGTCAAGTCAGACCGAATCGAATGACGCCGACTACTCGAACCATTCGCAACGCTCAGACTGGAAAACCGTGGACGAGGATACTGACGACGCGCTCGCCCGATTTCTGATCGGTCATATTGATTGGGAGCACGCACCGGGGGGAGGCCAAACACGGGATCAGATACTGATCGCCGAGCTTTTCCCAGCCGGACGAAGCAGCGCTTTCCAAGGCGGAAGCGCGTGACTGGACGCATATTACGCAAAAACAAACGGTGCGTAAAGGTGAAACATTGGGTCGCCCCCAGACTCACGTCTGGTGGCCTTCCGAAACCGAAACCCTGCCCCCCGTCCTTGTCCTGTCCCTGTATTACCCCGCCCCTTGCTCTCCGCCAACCTGCAGCCCCTAGCCGCGTACCCGCTCACCCGGCCGGGTGCGCTTCCATGAACGCTCGCAGACGTGCAACCCCGGCGTCCAGGCGGGCAGTGTCGCAAGCGTAGCACCAGCGCACAAACCCCTCTCCTTCTGGACCGAATGCGCTGCCAGGCGCAAGTCCGAGCGCGCTCTCGCGCACGAGCGCCTTGCACAGCTCCAGGCTGCGGTTCGCACCCGGCAGCCTGAAAAACAAGTACATGGAACCGGCTGGCGCCCGCACATCGATACCCGGAATCCGCTGCAATGCCGTCACAAGGTAATCGCGGCTGGCGCGCAAGTCGGCGACCAGCGCTTGTGTAAATTGCTCGCCGTCCCGCACCGCAGCGATCCCGGCCATCTGGACGAACGAAGGCGCACAAGAGGTGTTGTACTCGACCAGCTTGCCGAGATCCTCCATCAGGCGCTCGGGCGCGACGATCCAGCCGAGCCGCCAGCCCGTCATCAGCCAGGCCTTCGAGAACGAATTCACTGCTATTACCCGTTCGTCACGGCTTGCCAGATCGAGGAACGAAGGAGCGACCGCGGCGTCATCGCCGTAATAGAGGCGCTCGTAGACTTCGTCGGCGACCAGCCAGATGCCAAGCTGCCGGCACCGGTCAAGCACTGCCTGCTGCTGCTCGCGTGTCATGACCCAGCCGGTGGGATTATTCGGCGAGTTGATCATCAACATGCGCGTGCCGGGCGTGAGAGCAGCCAGCAGCCGGTCGAGATCGAGCGTCCAGCCGTTGGCGCCATAGGTCAACGCGACCGTTTCCACTGTAGCGCCGAGAATCTTGGGAATTTCCACGAGATTCGGCCACAGCGGGGTGACCGCCACCACACGGTCGCCTGCGCCTGCGACCAGCTGCGTCGCCAGCATCAGTGCGTTGACGCCAGCGCTTGTCACGGCAATTTCAGCTGGCCGGGTGGCGCCATGCAGCTTGCCGACGTAGCCGGCAAGCGCTTCGCGCAGCGGCGCGATGCCCAGATTGTGCGTATAGAAGGTTGCACCGTCGGCAAGCGCACGGCTGGCGGCGTCGCGGATGAACAGCGGCGTGACCTGATCGGATTCGCCGAACCAGAAAGGCAGCACGTCCGGGACACCGAAACCCGCATTGGCGACCTCACGAATCTGCGACGGGCGCAACGCACGGACGGCGTCACGTGCATTCGGCACACGTTCGCCTTCGGCCTGTGCGCTTACATGTGCGCTTGTATGTGCATTTGCCAGCGCACCCAGTTCCGAGATAACCGCCCCTTCAGACTCGCTCATTGCCGCCTCCACCGATATAAAGCGAAAGTCTAACGCGACGCCCTCCGAAAAGCGCTGTACGGCGCGTGCGTTAGCCATCAGGCCAGTTCTTGCGCCCTTTCGCGGGCTTGCCTGGGCGTGCAATAGCGCAAACCGCTGATATCGCTCCGGAATGGCCCACGCACTAGCGACCAACCCGATCGAGCGATGGGCTAAGCCAGTTCTTCAACGCGTTTCGGCAATCCGGCGACCAGGCCCCACACCGACTCGGCGGCAGGCGACAACGACCGGTCGCGCCGCCGCACCAGCTCGACGGTTCGCTCGACCCGCGGCACCAACGGTAACGCGACCAGTGACGAGTTCGCCGGCAACGGCAGGGCCAGCCACGGCAGCACGCTAATGCCGACACCCGCCTCCACCAGCCCGAACACCGTAGCGGAATGACCCAGCTCCTGCACCACGTCGGCAATGACATGATGCTCACGCAGCACGGCATCGATAATCGGACGGCTTCCGGAAGCATGGTCCAGCATGACCAGACGTTCGCCGGACAATGCGGCCCACGGTACCTCCTGCGCCGCGGCAAGAGGATGATCCCGTCTCGCAACCGCGCAAAACGAGTCGGTCATCACGACTTCCCCATACAGGTCGTCATTGGCGTAGGGGCCGATCGCCACACCGAAATCGACCTCGCCCGATTTGACCTTGCGAATCACGTCGCTCTGGAGGTCGTCACGCAAACCCAGTGAAATCAACGGAAATTCCCGGACACAGGCCGAAATGACGAGCGGCATCAGACGGCACGCCACGGTCGGACTGGCCGCGACAATGACCCGTCCGCGCCGTTGCTGACCGAGATCGCGGATTTCGCGGAGTGCTTCATCAAGGTCCGAGAGCAGCCGCGACACGCTGCCCACGAGATTCGTGCCAACGTCGGTGAGTTGCACCTCGCGGGTGGTCCGGTCGACCAGCTTCAGCCCGATTTCCCCCTCGAGCTCACGCACGCACCGGCTCACCGCCGACTGCGTCAGGCCGATTTCATCGCCGGCGCGGCTAAAGCTTTGCAGCCTGGCGACTTCAATAAACACGCGTAGCTGGCGCAACGTCACATTGAGCGCTCGGCTCATACCCTTCCCTCATCAATCCATCTCATAGATGCAAATTGTAGATCAAGGTCGGTCAAGAAAACGGTTTCATCAAGGGGCGCGCTGCGGTGCAGCAGAAATGCATTCGCGCACGCAGGATGGGCTTATTGCACTTGATTGGTGATTGTCCCGATTTCATTAACTGCACTTATAGCGTCTCATACGGCCCATGCTGGCACCGCGCCAGCCTACTGCCGCGAGGCTTTCCGGCCGATCGATACACGCATGGCACGGTTCTCGCATTTACTTGCGCAGAGGTCGGCGCCATTGCAGTTTTAAACGCAAATCGTCCGTCGCAATGTCTGCTCCGACCTTACCTGGGTTCGATCTTCGAATTCCGACCAGAGTGCGCGGCGCGGGGCAGCGCACCGGGGTTAGCTTCGCTGAGGTGAAACATGATGTTCGACGATCTAAGAGATAACGAGTGGGCGCTGGTAGAGGCCTTGTTTTGCGCAGAACCGGCACGCAGCGAACGGCGCGGCCGTCCGCGTGTGGAAGCACGCGCTGTTGTCAATGCCGTGTTGTGGGTTCTGTCCACGGGCGAAGGCTGGTCGAAGTTGCCGGGCCGCTACCCGTCGCCGCCGACTTGCCGTCGACGGTTCGACGAATGGCAAGCAGATGGTACGCTCGCCGAAATCGTGAAACGGCTGGGCAGCAATGGTCGTGAGGTGTCGTTGCGGGGCCGGATCGGTTCCACCGCCGCGAAACCGCCTGCACCGCCGAGCCGCGACCGTCTGCGTGGCGCATTCTGGACGAATCCGGAATCGTGGCGCGCGCCGGTCAAGATGGCCTGACAGCCGGCCCAATGCGGTAAGCGGCATGGTCGGTCGCTGTACGGCCAGGCTGTGCGGCTAAATTTACGCGAAGCACCCGCGCGCAGGTTTCCTGCGTTTTATCCCGGCTCCCACCGATGTCTCTCCTCGAGTGATGAGCCACCGGTCTGCACTCGCAGACCGTTTAGTCAGTCAAAAATCTGCCGGCAGGCGCTCGCCTTTCGTTCATCGAAAGGGAGCGCATGGCGTGCATTACCTCCACGCACATTGACATTGCGGCCGCTCAAACATGCGCCCCGCGACGATTTGTTGCGCCCAGTCAGGAAACCCGGGAAACAACTCTTTACCAATATTTACAACATGCTTTCGTGCGCTGGCATAGCTTGTGAAGTTGGCTAGCGGACCAATACCGGTCCGAAGGGGAGTTTTCATCATGAAACCAATGTCACTGGTGGTATGCGGCATTGTGCTTTCATCGCTGGGGGCGGCAATTACGGTGCACGCGGAACCGGCAGCGGGCAACTTCGCGCTGCGCGCGGATACGCAAGCCAGTCCGCAAGCCTGGAGGAAGGAGCCAGTGCGTGGCAGCGATATGACCGAAACCGCGCCGCGTGGGGATTTACGAGGCGATATCGCGAGTAATGCGCGAGCACGGCCGGAACCGGATCGCGGAGGTCGCCCGCGTAAGCACTGAGGAGCGGTCGAAACGCACAAGTCACCGGACAAGCGTGCAAAGCCACCGGCATACTGCGCAATGAAATCATATTCGGTCGATGGAGTGCCCTTCCGGGAACCCTTCCTCATCGCGCCAGTCCGACCTTATGCCATGAGCACAGCGTGGCAGCAGTAGATCCGGTACGCCCGTATCCTCGTGATACGGGCTTTTTTTTGTCGGAATTTTGCCGCTGTCATGAGCGTGCCGCTTTCACAGCCTGACCCATTCGACGCAGAAGTGGCGCTACCGCTGCCGCAACCGTTTGCCCGGCACTGGAGCGCTCGACGCGCGAGACTGCTTCAGCGCGAAGGTTGGAAGCGCTTTAAGCGCGTGCTTCGGCCAGGGGTTCCTGAATGACGGCCGGAGAATAAGGCGCTGCGCGATGCAGGTCCCAGTCCATCGAACGCTCGTCTCGCGCGAGCCGGGAAAATTCGAATTTGCCCCGCTCGGTTACTACCGCAATGTCCACGGGCGCGTGAAAACCGGGAGCGGGTGCAACGGTGCGTTGCCGGACCAGTTCCAGCAGGCCCAGGTCGCGTAGATGGCTGAAAACGTTAGGGCGTCTTGCCCACGGAACTTGACGATACTGAGCTCGCCGGAGCGCTTCGAGTACGGCTTCGTTTGAATACGTGGTCATCTCGTTATATCTTCCAGTGCAGCCGTGACGGCGCCACATGGCAGTAACTGACTGCCAGCGGCACCGACTAAACGCGGCACGCCCCGAAACCAGTCAAAATGCCGACTTCGCGGCCCCTGACCGGAACTCGCAGCCGCCGCTTGCGCTAGGTGCTGCTTATTTCTGCTTACCGCTACTTATAATTCCGAGCGCCCGTTAAACGCGCACTACACCACGCGTTCCGCAGTTCCGGCGATGCATTCTCACGAATGCGATGACCACGAAGCGGATTATCTCGAAAACCTATACGTTACCTCAAACCAAATTGGTTCTTATAACTTTATTGCTGCTTTTCTTTGCACTGTTCGCAGTTTGGCGACAACGCCGGCGCGCGGTCGCGCTTGTTTGCGTCGTGCTGTTCTGGGCGCTGGGCGCGAGTTGGCTCGCGGCGCCGCTGCTTCACCTTGCGCAGCGCGGGTTCGAACAGAAGTCGAGACCGCAGGACGTGCATTTCGCATCGCGAACGACTTTTATCCTGCTGGGCGGCGGCACGCGTTACGACGACGACAAACGCCTGGTTCCAAAACGTGATGCGTTCACGCGTATTGTTGTCACAGCCGAGCTGTATCGTGAGTGCCGGCGCGCAGGCGGCGCTTGCCGTGTCATCGTAAGCGGCGGTAATCCGCAGCATCATGAACAAGCTGAAGCCGATAATTATGCGCCCTTCCTGCTCGCTCGCGGCGTGAGCGCCAGCGATCTCGTGCTCGAAAACGAAAGCCTCAATACGTACCAGAACGCTCGCAATGTCGCGAGCATCGTGCAGCCGGAACGCGACGAAACCCTGGTGCTGATTACGTCCGCTTATCACATGCAACGGTCATTGCTTGCCTTCAGCGCTTTTGGCCTCGACACGCAAGCGTTCACCAGCAATGTGCGGCAATCCGAAGCGACATTCTTTCCCCGCCGGCGCGGTTTCATCGATACTGAAACTGCCCTGCATGAACTGGTCGGCGTCGCACGCTTTCGGGTGTACCGGAGATTGGGGCTATATTGAATCGAAGCTTGAATCGAAGCAAAGCGACCTGGTGTTATCAGTGATGTGTCAAGGTCGTTACCCATCTCGAAATTCAGTACTAGAAAGCAATGCGCTTCGCCGGTATTATCGCCGGTTCAGTCAATCGACTGGCCGGGCTGATGCTCTGTTAGAGTCGAACCGCAGTGTCATTGCTGAAATGTAACGGCACTGTAACTACATGTAACGATTCGCGGGCAGGATCGGTATTTGCTACGCAGCGTGTAATGTCTCGCCAATCGGGACAGGCCAACCCGGGTTCAACGAGTCTATGGAGGTAACAATGAAGAAAATGTCCCTGGCAGTCTTGTTTTCCCTGAGCGCAATGACCAGCGCGGCGTTTGCGCAATCCGATCAGGGCGTCATGATGAGTACGGATCCGGCCAAAATCTCGGATATCGAGCAGCGCGCGCAGGACCTGCAGGCACGCCAGTCGAACATGCAGACCGAAATGCCGATGCACAAGGGCGCCACGCATCACAAGAAGTCGGGCATGAAGCATTCGAAAGGCACGGCCGAATAAGCAATCGCGTTTATGCGTCGCAACGGCGCGCAAACGTTAGCCGTTGGACGAAAAAAGCCGGATACGACGCACGACGCGTTGTATCCGGCTTTTGTTTGTTATCGACGACTTCAGGCGACTATGCGTTCACCGCCACGGCGTATGCTACATTCCGCGTCGATAAATTGAATCGCACCCGTGTGCGGAGGATCGTATGAGCAACATCCAGCTGGATATTGAATGGACCGAAGCAGCATCACGCAAGATTGAAAAGCTGATGCCGCGTAACGCAAAGGACAAGGACGCATATCTCGCGCTGCCGCCCGTGGAGTGCCTGCCCATGGAAGGCGACGTGCTGTTTCTTGGCCCGGACGGCAAACAACAGCCGTTTATCGTGGCCGAACGTCAGTACCATCATGACGGCGACGCCGACTGGACCATCATCCTGATTCTCGACGTGCCGCACGAGACTCATTAAGGGCTGGCGAGGTAAAGGCTGTGGTGTTGTCAGGGCCGCGGGTTAGGGCCACCAAGCACGGAGACATTGCCGCGCGGACGCACCGGTGACCGCGTGCCCGATTCAGCGGCTCAGAGCTTTGCCACTACGTTAATTTCACCGTGCTCGATCAGGTCCGGCAGTGTTTTGCCGAGCGCCTGGATGTGCGGCGTTTGATTGTGTTCGGCCAGAGCCGCCTCGCTTAGCCAGCGCTCGAAGAATACGAACCGACGTGGTTCCTTGATGTCGCGATGCAGGTCATATTGCACCGCGCCTGGTTCCTTGAGCGTCGGCGCCACGATGCCCTGTAGCGCTTCCTTCAGTTTGTCTTCGTTGCCCGGTTTGGCGACGAATGTTGCGACCACGGCGATTTCCGTCATGACTTGACTCCAGATTAAAGGATCAAGCATAGCGTCGACGTCACACGCTCGCTGAAACGGCTTTTGAATGGACCAGAAAAAAGCCCGCGTTCCCTTTGGGGAGCGCGGGCAAAAGCCGTCGCCCTACGAGGATAGGCGACGGGGCCATCGAGATCCGCTTGGCCAGCGGACCGCAATTCGTGAAAAGAAAATTGGTGACATATGGCGACGTGAAGCACGTACGCCGCTTCGCGCAGGCACCATGCAGATTACATGCCACAGATGCAATGTAATCCCTATGCGATTGATTCCTATAAGCTTTCCCGCACATAAAAAAGTAGAAACAGCGCCCGACCGAACAATGTAACTACTGCTGTAACGTGACACCGGCATCATGAAAGATCCGCTTCCTTCCCTCAAAGGTCCTTCGCCCGAAGCGTAACGCGGAGACCATGTTCACTCGCGCGCGTTACCGCGCATTTGAACGCAAAAGGCATTTTCATCAAGTGCTTCAACTAATTTCGGACGCAAAAAAACCCGCCTGAACTTCAGGCGGGTTAGTCGCGGGTCAAGCATTACGCGCGGTCTTTCGGTGACATTCAGCTTACTGATTCAACCTGCTGACTCAGCCTCCTGAACCAGTCCGCAGAAACTCTGCGGTGCGCTTCAATGCAACTGGTCGTCGAGCAAGCCCATGATCTGGCGCGCTTGCGGCGAGGAATCGACGTTACCCTTGCTGTCGATGATCGACACACGCGTCTGTGTCTCTGTCAGCGCGCGCACGTTGATCTCGTAGTTCTTGGGTAGCTTCTCTTTCTTACCGTGGAACACCTGGTTCCAGAAGCCCTGCTCCGCCGACGTCATGTCCTTCGGGTCGACATACCGGACGAAATAAATGCCGCGGCCACGATCACGGTCGTCGACGGTGAAGTTCGTACGGTCGAGCGCCAGACCCACACGCAGCCAGGCACGATCGTAGGGCTCCGGCACGTTGATCTCAACCGAGTTGGCTTCGGGCACCACGTCTTCCTGGATCGGCGTCTGTGCGGCAAGGGCGACGTTCTGTGCCGCCCTCTGCGCTGCAGTAGTGGACGCGGGTGAGCTCGCTGCCGCGGCCGCAGCCATGGCAGCGTCGGTCGCGCCGGTCTGGCCGCTGGCCTGACGCGCGTCGGCCAGTGCAAGGTTAGCCATCAAGCGCTTGAGGTATTCGCCTTCCAGGGCGGGATCGTTAGGCTTGGCCTGCCACTGGCTTTGATCGTTATTGGTTCCCGTCAGCGCTTCGCGCATGCCCTTCTGACTGATGAACACATACGTTCCGCCGTTCGGCGCTGCCTCGAGCCGGGTGCGGTATTTGTTGCGTTCGGCGGCAACGTATGAGTTGCCTGTTGCCATTGAAAGCGTATTGCGAATCAGCCCGTCCGAGATCTGCGGATGGGTTTCGTTCCAGTCGGTTTCCATGACGCCCTTGTCACGCGCGTCCACGACAAGCAGAAAACCCTGTTCCTGCCAGAAACGACGAATCTGAGGCCAGACCTGATCTGGCGCCCTGGTGTCGATGACCAGCCAGCGCTCCGTGCCGTCACGCTGAATATGCATGCCTGACACGGGCGGGATGACCGTAGGCGCGTTCGGCGCGACCTTCTGCACTTGCTGGAGGTCCGATAACGACGCCTGCCCGCCCTGCGGCGGCAAAGAGCGCTGATCCCCCGTTTCGTCGAGCAGATTGGGCGGAACAGCGAGGGAAGCCTGTTTTGCCCGGGCATCGCTCTTGTAATTGATTGCATCGGGAGACGACGTACCGCATCCGGCAACAAGGCCTCCCACCATCAAGAGGGCTGCGACCTTCAAAGCGGGCTTGTTCACACGAAAATCTGTCATGTTTGGGAAATCCTTCCGCTACGCCACGGCGTTTTCCGTGGATCAACCAAGCATTTTACCGGTCCGACGCGCCGTCGTGCAAAAACAGTGTCCCTGACGTTGTACGGCCCGGATGACACGGCACCCGCGAGGTCGCCCGGGCATGAATTCCATGCCGGGAAATTTGAACGGGCATCGCGCATCCGGACAGGCGAATCAGGCCACTCCTGCACGCTTCCGAACATGCGTTCCGACGTGCTGCCCGGCTTCCTTTTTTCGTCCGCCGAAGTCCACCTTCAATCTCATAAATCGCTCTCGCGATGACCATCAAGACAATTTGTGACAATTGCTCTTGCTTTGTCCTAGCCTAATTTTCGCAACCAACGCATTGTTTAATAAGCACTTTTAACTAATTTTTGAGACGTTTTTAAAGACCACACAAGACAATTCCTATCCATGTTTTTTGAGGCACTCATATCCTAAAATTAATTCTAGATAACAAGAACGGCCACGAGAACGGAGTAACACCATGCCTCACATCAAGTCCCTCACCCCTCTTCGGGCAACTGCTGCCGCGCTGGTGATTGCGGCAAGCGGACCGGCACACGCACAACTTGGCGCCACCGTCGCGATCGTTGCAACGGGCACATCGAGTTCGTCAAACACAGCGGATGCCGCTCCTCCGGTATTGCATCAAGCCGCGAACAGCGCGGCGCGCTGGCAGGAATCGACCGATGCCAATCAGATTCGTGTACGCCAGTACGTGTCTTCCTCGGGACAGGTCTATGCCGTCAGTTGGGACGGCCCGGCCATGCCCGATATCGCGGTACTGCTCGGCACCTGGTTCGGCCGGTATACGCAAGAAGCGAGCGCGGCGCTACCCAATGCGAGCGGGCTGCACTCATCAAGGGTGAGCAGCAGTGATCTCATGGTGGAAACGGCAGTGCGCTTGCGCGACTTCAGCGGCCGTGCCTGGCTCCCCAGCGCGTTGCCGGCCGGCGTCACGGCAGCAGACATTGACTAGAGGTAACCATGCGAAACCTGACCTGCGTACTTATCACGGCGATCGTTGCCGTTAGCGTCACGATGTCCGGCTGCGGTGGCGGCGGCGGTGGCAGTAATGATTCAACCAGCGCCGCGGCAGCCGGGGCAAGTTCCCCGACCGCCGCAAGTGCTCCGCCGGCATCGAGCGGAGCATCCGCTGCCAGCACGCCTACTGCCGCGACACCCGCCCAACCTGCTACACCTGCGAGCGCACCAGCCAACACGGTCGCTCAGTCGACCACGCCTAACGTGCTGCCTATTACCGTTGCACAGATCGCGACCGGTACTCGCAACATGTTGCAAACCAGCGTGACGATCTGCGTTCCGGGAACAAGCACGTGCCAGACGATCGACAATATCCAGGTGGATACGGGATCGCAGGGATTACGCATCCTTGCTTCGGCGCTTGCGCCAACTGTGATGCTGCCCTCCGTTGCGGCCAGCTCGGGTTCGACCGCGGCAAGCTGTACCGTATTCGGCTCGGGATACACATGGGGTTCGGTGCGGACTGCCGACGTGCATCTGGCCGGCGAGGTGGCAGCGGCGACATCGATCCAGGTCATCGCGGACCCGGCTATTCCGGCCGTGCCCACGGACTGCAGTAACTCGGGCCTGCCGATGCTGACCGCTACGGCGCTGCGAAGCAACGGTATTCTCGGCGTAGGGCCGTTCACCGCCGACTGCGGCAGCGGCTGCGCCACGACCGCCTTGCCACGCTGGTACTACGGCTGCTCGTCGGGCGCGTGCGTAGCAGCTACGTTGCCAGTTGCACAGCAGGTGACCAATCCAATAAGCCGATTCGCCACCGACAACAATGGCCTTGTCATCGACCTTCCCGCGGTCGCCGCCACCGGCGCAGCGAGTGTCACCGGCACCATGACGTTCGGAATCGGCTCACAGTCGAACAATCTGCTTGGCAGCGCTCAGGTCCTCCCGAGTAACTCGATAACAGGGTTTGTTTCGACCGCCTTTCAGGGGCAAACCTACAGCACGAGTTACATCGACAGCGGATCGAATGGCCTGTTCTTCGCGCTGAGCTCCGTGCCGGCGTGCGGCTTCTGGTTCTGTCCAACCGCCGTGCAAAGCCTGACTGCGACCGTTGCCGGCATCAATGGGGCAACGAGCAACGTGACGTTCACAATGGGCAACGCAACGTCGCTATTCGCAACCGGCAACAGCGCGCTCAGCAATCTGGCGGGACCCGCAAGCAACTACTTCGACTGGGGCCTGCCCTTCTTCTTCGGGAGACGCGTCTTTACCGCGATCGAAGCGAGTGCGACACCAGCGGGCAATGGTCCTTACTATGCGTTCTAGGCCCTGAGCATGTGCTGCGGCGGCTCCTGATAGCCGAGCCGCCGCTGCATACGTCGAAGGCTTCGCCGCGATTAGCATGCGCTCGCGTTCTCACGATTCCGCGTGCTCGCGAGCATGCATATGTGCGACCACCAATAGCGCCGCTTGCCCGTCCTGCACAGCAACGTCCACGTCCTCCAAAAATACGTTTCAAACTAACCGTCCCGGAGACACGCGCGTGGATGAGTGAATCCGTGCGCCTTCACGCCCCCCTTCACGTCCCCTGATCTTCCTTGTGTAAAAAGCGCAACTCGACACGCCGGTCGTTTGCCAGACAAGTCACCAGCGCACGTCGGTCGCGCATCCGGCAATCCGTTCCCGGCGATGCCCGGCCGTAACCTCGTGCCTGCACCACAGTCGTCACGCCGCCCGATACCAGATAACGCCGGACAGTCTCGGCACGCTGATGCGAGAGCCGCCGGTTGTAGGCCCCGCTGCCTAAGCGGTCAGTGAAACCCGACACGGTAATCGACGACACGGCGCCGTCTCCTTTCACGTCCGCGATCAAACCATCGAGCCTCTCCCGGCCTTCCGATGTGATGGATTCAACGCTGCTGCCGTTGAACGCGAACAACGCGTCGACAGGTAACGCAACAAGCTTGGGCAATGGGTCGGACGAACCCACGTCCTCTCGCGGAATCACGCAGCTGTCAAGACTCTGCCGCGCTTCACCCAGTGTGGACTCGACCTTGTCGACCTTGATTTTTGCCTTGTCGAACCGGCGGGTCCACGCATCATGGCCCGCATGCATCAACTTGACTTCGGCGCATGCTGTCTGCTTTTGCGCCTGCGGGCAATAGATAAACCGCGGGTCGGCAATGATCGCCTGCAGACTCGTCGTCAGGTCCGGACGCAGCACTGCGACCGTCCGCAGCGATGGGTTTTCGGGCGACAACGGCTGTGTACCTTCAAGTCCGGCGGTCAGGTGCGCAGCCTCGCCGATAGACTCTTCTACAAAGCCCCAACGATCTCCCGCATCGATCTCGCTTTTTGCCACGTCGATCCAGCACTGGTCTTTGTAGCCGAAATAATTGGCCTTGCGTTGATCCAGTTGGTCGAGCCGTGCTTGTAGTTGTACAAGCACCTCACGAGGTTTCTCAATTTGCCCGTAGACGCTCGCCCAAGGCTCAACAGCCGCACCCGCTTGCGTGCTTTGCTGCGTGCCGAACCCCGTTTGCAGAACGGTTGGGTCCTGGATGCCCAGGCTGTCACGCAATTCCGTGTTGGCGCAGCCCGCCAGCGCATAGATGCAGGCTGCGGCGAGGATAATGTTTTTCATGGTTCGACCCGGTGACATCCACGGCGCATTAAGCTCCGTGGACTTGCTGTGCGTACCGCCCGTGACGGCGGCAATGTTCAATTCGCTACGCTGGTCAGCTGCCGAACACGTAACCCACGCCCGCACGCACAATGGTGCTGTTGCCACCCGACGACGACACTCCGCCATTGAAGTTGATGTTGCCCTTGTCATTCCAGCGCGAAACGCCAATACCCATTGCCGCCTGCCCGCGATAAGCGGCGACACCCGCATTCAGCGTCGTTCGTCCCGGCAGGTACGGCGTCACGACGTTGAGCGCCGACGCGGACGCAATCCCCTTGCGCGTGTTGCGGTCGAGGTCGCGAATTTGCTGGTCGGTATTATTGAAGCGCTGATCGGTATAGCTGTTGGCCTGATTGAGCGTGGAACTGGCTGACTGGTTTAATTGGCTCAGGTTGACGGCGTCCGTTGCTGACGTACCGGCCGCTACGTTGGTGATCTGCCGCTCGCTGCCCACCGCTCCCACCGATACCGACGACGCGCGATCCGCCAGCGAGCCCGCCCCCAGCGCCACCGAATTAGCGGCGCTGGCCGTGGCGTTCGCGCCCATCGCGACGGCATGCGTGCCGCTCGCCGTCGCCGCTTCGGTTGATGTATCGCCGGCCGCACTGTAAAGCGCGCTGCTTGATGTCACGAAGTTGCTGACATGGCTAACGATATCGTTCAACTGACCCAGGTTCACGGCGTCTGTGGCAAGCGTGCCGGCAGCTACGTTATGGATTGCCGTGCCGCCGGCAATGCCCTGTCCGAGCGTGACGTTGCCGAAATCCGTCGCACCGCTTGCGTTCTTGTCATAAGCCAACGCGGTGACTGCCTTGCCAGTCTGATCGACCAGACCTGCACTCTTCAGTTGCCCAACGTTGACCGCATCTGTGTCGGCAGTGCCTGCCTGGACATTGGTGATCTGCCGCTCATTGCCCGCCGCGCCCACCGACACACTATTCAAGCGGTCCGCCACCGAGTTCGCGCCGAGGGCAACCGTGTTGCCGGCAATAGCTTGCGCATTACCGCCAATCGCAGTGGCGTTGAGGCCACTTGCGGATGCGGCGGCAAGCGTTGTGTTCGATACAAAGTATTTGAGCGCGGCGCCGTTCTGCAAGCCGTCGACAAGTTGCGCCGTCTGGAACAACTGGTCGCCGTTGACCGCGTCCGTGCTGCCCGCTTTTACGGCTCCGGCCGCGACGTTGTGCAATGCGACGGGCGCCACGGCGTCCGAACCACCCAGCGTCACGCTGCTTCGATTGACCGAGCCATCCGCTTTTGAGTCGTAGGTAATGGCAGCAACCGTATTACCCGTTGGGTCGATCAGACCTGCGCTTTTCAGTTGCGCCACGTTCACGGCGTCCTGATCCGCGACGCCCGCCTTCACGTTCGACAAGATCGTGCCGCCGGTTCCGCCCAGCACGACGTTCGATTTGCTGTCGTCCGTGTACGACAGTTTCAACGGTTCCGCACGCGTCAGCGTGGCGAGCGAGGCAGCAACGTCTTGTACGTTCGTATTGGTCGCGTTCAGTTGGGCGCCGTTGACGGCGTCGCTGCTTTGTACGCTCAACGCGCCCGCCTTCAGGTTGGTGAGCGCTACCGCAGGTGCGCCCGGTTGGCCCCCGAGCGTCACCATGCTCTTGTCCGCAGTGTCATACGCGACAAATCCATTGGCCCTCTCGCCCAGCGCGTTGAACTGGCTCATGTTGACTGCGTCCGTTGCACTGATCCCAGGCGCCACATGCACGATTCGCCGCTCCGACCCGACGTCACCCACGGATACCACGTTGTCCAGCGAACCGTCGCTGTTCGCGCCAAGCACGATGCTGTTCTGTCCTCTCGCGGTTACGTTGCTGCCCAGGACGAACGAATCCGCGCCTGATGCTACGTTACTGTTTCCAATCACGTAGGTCCCCGCGCCATTCACGGAGTTATCCTTGCCAATCGCTCCGGCAGCCGCCGAATAAACCTGCGCACCCGAGCCAATTGCCAGTGAATCCGTGGCGTCTGCATTGACGGACGTGCGCCAGCCCATGGCAAGTCCATGGTCCGAATAAACACTGGTGCGAACGCCGAGTGCAGTGGATTCGCTGCCCGATGCCGACACCCCTGCTCCGAGCGCCACCGAGCCTGTCGCCGCGCTCGCATATGAGCCGGCAGCAACGGAATAGTCCCCGTTCGCGTGCGCGTTCACGCCGATTGCAACCGCGTTCGTACCGGTCACTGCGGTAGGCGTTGAGCCGTCGATTGGCCCGGATACGATCAGCTGATCCGGTGTAAGGCTGGACGCGGATAAGGCAACCGCCGCAACCCGGCCGGCACCTTCACTGTCCCACCCGGAGGCACGTGGCGCAACAGCGCTCAATGCCTCGCGCACTTGTGATGAATAGACCTGAGCGCGTTCGCTTGAACCCTTCGCCAGGTTGTCGACAAGCACAGCGCTCGATACTTGCGGCACCGCCATCAAGGAGAATGGAGCGAGCGCCAGGAATATCGCGGTGCCCTTTTTCGTTCGCCGACTGGAGCACGCAATCTTCGAAAGACCGTGCGAGCCAGCCTTACGCAGGCCAGTGGACACCTCATTTTGCTTCTTCAATACCACGCGCTGCGTCTTGTTCATTTCTTTTGCTCTCTCAGGCTTGGACGCGCGGACGCGCCCTCGGAATCATTTGGCATCGGGTCCCGGGTGGTCGATCGATCAGGACCAGCGACTTGAGCGTGCGCAGGAACGCACATGGCCGCCGATTTGCCTCGGCAGCCAGCAGACACGGATCAATGTGGTTCCCGTCAGGCAGAAAGCCGGCAGCACGCTCGTGTGCCACTGTGACAGGTCAAGATAAATTTCCCCTATCAGTAAACTCTTAAAACGACGGGAGATAGGCCATTCGATAGAGGATTCGAGCGTTTTATGCGGACTATTCGTGTTTATTTGGCACCAGTGCCCAGGATGAGATATCCCGGGACGCGCCTTGCGAGTATCCTGAATGAGCTAAAACGTCGAGCGCGTGTTCAGACACGCAAGGTCAGAAAAACCAAAACCCGCTACCCCAAATGCAAAGACGGCGGCGTGGTTCACCACGTCGCCGTCCTGATCAAACAACATGCAAACAACATCCAACCAACCGTCACGCATCCAGCACGGCACCTTGTCAGGCCATGCTCATCTCCACCTTGCTTCTGAATCTCGTTTGACTGCCAGGACGACTGCTACGCCGCGCGATCGTCCTCATCGAAGATCTTTTGTGCCAGATGAAACGCCGAGTTTGCTGCCGGCACCCCACAGTAAATGGCGGTCTGCAGCAGCACTTCCTTGATTTCTTCACGCGTGACGCCGTTGTTTTTCGCTGCCCGCAAATGCAGCGCCAGTTCTTCGCTGCGGTTGAGCGCGACCATCATCGAAATGGTCAGGAGGCTGCGGGTATGGCGCGGCAAGCCGGGGCGCGTCCAGATGTCGCCCCATGCGTAGCGCGTGATCAGGTTCTGGAATTCGGTCGTGAGATCCGTGCGGTTCTCAAGCGAACGCGTGACGTGCGCATCGCCAAGGACCGAGCGCCGCACGCTCAATCCCGCTTCGTAACGTTCGTCTTCGGTCATGTCAGGCTCCCAGGAAATCCAGCAACGTTTTCGTGTAGACGTCCGCCTGCTCGATATTCGACAAGTGCGCGGCATCGAGTTCGACATAACGCGCGCCCGCAATGTACCCGGCCAGTTCGCGCCCTTGCGCAGCGGTCGTGGACTGGTCATGCGTGCCCGAAATAACCAACACCGGCGCCTTGATGGTCTTCGCTTCTTCACGTGCATCGGCGTCGCGGATCGCCTCGCAATTCGATGCATAACCTTCGCCGGAAGTGTGGCGGAACACGTCGCGAATACCCGACAGCAAAAGCGGGTGCGCCGCCATGAAGCCAGCCGTGAACCAGCGCGGCAGGACGGCATCGGCCAATGCAGGCATGCCGCCCTCCTCGCGGGCCTTCGCCGCCCGGGGCGTCCATACCGCGTCCGAGCCAATCAGCGCCGCCGTATTCGACAGCACCACGCGCGCGAAGCGCTCCGGGTGGCGTGCGGCGAGCGCGATGCCGGTCAGCCCGCCCATCGAAAGGCCGCAATAGTGCGCGCGCTCGATGCCGAGCGTGTCGAGCAAACCGATCACATCCCCCACAAGTTGGGCGAGTGTGTACGGACCCTTGGGCGCGTCCGAACGGCCGTGACCGCGCGTGTCGTAACGCAACACGCGATATTTCGCGGCGAGCGCTTCGACTTGCGGTGCCCACATCGAGACGTCGGAGCCAAGCGAATTCGACAGCACGAGCCAGGGTGCGTCGCTCCCGGCGGTGGCGTCGATGCGATAGAAGAGTTGAATACCGTTGACGGCGGCAAAAGGCATTACGGAAGACTCCTGGATAAAGGGAGCCGATGCACGCGCAGCGCGGCATCGACAAAAGCATGCGCCTGACCCACGTAGTTCGCCGGATCGAGCAGGGCTTGCAGTTGGACAAGAGAGAGATGTTGCGCGACACGCGCGTCGTTCGCGAGCACGTCGTAAAGGGTCGCGCCGGTTGCCACGGCTTGCTTCGACGCCCGTTCCACGAGCGTGTGCGCATCGAGCCGGCCCATTCGATCGCCGAGCGCGAGCATCACCGCTTCGCCGAGAATCAATCCATGCGTGAGATCCAGATTGGCTGCGAGCCGCTCGGCGTTCACTTCGATATCCAAAACAATCGCCGTGATCTGCGCGAGTGCGCCGCCCGTGAGGCGGGCAAGATCGGGCAGTGCTTCCCATTCGGCCTGCCAGCCGCCGAGCGCCCGTTCATGCTCCTGAATCATGCCGCTGAACACGGTCGCAACCAGATTCGGCGCGCGCATGGCAGCCGTTAAAACAGCAGCGCAGCCCACGGGGTTGCGCTTGTGCGGCATCGTCGATGAACCGCCCTTGCCCGCTGCGGCCGGCTCGGCCAGTTCGCCGACTTCCGTCTGCATTTGCAGCGAGATATCGCGGGCGATTTTCCCGAGCGTACCGGTCAGCATGCCGAAACAGGCCGCCGCTTCCGCTATGCGATCGCGTTGGGTATGCCATGGCAACGAAGGACGTTGCAGGCCGAGGTCATCGGCGAGTGATTGGGCGACCAACGGCGCCTTGTCCCGCAGGCTCGCCAACGTGCCCGCCGCGCCGCCGAATTGCAGCGCGAGCACGCGCGAACGGCACTGCGCAAGACGCTCGCGATGCCGCGTCAACGCATCGAGCCATTGAGCGAATTTAAGACCGAGCGTGATCGGTAACGCCTGCTGAAGCCAGGTCCTGCCGATTGCCGGCGTTGTCCGATATGTCTGCGCCTGACTGGCGAGCGCGTCGCAAGCCTCGTTCAAACCCGCTTCCAATAAGTCGAACGTGGCACGCAGTTGCAAGACAGTACCGGTATCGATGATGTCCTGGCTCGTCGCGCCCCAATGCACGTACTTGGCGGCGTCGGCATCTTTAAGCTTGACCGCCGCGGTCAGCAACTTCACCAGCGGAATCGCGAGATTGCCGCCGGACGCAGCGCCAGCCATTAACGCGTCAGGATCAATCAGATCAGCGTTGCAAGCGGCCACGATCGCCACCACTGCACTAGAAGGAATCACGCCATGCTCAGCCGACGCCCGCGCGAGCGCCGCCTCCACATCCAGCATCGACTGGACGGTCTGGCGCGCGGACCACACAGCGTTCATCTCGCGCGTGCCGCAGATCAGGTCCGTCAGCCGTCCCGCCGCCGAAAATGTCGGCTCAGACATCACACGCGCTCGATGGCGATCGCAATGCCTTGACCCACGCCAATACACATCGTGCACAGCGCAAAGCGTCCGCCGGTCCGATGCAACTGATACATCGCGGTCGTCACCAGGCGTGCGCCGCTCATGCCGAGCGGATGGCCGAGCGCGATTGCGCCGCCGTTCGGATTGACGCGGGGATCGTCGTCGGCAATGCCGAGCAGGCGCAGCACAGCCAGACCTTGCGATGCAAACGCCTCGTTCAGCTCGATCACATCGAATTGATCGATGGTCATGCCCAGGCGCTTCATCAGCTTCTGCGACGCCGGCGCCGGACCAATGCCCATCACGCGCGGCGGCACGCCGGCGGTTGCAATGCCCAACACGCGCGCACGCGGCACGAGGCCGAAACGCTTGGCGCTGTCTTCATCGGCGATAAGCAACGCCGCCGCGCCATCGTTCACGCCCGACGCGTTGCCCGCCGTCACCGTGCCATCCGGACGCACGACGCCCTTCAATTTCGCGAGCGCTTCCATGCTCGTTTCACGCGGATGTTCGTCCTGCGAGACCAGCACCGGATCGCCCTTTTTCTGTGCGATGGAAACTGGCACGATCTCTTGCGCGAGCGAGCCATCCTTCTGAGCGCGCGACGCTTTCTGCTGGCTGCGCACAGCAAACGCGTCCTGATCTTCGCGGCTCACCTTATAGTCGGTCGCGACGTTTTCGGCGGTTTCCGGCATCGAATCCACGCCGTACATCTTCTTCATCAGCGGATTGATGAAACGCCAGCCGATGGTCGTATCGAAGATCTCTGCCTGGCGCGAAAATGCCGTGGTCGCCTTGCCCTGCACGAACGGCGCACGGCTCATGCTTTCCACGCCGCCCGCAATCATCAGCGCCGCTTCGCCCGACTTGATTGCCCGCGCGGCCACGCCGATTGCGTCCATGCCCGATCCGCACAAGCGGTTGATCGTCGAGCCGGACACGCCGTCGGGCAAACCGGCCAACAGCGCAGACATGCGCGCGACGTTGCGGTTATCCTCGCCCGCCTGGTTCGCGCAACCGAAGATCAGATCGTCGACGGCGTTCCAGTCCACGTCCTTATTGCGTTCCATCAACGCGCGCAACGGCACGGCGCCGAGGTCGTCGGCACGAACTGAGGACAACGCGCCGCCGTAACGGCCGACCGGCGTGCGAATCGCGTCGCAAATAAAAGCTTCTTTCATGCTATCTCCCTGATTAAGCGTTGATTACGCTTCGAGCGTGGTAGCCGCTTCGAGCGGTTCAAACGTCAGCGGCACCTGCGCCAGTTTCTGCAATTCGTCGAACGACAGCCCTTCGATAATTTCCCGCACCACGAAGCCATTCGGCGTCACGTCGAATACACCGTGATCCGTATACACGCGGTTCACACAATTCACGCCCGTCACCGGATAGGAACATTCGGGCACCAGCTTGCTTTCGCCCTGCTTGGTGAGCAGTTCCATCATCACGTAGACCTTCTTCGCGCCGATCGCCAGATCCATCGCGCCGCCGACAGCCGGAATGGCGTCGGGCGCGCCGGTATGCCAGTTCGCGAGATCGCCTTTGGCCGACACCTGGAACGCGCCGAGCACGCAGATATCGAGGTGGCCGCCGCGCATCATCGCGAACGAATCGGCGTGGTGGAAATATGCGCCGCCGGTGAGCAGCGTCACGTGCTGTTTGCCGGCGTTGATCAGTTCGTCATCTTCCGCGCCCTTCTCCGGCGCCGGGCCCATGCCGAGCAGACCATTTTCGCTATGCAGGAAGATTTCGCGATCCGCCGCGAGATGGTTGGCGACGAGCGTCGGCACGCCAATGCCGAGATTCACATACGCGCCTTCCTGAATGTCACGGGCGACGCGTTGCGCCATTTCGTCACGAGTCAGTTTTTTCATGTCGATGTCCTTGCTTGATGCATTCGTTGTTGCGGCTGGGCTAAAAGGCTTGCAGCTAAGCGGCACTCGCTCAAGCCGCTTTCGCCGCTGCCGTCTCTGCCGCGTGCACCGCTTGCGGCACTTCAATCACGCGCTGCACGAAGATGCCCGGCGTCACGATATCTTCCGGGTCCAACCCGCCGAGCGGCACCACTTGCGATACCTGCACGACGGCCGTTTTTGCTGCCATCGCCATGATTGGGCCGAAGTTGCGTGCCGTTTTCCGATACACCAGATTGCCCCACCGATCGCCCTTGAATGCCTTGATCAGCGCGAAATCGGCGTGCAGCGGCGCTTCGAGCACGTAATGCCGGCCATCGATAAAACGCGTCTCCTTGCCTTCCGCCAGCTTCGTGCCGTAGGCCGTCGGCGTAAAAAATCCACCAATGCCCGCGCCCGCCGCGCGAATGCGCTCAGCGAGGTTGCCTTGCGGCACGAGTTCGAGTTCAAGTTCGCCCGCGCGATACAAGCCGTCGAACACTTGCGAATCGCTCTGTCGCGGAAACGAGCAGATGATCTTGCGCACGCGTTTCGCTTTTAACAGCGCCGCGAGGCCCGTCTCGCCATTGCCTGCATTGTTGTTCACGATGGTCAGTTCGCGTGCGCCCTGTTCGATCAGCGCATCGATCAGTTCCGACGGCATGCCCGCCGTGCCGAACCCGCCGATCATCACGGTCGCGCCGTCCTGAACGTCCTTCACCGCTGAACTCAGCGAGTCGAAAATCTTGTTGATCATGCCGTCTCTTCCTTTGACGAATGCCGAATGCATCGAAGCCGCATTTCAACTGAATCAAAGCGCGCCGGGTGACTTGATCTTGCCCGGCGTCGCTTGCATTTTTAAGTTCGCTGTGCGAACATCGATTCGTTTAGCGAACAAACGTCATGGTATTCCCGCATTCGTTGCGCTGTCAATGATCCTCGGGTTTGTACCGATGCACTCGCAATGTGCTCGATTCATAGGACCAATAGCGATGACCACGTCCCCTGCCGAAGCCGATTCTCCCTCGCGGCCCGGCGATGCTTACGTGCAGTCGTTTGCGCGCGGTTTATCGGTCATCCGCTCCTTCGATGCCACGCGTCCGGCGCAGACCTTGTCGGAGGTCGCCGCCGCGTCGGGGCTGACCCGCGCGGGCGCGCGCCGCATTCTGCTTACCCTTCAGGCGCTCGGTTACGTCGACGCCGACGGGCGTTATTTCACGCTGACCGCGAAAATCCTCGACCTTGGTTTTGCCTACCTGACATCGATGCCGTTCTGGAACCTGGCCGAACCGGTGATGGAAGAGCTGGTCGGCCAGGTGCACGAGAGTTGTTCGGCCGCCGTGTTGAACGGCACGGAGATCGTGTACGTGCTACGCGTGCCCACGCATAAGATCATTACGATCAACCTGTCTATCGGCAGCCGTTTGCCCGCGTTCTGCACATCGCTTGGACGCGTCCTGCTGGCCTCGCTCGACGAAAACCAACTCGACGCCGTGCTCGATGCCAGTCCGCTGGAAGCCCGCACGCCCCGCACGCTGACCGATAAAACCGCGCTGAAAGCCGCGCTGACCGTGGTGCGCAAGCAAGGCTGGGCGATCGTCGACCAGGAACTGGAAGAAGGCCTGATTTCGATGTCCGCGCCCATCCGCGACCGCCAGGGACGCGTAATCGCGGCGTTGAATATCAGCGGCAATGCGCAGCGCAAAAACGCGAAGCAGATGGTGAAGGCATTTCTCGACCCGCTGCTGGATGCGGCCCAGCGTGTTTCCGAGATGGTGGCAAGACGAGGCTAGGCGGAGGCCGATGAAACTCGGCGTGAAGACAAACGCCGCTAAACTGAGCACTTTGTTTCCTGTCAGGAAAGTGTCATGGATGCCGAGTCATGGATGCATTAACCAGTCTGCGAGTATTCCGCGACGTTGTCGAAGCCGGCAGCTTTGTCAAAGCCGCCGAGCGGCTGGATATTTCCACCGCGATGACCAGCAAGCACGTCGCCAATCTCGAACGGCAACTGGGTGTTCGCTTGCTGAACAGGACCACGCGTCATCTGAGCCTGACGGAAGCCGGCAGTGTTTATTACGAGCAGTGCCGGGAAGCGCTGGATATTTTGCAGGCCGCCGAAGCCGCGGTCGGGTCGCAAACCGATCAACCGCGAGGCGTGCTGAAGATCACGGCGCCGGGCTGGTTCGCGACCGCGAAGTTCGCCGATATCCTGGTCGCCTATCGGGCGCGTTATCCGGACGTACTGATCGATCTGCGGCTGGAAAACCGCTTCGTCGATCTGGTGGAAGAAGGTTATGACATGGCATTGCGGGCAACGTCAGAACCTTCTCCCACGATGATCGTGCGACCGCTTTGCAAAGTGCCGTTCGTGCTCGTGGGCTCGCCGGACTATCTGAAGCGGCGGGGTTATCCGCGGCATCCCAGCGAACTCAGCGAACGTTATGAAATCGTTCTGCCGACGTACACCAGCGTGGATACCGTTGAGTTCTCCGGTCCCGACGGCGTTTTCGCGGTGAAAAACAGCGCCGTGCTCAAGACCAACGACAGCTCCATGATGCTGCAACTCGTGCGCGCTGGAATTGGCCTCGCCTACTTTCCCGAATGGATCGTGGCGCAGGAACTGGCGTCAGGCGTTCTGACGCGCCTTTTCCCCGACTACACCACGTTCGCACCGCGCGTATACGCCGTCTACACGAGCCGCAAATACATGACGACCAAGGTGCGTACTTTCATCGATTTCATCTCGGCAGCACTCGCCGCCGATGATTCCGTCGACCGTTCCATGCCGCATCAGGTTGCCCCCGCCCGGTCGCGTGGATCTTCGCCGACGCCTCGAAAACTAGGATAAATCGTATTCAAATCACGCTACCGCTCATGTGAAGATCGCGCCACTTCGCTCGTTGGGCTCTCCGGAGCCGGCGATCGATGGCTCTTTCCTTCTAACAAGACCACCGAGCGGGCGTGTGATGAATTTCCCCTGGTTTCCGTTGATCCTCAATTTCGCGTTGTTGGGGGCGTTTGTGTTTGTCTGCAACACGTTGAACGCCGGCCGCCGCGCGCCGGTGTTCAACGGCGCGCTCATTTTCATTGGCTTCTGCGGTCTGGCAATGCTGCTGGATTTCACGCTGACTTTCGTTTTTGCTTCAGCTACCACGACCGATCGTGAGCGATACATCGATCTATCGTCGTTGTCCGCTTGTGGCGAACGCGCAGTGGCTTACGCAATTCCTTGCGTCGTTGCCGCTGTGATGGCTTTGAGGTTTCGCGCGAGGAGAAGCCCCGTCGAGCCATCAGTGACCATCCATACGTCCGAGTACACACAGTCCGAGTTGCGGTATTGAGTTTGCTTGAGTTTGCAAGCCATAAGGCTATAGGCCCTGGCGCCGCCGCCCCGAACCGCGGAGTCGAGTTCCGGCATCCGGCGCGGTGGCGGAATGAACGCCATTTGCTCGCTGGAAGAGTGAAACTGACGGGCTTTGCTTCGAAGATGAGTCTGCAGGTTCTAAAATCCAAGAGTCTCTGATATACTTTTGATCTTTCGGGGCGTAGCGCAGCCTGGTAGCGTACCTGCATGGGGTGCAGGGGGTCGCAAGTTCAAATCTTGTCGCCCCGACCAAGATAGTTGTAGGGAAATCAAGGACTTAGCCTTAACGGGCTAAGTCCTTTTTTCTTTGCTCACGCACTCCTCCACTCCGAGTGCATTCGCGTGAACCGTTTGAGTCAGAGCCGAAGTCAGAGCCGATCAGGTCAGTTCGTAGACAGCAGCGGTCCCGGCTCAGGTCGCAATCAAAGCATCAACTCGTAAATCCTGGGAGAGCTCAACGGTTGGCGCTACGCTGCTGATCAAGTTGAGCAGAGCGGCTAGCCGTACTTTGTCTTGAGCCCGGAGTCCCGGGCGCGCCAGAAGGCACTCTATGTGCGTAGACCAGTAGATGCCACGAATCAAACGTGGCCGCCGAACGAGTTCATGCAGCGTCTTTTCCACCATGTCGATTTCTGCGCTTACCGACTTCATTGCGGTCTCCGGTGTAATAGGTAGCGCTCTGTATGACGACAAGAATTGGGAAAACTTTAGCCACAGTGCGGCGAAGCTGGCGCCAGTTCCGCCCCGCGTGTAACAAAGGCGCTTTGCCCCGCGATCTGCGGTGCCCCCTTCCCCCGACGATCGCGGCAGCCCCCTCTGGGACACAATAGCCGTGCTGCCGGGGACGCACCGCATCGACCGGCACCGATTGCAGAGCAGACGTTTTAAAGGTGTAAGAAGCACCTCGCGGGCTTACTGTCAGATCAGACCCGCACCCGAACATGATTGACGACCCCCTCGATAGCATCCAGACACCAGCCCGCCTGTTCCGCCAGCGGTCTCATCGGTCAGAGCATACGTGCTTAAAAGCGACCGCATCGCGCTCACCGACCCAGCCCGGGACTTGGCGCAGGACAGCCGGGGCCACGCCGCCTATCCTGACGGGAGCGCAGCGGCTATAGAGTGATCCATGAACGGGTCGGAAGTCCACGATTCAAGGAGGACAAGCCATGGGAAACAGATATGAACGCTCGCGCATGTCGCGTTCGTTCACATACAAAGGTATCCAATACCATCCAGGAGTACTGGTGGTTCTTGCCGTGCAGTTGCTCTGTCTGAGCGTGTTCGCGTTTTCACCGGACAGTTTTAATCACAACAAGTGGTTATCCGCGGCAATCGCATTCAGCCTGCTCTTCGGGCTGATTCTGTCGCTCGGTTTTATCGGAACGTGGAATCAGTTCAGAGACGATATCGGCCCGTGGACGTTCTTCAACACGAACCCGGTCGAATCTGCCGTTGCGATAGCCACGGCCGGTGAGGCCCTTGCGATTTTGTTGAAACCGCTAGGCTAAGAGATGGAAACCGGGGTTTAAGCCGCACCGGGCACGCCCTTCGTTCACGAAGCGCACGTTCGCGAGCCAGTTACAAAAAAACCCGGGTATCGAATCCGATAACCGGGCAGATCTCTACATCATGGCATCAACGCAAAGCGGAATAAGCCGTCGGCGACAGAAAGTGATTTTCAATCCGCTCGACGATAGGCGCCTTCGCCTCGGTCTCGGCACGCTTGGCGATCCACTCGGCGTCGGCCTGGAACGCGTTCCACTTGGTTTCGCGCTCGGCCAGGCTTTCCCATTTCAGCAAGTACGTCAGCGCGTGGTTGCTTGGACCGGCCAGCGTGGTCCAGAACCCGATCGGTTCGATTCCGTATTTCTTGAAAAAGCCGAGCGTAATGTTCCCGAACCGGTCGTTCAATGCGGGCAGACGACCCGGCGCGCAGTGATAAATACGCATTTCAACGATCATTTTGTTCCTCATGGACATGGAGTAATGCAGCGATCAAACCCGCTGCGGTTGGAATTCGCCATGAGGGATCGTACCGGCGTTTGGCGCAGTCCGCACGCGACGAAGCAAACATCGCCTGCCCCGCGCGGCCATCAAGCGTGTTTAACGGTGACGGACGCCGTATCGAAATCCTCGGCATCGACGTCATAACCCGACGGTTCCCATCGAATTGCCAGCAGCGCGATCAAACCGGCAAGCGGCGCGATCGCGATAATCCAGAAGACCTTGGTGCCGAGCGCCGCCGAAAGCACGGGGAACAGGAACAGCGAAACGGTTGAGCTCGCGCGCATCAGCGTCTGATTGAAACCCACGCCCACACCACGCAACGACGTCGGATAACTAAGCGATGCAAACGTCATGCTGTGCGAACCGGGACCGAAGCCTTGCCCAAGCAGGAAAACCGCGAGAAACCCGATTGCAAGCGCGACCTGCGCGACGCCCGCAGGACGGCCGACCACCGCCAGCCCGATCAACGCCGCCAGTTGGAACGCGTAACCCAGCACGGTCAGCTTCCACGCGCCGACCTTCGGCACCGTCCGCACGGCAATCAATCCCCCCACGAAAGCAAAACACAGATTCAACGCGAGCGCGGCGAGAATGGTAGTGAGCATCGACTGCGCGAGGAAGCTGGAAATGATGACCGGCAATCCGAACGCGACCGCGTTGTACGCAAACGACGAAGCCACCGCGATGACAGTTGCAAGCACCGTACGTCGCAGGTACACGCCGCGCAGCAACGCGCCGTAATTGCTCCATGTCGCTTTATGCACGGTTTTTTTGGCGCTTTGCAGCGCGGCCGGATCGACCTCGACATCAAGGCCGTACGAGCGCTTCAAGATCTGCGCCGCGCCACGCAAGTCGCCCTGATTCGCGGCCCAGACCGGGGACTCGCTGATATATCGGCTACGAATCGCAATGATCACGAGCGCCGGCAGCGCGCCGAAACCCAGCGTCAGCCGCCACAGCCAGCCGGAATGGCTGGCAGGCAATACGGCGTATAACGCGAGCACGAGCAAATAGGACACGCTGATGGCGGCGTACCAGGTCGGGCACCACATCGCGATGCGCGCCGCCTTGTTGCCGCGCCCGTTCAGCCGCGAAAACTCCGCGAGGAAAGCCATCGCGACCGGTAAATCGATGCCCACGCCCAATCCCATGACAAAACGTGCCCCACCGAGCACCCAGGCATTGGGCGCGAGTCCACACGCAATCGCGGCGACCACGAAGAAGAACATGTCGGCCATGAAAACGCGATACCGGCCGATCTTGTCGGTCAGATACCCGCCCAGGAACGCGCCGATGATCGCGCCGAACGTAATCGCTGAAGCGACAAAACCGGTCGCGGCCGGCGTGAGCGAAAACTCGCGGGCAATGTCCTTCACCCCGAACGCGAGCGCGCCGAGATCATAGGCGTCGAGGAACACGCCACCGAGCGCAATGGCAATAACGATGCGCGCGTCGCTGCCGACCGCGGCGCCACGATTGACGAGCTGCGAGACATCGGCTGCGCTGCGGATAACGGGACGCGCGGCGGCTGACGCGGATCCGGATGCGGACGCGACGGCGGGCTCGGGTGCAAAGGAAATCGACATGGGACGGGATGCAATTGCAGAGGCTGCGGAACGCGCGATCGTACCGGCGTACGCGCATCATCCCAAATTCATTTTTGTTATTTGTCGAATGACGGCCGACAGAACGCTCATGACGCCCCGCTTGGTCCCGGGTCACTCGCCCCGATAAACCCGCTCGAGCCCCGCGATATCAAGCTTGACCATGCCCATCATTGCCCGCATGACGCGCGACGATTTCTCCGCGTCCGGGTCCTGAAGCATTTTCCCGAGCGCCACAGGCACGATCTGCCACGACACACCGAACTTGTCTTTAATCCAGCCGCACTGCTGCGGTTCGCCGCCATCGCCGAGCCGGGCCCACAAATTATCGACTTCCTCCTGAGTCTCGCAGTCGACGAAAAGCGAGATAGCAGGCGTAAAGGTGAACACCGGGCCGCCGTTCAGCGCTTTGAACTCCCGGCCTTCCAGTTCGAATGCAATGCCCATGATCGCGCCCTTCGGTCCAGGGCCTGCGTCGCCGAAGCGCATCACCGACAGGATTCGCGAGTGATTGAAGATGCTCGTGTAGAACTGAGCGGCCTCCTCCGCGTTGTTGTTGAACCATAGAAAAGGAGAGATCTTCTGCATGGAAACTCCTGAGGTTTGTGGGTTAAGCGAACACGCTTAACCCACAAAAGTGCTGGCCGGTATGACGCCGCGGACTGACGCTTCAGACGCGGCGTCATGCTGCCTATTGCAGTTGAACTCGCCCGAAATTACGTCGGCATGCCCTTAGGCATGCCTTCGCGGATCTCATCGGCGGTGAGATCGCGGGTATGAGTTGCGAGCGACCAGTGATGACCGAACGGATCTTCGATCTGGCCATAGCGGTCTCCCCAGAACATATCGGCGACGGGCATGGTGACTTTTGCACCGGCGGCGACGGCTTGCGCGAAGGCGGCGTCGACGTCTTTCACATACAAATGCAGCGTGACCGGCGAGCCTTTCAGCGTCAGCGGTCCGCTACGACAATTCGGGAATTCCTCGGCCAGCATCAGTGTTGAATCGCCGATGCTCAGCATGGCGTGCATCACCGTGCCGTCGGGAGTCGGCAGACGCATTTGCTCGACCGCGTTGAATGCTTTCTTGTAGAACTCGATGGCGTCCGATGCGCCCTTGCAAACCAGGTGAGGCGTGATCGTATGCATCCCTTCCGGGATCGGTTTGACAGCTGAAGTCGACATTGCTTTGCTCCTGGATGTAACGGGTTGACCAACTAACTGGAGAGACGGCGCCGAACAGCGCCCTCTTTCGATACGACGTGCGATCAGCCCGCAAATCGACACGTCGGGCAGACTTTTTTGTTTAAACCGATGTTGGGTTGCCAAGGCAGGCGGGATTGTTGGCGCGCGACGTCGGGACGCCGATGCAACGGGCCAACGAGTGTCTCTAACGAACCGGTTCGTGCGCCCATTGTCGTACAACGAACCGGTCATTTCTTTGATATCGCGGTGTGGGCAAGCCGCTTAAAACAACTTCGTCAGCAGGTTAATTCGAGCTTCCCTGCCATGCTGATAAACCTGCGCGTATTTCCTGCAAACACGCCGTTACTCAATCCGCACCCAGCCATTCGCCTTCGACGACGCCAGCACAGCATCCACAATGCACGCCGAGCGCCAGCCGTCCTCGAATGTCGGCAAACCTTCGCGCGTTTCGCCGCGAATCACCGCGTAGGTGTCCGCCACGAACGCTTCGAAACATTGTGCATAACCCTGCGCGTGACCTGCCGGCAAGGTGGCGAGGCGGCGCTGTTCAGCGCTTCCCCGCGACGGATCGCGCACCAGCAGTCGCGTGGAATCGCGCTCGCCGACCCACAGCCGCTCCGGATTTTCCTGATCGAACACCAGGCTCGCTTTCGCGCCATCGATCTCGAACCACAGCCGGTTCTTGCGCCCCGCCGACACTTGGCTCACCGTCAGCGTCGTGAGCACGCCGTTCCTGGTGCGCAGCAAAACACCGGCGACATCTTCCGTCCCCACCGTCTGGGTCGGACCGCCTTTCGCTGCCGCGGTAAACGATTGCACCGAGCCGGCCGGACGTTCGGCGATCGTTGTCTGCAAGCTCGCCACGACGGCATCGAAGCGCTCGCCGCTGATCCATTCCACCAGATCGCACCAGTGCGAGCCAATGTCCGCAAACGCCCGCGACGGACCGCCCAACGCCGCATCCACGCGCCAGTTGGTGTCGTCGACGCCCAGCAGCCAGTCCTGGAGATAACTGCCGTGGATCAGTTGCAGCGCGCCCACGCTGCCGTCCTGCACGAGCGCACGCGCTTCGCGGACCATCGGGTGATAGCGATAAACAAACGGAACCGTCGCAATACGACCCGACTTGCGCGCGGCGAGCGCCAGCGCTTCGGCGTCGCTCGCGCGGGTTGCCAGCGGCTTCTCGCAAATGACGTGCTTGCCGGCGTCGAGCGCGGCCATCGCGAGGGAAAAATGGCTGGCGTTCGGTGTGCACACGTGAATGACCGATACCGACGGATCCGCAATTGCCTCCTCCGCCGAGGCGTAACCCCGTTCGATCCCCAACCGGGCAGCCGCCTGCGCCGCGCGGCTTGCACTCGATGACGCAATACCGCGCACCGTTGCGCCGGCGAGCCGTGCCGCTCGCGTGTGAACCTCGCCCATCATGCCCGCGCCGATAATTGCAACGCCCAATGTCTCCGCCATGCTGCGCTCCCTACTCGTTTTCTTGAAGCACGATACCTGTCGATCGCGGATTGGAGCAATCAGGGGATTCGTGCTGTTACGGGTTATGTCCCTGTTTTGTGCTCTTCCGCCCCTGTTTTGCTTGTGTACACTCATGTTCCGGCGACTTCCGGCGCGCAAATATTTTCGCCAGATTCACCCTAAAGTTTTTCCACCCGTTGCCGAAAGCCCATCTATGGACCACGAAATCAACCCACCTGCCGACTCGAACGATCCCACCTTCCAGAGGGCGCGGGCGTTGAGTCTGAGCGTCGGCGCAATCCGGAAGGCGCAGGGGAAAAAATGCCCTGGCGATTTTCCGGTTGGCACGATTGAATGGCACGCGGTGGTTGAGGAATTTGCGAATGACGTACTGAAGGCGATGTTGTCAGAACCGGATTTGCCGATCCTGGAATTCAAACGCGACAACGCGCGAAAATAACGGCTTTGGACGAAGCTTAAAGCCCGTAAAACCGAGCGTATGCTCTCGCTCCGATCAAAATCAAAAAAGGCGTCGCTGATTAATCGCGACGCCTTTTTGCTTGAGTTTCTGTTTCTGCTTGATGCCAGCGGGTGATTCCCGCAAGTCGTCATCCGCCCAGTAAATCGATCACTTGCAGAATGTCCTTACGCAATTGATCGACATCGACCCCGGCATTCACTTGGGGAATCGCACCGCTTTCCTGCGTGTCCTCGATATCGCCAGCCGAACCGTTCGGACGACCATGTGAATCGAGCCGATTACGCGCGCCATTGATCGTGAAACCCTGCTCATAAAGCAATTCACGAATGCGGCGGATCAGCAGTACTTCGTGATGCTGATAATAGCGGCGATTGCCACGCCGCTTTACCGGCCGCAGCTGCGTGAATTCCTGTTCCCAGTAGCGCAGCACGTGCGGCTTGACGCCGCATAGCTCGCTGACCTCACCGATGGTGAAGTAGCGCTTGGCCGGGATTGGAGGCAGGACGACTTTTTCCATCGTCAATCAACCATCGTGGTGAATGTCGCGAATGGGGCGAATGTCGCTAATAAGCGCTCGGGCAGCAAATGGCAAATGCCCGTCACTTCAGCGGCCGAAACTGTTTTCAGCACCGGCTTCGACCAGCGCTTTCAACTTCTGACTCGCATGAAACGTGACAACACGACGCGCCGCGATGGGAATGGCTTCCCCCGTTTTCGGATTACGTCCGGGACGCTGCGGTTTGTCGCGTAGCTGAAAGTTGCCAAAGCCGGATAGCTTGACACTGTCGCCGCTTTCAAGCGCGTCGCGAATGACCTCGAAAAATGCTTCCACCATGTCTTTGGCTTCGCGCTTATTCAACCCGACATGGTCAAATAGCATTTCGGCCAATTCGGCTTTTGTCAGCGTAGGCGTTTCTGCCGTTGCCGCACCGTTCGAAGTGGGAACATCTCGGATCATGGCGCTGCGTTGCGCCGAAAGAAGGGCTTCGAAATCACTCGAGTTCATTTGGTTCATATCGAAAAAATGGCGTGCCGATGAAGACGGAGGGGGCCAACTGCAGGCTATCCGCGCAATCGCGCGCCATGTACTCGAGCCAAGCGTTCCACCAATGTTTTGATGGCCGTTTCGACCGTTTCGTCCTGAAGCGTCCCGCCAGTATCTTGCAACGTTACACGGAAGGCAAGGCTTTTCTCATGTGCATCCAACCCACCGGAAGTGCTTGATTTTGGACGAAATTCGTCGAATAAAGCAACCCTGGTGACATGCTTGCAGGCGGGCTCGGAACGGGCACTTTCCAGCTCGTCGATGAGCGCCTGCACTTCAACCTTCTGGTCCACGACAATCGCAATATCGCGGCGAACCGGCGGGAATTTCGACACGTCGGACGGCACCGGCAATGCGCGTTGAATCAAAGCATCAGCTTCGATTTCGAACAAAACCGGCGCGTGCGGCAAATCGTATTTCTGCATCCAGCGCGGGTGCAGGTCACCGATCCAGCCCACGGCCCGGCCGTCGATTTCAATCCGTGCGCTGCGCCCCGGATGCAGCGCCGGGTGTTCCGCTTTCACGAAACGCGGCACGACCGGCGCGAACAGCGCTTCCACGTCGCCTTTTACGTCGAAGAAATCGACGCTGCGGGACGGTTTCGCGCCCCACTGCTCTTCGAACGCCGGACCATAAGCCAAACCGCCGATCATTTTCGGCTGGTCAAAACCTTCAATAGCCAGTTCGCCTGCTTTGATTGCCGGATCGTGCAGGAACACGCGGCCCGCTTCGAACACGCGAATCCGGTCCGCGCGCCGGTTCAGATTGTGACGCAGCACGCTGATCAGGCTGCCAAACAACGTGGTGCGCATGACCGAAAGCTGGCTCGCGATCGGATTCAGCAGCTTCACAGGATTCGTGTTGCCGGCAAAATCCGCTTCCCATTCGGCATCGACGAAACTGAAGTTCACCGTCTCCGCGTAGTCCCGTGCGGCCACGGCGTGGCGCAACACGTGAATCGAACGCTTCGTTTCGTTGGTCGGACGCATTTCGCTGGTCGCAACCGGCGGACGCGCCGGAATCTTCTCGAAGCCATAAATGCGCGCAACTTCCTCGATCAGATCTTCTTCAATCTCGATATCGAAGCGATACGGCGGCGGCGTGACCGCGAACGTGTCGCCATCGTGCGTGAACGTCAGGCCAAGTCGCGTGAAAATCTGCGCAATTTCCTCGGCGCCAATTGCCACGCCGATAATCCGGTTCGCCCGCGATACGCGCATGCTCACCGGCTCGCGCGTCGGCACGTTGAGCGTCTGGTCGTCTACAGGACCGGCGTTACCGCCGCAAATATCGAGGATTAGTTTCGAAATGCGCTCGATATGTTCGACGGTCGTCGAATAATCCACGCCGCGCTCGAAGCGATGGGCGGCATCGGTGGAAAAGTTGTACTTGCGTGCGCGACCACGGATGCTGTCCGGCCACCAGAACGCGGCTTCCAGGTAAATGTTGGTCGTGTCGAGCGACACGGCGGTGCTGTCACCGCCCATGATCCCGGCGAGGCTTTCGACGTGGCGATCATCGGCGATCACACCGACGGTTTCATCGAGTTCCACCGTATTGCCGTTCAGCAGCTTGAGCGTTTCGCCCTTTTTCCCCCAGCGCACTTCAATACCGCCGTGGATCTTGTCGAGATCGAACACGTGCGTCGGCCGGCCGAGTTCAAGCATCACGTAATTCGAGATATCGACGAGCGCGGAGATGCTGCGCTGTCCCGAACGCTCAAGACGCTCGACCATCCAGTGCGGCGTCTTCGCGTGCGCATTCACACCGCGAATCACGCGGCCCGAAAAGCGTCCGCACAAATCCGGCGCCAATACTTTGACCGGCAATATTTCATCGATAGTGACGGCAACCGGCGGCATCTCGAGCGCATGCAACGGCGCGCCCGTGATAGCAGCGGTTTCCCGCGCGACGCCGAATACCGACAAACAATCGGCTTTGTTAGGCGTGAGCTTGATCTCGAAAACGGTGTCGTCGAGGTTGAGCGTCTGGCGAATGTCCTGGCCAATCGGGGTATCGGCGGGCAGGATCAGCAAGCCGCTGTGATCTTCCGACAGCTTCAGTTCGCGTGCCGAGCACAACATCCCCTGACTTTCAACGCCACGCAGCTTGGACAATTTGATCGCGAACGGCGCACCACCGGCTTCGGCCGGCGGCAATTCAGCGCCGACCAGTGCAACCGGCACCTTGATTCCCGGCGACACGTTCGGCGCACCGCACACAATGTTCAGCGTCTCGCCGGTGCCGGCGTCGACCTGACAAACGTTCAGCTTGTCGGCATTCGGATGCTTCGCCACTTCAAGCACCTGCCCGACGACGATCTTCGTGGTCGGCGGCGCGACGGGCGCGAGGCTTTCCACTTCGAGACCCGCCATGGTCAGCGCGTGCGAGAGTTCATCGGTCGAGAGCTTGGGATCGACGAAAGTTCTAAGCCAGGATTCCGGGAATTGCATGTGTGTCTAGGTTCGAAATGAGGTTCGACATAAGTCGTGTCTGCGTCTGGACGTAACCGTCCAGACAACGGCTCGCAGCAACGTGCATTCAGGCAAATTGCTCGAGGAAACGCAGATCGTTTTCGAAGAACAGGCGCAGGTCCTGCACGCCATAGCGCAGCATTGTCAGGCGTTCGAGGCCGCTGCCGAATGCAAAGCCGATATACCGTTCCGGGTCGAGTCCCATGTTGCGGATCACGTTCGGATGAACTTGCCCCGAACCCGAGATTTCGAGCCATTTACCGGCGTTCTTGCCGTGCTCGAACATCATGTCGATTTCGGCGGACGGCTCGGTAAACGGAAAATACGACGGCCGGAAGCGCACGAGAATGTCGTCGCGCTCGAAGAATTTCTTCAGGAAATCAGAGTACACGCCCTTCAGGTCGGCAAAGCTGATGTTCTCGTCGATCCACAAACCTTCGACTTGATTGAACATTGGCGAATGCGTAGCGTCGCTATCCACCCGATAGGTCCGGCCCGGCACGATCACCTTGATCGGCGGCTTGTTCATGCGCGCGTAGCGCACCTGCATCGGGCTGGTATGCGTGCGCAGCAGCAGTTGCCGCCCGTCCGCATCTTTCCCGTCGATATAAAACGTGTCCTGCATCGAACGCGCCGGATGATTTTCCGGGCTGTTCAGCGCAGTGAAGTTGTACCAGTCGGTTTCGATTTCGGGGCCGTCGGCCACATCGAAACCAATCGTGCTGAAAATCTGTTCCACGCGTTCCCACGTGCGCATCACCGGATGCAGGCTGCCGGCGCCGAGACCGCGGCCAGGCAACGTGACATCGATTGATTCCGACGCAAGCCGCTGATTCAGCAACACGTCCGCCAGCGCCTGACGGCGCGCGTTCAGTGCCGCTTCCACCTGCTGCTTGACCGCGTTGATGCGTGCACCTTCGGTCTTGCGGGCGTCAGGATCGAGTTTGCCCAAGCCTTTCAGCAGATCCGTGAGCACCCCGGACTTACCAAGAAAGCGGGCCTTTTCATTTTCGAGCGTAGCCGCATCGGCGGCGTTTTCGAAGGCATTTCGCGCGTCGGCGACAATCTGGTCCAGATCCATTGATCCCATCATTTCCGCGTCAAAGTTCTTCTGATCGTTCCCGGGCCGATGTTTGCGCGACTTGGGTATCTTCGCGCTCCAACCCATCTTCACCGGCTTCACCAACAAAAACGGGGCTCGACAAGAGCCCCGTTTTTTTGTCGTAGCGCTGTCCGTTTAGAGACAGCGCTACAACGAACTACGCAGTACCAATCTTGCTAACAAGCTCGATCAGGCTGCAACGGCGGCTTTTACCTGCTTGACGATCGCAGCAAAAGCAGCCTTGTCGAACACAGCCATGTCGGCCAGCACCTTGCGGTCGAGTTCGATCGAAGCCTTCTTCAGGCCGTTGATGAACACGCTGTACGTCATGTCGTGCTGACGCACCGCCGCGTTGATACGCGTGATCCACAAAGCACGGAACACACGCTTCTTGTTGCGGCGATCGCGATAGGCATATTGCCCGGCGCGCATGACCGCTTGCTTGGCGATGCGATAGACGTTATTGCGACGGCCGCGGTAACCCTTGGCCAGCTTGATGATCTTCTTGTGACGGGCCCGTGCGGTAACCCCACGTTTGACTCTAGGCATAGTGCGCTCCTGTGAGTGTCAGTTAAGGGTTAAGCGAACGGCAACATTGCGCGCACGGAATTCATATCTGCATGATGAACTTCCGTGGAACCGCGCAAATGGCGTTTTACCTTGGTGGTCTTCTTGGTAAGAATGTGACGCTTGAAGGCTTGACCACGCTTGATGGTACCGCCCGGACGCACCACGAAGCGCTTTGCAGCACTCTTCTTGGTCTTCATCTTCGGCATGAAACTACTCCAGTTTATTAGATGGATATGGGTGTGCGGTCGATCCATTCGATCCTGACCCGCCCTTCGAAACCCACATGCCACTTATGAGCGGCAGACTTTTGACAGCCACCGCTTTTTCATGAACGCCGCCTATTATCCGGCAGCGCCCCGAAACCTGCACAAACGATGCCGCGCAGACCTTCGAATATTTCCCGGCCGCGCGATCCATCGATCGATTTTTTCGACTACTTCTTTTTCTTCGGGGCCATGACCATGATCATCTGGCGCCCTTCCATCTTCGGCATTTGCTCGACCTGACCGTGCTCTTCGAGATCGGTCTTCAACCGCTCGAGCACGCGCATGCCGATTTCCTGGTGAGCCATTTCCCGACCGCGAAAACGCAACGTGATTTTCGTCTTGTCGCCATCTTCGAGGAAGCGCGTGAGGTTGCGCAGTTTCACGTTGTAATCACCGTCATCGGTGCCAGGCCGGAATTTGACTTCCTTGACCTGAACGATCTTCTGCTTGAGTTTCGCCTCGTGCTGCTTCTTGGCTTCCGAGTACTTGAACTTGCCGTAATCCATCAACCGGGCGACGGGCGGGACAGCCTGAGGCGCGATTTCGACGAGATCCACGTCTTGCTGTTCCGACATGCGGAAAGCATCGGCAAGCTTCACGATTCCCAGCGGCTCGTTGTCCACTCCGACCAGGCGCAATTCAGGTGCCGTGATTTCCCCGTTGATGCGATGTGCAGACTTATCAGTAGCGATGTTACGTTTCCTCTAAAAATCTAAAAAAACTAGCCGGGCTGCGGGTGGGCTTACTTGTACGCCTGCACGTCCTGCTGCAGACGCTCAAGGAATGCATCGACGGGCATCACGCCAGCGTCAATACCGCCACGAGCACGCACGGCTACGGTTTGTGCCTCACGCTCCTTGTCCCCGACAACCAGCAAATAGGGAACCTTCTGCAACGTGTGCTCTCGTATTTTATAGCTAATCTTCTCGTTGCGCAAATCGCTCTCTACTCTAAGCCCTTGTTTTTGCAACGATTGGGTCAGTTGCAGTGCATATTCAGCCTGACTTTCAGCGATATTCAACACCACAGCCTGCACCGGCGCGAGCCAGGAGGGCATTGCACCAGCATGGTGCTCGATCAGAATACCGAGAAAACGCTCCATGGAACCGACGATTGCACGGTGCAACATCACCGGGCGCTTGCGGCTGTTATCTTCCGCCACGTATTCGGCGCCCAGGCGCTCCGGCAGCACCATGTCGAGCTGCAACGTGCCGCATTGCCATGACCGGCCGAGCGCGTCCTTGATGTGGTACTCGATCTTCGGACCGTAAAACGCACCCTCGCCCGGCAGTTCTTCCCACGTGAGACCGCACGCGGTCAGCGCGTCGCGCAGGCCCTGTTCCGAGCGATCCCAGGTTTCGTCGGTACCGGCACGGGAATCGGGACGCAGCGACAGCTTGATGTCGATGTGATCGAAGCCGAAATCCTTGTAGATGCTCATCGCGAGCGTATTGAACGCAATGGACTCTTCGATGAACTGGTCTTCCGTGCAGAAAATGTGGGCGTCGTCCTGGACAAAACCCCGCACGCGCATCAGGCCATGCAACGCACCCGACGCTTCATTGCGATGACACGAGCCAAATTCCGCATAACGCAGCGGCAGATCGCGATATGAACGCAAGCCATGGTTGAACACCTGCACGTGGCCAGGACAGTTCATCGGCTTGATGGCGTAATCGCGCTTCTCCGACTCCGTCGTGAACATGTTTTCACGATAATTCTGCCAGTGACCCGACGCCTCCCACAGCGAGCGATCCATGATCATCGGCGTCTTGATTTCGAGATAGCCGACTTCGTTCAGGCGGTGGCGGATATATTGCTCGACCTGTTGCCAGATCGCCCAGCCCTTCGGGTGCCAGAACACCATGCCCGGCGCCTCTTCCTGCAGATGGAACAGGTCGAGTTGCTTGGCGAGCTTGCGGTGATCGCGCTTCTCGGCTTCCTCGAGCATGTGCAGATACGCTTCCTGGTCTTCCTTCTTCGTCCAGGCCGTACCGTAGATACGCTGCAACTGTTCATTCTTCGAGTCGCCGCGCCAGTAAGCGCCCGCGACCTTCATCAGCTTGAAGACCTTCAGCTTGCCGGTAGACGGCACGTGCGGGCCGCGGCAAAGATCCGTGAAACTGCCGTGCGAATACAGCTTGATGTCGTCGGTGGACGGGATCGATTCGATGATCTCCGCCTTGTACTTTTCGCCGATGCTCTTGAAGTAATCGACCGCTTCGCCGCGCGTTACCACCCGGCGCGACACCGGCTCGTCCTTCTTCGCGATTTCGGCCATGCGCTTTTCGATCTTCTCGAGATCTTCCGGCGTGAAGGGGCGGCTGTACGCGAAGTCGTAGTAGAAACCGTTCTCGATCACAGGGCCAATGGTCACTTGCGCGTCCGGATACAAATCCTTGACTGCGTAGGCAAGCAAATGCGCGGTGGAGTGCCGAATGATATCGAGACCGTCAGCGTCCTTTTCCGTGACGATGGCGAGCGACGCGTCGTGATCGATCAGCGTGGACGTATCGACGAGCTCGCCGTCGAGCTTGCCGCCCAACGCGGCTTTCGCGAGACCTGCACCAATCGACGCGGCGACTTCCGCAACCGTCACAGGGTGGTCGTACTGTCTAACTGACCCGTCGGGCAAACGTATCGAAACCATTTCGTTCTCCAAGACGCCGGCAGCCGACGCCCAAGTTCATTCAACAATGCCTTGCAAACGCCAAGGCGAACGCGCGAAGGCAAAAAAAAATGCGGCCCCACATTTTGAGGGGCCGCATTCACTTTTCCTACAACTGCAAAGGCGAAAGTGGTCCTCGACTAGCGTCGCTCCGAAGTTGTTTCGGTCAACGTTCGCGGTGCCATCTTGTTCATTTGCCTTTCGCGCCAAGACGCTTGCTGCAGTTTTGAAAATCCAGCCTGAACCGGATTTCCACTTTCGTTGGTAGGCTCGATTGGACTCGAACCAACGACCCCCACCATGTCAAGGTGGTGCTCTAACCAGCTGAGCTACGAGCCTGAAGAAGCGAAATTATATGGAGCGTTTTGAATCTTGGCAAGTGCTTTCATGCGATGACATTGCAGATATTCGTCGATACGTTTAAGAAGCACTAACAATGCGCTTCAAATTCAACGCGTTATCAACCTATTAAGTGCAGGAGCGGGCATGTATTTTTCTTTCGTGCGCGCGGCTTCAGGCCCGTCGCGACGCGCGCACCACGCCCTGCACTTCGCCCAACAACAAGCACGCGCGCTGAATTTGCGCGGCGCTCGACACCTCGACCGTAAATTGCATGTACGCGACGTTGCGCCGGCTCTGCGTCTTCACGCCGGTCACGTTCATTTTCTCGCGCGCAAAGACTTCGGAGATATCGCGCAGCAAGCCTTGCCGATCGTTCGATTCCACGGCGAGATCGACTGGGTACACCGACGATCCGCGTCCGCTCATTACGTCGGCAGACCACGCGGTCTCAAGCACACGTTCGGGTGAACGCTCGGCCATGCGCCGGAAGGTCGCGCAGTCGCTGCGGTGGATCGACATGCCCTTGCCACGCGTGACGAAGCCCGCGATGCGGTCCGGCGGAGCCGGACGGCAACACCGTGCCAGTTGAGTCAACAACGCGTCCACGCCGACGACCAGCACGCCGGTAGACGCACCTTGCGCCACGCTTTGCCCACTGCTGCGCTTCTCGAATTGCGCCGGCGCTTCGGGCGCGGGTTCCGGCGGCGGCGTGTCGTGCAGCGCCTGCTCGATGTTGCGCAGGCTGAACTCTTCCTTGGCGACGACCGCGTACAGATCTTCAGGCGTCTTGAAACCGAGCTTCGATGCCAGCTGATCGAGGTTGACGGACGTCTTGCCCTCACGCTGCAGCGTCTTTTCAACAAGCGTGCGCCCGTTCGCTATGTTCTCCTCGGAATCGACCGCGTTGAACCACGCGCGCACCTTTTGCCGAGCCCGCGGGCTGTGCAAATAACCGAGCAACGGATTGAGCCAGTCGCGCGACGGCCCGCCCTCCTTCACCGCCACGATCTCGACCGTCTGGCCGTTCTGCAGCGGCGTGTTGAGCGGCACCATGGCACCGTCGACACGAGCGCCACGGCAACGATGCCCAAGCTCGCTATGCAGGTGATACGCGAAGTCCACGGCGGTCGAGCCTTGCGGCATGGCGATCACGCGTGCCTGCGGCGTGAGCACGTAGATGTGGTCGTCGTCGAGTGTGGCTTCGCGCAAATGCTGCCAGGGCTGCGCGCCCGGCTGATCGCCCTCGGAGACGTCTTCTTTCCACGCCAGCAGTTGGCGCAACCACGCGATCTTTTCGTCGTATTTGTCGCTGGCCGTCACCTGGCCGCCGTACGCGCGCGTGCCCGCTTCCTTGTAGCGCCAGTGGGCAGCTACGCCGTATTCGGCGAAACCGTGCATTTCCTGTGTGCGGATCTGGACTTCAAACGCTCGCCCGTCGTCGCCCACCACGACGGTATGCAGTGACCGGTACCCGTTCGCTTTCGGCCGTGAAATGTAGTCGTCGAATTCCCGTGGCACCGGCTGCCACAAGTTATGGACGATACCGAGCACGGTGTAGCAATCCTTGATGTCGTCGACGATCACACGAAACGCGCGCACGTCATTCAGCTCGGAAAAATCCAGTTCCTTGCCGCGCATCTTTTTCCAGATGCTGTAGATGTGCTTCGGCCGGCCGCTCACTTCCGCGCGGATATTCGCGGCGGCCAGTTCTTTCTGCAAGCGTGCGATAGCGTCGGTCACATACGCTTCGCGCTCGACACGTTTTTCGTCGAGCAACTTGGCGATGCGCTTGTAGGTGGGCGGCTCCTCGAAGCGAAACGCGAGGTCCTCCAGTTCCCACTTCAATTGCCAGATGCCCAGCCGGTTCGCGAGCGGCGCGTAGATCTCGAGTGTTTCACGCGGCACGTCGGGCGAAGGCTCGAGCTTGTTCGCCGCGTAATAGCGCAATGACTGCAGCCGCGACGCCAGCCGGATCAACACCACGCGGATATCCTGCGCGAACGCGAGCAGCATCTTGCGCAACGCTTCGACCTGGGCACGGCGCGCCGCCTGCGCTTCACGACCCGTTTCCGGCAACGTTGCCTGGGTCGCCCGCGAACTGACTGAACCCAGCCGCCACAGCTTGCGGACGTCCGCGACGAGGCCTTGCACTTCCGCGCCGAAACGCTCACTGATCACACGCTCGGGGTCGTCGATATGCGGCGCAATGGCGAACAACGCCGCCGCCACGATGGCCGCAGGATCGACGTTCAACGTTTGCATGATCCGCGCCGTGCCGGCAGCGTGCTCGACCAGCGATTCCCCGCTGGTCAACCGCGCATCTCCCGCGTGTTCGCGCACGAACGCGAGCGCGTCGTCGAAGGACGGCTCGGGTACCAGTGCAGGAGAAACGGCGGTATCAGGCATACGGATTAATCTAGTGCTCGAAATGTTCCCGGCTTAGCTACGCACAGCAGCCACGACCACCACTTCCACGAGGCATGCCGGATTGGCAAGCTTCGATTCCACGGTCGCGCGCGGCGGCGCATTGCCTTCCGAAACCCACATGTCCCACGCTGCGTTCATGGCGGCGAAATGGGCCATGTCGGAGAGATAGATCTGGACCGACAAAAGCTGTGTCTTGTCGCTGCCGGCTTCCTCAAGCAAACGGTCGATATGGCCGAGCACTTCGCGTGTCTGGCCCGTGATGTCCTGGTCGGTGTCTTCGGCAATCTGACCGGCAAGATAAATGGTGCCGTTGTGGATCGCGATTTCGGAAAGACGCGCGCCAACATGGTGACGAATGACTGCCATGAGTGTTCCTGAGAGTGAATAGTCAAAAAAACCGCACGAAGCCCAATATTATGCCTCGGACGTGTCGGTATCGAAGAAGAACTGGTACGCAATCGCGATCTGATCAGGTGCCAGAAACGCCGGAGCATGACCCACGCCCGCGATCTCCCTGGCCGTCACGGCCTGCCCGTTCGCGACCATTTTTTCGACGGTCTCGCGCGATAGCAAGTCCGAATGCTCACCCCGAACGACCAGCACCGGATGCTGGTTTGCCGCCAGCGAATGCCACAGGATCGCCTCGCCAAGCGAGGCTGCATTTGCGTCCGCCGCGGCAAATGGAACCGCGATCTTCGGGTCGTACCGATATCCCCAGCGGCCTTCGTGCTCACGCATCAACGGCGTGTTGATCGCGCGCCATTCATCGGCGGTCAGCGGCCCGAACGACGCAGCGAGCTGCGCCGCGTTGTCGATGCCTTCTTGCAGCGTGGCGAAGGTCTCGCCGCGGCCAAGATAAGTACCGATACGCTCGAGCGCCACCGGTTCAATATGCGGCCCGACGTCGTTGAGCAGCATTTTCCGGATGGGCGAATTCGGCAGTCCGGCGAGCCCCAGGCCGATCAACCCGCCCATGGACGTCCCGAACCAATCCACCGTTTCCACGTTCAGCCGAGCAATGAGCGCGACCATGTCACCTACGTACTGCGGCACCGCGTAATGCCTGGGATCGACCAGCCAGTCCGATAAACCTCTCCCGACCACGTCCGGACACACCACCCGATACTCGCTGGCAAACGCCTTCGCCACCTCGTCGAAATCCCGGCCGGAGCGCGTCAGCCCATGCACGCACACGAGCACGCGCGGGTTCGCCGGGTCCCCCCATTCGGTATAAGCCATGCGATGCAGGCCCGACGGGCTGATGCACTGCACGTGGCGTTGGCGTGGCGTGGGAACAAACGAAGGCGCAGCTTCGACGATAGACGCGGACATAAGATTTTCCTCGGTGCGATGACGCTGCGGCATACAAGCGACTCAACTGAAATCGATTGTAAACGCTTTACTGGCTGCGCTTTGGCGCGATGCCGTAGCGTTAGCCGAACGGTCTGAACAAAGGCACGATATGCGGCCCCAAAATACCAACCGCAAGATCCTTTACAGCCCACCCGGCCTGCGCAAACACCATAAACCAAAAAAAACCGTTCCGACTCACGTCGGAACGGTCCGTTTCGGCCGGAAAAACAAACCGGCGCCACTGCAGAAAAACCTTACTTGACGCTGCTCACATCCAGCGGTGCGCCGGTTTTCTGCTGGATCTCTTCCACACTGACGCCCGGCGCCAGTTCGACGAGTTTCAGGCCGGCATCGGTTACATCGATCACGCCGAGATCCGTAATGATCCGGTCAACCACGCCCACACCCGTCAGCGGCAGCGTGCAAGCATCGAGAATCTTGTGCTGGTCGCCCTTCGCCACGTGCTCCATCAACACGATCACGCGCTTTACGCCCGCGACCAGGTCCATCGCGCCGCCCATGCCCTTGATCATCTTCCCGGGGATCATCCAGTTGGCCAGGTCACCCGTCTTGCTGATCTGCATGGCGCCCAGGATGGCCAGGTTCACGTGGCCGCCACGAATCATCGCAAATGAATCCGCCGACGAAAAGATCGACGATCCCGGCAGCGTGGTCACCGTTTGCTTGCCGGCGTTGATCAGGTCAGCATCGACTTCTTCTTCCGTCGGCGACGGCCCGATGCCAAGCAAGCCATTCTCCGATTGCAGCCACACCTCCATGCCCTCCGGCACAAAGTTCGCGACCAGCGTGGGCAAGCCAATGCCCAGATTCACGTAAAAGCCGTCCTGCAATTCCTTGCCCGCCCGCGCGGCCATCTGGTTCCGGTCCCATGCCATGATCAGTCTCCTTTTGCGCGCACGACGCGTTGTTCAATGCGTTTTTCCGGATGTGCGTTCAGCACGATGCGCTGCACGAAGATGCCCGGCGTGTGAATGGCGTCGGGGTCGAGTGCGCCCGTTTCCACGATCTCCTCCACTTCGACCACCGTGATCTTGCCGGCCATGGCGCACATCGGGTTGAAGTTACGAGCCGTGCGGCGATAAATCAAATTGCCTGATTTGTCGGCTTTCCACGCCTTCACGAGCGCCACGTCAGCGGTGAGCGAATGTTCGAGCACGTAGTGGTCGTCGCCGAATTGACGCGTTTCCTTGCCGTCCGCGATCACCGTGCCGTAACCCGTGTTGGTGAAGAACGCCGGAATGCCCGCGCCGCCCGCGCGCAGCTTTTCGGCCAGCGTGCCTTGCGGCGTGAATTCAAGCTCGAGTTCGCCGGCCAGATACTGGCGTTCGAATTCCTTGTTTTCGCCGACATACGACGAGATCATTTTCTTGACCTGACGGGTTTCGAGCAGCAGGCCAAGCCCGAAGCCGTCAACGCCCGCATTGTTGCTGATGCACGTGATGCCCTGGACGCCCGTGTCGCGTAATGCCGCGATCAGCGCCTCGGGAATGCCGCACAGGCCGAAACCGCCGACGGCAAACGTCTGCCCGTCCTTCACGATGCCATCGAGCGCCTCTTTCGCGCTGGGATAGACCTTGTTCATCTGTTTGTCCCTTCCTGATCTGGATGAAATCCGTTTATTTGAGTCGTCTCGCGCGCGAAACGACTGCGCTAGACAATTTCTGACGTGGCAAAAGAGTACGACGCCGGATCGATCCGGCACAATACGCAAAAATACATAAGTAATTGCCGTAGTGCACGGCGATGAAATAGTTAAACGCGGGTTAAACCCGACACGTGCGAGCCAAATGCGTCAACTGGATTACCAAACAGCGTTTCATCTTGCGCCAGTCGGACTGGTGTTGTCACGGGAACGGATCATCGAAGACTGCAATGCGCAGCTCTGCGCGATTTTCGGGGTCGCGCCGGAGGCCTTGCTGGGCCAGTCGTTTCAAGTGCTGTATCCCTCGCCGGTGGAGTTCGAGCGGATCGGCCAGCGCATCGCCGCGTTGATGCAGCGCCAGGGCAGTTACGCCGACGACCGCATCATGAAACGCGCAAATGGGGAATTGTTCTGGTGCCACGTGACCGGGCGCTCGCTCGATCTGAGCGCGCCGCACGCCGCCGGTGTCTGGACTTTCGAGGATCTGAGCGCGACGCGGCGGGTTGCCATCGAATTGACGCCGCGTGAACGTGAAATCGCGGCGCAGCTCGTCACCGGCAAGACCAGCAAGCAGATCGGCCGCGCGCTGGATATCAGCTCGCGGACCGTGGATATCTACCGTTCAAAACTCATGCGCAAATACGACACGGGCAACGCGACCGAGCTGCTGCAACGGCTGCTGGGAGATTAGGCGCCTGTTTTGATACCCACTGCAGCCGTTTCAATGGCATGGCGCAGCAGGTCAGGAATCTGCACCGATTTCGCCGCCGCGTAGTCGATCCACACGCATTTCGCCGTGCCGCGGGCGTAGAGCGTGGTGGGATCGTCGGCACGAAACAGCTCGAAGCGCGTGTCGAAACTGCTGCGGCCCGGCGGCCCCACGAACATGCTGCCGATGACATCGCCGGGATAGTGGAGCTGCCTCAGGAATTCCATCGATGCATTCACGATCACCGGCCCCTGCCCTTCAACGTTGGCGCCGGCCAAGGCCAATTGCCGGAACCACGAGATCCGCGTTTCCTCCATGAACCGGAAATACACCGTGTTGTTCACGTGGCCGAATGCGTCCATGTCGCCCCATCGCAGCGGCATGGACAGATCGATTACGCGATGAAAACCGTTCGGCGCCGGCGTTGTTACGCTCGCTTGGTCGAGAACCTGGCTCATAGGCCAAACCCGTCGTCGGCCGCGATCACCGAGCCGTTGATGAATTGCGACTCGTCGGCGGCAAGCAGCAGCAGCAAGCCATCGAGATCTTCAGGCGTGCCCACCCGGCGACGCGGCAGCATGGCCAGCAGTTTCTGGCCTGCCTCGCTTTTCCAGTGATGGTGATTGAGTTCGGTATCGATATAACCTGGGCAGATCGCGTTCACATTGATGCCGTGACGGCCCCATTCCTGCGCCATCGCCTTCGTCATATGAATGACGGCGGCCTTGCTCATGGAGTAAATGCCGATCTGCGGCAAGGTCTTGAGCCCCGCCATGGACGCGATGTTGATGATCCGGTACCCCGGCTTGACCGTGCCGTTGCCGCGCATGATCATCCGTTTCGCCACTTCCTGCGCGACAAAAAACGCGCCGCGCGTGTTGGTATCGAACACGAAATCGAAGTCCGACGGCGTCACGTCCGTGAGCTTTTGCTGGGTGGACACACCCGAATTGTTCACGAGGATATCGATCGTGCCGGCCTCCGTCTCCGCGTGCGCGACGGCCGCCTTGATGCTTTGATAATCAGTGACGTCCAACGACACAACGTGCGCCGCGCCGCCGGATGCCTCGATCTCGGCGCGCAGTTCCTTCAGGCGCTCGGTGCGCCGGCTTGCCAGCACGACCCGCGCGCCCGCCTGCGACAGCACTTGCGCAAAACGCTTGCCAAGTCCGCTGGAGGCGCCAGTGATCAGCGCGCATTTGCCTTCCAGGTTGATCGAACGGCCCATTGTTTTTCCTTGGTTGAAAGCGATTGAGATGCCCGGGATCGAACCGAGTTGATGCCGTTCGCTCCGAATCAGCGTCGAATCCGGACAGCCGATATGCTATCGTTAAATAATACGGTCGTGCTAATTTCAGGAACGAACGTCGGTTGCACCCTGCGAAGGGTTCCCTGACAATACGCGATCCCCAAAAAAAGCATTCTAACGTTAGACAGGAGCATTGGATGACCCCGGCGAGTCTCATCGAGCAGTACGGTCCCCGTGAATCCATGGAGTACGACGTCGTGATCGTGGGCGGCGGTCCTGCGGGGCTATCGGCGGCTATCCGGCTGAAGCAGCTTGCGCAGGAAAAAGGCGTCGAACTCGGCGTCTGCGTGCTGGAGAAAGGCTCCGAGATCGGTGCGCACATCCTCTCGGGCGCCGTGATGGACCCACGCGGGTTGAGCGAATTGCTCCCCGACTGGAAGACCCAGGGCGCGCCGCTCGATGTGGAAGTCACCGAGGACCGGTTCCTGTTTTTATCGAAGGACAGCGCAAAGCAGGTGCCGAACTGGCTGCTTCCCGATAACTTCAAGAACCACGGCAACTATGTCGTGAGTCTCGCGAACGTCACGCGCTGGCTGGGGCAACAGGCCGAAGCGCTGGGCGTTGAAATATTCCCGGGCTTTCCTGCGGCCGAAGTGCTCTACACCGAAGACGGCGCCGTGCGCGGCGTGGCGACCGGCAACATGGGTGTGGGCAAGGACGGCGAGCCGACCGGCAACTTCCAGCTCGGCATGGAACTGCACGCCAAATACACGCTGTTCTGCGAAGGCGCACGCGGCAACCTGGGCCGTCAGCTCACCGATAAATTCAAGCTCGGCCGCGACGCCGACCCGCAAGTCTACGGCCTCGGTATCAAGGAACTGTGGCAGATCGATCCGTCGAAACACAAGCCGGGTCTGGTGATTCACACGGCTGGCTGGCCGCTGGAAAACGACACCTACGGCGGCTCGTTCCTCTATCACATGGACGATAACCAGGTGATGGTGGGCTTTGTCGTCGGGCTGGGGTATTCGAATCCGTACCTGTCGCCGTTTGAGGAATTCCAGCGCTACAAGACGCATCCGGCGATCCGCACGTTCCTCGAAGGCGGCAAGCGCGTGTCGTACGGCGCGCGGGCGATCACGGCCGGCGGTTTGATGTCCTTGCCGAAGCTGGTGTTCCCGGGCGGAGCGCTGGCCGGCGACGACGCCGGATTCCTGAACGCATCGCGGATCAAGGGCAGTCACGCCGCGATCAAGTCCGGCAAAATGGCCGCCGAAGCCGCGTTCGACGCCGTGCAAGCCGGTCGTCAAGCCGACGAACTGAGCGCCTACCCCGAAGCATTTGATAACTCGTGGCTCAAGACCGAGCTATACCGAGCGCGCAATTTCAAGCAGTGGATGAGCAAGGGCTTGTACCTTGGCACGTTGATGGTCGGGTTTGAACAGAAGGTCTTGGGCGGCAATGTGCCGTGGACACTGCATCACCAGCACGCGGATAACGAAACGCTTAAACCCGCGTCGCAATGCAAGCCGATCGTGTATCCGAAGCCGGATGGGAAGCTGACGTTCGACCGCTTGGCGTCGGTGTTTATATCGAATACGAATCACGAGGAAAACCAGCCGGCGCATTTGACGCTCAAGGATGCATCGGTGCCGGTGGATGTGAATTTAAGGACCTATGCGGGGCCGGAAGGACGGTATTGCCCGGCACAGGTATACGAGTTTGTGAAGAACGATGACGGCAGCGAGCGCTTGCAGATCAACGCGCAGAACTGCGTGCACTGCAAGACGTGCGATATCAAAGACCCGACGCAGAATATTGTGTGGGTACCGCCAGAAGGTGGCGGCGGGCCGAATTATCCGAATATGTGAGCGTTCGGATTTGAGGCTTTAAAAAATAACGCCGGTTCTTTATGTTCAGAACCGGCGTTATTTTATTTCGCGATATGCGCGGCGATATGAGGCGTTGTCGTCACTACGTCGCCATTCTGCGCACGATGCCGCAACGCATGATCGATCAGCACGAGCGCGAGCAGCGCTTCAGCGATCGGCGTCGCCCGGATGCCAACGCACGGATCGTGGCGGCCGAAGGTTTCGACCGTCGCGGAATGACCGGCTTTATCGATGGACTCGCGCGGCGTGCGAATGCTCGACGTCGGTTTGATCGCGATCGATACCGTGATGTCCTGGCCGCTCGAAATGCCGCCGAGCACCCCGCCGGCGTTGTTCGCCGCGAACCCTTCAGGCGTCATTTCGTCGCCGTGAACCGAGCCGCGTTGCGCGATGCTCGCGAAACCCGCGCCAATCTCAACGCCTTTCACCGCATTGATGCCCATCATCGCTTTCGCGATATCGGCGTCCAGGCGGTCATAAAGCGGCTCGCCCAACCCGGCCGGCACGCCCGTCGCCATCACGCCGATACGTGCGCCGATCGAATCACCCTCCTTGCGAAGCGCGTCCATGTACTCCTCGAGGCGCGGCACGATGTCCGCATTCGGCGCAAAAAACGGATTTTCACGCACGTGTTCCCACGCAACGAACGGAATCGGGATCTCGCCCAGCGCGCTCATGAACCCGCGTGTTTCGATGCCCATGCGCTCACGCAGCCATTTCTTCGCTACAGCGCCGGCGGCGACGGTCGGCGCCGTCAGCCGCGCTGATGACCGTCCGCCGCCGCGATAGTCGCGGATGCCGTACTTCTGCCAGTAGGTGTAATCGGCGTGCCCGGGACGAAACGTCTCGACGATATTGCCGTAATCCTTGCTGCGCTGATCCGTATTCCGGATCAACAACGCGATAGGCGTGCCGGTCGTTTTACCTTCGAACACGCCCGACAGAATCTCGACCTGATCGGCTTCCTGACGCTGCGTCACATGCCGCGACGTACCCGGTTTGCGTCGATCCAGTTCGATCTGGATGTCCGCCTCGGAGAGTTCCATGCCCGGCGGGCAGCCGTCGATCACGCAGCCGATCGCGGGACCGTGCGACTCGCCAAAGTTCGTGACGGTGAAAAGCGTGCCGAGTGTGTTGCCGGACATGAGCGTCGTCCTGAAAATAGCGAAAGAGCCAATATTATGCCAGCCGAGCGCGCTTTAAGCCCCCGCTCGAAACCTGTTGCGCGGAGGGCTTTCGTTAGCAAAAGCACCGCTTGAGGAAGCCTCTTGGCCGCGCGAGGCCCCTCTCGCGCCTTATTTGCGCGCGCCTCGCAACGTCGCGACTACCTCTTGCAAGTGTTCCGGCGTGGCATCGGCGGGATCAATTGGCTCACCGACCGCCAACGTCAGGCGGCTCATTACGCCTCGTTGAATCGGACGCGGCCACCGGTTGTCGTCGTGACGCGAAAAAACGCTGCCCCACAAGCCCCGTAAAGCGATGGGCACAACAGGGGCGGAATGGCGCTTGAGAATTTCGCTGATGCCATGGCGGAACGGGTTGATATCGCCGGTTCGGGTGAGCTTGCCTTCAGGGAAGATGCACACCAGATCGCCGTCTGCGAGCGCGCGGCCGCAGGCGTCGTAGGCTTTTTCCAGCAGTTTTGCGTCCTCGTGAGCGGGCGCGATCGGAATGGCCTTGACGTGCCGGAACAGCCAGCCGACCAGCGGTGAGCGGAAAATCCGGTGATCCATCACGAAGCGGATCGGCCGCGGACTTTCCGACATGATCACGATGGCATCGACGAAACTCACGTGATTGCACACCAGCACGGCGGCCCCGTGCTCGGGAATGCGCTCGGCGTTCACGAGTCTGATCCGGTAGAACGTATGCACGAGAACCCAGGCGAGAAAGCGCAACAGAAACTCGGGCACGAGCGAATAGATATAAGCAGCCACCACGATATTCAGCAACGCCGTGGTGAGAAACAGCCCGGGAATGCCGACGCCCGCCGACGTCAGGCCGACCGCCATCAACGCCGACACGATCATGAAAAACGAGTTGAGGATATTGTTCGCGGCGATGATGCGCGCGCGGTGCGTGGGTTGGCTGCGCGACTGGATCAGCGCGTAAAGCGGCACGCTGTAGAAACCGCCGAACATCGCGAGCAGGAACAGGTCGGCCAGGATGCGCCAGTGCACGCCCATCTGAAGAAATTCGCTGACGCCCATCAGATGCCCGGCGGGCGCGATGCCGTGGCTGGCAAAAAACAGATCGATGGCGAAAACGCTGATACCGATCGATCCGAGCGGAACCAGTCCGATCTCGACACGGCGTTTTGAAAGCTTTTCACACATCAGCGAACCGATGCCGATGCCGATCGAAAATGTGCCGAGCAGCACGGTCACGACGTCGGGGTTAGCCGACAGGACGTCCTTCCCGAAGTTAAAAAACGACGTGAGAAAAGTCGCGCCGACGAACCAAAGCCACGAGATCCCGAGCAGACTCAGGAACACAGTGCGGTCCCGGCGCGCGAGCGCGAGATTGCGCCACGTCTCGCTGAACGGATTCCAGTTGATCTTCAGATCGGGCTGCAGAGCCGCGGTTTTCGGTACGAAACCCGACGCCACGCGCCCGATCAACGCAACCGTCACGCAACACGCGGCAAGCAACATGGTGCCGTGCTCGGTCAGCCCGGCCGTCGCGCCGCCAATGATTGTCCCGATCAAAATGGCCACGAACGTCCCCATTTCAACGAGCCCGTTGCCGCCAACCAGTTCCGATGGCTGGAGATGCTGTGGCAGATAGGCATATTTCACCGGCCCGAACACGGTCGAATGCACACCCATGAGGAACGTGCAGACGTAAAGCAGCGGCGCGCTGTGCAACATGAAACCCGCGCCGCCGATCAGCATCACCACGATTTCGAACGTCTTCACGAAGCGTGTAAGCGTGGCTTTGTCGTATTTATCGGCGACCTGGCCTGATGTCGCGGAAAAAAGCACGAAAGGGATGATGAAGACTGCAGAGATCAGGAAAGCGGCGGTTTTTGGATCGACACCTGAAAAACGAGCAGCCTGAAACGTGACCAGCGACGTAAAGCCGACCTTGAAGACATTGTCGTTGAGTGCGCCGAGGAACTGCGTCCAGAAAAACGGCGCGAAACGACGTTCACGCAACAGGCGGAACTGACCGTCGCCATGTTGGGCGCCGGCCTTTTTCTCGCGGGGCGATGCGGATGTTTCGCTCATGGATTATTGGAGTTGGTAGCTGAGAGAGTGTTGATCCGTTGAGCCTGGCGGTTGCAGACGAAACCGTGATGACCGAACCTTGACGGAGCGGAAAGGACCCGAAGGGGCAAAAAAATGCGCGCCGCTCGGGCGCGCATTTTGTGCGTGACGTTGTGATGCGCTTCGACCGGGTTTGCGCGAATCGCGCTAATCGCGCGACGCCCCGATCAACGCGCTTCTTCTTGCTGCTCCGGCCAGTCGCGGATATAGGCCTTGAGCATCTTGTTCTCGAAACCTTGCTCTTCCACCACGGCCTTGGCCACGTCGTAAAAAGAAATCACGCCCATCAGCACGTTCTTTTCCATGACCGGCAGGTAACGAACGTGATGCTCGAGCATCATCCGGCGCACCTCGTTCACGTCCGTTTCCGGCGTACACGTGATGGGATGGTCGTCCATGACCTTGCGGATAGTGGAGGTGCCCACGCTGCCGCCGTTTTCGCTCAGCGTGAGAATGATCTCCCGGAACGTCAGCATGCCGGCGAGATCGCCGTATTCGATCACCACGAGTGAACCAATGTCGTGTGACGCCATGGTGTTGATCGCTTCGTGCAGCGGCGTGTCCGGTGTTACCGTGAAGAGCGCGTTGCCCTTGACGTTCAAAATGTCGCTGACTCGCATGATTGTCTCCTCGCGAAAAGCCTGAATATCTATCGATCCTAGCGGAAAGACCGTTAAAAAGAAAGCGCGCAAGAACCCCGTGTTTTGTCTGCAAAAGCCAAGCGGGGCGGGCTTTTGCACCGGGTCGGCGCACGCCGGGCCAAGGCTGCCCTTGCGTGGCATGGCGCCACATGGTGCAAACGCCAACGCTGGCGTCTACCCCAAGTTTATCGGGCCACACCCGATGTTACGATAAATGACTCTTTTCCTCTGGTAGCCCGCCCACGATGCCCGCCAACCGCTTCGACACGCTCGTGCTGCACGCCGGCGCAGCGCCCGACCCTACCACCGGCGCTCGCGCCACGCCGATCTACCAGACTACATCGTTCTCGTTTCGAGACACCGACCACGCTGCTTCGCTCTTCAATATGGAGCGCTCAGGACACGTCTATTCGCGCATTTCGAACCCGACCGTCGCCGTATTCGAGGAGCGCGTAGCCGCGCTGGAGGGCGGCGTGGGCGCGATCGGCACCGCCAGCGGACAGGCCGCGCTGCATCTTGCGATCGCTACGCTGATGGGCGCAGGCTCGCACGTGGTTGCGTCGAGCGCGCTGTACGGCGGCTCGCACAACCTGCTGCATTACACGATGCGGCGCTTCGGCATAGACACCACGTTCGTCCCGCCGTACGATGCCGACGCATGGCGCGCGGCCATCCGGCCCAACACGCGCCTGCTGTTCGGCGAAACGCTGGGGAACCCGGGTCTCGATGTGCTCGACATCGAGACAATCGCGGACATCGCACATTCGAACCACGTACCGCTACTGGTGGATTCGACCTTCACCACGCCCTATTTGCTGCGTCCCTTTGATCATGGCGCCGACTTCGTCTACCACTCGGCGACCAAATTCCTGGGCGGCCACGGCACGACGATTGGCGGCGTGCTGGTGGACGGCGGCACGTTCGACTTCACAGCTACCGATCTCTTCCCCGAATTCACCGAACCCTACGACGGTTTTCACGGCATGGTCTTCGCCGAAGAAAGCACCGTTGCACCGTTCCTGCTGCGCGCTCGTCGCGAGGGCTTGCGCGACTTCGGAGCGTGCCTGCATCCGCAAGCTGCGTGGCAACTCTTGCAGGGCATCGAAACCTTGCCGTTGCGGATGGACCGGCACGTCGCCAACACCCGCAAGGTCGTCGAATTCCTGCTCGCTCATCCCGCGGTGGAAGGCGTGGCCTATCCCGAGCTCGACACTCACCGCGACTACGCGCTTGCCAAACGCCTGCTGCCGCGCGGCGCGGGCGCCGTGTTCAGCTTCGACCTGCGTGGCGACGTAGCGGCGGCGCGGCGCTTCATTGAAGCGTTGACGCTGTTCTCGCATCTTGCGAACGTTGGCGATGCACGCTCGCTCGTCATCCACCCCGCTTCGACCACGCATTTCCGCATGGACGCCGCGGCCCTCGCCGCAGCGGGCATTGCACCGGGACGTATCCGGTTGTCGATTGGCCTGGAAGACCCCGACGATCTCATCGATGATCTCAAACGCGGCCTCAAGGCATCGCAGAAGGCTTCGTCCAGCGCTGCTCCGAGCAGCGACGGGAGCCGCACATGATGCTCGAAGTCGACGGCGCTTCGGCCTACGCCTACACCGGCGGCCACGCGTTCGAGCAGGATCGCCCCGTGGCCGTGTTCGTGCACGGCGCACAGCACGATCACAGCGTCTGGGCACTGCAGACACGCTACTTCGCCCATCACGGCCTGAACGTGCTCGCCGTCGATCTTCCCGGTCACGGCCGTAGCGCGGGCCCGGCACGGCGAAGCATCGGAGCGCTCGCGGACTGGCTTGTCGCGTTACTGGACGCGGCCAAGGTCAAAGAGGCAATGCTGATTGGCCACAGCATGGGCTCGCTGATTGCGCTCGATTGCGCAGCGCGCTATCCGTCGCGCGTCACCCGCCTTGCCCTGCTCGCCACCGCGTATCCGATGACCGTGTCCGACGCGCTTCTCGATGCCGCACGCGATCGCGAACCGGACGCCATCGACATGGTCAACCAGTGGTCGCACTCGTCGATCGCCGCAAAACCGTCGTGCCCCGCGCCAGGCTTCTGGCTGCATGGCGCCAACCAGCGCCTGATGGAACGAGTGGCCGCACTGGGTGAGCTCCATCTCTTTCATACCGATTTCAGCGCCTGCAACGCCTATGCGGACGGACTTGAACGAGCAACGGCGCTACGTTGCCCGGTACAGATCATTGCCGGCCGTCTCGATGCCATGACGCCACCCCGCGCCAGCCGGGCGCTGACGGACGCGATGAAACAAGCGGATGTCGCTGTCGAAACTGTCATGCTGGACGCCGGACACGCACTGATGAGTGAACGGCCCGATGCGACCCTCGCCGCATTGTTCAGTTTTGCGACGCGACCGGTTTAGGTGACGGATCATTCCACGGCTCATGAACCCAGCTTAACCGCACGCGCTCCACTGCGCCATCAGCCGAATGGGAGGGGGTCTCCAACTGTTTCCAGATCGGCAGGAATCGTGGTTGCGCAGTGGGCTTAATCGCTGGAGAATGAATCTTGCTGAGCCAATGCTGCAACCTGCTCGAAGGAGACTGTCATGGCCCAAACCGCGCATTCCGATCACTTCGCGAGCTTCGCCGAGTTCTATCCGTACTATCTCGAAGAGCACCGTAACGTAGTGTCGCGCCGGCTGCACTTCATCGGTTCGCTGGGCGTGATTGGCTGCCTTGCAATGGCTATTGCCACCGGCGACTGGCTCTGGCTCCCCGCTGCCGTGATTTGCGGCTACGGCTTTGCCTGGGTCGGCCATTTCTTCTTTGAGAAAAACCGTCCGGCCACGTTTCGCCATCCGCTCTACAGCCTGATGGGCGACTGGGTCATGTTCAAGGACATCTGCATCGGCAGGATTTCGCTTTAGCGCACTTCAGAACACAAGGCGCTTCAGGCCGTTTGATGCGGCATGGACGTTACCCCCTGTGCCTCGCGATCGCCTTCTTGACGAGACGCGGCGCGCGCCGCCAGCAGCGTGGCCAATGTAACCTCAAGTTTCTCGTTGCTGAGCGCGTTCATCAATGCGGCACGGTCAATGTGCGAGGAATCGAGGCGCAACTGATAGTCCAGTTCTTCGCGCTCGATCACGAACAAATCGAACAAGCTCGCCACCGTGATCTGCTGCGGATTGGCGATCAGCACATAGCGCGGCACTCGAAGGTTCTCCAGCCTCGCAATCCATTCCAGAGAGTCAAGCTTGCGAACCAGGCGCATGGAGGTATCCATGTCACAGCGAAGCATTCGTGCAAGCTCGAGGCCGGTGTAACCCGGCAGGCCGGCTTCCCGTGCCTCCGCCAGGCGAGCGAGTAATTCGAGGGCATCGAGCAGGTCGCTCCCTGGAAAATCATTTCGATGAAACTGGCCGATCCGGATTGCCGGCAAGGCCGACGTGAGCATCGCGCCGATCAGCGTGATCATCCAGCACAAATAGACCCATAACAGGAATACAGGCAACGCCGCGAACGCGCCATACACGGCGGTGTAGGTCGGAATACGGCGCACGTAATAGCCGAAACCGCGCTTCGCCAATTCAAACGCGATAGCCGCGACAAGTCCGCCAACCAGCGCGTCGCGCCACTCCACTTTGCAATTCGGCAGGAACACGTAGAGCATGGAGAACGCCAGCATCGTGAACGGCAGCGTCGCGCTGGCGAGCGCCCACTCGACCACCGGTGGCAGGAGGTTATGCGAGCCGGCAAATGCGATGGATTGCGCGAACAGGTAGGACGACATGGAAAGACTCACGCCGAACAGAATAGGACCGAGCGTTATGATGGCCCAGTACACCAGGACGCGTTGAGCGAACGGCCGAGATTTGCGCACGCGCCAGATCACGTTGAACGCAGACTCGACGGTCATCATGGTCATCACCGAGGTGACGAACAAGATGATCATGCCGACCGTGGTAAGCCCCTTGGCCTTCGATGCAAACTGGTTCAGGTACTTGAAGATCTGACTGTTAATTTGCGACGGCATCAGGTGCACCGCCAGAAAATCCTGCAGCGACATCTGAAACGAAGCAAAGATGGGAAACGCGGTGAATAACGCAAACGCGACCGTCGCAAGCGGCACGAGCGACAACACGGTGGTAAATGTCAGGCTACCGGCCACCTGCGGCACGCGATCCTCACCCGTACGACGGGCAACGAATGCGGCAAGCCGCTTCGTTGTATCGAGATCGATGGGAAACTTCAGCAAGAATCTCTCTCCTTGAAACACTACAACAGATCCGCGACGCGGCTTGAATGGCGAGCGGCACCACGCCAAAACGCCCCGCCCACGCACCCGATCCTTATAATACCCGTTCACCGAAAAGGCTCATGAACGACATTCTCGTGCTCTATTACAGCCGCAACGGCGCCACCCGCGCGCTCGCCCAGGCGATCGCTCAAGGCGTCGACAGCGTGCCCGGCATGCAGGCGCGCGTGCGTACCGTGCCCCCTGTCTCCACCGTTTGCGAAGCCACGCAGCCGGATATTCCCGCCGACGGCCCGCCCTACGCCGAAGTGCGCGACCTGGAAGAATGCGCCGGAGTCGCGCTCGGGTCGCCCACGCGGTTCGGCAACATGGCGGCTCCGCTGAAATATTTCCTTGATGGCACTTCGCCTCAATGGCTGTCCGGCGCGCTGGCCGGCAAACCCGCCAGCGTCTTCACCTCCACGGGCAGCTTGCATGGCGGGCAGGAAACCACCCTGCTTTCCATGATGCTGCCCTTGCTTCACCACGGCATGTTGATCGTGGGCATTCCGTACACCGAGCCGAAGCTAACCACCACGCAAACCGGGGGCACGCCTTATGGCGCGTCCCATTTCGCCCGCGCTGAAACGGCCGACAGCGGCATCTCCGCAGACGAGAAAGCATTGGCCATGGCGCTCGGCGCACGCCTCGCCACTACGGCGCTCACGCTTCAACGCGGCGTCTGATTGATGACCACTACGCCCGTCATGGACGCTGCCAGCACCCGACCCGGCTTTGCACGCGGCGCGCTGTTCAGCCTGATTGCGCTGATTGCGTTGTCGATCGCGTGGGAGCTTTGGCTCGCGCCGCTGCGCCCGGGTGGCTCCGCTCTGGCGCTCAAGGCAATCCCGCTGCTGTTCGCGCTGCGCGGCACGTTCCGGCGCAACGTGTACACGCTGCAATGGGCTTCGATGCTCGTGCTGCTCTACTTCGCTGAAGGCATCGTGCGCGGCATGACCGACGGCGGATTATCAGCGCACCTTGGCTGGTTCGAAGCGCTTCTTGCTCTTGCGTTCTTCGTCTGCGCGCTTGGCTTTGTCGCGCCGTTCAAACGCGCTGCACGCGCCGCGAAGCGAGCAAAGGCCGCCACAGCCGTAACAACCTCAACATCAGATTCAACGCCCGACGGCAATCATTTGTAGCACGGAATAGTTTGCGTAGACGAGACCTATGCCATCAGGCCAGGGTTCGCCCGGCCCGACGTTACGCGATACTGTGTCACCCGTCGTCCACGCCACCGCTTTTCTAAACTCATGACCGCATCCGACCGTTCACGTTACTTTGTTGAAGCCTGCATCGAAGCAATTGGCGCAGCCCACGTGCTGACCGGCACACACGATACCGCGCCATTTCTCACTGACTGGCGCAAGCGTTATCACGGTCAGACGTGCGCCGTGGTGCTTCCCGGCACCACCGAACAGGTCGCTAAAGTTGTACAGCTCGCGCGGGAATACCGTGTCCCTATCGTGCCGCAAGGCGGCAACACCGGACACTCCGGCGGGGCAACGCCAGACGCCAGCGGCAAACAGGTGGTTATCAGCTTGCGCAGGCTGAACCAGATTCGCGACGTCGATCCTCTCAACAACACCATCACGGTGGAAGCCGGCGTGATCCTTGCCGATATCCAGGCGCGCGCCGGGCAGGAACAGCGACTCTTTGCCCTGAGCCTCGCCGCCGAAGGCAGTTGCACGATCGGTGGCAATCTTTCAACGAATGCCGGGGGCACCGCCGTTCTGCGCTATGGCAACACCCGCGAGTTGTGTCTCGGGTTGGAAGTGGTGACGCCGCAGGGTGAAATTTGGGACGGTTTGCGCGGGCTACGCAAGGACAACACCGGCTACGATCTGCGCGACCTGTACATTGGCGCGGAAGGGACACTCGGCATCATTACTGCCGCCGTCATGAAACTGCATCCGGCACCTGTCGCTCGCGTAACCGCGCTCGCGGCGCTGGCCTCACCACAGGCCGCGCTCAATTTCCTCGCTACCGCACAGCGTTATGCAGGGCCATTGCTGACCGGCTTCGAACTGATGTCGGATTTTTCGCTTCATCTCGTAACCACGCATTTCCCGCAGATGCGTTATCCGTTCAGCCAGAAACACGGCCAGACCGTGTTACTCGAATTGTCCGATAGCGAGAGCGAGGAGCACGGCCGCGCGCTGTTCGAACGGCTGATGGAACATGCGATGGAGCAAGGCCTGGTCGAGGACGCAGTCGTTGCGGAGAATTTGTCGCAGTCGCGGGCGTTCTGGAACTTGCGCGAACATATCCCGCTCGCGCAGGCGGCGGAAGGACTCAACATCAAGCACGATATCGCGGTGCCTATTTCCCGCATCGGGCATTTCATCGAGGCAACCGACGCGCTCATCGCCCAGGCCATTCCGGGCGTGCGCATGGTGACGTTCGGCCATCTTGGCGACGGTAATCTGCACTACAACGTGCAGGCGCCGGAAGGGGTTGATCCCGAGAGCTTTCTCGCCGAATTCCAGGCACCGGTCAATGCGCTCGTGTATGAAAGCGTGCACGCGCATCGCGGCAGCATCAGCGCAGAGCACGGATTGGGACAATTGAAGGTAGCCGAAGCAATGCACTACAAATCCCCGGTGGAAGTGCGGCTCATGCGCGCGCTCAAGACAGCGCTCGACCCCGAGAACCTGATGAATCCGGCCAAGGTGTTGCCGGACGTGCGGGCGCCGGGTGTTGCGGGCTCGGCATAACAAGTATTGAGGAGATAAGCGCCGTGAAGATTCGCGTTCTGTCCGACCTGCATCTCGAGCACGACGAGCCGCTCGCCATCCCATACGCCGAGGCCGATCTCGTCGTGCTGGCCGGTGACATCCACAATCACGCGGAAGGTCTGCGCTGGGCGGCGGAAAATTTCGGTTCGGACGTACCGGTTGTTTATGTGCCGGGCAACCATGAGTATTACGACGGTGAATTCGGTGCACTTGAAACCGCGATGCAGGACGCCGCGCGCAGCTTGCCCAACGTCCATTTCCTGAACAACACCGCCCTCACCGACCGATACGGCAAATGGCGCGTGCTCGGCACCACGTTGTGGACGGATTTCGCGTTGTTCGGCGCGAGCGACGAGGCGTTGCGCGAGTCCATCGCTGCGGCAGAGCGGGTGATGGTCGACTTCCGGGGCGTGATCCAGGTTGCGTGGCCCGAGCCTGAAGATGAGCCACGCTCGTTTAGTCCCGGCGACTCGCTGGCGCTCCACGGGCAAGCACGGGCATGGTTGGAAGATGAGCTGGCAAAACCTTTCGACGGCAAGACGATTGTCGTCACGCATCACGCGCCGCTGAAACAAAGCCTGGCCGAAAAGTTCGCGACGGACCGGGCATCGGCGGGTTTTGTGAGCGATCTACCCTCGCTCGTGCGCGCGCCGGTTGCGCTGTGGATTCACGGGCACACGCATACCGCGTTCGATTATTTCGCAGAAGGAACGCGCGTGATCTGTAATCCGCGCGGCTATCGCGACCGGCGCACGGGTGCGCCTGAAAATCCGTTGTTCAAATGGGACAGGGTGGTCGAGATCTGAGCGACCACCGGCAATGAATTGCCAAGAATCGCGTTTTCGGTGCAGATACGCTGCAGGTGCGTGGGGCCGGTAAAAATCTAACCGATCATGACGCGGCCGCCCGGCCCTTCAGCGTTATAGGTAAAAATACCCGTTCCAGGGCGAGAACTCTCCGGCACCAGATACGGTTTATCCGGCGCAGGCTTAAATGTCACTGCACCGGCTGCAAAAAACAAAAAGACCGATAGATCGGTCTTTTTTTCTCAACGATCCGACGAATCGCGCGATTGACGGTTCTTACGTTCGTCGATACGGATCGGGATCAGGCGCGCGCGTTTCGCATTTTCGCGAGCCGTACGCAGCAATTCGCGGGTAGCGGGCACGGCGATCAGAGCCAGCAGTGCGTAGATGGCGATCATCAGCGGCGTATTCATAACTTCCTCGGATGTTGTCGAATCGATAAATCGGTAAAAGTGAATCGGTGAAGCTAAAACACAAACCACAAGCTATCAACATGCGGCCGAAATAGACGTAAGCAAGTGTTGCGGCGCGGCAAATGAAAAACACCGATGAAAGCATGTCGGCCAGCTTACCCCCATTCTCCTGCTCATAAGCTTACGACGCCACAAATTCCTGCAGCGATTTTTCATCGATGGCGAGTGCGGCAGGCAACTCAGCGCGCAAATACTCCACCCAGGTCCGGATTTTCGCATCCAGGTACTGACGCGACGGATACAGCGCAAACAGGTTGAGCATCTGCATGGTGTATTGCGGTAAAACACGCACCAAGGTCCCTGCACGCAATGCAGGCAACGCTGACGACGTCGGCAATATCCCCACGCCCATGCCCTCGCTGATTGCCACGGCCATGGCTTCAGCCACGTTGACCGTGAAGGTCGCGGGTCCGAGCGTGATGGTTTCCTGCCCGTTCGGGCCGTCAAAAGTCCATTTGTTCGGCGGGAACGCGGGCGTAATGAGTTGCAAGCACGTATGCCGCACCAGATCAGACAAAACGTGGGGCACGCCGTGTTCCTGAATATAGCCCGGCGACGCGCAGGCAATGCTGAACGCACTTCCCAGTCGTTGGGAAACCAGTCCTGAATCAGGCAGTTCAGTGCCGAGGACGATCGACACGTCAAAACCCTCGTCCAGCAGGTCCGGCACGCGCTGCGCGAGCGTCAGGTCGATCTGCACCGACGGATGCAACTTCTGGTAGCGCGAAATCATTGGCACGATGTAATGCTGGCCGATCCCGGCCATGGTGTGCATCTTGAGCTTGCCGGCCGGGCGCGCGTGCGCATCGCCGGCTTCAGCTTCGGCCTGATCTACATAAGCCAGGATTTGCTCGCACCGCTGCAAATAACGCTCGCCTGCTTCGGTCAGCGCGATCCGGCGCGTAGTCCGGTTGAGCAAGCGCGTGCGCAAATGCGCTTCGAGATCGGAGACAGCGCGCGATGCATAGGCCGTCGTCGTGTTCAGCTGGTGAGCCGCGGCGGTAAAGCTGCCGGCTTCAACAACCCGCGAAAACACGCGCATGTTTTGAAGCGTATCCATGAGCCTTGAGTCTCGTCCAAGTGGTGCCGCATTGTTACCGCATTGTTACGTTATGGGCAACGGCGATTACCTCATAACCCGTAACAATGCTTTGCATTTTTACCAGTTACTCGCCAATCGGGGCAAAAATATAATTCTGGCCTGTGTCTCAATCCGTTTTGAGAAATAATTTTGCTAGTCAGCACGATCAGAAAGACCATCGTTCCGATGGTTCTTACATTTATTTTAACAATAGCAGGCTGCGCGAGCACTAAAAACGTCGGTCCCGAAGACACGCTCAAGGACACGTCTACGCTCGATGCCGGCGCGACGCTGCGCGCGGCTAACGCCGACGCGGCGTGGCCCGCGTCGACATGGTGGCGCGCTTATAACGACCCGCAGCTCGATGCGTGGATTGCGCGTGCGCAGGCTGGAAATCCGACTCTGGCGCTGGCTGCCGCGCGCGTACGCGAAGCCCGTTCGATGGCGGGCGTGGCGCAAGCCGCCCTCGCGCCTCAAGTCGATGGATCCCTGGCGATCAATCGCCAGCAGTGGCCGGAAAACGGCTATTACGGCCCCGGCACTTACAACAACGTCAACACGTGGGACAACACGGCGGCGCTGCAACTCTCGTACAACCTCGACCTCTGGGGTCGCGACGGTAACGCAGCGGAACGCGCGCTGGATGCCACCCACGCTCGCGCCGCCGACGCCCGCGCCGCGCAACTCGAACTCGAAGCGAACGTGGTACGCGCATACATTGGCTTATCGCAGGGATTTGCGTTGCGCGACATCGCTCAGTCCACGCTCGACCAGCAGCAGAAAATCGCGGCGCGTGCGCGTCGGCGGCTGCAGGGCGGGATTGGCACGCAGCTTGAAGTCGCGCAGGCGGAAGCGTCGTTGCCGGACTACGAGCGTCAGGTAGAGACCTACGACGAAGCCATCGCGCTCGCCCGTAACCAGCTTGCAGCGCTCGCCGGCGCGGGACCGGGTGCCGGCGATTCGATCACGCGTCCCGTGCTGTCGCTGGCAACGCCGCTCGGCTTGCCGTCGGCTTTGCCCGCCGAGCTGATCGGACGTCGCCCAGATGTGGTGGCGGCGCGCTGGACGGTTGCCGCTCAGGCGCGCGGTATCGATGTCGCGAAGGCGCAGTTCTATCCGAACATCAACCTGATGGCGTCCCTGACGCAAATGTCCGCAGGCGGCGCGCTGCTGACGTTCCTCACTGGCAACGGCGGCGGTTGGACTGCAGGACCCGCCGTGACGCTGCCTATTTTCGAAGGCGGCCGGCTGCGCTCGCAACTTGGGGCGGCATCGGCGCAATACGACCAGGCCGTCGATCACTACAACGCCACGCTGGTTGCGGCGTTGCGCGATGTCGCCGATCAGGTCGTGCGGATCAAGTCGCTCGATCGCCAGCTCGACGCGTCAGGCCGCTCGGTTGCGGCTGCGCAGAAGAGTTATCGGCTGGCTGACGAGGGGTATAGGCGCGGCTTGACCGATTACCTGAATGTGCTCGTCGCGCAGACGCAATTGCTGCGCGCACAGGACGGCGAGGCGCGAGTGCGCGCTGAACGGCTCGCGGTGTATGCGACGTTCTCGGCGGCGCTGGGTGGCGGCATCGATAGTTCCGCCGATAGCCCCGCCGACACGCAGATGAAACCCGCGAAGCATATCGGGCCGTTCGCCGAGCACAAGGACGCGTCGGCCGGCGAGCGGAGTGAATGAGCATGTCGACTCCCTTCTCCACGCCGAACCGTCCCCATCCGCTGCTCGTGGACTGGGCGCTCACCGACGGCCTCGCGTGGATTCACATCTTCAAGGCGGCATTGGCGGCGTTCCTGGCGCTGTGGATCGCCATGCGTCTCGATCTGCCGCAACCTCGTACCGCGATGACGACTGTATTTGTCGTGATGCAGCCGCAAAGCGGCATGGTGCTGGCGAAGAGCTTTTACCGTTTCTGCGGAACGCTCGTCGGCCTCGTGGTGATGCTCGCGCTGATCAGCCTGTTCTCGCAGCAACCGGTTTTGTTTCTGTCGGCGACGGCGCTCTGGGTCGGCATCTGCACAGCGGGCGCAGCGCGTAACCGCAACTTCCGTTCGTACGGGTTTGTGTTATCGGGCTATACGGCCGCGCTCATTGGCATACCGGCCGCGCAACATGCTGATGCCGCCTTCCTGACAGCAATGACGCGTGTAGCCGAGGTATCGTTAGGTATCCTGTGTTCGGGTGCAGTCAGCGCGCTCGTCTTTCCGCGGCATGCAGGCGAGCAAGTCCGGGCGACCGTTCGGCGGCGTTTCACCGCGTTCGTGGATTACGTGTCGAAGGCGTTGGGCGGGGGTATCGAACGCTCGCAGATCGAGCGCATCAACGCGGCGTTCGTCGCAGATATAGTCGGGCTCGAGGCTGCGCGCAGCGTGGCCGTGTTCGAAGATCCCGACACCCGCATGCGCAGCGGCCGGGTCGCCCGGCTGAACGGCGAATTCATGAGCGTATCCACACGCTTTCACGCACTGCATCAGTTGATGAACCGGCTGCGGGTCAACGGCGCAGCGGCGACGGTCGACGCTTTGGAACCCTATTTCCGCGAAGTCGCGCCCTTGCTGAGCGCGGCGGGCGCGCCGGTGGAGAAAGCCGCCGATGCGGCCCACGCAGCCGCGCAACTCGACACGTTCAAAGCCGCGCTGCCCAGGCGCATCCGGGCGACGCGGCGCTCGCTCGATCCGGCAACCGACCTGCTCGAATTCGATACCGCCGCCGAGCTGCTGTATCGGTTCGTCGATGATCTGCATGCCTACACGCTGACCTACGCGTCGCTCGCGGTGCCCACGCACGAACGCGAGCACCGGATCACGCGTTATGTGCCGAAGACCAGCCTGCTCGCGGCGGGCGTTTCCGGGCTGCGCGCGTTCATCGTGGTCCTGGTCCTGAGCGGCTTCTGGATCATGTCGGCGTGGCCGAGCGGCGGCACGGCCGTGCTCGACGCGGCAGCGGTGATCGCACTCGCCTCGTCGTCACCGCGGCCCACGCAAATGGCCTTCCAGATGGCAGGCGGCACCGCACTTGCGGCCGTGGCAGGAATGATCGTGGTGTTTGCGCTGTATCCGCGAGCCGACGGCTTTCTGCTGCTGTCGGCCGTGCTCCTGCCGTTCCTGATGCTCGGCGCTTTCATCAGCACGCGGCCCGGCATGATGGGCGTTGGCGTTGGTTATTGCATCTTCTTCTGCTTTCTCGCCGGTCCCGACAACGTCATTCAGTACGATCCGTCAGGCTTCATCAACGACGCCATCGCGCTGGTCGCTTCCATGCTCGTTTGCTCCATGTCCTTTGCCGTGCTGCTGCCCACCGACGCGCCGTGGCTGCGCCGACTGCTGATGCGTGAACTGCGGCGGCAAGTGGTGACGGCGAGCAAGGGCGGCCTGATCCGGCTCGCGATGCGTTTTGAGAGCGGCGCGCGCGATCTGCTTTCGCAGATCGATGCGCTCGCGGCAGGTCGTGAGGATCTGCAGCGCGAGGCATTGCGCTGGCTGTTCGCGGTGCTTGAAGTGGGGCATGCGGTGATTGATCTGCGTACCGAGCTGAGCCGCTCGGATACTGGCACAGGTACGCCGGCGCGCGCCGCCAGGGCGTCGATCACGCAGGCGCTACACCGGGTGGCGCATCTCTTCGATCATCCTACCCCTCGACGTTTCGATGCCGCGTTGTCAGCGACCACGCTGGCCATCGACGATCTGCGCGCGTTGCTCGACACCGTGCACGAGCCTCGGGAGGAGCGCCATCGGCTGCAACGGATGTCGAGTCATCTGCATTTCATTCGTACGGCCCTGCTGGATCGGCAATCGCCGTTAGGCCATCTCAGCCAGCGCGAACTCCCGCACGAAGGAGCGTCACATGCCGCGTGATATCGCCATTCTCGATGCCTACGTACCGACAATCCTGCTGCTGTTTATCGCGGGCGGCTTGCTGACCTGGTTCATCGACCGGCTGCTCGCGCTCACCGGCTTGTATCGCATGGTGTGGCATCCGTCGCTCTTTCGCGCGTGTCTGCTCGTATGTACATGCGGCCTGCTTGGGCTCGCGGTGTATCGCTGAAATATTGTTGAAGGACTAAAACCGCATCATGATCATCAGGAAAATTTTCGGCATCTTCATGACCGCGCTCATTTTCTGCGCAGCCATCTTGATCGGGCGCGTGCTGTGGGTGCATTACATGGACGAGCCGTGGACCCGCGACGGCCGCGTGCGCGCCGACGTCATCAACGTCGCGCCCGACGTCTCCGGCGCGGTCGTGACCATGCCGGTCGCCGATAACCAGTTCGTGCACAAGGGCGATCTGCTGATGGAGATCGACCCGTCGCATTACAAGATCGCGGTAGAGCAGGCGCAGGCTACCGTTGCCGCCCGTCAGGCGGATTTACGCATGCGTCGCGACGACGCCGCGCGGCGGGCGGATCTGGACAACGAAGTGGTGTCGAAGGAATCGCGCGATAACGCAAGCCAGGCCGCCTCCGGCGCCGCTGCGAACTTGCAGCAGGCGCAGGCAGCGCTCGACGCCGCCGAACTCAATCTCGCGCGGACCAAGGTGTTTGCGCCTGTGGACGGCTACGTGACGAACCTGAACGTGCATCGCGGTGACTACGCGACGACGGGCGCAGCCAAGCTCGCTATCGTTGATAGCCATTCGTTCTGGGTCTATGGATATTTCGAGGAAACGAAGCTACCGCGTGTGCGGATAGGCGATAAGGCGGAGATGCGGCTGATGAGCGGCGGCGTGTTGAAGGGCCACGTGCAGAGTATTTCGCGCGGCATCTATGACCGCGATAACCCGCAAAGCCGCGAACTGCTCGCCGATGTGAACCCCACGTTCAACTGGGTGCGGCTCGCGCAGCGCGTGCCGGTGCGGATTCATATCGACGAGGTTCCAGAAGATGTCGTGCTGGCTGCGGGGACGACATGTACCGTGGTGGTCGATCCTACCGGCAAGCCGGGAAATTCATAGCGAATCGAATGTTTCCTGAGTCGTATCGATGACCATGAGCCCCGCTCTCAATCCCGGCTTCACCGTCGGATTCGGAAACACGATGCGCTCCTCGTCGCGCAGCACTTCATACGTGTAATCGCCATCCTCGGCGAGCACCGTGCCGCGCGCGAACGGCGTGAAATTCGCGACATCGCCGGCTACATGGAGCTTGAACGCCTCGCTCTGTTTATCGATTTGTCCGACGACGGTGAATACCTTCAACGTTGGGTTGGATGGCGCTATTGGCGCAAGCCCCGCGATCAGCCGCCGCAATGAGGCGTCCGATGCGGCGAAGCGCGACAGATCGTTATGCCCGAATGCCCGCACTTTGCCAAGCTCCAGCGTGCACGCGAGCGCGCCCGCTTGCTCCGCCGTGAAATGCGTGAACGTGTTCGACTTCTCCTTGTGCAGCAATACGGCCGACAACCCCGCGTCCTGCAACCAGTCGAACATCACGCGCGACAGCGGCGTGCCCGTGTATGGCAGCAACGCAAACTGCTCGAACACCGAGGGGCGGATCGCCGTGTGCATGTCAATGTGCCATTTAGCGTGCGTTGAAGCGGCATCGGCATCGGCTTCGGCAAAAAACGCACGCGTCACGTTCTCCAGTTCCGCCGCACGCGGCGCTTCATGACTTGCTGCAAGCTCAAGATAGCGGCCGTTGAACAGCCGGTTAAGGTCGTCGTCGCGATAACGGCAGGACGCACGCATCGCGTCAATGTTGCCGAATATAACCAGCACGCGGCTCTTCAACGCCGCCTTGCCGCTGGCAATATCCGCAACCAGCATCGACAGGATTTCGATTGGCGCGGTTTCATCGCCATGAATCCCCGCCGATGCCACCACGCTTTGCAGCACCGCGGCCTCGGGTTCGAAGCGAACGATGCCATCGCCGAGCCACGTCCACTTCACGCCACTCGGCAACCGGCCTTCCGTCAGCGCGGGCTTTTTTCCATCGAGCACAAAGTCGAGAAAGTTCGCGAACATGGCCGGCTCAACGCTGGAAGTCATAGATAGCACCCAGCTTGAGAATCCCGGTCAGCGCATCAAGCGCCGCGCGCGATTCATCGAGGAGTTTCAGATCGGCGAGATCGGCGGGCGCAATGCGGTCGCGATAATGCGTGTCGATCCAGGCATCGAGTTGCGCGAACAACGTGTCATTCATCCAAACGCCTGGATTCACGGCGACCCGCTCTGCATCGTCGAGCACCACGCGCAGCCGCAGGCAAGCAGGACCACCGCCGTTCTTCATGCTTTCACGGAGATCGAAGACGAGGACATCGTCGATGGACGTTGACCGCGCGGGCAACGAATCGAGGTACTTGGCAACCCGCGCGTTTTCCCGGCACTCCTGCGGCACGACCAGCACCTGCCGGCCATCCGGCCGTGTCAGCAACTGGCTGTTGAACAGATACGACGAGACGGCATCGGCCACGCTGACTTCGTCTTCCGGCACTTCGATAGCGGTAAACGCGCCGCCATGTGTTTCAAGTTTCGCGCGAAGCTGGTCGTACACGCTGCCCTGATCCAGGAACGCACGTTGATGGCAAAACAGCGTGTTGCGATTGCCCACGGCGATCACGTCGTTATGAAACACGCCCGCATCGATCACGTCAGGAAGCTGTTGCGCGAACACGGTAGCGTCGTCCGACAGTCCGTGAAGGCGCGCGACCGCGCGGCTTGCCTCAAGCGTTTGGCGCGCGGGAAAACGCTTCGGTTCTGCCGAACCTTGAGCATATTCGCTGCGTCCGTACACGAAAAACTCCACGCCCTTCTCGCCGTACTCGTTGCAAAAACGCGTGTGGTTGGCCGCGCCTTCATCGCCTAAAGCGGGCGTGCCGGGCAACGCGTGATGAATCCTGAAATGCTTTTCATCGGAGAAAATGGCCGAGAGCGAACGGCGTGTTTCTTCATGCTCGATCGCACGATGCAACTTCGTGCTCAGGTTAGCCGGCGTGAAATGCACGCGGCCATCGTTCGTATCCGCCGATGGGCTCACGGTCGCCGCGTTCGCGGTCCACATCGCCGAAGCGGAGCTGGCGGCGGCCAGCAATTCCGGCGCTTCGCGCGCCGCGCGCTCAATTACCGTAGCGTCGTCACCGGTGAAACCAAGGCTACGCAGCAACTTGAGCGACGGCCGTTCGAGCGGCGGCAACACACCCTGGTGAAATCCAAGGTCGGCCAACTGCTTCATCTTGCGCAGACCCTGCTTCGCCGCGGCCTTCGGATTGGCGGCCGATTTTTCGTTGTTGCGCGACGCGACATTGCCGAACGACAGCCCCGCGTAGTTGTGCGTCGGGCCGACCAGCCCGTCGAAGTTCGCTTCGAATGCTTGCATCGTGGTTCCTCAGAACTGAAGGCCGGGCGAGACGCTCGCGGGCATTTGCAACTGCGTGCTTTCGACGGACGCCATAGGGTACGAGCAGTAGTCCGCTGCGTAAAATGCGCTCGGGCGCTGATTGCCGGAGCGCCCGATACCGCCGAACGGCGCCGCCGACGACGCGCCGTTAGTCGGCCGGTTCCAGTTCACAATGCCAGCGCGAATGGTGCGCTGGAAATGGGTCCACGCGGTTTCGTCGTCGGCTAACAGGCCCGCGGATAAACCGAACGCGGTGTCGTTGGCGCGCTCTATTGCCTGATCGAAGCTGCTGTAGCGCGTGAGCTGCAGCATCGGGCCGAAGTGTTCTTCGTCGGGGACGTTACGCGCATTCGTCACGTCGATGATTGCGGGCGTGACAAAACCGAGCTGCGCAGAACGTTGCGTCATTTCGAGCAAGGGCTTGCCACCCGCTTCGATCAATTGCGTCTGCGCCTGCACGAGTTTCGCGGCTGCGCGCGCCGAGATCACCGCGCCCATGAACGGTTGCGGGTCGGCGTCGAAGGCGCCCGTTTTAATCTTCGATGTCACGTCGATCAAGCGCTGGGTGAACCGCTCGCCGAATGCGTTATCCGGAACGAACAACCGACGCGCGCACGTGCAGCGCTGGCCCGCCGATAAATACGCCGACTGGATCGTGTGATGCACAGCAGCATCGATATCTTCGACCTCAGCCACGACCAGCGGATTGTTGCCGCCCATTTCCAGCGCGAGCACGACCTCCGGACGGCCACCGAATTGCCGATGCAATAATGTTCCGGTATCCGAACTACCTGTAAAGAACAAGCCATCGATCTGCCGATGATTCGCCAGCGCGATGCCGGTGTCCTTCTCGCCTTGCACAAGATTCAGCACGCCGGCAGGCAAGCCGGCTTGCGCCCACAAATCCACCGTCAGCGCAGCCACTCCGGGCGCGAATTCCGATGGTTTGAACACAACAGTATTCCCCGCAATCAGCGCCGGGACAATATGCCCGTTCGGCAAATGTCCGGGGAAGTTGTAAGGCCCAAACACGGCCACGACGCCATGCGGACGATGCCGCAAAACCGCGATGCCATCGGCCATTTCCTGGCGCTTTTCGCCGGTACGCTCGTGGTATGACTTAACGGAGATATCGACTTTAGCCGCCATTGTCGCGACTTCGGTCCGCGCTTCCCACAAGGGCTTGCCAGTTTCGCGGCCGATGGTATGAGCCAGCGCTTCCTTGTGCTCGGTCAAGAGCGCCGCGAACCGCCGTGTGATCGCAATGCGTTCGTCCAGCGTCAACGCGGACCACGAAGCGAACGCGCGCCGTGCTGAAAGCACGGCGCGTTCAACGTCCTGAGCCGCCGCGCTCGCGCCTTCCCAAACCACGTCGCCATTGCCCGGATTACGCGATGCGAACGGTGCACCCGTGCCCTCGCTCCACGTCCCGTCGATAAACAATTGAGTCGAAATCTTCGTCATGATCCTTATCCTTAGCTTACGTTCTTCGGGCGCGGTTGCGATGCCAGTACACGCACCGTATCGCCGGCTTGCACGCGCAGCGCGGCGGCTTCTTCCGGCGTCAGCAAAAAGGTGCCGTCTTCGGGCACACCGAACGTCGCGCCGCAGCGGAAGTCGTCCAGCGACGTATTCGATACCAGGCTGCGGGCCTCGCCGTTCTCTGCACGCTCACCAATGCGCACCGTCACCAGCACGCTCTCGCGCACCGTGCGCAAATCGGCTACGTGGCATTCGAGGACCGGGCCGGCATCGAAGATATCGACGTGATTTTCATAGCGCAGCCCTTCCGTTTCGAGCATCTTGCGCGCGGGCATGGTGTCGCGGTGCGTCAACCCGACCGCCGCTTGCGCGTCTTCCGGCAGCATCGCGAGATAGACCGGATACCGGGGCATCAACTCGGCGAGGAACGACTTCTTGCCGTGCGAGCTGAGATAGTCGGCGGCGTTGAAATCGATCTGGTAGAAATGCGATCCAACCGCCTGCCAGAACGGCGACGCGCCGCTTTCATCGAAGTGACCGCGCAGTTCAGCGCACAGACGCTCCGGGAAGCGCTCGCGGAATTGCGCAATAAACATGAAGCGCGAACGCGATAGCAGACCACCCACGCCTGCCGTGCGATATCGCGGACTCAGGAACAACGAGCAGACTTCGGCGTAACCGGTGAGATCGTGCGAGATGTTGAGCAGCGACATCTTGGTCCACACACCCAGATCGCGGCTGGCATGCACGACCGTCGACACACGATAGTTATAAAACGGCTGCTCCAGCCCGACCTCCGTCTCAATACCGCAGACGCCCGCAATATCGCCGGTAGCGGTGTCTTCCATTGCGAACAGGTAACCTGCTTCGAAGGCTTCAGCTTCATCGGCGAGCGTCCGTCGTGCACGTTCAACGCGCGCGGTCAGCGCGTCGCGATCCGGCTTGAACGTGGTGAGTCCCGGTCCGGTCTCGTGCGCGAGCGCGACGAGCGCGTCGACATCTCCAGGCTGCACGCAGCGGACAACGATCATTGCAATTCTCCCGAAGCCTGATGAAGCGGCACACAGCGCACCGTATCGGAATCTTTCACGCTTAAAACCTTGCACAGTTCCGCAGACAGCGGCGCACCGGTCGCGCGCGAGGACGGCAGATTGACTAAAGCGCAACGAAACGCGTGCGCGCCGCCGGCTGCAATCAGGTACGGCGTGCCCGACGTGTCCGCATCATCTTGTGCAGTCCGCACGGCGCGAACTTCGTTCGCCAGCACGGACGCGCTGCGTTCCACCGCTACGGTCAAAACCGGGCCGGCATCGAAGATATCGACGAAACGGTCCGGCTCGAATCCTTCTTCAAGGTGGATGTCATACGCGAGCAATGCGCCGTCGTCCGGCTCCCCCAACACTCTTTGCGCTTCGGGCGGCAACAGCGGCACGTAGAGTGGATAACTCGGCATCACTTCCGCGATAAACGTACGGCTGCGGCCGCCCGATTCCAGTTCGACCTGCTCAAAATCGCGGCCAAAGAACTTGCGCCCGACCGCCTCCCAGAACGGCGATACACCGGCTTCATCTGTCACGCCGAGCATCAGCGAGAAAACGTCGTCGGAGAAACGCTTGCGGTTCGCGGCCACGTACATCATCCGTGCGCGCGAGAGCAGATGCGCGGCGGCATCGTGCGTGGCTTCGCGCACTGATGGGTCAACATAGAAACCCGTCAGGCGGCTCTTGCCCGTGAGTTCATGCGACATGGTGAGCGCGTGGATCTTGCGGTTCACCTTGAGCTCGCGCGACGCGTGGATCAGCGCGTCATTGCGGAACGCATAGAACGGTTCCGAATATCCCGCCGATGCCACGATGCTCGACGTACCGAGCAACGCGCCGGTCGTGGTCTCTTCGAGCACGAAGAGATAAAACTCCTCGCCCGGAAACTCGACTTCCGCGCGAAACGAATCTTCGGAAAGCGCGACGCGCGTTTCCAGTACACGACGATCGCGCGGCAACGAATGCAGCACCGGATGTGCGGCGTGCGCCATCCGTTCGAGCGCGTCGAGATCGGCGAGTCTTGCGGGGCGGACGATTAACATCGGCGGTTCCGTTGGTTGAGAGAATAGACCGAAGCCCGCACGTTCAATGCGCCACGTCGGCGATGGCCTTTTCGATGCGCGCGAACCCTTCGTCGAGATCGGCCATAGGCATGATCAGCGACGGCGCGAAACGCAGCACGTTCGGCCCGGCGATCAGCATGATCACGCCGTGTTTCGCAGCAGCGTTGAGCACGTCCTTCGCGCGGTCCTTGTAGGCATCGGCGAGTTCGGCGCCGATCAAGAGACCCTTGCCGCGAATTTCCTTGAACACGGAGAAACGCTCATCGATGCGCTTCAGATGCGCCTTGATCGCAACGCTGCGTTGCTGCACGCCTTCGAGCACGGCAGGGTCGCTGATCAATTCGACCACCTTGTCCGCGATAGCCGCGCCCAGCGGATTGCCGCCGTACGTCGTACCGTGCACGCCGACCTTGAAATGCGCGGCGATCTTGTCCGTGGTCAGCATTGCGCCGATCGGGAAACCGTTGCCGAGCGCCTTCGCGGTCGTCAGTATGTCCGGCGTCACGCCATAGCCCATGTACGCGTAGAACGAGCCGGTACGGCCCACGCCCGTTTGTACCTCATCAAAAATCAGCAGTGCACCGTGCTGGTCGCAGGCTTCGCGAAGACCCTGGAGGAACGCGGGATCGGCGGGCAGCACGCCGCCTTCGCCCTGCACCGGCTCGACGATCACCGCGCAGGTTTGCGGACCGATGGCTGCACGTGCAGCAGCCAGGTCGTTATAGGGAAGATGCGTGATGCCCTGCGGCGTCGGGCCGAAGCCTTCAGCGTATTTCGGCTGGCCGCCCACGCTGACGGTGAACAGCGTCCGGCCGTGGAACGACTGCGTGAACGAGATGATTTCAACTTTCTGCGGACCGGTGTTGTCGATAGCGTAACGGCGCGCGAGTTTCAGCGCGGCTTCGTTCGCTTCCGCGCCGGAGTTGGCGAAGAATGCACGGTCGGCGAAGGTGAGATTGGTCAGGCGAGTCGCAAGACGCAGAACCGGCTCGTTCGTGTAGCCGTTGCCGATATGCCAGAGCTTCTGGCCTTGATCGTGGAGCACTTTCAGCAGTTCGGGATGCGCGTGACCCAGCGCCGTCACCGCAATACCTCCAGCGAAATCGATATAGTCCCGGCCTTCCGTGTCCCATATACGCGAACCAAGTCCGCGATCCGGCACGAAATTCGCCGGAGAGAAAAGAGGCACCATCACTTCGTCGAACGTACCGCGCGTTACATTGAGATCCGTCATGAACCGCTCCTTTGCTTGTTCGGTATTCAGCTTACACATCGTTTCCAGATGGTAGGCGCGCGCGGGCGTCGCGTCTTGCGGGAACGCGACAAGGTTTCATGGTATTCGAGGGGATTGACGCTTGTAAGTCAGCCGAAAGACATAGTCGCGCGGCCGGCCGCACCGCATTGAACGCGGAGCGATCGTGCCGATCGCCCCGCCAAATCCCGCCGCCGCGCCAACGCGTTCAGCGCTACTTGAGACTGCCCGACAGGAATTGCTTCAGCCGTTCGCTCCTCGGCGTGCTCAGCACTTCAGCCGGCGCACCCTCTTCTTCCGTGCGGCCCTGATGCAGAAACATCACATGATTCGATACATTGCGCGCAAAGCCCATCTCATGCGTCACGACGATCATCGTGCGGCCTTCTTCAGCCAGTTTCTGCATCACTTTCAGCACTTCGCCCACCAGTTCGGGATCGAGCGCCGATGTGGGTTCATCGAAGAGCATCACGTCGGGATGCATGGCAAGCGCCCGGGCAATAGCCACCCGCTGCTGCTGCCCGCCCGACAAATGCGACGGATATTGCTTCTCGACCTTGGGCGCCAGCCCGACCTTTTCCAGGCACTCGCGCGCCCGTTCGCTCGCTTCCTTCTTCGATAACCCCAGCACGTGCATGGGCGCTTCCATGACGTTTTCAATCGACGTCATATGCGCCCACAAGTTGAAATGCTGGAACACCATCGCGAGCTTCGTGCGCACGCGCTGCAACTGCTTGTGGTCCGCGACTTCGAGATTGCCCATACGGTCGGGTTTCGTGCGCACCGGCTCGCCGTCGACGATGATCTCGCCCGCGTTCGGCCGTTCGAGGAAGTTGATGCAGCGCAGAAAAGTACTTTTGCCCGAGCCGCTCGAACCGATGATGCTGATTACATCGCCCGCGTTGGCTGCGAGCGACACGCCCTTGAGCACCTCGTTTTCGCCGAAACGCTTGTGGATATCGCGGGCGACGAGTTTGACCGCGGTGTTTTGCGCGACGGCCGATGCAGCATTTTGTGCGAATGAGTCCAACGCATTCTCCCCGGAAGATGGGTCTGACGGGTCTCATGGTCTGATACCCCGCCCTATGTCGATCATGGCTGCGGATTCTACCGAAAGCCGCCGGCGGACAGGCATAGGGACAAACGCCCTCGCCTGAGCCGGTGGTCATGGGTCAGTCCTTCGCGGCGGGCGCTGGCGTCACGGCGCGTACTTGCTGCGCCACGCGGCCATTGGCCATCGCGATCTCGGGGCTGGTTTGCAGCATCGGCAGGTATTGGGCATCGAAAGCGGCGTTGCGGTCCTTCGCGCCGAACATGGCGGTGACCGCGTGCGCCATGTCGATACGGCCATCGGGCAGGGCGTCTGTGTCGTCCAGTACGTCGTCAAGCGCAGCAATCAGCGTGGACAGCGGGCCAAGCCATTTGTAAGCGCTGCCGTTGATCACGATCTGCAGGAATTCGCCGGGCGACACCGCGCCGAATTCGGCTTCGTGGCGGGTGCGCAATTCGTCGAGGATGCTACGGTGCAGCGCCAGCAGCGGATGGCGCACGTCCTTGAGAAACGTGGTCGCGGCCGCGTCGGTCATCCTGATGATGGTCATGGTCATTGCCCCGAAGTGGAAAATGAGGCAAGCCTACACCGTCGCCAGACCACGCCCTACATAGCGAATAAAATCCGGCGCGGTCAGCGGCGCGGAAAAAAGCCAGCCTTGGCCAAATTGGGCGCCGCGCGTGCGCAGATAAGACGCCTGCTCCTCGCGCTCGATCCCCTCGGCGACCACCTGGACATGCAGCGTCAGCGCCATGTCGATAATGTGCGACGCCACGCTGCTGGACGCCGCGTCCTGACCGACGGTATCGACGAAAGACTTGTCGATCTTCAGCGCGTCCACCTGAAAATTCTGCAGATGCGAGAGGCTGGAATAACCCGTCCCGAAGTCGTCGATATACACCGGATGCCCGGCATCGCGGAACGCCTGGATCACTTCCTTGGCGGCGTCGGCGTCGAGAAAACAGCGCTCGGTCGCCTCGATCCTGATCTGCCGCGGCGCGATGTTCGCGGCCGCAAGCGCGGGCGTCAGGCGCTCCAGGAACCGCCGCGAAGTCAGGTCCGGCGCGCTCAGGTTGATCGACACGTAGAGCTCTTTGTAGCGCTGCAGGAACTCGCCGAGTTCGAGCAGGACCGTATCGAATACCTGGTCCGTGATGGCCTGGATCAGGCCGCGATGTTCCGCGAGCGGAATGAAGTGATCGGGGCGCACGATGCGATTCTGGTGCTTCCAGCGCACCAGCGCTTCAGCGCCAATACACCGCCGCGTCGCGAGATCGACGATCGGCTGGTACGCCACGATGAACTGATGCCGGCGCACGGCGTCACTCAGCTGCCCGAGCGGCGAGAGACGGCGCACCATGAAGAGGCCGAGCCACGCGGAGAGCGTCAGGCCGCCCGCGACGCCTGCGAGCAGCCAGGTCCAGGGCAGCGCGCGCAGGCGTTCAGTGAAAGTCGCGTCCGATGTGTTCGCCGCGTTTGCGGGGCTTGCTACCTCGTAACCGCGGCGGAACGCATTGGGATTCGGCGGCATCGCCGTTGCAGCGAATACCGGCACCGGGAACGGGGCAAACACCCGGGAAGATGTCACCACCGACGGCTTGGCGATCAGGCGGATCGCGCCAGTGTCGACCAGGCGCACAACGTAATTCTCGAGCGCAGCGGCTTCCCGGGCGGCAGCGACGCGTTCATCCACGCCGGGCGCAAACAGGACGCACAACACTCCCGGCAGCAACGCCGCTATCAGCACGATGCCAGCCAGGAACGCTACGCGCCCGCTGTGTTTGAACGTGTTCATCGTGCGCTTTTCATGTAGCGACGCCTTTGCGCTGAATACGCGCTGCATAATGGTTTCTGATGGGGCACCTGATGACATGTGTGTCATGCGCGTTTTCGTCAAGGCTGGGTGGCTCGCGCCGTCATCACCGTTATCGCTGTTAGTCGTGGTCCGGGGTGTTCATGCCGCAAGTCGTGTCCGCTTGGCTTGCGGCCGTATTCCTGTTTCCTTGCATCGTCCCGGCAAACGGCCCAGTTTAGCGGCGTGGTACACCGGGCTTCAATGCTTCGCGGCCCACGAAATGCCTGCTTTGGTGGGCTGGCGCACGCCGGCTCGATGCTTTTGCGGCACGAGTGCGCAGACGTCTGGCAGTTGGCGGATAAGTCCTACAGTCGTGAGAAAATAAGATCTCCGGATGATGACCTCGCTCACCGGCCGATCAACACGATTACCACGATCAACACCCAGACCACGGAGGCACTCGATGGCATTGCACGAAGCCAGCGCTCTCACGATCCGCGACGCGAACGCCGCCGATTTCGACACAATCGCCCGCATTTACGCCCACTACGTGCTGCATGCCCTGGCGACCTTCGAGGAAACGCCACCGGCTGCCGATGAAATGCGCGCCCGGCACGCATCAATCATTGGTGCGGGCCTGCCTTATCTCGTGGCTGAAATGGACGGCGCGGTGGTGGGTTACACGTATGCGACGGCGTATCGGCCCAGATCGGCATATAGGCACACGATTGAGGATTCGGTTTATATCGCCGATGGCTTCGGTGGGCGTGGCCTCGGTCTCGCCCTGCTGACGGCGCTGATCGAACGTTGCGACGCGGGGCCGTGGCGCCAACTCATCGCGGTGATCGGCAACAGCGGCAACGCCGGGTCGATCGCGTTGCATGCGCGCCTTGGATTCGAGCACGTCGGCGTGTTGCGCAAGGTGGGCTACAAACACGGCCAATGGGTCGATACGGTGCTTATGCAGCGGCCCCTCGGCGAAGACAAGGCTTTGATTCCGCAGACATAAATAAGCCACGCCGGTCGGTGCACCCGGTTCATCGCCGGATAGTTCGCCGCGGTGCCGCTTTCACCCTACCATTGCATGGCGACCTTCCGGCCGCCTCTCTTACACCCTGAGCTTTAGTTGCCCACTTACACTCTCGCCGCCGCCGTTAGTGCCGAAATCGACATTCGCAAAAGCCGCTTTATCGCGCTGGCGATTCCTGTCGCCGATCGCGCCGCCGCGATGCTCGAACTCGATGCGCTGCGCGTCCAGCATCCCGGCGCCACGCATGTCTGCTGGGCGCTGCTGGCGGGCGGTGAATCCGGCATGTCGGACGATGGCGAGCCTTCCGGCACAGCCGGCCGGCCAATACTGGAAGTGCTGCGCCACCATGAAGTGGATGGCGTGCTGGCCGCCGTCGTGCGCTACTACGGCGGTATCAAGCTCGGCGCGGGCGGCCTGGTCCGCGCGTACACGGACGCCATTGCAACCGCGATGCAACTGGCCGAACGCATAGAACGCGTGGCGCTCGGCCTGCTGCAAGTGGAAGTGGATTACGCCGATGAAGCGCGCGTGCGGCGCTGGGTCGAACAGGAGGGCCATGCGCTCGATGAACCCGGCTACGGCATGACCGTATGCCTGTCGATCCAGATGCCGCTTGCCGTGCGCGACCAGGCCGCCGATGTTGTCCGCGACCTGACCCACGGTCGCGCGGTCATTACCAAAGTGCCCCCAGCATCATGAGCACCGCCGGCCATCCACGCTCTTTCACGATCACGCTGCGGCCGTCGGGTCGAAGCTTTGCGTCGACCGGGGACACCACGATCCTGGAGGCCGCCGCGCTCGCCGGGCTACGCCTGTCGAGTTCGTGCCGCAACGGCACGTGCCGCGCGTGCCTGTGCCATGTGGTCAATGGCAGCGTGCGTTATCGGATCGACTGGCCGGGTCTGAGTGCGGACGAAAAAGCCAGTGGCTGGATTCTGCCGTGCGTGGCGCTGCCCACGTCCGATCTGATTATCGATCAAGTGGATTTTCTGGACACTCCAAATCTCGCCGATACAAAACCACGTCGCGGCCGGGGCTTCTGAGCGCTTGAATCGGGTTCGGCGCGCGTGTGCGCAAACCCCCGACGGCCCAAAGCTGGAACCCGGGTAATCCGGGATTGTTGTCTTTTATCAAAGACATACGATGACATTCCCGAGCGGCGAAGCGCGTCCCATTGTTCAGCCGCCCGTAATCGATGCGCCGAAAAGTGTACAATTGCGTTTCGCCCGATTTTCTGGCAGGGCCAGACCAACTGAGATATCAATGACTAAAGTATTGTTGAAAGAGAACGAGCCTTTCGACGTCGCCATGCGCCGCTTCCGCCGCACCGTCGAACGTACCGGCCTGATTCAGGAACTGAAGTCGCGTATGGCTTATGAAAAGCCGACCACCGAGCGCAAGCGCAAGAAAGCTGCTGCTGTTGCTCGCCTGCGCAAGCAGATCCGTCGCGCACAGCTGCCCAAGAAATTCTATTGATGTTGTTGCACGTCTGAACGGCGGCTTGCAGGTCGATCAAATTCGATCGAAGCGCCGAGTAACCGGGGACTTGTTCGATAGGTCCCGGGGTATATGCCGGATCAATGCCGGACTTCGACACGGCCCAAGCGCCCAGGCCCGGCGGCCAATGTGTGGCTCGATCCGCGCGAATCAACCTCGTGAAGCACTTCGCCCATAGAGGCGAACCGAGCGAGGCTAAGGCTGCAGCCGCATCAAGCACCGTTGAAAGCGGACTCGCTGAATCGACCATGACGGCTTGCCCGCATGAATAGATCGCGCGGAAATATAAAACGCGCTCCGTGCTTCCCTGCGCTACTTCCGCTGAACGGTGAATCAGTCTCAAGGGGTCGATCACTGGGTCGATCACTGGGTCGATCACTGCGTCGATCACTGCGTCGACCTTGCCCACGCATCCAGAATTCAAAAGCCTGCACAGTTCCTATTGTGTGGGCTTTTTTGCTTGACGATCACTTCATTACTCGTCATCGAAGCGCTTTCCAACCTGCAGCAGGCCGTAAACGCATAAAGCCCGGATAGACCGGGCTTTATGCGTTGAATCTCTGGTTGCGGGGGTAGGATTTGAACCTACGACCTTCGGGTTATGAGCCCGACGAGCTGCCAGACTGCTCCACCCCGCGAAAAAGATTATAGCGCTAAGGGTATGTCAGGTCAAACCGAATCGAAGAATATTGCTATCGAATACCAATGCGTTGAAGTTATTGCAGCGATGCCGGCTTCGGCCGAGGGTACGGATCAGTTCCACGGCGTACCGCTTCCACACAACGACGGTGTTCTCGCGACAAGCGATTCAACAGCGGCAGCAGAATGATTGCCACCGCCGCCCCACCCGCCGCGAGCCAGCCGAGTCCGAAAAAAAGCTTCGTATAAAGCGGCAGCGATTGCAGCGAACTCAGGTCATTGGAAGGCATGCGCGCGAAGTTGGCGACCACGCTGCCCAGATACTGCGACACCCCGGTTGCGACGTAATACGCTCCCATCATGAAGCCGCTCATGCGTGCGGGCACATAGTGGGCGATCATCGCGAGGCCCAGCCCGGACACCAGCAGTTCGCCAAGCGAATAGAGCCCGTAGCCGCCAACCATGAACCACGACGACACACGGCCATCGACGGCATAACGGCCGCTGAACGCGAACACGAAAAAGCCCAGCGCGACCACCATGAAACCGAGCGCGTACTTTGCGGCGATAGGGATGTCGTGACCGCTGTTCGCGAGCCGCGTATAGGCGATCGCGAGGAACGGACTCAGCAGCATGATCCAGAGCGGATTCAACGCCTGGAATTGCGCTGCGCTCCATGAGAACAAGGTCACGTTGAAGAGCGTGAACGACGCGTCCACGTTGCGCAGCGCGAACAAGGTCAGCGAGGTGGACATCTGCTGATAAAAGATAAAGAACAGGATGACCTGCAGCGTGAGGATCAACGCAGCGAGCAGACCAGCGCGTTCGCTTCGATCGCATTTCAAAAGCATCCAGCCGAAGATCACGAGCACGGCAACACCTGCCGCATATACGCAGATCGCCGCCACGTGTTCGTTCTGCAGCACGAATACCGTCGCGAGGCCCAAGGCCACGCTACCCACCGCGACCGCTGCAAAGCGGCCCCACATCATGGGTTCATCGTCTGGAGCAGAGCCGATGTGCCCGACCGTACGCCGCATCACCATGAAGTTGATCAAGCCGAGCACCATGCCCGCGAAACACACGGCGAAGGCGGTGTGCCAACCCCAGTGATCCTTGATCCACGGCGTTGCGAGCATCGAAATGGTCGAGCCGATATTGACGGCCATGTAGTAAATGGTAAACGCGCTGTCGAGGCGCGCGTCATCGCCTTCGTAAATGCGCCGCACGAGATTCGCCGCGTTCGCCTTGAAGAGGCCGTTGCCGACCACGATCACACCCAGCGCCGCGTACAGGTACCCCAATGACTCGACCGGAATGGAAAGCATCAGATAACCCGATGCCAAAACGCACGCGCCGAAGATCATCGTGCGCCGCGCACCCAGCACCTTGTCGCCAATCCAGCCGCCAATTGCCGGCGCCGAGAACACGAGCGCGGTGAACGCGCCCCATGTGAGGTTGGCGTGGGAATCGGCGAAACCGAGCTTGTCGATCATGAACAGCACGAGTAATGCAGCCATGCCGTAATAACCGAAACGTTCCCACATCTCGATGAGGAAAACAGTCGTGAACGAGCGCGTCTGAGACGCGCCGGACGGATGTGGAGTCATGGGTAAATCTCAATAGAGTTGGACGGCGCCCCCCGCCTCTGAACCGTTCGCGACACACACGCCTGACAGGCGATATGAAAAAACGCGGTTGATTCATTAATACAGGAGTCCGATACATGGGAAGTCGCGATTATCCCAACACTTTATAGAAATGTGTGGCAAAGGCTTGCATATACAGCGTTCAGTTTTTTGAGACTAAGACGATGGATGAAATCTCGATGAAGCGTTGGAGGCGTTTTCGATTTTATTGGTTGATTACCGTTAATTCCTCTTCATATTGAATGTGTTTTTGTATACCTTCAATCATTTCGTATAACGATCTATGGGGTCGATAAATGACCGGCCCGTTGCCTTTTTAGAACTCGTGGTAACTTTGTGTCTTCAATCCACCCTCAGGTTGCATCGACATGAACACTATCAAGGCGATTCTCACCGGTCACACACGCGGTCTCGGTGCAGCGCTGGCCGGCCTCATGCTGTCACGCGGCATCGCGGTGCTCGGGGTATCGCGCACGCGCAGCAACACGCCCGCTTCACCCCTCTTGCAGGAGGTCGAACTCGATCTCGCGAATCCCGCCGCGCTCGGCGAATGGCTGGGGACTGAAACGCTCGCCCGGTTTGTCGATGGCGCGCATACCGTCCTGCTGATCAACAATGCCGGCATGTTGCAGCCGGTGGGGGCAATTGAGGCGCAAGACGTGAACGCGATCGGGCGATCGGTGAGCCTGAATGTTGCCGCGCCATTGATGTTGTCAGCGGCAGTGGCTGCAGCAAGCCCGGCGGCTGTTGATCGACGTATCGTGCATATATCGAGCGGCGCGGCCCGCAATGCGTATCCCGGCTGGAGCATCTATTGCGCGACGAAGGCAGCGCTCGATCATCACGCGCGCGCCGTCGCGCTGGATAACAACCGGGCGTTGAGAATGTGCAGCGTGGCACCGGGTGTGGTCGATACCGACATGCAAGCCGAGATCCGAGGCACCGGTCTGGAGCACTTTCCGCTGCGAGAAAAATTCGAGGAACTCAAACGCAGCGGCCAGCTTTCGACCCCGGCCGACGCTGCGCGAAAAGTCCTCGACTACGCGTTGAGCGATACGTTCGGCGACACGCCCGTGGTGGACGTACGCGATCTGTCGTGAGTATCTGCACGGGTGTCCGCATGAATATCGCTGCGAACTGCGTGCTGCGAAAGCGCGTCGGCGGCGGCGTTGCGGGCGCGGGGAATCCACTGAAGGCGGACATCGGCGAGTTGCGCGATCAGACCGCGCGCCTGCGCTGCGTAGGTACTTAGTGCGGGCGCGCTGCTGGCTTCGTCGCGAAGCACGTCTTCAATGACGACCTGGCTGTCGCCATGAATCATAAGCCTGGCCGGCGTTGGCTTTCGTGATACCGCGGCTTCGAGCACCGCGATCAGTGCAAGATATTCCGCCTCGCAACTGTCGCCGTGACCGGCCCGCGCGCTGATTTTCACAACGTCGCCGTCTGGCCCCTCCAGCACACCGCCAATGCCGATCTTGCCAGGATTCGGATGCGCCGAACCGTCGAACCAGGCGTGCCAGGCGAGGGCATCACGGACAGCGGGTCGCACTTTTTTGGCCGCGCGCGCGGCTGCGCGTTCCTGCTCACGATCGTGTCGCGCCTGCTCTGTCGCGGCCCTTTCCCGATGCCGTGCGCTCACGAGCTCCGCAAGCGTCTGCGTGCCGGCGGATTTCTCCAGCGTCTGCGCCAAGGCGGCGTGAGCGGAGAGCGAAGTGAGCTTCGACAAGCGCCGGCTCGTCGCGCGCTCCTTCTTGTAGGCAATTAGCAATAGCTCTTCGAACTCGAACATGCCGGGCATTAAGGTAATCGGAGGTGACCGAATGCCGAGCTTAACAAGTTTTTGCAGCGGGTCGAAAATCGGAGTGCTGGCAAAGTGGCGGTTGATATGAAGCGCCTATGGCGATGGCATCGCGATCACCACGCTGGCGTGTCGATTCTCCAATCCCTTGGCGTCGCCTCGTCCGATCAAGTAGTTCTCTCCCGATGCAGAAACAATCCGCGCTTCCACCACAACCTGCTGATGCGCCGACAAGGTGTCGGTTGCGTTGATGGCAAGCGAGTCATCGAGAACGATCGTGATGGGAAGTTCACCCGCAGCCAGCCGACGCTCGCCGAGCAATGTGTTCGTCGGCACCGCCGCGCTCGCCGTGTTCGTCGGCGCCGAAGCCGGCGCGTCGCTCGAGCGAGCCGTCACGATGACCGCTGCATCGGGCGCGACGTGCGCGCCATCGGCCAGTCGAATATCCACGGTAACCGCGCTCAAGCCCACCGCCTCATCAATATTCTTACGCACCCGGACAGCCTCGGGCGAATCCGGCTTTAACGTCGCGATCAGCCTTCGCCAATACCCGATCGCGCGGGCATAACTCCGCGCGTCGAACGCCGCCGATGCCGCCAACGCAAGCGCTTTCGGATCAGCGGAATCGATGGCGAGCGCCGCCGCAATCTCCTCCGATGCTCGCCCGGCGAGCCGGCCATCGTCCGCGCTGGCGATGGCATCGGCGAAATCGGCCCGCAGCGGTGCGTCGCCCGGTTCGAGCGCCACTGCCTTCGCGTAGGCTGCGACCGCGTCCGTCGGCCGCTCAAGCGCGGTGTACGAGCGCGCGAGCGTGGCCCAGGCAGCGGCATCGCGAGGATCTGGCGCATGATCGCGCAGACGAAACGCGAGCCGCGAAACCATCATCTCCACCGACATCGACGACATGTCGTGCGAGAGGCCCAGCGAGTCATCCAGCGACGTGTCCAGCTTGAGCGCGGCTGGTTCGCCGAGCTTCAGATACAGCAGGCAAGCGGCGCTCGGGAACAGCGCAATCAGCACGGCACAGGTTGCGGCGCGTGTAGCCGTACCCGACGTGGAACTGCGTGCGAGCGAAGGCGAACCGGCGGTATCGGCGAGTACGCGCTGTTCTATATCGTTGCGCACGCTTGCATGCTGGTCTGGCGATAACGCGCCCGAGCGCAGATCCGCGTCGGCATCAGCCAATTCCAGCCGATACAGCGACACGCTCAGCTCGCGAGCCCTCGGTGCATTGGTTGCATTTTCCCGCTGCATCAACGGCACGACCGCGCACAGGATAGCCGCTATCAACATCACGGCCGCGATGATCCAGAAGGTAATCATGGCCGGTCACCCAGCAGATGTCTGGCGCGTTGCTGCTGCAGGTCGGTGAGCGGCGGCGGGGTCATCTTCCGGCGTTGCAAAACGATGCCTGCGAACACCCCGAGACCAAGCGCGAGGAGGACGAACGGGCCGATCCAGAGAACCCACGTCAGCGTTTTGAACGGCGGATCGTAGAGAACAAAATCTCCGTAACGCGTCACCATGTAGTCGCGAATCTGCGCATCGGTTGCGCCCTGCTGGACTTGCTCGTGAATGATCATGCGCAGGTCGGCGGCGAGATCGGCGGTGGAATCCGCGATGGTTTCGTTCTGGCATACGAGACAGCGAAAGCTCGATTCAAGGTCGCGGACGCGGGCGGCAAGTTCCGGGGCGGCGCTCGCAGTCAAGGTGATTCCTGCGCTCGTCCCGGCATCGGCTTGCGTTCGAACGTTACTGTTGCTTTGAACCTGTGCGCCAACGTCAGCGGGGAAGTGAGCGGCGCCCTGAGTGCTGACATCGGCGTCGGCAATCATCACAACGCCGGAGTTGGCGGCTGCACTCGCCACGCCAATACCCAACACGCAACACAACCCGACCACGATGCTATTCATCGCTGCCCTCGCCTTGAAGGCTTCGCACGAGCGGCAGGATTTGCGTGTCGAGTGCGGCTTGCGTCAGCGGTCCCGAGCGTTTGAAGCGGATCACACCACGCCGGTCGACCACAAACGTTTCAGGCACGCCATACACGCCATAGTCAATTCCTGTCTGTCCCGAGCGGTCCATCATCGATGCAATATACGGGTTGCCCGCCTGCCTGAGCCACTGTCGCGCGGCGTCCGGATCATCCTTGTAATCGAGCCCGTAGATCGGCACGATATTCTTGCCGGCGAGCGCCACGAGTGCCGCATGTTCATCGCGGCACGACTCGCACCATGAGGCCCACACGTTCATCACCCATACCTGGCCGCGCAACGCTTCGGGAGACAGTTGCCGGTCGGCGGAATCGAGACGCGGCAGGTCGAACGTGGGCGCTTCCTTGCCGATGAATGTTGACGGCAAGCGTCTCGGATCGTTCGATAGCGACGCCGCCAACACCGCGCTCAGGCACGCGAAGAGAATCAGCGGGAGCAGGAAGCGTTTCACGATTTCGTCTCCTTTACGTTCGCGATGTTCGCTACATTCGTTACTTTAGCCGCCGCGATAGCCGCCTGAGTTCGAATCCGCACATGCGGCGCACCCGCCACAGCCTGCCGCCGCTCACGCACGGCCAGCCGATACCGCCGATCGCTTGCCGCCAGCACACCGCCGAACGCCATCAACAAACACCCCGCCCAGATCCAGTCGACGAACGGTTTGATCTGCACGCGCACGGTCCACGCTGTGTTGCTGTTATCGGCTGCATCGCCGAGTGCGACGTAGAGATCGCGGAACACGCCGCGGTCGACGGCGGCTTCAGTCATCGTTGTTTTCTGCACGACGAAGAAGCGTTTCTCGGGATGCATCACCGCGATCACGCGCCCTTCGCGGCTCACCACCACGTTCGCCCGCAATGCGCGATAGTTCGGGCCATCGACCGGCTTCGTGCCATCGAAGCGAAAGGTGTAGCCACCGGCCTCGATCGATTGCCCGATATCGAGCCGCGCATCGTCGGCCGTTTCATAGCCTTTGACCAGCGTCACCCCAGCGATAAAAATCCCGATGCCGAAGTGCGCAACCAGCATGCCGTAGAACCCGCGCGGCACATGAAAGAATCGCAGGATCCAGATTCCTCGTTGTTCCCCGATGCGCCCGGCCAACGCAGTGAGCACGGACGTTGCGCACCACACGGCCAGCAGCATGCCCAGCGCGACCATCGGTTTCCATCCGCCCGCGAGCCATGGCAACGCAATCGCCGACGCCACGCTGACCAACGCCGCCCAGCACAAACGCACGAGGATATCGGGCAGGCGCGCGGACTTCCACCTCGCAATTGGTCCGATGCCCATGAGGAATATGGCGGGCGTCATCAACGGCACGAATACCGTGTCGAAATACGGCGCACCGACGGAAATCTTTCCGAGCCCGAGCACATCGAGCACGAGCGGATACAACGTGCCGAGGAACACTGAAGCGGCCGCGACCATCAGCAAGACGTTGTTCGACAACAGCAACGATTCACGCGATATCGCGGCAAATCCTGGGCCCAGTCCGATCTTTGGCGCTCGCCATGCGAACAATATCAACGCGCCGCCGGTCACTATCGACAGGAACATGAGGATGAAAATGCCGCGCGTGGGATCGGAGGCGAATGCGTGCACCGACGTAATGACGCCCGAACGCACAAGGAACGTGCCGAGCAAGCTCAGCGAAAACGCGCAGATGGCGAGCAACACGGTCCACGCGCGAAAACTGCCGCGTTTGTCAGTGACGGCAAGCGAGTGCATCAGCGCCGTACCGACGAGCCACGGCATGAACGACGCGTTCTCCACGGGGTCCCAGAACCACCATCCGCCCCATCCGAGTTCGTAGTACGCCCAGCCGCTGCCGAGCATGATGCCCAGCGTGAGGAAGGTCCACGCGGCCGTGGTCCACGGTCGCGACCAGCGCGCCCAGGCGGCATCGAGTTCGCCCGACAACAGCGCCGAGACGGCAAACGAGAACGCTACCGCGAAGCCGACATACCCCATGTAAAGAATGGGTGGATGCGAGACCATGCCCGGGTCTTGCAGCAACGGGTTGAGATCGCGGCCATCCATTGCTGGTGGCAAAAGACGCGTGAACGGATTCGAAGTCCACAGCATGAACAGCAGGAAACCCACGTTGATCCAGCTCATCACGCCGAGCACACGCGCGACCATGGGTAGGGGAAGCTGCTTGCTGAATACGGATACCGCCGCCATCCACCACGTGAGCAGCAAGGTCCAGAGCAACAGCGAACCTTCATGGCCGCCCCAGACCGCCGCGAAGCGGTAGATGACCGGCAGCATCGAATTGGAATTCGACGCGACATACGCCACCGAGAAATCATTGCCTATAAATGAAACCGCCAGGCAACCGAACGCCATCGTGACAAATCCGCATTGGCCACGTGCAAGCGTCCACGCGCTTCGCGTCCAGCCGGGGACCCCACGGGCCGCGCCGACAAGCGGCAACACGCCGGCTGTGATCGCGAGCACCAACGCGACGATCAGTGCGAACTGGCCAAGTTCCGGGATCATTGTGGTGCCCCAGCGGGAACAAGCGCCGTGTCCGATACCCGCATGGAACGCGCGCGCTTGATGGCTTCAGCGGCGTCCGGCGGCATGTATTTCTCGTCGTGTTTGGCCAGCACCTGATCCGCCAGGAACACACCGTCCGGCAACAATCTGCCCTGCGCCACCACGCCCTTGCCTTCGCGAAACAGGTCGGGCAGAGGCCCGCTGTAAAGCACGGGAATCTCCCGGGCCGTATCGGTGATCATGAAACGAACGGTCAGCCCGCTGGCATCGCGTTCGACCGATCCACGCTCCACGAGGCCACCCACGCGCAGTCGTGCTGCGTGTTTCACGCTGCCCGAAACGAGTTGCGAGGGCGTGACGAAGAACATCACGTTGGCGTTGAACGCATTCAACACGAGCGCCGCCGCGCCGCCGAGCGCCACAAGCCCGGCGGCGACACCGCACGCGCGCCGCGTGCGCCCTTTCACGGTTTCTCCGTCAACGTGTTGCCGCGTGTGTGCGGATGGGCAACATGCCCACGCCTGCGCTGCCGCCTGTTCGAACCGACCGTTATCGCAATCTCGATGGCGAGCACGAGGAAGGTGATGTCGAACGCGACCCACAGGTACCAGAGATCGCCATCGCCACCGGTCAAGCTGTTCACGATGTTCATCATGCTGCCTCTCGTTCATCGATAATCCGCCGCACCCGCACGAGCACCATGGCAATCGCGTAACACCAGAACGCCAGCGTCATTACAACGAGGCCGGCGAGCATTGAGCTGTCCATCGATACCCCGCTGCCGAATGAAAGCGATGCCCCCTGATGCAGCGTGTACCACCACTGCACCGAAAAATAGATGACGGGCACATTGACCACGCCGGCGAGCGCGAGCACGGCGCAGGCACGATCGGCGCGACGGGTGTCGTCGATGGCGCCATGCAGCGACATGAAGCCCAGGTACAAGAACAGCAGAATCAGTTCGGACGTGAGCCGGGCGTCCCAGACCCACCACGCCCCCCACGTCGGACGGCCCCACAGTGCGCCAGTCACCAGCGCGAGGGCGGTGAAAATCGCGCCGGTCGGGGCGATTGCGCGGGCCATCATCGCGGAAAGGCGTGCGTTGAGTATCAGGCCGAGCGCCGCGTAAGCGGCCATCACGACATAGAGCAGCATCGACATCCACGCCGCCGGCACATGCACGAACATGATGCGATAAACATCGCCCTGCACGGCATCCGTGGGCGCGATGAACAACGCGATCTGGATGCCCGGCATGGCGAGTAATAGCGCGGCAATAGCGAAGCCGGGAATCATCTTCCCCGCCAGCCGATGAAACGGTCTCGGCGATGCGTAACGCAACCAGCCGGTCAGCGCGATAGATGAGTTCATGGTCGATACGCCCTCATTCCGCCGTGATTCTCAGCGCCGCGACGGTTGCGACCGGGCACAGCGCGAGTGCCGCCAGCAGGCTTGCGCCGAGCAGCGAAAAATTGGCCGTCGACCATGCGCCGGCGCGTGATGGATCGGCCGCGTTGGCACCGAAGATCAGCACCGGCGTTTCGAGTGGAAGCACCAATACCGCGAGCAACATGCCGCCGCCCCGCACGCCGAGCGTCAGCGCTGCGCCCATCGAACCGATGAGGCTCAGAACAGGCGTTCCGAGCAACAACGCTGCCGTGAGGCGGCAGACGCTATCGAAGGACAAACCGTATTGAAGCGCCAGAACGGGCGCAAGCAACACGAGCGCGAAGCCGCTCGTGAGCCAGTGCGCACCGATCTTCGCCACGACAATCGTCATTAGCGAACGCGGCGAAAGCAGCATCTGGTCGAGCGCGCCATCGGCGAAATCAGGGCCGAATAAACGCCCTAGCGAAAGCATTGCGGCGAATAGCGCGGTCACCCACAACACGCCGGGTGCAATAGCTTGCAACAGCGCTGGATCAGCCCCGACCGCGAGCGGAAACAGGCTCGCCGCGATGACGAAAAACAGCAGGCAACCGAGCGCGGCGGTGCGTCGCCGCCACGTCAGGGCCAGTTCGCGCTGCACGATGCGCGCCGTCAGTCGGAACATCGGCCGCATGGTTCGAAGTAGAGATTGCGGGTGGCCGAAGGTGCGGTGGTGATGAGCTTATGCGTGGTCATCAATACGATGCCGCCTCGCTCCAGATGTCCCGCGATGCAGCGTTCGAGCACACCGGACGATTCTTCGTCCAGCGCTGCCGCCGGTTCGTCGAGCAACCACAGCGGCTTGTGTTCCAGCAACAGCCGCGAGATAGCGAGCCGGCGCTTTTGTCCCGCGGACAAGCCGCGCACAATCGCGTGCCGATAGCGGTCGAGCCCGACGCTCTCGAGCGCCTTCTCCTGGACCTCTACCCGCTCTTCGGCAACTTCGCCCAGCACCGAGCTGAAGGTCAGGTTCTCGGCAGCGGTCAGATCGTCGCTGATGCCGTTCAGATGCCCGAGATACGCAAGCGATTGCCGCCACACTTCCGGACGCGCCTGCGCATCCTTGCCGCGCCATCGCACCGTGCCCTCGCTCGGTTGCAACAGACCCGCGAGCACGCGCAGCAGCGTGGTCTTGCCGCTGCCATTCGGGCCGTGGATCTGCAGCACCTGGCCGGCGTCAACGTCGAATCCAACGTCGCTAAAGAGCCTTTGCCCACCGCGGTCGAAGGCCAGTTTGTCGACAGACAAAAGTGCATCGCCCGATCTTGCCGAAGAGAATTCCGACGGGATAAACGTGTTCTGCTTCATCGTAGACCTCTCAATGTGAACGCGCTTCGCGCAGCTGTTGATCTCGCATTGCCTGGGTCATGTCCGGCAATTCGTGTGCAATACCCTTGTGACAATCGATACACGTCTTCTCGCCCGTGCCGAGAAAGCGCTGATGCGCGCTCTGTGCCCGCGGGCTCTGGCGCGTGAAATCCATGGACTCGAACGAGTGGCAATTGCGGCACTCCAGCGAGTCGTTCGCTTTCATGCGGCGCCACTCGTGTTCGGCGAGTTCAAGCCGCCTCTCCTGGAACTTCTCGCGCGTGTTGACCGTGCCAAATACCTTGGCCCACACTTCCTTCGACGCCTGCATCTTTCTCGCGATCTTGTCCGTCCAGTCGTGCGGCACATGGCAGTTAGAACAGATCGCCCGCACGCCGCTACGGTTGCTGTAATGAATCGTGCTCTTCAGTTCAGCGAAGGTATTGTCGTGCATCTCATGGCAACTGGTGCAGAACGCTTCAGTGCTCGTCACTTCCAGCGCCGTGTTGAACGCACCCCAGAACACCACGCCCGCGATAAACCCGCCCAGCGTCAGGAAGCCGAGGCTGTAGTAGGTGCTCGGGTGGTTGATCGTCTGCCAGTAGCGCTTTATCAAGCCGAACATCGCACGCTCCTACTTCTTCCCGGCCGCGTTCGGCCCAGCAGGCCCGGGCGCGACGCGCACATCTTCCGCATCCGTGAACGTGTTGCCGACAAGCGGCTTCGTATCGGCTTGCGGGACATGACACTGCGTGCAGAAATAGCGCCGCGGCGAGAGGCTTCCGAGCGTGACGTTGTCTCGGGTGAGGTAATGCGATACGCCGATAGGCACGGCTCCGCTCTCGGCCGCGCGGCTCCTCGCATGGCACGCGAGGCAACGGTTGGCGTTCTTGTCGAGTTGATAACCGTCGATCTTGTGCGGGATCGTCGGCGGCTGCTGTGCATAGGCGCGGCCACGGATGACATCCTTATTTTCGATAGGTGCAATCAACGGCGGTTTCGCCTCTTCATCGATCGGCGTTGTGCCGCGCATGGCGTCGTGAAACGGTTCGGCAGGAATCACCGGCTGGGTCGACGCCGCCTGGGAAAAAACACAAAGACTTGCTGCAACCACCACGGTCCACGCTCGCATGGCAGCCTCCTCAGACTCGGACAATCTTGACGGCGCACTTCTTGTAGTCGGTCTGTAGCGAGATCGGGTCGGTGGCGTCGAGCGTCACTTTGTTGATCAACTGGCTCGCGTCGAACCACGGTACGAACACCAGACCGCGCGGTGGTTTATCACGACCGCGTGTCTCGATCCGCGTACGGATAAAACCGCGTCGCGACATCACCTTGACTTCATCTCCGCGTCGAAATCCGAGCGCTTTTGCATCGTCGGGATGCATGAAACATACGGCGTTGGGGAATGCCCGATACAACTCCGGCACGCGGCGCGTCATCGATCCTGAATGCCAGTGTTCGAGTACGCGTCCCGTTGCGAGCCAGAACGGAAAATCCTTGTCCGGCGCTTCGGCCGGCGGTTCGTACGGCAGCGCATAGATCACTGCCCGGCCGTCCTTGTTGCCGTAGAACTGATACCCCGTGCCGGCTTTCACGTAAGGGTCCGATCCCTCCCTGTAACGCCAGCGCGTCTCCTTGCCATCGACTACCGGCCAACGCAAACCGCGCGCTTCGTGATAAGCGTCGAAGGGGGCAAGATCGTGACCATGCCCACGGCCGAAGGTCGCGTATTCTTCGAAGAGCCCCTTCTGCACATAAAAACCAAAGGCCTTCGCTTCATCGTTCTTATAGTTCGGATTGCTATCTTTACTCGAAAATTTATCGACCTGGCCGTTGCGGTAGAGCACGTCGTAGAGCGTCTTGCCTTTCAGTTCCGGCTTCTTCGCGATCAACTCCGGCGGCCAGACCTCCTCGACCTTGAAGTGCTTCGAGAACTCCAGCAGCTGCCATAAATCGGAGCGGGCACCATCAGGCGCTTCCACCAGTTGATGCCAGAATTGCGTCCGGCGTTCGGCATTGCCGTACGCGCCTTCTTTCTCCACCCACATTGCCGCGGGCAGGATCAGGTCGGCGGATACGGCCGTCGCGGTCGGATACACGTCCGACACCACAATAAAATTCTCAGGGTTCCTATATCCGGGCAACGTCTCTTCGTTCAGGTTCGCGCCTGCCTGGACGTTGTTGTTGCACATGACCCAGTACGCGTTCAGCCTGCCGTCCTTCAGCATGCGGTTTTGCAGCACCGCGTGATAGCCGGGCTTCTCTGGAATCGTGCCCGCGGGCAGCCGCCAGATCTGCTCCGCGTGCGCCCTGTGTTCCGGGTTCGTCACCACCATGTCCGCCGGCAGCCGATGTGAGAACGTCCCCACTTCCCGTGCCGTGCCGCATGCCGACGGTTGCCCGGTCAGCGAGAACGGGCTATTGCCCGGCGTTGCGATCTTGCCCGTCAGCAAGTGAAGGTTGTAGATCATGTTGTTCGCCCACGTGCCGCGCGTGTGCTGGTTGAAACCCATGGTCCAGAACGACACCACCTTGATATTCGGATTGGCGTAAAGCTCGGCGAGCTGATCGAGCTTGGCCTTGGGCACGCCCGACAACTTCGTCACGTAATCCGCGTCGTACTTCGAGACGAAGCGCGCGAACGCGTCGAAGTCCATGGGCTTCGAACCATTCGGATCGCCCGCGTTTTTAGCGGCTTTCTGCAATGGATGATCGGGACGCAGGCCATAGCCAATATCCGTATTGCCTTCCTTGAACGTCACGTGCTTCGAGACAAAATCCTTGTTCACGCGATTCGTCTTGATGATCACGTTCGCGATGTAATTCATGATCGCGAGGTCGGACTGGGGCGTAAAAATCACCCTATAGTCCGCGAGATCAAAGCTGCGATGCTCGAACGTCGACAGCACGGCGACCGTTGTCTTCGGGACGCTCAGCTTGCGGTCCGTCACACGGGTCCAGAGGATCGGATGCATCTCCGACATGTTCGATCCCCAGAGCACGAACGCGTCGGCTTGCTCGATGTCGTCATAGCAGCCCATAGGCTCGTCCATGCCAAAGGTGCGCATGAAACCAGTCACCGCCGACGCCATGCAATGCCGCGCGTTCGGATCGAGATTGTTGCTGCGAAACCCCGCCTTCATGAGTTTCACCGCGGCATAGCCTTCGAACACCGTCCACTGGCCCGACCCGAACATGCCGACTGCTGTCGGCCCCTTCGCTTTCAGCACGCGCTTGAATTGCTCGGCCATCGTGCTGAATGCCTGGTCCCACGAGACCGGCGTGAACTCACCGTCCTTCGCATACTTGCCGTCCTTCATGCGCAGCAGCGGCGTGGTCAGGCGGTCCTCGCCGTACATGATCTTCGAGAGGAAATAACCTTTTACGCAGTTCAGGCCGCGATTCACTTCGGCCAGCGGATCGCCCTGGGTCGCGACTACCCTGCCGGCTTTTACGCCTACGCTCACACCGCAGCCTGTCCCGCAAAAGCGGCATGGCGCCTTCGACCAGGTCACGTCGGCATCGGCGACAGCAGCGACGCTCTTGTTCACGCCAGCGGAAAGCACTGGCAGCGCGACGCCGGCCGCCGATGCGGCGGTCGCCGCCGCCGTCTGCTTAATAAAGCTTCGACGCGTCAGGCTCATCGCGAATCTCCTGGTCGAGCGCTTCAATATCCTCGTGATGTTGATAAACAAGCGACGCCGAATAAACACCCGGGAGCGCATGGATGGCATTCAGTTGATCGACGATGTCAACAGAGCGGCGCGCCTCCAGCGTCACGATTATTTTTCCTTCTGGACTGGTTACGTGAATCTCGGACCCGGGGATAAGTGAAATAGCCTGCTTGATCTTTTCAAGATTCGATTGACTTGCATGCACGACAATTCCCGCAATATGCGCCTCGGGAATTGAAACGAGTTCAGCGAATGCATTTTTCAGGCGTGCAGACATGAATCGACTCCTGTCGCTTTCAATTACATGAAACGAATTAATCCGCGCTTTAGTCAGTGAGGCGGACCGCCGATCAGCATTTGATAGAACCACACGCTGAAGCCATAAATGGCAACAAACATGATGGTCAATACAGGAACCATGATAATGGTCAGAAAGAGGAAGCTACGGAGCTCTTCCGTCTTTCGAAGGCGAGTTTCGGTTTCCATCATGATTATGAAATACGAGAGGCCGTGCGATTAAAATCCGGTTTTTCGAGATGCTGTGGAGATGATTGTTGGCGTACGCGGGGAAAGCGTCAAGGGATTTATTGTTTTACGGACATACGAGAAACGATCGATTGTTTCATTTAAAAAAAATTATTAAAAACGGACAGCTTTATATCGCTGATTACTAAACCAACTTAAACTCTATTTAGTTAAAACCCGGGTTTTTGAAATTTGAATCAAATCCATGATTTTTTTGATAATTTGATTAAAGATCGACGCTCGCGACGGGTGAACAAACATTCGGCCGGAAGAGAAACGCGGCCTGATATGGTGCTGGTCAATGTCCAGATAAACGAAGCCGGCGCGTGGCCGCCTTCGTCGAGAATACATTTCAGCCGGTTCGCAAGCCTCTTCACCCCCGCTTCGGAATATTCAGCCCTCTTGCCACCGCCGGCCTGGCGACGAACGCATCGAGCGCGCGCCGGACATTCGGGAAGTTTTCGATACCGACCAGCTCGCCTGCCTCGTAAAAGCCGATCAGGTTGCGTATCCACGGAAAGCTTGCTATATCGGCGATCGTGTACGTATCGCCCATGATCCATTCACGCCCGCCCAGGCGTTGCTCAAGTACGCCAAGCAGACGCTTCGACTCGGCCACGTAGCGCTCACGCGGGCGCTTGTCTTCGTAGTCCTTGCCGGCGAATTTGTTGAAGAAACCGAGCTGGCCGAACATCGGGCCAATGCCGCCCATCTGGAACATGACCCACTGGATCGTCTCATAGCGGCCGGCCGCGTCCTGCGGGATGAACTGGCCGGTCTTGTCGGCGAGATAGATCAGGATCGCGCCCGACTCGAACAACGGCAGCGGCTTGCCATCCGGGCCATTGGGATCAAGGATTGCGGGGATCTTGTTGTTCGGATTCAGCGATAAAAACGCGGGCGACATCTGGTCGTTGGTCTCGAAGCTCACCAGATGCGGCTCGTACGGCAGCCCGGTCTCCTCCAGCATGATCGAGACCTTGACGCCGTTCGGTGTCGGCAGCGAATAAAGCTGAATCCGGTCGGGATGCTGCGCAGGCCATTTTGCTGTGATGGGGAAAGCGGACAAATCGGTCATGGATATCCTTTAGACAAAAGCGTGGAGAGTGCGGCATAACGCCTGGCCGGAGCGGTTTACTGGTCTGTTTCGGCGCACAGGACGACAAATATAGTCACTCGTGCGGATCTTGTCTTTACGCGCTGCGGCTGTGTGTCGAGGTGATCGCCTACGCCGGAACCGATCGAAACAATCAAGAAGCGTTAACATGGCAATACATTGCTGCAAAGCGGCGAACGCGGACTGAATACAAACCGAGCTGGAGTTACCCATGAGTCAAATGATCAAGCGAAACGGATTGCAGGTTGCAGCCGAGCTTAGCCAGTATGTCGATGACGAAGCGCTGTCGGGAATCGGTATAGAGAGCGAAGCGTTCTGGAAAGGACTCGATGCCCTCGTTCACGACCTCGCCCCGAAGAACCGTGCACTGCTCGCCGAGCGCGACCGGTTGCAGACGGAACTGGATCAGTGGCACAAGGCGAATCCGGGACCGGTGCGCGATTTGAAAGCGTATCGTGCGTTTCTGGAAGGCATCGGCTACATCGTGCCGGCGAGCGCGGCTGTGCAGGCCACGACCGAAAACGTCGATACGGAAATCGCCGAACAAGCCGGGCCGCAACTCGTCGTGCCGCTGTCGAACCAGCGCTATGCGCTCAACGCCGCGAATGCCCGCTGGGGCAGTTTGTACGACGCGCTTTACGGCACCGACGCAATCCCGGACACCGACGGCGCCGAACGCACAGCACAATTCAACCCGGCTCGCGGTGCAGCGGTAATTGCCCGCGCTCGCGCGTTCCTCGATGAAGCCGCGCCGCTCGCCAACGGTTCTCACGTCGATGCCACCTCGTATCGCGTAGAGGGCGGCAAGCTTGTCATTGCGCTGAAAAGCGGTTCATCGGCGTTGAAATCACCCGATCAGTTCATCGGTTTCCAGGGCGACGCGGGCTCGCCTTCCGCCGTGCTGCTCAAGCATCACGGCCTGCACTTCGAGATCCAGATCGACGCGACGGACTCTATCGGCAAGACCGATGCCGCGCATGTGAAGGACGTGCTGATGGAGGCCGCGGTCTCGACGATTATCGATTGCGAGGATTCGGTGGCCGCCGTCGATGCCGCCGACAAGGTCCAGCTCTACCGCAACTGGACCGGCCTGATGAAAGGCGATCTGGCGGAGGAAGTCACCAAGAACGGCAAGACCTTCACGCGCCGCCTGAACGCCGATCGCGAATACACCGCGCCCGATGGCTCGACGGTGAAACTGCATGGCCGCTCGCTGTTGTTCATTCGTAACGTCGGGCATCTGATGACGAATCCGGCTATTGTCGATCGCGACGGGCACGAGATTCCCGAGGGCATTCTCGACGCCGTGATGACGTCGCTCGGTGCAATGCACGACCTGCAAAACAAGCTCAATTCGCGCACGGGATCGATTTATATCGTCAAGCCGAAGATGCACGGCCCGGCGGAAGTTGCTTTCTCCGATGAGCTGTTCGGCCGCGTGGAAGACTTGCTCGGCCTGCCGCGCTACACCATCAAGATGGGCATCATGGACGAGGAACGGCGCACGAGCGTCAACCTGCAGGCGTGCATTGCCGTGGCATCGGCGCGGGTGGCGTTCATCAACACGGGCTTCCTCGACCGCACCGGCGACGAGATGCACAGCGCGATGGAAGCCGGTCCGATGATGCGCAAGGGCAACATGAAATCGTCGGCGTGGATCGCGGCTTATGAGCGCAATAACGTGCTCGCGGGACTCAGCTCGGGATTGCGTGGGCGCGCGCAAATCGGTAAAGGCATGTGGGCCATGCCCGACCTGATGCATGCGATGCTTGAGCAGAAGATCGCTCATCCGAAAGCTGGCGCGAACACGGCATGGGTGCCCTCGCCGACCGCCGCGACGCTGCATGCGCTGCATTACCATCAGGTCGATGTGCAAGCCGTGCAGAAGGAGCTGGAGAAGACCCGTTACAGCGGCGCCCGCGATGAATTGCTCGATGGGCTGCTGACGATTCCTGTCGTCGAAAAGGCGCAATGGTCGGATGAGGAAATTCGCCAGGAGATCGAGAACAACGCGCAGGGGATTCTGGGTTACGTGGTGCGGTGGATCGACCAGGGCGTGGGATGTTCGAAGGTGCCGGATATCCACGATATCGGGCTGATGGAAGACCGCGCGACGCTGCGGATTTCGAGCCAGCATATTGCCAACTGGCTGCATCACGGCGTGGTGTCGGAGGCGCTGGTTAACGAGACGTTCGAGCGGATGGCGAAGGTAGTTGATCAGCAGAATGCCGGCGACCCGCACTATCAGCCGATGGCCGGTCACTTTGATACGTCACTGGCTTTCAAGGCGGCCAAGGCGTTGGTTTTTGAGGGGCGTGCGCAACCTAGCGGGTATACGGAGCCTTTGCTGCATAAGTTCCGGCTGGAGGTTAAGCAGCGGGGGTGAGTGACCGGTGGCGAGTCGCGTCGCCGTCGGATTTCAACCTCGATAACCTCTTCTCCACAAGGGGGCTGGCACAGACGCGCGAGTTTGCTATAATCCGCGACTTGCTGGAGAGATGGATGAGCGGTTTAAGTCGCACGCCTGGAAAGCGTGTTTAGGGTCAAACCTAACCGGGGTTCGAATCCCCGTCTCTCCGCCATCACCACACACCACCGGTAAGAGCTTGATTTTAAAGGCTTTTACGCGAATCAGAGAAGTAACTTACCACATGCATTTACCACACATAGGCCCCACACGGGGCTGTTTGTGTTTCTGCTTTAGCTTTCCCGTGGCGCACGGCTCTCCTTCCAGATGCTGAACCGACCGAGCTTGCCTGTTCGCCTCAACTCCCCTCAAGCGCACCCAAAACTGCAATCTTTACACTGTTGCTATCGTTGCATATTTGTAATTAATTTCAGCTATTGACTCTACTTCCCAACCATAACTTTCAATTTGTATACGGAATCACTCCTCGGTAATCTTCGCCCTGTTCTGCGACGCAGGATAACCACCCAAACCGAGGAAGACCTAAATGCATCTGCTTATCAACTGTGGCCGCGCTCTCCACATCGAAACCGAAGTCTTCCTTTCATCCTTGTTCCTGCGCGTTGGCTCCTTCGAGATGTTCATCGAAGCGCGTCCCTTGCTCAAACCCCGCCTCTCTTTTGAGAAGAGCAGCACCGGCTCAGTGATGAACGCTGGCTGGCTCGAAGTCACTTACGGTCACTGAGAGGGCATATGACGGACGTAACAGAAACCGCGTCGGAGGGTGCTTGCCCCCTTGATAGCGACGAAGCTTTGCGAGACGCTGATCGAGTATCTCCAAATCAAGCGAACGCACGGCAAGCTTCGCAAGGCTTGGGAAGGCATCGGTGGATTTGTAGCAGCGAAGCGCAATAGCGTGGGTGACGCTGAGTTCTTCCAATGGTGCGAGAAGCATTTCCCCGGGCTCTCCCAAGAGCATATCGATGCGCTCCTCAATTTGCACGTACGCCGCCAAGACCTCCCGCAGTTCGTCCGCACCACCGAGAGCATCCACCTACCTGACCCAATAGTGTTCTGGAGGGACTTCGAAAAATGGTCCTGGTGGCGGCACCTCCCGCAAGACCTTCGGTCGCTTGAGGTTGCTCATACGGTACGGCTTGATGAGCGCACAGCAAAGCGGCTCGCACATCTTTTTGCCAGGGTGAAGAAGGCTCTCCCCGGCGACGATATCCCGCGTATGGCCCTCAAGGCGTTCGCCGTCAAACATGACACAACTGTGGGTGAACTTGAAAAAGCGGTGGCACCCAAGGACCCCCATAGAGCGCCGGACCTACGCCGCATCAGTGTTGAAACCCGCATCGCCATTGTGGACATTGTGGACGACACGGTACGCCGCATGGCATCCGAAGGGCAAAATCACTATGCCATAAAGCGGCGGCTGGATAGTGCGATCGATTATCTCGAAGGGGTCACTCAGGCGTCCGCCGGATCACTAACCCCATAGAAACTCGAAGGAGTGGCCGTCTAATTTAGCCGGCAAATTTAATAAGTGCACCAGAATTTGAAGAGCCCGCATCATCGTCAGGTACGAGCATGTTGCCTGACGCTCCGTTTTCAACTCGAAAATATGCTGGCTGAACCATTTCTATGCTGAAGCTCGACCAAGTGTAATAAACGTCAACTTTTAGGCGGCCATCCACCCGCACCCGACTTTCCACGAAACACCCTCGCGACGCTACTCCGCCAGACGGGAATTTCGCGATTCGTCTCAGCGTTTTGCCGTTGCCTCTCAGGCTTTCAATGTCCACACGTGATCCTTCAATCGAGCAAGCGAAATGCATGTTGTATAAAGGAAAGTTTCCTCTGTTGGTCACAACAAACTGCGTTTGGAATTCTTGACTGGGATCGAGGTTGTCCCCGGGCGTGATTGCGATGCTCGGTGCAAAGTACGTCCAGATCGATATCACGGTAGAAAACAGCCCAACAATGCCCAAAGACGGACCCCAATACCGACCCCACCACCGGCGCATGCTTGTCCATTTCGACTTCGATGCGGCCGAGGGCCCTGGTGGCGCTGGCTGTGATTTTATGACCCGTTTGTTTGTGGCCCTGCGCTTTGCATTGCCCATTATTAGTCCGTGGATTCTAGTAATTTTGACTCGTGATTGTAGCGGCTACCGACCTCAGAGAACGAGGCGGACGTATGCAGCCAGTCAGCCGAGCGCGTCTGTCCCCGGCAAGCGTACTCGGCCTCTGAACGTCTGAGCGACGTGACGTGGATTGGACGCTTCTTGGCCGAACTGTTACGAAGGGACACCGAAGCTTTTCACAGCGCGCGTTTGCGGCGCTCCAAATGCAAGATTACTAATTGAACGGCATTGGCTCCTTTGGGCCTTTTGTTTTGTCGGAAAAATGCCTCAGCCCCCTCAAGCAATTGGTCCCTGCGGGTCCCCCCGTGCCCCCTCGGGAATTCCCACGCGCGCTCCTTGACGCGCCCATCCGATAACGCGTACTCACCCGCGCCCAACAACCCTCCAGGTGCCCCCCGGAGCGGCCCTCGTAGTCGTCTTGCCGTTCATTTCGAGACCTTGCAGTATGGCTATCGCTGATTTGGACATGTACGATTGGTGCACCGCCACAACACAGCCGAGGAAAAATGGGACCGAACTTATGGGGATACGCTGCGATGGGCACCTTGGTAGTCGGAGCCGCCATCGCGGGAATAATCTGGGCCAATAGCGAGAAGGAAGAACGTGACCGGGCCGATACAGACACGATCAAGTGCATGACTCAGAACATCTCCACGCACGAAAAGCGCCACCTTGCCAAGTTGAGCAACTCCTCGGACTACGAGCCGCTTTGGAATGCATATAGCGAGGTTTTTCCGCGCTGTGTTGGAAGAGCCGACCAATGGGAGCGGAAAGACCGTCTCATGACTTACGCGTGGCAATTGATGCTCGCGACAAGCGATGGGTTCGCGGCACTGAGGAAAGCCGAACGCTAGGGCATGTACCAAATCGATCGTTTCAGTACATGCTGTTCCGATAGCGAACAGAAGCGCGGGATCGGGCTTCGAAGGTCCCAATATTCGGACATCTATCTCGGATGCCCCAGAAATAACGCCACGTGCCGCACATTCGCAAACGCCGGCGTTAGCACCGCCGATCAAACCACCGACAACCAAAATTTTGATTTGAGGCAGTTGGATTCGCTGTCGAAAAGGCAGTGGGGCGTAACCGAAAGCATCTCGGGCAGCTCGTCCGGCCAATGCGACGCGGGACTCCAACGGACAAGGCATAATCGCTTCGCTATCGTCTAGAACGAACTCGCGCAGCAGCCACGCACAGAGAGGAATTAACGCGGTGTACGATCAATCCTTCAGTCCGGCTACTCTCGCTCGGCTAGTACGAAAGTCCGACTTTCGTGATTTCCCGACAATCTACGATGACAGCGTCAAACAAGCGCGGGTTCAAGCCGCGTCCGACATAGCGCATAGCGATTTCGATGGGCACAATCCGCTGATGTCCTTCACAAAGGGCGGAAAAAAAATCTATCACACCTTGAACCTGCCCGACGAACTGGTCCTGCGCAAAGTGACGTTGAACCTTCGGCGCGTTACTAAAGTGCGGCAGCCTGATCGGCAATCGATTATCTCCAACTTGAAACACCTTCTGGCCGAAGGCACGCCTTTCCGAGTCTACCGACTAGACATAAGTGCTTTCTACGAATCTTTCATCACGGCCGATGTCATAAAAAAAATTAACGACTTCAAAACATTAAGCCCTCAAACGAAAAGACTGATAGAGAAGGTCCTGGCGCTCTTCGCGGCAGCGGGGGGAACGGGAATCCCACGTGGCTTGGCGTTGAGCGCCGTGTTAGCTGAGCTTATGATGGATGATTTCGACGAAAGCACAATCAATGCTCTCGGTGTCTTTTTTTATGCACGATATGTGGATGACATTGTTGTCGTAACAAACGCGGTTGAGAATGAACGGAGCTTCTTAAAGGCAGTGATTAAGAACCTACCCCATGGCCTCGTCCTCAATGAAGGAAAGCAGCACGTTAAATGTGCCAGCGAACGCGTAACTCCAATTTTAATCGATAAAATTCTATTCTCATTTAGCTATCTCGGTTATGAGTTTTCCGTGAAAGAACCATTCAAAGACAAAAAGGTGCGTCCTCAACGGCAGTTTCGCGTTGTAAAAGTAGACATCTCAAGTAATAAAAAAACTCGCTATAAAACTAGGATTTGCCGCGCTTTCCTGGATTTCGCAAAAACCGCTGACTTTAATTTGCTCTATGATCGACTGAAATTTTTGACAACGAATTTTAGTATTAGAGATATCAATACAGGAAGACGAAAGCTTGCCGGGATATTCTACAACTACCCCCATCTCTCAACCGATGCCGGTGGTAGCCTCCAACAACTCGACAAATTTCTGCACGACGCCGTGCGGGGAAGCAATGGACGCCTATTTTCGCGCAGCTCGGGACTTTTAACTGCCAAGCAAAAACGTGAGCTTTTGACCTTGAGCTTTAAACGGGGGCATGAAAAACGTACATTCGCATACTTTCATCCAACGCACATTCACACAATACAGGGATGCTGGGGACATGAGTAAAGGGAGCAAGCCTAAAAGAATAAACAAAAGAGATTACTGCCGCGTGCTCGCGACTGAAACTCTACCCTATGAAACGCCAATTATCTTTTCGAACGAGGGACTGTATAACAACGTCCTGCGCTCTCAGCGTGCCACAGGAATCACACGGGTTCTAATAGACGGAATCATAACCGGGGAGTCTGCACCCAAATTTTCACCCACCAATCCCCATTCGTACAAAATACGAAAGAACGCCCTTGAATTTAGACGACTCGCGTTAGTGCACCCGATATCTCAGTGGAGAATTAAGGCATTTTACGAAAAATATGAAAATCTTATTCTGCATTTCTGCTCTCTAAGTCCTGCATCGATTCGCGCGCCAAACAAAGTCGCTGCGACCTTTTATACAAAAAGTTCGTGGGAGAACATTAACCAGTACAAAAATGGAAGCGTTGCTCAGACTGAAACTGATCGATTCACAAAGTACAGCCCCTCCTTCTTTGCATATCGCGGGCACGATCGCCTGTATAAGTTTTTCGACTCACGCGACTTTCTTGAACTAGAGAAGGCTTACGGATTTCTTTGGACATTAGATGTCTCGAAGTGCTTTGATAGTATCTACACGCATTGTATGTCCTGGGCTGTAAAGGACAAAGAGTTCACGAAAACGCATGTTGACATAGATTCAACATTCGGTCAGGCGTTCGATTCGGTCATGAGAAATGCGAACCACAATGAAACGAACGGCATAGTTATCGGCCCAGAAGTAAGTCGAATCTTTGCAGAAATAATATTTCAAGCCGTCGACAGGCGAGCGTTTTTACGATTAAGTCAATCGTACAAGCTTATTTTCGGAACTCATTATCAAGTTCGCAGATATGTGGATGATGTATTTATATTTGCGCGGAACGAAGCGGACGCGAGAACCATCTATGAGTGTTATAGCGATACGCTCACGATGTTCAATCTACATACAAATACCGCCAAGTCCCTGCGGTTGGCGCGCCCATTTTTCACCAAGAAATCGCGCATCACTCGTGATGTGAGCAACAGAGCCAACGAGTTCTTTGATAAATTCCTTGAAGATGTTGATGACGCATCGAGATTAATTCCGAAAAAGATTTATTATCAATGGCGGCTAACACGAAGCTTCCTTGATATTGTTAAGTCTGTGTGCTCTTATAACGATGTTTCCTATGATGATGTATCGTCATACCTGATATCTACTTTTACTGAGCGCGTAAAAAAGCTCGCGAATACTAACCTCGCCACGTCAGACGAGGAGACTGTTTTAAACTACAGAGACAGTAGTCTGGTTTTGCTCGATGTCCTATTTTTTTTGTATTCAGTTGCACCTTCAGTAAGCTCTTCCTACAAGCTGGCCACGTCGATCATCGTGCTGATACGATTCGCTGAAAAGAACCTGGGTGTTCATAAGGAAACGGTAAAGCAGCGGATATTTGACCTTGCGAATTCTTTCCTTTCGCGAGAAAACGAAGGCGGCCGGGCCGCAATTGAGGGTTTCACTTGGCTCGAAGCCAGCAATGTGCTGCTTGCGGTCCGCGAACTGGGTCCTAACTATCTCCTGCCTGAGGAGACAGTAAAAAGTCTATTCGAGAATACCGGAAAATTTTCGTATTTTGATATTGTTTGCGGTTTGTTTTACGTTCGTAAAGATCCAGCTTATAGAACATTGCGCAGAGGTTTAGTTAAAGCTGCTGATGCAAGACTTAGGAATTTGACAGATATATTTGTCAATTCTGAAAAGGCACATTTGTTTCTCGATATGATAACCTGCCCCTACATCTACCACACTCAAAGGCGTCGCTGGATCGAGGGATTTTATGCTCAAATGAAACTCGACGCGCCAACGCCAGCCGAATTAGCGGATTTTATTGCACAGGCCGCGACACGGTATTGGTTTGTTAACTGGACGGAAGTGGATTTACTTAACTCACTTGAAAAGAAAGAATTGAAACGTGCTTATTAGCGCTGTAGACTCACCGCCGAAGGGCGGCCGGCTCCTCCACAGAAGCTGCTAGTTCAGGGTGACTGTACTTCTATGCCGGGTACATATAGCCGCTCCGATACGGAAGCGCTAAGCAGACCGGTATATGAGCGGTGAAAGCCGCACACACTCAGCGGGCTTGGCCACCCTTCACCCTCCCCTCAGCGCACCCACTGCGCAACCGCGAAGTTTCCTGAGCGGCAATGCTACCCAATAGGCGCCGAAGACTCGTGATCGATTTCTCGGGAAAGCGCAGCTTGTCGCCATGTCTCCGGACTTTTCAGGTTCCAACGCTACGACTGGGATCAGCCGCCCGCAGTCCGCAATGACTGCCAGCGAGACAGTCATGCGTCCGGGTATTTCGGCGGGTGCTTCTTTCGTATTCGATCGGAGAGCCCTAGCAGCCCGGGCTTATAGCGAACGCTCTGGCGGACAAACTGCATTCGCACCTGCTGCCGTCTTATCTGACGAAATGCCTTCAGTTTGCGGGTACTTTTTCGGGTACTTTTTCGATTGATTGACTTGAAATCCTTATCCATAAAGGACGATCGACGGACCGTCTCTCCGCCAGAATACGTATCACATTGTCAAGCATCCCCAAAACCCGCATCGAGCCTTGTGCCGACGCGGGTTTTTTGTATTTCACCGCCGCCAAACCCGCAAACATTCCCCTCACGGATGCCGAATATAATCCACCAACGCCCTCGTATACGCGTCCGGTTTCCGATCGAAAAGACTCACCACCACAGCCACCACAAACCCCGCCGGCACCCCAAACACGCCCGAACTGATCGACTCGATCCCAAACCACCGCGCGCCCGACCACCCCGTCATCTGCGTGAAATACGGGTACGTCGACACGATGTAATAGACGCACACGCTCAAGCCCGCCAGCATCCCCGCGACCGCCCCGAGCTTCGTCGTCCGCTTCCAGAACACGCCCAGCACCAACACCGGAAACAAACTCGACGCCGCCAACGAAAACGCCGCTCCCACCAAAAACAGGATATTCCCCGTATTAAGCGAGGCCACATACGAAGCAAACAACGCCACCCCCAGCAACAATATCTTCGATATCGTCACCCTTCGCTGACTGCTCGCAGTCTTGTCGACCATGCAGTAATAGACATCGTGCGAAAGCGCATTCGCGATCGTCAATAGCAAGCCATCGGCGGTAGAAAGCGCCGCGGCCAACGCCCCCGCCGCAATCAATCCCGACATCACATACGGCAGCCCGGCAATCTCCGGCGCGGCGAGCACCACCATATCCGGCTGCATCTGAATCCCGGACCAGCGCACGATGCCATCACCGTTCACATCGCCGATACGAATCAGATACGGCTCGACCTTGCGCCATTGCATGACCCAGGTAGGAAGATCAGCGAACTTGTGCCCGACGATTCCCGTCAGCATCTCGTACTTGATCAGCACCGCGAGCACGGGCACGGTCACATAAAACAGCGCGACAAAAAACAGCGTCCAGCCGACCGAGCGCCGCGCGGAAGCCACAGATGTAGTCGTGTTATAGCGCGTCAAAATATGCGGCAAGCTCGCCGTTCCCAGCGACAAACACAGCAGCAACGACAAGAAATTCCGCCTGTGCAGCCGCGCGTTTTCATCGTCGGATGGGGGGAACGCTTCAGCCATTGGCACCGGCGGCGCAGCGCGTTCGAGCATCGCATCGCGGGCGCGGGTCCATTGAACGTGCGCCTCCGCGGGTGTCTTCGGGAACGACGCCAGTTCACGTTCCCGCTCGTTAATATCGCGCAACGGCCCGTTATGCCGACGCAGACCCGCGATCTCCTCCATCAGCCGAGCCTGGCCGGTATGAAACGACGTGGGCAATTCATCGATCTGCGTCTGGATCTGCTGCGCCTGACGCTGGTAATCGTCGCGAACCCTGGCTTCTTCGGGCGAGCGTTCCACCTCCCGTTCAAGCACTTCCACACGCTCCAGCAACCGTCCATACGAAAGCTGCGGCAACCAGCCGAGCCCTTCGCGATGGGCGATCATCGAGACGGGAATCAGCATGGCGCTGATCAGGATGATGTACTGCGCGACCTGCGTCCACGTGACCGCGCGCATGCCGCCAAGAAACGAGCACACGAGAATACCCGCAAGCCCGCAGAAGATCCCGATAGCAAAGTCGATACCGATAAACCGCGATGCAATCAGCCCGATGCCCTGGATCTGCGCGACGAGATAAACGAACGAGCACAGGATGGCCGCGAACGCCGCGATCCCACGCACGAGGTTGCTCGAAAAGCGCGTGCCGAGAAAGTCGGGGATAGTGTAGCGGGCAAGCTTGCGGACGTAGGGCGCGAGCAGGAACGCAACGAGACAATAGCCGCCGGTCCAGCCCATCATGTACGCAAGACCGTCGTAACCGGTTGCATAGATGGACCCCGCCAGCCCGATAAACGACGCCGCCGATAACCAGTCCGCCGCCGTGGCCATGCCGTTGAACGCGGACGGCACGCGCCGCCCGGCCACGTAATACTCGACCAGATCCGACGTCCGCGACAACAAGCCGATCACCGCATAGACGGCTATCGGCACGAACAAAAACACATAGCCGATCCACATGCCCGGCCCGGTCACGCGCTCGATCCGCGCCATCACATAGATGAACAGGAGGAAGCCGAGCGTGTAAAGCGCGTAGGCCCGAATGAGTCGATGGGTAAGCTTCATCGGCGCTTCATGGCTTGGGCTTAGCTACGGCAAGGGTCCGTTGCAAACGGGCATCGGCGAATTGCATCAGCACGATATACACCACGATCAACGCGACATACACCAGGATCGCGCCCTGGGCGCCAAAGTAGAACGGCAGCGGAAAACCCGCGAAACGCACATCAGCGAGCCGCGTCGCCATGAGCGGAATGCCGAACGAGACCACGAATCCGATCAGCATCAGCACCGATATCACCGCAAGATTCGTTCGCCAGTAGAACCGATGCGCTTGCGCCATCGCCTCCGTGACGGGCGGTGGTTCGGCGGGACTCGAAGCAGGCGGTGGAATCGAGGACATGTGCTTATCTACCAAATGCGTCAGGAAGCGGCAATCGGGATCGACACCGTGCGCCGGCCGGGGATATAAAAACGGCTCCCTGAAACAGGGAGCCGTTCTTTCAAGCTGGATGATACTAAAGCAAATTCAACGCGCTTCGCCAAGTTGATCGAGGATCGCGGGATTCTCGAGCGTCGAGATGTCCTGCGTGATCTCCTCGCCCTTCGCCAGCGAACGCAACAACCGCCTCATGATCTTGCCTGAACGGGTCTTGGGAAGATTCTCGCCGAAACGAATGTCCTTCGGTTTCGCGATCGGACCGATCTCTTTTGCGACCCACGCCCGCAGTTCATTGGCGATCTGCTTGGCTTCATCGCCCTCAGGCCGCGAACGCTTCAGCACGACGAACGCGCACACCGCTTCGCCGGTCGTATCGTCGGGACGGCCGACCACGGCCGCTTCCGCCACGATCGGATTCGACACCAGCGCCGACTCGATCTCCATGGTCCCCAACCGATGCCCCGACACGTTCAGCACGTCATCGATCCGGCCCATGATCGTGAAGTAACCCGTGTCCTTGTCGCGCACGGCGCCATCGCCCGCGAGGTACAGCTTGCCGCCGAGTTCCTCAGGGAAGTAGCTCTTCTTGTAGCGGTCCGGATCACCCCACACGTTGCGCAACGCCGACGGCCACGGCCGCTTGATGACGAGGATCCCGCCCTGCCCGTTCGGCACGTCCTGGCCGGTTTCATCGACGACAGCAGCCATGATGCCGGGCAACGGCAGCGTGCAGGAACCCGGCACAAGCGGCGTCGCGCCCGGCAGCGGCGTGATCATGTGGCCGCCAGTTTCTGTCTGCCACCATGTATCGACGATAGGACACACGCCGCCGCCCACGTTCTCGTGATACCACATCCACGCTTCCGGATTGATCGGCTCGCCGACCGTACCGAGAATGCGCAGCGACGACAGATCGAAGCTCTTCGGATGCACTTTTGCATCGGCTTCGGCCATCTTGATGAGTGAACGGATAGCGGTCGGCGCGGTATAGAAAATCGTGACCTTGTGCTTCGCGATCATGTCCCAGAAGCGCCCGGCATGCGGGTACGTGGGCACGCCCTCGAACACGACCTGGGTCGCGCCAATAGCAGTCGGACCATACGCGATGTAGCTATGCCCCGTGATCCAGCCGATGTCGGCGGTACACCAGAACACGTCGTCGGGCCTGGCGTCGAAGGTCCACTTCATGGTCTGCGCGGCCCACAGCAAAAAGCCGCCGGTGCTGTGCTGAACGCCCTTCGGCTTGCCCGTGGAACCGGACGTGTACAAGATGAACAGCGGATGTTCGGCGCTGACCCATTCCGGCTCGCACTGATCGGATTCATGCTCGACCAACTCGTGCATCCAGAGATCACGGCCTTCATGCCATTGCGTCTTGCCACCCGTGCGCTTGTACACAATCACGCTCTTGACCGCCTCGCATCCGCCGGCTGCGATAGCTTCATCGGCGATGCTCTTCAGCGGCAGGGCCTTGCCGCCGCGCATTTGTTCATCCGACGTAATGAGTGCGACCGCGCCCACGTCCACCAGCCGTTCGTTGAGCGACTTCGATGAGAACCCGCCGAACACGACCGAGTGCGTCGCACCGATCCGCGCGCAGGCTTGCATGGCGACCACGCCTTCAATCGACATCGGCATGTAGATCACCACGCGATCGCCCTTCTTCACGCCGCGCTTTTTTAGCGCATTGGCGAAGCGGCAGACGCGCTGCAGAAGATCCTGATACGTGACGTTCACGACGGTGCCGTCGTCGGCTTCGAAGATGATCGCGTTCTTCGCGCCGTTGCCGGCTTCCACATGACGGTCGATGCAGTTATACGACGCGTTGATTTCGCCGTCTTCGAACCACTTGTAGAACGGCGGATTCGATTCGTCGAGGACAGTTGTGAACGGCTTGTGCCAGCTAAGCGTTTCGCGCGCGAGCCGCGCCCAGAAACCTTCGTAATCGCGTTCGGCTTCAGACGTCAAAGCCTTGTACGCGTCCATGCCGGAAATCGTTGCGCCGGCCGACGCTTTGGCCGAGGGCGGGAAAATACGGCGTTCCTGGAGTACGGATTCAATCGCAGACATCGACAACCCCTTCTTTGATGGTGAATCTGATAACCGCGACACCGGAGCCCAAGCTCCGAAGCCGCCATGTCTTTAGGCGTGGACGGTATGCGCATTCATAGTGTCATGCGACATGCCGCGTCTCCTGCCTCTGTGCGTTGCCTGTTCGATGCAGCGCAGCATAGGCGCGCCAGGCTTTATGTGACGATGGGACGAAGATAAGCCGCGCGCCTTACCCGCTACTTACGCGATCGCCCCGAAAGCCACGGGGTATACACGTACGCACCCGCACTTATACTATGCGACCGTTTCAACGCATCAATACAATGATGCGCTTTGCGCTCACGTGCTGCTTACTTCCATCCCGCGTTGCGCGCGATCCATGACGCGCCACGCCATGTTAACTGAACTCGCCGTCCGGATTCCAGCTTGAATCGTTACGCGCTCTATCTCATTGCAGCCATGCTGCTGGCCGGCAGCAATGTCGGCGTCGGCAAGTCGGTGGTCGCTTTCATTCCGGTCCCGCTGTTCGCGCTGCTGCGTTTTGTCATTGCGATGGCGGTGCTCTGGCCGTTGTTGCGTCCCGCGAAGATCCGGCTGGTCAAGCGCGACGAGTGGGCCAACCTGATCCAGCAGGCGTTCTTCGGCACCTTCATGTTCACGCTGCTGATGCTCAACGGCGTGCAGCGCACGAGCGTCGTCGCGGCCGGCGTGATCACCAGTACGATTCCAGCGGTGGTCGCCTTGTTCTCGTGGTTCTTCCTGAAAGAACGCCCGAACGGGCGTGCGTTGATTTCCATTGCGCTTGCCATTGTCGGCGTGGTCGTGATCAACGTCGCGCAAGGAACGGGCGGCCACGGATCGGGCAGCGGACCGCAGGATAGCTCGGTACTTGGCAACCTGATGGTGCTCGGCGCGGTGTGTTGCGAGTCGTTCTACGTGATCCTGTCGCGACGCCTGACGCAGACGCTTCCCGCCATCGATATCTGCGCTTACACGCATTTCTTCGGCTTCCTGCTGATGCTGCCGTTCGGGTTTTCCGCGCTCGTCAGCTTCAATTACAGCAGCGTCAGCCTGAGTGTCTGGAGCCTCGTGCTTTGGTACGGGTTATCGGCGAGCATCTTCTCGTTCTGGCTGTGGATGAAAGGCATCCGGCACGTCGATGGCAGTCTCGCCGGCGTATTTTCCGGCCTCTTGCCGATTGCGGCGGCGCTCTACGGCATCGTGTTTCTCGGCGAGCGTCCGACTATCGCGCACGGAATCGCACTGGCATGCGTGGTCACCGGGATCGTCCTGGCCAGCACGAAGGCGAAAACGGCGCCGCCGATGATTTCTTGACCGGGGACGGCTTCCAAACGGGCTTTGCACGGGCTTTGCACGAATTTCGCACGCGCGGTGGAACCGCCGGTGAGCAGGTTTAGGGGCCGGTTGCGCGTGCGGACTTCCTCAGGGTTGACCCGCAACCCGGCGCCGCCGTCGCGCTACAATGACGAGCTTTCTCAAAAAAATGCGCGCGAAATCCGGTTTCGCCCTATTTCCGGTTTCGCCGGTTTCGCCTTATTTCGCGCTCGCCACGACCCAAGCAGTTACTCGATTCAATCAACCTTCCACGACCCGGCACCGCTCATGTCCGCATCCTCGAACATCCCCGGCACCCGTCCTCCCCGCCGTCCCATGAAACCCCTTCCAGCCGTCATCTTCATGAGCCGCTGGCTCCAGGTGCCGCTGTATCTCGGCCTGATCGTGGCGCAGGGCGTCTACGTCGTCCTGTTCCTGAAGGAGGTCTGGCATCTCGTCACTCACATGACGACGCTCGATGAAACCAACATCATGCTGGTCGTCCTCGGCCTGATCGACGTGGTGATGATCTCCAACCTGCTGATCATGGTGATCGTGGGCGGCTACGAGACTTTCGTCTCACGACTCGGCGTGGAAGGCCATCCCGATCAGCCGGAATGGCTCGATCACGTGAATGCCGGCGTGCTGAAGGTGAAGCTGTCCATGGCGCTGATCAGCATTTCGTCCATCCATCTGCTGAAAACCTTCATCAACCCGGACCAGTACTCCGAACACGCGGTGATGTGGCAGGTGATCATTCATGTGGCGTTCCTCGCGTCGGCGCTGATCATGGCGTGGGTCGACCGGCTGACCACGCACACGCATCCGGAGCATTTTCACGAACCTTCCGGCACGCCCGCGAAGGCGCACGAGTAAGCTTAGACCAGCAGCAGAAATACACCCATGAGCGCTTCTTAAAGCGCCGCAAACAGTCCCGATAACGTCCCGTTCCCCACACGTTCAAGCCATGACCATCATCAAGCAGGAAGACCTGATCCAGAGCATTGCGGATTCGTTGCAGCACATCAGCTATTACCATCCGCTCGACTACATCCAGGCGCTCGGCCGCGCGTACGAACTCGAAGAGAGTCCGGCCGCGAAAGACGCCATCGCGCAGATCCTGACGAACAGCCGCATGTGCGCGGAAGGTCATCGGCCGATCTGCCAGGACACCGGCATCGTCACGGTGTTCGTGAAAGTGGGCATGGACGTGCGGTGGGACGGTGCAACCATGGGTGTCACCGACATGATCAACGAAGGCGTGCGCCGCGGTTATCTGAACCCGGACAACGTGCTGCGCGCATCCATCGTGAGCCCGCCTGAAGGCGCGCGCAAGAACACGAAGGACAACACGCCGGCTGTGATCCATTACGAGATCGTCCCCGGCGATAAAGTCGATGTCCAGATCGCGGCCAAAGGCGGCGGCTCGGAGAACAAGACGAAGTTCGCGATGCTGAACCCATCGGATTCCATCGTTGACTGGGTGTTGAAAACCGTGCCACTGATGGGCGCCGGCTGGTGCCCGCCGGGCATGCTGGGAATCGGCATCGGCGGGACGGCGGAGAAAGCGATGGTCATGGCGAAGGAATCGCTGATGGACGCCATCGATATCCAGGACGTCATCGCACGCGGACCGCGGGACTGGATCGAAGAATTGCGCGTGGAGTTGCACGAGAAGGTCAACGCGCTCGGCATTGGCGCGCAGGGTCTGGGCGGCCTCGCCACCGTGCTTGACGTAAAGATCATGGCGGCGCCCACGCACGCGGCATCGAAGCCGATCGCGATCATCCCGAACTGCGCAGCCACGCGCCACGCGCATTTCACGCTCGACGGTTCGGGCGTGGCGAAACTCGACGTGCCTTCGCTCGACGCATGGCCGAAGGTCGAATGGGTCGCGAACACGGAGACGAGCCAGCGCGTGGACCTCAACACGTTGACGAAGGAACAGGTCGCGGCATGGAAGCCCGGCCAGACGCTGCTGCTGTCGGGCAAGATGCTGACGGGACGGGACGCGGCGCACAAGCGTATTGCCGACATGCTCGCCAAGGGCGAAAAGCTCCCCGTCGATTTCACGAATCGCGTGATTTATTACGTTGGCCCGGTTGATCCGGTCCGCGAGGAAGTCGTTGGTCCGGCAGGTCCCACCACGGCCACGCGCATGGACAAGTTCACCGACATGATGTTGTCGCAGACCGGCCTGATCTCGATGATCGGCAAGGCAGAGCGCGGCCCGGGTGCCATCGAGGCGATCAAGAAGCACAAGGCCGCCTACATGATGGCGGTGGGCGGCGCGGCGTATCTGGTATCGAAGGCGATTCGCGGCGCGGAAGTCATCGCGTTCGAAGACCTGGGCATGGAAGCCATCTACGAATTCGACGTTCAGGATATGCCGGTCACCGTTGCCGTTGATTCGACCGGGACCTCCGTCCATCAGACGGGACCGAAGGAATGGCAAGCAAAGATCGGCAAGATTCCGGTCGCAACGGTTTAAACTACCGTCTTAGCAATACGAGCTAAAAAGAGCCGGGCCATGCGCCCGGCTCTTTCATTTTCGGGCTGTTGCGCAGAGAACTGTTTTCATTCTCATTCCACTGCGCAGAAATACGAAATCTCCGCCAAATAGCGGGGAAAACACCCTTTTTCATCTTGGCTTTTTAAACATGAGCGGTTATGTTTGAAAAGCTGAAACGCCCACACAAGGAACTAACATGCAAGGCGATATCAAAGCCCTCGAATACCTCAACCAGCAGCTTAAAAACGAGCTGACTGCGATCAACCAGTATTTCCTGCATGCACGCATGTACAAGCACTGGGGGCTGGAGAAGCTTGGCAAGCACGAGTACGACGAGTCGATCGGCGAGATGAAGCACGCCGACTGGCTGATCCAGCGCATTTTCATGCTCGACGGCCTGCCGAACCTGCAGGACCTGCACAAGCTGCTGATCGGTGAAGAAACCGAAGAAATCCTGAAGTGTGACTTGAAGCTCGAACAGATTTCGCAGAGCACCTGCAAGGAAGCTATCGCGTATTGCGAATCGGTTCGCGATTTCATCTCGCGTGAAATCTTTGTGAAGATTCTCGACGATACGGAAGAACACATCGACTGGCTGGAAACGCAGATCGATCTCGTCGCGAAGGTCGGCATCCAGAACTATCAGCAAACCATGATGGGCGAGAGCGAGTAAGCTACTGGCCACAATGCCCTTCGACGCCTTTCGTTCAGCGCTTAGCTCCGCTGTCAGTTCCTCTCCCGAGTCGCCCGGTTCGAGCGCGCCCGTCGCTATTTTCGATTCGGGCCTCGGCGGTTTGTCCGTGTTGCGCGCTGTGCGCGCCGCCTTGCCGGACGAACGCCTGATCTATGTGGCGGATTCGCTGTACGCGCCATACGGTGAACGCGATGACGACTTTATCGCCGACCGGACGCTCGCGATCGGGGAATGGCTCGTATCGCAGGGCGCGAAGACGCTGGTGGTCGCGTGCAACACGGCGACCGCGCAGTCGATTGCTCAAACCCGCGAACGCCTGGCCGTTCCCGTGATTGGCGTGGAGCCGGGTATCAAGCCCGCGGCGCTCACGTCGCAAACGCGCGTGGTGGGCGTACTGGCAACGGCCGTCACGCTGCGCAGCGCGCGCTTTCAAGCGCTGGCTGAACGCCATACCAGTGATTGCCAGTTCATCCTGCAGCCGGGGCACGGCCTCGTGCAGGCGGTGGAACGTTGCGACACGAACTCACCTGAACTCGTTGCGCTGCTGCGCAGCTATGTGCAACCCATGCTCGACGCCAACGCCGACACGCTGGTGCTCGGCTGCACGCATTACCCCTTTCTCGATGAAGCCATCCGCTCCATTGCCGGTAACCGGCTGACGCTGATCGATACGAGTATCGCAATAGCACGGCAACTCGAACGGCAACTGGATTCGTTTGGTCTGCGCGCAGCGCCAGCCCAGGCTCAGGCTCATGTTCAAACACAAGCTCAGGCCATCGAATTGCCGCGTTTTTACTCGACCAATGACGGCCAGGCGCTGCGACAACTCGCGGCGTCGCTGCTCGGACTGGATGTGACCGTCGAACACGTCACGATCCCTTCGCGGCGGACGCTGGCACTGGAATCCGATCCGGTCTGAGACCGCGCGTCCGAGCCGTTCCAAAACGGTCCTAAGCCGCACCTATCCCCCTTCCAAGTCTCAAAAACCCGCTTTAGCGGCTAAAAAGCCCCTTTCGAGCACGCGGTTTCAGTTTTTTACATAAGCATGGCGCCTTGTGCGACAAGCCTTTGCGCCCCGTCCCTTTTTCCCGCCCGCCGCACATCGAAAAAAACCGTTCACCCCTATTGCCAACCTTCGCATAAGGAATGATAATAATTCGCATTAACGTTAGCTATCGCGGTTAATCATGATCGTCTGTGTGTGCAAGTCAGTGTCGGACAGAAAGATTCGCGCCTCCATTGCAGATGGCGTCGCTACCTTCGACGAACTGCAATTTGAACTGGGTGTTGCCATGTGCTGCGGCAAATGCGAAGAAACCGTGCGCGACGTGATGTCGCAAAGCGGTTGCGCGTCGCATTGCGGCACGCACCACGGCGATCAGCATCAGGCGGTACCGCTGACGTTCTACGAACGTAAAGCCGCGTAAGCACGCTCCAGGTTAACGGGGATTTGCCCGGCGCATCACCACGAATGCCGGCGTGTTACCGCAACGACTACGCAACAACTTCGGCGCGTGGTTTTCAAGCCGATCGTCACGCGTCATTAGCCTTGCCAGGTGTAAAAACGCAGTCCCCGCTTCTCCGCCCGCAAGCCAGGTCACATTGAGCCAGCCCGCCAACCCCCGTCCAAGGAGGGAATGATGGAATTGCTGATCGGTTTCGTGACCACGGTGTTTATTTCTCTGCTCATCTTTCGAAAATGAAGTCCTCCAGTCTCACATGCTGCATGGGCTTTCGCTGTTCGTACGGCGTCGCCGCCGTACAACCACGCTGATATGCCGTCGCCCCTGATCTCGCCCGGCAATTCGGCTGCGGCGCTTAACGTTCACTCCTCCCGTTCGATCGAATCCTCAGGCCTCAATCCGCGCGTGATTGCCGCGAGTGTCGCTGTGGTGGCGATTCACGTGGGCCTGTTGGCCGTTGTGCTTACCCTGCGTAACGAGCCGCCGCCGCGTCCGATGGAATCGAAGACAATCACTGCCGAACTGATTAGTCCCGCGCCGCCGCAACCGGTTGCAGCGCCTGTGGCAATTCAGTCGACGCCCGTTCCTCCGCCACCGAAACCGGTTCCACCGAAGCCGCTACCGAAGCCCAAGCCCGTCGTTCAGCCGCGCGTGAAGGCCGCACCAACGCCGTTGCCGGAAACCACGGCGCCCTCGCCTGTGGCGGCAGCCGCGCCTGAGCCGGCTCCCGCTCCGCCTTCGCCGCCGGTTGCGGCAGCGCCGGCCGCCGCGGCGCCGGCTATCGGGCGTCCGACCATGGCGCTCAACGCGCCGAAAGACGTCGCGCATCTCGAATGCAATATCGCGATGCCGGACTATCCGGCGTTGTCGCGGCGTCGCGGGGAATCGGGGACGGCGCTGGTGAAGTTCGTCGTCGGGCTGACGGGGAAGATCGAGAACATCGAACTGAAGAAGAGCAGCGGTTCGTCGCGGCTGGACGACGCCGCGCTCAGTGCCATGCGCTCAAGTGCATGCAAGCCCTATAAGGAAAACGGCGTGGCGATCCGCGCTGCCTATTCCCAGCCGTTCGTGTTTGGGTTGAACGACTAGCGCCACGGTCGGATCGCTCCAACGAACGCTGAATAACACTAAAAAATTCGACCTAATTTCTAGATATCTACAGGAACTGCAATGCAAAACTACGGCTTGGCGCATGTCTGGGCGCAAGGGGATTTCGTCACGCGGGGTATCGCGCTCGCGCTGGCGATCATGTCGATCCTGTCGTGGACAGTGATTCTGGTGAAGGGCCTGAACGTGGTGCGCCTGAAGCGCCTCACGAAGAACGCCGAGCAGGCGTTCTGGCATTCGGACGATTTCGCCGACGGCATCAACAAGCTGAGCAGCCATTCCTCGAACGCGCAGGACAATCCGTTCCTCGCGCTCGCCCTCTCCGGTCAGGACGCGGCTGATCACCATCATCAGACGCAACCGCATCTGCACGACCGCATGGACGTGTCGGACTGGGTCACACGCTGCCTGAAGGACACCATGGATGAAGGCGTCGGACGGATGCAGGCGGGGCTCGCCGTGCTTGCATCGATCGGCAGCACGGCGCCGTTCGTCGGATTGTTCGGCACGGTGTGGGGCATTTATCACGCGCTGCTGACCATTGGCGCGACCGGCCAGACGTCCATCGATCAAGTCGCGGGACCGGTCGGCGAGTCGCTGATCATGACGGCGTTCGGCCTGTTCGTCGCCATTCCGGCGGTGCTCGGCTACAACGCGTTGACCCGCTGGAACAAGGCTATTGTCACGAAGCTGAACCGCTTCGCGCACGGCCTGCACGCGTTCTTCGTGACGGGCACCAAGCTCGCGTCCAGCAAGCGTGGAGACGGCCTGCGCCTGGCCACGCAGCACGCTGCGAGCGCCACGACGACGGGCGCTGCCGGATCCACTGCGGGATCCAGGCAGCCTGCGTCGCGTGTGAGCTAAGGGGACGTCGCCATGGCCATGAGCCCTTTCTCCAGTGACGAGGACGACGGCATGATGAGCGAGATCAACATGACGCCGCTCGTCGACGTCATGTTGGTTCTCCTTATCATCTTTCTCGTCACGATTCCCGCGATCAACCATGCGGTGAAAATCGACTTGCCGAAGGCGAGCAGCCAGCCGCAGGACACGAAGCCGGCACACGTGGACGTTGCCGTCGAAGCGGACGGAACGGTGCTCTGGAACGACCAGAAGGTCGACGATGCCGCGCTGCAGTCGCGCATAGCCGACGCATCTAAACAGACGCCGCAGCCGGAATTGCGCCTGCGTGCGGACCGCAAGGTGCCGTATGAGCGTGTCGCCGATGTGATGTCGGCCGCGCAAGGCGGCGGGTTATCGAAGATCGGGTTTGTCACCGAGCCGAAGGCGGGTGGGAAGTAGCGCGGCATGATTTGCGCGCTTAGGTCGTTTTGAAGCCCCGCAAGGTAAAAGGCCTTCATCGCAATGATGAAGGCCTTTTTTTGTGTGCGCGCCGGCACATTCGGGCTAGCGGTTACTTTGGCGTCGAGACATTCGAATCCGCAGTATCGCCACATGCGACAGCCGTGCTCGACACGGACAGCGCTATTAGCCCTATCAGGCCTACTATAAAAGTGGCCGTGAGTTTTCGCATAAGCAGCTCCTTAGCGAAGAGATTTCAATATAGCGCCCGAGCACAGCACCTACAAGCCGACGGCGATTGAATCTGACCATCGCAAGCGCACGCTTCAATGTCAGAAACTTAAGCGTACGGCGCGATTAGTCACACTGTTTCGCGAGCGGGCTCCGGCTGGAGAGGACATTCTCCCGGGAAGCGATTGCTGTCATTGATCGACTCGACGAGAAAATCGACGAATGCGCGAATTGCCGGCACCATGCCCTGCCGCGATAAAAACACCGCATAGAGCTGCGGCGCCGGAAAAGTCCAGCCGGGCATTACCGGGGACATCTGGCCGGTACGCAGCGCCGCGCCGTACATCATCTCCGGCAACGCCGCGATACCCACGCCACGCAGCACCGCTTCGCGGATCATGCCGAGGTCCGCTGTCACAAGGCGCGGTTCATGCTCGAATTCGTGACGCGTACCGTCGGGCGCAATCAGGCGAAAGACGTGGCGGCCATCGGTGGCCGGGACATCGATGGTATCGAACTGGGCCAGTTCCGACGGCGTGAGCGGCGGCGCGTTCGGCTTGAGCAGCGAGGGTGCTGCCACCAGCATTTGTTCCGTGCGCCAGAGCGGGCGCGCAACGATTGTCGAATTGATGGGCGGTTCCGAGCGCACGCGCAATGCGACGTCGATAGCGTCTTCGAACAAATCGATCACGCGATTCGTCACGCTCAGGACGACGCGAACCTCGGGGTATCGATGCAGGAACTCAGGCATCACCTCCGACAAGAACGTCTGCGCGATCGTCACCGGCACGCTGACCCGCACGCTGCCGCGCGGCGAATCGCGCAAGCTATGCACGATATCGACAGCGGCCTGGGCTTCGGCCAGCATCGCCTTGCAATGCTGGTAGAAGAGTTGGCCGGCCTCGGTCAGTGCGAGTTTTCGCGTGGACCGCTGCATCAAACGCACACCCAGCGACGTCTCAAGTTCGGACACACGCCGTGACAAACGCGACTTGGAGATACCCAGCACCCGCTCCGCCGCCGAGAAACCGCCGTGCTCGACAACGTACGAAAAATACATCAGATCATTGAGGTCATGCGAATCAGGTTTCATGCGGTCAGGTTTTTCGTTGGGGTTTTCGTTGTTCCACAGGCGGGACAATCCATTGCGGTTTGATGGCTTTTTCCGCGAAATACCGTCCATATAATAGCGCTATGTTTTAAATTTGGCGCTAATGCCCCACCCGTTGCAATGGCCACGCTGGCCTGCCCAAGCGAGGACAAAATGGAAAACACACGCAGTATCGAACGCACGATTGCCGCGCTCCGCACGGTGGAAGGCGGCGGTTTTATCGTACATCGCCCGTTCCCGACGCGGCTCTTGATGGACTTCGATCCTTTCCTGCTCCTCGATGAAATGGGGCCGGTCGACTATGCGCCCGGCGAGGCAAAAGGCGCGCCCGATCATCCGCATCGCGGCTTCGAAACCGTCACGTACGTGCTTGAGGGCCAGTTCGGCCACAAGGATTCGGCGGGACATTCCGGCACGCTGCGTCAGGGCGACGTGCAATGGATGACGGCGGGCGCTGGCGTGGTTCACAGCGAAATGCCCGATCCCGAATTCACCCGCACCGGTGGCCGCGTGCATGGCTTGCAGCTTTGGGTGAACCTGCCCAGGCGTGACAAGATGATTGCGCCGCATTATCAGGAAATCTCATCCGAACGGATCCCGGTCGCGACCAGCGATGACGGCCGTGTGCGCGTGAAGGTCATCGCAGGTGAAGCGCTTGGCGTCAAGGCAGCGATCGAAACGCGTACGCCCATTCTTTACCAGCATTTTTCGCTGCAACCGGGCGCGTCGGTCGTGCATCCGGTGCCACGGGACTTTCGTGTGTTCGGTTATGCGTTGTCGGGTAACGGTCTGTACGGCGAGGCGAAGCAAGCCGTGCGGGCGCAGCAGATGATCGTGTTCGCAAACGATGGCGATACGGTCACGTTCGCCGCCGGCGACGAGCCGCTCGAATTGCTGCTGATCGGTGGCGTGCCGTTAAAGGAGCCCGTGGTCCGTTACGGTCCGTTCGTGATGAACACGGAGGACGAGATCCGCCAGGCCGTGGTCGATTACCAGGAGGGACGCATGGGGTCGATCAACCACTAGATGGGTTCGCCGCCGTTGGGCGGTCATCGACATCAGACCGTGCTTGTTTCACCGGCGCGGCACGAATGACACTATTTGCGTCACAATAGTCGTTCGTGCCGCGCCGTTTTATCGTCTGCTTTTATTCCCCGCGCTGTCTGTCCATCCGCTAATTCTGGAGTACCGCATGTCCGAAAAATTTGTGACGCCGTCCGTCAGCGCCCACATCGGTGCAACGGATTTTCAGGTTTCGCTGAGCGATGGCCAGCATGACTGGATCGCCGACGAACCATCAACACACGGTGGCGCAGATACCGGCCCGACTCCCCACAGCTTGTTACTGTCGAGCCTGGGCGCGTGTACGTCGATCACGCTGAAGATGTACGCGAAGCACAAGGCATGGCCGCTTGAAGCGGTACACGTGACGCTGACCATGGATATCACGCCCGAGGGCACGGTGATCAACCGCCAGATCCTCCTGACCGGCGAACTCGATAACACCCAGCGGGAACGGCTCTTGCAAATTGCAAATGCGTGTCCCGTGCACAAGATTCTCAGCGGCGCGATCATGATTCATTCGGGCCTTACGCCGGCATAAGACGCATAAGCGTCGCGTTTTGCGGACCAACTGAACAACTGAACAACCCAAGGAAACTGTCGTTTTGAATTTCGAACACCTCATCCAGATCAACGACCCGCTCAATCCATTCGTGGAATCGATGACCCGCGAACAGGTCTGGCAAGGACTCGTGCTGCGCGCGGAACAGCCGCAATTATTCGTGATCGGCCTGGATCGCTGCGTGATCCTGTCGCGCATTGGCGACGTACTCGAACGCGAACTGCATTACGGTCAGGCCGTCGTGCGTGACCGCGTGACGCTGATCCCCCAAACCAGTGTTCGCTACGACATCCTGCCGACCGCCGAATACGTGGGCGGCTCGCTGACCATGGCAATCGAGCAACCGGACGAACTCCAGTTGTTCCTGCGTTTCACCTACGCCACCACCCTGCCCGTAGCCGATGATCCACAGGCAAGCGCCGACGCGCTTCAAACGCAGGAGATCGTGAAGTCGGCGTATCGGGAAGCGGATATCGATACCGTCCGGCTGATCCGGCAATTCGCTCACGGCAGCAATCTCGAAGGCCCACTGCACTAAGCCACTAAGGCACCGCAACGTTCCGATAGCCAGACAGTCAATGACTATCGAAACGTGTGATCGATGAATACTTCGTTGTTGTAAATAGGAATGGTTATCATTAAGATTACTCCATCGACTCAACGAACGGACTTTTCGACATGACCGACCTCCTGCGCTCCAATACGCTTCGGCTACGTCACCCCGTCGAACGCTCCGCGGCAGCAGCTATTTCGCGTCCCCGGACGGCCGCTGTAACGACGGCGCGTCCTACACAGTCGAGTGTGTCGGAGAGCGGTGAACGTTCCGAGCGTTCCGAGCGTTCTCTACGCAGCGACACGTTGCTGCAAGGTCATAGCCACATCAGCATCATGCATAACGGTGAAACGTATCAGTTGCGCGCAACGCGCCTGGGCAAGCTGATTCTCACCAAATAGCACGCAGGACAGAATTGCAGTACCGGGTATTGTGGGGACCACCTCTTCGAGAGGTGTTTGGCACTAGCCAGCAATGACGGCTTGCACGCGAGACTTTAGACCCCTTCGTGCAAACACCAGCCAGTCGTCGATAGCCAGCGAAGCCGCTTTTTTTGGTTCCCAATCGTGTGCTTTGAACAGCACCATCAGCTAAGCAAAAAGCACGTTTTCTCGCGAAAACGTGCTTTTTTTAACTTTGAAGTTTAGGCCGACTTGTTTCGATCGGCATGACGCAAGCCCGCTTTGGGCAGATCTTCGGGAAGCTTAAACGCTCTCGATTCCCAACGCCGCGATGCCCGCTCGCGCCACCGCCGCGTCCTGGTCCGACTTCACGCCGGACACGCCCACCGCGCCGACAATATCCGCACCGACTACGATCGGCACGCCGCCTTCCAGCATGGCAGTCATCGGTGCGCTCAAGAACGCCGTGCGACCTTGCTTGATCATGTCCTCGTACACTTTCGTTTCGCGCCGGCCGAGCGCAGCGGTGCGCGCCTTGCCCGCCGACATCTCGGCCGTGCTTGCGCCTGCGCCCTCCAGCCTGTGCAGGTGAAGCAGATGACCGCCGTCATCGACGACAGCAATCGCTACGCACCACTTGTTGGCCAAAGCATGCGCTTCAGCTGCGGCCGCGATGGTTTTTACGTCCGCGTCGGTCAATACCGGTTTTGTTCTCATTTCGTCACCTGTTGTTGGAGGATAGTCGTTGTGTTGATAAAGGGATTGGCCCCGCGAGCGGCTCGCGATTGGCGGCTCGCGATTGGGTCGATACCCGCAACGTTACCGCGAAAAGCCCCAGAACATCAGGTACCACGCGCTATCGGCGACGGCGAGCGCGGCGATGAACCATAGCATCGCGACACTTTGCGTGACAAAACGCCCGAGCGCATACCGGCCGATGACGCGCCAGGCAAGCCACGCGCTCCACAGGTTCGCGACACCGAGCAGGCCCAGGCGCACATCGGCTACCCACCAAAGCGGCAAGTGTTCAGCGCGCAGCAATGACACCGTAGTCGCCGATAAACCCAGGAACACGCCGCATCCCGCCACCGGAATCAGCGCCTGCGTCAGGTGATGCAGGCGCGTGAAACTGAACCGCCCGAGCATGCGCGTGCCGGCGGCCAGCAAGGCCAGAAGCGCCGTGCCATACACGAGCCCCGTGACCACGATATAACCCACGACCATCCCGCCGTCGAGCCACGAGAAGACATCGTTTTGTTCGGGATAATGCGTGAAGAGGAACCAGGGCGCGTTTGTATCGAGCGGCCAGAGAATGTTGCGATCGATCAGCCACGACGCAAAGATCTGCTTCAGGTCGACGAACCACGTGCTCACGGTCCAGTGGAACGCACCAATAGCAATGCCCAGCAAGCCGTACAGGATCAGCGCGGTATCCCACGGATTAGCTTGTTTATCGCCGAGTTGCACGACTTCGGCCGAGGGCGAACGCCACTCCAGCGAAATAGCGTCCCGATGGCCGCTGCAACGCCCACACATATGGCAATCCGACGCGCCCTTCATGGCGCGTAGCGGCACGAGCGGCGCGCAGTTGACGGGGATCACGCGATGCCCGTGCTCGCCCTCTTTATACGAGCGGCGCCACGCGTCCTCGTTGACCTTGTAGTGAAACGGTGCAAGCCGCGCCAGAAGCGAAAATACTCCGTTCACGGGGCAGAGATACTTGCACCACACGCGTTTCTCGCGCCCATACAGCACGCCAACAATCATTGCGCCGACCGTCGAGCCGCCGAGCACCAGCAGCACGGCTTTCGGATACTGATAAACGCTGACCATCTGGCCATAGATGGTGGTGATGCCGAATGCCACGAACGGCCAGCCGCCCCAGCGCAACCAGCGCGGGATTGCCCAGCCGCGGCCGAACTTGCTCGCAAACTCGGTCAGTGCGCCTTCGGGACACAGCACGCCGCACCACACGCGGCCGAGCATCACCATGGAAAGCAGGACGAACGGCCACCAGATACCCCAGAACACAAACTGCGCGGCCAGCGTCAGGTTGCTCCAGAGATGCGCGGTACCGTCCGGCAACGGCAAGACGGCTGGAACGAGAATCAGGAACGCATACACGGCAACCACGACCCATTGAATGCCGCGGATCATGCTGCCGTGTTGTTGCATCCATTGGCCGGCTTGCTGCAGCCGGCCGGGCCGATTCATCACGTCGCTCATGCCACCCTTCTCGCCGATTTTTGCGCCATCCGGTTTTTTGATCGGCGCAGCAGCAGGAAGATCACGGCCCAGTACACCGCGTACGCAATCAGGTTCATGCCGGCCGGATGCGCGCGATAACCCGTGAGCGTGGCGACCAGCGAACCAAAGGTGCTGGAGTCATCGAGCAGCCAGGACGTGTCCCACACCTGATTCATGACGACGGGCAGGATTTCCTTGTCGATGAGTTTATCGACACCCGTTTCAAACAAGCCCGCCGCGAGGAACAGCAGCATGATTTCCGTCACGCGGAAAAAGAGCCGCCACGAGAAAATCTTGCCGCCAAGCTGGAGCAGATAAAACGTCAGGAAAGCCAGCGCCAAACCCATTGCGACCGCCAGATACTGCATGGGATCGACGTGCCCCGATTGGCCGAAGCCGAGGCCGTAAAGGAAAATCACCGTCTCGCTGCCTTCACGCGCAATGGCAAGCGCGACCAGCAAGGTGACGCCCCACCAGTTCGCGTCCTGCTTGCTCTTTTCCAGCGACGCTTCCATGTCGCGCTTCATTGACCGGCCGTGGTGCTTCATCCACAGCACCATCTGCACGATCAGCACGCACGCGACCAGAACCATGCCGGTCTGGAAATAGTCCTGCGCATCGCCGGACAACTCTTCCGTGAACCCGACCAGCGCTGCGCCCAGCGCTATGGCGGCCAGCAACCCGGCGGCCACGCCGGCCCACAAATACGGAATGCCGCGACGCGCGTCGGCGTCGCCATTTTTCAGCCATGCGTACAGGATGCCGACGACCAGCAGCGCCTCGACACTCTCCCGCCACACGATGAAAAGAACCTGACCCATCACTTATCCCCCGCTCTTGCAGGCCAACGTGGTTTGCGCGCGACGCCGAACGAACAGCGCGCGAACCGGCCCGGCGTGACCTTACTTCGCGACGATGACACCCTGCGCCGACTGATGAAAATCGTCGAAGAACTTGTATTCGCCCTTATCCAGCGGCGCGATCACAACGAACGAATCGGCTCCTGGCGCGAGCACTTTTTCCTTGCGCAACTGGATGCTTTCGAATTCCGCCGCACCCTTGCCAATGTTGTGCACTTCGATCTTGATGCGCTGCCCCGCCGGCACTTCAATGCGCGCGGGATTCAGCTTGCCGTCGTTCATTTCCAGCTTGAAGGTCGGCAGGTCGGCGGCTTGCGCTGCGGCGGCACTGGCGAACCATCCGGCCGCCAAGGCTAGCGAGGCGGCGACCAACTTGTATTTGCGTTGCATGCATGCTTCCTGGCTGCGACGCCCGGTTTGACGTTTCATGCTACTTCACGTCATGCCGGACGACTGGCTCGACTACTCTCGACTACTCAATACCCGCCCTTCTTGCCGATGCCGGCGAACGGGAAATCGTATTCGATCGTGTAGGGCTTGAACCACGGACCCACGCCGGTTTCCTTGTCGACGTGGCGGCCGAACGCCATATGGCCGGTTTGCATCGGCGCTGCGATGTTGAGTTTCAGGTGGTATTTGCCCGGGCCGAAGAGCTTCACGTTGTCGCCGTAATGCGGACCGTCGTTGGCGACCATGGCCATCATGTCGCCCTTGATGGTTTGCGTCGTGCCGACCTTGGTCAGCTCGTACGTCACTTGCAGGTAAGGCATCCAGTCGCCTTCCGCAAAGCCGTTCGGATTGTTCTTTACGGCGTGGATGTCGGCTTCGAGGTGCACATCCGAATCCGAGGCCTTGCGCATCATGCCTTCCGGCTCCATGGTGATCGGCTGCAAGTAGACCGCGCCAACTTCCATGCCATTCTCGATATGTTGCTTGCCGATCGGATATTCGGCAGCCGATGCCGACACCATTGCCACAAGCACGACAGCGGCCACCGAGCCGCGTACAAAAGTTGAAACCTGCATCCTTCACTCCTTCTTGTTATTGATCGAACCGATGCCGCGCATACGCTCGACCCGACCCGGTCAGCTCACTGATCAATTCGGCGCCGATGATAGGAAATCGCAATGAGAACGTAACCGACAACCGTTAATACGAACCATTCTCAATGGGTGAAGAGTTTAGCACTGATCGGAGGACGGAACAATTTGATGAAAATCAACAAGCCTTGCGCTTGCTGGGTTTTTGAGATGGCGGAGACATTTTTGTAGTGAAATTTCGGGCAAAAAAAACGCGGCGAACCCGCTCGGGTTGCCGCGTTCCCTGCCCTGAAACCCTTACGTTTAGCTGATACCCGTAATGTGATCACCCACATTGGCGCCAAACACGCGCTGCCTCAGAAGTGACAGTTGGTCGCGGGTCTGCGCGGCTTTTTCGAATTCAAGGTTTTTCGCGTGATCCATCATCTGCTTTTCGAGCCGCTTGATTTCCTTCGATATCTGCTTCTCCGACATGTCCTCGAACTTCGCGCGGGTCTGGGCTTCCTTCAGTTCGGCGCGGGCATCGTCGGCGTTATAGACGCCGTCGATGATGTCCTTGATCCGCTTGGTCACGCCACGCGGCGTGATGCCCATCGCGAGATTGTGCGCAATCTGCTTCGTGCGGCGCCGTTCGGTCTCGCCGATCGCACGTTTCATCGAATCCGTGACTTTATCGCCGTAGAGAATCGCCTTGCCGTTCACGTTGCGGGCAGCCCGGCCGATCGTCTGGATCAGCGAACGTTCCGCGCGCAGAAACCCTTCCTTGTCGGCGTCAAGGATCGCGACCAGCGACACTTCCGGAATATCCAGCCCTTCTCGCAGCAAATTGATCCCGACCAGCACGTCGAACGTGCCGAGACGCAGATCGCGGATGATTTCCACGCGCTCGACCGTGTCAATGTCGCTATGCAGGTAGCGCACTTTCACGCCGTGATCCGCAAGAAACTCGGTCAGCTGTTCGGCCATGCGCTTGGTCAGCACCGTCACCAGCACACGCTCATGCACCTTGACGCGCGCGTTGATCTCGCCGAGCACGTCGTCCACTTGCGAGCGCGCCGGACGCACTTCAATATCGGGATCGACCAGGCCGGTCGGCCGCACAAGCTGCTCGGCCACCTGCCCCGCCGTGCGGTTTTCGTAATCGGCCGGCGTGGCCGAAACGAAGATCGCCTGGCGCATCTTGCGTTCGAATTCGTTGAACTTGAGCGGCCGGTTGTCCAGCGCCGACGGCATCCGGAAACCGTAATCGACGAGATTCTCCTTGCGCGCCCGGTCGCCGTTATACATGCCGTTCAACTGACCGATCAGCACATGCGACTCGTCGAGCAGCATGAGCGCGTCGGGCGGTAAATAATCGACGAGCGTTGGCGGCGGCTCACCCGGCGCCGCGCCGGAAAAGTGCCGCGAATAATTCTCGATGCCTTTGCAAAAACCCAGTTCCTGCAGCATTTCCAGATCGAAGCGCGTGCGCTGTTCGAGCCGTTGCGCCTCTACCAGCTTGCCGTCCTTATGGAAGAACTCGAGCCGTTCGCGCAACTCCAGCTTGATCGTCTCGATGGCGCGCATGACCGTGTCGCGCGGCGTCACATAGTGGGACGACGGATAAACGGTGAAACGCGGAATCTTGTTGCGCACGCGGCCGGTGAGCGGATCGAAGAGTTGCATCGACTCAATTTCGTCGTCGAACAGCTCTACGCGCACCGCCATTTCGGCGTGCTCCGCCGGGAAAATGTCGATGGTGTCGCCCCGCACGCGAAACGTCCCGCGCGAAAAATCGGCTTCGTTGCGGCTGTACTGCATCGCGATCAGGCGCGCGATGATGTCCCGCTGCCCCATTTTGTCGCCGGTGCGCAGCGTCAGAATCATCTTGTGATATTCCGACGGGTTGCCGATACCGTAGATTGCCGAAACTGTCGCCACGATCACCACATCGCGACGCTCGAGCAGGCTTTTGGTCGCCGAGAGCCGCATTTGCTCGATGTGCTCGTTGATCGAGGAATCCTTCTCGATAAACAGATCGCGTTGCGGAACGTAGGCTTCCGGCTGGTAATAATCGTAGTAAGAAACGAAGTATTCAACGGCATTGCGAGGGAAAAACTCGCGAAACTCCGCGTAAAGCTGCGCGGCGAGCGTCTTGTTCGGTGCGAACACAATGGCCGGCCGGCCCATGCGCGCAATCACGTTCGCCATGGTGAACGTCTTGCCGGAGCCCGTTACACCGAGGAGTGTCTGGAACGACAGGCCGTCCTCAATCCCTTCCACGAGCGTTGCGATCGCCGTCGGCTGGTCGCCCGCCGGCGGATACGGTTGGTACAGCTGGAACGGAGAGCCTTCGAACCTGATGAATTTGGATTCGTCGAGGGTTTCGGCGGTTTCGAGTAGCGGGGTATCGGACATGAGGATGAGGTGCCTTGGCCGAGAGCAAACACCCATTCTAGCGGTTCGCGCTGGAGCGGGTCTGGACGGCGGATCAGGATTGTCGGAACAGGTTTCAGGCGATTTGCGCCAACTTTCGCACAATGCCCGATGTTTCCAAGATGGGGCGGTACCACGAAATCGCAAGTGATTGTTTTGGTTAGTGAAAGCTTGAGGGCAATATTCCGGCACGCGGTGATCCGTCGTTCTGGTTTTTGTAGAAAATCCGAAAATTGCCGGAAAAAAATGGCTAAAACCCGCGTTTCTTCCATTTCGCCAGGCCGAAAAGCGGCGGCCGATTCGTTACAATGCCGAACTGGGGTTTTCATCGATGGGACGGAGTTTTGTTGGCTCTTATTGGCTCCTTGAGGTCCCGTTTGCGCCGCTTTTTAGCTGCTGTGTTGCCGATTAGCAGCCGATTCCCCATCCCGATCGCCCGTGCCCGCCTTATCCACTACCGCCGATAAATCATGTCTCTTTTCTCAGCCGTCGAACTTGCCCCCCGTGACCCTATTCTGGGCCTGAACGAAGCCTTCAACGCCGATCCGCGCACGACCAAGGTCAATCTCGGCGTGGGCGTGTATTTCAACGAAGAAGGCAAGATTCCGCTCCTGCGCGCCGTTCGCGAAGCCGAAAAAGCGCGTACGGAACTCGCCGCGCCGCGTGGTTATCTGCCTATTGAAGGCATTGCCGCTTATGACGCAGCCGTGCAAAAGCTGCTGCTCGGCAATGATTCTCCGCTGATCGCCGACGGCCGCGTGATCACGGCTCAGGCGCTGGGTGGAACGGGCGCGCTCAAGATTGGCGCCGATTTCCTGAAGCGGCTGAATCCCACGGGCAAAGTAGCGATCAGTGACCCGAGCTGGGAAAACCACCGCGCGTTGTTCGAATACGCGGGTTTTGACGTGCTGAACTACCCGTACTACGACGCAGCCACGCACGGCGTAAAGTTCGACGCCATGCTGGAAGCGTTCAACAGCTACCCGGCCGGAACGGTCGTCGTGCTGCACGCGTGCTGCCATAACCCAACCGGCGTCGACCTGACCCCGGCGCAGTGGCAACAGGTCGTGGAAACGGTCAAGGCACGCTCGCTGGTTCCGTTCCTGGATATCGCTTATCAGGGCTTCGGCGAGAACATCGACGCTGACGCTGCAGCTGTACGCCTTTTCGCCAAGGCAGATATCAACGTATTTGTGTCGTCGTCGTTCTCCAAATCGTTCTCGCTGTATGGCGAGCGCGTGGGTGCACTGTCGATCATCACGAGCTCCAAGGAAGAAGCCACGCGCGTGCTGTCGCAACTCAAGCGCGTGATCCGCACAAACTATTCGAATCCGCCGACGCACGGCGGTTCAATTGTCGCCGCGGTGCTCGCTTCGCCCGAATTGCGCGCCACGTGGGAACAGGAACTCGGCGAAATGCGTGACCGCATTCGCGCCATGCGCAACGGTCTGGTCGAGCACATCAAGGCAGCAGGCGTGCAGCGCGACTTCGGCTTCGTGAACCAGCAGCGCGGCATGTTTTCGTATTCGGGCCTGACCTCGCCGCAAGTCGATCGCCTGCGCGAGGAGTTCGGGATCTACGCCGTCAGCACGGGCCGCATCTGCGTGGCCGCGCTGAATACGCGCAATCTTGAAGTAGTAGCCAACGCTATCGCGACCGTGCTGAAATAAGTCTGGTTTTCGTGGTCTCGAAAACGGCGCTCCGTGTGAGCGCCGTTTTTTTGAGCTCCTGGCTGTGCTGCGCACGCGGAACCGTCTACGGTTCACCGCTTGCTCCCTATCGATAAAATTGACACCCGATCAACGCTCGTCGCGATGAACATCGTGCGTGATGAAACCCGCATCGTTGTTCGGCATATCAAGCCAGTCCCGATGCGAGAGCGTGCCGCGGATATCGGACAAGCCGCTTTCCCAATGCTCGCGCATGGTCGACAGTCCGAATTGATAGTCCTTGTAGTGCCCCTCGTATTCCTTGTGCCGGTAGATGAGGTGAATCACGTTAAAGCGCTTCGAACACGCGAGTTCCTCCGCCGTCTTGCACCACGGGTCGCTGTTGCGGATGTCCACCGGCACTTTGTCCAGCACTTCCCTCAACACGTTCCGAAACCGCTGCGAGCGCTGCAAGGTGTCGGTAACCAGGCGCGTCCGGCTGGAGTACTGAATATCCTTCACGCGTCCCATCACGTCGACAATGCTGTCCGGCACCGGCCCCCGTGCGCTCCACAAATCGACCTGGAACGCGAGCGTGTCACGACGCGGCGTAGCCTGCACGATCTCGTACAGCGGCGTATTGGACATCAGGCCACCGTCCCAGAAATACTCACCATCAATCTCGACGGCCGCAAAACCCGGCGGCAACGCCCCCGACGCCATGAAATGCTCCGCCCGCAACTTCATGCGAGTGTTGTCGAAATACGCGAAATTGCCGGTAGCTACATTCACCGCGCCCACCGACACCCGCGTCTCACGCGAGTTGATCCGGTCGAAATCGCAGAACCGTTCGAGGGTCCCCTTGAGCGGCCGTGTGTCGTAGAAGCTTGCCGTGCCCGGCTCTCCCGCAGCCAACGGTGACGGCGGAGGAAACCGCGGTACGAAGAATCCCTTCTGCCCTTCGACCAAAGCGCTCCCAGCCTGCATCGCGGTGAAAGCCTTGCGGATTTCATCGGTGGAATTGAAGAACGCGTGTTCTACGAAAGCGGGCAACGGCGGCATGAAGGCAGGCTGGCAGATCGTCTCCCAAAACTCGAGCAGACGAGGCACGCGATCCTCAGGCGCGTTCCCCGCGATAATCGCCGTGTTCAATGCGCCAATGGAGATCCCCGCAATCCAGTTCGGGTGAATGCCGGCGTCGTTCAACCCCTGATACACGCCCGCTTGATAAGCACCGAGCGCCCCGCCGCCCTGCAACATCAACGCGATGGTTTCATACGGCGGCAACTTGATGCGCTTGGCCACTTCAGGACCGCCCGAGGCAAATGCCTCGGGCGGTTCGCCAAGGTCAAGGGACGTCACGTGGCGAGGCTCCTTCGTCGCCTTCATTCGTTTCTTCGTTCCTGTTAATTCATTGAGTCCCCGCGCACTGCCCGTTCGTTCTGCCATCGAAACTCCTGTTTGAAGCCTTACTGCATGAACCAGCCGTGGCTCACCACGACCGATTGGCCCGTGAGCGCGGCCGTGGGGAAAGCTGCCAGGAACAGAACCGTTTGGGCCACGTCTTCCACCGTTGTGAAGACGCCGTCGACAGTGCCGCCCAGCATCACGTTCCTGACCACGTCCTCTTCGCTGATACCAAGCTCCTTGGCCTGCTCAGGGATCTGCTTGTCGACCAGCGGCGTGCGCACGAAACCCGGGCACACCACATGCGAGCGCACGTGATGCTTCGCGCCCTCCTTCGCCAGTACACGGGCCAGTCCGAGCAACGCGTGCTTGGCCGTGACATACGCGGACTTGAGCGCCGACGCCTCGTGCGAATGCACCGATCCCATATAGATCACGACACCGCCACGATCGTCCTTGTACATGTGCTGGAGCGCAGCTTTCGTGGTCAGAAACGCCCCGTCGACGTGAATGGCCTGCATTTTCTTCCAGTCGGAATACGCGTAGTTTTCGATCGGATTGACGATCTGCACGCCGGCGTTCGACACCAGGATATCGACCGAGCCGAATTCCGCCGCCACCCGATCGATACCGGTATTCACCGCCTGTTCGTCGGTCACGTCCATCACCACGCCTAATGCGCGGCCACCCTGCGACCTGATCTGCTCGGCCACGGCGTCGGCGGCGTCCTGGTTCAGATCTGCTATGGCGACCGCTGCGCCTGCCTCGGCCAGAGTCAGGGCAATCTGCTTACCGATCCCGCTCGCCGCGCCCGTGACCACCGCCACCTTGCCCGCCAGACTCGTATTCAGTGATGTCATTTGCCACCCCTCCTCTGTTCAGGTTTGAACAATGAAACCACGCAATGCCGCGCCGATCAACCTCGATAAATGTCATAGGCCTTTCGGTCAGCTATCCGACGTCACTCGGCCGGGTTATCGTTCGATCACAAATGCAATGAACGCAAAGATTGCCAAGCCGGGCATCGCCGCGCGAATCCTGAAATCGGATTAAGCTTTGAAACCCGCCTGATGCAGCTCAAACCCAAAACTGGAGATCACGAACATGAATTATCGTCGGCTAGGACGTTCCGGCCTGCAGGTCAGCGAATTGTCGATCGGCTCGTGGGTGACCTACGGCACGCAAGTCGACCATCGCGCGGCGCGCGAGTCGCTCGCTGCCGCCCGCGATCACGGCGTAAATTTCTTCGATAACGCGGAGGTCTATTCCAAAGGCAAGTCCGAGGAAATCATGGGGCGCGCGTTGAAAGAGCTCGCGTGGCCGCGGGTAAGCTACGTGGTGTCGACCAAGTTTTTCTTTGGCATCAACGAAGGACCGAACCAGCAGCAAACGCTCAGCCGCAAGTACCTGCATAACGCCATTGACGGCTCGCTTGCGCGTCTGCAACTCGATTACGTCGACCTCGTGTTTTGCCATCGGCCCGATCCGCATACGCCGATCGAAGAAACCGTATGGGCAATGAGCGACATCATCGCGCGGGGCAAGGCGCTGTATTGGGGCACGTCGGAATGGAGCGCTGACGAAATTCGCACGGCGTACGACATTGCCGAGCGGCATCATCTGCACAAACCGGTGATGGAGCAGCCCGAGTACAACCTGCTGCATCGCAAGCGGGTCGAGAACGAATACAAGCGGCTCTATGAAGACATTGGACTGGGTCTGACAACCTGGAGCCCGCTCGCCTCGGGGCTGCTCACCGGCAAGTATCGCGACGGCGTTCCGTCGGATAGCCGCGCGCAGCTTCAAGGTTACGAATGGTTGGCCAAGAAGCTGACGGACAAGGGCGCGAATAACATTGTCGGGCGCCTCGCGGAAGTGTCCGACCAGCTTGGCTGCTCCCTGGCACAGCTTTCACTTGCCTGGATTTTGCTGAATCCGAATGTCAGCACCGTGATTACGGGTGCGTCGCGGGTCGAGCAGATTCACGAGAACATGAAGGCCATCGACGTCGTGCAAAAGATCACGCCGGAGGTGAAGCAGCGCATCGAGGAAATCGTGGGTGACGCGTTCGTCTGACGCTTGAGTCTTGGACATGCAGGGGCGTCGGCTACAATAACGACCCTGCCTCGTGCGCCTTGTGGCGCCGTGGAGCGCCTTTGCATCTTGGCGCTTAGGTACTTTCTTCGTCCGTCCGGCTCAGGCCGCGCTCATTCTCGTCTCGCTTACTCATTTGCCATGCTTAGTTACCGACACGCTTTTCACGCAGGCAACCACGCAGACGTGCTGAAACACGCGGTTGTCGTGCAGTTGCTGCAACACCTTGCCCAGAAGGACAAGGCGTTCTGGTATATCGACACCCACGCGGGCGCCGGCGTGTATTCGCTGACTGACGGCTTCGCGACCAAGACGGGCGAGTTCGAGACAGGCATTGCCAAGATTTGGACCAAGCGTGATTTGCCGGGTTTGCTCAAGGATTACGTCAAAGAGGTCAAGGCGCTGAACGCGGACGGCACGCTACAGTTCTATCCTGGCTCGCCCTATCTCGCATGGCGGGTAATGCGCGAGCAGGACCGCATGCGGTTGTTCGAGCTGCATTCCACCGAAATCGACGTGCTGCGCCACAATTTCCGCGACGCAGGCCGGCGCGCAGTGCTTTTCGAAGGCGATGGTTTCGACGGCATCATCAAGCTGTTACCACCACCGCCGCGCCGCGCGCTTGTCCTGATCGATCCATCGTATGAAGACAAGCGCGATTACGCGCGCACGCTGAACTGCCTTGAGGAAAGCCTGAAGCGCTTTGCGACCGGCACTTATGCTATCTGGTATCCGCAAGTGACCCGGCTGGAGTCCCAGCGTTTCGCCGATCAATTGAAGCGCGTGCAGCCCAAGAATTGGCTGCATGCGTCATTGACCGTCAGCAAACCTCCCGTCGACGGCTTTGGCCTGTTCGGGAGTGGCATGTTTATCGTGAACCCGCCGTATACGCTCGCAGCTGCGCTGAAAGAGACGCTGCCGTATCTTGTCGACGCACTCGGTCAGGACAGCAAGGCGGCGTTCAAACTCGAACATCGTGGCGACTGAAAACGACTGAAAACGACCGAAGCCGCCTGCACCGTTCGCCATTAATCAAGCGACGTGGTAACCGCACCGGTTGCGGTATGTGGGTCCGACGATCGGGTTGGCACGGTCGGCACAGGGCTCGGGGTCGCGACGGATCGCGGCGTTGCGATGGCTATCGGCGTAATGATGGGAGGCTGGCCCGGAGACTGCCTTGCTTGCGGCACTGCGGGCTGCGTTGAAGCAGGGGCCTGGGTTTGAGTTCCGGTCGGCACGCCGTAAGAGGCCCCGGAATGCGGCGACGTAGTACGTGGTCGATGCTGGTAATTGGATGACGACGGCTGTGAGCCCGTTGACGATCCATATCCCTGCCCGGCGTGATGCCCACCCTGCTGAAGTCCGATATAAGGCGAAATAATGATCGTCTGCTGATCCTGCTGCGGCAATTCGGGCAACGTGGCCATCGGGCGCGCTGGCACCATGCCAGAACCATTCAGCGGCCCCGTCTGTAGAACCGTGCCGCCAGCGCCGCTATGAATCCCTGTCTGCGTATCCAGAATGAGCGGCTGACCGCCCGCTTGTCCGAATGCGTCCAACGTCGTCAAACCAGAGACAAGCCATAGCGCCGCGGTCGCCACATATTTGACCGGTCGAAGTTCTGGACTCACACCGCCCCCTTGGCATATGAATGACAACCGGCACGCATATCGGGCCGATTCATTTCAGATCATATAAAAGCGCTTTACCTTACCGCGATGGCAAGCTTTAAGCTAGCGTTCCCGAAAGTCGATATTCAAGGAGATTCGATGACGTTTCCGAAAACCTTCCTCGCTGGCGCCGCCGCGTTCGCAGTCTCAATCGTTCTCTCGATGTCCGCTGCGTCTGCACAGACGCCGGCATCCTCTGCATCGATGGCAGGCATGGACATGTCAGCCGCAAGCGGAAACCAGGGCGATTCCGCGTCGACGAAGGAATTTCAGGCAGCCGATCATTCGATGATGTCCGGCATGTCCGGTGTCGAGTACACAGGTGACGCCGATCATGATTTTGTCTCGCACATGATTCCGCACCACGAGGGCGCGGTCGCGATGGCAAAGGTCGAGTTGAAGTACGGCAAGGACGCCAAGTTGCGGGCCTTGGCCAAGGAGATCATCGCTTCGCAGGATAAGGAGATTGCGTTCATGAAGCGATGGCTCGCGACGCATCCCCAGAAAAAGTGAGCGGCCTGGCCTGATTGGCGAGAGTGGCCCAAAAATGACAAAGCCCCGCATGCGGGGCTTGTTCAATTTTTCGACCGGATGTTTTCGGCTGAAATTACAGCGAGTAGCCTTCGGTTTCCAACGAGCGGATACGCTTTTCGAGTTGGACGATATCCGACGATTGCGCCAGATATTCTTCGCGACGATTACGTTCGGCGGTTTCAAACCAGATGCTGACTTTTTCGAGCAGGAATGCAAACATGATTTTTTCTCCAAGGATTTCAAATGAATCCCCGGCGGTTCGGGTCAGGGATATCCCTCAAAAGGGTTAACCCGGATTATAGACGAACCCCGCTGCCGGCGTTAGTGAAATGCCTGCATTGGGTGCATTCTTTTTTGGAATGGTGCACGCACCGTCTTGGAACAAGTGTTTGATTTCTCTACTCTTCCTGGAAATTTTCAAGCAAGCACACTAATTTGGCACATCTATAGTGCACAAATCAGGCGAATGGGCTTGCCAAAACGCACCAACATGATCACTCGGCCAGTCTTTCCAGAATGGGGCAATCCGGTCGTCCGTCACCGTGGCAGTTGACCGCCAAATGAGCGAGCGTGTCCCGCATATCCGTGAGTTCCGCGATCCGCCTGTCCAGCTCCGCAACGTGTTCCAGCGCGATCGCCTTGACTTCTGCGCTGGCACGCTGCCGGTCCTGCCACAGGGCCAGGAGTTTGCGAATGTCGTCGACGAGAAAGCCGAGCCGACGTGCTTGCCGAACAAAACGTAGCGCATGAACCTCCTGGGTCCCGTACATCCTGTACCCCGATGTAGTCCGGTCAACCGGTGGCAAAAGACCAACACTCTCGTAGTACCGAATCATCTTGGCCGTCACACCGGACGCGCGAGCGGCTTCGCCAATGTTCATCGCAGATACTCCTAAATTTTTCCATAGACTCTACACCTTCCAACGATAGGAAGGTATAGCATGGTTCGCTCTTACAAAACCCAGGCAAGGAATTGATATGGCTGAATTTAAGGTAGAAGGCATGAGCTGCCAGCATTGCGTCGCCGCCGTTACGCGCTCTATCCACGAAATCGACGCCGCCGCGCAAGTTCAAGTGGATCTCGAGCACGGGCGTGTTGTGGTGGCATCGACGGAAACCATCGATGCGCTCAAGGAAGCGATCGATGAGGCGGGCTACACGGTCGTATCGGCGAAGGCCGCATGACTCGAGGGCCGCAATTCAAGGTTGCGTTGATTGGCGCGTCCGGGTTGCTTGGACGCGCCGTTGCAAATGAACTAGCCGCGATAACCCGATGGCAGGTGGTACGAACAGCGTTTCGTCATGGCGACACGAGCACTATCACGCTCGATATCCGTGATGAGCGCGCCGTTCGGGAGTTCATCGCTGACCAGGCGCCTGACGCAATCGTTGTGGCTGCGGCCGAACGGCGTCCAGACGTTTGTGAGAATGATCCGGTGCTCGCGCGAGCGTTGAATGTTGAGGCATTGGGCTTTATCGCGAGCGCCGTACAGGAGACCGGTTCGTGGGTCCTCTCCATCTCGACCGACTATGTCTTCGATGGCACACGACCGCCCTATCAGCCGGACGATGCACCGAATCCCCTTAACGCCTATGGTCGCAGCAAGCTTGACGGAGAACAAACGCTGCTGCGATCCAGCGCCCAGTCCTGCGTGCTGCGTTTGCCGTTGCTATATGGTCCGGTAATCGACTGGGGTGAGTCGGCGGTGACAAGCTTGATGCCGGCAATCGTGGAATCTTCTCGTGGACCAGCGCCAGCGGTGATGGACGCTTGGGCGACGCGCTACCCCACCTTCACGCCTGACGTGGCAGTTGTGATCAGACAGTTGCTGGAGCGCCATGAAATCGGTGAATCAGTTACCGGCGTGATGCACTGGTCCGGCGATGAGCCAATGACAAAGTTCGACATTGCGCAGCGGATCGCGCAAGTGCTGAAAATTGATGCCTGCATCACAGCACAACGAACGCCGATCGATACTACACCGCGCCCGCGGAACTGCCATCTAGCATCGGACACGTTGGAGGTTTTGAAGGTAGGACAACGAACACCTTTCGACGCCGCGATCCGCACGGTACTGCAAAACTGGCCACATCCAACGAGCCTGTGAGAGGCCGTTAAATTCAGGCGTAGCCGACCAAGCGGCGTCCGAATTCAACACCGCCGTTTTGGCATTTCACTACTTTGCGCATACTAGGAGAAGACCAGGGTTATCAGTCTTGAGGCCTGCCTGAGACTATCGACTTCCTCGCTCGGCTGAGTAAGCTTGCACGGCAGGCTGAAGACCTCATGGTCATATCGAAGGAGTGATTCGCGTGCGAAGAACTTCTCGAATGAGCTATCTGAACCGTGGAGTCGAAACGCAAAAACCCCACCTTTGTGGGGTGGGGTTTTTGTTTAGCTGCACAGGTTACGAGCGGCGGATGAGGAGCCTGACGATTACCTACTTTCACACGGGAATCCGCACTATCATTGGCGTGGAGTCGTTTCACGGTCCTGTTCGGGATGGGAAGGGGTGGTACCGACTCGCTATGGTCATCAGGCATAAAGGGGTGTTGTATCGCGGGTTAGGCGCTACAACCAATCTGGGGAAGAAGTAGTCGAGTTCACTCTTGCAGAGCGCCTCGTTGTTACTGGATTGTGTTTGTTACTAGGCACAACACTGATCTCAACCTTTGCGTTCGTCTGGCACTGGGCCATAGGAGACACACTTGTTATAGGATCAAGCCTTACGGGCAATTAGTATCAGTTAGCTTAATGCATTACTGCACTTCCACACCTGACCTATCAACGTCCTGGTCTAGAACGACCCTTCAAGGAGCTTAAAGCTCCAGGGATATCTCATCTCAAGGCGAGTTTCCCGCTTAGATGCTTTCAGCGGTTATCTCTTCCGAACATAGCTACCCGGCGATGCCACTGGCGTGACAACCGGTACACCAGAGGTTCGTCCACTCCGGTCCTCTCGTACTAGGAGCAGCCCCCTTCAAATATCCAACGCCCACGGCAGATAGGGACCAAACTGTCTCACGACGTTTTAAACCCAGCTCACGTACCTCTTTAAATGGCGAACAGCCATACCCTTGGGACCGGCTACAGCCCCAGGATGAGATGAGCCGACATCGAGGTGCCAAACACCGCCGTCGATATGAACTCTTGGGCGGTATCAGCCTGTTATCCCCAGAGTACCTTTTATCCGTTGAGCGATGGCCCTTCCATACAGAACCACCGGATCACTATGACCTGCTTTCGCACCTGCTCGACTTGTCGGTCTCGCAGTTAAGCACGCTTATGCCATTGCACTATCAGCACGATTTCCGACCGTACCTAGCGTACCTTCGTACTCCTCCGTTACACTTTGGGAGGAGACCGCCCCAGTCAAACTGCCTACCATGCACTGTCCCCGATCCGGATCACGGACCAAGGTTAGAACCTCAAACAAACCAGGGTGGTATTTCAAGGACGGCTCCACCGAAACTAGCGTTCCGGTTTCATAGCCTCCCACCTATCCTACACAGATCGGTTCAAAGTCCAATGCAAAGCTACAGTAAAGGTTCATGGGGTCTTTCCGTCTAGCCGCGGGGAGATTGCATCATCACAAACACTTCAACTTCGCTGAGTCTCGGGAGGAGACAGTGTGGCCATCGTTACGCCATTCGTGCAGGTCGGAACTTACCCGACAAGGAATTTCGCTACCTTAGGACCGTTATAGTTACGGCCGCCGTTTACCGGGACTTCAATCAAGAGCTTGCACCCCATCATTTAATCTTCCGGCACCGGGCAGGCGTCACACCCTATACGTCCACTTTCGTGTTTGCAGAGTGCTGTGTTTTTATTAAACAGTCGCAGCCACCAGTTTATTGCAACCCCTTCACCCTCCTGGCGCAGGCCAGTCAAGCTACAGGGGCGTACCTTATCCCGAAGTTACGGTACCAATTTGCCGAGTTCCTTCTCCCGAGTTCTCTCAAGCGCCTTAGAATACTCATCTCGCCCACCTGTGTCGGTTTGCGGTACGGTCTTGTTAAACTGAAGCTTAGAGGCTTTTCTTGGAACCACTTCCGATTGCTTCGCCACCTAAGCGGCTCGCCTCACACCCTTGAATTCCGCGCCCGGATTTGCCTAAGCGCCTTCTCCAATGCAAGGACCGGGACTTCCAACACCCGGACAACCTTCCGCGATCCGTCCCCCCATCGCATTTAACAATGGTGCAGGAATATTAACCTGCTTCCCATCAGCTACGCATTTCTGCCTCGCCTTAGGGGCCGACTCACCCTACGCCGATGAACGTTGCGTAGGAAACCTTGGGCTTACGGCGAGGGGGCTTTTCACCCCCTTTATCGCTACTCATGTCAGCATTCGCACTTCCGATACCTCCAGCACACTTTTCAATGCACCTTCACAGGCTTACGGAACGCTCTCCTACCATGCGGGATAAATCCCGCATCCGCAGCTTCGGTATATTGCTTAGCCCCGTTACATCTTCCGCGCAGGACGACTCGATCAGTGAGCTATTACGCTTTCTTTAAAAGATGGCTGCTTCTAAGCCAACTTCCTGACTGTTTTAGCCTTCCCACTTCGTTTCCCACTTAGCAATATTTGGGGACCTTAGCTGGCGGTCTGGGTTGTTTCCCTCTTGACACCGGACGTTAGCACCCGATGTCTGTCTCCCGTGATTGCACTCTTCGGTATTCGGAGTTTGCTATGGCGTAGTAATCCGCAATGGACCCCACAACCATGACAGTGCTCTACCCCCGAAGGTGATACACGAGGCACTACCTAAATAGTTTTCGGAGAGAACCAGCTATTTCCAAGTTTGTTTAGCCTTTCACCCCTATCCACAGCTCATCCCCTAATTTTTCAACATTAGTGGGTTCGGTCCTCCAGTACGTGTTACCGCACCTTCAACCTGGCCATGGATAGATCACTTGGTTTCGGGTCTACGCCCAGCAACTGAACGCCCTATTCGGACTCGCTTTCGCTACGGCTGCCTTAATCAGTTAACCTTGCTACTGAACGTAAGTCGCTGACCCATTATACAAAAGGTACGCCGTCACCCCTTGCGAGGCTCCGACTGTTTGTATGCATGCGGTTTCAGGATCTATTTCACTCCCCTCCCGGGGTTCTTTTCGCCTTTCCCTCACGGTACTGGTTCACTATCGGTCGATCACGAGTATTTAGCCTTGGAGGATGGTCCCCCCATCTTCAGACAGGATTTCACGTGTCCCGCCCTACTTGTCGTACACCTAGTTCCACACATCCGCTTTCGCCTACAGGACTATCACCTGCTATGGTCACACTTTCCAGAGTGTTCGGCTAACGGTCGTGCTAAAGAGTACAGGCTGATCCCATTTCGCTCGCCACTACTTTGGGAATCTCGGTTGATTTCTTTTCCTGCGGTTACTTAGATGTTTCAGTTCACCGCGTTCGCTTCACTAGACCTATGTATTCAGTCTAGGATGACCCAGAAGGGCCGGGTTTCCCCATTCGGACATCTACGGATCAAAGCTCGTTTGCCAGCTCCCCGTAGCTTTTCGCAGGCTACCGCGTCCTTCATCGCCTGTGATCGCCAAGGCATCCACCACATGCACTTGTTCGCTTGACCCTATAACGAGTGTGTCTCTCCAAACACTACCCAGGTTGCCCCGGACCGTGTTTTTCTTCACCCCGCTATAGGTTGAGTATTCGTGTTGCGCCGTATTCCAAAGCAATCTTTCGATCACCTTTTCATACATTGATACAATCACAACCCTGATTCACCTACTCACACACCCATCTCTAAGTGTACTTTCGTGAATCTCTTTACTACTTCTTCCAGATTGTTAAAGAACGACAGCACAACTTAAAGCGCTATGCTTTAAGTTGCTTACTGACTGGCTCAATCGCCAATGCGTAATCACTCTCTTTATAAAGAATGCTATGCGTTGGTGATTGGTGGAGGATGACGGGATCGAACCGACGACCCCCTGCTTGCAAAGCAGGTGCTCTCCCAGCTGAGCTAATCCCCCAAGTACCTTGATGCTTGAGGGTCTGCATTTACAAACGTAAATGGTGGGTCTGGTTGGATTCGAACCAACGACCCCCGCCTTATCAAGACGGTGCTCTAACCAACTGAGCTACAGACCCTTAGCCTGTCTTCTTACAGCCGATAAGCGTGAGCGCTTTAGCACTTCACTTTGAAACGTTGAGCTCGAGAAAGGAGGTGATCCAGCCGCACCTTCCGATACGGCTACCTTGTTACGACTTCACCCCAGTCATGAATCCTACCGTGGTGACCGTCCTCCTTGCGGTTAGACTAGCCACTTCTGGTAAAACCCACTCCCATGGTGTGACGGGCGGTGTGTACAAGACCCGGGAACGTATTCACCGCGGCATGCTGATCCGCGATTACTAGCGATTCCAGCTTCACGTAGTCGAGTTGCAGACTACGATCCGGACTACGATCGGTTTTCTGGGATTAGCTCCCCCTCACGGGTTGGCAGCCCTCTGTTCCGACCATTGTATGACGTGTGAAGCCCTACCCATAAGGGCCATGAGGACTTGACGTCATCCCCACCTTCCTCCGGTTTGTCACCGGCAGTCTCCTTAGAGTGCTCTTGCGTAGCAACTAAGGACAAGGGTTGCGCTCGTTGCGGGACTTAACCCAACATCTCACGACACGAGCTGACGACAGCCATGCAGCACCTGTGTATCGGTTCTCTTTCGAGCACCCCCACCTTTCAGCAGGGTTCCGACCATGTCAAGGGTAGGTAAGGTTTTTCGCGTTGCATCGAATTAATCCACATCATCCACCGCTTGTGCGGGTCCCCGTCAATTCCTTTGAGTTTTAATCTTGCGACCGTACTCCCCAGGCGGTCAACTTCACGCGTTAGCTACGTTACTAAGTCAATGAAGACCCAACAACTAGTTGACATCGTTTAGGGCGTGGACTACCAGGGTATCTAATCCTGTTTGCTCCCCACGCTTTCGTGCATGAGCGTCAGTATTGGCCCAGGGGGCTGCCTTCGCCATCGGTATTCCTCCACATCTCTACGCATTTCACTGCTACACGTGGAATTCTACCCCCCTCTGCCATACTCTAGCTCGCCAGTCACAAATGCAGTTCCCAGGTTAAGCCCGGGGATTTCACATCTGTCTTAACGAACCGCCTGCGCACGCTTTACGCCCAGTAATTCCGATTAACGCTCGCACCCTACGTATTACCGCGGCTGCTGGCACGTAGTTAGCCGGTGCTTATTCTTCCGGTACCGTCATCCTCCCGCCGTATTAGGGCAGAAGTTTTCTTTCCGGACAAAAGTGCTTTACAACCCGAAGGCCTTCTTCACACACGCGGCATTGCTGGATCAGGGTTTCCCCCATTGTCCAAAATTCCCCACTGCTGCCTCCCGTAGGAGTCTGGGCCGTGTCTCAGTCCCAGTGTGGCTGGTCGTCCTCTCAGACCAGCTACAGATCGTCGCCTTGGTAGGCCTTTACCCCACCAACTAGCTAATCTGCCATCGGCCGCCCCTATAGCGCGAGGTCTTTCGATCCCCCGCTTTCTTCCGTAGATCGTATGCGGTATTAATCCGGCTTTCGCCGGGCTATCCCCCACTACAGGACACGTTCCGATGTATTACTCACCCGTTCGCCACTCGCCACCAGGGTTACCCCCGTGCTGCCGTTCGACTTGCATGTGTAAGGCATGCCGCCAGCGTTCAATCTGAGCCAGGATCAAACTCTTCAGTTCAATGCCTGTTACTGTTTTCTATTCTTGCGAATAGGTCGCTCACTCAACGTACTGACAAGTTCCTCCCATCTTCCCTTTCGGAAAGACGCTCAAAACCTACCTTAATACTAGTGTGAGACTTGATACTTTCGCTTCACGGCAGCGTCTCCCGAGAAACCCCGGAAAACACCACCACGCTTCTCAGCAAAACACCAAGCGCCCACACTTATCGGCTGTTAGTTTTTAAAGAACATTCGCTCAAACCGCAAAGCCCCAACCCTCAGAACCCCACCGCTTTCGCGTCGCTGCTCGTGCAGCACAGAAACGAGATTATGTCCTGCGTTTCGCTTTCCGTCAACAGGTTTTTTACTCAACCCCGACTTTCTGATTCGCTGCGAAGCCCGTCCTGCTTGGCTCTGCGGCATCCTCAATAGCGACACGCCACTTGCACTTCCTCACTTCCCTTCGCCTCTTCGTGAAGCGAAGGAACGGAATTCTAGTGCCCGTTTCTCACTCGCGCAAGAGGTTCGTGAAAAGATTTTCAGCGGTGCTTTTCTTCACCGTAATAAAGGGCGCAAAAGGAAGGCGCGAACCCGGTATCGCGGAGAGGTGGTGCGCTAATGGTCCAACCGGACGCATAGCGACTACAATCTAAGGTTCTCTGCACCTGATAACTGCCTCCTATGCGCTCGCGAATCGCCAAACGACTTCCCCCGGATGCCGACAAGCTCGTCGGTCTTTCGCTCTCGCTCTTCGCATCGGGCAGCCGTATAGAAGACCGGTTCTGGGAAGCGCGTCTCGACGCCCTTCTCGGGAAAATTGTGCGCAACGGCAATCAGACTGCGCTCGATGCCGCCCTCGACCATCTTCAACTCAAGTTCCCGGACGCCTACGGCGCGCTCGCCGATATGGCGGAAACACAAAGCGAGTCGTTCGCGATCGAGATCGACGGCGTGCCGCACGAAGCATTGCTGATCGCGGCACCCGTGCTGGCATGGACTCGCTACTCAATTCCATCCGGACCGCTCAAGGCCGACGTGGTCGACGCCTTGCGTGCTCAGTTGCAAGCCCACGTGCTCGCGGAAGGCGCCAAGGTGTCGGTTGCGCCGTATCTCTATAGCATCGACCAGTTGCCGCGCCACCATGTGGAGACTGCGCGCGTGGCGCAGCAACTCATACAAACCGTACTCGGCAACGCGCCAGCCCGCCTCAATCTCGCTGACCTGCCTGAAACCTCACCGATCCTCGCCGATCCGCGCTTTTTGCTTGCGATGGCCATCGTGCCCGCAGGCGAAGCGCTGTTTCGGTGGCAAGAAGAAACGGCCGGCACCCGGATCGAACGCGGTCAGTGCCTTGAACACTGGGCGGCCCAGGGCGGCGCCACTTTTGCCGCCATCCTGCCAGGCTGCGAATTCGAATGCCTGTTGCCCGACGCCTACTACTCGGCATGTCGTGACGCCGACGAACAAGTTCGGCCGCACTCGGTCCGCACCGCCGTTCGCTACCTGTTCGACACGCTCGGCACGACGCCTGACGAATTACGCGCCGTGATTGCAGGGTTCGGCGAGCAACGCGTGGACGAATATCGGATCGGCTTTACCCGCCGCGGCAGCAACGACGTGATCTACGGCGTCGTCTGGCCGCTTTACGGACGGGAAAACGGCGAAATTGGCGCGGCGGAAGAAGCGGCCGAACTGGAAGGCGCGGACGGTCCGGTGGAAGAGATCGTTGCGTTGTTGAAGCGCTCGGGCGTAACCGATGTGCGTCGTCACACCGGCCGTTTCGAGCCGGAATATTGCGATGATTGCGGCGTGCCACTGTATGCGGATCCGCTCGGGGAGATCGTCCATGCGGAAATGCCGGAAGACGCTGAGCCAGCCCAGCCGCATTTTCACTGAGTTAAGCGGTTGAAGGCGTTGCGACTCGTGCGCCGAACGTTGCCGCCCTGCGCTGGTTCGTATCACCGCAAGCGATCGGGAGATTAGCGTATCCGGACTTGCGGAATAAGATGCAGCGCAAATCCTGATGGGTCTAATCTTAACTTCCTGATCCGATACAAAAAACCGTTCCAAGCGACCATTGGGACGGTTTTTTTTGCACGTCGCACTCCCGGCTACCAATTACATGGGACGTCTGCGGAACCCGCGTCGCGCGAACAAACAGGTACGCTCCAACTCCCTCGAAATAAAACCCATTTCCCGAAGCAGTCCCAAGCGTCGAGCTCGCTATCACCAGGAAGGGGCTAGGACAGCTGATCCGCCCTATCGTCTATGCGATGCAACCCCGGGTAGCAGCGTCTTTCTCGTGTTTTCATCCCCCGAGCCCCATCTACCACTCCGGCCGCGCTACCGACTTAGCGGACGAAATCGATACGCGGAGCAGTGAAAAGCTCAAGCCACTTGCCGCGTTGTCAGATCAAAACAACGCCGCTAGTGGATTCAAGCAAGAACAACCCAAATTACCCCCGTGCAGGTGCGATGCCGCAGCACGGAAGCGCGCTTCAGATAAGTCTCATTACGTCTCGTATTCACACTTTCACTTGAGAATCATCCCAACTTCAACCGAGGGCATTCGAGACTTCTCCTAGCAAAACTGCCCTGAAGTGAAATTAATTCGCCAAATCAACCGCCAGGCGAAACACAGCCCGGGATTTTGTGCGTAATGCCTATGCCATTCGGTCAGGGCGCAATTTCGGCCGCGATTGGTCATTATCGGTTCAGCCGCATATCGCCCGCCCGGAAGCGGGCATCGCGCCGAACCCATATAACAACGAGGCACGCATGAAATTCACCATAGTCAACTCCGAAGCCGAGCGTCGCGAAGGTTTGAAGGCGCTTTTAAGGCATATCGACCGGCGCGCGCGTTTCAACGAGGCGAAAGACTGGCGGCAAGCGGCAAGCGCGGTCCTGCGGCTCGACCCTGACATGATCGTGATCGACTGGCACGACGCCATGCGCATGGCAGATCTGCGCACGCTGCTGAACGCCTTCCCCAGGATCCCCGCGGCAATCATCGTGGACGAAGCATCAACCGCGAAGGTCCGCATGCTTCTTAGCGCCGGCGTGCTCGGCGTCGTGCCACGCGATCTCGACCCCACATTGATTGTTCGTGCGCTTGAAATGGTTCTGCTGGGCGGCCATTACGTTCCTGCGTGCGCGCTTGATCCGACGCTCGAGCCCGTTTTCCTGCCGCGTCGTGATACCACGCCGAAAGAGTTACGAAAGGGCGCAAAACGGTTCAACACATTGTCGCTGCGCCAGCAGCAAATCATGCGGTGCGTGCATATGGGCAGCACTAACAAGATCATTGCGAAGACACTTGGAATCAGCGAGGGCACGGTAAAAATCCACTTGGGCAGCATTTTCCAACAACTCGGTGCACCGAATCGCGCCGCCGCCGTTGCTATTTATAACGGCTGGCAGAATGGCTATCTTGAAGTCCTGAAGCGCGAGGCTGACGCGTCGCCACGGCCCGCGCTCGGCGACGCCGGACCGGTACCACTGCGCGCAGCCGCTTTGCTGACGTATGCGCCGCGGCCGGAAATAGACGAACACCTGCTGCCAATGGCCGCCCAACCGCGACCCCGATTCGGCGATTGAACACGGTCATTTCATAGTCGGGACGCAACGCGTGAATTGACGCGTTGCGTGTTGGAAAATCCCCGCTGGCACAGTCAATGCGCACGTTTTCGGGCGCAAACGAGTAATATAAGATTTATGGGTTTCTTCTACACACCTCTTCCGCTTTGGCTCGCAATAGGTGGCTGGATTGTCACTGTGGGTGTGCTCGCGCTTGCGATCTGGAAGAACCCGTTTCGACGGTTGCAAGATGGGACGCTTCAGCACGTCTGGTTCGGCATTGTCGTCGCGGTGACGGTGCTGTGGGCGTGCAATACATGGTTCGAAGACGGTCCCGCCATTCATCTGCTTGGCGCCACGCTGATGGTCACGCTGTTCGACTGGCAACTCGCACTGGTCGGGATGGCCGTGACAAGCGGTCTGGCGGCCGTTGTGCTGGATGCCTCATGGCCCGGCGTTCCTGTGACCTTCATATTGTTCGGGGCATTGCCTGTTGCCGTATCGTCGCTGCTACAGAAGGCCATCCAGGCGTGGATCCCGCGCAGCCTCTTCGTCTTCATTGTCGGCCACGGTTTCCTGACATCGGCATGTGCCGTCGCCGTAGCATGCTCGGCTGGCCTGCTTCTGGAAATCGTGCTTGCCAACGGCGAGCTTATTATCCCGGCTGGATTTACGCTCGCTGCCTCCCTGCTCGTAGCCGGCGAGGCCTTGTTCACTGGCGTGTTCACCATCCTGATTACCGTCTATCGGCCTACCTGGATCACTACGTTCGACGTCCGGCGTTATCGGCTGGATCGTGGGCCGCGCGTCTGAACGCCGCACCAATTCCAAACCTTATCCCGCATCAAAGTCCACGACAGAACTGTGTCGAGGCCGGACATCGTTGGCGGTTCGTGAAAGAATTTAATATAAGATGGAACTCCCGCTCACTGTCGGGCATCTTACGTGCCTGTTGTCTCTTTAGTGCAGAACCTGATGGATAGTATTCAAGTACCGCGTCGACTGCTGCGGCTGGTCGGCCGGCTGGTGGCAATTGCATCAATGGCGACACTCGCGTCGGCCGCATGCAGCGCCACCGCGTTCGCCGATACGCTCGACGAACGCAACGAGCTCGTCAACCACTTCGTCACCGACTTCAACGCCAATCCCTTGGTGGCTGACTGCGCCGCACACGGAAGTTTCGTGGCGAGTACGTCGACGGCGTTCGATCACGTGGAGTTTCCGGCCAGTTCCTTCGACTCGGCGCATGGCAGCATCACCCCTTGGAACGACGCATTCGATGACCACAAGCAACGCATCAAGGTGGACAACGTCGTGACGGTCGAGGGCCTTGGCGTCACCAAGGACGGCGACTCCAGCCCTTCCACGCTGAAGTTCCGCTGCGGCTACGTAGGCAGCCAGATGCTGGCTTTCGGCTGGAATGATCCCGTTCCGTCAGCCAGGCCGCGCGCCGAACCCCGCTCGAGCCACGGTGCAAGAGGCCACCATGGCGCGGTCAAGGGCAAAGGCAAGACGAGCTCGAAATCGGCAGGCGGCAAGCCGACGAAAAAATCGGCGAGCAAAAAGAAGCACTGAGCTGCAGTACTCCGAGTCAACGCCTACTGCGGCGTAGACCTCTGAATCATAGGCCTCTGCGTCACCGTCTACTGAGTCACTATCTCAAGCTCAAACGCCAAGGCAAAAGGGCGTGATCGCCGTCCAGCGATCACACCCTTTTGATGCAGCTCCTTCGGAACGCACACCTATCGCGTGCATTCACCGGCGCTCACTTCACTCCGTTAGCTAGCCTCAGAACGCCTGCAGATGCCGCAGGATAGCCTGAAGCATCGACGCCCCCAGCGCAGCGCTACGCTCGCCGTTCCAGCCCACCCGCTCGTCCGGCAGATTCGCGTTGTCCTTGAACGGCATCTCAAGCGTCAGCGACAAACATCCGAACTCATTGCCCACATATTTAGACGCCAGCTTCAACGCATCCGTCTGGTACTTGCTCGCTTCATAGCCGTACACGTCCTGAAAATCCGGGCTCGCCTGCTTGAAGCATTCAATGAAAGCCTTCTGTTCCTTCGCTTGTTTTTCGGTAAAGCCGGGCAGCATTTCCGAGCCGGCCACGAACACGTAAGGCAGCGCTTCGTCACCGTGGATATCGAAGAAAAGATCGCAGCCCAGCGCGTGAATGGCGTTACGAACGGCCAGCACTTCAGGGCTGCGCGCAGCGTCGGGTTCCATCCATTCGCGATTCAGGTTGGCGCCCGCGGCATTGGTGCGCAGATTACCGAGCGCGCTGCCATCGGGATTCATGTTCGGCACGATATGGAACACAGCGTGATCAAAGATCAATCGCGCGACCGGATCGCCCGCCCAGTCGCCCCAGCCCGCCAGCCGTTTGATCAGCCCTTCCACGAACCACTCGGCCATGGTCTCGCCGGGATGCTGACGCGCGATGATCCACACGTTCTTCTTCGGCTTCACCGGGCGCTCGGTCACTTCGGTCAACCCCAGCGACACCAGCGACATCGGCCGGCCCTGCACCGTCTGGCCAATTTCCGTCAGCGTCGCGTGCGGCATCTGCTGAACGGCGCCGAGGAAGCCCGCGTGGCGCTCTTCGCTATACGGCTCGAAATAGGCGTAATAGACGGCGTCGAAATCGGGTGTGTGCTCGATGGTCAATACACGGCCGTCATAGCGTGTGGGTACGCGGAACCAGTTGATCCGGTCGTAGCTCGCCACCGCCCGATAGTCGCGCCAGCCATCGGCGAACGCGCAATCAGCGGCGTTCTCGAAGGTCATCGTGAGCGGCTCGTCGCGCACGCCCGAAACGCGGAAGCAGAACCACTGCGCGAAGTCCGCGTGGCTGTCCGGACGCACACGCAGGCGAATGGCTGCGGGGTCCTCGACCGACACAACGTCGATCGCGCCTGCATCGAATTGACTCGTGATTGAAATGCTCATGACGCTTCCTTAATAGTGCGGAATCAGGCGGAATCAGGCGGAATCAGGCGGAATCCAGTGCGCAATCGCTGCGCTCAAAGACCCAGCCGCCGGCGATACACATAACTCGTTTCGGTCGATGCCTTTTTATCGAAGGCATACCCTTCGCTCTCGAAAGCCTTCAGTCCTTCCGGCTCGTCAATTCGATGCTGCACCGCAAATCGCGCCATCAGGCCGCGTGCGCGTTTAGCGTGAAAACTGATGATCTTGTACTGGCCATTCTTCCAGTCCTGGAAGACCGGCGATATCACCGGTGCGTCGAGTCGCTTCGGCTGCACCGACCTGAAATACTCGTTGGACGCGCAGTTCACCAGCACGCGTGCGCCCTTCTGCTTTTTTATCTGTGCGTTCAGGGCCGCCGTGATGCGGTCGCCCCAAAACGCATACAAATCCTTGCCGCGAGCGTTGGCGAACCTGGTGCCCATTTCCAGCCGATACGGTTGCAACAGATCCAGCGGCCGCAGCAGCCCGTACAACCCGGACAGCACGCGCACATGAGTTTGAGCGTAGTCGAGATCCGCTGCGTGCAGCGACTTTGCGTCAAAACCCTCGTAGACGTCACCGTTGAACGCCAGCATGGCCTGCTTCGAATTATGCGTGCCGAAGGTCGCTGACCAGTCCGCGTAGCGCTGGAAATTGAGTCGCGCGAGCGGATCGGATATATGCATGAGGCTACCGATTTCCTGTGGCGAAAGCTTGCGCAAGGCGTCGATCAGTTCAGCGGAATCGGCGGCGAATTCAGGCAACGTGTGCTTGGTAACGTGAGGCGGGGTCTCGTAGTCGAGTGATTTGGCCGGCGATAGAACGATTATCATAGGGGCTCGCCGGCATGCTGCCAACGATGAAGACGGAAACCTTTGATTGTATCGAATGAAAAAATCCCCCGTGCTGCGCGCCGTGCTGGATTCGAATGTCTGGATCGACATCCTGGTGTTCGATGACCCCATCACGCGTCCAATCCGCGCCGCGCTTGAAGCCGGTACGCTGGAAGCGTTGATCGATTCGCGCTGCCTCAAAGAACTGACGTATGTACTGGACTATCCGCAATTCGTGCGCTTCGCCGTGAATAAGGACGAAGCGCTCGCAACGGTCGCGCGGCTTTCGGAACTCGTTGCCCCCGAACCACCGCCCGCCGACGCGCCGCCGCTGCCGAAATGCCGTGATCGTGACGACCAGAAGTTTCTTGAACTGGCGCATGCGAGCAAGGCGGACTGGCTGGTATCGAAGGATCGCGCGTTGCTTAAACTCGCGAAACGCACGGTACGTGACTTCGGGTTTCGAATCGCCCAGCCGGCGCCGTTCGTGGCCAGCTTTGAAGTACACATTCAGGCGCAGATTGAAGCTTGTGAAGAAACAAACGCGATCGATGTTTAAAATAGGACACATTTTCCTTTAGCGCCGCCGATCGCCCACACCATGAACGCCTCGCACGAACTGCCGTATTCGCCCGCTGTTCCCGCCATTACTTCGCGCCTGCCGAACGTCGGCACGACCATCTTCACGGTCATGAGCGCGCTCGCAACGCAGAAAGGCGCAGTCAATCTAGGTCAGGGCTTTCCCGATTTCGCATGCGATCCGCGCATTGTGGACGCCGTGTCGAACGCCATGCGCGCCGGCCATAACCAGTATCCGCCGATGGCCGGCGCCGCGCCGCTGCGCCACGCGATCGGCGAGAAGATCGAGCGCTTGTATGGCCATCACTATGACATCGAGCGCGAGATCACGGTCACGGCCGGCGCGACCCAGGCCATCCTGACCGCGATTTTGTGCTGCGTGCATCCGGGCGACGAAGTCGTCGTGATCGAGCCGATGTACGACTGCTATGTACCGGCTATCGAGCTGGCGGGCGGCAAACCGGTGTTTGTATCGTTGGAAGCACCCGATTACGCGGTGCCCTTCGACAAGCTTGCCGCCGCGATCACGCCGAAAACGCGCCTGCTGATCATCAACTCGCCGCACAACCCGACGGGTCGCGTCTGGCGCGCAGAGGACTTACAGAAGCTTGACGAGATCCTGCGCGGCACCGACGTGCTGATTCTCTCCGACGAAGTCTACGAACACATGGTCTTCGACGGCGCCCCGCACGAAAGCGTGTCGCGCTATCCGGACCTGGCTGCGCGCAGTTTCGTGGTATCGAGTTTCGGCAAGACCTTCCACGTAACGGGCTGGAAGGTGGGTTACGTCGCCGCGCCCGCCGCGCTGACGGCGGAATTCCGCAAGGTCCACCAGTTCAACGTCTTCACCGTGAATACGCCGATGCAAGTCGGCATTGCGGAATACCTGAAAGACCCCGCGCCGTATCTGGAATTGCCCGCTTTTTATCAGCAAAAACGCGACTTTTTCCGCGATGGCCTCGCCAACTCGCGCTTCAAGCTGCTGCCTTGCGACGGCACGTACTTCCAGTGCGTGGACTATTCGGCCATCAGCGACCTGCCGGAAGCCGAGTTCTCGCAATGGCTCACGAGCGAGATTGGCGTCGCGGCCATTCCGGTATCGGCGTTTTATCACGAGAGCCACGAATCGGGCGTCGTGCGTTTTTGCTTCGCGAAAAAGGAAGAGACGCTGCGCACCGCGCTTGAGCGTCTCGCCAATCTTTAAGACTCAATCTTTGGCAGCGTCTTTTTCTGCGCGTCCATGAAGGCGAGCCGGTCTGCGGTGACTTTCTGCGCAGCCGGCCGCTCGCCCACCCGCTTGTTGTGCGCCTTCCAGTCGATCCCCGCTTCCAGCAGGAAATCCGCTCCGTAGATGGCTTTCGTCGTCAGCCCGATCAGCGGCAAATTCACGAATGCGCTCACATCGGCGATACTGAAGGTCGTGCCGAGCGCGTACGGTTCGAACCTCGCAATTCGCTTGAATCCGGCAATACCATGCCTGAGCCGTTTTTCCGCGCGCACCTTGGTGTAATCGGTCACGGTGCCACCGAAAAATGCCTGCTTGTAGAGCTCTCGGGCAACCAGTTCCAGGTGTGTTTCGATGAACACGATCATCTCGCGCTCCTTGGCGGCCGTGAACGGGTCGGCGGAAAAAATGGGTTTCTCCGGATAAGCGCTCGCCAGATATTCGACAATCACCTGCGACTCGCACAACGCCCCGTCCTCGGTCTCCACATACGGAACCTTGCCGAGCGGCGAGAGCGCAAGCGTTGCTTCGTCCTGGCCGAAATTCGCACGCACCTCCTCGAACGGAATGCCGTGTTCGAGCAGCACGAACTTCACCTTGTTCACGTAGTTGGACAGCGGAAAACCATACAGCTTGAGCATCTTGAGTCTCCTGGACATCTTTCGTTTTTAAGCAATACGGGCAATCGGCGGCCTTCGGGGCCACCTTATAACAAGTACGACCGTGCTAATCTAGCAAATAAGGAGTGAGACACGCCATGAGTTTTCGCGACACAGAGATTCGGACCGTGGGTATTGTCGGCAGCGGCGCGATGGGACGCGGCATCGCGCAGATCGCAGCGCTGGGCGGCCTGAACGTGCGTCTGTACGACACCAACCAGCAAGCCGTCACGGCTGCACGCGAGTATCTCGCCGATACCCTGAACAAACTCGCCGCAAAAGGCAAGCTGAACGAAGCCGATGCGCATGCCGCGTTGGCGCGCATTCACGCGGCCAATGCGATCGGCGAGCTGGCCGATTGCGATGTGGTGGTTGAAGCAATCGTGGAAAAACTGGACGTCAAGCGGGAACTGTTCCGCGAGCTTGAGGGCGTGGTCGGCGAAAATTGCATTCTGGCGTCGAATACATCGTCGCTGTCTATCACGGCCATTGCCGCGGGCTGTGCCAAGCCGGAGCGCGTGGTCGGCCTGCACTTCTTCAACCCCGTTCCGCTGATGAAAGTGGTCGAAGTGATCGACGGCTTGCGTGGCGACCCCGCTGCCGGCGACGCGCTGATGGCGCTCGGCCGCCAGATGGGCCACACGGCCGTGCGCGCGAAGGACATGCCTGGGTTTATCGTGAATCACGCCGGGCGCGGCATGAATACCGAGGGGCTAAGGATTGCGAGCGAAGGCGTCGCGAGTTTCGCCGATATCGACCGGATCATGCGCGAACAAGCCGGCTTCCGGCTCGGGCCGTTCGAGTTGCTGGACCTGACGGCGCTCGACGTGTCGCATCCGGTGATGGAGTCGATCTATCACCAGTTCTATGAGGAACCGCGCTTCACGCCGTCGCCCATTACCGGGACGCGGCTTGCCGGCGGGTTGATCGGACGCAAGGTGGGCGAAGGTTTCTATAAGTATGTAGACGGCAAGCAGCAAATTCCCGAGGAAGCGCCCGCGCCGACGACGCTGCCGCGTCGCGTGTGGGTGAGCCGGGCATCTGCCCATGCGCGTGAAGAGGTGTTCCGGCTGATCGCGAAGATGGAAACGGCGGTCACTATTGATACCGGCGGCACTCCGGCACCCGATTCGCTGATCATTGTCACGCCGCTCGGCCACGATGCCACCACTGCTTCTGTCGCGGAGAAACTGGACGCGTCGCGCACGGTCGCTATCGACACTTTGTTCCCGCTCGCCGATGCCGCCCGCCGCACCATCATGACCACGCCTGCCACGACCGCCGAGTTTCGCGACGCCGCGCACGCGCTCTTCGCTTTCGATGGCGTGCCCGTCACGGTGATCCGCGATTCGACCGGGTTTGTCGCGCAGCGCGTGGTGGCGACCATCGTCAACATTGGTTGCGATATTGCGCAGCAACGCATTGCATCGCCTGCGGATATCGATCTGGCCGTCACGCTTGGCTTAGGTTATCCGCGCGGTCCGCTTGCGCTTGGCGATGCGCTCGGCGCGAGCACGATTCTCACGATCCTGCGCAACATGCAGGCTGTGCTCGGCGATCCGCGTTATCGCCCGTCGCCGTGGCTCACGCGACGTGCGCAGCTCGGCTTGTCGCTCACCTTCGATGAGGCCGCAGCATGAGCGCCGAACTGCTCTCCGTCCGCCCCGCCGAAAGCGACACCACGCTCGTTCTCAAGCTGTCCAATCCGGGCGCACGCAATGCGCTGCACCCGGACATGTACACGGCCGGCATCGAAGCGATGAATACGGCTGAACGGGATACGTCCGTGCGCGTAATCGTGCTGACCGGCGCCGATAACTTCTTTTGCGCCGGCGGCAACCTGAACCGCTTGCTGGAAAACCGTGCGAAAGATCCCTCGGTGCAAGCCGCGAGTATCGACATGCTCGGCGAGTGGATCGTCGCATTGCGGTCATCGACGAAACCGGTAATCGCGGCCGTCGAAGGCGCGGCAGCGGGGGCGGGTTTCTCGCTGGCGCTCGCGTGCGATCTGCTGGTCGCGGCTGACGACGCCAAGTTCGTGATGTCATATTCCCGCGTGGGCCTCACGCCTGACGGTGGCGGTTCATGGTTCCTCACGCGCGCTTTGCCGCGTGCGCTCGCCACCGAAATCCTGCTTGAAGCAAAACCGATTCGCGCCACGCGGTTGCATGATGTTGGTGTTGTGAACCGCGTGACGAAACCGGGCGCAGCGCTCGATACCGCCATCGCGTGGGCGGATGAACTGGGCCGCATGGCGCCGAAAGCGCTCGCGCGAATCAAGACGCTGATCGCAGCGGCCGAAACGCAGTCGTTGGCGCAACATCTGGATGACGAACGCGATGGTTTCGTCGATGCCCTGCATAACGGCAACGCGCTCGAAGGCATCAACGCGTTCCTTGAAAAACGGCCACCGCACTACAAATGACGACCTCGTACGAACTGCCCAAGCGCCGCCGCATTTTCCTGATGCGCCACGGCGACGTGACTTACTTCGATGCCAGCGGCCGCGCCATCGACCCGGAAGGCGTACCGCTGAATGAACGTGGCCGCGAGGAAGCAAGCGCGGCTGGACGCGAGTTCAAGGCGCAGCAAATTCGCTTCGATAAAGTCATCGCCAGCGGCTTGCCACGCACGATCGAGACGGCGCAGCGCGTGCTGGCCGAAACCGGTCAGCAGATCGACATCGACATCTGGCCGGAGTGGCAGGAAATTCGCGGCGGCCGGCTGGGAGACCTTCCTCCCAAAGATTTTGAGCGCGCTTTTCTCAGCGTTTTCGATGGCATCGTGCCGGAAGCCACGTCGTTTTTGGGCGGTGAGACTATCGGCGAGTTGCTGGATCGCGTGTTGCCGCCGCTGCAAAACCTGCGCGACGATGCTTCGTGGGACACGGTACTGCTCGTGCTGCACGGCGGCGTCAATCGCGCGTTGTTGTCGCACGCGATCACAAGCGGTGGCCGCACGTTTTTCGGCCATCTCTCGCAGACCACGGGCTGCATCAATGCGCTCGATGTCGGCGATAAACCCGGCGACTGGGTGATCCGCGCGCTGAACCATTCACCGCCCTCGCCGCTTCACGTCGGGGTGCGGAACACGACCATGGAACTGCTGTACGCGCAGTTCGTTCGTTTTAAATCGCTGATGAAGTCATAGCGGGCACGCGGCCTGCACGCGAAAAACAGCGCTGTGAACGGCACGACGCCGCGTGATGCCTCAACAAACGCGAGACCGGAGGAGACAACGATGGCTGCAAACGATACCCCCGCGCCGCAGGATTTTTCCGCGTTCGAGGGAACACGCCCGGTCAACGAGCGGCAACAATTCGATGTTCCGGCATTATCCGCGTGGCTGGAAACGCATGTTGAAGGCTTTGCCGGACCACTCACCGTCGAGCAGTTTGCCGGCGGCCAATCGAATCCCACGTTCAAGCTCATCACGCCCGCGCGCAGTTATGTGATGCGATCGAAGCCCGGGCCGGCGGCGAAGTTATTGCCATCGGCGCATGCGATCGAACGTGAATATCGCGTAATGGACGCCCTCGCCGGCACCGACGTTCCCGTCGCCAAAATGTTCGCGCTATGCGAGGACGAAAGCGTGATCGGGCGGGCGTTCTATGTGATGGAGTTCATCGAAGGCCGGGTGTTGTGGGATCAGGCGCTGCCGGGCATGACGCCGTCCGAACGCCGCGCAATCTACAACGAGATGAATCGCGTGATCGCGGCGCTCCATTCGGTGGACATCACGCAAGTCGGCCTCGATACCTACGGCAAACCCGGCAACTATTTCGAGCGTCAAATCGGCCGCTGGAGCAAGCAATACGTTGCGTCGGAGACCGAGCGTATTGACGCAATGACCAAGTTGATCGAATGGTTGCCGAAGCATATTCCACGCAGCGCAGAAGGCGCGCCGGCGGAACGTGTATCGATCGTTCATGGCGACTTCCGGCTCGACAACCTGATCTTCCATCCGACGGAACCGCGCGTGCTTGCCGTGCTCGACTGGGAACTGTCCACGCTCGGCGATCCGCTCGCCGATTTCGCTTACCACTGCATGGCGTGGCACGTCGATCCGACGCAATTTCGCGGCATCGGTGGCCTTGATTGGGCAGCGCTCGGCATTCCCGATGAGGGCGAATACGTCGCGACATACCTTGCACGCACGGGCTTGGCGATTCAGGGCGACTGGAATTTCTATCTTGCCTACAACATGTTCCGCATTGCCGCGATCCTGCAGGGAATCATGAAGCGGGTAAGCGAAGGCACGGCGGCGAGCGCGCAAGCTGTTGATGCCGGAAAGCGCGCGAAACCCATGGCCGAACTCGCGTGGTTGTATGCGCAGAAAGTCGGTGAATAGAGATTAATGAGGATAGCATATGAATTTCGATTACACGCCGAAAGTGCAGGAACTGCGCCAAAAGCTAAGCCATTTCTTCGATGAACACATCTACCCGAACGAACGCGCGTTCAACGCTGAAGTCGCCGCCAATCGTGCCAACGGCAACGCATGGGTTCCAACTGAGCTGATCGAAAAGCTGAAGGAACAAGCCCGCGATGCCGGCCTCTGGAACCTGTTCCTGCCCGCGTCCGAACGTGGCGCCGGATTGAGCAATCTGGAATACGCGCCGCTCTGCGAGATCATGGGCCGCGTGCCATGGGCGCCCGAAGTCTTCAATTGCGGCGCGCCGGACACGGGCAACATGGAGACCATCGAACGATATGGCAGCGAGCAACAAAAGCTGCAATGGCTCGAACCGTTGCTGCAGGGCGAGATCCGTTCCGCGTTCCTGATGACTGAGCCGGACGTGGCTTCGTCGGATGCGACGAATATTCAGTGCAGCATCCTGCGCGACGGCGACAGCTACGTGATCAACGGCCGCAAGTGGTGGTCGTCGGGTGCGGGCGATCCGCGCTGCAAGGTGTATATCGTGATGGGCAAGACCGATCCCGATGCGCCGAAACATCAGCAACAATCGATGATCCTCGTTCCCGCCGATGCGACCGGCATCACAGTGCATCGGCCGCTCTCGGTGTTCGGCTACGACGACGCGCCGCACGGCCACATGGATATCACGCTCGAGGATGTACGCGTGCCGGTATCGAATATGCTGCTTGGCGAAGGACGCGGCTTTGAAATCGCGCAGGGACGCCTGGGACCGGGCCGCATTCATCACTGCATGCGCCTGATCGGGCTGGCTGAACGCGCGCTCGAACTGATGTCGAAACGCACGCTGCAACGGGTGGCTTTCGGCAAGCCGATCGCCGCGCACGGCGTGACGCAGGAGCGTATTGCCGAGGCGCGCATCATGATCGAACAGGCGCGTCTGCTCACTCTGAAAGCGGCTTACATGATGGACACGGTAGGCAACAAGGGCGCACGCGGCGAGATCGCGATGATCAAGGTGGTTGCGCCGAACATCGCGTGCCAGATCATCGATTGGGCCATTCAGGCGCACGGCGCCGCCGGTGTGTCCGACGATTTCCCGCTGGCTTACGCCTATGCGCATGCACGGACATTGCGACTTGCAGATGGGCCGGATGAAGTACATCGGAACGCGATCGCCAAACTGGAGCTTTCACGGTACGCGTGAAGCAGTGTTCAGCGTCTTTCCGCGAACTATGGTCTAATTTTCGGCAGCGTTTTTGGGCGACGATTCCTGATTGGGCGGAGTCGCCGCTTTCCCCGTGTTGAGCACCAGGAACGAAAATGATCGACGTCTATAGTTGGGCCACGCCGAACGGCCACAAGATTCATATCATGCTCGAAGAACTCGGACTCGAGTACAAAGCCATTCCCATCGATATCGGCGCGGGCGATCAATTCACGCCTGATTTCCTGGCGATCAGCCCGAACAACAAGATCCCCGCGATTGTCGATAGCGATGGCCCCGAAGGCAAGCCGCTCGCGCTTTTTGAATCCGGTGCGATCCTGTTTTATCTCGCTGAGAAAACGGGGAAGTTCTTGCCTCTGGATCCAGTGGGCCGATACACGACCATGCAGTGGTTGATGTTCCAGATGGGCGGCATTGGACCCATGCTGGGTCAAGCGCATCATTTCCGGATCTACTCGCCCGAGAAGATCGAGTACGCGGTCAATCGATATTCGAACGAAGCAAAGCGCTTATATGGCGTGATGGACAAGCAATTGGGCGTAACGCGGTATCTCGCCGGAAATGATTATTCGATCGCTGATATCGCGACGTTTCCGTGGACGCGATCGTGGAAAAACCAGGGTATTGAGCTGGACGAATTTCCGAACGTGAAGCGTTGGTTTGACGAGATTGCTGCGCGGCCTGCAGTTATCCGCGGCGTCGAGGTGCTGGCTTCCGCTCGCAAGGATTTGACCGGCGATAAACAACGCGAAGTGCTGTTTGGCGCGCAGCAGTACGCGAGGCGTTAAGCGGCCGGCTTAGCAGGTTCCTTTTTATAGGAACCTGCCTGAGTACGGCATAACGCCCCCAAGCACCAACGTTCAGAAGTAATGCCGGGTGATGAACTCAGCGGCGCATACCGGCTTCTCACCGCCTTCTTTCTGCACGGTCACGCGCCAGATCACCTGCACCCCACCCTCTTCCACGTCAGTCACCGTTTCCGCTACGAACCTCGCCCGGAGCTTCGTCCCGACCCGCACCGGCGACATGAACCGCACCTTGTTCATGCCGTAGTTCACGCCCATTTTCTGCTGCAGCGGCACGCACTGATCCAGCCACATCGGGACCAATGCCAAGGTTAAAAATCCATGCGCAATCGGTCCGCCAAATGGCGATTCTTTTTTCGCTCTCTCTACGTCAACGTGGATCCACTGATGATCGTCGGTGGCATCGGCGAATCGGTTCACGCGTGATTGATCAATTTCCAGCCACTCGCTCACATACTCTTCGCCACCCTCCGCGGCTTTAACCTCGGCTGCGCTGGCTAACGTGGCTAGCGTCATTGCGAGTTTCCCGGATGACGAAGCCCGAAGATGGCCGCTGAATCCACGGTCAATACCAACTCGTCATGCTGGTTATAAGCCTCCCAACGCGTGCCGACAATTCCACGATCCGGCTTGCTGGCCGATACGCGCTTGCTCAACACTCGCACGGTCAACCTCACGGTGTCATTCACGCGAACCGGCTTGAGCCAGCGGATGTTATCGAGTCCGGGCGAACCCATCGATGTGGAATCGGCGAGCATGTCACGCACCAGAATGCCCATCATTGCCGAACATGTATTCCAGCCGCTCGCGACCAATCCGCCAAACGGCGATGCTTCGCCACCCGCCTCGCTCAAATGAAAAGGCTGCGGATCATAGCGCCCGGCAAATTCGATAATCTCTTCTTTCAGAAACGTATGGCCGCTCAATTGAGCCACCGCTCCAACCTCGAAATCCTCATAGCTGAACGTCATGCCCGCTCTCCTTTTTCAATGCATCGATTATTTAAACGTCAGTGTCGGCGAATCCAGGCAACGACGCAAACCGTGCCAGATGATGATCGACATCGCCTAACGTTGTCTCGATGATCGACAAGCGCTTGAACCAATGCGCCGCCGCCACTTCGTTCGTCACACCCATCCCGCCATGCAGTTGCACCGCCTGCTGACCGACAAAGCGCGCTGCCTGACCGACCCGCGCCTTGGCTGCGGAAATTGCGCGGCGGCGTTCATTGGCGTCATCGCTGGTATATCGCGCGGCAGCAAGATACGTGATCGAACGCGCCTGCTCCGCGTGAATCAGCATCTCGACCATGCGATGCTGCAACGCCTGGAAACGCGCGATGGGCGTGCCAAATTGCTTACGCTCCTTCGTGTACTCGACCGTCGCGTGATTCAGCGCATCGAGCACGCCGACGGCTTCGGCGCACAACAGGAACGTCGCGTAATCGGCGATGCGCTCAAGCGTGGCTGCGCCCGTGCTGCTGTTGCCAAGGCGCTCGGCGGGCGCCGCCTTGAAAGTGAGCGTAGCAGCGCGCTGACCATCGATCGTCCGATACTCGATGACTTCCGCATTCGCCGCGTCACGCGCAACTGCAAACAATGCGATTTCGCCAGCCAGCCGCGCCGGCACGATCCAGTAGTCCGCCTGTGCGCCGTGAAGGACCAACGACTTCTGGCCACTCAGCACGAAACCATCGCCTTTCTCCTGCGCGGTGGTATCGATCGAAAACAGGTCGTAGCGGGCGTGCGGTTCGTGAAACGCCACCGCGAGCTTGATCTCGCCGCTGGCCGCGCGTTCCAGCAACGCGTTCGCGTGGTCATCGCCCACCAGCCGCAGCGCTTCGATACCCACCGCCGTCGCCCAGTACGGCTCCACGACAAGCGCACGTCCGAGTTCCTGCATCACGACCAGCATGTCGGCCGGACCGCCATCGAAACCGCCTTGCGCTTCAGGCGCCGGCAAGGCCGTCAAGCCTAGTTCGGTGAATGCCGTCCAATGTTTTGCATCGACACCTTCCTTGGACGCCACGATCTTCTGGCGTGCATCGAACGTGTACTCGTTGTCGAGATACCGGCGCAATGCGTCCCTGAACTGTTGCTGCTCATCGGTGAAATTGAAGTCCATGTGCAGCTCCTCACAAGCCCAGAATCATCTGCGCAATGATGTTTTTTTGAATTTCGTTCGAGCCGCCGTAGATCGACGTCTTGCGGAAGTTGAAGTAATACGCGGCAAGCGGCGCGGCGTCGTCGTCGCCGGCCAGGCTGTGTTCACGTTCGCCTTCCAGATACGCGGGATCGAACGCGGCAGCCTGCGGGCCGATGGCTTCAACCATGAGCTCGGTCAGCGCCTGCTGGACTTCAGTGCCCTTGATCTTGAGCATCGATGCCTCCGGTCCTGGCCCGCGCCCGTTCGCTTCGCTCGCCACGACGCGTTGCACGGTGACCTCGAGCGCCATCATCTCGATCTCCAGCGCGGCAATTTTTGATGAAAACACCGGGTCGCTGAGTAATGAAAGGTCGCCCTTCTTTTGATTGGCGGCGAGCCGTTTCAGGAACACCAGTTCTCGCTTCGATTGCCCCACGCGCGCAATGCCCGTGCGTTCATGCCCGAGCAAATACTTCGCATAGGTCCAGCCGCGATTTTCCTCGCCGACCAGATTCTCAAGCGGCACCTTAACGTCTTCGAGGAACACTTCGTTGACCTCGTGATCTTCATCGAGCGTGATGATCGGGCGCACGGTAATGCCGGGCGTCTTCATATCGATGAGAAGGAACGAGATGCCTTCCTGTTTCTTCGCGCCGGTGTCGGTGCGCACGAGGCAGAACATCATGTCGGCGAACTGACCGAGCGTAGTCCAGGTTTTCTGACCGTTGACCACGTAGTGATCGCCCTGGCGTTCAGCACGGGTTCGCAGCGACGCCAGATCCGAACCCGATCCGGGTTCTGAATAACCCTGGCACCACCAGTCAGTGCCATCGAGAATGCGCGGCAAGTAGTGGGCTTTTTGCGCGTCGCTGCCGTATTTCATCAGGACGGGCGCGACCATCGATACCCCGAACGGCAACACGCCGGGCGCACCAATGCGAGCGCATTCTTCGTCCCAGATGTGGCGCTGCGTCGCGTCCCAACCCGGGCCGCCGTACTCCTTCGGCCACGCGACAACCGACCAGCCACGCGTGCCGAGCAGTTTGTGCCAGCTCGCGAAGTCGTCGCGATTCAGACGTTTGTGATCGAGTACCTTGGTCCGCAGAGCTTGCGGCAGGTTGGCGTCGAGCCAGGCGCGGATGTCGGCGCGAAATGCGTCGTCGGCGGGGGAATAATTCAGGTCCATGCGCTGTGTCTCCTGTCATGACCCGGGTCGGCCATGAGGAGACGCGCCTTAGCTGAACCTGTTCAGCTTATTGCAGCGGCTCTTTCAGTGCGGCCGGCACGGGCAACGGCATCACGTCGATGCCTTCTTCCATCAATGCGTGCGCATCTTCCGGCGTTGCGACGCCGCGAATATTGCGCGCCGGCGCTTCGTCGTAATGCATGCGCCGCGCCTCTTCAGCAAAACGGTCGCCCACGTTCTCCGTCTTCGCGAGAATTTCCCGCATGAACTGCAGCGCACGCGCCTGAAGCGCCTGGTCGGCGTCTTGCGGCGGCCTGGCCGCTTGCATGACGTTCGATCCGTTCGACCCGTTCGATCCGGCGGCTTCTTTTTCGCCCTGATCGGAACTGCTCGAAGAGCGGCTCGCCGACAAATTCAGGCGCGGCGCCGACGGCATGCGGCTCACCTCCGTTGTCGAGCACACCGGGCAAGCCACGAGCTTGCGCGACAACTGGGATTCGAACTCATCGGTCGAAGCAAACCAGCCTTCGAAACGATGGTCGTGCGAGCACTTCAAGTCGAGAACCTTCATGCTGATCGGGGCTTGTCAGAAAGTTTAATCGCAAAAACGCGTTTTGTGAACGACCGTTCGCAAAAAATCACATCGCGACCATTTGATAGATGGGTGGAACACACGTTCGATTTTAGCCCGGCGCCGGAACGCGTGCCGAACGACGCGCAGTCCTGATTGAGCAGACAAATAAAAAGCGGCCTTCACGGCCGCTTTTTTGGGGTGCGTCGGGCATTTCAGTCGCTGACCGGATCGCCTAACGCCCACTCACCCGACATCACCTTTTCCAGCCAGAAGCTGCCGATGATCGTCTTGACGTCGCTGATATGGCCACTTTTGATCCACTCAAAAATCTGCGACCGGTCCGCGATAAACGTCTCCAGGAATTCACCCTCGTCGAGTTTGCTTTCGCCTGCGGTCAAGCCGCGGGCCAAATAAAGGTCGATGAATTCAGTGGAGTAGGAAATGACCGGATGAATCCGCGTCAGCAGAAACCACTCGCGTGCTGTATATCCGGTTTCTTCAAGAAGCTCGCGTTTTGCACACGCCAGTTCGCTTTCGTTCGGGTCGATCTTGCCGGCGGGATATTCGAGCAGGACCTTGGCGATCGGATATCGATACTGTCGTTCAAGCAGCACGCGGCCGTCATCGAACAGCGGCAGGATCATCACGGCGCCCGGATGTTCGACGAACTCGCGCGTGGCGTGCTTGCCGTCGGGCAGTTCGACCGTATCGATCTTGAGCGTGAGGAACTTGCCCTTATGCAGCAACTTGCTCTCGACCGTCTTCTCGAGCAAGCCATCGTCGGAGTCGGGGAAATCGAGAGATTGGTCAGCCATCGTGCACCTTGAAAGAGACGCGCTCAACTTTAGAGTTAAACACGAGGATCAAGCCACGACGGCCGTCGCCGTCAGCGGCGCTTGACGAGATACTGGAACGTGAAGCCGGGGAACGCGAGCACCAGGAACAGGCTGAAGGTCACGGCGTAAAACTGCCAGCCCTGCTCGAAGCGGTTGCCCGCACGCGCCTCAAGCATAAAGCCGAGCGCGCCCACGACAAAATAAAGCACGATCAATTCCGCGATGCGAATCCAGCCGTTTTTCTTCGTCGTCTTGAGCGAGACGACGGAGAAAAGACGCTGATTCGCGAACGGGAGGTTAGCGCCGACCAGCGCCAACAACACGATAAACCAGCCCGCTGCCGACATTACAACTGGAACGGCAAGGTATGCGTGATCGCGGCCAGGCAGGCGTTCATCAGCGGTCCGGGGACAATGCCAAGCACCAGCACAGCCAGGCCGTTGAAGGCGAGCAGCGCACGCTTGAGGTTGTCCGCGATGATCGGCGAAGTATCGGTCGGTGCATCGAAGTACATCAACTTGACGATACGCAGGTAATAGAACGCACCCACCAGCGACGACATCACAGCCAGCACCGCGAGCCACGTCAGGCCGGCGTTCATGGTGGCCTCGAGCACGGCAAGCTTCGCGTAGAAGCCGACCATCGGCGGAATGCCGGCGAGCGAGAACATCATGATCATCATCACGAATGCGAACACCGGGCTACGCTGGTTCAGGCCCTTGAAGTCATCGAGCGTTTCGGCTTCGAAATCCTTGCGTGCCAGCAACATGACGACGCCGAAGGTGCCAAGCGTGGTCAGCAAATAGATGATGCTGTAGAACATCGCCGAGCTGTATGCGTTCGCAGCGCCGTCAGCCTTGCCGTCGACCACCCCTGCCAGCATGCCGAGCAGCACGAAGCCCATGTTCGAGATAGCCGAGTACGCCAGCATCCGCTTGATGTTCTTCTGCACGATACCCGTCACGTTACCCACGATCAGCGACAACGCGGCCAGGATCACCAGCATCTCTTGCCAGTCCACCGCCAGCGGCAGCAGCGCCATCACCAGGAAACGCAGCCCCCACGCAAACGCCGCGGCCTTCGGGCCACCGCCGGTGAGCAGCGTCATCGCGGTCGGTGCGCCTTGGTACACGTCAGGCACCCACATGTGGAACGGCACCGCGCCCATCTTGAACGCCACGCCTGCCACCACGAAGATCACGCCGAACAACAGGACTGCGTCGTTGATGCGGCCCGTTGCGATCGCTTTCGCGACTTCGTTCAGTTCCAGCGAGCCGGTCGCGCCGTAAAGCATCGAGATGCCGTAGAGCAGGAAACCCGAAGCGAGCGCGCCAAGTACGTAGTACTTCATCGCAGATTCGTTGGCTTGCGGCGAGTCCTTGCGCAACGCGATCACTGCGTACAACGACAGCGACATCAATTCCAGGCCGAGATACAGCGTCAGGAAGTTGTTGCCGGAAATCATCACGCACTGGCCGAGCAGCGAGAACAGGCCAAGCAGGAAGAAGTCACCGCGGAACAGGTCGCGATCTTCAAGATACTTGCGTGAATAGATGATCGATACCGCGAAGCCGAGCGTCACGACCGCTTTCATCGCGCTCGCAAACGGATCGACCACGTACATGCGCGTGAAGTAGTAATGCGGCGTGGGATCGAGCGCCTGGAAGGCGAACCACACACCGACCACAATGGCCGACACAACTGAAATCAGGTAGGTCGTGTGACGGCTCTTCACGCCGAAGATGGTGTCGTTCAACCAGGCCACGACGACCATCAACATCAACAGTCCATCGGGTAACAGGGCACTCATGGGGGCGTTTTGCATGATCTATTATTTCCTCCGCACGCGTTACTGGGCCAGCGGCAGTTTGGACTGCGCGACGTGGGAGAGGAGATTTTCTACGGATGCGTGCATCACGTCGGTGAACGGCTTCGGATACAGGCCCATGTACAGCGTGAATACGGCAAGCACGGCGAGCATGAAGAATTCGCGCTTGTTGATGTCCTTCAGCTTCGCCACGTGCTCGTTCGCTATTGCGCCGAACTGCACACGCTTGTACATCCACAGCGTGTAAGCCGCGCCGAGAATCAGCGTGAAGGCAGCCAGGAAACCGATCCAGAAGTTGAACTTCACGGCAGCCAGAATCACCATGAATTCACCAACGAAACCTGAGGTACCCGGCAAGCCGCAGTTGGCCATCGCGAACAGCATGGCGAACGCGGCGAACTTCGGCATGACGTTGACCACACCGCCGTAGTCCGCAATCTGGCGCGAATGCATACGGTCGTACAGCACGCCGATACACAGGAACATCGCGCCTGAGACAAAGCCGTGCGAGATCATCTGGATGATCGCGCCTTCCATGCCGAGCGTGCTGAAGATGAAGAAACCCAGCGTGACGAAGCCCATGTGCGCAATCGATGAATACGCCACCAGCTTCTTCATGTCTTCCTGCACCAGCGCCACGAAGCCGATGTAGATCACTGCGATCAAGGACAACGTGATCACCACCGGCGCCAGGAAATGACTGGCATCGGGCGCAATAGGCAGCGAGAAGCGGATGAAACCGTAGGCCCCGAGCTTCAGCATGATCGCGGCCAGCACGACCGAGCCACCCGTCGGCGCTTCCACGTGGGCGTCAGGCAACCACGTGTGGACCGGCCACATCGGCACCTTCACGGCGAAGGCCAGGAAGAACGCGATGAACAGCAATATCTGCGGCGTGAAACCGATCTTCAGCGCGTGCCACGCAGCGATGTCGAACGTGTGCGTCTGCGTGTACAGGTACAGCAACGCGATCAGCATCAGCAGCGAGCCCATCAGCGTGTACAGGAAGAACTTGAACGCGGCATACACGCGGTTCGGCCCACCCCACACGCCGATGATGATGTACATCGGGATCAGCGTCGCTTCGAAGAAGACGTAGAACAACATGCCGTCGGCGGTCGAGAACACGCCGATCATGAGGCCCGACAAGATCAGGAACGCGGCCAGGTATTGCGCCACGCGAACCGTGATGACTTCCCACGCGCTGATGATCGTGACCACCGTGATCAACGCGGTCAAGACGACGAACCACATGGAAAGACCGTCGACACCCAGGTGATACGAGATGTTGAAGCGATCGATCCAGACAGCCTTCTCTTCGAACTGCAGCGCGGCCGACGAGTTGTCGAAGCCGGTAATCAGGGGAATGGTGACGACCAGCCCAAGAATCGAGCCGATCAGCGCAAGCCAGCGCGAAGGTCCCGGATTGCTGTCATTGCCTATTGCCAGTACCAGGATGCCGACAATGATCGGCGTCCAGATCGCGAGACTAAGAATGGGTAAAGAGTGCATAGATAGGTGTCCCCGCCTTATTTGCCGCCGAGCGTTACAAACAGGGTCAAGAGCCCCAACATGCCAATGATCATGGCGAACGCGTAGTGATAGATGTAACCGGATTGAAGGAAGCGAATCACACCGGCAAACCAGCCGACGAACTTCGCGAGACCGTTGACGATGCCGTCGATAACCGCGACATCGCCCTCTTTCCAGAGTCCGCGGCCAATGGCGACCGCGCCCTTTGCAAATACGACTTCATTGATCTTGTCGAGGTAGTACTTGTTGTCGAGCAAGGTCCAGATCGGCAGGAAGCGTTGCTTGATCACGCCCGGCAAATCCGTGCGCTTCCAGTACAGGAACCACGACACCACCACGCCAGCGAGCGCCAGCCACACCGGCAAGCCCTCGACTGAACTCAGGCCCATCGCAAACCAGCCGTGGAATTCCTCGGCCATTTCATGCAGCGCCGGATGGTTTTCGCCGATGAAGATCACCTTGTCGAACACCACGCCATGCGCGAAGAAGTCGCCGAACAACATGGGACCGATCGCGATTGCACCGATGATCACCGACGGAATCGCCAGCAGGATCAGCGGAAGCGTGATGACCCACGGTGTTTCGTGCGGAACATGCGCGTGGTCATGACCGTGTGAATCGTGACTATCGTGACCATGCGAGTCGTGCGCGTGCGCCGCCGCCTCGATCGCCATCGGGCTTTCCGGATGCTTCGGACCGCGGAAGCGCTCCTTGCCGTGGAACACCAGGAAGTACATACGGAACGAATACAGCGCCGTGACGAACACGCTTGCCACCACCGCGAAATACGCGAAACCCGAGCCGGCGATGTGCGAGGCCTTCACGGCATCGATGATCGAATCCTTCGAATAGAAGCCTGAGAAGAACGGCGTACCGATCAGCGCCAGCGAACCAATCAGCGACGTGATCCACGTGATCGGCATGTATTTACGCAGGCCGCCCATGTTGCGCATGTCCTGGTCGTGGTGCATGCCGATGATCACCGAACCCGCGCCAAGGAACAGCAGCGCTTTGAAGAACGCATGCGTCGCCAGGTGAAACACCGCCACCGGGTAAGCGGAGACGCCGAGCGCCACCGTCATGTAACCGAGTTGCGAGAGCGTGGAGTAAGCCACCACGCGCTTGATGTCGTTCTGCACCACACCAAGAAAGCCCATGAACAGCGCCGTGATCGCGCCGATCACCGTCACGAACGACAACGCCGAATCCGACAACTCGAACAGCGGCGACATGCGTGTGACCATGAAAATACCGGCCGTCACCATGGTTGCCGCGTGGATCAGCGCCGAGATCGGCGTCGGGCCTTCCATGGAGTCCGGCAGCCACACGTGCAGCGGGAACTGCGCCGACTTACCCATCGCGCCGATAAACAGGCAGATACAGGCAACGGTCAGCAAACCCCAGTCGGTGCCCGGGAACGTCATGCCGGCCAGCGCGGTACGGTGAGCGAACACATCGCCGTAATTCAGCGAACCCGCAAACGCCAGCAACAAACCGATGCCGAGCAAAAATCCGAAGTCGCCCACGCGGTTCACGATGAACGCCTTCATGTTCGCGTAGATGGCCGTCGGACGCGTGAAGTAGAAGCCGATCAGCAGGTACGACACGAGACCCACCGCTTCCCAGCCGAAGAACAACTGCAGGAAGTTGTTGCTCATCACGAGCATCAGCATGGAGAACGTGAAGAGCGAGATGTATGAGAAGAAGCGCTCGTAGCCCACTTTCTCGTCGGCCATGTAGCCGATCGTGTAGATGTGCACCATCAGCGAGACGAAGGTGACGATCACCATCATCATCGCGGTGAGCGAGTCGACCAGGAAGCCGATCTCCATCTTCAGCGGACCGACCGTCATCCATTCGTAGATGGTCGCGTTGAAGCTCGCGCCCTGCATCACGTCGACCAGGACGAAGCAGGAGAGCACGAACGAGATCATCACGCCGAGGATCGTGATGCGGTGCGAAGCCTTGCGCCCGATCTTCCAGCCGAACAGGCCGGCGATCAGCGAACCGGCAAGTGGCGCCAGCGCAATCGTGAGCAGAAGGTTTTCATTGAGTGTCGTGGACATATCTGTCTTGCCTGAAATTAACCTTTGAGCTGATCGAGGTCTTCGACGTTGATCGTGTCGAGACTGCGGAACAATGTGACCAGGATAGCGAGGCCGATTGCGGCTTCAGCCGCCGCGACCGTCAGCACGAAGAACACGAAGATCTGTCCGTGGATGTCGCCGAGATAATGCGAGAAGGCGACGAAGTTCGTGTTGACCGCCAGCAGCATCAATTCGATCGCCATCAAGATGATGATGATGTTACGTCGATTCAGAAAAATGCCGACGATGCTGATCGCGAACAGGATCGCGCCAAGCACAAGGTAATGGGCAAGACTCAACATGGTTATTTTTCTCCTCAGCCTTTGTTGTCGACCGTGCCGGCGCCGGCATTGCCGGTCACGGGCGGATTGGTCGTGGCGTCCGGCGCTTCTTTCTCGGACTTCATCTTGACGATCCGCACGCGATCTTTCGCGCGCACCTTGACCTGGTCGCTGATGCGCTGGCGCTTGCTGTCCTTCTTCTCCCGAACCGTCAGCGAGACAGCCGCGATAATGGCCACCAGCAGGATCAGGCCGGCGATTTCAAACGCGAAGATATAGTCGGTGTAGATGACCTTGCCGATCAGCTGCGTGTTCGACATCACCGCGTTCGGGCCCACGCCGGAACCGACCCCGTTGACCAGCATCGCGTCGCGCACCGGCGTAACCGTCGCGCCGTAACCGTGCCAAAGAATCAGCGCGGTTTCTATGATGATGATCGCGCCCACGATGCTCGCTATAGGCACGAACTTCTTGAAGTCGCCGTGCAGCACGTCGAGGTTGATGTCCAGCATCATCACCACGAACAGGAACAGCACCATCACCGCGCCGACGTAGACGAGAACCAGCAGAATGGCGAGGAATTCGGCTTCAAGCAGCATCCAGATCGCGGCCGCGTTGAAGAACGCGAGCACGAGGAACAAGGCGGACGCCACCGGATTGCGCGAAGTGATCACCTTCAACGCCGAGACAACCAGCAGCAGCGCGAAGATGTAAAACAGTACGGTCGTGAATTCCATGATTACCGGTTCATCGTTAGGCTTTGTGTTTTGACACAAGCACGCCGTGTCGCGTTTTTTAAGAACGCAACCTACAAGCTTGGCGCGCGGGCCGGAACAGCAGGTCAATTCAAATGCAGGAACAGCAAGGGGCGCGGCGGTGTTCAGCTTGCTCTGCCCCGCTCCGCTTTATTGCGTTTTTACCGCGTCTTACCGATAAGGCGCATCAGCCGCTTTCGCAGCAGCAATCTCCGTTTCATAACGGTCGCCTACTGCGAGCAACATGTCTTTCGTGAAATACAGGTCGCCGCGCTTCTCGCCGTGATACTCGAGGATGTGCGTTTCGACGATCGAATCAACCGGGCAGCTTTCTTCGCAGAAACCGCAGAAGATGCACTTGGTCAGGTCGATGTCATAACGCGTGGTACGGCGTGTGTTGTCAGCGCGTGTTTCCGATTCAATCGTGATGGCAAGCGCCGGGCACACAGCCTCGCACAACTTGCACGCGATGCAACGCTCTTCGCCATTTTCGTATCGGCGCAATGCATGCAGGCCACGGAAACGCGGGGAGATCGGGGTCTTCTCTTCCGGGAACTGAACAGTGACCTTGCGCTGGAACAGGTAACCGCCTGTCAGCGCCAGACCCTTCAGCAACTCGGTCAGGAAAAACGTTTTGAAGAAATTCTGTAGTGCGTTCATGGTTATTTCATCCGCCCATTATTTCCAGATGTTCAGCGGCGACATGATCCAGAACCCGACCACGACCACCCACACCACCGACACCGGCAGAAAGATTTTCCAGCCGAGACGCATGATCTGGTCGTAGCGATAACGCGGGAACGTCGCACGGGCCCAGATGAACACCGACAGCAGGAAGAAGATCTTCAGCACGAACCAGAAAATGCCCGGGATGAAGGACAGAAAACCAAACGGTGCGCTCCAGCCGCCGAGGAACAGCGTGGTTGCAATTGCCGAGATCACGATCATGTTGATGTATTCGGCGAGGAAGAACAGCGCGAACGCCATGCCCGAATAATCGATCATGTGGCCCGCGACAATCTCCGACTCGCCTTCCACCACGTCGAACGGGTGACGGTTCGTTTCAGCAATGCCCGACACGAAGTACACAACGAACATGGGCAGCAGCGGCAACCAGTTCCACGAGAGGAAGTTGATACCCCAGTTCGCGAAGATGCCCTGTTCCTGCGACACCACGATGGCCGACATATTCAGGCTGCCCGTGACCATCAGCACGACGACGAGCGCGAAGCCCATCGAGATTTCGTACGAGACCATTTGCGCTGCCGCGCGCATTGCGCCAAGGAAAGCGTACTTCGAGTTCGACGCCCAGCCGGCGAGGATCACGCCGTACACGCCGACGGACGAAATCGCCATCACGTAGAGCAAGCCCGCGTTGATGTCGCCGAGCACCGCTTTCGCCTGGAACGGAATCACCGCCCACACCGCAAACGCCGGCACCACGGTCATGATTGGCGCGATCAGGTAGATCCAGCGACTGGCTTGCGTCGGCTGAATCACTTCCTTCAGCAGCAGCTTCAGCACGTCGGCGATCGGCTGCAACAGACCGAGCGGACCCACGCGATTCGGGCCGAGACGAACGTGCATCCAGCCGATGAGCTTGCGTTCCCACAGAATCAGGTACGCCACGCACAGCAGGATCACCACCGAGACCACGAGAATGCGGACTAGCGCCCACACCGTCGGCCAGGCGACGCCGAGAATCTGCGTCCCGCCTGCGTTGATCGTATCGAACAAGCCCATTTACGCCTTCTCCACTACCAGTTCACCGAACAGAGCCCCGAGCGCTGCACCGGCCGACGTTCCTGCCGATACACGCACCACGCTTTCCGCCAGGTTCGCATCGCGAACTGCCGGCAGGACCACCGCGAGATCACCTTGGGCGACGCGTACTGCGTCGCCGTTTTTCAGACCGAGTTTCTCGAACAGCGACGTCGGCAGCGCAACTACATTCGCGTCGCGCGCGGCAGTCGTCAGATGCAACGATTCAGCACGACGCGACAATGCGTCGGCGTGATAAATCGGCGTGTCGGCGAGACGTTCGTAGCTGCCTTCCTTAGGCTGAGCCGCTTTCGCAACCGCTTTGATCGCCACGTTCGTCTTGTTCGACAGACGCGCCGTCAGATCGCCCGTGCCCAATGCCGCGTCGCGGACTTCTTCGGCGGTATCGAATTCGAAACCCTTCAGCCCGAGGATGCTGCCCAGCACGCGCAGGACTTTCCAGCCCGGACGCGTTTCGCCCAGCGGACGCACCACGCCGTTGAACGTCTGCGCGGTGCCTTCAGCGTTGACGAACGTGCCCGATGTTTCCGTGAACGGTGCGATCGGCAGCAGCACGTCGGCGTAGTCGGCGCCATGCTTGAAGGCCGACAGCGCGACGACCATTTCCGCCTGCTTCAATGCGGCCAGCGCAAGAGCTGGGTTAGCGGTATCGAATGCGGGTTCGACGTTGAACAGCACATAACCCTTGCGCGGCTGCTCGAATACTTCACGTGCGTTCAGACCGCCTTCGCCCGGCAGTGCATCGACGAGATGCGCGCCAACTGTATTGGCCGCTTCCGTCAGATAACCCAGCGTGGCGCCGGTGCTGTCCGCGATCCACTGGCATACCGCCTGGATCTGCGCGAACTGCGGATGCTGAACCGCGCTGTTGCCGAGCAACACCACGCGCTTGTCACCCGCCGACAACGACGCGGCAATGTCCTTCGCCGCCGCCGACGCTTCGTGTGAAGCGAACGCTTCCGGCACTGCGACGCCTCGTGCTTCGGCTACCGCAGCAGCCAGACTGCCGAGGCGATCGAGCCATTCCGACGGCGCCGCAACCACGCGATGCGCAGCCGGAATCAGCGAGTCATCATTGGTCGCGTTCAGGAACGTGAGCTTCGCGCCGCCCTTGGCCGCCTGACGCAGACGTGCCGCGAACAACGGATGATCGCGACGCAGGAACGAACCGACTACAAACGCCGTGTCGATATTCGTCAGGTCTGCGATCTTCACACCAAGCCACGGCGCGCTGTCCGACACCGGCGCCGAGAAGTCGCTCTGACGCAAGCGGAAGTCGACGTTCGGTGTACCCACGCCTTCAGCAAATTGCTTCAGCAGATACAGTTCTTCGACGGTGCTATGGGGCGTAGCCAGGGCAGCGATCTGGTTCGCGCCGTGATCGGCCGTAATGCCCTTGATACCCTTCGCCACGTATTCCAGCGCCGTTTGCCAGTCGGTCTCGATCCACTTGCCGCCCTGCTTCAGCATGGGCTGCGTGAGACGTTCGTCGCTGTTCAGCGATTCGTACGAGAAACGATCCTTGTCCGAGATCCAGCATTCGTTGATGGCTTCGTTTTCCATCGGCAGAACGCGCATCACGCGGTTGTTCTTCACTTGCACGACCAGGTTCGCGCCGACGGAATCGTGCGGGCTGATCGACTTGCGGCGCGACAACTCCCACGTACGGGCGCTGTAGCGGAACGGCTTGCTCGTCAACGCGCCGACCGGGCACAGGTCGATCATGTTGCCCGACAGTTCCGAGTCCACCGTCTTGCCGACGAACGACGTAATTTCCGAGTGCTCGCCACGACCCAGCATGCCGAGTTCCATCACGCCGGCCACTTCCTGACCGAAACGGACGCAACGCGTGCAATGGATGCAGCGCGTCATTTCTTCCATCGAGATCAGCGGTCCGACGTTCTTGTGGAACACCACGCGCTTTTCTTCGTTGTAGCGCGATTGCGACTTGCCGTAACCCACGGCCAGATCCTGCAACTGGCATTCGCCGCCCTGGTCGCAGATCGGGCAATCGAGTGGGTGATTGATCAGCAGGAATTCCATCACGGACTGCTGCGCCTTCACGGCCTTGTCCGATTTCGTGCGCACGATCATGCCCGCCGATACCGGCGTGGCACAGGCGGGAACCGCCTTCGGCATTTTCTCGACTTCGACCAGGCACATCCGGCAGTTCGCCGCGATCGACAGCTTCTTGTGATAGCAAAAGTGCGGAATGTAGGTATCGACCTTATGCGCAGCCTGGATCACCATGCTGCCTTCAGGCACTTCTACACTTTTGCCGTCGATTTCTAGTTCAACCATGATGGGGAATGGTCCTTGGCCTGATCACTGATCACGCGGTAAGCGCTTCGGACGTGTGCGCATGATGCGCGTGTCCGTCGACGAGACAATGTTTATGCTCGACGTGATATTCAAATTCGTCCCAGAAGTGCTTCAGCATGCCGCGCACCGGCATGGCCGCCGCGTCGCCGAGAGCACAGATGGTGCGACCCATGATGTTTTCGGCGACCGAGTTCAGCAGATCCAGGTCTTCCTTGCGCCCGAGTCCATGTTCGATCCGATGCACCACGCGATACAGCCAGCCCGTACCTTCACGGCAAGGCGTGCATTGACCACATGATTCTTCGTAATAGAAATACGAAAGACGCAGCAGCGAACGCACCATGCAGCGCGTTTCGTTCATCACGATCACGGCGCCCGAACCGAGCATTGACCCGGCTTTCGCGATGGCGTCGTAGTCCATGTCGGTGTTCAACATGATCTCGCCCGGAATCACCGGTGCCGACGATCCGCCCGGGATCACCGCTTTCACCGACTTGCCGCGCACACCGCCAGCCAGATCGAGCAAGGTGGCGAACGATGTACCGAGCGGCACTTCGAAGTTGCCCGGACGATTGACGTCGCCGGCAACCGAGAAGATCTTCGTGCCGCCGTTGTTCGGCTTGCCGATCTCGAGATACTTCTGCGGGCCAATAGCCAACAGGAACGGCACGGCCGCGAACGTTTCGGTGTTGTTGATCGTGGTCGGCTTGCCGTACACGCCGAAGCTCGCCGGGAACGGCGGCTTGAAGCGCGGCTGGCCTTTCTTGCCTTCCAGCGACTCGAGCAATGCAGTTTCTTCGCCGCAAATATACGCGCCGTAACCATGATGCGCATGCAGTTCGAACGAGAAGCCCGAACCCAGAATATTCGCACCGAGATAACCCGCCACACGCGCTTCTTCAAGCGCCTGTTCGAAGATCTTGTAGACCTCGAAAATCTCGCCGTGAATATAGTTGTAGCCGACCGTGATGCCCATTGCATAGGCGCCAATCGCCATGCCTTCGATCAGCGAATGCGGATTCCAGCGCAGGATGTCACGGTCTTTGAACGTGCCCGGTTCGCCTTCGTCCGAGTTGCAGACGAGGTACTTCTGCCCCGGGAACTGACGCGGCATGAAGCTCCACTTGAGGCCGGTCGGGAAACCCGCACCGCCGCGGCCACGCAAGCCGGACGCCTTGACGTCGGCAATGACCTGCTCTTGCGGAATTTTTTCTTCAAGAATGCGGCGCAGCTGGGCGTAACCGCCGCGCGCCACATAATCTTCGAGGTGCCAGTTGTCGCCGTTGAGGCCGGCGAGAATCAGGGGCTGGATGTGGCGGTCGTGAAGAGACGTCATTTCGATAGTTCCTCGAGGAGCGTGTCGATCCGCTCGCGACTCATGAAACTGCACATACGGTGATTGTTCACGAGCAACACGGGGGCATCGCCGCACGCGCCGAAACATTCGCCTTCTTTCAAGGTGAATTTGCCGTCGGCGGTGGTTTCGCCAAAGTCGATGCCGAGCTTTTGCTTCAGGTATTCAGCAGCGCTTTCGGAGCCGCCGTCCGGACCGAGTTGGCACGGCAAGTTCGTACAGAGCGTGATCTTGTATTTGCCGACCGGCGAGGTGTTGTACATGGTGTAGAACGTCGCCACCTCCTGCACGGCCACGGCGGGCATGCTGAGGTAGTCGGCCACGAACTGCATCAGTTCCGGCGATAGCCAGCCGTGCTCTTCCTGAGCGACGGTCAACGCCGACATCACCGCGGACTGTTTCTGGTCCACGGGATATTTCGCGATCGCGCGATCGATTTCTTTCAGGCCTTCAGCTGAGATCATTTCAGACACGACTCTTTCAGTTCCTACCGAACGAAAACCCGCCGCGCCCTTCTTTTGCGGCAGACCTGGCGTCCTGCTGTTGTTGGTTCGCCGGCGTGCTCAGCGCTATTGCGCGTGCATGCCGGCGTGGTGCGGCGCAGAATCCTGGCGACTGCATGTCAGCGATCGATCTCACCGAACACGATGTCCTGCGTGCCGATGATCGTCACCGCGTCCGCAATCATGTGACCGCGAGCCATTTCGTCGAGTGAAGCAAGATGCGCATAACCCGGAGCACGAATCTTCAGCCGATACGGCTTGTTCGCGCCATCCGAAATCAGATAGATACCGAACTCGCCCTTCGGATGCTCGATTGCCGCGTAGGTCTCGCCTTCGGGAACGTGAAAACCTTCCGTGAAGAGCTTGAAATGGTGAATCAGCTCTTCCATGTTGGTCTTCATGCCCACGCGCGACGGCGGCGCAATCTTGTGATTGTCGACCATCACCGGGCCTGGATTCTTACGAAGCCAGTCAATACATTGTTTCGCGATGCGAGTGGACTGACGCATTTCTTCCACGCGCACGAGATAACGGTCGTAGCAGTCGCCGTTCACGCCGACCGGAATGTCAAAGTCGAGCTGATCATAGACTTCGTACGGCTGCTTCTTGCGCAAATCCCACTCAATGCCCGAGCCGCGCAGCATCGCGCCGGTCATGCCGAGCTGCAACGCGCGCTCAGGACTGACCACGCCGATACCCACCAGCCGCTGCTTCCAGATACGGTTGTCGGTCAGCAGCGTCTCGTACTCGTCGACGCACTTCGGAAACCGGCCGAAAAACTCTTCGATAAAATCGAGCAACGAACCCTGACGGGTTTCGTTCATCCGTGACAACGCCTTCGCATTGCGGATTTTCGACGCTTTGTATTGCGGCATTGCGTCAGGCAGGTCGCGATATACGCCGCCCGGACGGTAATACGCTGCGTGCATCCGTGCGCCGGAGACCGCTTCGTACACGTCCATCAGGTCTTCACGTTCGCGGAACGCATACAGAAAAACCGCCATGGCGCCGACGTCGAGCGCGTGCGAGCCGATCCACATCAGGTGGTTCAGCACGCGCGTAATTTCGTCGAACAGCACGCGGATATATTTCGCGCGAATGGGGATGTCGATGCCGAGCAGCTTCTCGATCGCCAACACGTAGCCGTGCTCGTTGGCCATCATCGACACATAGTCGAGACGGTCCATGTACGGTACGGACTGAATGAAGGTCTTCGATTCCGCGAGCTTTTCAGTCGCGCGATGCAGCAGGCCGATATGCGGATCGGCGCGCTGAATCACTTCGCCGTCCAGTTCCAGCACGAGGCGCAGCACACCGTGCGCGGCCGGGTGTTGCGGACCGAAATTGAGCGTGTAGTTCTTGATCTCTGCCATGGAGTTCTCTTAGTGTTTCAGACCGCCATAGCGGTCCTCGCGGATCACGCGCGGCGTGATTTCGCGCGGCTCGATCGTCACTGGCTGGTACACGACGCGCTTCTCTTCGGGGTCGTAACGCATTTCGACATAACCCGACACCGGGAAGTCCTTGCGGAACGGATGGCCGATAAAACCGTAGTCGGTGAGAATGCGGCGCAGGTCGGGGTGGCCTTCGAAGACGATACCGAACAGGTCGAATGCTTCCCGCTCGTACCAGTTCGCCGATGACCAGACATCGACTGCCGACGGAACGATAGGCACTTCGTCGTCCGGTGCAAACACGCGCACGCGCAGACGCCAGTTGTTCGCGATCGAAAGAAGATGGAGGACGGCCGCGAAACGCGGGCCTTCGTAGGCGCCTTCGCCGTACGTGGAGTAGTCGACGCCGCACAGGTCGACGAGTTGTTCGAAGCCGAGCGAACGGTCGTCGCGCAGCTTGAGTATCACGTCGGCGTAGTTCGCCGCTTTGACGACGATGGTCAGTTGCCCGAGCGACTCGGTGATGCTTTGCAGGCGGTCGCCGAACGCCGCCTCGAGGTTCGCTTTCAGGGTCTCGAGTTTGCTTGCCATATTGGGGAGGCTCTGGCCTTGGTGACGCTTAATGGGACTTCAGGGACTTCAACAACGCTGACTGGCGCGCCTAATCTGTGCCATGAGTGCGCCACGACCTGTCGGCGCACATACTAACGACAATTACTGGCGAGCGATCGTGCTGGTGCGACGAATCTTCGCCTGCAACTGAATCACGCCATACACCAGCGCTTCAGCCGTCGGCGGACACCCGGGCACGTAGACATCGACCGGTACGATCCGGTCACATCCGCGCACGACCGAATACGAATAGTGGTAGTAACCACCGCCGTTGGCGCACGAACCCATGGAGATGACCCAGCGCGGCTCGGCCATCTGGTCGTAGACCTTGCGCAGTGCCGGCGCCATCTTGTTGCATAGCGTGCCGGCGACGATCATCACGTCCGACTGCCGCGGACTCGGACGAAACACGACGCCAAAACGGTCCAGATCGTAGCGGGCAGCGCCCGCGTGCATCATCTCGACCGCACAACACGCCAAGCCGAACGTCATGGGCCACAGCGAACCCGTGCGCGTCCAGTTGATCAGTTTGTCAGCCGTGGTGGTGACAAACCCTTCCTTCAAGACCCCTTCGATACTCATTTGCTTTCACTCCAGATGAGCAGCCAGCCATAGCCGCCCAGCAATCCGGTGATCTTCAACCCGCCCGTTATACCGTTACTCCCAGTCCAGCCCACCCTTTCTCCAGATGTAGGCAAAACCAAGCAGAAACTCGAGCAGAAAAACCATCATTGACAAGAAACCGGGCCAGCCAATGTCGCGCAGGGCAACGCCCCACGGAAACAGGAACGCGGTCTCGAGATCGAAAATAATGAACAGAATAGCGACGAGATAGTAACGCACATCGAACTTCATACGCGCGTCTTCGAATGCCTCGAAGCCGCACTCGTAAGGCGCGTTCTTTTCAGTGTCAGGCTTATTGGGACCGAGGATCTTACCGATGCTGACCAGCGCAATACCTAGACCGGTACCTACGACAAGGAACAGAAAGACGGGATAATAGGCTGAGAGATTCACGACTATCCTCAAATCGGTTTGATCTGGTGTGCCGGCCGGGACGACTGCCCGACCGATTTTCAACTAAAGCCGAGAAACTTGCACAAGAGACCTTGAGCAGATTTTCACTCGCCAGAAGTGACAATGCCAGCCGAAGCAATGCATGCGGCTGGCATTGGATAACTTTTGGTGCCGACGGCGAGACTCGAACTCGCACAGCTTTCGCCACTACCCCCTCAAGATAGCGTGTCTACCAATTTCACCACGTCGGCACTGTCTTGAAATCCGGAAAAACAACTTCTTATTGCCGGGAATCGCTTCAAGAACAAAATTATAACCGGGTTAACCAGTTTGTTCAACGCACAAAAAGCGATCCAGGCGAAAAATTATTTCGGAACGTCAGAGCCAGGACCCGACGATGCGACAGGTGCCGAAGCCGCTGCCGACCCCGATGCGCCAACTGCCGGATGGGTTGCGGGCGCGGTCACTGCCGCCCCGCCCAGCAAGCCTGCGGAGGCCGCCGGCTTGTAGCTGCCAAGGTACGTCAACGTCAGTGTCGAGATGAAAAACACGGCTGCAAGCACAGCTGTTGTACGCGACAGGAAGTTGGCCGAACCGGTTGCCCCGAACAGGCTTCCCGACGCCCCACTACCGAAGGCCGCGCCCATGTCGGCACCCTTACCGTGCTGCAGCAATACCAGCCCGATAACACCAAACGCCGACAACAACTGGACGACGATAATCAAAGTCTTTAAATACAGCATTCCGTTCACCCGACTCTTTTAATGTTCACATGACACTGTTGCGTCATGCTTTTAATGCTTACATTTTCGAAAGCTTAAACTCGGCGATTAAACCGAAACGTTTTGTGCCGCCTGACAAATCGCAAGGAAATCGTTCGACTTCAGCGATGCACCGCCAATCAATCCGCCGTCGATGTCCTGTTGAGCGAATAACTCTTCCGCGTTCTCCGGCTTGACGCTGCCACCGTACAAGACCGGGACGTCCGCCACTGCCGCGCTCTTGCCCACCAGTTGCGCCCGCAGGAATGCGTGAACCTGTTGCGCCTGCGCTGTCGTCGCGCTTTTTCCCGAGCCGATCGCCCAGACCGGCTCATACGCCACGACGATCTTCGCCGCCTGGGCTTCGCTCAGCACCCGCAACACCGCTTCCAGTTGCGTACCGACCACTTGTTCTGTCAAACCCTTGTCACGTTGTTCCAGCGTTTCGCCCACACACACGATAGGCGTCAGCCCCGCTTCCAAGGCTCGCTGCGCCTTCACCGCGACCAGGTCCGAATGCTCGCCATGATAGGCGCGCCGCTCCGAGTGACCCACGATCGCAAATGTTGCATCAAAATCCGCCGCCATGCCTGCGGCGACTTCGCCGGTATAAGCGCCCTGCGTGTGGGCTGACACGTCCTGGACACCCCACGCGACCACCGATCCGCCCAGCAGCGCCTGCGCCTGCGCCAGATACGGCGTGGGTACGCAAACCGCTGTGCGCACGCCCTTCTGCAAGGTCGCGGCGCCGGCGGCCACGGCTTGCATCAAGACCGCGTTCTCAGCCAGACGGCCATGCATCTTCCAGTTACCGACCACCAGCTTGGCGCGTTTGGCTTGTTCTTTCGGCATTTGTCTCGTCGTAGCAGCGAGGCTGCCGATCATTGAAATAGAAAAATTGGAACTTTCGGAGGCAACGCGCCAGCACAACATGCAATTTTACTGTGCGCGGCGGAAAACGGTCAAACACGCGCTCAAACAACGTGATCTGAGCTGCCTCCCATTTCAACTCCAGGGTCCGGAATCAGGCGACCTGACTCCAGTCCAGCATGATCTTGCCAATGTGCGTACTACCTTCCATCAACGCGTGTGCGGCGGCGGCCTGATCGGCGGGGAAAACCTGGTGAATGACAGGCTTGATCCGTCCCGCTTCGATTTCCGGCCACACCTGCGTCTTCAGTTGCACCGCGACCCTGCCCTTGAACGTGACCGAGCGTGGCCGCAATGTGGACCCGGTGATTACCAGACGGCGGCGCAGCACTTCGTTGAGGTTGATCTCGGCCTTCGAACCACCCAGGGTTGCGATGACCACCACCCGGCCGCCGTCGGCCAGCGCCTTCAGCTCGCGCGGAAGATAGTCGCCGGCGACCATGTCGAGGATCACATCGACACCGCGGTCGTTCGTCAGCGACTTCACCACGTCAACGAAATCTTCCGTGTTGTAGTTGATCGCGCGTTCCGCACCCAGCTTTTCGCACGCCTGACACTTTTCGTCGTTTCCGGCCGTCACGAACACGCGATGCCCCAACGCCTTTGCTATCTGGATAGCCGTCACGCCAATGCCACTCGACCCGCCCTGGATCAGCAACGTTTCTTCCGCGCCGTTCTCGCCCTTGCCCAGATGCGCGCGTTCGAACACGTTACTCCAGACCGTGAAGAACGTTTCCGGCAGCGACGCCGCCTCGATATCCGTCAACCCCTTCGGCACCGGCAGGCATTGCTCGAGCGGCGCGCACGCGTATTCGGCGTAACCGCCGCCCGCGAGCAGCGCACACACGCGGTCCCCTGCTTTCAAACCGAACGAATTGTGCTTCGGATCGAAGTCACCGCGCACGATCTCACCCGCGACCTCCAGCCCCGGCAGATCCGACGCACCCGGCGGCGGCGCATAACCCCCCTTGCGCTGGAACACGTCCGGACGATTCACGCCCGATGCCGCGACCTTGATCAGCACTTCGCCGGCCTTCGGCTCCGGCATCGGACGCTCGCCCAGCTTCAGTACGTCGGGTGCGCCAAACTCGGTGATTTCGATGGCTTTCATCTGCTTGTTCCCTTCAAGTCACACGCGCGTAACACCGATGCATAACCCCATGGCATTGCGGGCTCACTCAGCCGAACCCCGCAATAACATCGAATCACATCCGAACCATCACATTGCACCATCACATTCAAAAATGGCCGGCGCGCGACCTTCACGCGCCGGCCACTCGAACTTACCGCATTACTGCTGCGTCGGCTGGATCGGTTCGATAGGCGCGCCGCCTTCATTCAGCAAAGCCTTCGCCGACAAACGAACACGACCCTTTTCGTCTGTCTGGATGACCTTGACCTTCACGATCTGGCCTTCCTTCAGGTAGTCGTTGATGTCCTTGATGCGCTCGTTGACGATTTCCGAGATGTGCAGCAGACCATCCTTACCCGGAAGAATATTCACGATTGCACCGAAGTCCAGCAATTTGAGTACCGGGCCTTCGTAGACCTGACCCACTTCCACTTCAGCCGTGATGTTCTCAATGCGCTTCTTCGCTTCCGCCATGCCTTCGCTGCTCGTGCTGGCGATAGTCACCACGCCGTCATCGGAAATATCGATGGTCGTGTTGGTTTCTTCGGTCAACGCACGGATCACCGAACCGCCCTTGCCGATCACGTCGCGGATCTTCTCCGGATTGATCTTCATGGTGATCATGCGCGGCGCGTAGTCCGACAGGTTCGTGTTCGTACCCGGAACAGCGGTCGTCATCTTGCCCAGGATATGCATGCGGCCTTCCTTCGCCTGCGCGAGCGCCACCTGCATGATTTCCTTCGTGATGCCCTGGATCTTGATGTCCATCTGCAGTGCCGTCACGCCTTGCGCCGTGCCCGCCACCTTGAAGTCCATGTCGCCGAGGTGATCTTCGTCGCCCAGGATGTCCGTCAGCACCGCGAACTTGTTGCCTTCGAGGATCAGGCCCATCGCGATACCCGCGACGTGCGCCTTCATGGGCACACCAGCGTCCATGAGTGCGAGACAGCCGCCGCAGACCGAAGCCATCGACGAAGAGCCGTTCGATTCCGTGATTTCCGATACCACGCGAATGGAGTAGCCGAATTCCTCGGCGCTCGGCAGCACTGCCACCAATGCGCGCTTCGCCAGACGGCCGTGACCGATTTCACGGCGCTTCGGCGAACCGACGCGACCCGTTTCGCCGGTCGCGAACGGAGGCATGTTGTAGTGAAGCATGAAGCGTTCGCGATACTCGCCTTCGAGCGCGTCGATGTTCTGTTCGTCGCCCTTCGTGCCCAGCGTCGCGATCACGAGCGCTTGCGTTTCGCCGCGCGTGAACAACGCCGAACCGTGCGTACGCGGCAGCACGCCGGTACGGATTTCGATCGGACGGACGGTGCGGGTGTCGCGGCCGTCAATACGCGGTTCGCCGTTCAGGATCTGCGTACGGACGATCTTCGCTTCGATGTCGAACAGCACGTTGCCGATGGTCGCCTTGTCAGCGGGCGTTTCGCCCTTGGCAACGGCTTCTTCGGTCAGCTTTGCGGTCGTCGATGCGTAGACTTCCTTCAGCTTTGCGGTGCGAGCCGATTTGTCGCGGATCTGGTACACGGCATTCAGATCGGCTTGAGCGAGTTCAGCTACACGAGCGATCAGCGGCTCGTTCTTCGGTGCCGGCGCCCAATCCCATTCCGGCTTGCCACCTTCGGCAACCAGTTCATGGATCGCGTCGATAGCGATTTGCATCTGATCGTGACCGAACACAACAGCGGCCAGCATGACTTCTTCGGTCAGTTGCTGCGCTTCCGATTCCACCATCAGCACCGCGCGTTCCGTACCGGCGACGATCAAATCGAGCGCCGATTCCCTCATTTGCGGACGCGTCGGGTTCAGGACGAATTCGTTGTTGATATACGCGACGCGGGCAGCACCCACCGGGCCGTTGAACGGCAGGCCGGAGATAGCCAGCGCGGCCGACGCGCCGATCAGCGCGGGGATGTCGGCGGGCACATCGGGATTCAGTGACAGCACGTGAATCACGACCTGGACTTCGTTGTAATAGCCTTCCGGGAACAACGGGCGCAACGGACGATCGATCAGGCGCGAGATCAGCGTTTCGCCTTCCGACGGACGGCCTTCGCGACGGAAGAAACCACCCGGGATCTTGCCGGCTGCGTAGGTCTTTTCCAGATAATCGACGGTCAACGGGAAGAAATCCTGGCCCGGCTTTGCCGTCTTCGCGCCGACAACCGTCGCGAGCACCACGGTATCTTCAATATCAACGATCACGGCGCCGCTTGCCTGGCGCGCGATTTCACCTGTTTCCAGGCGTACGTTGTGTTGTCCCCACTTGAATTCCTTGACGATCTTTTTAAACATTCTCACTCCTTCTTCGTTATGCCTCGCGCTTGTTCGAGCGTGTTGTCGTGGACTCCAGAGCATCCGGAGCCCGTGCACGCGCTGAAAAAACGGCGAAGCCAAGCGATGACCGGAACCGCGCGAAAAGAGGGGTGTATGTCATTCCAACGCAACACGACACGCGATGCGCATGACGCGCTGGAATGACACAAAGCTCTGCCGCGAGGCCCGGTCCTGTAGTCGAATCGGCTTCCGATCCGGGGTTGGCTTTAATGCAAGCCTTCGATATTTCCCGCTACTTTCACTTCTGCGCCCATGAAGAGCGCGCCGTTCAAAAACAAAATGCCTGTATCAGCAAACTGACACAGGCATTTCGTTGTGAACGCTGGCCGCTTACTTACGCAGGCCCAGCTTCTCGATCAGCGTGCGATAACGATCAGCGTCTTTGCCCTTGAGGTAATCGAGCAGCTTACGACGGCGGCTCACCATGCGCAGCAGGCCGCGGCGGCTGTGGTGATCCTTCGTGTGAGCCTTGAAGTGAACGGTCAGTTCATTGATACGGGTGGTCAGCAGTGCAACCTGCACTTCTGGCGATCCGGTGTCATTAGCGGCGCGCGCGTATTCTGCGACGACGTCGGACTTCTTTGCATGAGCAGCAACTACGGTAGACATTTGATTTTCCTTTGAAACGGACAGGCGGTCACGGAAGAAGGGCCGTGCCGTGGGTTTTCTACATCTGTCCTCAGCCGCCGAAACTTGATCTCGACCTTGGACTTCCTTGCCGGACGGGCCTGAGGAACGCTTTAAGCGGGCTTTGCATCCCACAATTCCACTCAACCCGGAGTACGGCAAGTCGCGAATTATAGCACAGCAACTTTTGCCGTCGACCGGGTTCGAGACGACGGGTGAAATGATGCAATAGGCCGGCGCCCAAGCTTATTGTTTTTACGACGCCGGGCGTTTCATCTGGCAGGTGGTCGGCATCGCGGTCTGGGCGGCCGGGATCTTGAGCAGCGTCCGAAAGCCAAAGCCGGAACCTTCGTTGTCGAAACGCACACCACGCACGCCGGCCGAACCCGCCTTATCCATTTCGATCACGTAAAGGGGCTGGATCAGTTGATGGTCGGCGGCGCGCATTTCTATCGTCTGGAAACCCTTGTCCAGCTTCATGCCTTCCAGCGCGTGCGCGACCGCGGCCGGGTCGGTGCTGTGCGCTTTCTCCATGGCCTGCACGAGCATCTCGATCATGAGCGGCATGCGCAGGAAGAGGTAATCGTCGGCGGGCGCGGGGAAACGGGCGCGGAACGCTTCGTAATAAGCATCCGACGCCGTGCCGCCTGCGTTCGGATGCCAGTCGGCCACTGCCACGACGTGCTTTACGCCGGCGTCGCCCAGAGCGGCGGGCGCGCCCAAGCTGTTGCCGTAGAACGTATAGAAATGCGTGTCGAGTCCTTGTTCGCGAGCGGCCTTGACGAGCAGCGTCAGGTCGTTGCCCCAGTTGCCCGTGATCACCGCGTCGGCGCCGCTTGCGCGGATCTTGGCAATGTACGGCGCGAAGTCCTTCACGCGGCCGGCGGGGATGAATTCATCGGCGACGATCGAGATGTCCGGACGGCGCTCCTTCAACGCTCGCTGGGCTTCATGGCTGACATCGTGGCCGAAGCTGTAGTCCTGGTTGAACAAATAAACTTTCTTCACCGATTGATCGCGCTGGATGACATCGGCGAGCGCATTCATGCGCATGCCGGCGTGGGCATCGAAGCGGAAATGCCAGAAGCTGCAATCCGCATTGGTGAGCGCGGGGTCGTCGGCGGAATAATTGAGGAACACCACGCGATGCCCGGGATCGCGGGCATTTTGTTTATTGATCGCGTCGATGAGCGCCGCTGCAACCGCCGAACTATTGCCCTGCATGACAAAGCCAACATTCTGGTCGATGGCCGCACGCAACTGGACAAGGCTGGCTTCGCTGCTGCCCTTGCCGTCGAGGACCACGAGTTGCAGCGGGTGTTTGCCATCGGGCAAGGTGACGCCACCGTTCGCGTTCACGCGCTCCACACCGAAGCGCAGATTGCGCTCGACGGCCGCGCCCGCGTTGGCGAACGGTCCGGACATGCCTTCGATCATCGCGATTCGAATGGGGGGCAAACCGGGAGCTGCATCCGCCGCGCACGCGGGGGCAACCAACACGCTGCCAACACATGAAGCCACCAGCAACGAGCCACCGAGGCGCTTACCGGCGCGCAATGCGCGGCCGAGCAACCCGAACCACCCCGCCGGCAGGAACCGATTACCTGCCCTGAAAGAAACCACGCACCGCAAACCGAGACCCATACAGTCCATTACAGTTCATCCACGAATAAATGACGCCGAACATGACAGCAAAGCGAATCGCGGATCATAGGGCGTTCGGCACGCTGCGTGCAACCGCCCAGGAAAAATGCGAACGGAAATGGAATAGCTACCCGGGCCCGCGCGTTCCAGCTATAACCGCAAGCACGCTCTGACCGAAGGACGAACCGGCGACCGCAATCAAAACCGCCCGCTTACCGCGTGTCAAAATAAGCGACACAGCGCAGATCACCAGAAAAACCCACAACCAATCGTGGATACAGCGTGGAAACGAATACGAAGGAGGTTTCGATGTTGAGCAAGGCAATACGAAAACCCGCGGCAGCAATGGCGCTCGCCCTTCTGCTTACGGCGTGCGCGCAGCCGTGGCAGAACTACCAGGCGGGCGCCGACTCATCGACCATCACGGCAAAGCTGGGGCCGCCGAAAGAGGTCTATGACCTGCCGAATGGCGGCAAGCGCCTGATGTGGCCGACCCAACCGCTGGGCGAGGTGACGACGGCGGCGGATATCGACGCATCGGGAAAGATCATGAGCGTGCGGCAGGTTCTGGATGAAAACGAGTTCTACAAAGCGCAGATCGGCACCTGGACGCGCAAGGACGTGCTGATCAACTTCGGCCGTCCGGAGGAGACGTCCTACTTCCCATTGATGAAACGCGAGGTATGGACGTACCGGTACATGGAGGCAAACGTCTGGTACATGATGTACAGCTTTTACTTCGATGACCAGGGCACGCTCCGCCTGACGCAAAAAACGCCCGACCCGCTTCACGATCCCGACGCCCGGAATTTCTTCTGATTTCTCTGGAAAGTACCGAAGAAGTCTGTTGTCGACGAAAAAATGCCGCCCGAAAAAGCGGCATTTTTTTACGCCTGGACTGCCGGAACCTTTTAATAAAAAGTGATTCGCAAGGTTAATCGCGGCGCAGCAATGACGCCGGAAGCCCGTTTCCAGCGATAATTTGACCGTTGCAGTGCTGTACCTCTCATTACGCTTTGGAGCTGATACCCATGCATCGACCTAAACGCATGCTGGCTGAGAACGCCGACTGGGCGGCTGAAATTGCCGCCAGCGACCCGGATTTCTTCGAAACACTGGCACAGGGTCAAAGTCCGACCGTGCTGTGGCTGGGATGCTCCGACAGCCGTGTGCCGGCCGAAACCATCACGCACTCGAAGCCCGGTGATTTATTCGTCCATCGCAACATCGCGAACCTCTTTTCTCCGGACGATGACAACACCATGAGCGTCCTCGAATACGCGGTGAGGGTGCTGAAAGTGGACCACGTGATTGTGTGCGGACACTACGGCTGCGGGGGCGTGCGTGCGTCGTTGCTGCCGTTGTCCGACGCCTTGCCCCACGTCAACCGCCGCATTGCCCCGTTGTGCGCGCTGGCGCGTGAGCATAGCGGCGAACTCGACGCCATGAGCACGATGGATTCGCGCATCGACCGGCTGGCGGAACTGAGCGTGCTTGAACAAGTGGGCGCGCTGCGTGACACGCCCATCGTGCGCGACGCCGAGCGTCCGCCGCGCGTTCACGGCTGGATCTTCGGTCTGCGCGACGGCCGCATCAAGGTGCTTTCGTCCGGAGACCCCGCCGATTCCGACACCGACACCGCGGGCGAGCCCACCGGCTCTTCAAATGCAGCCGCGAAAGCAGCATGACCCGCACCGGCGCATGGCGCGTGATCGAAACCACCCGCTTGCTGTCGGGCATAAAGCTGCAATGAAAAACGGCCCTCGCTTTTGGCGAGAGCCGTTTTTTAACCGATGAAGCGCCGGATACGCGCCTCAATCGAATCAATCACTCAATCGAATCAATTTAGGAAAGCTGCGGATTCAGCTTCTCGACCTTCGAATGCAGCTTGTTCAGTGCCGCGAGATACGCCTTCGCCGACGCCGCCACGATATCTGGGTCCGTGCCCACGCCGTTCACGATCCGGCCGCTCTTCGACAAACGCACGGTCACTTCGCCCTGAGCCTGCGTACCCGTGGTAATGGCGTTCACCGAATACAGCACCAGCTCGGCGCCGCTCGTCACCTTCGATTCGATCGCGTGCAGCGTGGCATCGACCGGGCCGTTACCTCGCGATTCACCCTGCACTTCGATACCATCGACCGCAAACACCACACGCGCGTGCGGCTGCTCACCCGTTTCCGAATGCTGAGCCAGCGACACGAAGCGGAACGTTTCCTTCGCCTGCATTTCCGCTGATTCTTCGGAGACGATCGCCATGATGTCTTCATCGAATATCTCGGATTTACGATCGGCGAGTTCCTTGAAGCGCACGAACGCGGCGTTCACGTCCGTTTCCGATTCCAGCGTCACACCGAGATCTTCCAGGCGCTGCTTGAACGCGTTACGACCCGACAACTTGCCGAGCACGATCTTGTTGGTCGCCCAGCCCACGTCTTCGGCACGCATGATTTCGTAGGTATCGCGCGCTTTGAGCACGCCATCCTGGTGAATGCCGGAAGCATGCGCAAACGCGTTCGCGCCGACCACAGCCTTGTTCGGCTGCACAACAAAACCGGTGATCTGCGAGACGAGCTTCGAAGTCGGCACGATATGCGTTGTATCGATACCGAGTTCCAGCCCGTAGTAATCCTTGCGCGTTTTCATCGCCATCACGACTTCTTCCAGCGCCGTGTTGCCCGCGCGCTCGCCGAGGCCGTTGATGGTGCACTCAATCTGACGCGCGCCGCCGATGTGGACACCGGCCAGCGAATTCGCGACCGCCATGCCGAGGTCATCATGGCAATGCACGGACCACACCGCCTTGTCCGAATTCGGCACGCGTTCGCGGATGGTCTTGATCAGGTTGCCGTAGCCTTCCGGCACGGCGTAGCCGACCGTATCGGGAATATTGATGATGGTCGCCCCTTCATCAATCACCGCTTCCAGCACGCGGCACAGGAAATCGAGATCCGAGCGGCTGCCGTCTTCCGGCGAGAATTCGACGTCGTCGGTGAACTTGCGCGCGAAACGCGTGGCGAGACGCGCCTGCTCGTAGACCTGATCCGCGCTCATGCGCAGCTTCTTTTCCATATGCAGCGCCGACGTGGCAATGAACGTATGGATACGGAAGTGATCGGCGGGCTTCAGGGCGTCAGCAGCGCGCTGGATGTCTTTATCGTTGGCGCGGGCCAGCGAGCAGATCGTGCTGTCCTTGATCAAGCCGGCAATGGTATGAATCGCGTCGAAATCGCCGTTGGAACTGGCCGCAAAGCCTGCTTCGATCACATCGACCTTCATCCGTTCGAGCGCCTTCGCGATCCGGATCTTCTCGTCCTTCGTCATCGACGCGCCGGGGGATTGCTCGCCATCGCGCAAGGTCGTGTCGAAAATGATCAGTTTGTCTGCCATGTCGGGCTCCAGTGGGGAGTTTTAGAGTGTTGAAAACGGTGGGGAAAAACAATACGGAATCCGGGTGTTCGCGCCACCGCTGGCGTCGAAAACCACGAACGAGCAGACGGGAGGCGGGAAGCTTAGCGCGGCAGGCGCGCTAGTAGCGGTAGCGCGCGTAGCGGCGCACCAGCTAGGAAAAACGAGAGGGGATGGGCGAAAAAAATCATTTGCAGACTATAACGAGATTTTTGAGAGCGTGCAATTGGGCTTTCCGATCGATCCGATTGACTTTACCCGCATGGTTTTGGACCACGCGGCGCCCAAAAGCAAAAAGCGCGCACCGGGTTCAAGCCGATGCGCGCGGTTCTTTCAGTGCGCTTTTTCAGACGATCTGGCCGGATTCGGCCGGCCGCGTATGGCCATGTACCCCCACCATGCGTAACCGGAAAAACCGTACAACACGAACAAGCCGAACAACATCAAGGGCGGATCCGACGACACCAGCACAAACGCCACCACCACCAGCAGCACGCCGGCGAACGGGACACGGAAGCGCACATCGAGCGCCTTGCCGCTGTAGAACGGCGCGTTCGATACCATCGTGACACCGGCATAGATGGTCAACGCAAACGCCACCCACGGCAGCCAGACCAGCTTCAGCGGCACACGGTTGTCGGTAGCGAGCCACACGAAACCCGCGATCAACGCCGCCGCCGCCGGGCTCGGCAGGCCCTGGAAGTAGCGTTTATCGACCACGCCTACGTTCGTATTGAAGCGCGCGAGGCGCAACGCCGCACCCGAGCAATAGACGAACGCCGCGAGCCAGCCCCATCGGCCCAGGTCCTTCAGGATCCATTCGTACATCACCAGCGCGGGCGCCACGCCAAACGAGACCATGTCCGAGAGGCTGTCGAACTGCTCGCCGAACGCGCTCTGTGTATGCGTCATGCGTGCAACCCGGCCGTCCATGCCATCCAGCACCATGGCTACGAAGATCGCGATGGCCGCGATCTCGAAGCGCACGTTCATAGCCTGAACGACCGCGAAAAAGCCGCAGAACAACGCGGCCGTGGTGAACGCGTTGGGCAGCAGGTAAATGCCGCGCTTCCTCAAAAACTGTTGCCGCTTCGCACGCCGCGTTTCCAGCACGCCGATGTCCTGCGCCGACTTGTTACGGCGAAACGCCCGTGGGGGTGTTGCCGTGCTTCGCGTTCGGCGCGGTTTGAGTGCCATCGAGTCCTCCGTTGTGCAGCCTGGTTTTACCGCTTTATTTGTACTGATTCTCTGCCGGTTCACTGACTACTCTGCGAACTCAGCAAGGATGGTAGACGAGGCCGACACCTTCTCGCCAATCGCCACCCGCGGACGGCTGCCCACCGGCAGATACACATCGACTCGCGATCCAAAGCGGATAAAGCCATAACGCTGGCCACGGTTAAGCGGCTCGCCAACGTGGACGTAGCACAAAATACGCCGCGCGATCAGTCCGGCGATCTGCACCGAAGTCACCGTATGCCCTGCCGCCGTCTGGATCACGATCGCATTGCGTTCGTTCTCGGTCGAGGCTTTATCGACGGCTGCATTGAGATACGAACCGGGAAAGTACTCCACCTTGCTGATAGCGCCATCGACGGGGGAGCGCTGCGAGTGGACATTGAACACGTTCATGAACACGCTGATCTTCAGCGCTTCGCGGCCCGCGTAAGGGTCGTGCGCGGTTTCCACTGCGACGATACGCCCGTCTGCCGGACACAGCACGGCGTTCGCCTGAACGGGAATCGGCCGGGCGGGGTCACGGAAAAACTGGACGACGAAGATCGTCAATAGCCAGAACGGCCAGGCAAAACCAAAGCCGCCGATGGCCTGGATCAACACGGCAATGACAGCCGCAATGGCAATAAACGGCCAGCCTTCACGCGCGATGATCGGATGTGGATAGTTCATGAACGAGTTCTATGTTTTTAGTAAAACCGTAGGATAGCAAAAGCCGTCCGGCGCCAAGCGACACCGGACGGCTTGCGGTCTTCACCAGGACCGGCATACGAGGCCGGTCGTGCAGCTTTTTTAGTTCTGAAGCTGCTTAGTTCTTCGACTGATCAACCAGCTTGTTTGCAGCGATCCACGGCATCATGGCGCGCAGCTTGGCGCCGACCGTTTCGATCTGGTGCTCAGCCGTCAGGCGGCGGCGCGATTGCAGCGTCGGCGCGCCAGCCTTGTTTTCGATGATGAAGCTCTTTGCGTACTCGCCGGTCTGGATGTCGGTCAGCACTTGCTTCATTGCCTTCTTCGTTTCCGACGTCACGATCTTCGGACCCGTCACATATTCGCCGTATTCGGCGTTGTTCGAGATCGAGTAGTTCATGTTGGCGATGCCGCCTTCATAGATCAGGTCGACGATCAGCTTCAGTTCGTGCAGGCATTCGAAGTACGCCATTTCCGGCGCGTAACCCGCTTCCACCAGCGTTTCGAAGCCAGCCTTGATCAGATCGACCGTACCGCCGCAAAGCACAGCTTGCTCGCCGAACAAGTCAGTTTCCGTTTCTTCGCGGAAGTTCGTTTCGATAATACCGGCACGGCCGCCGCCGTTCGCTGCTGCATACGACAATGCCACGTCGCGTGCCGCGCCCGACTTGTCTTGTGCCACGGCGATCAGGTGAGGAACGCCGCCGCCCTGGGCGTACGTGCTGCGAACCGTGTGGCCTGGCGCCTTCGGGGCGATCATGATCACGTCGAGGTCGGCACGCGGGATAACCTGGCCGTAATGCACGTTGAAGCCGTGCGCGAATGCCAATGCAGCGCCTTCCTTGGCGTTGTCATGCACTTCGTTCTTGTAGACTTCAGCGATCTGCTCGTCCGGCAGCAGCATCATGACCACGTCCGCGCCCTTCACGGCTTCAGCGACTTCCTTGACCTTCAGGCCGGCCTTCTCAGCCTTGCTCCACGATGCGCCGTTCTTGCGCAGACCGACCGTCACGTTCACACCGCTTTCCTTCAGGTTCAGCGCGTGCGCATGGCCTTGCGAGCCATAACCGATGATCGTGACTTGCTTGCCCTTGATGAGGGAGAGGTCGGCGTCTTTGTCGTAGAAAACTTTCATGGTGGTTCCTTTGCTTGAATTTAGTTTGTGAAATTGGGTGCCAAATAACGCACGCGTTGTTCAGGCGCTCTCAGACCTTCAGGATTCGCTCGCCCCGGCCAATGCCGGAACTGCCTGTGCGCACGGTCTCGAGAATTGCCGTTGCGTCCAGCCCCTGAATAAATGCGTCGAGCTTGTCGCTCGCGCCCGTCAGTTCCATCGTGTAGCTTTTTTCGGTAACGTCGATGATGCGGCCGCGGAAGATATCCGCCATCCGCTTCATCTCTTCCCGTTCCTTACCGACCGCTCTCACCTTGATCAGCATCAGCTCGCGCTCGATGTGGGCGCCCTCTGTCAGGTCGACCACTTTCACCACCTCGATCAGGCGGTTCAGGTGCTTTGTGATCTGTTCGATCACGTCATCCGAGCCAATGGAAACGATGGTCAGCCGCGACAGCGAACTGTCTTCGGTCGGCGCCACCGTCAAGGTTTCAATGTTGTAGCCACGCGCGGAAAAGAGCCCGACGACACGCGATAACGCGCCCGGTTCGTTTTCCAGCAGCACGGAAATAATGTGTCTCATGATAGGTGCGTTCCTGATTTATCCAGTTAGATAGCTTGTTTTCGCGAGACTCGTGCGCGGCCGGACGTCTTTCGTGAAGACGGGCGCGCGCGAGCCGCGCTAAGGGAAAACAGCCGTTATAGATCTTCCGATCCGAGCAGCATTTCCGTGATGCCCTTGCCTGCCTGGACCATCGGAAACACGTTTTCGGTGGGATCTGTCTGGAAGTCGAGGAACACCGTGCGATCCTTCAGGCGCAGTGCTTCTTTCAGCGCCGGTTCGACGTCGCGCGTGTGCTCGATGCGCATGCCCACGTGACCATAAGCCTCAGCCAGCTTCACGAAGTCAGGCAGCGCGTCCATGTAAGAACTGGAGTAGCGCTTCTTGTATTCGATCTGCTGCCACTGGCGAACCATGCCGAGATAGCGGTTGTTCAGCGAGATGATCTTGATCGGCGTGTTGTACTGCTTGCACGTCGACAATTCCTGGATGCACATCTGGACCGAGCCTTCGCCCGTGATGCACAGCACCTCGTCGTCCGGGTGCGCCATCTTCACGCCCATGGCCGCCGGCAAGCCGAAGCCCATGGTGCCGAGACCACCTGAATTGATCCATCGACGCGGCTTGTTGAAGCGATAGAACTGCGCCGCCCACATTTGATGCTGGCCGACGTCCGAACAAACGAATGCTTCGCCGTCGGTCAGTTCCCACGCCTTTTCGACCACGTACTGCGGCTTGATGATCTCGCTTGCGCGGTCGAACTTGAGGCAGTCCTTCGAACGCCATGCCTCGATGTCCTTCCACCAGTCGGCCAGCGCCGCCGTGTCCGGACCGTGTTCGGCCGTCTGCAACTGTTCGATCAACTCTTTCAGCACTTCCTTCACGTCGCCAACAATCGGAATATCGACCTTCACGCGCTTGGAAATGGACGACGGATCAATGTCGATGTGAATGATCTTCTTCGCATGCGACGCGAAATGCTCCGGATCGCCGATCACGCGGTCATCGAAACGTGCGCCGATCGCAATCAGCACGTCGCAATGCTGCATGGCCATGTTGGCTTCGTACGTGCCGTGCATGCCGAGCATGCCGAGGAATTTCTTGTTGTCCGCGCGATAACCGCCCAGGCCCATCAGCGTATTCGTCACCGGATAACCGAGCAGGTCGGCGAACTGGTTCAACTCACGCGCCGCATTCGCCAGGATGATGCCACCGCCCGTGTAGATGTACGGACGCTTCGCCGAGAGCAACAACTGCACGGCCTTGCGGATCTGGCCCGAATGACCTTTGGTCACCGGATTGTACGAACGCAGCGAGACGGATTTGATTGGTTCGTACTTGCACGGCGTCTTCGACACATCTTTCGGAATGTCGATCAGCACCGGGCCGGGACGTCCCGTCCGGGCGATGTAAAACGCCTTCTTGATGGTCAAAGCAAGCTCACGCACGTCCTTCACAAGGAAGTTGTGCTTGACGCATGGACGCGTAATGCCGACCGTATCGCATTCCTGGAACGCATCCTGGCCGATTGCCGCGGTAGGAACCTGGCCGCTGATGATCACGAGCGGGATGGAATCCATGTAGGCAGTGGCAATACCGGTCACCGCATTGGTGACGCCGGGGCCGGAGGTCACGAGGCACACGCCGACATTACCCGTGGAGCGCGCGTAGGCGTCAGCGGCATGAACCGCGGCCTGTTCGTGGCGCACGAGGATGTGCTGGATCTGGTCCTGCTTGTACAACTCGTCGTAGATATAGAGTACCGAGCCGCCGGGATAGCCCCAAATGAACTCGACTTTTTCGTCAGCGAGCGCGCGCATGAGCACGGTGCCGCCGATGGATTCAGCTTCGAGGGGGGGAGTCGTATCCGACGTGGAGAATTCCGCGCTGGGCATATTCATACATTCACCTTTCGAATTTTCGGCAAAAAATTGATTGGGTGCTCTCTGCCGGGCTTATGGCTCGGGTTCAAGCGGCGCGTCTAAATGGGAAGCGGGCTTCTTGGGCTCGCCTCAAAGAGACAGTTCACTTTATGATGCGAGTCGGAAACGATAGCCCGAGGCAATAAAGGTCGTCAAGGAAAAATTGCACAATCCCGCCTGAAGCGAGCAGGAATCGCGGCTTAAAGGCTCGGATTTATCCGAAATACTGAAGAAAACTCTGTGTTTCAGCCTGTAACGGCGGCGCATTTCCTCGCTGTTCACTCAAAAGTTTGCTAGCATCCGCAGGTTTTAAACCTCTCACCAACTCTTATCGACGCACGCTCGTTGCGCCGGGCCTCACGGATGGCATCAGACAAGGAACTCGCCGATTTTCTGGCGGGCGTCGAAAGACGCGCGTTTAAGCAGACGGTGTACACCGTACGCGACGACGATGCGGCGCTCGACATCGTTCAGGATGCGATGATCAAGCTCGCCGAAAAATACGGCGACCGGCCACCGCCCGAATTGCCCCTTTTGTTTCAGCGTATCCTGCAGAATGCAACGCACGACTATTTCCGGCGCCAAAAGGTCCGTAATACGTGGGTAAGCCTGTTCTCCTCGTTCGGCAACGCCGACGACGACGAATTCGACCCCCTGGAGACCTTCGAATCGCAGGACGGGACGGTCGGTGCGGAAAGCAGCGAGAGCCGGCTCGAGCGTGAACAGGTGCTCAACCTGATCGACGCGGAGATCCAAAAACTACCAGCACGTCAACGGGAAGCGTTTCTCATGCGTTACTGGGAGGATATGGATGTCGCCGAAACCGCCGCTGCAATGGGCTGCTCTGAAGGCAGCGTAAAAACACATTGCTCGCGGGCCACGCACGCGCTGGCACACGCGCTGAAGGCGAAAGGAATCACGCTATGAGCAACGCTCTCGATCACAAGGAAACCGAGTTCGCGCTGAAGGTACGCCGCGCGCTCGACGAAAACATCAATTCGCTACCCGCCGCATCGCTCGACAAGCTCGCAGCGGCGCGCCGGACGGCGATCGCACGCAAGAAGCCGGAAAAAGTCGCGGTCGCCGCGCCGGTTTTCGCGCCTTCGCTCGCCGGGGCGGGCATGGCAGGTCCGGGTTCGCTCGGCCCGGCCGGCTCTGGCCACGCGGGTAAACGCGGCCGCTTCTCGCGCCTCGCGCTGGCGTGGCCGCTGCTCGCGCTCGTGATCGGGTTGGCTGGCATCGCTTATTTCGAGGACCAGCAGCGCACCGCGGAACTCGCCGATATCGACGCGGCCATGCTCAGCGACAATCTCCCGCTCGACGCCTATCTCGACCACGGTTTCAACGCGTACCTGACGCGCAATCATTAAGACTGCAGGAGTCATCGGGTGAGTTACAAGCGCGGCCTCGCGATTGTCTTTGGATGCGCAATTGCGGGACTTGTCGCGTTTGCCGCCACCTATCCGCGTTTCTACTCGTCCGCTTCGGCGTTGCCCGTTGCCGCCGCGCCGGCCGGGGCGAGCGCGGGAGAAGTCCTGTCGCCACTTTCTTCGCTCTCCTCCCCCGCCAGTCCTATGGCATGGGCCCGGCTCACCGACGCGCAACGGGTCGCGCTCGCGCCGTTCGCTTCGCAATGGGATCAGTTCAGCGAAGAACGTAAGCGCAATTGGATCAAGATAGCGTCGCGATACAAGAAGATGTCGCCCGATGCGCAAAAACGCCTGCATGAACGAATGACCGAATGGGTCCACATGACCCCGGAACAACGCAAGGTCGCGCGCGAAAATTATCAGGTTTCGAAGTCCGTCCCTGTTGAGAAGCGGGAACGCGCCTGGGATGCTTATCAAAAGCTCCCGGAAGATCAGAAGAAAAAGCTCGCCGCCACCGAACACCCGCGCCGGCCAACCGTTGTCAGCGCGCCGCCTTCCGGTAAAACCGAAGTCAAGGATATCGACCGGCTGATGACCGCCCGGGAACATTCGCGTGCTTCCGAGGCTGCTGCAATGGGGACGTCTGCTTCTCCGGCGGCGCCCGCCGCTCCCGTTGTTCCCGCCATTCCCAGCGCCGCCAGTTTTGTGCCGGCCACGCCGATTCCGGTTTCGCCGCAACAGGCGCCGTCCATATTCAACGGGTCTTAGGCACAAATTGAGCGCTTCCTCTCTGGAATCTGTCGAGTCTCCCGAATTGAGCGCGCCCAGACTGCGTCGCCGACTGGCTACGATGCTCTATGAAGGCGTGATCCTGTTCGGGATCGTTTTTATCGCCGGGTATTTGTTCAGCACGCTCACCCAGCAACGCAACGGACTCACCCACCACAATCTGCTGATGGCGTGGATCGGGTTTGTGCTCGCAGTTTATTTCGTCTACTTCTGGACACATGGCGGGCAGACACTGCCCATGAAAACCTGGCGGCTGAAAGTGGTCGATGCGCGTGGAGCGCCGGTTTCAACCGCACGCGCCATCGCGCGCTATGTGTTTGCGTGGTTGTGGTTCCTGCCGCCGCTGGCGTTGCATCCGTTGCTCAAGCTTTCCGTTCCGGCCACGCTTGTAGTGGCCGCCGTGTGGATCGTGCTGTGGGCCACAGCAGTGTGGCTCGATCCGGCACGACAGTTTTTGCATGACCGGCTGGCCGGAACACGGATCGTGGGCGTGGTCCCACCGGCGGCTTAGCCCAACATCCGCAATGTTGAACCGCTGTGGATCACGGCAACGAAAAAACCTCAAGCGATATCTCTCAGGCCTCCGAAGCGTCAGTTGCGCGCTGAAATCCGGCCTTCTCCCCTATCTTGCTTTTGTCGGTCTCAGCTCAGCCAGTCTGGAGCTTCCTTCAGCGCCATATGCAGGTTGTCGTTGAAGTGATGGATCCGATAACCCAATCCCCCGAACATTGTCTGCAATGACCGTCGCGTATAAAGCGTGATATGACCATTGCGAGGCGCGATGTACCAGTTGTCCATCCCCCGCGGCGACACGTGATCTATCGTCAACGTGGAGAACAGCAATACACCACGCCCGTTTAGCAGCCCGAGCGCTTCCTGGACAGAGACCAGCGGTTCGGGCGTGTGCTCCAGAACCTCGAACGCGCTGATGAAATCGAATGAGCCTGACGGCGGCACCCCTTCTTCATCCATCGGGTCCCAGCTATGTCCGTCTACTCCGCCATTGCGCAATAACGACGTCAGCGTGCCATTGCCGCCACCATAGTCGAGACACCTTAACCCGTGACCTTTCTTGATGAAATCAAGAATGAAAGCGGCATTGCCCGCAGGCCGTGAATCAATGTAGTCAGGGTCGACCAGCACGTAATCATCGTTATAAATGTGCCGCAGGTAGTCGGCCTTGCTCCAATGATCGAACGCAGTGGTGAAGATGAGACCGCAAGCATTGCATCGGTTGTAATAGACCGGCACGCCGGTGAGCGGCAGATAGCGCCCGCGCCGCTCTTCGCAACTCTTGTTGAAGTCGGTGACGCCGTAGAGAGGCGCCGGTTCGTTGCATACTTTGCACATCGACATTCGAACGGCCTGCCCCACTGTTCCGCTATCCAGTTGCATAGGATTCCATCGTAAATCCGAGAGTATAGGCGAAGCCAACACGATGAGGACGCTCAGCTCCCCGCGTACTTGCGGCGATGTATCGCATCCGGTTATCGGCGAGTCATGCCAGTTTTCGCGTGGTCGTGGCGCTGCAGCAACGATAGTCCGTCAGGGCAACGTCCATCTGCGCGAACCCGACCGCGAAACGAAATCGCGCATAAACATCGCGCGTTGTAATGCGGGGTAAGCGCCCGCAAAGCCAACCAGACCGGCTTGCGATCTGTCCCGCCGGACACCTCGAAGACCCGTAAATAGCGACGTTTTTCCTTCTTCAACGCACACTCGGCGCTTCCGCCACAACCTTTAGTAATAAGAAGTTTTCGTGACTGTCATGGCTCCGTCACGCGAGCATGGCGCAATGGCCGCACTGCAACCCGTTGCGCGTGCCCATGGCCACTAAATCGTCTGCGAGTCACCTCCTAGGCATTACCCTCCGCGATGCCGAAGCCATCGCGTTCCGCACCGACGTGGCGCCTCCCCCTTCCCCTGAAACCACCGGCGCCAGCCTCGCTCCCCCGACCGCTTCTGGAACCACCTCTCGCCCCGACGACGAACCTGCCGACCATCGCTACCGTACCATCTGGCTATCCGATATCCATCTCGGCTCCGGTGGCTGCCAGGCGCACTATCTGCTCGATTTTCTCCGCCATAACGATTCCGAGTACTTGTACCTCGTTGGCGACATCATCGACGGATGGCAACTGCGCAAAGGCTGGTTCTGGCCGCAAGCGCACAACGACGTGATCCAGAAGGTGCTGCGCAAAGCCCGCAAGGGCACGCAGGTGGTCTACATTCCGGGCAATCACGACGAAGCCGCGCGACAGTTCTGCGACCTGGCTTTCGGTGACATCCATGTACGCAACGAGGCGTTCCACACCACGCTCGCGGGCAAGCGCCTGTGGATCGTGCACGGCGATCTCTTCGATGGCGTCATACAGCACGCCAAGTGGCTCGCTTATCTCGGCGACACGCTCTACACGCTGATCCTGCTGCTCAACCGCTGGTTCAACCGGGTACGCAGCCGCTTGGGCCTGAACTACTGGTCGCTCTCGCAATACCTCAAGCATCAGGTCAAGAACGCGGTGAACTTCATCTCGAAGTTCGAGCACGTGATGACCGATGAAGCGCGCCGCCGCGGCTGCGACGGCGTTGTCTGCGGTCATATTCACAAAGCTGAAATTCGCGATATCGACGGTGTCCTGTACTGCAATGACGGCGACTGGGTGGAAAGCCTGTCGGCGCTTGTCGAGACGTTCGAAGGCGAGCTGAAGATCATCTACTGGACCGTCTTGCGCTCTCCTGAACACCATTCGCAAAAGGCCGCGGCAACTGCCTGATCAACTGCTTGATCGACTGCCTGAGCAACCGCCTGAGCGCTTTCACTTATCGAGGCCATCGAATGAAAATCATGATTGTTACCGACGCATGGGAACCGCAAGTCAACGGCGTCGTGCGTACCTTGAAAAGCACCAGCCGCGAACTGACTGCGCTGGGACATCGCGTGGAATTGCTGACGCCGCTCGAATTCAGGACCATCGCGTGCCCGACTTATCCCGAGATTCGCCTGTCGCTGCTGCCGCGCCGCCGCGTCGCGCAACGCATAGAGGAATTTGCGCCGGATGCGCTACATATCGCGACGGAAGGCCCGCTCGGCATGGCAGCGCGCTCGTTCGCTCTGCGCAACAAACTCCCCTTCACGACCGCGTATCACACGCGCTTTCCTGAGTACGTGCAGGCGCGGTTCCACATTCCGCTCGCTGCAACCTACAAGTTTTTGCACTGGTTCCACAAGCCTTCGCAAGCGGTGATGGCGCCCACGCCCGTTGTGAAAACCGACCTGGAAAAGTTCGGTTTCACGAACGTGGTCTTGTGGACACGCGGCGTGGATCTGGATATTTTTCGACCGATGGATTCGAAGGTCCTGAACACGACACGGCCCATTTTTTTGTATGTCGGGCGCGTCGCGGTCGAGAAGAACGTCGAGGCTTTCCTGAAGCTCGATCTGCCCGGGTCGAAGTGGGTCGCGGGCGAAGGACCGGCGCTGGCCGAACTGAAATCGCGCTATCCGAACGCGAACTATCTTGGCGTGCTGTCGCAGGCGGAACTGGCGAAGGTCTACGCGGCCGCTGATGTATTCGTGTTCCCCAGCCGCACCGATACCTTCGGCCTCGTGCTGCTCGAAGCAATGGCATGCGGTACGCCGGTCGCGGCGTACCCGGTGACGGGTCCGATCGATGTGCTCGGCACCGATGGCCCGGGTGCGCTTGACGAAGACCTGCGCGAAGCGTGTTTGCGGGCGCTGAAAATTGAACGCGCCGATGCCCGTGCGTGGGCGGAGAAGTTCTCGTGGCGGGCGGCATCGGAACAATTCGCGGCGAATCTGAAGCCGCTTGCGACTCGCGGCGCGACGCAAAGCCAAGCAACGGCGTAATCTGGCTTTCGCGAGGGCAACGGTATGATTGAATCCGCGTTGCCCTCAGCGCAACGTGGCGGATGTCAAAACGCGTTGTGCGGTTCGTGACCTACCGGCCAAAGAAGGCAACAATGCGACGTGGCCGCTCGCAGCTACAACAAGCTGCCGGCGGACTCGCCTTTGGTGACTTCCGCACAGCGGTCGTTCGAGAAGTCGGCCGCGAGTCATCCCCGCCCCGCGAAGCGGCTTCGAGCGTGGCTCGAAGAAGTGCGTCGGAGCGTGCGTCAGTACAACCACAGCAAGTTTCAAAGAAGCGCAATGTGAAAGCCAAACCTTCAGTGCAAGCGAAATCCCTGCTCTTGATACACCGGGAACCCTTCAGCAACGAAGACGACGACATCGAGGGCGCGCCGCATCCGGGCGAGCCCTTGAGCGCCGACGATCCGCTCGCTCCGTTGCCGTTCAATCCCTACAAGGGCAACCGCGGCCTGACCCGCGCCTGGCACGCGATGAAAAACTCGCTGAACGGCTTTCGCGTGGCGATCCGCGAGGAAAGCGCGTTCCGCCAGGAGCTGACGCTCGCCGCCATCCTGGTGCCGTGCGGCATCTTCGTGCCGGTCTCGCCGGTCGAACGGGCGGCGCTGCTGGCGTCCGTGCTGCTGGTGCTGATGGTGGAATTACTGAACTCAAGCGTGGAAGCGGCGATAGACCGGATTTCGCTGGAACGGCACGAACTGTCCAAACGGGCGAAGGATTTCGGCAGCGCGGCGGTCATGGTCGCCCTGCTGGTGTGCGTGCTCACATGGGGCCTGATAGTCGGCCCATTGCTCTGGCGATGGGCCTTGATGCTGTTTTGAACACCCCGCGGCACGCAACTGGCCACCCGCGCAGACCCCGTCCCCACTCAGCCGTTTATAATCGTCCGATATTCAAGATAGCCACCGATTTCCGGGTTCGTGACGCCGTCACGCAGGCCGCCTCAGGCCGCCCCCACCCGGAACCGGTCAACCAGGTCCGGACGACATGGAAGCCAAACCTCCCCGCCGCACCCGTGAACGGATTCTCGAACTGTCGCTGAAGCTGTTCAACGATATCGGGGAACCGAACGTCACGACGACTACCATCGCCGAAGAGATGGAAATCAGTCCAGGTAACCTGTACTACCATTTCCGCAACAAAGACGACATCATCAACAGCATCTTCGCGCAGTTCGAACAGCAGATCGAAAAGCGGCTGCGCTTTCCCGAAGACCATCGTCCGACAATTGACGAGATGTGGTCGTACCTGCAGTACATGGCGGATTTCCTGTGGCAGTACCGGTTTTTGTATCGCGACCTGAATGATCTGCTCGCACGAAACCGCACGCTGGAAACGCATTTCAAACAGATCATCACCCACAAGGTCAACTTCGCGCAGCAACTGTGCGACGCACTCGTAGCCGATCACGAAATGGTCGCAACGCCCGCGGAAATCAAGGTGATCGCGACCAACATGGGGGTGATCGCGACGTACTGGCTGTCGTACCAGTTCGTCATGAACCCGCGCAAATATAACGAGCAGGAAACCATCCGCTCGGAATTGCATCAGGCGAGCCTGCATATCATCTCGATGATGGCGCCGTATCTCCGTGGCCGGTCACGGCAGATTTTCGATGACCTCGTGTCGGGGAAAATGCCGGAACGCGTCTTTGCCGATTACCGCGCGCCCAAGGAAGACGGCGCGCCTAAGGAACCTATTTAATGAAAGCAGTCTGCGTATATTGCGGCTCCGCCAATGGAGCCAGACCGGTCTATGCCGAAGCGGCAAAAGCGTTTGGCCGGGCGTTGGTCGAAGCGGATCTCGCGCTGGTCTACGGCGGCGGGAGCGTGGGGTTGATGGGCACCATCGCTGACGAAGTCCTGGCGCTCGGTGGCCGCGCCATCGGTGTGATCCCCGAATTGCTGATGAACAAGGAAGTCGGCCATAAAGGTCTGACGGAGCTGTACGTCGTGCCCGACATGCATCAACGCAAGAAGAAAATGGCCGATCTCGCGGATGCGTTTGTATCGATGCCCGGCGGTGTCGGTACGTTCGAAGAGCTGTTCGAGGTCTACACGTGGGCGCAGCTTCGTTATCACGAGAAGCCGGTCGCGCTGCTGAACGTGGACGGGTATTACGATCCGCTGCTCGCCATGCTGCGCCATACGGTGGAAGAAGGTTTCATGCGCGCGCCGTTCCTCGACATGCTGCAAGTGAACGCCGATCCCGTGAAGCTCATCGAAGCGCTCAACGCGTATGAACCGCCGCTGGTAGACCGCTGGCCCGAGAAACGCGACGCTGTTTGATATCCCAACGGAGAATTTGACGATGTCGAGGGTAGTGTTGATCACGGGCGGCAGCCGCGGCATTGGCCGTGCCGCCGTTTTGCTGTGCGCGGCGCGTGGCTGGTCGATCGGCGTGAATTACGCGACCAACCGCAGCGCCGCCGATGAAACCGTCGCCCGCGCGCAAGCCGCCGGTGGCCAGGCGATCGCAATCCAGGGCGATGTCTGCGAAGAAGCCGATGTGATTGCCCTGTTCGATGCAACCGTGCGCGCGTTCGGTCCTATCGACGGCTTCGTGAACAACGCGGGCATTGTCGCGCCCGGTTCCGCGCTGGCCGACATGGACATCGCGCGCATGAAACGCGTCTTCGATACCAACGTGCTCGGCGCGTATCTCTGCGCGCGTGAAGCGGCTCGGCGCATGTCGACCAAACGCGGCGGACGGGGCGGGTCGATCGTCAATGTGTCGTCGGCGGCAGCGCGGCTTGGGTCGCCGAACGAGTACGTGGACTACGCCGGATCGAAAGGCGCCATCGATACCTTGACGATCGGCCTCGCAAAAGAACTCGGTCCGGAAGGCGTGCGCGTGAATGCGGTGCGGCCTGGTTTGATCGATACCGAGATTCACGCAAGCGGCGGCAAGCCCGATCGTGCGGCACAGCTGGGCTCGCTCGCGCCGCTGGGGCGGCCCGGCACGGCGGATGAAGTGGCGGAATCGATTGTGTGGCTGTTGTCGGATGCGTCGGCGTATGTGACCGGCGCATTGCTCGACGTGGCGGGCGGGCGTTAAAACGTTTGGACGCTAAAAACCGCCCTTCTGCTTGAGCCATGCGCGTTCTTCGGCTGTTGATTCGCGGCCGAGGATAACGTTGCGATGCGGAAAGCGGCCAAATCGCTCGATCACTTCGGCATGGCGCAGCGCGTATTTCAGCCCGTCTTCGATGTCCTTGTCGCCGGTTTCATCGAAGAGTGCTTGGTGCAGACGCACAGCTTCGCGCTGGCTTGCCAGCGTCTCGTCGTGCTCGAACGGCATGGTCACGAACACGCGATGATGAATCGTCGGCAACGTGAGCTCGCCGCGCGTATCGACCAGCATGCGAGCCAGCTTTAACGCTTCGGCGTCACCGGCGAATGCACGCGGCGTGTTGCGAAAACAATTGCGCGTGAACTGGTCGAGCAACACGATCAATGCCAGCGCGCCGAGCGGTGTAGCGCACCACGATGCAAGCCGACCTTCCAATGCCTCCTCGATCAAAGCGCCGAAGCGCTCGTGAAGCATGGCATCGAAGGTCGCATTCTTCTTGAACCAGGCACGGCGCGCGTGACCGTACTCCGCCGAATCCGGCGCACCGAACCACGCGTCGAGCACCGCTTGAGCGCGTGCGTCGAGCATCACGCAAACTCGATTACAAGACGCCGCGTGCGTGCACTTTTCTTCTCCACCTTCGCGATCCGCAGCTCACCGATCTCGCTCGTGTTACGCACATGCGTACCGCCGCACGGCTGCAAATCAATACCTTCGATGCGCAACAAACGCACACGCCCCATGCCGGCCGGCGGCTTCACGCTCATGGTGCGGACGAGCTCGTGACGCTCTTCCATTTCCTGATCGGTGATCCACTCGGTCGCCACCAGATGGGCGCCGCCAATCAGCTCACGCAAGCGCGTTTCCAGCGCCTCGCGTTCGATCGGTTCGACCGTCGCGAAGTCCATGCGCGCGTAGCCGCTGGTGATGCTGCAGCCATCGACGGGATAAGGTAATGCCGCGCACAGCAGATGCGTCGCCGTATGCAGGCGCATGTGCCGGTAGCGGCGCTCCCAATCGATCTCGGCCGTCACCCGATCGCCCACGTTCAGCTTCGCGAGCAGCGCGTCCTGATCCGGCGCGGGCACGTGGACGGCGTCATCCGGCGTCGCGCCTTCGAACTTGGCCTTGCGGGTGTCCGTTATTTCGATGCGCGTGCCGTCAGCAAGCGTCAGCGATCCGGCATCACCGGCCTGACCGCCGCCCAGCGGATAAAACACGGTTTGATCGAGATGGATGCCAAGCTCGTCGATAGCCGTGATCGTCGCCTCGCAGCGCGTCAAATAGGCGTCCTCGCGAAACAACGCGCGTGTACTCATGGGGAAGTCTCCTGGTCTGTCACCGGCTGAAATGAACCCGTATTATGCGGGCGGCCCGCCAAGGTGCCTTAACCCGGGCGGTTGCGCATCCAGTCGGCGGTATCGAAGAAAGAGGTGAGGAGGCGTTCACGCAAGGGCGCGTCGAGGCCGGTATCTTCCATTGCCCACGCCATGCAGCGCAGCCATTGATCCCGTTGCGGCGATGCAATCGCGAAGTTCATATGCCGAGCGCGCAAACGCGGATGGCCAAAGCGGCTGATGTAATGGTCCGGGCCGCCCATCCAGCCGCACAGGAACCAGAAGAATTTATCGCGGGAATTCTCGAGCGTGGGAGGATGCAATGCGCGCAAAGCCGCGAAGTCCGGTTCGAGATCCATCAGATCGTAGAACCGGTCGACGAGCGCACGCACGCGCTCCTCGCCGCCAACGAGTTCAAATGCCGTGGGTTGCGGCGCTTGTTCAATATTTGCTTCGGTCATGCGTTTTCTTTGGGGTTATCGGGGGAAGGAGCGCTGCGGGGTTCGTCTGGTGTTTGGCGGGTGACGCACGGCCACGCGTTATCCGGGCCTCGGTCAGGCATCCCGCAACGATTGCAGCGCCGGCCGCGACAATACGCGGCGCAGGCTCATCCAGCCGCCCACACCCGAACACACGACACCCGCCACGATGCCCGCCGGCACGAGCCACGGGTTGAAATCGATGTGAAACTCGAACACGTACGTCGCCAGCACCCAGCCGATTCCCTGTGCGCCAAGCGCCGCCATCAGCCCGCTCAATGCGCCCACTGCCACGAACTCCGCGGTCTGCACCGAGCGCACCTGCTTGTGCGACGCCCCGAGCGCGCGCAGCAACGCGGACTCGTGCACACGCTCGTCGCGCGTACCGGCCAGCGCCGCGTACAACACGAGCACGCCCGCCGCGAGCGTGAAGACAAACAGGAACTGCACAGCGCCAATCACCTGCTCCAGCACGCGCTGGATCTGCGCGAGAATCGGCGCGATATCAATGGCGGTCACGCTCGGATACTTGTTGATCAAGCCATCGATCAAACCCTGCTGCCCCGGCGGCAAATGGAAACTGGTGATGAACGTCGCGGGCAGATCGCTGATGGACGGCGGCGGCATCAGCACAAAGAAATTCACCTTGAACGAATTCCAGTCAACCTTGCGCAGGCTCGTGACTGGCCCTTCGACCTGCATGCCGGCGACGTCGAAACGCAGCGTATCGCCGAGTTTCACGTGGATGATCTTCGCGAGCCCCTGTTCTATCGATACCTGCGCCTTTGCGTCCGTGCCGTACCAGTCGCCGCCGACCACGCGGTTATCGCTGGGTAGTTCGGTGGTGTACGAGAGGTTGAACTCGCGGTCCACCAGACGCTTTGCGTCGGCCTTTTCGTAGTTGTCGGGACTGACCGGCTTGCCGTTCACGGCGATCAGGCGACCGCGCACCATCGGCGACAACACCGCGTCGGCCTGGCCATGTTGCGAGAGGTAATCGGCGACGCCGGCGCGCTGGTCAGGCTGGACATCGATGAGAAATTCGTTCGGCGCGTCCGGCGGCGTCGATTGCCGCCAGCCCGCGATCAGGTCGCTGCGCGTCATCGCGATAAGCAGCAGGCACATGAGGCCGATGCCGAGCGCCGTGATCTGCAGCGCGCTCGCGCCGCTGCGCCGCTCCAGCGACGCCAGCGCGTACCGCCAGCCCACGCCCGCGCCAACGCGTTCGCTTCGAACAAACCGGGCGGCGGCCCAAAGCGCCACGCGCGCAATGCCGCCAAACACCACCAGACCGCCCGCGAATCCGCCCGCCACGATCCCGCCCAGTTTCCATTCGCCCGCCGCGAGCACGAGCAGGCCGGCGAACAGCAGCACGCCCACGCCGTAGGCGATCCACGCTACCCGGCCGGCATCGCCGAGTTCCCGGCGAATGACGTGGATCGGCGGCACGCGCGTCAGCGGCAATAACGGCGGCACAGCAAAACCAAGCAACAGCACCAGTCCGGTCGCAATCCCCTGCAACGCGGGCCAGACGCTGGGCGGCGGCAATTCGACATCGACGAGTGTTCCCAGCCAGTCCAGCAGTACCAGATGGCCGCCGAAGCCAAGCACCACACCTACCGCGCTGCCCAGCAACCCGACCAGCAGGAATTCACCAATAAACAAAGACCGCAACGTCCCCTGGCTCACGCCGAGACAGCGCATGGCCGCGCAGCCGTCCAGATGCCGGCGCGCGAAACGGTGCGAGGCCATCGCGATGGCAACCGCCGCGAGCAGCGCGGTGAGCAGCGAGACGAGCGTGAGGAAATGACTGGCGCGGTCGATGGTCTGACGCACTTGGGGCTGGCCGTCCTGCAACGATTCGAGCGCGACGCCGCGCAGCTTGCCATCGTCCACTTTTGCGCGGGCGAACGTGGCGAACTGCTTGACCTGCGCATCCGGTCCCGCCACCAGCAACCGATAGGTCACGCGGCTGCCGAACGTGACGAGGCCGGTGGACACGAGTTCATCGGAGCGCATCATCAGGCGCGGCGAAAAGCTGACGAACGAGAACCCGCGATCGAGTTCGCGCGTGATGACCGCCGCCACCTTGAACGCGCGCGTACCCACGCGGACGGTGCCGCCGACAGGCACTTTCAACGCATCGAGCAACGCGGGGTCGACCCAGACAGTGCCGGGCGCGGGAATGGAGGTGGTGGGCGTGCCGGGCTGATCGGCAGCAGTCGCAATGCTCACCGCGCCGCGCAACGGATACCCAGGCGAAACGGCCTTCAACGCCGCCAGACGGGCAACAGGCGTGGCGGACGCATTTCCCGAAACACCCGCGCTGATCATGCTGGGAAAAATCGCGGTGGTCGCGGTCTCGAGCTTGAGTTGAGCCGCTTCTGCGGCGAACGCGGGATCGACCGGATGATCGGCGCGAACGACAAAATCCGCGGCAATCATCTGCCGCGCATCCCGCTCCAGCCCCTGGCGCATCCGGTCGCCGAGAAACCCGACACTCGCGAGCGCGGCGACCGCCAGCACCAGCGCCAGGATGAGCATGGTCAACTCGCCCGCACGCCAGTCGCGCGCGGTCATTCGCAACGACTGGCGCGCAATCTGCGTGAAGCTCAGTCCTTGCTGCTTTGAATCCTGCTTCGGATCCTGCTTGGAATCCTGCTTCGGATCCCGCTTCAACTCGCCGTCCAGGCTACTCGTACTCAATCGTGCTTGCTCCTGAACCGGCCGACGCCCGGATTCACCCGTGCGCTGACGCTGGGCACCATGTGCTTGGCCATCCGCCCGAAGCCGCCGCGCACGCCTCTTACGATCCGTGGCAACGCCCAGCCGGCACACAACAGGAACGCGATGATCAGGACCAGGCACAGCAACGGCACGAACAACGCGAGCGTGATGCCCAGCAACGCGCCGAAATCCTCGGTCGCCGATGCCACCCAGTTCGACACCGGTTCCGGCGATAAATTGATCAGCGCCCGCGTGCCGGCTTTCGCCAGATGCGCGGCACCCGCAAGCGTACCGCCGGCGAGCGCGGCAACAGTCAGCAGCGCCGGATCGGCGTGACCGAACGCGCCAACGGCCAGCACGGCGCCGGCCGGAATGCGAATGAAGGTGTGGATGGCATCCCAGAGGGAGTCGAAGGCGGGGATTTTATCGGCGAAAAACTCGACCACGGCAAGCGCTGCCGCCACGCCGATCACCCACGGAGAACCCAGCACCGCGAGGGTGTCGGGTAAGTGGACCAGTCCCATGCGCTCGAACAGCCCCGCGACGAAAACCGTCAGGTACAGTCGCAGCCCGCTGGCCCACGAAAGACCCGCTGCCAGCGAAAGTGCTTCAAGCATGACCGTCTCCTTGCGCGCTGCTCGCCCCGTGCCCGAGCGCCGGAGATTCCGGCACATCTGGCTACGAATGCCTGACCCGCCGCTCAAGCTGCCCGGCGACGGGCTGGGGATAAATGGATGCAGCCCGATAGGCCCGGTATTGACCCGGCCCACCTTATTCTGGCGCTGTTCCGGGTTCACCTGACGAAAAGACTACCGAACCCGGTGAATTTTTCAAGACAACTGAAAGTCATTATAGCCACGCGCAGCGCGTTGATGCATTGCGCCATATGTCGACGTGTACAGCATCCAACGTTCCTGATTCAGCCCTTAATCACGAAATCGCAGCACACGCGGCCTTGAACTCCGCCTTGTACTCTTTAACGGTCATTTTTGCGATCCCTTTAATGATCCAGGAATAGGTCGGGAATGGGCCGTGACAAAAGGCCGCTGCAATGCGCTAAATCATCGGATTTAATGTCCTGACGATACTTTCAATCCAATCAACCCGACCACGATCAGTGCAGCGCTCGCGACTCGCGCAACCGTCAGCGCTTCGCCCAGCATGACAATTCCAAACACGAACGCGCCAATCGCGCCGATACCCGTCCACACGGCATAAGCCGTACCCAACGGCAACTGGCGCATCGCCAGCGCCAGCAGCACGAAGCTGCCGGTGGCTGTGACCAGCGTGAACACCGACGGCCAGAGCCGTGTGAAACCTTCGGAGGTTTTGAGACCCGCGGCCCACGCCACTTCAAGCAGGCCCGCGATCAGCAATAGAAACCAGGACACAAGAAACTCCCGTCGAAAAACGGGGCCGTCCCCGATGTAACTGAGGCGCGCAGGGTCGTCCCTGCGGCATGTAATAGAAGCGTAATTATAACGATAGACCGAATGAGCCGCTTGCGGTCGACCACAATCTACTGGCATTCGAGCCGGTTTCAGCGCCTTTTACGCCGCTTTTCGCGTCAACATATAAGAAATACGAAAAGCTGAAATAACCCGCAGCGGCCTTGCTGCGAATGCCTTTATGCGCTCCGTCAATCCGTTCGAGCAGTGAATGCATCCTCAAAGGACAACGCGAAATAAAAACGTCCTTTCACGAAAACCTGCTTTAATCTAAACCAGTACGCAGCAGTTGATACGTGAAACACCGCCACAACGAGCACGGCACAACGCTGACGTGCCACTGAATCAACCCATTTGAAACTTCTCGCGCGGAGTGTTCATGGAGTTCGATGCCGTTTTGCTATCCCGTTTCCAGTTTGCCTGGGTGATTGCGTTTCACATCCTGTTGCCGGCCTTTACGGTCGGCTTATCGTGTTTTATCGCAACGCTTGAATTGCTCTGGTGGATAAGCAAACGGGACGTGTACAGGCGCCTTTCTGCGTTCTGGCTGAAGATATTCGCGGTTTCATTCGGCATGGGCGTGGTGTCGGGGATCGTGATGCCGTTCCAGTTCGGCACCAACTGGAGCCGGTTCACCGATGCCACCGCCAGCGTGATCGGCCCGCTAATGGGTTACGAGGTGCTGACCGCGTTCTTTCTCGAAGCTGCGTTCCTCGGCGTCCTGTTGTTTGGGCGCAAGCTCGTGCCGCAATGGGCGCACGTGCTCGCAGCGGTTTTTGTCGCATCGGGGACGGTGATTTCGTCGTTCTGGATTCTCGCGGTGAATAGCTGGATGCAGACTCCGGCGGGCTACAAGATCCTTCCCGACGGCCGCTTCGAAGTGACGAGTTTCTTCGACGCCATTTTCACGCCCTCCTTTCCTTACCGTCTCGGCCATACGGTCAGCGCCTTCCTGGTGACGGCCGCGTTCGTGATTCTCGGCGTCGGCGCGCTTTATTTGCGGCAAGGTCGCGCGCTTGAGGAAAGCCGCGTGATGACCAAGATGGCGCTGATCTTTCTCGTGATCATGGTGCCGGTTCAGATGGTTATCGGCGATGCACACGGTCTCAACACGCTCGAACATCAGCCGGCCAAGATCGCGGCGATGGAAGGTCTGTGGAACACCGGTTCGCGCGTGCCCGCCGCACTCTTCGCTATTCCCGACCAGGCCAACGAGCGCAACGATTTCGAAATTTCGATACCCGTGCTCGGCAGCATCTACCTCACGCACGATCCGAACGGCACGGTACGCGGCCTGAAGGACTTCCCGCGTGAAGACAGGCCGAACGTGGCGGTGGTGTTCTTCGCGTTCCGGATCATGGTCGGTATCGCGTTGCTGATGTTCGCGCTGGTGCTCTCCGGCATTGTGCTGTTTGCACGCGGCAAACTCGAGACAAGTACGCGCTGGCTGCGTTGCGCCACGTATGGCATGCCGCTCGGGTTTATCGCCGTGCTGGCGGGATGGACGACGACCGAAGCCGGCCGCCAGCCGTGGACCGTGTATGGACTGATGCGGACCAGCGACTCGGTCACGCCGTCGCTGACAGCCGGCGATGTCGGGCTCTCGTGGCTGCTTTACGTGCTGGCGTATATCGTCATCTTCGGCTCGGGCTTCATCCTGCTGCGACGGCTTGTGCGGATCGGCCCCGCCGACGAACACGCCGATACCGACAGCGACCTCCTGCAACCGGAAACGCGCGCGGCGCGGCCGTTATCGGCGGCATCGGCCAATGCATCGGCTAATGCATCGGGCGGCGTGAGTGCAGCCAAATCCGTCGGCCCGGACGACGTCGTTCCCCCTTCCAGGAGATCATGATGCTCGACCTCGTACCGATGTGGGCCGCCATCCTCGCGCTCGCGGTATTCATGTACGTGCTGCTCGACGGCTTCGATCTCGGCGTGGGCATGGTGTTCCTGCTGCGCCGCGACCCCGTTGAACGCCAGTTGATGATCAACTCCGTCGCCCCCGTCTGGGACTTCAACGAAACCTGGCTGATCCTTGGCGGCGGTGGCCTGCTCGCGGTCTTTCCGCTTGCGTTCGCGATCATCGTGCCGGCGGTCTATTTCCCGATCCTGCTGATGCTGCTGGGCTTGATCTTTCGCGGCGTGGCGTTTGAATTCCGCGAAGTGGTCGGCGCGCGCAAGTGGATCTGGGATGGCGCGTTCGGCTACGGCTCGCTGATCGCGACGTTCTCGCAGGGCGTTGTGCTCGGCATGTTCATGCAGGGCTTTCCCATTCACGGGCGCGTGTTTGCCGGCACAAGCTGGGACTGGTTTGCGCCGTTTCCGCTGCTGACGGGTGCCGGGCTGATTTTCGGCTACGCGCTGCAGGGCACGACCTGGCTCGTGCTTAAAACGGAAGGCGAGTTGCAGGAATGGGCCCGAGGCATGGCGAAGAAAGTGCTGTTCGGTGTCATCGCGTTTATCTTGCTGATCAGTATCTGGACGCCACTGAAGGACGCGCGTATATCGGCACGCTGGTTCAGTTTCCCGAATAGCTTCGTGTTCGCGCCGGTGCCGGTGCTGACGGTGTTGCTGGTCTGGACGTTGTGGTCGGCGCTGGAGAAACGCAAGGAAGTCGTCCCGTTCATGTGCTCGATCGGGTTGTTCTTCCTGGCCTTCACGGGTCTTGTGATCAGCCTTTGGCCTTTCATCGCGCCACCGTCGGTGACGTTGTGGGATGCATCCACGACGCCCCTTTCGCAGCAGTTCCTGCTGATCGGGACGATGTTCCTGCTACCCGTTATCGTGCTTTATGTGGTGTGGTCGTATTGGGTGTTTCGCGGCAAAGTGCGCGGTGACATGGGATATCACATGTAGCGCACCCTCCGCTTTCGGCAGTGAGTCAGTCCGGATTCGGCCAGGGACCGTATCTGGACTGACTAAACGCTGACGCGAACGAGCAGCCCGTTACAAAGTCTGAGCGGCGGCCTTGTCCAAAATCCGGCACCACTTGTGCGCCTCGCGCCGATCCTGCATCGGCAGATTCCAGCGCGGCTGCGTCGTATCCTTCACATTCAGCGCGACTTGCCAGGCGCCCGTTGTTGCCGACGCGCCTGACGCGCCCGGTTCCATCCGCGCTCCATGCAGGTCCGCAAAGATATACATGCCGACCTGCCCGCCTACCCGCACTTCGCACAACCGCTTCGCCGCCGCGAGCCGCACGCCGCCCCAATCCCGCTTGAGTTCATGCGTCCAGTCGCCGTCGTGAACATTCGGCGCGACTTCCTTCCACCGCAGCCAGAAATACACAGCATTGCTCACCACTATCAGCCCCGCGATCACCGCCACGCCAATCGCAACACTCACACCAAACGCCGCCGATAACGCGTGAAACGACCAGAACGCACCGTAGATCACGGCAACCAGAACAACGAGCGCAACAATAATCGGCATCGATCAAAACCTTACAGGACTGGTTACGTTATTGGGTCTTGTGCTTCTCGTTCCAGTCTTTCAGCGCCTGCAACGTGTTCGCCACATGCTTGTCCGGCGACAGGCTCGTATATTCATAGATCACGGTACCGTCCGGCGCAATCACGTATGACACACGATTGGCCATGGTACTGACCAGCGGCATGGTCGCATCGTATTGCTTGATGATCTTCGCATCGCCGTCGGCCGCGACCGGGAATTTACTCCGGCACTCGCTCACCGAAAACTTCTTCAACGTGTCGATGTTGTCGTGCGACACGCCAATCACCGTGGCGCCCAGGGCCTTGTATTCATCGACGGCATCAGCAAACTCGTGCGCCTCGATCGTGCAGCCCTTCGTGAACGCAGCCGGATAGAAGTAAAGGACCACGGGCCCCTTCTTCAGTTCGTCCGCGAGCGAGTACTTGTAGACGTTGCCGCCAAGCGACGCCTGCGCTGTGAACACCGGCGCATGATCGCCGGGCTTCAGGGTTGCATAAGCCACCAGCGCGTACACCGCCAACGCTGCGCCCAGGGACACACCCAGCATTCTCCCAGCAAATTTTCGCTTCATGAGACTCCTCTATTTTCGTGACGCGCGCACGACAGGACGAACAACGGAACAACCCGGAACAGCCCCGGGGACGACCCACTGACGCAGCAAACGCAGCAACCGCAATACCTACAATACCTACTCCACCCGATGCGCGCCGAACCACGTAGCCGCCTCGAACTGGAGATCGGCGAGCACAGCCGGGGTCAACACCTCGAAATCCACGCCTGAACCAATGTTTGAATCGAGCTCGGGCGCATCGCCTCTTTCCGCCGCCTGCGAGAGTCGCAACAGCGCACCGAGCGGACCGCGGCCATCGACGATCGCAGCACTCATTTCTTTCGATAACTTCAGCAGATCCATGATCTCGACCGGCGGCAAATCGACCACCACATGCACGAGCGAAAAGATGCCCGTCATGAAGGCGGCATCGGCGAATTCCTCACTCGATGGCCGCATGACACGCGCCGCCAGTTCCATGAAACGCGCGCGTGTCCCGACCAGTTGTACCAGCGGATCCGAGCGCCACGGCAAGTGACGGCCATCAGCATAGAGCAACAACTGGGTCCAGCGCGAAATCTGCCGGATGCCGGTCGCAGCAATGGCCTCGCGCAGCGACGACACCGGCCGGCTCAATTTGAACGCGCTCGAATTGGCCAGCCGCAGCAACTGCACGACCACGTTCGGATTGAGCTTCAGCTCGGCCTCGAGTTCGCTGATATCAGGTTCGCCCGACAGCACGCCCAGAAGACGCAGCAATGCCGTGCGCGACGGATTCGAGCGACGCGTGACAAGCACTTGCGGACGAGCGAAGAAGTAACCCTGAAAGAGATCAAAGCCGAGCTTGCGGGCTTCTTCGAAATCCTGATGCGTTTCGATCTTTTCTGCGATCAGCGTCTTGCCATGTTGCTTGAGCGTTGCCGCGAGTTCGGGCAGATCGGCACGCCGGGCGGCAAGGAAGTCGACCTTCACGTAATCCACGTAAGGCAACGCCTCGTGCAGGGGTTGGGTGAGCGACACGACGTCGTCGAGTGCGAACTGGAAGCCTGCCGCGCGCAACTGGGCGCAGCGCTTGAAAAGCTTGGCGTCGAAGGTGACGGTTTCCAGAATTTCGAGCACGAAACGCTCGGGCGGCATGATATGAACGATGTCGTCGAACAGCAGGTCGCGGTTCATGTTCACGTAGCCGCGGTAATCGCCCAGCACCGCCGACAAACCGATCTCGCCAACCGTTCGCGTGACAACATGGGCAGTGGCCTGCACGTCGTCGAAAATGCGCGCGCGATTATCCGGACTGTCGCGAAAAAGCAGTTCGTACGCATGCAGCGCACCGTCGCGATCGATGATCGGCTGGCGGCCGAGATAGACACTTTCCGGCTCGCGAAGACCGGGCGCTGCAAGCTTGGCCTTGGTCTTCGCCACAGGACTGCCCACGGCGTTGCGCGCGGCGCGCCGGACCGGGTTCCGATCAACCGGCATGAATGGACCTGCTGTGTTCATGCAAGACCGCAGGCTCAATGCGGTGGCCGGCTGTCGCCGAGACCTCGCACGACACAATGCGTGCGTTCAGCGCGTTCAATACGCCTGGCTTCAGGGCCGGCTTCGGCAATCGGCTTGGGGACGCGATCATGGAGTGCAGCAATGGAACGGTGTTGACTGAATGGGGCGGCCAGACAGCGGTTAGCTCAAACAACCAGCTTGAGAGATTGGCTCAAAGATCAAACTTACAAACACAATTACAAACACCCAAGAGCGCAATAAGCGGTCGGACAACAGCCAGACGATAGCCCGACACCACGCTCGACGGACCAACTGACCGGTTCAGAATTTGCAACTATCAACGCGCACTCTACCCCAAATCGCGATACCGACAAATTGCGTCAAACCCGCCGGGGCCGTGGCTCGCGGACGCTCCGCTATTGCCCTAAAGAATTTCGGGGCATAACCGTTAACTTGCAAAGAACGCGTCCGAGTCGCGGTTACCGGATCTTCCGGTGGCTCACGCCCGCATTGCCGGACCATCGTCAGCACATTCCCGATGCAGCGCGCTTGGCCGGACAGCGTGCGCCGCGCCCCTACCGGCCCGGCGCGCAATCAGACAGGCTATAACCGAAACATGCCAGTAAAACGGATCACCGCCCAGCGCCTGAGTGCATGGATCGCCCTAGCCGGCCAAACCAGCGTCGCCGTGCGCGCGACTGTCAGGACGTTGATCGCGACCACGTTGCCAGGCTGCATCGTCAGGTTCGCTACAGTGGAAGCCACGCCTGCTCCCGTGCTGGCCACGGGTAGCCGAGGTGACCCTCTGCCTCTGCCGCTCCCCCTCCCCGGGACGATGCCGCACCGTGCACGGGAGACTAAAACAGGATGGGCCGTCCCGGCTTCGGCTTCGCCCGCGCCGCTTCACCTGCTGCATCCGGCGGCGGTGAATGAAGCTGAGCCCGCCCTAGGCGTCGCCACGGAAGCCACGCTTGCCGCCGTCGATTTCCTGGCGCAAGTGGATGCGTCGCTGCGGTTTTGCTATGTATCGGCGGGGAGCATCGAGTTCCTGGGTTATCACCGCGACTACCTGAGCTCGCTCACGTTGCACGAGCTGGTGCCCTCGCATGAAACCGATGAACTCGATGCGCTCGTCGCGCGCGCGCAGCAAAGCGGCAAGCTGGAGACCGCGACGCTGCATCTGCTGAAATCCTTGACCACGCCGATCCTCGTCGAACTGCGGGTCCTCGCAACGCACACGCCGGATCTGCCCGGCTTCGCGCTCGCCGCGTTTGAGATTTCGCACTGGCACGACCGCGAAACCGCCCTGCGACACGCGCTGCATCACGATTCGCTGACGGGCCTCGAGAACCTGACAGCGCTGAAAAGCGCGCTCGATGCCGCCCAGGCCGAGGCCGTTCACACGCGCACGCATGCGGCGTTGCTGCTGGTGGATATCGACGATTTCCAGCGCATTAATCGCGCACTCGGCTACGACGCCGGCGACGACATGCTGCGCGAGACCGCCCGCCGGATACAGCATGCAGCACGCGCCGGCGAACGCGTGGCGCGCGTGGCCAGCGACGAATTCGCCGTGCTGTTCTCGGCAGGCACCTCAGCCGAAGCGGCCGCGGCGGCCGAAGATGTGTCGCGACGAGTGTTGAGCGCGATTGCGCAACCCTACCGGTACCGCGGACAACATACGCATTTGTCGGCGAGCATTGGAGCCGCCATCTTCCCCGATGAAGTCGAGCAAGCCAGCAGCAGCCTGCTGCGCATGGCCGACCACGCACTGGCGCAGGCGAAGACCTCGGGCGGCAATATTGTCGTGTTCCACGTTCCCGACAACGACCCCCGCAACGCCGCGCGCCTGAACCTGGAAGGCGATCTTTACGAAGGCGTGCGCAACGGCGAGTTTTCGCTGCACTTCCAGCCGATCACCGAAAGCCGCGGCGGCGGCGTGGTCGGCGTCGAAGCGCTGATCCGCTGGCAGCATCCGGTGCACGGCCTCGTTCCCCCGGCAGCTTTCATTCCGCTCGCGGAATCGATCGGCCTGATCAACTATCTTGGCAACTGGGTGCTCAAGGCCGCGTGCATGCAACTGATGCAATGGGACAGCGAAGGTTTCGTGCTGGACTATGTCTCGGTGAACGTCTCGCCGCAGCAATTCCGCGACAAACGTTTTACGCAGAACGTGAAAGATGCGCTGCAACTGACCGGCCTCGATCCGCGCCGGCTGGTATTCGAAATCACGGAAAGCCTGCTGATGCATGATCCGGAAGAAGCTACCCGCCTGCTCGAAACGCTGGCGGCGCTGGGCATTGCGTTCGCCGTCGACGACTTCGGCACCGGCTATTCCAGCCTGTCCTATCTGCAGCGCTTCCCGCTGTCGAAGCTGAAGATCGATCGCAGCTTCATCGAAAACCTGCTGACCTCGCGTAACAACCGGGCCATTGTGGCCGCGGTCGTGGGCCTGGCAAAATCGCTGGGGCTCGAACTCGTGGCGGAAGGCGTGGAAACGGAGGCGCAGCGCGAACTGTTGATCGAGATGGGCTGTGATCAGATCCAGGGATGGCTGATCAGCAAAGCCCTGCCCGCCGGCGACCTGATGCGTTGCTTTCAGGATAAATCGCTCTTTCTCCAGGCACCTTTATAAGATACCGTCACGTTTTTGCGCCGGCAGGGGCTAATGACCGGCACTATTGCAGCATTTCATAATCGTCTGCTGTAAAGCTTCCGTGTGAACGCGCCGTTATAAGGTTTATGCGAGGTTTATGCGAGGTTTATGCGAGGTTTATGCAGGCTTTTTTCCGCGCATTACACTTCGACCCAGGTCGACGATTCAAGCCGTTCCGGGCATCCGGTCCGGAACGTGTAAGGCATTGACACCAATCGCATGGCAAGCAATTCCAAAGCCGAATTACTGGACAAGCTGTGGGGCCAAATGAGCGAGCGCGGAGACTTTCCGATGCTCTCGCAGGCTCTGCGCACCACTGTGTCCGCAATGAGCGACGACGACCTGGACTTTACCGCCCTGGTCCAGGTCGTTCTATCCGACTTCGGCCTCACGCAGAAGGTGTTGCGCCTCGCCAATTCCGCGATGTACATCTCGTTCGGCGGCAACATCACCACCGTGACGCGCGCGTTGATGGTGCTGGGCATGGACGCGGTCGGCCATCTGGTGGTCGGGCTGAAACTGGTCGATCACTTTCATCAAAGCGCGCCGCGACGCATTGACGCCAAGCTCGAACTGAATCGCACGCTGCTGTCCGGCACCGTTGCGCGGCAAGTGACCGAGCACAGCGAGTTCCGGGCCTCGGAAGAAGCGGTGGTCTGCACGCTGATGCGTCAGATCGGCAAGCTGCTGGTGGCGTTCTATCTCGAGACCGAGTGGGATCAGTTGCGCCGCAAGGCCACGGCCGAACGTATCAGCGACAGCCTCGCATGCAGCACGCTGCTCGGCGTCACCTTCGAGGAAATCGGCATGGAAGCCGCCGACCGCTGGCGCCTGCCGGAGACCATCCGCACCGGCATGCTGACCCGCGACCCGCTCGCCCCTATCGATGAAAAAACGCCGCGCCATGTCCGCTGGCTGCAAGCCGTCACCAACTATTCCACCGAAGTCGCCGATGCGCTCACCGCGCAGCATGTCGACGGGACACATCGCGAGTCGTCGCTGGTGGATATCGCGAACCGTTACAGCCGCGCGTTGCTGACCGACGCCTCTACGCTCGCCGCGATGAGTCTCGCGCTCGCGAACGAGGACTCGAACGACGGCGTGATGCGGGAGATCGTGGAACTGCGCGCGGACGCCGATGCCATCGCGCGCGCGGGGTTATCGGCGGAAGCGCGGATTGCCGCGGGGCTTGAGGATTTGCGCTCGCTGCCGTCGAAGAACGCGCTGGGCGCCGTGCTTGCGCTGGCGTCGGAAGCTGTGCTGGCCGGGCTAACGTTTTCGCGCACCGTGGTATTCGTGCGCCAGTCCAACAATGAGTTCCACGCACGTCTTGGACTTGGCACGGGCGTGGACAGGCTGCTGCCGTCGCTGACATTTCCCGCGGCGTTCGAGCCTGACGTGTTCCATCTGGCGATCTCGAACCCGGTCGGGATTTTTATCGAGAATGCTCGCGATCCGCGGATTGAGGCCCGCTTGCCGCGCTGGTTCAAACCTTCATTCGGCGATGCCCACGCGTTCGTGCTGCTGCCCGTGAAGGCGAACGGCTCGACCGTCGCCATGCTTTATGGCGACTGGACACAAGCGCAGCACGTCCGCAAGATCACGCAGCCGGAAATGTCCGCGCTGAATGAACTCATGCGAGAACTGAGCCGTTTTTTTTCTAACGCGGACTGGAAGGAAGTGGAGTTGCTTTAGCGTTTTTTGCGCTTTAGCCGGTGCGCTGCGGGTTCATGATCACGAACCGGCAGCGCGATGGCGAGTTGTTCGTCCTCGCGCTTGTCCTCGCGTCCGTCCTCACTCGCGCCAGAGTATCGCCACCGCCTGATCGCCGTACTCCACGATGTACCCGCCATGCGCACTCTGCCATTCACGCGCGGCGCCGGCGCCGGCAAACCACACCTTCTCGTAATCGCCGAAAGCGCCGGCATCGAAGCGGTATCGATCGATGACGGCAGGCTCTCGCGTATCAAGCGCCGGCTTGCAAGCATCCCAGCCGGCATGACCCAACTCGACGGCCAGCATGTTCAATACGTGCTTGAGCTGAACCTCAGTGCGCGTTTTATGAAGCTGCGCGAGCGTCTCGGCACGGGTTACGCCCGCTGCGAGCAAGCGGCGCACGACGGGCATCGCCATGCTTGTATTGTCCGCATGAGCGCGACGAAGCAGCCGGCGCGCGTGGCGTCGAAGAAATTCGGTGTTGGTGAGTTCAGAATTGGCAAAGCGAGGACAGGATGTTGACCACATGACGTTTCTCCTTGTTGCGCCGTTCTCGCTGCGGCTAAAGGTTCAACGTTGCGGTTTATCCAGATGAAGCGATAACGCGTGACAGGTGTTTTCACTTTCGCGAGACCGGGCGCCCTGCCGCGCCCGTCGCGAATTCTAGAACAAAGGCTTGCGGTTCAGCAAGCCCGCGTTCGTTCAATCAGCGTGTACACCGCGTTACATCACGCCAACTGAAACTTCCCAACCAGTTGTTTCAACGCATGTGCCTGGTCATCCAGCGACTGCGCCGCAGCGGCGGCCTGTTCGACCAGCGCCGCGTTCTGTTGCGTGCCCGCGTCCATTTGCGTCACCGCGAGATTGATTTCCTCGATACCGCTGCTCTGCTCCGCCGACGCCGCCGAAATCTCGCCCATGATGTCCGTCACGCGCTTGACCGCCCTCACGACCTCTTCCATGGTAGCGCCCGCTTCGTGAGCGAAGGTCGAGCCATCGGAAACACGCGCCACCGACGTGTGGATCAAGCCCTTGATCTCCTTCGCCGCCGCCGACGAACGTTGCGCGAGGTTCCGCACTTCGCCCGCGACGACCGCGAACCCACGCCCCTCTTCACCTGCGCGCGCCGCTTCCACGGCAGCATTGAGCGCAAGAATATTGGTCTGGAACGCGATGCCTTCGATCACCCCGATGATGTCGCCAATACTCTTCGCGCTTGCGTTGATCTGCTCCATCGTCGCCACCACGCGTGCGACCACCACGCCGCCCTTCTCAGCAATCTCGGACGCGTTGTAAGCCAGCGAACTCGCCTGCTTAGCGTTCTCGGCGTTCTGGCGTACGGTGGACGTCAACTCCTCCATGCTCGACGCCGTCTTTTCCAGCGCGACGGCCTGTTGCTCCGTGCGCTGCGACAGGTCCACGTTGCCCTGCGAGATTTCGCCTGACGCCGACGCGATCGCTTCCGCGCTGGCCGCGATTTCACCGACCGTCGTCGATAAATCCTTCTGCATGCCGGAGAGCGCGTGGAGCATGCTGGTGTTGTCGCGCTTCGCGATCGAGATGCGGTTCGACAGGTCGCCCGCCGCGATCCGGCTCGCAATTTCCATTGCGTAGACCGGTTCGCCGCCGAGCTGTTTCGCGAGCCGCCGCACGACCCATTCGCTCACCGCGAACGCCAGCACGATCAGCACGAGCGTCAGAAGGGCCACCATCACAAACGATTCGTGATAAATGGAAGCCGCCGATTCGATAGTCGCCTTGGCCGCCGCGCCACGCTGTTCGATAAGCGCGTTCACGAGCTTTTCCAGCTTGCCCGTCGCCACCAGCAGCGAAACGTCCCCAATACCCACTTGCCAGTTCATCTGCGTCAGATCGAGCGGTTGTTCTTTCACCAGCTTGACAAAGCTGCGCAGGTCGGTGCTCCACGCACCAACGGCGGTCGCCAGGCGCTTCTGGTCACCCGTGGGGTCCGCGTAGCTTTGCAGGTCATGTTGCCCGCGGCCTATATCGGCGAGCGCATGTTCGATATCCGCGCCGAGTTCGTCGCGCTCCTTCGCGGTGGTCGCGGTGAGCAGCATCTTTTGCGAGCGGCTCGCGCGCAGCACGGCGCTGCGCAGTTCCTCAACGTCGCGGCTGGCGACATATCCCTCGCGATAAATGGATTCGGTCGAACCGTTGAGACGGCTGATCTGCGTCAGCGCAATCACGCCGATAACCAGCGTGCCGACCAGCAGCAACGCGAACGCGAGGCGCAGCGACGCCTTGACGGACAACGACCGTCCGCTCGTGCCGGCGATCTTGGCCATCGCCCGGGCGGCGGCCTTGGCGCCGCCGTCGGGAATAAATCCGGCGCCGGGATTGCCCAGCTGCGAAAACGGTTTCATCTATTGAATTCCCCAGTTTTGATTGGCATCGCGCGGCCTGCTTCTTGGGCGGGGCGCACGGCTACATCAATGGTCTACGGCGGGAAACGGGGCTTCTTTAGATGTGTTTCTGCTACATGTTACAAATTCATGTCGATCTCACCAAAAGCGGGTGCACCGGCTCCACGCAGGGGCGAACTGCTGTCCGTTTCGCGACAAATTTTGGCCGGACAATGCGTAGCGGACACATTAAAATTATCAGGAGACGGCGCATTCGGGGGCTTCTGACCCGCTTCCGACCCGCTTCTACCCGATAACGAAATACGACGAGAGACAACCTCCAGCCATCATCATGCAGACAAGTATCGATAAAAGCGCGCTCGGCGCCGCACCCGCCCTGAGCCCTGCCGTTGCGCGCACGGCCTTCTCCGTGCTCGGCGCGATCAGTTTTGCGCATTTGCTCAACGACATGATCCAGTCGCTGATCCTCGCCATCTACCCGATGTTCAAAAGCGAGTTTTCGTTGTCGTTCGGGCAAATCGGCTTGATTACGCTGACCTACCAGATCACGGCGTCGCTGCTGCAACCGCTGGTCGGCTTATATACCGACAAACATCCGAAACCGTATTCGCTGCCGATCGGCATGGGTTTTACGCTGTGCGGCTTGTTGCTGATGTCGATGGCCGGAAGCTTCCCGGTATTGCTGGTAGCGGCGGCGCTGGTCGGATGCGGATCGTCGATATTTCATCCTGAATCTTCGCGGGTGGCGCGCATGGCGTCGGGCGGACGCCACGGGCTTGCGCAGTCGGTGTTCCAGGTCGGTGGCAATGCGGGCAGTTCCCTCGGGCCTTTGCTGGCCGCACTGGTCGTGATGCCGCATGGGCAACGCAGCATTGCGTGGTTCTCGGCTGCGGCGCTGCTCGCGATTTTCGTGTTGACCAACATTGGCCGCTGGTACCAACGCCACCCGGCAGTGAAGAAAGCCCGTGCTTCGGTCGCGGTGTCGGCATTGCCGCGCAATAAAGTGGTGCTCGCCATGACGGTCCTGATGCTGCTCGTATTCTCGAAGTACTTTTATCTGGCGAGCATCAGCAGTTACTTCACGTTTTATCTGATCAGCAAGTTTCATTTGCCGGTGGAAACCGCACAGGTGCATTTGTTCTGGTTCCTTGCGGCCGTGGCGGTAGGCACGATCGTGGGCGGTCCAGTGGGCGACAGGATCGGCCGCAAGGTCGTGATCTGGGTGTCCATCCTGGGCGTCGCGCCGTTCACGCTCATGCTGCCGTTTGCGAACCTGTTCTGGACCGGCGTGTTGTCAGTGGTGATCGGGCTGATTTTGGCGTCCGCGTTCTCCGCCATCCTGGTTTATGCCACCGAGCTGATTCCCGGCAAGGTCGGCATGGTGGCGGGGCTGTTCTTTGGCTTCGCGTTCGGCATGGGCGGCATAGGCGCAGCGGTCCTTGGCCATCTGGCTGACGCGACGAGCATCGACTATGTCTATAAGGTTTGTTCGTTCCTGCCGCTGATCGGAGTCCTGACGATCCTGCTGCCGAATACCCGGGATGCGAAGGAAAAAATGGTAACGGCAAAAGCGTAATGATCACGGTCATGTGAGCAGGACACACAGTCGACCGACGAACGCACAACTCCAAAACGGGTTTTCGTTTCGACGTTCCAGGCGCCGCCCAAGGTTGTCACTTGACAACCTTGGGCGGCGCCTCTATCATGGGGCTAACGATGACTCGATCACAGCATCAGAAGAAGGAAATTGAAGAAGCATTGCGGCACGCGGAAACGCATGGCTGGCGCGTCGAACAAGGAGGAAGCCATGCGTGGGGGCGAATTTATTGCCCCTACAACGCGGCCGAGTGCCGCTGCGGCGAGTTTTGTATCACCAGTGTGTGGAGCACGCCGAAGAATGCGGTGAATCATGCGCGAGCCATCAAGCGCGTGGTCGACAACTGCACATTTCAGTCAGACAAGGTTTCCGGACAATCAACGGTCTCAATTAAGGCAACACCATGGAATACACGTTCACATTGAAGTACCGGTTATCGGAAAGCGACTGCGATCACGAAGCGTTGATCGGACGTCTCGGTGCCGCAGGATGCGACGACGCATTGATCGGTGTTGGTCAGCCGGGGCGAATTGCGCTGGCGTTCACGCGGGAAGCAGAGAGCGCACAAGCGGCGCTCATGAGCGCCTTGAAGGATGTCAAGTCGGCCATTCCGTCCGCCACTCTGGTGGAAGCTTCACCGGATTTTGTCGGCCTGACCGACGTCGCCGACGCAATCGGCGTCACGCGGCAGAACATGCGCAAGTTGATGCTCACGAACGCGAACACCTTTCCATCGCCGGTGCACGAGGGCGGCACCGCAATATGGCATCTGGCGGAAGTCATGGACTGGCTCAAGGCAAAAGGCACGTACCAGCTTGAGCAAGCGGTTCACGAAATTGCGGAGACAACCATGCAGGTCAATCTCACGAAAGAAGCGCAGCGGCTCACGCCCCGGGCGGAGCGTGAGTTGAGGGCTTTGGTGAAATAAAAAGGACGCGCCGCTACCGCGACAAAGCCTCCTTCACCTGCACCAGCGCCCCGGCATCCTCGATCATCGGCAGATCGCCGGGGTCGCGCCCTTCGGCCAACGCAGCAATCGCCCGCCGCAGCAACTTGCCCGACCGGGTCTTCGGCAGCATCGCCAGGAAATGGACTCTGGCGGGACGAGCGATCGCACCCAAATGCGCATCCACGCTTCGACAAAGTTCGGCCTCAAGCGCTTCACGCGCGCCCTCTGCCTCCAAGGCCTGGGCATCGCGTAAAACGACGAAGGCCAGTGCGACTTGCCCTTTCACCGAATCGGCCACGCCCACCACCGCCACTTCAGCCACGGCCCGGTGACTGCTTAACGCCTCTTCTATCTCGCGCGTGCCCAGCCGATGCCCCGCCACGTTGATCACGTCGTCGGTGCGGCCGAGGATGGATACGTAGCCGTCTTCATCGGTCACGCCCCAGTCGAAGGTCGAATAAAGTTGCTGCCCCGGCACGCTTTCCCAGTACGTCTTGATGAAGCGCGAATCGTCTCCCCACACCGTCTGCATGCAACCCGGCGGCAACGGATAATCAAGCGTGATCACGCCCTTCTCGCCCGGCGCACAGATATCGCCAGTCGCCTCGTTTCGCACGGTCAATGCAAAGCCCATCGACGGTACGCCCGGCGATCCGAGCTTCGGCGGCAACGCTTCAATCCCTCGTGGAATCGCGATCATCGGCCAGCCGGTTTCGGTCTGCCAGTAATTATCGACGACGGGCTTTTTGAGCGCGCCCTGAATCCACTGCGCCGTGGGTTCATCCAGCGGTTCGCCGGCCAGAAACAGCGTGCGCAGGCTGGATAAATCCGCCTGTTCCATCAGCTTCGGGTCCTGCTTCTTGAGCACGCGCAACGCGGTCGGCGCGGTGAACATCAGGTTGATCTTGTGCTGCTCGATGATCCGCCACCAGATGCCGCCATCGGGGCGGATCGGTGTGCCTTCGTACATGACGGTCGTCAGGCCGGCAATCAGCGGTGCATAAATAATGTAGCTGTGCCCGACCACCCAGCCCACGTCCGACGCGGTCCACATGGTGTCGCCAGGCTTGCCCTGGAAGATATGTTCCATCGATGCCGCCAGCGCCACCGCGTATCCGCCCACGTCGCGTTGCACACCCTTCGGCTTGCCGGTCGTCCCCGACGTGTAGAGCACGTACGAAGGCTCGTTCGATTCGAGCCATAAGCATGGAACAAGCGCGTCGAAGAACTGTTCACGCAACGGCTCGTAGGAAACCAGATACGGCGCCTGCAACCGTTCCGGCGCGAGCTGGCGGTCGATCAACAACACCTTCGGCACCTTATGCGTGGCGCGTGCCAGCGCTTCGTCCACAAGTGGCGTGTAATCGATCACCTTGCCTGCCCGCGCACCGGCGTCGGCGGTAACGATCAGCACAGGCGTGGCGTCATCAATACGCGCCGCCAGGCTCGGGGCCGCGAAGCCGCCGAACACGACCGAATGGATTGCGCCGAGCCGCGCGCAGGCGAGCATCGCGAACAGGGCTTCGGGAATCATTGGCAAATAGATCAGGACACGCTCGCCCTGTTTCACGCCGAGCGAGCGCATGACAGCAGCCATGCGGTTCACTTCCGCGTGCAGCTCGGCGTAGGTGTAGCGCCGCTCGATGCCCGTTTCCGTCGATACATACACCAGCGCGTTTTGCTGCGCGCGGGCGGCGAGATGCCGATCAACGGCGTTATAGCAGAGATTGGTCTTGCCGCCGACAAACCAGCGCGCGAACGGCGGATTGCTGCGATCAAGCACCTGCTCGAACGGCGTTTCCCAATGGATGCGCCTTGCCTGTTCGCCCCAGAACGATTCCGGATCTTCGATCGAACGGCGGTGAGCTTCACGATAAGTCGGCATTCGAACCCCTGTCTGAACCTATGTCTGGTAGCGGAACGCCGCGCCTAATCATTCTCAGGCGCCAAGCGAATTGCTCCTGAGCATAGTTCAGGCCGTGGGACGCTGCTAGAGAGGGACGGCCCTGAGTCGACCGCGCGATGAGCGGCTCCGCCACGTCGCCAGCCTTCGTTTCAACACAGGCTGCGACGCTACGGCATCTGCAAGCGCGGCTTATCGGTTGATCGGGATTTCTCCAGATCGCCTGTCGAATGTTTGAGCAGCACGGGCGTGAGTTCGCCGGCCACTCGCATGCTGGACACCACGACCATTCGCACGCCACTGCCCTCGGTCGCGGCGCGCACGGCTTCCCGCGTCGACGCCCGCGCTTCTATCCTCGGCTCGATCACTATGAATCCGCGGCAAAAAAGGGCGAGTGTTTCCCGATGGGAACGTAGCCAGGCGCTGCGCAGGCGCGTGTCATCGGCGGTTTCATCGGCGTCATGTTCCGACACGATCACGAACGGCGTCGTCAACAATAACAACCGCTGCATCTCGGCGCCCCAGCCGAACGCATAGCCCGGCTGCACTGCGCGCCGGCGCAAGCGCACGAGCGGAAAGCGGCTGGCGTCGTGCATGCGCTGATCGGGAATATCGAACGCGTCGGATGCGTCAATAACGGCGGCGGGGCTGACGGACTTGGCCAAGGGAGATGGGGTAGCAATCACAGCGGTCTCGTACTCCAGAAATTCATGGCTAATGCAAGGTTTGCGACTATCGGACGACGTGAAAACCGGGGCGGCCGGGGCTGCTTCGCGATGTCGCTGATATCGCTGATGGGTTGCGCCGCTGCGGCGAGCCATGCTCGGCGCGTGGTCTCGATCACCCGTGCGGCGTTCGCGGACATTGCGCGCTGTGCCCGGCTGGAATCGGGCGTCGTTTCGGTCATGTGGACCTCCTGTCGTCCCGAGCATTGTAATTGCGAATCATTCTCACTTACAAGAGAGAATTTTGGGGAGCGAGTCGGAGGAGAACCGAAGGAGATGGGGGATATGCCGCGGCGCTGAAGGCGGCATCGCGAAGATGGCACGGCCGGGTCGTCCTGCTGCGGCGATAGGACGCGTATAAGGACGCAGCGCTTTAGCCGCGTATTTCCGCGCGGTACAGAAGGGGCGTTGGGGTGAACAGCTAGGCGATGACGAAAGCAACGTTCAGGAAGGGAGGCGCACGTCGTCGCCGCGAGCCCAAGCCGCCAGAAACCGTCGCAGAATTCCCGACGAATAGGCACCGCCCAACGCATGCAGGAAATCGAGGAAAGATTCGGGCGCATCGGCGTCGGCGGTATCGGAAACGGTGCGCACGACAGCGCACCGGACACCGTGCTCGAAACACACTTGGGCGAGCGCCGCGCCTTCCATCTCGACCGCCAGCGCGTCGGGCAACGCTGCTCGCAGCGCATCCACCTCGTCGTGACTGGAAACAAACCGGTCGCCGCTCACGATCAACCCGCGATGCAATCGCGGCGGATGAACACCAAAACGCGCCTCCAACGCAGCATGTTCATCGGCGAGAAATGCCCTGCATGCTTCTGCCAGCGCGGCATTCAGCGTCGCATCGCCGGGAAAGTGCGCCATGCCCAGCAACGGCACTTCAAAGCGCGGAAATAACGGCGATGCGTCGAGATCGTGCTGCATCAGCGTTTCACCAATCACGATATCGCCTACACGCACGTCGACGCGCACGCCGCCAGCCACGCCGGTGAACACAATGGCGTTCACGCCGAACACGTGAATCAGCGCGCTCGCCGTCGCCGCCGCAGCCACCTTTCCGACGCGCGCGAGCGTGACCACGCACGGCACCCCATGCGCGATGCCGACGTGATACTCGCGCCGGCCGATGGTTTCGGTACGCACCTCACCGCCCACTTGCATCGATTCGATCAGGTCGCCCAGTTCCTGCGGCAACGCGGCCATGATGCCGAGATAGTTCATGCCCGCAGTCATTCCACCGCCTGCAACTTCGCAACTGCCAACGCAAGCCACTTCTCGCCGTGGCGCTTGAAGCGGACTTGAGCACGGGCATCGGCGCCGGCCCCTTCTAGCCCGATCACCGTGCCTTCGCCAAACTTGTTGTGAAACACCGGCTGACCGACCTTGAAACCGGTGTCGGTGGCGCGCTGATTGTTGGCGAACGCGGGCAATGGCTTGCCGGCATCGGGATCGGCGTACGCGGCGCGCTCCTTGTCGGGCCGTGCGAACCAGTCGCGGCCCCAGCCGGCGTTGTCCGGCCGGCCGCCCCAGCGCGCGCCCGCCTCCACTTTCGGTGTCAGCCACTTGAGCGAGCCTTCGGGGAGTTCATCGAAGAAACGGGAACGGATGTTGTAGCGCGTCTGGCCATGCAACATCCGGCTCTGTGCAAACGACAGATACAGCCGCTCCTTCGCCCGCGTGATCGCCACGTACGCAAGCCGGCGTTCCTCTTCGAGCCCGTCGCTTTCCTGCGCGCTGTTCTCGTGCGGGAACAGGCCTTCCTCCAGGCCCGTGATGAACACCGCCATGAATTCAAGGCCCTTGGCTGCGTGCACCGTCATCAGTTGCACCGCGTCCTGGCCGGCCTGGGCCTGGTTATCGCCGGCTTCAAGCGATGCGTGCGACAGGAACCCGGCCAGTGGCGTCATGGTGTCGGGGTTTTGCGCGGGATCGGCGGGGCTTGCCGCTTCGAGCACATCGACGGACGGATCATCGGTCGTCAAGCCGATTTCCGGCGCGTTCGTCGCGCCCGGACGAAGCGGAATGGAGCGCGCGGGGGTATCGAGCCCGTAGCCCTCCTCTTGCACGAATGCCGCTGCGGCATTCACCACTTCCTGCAAGTTCTCCAGCCGGTCCTGACCTTCGCGCTCGTTCTCGTAATGCGTGGCGAGACCGCTTGCGCGAACCACGTATTCCACGGTTTCAGGAAGACTCATCTGCTGCGTTTCGGCGCGCATCCTGGCGATCAGTTGCGCAAACGCGCCGATGCTCGAACCCGCCTTGCCCATCACGTAGGGAACGGCGGCGGCCATCGAACAGTTGTAGAGGCGCGCGGCATCGGCGAGTTGCTCGATCGACCTTGCACCGATCCCGCGCGTCGGAAAATTCACGACGCGGGCGAACGCGGTGTCGTCGTTGGGGTTGTCGATCAGGCGCAGATACGCCAGCGCGTGCTTCACTTCCTGACGTTCGAAGAACCGCAAGCCGCCATACACGCGATACGCAATACCCGCGTTCACCAGCGTGTGCTCAATGGTCCGCGACTGCGCGTTGCTTCTATACAGGATGGCGATTTCGCTGCGCGCTGCGCCGGCATGGATCATCGACTTGATCTCCTCGACAATCCACGCCGCCTCCTGCGTGTCGGTCGCGGCCTCGTACACGCGCACGGGTTCACCATGACCGGCATCGGTACGAAGATTCTTGCCGAGCCGCCGCGAATTCTTCGCGATCAGGAAGTTGGCGGTATCGAGAATATGACCGTGCGAGCGATAGTTCTGCTCGAGCTTGATCATGTTGCGCACGTGGTACTCGCGCTCGAAGTCGTGCATGTTGCCGACGTTCGCGCCGCGGAACGCGTAGATGGACTGATCGTCGTCGCCGACCGCGAAGATCGCGTTGTGCTCGCCGGCCAGCATTTTCAGCCACGCGTATTGCAGCTTGTTCGTGTCCTGGAACTCATCGACCAGGATGTTGCGAAAGCGCGCCTGATAGTGCGCGCGCAGCGGCGGATTGTGCGCGAGCAGTTCGTAGCAGCGCAGCAGCAGCTCGGGGAAATCGACGACGCCCTCGCGCTGGCATTGCTGCTCGTAGGCCGCGTACAACTCGACGAACTTCATGTTGAAGGAATCGGTTGCGTCGACGTCTTTCGGGCGCAGGCCTTGTTCCTTGGCGTTGTTGATGAAGTACTGGAGATTTTTAGCCGGATATTTCTCGTCGTCGATATTCAGGCCCTTCATCAGCCGTTTGATCGCCGACAACTGGTCGGCGGTATCGAGGATCTGGAAGGTCTGCGGCAGGCCGGCGTCGCGAAAATGGGCGCGCAGCATGCGGTTGCAGAGGCCGTGAAAGGTGCCGATCCACATGCCGCGGGTGTCGATAGGCATCATCGCGGTCAGGCGCGCCATCATTTCCTTGGCGGCCTTGTTCGTGAAGGTGACGGCGAGAATTGTTGTGGGCGACGCGAATCCCTGCTGGATCAGCCAGGCGATACGGGTGATGAGTACGCGCGTCTTGCCGCTGCCCGCGCCCGCGAGGATAAGCGCCGGCTCGTTCGGCAGCGTGACGGCGGCGAGTTGTTCGGGGTTCAGATTGGCGAGCAGATCGGGCATGGGGGAGTTTTCCGGTGGGACGGGTATTATAAATCGTTAGCAGGCGGGGGTCGTTGGCACTCGGGGGTGGGGGCGGTCGGGGTTGATGTCGGGGTGGTCGGTTCTGGGGTTAGCGGTCGGGGTCTATGCCGGGTTGCTGCTTTCGGCCGTGGTGGTCTGCGAGAGTCGGATTTTCTCTTTATCACTGTTAGCCACTGTGCGTGGCGGCACGTCATTTCTTTGTCCAAAGCGACAAAGAAACGAAGCAAAGAAAACGCTTTAACCGCTCTACCCTAAGTGTCCACAGCGTGCAGTTTTCATTCATAGGTGCCCCAAAAGCACGGTGCTCGCCAGAGCGGAGGATGTGTGAAACCCTCCTTCTCCGAACACGGATACCCACACGCTTCGCCACCAGTGATTGAACCTGCCCAAGGGGCACCCCGCGCTATCCGCGGACGACCAACCACCAATTTGTACGCACGACGGACCACGCCGCCAACCCGCCAAGTAATAAAGCCCCAAAAATCTGTAAAGCCGCAACCGACGAAAATAACCGCGTAAGCACGCGGTCAGCTCACCAAAAACTGAAGCACTAAACACGCATCGAGCTGCGAGGCACCAAGTTGTGAGCCACGAATATGGCCGCACGAACCAGGCCGCGAACCCATCAAAAAAACATGGCCGGCAGAACGCGTGAGGCCGTGCTGGTCCCTTGGCAACTTGTGCTTGCCCGAGAGCGTACGGGGCGAAGCGTGTTCGTGTCAGGATTCGCGAGAAGGAGGGGTTCACACATCCTTCGCTCTGGCGAGCACCGTGCTTTTGGGGCACCTATGAATCAAAACTGCACGCTGTGGACACTTAGGGTAGCGTGGTTGAAAGCGTTTTCTTTGCTTCGTTTCTTTGTCGCTTTGGACAAAGAAATGACGTGCCGCCACGCACAGTGGCTAATAGTGATAAAGAGAAAATCCGAGTCACGCAGACCACCACGGCCGAAAGCACCAACCCGGCATTGACCCCGACCGCTAACCCCAGAACCGACCACCCCGACCGCCCCCCCAAAACCTGGCAACCGGGCACTCGATCCCCCCGCCCACCCCCACCCCTGACCTCCTCCCAAACCCAAGTGCCAACGCCACCCCTCCGACGCCTTATAATTCCCCGACCCCCGCTTCTTTTACGCATTTTTCGGCAGATTCCACCCCATGAGTGACAACACGAGTGACAACACGCTTGCGAAGAGTTTCGAGCCCCAGAACATCGAGTCCCATTGGGGCCCGGAATGGGAAAAGCGCGGCTACGCTGCGCCGACCCTGATCGAAGGTAAAAAAGATTTTTCGATCCAACTCCCGCCGCCGAACGTCACCGGCACGCTGCACATGGGTCACGCGTTCAACCAGACCATCATGGACAGCCTCACCCGCTACCACCGCATGCTCGGCGAAAACACGCTGTGGCTGCCCGGAACGGATCACGCGGGAATCGCCACGCAAATCGTCGTTGAACGGCAACTCGATGCACAAGGCGTATCGCGTCATGATCTCGGCCGCGAAGAATTCCTGAAACGCGTCTGGGAATGGAAGCAGAAATCCGGCTCGACCATCACGGGCCAGGTGCGCCGCCTGGGCGCATCCATCGACTGGTCGCGCGAATATTTCACAATGGACGACAAAATGTCGCCCGTTGTCATCGATGTGTTCGTCACGCTGTTCAAACAAGGCCTCATTTATCGCGGCAAACGGCTCGTGAACTGGGACCCGGTGCTGGGTACCGCCGTCTCGGACCTGGAAGTCGCCAGCGAAGAAGAAGCCGGCAGCCTCTGGCATATCCAGTATCCGCTGCCCGATGGCTCCGGCCACGTGACGGTCGCCACCACGCGCCCGGAAACCATGCTCGGCGACACCGCCGTGATGGTCCACCCGGAAGACGAGCGTTACGCGCACCTGATCGGCAAGACGGTCATGCTGCCGTTATCGAATCGGGAAATTCCGGTGATCGCGGACGATTACGTGGATCGCGAGTTCGGCACCGGCGTGGTCAAGGTCACGCCCGCGCACGACTTCAACGACTATCAAGTCGGCCTGCGCCACAAGTTGCCAATGATCGAGATCCTCACGCTCGATGCAAAAATCAACGACAACGCGCCGGAAAAGTATCGCGGCATGGACCGCTTCGTTGCACGCAAACAGGTCGTGGCCGACCTGGAAGCGCTGGGCCTGCTGGAATCCGTCAAACCTCACGCGCTGATGGTGCCGCGCGGCGACCGTACGGGCGTCGTGATCGAGCCCATGCTCACGGACCAATGGTTCGTCGCCATGAGCAAGCCGGCGCCGGAAGGCACGTTCCATCCGGGCAAATCGATCGCTGAAACGGCGCTCGACGTCGTGCGAAACGGTGAAATCAAGTTCGTCCCGGAAAACTGGTCGACAACCTATTACCAGTGGCTCGAAAACATCCAGGACTGGTGTATCTCGCGCCAGCTCTGGTGGGGCCACCAAATCCCGGCCTGGTACGGCGACAACGGCGAAATCTTCGTGGCAAAGACCGAAGAAGAAGCCCGCGCGGAAGCCACGGAAAAAGGCTACACCGGCGCGCTCAAACGCGACGACGATGTGCTCGACACCTGGTTTTCATCGGCGCTCGTACCGTTTTCTTCGCTTGGCTGGCCGAACGAAACGCCTGAACTCAAGCACTTCCTGCCTTCCTCCGTGCTCGTAACGGGTTTCGACATCATTTTCTTCTGGGTTGCCCGGATGGTGATGATGACCACGCATTTCACCGGCAAAGTCCCTTTCGACACGGTCTATGTCCACGGTCTCGTGCGCGACGCGGAAGGCCAGAAGATGTCGAAGAGCAAGGGCAATACGCTCGACCCGATTGATATCGTCGATGGCATCGACCTGGAAACGCTCGTCGCCAAGCGAATTACCGGCCTGATGAACCCGAAACAAGCCGAGAAAATCGAGAAAAAGACCCGCAAGGAATTCCCGGACGGGATCCAGCCGTTCGGCACGGACGCGCTGCGTTTCACCATGGCGTCCATGGCGACGCTCGGTCGCAATGTGAATTTTGATCTGGCAAGGTGCGAGGGATATCGCAATTTTTGCAATAAATTGTGGAATGCGACTCGCTTTGTGCTGATGAATACCGAAGGCCACGACTGTGGTTTCGGCAAGCCCGAGGAATGCGAGGCAGGCGATTGCGGACCGGGTGGATACCTCCACTTCTCCCAGGCGGACTTCTGGATCGTGTCGCTTTTGCAGCGCGTGGAAGCCGAGGTGGAAAAGGGTTTCGCCGATTACCGTTTCGACAACGTGGCGAGCGCAATCTACAAATTCGTCTGGGACGAGTATTGCGACTGGTATCTGGAACTGGCCAAGGTACAGATCCAGACCGGTGCGCCCGAACAGCAACGCGCCACCCGCCGCACCCTCCTTCGCGTGCTGGAAACGGTGCTGCGCCTGGCACATCCGGTGATCCCGTTCATCACGGAAGCCTTGTGGCAGAAGGTTGCACCGCTGACGGACCTGTATCCACAAGCCGCACAAGGCGGGGAAACCGCGTCTATCATGGTTCAGCCTTACCCGGTCGCGCAGCCGTCTAAAATTGATGAGTCTTCTGAACAGTGGGCAGCCGAACTGAAGGCCATTATCGATTCATGTCGTAATCTGCGCGGCGAGATGAACCTGTCGCCGGCGGTCAAGGTGCCACTGCTGGCAACAGGTGACGAAGCGCGGCTCAAGTCGTTTGCCCCGTATGTCCAGGCGCTGGCGCGTTTGTCGGAGGTAAAGATCATTGCCGACGAATCCGCGCTCGACGCAGAGGCAAGTGGCGCGCCAGTTGCTATCGTAGGAACGAACAAGCTGGTGTTGAAGGTCGAAATCGACGTTGCGGCGGAACGCGAACGGCTCACGAAGGAAGTGGATCGGCTGACGCAGGAAATCGCGAAGGCCCGTGTGAAGCTGGAAAACGAAAGTTTCGTGGCGCGCGCGCCGGCCGCAGTGGTCGAGCAGGAGCGCAAGCGGCTGGCGGAATTCGAATCGACTTCTGACAAGTTGAAAGCGCAATTGTCACGGCTTCCGGCGTAGGTAGGGGCCTCGGCGGCCTTAGCCGGTCAAGCGCGGCCGGCTAAGCGCTGAAAACAACCGATTGCTTGTTCCGCCTTATAGCAAAGTGCGTATTCATGCTTGAAGAATTAATCTCGCCGCACTTTTTTATCAACGCATCAACCTGCATCATGGCATCTGCTTCCATGCCCAACGTTTCAGGCTTGACGTTTAAACACGATACGAGGATCAGGGTCATCAAATGCTAAAAGTTACGAAAGCGGTTTTCCCGGTTGCGGGTCTCGGTACCCGATTCCTCCCCGCGACCAAGGCCAGCCCGAAGGAAATGCTGCCCGTTGTCGACAAACCGCTGATCCAGTACGCGGTCGAAGAGGCCATGGCGGCCGGCATCACGGAAATGATCTTTGTGACGGGCCGCAGCAAGCGCGCGATCGAGGATCACTTCGACAAGTCGTATGAGATCGAAGCCGAACTGGAAGCACGCGGCAAGCAGAAGCTGCTCGATCTCGTGCGCAGCATCAAACCGAGCCACGTGGATTGTTTCTATGTGCGTCAGGCCGAAGCGCTCGGTCTGGGCCACGCTGTGCTGTGCGCGGAAAAGCTGGTGGGCGACAACCCGTTTGCCGTGATTCTCGCGGACGACTTGTTGTACGGCACGCCGCCGGTAATGACGCAGATGATCGAAGTGTTCGATCACTATCACAGCTCGGTGATCGGCGTGGAGGAGATCCCGGCTCAGGATTCCAAGTCGTATGGTGTGATCGACGGGAAGGAATGGGAAGACAATATCTTCAAGCTGTCGGGCATTGTGGAAAAGCCGGAACCTGAAGTGGCGCCTTCGAATCTGGGCGTGGTCGGGCGATATGTGCTGAAACCGCGCATCTTCGATCACATCCGTGCATTGAAGCCGGGCGCCGGCGGCGAGCTGCAACTGACGGACGCAATCCAGTCATTGCTCGCTGACGAACAAGTGCTCGCGTACAAGTATCACGGCACGCGTTTCGATTGCGGCAGCAAGCTGGGTTATTTGAAAGCAACGGTGGAATTCGCGCTGCGCCATCCGGAAGTGGCCAAGGACTTTCAGGAATACCTGAACACGCGTTCGCCGCATTTGGTCGGCTAAGCGCTAACGCCTAAGCCGTAAGTCGCCAGCACACGGTTTGCGGCCGTAAAAAAATGCCCATGACTAAAATCATGGGCATTTTTTATTGGCCTTCAGTCAATCAGCGGCGTCGCATGAGGAAGGTGAACACCTTGTCGTGCGACGTCGATTCCACCAGTTCATTGCCGGTCTGCTTCGAAAACGCGGCAAAGTCGCGTTGCGAACCCGGATCGGTTGCCAGCACTTTCAATATCTGACCGCTCTGCATATCGGCCAGCGCCTTCTTCGCCCGCAGGATGGGCAACGGGCACGTAAGCCCGCGCGCATCGACTTCCTTGTGCACTTCCATCGAATTGAGCCTTGTTCGAACCCGCTTAGTGATCCCGCTTATTGATCCCGCTAATGAGGGTTCGATTTTACCCCACTGCCTAAAAATTCACCGCCTGGCCTTTAGCCAGAGACTCCCGCATCGCAATCCCGATACGCGTGGCCTCCCGCGCGTCGTCGAGCGTCAGGCCCGTCGCAGGGCCTCCGTTCAACGACGCCACGAACACCTCCGCTTCGGTCAGGAACGCTTGCTCGAAGCGCTCGAAGAAGGTCGGCGTGCATTCGTTGCGAATACCGCCGGCATCGTAGATTTCCACGCGATTCGCCCGCGGATTGTGTCCCACCGACAGCGCCCCACCCGTCCCGATCACTTCCGTCTGGGTATCGTGACCGTGGGCGCTGGTCCGCGATGCCTGGAACACCGCCAGCCGGCCGCCCTCGAATTCGCAGATGGAGACACCGTTGTCGATATCGCCGCATTCGGCCAGCCCTTCGTGGATCGCGATCGTGCCGCTCGCGAACACGCGTGTAACGCGCGGGTTACCCAGCATCCAGCGCGCGAGATCGATGTCATGGACACTGCAATCGAGGAACAAACCGCCCGATGTCGGCGCGAAACGGACGAAAAAACCATCGGGATCGTTCTTGTCGACGGTCTGCGAACGGACCATGAACGGCCGCCCGATCGCGCCTTGGCTGATCTTGTTGAAAGCGTCGCGATAACTGGCATCGAAACGGCGCACGAAACCGATCATCACCTGAAGATGCGGAACGCGCGCGCTTTCTTCAATCACGCGATCGCACTGCGCCAGGTCCAGCGACAACGGTTTTTCGCAGAACACATGCTTGCCCGCGCGCAACGCCGCGATGATCTGGTCAGCGTGCAGCGAAGTCGGCGTGACCAGCCAGACGGCGTCAAGCGATGCGTCTTTCAGCATCGATCCGTAGTCGTCGTAGAGCGCGAGTTCAGGCAGGTTGGCCGCCGCCCATTCGCGTTCCGCCGCGACCGGACTGCACGCCGCCGCGAGCGTTGCGCCGGGCACGTGCCACGCAAGGTTACGTGCGTGGCGCTGGCCTAGCCGCCCTAAGCCGACAATCCCTATCCGCACCGGCGTTTTCATGCCGCCCCCAGCTTGATGATCGTGCCTTCACGCCAGGACCGCGTGGCGGCTTCTGCAAGTTCCAACGCTTTCAGACCGTCCGCGACCGTCGTGCGAACCGGCTTGCCTTCCTGCACGGCATCGAAGAAATGGGCGATTTCCAGTGCGTACGCCGCGCGATAACGCTCCAGGAAAAACGCTTCCGGCACATCGCTCGAAACCGCCGTCTTTGAATATGCCGTGACTTCAGTCGGGCGCACATTGCCGGCTTGCAACATGCCTTGGCTGCCGAGCAGTTCGAAACGCTGGTCGTAGCCGTACGCCGCGCGCCGCGTCGTGTTGATCTGGCACAAGCGGCCGCGTTTGGTGCGGATCGTGACAGCAGTCGAATCGATATCACCCGCCTCCGCAATCGCCGAATCCGTCAGACAGCTTCCGGTTGCGTGCAGCGTGTCGGCTTCGTCGTCGAGCATCCAGCGGAAGATATCGAAGTCATGGATCAGCATGTCTTTGAAAATGCCGCCCGAATGCTTGATGTATTCCACCGGCGGCGCGCCTGGATCGCGGCTCGTGATCACCAGCATTTCCGGATCCCCGATTTCACCCGCCTCCACGCGCGCCTTCAATGCCGAAAAAGTCGGATCGAAGCGGCGCTGGAAACCGACCATGCACACCACGCCGGCTTTCGCGACGGCATCGGCACAAGCGCGTGCGCGTTCGAGCGTCAAGTCCACCGGCTTTTCGCAGAACACATGCTTCTTCTGCGCCGCCGATTTCAGGATCAGGTCGGCGTGCGTGTCCGTACTTGAACATACGACGGTCGCGCCTATCGATGCGTCCCCAAGCGCGCCCTCCACATCGGCCACTTGCGCGCCGTGAAGCGCGGCCAATGCGGCAGCGGCTTCCTTATTTACGTCCACCACGTACTTCAGGCGCACACCCGGCTGCTTCGCCAGGTTCGCCGCGTGGATCTTGCCGATCCGCCCTGCTCCGAACACCGCCACATCAATCGTCATAGCCGCCTGTCTCCCTTGATTCTTCTACGTTCAGTTCAAGCCGGTACGCAAGCGCGATAAACAGCGCCTGGCACAGGCAGATCGTGCTCGTGAGCGAACGGAACGCGAACGCGCTGCCTTCCTTCACGAACAAATGCGCGCTCGCGTGACGCGCGAGCGGCGAAAGCTGGCCATCGGTAATCACGAGCGTCTTGGCGCCGTGATGCTGCGCCGCGCGCACGCAGTACTGCGTCTCCTTGCCGTAAGGCGCAAAGCTGATCGCGACCACCACGTCGCCCTTCTTCACGCTGCGAATCTGCTCGCGATACATGCCGCCGAAACCGGATACCAAGTGCACGCGTTTGGCCGTGTGCTGCAGCGCGTAGACGATATAACTCGCCACCGGAAACGAGCGCCGCACGCCGACCACGTAGATGTTCTCGGCCTGCTCCAGCATCTTTACCGCGGCTTCGAACTGGACGTCGTCAAGACCCGCTTCGAGTTCCTCCAGCCCGCTCCGGCTCGCCGCGATAAATTCGCGCGCCACCGATCCGCCCGACAACTTGCCAGGCTTTTCATCGATGAGTTTCCTGATGCGCTGCTGATAGCTCTGCGCGGAACCGTTCTGGCCCGTGTAGGCCTGCTTGAAGATGGCCTGGAGGTCGGAGAAGCCCGAGAAGCCGAAGCGCTGCGCGAAGCGCACGACAGCCGATGGATGCACTCCGCACGCGCTGGCGATGTCGCCGGTGCGGTCCATCATCACGTTGCTGCGATGCTGTTCAATATACGTTGCCACGCTTTTTAGCTGGCGCGGCAACGCGTCGTACGCCTCGGTGATCCGCAGCATCAGTTCGTCGACTGTGAGCGTCTCGGTCGTCTCTTGGGGATCTTGCGTGTCTTCCTGCATGCCGCGCTCATGGTGTGTTCTGTATTCGATGCAACCGATTATAGATACCTGATCGAACAAATGGAATTTATTTTCCAAACGACGCATAGTTAAACTTCCTATTGCAGAGCGACGAAACTTGTCCTAACCTTGGTCGTGAGCACAGGGCGATAAGCGCCGTATCCCAGACGCCGGGTGCTCGTTCAGAACAACAACCGAGATAGGTGGAGACAATGAGACTTTGCAATGGCCGAGCCGCGCTGCGCGTGCTCGCGGCTGCCGCTGCGTTGTGCGGCGCAGCAGCACTGAGCAGTCAGGCAGCGCACGCCGCTCCCGACGCCCATTTCGTTTTGATCAGCCACGCGCCGGATTCGGATTCGTGGTGGAACACGATCAAGAACGCCATCAAACAGGCGGACGAGGACTTCAATGTCCAGACGGATTACCGCAACCCGCCGAACGGCGATATTGCCGACATGGCGCGGCTGATCGAGCAAGCTGCGGCACGCAACTATGACGGGGTGATCGTCAGCATTGCCGACTTCGACGTGCTGAAGGGTTCGATCGCCAAGGTCACGGCAAAGCACATCCCGCTCATCACGATCAACTCCGGCACCGAGGAGCAAAGCGCTCAGCTCGGCGCGATCATGCACGTCGGTCAGCCTGAATACGTAGCGGGTAAAGCAGCGGGCGAGAAGGCGAAGGCGGCGGGCATCAAGTCGTTCCTGTGCGTGAACCACTACGCGACCAATCCGGCTTCGTTCGAACGCTGCCGGGGTTTCGCCGATGCAATTGGCGTCGACTTCAAGTCCTCCACGCTGGACGCAGGCCAGGACCCGACCACGGTGCAATCCAAGGTGAGTGCGTATTTGCGTAATCACCCGGATACCCAGGCCGTGCTCGCACTCGGCCCGTTGTCGGCGGACCCGACCATCAAGGCGCTCAAGCAGATGGGGGTTGCGGGCAAGCTCTGGTTCGCAACCTTCGACTTCGATAGCGATATTGCGAAGGCCATCCAGGATGGCACGATCCAGTTCGCTATCGACCAGCAACCCTACTTGCAGGGTTATATCCCGGTCGCGGTACTGGCTATCGTGAAGAAGGAACATACGACCGACCCGGTCAAGATTCGCCAGATCCTTGAAGCGAATCCGAAGTTCCAGGCGCGGCTTAGCACCTACGGGCTCGCTCCGTCCTATGGGCCACGCAATATCGGCTCAGGGCCGGGCTTTATCAGCAAGGAAAATGTCGACAAGGTGCTGAAGTACGCAGGTCAGTACAGATGAACCCGATGGCGGCGCGGTTAGTTTGACCTCAAGCGTGTTGCAAACCGCGCCGCCATCTTCGAAAACACTTTCAAGCATTCATCACGTCATCCGCATTATTGAACCGTATCGCTCGCGCATCAGCATGTTCGCCCCGTGAACCAACGCCGCATCGCGAATGAAAGACGAAGGAGACATCATGGGCGTAGCCGGAAAACCTATTCTCTCGGGACATCGCAAGCCGTCTGACGGCGTTGCGACATCGAGCTCATCCACCGTCACCGCAGCGGCCTCGGCCGACGAGCGTATCCGCCGCGAATCCCGTTTCGGGCACATCCTGAATCGTCCGGAATTCGCCGCGATCTCCGGCGCCGTACTGGTCTTTGTCGTGTTCGGGATCGCTGCCGGCGGCTCGGGCATGTTCAATCTTGACGGCATCATGAACTGGTCGCAGGTGTCCGCTTATCTGGGCATCCTCGCCGTCGGCGCCTGCCTGCTGATGATTGCCGGCGAGTTCGACCTCTCGATCGGCTCCATGATCGGCTTTGCCGGGATGATGGTCGCCATTCCCACCGTATATTTCCACTGGCCGATCTGGCTCGCGATCATTTTCGCCTTCGCGGGCTGCATGCTGCTCGGCGCGCTGAACGGCTATATCGTCATGCGCACGCGGCTGCCGTCGTTCATCGTCACACTGGCCTTTCTGTTCATCCTGCGTGGCCTGACGCTCGCCCTGTCGATCATGTTCGCCGACCGCACAATCGTTTCCGGCGTAGGCGACATTGCCGCCAAAGACTGGCTTGCCAATACCCTTTTCCATGGCGTCGCCCTCCGCGATTTATTCGTGTGGCTCGGGCACGTAGGAATCCTGAAGATGCTTGACAACGGCCAGCCGCTCGTACCGGGTATTCCGAAAGTGATCATCTGGTGGGTCGTGCTCGCCGCCATTGGCGCGTTCGTCCTCGCGAAGACCCGTTTCGGCAACTGGATTTTTGCGGCCGGCGGTGACGCCGTGGCGGCCAAGAATGTCGGTGTGCCGGTGCGGCGCGTGAAGATCTCGCTGTTTGTCCTGACTGCGTTCTGTGCGTGCCTGTTTGCTGTACTGCAAGTGTGCGACATCGGTTCGGCTGCGGCAGACCGGGGCCTCGAAAAGGAATTCGAGGCGATCATCGCCGCGGTGATTGGCGGGACCTTGCTCACGGGCGGCTATGGCTCGGTAATCGGCGCGTGTTTCGGCGCGCTCATCTTCGGCGTGGTCCAGATCGGCATTGGCTACACCAGCGTGCCCTCTGACTGGTTCCGCGTGTTCCTCGGCATGATGCTGCTGATCGCCGTGCTGTTCAATCACTACGTGCGCCGCCGCGTCTCACAAGCTCAATAGACAGGCTCAATAAGCAAGGAGGAAAAGTCATGTCCGATCCCATCCAGAGTGCACCGCCCGCGCCCGAAGACACCATCCTCGCGCTGGAAAACGTCAGCAAGTTTTTCGGCAAGGTGATCGCGCTGAACGGCGTCACGCTACGTCTCAAACGCGGCGAAGTGCATTGCCTGCTCGGCGACAACGGTGCCGGCAAATCGACCCTGATCAAGACGCTGGCGGGCGTCCATACGCCCTCTTCCGGCGAGTATCTCGTCGATGGCAAACCGGTCCGCTTCGGCTCGCCGAAAGAAGCGCTCGATCTGGGCATTGCGACGGTCTATCAGGATCTCGCGCTGGTACCGTTGCTGTCGGTAGCGCGTAACTTCTTCATGGGACGCGAGCCGCAGAAAAAGCGCTTCGGCTTTATCAACGTGATGGACCTGGATCTCGCCGCGGAAACATCGCGTGCGCGGCTCTCCGAAATGGGCATCAACGTGCGGGACGCGCATCAACCCATTGGCACGATGTCCGGCGGCGAAAAACAATGTCTCGCTATCGCACGGGCGATCCACTTCGGCGCGCGCGTCCTGATCCTCGATGAACCCACTGCAGCGCTCGGCGTGAAGCAAAGCTTTAACGTGCTGAAGCTGATTCACACGGCGCGCGCGAAAGGCATCTCCGTGATCTTCATCACGCACAACGTACACCACGCGTATCCCATCGGTGATTCGTTCACGCTACTCAATCGCGGCAAGTCGATGGGTACGTTTACGAAAGACACGATCACCAAGAACGAAGTACTCGACATGATGGCGGGCGGCGCCGAAATGCAGGAAATGATGAACGAACTCGAGGGCGCGCCGGCTTGAGCCGGCACGCGCCGCCGCGGCGGTTTTCGTCATCTACAGAACAGGATCGAACATGGCATTGCAATCATCAACCGGATCGCGCTTCGCAACCGGGCGAACTCGCGACATCGTGTGCCTCGGGCGGCTCGCGGTCGATCTCTACGCGCAGCAAGTCGGTGCACGGCTCGAAGACGTGTCGAGCTTCGCGAAATATCTCGGCGGATCGTCGGCGAATATTGCGTTCGGATGCGCGAGGCTCGGCCTCAAATCGGCGATGCTCTCGCGCGTTGGCAACGACCACATGGGCCGTTTTCTCACCGAGACACTGGAGCGCGAGGGCTGCGATACCAGCCACGTGCGCATCGATCATGACCGGCTGACCGGCTTGGTGCTGCTCGGCATAGAAGACCGCGATACGTTCCCGCTCGTGTTTTACCGCGATGACTGCGCGGACATGGCCGTCGATGAAAACGACTTCGACGAGGCGTTCATCGCTTCATCGAAAGCGCTGCTGATTACGGGAACGCATTTCTCCACCGATCAGGTCAACCGCACGAGCCGCCGCGCGCTCGAGTACGCGCGCCGCAACCAGGTTCGCACGGTGCTCGATATCGATTATCGGCCGGTACTCTGGGGACTCACCGGCAAGGCAGATGGCGAGACGCGGTTCATCGCGAACGAGGGCGTGACCGCGCATCTGCAAAGCATCCTGCCGTTGATCGATCTTGTGATCGGCACCGAAGAAGAGTTTCGGATTGCAGGCGGCAAGGACAATTTGATCGACGCACTCGCAGCCGTTAGCGCCGTGACGGACGCCATGCTCGTGGTCAAGCGCGGGCCGATGGGCTGCTCGATCATCGATGGCGACGTGCCGGTTTCCATCGATGATGCGCCGGTTTATCGCGGCGTTGAAGTGGAGGTGCTGAACGTGCTCGGCGCGGGCGATGCGTTCGCGTCCGGCTTCCTCGCCGGATGGTTAAGAGACGAATCGCTCGAAGTCTGCGCGCGCACGGCGAATGCATGCGGTGGGCTTGTCGTATCGCGTCATGGCTGCGCGCCCGCCATGCCGACGCCCGCCGAACTCACCTACTTCCTCGATGCCGCGCACGCCGACCCTATCCGCATGCGCAGGCCCGATCGCGACGCAACGCTCGCGCGCCTGCATCGTGTCACGCCAGCTCGAAAAACATGGGATGAAGTGCTCGGTTTTGCCTTCGATCATCGCAACCAGTTCTTCGATCTCGCGCAGCAAACCGGCGCAGATGAATCGCGCATTGCTGCGCTCAAAGCCTTGTTCGTGGAGGCCGTGGCGCAAACGGAAAAAGAACGCGGCCTGGAAGGACGCATCGGTGTACTGATCGATGACCGCTATGGCCAGGATGCGTTGAACGCGGCGACGGGTCGTGGATGGTGGATCGGACGGCCCGTGGAATTGCCCGGCTCCATGCCACTTGTCTTCGATCATGGCCGATCAATAGGCACGACGCTGATCGAGTGGCCACGCGAGCATGTGGCGAAGTGCCTGGTTCACTATCATCCCGATCATCCGCACGATCTCCGCCTAGAACAGGAAGCGCAGATTCGCGCGCTATACGACGCGGTTCAGGCCAGCGGGCACGAGTTATTGCTCGAAATCATCGTACCGAAGAACGGTCCGCCGATCGATGAAGATACAGCGTTGCGATCGTTGAAACGGCTTTATAACCTTGGCATCTATCCCGAGTGGTGGAAGCTCGAACCCATGAGCGCGGCGCAGTGGCAAGCTGTCGATGCACTGATTGCCGAGCGCGATCCGGCGTGCCGCGGAGTCGTGCTGCTGGGCTTGTCCGCCGCTGTCGATCAACTGTGCGAGGGCTTCAAGCCGGCGGCTTTATCGAAGACGTGCCGTGGATTCACCGTCGGCAGGACGATCTTTCACGAGCCGAGCCACGCGTGGCTGGCGGGTTCCATCGACGACGCTGAACTCATCGCGCGGGTTCGACGGACATTTGAAACGCTGATCGATGCATGGCGCGCGGCACGGACAAAGAACGCCACGCAAGCGCTTACGCAGGAGCAGGCAGCATGAACAGCACGCTTCGTTTAACCACCGCGCAAGCGCTGGTCCGCTATCTCGCCGCGCAGCAAACGCCGGACGGCGAGCCGCTGTTCGGCGGCGTCTTCGCGATCTTCGGGCATGGCAACGTGGCGGGTATTGGCGAGGCGTTGTACGCGCATCGCGAGACGTTGCCGACCTACCGCGCGCATAACGAGCAGGCGATGGCGCACGCGGCTATCGCCTATGCAAAGGCACATTTTCGACGCCGCATGATGGCGGTGACCACGTCCATTGGTCCGGGCGCGACCAACCTGGTGACGGCCGCGGCGCTTGCGCACGTGAACCGGTTGCCAGTGTTGTTGCTACCCGGCGATGTGTTCGTATCGCGCGCCCCCGATCCGGTCTTGCAGCAAGTAGAAGATTTCGCCGATGGCGGTATTTCCGCGAACGATGCATTGAAACCCGTCTCGCGTTACTTCGACCGCATCGTGCATCCGGCGCAATTGCTGACTGCGTTGCCGCGCGCCATGCGGGTGCTCACAGACGCCGCATTGTGCGGACCGGTGACCCTCGCGCTGCCGCAGGACGTGCAGGCGATGGCCTATGACTACCCCGCGTCGTTCTTCGAACCGCGTGTGGTTCCGTTCCACGCGCCCTCCCCGGTCGATGAAGAAATCGCGCAGGCCGCCGCTGCATTGCGCGCGGCTAAAAAGCCCTTGCTCGTGTCGGGCGGTGGCGTGCTTTACGGCCTCGCAACCGATGCATTGCGTTCTTTCTCCGAGCGCCACGGCATCCCCGTTGCCGAAACGCAAGCCGGAAAAAGTGCGCTCGCATGGGACCATCCGCTGAATCTTGGCGGTATCGGCGTGACGGGATCGGACGCGGCCAACGCACTCGCGCACGAAGCGGATTGCGTGCTCGCGGTGGGCACCCGGCTACAGGATTTCACGACCGGATCGAACACGCTATTCACACAGGCCAAGCTGGTTGGCATTAACGCAAATGCATTCGATGCCCTGAAACAAGGCGCTTTATCGGTCGAAGCCGATGCGCGTCTCGCCCTCGGTGCGTTAAGCGCAGCGCTCGGCGACTGGCGCGCGTCGCCGCCGTGGACCGCACGTGCGCATGAACTTGCCGATAGCTGGCGTGCCACCGTCGACCAGGTAACGAACGCGCATCAAGACGACAACACGTTGCCGCGCGAAGCCGACGTGATCGGTGCAGTGCAGCGCTCTAGCGCGCAATCGGCGGCGCATGACGTGGTGGTTTGCGCGGCAGGAACGTTACCCGCCGATCTGCAAAAACTATGGCGCACGAGCACACCGGGCGGTTATCACGTCGAATACGGCTACTCGTGCATGGGCTACGAAATCGCCGGCGGTCTCGGCGCGAAACTCGCGCGGCCGGCAAGTGAAGTGATCGTGATTGTCGGCGACGGCAGCTATCTGATGATGAACAGCGAGTTGGCTACGTCGGTGATGCTTGGGGCCAAACTGATCGTGGTACTGCTCGACAATCGCGGATACGGTTGCATCAACCGCTTGCAGCAAGCGTGCGGCGGCGCTCCGTTTAACAACTTGATCGACGATTGCCGCCAGGGCCCCGAAGGCGCTCCCGTTATCGACTTCGCGATGCACGCACGCTCGCTCGGCGCGAGCGCTGAACATGTTGCGAATATCGATGAGCTCGAAGCCGCGATGCAACGCGCACGTGCCTCCACCCGCTCGTACTTGATCAGCATCGACACCGATCCGGCGCGTCCCACAGAAGAAGGCGGCTGGTGGTGGGAAGTGGCGGTGCCGGAAGTGTCATCGCGTGAAGCGGTGCGCTCGGCGCGCGCAAACTATGAACATGAAATCACGGCGCGTTCGAAGCGCACGAAGGAATAAGCGATGAGCACGTTCGATGTACGGATCGGCATCAATCCGCTGTCATGGATGAACGACGACCTGCCCTCGCTCGGAGGTGAAACACCACTAAGCGCGGCCCTGACCGAAGGCAAGCAGATCGGCTACGAAGGGTTTGAACTCGGCAACAAATTCCCCCGCGAACCGGAAGCGTTAAAAACGCTGTTCGCCGGATATGACCTCGCGCTCGTCTCCGGCTGGTATTCCGGACGGCTCGCCGAGCACAGCGCGGAAGACGAGATCGCGGCCGTGGGCCCGCATCTCGACCTGCTTGCGAAAAACGGCGCGACAGTCATGGTCTACGGTGAAGTCTCAGACTCTATCCAGGGCGCGCCGCGGCCGCTGTATCAGCGACCGCGTTTTTTCTCCGATGATCGCTGGAACGAGTACGCCACACGCCTGAACACCTTCGCTGAATACACGCTCTCTCGCGGCGTCCGGGTGGCCTATCACCATCACATGGGCGCGTATGTGGAAACGCCTGCGGACGTCGATCGCCTGATGAGCCTCACCAACGAAGCCGTGGGCCTGCTTTTCGATGCCGGTCACATTACGTTCGCCGGCGGCGATCCGCTGACGGTTCTCAACAAACACATCGCGCGTGTTTGCCATGTGCATTGCAAGGATGTCCGGCCAGAAATCATCAAGCTTGCCCGGAACCGGAACTGGAGCTTCCTGGAAGCGGTGATCAACGGCGCGTTCACCGTTCCCGGCGACGGCACGGTGGACTTTCCATCGATCATCGCCCGATTGAAACAGCAGGGTTATCGCGGCTGGCTGGTGGTCGAAGCGGAGCAGGATCCCGTCATTGCCACCAGTTATGCGTATGCCGAAAAAGGCTACAAGACGCTGCGCGCGCTCGTCGATCAAACACTTCAGGAGGCAGCATGAGCCTGCTCGTCAAGGCATCGCGCGAAGGCCAGACCATCGCGCGTGTCACACCCGAAACTGCCTTATGGAAACACGTGGGCTTCGCGGCCTATCGGCTGGAAACTGGTGACATCGTGCATGTGCATGAAGCGCAGCGCGAAGTGTGCATTGTCGTGTTGTCGGGGACGGTGAGCATAGAAGCCGGTGAGCATAAATGGGAGAAACTCGGCTCGCGCGACAGCGTGTTCGAGGATACCGCGCCCTACGCGGTTTATCTGCCGCCCAAGCTCGCCGCGACTATACGGGCGGATCGCGATGCGGAGATCGGTGTGGCGAGCGCGCCCGCTACGGGCAAGTATCCGGCACGGTTGATCGAGCCATCACAGATGACACGCTCAACCCGCGGCAAAGGTGCGAATACGCGCTACGTCTGCGATATTCTTCCGCAAACCGAACCCGCAGAAGGTTTGCTTGTAGTCGAGGTAAGGACGCCCGGTGGTCACGCTTCAAGCTACCCTCCGCACAAGCACGACACGGACAATGTGCCGGTCGAGAGTTCGCTTGAGGAGACTTATTATCATCGGTTGAATCCGCCGCAAGGGTTTGCCTTCCAGCGGGTTTATACCGACGAACGCGATCTCGATGAAACCATGGCCGTTGAAGATCACGACGTCGTCATGGTGCCGCGCGGTTATCACCCTGTCGTGGTGCCGTATGGTTACGACAATTACTACCTGAACGTGATGGCCGGCGACAAACGGACCTGGCACTTTAAAAACGATCCGAAGCACGAATGGATCGTGGAGAGGGATAGCAAGGCGTCGTGACTTAACTTCGTCAGTTAACCGCTGACGGAGAGCCATTCGTTGATCACGCGCTCGTTCGCGGCAAGCGCGTCGGGCGTGTCGTCGAAGACAATCGCACCGTGACCCATGACGGCGACGCGCGTAGCCAGCTCACGCGCAATGCTCATGCGTTGTTCGATCAACAGAATCGCCACACCTCGCTCCCCCAGCTGTTTCAAGCAGGAAGAGACTTGCGCCACGACTTGTGGCGCAAGTCCTTCCGTCGGTTCATCGACGATCACGAACGATGGATCACCCATTAACGTCCGGGCAAGCGCCAGCATTTGCTGTTCGCCTCCCGACAACATCCCCGCCTTCACGGCCGCGCGTTCTTGCAACGCAGGGAAAAGTTGCTCCGCGTCGCCGATGGTGAAACGTGATCCACCCCGCTTCATGCCGAGCTGAAGGTTTTCTCTCACGCTCAACGTCGGGAAGACATCGCGCTGTTCGGGCACGTAGCCCATACCCATGCGGGCGATTGCATAAGGACGTTTCCCCAGCACCGATACCCCGCGAAAGTTCGCCACTCCTTGCGCGTGCACCAGTCCCATCAGTGCTTTCGCGAGTGTCGAACGTCCCGAACCGTTGCGTCCTGCCAAGACCACGATCTCGCCTTCGCCGATACGCAAACTCACGCCGTGCAGCACGTGACTTGTGCCATACCATGCATTCAGGCCGTCGATTTCAAGCAGTGTTGTCATGGCGTTTCGCCGAGATACGCGGCGCGAACCATCGGGTCCGCAGCGATGTCAGCGGGCATTCCCGTTGCGATAATCTGGCCTTGCACAAGCACTGAAATGCGGTCGGCGAGTGCAAACACCGCGTCCATATCGTGCTCCACGATCAGCAATGTTTTGCCCTGCGTTGTCTCGCGAATCAATGCGAGTGCACGAGCAGCTTCCGCGCGATTCATGCCTGCGGTGGGTTCATCGAGCAACAGCACGGATGCGCCTGTTGCAAGCGCAAGGCCCAGATCGAGCGCGCGCAACTCCGCATAGCTGAGGCGGGTGGCAAGTGCATCGCTACGATCAAGCAAGCCGATAGCAGCTATCACCCGATGTGTCTCCTCGTCGATCACGCGCGAACGGAACCATCGGTCCTTCCACGTCGCCGTACGGGAACCGAGGACCGCGCAACGAACATTGTCGCGAACGGTTAGACCCGTGAACACGCTTGTTGTCTGGAAGCTGCGCGCGAGATCTTTGCGTCCCAGTCGATGAGCCGGCATCCCCGTCACGTCAACGCCGTTCAACGCAATGTGGCCGCTCGTCGGTTGCGTGCGCCCCGAGATCAGGTCGAACAACGTGGACTTGCCGGCGCCATTGGGACCGATCAACGCATGACGCTCGCCTTGGCGAATGCTCAGATCGACGCAGCGAAGAATCTGCGTTGCATCGAACCGCTTGGTGATGCGCTTTAGTTCAAGCGCGGTGGTCATCGTGTGCTCCGGGCTTGCCGTGTGAATACAACGGCAAGTACAGCGCTGAAGAACGCACAGCCCCAGGGAATGGCATGCCGGCCATCGAGAAGAAAACCGGCGATGTGCGCCAAGCCGTCGCCATGACTATCGAATTGCAGCGCGTAGGCGAGTTCTACGGCAATGACGATCGCCAACAGCCACGCGGCAAAAGCGCACAACGCGAACGCGATAGCCACGTAACCCTCGCGTGATCGTGCAGCGATAAACCCCATCAGGCCCTTAGGCGCCACCACCACGACCCACACAAAAAACAGCCCAAGATAGGCCCCCCATGCGGGCGATACATTAGCCACTGCCACGCTGAAAAACGTGAGCACCACGGCTCCCAACACCGGTCCGAAAAACGTAGCCACCCCACCGATCACCGTTGCAATCAGCACGCTTCCCGAACGCGCCAGCCCCACCCCTTCCGCCGATGCCAGTTCGATATTGATGAGCCCCAGCCCGCCCGCCACGCCCGCGAAAAACGCCGCAACAATTACCATTGCGAAGCGCACGCGCTGCGGATCGAAACCGATGGCCGCAGCACGCACGGGGTTATCGCGGACTGCGTTCGCCACCCGCACGAACGGCGTGCGCGAGAACACGAACATCGCGATACACGCCAGCACGCACCATCCGGCGATCAACGCATAAGCCTGGATCGAGGGCGCGAAGTTCAAGCCCAAAATGGCCGGACCGCTCGCCCGATCGATGGAAATGCCACCTTCTCCGCCGAACCAACCGGGCACGAGCGATACACCTGCTGCAACCAGCTCGCCAATACCGAGCGTGATCATTGCGAAGGTCGTGCCGGCGCGACGTGTTGAAAAGAAGCCGAACACAACACCCACAAGCGCCGCCGACACGCCACCGACCAACGGCAACAAAGGCAGCGGCACGGCGAATCGATTGAAGATCTGCGCAGCGGCGAACGCACCAAGACCCGCGTACACAGCATGACCAAAAGACAGCAACCCTGTCTCGCCAAGCAGCAGATTGAACGAGAGCGCAAACACGATCATGGTCGCGGTTTGCGCGAGATAGGCGAGCAGCCAGCTCTGCGATGTAAAGACCGGCGGCAACGCAAGACCGGCCACGAGCAAGAGCCACGGAAGCGCCTGACGTGAAGAAACACGCACGTTAAGCATCGTCGTCGCCACGCTGGCCAAACAGCCCGCGAGGACGCAGCGCGAGCATCGCGACAAGCAGCGCATACGGCAGCACGGGCGCGATCTGCGCGACGCTCAACGACGCCCACGCAGGCGGCAACACAGCGCCAGCCAACTGGGCAATGCCACCAAGCGACAACGTCGTGCCGACGGCAAACGTCTGCGCGCAGCCAATCAAAAGCGATGCTGCGAGCGCGCCGCCCACCGACCCCAGCCCCCCGACTACCACGACAACAAACACGATAGGTCCGATGTTCTCGGCCATCGAAGGTTCGATGACAAACAACGGCGCACCGATCACACCGGCCAACGCGGCGAGCGCCGTGCCAGTCGCAAAGACAAGCGTAAACACACGCGGCACATTGTGCCCAAGCGTCTCGACAGTCGCCGCATGCGTGAGCGCAGCTCTCACCACCAGCCCTATTCGCGAGACCCGCAGCACAGCGTACAGAGCCAGCAACATGGCCAGCGATACCCCCATCATGAACGCGCGATAACGCGGGAAAGCGGCGCCGTAAAACGTGAACAACGGGCCATCGAGAGCAGAAGGAATAACAGCGTTGATGGGCGCAAGACCCCAGACCAGCTTCACGGCTTCAGCGATCAGATACGCCGCACCGAACGTCAGCAAAAGCTCGGCAAGCGCACCGCGTGTTTCAATCCGGCGCAATAAAAACCGCTCGAATAACCCGCCTAGCGCGCCAACAAGCAGCGGTGAAACAACCAGCGCAAACCAGAAGCCCCCATGCGCCGCGAGCGCGTAACCCACATATGCGCCGAGCATATAAAAGCTCGCGTGAGCGAAGTTGAGCACGCCCATCATGCTGAAGATCAGCGTCAATCCCGCCGACAGCATGAACAGCAGCAACCCGACGCTCACTCCATTCAGAAGGTTGATCGCGAACCACTGAACGAACGAGGTCACGTTACGCGAACCTACCCGGTAACAACGGTGACAACGCTAATGAGCGGCTTGAGCGCCGCGACGAGCGTCTCGGGCAAGACAACCGGACGGCGCGTATCGCGATCGACATAAACGTGCACAAAATACCCTTGCGCCGCGGGTCGCTCGGAACCCGCGCTGAAGATACCCACTTCGTAGCGCACGCTCGTGGCCCCGATCTGGGCCACGCGCAGACCGGCATCGATACGTTCTGGAAACGCCAGCGAAGCGAAGTAGCTGCAATGCGTTTCCACCACGAGCCCGATCGTCTTGCCCACCTCCAGATCGAGCGCGCCGTGCCGGATCAGATACTCGTTCACCACGGTATCAAAGTAGCTGTAATACACCACGTTGTTCACGTGGCCGTAGAGATCGTTATCGGACCAGCGCGTATTGATCGACAGGAAATGCGGATAATCCGCGCGCGTCGTCGGGACAGGGCGGCTCATGAATCAGAACGACTCCTGCAGCATCCGCCGATAATCGTCCGCACTCGCCTCGCGCGGATTGGTCTTGTGACAATGATCGGCAAGCGCACCCTTGATCACCTTGTCGAACATGTCCTGCTCGACACCCATTTGCGACAGGCGCGTCGGCAGGCCGAGACGCTCGGTCATGTCGTGGACGGCTTGGGCGATGTCAGCATCGGCGGCGAGATTCATCACGCGGCGCATCCGTGCAAAACGCTTGTCGGCCACCACGCTCGGCGCGCTTTCGTTGAAGCGCAGCACGGCCGGCAGAACGACCGCATTCAGCGTGCCGTGATGCAGCCCGGTGCGCCCGTTCACGACCAAACCTCCCAGTGGATGCGAGAGCGAATGCACGCAGCCCAGACCCTTCTGGAACGCCATGGCGCCCTGCATCGACGCACTCATCATGTTCAGGCGCGCATCGCGGTCCTGGCCATCGTGCGTCGCCCGCTCGATAGACGCCCACGCGCGCTCAAGCCCATCCAGTGCGATACCGTCAGCGGGCGGATTGAACGCCGGGGCGAGAAACGTTTCGATGCAATGCGCGATCGCGTCCATGCCCGTTGCAGCGGTGAGCATGGGCGGCAAGCCCAGCGTCAGCGACGGATCGCAAACGGCCGATTTCGGCAACAAATGCCATGAGTGAAAGCCGAGCTTGCGGCCATCGGCGAGAATGATGATTGCCCCGCGCGCCACTTCGCTGCCGGTGCCCGAGGTGGTCGGCACGGCGATCAGCGGGGCGGCCTCAGCGGTGATCTTGTTGCTGCCGCCTTCTATGGTCGCGTACTCCGTCAGCGTTCCCGGATGGGTCGCCATGATCGCGACGCCCTTCGCCAGATCGATGGACGAACCGCCGCCCACGGCGATCAGGCCATCGCAGCCTTCGCTTTTGTAAAGCGCGGCGGCTTTCATCACCATCGCTTCGGTCGGGTTCGACGGGGTTTCGTCGAAGATGGGAACAGCGCCCGCATCCAGGTTCAGCGCCTGCACGGTTTGCGACACCAGCCCCGCGGCCAGGACGCCTTTGTCCGTGATGATCAGCGGCCGCTTGATGCCGACGCGCGTACATTCGCTGTCGAGCATAGCGAGTGCGTCGTAACCGAGGTGGATGTGGGTAACGTAGAAAATGAAGGCCATGACGAGTGTCCGCGGTTGAGTGAGGCGTCAGGCATGTTAGGAGTCCGGCGGGAGTCCGTCAATCCGCGCGGACGCATGGTTCGTGCGGGCTTGACGGATGCTACTGCCCCGGCCGGTCCACATATTCCACGGCCAGGCCGCGCCGGCGCATCCATTCGGCCACGGCATGGCCGGTTCCCGCGCGCCACGGCCTGAGCTTCGCCGGCTCGACCAGACGATATTCAAGCAATTCCGGCGACAGGCTGATGGTCCCGTTCGCCTTCACGTGATACGCAATGATCAGCTCGTTCTTGCGGATGAATTCGTACACGCCGACCAGTTCCACCGACTGCGCGACCAGCGACGTTTCTTCAAGCACTTCCCGCGCGATGCCTTCCTCGGGCGTCTCGCCGTTCTCGAGAAAACCCGTGATCAGCGCGAACATGCCCTCGACCCACGCTGCATTGCGCGCGAGCAGGATCTTGCCCTCGTACTCCACGATCGCCGCGACCACGGGCAGCGGATTATTCCAGTGCACGAAGCCGCATTCCGGGTCCGGACACGCGAGTCGCACGCGCCCGCCTTCGTGGCTTTCGTCGGTGCGTTCGACCAGCTGATTGGCATCGCGTGGACAGAATTGGTATTCGATCATGGTGTGATTCCGGAGACTCGAAAAGTCAGTGGACCGAGCAAAGCGCGCGGATCTCGGCGGAGAACTGCTCCACCGTTTCCGGCAGCGTGTCCCACGCACACATCAGCCGGCAGCCGCCCGAGCCGATGAACTGATAAAACTTCCAGCCCTTGTTGCGCAGCGCTTGCGCAACAGCCGGCGGCAGCTCGGCGAACACCGCGTTCCCTTGCGGCTTGAACATCACCTTCACGCCTTCTATGCCTTCCAGCCGCGCGGCCATCAATTGCGCCATGGCGTTTGCATGGCGTGCGTTGCGCAGCCAGACATCGTTATTGAGCAAGCCGAGCCACGGCGCCGAGATAAACCGCATCTTCGACGCCAGTTGCCCCGCCTGTTTCAGCCGATACGCAAAGTCGACGGCCAGCGCCTTATCGAAGAAAATCACTGCCTCGCCGACCGGCAGGCCGTTCTTCGTGCCGCCGAAACACAGCACGTCGACACCCGCGCGCCACGTGATTTCCGACGGATGCACATTCAGCGACGCAACCGCGTTCGCAAACCGTGCGCCGTCCATGTGCACCTTCAAATGACGGCGTTTCGCGATCGCTGCGATCGCGCGGACTTCTTCCACGCTGTAGACGGTGCCCACTTCGGTGGACTGCGTCAGCGTGACGACCTTGGGCTTCGGATAGTGAATGTCAGCGCGACGCGTGACAATGGCTTCAATAGCATCCGGCGTAAGCTTTCCGTCGATACCCGGCGCCGTCAGCAATTTCGAACCGCCCGAGAAGAATTCGGGGCCGCCGCATTCATCGGTTTCGATGTGCGCGAGCTCGTGGCAAATCACTGAGTGATACGACTGGCAGAGCGATGCGAGCGCCAGTGAATTGGCCGCCGTGCCGTTGAAGACGAAGAAGACTTCGCAGTCGGTCTGAAACAGGTCGCGGATGCGGTCGCACACGCCTTGAGTCCAGGAATCGTCGCCGTAGGCCGGCTCGTGGCCGCTGTTATTGGCTTCGATCAGCGCGGCGAGCGCTTCGGGGCAGATGCCGGCGTAGTTGTCGGAGGCGAAATGTTGCATGCGGTCAGGGTGGCCAAGACGAAGGTGAGTGTGGCCGTCATTTTAACGTTTCGAGCGTGAACACGCGGAGACGTCAATAACCGCCAAGCCCGTGTCTGTTTGTCCCCTGTTCGCTGACCGCTTTGCGATTTATTTTCCGGCGGGTTGATCAGATCCCGCAGCCTGCTGCGCCTTCTTGTCCTTCTTGTTTGCTTCGTGATGACCGATCGCGCAACCGCCGGCTGCGCCCACCGCGCCGTGCTTGCCCGCAACGTGGCCCGCCACGCCGCCTACTGCCGCACCTTCCAGACATCCTTTGGCGTAGACGGCACCCGTGGCGAAAAACATCGAAGAAGCAGCGACGAGTGTGACGAGTTTTCGATTCATGAGACAGGTTCCTTTCGTAGTCGATGCACAAGGCTTCGTGCCTGCGCTGACCAAAGCATGGCAAGTCGCGTACCTGTCGTTTTGCTTGCGGTTTTCGCGGATGCTTGCTGCGGCATTCGCCTTTCAAGGCCGCGTAGCGACCCCTTTTTCGTGGACGAAAAAAAGCCCGTTCTCTATCGCAGCAGAACGGGCTTTTTCAAAACATTGAAGCGCGTAGCAAGTTAAACGCGGCTAGACGCAGCTAGACGCTTAGAGCTTTCCCTTCACCCAGTCATTCACGCCGGCCAGTGCCGCTTCCAGGTTCTCCGGCTCGGTGCCGCCCGCTTGCGCCATATCCGGCCGTCCGCCGCCCTTGCCGCCAACTTGCTGCGCGACGAAGTTCACCAGATCCCCCGCTTTAACCTTCTTCGATGCCTCCGCTGTCACGCCTGCAATCAGGCTGACCTTGTTGCCATCGACGGCTGCCAGAACGATGGCTGCGTTCTTCAGCTTGTCCTTCAATTTATCGACGGTTTCGCGCAGCGTCTTGCTATCCGCGCCCGGCAACTGCGCCGCCAGCACATGGATGCCACCGATCTCAACCGCCTGCGACACGAGTTCGTCGCCCTGGCTGGATGCAAGCTTCGACTTCAGCGCGCCGAGTTCCTTTTCCAGCGCCTTCACGTGCTCCTGAACCTGCGTGATGCGCTGCGTGAGTTCGGACGGCTGCGCCTTCAGCAGCGCCGATGCCGCGTTGATCCGCGCATCGAGTTCCTGCACGAAGCGCACGGCGTTGTCGCCGGTGATCGCTTCCACACGTCGAATCCCTGCCGCGACGCCACCTTCCATCACGATCTTGAACAAGCCGATGTCGCCCGTGCGATGCACGTGCGTGCCGCCGCAAAGTTCACGCGAAAAACCGAGGTCGAGCACGCGCACTTCGTCGCCGTATTTTTCGCCGAACAGCGCCATCGCGCCGCCCTTCACGGCCTCGTCATACGGCATCACGCGCACGATACCCGGCGCGTTCGCCAGCACTTCGGCGTTGACGATTTCTTCCACGCGACGAATCTGCTCGTCGGTCATGGGCGCGTTGTGCGCGAAGTCGAAGCGGGTCTTGTCCGGATCGACGAGCGAACCCTTTTGCTGCACGTGAGCGCCGAGCACTTCGCGCAGCGCCTTGTGCATCAAGTGCGTGGCCGAGTGATTGCGAGCGGTGCGCAGACGGCGAACCGTATCGATTTCCGCCTTCACTACGTCGCCTACTTTCAGCGTGCCCTGCTCGACCGTGCCGTGATGGCCAACGACGTCGGACTGGACCTTGAGGGTATCGACGACCGCGAAGCGCACCACCGCGTTCGCGAGCACGCCCTGATCGCCCGCCTGACCGCCCGATTCGGCGTAGAACGGCGTGTGATCGAGCACGACGACGGCCTGTTGGCCGGCCTGCGCTTCCTTCACCGAACCACCGTCCACGTAGAGCGCGACCACTTTGGCGTCGTCGAAGATTTCGTTTTCGTAGCCGTGGAACGTGGTTTTCGTGCCCGCGTAGTCCAGGCCTTGCGCCGACTTGAACTTGCCGGCCGAACGAGCCTGCTCGCGTTGACGTGCCATGGCTTCGTCGAACGCAGCTTCGTCGACCGTGATGCCGCGCTCGCGGCAAACGTCCGCGGTCAGATCCAGCGGGAAGCCGAATGTGTCGTGGAGTTTGAACGCGAGTTCGCCGTCCAGTTGCTTGGAGCCCTTGGCGTCGAGCGTGGCGAGTTCTGTTTCGAGCATCGACATGCCGTGTTCGATTGTCTCGAAGAAACGTTCTTCTTCCTGCCGCAGAACGTCCGTCACGCGCGTTTGCGCGTCCTTGAGTTCAGGGTAGGCCGCGCCCATTTCCTCGACCAGATCGGCCACGAGCTTATGGAAAAACGCGCCCTTGCGGCCGAGTTTGTAGCCGTGGCGGATGGCGCGGCGCACGATCCGGCGCAGCACATAACCGCGGCCTTCGTTGCCGGGAATCACGCCGTCGACGATCAGGAACGAGCATGCACGAATATGGTCCGCGATCACCTTCAGCGAGTTGTTGGTGAGATCCGGCGTGTCGGTTTCGCGGGCGGCGGCCTTGATCAGCGTCTGGAACAGATCGATCTCGTAGTTGCTGTGCACATGCTGGAGCACCGCGGCGAGGCGTTCGAGGCCCATGCCGGTATCGACGCTCTGCTTGGGCAGCTTCGTCATGTTGCCCTGGACGTCGCGGTTGAACTGCATGAACACGAGATTCCAGATCTCGATGAAGCGGTCGCCGTCCTCTTCCGGGGATCCCGGCGGGCCGCCCCAGATTTCCGGGCCGTGGTCGTAGAACACTTCCGAGCACGGGCCGCACGGGCCGGTGTCGCCCATGGTCCAGAAATTATCCGATGCGTAGCGCGCGCCCTTGTTGTCGCCGATCCGGATGATCCGTTCCTTCGGTACGCCGATTTCGTTTTCCCAGATGGCGAACGCTTCGTCGTCTTCCTGGTAGACCGTGACCGTGAGCTTTTCCGGCGGCAGGCCGTAGACCTTGGTCAGCAGTTCCCAGCAATAGTGGATGGCGTCGCGCTTGAAATAGTCGCCGAACGAGAAGTTGCCCAGCATTTCGAAGAACGTGTGATGGCGGGCCGTGTAGCCGACGTTTTCGAGGTCGTTGTGCTTGCCGCCGGCGCGCACGCTGCGCTGCGAGGTCGTGGCGCGCGAATACGGCCGGCTCTCCGTGCCGAGGAAGACGTCCTTGAACTGGACCATGCCGGAGTTGACGAACAGGAGCGTCGGATCGTTGCCGGGCACGAGGCTCGACGAGCGGACGATCGTGTGGCCCTTCGATTCAAAGAACTTGAGGAATTTCTCGCGGATGTCGGCGGCTTTCATGGCGTGCGGGTCTGCTGTTTTGTACGGCAGCGGCGCGAATCGATACACTACGCGCGGCGCCGGGAGCCAGAGATTAAGGATCAACGATTATACGGGAACGTATAGCGTCCGGCGCCCGGCAACGAAGAAGGCCGGCGATGCTAGAAATCCATCTTAGTAAAATCCTCTTTTCAAAATAAAAAACCACGCAACCGAGTCATAATTTGTCGGGGGTTCTGGATCCGTTTCTCACGATAGTTGGAGCTCTCACGATAGTTGGAGCTAAAGAAATTACATTGAAAGTTGAGAATCTCGAGAAAATTGTTTCGCTCGGAGGAAACGTTGCGCAAATCATCCTTGCAGCAGCGACGATAGGCGCGTTCTTTTTCACCGTGATACCGCTTTACCAAAAGGCGGCCGTGGACGAGCAGGTGGCGAAACAACAGGTAAAGCTCGAAAAGCTTGAGCGACAAATCCGCGTGGGCTATGAACGGATCAGAGCAGACGCTGTACGTCAATATTTCTTTGCCACGGGCAGCAAATGTACGGCATTGCTCGATCCACCCGCGCTAACCCAAGGCGCAAAGCCGCAGGTCGATTTAACGAACACGCACTATCGCTGGATGTACCAGCTTGTATGCGTGCGGAATTGGGCTTGTCAAATACAACGAATGACCTAACGCCAGCAGACTTTGTAGCATTCTCAACGGCGGTGGATACAACATCTCGCGCAATCTCGATCGCTCAACTAGCAGCCCGAGCGCGAGTTGCGGCTATGGATCCAGCGCGCGCCGCAGATGGTCCACTCAAACTGCCCAGTTATGCCGTGCTGTCGTTGAGCATGTACCAAAAGGCTGGAGCGACCGACCGGCAGCTACGTGAGGCAATTCAACTTATCGTGGCTAATACGAGGAAATCAGAGGTTGTGGCGGAATACGAGGCATACTTTCGTGAGCAACTGCAAAAGCTAGCAACGATTTCCTGGCCTTCGTCTTCCCGCTCCGATTGACAAGGTCTGCGCATATTGAGCGGCCTATCGCGTTCCAGCCCCGATCAACCCGCCCGCCGCCGCGCCCGCGACCGTCCCAATCGGACCACCCGTCAGCACATAACCCAATGCCCCGCCGGCAGCCGCCCCAATACCCGCGTGCGCCTGCGTACGGCTCACCGCACAGGCCGAAAGCGAAGCGATAAACACCCCAATTGCCGCGACCCGTGCAACCTGAAAAGAAACCCGCGTGATCTTGTCCATGATGAAATTGTCCTTTTTATCGTCGATACCATCTGCATCCAAAACCTTTCAATTTCATTATTTCGGAACGCGAGGCTATCTTAAAATCCTCCCCTCAACGCCGACAATTCGATTTACGTCCCGTTACGCTGGATACAACCAGCGTTGAAAACGCCGTGGCCTGGTTACAACCGCACCGCAACCAAACAACAACCAAACATCTACCCGCGAGGCTCCGGGATGTCGCAGCCACGCCGCACATCGCGGCAAAATCCCGGCCTGCGCTGTCCTGACCCTCTCGCTAAGGTAGAATCGAAAGACCAGATAAGTCTTACCGAACGCAAGCCGCAGGTCTTCAACGCTAGCGCCCTCGTCCGCTCTCCTTTTTCTCGCATGAACACCGATCGCAACGACGCCCCGGCGGTAAACAATTTCATCCGCAATATCATTGACGAAGACAATCGCAACGGCAAATGGTCGCAGCGGGTCGAAACACGTTTTCCGCCCGAGCCAAATGGCTATCTGCACATTGGCCATGCGAAGAGCATTTGCGTCAATTTCGGCATCGCGCGTGATTACGGCGGCGTCTGCCACCTCCGTTTCGACGACACGAACCCGGAAAAGGAAAGCGTCGAATACGTCGATTCCATCATCGACGCCGTCAAATGGCTCGGCTTCGACTGGAACAAAGACGGCACCGAACACCTGTACTTCGCCAGCGACTACTACGACAAACTCTACGAATTCGCCGAGCTGCTGATCGAACGCGGCCAGGCTTATGTAGACAGCCAGTCGGCCGAAGAGATGCGCCTCACACGCGGCTCGGCCCAGGAGCCCGGCAAGAATTCACCGTTCCGCGACCGCACGCCGGAAGAGAACCTCGACCTGTTCCGCCGCATGAAAGCAGGCGAGTTCAAGGAAGGCGAGCACGTGCTGCGCGCGAAAATCGACATGGCATCGCCGAATTTCAACATGCGCGATCCCGTGATCTACCGGATTCGTTTTGCGCATCATTACCGGACCGGTGACACATGGTGCATCTACCCCATGTACGACTACACGCATTGTGTATCGGACGCGCTCGAAAACATCACCCATTCACTCTGCACGCTCGAGTTTGAAGATCACCGTCCGCTGTACGACTGGTTCCTGAATCAACTCGCCGACGACGGCAAGTTCACGCGTCCGCTGCCGCAGCAAATCGAATTCTCCCGCCTGAACCTCACGTACGCGATCACCAGCAAACGCAAGCTGCTGCAACTGGTGACGGAAAATCACGTCGACGGCTGGGACGACCCGCGCATGCCAACTATCGTTGGAGTACGGCGTCGGGGTTTCACGCCGGAAAGCATCCGGCTCATGTGCGACCGCGTGGCGGTGACGAAGGTGGATTCGTGGATCGACATGAGCGTGCTGGAAGGCGCGTTGCGCGACGATCTCGACGAAAAGGCGCCCCGTGCAATCGCGGTGCTGGACCCGCTGAAACTGATCATCGACAACTATCCGGAAGGCACGAGCGAAACATGCAGCGCGCCGGTTCACCCGCATCATCCTGAGCGCGGCACCCGCGAATTTCCGTTTTCAAGGGAATTGTGGATCGAGCGCGAGGACTTCCAGGAAGCACCGAAGAAAGGCTATTTCCGTTTGTTCCCGGGCAACAAGGTGCGGCTGAAGTACGGCTTCGTCGTGGAATGCACCGGAGCGGATAAGGACGAGCACGGCAACATCACGGCCGTGCATTGCACGTATTTCCCCGATAGCAAGTCCGGCACGGAAGGCGCAAACGGCTATAAGGTCAAGGGCACCATTCACTGGGTCAGCGCAGAAGGCGCGTACGAAGCCGAAGTGCGGATCTATGACCGCCTCTTCAAAGAACCGCAACCCGGCGCAGGCGGCGCGGAGTTTCTTGATGCGCTGAACCCGGACTCGAAGCGCATCGTGCGTGCTTATCTCGAACCGGGCGCACGCCAGGCAAACGCCGAAGATCGCTACCAGTTCGAACGCCACGGCTATTTCGTCGCCGACCGTATCGATTCGAAACCCGGCATGCCGGTGTTCAATCGCATCGTCAGCCTGCGCGATAGCTGGACCAAGCCGGCCTAAAGCCATCGGCGCATTCCGCCGAACGTACGCACGCTCATTGTTGTTGGGGGATCCTTTGCAACGCACCTTGCCAAGGCCGTTCGTCCGCGCGTGGCACGTGTCACGCACGTCTCGCATGTCGTGCGCGTTCGCGCTGCTGGTCGCGGCGCAAACGGCTTTCGCGGGCACAGTCGACCTGTCCTCGCCTACGTTACGCAAGATCGCCGAGAACAACAGCATTGTTCTCGGCGTGCGCGAGTCGTCGGTGCCCTTCTCCTATCTCGACGCGAACGGACAGCCTATCGGCTATTCACAGGCCATTGCGCTCAAGATAGTCGACGAAGTCAGGCGCCGCTTGCAAACACCGCGGCTTGCCGTGAGCACGGTCGTCATCACGTCGGCGAACCGATTGTCGTATGTGGTAAATCACCAGATCGACCTGGAGTGCGGATCGACCGCCCACATTCGTGACCGGGAGCAATTGGTCGCGTTCTCGAACAGTTTCTTCAGCTACGGCATCCGGATGGCGGTAAAGCAAAAATCCGGCATTTCCAACTACGCCGATCTTGCCGGCAAGACTGTATCGACCACAGCAGGCACATCCGACGAACAGCTACTGCGGGAACTGTCGCTGAACCGGAAACTCGATCTGCGAATCTTCAGCGCGAAAGACCACGCAGAAGGTTTCGATGCATTGAAAACCGGCCGCGCCGTGGCGTTCGTGATGGATGATCCGTTGCTGTACGGAAAAATAGCCCAGGAAGGTCCGGCCCAAAACGAGTACATGGTCACGGGCGACTCGCTCGCGCACGAATCCTACGCATGCATGATGCGCAAGGGCGACCCGGTCTTCAAGAAACTGGCCGATGACGTGATTGCCGACATGGAGCGCTCAGGCGAAGCCGAAAAACTCTACGACCAGTGGTTCATGCAAGCCATTCCCCCCGATAACATCAACTTGCGGTTCCCTCTGTCGCCAGAAATGAGAGCGTTGTTCGCCAATCCGAACGACCACGCCTCCGAAAACTAGCATTGGCCAAGCAGCCAGCGCCGATCAATGGCGACCCGCGACACGACGCACGCCCAAGCCTTCCGGCTCATGCGAGCGTCTGGTGCAGCTCAGTCAGCGACAGCGTGGTCTGGAACAGGCGCGCGAGGCTGCGGCTTGCGTACTGATCGACATCAGCCGGCGTGACCCATCTGTACGCATCCATTTCGGGGATCATCGCGCCGTCCCGGCGACGCGGAAAATACGATTCGCAGACGCACTCTTCAAGCTTCACTTCGTCGTCGGTCACTCGCACCGCAAACAGATGCAGGTCCTTGTCGCGGCGATAAACAAACCGCCCCAGATCCTTCAACCGATCCGCATTCAGCACGATCCCCGTCTCTTCCACGAGTTCCCGCAACGCCGCTTCCACGGGTCGTTCGTCCGCCTCACCCTGGCCTTTCGGAATATCCCAGTGCGACGTCTCGGTCGCGTGGCACAGCAACACGTCCCCTTGCGTGTTAAGAATCACGACGCCGCACGAAACCGTCCGGTCCGCCATTTAAGCGGCCTTCCGGATTCGCGATACCGCGTGACAGGAAACTTCGGGCTGGTTAAAACAGGTCACTGTTTCAACAATGCCCATTTACCGCCGTCCGGCTTGCAGACGGTGGGAGCCCAGGTCTGCGTCTGGCCCTTGGCGTGAGCCACCATGGTGAGCTTGCGGCACGTACGGTCGCCGTCTTTCTTCGTATCCGACGGCGTGATCGTGCCGTTGACCGCAACCGGATTACCCGCGCCTTCGTTGTTCCAGTCGAGCGACTCTCCGTCCTGCTTGGTGTCGAGCGCCGAGTGCGCCGCGTTGTTGAGCACCTGCAAGTCGCGCTGCTTCATGTAGGTAATCGGCGTGTTGTTGAGAAACCCGAGGTTGGCCGCGTGCGCCGCGCCACTGGCAAGCACGACACTGCTTGCGACCAGTTTCACGGCGAATTGCACGGAGACGCGTTTGAGCGCGCGAGATGGGTATGACATGAAACACTCTCCCTCGTTGGTATTGATATTGAATTTCGGCAAGATCAGCGACATCACCAAGATCGCCGCAGGATCGATATGACTGCATTGGCGACGATTGCCATAACCACGTTTCAAAAAAGTCAGAAACGCTCAGGATCGACTGATAAATCACGATCATCTGGCGTCGAGGATAGCATGAGGGCACAAGGACTTTGCAAGCGGCGAACGCCCGCCGAATGGCCATGTGCTCTGTTTTTCAGAGCGACCAGGAACTATCTCAGAAGCGTCTGATAGTCGCACTGGAGACGGAAAACTAGGATCGAAAGCTTGTCGACTACGCTTCAAATCCGATCATGCCGACCCTTCTCGCTACCGCCCAGACACCCACGCTCTACGAGTGGCTGTGCATCGCCATTATCGCGTGTGCGATCACGATGCCCAAAGGGCTCATAGCGATGGACCGGATGCTGGCCAGACGGCCCGAACGGTCCGAGTGGTCAGGGTGCTCCTATGTTCCCGATCCGCGCGGCGCTACGCAGCCGCCAATCTGGCCGCGCGTGATGACCGCAATAGGCGGCGTGTTCTGGATCGGGGCATTGCTCACGCTGGTGTTTTTGTGCCGGCAACTCACGCCATAGATTTCTCGCAACCCGACATGAATCAAGGGCAGCTTCGGCTGCCTTTTTTGTTGTCGACCGCTGTCGCATTTCCGTTTTTCGAATTCCGTCATTAGCTTCGAAGCATCGCTTATTCGACGCGCAAACCCATCGCCGCTATGGTCGACGATATCGTCGCTATCTCTTCTCCCACGGAAATTTCCATGAAAAGGCTGGGTTCGTCGTTGTCTTTATCAGCGTTATGGGTCGCTGCTGCGTTCACGTTGTTGCCGCTGTCCGCGTCGGCACAAAACGCGGCGAGTGCGCCCGCGAAGCAATTGCGGATCGGATTTCAGAAGGCCGGCCTGCTTGCCGTGCTCAAGGCCCAGGGTTCGCTTGAACAAAAACTCAAGCCGCTCGGCTATACCGTCAGTTGGTATGAGTTTCCCGCCGGGCCGCAATTGCTCGAGGCGCTCAATACAAGCAACATCGATTTCGGCTACACCGGCGCGCCGCCGCCCATTTTTGCGCAGGCTGCGGGCGTGAATTTCGTTTATGTCGGCGCAGAGCCGGGCGGAGAAACCAACGAAGCGCTGTTCGTCAAACCCAATTCACCGATCCATTCGCTGGCCGAGCTGAAAGGCCGGCGCATCGCGTTGCAAAAGGGATCAAGCTCGAACTTCCTGCTGCTTGCCATACTGCAGAAAGCGGGCTTGAAACTCGACGATATCCAGCCGGTTTATCTCGCGCCCGCAGACGCCCGCGCGGCCTTCGAAAACGGCGATGTCGATGCATGGATCGTCTGGGACCCGTATTACGCCGCCGCGCAAAAGGCGTTGACCGTGCACACGCTCGCGGACTACACCGGGTTGCCGAAACCGTTCAATTTCTACGAGGCCACGCGCAGCTTCGCCACCCAAAATCCACAGGCGGTGCGTGCCGTGATCGATCAGTTGCGCACGACCGGCGCATGGGTCACACAGCATCCGGCGGACACGGCGGCGTTGCTCGCGCCGAAAATCGGGCTTGATGCGGGACTGGTGGAGACGTGGATACGCCGGGTACCGTATGCCGCTACGCCGATCGATGAGAAAATTGTCGCGACCCAGCAGGGCGTGGCAGATACGTTCTATCGCGCGAAGCTGATTCCGAAAGCGGTGACGGTGAAGGACAACGTGTGGCGGGACCAGAGCGCGCTGACCGCGCAGTAGGCGGAACGCCTTTTGAAGCGTGGAGGGGCGCGTGAGCGCGCCCTGCTAAACATCACGCGATGCTGCGGTTTCGCCCGCCCGAGGCGTTGAGACGAACCCGAGGTTCTGGTACGGCAGGAGGGACTCGAACCCCCGCCCCTCGGCTTAGAAGGCCGATGCTCTATCCAGCTGAGCTACTGCCGCGTTGCAGGTGATCCGGGATTTTACCTCATCGAAAGGATGCGAGGCCTCATTCCGAAACCTCGCCCGCTTCAATGCGGTTTAAGCCTGCTGTAAACCTGCTTTAAACCGGTTGCGGATGCAGCATGAACCAGCCAAGACAGAACGCGCCCGCGACGACGCAATACAAGCCGAAAGCCGCCAGCCGGCCGCGGCCTTCGAAGTAACGCATCAGGAAACGCACGCTCAAGTACGCCGCGATTCCCGTCAGCACGCCACCGAGGACGGCATCGAAGAGTTGATCTGGTGCGTGGAACAGCTTCGGCAATTCGAGTACGCCGGCGGCGAAGATGATCGGCGTGCCAAGCAGGAACGAGAACTCCGCCGCTTTCTCGGAACTCATTCCGGCGCCGACGCCCGCGATAATCGTCAGTCCGCTGCGCGAAAACCCCGGAATCAGCGCACCGATCTGCGCAAGACCAACCAGGAACGCCTGCTTGAACGTGAGGTCTTCAGGCGAACGCTCGGCGCGCGCACGCGTCAGCCGGTCGCCGACCCACAACAGCACGCCGTTCACCATCAACGCCGCCGCGACAATCCGCAGATCGTGGAACAGTGCCTCGAGCCGCTTTTCAAGCACCAGCCCGACGATACCCGTCGGAATCGTGCCAATGATCAGCGCCCACATCATGTGGCCGTCAGCGTTTTTGCGGCCACGCAGCGATCCGATAAACCCCTTGATCAGCGCAATCCAGCGCTTGCGGAAATACCACAGCAGCGCGAGCGCCGTACCGAGGTGCAACGCGACCAGGAACGGCAACAACTGCGGCGCGTGTTTATCGATGTGCATCCCGATCAGGCCGGGCACCAGAAGCGTATGTCCAAGACTGCTGACCGGGAACAATTCAGTCACACCCTGGAGTACGCTCAGAAAAATCAGAAACCACAAAGTCACGCGTCGATCCTCTTTCGTTATTGACGACAGGCGCATAGCCGCGGCGGCGCAGCAAATGGCCAAGCAAACCGGGCCGATTATGCCGGTCACCAAAAGCAGCGCCAAGCCTTTGCGTAGGCCTTTCGCCATCGAAAGCAAATCGTTTGGTTAAACGAATATTTTTGTAAAAAATAAAAAAGCCCGTTGTAAGAACGGGCTTTTTGTTTGACTGCGTCACATCTGCGTCACGGTCGCAGCTTGTATAAGAACAGCAGTGTGCCGGCGCCGAACGTTCCAAAAATGAACACTCCAAACATCATCGCCAGATCCATATCGTCCTCGTCGTTCGGCAGGACCCATCGATCTGCGTGAGATCGTCAAGGTCGAAAAATGTTTCATGCGCGTTACATCGTGCTTGCATTATCGGGGCAATGAAAGCGGCTGTGTCAGTCGCAATTTCCCCAAAAGGGTTTCCCCGTAGAATTGAGCCGCCCATTGCGCCACACCGTCTGTTCGTTGCACGTTCGAACACTTGTTTGATCACGCTGTTTGACCACTTCCTCAAGGAGACCACCGACATGTCATCCCAGCCTGAAGACATCCTGGAAATCACGTTCGATGACGCCGTTCTCGAACTCGCGCCGCGCGCGGGCGGACGGCTGATGACGTGGCGCGTCGGCGGCGAGCCGGTTATTTTCTGGCCGGCCGCGCCGGACTGGTCCAACTTCGTCAAGATTCGCGGCGGCAACCCGTTATTGTTTCCGTTTCTCGGCCGCCATTTCGTCGATGGCGAAATCGGCAAATGGCGCGATCAGGAAGGCGTCGTGCACGAACTCCCCATGCACGGTTTTGCGCGCAATCTGCCGTTCGAGCACCGGAAAGACCCGGACGGCCATGGCGTGCGAATGACGCTCGTGGACAACGATTTCACGCGCCAAGGGTATCCGTTCGCGTTTCGTTTCGAGGCGGCATACAGGCTGGTCGACGCCGTAACGCTCGATGTCGAACTCACCACGTCGAATCCGGGAGAAGTGCCGCTGCCCTACTACGCGGGCCATCATTTCTATTTCGCCCTGCCGCACGACCAGCGCGGCATGAGCAGCCTGGAATTGCCGCGCACTGAAACCCGTCGGCAACTCGACGATGGCGCTATCACTGACCCGCAACCGGGCGCCGCGCGCTACGCGCTGGACGACGCCAACATCCTGGATCGCTTCCATTGTTTTACCGGCCCCTCCGATCACCCGGTCCGCCTTGTCACGCCGGGTTTGAAACGTGCGGTGAATTTCGACCTGCAACGCCCCGACTCGGTGCCCTGGTACGCGGTGACGACCTGGACCCTGGAGCCCACATCGGATTTCTACTGCGTCGAGCCGTGGGTCGGACTCCCCGATGCTATTCACAATGGCCGCGGACTGCGCTGGCTCGCGCCGGGAAAAACCGAAACGGCAGCACTGCGGCTGACCATTTCGCCGGCCGCCTGAAAGAGAGAGGAAGGGGGCATAACGAGCGGCAACTAGCCGGCCATCTGGGCCGCTTCTGAGGGCAGCGACGCCGGGACGGTAAAATCGGACATTTCGCCGATGCGCGTACTGGTTTGTTTGCCGCAGCGTTTTCGGTTTGTGCGGCGCTTTGCGAGGTTTTGGGTTTGGTAAAAATAATTCGACGGCTGACCTGCGTGTCGTTGGTCGCAGTGCTCGCCGCGTGCGGCTCCGCGCCGGTCGGACCAGGGTTTTATCGAGTTGAACGGGGCGACACGGTGTCGAAGGTCGCGCGGGCGAACCGGACGTCGGTCCAGAACATCGCGCGCTGGAACAACCTCACCGACCCGAATGCTATCGAGGTCGGCCAGGTGCTGCGTGTGGCGCCGCCCGCAGGCAGCGTGACTTCGGCCGGGTCATCAGCACCGCCGGCCCGCACGAGCAGCAGCGCGGGCACATCGGACTCGGCGCCATCGTCATCCGCATTGGTCACGCCGGCCACCAGCATTTCGCTTATCTGGCCGACGCAAGGCAGCGTGATTCGCGGTTTCGACGGCAAGAGTTCGAAGGGTATCGACATTGCCGGCGCGTCCGGGACGCAGATCGTGGCGGCGGCCGCGGGGACGGTGGTCTATGCCGGGAATGGGCTGCGCGGTTACGGCAACCTGCTGATCGTGAAGCACAACGCCGACTACCTGACCGCCTACGCGCATAACCGCGCGCTGCTCGTGAAGGAGGGCCAGAGCATCACGCAGGGTCAACCCATCGCGGAAATGGGCGACACCGACACGAATCGCGTGATGCTGCATTTCGAATTGCGCTACAAGGGTAGTTCGATCGATCCATCGCGTTATCTGCCGGCACGGTAACGCGCAAGGCACGCTCATGCAGGCGCGCGTGCCTAATCAAACACAGGGAAGAATCGATGAAATTACAAGTTTGCGCCACGACGCTTGGAAAGGTGGCCGCGACGGCTGCGGTAATGGTGGCTGCGCTGACGCTCGCGGGCTGCGCCGACTCGGCGAAGATGACCTATCTGCCGTCCGGTGACACCGGTTTTGCGATCAACTGCAGCGGTGGCGACGCAAGTACAAGCTGGGCGGAATGCTACAAGAAGGCGGGCGAGATGTGCGGGTCGTACGGCTACGACGTCGTGTCTAAGGACGTCGACAACGGGGCGACGTCCGGCGGAACGGTGGCCGGGATTTTCGGCGCGAACGTCAAGAACCGGTCGATGGTGATTCGCTGCAAGCAATAGCGCTCGCCTGTTTCTTGATCGAGCGGCCGAGGCGCGCAACGTTTTCGCCCAACGCCAGGTTTGCTCGCGGACCCAGCAGTTGCGCGCCGCGCCACCGACCGGACAACGGGTCGATATGCGAGGCGAACACGAGCAGCGAACCCAGCGCGATCGGACAAATGGCGAGGAAAATCCACAACGAGGTCATGGTCGGGAGTCGATTTCAGGAAATGCGATCATACCTTTGCGGCAAGAAATTCGCATAATCCGCCGTCGAAGCTGCGTGTCGATTGTAGTAATTACGTGTCGCGGCCTTCGTTGACCAAGCAGGCTTAAACCTTCGGAAAGCCCATGCACATTGGGTTACGCGTTGATACAAGTGATCACAATCAACCCGATTGATGCACTTTAGAATACGGTCAGCCCGCGATTCTCTGCGCGAACAGTCCTCGCGGGTCAGAAGCCCCGGTGTGCCCGCATCGGGGTTTCGCTTCATTCAGGCCGTCAGTTTGGGCGTCAGCGCGCGGCTCTAAGGTTCGGCGCTCACACAGCGGCGTTCGAAGCCATCCATGGAATACAAAAGGCCGTTGCCGACTGACGTCGGAAACGGCCTTTTTGCGTGGACTGCAGTTTATGCGTTGCGCGTGGAGATCAATGCGACGCGTGATCGTGATCGTGATCGTGCTGATGCGCGCTGGGGTCTTCAGCGGCCTGACATGCCGGACAAATGCCCTTTAACTCGATGTCGTCGCCGGCCAGCCGATACCCGCTCGCCTCGACCTGCGACATCAGGGTCTGGCGCAACTGTTTTTGCTGCTGCAACTCGGTCACGCGGCCACATTGCTGACAAACGATCAGCACGCCGTGCTGGCAATGCGTGAGATCGTGGCAGACGGTGAACGCATTGATGGACTCGATCCGATGAATCAGCCCCGCCGACAGCAGGAAATCCAGCGCCCGATACACCGTGGGAGGTGACGCGTTCGGATGCATCGCCCGCATTTCGTCGAGCAACGTATAAGCTTTGGTCGCCCGGCCTGAAGCCAGCAGCAACTCGAGCACGGTGCGGCGAATGGGCGTGAGTTTCTGGCCACGCTCGCGACAATAATCGTCGGCCATCGTGACCGCCGCCTGGAGCGCGTCGGCGGACGAGTGGGCGTGAGAGTGGGCGTCGTTGGCGGGCGTGTTCATAGGCGGATTATACGCTGCGACATAAGGGCCAAGCTTCGGGCGCGCGGCTGCACGGCTTTATTGCGGCTGCTCGGGTTTGGCCGGCGCGATGATCATGACCGGCGGCGTGGTGTCGGTGGGCACGCCCTTGTAGTCGGGCGGATCTTGCGGCGGCGTGTGGTGAGGCACGGTGGCGTCGCCACAGGCCGACAGGAGCAGGGAGCAGATAAACAAAGCAGCGAAACGCGGCATGGACGGCCCGGAAATGAAGTTCAAAATGAAGTTCAGAAATTTTGGATACGAATACGAAGGGTGAACGCAGAAGATTAAACGATATCGGAGATTGGCGAGAGAACGGAAACGTGGGCGCTGTGGCCACAGCGCCAGAAATGGCGAAGGGGTCACGAGTAAACTCGTGACCCCTTCATTTAAAACGTGGTCGGAGCGAAAGGATTCGAACCTTCGACCCTCTGATCCCAAATCAGATGCGCTACCAGGCTGCGCTACGCTCCGACAAGAACGAGATGATAGCGTTTTACCGACACCCGCGCAATCGAAACTATTGGACGCCGCGTTGAGTCCGAAGCCATAGCACTTGCGCGGCCTTCGCCGGTCCAAATTGAAAAACCCACAGGAGACATCCGATGAACCTCATTCTCTGGCGCCACGCCGAAGCAGAAGACCAGGCTGCGAGCGATCTCGTGCGCCAGCTGACGCCGCGTGGCGTAAAACAGGCTCAGGGCGCGGCGAAGTGGCTGAAGAGCCGGTTAGACGACGATGCGGTGTTTCTCGTCAGTCCGGCCACGCGCACGATCCAGACAATGGAAGCGTTTGGCGACCAGTATCGCGTCGTAAAGGAACTCGCGCCGGGGGCCAGCGCCCAGGCCGTGCTGGATGCCGGGCAATGGCCGCGCGGCGTCGCGGAGACTGTCGTCGTAGTCGGACATCAACCAACGCTCGGGCGCGTCGCGGCTTCGCTGATGACCGGCCACGAAGCCGAATGGACGCTGAAGAAAGGCGGTATCTGGTGGTTCCAGCAACGCTCCCGCGCAGGCGACGACCAAGTCGTGCTGCGGGCGGTGACCAGTCCTGACCTACTGTAGCGAAGACTGTAGCAATAGCCCAAACAGCCCCCCCAAGGCGGCAAAACCGTGGCTTCGCGGTGACGCTTCATTGAATCGTCATAGTCACGCCATGCGAGCGTCATTCGGAATACTTACATTGGCGGCTAAACGGTAATACGTCAGCCAAATCCACTTGGGGGTTGCCAATGCAGAAATCGACGACGCTCGCTTTATTGTGCACATCGAATGGACTGAGCGGGTCTGGTGGCTCGAACGTTGCTGAACTCCGCCGGCGTTTGCCGAGTGCGGCGGAGACCGTGGCGGGGCAACATCGGCTGCGGGTGTCGTGGGCGCATTCCGAAGCTGAATTGCGCGAAGCGCAGCGCCTGCGGTATCGCGTGTTCGCCGATGAGATGGGGGCACAACTGAAGGGCCCGGCCGGCCTGGACGTAGACGCGTTCGATGCCTTTTGCGACCACTTGCTGGTCCGCGACCTGAACACGTTGAAGGTGGTGGGAACGTATCGCGTGCTGCCCCCGCATCAGGCGGCGCGCGCCGGACGTCTCTATGCCGAGAGCGAATTCGATGTGTCCCGTCTCGCGCATCTACGCCCGAAGCTGGTGGAACTCGGCCGCTCGTGCGTGCATGCGGACTACCGCAGCGGTGGAGTAATCATGTCGTTGTGGGGCGGCCTGGCCGCGTACATGAAGCAGAACGGCTACGAGACCATGCTGGGTTGCGCGAGCGTCGCAATGGCGGACGGTGGCCACTACGCCGCCGACCTGTACGACGGGCTGGAGAAGGAAGCGCTGACGTCGCCGGAATACCGGGCGTTTGCGCATACACCGTTGCCGGTGCAGGAACTGCGGACGGGCGCCAAGGTAGCGCCACCGCCTTTGCTGAAGGGCTATTTGCGTCTGGGCGCGAAAATCTGCGGCGCGCCGGCGTGGGACCCCGATTTCAATACGGCGGACTTTTTGACCTTGCTACGTATATCGGAGATAGGGGACCGCTACGCGCGTCACTTCATGGCCGACTGACAACGCCAACGAGCGACAAGAAAAGCGGAAGAGACGAAGCGCGCCAGCGATAACGATCAGACCAACACCGTTGGCGGTATGTACTACGATGCCGCAATAACTGCGCGTGACGGGTATTCCATTCAAGCGCAAAAAATAGGTTCGAAGTCCATACTATTTTTTCATCGCGAGATAGTCGAGGAATCAACGTGGCCCAGGAGAAGCCGTCGCCCTCCTCCGCCGGACCCCTCAAACGCCCGTATAAACCACCCGATACGGCTTGCCGATCTTCTCCCACTCAGCCGCTTCCTGAACGAGGCTGTAGTCGGTAAGCGGATTGAGCGAGACCCAGTCGTTGGGCAAACGCACATCGAAGCCGCCGTTGGCCAGCGAAACCTGAATGGCCGGAAACCCGACATCCGCCCGCCGCCGGCAAAGCAGCGCCGCAAGCCGCAGACAAAACAGCAAGGTCCAGTCGACATCCCGAGCTTGCGACAGCTTGCCCAACTTGCCCACATGCCCAAGCACCAGGCCGGCTAACCGGGCCTGATCAGTCCGCGAGAACCCCGGCATATCCGCATGACTCGCGATATACGCAGAATGCTTGTGATAAGCACTATGCGAGATAGAAAGCCCGATCTCGTGCAATGCCGCCGCCCATCCCAGGAACATCTGATTTTCGATCCGCCGGTCGGCATCGATATCGATGGCTTCGATCTGCTCGTAGAAACCGATTGCCAGTTCGGCAATACGGTCCGATTGCTCGCCATCCACCGCATAGCGCCGCTTGAAGCCTTCCACCGTCACCGTACGCATGTCCTGGTGCTGCGTGCGCCCCAGCAGGTCATAGAGCACGCCGAGACGCAGCGCGCCATCGGTGGTATCGACGTATTCAATCCCTAGTTCCTCGAACACGCCGAGCATGATCGACAAGCCGCCCGCCAGCACGGGAATCCGGTCAGATTTCAACGCGATCAACTTCAGCCGGTTCACATTCTCGGCCTTGATCAGCGCCTTCTTCAGCCGCTCCAGCCCGCCGCGTGAAATGCCGTGGGTAATGCCGGGATCGTTGAAACCGTTTGCTTCGATCAACTCGGCCAGCGCCCGCGCCGTACCCGACGACCCAATGGCCTGATCCCAGCCCGTCTGTTTGTATTCGCTCGAGATAATCTCGATTTCTCGCTTGGCGGCGAGTTCGGCTTGCCGCATTGAATATTCATCGACATTGCCGGCTGCGAAAAACTGCCGGCTGTGACTCACGCAGCCTATATACAGGCTCTCCATATGAATGGGCGTATAGTGCGAGCCGATAATAAATTCCGTCGATCCCCCGCCGATATCCACCACCAGCCGCTTGCCCGCGCTCGCCGGCACCGAATGCGCAGCACCCGCATAAATAAGACGCGCTTCTTCCCGTCCGGCAATCACTTCAATGGGAAAGCCAAGTGCGTTCTGTGCTTCGGCCAGGAATTCGTCAGCGTTTTTAGCCACGCGCAGCGTGTTGGTCGCGACCGCGCGCACGTGGTCGGGATGAAAGTCCCGCAGCCGTTCGCCGAACCGCTTCAGCGCGTCCCAGCCGCGCAGTTGCGAGGCCCGGTCGAGGAACTTGTCCCGCGACAATCCCGCCGCGAGCCGAACGGGTTCACGCAGCGCATCTACCTGATAGATCGGGCTGCCGGAAGGCGTCTCCTCGACGCGGCCAACAATCAGCCTGAAGCTGTTCGATCCGAGATCTACGGCTGCCAAAAGATGAGGGGGGTTGACCATCGATTTTCCAGGTTCCGTAGGGTTGTGCCCGCGAGCTCGTTGCAACCAGACGCGGTCCGGGCAGCATTTGAACACGCCGAGCCGCAGCAGCGCGCCAATTTTAAGTCCAAGCGGACGACTGTGCTGGCCTGGCAAATAATCCAATGCAGCAAACTGCGCCAATGAATCGATTTCAATTGTTAGCCGAAATTGGGCGAATGTCGCCAGGATCAACCATATCCGAGACGTGCGTTAGATTTATGACATCATGTTTTCACAAAAACGTCATCATACTGTGGCCCATTCCGAGCGATCCTTGCACATTCTGATTTTTTGACTGCCAATACTATCGATGTCCTTACGCTATCCCCTTCTTAATCGCGAACTGGGCATTCTGGGTTTTAACGAACGAGTATTGTCGCAGGCCGCCGACACCGGCGTCCCGCTGCTCGAACGGCTCCGCTTCATCTGTATTACCAGCAGCAACCTCGACGAGTTTTTCGAAGTCCGCATGGCCGGCATGCAGGAACAGATGCGCGACAACCCGGGCTCGCTCTCGCCCGACGGCATGTCGCTGCAGCATGTGTACGACCTTGTGGTCGAACGCGCGCATCGCCTGGTCCATCAGCAATACGTCATGCTCCAGGACACCGTGTTTCCCGCGCTGGAAAGCGAAGGGATCTACTTTCACGGCGTGGAATCGTGGACCGAAGCGCAGACCGGCTGGGCGCGCGATTATTTCCAGAACGAGTTGCTGCCGGTGCTGACGCCAATCGGACTGGACCCCGCGCATCCGTTTCCGCGCGTGCTGAACAAGAGCCTGAACTTCGTGGTCGAGCTGGAGGGCCGCGACGCGTTCGGCCGCCAGGCGATGATGGGCATCGTGCAGGCGCCGCGCGCGCTGCCGCGGCTCGTGCGCATGCCCGAGGCGCTGTCGGGGTATCCGCACGGCTTTGTGCTGCTGAGCTCGCTGCTGCAGCGTTTTGTCGACGCGCTGTTTCCGCATCTGGTCGTGCGCAGTTGCAACCAGTTTCGCATCACGCGCAACAGCGAATTGTTCGTCGATGAAGACGAAATCACCAACCTGCGCGTGGCGCTGCAGGGCGAACTGCCCGCACGGCATCTGGGCAATGCGGTACGTCTGGAAGTGTCGGCGGAGACGCCGCCGCACATGATCCGGCGCCTGCTTGACGAGAGCGAACTGAACGACCGCGATTGTTATCGCGTGAACGGGCCGGTCAATCTCGTGCGCCTGATGCAGTTGCCCGAAATGGTCGACCGGCCGGACCTGAAGTTCGTGCCGCATATTCCGGCCGTGCCGAAAGCTATTGCGGCCGCATCGAACATGTTCGATGCCATCGATCAGGCCGATATCCTCCTGCACCATCCGTACGAGAGTTTTCAGCCCGTGCTCGAGTTGTTGTTGCAGGCGGCGAAGGATCCGCAGGTGGTGGCGATCAAGCAGACCATCTACCGGACCGGCACCGACTCGCCACTGATGGACGCGCTGATGCAAGCCGCGCGCAACGGCAAGGAAGTCACTGTGGTGGTGGAACTGCTCGCGCGCTTCGACGAAGAGACGAATATCAACTGGGCGTCGCAACTCGAAGCCGTGGGCGCGCACGTGGTGTATGGCGTGGTCGGTCACAAATGCCACGCGAAAATGATGCTGATCGTGCGTCGCGTGTCGCACAACGGCAAGATGATGCTCAGGCGTTATGTGCATCTCGGCACGGGGAACTATCACCCGCGTACTGCGCGTCTTTATACCGATTTCGGCGTGATGACTTCGGATCAGGAAGTCTGCGAAGACGTACATCACGTGTTTCAGCAACTCACCGGCATCGGCGGCGAATTGCGCCTGCATCAGCTCTGGCAAGCGCCTTTTACGTTGCATCCGAATCTGATGGAAGCCATTCGTGCTGAAGCCGACAACGCGCGGGCAGGAAAGAAAGCGCGGATTGTCGCGAAGATGAATGCGCTGCTCGAACCGACCGTGATCATCGCGTTGTATGAAGCGTCTCAGGCAGGCGTGAAAATCGACCTGATCGTGCGTGGTGTCTGCGCGTTGAAACCGGGCGTAGAAGACCTGTCCGAGAACATCACGGTGCGCTCCATCGTCGGACGTTTTCTCGAGCATCACCGCATCTTTTATTTTTATGCGGGTGGAGAGGAGAAGGTGTATTTGTCGAGCGCGGACTGGATGGACCGCAACTTCTTCCGGCGCGTGGAAGTGGCATTTCCCGTGAATGACCGGCGCCTGAAACGGCGCGTGATTGCCGAAGGACTCTCAGTCTTTCTCGGCGATAACCAGTCGGCATGGCTCATGCAAAGTGACGGCCATTACAAGCGCCGCCGCCCGGGCAAGTCGATGCGCAATGCGCAACTCGGCCTGCTCGCGAAGTTCTGCCCTTGATGTTTTGACGTCTTGATGTTGCCGCGGCTTGGGTGTGCGCTGCCTTCCAGGCACGTCAAGCCGTGGCAAATGCAAACCCCTGCAAGCTCATTCAAGCCGCGATCGACTTTCTCATCGCCGTGCGGGCGGCCGAAAACTTGACCGAGAAGGTGCTTCCCCGCCCTTCCTCGCTCTTGACTTCGAGGTCGGCCAGATGGCGTTGCAATACATGCTTCACGATCGCGAGCCCAAGGCCCGTGCCGCCGGTATCGCGCGAGCGGCTTCTATCGACACGATAAAACCTCTCGGTCAGACGCGGAATATGTTCGGCCGGAATACCGAGTCCGCTATCGCGCACTGAAAACACCGCCCGATCGCGAACGCGCTGCCACGAGACATCAATGGTTCCGCCATCCGGCGTATAGCGAATCGCATTCGTCACGAGATTCGCGAGCGCACTGACAATCTCCGTTTCCGAACCGGACACCGTCAACGCTTCATCAACATTGAATGTAATTCGATGTCGGCCATTCGAAAGATTATCGGCGTCTTCTTCAAGATGGCGCAAAACCGCGCGCATATCGAGAACGTCGTCGCTGGGTGGTTTGACATCACCTTCCAGATTCGCGAGCACAAGCAGATCGCGCACGATGTTCTGCATGCGTGACGACTGCTGCTCCATCATCTCCAGATAACGCGCCCGGTCGGATTCATCCAGGGGCAACTCGCGCATGGTTTCAAGAAAGCCGGACAGCACGGTCAGCGGCGTCTTCAACTCGTGCGAAACGTTCGCGACAAAATCGCGGCGCATGGAATCCGTTCGTTCCAGTTCCGTTATGTCCTGAGTCAGAATCAGCTTCCGGTTTTCACCATAGGGAAATATTTGCACCGACAACACATGCTGCCGGTTCAGCCCCATCCCGCGCATCACCAGCACCGACTCATAATGCTGCGAAGCAAGATAACGAACGAAGTCGGGTTGACGCACGAGATGCGTGATGTGCTGGCGCAGATCGCGTTTGGCGTCGAGCCCGAAATGCGTTTCCGCGATGGCGTTGCACCACTCTATCTGGTCGCTGTCATCGAGCATGGCCACGCCATTCGGCGACGCCTGAATGCCCTGGATAAACCGTGAATGCTGCTGCTCGACCTGGCGCACCTGCGCGTGCCAGCGCTTCGCAAGCTTATGCAGCCGATAATAAATCTCGCCCCACACGCCAGGCGCGCTCGGCACTTCGCCGTACACGGGCGCGTCGAGCAAACGCCACAATCGCTGCGTATGAAAGGTGGTGAAGAGGGTTTGCAGAACCAGCATGACGAGCGCAAAACAGAGCGCGGCGCGCACTCCGAACAGCACGCCAACAATCCCGCTCAATACCGCGAGCAACGCGAGGGACACGAGGGAACGTGTCCAGATGATATTCATGAATTAGCGGATCGAGATTATTGCCACGCGACCACAATTGGCCGCGGGCTTCATTCACTCTTCTCAAGCACTCTTCTCATTTACTCCATCAAGCACTCTTGGCCAGCCTGTAACCACTGCCGCGAACCGTTTCAATCATAGCATCGCAACCAGCCGGCTTTAAGGCTGCCCGCAGACGCTTGATATGCACGTCCACTGTCCGCTCTTCCACGAATACATGGTCGCCCCATACCTGATCCAGCAATTGCGTGCGGCTATGCACGCGCTCAGGATGCGTCATGAAGAAGTGCAGCAAGCGGAACTCGGTCGGCCCGAGATCGAGCTTGATATCGTCGCTACCCTGACCGTTCGAATGCGCCGCTACCCTATGGGTCGCCGGATCGAGGCGCAAGCCGTTGATCGCGACCACATCTTCCGTCAATTGCGGCGCGCGCCTGCGCAATACCGCCTTGATCCGCGCCATCAATTCTTTCGGCGAAAACGGCTTCGTCACATAATCGTCGGCACCAATTTCAAGTCCGAGCACCTTGTCCTGCTCATCGCCACGGGCAGTGAGCATGATGATCGGAATATGTTTCGTGCGTTCGTTGCCGCGTAATTCCCGCGCAAAGGCGATGCCGGATTTACCCGGCAGCATCCAGTCGAGAAGTACTAAGTCCGGCAAGACGTCGCTGATCAGGTTTTGCGCCTGTTCCGCGTTATAAGCACGAATGGGGCAATGGCCCGCGTGTTGCAGATTCACCGAAATCAATTCGGAAATCGCGGGTTCGTCTTCTATAACGAGAATGCTGCTGGGCATCGGCACCTCTGTAACCTTCTTCGCGTAAGTTGAACAACTGACATCTGAATCACAAAAGAATCAGCTCAGTGCTTCGCGTTCGAGTTGATCGCGCGACACATGGCGGACATCCGTTCCCTTCACAATGTAAATAATGAACTCCGCAATGTTCTTTGCATGATCGCCAATTCGTTCGACTGCTTTAGCAATGAACAGATAGTCGAGACCCGCCGAAATCATGCGCGGATCTTCCATCATGTACGTCACCAGCTTGCGCACGAACGCACGGAATTCTTCGTCGATGGCTTTGTCGTCGCGAACGATTTGAGCGGCGGCGACCGTATCCAGGCGCGCGAAGGCATCTAGCGCACGGCGCAGGATGGAAACCGCCATTTCGCCGGACAACTTGATTTCCGCGATGTTGACGTTACGCCCCATGCCATCTTCATTGATGCGTCTCACGCGCTTGGCGATCTTTTCGGCTTCGTCGCCCGCACGCTCGAGATTCGTAATCGTTTTCGAAATTGCCATCAACAAACGCAAGTCACGCGCAGCCGGCTGACGGCGCGCGATGATGTTGCTGCATTCCTCGTCGATCTCGACTTCCATGGTGTTCAGGCGCGTCTCGGCGAGCACTACCTCTTCGACAATATCCATGTCGAACGTATTGAGCGCCTGCATGGCCTTGATGATCTGGGACTCGACCAGACCACCCATTTCCAGCACCTTCGATGACACCGCATTCAGATCGGCGTCGAACTGGCTCGACAAATGTTTATCGGACATATTTGCTCCTGAAGTCCTTTTTTAGCCCGTATGACCTGGCGGCAAGCTCCGCCGCGATTCAACCAAACCGGCCGGTGATGTAGTCTTCCGTTTCCTTTCGGGACGGTTTGATGAAGATCTTTTCCGTATCGCCGAATTCAATCAATTCGCCCAGATACATATAAGCAGTGTAGTCCGAACAACGCGCCGCCTGCTGCATGTTGTGCGTGACGATCACCACCGTGTAATCATCCTTCAGTTCGGCAATCAATTCTTCAATGCGGCCCGTCGAAATCGGGTCAAGCGCGGAGCACGGTTCGTCGAGTAACAGCACTTCCGGGCGAATGGCAATGCCGCGTGCAATGCACAGGCGCTGCTGTTGTCCGCCCGACAGGCCATAGCCGCTTTGCGGCAGCTTGTCCTTCACTTCGTTCCAGAGCGCCGCTTTCGTCAGCGCCCATTCCACGCGGTCGTCCATCTCCGAGCGCGACAACTGCTCGAACATCTTTACGCCGAACGCAATGTTGTCGTAGATCGACATCGGAAACGGCGTCGGCTTCTGGAACACCATGCCCACGCGTGCGCGCAGCAGCGAGATATCGCGGCTAGTATCGAGCAGGTTGTTGCCGTCCATCAGGATCTCGCCTTCCGCGCGCTGCTCCGGATACAGCGCGTACATCTTGTTGAACGTGCGCAGCAACGTGGACTTGCCGCACCCCGACGGGCCGATAAACGCCGTCACCTTATGTTCAGGAATCCGCAGGTTAATGTTCTTCAGCGCATGAAACTTGTTGTAGAAGAAGTTGAGGTTGTTCACCTCGATCTTCGGTTTCATCGATCCGACCGGCGGCGCCTGATGGGCCGGCTTGAAGCCGCCGGGCGCGGCACCGCGCTCAACCGTGCTGGAATGGTCACCGCTGGCGGCGGGATTAGCGCTCCGGGCGCTCACATCGCTTGCGACTGTGTTCATGGAATGATTCCGCCTTATTTTTTCGAGAAGATCGTGCGTGCCAGGATGTTCAGACCGAGCACGCCGAGCGTGATCAGGAACACGCCGGCCCACGCGAGCGCTTGCCATTGGGGGAACGGGCTCATCGCGAACTTGTAGATCGTGACGGGCAGGTTGGCCACCGGTTGATTCATGTCCCACGAGAAGAACTGGTTGGACAGCGCCGTGAACAGCAGCGGCGCGGTTTCGCCGGTGATGCGTGCAACAGCCAGCAGGACGCCCGTCACGATGCCGCTGACCGACGCCTTCAGCGTGATCGAGACAATCATCTTCCACTTCGGCGTGCCGAGTGCGAAGGCGGCTTCACGCAGCGCGTTCGGCACCAGCCTCAGCATGTTCTCGGTCGTACGGATCACGATCGGGATCTGCAGCAACGCCAGCGCGATCACACCGGCCCAGCCACTGAAGCGGCCCATTCGCGCGACCACCAGCGCATAGACGAACAAGCCGATCACAATCGACGGCGCCGACAAGAGGATGTCGTTGATGAACCGCGTCAGGCTAGCCAGCCAGCGCTTGTCGCCATATTCGGCGAGATAAACGCCCGCGAGAATGCCGAGCGGCGTGCCGACGCAAGTCGCGAGAACCACCAGCATCAAGCTGCCGACAATGGCGTTCAGCAACCCACCGCCATCCGTATTCGGCGGCGGTGTGTTCTGCGTGAACAACTCAATCGACAAACCGCCGATACCCAGCTTCAGCGTCGTATAGAGAATCCAGATGAGCCAGAAGAGGCCGAACGCCATGGCCGCGAGCGACAACACCAGCGCGACGACATTCTTGCCGCGGCGGCGGCGCTGCAGCTTGTTGCGCGTCGCTTCTTCCCGTTCCGGATTGCCGGAGCCGGGGAATTGAATGGTGGACTGGCTCACTTGGCGCCCTCCCCTTTTTCAAGCCGAAGCAGCATGAGTTTGGACAGCGACAACACAATGAACGTGATCAAAAAGAGGATCAACCCGAGCTCCATCAACGCTGATGTATGCAAGCCGGGACTCGCTTCGGCAAACTCGTTGGCGAGTGCCGAGGTAATGCTGTTGCCTGGTGAAAACAACGAGACGTTATCGAGCAGATTCGTGTTGCCGATCACGAATGTCACCGCCATCGTCTCGCCGAGCGCGCGGCCGAGGCCGAGCATCACGCCGCCGATCACACCGGTCCGCGTGAAAGGCAGCACGATTTTCCACATCACTTCCCACGTCGTGCAGCCGATGCCATACGCCGATTCCTTCAGCAGGACCGGCGTGACTTCGAACACATCGCGCATCACGGCCGCGATGTACGGAATGATCATGATCGCGAGAATAACGCCGGCACACAGGATGCCGATACCAATGGGTGGCCCCTGAAAGAAGCGGCCGATAAGCCAGACATCGCCGAGCAGTTTGCCCAGCGGTTTTTCGAAATACGTCGCAAAAATGGGGGCGAAAACGAGCAGGCCCCACATGCCATAGACTATCGACGGGATCGCCGCGAGCAGTTCAATTGCCACGCCGAGCGGGCGGCGCAGCCATGCGGGCGCGAGCTCGGTCAGAAACAGCGCAATGCCGAAGCTCACAGGCACGGCGATGATCAACGCGATGATTGAGGTGGCGATGGTGCCGTAGATAGGCACGAGCGCGCCAAAACTATCGGTCTGCGGATCCCACTCGGCGCGCCAGAGGAAACTGAGACCAAATTTTTCAAGCGTAGGCAGCGAGGCTACGACCAGCGAGACGATAATGCCGCCCAGCAGCAGCAGCGTGACGACGGCGGAAAGCCGCGTCAGCCCACCGAAAACGATATCACCGAGTCGGCTCGGAGCGCGTTGAGCGCGGCTGGCCGGCGGAGTCGATGCGAGGTTGATGTCCGACATGGGAACCTTCGGAAGGGCCGCGCGGCGGATGCCGCGCGGCAATACGGACCAAGAAGCCGGATGCTTGTTGCTTACCGCTCAAAAAAGCGGCTTACTGCGCGACTGCCTTGCCCGACGCGTCCTTGACCTTCGATTTCCACTGCGTTTCGATTTCGGCGATCACCGAATCAGGCAACGAGATGTAGTCGAGATCGTTTGCTGCTTGCGTGCCGTTCTTGAACGCCCAGCCGAAGAACTTCAGCGTTTCGGCGCCTTGCGCTTCCTTGTCCTGCGTCGTGTGCAACAGCACGAAGGTTGCGCCCACGATCGGCCATGCGTCCTTGCCCGGCTCGTCCGTCAGGATCTGGTAGAACGACTTCGACCAGTCCGCACCCGCTGCCGCTGCCTTGAACGTTTCCGTTTTCGGCTCGACCACTGCGCCCGACGAATTCTTCAGGCCGACGTACGTCATCTTGTTTTGCTTAGCGTACGCCCATTCCACGTAACCGATAGCACCCGGCAGACGCTGAACGAACGCGGCGACGCCGTCGTTGCCCTTGCCGCCCGTGCCCGTCGGCCAGTTGACCGTCGAACCTTCACCCACCTTGGCTTTCCACTCGGCGTTCACCTTGGACAGATAGTTCGTCCAGATGAAGCTCGTGCCCGAACCGTCGGCGCGGCGCACGACAGCGATGTCGTCATCCGGCAGCTTCAGCTTCGGATTCAGCGCGACGATAGCCGGATCGTTCCATTTCTTGATCTTGCCGAGGTAGATGTCGCCGAGAACTTCACCCGACAGCGTCATCTCGCCTGCTTTGATGCCCGGCACGTTGATGGTCGGTACTACGCCGCCCACTACCGTCGGAAACTGGAAAAGCCCCTGCTTTGCCAGTTCGTCATCTTTCAGCGGCGCGTCCGAGCCAGCGAAATCCACCGTCTTTGCGATGATTTGCTTGATACCGCCCGAGGAACCGATGCCTTGGTAGTTGACCTTGCCGCCGCCCGACTTCTGGTACGTATCAGCCCATTTCGTGTAAATCGGTGCAGCGAAGGTACTGCCCGCGCCGGTGATGTCGGCTGCTTGTGCCGACATCGCGAACATTGCGCCGACGATGCCTGCGAGCGCGGTGTGCATCAATTTCATGTGATCTCCAGGGTTGTGAGCAAGTGGCTCGACACCGCGAAGGATAGGGTTTCAATGTGACAGTCCGATGACGATTGATGAAGGAAACGTGACAAAGTGCTTACGGTAACGAAAGTTTATACTGCGATGGTTTGCCGGCCGAGGCTTGACACGACCGCAGTTGGCCGAACTCCAAGAGTTTTCTTTCATTTATTTTCTCGGCCGGACTACGCGGTGTAACATCGCGACCCAGGTGATTGAATTTTTAGGGGGTGATCGTTCTTTTAAATGTTCGATACCTGGAATTGACGGCGGCAGTGGCTCTCATGCAAAAACGCCACGGCGCAAACCGTGGCGTTTTTTGTACCGAAGCTTTCGCTACGTTCAGGTCGTCACTTCCTTCACGACCTTCGCAATACTTTCGGCGTGCGCGACTGCGTCCGCCTCCGATGCCGCCTCCACCATCACGCGCAGCACCGGCTCCGTTCCCGACGCGCGAATCAGCACCCGGCCATGCGACTCCAGCGCACGCTCAGCCTGCGCAATCGATTGCCTGATAGCGTCGCTGCTCTTCCAGTCGGCGTCCGGGCTCATTCGCACATTGATCAGCTTCTGCGGAAACAGCGTGACGCCCTCGAGCAGGTCGGCAAGCGCCTTGCCGCTGCGCTTTATCGCCGCCAGCACGAGCAGCGCGGAGACAATGCCATCGCCCGTCGAATGGCGGTCGAGCGACAGAATATGGCCGGAGCCTTCCGCGCCTAGCATCCAGTTGTTCTCGCGAAGCTTCTCGAGGACATATCGGTCACCGACAGCCGCGCGCACGAACTGCACGCCCGCCTGCTTCAACGCCACTTCCACCGCCATGTTCGTCATCAATGTGCCGACCGCGCCATCGATCTTTCCATCTGTCGCAATCCGGTCCTTCACAAGCACGTAAAGCAGCTCGTCACCGTTGTAGAGCCGGCCGGAGGCATCGACGACCTGGAGACGATCAGCATCGCCGTCGAGCGCAATCCCGATGTGCGCCTGATGCTCTTTCACCGCCTTGACCAGCGCGTCGGGAGCCGTGGCGCCCACGCCGTCATTGATATTGAAGCCATTCGGCGATACCCCGATGCTCACCACTTCCGCGCCCAGCTCGTGGAACACCTGGGGCGCCACGTCGTACGCGGCGCCATGCGCGCAGTCCACCACTAGCTTCAGGCCGTGCAGATCGAAACTGGCCGGGAACGTGCTCTTGCAAAATTCGATGTAGCGGCCGCGCGCATCGTCCAGCCGGCGGGCCTTGCCCAGCAATTCTGACGGCGCGCAGGACATCGGTTCGTCCAGTTGCGCCTCGATTTGCAACTCGACCTCATCGGGAAGCTTGTTGCCATCGGCGGAGAAAAACTTGATGCCGTTGTCGTAGTACGGGTTATGCGACGCGCTGATCACCACACCCGCAGCCAGGCGCAGCGCACGCGTCAGGTAGGCGACGCCCGGTGTAGGTATTGGCCCGGCCAGCATGACGTCAACGCCCGCCGCCGAAAAACCCGACTCCAGCGCCGCTTCCAGCATGTATCCCGATACCCGGGTGTCCTTGCCGATCAGTACCGTCGGGCGGCCGCCGCGCTGCGCCCAGCGGTCCGCTCCTGCCAGTACTTTCCCTGCTGCATAACCCAGCCGCAACACGAAATCGGGCGTGATTGGAACCTCACCAACCTTGCCGCGAATACCATCTGTTCCAAAATATCGACGTGCCATTGTTGCTTGTATCCCTGCGCGCAGTATTAAAGCGCCCTATATGTGTTCAATAACCGTAATGCGTTTGCAAAGTCTAAACCCTCAGACACGCTCATTGTGTGCAGTTGCCAGCATTACGCACCGCTTGCCATACCTTCAATGCGTCGGAAGTCGCCGCGACGTCATGCACGCGCACTATCGATGCACCGCGCTCCACCGCGCACACTGACGCCGCTACGCTCGCCGGCACCCGGTCGGCCGGTCGCGTCCGGCCGGTCACCGCGCCGAGCATCGACTTGCGGGACATTCCAGCCAGCAAGGGCACGCGCAGCGTCGAAGGACGTGTGTCGGCTAAACGCGCCAACAAGTCGTAATTATGACCCGTCACGGATTTACCGAAGCCAAATCCGGGATCGAGGCAGATACGTTCTACCGCCAGCCCGGCGTCAGTCAGCGTTCCCACGCGCTCCCCGAAGAATTCGCGCACCGCCTCCACCACGTCGAGATACACGGGCTCATGCAGTTGCATGGTTTGGGGCTCGCCGAGCATGTGCATCACGCAGAGGCCGCACGCGCTGTCCCTGACCGCGTCGAGCGCGCCTTCGCGGCGAAAACCCCAGATGTCGTTGACCATATCCGCACCGGCGTTCAGCGCAGCGCGCATGACCGCGGGTTTGTAACTATCGATGGAAAGCGGCACGCCCGCCGCCCTCAATGCTTCGATTACCGGGATCACGCGCTCAAGCTCTTCGTCGAGCGGCACGGGCGGCGCGCCCGGGCGGGTCGACTCGCCGCCAATATCGATAATGTCTGCACCGTCGCGAATCATTGCTTCAGCCTGCGCGAGCGCCGCTTCACGCGCGACGAAACGACCGCCATCGGAAAAAGAATCCGGGGTGACATTGAGGATGCCCATGATCAGCGGGCGCTCGAAGGTCAGGGTGAACCGGCCGCATTGAAGCGGTTGAGCAACTGTGTGAAGCCCGTTCGGGGGAGATGAAGACAGCATAGTGGTCCAGCCAGACGATGATGAATGATGCTGCGTTTGTCGATTTGAAGAACCCGTCGGTTCGCCACTCGAAGGAAGTGCATATCGCGGAGCTTAAGCGGCGGAACTCAAGCGATCGCCAGCCGAACCGGTGATCTGTCCGTGCGGTCTCAAAAAACGAGCCCCAACGGAAAAGGGCTGGTGTGAAAACACACCAGCCCCTTCTGTATTGCCTCAGGATCGCGTCAGGCTGAAGCAGGAGCCGTGGCGTTACCCGGTTTGACTTCCGCGCCAGCGTTTCCACCACCCGACGACGGATCACTCGACGGCGGCGGCAGATTCTTCGGCGGACGCGGCGGACGACCGCCCATGATGTCGCTGATCTGCTCTGCGTCGATGGTTTCCCACTCCAGCAACGCCTTCGTCATGGCTTCGACCTTGTCGCGGTTGTCTTCCAGCAGCTTGCGGGCGAGGCCATATTGATCGTCGAGAATCCGGCGAATTTCAGCATCGACCTTTTGCTGCGTGGCTTCGGATACCGTTTTTGACGCCATCTTGCCAAACATGCCGTCCTGCTCGGTATCGACATACACCATCGTGCCGAGCACATCCGACATACCGTAACGCGTCACCATGTCACGTGCCATCTTTGTCGCACGCTCGAAGTCGTTCGAAGCACCCGTTGACATGGAGTTCAGGAACACTTCCTCCGCTGCACGGCCGCCGAACAGGATAGCGATTTCCTCGAGCATTTTGTCGCGATACAGATTCACGCGATCATGCTCCGGCAACTGCCACGTGATGCCCAGCGCCCAGCCACGCGGCATGATGGAGACCTTGTGAACCGGATCTGCATGAGGCAGCAACTTGGCCACTACCGCGTGACCTGACTCGTGATAAGCCGTATTGCGACGCTCTTCTTCACGCATCACGGCCGACTTGCGTTCCGGACCCATGAAGATCTTGTCTTTCGCATCTTCGAAGTCCGCCATTTCGACGATCCGCTTGCCGCGACGGGCCGCGAACAGCGCCGCCTCGTTCACAAGGTTCGCCAAATCAGCACCGGAAAAACCCGGCGTACCACGTGCAATCACCGAAGCGTCGACGTCGTTCGAAATGGGCACCTTGCGCAGGTGGACCTTCATGATGTGTTCGCGACCGCGGATATCCGGCAGGCCAACGTACACCTGACGGTCAAAACGGCCCGGACGCAGCAGCGCTTTGTCCAGTACGTCGGAGCGGTTGGTCGCGGCGATCACGATTACGCCGGAATTCGCCTCGAAGCCGTCCATTTCCACGAGCATCTGATTCAGCGTCTGTTCGCGTTCGTCGTTACCGCCGCCCATGCCGGCGCCGCGATGACGGCCCACAGCATCGATTTCGTCGATAAACACAATACACGGCGCGTGCTTCTTAGCCTGCTCGAACATGTCGCGCACCCGAGCCGCACCCACACCCACGAACATTTCAACGAAGTCCGAACCCGAGATGCTGAAGAACGGTACTTTCGCTTCGCCGGCAATGGCGCGCGCCAGCAGCGTCTTACCCGTACCCGGAGGCCCGACCAGCAGCACGCCGCGAGGAATACGTCCACCCAGCTTCTGGAATTTCTGCGGATCTCGCAGAAAGTCGACTAGCTCTGAGACCTCCTCCTTCGCTTCGTCACAGCCTGCGACATCGGTAAAATTGATCGCGTTGTTGTTCTCGTCGATCAGCCGCGCTCGCGACTTGCCGAACGAAAACGCTCCGCCTTTCCCGCCGCCCTGCATCTGCCGCATCATGAAGAACCAGAAACCGATGATCAGGATCGTCGGTCCGAGGTAATACAGCGCGGAAACGAGCGCGTTCGGTTCGTCGTCGGCCTTGCCGCTGACCTGAACGCCGTACTTCATCAAGTCGCCGACCATCCAGATATCGCCAGGCGACACGATTTGATATTTCTGACCGTCTGCGGGAGTAACGGTGAGATTACGGCCCTGAACGGTAACAGTCTTGACCTTACCGGTCTTCGCGTCGTCCATGAATTGCGAATACGAAACGCCTTCCTGGACGCGGGGCTTGTCGAACTGCTTGAACACCGTGAACAGCACCAGTGCGATAACCAGCCACACCGCTGCCTTAGAGAACATATTGTTGTTCAAAGCACCACTCCTTCACTCATAGACGGGCGCCTACATTCGCCTTGCGGCACCACCAAAGCATTCTAATCCAGACCGCAAACCCCTGCTATAGCCTTTAACTAGCGCAAAGATAGCGGCCGGGACCCGATGTTTGGACATATCCGGCAAAACGCCTACGGGACACCCGGTCCCCGGCGGCGTTTCCACCTGCAACTCTCAATCCCGACGCTTGAGTTGCCTGCCCAAAATAAACGTTTCGGACGATTTATCGCGCGACGCCTTCGGCTTGCGCGGCGCGACGATTTTGAATTGATGCTTGAACTTCTCCACTATTTGACTATAGCCGCTGCCATGAAAACATTTGACCAATAAAGCGCCTTCCGGCTTCAGATGGTTCTGCGAGAAGTCCAGCGCCAGATCGCACAAATGTTCCATTCGCGCTGCATCCGCGCTGGCAACCCCTGAGAGGTTGGGGGCCATGTCGGAAATTACAAGATCAACCTGATGGTCTCCGACGATTTCCTTCAATTGGTCCAGTACCGAGTCTTCGCGGAAATCACCTTGAATGAAAATCACGTCGGCAATCGGCTCCATGGGCAGCAGGTCGAGCGCGATGATCTTGCCATCAATCCCGCCTTCGCGCGTTTCACCGCGCTTGGAGCCTTTAGCCAACTGGTTGCGCGCGTACTGGCTCCAGCTCCCCGGGGTCGAGCCGAGGTCGACAATGATCTGGCCCGGTTTGATCAACTTATCCTGCTCGTCGATCTCCTTCAGCTTGTATGCCGCGCGCGCCCGATAGCCCTCGCGCTGCGCGAGTTTCACGTACGGGTCGTTGATGTGGTCGTGCAGCCACGAGTAATTGAAGCGGTTTTTTGCCATTAAGAATGAACTCTTGCTGCGTGAAGCTGTGCTTTTAGCGGATAATACGCGTCTAATTCGGGCTGCTGCTCATTTATGAGGCAGCCTTCGTCGATGTGGACAGCCGATTCCGGCGCCGTTGCGCCCTGTGTTTGCCAGCGACGTTTGCCGGAGGCCCGCGGCTGATAATGTGCTTCGGGCTTATCTGGCAAGGAGCGGCGTCCGAGCTCCGGCGATTAAAGTTTCGTTAAAATCAAGTCCGTTGCTCGCCGTACCGCCTCGCGCCGTCCGTCATTTTCTTGAGCAAGGCGTCCCGCCCTGCCCGTCTTTGTTTTGCAAATTGCGACCGTTTAGCCGCTTTTACGCTACGGCGCCTCTCATTTTAGTCGAGTCCGTTACTTCTCATGCCAGCTCTTAAACTTTCTCCCGCCCAACGCGCCGACCTGCGCTCCCTGGCTCACGCGCTCAAGCCCGTTGTACTCGTTGGCGGCGAAGGGCTGACCGAGGCCGTGCTGGCCGAGATCGAGGTGCACCTTGCTGCACACCAGCTCATCAAGATCCGCGTGTTCGGTGACGACCGCGATGCCCGCGTCGCAGCCTACGCTGAAATCTGCGACAGGCTGAACGCCGCGCCAATCCAGCAAATCGGCAAGTTGCTCGTGGTATGGCGGCCGGAAAGCGACGAAGCTGCCGCCAAGCCTTCGCGCGCTGCCGGTGTCCGCGGCGCCAATCGCATAGCGCCTCCGAGCGCCGGCGAAGCCGCTGCCGAGACCTCCTCGAAGGGACGTGCACCGCGCGTGGTCAAGGTCGTCAAGATCACGCGTGACGCACCTGTCGTCCGCAAACCGAAGAAGCAAAAGCTGTTGGTTCGCGGCAACGAACGTGTGACGGCTGGCGGCAACGTCAAACGCGCAAAGAAGCGTCTGCCCAGCGCCAAGCGTCACCATCAATCGTCGAAATAAGCCTTTCCGCGCTGATCGGGAAAGCAGAAAGCCGGCCACACCCGATACCCTCGGGCATGGCCGGCTTTTTTAACCGCGTGCCCGACGTGCCGCGACGCTGGCGGTCTTTCCCTTCGGAACGACTGTTTGCGCCGGAAACTTTCCGGGCGGCAGACGCCAGAACAGCACCAGTCCCAGCACGCTCTCCAAAAGGTAGAACGCGCTCGACACCCCGTGCAGCATGCCAAAGCGGCTTGCATACGGCGATTGCGCGAGTTCCATCCCGCCTTCCTGAGCCGCCACCCGCAGCGCATTCATGAACGGCTGCAGCGCGAAATAGCCGATCAGCACACACAACAGCATGCCCGCGATGACCCAGCGGGTCCGCTTGTATTCGGCGAAACCTGTTCGAACGAGGCGGTTAGCCAATACCAGCAGCAGCAGCGCGCAGATCACGCCGAGGAATCCCTCGATGCGAAACAGTTGCGCCGCAACCGATCCCGCCGATGTCCGGTCAAGCATGCTGAACAGCACCGGTGCCGCCACGAATCCGAGCGTCAGCGCGCTGCCGACCCAGATCATGGCGATGATCCGAAAGAATCGATGAGCCATCAGACGTACTTGACCGCGATAATTTCGTACTCGCGCGCGCCGCTCGGCGCTTGCACCGACGCCACGTCGCCTTCCGTCTTGCCGATCAGCGCACGCGCGATGGGCGAGCTGATGGAGACCAGCCCATGGTCGATATCCGCTTCGTCGTCGCCAACGATCTGGTAGGTCACCGTATGTCCCGTGGCCGTCTCTTCCAGCTCGACCGTCGCACCGAAGATCACGCGGCCGTCGGCTTCCACGGTAGTCGGGTCAATGACTTGCGCCCCGGCCAGCTTGGACTCGATCTCCGCGATACGGCCTTCGATAAAGCCCTGCTTCTCCTTGGCCGCGTCGTATTCGGAATTTTCCGACAGATCGCCCTGCGCGCGGGCTTCGGCGATCGAATTCACGACAGCCGGACGCTCCACGGATTTGAGGCGTTGCAATTCGTCGCGCAGCAACGCTGCGCCGCGTTTAGTCAAAGGAACTGTGCTCATAAACAACTCATTACGCAAAAATGCAGACGTAAAAAAATTACCGCGGTTAAGTGCATCTCCCGGTAAAAAAGGGAGACGCCGCTTAACCGCGGCCCTTGAAACTTAGACTTCACTTGGAGACTGCTGATACTGCTGAGACTCGAATCAGAAGCCTTAGTTTAGGCGAGCATGGAGTCCTTGTAAATCATAGACTTCCAGGTCCTTCAGATATCGCAGCCCTTCGACCGCCGCGCGGGCGCCCGACATGGTCGTGTAATACGTGACCTTGTTGGCTTGCGCGCTCATCCGGATCGAGCGGGAATCGGCAATAGCGGCACGGGTTTCGTCGACGGTGGTGAAGACCAGCGCAATTTCGCCGTTCTTGATCATGTCCACGATGTGCGGCCGGCCGTCCTTCACCTTGTTGACCACCTTCACCGGCACGCCCGCAGCCTGGATGGCCGATGCCGTGCCCTTGGTCGCCACGATCGGGTAGCCAAGCTCATGCAGCATGGTCGCGACCTCCACGGCCTTCTGCTTGTCCGCGTCCATCACGGTCAGGAGAACTGTGCCGCTTTCCGGCAAGCGCGAGCCGGCCGCAAGTTGCGACTTGAACAGCGCTTCGCCGAACGTGCGGCCTACGCCCATGACTTCGCCCGTCGAGCGCATTTCCGGTCCGAGCACGGGATCGACAGCCGGGAATTTCACGAACGGAAACACCGCTTCCTTGACGCTGAAATACGGCGGAATCACTTCCTTCGTGACGCCCTGATCGACGAGCTTCTGACCGACCATCGCCCGGGCAGCAATCTTCGCCAAAGGCAAACCGGTCGCCTTCGATACATACGGCACCGTCCGCGAAGCACGCGGATTCACTTCGAGTACATAGATCACGTCCTGCTTCGAGCCGTCTTCCTGCACCGCTTGCTGGATCGCGAACTGCACGTTCATCAGGCCGATCACGTTCAGCGCGCGCGCCATCGCGCCGGTCTGGCGCTTGAGTTCGTCGATGGTTTCCTGCGACAGCGAGTACGGCGGCAACGAACATGCGGAGTCGCCCGAATGGACGCCCGCCTGTTCGATGTGCTCCATCACGCCGCCGATAAACACCGCCTCGCCATCTGAAATACAGTCCACGTCGCATTCAATTGCGTCGTTCAGGAAGCGGTCGAGCAGCACCGGCGAATCGTGCGAAACCTTGACCGCTTCGCGCATGTAGCGTTCGAGGTCGCGCGGTTCGTGGACAATTTCCATTGCGCGGCCACCGAGCACGTACGACGGACGCACGACCAGCGGATAACCGATTTCTTCGGCCAGGCGCAGCGCTTCGTCTTCGGCGCGTGCCGTGCGGTTCGGCGGTTGACGCAGGTTCAGGTCTTGCAGCAGCTTCTGGAAACGCTCGCGGTCTTCAGCGGCATCGATCATGTCCGGCGACGTTCCGATGATCGGCACGCCGTTCGCTTCGAGATCCAGCGCAAGCTTCAACGGCGTCTGGCCACCGTACTGCACGATCACGCCAACCGGCTTTTCCAGATCGACAATTTCAAGCACGTCTTCCAGCGTCAGCGATTCGAAGTACAGACGGTCGGACGTGTCGTAGTCGGTGGAAACGGTTTCGGGATTGCAGTTGACCATGATCGTTTCATAGCCGTCTTCGCGCATCGCGAGCGCTGCGTGCACGCAGCAATAGTCGAACTCGATGCCCTGCCCGATCCGGTTCGGGCCGCCACCGAGCACCATGATCTTCTTTTTATCGGTCGGATTCGCTTCGCACTCTTCCTCGTAGGTCGAGTACATGTAGGCGGTCTTCGTTGCGAACTCAGCCGCGCATGTGTCCACGCGTTTATAGACCGGACGCACCTTCAATGCGTGCCGATGTTTGCGCACAGCCGTTTGATCGGAGCCGAGCAACTTCGCGAGGCGCCGATCCGAGAAACCGCTCTGCTTCAAGTACAGCATTTCGTCTTTGGTCAGGCTCTCGATCGTGCGGCCGCTCAGCGCCTTTTCCTTCGAGACGATCTGTTCGATCTGCGCGAGGAACCACGGGTCGATAGCCGTTTCTTCAAAGATTTCTTCGGCGCTCAGGCCAAGACGGAACGCGTCGCCCAGGAACCAGATTCGGTCCGGACCCGGCTCGCCAATTTCGCGAATCACTTCGTCGCGGCTGGTGGTCTTTTCATCGAGTCCATCGACGCCCACTTCCAGTCCGCGCAGCGCCTTCTGGAACGATTCCTGGAACGTGCGGCCAATGGCCATCACTTCGCCGACCGACTTCATCTGCGTCGTCAGGCGCGCATCGGCTTCGCGGAATTTCTCGAACGCAAAACGCGGAATCTTCGTGACGACATAGTCGATGGTCGGCTCGAACGATGCCGGCGTCTGACCACCAGTGATCTCGTTCTTCAGCTCATCGAGCGTATAGCCCACGGCCAGCTTCGCCGCAACCTTGGCGATCGGGAAACCCGTCGCCTTCGATGCCAGCGCCGACGAACGCGACACACGCGGATTCATCTCGATGACGACCATACGACCGTCTTTCGGGTTGATCGCGAACTGCACGTTCGAGCCGCCCGTATCCACGCCAATCTCGCGCAGCACGGCGAGCGATGCGTTACGCAGGATCTGGTATTCCTTGTCGGTGAGCGTCTGGGCCGGCGCGACCGTGATGGAGTCGCCGGTATGCACGCCCATCGGGTCCAGGTTTTCGATCGAGCACACGATAATGCAGTTGTCCTTGGTATCCCGAACCACTTCCATCTCGAACTCTTTCCAGCCCAGCAGCGACTCTTCGATCAGCAACTCACGCGTCGGCGACAAATCCAGTCCGCGACGGCAAATTTCTTCAAATTCTTCCTTGTTGTACGCAATCCCGCCGCCCGATCCGCCCAGCGTGAACGACGGACGAATCACCGTCGGATAACCGCCGCTGCCGGTCAGCGCGGCGATTTCCGCCTGCACCTGAAGCGCTTCTTCCATGGAATGCGCGATGCCCGACTTGGCCGAACCGAGGCCGATTTTCGTCATCGCTTCCTTGAACTTCTGGCGGTCCTCGGCTTTATCGATAGCTTCCGGCGACGCGCCGATCAACTCGACCTTGTACTTTTCCAGCACGCCATGATGGAACAAATCCAGCGCGCAGTTCAGCGCGGTTTGTCCGCCCATGGTCGGGAGAATGGCGTCGGGGCGTTCTTTATCGATGATTCGCTCAACGACTTCCCACGTGATCGGCTCGATGTACGTGACGTCGGCCGTGTTCGGGTCGGTCATGATCGTCGCGGGATTGCTGTTGACGAGAATGACCTTGTAGCCTTCCTCGCGCAGCGCCTTGCAAGCCTGCGCGCCCGAATAATCGAACTCGCACGCCTGACCGATGATGATCGGTCCCGCGCCGATGATGAGGATGCTCTTGATGTCTGTCCGCTTCGGCATAACTGCTCTCAATGATTGTGGTGCTGTGTTCTTTGGCGCTAGCCGATAAGTCAGTCGTTACTTATTTTTTAGCGCGTAGATATCTACTTCTCTACTTCATATCCCTTTTTACGCCGCGACTTTTTGCGCTGCCATCAGCCCGACAAAGCGATCGAACAAGTACGCAATATCGTTCGGTCCCGGCGACGCTTCCGGATGGCCCTGGAAGCAGAACGCGGGTTTATCGGTGAGCGAAAAACCTTGCAGCGTGCCATCGAACAACGACGTATGCGTGACCTTTGCGTTGGCCGGCAGCGTGGCGGCATCGACGGCGAAACCGTGATTCTGCGACGTGATCACCACGCGGCCGTTCTCAAGATCCTTCACCGGATGATTCGCGCCGTGATGGCCCGTTTTCATCTTCATGGTCTTGGCTCCTACGGCCAGGCCCATGATCTGGTGACCGAGGCAAATACCAAACGTAGGAATGCCGCGTTCGATGAATTCGCGCGTCGCGCGGATTGCGTAGTCGCACGGTTCCGGGTCGCCGGGGCCGTTCGAGAGGAAGATACCGTCGGGGTTCAGCGCGAGGGCGTCGGCGGCGGTGGACTCAGCCGGCAGCACGGTGACGTGGCAACCGCGCTCGGCCAGCATGCGCAGGATGTTGTACTTCACGCCGTAGTCGAATGCGACCACGCGGTACTGCGGCGCCTTCTGCTCGCCGTAGCCGCTTTCCAGACGCCATTCGGACTGCGTCCATTCGTACTTTTCTTTGGTGGAAACGACCTTCGCGAGATCCATCCCCGACAAACCCGGGAACGAACGCGCGAGTTGCAGAGCTTTCGCCTCAGCGTCGGCCCCCCCGCCAGCGAGAATGCAGCCGTTCTGCGCACCCTTGTCACGCAGGATACGCGTGAGTTTGCGAGTATCGATGTTCGAAATAGCGACGACGTTTTCCGCTTTCAGATAGTCGGCAAGGGATTGTTCAGAGCGGAAATTCGAGGCGAGCACCGGCAGATCTCGAATGATCAGGCCGGCGGCATGGACTTTGGTGGATTCGACGTCTTCAGCGTTCACACCGACATTGCCGATGTGCGGATACGTCAGGGTGACGATTTGCTGGGCGTAGCTCGGGTCCGTCAGGATTTCCTGATAACCGGTGATCGCGGTGTTGAACACCACTTCGCCGATCGTGTGACCGGACGCGCCGATCGAATGACCACGAAAAACCGTGCCGTCGGCGAGTGCGAGGATTGCGGGAGAGAATGACGGCAACACGGGAAGCTCCTTTGGAACACCCTGTTTGCCGACCTGTCATCCGACCGTGGGGTCGCGCGCGGCCGTGAAGTGGCGCGCGCAGACCCGCATCGCGTTCGATTGCGTCGGGCGCAAGACCCGCCGGTTTCCCTGATCGGGCTCCAATGACGGGAGGCGCGAATCAGGCGTTTGGCGGGATGCGCGCGTGTTGCAAGGCGCGGCGGATGAACGGTGAGTGGGAGGTAGGCGCTAGGGGTGTAGGTTGATTTGCTCAAACCTTCGAATTATAGCCGGAAAACGCCCTTCCCGCCAAATTTGAGACGCATCCCACGCAAGACGCGTTCCAGGTTATACGCTGCGGGCCTTGTCCAGCGGGCATGCGGCGATCATGACGCCACGCCGCTACGCTTTTCGAGAACACTGCTCGGCAGGACATACCAGATGGCGCTGGCGATCTGCAGAGCAATCAGCACGCCCCACACGCTCAAATGTGCCGCGGCTGGGTAATGGCCGCTTTGAACCGGCCAGCGCGACAGCATTGCGCCTATGCCCACCTGCAAGCCGAAGATCAGGATGAACAGCACGAGCGTGAGCGTGCTGTGCGCGCGGCCGATCATGTGTGTCGGGAAATACTCGGCCATCACCGCGTAACTCAGGATGCCGGTTCCGCCGAACACGCCATAACATGCAATCAGCAACGCCGGCGCAATGGGTGCGCGCACGAGCATCAACACCTGGACGAGCACGAACAGCGCCATGCCAAAGCCGCAGAAGGCGTACACGGTGACCCCGCGCTTTTGCAAACTGCGCGCCGCCACGCCGAAACCCACGCAGCCGATCATCATCGCAATACCAAGTACTGATACCAGCACCGCGGCGTATTGAGCGCTCAGGCCCATGACATCGAGGAGATAAGGTCTTATCCATAGCGACTGCATGGCGTAGAAAACACCTTGCGTGACGACTGAAAACGACGCGATCTTCCAGAACGCGCCGCTGCCCAGAATGTGCCACGTGCCCTTGAACTGCGTGAGCATGTCGGCTTTTCGATGCACGCCGTCGCGATGCTCCGGCGCGAACAGAAAGATTGCCGCCGCGACCGCGAGGGTCATGACCACAAGACCGTAGCAGACGTTGCGCCAGTCGGTCACGCCGAGCAGGAGGGCGAGCGGCGAACCGACCACCACGCCGCCGAGGCCACCCACCGCCATCACGAGGCCGTTGACCATCGGAAGTTGTGCCACGGGCAGGATTTGCGCGAGCGCCTTGAACGCTGCGCTCATGCAGACGGACACGCCCACGCCGATCAGCAACCGCCCCAGCATCATGGCGCCGATGCCATGCGCCATACCGAACACGCCGATGCCAAGTGCCGCGAACAACAGCATGCCCGCGGTGACGCGGCGCGGGCCGAAGCGATCGAGCAACATGCCCACGGGAATTTGCGCCGCTGCAAAACCAAGAAAATACAGCGACGTGAGCAACCCAAGATCTGCCCCCGACAAACCCAGGTCGTGCGTAATGTAGGGCGCAAAGCCGAGATTCACCCCGCGGAACACGTACGAGACGAAATATCCGGCGGAAAACAGAAAAAAGACGCGAAGCCCAGCGGAAGACGTCATGTGCACAGAGCAGGGATTTTTATATGAAGCGGCAGTTTAACGCGCACGCGCAATTGAAAACGCCGTCACCTTGGTGACGGCGTGGATTCTTGACCATGCAGACAGGTTTATTGTTTCTTCTTTTTATCTGTCGACTTGGTTGATTTCGTGGTTTTGGATACTGCCGCAGGCCTTACCGCCGCCGATTTGACCGCTTTGGACGGTGCGCTGAATTGTTCAGTCACGCGCGTCGCCCTGACGGGAGCGCCGGTTTTGCCGCCACGCGCCGTGCTCTTCGATTCCGGCACGTGCGTGCCGATCCGTGTCACACCGCCCCTGTTCCGGCTCGACGCAGCCACCGTTTCCACGCGCACCGGACCGGGTTCAGCCGGGACAGCACGTCCAACCGGCACGTGCAGCACGATCAACTGACCGGGCATGACCGAGTCGCGGCGAGTACGGTTCCAGCTTTTAACCTGCGAGATCGACACGTTGTAGCGATCGGCGAAAGTCGACATGGATTGTGCACGGCGAACGCGGATCAACATCTTGCGGGTATCGGGAACGTCAGGTTCAACGGCCAGCATGGCGCTTTCGGCGACGTCGGCGCTGATGTCTTCGTCGTCGTCATCGCTGCGCGGCACCACGATGGTCGAGCCCGCTTTCAACCGCATGCCCGCCGGAATGCGGTTCACCGACATCAGCGTGTCCGCGTCCACGCCAATTTTCTGCGCGATGACTGCGGGCGTTGCCCGTTCACTCACCGTATAAGTCGTCCACGACGACAACTGGCCCGAATACGACTTCAGGTTCTTCTGGAAGGCGCTGGCGTTATCGAAGGGCAGCAAAATCTGGGGACTCGTTGCGCCAAGAATCACCGGTTTCGCAAACGATGGATTCAGCGAGCGGAACTCCTCCACCGTCATGCCGGCTAGCTTGGCGGCCATCGTCACGTCCATGTCGCGCGACGTGGTGACCGTCACGAAATAGGGGTGATTTGGAATGTCCGGAAGCGTCAGCCCATACATTTGCGGATTAGTGACGATGTTCTTCACCGCCTGCAGCTTCGGCACGTAATTGCGCGTCTCGTTCGGCATCCGCAGGCTTTGATAGTCCGTCGGCAAGCCCATCGCCTCGTTTTTAGCGATGGCCTTCTGCACATTGCCCTCGCCCCAGTTGTACGCGGCGAGCGCCAGATCCCAGTCGCCGAACATGTCGTGGAGGCGAGAAAGATAGTCGAGCGCCGCGCTGGTCGACGCCAGCACGTCGCGCCGCTCATCCTGAAACATGTTCTGCTTCAGGTTGTAATCGCGGCCTGTGCCGGGCACGAACTGCCACATGCCCGCGGCCTTCGCGACCGATAACGCCTGCGGGTTATAAGCCGATTCGATAAACGGCAGCAACGCGAGCTCGGTCGGCATGTGCCGCTGCTCGAGTTCCTCGACGATGTGATACAGGTATTTTTGCGAGCGGCCCGTCATGCGTTCGACGTAATCCGGGCGTTGCGCGTACCAGTTGACCTGCATGTCGACCAGGTCGCTTTGCAAATCGGGAATCTGGAAACCACGGCGGATACGGCCCCACAAATCGCCGTCGGGTCCGCTAAGTGAATCGAGCGACGTCTTGTCGACGTCGATCGTTTCCTTGGCGGCGGCGTTCTTGCGGATGGCGTCTGCTACGGCTTGCTGATTCTGAGCGGAAGAGAGTGAAGAAAGGGAGTTGGTCGCTGTCGGTCCCTGGCTGGCACAAGCAGCCAATGTCAGGACGAGTAGCGCGCTTAAAATCAATCGCATGAACGTCTCGGATTCCAAAAAATGTGCTTGGAAAATTGGACCCGATAGTACGGAACCGCACTCATCACGTCAATATAAATGCAAAAAACACTGCAAAATCCGGGGCCTGCAATGGTTTTCAACGTTTCAGATGAAGATAACCGCAGGCCGGTACGGGTTAGCGAAATTTGTCTTTCCAGCCGCGCATCAGTGTGAAGGCGTCGAGCCGGTCCCGCACCGGGCGCTCGAACTGGGCGGCAAGCGTCGCTTGTATGCTTTTTTCTCCGGCACGCAGGAACGGATTCACGTTTCGTTCGTGCAGGAGCGTGGTCGGAATGGTCGGCTGGTTGCGCTCGCGCAGGCTCTGCGCGTCCTTCTGCCATTGCGCGAGCGCCGCGTTGTCCGGCTCGGCCGCGCGGGCGAAACGGATATTCGAGAGCGTATATTCGTGGGCGCAGTGAACCAGCGTGGCGTCGGGGAGTGCGGCGAGCGCGTCGAGTGAATTCAGCATTTGTTGCGGCGTGCCTTCGAACAGACGGCCGCAACCGCTCGCAAACAAGGTGTCGCCGCAAAAGAGATGCGGCGTGCCTTGCGGGTCGCCCGGCTGGAAGTACGCGATGTGTCCGGCAGTATGTCCGGGTACGTCGATAACCGAGCATTCCACCGCCGGACTCGCGATACTGACGTGATCGCCCTGCTTCACGCGCCGCGTCAGATGCTCGATAGCCTCGCCAGCCGGGCCGATCACCGGGATTTCTCCATCGGCCGATCGGCTAACGAGCAGTTTTGCGACGCCGCCGACGTGGTCGTGATGGTGGTGCGTGAGTAAAATAGCGGTTAGCCGCCAACCGCGTTTCGTCAAATAGGCTTCGACGGGCGCGGCGTCGCCAGGATCGACCACGACGGCATTGTGACCATCCGACACCAGCCAGATGTAGTTGTCTTCGAACGCCGGAACCGGCACGTACTCAAGCGTTTTCATAAGGCGACTCACCCGAACATGTCAGAGCGAACAATTATAGACTGGCCCGCCTGGACACTATCCGCGCCCGGCCGCTATGTGCTTGAGTGGGAGCAGGCACAGCTCGACCGCGTGGTGTCGGATATTTTCGGCTATCACGCGCTGCAACTCGGGCTGCCCGGGCTCGACGCGTTGCGCGAGAATCGCATGCCGTATCGAGGCCTCGTACTCGATACCGCCAGCGCCGCCAGCGCGCCTTTCACGTTGCCCCCGCCGGTTTCGGCCGAGGCGCGGCCGGGCGTGACGTCGCTGCCGTCGGCGAGCCGCGGCCTGCACGCGCCGGAAGGACGCAGCGCCGTGTGGTGCGACCTGCTCGATTTGCCATTCGAGGCGCAGAGCGTCGATCTGCTGGTCATGCCGCATACGCTGGAATTCACGAGCGACCCGCATCGGTTGCTCAGAGAAGCCGAGCGTGTGCTGATGCCTGAAGGGCAGTTGATCATCCTGGGCTTTAATTCCCTGAGCCTGTGGGGTGCGCGGCAATCGCTCGGCAAGGTTGCCGGCAAGCCGTTTGTCCCGTCCGCACACGAAATGATCGCGTTCACGCGGATCAAGGACTGGATCAAGCTGCTCGGATTCGACCTTGAACGCGGACGCTTCGGCTGCTATCGTCCGCCTCTCCTGACCGAGCAGTGGCTGGCGCGCTACCAGTTCATGGAAGCCGCCGGCGACCGCTGGTGGCCCATTTTCGGCGCCGCCTACATGATCACGGCCATCAAGCGCGTGCGCGGCATGCGCCTGATCGGGCCGCGCAAGTTGAAAAAACCTGCCCTCGCACCGGGCCTCGCGCCGGTCGCCACGCCGCATACACGCAACGAGCATTGATGACCTTAGACACCACAGACAAAGTAATTGACATTTATACCGACGGCGCCTGCAAGGGCAATCCCGGCCCTGGTGGCTGGGGTGCGCTGCTGCGTTTCGGCGATCAGGAAAAGGAACTGTTCGGCGGTGAAACGCCGACGACCAACAACCGCATGGAACTGATGGGCGTCATTTCGGCGCTCGAGGCGCTCAAGCGGCCGTGTCGCGTTGTCATTCATACCGACTCGCAATATGTCCAGAAGGGCATCAGCGAATGGATCCACGGCTGGAAAAAGAAGAACTGGATGACGGCGGCGAAAACGCCCGTCAAGAATGCGGATCTCTGGAAGCGGCTGGATGCGCTGGTGGTTCAACACCAGATTGAATGGCGCTGGGTGAAAGGCCATTCAGGTCATCCGGAAAACGAACGCGCCGACGCGCTCGCGAATCGCGGCGTCACTTCACTCGCCGAAGGTTAATTCTTATCTCTATGCGCCAACTCGTACTCGATACCGAAACTACCGGCCTCAACGCCCGCACGGGCGACCGCATTATTGAAATCGGCTGCGTCGAGCTTGTGAATCGACGGCTCACCGGCAATAACCTGCACTTCTACGTGAATCCAGGACGCGACAGCGATCCGGGCGCGCTCGCGGTGCACGGCCTGACGACGGAATTTCTCAGCGATAAACCCAAGTTTGCCGATATCGCCGCCGAGTTGCGCGACTTCGTGGCGGGTGCTGAGCTGATCATTCACAACGCGCCGTTCGACGTCGGTTTCATGGACGTGGAGTTCGGCCTGGTCGGCATGCCTGGCGTGAAGGAAGTGTGCGGCGGCGTGATCGATACGCTCGTGCAGGCGAAGCAGATGTTCCCCGGCAAGCGCAATTCACTTGATGCGTTGTGCGACCGGTTTGGCATCAGCAACGCGCATCGGACGTTGCATGGCGCCCTGCTCGACTCCGAGTTGCTCGCGGAGGTTTATCTCGCGATGACGCGCGGCCAGGAAAGCCTGGTGATCGATATGCTCGGCGAGATGCCGGCGACGGGCGAAGGCCACGCGCCACGTATTGCGCTCGATGATCTGCAGTTGCCGGTGCTGGCGGCATCGGAGGAAGAACTGAGCGCGCATCTCGCTGTTCTCGATGATCTCGATAAGGCGGTCAAGGGAACCAGCGTATGGCGGATCGAGACGGTGATTGCGGTTGAGGTAGCGGCGGGTTCCTGATCCCGACAACGCGATTATTGAAGTGCTCAAAGATTCGCTTTACGAAATCGGGAAGCTCTGACATAATCCAAAGCTCTTCGGGTGGTTAGCTCAGCGGTAGAGCACTGCCTTCACACGGCAGGGGTCACAGGTTCAATCCCTGTACCACCCACCAAACATAGTGTGTAAAATCAAGGGCTTAGACAAAATCGTCTAAGCCCTTTTTCGTTGCGTACGGAATCCATACGGAATCTATCAATCGAAACACAGGTCGACTTTCCCTTCGTCCGCTAATCCGCCAACTGGCGCCACGCCCATGCGCTTCGCCTGCAATGCCTCGAAGGTGGCCCACGTGATTACCGGGCGCCCCTTGTCCGAGCGCGCGGGCTCAACGCCGAATGTCCGCTTGAACCACGCTAACTGCGCGGTGTATCGCTTCTTGTCGGTGACGGCGATGAGATCGGCGGCGGACATCAGGCGGGGATCTACGGCCACGCTCAAAGTACGCCCGTCATCCGCTCAAGCACGCCGCACAGTTCGTGATGCCCGGCGACGATCCGCTCGTCGATCATCTTTCTTGTTGCGCAATCATCAGTCGGCACAGCGGTCAAAGCGGCATAGAAAGCTTGAAGATTATCAAGAGCGTGGAAAGCCGCAGCGAGTTCGTGTGCGCTTACCGGTACGGTTTCCGGAATGTGTCCGATTGGGAAGTTGTCGACTGCGGCGAGAAGTGTTTCGGTCATGGTGATCTCCACATGCGATTAGCGCGGCCCGCTGTCAAACGGGTGGGCGGCGCATGCCAAGGTTGACAGACCGGGGCATATGGAACCCGGCGGGCCGAAGCCCCCTCACCACCGCCGCCCATTGAAGGCGCGAAAGTTACAGACGAAAAAATACCGCCATCGGCGGATATCCGCCACATGCATTCAGGCTGTCAAACCCGGTCGCCGTTGTTTCGTCGACATGTTTAGAATAGACGCGATCTTACGGCGCGTCAAGAAATTTTCTCTTTGTTTTCAAGTACTTGTCCGGTGTTACCGGACAAGTCATACGGTACCGAACAACACGCGGCTAACTCCACATCGCCATCGGCGACGCATACTTCGATAGGCGCTTGAGATCTTCGAGCGCTGTCGGCACTTCACGCAGAATCTCGACCAGTGCCGGCGTTGCCTCACGCAGCGACATCTCGCGCGCCATCTTCGGCAAGCACCGGTCAATGCGCGCAAGCCAGCCATTCAACCGCATTTGCAGATCGCCGAGCAGCGCGACGCCGGTCGGGTCATTTGCCAATACGAAGCCGTCGATACCCTTGATCGCAAGAGTCAGCGTGAAGCGAGGGCAGCTTAGGGCGTCTTCGATATCGCCGTCGAGCAGCTTAGATTCAATCTCCGCGGCCATTTTTGCGACGCGCGCCTGAATCGGTTTCGTGTCTTCCATTTTCCTTCCCCTTAAACCCTGGCGCTTTCGCGCTTAAACCCTGGCGCTTTCGCGCTTAAACCGACTCGGTGCCTGGTTGCGCTTTTCGAAGGCGCAGATACCAAACGCGGTCGACCTGCTCACTTCGAACATCGTCGCCAGCGCGGCATACGTGCTGCCCTCTTCTCGCATCTGCCGCATCAGCTCGACGTCGTGATCCGTCAATTTCGCCCCTTGATGGTCTTGGCCCACCCGCAAGCCCCGCTCATTCACGCCAATCATTCGTGGTGTCATGGCGCGCTCAGTGAGGTGCTGCGTTGCCAGATACGACACCGTGGAACCACCCGGCGAGGTCCTTCGGGTTCTGCGCCCCGGTGCTCGTATCCCACAAGAACCGGCCCGTGGTGGTCGCCTGGCCCACCGGCAAGCCAAAGGCATAACCCGCTGCTTGCACCGCGTGGGCGACAGGGTGCGTGACCTTGCCGCCGGTCGCAGCGTGGGCGCCGTCTTTCACTACGTTAGAGATAGCCGTCGCCGCCTGAGCGAGCGGTGTCGCAGAGAACTGTTGGTCGTGGAGCAGCGTCGGCGCGATGTCGCGAATCAGGGGGATGCCGGCAACGCCAAGCCCGGCCAGTTCCTTGAGATAGTGCCCGGCAAAGCTCTCATGCTCAGGCGTACCCTTGATCAAGGTATCCCACGCGGCGACAGCAGCGAAGTACCAGAACGACTTCGCGAGCACGCGAGAAAAGTCGCCGCCGGCCGCTTTGAAATCGCCTTGTGCCAAATTGCCAACGCCGCTTGCGACGGTCCGGCCGATGTCCCGCTGCCGGTTGTAAAAGTGGTTGAAGAAGGAATAGAACATCGTGATCGCCTTCTGAAACTCGTTGCCGCGCTGGATCGCCGCTTGGTCCTTAATCCCGCCGCCGCCGTGGGCGTTACGCACCGACTTGTCGGCGAAGTAGATCGCGTCCTGCTCGGTCATGTTCTCGTGCAACCCTTTGTTATAGGCGCCCATCCACGTCGGCATTGCCGAAGCCATGTCGATCATGGAAATGCCGTAATAGCCAAAGCGCCGGGAGTTATCGAGCAACTTGGTCGCGGCGCTGACTGGCCCCGACTGGCTTTCAATCTGGACGTTGCGGATCAGATCCCGCACATCGCGGTCGACCTGTTCCATGCGGTGACGCATCTCGCCGGAACGCTCGTAGACAAAATCGCGCGTGCCGGCCATGTCCTGGCGGAACGCGTTGACGCCGGACGCCATCCACTTCGGCCCGATCTCACCGACCGAGTTCAGCGCGGCAGCGCCGCCGTGCTTCAGGATGGTCGTGAGCCGGTAGCCGAGCCCGACCATCGTCGCGTTTGTGCGCGCGGTTTTGATCATGTTTTCCCAAAATGCAACTTCGCGGTTATCGACATTGCGGTCGTTCGCGATTGCCTTGAGCCACGGCGTGAACTGCTGGTAATACTCGCGGCCGAGTGTATTCTCGACGCCTTCGCGCACCTTGGAATCGGACAAGAACCGGTGCGCGTCCATGATGGCTTCGCGGTACGCGATGTCGTGAATCACCTGGCCGACGTGCCGGGGCAACACTTCCATGCTCAGGTAGAGCGGCGCCTTGTATTCATCGATCCGCTCGTTCGTATAGCCGTGACGGGTGGTCGCCTTCGTATAGTTTGACGCGAACATGTCGGTTTCGCGCCCCTTGTTCCGGTCGGCGCCGAAGCTGCGCAACGGGTCATAGACAACCGGGTAATAGCCGCCTTCATATGTGCCGTGTGGGGTGCGCACCGAGCGCGGCTCGACCTTGGGCGGGGCGACGCCCGACACGCGTTCCTCAAGCCCCTTGACCTCGGGCCAAAGTGTGTCGATCGTCGTCCAGATCCGTTGCACGAGATCCCAATCGCCCTTTTTCATATAGCGATTGAGCACACGCTGCACGCCCTGGTCGTTCCACCCTTTACCTTCGAGCAGCTTCGAATAGTTCGATTCGTTGCCGGTGTTCAGCGCCATGGCGATAATTTCGCTCTTGAGCATCGACGTCGGCTCGCCCGTCTTTTCGTCAAGCAGTTCGGGGATGGTGTATCGGTTCGAAAAGTCTTTGGTTACCTCGTCGGGCACGGCGTCGAATGCTTCCTTGAATTTCGCCGTCATCGTCTTGCGCAGGTCGTTTTCGCGCGCTTCCGCGTCGGCAATGCGCTTGAAAACAATGCGGTTGAACACGCCTTGCGGATCGTGGTTGTCAAGCCAGTCCATGACCTGTTCCATTTTCAGCAGGGACGCATCGCTGCTTTTCACGGCGCTCTTAAAGCGCACGTTCATGGCGCGGATTGCGTCGACGCCTTTGCCCCCTTCGCCGGGGTTCAGCGCATCGTCAGCCGGGCGCTGTTTCAGCTTCAACATCTGTGCGACAGCCTCGTCGCGGATAGCGGAAAACTCGCGGGCGTCCTGATTGTCGAGCAAGGTTTGCTTAAGCCGGCCAAGGTGATCGATTGATCGGATCGAATCGGCGAGCCCGCGGAACGCTTCGAGCGTCATGTCTTTATAGTGGCCGCGCGACGCGTCGTTCATCAGCGATGTCGGTATGGCGGGTTCGAAGCCCTGTGCCTCCTGCCCCTGGACCCAATCAAGCAATGACTGACGGCGCGCCCGTTCCTTCGCGGTGATGCCAGTGCGCAGGTCGTAACGGTCGAGCAGCGAATCGATCTGCTCCATATAGTCGGCGCCGATCGCTGCGCGCGTCGTCTTGGTTCCGAAGCGCTTCAGGTATTCGAGCGTTCGCTGCACTTCGTCAGCCGCCTCGGTCGCCGCTTTCGCGAGCTGGTTGTTCAGCAACTGGTCGCGCTTCGCCTTCGCTGCTGCGGGAATGTCGCCCTTCATTCGAGCCGTTTCAGCGGCCTTCGCAGCGCGTGTTTCGGCCGCGGTGTACTGCGCCGGGCGCAGGTTCTTCACACGCGACGCGGCGATCGTGCGCTCGGCAGCGTCTTTCGCAGCGCGGGTGATCTCCCGGATCGGTCCGGTCGCTTTGTTCAGTGCACGGAACTCGGTCGCAATGAAGCGCGTGCGGGCTTCGTTATGGATCGCGGCATCGGCGGCACGGCTCATTGCCTGCGGTGACGTGATGTCGCCGTGCTTTTCGAGCATGCGCTGGTCTGTCACCGCTTCGACAACCTTGCCGAACGGCTCGGCAGACAGCAGCTTGCGCACGAGTTCGTCGCCTGAGCCGAATCCGAACATCTCGGCCAGCATGTCTGGGTGGATGCCTTCTGTTGCGGCGAGCCCGTGCTTGCCAGTCGGCAGGTAACGCCATATTGCCGCCTCGCCTTCGCCGTACATCTCTTTCAGGTCCCGCAACGACAACTTCGTCGAGCCCATGCTGGCGTCTTCGAACCCCCGGCGTTGCGCGTTGGTGCGATCGGCTTCGACCAAAGTACCGTGTCGGATGAACTGATCTGCCTGATAAACCGGCTCTTTCTCGACTTCGGCTTTCGACTCGACTTCGGCCGCGTCACGCTTCGCCGCGACGTCGCTTGTAACGTCGCGCAGCGCATCGGCTTTCTTGTTCTCCAACCATTTCAGGTCACGCAAGGTGCGCGAGCCAAGCTTCTGCACGGCGTCGAGCGTGGCTTCGTTGCCGAGCGCCCGGTATTTCGCGTAGTCGTCCGGCGTCATGCCCGCTTCGTCCGGTGACTTGAACAACGGCATGTATGCGCGCGCTGCCTCGGCCGACGTGATGTCGTCATTCGTGGCGAGCAACCGATCGAACACACCCCGCACTTCCGGCGAGAGTTGCGCCTTCAGGTCGCCGATCGACTTATAGACGTTCACCAGCCAGGCGCGGAACCGTTGAAACACGCCCTGCATTTCGAGCGACGGCGACTTACCCTCGCGGAGATACGATTCAAACCCGCGCGCGAACTGCTCGTGCATTGGGCGTTTCTGCTCCAAAGTCATCGAGCGCCACGTTTCCGGCGTGGTGCCGAGCCAATCGGTCACGTGCTGCATGTCGGCTTTCAGCAGGTCCGGGCCGTTCTGCGACACGTGATCGAGCACGTTCAGAAAGTGATGCCCGCTTTCGTGCAAGAAGGTCGAGAGATCGGCGCCCTTAAGCAGCGTGATCGTGCTCGGGCCACTCGACACATCGTCGGGAAACGAGAGCTTGCCGCGCGGCGTGTCGCCCTGGTCAAGCGAGTTCGCACTTGGCACACCTTCGGCAGCGATCCGCAGCGGGTATTTCGCGAACATCTCTGCGGGCGACATGCCAATGCGCCCGGCGGTCGTACTGTAGAACGACTGAACCAGCTTCGAATAGGCGTCATTCGTCTCGGTGGGGAAACGGTTAGCCGTGTCCAGTTGATTGCGCACGTTGTCGCCGACCGTCTGCGCGCTCAACTGGTGGTCGGTCTGCATTTCGTCTTCATTGAAAACGTCTTGCGCCTGCGCCTTGAACTGGTCCGCGTGCGACTGGTAAAACTCTTGCGCTTCGGTCTGCGTCATGCCTTCCGGATCAGTGCGCAAGTGCGGGATCAGCGCTTCGGCCAACTTCGGATCAGCGAAGTGCGTCGCGAAATCCTCGACGGGGATGCTCACCTGACCGTTGGTTTGCATCGCGGTTTGCAATTGCTCGGCGACGTCCGGCAGCTTTTGCGCGAGTTCGTCGCCCGAAATGCCCGACTGATTCAGCGCATTCGCGAGCACCGCGCCGTCGACGTACACGTTTTGGATCGGACCGCCATCGCTCGCCTGCTTCACAAAATCGCTGAACGCTTCAGGGTCGCGCGTGCGCAACTTCGAAGTGGCAGCAGTGCCGACAAGGTTCGTCAGGTTCGCGGCGTCGGTCGTGGCGATGTCTGCCTTAGCGGCGTCCGCCATCCACCCTCCACCCGCGCGGCCTTGGCCCTGCAATGAAAACATCGTGTTCAGTGCGTAGTCGAAAGCCTTCTGTGCTGTCGGCCGGCTGTCGAACGGGTTCGTCCCGTTGAGCGCGTCCATCGCCGCATTGACACCAAGCACGCGGGCAGTCGTTTGCAATAGGGTGTTGTCAGGAAGCACGCGGCCGGCGACGCCGAATACGCCGCCCATTGCTGCGCCGCTTGCGCCTGCCCGTCCGATAGATGAAAACGCATCGGCAGCATTGGTTTGGTTCAGGGAATCACCGGTTGCGGTAAGCGCGCTCGCGGTACCGAGCGTTGCCGCCTGGCCGGCCACGTCTTTCACTGCGGCCTTCGCGAATGATTCACCCGCGGCGTGCTCAAGCAAAGAGCCACCGAGCTTTTCGACACCCATCTCGGCAAGCTTGAGCGGCGCGCCGAGCATGAACCCCGTCAGGTTGCCGGCGCCCGCGGCGATGTCGCCTGCCGTGTTGCCGGTCGGCGTCGCGTCGGGCGTCGCACCGGCCAGGTACGAATGAAAGAAGCCGCGCGCATACGCAACCGGCGCCGGGTTCATTCCGCCGACAGCTTGCCGTTGATCATCGAGCGGCGTACCAGTCTCGTTCGCGAAGACCTGCGCCGATGCTTGCGCTGCGCCTGCGCCTTGTGCGTTACCAGTCTGATCGAGTCCGAGCAAACTGCTCGCGTCAGGTCCAATCAGGTTACGCGCCCAATCCGCCATGCGCGCACGCAATGGCAATACCGAGTTGTCGGGTTCGAAATAACCTGTGGTGCCCGGCGCTAATGGAACGGTGTTACCTGCCGGTCCGAGCGCGGCCGCGGCCTGCTCGACGTTCGCAAGGTTGTGCACGTCGTCGTGCGCGATGCTGGCATTCGCCTGCGACTGGTAAAACGCTGCGGTCGACGGGAATTGCTTCGCGAGCGCTTGCCAGTCGGTGCTTTGAACTTGCGCTTGCTGGCGCACTTGGTCCGGAAACGCTTTCACGCTTTGCAGCGGCACGCCGGTCTGCTTCGCGAGCTGCTGCATTTCAGCTTCGTAGTCGGGATCCGCACCGATCGCAAGCGCGACGTTGCCTTGCGCGGCGCCTGCACTGCTGGCGAGATAGGCTGCGGCCGGGCTGACGGTAGGCTGCGTCTGCTGGACGGTTCCGGTGGCTACCGTTCCGGCCGGCGGTTTAATGCCCGTCGCGACTTCTGACGACGGAATGCCGTCTGACATAGGGCCGTCGAAATAGTGCGTAAATGGACCTGGCGAGTTCGGATCGAAATCCGGGTGCCCTTGGCCGAAGCCAATTTGAAGTGATCCGTTAGACATGCGTATTCCTTAAAGTAAATCGTGGCCAGTTGCGGGTTCGAACCAGAAGCGCACCAGCGGCACGTCATCGCCGTGTTGGTAGTAAAAATCAACTTGCCCGCCTTCGAGCGGACGAACGCTGTTGGCCCATTCCAAAGCGCAAGTCACTATCTCGGCGCCAGTTGCGTGCAAAAGTGGTTCGAGCGCGTCGTAACGCAGCAGGTACATGCCGTCGTGCTTTTCGGTCGTGTACGGCCAGTAACCGCGCGAGTCGGCAGGTACTATCGGACTATCGTATGACCGGTCGTAATCGAGTCCGCTCCAAAACATGAAATGGACGGCTTCAGCGCGTTCTGTCGCCGTCATTTCCTCGACAGGCGTACGCGCGTCACGACACGCTTCGAGCGCTTCAAGGCGTTGGACGATGTTCATAGGAGGTCGGCTCCGTCGACCGTTGGTTTCTTCGGCCCTTCGAGCGCGTCAAGGCGCCGGATCAGGTCATCGAGTTCGGTCGTGCGGACTGCTCCCGACAGCGACGTAAGAAGCGTTGCGCCGTCTTCGGGCGAAAGATCGCCGCGAGCAACCGCGTCGAGCAGCGCGTTCGCCTTATCCGTGAACGTCTCGGCGTGATACAGCGTCGGGATCTGTACGGCATCGCGGCCGGGCTTCGGTGCCGGGCACAGGCGTTCGATCACCAGCTTGAGCGCCGTCGGCTCACCGGCAAGCGCAAGCTCTTTCAGCTTGGCGGCGTAGAGGTCGATGTCGAGTTCAAGCACCTCGCGCAAGCGCTTGGCTGACAGCGGCTTGCCGCCGGGGTTGCCGCTCTGACCGGGTAGAAAGCGCGCCATCAGAGAGCCGAGAAATTACTGGCGTAGTCCGTCGTGCCGTTGACCGTCTGCAAATCTTCAAGCAAAAAGCCCGACACGGTGCCCGCAGTGAACGGCCCACCGGCAACGGTGAAGCGAAGGCCGATGTACCGCCTGAAATAACCGAACGGCAGGCGAGTGGCGATCAGTCGCGCCCCTGCTACGAGACTCGCGACGGGGATCGCTGCGGTGGTGTAATGCACTGTGTTGTTGCCGGTGAGATCGGCGTTGTCGCCCGACTCTAACGTGATAACCAGCGATGCGCCTGCGCCGGTGAATGCCGATGCAGCGCGCACGAACAAGGTGGCGTCTTGCCCGGCGCCTTGTTGCGCCTTCGAGTTCGGCGTGATGATCGGGAACATGTCGAGCACATTCTGCGAAACCGCGGTAACGGTCACGGCCTGGTTGTCGCAAAACATGGATTGCTGGTCTAAGATCATTTTCTTTCCTTCGGTAGCTTTAGAGTCCGCGGCGGTGTTTGATGTTTGTTCGGCTGCGCGTTCGGCTAACTTCCGAGCAAAGTATTGCTGCCGAGCAAGCCGCCGCCCAGGTTTAGCTTGGAGTTCGGTACACCGCCCGCGCCAGTCAGCAACGTGGACGCAGGACCGCTGTTGACACCAGCCGCAGCGGGCGTGCCGCCAGGGTTCAGCGCCGAAGTGTCGGCGGGCGTCGCGGCTTGCGCGGTGCCCGCTTTCTGTGCGGCGTCAGCAGTTGCGCCGCGTTGCGCCGCAGCTTGCTGATTCGCCTGGACGTGAGACGCGATGGCCGAACCGGCTGCGACGGCCGCGCCGGCGTACGCTGCAAGAGTGGCTGCTGTGATTCCGCTCATGATGTTTCCCCTGTGATCATGTCGTGGGCCTAGAATTCGCCGCGCGTCTTCGCGCTGCGTGCAAGTTGAACGATCTTGAGCACGGTCTGCGGATCGTTGCCGAGGCGGGTCGCATCGAGCATGCGAGCGATACGCGGATCTCTCGCGATCATTTCCTGTGCGGTCGCCAGCGCTGCTTCGGCGTCCGTGCCGTAGTGCTCATTCAAAATCTGGATGGCCGAATTCGTGTTCGCAATATCGCGGTCTGCCGTCATCGGCTCGGCGCCGAATCGGCTGGCAGCGTCGACCAGTTCGCGCGCGTCCTGGGGGCTGGCGCCGAAATCTGCGAAATTTTCCCGGTACTCGGCTGCTACTGCGGTTTTGACAGCCGAATCGAGCGCCACGTCTTTCATCGCTGCTTCGAGCTGCACGCTGGCGAACGAGCCTTGTGCGCTGAACAGGCGGCGCTCGGGCGTATCGCGCAGCTTTGCGACTTCGGGCGGCAGGTTCGGATACTTGTCCGCGAGCGCCTTATCCGTGTCGCTGGTTGCTTGCTGCGCACGTGCTGCCCGTTCCAAGTCTTCGGCTTGCCGGCGCAATGCGCGCGGGTCTGCGGGTTTCGCTTCGACCGGTTCAGATGCGGGTTCGGACTTCACTTCGACCGGTGCGGGGGTAGCGGTGGCTGGCGTGCCGTACAGGCGGTCGGCGATCGCGTTCAGGTCGGGGCTGCTGCTTTGGATTTCGTCGCTCATTGCTGCGCGGCCCACGTGGTCTCGGAGACGTCATAGGTATGGATCGAGCCATCGGGGGCTTCAACTTCCATTGGCGGCGGGATCGGCGGTGCGAATTCGACGATGGGATCAGGCGCGGTGATGCCAACCCACTTGTGCAGCTCGTCGAGCGCGTATGTGATCGTGTTCGTTGAAGCCTTCACGGCTGCGGCGAGCGTCTCGCGCTTGGCAAGTGCCAGGGAGCCAACGTATTCGAGCATGCCGTGCAAGTTCAGCCCGGTTTTTCCGATGCCGGCATCGTTCAGGGCGACGACGAATGCGCCGCGCAGTGGCGACGTAACGGCGCCAGTAATAACCCCGACGCGCTGCCCGAATACCATTTCGTCGTGAGCGCCGCCACGCTTCGGTGCGGCGCCTTGCGTCGCTTCGTAGATCGCGAGCAGCACGGCGTCATTGTCTTTTTCAAGATCGGTCAGAGCGACGGCCAATGCGCCGACCGCGGCTTCCACCGCCTTCGCGGATTTCGTGCGCGCGGCCGACAACGCGACGGCGCGGTCACGAGCTGCGAGCCACCCCGCGCGCATGCTGGCGAGTTCGTCTTCGTGGTCTTGCCGCTCCGCACTGTCCAACGCATCCGTGAGCGCTTCGAGATGGGCTTGTAGCCCCTTGGGTGCCTCAAGGGCGGCGGTAAGTTTGGCATGCGCCTCGTCGTTCGTCGGGTTGAGACTGACGGCTTGCAGGGCTTCGGTCCGCGCGTTGCGGGCCTTTTGAAGATCGGCTTCGATCTCGTGGATCTTGGATCGTAAAACTGTTGCTCGGCGCATTGCGCACTCCCGATGGTTGATGCTTCGAGTGTGCCAATGCGAATTGCGCGTGTCGCGCCAGTCACATTTCGAACGAGCGCAACAAAAATGAAAGGCTCATCGACATCGATGCGCCGGCGTGTAAGTCGCGATGCCGCCCTCGAAGTGCACGTGGTTGCGCAGCGCCGCCGCGTGTTTCGGGCTGTACTGACCCAGGGCATCCGCCGCGCGGTGCACCCTCATGATCGCCGCCGTCCGCGAGACGCCCAAGATTCGCGACACGGGCACTGGACACCCAGGCTTATCGAAAAGCAGCCACAGGATTAGAAAGCCCGTGTCGGGCGGAACTCCAATTCCGTCGAATCGAATGTCGAGCATGGTGTCGTTTCCTCGCACATGTGTCACGTGCGCATGAGGCAAGCGTGTTAGTGATGGCAATTAAGCCGTTCCTGTAATCAGGAATCAAAGTTGCGCAAAAACAACCGCGTTCGCTAGGACTCCTATTTAGATCCTCGGCCTGCAATTTTCTGCAAGTTCATTCCTGAATCGCTTAATCCGCTTTCCCCATTTCCCCATGCCTTAAGGCATGTGGGGAAATTGGGGAAGATCAGCGGCTATTCCCCATTTCCCCAACTGTCACCTGGGGAAGATTGGGGAATCTGGTGACGTACTTTTCCATCGAATATGTCAAAATTTTCAAGTTTCTTGTCGCCATTGATCCAGCGGCGGATGTGGTATCTCGCATTTTTCGACGCGTTCGGGTGTAACTCAAGCACCCGATCGATCACTTGCTCGATGTCGACCCAGCCGCCTTCTGTAAAGTCGGCCATCTCGATCACGGCGTCGAGCGCGTGCGCCGCGTCTTTGGATCGTGGCGTTTTTACAACAATCGGCTTCTCTTCCGAAGGCACGGCGACCGCCGAAAACACCGGTTCACCGTCTGTGTCTTCGCCGACTTCAACCTGCTCCAATACGAAGCCGAACTCGGTGCCGTCGATATCGTCTTTCGACTTTGTGAGCTTTAAACAACGCCACTGCGTTTCAAGGTGCCGCGAAACCGCAATCTCGAAATCAGCGGCCGCGCGCAGCGCTGACGATCCCCGCACGCCTTGGTCGTCGTTCTTACCCGCGTGCGCGATCACCACGACCATGCACCCCGTCGCCCGCCCTAACATCTGGCAGTTCTGGATGACCATCGACATATCTTTCGCACTGTTCTCGTCGACACCTGGTATCGAGCGGGAAAGCGTATCGATGAAAATCACGCCACGTGTTTCCCCCGTCAGTGCGATAACGTCCGTCGCAGCTTTCACCCATCCGTTCTTTTCGAACAGGTTGACGCCACGCTCGCGCGTGTAGAACGGCACGGCAGCGCCGACGCCGTGGTACTCGGAATAGGCTTGTGTCCGTCGACGAACGCCGCCAGCACCTTCGGCGGCAACGTAGAACACATTGCGTTGTTTCACACGCCGGCCGCGCCACGGCTCGCCACGCGCCATGTGATAGCCGAGATCGATCGCCGCGAACGACTTGCCGCTGCCCGACTTGCCGTAAATGATCCCGAACTCGGCGTCAGGGATAACGCCCTTAATCAGATCCGGCGCCACCGGCTCGCGCGCACGCAATGAGGCGAGCTGGAATGAATTGAGAGCCACGCCTTCGGTGTCCGGCTCGTGCTCTATCTGAAAATCGTCGTGGCCGTCGCGAGGCATCCCGATCGCATCGCGAAACTCAATGTCTGCGCGCCCGGCGCAATGGTCGTGCTTGCAGTCGAAATGCCCCTGCACGAAGTGGTTCGTGTGGGCCGGAAAATAAACTGTCGACGAATCGCTGCCGGCGCTGGTGTGCTTGGCTTCGAATGGGCAAGTGATGTACAAGCCGCCTTTTTGCGTCTCGCCGTTCTTCAGCAGGCCTGCGTCCTGTAGCGCCTGCACAGTCGGATCGCTAGCGAGCGCGCGCTCGGCGACTTCGACTGTCATTGGCTTTTCGGCGACTGGCACGTCGGCGATGTCCATCGATACCGACGCGCCGGACTTTCGCACGAAGCCGTGACGCACGGGCACGGGGTCGGCGACGCCTGCTTCGAATACGGGATCGGCGGTGTAGTGGATCTGGATCTCATCGAACAGCGACTTGTCGACCGTGAACCGCGAAGCCGCGAACCAGGCTTTCAGCGCGGCGGACGTGACCGGCACATTAAGCCAAAACCAAACGTGGGCTTTTAGCACGCCGCGGTTCTTCACATGGCCGGCGCTGCTCGATAATTGCCAGTAGTAGCTTGCGCCGGCGAACGCCGCCGGCAAACTGGTCTGAATGTATTCCTCGATTGCTTCTACCGGCTCGGTAACGGGGTCCGCTTCGAACGGTTCGTACTTGTCGACGTCGACCATGATCGCGTGCAGCGGTTGATCGGCGAAGCAAGTCTTACGGCGCAGCGCCTTGCCGGGCTTGAAGTCTTCCGGGTTGCGCTCAAGCGCCACGGCGTCGCCGAGGTATTGCCCGCGGATGACGCACGACTTCGAGTCGGTCGCCTGCTTAGTCAGCAGCGCGGCAAGCTTTTCAATGCCGTCGACGCGCACCGTGTGCCGCGTGAACTGCATCGGATTGTCGTAAGCCTGCATGCTGCCGTCCGCGAGCCACTTCTTTGCAAGCAGGTTCGTCGAGTGCGTGAGCACCGTCAACTCGTCGAAGCCGTCAACAACCGGCGGCTTGATTAAATCTATTTCTTCACGTACCATAAGGATGCCTAATTAGATGATTCAATTGGGTTTTCTTTTGCCTGGTCTTCTTTAGCGCGCCTTCGGGTGCGCTTTTTTATTTCCGAGCGAGCTTTCGTGCAGCCTTAAACTCGTCGGCGGTTTGCATGCGGCCGTTCTCGCATCGCATGCCGCGCACGATTGCGCCTGCAACCGAGATCGCATCGAAGTCGTCGATGTCACCCGAGATCCCGACGACGTGCACGTAAGCTTCGATTGCGCCGTGCTGGTCTTCGCGCGTCTCGATCAAATATGCGATGACGGGTTCCACGCTATCCGGTTCGTCGTCGGCTTCGCCCAAGAACAAGGCGATGGTGTCGGGCGCTGCGGCGATCGTCTTCACGCCGATTCGTTTCCAGATTGGCTTCTCGCCAGGCGCGTACCAAGAAACCGGGTTGGGCGCGTTGGCCTTCTGGATGCGCTCAACCGATGCCGTGTCTTCATTCAAACCATCGATCGCAGCGGCCAGTTTGCCCAGGCCCGTCCGGTCTTTCTTGTCGTGATTTGTCATGCTGCTGCGCGCCGTTCAGGTTGCAGGTTCGCGATCCATGCCTGCACTTCTGACATGCGCCAGCCCGACGCCTTCGGGCCGATTTTGACCGGCGCGGGAAAGCGCCCATCAGCCGCCCACGAGTAGATCGAAGCGCGGCATGCGCCGGTGACGTCGGTAACTTCTTTGATTTTTAAGATGCGGTCCATTTGGCGGACTCCCCTTTGTGAAGATGCCCCGGCAATCTCGGAGTGAGATCAATCTACGATCTGTTGTCGTCGGTAAGCGAACACCCCCGACCAGCACAATCTAAAGGAGGCTGCGCCCGGTATGTGAACGCCCCGGCCGTACAAGAAAAAGCCCGCGCTAGGCGTAATGCCGTTCAGTTAAGAGCTGAGCGGCATTTTGTTTTTGAAGCAGGAAGAGGTTGTAAACAACGCGTCGAGATGTTAACTTTTCAGCGCGATGCTCTCAGCCCACCTTACCTATCTGATCGAAGCGCAAGAGCCGGTAGCCGACCTGAGCCGGCTGGCTGAGCATCTGCCTTATGAATGGATCGAACGGGCGGTCCAGGCAACGGGCACGGCGAGCATCCGGCGCCGCCGCCTGCCCGCGGAACAAGTGGTGTGGCTGGTAATCGCGCTGGCGATGTACCGGCACTGGTCAGTCAGCGAGGTGCTGGACAGCCTTGATCTAGCGTTGCCCAACGAGGCCGCGCCGTTTGTCAGCAAGAGCGCGGCGGCGCAGGCGCGTCAGCGCGTCGGCGAAGCACCGTTGGCTTGGCTGTTTGAGCAGACAGCACGTGCCTGGACGACGCAAGACGCGGCTCACCATGCATTCAAGGGGTTGAGTCTGTGGGCGATGGACGGTACTACGCTGCGCACGCCCGACAGCCCCGCTAACCGTGAGCACTTCGGCGCACAGGGTTACGCCAGTGGCAAGGTGGCCAGTTATCCGCAAGTGCGCGCAGTGACGCTCACCGCGATTCCGACGCATCTGGTCGCCGATATCAATTTCGGTCGCTACGACACCAACGAAATGGTGTACGCCAAAAGCCTGCTGCCGCAGATACCGGAAGACTCGCTGACCGTGTTCGACAAAGGCTTTCTGGCCGCTGAGATTCTGTGTGGCCTGACGATGGGCGCACGCAATCGCCACTTCCTGATTCCAGCCAAATCCAATACCTGCTGGGAAGTGATCGCGGGTACCGCTGACGATGCAACGGTGCGCATGCGCGTCTCGCAGCAGGCGCGCAAGAAGTGCCCGGCTTTGCCCGAATTCTGGAATGCGCGGGCGATCCGCACCATCGACGCACGCGGGCGTGAACGCGTGCTGCTGACTTCGCTGGGCGATCGCCGGCGCTTCAAACCCGCTGATATCGTGGCCTGCTACGAGCGCCGCTGGCAGATCGAAACCAGTTTCCGGGAGATCAAGCAATCGATGCTGGGTTCGGAGTTGACCTTGCGCAGCCGCACGGTCGAAGGGGTGTATCAGGAAATATGGGGCGCGTTGATCGCCTACAACCTGATTCGCCGTGAGATCGCCAGCGCTGCATCGGAAGCCAAACTCGAGCCGACTGATATCAGCTTCGTGCGAGCCTTTCATACGATCCAGCACGAAATGATGTGGGCCGCTGTTACTCCGGCCTATGCAAAATTGCCAGCGTGCCTTCAGCGTTTGCGTGAACGCCTCAAGTCGCTACCCAATGAAAAACGACCCGGTCGCGCATGCGAGCGAGTCGTCAAATCCCGACCTAAACGTTACACCGTTCGATACCTTAAGAAGGACCTAGAGGGTAGCCCCGCGCCCTCCCGGACGCAGGGCCCCCGAAGAACGGAGCGTGCGACTTTCGCCGCACTCCGCTCGCGCACAGTATTAAGCGTCGTACTGACGCCGGTCCCGCCGCAATGCGCGAGCCCTTCGCAGGCACTCATATTGTTGATTCGCCTCATCGCTGAGGCGAGGAGCGCTGAACCGTCTGCAACGGTCACTCACAAGCTTCCCCTCGATGAATCTCAAACATGAACCTGCGACAACTGCACCACACGGAAGTCTGCACCCTTTCGGGTCAGGGCAAATCTTGAACCCCTATGCGACCCATTACAGGCCGCCATTCGCTTTTTCCGCGTTCTCATACCCACTTGCCCAACAGCTTCCCTTGCGGGTCACCTGCCATAGCCGAACTGCTGGCGTGGGCAGACAAATGGGCTTACCGTGTTCCGCGTAGAAGACACGAGCAGTTTAGGTTCTGCCTATTCGCCGGCAGTCGCATTGTCCGTGTGCCCCGACAGTTAAACGGAGCATCCGACTGCATGCCTTTTGGCCCAAGCCTGCCAGCGCCTTTGGCTTGTTTGCCGTAACGGCGTTTATCAGCAATTCGCATGTGCTAACCATGTTGCCCAACCTAGCACCCCATCCGCCTCGACGCTGGCAGAAAGCACCACGCTCTCGCGAGCGAAGTGCCGTTCAGAGAACGGGTTACGTTGTTCCGGTGGCTTCACACCAAGTCGTTACCAACTCAGCATGCACCGGTAGGTTACGATTGACGGAACAACCGGTTCCTCTTCTGGCCGAAACCAGATGGAACAATCCTCTACGCGACTTTCACGTCGCACTAACTGAACGGCATTACCGCGCTAGGCGGGCTTCTTGTACTGGTTTTGGAAATGGCTAGACCATCTGTACGGCGTCGAGTCGGGCACGGGTCGCGTCGTGCTTCAAATGTAGGTAGTGCAAGTCAATCATATGGGTACTTGTGCCGGCCAGCTTAGCGACGATGGACGAGTCCATGCCACTTGCGATCATTTCGCTTATTGCTGTGTGCCTCAGGCTGTACATCACAATGTCATCGGGCAATTCGGCATCCGTGACGGCTTGGCGAAACAGTTTTTTCCAGTTGTCCTTTTGCCACACTGCGCCGTAGTTGGTGGCAAAAATCGGCGCCGCCGGTAGCTTGCCCTTTGCTTGCTCGGTGAAGAACACGGCGGCGGCGGTCGACAGCGTGACGACGCGGAACCCGGTCTTGCCCGCCAGCGCGAGCGTGCTCTGCGCTTTGTCAAAGTGCGCCACCGTCGCCTTGGCGAGTTCGCCCGGACGGGCGCCAGTGAGCAACAGCGCCTTCACGAGCAGCGCGAGGTCCGCAGGACACTTGCCGAGCAGCGCGGCCCGCTGGTCGAGCGGAATAAATCCTTGGCGACGACGGCCAACGCCCTTGAACGGCTTGACAGTCTTCCACCCTGCATCGTGCGCGACGAGCCGGTCGTTCAGCGCAAGGTTCAACGCGGCTTTTAATGACGCAAGGTTTCGGTTTGCCGAATCCTTCGCCCGGCGCAGATCGTCTTCATCGTCTTCTTCCTCGTCGATGTCGAGCTGCGCGCCGATCCACGATTTGAGATCTGACGTGCGCAGCTTGGCGAGATCGATTTTCCCGATCTTCGCGTCGTCGACCAGCCGGCGAAAGCGCCCTTCCGCGTCGGTGGCGCTCGCGGCGCCCTTATGAACTCGAAGGTGTTTGGCGTAGTGCTCGCAGCATTCCTTGACCGTCATGCCCTTCGATGACACACCGGCATCGAGAGCAGTCAACCACGCCCGTGCTGCCCTTACGGCTTCGTCATACGTGGCGAACGTGCCGAGCGCCCGGTATTCCTGCTTGCCTTCATCATTGCGACGTCGGGCTATCCAAGTGCCGGCACCAGAATCGAGCTTTCGGAAGCCGACAAAGATCCCGGTTTCAAGCCGCTGCCAATACGGCTCGCGCCTAGCAGCAAGGGCATTTCGAACTGATGTTTTTTCAAGGGCAAGTGACATAGAATTCCGTACGGAAACGATACGGAAAGATTATGCTGGATTTAGCTAGATGTGACCACCCCTTAAATTCAATGAATTCAATGCCTTAAAGACGTGGCTGGATATGCTTAGATTCATCACCCCGCCTTCACACGGCAGGGGTCACAGGTTCAATCCCTGTACCACCCACCAGGATTTCGCGGTTGAGTTTGCGTCGCGTTGAAAAAGGCCCTCAGGCAAATGCTTGAGGGCCTTTTTCTTTGTGTGACCTACTTCGCAGGGATGCCATCCAATTCCTGCCAAACTTTGACGCGCATTCGCTACCCGGATCGATCGGCCCGCGACACAGGCACAAGACCATTAGAAAACACAGCGCGTTGAGCCTGGACGGAAAAGGATTGCGGCGGACGCTCCTCGGAATCAGCCGTTTGCGACGTTACGCAAGTCGCGGACGATGCTGGCCAGAGAAGCCGCGCAGCAGCGTTTCCCATTCGGTCGCTCGCCCTTCCCATGAGTACTGTGCGCTCACGGACATCGCCTGCTTGAACTTCGCTTCGGCCCATTGATCAACATCCGCGCGCTTTCTTGCAGTCTGCACGGCCAGCGCTTCGCGGAACAGCTGAATTGCCAAAGGCAAATCCTTGTCCATCACTTCCGCCGGAACATAAGTTGCAAAGTCACCGCAAACTTCAGGAAGCGCGCCCCGATCCGTCACGATCAAATCCAGTCCGCAAGCAAGGCCTTCAATAGCCGCAATGCAAAAGGTCTCGGCGAAAGAGTTTGGATAGATAAAAAGAGAAGAGTTTTTCATTTCCTGCGCAAGACGTGGCTGGGAAACCGGACCAACAAGGTCGACGTTATCAAGTTGTGCGCCGCGCGCGAACAACGGCGCGTACGGCGCATCGCTTGCCTGATAGACCGACATTCCGGCGAAAGACCTCAGGAGGACACCCGGAGGCGCATTCGACATGATTTCAAATAGGATATCGAGTCCTCTGAATGGCGTACTGGTGTAAACGGCTATATCATTGTCGCGTTTCGCAGCGAGTAACGACGCGGGCGACTCGAACAGGTTTGAGAATGCCGGCGTCAAGCCATTGTGAATTACCGTCGACTCACGACCGACCATGCCGAAGGTTTGCTGGGCGCGTTGGCGTTGATAGTTTGAGACGAAGACCGTCGCGTTCAGCTGCTGTCGTACAGCAGCGTCGGCTAGAGCGGACACAATCGCCTGATCCGAGTCATGATGGCACCACAACAACATCGCGGTCTCGGGCGGCAGGATACTCGTGCGAAGGATCGGGACGTGCTCGAGTAAGTTGACCAGGATGACCGCATCGAACTGTTGCGCCGCGAAAAATGCGCTGCTTAGATGATCCAATATATTCAAGCAAACACACCCTGCACGCACACCTGGATTCTTGTTGTGGCTAAGCAGATGGACAGAGTGTCCACGCATTGCAAGCGCCTGCGCCAAGTAGCAAACGCATGATTCGGTTCCCCCTAAAGGTTGAACCAATGGTGTCGCCACGTCAAATTCGATGGACGCGACAGCAAAGCAAATCTTCATTTTATTTCTTGTCACGGAGCGAACCTTATCGAGGCGGCAAGTTTAGCGCATGTGTATGAAGTATCGCGCATCGTAATGCTTGGATTAGCTTCGTAGTGCGTGGCACGGATCATCTATCCCTTCTGCAACTCGCTCGAACGAAAGATGCAACCACAAACGGTGGACAGCTATGAGCCGCAGGTGTGGCGGCCGCTGGATTATGCTAAGAAAATCCGAAGTGCTCCCGCACGAACGTATTTGCGGCTACTCGCACATGAAGCTTGGCACTGCTACTCGTCAAACGGCGCGAAAAACAACTGACCGCGATGATCGACGCACGGAGCGGCAGATATGTGCTTGTGCACGCGGTGATCACACGCGTAGCCAACGCCGCACAGAACGCTTTTGCTCCGGCGCATCGTTATCGACCTGCTGAAACGCCATACAACATACAAAGTATGGCTGAATAATCGATGTCTGAAAGTATGCTCCGACGATCGCTATCTCGCGCAACTCTCGGGCGGTCATGGCGCACAACAATTTAACCTTTTAGTGCAATCCCCCTCAGGGAGCGCCCACTCATTTCAGGACAAACCATCTTGTTGAAAATGCCCTTAAGCAATTGCTTGAGGGCATTTTCTTTCGTGGACGGCGGAAAACTTTGCCGCGCCTCGAATGTGTCGAGGCACGTCGAGACCCTTTCATCAGCGCGCGATCGGGTTCCCCGATGTCTGAAACACCGACAAATCCGGGTACATCCCACGAATCGTTGACCACTCCGCCACGTTGTAGAACTCGCACGGGTTATCCGTCGATGCAACCGTGAACCGCTTGGCCACTTCAACACAAAAGCGCACGACCTCCGCTATATCGGTTTCATGATTGGCGCTTGAGTCGCTACCGCCCACCACCGACTGCGCGGTCACCGCAACCCCGACAACCGGCGCTTCAGTCGCAATATGCGGTTGCATGATGCTGTTGAAGTGATAAAGCCCGTTGTCGTAAGGCGTGATGTCCTGCTGGCTGATCGGCAGCGTGACAGCCGCCCTACCCGTCGTGGATTCCATGACCTTGACCAGATCCGGCGACATCCGCAGGATGTAGCCTTGCATGGCCGTCGGCGTGAGGGCGAAGCCGCGCTGCTTGATGATGCTGTTTCCCTTGGACGCATCGATTGAAAGGATCGCGTCCATCGCGCTCGACACCTCGTAGACATTCATTGTCTCCGACGACACCGGCATGCCCATGAAGGCGACGCCATCGTTGAAGCTCATCGATACATCGGTTGCAATATGCGTGGTGATAATCACGTCGCCGGGAAGGTCGTCGCCCGCGCGTTTCATTTGCGCGAGCTTGAGCGCTGTCGCGATCGCACCGATCGGACCATCCGCGTCCGACACCATGCCGATCCGCACCGGCCTGGCGCCAATAGCGCCGTTACGGCCGATCACGCCCAACGTCCTGGAAGTCCCGCCGATGGATTTGCCATCCGTCCCCGGAATCAGGATCGACACGAAATCCACGGTTTTAGTGATGTCTTCCGGCGGTTCATCATTGACGGTCATCACCTCCACGGTGACATTAAACTCGGAAAATGGCGCAAACATCTTGACGATGCTCGGCCCATTGACGGTTGCGCTATCGAGCGCTTCATACGCAACAAGCGTGGTCTGCAATGACATGCTGGAATGCTCCCTGATGCAAAAAACAACAACAATAAAGTTTCGCTCTGCAGTGCCAAGCGAACATGAAAAGAGAAAATTAAAAATCAAAACGCGTGCCGCAGTCCCAACATTGCCGTGGTCTGGTTGTTGCGGCCGTTCAGCGGCTTGTCGCTCCCCCCCGTGTAACTGGTCGTGCTATTGCCAAAGAGACCTGACCAGTCGCCATGTACCCAGTCGTACGCGAGGGCGACGTACACATCGGTGCGTTTGCTGAAGGCGTAATCGGCTACGCCATAGGTGGTCGCGCGGGTGCCGTTGAACCCGTCCGCACGCGTGCGGTCGAGCATCGCGCTGGCGGTGAGCGTAAATGCGGGCGTCGCGAGGTAACTGGCGCCGACGGTAAAGAAATCGTCGCGGCGAGTCGAGGAGAAAACCGAGCCGATCGCAGCGGAATTCAGCGGCGTGGCAGCCGTCGTCATGCTGGTGATCGAGGCGGTATCGGTGCCCCCCTTCGAGGAATCGAAACCGGCATCGCGACGACTGTAGATGTAGTTCGCGAACAGCTTGGCCGGACCCACGGACGCCTTCACGCCCGCGATATAAATACGCGCCGCGCGGACGGCGCTGTCGTGAGTGGTTTGCGCATCGCCGATCAACGTGATCGCGCCGCTCGAATATTTCAGGCCAAGCGAGGTGGAGGACATCGACTGAGTGCTGCCGGGCGTACCGCCAAGCGCGTATTGTGCAATCGCCATGACGGGTCCGAAGCTGCCGGTGTAACTGACCGACTTGTCGTATCGCTGGCCGGTGAGAAACACCATCCACGAGTTCGACGGCGCGGCGCCAACGCCGAGCGGATCGACGTAATACAACATCGTGTTCGCCGTCGTATATTGACGCCCCAACGCCAGGTCCCCGTACTGGTTGCCTATCGTCACAAACGCCTGGCGGCCGAACAACTGGCCTTGCTGGTCGAGACGGCCGCTGTTGGCCAGAAAGCCGTTTTCAAGCGTGAAGCCCGCTTTGGCCCCACCGCCCAGATCCTCGCTGCCTCGCAGGCCGAACCGGCTGCCGGAGATGAAACCCTCATTGCCTTGTTGAAGACCGACAACACTGTTCCCTGCGGAATTCGCGTGCGTCTGATAGGTCAGCGCGGCATCGATAATGCCGTACAGCGTGACGCTGGATTGCGCCCACGCGACGCATGGGAGAGTAAGTGCCAATGCTGGCAGCCAGCGATAAGACGTCATGATTCAGCGGGTCTCAGGAAACGTGGGACGAGCGCCGCCTCCGCCGGCGCACGAGCGCGCAGGCGTGATGAGGTGGCGGACGGAACTTAGCGGATTAGCGGATGAATTCGGGCCAATTGTTTATATCGGCGGGACCGGTGATGCGGGACAACGCGAAGGTCTCGTTTTCGCGCAAGGTTTCAACCCGGCCATCGCCGAGAAAATGCAATGCGTGACGCTCGCCAAGCACGGTGCCATGGGTACCGTCCGAATACAAAGCGGAGCCTTCGGGCAACGCGAAGACCTGTTCCGGGGCATTGATCGCGAGAAACTCCGCAAGCCGCTCTTCCCGGCTTTCGCCGTTATGGCCGGCGGGTTTACCGCTGATAAAGTGCGGATTGACCTGGAACGGAACGAGTCCGAGTGCGCGCAGCGTCGGTGGCTGGACGACGGGCATGTCGTTAGTGGTACGGATCGTCGGGCACGCTACATTGCTGCCCGCGCTCCATCCCACATAGGGCGTACCGGCCAAAACTTTCGCACGAATTGCTTCAACAATGCCGGCGTCGTACATTCGCTTGAGCAGCGCGAACGTATTGCCGCCGCCAATGGCTATGACGTCCGCCTGCTCGATGGCCGCGATCGGGTTGTCGCTTCGATGAATCGATTCGAGCGGATACCCAAGGCGATCGAACACCGGTTTGACCAGATCTTCGTAGCTATCGAAACTGAACGTGACGGCAGCGAATGGCACGAACAACACCTTGCGTGGTTCGTGTTTCAACAACGCGTGAATCTGTTCGCCTGCGTGTTCCAGATAACCGAGCTGATCCTTGCGCGAACTGCTCATCAAAAGAATGCGTTGTGTCATGGCATAACCCTCTTTGTGGTCGAATAAGGCCGGAGTCAGACCACCGTCGTGCGAATGATGCGCGCGACGCGATCGATCTCTTCGTGAGTATTGAAATAATGCAGGGACACGCGCGCCATCGTGCTCACGCCGTATCGGGCGAGAATGGCGTCCGCCATGAAACTGCCCGCCTCGATAATGCACTGTTGCGCCTCAAGCACCGAGACGAGCATGGCAGGATCGACGCCGCGCAGATTGAACGGCACGATACCGATGCGCTGCGTGATGTCTCGTGGCCCATACAACTCGAACTCGGGCAGCGAAGAAAATTGCTCGACCGCGTACCGGGTAAGCTCGCTTACCCGGTCGGCAATCGCATCGATTCCGATCTCTTCTGCATAACTAATCGCTGCGCCGAGCACAAGAATGGCCGGAACAATAGGGCAACCTGCCTCGAAGCGGCGCGCGCCAGGAACGAACGACAGCGCACCGGTAGCGCGATCGAACACCCCGTTCCACCAACCGGCAAGCGCGGGTTCGAGTGAATCGATATGCGTTTCGCGCACATACAGGAAGCCCGACCCTTCGGTTGCCCGCAGCGCCTTGCGGCCACATCCAGCCAGAAAATCGCAGTCGAGTTCCGCCACGTCCACCCGCAACATGCCGACACTCTGCGCCGCATTAACCAGGGACAGGACCCCACGCTCGCGCACCACCTTGCAGATCTGCGCGGCGGGCTGAACTGCGCCGGTTGAATTAGGCACATGCGAAAACGTCGCGAGTCGCGTACGCGCGGTGATGGCGGCGGCGAATGCGTCGGGAGAAAGAACACCGGCTGCGTCCGCCGCGATCATTTTCACGACGACCTTATGGGTCTGCTCAAGCCTGCGCCACGGCAGCAAATTGCTGAGCATTTCCGTATCGGCGACGAGGATTTCATCGCCGGCCTTCCAGTCGATACCGCGCGCAACCAGCGAGATCGCTTCCGTGCCGTTCTTCGTAAACGCAACCTCGTGCGTGTGGGCGCCGAGGAAGGCGGCGAGCTGTGCACGCACGCCTTCAACACGCGCGTACGTCTCCTTGCGGAACGACGGCAAATAGATGCCGATATGGCCGGTATCGAGAAGATAGCGCCGCGCTTCCTCCAATACGACATCAGGCGAAATCGACGCGGCGGCCGTGTCCATATAGACAGTTGTCGCGGTCAGCGGGGTGGCTGCGCGGATGGCTTGCATATCCATGGTTACGTCTCTAATCGGGTAAGCGGGTAATTGGGTAGGCGGCAAAAGTCAGTCACTTATGCAGACGCGTGATCGAGTGGGTGAAGCTGAACAGCGCGTCCCCGGCGATCACGCCGCCCGCGAAGGCGCTCATTTCGGCGGTGTGGCGATCGCCTCGCAACTTTGTCACGCCGAAGCGGATAGCCAGTCCCGCAAGCACGGCCCACCCAGCGAGTGGCGACGCGATCAGCATGCCGGTTGAAAGCAGGATGCCGAGCTGGCGTTTCGACCCGCCGAACCATTGAAGCAGCGCGCCGGGAATGGCCCAGATCGCCAGGTTGCGGGTAATTTCCATCGATGACCCCGCCTTGATCGATGCGGCATAAACGCGGTCCACTGGCGGCAACATGCCGCGCGAGAAGAAGTGATCGTGGAAAATAATGACGACGATCGCCGCGACCACGAAACCGGCCATCCCCGCGAACAGTTGCTGTCGACGGCCGGCCAGTTCGGCCTCCATGTCGCGGCCCTCGCCTCGCAGCAGATAGCCGGTCTTCAGGTCGTAACCCATGTCCGCGAACGCGGGCCCGATGGCGGCTGAGAAACCCGCGAGCACCGCCAGCGCGGACGGCGGGAACCCGATCACGATACCGATCGTCAAGGTGATGAGCGCAACAGCAAACGCCGGGAACCAGCCTGAGTGCATGGCCGCGATACCGACGATCAACTCGTGGGCGTAGGCCGCGAACGCGGCATAGAGGACAAAACCGATCAGCATGGCCGGCGACAGTTCGGTGATATGGCCGGCCAGCACCGAGATCAGCAGCGCGACGAGCATGTAGGCGACGAAGCCGCCCGATAACACCCGCCTGGCCCGAGCGCTTGTCATCTCGAGATTGCGGGGATCGATGGCGACGCTGGCCCGCGAGCGATGGATTTCGCGAGCAACCTGGACCAACGCGACGATTCCGGCGCCGATCATCAACCCATGCGGGATATAGGCGGCGGCAATATCGACGTGCAATACCGGAATTGAATAACCGCGGACCAGCAAGCCGATACCAAACATGGTCAACGCCGCCAGGTTGCCGAGAAAGGCCGCGCCGAATGCCGACATGGGCACGCCCATCAATGCGCCGGCAATGCCCGCCGCCACGCCCAACCCGAGAAATGCCGCTTTACGGCCCCCGCGATCGCCTGCTCAAATGGCTTCCGCCGTGGCGACACCCGCCGGCCACGAGCCGGTAGCGGGAAATATCCGGCTGCCGAAAAGGTTGTAGAGCATCGCGCCGTCGACCAGCATCGCGGCGATGGCGCCTATCAACATCGGCGTGGCGAGCTCGGGCATGCCCATCGCGAAGGGCACGCCGAGCGGGATCATGAGCGAGTTGGCCGCACCGAATGTTGCCGATGAAATCGCCGTCTGCATGAGATTCTGGCGTTCGAGAACGCGAAAACGCCGCGTCACGGCCAACGGAATCCGCGAGAACACGATCGCCATCAGCGCACCGATGATCGACGTATTGGCGGAGATGCCGAGCGTCACGATCAATTGCATGCCAATGATCGCGCCGAGCACCGACAGGCAAATGGATACCAGCAGGAGTACGGGCTCGAAAAAGGAGACACGTGGACGAGGGGTGGCTTCCTGAGCCAGAAGTACTGCCTGGGCGTCAGGCGCATCGATCGATACTTTCATGAGGTCGGGTCTTTGCCGGCTTTGCGAGGCGCGGCTAGTTTTTGTGAGTGGACGGCGGTCGTGGCGTTCAGCGAAGGAGGCCGACGACGGGTTCGATCGTTTCGCGAGTTTTCTTCAATGCGTCGATGAGCCGTGGCACCGCTTCACCATCCAATCGCTGGACCGGCCCTGCAATCGATAACGATCCGATCACGCGACGACGATCACGCGACCACAGCGGAACGGCCAGACCGGCGACCGTGGCGGCCGCTTCCTCGCGGGTGTGGCTCCAGCCGCCAGCGCGGATTTGATCGAGGCGGGCATCGATCGCCGAACCGTCGGCGAGATGGGCCTCCTCGTAGACCCCCGCGCGGAATTCATCTGGCTGGAATGCCAGGATGGCCTTTGCGTGGGCACCGGCGATGAGCCGGAAGCGCTGCCCCACTTCGATCGAAAAGCGCAATTGCTGCTGGCTCTGGGCTATGTCGGTACACACGCCTTGCATGCCGTCGAGCAACGACAAAAAGACGGTTTCGCCGCTGTCATGCGCAAGGGCGTCCAGCGCGGGTTGCACGATCTCCGATGGCGCGAACGTCCGGTGCGCGATCTGCCCAAGCTCAAAAAGCCGCAGGCCAAGCGAATAACGCCCGGCGCTGTCCTGAATGAGAAAGCCATTAGCCGCGAACGTCGCCAGCACGCGATGAACGATCGAGTGGTGAACGTTGGTTTCTTTCGCCAGTTCGCGCACGCCCCATGTCGGTTCTTCGAGCGTGAATCGAGTCAGCAGCGCCAACGCGCTATCCAGTGTCTTTAGCATGTCGTGTCTGTTGTTTGTGTCTCTCTATAAGAGACAGTGTCTCTGTCTGAAAACCAGAATAAACGGAGGCTGCCGGCCATGTCAATGAAGGGTAAATACCCATTAGCCGTGCGGGGTCGAATATAATCAGGAATACAAATTAAATAGGATGGGGACACGAACGGAAAATACTGGCGGCAGAACGCGCCGAACGTGGGATCGAAACGCATAAAAAAGCCCTCAGGCAAATACCTGAAGGCCTTTATTGCGCGTACCTACGTGTGCGGCCTGCTCCGCCCACTCCGCGAGCGACGCCCTGCTATTGCGGCGATCGCAGTTATACAAGGAAAGTTCGACGATCCCGTCCGGTTGTCGCCCGAAACGGCTGTGACTGCTTGACCCAACTCGAACCCGACGCCCTTAATGCCAGTCGGGGTTCAAGTGCCGACATTTAAACTCTGACGCAACGACGCGTCGAGCGCGCGCGCGGTCTTACGGTCGCCCTCGCTTGCCAGCGCGGCGCGGAAGACAGTTTTGCGATTATGTCCGGCGGCGGCGGGTGAATCCCACAGCAGTTCCATTTTGGCGCGCGCATCCCGGCCGAACAAACCGCGCTTCTTCGGCACGACGGCGGTTACGGCGACAGCGCTTTCCAAGCCAGCGGACCCATCACCGGAAGCCGTGGCGTCACCCATCCCCTCAGGCCATTTCACCGATAACTCCCGCGCATCGTACTGACCGAGTTTGCGGCTTTCGGCCCAGACGACGGCCGTGCGTGTGGTGGTATCGATGGAAATGGCATAACGGCCGATAGCAAACCGGCGCGCGGCAATATTCGTGCGCCACAGCGCGCGCGGCCGGCAAATCCACAGCACCACGCCATAAAGCGCAGGCGCAACGAGCAGCCAACCATTGGTTTCGCCCAGTGCGTGCACGGCGTTTTTCCAACCGGCGGTCCACGTAAAGAACCCGACCGACCACACCGCAAACAGGAAACTCAGCAGCGCAAGCAGCCGCAAGGCTTGCCGCAACCACTGCGGCAACGGATGCAACGGCCGTTCCGCACGGGCCCGGGCGCCGGGAAGAAAAAGCAGCAGGAACAAGAGCACAAGCGTGACGCAGGCCCACGGCGACGAAGTCATCGCGCGCGTTGAAGAGAGGTAGCCCATCTGCGACATCGAGAGCAACCAGCGCGCGGCCAGCACGAGTCCGATCGCCCGCAGCGCGAACACGGTGCCAGCACCGGGTGCCGGGCTCGCGCTACTCTGCTTCGTTCTCGCCAAAACTTCGCTCCTGTTCACGACTGTCCTTATTAGCCCGGTAAGCGCGGTAAGTTCCTCCCATCGCGCGATGCGATTTTCAAGAGACTTCCACACACCCATCCACACGTTCGCGCCGATGCTGCACTGCATTTCACGAAGCCCGCACATTATAGGGAGAATGTCGAAAACGGCATCGGCCCGGCATGCTCAACCCGACGATAACCCGTGAAGCTTGCCCCCGCAGTGTGTCAAAACAACAACGCCTCGCGCGCCTGACGGCGCACGAGGCGTTGTTTTCGCTCACTCGGCCAACCAGCGATCAGACGGCGTCCGCAAGATCACTATCGACCGTAAAAATCAGCCCGCGTTGACTTCGCGCAGAATGGTACGGCGCTTGGTACGCAGCAGTTCTTCATACGTATGAACATAGCGCGCAGCCATGACTTTCGACGAAAAGCGCGTTTCGAACGCCTGACGCACCTTGGCGCGCGGCAGCGTGTCGAGGCGCTTCACTGCGGCGATCGCGCTCAGTTCGTCTTCCACGACAAAACCCGACACGCCGTTTTCGATCACTTCCGGCACCGAACCGCGATTAAACGCGATCACCGGCGTACCGCAAGCCATGGCTTCGATCATCACCAGGCCAAACGGCTCCGGCCAGTCGATCGGGAACAGCAGCGCGTGCGCGTTGCCAAGGAATTCGGTCTTCTGCGACTCACTGATTTCACCGATGTATTCAACATGCGGCAGCGCGAACAGCGGCTTGATCTGCTCTTCGTAATACGCGCGATCGGCGTTATCGATTTTTGCCGCGATCTTGATCTTCATGCCCGCTGCGCCGGCAATACGGATTGCCCGGTCGACACGCTTTTCCGGCGAAATACGGCCGAGGAACGCGAGGTAGCCCGGTTCGACGTTCGGAATCGGCGTAAGCAGGTTTTCCGGCAGGCCGTGATAAACGGTCGCGAGCCAGTTGGCTTGCGGCAACGGCTGACGCTGGTTGTCGGAGATAGACACGACCGGCGCTTCGTCGAACGTGGCGAAGATCGGCTGCAGTTCCGGCAGGTCGAGACGTCCGTGCATGGTCGTCAGGAACGGCACCGGCTGGCGCGAGAACAGCGAGAATGGGTAGTAGTCGATGTGAAAATGCAGCACGTCGAATTCGTCAGCGCGGCGGCGGACTTCTTCCAGCAACAGCATGTGGGGCGCCATCGTGTCGCGGATGGTCGGGTCGAGGCGCAAGGCCTGCGGCCAGAAGGCTTCGAGCTTCGCCGACGTTTGCGAATCACCGCTCGCGAACAAAGTGACGTCATGACCGGCCTCAACCAGCGCTTCGGTCAGATAGGACACCACGCGCTCTGTGCCGCCGTAGAACTTGGGGGGGACGGCTTCGTGAAGAGGCGCGATTTGAGCGATTCGCATGTCGGAAACTCCTAATAATGTCAGGCAAAATTGATGCGCTTGGCATCGGTCGTTAAATCAAGCGAATCGCCCTACCCGGATTCGGCACGGTGCTGGTGTCTCCAGCGTAATGGCCGATAGCACGAGAAAAAATCGCGATGCTTCGCTGTTTGCTTAGGTGTTGCTGCTGCTATGGGTATCGGGCGTCTGCTTCGGAGCGTGATCAGAAAGAGCAAGATCGATTCCATCTCGAAATGCAACGCACCCAGCCATAAACGCACAACCTGCGGAGCCGTTGACCGGAACCTACAATAACCTGTCAAAACGCCTAAGGGGAAACCCGGAGTGAAGTATCGCGGTTTTTACAAGGTTTCCAATCTTACATTTCAACTTATTTATGTTGTTACACCGTCGATACACTTTGCAAGCCCTTGTTTATCAAGGTTGTTCTACGCTGTTCGACATGGACCGAACCGGTCGCAGCCAAGCTCCAGAAGCCCCACGCGCTGCGGCATCCTTCAAATCTGGCCACGGCATGATGTATCGGCCGTGCCGGATTTGCCCATTAGCGCCGCCAAGCAGGTAGCGGGACCGCGACGTGCTTTCACCCTGCCAAGGGCAGGGCGACCAGTTGAAGCCAGTTCACGTCGAGGCACCGCGAACCCAGCACCGGGCGGGCCGTCGGAGGTGCGAGACACGTCCCCAGCGGGCATTGATTGCCCGGTTCAGACGACGCACTTTTGCTGAAAATCAGCTCTGGCTGATGAATATGCACCACGGAAAGCATTATGCGAGACGATTTGGCTCGCTACACTCGCTACAATTCAGCAATCGGTGCTGCACGCCATTGGCACGCCATTGCCTCGCTGGCCAGACACGCCGCGTTTGCGGCAACGGCGAAGCATCGCGCTCAACCGCTCTACTCGACCGAAAACGACCATTGGACCAACTCACCGTCTCTCAGCGTAACGTGCACAACGCGAAGCTAGCGAGCTATGCAAATCGCCCGCTGGCGTTCCTGTTCCGTTACATCCGCCGGCATCCTGTCGCGCACGCCATCGTGCTTTCCAGCGTGCTGGCCGCGGTCGGCTGCGCGCTCGCCTCGCAGTATGCGATCAAGCATCTGATCGACGTGCTTGGTCAGGGCCGCGGCCATCCCGGTCCGCTCTGGTCCGCCTTCATGATCCTGGTCGGCCTGATCGCCGCCGACAACATGCTGTGGCGAGTCGGCGGCTGGGTGGGCGCGCATGCGTTCGTCGTGGTGACGGGCGACCTGCGGCGCGACCTGTTCTCCTACCTCAGCGGCCATTCGCCCACATACTTTTCCGAGAAACAGCCTGGCATGCTCGCGAGCCGGATCACGGCGACATCGAATGCGATCTATACCGCCGAGAACACCATGGCGTGGAACGTGTTGCCGCCGTGCATCGCGGTGATCGGCGCAATCGTGATGATCGTCGCGGTCAATCCGCTGATGGCCGGCTGCCTGATGCTCGCGTCGGCCATTCTTGCGCTGGTGCTGTACCGGCTCGCCGGGCGTGGTTCCGCGCGGCATCACACGTTTGCCACGAAAGCCGCATCGGTTGATGGCGAGCTGGTCGACGTGATCGGCAACATGGCGCTCGTGCGTGCATTCGGTATGACATTTCGCGAGCAAAAGCGCTTCGGCTCGACGGTCAAGGCCGAAATGGTCGCGCGCCAGCAAAGCTTGCTGTATCTCGAGAAGCTGCGGCTGTTCCATGCGGTCGTGACCGCGATTCTCTCGGCTGGACTGCTCGGCTGGGCGTTGTGGCTGTGGTCGAAGGGGCGTGCAACGTCCGGCGATATCGTGTTGGTCAGCTCACTCGGCTTCACGATTCTCCATGGCACACGCGATCTGGCTGTTGCCCTCGTGGATGTGACGCAGCACGTGGCGCGTCTGGCGGAAGCCGTGCAGACGCTGCTGGAACCGCACGGCATGCCCGATCGGTCCGACGCAACGGAGCTCGTACCGCAAGGCGGGCGGGTGGACTTCGAGGAAGTCACGTTCGCTTATCCGCGCCGCCGGCCGATTCTCGATAAATTCAACCTGCACATCGAGCCGGGTCAGCGCGTCGGGCTGATCGGCAAGTCGGGCGCCGGGAAATCCACGGTGCTCGCGCTGTTGCAACGCTTCTACGAACCGCAGGGCGGCGCCATCAAGGTCGACGGGCAGGATATCTCGCTGATCACGCAGGACAGCCTGCGGATGTCGATTGCGCTCGTTCCCCAGGACATTTCGCTGTTCCACCGGACCGTGTACGAGAACATTGCGTATGGCCGTCCGGACGCATCGCGCGAAGAAGTGCTCGCCGCCGCCCGCGAGGCGCGCTGCTCGGACTTCATCGATGCAATGCCGGAAGGGTTCGACACAATCGTCGGCGACCGCGGCGTTAAGTTGTCGGGCGGACAGCGTCAGCGCATTGCCATCGCGCGCGCGATCCTCAAAAACGCGCCAATCCTGCTACTCGACGAAGCCACGTCGGCGCTCGATAGTTCGTCGGAAGAAGCGATCCAGCAGGCGCTCGACCGGCTGATGGTCGGCCGTACCGTGATTGCGATTGCGCACCGGTTGTCGACGCTGCAAGGCTTCGACCGGATTATCGTGATGAGCGCCGGCAAGGTGATCGACGACGGTTCGCCGGATCAGTTGCGCAACCGGCCGGGGTTGTATCGGGAACTGCTGTCCAAGCAGCATGGCAAGTTGCCACCGGCGACCATGCCCTCGCAACAACTTGCGGCAAAGGCTGAATCGACCTGATTTTTCTTCCGCCAAGACCAGCAATAAAAAAAGCCGCTTCGGATTCATCAGACCGAAGCGGCTTTTTTACGCCTGCAGATCCCGCATGAAGTTGTCTCGCCAGACGGAGACGTTGTTCTCGCGAAGCTGGGCGAACATGTCCGTGTACCGGGCCTGCCGCTCTTTCAATGGCATCGCGAGAGCCGTGGCCAGTGCGTCCGCCATGCCGGCGATATCGAGCGGATTCACGATCAGCGCGCCGTTCAATTCCTGCGCCGCGCCCGCGAATTGCGACAGGACGAGCACGCCGGGATCATCGGGATCCTGCGCCGCCACGTATTCCTTCGCGACGAGGTTCATGCCGTCGCGCAACGGCGTGACGAACCCCACATGCGACGCGCGAAACAACGCGGCAAGCACAGACCGCTCATATTGCCGATGGATATAGCGGATCGGCGTCCAGTCGAGTTCCGCGTAGCGCCCGTTGATGCGTCCCGACTCCGCTTCAAGCTGCAACCGGATGTCCTTGTACGTGTCCATATCGGCGCGTGTAGGCGGTGCGATCTGCACGAACGACACGTTGTTACGCTGCCCCGGCTGATGTTCCAGCAGCTTTTCGAACGCACGAAAACGCTCGACCAGGCCCTTCGAATAATCGAGCCGGTCGACGCTCATGATCAGCTTGCGGTCACGCAGCGTCGTCTTGACGGTCTGCACTTCGCGGCCGCTTTCGCCGTCTTTGGCAAGCGAGGCAATTTCATCGGGATAAACGCCGATCGGATACGCCGCCGCCCGCAGGGTCTTGCCGAAGGCCCTCACGGCGTTCGGCTCGCCAGCGATGCGCACAACCGAGCCGTTCGCCTCCGTCTCGATGTAATCGCAAAACGCGCGCAAATCCGGCGCTGTCTGGAAACCGAGCAGATCATAGGAACACAGCGCCTCGACCAGCACGCGATGGCGCGGCACGCTCAGCAGAACCTGCGTCGCCGGAAACGGAATGTGCAGGAAAAAACCGATGCGGTTCGTCACGCCCTCATCGCGCAACGCCTGCGCGAACGGGATCAGGTGATAGTCGTGGACCCAGATGACGTCGTCGGCTTTCAGCAGCGGCGCGAGTTGCTTCGCGAGCCAGCGGTTGACGCGGCAATAACCGTCGAATTCATCGCGATCAAACTGGATCAGATCCGGCCGATAGTGAAACGCCGGCCACAACGTAGCGTTCGAAAAGCCGCGGTAATACTGGTCATAGTCGCGTTGCGCCAGGCCGATGGTCGCGAATGTCACCCGCCCGCGCTCCTCCAGCGTGATGCCCTCCGGTGGCTCCGCGACCACGTCGCCGCTCCAGCCGAACCACATGCCACCGGTTTCCTTGAGCGCGTCGTACACACCGACCGCCAGACCACCCGCCGCCGGGCCACCTTCGGAGATCGGCGCGACCCGGTTCGAAACAATGATCAGCCTGCTCACGAACGCGTCCCTTTAGAACCTTCAATACCTTCAATTCCGGCAATGCGCTGCAGCCAGTCGAGCAGCGCGCCGACCGATTCCACGCGCGAATGCGCGAGCGTGTCGCCCGCGCCGACCTTGATCGACAGCCCATTGCGCTCATTCACTACCGCGAAGCCTTTTTCGTCCGTCAGGTCGTCGCCGATAAACACCGGCCGGCGCCCCGCGAACGGCGGCTCATTCAGGAAAGCCACCACCGCGCGGCCTTTATCGACGTCCTTCGGCTTGATTTCATAAACCATCTTGCCGGGCTGCAGCACGTACGCATCGGCGTACTGAGCGACCAGCTTCTCGGTCGCCTCGCGCGCCGCCACGCCGCGCTCGGGCGCATTGCGGTAATGCAGCGCGAGCGCGGCGCCCTTGATCTCCAGCAGCATGCCGGGGTTGGCCGTCACCACGCCTTCAAGCACGTGTTCCATGCGCAGCAGGCGCTCGTCGTTGAAACCGACACGGTGGACATCCGCATTCGAATCGCGCCGCTCGGCGCCGTGCAAGCCTGCGACGGGCAGATCGGGCATTGAAAGAAACGAGTCGATGCTGTCAATCCCTCGTCCCGATACGATCGCCACCGCGCCGTTGGTCGCGCGACGCAATGCACTGAGGATGGCGGGTACGACCGGCTGCACGCTCACGCCGTCCGGCGTGGGCGCGAGTTCAACGAGCGTGCCGTCGAAATCGAAGAAAAAAGCGGTCGTGGCAAGCGGAAATTGGTCTGGGAGGTTTTGCATCTATATCTGCCTTTCAGCCGGAGAAGGACCGGAAAAGTGTGCGCATGTTACCGCGCTTTGTAACCCCGTCTGGGAAAGCGGCGTTGGACGCTCATGCGGCAAGCCAACACCCTATGCCACATATCAAGCCGCTTTCAACCCTGCTTCGATTAACTTTCATCCTTATCTGGCGGCCCTGCGGCATAACGCCTCGGCCACGCGCCGACGCGGCTGCACGTCCGGCGTAAGCTTCTATTCTGAGATAGAGTCGGCACCCGGATGGCTGCACGAACGGTTTTTTGATCATCCGTCCGCGTTGCTGCCTTGATGCACCCTACCCTCATCCGAGTTGCAAATGTCTTCCTGGTTCAGTTTTCAACCCAAGGGCTGGTTCGCCGCCGTACTCGCCCCGCTATTCGCCGCCCTGATCCTGAGCGCCGGCCTCGCTGCGTGCTCGCGTCCTGATACAACACCCTGGAAGCTGACCGATGTCAGCGGCCATCTGCCCGACCTGGACTTCAAGCTCACCGACGATACCGGCAAACCCGTCACCGGTCAGTCGTTCCTAGGCCAGACAACGCTGGTGTACTTCGGCTACACCCACTGCCCGGACGTGTGTCCGGAGACCATGGCACGGCTGATGCAAGTCATGCAGCAACTTGGCCCCGATGCCAAGAACACGCGCATTGTGTTTATCACCGTCGATCCCGCTCGCGATACCGCGGCTGCGCTGCATGACTACGTGCGCGCGTTCGACGCCCAGCACGCGGTTGGACTGACCGGCACGGACGGGGCGATCGAAAGCATTGCCAAGCGGTATCGGGTGGCTTACCAGATGGAGAAACGCGATCCATCCGGCGCGTACGACGTCACGCATAGTTCGGCCGTCTATATCTTCGATACTCACGGCCACGCGCGCCTGCTCGCCACCGAGAGCGATTCCATCGACACGATCACGCACGATTTGCGCCGCGTGATCGACTCGACCGCTTCCTGAATTCACTACCAAGCTTGGGGGCTACGGTCAACATGTCCTCGATTCTTTACTGGCTCGATCCGTGGGAGCCTTCGCCCACCGTCGTGATCGCCGTGCTGATCGCGGCCGTGTTGTTCGCTCGCGGCGCGAAAAAAGCACGCGTGTCGCTCGCGCGGCACGTGTCGTTCTGGTTCGGCCTGACTGCGCTCTATGTCGCGCTGCATACCCGGCTCGACTACTTCTTCGAGCATGAGTTCTTCATGCATCGGCTGCAACATCTGGTGCTGCATCATCTCGGGCCATTTTTCATCGCGCTCTCGTATCCTGGCGCGGCGCTGCGGGCCGGCATTCCGTTCACCTGGCGGCAGCGCTGGCTCAGGCCTGCGCTCAATACGGCCCCGGCGCGCATTCTGTTCAAGGTGATTTTTAATCCGGTCGTTGCGGTGGTGCTGTTTGTCGGGCTGATCTACTTCTGGCTGCTTTCGCCGATCCACTTCAAGGCGATGCTCGATTGGCGTCTATACCGCGTCATGAACTGGAGCATGGTGATCGACGGCCTGCTGTTCTGGTGGCTCGTGCTCGATTCGCGCCCGGCTCCCCCCGCGCGGCTCGCGCCCGGGCGCCGCATCCTGATCGTGATCGCCGCCATTCCGCCGCAGATCATGCTCGGCGCATACATTTTCTTCACGCCGCACGAGCTTTATCCTATCTACTCCATCTGCGGGCGCGCATTCACGTGGATCAGCCCGATGCGCGATCAGCAGATCGGCGGTTTGCTGCTGTGGATTCCCGGTTCGATGATGAGCGTGATCGGCGCGTTGATCGCGATGCGCCACTGGCTCAGGTTGTCGACTCGGCAACGGCTGGTCCAGCAGCGTGCGCAAGCGGAACTGGTGACGGTTTAGCCACACGGTCCTTCTATAAGCGGCGCATCCAGATGTGCGGAATGTCGTCTTCCACGTGGATATCGGAGATTGGCTCGAAGCCAAAGCCCGCATAAAAGCGCTGTAATCGCGCTTGTGCGTGAAGGCGTATCGGCTGGCCGGGCCATTGTTCGCGGATAAAAACCAGCGTGCGTTCGAGCATCGCCTGACCTAATCCGATGCCGCGAAAGCCCGCTGTGGTCAGCACGCGGCCGATGCGGATATCGGTGTCTTCTGTTTCTTTCGTGCCGTCGGCCAGGTTAGGCAGCAGGACTCGCAAATAACCGGCGAGCGCAGGCCGACCATCCGCCGAACGCCGATACACGAGCAGATGCCAGGCATCGGCATCCTGTCCATCGACGTCCCCGTACACACACTGCTGCTCCACCACGAACACTTCGCTGCGCGCGGCGAGCATGGTGTAGACGTCAAGTGCGCTAAGGTCGTCGAATGGTTTCCAGCGCCAGTCGAATTCGGAAAATGGCTCGGTCATGGGATCTTTTTCGGTGAGATGCTTCTACGCTGCACGTCGTGGGAATCGTGCGAAATGACAACGCTGCAGGTCTGAACCTGCAATTATGCCGCGCGAGGCGAGCAGCGCGTGCACTCACTGGCTGCGGCTACTGGAAGATCGGTGGTATCCGCTCGCCGAATTATCGGAATCTTATTAAGTTAAACGAATCTTAATGATCTGGTAACAAGGTGTAACTGTTGTGGGGCTGACTGTAACGCGGAGGGAGTAACGTTTAATTAGACTAGTCGTCACCCAGTCGGGCGCTTCATTTCCCGTCGCATTTCTGGAGTGATGCGCTCTATGATTTCGGTAGATCAGGTAAGGCCATCGCAATCCGTTGCAAGCGAGATGTCGATAGTGCACGAATATGCTTGGCCCAAGCCGGCGCAACGCCTGTCCAGCACGTTTTTCAAGCTTGTTTATCGTTGGTCCCACTCCAGTGCGTTTCGGCATAACGAGCGCTTGTGGCACGGCGTGTCCATTGAGCGGGATTCGCGCGGGTTTCTGAAACGGATGTCGATTGAAGGCCATGAATTGCTGGTCGAGAATCCGGACGATCTGCTTGCATCCCAGACGGGTGATTGCCATCTGATTGCCACGGGCCCCTCGGTCAATGACATTGATTACGGTGCGCTTGATCTCCATAACGTCATGGGAGTAAACGGCGCAATCGCTTTACAAGACAAACATCCGGTTCGGTTTGAATATTATTGCATCGTGGATGCCGGGTTTGTACGAAAGCGCCCTGATCTGGTCGCACGGGTGGTTCAGCAAAAGCTGACATTATTCGCGACCCCATTAGTTTTATGGTACATCGCGCAATACTTCCCGTTATCGCAGTTCCGTTGCCGGGTATTTCTGATTGAAGATATCCAATATCCCGCTTGCCAGCGCGCATTGCTCAAACACGAACTCCTTTCTACGCATGCAAGCACGGATCTAGCGCTGTTTGACGAAGAACCCGCCTTGGGTTTCAGCTTCAATATCAGGCGCGGCATATTCGATGGCCGTACCGTGGCCTACACGGGTTTGCAAGTGCTCACCTCCCTCGGGTTCAAAACAATCTTCATGCATGGACTCGATTTGCTGAACGCGACGCAAACACCGCGCTTCTACGAAACCAAAGAGAATATGCAGCCAAGCGCGCTGGACGGAGATTTTAATTCCTTCATAGAACCGTCGTTTCGCCATGCTGCCCCGCTGTTAACCCGTCGCGGCATACGCGTGGTAAATCTCTCGGCGCAAAGCGCGCTTGGGAGCGACATTATCGAAAAGGGCGACTGGCACTCACTGGCTCATGCATCCCTTGAACAGGAATAGCCCGCGGCTGAAGCGGTATGCGCGTACCTGGCGCGGTATCGCGCAATGAAGGTCGTTCATATTTCCAATACGCCGGTGGCGGGTAGTCCCGGCAACATTGTTTCGGCACTCAATCGGCTAACTGATGTCCAGGCGCGGCATATCGTCTTCAATAGCAGTGCGTATCGCAGCCGGACCTTCGCTGTCGATATCGACTGGAAGACTCAGCAGCAGCAGGCGCTCGACGTCATAGCGGACGCCGACGTCATTCACGTCCATCAGTTCTTCTCGCTCGATGAGACTTTCGGTCCGAATTTCCATCAGCGATTCGGCGATAAAAAAATCATCAGGCAATACCATTCGGCCCCGGATCTCTGGGCCAAGGGCGACGCCGCAGTGGTCCAGCGGATTGTGTACGAGGACGTGCCGCAACTCGTTATTGCGCAGGGTCCCGAGCGCTATTACCCGTTTGCCAGGGTGGTTCCCAATGTGATCCCGCTGAACGATCCTCGCTACTTGCCCGGTCCGGAGAGCAATACCGATGCGCACGGCATACCGCTCGTCACGTTTTCGCCGAGCGGCCGGTCATCTGCGTGGAAAACGCGGTGGGAAACCAAGGGCGTTCCGCAAACCCTCAAGCTGCTGCGCAAACTCGAGCGCAAGGGCTTATGCACGCTTCAATTGATTGTCGATACGCCGCATGACGCGTGTTTGCGGGCCAAGCAACAGGCGGCGATTGCCATCGACGAATGTGTGACCGGGAATTATCACTTGAGCGGGCTGGAGGCGTTGTCGCAAGGGAAACCCACTTTGGGTCATCTCGACAATCGCGTTCAGTCACAGTTGAGGGCCATAACGGGCGCCCTTGAACTGCCCTGGATCGATGTACGGCTGGAGGAGGCCGAAGGTCCGCTTCGTGAACTGCTATGGGATCGGGCGCTACGCACGGAACTGGGTGCGGCCTCGCGGCAGTGGATGGAGACCTACTATCAGGAAGCGGCGATGGTCGAGCATTATCGACGCGCGTATCTTGATCTCTTTGAGGCTCCGTATCGATTCCATGTTCGGCGCTTCGTCGGGCATAGTGAGCCCTGGCTTGCCGTGGCATTGCCGAATCACCGCTGGGCCGCGCGCAAGCGAGCCAACAGCCCGTGGAGAACACTCGTTGAGACGGTACGCGGACGCTGAGCCGCTGTCCCGGAGAGTCGCGGTGGGCAACAATTCAGCTCGACCCAGCATCAGAGTTGATCGATCTTTCGGCCCTCAGGTCTTTGCGCCCAGATCCACCGTCTACTTTGGCGCGATATCGCGTTCCACACGCTTGATATGCTGTTCAACGTAGAAAGCCGCGGCATCCGCATCGCCCTGAACCACCGCCTCGTAGATCAACCGATGCTCGGCCACGTAAAGACGAATCCGGCCCGCGTCGTAGATACCCTCGTCTTTCAGACGCTTCCATAACGGCTGGTCCATCGAACTGGCTACTTCATCAGCGATCTTGACCATCAGCGCATCGCCCGTCATCACCGCCAGTTGCCGATGAAACAAGCGGTCGCTGCTATTCCATAACGCGCGCTGTGCAGGGTCGTCGATGTCGTAGATGTTTTCCATCTGACTAAGATACTGCTCGGCCAGCCGGTCGCGTTGCGCGCGCGCAGCCGCGCGCCGGGCTACGGCCGGTTCAAGAACCATTCGTACGTCGAGCGTCGAACTGGGACTGAAGTCGGCCGTTCCGGTATCCGCGGTCCTATGCGACAAGCGATCGATGGCGTCGCCGCAGACGAACGTCCCCGAGTTGCGCTTCGTGACGACAAGCCCTTCATTCTGCAGCGCGCCGATCGCCTCGCGAACGGCCGGACGTCCGACACCAAACAATGCCGCGAGATCCCGCTCCGATGGCAACCGTGAGTCCGGCAAGAACCGGCCCGCAGCAATCTCATCGCGGATTCGCTCAGACACTTGTTCGTAGATTTGCCGCGGGCGGAATGAGCCGTCGAGCTCTGCGTGAATTGCTGCCATTGATGAATCTCACCAAACGTGGTCACTAGAAAGACCAAAAATCGGCCAGACATTTTGAAATGGTTGCTATCTGCACCAATTTTGGTCTACATTCAGGACCAGTATAGTCCACCCCGGAGATTACCCAATGAAAAAGGCTGTCGTAGGTTTCCTGGTCGCCACGGCGGCTTTTGCCAATGCCGGTGTCCACGCGCAAGAAGTCGTGACGATTGGCCATTCGGCGCCACTGACCGGCCCACAGGCGGTGAACGGGAAGGACAACGAGAACGGCGCGCGGCTGGCAGTGGAGGATTTGAACAAGAAAGGCGTCGTAGTCGCAGGGAAAAAGGTGACGTTCAAACTGGACTCGGAAGATGACCAGGCCGATCCGAAGATTGGTGTTCAGATCGCCCAAAAGCTCGCCGATAGCGGCGTAGTTGCGGTTCTGGGACCGTACAACTCGGGCGTTGCCATTCCGGCGTCGCAAATCTACCATTCCGCCGGCATCCCGATGCTCCCGGTCGCATCGAATCCCGCCCTGACTACACAGGGCTTTAACAACATCTTTCGGATTGGCGCGAGCGACGAACAGCTCGGCGGCACCATGGCCGAGTTCGCTGCAAAGACGCTGAAGGCGAAGACCGCGGCGATCATCGATGACCGCACGGCTTACGGTCAAGGCGTCGCGGAACAGTTTGCAAGTGTAGCGAAGGTGCACGGCATCAAGATTGTCGACAACCAGTACACCAACTCCAGCGCGACCGATTTCCTTGGCATCCTGACCACCATCAAGGCCAAGAATCCCGACGTGATCTTCTTCGGCGGTTACGCTGCGCAGGGCGCGCCGATGGCCAAGCAGATGCGCCAGCGTGGACTTCGGGCGAAGCTGCTCGGCGGCGACGGCATCTGCTCCGCCGACATGGGCAAGGTGGCGGGCGACGATGCATCGATCGTGTATTGCGCGCAAGGCGGCACGTCGCTCGAGAAGACGGCTGCTGGCCGCGACTTCCTCAAGCGCTACAAGGACACGTATCACACGGATACGCAGGTCTACGCTGTCAGCTACTACGACGGCATGATGCTGCTCGCCGACGCAATGGCGAAGGCCGGCACGACCACGGACAAAGCAAAGCTGATCGCGCAACTGGCGAAGACGGACTACAAGGGCATCGCAGGAACGTATTCCTTCGACGCGAAGGGCGATCTGAAGGGCGCGCCCACGACCGTGTATGTCATCAAGAACGGCTTGCCGGCTGCATACGGCCAGTGATCCACCTGGAATCGACATGAGAATTACGAAATCAATCAGCACGGTCGAGGTTCATACCGGAGGCGAGGCGTTTCGCATCGTCACGAGCGGTCTGCCGAAGATGCCGGGCAAGACCATCGTCGCGCGTCGTACGTGGCTGAAGGAGCATGCTGACCACATTCGCCGCTCGCTCATGTTCGAGCCGCGCGGTCACGCCGACATGTACGGCGGTTACCTCACGGAGCCCGTCAGCGAAGGCGCCGATTTTGGCGTGATCTTCGTGCACAACGAGGGCTACAGCGATCATTGCGGTCATGGCGTGATCGGCCTCGCGACAGCGGCGGTGGAACTGGGCTGGATCGAACGGACTTCGCCGGAAACACGCGTGGGGATAGACGCCCCTTGTGGTTTCATCGAAGCGTTCGTGCAATGGGATGGGAATCACGCGGGCAATGTGCGCTTCGTGAACGTGCCCTCGTTCATCTGGCAACGTGACGTTACGGTGGAGACACCGTCGTTCGGGAGCGTTACCGGCGACATCGCGTTTGGCGGAGCGTTTTATTTCTACACCGACGGCGCTCCATTCGACCTGCCCATTCGCGAATCGGCCATCGACAAACTGATTCAGTTCGGCGCCGAGGTCAAGGTCGCTGCCAACGCAGCGGTCAAGGTGGAGCATCCCGAGATCCCCGAGTTGAATCACATCTATGGCACGATCATCGCCAATCAAGCGCGGCACGCGGGTTCCACGCAGGCGAATTGCTGCGTCTTCGCCGACCGTGAAGTCGATCGCTCGCCGACCGGCTCCGGCACGGCCGGCAGGGTCGCGCAACTGTACTTGCGTGGCCTGCTGGGCAAAGATGAAACGCTGATCAACGAGTCGGTGATTGGCACGATATTCAAGGGGCGCGTGCTGAGCGAAACGAAGCTCGGACCGTTCGATGCAGTCATCCCGGAAGTCGAGGGCAATGCGTACATTTGCGGTTTCGCTAACTGGATAATCGACGACCGCGATCCACTTACCTACGGTTTCCTGGTGCGATGAAGATGACCCAGTCCTACGATGAACAACAAACTGCGGCACTGCTGCCCTATGCGGAACTAGTTGATACCTTGAGCGCGACGGTTGTCGAATATGCAGCGGGCAGGATAGAAAGTCCGGAGCGGCTGGTTGTGCCGCTGCAGGCGAGCGGCGTCATGCTGTCGATGCCGGCGAGTGCAGAGGACATCGCGATCCACAAGCTCGTGAACGTGTGTCCCGGCAATCGGGCGCAAGGCATGCCGACGATTCACGGCCAGGTCACGGCATACGACTCGACCAACGGACAACTGCTCTTCTCGCTCGACGGCCCGACGGTCACGGGCAGGCGCACCGCCGCGATATCGGCGCTGGGCATCCGCAGCCTTGCCCGAAGCGCGAAATCGATTCTGCTGATTGGCACGGGTAAGCAAGCGAGCAATCATGCCGAAGCGTTTGCTGCGCTCTTCCCTGACGCGGTCCTGTATGTCAAAGGATCGAAGCCTCAAGCGGCGGCCCGGTTTGTGGTGGCCCATGCAGAACTAAGCTCACGGGTGATACCGCTCGAGGACGACATGATCCCCGAAGACGTCGATGTTGTTGTCACACTGACCACGAGCAAAACTCCGGTCTACCAAGGTCCGGCGCGCCCAGGGCGGCTGATCGTAGGAGTCGGCGCGTTCACGCCGGACGCGGCCGAAATCGCCGCATCGATCGTGCACCAAAGCGCGATCCTGGTGGACGATCCAGTGGGCGCGAGACACGAAGCCGGCGATCTCATTCAGGCGAACGTCGATTGGGACACCGTCGGCGCGTTGGCCGCTGTCATCGAGCGCTCGTGGGTTGGTTCGTCGGATCAACCCATACTCTTCAAAAGCGTTGGGTGCGCAGCGTGGGATCTGGCTGCCGCACGGTTGGCGCGACATCGTTTATCTGGCGCGTAGATCGACCCGCTAGTTGTCTGCGCGGTCGCAGAACACGGACTCTACCCGGCCTGGAAACTACATCGTCACTGCGTGAGGAGAGCAAACCAGCGGCTCCGCTCAAGATATAATTCAGGATGGCGAAACGCGGCAGGGGCTACCCTTCAGACAATGCAAACTCGGTGCACACTTGGACATCCCTGCTTGGGAAGTTTGCTCCGAGTGGGCCACCGAGGCGGGTACTTGGGTTCCCGCCAGCTTTGACAGAACCGTTGTTCCTCTGGACCAACGACAAAGAACTTAAGGCGCACCAGTCATATCAACTGGCAAAGGCTGGCGATGCCCACGCCGCAATCGACCTCGTCAGTGATTTGGCACAACCGCTCCTCCAGCAACTTATATTGCTGATGGACGGTGGGAAACTCCCGACGAACCCCATCTATGTAGCACCGCATGCGCGCGAGGCTAAGGGTGACAACGCAATCCCGCAGGTTTTGGCCGTCATGCTTTCGATCGCCGGCGGAGAACTAGACGAAGAAATCGTACAAACGACAAAGGTCTATCACACCGGCGCCGACGCGATGGAACGCCTTATTTCTCGCGCGTCGTTTCATGGCGCGGTGTACCGAGGAAGGGACTACATCCTCGTGGATGACGTCACGACGCTCGGCGGAACGTTGTGCGATTTAACAGACCATATTGAAACGTGGTTGCTACAGCCGTTCTGGTCAACGCTAGCCGGTCCAAAAGACCGTAAAACGCTTAGAGAAGGAGTATGGCCAGGTGAGTAGCCCGAGGGAATCGCACCCTCAGGCTCTCGCAGAACGGAGCATGAGCCTCTCGACTCACTCCGCTCCCATTATCCAACCGTCGGCTGCACGAGCTTCCAGTGAGCGAACAGCCCAGGCCGGGTTTGCGCTACGCGCGCCAACCAGTGCCTGGCTCGCCGAAGGTGGCCCCGCAACTTTTTGTATTTCTTCGCCGCCCACCGGGCCAACACCAGGTCCAGGTGGCGCAACGTGGGATAGAGCGCCGACTTGTAGAATCTGCCGTAGTAGTTAATCCACCCCTGAGCTACCGGGTTGAACATCCCTGCCAGATCCTCGATCGACTTATCGCTCCTGTTATGCAGGCCCCAGCTTCGCATCGTGCGTCGCATCGCCTTCGCAGCCTTGTTACTGACCGCCGGAGTAAAGCTGATGAAGAACTTGCCCCACCTGTTCTTTGAGCGCCGTGGCCTAAACGTAAAGCCCAGAAAGTCAAAGCTGTGGTCAGGATAAGTCCCCCGACGATCATCGTCCTTGCAGTACACCACCCGGGTTTTCTGCGCATGCAGTTCCAGATGACATTCCGCAAAGCGCTGCTCCAACGCGGCGCGCAACTGCTGCGCCTGGACCAACGTCTTACAGTGGCAAACGGCATCGTCCGCATAGCGCTCGAACGGGATATCGGGGAAGTGCTTCCGCATCCATCGATCGAACACATAGTGCAGAAAGAGATTACTTAACAACGGGCTGACAACACCCCCTTGTGGGGTCCCTTTGTCACGCATCACCGTGCTTCCGTCCTCCAGTTGCACGGAAGCCTTGAGCCACCGCTCGACATACAACAGCACCCACTCGCAATCAGTGTGGTGGCGTACCGCTCGCAGAAGCAGGCCGTGATCAAGATTGTCGAAGAATGATCGGATGTCAAGCTCCAGAACCCAGTCATGACGCCAACATCTCGTACGCGCCATGCCTATCGCATCCCTCGCCGACCTACCCGGACGATAACCGTAGGAATCCTCATCGAAGATTTCCTCCAGAATCGGTTCCAAATAGTTTTTCCCGACCGTCTGGGCGATTCTGTCAGACACAGTGGGTATGCCCAATGGCCTCACGCCCGCACCATTATCCTTCGGTATCTCAACCCTTAACACGGGCGGCGGAAAGTAACTGCCTGAGCACATCCGATTCCAGATCTTATAGAGGTTACCACTCAAGTCCTCTTCAAAATCTGCGATGGTCTGCCCATCCACTCCCGCTGCACCATGATTCTCCTTCACGCGTTTATACGCCTCCCACACCGCGCGTTTCGGAATACAAAACGGTTTCGCCTCATCCATCGCGCTCATCCTCTTTCAAGTTGGCCCAATGTCCAAGGCCGGATAATGCAACCCCTTTGCTCCAGTTCTATTACAGAACCTTCGTCGCTCATACGGGTTGCTCCGCCCCTGTGCCTCGCATCGGTACTCAGACTCTTGCGGGTTCTCCGCTTGAGTCGCTCCCTTCACATCGAGGCGACAGGTTCCCAAGTTCCACATCTGAGCCTAGATCAAGCTCACGCCACCTTCATGCCGGACGCCAAGTGGGCAGTAGACAGGTCGCCTCCCACTCTGATCCCGGGTTAACGACTCCCCCCCGGTTTTGACGTCGTCCCTACGCTTTCGACACTTCATCAGTGGTTCACTTGCGTTCGTCTTCATGATCCATACCTGACAGGGTCACGCCCTGCCTTTTCCTTAACGCTCACCACACGGACTCTTAACCCATGCAGCTTAAGGTGGTTTGGAGCCTGTCCCTGCAGACCGGCTCCGAGGGGCCCACCCTCATCTCAAATGCAGCATCGCGATTTCCAATGTTCCGGGTCCCGCGTTCTTGGCACACTGTCATCCGCGAAACTTTCGGAATCGAGCCGGCTGCGCTCACGGCCGACGAAGCCCAGTACCTCCTCGGGTTCCGTACTGCTGAGGAAATCAGAGGTCGCAGCGCTAAAGCGCGGGAAACGACAAATCTCCGTCTCCGCACAAAAGGCGTTCTCGTCCATCAAGCAGAAAGTGGACGCCAGCAAAGGCACCCGATGAAACAGCACAGAGTTCCTTTCCCTGGAGCCAGCGCGCTAACTAGCACCCATCGCTGGATCAGCAAGCGCAAAAGATAGACCGCCATTGGGCGGTCTTTTTTTACCGTAAGCGAGCGGCCAGGCGCGACGCTCGACCAAGTCTTCGCGAAAAATGCCGGGATTCGCCTTACGTAGGCGTCGCCTTCTCACATCATCGGCGGTTTAGGGGAAGCGGACAACGCTATCAAGAATGTGCGCGATGCGATTGAATATATTCTTGGCACATCGGTTATACAGCCGCGTCAGCGCCAACTGCCAGCACCTAGTTTGGAAGGCCTTGCTAAGCAGCCGGTCAAGGTAGTTGCGTAATAACGACCAATCCAAACCATATGCAAAATCAACTTCAAGTTTTAGATGGTAAAAGTCGAATTTATTCGTCTACAACGTAGCATGGGTCGATTTCGGGACAAGCAAAACTCTAGGAAAGTGGCGTCGGCAGCAAGCCATTGCGGAGGATGGGGTATTCCCACATCGCTGAAGGACTCGATTTTTTTGTCGACACGCCTCGCAGCAAAACTCGCATCAACGGCCAGGTAGCCGATCTACGCGTGGTTTTGCACGTTTTTCTAGTCCGAACTTTGACTCGATCGCAAACATAAGCTATTGATTTCGTGATGTTATGCGTGCGAGCGCAGGACGGCTACTGGGTACAAGCAGCGTTGACATTCAGAAGGCGGAAGGCCTTTTCTTGAATGGGCGTGGACCGAGTGGTCATGATGATCTTGGCGTCTGGATTGAGCGGCGTGTGGCAGACGTTGTAGGTAAGCGTAGCCAAGTCGTCGAGTAAGGTGCGAAAGCTGTGGACCGGCAAGCCATCCTCGGTGAGCTTGGAGGCGTCCTTGGCTTTCGCCTGTTCCGAACGTTGCGCCTTGGCCACGGGCGAAGGCCGGACCGCGCGCGCTTGCTCGACGTATTCATCGTCAAACAGCATTGGCTTTAACTTCTCGCGCATGTGCCACTCGACGTAGTAAGCGAGCATGCACAGAAAGACATGCGCGCGCACGCGCTCGGCATTCCAATGGAATATCGGACGGACCTGCAAATCAACCGTCTTCAGCGAACGGAAGGCCCGCTCCACGACCGCCAGGCCCTTGTAGGCCGTCACAGCCGCCTCGGCTGACAGAGCCGCTGCCGGCAAACTCGTACGCACAACATACAGACCATCAAGCGCGGCCTCTTGCTGGATCTGCTCGGTCTTGCGCTGCCAGCTCAAGCCCGAGTCGGTGATGTTCAATTCGAAGTGCTTGGCCATTTTGAAGTGATCGATGATACGGCCCACGCGCAAGGCAATTGCCTCGATGCCCTTGAGCCGGTTGCGTACGCGCGTGGTCGCTTCGGCGATCTGGGTCAGTTCCTGTTCGGTGGCCTGTAACAGCGCCTCGCGTTTGCGGGTGCGTTCCTCGGCCAACAACGGATTGCGGCACACTACCAGCCGCTCGCCGGGGAACGCTTCACTCGTCACTTCGAGCAGGTTGCGCTCATCGAACAGCGTGGGCTGGAACGGTCCCTTCTCGCGGGCGAGCGCGGCCATCTGCGGGGCGCGCAGGCTGCTCACCCAGTCCAGGCCGGCCGGGCGCAAGAGCGTATCGATACGGGCTTGCGTGAGCATGCCCCGGTCGCCCACCCAGGCGAGCTTGTCGATCCCGTAGCGCTCTTTGAGCTTTGCGACCTGAGGCGCCACGGTGGCCGGATCGGCAGTGTTGCCGGCGAAGACTTCGACCGCCACCGGACATCCTTCAGACGTGCAGATCAAACCGAACACGATCTGTGGGTCGTCACGCTTGCCATCGCGGCTGTAGCCGTGCGCGGCGAGCTCGCAACGGCGTCCGGTCACCCACGTGGAAGTGAGGTCGTAGAGCACCAGCGTACTGCCGCCCAGATGCTGCCTGGCAAGCCGCTTCTCGATGCCCTCTTGAGCCTCGCCCAACCAGTCAAGTGCGGCATAGACCTGCTCGCGTTCGACGTCCACGAGTCCCAGCAGGCGCGATAGCGAGTGGGTTGCGCTCTCCTCGCGCAACATGCGATGGGTGGCGAGCTTGGAGGCGGGCGACACGACGCGCGCCACCAGCAGCGCCATGATCACATTGCGCAGCGGCGCGGGCGCCCCCGCGAACCACTGCTCGGCTCCACAGGAGCGCGCCGCGCCAAGCACGGCAGCCACATGCCCGTGCGGCAAACTGCGTTCGATCACGAAGGCCTCATCGACCGACGACACCGCGACGCCACCGCGAAGCAGGACCTTCAAGCCTTCGATCACTTCAGTGGGCAGCGACGACAGGTTCGCGAGGGTGCGCTTCTTGACCTTGTTGCCGTCGCGATAGGACTCGCGCAGCAAGATCGCGGGCGGTGAGTTGCGGTTGGGGACATGTTCGATATACATGAACACCAAGTAAAGCATATTTAACGAAAAAAACAAGGATAAAACATGAATTTACATGGCTACATTTACCTTTCAAAAATAGCCGCAACCCAATACTGATGTGGGTTTCGGCTAATCGATTAGTAAAAGTTCGGTCTAGTGGATAGAGGGGACCGCTTCCGAGGACCCGTTTCCATAGATGGAAGATCAACAGACAAAGAAAAAGCCCTGACAAGTCAGGGCTTTTTCTTTGAATCCTGGAGGCGCGAGCCGGAGTCGAACCGGCCTAAACGGCTTTGCAGGCCGTCACCATTCCTCTTAATTCAATTACTTACCGAGATTAACCACTCATATTAACCACTCCACATACGTGGCCAACGCCGCTCGTTGCCTTCGAAAGACCGTAGACCCGAAGCAGCCAGATGCGTTTAGCGAAAGCGAACATCCCGGAACTTGTCTAGCCACGCGATTGCTGTCAGTGAAGCAAAAGGCGGGGATCCGCAAAGACTTCGCTGCGTAGTCCCGAACCCTAGTTCCGTCTGTGCGCGTATTCAAAGCACGCCGACCGGCGATCGATGCGTATCTCGCGAACGCTATTGACGATGGGGTAGACGTACAACGAACACGGTTTCCGTCTCGTCGGAGCGCGCTTCGATGCCGCCCCCATGGGCCTTGGCAATCTCTCGCGCGATATACAGCCCCAGCCCCAGACTGCTGTCGTTATTTCTGTCCTGATAGTTCGGGCCACGTTGCAGCGGATCAAAGATCCGGTCGAGGGTTGAACGTTCAATGGCGGTTCCGCTGTTTTTCACCTCCAGAAGGACTTCCGCTCCCTCCCCCGTCAGTGTCACACGCACCGGCGCGTCGGGCGATCCGTATTTGATCGCATTCAGAACGAGATTACCAAGTAACTGCTGCAGGCGCCGGCCGTCCCAAACGCCTTGGCAGTCGCCAACGATGTCAAGCTCAAGCTTCCGGTCCGGGTGTACTGCCCGCAACAGGTCCAATTCATCGGCAAATTGTTTTGCCAGGTCTCCCTCGGTTGGCGCGATATTGACGCCCAAACCCAGCCTGGTTCGGTTGAAATCAAGCATGTCGTCCAGCAGCGCCTGCATACGCCCGCCACTTCTGATTAGTCGGGAAGCAGCTACCGACACTTTCTCACCGGCATTCAACGCTGCGAGGTACGAAGCTGTCGTCTGGATAGTCTGGAGCGGACTGCGCATGTCGTGGCCCAGCATTCCAAGCAACAGGTTACGAGCCTGGTCTACCTGCGCACTGAAAAGGGCAATCGATTCGGCGATTGCCTGGTCGATGGCCTCATTGAAGCGGATGATGTCCTCTGGATGGGCGGCGTCGGGCCGATACTCATCCATCCATAGGCGGAGCACGCTGGCGCGCAGAGCTCGGTACTCGGCAGCCAGTTGGTTAATGTCAAACCCACCTCGCGCGCGCAGAAGGGCATGCGATTGCGCGGCGGTTTCCTGTGCCCCGGCCGGCTTGAGCGCCTGCCCGATCGATTTTTCGAACTGGGCCTCGCTTGTCTGGGAGGTCGACAAGTCTTTTGCCACGGCCTCCAGAATCTGTTGCGCATGGTCGCGCAAGGCCAGTGACTGCATATTGGCTGCTGCCGGCAATAACGTACTGGCGAACGCCTCCCACTGCACCAGAATGGTTTCCATGTCGCGCAGGATGAAGTCAGCCAGTCGCATACGTGCCCCGAAGTCCGAAACGAGTCAATCCAATTCATTTTTGCGGAATCCGTCGCCACACGCAAACTAATTGCGCCGTCCCAATCGGGCCTGGCAATTGCTGTTCGAAGAGTTCGCGATTGGAGGATCCGATGCCTGCTGAAAACGCAATGCGCATGCTTATCGCGGACGACGACCCGAACCTGCTAGACGCATATGCATTATTCTTCAATGCGCAAGGCTACGACATTCAAACGGCCGGAGACGGCGTCGAAGCGCTCGACGCATATCGCGCGTGGCAGCCCGGTGTCGTTGTTCTTGACATCCAGATGCCTCGCATGGATGGACGCGCGGTGGCACGGGAGATCCGGCGCTTGCAATTCACACCTTTCCCGCTACTGGTAGCTGCCACCGCGCTGGCATCTTCCTTTGAGCGGGCTGAATCAATCAGGTCGGGGTTCGATCACCACCTCGTAAAACCTATCAAACTGCCCCTCCTTTTGAGCACTATAGCGACGGGCCTTCAGTCCGGTACAGACTCATCCCCCTAGGCTGGTGGCGTGCAGCCAATGCCCATTGCGTCTGGTCGTTACGGCACAGCGCAAAATCTGCACGGCGATAACGGCGGTCCCCACATATTTCGGATGGCATTGCGGTGGCTATGGTTGCAAATTGTTGACGATTGAACTGCCGTCGTCGACCGGCGGCTCATGGCCGCTATGCGCCGGCCCGGTAAGAACCAGCCTCCAGCGCATCGCTGCACCTTTGCCAGATGTGCCCAACCAGTGGGCTTTGATAGTTCAGCGTCAACTCGTTCGTGAACAGCGTAAGCGCATCCGATTGACGTACTGTGTGGGAAGCGGTCAGGTACTCGCGGGACAACTTTAGCGCCATTTGCCCTAGCATCAATCGGTCAAGCCAACTCGCCCACATCATGTTTCTAGCCAGCCAGATGCGTGCCGATTCAACCACGTACTCGACACGCCATGTTTTCGTCAAAGCGTGCGATGCGAGCGCACTCGCCACTAAATAGCAAAGTAGGTGGATTCGTGCTGCTGGGCTAATCAACTGTTTTGAGTGTGGCATGTTTGTTGGTCCAGACTCCAGCGAAGGTGACCCGATACGGCAGATACATGTTGATCGGTACTCCCGCGCGCGATCCACGAGGACATACGCAAGAATGACGACCAATCACTGAATTTACCAGCGCTTCCCGACATTTTCCGTTCCTGGGCTTTCTCACAAAAATGCTGAGACTGCAGTCGCTCCAGAGATGAAGGGTACAGACAAGACTATAAGCGACTGCTCGTGCGCCACCTCCTGCCATTGGCCGACGCACGCTATCGCGCACAGACCAAAGCGACTTTGCGGGCTGCTCACTTTCTTTTAAATTCATGAATTAAAAGCATTAGCCGCCCAGATTAACCGCTCATCAAGCCAGTGCCGTGCGCCACCTGCTAACTTCCAAGGACCGCTCCGCGGCTCTGCAGATCTTCGATTTTCCCTACTGCAGACGTCCAGACTGCCGCACGACCGCGGCAAACTTCGAGGCTTCTCAGGAAGGGTATACAGTAAACTATGAGCTAAGTTCACATCGCTCAAACGAACCGCTCATCGGGACCCGCAGGCGGTCTGCCCATTGCAGTCGACCAAAGGAGGTAATGCGCCATGATGCATGAATTCCTTTCAAATAATCGTGATGATCTTATCGAGCGGTGTCGAATAAAAGTTGCGCACAGGCCCGCCAGAGGGGCAACCGCGCAGCAACTGCAGAACGGCGTGCCGCTTTTTCTTGATCAACTTATTCTAACGCTTCGTGTTGAACAGACGGCGGAGCCCATGGATAGTCGTAAAATCTCGGGGCCGGCAGGCGGCGAGTCCTCATTTTCGGCGATTGGAAACTCCGCTTCTCAACACGGACGACAACTCCTGGAACTCGGATTTTCGGTTGACCAGGTTGTCCACGATTATGGAGACCTTTGTCAGGCAATTACCGATCTTGCGTATGAACGTGACGCGCCCTTCCAAATAGACGAGTTTCGAACACTCAACCGCTGCCTGGACAATGCAATAGCGGACGCAGTGACGGAGTTCAGTTATCAGCGCGATTCAGTTGCGGCGGACAAGTACGCCACGCAGATGAATGAACGATTAGGATTTTTCGCTCACGAATTACGCAACTTTCTCCAAACCGCAACGCTCGCTTTTGGTGCGGCGAAGGCTGGGAATCTAAACTTGTCCGGCGCGACGGGATCAGTGTTGGAGCGCAGTATGGATGGCATGCGTGATCTGATAGACGATTCACTAACAGACGTGCGGTTGACAGCCGGGAGCGCAACACCGCCGGAGACGTTCTCGCTGGCTGACTTCATCCAAGAGATCAAACAGGCTGCGGGCCTCGGGGCTCAGGCTCGCGGGTGTGCGTTCGCGGTTTCAGACGTCGACGCACGATTGGCCGTATGTGCGAATCGGGATCTGCTGTTCTCGGCGCTTGGAAACCTGCTGCAAAACGCGTTCAAGTTCACTCATCCCGACACCGAAGTAACCCTTGACGCGTACGCAGTTGCCGACCGCATCCTGATCGACGTGAAAGACCATTGCGGCGGTTTGTCCACCGGCGATGTAGAAAGCATGTTCGAGCCGTTCAGGCAAAACGGCGTTGATAGAACCGGCCTCGGATTGGGGCTTTCGATCGCCCGCCGAAGCGTTGAAGCAAGCGACGGCGTTCTCAGCGTTCGCGATATCCCCGACACGGGGTGCGTTTTTACTATCAGCCTTCCGCGACACACGATGGTCGAACACTGACACGACCACTGCCGCCCCTCCGCTCGCGGCCGATCAGTGACGATCGCGATTGGCTGCGCTTGGCCACTTCTCAAAGGCAACAGGATGCCGACAGGTGCACGTAACCCACGAGCGACATCACTCTGTAGCCAAACCTTTCCAGCTAAACTTGTTGTGCGACCTTCTCAAAGTACAACCGTGCTGCGAAATGCTGTGTTTCAGTCGCAGGGCTATGCCGCGAATTCAACAATGGATAGTATGCATTGTCCTTTGCAGCGGCTCACCTCTCGCCCAATGCAGCTCCCGCCTCGCGGGAGTTTTTTCGCGGGAATAGCGGTCGCTGATCCCGAGTACTCGGTCAAGCTCCCCTCAGAATAAGGATCGCTCGTATCTTCACAAGTGCTAGCTCGGGATGCCCCATTGAAAGAAGTATCTGCGCGATCGCCAACGAACTAAGCACCTCGCTATCGTTTTCGCATACTTGCCTAAGGTCTGCGAGCATCGCCCCTACGTCCGTGCACAAGCTTGCGAAGTCTTCGGGAACAAAGTCTTTCGCGCGCTCCTGTAACGGCCGCAGCCTCACGAAAAAATTCTGAATCGCAAGTTTATTGGCGCTGGACGTCACACTTCCTCCGTCGTTCCGGATGGCGCCAGCAATCCTAATGCCCAAAAACCTCTAGCGCTCCTCGCAGCACGAGAAGGCTCTTCACCTCTTGTAATGCAGTAGCTCGACGACCCATGCGCAAAAGAGACCTTGCAAGATCAAGTGTGCTAGTTGAGAAGAAATCCTCGCCGTATAGCTGCGCTGCAAGCCATATGACTGTATCTATCTCCGCACTTAATTTAATAGGATCATTAAAAGAATCGTGCTTGGCTTGATTGAGCAACGTCTCAACGAGCACGTAAAGATCACGACTTTCAATAGGGGGCCGACCGTCTCTCATGTTTCCTCCCATGGGCACCGCAATTCTACCCAAACCGACGCCGACACCTCCCGTCGCGCTTCCGCGACGGTCTCCGTGAAATGCACCCGTGTAACGCACAAAGCGAGCCCGCGAAAGCAGGCTCTCCATTCTGATCGACTAGAAAAGCCCGGCCGGTTCCGCTGCGTCATTCCAACTAAAAATAATCAACTCATTCCGAGCCGCCTCCCGGCCACCGCCGCCGACGGTGTACTTGATATCGACCGTTTCGATATGGAAACCCTCGAACGCGCGCCGAATGTCCGGATGATAGTTGAGGCTGACGATCGCTCTGCCCTTCAGTGTCCGGAGGCGTGCTGCCATCGCGACGTATTCAGCATACTCAAACGGCACGCCGTAGCCTTCTGTTTCCCAATACGGCGGATCCAGATAGAACAGCATGTGTGGACGATCGCAGCGGTCAATGCACGCCTTCCAGTCGAGTCGTTCGATGAACGTGGCAGCGAGCCGCAGGTGCGCCGCTGACAACGTTTCCTCGAGCCGCAACAGATTCAAGCCAGGTGGTGTCGTCGTCGCCGTACCGAACGACTGCCCCTCCAGCTTCGCGCCAAAGCAATTTTGCTGCAGGTAATAGAAGCGAGCTGCGCGCTGAATGTCGGTGAGCGTCTCCGGCCGCATGTCCTGCAACCACTTGAACACCTGCCGGCTGCTGAGTGCCCACTTGAACTGGCGCACAAACTCCTCGAGGTGATGCTGCACGACGCGGTCAAGATTGATCAGCTCGTCAAAATGTTTTGCACAACATTTCGATGATTGCTTCCGCAGCAAGTGGTCCCGCCAGATCCGGTCGACGGTCGAGCCGTTCGGCCCGACCAGCAGATCCGCGTCGGACAGAAATAGCGGCGACGCCGGCACCGCATCGATGCACGGCACCGGCACGGCTACATACGTCTCGACGACCTGCGTGTGCGTGACAGCCGAGATCGGCCGCTCGACCGGTGCAGTCCCACAGCCGGGAATAAGCAGAAGGACGTTACAAAGTGCTGCGCAAACGATCGAGTACCGCATCGCAAGTCTCCGGTTGATTGCTCGGATGATCGATACGCTCGGTGAGCACATCGATTTGTTTCTGATAGCCGGCCGACTGCTGCACAGCCCTCGCTTTCGCCTCTCTCGCGGCCGCCTGCGCAGCACTGACCTGGGACGCGAAGAGGACGACCGACGCAGACGATTTGCCAGCCGCGTCGGTCATCACGGCCAGGTCCGCTTGCGAGGTGGCCAGCTGCGACTTGAGCACGCCGTTGCTCTCCGTTTTGGTGGCGAGCTGCCGCTCGGTATCGGTGTGCTCCGTTCGCAGCGCACGCAATTCGACGTAGGACCACACACTAAGCGCGGCAAATGCGATCGCGGCAATGCCGGCCGCGATCGCCGCGAGGCGACCCGTTATTTCCGTCATGCGCTCTCTCCTTGGATTTTTCGCACCCACGCGTCGAGGGCCTGGTCGAGCACGCGCTTGCCGCCCCAGCTCGACAACGTAATCACGAGCGCGGTGAGCGGCGCTGGCCACTCGCGCCACATGCAAAAGAAAAACGCAGCCAGCCCCGCCACAACCGAAGCCGTGATGACGCTACCGACCTCGACCGCGATCGGGCGCACCAGAGGGTCGCTGGATGCGAGACGCTGAAACGTGCTCGCGGTCCCTCCGATCAAGGCCAGCATCACCGCGAGTCCCAACGAGGCCACCGGAATACTCTCCAGCTCGACCACGACCGCGTCGCTTGCCGACCGGCTCATCGCATACGCGGCGGCCGCCCAGAGCAGCGCCGTTACTCCCCACACCCAGACGATCATTCGGCGCACGTACCCCCCCGTTTTGCTCGCGCCTCTCGATAGCCCAGAACAAGCCCGAAAGACGCCATGCCGATGTAAAAAATGAGCTGTGCAGCATTGACGAAATACGCACTCGCCGCGAAGAGCGGCGTGATGTATGCGCCGGCCGTGATCGCATACAGCCGGTGCCGTTGAGCTTTCGCCCAATGGAAGCCATACTTCTGCGGCAACCAATCGTTGATCGCGACGTCGACCGCAAAGACAGCCGCGAGCGCACCCATACCACACGTCACGGCGTATCCCCAGAAGCCATCGCGCACGAGCATCAGCGACGTTGCCGAGCACGGCGCAGCGAAGGACGACACCGCGATATAGACGGCCACGTACGCGTAGATCAGCCGGACAAGAGCATCGTTTTTCATGCGGCCCTCCGCAGATGATTCGCGCCGAGCAGGAACAACACGCGCTCGGCTTCACGGCGCTTCACCAGCCCCGCCAGCACGACACCGCCGGCCTTGTTCCACCGCGCGAATTCGGCGATCGCGCCTTCCGTGTCACCGGCGTTGATCTTGCGCAATAGCGTCGACGTGTCGAAGTTGCCGCTGCCGATGTTGAACACCAGGTCGACGAGTGCGTCGTACTCTTCCTGAGTGAGCTCGACACGCACCAGACGCTTGACCGTTGCCTCCGCACTCGCCACGTCCTGACGTAGCCACGTCACGGCTTGCTCGCGCGAGAAGCTCATTCCGTAGTGCATCTCGGGGCCTGTATGCCCCCACCCACCCGTCCACGGCGCACCGGTCAACGTGAGCAAGCCGGACGCGATTGGCTGCCCGCGTAGGGTCGCCTGCCATAAGCCACGACGCTGCAATTCCCTCGCTAACGGCGAGGCGGGATCCGGGTAGGAAAAGAGGTAGAGCGTCTCAGCGTCCTGAGTGAGCGCCATCCCTTGCTCGGAATACTTGAGGTTTTCGTTCAAAAGCAGCCTCCATAAAAAATGGCCGCGCCGATGAACGATCGGAGCGGCCATAAAAAAACCACCTCTTAGGGCGGCCAGTGATCTAGGGAATACCCCCACTACGTGAGGACACTGTTCTTGCTTATGTCATTTAAGGAAGCCGACAAACGCTTCCTTTGATCAGTCTGGGATGCGAAATGATTATTAAAGTGATCTTCATAATTGCTGTGATCGTCGGAATTTCCTTCTTGCTTGCGTTATATCGGCCAAGGAATAGCGGTAATACCGAGGAAGATGATTGGGACGACGCGGAGTTTGTGCGGACATGGCGAAACTTGAACCATCGGCATGAACACGACTGACCGTCCGGCACAACGGCTTTAATTACCGGCCGATGGAACAATTAGATTAATTTTCTTGGCCGGCTTTTTGCCATGACCGACCTTCGCCTTGCCCTTGTTGCCCGCGTTGAGCTCGACCTCTGTTTCCCAACTGCGGCCCGAATAGGTGTGCGTGACCGAATCGATCAGGAAATCGCCATCTGCCTCCTTTTTGAAGCCCTGAAGAGCGACCGTTTCCTCCGCCGCGAAGTCAGCACGCCCCTGCATCACCATCGTGCTCTTCGCGGTATGTTGATTGAGCTTCTGCAGGCGGGCATTACCCGCCGCTTTGGCAGCTTCGGGGCTGGCGAATGCGTGCCGCTCGGTGTGCACTGCCGAGGCTCCGGCCGGCGCGTCCGGGTTCGGAATAACCAAGTCAATCTTCTTGCCGGTCTTGACGTCGTGCACCTTCGTCCGAACCGCAACGAAGTTCGCGCGATCCGGGAAGGTGATCGTGTAGTCGAGCAACTGGCTTGGCGTGAGCGTGATCGTTGCAAGCGGCAGGCCGCTCGCGCTCTTGCCTGCGCCACGCGCGGCGACGATCAACTTTCCCGCCTTGATCGTGGCCGTCGCCCCGTACTGCCGAGAAAGGCGCGTAATGAAATGCAGGTCACTCTCGCCAAACTGGTCGGCACGTGGCACCACTACGTCGATGCCACACGCCGGTGTCCACTTATTGCGCCGGGCTACGTCTCCGACGATATCCGCCAGCTTGGCGTTCTCCCAACTGCCGTAGCGATGGGTTTTGGACGTCGCGCGCAGGTTGGCGGGTCTACCTCGGATGATCACCGATGCGGGCGGTCCCTTGAGCGCGATTTCGTCAATGGCATATTCACCGAGGAAGGCCAAGCCCTCACCCTGCCAACCAAGCGATATCCGCAGCATTGCTCCCTTCGGAGGAAACTGGATCTTCCCGTCCCGGTCATCGAGTTCAATCTCGCAGGAGTCGGATTCAAGGCCCGGTTTGTCAACCGTGCGAATCCGCAAGATACGGTCTTGAATCGTCTTGGTGATGTCGTCGCCATTGGCGATCACTTGAAAAATTGCTTGCATCGACCTAACTCCAAAGCTGCACGGATTCGTCGCGCGGTGCGTCGACGTCGGGCAGCGTAATAGCGATGCCCGAAGCAAACGGCTGATCGTGCGCGGCGAGGCCCGGATTCGCCGAATAAACCGCCTCGACCATGCCGGGCAACGTCCCGTAATAGGCGTAACAGATCTCGTCCAGAATATCGCCGTCAGAGGTTCTTATAGTCTTCGCCATAGCGGCCGAACTCCAGGCTGAAGGTTTGTTTGCGTGGTGCGCCATCCGACATCAGCGCCTCCTGTTCTTCATCGACGCCCTGCAGATACCAGCGGCCGAGCACCTCGCCGTATCCGGTCGTGAGCTGCAGCGGCACCATCTTGCCGCCGATTGATCGCAGCGCGTCGAGCTGTTTAGCGCCCGGCCCAAGGGCCGCAAAGACAACGCCCGACAGCGTGATGGTTTCGCCGCCCTGACTCACCGCCTGCAGCGCTTCCTGACGATTCAACCGCTCTTGCGAGGCGACCTTGTATTTCGTCGTGCGCCGCAATTTGTCGAATGCAGCGGTCGAGAGGTTGAAGTGAAACGTATCGCCACTGTCCGAGCTCAGCGTCATCAGGTGCGGCGTCGCGGAGGACGCGCCGCTAACCAATCCAGAGAACATCTGGCCCGAGCTCGTCGACTTCGCCAGCGCGGCCGGAGCCGGCGTATCTTTGATACCGGCCAGCGCATTGAACTTGGATTTAACATCTCCGAGTGCCGTGTTCACCGAATCAGCCATCGACTTGACCAACGGATGGGTCGATGAGTTTGCCATCGACAAGACGCTGTTCATCGACGACTGCACGGCATTGAAGCTGCGGGTGGCCGCACCGATTTTCGGACTCAGATCACCCGCGACCAACAACGCACTACTCGCACCCGAGAGCAACTCGCCGGCGTTTTGCAGGTTCCCTGTCGCAAGTTTCTGCAGGACATCGACAGTGTTTTTACTTGCAGGTCGATTGCGCTCCTCGACCCGCACCATCTGCCGCACACGCTCCGTTCCGATACTCGACTGCGTGGCCGCCTGGGTGAGTTGTGTCATGAAATCCACGCTTCCCCCTAGTTGTGCGCCGAGTCAAACATCGACGAGCGGTTATTTTTCGCGGCCTGATCGGCCATCATCCGTTGAAGCCGTGGCGAGACCTGATCAAGGAATCGGTCGGCAGCTTCGCGGCTTGGCTCGCCGTTCACCTGGACGTGGGACACCGGCGCGAAAGTGTTTGTCTGATCGATCTTCATGACCGGCTTGTCGGCACCAAGCGGCTTGACCGGTGCCGCCGATTTCGCCAGCGCACTAACCAACGCTGCCTGCGAAACCTCACTGGTCTGCGTTACTGACGCGGCCGGATCTTTCAGCGCAGGCTTTTCTGCAAACACCCATTTCGACACGGCACCAAGCGCTTTCTCACCCGCGTACGCTCCCACAACGCCACCGGCGAGGCCACCGATCGCCACACCGATCGGGCCACCCAACGCACCGATTGCGGCTCCCACCTTGGCACCCAACACGCCACCAGCCAGACTGCCAGCTATCCCGCCAAAGCCTTTCGCCTTCTCCGCACGACCCTCATCGCTGGTAGCGACGCCATATGCGTTCGTCGCCGCCATACCGAGCTTAAGCACAGTGCCCGCCATCGCCAGCTTGCCGGCGTACGGCATAACCCGGCCGACCAGTCCGCGAGCGGTCGTGCTTAGCCGCGCAAACCGTCCACCCTGCGTCGCTACGTTCGCTGCACCATTTGCCGCGCTGTCGACAGCGCCGGCACCGGCTGCGCCCACTGCGGTCCGGGCCGCTAACCGTGCATTATTTGCTGCCCGCCCCGCAGCGGCCGCCCCGCCAGCCGAACCGTTCGCTGCGCGTCCCGCTCCTGTCGTACTACCTTGTGCAGCCCCACCCACCTCGGGCCTCGCCGGTACCCGCGCATCGTTCGCGGCACGCCGCGCTGCGGCTAAACCGCCACCGGCAGCAGTTGCACCCGCGGTACCCGCCGCATTAGCTGCTGACCTTGCCGCCGTCCCTGCGCCCCTCGCTGCACGCCCTGCTGCCCTTGCGCCGCTGTCACGAGCGCCACGATCAGCAGGGGTCGCGCCTACAGTGCTGCCCAAGCCCCCGCTGCCGAAGTTCACAACGAACACCCGCTGAACGCCGCCGGCAACGGCACCACCCATCGCTTGTGCTACTCGGCTGACCACACCGCCGCCACCCGCGCCTGCAGTACCGCGACGACCGACAAGGGCAACACCCCGCGCAACGTCGATCGCACCTCGGCCGATCTGGAAAAGTGACTTTGCACCGCGATAAGCGATAAAGGATGCGGCGACGCCTGCAACAGCGAGTGTCGCTTTCGGTGCTGAATCGGTGATCTTGGCAAGACCCTCGCCCGTCGCTTTTGCGGCCTGCCCCGCAAGATCGGTTACAGGGCGCAACGCGTCGCCGATGCTACGCATGGCGTCATTCCACTGCTGCGTCACTTCGCTCCAGACCTGCTTCGACGCATCGCGACGATCCGCCAAGTCCTTCGCGATCTCGCCACTGGCCTGCGCCGAGTCCTTCTTAAGCTGCTGATACATATCCGCGTTCTGCAGATAAGCAGTCAAGGCCGCTTTAACCTGCATATCGTTGAAGAGATCACCCGTTTTCATGGTGTCCTCGAACGCCGCGATTTGCGCTTTACGCTTCGCCGGATCCGCCTCGCCGTTTATGCTCTGCGCCGCGTTGGCGAGCTGCTTTGCTTTCGCTGGATCGGTGCGCTCAATATACGCACGGGCCAGAACAAAGGAAGCCTCGAGGGTCGACCAACCCTTGTTGATGGCTTCCTGCATTTTTGCGTCATAGTCGACGCCGGCTTTCTTATAGTTCGCGGCTGTTTCATTGGATCCGATCTTTGAAAACCAGTTTTTGAGGTTGTTCGCCGCTTCGTCCGCGTTGCCGGCCGTCTTCATTTGAACCTGCAGCATCGCGCCGAGCTGCGTGACCGAGTCCTCACCGGTGATCCCGAGCTTCTGCATTTCCGCAAGCAGTACCGGAAACCATCGCGCCATGTCCGCCGACTCGATAGAACCCGCCTTGCCGAGGAACGCAATCGCTTCGAGCGCCTTGCTCATCGTGGCCAGATCCTCAATCTTCGCGTTCTGCTGCAACGACTGAATCATCTTCGCCGTCTCGACGCTGGTCGCGCCCTGACCCACTGAGAACTTCGCCACGAGTGGCGCGAAGTCGAGCGCTCGATCCACGTCCATGCCACCCGCGACCATTTGATTGACGGCCTCGGCAAGCTCATTAGTCGGCCTTGAACAATCGCCAAAGCCTTTACTGACGGGCGTTTAAGGGCGAAACCGGATTGCTGGAATTGCAGGAGACGGGCATATTAATGCACGAAACCCTGCAAATTCTGGCGAGGTCCGAATGGGTCCGAAAGCACGTGTGACAGAGCGAGATTTCTTCCGCCAACCGCTGCTTGAGCAGATCAATTTGAAGCATCCCTTGGTGCGCTTGGCCGGCTTGATCGATTGGGAGCGACTAGGCACAGCGATGAGTGAGAGCTTCGTGTCCAGTGCCGGACGACCCGCGACATCACCGCGCTTGATCGCGGGCCTGCTCTATCTGCAACACGCATTTGACCTGTCTGATGAGGACGTCGTGTGGCAATGGGTCGAGAACCCCTATTGGCAAGTCTTCACTGGCGAGACGTTCCTGCAAACCGAGCCGCCGATCGATCCTTCGAGCCTGACACGCTGGCGCAAGCGCCTTGGTGAAGCAGGTGTTGAAGAACTGTTGGCGGCGACGATCGAAGCGGCCAAACGTGCAGGCGTGATCAAAGCGTCGAGCGTGAAGCGCGTGATCGTCGACACGACGGTGATGCCCAAGGCAATTGCCCATCCAACCGATTCACGCTTGCTCGAGCGGTGCCGTGAACATCTGGTCAAAGCCGCCGCGCGCCACGGACTCAAGCTCAGACAGAACTACAACCGCGAGGCGCCACGCCTGGCACTGCAAATTGGCCGCTACGCGCACGCCAAGCAGTACAAGCGCATGAGAAAGACGTTGCGTACGCTGCGCTCGCGTGTGGGCCGGGTGATGCGCGATGTCGAACGGCAAGTCGACCGAGCGTCGGACTCGGGTCGCACTGCGCTGCTGGAACTGATTGCCCGTACGAAGCGGATTCTGTCGCAGAAGCCCAAGGACAAGAACAAGCTGTACGCGCTGCACGCACCGGAAGTCGAGTGCCTGGCCAAAGGAAAGGTTCGCATACCATATGAATTTGGCGTGAAGGTATCGATCACAACGACTCACAAGGAAGGGCTGGTAGTCGGCGCGCGCTCAATGCCCGGCAATCCGTACGATGGGCACACGCTGGCTGAGGCTTTGGAGCAGGCGGCAATCCTTAGCGATGTCAGTCCGGAAGTGGCGATTGTGGATCGGGGTTACAAGGGCGTCGCGCTCGACGGCGTAAAGATTTACCACCCTGGTTTGAGGCGTGGCATCACGCGTGGGCTACGGGCGATGATCCGGCGGCGTAGCGCGATCGAGCCGGCCATCGGTCACATGAAAGCGGATGGCAAACTCGATCGTAATTGGCTCAAAGGCGCGTTGGGCGATGCGATGCACGCGGTACTGTGCGGTGCCGGCCACAACCTGCGCATGATCCTCAGGACGCTGCGGTTTTTTTACGCCCTTATGCTGGCCTTGTTGTTGAACACACTCGCTTGCAAGTCCCTATCGTGACTCAACTCGCAGCGAGCAAAATCAATTGTTCAGGGCCGACTCATTACGCTAAACACATCCGCCCCGGTGCTTTTGAACAATGGATGGCGCGGGCCAGAAGTCAGACACTCCGCGAATTCACAGGTAAAGAGCGCTCGGCAATGTTTGAGTTGTATTCAAGCTGTTACACGGTCGCTGAAGCACTGCAAGAGCTTCCTTTCTACCTCGACTAGTCCTGCCGCTTCGAGATATCCGCTTTACTGGTGGCCGGTGACGCCGGCCACTGATCCCTTAACCGTACTCGACAGCGCTCTGCGGCCAGCGTCGATTTGAGGACCTCATGTCATACGCCAACCTAGACCTGTTGATCATTCATGCGCAAGCTTGTACCGCAGTATTGAAAGCGGACAAGACGTTAACCCCTGATGTAGATGCGTTCTGGCCGATCTACCTTCGCGCGGTGTTGGAAGCGCCGCATCCGGTCGCGAGCGTCGCGACCCAGGACGAGGATGACACCGATCGAATCGACTGGCTAGAACGCAACGCTACGAGCTCGTCGTACTTCGATTTAGTTACGCTGACCTTCACATCCAAAGAGAGCTTCGAGGGCTGGAAAAGCCTGCGCGAAATGATCGATATCGCTCGGCATCCTGACCAAGTGGAAGAAGGAGACGGCGCATGATCCTCGCGTTGAAGATGTTCCTCTGCTTATGGATTATTGCGGCTCCGATTGCCCTGCTGCTCGGACACTTTATTCAGATCAACCGACCAACAGATATGCACGACGAATGGGTCCGATCAGGAGATTCAGCATGAGATGGAAAATTGATAACCCAGCTCGCGCGACAACTCTTCTCGATGCACGCGGGCATATACAAATCGTGCGCGACAAAGCAACTTTGCGGGACGAAATCACGGCGACGTTGGAACTCAGTCATCAGCCCAAGACCATGCTGGTGCGGGCGCTGCAAACGAGCATGAAACTTGTCGACATCACGCTTGCGGAACTTGAACGCCAAGGCCGGGTTGAGAAATTCCGGATGATGAGTGAGCGGAAAAGGCTCGATATTTTTTGGTGCATTTCTGGCGTGGCACCGAGGCCAGTCGCAACGGCCGGTGGATTCAGGGCAGCAGAGACGCTGGCCGCGTTTCAGGCAATCGCTACACAACGAGCAGGCAAACAACGAAAACTTACGACCTGATTGAATGCGCGGACCTGCTCAAGGTCGATCGCAATACCGTACTGAAGATCGCCGGAACGGGCGAATTAGCGGGCGCGAAGATCGGCCGCGCCTGGGTGTTTTTGGAAGACGACGTGTTGTCGTTCCTGCGAAAAAAAGTACAGGAGCAGTCAATCGCGCGGCTACAAGGCGCGCATGAGCCGGAAGCAGACGATAAGCTCGCCAAAGCCGTGGCGCGGCAGTTTGACATACCTGACCAACGGCGGCCTGGTCGGCGTGCCCGGACGTTGCCCGACTTGGCTAATATCTCTATCGGAAAGGCGTTGTGACTTTACAAAGCTCAATCCGTCGGATCGACAGGCACGCTAGTAGGCGTCGCCAGCTCAAGCGTGCCTTTATCCGAGGTTGCCAGTGCAAACAAATAGGCGACGATTCGTAAATAGTCTTCATAGGAGCCGATCATTGCGAATGATGCGCGCATTTCGCGCTCCTCTTGTATTGACAGCCGAGGCAGACAGATGGCTAATACGTGTTCAAATCGCATTACAGAGTTGGCCACGATCTTGCGGCGTACTGACGCAGAAAATATGAGCAACAACATGACTCCACTTAAGCCGAAGTTTCCAACCGCTAGCAATCGCCCAAGTCTCGCTCGTTCTTCTCGAACTTGTTTTCCTTCAATTGCAAGTTCCTCGGGGGTCATCACATTGACCCGTTGCTCATACGAACCGTCGAGCATGTCTACGTTTTGGTACATGGAAACAGAATATCCAAACCAAGCAGCGGCGACGAAGGTAAGAAGAACATATATGGTCGCGCCTGCCGGCTCGATCTTTCGCTGCCCCACATCACGAAACAAACGATCTCGGCTCGTACGGAACCCCGAGGTAACCAGCCATAGGGCGCTTCTGCCGAGCCATGATGCTGCAGGCTTGGATATGCGATCTCGGATAGATGCAGTGACCAAAGGGTAGATGAATATGCTGGCAGCCAGTAAGAACCAACCGCCGCCCCCTTTCGGTAGCAAGCCCCAAAATTCGTTCATCTATTGACCCTCTAGATTGTGTTTTAGTCGGCGCGGGGCTCAACGAGCACATAGCGTGTACAGCATATGGCACAACAAATTATGCGGCTGAGCGAAAGCAACTTCCGCTTATACCGCGAGGCAGACTGAGCCCCTGCTGCGCCGACCCTATTGCACCAATGCAACGGCAGGTAGATACCGAAACGATTGCGGTGCAATTCCGTTGGGGACAATGCTGTCTAGCAGGCTGCGGAAATACAGGCCGACTTTACTGAGCCATGAGCGTGATCAGAATTTTCAGCGGGGGATTTCTCATAGTTTGGAATATGGACCGGTTAATTTCGGTTTTCGGACTTGTTTATGACGTTCTCTTGCGCATTTTTGGTTCACTACGGCTGCAACGCACGGAGTTGTCCCAAGGTGCGCATGCGCACGAGGTTGTACGCGGCCATCGTCAGCACGAACATCTGATCGACCTTCTTCAAGCCGCGCACCATCACCTGGCGCATACCGCCGATGCTCTTGGCCCAGCCGAAACCCTGTTCGATGAGCTTGCGCTTTTGCTGTGACACCGCATAGCCCGCACTCCCGGCGATTGACTCGGGCACTGCCGACTGGCGGCCTGACTTGTTTTGTGCCACGTGAGGCGTGATGTTCATTTCCTGGCAAGCCTTGATGAACTCTGCGGCGTCATAGCCTTTGTCTGCCCCCAGCGTGATCTCGCGCGTTGGATCGCCAAGCGCCTGGCGGGCATCGTTGATCAGTACTTTGGCCGCTTCGCGCTCGGCATAGCCATCGGCCAGCGTCACCACGGCACTGGCGATCAGCCCATGGCGGTTGTCGCTCAACGTGTGGCCCATGTAGCGTAGCTCGCTTGCCGTTTTGCCCTTGCGATACAGCCGCGAATCCGGGTCGCTCTTCGATTCATGCGTCTCGTTGCTACGCGTCTCGCCCTTGAAGTTCCCACCGTCTTCGCTATCCTGATCATCGTCTTTACGCACAAAGCTTTTATGGCCGGCCCATGCTTGAATTAACGTGCCATCGACGCTGAAGTGCTCACCGGAAAGCCAGCACTTCTTCTCGGCAATGCCCACAACCTCGTTGAAGAACTCAATGACCGCGTCATGCTTGATCAGGCGCTCGCGGTTCTTGGTGAAGACGGTGGGCACCCACACGGCATCGTCCATCGACAGCCCGATAAACCAACGAAACAGCAGGTTATATTGAACCTGCTCCATCAACTGGCGCTCCGAGCGAATGCTATAGAGCACTTGCAACAGCATCGCGCGCAGCAGCTTCTCCGGGGCAATGCTGGGCCGCCCACCTTTGATATCAGCCTCGTACATCCCGGCAAACAAGCGGTCCATCTTGGCCAACGCTGCGTTGGCCATCTTGCGAATCGAGCGCAGCGGATGATCTGCTGGAACAAAGTCCTCCAGCTTACGCAAGGTGAATAGATTCTCGGTAAAGGTATCGGCGCCGCGCATCGCTTCTCTCAGTTGGGGGGCTTTACTAACAACGTTTGAACTGACCTTTTGGGTGACTTCGGAGTGAGGTATTTCCGCAGCCTGCTAGGTCCAATGGCCTGCGGTATCTTTTGACTGTTTTTACTCGAATGGCGTAACCCGTATCTCTGCCGTGAAAGTATTGCTCAAAGAACACTTTAGTTATGCCAGCGTATGCCTTAGTCGCCTCCCACAACTGGCTAGGGCGCTCCGAAAGCACTTCTTCGATTTCAAACTCCCCTACCACTTTACCCACCGGCATTGTGGCGTATATAACCACTGTTTTCACCAGATCGTTTTTAAAAATTGATTTACGGAATTCAAATTTTTTCTCTCCGCTAAGTATCCTATCAGCATACTCCGGCTTAATCGATAAAGACTTTCATTCACCCCTCCATCGGTCGAGATTTGCTTGACTTGATCGTTGGTTAATTTCAAAAATCCGAAATATGCATTTCTATTCAGTCCGATTTTCTCAATCAGATCGTGCCATGTAATTCGTTTGCGCAAAGCAATATTATATGTAAATTTGATGATGAAAGGATACTTTCTTGCTTTGTAAGTGTTGCTGGTAAACGCGTTTGAATTTTGTTAACTTTCGGCGTCGTCATTACGCCGGGGTACCGATGAAGTGTGTCGTAGAGCTGACCGAAGCCGAGGATCAAACGTTGCAACAGCTGTGCGTGAATCACAAACATCGCGACGCTCGCACCCGGGCCGCAGGCGTGCTGTTGCTCGGACGCAGGGTCAAGCTGACCGAGATAGCCTCCAAGCTTGGCGTGAGCGGCCAATCCGTTTACAACTGGGCGCATGCGTGGCGTGAGCAAGGGGTTTGCGGCTTGCTCACGGGCCACAAAGGTGGTCGTCCCCGCGCGTTGTCCGAAGCAATGCTGGCCACTGCGACGCAGGTTGCACGCACGGAGTCCATGACGCTCGGACAAATAGCCAAGCGCATCGAAGCCTTGCATGGAGAGCCGATGCCGTGCGCGCTGGAAACCTTGTCGGTCGCCCTTCGGCGGGAAGGCTTCTCCTTTAAGCGCAACCGTTTCTCGCTCAAAAAAAGCGCAACCAGGAAGACTTTGAGCTGAAATCAGCCACCCTGGAAAAACTGCAATGTGCCGCTCGCGCCAACGCAGTACGCCTGGTCTATTTCGATGAAGCGGGCTTTGCCGCCTCGCCTCCGGTGCAAAGAGCGTGGTCACCGCGCGGGCTGCCTCATCGTGTCGAACCACGCTTGCATTGCAGGCGCTCGGTGCTCGGCGCCCTCGACTTCGGAGCCAACGCGTTGACTCACCATGTCACGAGCTCATCTATCAAAGGCGGCGCTGTCATTGAGTTCCTCGAGCTCATCGCCCAGCCGGGCGATGAGCGTCCGACCGTGGTGGTACTGGACAACGCTTCGATCCATCATGCCATTGAACCTGAAGTGCATGAGCGCTGGCTACGTGAGCATCGCATGCAACTGTTCTATCTGCCGCCATACACTCCCGAACTCAATCTCATCGAGATCGTCTGGAAGCAGGCCAAATACCATTGGCGTAACTTCGTCACCTGGACGAAGGAAACCATCGACGACGAAGTTCGCAGCCTGCTCGGTGCGTACGGCACCAAATTTCCGAGTAGACAGGGACGTTACCGTCCCCATCCCTCACAGACCCCAGCGAGCCCAATTAAGGCACTAGGTTCTTCATCGTACAGATTCGCTCATCGTCCGGTATAGCAGTGCACAATTCTAGCTCGTGGCAAGGGAAACCTTTTGAGTATCTCTCTGAAGGCAGACCATGGAATGCGGCTCTTGGACGACCTACGCGATAACCACTTGCGCCAGCAGACGGCGGCATGAAACCGGAGCCCGCCAATGCGCTTCGAGTTACCACTGATGCCAAAGTAGGCGAAATGGCCCTTCAGCATCCTGCAGAGCTTTTGATGCTGGTCCCGGACCGACCAGTGCCGCATTACCCGGCACTGCTGATTGATCGCCTTCTTGGCGCGAGCCATGCGATCCTTCGCTGTCAGTTGTCCAGGTATCGGCCGGCCTTTCCTCGACTTCACCCATACATGCGTGAACCCGAGAAAGCTGAAGCTGGTCGGCAGCACCTTGCCGTCCTCATCCGTCGCGGACTTCGGCTTGTAGCGGAAATCGACCATGACGGTCTTATCCGGGTGAAGCTCCAGCCCGTATTTGCCAAGCCGCTTGCCGAGCACCTCCAGCACCCGCTGCGCGTCGTCCTTGTATGCAAACAGCATGACAAGGTGAGTAGCCCGAGGGAATCGCACCCTCAGGCTCTCGCAGAACGGAGCATGAGCCTCTCGACTCACTCCGCTCCCATTATCCAACCGTCGGCTGCACGAGCTTCCAGTGAGCGAACAGCCCAGGCCGGGTTTGCGCTACGCGCGCCAACCAGTGCCTGGCTCGCCGAAGGTGGCCCCGCAACTTTTTGTATTTCTTCGCCGCCCACCGGGCCAACACCAGGTCCAGGTGGCGCAACGTGGGATAGAGCGCCGACTTGTAGAATCTGCCGTAGTAGTTAATCCACCCCTGAGCTACCGGGTTGAACATCCCTGCCAGATCCTCGATCGACTTATCGCTCCTGTTATGCAGGCCCCAGCTTCGCATCGTGCGTCGCATCGCCTTCGCAGCCTTGTTACTGACCGCCGGAGTAAAGCTGATGAAGAACTTGCCCCACCTGTTCTTTGAGCGCCGTGGCCTAAACGTAAAGCCCAGAAAGTCAAAGCTGTGGTCAGGATAAGTCCCCCGACGATCATCGTCCTTGCAGTACACCACCCGGGTTTTCTGCGCATGCAGTTCCAGATGACATTCCGCAAAGCGCTGCTCCAACGCGGCGCGCAACTGCTGCGCCTGGACCAACGTCTTACAGTGGCAAACGGCATCGTCCGCATAGCGCTCGAACGGGATATCGGGGAAGTGCTTCCGCATCCATCGATCGAACACATAGTGCAGAAAGAGATTACTTAACAACGGGCTGACAACACCCCCTTGTGGGGTCCCTTTGTCACGCATCACCGTGCTTCCGTCCTCCAGTTGCACGGAAGCCTTGAGCCACCGCTCGACATACAACAGCACCCACTCGCAATCAGTGTGGTGGCGTACCGCTCGCAGAAGCAGGCCGTGATCAAGATTGTCGAAGAATGATCGGATGTCAAGCTCCAGAACCCAGTCATGACGCCAACATCTCGTACGCGCCATGCCTATCGCATCCCTCGCCGACCTACCCGGACGATAACCGTAGGAATCCTCATCGAAGATTTCCTCCAGAATCGGTTCCAAATAGTTTTTCCCGACCGTCTGGGCGATTCTGTCAGACACAGTGGGTATGCCCAATGGCCTCACGCCCGCACCATTATCCTTCGGTATCTCAACCCTTAACACGGGCGGCGGAAAGTAACTGCCTGAGCACATCCGATTCCAGATCTTATAGAGGTTACCACTCAAGTCCTCTTCAAAATCTGCGATGGTCTGCCCATCCACTCCCGCTGCACCATGATTCTCCTTCACGCGTTTATACGCCTCCCACACCGCGCGTTTCGGAATACAAAACGGTTTCGCCTCATCCATCGCGCTCATCCTCTTTCAAGTTGGCCCAATGTCCAAGGCCGGATAATGCAACCCCTTTGCTCCAGTTCTATTACAGAACCTTCGTCGCTCATACGGGTTGCTCCGCCCCTGTGCCTCGCATCGGTACTCAGACTCTTGCGGGTTCTCCGCTTGAGTCGCTCCCTTCACATCGAGGCGACAGGTTCCCAAGTTCCACATCTGAGCCTAGATCAAGCTCACGCCACCTTCATGCCGGACGCCAAGTGGGCAGTAGACAGGTCGCCTCCCACTCTGATCCCGGGTTAACGACTCCCCCCCGGTTTTGACGTCGTCCCTACGCTTTCGACACTTCATCAGTGGTTCACTTGCGTTCGTCTTCATGATCCATACCTGACAGGGTCACGCCCTGCCTTTTCCTTAACGCTCACCACACGGACTCTTAACCCATGCAGCTTAAGGTGGTTTGGAGCCTGTCCCTGCAGACCGGCTCCGAGGGGCCCACCCTCATCTCAAATGCAGCATCGCGATTTCCAATGTTCCGGGTCCCGCGTTCTTGGCACACAGTCATCCGCGAAACGGACAAGTGTGCCCGGTCCCCTCAGCCGTGGTTGCACCTCATCGCTAAACCATTCATCGAGCACATAGTGCAGGAAGACGTTGGATAACAATGGGGAAGCGACACCGCCTTGTGGCGCGCCTGTTTCGGAGAAAGACAACTGTCCATCTTCCATGACACCCGCCTTCAACCACTTATCGATTAGTTTTCTGACTACACCATCCGTGACTCGTCTGGCTAGAAACTCTCTCAGTCTGGCGTGCGAGATGCTGTCGAAAAATTTCCGGACATCCACATCCAGCACCCATCGCCCACCGTTCTTCGTTATCCCATTTCTGATCGCTTGCAGCGCATCGTGCGCGCTACGTCCACGGCGGTAACCGTACGAGCTGTCGCTGAAGTCAACCTCGCAGATCGGCTCCAGCAGCAGGACAATGGCACGCTGCGCCACCTTGTCTTCAAAGGAGGGAATTCCAAGACCGCGTTGACCACTACCATCCGCCTTGTCGATGTAATGACGGCGGACCGGCGGCGCCCGATAGCTGCCCGATTTGAGCCGGTCGATCAGGCTGGTCAGATTCTGCTCCAGATCGGCCGCGTAATCCTCACCGGTCTGACCGTCGACCCCCACCGCGCCATCCTTGCGCGTACAGTCATACGCATACTTGACCCACTCATAATCAATGTGGTAGGCCAAGGTGTGCAATGCCATCACTGGGTTGTTTCTCGCCAGCTCGGCTATTCGTTCTTGTTTCGTTAACACGCTGTCAGGCTTCAATGTTCCTCCGTGTTTCCCATGAACGATTCTGTACAACGACGCCTCCCTTTCCTCGACCGGGTCCGCCCGAACGGCGTTCCCCGGCTTCACCGGTACTACGAAGGCGCTAAGACTTCCTGTGCCGAATACGCAGTCGCTTATGGATTCGCTTCTCCGCTCCAGTCCTTGTCTCCTAGTTCGCTCCCGTGCGGCAGAGACTTCCGCCCGGGCCCGGCCCGTTTATCGCCTGTTACCGACGGCATCTTGGACTGGTCGAACACAGGACCTCCCAGGTTCCTGGGGAGTCCTTCCCGCACCTTTGCCCTGCTCTCAGACCCCGGCCGGTCTGGCTGGCCTCACCTTGACGGCCCGCTCAGTTCTATCCCAACTTATTTGAAGAATAGGGACACCAGCAACAGAATTGTTTCGAGGCTCTATCACACGGCTTCAGTGCACCCTGCCTACGCTTCAAGTAATGCGTTACCGCATTCGCATGCAAGACTCGGTTCCGGCTGCTGGTTAGGCTTTACCGGGAGGGATTCGAACCCTCTGAACTCCAACAAGTGGTTTCCGCCAACTTCGGCCTCCCCCACTACCAGATTTATCCTGGCGCTATCAAATCAATTTCGCCTGAACACTTAGAATTGCTTTAATTCGGCTTCTGAAAAAACGCTGTGTGGTCTACAATATTCAAGGAATTCGACTTCGTTAGCGAAACCATTTATATTTTTTGTTTCCTCGAGGACACAAATAGACGTCGCCACCGACCGATACTCTGCGGGTCCTTTGCCATCAGAGGTACGATAAATTACTAACGTATCGCCGGCAGACAATGCCTGCATTCCTTCCATCGCCGCGAGATAGATTTTGGTTATGCTATTGGTGTGCGAAATGTCTTGCACGATGCTCGCGTCTTCATTCTTTAATATTGAATCCGGAAGTAGGCGCGTATTAAAAATTGGGAGAAGAGAAAGCAGGTAGCTCGATCTGTCTAGCTTGATTAATGGATAGTTCGCTTGACAAGCAACTGCGTTATCCCAAACCATGCGCCGAACAAATACGTCCTCGACTCCGTTATTGGCTTTCTTGATCCAACCTTCGAGAAACCATATTTTTTAAGCAGCAGTATCAGACCTTCATGCTTTGGAAATGCTGTGACATAGAGCTCCTCAGCGTTTTCTTCGATGGCGTGGTCGAATAATTTTTTAATGAATCGTTCGCCTAGCTTAGTGCCATGCGCGTTGATCTTGAACGTCCAAACCTTGATGCGGTTTGCAGCGGGAAGTGGAGGATCAACATCATCAACAGCGCCATTTTCCACTTTAAGATACAAAAATCCATCGAGCGCCTGCGATTCGTCGTTTTCAAAGACGTAGGCCCAATTTTCCGCTTTTCGCTCGAACCAGTTAGCGAACTCAGCATAGTCGGCCTTCAGCGAATCGAAAAATGGATCGGCAAGGTCAATGTTTTTGAACTGCTTAAAGTCAAACGCCACAGCTACCCCCGTCGCTATTGTGATGCCGCATTATATGAGTGAAAAAGACAAGCGGCGCGCCGTGTGATACATGAATTTGTTACCACATCCGGGCCGCCAAGTTGCTGCCTCGCAGGTTCGCGTATCGCATCAGAAGCTTCGTACTGGAATGTCCAGTAATCTTGGCAATCTCCACATCCGACAGGGAGGTCTTTTCATAGAGGCGTGACGTCGCCTCGTGGCGCAGATCGTGGAACGTCACCTCGCCACATCCCGCCCCTTCGAATATCCTGCCAAACTGGGCCGACAACCGAACGGTGACCGTGGCCAGCGCTTTAGTACCTCGGTCGCCGTCCCACCACGGGAACAGGCGATCACCATCAAATGCGAAGCCTTCCATCTCGGCATCACCAGCCTCGACCAGCTCGACATATTTTTTATACGCAGCTATCGCCACTGTCGTGAGCGGCACCTGGCGCTTACTGCCGTTTTTCGTCTTGTCTAGAAAGACCGTCCGCTGCTCGATGTCCACTTGAGCCGGCGAGAGCGTGTACATCTCTCGCAACCGCATTGCTGACTCAATCGCGAGCTCGAAGAGGAACACAAGCGCAGGACGGTACTGAAGCTCAAACGGGCGCTGTCGGTTCTCCGGTTTGATCTTATCGAGGATTGCACGAACAGCCTTTTCGGGGTCGCCATGCAACCGCTGATCGCGCTCAATGTCTTCCTTGGGATCTTTGCCTTGGGTTCGAACCGCGGCCGAGTCCTCATCGGTGTAGGTGGCATAGCGCTTGGTGTGAACGGCGGTCGAAATCCGCCACTAAACGGCGGCGTGTGTTTTCCGGGAACGATTTTTGAGCAACGCTTGAGCAAAATGTCTCGTAGCGGGGTCAAGGGCAAGCGCAGCTTGGCGCAGCGAATCCTTGACGCCGCGAAGGGACAGAAAACTGGTATTGGGTGCGACCGAGGTCGCACCCATAAAAGCGCATTCTCGCCGCCGTTTAATGGCGGTTTTGCACCGCTGCTAACACTTGGGAAGAAGCCGCAACGGATTGATCGGCAACGAAGGATTACCGCTCTTGACCGTCCAATCAAAGCAACGCGCGAGGGCACCGACATAGTGGCGAATGGTCGACGGAGCCATCACGTCGCGACGCTTCATCGCGGTTACCCACAGCTCGGTCCATTCATAGTTCACAGACGTCAGCGCCTGCCCTTTCCATCGGTCGAGCAACGTGTTGAGCAGGGAGACATCAGAGGCCGGCATCGAAACCTTTCCGAGATAGGCACGAATAGCGTCATCGACAGTGATCACGCTACCGCGCCGAGCGACGAGATCCTCGGGAAGAATGCCAGCATCAAGGAGCTGCTCGATACGACGCACGTAAGCGTCGCCTTCATTCTCACTATCGAACGTGAGCGAAAGTGGCTTTGGTAGGAGGCCCTTGCGCCGAATGGTGTATTCCCACGTCCCTGAAGGACGCAATCTCTTTGTCGACATAGCCCCGGTTCAAAACTCGCATAAACGGCCAATGAGCCGATCTACGCGTGGTTTTGCATGTTTTTCGAGTGGTTAGAGAGGGCTTTTTACAACTTTAGAAGGCGCATTTCCATATATGGAAATGCTACAAACAAAGAAAAAGCCCTGAATAATCAGGGCTTTTTCTTTGAATCTCTGGAGGCGCGAGCCGGAGTCGAACCGGCCTAAACGGCTTTGCAGGCCGCTGCATAACCGCTTTGCTATCGCGCCCGAAGCGGGGACTACATGAAGCATTCCGTATCTGGCAAAACCAACCCAACGTCACCGTATTGAACTGGTCCACCAAACAAAAAGGGAAGCTTGGCTTCCCCTTTTTTGGAGCGGGAGACGAGGCTCGAACTCGCGACCTCAACCTTGGCAAGGTTGCGCTCTACCAGCTGAGCTACTCCCGCATGGTCCTGCACTTTACTACCAGCCACCGGCTTACCATTGCCAATGACCTTCTTAATTTGGAGCGGGAGACGAGGCTCGAACTCGCGACCTCAACCTTGGCAAGGTTGCGCTCTACCAACTGAGCTACTCCCGCATCTTGCTGACTTCTTCTGCCAATTTACTGCTTTCGACCTTCATCAGGCTTCGCGGTTTTTTGCGTTCACCCGACAGAAACGAGATTATGGAGAAGGCCAACTTTAGTGTCAAGCGCTTTGTATGTACCCCATCACTTTTAAACGCTCTCCAACTTGAATCACAACATGCCACCGCGCTCGCGAATCTGCGGCCATGCGAGTTTCATGTAATAGAGCATGGACCACACCGTGAGGAACGCAGCAACGTAGATCAGCCAGAGCCCCCACACGCGGGTATCGATAACGAGCGGCGTACCGGCAATCCTCAACGGCCCGTAGAACAGCAGCATGGGGATAGCAACCATCTGGCAGACGGTCTTGAATTTGCCGAGCGAATTCACCGCCACGCTCTTCGATGCCCCGATCTGCGCCATCCATTCCCGCAATGCCGAAATCGTGATCTCACGTCCCACGATAACCAGCGCAATCACTGCGTTCAGCCGCATCAGTTGCACGAGCACGAGCAGCGCCGCAGTGACCATGAGTTTGTCTGCAACGGGATCGAGAAACGCGCCGAATGCCGATGTCTGATTGAGCTTGCGTGCGAGGTAGCCGTCGAACCAGTCGGTCAGCGCAGCCAGCACGAAGATGACCATTGCAAGCAGGTTGCGATGGTCCGGGCTCATCATCACGTCCGGCAAATAGAAGACGCCCACGACGAGCGGAATCAGCACAATTCGAAGCCACGTCAGGAAAATCGGAAAATTAAACGGCATGGGCGTGACTCTTATAGAGAGGTGCCATTGTGCCGCGTCGCCCTATATGTCACAAGACGACGGGCTGAACGGCCGGACGTTGCACTCAATGCAACTGCCGGTAGATCTGCTCGGCGAGCGCCTGCGAAATGCCTTCGACGCTCGCCAGATCCTCCACGCTCGCCGCCTGCACCCCGCGCAAACCACCAAAGCGCGACAGCAACCGCTGGCGCCGTTTCGCACCGATACCCTCCAGTTCCTCTAGCCGCGATGTCTGCCGCGTCTTCGCCCGTTTCGCGCGCATGCCGGTAATTGCAAAGCGGTGCGCCTCGTCGCGAATTTGCGCGACCAGCATCAGCGCCGCGCTCTCTTTTCCGAGTTCGAGCGCTGCGCGGCCATCGGCGAAAATCAGGGTTTCGAGACCCACCTTGCGCCCTTCCCCCTTCGCCACGCCGACCAGCATGCTGCGATCGAGGCCAAGTTCGGCGAACACTTGCCGCGCGATCTCGACCTGCCCCTTGCCGCCATCGATCAACACGATATTCGGCAAGCGCCCGCCCGACGGCACGGGTTCAGCGACATCGGCTTCGGCTGGGCTGGTTGGCTCCAGTTGTGCTTCGGCCTTCAACGCCCCCCCTTCCGCCTGCTCCACTGCCTCCTGCGGCGGTTCGTCAGCGGCTCGCGCGGCGGCCTGTGCCAGCATCTTCTCGTAGCGGCGCGTGAGGACCTGGCGCATGGCGGCGTAATCGTCACCCGGCGTGATGCCGGTGATGTTGTAGCGCCGATACTCAGCCGACTGCATCTTGTGATGGTGATACACCACGCACGACGCCTGGGTCGCCTCGCCCATCGTATGGCTGATGTCGAAACATTCGATCCGCAACTGCGCGAGATCGTCCATTTCAAAGCTCAGCGTGTCGGCAAGAGAACGCGTGCGAGCCTGCTGCGAACCCTGTTCGGACAACAGCCGCGTGAGCGCAAGCTTCGCATTCGATTCAGCCATCGACAGCCACGCGCGCTTTTGTCCCTGCGGCTGACGCAGCACCACGACCTTGTGCCCCGCCTGCTCGATCAGCAGATCGACCAGTTCGCGGTTCGTCGGCGCGTGGCTCACCACCAGCACCGGCGGCACGCGATTGCCAATGTAATGCTGGGCGATAAACGCCTCCAGCACCTCGGCCTCGAGCGCGCCCTGACGTTCCGATTCCGTTGCGTCATCCAGCAGCGCGTCGCCGGTTTCGGCAATCTCCTCCTGCATTTCACCCGTCGTGGCGTGCGCCTCGAACGCCTGTTCGCGCGCCGCGAGCGTGCCGGCCGGCAGCGCGATGTCGTCGATAAGCGCATCGACATCCGCATCGACCTGTTCGATGACGATATTCGCCACGCCGTCCACGAAGTCGTCGCCGGCGAGCTCTTCCGGCATCGCGTCTTCTATCGCCAACGCAGCCTCTACGTGCGTCGGGAAATAGGCTTTATCGCCGAGATGCCGACCGCCGCGCACCATCGCGAGATTCACGCACACCTTGCCGCCCAGCGCGACCACCGCGAGGATATCGACGTCGTTATCGCCGCCTACCTCAATGGCCTGCTGATGCAGCACGGTGGACAGCGAGCTCATCTGGTTACGCACGGCCGCAGCCTGTTCGAACTTGAGCTCGGCGGCGAATGCGTGCATCTTCTGCTCGAGTTCCTTCATCACTTCGCCCTGGCGTCCGAGCAGGAAACGCGATGCGTTCGACACATCGCGTGCGTAATCCTCCTCGTTGATCAGGCCGACGCACGGGCCGGTACAGCGTCCGATCTGATGCAACAGGCAAGGCCGCGTGCGGTTGGAGAAGACGGAGTCCTCGCAGGTGCGCAATTGGAAAACGCGTTGCAAGATCTGGATGCTTTCGCGCACGGCCCAGGCGCTCGGGAACGGGCCGAAATACTGGTTCTTCTTGTCAACGCCGCCACGGTAATATGCCATGCGCGGAAATTTATGGCCGGTGAGCTTCAGATAGGGGTACGACTTGTCATCGCGAAACAGGATGTTGTAGCGCGGCGCAAGCGCCTTGATCAGATTATTTTCGAGCAGCAGCGCTTCGGCTTCGGACCGGGTGACCGTGGTTTCAATTTTGCGGATGCGCGTGACCATCATCGCGATGCGCGGAGAAAGCAGCGTCTTCGTAAAATAGCTCGACACGCGTTTTCTCAGGTCGCGCGCCTTACCGACGTACAGCACGTTGCCTTGCTCGTCGTAATAGCGGTACACGCCCGGCAAATGCGGTAACTGAGCCAGGCTTTTTTTGGGGTCGAAAACGTCGGAGTCTGTCATGCAGGGATGATGGCGGGGAACGCGCAGCTTGAGGTCAGCAAAATGATTTTATTGGTTTCGAGCAGAGCATGGGCGAAGTACGAAGGACGCTCGCCCAACCAAACCCCTAACTCGATCGTAACGCAACCGTAACGCAGCGCGCCGCGCGAATCGTTATCCTTAAAAGCGCCAGTTTAGTTCAAACCGCTGTCCACCATTCTTCACCATTCATTAGCGGTTCATCGCCGCTCTATTGCCCATGCCGTCTTTATCCGAACAATTGCCGGTTGCTACCGGCCACGTCGGCGTCGACACCAGCGCGCAAGCCAGCAGCATCGCGTGCGATATCTTCTGCGCGGTCATCGACAATTTCGGCGATGTCGGCGTCTGCTGGCGGCTCGCGCGCCAACTGGCCAGCGAACACGGCTGGCAAGTGCGGCTGTTCGTCGATGACCTCAAGGCCTTTCATGCGCTCTGCCCCGCCGTCGATCCCGCGCTCGACCGCCAAAGTGCGTCAGGCGTGATGATCGAGCACTGGCATGCGCCGTCGCATGCCGGCGACACCCTGCAGATCGCCGATGTCGTGATCGAGGCGTTCGGCTGCGAATTGCCGGCGGTGTACGTGAGCGCAATGGCACGCAGGGAAAAGAAGCCCGTGTGGATGAATCTCGAATATCTGAGCGCGGAGGACTGGGTCGCGGATTTTCATCTGCGGCCGTCGCCGCATCCGCGCTACGCGCTCGACAAGACGTTCTTTTTCCCCGGCCTGGGCCCGGGAACCGGTGGCGTGCTGAAAGAGCGTGCGCTGGATGCCGAGCGCGAGGCGTTTGATCGCGATGCCTGGTGGCACGCGCGCGTTGGCATCGCGCCGCCGCCGTCCGGCACGACCGTCATTTCACTGTTCGTGTACGAGAATCCAGCCATCGATACGCTGCTCGAACAATGGCGCGATTCCGCCACGCCGATCGCGTTGCTCGTGCCGGAAGGACGCATTTCCGGCGCGGTTGCCCGGTTTTTTGGCCTGCCGGCCTTTCCGGCGGGGGCGAAAGCGGCAAGCGGATCGCTTTCGGCCTACGCACTGGGTTTTGTCGAACAGCCGCTTTTCGACGCGCTGCTCTGGGCCTCCGATCTGAATTTCGTGCGCGGCGAGGATTCGTTCGTGCGGGCGCAATGGGCGCAGAAGCCGTTTGTCTGGCACATCTACCCGCAAGGCGACGACGCCCATCTGCCGAAACTCGACGCGGCGCTCGCCCACTACGCGAACGGCTTGCCGGTCGGGGCGCGGGCCTCGCTCGAACGCTTCTGGCACGCGTGGAACGGAGCGGGCACCCCGGACTGGGACGATTTCTGGCAAAACCGCGCGCTGCTGGAACGGCGCGCCGCCGATTGGGCGATGGAACTGGCGAGCGTCGGCGATCTGGCTGGAAATCTGGCGGAATTCGCGAAAACTCAGTTAAAATAAGCGGTTATCCAACGGCTTACAGTTCGGAACACTATCTGTTCCGAACGAATTCCACAGGGGAGGAATAAGCACGGTGGGGGAATAGTCAAAGTAATAGTCAGTGAGGCGGCTACAGCGCCCGGGTTTGCGACTTAATTTCGATTAAAGCAAGCGACCCTGCCACGAGCCGGCCGTCGACATTGCAGCGATCAGGCTCACATTTTCGTACAGGACAGTTTTTTAATATGAAGACCGCACAAGAACTCCGCGTCGGCAACGTCGTGATGATCGGCAGCGATGCCATGGTCGTGCTGAAGGCCGAGTACAACAAATCCGGCCGCAATTCCGCGGTCGTGAAGATGAAGTTCCGTAACCTGCTGTCCACCGGCAACATGGAATCGGTGTACAAGGCGGACGACAAGTTCGACGTCGTCCAGCTCGATCGCAAGGAAGTGACGTACTCGTACTTCGCCGACCCTATGTATGTGTTCATGGACGCCGACTACAACCAGTTTGAAGTCGAAGCCGACATGATGGGCGACGCCCTGCACTACCTCGCAGACGGCATGCCGTGCGAAGTGGTGTTCTACAACGAGAAAGCCATCTCGGTGGAACTGCCGACCACGCTGGTTCGCGAGATCATCTACACGGAACCGGCGGTGAAGGGTGACACGTCGTCGGGCAAGGTCCTGAAGACCGCCAAGCTCGCGACGGGTTTCGAACTGCAAGTGCCGCTGTTCTGCGGTATTGGCGACAAGATCGAAATCGATACACGTACCAACGAGTACCGCAGCCGCGCTTAAGGCTTCGGCCGGCTGCCAAAGCCGGCTTGCGTGCTCCAGGTAAAAAGAGAATTAAAAAAAGCGCCCTTCGGGGCGCTTTTTCTTTTTGCTGAACATTATTTCCAATTCAGGCAAACTTTACCGGACTGTTTCTCGAAATTTCCGGGTATTCCCGGCCATAGGATGCGATGTTAAGTGCTAAAAACCTTGATTTTTGTTAAAGGTGAGGATGGCATGAAACCTGCTGTGCTAGTTGTGACTGCGCTGTGACGGCGTCGAATTTCCAACAACAACACATGACCATGCCAATTACAAAAACCGCTCTCGCCCGTCTTGTTCTTGCTGTTTCATGTGCCGTACCGGTAATCGCGATCACGGCCGGATGTTCGTCGACGCCATCGCATGAATCGGCTGGCGAATACACCGTCGACTCCGCACTCACCGCGAAGGTGAAAGCAGCTCTACTCGCCGATCCGGGCCTGAAGTCGCTGGCGGTGAGTGTGACGACGTATCGGAGCGAAGTGCTGTTGTCGGGCTTTGTGAATTCGCCGGACCAGATTCAAAAAGCGGTAGCGGTCGCGCGTGGCGTGGAAGGCGTGCAGTCGGTCAAGAACGAACTGAACGTGAAGCCGCAATAGCAGGCCACTAGCATGCCGACGGGCTGAGCGATTGCGTCGGGAGCAAGTCGTGCTTGGACATCGTGTTCAGACACCGGCGTTTCAGGAACACGCTTCAGGAACACATCAGGAAGCGCAGGACAAAGACCCCGCCGCGTCGGGAGAGGGCTGGAACCTTGGGCGGAAACTTGACACCGTGACGTCATCGCGCCAACAGCTCACACCGACGTAGCCCGGCATCGAGGCGTCCGCCGCTGGATCTCGCCATTGGAGGCGACCGGCGCGGAACGAATTTCAGACCATTTAATACGTTGTGTCCGCCATGCCACACGCTTTGATTGTCGAAGACGATCCCAATAGCCTTTCCGGCCTGTCCGCCATCCTTGCGGCCGACGGTTTTTCCGTCGATACCGCGACCACGCTCGCCGAAGCGCGCTCGGCGCTGACGCGCTTCATCCCAGACGTCGTGCTGGTCGACCTGAACCTGCCCGATGGCAGCGGTCTCGACCTGCTCCACAACCTGCCGGCGCAACCGCCCGGCGGTGCGTTGCCTGTGATTGTGATGACGGGTAATGCGACGGTGGAAAGCGCGATCGAAGGCTTGCGGCAAGGGATCTGGGATTACCTGCTGAAGCCGGTCAACATTCCGCGCCTGCGCAGCCTGCTCGCCCGTATTCCGCGCCCTTACGAGCTGACGGAAGAAGTTCGGGCGTTACGCTCCACGCTGCGCGAACTCGGCTATTTCGGGGGATTGCTCGGGCGCAGCGGTGCGATCCAGCATGTCTACGATCTGATTGAACACACCGCGCCTACGGAAGCCGCCGTGCTGATCTGCGGCGAAAGCGGTACGGGCAAGAAAGTCGCCGCTCGCACGCTGCACGAGATGAGCCGGCGCCGCAAAGGTCCGTTCGTTTCGTTCAATTGCGCCGCGGCCAACGAGACCAGCAATCGTTCGATGGAAAGCCTGATGTTCGGCCACGAACGCGGTGCGTTTGCTGGCGCGGAGAACCGCGAACCCGGCTTGCTTGAGCAAGCGGGTGGCGGAACGCTGTTCCTCGACCAGATCGATGCATTGCCGATCCCGCAGCAGGAAGCCCTGCTACGCGCGCTCGATTCGCAGACCTTCATGCGCGTGGGCGGCAGCAACAAGATCGTGACCGACTTCCGCCTGCTCGCCGCGACGCGTACGCCGGTAAAAGACGCCGTCGCCGATGGCAAATTGCGCGAGGATCTGTTCCTGCGCCTGAATGCGTCGTCGATTGCGTTGCCGCCCTTGCGCGACCGGGGCGACGACATCGCCTTGCTGGCCGAGCATTTCGTCGATGAACTGAATCGCGAGAACCATGTGAGCGGCATTACGAGCGGCGCGCCCAAACGCGTGAGCCCGGATTTCATTCGCGAGTGCCTGACAACCGAATGGCCCGGCAACGTGCGCGAACTACGCGAGCGGGTGCGCCGCGCGTATCACGCATCCGGCGATGTTATCGAAACCTTGCGCGCCGATGAGCAAGGCGGTGCGGGCGGCCGTGGGCTGAACGGCAGCAGCGTGCAGGTAACGGTGGGCACGGCGCTCGCCGATGTCGAGGACATGCTGATTCGTGCGACGCTTGAGGCGGTGGGCGGCACGCGGCATCGCGCGGCGACGCTGCTTGGGATCAGCCCGAAGACGCTTTACAACAAGCTCCAGCGCATGAAGCTGGAGTGACTGGGTCGTTGATTGAAAAAGCCGCTCGTTCTTTCGAACCAGCGGCTTTTTTGTGCGGTTGTGCTCGTCCGCACTCGTCTACGTTCGACCTACGTTAGAAAGCGCTTCAGCCTAACGCGCTCGCCACCAGCGCTCGCGCCTGCTGATATTCCACCTGCTCCATCAGCTTGCCCCAGCTCCACGCGCGGCCTCGTGGCCGCATCCGCCGCAAGCGGGTCTGCGATGCCTTCGTCGGCACGAACGTGAGCCGCTCCAGCACCTTCTCCGCTTCGTCCTGCTGATTGCAGATCAGCACCATGTCGCAGCCTGCGGTCAACGCCGCCGTGGCCGCTTCGGTCAGCGTTCCACCGGCGCGGGCGGCTTCCATCGACAGGTCGTCGCTGAAAATCGCGCCGTTGAAACCGAGTTTGCCGCGCAGGATGTCTTGCAGCCAGACCCGCGAAAAGCCCGCGGGTTTCTCATCGACCTGGGGGTAAATCACGTGCGCCGGGATCACCGATGCCAAGGACATGCCCAACCAGTCGTACGGTTTGATATCGGCGGCGAGGATGTCGTCGAGCGAACGGTCGTCCACAGGCATGGCCACATGCGAATCCGCCGATGCAAACCCATGCCCCGGAAAATGCTTGCCGCAATTGGCCATGCCGGCGAGCGCGAGACCGTGGTTCAGGCTCTTGGCGAGCAAGGTCACCACGCGGGGGTCGCTGTGCAACGCGCGATCACCGATCACTTTCGATTGCCCGTAATCCAGATCGAGCACGGGCGTAAAACTCATGTCGATGCCACACGCCCGCAATTCCGCCGCGAGCACATAACCGAAGGCGGTCGCGGTTTTTGTTGCCAGCAACACGTCACGGTCCCACAGCTCGCCGAGCTTGCCCGGCGCGGGCAGGACGGTGAAGCCATCGGTACGGAAACGCTGCACGCGGCCGCCTTCGTGATCGACGGCAATCAGGATGTCATCACGAACCGTGCGAATCGCGTCAGTCAGCGCGACGAGTTGCGCGCGATCCTGGAAATGCCGCGCGAACAGGATGACGCCGCCGGTCATCGGATGGTCGATACGGCGAATGTCGGCGTCGGAGAGGGTTGTACCGGCCACGTCGAGCATGACTGGCCCGGGAGTGCGTTTTAAAGAGTTCAAATTGGGAGCGAGAAAGTCAGGGGGTTTTTGTTGCTGTGTGTGCTTCTGGGCTCGCGCCGGTTTCCGCGATCACGAACGACACCGCGTAATCGCGTTCATCGGTGATCGTGACCTGGGCGGTAATGCCGCGCACCGCCATCCAGTCGGCGAGTTCTCCCGACGCGACAATCTTCGGCTTGCCGCTCGGCTCGTTGAGCGTTTGCAGCGCGCGCCATGTCATCGGCCAGTGCATGCCAAGCCCGATTGCTTTCGAAAACGCTTCTTTCGCGGAGAAACGCGTCGCGAGGAAGGCAAGACCTCGGAGTTCGGAGCGCGCGTTACGCGCGTGGTAAATGCGAAGTTCGTCGGCCCCGAGCACCTTCTCGGCGAAACGCCCTTTCGTGCGCTCCATCACGCCCGCTACACGGCTTACCTGAACGAGATCCGTGCCTATTCCGTAGATCGCCATCGTTGGGCCTGAGTTTGGGTTATCAGTGTTTATCTCGCGTTTATCGCGATGCAGTCGCAGCGAGGCGTGACGCCACCATGATCGCCTTCATCTCGCGCACCGCATTGTCCCAGCCGGCGAAGATGGCGTGCGCAACGATCGCATGGCCGATATTCAATTCCACGATGCCTTCCAACGCCGCTATCGGCTGGACATTCGTGTAATGCAGACCGTGCCCGGCGTTCACTTTTAGCCCCAAGGAATTGCCGAAATCGACGCTGCGCGCGACGCGCTCGAACTCCTTCTGGCGGGTGGCTTCGTCGTGGGCTTCGGCGTAACAACCGGTATGCAATTCGATCACCGGTGCGCCAGCTTCGTGCGCGGCGCGGATCTGCGTTTCATCGGCGTCGATAAACAGCGACACCCGCGCGCCGGCCTGACGCAACTGCTCGCACGCGGCCTTCACGGCGTTGAACTGGCCCGCGACATCGAGCCCGCCTTCGGTCGTCAGTTCCTGGCGCTTTTCCGGCACGAGACACACGTCGTGCGGACGAACGCCACACGCGATGTCCAGCATTTCCTGCGTTACCGCGCACTCAAGGTTCATACGCGTTTTAAGCAACGGACGCAACGCGTGAACGTCGGCATCGACAATATGGCGGCGATCTTCCCGCAAGTGCAACGTGATGGCGTCGGCGCCCGCTTCTTCGGCTTGCAGCGCGGCGCGGATGGGGTCGGGGTACTGCGTGCCGCGCGCGTTGCGCAGCGTGGCGACGTGATCAATGTTGACGCCCAGATCGATCACGTTCGCGGGCGACGAGAGAAAGAAGCTCATAGATTTTGCAGGTCGATCAGGATTTGACGGGTGGCGAGCGGCGTGCCGCCAAGATACACGTTCAGCAGAAAGCGCATCAATGTCTTGCTTTGCGCGGCCGTCTGCGGGCGGCTGTAGTCGTCCTTCTCCATGTCGAGAAGGGTTTGCCCGGCGATCACCGGCCATTGCGACGGTACATCATCCGATGCGTCGCGCACACCGCGTTCGGGATCGAAGACGTATTTCTGATCAGCGAGAACCGGTTGGCGGGTGATGGTTTTATTCAACGCCATCGCGTAACCGGTTTCGCGCAGCAGCACGCGCTCGAAAGAGCGCAGCGCGTGCAACGCGGGCTCACCGTGCGCGAGACGCGACAACGTCAGCACATAGTGATTGAACAACACCGGATGCGCGTCTTCACGGGCGCAAAACTTGACGAGCAATTCGTTGACGTAGAAGCCACATAACAACGCGTCGCCGGCGAGAGGCAACATGCCGCCGACCCATTCGGCTTGCGTCAAGGTGCGGACTTCGCCCTTCCCCGTCCACGATAACCCCAGCGGCTGGAAAGTTTGCAACACGCCGCGCAATGCGGAATGCGGGCGCTTGGCGCCCTTGGCGACCAGCGCGACGCGGCCGTGATCGCGGGAAAATACGTCGAGCACGAGACTGGTCTCGCGATACGGATAGCTGTGCAGCACGAACGACGGTTGCTCCGCGATACGAAAGTCCGAGCGCGGCGCAGCGCGCGGCGGTCGCGGGGCTTTGGGTTCTTTGGGTTCTTTCGGTGCAGCGGCTTTTGCAGGCGCGGACGCCGTCCGGCGCCTTTTCGGCGCGGGCGTTGAAGGCTCGTCGGTGCTGAAGTTATCGTCGGCGAGCGGATCGGATTCTGCGTCGGAGGACTGGGTCATCCACGCGTCATTCGTACCCATAGGCGCGTAGTCCCGCTTCGTTGTCCGCCCAGCCGCTCTTCACCTTGATGAAGGTTTCAAGGTACACGGGGCCATCGAACAGCCGTTCCATGTCTTGGCGCGCTTCGGTGCTGATCTGCTTCAGCTTTGCACCCTTCTGGCCGATGATCATCGCCTTATGCGTATCGCGTTCCACCAGAATGGTCGCGAAAATGCGGCGCAAACGGCCTTCGGTTTCCCATTTATCGATCATCACCGTGCTCGTGTACGGCAATTCGTCGCCGGTCCAGCGGAACACTTTCTCGCGCAGGATCTCGGCGGCGAGAAAACGCTCGCTGCGATCGGTGAGATCGTCTTCACCGTAAATGGGCGAGCCTTCCGGCAGATACGGCTTCACGACCGTCATCAAGCGCGTGATGTCATCAGCATGCTTCGCGGTCATCGGCACGATTTCCTTGAAGTCGTGCAGCGCGCTCATCTTCTGCATGAACGGAAATAACGTCGCTTTGTCGTTGACGTGATCCAGCTTGTTCGCGATCAACAGGCACGGCGTGCCGTTCGGAATCAGGTCGAGCACCTTCTGGTCGTCGGGACCGAAACGGCCCGCTTCGATCACGAACAGAATGGCATCGACGGACGTCAGCGTTGATGTCACCGCGCGGTTAAGCGAACGGTTCAGCGCGCCGCTATGCTTGGTCTGAAAACCGGGGGTATCGACGAAAATGTACTGCGCGTCGTCCAGCGTATGAATGCCGGTGATACGGTGGCGCGTGGTCTGCGCCTTGCGCGACGTGATGCTGACTTTCTGCCCGACGAGCGCGTTCATCAAGGTCGATTTGCCAACGTTCGGCCGACCGACGATCGCGACCATGCCGCAGCGGAAACCAGAGGGAGTGGGTGCGTTCATAATGTGTGCGGCTGCGGATTCGGTGAATTCGTGGGGACGCGTGGCGTCCGGATTATGCTTGTGATCGATAGCGTGCGAGCTTTAGCGGCAGGCTTCAAGGCTTATGTCAATGGCCGGAATCGGCGGCGCGTACGACGGTTTCATCGACGCTTTCTTCAAGGTGCGCTTCGACCTTTGCTTCAACGTTCTCTGCGCCCTTCGAGGTCGTAGCAGAATGCGCAGCTGGCACGTCTTCACGCTGCCGCGCGGAGGCTGCGGGTTTCTCTACCGGGGATGCGTCGGCGCTTTTTGCAGCAGGCTTGTCAGCTTGCTTGTCGACTTGCTTCGCGACCGCCTTTTCACCTGCACTATCTGCCTTCGCGGCGCTTTTTTCCACCGGGTTATGCACAGCTTTATCCACTGCTGGTTCGACGTGCGCAACCGATGGCTTGTCCGTCCCCTCGCTTCCGACCGCCGGCACCTCGGCCGCTGCTTTCTCGGCCTTCTCCGACTTCTCCGCCCGATGAATCGTCGCCCGCTCGGTTTTCTCGGCGCCGGCAAATGCACCCGCCGACGGTTCCACATGCGATGCGCGAATCACCGCGAATGGGGCGGTGGCCGGACGCTCGGGATCATTATGCGTATTGCTGCCATGGCTAGCGCCAGTGCTATTACTAGCGGCGCGCGCGCGTTCACGACGGTCCGGTGCACGCAGGTCGAGCGCCGCCTGCACCCCCGTCACGCCCGGCACGATTTCCAGTTCCGCCAGCTTGGCTGCGCGCGAACCCTTGCGCTTCGGCTTCGCCGTCATGGCCGGCGCGGCGGAAGCCAACTCATCGAGCGCCTTCTTGGCCGCTGCCTGTTCGGCCGCGCGCCGGCTCGCACCGGAACCCGACACCTTCACATCGAGCTTCGGCACCGTGCATTCCACTTCGAATTGCTGGTTATGCGCCGCGCCGTGCGTGGCCACGACCGTATAGGTCGGCAATGCAATCTTGTGGCCCTGCAGATATTCCTGCAGCAGCGTCTTCGCGTCTTTACCGATCGTGCGTGGATCGATGTGATCGAGAATTGGCGTATAGAGCCGCTTGATGACCTGAAGCGCGGCGTCAAACCCCCCATCCAGGAAGACCGCCCCGAAGATAGCTTCGAGCGTGTCAGCCAATATGGACGGGCGCCGGAAGCCGCCGCTGCGCAACTCGCCCTCGCCCAGCCGCAACGCCTCTGAGACATCGAGTGCCTGTGCAATCTCATAAAGCGACTGCTGCTTGACGAGATTTGCCCGGACGCGAGACAGGTCGCCTTCGTCGAGTTTTGCGAATCGTTGGAACAAAAGCGCAGCCACCACGCAATTTAGAACGGAATCTCCGAGAAATTCGAGTCGTTCATTGTGCGTGGCACTGTGACTGCGGTGGGTCATCGCCTGGCGCAGCAATTCCGCATTGCGAAATTCGTACTGGAGCCGGCTTTCCAACGGGGTTGAGGGCATGGGCAGAGTATAACGCGGGCGCCGGGAGGGGCGAATCCGGCTGAAAGGCCGGAAAACCGCATGGAAAATGACACGACAAGCACACGTTAGCCGCGATTCTTCGTGCTGTTTCTAGGCGGCTCAACGATGACTTGCAATAACAACTACGCCGCGATGACGCGGCGTAGTTGTCGAACGAAATTACTGCTGGTGATGCTGATCAAAACCGCGCTTCAATGGAACACCCCAATGCGCTTCAAACTGCTGAAGTTCATCCAGATAAAGAATGCGCGCCCGACAATATTCGCATCAGGCACGAAGCCCCAATAACGGCTGTCTGCGCTGTTATCGCGATTGTCGCCCATCATGAAATAGTTGCCCGCCGGCACTTTGCAAATGACGCCTTGAGCGTTGTAGTTGCAGTTGTCGCGGAACGGGAAGTCGTCGGCGCCAATCACGAACGGCGGCACTTGCGCGTTATTCAGAATCGCATTCTTGCGGCCATCGAGATCTTCTTCGAATTGCTTCGCGTAACCAATGCGTTCGTCGTCGAAGAAATCAGGCAATGACGTTTCCGGAACCGGCTTGCCATTGATGGTCAGCTTCTTGTCCTGGTACGCAACGGTGTCGCCGGGAAGGCCGATCACGCGTTTGATGTAATCCACCGACTCGTCTTTCGGATAACGGAACACGACTACGTCACCGCGCTTGAGCGGCGTGCCGCTGGTCAGCTTGGTATTGCTGATCGGCAAACGCAGGCCATATTCGAATTTATTGACGAGGATGAAATCGCCCACCAGCAACGTAGGCACCATGGATCCCGACGGAATCTTGAATGGTTCGACTACGAACGAGCGCACCACGAACACCACCAGGATCACCGGAAAGAAACTCGCGGAATATTCGAGGTACCACGGCTGGCGGAGCTTTTCATCGCGCAGGCGAGCGCGCGTTTGCGGCGCGTTTTCGTCGGCGAAACGGGGTTCAAGGCGTGCCTGCTGCTGATCGAATTCCACTACCGCTGCGTCTGCTGCGCGACGCCGTTTCGGCTCGAACACCAGTTTGTCGAACACCCACGCAATCCCCGTCACGATGACGAGCACCAAAAGAATCAACGCAAAATTCATCAATCGTTTCCGGTTGTTTTATTAATCTTCGACGCGAAGAATCGCAAGGAAAGCTTCTTGCGGAATCTCGACCGAACCGACTTGCTTCATGCGCTTCTTGCCGGCCTTCTGCTTTTCCAGAAGCTTTTTCTTTCGCGAGATATCGCCGCCGTAGCACTTTGCCAGAACGTTCTTACGCAATGCTTTAATGTTTTCGCGCGCGATAATGTTCGCGCCAATAGTTGCCTGGATTGCCACGTCGTACATTTGCCGCGGAATCAGTTCGCGCATCTTCGACGCCACTTCACGCCCACGATGCTGGCTTTGCGACCGGTGCACGATCACCGACAACGCGTCGACTTTATCGCCGTTGATCAGCATGTCGACCTTCACCACATCCGACGCGCGATATTCCTTGAACTCATAGTCCATGGATGCATAACCGCGCGACGTGGACTTCAGCCGGTCGAAGAAATCCAGCACGATTTCCGCCATCGGGATTTCGTAGGTGAGTTGAACCTGACGCCCGTGATACAGCATGTTGATCTGCGAACCGCGCTTGTTCGTGCAAAGCGTGATCACCGCGCCCACATATTCCTGCGGCATGTACAGGTTCACGGTCACGATCGGCTCGCGCACTTCTTCAATGTACGACGGCTCCGGCATCTTGGCCGGGTTCTCGACCTGAATCAGCGTGCCATCGCGCTTCACGACTTCGTACACCACGGTCGGCGCCGTGGTGATGAGGTCCATGTCGAACTCGCGTTCCAGCCGTTCCTGCACGATCTCCATGTGCAGGAGACCGAGAAAGCCGCATCGGAAACCGAAACCAAGTGCTTGCGACACTTCCGGCTCGTATTGCAGCGAGGAGTCGTTCAGCTTCAGCTTTTCCAGCGATTCACGCAGTGCGTCGTACTGATTTGCTTCGATCGGATACAAACCCGCGAACACTTGCGGCTTCACTTCCTTGAAACCTGGCAGCGGCGTTTCGGCCGGGCGCGCGACGGTGGTCACCGTATCGCCGACTTTCGCGGCCTGCAATTCCTTGATGCCCGCGATGATGAAGCCCACCTGCCCCGCCGAGAGCGACGCGAGATTCGTGGCTTTCGGCGCGAACACGCCAAGACTTTCGACCGGATAAACCGCGCCGGACGCCATCATCTTGATCTTTTCCTTCGGGCGCAGCGTGCCGTTCTTGATGCGCACGAGCATGACCACGCCGACGTAATTATCGAACCATGAATCGATGATCAGCGCCTGCAACGGTGCGTCCGGATCGCCCTTCGGCGGCGGCACTTTGGCAATCAGCGCCTCGAGCACGTCGGTCACGCCGAGGCCGGTCTTCGCGCTGCAACGCGCGGCATCGGTTGCATCAATGCCGATCACATCTTCGATTTCTGAAATTGCGTTCTCGGGGTCTGCCGCGGGCAGGTCGATCTTGTTCAGGACCGGCACGACTTCCACGCCCAGTTCAATCGCCATGTAGCAATTGGCGACCGTTTGCGCTTCCACGCCCTGGCTGGCGTCGACCACGAGCAACGCGCCTTCGCAGGCGGACAGCGAGCGGCTGACCTCGTACGAGAAGTCGACGTGGCCCGGGGTGTCGATGAGATTCAGGTTGTAGACCTGACCGTCGAGCGCTTTGTAGCTCAGTGCCGCAGTTTGCGCCTTGATGGTGATGCCGCGCTCACGCTCGAGATCCATGGAGTCGAGCACCTGCGCGTCCATCTCGCGGTCGGACAAGCCGCCGCACAACTGGATGATGCGATCGGCCAGCGTCGACTTGCCGTGGTCGATGTGCGCAATGATCGAGAAGTTACGAATATGATTCATTCAGTGCCGATCAAGCAAAAAGGCGCGCCCAGACAAACGCGGAGCACGCCTTGAAAATGGGGGTGAAAAACTTGTCTATTTTAGCCGAAAAGGCGGGCCGACGGCGGATTTTACGGGAAAGGTCCGATTGCTCAGGGACTTGGGCGCGTGCCAGGCGCGGTTGAAAGCGTGCTTGGACGCGTGCTTTGAAGGGCATCCCGCACTCGGGTTTCGTCCAGCCGGTAATGGCATAACTCCACGCCATCCAGCGCCAGAACGGGAACGAGTTCGTCGTATAACGCTTCGAGCTCAGGATCGGCGTCGATATCGATCCACTCGATCGCGACGCCGAACTCAGCCGCAATCGGCTCAAGCCCGGCGCGCAAGTCTTCGCACAGGTGGCACCACGCGCGCCCATAAAGCTTAAGCGCGCTCATCGTGCTTATTTCTGCGCCTGCGCACGCGGGCGCAATGGCACGAACTGCGTGTTGTCCCCACGACGCACCAGCACCGCGACCATCTTGCTCGGGTCGACGTTTTGCGCGACCGCGTCGAATTGCTTCGCGCTCGTGATATCCGTATCGCCGATCCGCAGGATGATGTCGCCCTTCTGGAAGCCGGCACGCGCCGCCGGACCCTCCACCGCGTCCACCATTACGCCGTTCGTGAGTTTCAGCGCCTTCTTCTGGTCAGCCGGAATGTCGTTCACCGCAATGCCGAGCGTGTTGCTCGCGCTCGCCTTCGGCGGCGGCGTCTTCTTAGTCTCGGCCTTCGCGACCTTGTCCGGCTGCATTTCCGCGATGGTGATCGGCAGATCGCGCGACTCGCCCTTGCGCCATACGGTGATCGTCGCCTTCGTGCCCGGCTTCGTGTCACCGACCATGCGCGGCAGATCCGTCGCCGTGGCCACGTCGTGGTCGTTGTACTTCAAGATGATGTCGCCTGGCTGGATACCCGCCTTGTCGGCCGGGCCGCCCGCTTCCACGCTGCTCACCAGCGCGCCCTGCGCCTTCGGAAGCCCAAGCGAATCCGCCACTTCCTTCGTGACCTCGCCGATCGCCACGGCAATGCGGCCGCGCGTGACCTTGCCCGTCGTCTTCAGTTGATCGGCGACGCGCATGGCTTCATCGATAGGAATCGCGAACGAAATTCCCATGAAGCCGCCCGTACGGCTGTAGATCTGCGAGTTGATGCCGATCACCTCGCCCGCCATGTTGATCAGCGGACCACCCGAATTGCCCGGATTCACCGCGACATCGGTCTGGATAAACGGCAGATAGTCACCCGTGTCACGCCCCTTCGCGCTGACGATACCCGCCGTCACCGTGTTGTCGAGCCCGAACGGCGAACCGATTGCCAGCACCCATTCGCCGACACGTACCTTGTTCGAATCGCCGATGGTAATGGCCGGCAGGCTCGTCGCCTGGATCTTGACGACCGCCACGTCCGTGCGCTCATCGACACCGATCAGCTTCGCCTTGAATTCGCGCTTGTCCGTGAGCGTGACGTAGATGGTGTCCGCGTCGTCGACCACGTGGGCATTGGTCATCACGTAACCATCGGCCGACATGATGAAACCCGAGCCCACGCCGCTGCTCTGCTCCGAATTGTCCTGATTGTCAGGGCTGTCCTGCGGTGCGCTGCGATTACCCTGGCTGCCGCCGCTGTCGCCACCCTGGTCGCCGCCTCCGCTTCCGCCGCTACCACCGCCGTTGCCGCCACCGCTTCCACCGCCGCCGCGTGGCGTGCCGGGCATCGGAATACCGAAGAAACGGCGGAAGAACTCCGACATGTCGCCGTCGTCCATGCCTGGCGGCAAGCCATGCAGATCACTGCTACTGCTGCTGACGCGGGTTGTCGTACGAATATTGACGACCGATGGACCCACTTTATCGACGAGTGTGGTGAAGTCGGGCAAATTCACTCCCGGCACCGCGACCGGTGTGGCGGCCGGCGCCGGCGTCGACGCGGGCGCCGCTGCTGTGGCCGCGAAGGTCGCGAGCGGCAGGCATGCGGCAAGCGCCGCGGCCGCGAAATAGGTGCGCAGCGAGAGATTGCTCATATCGTGGTGGGCCGAGGAATTACTTGGAAGGCTTGTATTCTATGGCAGAAGCAAATTGCTGCAACGTGGCCTGGGGCACTTCGCCGAGCAAGGTAATCCAGAAATCCCCGCGGCGCTTGACCAACACGTGTGTAGCACCGCTGTCTCCAGCTCCTTCCTTGCGCGAATTTTTTTCCACGGGCTCGACAAAAATCGAGATTGCCGCGAGTCCGTCAGAGAAAACAGCCTGATCGACGGGAATGGGCGGCTGGCCCTGTTCACGCGACGCCATAGGCCGGCGCAACTCGCGAATCTCGCGGAAACCCGCCACGGCGGGCGGGATTTTCCAGCCCTGCGCTTCCATATCGACAGGCTCAACCGGCGGACGCACGACCGTCCACCCAGCTATGTTCTTGATCCCGTTCGCAATGGCAGCGCGGTCGACGGACCCGCCAATCTGCACTTGCGAGAATGAAAGCTGTTCAAGCACCTGACCGTCAGGGCCAAGCGTCTGCGCGCGCAGCAGAAGACCGGTTTTCGAATCAGCCCAGAGCTTGTAGGCAAAGCGCAAGGCGTCTTTCGGATCGAGCTCGATCACCTGGCTGTCGATCCCGGCTACACGGTCCGGACCCAGCATTTTGGGCTCATACACCGTCAGGACCTGCTCGCTGCTGGTCGTCAGCAACGACGGGAACGCGTCCTTGTTCAGACGCTTTTCGACGATCACCAAATGCCGTTCGGGTACGAACGTGTACATGTCGTCGTCGTGGCGAAGCATCTTGCGAGGCGCTCCGTCCAGGCTTTCCAGCGACTCGAACTCACCGTCGCTGCGCGCCGCCGAATGGGTAATCCGCGACGATTGCACCGTTGTCCCACGCTGGTAGACGAAGGTGCCCTCGTAGTTCTGCTGCTGTGCGGCGTCGTGAATCCGGTTGAGCAGTTCCGCAGCGGACTTGCGCGCGGCGGCGGAATCGTCGCCTTGCGCAAAAGCACTCGATGCCGCGGATAACAACGCGGCTGCGCAGAACATCAACGCCGGCAACCGCCCCCAATGAGTCGTTTTCTTCAACCGCACACGTTGCATCAGTTATTGGCCTTGGCTGGTAGCCGCAGTGCGAATCAAAGGCATCGAGCCCGGCATGACGGGCTGTTGGGAGAATTGCTGATGCGCTTCGAGATACTGGTCCAGGCTCGCGTCGCGAATGATATTCGCTTCGACAACCGGTGAACGCGTGCTGGCGGCAGGCATGGAAGCCATGGCCACGCGCTGCACATGATCCGACGACAAGGACGCCATCTGCGCGCCGTTGTGGCCGTCCACGCCCTGCAATTGCGGCACGACGATCCAAGTCAGCGTGGCTGCGGCAGCCGCGACGGCGAAAGCCGGTACTACGCGGCGGCGGAACAGCCGCGAACGCAGGCGCTCCGTAGAGACCGCCGGAATGGCCGCGGGCGCGAATACATGCGCTTCCGCCTCGAAGCGCGCCGAGAACGCGTTCATGAACGCGCTGCTGGCTGCAGGACTCGCCGCGAGATCGTCGGAACGCAGGGCGTCGCCGATCAAGTGGAAATCCGACCACGCCGCGCGATCCTTCTGCGTAAACCCGGAAAGAAACTGACTGATGTCGCCCGAACCGTCGAACGATTCACCGTCGACAAAAGCGGACAGACGCTCGCCTCGCGAGCTAGCTTGCGATTGCACCGAAACCGACCCCATGATGCTCCCCATCTTGACTGCACCCCGTAGTGACACTACCTGACTCAGATACCGCGTCCCTGCCCCGCGCAACCTCGCTGTTACCAGCGCTTGCCTTCGGGAGTGTCCAGCAACGGACGCAATTTTGCCGCAATGGCTTCGCGAGCACGAAAAATTCTTGATCTGACGGTCCCAATTGGACAATTCATCATCTCGGCAATTTCCTCGTAGCTCAGACCTTCAATCTCACGAAGAGTAATGGCGGTGCGCAACTCTTCCGGTAAAACCGCCATTGCAGCATTGACCGTCTGTGCGATCTGCTTGCTCATCAACATCGACTCAGGCGTGTTGATATCCCTTAGTTGGTCTGCATCGGAGAAAGTTTCCGCTTCTTCTGCATCAGCTTCGGTAGAAGTTGGAGCACGACGGCTCTGAGTGGCAAGGTAGTTCTTCGCGGTGTTGACCGCAATCCGGTAAAGCCAAGTATAAAACGCCGATTCTCCGCGAAATTGCGGCAACGCGCGATAAGCCTTGATAAAGGCGTCCTGCGCGACGTCCTCAACCTCGGCGGGATCCCGCACGAGACGGGAGATAAGCCGGATGATTTTGCGCTGATATTTGGCGACCAGTAGCTCGAACGCTGCTTTATCGCCCTTTTGCACGCGTTCGACCAGTACCTGATCGATTTCTTTTTCGCTCACCTGGGAAATCCGTTAACTTTGGGGGTGCTACGCGGAGGGCTATTGTAGCGTTACGCCGCCGGAACACGCCGGATGCTGACCGGCGGTTACACGCGTTACAGATGTTCCTGGGCGCAACGCCGGGCGCGCACGGTCAGTTCGCGGAACGCGGAAGCATTGGCGAGCGCGTCGGCGGCCACCAGAAACGATGCTGGGCGGCCTTTCGCCGGGACCAGGATGAGGACAAGCAAGCGGTCGCTCCACTGGGCGCAACCTGTAATACGCCGGTATTGCGCGTTCCCCGCGCGATCCCACATGGTCAAACCATCTTGTCCGATCTCGAACGCGACGGGGCGCCGCCGCTCGCCGCCCAAGGCCGTAGTGGCCAGCGCGGCAATCACGGTCAAAGCCGCTACGCACGCGCTGAACAGCCCGGCGTAAGCCGCCAGGCAGTGGAATACCGATGCTGCCGCGACCGCCACGAATGCTGCGGTGGCGCCCCACAGGAACAGCGAGGGACGGAGTGTATGCCGGCGCGGGGAATCGGCGAGCAAGTCCGCGGCGAACGAGTCAGAGGATGTCTCCGGCAACAGAATCTGCGCGCTTGTCATTCGCCCGTTTCCCCGACGACCAGGCGCGCGCCGCTCAATGCCGCTTGAAAACGAGCGTGCCGTTCGTACCGCCGAAACCGAACGAGTTCTTCAGCGCCACGTCAATCTTCATGTTCCGCGCTTCGTTCGCGCAGTAGTCCAGGTCGCATTGCGGGTCCTGGTTGAAGATATTCATGGTGGGCGGCGATATCTGGTGGTGCAGCGCCAGCACGGTGAAGACCGATTCCAGTCCGCCGGCGCCGCCAAGCAGGTGGCCGGTCATCGATTTGGTGGAATTCACCACGATCTTCTTCGCGTGATCGCCGAAGGCATTCTTGATCCCGATGGTCTCGGCCAGATCACCGAGCTGCGTGGATGTGCCATGAGCGTTCAGGTAGTGCACCTCGTCCGCATTGACCTGGGCGTTTTTCAACGCATTGCGCATGCTGCGGCGGGCGCCGTCGCCGTCTTCCGGCGGTGCGGTCATGTGATACGCGTCGCCGCTCATGCCGTAGCCGCTGACTTCCGCGTAAATCTTCGCGCCGCGCGCCTTCGCGTGCTCATATTCTTCAAGCACCATCACGCCGGCGCCTTCGCCCAGTACAAAACCGTCCCGATCCTTGTCCCACGGACGGCTGGCGGTAGCCGGGTCGTCGTTGCGCTGCGACAACGCGCGCGCAGCCGCGAAGCCGCCGACACCCAATGGCGATACGGTCGCTTCCGAACCGCCGCAGATCATCACGTCGGCGTCGCCGTATTCGATCAGCCGCGAGCCTTCGCCGATGCAATGCAGCCCCGTCGTACAGGCAGTCACGATGGCAAGATTCGGTCCTTTCAAACCGAAGCGAATGGAGAGATGGCCGGAGATCATGTTGATGATCGACGCCGGTACAAAAAACGGCGAAATCCGGCGCGGGCCGCGATTCAGCAATTCCGTTTGCGTGATTTCGATCATCGGCAAGCCGCCGATGCCCGAGCCGACCACGACACCCACGCGCTCCGAGTTTTCCTCGGTAATTTCCAGTCCGCTGTCCTGCATGGCTTGCACACCGGCAGCAATGCCGTAATGGATAAAGGTATCCATGTGGCGCGCTTCCTTGGCCGGCATATAGTCTTCGACATTGAAGCCTTTGACTTCGCCGGCAAAGCGCGTGGAGAAGTTCGTGGCATCGAACTTCGTGATCTCGGCAATGCCCGACTTGCCAGCGACCAGATTGGCCCAGCCGTCGGCAACGGTATTGCCGACAGGCGAAATCAGCCCAAGGCCTGTAACAACAACACGACGACGGCTCACAGTAACCCCTTATCCATAAATGACAAAAAGCAAAAGCCACAAGATCCACAGGAAATTGCCCTGTGAGCCCTGTGGCTGTTAAATCGGTTCGAATCGCGACAGAGCGTCAACCCCGAATAGTGTAGAAGCAGCTTGCGCGTCGGGCTTTAGGCCTTGACGTTGGCGCGAGCGTAGTCGATCGCTTGCTGAACCGTCGTGATCTTCTCGGCTTCTTCGTCAGGGATTTCCATGCCGAATTCGTCTTCGAGAGCCATCACGAGTTCGACGGTGTCGAGCGAGTCAGCGCCCAGATCGTTGACGAACGAAGCTTCGTTCTTGATTTCAGCTTCGGCGACGCCCAGTTGTTCGGCGACGATCTTCTTCACGCGCTGTTCGATATTGTCCATGCAGCCCTCCGAGGGAAATGTAGTTCAAAAACACAAGTGCGCGCATTTTATCAGGTTTGTACCCGTAAATACCCACGCACGAAATCAGCTTTGTTTGGCGCGTGACATGCCTTTGATGCCTGTCACGTCCTTTTCTGCGCCCTTTCCTGCGCCCTTTCCTGCTTAACACTTCTGACAGCAAATTTCGCATCCCGCGCACCGTGCTTTAAATCAGCACTTTGCGCACCCGCCACAAGGCGCGGATATTAACGAAATGCCTGTCACATGTACATGCCGCCGTTCACGTGGAGCGTCGTACCCGTGATGTACCCCGCGTACGGCGAAGCAAGGAAAGCCACAGCATGAGCGATATCTTCCGGACTGCCCAGTCGGCCGAGTGGTATCTGTGCTGTGAGCGCCGCACGCTGCGCTTCCGGCAGGACCTTGGTCATGTCGGTGTCGATAAAACCCGGCGCAATGCAGTTCACCGTGATCCCGCGGCTGCCGATTTCACGGGCCAGCGCCCGCGTCATGCCTGCCACGCCGGCCTTCGCGGCCGCGTAGTTGGCCTGCCCCGGGTTGCCCGACGACGCCACCACTGACGTGATGTTGATGATCCGGCCGCCGCGCGCTTTCATCATCGGCCGCAGCACGGCGCGCGAGAGGCGGAAAACGGCACGCAGGTTGGTGTCGATGACAGCGTCGAATTCGTCGTCCTTCATGCGCATCGCGAGTTGATCTTTCGTGATCCCGGCATTGTTCACCAGCACGTTGAGGCCGCCGAATTCCTTGACCACGCCGTCGATAAACGCCTCGCTCGCGGCTGCGTCCGTGACGTTCAGCAGAGCGCCACGGCTTTGCCCGCCAAACTCTTTCAATGCTTCGGTAATGCCTTCGGCGCCGCTTTCGCTGGTCGCCGTGCCAATCACGGTCGCGCCCTGGCGCGCGAGTTCGACCGCGATCGACCGGCCGATACCTCGCGACGCGCCCGTCACGACCACTATGTGCTTGTCCAGAATCATCTTTCGTCCGTTCCTTGGTTTTGCCTGACCGCTTTGCGTCACTACCTTGACCTATCTGGCCGACGAATTCAGCCGGCGAGCAGTTTGCGGGTTTCTTCGAGCGAAACCGGATCGAAGATCGATGCGCCGATCAGCGTACCGTCGATCCGCTTCGTCAACCCGTTCAGCACCTTGCCCGGACCGCATTCGATCACGTGCGTGACCCCTTCGTGCGCCATCTTCCGCACGGTTTCGACCCAGCGGACGGGACCCGCGGCCTGACGCACGAGCGCGTCCTTGATGGCAGCCGGTTCGGCGACGCTCGCGACATCGATGTTATTGATCAGCGGAATCAGCGGCACGGTGATACTGACGCTCGCCAGATACTCGCGCAACTGGTCCGACGCCGGCTTGAGCAGCGACGAATGGAACGGGGCAGACACCGGCAGCGGCAAAGCGCGTTTCGCACCCTTGGCCTTGGCGATTTCGCAGGCTTTTTCAACGCCTGCTTTCGCACCAGCAATCACCACTTGGGACGGCGCGTTGAAGTTCACCGCCTCCACAATCCCTGCCGCCGAAGCTTCGGCGCAGACGGCGCGCACAGCGTCGTCGTCGAGACCAAGAATTGCGGCCATGCCGCCTTCGCCTACCGGCACCGCGCTCTGCATGGCTTGCGCGCGAAAACGCACGAGCGGCACGGCGGCAGAAAACGGCAGCGCACCAGCAACAACCAGCGCCGTATATTCGCCCAGGCTATGACCCGCGACGATCGCCGGCTTGAGCCCGGTTTCCTTTTCCCACACGCGATAAATCGCGTACGCGGCCGTCAGCATGACGGGTTGCGTGTTCGTGGTGAGACCCAGTTCTTCCGCCGGGCCTTCGGCAATCAGCTTGGCCAGATCCTGGCCGAGTGCATCGGATGCCTGTTGCACGGTTTCGCGCACCACGGCGTGGTCGGCAAACGCATTGAGCATGCCGACCGACTGGGAACCTTGTCCCGGAAAAACGAACGCGAATTTCATGAGGTCCTTGCTCGATTGGATTGTCGAATGACTGAGGTGGCTTGAAGACGGGGAGTCGTGTCGGCTTAATACCCGCTTAATAGCGGATAACCGACGCGCCCCACGTGAAGCCGCCGCCCACCCCTTCGATCAGCACATGCTGGCCGCGCTTGATACGGCCGTCGCGCACGGCGACGTCGAATGCGAGAGGAATGGATGCCGCCGACGTATTGCCATGCTCCCCAACGGTCACGACCATGCGCTCCAGCGGCACATGCAACTTGCGCGCGGTGCTTTCCATGATGCGGATATTGGCCTGATGCGGAATGAGCCAGTCGATATCGCTCGCGGTCAGTTGCGCCTTCTCGAGCGCCTCGACGGCCACTTTTTCCAGCACCTTCACCGCCAGCTTGAACACGGCCTGGCCATCCATGTGCAGGAACGCGCTGCCTTCGATCACGCCCTTGTTCACATTGCCCGGCGTGCACAGGATGTTCGCGTGGCTGCCGTCGGCGTGAAGCGCGCTGGACAGTACGCCGGGTTCATCGGAGGCTTGCAGGATCACCGCGCCCGCGCCATCGCCGAACAACACACAGGTTGTGCGGTCGTTGAAATCGAGAATACGCGAGAAGGTTTCAGCGCCGACGACCAGCGCCGTGTGATTGGCGCCGCCGCGGATAAGGCTGTCTGCCATTGCAACGGCATAAGCGAAGCCCGAGCAGACAGCCTGGATATCAAACGCAGCGCCGCCGTTCTTGATGCCGAGCTTATTCTGCAACAGGCAAGCGGTGCTGGGGAAAACGAAGTCAGGCGTGGACGTGGCGACAATGATCAGATCGATCGATTGCGGATCAATACCCGCAGCCTCTATCGCATGATGCGACGCCTGCAAGGCGAGTTCGCTGGTCGTCTGATCGGGTGCGGCGAAATGACGCGCATGAATACCGGTGCGGGCGACGATCCACTCATCGCTCGTTTCGACACCCTGTTTTGCCAGACGCTCGGCCAGTTCCTGATTCGAGACACGGTCCGCCGGCAGGTAACTGCCCGTTCCGATCACACGGGAATAGAGATTCGATTGAGCCATTATGCCTTCGAGGATAGCGCGGCACCCGGTTCGCCCGGCTGCACGAGCGGGCGGGCAGCGACCGTATTGTCGCCTGGGGCGACGGGGTCGGCCGCGGGGTCGGTCTGATTCGGGACCACGGTGCCAGCAGTGTCAGCAGAAGCGCCGAGCGCCGCTTGTTGCACGGGAGCAGTGTTTTCTTCCATGGCGCGCACGAGGCGTTCAAGCACGCCATTTTTGACGGCATCATACCCGCGTTTGATAGCCCACTCAAACCCGTAGGCTTGTGCCGATCCGTGACTTTTGATGACCAGCCCGCGCAGGCCAAGCAGCGCGGCGCCGTTGTACTGGGCCGGGTCGACCCGCCGTTTGAAGCGCTTGAGAACGGGCAATGCGACGAGCGCCATCAGCTTGGTCAAGAGCGATCGGCTGAATTCCTCGCGGATCATGTCGGTCAGCATCTGCGCCAGACCTTCCGAGGTCTTCAGCGCCACGTTGCCGACAAAACCGTCGCACACGACCACGTCGGTCGTGCCTTTATAGATGTCGTTGCCTTCCACGTTGCCGTAGAAATTGAGCGTGCTTGCGCGCAGCAATTCGCCGGCGCGTTTGATGATGTCGTTGCCCTTGATGACTTCTTCGCCGATGTTGAGCAGACCAATGGTCGGCCGCTCCTTGTCCCCGATAGCGGCGACAAGCGCGTGGCCCATTTCGGCGAATTGCAGCAGGTGTTGCGGCTCGCAGTCCACGTTCGCGCCCAGGTCGAGCACGGTGGTGAAGCCTTTCTGGCTTGGCATCGCGAATGCGATAGCCGGGCGCTCAATGCCGGGCAGCGTCTTGAGCACGTAGCGGGACACGGCCATCAATGCGCCGGTGTTGCCCGCCGAGATGCACGTCTGCGCCTGGCCGTCCTTGACGAGATTGAGCGCCACCCGCATGGACGAATCTTTCTTCCGGCGCAGCGCTACCTCGACCGAATCGTCCATCTCGACCACTTCGGTCGCAGGGACGACCGTCAGCCGGGTTTCGCCGGTGGCTTTGCACTTCTTCAGCTGCGCGCGGATGGCCGACTCGATGCCGACAAGCAGCAACTGCGCGTCAGGATGTGAGCGCACGAAACTGACCGCGGCGGGAACGGTCACGGACGGGCCGTGGTCGCCTCCCATGCAGTCGATAGTGATCTTTACGGTCATGGAGTGCGACGAATTTCAGGCACAAAAAAGCGGCAGTGAAATGCCGCCTTCTTGTTGTACCGGGAACATGTCAAGCGCAAACAACCGCGACTCAGACCACGAGTCAAGACGGTGACGCCAGACGCAACAAGCGTCGTACGCTTAGTCGTTCTTCGTCTTGATGACTTTCTTGCCACGATAGTAGCCGTTCGGGCTCACGTGGTGACGCAGATGGACTTCACCCGTGCCCGGCTCAACAGCCAGCGCCGGCGCGGTCAGGAAGTCGTGCGAACGATGCATGCCGCGCTTGGACGGCGATTTCTTGTTTTGCTGAACTGCCATGATGACTCCAGAAAAATTTTGCGAATTCTAACACAGCTCGACACGCCCGAGACCCTGACCTAAGGCCAGCGAGTCTTTCCGGACGCATCGCGCCGCCTGATGATTCGACATCCGGCCTGATGCCGGACATCAATACTCTTTTATTGCGAGCGCTTAAAACACGTGCTTAATTGCCCGCGCTTCAATCCACACTGCGCTTCAATCCACACTTAATGCTTATTGTCGTCGGAACCGCCCTGCTTGAGCTTACCGAGCGCGGCGAACGGATTGGGTCTGCCTGAGCCGCCATCCTGCTGCGCGCCTGCATCGCCATTCAGACCACCACTGTCCAGCTCGCCCTCGGCGCCCGCGAGGCCCGTTACCAGGCTCTCGTGCACTTCAGGACACACTTCGTGCTTCGGCACGAGCGGCAAGGACAACAACAATTCCTCTTCGATCAAGTCGATGAGATCGAACTGGCGTGAGCCAACGATCACTTCCACTTCATCGTTGTCTAGCGGAAACTCGTCTGCTTCGTCTTCCGTCGCGACAATGCGATACGTTGCATCGACATTCAGATGTTGCGAATACGGCGAAAGACAACGCTGGCATTCGATCCAGACCGATCCGTGCACCGCAAGCCGCAAATAAGGCTGCGGCGCTTCGGTACCGTCGTCCTGCAACTCGGGCTGCATGGAGCCTTCGGCCTGCCATGAAAACACCGTGTCGCGGTCCGGGGCATCTGCCGGCACTTCGTTCAACATACGCGGCAATTGCGAGACCCGTACACCGCCTGCTGCCTGCCGACGGCTTTGGGCGAATTCGAACAGGTCGAGCGCGCGCAAGTCGGCGGGACATGCAGGTTTGCCAGGATTTTGTGTCATGTGCGCTCCTGCAGTGGTCGTTGCCGCGACGGCTGGATAGCAAGTCCGCGGAGGACGACCGGGGGTGAAACTGCAGTATGCACCGCACCGGACCCGTCCGGCTGGTGTGGTTTATCCCGATTTTCCGGTTTTAGCAGCGAGCTGTGTGCTTGCTGCGTATCTGATAGCACCACACCCTGTGACTGCACCACATCTGGCCTTCTAAAACGGCTCTGCCACACTCCGGGCTGCCTCTGGACCGCGCAACACCTCGGTACACTTCCGGCCACCGCTGCCATCCACTGTCGCCATCTCGGTATGCGTAAAAAGGCCTTCGCATACCGATGAAAAGCCCAAAATCATAGCGGCTTTGTCTTTTCGAGTCAAACACTTATGCTTCGGCGTGCGGCACCGCCATTTTAGTTCGGTCCCAGCCCGATTTCAGTCCTTAACCCCATTTGTTCATAGCCAATCCTTTTCATGCCCGACGTCTCAACTAAGCCGCGCCTCATCCTTGCATCGAGTTCGCGTTACCGGCGGGAACTGCTCGAACGCCTGCGCATTCCCTTCGATGTCATCACGCCCGATATCGACGAAACACCGCTCGACGACGAAACGCCGGAAGCCACGGCTGTCCGGCTGTCGATCGCCAAGGCACGTGCGGCCGCGGCCCGCGTGACCGATGTTTCCGGCGCACTCGTGATCGGCTCCGATCAGGTCGCGACCTGCGACGGCCGTCAGATCGGCAAGCCCGGCACGCACGAGAATGCGCGCGCCCAGCTTCAGTCGATGCGCGGTAGAAGTGTCGAATTCCACAGCGCGCTTTGTCTTTTCGACAGCCGCTCGGACCATATCCAATCCGCCGATATCGTCACCCGCGTGCAATTCCGCGCGTTGTCGGATGCGGAAATCGAAGCGTATTTGCTTGCCGAAACGCCTTATGACGTGGCGGGCAGCGCGAAATCGGAGGGTTTGGGCATCACGCTGGTCGACGCAATTCATGCCGACGATCCCACCGCGCTGGTCGGTTTGCCGCTGATCGCGTTGTCGCGGATGTTGCGCGCGGCCGGGTTTCCGTTAATGGGGGCAGTATGAGCGGCGTTTTGTACCTGATTCCGAACACGCTCGGCGATGGCGACAGCGCAGCGCTAGCCGACGTTCTTCCCGAACCCGTGCGCGCTCGCGCCGCGGCGCTGCAGTACTACATTGGCGAGAACGCGAAAACCACGCGCGCCTTCCTGAAAAAGGTCGGAACCGAGCGGCCGATCCAGGAAATCGAGATCCGCGAACTCAACGTCAACACGCCGCCGGGTGAAGTCGACAAGCTGCTCAAGCCGATTCTGGCCGGTACTGACGCCGGCCTTGTCTCGGAAGCGGGCTGCCCGGCGGTCGCCGATCCAGGCGCCCTGCTCGTGCGCCGCGCCCACGAGCGCGGCCTCAAGGTGGTGCCGTTCGTCGGACCCAGTTCGATTTTGCTGGCGCTGATGGCGTCGGGAATGAACGGCCAGAGTTTTGCGTTCAATGGCTATCTTCCCGTCGATGCCGCCGAACGGGGCAAACGCCTGCGCGAACTGGAAGCGCTGTCTCGCAAGGCGAACCAGACGCAGATATTTATCGAGACGCCGTACAGAAATCGTGCGCTGCTGGACACGCTGCTCGCGACGTGCGCGCCGTCCACGCTGGTGTGCGTCGCGGTCGACCTGACGTTACCGGCCGAGACGATCGTCACGCGAACCGTGTCGGAATGGAAAAAGAAAGCGGCGCCGGAGCTGCATAAACGGCCGGCGATTTTCTTGTTGTTGGGGGCGTGAGGCTCATCCCTTAGCCGAGATCGCGCACCACTCAATAAAAACCGCTCGCCTGAGAACTCAAGGCGAGCGGCTTTTATCTGAAGAACGCTGCAAAACTCACTTCAACTGCATCTTCCCGCCCATCATCAGCGCGTGCATCGACGCGTTGCCGACCGCCGCGCCAAACTTGCGCGCCACACGCTCGCCAATGCTCTCCTTCTGCGTGTAATCGACAATATCCGGCTGCTTGACGATCTCGCGTGCGACGTAATCGGCGTCGCCGAAACCGTCGGCGAGACCCAGTTCCACGCTCTTCTGACCCGTCCAGAACATGCCCGAGAACACATCGGGCGAGTCTTTCAGGCGACTGCCACGGCCTTGTTTGACGGCATCGATGAATTGCTGGTGAATCTGGTCGAGCATCTCCTGCGCGTGGGCATTCATGGCCGGCGTTTCGGGCGAAAACGGATCGAACGCGCCTTTATTTGCCCCCGACGTGTGCAGCCGGCGTTCCACGCCAAGCTTGTCCATCAGGCCCGTAAAGCCAAAACCGTCCATCAGCACACCAATCGATCCGACGATGCTCGCCTTGTCGACGTAGATTTTATTGGCGGCGGCCGCGGCGTAATAACCGCCCGACGCGCACATGTCTCCCACCACCACATACAGCGGCTTCGACGGATATTTCGCCCGCAAGCGCGTGATCTCGCGATTGATGATGCCCGCCTGCACCGGACTGCCGCCCGGGCTGTTGCAGCGAAGGATCACCGCTGCGGTGCCGTCGTCTTCAAAAGCGCTGTCCAGCGCTGCGTTTACGTTGTCCGCGCTGGCATCGCTATTAGCAGAAATTTCTCCTTCCAGTTCGACCAGCGCCGTATGGCGTTCGGTTTTCGCGACTTTGTCGCTGGTGAAATCGAACGCGCTCCAGACCGCGATCGCCAGGATCGCGAGGAACACGAAACGGAAAAATATCCGCCAGCGGCGCGCGGCACGCTGTTCATTGATTGCCGCGAGCGCGATACGTTCGAGCGCCGCGCGCTCCCAGTTGCTGCCGGTGTCGCCGATGGATTTGGGACGCGCCTTATCCGCGGAATCGGTGGGAATTTGATCGGACATGCGTCGCCTGGTTGACTGATTAGAAATGAAAAGCGACTTTGCTTCGAATCGCGAGAACACCCGCGAAAACGCTCAAGCCGGACGGAGATCGTCGTCGGGAAGCCAGAAGACGGCGCGGCCTTCGGGTGTGTCGCGTTCTTCCGCTGCCACCCGCCGCAAACGCGCGCCACGGCAAGGGCCGCCGACGCATTTCCCCGTGTCCGGCTCATAAATCGCGCCGTGAGTCGCGCACATCAAGTATAAGCCGGAGGTCTCGAAGAACTTGCCTTCGGACCAGTCCATCTCCATGGGCACGTGGGCGCAGCGGTTGAGGTAGCCGAAGGGTTTGCCGTCGTATCGGATAAAAAACACCGTGGCTTCGCCGCCTTTGTCGACCGCTTTGTGTCGAACGCCGTCGCCGCCGTCGACCAAATCCTCCGACGCGCAGATTCGCACCGGCTGAAGCGGCGTTCCTGTCATGCATTCTCCCGCAGCCAGTCCCCCAGCGACGTGACGTTTTCAGCCACGAACAGCGGCTCAAGTGCGTGCAGCGACTTCGCCGGGTGGGCGCCGTACGTCACGCCGACTGCCGCCGCACCGGCGTTCTTCGCCATCTGCAGGTCGTGCGTGGTGTCCCCGATCATCACCGTGCGGCTGACGTCCTGCCCTAGTTCGCGCGTGAGTTCGTGCAGCATGGCGGGATGCGGCTTGGAGAAGGTTTCATCGGCGCAGCGCGTGCCGTCGAAGAGACTCGTCAGGCGCGACTGATCAAGCGCGCGGTTCAGGCCCACACGGCTTTTGCCCGTTGCGACCGCGAGCAGATAACCCTCGTCGCGCAGACTCTGCAGCATGCCGCGCACGCCGTCGAAGAGCTCGGTTTGCTCGCCCTTGATCAAATAGTGAAAGCGATACCGCTCGGCAAGCTTCGGGTAATCGACGGGATCGAGCGTGGGCGCGGCAATCTGCAACGCGTCGCGCAGCCCCAGCCCGATCACGTAACTTGCCGCTTCGTCGGCGGGAACGGGCAGGCCCAGGTCGCGGCACGCCGCCTGAATGCTGCGCGTAATGTGGGCCGTGGAATCCATCAAGGTGCCGTCCCAGTCGAAGACAATCAGATCGAATTGCTGACGGGCCATTTATTGGGTCTCTCTAGAATTTTGTTTGAGTTGTTCGATGAAGCGCCGGCATTCGGCTGGCAGCGGCGCTTCGACCTGAAGCGTCTCGCCAGTGGCCGGATGCACGAGTTTCAGCCGGAAAGCGTGCAGAAACATGCGTTTGAGTGACGGATCGGCGTTGGGACGTACCAGGTTCTTGTTTAGCGCGAAGTCGCCGTATTTGGTGTCTCCGGCGATCGGCAGACCGATATGCGCCATATGCACACGAATCTGATGCGTCCGCCCGGTCTTCAGTTCCGCCTCGACCCACGCGTACTCGCTGAAACGCTCGATCAGGTTGAACACCGTATGCGACGCGAGGCCGTCGTCCTGAACCCGCACGCGACGCTCGCCCTCGGGCGTCAGGTATTTGTGCAGCGGCTCTTTCACGATCCGCCGGCGCCCCCACCCCGCCAGCCAGTCGCCGTGACCGACGGCCTGATAGCGTTTATCGATACGGTTTTCGCGCATTTGCTCATGCACGTTGATCAGCGCCGAGCGTTTTTTCGCGAGCATCAGCACGCCGGAGGTCTCGCGATCCAGCCGATGCACCAATTCGAGGAATTTCGCCTGCGGGCGCGCGTTGCGCAATTGTTCGATAACACCGAACGCGACGCCACTGCCGCCATGAACGGCGACCCCGGCGGGTTTATCGATAACGATTAAGTGATCGTCTTCAAATAGTATGGGGAATTCAGCCGCAGGCGCATTCGATGAAACCGGTGTTTCGTCCAGTTGCGCGGTGCGAATAGGCGGAACGCGGACGAGATCGCCCATTTCAAGCCTGTAAGCGGCGTCGATACGGCCCTTGTTTACGCGCACTTCTCCACTGCGCAAAATCCGGTAAATGTGACTTTTTGGCACGCCTTTACAGACGCGAAGTAAAAAATTGTCGATGCGCTGACCCGCCGCATTTTCGTCGATCTCGATCATTGAGACCTGTTCGCTTGCGACCTTTTTATGGGATGTTTTGCCTAACTCATTCATTCTGAATATAATTTGCGGACAGTCTGGAAAAAGCCACTAAGCTGGCCGGATGTTGTCAGACTGTACAGGTGCAAGCAGTAAACCGTTATTTTACTTGCGCCCAGGGTCAGTTGCTCACCCGGAAAACGGAGTAACAAGTTGCACGCACGACGATATCGCACGGCAGGGACGGTGCCCACAGGCGCGTTCGGTCGAGTCGATCGTCGACACGGTAACGGATTTTTGGCGATCAAGAATTTTATCGGCGAGAGACGATGAGGTCCGGACTTAAACCCGGCTTCTTCCGGATGTGACCCGGGTATCAGGCAGATATCTAAAAGATATCGGGCGGGTATCAGGTTAGGGTGAACGGAACATCGTCGCTTGGCGGTTGCGAAGAAAACGGCTTCTGCTGCAAGCTGCGCTGAAACGGGCGAAGCGTGGCAGAGGTCGCAACAAGACGAGACACCCAACGCGGTTATCGGGCGCTTTGAGCACCCGGCAAACCGCAACGGCAACCTGCTGCAGGTTTGGAAAACGTCGGTCGGTTTGCTTGTCGCTCTGGTTTTGCGCGAAAACCCTCCACCCGTTTGACACTGTGTCAGGCCGCATCCGGCTGCTGCTGGCTGCGCTGCCGGCTCTTCACGTAGTTTGAAGGACGTCGAGCCGCAGTGCTGTGCCGCTTAAGCCGCCAGCCGTTGCTTTACGGCGTGTCGAAGTCTGTTCGCATGTGCCCCAAGGCTGGCTGCCCGCCGCGACGCGTTTCGTCGCTGGCCGGTGGCTTGACCCGTCCCAGGCAATTCTCTCCGCCCGAACTCCCGCTCCAGCGTGCTTTGTGACAACACACACAAAAAAGCGCGGCGCGCCCGCCCTCCTGCTTCACGCGACTGACAACCGCGCGAATTCGCTCGATGGGGGCCGGTAGAGCCGCTCTGGAGCCGTCCAATGAAACGCATGCTGTTTAACGCGACGCAGCAAGAAGAATTGCGCGTCGCCATCGTCGATGGGCAAAAACTCATCGATATCGACATCGAAACCGCCGGGCGCGAACAGCGCAAAGGCAATATCTACAAGGGAGTTATTACCCGCATCGAGCCCTCGCTCGAAGCCTGTTTCGTGAACTATGGCGAAGACCGCCACGGTTTTCTGCCGTTCAAGGAAGTCGCCCGCCAGTATTTCAAGGACGGCGTCGACATGCGCTCCGCGCGCATCCAGGACGCACTGCGCGAAGGCCAGGAACTGATCATTCAGGTCGAAAAGGAAGAACGCGGCAACAAGGGCGCGGCCCTCACCACGTTTATCTCGCTCGCCGGACGCTACCTCGTCCTGATGCCGAACAACCCGCGTGGCGGGGGTGTATCGCGCCGGATTGAAGGCGACGAGCGCCAGGAACTGCGCGAAACAATGGGCCAGCTCGATTTGCCGGAAGGCATGAGCATCATCGCGCGAACGGCGGGGATCGGCCGCTCGGCTGAAGAACTGCAGTGGGACCTGAACTACCTGATGCAACTGTGGCGCGCGGTGGAAGCGGCGTCGCAAAGCGGTGTCGCTGGAAAACCGATGCTGATTTATCTCGAATCCAGCCTCGTGATCCGGGCGATTCGTGATTACTTCCAGCCGGATATCGGTGAAATTCTGATCGATACCACCGAGATCCATGACCAGGCCAGCGCCTTCATGGATATCGTGATGCCGGATAACCTGAGCAAGGTTAAGCGCTATCACGACGACGTTCCCCTCTTCTCCCGTTTCCAGATCGAACACCAGATCGAAACCGCGTATTCGCGCACGGTGCCGTTGCCTTCGGGCGGCGCGATCGTGATCGACCACACGGAAGCACTGGTGGCTATCGACGTGAACTCGGCGCGCTCGACGAAGGGCGCGGACATTGAGGAAACGGCGACGCGCACGAACCTCGAAGCCGCCGACGAAGTCGCGCGCCAGTTGCGCCTGCGCGATCTGGGCGGCTTGATCGTGATCGATTTTATCGACATGGAATCGGCCAAGAGCCAGCGCGAAGTCGAGCAGCGCCTGAAAGACGCGTTGAAGCACGATCGTGCGCGCGTACAAATGGGCAAGATTTCGCGCTTCGGTTTGATGGAGCTGTCGCGTCAGCGCCTGCGTCCGGCGCTCTCCGAAGGCAGCCATGTGACGTGCCCGCGTTGTAACGGCACGGGTCACATTCGCGATACCGAATCGTCCGCGCTGCAAGTGCTGCGGATCATTCAGGAAGAAGCGATGAAGGAAAACACCGCGGCAATTCATTGCCAGGTGCCGGTGGAAGTGACCGCCTTCCTGCTGAACGAAAAGCGTTCGGAAATCAACAAGATCGAGTCGCGCTTCAAGGTCAACGTCGTGTTGATCCCGAACAAGCATCTCGAAACGCCGCATTACAAGCTGGAACGCCTGCGTCACGACGATACCCGTCTCGACGAACCGCGTGCCTCCTGGAAGATGGCCGAAGAAGCGGCGCACGAACTGGAATCCGAAACGGGTTACAGCAAGCGCACCGAAGAAATCAAGCCGAAGCAGGAAGCAATGGTCAAGGGCATCACGCCGGCATCGCCTGCGCCGAGCGCACCGGTGAAGGTCGCTGTGGCTCCGGTCGCGGCACCTGCTCCGGTGGTGGCTGCTTCAACAGGCGGGTTTATCGGCTGGCTGAAGAACCTGTTCGGCGTCCAGCCCGAAGTAAAACCGGCTCCTGCGCCAGTCGCAGCGCCCGCGCCGGCACGTCCGGCTCGTGGCGAACGGCCAGAGCGTTCGGGCCAAGGTGGTGACCGGAACCGCAATCGTCGTGGTGGTGCTGGTTCGCGCGATAGCGCTGCAGCCACTAGTGGCGCTACGCCGAGCGCGCCGGGCACGGCGGGCGGGCGTCAAAACCCGCGCCGCGAGGAACGGGAACCGAAGGAACCGCGTGAAGCACGTGAAACCCGCGAGCCGCGCGAACCGCGTGGTGGACGTGAAGGCCGTGAGCCGCGTGAAGCGCGGGAAGGCCGCGAACCGCGTGAGGCGCGTGAAGGACGTGAACCGCGCGAAGTACGCGAGCCCCGGGAACCGCGTGAACCACGCGAGAACCGTGGTGAACGCGCACCGGAAAGTGCTGAAGCCGCCGATCGCGGTCAACGCCGTGAACGTGGGGAACGTCCAGAACGGGGCGAACGCCGCAAGCCACAACCGGAAGCAGCCGTCGAAGCATTGACGCAAGGCGAAACGGTGGTGTCGGAATTGACGGACAACACCCTTTCGGGCCAGGAATCGCAGCAGAACGGTAACGCTGACGCATTGCAGGCCGATCAGGCCAGTGCAGCGCGTGAAGGCGAAGAGCGTCGTCGTCGCCGTCGTGGTCGTCGTGGTGGACGCCGTGATCGTGAAGAAGAAGGCGTGACGGGCAATCAGGCCGGTGACGCTGCTGAAAACGAAGGCAATGCTGACAGCGAACGCGCTCAAGCCGGTGTGTTCGACACGGATTCGTCGAATGACGTTGATGACAGCCGCGATTTCGCACCCGTTGTGGCTAAGCCCGTTGAGACGGCATCGGCTGTGTTGGCACCGGTAGAAGCACCCGCACATGCGGTCACGGTCGAGCCGGTTTCGGCCGCCGCGATCAGCGTGACGGAGTTGCCGGAACCGGTTCGCGTCGCACAAGTTGCGCCGGTTGAAACAGCGCCCGTGGAAGCGAAACGCGCTGAAGCCGAGGGTTTTGTCGTGTCGCATGGCGCGCAAGAAGTGCAAGGAGCGCATGCCGCCCAGGAAACCAGCGCAACGGTTGCCGAAGCCCCTGCGACGGATATCTTCGAAAAGCCGGTGTCACGGCCAATCGAAAACCCGTTCGGACCGACGCCGAAGGTAGCGGAAGAAAAGATCGAAAGTCCTTTCGCCGATACCCCGAAGGCAGCGGAACCCGAGCCCGTCATTGCTCACGCAGTGCCGGAAGCTCAAGTCGCTGAACCGGTTGAAACGGCGCCTGTTGCCGCGACGCCAGTATCGGAGACGGTTGCACCGGTCGCATCGCCCGCGCCAGTTGTGGCAGAAGCGTTCGCGCCGGTCGAATCCGAGCCGGTAAAGACGTTTGAACCGGTGGAAACTGTGGCTCCCGTAGCGGCCGCTCCGGTTGCGCCAGTCGCGGCTGTCACCCTTAAAGAAGAAGTGCTCAAGCCGATGCTGGATACGGCGGGCCTCGTCTGGGTGAATACCGACGCCGACAAGCTCCGCGCAGCGCGCGAAGCCACAGCCCAGGCGGAAGCGCCAAAGCGTGTCGTGCGCGAACGCAAGCGCCTGCCGCCGCTGGACGCTGCGCCGATGCAGCAAGTGGAAACCGGTAAAGACGCACAGTAAACGCGTCTGACGTTTCGAAAAGCGCCACCTGACTTCGGTCGGTGGCGCTTTTTTTATTGGACGGGGGGCAAATGCCCGTGAAAAGGCAAGGGCGAGCCGCCTTCAGACCGCCCTTCCGCTAAAATGAATTATTCGAAGTTCGAAGTGGGCCGCCCCGCTGCCACTGCACGAGAAATAAAACGATCATGTCCCGACGCATCATTCCCGTCACCGATGTCAGCGCGATCCCGGATTTTTCCGCGGGTTCGTCGGCTATGGCCGTGACGCCGCGCGGACTGCTCACCGACCGACTGTCGCGTGAGTTGCGCGATCTGCGCATATCGGTGACTGATCGTTGCAATTTTCGCTGCGTGTACTGCATGCCGCGTGAAGTCTTCGATAAAAACCACGAATTTCTGCCACATAGTGCCCTGCTGTCGTTCGAGGAAATCGAGCGGCTGGCTCGATTGTTCGTCGCGCACGGCGTGGAAAAAATCCGGCTGACCGGCGGCGAACCGCTGCTGCGCAAGAACATCGAATTCCTGATCGAGCGGCTGGCGTTGCTACGTACACCGGAAGGCCGTCCGCTCGACATCACGCTCACCACCAACGGGTCGATCCTCGCCCGCAAGGCGCGCTCGCTGAAGGACGCGGGGTTGTCGCGGGTAACGGTGAGCCTGGATGCGCTCGACGATGCGTTGTTTCGCCGCATGAACGACGCCGATTTCGCCGTCGCCGACGTGCTCGAAGGCATTGAGGCCGCGCACGCCGTCGGCCTGGCGCCGCTGAAGGTCAACATGGTGGTCAAGCGCGGCACGAACGACGCCGAAATCGTGCCGATGGCGCGCCACTTCAAAGGTAGCGGCACGGTGCTGCGCTTTATCGAATATATGGACGTGGGGGCATCGAACGGCTGGAACATGAGCGAAGTGTTGCCCTCGGCGGACGTGGTCGCGCGCATTGCCGAGCATTTTCCGCTGCGACCGCTCGAAGCCCACAACCACGCCGAGACCGCGCAACGCTGGGGTTACCAGGACGGCAGCGGTGAGATCGGTGTCATTTCGAGCGTGACGCGCGCGTTCTGCGGGTCCTGCACGCGCGCCCGCCTCTCTACCGAAGGCAAGCTCTACCTGTGCCTGTTCGCGACGTCCGGCCACGACTTGCGCGCGCTGATCCGCAGCGGCGCCAGCGAGGCTACGATCGCGACAGCCATCGCCCGGATCTGGGAAGGACGTGCTGACCGCTACTCGGAACTTCGCGGCAGCAACGCGTTGCCCGCTGCCGACCCGGACGCACCGCGCGTCGAAATGTCCTACATCGGCGGCTGAGATGGCCGATGTCAACGTGGCGCGCCCGACTGGCGGTCCTGTGCACAAGCGCGAGATCACCGGCGTGGTGCTGGCGGGCGGACGCGGATCGCGCATGGGCGGTGTCGATAAAGGCCTGCAGCCGCTCGACCTTGAACCACTTGCGCTCCATGCGCTGCGGCGGCTGAGGCCGCAATGCGGCGCGCTGCTGATCAGCGCAAATCGCAGCCTCGAGATCTACGCGCAGCTTGGCATGCCGTTCGATGCAAAGGTGATTGTCGATGCGTTTCCCGATTTTCCGGGCCCGCTTGCCGGGATATCGGCGGCGTTGCATGCAGCGCAAACCGAATTCGTGCTGTTCGTGCCCTGCGACGCGCCTTTCGTCGATCCTTACCTGGCCGAACGGCTATTCGAAGGCCTAAGCGCAGGACAAGCGGATATCGCGATGGCAGCAGTCGTCGATGCTGCGGGCGAACGCCAGGTGCACCCGGTTTTCGCGTTGCTGCGGGCGTCGCTGGCGGACGATCTCGACGCGTTCATCCGTGCCGGCGAGCGCAAGGTCCGCGCGTGGTACGCGCGCCACAAGGCGGTAGAAGTGACCTTCGCCAACGAGCGTGCGTTTTACAATGTCAACGATTTGCAGCAGCTAGCCGATCTCAACCGCAACTAAGCACCGGTTCGTTTCGTTCCATGCTCAGGTTTGCGGCCAGGCCCCGGCTTGGTCAGCGTCGCTTTGCAGTGACTAAGGCAGCGGCCGCGCCAGCATCCTCGACATGCCAGCCCTTTTCACCGGTCCGTCCGCGGGCTTTGCATCGCGACTTCCGCTCCACTCATCGATGAACACACCCAGGCACTTTTCGAGCTGCGTCGCCGAGTACGATCCGAACGCGCTGCCCGTCAGCGCGGCGCAGGAGATCGTGCGCCAGTGGGCGTTGCCGCGCGGTCGCACCGAGGCGGAACGCGTGCGTCTCTTCGAGGCGCTTGATCGCGTGCTGGCAGAAGATGTCATTTCGCCGATCAACGTCCCCTCCCACGACAACTCGGCCATGGACGGTTATGCGTTCAATGGCGCGGCGTTGCTGAATGGCTCGGATGGCTCGGACGATGAACTGCTTCGCCTGACGGTCGCGGGTACCGCGCTCGCCGGGCAACCGTTCGAAGGGCATCCGCTTGCCGCGCAATGCGTGCGCATCATGACCGGTGCGCTCATTCCGCCGGGCTGCGACACCGTGGTGCCGCAAGAACTCGTGCAGCGCGCGGGCGATACCGTCACCTTCGCCTCAACGCATATCGTGAACGGCGCGAATCGGCGGCTCGCGGGGGAAGACCTCGCGCAGGGCCAGCCGGCGTTGCGCAAGGGCCGGATTGTGCGCGCGTCGGATTTAGGTTTGCTTGCGTCGCTGGGTATTGGCGACGTGGCGGTACAACGACGCTTGCGTGTCGCGTTTTTTTCAACCGGCGACGAATTGCGTTCAGTCGGCGAAGCGCTGGCGCCGGGTTGCGTCTACGACAGCAACCGCTATACCCTCTTCGCAATGCTGCGCCGGATGAACGTGGAACCGGTGGATCTGGGGATTGTGCGTGACGATCGCGCATCGCTTGAACGGGCGTTGCGACAGGCTACGCAGGACGCCGACGTGGTGATCAGTTCGGGTGGCGTGTCTGTAGGCGACGCCGACTTCACGCGCGACCTGATGAACGCGCTCGGCGACGTGGCATTCTGGAAGATCGCGATGCGTCCCGGCCGGCCGCTCGCGTTCGGCCGCCTGTGGTCGGGCAAGCGTCCGGGTGAAGGCGAATCTGCCTTGTTCTTTGGCTTGCCGGGCAATCCGGTTGCGGTGATGGCAACGTTTTATTTCATCGTGCGCGAGGCGCTGCTCGCCATGTCGGGCGCGACGCCGCATGCGCTGCCGTTGATATCGGCGACGAGTTCGCAACCAATCAACAAGCGCGCCGGGCGTACGGAGTTTCAACGCGGTATTGCACACCGGGACACCGCCGGGCACTGGCATGTGGTGACAACCGGGCCGCAAGGCTCGGGCGTGCTGAGTTCAATGAGCGAAGCCAATTGCTTCATTGTCCTGAAGCACGACGCAGGAAATATCGATGCAGGAGACAGCGTGGATATCCTGCCATTCAACGGCCTGATCTAGTTTCAAAGGCTCTTCGAGAACCTGCTTCAAGAACCTGCTTCAAGAACCTGGACCGCCGCGCCGTCATGACTTGAGCGGCTAAAACGGATGGTTCGAATGCATTGCACTATGACTGACGGGGCTTTTCCTTCATGAAAAAACAGATTTCGTTCATCGCGCCGGGACAAACGGCCAAAGCGCTGATTCTCGTGTACCTGACCTTCAGCGTACCGATCGTGTTGCTCGGCGTACTGGTTGCGTTCTTCCGATACGGCTCGGTCGAGCTGAGCACCGTGACAAGCGCGCTGCTGCTCAATGCAATCCTCGGCTTCATCTTGCTGTGGATTGCGTGCCACGCATACAACTGGGTGGCGTCACGGTTCGGCGGCATTGAGATCGTCTTGTCCGACGCACCGGAAGAGGCATGATGAGCGCTCAGATCCGACCCGCCGCACCCGCCGACGTCAGCGCGATCTTTGGCTTGATGATCGAGCTGGCTGAGTTTGAAAAACTCATGCATATGTTCATTGCGACCGAGGGCGGCGTACACGACGCGCTATTCGGGGCGCGGCCGTCCGCCGAGGCGCTGGTAGCCGAAGAGAACGGGCACATCGTGAGCTATGCGCTGTTCTTCCACAATTACTCGACCTTTCTCGGCAAGCGCGGCTTGTTTCTCGAAGACCTGTACGTGAAGCCGGCCACACGTAGCAGTGGTCTCGGCACAAAGATGCTGCGTGCTTTGGCGGCCCTTGCGGTGGAACGTCAATGCGGCCGCTTCGAGTGGACCGTGCTCGACTGGAATCAGAACGCCATCGGCTTCTACGAGAAAATGGGCGCAACCGTGCTGCCCGACTGGCGCATCGTGCGCATCACCGGCGACGCACTGGCTACGCTGGCTTCGCCTGCCGCGGTCTAAGGCAGACTCGCACCGGGCTCGTCGCGTTCTGCGGGTTCTTCACGTTCCTCACGTTCATCCCCGAGCAGGTTGGCCGCCTGCTCGCCCGGCAATGCTTCCACGTCACGCAGTTTCTTGCTCATCTGGCGCGTACGCGTTTCCGCCGATTCAATGGACCGCGTCACCGCTTCAAGCTGCGACCGCGTCTTCGACAGCACTTCTCCAAACTTCCTGAACTCCGTTTTCACCGCGCCGAGCACTTGCCAGACTTCACTGGAACGCTGCTCGATTGCCAGCGTCCTGAAGCCCATCTGCAAGCTGTTCAGCAGCGCGGTCAACGTGGTCGGACCTGTCACGCTCACCCGGTATTCCCGCTGCAGAAAATCGGTCAGCCCCGGACGGCGCAGGATTTCCGCATACAGGCCCTCAGTCGGCAGGAACAACAACGCGAAGTCAGTGGTGTGCGGAGGCGCGACGTACTTCTGTGCGATGGCCTTCGCTTCCGCGCGAATGCGGCCTTCCAGCGCACGTGACGCTTCCTCGACCGCGACTACGTCAGCGCGATCTTGCGCATCGATCAACCGCTCGTAGTCCTCGCGCGGAAACTTGGCGTCGATAGGCAGCCATACCGGCGTAGCCACCGCATTCGCGCCACTCTGGCCGGGCGCGTCGTGACGGCCGGGCAGCTTGATCGCGAACTCCACGCGGTCGTTGCTCTTCGGGATGGTTGCAACATTCTTCGCGTACTGGTCCGGCGTCAACAACTGCTCGAGCAACGATTCGAGCTGCACTTCGCCCCAGGTCCCACGCGTCTTGACGTTGGTCAGCACCTTCTTCAAGTCGCCGACACCCGCCGCCAGCGTCTGCATTTCCCCCAATCCGCGATGCACCTGCTCCAGCCGGTCCGACACCAGCTTGAACGATTCGCCAAGCCGTTGCTCCAGCGTGGCGTGCAGCTTTTCGTCGACGGTACGGCGCATTTCTTCGAGCTTCGCCGCATTGTTCGCTTCGATATCCTTCAGCCGCGCTTCGAGCGTCGCGCGCACTTCGCTCAGACGACGGTCATTCGACTCCGACATCTGCGCGAGCTGCAGCGTGAGTGCATCGCCGAAACGCTTCAGCGCCTGGCTTTGTTCGTCACGTGCGTGTTGGCTTTGCAGAGCGTTGCTTTCCGTCAGCGTGACAAGTTGCCGGGAGAACGCTTCAAGCTGCGTGTTCTGGACGTTCGCCATGCTCGCAAGTTGCGTCGCGAGCGTCTGCTGGAATTGAGCGAACGCCGTGCCCGCCTCGGTACGCGACGCGCGGGATGTCTCGGTGACTTCGCCCCTCACGTTGCGTTCGAGCCGTTCCTGGGCGCGCGCATGCGCTTCGCCCATATCGATAATCCGATCAGCCAGCGCCTCGAACTGCTCCTCGACACCTGTTTCGCGCTTCGGCCGCAACAACAGGATCAACGTGATCACCAGAGCGATCGCGAGGACCGCGACACCCACGCTCAACAGCAACAACAGGGTCATTTCTTCAGGACGTCCGGATTGATCGGGTTCGGCGGATTGCCTGCGCGCGGACCTTCACCCAGCGCGGCGATCAGGTTGTCCGCAGCGAGATTGGCCATGGCCCGGCGCGTGGATTCGGTCGCGCTTGCAATATGCGGCGTCAGCACGACGTTCGACACCGTCAGGAAATCACGATTGAAATTCGGCTCGCCTTCGAATACGTCGAGCCCCGCCGCCGCGATGGTCTTGTTACGCAGCGCCTGGATCAGCGCAGCGTCGTCCACAATCCCGCCGCGCGCGATGTTCGTCAGGGTAGCGGTAGGTTTCATGCTTGCCAGTTCAGCCGCGCCAATAGTGTGGTGATTCTCGGCGGTGTACGGCAACACCAGCACGACGTGGTCGGCGCGCTTCAGCAAGTCAGCCTTCGATACGTACTCCGCGTTCAGTTCCGCCTCGATCTCCGGCGCGACGCGCGAACGGTTGTGATAGATCACGCGCATGTTGAACCCGCGGGCGCGCCGGGCGAGCGCCTGGCCGATGCGCCCCATGCCGAGCACGCCGAGCGTGGAGCCGAATACGTCCGTACCGAGGAACGCGTCGTAGGACCATGTGCCCCACTTGCCCGCGCGCAAGAAGTGCTCCGATTCCGCGATGCGCCGTGCGGCGGCCATCATCAATGCCCAGCCGAAGTCCGCTGTGCTTTCGTTCAATACGTCAGGCGTGTTGGTGCCGAGCACGCCGTGCGCGTTCAACGCCTGCATGTCGAAGTTGTTGTAACCCACGGCCATGTTCGACACGACCTTCAGATTCGGCGCGCCTTCAAGGACCTTCGCCGTGACGGGATCGCCTGCAAGCAAAGCGCCATCGCGGTCGGCCATGCGGCGCGCGAATTCGTCGGGGCTAAGCGGTGCGCCCGGATTGGCATCGACTTCAAAATACTGCCGGAGACGTTCGATCACGTCCGGGAAAATGGGGCGGGCAACCAGCACTTTCTTCATCGACTTTCTCCTAAAAGAACAACCATCCAGTAAGCAGGAACAAGGGCAGCAAAATGACTGCCGACCAGCCGAGATACGCGAAGAATCCCGGCATGACAATGCCGCGCGATTCGGCAATCGCCTTGACCATGAAGTTGGGCGCGTTGCCGATGTAACTGTTCGCGCCCATGAACACAGCACCGGCCGAGATGGCGGCGAGCGTGGTGGCGCCGGTCGTCATCAACGTTGGGGCATCGCCGCCGGCGAGGTTGAAGAACACGAGATAAGTCGGCGCGTTGTCGAGAAACGACGACAGCAGGCCCGTCGCCCAGAAGTACGCAATGTCGACTGGCTTGCCGCTTGCATCGGTCACCATGTGCACGATACCGGCGAACGCACCGTCCGCACCCGAGCGCAGGATCATGATCACGGGCGCGATGGTGATGAAGATGGCGGCGAACAACTTCGCGACTTCTTCAATGGGCGCCCAGTTGAACGCGTTGCCCGCGCGCGCGCTTTTCGGCGTGAGCATGAGCGACAAGAGCGTCACCACGACAAGCAGCGCATCGCGCACGACGTTCTGCAACGCGACGTGCGTACCGAATACATCGAACTCGATGCTGGGTTTCCACAAGCCGCTCATCAGCACGAGCACGACCACCGCCGCGAGCAACACAAAATTGATCTTGCCGTCCACGCTCAATGGTGTTTTCACCTCACTCCGATGCACCACGTCTTCCTTCGCGAAGTAATAGCGGTCGAGCGCGTAGAAAAGTGCCAGCAGAACCACGCAGATGAAGAGCGTTGGCGCGGCGAGGTGCACCGTGGTCCAGAAAAAACTCACGCCATTCAGGAAGCCGAGGAATAGCGGCGGATCTCCGAGCGGCGAAAGCGAACCGCCGGCATTGGCCACGAGAAAAATGAAGAACACCACGCGATGCACAACGTGCCTGCAACGTTCATTGGCGCGCAACAGCGGGCGAATCAGCAGCATGGCCGCGCCCGTCGTTCCCATGATGCTGGCGAGCACCGTGCCAAGCGCGAGCAACCCGGTATTCAGGCGCGGGGACCCGTGCAGGTCACCATGCAGGCAGATGCCGCCCGCGACGGTAAAGAGCGCCGTAAGCAGGATGATGAACGGCACATACTCTTCCAGCATGGCATGCACGAAGGTCGTGAACGCAACCTGCGTACCAAAGCCAAGCGCAAAAGGCACCAGGAACACGAGCGCCCAGCCCGCCGATATCTTGCCGAAATGACGATGCCAGGCGTGCGGCGCGATCAGCGGCACGATAGCGATGGACAACAGGATGCCGGCAAACGGAAGTGCCCACAGCGCAGACAGCGTGGCGCCATCAAGCGATGCCGCGTGGGCAGTCAACGGCAACAAGAGGAGCACCAGGCCTTGCCATAAGCGTCGCATGGTCACGGACGTGCTCATGCGGGAGCACCGGTGTTTGCGACTGCGGTCCGGGCACGCAGCCGTAAGCCCTGGTCTCTTGAGTTCCAATGTGCGGCCGATGTATTCATGATGCTGCCCTCGTTGGCCTGTGTGTCGATCAAGGACTTGATTATAACGAGCGCTCCCGCTCGAATAACCTCGACCGAATGGCTAACGCTGAGCAGCACCGGCCCTCAGGAACGCCGCGCGGGTTACAGCTCTTCCACGGGTTTGGCGATGTCGAACACCTGGCGCAGGTAGGCAAGGTAGGCCTGGTCGTCGCACATGTTCTTGCCGGGGGAATCGGAGAGTTTGGCGACGGGCTGGCCATTGCAGCGAACCATCTTGATCACGATCTGCAACGGCTGATAACCCAGGTCGTTGGTCAGGTTCGTGCCCACGCCGAAAGCGAGCTGACAGCGGCCCCGGAAACGTTCGTAAAGGCGCAGGACCTTCGGGATATCGAGTGCGTCGGAGAATACGAGCACCTTGGTGCGCGGGTCACAGCGGTTCTCTTCGTAATGACGGATCAGGCGCTCGCCCCAGTCGAACGGGTCGCCGGAGTCGTGGCGGGCGCCATCGAAGAGCTTGCAGAAGTACATGTCGAAGTCGTTCAGGAACGCCTTCATGCCATAGACGTCGGAGAGCGCAATGCCCAGGTCGCCGCGGTACTCCTTCGCCCACATTTCGAAGCCGAAGATCTGCGAATCGCGCAGCCGCGGACCGAGCGCCTGGCAAGCCTGAAGGTACTCGTGCGCCATGGTGCCGAGCGGACGCAAACCGTGCTTCTTGGCGTAGTAGACGTTGCTCGTGCCCGTGAACTGTTCGCCCAGGCCTTCCTTCAGCTTGAGGATGACCTCCTCATGCCACTGCTTGGAAAAACGCCGGCGGGTGCCATAGTCGGCGATCTTGCAGTCGGAAACTTCAGGGCGGCCGCCGAGCAGCTGGATCTTGTCGCGCAGGCGTTCGCGGCCGGTATCGAAGGTCGGGTCGCGTTGCGTGTTGCGAAAATAGACCTCGTTGACAATCGCGAGGATCGGGATCTCGAACAGGATGGTATGCAGCCATGGTCCGACAATATCAATGTCGATCTCGCCGTTCTGCTTGGCGGACGGCTTGATCGTGACGGCCTTCTCGTTGAGATGAAAGAGCGCGAGGAAGTCGATGAAATCGCTCTTGATAAAGCGCATCCGGCGAAGGTATTCGAGTTCGTCTTCCTTGAAGCGCAGATGGCAAAGCTGGCGCACTTCGTCGCGTATCTCATCTATATACGGCACGAGATCGACATCCGGCGTGCGGCAGCGGAACTTGTATTCCGCGTGCGCCGCCGGGAAGTGATGCAGCACGACCTGCATCATCGTGAACTTGTAGAGATCGGTATCGAGCAGCGAATGGATAATCATGGTTCCAGACGAACGGCTAGGAAAACGGGTAAAGGCGCGGGTAGAACCGCCCACAAGAGCGCGGATAAAACCGCAAACGGACCCGGCACGCCCCGACGCACTGGATGCTTTGCCCCCGGCGGCCTCCAGCGCATGTTACCCGAAGTGTCCGCCCGGAGCGCCGTCCCCACGCGGCCGATACACGCCGGACAGCGGGCGCGTGGAAGCTGATTGGCGGCCCATAAACAAATCACTAAAGGATATAAGGCCTTCTGGCCGGGGGTCGCGCTCAAATATACCGGTACGCTACAATATCGGTTTTGGCGCGCAGATCGTGCACAGTCGGGCTATATACCGCCCCGAATAGAGATACTCGGTTAGAGACCCTCGGTTCGCTGGTTGGACCCCGACGTTCATGTCGCCCTTGCCGCCGCCCCACGAATTCCGTATGCAGGAGCCTGAATGACTCACGTTGTGACCGAAAGCTGCATTAAGTGCCGCTATACCGATTGCGTGGACGTGTGCCCGGTGGATTGCTTCCGCGAAGGACCCAACTTCCTCTCGATCGATCCTGACGAGTGCATCGACTGCGCTGTTTGCGTCGCCGAATGCCCGGTCAATGCAATCTATGCCGAAGAAGATGTCCCCGGCGATCAACAGCACTTCATTGAACTGAACGCCGAACTATCGCGCGGCTGGCCGAGCATCACCAAGACCAAAGCGCCGCTGCCCGAAGCCGACGAATTCAAGGACGTGAAAGACAAGCTCGAACTGCTGGCGCGCTGAGCCGGAGGGACCGTGCGTTGTCGCATCATGAGTAACGCTTCGCCTGTTTGTGACTTTTTGAATTGAGATGAACGCAGGGTGTTGACAGGCTAGATTCCCCTCCATATAATTTCATTTCTCTGCTGCAGATGTTCCTCGATAGCTCAGTTGGTAGAGCGCCGGACTGTTAATCCGTAGGTCCCTGGTTCGAGCCCAGGTCGAGGAGCCAAGAAGGTTTCAGCTCAAAAAGCCCAATCGAAAGATTGGGCTTTTTGCATTTCCGGGCATCAAATCAAGTCGCCCAGATCTACGCTAATGTTCGGCACCCTGCCCACGTTTCTGCGAGATTTGCATGGCTTGCGCCGAAGGATCGCGCAACTCGATTTATCGTGCCATCGCCTTCATTCGTGCGAGGCAAATCGGGCAACCCGGGCTCGCCACCTCTCCTGCCAACTTTCCACGGACTGCTAACGATATTGAGCAACCGAACCGACAGCGGAATGCGCGCTTATCAGCGCGCGCAATCAGCGCATCCAGCATCGACAACGGGCTCACCGAGCCGGCATTGAATGGTATATACTTTTGCTATATATCATTTCACGAGGTGCTTATGGACACCGCAAAGGTTTTTTGGTCGGGCCGGTCTCAGGCCGTGCGCCTGCCGAAGGAATTCCGGTTGGATGCCGACGAAGTGCGCGTTCGCCGTCATGGCCGCGCCATCATTCTCGAGCCGATCGCGAGTGACTGGGCGTGGCTGGATTCAGTCGTCGGTCCGCTAGACGACGACTTCGCTGAAGCCGCACGCGAGAAGCTGCCAGAACAAGATCGCCCGGATCTGGACTTTTTCAAGTGAATTATCTGCTCGACACGAATGCCGTTATCGCCTTGATGAAGGGCCATAGCGGTTTTTTGACGCGGCTCCGTCAGCACCAGCCGCGGGATTTCGCCATGCCGTCTATCGTCGCTCATGAGCTCTATTTCGGCGCTTACAAGAGCCGGCACGCCGCGGACAATCTCAGGCGCGTTGAAGCGCTGCAATTCGAAATTCTCGACTTCGATCCGGAAGACGCTCGCCGCGCCGGTGAGGTCCAGGCGCAGCTCGCTTCGGCAGGAACACCAATTGGGCCCTACGACGTCTTGATTGCCGGGCAGGCGCTAGCGAGATCGCTCACGCTCGTGACTCACAATATGCGCGAGTTTCAGCGCGTGTCCGGCCTGAGCGTCGAGGACTGGGAAAGCTGACCGCTACACGCGTGAGCCCTGCCGGACCATCGCATCGCGCAGAATAAGCCGACCCCTGCGCCCACTCCACGCCGATATCCGACCGACATAGCGCGCAATCCGCTGCCTTACCAAAAAAGAGACTGGAAGCAGACACCTCGCGTGATGCCCTTCTCCACGCCTCACCCTTCTCCACCACGCCTAAACCGACTTCGATCACCGCCCCCATCGAATCTTTAAGATAGTCGTCAGACAACGGTATAATCTGGCAATCCAACCGCATCTCTGAACTACGACGTCGCCACCCCGCTGACCCAAGGAGCGCTTCTGATGGTCGAATCCCTCACCTCTGTCGTGACACCCCGACGCGCCCGTAACCTGGCGGAGAGCGTGTTCGACTACGTGATCGAACAGATCGAATCCGCCGCGCTGAAGCCAGGCGACAAACTGCCCACCGAAGCGAAACTCATGGTGACGCTCGGCGTGAGCCGCACGGTTGTGCGCGAAGGCATTTCTCGTCTGCAGGCCAACGAGGTCATCGAAACACGTCATGGTATTGGCAGTTTCGTGCTGGAACCGCGCCGCGAAAAACTGGGTATCGACATGGTGCCGGCCACGACGCTGCGCGACGTGTTGTCCGTACTCGAACTGCGCATCAGCCTGGAAACCGAATGTGCCGGCCTGGCAGCGCAACGCGCACAGCCGGAAGATCTTGTGCGCATGCGAACGGCGCTCGACGCGATAGAAGCCACCAGCCGCAACGGCAGCGACAGTGTCGCGGCCGACCTCCAGTTCCACATCGCGCTCGCGCAGGCGACTGGGAACCGCTATTTCGTCGATATCCTGACCCAGATGGGCACCGCCCTGATTCCGCGCAACCGCATCGATTCAGCGGGGATCGCGAAAGCCGATCCGAAAGCGTATGTCTCGCTCGTCAATCTCGAACACGAGAGCATTCTCGAAGCAATCACGCGACGCGACGCCGAAAGCGCGCGCGCCGCCATGCGCATGCATTTGTCGAACAGCCGCGAACGCTTGCGCCGCGCGAATCAGTCAAGCGAAGCGGCCGGCTGAAAGCGGCCCGCGTAGCAAAACGCTTATTTGCCGGTGGTCGAGGCGGTCGAGACGGCATAACCAGCCCGACCCATCAAGCTAAGCACCGACCCATCAATCTCACAGGCGGGCGCCTGCAGCCGCGCAGCAGCAGGCGCCCACCGATCCAATCACGAACCTTTCAATATCAATCATCTTGTCTGACGTCCGACTTTAATACATAATTTCGCCAGCCCACATAATGGAGCTACTGCCCCGTTCATCAAGAATTTCAGCACGATTCCGGGTTAACACCCATTTTGACAGTTCTCATACAACTCTTAGAATGTCATCAGACAACATATCACACGTTAGAAACTGCCAATCTGCTCGCTATTGCCTAGCCGCATAAGCGCTCGCGCCGATAGCCCGGACTGACCGGGCCGCCATCCGGAGATGAATTTTTGACACCCGATCCCGCCTTATCGACATCCGACGCGCTGACATCGGCGGCCTCAAAAGTTAAACGCCACGTGCTGCCGCTTTTCCTGATCATGTTCATCGCGAACTACATCGACCGGGTGAACATCGGCTTCGTCAATACGCATATGCAGACGGACCTGGGGATTGGCGCAGCGGCCTACGGGCTGGGGAGCGGCTTGTTTTTCATCGGCTACGCGTTGTTCGAAGTGCCGTCGAATGTGCTGATGGCGCGCTTCGGCGCACGCGCGTGGCTCACACGGATCATGTTCACATGGGGCCTGGTCGCCGGCGCGATGGCCTTCACCTGGAACGACACCTCGTTCTATGTCATGCGGTTCCTGCTGGGCGTGGCCGAAGCGGGCTTTTTCCCGGGCGTGGTGTATTACTTCACGCAATGGCTGCCGCAAAAGGAGCGCGGCAAGGCGGTCGCGATTTTTCTGGGCGGCTCGGCACTGGCGTCGGTGTTATCGGGGCCCGTGTCGGGCGCCCTGCTTTCGATACGCGGCTTCGGCCTGCACGGCTGGCAGTGGATGTTCCTGGTCGAGGGCCTGTTTTCGATCCTGCTGTGCGGTGTGAGCTGGTTCATGCTCAAGTCCCATCCCCGCGATGCCAAATGGCTGACGGCGCAAGAACAACAGGCGCTGAGCACCGCTATTGCCCGCGAGCAGGCGGAGCGCGAAGCGGCCGGCAACGCGCATCTGCCGATCACAAAACTGTTGAAAGACCCGCAGATCGTGCTGTTTTGCGTGCTGTATTTCGCGATCCAGTTGACTATTTATGCAGCGACGTTCTGGCTTCCGACCATCATCCGCAAGATGGGCGGCCTGAGCGATTTCCAGGTCGGTCTCTATAACGCCGTGCCGTGGCTGATCGCCATGTTCGCGATGTACTGCTTCGCGGTGTTGTCGGCGAAATGGCGCTTCCAGCAAGCGTGGCTCGCGCTCGCGCTGGTCATTGCCGCGTGCGGACTGTTTGCATCGACATCGGCGAACCCGGTCTTTTCGTTCGTCGCCATCTGCTTCTCTGCGATCGGTTTCAAAGCGGCGGCGTCGCTGTTCTGGCCGCTGCCTCAGGGATACCTCGATGCACGCGTCGCCGCCGGCGTGATCGCGCTGATCAACTCCGTCGGCAATCTGGGCGGCTTTTTCGCGCCGGCGGCGTTCGGCTATCTGCAGCAGCACACGGGCTCGATCTCGGGCGGTCTGTACGGACTCGGAATTGCATCGATCATTGCGGCTGTCATCGCGTTTTTCGCGAAGGACCGGTTGACCGGCCGTCCCGAACACGCCACCGAACCAAACCCGACCCCGGCCGCTTAAGAGCCCGAATCAACTCACACTGACCACATCCATGTCCACGAACCCAAGCGTTTCAACCGCTGCGAACGCCACGCCCACCGTCATCGAACTGCGCGTGATCCCGGTTGCCGGCCGCGACAGCATGTTGCTGAACCTGAGCGGCGCACACGGCCCGTTCTTCACGCGCAACATCGTGATCCTGCGTGACAGCGCGGGGCACACGGGTGTGGGCGAAGTGCCGGGCGGCGAGAGCATTCGGAAGACTATCGACGACGCGCGCCCGCTCGTCGTCGGCCAGTCGATCGGCAATCTGCACGCCGTACTCAACACCACGCGCAAACAATTCGCCGATCGCGATGCAGGCGGACGCGGCACGCAGACCTTCGACTTGCGCACGACCATCCATGCCGTGACGGGACTCGAAGCCGCGTTGCTCGACCTGCTCGGCCAGCATCTGGGCGTGCCCGTCGCCGCGCTGCTAGGTGAAGGCCAGCAACGCGATGAAGTGGAAATGCTCGGCTACCTGTTTTATATCGGTGATAAAAACAAGACCGACCTGCCCTACTCCTCCGGGACCGATGCGACCGATGACTGGACCCGCCTGCGCCACGAAGAAGCGATGACGCCTGAAGCTGTCGTACGACTCGCGGAAGCCGCGCACACGCGTTATGGCTTCAACGACTTCAAGCTGAAGGGCGGCGTGCTCTCGGGCGATGCGGAAATTGAAGCGGTCACGGCACTCGCCGAACGCTTCCCGAACGCCCGGGTGACGCTGGACCCGAATGGCGCGTGGTCGCTGTCCGAAGCCGTGCGCCTGTGCCGCGACCAGCATCACGTGCTCGCCTACGCCGAGGACCCGTGCGGTGCCGAAAACGGTTATTCCGGCCGCGAGGTCATGGCTGAATTCCGTCGTGCCACGGGCCTGCCGACGGCGACTAACATGATCGCGACCGACTGGCGTCAGATGGGCCACGCGATCCAGTTGCAATCGGTGGACATTCCCCTCGCCGACCCGCATTTCTGGACGATGCAAGGCTCGGTGCGCGTGGCGCAAATGTGCAACGAGTGGGGCCTGACGTGGGGGTCGCACTCGAACAATCACTTCGACATTTCGCTCGCCATGTTCACGCACGTCGCGGCGGCGGCGCCCGGCAAGATTACTGCCATCGATACCCACTGGATCTGGCAGGACGGCCAGCGATTGACGCGCGAGCCGCTGCAGATCGTTGGCGGCAAGGTGAAGGTGCCGGCGCGGCCGGGACTGGGCGTGGATATCGATATGGACGAACTCGAGAAAGCCCACGCGCTGTATCGGGAACACGGTCTCGGCGCCCGCGATGACGCCATCGCGATGCAGTACCTGATTCCGAACTGGACCTTCGATAACAAGCGCCCGTGCCTCGTGCGCTGATTTCCTTAATGGCTTGCTGTAACTGCTGATTCAAAAACCAACTCGCGACCGACCATGACGACACCTCAAGAGCTCAAGCAAATCGTTTCCGAAGGGCTGCTGTCCTTTCCGCTGACCGACTTCGACGAACAAGGCGATTTCCGCGCTGATACCTATGCCGCGCGTCTGGAGTGGCTTGCGCCCTATGGCGCGACGGCGTTGTTCGCGGCCGGCGGCACGGGCGAATTTTTCTCGCTGACGCAGAGCGAATATTCAAACGTGATTCGCACAGCGACGGAAACCTGCAAGGGCCGTGTGCCGATCCTCGCCGGTGCGGGTGGCGCGACGCGGGTGGCTATAGCATATGCACAGGAGGCCGAACGGCTTGGTGCGAACGGCATTTTGCTGATGCCGCATTACCTGACTGAAGCCAGCCAGGAAGGCATTGCCGCGCACGTCGAACAGGTGTGCAAGGCGGTGAAGAATATTGGCGTGATCGTGTATAACCGCGCCAATTCGAAGCTCAACGCCGACATGCTCGAACGGCTCGCCGATACCTGCCCGAACCTGATCGGCTTCAAGGACGGCGTGGGTGAGATCGAAAACATGGTGACGATCCGTCGCCGGTTGGGCGACCGGTTCTCGTATCTCGGCGGTTTGCCGACGGCCGAGGTTTATGCCGAAGCGTACAAGGCGCTGGGCGTGCCGGTGTATTCATCGGCGGTATTCAACTTCATTCCGAAAACCGCGATGGAGTTTTATAAAGCGGTGGTATCGCAGGATCATGCGACGACTGGCCTTCTGCTCGATGAGTTCTTCATGCCGTATCTGGCGATTCGTAACCGCAAAGCGGGTTATGCAGTGAGTATCGTGAAGGCAGGGGCGAAGCTGATTGGTCGCAGCGCCGGCCCCGTGCGCGCGCCGCTGACCGATCTGACCGAAGACGAAATGGCGCAACTCGATGTGCTGATCAAGAAGCTCGGCGCTCAGTAAAGTCCGTAATAAGCTTCCCCGCCGCAAGCAGCGGGGTATTGCTGCACAGAGACTCGTACGCTTCGCGCCTCGGGTCTGGCTCCAGTGCCCTGACGGACACGGCAAAGATCGCTTACGCTGCAAGCAGCGGGGATTCGATCCGAAGAGATTAAAAGGCCGTTCCAACGCGAGTTGGAACGGCCTTTCTGCGCTTGGCGTCACGTATGAACGCACTCTCGATCTAAGCCGCGAGCAACACCACCGTCAGCGACCGCACGCCTTGCGCGCCGCGAATCAGCACGCCTTCGATATCCGCCGTCGCCGATGGCCCCGTCACCAGCACGGCATAACGCGCGGCCTTGAAGTCATCGCGTCGATACACATCCTGCAGCCCATCCACAATCTGCGCGGGATCGAGCAGCACGATCAGATGCTGCACGAGATAACCGATCGAATTGACGATGTATTCGTCCTCGCTGAACCACACCGAGCCCGTTTCCGCCACGCCGAAGCGCGCGCGTACCACGCCGGCATCGACGTCCTGCAGTAACGCGGGCGACATATCGGCGGTGAGCGCGCGGTTTCCTTCTATACCCGGCACGGCCGACGCGACTATCGCGTCCGGGGCGAGACGCTCGGCGAGCAGCGCACGCACCGTGTCCAGCGATTCGCCTTCGATGATTGTCCCTCCCATCGCGGTCAGGGCGGTGCGAAAGCGTTCGAGGCGTTCACCGGGCGGGGTATCGAAGAGCGGTACGTCGGGGCGCGGCCTTGCAGCCGGTTGCGCCGCGCGGATCTTGGCGAGAAAAACGTCACGCGTGGTCATCGTCATTTTGCTGCCTTGCGATTTTTCTTGTACCACTCGTGGAAGGTTTCAGCGGGCGTTTCGGGCAGATCGCGTTGCCGGCCCCAGATGTTCAGCGGGTTATAGAGCACGAAGTTCGGCAGCCGCTTAAGCGCGCCGCCCAGCGACGCAACGGTGCCTCGATACAGCGTCGGACTGGCCAGCAAGCGCCCCGCCATTTTCAACACTTCCTGCTTCACGAACGGCACTTCATGATTCGCCGCGATGACTTCGCGCCACTTGTAGATCTGCTCGTGAATGTTGACCTTCGTGGGGCAGACGTTCGTGCAACTGCCATTGAGCGTCGATGCAAACGGCAGGCTGCTGAAGCGTTTCATATCGTAAGTAGGATTGATGATCGCGCCGATCGGCCCGGAGTACGTAAAGCCGTACGACAAGCCACCGCTGCGCCGATACACCGGGCACGTATTCATGCAGGCGCCGCAGCGGATGCATTTGAGCGAGTACCAGAAATCCTCCATCGCGAGGCGTTCGGAACGGCCATGATCGACAAGGATGTAGTGCATCTCCGAGCCCGGCCGGGGCGCACGAAAATGCGAGGTGTATTGCGTGATCGGCGAACCGAGCGCACTGCGCGACAGCATGCGGATAAATACGCCGAGATCGGAAATCCTCGGAATCAGCTTTTCGATACCGATCGATGCAATGTGCAATGGCGGCACATTCGCCGACAAATCCGCATTACCCTCGTTCGTGCACACGACGACCGTTCCGGTCTCCGCGACCGCGAAGTTGCAGCCGGTCATGCCCGCAGTCTTTTCGCGCACGAAATACGGGCGCGTGTTCATGCGCTGGCTTTCGGCGAGATAGTGGATATCGCTGTTCTTGGGATCGGTGCCGATCGTGCGGCCAAAAAGTTCGGCGACATCCGCGCGAAGTTTATGCACGGCGGGCACGACCATGTGGCTTGGGTCCTGATTATCCAGTTGCTGGATGCGCTCGCCGAGGTCCGTTTCCATCACCGTGATGCCGCGCGGCTCGATGTACTCGCGCATCTTGCATTCATCGGTGAGCATGGATTTGCTTTTGACCAGCGTGGTGAGGCCCCGCTCGGACATCAACTGGTAGACGATTTCGTTGTGCTCTTCGGCCGTCGACGCGTAATGCACGATCACGCCGTGCGACTCGGCCTGGGTGATGAACTGGTCGAGATAATCGGCGAGATTCGAAAGCGTGTGTTCCTTGATCCCCGATGCCAGGTCGCGCAGCGTCTCCCATTCGGGTATGCCGTGGGCTTGGGCGTCACGTTTGCTGCGCAGATCCCAGAGGCGTTTATCGTGGAAAGCGACGTGATCTTCCTTCGCGATGAACGCGCCCGCCGCCTTCGCGTGGTCGAGCCGTTTGCTTTTTCCCTTCACGACGTCGCTCATGAGCGTGCTCCGTTCAGGACTTGGGCGATGTGGATAAACCGGGCATCGAGTTTCAGGCGTTCGGCGCAGCCTTGCTGATGCATGAGGCAGGACATATCGCCGGAGACAATATATCGCGCGCCCGCGCCGAGGTGATCGCGGACCTTGTCCTGCCCCATCCTCACCGATACCGCTTCTTCGGTCACTGAAAACGTGCCGCCGAAGCCGCAGCATTCGTCGGGGCGTGTGAGCGTGACGAACTCGATGCCTTTGACGCCTTCGAGTAGCGTGCGGGGTTTGGAAAACGGCGCCCCGCCAATTTCCGATGCCGAGACTTCCTTCAAATGTCGGATCGCGCTGCAGCTATTGTGCAAGCCCACGCGGTGCGGGAATTCGGCCCATGGGAATTCGCGCACTTTCAGGACATCGTGGAGAAATTCGACGAGTTCGTAGGCGCTCGTCCGGACCTTGCGCACGGATGCGGTCTGCTCGATGGCCGTTAGATGCTCGCGCACGTGATGGATACAACTCGCCGATGGGCCGACCACGTAGTCGTAATCAGCGAAATTGCGGGCGAATACGCGCTCGGCGCCGGCCGCTTCTTTTTGCGCGCCGCTGTTCGCCATTGGCTGGCCACAGCAGGTTTGTTCCTCTGGGTAATCGACTTCTACGCCCAGGCGTTCGAGCAATTCGAGTGTCGCGATGCCGACTTCGGGATAGAACGCATCGATGAAACAGGGAACGAACAGGGCGACTTTCATTGGGCGGGGTGGCCTGAAAACAGGCGGTTTTTGAAGTTTGGTAAACTTGCGCCAAGTTGGTAAGCTTGGTCTGACCACGACTTTAAAGTTTGCAGTGTTTCAAGTCAAATGGGGTCGATGGCCGAATGGGGTCGCTGGCGCTTTTTTTGGGGAGGGGGTGAGGGGGGCAGCGGGTGGGGGCGGGTTGGTCGGTTCTGGGGTTCGTGGTCGGGGTCAATGCCGGGTTGTTGCTTTCAGCGTTAGCAGTCTGCGAGAGTCGGATTTTCTCTTTATCACTATTAGCCACTGTGCGTGGCGGCACGTCATTTCTTTGTCCAAAGCGACAAAGAAACGAAGCAAAGAAAACGCTTTCAACCACGCTACCCTAAGTGTCCACAGCGTGCAGTTTCTATTCATAGGTGCCCCAAAAGCACGGTGCTCGCCAGAGCGAAGGATGTGTGAACCCCTCCTTCTCGCGAATCCTGACACGAACACGCTTCGCCCCCAACGCTCTCGGGCAAGCACCATTTCCAAGGAACCACCACGGATGCGGGAACCCCTCCTTCTCGCGAATCCTGACATGAACACGCTTCGCCCCCAACGCCCTCGGGCAAGCACCATTTCCAAGGAACCACCACGGATGCGGGAACCCCTCCTTCTCGCGAATCCTGACATGAACACGCTTCGCCCCCAACGCTCTCGGGCAAGCACCATTGCCAAGGAACCACCATGGATGTGTGAACCCCTCCTTCTCGCGAATCCTGACATGAACACGCTTCGCCCCAACGCTCTCGGGCAAGCACCATTGCCAAGGAACCACCACGGATGTTTGAACCCCTCCTTCTCGCGAATCCTGACATGAACACGCTTCGCCCCCAACGCTCTCGGGCAAGCACGAATTGCCCAGGAACCGGTACGGCCTCACGCGTTCTGCATGCTTCGTTTTTTGGTGGATTGGCTGCTTGGTCGGCGTGGTTATTTTGTGGGGTCACAGCTTGATCCGTAGCAGCTCGACGCGACGCGTATTTACTGCCTCAGTCTTTGGTGAGTTGGCTACGCGGCCTACACCGCTATTTTCGTCGGCTACGGCCTTGCATATTTTGGGGCTTTATTACTTGGTAGGTTGGCGGCGTGGTTCGAGACGCGTACAAATTCGAAGGTCGGTTATCCGCGGCCGCACCCACGCAAATAACTGTGGGGGCCACGCGGGTAACTCAGCAAAACTGGAGCAGTAACACGCGTGGTGCCGTGACCTACCGACATAACCGTCGGACCACGTAGCTGACACGCGAAGAGCGCGGCAGCCAGAACGCGTGAGGCCGCGCGGGTTCCTTGGCAATGGTGCTTGCCCGAGAGCGTACGGGGCGAAGCGTGTTCGTGTCAGGATTCGCGAGAAGGAGGGGTTCATACATCCGTGGCTCTGGCGAGCACCGTGCTTTTGGGGCACCCATGAATCAAAACTGCACGCTGTGGACACTTAGGGTAGCGTGTTTTAAAAGCGCTTTCTTTGCGTCGTTTCTTTGTCGCTTTGGACAAAGAAACGACGTGCCGCCACGCACAGTGGCTAACAGCGATAAAGAGAAAATCCGACTCTCGCAGACCACTGACGCCGAAAGCAGCAACCCGGCACTGACTCAGACCGCTGACCTAGGAGCCTGGCCCCCTAACCCCAAGACCACCCCCCGGACCAACCCCAAACCCCGAGTGCGAACGAACATCTCCTTTCATGCCTTTTAAACCCGTCCATTCCTACACCCGCACACGCATCGCCGATGTCGTCTCCGACCAGATCCGGGCGCTGATCACGAGCGGCGCATTAACGCCCGGGCAGCGCCTCCCCGCCGAACGCGATCTCGCGGAACAACTCAACGTCTCGCGCCCATCGCTGCGTGAAGCGCTGATCCGGCTGGAATCGGATGGATTTATCCAGACTGCTGCGCGCAGCGGCTTCGTCGTATCGGATGTCACCGCACCGCTCGTCTCCGCGCCGCTCGCCGCGTTACTGAGCCAGCATCCAACCGCCAGCGCCGATGTCCTCGAACTCCGTCACGGCCTCGAATCGCTCGCAACGGGCTACGCGGCGGAACGGGCAACCCCAAGTGATCTGGCGCGCATCACGGACGCGTTCAACGCACTGAAAACCGCCGCGATCGAACCAAAACGCACCCACATAGCGGAACACGACGCCGCATTCCATCTCGCTATTGCCGATGCCACCCACAACCTCGCCCTGGCCCACGTGATGCACGGCCTGCAAGAACTCGTGCGCGAATCAATGCTGACATCGCACCGGCTGGTCGACTACGACAACGACGTGGAAGCGAACTTGCTGGCGCAACATCAAGCTATCTTCGATGCCATCCTCGCCCGCGATCCACCACGCGCCCGCGAAGCCGCAGGCGCCCATCTGGATTACGTCAGCGCGCTTTATCGCGACCGCTTACTCCGCTTATCCAAGCCTGAAGCACCCCGCCATCCCGCAAAAAATCAGAATCCGGAGACCACACCATGACTATTTCCAGCGCCCACTGGGGCAATCTCGCGGACGGCACGCCCGTCGATCTCCACACGCTCAGCCATGACAATGGCTTGGCGGTATCGGTGACCAATCTGGGCGCGGCCCTCGTCTCCTGGCTCGCGCCGGATCGCGACGGCCATCTGGCCGATATCCTGCTCGGCCACGACACTCCTTCTGAGTACACAACCGGTCCTGCCTACATGGGCGCGATCGTCGGACGCTGGGCGAACCGCATCGCGGACGCTCGCTTTTCACTCGACGGCGTGGAGTACCAGCTCGAAGCCAATCAGCCGCCGAACTCACTGCACGGCGGCTTCCAGGGCTTCAGCCACAAACTCTGGCAAGCCCGGCACACCGAGGACGCATTGGTCCTCACGCTGGAATCGCCCGCCGGCGACAGCGGTTTCCCCGGCACGCTCACCGTCCAGGTGACCTACACGTTCACCGACGCGGGCGAACTGACGATCACCTACCATGCCTTCACGGACGCCCCCACGCCGCTCAATCTCACGAACCACGCGTACTTCAACTTGTCGGGCGTGGACTTGACGACTATCGACGATCACGAGATCGAGCTCGCCGCCGATCAGTTTTTCGCCATCGATAAACATACGATTCCGACCCATCTGGAAGACGTCGCCAATACCCCGTTCGACTTCCGCACGGCCGCGCTTCTCGGACCGCGTCTCCACACCCGCGACAACGAGCAAGTCACGCTGGCGGGCGGCGGTATCGATCATTGTTATGTATTGCGCACCGCAGCGCCGGTCACCGAACTGCCGGAAATGCGGCGTGTCGCGGCCGTTTATCATCCGGGCAGCGGACGCGAGCTGATTGTCTCGACCACCGAACGCGGGTTGGTGTTCTACACCAGCAACAGTCTTGAAGGCGTGCCGGGCAAGCGCGGCGTGACCTATCAGAAACACGGCGCGCTCTGCCTGGAAGCAGGCGGATTTCCAAACCAGATCAACATGGACGACGCGGAAGACGTCGTGTTGCGCCCCAACGAGCGATACAGGCAAATCACGCGCTACGCCCTGCGCGTGAGGTAAAAACGAGGCGAAAAAAAACGTGCCGCCCGCCATGCCGTCGATAGGAACCCGCCTACAGTCGAATAGGACGCTCGCGGGTATCGGCGGACCGGCCTCTCATCGATACTGGATTCATCGAATCAGAGATCGACTGGAGGAAGACAATGCCTTATCTACTGGGTTGGCTGCTTGGCGTGCCGGTGATCGTGTTGGTGATCCTGTATCTGATCTTTCACTGACCGCCGCATTGCGCACACTATTGAACGCGAACGCGCGGAATGCGGTTTCACGTGGACTGAACGAAGGCGTCGTTACAATACGACGCCTTTTTTAATTCCTCATTCCCCGAAGGATTCCGATGAAACGCGCTCTCCCCGTACTTGCGTCGCTTGCGGCGCTGCTTGCCGTTCCCGGTCTTCACGCCGAGGAAATCGCCAGCGTCAACACGAATTTCCGGTTTACCGGCTCGGATCGCGTCTCGGTCGAAGCCTACGACGACCCGGCAGTCGCGGGCGTCACGTGTTACGTCTCCCGCGCGCGCACGGGCGGCGTTAAAGGAACGCTTGGAATAGCCGAAGACCCGTCTGAGGCATCGATAGCTTGCCGCCAGGTCGCGCCGATCAGGATCGATGCGCCACTCAAGCAGAAATCCGATGTATTCTCGGAACGTATGTCGTTCATTTTCAAGACCTTGCACGTGGTGCGTATTGTCGATGCCAAGCGCAATACGCTGGTCTATCTGACGTATAGCGACCGGATTACGACCGGGAGCGCGAAGAACAGCGTGACAGCGGTACCCATGCCCGCCGGTACGACAATTCCCGTCAAATAAGACGGGAGCGCCGCTTGGCCGGCCTTTGACCTGACAGTTGAAAGCTGGCCTAAAGTTTTCCCCTCCCCGCGCCGATATAAAGACGAACGGCCGTCGCCCTCATGGCGACGCCGACTGTCTTCCCGCGCCGGCTCAACCCGGCCAACGGGATCGGGAACCGGGAAACATCATGGGTCAGATCACCCTTTCATTTAAAGACGAAACGATCGCGGCTCTACGCCGCGACTTCGAGACGTTGATTCGTCTATCGCTCAAGTTCGACCCGCAATTCGTCACGCCTACGTTCGAGGATTTCCTGCGGGCAAAACTGCTCGACAACCCCACGCCGCTCACCGAACTGGCCGTCCAGCGAATGCTGCAGAACGGTCAGTACGCATGGGCGAAACGTGCGCTCGACAAGGAATTCCCGGACGTCGTCGAAATGATGATGCGTCAAGCCGCTGAACACGGTTTCGGCTTCGCGGTGCGCTCGGACTGGAAACCGGACGATCTCGTGAAGGCGTCACGCGCGTGGGCCACGGCTATCGTGACCGAAGCAAACGGCGACCCGGCACAGATCGACACGCTCGCGTCCCAGATCAAAGCGGCAGCATCGGACATCCAGGAGCTGGAGATGAAAATGCAGACGCCCGCATGGCGTCTCGCCGATTCACTGCGTCAACGCGTGTACGAAACCAAGATTGCGACCGAACACAGTGTGGGATCGACGTCGCGCGAGAAGCTCGGTGAACTGCGCTGCCTGCTGCGCCTCGGCATGTTTCATGGCTCGATTTCAAAGCAGGAAGCGCAGCAAGTGCTCGAACAGTTACGCATGATCAAGCCGGAAATTTTTATTGAAGAGCCGTACGACGGTTTCACCCGCTTCGGCAACTGGCTGCGTACGATCTTTACGCCCGAGCGCAAAATGCCGAAGCCTTCGCGCGCGGAACGTTGAGTTTGAACCCCTTCACTCCCACATCTTCTTGAGCCGCGCGGCGATATCGACTTTCGCCTTCGCCGCAGCGGCTAGCCCCGCCGCCGTCGGCGCGCTGGGCTCAGGAACCGGCGGCCACGCGCACGCTTCGAACTGCGGCATCAGATGCGGGGGAATGAAACGCGTACGCGCCGCCCAGATATGCCGGTCACCCATATGAGTCTGGTTGTGCACGTAGAAACGCTGCGGCGTGACAATGTGCAAGTCCTCTTTCGCACGCGTCATGGCGACGTATAACAGCCGCCTTTCTTCATCGATTTCCTCGTCGCTGCCCGTGCCCATATCGGATGGAATGCAGCCATCCACGCCATTGAGCACGAACACGTTCTTCCACTCCTGGCCCTTGGCCGAATGGATGGTCGAGAGAATCAGATAATCCTCGTCGATGAGCGGCACACCCGATTCGTCACTGGTGGCATCGGGCGGATCGAGCGTCAGTTCGGTGAGAAAACGCTCGCGCGTGGGATAAGTGGACGCGATGCTTTCCATCTGCAACACGTCGCCATGACGAATTGACGCGTCTTCGTGATTGCGCTCCAGATGCGGTTCGTACCAGCGCCGGATCATCTCGAATTCAGCGGGCCAGCCGCTTTCGCGCGCGCACACCTTCGACATCATCGCGACGAGCACCGGCCAGTCTTCGCTCGCGCGCAACGGCGCGGCGAATGCGGCCAACGCGGCCGGCGTGTCGCCGCGCTCGGCCACCTGATCGAGTGCTCGCCCGGCGATGGCAGGCCCAACCCCCGGCAGCAACTGCAGCACGCGAAACCCGGCCACGCGGTCCCGCGGGTTCTCGCCCCAGCGCAAGACCGCCAGCACGTCCTTCACGTGGATGGAGTCGAGGAATTTCAGGCCGCCGAACTTCACGAACGGGATGTTGCGCCGCGTGAGCTCGATTTCGAGCGCGGCGCTATGATGCGCGGCGCGAAACAGCACCGCTTGCTGCTTGAGCGTCATACCGCCTTCACGCGCCTCCAGCACCTGCTCGACGACATAACGCGCCTGATCGGCTTCATCGGCCACCGAGACCAGGCGCGGCCGTTGCGCCGATGCCTTGTCGGTCCACAAGTTCTTCGTATAACGCTCGGCGGCGAGACCGATCACCGCATTCGATGCCGCGAGAATGGGCTGTGTCGAACGGTAATTGCGCTCCAGCGTCACGCATTTCGCGGGCGGATTGAAGTGATTCGGGAAGTCGAGAATGTTGCGCACCGTCGCGCCGCGAAACGAATAGATGGACTGGGCGTCGTCGCCGACTACCGTCAGGCCGCGGCCGTCGGGTTTCATCGAAAGCAGGATGGACGCCTGTAGCTTGTTCGTGTCCTGGTATTCATCGACGAGCACGTGGTCGAAACGGCTCGACAGCTCCGCCGCAATGGACGGCTCGGCGGCGAGATGCGCCCAGTACAACAACAAATCGTCGTAGTCGAGCACACTTTGCTGCTGCTTCGCGTTGACGTACGCGGCGAACAACCGGCGCAGGTCGTCTTCCCATTCGCGGCACCACGGGAACGCCTGGTCGAGCACGGCGGCAAGCGACACGCCGGTGTTGACCACGCGCGAGTAGATGGCGAAGCACGTGGATTTGGCCGGAAAGCGCTTTTCTTTCGCCGATAACCCGAGTTCGTGCCGCACGAGGTTCATGAGATCGGCGGAATCCTCGCGGTCGTTGATGGTGAACGACGGCGATAACCCCACGAGATCCGCGTAATCGCGTAACAAACGCGCGCCCACGCTATGGAAGGTGCCAGACCAGGTGAGGCCTTGCGCGATCACGCTGCGGTTACCCAGAGCGTTCACGGCGATACGCGTCACGCGCCGGGTCATCTCGCTGGCTGCGCGCCGCGAAAACGTCAGCAAGAGGATCCTGTGCGGGTCCGCGCCCTTCACCAGCAAATGTGCCACGCGATGCGCCAGCGTATTCGTCTTGCCCGATCCCGCCCCGGCGATCACCAGCAGCGCGCCGGCCGGGTCGCCCGCGTTCGACGCCTGCGTGCCGTACTCGACCGCCTCGCGCTGCGCGTCATTCAGTTTGGTCAGATACGACGCGATGTCCTCCCGCGCCGGCTTGGGCGCGAGATCGTCGTCGGTGGCGGAATTGAGCGTGAGCACGTCGTGTGGCTTTAAAAAAGGGTGACGCACACTGTATATCCATACAACTCTTCCACGCAAGCGACTGATGCAGCAGGCTTTTGGCCCTATAAAATAAATGGCCCGATGCGCTTGCACGCACCGGGCCATCATCACTTCCCTACAGCGGAACTTGTCGCGAATCAGTCTGCTTTCTTCGCGTTTTTCAGGTTCGCATCGGCGGCGGCTTGATCCGCCTTTGACTGCGCTTCCGTCTTTTTCTTGTCCGCCTTGGCCTGCGCTACATTCGCATCCTTGTCCGCTTTGGTCTGCTTCTTCGCTGCTTTTGTGTCGGCGTGCGTAGGTTCCGCGGTGGTCTGCGTCTGCGCAACCGAAACGGTCGCGGCGGTCGCGAATACACCCGCGAGTAATGCAGCGCATAAGCGCTTCGTGGTCGTAGTCATGAATTCCTCCTTGCTGCGGCCCGCTGAAGGGGCCGCGTTCTATTCATCGCGCTGAAAACTTAGTGCTGCAAGCCGGTGTCCTTCGGACCGTCCGGCTCGGTGGCCTTGAGTTCGTCGTTGGCGGTCTGCTTGTCGGCCTTCTTGTTGATCTTTGCGTTGCTCACCTGCTCCTTGTACTGCGCCTTCGCTTCCTTGTTTGTCGCCTTCAAATCCTGCTTCGATGCCTTCTTCGACGCCTTGTATTCAGCATTAGCCTGCGCGTTGGCATTGCGCTTCACGACCAGCGGATCGGTCGGCGCCGGTGCGACGATATTCTGCGGCGGCGGCGCGGTTTGCATGGACGGCGCGGACATCTGGCCGGCGTCGGCGGCTGAAGGCTGCGCGGTCTGCGCGAACGCGGATGCGGACAGACCCATGGCGGCAATAGCGGTACCCAACAGCATTTTCCTGACTTGCGACATGTTCATTTCCTTTCTGGCAGTTTTTATTCGGGTGGCCGGTTGCAACCGTCGCAACCAGCCGCGACGCCCAGGCGATGTGTGTTGTGTCCTCAAACACCGCGCCTGGAGCACAGCGCCGCAAATACCCGTCTACACTTCTGGTGACCGGCATGAACGCTCAAAAGAACGCGCCAATCACTCTGACTGACCCGGCGCCGGACGCTGGAGTTCGCTGAAACGCGTCATTGTTACCGAAGGTTTCACTTCCTGACATATTGCAAACAGCCAAACGCCCGATATCCGGGGGTTGGTGCTGCAGACGCACGTCGCGTGCCCGGCTGGTTTATCATGGGCGCCCTTTCCACCCCCACCCTGCGAAGAACGCTCACATGCCGCGCCTCGAATTCACGCTCACGGGCGACTACGTCGAACTGCACAACCTGCTCAAGCTGATGGGCCTGGCCGATAGCGGCGGCTCGGCGAAAGCACGCGTCGCGGAGGGCGAGGTGAAGGTCAATGGCAAGATCGAGTTGCGCAAGACGTGCAAGATCCGCGCGGGCCAGACCGTGGTTATCGAAGACACCACGATCAAGGTTCTCAAGCCGAAATGATCCGCCTGTGCGCGATCTGGACAACGTTAAATACCGCGCCATGATCGACATAAGCGCGATCAAGCAATAAGCTAGACGGCTTTCGTTCCCTTTCGCCGCTTTCAGCTTGTTGACGGTTGAAGCCAGCTTTTCAAGTTGGCGTGCCTCAAAACCGAGATTCCAAGTTGAGATTCGAAGCCGGGTTTCATAGCTGAAATTCATAGCAGAAATTCAAAGCGGAGCTTCACGCCAACAAGCTGAAGCGCGGCCGGAACGAACGGGCGATGCAGGACCGGTAACGGTTTGCTGCATCGCCCGTTGCCGTTTTTGCACGGTTTTTGCCGTGCAGCAAAGTATCCAGATAATCCGCCATGCCATCCAGAATGATCCGCGCGAACGCGCCGCCAAGCCTTTCCCGTCATGCCGTCGATACCGCCAGGCTCGCCGCGCCGCTCGCCATCTCGCAACTGTCGCAAATGGCGATGGGCGTCACCGACACCATCCTGCTCGGCTCGCTCGGCCCCGATTCCCTCGCGGCCGGTGGTCTGGGCGCAAACCTGTTCTTCGTGGTCGTGGTGCTGCTGCAAGGCGTGCTGACATCGGTGAGCGTATCGGTGTCACATGCGCGCGGCGCGAACAACGATCACCTCGTGCCGAACATCTACTGGACCGGGCTGGTGCTGTCGCTGCTGCTCGCGATACCCGCATTCACGCTGCTGAGCTTCGCCGAACCGATCCTGCTCGCGTTCCACGAACCCGCCATGCTGGCCAGGAACGTCGGCGAATATTGCGCGATCCTGCGCTGGGGTGCGCCCGGCAGCCTGATCGGGATCGGCATGATGCGCGCGTTCCTGCCGGCTATCGGTGCGGCGAAGCGGCTGCTGTGGGTATCGATTGGCGGTGTGTTCGTGAACGGCTTTCTCAACTACGGACTGATTCACGGCGCCTACGGCCTGCCGGAACTCGGCTTTCTCGGCTCGGCAGTCGCGACCACGATCACCGTCTGGACGACAGCGCTGGTGCTGATCGCGTTCCTGCATTTGCGGCCGCGTTACAAACATTTTGTGGTGGCGTCGCGGCCGCGCCTGCCGCTGATGGGCGAACTGTTTGGCATCGGCTGGCCGGTCGCGATCACCTACGGCGTCGAATCCACCCTGTTTCTTGCCACCGGCATGACCGTCGGCACGCTTGGCGAAGCACCGCTCGCCGCGCACCAGATCGCGCTGAACGTGGCGTCGGTGGCGTTCATGGTGCCGCTGGCTATTGGCCAGGCAGCGAACGTGCGCGTCGGCTACTGGATCGGCGCAGGGCAGCCTCTGGCCGCGCGCCACGCCGGGTTCGTGGCGATCGCGCTGGGCGTGGCGTTCATGGCGATGTCGGGCTGCGTGCTGGTGCTGGCGCCGCACGCAATCGTCGGGCTATATCTCCATCTCGATGACCCGAAGAACGCCCAGACCGTTGCGCTGGCCGCATCACTGCTGGGGGTGGCGGCGGTGTTCCAGATTGTCGACGGCATGCAGACGGTCGCGTCGGGCGTGCTGCGCGGACTGAAGGACACGCGCGTCCCCATGCTCGCGGCGGCGCTCGGTTATTGGGGCATCGGCTTTCCGACGGGCTACATGTTGGCGTTTCACTTCAACGGCGGCACGAAAGGTTTGTGGTGGGGCCTGGCTGCGGGACTAGCGAGCGTCGCGGTACTGATGACCCTTCGCTTCGATCGCATGAGCCGCCGTCTGGTCACGCGCGGCGCAGTTGAACCCGGCAAATCCGGGCAGGCGCCCCAGCATACGGCCTGAAGCAGTGGCTACGGATCTTCGGTTGCCACGGTTGCCGCGGTTTCCGCTGCATAAGTTAAGCAGACATTGTTGGTTGGAATCGGAGCGGCGTGGAGATACGATCAAGCCGTCTCCTTGAGATTCATCCAGTAACAGGGGTATTAGGCCCGCTTCGTCGAAGCGGGCTTTTTTTCGTCCGTGCATCGCCAATCACGCGGTTCCTCGCGGCCTCGAATCCAGCGTTCAACGGCTCGATGTTGGCCTTGAGACAAGCCACGAGCCACCACCTCACCGCCGCTCCACTTTTTCGCAAATCGACCCATCCCCCGTGTCCGTAGCCGATTTCCCATAAAATAACCGCGCATGATCCTTGGCGTACTCCCGAGATCCGGCGCTACACGTGGCCACTGCGCGCGCAACAACCGCAAGCAGTTCAGAAAAATCGCTCGGGCAAACAAGAGGAATGGACGTGTCGGAATGCAGCAGGCAGTTATCCCGGTCATCAAGTTGGTCGTCGACGCGGCCATCCACGCAGTCATCAATATCCAGGGCCGCACAAGGCCGGCATTCCAGCAGCCGCACGGGGTCGACACAAACCGCACAGGTTTCATCCCGGCCGATCCCTCCAACGCGAGACCCCACGCCACGGCTATCGCGCGGCCTCGCGTTCGCCGCCGCCGCGCTCACGGCGCTGACACTCGCCGCCTGCGCCACGCGTCCGCCCGCGACCGCGTTCGACCGCCCCGCCACGCACGCGCTCTCCGCCACCGCCGATACCCCCTTGCGCACCGCGCTCCTGCCGAAAGAAGCGGCTCATCCGGACGAGTCCGGCGTGCGTCTGCTTCCCACCGGCACCGAGGCGCTGCAGGCCCGCATCGCGCTCGCTCGCGCGGCGACCAAGACGCTCGACATGCAGTACTACATCGCCAACGAAGACAACACGGGCAAGCTGCTGCTCGGCGCGGCGCTTTACGCGGCGGATCGTGGAGTCAAGGTGCGCATGCTCGTCGATGACCTGAATTTCAAGGACATCGACCAGATCATGGCCGCGCTGAATTCGCATGACAACATCGATATCCGCGTGTTCAATCCGTTCGGCAGCGCGACCCAAAGTTTCGGTGAACGCACGCGCAACCTGTTCACGAAGGTCGATCATTTCACGCGCCGGATGCACAACAAGGCGATGATCGCGGACAACCAGATCGCGATCGTGGGCGGCCGTAATCTCGGCGATGAATACTTCAGCGCGAGCGCGACCCTGCAGTTTCGCGACCTCGATGTGTTCGTGGCGGGACCGGCGACGCAAGCGATATCGGCGAGTTTCGACGATTACTGGAACAGCTCGATCGCGTATCCGCTGCGCGCGCTGAACAAGCAAAAATTCGATCCCGCCGATCTCGACAAGACCCGCGACGACCTGCGCCAGCACTGGAAAGATCAGGCCGATCCGCTGAACGCCAAGCCGCTCAACGCTACGCCGATCGCCCAGCAGATAGCACAGGATGGGCTGGGCCTGACCTGGACGCGCACGGAGTTCGAAGCTGACTCACCGGTGAAGATCGAGCATCCCGACAAGGACTACAAAAGCCCGCCCATGCAGCGCCTGGTCGAACTGGCGAACCAGGCACATAGCGAAGTGCTGATCATTTCGCCGTATTTCGTGCCGCACGACGCTGGCGTGAAGGCGCTTGCCGCCCTCACGGCGCGCGGCGTGAAGGTGAAAGTGCTGACCAATTCACTGGCGGCCACCGACGCCGTCGCGGTCCAGGCGGGCTACGCGCCGTATCGCGTGCCGATGCTTACGGCCGGCGTAGAGTTATACGAGTTCAAGCCAGTGCAGGCAGAGGGCGACCGCCGGCCGCGCGCCGGGCTGTTCGGCTCGCAATCGCGCGCAAGCCTGCATGCCAAGGCTTATATGATCGATCGCAGTATCCTTGTGATTGGGTCGATGAATCTGGACCCGCGCTCGGCGTCGCTCAACACGGAACTCGCGCTGGTAATCTACAACCAGAAAATCGCGAGCGAAGCCGCGCAATTGTTCGATGCCGGCACTGCGCCGGCGAGGGCGTATCGTGTGGAACTCGCTTCGCCCGCGGTGCTTGCGGGCCTGAAGAACGCCGGTTCGCCGATGTCCCCCCTCATCTGGACGACCGAGGACGACGGTCAGGTGCGCACCTACAATTTCGACCCGCTAGCGGGCCTTTACCGCAATGTGTTGACGGGTCTGTTCATGCTGCTGCCCGTCGACTCGCAGCTTTGAATTTTCAGATTCTGAAATGTGCAGGCAAACCCCGATTCAAACCCGAACCTGAAGCAAGCCGAAGGAGCATGAAGCCATGACGGACGACGTAAGACTCGAGAAGGACACTTTCGGCGAAATCGCCGTGCCGAACGCAAAACTCTGGGGCGCACAAACGCAGCGTTCCCTGCAGAATTTCAAGATTTCGAGCGAGAAACAATCGCCTGAACTGATCGATGCGCTCGCGATCGTGAAGCGGGCATCGGCGGAAGTGAATGCCGAACTGAAGGTGCTCGCCGCCGATAAAGCGCAGGCGATCATCGCGGCTGCCGACGAAATCCTGGCGGGCAAACATCCCGATGAATTCCCGCTCGCCGTGTGGCAAACGGGTTCCGGCACGCAGACCAACATGAACCTCAACGAGGTGATTGCGAACCGGGCCAGCGAGTTGATGGGCGGCGTGCGTGGCGAAGAGCGCAAGGTGCATCCGAACGACGACGTGAATCGCGGGCAATCGTCGAACGACGTGTTCCCGACCGCGATGCACATTGCCGCCGCGGTCGCGATCACGAAACATCTCGTGCCGTCGCTCAAGACCTTGCGCGAGACGCTCGATAAAAAATCGAAGGCGTTCGATTCAATCGTGAAAATCGGCCGCACGCATTTGCAGGACGCAACGCCGCTTACGCTTGGGCAAGAGTTTTCGGGTTATGTCGCGCAACTTGACCAGGGCATCCGGCACGTTGAATCGACCTTGCCGCATCTGTATCAACTCGCGTTGGGCGGTACCGCGGTCGGCACGGGGTTGAACGCGCATCCCGAGTTTGCGGTGAAGGTCGCTGGCGTGATCGGCAAGCTGACCGGCTTGCCGTTCGAAACCGCGCCGAACAAGTTCGAAGTCATGGCCGCCGCCGACGCGCTCGTGTTCGCGCATGGCGCGCTGAAGACCATCGCGGCGAGCTTGATGAAGATCACCAACGACATCCGCTGGCTCTCGAGCGGACCGCGTTGCGGACTGGGCGAGTTGTCGATTCCGGAAAACGAGCCGGGTAGCTCGATCATGCCGGGCAAGGTCAACCCGACGCAATCCGAAGCCGTCACCATGCTGTGCTGCCAGGTGTTTGGGAATGACGTGGCGGTGAATATCGGCGGGGCGAGCGGCAATTTCGAACTCAACGTCTTCCGCCCGATGATCGCGCACAACGTCCTGCAATCGGTGCGTCTGCTGGCCGACGGCGCGCAAAGTTTCAACGACAACTGCGCGGTCGGGATCGAGCCGAACGAGTCGCGGATCGAGAGCTTGCTGAATGAGTCGCTGATGCTCGTGACGGCGCTCAATCCGCATATTGGCTATGACAAGGCCGCGAAGATCGCGAAGAAGGCGCACAAGGAAGGCACGACCCTGAAAGCGTCCGCGCTGGCGCTTGGGTTCGTGACCGAAGCCGAATTCGATGAGTGGGTGAAGCCGGAAGAGATGGTGGGGAAGAAGTAACGTCAGGATAGGGAGCAGCGGTTGACAGGTTCATCGCCTATCAACCGCTGTGGCCGGGTATTGTTCTTCTTGTCGTCCTGCTTATTGCCCCGATGTTTTTTGGGCAACCAGGAAGTCCAGCCCGATCGCATGCTCCACGAGCGCCTTGCCCGAATCCTCAAAAATGTGACGCAGGCGTGTGCTTGTCTCTTCCAACGAAACATCGGCATTTCCCACCTGCAGCTTGAGGCCGGTCGCAGCCAGCGAACGTGAAACGCGTACGATCAATTCGTCGATATCCCTGGCGAGCGCTTTTGCCGGATCGGCCTTTGCATACAGCGACGCGAGCATCAACTGGTCCAGTACGCTGATACCCGCACCTCCGCCCTGCCGGGGCGACGCCAACGCCCCCAAAGCCTCACCCCTTTCAGCCTTCGCGAGCAACAAGGCATTTAAGCGGTCAGCCGTCGTTCGAGGCTGTACCGCGCCGTAGCGCACGAACGTTTCACCAACCGCTATCGACAAACGAAGTAGCTTCAAGATGGCGTCGAGCGTGAGCCCCGCAAACTCGGGCGCATCGAAAACCTGCGCCAAAGTCATTTCCGCGCCGTGCAACAGATCAAAGAGCGGTTTGTGAAAGGTGTCGCTGCGCGTGAGCGTCGCGTGTTCCAGGGCCACCGCCGTTTTGTATGGGACAGCCGGATTCCCCCACAAATGGATGTGTTCAGCCTGTTCGCGCAGGCGGAGATCACTCAGAGGCGCTTTTCCACGCACGAAGATGTCCGAGCGGAACCTGCGGTTCGCGAAGTAGTCACGAAGCTCTTCGGCTTCGATGGGATCGGTGACCGTCTCCAGCATTTCCCGCTGCTGTTCTCCCAGCCACCCCACCGGGGACATGTAGGCGAAACGCGCGCTGCCGGCGAAGCTGAGCTTCGCTCCGGCCATCTCGCGCACAATGTCGGTGAAATAAAACGGCGTCCACTTCTCGTGCAGATACTCGTGGACGAGGTAACGTTCATCGTGGTTGTCGAAACCCTCGACCCGGCCCAGTGAATCCGGGTTGCGCTTAAAGTGCAGCGCGTCGAGATTCACCATCTTCCTGGCAAACTCGGACGCCTGGGTCCACGCAGCGTTTCCTCCGTCGGCTCCCAGCATCAGCAAGCGTTGCAACGGCAGCACCTGTGCACAACCCACCATCGCGTTGTAGCTCACCTGGACGACATCGCCCGGCTTCAAATCACGTGTCAGGAATCTCATGATCTGCGCACGGGTTTCGTCCGAAATCCACGAGACGATGCCGTGCATGGTGATGTAATCGAACAAGGGCAATGCGACCTTCCCCTGCGCGAGATCATCGAAACTGTTCTCCAGCAAGGTGAGATTCGACAAGCGGGCTTCGTTGCGTATGGACGAAGCAGCGAGCACGTGCAAGGGATTGAAATCGCACGCGTAGAAGTCGCCGGTGGGATGAGTTGCGGCAAGAATCAGGGACGTCAGGCCTTGGCCGAACCCAAGCTCGCAATAGGTGAATTTTTCGAGGGACGGTGGCGATACGCGCTGCATCGCGAGGCAGGCATTCAGGAAGGTCGGGCTCTGTTCATGATAGTAGTCGGTCGTGTAGGCAACCGAATTGTTGTAGCCGGCCGTCCAGTTCATGGTGTTTCCTCATTTCATGTTGGGTATTTGCGTGTTCAGCCGGTCGGCGGCCTTTTTCGCACTGCGCCGAACTATGCCGATAACGCATACATTCGTGAATGAGAAACGTCTTATTTGTTTGTTTCGTTTTTCGATATAACGCCGCGCGACGGTCGATTCGCGGCTACGTACGGATTTTTACCCCACTTGCGAGCGCCAAGGCTCGCTCCCATTTTGTAGTTATACTAATAATCTGGTTGTTCGCAACGACATAGCTATGGCACGGTACGTCGCGCCGACGAATCTTCCCGCCAGCGCCCTTCCTCGCTTTTAAACCTTCCCGGCCGCCACTTCTTCCGGCTTCAATTCCACGATCGCGTCCAACGCGTCCTTGACGTCCATCGCATATTTCGCCAACCGCTTTTGCTCATCCGTCACGGGCACGAACGAAGGAACCGGCACCGGCTTGCCCTCTTCATCGACGGCGACAAACACCATCAGACAATCCGTGGTCTGTTGCAGCACGCCACTCTTCGGATCGCCCGCGTGCACCGATATATGCAGATGCATGCTCGTGCGCCCCGTTGCCACCACGCGCGCGCGCAATTCGACCAGATTGCCCACCAGGATCGGCCGGCGAAAACGGATATTGCCCACGCTGACCGTCACGCAATAGCGCCCGGACCAGACTGCGGCGCACGCGTAAGCCGTTTCGTCCATCCACTTCATCAGCGCGCCGCCGTGAACCTTGCCACCGAAATTGACGGAAGTCGGCTCGGCTAGAAAACGAAACGTGGTTTCGGACCGATCGGTGATCGGGGCATCGTTGGATTGAGGGATGGGCGCTGCAGTATTCATGTAGATATAAGGCAAGCTGGACGGGCCTGCCCGGTAAGTGGAGTTGCCGAATTATACGAGTCTCAAAAAACGCTCGCCGCCCTGCTCCGGCGAGCCTGGACACACTTCGGCACACTTGTGCGGCTACTTGCGCACGGAAACGCCCTCGTCGACCACCCCGTACATGGTGATGCCGCTCGACCCGCTTGCTGACGGCGACCCGCCTGACGCTCCCGCACAACCTGCACACGCCGCCACAAGCAGCGTTGCTATCAAAATTTTAATCATGAGAGTCCCCTGCACAACCTTCACTCAACGCGAAACATCATTCTAGCGCGGGGCTTGCATAGCGCTCTGATGAGTTCCAGCCCTGAATCGATACTTCACGTTACGATGAAACATCGCATGCGCCAAGCCGCTAAAGTAGAGCTAATCCAAGGAGGCTGCGATGACGCTCGATCACGACGATGCACGCCCATTTCCCGGTTTATCACGCATAGGCGCACTGCTCGCGGACCCCGGCCGCGCCGCCATGCTGTGGTCGCTGATGGACGGCACCGCCCGGCCTGCCGGCGAACTCACGATGATCGCCGGCATCTCGCCATCCGCCGCCAGCGGGCACTTCGCCCGGCTCGTCGAGAGCGGGCTGCTGGCGCTCGAAGTGAGCGGGCGGCATCGGTATTACCGCATTGCAACACCCGATATCGCGATGGCGATTGAAGCGCTGGCTAATCTGGCGCAAGCCAGCGCGCCGCTGCGGGAAGCGGCGCAGGCGCATCGGCCTGCGCCGCGGCCGGCGTCCGCCGTGCCGCTCGACATGCGTTATGCGCGGACGTGTTACGACCATCTCGCGGGTGAACTGGCTGTGCGTCTGTTCGACCGCATGCTGACATCGAGGTGGCTGGAAGTCGTGCAGGGCGTGCCGGCCGGCTCGAAGCGGCCCGGCCCCACCGCGCTCGATGCAACACCGCAAGGAATCGATGAATTTTCTCGGCTCGGTATTGATCTCACGGCGCAGAAAGCACGGCGGAGACGGTTCGCCTGCACGTGCATCGACTGGAGCGAACGCCGGCCGCATTTGGGCGGTGCGCTAGGCGCAGCGTTCCTCGATGCATGCGCAAAACATGGCTGGCTTGAAACAACCGCCAAGCGGCGAGTCCTGCGAGTCACACCCGCCGGCGAGCGGCATTTCGCCGCCGTACTTACTGGCCTCTAGCGGCATGGAACCGACATAGCACCACACGTGGTCACGGCCATCCAGACCGGGAACCCAACCTGGCGCAATGATTACCCGATGAATACCTGATGGGCGCATTCGAACTGCGCGACGGCGTACCGAAGGTAAAGGGGGTCAACACGGCGACGCCCGATGCAATCGCCGCGATGAGCCCTGATTGGCTGCTCGATTACAGGGGCATCCGGCTCAACGGCCCGAAGGCAGACGGCGATGTTCAACATCCGATGCCCAACATCACTACGCCTTGATGTTTTAAAGGGCACGCCCCCCGGTTTTGGATAATCAACCAGATTCGGGACGCGCAAAGTCCTTTTAAACCGCGATCGGCGCCTTGATGCCCGGATGATATTGATACCCTTCGATCACGAAGTCTTCGTATTGGTAATCGAAGATGGATGCGGGTTTTCTCGCCAGTTCGAGCTTCGGCAGCGGATACGGCTCACGCCTCAATTGCAGGTCCACCTGCTCCAGATGGTTCAGGTAGATATGGCAATCGCCGCCGGTCCAGACCAACTCCCCCACATCCAGATCGCATTGCTGCGCGAGCATGTGCGTGAGCAACGCATAACTCGCAATATTGAACGGCGTGCCCAGGAACACGTCCTGGCTGCGGCAATACAGCAGACAGCTCAGCTTGCCTTCGTTCACGTAGAACTGCGCGAGGCAATGACACGGCGCCAGCGCCATCCTGCCGGCACGGGCGTTATCGACGGGCGACATGGACTCGTCCGGGAAATCCGCCACGTTCAAGGCAGTCAGCATCAACCGACGCGAGTTCGGCCGCGTCTTGATCTGATGCACGAGCGCGCTCACCTGGTCGACCACCGTGCCGTCGCTCTTGGGCCAGAAGCGCCATTGATGGCCGTACACCGGACCGAGGTTGCCGTTTTCATCGGCCCATTCGTCCCAGATGGTCACGCCGTTGTCGTTCAGATACTTGATGTTCGTATCGCCGTTCAGGAACCACAGCAGCTCGTAGACCACGCTCTTCATGTGGATGCGCTTGGTCGTGACGATCGGAAACCCCTCGGCCAGATCGAAACGCAATTGACGGCCAAACGTGCTGATCGTCCCCGTGCCGGTCCGGTCCATCTTGCGAGCGCCGCGTTCGAGAATGTCTTTGAGCAGTTCGTGGTACTGGATCATGAGGAGGATCGTGTGTAAAAGGAGGACGTGCCGCTATTCTGGCAGAACATTTCCGCGCGCCTGCCACGCACTTTCGCGCCAGATTCCTCCAGCCATGGAAAACGCGGGAAATCTGGAAAACGCAGCCGCCGACAAAACCAAACCACGATTTTACCAAGCGCTGGCGGGCGAGGTGCGAAGGCGTCTTGCAGGGGACAAATGCGAGCGATCCGCGGCGTTCCAGTGAACCCCGGGCATGAATGTATCAAGCAGAAACCTTGGCGACCGACGAGCGGCCGGCGGCCGACCGTCAAACGCGGCCCTTAGCCGCGCGTGACGTGCTCGGTCGGTGCATCGACTTCAATGTGCCGCATGCCATGCGCGCTCAGAAGGCGGTACAGCGTGACCCGCGAAATGCCAAGTTCCTGCGCGGCGTCGCCAAGACGGCCACGATGGCGCAGCAAAGCGAGTTCGATAGCCTGCCGTTCGGCAGCCTCCCGTGCCTGCGCCAGCGACACCGGTGCCACTTCCACGTATTCGCCGAGCTCCAGATCACGCGCACTGATCTGGCGCCCTTCCGACATCACGATGGCGCGGCGCACGCGATTGATCAGCTCGCGCACATTGCCCGGCCAGCCATAGTTGTGGATAGCCGCAATGGCATCGGGCGCGAAGCCGCGCAGACGCCGGCTCGCGTCCTTCTTGAAGCGGTCCAGCATGTGCTTGGCGAGCAACTCGATGTCCTTGCCACGTGCCCGCAGCGGCGGTTCATCGATTTGCAGCACGCACAGACGGTGATACAGGTCGGCACGGAACCGCCCTTCGATCATGGCCGTCTGCATATCCACGTGGGTGGCCGAAATAATGCGCACGTCCACCGGCGTTGACCCATGTCCGCCAAGCCGTTCAACCTTGCGTTCCTGCAGGAAACGCAACAGGCTTGCCTGGCTTTCGAGGGGCAAGTCACCGATTTCATCGAGGAACAGCGTGCCGCCGTTAGCTGCTTCAACACGGCCGATCTTGCGTTGATTCGCGCCGGTAAACGCACCGCGCTCATAACCGAACAATTCCGATTGCAACAGGTGCGCGGGAATGGCGCCGCAATTGATGGCGACGAACGGCTGCTCGCGCCTGACCGAACGTTCGTGAATGGCGACTGCGGTGAGCTCTTTGCCGGTGCCCGATTCGCCCGAGATGAACACAGGCGCGTCGGTCATGGCGACCTTGCGGATGGAGCGGAACAACGCGAGCATGGCGTCGCAAGAACCGACCATCTCGCCTTCGGCGCGGCCGTCGCGCGCATCGTTGGAGGCGTTCTCGTGCAGCGCCACCATTCCATATGCATGGCCGACCGCGTCCACGACGCGATCATTCGATGTAGGTAAGGTGACGTAGTCGAAGCAGTAGTCGCGAATCAGCCGGCGCACGGCCGCATCTTCGAGTTGACCTGTCACGGTCGCCGCAACCCAGCCGACATTGGTCAGCGTCAGCGACGCTTCGAGCGCCGCGAGTTCGTGAGCTTCAAAGCTGCTCGACAGATCCAGCAAGCCACCGGTTGCCAGGTCGTTACGAAGCCATCGGCGTGCGTCCTTCGCGTTCGATACCACCTCTATGTGCCAGCCCCTTTCCTCAAACCGGGCACACAAAGGCGCGCTCGGGTCACGAGTCACGTAGATTAGTTGCCGCCGAGCGACTTCCATTGTTTTGATCCTTTCGTCAACGGTCGTTGAAAAGGTCGCGCCGGTAATTGCCCTCAACCACGCTGCAGACGTCGAAGACTCGCATGCCCCAAGCGAACGGTCATTCGGAAAACTGCAAACGGTGAAACCCCGGAAGCGACGAGTGCTGTCGCGCGGTTCTATGCGAACCCTGTTTTGTTTCAGATGCTGTTTTTGAGAGACTACTATAAAGCGAATACTTCGAAAACAAATATCCGCAACAATGTCTGCACACCGCGCCTGAAGCACGGCCACTGTGCGTTTCAACAACGAAGCCCAGTTTTAATAAGCAGTTTGCAAATAGCTTAAATAAGACGATAGCATTTACGCAATTTTTGATAAAAATGACAGTTAACCGTCTATCGTTTCAATCATGAAACGTTTTTGTCTTTTTCCCGATTCAGTTTTTCAGTTAGCTTGCCGCGCGCTCAATAACACCAACGGAATGCGTGCGATGGCATATGTTTCGCTAAATGACAGTGAATCAGGGAGACCGCCATGGAAAGCACCGGCCGCGTCGTCAAACGAGAAAATACTGCAACAGCACATAAGATTGCTGTCATTAGTGCCGCGTGCTTTCTACTGGGCAGCTTAGCCGACAACGTTTGCGCACAAAATGCCGCAAACGAGGATCGCGTGATCCAGCCCACGTCCCCGGCCGTAATGTCCGGATATGAAACATTCGTGACCCGGCCAAATCCGTCAGCCATTTTTATGGAAAGAAAAATTGGAAGCGCCGACGCTGGCGAAGCGGCATCGAACGAGCGCATTATTGTTAATCCTGCAATGGAACGGGAACAGCCCGCATCGGTTCAACCCATTGCATCGGCGCCGCTTGCGGTGCAGGCCGATACCACGCTTGAAAAAGTCACGGCGACGACGGAGGAGTCGCCGGCCACCGCGCACACGACCAGCGTCACGCTTTGGGATGAGATCTCGCCGCCGGTGCCGGCTCCCGTTCCCGTCGATGCAGCCACCCGCGTCACACCGGGGGACGTCGCGAGCGCGGGCAGCCAGAGGACGCAGTAGCCGGGAATTTGCGAACCGGTGCAAAGCAAGCCGTCTGAAGAACGATCGCAAGATACGCGATGCAGCTACGCAACAACGCAGATAACAGGATTTGAACGACACGCCGGACAGTAGGACACTTAACGTATTGCTCAGCGAGCAGCGAAGCCGCGTGATCGCGGTACGTGGACGTGCCGCGCAATTACGCGAGGAACGCACCTGCGGGCTTCAGGGCTTTATGCAGGGACTTTACGCAGGACTTCACGCAACTCCCGTTCGACGGTCGTATGGAATCGACAGCGCATGCATCGCCGTGTCCGCCAAGACACCGTTTGCGCCCGCTGCAAAAAGGAGATCGCCCGTGCTCGAATCCGCCCCCGTCTCGCTACCCGCGTCGGGTAAAGACGCATTGGCTTCAATGCTGCCAATGAGCACCGTACCGGCCAGCGCCTTGGTCGCGCCGGGTTTCTCCGGTATGCAGGGCCTCCCGATCGTTCCAATCATCCCGACGCCCCATGCGGCGTCTGCTGTCCGTAACCTGCTCTACATCGCACAGGCGCCGAATGAGACGCTGGTCACGTACTTGAAGAGCCTTGGCTGGAAGGTATCGGCGGGTACGCTCGCCACCCAGTCCAGCATGCTTAAAACTGATACGCCAGTAGCCGGTATTGTCGATATGACCAGCTTTTCGGCGCGCGAACTGGCCGTGCTCGAGCCCGCCCTGCGTCATCAGCGAGCCGGCTGGATCGCCCTTACCGACGACATCCACCTCGCAGACCCGGTCGTCTGTCACTTGATTCGGCACTACTGTTTCGACTTCGTGAAAGGCCCGGCCGCACACGCGACAATAGGCTATCTGGTCGATCACGCGTACGGCATGGTGAGCCTCGGCGACATCGACCTCGCCGATACCCCGACCGTGTTCGGCGACGAGCAGATGGTCGGCACCTGCGAGGCCATGCAGCAGCTCTTTCGCACTATCCGCAAGGTCGCGAACACGGACGCCAATGTGTTCATCACCGGCGAATCAGGGACCGGCAAGGAATTGACGGCCGTGGCTATCCACGAACGCTCGCCGCGCCGCAAGGGTCCGTTCGTCGCGATCAATTGCGGCGCGATCGGCAACCACCTGATCCAGTCCGAACTGTTCGGCTACGAGCGCGGTGCGTTCACGGGCGCGAACCAGCGCAAGATCGGCCGGGTGGAAGAAGCCGACGGCGGTACGCTCTTCCTCGATGAAATCGGCGACCTGCCTCTCGACAGCCAGGTGCATTTGCTGCGTTTCCTGCAGGAACGCAAGATCGACCGGCTGGGCGGCCATGATCCCATCGCCGTTAACGTGCGGGTCATTTCCGCGACCCACATCGACCTGGAAGCCGCCATGGTCAGTGGCCGGTTTCGTACCGATTTATTCCATCGGCTGTGCGTGCTGCGCGTGGACGAACCGCCGCTGCGGGCGCGCGGCAAGGACATCGAAATTCTCGCGCTACACGTGCTGCACAAGTTCAGGAGCGACGGCAGGCGCAAGATCATCGGCTTTGCGCCGTCGGCGATCGAAGCGATGTACAGCTACGCCTGGACCGGCAACGTGCGCGAGATGATCAACCGCGTGCGGCGCGCGATCGTGATGGCGGAGAACAAGCTGATCACCGCCGACGACCTCGGGCTCGGTCACTGCACGGGCATTGAATCGACCACGCTGGCCGCTGCCCGCGATGCCGCCGAGAAGCGCGCGATCGAACTGACGTTGCTGCGGCATCGGCACAAGCTCAGCGAGGCGGCGGCGGAATTGGGGATCTCGCGGGTGACGTTGTACAGGCTGATGGTCGCGCATGGGTTGCGCGGCGCGGCGATGGTGAATGGCGCGGACGCGGGGTGAAGAGGCTCGCGGCGGTTGGGCGCCGGGTGTCGGGTAGAATCTGCGGCTTGAGTTATCTCGAAGCCGGATACGGATCTCCACACCATGACGACACTGACCTTGATTGTCGCCCGCGCGCGCAACGGCGTGATCGGACGCAACAACCAATTGCCCTGGCGCTTGCCCGAAGACCTCGCGTTCTTCAAACGCACGACGATGGGCGCGCCCATTGTGATGGGACGCAAGACGCATGAGTCCATTGGACGGGTGTTGCCGGGGCGGCGAAATATAGTCGTGTCGCGTGATGCCCAGCGCCGCTTCGACGGCTGCGATACGGTGACCCGGCTTGCCGATGCGTTGGAACTGGCCGCACGGGACGACGCCGGCGAAGCGTTCCTGATCGGTGGCGCGGAGTTGTTTCGCGAAGGGTGGCCGCTCGCGCAGAAGCTGATTTTGACCGAGATCGATGCCGATTTTCCCGGCGATATTTCCATTGACCCGCCCGATGCAGCCGTCTGGAAAGAGGTTTCGCGGGAGACGCATCACGCGGCGGCGCCGAATGATTTCGACTATTCGTTCGTGGTTTACGAGCGCCGCACGGCGTAGCTTCAGATTTCGGGTTTTTGATCGGCTAGCGGGTTAGTCCATCACGCTTTGTACTTTTCCATTGAAAAAGCCCGGAACGGTCAGCGCCGTTCCGGGCTTTTTCTCTTCCGCAGATTCTCTTACTGCCCCGCGATCGTCATCTTCTCGATCAGCACGGAGCCAATTTCCTTGTTGCCGCGCACGACCGTGTCCGCACCGATAGCCTCGATGTGCCGGAACATCTCCTGCAGCGTGCTGGCGACAGTGATCTCTTCAACCGGATACTGGATCTTACCGTTCTCCACCCAGAAGCCGGATGCGCCGCGCGAATAATCGCCGGTGACGTAGTTCACGCCCTGCCCCATCAGTTCCGTCAGCAGCAGGCCCGTGCCCAGCTTCTTGAGCATTTCCTCGAAGTCATCGCCGGGTTTGGTCAACGAACTGCGCAGCGACAGGTTATGCGAACCGCCCGCGTTGCCCGTCGTTCTCATACCCAGCTTGCGAGCCGAATACGTCGACAGGAAATAGCCTTGCACCACGCCGTCTTCCACGACGTTGCGGCGTTGCGTACGCACGCCTTCTTCATCGAAAGGCGCACTGCCCATGCCGCCCCTCACGTGCGGATCTTCCAGCACCTGGATGTGCGGTGCGAACACCGGTTTGCCGAGGCTGTCGACGAGGAACGTGGTCTTTCTATATAGCGCGCCGCCGCTGACCGCTTGCACGAAGGCACCCAGGATGCCGGCCGCCAGCGGCGCCTCGAACATCACGCGGCATTTGCGTGTATCGAGCCCGCGAGCGCCCATGCGGGCGAGCGCGCGATGCGCGGCGTACCGGCCGATGGCTTCCGGTTCGGCGAGATCGGCGGCGTTGCGTTTCGATGTGTACCAGTCGTCGCGTTGCATGTCGCGGCCGGAACCTGCGATTGGGGCACACGCCACGTAATGACGCGAGAACGGGTAACCGCCCATGAACCCGCGCGATGTAGCCAGCACGAACTGCGAGTGCTGCGCCGAGACGCTTGCGCCTTCGGAGTTCTGGATGCGTTTATCGACTGCGAAGGCGGCGTCTTCTGCCCGACGGGCGAGATCGGCGGCTTCTTCGGCGTCGATATCCCACGGGTGGTAGAGATCGAGGTCCTGCGGGGCCTTTTCGAGCAGTTCTTCTTCGGCGAGGCCCGCGGCGCTGTCTTCGGCTGTGAAGCGCGCGATGTTGTAGGCGGCGGCGACCGTGTCTTTCAGCGCTGCGCGCGTGAAGTCCGAGGTGCTGGCGTTACCGCGTTTATTCCCGATAAACACGGTCACGCCGACCATTTTGTCGCGATTGTGCTCGATGGTTTCGACTTCGCCGCGGCGCACGCTGACCGAGAGGCCGTCGCCTTCGGAGATCTCGGTGGCGGAGTCGGTGGCGCCGAGTTCCTTTGCATGCCGCAGGATGTCGGACGCGATTTCCTTCAGCTCGTCCTGGGTGTGCGGGAAAAAGCGTTGCCTGACGTCCATATCTGCTGCCATTTTATGTCTGCCTGTGGGTGCTCGACGTGTCGAGCGTGTTCGCGTTGTTGGTCGTCGTGGCGACGGGCGGTTAGCGCCCGCTGTGCGCTTGAATGCCGCTGTGTGACCGGTTTTCGACTATCGCACGATCATAGCAAGTCCGGCGGGGGTTTGGTTTCACCGGGGAGGGGGTTCCGTTCGCACTCGGGGTTCTGGGTGGGCTAGGTTTGGGTGTTAGGGCGTTAGGGTCAGGGTTTACGGTCGGGGGTTGCGGTCGGGGGGGTTGCGGTCGGGGGGGTTGCGGTCGGGGGGGTTGCGGTCGGGGGGGTTGCGGTCGGGGTCAGTGCTGGGTTGGTGCTTTCGGCCATGGTGGTCTGCGAGAGTCGGATTTTCTCTTTATCACTATTAGCCACTGTGCGTGGCGGCACGTCATTTCTTGGTCCTTAGCGACAAAGAAACGAAGCAAAGAAAGCGCTTTAACCGCTCTACCCTAAGTGTCCACAGCGTGCAGTTTCTATTCATAGGTGCCCCAAAAGCACGGTGCTCGCCAGAGCCACGGATGTTTGAACCCCTCCTTCTCGCGAATCCTGACACGAACACGCTTCGCCCCGTACGCTCTCGGGCAAGCACCAGTTGCCAAGGAACCACTACGGCCTCACGCGTCTTTCCGGTTTCGTTTTTTGGTGCGTTGGCTACGTGGTCTGAACAGTTGTTTTCGCCGGCAACTGCATCTCGCGTATTGGCACTTCCGTATTGGCACTTCCATGTTGGCGGGTTAACTGCGTGGACCACGCGCTTATTTTCGCCGACTATGACCTCACGCATTTTCGCGGTCTTGTTTCCAGAGGGGTTAGCCAGGTGGTTCGAGGCGCGTGAACATTTGGTGGTTGGTCGTCCGCGGATAGCGCGGGGTGCCCTTTGGGCAGGTTCAATCACTGGTGGCGAAGCGTGTGGGTATCGGTGTTCGGAGAAGGAGGGGTTCACACATCCTCCGCTCTGGCGAGCACCGTGCTTTTGGGGCACCTATGAATAGAAACTGCACGCTGTGGACACTTAGGGTAGCGTGGTTGAAAGCGTTTTCTTTGCTTCGTTTCTTTGTCGCTTTGGACAAAGAAATGACGTGCCGCCACGCACAGTGGCTAATAGTGATAAAGAGAAAATCCGACTCTCGCAGACCACTAACGCTGAAAGCAGCAACCCGGCATCAACCCCGACCACTAACCCCAGAACCGACCACCCCGGCATTAACCCCAACCGCCAACCCCAGAACCTGGCAACCCCGACCAGCCCCCAACCCAAACCCACCAAACCCACCCCCGAGTGCGAACGAACACCCCTGTACAATACCGGCATGAACCGTAAAACCCGCACGCAACCGATAAACCCGGCCGAGGCCTCCGAACAGGACGGCAGCGAGCACGGCTACGACCGTCCCAGCAAATCCCAGCTCAAACGCGACATGCTTGCGCTGCAAGTACTCGGCGTAACGCTGATCGAACTGCCGAAAGACGCGCTAAAACGCATGCCCATGCCGGAAAAGCTCGACGACGCCGTCCGCGCCGCCCGCCGCATCACCGACCACGAAGGCAAACGCCGGCAACTGCAGTACGTCGGACGGGTAATGCGCTCACTGACCGACGAGGAAACGGCAGCGATTCGCACCGCGCTGGACTCATATCGCGGCGTGAACCGGGCCGAAACAGCCAAGCTGCACTGGATCGAAAGAACCCGCGAAAAACTCCTCGCCGACGACGCCGCTCTCACCGATTTCATCCGCCAACACCCCGGCGTCGACCCGCAAGAAGGCCGCACGCTGATCCGCAACGCCCGCAAGGAACGCGAACAGGCCAAACCGCCACGCTACTTCCGCGAACTGTTCCAATGGATCAAGACCGCAGCGGGCGTGGAAGACGAAGAAGACGAGAGCTTGATCGAAGGCGAAGATGAAGACGAAGGCGTCGAATTCCCCGAACGAGACGACGACGATGGCTACAAAGCGTAACCATCCCGACGAATTGGTGATCGGCCTGATGTCGATCAGCGACCGCGCTTCGCAGGGCGTGTACGAGGACAAGGGCATTCCATCGCTGCAAGAGTGGCTCACAAGTGCACTGAGTTCGCCCTGGCGCGCGGAAACCCGGCTGATCCAGGACGACGCGGCGACCATCTCGGCCACGCTGATTGAACTCGTCGATGAAACTGGCTGCGATCTGATCCTGACCACCGGCGGCACAGGCCCATCACGTCGCGACGTAACGCCAGAAGCCACACTCGCAGTCGCCACGAAGCCCATGCCCGGTTTCGGCGAACAAATGCGCCAGATCAGCCTGAATTTCGTCCCGACAGCCATCTTGTCGCGACAAGTGGCCGTGATTCGCGAAACGGCAGATCACGCGGCGCTGATCGTCAATTTGCCCGGACAACCGAAATCGATCCGCGAAACGCTGGAAGGAGTACGCGACACCGACGGCAAACCCAAGGTACCGGGCATTTTTGCCGCCGTGCCCTATTGCATCGATCTGATCGGCGGTCCATACGTCGAAACGCGGCCCGAAATAGTGGCCGCGTTCAGGCCGAAAAACGCGATCCGGCCGCCAAAATCCTGACCCTCTACGCGCTTAAACCGACGTGGTCGGCGTGGTGGCCGTGGCATTACCCGCCGCCGACGGAATCAGGAAATGCTCCCGGTAATATTTGAGTTCGTCGATAGATTCGTGGATATCGGCGAGCGCCGTATGCATCGCGCGCTTCTGAAAACCCTTGTAGATGGCCGGCTGCCAGCGGCGGCACAATTCCTTGAGCGTGCTGACGTCGAGGTTGCGATAGTGGAAAAACGTTTCCAGTTCGGGCATCCACCGGGCCATGAAACGCCGGTCCTGACAGATGGAATTGCCGCACATGGGCGACTTGCCCGGCGGGACATACTGGCCCAGGAATTCGCGGATTTGCCGCATGGCCTCTGCTTCATCGACCGTCGACGCCCGCACCCGCTCCGTCAGTCCCGACCGGCCATGCGTGTTGCGGTTCCATTCATCCATCTTGCCCAGCGCCGTTTCGTCCTGATGGATCGCCAGAACCGGCCCTTCCACGAGTTTGTCGAGCGTCGAATTCGTCACCACCACCGCAATTTCGATAATGCGATCGGTATCGGGTTCGAGACCCGTCATCTCCATGTCGAGCCACACGAGGTTCATGTCGCTGCGGACGAGGTCGGAGGAGCTTGGGGAAGAAGCGGGATCGAGCACGGAATCGGCCATATGAGAGCAACCTGAGAGGGGTTTGACGCCTTGCCAGGCGCGGTTTTAGATATCACACAGACCGCGCGCGACGACGGCCAAGAACCTATAATTCTCGCATAATTCAATCGCGCATATTTCAATCGGGTTTCCGCTGATGTCCAATTTCAATCTCGCCTTCTCGGTCGTGTTCGTCGTCGCGCTGGTCGGCATGGTCGGCACCAAGCTGTGGCTGGCATCGCGCCAGATCCGGCACGTCGCCGCGCATCGCAAGGATGTGCCGCCGCAGTTCCTGCAGACCATTCCGCTCGCCGCCCACCAGCGCGCCGCCGATTACACCGTCGAGCGCACACGCCTGACCATGGTCGAGGTCGTGATCAGCGCAGCGCTGCTGATCGCGCTAACGCTGCTTGGCGGCATCCAGCAGATCGAACTGGCCGTCTCCGACTGGCTCGGCCGCGGTTATGTGGGGCAAATGGCGCTGGTGGCTATCGTAGTGGCAATTACCAGCGTGGTGGACCTGCCGTTCGACTATATCCGGCACTTTGTTATCGAAGAGAAATTCGGCTTCAACCGGATGACGAAAAAGCTCTTTTTCCTCGATCTGGTGAAAGGCGTCGTGCTGGGCGCGGCGATCGGCTTGCCGGTACTGTTCGTGACGCTGTGGCTGATGAATCAGGCGGGCGCGTTGTGGTGGCTGTGGGCGTGGGTGCTGCTGGTCGCGTTCCAGATGCTCGTGCTGATCCTGTACCCCACGTTTATCGCGCCGATGTTCAACAAGTTCGAACCGCTGAAAGACGAAGCGCTGCGGGCGCGCATCGAGAACCTGATGTCGCGTACGGGGTTCGCCGCGAAGGGTTTGTTCGTCATGGACGGTAGCCGCCGTTCAGCGCACGGCAACGCGTATTTCACAGGTTTCGGCGCGGCGAAGCGAATCGTTTTCTTCGATACCCTGCTCGCCCGGCTCTCCGGCAACGAGATCGAAGCAGTGCTCGCACACGAACTCGGCCACTTCAAGCGGCGCCACGTGATCAAGCGCCTGATCGTCACGTTCGTACTCAGTCTCGTGATGCTTGCGCTGCTCGGCTGGCTGGCGCAATGCGTATGGTTCTATGAAGGACTTGGCGTGCGGCCATCGCTGCTGGGTAACAACAACGGCCTCGCACTCGTGTTGTTCATGCTGGCATTGCCCGTCTTCATGTTCTTCGTGACGCCGTTGGGCAGCCTGAGCTCGCGCAAACATGAATTCGAAGCTGATGAGTTCGCCGCGAGCCAGACCGATCCGCGCGACCTCGTCAACGCGCTGGTCAAGCTTTATGAAGACAACGCCTCGACGCTCACGCCGGATCCGCTCTACTCCGCGTTTTATGCATCGCATCCGCCTGCATCGCAGCGCATCGAGCGCTTGATGCAGTACGCCGCATGAGGCCGGGTAACGCGAAGAAAGCGACAAACGCGCGCATCGAAGGAAAGGTCATCGCCGCGCACGGGCGGCATTATCTGGTCGCCCCCGCCGACGGCAGCGCCATGCTCCAATGCTTCCCGCGTGGCAAGCGCAGCGAGATCGCGGTCGGCGACCGGGTGAGTTACGAGCAGTCATCGGCGGACCAAGGGGTGATCGTCGAGATTGGCGAGCGCCGCAACCTGCTTTATCGATCCGACCAGTTCAAGTCGAAGCTCTTCGCCGCCAACCTCGATCAATTGATGATCGTGCTCGGCACGGAGCCGCATTTCAGCGAAGACTTGCTCGGGCGCGCGCTGATTGCCGCCGAGGCGCACGGGCTCGAGCCGTTGATCGTGCTGAACAAGATCGATATGGAAGGACCACTCGCGGTCGCTCGCAAGCGGCTGGCGTTGTATCGGGAGCTTGGGTACACGGTGGTGGAGCTATCGGCGAAAGCGGCGCCTGAGCACGTGCATGAAGAACTCGATGCGCGACTGGCCAACCGTGCCACCTTGCTGCTTGGACAATCGGGCATGGGTAAGTCGACGCTGGTGAATATCCTCGTGCCGAACGCCGAAGTCGCGACGCGCGAGATCTCGAAGGCGTTGAACAGCGGCCGGCACACGACCACGTTCACGCGGCTGTATCCGCTTCCGGGAGGAGGATCGCTGATCGACTCGCCAGGGTTCCAGGAGTTTGGACTGCATCACTTATCGGAGGGACAACTGGAGCGTTCGTTCGCGGACTTCCGGCCGTTCCTCGGCAAGTGCCGCTTCTACAATTGCAGGCATCTGCATGAACCGGGCTGCGCGATTCTAGAGGCAATGGCGGAAGGCAAGATCAGGCCGGCGCGACATCAGTTGTATGCGCAACTGGTGCATGAAGCCAGCCAGATCGTTCGATGATTTCATCGACCTGATGAGTATGCACAACTGCATCTAAACAGACCGCTAAAACAGATTGCGACGGGATGAAGAAACTGACGCGGGCTCCGAATCTGATTACAGCGCATCACTGGGTGAACGTGCTGGCGACAGCGGGGATAGCGTGCGAGTTACACAATCGTTACTTGAGCGGTGCGATGGGTGAGATTCCGGCGGAGCAATGCGCGCCAGAAATATGGATACTGGATGATCGTGACGAGGTATTGGCGACAGGCATCCTGGACCGCGCCCGAAGCGGCCCGGCCACCAACGCCCGGGGATGGCGCTGCCAGCAGTGCGGTGAGCCGCTGGAAGCGCAATTCACCGTGTGCTGGCAATGCGGGACAGAGAGGGACCCGCTGAACGACGAGTAGGGCTACGGACACAACGCCTCAAGTCAGGCGCGTTGCTTCAGGCCAGCCACACCGCGATGCTGAGCATGAGCAACAACAACATCCAGAGAATCACGGCACGCCAGACGAGGCCGACGGCAGACTGCAAAGTCCGCGGCGTGCAGTCATCGCCAACGGGCAGCGGGCTTGCATCGCCAACCGCTAAAGCCTCGACGCTCAGCGGCTCCGCTAATGGTCCCGCCAAGCGGGCTCCAAGCGCCCCGCTCCCGGCAGCGAGCAGAACCCCTTCGTTGGCATCGGGCCATTGCCGGGCGTGGTTGCGCCAGGCATAGATCGCGTCCTCGAAATTCCCGACAATGGCGAAGCCCAACGCAGTCAACCGCGCCGGCACCCAGTCGATGAAAAAGAACGCCCGCTGCGCGAAGGTGGAAAACGCCGGCGTGCGTTCATCAGTCGGCTGGACCCACGACCTCGCCAGATACTCCGCGATCCGATAAAACACCGCGCCCGCCGGTCCGATCGGAATCAGGAACCAGAAGAACACGCCAAACACGTGCCGATGCGACGCCACGACCGCATGAACCAGGGTATGCCGGACGATCTCGCTGACGGGCATATCAAGCGTATCAATGCCGGTCCACTCATTGAGAACCTCGCGAGCGCGAGGCACGTCGTCGTTGTTCAGGGCAAGATGGATATCGGTGAAATAGTGGCTGAACTGCCGGAAGCCCAACGTGAAATACACGATCACGACGTTCCACAGGAACGCCAGCGCGAAGTTGATGCGATAGAGCACGTAGTAGACAAGCCCGACGGCTAATGTCCATGGCACCACGACCACTAGCCAGGCGAGCACGCCGTGCCGCTGCTTGCCGGCATCGAAGCCATGAGCCGCGGATTCCGCATGGTACTGAAGCAACGCCGAAATGGGGTTCTGCGGCGAGAGCGCGCGCAACTGCTCAATGATGAGAGCCAGTAATACCGAGAAAAAAGTCATGCGATGCGCCGAGACACTCGAGTTTTACGAATTTCTTGTAAAGATAGCACAGCACCGTCCGCGCCAGAGGGACACATCGGCTGCACGGCTAGCCGAGCCTCTGCACGTTAGGCGTCAAGCCGCGAGAAAGCGATAGAAATTGCGTAACATACCCGCCGTTACGCCCCAGATGAAATACGGAGCCACATTCTCGGCGGGCGAAAAAGGCATCGCAAAAAAACGACGCTCGCCGCCTTCCCAACGAAACACGCGGACCTGATGATTAGCCGGGTTCATGAGAAATGCGAGCGGGACCTCGAAGATATCGGCGACTTCGAGGGTATCGGCGTGCAGTTCAAACGGGGGATGCACCAGCGCCACGACCGGCGTCACGCAAAAACCCGTGCCCGTCAGATAGTCCGGCAACTCACCGAGCACTTCCACGTGCTTCGCCTCCAGGCCCACTTCCTCTTGCGCTTCGCGAAGCGCGGTCGCCACGGCGTCAATATCTTCCGGTTCGCGACGTCCTCCCGGAAAGCTGATCTGCCCCGCGTGATTCGAAAGATGGTCGGCACGTTGAGTGAGCAGCACGCTCAGGCCGGTCTCCCGCAAAACCAGCGCAATCAGCACCGATGCCACCCGCGGATCGCCACCCAGCGCCTTGATCCGGTCGTCGCGCGCGTCCGGTGTCCAGTCGAGCGTCTGCTTGAAGCGCGCGCGCAGTCCGGCCGGCGTCAGGCGTTCGCCGCGCACAGGCGGCAGATCTGCGCCGGTCGATTCGATCGGCAAGATCTCAGGCTCGAGGATTCGGGGAGTCGACAGCTTGGTCGGAGGCACGTGGGGCTTTTAGTTCTTGGGTAGGTCTAGTCTGGTTCTGATTCTCGTTTTGAAAAAACGTTGCGCTCAGGACGCAAATAAGACTCGAGTGGAGCGCACGAAACGGCAAGACACGATTTGACCACACCAACGGAAAAAGCACCCGTGAAGGTGCTTTTTTCCGGTACAGCTTCGGTGCAGTTACTGCGCCTTGGAAGCGCTGCGGTCTTTCAACACGAGCTTTTCCTTGATCCGAGCCGACTTGCCCGACCGATCGCGCAGGTAGTACAGCTTTGCACGACGCACGTCGCCGCGACGCTTCACGACAATGCTCGCCAGGATCGGCGAGTAAGTCTGGAACGTACGCTCGACGCCTTCGCCCGACGAAATCTTGCGGACGATGAAATTCGAGTTCAAACCACGGTTGCGCTTCGAGATCACAACGCCTTCGTAAGCCTGGACACGCTTGCGCGTACCTTCAACTACGTTGACGCTAACGATCACCGTATCGCCGGGGGCGAATGCGGGGATGGTCTTCTCGCCGAGCGCGCGCGCGATTTCTTCCTGCTCTAGTTGTTCAATCAGATTCATTACTGACTCCTGGAGCCATCTTGCCGGAGTTGTTTGCCATATTAGTGGCCCCGGTAGAGGATGGGTTCACTCTGGCGCCCACTTGAATTCACAAGCCTGGCACCACCCTTTCGTCTCGCCTTGTATTTGCCTTCCAACGCCTACTGCGCTTTCGATCGTTCCTTGGCGAGACTTGCGAGCCATGTCTCATCGACACGGCTCAACATTTTAGCCTTGCGCGCCCGCTCGATCAGATCGGGCCGCTTTTCCTGCGTATTCTTTAGCGCCTCACGCCGACGCCATGCATCGATTTCCTTGTGATGGCCGCCAAGCAGCACATCCGGAACCCGCACACCGCCGTATTCTTCCGGGCGTGTGTAGTGCGGGCAATCGAGCAGCACATCGACGAAACTGTCCTGCACAGCCGACTGCGAGTCGTTCAGCACGCCGGGCAACTGGCGCACCACTGCGTCCATGAGCGCCATGGCCGGCAATTCGCCACCCGACAACACGAAGTCGCCGAGACTCACTTCTTCGTCGACCACACGATCGATCAAGCGCTGGTCGATGGCCTCGTAACGGCCGCACAGCACGACGAGACCCGGTTCCTGAGCGAATTGCATCACCCGCTCATGATTCAGCGTTTTCCCTTGCGGCGACATCATCACCACACGCGATCCGCTGATGCCCTGCTCCGCCTGCGCCGCTTTCGCAGCCGAAATCGCGTCTTCCAGCGGCCTTGCCAGCATGACCATACCGGGGCCACCGCCGTACGGACGATCATCGATGGTTCGATAATTGTCCGTGGTGAAATCGCGAGGATTCCACGTGCGCAGACCAAACCGTTCCTGCTTCACTGCCCGGCTGGTAATACCCCAATCGGTCAGTGCGCGAAACATCTCGGGAAAGAGCGTCACGACGTCAAACTGCATCGCTCTCTCCTTGAAATAATCGATCAATCAATAGTCAGCGTCCCAGTCGACGACAATCCTGCGCGCCGCCAGATCCACTGTTTTGACATATACGCCAACGAATGGAATCAGCCGTTCGCCAGTGGCGGGCGAACCGTCCTTGCCCGTAGTCGGAAATTCCACGCGCATGATGGAATGCGCGCCGTTGTCGATCATGCTCGCGACCTGGCCTAAAGCCACGTCCGCGTCATTCACGACGTCGAGGCCGATCAGATCGACCCAGTAGAATTCGTCATCACCGGTCAGCTTCGGGAAGTCGCTGCGCAACACATGGATACTGTGACCACGCAACGCATACGCCGTCTCGCGGTCATCGCAGCCGGCAAAGTGCGCAACGACCGTGTCACTATGCACTTTGGACTGCAGACACCGGACCACCTTGCGCTCGGTTCCCTTGACCAGCCACCAGCGCTTTGCCGCGAGCATTGCGTCACCGCCATGACCCGCATGCGCGTGCGGCGCAATCTTGACCCAGCCCTTCAGTCCGTAAGCGTCGACGATCGCACCCACTTCAATGGCGTCATCAGGCAAACTTTCTACAGGCTCGATCGATCCCGCGCTATCTGAAGCGTCGATAGCCACGCGACGCGCTGCCGGCTTGCGGACAAACGCGCCAAACGTGGCTTCGTTCGGCTCAGATTTTTCGCCACGTGCGGCTGTCAAACCTGAGTCTGAAGCAGAATCACGCGTCGACATGAGCCAATCTCCCGCGAACCTCGGCAGCTGGAATCGATCGGATCACAAGTACCCGAACGATCGACTGCAGCAAGCGCACTTAAGCAGCCGGCTGAGCTTGTTGCGATTGCTTGACCAGACGTGCAACCGTCGGCGACATCTGCGCGCCGTTGTCTTGCCAGTACGTCAGGCGGTCCTGGGCGATACGCAGCGATTCGCCTTTGGTCGCGATCGGGTTGTAAAAACCCACGCGTTCGATGAAGCGGCCATCACGGCGGCTACGCGAATCGGTTGCAACGATATTGTAAAACGGGCGCTTCTTGGAGCCGCCACGAGCCAAGCGGATGATAACCATGCTGAAATCCTTGAAAACCGGGGTTCGGAACTACCAAAACACGCGATTATAGCGGCAAAACGGAGCCTTAACAAACACTTGCGTCGATTAATCAAGATGGAACGTGGCCTGACGCATGTCGTTGAACCGGCCATCGCCCGCTCTGACACGGCGCAAAGCGGATTTTTCAAGACTTCGCGCGGCAGCGCGAGGTGTCATTTTGGGGAGACAGATTTGAACTCGCTCATGACTTTCACCGGTAAAGCTTTCTCTTACGATGATTCGCCTCGGGCTCGCGGTTTTGTCCGCAGTGTCACCCGATCTCTGGCGCGTTCTACGTTTTTAGCGGCGAATTTGCTGATCGCGCTGGCCGGTTCGTTGATCGCAGAGGGCGCCCATGCGGCACTGCCGGTTGATGAGATCAAGCTGCCGCCGGGCTTCAGCATTGCTGTTCTCTCCGACGACGTCCCGAGCGCCCGCGCCATGGCTTTGTCGCCTAAAGGCGTGCTGTATGCCGGCAGCCTCGACGGGCACGTCTACGCGCTCGAGTTGAAGGATGGGCGCGTGACAGCGAAACACGTGATCGCGTCGGGTCTGGACGAGCCCGCGGGCGTGACGTTCCGCAACGGCGCGCTCTATGTCTCCGCGATCTCCCGCATCCTGCGCTTCGACGACATAGACAATCATCTCGATGCGCCACCCAAGCCTATAGTGGTCACTGACAAACTGCCTTCTGACCGGTCACACGGCTGGAAATTCATCGCGTTCGGCCCGGACGGCAAGCTGTATGTGCCAACCGGCGCGCCGTGCAACATTTGCAATCCGGATCGCAAACGATACGCACTGATCGCCAGGATGAACCCGGACGGCACCGACTACGAAGTGTTTGCGAACGGCGTGCGCAACACGGTGGGTTTCGACTGGGATCCGCGGACGAAAGAACTCTGGTTCACCGACAACGGCCGTGACATGCTCGGCGACGATATCCCCGACGACAAGCTCAACCACGCGCCGAAGGCCGGCATGGACTTCGGTTACCCTTATTGCCACGGCGGCGACGTTGCGGACCCTGAATTCGGCGCCGGCCATCCGTGCTCCGGATTCACACCGCCGGTCGTCAAGCTGGGCGCACACGTGGCATCGCTCGGCATGCGCTTCTATACAGGCACCATGTTCCCCGCCGACTATAAGAACAACATATTCATCGCGGAACACGGCTCCTGGAACCGCAGCACGAAGGTGGGATATCGGGTAGTACGGATCGTGGTGGGTGCGAATGGCGAGAAGCCGCGCATGGAGCCGTTCGCGCAAGGCTGGCTCCGTCCGAAGGAAGATGTCTGGGGTCGCCCCGCCGATGTCCTGCCAATGCCCGACGGCTCGCTTCTCGTCAGCGACGACTACGCGGGCGCAATCTACCGGATTACGTACGCGCAACCTTGACGCTGCCGTGATCTTGCAGTGACATTGCCGCGACCCGGTCGCCGTGCGCTGAGCCGTTTAGCCGCGTGAGCGTCGACCCCGCGGGCGTAGAATGCCGCGTCGGCGCAAAACTGTTGCCGTTTGTGCCAATCCGCGTCCATTGCTCACTGCATTTTCCTTTTCGTTTCCCGATGAACAACTCGCCGTCCACTGCCACGCACCCATCGAAACCGACGTCAAACGGGCGTTTCCGCTCGAAAACACTGACCGCCGCGCTCGCCTTCTTTTTCGGCAGTATCGGCGCGCATCGCTTTTATCTGTACGGTTTGCGCGACAAGTTCGGCTGGGCGCACATTGTTGGCATCCTGCTGGGAGTAGCCGGTTACATGCTGCTCGCGGCAACGGATCGGGCTTCGACTCCCGGCTGGGTCCTGGTCGTGCCCGGCTCCATTTCACTGCTGGCGGCGTTCTTGTCGGCGATCGTCTACGGCTTGCGCCCCGATGAAAAATGGGACGCTCAGTTCAATGCGCAAACTGGTCAACATAGCGAATCCGGCTGGACAGTCATTTTCGTCGTGATCTTTGCTTTGTTCTTCGGCGCGCTCCTGCTGATGGCAGGTCTTGCCGTCACCTTCCAGACTTACTTTGAAGGCCAGGTTCAAGCAGCTAAAGAGTTGTCGCAATAAGTGTCGCAGCAGTGCGCAAGGGTCGTGGCGGCTCTGCCCGGAAACCGCCACGGCTACGGCCATGCTTCAAAACAACTTCATCTGCGCAGTGTCCACGACTGCACGCGGATTTCTACTCACCGCCTTCTCAACCTGCCGAAATTCCGACATATCCAGAATCCCGCGCTGCCGTTGATTCAGGCCAAGCCGCTTCGTGGCGTTATGAAAACGCTGCTTGAGCATGTCGGCCCATAAACCTTCGCCTTTCATGCGCGTCGAGAAATCCGAGTCGTAGTCCTTGCCGCCGCGCATATCGCGCACACGCCCCATCACACGCTCCGCGCGATCCGGGAAATGTGCCGCGAGCCAGTCCTTGAACAGCGGCGCCACCTCCCACGGCAAGCGCAAAACAATGTAACTCGCACTCGTCGCGCCCGCTTCTGCGCAGGCTTCCAGCACCCGCTCCATGTCCGGTTCCGTGACGAACGGAATCATGGGCGCGACGCTGACTCCAACCGGAATGCCCGCCTCGGTCAGCGCCCGGATAGTGCGCAGCCTTCTTGAAGGCGTGGCTGCGCGCGGTTCGAGCGTGCGGGCAATATCCGCATCGAGCGTGGTAATGGTGATAGCGGCCATGACCTGGCCCTTCTGCGCCATGGGTGCGAGCAGGTCGATATCCCGCTCGATCAGCGACGACTTCGTGATTGCCGCGAACGGATGCCCTCGCTCGCTCAGTATCTCGATCACCCGCCGCGTGATCCGCAAATTCCGTTCGACGGGCTGATACGCGTCGGTAATCACGCCCAGCGCGATGGGCTCCGGCTGATAGGACGGTTTGTCCAATTCCCGCTCGAGCAATTCGCCGGCATTGATCTTGGCGTATATCCGGCTTTCGAAATCCAGTCCCGGCGATAACCCCAAATAACTATGCGTAGGCCGCGCGAAGCAATAGATACAACCATGCTCGCAGCCACGGTATGGATTAAGCGACACCCCGAACGGAATATCCGGTGACGAATTGCGCGTCAGAATGCTCTTCGCGCATTCCTCGAATACTTGCGTGCGCAGGACCGGTGCGTCATCGGTTTCTCCGTTCTCGCTGATATGCGTCCAGCCGTCATCTACACGCTCGCGCTGGTCCTTCTCGTAACGCCCCTGAAGGTTCGTGACCGCCCCTCGGCCCTTGAGCGGCGCGGGAGGAGCAACAGGATATTCGTGGTCGTGAGAAGCCATGGCCGGGAAATGAAAGCAGGAAAGAACTGTATAAATATACAGTAAATTGCCCCAGCCGCAAGCTCATTTCAGGCATCGACCGCGATGGTCAGCGTTTCCTTGATTTCCTCCATCACCACATAGCTTTTCGACTGCACGGCGCCCGGCAGTTGCAGCAGGATGTCGCCGAGCAGCTTGCGGTAATCGGCCATTTCGCCAATACGCGCCTTGATCAGATAGTCGAAATCACCGGAAACGAGATGACATTCCAGTACCTCGGGAATGCGCTGCACCTCGCGCCGAAACTGCTCGAACATGTTGCCGCTTTTATGATCGAGCGTGATCTCGACGAACACCAGCAGCGACGCGCCCAACTGATGCGGGTTCACCCGCGCGTAATACCCCGCGATCACCAGGTCACGTTCCATGCGTTTGACGCGTTCGATGCACGGCGTCACCGAGAGCCCGACCTGCTCGGCCAGGTCTTTCATCGCAATACGGCCGTCCTGCTGAAGGATTTTCAGGATTCGGCGATCGATCTTATCGAGTTCTCGTACTGAATTTCGCTGCGTTCTCATTGTTTTCCACTGAAAAGTGAATAAATACAATAACAAAAACTGCCTCTGTATCAATACTATAGTCGATACCACTATGTAACCCGCTACTCACCACGGCTTCAGTCGAAACGAAGCGAATGACCGGCGGACACACTTTGCACGGAGCAAGGCATGCGAGTCGTAATTCTGGGAAGCGGTGTTGTTGGCGTCACGAGCGCCTACTATCTGGCGCGCGCGGGGCACGAAGTGACCGTGATCGATCGTGAAGCGGGACCGGCGCTCGAAACGAGTTTCGCGAACGCGGGTCAGATCTCGCCTGGTTACGCGTCGCCGTGGGCCGCGCCCGGCGTGCCGCTCAAGGCAATCAAATGGATGTTTGAAAAACACGCGCCGCTGGCCATCCGTCTGGACGGAACGTCGTTTCAATTGAAGTGGATGTGGCAGATGCTGCAGAACTGCACGCAGGCGCGTTATTCGGTCAACAAAGGCCGCATGGTGCGCCTGGCCGAATACAGCCGCGATTGCCTGCAGGCACTGCGCGCGGACACCGGCATCAACTACGAAGGCCGGACCGGTGGCACGCTGCAGGTTTTCCGGACCCAGCAACAACTCGATGGCGCCGCGAAGGACATCGCCGTGTTGCGCGATGCGAACGTGCCGTTCGAATTGCTCACGCCGGCTGAGTTGCAAAACGCGGAACCGGCGCTTGCCGCCGTATCGCACAAGCTGACCGGCGGTTTGCGCCTGCCGAACGACGAAACCGGCGATTGCCAGAAATTCACCACGCGCCTCGCCGCCATGGCCGAACAGTTGGGCGTGAAGTTCCGCTACAACACGCCAATCGACGCGCTCGCGGTAAGCGGTGGCCGAATCGCCGGCGTGCAGTGCGGTGGAGAGACCATTCGCGGTGATTCATACGTTGTTGCGCTCGGGTCCTACTCCACGAAACTACTGGGCAGTCTTGTCGATATCCCCGTGTATCCGCTGAAGGGTTATTCGATCACGGCACCCATTGCGAACGAAAGCGCCGCGCCGGTTTCCACGGTGCTCGACGAAACGTACAAGATCGCGATCACCCGTTTCGATGACCGGATTCGCGTCGGCGGAATGGCGGAGATTGTCGGTTTTGACAAATCGCTAAGCCAGGCGCGTCGCGAAACGCTGGAAATGTGCGTGAACGACCTGTTCCCCGGTGGCGGCGATACTGCGAAGGCATCGTTCTGGACCGGCTTGCGCCCCATGACGCCGGACGGCACGCCCATCGTTGGCCGTACGCCGCTGCCGAACCTGTTCCTTAACACAGGCCACGGCACGCTGGGTTGGACCATGTCGTGCGGATCGGGTCAGTTGCTGGCCGACTTGATGTCGGGCAAGCAGCCGGCGATCCAGTCCGACGATTTGTCGGTGCATCGGTATCTCGGCGAGACGCGTACGAGCGCGCGGCCGTCGTATGCAGGTGCGTGAGTTGGAGTTTCACGCGTAGCCGCGAGCACATGCTTTAAAAAAATGCCGTCCCGGCGAAAGCCGGGCGAATGCACCCCAAAAGTTGGAGATCGATCCAACCTTTGGGGTGTTTTCTTTGATGGCGCCGACAATGGGAGCAAAGAAAAGCTACGGCCCTTGCCAGAGGGTGCCTCGGTGAACTTGCGCCAAAAAGCATTCAAGGGTCCTGCTCGTTTGCGTTCTTAAACTGCCTAATCTGCCAGCGCAGTTTCATAGTCCTGGCCGCCATAGAACACCCCAAGAATGGTCGGCTGTTCCTCTTGCACGACAAAAGCAATGACCGTACGGCCGCGATAATTCGAAATGCGCAAGCCCGGCCGTATATCGTCGCGTTGAGTGCCTCGATTCGGGAAGCTCTGCAAACTTTCGCAATAAGACACGATAGCGTCGATGTACCCTGCCGCCACGGTCGAAGAAGCCACTTCCGCGATGTACTGCTCTAGGCTGTCGAGCTGCTCCAATGCCTCCGGAGCGAACTTGATGCCGAATGTTGTCATCTGGCTTTTACGTCCGCGCTTTCCGTTTCGCCACTAGTGCCGCCCGCACCTCGTCCACCGTCAACGCGCGCGAAGAATCTGCCTTGAGTGCGTCATATGCCGGACCGACCTCGTCACGCAGCCAAGACTCCACTACGCGGTCGCGGGCAGCCAAGGTACGCAAACCATCGCGGATAACCTCGCTATCAGTGGCGTATTCCCCGCTCTCAACCTTGGCGCGGACCAGTTCAGCCAGTTCGTTCGGCAAGGTAATGCTGAATTGTTGGGTGGAACGCATGGTGGTTACTCCGGTGAATCGAATAGGATTTAATCCTACACCACTTCGAACGGCAGTGCAGTTTCAGCGCGAACGCTTGTGCCACCACGTAGACGCGCAAAAAACTGTGTGGAAAACAGGCATCTGGCTGGGTTCGAGTGGTTCAGGGAGCTTGCTCCCTGAACAGACAGTGAGCATGCCGATCGCAACTTGCGTGCAAGCTAGTTTCGCGCTGGGAAATGGGAACGTCGGCGGAGTACCCGCAGTATCCAAATTCACCGCCGCTCTGAGAAAGCGGCTCGTCCACCTTAGCGAAAGCGCCCATCCAGCCCAACGCCCGCTTCGAGAAAACCTGCGGATTTGCGTTTATATGTACGTGTTTTTTCGTTGAGACCGTCCCCGAGGAAAGTCAAGGACGGCCTTTTCGTGCCGCGGACGCTGGAACGCTCAGCAAATCAGAATTGATCCTCGCTCAGCGCGAGATACCCTTCCTGCCCGTTGCCGCTGACGATGGACGCTTCAATGCCGGGCGCTTGCGACAAGATATGCTCCGCGAAAAACTGGGCCGTCGCGATCTTGGCGCCATAAAACGCATCGTCCTCGCCACGCTTGTCCGACGCCACCAGCAGCGCGCGCGCCATTTGCCATCCCCCCAACACAATGCCTGCCAGCTTCAGATACGGCACGCTGCCGGCGAAGACCGCGTTCGGATCGCTTTTCACCTTGGTCACCATGAACTCAACCACCCGCGCCAGCGACAGGCTTCCCGCGCTCAAATGCCGATGCATTGACTTGAACGCCTGCCCTTCATGCTCGGCTAGCTGCGCGATGGTCTGATCCATCTGCGCGAAAATCGCCTGCGCCGTCGCGCCGCCATCACGCACGGTCTTGCGGCCGATCAGATCGTTGGCCTGAATAGCGGTCGTGCCTTCATAGATGGTGAGAATGCGGGCATCGCGGTAATACTGCGCCGCGCCCGTTTCTTCGATGAACCCCATGCCCCCGTGCACCTGCACGCCGAGGCTCGCGACATCGATGGAAAGCTCGGTACTCCAGCCCTTCACGATCGGCACAAGAAACTCGTAGATCGCCTGATGGCTGGCCCGCGCAACCTCATCGGGATGATGATGCGCGAGGTCGCAATGCGCCGCCGCGACGTAAGCCAGCGCGCGCGACGCCTCTGTCAGCGCGCGCATGGTGGAGAGCATGCGGCGCACGTCGGGGTGATGAATGATCGAGACCGGCTGTTTGGCGGAACCATCGACCGGCCGGCTTTGCACGCGCTCCTTCGCGAACGCGACGGCCTTCTGATACGCGCGCTCCGATACGCCCACGCCCTGCAGTCCGACTGCGAATCGCGCCGCGTTCATCATGATGAACATGTACTCCAGCCCGCGATTTTCCTCGCCGATCAACTGGCCAATGGCGCCGCCGTGATCGCCGAATTGCAGCACGGCGGTCGGACTCGCCTTGATCCCGAGCTTGTGTTCGATCGATACGCAATGCACGTCGTTGCGCGCACCGAGCGTGCCGTTTTCATCGGTGATGAACTTCGGCACCAGGAAGAGCGAGATGCCTTTCACGCCGTCAGGCGCGTTGGGCGTGCGCGCCAGCACGAGATGGACGATGTTCTTCGCCATGTCGTGCTCGCCGTAGGTAATGAAGATCTTCGTGCCGAACACCTTGAACGTGCCGTCGCCTTGCGGCTCGGCGCGCGTGCGGACCAGCGCGAGATCGGAGCCTGCTTGCGGCTCGGTGAGGTTCATCGTCCCGGTCCAAACGCCCGAAATCAGCTTGGGCACAAAGAGCTGTTTTTGCTCCTCGGTCCCGGCGGTAAGCAACGCTTCGATAGCGCCATCGGTGAGCAGCGGACACAACGCAAACGAGAGATTCGCCGCGTTCAACATTTCGATGCAAGGCGTCGCGATCAGCTTGGGCAACCCCTGGCCTTCGTATTCGACCGGATGCAGCACACCCTGCCAGCCACCTTCGCCGAACTGGCGGAAAGCCTCCTTGAAACCGGGCGTGGTCGTGACCTCGCCGTTCTTCCAGAAGCTCGGATTCTTGTCGCCTTCGAAATTCAACGGCGCGACGACTTCGTTGTTAAAGCGCGCGGCTTCTTCGAGTACGGCCTGCGCGGTGTCGAGACTGGCGTCCTCGAAACCCGGCAATGCCGCGATGCTTTCTATATCGGCTAGTTCCTTCATCACGAACAGCATGTCCTTGACGGGCGCTCTATAGCTCATGATTTGTCTCCCCCAACAGATGTGAAAAGGGGCGCACGTATGTCGCCCCTTTTTGCGGTCCTGCTTTCCTTCCAGCCAGTGGCTCTAAGAACGATCAACCAAGTTCTTTCACGAGCTCCGGTACGACCGTGAACAAATCGCCCACGAGGCCATAATCCGCCACGCCAAAGATAGGTGCTTCGGCATCCTTGTTGATCGCGACGATGACCTTGCTGTCTTTCATCCCGGCCAGGTGCTGGATCGCGCCCGAGATGCCGACGGCAACATACAAGTTAGGCGCCACGATCTTGCCGGTTTGGCCGACCTGATAGTCGTTCGGGACGAACCCCGCATCGACTGCCGCACGCGATGCGCCCAGCGCCGCGCCAAGTTTGTCCGCCAGCGGTTCGAGCACTTTCGTGTAGTTCTCGCCGTTGCCCAAACCCCGTCCGCCCGACACGATGATCTTCGCCGACGTCAGTTCCGGTCGGTCCAGCTTCGTCAACTCGCGGCTCACGAACTTGGAAATACCGCTATCGGCCGAGGCTTCGATCTTCTCTACCGATGCACTGCCGCCTTCTGCTGCCACCGGATCGAAACCCGTGGTACGCACGGTGATGACCTTGATCGCATCGCTCGATTGAACCGTCGCGATTGCGTTGCCCGCGTAGATCGGACGCTCGAAGGTATCCGGCGAATCTACAGCCGTGATGTCGCTGATCTGCGCCACATCCAGATGCGCCGCAATGCGCGGAGCGATGTTCTTACCGTACGGGGTCGCCGGCGCCAGGATATGCGAGTAGTTCTTCGCGATCAGGACCACCGTTGCGTCGATGTTCTCAGCCAGGCCATCGGCGAGTTGCGGTGCGTCGGCGAGCAGTACCTTTGCCACGCCCACAATCTTTGCCGCTGCATCGGCTGCTGCTTGCGCGTTCGAGCCTGCGATCAGCACATGGATATCGCCACCGATCTTCTGCGCTGCCGCGATGGTGTTCAACGTCGCCGATTTGATCGACTCGTTGTCGTGTTCTGCAATTACAAGAATAGTCACTTTGGAAACTCCCTCACAGAACCTTGGCTTCGGTCTTCAACTTCTCGACCAGCGTCTTCACGTCCGGCACCTTCACGCCTGCGGAGCGCTGCGGCGGTTCAGCCACTTTGAGCGTCTTCAGGCGTGGCGTCACGTCGACACCGAGGTCCGCCGGTTTGAGCGTTTCCATCGGCTTCTTCTTGGCCTTCATGATGTTGGGCAGCGTCACATAGCGCGGCTCGTTCAGGCGCAAGTCCGTGGTAATCACGGCGGGCAACGTCAGGGAAAGCGTTTCCGAACCGCCATCGACTTCACGGGCCACCGTGACTTTACCGTCGGCCACTGTCACCTTCGAGGCGAACGTCGCTTGCGGCAAACCGGCCAATGCGGCGAGCATCTGACCGGTCTGATTCGAGTCATCGTCAATGGCTTGCTTGCCGAGGATGATGAGTTGCGGCTGCTCTTTATCGACCAGCGCCTTCAAAATCTTCGCCACCGCCAACGGCTGCAATTCCTCAGTCGATTCGACCAGGATCGCGCGATCCGCACCGATCGCCATGGCGGTGCGCAGCGTCTCCTGACATTGCGTCACGCCGCACGACACCGCGATCACTTCTGTCGCCACGCCCGCTTCGCGCAGGCGCACGGCTTCTTCCACGGCGATTTCATCGAACGGATTCATCGACATCTTCACGTTCGCGATGTCCACTGCGCTGCCATCCGGCTTGACCCGGACTTTCACGTTGTAGTCGACCACGCGTTTGACTGGCACCAAGATTTTCATGCACACGCTCCTAAGTTACGAATACATCATCCCAAGCCCATTATAACGAGTGACTCCCGCCGCCGAATGCTTACAGCGGACTCGCGAGGAGTCCGTCAGGCTCTGCACAATCAGTAGGTGCTTATTTTTTACAGCACGATCGTTCGATTTTACGCATGAAACAGCATGGATGACAATCGGGAATGCGCTCTAAACGGCGCATTCCCGACTTTTCCGCCCACGCATCGGGACTATCATCTGCGGAATCCCGATTTTGCCGACAGGCCATGCAAAAACCCTCGCACAGCACGTATTCCACCAGCAGCATTGCCACCGCCGATGGCATCGACCTTCATCTTCATCGATGGCAAGCCGCCGCCACATTCCCCAAACCGCTGGCGCGAATCGCATTGGTGCACGGGCTGGCCGAACATGCTCGCCGATACGACGCCTTCGCGCTGCGCCTGAACGCGGCGGGCATCGAATTGATTGCCGCGGATCTGCGTGGTCACGGCAAATCGCCGGGCGAGCGCGTGTGGATCAACGCCTTCGACGACTATCTGCTCGACACCGGCGCGCTCCTCAACGCTGCGGACACAACCGCGCCGCTCAAGATCCCGCTGTTCCTGATGGGGCATAGCATGGGTGGCGCAATCGCAGCGCTTTATGCTGCCGAGCGCTTGCCGGAAAGCGGCCGGAAGCTGGCCGGGCTGATCCTGTCGAGCGCCGCGCTTAAAACCCCGGCCGACGCGCCGCGCTGGAAGCTCAAGCTGGGCGGCCTGATCAGCCGCGTGATGCCGCATTTCCCCGCCCTGACCATTGATCCAGCCGCGTTGTCCCGTGCGCACGGCGTGGTCGAGGCGAACCGGCGCGATCCGCTGGTGCATCATCGGCCAATACCGGCCAGGACGGCGGCGCAGATAGTGGTCGCCATGCGCCGCATCGCTGCACGACGCACGTCCATCGACTTGCCGCTCTTCGTGTTTCACGGCACGAAGGACGCGCTCGCCAACCCCGACGGCAGCCGCGAATTCGAAGCCAACACCGGTTCCACGGATACCACCCTGCTGATACTGGAAGGCAGTTATCACGAGACGCTCAACGACCTCGACCGGGATCGGGTAATCAAGGCGCTGATCGACTGGACGCTCGTGCGTGCCGAACTTCAGCGTTCGCGCATGTAGGGTCGGAGGCTTGCCGCGAGTCCTGCCATGAAGCGTCAGATGTCGGCGAGCGCGCGCACATGCGCGACCACGCTGCGCCCAAGCGCCGACAGGTTGTACCCGCCCTCCAGACTGCTCACTATCCGGCCCTTTGCATGCCGCTTCGCCACCGCACGGACCTGCTGGGTCAGCCACGTATAGTCGTTCTCGACAAGACCCATGTTGCCGAGATCGTCCTCGCGATGCGCATCGAAACCTGCGGAGATGAAGATCATCTGCGGCTTGAATTCGTCGAGTCTCGGCAACCACATCATGTCGACGGCTTCGCGCACAGCCATGCCTTTCGTACGCGCGGGCATCGGCAGGTTGACCATGTTCGATGCCTGATTATCGGCGCCGCTGTACGGATAGAACGGGTGCTGGAAAAAGCTGCACATCAGCACGCGCGGATCGCCCGAGAATGCGGCTTCCGTGCCGTTACCGTGATGCACGTCGAAATCGATGATAGCCACGCGCTCAAACCCATGCACTTCAAGCGCGTGACGCGCTGCGATTGCGATGTTGTTGAAGAAGCAGAAGCCCATCGCGCGCGCCGGTTCAGCATGATGTCCGGGCGGCCGCACGCTGCAGAACGCGTTGTCGTAGGTGCCGGCGATCACGGCGTCGGTGGCGGCGACCGCCGCGCCCGCCGCGCGCAACGCCGCGTGGTAAGAACCCGGGGACATCAGCGTGTCTGGATCAATTTCCGCGCGGCCCACGGAGGGCGCCGTCTCCCTGACGAAATCGATATGCGCCCGGGTATGAACCCGCGCCAGGTCCTCTTCGCTCGCGAGCGGCGCTTCTTCGCGCTCGATCAGCGTGTCGATACGGCTTGCGATCAACTGATCCTCGATCGCCTGAAGGCGCGCGGGGCATTCGGGATGCCACGGCCCCATGTCGTGAAGAAGGCAATCTGGATGGGTATAAAAGCCGGTAGCCATGATGGGTTGCGCAGCCGGGCGAGCCGTGCCGCGTGTCTCGTATCGTTCAGATGTTTTTGTCGGTCGCGGCGCTTGGCCCTTCCTGCCGCGCACCAGTGAGCGGCCGAACGCCGCACCGCGCGGGTTCTCGTTAAGTTACCACATTGGAAATGGTGCGGCCGTATGGCATCGCTTTTGCAGCGTCCGCGCCCGCTCACAAGGCTTTCGGGATAGCGTCGAAAACACGTCGGTTATACTGATCCGACTCTCGTATGCCCTGCGCGTTTTTCCAGCGCGCCTCGCGTTACACCGCCACAATTACGCACACTATGAACTTCAAGTTTGCTTCGACCGTCTTGCCTCTTTCGGCGCGAACCGCGCGCCTCGCCTCAGTCGCTGGTCTTGCTTGCGCACTTGGCACACTCGGTATCGGCCAGGCAGTTGCGCAATCGCAGCCGCAATCCGCACCAGCGCAAGGGCAAGTGTTCGAAGAGGAGATCGTGCCGCAGCGTTACGCGAACAATCCCAATGTGGACGCGTTCATTAACGACCTTGTTGCGCGTTACGACTTCGATTCCGCCGCCTTGCACGACCTGTTCAATCGCGTCAGTTATTCGGCAACAGCCGTGAAACTGGTCCTGCCCTCGCCTACGCCCGCCACCAAGAACTGGCGCGCGTATCAGGCGCGTTTCGTGGAGCCCGTGCGTATTGCCGCCGGCGTGAAATTCTGGCGCGCGAACCAGGCTGCTTTGCAGCGTGCATCGGATCAGTATGGCGTGCCGCCCGAAGCAATTGTCGGGATTATCGGTGTGGAGACAATCTATGGACGGTACATGGGTAATTTCCGCGCGCTCGATGCACTGACCACGCTCACCTTCGATTACCCCAACACGCCGAACCGCGCAGAACGGCAAGCGACGTTCCGCAAGAATCTCGAAGATCTGCTGGTGTGGACGCACGATCAGCAAATCGATCCGACCACCGTGCTCGGTTCGTATACGGGCGCGATCGGCATTCCGCAATTCCTGCCGAGCAGCATCGTGCAGTACGCGGTGGATTTTGACGGCAACGGGCACATCGATTTGCGGACCAGTCCCGCCGATGCCATCGGCAGTGTTGCGAACTATTTGAAGCAGCACGGCTGGGAATCGGGACGGCCGGTGGTCTGGAAGATTGCTGGCGACATGGGTAGCCAGGGCATTGCACAAGCCGCAGCCGATGGTCAGCCCGAGCCGCACTGGTCGCTCGCGCAGCTCACGAAAGCGGGCATGCTGATGAGCGAGCCGGGGCTCAATACCTTGGCGGAAGCGGGTACGCCGGTGACGGTCGTCGATTTGCCGACGCCGGGCCGCGCGACCGAATACACGCTCGGCCTGAAGAACTTCTACGTGCTTACGCGCTACAACCGCAGCTTCTTCTATGCACTCGCCGTGTATCAGCTTGGCGAAGCGGTGAAGGCGCAGATGGGCGCGGGCAATGCTGGCGTTTCAGCGTCGCAATGATGTCGCCGTCAGGCGTTTTTGATTCGCGCACTATGTAAAAAGCCCGGCAAATGCCGGGCTTTTTACATAGTGCTTCTGGCTTTGCTTTGGTGTCTCAGGCCGGGAATACGCCTGTCGACAGGTAGCGGTCGCCGCGATCGCAGACAACGAACACGATGGTCGCGTTCTCGACCTGACGCGCCACGCGCAACGCTACTTCGCACGCGCCGGCAGCGGAAATCCCGCAAAAAATGCCTTCCACCGATGCCAGCCGCCGTGCCATCGCTTCGGACGCAGCCTGGCTGACGCTTTCCGTGCGGTCCACGCGGCTTCGATCGAAAATTTTCGGCAGATAGGCTTCCGGCCACTTGCGGATACCGGGGATGCGCGAACCTTCTTCCGGTTGCGCCCCGACAATCTCGATATTCGCGTTCTGTTCCTTGAGATATTGCGACACGCCCATGATGGTGCCGGTCGTGCCCATGGCGGAAACGAAATGGGTGATGCGGCCTTCGGTGTCGCGCCAGAGTTCCGGGCCGGTGGTCTCGTAGTGGGCGAGTGGATTGTCCGGATTCGCGAACTGGTCGAGGATGATGCCTTTGCCGTCGCGCTGCATTTGCTCGGCGAGATCGCGGGCGTATTCCATACCGCCGGTGACCGGCGTCAGCACGATTTGCGCGCCGTAGGCGGCCATGCTTTGGCGACGTTCGATCGACAGGTCTTCCGGCATGAGAAGCACCATTTTGTAGCCGCGGATGGCGGCGGCCATGGCGAGTGCGATACCGGTGTTGCCGCTGGTCGATTCGATCAGCGTGTCGCCGGGCTTGATGCGGCCGCGCTCCTCCGCCTTCTTGATCATCGAGAGTGCCGGGCGGTCCTTCACTGAACCCGCCGGGTTGTTACCCTCGAGCTTGCCGAGGATCACGTTGTTGCGGCTGCGGATTTCGTCGTCCGGGATGCGGACCAGTTGCACCAGCGGCGTATTGCCAATGGTGTCTTCGATAGTCTTGTAAGCCATAGCGGTCGTGGGGTTGCTGCGGTCGATAAGCTATTGATTGTAGCCCAGGGGGGGTTCGTTCGCACTTGAGGGGTTTTGGCTGGGTGGGGGTGATGCCGAGGGGATGGGGATGGGGGGCAGTGCCGGGGTGTTGGGTTCTGGGGCAGCGGTCGGGGTCAATGCCGGGTTGCTGCTTTCAGGGTTAGTGGTCGGGGTCGATGCCGGGGTGGTCGGTTCTGGGGTTAGCGGTCTGGGTCAATGCCGGGTTGCTGCTTTCGGCGTTAGTGGTCTGCGAGAGTTGGATTTTCTCTTTATCACTATTAGCCACTGTGCGTGGTGGCACGTCGTTTCTTGGTCCTTAGCGACAAAGAAACGAAGCAAAGAAAACGCTTTTAAACCACGCTACCCTAAGTGTCCACAGCGAGCAGTTTTCATTCATAGGTGCCCCAAAAGCACGGTGCTCGCCAGAGCCACGGATGTGTGAACCCCTCCTTCTCGCGAATCCTGACACGAACACGCTTCGCCCCGTACGCTCTCGGGCAAGCACTATTGCTAAGGAATCCAAATGGCCTCACACATATTTACGGTCGCGGTTTTTTGGTGGGTTGACTCCCCGGTCTACGCGCCCATATTCACGCGTCACAGCCCGATGCGGATTTACTACCATTCAGTTTTTGGTGAGTTTGCTGCACGGCCTAGACAGTTATTTTCGTTGGATACGGCCTTACGCATTTTGGGGCTTTGTTACTTGGTAGGTTGGCTGCGTGGTTCGACGTGCGCACATATTTAGTGGGTGGTGTCCGCGGATAGCGCGGGGTGCCCCTTGGGCAGGTTCAATCACTGGTGGCGAAGCGTGTGGGTATCGGTGTTCGGAGAAGGAGGGGTTCACACATCCTCCGCTCTGGCGAGCACCGTGCTTTTGGGGCACCTATGAATCAAAACTGCACGCTGTGGACACTTAGGGTAGCGCGGTTTAAAAGCGTTTTCTTTGCTTCATTTCTTTGTCGCTTTGGACAAAGAAATGACGTGCCGCCACGCACAGTGGCTGACAGTGATAAAGAGAAAATCCGACTCTCGCAGACCACTAACCCTGAAAGCACCAACCCGGCATTGACTCCGACCGCTAACCCCGGAACCTGGCACCTTGGCACTAACCCCGACCGTAAACCTAACGCCCTAACGCCCAAACCCAGCCCACCCAGAACCCCGAGTGCGAACGAAAATCCATGGCGCATCAGGTCGACCGGCGCGCCGACCGATGCGCCGCATGGCATTACTTCTTGACGACACCTGCGCCAGCAGCCGGCTTAGCACCGGCAACCGCCACCGGCGTCCCACCCGGCCCAATGGTCAACCCTTCGGCCTGCAAGCGCTCAACCGTCTTGCCGCCCATACCCTTGACGCGTTTGCTCAACTCGGCCGCGTCTTTAAACGGACCATGTGCCTCACGCTCGTCGAGAATGGCTTTGGCCTTGGCCGGCCCAATACCCTTGATGCCGCGTAACGCATCGGAATTGGCGTTGTTGATATCTACGGCGGCGAACGCCGAACCAATCGATACAGCCAGCGTGAACGCCGCGAGAAGTTTCTTGATCATGTGAGTCTCCCTTGAAAACCGGTCCGCGATGATCGCTGACCGGGAGACCCAGTGTAAGAAAACGGCAGGTGCTTTTACAGCTGACCGAACAGCCAACGCACGTATCTGTTGACACCTTCCTGAACCGTCAGGAACGCCGCGTCATACCCTGCCTCGCGCAACTTCGACTGATCGGCCTGAGTGAAGCACTGGTACTTGCCGCGCAACGCGTCGGGAAACGGAATGTACTCAATCAAGCCACGCTGCACCAACTCCGACAGAGACAACGGCGCTTCGCCGTCAATTGCGCGCAACGAGTTCACCACCGTCGACGCAATGTCGTTGAACGGCTGCGCGCGCCCCGTTCCAAGGTTGAAAATGCCCGACGTCTCCGGATGATCGAAGAAGTGCAGGTTGACCTTCGTCACATCTTCAACGGACACGAAATCGCGCGTCTGCTCGCCCGCACCATACCCGTTGTATTCGCCGAACAGCTTGACCTTGCCCTCGGCGCGGAACTGGTTGAAGTTATGGAACGCAACAGACGCCATGCGTCCCTTGTGATCCTCGCGCTGCCCGTACACGTTGAAATAGCGGAACCCAGCAATCTGGGTACGCGCTTTCGGCAAGATCTGGCGCACGATCTGATCGAAGAGGAATTTTGAATAGCCGTACACGTTCAACGGCTTTTCGACATCCCGACGTTCCACGAATTCGCTCGATCCGCCATACACTGCCGCCGACGATGCATACAGGAACTGCACGCCCTGCTCCAGGCACGTGTCCAGCACGTCACGGCTATAGCGGAAGTTGTTGTCCATCATGTAGCGGCCGTCGGTTTCCATCGTGTCCGAACACGCGCCTTCATGGAAAATCGCCCTGACCTTGCCGAAATCACCGCGTTTAAAGCGCGCGACGAATTCGGTCTTGTCGAGGTAATCGTCGACTTCGCAATCGACCAGGTTCTTGAACTTGTCGGCGCGCGTGAGGTTGTCGACGGCGATCACACGCCGTTCGCCACGCTCGTTGAGCGCCTTCACGATGTTGCTGCCGATAAACCCGGCCGCGCCGGTAACAATAATTGTCATGGTGATGTCAGGGCGAAAAGTTCGTTGTAGTCAACGGTCGCCGTACCCAGCTTCCCGACGACAATTCCCGCCGCACGGTTGGCGTAAGCGATACAGTCGACCAGCGGCACACCCGCACCCAGCATAGTTGCAACGGTTGCAATGACCGTGTCGCCGGCACCCGAAACATCATACACTTCGCGCGCATCGGCCTGCGTGTGGACCACTTGGCCGGCGGTGAAAAGCGTCATGCCCTCCTCCGATCGCGTCAGCAGCAACGCACCGAGATCGAGCGATTCGCGCAGCGCCGTGACCCGTGCAAGCAAATCTTCTTCCGAGCTCCAGCGCCCAATCACTTCGCGCAACTCCGCGCGGTTCGGCGTGATCAGCGTGGCGCCGCGATACCGATCCCAGTCGTCGCCCTTCGGATCGACCAGCACCGGTTTGCCAGCCCGCTTCGCGTCCGCAATCATTTGCGTCACATGCGTCAGGCCGCCCTTCGCGTAATCCGACATCAGGATCACGTCATGTTGCGGCAAGAGCGTCCCAAACCGGGCCAGGCATGCGCTCAGGACTTCGTGAGTCGGCGTATTTTCGAAGTCGACCCGCAACAGTTGTTGCTGCCGCGACAACACGCGAAGCTTGATGGTGGTGAGCAATTCGGGATCGCGCTCGAGGAACGCAGTGACCCGGCTCTCGCCCAGCAATTCCACAATGCGTTCACCCGGCTCGTCGTGTCCGACCACGCACAGCAGGCCCGCCCGCGCGCCCAGCGCGGCCGCGTTGCGCGCCACGTTCGCCGCGCCGCCAAGCCGGTCTTCCTGGCGCTGCACATGCACGACGGGCACGGGCGCTTCCGGGGAGATGCGGTTCACATCGCCGAACCAGTAGCGGTCGAGCATCACATCGCCGACCACCAGCACACGTGCCGCCGCAATGCGCGCACGCGGAACCGGTGGAACGGGAGCGTGTGCAGCGATTGCAGGCACCGCTGCGTCAGGCGACAGGGAGTTCGACATGGGGACGTCCTATTGCAAAATAGTCGATGCCGAGTTCCGCCATCGCTTCCGGTTCGTACAGGTTGCGGCCATCGAAAATGACCGGTATTTTGAGCTCGCTCTTCAAATGCGCGAAATCCGGGCTCTTGAATTCCTTCCACTCGGTCACGATGACGAGGGCGTCCGCGCCGGGCAACGCGTCCTTTTGTGAATCGACGAAATGCAGGCGTTCGAGTTGCTGCGGTTTATCGGCGAGATCGAGCGCAAATACGCGGCGGCTTTCCGCCAGCGCCACAGGGTCATAAGCGCGCACCGTGGCGCCGCGTTCGAGCAGCGCGCCAATCAGCCGGCGGCTCGACGCCTCGCGCATGTCGTCGGTATTCGGCTTGAACGCCAGGCCCCACACGGCAAACGTGCGGCCGCGCAAGTCTTCACCCATGCGCTTCGTGATCTTGCCGACAAGCACTTCCTTTTGCAGATCGTTCACTTCTTCCACGGCTTCGAGAATCCGCAACCGATGCCCGTTCTCACGCGCCGTCTGCGCCAACGCCTGCACGTCCTTCGGGAAACACGACCCGCCGTAGCCGCAACCGGCATACAGGAAGTGGTACCCGATACGCGGATCCGAGCCAATACCGCGACGCACCGCTTCGATATCCGCACCCACGGCATCGGCGAGATTCGACAAATCGTTCATGAACGAGATACGCGTGGCGAGCATGGCGTTCGCCGCGTACTTCGTGAATTCGGCCGAACGCACGTCCATATAGAGCGTGCGATCGTGGTTGCGGTTGAACGGCCCGTAGAGGCGCTTGATCTTCTCGCGGGCGATCTGGCCGGCTTCATCGTCATCTACGCCGAGCACGATGCGGTCGGGACGCATGAAGTCGTCGACAGCCGCCCCTTCCTTCAGGAACTCCGGATTCGATAGAACCGAAAACCCGTGCTTCCCCGTCGGCTGGATTCCGCGCGCCTTCAGTTCCTGCTCGACTACGTTGCGCACGTGCTGGGCTGTGCCGACCGGGACCGTCGATTTATCGACGATCACCTTGAAGCCGTTTGCATAACGCCCGATGTTGCGCGCGGCCTCGAGCACGTACTGCAAGTCGGCGGAACCATCTTCGTCCGGCGGCGTTCCCACGGCGATGAACTGGATCTCACCGTGCTCGACGCTTTCCTGGATATTCGTGGAAAAACGGATGCGGCCGGCAGCACGCGTACGTTTCAGAATCTCGTGCAAACCCGGTTCGTGAATCGGCACGCCGCCGTTATTGAGGATGTCGATCTTGCGTGCATCGACGTCCAGGCAGAGCACGTCGTTGCCAATTTCAGCGAGGCACGCGCCGGTCACTAGTCCGACGTAGCCCGTCCCGATGATGGATATTTTCATAAGCGTTCCGGAGAGACCGGTAATTGTCGAAGGATCAGGCTAAAACAGCCGCGGAGTCCGATCGCGTCAAAGGTTGTGCGTCCTGAGCGGTCCGGGCCACGCGGGCCGCGGTCAGTCCGTGGATTGCGCAATCCGCGTTCAGACGGATGCGGTGATCGGCTCGACGCGGCGTGGCGCATAGGTTTCCCAGCCGCTACAGCCAGGACATTGCCAGTAAAAAAGACGCGCGCGGAAACCGCAATTCTGGCACGTGTAGCGCGGCAGGTTCTTGGTCCGCTGCTTCACGAGCGTGCGCATCAGTTCGAGTTCGCTGCGACGCGGTTCCTCGGCCGTAGCCACTTGCGCTTCCAGCAGCCGCGTCATGCCGGCGACATTCGGCGATGTCTGCATCTGGTGCCGCGCCAGCGCGTGGGCCGCGTCCATTCCGCGCAATTGCGCGACGTGCTTGAACGCCACGTCCAGCAGATCGTTCGACGGATAACGATTCACGTAGTCGACCAGCAAATCGACGCCTTCAGCCGTACGGCCGAGTTGTTCATAAGCCTGGACCAGTTTTTCGGCCACCAGGGGCAGATAGGCCGCATTCTGCCCTTCCACGCGACGCCAGCACACGATGGCCGCTTCCAGATCGCCACCGGCGGCATCCACGTCGCCCACTAGAATGGTCGCGCGCACATTCTCGGGATTGGCCGCGAGCGCGAGCTTCAGTTCCGCGCGGGCGTCTGCCGGATTCTTGCGCTGCAGCGCTTCTTGCGCGAGCTCGCAATGGAACTGGGCGACTTCCTTTTCAAGGGTCGCCGCGCCCATTTCCTGGATCCGGCCGGCGGTTGCGATCGACTTGTTCCAGTCCTTCTCGATCTCGTAGATAGTCAGCAACGCCCGTTGCGCGCCGAGCGCATATTCGCCCGCTTCGAGCGACCGGAACGTTTCCTCGGCGCGATCCAGCAGACCCGCCTTCAGGAAATCCTGGCCGAGTTCGAACAGCGCGTGATCGCGTTCGGCGACTGGCAGATCAGCGCGGCTCAGCAGGTTTTGGTGCACGCGAATGGCCCGGTCCGTCTCACCGCGGCGGCGAAACAGGTTACCGAGCGCAAAGTGCAATTCGATGGTTTCAGGATCGAGCTTCGCAACTTCGATAAAGGCGTCGATGGCCTTGTCGTGTTGTTCGTTCAGCAGGAAATTGAGGCCGCGAAAATACGAGCGCGGCAGATTCGCGTTTTCGGACAGCAGCGTTTTCAGGTCATAGCGCGATGCCATCCAGCCGAGAGCGAACGCGACCGGAATGACAAGCAGCCACCAGAAGTCTAGATCCATGCGAATTCTTGGAAAGGGTTAAGGACCAGCGCAGAATGCCGGAAATGGGCACCCACCGCGGGGCCAGGCAACGCGCGACCCGTCAGATCAGCGGCGGCATAGGCGGTTCCATCGGTACGACGGGCGCATCGCGCGCCACGCGCAGTTCGCGTTTGAGCCGGGCATTTTCCATCCGCAGGCGAAACAACGACGGCAGCGACGAGAGCAGTCCAGCAACCAGGCCGACAACAAAAAACGCCAGGCCGATCAGGATCAGCGGCGCCTGCCAGAAATAGCCGGCGAGAAAATTGAGCGTCGCGCTCTGCGTATTGGCCAACGCCAGCACGAGCAGGAGCACGAAAACCAGTACACGGATCAGCCAAACAAAAAATTTCATAAGGGTCTCTTTGGCGACAATAGCGGAACGACGCAGGACGTAACGTGGGCGGCGGGTGCAACACCGATATCCACGAGGGACGCAAAGCGCGGGCCACGCTGTCCTTGATCATTGGCGTCCGGTATTGTAATTGAAGCGTATGAGGCAATGCGCAACGGCTTGGACGATAGGCCGATCAGCAGGACGTTTGCGGGGGGTTTACTGTCTTATGGTGACGCGAAAGGAGACAGTGGCGAACGAGCGTGCACAAAGGTAGCGCCGTTGACGTGCGTCCGGCCAGGGCAAAAAAAAGCACCCTCGCGGGTGCTTTTTTCGGTCATTTGCCTCTGGCTGAGATCGGCTTGATACGGGATGAACTCGGACGCCGCTTAAACATCGTCGTCTTCGTCACTATCCGGTCCGTTCAACTGTTTCAGCGGCTCGCCCGCGCGACCGTCTACCCGTTCGCGCAACTCCTTGCCGGGCTTGAAGTGCGGTACGAATTTCTCCGGTACCTCCACCTTCTCCCCCGACTTGGGATTGCGTCCAACGCGTGATGGACGACGATTGAGGCCAAAACTGCCGAAGCCGCGAATTTCGATGCGATGGCCATTGGCCAAAGCATCCGACATCGCATCGAGCATCGTCTTCACCGCGAAATCCGCATCTTTAAGAACAAGTTGCGGAAATCGCAGCGCCAGTTGGGCGACCAATTCCGATTTGGTCATGCTGCAGCAATACCTTGCGGCTTAGCCGTTCTGGCCGTCGAGCTTGGCTTTCAACAGCGCGCCAAGGTTCGTCGTGCCGGTTGCAGCCGTGCTCGAATCAGCCGAAGCCAGACCACGGATTGCTTCCTGCTGTTCAGCCGAATCCTTGGCCTTGATCGACAGGTTGATGCCACGCGACTTGCGATCGATGTTGATGATCATTGCGTTGACCTTGTCGCCTTCCTTCAGCACGTTGCGAGCATCTTCCACGCGGTCCTGAGCGATTTCCGACGCGCGCAGATAACCTTCCACGTCCGCCGTCAACGTCACGACTGCACCCTTCGCGTCAACCGACTTGACCACGCCGTCAACCGTCGCGCCCTTGTCGTTCATTGCCACGAAGTTGCTGAACGGATCGCCTTCGAGTTGCTTGATACCCAGCGAAATGCGTTCCTTCTCGACATCGATGCCCAGAACGATAGCCTGGACTTCGTCGCCCTTCTTGTACTTGCGAACAGCTTCTTCGCCCGTTTCGCTCCACGACAGGTCCGAGAGGTGAACCAGACCGTCGATGCCGCCCGGCAAACCGATGAACACGCCGAAGTCGGTGATCGACTTGATGGCGCCTTCCAGCTTGTCGCCCTTCTTGAAGTTGCGGCTGAAGTCGTCCCACGGGTTCGGCTTGCACTGCTTCATGCCGAGGCTGATACGGCGGCGGTCTTCGTCGATTTCGAGAACCATGACTTCGACTTCGTCGCCGAGTTGCACAACCTTCGACGGTGCAACGTTCTTGTTCGTCCAGTCCATTTCCGACACGTGAACCAGGCCTTCGATGCCCGATTCCACTTCCACGAATGCGCCGTAGTCGGTGATGTTGGTAACCTTACCGAACAGGCGCGTGCCCGACGGGTAACGGCGGGAAATGCCTTCCCACGGGTCGTCGCCGAGTTGCTTGATACCCAGCGAAACGCGGTTCTTCTCTTGGTCGAACTTGAGGATCTTTGCAGTAACTTCCTGGCCAACCGACAGCACTTCGCTCGGGTGACGCACACGACGCCATGCGATGTCCGTGATGTGCAGCAGGCCGTCGATACCGCCGAGGTCCACGAATGCGCCGTAGTCCGTGATGTTCTTGACCACGCCTTCCACGATCGCGCCTTCCTTCAGCGTTTCGAGCAGCTTTGCGCGCTCTTCGCCTTGGGTAGCTTCGATCACAGCGCGGCGCGACAACACGACGTTGTTACGCTTGCGGTCAAGCTTGATCACGCGGAATTCGAGGGTCTTGCCTTCGTACGGAGTCGTGTCCTTGACCGGACGCGTGTCAACCAGCGAACCCGGCAGGAACGCGCGAATGCCGTTGACCATGACGGTCATGCCGCCCTTGACCTTGCCCGTGATCGTGCCGGTCACGAGTTCGTTGTTGTCCAGCGCTTTTTCCAGCGACAGCCACGAAGCCAGACGCTTCGCCTTGTCGCGCGACAGGATTGTGTCGCCATAACCATTTTCCAGGGCGTCAATAGCCACGGAAACAAAGTCGCCCGCCTGCACTTCTACCTCGCCCGCGTCGTTCAGGAACTCTTCGAGCGGGATGTAGGCTTCGGACTTGAGACCAGCGTTGACAACCACGAAATTGTGGTCGACGCGCACGACTTCGGCGGAAATAACTTCACCCGCACGCATGTCCTGCTTGGTCAACGACTCTTCGAACAGAGCCGCAAAAGATTCGGTAATCGGGGTAGATGTTTGCAGGTCGGACATAAAAATCTATAGTTGCGCAGCTGCTTCGCGATGCCTGCCCGAACTGTTCGGGCCGATGACAAAAAAGGCGAACGCCACACGGGGTTGAGGGGTTAAAACACGCTCCATGTTTCTCATGGAGCTCCAAAACAAAGCCTTCGAAATGTCGGCTTTTTCCAACAATTGCAACGAACTACACGTGAATCGCATTAAACCAACCGATGATCTGATCGACCGCCTGGTCGATGGATAGCCCGGAGGTGTCCAGCGTCTTCGCGTCCACTGCAGGCTTGAGCGGCGCGGCTACACGATTGCTGTCCCGTGCGTCCCGCTCGCGCAAATCTCGCAGCAAGTCTTCCATATTAGCAGAAAAGCCTTTTTGTATCAATTGCTTATGCCGCCGCGCGGCCCGCGCTTCAACGCTGGCCGTGAGAAACACCTTGAGCGTTGCATCGGGAAAAATGACGGTGCCCATGTCGCGGCCGTCGGCCACCAGCCCCGGAAGCTTGCGGAACGCCCGCTGGCGCGCAATCAGCGCTGTCCTAACCTGGCCGTGAACAGCAATCGCTGAAGCCCGGTTGCCGATTTCCTCGGCACGAATTTCCGTCGATACATCCACGCCGTCGAGCTGCGCACAGCCTTCCCGGAACGTGATGTGGAGTTCCGCGACGAGTTCAGCGAGCGCGTCGCCGTCCTCGGGATCGATGTTGTAGCGCGCGCTCGCGAGCGCGGTGAGCCGGTACAGCGCGCCGCTATCGAGTAAATGGAAGCCTAGCGTGGCGGCAACCAGCGCGGCGACCGTGCCTTTGCCCGAAGCCGTCGGGCCATCGATGGTGATAACCGGAGTCTGGTGAAACGGACGAATGTGTTTCATCGGAGGCGTCCGGATCGGCGGGTGGCTGCGCGCGGGGTCGGGGCTTTCATCGCTGTGGTTATATTGGTCATGGTCATCGGGCCTTCGCGAGCTTGGCGAATTGCTCGAAGTAATCCGGGAAGGTCTTGCCGACGCATTTCGGGTCATTGATGCGCACCGGCACGCCCCCAAGGCTCACGAGCGAAAAACACATGGCCATGCGGTGGTCGTCATAAGTGTCGATAGCGGCATTCGGCGTCAACGCGGCCGGCGGCGTGACGATCAGGTAGTCCTCGCCCTCCTCGACCGTCGCGCCGACCTTGCGCAACTCGGTCGCCATCGCGGCAATCCGGTCCGTTTCCTTCACGCGCCAGCTCGCAATATTGCGCAGCGTGGTCGTGCCGGTCGCGAACAGCGCGGCGACGGCAATGGTCATGGCGGCATCGGGGATCAGGTTGAAATCCATGTCGATGGCCATCAGCTTGCCGTCGTCGGATTCCACACCGCGCACTTCGATCCAGTCATCGCCCAGCATGACGTTCGCGCCCATGCGGATCAGCGCATCGGCGAAATTCACGTCACCCTGAATGCTCGCACGGCCCACGCCCTCCACGCGCAGCGGACCACCGCCCAGCGCGCCGGCCGCGAGGAAATACGACGCCGACGACGCATCGCCTTCCACTGCAATGGTTCCCGGCGACGCATAGCGCGCGCCGGCTGGCAGCGTAAAACTCTTCCAGCCGTCGCGTTCGACGGTCAGGCCGAAACGCTCCATCAGCTTGATCGTGATGTCGATATACGGCTTCGAAATCAGCTCGCCATCCACTTCCACAACAATCGGGCCGCGCGATTTCTGCGCCAACGGCAAGCTCATCAGCAACGCGGTCAGGAACTGGCTGGAGACATCGCCACGCACGCGGATCGGTTGATCGACGGCAATGTCGGCCGGATGAATCCGCAGCGGCGGAAAACCGTCATTCGCTTCGTAATCGATCTTCGCGCCAATCTGACGCAAGCCATTGACGAGATCGCCGATCGGCCGTTCGTGCATGCGCGGCACGCCATGCACGCGATATTCACCGCCGTTCAACGCTAACGCGGCGGTGAGCGGACGCACCGCGGTGCCCGCGTTGCCAAGAAAAAGCTCCGCCGATTTCACCGGAAAACGGCCGCCGGTGCCTTTCACGACACAGCGTTCGCCATCGTTTTGCACCTCGACGCCCAATGTATTGAGCGCCGCGAGCATCACGCGGGTGTCATCGGAATCGAGCAGGTTCGTGATCACCGTTTCGCCCTCAGCCAGCGCGGCGAGCAGCAGGACGCGGTTTGAAATGCTCTTCGATCCGGGCAGCCGGACCGTGCCGGACGCACGCGAAAAAGGTCCGAGATCGAGGTGTTCCATGAGTCAGTTCCAGTTAGCTATTGTGCGGAATCGTCGGCGGCTTTGATCGCGCCGCCGTGTTGCCAAACGGTCCGCGCCGTGCGCGAGCGTTCGAAGGCAGCTTCGAGCGCGGCGCCGTCGGAGGTGTCGATAGCCCGGCGAAAACGCGCCAGCACGTTGGTATAAGCATCGATTTCGCTCAGCAGCGCTGCCCGGTTCGCGATGCATATGTCGCGCCACATTTCCGGACTTGACGCCGCGATCCGCGTGAAATCGCGGAACCCGCCGGCGGCGAACGAAAACTTCAGCGCTGCATCCGGCGCTTGCAGAATCATCTCGACCAGCGCGAACGACAACACGTGCGGCAAATGGCTCACCGACGCGAGGACGCTGTCGTGCTGCTCGGCCGTCATTCGATGCACGATTGCGCCGGTCGCGAGCCACATATCAGCAACGCGCTCCACGACTTCCGGCGAGTTCTCCGGCAACGGACACAGCACGACATTACGGTCAACGTAAAGATCAGGGATGGCGGCATCGGGACCACTTGATTCCCGGCCGGCGATCGGATGGCCCGGCACAAATTGCGCAACGCGCTCGCCCAGCGCTGCACGCGCGGCCGCGACAACGTCATTTTTTGTGCTGCCAGCATCGGTCACGATGGTGCTGGTGTCCAGAAACGGGGCAATCCGCCGCAGCAGCGGCTCGGTTTGCGCAACCGGCGCGGCGACCAGCACGAAGTCGGCGCCACGCAGCGCGAGTTCGAGCGCGCGGTCGTCGTCGAGAAACACGGCCGAATCGATTACGCCAAGTTCCCGCGCACGCTCGACGGTCTTGATCGAGCGCCCGACGCCCACGACTTCACCCGTCGCGCCAGCCCGTTCGCGCAAAGCGCGCGCGAGTGAGCCGCCGATCAGGCCGACACCAAAAATGACGATTTTATTGAAAGAGAACGCGGCCACGAGACATCGATGAAAACGCGCCTTTCGGCGCGAGGGTGAACAATCGAAACAATCCGTGCATTTCTAGAAAATAGAAACGCATGGCCGAAACAGAAACAATCAGGCAGTTGCCGCCAACGACTTTTCGAGCGCCGCGATAAACGCGTCGTTCTCTTCCGGCAAGCCGATCGTGACACGCAGCCATGGCAACAAACCGTAGTTGGCGACTGGCCGCACGATCACGCCTTGCTTGAGCAACGAGAGATTCACGCGCTGCCCGGCGGCGTCGTCATTACCTACGCGCACCATCACGAAGTTGCCATCGGACGGGACATATTCCAGGCCGAGTTTGTCGAAGGCTTCCGTCAGCCGACGATACCCCGCCGCGTTGATCTCGGCGCTCTTCGCCAGGAACGCGGTGTCCTTCAACGCGGCAATCGCGGCGGCTTGCGCCAGCGAATTCACGTTGAACGGCTGGCGCAGGCGATTCAGCAGATCGGTTTGCTCCGGTTGCGCAATGGCGAAACCCACGCGCAGTCCAGCCAGCCCGAACGCCTTTGAAAATGTCCGCGACACGAGCAGATTCGGATAACGACGCACCCATTCGATGGAATCGTAGCGCTTGCTCTTCGACAGGTATTCCGTGTACGCCTCGTCCAGCACGATCGCCACGTGACGCGGCACGCGTGCAATGAACGCTTCAAGCGTCCGACCGTCGATAAACGTGCCCGTCGGATTGTTCGGATTCGCAACGAACACGAGACGCGTGTCGTCGGCGATGGCGGCGAGCATCGCTTCAAGATCGTGACCGTACTTCACGGCCGGCACGACAATCGCACGCGCGCCCAGACCCTGCGTGGCAAGCGCATACACCGCGAACGAGTATTGCGCGTAGACAATCGACTGTCCCTTCTCGACGAACGCATGCGCGGCGATTTCGAGGATGTCATTGCTGCCGTTGCCCAGCGTGATCCATTCCGGCGGCACGCCGTGACGTTCGCTCAACGCGGCCTTCAGGTCGAAACCGTTCGCGTCCGGATAACGGCCGAGTTCCTGCATGGCTTGCGCCATCGCGAGCTTGGCCGACTCAGGGATGCCGAGCGGATTTTCATTCGACGCGAGCTTCACGATGTCCGCTTCGTTCAGTCCGAATTCACGCGCCACTTCCGAAATCGGCTTGCCGGCAATATAAGGCGCGATCGCGCGCACGTAGGAAGGGCCGAATTGCGATGTCATGTTTTCTCCAGCGGTTTTAAAGGGCTCAACGAGCGCGCGGGTACGAGCCGAGGATCTTGAAGAACTCGGCCTTTTCGCCCAGTTCCTTGAGCGCGGCGGCGACCGCTGCGTCCTCACGATGTCCTTCCACGTCGATATAAAAGTAATATTCCCACGTGCCGACGCGCGCTGGACGCGACTCGAAACGGGTCATCGATACCCCGTGACGAGCCAGCGGTTCCAGCAGTTTCAGCAACGCGCCCGGCTCGTTCGCCACCGACACGATCAATGACGTCTGGTCATACCCGCTTACGCCTGTACGCTCCTTGCCAATCATCACGAAGCGCGTGCGGTTGTGCGGGTCGTCCTGGATCAGCGCGCTGACCACGCCAAGTCCATAATGCGTGGCCGCGCGGTCCCCCGCGATAGCCGCGATAGTCGGGTCACCCACCGCCAGCCGCGCCGCTTCCGCATTACTCGATACCGCCTGGCGCGCGAGCGTGGGTACATTCGCCGTCAGCCAGTGCTGGCATTGCGCGAGCGCTTGCGGGTGCGCGAACACGCGCGTCACGCCATTGAGCGTGCCGGACGCCGTCAGCAGGTTGTGGTGAATCGGCAAAGCCAGTTCGCCGCTGATCACGAGCGACGTTTGCAGCAACAGATCGAGCGTGCGCGAAACCGCGCCTTCCGCTGAATTCTCAACCGGCACCACGCCGAACTCGGCCGCGCCGGCTTCGACCGAGCGAAACACTTCGTCGATGGAAGGGCACGGCAGACCTTCGATGGAATGTCCGAAATACTCGACCATCGCCTGCTCGCTGTAGGTCCCGACCGGGCCGAGATAAGCCGCGCGCAGCGTCTTTTCGAGCGCACGGCTCGCGGCCATGATCTCGCGCCAGATCGAGCTGATGTGATCGTCGGCGAGTGGCCCTTCACTCATTTCCTGGAGCCGCGCGATTACCTGCATCTCGCGCTCGGGGCGAAACACCGGCGCGTTGAAATGCTTCTTCACCTCGCCCACTTCGAGCGCGACGGCGGCGCGCTGGTTCAGGAGCGCGATGAGCTGCGCGTCGAGCGCGTCGATGCGTTCGCGCAGCGGTATGAGTCGTGAATTAAGGTCGTCGTCCATGCGTTGTATGAGATGAGTCGATCCGGCTTGGCGGGGCAAGCATCGGACGGGAGGCCAGACCTGCTTTCAGGCGCTGGCCTGCTCGAATTCCTTCATATACTCGACGAGCGTCTTCACCGCTTCGAGCGGCACCGCGTTATAGATGGACGCGCGCATGCCGCCGACCGACTTGTGGCCTTTCAGCTGCAGCAGGCCACGCGCTTTTGCGCCGGCCAGGAATGCTTCGTTACGGGATTCGTCGGCGAGAAAGAACGGTACGTTCATCCTCGAGCGCGACTGACGCTCGACTTTGTTCAGATAGAAACTGCTGGCGTCGATAGTGTCGTACAGCAGCGTCGATTTTTCGATGCTGCGTGCTTCCATGGCTTCCAGGCCGCCCTGCTTTTTCAGCCATTTGAACACCAGGCCGGCAATGTAGATGGCGTAGGTGGGCGGCGTGTTGTACATGGAATTGTTCTCGGCGACGGTCTTCCATTCGAACGCCGACGGGCAGATGGCCAGCGCGCGGTCGAGCAGATCCTCGCGCACGATCACGACCGTCACGCCCGCCATGCCGATATTCTTCTGCGCGCCGCCGAACAGCACGCCGTATTTCGCGATGTCCATCGGGCGGGACAGAATGTGCGACGACGCGTCGGCGACGAGCGGCACCGAACCGAGATCGGGAATCTCAAAGGTCTCGACGCCGTCGATAGTTTCGTTCGTGCAGATATGGACGTAGGCCGGATCGTCGGAAAGATGCCATTCGGCGATCTTCGGCACATGGGTGAAACCCTGTTCCGTCTTGCCGTTTGCAGCAATGTGCGGCGTGCCGTACTTCTGCGCTTCCTTGAACGATTTCTGCGACCACGAGCCAGTCACGACAAAATCCGCGGTTTTCCGCGCGCCCAGCATGTTCAGCGGAACGATCGCGTTCTCACCTATGCCGCCGCCCTGCAGGAACAGGATCCTGTGCGACGCGGGCACTTTCAGCAGGTCACGAAGATCAATCAGCGCAGCTTCATGGATCGACATGAACTCAGCGCCGCGATGGCTCATTTCCATCACGCTCATGCCGCTACCGTGCCAATCGAGCATTTCGTCGGCAGCTTGACGGAGTACTTCCTCGGGCATTGCTGCAGGACCAGCGGAGAAATTGAAGACGCGCATCTGATAAACACCCCGAAAAACCGGACGCAATAAAGAGAACGCCAGCGAGGAAAACGCCAGCGAAAAACCGCTGAATAACGTTAAACCCCGCCACGAAAAACAAATGGCTGTTTGCGTCTGAACGCAAACAGCCATTATCGCACCGTCCCATAAACCCGCCAAACTACAGCCGCCCGGGCGGCAGCGGGTTTTGGCAGCCTGGCTTACTTGGCCGGCTTGACAGCAGCCACTTCCTTGTCCGCTTGCGTGCGGGTGGCCTTGATCGATTGCGGCATGTACTTCTGCATCAGACCGTTCACCACGTCACGACCAACCTGGTCCTGAACCTGGATGAACTTGCGACCCGTCGGGCTCTTGTAGAACGACGTCAGGTCTTTGATTTCAGCCGTCGTGTAGTACTTCGCGTATGCGTCGTACTGTGCCTGCATGGCGTCCTGACGGAACGAGTCGGTCGCGAAGACCTGACCTGCCGAATCAACCAGCTTCGGTACCGTGTCCTTCTGGAGCTGAGGAACAGCGGCTTGCTTCTGCTTGTCGTTCAGCGTCTTGTTTTCGCTCAAAGCGTCGGACAGGATGGCAGGAACCAGTTGCTTCGACTGCATTTGTGCGCTGTTACCAATGGCGCCGACGAGCTTTTGCGCGTCGATTGCGTCCAGCAGGTCCTTGATCGCAGCTTGCTTCGCCGGATCCGGTGCCGCTGTGGCTGCGTCTGCAGCCGGCGTCGTCGCTTGGCTCTGGAGCGATTGAGCCGATGCGAAAGCCGGTACCAAAGCAGCCAGCAACATCCATTGTTTAAACTGTTTTTGCATCATTACTCCCTTAAAAAAATTTTGCTTTCATCGCGGCGCGACTCGGCATTTGCTCAAGTCGCGCAGCTTATCCATTCAAGCTTTCAGAAACAGAACAGGCAGAACAGGCGCTGGTTGCGAACATTCGGTCAGGACGTGCCGTCCTCATCGCCTTCCGGCGTGTCGTCCGGCGTATCGCCAACGTCAGCGTCATCCGCTGCATCGGTCGAATCATCAGCCGCAACGCTGGCCGATGGTTCGCCGGCCTCGCCTGCATCACCTTCCAGATCGGCGTCGAGTTCGACTGCCACTTCCGCCTCGGCGATATGCTGCAAGCCGGACAGCTTCGTGCCGTCGTCAAGACTGATGAGTGTAACACCTTGGGTTGCACGGCCCATTTCACGGATCTCCGACACCCGCGTGCGAATCAGCACACCGGTATTGGTGATCAGCATGATCTCGCTTTCCGGCTCGACGAGCGTTGCGGCGACCACCTTGCCGTTACGTTCCGACGTCTGGATAGCGATCATTCCCTTCGTGCCGCGGCCGTGACGGGTGTATTCGTCGATCGGCGTACGCTTGCCGAAACCGTTCTCGGTCGCGGTCAGTACCGACTGGTTTTCACCGCCGGCGACGAGCAACGCGATGACCTGCTGCCCTTCTTCCAGTTGCATGCCGCGCACGCCACGCGCTTCGCGGCCCATGGCACGAACGTCGTTTTCGTCGAAACGCACCGCCTTGCCCGAATCCGAGAACAGCATCACGTCATGCTGACCGTCCGTAATGGCCGCACCGATCAGGAAATCGCCGTCGTCAAGACCGACCGCGATGATGCCCTTGCGCAGCGGCCGGCTGAATGCCTCCAGTGGCGTCTTCTTGACCGTACCCAGCGAGGTCGCCATGAAGACGTATTTATCGGCGGAGAATTCCTTGATCGGCAGCACGACGTTGATCTTCTCGCCGTCCTGCAACGGGAACATGTTCACAATCGGCCGGCCACGCGAATTCCGCGAACCCTGCGGCACTTCGTAGACCTTGATCCAGTAAACACGGCCACGGTTCGAGAAACACAGCATGTGGTCGTGCGTGTTCGCGATGAAGAGCGTGTCGATCCAGTCGTCTTCCTTCATCTGCGTGGCCTGCTTGCCGCGGCCGCCACGCTTTTGCGCCCGGTATTCGGACAATGGCTGCGACTTGACGTAGCCGGTGTGCGACATGGTCACGACCATTTCCTGCGGCGTGATCAGGTCTTCGGTATTCAGTTCGGTCGCGTTCAGTTCGATGCGCGAACGGCGGTCATCGCCGAATTCAGCACGAATGGACGTCAATTCCTCGACGATGATCGCGCGAATCCGTTCCGGGCGCGCCAGGATGTCGAGCAAATCGGCGATTTGCGCCATCACTTCCTTGTACTCGCCGACAATCTTGTCCTGCTCGAGCCCGGTCAGGCGTTGCAGGCGCATTTGCAGAATTTCCTGCGCCTGAACGTCGGACAGCTTGTACATCCCGTCGGCCTGCATGCCGTACGCCGGATTCAAGCCTTCCGGCCGATACGCCTGACGCCCGCCCGATTCCTCGGTTTCGGCGCGCGACAACATTTCGCGCACGATTTCCGAGTCCCAGGCGTTGTTCATCAAGTCCTGCTTCGCGATCGGCGGAGTCGGCGCGGCCTTGATGATGCGGATAAATTCGTCGATATTCGCCAGCGCGACCGCCAGGCCTTCCAGTACGTGGCCACGATCCCGCGCCTTGCGCAGCTCGTATACAGTGCGCCGCGTCAGCACTTCCCGCCGATGCGACAGGAAACACTCCAGCATCTGCTTCAGGTTCAGCAAACGCGGCTGGCCGTCGACCAGCGCGACCATGTTGATGCCGAACGTGTCCTGGAGCTGCGTCATCTTGTACAGATTGTTCAGCACCACTTCCGGCACTTCGCCGCGCTTCAGCTCGACCACCACGCGCATGCCGCTCTTGTCGGATTCGTCGCGGATGTCCGAGATGCCTTCGATCTTCTTCTCGTTCACCAGCTCCGCAATGCGCTCAAGCAGCGTGCGCTTGTTCACCTGATACGGGATTTCGTCGACGATGATCGCCATGCGCTGGCCGCGGTCGATCTCTTCGAAGTGCGTGGTCGCGCGCATCACGACGCGTCCGCGACCCGTTCGATAACCGTCCCTCACACCCGAGACGCCATAAATCACGCCGTACGTCGGGAAATCCGGCGCCGGAACGATTTCCATCAGTTCGTCGATGGTCGTGTCGGGGTTATTCAGCAGATGCATGCAGGCATCGACGATTTCGCGCAGGTTATGCGGCGGAATGTTCGTCGCCATGCCCACGGCAATGCCGGCAGACCCATTGATCAGCAGATTGGGAATTCGAGCCGGCAGGACCAGCGGCTCGCTTTCACTGCCGTCGTAGTTCGGACCGAAGTCGACCGTTTCCTTGTCGATATCCGCCAGCAATTCATGGCCGATCTTCGCCATGCGGATTTCGGTGTATCGCATGGCGGCGGCGTTGTCGCCGTCGACCGAACCGAAATTGCCTTGCCCGTCGACCAGCATGTAGCGAAGCGAAAACGGCTGCGCCATCCGCACGATGGTGTCGTAGACCGACTGGTCACCATGCGGGTGATATTTACCGATAACGTCGCCCACAATACGCGCCGACTTCTTGTAGGCGCGATTCCAGTCGTTGTTCAGTTCGTGCATGGAATACAGCGCGCGGCGGTGGACTGGCTTGAGGCCGTCGCGGACATCGGGGAGCGCTCGCCCCACGATCACGCTCATCGCGTAATCGAGATATGAGCGGCGCATTTCCTCCTCAAGGGAGATTGGCAGGGTCTCTTTGGCGAATTGATCCATTTATCCGTGTCTTGAACTGTGCGGCGCCGGCGCGGAATAAAAGCCTCTTTTGCGGCGTTTTACCCGGATTCACCGTCGTTTAGCATCGGCATTGCGAACGCAACGCATCACGCGATTCTAACATGCGCGACATCCGCTCCCGGAGCACATGCGTATACATAGAGTCGGAACAGCGCGGATTGGGAAATTCAGGGACACAACAGCGTGACGAGAGATCGAGCGGGACAGCACGGACCGGCGCGGGCCGATAACCAGCATGGCATCAGCGTGAAAGCGCATGAAGCGAGCCCACGAAACAAACGGTAGCGAAAGCTTACAAATTGCCGCACGCAACAAAGTGAAAACGTCAGACTAACCCGCTATCATTCGGCCTCACGGGTTTTGACGCCGCCAATTACCGCGCGAAAAACCGTCGAAAAAAAATGTATTGATGTTTTGGGAAAAAGTTCCGGGGTGGCACGCATTGTGCGCATGTTCGGCACGCATCAAACCCTGCGATTCCCATGCCCCGTCTTGTTGCGCATGCACCACATAAGGTTGCGGGCGTTGGGGGGCCGGGGATATTTTTATCGTTGCAAGGGAACGATATGGCAAAATGCGAACGCACAAAGTTAGACACTGCTCGAAGTCTACACACAGCGTTTTGTTCCGCGGTAATGTTATACTTCGAGCAATGTATGACTTGTCTTCGTCAACAAGGCTCGCAGTAAACCTGCGGTAATCTCAATTTCGAGAGGAGAAATATGAATAAACTTTCAAAGCTCGCGTTCATTGCAGCTACCGCAGTTATGGCTGCATCGGCTATGGCGCAATCGGTCCCGGCTTCGCGTCAGGCAGTGGACGACAACTGGGTGAACGGCACGGGCGAGTGGGTGTGGATGAACGGCACGAACGAGCTTTGCTGGCGTAACGCGTTCTGGACCCCGGCAACGGCCAACGCAAAGTGCGACGGCGCGCTGGTAGCGACAGCACCGACGCCGCCGGCTCCGGTCGCTCCTGTTGCTCCGGTCATCCAGAGCCAGAAGATTACGTACCAAGCTGACGCTCTGTTCGACTTCGACAAGGCTATCCTGAAGCCGGCTGGTAAGGAAAAGCTTGACGATCTCGCATCGAAGATTGGCGACCTGAACCTGGAAGTTGTGGTCGCAACGGGTTACACGGACCGTATCGGTTCGGACAAGTACAACGATCGCCTGTCCCTGCGTCGTGCACAAGCTGTCAAGGCATACTTGGTCAGCAAGGGTATCGAAGCCAACCGTATCTATACGGAAGGCAAGGGTAAGCGTAACCCGGTTACGACGGGTTGCAACCAGAAGAACCGCAAGCAACTTATCGCCTGCCTCGCACCGGATCGTCGCGTGGAAGTCGAAGTTGTTGGAACCTCGCGTCAGTCGCAGTAATACGCGACAGATTGCCGCAGGATCAAAGCCCCGCTTCGGCGGGGCTTTTTTTATGTCCGGCGCATCTAGCTGCACTCTTGCTGCACACCCGGCGCGTCCCTTTGCTCGACCGGCCTGGGCTCGTGACGCGTTTCACCGGCTCTCGCCACCGCCTATATACTTGGTGCTTGACCGTTCCTGACCTTATGTTTCAAGGCTATCCGCACATGATCAACGCCGATCCCCACGAGCTTCAAAAATTCAGCGAGCTGGCTCATCGCTGGTGGGACCCGAATGCGGAGTTCAAGCCATTGCACGAACTCAATCCTGTGCGGCTCGACTGGATTGACGCTCTCGCGCATCTACCGGGCAAGCGCGCGCTGGATATCGGGTGCGGCGGCGGCATCCTGTCTGAATCAATGGCCCTGCGCGGCGCGAAGGTGAAAGGCGTGGATCTTTCATCAAGCGCGCTGGGCGTGGCCGACCTGCATAGCCTGGAGAGCGGCGTTGAGGTCGAATACGAAGAGATCGCGGCCGAGACGCTGGCGGTGCGGGAACCCGGCAGTTATGACGTGGTGACCTGCATGGAGATGCTCGAGCACGTGCCCGATCCGGCCGGGATCGTGCAGGCTTGCGCAACGCTCGTCAAACCCGGCGGCTGGGTGTTTTTCTCCACGCTCAACCGCAATGCCAAGGCGTATTTGCTCGCGGTGATCGGCGCGGAATACATTGCCCGGATGCTGCCGCGTGGCACGCACGATTACGCGCGGTTCATCAAGCCGTCAGAACTTGCGCAATACGTGCGTTCCGCGCAACTTGATATCGTAGAGATCAAGGGGATTACCTACCGGCCGCTCAGCAAGCGCTTCAGTCTCTCCGACGACTCCAGCATCAACTATCTGATGGCTTGCCGTCGCCTAGCCTGACGGGAACAGACATGAACGATCGCCCAAGTGATGCCGATCCCACGCCTCCGAGCGTCATCGAACCTGTACGGACTTTCATGAGCGACGACCCGACGCCCCTGCCCCAGCATCAAATCGACAAGACCCGGCTGAAGCTCTGCCAAGCGGTCTTGTTCGATCTCGACGGTACCATCGCCGACACCGCGCCCGATCTCGTCGCCGCAGTCAACAAGATGCGGCACGACCGCGGGCTGGAAATGCGGCCGCTCGAAACCCTGAGGCCGTTGGCATCGGCGGGTGCGCGCGGTTTGCTGGCCGGCGCGTTCGAGATCGAGCCGGAGCATCCCGATTACGCGTCCATGCGGGAGGAGTTTCTCGCCAACTATGAGGCGGATTTGTGCATCGAGACGACGCTGTTTCCGGGTATCGACGAATTGCTCGATCAACTCGATGCACGCGGCGTGCGCTGGGGCATTGTGACCAACAAAGCAACCCGGCTGGCCGAACCGCTAGTGGCGCTGCTGGGACTGGCTGAGCGCGCGGCGTGTCTTGTTTGCGGCGATACCACCCCGCATTCGAAGCCTCATCCGGCGCCGTTGCTGCATGCCGCGGAATTGATGGAAGAGAAGCCTGAGCGTGTGGTGTATGTGGGCGACGACCTGCGCGACGTCCAGGCCGGTTTCGCGGCCGGCATGGTCACGGTGGCGGCCGCCTACGGGTACTGCGGGACGGACTTGCCGCCCACCCGGTGGCATGCGGATCACGTGGTGGAAACGACCATTGAATTGCAACATCTGCTACGCGATGTGCAATAACGCGCATCAATGTACCGTGACGGCTGTGGCGTCCCGGACCGGTTCTGCGGTGAAAACGCGGACGAAACTGTGAGATAATGAGCAATGCTTCGGGGGCGACCTGGTTTCGACAGGGGTTGCGAAGCGGCTAGGGCATACCGAGGACCCGTCACCTCGTAAATCAATGGGAAAAACGTAACTGCAAACGACGAAACGTTCGCACTGGCAGCCTAAGGGCCGCCTGCCTCTCCCTAGTTTACTGACGGACTAGAGTCGCAAGACCGGTAGCAATACCGCGAGAGGTCATATACGTCAGATAAGCCTTGGTGGCGTCATGACATCCGGGTCGAAAATTTAGTGAATCGCCGAAGCGAAGCGTGTTCGTCCGCGTCGCCAGGTTAAATCAAATGATAGAACTAAGTATGTAGAACTGGTCGTAGAGCGCTACTGGACGCGGGTTCGATTCCCGCCGCCTCCACCAAATAGCCTTCTGTAACACTAAAGTTTGAACAAAACCCCCGCGCAGCTTGAGCCGCGCGGGGGTTTTTTGTTTGTTGGCGACGGTCGGGTGCTGCCGCTGACTGGCGCCCCGTGTGAATACGGCACGTCCGTAGCCGCATTCAAGCGCGGGTTGCCATGCCTGCTGCAGATCCAGACCGCGCGGCGCCCCACAGCAAAAGCGCGCCGCCGAAAATCCGGCGACGCGTTGCACATCGAATCGATCCGATTCAACTAGATCAACTCAGCCCTACCCGTGGGTTGAGCACGTCCCAGGCAATTGCGAGATAACGGTCCGCCGTGCTTTGCAACGTCAGGCCGTTGAGCGGCCGCGTGGTTCTCGGTTGCGACAAGGCATCGAGCAACGCGCGGCCGTAGGCATCGGCGTCGCTGGTGTTGAGTAGTTCAACGCCCGGAAAATCATCGGCGAACGCGAACGAGGGAATCGCATTGCCCACGACAGGAATTCCCGACGCCAGCGCCTCCAGGAACCCGATGCTGTGCGCCTCGAAACTCGAAGGCATAGCGAACGCGTGCGACCCGCGCAAAATCTCCGCGACATTCGATTGCGGACCAATCACCTTCACACGATCGTTCAACGCCAAGTCATCCACGAGTTTCAGGATGGCCGCGTGATACTCAAGGTTTTCAATCACGCCGCACAGCAGCAACCGCACATCGGGCTCGGCGGCGGCAACGCGCGCAAACGCCTGCACCGTCTGCAACTGATTCTTCTCCGGGATATATCGGCCGATCTGGACAATTTGCCTGAAACCGGTCGATGGCAATGGCTCGCTCGCTTGCTCGAAACGCGAAATATCAACGCCGTTCGGCACCACGATCATGGAGGGATGCGAACCAACTTCCTTGACGTAATCGTCGATATTCTTCTGCGACACGCCGATCACCGCTTTCGCCCGTCCCGACAGCAACCGTTCGGCAAGTAGCAGCGCGTTGTTCGCGAAGTCGTTGGCGCCAGAATGCATGACCCAGACGATCGGCACGCGCGTCGGCAATGCACGCACGTACAAGGCCGGAATAGTGGCGTGCGCAAAAATGATGTCGGGTTTGAACCGTCGAATGGCACGATGCAGGAACAGCAGTCGCCCTGCTTTGCCAAGCGAGTGCTCCGGGAAAAAACATACGACATTGTTAACACGCAATTCAGCGCTGATGTGCTGGAAATCGTTGTGCTCAGGCATCAGCGAAGTAATGCAAACGTCGTGACCGCCCCGCTGATGCCCAATGGCCACACCCTTGGCAAGCACCTCTGCACCAGATAAGCGGGGTGCAAGAATGACTTGAAGAATTCTCATTTTGTTGTCTTCCCCTCGGCGATCCGAATGTCCCATTGCGGCCATGCCGTCATGCGGATAAGTGCCTATCCGCATCCCCTCGTCCACGCTTCTCTGGCGCGGGCGTCGGCCGGCTCGCTTGATTGTTTTTAATGAATTATGAAATGCGTCTGTCATCGAACTCCGCTCAATGCACGCACCATTAAGATACCCGAGCGCATTCAGCGCACGCCGCCATCAGGTAGCATTAATCGGTCGGTAATGAGCGGTAACAAACGTTGCGCCGGGGAACTCGTTTAAAAGACGCCGGCGTGGCTGAAGATCGAGGCAAAAAGGCAGGGTTAACGCTGTTTGGCAGAACTAAGCCGTAGAAATAACCCGTAGAACAGGCCCTATTATGAGACGGCCGTGTCGGGCTGCAGCGGTGTGGCGGTTTTAAGCCAATGGCACACAGCAAGCCAGCGGCTTCGATACCAGCCGCCGCGTGCGAGCCTGGACTTCTTGTCAGCAGTCTTGCAGGCTTATTGGTCCTGCGGACATTGCAGGTTACAACCGTTCGGGTCCCCCAGGTCACCGCGCTTGCGCTTCGCCGACACGCCGTTTTGATACTTGTCCGAAGGAGCGGAAGCAGCAAACGGGAGCTGTGGGTGTTGTTTCAGGCGAAACTGATCCTGCAAGATGCCACCGGGAACACCAGGGGAATTCTGGGCAAACGCGACGGGCACAAAAGCAACGGCGCTAACAACAAACGCGATCAACGCGGCAAGGCTCAAAAGCAATTTCATGGCAGCAGTAACGGTGAGTAAAACGGTCGACGGTTAAACGTTTGGCCAGAGGCATCTCCGGCGTGGTGAACGGTGATAAAACGTCCTGCGCAACACCACCGGCATTCCCCGCTAACCATCAGGTTAACGTAATTCTAAACGTAAGGCTCCGGATCAGCCGGACAGGCCGGGTCTAAATGGTTACCGCGCGTTTCCGGTCGCTCCGCTGAGCGCCGCCTCGAGCTCAAGCAGTTGCCCGCAAAAAGCCGGGTCGTAGCCCTCCAGATGCGCCACGCTGTCCCGGAACACGTCGCTGCGCAGTACCGCCAGCAGGCCGCTGAGCCCCGCATCGTTGAGTTTGTCGCGATCGCACGCGAACAAGTAGTCCTCGTCGATCACCGGAATGAAGTCCAGCGCAAACTGCTGCGCGGCCGGCTGTACGCCGAAGCCAAGATCGGCCATGCCGCTCGCGACAAATGCAGCGATAGCCGAATGCGTCAGTTCGGCGGTGGCATAGCCGTTAATGCTCGCGGGATCGACGCCTATCTGGCGCAGCGCCAGATCCAGCAACATGCGCGTACCCGATCCGGGCTGGCGGTTGACGAAGCGGATGTCGTCGCGAGCGAGGTCATGCAAACCGCGTATGCCTTTGGGATTGCCCTTGGGCAGAAACAGGCCCTGCGTGCGCCGCGTCAGATGGATCAGCCGATGCCGCCCTGCGTCGAGCCAGGGCCGGTAGATCTCGGCGCAACTCGCGCGGAATTCGCCGATCGGCAAGTGGAAACCTGCCAGCTCGCACTCGCCGCGTGCGAGCGCGGTGACGGCTTCAGCGCTCTCGCGGTATTTGATGTCGGCGGGAATTTGCTTCGTGGCCAGCGCGTCCACCAGCGCCGCAACGGCGTACCCGTGCGAGGCGTGAATCCGTACCTCGCCAACGGCGCGCGACAGCCGCCGGTTCAGTTCGCCGGCCACTTCGCTGGCCAACGCCTGAAGTGGTCCATCGAGCCGCTCGTTCGACAAACGCTGCGCCCGCAGCACTGCTTCGCCGAGCTCCGACAGCACCGACCCGCGTCCACGCGACTTCGTAATCAGCGCCCCACCCAACCGCGTCTCTATGTCGCGCAAAAGGCCCCACGCGTGCCGATAGGACAAACCCTTAGCCGACGCAGCTTGCGCGATGCTTCCCGTCTGCGAAACCAGCAGCAGCAACGGCACGGCCGCGCTGAGACTGGCTTCGCGGCCCGCAGCGTCACGCAGGACGAGCTCCGTACGGCATTCGACATCGATCATATGTAGTCCCAGTTCCTATTGCCATCGACCGATTAGCCTCGTATCTTGCATATCACGGGCTCGGTGCAGCAAATTATAAGACCGATATATGCATTTATAAAACATATACCGAGCAATGGAGACTCCCCACATGGTCCAGATGCCTCACAACCACCAGAATCAGCCCGCCGGTACGCCCGATGAGCGCGTCGCGCGCCATCTGAAAAAGGGTGCGTCGCTGCTTGCCGTGCTGCACGCCATTCAGGACGAAGCCGGTTACATTCCCGCCGATGTCATCGCCCCGCTCGCTCAGGCCATGTCGCTGTCGCGCGCGGAAGTGCACGGCGTGATCACCTACTACCACCATTTCCGCTCCGAGCCGCCTGCGCGCGTGACCGTGCAGTTGTGTCGTGCCGAGGCTTGCCGGAGCATGGGAACGGAGGCGCTGGCGGCACATATCGAAGGGCATACGGGTTGCAAGTTCGATTCCGGTCATCAAGTCGATACCGAGCTCGAGACCGTGTATTGCCTTGGGCAATGCGCGTTGTCGCCGGCCATGACGATCAACGGCGAGCTGTACGCCCGCGTCACCCCGCAGAAGTTCGAACGGCTGTATGAAGCGGCGCGCGTTCATTCGAGCGCGGAGGATCTGGTATGACGCGTATCTACGTCCCTTGCGATTCGTCGGCACTCGCGCTCGGCGCTGATCGCGTCGCGCTGGCAGTGGCGGCTGAAGCCCAGAGACGCGGGATTGAAGTTGAAGTCGTGCGCAACGGTTCGCGCGGCATGCTGTGGCTCGAACCGCTGGTCGAAGTGGAGACGGCTGAAGGCCGTATCGGTTATTCGAATGTGGATGAAGACGATGTCGCCGCGCTCCTCGATGCCGACCTGGCAAACGGCGGCGCGCATGAAAAGCGCGTCGGCGTAGTCGACACCTTGCCGTGGCTTGCGAAACAACAACGCCTGACGTTCGCGCGCATCGGCATCACGGACCCGCTTTCCACCGATGACTACGTGAAGCATGGCGGCCTCGAAGGTTTGCGCAAAGCGCTTGAAACCGATGGCGACGCCGCCTGCGAAGCGCTGCTCGAATCAGGCCTGCGAGGACGCGGCGGTGCAGCGTTCCCGGCCGGTATCAAATGGCGCACGGTGCGGGCTGCATTGGCGCCGCAAAAGTACATCGTCTGCAACGCCGACGAAGGCGATTCTGGCACGTTCTCGGACCGGCTGGTCATGGAAAGCGATCCGTACATGTTGATCGAAGGGATGATCATCGCGGGGATCGTGACCCGGGCAACGAAGGGTTATATCTATGTGCGCAGCGAATATCCGCACGCGATTGCAACGCTGAACCGCGCCATCGATAAAGCCGGCGATGCAGGCTGGCTTGGCGCGAGTGTGCTCGGCAGCGACAAGGCATTCGAACTGGAAGTGGCCAAAGGCGCCGGTTCGTATGTCTGCGGCGAAGAAACGGCGTTGCTCGAGTCGCTTGAGGGCAAACGCGGGGTAGTCCGCGCGAAGCCGCCGGTACCTGCTTTGGTCGGTTTGTTTGGGCAGCCGACGGTGATCAATAACGTCATCACCCTGGCGACGGTGCCCATCATCTTCGCCAAAGGCGCCGCGTTTTATCGCGACTTCGGCATGGGTCGCTCGCGCGGCACGCTGCCGTTCCAGATTGCTGGCAACGTGAAGCAAGGCGGCCTCGTGGAGCTGGCGTTCGGCGTCACCCTGCGTGAACTAATATATGAATATGGCGGCGGCACGGCAAGCGGCCGGCCGGCGCGCGCCGCGCAAGTCGGTGGTCCGCTCGGCACGTATCTGCCCGAAAGCCAATGGGATATTCCCATGGACTACGAAGCATATGCAGCGGTCGGTGCGGTGGTCGGGCATGGCGGTATCGTGATTCATGACGACACGTCGAACCTCGCCGATCTCGCCCAGTACGCCATGCACTTTTGCGCCGTCGAATCGTGCGGCAAATGCACGCCGTGCCGCATAGGTTCGACTCGTGGCATTGAAGTCATCGCGAAGATCCGTGCAGGAGACACCTCGCCAAAACAGGTCACGCTGCTGCGCGATCTCTGCGACACCATGGTTTCTGGCTCACTCTGCGCGATGGGCGGCATGACGCCGTATCCGGTGCTGTCGGCACTCGACCATTTCCCTGAAGACTTCGGTCTGTCCAGAAAGCCGTCGCAGAAAGCGGCTTAAAAGAAGGAACACAACATGTCCAACTCATCCTGCGGTTCCGGCAATTGCGCGTGCAAGACAAAACTGCGCGATCCCTTCGACGATACCGACTACGGCACGCCGCTGCGCCATGCGGATATCGACGTGACGCTCGACATCGATGGTACGACGGTGACCGTGCCGGCGGGAACGTCGGTGATGCGTGCGGCGATCGAGGCCGGCGTCAACGTCCCGAAGCTTTGCGCGACGGATTCGCTTGAGCCGTTTGGTTCGTGCCGTCTGTGCCTGGTCGAGATTGAAGGCAAGCGCGGTTATCCAGCGTCGTGCACGACGCCCGTGGAAGCCGGGATGAAAGTGCGGACACAGACGAACAAGCTGCAATCGCTGCGCAAGAACGTGATGGAGTTGTATATCTCCGATCACCCGCTCGACTGCCTCACCTGCCCTGCCAACGGCGACTGCGAGTTGCAGGACATGGCGGGCGTGGTCGGCTTGCGTGAAGTCCGCTACGGCTATGAAGGCGCGAATCACCTGAAGGACAAGAAGGACGAATCGAATCCGTATTTCACGTACGACGCGTCGAAATGCATTGTCTGCAATCGATGCGTGCGCGCGTGCGAGGAAACGCAAGGGACGTTCGCGCTGACCATCGCGGGACGGGGTTTCGAGTCGCGCGTGGCCGCGAGTGAAAACCAGCCGTTCATGGAATCCGAATGCGTGTCGTGCGGCGCGTGCGTGGCGGCTTGCCCGACCGCGACGCTGCAGGAAAAAACCGTGATCATGCTCGGCCAGCCCGAGCATTCGGTTGTGACGACGTGCGCGTATTGCGGCGTCGGCTGTTCGTTGAAAGCCGAGATGAAGGGCAGCGAAGTCGTGCGCATGGTGCCGAACAAGAACGGCCAGGCAAACGATGGTCACGCGTGCGTGAAAGGCCGCTTTGCATGGGGCTACGCCACGCACAAGGATCGCATCACCAAGCCGATGATCCGCGCGAAGATCACCGATCCGTGGCGCGAAGTAAGCTGGGAAGAAGCGCTCTCGTACGCGGCCAGCGAATTCCGTCGCATCCAGGACAAACATGGCGTGGATTCGATTGGCGGGATTACATCGTCGAGATGTACGAACGAGGAAACCTACCTCGTGCAGAAACTCGTGCGCGCGGCGTTCGGCAACAACAATGTCGATACCTGTGCCCGCGTTTGTCACTCGCCGACCGGTTATGGCCTGAAGACGACGCTGGGTGAATCGGCGGGAACGCAGACGTTTGCGTCCGTCGAGAAAGCCGATGTGATTGTGGTGATCGGCGCGAATCCGACCGATGGCCACCCGGTGTTTGCATCGCGGCTCAAGCGCCGGGTGCGTGAAGGTGCGCAACTGATCGTGGTGGACCCGCGCCGTATCGATATCGTGAATACGCCGCACGTGAAGGCGTCGCATCATCTGGCATTGCGGCCGGGCACGAACGTCGCCATGGTCAACGCGCTCGCGCACACGATTGTGACCGAGGGCCTGGTGAAGGAAGAGTTCGTCGCCGAGCGCTGCGAACCGCGTGCGTTCCAGCAATGGCGCGACTTCGTGACGCTCGAAGAGAACTCGCCCGAAGCCATGGAAGCCATTACCGGCGTCCCGGCGCAATCCGTGCGCGAAGCCGCGCGCATCTATGCGAATGCCGGCAACGGTGCGATCTACTACGGCCTGGGCGTGACGGAACATGCGCAAGGCTCGACGACGGTCATGGGCATCGCGAACCTCGCGATGGCTACCGGCAACGTGGGGCGTGAAGGCGTGGGCGTGAATCCGTTGCGCGGTCAGAACAACGTGCAGGGTTCCTGCGACATGGGTTCGTTCCCGCACGAGTTGCCGGGTTATCGCCATATCAGCGACGCGGCGGTGCGCGCGTTGTTCGAAGAAGCGTGGAGCGTCAAGCTGCAATCGGAGCCGGGCCTGCGCATTCCCAACATGTTCGATGCCGCGGTTCATGGCAGCTTCCTTGGCCTTTACTGCCAGGGCGAGGACATTGTTCAATCCGATCCGAATACGCAGCATGTAGCGAAGGCGTTGTCGTCGATGGAATGCATCGTCGTGCAAGATATCTTCCTGAACGAGACGGCCAAATACGCACACGTGTTCCTGCCGGGTTCATCGTTCCTCGAGAAAGACGGCACGTTCACCAACGCCGAACGCCGCATCTCGCGCGTGCGCAAGGTCATGCCGCCGCTGCCGGGACTGGCTGATTGGGAGGTCACGATCAAGCTCGCCCGCGCGCTCGGTTATGAAATGAACTACACGCATCCGTCGCAAATCATGGACGAAATCGCGCGCCTCACGCCTACGTTCACCGGCGTGTCGTACAAGCGTCTCGATGAACTCGGCAGCATTCAGTGGCCGTGCAACGCGCATGCGCCGAACGGCACGCCGACGATGCACATCGACGAATTCGTGCGCGGCAAGGGCCGATTCGTCATCACGAAGTTCATCGCGACGCCGGAGAAGGTCACGCGCAAGTTCCCATTGCTGCTCACCACGGGTCGCATCCTGTCGCAGTACAACGTGGGCGCGCAGACGCGGCGCACGGAGAACTCGCGCTGGCATGACGAGGATCGGCTGGAGATTCATCCGCATGACGCCGAGGATCGCGGCATCAAGGCCGACGATTGGGTGGGGATTGAATCGCGTGCCGGGCAGACCGTGCTGCGCGCAAAGGTCACCGAGCGGATGCAGCCGGGCGTGGTGTACACCACATTCCACTTTCCGGAGTCCGGCGCAAACGTGATCACAACCGACTCTTCAGACTGGGCCACGAATTGTCCTGAGTACAAGGTGACGGCGGTGCAGGTCATGCCGGTGGAACAGCCCTCGCAATGGCAGAAGGATTATTCGCGCTTCAATACGCAGCAGTTGGAGTTCCTCGAGTTGCGCGATTCGACGGTGGCGGCGGTGACGTCGTCGGGGAAATGAGCATGGATGGGAACAAATCATGGATGTGAACAGCCTGGTCGAGATGGCGAACCAGATCGGTGAATTCTTCGATTCGATGCCGGATCGTGCGGAAGCGGTCGACGGCGTAGCCGATCACATTCACCGGTTCTGGGCGCCGAGGATGCGGATTGCGTTGCTCAACGGGCTGGATGATCCGGACATTGCTTCCGCGCTTGTTCCGATTGTGGTGGAAGCGCTGACGAAACATCGGGTGGCGTTGACGCCGGCGGGGGCGGTGGCATAGCTAGCGCCTACGTTTTCTGAATGGACCTCCCTGTGGGGTCCATTTTCTCGCCACTTCTTAATCAAGTTTAACCAGTTAGTTAGGACTTACGCAAAGCGCATGGGAACCGAGGGATTTCGGAGCTCACAGCGCAAGAATTCATCGAGCATGTCGTGTTTGACTCGATAAAGTGTGCGGCCAGTGCGCCGGGCAATGTCGGCCAGGCGAACCCACACCAATATGGCGCTGGCGATATGATTGCGCTGGCTGCGAGCCTTGCGGCACTGGCAGCGCTCGATGCCCGTAAGCTGCTTCGCCTCACGGTGAAACTGCTCGATCTTCCAGCGCAGGCGGCACGCGTCTTGTGTCGCCTGTACCGAATCCTGAGTCCGGTCGTTCGTGACGACCCAGTCCGTGCGATGTGTGGACACCGCTACCCGGAACAGCTTCATCTTGTGATGCTTCGGAAAGCCCTTGGTCTTGACTGCCTTGCCGTGAGCCAGAATGTCTTCATCCCATTGCAGCGAATCAACCCGCCGGTACGGTGACTCACCGCCCGAATCATCGACCAGACGGTTATCACGCAGCGGGCAATAGTACGTCTTGCTCAGCGATTCGATGAACAGCATCAGATCTCGCGTGGCGTACCACGTGTCCATCAGTACCCGCCTGAACAGCAGCCCCTTGTGATGAACGAGGTTGCCGAGCATATCGCGTACGTGATCGAGCTTCGATTTACCGTCGCCATCGGGATCGTAGATGCGGTAATCAATGATCCAGTATTCGCCGGTTTGCGGATTCACGTACACGCAGTTCACCACGCCGATGCCCTTGATCAAGGCATGGGCGTTCCCGCTATACTGGCGCCGTACGAGTTCGATCCTGTGCGAGTGATTCTTGTCGAGCACGGTGTCGTCAAACAGCACGCAGCCGTGCGCATGGGCCACGACCTGCGTGCGCACGTTGTCCCAAACTAGGCGTGGCGTCAGGCGCTCGACGCGAAGATAGCGGGTAATTGCATCGTGGCTCATGTCGTCAACATGATTGGCAAAATTGGTCAGCGTGTAGTTGGTCGGGCTCGTCAGCAGGTACTGGCAGTAACCCAGGCGGCTCAGGTGTTTGCTCATGCCCCGAACGATATGCACTTCTGTATTCAATCGGGCTTACGCAAAGATGTAACGTTTTATTTCGAATGCATGCCTGATCTCGCCAGCGACGCGCATCGCCTGATCAATCGAAATGACCTGCGATTTCAGAATGGGCGCCGATGTGTCACACTGACTTTCTTTTGCAACACATGAGGGTTGTTCGCCGCCCGAAATTCGTGAATGAGCACCCGATGGGAAAAGCCAGCCGCCGCAAGAAAATACCGCAATCCTTCGTGTCAGCACTGCCCGCATCGCTGAGCAATCTCCCGTTTGCCTCCGGATGCAACCCGTACGGCAAGATCTCCGCATCCCTGATCGAGCTCATCGATCCGTATGCCGACGAAGACCTGCCGCTCGACACGATGCGCAAGCTGGTCGGCATGGGAGTAGTCGCCTGGAACATTGCCTCAACGAGCAACACACTTGACGACGCAACTGTCGAACTCGACCGCTTCATCCGCGACACCCCGGCGCTCGGTGCATCCGTCGGCACCGCTGCAGACGACTTTCGCGTGGCCGTCCTAGCTCTCGTCCGACGCAAGTACCTTCTGTTTCCCCAGGACAAACGGCTGGTGGCCTCATATGAGCTCAGTCGTGAACGCTCCGGACTCCATCTGCGCGCAGCGGCTGTGCAGCACGGATAGGCAGGTGTTACCGCCAAGCCAGTCTTGAATCAATCCGCTGCCACCCCGACCCGCCGCGTCACCGCCCTTCGCTGCGTAAGTCCTAATAGTCACTTCGATTAAACTTGATTAAGAAGGCACCATGCCTCGAACAATGACTGCGCACGTGGACGACGTGCTGGCGGAACGTGTAGACGAACTCGCGAAGAGGCTGGATCGGCCGCGCGGTTGCTTGATCAGCAAAACGCTCGAACAATTTGTCGAACTGGAAGACACGCGGGACCGCTTGACCCGCGAGGGTATGGCAAGCCTACGTGCCGGCACCGGCATTCCTCACGCCGATGTCAGGGCTTGGGCCGAAAGCCTGAACACGGATAAACCTCTGCCGTTGCCGAAATCGAAGCGTGGCGCTTAACGTTACATGGTCCCAGGAAGCGCTGAACGATTTGAAACGCTTACACGACTTCATCGCTCTCAATAACCCGAGCGTAGCCGCAGAGCACTATTGAGTTGATCGACGGAGCTGACTTCATCGCGAACAACCCCGGTCTCGCCCGTGACGTTACCGCAGTTCGCACCAGCAGATATTCGAAGGGCTTTCGTGAGCAGGTACGAGATACGCTTTGAGTTCGACTTGCCGCGCAATGAGATAGATATAGTGCGTATTTTTAGCCAGCGGGAGGACCGCTGATTTCTGAGGCTATTGTGTTGCCGGCAAGGAAGGTCATCGCTTAACCCCTCACCCCTCCCCTCGCGGCTGCGTCGAACCAAACCAGGTTTCGCAATGCCGCAGCAGCGCCTGCGTATCCGACGGCGCTCGCCCTCTCGCCGCAATATACCCATCCGGGCGCACCAGATAAAAGCACGGCCGCGTGCGCCCGTACGCATCGGTCAGCGAGTTCGCGCTATCGCTTTCGTTATCGGTGATACGCCACACACGCACCGTATTCGGCAACACTTCTTCGACCAATTCCGCCAGCTCGTCCAGATCCTTATCGCGGATAGCATGCGCGACGGTGAGTGTCGCGGGCGCCAGCGCGATGTCATCTTCCTGCAACGGGTTCACCAGCAAGAACAACGAGAAGCACGCGGGATCGTGGAGATCGAACAGACACCCCACGCCCGGCGCCCGGCCAAGCGGACCATCGATGACATGCACCCACGCGTCCGGCGCGCGCTCACCCGCACGCGGACCGCCATCGAGCAAGCGATCCAGCGTGAGCGGACTGCGCCGGTATTGAATCGACAACTCGCTGACCGTGCGTCGAGCGGCATCGCGCAACGGACCAATCGCCGATAAAGCCGGCATCACGTGATCGCGAATCAGCTTCATCGGCCCATGCTCCGCAGCGGCCATTTGTGTCATGAAACTGGATTGCCGCAGCACTTCACGCTCGATCGGATGACGCTCGTCGTGGTACGTATCCAGCAAGCGATCCGGCGCGACCCCCGCCAGCATCCGCGCAATCTTCCAGCCGAGGTTAAACGCCTCTTGAATACCCGTGTTCATCCCCTGCGCGCCGGCCGGACTATGGACATGCGCAGCATCGCCGGCAAGAAAAATGCGGCCCGAACGCAGCCGGTCAGCCATGCGACTATTCAGATGAAAATACGACGACCATTGAAGGTTCGTCGCCGTCACACGATGATGAATACGCCGTTCGATAATCGCCTTGCATTCGTCAAGCGTCGGCGCCGCGCTTTTATCCGGACTGTCCGCCGCGTTATCGGACGCCACGCCGGACGCTACGCCGGGTACCGCGGCGGACGTCGCACGCTTGTCCGCGATCAGGCGCGTGCGGCTACCGCCCATCGGAAACAAGGTCGCGATTCCTTCGCCGGACGCGAAGATATGGAATTCGTCGTCGGGCCATTCGGTGTCGGCATGAAGATCGGCGAGCAGGAAGGTTTGCTCGAAAGTCTTGCCCGTGAACTCGATGTCCAGACCGTGGCGCACGGTGCTATGCGCGCCGTCAGCGCCAATCAGGTAGGACGGGCGAATCGATTCTTCAGCGCCGTTTGGATGCCGCACGGCCGCGTCCAGCCCCGCCGATCCTTGCCGGAAACGCATCAATTCCACGCCGCGTTCAATGTGCACGCCGAATGACGCGAGGTGCTCCGTCATCAGGCGTTCGGTGACGGATTGATCGAGGAACAACAGATACGGATAGCGCGTTTGCAACGGATCGAAGTCGAGCCGCAAAAGGCGCTGGCCGTTCGAATACAGATTCGCGACACGCGCCCGATGACCGAGTTCGAGAAACGGTTCAACCAGCCGATGCTGCTCGAAGAGCTCAAGCGTGCGTGCCTGAATGCCGATGGCGCGTGACCACGGCGAGGGTTCAGGGGCTTTGTCGATGAGACGCACCGGAATACCGGCACGCGACAAACTCATCGCGGCGGCGAGGCCCGTTGGGCCGGCGCCGGCGATCAGAACCGGCGGCACGTCGAGGACTTTGTGTCGATTCGGCGTCTGCGCGAGCATGCGCTTCTCCCTCAAACTTCACAATGCCAAGTGTACGCCGGTCGCCTCGCGCGAACGACCGCTCACTCAATGCGCATGCGGATGAGGCTGGGACTGTGCTGGCGAACGTTCGTGCAGCGCGCAATGGTGCTCCGTCGTGCCTCTTTCCACTTGCAGCGTGGCGTGGTTCATCGCGTGATCGCGGCGCAAGGTCGCCACGATGCCGTCCACGAAACTATCGCCGGGATGGCCTTCCGGCATCACCAGATGCGCGGTCATTGCGTTCTCCGTGGTGGACAGCGCCCACACGTGGAGATCGTGGACGTCGGTGACGCCCGGCACATCCGCCAGATATCGTTCGATACCCGGCTTGTCCACGCCGGGCGGGACTGCGCCCATCGCGAGACGCATGGCGTCGCGGCCAAGGCCCCAGGTGCCCACCACGATCACCGCGACCACGATAATGCTCATCGCCGGATCGATCCAGCTCACGCCCGTGAACAGGATCACGAGGCCGCTGATGGCAACCGCGGCGGAGATGCCGGCGTCGGCAGCCATGTGCAGGAAAGCGCCGCGCACGTTCAGGTCCTCCTTGCTGCCGCGCATGAAGAGCCATGCCGAGAAACCGTTCACGACCATGCCAAGCGTTGCAACGATAAACACGTCGAAGCCCGCGACGGGCGCAGGATTGAGCAGGCGCTGCACGGCTTCGAGCACGATCGCGCCGCACGCAAAGAGCAGCAGCGCGGCGTTGGCGAGCGAAGCGAGTATCGACGAACTGCCCAGTCCGAACGTGTAGCGCTCCGACGGTTTGCGCGTGCCCAGCCACACGGCGCCCCAGGCGAGCAGCAGGCCGAGGACATCGGAGAGATTGTGGCCGGCGTCGGCCAGCAACGCGGTGGAATGAGCGATAAAACCGTACACCGCTTGCACCACCACGATCAGTATGTTCAGCCCGACTGCGATCGCAAATGTGCGGCCCTGTCCCGCTTGCGGCGCGTGATGGTGATGGTGGCCGCCAGCGCCGTGGTGATGGGCGTGACTCGGCTCATGATCGTGGTCGTGGTCGTGGTCGTGAGCATCCGCATGCTCGTGCTGGTGTTTCTCTTGAGGTTGCATTTATTCGTTATCCGGTCGAAAGTCGGCTTGCGGCTCGGCAACGTGCTCGAGCAATTCGGCCAACATGGCGCTGATGTGGTTATCGGCGGCGAGATAGAAAACCTGCTTGCCTTCACGCTCGGCGCGTACGATCCGCGCCGCCCGCAACAAACGCAGGTGATGGCTGACGAGAGAAGCCGACAATCCCAGCGATTCCGCTATTGCCCCCACCGCGCAGCGCCGGTCCACGCACGTCAGCACAATGCGCAGCCGCGTGGGATCGCCCAAGAGGCGGAACAGGTCGGCAAGCGGAACCACGCGCTCATCGGTTGCTACAAAGGGAGAGGACAAAATAAATCAGCCAACAATTGAACAGGTGTTCATATGTTACAGAAATGAATCCGGGTGCGTCAACGCAAAATTCGTGATCGGCGGCGAACGTGTGTAAAAATGCGGCGTTTGCATTCGATTTTCCTCAATGGATACAGTTTTTGCGCGTGGCTTCGCGGCGCATCGCGATGGCCGCCTCACCGAAGCGGAACGCGACTATCAAGCCGCGCTTGCCGCAGAGCCCTCCCACGTCGACGCACTTCATCTGCTCGGCGTGCTGCGCCATCAACAGGGCCAGCACGCGGAAGCAGCCGAACTGGTGCGTCGCGCGGTGGACCTGCGCCCGGCTGACGCCGGTTTGCAGCTCAATCTTGGCAACGCGCTGAAGGCGCTGGGCCGGATTGACGACGCCATCGAGCGATTCCGCAACGCGCTGCATCTGGAACCCGGTTTTTCGCTTGCGCAGTACAACCTTGGCAATGCGTACTCAGCGGCGGGCCGTCACGAAGACGCCGCCGATGCCTTCGAAAAAGCGCTGCGACTGCAACCGCTGGACGCCGCGACCTGGAACAACTTCGGCAATGCGCTGCTTGGCATGCGTCGTTACGAAGAAGGCGCGAAGGCATTTCGCCGCGCGCTGCAGATCCGTCCCGGCCACGCGGGCGCGCACAACAATCTCGGCATGGCGCTCAATTCGCTGGGGGACACCCACGGCGCAATCGAGCAATTCCGCGCCGCCATGGCGGTCGAGCCGAACTATGTCGCGGCGCATTTCAACCTGGGCAATCTCCTCGATGCCGCCGGCCACCCGCACGAAGCCGTGCCGGTACTCCAGAAAGTACTGCGTATGCAGCCGCAATTCGCGCCGGCGCACTTTGGCCTGGGCCACGCGCTAGCGGCTATCGGCTCGCACGAGGCGGCGTTGCCGCAATTCGAGCGTGCGGTCGGGCTCGATCCCAAGTATGGCGTTGCGTGGCTTGGCCTCGGCAACGCCCATTTGGCGCTCGGTGCGCACAGACCTGCGTTGCGTGCGTTCGATCAAGCCTTGCGGCTCGATCCCGGACTCGCCGCGGCAAATCTGAACCGGGCGCTGACGTTGCTGGCATTGGGTGATTACACGCGCGGCCTGCCCGCCTACGAATGGCGCCTGCGCACGCCGGGCAGCATTACGCCACCGTCGCTGCCGAAGTGGAACGGCGAGCCGATGCCGGGACAGACGCTGCAGATTCGCGCGGAACAAGGTTTCGGCGATACCTTGCAGTTCGTTCGTTTCGTACCCTTCGCGGCGAAGCTCGTCGGACAGATCGTGCTTGAAGTACAGCCGGAACTCGTCGCGTTGCTTGAGCCGGCGGCGCACGCGGCGGGCGTCTTGCTCAAGAGCACGGGCAATGGTTCGGGCAATGCAACCACGCCCCCTGATGCAGACGTTTTCTCGCCATTGTTGAGCTTGCCCCTGGCGCTGGGGGTATCGAACGCCGACAAGGTGCCCGCGCGCACGCCTTATCTCGTGGTGCCGGCGGCGTACAGGAAGAAGTGGCGCGGCTCGCTCGGCGGTCAGTCGAAACGCAAGCTGGGCATTGCATGGTCCGGACGGATTCAGCCGGGCGAAACCCGCTCAGCGTCGTTTGGCATGCTCGAACCGTTGTTCAGGCTGGAAGGCATCGACTGGATCGTCTTGCAGCCCACGTTGACCGACGAAGAGCGCTCGTTGCTGGACACTCATCCGCGCACCCGCTTCATCCAGCGACTGGAAGGCAAGCTCGAAGATTTCGCGGATACGGCCGCGATCGTGGATCGACTGGACGGCGTGGTATCCGTCGATACCGCCGTCGCTCACCTGACCGGCGCGTTAGGAAAGCCGTTATGGCTGATGCTGCCGTTCGCAGCGGACTGGCGCTGGGGTATCGATACCGCGTCGACTCCGTGGTACCCGAAAGCACGTTTGTTCCGGCAACCGAAACCCGGTGCATGGGACGATGTGGTCGCACGCGTGGCTGGCGAAATAGGCGCGTCGTAAAACAGCATGCTCGTTGAGCACACAAACAAAAACCCCCTCGCCATGGCGAGGGGGTTTTGGTTTCAGCGCCGGCGAATCTCACGCCGGCATCACGCCGTCTTGTATTGACTGCGCGCTTCCGTGGATCGATACAGCACCAGCGTCGCGATCAACCCGCAGACCGCGGCAACGGCCATCCACGCGCCCGGCGCCGCCTTGTTGCCGGTTACGTGAATCAGGTACGTGGAGATAGCAGGCGTGAACCCGCCGATAGTCGTCGCCAGGCTATACGCCAGCGAAAAACCCGTCGTCCGGACTTCGACCGGCATGACTTCAGTGAGAGCCACGACCATCGCGCCGTTATAGCTGCCGTACAAGAACGAGAGCCACATCTCCACGCCGAGCAAGCGCAGAAACGACGGATCGGCGACCAGCCACTGCACCGCCGGATACGACGTGAGAATGGTGAGGATCGTGAAGAACAACAGTACCGGGCGGCGTCCGATGCGGTCGGAAATCGCCCCGGAAAGTGGCAGCCACACGAGATTCGACAAGCCGATGAACACCGTCACCACCAGCGCATCGATGGAGGAAAGCTTGAGCACTTCCTTGCCGAAGGTCGGCGTGTAGGCGGTGATCATGTAGAACGACACCGTGGTCATGATGACCATGCCCATGCCGGCAAGCACGATGCCCCAATTCGAGAGCATGGACTTCATGATCTCGCCCATGTCCGGACGATGCTTGCGCGCGAGGAACTCTTCAGTTTCCTGCAACGAACGGCGAATGATGAACAGGAACGGAACGATCAGGCAGCCGATGATAAACGGCACGCGCCATCCCCACGAAGTCATCTGGTCAGGCGGCAAGATCCGGCTCATGGTCACGCCGATCAACGCCGCAAACACCACGGCCACTTGCTGGCTACCCGACTGCCACGAGCAGTAGAAGCCCTTGTTGCCCTTGGTCGCGATTTCGGAGAGATACACCGACACGCCGCCGAGTTCCACCCCAGCCGAGAAGCCTTGCAGCAGACGCCCGAGCAACACGATGATCGGCGCCAGCACGCCAATGGTCGCATACCCCGGAATCACGGCCACCAGCAAGGTGCCGGCTGCCATCATGGCCAGCGTGAGGATCAGGCCCTTGCGCCGGCCGTGATGATCGATATACGCACCGAGCACAATGGCGCCGATCGGCCGCATCAGGAAGCCCGCGCCGAACACGGACAGCGCCAGCATAAGCGACGCAAATTCGTTACCGCTCGGGAAGTAGGTTTTAGCGATGGCCGAGGCGTAATAGCCGTAGACCATGAAGTCGTACATTTCGAGGAAATTGCCGCTGACGACGCGGAACACCGATTTCGCCTTCGACTCGTTCGCGGGCGTTGCATGTGAGGGGCTGGACATGACTATCTCAAAAAACAGTGGCCAGATTCCGCAGCTGATGCGTTGTGAATCGACCGGATGTTGACGACCCGGTAGCACTGCACCGGATGCCTGTGTAAGCTTCGCCGTGCTCAAACCGGCGAAAAATGCTCAAAACGATACGAAAGCGCGCTCGACAACCGTAAATAAGGGTTAACCATAGCAACGCTAAAACCCTGCACGACGCCAATGTTACAGCGGGAAAGTGAAATCCGCCTATTCGGAACATCGTGCATGTGTATGGAAAAACACCTTAAAATTACATTACAAATATCTATCAATCAGCCTACATTTTCCGATCCATCATGGCCCTTCGTGCTGCGGCCGGCCACATCCGCCGATGCGCAACTGATCGCCGGGATGCACGCGCAAAGTTGGGCGTCGGCGTATCGCGGAATCCTGCCGGACGATTTTCTCGATCGCGAGATGTCTGCCGAACGAGAAACGCACTGGCGCACACGATTCGACGAACTGGCTGAAGGTGCGGGCGAGGTATTGATCGCGATACAAGATGATCGGCCGGCCGGTTTCGTTTGCCTGCTTGCACCCGATGAAAACGGCAGCGTGCTCGTGGACAATCTGCACGCGCTACCGGCAGCCAAAGGCAGCGGGTTGGGCACCACCATGTTGGGCGTCGCCGCGCAATGGGCGCGCGATCGTGGCGCGCTCAGCATGCATTTGTTTGTACTCGAACCGAACGTTGCAGCTATTGGTTTCTATGAGTCTCGCGGATGGCGACTGGCTGGCCGTGAAGACGACACAATGGGTGGTATTCATATCATCGCGCTGCGTTACGTCCTGCCGATCGGCTGATGCCTCGTCGTCTTTCTTTGCCTTCGCGGATTGGCCGTTGTAATCCGGTTCAACGCCTGTGTGCTGGCTGCAAAAGCACGTATCCGAAGCATCCTGCGTCGTGCGCTGAAACGTCCGTTGCGTCCGTGTCGAATCAGCGAATTTTTTTCACTCCGAACACCCCTTATTCAAGGAACTAAGAAGGTTCTGAGCGACGCGCCAAGCTGGCGCTGGGTATCATCGAGGGCTGTTCTGTGGCGGGTCCGGGCAAGGTGAATTATTCGATACCTTTGCAGCAACAACCGGGCGACGTCCACACGGCTGCCCCCGCTTTGGTCGTTCGTTGAGCAGTCCTGACGCCCGCTTTCGGAAATGAGAAAAGATGAATGCTCCTATGGTCGTTGTGCAAGGCGATCTGCTTCTGCCGACGCTGTTCCCGCTTGCCGCTATGCCCAACGCCGTTTATGGCGAAGAGTGGACGTTAACCGGCACGCGTCCGGTCTTGACTGAATACGAAATACCGTTTTACGCGGCTCGTTTCCTCACGGCATATGTCAGCGCGCTTTCTCTTCGCAACGATCGGTTCCCGTATACACCTTGCAGTCTCTGGGGCAAGTTCAAACGCAGCGATGAAGTCAATCACGCCGAGCAAGGCGCTGGGGTTCCCCCGGCTCCCGTCAATGCAGTACCGCAAGCCGCCGAGCCGGCACCCTTCGCGTTCGAGCCGTTCACCGCGCCCGACGACCGGCATGTGAAAACACCGGCGGCTAATCACGATCATCGCAAGCAGCTTGCTGGTGGAGCGATTGCGCTGGCATGCGCTGCGTTTATTGCGTGGGCGTTGTTTGGTACGAAAATCGGCCATCAGGATACCGAAACGCAGAAACCCGAGGTTGTGTTGAGCGCTATCCCAGCGATCAAGCCGACATCTGACTCTGATTCTGATTCTGAAACGGTTCATGCATCCGGTGCATCGAGCGCAACGGTGGTGGTTGCTTCCCCTTCGCCTTCGACTGGTGCTTCGACTTCGGATGGCGCTTCGATGGTGGCTTCGGCGGCAACCAGGACAGCTGCTTCGGCTGAAGCTTCTGCCACTCGCTCCGCTGCTGCCGCCTCCGTGATTGCCGCTTTGCCTGCGGTACAAAAACCTGTCAATCTCAGCAGCGCTATCGGCAACAGCAAGCCGTCGGCGAGCCTGGCCACACGCATGAATGTCATGGCTGGTGATGGCCGCACCGCCGCACCCAACACCGTGGCAGAACGCGCAACCAAAGCGCAAACAGTTGCGCAACCTCTGGAACGCCGTGGTTCGAAAGCCAAGTTGAAAACCAAGGCGAAGGGCAAGCGCGATGCACATCGGTACGAAGTGGTTTATCGGCGTCATGGCCATGAGTATCGTGGGACGCCGGTTTATCGCAGCACCGGGCATGAAGCTCCCCTCACGTCGCCGGGTCACCGCGTGCTCACGCGCAATGACACGCGCTCAAACACGGCAAGCTCATCGCTTAGCGTTACCGATATGTACAACATGCTCGCGCACTCCGCCGTACTCGATGACAACAGCGGCGTAACCCGCCAGCCCGTTCGTGTTGCGCCCCCAGAAGTGGCAGCGGCGCCTTCACGGCGCTCCAGCGGCAGTGATGCACCCAACTGGAATGCCGACTTGAGCCAGCGTCGCGTCACTGACACGCCCTCGCAATTTTCCAAGTGACCGGCAGCCCTCATGGCGACATCGTGCAGCGCGATTTCAACCCGCGCGCTGCACGATGTGTCGATAGTCAGTCGCCGAAACTTACTTAATTTTGAAGCCTCGCCCTATGAAGTACGCCTCTCTCTCCACCCTTCTGAACGCGATGTTCGTTGCTGTGATCGCGCTTGGCTCATCCGTCGCGACGGCTTATCAGCCAGTCGACACGCTGCTCTCGGCAACCGGCGTCGCCGATCCCATCCGGCAACCGACCGCTAACGGTTCCATGGATGATTTTCAGGATGGCGCCGACGCCGCGTCGAATGCTCAGATGCCGGGAAACGTGTCGGAACTCATGCAGATGGTCCAGGCCCATAAGGTGACTGAATTACGCGTCACGTATAACGGCAGCTATGGCGCGGCGCTGTTTTTCTATCCGCAGGACATGGTGTATTACGTCGCGCTGTTCCAGGACAAGAATTTCTGGCGCATCGTGAAATCGCAGGACGATGCACATGCCGAAACGGTCTACGCGCAATTCGCCCGCAAGAGCTATGCGCTCGCCGAGGGTGAGATCAAACGCACGCAGTTGCAGGCGCAAAAGGCGTTGCTCGAACGCGTCATTGCGGTGTCGAATGATCGGGCGCAGCGCCTGACTGCCGATCTCTCCATTGCGCGCGCGCAGGAAAGCGAAGTGTCGCAACGTCAGCAGCAGATGCAGGTGGAATCGGCGGCGTTGCTGAACGAGAAATCCGCCGCCGAGCGCAAGTTGCTCATGTTGCAGCGGCAGGTTCAGCAACTTCAGGATCAGAGCGAAGCAGGACTCGTTCAGTAACGCTCAAGCTCGCACTGGCGTTTGATTCGGCCGATCAAGTGGCAACAAAAAAGCCGTTCCAACTTTCATGTTGGAACGGCCTTTTTGTCATCGCGCTACACGGGCTCGCTGCGCGGCGTTCAACCCATGTATGCTAGAAACGCGTTTCGCGTGCCACGCGCAGGAAGGTATCGAGTAAAGGCGTGCAATCGAGCAACTCGTCGCCACCCGCGCGATGGAACTCCGGATGCCATTGCACGCCCATCACGAACGGTGCACGCCGATAACGCACCGCTTCAATAATGCCGTCGTGCGCTGACACAGCCTCGATGTTCAGGTCACGGCCGATCGTCTTCACCGCCTGATGGTGGATCGAGTTGACGAGCGCTTCGCGGTGGCCCGGAAACATGTTGACGAGCGTGGAGCCATCGGGGAAACGAATCGGGTGGCGATGCTGATCGTATTGCTCGTTCACATGCACACCGGCCGTGGGGACATCGGTCGCAATGTCCTGGTAGAGCGTCCCGCCGAACGCAACGTTAATCAGCTGGCACCCACGGCACACACCAAGCACGGGCTTGCCCGCCTCGATGAATTCATGCAACAGCTCCAGCTCATACATGTCCCGCACGCGGTCGCCGGGCCATTCGTGACGCGTGGCCGCTTCCGTATAGGATTGCGGCGATACGTCAGCGCCACCTTGCAGCAGCAGGCCATCCAGTTGTTTCGCATAGTCGCGCAATCGGATGTTGCTCGGATGCAGCATGCCCTGATGGCCGACCGTCGGAATCATGAAGACGAGCACGTCACGCGACATCACCCAATGCGCAATCGATTCCTCCAGATACTGCAACGTCTTGCCGCGCAGTCCTTTAGCACCCGGCTCAGGATGAAAAATCCGCGCCGACACGCCTATTCTCAATGTCCTCTGCGTGATCCGCTGGCCGGCACGGTCGAAGATCTGCCGCGCGCGCGCCTTGATCACACGGCCGAACACGGACCAGGCGGAGTCACTGTTACGCAGATACGCTGGCGGCGCCTTTGTATCCGGTGAGTCGGGTGGAGTGGGCGGCGCACGGAATGTGCCGAAATCCGGCGCGGCCGAAAATTCCGGCGGCAGGCTGGAAGCTGGCTTCGGCGTGACACTTTCTGTCGCGGTCGCGGTCGCAGTCGCGGTCGCGGCTTCGGCGGCTTGCGCCTCAGTGGCATTTTCAAGCTCCGCCGCGAGACTGGCTTCCGCTTGCGTCGCGGTTTCGACCTCCGCTGCAAGGCTCGCCTTTGCATCGAGCGTTTTGTTCGCAGCGGATGTGGACGATGCGGATGCCGACGATGCGGCTTCACGTGCCGCCGTTTCCTGCTGCGCCATCGCTCTGGCAGCCGATGCACGCGCCTCAGCTGCGTCATCGCGTTGCGCCTTAGCGGTATCGGCAGGTTCTACCGTCGACGCGCTTGCAGGTGCATCCGTCGACGCCCGTTCGGCCGCCGTGGCGTTCGGGCCTGGCTGCGCAGTGGCACCAGGGACATCAGGACTCTTTGTGGATGACGCGGACGCAACGGCCGGCGTATGACCGCCCGGGACGGAACCCGAAGAATCGGCTGCGGGAGAACCACTGCCGGGCGTGCCCGGCGTTATTGACCCGTTTGACTCATTTGACTTGTTTTCGCTCATTCCGATATAGGCGCCAGGCGCTGTGAGAATGGTCAGAGTTTAATTATCCGCCTCTGGTCCGGGGGCGGCAAACCATCGAACAATTGCTCACATTATCGGGGGAAACAATGGGTTCATGCTCAATGATGATCTCTCGGCTCTTCGAATGTTTCGCGCAGCGCGATCTGCATGGTTGCGTGGATCTTGACGCACCAGCGCCACAACACCGTGAGCAACAACGCCGCACAGACCAGCACCGCGATCATCAAGCCGAACGGCGGCAGGATGCCGCCCGAGAGCACGGCCACCAGCAGGAAAACACCGAACATCGCGAGAATCGGAATCAGGCCGGAAATGGCCGATCGCAACGCCCGAGTGAAACGTCCGGCCTTCGCGGGCTGCACGCTCACTTCGGCGAGCATCAGTGCGAGAGACCCCAGTTTGCGATACACCGCAACCAGGAACGGCATGGACACCAGCAACGCTGCGCTCCAAAGCGCGACACGCTGGGCGTCGTTGGTGGGCAACCAGCGCGACAGATATTCAGTGGCAAACGGCGCCGCGTAGGACGCTGTGAGGAAGATGGCGGCCACCAGCGCGAGATTCACCGCGATCTGCACCACGATCCGGCGCGTCATGCTGAACAGCGTCGGGCCTCCGGTATCCGGTGAAAGGCTCGCAAGCCATTGCGAATACAGGCCAAAGGTGTTCGCAACGGGCACCGGCATGGAGCGGGCGATGCGGCGCGTGATCGGATCGGCGGCCTTGATCAGATACGGCGTGAAGAGCGTGGTCAACGCGGAAACCGCGACGGCGATCGGGTACAGGAAGCTGCTGGTCACTTTCAGCGACAACCCCAGTGACGCGATGATGAACGAGAACTCGCCGATCTGCGCCACGCTCATGCCGACGCGCATCGACGTGCGCCCGTCCCTGCCCGCGAGGAAAGTGCCGAGCCCGCAGGACAATATCTTGCCGAACACCACCGCGACGGTGATCACCGCAATCGGCCACCAGTAATCCACCAGCACCGCCGGGTTCAGCAATAGGCCGATGGTCACGAAGAAGATGGCGGAGAACATGTCGCGAATCGGCGCGATCAAGTGTTCGATGCGCTGCAGGTTGCGCGATTCGGCCATGATCGCGCCGATCAGGAACGCCCCAAGCGCGATGCTGTAATCGAGCTTCACGACCAGCAGGCAGAAGCCGAAACAAAAGCCGAGCACAGTGACGAGCAGCATTTCGTCGCTCTTGGCCTTTGCGACATAGTCGAGCGCGCGCGGCACGATCAGGATGCCGACCACCATTGACACAGTCATGAACAAGAGCAACTTGCCCAGTGTGACGAACGCCACGCCCGCCGAGACCGAACCCGTCTGCGCAATCCCCGAAAGCAGCACAAGCATTGCTATCGCCAGAATGTCCTCGACGATCAAAATGCCGAAAATCAGTTGCGCGAACGGCTCGCCCTTCATGCCGAGTTCAGAAAGCGCCTTGACGATGATCGTTGTGGACGAGATGGCGAGCATGGCGCCAAGGAACAGGGAATCCATTGCGTTCCAGCCGAACCACTGCCCGATCTCATAGCCTATCCAGATCATCAGCACGATCTCGGACGCTGCCGCCACGAACGCCGTTGCGCCGACCTTGAACAGTTTCTTCAGGCTGAATTCGAGCCCGAGCGAAAACATCAGGAATACCACGCCGAGTTCGCCGAGCGTCTGAATGGTGGCTTCGTCGTGGATAAGCTGGAACGGCGGAGTGTACGGCCCGATAATCACGCCCGCCACGATGTACCCCAACACGACCGGCTGCTTCAGACGGTGAAATAACACCGTGACGACGCCCGCAATCGCCATGATTACCGCTAGATCTTGAATGAAGCCGATCGCGTGATGCATCCACAAATCCTTACAAAAAGCACACAGGGACGCAGATAGTACCGCAATGGTTTTTTACATTGGTGACGGAAACGGTCAGACGAGGGGCAAAACGGGACACGCCACCGGACAGGGCCGATGTCAGCGTTACTACGTGGTCGCCGGGCAACGCGCCGAGGACACATTCCAGCCTGACACGGGATCAGGCCGGTTTTGGGCAAACGGGCTCAGACAGCCGCTTCGTCTTCTTCGCCCGTGCGAATGCGGATGACGCGTTCCACATCGGTCACGAAGATCTTGCCGTCGCCGATCTTGCCGGTACGGGCCGCACCGATGATTGCGTCGATAACCTGATCCGTCTGTGAGTCGGCCACCACCACTTCGATCTTCACCTTCGGCAGGAAATCGACCACGTATTCCGCCCCGCGATACAGCTCCGTGTGGCCCTTCTGCCGCCCGAAGCCCTTGACCTCGGTGACTGTCAGACCAGTGAGCCCGGCGCCGGCGAGCGCTTCACGGACTTCGTCGAGCTTGAACGGTTTGATGACTGCGGTAATGCGTTTCATGGCGCGCCTCTTGAAAAATTGTACGGATAAGCGAGAAAACGGATTTGGGAATCGATGTATTGATTCTAGCCGCGTTTTCACGGTTAATCGCAGAGATCTCGCGCCATAGCATCGGGATCACGCCGTTATCGGCGCATTTACGCGCAGATATGGTGCAAACGCCTCAATCCACCGGAATATTCTTCAAATCGTTCATCCAGACGACCGATTCCGAATCGCTCGGCGCGCGCCAGTCGCCCCGCGGCGACAACGAACCGCCTGTCCCTACTTTCGGTGCATTCGGAACGCAAGACCGCTTGAACTGGCTGGTCCGGAAAAACCGGTCGAGGAAAATGCCCAGGTTGTGCTTGATGGCCGGCAACGCGTACTCGTTTCGCGCGACATGCGCACCTTCCGGCCAGTCGCCCGCGTCGCGATCCTTCCATGCGGTGTACGCCAGGAACGCCACTTTCGTTGGCGCAAAACCAAAGCGCAACGTGTAATACAGGTTGAAATCCTGCAACTCGTACGGTCCGATGACGCTCTCCGTCTTTTGCTCTGGATTGCCGTTTGATTTACCGGGAACGAGTTCCGGGCTGATGTCGGTATTCAGGATGTTGATCAGGACGTCCGAACCCGAGTTGCCGATCTGCCCGGTTTCCGCGACCCACCGGACCAGATGCGTGATCAGCGTTTTCGGGACGCTGGCGTTGACGTTGTAGTGCGACATGTGATCGCCCACGCCGTACGTGCACCAGCCAAGCGCGAGTTCGCTCAGGTCGCCCGTGCCGACCACGATTGCGCCCTTGAAGTTCGCGAGCCGGAACAGATGATTCGTGCGCTCGCCTGCTTGCACGTTCTCAAACGTGATGTCGTATTCCTCTTTGCCCGCTGCATACGGGTGGCCAAGATCCTTCAGCATCTGCTCGCAGCTTGGCCGGATGTCGATTTCGCTCGCCGAACACCCTACGATCTCCATCAGTTGCCGCGCCTGCAGGAGCGTCCGGTCGCTTGTGGCGAATCCGGGCATGGTCACGCCGAGAATATTCGTGCGCGGCAGCTTCAGCCGGTCCATGGCCTTGGCGCAGACAAGCAGCGCATGGGTAGAATCCAGGCCGCCCGAAATGCCGATCACGACCTTCGATATGCCGCTCGCCGAGAGCCGTTGCACCAGCGCCTGCACCTGGATGTTGTAGACCTCGTTGCAGCGTTCGTCACGGCGCTTCGGATCGGATGGAACGTAGGGGAACCGCTCCACGGCGCGGTCCAGCGGCAATGCGCGGTTGATCGGCAGATCGAGATTGAAGCGCACCGTTTCGAATTTCGATACTTCGTCGGCATGTCGGCGCACCGACTGGCCGAATGTGGTCTGGCGCACGCGTTCACGCGACAGCCGCTCAAGGTCGACATCGGCGAAAACAAGATGGGAGGTGTCCAGGAAGCGCTCGGACTCGGCGAGCAGTTCGCCGTTTTCGTAGATCACCGCCTGCCCGTCCCAGGCCAGGTCGGTTGTGGACTCTCCTCTTCCCGCCGATGTATACAAATACGCCGACAGGCACCGGGCGGACTGCTGGCCGACCAGTTGATGCCGGTAACTCGACTTGCCGACCACCACGTTCGATGCCGACAGGTTCACCAGCACCGTCGCCCCGGCAAGCGCTGCGAACGACGAAGGCGGCACCGGCACCCAGACGTCCTCGCAGATTTCCACGTGAAAGCGGAACAGCGGCATGTTGGCGATTTCAAACAGCAGCGCCGAGCCGAACGGCACTTCGGTACCCAGCAACGTGACGCGATCCGTCGACGCGTTCTCGGCCGCGCTGAACTGGCGCGCTTCGTAGAACTCGCCGTAGTTCGGCAGATAACTCTTCGGCACGACGCCCTGGACTTGGCCGCCCGCGACCACGACGGCGCAGTTGAAGAGCGTATGGTCGACGCGCAGCGGCATGCCCACGATCATTGCAATGGAGAGGCTCTTCGATGCCGCCACGACGGACGCGAGCGCCTCTTCGCAGGCATCGAGCAAGGCCCGCTGGTGGAACAGGTCGTCACAGGTGTAAGCCGGTAGCCCAAGCTCCGGGAACGCGACCAGCACCGCTCCGTTCGCCGCCGCCTGCTTCGCCAGGTCGATGGTTTCGGCGGCGTTGAACGCAGGATCCGCAACCCGGCAACGGGGCACGCCTACCGCCACGCGAGCGAAATCATGGCTATAGAGATTGAAGAATCGGTTTTTCATCTTGAGCTTGTCCATACGATGCCCCGCATTCGGGGATCCTGTTCCGGCGCATAACGGGTTAAGGGCGGGTTAAGAGTTACCGCTGTGAAAGCGAAAGCATTTCGACATGATGATAAGTCGAGTTGCAGTTTCCGGACATCTTATTGGATCAAGCGTTAGCCATCAGGTCAGGTTTCGAGCACGTCGGACGCTCGGCCTTATGCCTTCTTCCTGAAGGGCGTATGGGCTTCCAGCTCCTGGATATGCTGGTCCATCGCCGCCGTTTCTTCATCGAGGAATTCACTGATCGCGTGGGCAAATCGCGGGTCCGCGACCCAATGCGCGGACCACGTGGGAGTGGGCAACATGCCGCGCGACATCTTGTGCACGCCCTGTGCGCCGCCTTCGAAACGGGCAAGGCGGTTCTCGATGCAATATTGGATTCCCTGCATGTAGCAGGTTTCGAAGTGCAGTCCAGAGACGAATTCTTTCGTGCCCCAGTAGCGGCCGAACATCACGTCGCCGCCGATCATGTTCAGCGCGCACGCGAGCCGCTGGCCGTCCGCTTCGGCGATCACGAGCAAGATGCTCTCGGGCGCGGCCGCGTGGATCTGGTCGAAGAATTCGCGCGACAGATACGGTGGATTCCAGTGCTCGCGATAGGTATTTTCATAACACGCGTAGAAGAAATCGAGCGCTTCCTGGTCAATTTCCGCGCCGCGCAGCCACGTGTAGGTGACGCCGGCATCGACTACGCGCCGGCGATCCTGCTTCACCTTCTTGCGCTTGTCGTGGCTCATGGTGGCGAGAAACGCGTCGAAGCTGTCGTAGCCGCCGGGTACATTCTCCCAGTGGAATTGCACGCCTTCGCGCAGCATGTAGCCGGCTTCGGTCAGTGCTTCGAGATCCTGCTCTTGTGGGAACAGCACGTGCAGGGAAGACAGTTCCAACTGCTTGGTCAACTCGATCGCGCCGCGCGCGAGCATTACGCGCTCCTCGTGCGTGGCGGCGATCAGGCGCGGCCCGGTCACCGGCGAAAACGGCACCGCCGATAATCCCTTCGGATAGTACTTAAGGCCATTTCGCTCGAAGGCGTCGGCCCAGGCGTGATCGAAGACATACTCCCCTCGCGAATGTTTCTTGAGGTAGAGCGGCATGGCGCCAGTCAGCTTGCCGTCACGCTTGAGCAGCAGGAAATGCGGGCGCCAGCCGGTGCGCGCAACCGCGCAGCCCGTGTCCTGCAACGCCGACAGGAATTCATGCCGGACGAAGGGATTGTCGCCGGCGAGGCGGTTCCATTCGTCCGGGGTGACGGAATCGAGCGAATCGACCACATGTATTTCGACCTTGCGGTTCAACAGGCTTACCTCGCTTCGGGCGTGTTCTGGCGTGTTCGGGCCAACTGCTGGGCGCTTGATGCAGCGCGGAACAGTTATTCTCGCCGAAGTCGCGGGTTTTTGTTCGGGAGGGGTTCGAGGCGGGAGCTTGAGCGATAATGCGCGGCATTGCGGTTTTCGCCTTTTCCCACGATTTCTCATGCCCTGGTTCCTGTACCTCATCGAATGCGCCGACGGCAGTCTCTATACCGGGATTGCTACGGATGTTGATGCGCGGTTCGCGAAGCATGCGAGCGGCGATGGCGCAAGATATACCCGATCGCGTAAGCCCGTGGCCGTGCGCGCTTCGTTTGAGCTGAGTGGCCGGGCGGAAGCGTCGCGTGCCGAGTACTGGGTGAAGCGATTACCAGTAGCGCGGAAATGGAAGTTGGTACGGGGAGATCTGGAATTGGCAGCAGTAATGCCGGCCGTGGAAGTGGAAACCGACTCCAGCACTCACGCCTAAACGCGATAAGCGATAAGCGATACACCCCGGGCGCTCACCACGTTGCGATTAATAAGCGGCAGCATTCAGACCGCTGACTCACGATCAACACAATCAGCTGCTGCGCCAACGATCGAAACCCGCTGGCGCAGAACCGTCTTTCTGCTTTTAAAGTGGGGCCGTCGTCAAAATGCCACCGCCGACTGCCAAAGCAGAACTTCCCAGAACTTTCCCACTGGCGCCGCGCGCAAATGAGGTGAGTCCGGACTCTGAACTGGCCATGCCAAGTTTTGCCCGGTTCAGTCCACCGTCCTTTGTGTCGTAGACCTCACCGAACATCTCGAGTGCGAATCCCTAAGCCGGGGTGATGAAAAGAAGATCCGTGATACGCGTGGTATCCGGAATCGTCAATGCACTCCATGTCACACCGCCGTCGATGCTCTTTAGTACAGGGCCGGAAGTTCTGTTGCAGATCGGAGCCGACGCGTATCCGGTTTACGCATCGACGAAAAACGGACTGGCGCCAAAATGCCACTCTGGATCCGGTATCTGAGCGGACGTCCACGTTGTTCACCGTCGGTCGTCCTCGCAATCTGCATTTTCGAAACGAGGTCGGTGCCCAAAATCTATCCATTGCGCATCAATTGCATGCGTCGGGCGTGCATCAGAGTATCCGCTTGGAAACTGCACGTTTACCGCCGTCGATCGTATTCGCCACAATCCCAGCGGCACGAACAATCCATCCGTTTTGACCAACAAATTGAACTGCTCGGATGCATCGCCCTTCGAGGGGTACACTCAAACGGACGTTTTCCCAAGAAACGCCTGCATCGGAGGAGTGCATAACGCCAGCATAGGTAAAATCAAGTCGCGATCCGCCTTCGACTGGAAGCAATTTCTGCTGTGGACAACCGACGACCCAGACGTTCTTGTTGTTCTTGTTGTCAGCGACTGCGATGTCGCCAAAGCCTGCACCGCCCTTGACGTCATCGGCCTTCAGCAGCATCCGTGTTGCCCACCGTTATCAGTCGACTTCACGTCGTTCAGGACTTCGACCTCCGCTGGTGGCCGCATAAGGAAGAGCACCGCGGCACCCGCGAAGACCTCAACGTAGCAGCTGTGCGCAGGAAAATCACGGAATCAGGATGTCGGCGAGACGTCGCTTGCCACCAAGCCATGGAACAATCGGTATCGCCATGGTCATCACCTCGCGTATCAGCGGTACACTTGCGGACCACCCGTGTTTGGCTGACTGTCACGATCCGGCAGGGGCCGGTCTGACCGCTCGCGTCGAGCCGGCGCCATGGGCGCCACCAACGGCCCATCCTGCTGCACCGGCATATTGCGTACGAAGTCGACAATCTCCACGGCCAAGCGCCGGTCATCGGGCTCCCGTGACGCGGCCATCGCCAGCGCCATCTCGCGCCACGCCGCGAACACGCCGTAATGTGCTTGCCAGCCCGCGCGCCGCTGCGTGTCCGTAGCCACCACGCGCCAGTACCGCGGCGTTTCTCCGCGGTCCAGCATGTGCACGACGGCCTGCTTCGGATAACGGCGCGCCGCCCCGCGCGTGCGCCGTGAGGTTGCATTCGCCTCGACACCGTGCGCCTGGAGCTGCTGCGCAAACCGCTCCCGCCAGCGCTGCAGATCGCGCTTTCCCGGATTGAGCCGTCGCCCATCCAGGCCCCTCACCTGCACGCACAGATGCACATGCGGATGCGCCTCGTCGTCGTGCGCGGCGAAGACGTAGTCGCGACCATCGCCGAATTCGAGCACCGCAAAATCGCGCGCCGCATCACGTACCGCCCGACGGTCCGTACCTGGGGGCATCGACAGCAGGATGTTGAACACCTCGCGACGCGTGCTGCTCTCCGGTACGCCCCAGCCGCCGAACTGCCACGCATCGGCCAGATCGTGCAGAGCGGCGACGCCCGCAATGGTCTGCCCGTCCTGGTCCTCGAGTTCGACCTTGCCGTTACGGGAGATGTAGCGCAGATGCCGGCGCACCGCACCCATGCCCTGCGCACCGGCTGCCCGGTTGGTGATTTTCACCATCACCTCGGGCGTATGTTTGAGCGTGCGCGCCAGCTGCTCACGCACGCGTGCCGCCTGGCTCCCGATCTGGACACGCGAGAGCCGCGGCGCCCCGACGTGCCGCAACGGATCGGGGAACAGCCGGTCGCCCCAGTTCAGGAGCATCGTGTCGATGTAGATCTTCGGAAAAGGCATGCTAGCGACTCCAGCGATCAATGTTCGCGCGAAGCAGATCCGACACCGCGCGCAGATGGGTATCAATCTGCGCCTTCAGCTCCACGAGCAGGCGACCGTTACCCGCAACGGCAGCCGTCCCATCCCGGTCGACTTCGCGAATCACCGGCCCCAGTGAGCGGCTGATCCTCGCGAGCGCGCGGTTCGAGGCGGCGAGTAGCGCCATCTCCTGCTCGCCAAACTGGGGGACATGCGTCAACTTCGCGCGGATCAGCGCAACGACCCAGCGATTCGCGGTGAACCCGCATCTCGTTGCCTGCCGCCTGACCGCGTGCAATTCGGATGCGGTCAGACCGATCTCGAGGCGTACGCGACGCTCGCCAACGGGGGGCGAGCGCATGACGTCGGCGCAGCCGGCCCGACACTCCGGCTCATCTGCGGCAACTGCATCGAGGATCAGTTGCCGCACACCTTCGGCTGGCGTGACATCATGCAGGGCGCACCAGTCATCCCAGCGCGGCTTTACCTCGCCGAGTTCAATGGACAGACGTGCACGGGCGTTCACGGCTGCTCCTACAGCGACAGCTGGTCAGGCCCGGACGGCGTACGCTCGACCTCGCGCTCGACCTCGCGCTTGGCCGACCGCCCAGGCGCCGGTCGCGGTGCGCGCAAACGCGTGGACGGTGCCTTCGGATCAAACACCCTCGGTGTGGGTACACGTACGCCCTCGGCGCGAAGCGTGTCGTAGAGCTTCCCGGCGTACGGTTCCACCCGCCCGATTGACCGGTCACTGAACCCCTGTGCACGCATGGCCGCGACGATGACCGCCATCTGCATTGCCCGCTGACCGTCGGCAGCATCCCCGGAACGGCCCGGATGCGGCGTTCGAGAAACCGCAGGGCTACCGCCTCGCGCATCGGCCGGCGATTCACGCCCAGAATCACGGCCAGAATCACGCGCCGACTGACGCCCCGACTCGGGCCCGGACTCGCGCCCTGACACCCCGCGCGAGGAAAGTGACGCCGCACGCACCTGTCCCTCGACGTCGACCTGCCAGGCATTGCGGTACACCTCCTTTTCCTCGTACCCGATAATCTGTCCGGTTGCCGCAACCACGGGAACGTCGATGCTCACCCGGCGTTTCTCAAAGTTCTGCAGCGTAACGCGTTCACCGGGCGTCGCCCCCGACTCGGCGATGGCCCGCTCCAGGTCCACGCCCCATACGGCGTGGTCCGCCCCTGCCCCGTCCCGATAGACCACATAGTACGAATCGCTGCGCGCCGGATTGTGCGGGTAAGGTGCGCTGCCATACTCGAGCAGCTCGCCCGTATAGCGATGGACATCGGGCTCGTCCTGGCCGCTCGTTTTGCGCTCCATCTCGCGGCCTGTCTCATGGCCCGGATCACGCCGCGTTTCGTTTCCGGTTGTGCGACGGGCCGCCGGGGTGGCCGTAGCTTCGCGCGCGCCGCCAGGCGCCGCCTGGGCCGGGGCACCGGTCTGAATATGAGACCTGGCTGTACGCGAAGCCGGTGCGGCATCCACTGCTGACGCGACGGACACCGGATCGGCAGCAGGAGCCGGTGGACGCGTGCCTTTCGTACGCGGGAGAATCTCCCCGGCATACGCGACACGGCTGTTCATGGGTTCGCGCCGACTCTCGCCAAGCCGTGCGAGATCGGCCGCCTTCGGCTGGTAACCATTCACCTGAAGACCGAGCAGCGTCGTCTGCAGCCAGACTTCGCGCCGGAACGCCTCGTGGCCAGACACGAGGATCCGCGCCCACGATTTCGCCATGACCATGTCCACCATCGACTCGACCACGTCGGGCGGGTTGTGCTGGCTCACCAGGTACGGTCCGAGATCCTCGAATGCCATCTGATACGGTGCATCCTTCAGAAAATACTGGTTGCCCGCTCGCAGATAACGCTTGCGCACGCGCTCCGGTGCCTGTCCAAGCGGTGCCGAGGCCCGGTCTGCGGCTTGGGTCCGGGAATCTCCGGGTTGCGCCTGCCCAGGATCGTTACGCATCGCCTGCTCACGCAGACGCGCCCGCACCGCATCGAATTTGCGGCGCCGGCGCGCATCCATTGCCTCTGCCGCCGCACGGTCCAGGCTTTCAGCAGTTCCAGCCGCGCCGCCCTCTTCCGGCAACGGTGCCCGCTCGATCACGTTGATCACCGGGTCCTGCGCGGCGCCCTCAGCCAAAGTCGTTTCGCTCATGATCTACCCTCGTATAGTCCGTTCCCGCTTGCCCGGGCCCTGCCCGATTGAAGACACGCCCTACCGGTCGGGATTTCCACCAGGCTCGCGTCCCGCACGCTCACGGGCTTGCGCGAGCGCTACGGCACGCGCCTCACGAAACCGTGTCCACGACACCGACTGCAACTGCTCGAGCGTCGGGTCGAGGTCCGTGCCGAAACCTGCCTCGCGCGCCGATTTCTTCAGCGACGCCACCACGCGTTCAAGCTGCTCGCGCGCACGGTCCCACGGATAGACCTTCGGCCGGTCACCCTCGTAGCCAATCTGCACCTCGGCGCCATTCATCCGCTGGTTCTGGTCCATCCACTTCAGCCGGTCCGAGACGAATTCCATGTGGTCCTTGCGGTGGAACACCACGCTTCGCGTCGCCACCTCCTGGATCACGTAGTGTTCGGTGTTCAACACCTCGCCGCGATAAGGGCCACCGTTCTCACGCGGCGTCGCCATCCGGATCTGCGCGCCGAACCGGTGCTGCGCCAGCGCCCGGATTTCGCCAGGCACATCATCCAGGCCGTACAATGCCTGCCCAATCTCGCGGCGCGGTGCCGCGCGGGATTGCGCCTGAGCCGGGTGGCCCGCGTCCCGTGCGTCCCGTGCGTCCTGTGCGAACGCAAGCCCGCTGTCCGTGTCCGCGCCTGCGCGAGCGGCATCCCGCTGCGGCACACCGGACGATCCCGCTTCCAGCGGCGCGTCCTGCACCGGCACATACTGTGTCTGCTGCCTTCGGCCCGTCCTGCGCCGCTTCGTGCCTGCGGCTTCATCCGTCATTGCGTCAGTCAGTTCCTCTTTCACGCGTCCCATGTCTGCGTCCTCCATCCATTCAACCGCTGTACTGCGAGCCGCCCACCCTGCATCGGCACCGGGTGCTGCACCGGTCACCGCAGGGGGGTCCCTATTGATCCTGCCTGCGGCGTCCCGTAAAAGATCACCGACGACATCCAGACCAGATAACACCGCCATGTCGTTGAAATCAGTCGGCGGCATGCCGCCGATTCGCGCATCCGGCGTGAACGACGGCAATTCGAGAGACGCCTGCGCGGCCTGCGCGGCCTGGCGTGCAAAGCGCTCTGCCTTGCCAGGTTCTCCAAGGACGATGAGCGAGGCACGCGGGTATCGCTCACGCAGGCCTGAAGCAACCCGGGGCAGGTTGCTGGCGGACAGCGCCGCCACCGCAACCCAGCCGGTCGCCCGATGTGCTGACAGTGCCGTCGCCATGCCCTCCGCGATCAGGATCGGCATGCTGCCCGCGTCCGCCGTCAAAGGTCCGCTCATCCAATAGCCGCCCTTTTTTGCACCACCGGCCAGCGACGATTTACGTCCCATATCGTCGATCAGCTCGAGCGTCGTCATAGCGTCGCCAACCCGCGCCGGCACGATCAGCACACGGCCCGCGAGCGGCTCTTCCGCACTCAGCGGCATGTAGCCAAGCAGCGCCTTCAGTTCGAGTGCCTCGAGTTCGCGCAACGTTGCAACCGGTTCGAGCTGCTTGCGCACGAGGTACGGATGCTCGGGGCCAACGGGCCGCGCCCATTCCCAGATCGACACGGCCGTCTGCGCCACAGCTGCGTGGCGCGCACGCACACGTGCCGCCTCACGTGCCGCCTCCCGGGCGCGACGTGCGAATTCCTCGCGGTCCGGACCCGGTGAGGCCGCCGTGATCGTGCCCGGCACGCGCGAGGCCTTGACATCAAAGCCGTGCTGCTGAGCGAGCCAGAAGAGGGAAGCCAGCGTCTTGCCACCCGACGCGCGTGCCGAGCGCCATGTCGTGCGCGCCGCACGCTCGTTGTAGTTTTGCGCGCTGCGACTCCATTCATCCCATATTTCAAAGCCCGCATCACCCAGCCCCTGCCTGACGGCGAACGCCATGTCCACCCAAGTGGCATAGTCGTCGGCCGGGATCGCCGCGAGCGCGGCACGAACACGGTTCGTTTCATCGATATAGGGCGCGTTCATCAATGGTCTCCCCTGATCGGCGCAACGTTCGACTCACACATCGACTCACGCCCGGACTCACGCCTGCGCCCCGCCTTGCGATCCGGTCGCGAAGCCGGGCCGGCCTCTTCCTTTGCCCCGCTCGCGTTGCCGCCCGTGCGCCGTTTGCGGATAGCCGGAGCCGGAGGCAATTCCGCCACGTCCAGTTCGGACAGCGAAAGCGTGTGCCTCGCCGCCACAATGCGATTGCGTGGCACACCCAGCAGCATGAAATGCCGCTCGACATAGGCACTCACGTCGTCCTCGCTGAGCTCGGCCAGATGCGCTGGCAGCTCGCGTGGATCCCAGGCCTGCAGCACCTCCAGATGTTCGACCGGCACATTGATGAGTCCCGCTCCGGCAGCATCGACCTCTGACGGATCAAGATCGCGCAGGCGCCGTTCGGTCTGCGCGGCAAAGCGCGCGAGATCCATCACCGCGACCCTCGGTGGCGCCGCAAGACGTGAGGTGAAGGCAGGATCACGCCAGTAGCAGATCTTGTCGGCGAGGATGGGCTTGGTGTTCTCGAGCAGAATGATCTCCTTGTCGCGCCCGAGCTCCTTGAGTTCCTGCGGCAAAAGCAGCGGCCGGCGCTGCTCCGAGATGCTCTCGCTCGAGCCGCCCCGGCCACCGAAGATCGCATTCGAGCGGCTCACGCTGCGGGACTTGTCGGTGAAGGTGCCGAGCATCTCCGAATATTCGTTTGCATCCTTCTGCTCGCGTGGCGCATAGAGGATCTGCATCGCGTGGTTCGTCACGAACGTGCGCGCATCGGCTCGCCCGTACACGGACTCGAGCTGCGAGACCGACTGCACGATCGACAGCATGCGCAGGTTGAACCCCGCCATGTACGCGACGGCCCGCGCGATGATCTGGATCTTCCCGATCGCGGTGAACTCGTCCATCAGCAGCAGGCACTGGAATTTCAGCGCCGGGTTGGCTTCCGGCAACTCCTTCGTATTGAGATTGACCAGTTGCGAAAACACAAGGTTGACCAGCAGCGCCGCCTCGATCAGGTGATCGGGCGTGATGCCGATATAGATCGTCATGCGACGCTTTCTCACGTCGCGCAGATCGAAGTCGTTGGCACTCGTCGCCGCATCGACGATGGGATTGGCCCAGATCGTGAGCGGCGCGTTGAAGGTCGCGAGGATGCTCGCAAGCACCTTGTCGTCGTTCGCGAGAAAGCGGTTCAGCGCATCGACACAGGGACCGGTGAGCAGGCTGCGGTGCTGCAGCAGCGCCCTCTGCAGGTACGCCTTCACCGGCATGCCGTTGCCCGAGGACTGTCGCAGCACCTCACCCATCGTGACCGGATAGTCCGGCACATCCACGTCGCCTGCGCGCCGCGCGTCCCGCCACTCACACAGCAGCAGTACAACCCCGAGAAAGAGATTGCGCGCCTGGTCCTTCCAGAAATCATCGTGACCGCCGACCGGATACAGGGCGTAGCCGATGGCGAGGATGTCTCCAACACGAAAAAGCCCGTCCGAGATCGCCGACAGCGGGTTATACCGATGTGTGCGGCCGTCCTCTGCGAAAGGATTGAACAGATAGACCGCCTGACCGTGTGCACGGCGGAACCCGGCGGTGACGCTGTAGTTCTCCTGCTTGATGTCGAGCACCACTACCGAGTCAGGGTAACTGAGCAGGTTCGGGATCACGATGCCCACACCCTTGCCCGAGCGCGCCGGCGCCGCGAGCAGCACAAACTGCTGTCCGGTAAAGCGCAGGTAACGTCCTCGCCACACACCGACAACGAGCGCGGGACCGGCATGGCGAATCATGGGCGTGTTCACAGCAACCCCGCCGCGCGGATTTCCGCTTCGCTCGCAAAGCGCGCACTGCCATACAGATGCCGTCGGCCGGAGGGAACCCACCAGGCGCATACCGCAGCACCCGGCGCGCCATACGCCAGCAGCATTCCGAACAGTGCAGAACCGGCGATCCGCCGGCCTTCCTTCGGCAGGCCTCCCGCGTACCAGGCACGCGCTGCATCGAACCACCCCCACATCCCCGCACGCAACGGATTGACCCGCAGGCTCGCGTACAGGAAAAACGAGGCGAACCACATGGCGGCCGCGAGACCAGCGGCGAATGCAACCAACACCACCAGCGTGATCGCGCCGCGGCGGGCGTGATGCCAGAGTTCATGCCGACCTGCTGACAGACCTTCAGACTGACCGGCCGCCATCATCGCCGTTGTGGCCGACGCGGCGCCGCCCTGCGCGCCAGGCTGCACGACGGACTGTCCAGCGGGATTCGGAATTGACACTTTCATCGGGATTCCTCCTTCCAGGTGCCGGTTACCCGAGCGCGGTCCGGTATTTGCGCACCGGATCGAACCAGATTTCGGTCATCGCCCAGCGCTTTGCGCTCTGCGTGCCTGTCCCGTCGAACACCGGCTGCGCCTCCATGTGCGCCACCACATCGATCGTGAGAAACAGCAGGCGCTTGAGCGCGGCATCGTCGTAGGCGGCTGCTTCGGGATGTTCCTTCGCCATCAGCGCAAACCGCTCGATGGCAACTGCAGCACTGGAGGCGTGGTAGCTCGTGATCGAACCGGAATGCCCGGTCGTCAGCAGCTTGAGGAAGTCGTACGCCTCCGCCCCGCGCAACTCGGCCAGCAGCACGCGGTCGGGACGCATGCGCATCGTGCTGGCGATCAGGTCCGCAGGCGTCACGCGCGCCTGGCCGTGGCCGCCCTTGCTGTAGACGAGATGCACGCAATTCTCGATGTGACGGATGAACAGTTCCCGGACATCCTCGATGGTCAGGATGCGTTCGCCCGCGGGAATGTGCTGGCACAGCGTCTTCATGAAGCTGGTCTTGCCCGAGCCCGTACTGCCGACGATCACGATGTTCAGACGACCGGTCACCGCGCGCTCGAAGAAGGCCGCAAAGTCACGCTCGTCGAGCCGATGTACGAGTTGCCGGTCCGATGGCCGCAGCAATCCAAGGGCGTCGTCATCGAGCCCTGCGGGACGAAGCCACGATGTGTCGTCAAAGAGCCCCTCGGCCCGGTAACTGCCGAGCGTCTTCTCTTTGGACGAGGGCCGGCGGATCGTGACCGACACGGTGCGCGGCGGCACCACTGGCGGCACCACGATCTGGATGCGTGCGTCGCCCGGCAGGAGCGCCGAGAGCACCGGATGCTCGGCCGACACCGCCTGGCTGGTCAGCGTCGCAATGGCCACCGCGAACGACATCAGCCGCTCGAAGTCGAGATCGGGATAGTCGTGGGCACGCCAGCCGAGATGCGTTTCGGTCAACACGCGCCGAGGCCGGTTGATCACCAGCTCGGTCACATCCGGGTCATCGAGCAACGGCGCAAACGGGCGCATCAGCTCCCGCACCGACGCATCGTCGGGCAGGCGTGCGAGCAACGCTTCGTCAAGCCGGTCTGGTGTGGAGACGTCGGTGTTCATCGGAGCGCCTCCGGCTGCAACGCATAGACCGTGCTGAAATCCAGATCCCGTGCGACGATAATCGTGAACTCCGCGCCCTGGTTCTGCGTGAGCGTCGGGGGGATGTTGATCGTGCTGTCGAGTATGCGCGTGGCCATGTCGTTGCCCTGCTGCTGCGTGTTCTCGAAGACGACGGATCCATTACTGTTCCCGCCACGCGTCGCGAGGTAACCGATCGCATCCTGGGTCATGCCGAGCAGCATCGCCGCGCCAATCCGCTCGCCCCAGTGGTTGTTCACGTAACCACCCACACCCATGCGTCCCAGCGCGTCGGCAGCCGGCGAGTCAATCTCGACCGTCACGCCATGGGGTGTCCTGATTCTGGCTGAGAGGACGAATACACGCGTCTGCCCCGGCGCCAAATTGGAGCGGTATTCGCTGTTGATCTGCGAGCCACGCTCGATGAGCAACACGCGCCCGTTATCCGAATACACGTTCCGGGTGACCGTGCAGGTGGAGAGGCCGGCTTCCGTCGAATCAAAGGCGGTGTCCCCCACACAGTCGATCTTCGCGCCCTGGGCCAGAATCAGGCTGCGATTGCCGAGGAGGCCCGCGGTGACCCGGGGTGTCAACGTGGGCGTCAGTGCCAGGCCAAGCGGACTGCCGGCCTGCCCACGCTCGGCATTGGGTGCAGTCACGATGCCCGATGCGGACGCCGGCGCAGGCGTGCCGGCGCTGCCCTGTGTGCTGGAACTGCCGGAGCCCTGCGTCGCCAGCAACGGCGCGTCGTAATAGCTGCGCACGGTCGGGGCGCGCGCGGAATTCGCCGGGGAAGGCGTGAGCACCGCCGCGGAAGCGGGTGTGCCCTGAGCTGCAGGTGCGCTCGCGGGGTGCGCAGCGGAGGCCGACATGCCGGCGGCCGACGCCGGCATGTCGCCGAAGATCCTTCCCTGCGCCGGCTGGTCAAGGGCGGCGTCGCGTCGGGCCTGGGCGGCCGCATCGTGCCGTGCCAGAAAGCCATGAACGCTCCAGACCGCCCCGGCCACCACGACCGCCACGATGACGAGCGGCGTCACCCACCACGCGCGCGGACGACCACCGCCGTGTTGTCCCAGTTCCGGCATGCCGCGCTCGGGCGGCGTGCGGTCCGGACCTTCGGCAATGACCGGATTATCAGGATTGCGGCTGCGCTCAGCGGGACCGTCCGGTTCGATCACGTTGCGCGGGATATCGTCACTCATGGCCGTCACTCCGCAGCACGCGCTGCACGCCAGTCACCGTCGTTCCATCCTGCGGTGGGACGCCGTCCATGTCGTACGCGTCGTTCCAGATGCCCACCGCCTCATCGGCGAGCCGCAGCACGAAGCGCTGTGCAACCTCATGGACGACGATGACGTCGCCCTCCATGTGCCGGTCGACCACGCTCTCGCTGCCGTCCTCCGCGACCCGGAAGATCGCGGGAATGCGGCGGTTGTTGGGGATGCGCAGGTACGTGAACCGCCCGTCGTCCCATGCGGCAGTCGGCGCTATGTCATCCGAGTGCGGCATGACCTGCATCGAGTAGCGGGCATTGCGCACAGCCGGTGGCTGCGCAAGGCGCTGCTCCACGAGTGCCCGATCTGCATCGGTGCGGGCTTTTTCCTGCACCTCATCCGGATAGCTGAAGGTGACGCGGTACACCTCCTCGTCATTGGCGAACTTCGCCTTCAGGGGCAGCACCACGAGATCGAAGCTGTAGCTTCGCCGGTCGGTACGGATTTCGAGGTTCGTGTCATGTGCGGCAAGCTGGGGCTTAAGCCACACGTCGTGATCGCCCCGGGTCGCCACGACCTGCCAGCCGTCGCGGTCTCCCGGGGCGACAACCAGAATCTGTTCGTGCGGATCGAGCGCAATATGGGTGGCAAAGCCGCGCTGTGCGTCGATGCGCACCACCTCATCCGGGCGGTATAGCACCTGGCGCACACGCGAATCGCGTGACCAGCCCGGCACGTCGTAGGCGTGTGCAAGCTGGGTGGCGAGCGACGCGAACATCGCCGCAATCAGGAAGCGTGGATTCATCGGGCACCTCCCGCTGCAGGTGACGAGGCCGGTGGTGTGGGTGGTGTGGGCGGTGTGTATTCGGGATCGCGGCTGTAGGCCGTCACCGTGAAGCCGAACGGGTTTTCGACCGCGGTGCTCTCCCGCATGAACACCGGTGGCCGGTAGGTGTAGGCGAGCGTCACCACGAACCGCTGGGGCGGTTCGGCGTTGTCTTCACCATGCTTGCGCGTGGTGCGCTCGATATGCACCACCGCCCGACCCGGCTCATCGGGTGGCAGTGTGGTCGACAGAATCCGGATGCGGCGCTCGGTGCCGGCACCGAGTTGCCGGTCAAGTGCATCGGGGCCGCTGTAAATCTGGCGGTAATCCCGTGCCACCGTATCCGCGCTCATGTCGAGCACCCGGTCGTAGTCCATCTGCAGCAGGCCCCAGTCATAGCGCTCACGCGAACGCACATAGACATCGACCCAGTGCTTGTCCTGGATCTCGCCGGTATGCACGTGCTTCGCATCGAGCACATCGATCACCTGCGACTCGCCCGTCAGACGGTCGACCTCGATGGGTAGCGGCACCACCCGGTAGAACGGCACCATCACCGCGAGCGCCACGGCGCTCAGTGCGGCCACGCCCACTGCCGCGTAGGCCACGTGCCAAGCCCGCCGCTCGGAACGCGCCTGCATATCCGTGAGCGAAGCCTCGATGTCCAGCACGCGCCGGTAGTCATGACTGGGTTTCATGAACTGGCCCCGTCCGTTGGTGTCACCGGTGGCACCGGCGGTACCCGATTCACCGGCACGCGATGCGAGCCGTCGGGCAACACCGGTTTGGGCGGATTGCCGCTACACGATTCGATAAGCATTACTAAACAGAACGCCAATATGGTCACCATTGGATTCTTCATGCTGCGCTCCTTCAGTTGCCGAACGTGGCCGGGACCATCTGGTCCTGCAACCGTGCCGTGTTGCCAGCCCGGCTCATCACGAGCTCACCCTGCTGCTCGGCGATCAGCCGGTCCTCGGTATCCGACAGCATCCTGAAGAGCTGCAGCTTCGTCATCTCGTTACCCACCGCGGTGCTCTCCGACTGGATGCGTGCCTGCAGCTCGGCAACGCCTTTGGGATCCTGCGTGATATCGATCTGCTGCATCAGGCTCTGGATCTGGTTCAGCTCCTGAAGCTCGGTCTGGTACGCCTGCATGCCGAATGCCTTGTCCTGGAAGGGCTTGTTCAGTGCCCGCTGACAGACCTGCTGGTCGATCCCGCTCTGGTCCTCGCAGTTGTAGATCTCGCCTGCCGAGCGCAACGCCTGCGCGCTGCCCGTCAAACCCGCATACCCGCCGTTCTGGATCGCCGTATAGACACCCGTCCAGTTCGACGGCAGGGAATTCGCCAGCACCGGATTGCCGAGCAGCGCGCCGAATCCGCGGGACCCGTTCATCGACTGGTAGAGCTGGATCTCCTGCTGGACTTCCTGTTCGAGCTGGGCGACCGTCGAAATCGCCTGCGCGACGTTCTGCGCGTCGAAAACCGGAATGCCCTGCGCATGAACCGGCCCCACGAAGGCAGCAGCGAGGACCGCCGCTGCGGCAACGCGCACCAGTGCGTATGGTTTGCTCATGATGTTTGCCCTCGCTTCAGTCACCCTGGCCACCCAGGTGTTCTCGGGCCGCACGTTGATACGCCGGCACTTCACCGCTGCCGCCCGGGGCACCACCGGTGCCCGCCCCGGGACCACCACCAGAACCACCACCAGAACCACCGCTGGAACCACCGCCGGAACCGCCGCGGTTGTAGATCGCTCCGCCCGGGCCCCGCGCGCCGTGCCCCCACTTCACCGCAGATGCGAGGCCCCTGATCACCTGACGCGAGGCAAGACCGGCGACAAATGCCCCGAAACCCGACAGCGTTGCGCCGCCTGCGAGGCCCGAAGCGACCGCCGGCAGTTGCCAGCCCACCATGGCGAGGAACGCGCCGGTCACGAAAAGCCCCAGTGCCGAGGCAAGCGTGGCCACGCCGGTCAGGCGCTGCTGTGCGCTCGCAACCAGGCTGGCAGCGTTCGCCCCAGGCGCGGACGTGGTCACGTGAAAGGTGGCGAGATCGCTCGAAAAGGCGGTCAGCGCCATGCCCAGGAAGGCGGCGACCAGTACCTGCAGCAGCGCATAGTTGGCGACCTTCGCCGTCCATGCCTCGAAAAAGCGTGCGCTCGGAGCGAACGCGCCGCAGGCGATGAACGCCGGCCCGAGCCCAAGAACGAGATCGAGCAGCATCCTCGCCATGACGACTTCGAATGCGAGGACCATCAGGAAGATGGAACCACCGAGCGCCGCCACAAGCCCGCACAGGAAGTCGCCCACGCCCGCGACGATGCCGCTCACACTGAAGCCTTCGTGCGTCGCCTGGTCAAAGTACGCGTCCATCACCAGATCGATCTGCTGGTCGTAGCAGTCGAGGGTCTGGTAGATGCCGGCCGCACTCGCGCCCGTCACGCTGCTGCCGCTGACCGAGCCGCATCCGGGGTTGCCGGCTCCGGTATTCGCGGCCGCGCTCTGGATCGTCTGCGCGAGTCCCGCCGTGACACCATTGACCGTGGTGACCACCTGCGCCTGGTAGATGCCCGTGCCGAGCGCGAACGCGAGGATGATCGCCAGTTTCAGGCCACGCCAGGCAAACGCGGGCACCGACTCATGGGCTTCACCCCGCACCACCGCGAGACCGTACGCGAGAACCCAGACCGTGACCGCCGTGGTGACCGCCGGCACGAGCGCACTGGAAAGCGCCGACGAAACATTCGTCACATACGTGCCCATGCCGTTTTCCAGCGTGCCCCCGACTGCGGTAAAGAGGCCGCTCATTTCACACCTCCTGCCAGCCGCGACATACTCAATGACATCGTCGCGCTCGCAGCCCGGCGCTTCGCCAGTTGCTCGTGAAAGACGGGCAGCCAGTCGTCCGGGTCGTCACCGACCTGCGCGCGTATCGTGTCAAGCAGCTCGACGTTGTCCGTCGTCCCCGACAGCACATCGAGCACGTCGCCCAGACCGGCAAGATCCAGCCTGCCAATCGCCGAGTGGTGACCCTGCTTGAAAAGGAAGAGCCGGCTGTTTTCGCCGAGATTGCGCACGATGTTGAACTCGGCCTCGGTGAGCTTGAAACCGCGCACATAATCGTCATAGTCGGCGCGCGGGTTCGGCAGGAAAAAGAACGTCGCGGTTTGCTCGACGAGCGCGCGCGCAATGTCGCTGCGAAGCACGTCCGCCGGCGACTGCGTATCGAAAATGCCCAGTCCGTTCTGCTTGCGGATCGTCTTCTGCTTGTTGTTGGCGAAGTCCGTGAAGACCGGATCGCCAAGCCGCTTCCAGAACTCCGTCATCACATACACGAAGCGCCGCCCGTCGATGAGGCTCTCCGTCAGGTGCAGCAGGTACATCGTGAGGGGCGTGGATACCTCGGGATCATCGAGCAGTTCGGTGTCGTCGAACCCGAAGAGACGCGCCTGGGTAAAGTCGAGTCGGTCCGAAGGATTGTCGAGCAGCCACCCGAGCCGTCCGCCCGCACACCATTTCGCGAGTCGCGCATGCAGGCTGTTCTCCCCGACATTGGGCAACAGTTGACGCACCACCGACAGGCGCCGCAGCGGCTTCGCCATGCGGGCCACCTCCCGCACAGCCCGCGAAATCTCCATCTCGTCTTTCGCCGGCAGCATCGACCCGTTATCGACCAGCTTGCGTACGAGCCGCTCCCAGAAGTCGATCACGGTTTCATCCGGTTCGAGCTGAAAGGGATTGAGCCCTGTTGGCTCCCCGCGGCGAAACACGGTATAGATGCCGCCCATCGCGCGGACCGCAATCTCGGCGCCGCGATCCTTGTCGTAGAGCACCGCAGTAATGCCGAATTTCATCGCCATCGCGAGCAGCTTGAGCTCCAGCACGGTCTTGCCGGTACCCGCCTGGCCGATGATCTCGACGTTGGCGAGCGCCTTCTCATCGAGCGAATCCTTCTTGTCCGGCGTGGCGTGGAAATTAAGGTAAAGCGGCTGGCCGCTGGGCGTCTTGACGATCGTGATCGCCTCGCCCCACGGATTGCCGTCGCGCTTGCCCGTGGCAAAGTTGTGCAGGCTCGCCAGTCCGCAGAAGTTGCGCGAGGTCAGCTTCGCCTCGCGCGGGCGATAGCGCCAGTTACCCGGCAGTTGCGCGAACCACGCGGCGTCCGCCACGAGATCGACCAGCGCGGCCTGAAAACCCGCATCGGCCAGTTGCGTGCGGGCCTTCGCCACGTGCTTGGCCACCTCATGAGGCGTCTCGCCCAGCACCGCGAGCGAATAGTGATATTCGCCCAGCACGAAATCGCCATTGATCAGGTCGTCGAGCGCCTGGTCCATCGCGGCCACCTGCGACACCGCTACATCTTCGCCGGCCATGAGCTGGTTGCGCTGCCGCTCGAGTGCCTCTTTGGCTGCCGGCCGGTCAAGGATGGTGAAGCTCTGGCTCTCGATGTACTCGAAGTCCCCATACAGCATCCCGTTGAGCATGCCGGGCTCGGTTTGCTGCGGATAATCCTTCAGGTCCAGCAACGCGGCGTAGCGCGTCGCCGACGGCATGCGGATTTCGACTTTCTCGGTACGGAAGAACAGGCGCGAGGTCGGCAACGCCTCGCGGATCACGCCAGAAGGCACCGGCACGGGCTCCCACACGGCATTGACCAGATAGCCGAGGAACTCCAGCGCTGAGGAAAAGCGGCGCGCTCCCCGGGTGTGCTGCATCTGCTTCGCATAGACCCCGAGCGCCACCGGGTCGTATGGCTTCAGGCCCGATTCGATCTGTGCGGCGATTTGCGCCATCACCTTGAGGGCCTCGTGCTGGTCGCGCCGGATATCGTCCAGCGTGCGCCGGGCGGCCTGGCTGAACAGGCGCCCGAGTCGTGTCCGGTTCGGCCGGTAGACGACGCTCAGGTACAGCTCGTTGGCCATCATCCGGTAACCGGCAAAGCTCGCGTAATAGCGTGTCGCCAGTTCCTGGCAGAACCGGTTGGCATACGGCGTCGCGAAGTGATCCGTGACGCGCCGGCGCAGCCGGTGCACCCACAGGCCCACGTGGCCGCCCGCCAGCCCGCGCGCGAGCTGGTTGAATCCCTCATGGCGCGCGAGGATGTCGGCAGGGTCGGCCGCCTCGAACGCGATGCCGGCGATCTTCCAGACACGCAGGTAGTCCCCCTCACGCGTGCGGATGACCTGATCGGTCACATGCGTCGAATAGGGAATGAAGTCGGCGAGCACCACTTCCCGGTTCGCCACTGCCACGAGCTTCGGATCGGCGTGCATCTCATGCCCTCCTCTTCAGGCGCACCGGCACATAGGCATGCGCCCCCCAGAACCGGCGGTTGCGCTGCCGCAGGCTCATGCGCAGACGCAGGGCCAACTGCGCGAGCCGCTGGTCGTCGTTGCGCGTGATCACCCGCATCGCGACGAATACCGGGATCATCAGCAGGAGAATGCCCACCCCGACCGGAGGACTCGCCAGCAACGCCCAGATGGCCGGGATCAGCATGCCGCCCCCAACCAGCAGGGCCGACACGAGCGGCACGCCCCAGAGCATCGCGGGACGTGTGCAGCCCTTGAATACGGGGTCCTTGAGCGGATTCATGGTTCGGCTCCGTCTCGCAGGAATCAGGAAGTCGGGATCAGCATCGCGGCGATCACCGTCGCGCAGCCGACGAAGAGGCCACCGATGAAGACGTTCGCGATGTCACCGAACCGGGCGTGCTGGAACATCATCTTGAAACCGGCCCAGATGATCGAGATCGAGCACACCACGCCACCCACGCCGAGCAGCGTCGTCTGGATCGTGGTCAACAGCGTGTTGACCTGGGACAGCTGTGCGTAAGCCGGTGAGACCAGCACCGCTGCCACGACCCCGCCTGCGAGAAGCTTTGCCGCCCGGCGCGCGAAGTCCTGAATCCTCCAGACCCGTTTTCCGGATTTACTCTCAATTAGGATAACTAAACTCATGACAGGCTCCTGTACATCGATAACCAGATCCTTGCCTTCACCTATGCTTCAGAACACCACCGCGCTGCTGTGCGCAGACTCGCCCTGCGGGTGCCCCGGTGGACTGCCCCGGGGCGCCTGGGGTACCTGTGGGCCCGGACCACTGGCAGACGCCGGTTGCGCCGTGCGCTGGCGTTGCACCCGATCCGGAAAACCACCGCCACCCAGAGGAACAACCGGGATCGCCGGGATCGGGCTCGCCACCGGGTCAATCGCCGGTACGCTCGGCACCGGATGCACGGACCCAATATCAGCTGCGTTCTGGACCACGCGCTGCACATATCCCGTCCTGTATCCCGTCGCGAAGTCGCCACTCGCGTAACACGACAGGCTCGCTCGCAGTGCGCCCTGAACTTCGGGGCGCGACCTGCGCGCCTGGGCGTAACAGTCCTGCAGGATTGCCGCACCGGCAGCCAGGTTGAGGCAAGGATCAAATGCGTTCTGCACGTTCATTGCATACCGCGACCAGTTCGCCCGGTTCACCTGTGCGAGGCCCACGCTGTAATCCCAGCCGCCCGCGTCGAGTGCGCGCGTCGTGGCCGTGGCTTCCCCGAGGCTGGCTGGCTGGCGCAGCAGCCGGCCGTGCACCACGCCGATGGCGTAGGGGTTAAACGACGACTCAGTGCGCACGATGGCCGCCATCGTTGCCGGTGAAACCTGGGGCGCGCACTGCTGCGCGAGCGTCATGAAATCGAGCGCCATCATTAGCCGCCTCCTCCCTCACCGTTCTCACCGCCCTCCTGCCGTTCCATGCGCTCGAGAAACAGGCGAGCGGACTGGGTCGGGTCATAGGGTGCGCCGGTACTTCCAGCACCATAGAATTCGGTGATCGTCCGGTCCTCGCCATCCGCGTCCCACCAGACCCGCGTATAAAGCTGGCCGTCGATCTCGACGTTGATGGCACCGCGCGCACCACAGAGCAGCTCACTCTTCTCCGGCCCACCCCAGTAAAGAAGATCCTCGCGGCAATACGCAACACTGGCGAAGATGTTCGACGCGGCCGTGCCCTGCGAGCCGCCTGCACCGAAGTCGCACGTCGGCAACGGATCGCCATGTCGCAACGCGCGCCAGAGTTTCTCGACCGGCGGCACGCATTCGGCGTACTGTTCCGGCCCGCCAGGGTTGGAGAGGCAGAGGATCACCTGGCAGCCCCAGTCGTCTGCATGGGCGAGGCTCGGTGTGATCACCGAGGTGCCGATGAAGCAGGCGAGTCCCAAAGACAGGCAGCGCATGAGGCGTAACACCCATGAACGGATCGACGCGTTACACATGTGCCGTCTCCGCCGGAGCGGGATTGAAGGCAGGCTGGCCCTGCGTTCCGGCGCCCGGCCCGCACGCTGCGACGCAGTCCAGCCGAAGCGCGATCTCATCGAAGCAGTGGCGCATCGCACGCCACGCAGAGCGTGCTGTCGCGTCCCGCCAGGCGATATCAAGCACCGATACCCCTGCGCCTGTGCAATCGCATCCAGTCGGGGCATCTGAAGAAAGCCATCGGGGTCGCGGGGATCCGGCATCAGCCACGCACCCATGTGCGCCTGAAGCGCCCGTGCCTGTGCCTGTGCCTGTGCCCTCAGGAGCGGCGTATCTTCCACCATGTTCGGCAGCAGCCCGAAAAAGCGCGGCGCGGGGTTCAACCGTGCTCGAACATTGCGTACACCGTGCGGAGCGTTGAGCAGATCGTCTGCACTGTCGAATGCGTCCCTTGACAGCACGATCGGGCTTAGCATCGCATCGGCGCTTGCCTCGGCGCACACGGCGTGCGGGTCCGGCAGTGGCGGACAGTCGATCAGGCACACGTCCACGAAAGCTGCCACCACCCGCAGCACGTGTCGCATGTTCGCGTAGTAGCGTGCGCTGCTCTCGCCCGCCTCCAACGGCAGGCCGCGCACTGAGCGCCCCGGCAGTACCGGGATGCGAGGTGCACGCGCCCTACGTGTCTGCGTGCGCGGCTTGCTCTCCACACACCCGTTGCCAGGTACCACCGCCCGGCCGGTGCGTGCAAGCGATGCCGTGCTGCAGGTGGGCTCCGCGAGATCGAGCACCAGTACTCTGGCCCTACGTACCCGGCGCAGAAAATGCGCGAGCTGGCACACCAGTGCGCTCCTGCCGGTACCGCGTTTTTCCGCTGCAACCAGAAGTGTCTTCATGGTCCGTCATTCCCATCGACAGGCGACCCGAAACACCAGAAAATCACAGGTGACGGAAAAAAGAACCCGCGGTGCCTGGAAGGCTGACCGCGGGCTCAACGGGGGATCGTTCCACTTGCGCCAGAAAACAGAAAAGCCTGCGGATGCAGGCTTTGGGATGTCTCACGGCACACCACGTCGTCGCAGTGACTTCGGTACTTCGGGGCCGCTAACGCGTACTCGGTCGTGCTTCGCACGTTGACCGGATCAGATTGTTGAGTTCACTCTAGGCGAGCACGTGGCGCAATGCAAGAGCCCCCGGACGCCTCGCTGGTTGTCCATTTGCCCACGTGTTCCCAGCTGTTCCCACGTGTTCCCAAAAAAATTTTCACGCGCGGGTGCGTCGATATCCAGGTCGGCATCAGACGACGACACCCACCACCGAAACCCCGGTCGATGAGCCGAGCTACCATCGTCCACCGGAAGTGGCCGCACGCCTCATTCTTCGCCGGCTGAAGGCAGGCCACCGGTGCCGGTTTCCTGGCTATTGCCGGCAAGAGCCTGCGCCAGTGCCAGGCGCGCCGCCGCGAGTTCCAGTTCGAAAGGTTGCGCCGGTCGCCAGGGTATGTACAACCGGCGGCAGACAACCTCCCGACGGGCATGCCAGAGATAGACCATCCTCAGCATCTCCCGATGTCTGGGATGCAACGTCTGCCAGGCTTTCGTCAGCCGCGCCGCATCGAGTGGATCGTAGGCGCCGCGCGACGTGTTTCCCCAGTTCTCGAGGCGACGGGCGAGCGGCGCAGCAGCAAGGTCTCGGCTCATGACCTCAGCTCCGCATGGTCCGGGCATTCCGGCACAGGAGCCCGGTAGCGGGCGGGATTCGCGAGGAACCGTTCGATGTCGGCGGCACGCCACCCGACCATCCGGCCACCCAGTTGTATCGGCAGTGGAAACGTGCTGGCGCGCATGCGCCGGTAGATGGTTGAGCGTGACAGCCCCGTCTTCGCCTCGACCTGCCACCGACGCAGGATGACGAGCGGTTCGTCTTGTTTGCTGGACATGGCTTGCCCCCAGAACGGCGCCGGCTCGAGACGGCCGGAACACGAGGGCATTCAAGCAGCGATTTCGCCCGTCAGCCAAACCCGTCTTATCGACGGGATTTCCCGACAGGCCGGCGGGGCGGGCGTCGCGAGAGGTAGTCCGTAGACCATGCAACTTGATATTTGTTATCGCAAAGTCCCAGAACCGAGCCCGGTGAAGGGAGAATCGCGATGATCAGTGCCGAGCTGAGGCAACATCCTGAAAGCTATGTCGCGCAGCCTGTCGAATCCGGGTGTGACAACCCGGAAAGCGAAGTGCTTCCCGAAGGCACCCGGCTCATCCATCACCGTGAAACGCAGCGCACCGCGCTCAATGCCTCGCTCTTGCGCGGCATCGAAAATGCAGACTGCGGCTTGACGAAGCCGACGAGGAAGTGTTCGACAAACTGGGGGCGAAAAACCAGTCGCTCGTGGAGCGGCCGAAGCGATTGTTCCGACCAGAGAAGTAGAGCATGACCTTCAGCAGATCGACGACTAGATCCGACTGGACAATCCGCGCTGCACACTGGTCGTACGCGAGCGACCCGATTTTCTACCGCACCGTCGGGACAGAGCAGCGCATCGGCGTGCTCCATGTGATTCATAGTGCGCGCAACTTCGCCGCGATCCTGTTTCCCTAACAGCCCAATGCCTCATCACACTCCCGCCCACCCGGACCACATCGCGAAGTGGTCACGGCCGTCTATGCTAGAACTTCATCCTGATACCGGCGCCCAGGCTGTTACCTGACGACACGCTTGTCATCGTGTCGTAGCGCCATGCCGCATACACGTCGGTGCGCTTTGAAAGCGGATAGTCGTAGCCGAGCGCCACCGTCGACCAGCGGATGTCACTGCCTTGCACCGGCCGCCGGCGCGTGCCTGCCCATGACACCAGCACGCTGCCAGTCCCGAGCTGGACGCTCGCGCCCAGTTGCACGGTATCGTCAGTCACCTCATTATTGTTATCCACCCGTTCGTACTGGAAGTAGAGTTTGACCGGGTCAAGCCGGTACGCGCCACCGACGAGCCATGCGGTCTGCTCCGTCGCACCGTTGAGAAACAGCGACGCCGTGTGCAAACTCTGGACCGCGGCCGTGGCCGAAAAAGGTCCAGCAAAGTACAGCACGTTCGCACTGTAATTGGCCTGGCCCGCATGGCCCGCGACTCCGGCGTTACTGTAGAGCAGACTTCCCGATAGGCCTCCGAGTTCCGGCGTCTGGTACACAATCGAGTCGTCGATTGCCGTATCACTCTGTACTGACGCCGCCCCCATGGCGGAGCCCAGAAAGCTGTGAACCACCATGGGCGAGAAAACGAACGAATTGCCAAACGGGTTGAACAGCAACGTGGACACGAACAGCAGGGAATCATTGCGCCCGAGCGTCAGTTCCCCAAATCGCCCACTGAGTCCGACGAATGCCCTGCGCCCGAAGAACGACTGCCCGTCGAAGGAACCCGTCTGACCACCATTGATGCGGTAAAAGCTCTCGAGCGTGAAGATCGCCTTCAGCCCGTCGCCCAGATCTTCGGAGCCGGACATGCCCCAGTACGACGTCGTCATCCCCCCAGAGCCCACCTGCCAGGCGTTGCCGGACGTCCCCGGCCCGCGCACCACGCCCGCGAACGAATCCGCTAGCCCATAAAGCGAAACAGATGACTGTGCGTGCACTGCCCCCGCCGATGCGCATAGCGCGAGCGCTGCGACACCTTTACTCCACCTTCCCCGACAATCCGTGTGCATGTGTTCTCCTTCATCTTTCTGAGTGATCTGTCCTGCGGTTTCGCCTTTTGCCGGGCACGCCCCCCAACCGGGTCTCAGCCCGGCCTCACGCGCGCAAGCGGTCTGCCGCGCTCGGCCAGTGCGATCGCAACCAGCACCTCGTCCGGCCCCGGTGAGTCGGGCACTGACAGGGACACCGTGTCGAAATGGTCGAAGCTCCACATATCGGCAACGCCGTGCGTGGGTACATCGAGACAGGCGCCCGCTGCGGCGCGTTTCGTCACCGACGGCATGATCGTGGTCGCACCGGGCAGGCATTCACGCACCGCCTTGCCCAGCCGCGGATGAAGCAGCGCCGCGCCACACTCCAGTGACACCCCGATGCCCACCAGCGCCCCTTTCCCGTAGCCCTGGATGTCGGCTGGCGCGCACCCCAGCACCTGCAGCGCGCGCCCGGTGAGGAGCGCTCCGAGTTCGGCACCCGTCGCGTAAAGCGTCTCCAGTGCGCCATCCGTGCCCTCATCTGCAATCTTCAGCACGGCAGCCGCGACAGCTTGGCGGTGCGGCGGCACGACCGGCACACCGAGTTCTGCATATCGCTCGACCAGGTGAACGACCACCCTCGTAACCTGCGGGCTCATGGCTGCGCCTCCATCCCGTCTGCCGGACGCTCCAGCATTACGTCTGGTGTCGGGAACGCTCCCCTCGCTGCCTCGTACGCCCGCGCTGCCCGCAGAACCAGGGCATCGCCGCCCCGCCGACCGATGATCTGCACGCCGGTTGGCACTCCTTCTGCAAACCCGCAGGGCACACTCACCGCAGGCAGCCCGGTCTGGTTACACCAGGCAGTCAGGGCGGGTGCCATACGCAAACCGGCAGGCAAGCCCGGCACGGGCGGCGGACCGCAGTGGAACGTCGGCATGACCAGCAGGTCGTAACGCTGAAAGAACATCTCCATCGCCGCCGTGAGGGCATGACGCGCAAGCAGTGCATCAGCGAAGGTTGCGGTATCCACCAGTTCGCCTGCGTTGGCAAGCGCCTTGAGATCGGGGTCGAGCAGTGTCCGGTCGGCGGCCTCCATATGCCGGACACGCTGCGCGAAGAACACTGACCACTGCACCGAATGCATGTGCCCATCGCCGTAATAGTCCGCAAGCGGTGTCACGTCGCTTTCGACAACCCGCGCGCCAAGCGCCTCAAGGACACCGGCCGCCTGCCTGACACAGTTTTCGATAGCCGGCTCGATGCGCACGCTGGCTGGAGCCGCACAGTACGCAACGCGAAGGCCTGCGACGCCATCGTCGAGCCCCGCACAATAATCGGCGCAGTGATCCGAACTGCCGCCAATGCCTGAATGCCGGTCGAAACCCTCATGCGCCATTACACTGAGCATGAGCGCGGCATCGTGCACGTTGCGTGCGATCGGCCCGAGCGTTGACAGCGCAGTCCATGACGCTGCTTTACCGGCCGGTACGAGCGAGAACGTTGGCTTGAACCCAACCACACCGCTCCAGCAAGCTGGAATCCGGATTGACCCGCCCCCGTCGGTCGCGAGCGACAACGCTCCCATGCCCAACGCAACCGCCACCGCAGATCCACCGCTGCTGCCCCCGGACGAGAGCCGCGTGTCCCACGGATTGCGGGTAGCACCGGTCAGCGGACAATCGGTGACGATCTTGTTGCCAAACTCTGCGGTCGTTGTCTTGCCAAACGCTATGGCGCCCGCAAGCCGCAGTCTCGCCACAGCCAGCGCATCCTCGCTTTCGCGTTCCGGCGATGACGTCCATGAGCCGTGCCGCGTGGGAAATCCCGCTACCGCGACAAGATCCTTGACCGAGACAGGCACGCCATCGAGCGGACCGCACGGCTCGCCCCGCCCCCACCTGCGCTCGGCGTCGCTGGCCGCCGACATTGCCCCTTCCTCGTCGAGCGCGCAGAACGCATTGACGACGGGATCGAGCTTCGTCACCCCGTCCAGCACCGCGCACATGACCTCCACCGGCGAGAGGCTCCGCTGCCGGAAGCCTGCAACCAGTTGAGTGGCACTTAACGTTAGAAGGTCATTCACTATGTAGTCCTTATTTTTTAATTCGTAAAAATCCGATATGCAGGAGGGCTGCGTCTATCCCTCGCAGACGGGCGTGACGGGGCCAATGGAATCGAGGATCGAAAAGCTGTTATCGGCGAGTGCCTGGCCGATCCGGGTCTGGCAAAGCACGTGGCCGCCGTCGTGGCTCACCCCGGTCCTGCCGCGCGGCAGTGCGACGGAGATGGCAGGCAGTGCGGCCTTGAGGCGGTTGGCGTCGATGCTCCCGGCCGACCTGACGGCCTCGGCAAAGAGACGAATCCCCGCGTAGGTGTTCTCGCCGTGCGGCAACACGACGGCATAACGGCCCAGCCGGGGATCGCGTGCATCGGCGTAGCGGGCCGTATAGCGCGTGAGGAACGCCTGGTTTTCCGGATTGTCGATGCTCATGAAGTAAGACGACACGCCGATGGTGCCGGTCGAGGCGCCCGTGGTCGCAATCGACAGCGATTCGTGCGCAATGTCCGTCACGAGCTGCGGTTTCATGGCGAATGACCGGTACTGCTTCACGAACGTCACGGGGTCATCGCCGATGCTGTGCCACACGATCTGCGGACTGGCACTGGCGACCCGTTGCAGAACCGCACCGTAGTCGCGTGTGCCGAAGGGTAGCCAGTAGACTTCGAGGAATTTCCCGCCGTGGCGCGCCACGGCCGCCTGCAACTGCGGGATCAGCACCTTCCGGTTGCTGCCGATGTCCGAGACGACCGCACAGACGGAACGTCCACCGCCGCGCATGAGCCACGTAATGAGTGGCTCGATCCGCTGGCTCGCGGCAAGCCCCGTCGTGAGCAGTTGCGGGTCGCACCGTCCTTCGTCGAAGTTCGGATAGACGACCAGTTTTCGCGCGGCTCTTGCCGCCTGGAGAGCGGCTTCGCGCTCCGACGGAAGCACCATGCCCGTGATCATCGCGACGTCGTCACGCATGAAGAGCTGCCGCGCCTTCTCGAGCGTGACTGCCGTGGACATCTGCGTGTCCTCGACGCTCAGTTGCAGGGGCCGCCCAAGCAGTCCGCCCGCCGCGTTGATCTCGTCGACAGCCAGTGCGGCGCAGTTACGGTTGGTCTGCCCCACGCGCGTGAGGGGCCCGCTCAGCGGTGCCAGCAGGCCGATCTTCAATGGGTCCGCCCCGCGTGCGAACGGAGAGACAGCCGATGCGGCGAGGGAGGCGGCAGCGCCAAGCAGCACGGTTCGGGAAAAGTCACGACGGTTCATACTTTTTCTCACTGGATTTCACTGGATGTTTTCATGATGGAATTCCGGCGCGAGCTCCGCCGCCGGGGACAGGTAGCGCGCGAGCGGGTGTTCGCCCGTGTCGCCCGATTGCGGTTCAACGATGCCGGCATGCACGAGCCGGCCGTTGCTCAGCACGATGCAACGCCTGGCGCTCTGCAGGACAAGGTCAAGGTTCTGCTCGACGAGGAGCACGGCCAGCTTTGAGCGGCGGCAGAGCTCCGGGATCACCTCGCCGATACGCTCGACCAGATTGGGCTGTACGCCGTCGGAGGGTTCATCCAGCAGCAGCAGCTTCGGACGTCCGCACAGGGCGCGTGCGATGGCGAGAACCTGCTGCTCGCCACCGGAGAGCGTGCCGCCCTGCTGCGACAGGCGCGCCTTCAGGACCGGGAAGTAATCGAACACCTCGTCGAGGATGCCGGCGCCACCCGCAGCCTGCGTGCCCATGAGGAGGTTCTCGCGCACGGTCAGTTTCGGAAAGATCCAGCGTCCCTGCGGTACAAGTCCGATGCCCCGGCGTGCAATCTCATGCGTGCGCAGGCCTGTGACCGGCTGCCCGAGGAAAGAAACCTCCCCGCTCACGCGCGGTAGCAATCCCATGATCGCCTTCACCAGGGTCGTTTTGCCCGCGCCGTTGCATCCCAGCACACCGACCACCTCGTTGGGCAGCACGTCCAGCGTGAGGTTGTGAACCACATCCACGTCCCCATATCCGGCGCACAGATTATCAATGCGCAGCATGTGTCGCCCCCCGCCCCAGATAGATGCGGCGGATCTCCTCGTCGTCCGCGATCTGCGCATACGATCCCCGTCGAACGACCTCTCCCCGGTGCATGACCCACGTCTCACATGCGAGAGACTGCACGAAGCCCAGGTCGTGTTCGATGGCGAGTACCGCACATCGCTCGCGCAACCGGTGAATAAGGCCCACCAGACGCTGCGCGTCCTTCGCGGACAGACCGGCTGCAGGTTCGTCGAGCAGCAGCAAGGCGGGCTGACACATGATCGCCATGCCTATTTCGAGCCACTGCCGCTCGCCGTGCGGCAGATGCGAGGCGAGCTCACGCGCCTGCCCGGACAGACCCACCTCCTCCAGCACCGCATCGGGATCGGGCATCGGCGAAGCCCGGTAAGCCGCAACCCCGAGACCGGCCACCACCAGGTTGTCGCGCACTGTCATCGTGAGGAAGGTGTTGGTGCCCTGGAACTTGCGCACCACGCCGCGCCGACTGAATACGTGCATCGGTCGGCCCGTCATCCGTTTGCCGTCGAGATACAGTTCGCCTGTACCGGGTGCAATGGCACCTGAGAGCAGACCGACCAGCGTGCTCTTGCCGGCCCCGTTCGGGCCAATCACGCACAGCAGATCGCGTGGGGCGATCGTGATGTCCACACCCGCCACGGCGTTGATTCCACCGAACGCGCGCGACAGACCGATGCCCTGTAGAAAATGGGCGTCCATTACCGTTCCTCCTGTGCGTGGCTCGTGCGGTGAAGCAGCGGCCCGTTCAATTTCGCTCTCAGGATGCGGCGTATGGCCGCCGCGAGACCACCAACACGCACGCCGTTCGGCATGAAGAGCACGCAGGCGAGAAACAGGCCACCGAGGATCAGTGGCCAACCGTCCGTGCTGTAGCTGGCGATGGTCTGCTTAAGGAGCGTCAGAACGACCGCGGCGATGACAGGGCCACCCGTTCTGCCCCGCCCGCCGATGGCCACCCAGAGAATGACCTCGGTCGCCAGCAGCGGCGAGAAGACGTCGGGCGCCACCACGCCCGAGCAGGACGCCATCAGCCCCCCGGCGATAGCCGCCAGCACTGCTGACACGACGAAAACAGACAGCAGATGAAACGAGGTGTGATACCCGCATGCCTTCGCCCGCCATTCATTGGTTGCGATCGCATCGAGCACTTTGCCGTAGTGGCTGCGGCACACGAACCACGTCAGGGCTATCGCTCCGAGGAGCACCACGGCCACGGCGTACCAGGACGCGCGGGGACCACCCAGATCAAATGCGTGAGCGCCTACGCCCACCAACAGTCCGGGGATGCCGAGGATTCCCGTGTCTCCTCCCGTGACCGACTGCCAGCTGACGGCGAGCTGCTGCGCGACGATCAGCACGGCCAAGCTGATGATCGCAAAGAAGTGAAGCCTGACGCCCGCAAAGAGCAGGAAATAACCCACCACTGCGGCGACACCCGCAGCGCAGAGCACGCCCGCCGCGAGCCCTGTCACGGGTGCCTGTCCAAACTGTACGGTCGCCACGGCAAATCCATACGCGCCCAGACCGAGAAACGTGGTGTGCCCGAGCGTAAGCACCCCGGCGCGGCCCCAGAGCAGGTCATAACTCAACGCGAGAATCCCCATGACCAGCGCATCACGCACGGTCGAGAGCAGCCAGGGGCCCACGAACAACGGCAGGATTGCAGCCGCTATCACTGCCGCACCCCACATCAGCAGGGGCTGTGCATCCTTGGGACCGAGAGCCGGCTGTGCGAGCCACAGACGCAGGCCGGCTGCGTGTTTTTCAGACATACGTTTTATCCTTTACCGAGAAGATGATGGGCCGCGCTGAATCCCGGAATCAGGCCCTGCGGCCTGAACCGGATCACCACGATGGAGAGGACCAGCACCACGGCTGATGCGAGCGAGGGATCGACGCGATAACCCAGCAGCGTCTCGGCCGTGCCGATGACTGCACTGCCCAGGATGCTGCCCGCAATCGAGCCGATGCCGCCCAGCACAATGACGAAGAAAGCCTTGGCGAGATACGAGACGCCCAGATGCGATTCCACCGAAACCATGGGCGCAACGAGCACACCAGCGAGTGAGGCAAGCGCCGCGCCGCCGCAGAACGCAATGCGATTCAGGCGTCGGGTGTCGATGCCGGTGGCCTCGGCCATCGCCGGGTGCTGGATCACGGCACGCAACTGCATACCAAAGCGCGTGCGGGCGAAAAGCAGCCAGCACCCTGCTGTTACGATGAGCGCGACAGCGATCACGAAGATCCGGTAGGCTGGATAGCTCCCCCCGGGGACCGAAACCGCTCCGTCTAACGGCGCGTACACCAGCATCGGCTGCGTGCCGAAGATGAGTTCGAGTGCCTTCTGCAGGATCAGGCTGACCGCGTAGGTCGCGAGAAGGGTATCCAGTGGCCGGTCGTAGAGAAACCGGATGATGAAACGCTCGAGGCACCATCCGAGGAGTGCCCCGGTTAAAGGTGCCGCCAGCAATGCGACCCAGAACGCCTCCTTCCCGGCGACCGCCTGCACAACAGCCAGTGTGTAAGCGCCGATCGTGACCCACTCGGCATGTGCAAGGTTCACGATGTCCATCATGCCGAATATGATGGCAAGCCCAAGCGCCACCAGCGCCAGAATGCTCACGTAACCAAGAATGTTCAGAATCGTCGTCATTGGCATAGGTCCAGGTCTTCATATCTGCGGGGCGTCACGCCCATCCGTGCAACTGGCAAACGAACGGCTTTTCAGTCCGGACGCGCTGCCCGTCATCACCCAAAGAATTGCTTAGGATCTATACTAAGAAATTCTTAGTATAGACGACGAGAAATTCCCAGAAACTCCGAGGATTCCGAGTAATCAAGCGACATCCTCTGTTTTTGCCAGACGCCTGGGTCAGGCCCGGTTACGCTCGGGCCTGACCCAGGAACAGCTCGGCATCCACGCCGGCATCAACGAATTTTCAGCCAGTGCCCGCATCAACCAGTACGAGAGAGGCAAGCACATGCCCCCTCTCACAGTGGGCCAGCGTCTGGCTAGGGCGCTGCACGTCCCGACGTCTTTTCTCTACGAGGAGGACGATCTGCTTGCAGCCCTCCTTGCAATTGCGGCCCGACTCACGCGGGGAAAGAAGAATATCCTCCTCACGAATGCCGAGGCGCTGGCACAACCATCTTCCATAATCCGAAAGGCAAAGTAATGCTTAATCTCCTAACTAAGAATTACTTAGTAAAATCCCTGAGCGAATCCGGGAAACTCACCGGATGCCGCACGATACACCCACCCCTGATGCCGTTTTCCCCAGACGCTTGAAACAAGCGCGGCTGCGCTCGGGCCTCACCCAGGAGCAGCTTGGCATCCATGCAGGCATTGACGAGTTCTCCGCCAGTACCCGCGTGAACCAGTACGAAAAGGGCAAGCACACCCCTGCTATACAGACGGGTCAGCGCCTGGCGCGCGCACTCCTTGTCCCCACCGGTTTCCTCTACGAGGAGGACGACCTGCTCGCGAGCCTGCTGGCAATCGCGGGCAGGCTCAGCAAGGAAAAGAAAAAAGCCCTCCTCGACAGTGCAGAAAAACTCGCGCAGGAATAAACTAAGAATTCCTGAGTCTCGCGGCCAGCGCTTACGGCGCGATGGCTGCGCCGCTGCTTCGATCGCAACACCGACCTTGATTGAACAACAATCCGGGCGAAATTCTTCGTGACGCCGCAACACAATGTCCGTCGAACTCCCGTCCCGAGACTAACGCTTCGTCGGTATCGCGCTTTCTCGCAATTTATTATCATTAAATTTACATCCTCAAAACGAGCGTGTCAACGCCGCGGAATTGCTCGTTTACCCCAATTATTTGTCATACATGGAATACTTGACATAGGTCAACACCTCTCCTATTTTCTATTTATGATGATTAAATAGGAGAGGGCATGAGCAGTGACATGTGTGATCTGACAGTGCAGGAGCTCCATGCGCTTTATGTGGGGGGTGGCACCTCGCCAGTGGAAGTCATGAACGCCGTGCTTCACCGCATTGAGCGACTCGACCCCACAGTGAATGCCTTCTGCCGGATAGCCGAGGATGCACTCGACATGGCGCGGGCGTCCGAGACACGATGGCATCGCAAACGGCCCCTCGGCCCCCTCGACGGCGTGCCCGTCAGCATCAAGGACAACGTCGCCGTCTCGGGCCTCGCCACGCGATATGGCTCGCGGGTTACGGACGAAGTACCGGCGTCCCACGACAGTCCATGCGTGGCGAGACTTCGCGAGTCAGGAGCAATCTGCTTTGCCAAGACCACCCTGCCCGATTTCGCCCACAAGATCGTCACCGACAGTCCGCTCACGGGCGTGACACGCAATCCCTGGGATATGGAGCGCACGCCAGGCGGGAGCAGCGGCGGTGCTGCCGCCGCCGTCTCGCTCGGCATGGCGCCAGCGGCGATCGGCACCGACGGTGGCGGGTCCATCCGGATTCCCGCCGCTTTCACCGGCACGTTCGGCTTCAAACCAAGCTTCGGACGCGTCCCGCATGCCCCGCGCGGCCCGTTTGGCCTGTTGAGCCATATCGGCCCCATGACCCGGTGCGTAGCAGATGCCGCGCGCATCCTGACCGTGATCAGCCGGCCTGACAGCCGCGACTGGTACGCGTTGCCATTTGACGCCAGCGACTACGAACTGGGTCTCAAGTGCAAGCCGGCGCCCGGCGGCATCCGTATTGCCTATAGTCCGTCTCTTGGGCTCGCCGTCACGCCCGAAGCCGCTATCCACGATGCGGTGATACGGGCGGCCAATACCCTGCGTCAGCTCGGCGCGTGGGTCCAGCAGGACGACCCGCCTGATATCGATCGCTGTAATGCAATCCACGCGACCCTCTGGCCGGCATGCTGCCGCCAGCTCACCGAAGGCATGGCCGACGGCGGTGCTGCACTCGATCCGTCATTGCGTGCCTACTCCGACGCAGGCGCCGGAATATCGCGACAAGCGTTACTTGGCGCGCTGATCGAGAGGGGCGAGCTTGGCGCCGGCGTCAACGCATTCTTCGAACGGTACGATCTCGTCATCTGTCCGGTTTATCCGCGCATGGCCATGCGACTCACCGAACTCCAGAGCAGTGACGAACTGTTCCCCCACTTCACCGCGTGGTGCAATCAGCTCGGGCTTCCCGCTGCCAGCCTCTACGCGGGCACAACCTCGGAAGGCCTGCCCGTCGGTATACAGATCGTCGGAGGCCGTCACGCGGATGCACTCGTGCTCTGGGCAAGCCACATTCTCGAACTCGCCTTTGGAAGGGCCCCATTCGCCGAGCTGGCACGTACACTTTCCTCATCCGTTGCTGGCGGTTAAGCGCACTGAAAACCTTGCGTCTGGTGGACATCCTGGCCTGCCGGAAGGGGGCCCGCTCGTCGTATCACGAACCGCCCTTCCTGCCCGCATGCAGACCAAGATCCGAATCCAGTACCAGCTTTTGCCGTAACGCTGCATGCACCTTGCGAAGCTGCGCTTCCGCCTCGTCCATGTGCGCCGCCATGAGCTTCTCCACCTCACCGGCGTCGCGCCGCCTTGCTGCATCCAGAATCGCCCGGTGCGCGGCGACGGTCTGCCGCCCGAACGCCTGGTATTCCTGCTGAGTGACGTTGCCCGCCACGATCACCAGGCTGTGCAGCATCTGGTTGATGATCTGGCACACGCAGCGAAGGAATGCATTCGGGTTAGCAGCCGCCAGCACATCATGAAAATGGATCTCCTCGTGTCGCTGGTCAAGCGCATGTTCGTGACTTGCGACAAACGGCTCGCACACCTCCACGCTACGCTCCAGCGCGTCCAGGTCCGCGTCCGTCAGATACTCCACCGCGCCTGCCGCAAGTAGCGGCTCCAGCACGCGCCGCACGCCGTAAATGTCCTCCAGACTGATGCTCTCGAAAAACAGATAGTTCTGCAACGACTGGAATGCGCGCGCAAACGGCACGCGCGTGATCGTCGCGCCTCCATCCGGTCCCGTGCTCAGGCTCACCAGGCCCTGCACCTCCAGTGCCTTCAAGGCCTCCCGCATCGAGCCCCGACTGACCTTGAACAGGTCCTGAAGCTCGGCTTCCTTGTTCAACCGTACGCCCGGACGCACCTTGCCATCGTTAATCCAGCTCTTGATGAGCTCGGCCACCTGATCGCCCCGCTTGGTCGTGCGCGGCCCCCTGTTGTCCGGCTGCAGCAACGGCTTTTTTGCTGTCGTCTGTTTTCGCCCTGCCATTCGTCACACCCGTAGTTGGCCAATCATCGTTCGGTAGGGACATCATTATCGGTCATCTACTGGCGACATGGCCGCCGTTACGCCACGTCACGCCGGCCAACGCCCTCCTAATGTTCGGGGGTAGCGATGCGACGTTCATGCTCCTACGCTCTAGACGAACGGCACGCGGGCAAGCGCCCCGTGATTCCGGTGCACGCCACGCCTCGGCGCACGCGCACCATTTTGGGAACCAGGTCATGACCCGAGACGAACCGACGTCACAACAAGTCCATGCGATCGAGTACATCGGAAGAGCTCTCGCGGATCGGGGACTCGATCTCGAACGGCTCGCCAGGAGCATGCGCGCCGTAAGTAGCGAATCGGACGCAACCGGCAAGATCGGAGGTCCTCCCTGGCGCCCAGATGACGTGCGGGCCCTGAACATGAACCTCGTGCCTGCCGGCCACGGGGGCTGCCCGGCCCTCCAGTCCCTCGTGGCGCAGGCGACATTGATGGCCTACCTCGGTGAAGCCGACGCAAGCCTGGCGCTTGCTTTGCCGGGCCCGGGGCTCGCCATGCCACCTGTCGTCGCGCTCGCTTCGGCTGAGCAGCGCGAGCGGTTCTTCGGGCGATTCGAATCCGACGCGCCGCGTTGGGGAGCCTTCGCCATCACCGAGCCCGACTGTGGTTCCGACGCGACTGCCATGCGTACCAGCGCAAGAAAGACCGGCCGTGGCTGGGTCCTGAATGGAACAAAGTGCTTTATCACGAACGGTGCGCGCGCCGACTGCGTGATCACGTTTGCAACGATCAACCGGCAGATGGGCCGCTACGGTATCCGTGCATTCCTCGTGGACTGCAATACACCGGGATTCACGGTGTCGCGCATCGAGCGCATGGCTGGCCTGCGCGCGACCCAGCTTGCCGTGCTCTCGTACACCGACTGCGAGGTCACCGATGACGCGCTGCTCGCCCGCGGCGACCAAAAGCCGCTCGATGACGCATTCTCGGGTGCACAGCGGTCCTGGGACTACTTCAGGCCACTGCTTTCCGCAGTCATGGTCGGTACCTGCCGGCGGGTACGCGCGGACCTTGCGGTCTGGCTCGATGCGGGCGGCACGCCCGCGGACAGGCATCGAGGCGTGGCCAGCGTGGAGGCGTCCCTGCTCGATATCGATCGCCAGATCGCGGCCGCATGGTTGCTTTGTCACTGCACGGCCTGGAAAGCGGATCAAGGCATCGCAACGTCAATGGATTCCTCCATGACCAAAGCGTTCGCCTCGCGTGTGGCCGCACGGGTGACGCGCGCTGCAATGGACCTCGCCGGTATCGACGGCATCGCCGCCTGTCCGTCACTTGAGCAAGGTTACCGGGATGCCAGGGCATTCGACATCATGGAAGGTACCGGCGACCTGCAGCGACTCATGATCGCGCGGGCAGCGCAGCGATCGACGGCACGTCCGTGGGACATTACGGACGTACCTGGCGACTGCTCCAGCGCGCCTGACATATCCAACGCCCACCGATCCGGGCAGGAGACATCTCATGACGCATAACACGCACGCCCCCCGACGCGAGGAAATCGCAGCCACCATCAGGTCATGCCTGCTGTCGGCCATCGGCAGCACGATGGCTGCGGACCTGATCGCGGACGACACGAACCTGTTCGATGTCGGCGTCGACTCCATGAACATGACAGACCTGCTTCTTCAACTCGAGCAGCGTTTTGGCTTCACGCTCGCGCCGGAGGATCTCTCTGCCGATCTGTTCATGCGTTTCGGCAACCTCGTCTCCTTCGTGGAATCCCATGTCCGTCGCAACTAACCACGTTCGCGAGCGAGCATGCATCGCGGCCACCGCGCGGTACGTCCCGCAAGCGCGCGTGCAGCCCGACGTGGCGTTCCAGCAGCCAGCGGCCACGCCTGCATCCGCGCGGGAAACCATCATGCGATCAGTGTATGCCGATACGCTGCGCTGGAGCCGCGAGGTGGCAGGCCCCGGTCCCGTCGATCATTCGTCGAAGTCGGTGCGCGTCGCCAGCGAGCCGCACCACCTCCTCTCGGAAATGGCCTCGACGGTAGCGAGGGAAGCTATCCGGCGGTGCCCCGGGAAAGACAAACTCGCGCCGGATCAGATTCTCGTCTGTGCGACAAGTTTCGAGCACGATCTCGCGCTCTCGTGCGCGGGTCGCCTGCACAGCGAACTGGGATCGACGGGCGTGCCGTTCGCGATCGGACAGCTCCAGGGCGTGTCGTTCTTTCTTGCGCTGCAGGTGGCGGCCGACATGATGGCCAGCGAAGAGCGCATGTACACCGCACTGATCGTCGCGGCTGAACGCTGGCTGCCGCCATTCTCCCGCCAGACCGGTTCGCTGGCCGCATTGGGTGATGGGGCGGCCGCCGTGCTGATCAGGCGCCACGCCGGACCCGGATGGCACGTGCGCAGCGTTATGGTATGCACGCCCTTCACCTCCGTTTCCATTCCGCCGCACGATCCCTTTGTCGACGAAGCGGCCGTGGTCGAAATCATCGGGACGACGTGTACGCAGGCGGGCCTGAAACCCACCGCACTTGACTGGATCGTGCCTCCGCGTATCAACGCAACCCTGGCATGTGAGGTCAACGCACGGGCCCGACTGCCTGCCGAGCGAATGTGGTATCCGGACCCGGGGGACATCGGGTACCTGTGTGCCGCAGACGCGCCCGTGCAGCTCGACATGCTGTTGCAGTCGGCTGCTCCGGCGGACGGTCAACGCATCCTGCTGTGGTCGGCCGGCTTCCAGGGACAGGCCGCCTGCGCGATCCTCGAGTTTCGCGGGAGCTAGCGATGTCTGCGCTCCTGCCCGACGCCATGCTGTCCCTGTCCGGAATCGCGTTCAGCCTTCCGTCCCGCACGGTCGATGCGACCACCTGGGCAAGTCGCTGCGGATTGCCCGAGGCGCGCGCGAGTGCACTGCTGCGCAACGGTGTGCAGCAGTTCCACGATGCTACAGCACAGTCACCGCTCACCTTTGCATGCGAAGCGGTTGCCGCCCTGCTCGAAGACACCGGCACGACACCGGCAAGCATCGATGCACTCGTGTACACGCACACAATCCAGAGCAGCGTCCTCGCACCGCCAGCCAGTACCGCGGCGTTCATCCAGTCCCGCATGGGACTGAATCGCGCGATCGCATTTTCGGTGATGCAGCAAAATTGCGTCTCGCCGATGGCCGCCATCCGCATGCTGCGCGTGCTCACAGTCGCAGGTCGCCCCATCCAGCGGGCGATCGTTGTCTGCGCGGATGTGATGGGCTCAGGCTGCGATCATCTGCGCGCCATCCAGGACCTTGCGCTGCACAGCGACGGGGCGTGCGCAATCCTCCTGGAGCGTGGTATCGGCCGCAATTGCATCGTGGGGCTGCATCTTTATACGGACGGTCGCTACTTCCGCGGCACCGACGACGACCTGCAGCCCGTGTCGGATGACCGTTACTACTGGTCGGCATTCACGACGATGCGTGCGGCACTGGGACAGGCAGGCATCACGAGTAATGAACTCGTCCATGTCCTGCCCCACCACGTCAACCTCCCCGGATGGTCCCGCCTCGTGACCATGCTCTCCGTACCACAGGAGTACCTTTTCACCGCGAACTTCGGGCGCCTCGGCCACGTGTTCGGCGCAGACCCGTTCATCAACTTGCACACCGCGCCACACGGGCAACCGGGTTCCTGCTCCCTGCTGTTCTCCAGCGGACTTGCCGGATGCTTTGGCGCGATGGTGATCCGCCACTGATCCTGAACTTCATAGCGACCCGGCCATGAGAAACCTCCTTGACCTTGTGCAGTCGGCAGCACGCCGCACACCTGATGCGCAGGCGCTCGTTTGCGGCGATGTCCGCGTGACCTACGACGAACTGCTGCGACGCAGCCACGCGTTCGGGCAGGCATTGTCTTCCCTCGGCATGGCTCCAGGCGCGCGCGTCGCGATCTTTCTCGACAAACGCATCGAGACCGTCGTCTCGATGCTCGGCGCTTGCGCGGCGGGTTGCGTGTTCGTCCCGGTCAATCCGCTCCTGAAACCAAACCAGGTGGCTCATGTGCTTCGCGACAGCGGCGCCCGGTGCCTCGTGACCACCGGGTTGCGCACCGGTCCCCTCGCTGCAGAAGGTGTTGCGCCGGTAACCGAGCTGATCCTCGTCGACGGGGCCGACCCGGCACTTTCCGGCCCGGAGACCACCTTCAGGGTGCATCGCTGGCCGCGCACCGACACCGCCGGCCCCGACGATGCCCCGATCCCGGAATCATCCGAAGCGGCGATTGACAGCGACCTGGCCGCCCTTCTGTACACCTCCGGCTCAACAGGCCTGCCCAAGGGCGTGATGCTCAGCCACCGGAACCTGCTCGAAGGTGCCTGGAGCGTGGCCGGCTATCTGCGTCACGAGCCGTCTGACCGCATCCTCGCCGTCCTGCCCCTGAGCTTCGATGCGGGGCTAAACCAGCTGACCTCAGCCTGGTCTGCGGGCGCGACAGCGGTCCTTCTGAATTACCTCACTGCACATGATGCCGTCCTTGCTTGCGAGCGGGAACACATCACTGCGATTACGGGTGTGCCGCCACTGTGGATGCAACTCGCAGCCGCGACCTGGCCGGATGGCCCGCGCAACACCCTGCGCTACTTCGCGAACACCGGGGGTCGCCTGCCGCTGCCAGTACTGCAGAGACTCAGGGCGCTGTTTCCGCAGGCCGCACCCTTCCTGATGTACGGGCTGACCGAGGCGTTCCGTTCCACGTTTCTCGATCCAGCACAGGTCGACCGGCGGCCCGACTCAATCGGCAAGGCCGTGCCCAATGCACGGGTCCTCGTCGTCCGGGAGGGCGGCACACCGTGCGCGCCCGACGAACCCGGCGAGCTGGTGCACGTGGGCGCGTGCGTCACACTCGGTTACTGGAACGACGCCGCACGCACCGCGCAACGCTACCGCCCTTCGCCCGAAGCAAAAGCAGGTGGCGCGCCACGTGACGTGGCGGTCTGGTCCGGAGACCTCGTACGGCGCGACAACGAGGGCTATCTCTATTTCATCGCGCGCAATGACGCCCAGATCAAGAGTTCCGGCTACCGGATCAGCCCGGAAGAAATCGAGGAAACGATCCACGCAAGCGGGCTCGTCGTGGAAGCGGTCGCCCTGGGTATCCCCGATGACGAGCTTGGCGAAGCTGTCGCGCTGCTCGTCGTCCTGGCAGGTGACTCAGGTGTCGACGATCTGCGCAACTGGTGCATGCAGCGGCTGCCACGTTACATGGTCCCCCGAGACATCGTGAGCTGTGCGGAGATTCCACGCAATCCCAACGGGAAATTCGACCGGGTGGCGTTGCGTACAGGGCTTGCCTCGTTTGCGCGCACTTCTGGGGAGAAATCATCGTGAGCCTGACTTTCATCCGGCGGCCTCCCGGCCTGCGGTTCAGTGGCCTGGACGTGTGCCAGCTGGCCGAGCGCGCCGGGCGCACCCCGTTTTTCGCGTACGACCGCTCAGCGATCGATGCCCGCATCCGGGAACTGCGCAGCCTGCTGCCCTCCGGCATACACCTCCACTACTCGATCAAGGCGAATCCGATGCCCGCCGTGGTCCACTACCTCGCCGCACGGGTCGACGGTTTCGATGTCGCCTCGGCACAGGAGATGGCCCTCGCGCTCGATGCTGGCACGACGCCAGCCGCAATCGGCTTTGCCGGGCCGGGTAAGTCTCACGACGACCTGCGGCGCGCCATCGCCAGCGGAGTCAACGTGCACGTTGAATCACAAACCCAGCTGCGGCTCGTCACCGCGCTCGGATGGGAGCTCGGCGTGCCGCCCAGCGTGGCGATCCGCATCAATCCCGACTTTCAGGTCGGGCAGAGTGGCATGCGCATGGGTGGCGGTGCGGCGCCATTCGGCGTCGATGTCGACCAGGTGCCGGCGCTGCTGCGCGAACTCGAAGCGCGGGAAGTCGGACTCGCCGGTTTTCACATCTTCTGGGGCTCGCAGTGCCTGCACGCCGCGACCGTCATCGAGGCGCAGCGCCAGAGTGTTGAACTCGTCTTCAGGCTGGCCAGCGCTCTGTCCCAACCGCTGCGGTTCGTGAACCTTGGCGGCGGCTTTGGCATCCCCTACTTCCCGGGAGAAACACCACTCGACGTGAAGGCAGTCTGCGAGGCGATGCACGACTGGCTGCCACGGCTGTGCGAACGTCTGCCCGGAACGACGCCGATCCTGGAGCTCGGCCGTTACCTGGTGGGTGAGGCGGGGATCTACGTATGCCGCGTGATCGACCAAAAGCTCTCGCGCGGCAAAACCTTCGTCATCACGGATGGCGGCCTGCATCATCACCTCGCTGCCTCCGGCAACTTCGGTCAGGTCCTTCGCCGTAACTTTCCGGTCATCATCGGAAACCGTCCCGAGGGCGTGGCACGCGAACGCTGTCACGTCGTGGGCTGCCTGTGCACGCCGCTCGACCGTCTTGCGGACGATATTGAACTTCCCGAGGTCCATATCGGCGATTTCGTCGTGGTGAAACAGTCGGGCGCGTACGGGCGCTCGGCCAGCCCGCTACGTTTCCTGAGTCATCCCGAACCCGTCGAAATGCTCGTAGACACCGCGATATCCGGAGAAACATCATGGCATCCCGTGAGTCCGTTGTGGCAGACCTGACACCACCATCCTGGGCACTCAGCGACGACCAGCGAGGGCAGGTTACTGCCGCAAGGCAGTTTGCGCGCGAGCGTCTCGAGCCTTTGCTGGGCCGTCCACTGGACCCTGCCCTGTGGTGCGAGAGCGTCAGGCTCGCTGCGACGCTCGACCTCGCGACGATGATCCTGCCGCAGCAGGCCGGGGGCATGGGAATCAGCCGCCACGACCTGGCACTTGTCGTTGAACAGTTCGCAGCGGGTCCGCTGGAACGCGCGGCCGAGCTGACCCTCAGCAGCCCCGCACTGATGACGCTGCGCGAATACGATGCACTCGACCGGCTACCCGATCGGGATATCCAGCATTACTTCGACGGCACCACATCCATTGCACTGGGTATCCCGGACATCGATGCTTCGGGCCTCTGGGTATTGCGCCAACATCCGGCATCGCCCGCAATAGTGGTCCGCATGGACGATGAACGTCCGCGGCTCGTGCTCGCGACGATGCCTGGAGGGCCGGACACCCAAAGGGCCGCTCCCGTTGCCGCGCTCGGCGCGTTATACATCGAGCGATACACAACCGTGCCCACTGGCGATGCTCCCCTCTTGGGCGTGTCCAAGAACGCGAGCCACGTCGGCCGGGATCCGGTACGGCAGTGGCTCGTCGATACAGCAGTCTACCTCGCCACGCTGCTTTCTGGCGCCGTGCAGCAGGGCATTAACTTCGCTCTTGCCTATAGCGTGACCCGACAGGCCTTCCGCAAGCCGATCGTCGCCCATCAACTTGTCGCTGCCCGGCTCGCCGACATGCTCGTGTCAGCGCACACCATCCACCTCGTTCTCCGGTCGGTTGCAGCGCAGGATACGCAGGCGCAGATCGTCCCCGTGTCGCAAATGGCCCGCCACGTTGCCGCCGAAGCGATGGACATTGCGCAGAACCTTGTGCAGCTTTGCGGTGGTCATGGCTACGTGGAAGGCCTCCCGCCAGCTGCACGGCTCCTGACGGTGCCCTGGTTTGCGATGCTGTTGATGAAGGTCGAGGCCGCGCTGCAGACATTTACCGCGTCTGCGTGAGGCATTCACCAGCAGGAGATTCGACGTGAGCAGCGAAGGTCAGGCACGAACACCCGCGCACCAGACTGAGGGATCCCGCCAGATGGGCGGAGGATCCAGTTCGTGCTGGCTTCGTGAACCTGCGAGCAACGATGTGAATGACATCGCGGCTTGGCTGGCCGAACCGGATATCAACCAGTGGTTCGATTTCGGGCAGGGACGTCAGACGCTTCCCGTGCTCGCCGTGCAACTCATGATCCAGAGCGGTCGACATCGCCTACGGGTCTTTGGATGCGCAGGCGAGGAAGCCGCAAGCGGTCTTGTTGTGGTCAGCGATCTAGCACATGCATTCGGCACCGGCTCGTTCTGGGTACTTCGCGACAGCCGGCGGCCCGCCTGCAGGAACATGACGTTTGTCGCCTCCACCACGCTTCTGCGCGAGGCGTTCGCAACCGACCGGCTGCACTGCATCACCGCGTGGGCCGTGGACTGCAACGTGCGCTCGCGGCGCCTGCTCGAACGGATCGGCTTTCGCCTGATCGGACTGCAACGCGATTGCCACGTCATGCACGGATCGCGGTTTGGGCGCGTACTCTATGATCTGCTGCCAGTTGATCTCGCCAATGGCTCTGGCTCGCCCGCGGGTGGCGCATGAACACGCCCGTCATCACCGCAGTTGCGACCTGGGTGCCAGACCCCATACCGCTGTCCCGATGGAGGGCGATTGAGTCAGCACCGCGCGCGAGCGGGCATCCCGGCTGGGATGCCTGGATGAGGTCCTGGCATCCCGACTACGTGCACTGGCTGGAGGCATGGCCGGGTGAGGAAAGCGGTGAGTCGCTCCTTGTACATTCCGATCTGCCACCACCCGACATGACCTGCGCGGTGCCAGTCGAAACCGGTACGGATCTTTCGGGACTCGCCGCAAGAGTGGCAAACGTGATCTGCGCCGCCCGCCCGCGCAGCGCACGCGCGGTCGACGTCGTGATGTTCTGCCATAGCAGTCCGGACGAACACGTTTCGACCACGATTGCCGGACGGCTGTGTGCCGAAGTCGGTACACCGTGCTTTCCTTTTTCGCTCTCGCAGCAACATGGCGTGTCGCCATTCACGGCATTGCGGCTTGCGTCCGACCTGTTCGTCGCTGAACCAGATGCCCACACGATACTGGTTGTCGCTGCGGAGAAGTGGTGTCCACCGTTTTCCAGAATATGCGGACCTGGCATCGTGCACGGTGACGCCGCAGGTGCCCTGCTCGTTGAAAGAACCGACCGCGGAGCAAGTGGCTTGCAGCTGCTCGATGCTGCAGCCCGGCACGTTCCCGTTGACATCTGCCGCCGTGCAGGCGGAACCCCCGATGCCCGGACATTCACCCTGCTATCGATGATCGAGTCTCTGCTCGCGCGACACGGTCTTCGTCACGATGAAATTGACGAGGTTGTCGGGCACCCGGGTATTCCATCGCTCACGGATGCAGTATGCGACCTGCTCGGCCGGCCGGACGCCGGAGTGCAGCAGAAACATCGTGTTCATCTCGGCGCCGCCGAATCCATCGTACGCCTTGCACACACGCTCACCCGCGCCGCCTGTTGCGGGACACACCGCGTGCTGCTGTGGGGCCACGGGATGGGCGGCTTTGTGGGCACCGCGCTGCTTGAAGCGCACGGCTCACCCTACCTCTATCGGCACGACGATATCCGGTCCATCTCATGATTCCCGATCTCGGCATACCGCACGTCGCCTTCCATCTTCCCCAACGCATCCACGACGTCCGGGGCTGGGGAAAGCGAACCCGGCAGAAGACCACCACCGTGCTGAACCTGAAGCGGGCAGGGATGCGTTACTACCGCAGTGCGGATGGGCAGAGCGCAATCGGACTCGCGGCCAGCGCGATCCAGCGTCTCCTGCTCGCCTCCGGTATCTCACCTGGTGAAGTCGACTGCATCGTCTACGTGCATACGCTCCAGGGCAGCATTGCGCCACCGCCGCAGTCGCTACCCGGTCTGCTCTGTGACCGGTTCGGTTTCACCAACGCCGAGGCCTTCTCGTTCGCGCAGCAGCATTGTGCATCCGCCCTTGGTGCACTGCGTGTGATTCGCGCGATGTTCATCGCCCGGCCCCGTCTGAAACGGGTCCTGCTTGTCGGTGCCGACGTCATGCCGATCGAATCGGAAAGGATAATGAAAGATGAGGGAATTCTGAGTGACGGCGCATTCGCTGTCATCGTTGAGCGCGGCGCTGCCGTGAACCGCCTGCTTGCGGTCGCGACGCAAGCCAGCGGCTTGGGCTGGCGAGGGGTACTGGCAAATGACGAACCGCGCCTGGCGGCGCAGAACTTCTTCAGGGCGCGCAGCCTGATCAGGCAGACAGTCCAGCAGGCACATTTCACACTGGACGACATCCAGCGTATTCTGCCTCACCATCTGGATCTGCCTGCGTGGCACCGCCTGCTCGATTCGCTTCACATCCCGCAAGACCGACTGTTCGCGGAGAATTTTGCCCGCATCGGCCACGTCACCGTCAGCGATGCGTTCATCAATCTCGCCCAGTGTCATGGCCTGGTGCCGGGCAGGCCACTCCTGCTCTTTGCTCAGGGCGTAGGAGGGTTTTCAGCAGCAGCGTTGCTGGTCCGTTAGCCTACCGACTCGGCCCCCGCTTCGTCCCCGTGCCCCAACCGCACCATTGGTATGGTTGTAACCCCTAACATGAATCACCGGGCGGCAATCTTCAGACTATAATAAAAATGAATGCACTCGGGCGGGTGCATAGTATGCGTCCAGTTGGCCATTACCGATGCCGCGACCTGCGACAATCGGAGGCGGGCCTCTGACTGGTCCCTCACTCCCGGAAACGGGTGTCGCATGAACCGCACAGTCGTTGGACGCGGGCCTCGTCTCATGTGGCATTTGGACTTCCAGACTCTTTGGCGCAGCGCCGGGGTAGTGAACATGAAACACGTCTCTCGATGCCGTTCGAACGAGGGCCAGCGCAGGCCGTCACCCATATCTGATCGTCTGCAAACTGACACGCCGGTCATGCGTCTTGCATGTGCTACCGACATTCCTTCCCTCGTCGCGTCTTTCGGCCATGCGGCTCGGAAACTCGGCTTCCCGCATTACGTGATCAGCCGCGTTACGCGGAGCCGTTCGAGCTGCACCCGGCGAACGGCGCTCGAGATGATTGGCTCACACTATCCGCAAGAGTGGGTACGGCACTATCAGCGTCGGGATTACGCAGCCACCGACCCCGTTCATCGGGCTGCGTTCCTCCAGTCGGCTCCCTACCGGTGGCACGACATCATCGGCTTGAGCAAAGCCGAGCGTCGTCTACTCGACGAAGCAAGAGAGGCCGGACTACCCGCGGGAATCAGTATCCCGGCCCACCAGTCCGATGGCAGTATCCTGCTGTTCAGCCTGTCCGGCTCTCCACATTCCGTCAACAATGCAAGCAACTCGCGGCTGGCATATCTGATCAGCGCGCAGTTTCACTTCGAACTGCATCGCCTCGCACAGATACCTTCAAGAAGAGCCGCACACCTGCTTACACCGCGTCAGCTCGAATGTCTGACCTGGGTCGCCCGGGGGAAAACCTCGGCCGAGATTGGCGAGATCCTCGGGTGCTCCCGCTATACCGTTGACTACCACATCGAAGAAGCAATGGGGGCTCTCAACATCCGCAGCAGGACGGCCGCTGCAGTCCACGCGACCGTACAGGGCATCATAAAACCCTAAATCTGTTTTTCCTGCAATTCCACCGCACGTCTTACCCGTCTCCGTATAAGCGGCGTGCATGACTGCACGCTCGCGGGTACTCATCGACACCCTCCCAAAGCTCAGAGTTTCCGGGGGCACAGACACGCTGATAGCGTCGTGTCAACGGCTAACATCAGGAGGAGCCCATGTCATACATCGTTGCCGGCAGGCTTGATGAGCTGCCATCGGATATCCGTCACCATCTCGGAACCTTCCGCCACAAGGTCTTTGTCCAGCGCCTGCACTGGGAAATACCCGGCGTGTCCCACGATACTATGAGCGAATGGGATAAATTCGACGGAGACGCTACGGTCCATCTGGTCGCACTGTCCGCAGATTACGAGGTGTGCGGATGTGCGCGGCTCATGCCCACCACAGGACCCTATCTGCTCCGTGACGTCTTTCCGGAACTTGCAGGCCCTGGTGCCCTGCCGTCATTACCTTCGATATGGGAGATGTCGCGATTCGCAGGATCGGGACTGCCGGATCATCGAGCCGGCTCAAGGTCGGGCATGTCGTTGTTCCCTTACGCCATGGCGCTCGCCCTCTCGTTCGGCGCGACACGCGTGATCGGCGTGGTCTCGCACTCCGTTGCACGTCTGTACCGACGCTTCGGGCTCGATCTGCACGATATCGGGGTTGGCACGGCGCCGGGCTGCGCCAATGTCGTTGCGTGCTCAATCGATCTGGACCCTGCCGCGTTCCACAAACTCCAGCGCGATCCTGTCACGCTGCTGAACTCGATCACCCGCTTCGGACAGCTCCCACTCGCGGATCCTGGCATGCCGGGTCATCTGCATCCGACTGAAGCGAGCGCGCCCGCGGCGACGTGCCCCTCGCAGTTTGGGACAACAGAACGGCACACGCAAGCAGCGACAGCTAGACGACCGGCCCCTGACATCAGCGCATGCCTGCAGGGCGGCAATGATGCCGGTTGTCGGCCTCCTTCACCCAGTCCGGCCTAATAGCCGACGCATAGGCCTGGCCGCTGCGCGAAGCATCTCCATTCCGCTGTGAGCTCAAGCCCAGGCGCTCGTCGATCTCGTGCGCGACGGTCGCAGACTTCGGAGGATGATCGCGATCGCAGTCTGCCCAGAACGTACACATCGCATCGAACAGGACAGACAGTATCAACGTCACGTAGGGCAGTTTCACGACGATGCCCTCCCCTGGTCGGTCGCTAGCGGACTTGCCCCGATGCTCCTGGAACTCGTTCACGGGCATCATGATCCGCAGGGAATCGAGTTCACGCTGCAGGCGATTTTCAAACGAGTAGTGAACAGTCGCCGAATGCGCAAGCGCCTTGCGCAGCTCGCAGAGCTGCCGGTCCTTCATCTCCATGCATCTGGTTAGCCGACGGACTTCGGCTTCGGCCCGCTGCAAACGCTGATCAGGAGCAGCGTTTGCCGATAGCATGAGTGAGGCGCTCTCCATGCCAGTGACTGTCCATGCATTGAGTTCTTTCATGATGTTCCCTGCCTCAAATGCGCATGCTTGTATCGTTCCGGCCGCGCCCCGTCCCGCTGTCCAGCGCGAAGGGGAAGGCACCGGGAGTCTCCGTCGCAGGTCAATCGTGACGGTTAATCGCGGCGGAGTCATCGGACTTCAGCCACGTATCCTTTTTCGGATTTATCAGACGAAATATCAACTACGAAAAAAGGCAGGGTGTGCCATATCGGAGTCAGCATGGATATGCAGCAGGAGTATCGACAGTTTTGGTGACCACCGGTCACCAAATCGATGGGGCCACCGTCAAGCAGCGTGCATGTCCTGCCATTAAGCGGCGAACATACAGAACCCGCTGTCATCAGGCCGGAATGGTTCGCCGAAGATTGTTGCAGAGAAGACTTCTCCATCGCTCGCAGGCCAGAGCGATCCGTAAAGACCGCCGAAACACGGCACCGCACTGGTAATGCCGCGGCTTTGATGGCCGAAGCGGAAGGCACGTATCAAACACAATGTCGTCCAGCGAACTGTGACGCTGGCCGGCGGCCAAAAAGGGAGAACTTCCAGACGACCGACGAAGCGTGATTTGACCTGTCTTTCGCAAACGAGGGGGTCCGCACACATTGGTATTCGTATGTTTGCGGCGGCGATTCCGAGCCGGCATTCGTCTCGCAGTCACCAGAGGCCTGGCGCACACCGTTGTGCGCGACAGCCTACCGGGCCATTCATCGAACCGATGCCCGATTGCTGATAATTTTCTATTCCAATCTTGTCAATGAGACCGAGCTGGATTTCGAGCCAGTCGATATAGTCTTCAGTGCCGTCCAGAATGTCCACGAGGATCTCTCTCGACACGAAATCCCGTACAGACTCGCAGTAGGTGATCGCCTCCTCGCACGTCGCCTGGGATACCTGTTCGAGTTTGAGATCGCACGCGATAACCGCACTCGTGTGCTCCCCCACGAGGAGCTTGTTCAGGTCCTGCAGATTCGGCAATCCGTACAGCATGAAAATCCGCTGGATCAGTTTGTCTGCATGTTTCAGCACCTGCGGCTTGTCGATCGGCAACGCCCAAGTGGTTCCATTTGCGGAAACGCGCATCCAGCCCAGGCCTGCCCGGTATGGGTTGCCTTCCAAACGGCATAGCCTCCCGGCATCGGGGTAACCGGAGAAAGTGGCAAGCGGATGGCATCCGGCATTCTCAAAGGTAACAGGGAAATCCTGGCTGGTCTGGCCACCATATTCGTCCATCACAACGACCGTCACAACGTGCGCGCCGCCGGTCGCAAACGTATAGGTTAGCGTGTTTCGCTGTTTTTCCCCCGTGGGCGACACCGTCAATCATCCACTTGTACGTGTGCCCATCGCCTTGCGGATCGGTCGCAGACGACCTTGACGGCCGATCCTATAGGTCCTGTCTGCCGATGCTAATGGCGCTCCCAGATCCGATTTGCCCGGTGTCAAAAACGTTGCCAGGCCCATTTGCCCCAATGCTTACAACGCCGCTGATGTGTGGCGGCTGATTTTGGACAATCGTGACTAATCGCGTCTCGACGCTCTTCTGGTTACTCGCGTCTGTTGCCGTCACTTTGACCGTGAACGTAGCCCGCTTCGAATACATGTGCGTAGCCGAGACACCGTTTGATAGAGCCGAGGAATCGCCGAAATCCCAACGTAAGTCGGCGTACTCGGAAAGGTACCGCTCACGATGAAATTGCTTTCGTCCCAGGCTGCAATGCGGACAAGGGCGTAATGCCGACATCGGCAATCTGCGGTGTCGCCACCTTCAGCTGGAAAACATGGTCCTTCTTTGCCTGAGCCGAAGGAGTGGCCGAGGAATCTCCATTTCCATCTCCGCCTGCTCCACATCCTACTAGAGCAAGTGCGCAATCGCTGCACTGATTCCACCCCTGAGTCGCCTGTTCATTCTTTAAACCTTGTTCATAAGGTAGCGACCTTTCTCAGTGTTCGATCTTCTCCTGATCGATTCAACGTCACGCTCTCGATGAAACCCGCAGTAAACGCAGGAAGGTCACCCCTTTTTGTGGAAATCGTACTTTTCTGATTACTTGGAATTTGGTAGGAGCGGGTGTTTTTACGCGATGGCTCAGCAGCGCTGTGGATCGCAGCAACATCAATTTTTCAGCATAAAAAAACCGCCCGGTCCTGCCTCATGGCAAGACCGGGCGGTCTTCAACACCTCAACAATCAGCCGCTAACCTTACTTCTTGAAGTTAGCCACGCCTTCCGTGATTTCCTTGTGGGCAGCTTCCACGCCCTGCCAGCCTTCGACCTTCACCCACTTGCCCTTCTCCAGCGCCTTGTAGTGCTCGAAGAAATGCTTGATCTGGTCCTTCAGATACTCGGGCACGTCGTCCACCGTCTTCATATGCGCCGTCATCGGGCAGATCTTGTCGTGAGCGACCGCCACCAGCTTCGCGTCGACACCCGATTCATCCGTCATCTGCAACATGCCCAATGCGCGTGCCCGGACCACCGAGCCTGCCAGCAGCGGGAACGGCGTGATCACCAGGACATCGACCGGGTCGCCGTCGCCTGAAAGCGTCTGCGGAATGAACCCGTAGTTCGCCGGGTAGCGCATTCCCGTACCGATGAAGCGGTCGACCACGAGGATGCCCATCTCCTTGTCCGCTTCATACTTCACGGGATCGCTCTGCGCCGGGATCTCGATGATCACGTTGAAGTCTTGCGGAAGATCCTTGCCTGCGGGTACGTTGTTAAAGCTCATATGCACTCTCTTCAAAGTGGAAATTCGGTGTCGGAGATAAACGCATTCGGTAGGCGCTAACGTCACGTTTTGCTGCATTGCGACAATACACGTGAAGCGCGAATGCCTTGACTGCACCGCTGCGTCCAGGCGCTTCGTTCGCCCATGAAACAGCGAAACAGCGCAATTACGTCATTATAGCCAATCGAGGGGGTTGCTCCGGCGTCAGCGGTGTGCCATAAAAACGGCGCAAAATGGCTGCTGGCATCGCGCCCGAGAGCACGAATCAACGCAAATGAAAGCACCGCGCCACGAACTGACGCGCGGTAGTGCATCCCGACAACCGCCACGGAGACAGGAGTCAGGCATGGAAGAGGCAAAACATTTCATCGGCAATCAGTGGGTGGCGGCGGCGAGCCACGAGACAATTGCCGTCATCGATCCCTCCGATGGCCAGGTCTTCGCGCAACTCGCGCGCGGCAACGCAGCCGATATCGACCGCGCCGTCCAGGCGGCGCGCCACGCCTACGAAGGCTCGTGGGGCCACGCAAGCGCCGCCGATCGCGGACGTGTGTTGTACCGGCTATCGATGATCATCGCCGCCCATCAGGACGAACTGGCGCATCTCGAAGCACGCGACACCGGCAAACCCCTGAAGCAAGCCCACGCGGACGCGGCCGGCATCGCGCGGTATTTCGAGTTCTACGCAGGCGCCGCCGACAAGCTCCACGGCGAGACACTGCCCTATCAAACCGGCTACACCGTCCTCACGATCCGCGAACCGCACGGCGTGACCGGGCATATCGTGCCGTGGAACTACCCGCTGCAGATCTTCGGGCGCAGCGTCGCCGCGGCGCTCGCGGCCGGCAACGCGTGCGTGGTCAAGCCGGCCGAAGACGCGTGTTTATCGATACTGCGCATAGCCGAACTCGCCGCCGAAGCGGGCTTGCGGGAAGGCGCGCTGAACATTGTCACGGGTTATGGATACGAGGCCGGCGCGGCGCTTGCGAGACATCCGGGCATCGATCACATCTCGTTCACCGGATCGCCGGCGACGGGCGCGGCGGTGGTCAAGATGGCCGCCGATAACCACGTCCCCGTTACGCTCGAACTCGGCGGCAAGTCGCCGCAGATCGTTTTCGCCGATGCCGACTTCGACGCCGCCCTGCCCGTGCTCGTCTCGGCGATCGTGCAGAACGCGGGGCAGACGTGCTCGGCGGGCAGCCGCGTGCTGATCGAGCGATCGGCGTATGAGCCGCTGCTCGAGCGGTTATCGGAGGCGTTCAGTGCGTTGAAGGTTGGCCCGAGCAAGCTCGATCTCGATTGCGGTCCGCTCATCAGCGCGAAGCAGCAGCAACGCGTGTGGGATTTTCTCTCCGATGCTCAGCACGATGGCATCGCGATGGCCGCCCACGGTGAAGTGGTTTCCGAAGCGCCGGAAGCGGGCTTTTATCAGGCGCCTACGCTCTTGCGCGATGTTCCGCCGGCGCACCGTCTCGCACGCGAAGAAGTGTTCGGTCCGGTGCTCTGTGCGATGCCCTTCGATGACGAAGCCGACGCGCTAAAGCTCGCCAATGGCACGGACTTCGGCCTGGTCGCCGGAATCTGGACACGCGATGGCGGCAGGCAAATGCGCATTGCGCGCAAGGTGCGCTCGGGGCAAGTGTTCATCAATAACTACGGCGCGGGGGGCGGCGTGGAGTTGCCCTTCGGCGGCGTCAAACATTCGGGCCATGGCCGCGAGAAAGGCTTCGAAGCGTTGTATGGTTTCACACTGCTCAAAACCATCGCCATCAAGCATGGCTAATCAGCAACCATTTTGCATGGGACCGGAGACAACATGAGACTGCAAGGCAAGACCGCGATTGTGACTGGCGGCGGATCGGGATTCGGCGAAGGGATTGCGAAGACATTTGCGCGCGAAGGCGCGAACGTCGTGGTGAACGACCTCAACGGAGCATCGGCCGAGCGCGTGGCCAGCGAGATTGCGGTGAGCGGCGGCAAGGCGATCGCGGTCCCCGGTGACGTGACGAAACAAGCCGACTGGCAAACGCTTTTCGATGCTGCCATCGAAGACTTCGGCAGCGTTCAGGTCGTGGTGAATAACGCGGGCACGACACATCGGAACAAGCCGGTGATGGAAATTACCGAAGCCGAATTCGATCGCGTTTATGCGGTGAACGTGAAGAGCATCTACTTCAGCGTGGCGCAACTCGTTCCCTACTTTCGCAAGGTCGGCGGTGGTGCGTTCATCAATATTGCATCGACGGCGGGCGTGCGGCCACGGCCGGGTCTGGTTTGGTACAACGGCAGCAAGGCGGCGGTGATTATCGCGAGCAAGGCGTTGGCGGTTGAGCTTGGGCCAGACCGGATTCGCGTCAACTGCATCAACCCGGTGATGGGCGAAACCGGTTTGTTGTCCGAGTTCATGGGCATGGAAGACACGCCCGCGAACCGTCAGAAATTTCTGGCAACTATCCCGCTGGGACGGCTTTCGACGCCACAGGATATTGCGAATGCGGCGCTCTATCTCGCCTCCGATGACGCCGAGTTCATCACCGGCGTGGCGTTGGAAGTAGATGGCGGACGGTGCGTTTGACGTGCTTGCCAGAGGCGCATCCGGCGACTGCAGCCGGATGCCTTTGATCGGTGTTTTCCCCATATAAAACAGACGGTTGCGGCCTGGAGCGAGCGGATAGAATCGGACAGCACGTTTTCCCATCGATAAAAATAGTCAGGAGACGACATGGCCAGTACTGCGGGTGAATTGCATCGACCGGGCGCGGGCGCACCGCCCTCCGCGTTCGAAGCGGCGACGTATCGCAAGGTCGCGTGGCGGCTCTCGCCGTTGCTGCTGATCTGCTACGTAGTGGCGTATCTGGATCGTGTGAATGTGGGCTTTGCCAAACTTCAGATGACCACCGATCTCGGGCTAAGCGATGCCGTCTATGGCTTTGGCGCGGGCATCTTTTTCTTCGGTTATTTCATCTTCGAAATTCCCAGCAACGTCATCCTGCACAAGGTCGGCGCACGCGTGTGGATCGCGCGGATCATGATCACGTGGGGCATTATTTCCGCCCTCACGATGTTCATCACCACGCCCGCCATGTTCTATGTCATGCGCTTCATTTTGGGCGTGGCCGAAGCGGGATTTTTCCCCGGCGTCATTCTCTATCTCACCTACTGGTTTCCGGCTGAACGGCGCGGGCGGATGACGACATTGTTCATGACGGCGATTGCTTTATCAGGGTTGATCGGCGGACCGGTATCGGGCTGGATCATGAAGAACTTCGATGGCGTCAACGGCTGGCACGCGTGGCAATGGCTGTTCCTGCTCGAAGGCATTCCATCGATCGTAGTCGGGATTGTTGTGTTCATCTTCATGGATGACCGGATAGCGAAAGCGAAATGGCTTACCACTGAGGAGCGCGAACTGCTGGAGCGGAATATCGCGAAGGACAACGTCGAGAAGGTGGATATGCCCGTGCGCGAGGTGCTCAAAAGTGGCCGCGTGTGGCTGATGAGCCTGACGTACTTCTCATTCGTGATGGGGCTTTATGGCGTGAGCTTCTGGCTGCCGACGATTATCAAGGCGACCGGGGTGACCGATGCACTGACCATCGGCTTGTTGTCCGCTATTCCGTTTGGTGCGGCGGTGATTGGCATGCTGCTCGTCGCGCGCAGTGCCGATAAAAGAGGCGAACGGCGGTGGCATATCGCCATTCCTGCCGCTGTGGGGGCGTTGGGGCTGGTGTTGTCGGTGGTGTGGTCGACGAATACGCCGATGGCAATGCTCGGGCTGACGTTGGCGACGATGGGGATTCTCACTACGCTGCCGCTGTTCTGGAGTTTGCCGACGGCGTTTTTGGCTGGGACGGGTGCCGCTGCCGGTATCGCGATGATTAACTCGCTGGGGAACCTCGCGGGGTTTTTGAGTCCTTATCTTGTGGGATGGTTGAAGCAAGTAACGGCATCGAACGCGAGCGGGATGTATATGCTCGCCGCGTTCATGGTGTTGGGTGGATTGCTGGCGCTGAGTGTGCCAAAGCGGGTGGTGAATCGGTAATCGCAGGGAAAACTCCTGAGATAAACGGGAGTTTTCTTTTGCCTCCCAGCAACGAATACTGCGAACATGCTTATTTTTAGGCAAAGCTTTCAAGATCCTATATTTCAATGAGACGTGCCCAAATTAATCTTTGAGGCGCTTGTCGAGGTACATCGAATTTATTTGCGACGTACCCATCCGATTAAGATCAATCGGATCTACTCACGAAGTATCTGAGCAGAACCAGGTGAAGTATCTGAGCAGAACCAGGTCGCGCGATTAAAATCCAGTAATGCCTGTATTTGCAGAATCAGGGAGCAACGACCGATCGGTTCCTGACCCGGCCCAAACTCGGATATCGACGACAGATCGGCCTTCCACGCTCCACCCCCTCGCCTAGCGCACCGCCAAAAGGCGTCTGATTCGCCTTTGCACCAAATTAATGCATTACTGCTAGCCCCGACATTCCGCCTGCTGCCCTTTCCACCTTCAAACCCGCTAACCATCAGTACAAACAACTCACTGGCATATCCCTTGCAGTGTCCGAACGACTGACTCTCCGTCAGCGATATTAAAAATATCCACCAGATACCCGCCTCCAACAAATAAATCGGCAAGGGAAAGACCATGAAACGACGCAGCCTCCTGAAGTTCGGCTCTATGTCGGGCGCGCTCGCGATTGCGGGACAACTGCCCATTTCAAAAGCACACGCCGCCGATACCGGCCCCATCAAAGTGGGCGTACTGCATTCCCTGTCCGGCACGATGGCGATTTCGGAAACGTCGCTCAAAGACACGGCGCTGATGACCATTGCGCAGATCAATGCAAGCGGCGGCGTGCTTGGCCGTCAACTGGAACCGGTGGTAGTCGACCCCGCTTCGAACTGGCCGCTGTTCGCCGAGAAAGCGCGTCAACTGATCTCGCAAGACAAGGTCGCGGTGACCTTTGGCTGCTGGACGTCGGTGTCGCGTAAATCGGTGCTGCCGGTGTTCGAGGAACTCAACGGCCTGCTCTTCTACCCGGTGCAGTACGAGGGTGAAGAGATGTCGAAGAACGTGTTCTACACGGGCGCCGCACCGAACCAGCAAGCCATTCCCGCCACCGAATACCTGATGAGCAAGGAAGGCGGCGCAGCAAAACGCTTCTTCCTGCTGGGCACCGACTATGTCTATCCGCGCACGACGAACAAGATCCTGCGCTCGTTCCTGCACTCCAAGGGCGTAAAGGACGATGACATTCAAGAGGTCTACACGCCGTTTGGGCACGCGGACTATCAGACGATCGTCGCGAACATCAAGACGTTCTCGCAAGCCGGCAAGACCTGCGTGATCTCGACGGTGAACGGAGACTCGAACGTGCCGTTCTATAAAGAACTCGGCAATCAGGGGCTCAAAGCCACCGATGTGCCGGTCGTCGCGTTCTCGGTGGGCGAAGAGGAACTGCGCGGCATCGATACAAAACCGCTGGTGGGCAATCTCGCCGCGTGGAATTACTTCATGTCGCTGAAGAACCCGGAGAACACGAAGTTCAAGGCGATGTTCGCGGACTGGGTCAAGAAGAACAACCTGCCCGGCGGCGACAAGCGCGTGACGAACGATCCGATGGAAGCGACCTTTGTCGGCATCCATATGTGGAAACAGGCGGCCGAGAAAGCGAAGAGCGTCGATGTCGACAAGATTCGCGTGGCGATGATCGGCCAGAAGTTCGCCGCCCCGTCGGGCTTTACGCTTGAGATGGATGGGAACCACCACCTGCACAAGCCGGTGATGATTGGTGAAGTGCGTGCCGACGGTCAGTTCAACGTCGTGTGGCGCACGAAGACGACGGTGCGCGCGCAGCCGTGGAGCCCATACATTCCGGGCAACGAAGGCAAGCCGGATGTGGTGAGTTCGATTCCGGATTTCCTGCGTCGGCGGCGTGTGGCTTAAAGGCTCGGGGTTAAGGTTAAGTCTTTTGCCTGAGTCCTGAGTCTAAAACTAAGGCCTGAACCTCGGGCTTAAGCCTTAGCAAGTACGAACTACCAACGTTGAAACATCGAACCGCCGCAATCAAGCACAAGAACCCCGCGGCGGTTCATACGAGTCCGGGCAGCATGGAACACGCAACACATCGCACCACGCCGCCCCGCACTCCGCTCTACCTGACAGGCCATTCATGACTGATTCGATGCTTCGCTTCGCTCGCCGTGGCCTCTGCGCAATCCTGATTGCCTGCATGCCGTTGGTTGCCTTTGCGGCGCTGAGCGCCGACGATCTCGCGCCGCTCGCGGCTGACGACTTCGACGCCAAATCCGCCGCCATCGACAAGCTGATCGCCAACGCCGACGCCCCTTCAATCGCTGTGCTCAACGCACTCTCCGATGGTTCTCTGGTCGCCACCGACGCCGGCAAGGTCTTAATCCAGACCGACGACGGCAACAAGGACCCGCTCACCAACAAGATCGTGGACGCGCCCGATGCGCAACCGGTCACCTTGAACAATCTGCTGCGCTCGAAGGTGTCGGGTGCGGTGTCGGGCTTGCAACTGGCATCGCCTGATATCGCCACGCGGCGCGCGGCCATCGACGAATTGCTCAAGAACGCCGATCCGTCGATCAAACCTTTAGTCGATAAAGCCCGCACCAAGGAAACCGATCCGACACTTAAAAAACGTCTCGATACGCTCTGGGCCACTACAGCCTTACACGATACCGATCCGAACAAGCGCCTCGAAGCCGTGCAACTGGTCGCCGCGCGTCACGACCTCGATATGAACGAACTCTTGCGCCCGATCGTCGTCAAGAACGCCGACGGTACGTTTAACGAACCGGATGCCCGCGTGCGCGCAGCAGCCCAGGCGGGCATTGAAGAGCTGAACTCGATTCAACGACGCGGCGAGATTGTCGGCACGATCTTCGCGGGTCTGTCGCTAGGCAGCGTGCTCTTGCTCGCAGCGCTCGGTCTTGCGATCACCTACGGCCTGATCGGCGTGATCAACATGGCGCATGGCGAATTCCTCATGATTGGCGCGTACGCCACGTACGTCGTGCAAAACCTCGTGCAGCACTACGCACCCGGCGCGTTCAACTGGTATCCGCTGTTCGCGGTGCCCGTGTCGTTTGCCGCCGCCGCCTTGGTCGGCATTGTGCTGGAACGGCTGGTGATAAAACATCTCTACGGCCGGCCACTCGAAACGCTGCTGACCACCTTCGGCATCAGCCTGATTCTGATCCAGGCCACTCGCACCATCTTTGGCGCGCAGAACGTGCAGGTGACGAACCCCTCGTGGATGAGCGGCGGCGTGTCCATCATGCAGAACCTCATATTGCCTTACAACCGCCTGACCATTCTCGGCTTCTCGCTCGTTGTCGTGCTGCTCGCGTGGGTCGTGCTCACCAAGACGCGCTTGGGCCTGTTCGTGCGCGCCGTGACGCAGAACCGCCGCATGGCCGCATGCGTGGGCGTAAAAACCGCCCGCGTGGATTCGTATGCATTCGCCTTCGGCGCGGGCATCGCGGGACTGGGTGGTTGCGCACTCTCGCAGATCGGCAATATCGGGCCGGATCTGGGGCAGAGCTACATCATCGATTCATTCATGACGGTGGTGCTGGGCGGTGTTGGACAACTGGCGGGAACGGTGATCGGCGGCTTTGGACTGGGGCTGGTCAGCAAGACGATCGAACCGTTCTGGGGCGCGGTGCTCGCGAAGATCGCGGTGCTCGTGCTGATCGTGTTGTTCATCCAGAAGCGTCCTCAGGGCATGTTTGCCCTGAAGGGCCGTAGCGCCGAGGTTTGAGATGACTACACCCAACGTCTCAGCCAACCTCGATGTTGCGCCGCAACCCGATGAGCAAGCCCGGCGCGAAGGTTTTGCATTGGGCCTGCCGCCGCGTGCGGCGCTTTTACCCCGCAGCGGCTGGATTGCGCTGATCGCGTTCGTGATCGCAATGGGCATCTGCGTGCCTATCGCCGCGCTCGTGCTGCCGGAGTCGAGCACGTTCCACCTCTCCGCGTATTCGATGACGCTCGTCGGCAAGCTCATGTGCTACGCGATCGGCGCATTGGCGCTGGATCTCGTGTGGGGCTATTGCGGCATCCTGAGCCTCGGGCACGCGCTGTTCTTTGCGCTCGGCGGCTACGCGATGGGCATGTACCTGATGCGCTCGATTGGCCGCGAGGGCAACTACCAGAGCGACCTGCCCGACTTCATGGTGTTCCTCGACTGGCACAAACTGCCGTGGTACTGGCAGGGCACGCAACACCTCTGGTATGCGCTGTTGCTGGTGATTGTTGTACCCGGCGTGCTCGCCTGGATATTCGGTTTCTTCACGTTCCGCTCGCGCGTCAAAGGCGTGTACCTGTCGATCATCACGCAGGCGATGACGTTCGCCGCGATGCTCCTCTTCTATCGCAACGAAACGGGCTTTGGCGGCAATAACGGTTTTACCGATTTCAAGCGTATCGCGGGCTTTCCGATTACGTCGGCCAGTACGCGCACGGTGTTGTTCCTGATGACGCTCGGCGTGCTGATTCTGGCGTTTATCGCGGCACGGGCGATTGTGACGTCCAAGCTTGGGCGCGTGGTGACGGGCGTGCGCGATGGCGAAGCGCGGCTGATGTTCTTAGGTTACAGCCCGCTCGCTTACAAGCTATTTATCTGGACCGTATCGGCCATTTTATGCGGCATTGCGGGCGCGTTGTACGTGCCGCAGGTGGGCATCATCAACCCAAACGAGATGTCGCCGGGCAACTCTATTGAAATGGCGATCTGGGTAGCCGTGGGTGGACGGGGGACCTTGATCGGGCCGATCATCGGGGCGTTCGCGGTGAACGGTGCGAAGAGCTTCTTTACGGCGAACTTCCCTGAATACTGGCTGTTCTTTCTCGGCCTGATCTTTACGCTGGTGCCCTTGTTGTTGCCGAACGGCATCATGGGGCTCATTGATATGGCGCTGCGCCGGAAGAAAGCGGGAGGACATTCACATTGACCGCCTCATTGACTCACTCGCCTAACTCACCTAACGCCTCCAACGCCTTGATCGTGGACCTGCCGCCGCTGCCGGAAATCAACGAACGCAACCAGAACGGCATCACGGGTCTGGGCCACGTGCTCGAACCGGGCGAAATCGATGTCTCGCACGGCACGATCCTGTATCTGGAAGACGTGACCGTGAGCTTCGATGGTTTCCGCGCGCTGAACAAGCTGACGCTGTCTATCGATGTGGGCGAACTGCGTTGCGTAATCGGACCGAACGGCGCGGGCAAGACCACGATGATGGACGTGATCACCGGCAAGACACGGCCCGATTCGGGCAAGGTGTTTCTGGGCCAGACGCTTGATCTGACGCGCATGTCGGAGCCGGTGATCGCGCGCACGGGTATCGGCCGCAAGTTCCAGAAGCCGACCGTGTTCGAGAACCATCCGGTGTGGGAGAACCTCGAACTCGCGATGAAAACCGACAAGGGGTGGTTAGCCTCGCTCAGGTCGAAACTGGACCGCGAGGCACAAGCAAGGATTGAAGAGACGCTGGAATTGATTCACCTTGAAGCCGATGCCACGCGTTATGCCGGCGAGTTGTCGCATGGTCAGAAACAGCGGCTGGAGATTGGCATGTTGCTGATGCAGCAACCAGCACTTCTGTTACTCGATGAACCGGCCGCCGGCATGACCGACCATGAAACCATGCAGCTCGCGGAATTGCTGAACAAACTGCGCGGCACCTGTTCGATGATGGTGGTCGAGCACGACATGGAGTTCGTCGCGGCGCTCTCGGGCGACACGGGGCGGGTGACGGTGATGGCCGAGGGCAGCGTGCTCGCGCACGGCACGCTCGATGAAGTGAAGCGCAATGAGAAAGTGATCGAGTCGTACCTCGGTCGATAGAGGAAATACACATGCTCGAAGTTGATTCCCTCAACCAGTTCTACGGCGGCAGCCACATCCTGCGCGATGTGAAGATGACCGTGCCCGATGGAAAACTCACGGTGCTGCTGGGTCGTAACGGCGTGGGCAAGACGACGTTATTGCGCTGCCTGATGGGCGTGGTACCCACCAAAAGCGGCACGATCTCCTGGCGCGGCGCGAAGATCTCATCGATGCCCACTTACAAGCGCGTCTCGAGCGGCCTGGCTTACGTGCCGCAAGGACGCGACATCTTTGGGCGCCTGACCGTAGAAGAAAACCTGCTGGTGGGCGCGGCGAGTCGCCGAGCGCCATCGAAAGTCCCGGACCGGATCTACGAGCTGTTCCCGGTGCTCAAGGAAATGAAAAGTCGACGCGGTGGCGATCTGTCGGGCGGCCAGCAACAGCAGTTGGCCATCGGCCGGGCGCTGATGAGTGAGCCGCAGCTGCTCATTCTCGATGAACCGACAGAAGGCATTCAACCGTCGATCATTCAGGATATCGGGCGCACGCTGCGTCAACTCGTCGATGAAATGGGCATGACGGTGCTGCTGGTCGAACAGTACTACGACTTCGCGCGCGAGCTTGCCGACCGGTATTGGGTGATGAGCCGCGGAGAAATCGTAGCGGGTGGCGCAGGCGCGGATATGGAAGCGCAGGGCGTGCGGGAGTTGATCGCGGTCTGACGCTCGCCGTAACATGGCGACTCGCTCCCAATCCCAAAAGCCTCATGCATCACGAACCTATAGCCGCACTGCTGCCAGCTACCGTCTCCGATTCCGATTCCGCCGAGTGGCATGGCAAGCTCGAACTCGGCTTCACGCATCAACCGGGGCGCACGGCGTTGACGCATCGGAAACACATAGGGCCTTTGCGCATGCAGCGGCCCTTGTATCCCGAAGGCGAGACCATCTGCCACGCGGTGATCGTGCATCCGCCAGGCGGTGTCGCGGGCGGCGACCGGCTGGCAATTGACATCGACTTAGGCGCGCAAACGCACGCGGTCATCACCACGCCGGGCGCGACCAAGTGGTACAAGGCGAACGGCAAGCTCGCCACGCAACGCATCGATATCCGCGTCGGCGCGAACGCAAAGCTCGACTGGCTGCCGCAGAACAACATCGTGTTCGAGTCATCGAACGTGGCGCTGGATTTCACGTTGACGATAGACCCAACTGCAACCGCCATTGGCTGGGACGCGATGCAACTCGGCCGTCAGGCAGCCGGTGAACGATGGTCGGACGGGCGGCTTGCATCAACGGCACGGATCAAAGACAGCCAGGGCCGGCTGCGCTGGTTCGAACGCGCGCTGCTCTCCGCCGACGACCCTTTACGCCTCGCCCCCCAGGGTCTTGCAGGCTTTCCCGCCTACGGCACGCTCTGGGCGATCGGCCCGGCTTGCGACGACGCGCTGGCGGAATCCCTGAGTGCACGCCTTCCGTTCAATGAAACGCTGCGCGCCGCCGCTTCCTGCGTCGCGCCGGGCGTATTGATCGTCCGCGCAGCCAGCCATTCGATGGAGCCACTCCAACAATTAATGATCGAATGCTGGACTACGTTGCGCCCACTGATTCACGGCGTCGATGCCAGACCATTACGGCTTTGGACAACGTAGCCGGGTAATGCCTCAGAAAATGCGCACCACAAAAGCGCACCATTACGCCCATACTTTGTGCATTGCCAAGACGGGTATCTCGCTAAAGCCTACCCAGAAAGGCGCAAAGGCAATGGCACGACTCTCGCTTTACTCCCTTTCCGACGAGCGCGTCCGTGAATGAGACGCGCCGCGCCAAATCGCGATCCAAGGAAAGACAATCAGATGACCAACACGCTTCGCCGTAACGCTCTTGGCACCGTAGTCGCCGCCCTCCTCGCCATCCCGGCGCTTGCTCTAGTCCCGCTCACCGCCCACGCAGACGCGCTCGATAACATCGCGAAAGCCGGCGTACTGAAAGTCGCCGTGCCGGAGGATTACCCGCCGTTCGGCGCGGTCGGCGGCGATATGCAGCCGCAGGGTTATGACATCGATATGGCCGCGCTGCTCGCCAAGTCGCTGGGCGTGAAGCTGGAACTCGTGCCGGTCAACAGCGCGAATCGCGTGCCGTACCTGACGACGAACAAGGTGGATCTGGTGATCTCGTCGCTGGGCAAGACGCCGGATCGCGAGAAGGTGATGGACTTCTCCGCGGCTTACGCCCCGTACTTCCAGGGCGTGTTCGGCCCCGCCGATATCAAGGTCACCGGCCCCGCCGACCTCACCGGCAAGACGGTCGGAGCCACGCGCGGCGCGCTCGAAGAAATCGCGCTCACGCAAATGGCGCCAAACGCGACCATCAAGCGCTTCGAAGACAACAACGCGACCATCCAGGCGTTTCTCTCCGGCCAGGTTCAGTTGATCGCAGCGGGCAACATTGTGGCTGCAGCGATCCTCTCGAAGAATCCCCCGCGCCGTCCGGAACCGAAGTTCGTGATCAAGAACTCGCCGTGTTTTGTCGGCATGAACAAGAACGAACCGCGCCTGCTGGCTAAAGTCGATGCGGCTATCGCCCAGTCGAAAAAGGACGGTTCGCTCGAAGCCATGTCGCAGAAGTGGTTCAAGGCGCCGCTGCCGGCCGGTTTGTAGTCTCGCGCGTCATTCCGAATAAAGCTTAAATAACAAGGCGCCGATTTAATGGCTTATCAACTCCAGTTCGGCGATCTCGGGCAATACGCCGGGATGTTTGCGAGCGGCGCGGCGGTAACCCTTGGGCTGACCGCCGTGTCCACCGTGCTCGGCCTCGCGGTCGGCATACTCGGTGCGGCGGGCAAAGGCAGCAAGTACCCGGCGGTGCGCTCGCTTGTTGGCGGCTACGTGGAAGCGATCCGCAATACACCGTTCATCGTGCAATTGTTTTTTGTGTTCTTCGGGCTGCCGGCGCTGGGTATCCGTATCGATGAATACGTGGCCGCCGTGCTCGCCATGACACTCAATCTCGGCGCGTATTCGGTGGAGATCATCCGCTCGGGTATCGCGGCCGTGCCGAAGGGGCATCTTGAAGCGGCGGCGTCGCTTGCGATGACACGTGGCGAGACCTTCAGGCACGTGGTCTTGCCGCAAGCCATCGCAAAAGTGTTTCCGGCTCTCACCAGCCAGATCGTCATTACGATGCTGGGCTCGGCGGTGGTTTCCCAGATATCCGTTGCTGACCTGACCTACGCCGCGAGCTACATCCAGTCGCGCAACTTCCGCGCGTTCGAAACGTATTTCCTGATCACGGCCGCTTATCTCGTGATGGCGATCCTCTTGCGCTTCCTCCTCAACGAAGCAGGCAAACGCCTGTTCGCGCGCAATCTGCGAGGTGCCCGATGATCGAATTCACGTTTGAACAGATTCTCACGAACCTGCTGCTTGCTGCGCGCTGGACCATCGTGCTGTCGATTGTTTCTTTCGTGGCCGGCGGCATCGTGGGCTTCGTGCTGCTTGTGATGCGCGTGTCGAGTTCGCGTGTGTTACGGACCATCGTGAAGGTCTACATCGAGATATTTCAGGGCACGCCGCTCCTGATGCAACTGTTCCTCGTGTTCTTCGGTCTGCCGCTGCTCGGCATCGAAGTCCAACCATGGATTGCCGCAACCGTCGGCCTCACGCTGTTCACCAGCGCCTACCTCGCCGAGATCTGGCGCGGCTGCGTTGAAGCGATTCCAAAAGGTCAATGGGAAGCGTCATCCAGCCTTGCGATGAACTACCTCGAGCAACTGCGTCACGTGATTCTTCCGCAAGCCACGCGCATCGCCATCGGGCCGACGGTCGGCTTCGGCGTGCAAGCCGTGAAGGACACGGCGCTGGTCTCGATCATCGGCTTCACCGAACTCACCAAAGCCGGCACGATGATCTCGAACGCGACCTTCAGGCCGTTCGTGGTCTATGGCTTGGTCGCCGTGATCTATTTCGTGATTTGTTATCCGCTTACCCGCTACGCGCGCACGCTCGAAAGGAAATGGAATGCCGCTCGTTGAAACGCAAAACCTCAAGAAGCAGTTCGGCGCGAACCAGGTCCTGAAGGGCATCGATTTTTCGGTGGAGTCGGGACAGGTGGTGGCCATCATTGGTCGTAGCGGCTCGGGTAAAAGCACCTTGCTGCGGACCTTGAACGGACTGGAAAGTATCGACGAAGGGTCGATCGAAATTGACGGCGAACACATGGACGCTCGTCATGCCGATTTGCGCGCGTTGCGCTTGAAAGTCGGCATGGTGTTCCAGCAGTACAACCTGTTCCCGCATCTCACCGCCGGACAGAACGTGATGCTCGCGCAAACGGTGGTAAAGAAGGTTCACAAGGCAAAGGCGCGCGCGACCGCTGAACAGGTGCTTGAACGCGTCGGCCTCGCCGATAAATTCAACGCCTACCCCGAACAACTGTCGGGTGGACAGCAGCAGCGTGTGGCTATCGCCCGAGCGCTCGCAATGAAACCGACGGTCCTGCTCTGCGATGAAATCACGTCCGCGCTCGACCCCGAACTGGTGGGCGAAGTGTTGGCAGTAGTAGAAAGCCTCGCCGCCGATGGCATGACACTCATCATGGTCACGCACGAGATGCGCTTTGCGCGCCGCGTGTCGAACAAGGTCGTGTTCATGCATCAGGGCCGCGTGTGGGAAAGCGGCACGCCGGAGGAAATTTTCGAGCGACCGACGACCATCGAGTTGCGCAAATTCATCCAATGATTCGTCCAATGAAATCGTAGGGTTGCAATGCTAGGATTCTTGCAACACTGACGTTAGCAAAATCGGCCTAATCCGAGACACATTCCGATCCCATGAAGCTCACCCACCGCGAAAAAGACAAGCTGCTGATCTTCACCGCCGCGCTGCTCGCCGAACGTCGACGCGCACGCGGGCTGAAGCTGAACTATCCGGAGGCCATCGCGTTCATCTCGGCGGCGCTCATGGAAGCAGCACGCGACGGCCGTACCGTCGCCGACGTGATGCACTACGGCACCACGCTCCTCACACGCGACGACGTGATGGACGGCGTGCCGGAAATGATTCCGGACATCCAGATAGAAGCCACCTTCCCCGACGGCACCAAGCTCGTGACCGTCCATCATCCGATTCCCTGAACTTGCAGCACTCTTATAAAAGGAGCCGCGCATGATTCCCGGCGAATATCTCATCGACGATGGTGAGCACGAACTCAACGCGGGCCGCGAGACGGTGTCCGTGACGGTATCGAATACAGGTGACCGGCCGGTGCAGGTCGGTTCGCATTTTCATTTCTTCGAAGTCAACACGGCGCTCATATTCGAACGCGACAAGGCGAGAGGCTTTCGGCTGAACATTGCATCGGGTACGGCCGTGCGCTTCGAGCCCGGCCAGGAACGCACGGTCGAACTCGTGGCGCTAGCGGGCGATCGCCGGGTCTACGGCTTCAACGGCCTCGTCATGGGTCCGCTTTGATCTCAACTTCAGGATTATCGAAATGACGCTACGCATCGGACGCCGCGCCTACGCGGAGATGTTCGGCCCGACCACCGGCGACCGCGTGCGTCTCGCCGATACCGACCTGCTGATCGAAGTCGAACGCGACTTCACGACCTACGGCGAAGAGGTCAAGTTCGGCGGCGGCAAGGTGATTCGCGATGGCATGGGCCAGTCGCAACGCGTGCACGCCGACGTGGTGGATACGGTCGTGACGAACGCGCTGATCCTCGATCACTGGGGCATCGTGAAGGCGGATATCGGCATCAAGAACGGGCGCGTGTTTGCGATCGGCAAGGCGGGCAATCCGGATATCCAGCCGGGCGTGAACATTGCAATCGGCGCGGCCACCGAGGTCATTGCCGGCGAAGGGATGATCGTGACGGCGGGGGGTATCGACTCGCATATTCACTTCATCAGCCCGCAGCAGATCGATGAAGCCATAGCTTCAGGCATCACGACAATGCTCGGCGGTGGCACCGGCCCCGCGACCGGCACGAACGCGACGACCTGCACGCCGGGGCCGTGGCATCTCGAACGCATGCTGCAAGCCGCCGATGGTTGGCCGGTGAACCTTGGCTTTCTCGGCAAGGGCAACGTGAGTTTGCCCGCGCCGGCGATCGAACAGATCAAGGCCGGCGCGATCGGGCTCAAGCTGCATGAAGACTGGGGCACGACGCCGGCGGCTATCGATAACTGCCTGTCCGTCGCCGACGATACCGACACACAAGTCGCCATTCACACGGACACGCTGAATGAAGCGGGTTTTGTGGAGACGACGGTCGCCGCATTCAAGGGCCGCACGATCCACACGTATCACACCGAAGGCGCGGGCGGCGGTCATGCGCCCGACATCATCAAGGTCTGCGGCGAGTTGAACGTGCTGCCGTCATCGACGAATCCCACGCGTCCGTACACCATCAATACGCTCGATGAACACCTCGACATGCTGATGGTCTGCCATCACCTCGATCCATCGATTGCGGAAGATATCGCGTTCGCCGAATCGCGGATTCGACGCGAGACGATTGCCGCCGAAGACATCCTTCATGACCTGGGCGCGCTGTCCATGCTGTCCTCTGATTCGCAGGCGATGGGGCGTGTGGGCGAGGTTGTCATGCGAACCTGGCAGACCGCGCACAAGATGAAAACGCAGCGCGGCGCGTTGCCCGAAGACTCATCGCGCAACGACAATTTCCGCGCGAAACGCTACATCGCCAAGTACACGATCAACCCGGCGATCACGCATGGCATCGCGCATGAAGTGGGTTCCATCGAACCGGGTAAATGGGCCGACCTCGTATTCTGGGAGCCCGCATTCTTCGGCGTGAAGCCGTCGATGATCCTGAAAGGCGGCATGATCGCGGTCGCGCAGATGGGTGACCCGAACGCATCGATTCCGACGCCGCAGCCGGTGCATTATCGCGAGATGTTCGCGACTCGCGGCGGCGCGTTGGGAAAGACCTCTCTGACCTTCGTCTCGCAGATGGCGCTGGACGACGGTATCGGCGAACGGTACGGATTGAAGAAGCAAGTGGTCGCGGTGAAGAATTGTCGGAACATATCGAAGGCCGACATGGTTCACAATGCGTACAGGCCGTCCATTACCGTCGATCCGGAAACGTATCAGGTTGTAGCCGACGGCCAGTTGCTCACCTGCGAGCCGGCAACCGTTTTGCCGATGGCTCAGCGCTACTTCCTTTTTTGAGACTTTCATGCGCACGATCGATAAACGTATCGAAGCGAAACTTGCCGCACCACTGATCAAACGCGCGCCTACCTTGACCCTTGCCTTCGATGACCGCTGCAAGAGCCGCCTGGCCGCCACGCTGGATAATGGTGAGGAAGTGGCGCTGGTGCTGCCGCGCGGCACGGTGCTGCGCGATGGCGACATGCTCGTTGCCGACGATGGCGGCCTGGTACGTGTGATTGCAGCGCCGCAAGATGTGCTGGTTGTGCATGCTCACGATCCTATTACCCTGACTCGTGCCGCGTACCACTTGGGCAATCGCCACACGCCGGTTGAAGTGGCTGCGGGACAGTTGAAACTGGAAGCTGATCCCGTGCTCGAAGACATGCTCAAGCGTCTGGGCGCGCATGTGGATCACGCGACGGCGCCGTTCCAACCAGAGACTGGCGCATATGGCGGCGGTCACAAGCATGGGCATGACGAGACGTTTGTGGAGGACTACGCGCTCGCGCAAAAGGTCTTCGATGAACATCATGGGCACTCGCACGGGCACGATCATGGACACGCGCACGGCGCGGGCCACGATCATGGCGACCATTCGCAGTGCGCGCATGGGCACGCGGACCACGAAACTCGCGACCACGCCGCACACGACGACGGCAAGGGCCATGACCACGAAGGCCACGATCACGACCACGGTCATGCGCATCGCTGAACTCACTGCCCTGCTTCATCTGGCATCGCCGGCACTGCCTATTGGCGCGTTCAGTTACTCGCAGGGTCTTGAATCGGCGATAGAACATGGTTTGATCCACGATGGCGACACCGCCCGCGAATGGATCACGAGCGGCTTGACCAATGTGCTCGCACGCGGCGAGTTACCGTTCCTTGCGCACCAGATGGCCCGCTGGCGCAATCACGATGCAGCCGGACTCGCCGCCGCCGATGAAGAATTCCTCGCCAGCCGCGAGTCCTCGGAATTGCGTCGCGAGACGCAGCAGATGGGCTGGTCGCTTGCGCAGTTGTGCACGCAGCTCGAATGGGGCGACGCCGCGCGTTTAGCTACGCTAAACGCTATCAAACCGATCTCGCAGCCCACAGCATTCGCCTTCGCCGCCTATGCTCACGATGCCGCCACCGACGCCGCCCTCGCCGCCTACGCGTTCTCCTGGGTCGAAAATCAGGCCGCTGCAGCGTTAAAAGCCGTACCGCTAGGCCAGATCGCGGGGCAGCGGATCATCGTTGCGTTGCGCGTTGCTATCGATACCGCTGTGGAAAAAGCGCTCGACACATCGCCCGGTGAAATCAACACCTTCGCGCCGCAACTCGGCATTCTCTCGGCGCGCCACGAATCACAATATTCACGCTTGTTCCGCTCTTAAAAAACATGAACGCACCCGTCTATTCCGCCGCTGCCCGCCGCTCCAAGAAACTGCCGCCCTTGCGCGTGGGCGTGGGAGGTCCGGTCGGTTCGGGCAAGACCACGCTGCTCGAAATGCTCTGCAAGGCGATGCGCGAGAAATACGACCTCGTCGCGATCACCAACGACATCTACACAAAAGAGGATCAACGCCTGCTGACGGTTGCGGGCGCGTTGCCGGCCGAACGTATCATGGGCGTGGAAACGGGCGGCTGCCCGCACACGGCGATCCGCGAAGATGCCTCCATCAACCTGGAAGCCGTCGACCAGATGATCGAGCGTTTCCCGGACGCGGATATCGTGTTCATCGAGTCGGGTGGGGATAATCTCGCGGCCACCTTCAGCCCGGAATTATCGGACCTGACCATTTATGTAATCGATGTCGCCGGCGGCGAAAAAATTCCGCGCAAGGGCGGTCCGGGCATCACGAAGTCCGATCTGCTGGTGATCAACAAGATCGACCTTGCACCGTATGTCGGCGCAAATCTCGACATCATGGCCTCCGATGCCAGGAAGATGCGCGGAGAACGGCCATTTGTCATGTGCAACCTGAAAGCGCTGGAAGGGCTCGACGTGGTGGTTCGCTTCATCGAAAAAAAGGGGCTGCTCGCGGTCTGAGTGCTGGTTTCGGCCCCGGGAAGAAACTGTTCCCGGCCGATCGAGTGCGTTAACATGTCGCCTTGCCCTTTTTACGGCCATAGGCCCGCTTCCGGAGACCTCTGATCGATAGTCCCGACACGCTTCTAACTCGCGACGCCGCCGTGCGGCCGACCCCGTCGCCCACAGCGTCCTCGACACTCATGGCGCAACCCTCCAGGCGCATCGCGGTGCTGTTTCACATCGCAGATTTCAACGATGGCGGCATCGAATCGTCGCTGATGCAATGGCTGCGGATCTACGACCGCGCGCGCTTCACGGTGACGCTGTCCGTGATGTTTTCGTCCCCCGCGTTCGAACAGCGCTTTCGCGCGCAGGTTCCGGCGGACGTTGGCGTCGAGATTCTCACCGACAAACCCTGGCTCAACGTGTTCCAGGCACGTCGCTACGCGCATCGGCTGAGCAAGCTCGGCCGTGTCGGGCGCGACGTGTTCAACACGCTCGCCGTGCGTCCCTACGTGAAAGCGCGTGTGGCCGCGCTGGCGCAGCGTCACGACATCATCATCGACTTCGACATGTCGCTGCGCCGGCTGGCTGGCCGCTTCGGCGTGGCGTGGCTCGGCGTGAACCATTTCAGTTTCGATGCACGGCTGGGCGGCCGACGCCGGAAAATGAAACGGCTGCTCGCACAATACGGCCGCTACGACGGGATTGCCGCGCTGAACCGCCAAATGGCCGATGAAGCGAGCGAACTGTTCAATGGCCATCTGCGCAACGTGTTTGTGCTGCCGAATGCGATCGATATCGACCGGATTCGCGAGAACGGCGCGGCTGTGGAAACGCCGCCGTGTTCCGCGCCGTACATCGTTTCCGTGGCGCGGCTCGACGAGATCCAGAAGGATCACCGGACCTTGCTGCGAGCTTATGCACAGCTTGTCGGGACGCGGGATGACGGTGGGGTGCGGGAAGACCTGGTAATTGTCGGCGACGGCGGTTTTCGCCGCGAGCTGGAAGCGCTGGCGGTGGAACTGGGGATCGGGGAACGCGTGCATTTCACGGGGTATCGGAACAATCCGCACGCGGTCGTGGCACATGCGAGTGCGCTGGTGCTCAGCTCGCGTTATGAAGGCATGCCGATGGTGTTGCTCGAGGCGCTGGCGCTTGGCAAGCCGGTGATTTCGACCGATTGCCCGACCGGGCCGCGAGAGATCCTGGACGATGGCCGATTCGGGCTGCTGGTTCCTATCGGCAATGTAGACGCCATGGCAGAGGCGCTGTTGCGGTTGTTATCGGACCACGATCTGCGCGATGGCTTCACGCGCGAAGCGCTGGAACGGGCGCGGGCGTATGGCGTGGAGGCGAGCAATGAGAGGTTCGTTGCTTGCGTGACGCGGATTTTGCAGGAACGCGGTTAGGCAGGGAGGGTTGTTCGCCCCTGCCGCTGAAAGTCACGGTTCCTCTGCTGGCGTGCGCAACAACGCCCCCAGCACCGCCACCGTCCTCGCCGTCGCCCCGCGATGCTTCGCCGCGAACGCCGACGCCGCTGCGCTCATGGCGAGCCGGCGGGGTTTATCGGTGAAAAGATCCCGCAGGCCGCGCGCCAACGCCGCCGGATCGCTCACGCGCAACGCCGCGCCTTCCGTGATCGCATCGTTCGTCGCTTGCGTGAAATTGAAGGTGTGCGGGCCAATCAGCACCGGCACGCCCGCCGCACACGCCTCGATCAGGTTCTGCCCGCCCAGCGGCAGCAAACTCCCGCCAACGAATGCCAGGTCCGATGCCGCGTAATACGCGCTCAGCTCGCCCATCGAATCGCCGAGCAGCACGTTGACGTTCGCTGGCAATACCGGCGCGGCATCGATTCCCGATCCCGCTGCAGCAGTCCTTCCCGCCCAGGCGGAACGCCGCACATAGGACTGCGCGGCGGCATCGATCAACACGGCGACTTCGTCGAACCGCTGCGGATGGCGTGGCACGAGGATCAGCAACGCGTCGGGTAGGCGAGCCCGCAAGGTCGTGAACGCCTGCAGCACCAGCGCTTCCTCGCCCTCGCGCGTGCTTGCCGCCACCCAAACCGGGCGCTCCCCAATCGCCGCGCGCCACGCATGGCCGCGCGCATAGAGTTCGGGCGGCGCGGCCATATCGAACTTCAAGTTGCCGAGCACCGCGACATTGCGCGCACCCAGCGCGCTCAGGCGGTCTGCGTCGGACTGCGTCTGCGCCAGCACGCGCGTAAAACCGCCAAACACTTCGCGCGTCGCATTGCCGAACTTCGCCGCGCGCTTGAACGAACGCGCCGACATCCGCGCGTTGGTCAGCACCAGCGGGATATCGGCCCGTTTGCATTCGTCGATGAGCGTTGGCCACACTTCCGTTTCCATCACGATACCCAGCGACGGCCGCCACGCGCGCAAGAACCGCCGCACGAGCGACGGAGAATCGTAGGGAAGATAACTGCGCGAAATCCGATCGCCGTATAGCTCCACGCCGGTCGCGCGGCCACTCGGGGTCATGTGCGTCAGGAGGATACGGGCATCGGGATGCGCTTGCTGCAACGCTTCGATCAGCGGCTGAGCCGCCCGCGTCTCTCCTACCGACACCGCATGAACCCAGATCAACGGCGCGAGATCGTCAGCTCGGTGAGCGGGGCCAAAGCCAAACCGTTCGCCGATATGCTCGCGATACCCCCGCTCCCGCCGCGAGCGGATCAGCAGGCGCAACACCGCGAGCGGCGCGACGAGCCACCATAACGCGCGATACACGAGCCTCAGCATCGAACGCCCTCGCGGTAGGCGCTCGACAACAATGGCAACGATCGCTCGCCGCGCACGTGAAGCCCCGCGCAAAGGACCGAACCTGCGAAACACTCCCACCGGGCTGCGGCGCTCAAACCAGCGCCCTGCCTTTCAGGCGTTGCAGGATTCCGAGCGGCGCACAGTCTGGCTGGGCCATGGCGCTGACAGGGAGGAAGAAGGTTTGCTCGAGCATGTACTGGCCGGACATGACGGCGTGCGAGGTTTGATCGGAGAAACACACCCACACGCAACCGGGCGGAAACGGCATCTGCTGCTGCGGCGATTTCGCTTGATAGTCGAGATCGGCCTTCATTGCGTCGTGCAGATGGAGCATCAGGTGGTCGTATTCGCTGCGTGGCGTCTTGGTGATATGCAGGAGATTCATGAGCCACGCCGCGCCGGGAACCGGGGCTTGGATTGCTGGCAAGAAGCGTTTTGCCATGTCCTCGAACGGCTCGCCGACGCGCCACACACGCGGCACGCCATCCGGATTGACGTTGGTGAACACGCGCAGGATGCGCTCGCCATAATTCGGCCGCGATGGAAAAGCATCGACGTGAAGGCGGCTGTCGTCCTTGCGCCACGACGTCTCGCGCGTTTCCACGCGATGCAGCCGCAGACTGGTGGGCGCAACCCTTAATTTGCCGCGATATTCAGGGAACAGCCCGTCGACCAGCGAGCGCGCGTTCGCCTGATAGCGCGCGATCAACGCCCGGACGGCAGATTGCGTGACGGCGTCCCCAAGTACACCCGCGAGCGCCCCGCCATTGGGCGCAAGGCTGATGTTCTTGCGCTCGGGGTCGGCGACCTTCGGGTCCAGGAGCGCCCGTTCGCCGCCTTCCACGGTAAATGCCAGATGCGGGAAATACAGGACCTTGCCGCGCTCGACGCCGGCCAGCAACGCCTCGCGCGGCACGGAAAGCTGCTGGCCCTCCCAGTCGGCGGAGGCAACTTCAATAATTTGAGATTCGGTCATGTGCATTCGATTTGTTTTGATAAGCCAGTGAGCGGGCCGATTATCGTCAACCGGCTTCAATGGGCATCAATCGGCTTCAATCAACCTCGATTGGCTTCGATTGACGCATCGGGAAACGTCGCGCCCGGCGAGCGCGGTGCATTTTCGCTCAAACCGACTGCAAAATCCGCCGCGTGAAAGGCTGGCAGTTGATGGACCTCAAACCGCCGGGTTTCACTTGGCATCGCTTGGCTTCGTCAAACGCGCCGCCGGTTTGTCCCGGCGATTGAGCCGATCCTTCGAAGCCGCCTCCTTACCGCGCGCGCTGCGCCGATACCGCTGCTGTGCTCATGCATCAAAGCAACCCGAAGCCTGCGAGGGTCGCTTTGACTTGTTGCAACGTCGGGTGCTGGCTTGCGCTGCCCAGATTCACCACGCGCGGCGACCAGTAACCGCCGGTGCGCCAGGCGGTTGAGAAATTGTACAACTCGATGGTCGGCCGCTTCAGGGCTGCCGCGATGTGCACAAGTCCCGTGTCCACGCCCACCGTCGCCACTGCGCCGTCGATCAAGCCGACCACGGCCGGCAGCGAGAGTTTCGGCGGCACGACCGCTGCTGCGCCGAACTCTTTTGCCAGTTTGTCGCTGGTTTCGCGTTCGGTTTCGCTGCCCCATGGCAGCACGATTGATACCCCGCGCCGGATCAGCGACTGTCCGAGTTCGATCCACGCGGTTTCGGGCCATTGTTTATCGGCGCGGGACGTGGCGTGGACGAACACCACATATGGCACGGGCAGGTTCAGCCCGGCCTGCGATAACGCCAGCGCGGCGCGCCGGGTATCCATGCCGAATGTGATGGCGTCGGTGGCTTCGGGGCGCGGATCGCCGAGCGCGGCCGCGACGAGTTGCCGGGTGCGCTCGACCACGTGCGTACGTGGTTCGATGGGCACGCGTTTATCGTAGAAGAAACGAACGGGCCATTCGTAGCCGGCGCCGTCTGTGCGGTTGCCCAGGCCGACCAGCGTGCCGCGCGCCCAGCTTGCCACCCATGCGGTTTTGATGAGCCCTTGGCAGTCGATGACGAGGTCGTATTTTTCTGCGGCCAGTGTGCGGCGAAAGCGTTGGATTTCGCGCCAGTTATCGAGGGAAAAGAGGCGTTTGCGCCATCGACGTAGCGAGAACGGGATGGCGCGGCGTACGCCATCGACGAGTTCGACGAGATCCGTGAAGCTCTCTTCGACTAGCCAGTCGATCTGGGCATCGGGGTGGAGACGACGGATATCGGCGATGGCCGGCATGTTATGGACGACGTCGCCTAGGGACGACACCCGGACAATCAAGATCTTTTGCACGCTGGACACGGTGAGCGTCGTCGGATTGGACGGCGCGTGGACAATTTGAGATGCGCCGGAGTTTACCGCTGGCGCTTGAGGTTTGGTTTGGTTTTTCGCTCGCGGTTGGGGGTTTTAGGGCGGAGTTTGCAACGGAGCGGTCGGGTTTGGTGCCGGGTTGCCAGGTTTCTGCGTTAGCGGTCGGGGGTCAATGCCGGGTTGGTGCTTTCGGTGTTAGTGGTCTGCTTGAGTTGGATTTTCTCTTTATCACTGTTAGCCACTGTGCGTGGCGGCACGTCATTTCCTGGTCCTTAGCGACAAAGAAACGAAGCAAAGAAAACGCTTTTAAACCACGCTACCCTAAGTATCCACAGCGTGCAGTTTCTATTCATAGGTGCCCCAAAAGCACGGTGCTCGCCAGAGCGAAGGATGTGTGAACCCCTCCTTCTCCGAACACCGATACCACACGCTTCGCCACCAGTGATTGAACCTGCCCAAGGAGCACCCCGCGCTATCCGCGGAGAACCACCCTTCGAATTTGTGCGCACAACGAACCACGCAGCCAACCCACCTGGAAACCAAGCCCCAAAAATGCGCAAGGCCCTAACCCACAAAATGACCATGTGGCCCACGCATCAACGCGCCAAAAAATGAAGCGACCATGATCCCTGGAGATAGCCGTTTCAGACCACTTAGCCAACGGGAAACGCGGCAGCAAAATATGCGCAGGGCTGTGCGGGCTCCTCGGCAACCGGTGCTTGCCCGAGAGCACTGGTGGCGAAGCGTGTTCATGTCAGGATTCGCGAGAAGGAGGGGTTCAAACATCCTCCGCTCTGGCGAGCACCGTGCTTTTGGGGCACCCATGAATAGAAACTGCACGCTGTGGACACTTAGGGTAGCGTGGTTGAAAGCGTTTTCTTTGCTTCGTTTCTTTGTCGCTTTGGACAAAGAAATGACGTGCCGCCACGCACAGTGGCTAACAGTGATAAAGAGAAAATCCGACTCTCGCAGACCGCTAACGCCGAAAGCAGCAACCCGGCATTGACCCCGACCACTACCGCCGAAAGCACCAACCCGGCAATGACTCCAACCACTAACCCGAGAACCTGGCAACCGGACACTATCTCCGACCGCTCCCCCTGGGCATCAACCTCGAGCGCTAGCCCCAGAACCGCCAGCACCCCGACCTCAACACCAACCACCAGCCCCGAAAGACCCTACCCAAACCCAAGTGCGAACACCCTCAGAACGGCAATTGGGCGTCAGCCTTCTCCGCCAGGATCACCCGGCGAAAATCTTCCTGAATCCGCTTGAGCGCTTCCTCACTGTCAGCTTCAAACCGCATAACCACCACCGGCGTGGTATTCGACGACCGCGCGAGCCCGAAACCATCCGGATACTCCACCCGCAGCCCGTCAATAGTCAGCACATCGTCCGCGCCAGTGAACTTCGCGTTCTTCTGCATCTTCGCGATAAGCTCAAAGTTCTCGCCCTCGTTCAGCTTCAGCTGCAACTCAGGCGTGGACAACGAGTTTGGCAAATCATTGAGCAGCTTGCTCGGATCAGCCACCCGCGACAGGATTTCAAGCAGCCGCGCGCCGGTATAAAGGCCATCATCAAAGCCATACCAGCGATCCTTGAAAAACACGTGACCGCTCATCTCACCCGCCAACGGCGCGCCCGTTTCCCGCAGCTTCGCCTTCACCAGCGAGTGCCCCGTCTTCCACATCACCGGCTCGCCACCCTGGTCACGTACCCATTTAGCCAGATTACGCGTGCACTTCACGTCGTAAATAATCTGCCCGCCCTTGTTGCGCGACAACACTTCCTGCGCAAACAACATCAACTGGCGATCCGGATAGATGATCTGGCCGTCCTTCGTGACAACCCCCAGACGGTCGCCGTCGCCATCGAAGGCAAAACCGATTTCCGCATCCGTCTCCTTCAACGCCTTGATCACGTCTTGCAGGTTCTCCGCATGCGCCGGATCGGGATGGTGATTCGGGAACGTCCCGTCAATGTCAGTGAACAGTTCAACCAGCTCGCAACCCAACGCCTTGAACAGACGCGGCGCAAGTTGGCCAGCCACGCCGTTACCCGCATCGATCACGATCTTCATCGGACGCACAGGCTTGATGTCGCTGACAATCCGGTCAAGGTAGACCTGCTGGATATCGTATTCGGTGTATGTGCCCGCACCGCTCGTGAAGTCCTCATTCACAATGCGCTGATACAACGCCTGGATCTGGTCGCCATAGATGGCGGCGCCGCGCAGCACCATCTTGAAGCCGTTGTAGTCGGGCGGATTGTGGCTCCCCGTCACCACAATGCACGAATCCACTCGACGCTCGCCCGAAGGCAGAGCGAGGGGCACGCTAGCCCCGAAATAACCTACGGGGGTAGGCACCATGCCAAGGTCGACCACGTCCACGCCTGCTTCACGCAAGCCGTCAGCAAGCGCGCCAACAAGCTCCGGACCCGACAAACGGCCGTCACGGGCCACGACGACCGAGTCGCCGCCTTGGTTACGGATCTCGCTGCCGAACGCGCGGCCAATGTTGCGCGCGACGCCGGCGTCGACGGTTTTGCCAACGATCCCGCGAATGTCGTAAGCCTTGAAAATGGACTGGGTAACGGGTACTTGCGGCGGTACTTGCGGTGACTGGCTCATGGAATGGCTACCTGACTAATAATTTAAATGGTTCCGGGGCATCCCGAAGCGTCCTGGGTCACGAAGACCCCTTGATACAGACCTGCGGCCAACGATCACGACCTGACTCGGCCAACGCACGAACAGCCAGAAACAATACCGGACGAAACGCAAAAAATAACGAAAGAAATTCGTATCGAGTGATCTCGAACCCGCTGGCACCCCTTCGGAGCCCCCTCAGCGAGTCTCGACCCAACGTCAACCATGCGGTTGTCCGCACTGTTCGCACCTATAATCGCAGTCTTTCCGCGCGGACCTGCGCAAATATTCTAATCCAATGCCCGGACGCTTTTTCACCGCGAAGTACAAACGTCACACCGGATGGCGGGAAACCGCATGGTGGTTGACGGCTCCCGACAGGGCGCCAGCAAGGATCGCAACAAGCCCGGGCGGCTGTTTTACCGCAAGCGCCATGCCTATTATCGCCGTGACAGCCACGGCCACGCGAGGCGCCGCCCGCGGATGCTGAAACGGATCAAGAACCCCGACGTTAGCAAGGCGCTGGCGAACATCGTCTGGCTCGGTCTCGAACGCCTCACGCAGATCGCGGTCGCCGTTGCCATCAGCGGACTGCTCGCGCGCTACTTCGGCCCCGATGTCTTCGGCAAATGGCAATACGCCAACACGCTGCTGCTCGTGCTCTCGCCCATCACCTGGGTGTGCGGCGCCGAGATTCTCGTGCCAACCATCGTGAATCGCCCGCCGGGCCAGCTAGGCACGGTGCTCGGCAACGCGTTCGTGCTGCGCATGGGCGTATCCGCGGCGGCGCTGGTCTTGACTTGGATCGGCATTGCGGCGGGTTTCACTGATCCCCTCGTCGGCGCCATGCTCGCCGGCCTCGCTTTGACCATGCTGTTTCGCGAGCCGTTCGTCGGCGTGATCAACGCGTGGCTGCAAAGCATGACGTACAGCAAACCGCAATTGCTGACCAGCATGCTCACGGCGCTCGCCAAAGCGGCACTCGTATATGTGCTCGTGCGTGCGGCGGCAAGCCCGGCGCGCTTCGGCTGGCTGTGGGCGCTGGAAGCGGCGGTCATCGGCGGGGTATTGATGCTGTACTACATGCATCGACACGGCGGCGAGCTCGGCTGGCACATCGACCGCTCGATGTTCCGCCACTTCGCCAGCGCCGGCACGGTGTTCTGGCTCGGCCTCATTTGTATGTATCTGTTCCTGAAGCTGGACCGGCTCATGCTGGAGCGCCACATTTCGTTCGCCGATCTCGGCCGGTATTCCGCCGCGCAGCAACTCAACGAAAACTGGATCACGCTCGCACTGATGCTCGCGCAGACGATCGCGCCGGCGTTCGTGTATCGCGTGCAGGATGCACTGCAATTGAAGCGCAACATCGGCCGGTTGATCGCCATGACGGCCGCACTGATGATCGGCGGCGCGATAGTGCTGGACCTGCTCGCGGGTGTCATCATTTCGCGCGTGTTCGGACCGGCTTATACCGAATCCATCGGCATTTTCCGCTGGGCCGTGTGGCTATCGGTGCCGGCTGGCATCGAAGCGATCGGGAACCTCGTCGTGCTTAAATACCAGGCGAAATTCGTGTTGCTCGCAAAGTGGCTTCTGGCGCTGGCGGTGGCGTTCGTGGTGAACCTGATCGCGATTCCACGCATGGGCAGCTACGGCGCGCTGATCGGACTGGCGGCGGGATATCTCGCGGCGGCATCGGTCAATTTCTACTACATCCGCTTCAGGCTGCGGGTATGAGCGCCTACTCACCTACCACGCCTATGCCATCACTGACGCTCGACGACGTCACCGTGCTGATCCCGGTGTTCAACGCCCAGCACGACCTGGACCGTACGCTCGCATCGTTCTGCGAGCGTACGCCGGTGCGCGTGCTGATCGTCGATGACGGCAGCCTGCCGCCTATCGTCGCGCCATCGGTTGCGAACCTCGCGATCGATGTGCTGCGGATGCCGCGCAATGGCGGTATCGAGCTTGCGTTGCAAACGGGCGTGGCCGCGCTGGCGGAGCGGGGTGTCAAGTACGCGGCGCGCATCGATGCGGGCGACCTGGCGACGCCGTATCGGCTGGAAAAGCAGCGCGCTTATATGGAGGCGCATCCGAAAACGGCGGCGCTCGGCATGTGGACGCATGTAGTTAGCATGGAAGGCGCGCCGCTGTTCGACCTTCGCCCGCCTGCCGAACCAGCAGTGATTCGCCGCGTCATGCTGCTGCGCGCCTGCTTCTCCCATCCGACGATGATGCTGCGCGTCACCGCCGTGATGGAAGCCGGCAACTATCGCGCGGAGTATCACGCGGCTGAGGATCTCGACCTGTTCCTGCGCCTGATGCAACACCACGACTGCGCGAACCTGCCGGAATTCGGCGTGTATTACGAACTCAACGAGCACGGCATCAGCGCGACGAAACGCCGGACGCAAACGCTGTCTACACTGCGGCTGCAATTGAAATACATGCGTTTGACGAACCTGCCCGACTGGCTCGGTGTAGCGAAAAATATCGCGCATCTGATGCTGCCATACGGCGCGGTGCGCGCGTTGAAGACGCGCTTGTTTCCCGCATGACGTAAGTCCTTGCTTCAAGCCCCGGATTTAAAGCCCGCCGTCCAGCGCCTGACCTACCGTATTTAAAACCGATCGAATGAACGCAGAGAAATCCCGCCTTCGCATTGCCCTCGTCTGCAACACCGCGTGGGCCATCTACACCTACCGGCGCGGTTTGCTGCGGATGCTGATCGAACGCGGCGTCGACGTCTCGGTAATCGCGCCGCGCGACCGGACTTTCGCGCCGCTCGAGGAAATGGGCTGCCGATGCGTCGAGCTGCCGGTAGCGTCGAAAGGCACCAGTCCCCGCGATGACCTGAAGACCCTCGCCGCGCTGGTTCGCGAGTACCGCGCCACCCGGCCGCACATGGTGTTTCACTACACGATCAAGCCGAATATCTACGGTTCGATCGCGGCGAAACTCGCGGGTGTGCCGTCCATAGCGGTCACCACGGGGCTCGGTTATGTGTTTATCCAGAAGAGCCGGACGGCGAGCGTTGCCAAGCGGCTTTATCGTTTTGCGTTTCGCTTTCCGCGCGAAGTGTGGTTCCTGAATCAGGACGACCGGCAGGCGTTCATCGACCAGGACTTGCTGGTTCATCCCGAGCGCGCACGGCTGCTGCACGGCGAAGGCGTCGATCTCGGCGACTACGCGTATCAGCCGCTACCGCGCGCCAACCCGCAGACGGAAGGCTTTTTTTTCATTTTAATTGGCCGTCTGCTGTGGGATAAAGGCGTCGCGGAATACGTCGATGCAGCCCGCCGGCTGCGCGAAAAATATCCGTATGCGCGGTTCCAGTTGCTCGGACCCGTGGGCGTCGACAACCCCAGCGCCATCACGCTCGATGAAGTGCAGGCCTGGCAGCGGGAAGGGGTCATCGATTATCTCGGCGAGGCGCAAGATGTCCGTGCGTTTATCGGCAATGCGGATTGTGTGGTGCTGCCGTCGTATCGTGAAGGCGTGCCGCGGACCCTGATGGAGGCGTCGGCAATGGGACGCCCGATTGTCGCCACCGATGTCCCGGGCTGCCGCGAAGTCGTCGAAAACGGCGTCACCGGCCTGCTGTGCGAAGTAAAAAACGCCGACAGCCTCACACAGCAGATGGAGCAGATGCTTTTGCTGGACCACGCGGCGCGCGCTGAAATGGGCGTGGCGGGCCGCGCGAAGGTCGCGCGCGAATTCGACGAAAACGTGGTCGTCGAGCGTTATAAAGGCACAATACGCGCGGTTACCGGCGTTTCACTCTAAATCACCCTCCGGGAGCGTTATTCATGACTGGTCACACAAGCGCGAAGGGCACGATCCTTGTTACGGGCGGCGCCGGTTTTATCGGCTCGCATACTTGCGTCGAATTGCTTAACGTTGGTTACGGGGTTGTCGTGATCGATAACCTCGTGAACAGCAACGCGCAATCGCTGAAACGCGTCGAGCAGATTACGGGCAAAAAGCTGGCATTCTACGAAGCCGATGTCCGCGATGAAACCACCCTCGCCCGCATTTTTGACGAACACGCCATCACCGGCGCGATTCATTTCGCCGCGTTGAAATCAGTGGGCGAATCGGTGGCGAAACCGATCGAGTATTACCGCAACAACATGGACAGCCTGCTCGTGCTGCTCGACACCATGCGCGCGCGCGACGTGAAGAAGATCGTCTTCAGCTCATCGGCCACGGTATATGGCGTGCCGAAAAGCGTGCCTATCGACGAGTCGTTTCCGCTGTCGGCAACGAACCCCTACGGACAATCGAAACTGATCGCCGAGCAGGTCTTGCGCGATCTGGAAATCTCGGATCCGGCGTGGCGCATCGCGACGTTGCGTTATTTCAATCCGGTCGGGGCGCACGAAAGCGGCTTGATCGGTGAAGATCCGGCGGGCGTGCCGAACAACCTGATGCCGTATGTGGCGCAAGTGGCCGTGGGCAAGCTGGAACGCCTGCGTATTTTCGGCAGCGATTACGCGACCCATGACGGCACCGGCGTGCGCGATTACATTCATGTGGTCGACTTGGCGCGTGGTCACATCAAGGCGCTCGATGCCCTGGAATCGCTCGACAGCAGTTTTGTCGTGAACCTGGGCACGGGTCAGGGTTATAGCGTGCTGGACGTGGTGAAGGCGTTCGAAGCAGCGTCGGGCAAGCCCGTGCCGTATAAACTCGTCGCCCGCCGTCCGGGCGATATCGCCGAATGTTTCGCCGACCCGGCCGCCGCTGCGAAGCTGCTCGGCTGGCAAGCGGAACACGGCATCGAGCGGATGTGCGCCGATCACTGGCGCTGGCAGTCGCAAAATCCACGGGGTTTTGCCTGACGTTCTGGTTCAGGCAACGCCCACGCGGCGCGGCCTGACGCGTTCTTTTTAGTGGTCATTTTTCATGCTCAGTTTTGCGCTCGGTTTTCTCGTTTCGCTATTCATCACGCTGCTGATCGTGCGGTTTGCGCATTTGCACGAAGGTCTCTCCGGCGATAGCGATTTTGCCGGCGTGCAGAAGTTCCACGCGCGGTCCGTGCCTCGCATCGGCGGGGTCGGAATTTTGGTCGGGCTCACCGCCTCGGCCGTGCAGCTTCGATGGACCTATCCGGTCGTATCGAGCGGAATCCTCGCCATTGTTGCTTGCGGGATGCCGGCGTTTATTTCCGGACTCGTTGAGGACCTGACCAAGCGGGTCACGCCGGTCATCCGCCTGGTGTGCACGATGGCCGCAGCCGCGCTTGCGTACTTCTTGCTGGGGATTGCGGTCACGCGTATCAGCGTCCCGCCGCTGGACTTCTTGCTGACCTACGGGGTTATCTCGTGTCTCGTGACCGTGGTGGCGGTGGCGGCTTTGGCTAACGCGATCAATATCATCGACGGCTTCAATGGGCTCGCGTCCATGGTCGCGTTCCTGATGTTTGCGTCGCTCGCGTACGTGGCGTTCCAGGTTCACGACCCGGTGGTGTTGTCCGCATCGCTGATCATGATGGGCGCGGTGATGGGCTTTTTCATCTGGAATTTCCCCGCCGGGCTGATCTTTCTCGGCGACGGCGGCGCTTATTTCATCGGCTTCATGCTCGCCGAGCTGTCCATCCTGCTCGTGATGCGCAATCGCGATGTCTCAGCGTGGTTCCCGGTGCTGCTGTTCATGTATCCGATCTTCGAGACGTGTTTCTCGATCTATCGGAAGAAGTTTATTCGCGGGATTTCCCCCGGGATTCCCGATGGCGTGCATCTGCATATGCTGGTTTATAAGCGCCTGATGCGCTGGGCCGTCGGTGCGCAGAACGCGCGCGAAATCACGCGGCGCAATTCGCTGACGTCGCCGTATCTGTGGCTGCTCTGTCTGGTTGCCGTGATTCCCGCCACGCTGTTCTGGCGGCACACGCTGCATCTGTTCTGCTTCGTCGTGGTATTTGCGATCACTTACGTGTGGCTGTACGTCAGCATCGTCCGGTTTAAATCACCGCGATGGATGGTGTTCCGGCGAGCGCATCCGGTAAAGAAATAACGGTTCCCGCGCCGGCAGTTTTTCGTACCGGCGCGGCCCTTCCTTTTAGCTCGATGCAAACTCGAGCAAGTCCGCGTTCACCTTGTCAGCCTCGACCACGCACATGCCGTGCGCGCCACCCGGATACACCTTGAGCGTCGCGTTCTTGACGATCTTCGCCGACAGTCTTCCGGCTGCATCAATCGGCACGATCTGGTCGTCGTCGCCGTGCAGGATCAAGGTCGGGACATCGAACTTCTTCAGGTCTTCCGTGTAGTCGACCTCCGAAAATTCCTTGATACACAAGTAGTGCCCCAGTATCCCGCCCAACATTCCCTGCGCCCAGAACGTGTCGATCACACCCTGCGATTTCTTGGCGTTATCGCGGTTATAGCCAAAGAACGGTACCGCCAGATCCTTGTAGAACTGTGAGCGATCGCCCACCACGCCTGCGCGGATTCCATCGAATACATCCTTTGGCAAGCCACCCGGGTTCGCTTCCGTCTTCAACATCAACGGCGGCACCGCCCCGATCAACACGGCCTTCGATACCCGCCCGGTCCCATGCCGCCCGATATAACGCGCGACCTCTCCGCCGCCCGTGGAATGGCCCACCAGCATGGCGTCCTTCACGTCCAATGCGTCGAGCACCGCGGCCAGGTCGTCGGCGTAGGTGTCCATGTCGTTGCCTTGTCCCGGCTGGCCGGAACGCCCATGTCCCCGCCGGTCGTGCGCGATGACCCGGTAGCCCTTCTGGACCAGGAACAACATCTGCGCGTCCCACGCGTCCGCATCCAGCGGCCACCCATGCGAGAACACCACCGTCTTGCCGGTACCCCAGTCCTTGTAGAAAATTTCCGTGCCGTCCTTCGTCTTGATCGTGCTCATCGAACGTGCTCCTTAAGGTGAGATAACGCGCTACGTCCGCCGTCCGTCACCTTCGGCATGGGCGCAACGCGTGGGGTTTAGCGAAGGTTTGCCGTGCCTCCGCCATGCGAATCCTGCGCCCTTCATGCGACGTCTTGATGTTTTCTTCAAGCACCGATTTGATCGTATGAAACGGCGAGGAAATTGATCAGATCCCGGTCCGACACGCGGGTGTTCGTACAGGTTAGGCGACGAACGCCGCGTCGCAAAGGCTTGCTGACATCGTCTTGGCCGCCGATGCACGCCATCCCGTCTGCACGCTTCAATCCTGCCGCTTTACTGCATTTTTCCGCCAACTCGAGCCGTCTTTCATGCACACCGTATTAAGCGGGATTCTTCGGGAAAACGCGAATTAATCAATCGCATTGGGCGGGTCCGGTTTATCTCGCCGGAAAGTCAATGCTATAGAAGTTATTACCCATGATTACCTGAAGACTATTGAAAATTCCTGTTTTTACTCATTCAGAACGGTCGAGAGGGGTCGAAGCAAGGATTGCCCTATCGGTACAATTGCTTATGTCTGAACATATCCTATTGCAACTATCTGATCCCTTAACTATCGTGCTAGAGAGGCATCGGTGAGTTAACATTATGAACGAGAACATCATATATTCTTCTCCGCTTTACCCCTTGCTCGTACAAACCACGCTACGACGATTGAGCAGCTTCCCGGCAGCGCTGCCAAGAGGCTATTGAAGCTCGTCTATAAAAAAGCAAACGATAAACAGCGCAAATAAACCAGATTGGAGACCCAGAATGAGCTCGCATACCGGCAGCCCGATTACCGGTTCACCCGGATTTTTTTCTAAAGAAGCAACCATCGCAAAACCTGGATTTTCGCGCTGGATGGTCCCGCCCGCCGCGTTGGCGGTGCATCTGTGCATAGGCCAGGCTTACGCGTTTTCCGTTTTCAACGCGCCACTCACGCGGGTGATCGGGATCACGGAATCGGCTCCGGACGACTGGTCGCTGACCACGCTCGGCTGGATCTTTTCGCTGGCTATCGTGTTTCTCGGGTTGTCGGCGGCATTCGCCGGCAAATGGCTGGAGAAGGTCGGGCCGCGGCGCACCATGTTCACGGCGGCCTGCTGCTTCGGCGGTGGTTTCCTGGTAGCGGCGCTCGGCATCCATTTGCATCAGATCGTGCTGGTCTACCTCGGCTACGGCGTGATTGGCGGGATTGGGCTCGGGCTAGGTTATGTCTCGCCTGTGTCCACGCTGATCCGCTGGTTTCCTGACCGGCGCGGCATGGCGACCGGCATGGCGATCATGGGTTTCGGCGGCGGTGCGATGATCGCGGCGCCTGCTTCGGTGGCGCTGATGAACCACTTCAAGAGCGCGACCAGCAACGGCGTGACCGAGACCTTCGTGGTGCTGGGCGTCATCTATTTCATCTCGATGTCGATCGGTGCGCTCGCCATCCGCGTCCCGCGTTCGAACTGGACGCCAGCGGGCTGGACGCCGCCGGTGACCAACGGCAACAAGATGATCACGCGCAATCACGTGCATATCGACCAGGCGTTGAAGACGCCGCAGTTCTACCTGATCTGGCTGGTGCTTTTCCTCAACGTGACTGCCGGGATCGGCGTGTTGGGCCAAGCGTCGGTGATGATCCAGGAGAGCTTCAAGGCATCGATCACGGCGGCTGCCGCGGCTGGTTTCGTCGGCCTGCTTTCGCTCTTCAACATGGGCGGGCGTTTCGTGTGGGCATCGGCGTCGGACTGGATCGGACGCAAGAACACCTACTTCGTGTTCTTCGCGCTCGGCGCGGTGTTGTATCTGCTGGTGCCGCAATTTGCGCAGAGCGGCAACGTTGCGCTCTTCGTGCTCTCGTATTGCGTGATCCTGTCCATGTACGGTGGTGGCTTCGCGACCGTACCGGCCTATCTCGCCGATATGTTCGGCACGAAATTCGTGGGCGGCATTCATGGACGCCTGCTGACCGCGTGGGCGGCGGCCGGTATCGCCGGTCCTGTGCTGGTGAACTACATTCGCGCGTATGAAGTGGCGCATGGCGTGGTGAAAGCTGAGGCCTATACCACGACGCTGCACATCATGGCGGGACTGCTGGTGATCGGCTTTATCTGCAACTTGCTGGTGAAGCGCGTGCACGAGAAACATCACATGAGCGCGTCCGCACTCGCGGCAGACTGAATCCACTGAACCTACTCTAGCGCGGAGAATGCGATGAACACCCATACTAACCTGAACGCCGAGCTGGACGCGCAGCCGTCCAACAAGCTGCTGCTCGGCGTGTTCTGGATCTATGCAATCGTGCCGCTTGCATGGGGCGTGATCAACACCCTGGTCCAGGCGACCAAGCTGTTTCATTGACGCTGAAGATTCAACGTCTGAAAAACAAAAACGCCGGCTTGAACAGCCGGCGTTTTTTGTTACCACGCTCGAATCTGCACCAACCCTCACGCCTTCAATTCAAGCCGGCGCACCTGCCATGCCGCCCGTGACCTGCCGCGCGACTTCCAGATAACGCTCGGCGGTATCGGCCAACGTAAGACCCCCTAGCGGCCGCTGCGCCCGCCCTTGGCCCAACGCGGTCACCAACGCGCGTGCATAGGCCGAAGTATCCTCTGGATCCAGCAGATGCACAGCCGGAAAATCCGCCGCAAAGCTGAACGGCCGGATGTCGCTGGCGACAATCGGCACGCCCGACGCCAGCGCCTCCAGGAACGCGATGCTATGGCCTTCGAAGCGCGACGGCATCGCGAACACGCTGGCCTTGAAAAGAATGTCGGAGATGTCCGAACGCGGCCCTTCCACCGTGACCCGCTGCTCGAGCCGAAGCTTCGCCACGAGATCCTTTACCGCCGTGAAATACGCTGGATCCTCGACCACGCCGACCAGCAGCAATCGCGCGAGTGGCACCTGCTGCGCAACCTCCTTGAACGCATGCACCGTCTGCAACTGGTTCTTCACCGACGTATAACGCCCGATCTGCACAATCTGCGCATGGTCATTGGCAAGATCGGCATTCAGCCCGGGCGAGAAGCGCGCCATATCGACACCGTTTGGAATCAGCTGCATCGACGGATGCCCGCCAACGGCGGCCACATAGTCGTCGAGATTCGCCGGCGATACCCCGATCACCGCCCGCGCCCGCCGCGACAATACCCGCTCGATGCGCCGGAACAGACCGCGCTCGAAGTCGTTGGTCGCCGAATGCATCACGTACACCACGGGTGCTGATAGTGGCAGTGCGCGCGCATAAAAAGCGGGAATGGTCGCGTGGGCAAACACCACGTCCGGGCGATAATGGTGAACCGTCTGGTACAAATGCCACAGCTTGCCGAACGTGCCATGGAACCCGCTGGGAAACATGCACTCCACGCCGTTGGCATCGAGCTCCTGGCGCAGCGTGAGGAAGTCATCATGTTGCGGCCGCAGCGACGTCACGCCGACCACTTCGCCGCTTCTCTGCTGATGAATCGCGAGATCCTTGGCCAGCACTTCCGCCCCTGAGAGGCGGGGGGCAAGAACAAGATGAAGGATGCGCATTACGCCTCCCTGGCAATTCGGAACAGCATCCAGCCGGCGGCTGCACCAAGGCCGACCGTCATCGCCCAGGCAATGCCCGTGACGCCCCACAAATGGGTGGCGACCGGCACCGTGACCAGCAGCACCACGGCCTGGACGATGGACGCGTGCGTAGCGACCTTCGGCAAGCCCACAGCGCGCAAATACGATACCAGCACGGCGATCATTGCACCGATAGCCATGTTGACCACGAAGATCCTGAAGAGCGGCACGGCGGGCAGCCACGCGGTTCCCAGCACGATCTGGAACAGCGGTTCGGCGGCAAGGCGCAAGATGATCACCAGCACCGCGAGTCCGCCGGCGATCAGCGCAAGATAACGGCGGAACAGCCGGGCAGCGAAATCCGCATCCTTGCGGTGATGCGCGGAGAAGGTCGGAAACAGGTATTGCGACATCGCAATGGCGGCGTCGGCAAGCAGCATCTGGGCGAGCTTCGAGGACATCTGGTACGCGCCCAGTTGAGCCGGCCCGAGCAGCTTTGCCACGATCACCTTGTCGAACTGATTCAGCAGCAGGTTCACCACGCTGCCCGCCCAGATCCAGCGGCTGAAATTCACGTAATGACCAATCCCCTTCCACGACAGCCGCAGCGGCGGACGCGGCGACATGGTGGTCCAGGTCAGGACCGTCTTCAATGATTCTCCCGCCACCATGCCGAGCAGCACCGAATAAGCGCCCGCGCCGCCAAGCGCGAAGGCCAGGCCGATCGCGCAATCGAGGAAAGCCGACGACATCTCCACGCCCGCGATGCGCATGAATCCGCGCTCGCGCGTGACGATGTAATACGCCGGCGACGCCACGCCCCGAATCAGCGGCAATAGCGCCGCGAGTTGCAGCAGCAGCAGCGAGCCGCCAAGATGAAACTGCTGGTCCATCAGCGGCGCAGCGCAGACAATCAGTAGCGCAATCAACCCGCCACGCGACGCCAGCGTGGTCCACACGGCGCCGAGTTGCGAGCGGTTCGGCGTTTCGCGGCCTTGCACCACCGCTTGCGCGAGACCGGTATCGCTGAGCGATTCAGCAATAGCGACCGCCAGCAACGCCACGCTGACGCTGCCGATTGCGGCGGGCCCGAGAATCCGGCCGATCGCCAGGAACTTGACCGCGACGAAGCCGCGCACCACGATTTGTTGCAGTAGGACCCAGATGGCGGCGTCCTGATCGAAACGCACGCTCGCGGTTGAAAACGGTAAGCGAACTGCTCTCACAGACATTCCTCGCGTCGGATCGACTTTTTGTAGTTGGAGCGTGGCAAACGGATTTCCCAAGAGACGTGACTTTGCATTAGCGATATTTGCCCAGGGTTTCCGCAAAGGTAACGTGGTGCGCCCTGTGCCGTGCGCCATCTCGTAGTCGATATCGGCCCTCGTGTGTGCTGGATCACTGTCTTTTTTCGCCAGAGGAATACCCTGACTTTGGCGGTTGCGCAGCGTGTGGCAATGCTAGTGTTGACGTTATCGACTGATGTTTGGCGCCGCGCGCCTGATCGGGCCCCGCTCGCTTTGACCGCCCGGAGAGGACGTTCTGCGCGCGGCCATCCTGATCACGCCCTTTTTGTACGCTTTCAAAAACAATGACCATGGCCAATGACACGCTCGACACCGTGCTGATTGTCGAACCGGATTTCACCGGGCATCGCTGGCGTTATGCCGAGTGGGCCGCAGCCGCTTACATGGAAGCGGGGTATCGGTGCGTGATAGTGACCGACCCGGCGAACGCGGGGCATTCGCTCGCCAAGCGCATCGCTCAGGAGAACCGGCCCGAGTTGCAGATCCAGTTCGTCGAGCCGCTCCAACACGGCCGCCGCGGCTTTGCGAAGGTCAGCTATGTGCGGTTTTTCCGCGATTTCCAGCATGCATTCGACATCGCCAGCCGCAACCGGAAGGTCGCGCTGGTCGTAGTCCCTTACGTCGATTATTTCTTTTACTCGCTGCCGTTCACGGGTTCGCCGTTTGGCGCAACGCCGTGGGTGGGCATTACGATGCGGGCCAATTTTCATCATGCCAAGGTGGGCGTGAAGGCACCGCGCGAACCGTTGATCAACGCGATCAAAGCGCAATTTTTTCTGCGCGCCATTCGTACGCCGGGCTTGAAGACTTTGCTCACCATCGATCCCACGCTTACCGAATGGTACGCGGGGAAGCCGGGGCATCCTGAGCGTCATCAGGCGGCCCGTAGCGCGGCCGTTCAGTATCTCGCCGACCCATTCCCTGACGCGAGGGCTACGGAGCCGCTGGCGGCCCGGCTGCGCCTGGGGCTCGGCGCTGGCAGGCACGTGCTTGTCTATGGAGCAATCACCGAGCGCAAGGGCATTCAGGAGCTGGTCACAGCGCTAGCACAGCGGGCAGGCGCTGACCCGCTGACACTCGTTGTCGCGGGGGCACAGGACGACGAGACTCGCGCGTTCTTTTCTTCAGCGGGTGCGTTATCGCCTGCGGCGGTTTTCATGGACCGGTTCATTACTGCCGAGGAAGAACTCGACCTGTTTTCCGCCTGCGATGTGGTCTGGCTCGGTTATAAAGGGCACTACGGCATGAGCGGCGTACTGGTCCAGGCTTACAGATTCGGCAAGCCCGTGGTCGCCACGGCCGATGGGCTGATTGGATGGTTTTGCCGGACCGGTGAGTTGGGGCCGGTGGTCGAGAATTTATCGGCTACGTCGATTAATCGCGCTTTCGACAAGGTGTTCGAGGAGCGCCCGGCAGGAACGCCAGCCGGGCCGCATTTGTTGGAACGCAATACGTTGGGCTACTTCAAGCAGACGCTGCGGCAAGCGATTATTTGAAGCTTCGTGGTTTGGCGAGCACTTTTAGCATGTTGCAGGCGACCAGCGGTTCAATCAGCAAGCCGCGCCCCTGCCGTCAGACAACATCATGCGGCCCTATCATGCAGCGTCACTGCCGGCCGTGTCGACGGCGCGATGGTTGTTAACCTCGCGCGAATCCGCCTTCGCATTGGCTCTGCAAAATACTGAAAAATCACGGCGCTCAAGCATATTGCGAAGAGCATGGCGATCCATCCATTCGATTGCCTGAACCCAACGATAAACGCCAAGTGCGCTAACGGCACGTGAATGAGGTAGAGAGAATAGCTTGCCTCACCAAGGCGCACGAGCCAGCGTTGATTGAGGAAGCTGATGTTGATTGAGGAAGCTGATGACAGGACGCTCCAACAACACAAGGCCAAGTATGAGCGCAGCGAAGAACGGCGATTCCAGATAGTAGGCGGGAGAAACCGGACACCAGATTACCAGCGCAATAACCGCAACGAGTGCCACGGAAATCAGTGCAACGCCGTGAGAGTGGAGTGAAGTGCCACGCGAGCGCAGCTCATCGAACTTGATCGCGGCAGCTATGCCAACGATGAATTCGAACAGGTGTGTAATCGGGAACTCGGCGACGAGAAAGCCGTGACGACTAGCTGGAAGCGCGTGCTGTAGAAACACGATCCACAGCCCTTGCAGCATCCAGAGTCCTGCACACACGAAGAACAACGTCCTCATTCGCAATGCTCCAGCCTGCGCAGGAGCAGCGGAAACAGCGCGTAGAAGAACGCTTCGCAGGAAATGCTCCATGAAGGCCCGTTCCATGGTTGATGAATTGCCGCGAATGGAAACCATGCATTCAGCAGTAACAGTTGGCAGATCAGGCTGACGGCGAGTGAGATATAAACAGAACTCCTTAGCGCGTACCGATCGAGCATGAGCGATGAATCGCCGCCATTAAGCAGATAAGCGGTGACGAGCGCCGACAGACCCAGTGACAGAAGCACGACCGGATAGATCGGGCGAAGCGGGCGACATAGAAACGCGCCGGGCCGTCGGTACCGATCGTTTTCCGGTACGTATAAGTCAGGATGAATCCGGAGAGCACGAAAAATAGCGATACGGCGGGAGGACCGCCATCGACGAAATCAAAGAACCACTTGGGGGCATTGAGTAAGCCTAGCTCGGTGAAATGCGATAACACCACCGTCAGGGCCGCAAGAAAGCGGATGCTAGTGAGCGCTGGTAGTACCCCACCAGACTGACTTGTCGTTGTGCTCATTTCGACCCCTGTCTTTTTCTCGGAGTGGTAGCAGCATCGGGCTGCAGGGCAGCATCGGCAGGCGAAGTTCAGCTTCGCTTTGGCGGCATTGCACTCGCAAAATAAGCCGGCGGACTGCCTGGCTGAGCCAGCACTGCGCGGGTAGGCGCCGCGCAGGCTCAACTGAAACCGGCATCAAACCCCTTCGGCCCCATCAGCGGCTGCATCCCGTCCAGCCGACACTCTTAAAGGAGCCCTCACTAACCATTCCCGCGCCCATCGTGAGCATGGTTCTTCAACTCGCCTTGCAGTAAAGCGAGCACCGGTATAAGCCACGACTGTAGCGACTGCCATCGATACAGCGAAAACCAGCACGCCGTGATATTCGGCAAAATCATCGACCGCATCGATCTTGACCACGGCACGCACGCCGAGAATCGCGACGAAATGCCAGATATAAATGCCAAAGCTATTACGCCCCAGGTTCCCCAGTGCCGGCGCCTGCAACGTCCGTGGAGAGACGCGCGTCAACAACAACATCACCGCGGCAGTCGCAAGCGCCGCAAATGTCGGCGCAACACCGTGAGCCATCCCGCGCCCGGTACCGGCCAGGAACAACGCGGCAACCATGACCAGTCCACCAGGCACAAGCCATCCGCATGCACGCAATGGCAACACCCTGTCGCCGATCAAATAATCCTTGGCCAGATGCCAGGTCCAGAACCCGACGATAAAACACGGCAATTGCGTAGGCGGCCAGAAATAGAAGAAGTCGTTGTTCACCACACGGCATGCAGGTCCGTCATCGCAAGCGCCGAAATACCAGAACGACGCCGAGAACAACGCGGTCAGTATCGACACGACAATCAGGCCACGCGTAGTCCGGCAAAAGAACACCAGCGCAGGAGCCATCATGTAGAAAAGCATCTCGACGCTGATCGACCAGCCACCCGGAACGACACTGTCAGTCGCCGACGGAACCCACGCATGAACGAAGATCAGGTTGAGGATGACATCGGAAAAATCGTGCGGCAACAGCATGTGGCCGTGCGCGCGACGAACCACGTAATCGACGACCGCGTAACCGATGATCGCCAGGTAGTAAAGCGGCGCGATGCGCGCAAAACGCTTCACATAGAAATTGCGCAACACCTCGCGCGTTGCGCTTAAGCGCTGCGCATCATGCTCGATCGAAGCGAAAATCGTGATCGCGCTGATGACGAAAAAGCACTGGACGCCGTACTGACCGAGATTGGCCAGCGTATCGAGCCATACGGGACTCGTTACCATCCACGGTGCGAGGTGAACCGCAATCACGCCGATCACGGCAAGCGTGCGCCCGACGTCAAGCGCCGCGATGCGCGGAGCCGTTGTCATAGGCGAACCTCCGGATCATCAATGCATGAGCCGATCCCGTCGCTCACGCTGCCCCTCAGGTAGCTTGACGGCCGACACCTCGACACGCATTCGAAGCGGCAGTAATGCAGTGTTTCCATGGTCGTTCCCGGGCAACAAGTTGGCACGGTCCAGGCGAGCACCCGGACGATTCGGTCAATCAGGGGAAAGCGCGCTTAAAGCAAAAGCGCGGTTTCGATAGACGCGCTCAGGACACGTGCGTGCTCACCACGGGCACTTCCATTTCTCCCTTGCGCTTGGCCGGGAACAACGCGTCACGCATCTTGAGGAATGGGAATTCGATTGCACGCGTGGTCACGTAGCCAATCACGATCGCAATGCAAAATTGGGCGCTCAGTACAAGCGCCCAGGCAGCAAGCGACGGAACATGCATGGCAGCCATCTTGCGGATCATGATGTCGGCGGGCGCGAGCGCCAGCGAATGCCACAGATAGATGCCGTACGAATACACACCGATCCACGCCACCGCGCGATACGCAATCGAATCGCGGATAGCCCCGGAGTATTCGACCGACAGGACGATCGCGGCAGTGAAGCCGATAGCCTGGATGGTGTAGCCAATACTTTCGTCGAGCGCATAGTGCGGCGTAGCCAGGACAAGCCATGCAATCAGCCCTGCCACCATGCTGAGCAGCAGCCATTTCTGGCTGGCAAACTTCTTGTAAAGCTCGGGCTTCATCCAGTAGAACGCGGCGAGGATCACGCCGAACAGCAGGCTGTCTATGCGGTACTGCGTCTGGAAGAACGCAGCATCCAGATCACCATTCGACACCACCGCGCAACGCGCGAGCAACACGATGCCGCAGATCCCCAGCAACGTGCCGATGATCGCATTCGCCCCCGCCTTGAAGCGCACGAACAGCAACAGCAACGCCGGCAGGAAAAGATAGAAATGTTCCTCGACTGCAAGGCTCCAGGTCTGATTGATCGACGTACCCAGGTAGTTCTGCAAGTGCGTCAGGTTCTGGACGAGGAAGGTGTCGGTGGGATGGCGGCCGGCGAATACATGGAACAGGATCAGCACGTAATACGCGGGCCAGATCTTGAAGATGCGTCGAATGATGAAGCGCCGGGCATCAATGCGTCCCGCTTCTGAATATTGCTTCAGCAGCAGGCCACCCACGAGAAAGCCGCTCAACGTGAAGAACAGGTTAACGCCCTCGCGGCCGAAACTTTTCAACGGATATTCGATCCAGCTAACAAATGAATAACCGGTCTTGACCGAGTGGAAGTGAAAGCCCATTACGGCGATGATCGCAATGCCCCGCACGAAGTCGAGCTCGATTGTCCGGTTTGATGTTTGTTGTGTACGTGGTGTGCCGAACAAGCCCATGGTGTTCCCCTTTGCGGCGGCGCGTGTGCCCCGCGATTCCGACCTGCCTTTCGGTATTTATTCCTGACGCTTCAGGCAAAATCCTGCGGCCGGACGCATCCGGCCGCGTCCAGACTGGCAGTTCTTGAATCTTCGTCTGAGCACTCCGGTTTCATCCGCCAACATCACGCCATTCACGGCCATGCACTGCGGGCTGTCGCACGCAAGCGACGCCTCGTGCGGATTGCCGGGCAGTGCACCGCCGCGGCAACACTCCAGCGCCCGGAGCCGGCTGTAAATCGGCCGTAAACAACAGCCCCGCCGCGCTTTGCGTGAGGCGGCTCGCATGCCGCAACCCGTCGATTCAAGACGAAGACTAGTGCTTTACCGCCTCCCCGGATGCAGCGGATTCGGCCGCTGATATATTCCGAGCAATCAGCCAGCCGCTTTGGGGAAAGCGCTCCCCATTAGAGACGCGAGATGCAGACCGAATACAGGCCGCGCGTCGAGCGTGCTTCATGGCGAATGTGCGGAACGGAACGATCCATGCGGGTTCGCGACCATCCAGCGTTGGCCCCTTTACGTCGGAAGTAAGCAGCCGTTTGAATTCGCCCGGCCGCTGACCTTGATGATGAGCGCTGAAAACGGGAACCGAACACGTTATGCGAGCCATGCAACGGAAAGGATGCTTTCAGCAAGGCATGCTCAGGAGAACGATCAGGGGAACCACCAGGCCGACATCGCCTGTGTCCGAACCGGGCGCCATGCGCCGCTGAACGTCGAAGTGTCCGCAGCGAAGCCTCAAAACTGAGAGTTGAAGAGAGACAAGCCCATGCGCAATAAATTCACGATCTTATGGATCTGGCTGCTGATATGCCCTCTCGCGCTCGACTACAAGGCGGGACTGGACGACGGCAGCCACGCGATGCAGATCGTCATGACCTTGCCGGCGCTCGCCGCCGGATTGATCCTGTGGCTGATCGCGCCAAGCTTCACTCAGCGCTCGCGATTGCGTTCGATCATTACAGCCGGAACCATCATGACCGTAGCCGGCAGCATCGTGGCCCAGCTCATGCAAGGCAATGACTTCGGCAACTATCTGCGCACCCTGCTGCCCTTCGGGCTGTTCCTGCTTGGCTACCTTGTTGCATGCCGACCGTGGCAAGGCGACCGGATCGAGCAGTTCGAGAAGGCGCTGTTCTGGTCGATGGCCATCTCGCTCGTCTTCACCTTCGCCTTCGGCATAGCGACCAGCGGCGGCCCGCTCGACGACGTACGCTACCGGATCATATCGTCTACCTTCCTCGGCTTGCAGGGCATCCTCCTGCATGAGTTCGTGGTCGCTAAACGCTTTACCAAGATCACCCTCGCCCTGTTCCTCGGCACGATCCTGATCGAACTCCTGAGCGTGACGCGAAGCTTGCTGGTGGGCACCGTCTTGCTGTTCGTCTTCGCGACGTGGCTGTCGGCGCCGTCGGCGCGGCACCTGGCCAAGGCCGGCATGCGCGCGGCATTGACCGGCCTGTTGATCGCCGCGATGGCGGTCAGCGCGGCGTCATTTTTCCCCGATGTCGCCGAACACTGGACACAACGCATCTACGCTTCGAAGGAAACGACTTCGGGCATGGACCCGACCACTATCACGCGTCTCGCGGAGATGAAGGATCAGTACGATCAGGTCACGTCCACGCCGTCATCGCTGATCGCGGGCAAGGGGTATGGCGCGGTGTATCACTATTCGCCCGACTATCTGCCCGACCTTGCCGGACAAATCTCGAAGAAGGACTTCTATGCGATCCAGGAATTTGCCGCAGGCCACAACTTCTGGGTGTACCAGTTCTTCGCTGGCGGTTTGCTGTTCGGTATCTGGATGCCGCTTGCGATACTGCTTGCACTGGGCCTCGGCGGGATGGCGTATCGCGTGTGGCGGCGGCGCGCGCCAGACCTGCTATACCTGCCCGTGATGGGACGTTCGCTGCTGCTGCTCGCGGGCTTGCCGGCTACGTCGATCGGCGGTAATCCACTCGGCCCGCGGTATTCCGGTCTCGTGTTCGGCGTCGCGCTTGGTTTGCTGGTCGCGACCTATACGCGTCTCTCGTATGCCATGCGGGAACGAGACGCCCGGCATCGCGCGCAGCAAGGACTACCGAAGAAGCGCCGGCCTGGAACACCCGCGCCGTCGCCTGCTCCGGTCACTCCCGTCGCCATGCCGACGCCCGTATCCGCCCATGCGCCCGCGCTGAACGAAGGCCGCGATCCCACCACGGGCACGATGTCGCGGTATACATCCGCATGAAGATCGAGCCACGTCGACCACCGATCAATCACCCAAGCGGCGACCGGCAATGAAGATCCTGCATTTGTTATCGACTATCGACCCGCGTGCGGGTGGACCGACTGAAGGCGTCCGGCAAAGCGGCGTCGACATGACCTCGCTGGGTCATGAAGTGGAGGTCGTCACGCTCGACGACCCTGCCGCGCCCTGGCTCGCCGCGTTCCCGCTGACCGTGCATGCGCTCGGGCCGTCGCGTGGCAACTATGGCCTGACGCCGCATCTTGTGCCCTGGCTTAAAACACACGCCACGCAGTTCGATGCCGTGATCATCAATGGCCTGTGGCAATACCATAGCTATGGTGCGTGGAAGGCCTTGCGCGAGCTTGACGTGCCTTACTACGTGTTTCCGCACGGCATGCTCGATCCGTGGTTCAAGCGCACCTATCCGCTCAAGCACCTGAAGAAATCCCTGTACTGGCCGTGGGCGGAATATCGCGTGCTGCGCGATGCGCGGCGTGTGTTGTTCACGGCTGAGGAAGAGCGTGTGCTCGCGCGGCAATCGTTCCGGTTGTATCGCGCGAACGAAGAAGTGGTGGCCTTCGGCACGACTTCGCCGCCAACGTTTTCTGCGTCGGTACGCGATGCCTTTCTCGCGGCTTATCCCGCACTCGATGGCAAGCGCCTGCTGCTGTTCCTCGGCCGCATTCATGAGAAGAAGGGTTGTGACCTGCTGGTCAAGGCGTTTGCCGAGATCCGCGATATTGATCCTTCTGCGCACCTTGTGATGGCCGGCCCGGACAGCGGCGAATGGACACCTGCGCTGCAAAAGCTGGCTGTTGAACTGGGTATCGCCGATCGCATCACGTGGACAGGCATGCTGCTCGGCGACATGAAGTGGGGTGCGTTCCAGGCAAGCGATGCGTTCATCTTGCCATCGCATCAGGAGAATTTCGGCATTGCGGTTGCTGAAGCGCTCGGATGCGGCCTGCCGGCGCTGATCTCCGACAAGGTGAATATTTGGCGCGAAGTGGAAGCGGATGGTGCGGGATTCGTCGCATCGGATACGGTGGCGGGGACGGTATCGAGTCTCAGGCACTGGCTTGAACTGGAACCGTCGTTGGCGGCCGCGATGCGTACGCAGGCCAGGCAGACTTTTCATCGACGCTTCACGGTCGAGGCCATGTCGAAGGATCTGCTGCGGGTGTTGCAGGCCGATGCGGATTTCGCTCGCGCCGGTGGACCGGTTTTGGTGAGCGTGGAGCGGTGATGTCAATGTCCGGGGGTGGGTTTCGGGGCTAGCGGCATAGACCCCGACCGCTAGCCCCGAAACCTCGCAATCCCCCGTCCGCCGGCGCGAGCAAAAAAGAAACCCACCGCCCTACTTCTTCGCCATGAAGGCCAGATCCGAAGGCGGACACAACGTCGACGCAGCGAACGGCAACGTGGTGTCTTCGGACGTCCGGCGCTCAGCGCCCGCGCCAATCGACGTCACTGACGCAAGCGGCGAAATCTCGCCGCGCAACGCCTTCAGCAGATGTTCGGAAAGCCGTAGCGTCATCGCCGCAATCGTAATGGTCGGAAAATTCGCTCCGACCGTCGGAAATACAGAACTGCCGGCCACATACAGATTGCTCATGCCGTGCACCTGGCAGTTGCGGTCAACCACGCCTTGCTTAGGCGAATCGTGCATGCGGGTCGTACCCATGTGATGCCACGTGCCTTCCAGCTGCGCCGGCCACGGCTTGCCTTCCATCGGCTCGTCGAGCTGCACGTCGGCCACGCCGGTTCGCTGCATTTCTTCCGCCAACAAGGTCACGGTCCGATCGAACGTGCGCTTCGCCAACTCGGTCAACTGCCAGTCCACCCGAACGCGATTGATGCCAAGCGCATCCTTCTGCGACGACAAAGTCACCCGGCTATCACGGTTCGGCTCCGCTTCCACGATGGTCTGGAACTTGACGTCGGTGATCAGCGGACGCGGCTGCAACAAACGCGCAAGACCAAAGCAAGCCGTGTCCACGGGATGCATGGCCATGGTCAACAAGTCCCGCGAGAAGTTCCAGTCCGGCTGATCCTTTTGCAACACCGCCTGTTTGCAGCGCACGAGCGCTTCAGCGCCCTCGGTGTTTTCGCCACGAAACACCGAATAGAACCACACGCGTGCGTTAAGCAAACGTTCACGTTCGAGCACCTTCTGCGTCAGCGCAAACTGCGACGAGATGAACTGCCCGTGCGCGGCCACCGAAGCGTTTTGATAGTGATACTTGATGTCGTAAAGCTTGTTACGCGCCCACGGCTTCTTGAACTTGATGCTGCCCTGCATGGTGCGCGGGTGGTCCATGAAATAGCGACCGACCAGGTCGTTGCCATTGCCGAGGCCCGCAGCTTGCACCTTGTTCGACGCCAGCAGCAGCCGGGCGTTTTCAATCCCGCCTGTTGCCAGCACGAAGATCTTCGCAGCCACGGTGAAACGCCGGCCACTCAGCGTCCCCACATCGACACGCGTAACATGGCGCGCTTCGGTGTCAGAGTCGATGTTCGTCGCGTTGGCGTTGAGGAACACGCGCACATGCGACGAACGCTCGAGCACGGCCTTGTACACCTTGCCGAAACGCACCGGCGGGCTGAACTGCGAGATCGTGTCACGAACGGTACCGCTTGGCAGCGGATGACGCCTGACGTCGTCGCGGCCAATGGCGGCTTCCCAATAAGCAGGATCGAAATTATTTTCGCCCAGCTTGAGCAATCCATGCGTGCGTGCATAGTACGGACGCAATTCGTCGAGCCCGAAAGGCCAGCCGCTATCGTTCACCCAATCGCGCTTTTCGAAGTCCCACGAATCGAGCGGCCGGCACCACCCGCCCCAGCAGTTGCTGCTCCCGCCCAGGAAGCGGCTGCGACTGCCATCCGCATAGGTATAAGGAATGCCGACGTTCTCGCCGCGATACAAATCGCGCGTGGCATCGTCAGGCTTGTAGCCACCACTCTCGAGCAGGACGGTGTCTATACCGTGCTTATCCATTTCGAGCGCCAGCGTGATCCCGGCAACCCCTGCCCCAATGATGCAGACCGTGGTTTCAACTATCGCGCGCTGCTCAACATTCCGGCTGTCAATGAACATTCCCCGTGCTCCCTCTCGTGTGCAGCAGTTCGCCCACGTGTTGTGCAGGCTCTCCGCTGTCGTCACCCGTTGTCGAAACGCTTCGCTGCCGGTGCTGCTTCACGCGGCCAATTTGCCGCCGGCACCCGACAGGTTTCGGTCCCTAAATAATCCACGAAGCACTGCGCGAGTTTCAGTCGAAATTACTTGCAGCCAGGAAGTCATGCAAGCCTTACCTGCGTGTAATAATCGTCGGACTCGTGCTTCGTCACCCGCCAAGATAAAGGCACAGACAGCCAAAAGCGCGCTGGTCGACGCGCCCGGCATGCCCCCTACAAATGCGTTTTTCAGCGGCGCACTTTCCTAGTGCCTTTCTGGTGCCTTTCTGGTGCTATACGGTGAACCGCTTCCTGATAAATCGCACCGGATTCCCGCCATATACGCCTTCTGCATCCAGCGACCGATGTACCACCGACAGCGGCGTCACCACTGTCGAGCGGCCGATGGTCACGCCCATTTGTACGACACATTTCGATGTAATCCACACGCCGTCCTCAATCACGATGGGCGCAACACGCAAGTCCATGTTGCTCTCCAGATCGTGTGAACCAGTGGTGAGAAATGCGTCCTGCGAGATGCATACATTCGAGCCGATCCGGATCAGCGCCTGGTTGTAGATCCACGCGTTCACTCCGAACCAGCAGTTGTCGCCCACTTCCAGATTCCACGGCGCCTTCACCCGAACGGGATGAGGCATCCGGCAACCGGAACCAATGCGTGCGCCAAAGCGGCGCAACAGCCAGACGCGTACGGCCGATACCGGTATGAACTTGTTATTGATGACGGCGGCTTCAATAAAGAACCACACGATCTCCGTCAGCACGCCACGCCGGGCCACATAGTTGCCCTTGCCCGCGAGACTGAGGTCGATGACCTTGCCGCTGCCCATAGTGCTTGCGCGGCCCTCGCCATTGAAGCGCGCTGCGCCTTCGGTTGCGCCCGGGGCACTGTGATGCGAGCCCTGACTGGTGGTGGCCTTGTCCTTCGCCACCTGGTCCTCAACGCGAGGTTCGTCGATTGTTCTGAGCATGATTGCCGGCCCCCGAGCCCGTGCAGCGGATTGCATAACCAGTTGCATAACAACGCCGCGTGAAACGATTATCTGCGATACGTCTTGGCGTTCTCGTGCGCCAGCCCACTAATGGCCGCAAGGGAAAGACTTTTGGCGGTATCTGCATGAGCGTGCGCGAGAAGATTTACTACCCTGAAACAAGGGGTGGCAACCGCTCGACACCACGCCGGCTTTGGGATAACAATCAATCTTCATACTCGCCGATTTACTTGCTGATCCTGCGGAGCGCATCATGAAATCAATCAATCGCCAACCCTCGCTTCATCGCGTATTAGCCTTGGCTGTCGTGAGCGCCGCGTGCTTGGCATGGCCTTCTGCCCATGCAGCCGGAGGCGATGCTGGTACGCCCGACCTGGGGGCTGAAGAGAAGTTGCTGGGTGGCCCTGACACCTATGGAGCGACTTATGCCGATCCCTATGGGCAGGCTCCCACTGGCAACCGTGCTAAGGCCGCCGCTGCCACCACGTCCGCTGAGAAGATGATGACCAACAACGCGGACCCGGCTCAGACCAACGCGTCGTTCATCACCCCCGGCGCGGTGGCAATGAAGCCCGGTGCGCGCGTGCAAGTGAAGGACGCAGGCGGCAAGCTCGTGACTACCCCGGAAGACGCTGCGCAGTCCGTGTACAGCACAACCGGCCTCAAGCCGACCGGCAAGAAAACAACGGAGATCTATCGGTCTCCGTATTAAAGGTTCTTGCGTCGTGGGCGTTTTGAGCCGTGCTTCGAACAAGCCTGTGGAACAGACAGTGAAGCAGGTTGCCTGGCTAGCTTCACCAGGCTGATTACACCAGAGCGTAAGCCGCGTCCGGTCCCTGCGGGCCAATGATCAATCGATCTTCTCGATCTCCACCAGCTTCACCGCAGAACCCGTCTTGGGCGATGGGCTTGCCGCGCTGGCCGTCTTCGCTTCCTTGCGTTCGCTCATCCGCCCGGCCGCACCTTCGCCCCTTAATACGCGTAGCTTTTCGTCCAGTCGCCCGAGCACCCACCCCGGCGATAAATTCAGCTCCGCGAATGCACGGCCCTCCGCACCGAGGATGGCGCGCTGCTCCGGATCGGCCACGAGCGTCTCGATCGCATCGGACAAGGCCTGCACATTCTCCGGCGGCACGACTACGCCCCGCGGCGTCACGATGTTATGAAGCTCAGTTCCCGGACGCGCCATGGCAATCACCACGCGTCCGCTCGCGAATATGCCCGTGAGTTTGGACGGCATGACGAGATCGGACGCATCGCCGCGTTGCGGGAGCACGTGGATATCGGCGAGATTGAGCAGTTCGTTCAGGCGTGTGGTCGGTTGCAGCGGAATAAACCGGCAGTTGGACAAATGCTCGCAGCACTTCTCCAACTCCGCCTTGGTCGCGCCATTCCCGCAGAACACGAACACGATGTCCTGGCGCGCAGCTAATGCAGCCGCTGCGCCCGCCAGCACTTCGATGCCCTGCTTCGCGCCCATGTTGCCAGAGTAAAGGACGACCTTCGCGCTCTCGGGTATGTTCAATTCATCGCGATACTTATTCGCGCGATCAAGCGGATAGATCGCGCTGATATCCACCCAGTTCGGCAGGCGGAACACATTGGCAGAGGCAACGCCCTTCGCAATCGCACGCTCGGCCATCTTGTCCGAGATCGTCGAGACAACGTTAAACCGCCGCAAAAGCGCACTTTCGACCGTGCGCGCAAGGCGTCCCGTACGCTGACCCTTGAGCAGGCCGAGATCGAACGCGGCATCTACTTCGAAATCCTGAATATGCAGCCATGAATGTGCACCCGTCAAACGCGCGAGCGCGAGCGCGGCCGGCGCGTTGAGCATGGTCGGGGCAATCGACATCACGACGTCGGGACGCCACCACACCTGCAAGACCAACGCAGGCAGCGAGGCCAGCGCAAATGAAGTGAGATGGATCATGCGCTTGAGACCGCTCGGATGGGCCGGCACCCACAGAGGCGAACGCCAGATACGCACCTGATTGCGTATTTCGCGCGAACCGCGCGAGCCCGAATAGCCTTTGGCAATCTTCCATTCCGGATAATACGGAGGTGCGCACACAACGCGAACGTCGTGCCCCTGGTGCTGCAAAGCCTCCGCCATCTCGGCGGTGTATTTGCCGGTTCCCGTCAACTCGGGCGCGTAATTGAGCCCGTATATAAGGATTCTCATCATGCCTCCACTTCCGCCGGGCGAGCACGCCCCGTCGGAACGGACTTTCGCGAAACGTCAGCTGCGGGACCACGCCCGCGCAACCGCGCTTCGGTGACCCTGCATGCCTCTCTTGGTTCTGGAATCGACCGGCCGCAGCAAAGATCCACGGTCAGTCGCTGAGCATCATCGCGCAGCCCCGCGCAATGTTCGCCGCAGCGGACGGCGGATCGAAACGCTGGATCACGCCCATGCATTGTTTCGCAGCGCCTGCCGTGTCGGCGAACGCCTCGATCGACTTGAGCATCGTGCGTTGCATGGCAGGCACGTCGCCGGCCGGGAACGCATACCCCGACACGCCGTCGATCACCAGTTCCGGTACGCAGCCGCAACTCTCGCTCACCACCGACGGACAGCCGTGGCTCAGCGCCTCGTTGACCACCAGGCCCCAGGGTTCGCTCATGCTCGGCAATACCATGCAGGTAGCGCTGAAATATTCGATCGACAATGGTTCGTCCTGCAGACTACCCAGGAACGTAACGGAATCGGACAGGCCCATTGAGGCCACCTTCGCCTTGAGTTCTTCACCCATCGGACCGGTGCCGACAATGCGCAGCGCTGCATCTGGAATCCGTTCCTTCAACCCGCGGAACGCATCGATCAGCGTGCCAATGCCCTTCTCCGGTGACAGACGGCCGACATACAGGAAAATGGGCTTGTTGCCGGCGCGATAGTGCAACCGGTCCGGCAGCGCGCGCTCCGGCGAAAACGAGCGTGGCAGTGCGGCAGCCTGGCACGGGATGAAGATCTTTTCCTGCTTCGCGCCAAGCGACATCAAATACTCGCGGCTACGTTCACCGAACCCGAAATAGCCGTCGCATAATGAGAAAAACACGCGCTTCGGAATGGAAGTCATCATCCTGCGCGGCCGGTCGCGTGCGGTTGAATCGCAGAACACGGCGCGACGCTTGCCCGTCAGGATGCATGCGGCCATCATCGCCCAGTACTCGGGCCGGTGATAGCCCGGCAGCACCACCAGGTCTGTCTTGGCCTTCAGCACTTCCCACGTGAGGCGAGCCGTCATGCGCCAGGTCGGCACGTCTTCATAGCAGCCGTTGTAGAGCTTGCGCATCGGATAGCTGTGGAACGAATAGTCCACGTCAGAGAAGCCGATGCGGTCATGCTCCGTGTCGGCAATCTGAACCATCGAATACTTGATCGTTCCGGACCCGGATATGTTGTACAGCGCGGAGAGCACTGCACCTTTGTGCCGCGACCAGACGACGTTATGAAAAATAGTGACCGTAGCGTTCATGTTGTACTTGTCCCCGATTGGTAGCGCGCGTGTGCGAAGCAATAGTCCACTTCAGGCTCACGCATGTGCCGGTTGCTGGCTTAGCGCCTCGTAGCGCTGCAGGAAATCCTGGTAGGTCGCCCGGATGCCCTGTTCGAGCCCCGTCGACGCGACCCAACCCATCTCGCCCAGCTTTGACACATCCAGCAGCTTTCTCATCGTGCCGTCGGGCTTGCTCGCGTCGAACACGAGCTGTCCCTGGAATCCGACCACGCGGCAGACCGTCTCCGCGAGATCGTGAATAGACAGGTCCTCGCCCACGCCCACGTTGAACACGCCTTCGGTACGTCCGCTCTCCATCAGGAACACCGCCGCCCCGGCCAGATCGTCCACGTGCAGGAACTCACGGCGCGGCGTGCCCGATCCCCACACCGTCAGCGTGCTTTCGCCATTCAGCTTCGCTTCGTGCGCCTTGCGGATCAGCGCCGGCAGCACGTGGCTGCTCTTCAGGTCGTAGTTGTCGTTCGGACCATAGAGATTCGTCGGCATCAGCGAGATGAACTTGCAACCGTACTGGCGGTTATAAGCTTCGCAAAGCTTCAACCCGGCAATCTTCGCGATGGCGTACGCCTCATTGGTCGGCTCAAGTGCCGAGGTCAGCAAATACTCTTCCTTGATCGGCTGCGGGCAGGCCTTCGGATAGATGCAGGAAGAACCGAAGAACACCAGCTTCGACACATTCCAGCGGCAGGCCGCATGAATCACGTTGGTTTCGATCGTGAGGTTCTCGTAGATAAACGATGCCGGCAGCGTCGAATTCGCAAGAATGCCGCCGACCTTCGCTGCGGCGAGCAACACCACGTCGATGCTCTCCTTCTCGAAGAACATGTTGACCCCGACCTGGTCGGTCAGGTCGAGTTGCGACTTCGTGCGCGTGATGATGTTGCGATAACCCTCACCGGTCAGGCGCCGGACCAACGCCGAACCGACCATGCCGCGATGACCCGCTACAAAAATGCGTGCGTTTTTATCCATGATTTTCACTCGTGGTGTTCAAGTGCCTTGAATCCGGCCATCGTGACAAGCGCGTCACGCCGTGCTATCTGAAAATCGGAACGAACCATTTCCTTCACGAGCGAGGAGAATGTCGTGGTGGGGCGCCAGCCCAGTTTCGCGTGTGCCTTCGACGGATCACCAAGCAGCGTTTCCACTTCCGTCGGACGGAAATAGCGCGGGTCCACGCGGACGATCACGTGGCCCTTGGCCATCTTCGTTTCGCGCCCCTCGACCTGGTCCACGATGCCCACTTCGTTCACGCCTTCACCTTCGAAGCGCATGTGAACACCCAGCTCGGCTGCCGCCTGGATCACGAATTCGCGCACGCTGTGCTGCTCGCCGGTAGCGATCACGAAGTCTTCCGGCTGCTCCTGCTGCAGCATCAGCCATTGCATCTCGACGTAGTCGCGCGCATGGCCCCAGTCGCGCATGGCGGACAGGTTGCCGAGATACATCTCGTCCTGCATGCCGACCGCGATGCGCGCAAGCGCCCGGGTGATCTTGCGGGTGACGAAGGTCTCGCCGCGCACGGGAGACTCGTGATTGAACAGGATGCCGTTGCACGCATACATGCCATACGCTTCGCGATAGTTCACCGTCATCCAGTACGCGTACAGCTTGGCCGCTGCATACGGACTGCGCGGATAAAACGGCGTGGTTTCCTTCTGCGGCGACTCTTGCACGAGACCGTAGAGCTCAGACGTCGACGCCTGGTAGAAACGCGCTTTCTTTTCCATGCCGAGAATGCGGATCGCTTCGAGAATACGCAGCGCGCCGAGTCCGTCGGCGTTGGCCGTGTATTCGGGCTCCTCGAATGACACCTGCACGTGGCTCTGTGCGCCGAGGTTATAGATCTCATCGGGCTCGGTGCGTTGAACAATCCGCGTGATGCTCGAGGTATCCGTCAGGTCGCCGTGGTGCAGGACGAACTTGCGATCCGACTCGTGCGGATCGCTGTACAGGTGGTCGATGCGGTCCGTGTTGAACAGCGAGCTACGGCGCTTGATGCCGTGCACTTCATAGCCTTTTGCGAGCAGCAGCTCGGCCAGGTAGGAGCCGTCCTGTCCGGTAATGCCGGTGATCAAAGCGACCTTGCGTTTCATCGTGTGCCTCTCGTCTCTCAGATTGGATATGCGGCGCGTGCCCCGCGCGCCGCAACGTCTTCGCGTCCAGGCATCACTCAGGGATGCTCTCGTAGCCGTAGTAGTTCGTGTATGCGCTGCCGGACATCAGTCTCGATTGCGGTACGTCGGTCAGCAGCACGCCCTTCATGTTCACGCCGCCGTGATGCAGGCGCTTCATCGTTTCGCCAATCTCTTCCACCTGGTTGCGGCCGTGGCGCACCACCAGCAGGCTCGTGCCGGCATGCTTGCCGATCACGGTTGCATCGGTCACTGCCAGGACCGGCGGGGTGTCGATAATCACCAGGTCGTACTTGTGCTTGAGCACTTCCAGCACTTCATGCATGCGGTCGCTCATCAGCAGTTCCGACGGATGCGACGGCAGCGAGCCCTTGGTCAACAGGTCGACGCCCGGCAGCACGTCATGCAGCACCGCCGCTTCGATATCCGAGCCCATCAACACGTCGGACAAGCCCGGCATATGGCGCACGCCGAAGTGAGAGTGCACGTCGCCGCGACGCATGTCGCCGTCGATCAGCAGCACACGCTTTCTCGTCGATGCCACCAGCGTCGCCAGGTTGACCGAGAGGAACGACTTGCCTGCATCCGGGCGCGAGCCCGTCAGCATCACCACGTTGTTACGTGCATCGGCCATCTGCAGCTGCAGTGACGTGCGCAGACCGCGAATCCCTTCCACCGCCGCGTCTTCCGGCGAGGTCGCGGCGAGGACATGAAGACCCTGGCTGCGCGAACCGACCTTCTGCTGCAGGCGCAATTGCTGGCTGCTGCGCGGCACGATGGCGAACACGCGCACGCCCAGGCGATTTTCGATTTCTTCCGGACGTTCCACGCCGCCATACAACGATTTGCGGATGAACGCCACGAGGATGCCAAGCACCAGGCCACCGGCCAGGCTGATCAGGATCACGAGCACGCGCTTCGGGCGCACAGGATCGTCAGCCGGTTCGGCGAAGTCGACCACCCGAACGTTGCCTACTTGCCCCGCCTTCGCCACGCGCAACTGCTGCGCGCTGTTAAGCAGGTTCGTATAGAGCTCGGTATCGACCCGTACGTCTCGCAGCAGGCGCAGCGCCGTTTGTTCGGTATCGGGCAGCACGGAAACGTTCTTGGTCAGTGAACCTTGGGCAGCCTGCAATTCACCGATCTGCGCGTCAAGCGCGGCCACCGACGGATGGTTCGCGGTGAAACGCTGCGAGAGTTCGGCGCGTTGCTGTTGCAGGTCCATCAGCTTCGACTTGTTGTCGACGACTTGCTGGAGCAACAGGCGGCTTTCTTCGCTCAGGTCGACCGTGCCTTGCTTGTTACGGAAGTTGTTGTACTTCTGCTCGGCCTGGTCGAGTTGTGCGCGTACTTCCGGCAACTGTTGCTCGAGGAACGCGAGCGTCTTGCCGGCTTCCGCCGAGCGCGTGTCGAGATCCTGTTGAATGAAGCGGCGCGCGATGTTATTCACGATCTGCGAGGTCAGCTTGCTGTCGTGACCTTCAAGGCTCAACGCGATGATGCCGGACTGCAGCGTTGTTTCAGCCACCGTCAGGCGCTTTTGCAACGCATCCACGGTACCGAGCGTGGATGCACGCGTCAGTTCGAACTTGGCGCCCGGCTCGCCGCTCATGTTTTCAACCAGCAGCGTGACAGGCCCAAGCGCGCTCGTACCGCTCGCTTCCTGGCCGACCTTGCCGTTCAGGATCGCGATGCCGTCCGGGTCGCTCAGGACATAGCTGCCGTTTTCGCCGGCAGTGAGGATGTACGTCTTGTCGTAGGCTTCCTTGGGCGTGTCGAACTTCGGCACCGAGATGCTTTCGTTGCCCCAAGCGAAACCCGACAGCCAGCTCACGGGCGCCTGGCCGTTACGCGTGCCCAGGATGTCGCTGATCATGCCGCCCACGATCGGGAAGTAGCGCGGACGCGCGCTGATATCCAGATGCAGCTTGTTGACCGTGTCCTCGACCACCAGCCGCGAACGCAGCAACTCGATTTCGGCCGCTGTCGTCGACTTCGCGTCGAACATCTGCGACACGGTCTGCACCGCGTTGGCATTGTTGTTATTGGCGTTGTTTCCGGGATTGCTTTCGGTCACCTGGATCATCGCGTCGGCGCGATAAACCGGCGACGCAATGAATGCGTAAGCCGTGCCGAGCGCAACCACAACCAGGGTCACCAGGGCGATGATCCGCCAGCTTCCCAAGATGGCCGCCAGGTAGTCGGACAAGCGCAACTCGTCCCCTGTCGACACCACGTCCGCGTAACGGTTTTCGAAATTGATGGCCATTTTTTGTCGCTCACTCAAACGAACAATCGAAACGGGCCGGCGCCCAACGTCACTTTCTTCACCTTCGTGATCTTCATGACGTCCGGCACCGGACGCAGCTCCAGGACTACTTGGTTACGATCGCGGCAGTCAGGCCCGCGTTGATAGCCGGCAACAACAGGTTCAATACGCGGTTGGCGCGGACGAGACCGCTGTTGTCAACATAGACAACGTCCTTCGATTCCAACGGAAACTGGTTCGCAAGCAGCATGGATACCGGCGAGCGTGCGTCGAGGCGATAGATCACCGGCGAGTCGCCGGTCGACTGGCGGACCACGAAAAGCTGCGCCGCATTGGAGGTGTCCTGGTTTATCTGGCCCGCCTGCACGATGGCCTCACCCAGCGTGAGCGTGCCGTCGCGCAACGGCGACACGGCGGTGGGCTTGGTCACTTCGCCCATCACGTAGACGGTGTTGTCGTCGCGGGAATCCACATGCAGCATGTCACCCGGCTGCAGCATGATGTCGGCGGGGTTCTTGCCCTGCTTCATCATCTGCGCGACGTTCACGGGATACGCCACGCCGTTGCGCGTGATCGTCACGCGGCTTTGATCGGCCGTCGGCGCAAAGCCGCCCGAACGGTTGACGGCTTCGGTCAACGTCATCGGAATGTCGTTGATCGTCTGCGCGCCCGGAGCGCGCACATCACCATCCACATAGACTTGCGACGAACGGAACGAAGCCACGCGAACCGTCACTTGCGGCTTGACGAACACCTTGCTCAGGTCCGCATAGATTTCGCGCTGGACCTGCTCGGCGGTCTTGCCCTCGGCGTGGATGGCGTGAGTCACGTACGGAAACTGGATGTTGCCTTCGCTGTCGACTACAAAACCGGGCGCCGCATCACTGGGCTTGGTGTTCTGCGCCGGCTGGCCGAGCGCTGCCGCGAGTTCCGGGTGATCCCAGACGACGATCTGCAGCACGTCACCCGCGCCGAGCTTGTAACCCGAGGGCTTGGCGAACAGGTTGAGCTGCGCCTGCGCCGTGGTGCTGCTCTTTTGCTCCGCCCGAATCTGGCGGATCAGCGTCAGGTCGATCTGCTTGATCGGGATCTGCATGTCGCTCGTCACGTCACCGTTATCGGCCGTCGTGACCGGCAACGCAGCCGGCGTGACCATGTGTTGGCCCGGTACGAGCGAACACGCGGACAGCATGGCGGCAATCGCCAGGGAGAGTGCCACACGCGTTCCGGGAACGGCATGGCTGTTTTTGTTCGGCACCGCGGCACCGGATAGTTGTTGGCTGTTCATGTTGTCGTCCCCTGCCTCAATAAGCGTTGGTGTGGCGCAAACCCTTGAAGATCGTCGCGAAGATAATTTTCATATCCAGTCCGAACGACCAGTTCCCGAGGTAGTACAAATCGTGTGCTACGCGTCCCTCCATTTTTTCGATGCGATCGGTTTCGCCGCGAAAGCCGTTTACTTGCGCCCACCCGGTAATGCCCGGTTTGATCCGGTAGCGGTGGATGTAACCCGACACGACCTTCTGATAAAGATCGTCGTGTTCGAGCGCATGCGGACGCGGTCCGACCACCGACATGTCGCCGCGCAGTACGTTGAAGAATTGCGGCAGTTCGTCCAGGCTCGTGCGCCGCAGGAAACCGCCTACGCGCGTGATCCGCGGGTCGCCGCGCTTGGCCTGTTCGAGCACGCCCTCTTTCTGCGCATGCAGGCGCATGGTGCGGAACTTGTAGATGGTGAAGACGCGGCCATCCGCGCCTTTGCGGCGTTGCTTGAAGAACACAGGGCCACGCGAACTGAGCTTCACTGCGATTGCACAGGCAAGCAGGACCGGCGAGACCGCGAGCAAGGCGCCCAGCGCAAAGAAGCGATCGAAGATCTCCTTCTGCATCATCGCGTTCGGCGGCAACGGCGACGCCGCCAGGTTGATGGTCGGCACGCCAAGCAGGTTCGTCACGCTGCCTTCGAAGAGCGCGAGCGTGCGCACGTCGGGCATGAAACGAATGTTGATCAGATCATTGCGGAACTCGTTGACGAGCTTGAGGATCGTGCGTTCTTCGGTCAGCGGCAGCGCGAGCCAGACCTCACCCACGTTCTGCGTACGCACGTAGTTGGCAAAGGCTTCGTGCTCTTCGAACACCGGCACACGCGTGTTCATCGTGGTACCGGCCTGTACGTTGTAGGCTGCCGTCGCACGAAAGCCTGCTGCCGGCGCGGTGTCGATCTTGCGAACGATCTCGTCGCAATGTTCGCCGCATCCAGCGACTGCGACCTGCTGCAAATTCAGGCCCGCGTTGCGCACGCGTCCCAGCACGCTGTGCGTGATCAGGCGGCCGGCGATCATCGCGGCGCCTGCCATGCCGGTCCAGTAGACGAACCAGAGACGCGACACGAAGTCGATACGATGCAAGGAGAACATCAGCACCATCGCGCAGGCCTGCACGACGAGCCAGCTCAGCGCGACCTGGCCCGCGAGTGCCCCCTTCGAGCGGCCACGCCATGAGGCATACACACCGAACGCAGGAAACACAGCGAGAGAAAACGCCGCTGCGAAAGCCACAAACGCCAGATAGAAACTACGCTGCGAGATGTCGTCGAAACGGATTTGCGACGCCACGAGCGCACCCAGCACGATCATCGCAACATCGAATATTCGCGCCAGCAGGTCTGTTATTCCGCGCATTTTATTCTCCCCGAACCACACACTTTTTTGCTTGACGGTTGTTTAACTGCACCGGCCGTACTTGTCGTCGAATCTGACGATGTCGTCTTCGCCGAGGTAGGTCCCAGACTGCACTTCAATGATTTCAAGCGGCACGCGACCGGGATTCTCAAGGCGGTGACGCACGCCGAGCGGGATATAGGTCGATTCGTTTTCGCTCAGCAGAAATTCTTCTTCTCCCCGCGTGACGAGCGCTGTGCCGCTTACGACGACCCAATGCTCCGCGCGGTGGTGATGCATTTGCAGCGACAGGCGCGCCCCCGGATTCACCACGATGCGCTTCACCTGGAACCGCTCGCCGTGATCGATGGAATCGTAGAAACCCCACGGGCGGCGAACCTTTCTATGCGCGTCGGCTTCCGGCGACTTCGCAAGCTTGATGCGCGATACAAGTCCCTTGATGTCCTGCACGCGTGAGCGATCGGCCACCAGCACCGCGTCGTCGGTCTCCACCACAATCAGGTTCGTCGTGCCCACACACGCCACGAGCCTGCCGCCTTCCGAGCGCGCGTAACTCGCGGTCGAGCCTTCGAACAGGACCCGCCCGCTCGCCGCGTTGCCGGATTCGTCCTTCTCCATCGCGTCCCAGACCGCGTCCCACGAACCGAGATCGGACCAGCCGGCTTCGAGCGATACGACCACACCCTTGAACGGCGAACCGGGCTTGCCGAGGTGCTCCATCACCGCGTAGTCGATCGAATCGGAGGGTGACTTCGAGAACTCCGCAGCGCATGGACGCAAGTATCCGTCTGCGTTATTCAATTGTTCGTACGACAAGACACATGCCGCGTGCATCTCCGGCTGGAGTTGTTCGAGTACGGCAAGCCATACCGATGCGCGCACGACGAAGATGCCGCTGTTCCACCAGTAATTACCGGCTGCCACGTATTGCGTAGCCAGTTCCGCGGGCGGCTTTTCGACGAAGCGGTCAATGCGATGCGCGCCGTCTTGCAGTGCGTCGCCCAGGCGGATGTAGCCGAAGCCGGTGTCGGGGCGCGTTGGAGGAATGCCGAGCGTGGCGATGTCGCCGGCCTGCGCAAAACGCGCGGCAGTTTCGATGGACGCATGCAGCGCATCGAGATCGGCAATGGCATGGTCGGCCGGCATGGCCACGAGGATGGCGTCCTGGCCGTCGGCACAGGCGGCCAGTGCGGCAAGCGTGAGGGCGGGGGCGGTATCGCGGCGGGCAGGCTCGACCACGATGCGCGCAGTCACGCCACTTTCACGCACCTGCTCGGCGGTTGCGAAGCGATGTTCTTCGCCGCACACGATGACCGGCTCCGGCACCACGTCCCATGCTGCGGGGAAGTGCTTCATGCGCTGCACGGTGGCCTGTAACAACGACTCGGTGCCGATCAGGCCAATCAGCTGCTTCGGAAATTGCTCCCTCGACACCGGCCACAGGCGTGTGCCTGACCCGCCCGCGAGAATCACCTGCACGAGACGACGGCACTCCGTGTTCACTCCCGGAGCGGTAATCGTCTCAACGGTTTCCTCGATGTCCTGCCTGACCTTGCTGTCCATTTTAGTATTCCTATATTCTTTAACCCGTTCCCCGGGCGGAGCTGCACGCGCCATTTGCACCGATCGTCGACTCCGGTTCAGCCGAACCGCTTGCGTCTCAACGCTCCGTGACTACGGTCAAAAAAACCTGGCCTTATCCCCATCAGGCGCCGGCATCGCGACGGCTTTGCATCCGGTATTCGGTTGGTGAAATGAGAAGGCGCTTGCGGAAGATCTTGGCGAGACGGTCGCCGTTGCCCATGCCGCTGCGGCGCGCGATCTTGTCTACCGGCAGTTCCGAATCAGTGAGCAACGTGCAGGTCACGGCAAGGCGTGCTTGCAGCAGATAGTCCGAGGGCGTGATGCCCATCTCGATCTTGAAGCGGCGCAGGAAGTTGCGTTCGCTCATGGCCGCCACTTGTGCTGCATCGACGACCGAGATCGGCCGCTCGCAGTTGTCCTGGAGCCAGCGCGCGGCGGTGCGGATCTTGTCGCCGGCAGAGGCCGTGCCGCTATCGCCGAGCAACGGAACGAGCTTGGAGGCCGAGCCGGGCATGAGACGTTCCGCAACCCCGCGCGCCACGTCCACGCCGAGGTCGCGCTTGATCATCAGCAACGCGCCCTTCATGGATTCGTAGCGGTCTCCCGCTTCGCTCGCCTGCTCTTCGCGTACGGCGTGCATCATCGAATGACCAACGCGGATCTGCGTCTCGGCCGCGTGGCCGATGCCCGCGGCATCGAGCACCTTGCGCCCTTCCGCGATCGACTTGACCACCGTGGTCTTGGAATGCACGCGGCGCAGCCATTCCACGATGCGTTCGTCGCCCGCCGCACCGTCCGCGCCCTTGCCGCCGGCTACGAACAATGCGTCGAAGCCGCCATAGTGGCGTGCATCGAGGCCGTCGGTCCACACTCGTACCGACGACGAACACGCCACGTTGCCGCCTTCGACGGACAGGAAACGCACGTCGTAGGTCCAGTCGTTGCGCGCTCTCAGGACGGCCAGTTCATTCGCGACATGGAAGACCTCCGCGACAATCCCGGCGCCGAGCAGCGAGAAGCCGTCGAACAGCAGGATCGCGATACGGCGGATCTCCGCCTGCGCGGTGCGGGGGGCCGGCTGTAGCCATCCCATTACGGCGGGTTCAAGACTGGCGTACGGCATGGCGTTCCCCTGCGAACTTGTTGAATCCAACGTGACTGGATAGTGGGTTCTCATTGCGGTGCATCATAGACACCCTCAAGTTTTATTAGGTTGTCGTGACTGAAAGTAGCGAGATGTTGGCGGAAAAATTCCGGCGTCGCCATTCAAATCCTTTTCAGTGCGTGCGCTGCCTATCATTCGGTAAATTTGAATACGTTCGTTCGGTAATTTTGTAAATAAATTGAATGACCGGGATTTTGATTTCGAATGGCACATTGCAAGAGGAATGCCAGTCCAATTCGACCGCACATATCGGACAGGGCTGTCCAACGCCGCGAATGTCATACAAATCAACGTTCCGCGCGGTTTATAAAGGCCCGCGCGGTAAGGCTTCCCGCGGCATTCTCGGGTCCGGCGCAGACGCGGCCAGAGCGTGAGTAGCAGTAAACGTTGCGTGAGTGAAACATGACAAACCACGATTAAAAACACGTTTCACGAAGACTTGCCTTTTTAACTCTCTGTTTAAGGCTTGAAAAAACACTTCTAATTAAAATACAAGTGTTAAATCATGCCTTCAAAGCGCCATCGCAATTAGCAACATAATCCGGCAATGTGTGGTGGCGCACATACTTCGATTCTTTTCTTATATTTACCAAAATGACGTTTCACGATAGAAACAAAATCATTTCATCTGATAAAACCCCGTACAACGTCAAAATGAAATACCTCCAACTGGCAGTCGCCGGCAACGAATCCGGCTCGGACGGGGCGTGCGGGTTCATTGAATGAGGATCAAATGAACTAGGAGGCCCGCAGAGGCCAAGCGAAAAAATCCGCCAGCGTGGCGGCGGATGACGACTCGGCGCAACCATTCACATACCAGTTGTCAGCAGCCCTGCGCTTGCGTGGTTACGTGTGATCGCCCGCCTACGCTCGGACGGCGTATCCCGGAGCAGCCCCCGCTGGTTTTGATACAGATTAGTTACGCATGCGCCGGTTGGCCGAAGGAGCACCCAACAATGCCGGATCGGCCAGATTGTCGCGCTATCCCGCCACCCATATACGCCCGGATGGTTCGATACCGTCAGCATCCGACAACGTCCATCGCCACGACTGGCGTGTTCGTTGCAGCTCGCCTATCCTCAGCGCAATCGGAAGCGGCACGAGCAGGTACTCCTGGCGCCGCGCGCCTGCTCGCAGCACCTTTGAACAGTGCCTTATGTTGCATCGCGAGATAGAAACTTGCAGGCATTTACCGGGTGATTGGGCATCGCAGCGCAGCGCATACGAAAACGTTTCATTCAGGTAGCACGAAGGTGGAGAGTGCCGTTTTTCCTCGGTGGAAAACACCGTCGCCGCGGACTCGAACCACCCGGCTCTCGACCCCGGGGTGTAATGAAAAATTTATCGATCGAAAGACTCGCCGCACGTATTGCGCCGCGCCCGCCCCGCCTGCTGGTTCGATACAGCAGGTTCGCGCTGGCCTTCGTCGTCGCGGTGTCCGTCTGTGCTTGCCGGGGCGAAAACGCTGCAGCTCAGGAAGCGTCCGCCACGCCCACCGATACCGTCAAGATCGACGGCAGTTCCTGGACACCTTGCGCGGCGGAGTACGAGCGTTGCTCCTTCGACGGCGCGAGGAAGGTGCTCTACGGCACGCCTGAGAAGCACGTAGTCAAGACCTTCACGGGCGGCACGGGTTGCGACAACGGCGTGTTCGACGACCCCGCGCCGGGTGCGTCGAAGCGTTGCTGGGTCGAAGCCAGCGCGGACAGCGCCATGGCGCGCTTCGTAGCCGACTCGCCGCCGCCCTCCTCCCCACTGCCGATGCAATGCAGCCCGGCTGTCGCGCCAGTCGATGCGCCAGCTTCCGGCGACGCCATCGAAGCCGACACACCCGGCAGCGACGGCACGCGTATGTTCCCGCTTCGCAAACCGTTCGAACTCGCGCTGACCACCCGGGCCAAGTCGGCCGGCACGCTTGCATGGCGGATAGAGGATGCGTGGAACACGGTCAAGGCCAGCGGCCATTTCGCCGTGACGCCGGGTACGCATACATCGACTATCAAGTGCACGTCGCAGGCCGCCGGCTACTTTTCGATCTCCGCGCAACTTGACGCGGCCAATGCAGCGCCCGCCGCGTTGCCGTCGCGTGGCACGCGGCCAGCGGGCATCGCCACCTTTGGCGTGCTGCCCGAACTCACCGCGGTCCTGCCGGCCGTCACGTACAAGTACCCCGATCTGCATCGCTTCGGCGGTCAGGGCGCGGCATATTTACGGCCCGGCCAGACATGCTGTTCCGGCGATGGGTATCGGCCGCTCTATCCCGACCTGGGCCTCACCTGGGTCAACGACAACCGCAACTGGTACATGACTGAGCCGCAAGCGCCGAACACATTCAATCCCGCCGCCGACAACCTCGCGCCGTTCTTCAAACCCGGCGACCTGCTGCGGCTGATCCAGCTCGACGGCATTCCGGGCTGGGCGAACCGTACGGGCAAGGACACGCACAGTTACGCGCCGTCCTCGCTTGCCGACTACAGCGCCTATATGAAGCGCGTGGGCGAAGAATCGAACCGCGTGCGCTCGAGCGTTTTTCCGCAGCAATCGAATAACTACTATCAGGTGAGCTGGGAACCCGACTATGAAGGCGGCCTGCCGTGGCGCGATACGGACGCCAATCTCGTCGCCATGTACAAAGCGACTTACGAAGCGATCCACGCTACCGATCCTCATGCGGTCGTGATGGGGCTGACGTTGTCGTCGCTGGGGAAAAACACCGAGTGGCTGAACCGGCTCGCGCCGCTTGGCATTGCGAAGTATCTCGACGGCGTGAGCGCGCATGGTTACTACGACGTGGGGACGTCGCCATCGCATCCCCCAGAACGCATGGCGGGTAACAGCGATCCGCAGAAAGCCGCGCAAAGCTTGCCCATGATGATGCGCGGGCTGCGTCACGCCATGACGCAGATGCTTAAACCGGGCGCGAAACTGTTCATCACCGAGTCGGGTATCAGCTATGACATCGGCACGAAGTACGGGAGCGCGACGCCGTCCGCGAACGTACTGTATGCCCAGGGCGCATTGGTGTCACGGCTGCACCTGATCCTGCTCGGCGAGGGCGCGGACATGAGCTATATCTTCTACACGGCCGATCCGACCGAAGTGGGTTATGGCATTTTCTTCGATCTCGTCAACGCCGAAGGCGGCTACGGCCAGAAGCAGATCAGCCCGAAGCCCGCGGCCATGGGCGTGGCTGCGATGACCCGCATTATCGACGGCACCAGCACGCTTGGGCCCATCAAGAACACGCCGCCCGGCGTCTATGCGTATGCGTTCCAGCGCCTGAACGGCGGCAAGGTCGTGACCGCGCTGTGGACGCACGAGAATGCGGTATGGCCGGGTGCATCCGGATTCAGCGAGACGCATGGCGTGAAATACACGTTGCCGGTGGATGCAGCGGGAACATCCGGAACGGTTACCGTGCTCGACATGATGGGCAATCCGTCCACGCTGCCTTATGCAAACGGCCGCGTGGCGCTGACGCTGACCGAGGCGCCGGTGTATGTGGTGTCGCAGAATGCCGGCGTGATGAAGGCGAACGTCAACACGCCCGAAGGGTACGTGGCGCAGTAACCCTTGCCGTCGCTATGCACGGGTGTTGACAGGTATTGGCATGCCCCGGTCACCCGCTCTGGCCGGGCGCTCTCCGTTGACGTTTCTCAGTCAACGCTCGTTTCTCATTCAACGATCGCGCGTGGTACCGGCTATCGATGCCGCATGAAAACAGCGCTAAAGCAGCACGTTTTCACGCTCCACAGCGTTTCAGAACTCCATCGAATTTTTGCGAAAGTTCCGACAGAAGCGGATTCCCGCGTGCCTTACATTCGATCTCCATGACGACAGTCGAAGCAATCGAAGCAATCGAAGGACAAGGCATTGCATGTTCGAGAGCCGCTGGAGTCATCTGATTCGTCCACGCCGCCAAGCCTTGGCGCGTCCGTCCGTCCCATTCGTGCCATCGAGCACATCGTTTGTAGGGCAGTGGTGACCCCACTGCAATTGCCATGAAACACCATGAACCAGGGCATGCCGCCGCATCTGCGGGTGGCCTCCTTTTCGCCGCCATACTCGGCTGCCTGAGCGTGCTGAGCGCTTGCCCACCTGAAAATGTCCGCGACACCAGCGGGGAGATGAAGCCTCCTGCAGGCGCGTCGGTTGAAGCGCCCACGGACATCACGGACCTCTGATACGCCGCAAACAAGAAGCATCGAGGGAAAGACCGCCATGGTTCGGCCAGCTACGCCAAAGTGCTGAACGCTGTGTCCGTTCAACCACGCGCCCTGGCATGGTGAGTTGCAGCAAACGGCGCGATGACCAACGTCGCGGGCGTGCGCGCACCGTGTATGCCGCGAATAACCGGCTTGCCTGGTTTGCGAGGAACACAGGGATGATCCAGGTACACGTTCCATCGGAAGTCGCTGCTATCTTCCTGCCTATGACGCATTCGCCAGGGCGCTCAAGGACGATTTCTCCGATTGGCTTCCAAACGCGATCTTTCGGCGTAATAAGCCAGTTCAAAGCCGATACGGCAGCGATGACCGCGCGGTAAACTGGCTCATCTGCATAAAATGCCGACGCGGTGAACGCAGACACGCAAACATTGCGTGTCTGGCCGCAAACACAGCGATCCAAAGCACACTCGGAACCATCATGGACGGCCTGCGCTGGACGACGATCATCGTCGTCGCAATGCTCGGCGGTGGGTTGGCAGTCTGCGCGCTGATCGCCCTAGTGGTGCTTTTCATTGGCCACGTCGCCGCGCGCTTATTCAATAACGATGAACATGACTGAGGTACCACAAGCGTGACCGATCTCTCTTCGTTTTCATCAGTCGCCGCCGCCGCGCAACAGGCCGATCTACTTAAGAAAACGCCACCGTTCGAGGCGTCGCCGATCCTTGATGACGCGGACTTCCTTAACGCCATTCGACTGACACCGCTTGTGTCCATTGACCTGATCGTGACCGATGGCAACCGCCGCGTGCTGCTGGGACAGCGTCGCAACCGGCCCGCGCAAGACACCTGGTTCGTGCCGGGCGGCCGGGTCCGCAAAGGCGAAACGCTCGACGCCGCATTCACGCGCGTAGTCCGCGATGAGCTGGGCATAGCCAGCGTACAGCGCTCGTCGTCGCGTCTGTTCGGCGTGTTCGAGCACCACTACTACGATAACTTCGCAGGCGTGCCGGACATTGCCACGCAATATGTCGTGCTCGCTTATTCGATCATGCTGGGCGGCTCGGTGCCGATCGGCCGCTTCGATCAACACAGCGACTACGCATGGCTGATGCCCGCAGAAGTGCTGGCTCGCGAAGACGTGCACCCGAACGCAAAAGCATACTTTCGGTAAGGACCGCGGGTCGGCCACCGGTGGCGCTATAAGCGGCTCGATGAGCCGCTTTTTTTACGTGCTGTGCGCGAAAAAAAAGCCCGCTCGTAGCGGGCTAAAGACCATAGCGCGCGCCGGGGGGCTGGCGCTACGTACAACGCGGTTCATGCTGCAATTCGAATCCTGTTTAATTTGTTCGCCAGACGTGTCTGCAGCTAACGCCAGTGCCGCGCGTTCATCGATTCATGGTTCATGAAACTCGGCTCGCGAACGTAGCCGACTCATTCAGCCGATCAGTTCCGGCGCCTCGTCGAGCGGTTCCCCGTTCGTCACCGGTGCGGGGTTGCGGCTCGCGAGAAACGCGCGCAAGTAGGCTTTGAACGGCTCGGCCACTTCCGGATGACGTAACGCGAACTCCACGGTGGCCTTCAGATAACCGAGCTTGCTGCCGCAATCGAAGCGCTTGCCTTTGTACTGGTAAGCAAGCACCTGTTCATGCGCGAGCAATGCCTGGATCGCATCGGTCAACTGGATCTCGCCGCCCGCGCCCGGCTTCTGCATGCGCAGATGCTCGAAGATGCGCGGCATCAGCACATAGCGCCCGACGACGCCCAGGTTAGACGGCGCCAACGCCGGCTCAGGCTTCTCCACCATACCTGCTATCTTGAAGAGTCCGTCCTCCCACTGCCGGCCTTCAATCACGCCGTATGACCCGGACTCACGCGGATCGATCTCCTCCACGCCCACCACCGACGAGTGATAACGGTTGAAGACTTCGACCATCTGCGCCATCACGGGCGGCTCGCCATCGAGCAGATCGTCGGCGAGCATGACGGCGAACGGTTCGTTGTCGATCAGCTTTTGCGCGCATAGCACTGCGTGGCCGAGTCCGAGCGGCTCCGCCTGGCGCACGTAGACACAGTTGACGTGGGACGGTTTGATGCTGCGTACGAGTTCAAGCAACGCACGTTTTCCGCGCGCCTCGAGCTCCGCTTCAATTTCGTATGATTTATCGAAGTGGTCTTCGATCGCACGTTTGCCTCGGCCCGTGACGAAGATCATTTCCGTGATGCCGGCCGCGACCGCCTCTTCCACCGCATGCTGGATCAGCGGTTTATCGACGATGGGCAGCATTTCTTTCGGACTTGCCTTGGTGGCAGGAAGAAAGCGCGTACCGAGTCCTGCGACGGGAAACACCGCCTTGCGTACCTTAAGCATGTCCGACCCCCTTGTTTTGTCCGGCGCTCGACGGGCCAGGATTCCAGTCAATGCAGTCTTTCGCAATGCCTCCTGCAATGCCCCATGCTATGCGAACGAAAGACCCCGTGCCTGTTTTTTTCATCACTGATGGTCAGCTTATTACTTGAATATCGAAACCATCTGCCAACATCTCGTTCTTTTCAGACGACTGCCCTGATGCTTCTGCGGCGCCGCGTATAGTGCGACGCATACGCGACCAATCCCCGCCGCCCGGACCGACAACGGAGACAAGTTGATGGGACACGCCAATGGTATGAGCCGGCTGCAAATCGTGCGATTGCCGAGTGCCGACCCTGCGTCCGCATCTGCGCCGGTGCCCGATGCATCCCGCTCGAACTGGCACACGCCCGAGCATGCAACCGCCTCCGGAGCCGCGCACGAGTCAGGCCCAGGATCAGCACACGAAGCGATGCAAGAAGCCATGCATGAAGCGATACAGGAAGGGAAGGCCGCGCCCAAGCGGATCGGCATACTGATCTTCGAAGACTTCTCGCTGGTCGAGGTGAGTTCGATATCAGAGGTGTTTTCGTTCGCCAACGAGATTCACACGTTGTCCGATTCCGCTGCCGTCAAGTCCGGCGCGGCGCCGGATTACGCGTTGCTGTTCCTGTCGAGCGATGGCGGCAGCGTTGCCAGCAGTTGCTCCATGCGCATCTGGACCGAGAGTCTCGACACGCGCTGGATGAGCGAGTGCGACGCCCTCTTCATTGCAGGCGGCGAAGGCGCGCAGCGCGCGAAACTGGACACGCAGTTGCTCAGGCGCTTAAGCAGGGTCGCACCGAAGATATCGTTTGTGAAGGCCATTGGCGAAGGCTCGCAGATCCTCGCGGCGGCGAACCTTTCATTGCAGAACCGGGCGCCCGACTTCGAAGACCCCGCGGCAGCGTCCGCCCTGACGAGTTCGCTGTTTATCGCCGAGCAGACACTTACGCTCGATGACCCCAAGGGTCCGATCGCGGCCGCACTGTCCATCATCAAACGTGATTACGGTCCGGCGGTTGCGCGCGAAGTATCGGAGCGCTCCATTCCAGGCGCGTGGCCGAAGTTGTCCGCCGTGCTCGACGACACCGACGTGGGTGGTGTGCGACAAAAGATCGACGCAGCGGCGCGCTGGATGCGCGAAAATTACATCCGGCCGATTTCGATTGCCGATGCCGCGCGCGTGGCGGCCATGAGCGAGCGCAATTTCCTGCGCCGCTTCAAGGCGCAGATCGGATTGACGCCGTCGGAATATTTGTTGCGGGCGCGACTGGATGCCAGTTGCATGCTGCTTGCCGCGACCGATCTTCCCGTCGATAAGATCGCGCGCCGATGCGGCGCCGGCAGCGGCGATGGACTGGCCAAGATATTCCGCAAGCGCCTGTCCATTTCACCGACCGAATACCGGTTGGCCGGACGCAGGAAAGCCGCGGAGGAGTGAGGAAGTCATGTCAGGTTCCGGCGCAGTTGGAAACACGGATTAAGAGCAGGCAATAGGTACAACGGGCACAATAGGCACAGCGCAACAAGCGCAGCGGCGACGATCCTGATCGCCGATCAAGCGCGCGCTTTTCGGGGGGAGTATGACAAGTACGACGGCTTTGAGCTGGATCACCAATTTCGGCGATGCGGGTTTGACCATTCCCGTGGCAGCCGGATGTGCGTTGTGGTTGAGCACAACTGACAAACGTGAAGCGCTGGTTTGGGTGGGTACGTTGGTGGGCGCGTTGGCGTTGGTCGGCGTGAACAAGATCCTGTATGCGGGCTGCGGCATCGAGCTTCGTTCGATCGACTTTCGCGTGATCAGCGGCCACACCATGCTGACATCGGCGGTATGGGGCGTGACGTTCGGCCTGCTGGCCGGAAGCAGAGGCGTGAGGTGGTACAGGCTGGGCGCGGCGGCCGGGTTGGCACTAGGCGCGCTGATCGGCTTTTGCCGGGTCGTGCAGGACGCACATACCCCCATTGAAGTGGTGGCCGGCTGGTTTCTGGGTGGCGGTATCGCGTTGTTTTTCCTGCGACGCTTTTTCAAACAGCCGCGCAAGATGCCGGGGTCGATCTTTGCCGGGCTAGGTCTGCTTGCAGTGTCGACGATTGCCTATGGGCATCACGCACCCATTCAGCAAATGCTCGTAGCCTACTCACCGTGGTTATGCCGGTGGTTCGATTTCTGAAATCGCTCGCGCCAGATGTGATGGGGTGCTGGCGTGAACGAAAACCACCGCTAGAAAGGCTCGATCAACTCGGCTTGCTCGACCACTTCCGCGGGGAACAACGCAGGCAGATACTCACGCAAATACGCCTCGAAGTCGTCACGCACCTCAGGATGCTGCAACGCGAGCTGCACGGTCGCCTTCAAATAACCAAGCTTGCTGCCGCAATCGAAGCGGGTGCCGTAGTACCGGTATGCCAGCACCTGCTCGACCGCGAGCAACGACGCAATCGCGTCAGTCAGTTGAATCTCGCCACCACTGCCGGCCCGCGTATTGCGCAGATGCGCGAAAATCCCCGGCATGAACACATAGCGCCCCACCACTCCCAGATTCGACGGCGCCAAAGCCGGCTGCGGCTTCTCCACGATCCCCGACAGCTTGATGATGTCCTCTTCCCACTCGCGCCCTTCGATGACGCCATAGGACGCGCTGTCGATCCGGCTGATCCGCTCTACGCCAATGACAGAGCTATGGTAATGATTGAATACATCGACCAGTTGCTTCATGACCGGCTCCTTGCTGTGGAGCAGGTCGTCGGCAAGGATCACGGCGAACGGATTTTCGCCAATCAACTTTTCCGCGCATAGCACTGCGTGGCCGAGCCCGAGCGCACTCGGCTGGCGCACATAAAAGCAGTCCACGTTCGCGGGCTTGATGTTGCGCACGACCTCGAGCAGCGCCGCCTTGCCGCGCGCTTCGAGTTCCGCCTCGATCTCGTAGGATTTGTCGAAGTGGTCTTCGATCGCTCGCTTACTTCGGCCCGTCACGAATATCATTTCCGTGATTCCCGCTGCTATCGCCTCTTCGACCGCGTACTGGATCAGCGGTTTATCGACGACAGGCAGCATTTCCTTCGGACTCGCTTTTGTCGCGGGCAGGAAACGAGTGCCGAGTCCCGCGACAGGAAATACGGCTTTGGTGACTTTCAGCATCGCACGCGCTTCCCTAAAATACTTTCAATTAATGCACGAACGCCCGTTCGCGCAGTATCCCGATGCATCGAATTCGTATTCATGCAAAGCTTTCAATCGACGTTGATATTCATTAAAAGCTGCTTTTGAAAGCGTAAAATAATTTGCTGCGTCGCAAGACGATGAGCTGCGTCATCCTGACCCCGATGGCAGATGGCGCCAGCCGCGGCGCACGAAAAAATATTCAATCTTCCGCCGCACCGCAGCACGATCGTTCTGAAACACTTATTCTTGATCGTCCGAATGCGGAAAACGAATGCCTGACGCGTTCAGTTTCGACATGGGATCGTTACGTAGCGCGTCCCGATAAGCCGAGACCGCGGCGAGGATCAACAAAACAGCAATACCGGCGAATGCGTGCATGTCCATGACGTACCTCTGTTTTTGAATGGTTTGAAATGAAGTTAGCAGAAAAAAAACGACAAATAATTGCTGAATAAATTCGTTACCTTTCGAACAGACCGTAAGGAGGTTTTTGCTCATCATGTACACGATGAAGTGTTTGTCACGCATATTTTTCCATTATTTGCCGGATTAATATGACATTTGCAAGTGCGCCGCTTGAGTGGCCACTTAGTGCACCGGACAAGCACCAGATAAGGCGCCGCAAGGCCGGGAACCGTCTCCGGCCTTTATTCAACCTGGACACGAGGTCTTTAAATGAGCGATTCGTCCCTGCTCGATCCGGCCGGTTCCTCCTTGCAGTTACCGCTCGAACGCGCAGCCGCTGTCAGCATTGACGACCGCGATGTCGCCATCAACGCGTGGCGTGGTTTTGCGGCGCTACTGGTCGCTTATTTCCACTGCCGCCAGATCACCTGGATCGGCATACAGCAATTCCACAGGACGGGGGCCAGGTTCGACCTCAACACGGTCTTCAGCTATCTCACCTTTCCCATTGCCTGGGGTTCGGCCGGCGTGCCGATCTTCTTCGTGATCAGCGGGTACTGTATTCATCGTGGAACGGCGCGCAAGCTGCTAGCCAATCCCGCTGCTCCCTTCGATACCGGCAACTTCCTGATGCGCCGTTTCGCGCGTATCTATCCGGTGCTGCTTGCCGCGCTGGTGCTGACGTACGTGCTGGATACGTTCAGCCTCGGCTTCACGCCGGTCAGCCCCAAGATTGGCACGGCGGATCTGCATTTGTTCATCGTCAACCTGCTTTCGCTGCAGGGCGTGGCCGGCGGTACGTTCGGGTCGAATGGGGCGTTGTGGACGCTGTCGCTGGAAGTGCAGTTCTATCTCGTGTATCCGTTGCTGATCGCATTGCGCAAGCGGATCGGGATGAAGGCGGTGCTGGTTTGCGTCGGCATTATCAATGTGATTTCGGCGCTGGTGTTCGAGCGTCACGAGATCGTGTTGTTCGCGTCGTACTGGTTTTCTTGGACGCTGGGCGCGTGGATTGCCGAGGCGAAGGCCGCGCCCGATGCGCAGAAGATGCCGCACGGGTCCGTGAAGCTGAAGATCGCGGCGGCGGTGGTTGCGGTGATTGGTTGCGGTGCGTTCAAGTTCGGGCAATACATGGCGTTCCAGTTCTGGGCGCTGGCGTTCGCGCTGTATCTGTTCCAGGTGCTCGATAAACCCATGCGCAGCTCGTTGCCGGTAAGGGGTTTTTCGTGGCTCGGCGAGTTCAGTTTCTCACTGTATATCGTGCATATTCCGATTCTTATCCTGCTCGGATCGGTGCTGTTTCACTCGGCGCTGCAGACGACTATCTGGGCATCGTTCGCCTTCATGATCGTGCCGATTGCCGTGGCCTTCGTGTTTTATATGCTGGTCGAGCGGCCGGCGATGAACTGGTCCGCCAGTTTTAAGCGGCGTCAGGGCGGGGGCGGTTGATTTTCGCTCGCGCCGGTGGACGGGTTTGGGGGTTTGGTGGGTTTGAGCTTGGGCGGGGGCGGGGCGGAGTCGGGTTGGTGCTTTCCGCGTTAGTGGTCAGGGGTCAGTGCCGGGTTGGTAGGTTCTGGGGTTAGCGGTCGGAGTCAATGCCGGGTTGCTGCTTTCAGCGTTAGTGGTCTGCGAGAGTCGGATTTTCTCTTTATCACTATTAGCCACTGTGCGTGGCGGCACGTCATTTCTTTGTCCAAAGCGACAAAGAAACGAAGCAAAGAAAACGCTTTCAAACACGCTACCCTAAGTGTCCACAGCGTGCAGTTTCTATTCATAGGTGCCCCAAAAGCACGGTGCTCGCCAGAGCCACGGATGTGTGAACCCCTCCTTCTCCGAACACCGATACCCACACGCTTCGCCACCAGTGATTGAACCTGCCCAAGGAGCACCCCGCGCTATCCGCGGACGACCTCCCGCCAAATGTGTACGCACCTCGAACCATGTGGCCAACCCGCCAAGAAACAATGCTGCAGAATGCGTAAGGCCGTAACCGACGAAAATAGCTTTACAGAACGCGCAGCCAATTCACAAAAACTGAAGCAGTAAACACAAACACGCGTGAAGCTGTGACCTATGAATACGGTCGCACAGACCAGGTAGCTAACCCGCGAAGAACCGCAGCCGTAAATACCCGTAATGCCGTGCGGGTTCCTTAGCAATGGTGCTTGCCCGAGAGCGTACGGGGCGAAGCGTGTTCGTGTCAGGATTCGCGAGAAGGAGGGGTTCAAACATCCTTCGCTCTGGCGAGCACCGTGCTTTTGGGGCACCTATGAATAGAAACTGCACGCTGTGGACACTTAGGGTAGCGTGGTTTGAAAGCGTTTTCTTTGCTTCGTTTCTTTGTCGCTTTGGACAAAGAAATGACGTGCCGCCACGCACAGTGGCTAATAGTGATAAAGAGAAAATCCAACTCTCGCAGACCACCACGGCCGAAAGCACCAACCCGGCACTAACCCCGACCGCTAACCCCGGAACCTAGCAACCCGGCACTGACCCCGCCCCCCAAGCTCCCCCCCAACCCGTCCACCGGCGCGAGCGAAAACCAACACCCTACCCCCGTTTCAACCGCGACTTCCCCGCGACATCGGAGAGAATCTTTTGAACGCTCTCCACATACCGTTCCGTCCCGAAGCGGTTGATTGCATTCGCATAACCCCGCTCGACCAGCCGGTTGCGCAAACCAGCATCCCCCGATAACTCACCCAGCGCACCCGCCAGTGCATGAACATCGCCGGGCGTGCAGAGAATGCCGTTCTCGCGATCCTCCACAATGTCCGTCACGCCGCCCGCCCGCGCCGCCACGATCGGCCGCTTCGCCAGCATGCCTTCAATAATCACACGACCAAACGGCTCCGGGCTGATGGACGTATGCGCGACGACATCAACCGCTTTCATGCATGCCGCAATATCGTGCTGGAAGCCCAGAAAATGCACGCGGTCGGCGAGACCATGTTCAAGCACGTAGGCACGCAATTCCGCCTCGTAGGCATCCTCGCCGAAGAGCGCCGCTCCAACCAGCACGGCATGCATCTCGGGCGCTTCCAGCAGCGCCTCAAGCAGGATGTGCTGCCCTTTCCAGCGAGCGAGCCGGCTGAACGAGCCCACGAGGAACGCATCCTGAGGCAAACCAAAGCGCGAGCGCAACTCGTGCTGCGCGACAGATTCCAGCTCGGTGAACGGCTCGGCGGAAATACCGTTGAACACCACATCCAGCCGTTCCTCTTTCATACGTGTCAACGCGGTAAGCGCAACGGCGGACGCCGTCGAGTTCGCGATCACGCGTTCCAGCATGAGCTTCGTGCACCACTTGATGATGGTGAGCTGCGTCTTGCCGAAATGCTCCTGACTGACGATATCGCGAAGATGCCACACCACCGGCCGCCGCGAGATCAGTCCGGCAATAGCGCCGACCACCATCGCGCGTTGCGTGTTCACGTAGATCACATCCGAGTTGCGCGATTTTTCCAGCGTGCCGCGCACAAGGCCCATCACGCCGCCGATCATGCCCGCCTTGGGCCGCTTCATCCCGCCGTCCTTGCTCAAGCCGCCGAGTGCGGCGCCATCGAGCACGTCGACCTTGATACCGACCGCTTCTAGCGCAATACGAAATGGGCCGTCGTCGAACAACACGGTCTCGTTGGTGCCGCGCATATTCTTCATCACCTCGAGCAACGATAGTTCCGCGCCCCCCAGCACACCGCTTTGATCGACGGCGAGAACGCGCATTGCGTCAGCCTCTTCGTGATCCTGATCCTGCTGCGCAGCCGCGGCTGCAATTGCCGGGTCGGCCACCGGTACCGGTGGCATGGCAGGCGGTGCGAGCGTGAAATGAGGTGCAACGCTTTGCACGTAAGCGCGAAGACTATCGCGGAAATGCTTGATCGAAAAACGCTCGGCATTTGCGCGGCAATCCGCGGGATTGATCTTGACCGCGCCGAGTTCGAAACCTTCCACAGCATCGATGATTGCGGCGGTCGTCTGTTCATCGAAGAAAAGGCCCGTCGGGCGCGCGTGCGAACTATCCAGCACCGTTTCCAGCGCGCCGCCCTTGCCGTACGCGATCACTGGCGTACCGCACGCCTGCGCCTCGACCACCGAGATGCCGAAGTCCTCTTCGGCCGCGAACACGAACGCCTTCGCGCGCCGCATCTTGTCCTGCAGGACGGAGAACGGCTGATACCCCATGATCTCGACGTTCGGCGTAGCCTTCTCACGAATCTTGCGCATGTCGGGCCCATCGCCGATCACGACCAGCTTGCGCTGCGGCATCTTCGCAAATGCTTCCACGATCAAATCGATCTTCTTGTACGGCACCATCCGCGACGCGGTCAGATAGAACTCCTCTTTCACGTCGCAAAGCTGGAACGCTTCGACATCGACGGGAGGAAAGATCACATGCGAATCGCGGTGATAGACCTTGTTGATCCGTCGCGCGATGAACGCTGAATTCGCGATGAAATGGTCCACCGAATTCGACGTTCGGATATCCCAGTTGCGCATGTAGTGCAGCACCATGCGCGCGAGCAGCGACTTCACGCCGGCCGTGAGATTCGATTGCTGCAAGTACTGATGTTGCAGATCCCATGCATAGCGAATGGGCGAATGCACATAGCTCACGTGAATCTGGTCGGGACCCGTCAGCACGCCTTTCGCGACCGCATGGCTGCTCGAAATGACGAGGTCATAGCCGGACACATCGAGTTGTTCGATCGCGAGCGGCATGAGCGGCAGATACGACCGGTAACGCTTTTTCGCTTGCGGCAGTTTCTGGATGAACGAGGTCGTGACCTTCTTGCCGCGCATCCACGACCGCTCTTCCATGAAGTCGACAACGCTGAAAAGATCGGCATCGGGAAAACACATGACGATCTGTTCGAGCACCTTCTCCGCGCCGGCGAATGCGACGAGCCAGTCATGCACTATCGCAACCCGCGGCACCCGTTTCGCGACTCTCGCGCGGTGCCGGGGCGGCGCGTCCTGCACGGCAGGCGGAGGCAGGCCGACCGTGTCGAGCGTCACTCGCACCGGGTCGATGACCGCTTCATCGAGATCATGTCTCATGTGTCACTCCTTACCTTAAACCGTGGATTTCACGCGCCGTTTCAGGCGCACATTCAACTCATGGACGAAGCTGCGCGCCATGGAGCGCAACGCGGGCCGCGTAAGAAGGGAGCAGCAACAATTAAGGCCCGAGATCACAAACGCCGCTGCTACTGATTGCAGCGGGTACTCGATCGGATCGATGACAAACGCCACGCCCAGACCAGCAACGAGGAACGCGAGGTGCATCAGCATGTCGACGGCAATAGGCCGGGCGTGGATACGCGAGATCCAGAGCAGCAGGCCATAGTCGGCAAGCGAGCGCAGCACGACCACGCTGGCCGCGCCGATAGGACCGAAGTGCGCAATGCCGAACCACAGTGCCGTCACGAAGAACGGCAGTTGCACGATGCCGATACGCGCTGCCGTGGCGGGATCGATTTGCGACTGGATCATGATGCGCGTGACGCTGGCCTGTCCGACGAGCCACACGCCAATGATCAGGATCCGGCCCACTGGCGCGCTGGCGATGGCGATTTCCTGTCCTACCCAGAGATGCAGGAAGGGGGCGAGCACGAGCATGACGAAGAGCGCGATGGGCGTGAAGACACCGTTCAGGAATTCGAGCGACTGCTGGACCATGGCATCGGCGTGTTCGCGTTTGACGGCGGACAGGCGCGGGAACAGGGTGCGAACGAGTGAGTTCGGCAGCATGTTCAGGCGGGTGACGAGGTTCTGCGGGACGGTGTAGTACGTGACGAAGCGCGCGCCGAGATTGGCGCCGAGGAGGATGCGGTCGAGCGAGTCTGTGATCATGCTGGAGATGGTCGCGACCAGCATCCAGCCGCCGAATTTGAACAGGCCGCCTGCGACGCCCAGCTGCGGCCATTCGATGCGTTTGATGTCGAGCACCTTGAAGCTCGCTCGTGCAAGCATTATCACGGCGAGGACACGCGCGACGACGGCGGCGGCGAGTACGGTTTGCAGGTTCGGTGCGATTTTCCAGGCGGCGGCTAGCGGCAGCAACTGGAACAGGAAGGTGCCGATGGTTTGATTGGTGTTGTAGATACCGAAGCGTTCGACGCCGTTGATTGCGCCGGCGCAGACCCATGAGACGTTAGCGATGGGAATGGCCAGGGCGAGCCATGGGAGTGCGTGATAGACCTCCTGTTGCATGGCCGGGGATGAATGCGCGACGTAGGCGGTGTAGGCGAACGCACCGAAGTAGATCAGGACACCGCCGATGATGCCGGTACCCAGGTTGAGCCAGATTGCGCTCCAGAACACGCGTGAACGGGCTGCGGGGTCGTTGGCGGCGTGGGCCTTTGATATCTGGTGTTGAGCGGCCATGCCCATGCCGAGATCGAGAATGCCGAAGTAGCCGATAAGCGTCCAGACGAGGCTGATCACGCCGTAGCGTTCGACGCCGACGAGATGGATGTATGCGGGCACGGTGATCAACGAGACGAAGGTAGGCAGTACCAGTCCCGAGAAGTTAATCGCCATGTTCTTCAGCATCGATTTTTCCATCGTTCGCACTCGTCCTTCTGGGTTTTGGGTGGTTGGGGGTTGGGGGGTTAGCGGTTAGAGTCAGGGTGCTAGGTTCCAGGGTTAGCGGTTGGGGTCAGTGCCGGGTTGCTGCTTTCGGCGTTAGCGGTCTGCGTGAGTCGGATTTTCTCTTTATCACTGTTAGCCACTGTGCGTGGCGGCACGTCATTTCTTTGTCCAAAGCGACAAAGAAACGAAGCAAAGAAAGCGCTTTTAAACCGCGCTACCCTAAGTGTCCACAGCGTGCAGTTTCTATTCATAGGTGCCCCAAAAGCACGGTGCTCGCCAGAGCCACGGATGTGTGAAACCCTCCTTCTCCGAACACCGATACCCACACGCTTCGCCACCAGTGACTGAACCTGCCCAAGGACCACCCCGCGCTATCCGCGTGAACCACCCACCAAATTTTTACGCATAACGAACCATGTAGCCAACCCGCCAAGAAACAATGCTGCAGAATGCGTAAAGCCGTAACCGACGAAATAATCGTCAAGCCCACGCAATCAACCCACCAAGAAATGAAACAGCAATACGCGCAATGCCATGACCTTGACCCAAGGAAATAACCGCTTAGATTACCCAACCAACACATCAAGAAATGAGGCAAAAAATACGCGTAGCACCGTGCTGATCGTTGGGGCGCCGGTGCTTGCCCGAGAACACTGGTGGCGAAGCGTGTTCATGTCAGGATTCGCGAGAAGGAGGGGTTCAAACATCCTTCGCTCTGGCGAGCACCGTGCTTTTGGGGCACCTATGAATCAAAACTGCACGCTGTGGACACTTAGGGTAGCGTGGTTTAAAAGCGTTTTCTTTGCTTCGTTTCTTTGTCGCTTTGGACAAAGAAATGACGTGCCGCCACGCACAGTGGCTAATAGTGATAAAGAGAATATCCGACTCTCGCAGACCACTAACGCTGAAAGCAGCAACCCGGCATAGACCCCGACCACTAACCCAGAACCGACCACCCCGGCACTGCCCCCGACCGCTAACCCCGGAACCCAGCCCCCCCTCACCCCCTCACCCCGATCACCCAAAACCCAAAACCCAAAACCCAAAAGTGCGAACGAACACGCTACTCGTGCTACTCGTGCCACCGGTACATCATCACCTTCCCCCGCGCATCCTCTTCAACAAAAACCAAATACTCGCCATCCGCCTGCCGGCTCGCGCTAATGCCATTCGGCACATCCACCCACCCTGACGCACCACCCACTTCCGGCCCCGGCTTGATCACCCCAACCTCTCGCCCCGTATCCTTCTCATACACATGCACGGTCCCAACCGGTTCCACCGTGAACAGATACTTGCCCTCAACCGTCAAACCAATCGTCGTAGCCAGCGGCTTGCTCTTCGTGTCCCAAGGCAACTCAACCGAATACCGCTGCACCGGATCCTTCGACCAATGGTCGTATCGAATCAACCGCCGACCCACTTCCTTCCAGTACCCACGGTCAAACGGCTCGTCAGCCGTGTACCCAGTCAAATACATCGTGTCCGTATCCGCCTCATACACCGCTCGCTTCACCACGTTGAACGGCGCCGGCATCGCATAGTTCTGCGCGTTGTCATACGCATAAACCGGATTGCCCACACGGTCCACTCCACCATATCGAAAGCGATTGATCCCGCGCGTGTCACTCGTGTGCCAAATATCACCCTTCGTATCAACCCACCACCCCCATCCACCAGGATTAGGTAGTAGTCCGTTGTTCACGTCGAACTCGTTCGCCTCAAACCGGCCATTGCCGTTCGTGTCGCGCCAGATCCAGTCGCCATGCGGCGGATGATTCGGAATGTTCTCCGCACCACGCTCCCGTCCCGCAAAGTAGCCAGAAGGAATCGCCAGCTCTCCATCACGCTTTGCATCGAAACGGTAAATCTTCAAATGATCCGAATACATGTCCGTCAAGTACAAGAAGGTCCGGCCGCCCACCTTGCGAGCGATCGGCTGTCCCGGCCAGTCATCGACGCTAAAGCTCGGGTCCTCGGGATACTTGAACCGCCCCGACAAGAAACCCACGTATTTCCATTCCTGTCCCGCCGGCTTCGACAAATCCAGCTCAAAACGCTTGTTGCCGGTGTAGACGCTGTTCGGACGCGCTGGATCCATCCACGCGCCATCCACGAACAACAATCCCTGCACTTGCCACAACTGCCTGCCATCAGACGCATAACTCTCAAGCGTCGCACCGAGTCCCGCACCCGTCGAACCCTGCCGCACACCAATGCCGTTCGTCGATACATAAACATTCCCGGCCGCATCCGCGCCCACGCCGGTCAGCCCGTTGAACCGCTGCGGACCAGGACGCCCCGCGACACCCGAAAAAATGCCGCCACGCTCACCCAGCGCACCGGACTCGCGATACTTGCCGGCACCGCCATCGCGCGTGAAGATCACCACTTGCTGACGCGGTCCGTTGTCAGCAACCAGCAAACGTCCCTGCACATCTATCGTCAAATCAACGGCGTCGGTGCCCGCGGCCAGCGCCGGTGCATCGTCGATCACCGCACCAGCCGGCGTGTAATGCGCGAGCCGCGCGCGGCCGCCCTGCGTATTGACCAGCGCCCATAGCGTGCCGTCCTTCGCGAGCGCCAGACGCCCCGGCTGCGTCGCGTTCCATTTGCTCTTTTGCTGCATCGATTCGGCGTCGTACACCTCGATGCGGTTCATCGCGGTATTCGCCACGTACAACAATGCATCCGATGCAGCCAGCCCGCCTACGTCCTGCTTCACATCGTCCGTCTTCGCTGCGCCGCGCTTGTCTTCCGGCGCCTCGTTGATCATCAGGAAAGCGGCGGCGAGCTGCGCGTGCCCGTCTTTATCGGCGGCCAGGTTCGCCTGGAACGCCACACTGCGTTTCACGTCGCGGATGTCCCGCCGCGACACGCCAAACCACTGCTTGCCCTTGGGCGGCCACACACCCGCCTTCGACAAATTGCCCCGCTCGTTGCCCACCCCGACCGCGACAAATGCATAGCGCCGGTTAAGCGCGATCGCGTTGCCGCCGTAGTTGCCCCAGCCATGCGTGCCACCGGCCGTGCCCAGCACCTTGCCGTCCTTGTAGATGCTCACTTCCGCGCCGCTTTCGTCCCACGGCGCGTTGGTGTACACCCGGCCGTCAGGCGTGACGGCGATCGCGGTGATGTTGATCTGCGTCCACGTGCCATCGCCGAAACCAAAGGTGTTGCCAATCCAGGATGTACGCGCCTGCAACACAGTGGGCGATGCCGGATACGCAGAGCCCACTGCAGCCAGACCGAGCGCGCCCACAATCAGAAAACGTGATGCCCAAAACGAAAAACACGAAAAACGCGAAAAACGATGCAAGAGGTTTTCTCCGTCTGAGAGCGGCCGGCTCTGCTCCCATCGGCCGATGGTGCAATAGAGACGTCACGGCCGTTACTCGGGTTAGCCAAGACTACCGTTCAAATATTGCAAAAAAATCTGAAATAAATGGAGTGCGATGCTGGATCACCAGTGGTGAATGAACCACACAATGCGACCAATTACCGTTAGAAGCGACTTTTAAACGGTTCCCTCGCAGCGCACCAGGAGCCACTAAGACCCCGGAGCCATTGTCAGCGCGGCGCCGGAGCCTCGACTGACTTTCACACTGACTTATTTCTTTCAAAAAATTGTTTCGAAAAGTAATAAATGCGACGTCTTTCAGACCTCTGCGCGAGGACTTCCCGGAAATACTTTTTAACACGTGATCTCCGGCTATTTAATATTTTCCAGTCGATTCTTCATAGAATAAGGAAAGCGTAATGTTCGACTATCGGACTAAAGCCGCGCGCAGCAGGCGCATTACGCTTCGCTACACCACGGTCAGGATCGAGACAGGAATTACCGGTATCTGAAGGTCCCGTGTGGGGATTCGGCAATTAATTGGCGATACTTCATGTCCGGCGCCGGTCACATCCGGTGTTCCGACCCCTTGAAAGAAGGGCTACGTGATAAAATCCGCGATTAAATTGATGCGGAAAATGGCTGGAAAACGCCGTGGCGCTTCGCCCAGAGCGGAACTGTACGTTCTCATGCGAATCGCCGTTTCATGATGGAATCCATCGTTCGACGGTCGCATCGTCGTAAAACGGCAAGTAATTGGCGTCACCGGACGAGGCATGCAGAATCATTCCCGACATGCCGCAACCCTTTGCCAAACGGCCGCCGCCTATATCAAGCGCAATGAACGACATAAAACATCCTGACGGCGGCAAACGCCGTCGCGCTCTCATCACGGGACTTTCGGGCTTTACCGGACGTCACATGGCCGCGCGTCTGCTGGACGAAGGTTACGACGTGTGGGGCACGACTTCGCCTGCGTCCGAGCCCGACGTGCCCGGCACGACCGGCGTTCCGCTCAACCTGCTTGATCTCGACGCGGTGCGTGCGTGCGTTAGCGATGCCCAGCCCGATGTAGTCGTTCATCTTGCCGGGCTCGCACACGTCACGGGCAACGCGCCCACACAAAGTTATCTTGTCAACATCATGGGCTCGCGCAATCTGCTCGACGCGTTGTCGCAGCTCGACAAGAAACCGCGTGCAGTGTTGATGGCGAGTACATCGAATGTGTATGGCAATGCGAACGTGGAAGTCATCGACGAAAACGTGCCGCTGAATCCCGGCAACGACTATGCGGTCAGCAAGCTCGCGATGGAAAACATGGCGCGCTTGTGGCTCGACCGCCTGCCCGTCTTCTTCACGCGGCCGTTCAACTACACCGGCGTTGGCCAGGGCGAAGACTTCCTGTTGCCGAAGATCGTCAATCATCACGCGCGTCATGAAGCACGCATGTCGCTTGGCAATCTGGCTGTGAGCCGCGATTTCTCCGATGTCCGCGATGTCGTCGAAGTCTATACACGGCTGCTGGAAGTCGCGCCTGCGGGCGAAGCATTCAATACGTGTTCAGGCACCGGCCATTCGCTTGGCGAAATCCTGGGCATGATGGAGCGTATCGCCGGATACAAGATCGAGATTTTCGTCGACCCGCGCTTCATGCGGCACAATGAGATTGCGAAGCTGGTGGGTTCGAACGGCAAGCTGCGGCGTGCGATTGGCCGCGTGCCAATCACCCCTATCTACGACACGCTCGAGTGGATGTTCAAACATGCGCGCGCGCAAGCCGAGGGTGAGGCTGTGCAGAGTGCCGCAGTCGTCAAGACGTGACGTGGCTTGTGGTAGCAGGGTGATCGGCGTGTACGGTATGACCGGAGACCAGATCATCCGCGGCTATCTGCAGTGACGACTGCCGTCTATAGATCTCGGCAATCCATTCTATAAACACCTTCACTCGCCGTGGCTGATGCCGGTTCGCCGCATACAGGATCGACACCACGCGCGGATACGACGGATAGGTCCGCAGCACTTCCCTCAGCGCGCCGCTTTCCAGATACGAGGACAGCGTATAGCTCGACGCCTGGATCAGTCCGAGGCCGGCGAGGCCGCATTCCACATACGAATCCGCGTCATTGACCGCCAGCATTGCCTTGAGCGGAATGGTCTTGGTTTCGCCGTCCACCACGAACTCCCAGCTTCTGACGCGGCCGGTCTTGCTCACCAGATAATCCACGCACATGTGGTGTTCGAGATCCTCGAGTGTATTGGGCTCGCCATATTTCTCGATATACGACGGTGCTGCCGCAGTGACCTGGGAATAGCGGCCGATCTGCTTTGCCACCAGGCCGATATCGCCGACAGCGCCTACGCGAATCACGCAATCCACGCCTGCCTCGATGATGTCGACCTGCTTGTCGGTCAGGCTCAATTCCACGCGGATATCGGGGTAGGCCGCGAAGAATTCGGGGAGTGCGGAGATGATGGTGCTTTTTGCCATGAGTGCGGGCAGGCTGACGCGCACGGTGCCTTTTGGGCTCAGCTTGGAGCGTGACAGGACGGACTCCATGTCGTCCACTTCGCCGAGTACGCGTACGCATCGTTCGTAGTAGATCTCGCCGTCTTCGGTGATGCTGATGCTTCGCGTGGTGCGGTTCAGGAGGCGTGCGCCGAGGTGTGCTTCGAGTGCCTGGACGGTGCGGGAAACGCTTGCGGCAGGCAGGCGCAATGCGTCAGCGGCCTTGGAGAAGCTGCCGCTCTCGACCACGCGGACGAAGACTTTCATTGCTAGAAAACGGTCCATAACAGTCGGTTCCATTCTGGCCCGCAGATGTCAGGTATCTGGGGTTTTGCTGCTGCGCGGGCCTAAATAGACATACTACGACGGTTTTGGTGCGTTCCGCTTGCCGCGGGGTTCTGGGGGGCGTGTTGGGGGGCTGTTTGGGAGTGGTCGGGGTCTATGCTGGGGTGGTCGGTTCTGGGGTTAGTGGTCGGGGTCAGTGCCGGGTTGGTGCTTTCGGCCGTGGTGGTCTGCTTGAGTCGGATTTTCTCTTTATCACTATTAGCCACTGTGCGTGGCGGCACGTCATTTCTTTGTCCAAAGCGACAAAGAAACGAAGCAAAGAAAACGCTTTCAACCACGCTACCCTAAGTGTCCACAGCGTGCAGTTTTCATTCATGGGTGCCCCAAAAGCACGGTGCTCGCCAGAGCCACGGATGTGTGAAACCCTCCTTCTCCGAACACCGATACCCACACGCTTCGCCACCAGTGATTGAACCTGCCCAAGGACCACCCCGCGCTATCCGCGTGAACCACCCACCAAATTTGTATGCATAACGAACCATGTAGCCAACCCGCCAAGAAACGATGCTGCAGAATGCGTAAGGCCGTAACCGACGAAAATAGCTTTACAGAACGCGCCGCCAATTCACAAAAACTGAAGCAGTAAACACAAACACGCATCAAGCTGTGGCCAATGAATACGGTCGTACAGAACAGGTAGCTAACCCGTCAAAACCGCAGCCGTAAATTCCCGTGAGGCCGTGCGGGTTCCTTAGCAACTCGTGCTTGCCCGAGAGCGTACGGGGCGAAGCGTGTTCGTGTCAGGATTCGCGAGAAGGAGGGTTTCACACATCCTCCGCTCTGGCGAGCACCGTGCTTTTGGGGCGCCTATGAATGAAAACTGCACGCTGTGGACACTTAGGGTAGCGTGGTTGAAAGCGTTTTCTTTGCTTCGTTTCTTTGTCGCTAAGGACCAGGAAATGACGTGCCGCCACGCACAGTGGCTAATAGTGATAAAGAGAAAATCCGACTCTCGCAGACCACCACGGCCGAAAGCACCAACCCGCATAGACTCCGACCACTAACCCCAGAACCTAGCCCCCCGACCACCCCCATCCCAAGTGCGAACGAAAATCAACACCCTACATCGATCGCTTCGCTATAAACCGCCGCCACGCGCCTGGCAATCACCGGCGTATCGAAATTCTCGCGCGCATAACTCCGGCATTCCTGCTCCGTCGGCAATTCCAGCGACCCATCCAACGCACCAATCAAGCCATCGGCAATAGCATCCACCCCCGTCGACGACAAAACAAGACCCGCCGATAAAGGTGCAACCGCCTCCGGCAGCCCCCCGACCGGCGTCACCAGCACCGGTGTCCCGGAAGCCAGCGACTCCACCGTAATCAGCCCAAAACCCTCCAGCGCGACCGTCGGCACAATACTCACATCCGCCGAACGATAAAGCGCCGCCAAATGCCGGTCAGGCACAAACCCAAGCAGCCGGACATTGTCGTCAAGACCCGCATCGGTAATGCGCGCCTGCAACTCCTCAGCAAGACGCCCCTTCCCCGCGATCAACAGCAACACATCCGGTTGCCTAGCCTTCACGCGCTTCATCGCTTCAATCAAATCCTCCAACCCCATTCGCCTGACCAACCGCCGCACCGCAAGCACAATCGGCCGGTCTTGCGGCAACTGAAGCCGGCGACGCGCATCGGAACGGCTCAGCGGCAGATTGAACTGCGAGACATCGACACACCCCGGCACCACGCGAATCCGCTCCGCAGGAATGCCATAACGCGACTGCAATATCTCCCCAAACGCCTCCGACAATACGATCAATCGCGACGAACGCGCATACACCCGCTGCTCAAGCATCCGCTTGGTCCGCTGACCAATGGAATCGGCGCCCTCAACATGGCTCTCATCCGCCCACGGTCCCTGGAAATGCGAAACCTGCGGAATGCCACGCGTCACATCAAGACCCGGAAAGGTATAAAGCGCGAAATGCGACGACACCACATCCGGCCGCTCACGGCTCAACGACGCCCGCAACGCACGGCGCGCAGCCATCAAGCGGCGCGGCAAGGACTGCGCCGCCGGACCGAAGCCGCGAATGGCGCCCTCCGTATCCGCCGCCACCCGCGCCGATCCCGCGACCACGCCGCGTACCGTCACGCCGGCGCCCGGCAATGCTCCGACCAACGTGTGATACATCCGGTCCAAACCGCCCGCGCGCTCCGGAAACCAGTGCATTCCAATTTGCAGCGACTTGATGGCTTGCGTGCTCATGTCCACGACCCTGATCGAAATTGTTGATGGATAACGACAGCCGTCAAATTGCTCATACCGGCGATACGTGTGATTCGTTCGACATACCCGGCGGCATGGACTGGACCGCGCTCGCCGTTGCGCCAGCCGTTGCACTCTTCATCAGTGCCGCCGCTTTAGGCGCCCCACCCTCCGCCTGCACTTCACCGGACGCCGTCGCGCCGGCCTGATTCGCAAAACCGCGATACAGATCCAGATACCGCCGTGCCATACGCGCCCAGCCAAATTGGTCCGCCAGGCGCCGCGCAGCTTCACCCATTTCACGACGCAGTTCCGGTGCATCAGCAAGCCTGGTGATCGCGCCCGCGAGCGCGGTGGCGTCGTCGGGATCGTCGAGCACAATGCCGCAATCCGTGCCGATTATCTCGGCCCCGCCCGCCGTCTTCGCGGTAATGATCGGCAGACCCGCCGCGAGCGCTTCCAGCAGCGAGAGGCTCATCGCTTCGTAACGCGATGGGAAAACGAACGCGTCGACGGAATGCATCAGCGTGGGCATGTTCTTCACCAGCCCGAGGAAATGCACGCGATCCGCAATGCCCAGCGCCTTCGCTTCATCGGGATAAGGACTGCCCGGGATATAACCCGCCACCGCCAACTGAACATGGGCGGGAAGTTGCACCAGCGCCTTTAACACCGTGTCCAGGTTCTTGCGCGGCGTGCGCAGGTCGCCGACGAACAGCAACAGGCATGCATCGTCCTGCAGTCCGAACGATTTTCTGTCGGCACCGTTCACCCGGGCCGCACTGAACGCGCTCGTATCCACGCCGTTATAGACCACCTCGATACGCTCACCAGCCACACCGTTCGCGCGAATCTCGATAGCCACTTTCTCGGACACCGCGGCAATGATCTTCGAGCGCTGATACGCCCAGTGTTCAAGCCGCGCATTCACGCGGCTATACAACACCTGATACGCGGACCACAAGCCACCCGTGAGCTTGAACGGATAATACGGACTGCGCAGCCAGCCGCCATGCACGAAGTGGGCGGTGTTCACGTCGGCTTTGGCCCACGATATAAAACCGTTTACGTGCAGGACGTCGTATTCCTTCTTGTGCGCCCTGAGCCACAACGCCGTCTTCAACGCGAAGATCTGCTGCTTGAAAAGTTTGGTCGGCCAGAAACGCCCGACCTTGATCGCGACCCATCGCAAGCGCGCTTCGCTAGCAAGCTCCGGTGCAACGTGCGACGCCAGCAGCGTGACGTGATGGCCTTCCGCCAATGCAGCGCGCGCGATCTCGTAGTTCACGCGGCCTTGCCCGTCGTTGTGACGCACGACATGAGTGACGATGGCGATTCTCATCGGAGTGCCTTTTCAGGGAGGGAGTGTTCAAAGAGCGCTTGCGCTCGGCGACGCTCGAGCCGCTGGTGGTGGCGCGCCGCGAGGACCGAGCAAAGGCCCATGTAAAGGATCATCCCGCCAATAGACGTGAACGTGTTCGTGAACACCAGCATGCCGACAATCGCAAATGCAACACTTAAGGAAGCCTGAGCGTATTTGTCGTCGCGCAACGAAAACGAAGCACGGAACGCGCGTGCGAGCAGCAAGCCAAGCCCCGCAAGATACATCAGCGAACCCGGCCAGCCGAGCACGAACGGCACGTTCATCACGCCACTGTCAAAGCTGCCGTATTTGCCGAGATCGCCATTGGAGGTGGAGAGTTTCGTCGATGAACCGGTGGCGCCGAAACCTTCGCCGGAGACGTCGGTGAAGGCGGTTTTCGCGAACGACGCGTAGAACTCGTTGCGCGCGGCGTAGCTGTTGTCATCGCTGAGATTGGTGATGGACTGCAAGCGCGTCGCCATCTTGTCGGCAATTGGACCGAAGGTGAGCAGCGGTACGGAAAGTCCCGCCAGCACCACGGCGCCCACAAGGATCCGCACCCGCACCTTGTTGCTCGCCTTGAGCAGTTGCAGCACCATCGCGATGACCCAGCCGCCCCATGTAGAGCGGACCATGCACAGGCCAAACGAGATGAATCCCAGACCGCCCGCGACCCAGCGCACGCTTTGCGTTCCAGCCATGGTGAAGGTGAGCGCGGCCATCATGGCGAGCGCGAAGGGACCGGACGAATTCATGGTGCTGAACACTCGCACGCCGAGCCGGACCGGATCGCCTTGCGACGCCATTTGCGAACCGATCATCCACATGGAATCCCAGCCCGGCATGAGGAAGAACTGCACAAGACCGTAACCGCCCATGAACAGCATGCCCCAGATGAATGTGTCGAGGATCGCCTGGCGGTATTTCGGATACTCGCGGGCATGGACCATGATATGAAAACCGATCAACACCGGATACAGCCACGCCGCAAGATCATAGGTGGCCGCCATCGGACCGTTGGACATCACGCCAATCAGGTACGCGTAAGCCAAGCCCATGAAGATCAGGAGGAAAGGCAGGCCGCGCCGCTCAGCCAGCACACGATAATGCCGGACCACGGTCAGCGCGCAGATCATGGTTACGACCACGGGCGCGATCTGGATCAGGCTGGTGGGCGTAAAACCGCCCTTCGCGAAGTCCGCGAGCCGACGCACTTCGGGGCTGAGAAACCACTGCCACCATACAAAGCCGATGTAACGCGCGGGACTCTTGAAGTACAGCCATACGCCGACGGCCGTCGCCATGGCCGGGAATCCGTATGTCAGCGCCGTTCCCTGATGCGCGAGGATAAGCAGCAGCGTGAACGTCCAGAACCCGCTTTGCGGCACCCAATGTTTGGGGTCATCGCGGAACAGGCCGAGAAAACCCGCGCGCAGCGGCTTGCCACCGTTCTCGATCAGATCGGCCAGATACTTCGGCGTGCGGGGAGCGGCCTGTGTGCTCATGGATCAGTTCACGCGGCGTTGAGGAGCAACATTGCCAAGCTCGGCATGCAACGCGGTTTCCGAGGGACGCGCGAGCATATCCATGTACCGCGTCCTCATGAACTCTTGCGTAAGACGGACATGCTGAAGCGCAAACTGACGTGTCGTGTAATCGCGTGCAGCGAAGTGCCGGCTTGCCGCCTGCGCGCGTTGCAACGCGAGTTCGGGATTGGCGACTATCGTGTCGAGCGTGCGCTGCAACGCGGGAACATCGTGGGCCGGCACATAAAACACGTGCTCCGGGCCGAAGTAATCGCGCAAGGACCCGACATCGGAGACGATCACGGGCTTGCCTAGCGCCACCGCTTCGAGCACGACCGTTATTCCCGACACATGTGAGTTCGGGCGCAGCGGCACCACGATCACGTCGGCCCAGTCATACAGTTCACGTGCCGCTTTCAGGCCTACTGCCGGCGCGATCTTGACGTTGCTTGCATGCAGGGCTTTCGATACCCGTCGACGCGTCGCGATCCGGACTTCATGCGCCGGGTTCTGCCGGAACGCCTGAGCAAGCGACTCCCAGTCGCGATCACGATCGTTGCCAATGGCGGCAATTCGCACCGGCGTATGCGGTTGCCAGGCACTCGGCTCCTGCAACGGAAAGTCGATCGGGTTGATGCCGTAGTAGACCTGTTCCACGTCATCGCGCTTGAAATATTCACGCGCCATTTGCGCGTTTTCGCTCGCATGCGTGGTCAGGACATCGGCACGGGCGAGCAGCTTTTTGTACACCCACTTCCGGAGCGCACCGAAGCCCGCCCACTTGTCGACCAGCCACACGCTTTGCGCGAGCAACATCGGATTGCCACCAGCACGGCCTTTCAAAAGCAGCAGCAATGCCGCCGATAAATGCTCGTGCTCGGTATGCGTCCACACGACATCGGCGTTGAGAATTTCCTCGCGATTGCGCCACGTATGAATGAAGTCGAAGCCAAGCGCCGCCTTCAGCCCACGCCGTGCAAGCCGCACGAATTTGTTCTCGGGTTCATCTCGCGAATAGGTCAGCGTAAGTTCAGGAGACTCTGCATGGTGATAACCGTACAGGCAGCCGATGTTCTCCCCCGCCCGGTAAAACCGCGGGTCTGCGCCGTAGAACAAATGCACGTGAACCTTGGTCGCTTGCATACGGTAAACCTCCGCGTCGCCCTGATGTTGTGAGTTCCGGACCCGCGCTACGCGGCTCATACGGCGCTCGCGCCGTCGGTGCGGCCGCGCATGGCGAGCGCATAGGCTGCGGGCACGTGCTGCGCGTCGCGGCGGGCGTCGTTGGCGCCTCGACGCATCGCGCGATAACGCGTCCAGCAGGCGGTATCGCGAGTGCGGGTGAGCGCCAGCAAGGCATGCGCGAAGCCTGGCATTGCACGGGTGCCAATGGCGGCATACCAGTACCACGCAATGTGCCGCGCCACCGGCCCCAGATGCTCGCGCAATACCAGATGCAGGTTGTATGCGGTGTCGGCAAGCGCGTCCAGCGTTTGCGCGTCGCGGCCGTTGTCATCGAAACGTTCGGCGGGGAAATGATCGACCGCCACGCGCGGATCGTAGACCATCTTCCAGCCCGTACGCCGCACGCTCAGGCTAAACGAGAGGTCGTTGGCGGATTGCGCGCCCTTGCCGCGCAGACGCGTATCGAAGCGCAATCCGCCCACCGCCGAGCGTCGATAAATCATGTTCGCGCCCTTCAGCAAGGAGACCGTTCGTGGCGCGCCCACACCCAGATGATGGTTGCCGCAGATCTTGCCAGTGCGGCGGATCACGCCGACCTCCGAACGCTCGCCATCGAGCAATGCCCCGCGTTCGAATACCCAGTCACGCCCGCCGAGCGCGCCCAGCCTTTGATCGTCGCTGAAGGCTTGATCAATCCGCGCGAGCCAGTCGACGCGCGGCGCGGCGTCGTCGTCGGTGATCGCGATGATGTCGCCGCGCGCCGCATCAAGTCCGCGGTTCAGCGCTGCGACCTGCCCGCCCAGACCCGTCTCGATCACACGCAACTCGAACGGATTGTTCGCGGCCAGCTCCGTTTCGAGCGCGCGATGCGTCGCATCGTCTTCGGGACGCGCGATGACTAGCACTTCATCCGCCGGGCGAGCCTGCGCACGCAACGCGTCGAGGCAACGCTTCAGGTCGGCGGGACGACGGTACGTCGGCACCATCACGGAGAGGGTCAGGGTCGAGGTCGATGCTGGGGTCGATGTCATGCAGCGCTCCGCTCGCGTTCAAACATTCAAGTAGTCTTCAACCGCTGCATAGTGTCCGCGGTTATAACCACGCGAACGTTGCGGCATGCCGTTCATGATCGCGCCGTGCAGCGGAATACCCGCCGAGCGCAGACGCCGAATGGCATCGGAAATTTCCATTTCGTTGTGCGCGCCCGAGCGCATCACGAGGAAGTTGGTCCCTGAAAGCTTGCCAATGATCGATGCATCCGTGACGGCGAGCACCGGCGGGGTATCGATGAAAACTACGTCGTACACGCGCCCCAGGCCGTCGAGATATTGCTGCAAGCGCGGCGACATCAGCAGCTCCGACGGATTCTCCGGACGCTTGCCCGCAGGCATGAAACTCAGGAACGGCGTGCGCGTGGTGCGGATGGCCTGCTCAAGTCCGACCGTGCCGGCAAGCAATTCCGCCAGGCCATTCGTGCGCTCGACGCCGAACGAACGTTCCAGCTTGCCGCGCCGCATGTCGCCGTCGATCAGCAACACTTTCTTGCCCGATGCCGCGAGCAGCACGGCGAGGTTCACCGCGAGAAAGCTCTTGCCGACACCCGACGCCGGACCCGTCAGCATTACCGTGTGATTGCGCGCTTCCATCAGCGTGAACTGCAGCGACGTACGCAGGCTACGCATGATTTCCACGCAGACATCGTTCGGGCGCATGGTCGCGAGTATGGGCGCAATCCGGTCACGGTCACGCTCCGTGCGCTTCGCTTCCGCATCGAGCTTCACTTGTTCCATGCTCATGGGAACGAGGCCGATCAGCGGCAAGCCTGCCAGACGCTCGACCTTGTCCGGATCCACGATGCCCTTGAACATGGCGCGGCGCAGGAACACGAGGCCAGTCCCAAGGATCAGACCGAGAATCACGGCCGCCGACATGATGAGGAATTTCTTCGGTTTGATCGGCGCACCCGGCCGCAGCGCTGCATCGACAATATGTACGTTGCCGCCCGTCCCGGCCTTCTGCACCGACAACTCCTGCACGCGATTCAGCAACAGCACGTAGATGTCTTCGGCCACTTTCGCATCGCGCTGCAACGATACGGCTTTTACTTCGGAGGCCGGAAGATTCTTGAAGCGTTCGCTGAAGCGCGCACGTTCAGCTTCCAGTTGACCAAGCTGCTGCTGCGCGACGATGAGCGCCGGGTGGCTGCTTTCGAAGCGCTGGTCCAATGTGGCGATCTGAAGCTTCAATGCGGAAATCTGCGCCTCGTACGTGATGCTGCCTTCAAGGTAAACCTTCGCTTCGTCGCTTGCGTTGATCGAACCGGACTTGCTTTGATATTCCGTCAGCGCGGCTTCAGCACGCTCGAGATCACCCTTCAGTCGCGGTTGTTCGCTCTTCAGGAACGCGAGCATTTTTTCGGCATCGGCCTGCTTGCTTTCAATGTGCTGATGCAGATACGAATCGGCCAGCGCATTCGCAATTTCAGCCGCGCGCGCGGGGTCACCGTTCTCGAGCGAGATCTGGATCACACCGGTCGACTTGCCCTGCTCGACGACCGTGATGCCCGACTGAAATGATGCGATGGCATCGAGGTCATTGGCCCGTAACACCACGAAGCGCGTACCGGGACGCGCCACCAGTTTCGTGACATCGATCGATACGCCATTGCCCTGCGCCATCTCACCCACACGGCCTTCGAGCAGCGGCACGCCTTCCGGCGTTGCCAGCGAATAGCGGTCATTACCGAGCGCAGTCATGGTCAGCTTCACGCCTTCCAGCGACGGGACCACTTCAATGGAATCGACCGTGGCCTGTTCACCGCCCCACGCATACGACGTCATGCCGAGCCACGGCTTCCCGGGTTTGCCTGGCGTGGCGAGCCGTGCAGCGATGCTGCCGAGCACCGGCACGGTCATCGGACTCACTGAAAAATTGAGCTTGCACTGCGTGACGACCGGCGCCACCACGCCGCGACTCTTGATGATCTCGATCTCGGCGTCGGTCGGCAGCGCGCCGGACGAATTACCGATCGCGGCGCCCGTCTGCGTCTGGGTGAGCGCTTGCGACGTATTGTCGGACTGCTCCACGCGAACGTGCGCGTCGGCGGAATAGACCGGCTTCGCGACGTAGCAGTACCCGGCCGCGGCGAGAATGATGAACGCCGCGGTACCGATCAGCCACCAGATGTCGTCGAGGACCACCTGCAGCAACTGCCCGAGGACAACGTCCTCTTCTTCGGTCTTGCCCTGATAGGAATGTGCTGGCGTGCTCACGATTCAACCCCGGTTGGTTTGAGGTATTCGACGATATGAAAAGCGTTCATCGCGTCAGTTCCTTCAGGTAGAAGAGTGTCTGCAAGGTCGGCAGAACCTGGTTGACCATGCGGTTGAACTGGACGGCGCCAGCCGTGCCCACGTACACCACGTCGAGCGGGTGAAGCTGGAATTGCGCGGACAGCAGCAGCGAATCCGGTTGCGTCAGATCCAGCCGGTAAATCTCCGGCGAGGTTGGCTTCTCACGTGCACCGCGCACCACGTAGATTTGCCGTGCGTTCGCGTCCGTGTCGAGGATGCCGCCGGCTTGCGTCAGCGCATCGGCGATCGTCAGGCGGCCTTTCATCATCGAAACAGGCAGCGGCGTCTTGACTTCGCCCATCACGAACACGCGGCTGTCGGTACGATCCGGCACGTTCACGATATCGCCCGACTGCAGCATCACGTTCTGCGAAATCTCGCCACGATCAAGCACGCCGTCGGCATCAAGCACATAGAGTTTGCCGTTGCGCGTGAGACGCACGCGCTGCAGGTCGGCGTCGGCGTTCGTGCCGCCCGAGCGTGTGATTGCATCGACCAGCGTGAGCGGCACATCGCTCATCGCGAGCGGTCCGGGCGTCTTCACCTCGCCGGTCACCGAAACCTTCTGGCTGCGATAAGCAAGCACGCGAACATCGACTTGCGGTTTCTTCAGGTACGGCGACAAGCCCGCCGCGAGCTGATCGCGAATCTCGCCCGCCGTCTTGCCCGAAACGTGCATCTTGCCGACGAACGGGAAGTAGATCGTACCGTCAGGCGAGACCGTCTGCCCGAACGGATCGGCCTGTCCGGGCAACGCAGTGGTGTATGGCTGCGCGAGGGCGCCAGCGATCGTTTGCGTGGTGTTGCCGCCCGCCGACAAGGTCTGCCCCTGCTGCGTGGTGAGCTCCGGGTGATCCCATATCGTGATGCCGATCACATCCTGCGGCGCCAGGCGATACACGTATTGCGCCGGATCCGCAAAACGCGCGGGCGGCAGCGCCGCTGCCGGACCCGGCCGGTTCTGCTGCATGATCACGTCCGCCGTGATCAGGTGCACTGAATAGGTCGCGCTCGGCGTGGGGTCGGAATCGTCCAGGCGCGACGTGTTCAGGTTGTAACCCGGCAAGGCGCCACAAGCCGACAAAAAAGTCGTCAGCGAAAAGACCACGGAGAAAGATAAGACTAGAGACCGGTTCACCATATTTTATTCAGCCATCCCTGGACCAGACGTTCGATTAGCCCGAAGCTCTCGCGATAGGCAACTTCGTGGCCGCCGTAAGGATCGGCCACTTCAGAGTCTTCCCACTTGCCAAGCAGATGCACCTTGCCGCGTGTGTACGGCGCCATCTGTTCAATCGCGGCAATCTGCTGTCTTTCGGGCACGAGAATCAACTCGGCTGCGCGCGCCATGGACTCGTCGAGCCGGCGCGCGGAGTGTCCCGATGGATCTACGTCGCGCTCCGCCAGCAAGCGGTACATCGTTGGATCGATGTGGCGGCCTTCCTCGGCAAAGAGGCCGGCGGAGCGGAATTCGATCGGGCGTCTTGCGTCTTTCCCCGCTAACTTGCCGGCGTAAGCGCGGAACAGCATTTCCGCGGCAGGGCTTCGGCAGACATTCGCATGGCAGACAATCAAGACGCTTCGAAACATGGGTTGTATCCGTTAAAGCGGCGCAGTCGCGGCATCGGGTCCTTCAACCGAAGCCGCGCTCGCCACGCCTGGTGTGTCGATATCGTTTTTATAGACCAGCTAATGTTGCTGGCTTGGAGAACCCGCTCAGACCGCTACGGGCGCCTTCACCGATTGCCGTACACCACGTCCTATCGCGTGATACTCCACGCCGATCTCGTTCATGGTTTCCGGCTCGTAGAGATTGCGGCCGTCGAAGATCAGCGGGGTCTTAAGACGGCGTTTCATGCCGTCGAAGTCCGGGCTCTTGAATACCTTCCACTCCGTCACGATGATCAGCGCGTCGGCGTTGTCGAGGGCCTCGGTGTGATCGTTCGCGTAGGTGAGGCGAGCGAGCAGCGCAGGCGTGTCGTGCAGATCGAGCGCGATCACCCGGCGTGCTTCGTCGGTTGCGACCGGATCGTAGGCGCTGATCGACGCGCCGCGTTCCAGCAGTGCCGCGATCAGTACGCGGCTGGGGGCATCGCGCATGTCGTCGGTATTCGGCTTGAACGCCAGGCCCCACAGCGCGAACTTCTTACCGCGCAGATCATCGCCCAGACGGGCCACGATCTTGTTGGCAAGGGTTTGTTTCTGGGCCTCGTTCACCGAGGTGACCGCCTTCAGGATTTCCATCTGCTCGTCGTACTCGCCTGCCGTCTGGATCAGCGAACGCACGTCCTTCGGAAAGCACGAACCGCCATAACCGCAACCCGCGTACAGGAAGTCGTAGCCAATGCGCGGATCGGAACCGATACCGCGACGCACCGCCTCAATATCCGCGCCCACGCGATCGGCGAAATTCGCGAGTTCGTTCATGAACGAGATACGCGTGGCGAGCATGGCGTTGGCCGCGTACTTGGTGAATTCGGCCGAGCGCACGTCCATGTAAAGCGTGCGTTCGTGATTGCGGTTGAACGGCGAATACAGGCGCTTCATGCGTTCGCGGGCGCGTTCGCCGGGTACGTCGTCGTCGCAGCCCAGCACGATCCGGTCGGGCCGCGTGAAGTCGTCGATAGCCGCGCCTTCCTTCAGGAACTCCGGGTTCGATACAACCGAGAACATGTGCTGCACACCGCGCGTGGCGAGTTCCAGATCGATTGCTGCCTTCACGCGACGCGCCGTGCCGACCGGCACCGTCGACTTGTCGACGATGACCTTGAAGTTGTTCATATAACGGCCGATGTCGCGCGCCGCAGCCAGCACGTACTTCAGGTCGGCGGAACCGTCCTCGTCGGAGGGCGTGCCCACCGCGATGAACAGCACTTCGCCGTGTTCAACCGCAGCCTGGACATCGGTGGAAAAGCTCAGGCGTCCTGCCGCACGATTGCGTGCGATCACGTCCTGCAGGCCCGGTTCGTGGATCGGCACGCCGCCGCCGTTCAGGATTGCGATCTTGCGTTCATCGAGATCGAGGCACAGCACGTCGTTACCGATATCGGCCAGACACGCGCCCGTCACGAGGCCTACATAGCCGCTACCGATGATGGTGAGTTTCATAGCACGCGCTCCAGGGTTGGCAAATTATTCAAATCGTTCTTAGTAAGCATTCGAACCGGCGAAACCCTTCCACAAGGTCATTGCAACAATCTTCATGTCTAGGCCGAAGGTCCAGTGCTGCATGTAGTACAGGTCGAGTTTCACGCGCCCCATCATCTTTTCGATACGGTCGGTCTCGCCACGAAAACCATTCACTTGCGCCCAGCCGGTGATGCCGGGTTTGATGCGATACCGGTACATGTACCCCTTGACGAGATCCTTGTAGATGTCGTCGTGCTCGAGCGCATGGGGACGCGGACCGACCACCGACATCTCGCCTCTCAGCACATTGATGAACTGCGGCAACTCGTCCAGGCTGGTTCTGCGCAGGAACGCACCCACGCGTGTCACGCGCTTGTCGCCCTTCTTCGCCTGCGTGACGTGACCGGCCGTTTCCTTATGCACTTTCATCGAACGGAACTTGTAGATCTCGAACTCGTAGCCGTCTATGCCCTTGCGTTTCTGCTTGAAGAACACCGGTCCCGGCGAGGACATCTTCACGGCCACCGCCAGCACGATCAGCAACGGCGCGAGGCACAGCAGCACGCCTGCGGCGAACAGGCGGTCGAACACGCGCTTCGGCAGCACCTTGAGGTCGGTGATCGGCGACGCAGCCAGGTTGATGGCCGGCACACCGAGCAGATCAACCACCGCATGGTTGAAGAACGACAGGGCGCGCACGTCCGGTATGAAGCGGATATTTACGAAGTCGTCGCGGAACTCCGTGACGAGCTTGTGGATGGTCCTCTCCTGCGAAATCGGCAGCGCCAGCCACAATTCGCGAATCGCGCGGCCACGCACCAGCTGCGTGAGGTCGTTCAGATCGCGGCTCACCGGTACGCCGGCCAGCATGACGTCCGGAAAGGTTTCATCGAACACATAGACCGGGCTGAAACCTGCCTCGGGACGGCTGCGCATCTGCTCGATCAAGAACTCCCCATAAGGCGCCGCACCCACGATGGCTACCGCTTTTTGGTTAAAACCTTCGCGACGGATCAACTTGAGCGTGGCATGTACAACGGCCTTCGAGATCATCAGCAAGGCCGCTGTCGCCGCGCCCCAGTACATCAGCCACATACGTGACAACAAATCCGCGCGATGCACGCTGAAGGTCAGCAGCACGCCAGCGCCCTCCACCATCAGCCACGCCAGCGTCACCCGCCACAGCAGGTCATACACGGGCTTGCCGCGCCACGACTGGTATATCCCGAACGACGGGAACGTCATGATCACCAGCACGCAATTGAACGCCAGCAGCGTGCTTTGCATATCGTCGAGCCAGACGGCATTTCCCGCGTGCAGCGATGCGGCCAGCAGCGCGCCCAGCGCTACCATCGCAATGTCGATCATTCTCGAAAGCACGCTCAACATGTAAGACACCTCGGGTGGGTAGATACGGTCTGCCTGGATCTCGCTTCAGCTTCACTCATTGGCTTAGCAAGAGAGAAAGCAAAGGCGGAGAAACGAGAGCGCTCGTCGCCTTGGTACATACCCGTATGAGGCTGGAATTAAATTCATGCTGCAACCGCAAAATAATGCGCGACTTAATTCACGTCTTTCCGCATATTTATTTTTGTCACGAAGCGGTTTGAAGGCCACGACAGCAGTCTACAGGCGATGTATTGATGAATTTTTTTTAGATTGTTACCGACCGCTAAACACCATGCTGACAAAGGCGTTTAGCCGAATTCAAGGTGATTAATTTTCGAGAAAAAATTCCTGAAAAGTAAGAAAAAAATTCAATCCATGATTCTCGTTACGTTTTAGTTACCAAGTTACCGATTTGAGTATGACAAGTGATTATTTTTCTGTTTTTTGATTTATCAGCTATTTAGTACGTGCTAAAAATTGTAATACCCGATCAAGCTCAAGGAGTTCTCCGTCATGACCGCTCTCGACACGACAATTACCAGCACTCCGCTCACTCCCGGGGCCATTGAAATGAAACTCAGAATCCAGCCAGTCATCCTGGCCGGTGGCGCGGGCACGCGCCTGTGGCCCATGTCGCGCGAGCACTTCCCCAAGCAGTTGATTGGTTTGATCGGTGACCAGTCGCTACTGCAATCCACCGCTCAGCGCCTGGATGGCCTGACCTACGGCACTGCGCGTATAGACGACGCAATCATCGTGTGCGGCGAGGATCACCGCTTTACGACCGCCGACCAATTGCGGGCCGCTGGCAGGCGCGCGCATCTCGTCCTTGAGCCGCTTGCGCGCAATACGGCGCCCGCGCTGACTGTCGCTGCCATGCACGCAATGGCAGCTGGTGAGGACGCTATCCTCGTGGTGATGCCCGCAGATCACGTTGTTACGGATACCGAAGCATTTCACAAGGCGATCGGTACAGGCGCCAAGTGCGCCCAGGACGGTGCGATCGTCACCATGTGCATCGTGCCGACGCATGCCGAAACGGGCTACGGTTACATAAAGGTCAGCCAGCAGATGCTTAGCTCGGGTGCGTGGCAACTCGAGAAGTTCGTGGAGAAACCGCATCTCGAACTCGCGCGACAGTACGTCAGCTCCGGCGAATACTGGTGGAACGCGGGGATTTTCATCGTGCGCGCTTCAGTATGGCTCAAGGCCATCGAACATTTCCAGCCTGCCATCTACAGCGCCTGCCGTGCCGCCTGCGATGCCGGCACGCACGACGGCGAGTTCTTCCGGCTCGACAAACAGGCGTTTGCGGCCTCGCCGTCGGACTCTATCGACTACGCCGTCATGGAGCAGTTGGCCAACGACCAGAGCGTCTGCTCGGGTGCCGTCGTGCCGTTGAACGCAGGTTGGTCCGACGTGGGCTCATGGGATGCAATCTGGAAGATCCTGCCGAAAGACGGCGAAGAAAACGTCGCGCGTGGCCGCGTGATGTTCCAGGGAGCTTCATCCACGTATGCGCATTCCGAAGGCCGGCTGATCGCGTGCGTGGGAACGCATAACCTGGTGATCGTGGAAACGGCGGATGCCATTCTCGTCGCAGACAAGGAGTGCGTACAGGACGTGAAGGCAATCGTCGGGCGCATCAAGGCGGAGCAAGGCAAGGAGGCCGCGGATCATCGCAAGGTGCATCGGCCGTGGGGTCATTACGATTCCATCGATAACGGCGAGCGCTTCCAGGTCAAGCGGATCGTGGTGAAACCCGGCGCGCGGCTGTCATTGCAAATGCATCATCACCGCGCCGAACACTGGGTCGTGGTGCGCGGTACGGCGCTTGTCACGCGCGGCACCGAGACGTTTATTCTTGCGGAAAACGAATCCACCTACATCCCGATCGGCGTGCAACACCGGCTCGAGAACCCGGGCAAGATGCCGCTTGAAATGATCGAGGTGCAGTCGGGAACGTATCTGGGCGAAGACGATATTGTCCGTTTCGACGACAAGTACGGCCGGCAATAAAAATACCGAGCGGCACGTGATTGACACGCGCCGCTCGGCGTTTCGAGTTCAAAACCATTTTGAGTCAAACCAGACAGACTGGAACAGGCGTGGTCCTGTGCGCTATCCGGCGTTAGCCTTGCACGTCCGCATAGCGGCGGATCTCAACGCGCTCCGGCGCTGCGGCGGGTTCATGCTTCGGCTCGCTCTGCGGCGCGTGGCTGGCCGCATTGACAACGGGCGCCGCACGATGAGGCGCGTCCGCAGCGGTTTGCGGAGGACGACTCACGCGCGTAGATTGCGCCGCGATCCATCTGCGAGACCATTCGAGTGCGTAGTCCGCCGCTTCCCGCGGGTTTTCGTAGCGCGGACCGATCAGGCCAGAACGTTCCACCCGGCGGCCGCCCTTCACTATTTCGGCCCAGCCACGGAACATGCTGCCCGCTACCGGCCGCGCGATGGCGTAGATGGCGTAGCCGCGGCCGTCATGCACAGGGGCACAATCGGGCTCGAAGGCCATTGGCAAGGGATCGACGGAATGGTGCCGTGCCCCCGCGCCCGACGGCTCGCGCTGCAGCGAACGCGAAGCCGTGCTGACCATGGCCGCCCTGCCTGCCGACAACGGCGTTGGCGCATTGGCGCGCGCAACGTCGTGCGCTTCAGCTATCCGGCGCGGGACGGTACTGAACAATGCGTCCACCGCGTTTGCGCCGTTTCCGTCAGAGCCGCCCCACGACTCCGGGTTCTGCCAGAACACGCCGCGCAGGCGATCGCATTCGTAGGTGGCCTGCGTCTGGCGCGGCGGCGCTTCGGTCGGCGTGGACGGCAGGATGGCGAAGGACCGGCCACGCGATGCCAGCCGCGTCACCATTTCGATCAGCGTGCCGTTCATTTGCCAGTCGTTGAAACGACGGCGGCAGGTGGGCACGGTCGGGTAGTGACTGGGCAGCTTCGACCAGGTTTCGCCGGTAGTGAGAATCCACAGCACGGCATTCACGATCGTGCGCGGATGCGCACGCGGACGGCCACGCCGGTGTTCACGGACTTCGCCTTCGGTCACGAGGGCGGCAACCAGTGCCCATTCTTCATTACTGAGTTCGTCGAAAAACATTGCGTTGCTCCATGCAGCCGGACTGCGCTGCGAATGTTGAACCAAGCGTAGCAGGCATTTTTTCCGCCTGTAAACGGATGAATCAAGAAATTCGAGGTATTCGCAAACGTTTGCTAAAAACAACAAGATGGTGCATGTAATCTGCATCAAATCCGCTACCTGGTGCAGAACAGGTTCCAAAGCGGCGCACAACCCAACTCTGGCATCTTGCGTATGAAGATTATTGCAGGAAGCATACCACCCTAATGGTTTGCCCGAATATGACAAAGCAGTAGATTTTCAGCGACCGTTATCACAAATAATTCTTACACTTCCGAGTAATTTATTCCGATTTACCGATTGACGTATTCAGTACGCTTTTCGGTGCACCTATTAAGCAAACCCAGAAAAATCCGTGCCTATCCTTAGCGCCCGATAAGCGCGTTCGACCCGTTCGACATCTGATGCCCGGTTGCTGGCTTGTATGCCTTCCAATTCAGGAACTGGTAAGGAAACAGCCTTGCAGTGTGGATAATCGCGCACCCGTAAATCAGGCGCGATGGTCGTGAAAAATGCCGTCGTCGGAATATCAAAGCCGGCGGCTATATGAACGGCAGCTGTATCCGGCGTCACCAGATAAGCCGCGTGCTTGATCCACGCAAGGAAATCTGCCGTGTCGGGCGCTCGCGAAGTGACGTCAGTGTAAAGCATATGATCGATAGCGCCAAAGCCTGCTATGGGAAGCCTGTAGCGCTGCCATAAGGCTTCGACGAGATCCTTGTGCATAGATGCTGGAATGCTGCGCACCGGCGTGCTTGCGGTCGGGCACAGCAACACATAGTCGCCCTTGAGCGCCTGAGGCCTTGGCAGCGCCAGCTTCTGCAGCCAATGATTGCGCTTGTCTATAGCTGGGACTTCGTCGGCCTTAATCCCCATTGCATCGAGAAAAAAATCGATCATCGGCAGCGAGGCGAACTTTGGCCAGAATAAATGATTGCCTAGGTCCACGCCCAATTCTTTGTAAGTAATTGCGTCAAGTTTCACCGGCAAATCCACAATGGAACCCAATAACGGTGCGGCTAGCTCGTAAAGACGCTTTACGTAGTCGGGCGCATGAGCCGGTCGATAAATCGTGAAGGAAATGCGCGGAAACCGGGCCTTGATGGCGGTAAGAGCAGTAAGGCCGATGACGGAATCACCCAGTGTCACACCCATGCCATTAATCACGTGTACACGCGACTGAGCTGCGTAATCCGGATTGAATTCAGCCAAAGCGGCATTGCGAATGCCGTTTGAAAGCCCGAGTGCGCGATAACCCACGGCATGGCTATCCGTTACTTCGAGATCGTAAGGCGCCACGATCTCGTCATGCTGCGAGAGCAGCGAGCCGGCATTTGTCAACGCCGAGACATCGTTCAAGAGCATGTGCAGTGTGGTCACCTTGTGAAGGCCGAGCGCAGCGGTGGGACGCTTTGCAACTTCGGCGGTATGGTCGTCTGATATTCGGGAGTCAAGCGGAACAAGTCACGCCGTACTTCGTCGTCAGCCAGCGCGCGCAACTGCATCAGCCACGGTAGCAATTTACCGTTCAATATCAGCCCGTATTCATACAATTTAACACGCCGGTCAAAACGGCCTGGGCGAGCGCGTGGCGCCCGGCCCTTCGATTGAAGACATCTTGGTATAGCGGCGCGGTCGCAGGTATTCAGGGGTTGCGATCGGACGCGGTAGCGACGTGTGTTCAGCCAGCATCGCATCGAGATGCGTGACGACGGCCCGTTCAACTGCGAGGCTAATGCCAAACACCAGCAAGAAGACACTAGCAGCCGACCCGTTCAATCCTATTGTCGGCGACTTCTAACATCGCGAGGCAGGTCGACCGTAACGAGCAAGCCGGTCTTGCTTACGGCCCACGACAAGCGGGTGCGGTAACCCTGAGTTAAATTCAGATACGCCGTTCACTCCCTTTGCCGTCGAGGCGAGCCACAGATTTCCGTTTCCGTCGCTTCATCGTCGCGCAAGTCCTCCAGCGCTTCACCCGCGTCACGGGCGCGTGTATCCATGTCGCCGAGCGCGGAATCTTGCCGCGATGGATGATGAGATCCGAGGTCCAGAAATTTGCGAATTACGTTAAGGGTGATCTGCGCGACGACGACATGACTCTTTGTGTTGGGGTCGATCAAAACCCTCGCCCAATCAGTCGTACCGCAATTGAAGACCAGCCCTTGCTTCGAACCGGCGTTCAATTCAGGCTGATACACACCCAACGCTCCTATCCCGCCCATCTCCCAACCAACGAGACGCGGAGTGCTGGCAAGCGTGTTGAACCCGTTTGAGAGCGGAGGAACGCCATCAACTTCATAGCCGACCAAATGGTCTTCGGCACCAAAGGTCTGGCCATTTTCAAGGCCGGTGCCAGCGAATACCCAATGGTTTTCCTGCTGGACGGTGAAACCGATCGGCTCACGCTTGCGTTTGACCCACCCACCCCTTAGCCGGCGCCAGACACCGAATTTTCCGCCGCCATAACCGTAACTTAACCCGATCAGATCGCTCTCGTTGAAATCCGGCCAGCTCTCCCGAAGCCGGTTCATTTCTTTAATGCCGCCATGTTGCGTTTGCGGACCAAAATCTACTGGCCTGTAGCAGGTATTGCCGCTGAAGACGGCCAAATTACCGCCGCCGGCGATAAAGCGGGCGACATGATCCCGCATCTCCTGGCTCCAATATTCATGGTGCCCAACGCTTAGCATGCATCGATAGTTCGCTAAATCGAGATCCGTCGCCCGGTGCAAGTCAAGGTCGGTGTAAAAGTCGCACGCCAGGTTTTGAACGCGTAACCAGCGAATGAACTTTGCGTCCCAATGGGTGAACTGCTGCCGGGGCGACCTTGGGTCATACGGATCAGCGGGTTCACCGAGCTGAGCGCCAAGTCCTCCGCCTGGTCGGCGAAGACTGACCTTCAAGGCCGGGGAGGTTCGGTGAATGGGGTCCCCGTAGTAACAGCCGCCGCCCGTCGAATTGTATGCATGATAGGTAGCGGTTGGAATGACATACGCGATCGACGCCGAAGGTCTGCGGGGGCGAACGATGAGCAGAGCCATGTCATTGCTGTCGGGCGGCCAGCCGAACACCGGTTGATGCGCCGAGCACCGTCGGCCGAGATCAGTCAGCGGTTCACCACTTGGGCTGACCTCGTAGGCAACAGCGACATAAGCCCCGCTCTCGAGCATCGGCGTATGCGGCTTGATCGTAATGGTGGGCCATTCCCAGTCTTTATCGAACGCAACCGGCACGTTGTCGCCGGCCGACTGGAACACATACTTTCCATTGATCAGCTTAGCCGTGACATTGCTCGTGGCCGCGACGACGACGCCGCTCAGGCTGGTCAGCGCCTCATCATTGTGCTGCTGATAGATTGCGATGGAAAACCGGCGACGTGGCTGCACAGCGAGCTCGACGCATTCGCCTGCGGTAAAACTCGGTTCAAGCGGATATATCTGCATACCTGATGCGCCTTGCGAAGTCACTCACTGGCTGCCGGCGGCGCATTGCCGCGCAATCTCGCGGGCGCGGCAGGCGGCGCCCGCAGTTCGAGGCCAAACACCCGCTTGATTACACGTTTTGCCTGGAACACACGGCGCTCGGTAAAGATCCGCAGGTGAAAGCGTAACCGCGGCAGCTCATCCGGACGCTGCTCGGCGAACGTTCGATACCGCGCCGCTGTCGCCTCGACAATCCTCATCGACTCCGGGAACGCCCCCGCGTCAACGCGCGACGTTTGAAAGCAGGCATGCGCAAAATTCTTGTGAAACATCGCCATCCAGTACCCGGCGTGGACGCCCACCTCGCAACGCGCAAGGGCCTCTTCCGCGCAGATCGCAAGGCTCATGACCGTATGCGGCGTCGCCGTCTGCGTAATGCTGCCCGCGCGGCGCCGATAATAATAAAGTTCATCCGCAAGACGGTGCAGCGTGCGCGCTCGCGTGTAGACCAGCGGAATCGCAGAACGGTCTTCATACACGCGACCCGCGGGGAACTCGATACCTTCCCACAACTCACGCCTATACACCCTGGCCACCGGGAAAACCTGGCACACGCGCGCAAACTCCATTAACGCTGCCGTGCCGCCCGCGCGCAAGCCCACCGAGCCGCGATCGATCAACTCCATCCGATCGATGATGCGTCCCCGGGAATCGATGATGCCCAGGTTAAATTCAATGATATCCGCCGCATCCGCATCCAGCAGCGGCATGATTACATCCGAGAAATTCGTCGACCATATATCGTCGGCGTCCAGAAAACCGATATAGGGCGATCTCGCCTGCGCGATCGCTGCGTTGCGCGCGGCGCTCACACCCCGATTTTCCTGATGAATGACCTTGATATTGTGGCCCTCACGCGTACCCTGGATTGCAAGAATCCGATCCAGCGTGCTGTCTGTCGAACCATCATCGACCACAATGAGCTCGATCTCATTTATCCACGTTTGCCCCAAGGCCGACTCGAGAGACTCGCCGATGTAAGCCTCCACGTTATATGCCGGAATAATCACCGACAATAACGTCCTAGGTATGTCGCTAACGACCCGTTTCATAGGCTGGTGCGAGCGGTTTGAAGTTTCGTATCGAAAACCACCATATCTAGCCGTCCACCCCAACGCTGATCGCCGTGCCGGCCATACCCCTTTGCTCGTCTCCTCCACTGATCCTATAAGTACCCGCAATACCGCAATGTACGCCGACGCACACTGAGTAATAATTTGTAATTCCGAGGTCTACGGATTTTCCATTAATGCTACGGCAGCAACATCAGAAACAGGTCTATATTCATTAGCATTCCAAACTATTAACTAATATCTGACGCGCCAAAAATCATTCATATTACCAATTCACTATTGATCCATCGCTGAGATGTCGTTGAAACTAGCGCTCCATGCACCGTTCACTCGCTCTGCGCCGGCTCAAAGTCGCGGTATCGTATTAGAAATGGAAAAGACATTTTCGCCGAAATGCACAAAGTCTCGCCCCTTTTCGACGTGCCATTTCAAGAAGTTGGAGCTATTCGATTCTCGGGGGAGCAGCCAATCGTGCAACTCAATAATAACTAGCGGAAACCGATCCAATTCGTCGGTGTGACGTGAGAACAAGTCCGACTCCGCGCCCTCAATATCAATTTTCAAAATGAATGGCGTTCCGTGCGACCTGGCCATAACCTGTTCGAGCGTCATTGCCTCAACCGGGTAAGACCGCTCCGCGGGCGTCGCCGCAGTACGAAATGCCCAAGCGCCCAAACCCGGATCGTTTAAATAAAGCGTCCCTGGCTTTGAAGCAATGGCCGCGTTCAGTGGCACAACCGCAGGAAAGGAAACCGAGTTGCGTTTAAGTACCTCATAATTCGCGATGTCGGGTTCGACGGCGAGAATGGTTGCGTTTGGATAGGTCAACGCAAACCAGACCGCAGCGGCACCGATGTTGGCGCCCGCATCGACAATGATGGGGTCGTGACACTCCTTGTAGAAGTCATTGATCTCTTGTGCTCGCCTCAAATGTTCCGTCGCATAGTCTCGCTGGAAAAAAACCTGCCTGCAAACGGTTCGGTCTGCCAATGAAGGCCGATAAAAAAAATGCTTTCCCCCAGGGAGCCGTAGTCCATGCACATCATATTTCGCGGCTCCCCAGATGTCGAAAGGACCCTTTTGCGGTCTCAGCCATCGAAGGAGCATTGGGGGCATCATGTCTTTAATCGTATATTTCAAGAGATCATGCACGTTGGGTCTCCGTGTAGTTCGGCTGCCGAAAGAGTGAATAGGCCGATAGATTGTCGCGATCATCTACCTATTACTAAAGCGTCTGGTAAAGCCGTAAAAAATTCGCGGATGAATTTTCAGCAAACACATGACGAAGGTCAGCCTGGGCCGGTCATCCGCATACATGCGGCGCAGGTGCGCCAAGCGCAGCTTATGCGCGACGCTAAGCAGGATCGGCTTGGCGGACTTATAGTCCGGCGCCCGCATTGCTGCCTGAAACGCAATCGTCCGAAATCCGTAGATATATTTCAGACGAAAGAATAGACGCCGATAGTCTTCTATCGGAAGCAACCTGGTCTTTTTTTCGACCAGATCGAGAATGACAAATAGATCTGTCACCTTCGGGTTGAAGCTCGTCGAGATTCCGTTGTCCCGTAGGACATAGAAATACAGCCGGTCTGGAATAAGCCGGACTGTCTTGGCTTGTGCAAGCGTCTGCACGGAAACACAGATATCCTCGTATATCAAGCCGCTAGGATGTTCAACCTGAATGAAGATGGAACGCCGTACCAGCTTGTTCCAGCAATATGCTTGCAGCGAGAGGCCGAGGATTTTTTCGACGGCCTGAATACCCGTTATCACGGCGTCACCCGTTTCGATGAGATAGTTGACTGAGCCGTCTGCGTTAACGTTGGTTGCCGCAAAGATGACAATATCAGCATCGTACTGTGCCGCTTCACTGGCCACGATGCGAAGCAGATTACGATCGATGTAGTCGTCGCTGTCCACGCACAACACGTAGTCGCCGCTAGCACGGTTAGCCGCAATCCTGCGTGCTTCCGCGAGCCCCATGTTGGCGCTGTTTGTGATCAGCTTCCATGGGATCGCACTCTGAGCGCCGAGAATCTTGGCCACGATTTCGCCAGACCGGTCTGGACTGCAATCGTCCACGGCGATAATCTCGAAATCACACGAGGTTTGCGCGAGGATAGACTGCAGGCAAGCAGTGACGTATTTCTCGACCTTGTAGAGCGGCAGCAAGATACTGATTTTTGGCACCGGCATGTTGACCACACTCCCTGTTCTCGCGCGAACGCGCGCTGATATCCATGCAATGGGCGATTCCACGTCGCGGCTTCCAACTATGCTGGCAACGGCCAAGTTGCGTACGGTCGTCAAATGTGACTCGCGCGTCACCGCGAAATCTTTAGCCGTAGTTGAACCAGATCAGGATGCAGGCATGGATGTGCGCGCTAAATGTGCCTTTGAGCAGACGCCAGTGCAGCAATGAATAAGCGTGAATGAGCTATGTTTTCGGTACTATCCTGGCCCGTTGATGCCGGTCAAGGCTGCGGCGCAATACCTTCTTCGCCTGCCCCTTCAATCGGTGAATCGAGCGGTCCACGCGCAGTTTCAATTCGAATCGTTCCAGAGGTTTATGCTTGATCCCAGATCGTTGCCGCAATGCGAACAGCGCCCGCCGATGATCGACGGTCATCTGATGAAGCGTAGAAAGTGCATCGTCAAATGACGCGCGGTCGACGCGTGCGCAAACGTGGCATGCGCGATAAAACATGTGATGAAATAACGTCAGCCAGTAATCATCGTGCTCGCCACCATTGCAATGCGTCAGTGCCTCTTCACCAGCCTTTTGTAAATCGTAAACGTCTCGCGCGCGTGACTGCTGCGTGATGCTGCCGAAACGCCGCCGGTAGCAAATCAAGGGCTCCGCGATCTGAAATACATTGCGCGCGCGCAGGTACACGGATGGGAGCACTGCCGCGTCTTCATAGCGTTGACCGAGTGGGAACGGGTCTTGAGGGAACAGCGCCGTTTTATATATACGCGCCCACAAGAACGTGTGGAAACGATCTGCAAAATGCATCAGCGTGCTCCTATCCACGGAATGACCACCAGCGCGCTCCTGGGGAACGAGCTCGATGTCCTTCAGCTTCCTGCTCCGGTCGTCTATGACCGTGACGTTGTACTCGAGCATGTCCCACTCGCCGCCGGCGAGCAACGGCATAACGACGCTCGAAAAGTCAGGCAAGTAGATGTCGTCACCATCAAGAAACGTGAAGTAAGGCGTCCTCACCAGCGCCAATCCGGCGTTGCGCGCTCCGCTGATACCGATGTTGGCTTGATGGACAAGGCGGATGTGACTGGCACTGTGTCGCTCGACCATCGCCTTGGCTACTGCATAGGTCGAGTCCGGCGAGCCGTCATCGATGACGACGATCTCGATGGCATCAATCCACCGCTGCGAAAGCACCGAGTTCAACGCTTCCTCGATATATCCGTCAACATTGTAGGCGGGAACGACGACGGTCAAAAGTCGGTCGCTCGGAACATTCGGTGCGGTAGTTATCATCATTTCCCTGGAATGGGCGACCATGAATATCAGGCTCCGGATCTTGATGATCGGGCCATCAATGCACCACTCTGAAAGCAGCTACCGATCTGGCACGAATGAGAATGCCTAAACCACAGTAGGGTACGCAATTAATTATTTCTGTGCGCTGTCGAACATCCGGAAAACGCCGGTTCTGTCGTATTGTTGACTGGATTTGCCAGACGCGATGTAGTAGACCTGTCGAACCTCGAGCAATGCGGATTACGCTTACGGCTCCAATGACCGAAAGCTTGCAGCCGGAGGCGCTAAAGCGTGTTGAATGCTACGATGCCACTCAGGCTGGTCAGCGCCTCATCATTGTGCTGCTGATAGATTGCGATGGAAAACCGGCGACGTGGCTGCACAGCGAGCTCGACGCATTCGCCTGCGGTAAAACTCGGTTCAAGCGGATATATCTGCATACCTGATGCGCCTTGCGAAGTCACTCACTGGCTGCCGGCGGCGCATTGCCGCGCAATCTCGCGGGCGCGGCAGGCGGCGCCCGCAGTTCGAGGCCAAACACCCGCTTGATTACACGTTTTGCCTGGAACACACGGCGCTCGGTAAAGATCCGCAGGTGAAAGCGTAACCGCGGCAGCTCATCCGGACGCTGCTCGGCGAACGTTCGATACCGCGCCGCTGTCGCCTCGACAATCCTCATCGACTCCGGGAACGCCCCCGCGTCAACGCGCGACGTTTGAAAGCAGGCATGCGCAAAATTCTTGTGAAACATCGCCATCCAGTACCCGGCGTGGACGCCCACCTCGCAACGCGCAAGGGCCTCTTCCGCGCAGATCGCAAGGCTCATGACCGTATGCGGCGTCGCCGTCTGCGTAATGCTGCCCGCGCGGCGCCGATAATAATAAAGTTCATCCGCAAGACGGTGCAGCGTGCGCGCTCGCGTGTAGACCAGCGGAATCGCAGAACGGTCTTCATACACGCGACCCGCGGGGAACTCGATACCTTCCCACAACTCACGCCTATACACCCTGGCCACCGGGAAAACCTGGCACACGCGCGCAAACTCCATTAACGCTGCCGTGCCGCCCGCGCGCAAGCCCACCGAGCCGCGATCGATCAACTCCATCCGATCGATGATGCGTCCCCGGGAATCGATGATGCCCAGGTTAAATTCAATGATATCCGCCGCATCCGCATCCAGCAGCGGCATGATTACATCCGAGAAATTCGTCGACCATATATCGTCGGCGTCCAGAAAACCGATATAGGGCGATCTCGCCTGCGCGATCGCTGCGTTGCGCGCGGCGCTCACACCCCGATTTTCCTGATGAATGACCTTGATATTGTGGCCCTCACGCGTACCCTGGATTGCAAGAATCCGATCCAGCGTGCTGTCTGTCGAACCATCATCGACCACAATGAGCTCGATCTCATTTATCCACGTTTGCCCCAAGGCCGACTCGAGAGACTCGCCGATGTAAGCCTCCACGTTATATGCCGGAATAATCACCGACAATAACGTCCTAGGTATGTCGCTAACGACCCGTTTCATAGGCTGGTGCGAGCGGTTTGAAGTTTCGTATCGAAAACCACCATATCTAGCCGTCAACCCCAACGCTGATCGCCGTGCCGGCCATACCCCTTTGCTCGTCTCCTCCACTGATCCTATAAGTACCCGCAATACCGCAATGTACGCCGACGCACACTGAGTAATAGCCTGTAATGGAGCGCGGAATTACCGGCGCGGAGCCACGTCGCTCACCGCATGGCGTTACTTTCTATTGAACCAAGTTCCGTCCCAGGTACAGCCATGTCAGATGAATGGATAAACCTCGGCGTTACGCGTCGTTGCCAAACGTGCGTCGCCGTACATTCCAAGCTTATGAGCGCGTATACGCTAAATCCACGAGAAGGATGATCTTTCATCGCCGACACAGCGAATAGCGTCCAATACGACGGGCGAGTCAAATGCGCCTTGCTTCACCTCTTACTGTAGACAATATGAATCAGTATCTCTCACCTGTCTGCACGGCTCGGTTCCGCATGAGAGGTCAAGGTACCAAGCCTGCTTGCTCGGATATCACTCAAGTAAAGAACTAAAGTCAATCGTTTTTAGAAGCGTCCAGGGTCTGGCATCTCGGGCTGTCGTGCGATGGCGAAAAAATGAACGGAGCACGAATGATAGATCGGCTTTGGGCACTGACCTTCTTGATTGCAGTTACAAGCGATGTGATGTCCGGCGTAATCCGGTATTACACATCGCTTGGTGGAGCGGCACAAGTTGCCTATCTGCCCAAAATCCTGATGCTGGTCTGGATCGTCATCGTCGTCGTGCAACGGCCTAAGGTCAGCCACGTGCTGACTGCCCTATACATGGCGGTACAGGCATGCGTGTCGCTGTTCAACGGAATCGATCAGGGAGCCGTGGGGTTTTGGATATGGACAATGTCGCCAATGATTTTTGCCATGTTGGCGCCGGCGCAAGCAATCGCAATGCTTAATCGACCCGGCGCACGGATCGCGTTCGCAGTACTCGCGGCGCTGTGCATAGCGGGCGTATGGGCAAACTATCTCGCTCCCTTGCCTTGGATCGGGACGAGCGTCATGGTAGGAGGGTTCGATGTGCACGTCGCCAAAGCCTCTTTCGTCGGTGAGGTCCCGCGGCTGCCGGGGTTCGGGCGTGACAGCGCGGCAACGGGCCTCTTGCTGGGGCTACTGACTACATGGCTATTGCCGAGGTTGCGCTCGCTCGCCCTCACATCGGTGCTGCTCGCTGCATCGGCCCTCGCCATTTGGGGAACGACCAACAAGACCACGCTCATCGCACTGGCATTTGTAGTCATGCTAAATCACTTTGGACGGCTACCTACGATCAAGAAAGCATGCATCTGGGCAGCGACATTGACGGTCGTGCTTCCACTTGCCTCGTTGGCGATCGTCTCAGCTCTGAATCATGTGGTGATCGAATCCGGTCCGCTGTCTTCGTTCGGGGACCGGATGTTCAACACATGGCCGGGCATATTGGAAGGCATGGTTAGAGAAAATCTCATCTGGTTAGGAATTGGACCTGGCGGATTTGGGTCCGCAACCAGTTACTACTGGGGCAATTTTGGTTTCAACGTCAGTTATGCGGACAACATGGCGCTCTATACGATCGCCAATTTTGGCGTCCTCGGAGCCGTTCTCCTCGCGCTGCTGCTAACAAGGTTCGTACTTTCCCGCGAGCCGGAAGACAGGCCCGCTTGGCTCATGTTGTTTTTTTTGTTAGCCAGCGGCGTCACGACGGATATTTGTGAATCGATTGGTTGTCTTTTATTTTTCGGTGTCACCATCAAGTTTATGTGGATAGGTACGCAAGGGTCGCCGCTTCCGTTGATCCGCTCGCACAGTCGCGCCCCCAAATCAACGGAAAGCGACTTATGTCGAAACGCGCCAGCAACCGATCCGGAGTTATGTGGCGCGTGGAGCTCGACCGGCGCGAAAACGGAACCTCTCGGATGAAGAGTCAAACAGATGATTTATTCCGTCGAGCAATCATGGCCTTGATGAGTTCCTTGCTGCTACATGCTCTTCCGACTTTGGCAGCGCCGACTGTAGCGCCGGACGGGGCGCGCGACTCCTCTGAGAAACCATACATTGCACTGCCTGCGTTTGCGGCATCTCGTGCCGACACGGGTGTAGCGATCCACGAGATCAATGACACGCACTTGCTGGATGCGGTTAAGGACGTGGGATTCTCGTTCGTTCGCACGGACTTCTATTGGGAGACGGTAGAGGCTGCCGATGGGTGGCACTTCTCCACATTTGACACGCTTGTTTCGAATCTCGCGGCACGCAAGTTGGGAGCGCTTTTCATTCTTGGGTACAAGCATTACCTATACAGCCCAGACCAGCCACCGACGACAACGACCCAACTTGCGGCGTTCTATACCTATGTGTATCAATCAACGCTTCATTACAGGAACGCCGCTGTCCGCTTCGAGGTGTGGAACGAGGAGGATCACAAAACCTATTGGTTGGCCGAGCCCTCGCCCTCCGCGTATCGGAATCTGCTGAAGACTGCCGTCAAGGCGGCCAAAGCAGCCAATCCACATGTCACGATTGCCACGGGAGGTGTTCAGCAAGTCGATCGCAATTTTATCCGTTCCGTCGGAGACATCAGCGCAACGCAAGCGGGGCCGGATGCGGTAAGCGTCCATCCGTACCGGCAGCAAGATCCGGAGACCGTATTTAACGATTACCGCTCTTTGGCTGGAGATCTGTCGACGTATCACAAGGTTCCGCAGATATGGGCAACTGAATGGTCGTACCCAAGTTACGGCTATGACTATGTGTCGACGATCGCGGACGGCCACTCGGCGAAAGCGCGTGCGCTTCAGGCCAACTATGCAGTGCGTCGATTCCTGGTGGACTGGATATCGCAGATCGGGCTTACGTCGTATTACGACATGCGTAACGACGGGACAAACCCAAAGGACAGGGAACACAACTTTGGACTGCTGGATGCGGACAACACGAAACTGCCCGCCTACAACGCAACGAAACATTTGTTTTCCTTCACGGCAAACGCTACCGGCGCCCGATATTTCAATGACACGAGCAACGACTATGTCATTTTGAAGCTAACCACGACAAGCGCGACCAAATATGTGATCTGGTGCTATGGCGACGGCAATACGATGAACGTGGACACGTCCTCATTGCCCAGTAGCGCGACCGTGACCGACATGTACGGCGCTGCGCGGGCGACGCCCGGCGTCCTGGTGGTGACGGAATCACTCGGGCCGGTTTTCATCAGCGTTCCTTCATAGACAAACACGTTTGACCGGCGTCGGAAATATCTCAACGGCGCGCGAATATCTGATTGCCGAAAGCTTGTGCTGCCAATGGGCTCGGCCCTTATGTTCTTTATTGCAGGGATCTGACATGGGTTCGTATATCGGGCAGTCGTCGTTCACCGCACTTCCAAAGAGAAGCGATGGGCTTCTCGATCTATGGCGGAGCGTAGTTCGACATAAACGCTTATTTATAGGGATCACCGGCGCGTTTTGTGCCGTGGGCGCACTGTACATTCTGCACGCGACACCTCAGTACCGCGCCGAGGCTCTGCTGCGGGTCCAAAGCAAACCCGGCTCTTCGATCAGCGCACTATCGGATGTGTCGGGAGCAATGCCGGCAGATATATCCGCAAGCGATGAAAGCGATGTTCTGACCTCGAGATCTATCGTCGGGGCCGCGATTGCTCAAACCGGCACCGAAATTACTGTCCAAACGGAAAGCCACTTCCCGTTGATTGGGCAGTATCTCGCGTCCCACCACGTCGGCGACAGTCAGCTAGCGCCACCGCTTATGGGTCTAAGCGGATACGCTTGGGGCGGCGAACTACTGAAGCCTGGCATCTTCACGGTACCGTCTGCAGTCCTTGGGGATAAATTTCGCGTTGTGGCAGGCGCAGCGGGGCAATGGACGTTGTACGACAAAGCCGACGTTCCGCTGGCACACGGCCGCGTTGGACAGTTGGTGGCGTTCAACGTTGCAACGCCCGAGGGGGATGCCCCCGGGGAGTTGCGCATCGACACGCTGCGCGCACGACCCGGCGTGGAGTTCACCATCCGCAGACTGTCCGAGCAGATGGTCTACGACAGCGTCGGCAGCCAACTGAGAACGTCTGTATCCAGCCGCGATTCCTCGACCAGGGATCCTTCGATAATGAGGCTGAGTTATCAAGCAGACACGCCTCTTAGCGCGCAAATGATGGTCAACGCCATCGTGAAGACATATTTGAAGCGTGACATCGAGTATCGCGCAGAGCAGGCGCAACTGAGCCTCGACTTTCTGCGTCGGCGCCTGCCAGTGCTGAAAAACGACCTGGAAACCGCGGAGGACCGTCTCAACAATTACCGCACGGAGACGCAGACCATCGACAAGGATCAGCAAAGTTACGCGCTGATAACGCGCATGAGTACCCTTGCCGAACATAAGACTCTTCTGGAACTCGCCCTTGAGGAGCAGCAGCAGAAATATCACCCCGGTACCCCCCTCTACGAGACGGCCGTATCGCAACTTGACGGGGTGAAGCGGGAAATACAGGAGACGGCCGACGCTGCCGCGAAGCTACCGAGCACTCAACGTGAATATGTCAGGCTCGCCCGCGATGTCGCCGTCGCTACGCAGTTGTACACAAGTGTCCTGACCAATGCCCAGCAGCTGGAAGTGGCGGCTGCAAGTACGGCCCCCGGCGTTAGCGTGGTGGACTGGGCGGTTGCGCCGGAAAAGCCATCCTGGCCGAGAAAGGGGATTGTGCTGCTGGGTTCGATTCTTGGTGGGCTGTTCATAAGTACGGTCACGGTCCATCTTGTATCGCTCAAACGCAAGGAACTTCGTACACCGGAAGAAATTGATCACATTTCACAGTTCCCGCGTCTTGCTGTCGTCGCGCAATCCTCCGCACAGTTTCGGCACGGCGTCGTCCCACGCCGGCTGCGGGGTACACCGGCCAAGCTCTTAGCAGTGAGTAATCCCGCCGACCCCAGCATTGAAGCGTTGCGTTCCTTGCGCAGCAGTCTGAGAGCATTGCTTGCCGGGACTGATGGGCAGATGACGAGCAAGATGATTCTGTTCACCGGCCCGACCCAGGGCGTTGGAAAGAGCTTCGTCTCATCCAACTTTGCTTACCTGCTCGCCGAAACAAACGCCTCCGTACTTCTCATCGATGCCGACATGCGCCAGGGACGCCTTAGCAGTCTGTTGAATGGTCAAAGGGGAGCGGGTCTGGCCGAGGTGCTTGCGGGAACCGTACAGCTCGAAGATGCTATTACCAGGGTTGATCAGAGCAGCCTGTCGATGTTGCACGCTGGCGCATCTTCTCCCTTGAACCCATCAGAGCTGCTCGGGCGCCCCGCATTCCGGGAAATGCTTACGACACTCCGTGCACGTTACGATTTCGTGGTGATCGATTCACCGCCCGTCCTTCCCGTCAGTGATGCCTTGTCAATCGCCGCGCAGGGTTGCGATCTGGTTCTGCTGGTTTCCCGCGCCGACTATACGGGCGCCCGCCAACTGGAAGAGACACTTCGGCGACTGGAGAACGTCGGTGCAAAGGTGGGGGGCCATATTTTCAATGGGTTCTTGCCGGGGCGATACGGAGAACGCGAAGAGTACGGCCTCAATATCGTCAAGCACTAGCTTGCGTCGAGGTTGTGGACATGGAAGATCGAACGCATCCAACGGCTGCCTCACGAGACACGCACTCTGGTATGCGCTTAGTGTCGGCAACCGGGCAGCGGGCTATTCACAATAGGAAGCCAATTTGCTATTCGTCGGCATCCTGTTGTGGGTCGGCTTGTCACGGCAAAGCCCCAACGATAGAAATGGAATTTCATGTCACTAAGAGCTAAAGCGATCTCGGGCGCGAAGTGGTCTGCAGCGTCCATGGTCGCCATGATCGCTGTCCAATTCGTCCTGGTTGCGATCCTGGCGCGACTGCTGCAGCCTCACGAATTGGGATTGGCAAGCATGGCCTCGCTGGTAGCGACTCTCGCCGATATGTTCCTGGACATGGGTTTGAGCACCGCGATCGTGCAGAGAAAAAATATTACGAGGACTGAACTATCGTCCTTGTACTGGATGAATGTCTTATGGGGAGTGACCCTGGGAGCAGTCCTGCTGGCAGGGAGCGGCGTGGCGGCATGGTTCTTTTCGGCACCAGAAGTAAAGCCCATCATCAGTCTCGCTGCCCTGCTGTTCATCATCACGCCGCACGGCCAGCAATATCACTCGCTGATGGAGCGCGAACTGATGTTCGATACGCTGTCAAAGATCGGCTTCGCCTGCAGCCCTGTGTTGTTCGTCGCAACGCTGCTAGCTGCCATGCACGGCTGTGGCGCCTACTCGCCGGTCATCGGTGCACTGGCTTCAGAGCTGACCCGTACCGTGCTGCTTAATCTCTATGGACGCCGGCTATACAAGCCCAGTTTCCACTTCAAGTTTTCGGAGACCCGGCCTTACCTTCGCTTCGGCATGTATCAGGCGATGGACTCAATTATCTATTACCTGAACGGCAATTTCGGTGGAATCGTGGCGGGCCGGGCATTGGGTGCGGTAGCCTTGGGCGGCTACAACCTCGCGACCAATTGCGCCGTGAATTTGCCTGCCCGACTCAATCCAATCTTTACCCGCGTGATTTTTCCTGTGTTCGCCATCATGCAGGACGATCAGATCAAGCTCCGTCAAAACTTCTTCAAGCTGACCGGCCTCATCGCGTTGATGAACTTTCCGCTGGTATTTGGCTTGATGGTCATTTCGCCAGATTTCGTTGCGTGCGTGTTCGGCGAAAAATGGCTCTGGATCTCGCCCGTCATAAAAGTGCTTTGCGTGGTGGGAGCATTCCGGTGTATCGGTCACCCTGTCGGGTTGCTGTTAATGGCGACGGGCAACGTCAAGACCAGTTTCTGGTTCAACCTGACCAAGACTGTCGTGATGATGCCTGCCATCATTTTTGGCGCCCACCTTGGCGGCGCGCTCGGCGTCGCCTTTGCGCTGCTTGCGGTGGAAGCGGCAGTATTCCTGCCAACCTACACGCTCAAGCTCAAACCGGTTTTGGGCCCGTGCTTCGGAGCGTATCTCCGCGCATGCCTCGTACCCTTAAGGATGACGATCCCAATGGTTGCGGTCGTCCTGGTGGCGTCGAGGGCACTGGATACCTTGGCGGCAGGACACTTCCTGGCGCTAGTGGTCGAAGTCTGCCTGGGCGCGATCGTGTTCGGTGCGACGTTCCTTCTCGACCCGTCTTTACTTTGCGGCGAGGTCCGCACCATTCTGTTGAACATGGTCCGCCGGCCTGCCGTGTGATTCGCCCGACAATAACGCACTGCGCACCTGCGCGTCGAACGCTTCACGGGAGAACCGCCGCTTGAAAGCCTCAGTCAACGTGGCAAGGGGAAACCTGCTGGAGGCAAAGACCTTTTCGATAAAAGCGTCTTCATCGTCCATACGGAAAAGCAAGGACGCTGGCAAGTAGGAGTCGAGGCCCGACACATCCGATGCCACAATCGGTCGACCCGCCAGGATCGCCTCAATCATGACGAGCGGTACGCCTTCATAGGCGGACGGCAATGCCACGACATCGCTAGCAACGATATAGGGCAAGACATCGGATTGCGGGCCGACGATCCTGACACAACTCGATAGCGTCTCGCTCGCTTGCACGAGACGCTGCAGCCTGGCAGCATCCCTGCCCTCGCCGACAATGAGCACGATGGTGTCTCGAAACGCCTGCGCGTGGCGTTCAATGCACGCGAGCAGGAAGTCCTGCCGCTTTTGCTGAAAATTGATTCGGCCGATCTGGGCAACAATAAACTTGCCAGCCTCCGGCAGTCCGAGCGCAGTGCGGGCGGCGCTTCGCGTGAGCGCCACATGGCTGAATCGATTGTCGACATAATTCTCGAGAATGGCGATTCGCGCACGGGGCGCCAATTCGTGGAGCCGTCCTCGCAGATGCTCATTCAACGTGATGTACTCTTGCGGCAACCGATATATGACGCGTTTGACGAGCCACTTGATTAGTCCGCTCATGCCGGTTCCGGTGGACGCACGCTCATCGATGAGAGGCAGGTAGCTTACGGCGGTAGTCCGTACCCACCACGCGGCCAACAGGCCCGGCAACCCCGAAGTAATCGTGCCTTGAGCGATCACGAGTTTCGATAGATGAAGAGAACGCAGTGTCCCGGCAGTGCGCCAGGTCATCCGCAGCCGGGCGAAAATGTTGTCGTGGATCGATTCGGCAGTACAGGACAAGGCGATGACCTTGACCACGCTATGCCGGTCGGCGACGGCCTTGACGTGCGCGAAGAGTGTCTGATTCGTGGACGGCACCAGTATGTGCAGAATCTCGATGTCCGGGCACTCGACGAGCGCGAGAATCAATCGCTTCAGCATTTCCTCGTGACCGCCATTTACGCCCGAGTCGCAATAAATCCCTAGCCTCACCGAAGTTCTCCCCTGGCGCACGACGTAATACGAAGTACTGCAAATCGATTCGAGATTGCCCTGCATTTATGCTTTCAGTTTTCGATACAGCGGTTCCCGAAATCCGCCACGAGCGGCGTCGGCAAGCAAAACAGAATACCCGGTGATGCACCCTCCACGCAATCCGCAGTGTCGTCGGTCGAAGGGTCATCGGCGACGATCGCTCGGCTTACGGATTTCGATAGACGAGCCAAGAGCATTAGCGTCCTCGGTCAAAGCCCCGTGATGATTTCCGTCAGCATCCTTGCACTTGTGGCCCATCGATATTTGTCAGCGTGCAAATGGCCGCGGCGTATCAGGTCCGCCCTGAGCGAGTCGGAATTCAACAGCTCGCGCAATTTGCCAGCAATGTCATCTAACGATTCGGGGTCGCAATAAAGGGCTGCGTCTGCACAGGTTTCCGGTAATGCCGCCGCCCGGCCCACGAGGGTCGGGCAACCATTTCGCATCGCTTCGAGGGGTGGAATTCCAAAACCCTCGTAGAGCGACGGATATAGGAAGCAGTTTGCATGTTGATATAACGCCTTAAGCTTTTCGTCGCTTATATACCCGACATGTTTTATGTTCGGCGCGACTTCCAACATTTCGTGCGCATTTCCAAACACGGTCGTATTCTTCATACCGACAATGACAAGATCGATCGAGGGATCGTCTATCTTTCGAAACGCAGCGACCAGCCGCGCGAAGTTCTTCGTCGGGTTCATGCTGCTGACCGCAAGCACAAAGCGGCTCGGCAACAAGGCGTGCTCCTGCAGCACACTCGTGTCCGCCACTATCGGGTCGAGGTGGTCTGCACCAAGGGGCACTACGCCAATCCGCGCGGCGGCCACACCGCAGTGATGCGCGAGACGGTCTCGAGAGAAATTGGAATTGGTCAGTACGCAACTGGAAGTCCGCGCGAGAATCCAGAACATGATTCGGTACCAGGTCCTGAAACGCCAGGAGAAATGCGCCGGCGTATCGAACACAGCCGCATCGGTCATAAAGATGACCTGGTTGCCGCGAAAAATTGATCCCGAGTTGCTGAGATTGACAATGCGGCACCGGCCCGCAAACAATGGGAGCACCAGTTGTTCCCAGATCACGCCTTTGCCAAAGCCCATTTTAACTGTCTTGGTGCCGCTCACGGGTACGATTCCTTGCTGCGGCGGAACGACGACCGTGACGTCGCCGTCGTGCGACAACTGGACGAGCGCGGCGATTAATTCCCGCGCTACTCGTTGCACCCCGGTCGTCTTTTGACTGGTGAACCGACCGTTGTAGATTAGTTGCTTATGGGGTCTTGCGAGCATATCCATATATTTACCATCCATCCTGAGGATCAGAACTCGCGAGTAACATTGCACGAGCCGACCTGATTGACATCCTTAGCTGCCCTAAGCTGCTTCTCCACGGCCAGGTCGTACAACGCAAGCCACTCCCGAAATATGGCATCCATTGAAAACCGAAGGCTTGCTGACTGTCTTGCCGCAGCGCCCATCCTTTTCCTGAGTTGCCAATCGTCGCGCAGAATGGCCACGTATTTAGCCATTTCCTCTGTACTTGATGCGACGAATCCAGTGACACCGTGAAGGACCGCGTCACGGTTGCCAACGACATCCGTCACGACCGCCGGTATGCCGGCAACCTGGGCCTCGATCACCGCCAGAGGCATGCCTTCCCAGCGGGACGTTTGCACGTAGATGTCCAACTCCGACATCAACTCCAATGCGCGCGCCCGGGTCACCCAGCCGCTACAGGAAATCGCGAGGTTTCGCCGAGGATCGGGCACCTCGGCCATGTTGCCGCCTATCCAGAGGAACGTGACCGTGGGGCTATGCATCATGTTTGCAAGGCTCGCAAACGCCTCGTGGTTTTTCTGGAAGGAGGCACGCCCACTCATTCCGATCACGACCTTCCCGTCATCGCGAGCGCGACGCACCGGAATCTCAGCCACGTTAACGCCGTTTTCAATCAACGCTATATCTCGAGCGTGGACCTTTTCCTTGATTTCTCTGAACTCGCTGTTTGAGCAGGCGACGATGGTTCCCCCCATGCGCTCCGCCATCCGTTCAAAGATCAGATAGGCAAGTTGCCTCGATGGAGATACGTCGCGACGTAAAAATGAAAGCCCGTGCGGGGAATACAAGACCTTCGCGCTCGGCGTGGCGATCCTGGCGGCAACACGACCCAGCACTCCCGCTTTCGACGAATGAAGATGAACTACCGCAGGGTTGCAGCGGCGAAGATTTTTGATCAACTCCCATAGACTGACCCAATCTTTCTTGAAATTCACTTCCCTGAACATGCTGACGTGAATCAGATTAACTGTCGGATGAAACAAATTCGCGAAATTTTTTGGCGTTTCCCCTCGCAGTGAATAAAGGACCGTCACTTCGACACCTGCTGCCGCAGACCGATTGGAGAGCTGGGTCAGCATCGAAAGAACCCCCCCTCCAAAAGCCTCGGTGATATGGACGACTCCTTTCATATGCATCTCTCGATTTCACGTATGCAAGGCGTTCGCAGCCATCCGCTATTCAGGTTGGCACCGACGATAGATCGTTCCTCAAGCGAGTGTCCTTTCGGAGTGTCCTTTCGCGCAATCGGCGGTTCAGCCCTAGGGCGCGCGCCCAGGGTGACTTCTCCTGCCTAAGCTCGTTCTCCGCAGACCAATACGGCACAAGGCGTATATGTGCATAGGATTAATAGCTCCGTCGGATTTCAGGGCGTGCGCTCATCCAAAAATTCTGGCGTTTTAGGTAGCGCTTATTTAATCAAATTCTTTAACGTTAGCAAGTCGAAACAGAAACTACGGCTTGCATATATCCGACATATTACGAAACAGCGAAAAACAATTATTACCTTTCCAGTCTAAAATATGAATAAAACACTTCGCAGTAGTTTTATTCTATGATCACGTTAATCAGACCGATGTTTCCGCAATGGGTCCAATGGACGCAAAGTAAAGAATTCACTTAATTCGGCGAGTTAGCGATTCGACACCGGCTTGACGGGAACCCCCGAATTCTGCCGTACCAGCGAGGTCAAAAAACAGCAAAAGTGTCTTTAAATCACTCACTGGAACAGCAGCTGACATCATGCGCAGGCTTTCCGCTTGATCAACTATTTTTTTTACGCGTTCGATGGCTAAATCGTTCGATCTCATACCTCGACGCCCTTTTAAAGCTTACGCTGAACTCAGGTTTCATGTTGTCTGTACGAATAGCAGCGCTCCGTGCGGTATAGCACATAACGCATCGGAAATGTGAATCGGCACCCCAAATTGAAGTAATAATATTACAAAACAAATCAACCAGAAATGTTCATTTTTAAATATATGCAGCATCGATAACTTCTGCAGAGGAAATATGAACTTATATCCTCAATTCTTCGAGTAAGGTTGCTTACTGATCACAAAGGTTGAACCCATGGACACGACGAATTGGTGGCCGTCTCCTTAACTCCTTAAGCCTGGTTCGTAGGAAATCATGGGCAGGATATCTAGAAGCAAACGTTTTCTCGGCCTTGAGCGCGATACTGTTCGCTGGATTAGAAGTTTCCGGCGTGATGCCCTTACTGAGTCGTCGTCGCGTCGACAATCAAAAATTTTGACATCTGCCGTGTCACGCCACACCGATACCACGCGGATTGCGCTTGCTTCAGATCTGCATTGCGCAGCGCCGGGCAATTTCGGTGAGCGAGCTGGCTCTCCAACTTGCGACTGCTCGGAGGGGATGGCTGACGCGTCGGCCAAATATAATTTCGGTGTACGAATAAATTAACGGTAGTTAAAGCTTTCGGACACCGCGCCGCCTCGGATATCAGACGACAAATCACCGCATGCGCGAACATCAACGCGTGGACTTACTCACGCAGCAGTTGCAGCAAAGCTGATCTGCAAATGATTCGGCTTCACTGCATCCCCCTTGTCGATAACCAGCCGCCTGCGCGTATGCTCATCCGCCACATCCAGCGTAGACCATCAATGCTCATCATCTGGCAGTCGGCACGAGGTCCTGCCGCGCTAAGCCGCGCGCTGTCATCTGCCGTTCAATCAGTTGGCTAGTCATGTCCCAACCCTGCTTCGAGCGGTCTTGCGAGATCGCCCCCTTATTCACTTGCGCCTCGCTGACTTCGTCCCGAAGCGCATGCGGCGCCGCCTCCGATCATGTGATCGCTAGATAACGCATTTCATAGGGATCTTCGACGCCCTTCACCCCTAGACGGTTTGCAAGCCTCACATCAGGGCTATGTTTCCTCAGCGCGAATTGCAATTTCTAAACTGCGTTAGTATGATGATTTAATAGTGTCTGAAATATTGTGGATCGGCAATTGTTCAGGTCGCTGTCTTTCATCGGCAACCGCCTCGCGACAAGCTACGGTGTCTCTTGCAGCGATTGTTCATACCGGTTCCCGTGCTCCTGCTGGCTAGAGCAGCAGCACGAGTGTGCGAAGACCGACGGAGCTGGCTATGTCACCAATCAAGCGCGCGTACTCTGTTGCTCTGATCCTTGGTCAATTTCTTGTATTGTCCCTTTGCATGTTTGTGTTTGAATCAGTTGACAGAATTCTGGCCCGACGCAGAAGATCAAAAAATAGCAAGGTCGCCAAGTCATCGCACAATGATACTGATAGCGGCACCACAAAGGACGGTACTACAAAGGTGGGCCGATAACTCGATGGCCGCGATCCTCGTCGTAGACGTACCGCAACGAACTATTATCGACAATGGCCTCATGTCCCAGACATGGCTTTTACCGTCAACCTTCGGAGTACAGACGAATAAATCGACCTTGTTGAAATTGGGCAGTTGAACGATATATGGCTATCAGCCGAACCGACAGCCGTGCTGGGAAGTGTGACTTTCAGGCAGCATCCTGTTGCGATCAGTAACTTCGCGCCGCGCTCAACCGCAAGGATACTCCCGCTAATCGAACAGGCAACGACCGGTCGTGCAGCAGGTCGCAGCTCCAATCTCCCGTGTTCCGAGACTGGAGGTGGCAAGGCAAAAAAGAGCCTTGCCGCCATCAGTTACCGCGCGGGATTACGTTCGGCAAACGGCATCGCATGGCGCATACCGCTGCTGTATCGGGCGGATTGCATCGCCGACTCAGCTGGGGCCGTGAACGACTCGCCCGCCACATCGAATTTATGAACCAACGGGCGACGAATTGGAGGCAACATCATCAAGCCAAAGTACGCCCCCCGCCTGTCACTCAGTCAAGAACCTGCTCAATGCGACCCCGCGATGGCCGATTTCATCGACGTGTAAATTGGTTTCTTGGCTGTGCTGCTCGTCAACAGCCCGTACGTACCGGTGGGATCGTCGTACAGTTCATACCAGTTGAAGCCAACCACGTTGTAGGTGGCTTTAGCCGCAAAGAGTTCTGGAATGGTTTGGGCGATATACGCCTGCGCCTGCGCAGTCGTGAAGTCCGGATCGACTCCAATTTCGGTGAACATGATCGGCAGGTTGTAGCTCGCCTTCAGCCGTGCGAGGACGTTGTACGTGCCAGAGACACCATACGCATTTTCAAAATCACCGCCGTCTGAATACCAGTGCCACTGAATGATGTCAGGCGTGATCTTGGGATGGCCGGTTGACCCGTCCGGCTGAGTACCGGTCATCAGGCCATCGAGAAAACCGAAATGCAGCCATCCCGACGTTGCATTCGCAATGATCTTGGTGACGTGCCCTGTATCGACCGAACGCCAGCCGTCTTCGTCACCGCGCAATGCGCCACGCCAAACCGCCCAATAAGTGTTGTCGTAATCCGAAACGTTTTCGCCATCGCTCGCAATCGGGCCATTGTGGCCATCCAGGTCGTACTCGTTGCCAAATTCGACTACCGGGACACCCTTGAGCTTGGTCGCTGCGTAGGCCGCCATAGTGTAGGCGTACGCGTAAGCGCTCGCCTCGGTCGGCGTCGCCCCATTCAACGAGGGGTCATCCCAGGGGTAGGCATCGATCATGGGTATGACTGTTATTTTTGAGCCCAGTCCAGGCATAGCCGTATCTGCGATGGCATCTATTTGCCCGGCTGTATGAATATCCTGTCGATCGCCCGTCATTCCCAGGTCGGCAAGCGTTGCAGCTTGAGTGCCGAGCGGCACGGACGTGTAAATGCCGCCGTAGTTGTAATGCTCGTTGATGCCGAAAAACGGAATCGCTGTAGCCGGTGTTGACGTCGCGGTTGTTGGTGCAGTCGCGGGCGACGAAGCAGGCGCAGGCGCACCCGTTGTAGATGTTGACGAGGCCGGAGACGTAGACGAGGCCGGGGTAGTCGGGGCGGCGGGCGTCGTCACCGGGGGCGTAACAGCGGCAGGACGCGGATCAGCCGACGCCACCCATGCGTTGTTCTGCCAGGCCCACCAGAGGCTGTCGATGTTCTCCTGATAGATCTTGCCCGCGTACCAGAGTAGCAGCGTCACATTCTCGGTAAAGCCCGCTTTCTGAGTGGCCCTATAGACCACGCCGTTCTTCACCGTCCAGACCGCGCCTGATGCGTCGCTTATTGAAATGGCCGGTGGAATCGCGGTGCCGCTGACTGAGGCCGGATGCTTGCCGATATCAACCACCGAAGCGGGATCGACAGCGTTGGCGACGGCATTCGTGGGGTCACTGCTCCCACCGCCGCAAGCCGTTAAAATTAGTAAAACGAAATAAATTGAATAACTAGACAAAGAGTGAAATTTCATTTGAACGGCCAGTAATCGTTGGGACGGACCTGAACCAAGCAAACGTTCGCCCCAAGCGCCCTGTGGGAACTCGGTAGCGACTGAATCAGGAGGAAAGACTGGCGGGACCGCCTGTGCGCAACGATAAAAACGTGGCGATTTAGAGAACGGGCGTTCTGTCCCGGTTGTCAAAATGAATGTTACACAAATGAAACGTTTTTTGACAGTAAAAAACACGTAACACCTTGTAACGTATGACTATTAGGTAGCACTATTTACCATCATCATATTAATAAATACTAAAAAATAAGCAAACGACACCCTGTTTAGGACTTTTTAGGTCTAATTTAGGGATTGATTAGACTAAAGCAATTTAGTTGATAAGAAGCATGTTCCAAAATTGAACGATTTTTGGCAAGTACACGGTGCCCGCATTTTCAGCACGGCGAAGAATCGGCAATCGGATCGATCGAACTAGATTCGATGTCGCACGGCCTCAAGCGCCAGAATAAGGATCCGTACAAAAGCTTTGTCGGCAGCGCAGCGGGCGGCCGCCGTCCCAGTGTCTGGCATACGATGTGTACGATTGTTAAGCTGCTCGCGGGATAGGTCAGGTTCGGCACGATACAACTGGCATAGGCACCCACGCGGGAGGCCCGCAGCGGGCGGGAGTCAACTTTGCGCGGCGTGGCCTGGAAAGTTTATGTCTTCAGCGGCGCGGCGGCAGATATGGCCGGACTCATCACAACGGCTAGGCTCGGTAGCGAACCGGCGAATCAGGAGCTAGAATTTGGAGTCCTTATGATTTATGCAGTAGTCGTCGACGGCGGAAATCTCATCGATGGTAGAGGACGATTCTTGGCACGCTCCGGTGATGCAGCCCGCGGTCACAACGATTAATCAAGGGGCGTGTGACCGATCCGGTGGACAAGGAGCCGGGATTGGTAACAGGAGACCAACCTCTGACGCCGGGCGGCTCAGTCCTGTGCCGCCAACAATCAGCGAAGGCTCTTGCGCTGGCGCTGTATTTTGCAGCAACATGCGGAACGCGGGGTCAGGAATAGATCAGATAGATGCCGGCCGCGAGTAGCGCCGCGCCGGCCACAGCTTTGACCGTCACTGCTTCGCCAGCGAACAGGCCATAGCCGAACAACTCGATGATCGTGATGCCGACCATCAGCGGGTACGCGACGCTCAGTTCGACTCGCCGCAACGCAATCGCGTACAGGACGAAACCTCCGCCGTACGCGCCGATCGCGCCCGCGCGCATCAGCATCGGCCCGCTGGTCAGCGTACCCAGCGACACAAGGCCTCCCGAAACCAGTGTCGTGTTCATTGTCGCCGCAACGCGCAGCAGGATACTGGCAACCGCGCTGAACGTGCCGGCCGCAAAAAGAAGAAAGATCGCCATCCGTCACTATTCGTTGTTATTCGTTGTTATTGAGCCGGCGCCCCGCGCCGTTATGCATGGAATCGATCGAGGCGCTGGAGGAGTTAGTCGCCTCAAACCACTATGCTGCCAGGACGATACTCGCAACACACGCCATTAATACGCACAGACTGACTTTGTCCTTTAACGCGAACACGATCGGATCGTCATGCATCTGTCCGCGGAACGCCGTCATCCACACGCGACTGATCCAGAACAGCATCAGCCCGAACAACGCCCAGAGACCTGCCTGATGCTGGTACATCAGCCGCACATCAGGCGAATTCAAGTACAGCGCGAGCACCAGCGCCGCCGTGTAGCCAGCCGCGGTGCCGAATGACTGCAGGATCGCCAGATCCTGTGTGATATAGCCGCGTCCGGCCGCGGCAGACTTGCCCTCCTTAAGGATCACGTTGAGCTCGGCGTAGCGCTTGACCATTGCAAGGCTCAGAAAGATCGACACCGAGAACAAAATCAGCCAGTACGACAGCGGAATCTGTCCTGCCGCGCCGCCCGCAAGGATTCGCGCGGTGTAGAGCGCCGCGAGCGAGAACACATCGACGAGCATCATCCGCTTCAGCACGAACGAATAGGCGAGCGTCAGCGCGAAGTACAAGCCCAGCACCAGCACAAACTTCGCAGGCAGAAGCGTCGCGAGCATGGCGGTGAGCGCAAGCAGCACGGCGGTCAACGCGACGCCGAACGACAGCGGTAGCTTGCCGGACGCAAACGGCCGGTTGCGCTTGCGGATATGGCGGCGGTCGGCATCGAGGTCGAGCATGTCGTTGACCAGATACACCGACGACGCGCATAGGCTGAACGCAAAGAACGCGACTGTCGCGTTGAGGACCGCGGTCGCGTCCGTGAATTGGTGCGCCGCGAGCAGCGGCAGAAACACGAGCGTGTTCTTGCACCATTGGTACACGCGCATCGCCTGCAGCACGATTCGTAGCGGTGGTCTCACTTCATCGAACAAGATGATTTGCTGGTTGACCTTGCGTGCGGCCGACGCAATCTTTTGATTGCCGACCACGATCGCGGCATGGGCGCGCTTCCAGACTGGCACGTCAGCCATGTCATTGCCGCAATAGTCGAAGCCCTGCTCGCCGAAGCGGCTCGCGAGCGCATTGGCCTTGTTGCTGCCGCGTAAGTTTAACTCGCCATTGCTGGCCATTACGCCGTTGAAAATTCCAAAGTGGGCCGCGATCTGCTCCGCGAATTGCTCGTTGGACGCGGTGCACAGATACAACTGGCGCCCGCTCTTTTGTTCGGTCCGGAGGTAGGCGACCAGCCGATCGTTGTACGGAAGTATCCCGACATCAATTGTCACGCGCTTCGCGACCTGGTCCTTCAAGTAACCCTTGCCGCGCAGCAGCCAAAGTACACACATGAAGATGTATAACGGGTTTTTCTTGAGTAACACCAGGAGCGATTCGGCCAGCAGATCGGTCCGTGCAAGCGTGCCGTCGAGATCGACGCACAGCGGAATAGCGTGAGACGACATGGCGGACATCCGTTGACAGAGGAGCGAAGGGGTTGATCAGCGAAGCACGGCATGCGGTCGTACGCAGGGCACTGTGCCGATCCTAAGGCTCGGTTGTCGAAGCATCTGTGCGACATCGCACACGGCGGTGCAACGCTCCTCGCTGGTCGCAAATCGCCTTGGAGTGCGCTATCGCACAGACACGAAGAGCCTCATCATTACGATGGCTGGAGGGGCGCCGGAGTTGTCTGAGAAATCCAGCCATAAGACCAGGACCTGCCAATGTCGAACCGAGTCGCATTGCCCCGCACCATCGCGTGGATCCTCTTGGTCTTCATCTACTACCTCGCCGCGGCGGCATCGTTCAGTGGCTTTTTCATAAAGTGGCATTTCTCCGAGACTACGCAGTACTCGCTTCCGCGGATGCTGGACGGCACCGCTACACGGCCGTTTGTTTATCGGCAATTGCTACCGATGACCGCGAACGCGCTCGACAGCGTGATCCCGCAAAGAGCAAGGGCGGCATTCCTGAACAAGCTGGTCGAGGAGACGCCGATCTCGAACCCGATCCAGCGATATTTCCCGGGCGCTGCCGACGCAGCGAATCCGCAGTACGCGCTCCGCTATTTTCTTGTCTATGCAATGTCTTTCTTGTCAATGTTCGCGGCGATGTTCGCGATTCGCGCCGCATGCATTGAGGTAACTGGCGACAGGGTCGCCGCAACACTCACGCCGCTCGCGATTGCCGCAGTATTTCCGCTGATCCTGACCGAAGGCGGCTACTACTACGACATGCCTGAACTGATGTTCATGGCGCTCGGAATCTGGCTCGCGGCAAAGCGCAGGATCATTCCGCTCGCCCTGGTTACCGCGATAGCCACGCTGAATAAGGAGTCGTACCTGTTGTTCGTGCTGACACTCGTCCCGTTCATCGCGCTGCGGCACTCGCGCAAGCAGACGGTCGTGCTGACCGGAGGGCTCCTTGCACTCGCCGCAGTGGTCAACCTGTTGATCAAACACCGGTATGCCGCAAACGGCGGCGGCGTGATGGACTACCAATTGATGTCGCACATGCAGTATTTGGCCAATCTGCGCAATTACGTCCGGATGGAGATGAACTACGGGATCCTGACGACGAAAGGTTTCAACGTGGTTAACCTGCTGCTGGTCGTGCTCCTGGTGAGGACCGGCTGGCGCGGCTTGCCCCCGGTCGCGCGTACGCACGCGTGGATCGCACTGGTGATCAACGTGCCGCTATTCATCGCGTTCTGCTACCGAGATGAATTGCGCAATCTGAGCCTCCTGACGATGACCCTCGCGTTCGTGACCTGCACGACCATTTCGGCCGCGCTGTCGCAGGCGACGGCCAGGTACGGTCAACGGGACACCGCACCGACGCCGGCCGCACAGCCCAGCGCAACGGCTGGACCGTCGTTGCGTTCTCCGCGCGGCGGTCCTGTGACCATGGAATGAATCCCGCCACCTGCTTGCGTCCCCTATTTGCACACCGTATTCCACGCAGCATTGCCGTTCGGCGGGCTGTGGCGACTCAATTCAGATCGATCGGTTTCCGAACTGTCGGCCTGGTGTGGCGGGAAGGGCAGATATAACGCTCATACGGAGGGGCCGAGGGCGTTGGGCGAGCGACGAGATGACAGGCCCCGCGAGATAACGTCTGCCTGTTTCAGGTTGATAGAAAAACGATAAAGAGGTGAGGTAACACACACTCCGGTTAAATCTGCCATTCGATACTTACCCGTTTTCCGCCGTTCTTGACCTGCCGCCAATTTGTTCCGAAAACATCGTGAGTCATTCGAGAGGGTCAAACCATGTCTTCCAACGCTGCATTGGACGTAACCAGCCCTGAAACCGGGGGCGATTCTGGAACGAGCCGATCGCGGTGGCATCTCTTTGGTCTGTGCGTGATTGTGTTCCTCGCGTCGGCGCTCGAAGATAGTGCAAATCGCCTTTTGACTCACCTGCGGATCATCACCAAGCAGCCGTCAGACCTGAGTTACGCATGGACCTGGGCGCGGTCTCTGGTGACCGCACGTGACGCGGACGACTCCTGGAACCCGATGCGCTCCGCGCTCAACTGGTTTCAGCAGCACCCCAATAGCCGTGTCTATGAGCACATATTCTTCATCGACCGGATCAAGTTCCAATATCCGTTGAGCAGCCTGCTGCCTTTGCATGCGCTGTCGCTATGGGGGATCGTTCCGACCAACGCGGCACTGAACCGGGTCAACTTCTGGTTAGTCCTTGCAAACGTCTTGATCGCGGGCGCGCTGGCGTTCACGCTGGCGCGGCGCTCGCCGGGCTATGCGCCGCGGCGCTGGCAATTCGCCACTGTCAGTGCATTTGGCGCTCTACTGTTTTATCCGTTGCTCAAGGCATTCGATCTGGGCCAGGTACAAGTCTGGATCAACACCCTGTTCGCACTGTCCGCGCTGGCGTGGCTCCTGGGACGCCGGCAGTTGGCGGGTGTTTTAATTGGCTTGATATGCCTGCTGAAGCCGCAGTTCGTCATGTTCATGGTGTGGGGCTTGCTGAGGCGGGAGTGGCGTTTCCTGGTGGGCTGGGGCCTGGTCGTGGCGGCCGGCCTTGTTGCATCGCTCGTGGTGTTCGGCGTGCAGAACCATCTCGATTACCTCGCGGTGCTGCGTACGCTGTCGCGAACCGGCGAAGCGTTCATTAAAAATCAATCGTTCAATGGTCTGCTGAACAGGCTGTACGCCACCGATGAAAATCCGGCCGTGTGGAAACCGCACGACTTTCCGCCGTTCAATCCGATCGTCTACGCCGGCACCCTCCTCATCTCAGGCGTGCTCATCGGCGTAGCATTGCTGGTTCCGCTGCGCGGCAAGAGAGCCTCCGGGTTGCTCGACTTCCTCGGTGCGGCCTTGTCGTTTACGATGGCGTCGCCTATTGCCTGGGAGCATCACTACGGCATCTTGCCGGTGATCTACATCGCGGTGATGTTCGTGCTGCTCAACCGTGATACGTCGCGCGGCAGGGCTCTGGGACTGACGATGCTATCGATATCGTATCTCCTCACAGCGCACTGGATGGGCAGCTCATGGATGCTGTGGGGCGCCCTTGCGTTGCTCGGCCTCATTTACTGGGTGAATCTGGCTCCGCGCGGTGTGGCGTGGTCTGAGTTTCCCATTCGCCCGGTAACGTCAAACTGATTCCGGCCGCTGTGTTCCTTGTCGAAGGACCTCCGTCCGGCCTGCAACACGCTCTGCGCGGCATGCATAGTTAAGTCACCCAATTTAAGTCACCCAATACCGGCCCGACATAGCGAGCGGGTCACGCCTGTCGGGTCACGCCTGTCGGATCCAGCCGGTACGATCGTCCGTTTCTGAGCGGCGCGTTCAACTGACGACGACATTGTGGAGTGGCCCCTGTCACTCAAGCTCGTCCACCACCTCTTCCTACGGTTCGCTATCGAACATACGCGGGCTTATTCGCTCGGGATATTAGCGTCTGCGCAAGATTGAGCGGGTGGCCGGAGCACGCCGTCCAGGCGGCATCGAAAGCGGCACTAGCAGATCTTACTGACCATCACAGATTGTCGAGGTCTTCATGCTCCTCCCGCGTCCAAAAATCACTCTCTCACAACGCGTGGAAGACGTTGGCGCTGCGTCGAGCGGATTCGATTACATGAGGATCGGGCTTGCCGCCAGCATCCTTTGTTGGCACACGATCTACAGCCTTTATGGGGCAGAATTCGAACAGGCTTATTGGGACAAATACCGAATGGTGGTAGGAGGAATGCTGCCGATGTTTTTCGTATTGAGCGGGTTTCTCGTGTCCGGCAGTCTCGTCAGAACCGGCAGCATCGGGAAATTCCTTTCCCTGCGCGCGATCCGCCTGTACCCCGCCCTCGCGGTGGAAGTGCTCCTGTCCGCGTTGATTCTGGGGCCGCTGCTGACAACGTTGCCGCTATCGGCTTACTTTTCCAGCGGAACATTCTGGGCCTATTTTCATAATATTATTGGATACATTACGTACCCTCTGCCGGGGCTCTTTAGCGGGAATCCGGTCCCGGACGTGACCAACGTTTCGCTGTGGACAATTCCTTTCGAGCTCGAATGCTATGCCTGTCTGACCTTGATCGCCCTTTTCGGCCTGCAGACGAGAAGGCTGCTATTACTGATGGGCCTGATTGCCCTCATCGTTTTGAAGACATACGGGCTTGCTCGTCTCGGCGACAGCGGCCAGTTCGTGGCACCGCCTGGCCGGCTGCTGGTCGCCAGTTTCCTGGCTGGAGTGGTGGCGTATTTTTACCGCGACAAAATTCCGTACAGCAGCGCCCTTTTCGCGGTCGCATTGCTGTTGCAACTGCTTCTAACCCGCAACGCCGTCACCGCTTACCTCGCGGTCATTCCGACCGCCTACGTCACCGTGTATCTCGGCCTGCTCAACCCACCCAAATATACGTTCCTCATGCGTGGAGATTACTCGTACGGGTTATATTTGTTCGCGTTCCCGATTCAACAAACCTACGCTCTGCTGTTCCCGCAGCACCGTGTATGGTGGCTCTCTATCGGTTTTAGCCTTAGCCTTGGTTTAGCCTATGCTGCGTTCTCGTGGCATTTAATCGAAAAACCCATTCTGCGCAGGAAAAACGAGATCATCAGCAGGATCACGCTCGCCGTCACAACGTCCGGCAGGATACTTTCCGCCAAATGGCGCCGCAATATGCAAAGTAACGTCCCGATCGTGCGCAGCGAGCGCTCCGATCTCGACGCAGAGTAATGCTGAAATACCCGACGATCGCGCGTCAGCCTCAGTGATCGCTCAGCAGAAGGTTTCCATGCGTGGCCGGACCGCTTGTCCGCACCCGCAGACCGTCATTCGCTGACCCGCAACAACTGACCGAAAGGCCGAACTCAGTCTGCATGGAGACGTTGCAGCATCGCAAGGACGGCCAAACACGGAACAGCAGCAACGGCGACACGATCAATCCGAAACGAGGTGTGACAGGCCAAGGTGACAGCACTGCTGCGCCGGTCATCACGATCCGTGCGCCGCTGGCAAGCGCGCTGGAAATCCGCATCGGGTCAGGCAGACTCACAAATATCCACGTGCCGCCATACAGCCCAAAGATACGGAACATCGCTGCATAGAAGCGCAACACTACATGAGCGCGGCGAGCGCGCAGTGCGGTGCAGGAAGTCGCCTGGAACCAAGTCATTGAAAGGGATCACGTAGGCCGCAGCTATGTGCCGCCGACAGCGCACGTGTCGAACGCGAATGCGCCGACCGGCACCGATTCCCCATGCTGAACTATCGAAGCGAACTCACGCTCTACGATATAGCAAACATTATATCAAAATGCCAAATGAACGCGGGGCAGCCGATGTCCATACCAAACGCCAATAAGGAGGCCTGTTTAATCTACACTACCACTCCAAATTAGTTACCGATTATTACGCGACGATCCACTCCCGATTAGCGACGAAATTTGACCCATTGCATCGCCAAAATTGGCTAATATTGATACTTCGATAGTGGGCGGCTCGAACGAATCTACGATACAACTACCCTGGTTACAGTGATTGAATAAAATAAAATTTCGAGCAGTGTTGAGATTCAAACTGCTCCAACCAACGGACACAAGCCATGCGCCCGTCAAGCACAGGAAACGTTGCTGATTAAGGAATTAATAGCAACTCCGTTGCACAGTGAGGTAAAAAATGTACCTTTCCGCGTACTTCGATACGAGCGCCGATTAATGGACAGAGTCAATTTCAGTGCAGAAGTATGCTCAATTTGTGGGACGTCGGAATCAAATGACGACAGAGCATTCCAAACTTCTACCCTCAGACGACTAGGCATACGATCCAATTTGCACTAAAGTGCGCCGGTTATTTTTTAAGTGTGAGCGCCCGCTACCGCCCTGACACTAGACAGTGCGGTTGCTGCCGTTCCATGAGCTGTAGCGACAAAGAGTTTCGTTTGCCGCAAAGGTTCGCGTCCTTCGCAGGTTTGACAATGAAGTTGATCATCCAAATCCCGTGCTTCAATGAAGCACAAAGCATTGCGATAACGCTCGCCGCGCTACCTCGTCGGCCTTGCAGAAGTTCGTGAGGCCCCGCCTGGCTTGGCGTTGCAGTTAGTTGGCGGATAAGAGAACTCCCAGAACGAATATCGATCTGATAAAGATTCTGGGAGTTTCGGAGTGGTCGCCAATGAGCACGCCTGATTTCTTTCGTAGCCGTCTGGACGCGATGATTGATCTACGTCACCCGCTTGCCGTGTTGGCAACGAAGATGTCGTGGGCTTCAATCGAAACGACGCTTGCTCCCCTGTTCGAGCGACGCTCACGCGATGGACGGGTAAGCGAAGGGGTTGACCTGTTTGGCTCGAACTCGCTGGAATTTGCCGGTGGCGTCAGTACGGCTGGACGTCCGCGCTTGCCTATGCGGCTGATGGTAGGTCTGCTGTACCTGAAGCACGCCTACAACGAGAGTGACGAAACCGTGTGCGAGCGCTGGGCGCAGGACGTGTACTTCCGGTTCTTCTGTGGCGAGGAGTATTTCCAGCCGCGTCTGCCGTGCGACCCGACCAACCTGGTGCGCTTTCGGCAGGCGCTGGGCGAAGCCGGTGTCGAGGAACTGCTCGCGGCGACGATCGCGGCTGCGGTGCAGATGAAGGCGGTGACGCCGGTCGAATTCGAGCGCGTGATTGTCGACACCACGGTTCAAGAGAAGGCGATTGCGTATCCGACCGACAGCCGTCTGCTGGAAGTGGCGCGGGCCAGACTCGTTCAGTTGGCGCAACGCGCAGGGTTGGGGCTGAAGCAAACGTACGAGCGCGAAGGCAAGCGGCTGCGTCGCCGCGCGGGCGGCTATGCCCATGCGAAGCAGTTCAAGCGCCTGCGTCGTGTACTCAAGCGTCAGCGCACAGTCTTGGGACGGTTGCTGCGCGATATCGAACGCAAGCTGTCCGGAGCTTCGGACGAACGGCAGGCACAACTGCGCGTCTGGCTTGAGCGGGCCTGGCGCATTTGCCGCCAACGTCCAAAGGACAAGAACAAGCTCTACGCACTGCATGCGCCTGAAGTTGAATGCATTGGGAAAGGAAAGGCACGCCAGCCCTACGAGTTCGGCGTCAAGGTGAGCCTCGCGATCACGGAGAAACAAGGGTTGATCGTCGGTGCCCGGGCGTTCCCCGGCAACCCCTATGACGGCCATACGCTGGCCGAGCAACTCGAACAGAGCTCCATTCTGTTGCAGGACCTGCCCGGTACACCGCAGCCGAAGACCGTATTGGTCGATCTCGGGTTTCGCGGCATGGACGTGGAGGCATCATCAGTACACCTGATTCATCGTGGAAAACACAAGACACTGACTAGCACGCAGCGACGTTGGCTTAGGCGACGGCAGGCGATCGAACCGATCATCGGCCATGTGAAGCACGACCACGGTATGCGTCGTTGCTGTCTCAAAGGGCAAACCGGCGATGCACTGCATGCCGTGCTGTGCGCCACGGGCTACAACCTGCGCTGGCTGTTGCGGGCGATTGTTCGCCTGGGTCTGGGGCCCATCTTTTTTATCCTCGCCTGGCTGCATCGGATCGTCAATGTCCCGTCGCATCCGCTGCTTGCGCACCGGAAACGCTTCCGGCGGCCTAACCTTCCCGCTCCCACAAAATGCCCGATCGGCGTCGTGCGTCAAGCAAACTGAATTTTGCAGGGCCGACTACCTCGCGAGGTCAAGGGTTTCGACAAGGTGGAGTGGCTGGTTATCGACGACGGAAGTGCCGACGACACCGCTGCCGTCGCGCGTAGAAACGGTGCAGATCATGTCGTACGCCATACCGCCAACCAGGGACTTGCCCGAGCCTTCATGACGGGTATCGAGGCTTCGGTGCGCTTAGGCGCCGACGTTGTTGTCAATACCGACGCTGATAACCAATATGACGCCCGCGATATTCCCGCGCTGGTTGAACCAATCTGTCAGGGCGTTGCAGAAATAGTAATAGGTGCCCGGCCCATTGCTGAGATAGAGCACTTCTCTGCCGCGAAAAAATTCCTCCAGAAGCTCGGTAGCTGGGTTGTCCGAACTGCAAGCCGCACTACGGTGGAAGACGCGGCCAGCGGATTCCGGGCGTTCAGTCGAGAAGCCGCGCAGCGCCTCACCGTGTTCAGCGACTATACCTATACCCTCGAGACAATCATCCAGGCTGGCCAGAAGAACATGGCGGTCATCTCCGTACCCATTCGTGTGAATCCGGATCTGCGGCCGTCGCGGCTTGTTAAAAGCGTCCCGTCATACGTATTCAGGTCAATGCTGACAATCTGCCGGATCTTCGTTATATACCGCCCTGGCCGCTTCTTCGGCACGCTTGGCACGGCCTTGCTGGCAGCGTCGTTCGTGCCTGGTGTGCGATTCATTGCGTTATATCTTAACGGCGAAGGGCAAGGTCATGTCAATATGGCAAAAGCCAGCAATAAGGGAGCGCGCGGTTTGAAAGTTAGTGCTTCCGTAAGCATGCTCGCCGCATGCTAAATTCCGTGCAAATAAATAGGCTCAGAAAGCCGCTCGGGCGCCCGACTACGCGACTACATGCCGATCTTCATTTATACAACGTGCCGCGTGAAGTAGGGAATGATCTGGCCGTGGCCGCTAGAGGAGGAACAATTCGAAGCTCGATTTACAAAAAACGATATTCTTCAATACAGTGAAGTAGTTAAATTTACGGGCACTCAATATAAAAAATGCGACTGGAATTTTTACCCTTCTACCAAGAAAATCCTCCGCGATCGATTTTCTTGGCACGCACCAACCGCCTCTACCTCCGGTCAGCGTCATCAACCGCAACGAAGGGCTGACGCTTGCCCACACCAACGAAAACACAATATCTTTACCGACCGACATCTGCACCTAAAAATAATAAACTAAATTCCAATCGATGCGACGCCTAACCAATCGGCCCAGCGCCGGATAACAACTTACAGCATATCAGTGCCGATGAGATTTTTAATTATTCTTAAAGATAACACAATTTCCTCCAAAATTCAGCCGTACCATAAAATAACAGATGATATTTATAATATTCAAAATGTAAATCGTCTAACTTCGATGGCGATTACAAGATTAGCACCGAATTCTCGATAGATGACTCATCATGTAACCGATATGATGGCCAAGTCATAACGTTGTGTAAACTGAGTGATGTCGCACACTACATTCGAGCTTCTTCCCACGATCTTGCCAAGGCTCCATCACAATGAGAACAGTTAGATCGAACTCGGTACTACTTATATTGACTGAATTTTTATCGCCTTGGCTGTTATCAACCCTAGCAAACTCAAACTACTGTCGATAGACATTAAGGATTCAATTATGAATTTTTTACATTCTTTGCTTGAAATTTCCCATTAAAATTCCATGATTTTGTCTATTTTTCTACCCTCGATGAGACTTTACGCATTTTCACTAATCGGCGAGCGCTCCAAGTCGGATCAAATGCTACCGCATTCACATATCGCCGCGAAATTCGATTAAATAATTTAAATGAATATAGCCTCACTGCGAACCGCTAATTCGTAGCTACTGCAATCCAGAATCCTCAATTTTTGATATGAATCGATTGATTCTCGTTAAATATATCAGAGATGATCCGCGGGAAACGACGCCAACAGAAGGTCACTGCTCTAGCGATTTTTCATAAGTAATATTATGCGAAACGCCTACGAAGATGCAATTGACAAATTTTGATCGCCCAAGCCGTTTCGAAATTCGCATTTTCTTAGCTTCTTAAAAATCGCTCATAGTTATTGACGCTGGAAAACATGCTGCCCGCCCCCACGAAGAAAAGTCGAACTTATTCTACTTCTATCCCATAGATGACAATTCCACGCAACGCGCAGCATTCGCGCGGCGCACGAATTTAAGAAAAACTTCAGAATTTCACGAATTCGTATTCTGTGTGGCGATCGGACAGGCGAATCCGTCGCGCCTACTCGCCTTTTCGGTCAACGCTATTGATTAAATCAGGATGAACATAGTCGATTAAGCCGGCACGAAGTTTTCTCTTTGCAATTTTTAAAAATATTCGAAGCGGATACTCATTTCAGATGTTTAATTGTACCTACGAACCTTCACCGATTTTATGCGACCTTCGTCTCATCCGACAACGTGGGCTGCAGGTGGTTGAGATGCGGCGTTGTGAGGGGTGCAAACGAGGAGAGGACAAAGTGCTACGCCGATCCAACCGCCGCTACCCGCGCACCCGCTTTACAGAGAAGAGGTAAGCTTCAACGAGATATGTCCAAAGGGTCAGCAGTTGCAGCGTGACCGCCTCAGAGAGTGTGCAATTCGGTTTTTCAAGTTCCGGTACAAGGCCCAACGCTTGTCGGTTTATCGCTTAATGCACGCTCTAGTTCCGAACGCCAGCATCCGACAAATCACTTGTGCGAGGAAAGCGATCAGTTCTGTATCTGAAGGAGGACAGCCGATCGACGGTGGACATGTTACTCGCTCGGCGCATTCTCGGGCCGGTCGCTCACGCCCTCCGCAACCGTCACCATCGAACCGGTATGGTGAAAATATGGTCACGCGCAGATGGAACAAACCAGGCGCGCTGCTCAGTCCCCTGCATTTTCAGTTCGGGCGGCTCAGTGACATGCATGAAGTAGTGCACATCTTGCTTGCAGCAACGGTATTTTCCAAGGTCTCGCTAGCGATCGTGTCTCCTCTACCGCACTTGAGAAACTTCACCTTCGCAGCCGTACTACGCTTCGCCCGATCACAGGAAAGAGCGAACCGAATTTTGAAAGTTAGAACAAAAACGTTTATCAGTTTCGCGATGGTCGCTTCGCCGAAGTAGACCCGCTCTGCCCGAATGGTCGGATGGTCGGATGGTCGGATGGTAAGCAAACACCGGCAACGGCAACCAGACAGTCCGGAAGCTTCCCCATGTTCCTCTTCTGCTGATCTGCAATGGAACTCGGTGGCGCAGCGTGTCTGTCATCGTCAAGGTAGCCGGACAGACGCATCTATCAGGAAGCTCACCTGCACCCGCCGTAAGCCCCGCGCAGGGAGCGTGGGGTCTCCCATCAAACTGCCAGAGTTTCCATCGCGCCGTCTAGCGCGCCGCGCCCGAATGCAACGTAGGGTTCCGCACGCTCGTCAGCACCGGTGGCATTGTCGTCTGATGTTCCGGCACCCAGCGGCTCGGATCACGCCGCATTTCATCATCTGCCAATACGTGATGTTGCATCAACCACGGCAGCAACTCATCGAGGAATTGATTCGGCACCTCGCGCGCCTGCTCCATCCGCGGTTTCCGATGCGGTGTGCGTGTGGCCGTTTCGTCGTTAGCAAGCAAGTCTTCACACAGATTTTCGCCCGGACGCAAGCCCGTGAAAGCGATCCGGATCTGCTCGTCCGTGAATCCGTACAACCGGCTCAGATCGCGTGTCAGGTCCGCGATCCGCACAGATCACCCAGATCCAGGAGAAGAACTCGCCGCCACGGCCCATGCTTGGCGCCTGCAAAACCAGCTGTGCGGCTTCCGGCGGACATGTTCGGAAAGTGCGCGAACCACGCGAGCGCGACTCCGACGATGTAGTCTGCGATGACCTTCGCCGCGAGCGTGCCAAGCGACAGATCCGGCAAGAGCGATTTCAGATGCAGGCCGAGCACGCACGCGCCGCCGTGCGCTCCCTCGCGACTCACGTGGGCCGGGTTCCTCACAGAATCCGGCGAAGCGCGCGAGCCTAAATCGCTGTGCAATGAAGTACAGGAGAAGCGGCAACCCGATCCCAGCGAGCGCGCCGAATATGACATGCACGATGTCGAGCGTAATTCCGGCACTCAGAGGCGCGGTCCAGACGAGGCTCGCAGCCATCACGTAAAGCACGAAGACGGGCTTCCAGCCCCGGCCGAGCCACGCAACGCCATGTGCGAAATGCTTTGGGCCAAGCCACTGCGCGGCGGCGGCCACTAGTGCAGCGCCTGCCACGTTCGCGGGCCACGCATAGACGTTCTGATAGCCGCCAAAGCGCCGGCCGATGCCGATCGCGCCAAGGAACACGACGGCCAGCGCCAAGATCACCGACACGCGCGCACGTGCGCCAATCCCGCGAGCGGCGCCGCGCGCCATGACGGCGCCCATCATGGAGAAGGCGATACCCAGGAAGGTCATCGTGGCGACTCCCCACAAAGTCATCATCGCGAGCGCCGCGCATGGAACCGCCAGCGCGCCTGGCAATGCGTCAGCGGCGAGCCGCCCCCGATTGTCAGCGACGCCGCTGTCTGGGCGAATCGCCACGAGTGCGAGGAGATGGCAGACGCACAGCGCATACAGAAACCAGAACTGGCCAGCCGGACGCCATGCGATCCGGACGAGCTCACCAAGCGGAAACGGGCGGTCCGCGAGTATTGCCAGGACCCATTGTACGAGCGTCTGGAGCACCGACCAGAGCACGAAGGGATAGACGATGGTGCGCACCGTCATGCGCAGGAAACCCAGCCGGGATTGCCTCAGGGACGCGGACGCCTCCAGGCCGAACACGAAGAACAGGACCGGAAACCCGATGGTGGAGCACGCGTACCTGAGCGCCAGCAACAGATGGCCGATCGTGTCGTCCTGCATGAAACCGGCATCCACGACCTCCCGCAGCACGTGGCCGCACACCACTGCTGCAATCGCAATGCCCAAAGCAATATTCCTAGATACCCGATTCATGGTCTTCACGTCCGCACCGGCTGTTCTGTTCGACGAAATGCCTGAAGATTGCGGGGAATCGCTAGAGCGTTACTTCGAAGATGACGCACCAGTTGTCCAACCGTGTCGATTCGTGCCCGTTATCGAATCTGATCCCGTCGCCCTGCGAATCACGAAGATTGCCACGCGGACCATAGCGGCTTCCGGCCTTTCCTGTACCGTCGAATGTGTATTCCAAGCGCGTGCCTTCGGGTACCGGGTCTTGGGCCACAATGAGCACGCTGCCCGCTCCGAGAACGAATACGGAGCGGATCGGCAAGCGCTCGCCGGAGGGCGTGCGCAGCGAAAACCAGTAGTCTCTGTTTCCCGCGACTTGCGTCACGTCCCGTTTCAACGGCGGCACTGGAACCCGGAAGCGCACGGTGACCGTTGGGCCGTTCCGCTGCCAGCCGGCGGGTTCAAGCGGCGTCCAGCTTGCCCGATCGACGAGGAAGCGCTTGAGCGTCATCGCGTCGGTGTTCTGCCGTGCGACGCTCAACAGATTCGCAACACCGTCGCCCGCCATCTGGCTCAACGCCGACTGGGCACCGGATCGGCTATCAGTCAGCAACTGCGCGGTCACCGCATTGCCACCCGCGGCCAGGATCCCGTTCAGCGCCCTCGCCACTGCAAACTGATTGCGGTTCCCCCCGACCAGGCCAAAGCCCGCGAACTGACCGGTCTGATAAAACAGCGAGGTAATGTTCAGCGTCAGGTCGACCTCGTTCGGCGCGTAGCTCAGAGAAGGCGTCAAGTACACGAAGTCGATCGATACACCAGCGAACGCACCCGACAACAAGCCAGTATAGGTCAGGATCTTGTACGTAGTCTGCGGCTTGTACCGCGCTTGCCCGCTTCCCGCTGTCACCACGACGGTCGCTCCGCCGTTCGCACTCGACGACGCCAGGCTCGGGTTCCCGATTACATCGGTGAGGCTATTCGTGCCATCCGCGTTCGCGATCACCGCATAGGTCGCCCCGACGTTCAGAGCGAGATTGCCGGTGACCTGCGGCGCACGGCCCGCGGTGTTTGCCGCCAGCATTGATCATGGCGTTCCCGGTCAGAACGCCGGTACCCTTCAGCACGCCCCCAGCGTTGATCGCGACGTTCGCCGCGGTCGCGCTGTCGACCTGCACAGTGCCTCCGTTATCGCTAATCCCGCTGCTCGCGCTCGCCAGATCGACGACCAGGCCGCCGCTCGTGATCAGCACGCCGGCGACGTCACCATCGCCCGTCAACGTACCGCCGCTTGCGACTGTCGTGCTGGTCACGACACTTCCCAATGACAATTGTTGCACGCCGCCGGCGTTGACCAAGGTGCGGCTGGCCGAGCCGCCGCCGCTGATCGTTTGCGTGCCGCCGTCGAGCACCGTGTCGTTCGCGGTGTCGCTTGCCAGCACCTGCTGTGCGCCGCCGCCGTTGATCGCCGCGCTGCTGGCCGTGCCGCCCGCGCCAACCTGCTGCAGCAGGCCGCCGCTGTTGACCACGGAGCGATTCGCGTACCCGTCGAGCGCACCATCGACATGCTGCATGCCGCCCGCGTTGATCGTGGCGTCGTTCGCCACGCCGCCAGCGAGTACATCCTGCCGTCCGCCGCTATTGACCCTGGCGATGTCCGCCGTGCCGCGGAAGTCAACGTCTGATTACCGCTTTCGTTGATCGTAGCGTCGCTGGCATTGCCACCCGATGCCACGGTTTGCACGCCGCCGATGCCGATCGTGGTCATGCTGGCATTACCACCGGCAAGCTGTTGCGCACCGCCGCTGATCACAGTGCGTAGCGCCTGCCCGCCCGACGTCACGGTCTGCGTACCGACGCTGATGGTGGAGTCAGTGGCGCTGCCGGAAACCGATTGACTGCCTCCCGCCGTCAGCGTTGTATAGCGGCACTACCGCCCACCGATACCGCCGGCATGCCGCCGCTCGAAATCATCGACCTGCTGGCAACGCCACCCTAGCGGGCACGCAACGACGAGTTGAATGTTGACGCCAATGCGGCTACCAGGCCAGCGGTCGTCAGACGACGAAGGTGGCTTTTTCATCACTCGCTCTCGAAAAACTTCACGCGACGTGCGTCATGGCTGACGCCGAGCCAGCCACCGCAAACTCGGTGCTGAAATTGCCCACCTTTGAAAGGTCCCGATTGCAGACCGAGAATGCGTTGGCAGTGAGGACACTTCACGATAACGTCGCCGTCGTCTCGATCGTACTCTGTGACATCGAGGACGACGTCAGTGCTCTTCAGTTCAGCCATGGTCAATCCCAGCTCCAGTTGCGATGCGTGCCAATGTAATCGTGTTTCGGACATTCCGGAAGACCTTAGCGTCCTTGGCATTAGCCATTAACTCTCGACTCGCGCACGCTCCTAGTCATGAAAAAGTCTGATTTCGGCAAGGTTTTGTTTTTCGATGGGAACTCGAATCTGTCAGGATAAGTGCCCGCTAGCCAAGCCGTCGACGTCAACTCTTTTCACGAAGCTGAGTCCCGATGAAACGAATCAAACTCAAATCCGTTGGAATCATCGACACACAGAGAACCATTCTAGAAACCGCCGACGGGGGTCCGGTTATTCGGGGCGATCCCAATTCGGGTGCCGCCCACATCTGCCCCGGCTGCGACACGGTCCTGATGGCTGGAATCGAAGAGGGATCGGTACGCGGCTGCTATCTCCGGTGTCCGATATGCGACCTTGTCTGCATCAGTGGTTAGGACGTCATAAGCACTATTGATGAAATGTAAGCTCTAAGAGAGGTTGATTGTCGCAGTCGAAACACCCCTTCAGTCGTTGTTTCACTGCAAGTTATCTCGTCCAGTTCCGCCGCGCAACAGACTGGAACTCGGCGACCAAGGAGTCAAGATGAATAACGCCAACGGTGTGTGTCTTGTGATCGTCGTTCTTTTAGCATTGTCGTGCCTGATAGCGTGGCTCCAATAACGACGCGCGGGTGGCGAGGCAACCTTATCGATATCCGTACGCGGTGTTGGTGAGCATCGGTCAATCTGGGTCGAACCGTGAAGCCACCGACGAGTACGTTAGCGAAGGAATGAACCGGATCCTGCCGACAGAGCTCCTGTTTGATTGGGTTATCGCCGATGTTGACGACTACAGCATAGAGCGCAGAAACGCTGAACAAGCGTGGCATCGATGCCGTGATTCAGCCGCCCTCTCACGCAGTTGTGCATGGTTATAAAAACACCGGTCTCCATGAGCGGACGGTGCAATACATCAGAGATAAGTGCAGCGTTTATGCGTCTCACAAAAATGCGGCTACGGACTGCAGGCGTTGAAGCGTAGATATCGCGCATCACGCGATGCATCGGCGCAAAACCGCTGAGGCAAAAACTCGAGTCACAAGAGCGTAAAGGCGCCGTCATCGCCAACATCATCAACCTGCGGAATTCGTTCGGCAGACTCGTTTCCATTAAAAAAATAGCTGCGTCCGCTACCCAGAGAGCCTTGCCGGTGAGAAGTCGCAATACGATAAGCTAATCGATCGATTGAGTGCATGTACCCTCTATGTTTCGTATTCCAAAATATTGTGAAACGTAGATAATGGCCTGCTTCCGGCCCGACCACTCGCCAACGAATCCCAATAACAAGGAGCCGATCAGCACGCCGAACAGGCCCGCACCGAACACCTGCGCGACGCCATTTCCGCCTTGACATGCCACGCCTGGGCGATGGCAGGCACAGCAAATGCAATCGCGATCCGATCATATCCGTCCGGCAGTACGATAGGAAAGCACCACACCAGTAGCGCGATCTCAAAACGCCCGACTTTTTGTTCCCGCACGAGTCGTGAACCGTTCAACATGAACTCACCGCAGTTGGTGGCCGTTTCGGCGCTGGATAACCCCATGGTGGGACATGCCACTAAGGTTAGCTGGCGTGCGCTGGACGGTGTGCCGCTGATTACGCTGCCGACGGGACAACTCTTTGCAAAAACTGATCGAGGCAGCGCTTGCCAAGGAAGAGGTGACCTCCGGCAGCGCATCGTGGTCGCTCATATGCAGACGGCAATCGCCACGGTCAGACGAGGCTCTGCGTCGCTGTCATGCCTTCGTTCTGCGAACACATCTGCCAACATTATCTAGTGCGCGTCGATCAGATGCGTCCCTCAGTCCAGTTCTCGTTCTATCGCATCACGCGCGCCGGTCGGGGTGAGCTCGCCGTGCTCGATCAATTCAGCGAAATGTTCGCTCAAGTCGCGCAGCGTCGCGCGGTCGGCCCCGCTTAAGAGGCCGCCCGGCTATCCGTTTGCGCCATTCTCAGCCTTGATTGACTATTCGCCAAATGGCTATCATCCACAACTTTTCGCGCCGGCGAGGTTCTGATCAAGGATCTGACGTGTCGTCTTGTCAGTGAGGATTTCGCCGTTGGGCGAAATCAACAAACTGTGGCACGCTTGCGAACTCCTCGCAACATCTGCCTACTTGGCACTCGCGTCAACGCTCGACGGCGAGGCACCGCTCAGGAACGATGGAAGAGCCGCTGAAACGACAGCTATAACGATTGCCAGCATTGCTAGTCGACGCAGCCGCAAAAGAAAGATCAATCGCCTGGGCGCCCATTTCCCAAACCTGCTCCATTTGGCCCTGTTGTATTCGATATGCGCGTAAGTACCATAAACAAAACGCATGCGAAGAGCAGATGAAAAAGAAACGACGACATAGACGGCAATGATGAGCGCCGCGATAAGTATGACCCCGGTTAGCATGACGCACCTGTATGCTGGTTAGAATTCGTTGCCACGTATCTAAACGACTTGACCGTCGTCTTATGCAGCAAATACTGAATTGTTCCATCACGCGGACGTTGTCATCCGTCAAAACATCATACGTTTGTCGCGCCCAAAATTACGTATTGTTACCGGTCAGATCCAGTGAACGACTCGTCAAGCCGAGAGTACCAACGATCCGTAGGCGCAGACCCCTGACGAGACTGCTGAGGTGCGGACGCCACCGGACAGATCCTATGTGATAAGCAGTGGGGATGAAACAACTGCAACGAGCTCGACAGCACCTATTTGCTTTGCACGCAAAGGAGTCGCTCCTCGCAAACAAATCTGTAGTCCACAACTGTTATCTCCGTCGCGCGCAAACGCGCATCGTCAGCTTCTCGAGCGCTTTGTGGAGCCGCTAGGAGGACTGCGGGTTCAGCCCCGACCGTTGCCGACGAAGTCTGGCGAATTGCCGCCTTATTACTTTCCCGCGCGAGATTGCGCGTAGGCCGCGAGCGTTTCTTCATTCGGCGGATAGGTACCACGAAACGCCCTGCCTTCATCAACACGTTGTGAGATGAAGATTTCCAGTTGCTCCCGCTCGGCCGCATCGCGCGCAACGTCTTCCACTATTTCCGCGCGGCACGATCACGACACCGCCCACATTGGCGACGACAATGTCACCCGGGTACACCCCACGCCGCCGGGTGCTATTGGCAAGCTCATATCCATGGCATTTATGTGCACCGCTTCCGTTGACTCTGTCCTCGAAAACTACACAGACTTGTTCACATTATGCGGCATCATTGAAACGCATGAATGACGACCCTGGATAATCACTTCGCCAGCCAACCGACAGGCCAGCCGCTGGCTCTGGAAGATGAGCGAGACGCCCAAGCGTCACCTACGCTCTTGCGCCCGTTTCAAGTCCTCAAACCTATACACCTAGTCGCGATAACGGCCTTGTTCGATCATGACAGACCACGCCAGACTCGTGGCAAACATGTCACGCCCGTGTGCGTCTGGCTGACAGCCGTTGGAGATGCACCAATCGGGAAAAACATCCGGGTCGATATACGCCTGCACCACGAGGATTCCCTGGCTAATCAAGCGGTCGCGCAAACGTTCAACCTGCTGCTTCCACTTCCGGTACGAACACGGCAATGTATCACCGTCGATGAACATAGCACGGCTCCTGTCGTAGTCTTCCCGCATATACCACGCAATGCCGAATACACCGACCTGCGAATCCATGGTTTCCTTTTTTAGGGAACTGGCCAGTGTGGAGGACCTTAGCGGTGGTGGCAATCGGACCATGTACCGACATCTGCTGGCAACGCTGCAAGACCCCAACAGCGAGAAACTCGCGCGGCGAACCGCCAGCCCGAAAACTGGGATGCACGAGCCGATGTCGATAACGCGCTTATCGAACTGGGGTCATCGCGTAGTACAAACTTCGTCCAAACCTCAAGTTCATCCTTGCCCGCAAGCTCAGGACGAACGAATCTCTAAGCAGCTCGACGCTTCTGCCTGCTCGCGCAGGCAGAAGACTCACCGCCTGGACGAAGTCGTCCACAGCGTCCGTATTCGCGCCCTCTTCGAGCACAACAATTCGATGTTCACACTTCGCCTCAGCTGCCTCCGGCCCCCCAGCGTTCTCCTCGCAGTGCAGCGAGTTGAAGATGCCTTGCTCGCCTCGTGGAATGAGCAACAGGTCGGCCGCGTAGATACCGCCAATGTCATCAGGACACGGGCCGCCAAACCGTGTCCGCCCGGGGAACGTCGCCGACAAATCTGCGAGCCATGGCGCTACCGCTTTGTCTCGCCTGCCCGCGATCAACAAGCGCGAGTTAGGGGTTTGCATCAGAGCAAGAATGAGCGTGGTTTGTCGTGCAACCAGAGCGGTGTCAGTCATCGGAGTTTCGTCGCTTACAACAGCCAGTGCGAAGTCGCCGTCTGACACGTTCATCGACCTCCGGGCACACCGCCTTGCCGCCATCGAGACCTTACCGAGCCGCGGATCGGCTAAGATCTTAATCTGCGTATGGCCAGCGGTCCTGACTTCGAAGCGCGCATTGAAGGTAAGCAATGTCGCACGCGAAGCCAGCGAAGGCCGGGCACTCCATTCACTATCAATCGGACACTCAGCCGGGTCTTCACCGCGTGTGTCCAATGCAAAGACAGCTGCAGCACCCAATCTACGCCTAAGCGTAAATGCACATTCGGTGAATGCATCTGCATAAGTCTCGACGCCGACGAATACATAAAAATTTCCAGGAGCGGCGGCGGAGATATCCGTTCCGATTCGCTGCATCATTGAGAGGAGATGAGCTGACGTAACAGCAATGTCAGTCAGCGCCCCCCCGTTTAGCTCCGCCTCAATAAAGTCAACGCCCACAAAGCTCTCGGACCCCAAGCTGCGCCATAGCGGTATGGCCCTGTTTAGCGGTGCAACTATCTTTATAGGAATGTTCGAAATGGAACGAATTCCATTAATCGAGTCGAAGATAATATTTACCGACGCGAAATGGGATCCAGGTATTAGGAAAACAATTGACGAGTCCAATTCGAACCATTTAAGTAGGAAGATAAAGCAGCCCGCCGGACACCGCGTCAAGCCTTTCCAGGCATATCTTTTTGGCGATTACTTATCAAAAATTCATAACGCATTTTGTATTAATTATATAGAAATTTTTTTCAATTATAGATACGTCTTCTTAACCATTTCGGACAATACATATCCCTCTTGAGACAGTCGCCAAAGCAACATTTCATTGTTGGCTAGAATGATTTGAGGACACACACTAATGAGAAAAAAATGAACTTAGAGGGTGCAAGATGCTGGGCGAACTCGCGGCAGGCGGTCTCGATCGAGCAAGGAACCCGACGGCATGGACACGCGACCAAAAAGAGGATCGCAATCCTAGTATATGAGAACTGCTCTTTCGTCGAGATCGGTTTGATTGTCGAGACCTTTGACCTCGCGAACTCGGCTGCGCTAACGCGGTCGGGCCAGACGCCCCATTACTCGGTATCCTTATTATCCAGTAAAGGAGGTCGAATTCAGTGTTCAAACTCCATCAGCATGGAGACTAGTCCGCTGGAGGGCGCCTCGCCGTCCGGATACGACGCACTGTTCATTGCTGGAGGAGAAGGCGCGGCGATTGCTGCTAGCGATGGCCGGACAAGAGAATGGCTCAGGGGCGTATTCCAGACGGTTAGGGTCGTGCAAGCGGCGGGAAACGGCACGCTCCTGCTCAAAGGTGCGAACCTGCCGAATGCCCGCGGAACGATCATTCCTATACGACCTGCGGGCAAACTGCACAGTCCGGCGCTGGGCAACGACCTAGTGATCGACGTCAATGCGGGTTCGCCGATTATCACCGCCCTGTCGCTCATTAAATCTGATTTCGACTATGAAACAGCCGAAGGCATCGCAGAGCGTCTGATGCCCTTTTCCGGCCGTTGGCTGGAGCCACTCCTCGGCGACCTGCCCAACGCCAACGTCGCGTCTACCATCAAGGAGGCGTCGCGCTGGATAGAAGAGCATTGTGCCCGACCCATCACGGTCGCCGACATGGCCCAAAGCGTGTCAATGGGCGAGCGGACATTTCTTCGGCATTTCAAGGCCGAAACCGGCATGCCGCCGTCCGAGTATTTGTTACGCACCCGCCTCGACATTGCTTGCAGGTTGTTGATAACAACAACCCTGCCTATCGACAAGGTCGCGCGGCGCTGTGGAATGCGCAGTGGCACTCGGCTTGCGAAGATATTCAAGCGCCGCCTTGGAATTTCCGCAACCGACTACCGCAATTGTGCGCGCAAGGATTTCGGTTGTAGCTAAGTTCGCAAGGGTATGGTCCGAAGGTCGCAGTCGTGTGTCTGCACTCAGTGCAGTCGCGCTCTCACTCTCTGAGCACGGTGACCATGCGGCCATGATTGGTCACGCACAGCGACGTCCTCTTGTACCGCTGCGCAAGTGTGAGCGCGATTCCCACTCTTTCCAATCTACACAGAAACCGAATTAGGCCAAGTGCCAAGGACTATATGGACTCTAACAATCCAATGTCCGATTGCCGCAGCATTTAGGCAGCACGACGATGGCACAGGAGGTTAAGGTATTTATCGAAGCCCAATTCGACCACCCGCGCTCGACAGCCTACAGACGAGGGGCAAAACTCATTCAAGGCCATGCTAAAAGTTACGAAAGCGGTTTTCCCGGTTGCGGGTCTCGGTACCCGATTCCTCCCCGCGACCAAGGCCAGCCCGAAGGAAATGCTGCCTGTTGTCGACAAACCGCTGATCCAGTACGCGGTCGAAGAGGCCATGGCGGCCGGCATCACGGAAATGATCTTCGTGACGGGCCGCAGCAAGCGTGCGATCGAGGATCACTTCGACAAGTCCTATGAGATCGAAGCCGAACTGCAAGCGCGCGGCAAGCAAAAGCTGCTCGATCTCGTGCGCAGCATCAAACCAAGCCACGTGGATTGTTTCTACGTGCGTCAGGCCGAAGCGCTCGGTCTGGGCCACGCCGTGCTGTGCGCGGAAAAGCTGGTGGGCGACAACCCGTTTGCCGTGATTCTCGCGGACGACTTGTTGTACGGCACGCCGCCGGTGATGACGCAGATGATCGAAGTGTTCGATCACTATCACAGCTCGGTGATCGGCGTGGAGGAGATCCCCGCTCAGGATTCCAAGTCGTATGGTGTGATCGACGGGAAAGAATGGGAAGACAATATCTTTAAGCTGTCGGGCATTGTGGAAAAGCCAGAACCTGAAGTTGCGCCTTCGAATCTGGGCGTGGTCGGGCGATATGTGCTCAAGCCGCGCATCTTCGATCACATCCGTGCATTGAAGCCGGGCGCCGGCGGCGAGCTGCAACTGACGGACGCAATCCAGTCATTGCTCGCTGACGAACAAGTGCTGGCATACAAGTATCACGGCACGCGTTTCGATTGCGGCAGCAAGCTGGGTTATTTGAAAGCAACGGTGGAATTCGCGCTGCGCCATCCGGAAGTAGCTAAGGATTTCAACGCCTATTTATCGGCGTTCATGTCGGCTTTGCATGTTTGATTAGTTGGCGGCTTCCACGCAGAAAATGCCTCGTCAGGCGGGTCAGCAAGTATGGATGTGCCGCTACCATGCCGCGATCGAACAGCTTCAATGCCCGCGTCTCATCGTTCTCATCAGTTCGGCGAGGAACGTGGACGCTTCGATTTCCTCTTTCTGCGCTCGCCACAGTAGCGCTCCCGCGGATGCAATGGCCTCCCAGTCGCTATCGCCGACGATGCCGTGCGTACGAGCAAGAACGCACGCCAATGAAACAACCGCTTCCGACGGACGTTGGCCGTAGGCGGGGTTTTCTGCCATCTTCTTGAACAACGTCAATATCAGCAAACTATCCATCTCTTTGCTCCAGGTCAGTTTCAGATTGGACACCGGATATCGCGACCACGACGCAGCTCAGGTCAGTTCGCTTCCGGGGCTATTTAGCTCTGGTCTACTTCATTTTTTCTCTGAATGCGTGGGCAAGGGATGTCGGTTACCCAACGGGCTCGTGGCGCATGCTGCTGCGGCAAGGAATTGCCGGGTAAGTGCAAGTACAGGACAGGCCGTGAAGCCTGGTGATTGAGACTAATTTTGGGGAAAACCATGAATCGCTTTAACACGCCGGTATTCCGTTGCTTGCAGTTTGGATCAATCGCTCTCGCTACCAGTGCGCTATTTGCTTGCGGCGGCGGCGGCAGCTCCCCCAACGGCACAATCAACGGCACCGTTGCTATTGGCGCGCCCATGCAAAACGGCGCAATAACATTCGTTTGCAAGAATGGTTCGGCCAATACCACCACTGATGCAAACGGTGCATTTTCTGTGACGTTCAAATTTGATGGTCCTTGCACGATCACCGCGAACGGTGGTGCGACGACGCTGCACTCCTTCGCCCCAGGCGCCGGAACGGTAAACATCACGTCGCTGACCGAGCTGCTGTTGAGCTATCTGGCCGGCCAGCTGGGCACGACTGTTGATAACTTGCTTGCCGTTCTTCCGACTAATTCGACCTATCAAAGCGCTCTCTCAAATAGTTCGACGATCGCCAACGCGGAAACGGCAGTTGCGAAGATTGTTAAAGACACCTATGGCATCACGTTGTCGTCGTCGGCGTTCCTGACAACGGCATTCACGGTCGGCCAAGGCCAGGATAAGGATCTTGATCAGTTGACGGCGGCTGGTGCGATCAACGTCACTGGCGAGCCAATAGCAACATTGACTGCGGCTGTGACGGCAGCGGGTACTGCTGCGGGTGGCGGGTCTTCAGGTGGCACACCGGGCGGAGGCGCCACGGGTGGTACTGGCGGCACGGGTACCACCACGCAATAAGGTCGGAATGCGGAACGTCCGGGTCTGCGCTGTATTGTGGCTGGGTACCAAACCGGTACTGTGGCGCTGACCCGATCTGCCAGGATCTGCGTTACGAAGAAACGACGTATCCGTGATACGGATCCGGGATACGTCGTTAACAAGGTTCGTCGGCGGTGTTTTGTCCCCGTCGAAGTCGCGCCCCCATTGAACAACGAGCTGATGTCTTTCAGACTATCTATTGATCTTTCCGTAGTGCGACACGTGTCGCCGTCCGCCGAGCGTGAATCGGCATGTAGTAACGGATGACAAAGCTCCTTTGTGCCTTGTCACATTCAGCATCGCAATATTGGAGGTTGAAGCTGTGACCGCGAATGACAACCTGTAATGGGCCGTATAGGGGTTCCAGATTTGCCCGGCCCGAGAAGAGTGCAGACTTGCGCGTGGTGCAGTTGTCGCAGGCCAGCATTTGAGACTCAACGAAGGGCAGCTTGTGAATGACAGGTCTGACTACGGTTCAGCGCCCTTCGCCTTAGCAATGAGGCGAACCAACGATGTGACGGCTTGCGAAGGGCTTGTGCAATCCGACAAGACTGGCGTCAGCAAGGCGCTTAATGCTGCACTCGAGCCGTGTGCGGGGAAAGCTCGCACGCACGGTTCTTCGGGCGCTGCATTTCCGAGAGGAAATGCAGCTACCCTTCTATGAGCAGGAAGTTGTCAAGGCCTTTCGGCAGACTGACTCACAAATCATCGGTCAACTCATTTGCCTCCATGTACGGAAGCGCGTAATCGGGTCAAGGGCAGGCCAAAGCGCTGGCGCCAGCGGACCCTTGACGCACGAAGGGTTCGGTATGCTGAGGAGTGCTGGTGAGCACAGGTTATTGCGCTCGCCAGTATGCAAGCCGGTTCTGGTCGCATATTTACCAACGTCAACATTTGCTGCAATCCGGTCTGTGTCCCTGGTCTGAAGCCGCGGTCATCGCGCGCGTGAGACTCCAGCATCTCACCCACCTTCTATCCGCTGGTGCATGGCCAGCCTCATCCTGTATGCGCGTTGCGCTGGAATTTTTCCAGGAAAATGCCCCATCTCTAAGATCGGTTACGTGGGTAACCCGGGTAGCCAACGGGCATGTTCACTTCAAACGGTCAATACGCAGGTTTCGGACCTTGAATGATCGCGTCGCTGCTAAACGTTGCCGGCTCAGGCCGCCTTCAGTTGAGCGCCTTCGGGTATCACCCCGTCCTTCAGATAGCGCCAGAGCGCAATCGCCAGGCGTCTTGCACCGCGACGATCGCGATGCGCCGCGCTCGGCGGTTCGGCCCCGTGCCCTGGTTGAACCACTGCGTCAGCGGGCTGCTGGGCTGGTAGCGCAGCCAAGTCCACGCCATCTCGACTAGTAACGCGCGCACGCGCCGGTTGCCCTGTTTGCTGATCCGCTGATCCACCTGACTCTCTCCGCTGTCGTACGGCTGCGGCACCAGCCCGACGCACGCACCCACTTGGCGCCGGTTGCTGAACTGCCTTCAGAACAGTTCGAGCGCGAGGCGCGACGAGCTCACTTCGCCGATCCCCTTAAGCACGCCAGGTCATCGCTTCCGCTGCGCGCGGGCACGCAAGCCTACCTCGTCTTCTCCAGCGCCGCGAGTTGCTGTGTAACGAGCGTCAGCCGTTCACATTCGCGTAGCAGCCCGCAGTTCGGGTGGCAGCGGCGCACCGTCGTGGCACTTTTCCTCGTTACGAGCGAGCCGGCCGGCAAAGGCCTCGTGGTCGACCTCATCCCAGCAACCGAGCGTGGCCAGCAGTTTGCGCATGCGGTCGCGATGCTGCAATACTTCCTTCACTTCCTTCTGCAGTTCCCCTCGATCGCGCATCAGCTGGCGCGACGCCTCGTCCTGAGGCCACAGCGCATGAACTACGTGCATGCGGTCACGCTCGGCGCGCAGCCACGCGCGCAGGTTGCAGGTTGATGGCATCGAGCCGGTCGGTCTTCGCGCGCCGCTTGTGGCGTTCGACCGGAATGCTCGCCGGATCGACGACATAACACTTGATGCCATGCCCCTGCAGCGCACGGCGGATCCAGAACGCGTTTTTGGCCAGCCTCGTAGCTCACCACGCCCCGTGTAGTCACCGGCAGCGACCACTGCAGCTTCTGTTGCTCGATCACGTCCAGCACAGCTTGCAGGCGAGCGGCAGCTTGGGCCTGCGCGACCGTGTGCACCGCCGGCTTCTCTCGCCGGCCGTCGTGTAGCGCGACCTTCCACTTCGCCGCAGCAAGCTCGAGTGACAGCGCCAGCACCGTTTCTTCACCCCCCGTCGTGAACGTCTGATCCGGGCGCATGATGCTCTCCTTTGAACAGGACTCAACACGCTGATTTTTCTACGTATCAGTTCGCCGTTCCCCTGCACATAGAATCTCTATTCACGAAATCACCCCAAAAGTATGGACGGACGTTCGACTTTTGGGGTGCAGTTCAGACCGGCGTCCCTATTGAACTGCGCGGCCACCTTGCATGCTGCATAGGATCACCATTGCCAATTCATTCCGCCTTCCGCAGTGAAGTCGTGTTCTTGTTTACCAAAGTCGACCGCAACGCCAGCCGTGAGCGATACGTGGCGAGTGAGCTGCCATTGGCCACTTGTGCCGATATGACCGACGACCCGTGAGAGAGGGGTACCGGAGACGGTATAGCTGTCTGCCGGCGCAGTCGCAAAAGCCGTGGTTACGTTTTGCGCGAGTGAGCCAATTCTGTCCCGAACGTTGACATCGACCTTCCAGACGTTTGCACGCCCGTCAGCCATCGTCTGCGTGAACAGATAACGTACGCCTGCCACCGCCGTAGTGGCAGCTTGAGAGGTGCCCTGGTAATTCAGATTGAACAGATTCGAGCCGCCCTCGCCGAATGCATCCTGCCGGTACCTGCCGACGAGCATGCCCACATACGGTTGCCACGTCATGCTGTCTCGCTGATGCAGATTCAGACCGGCTTCAGCGTACAGCGTCGCAGCGTGCGTTCCGAAGCTGCCGCTTTCATTACTAGACAGATCGCCGACACTGACCGCGCGATCGAGTGTGTTGGTCCAGCGGCCAAAACCGAGCCGCACGTTGCCAAAGACCGGCACAGACGCCGGAGCCCAAGCGCCGTACAGCATCGCTTGCCAGCCCGTGCTGCGGCCGCTCGCGTTGCGGTCTTCGAAGCCAAGATTGCTGTCCGATGTGTCGAATGCGGCACCGATACGCAAATCCGGCGTCACGCGATGATCGACGCCAATCGTCAAGGCGTTCGTGTGCGCGTCCACTGCCGAGCTGCCGAGCGATGCGTCCGCCGACACCGCGGATTCGGTATGACGGACCGAAACCCATACGTCGTCTTTTGGCTGCACCACCGACGCCGTGGAAAGGCGGTCGCTCACGGTTGCGCCCCCGGCTTCCGCCTGACGTCGGGTGATCTGGCCGAAGGCCGCCGCTTCGTCACCCGCGAGTTGGGAGAGCGAGGCACGAGCGCTGTCGACCGTTGCGGTCAGCAACTGACCCGTCACTTCGTTGCCGCCATTCGCAAACACCTTGTTCAATGCACCCGCAACCGCGAGTTGATTGGTGTTCTGGCTCACCAGCCCAAAGCCCGTGAACTTGCCGGTCTGGTAGAACATCGACGAGATGTTCAATTCCAAGTCGACCGCATTCGGGACATAGAGCAAAGTCGGAGTCAAATAGGCGTAGTCGGAGCTTACCCCCGCGAACGTGCCGTTGAGCGCGCCGGTGTACGTGAGAATAGTGTAGACGGTGGCGACCTTATAATTGCCGTGCGCCGCAGTCACCGCAACGTTCGCGCCGCCATTGGCTCCCGTCGCCGCAAGCGTCAGATCTCCGGTGACGTCAACCCTCCCGCTTGCACCGGTAGCGTCGGCGGCAACCGCATAAGTGGACCCGTCGTTAAACGCGAGTGGGCCCTTGATCTGGAATGCACTGCCCGGTGCGGGCGCCACCAGTTGTCCACCCGCATTAATCGACGCGCCGCCGGTAAGCGTGCCACTACCAGCAAGCACGGCGCCCGAGTTCACGATGACGTTGGCCGCCGTTGCCTGATCCACCTGTACGGTGCCGCCGTTCGCGACAATGCCCTGGCTCGCGCTCGCGAGGTCGAGCACGAGGCCGCCGCTTGTCACCGTGACGCCGGCCACGTTGCCGTCGCCGGTCAGGGTGCCGCCATCACCCACCAGGGTGTTTTTGACAAAGCTGCCGAGCAGTGCGTGCTGGATGCCACCGCCAGTAATCGTCGTCTCGTTGGCCACGCCGCCGGAACTAACCACCTGGCTGCCGCCCGCGAGCTGGGTTGTGTTTGCCATGCCATTTGCCAGCACCATCTGGTTGCCGCCGTGGGCGACCGTCGCATTGTTCGTCTGGCCGCCTGAAGACACATACTGGATGCCGCCTTCCAGCACCATCGCGGAGTTGGCGTTACCGCCTGAAAGGATCGTTTCGACGCCGCCGTTGCCAACCGAGCCGCCATACGCCGAGCCACCCGACGATACGTACTGGTTGCCCCCACTGCCCACCGAAACATTCGTCGCACTGCCACCCGACGACACCGCCTGGATACCACCGGCGAAGACCGTCGTGTCCTGCGCAAGGCCGCCCGACGCGACGGTCTGCAGGCCACCGCTGCTGACCGCCGTGGACAGAGCGCTGCCGCCGGATTCGACCGCTTGCTCTCCGCCGGAAAGCACGCTCGTGCCACTCGCTATGCCGCCGAAGCCAATCTCCTGAAGACCGCCGCCCGATACGACGGTGTTCCTGGAGACGCCCGCAGCGTCGATGAATTGCGTCCCGCCGGCATTGACTCGAGTGCCGAACGCCGTGCCCCCGCTACTGACTGTCTGCAAACCACCGCTGTCCACCGAGGTTCGGAACGAACTGCCGAATACAGTCTGGACGCCGAAGTTGAGGATACCGGTACCGCTGGCAACGCCGCCCGCCTCCACCGTTTCCTTGCCGCCGCTGCCGACGTGGTCGTGTACTGCGGAGCCGCCGGACAGAACCGCAAACGAGCCGCCATTTTCGAGCAATAGATTCGAGGCGATACCGCTTTGCACGGAAAACTGGCCATAGCGGTTTGTCCCATTGAGTATCGTCGCAGACGTATCGGCAATCAGCGCCGCGCCGCTATGCTGCAATATGCCGTTTGCGGTACCACCTGCTGCGACATCCAATGTGGCGCCATTCGAGAGCGCGGTGTCGATCGCCGTACCCCCATTCTGAACAATCTGTTCTCCGTGTTCTTCCACGCGAGTATCGATGGCATGACCGCCGCCCGAGACAGTCTGCATCGACGAGCCCACGACTGTTGTGCGAACCGCGAACCCGCCCGAGTCGACTGCCTGGCTGCCGTCATCCAGCAATGTCCCAAATGCGAGACCGGCAACCTTTTGTTGCCCGTTGCTATGGACGGTAGTGTCGACGGCAATGCCGCCGTGCGTAACGATCTGCTCGCCGCCGTGTTCCACGTCTGCGCCGATTGCAACACCACCGGAAGATATGCTTTGCTTGCCACCGTCAACCGATGCGTCGTAATCCGTGCCTTGCACATTTTCCGAGCCACCGCGAGAGATGTGGCTCGCGCTTGCGACACCACCTCGGGCGACTGTCTCGGTACCGCCGTCCGAAACGGTTGTCTCGAAGCTGCGTCCATCGCGGCCCACGATTTGTTGTCCGCCGTGTTCCACGTCTGCGCCGATTGCAACGCCGCCGGAAGACACGCTTTGCTTGCCACCGTCAACCGATGCGTCGTAATCCGTGCCCTGCACATTTTCCGAGCCACCGCGAGAGATGTGGCTCGCGCTTGCAATACCACCTCGGGCGACTGTCTCGGTACCGCCGTCCGAAACGGTTGTCTCGAAGCTGCGTCCATCGCGGCCCACGATTTGTTGTCCGCCGTGTTCCACGTCTGCGCCGATTGCAACGCCGCCGGAAGATACGCTTTGCTTGCCGCCGTCAACCGATGCGTTGTAATCCGTGCCCTGCACGTTTTCCGAGCCACCGCGAGAGATCTGGCTCGCACTTGCAATACCACCTCGGGCGACTGTCTCGGTACCGCCGTCCGAAACGGTTGTCTCGAAGCTGCGTCCATCGCGGCCCACGATTTGTTGTCCGCCGTGTTCCACGTCTGCGCCGATTGCAACGCCGCCGGAAGATACGCTTTGCTTGCCGCCGTCAACCGATGCGTTGTAATCCGTGCCCTGCACGTTTTCCGAGCCACCGCGAGAGATCTGGCTCGCACTTGCAATACCACCTCGGGCGACTGTCTCGGTACCGCCGTCCGAAACGGTTGTCTCGAAGCTGCGTCCATCGCGGCCCACGATTTGTTGTCCGCCGTGTTCCACGTCTGCGCCGATTGCAACGCCGCCGGAAGATACGGTCTGTTTGCCGCCATCAATCGATGCGTTGTAATCCGTGCCTTGCACGTTTTCCGAGCCACCGCGAGAGATGTGGCTCGCGCTTGCAATACCACCTCGGGCGACTGTCTCGGTACCGCCGTCCGAAACGGTTGTCTCGAAGCTGCGTCCATCGCGGCCCACGATTTGTTGTCCGCCGTGTTCCACGTCTGCGCCGATTGCAACGCCGCCGGAAGATACGCTTTGCTTGCCGCCGTCAACCGATGCGTTGTAATCCGTGCCCTGCACGTTTTCCGAGCCACCGCGAGAGATGTGGCTCGCACTTGCAATACCACCTCGGGCGACTGTCTCGGTACCGCCGTCGGAAACTGTCGTGCTGACCGCGCGACCGCCGTTGCCGATGGTTTGCTGGCCGTCATTACTCACCCGCGCGCCGCTTGCAACGCCGCCGGAAGATACGCTTTGTTTGCCACCGTCAACCGATGCGTCGTAATCCGTGCCTTGCACATTTTCCGAGCCACCGCGAGAGATCTGGCTCGCGCTTGCGACACCACCTCGGGCGACTGTCTCGGTACCGCCGTCGGAAACTGTCGTGCTGACCGCGCGACCGCCGTTGCCGATGGTTTGCTGGCCATCATTACTCACCCGCGCGCCGCTTGCAACGCCGCCGGAAGATACGGTCTGTTTGCCGCCATCAATCGATGCGTTGTAATCCGTGCCTTGCACGTTTTCCGAGCCACCGCGAGAGATGTGGCTCGCGCTTGCAATACCACCTCGGGAGACTGTCTCGGTACCGCCGTCGGAAACGGTTGTCTCGAAGCTGCGTCCATCGCGGCCCACGATTTGTTGTCCGCCGTGTTCCACGTCTGCGCCGATTGCAACGCCGCCGGAAGATACGCTTTGCTTGCCGCCGTCAACCGATGCGTTGTAATCCGTGCCCTGCACGTTTTCCGAGCCACCGCGAGAGATGTGGCTCGCACTTGCAATACCACCTCGGGCGACTGTCTCGGTACCGCCGTCGGAAACTGTCGTGCTGACCGCGCGACCGCCGTTGCCGATGGTTTGCTGGCCGTCATTACTCACCCGCGCGCCGCTTGCAACGCCGCCGGAAGATACGCTTTGTTTGCCACCGTCAACCGATGCGTCGTAATCCGTGCCTTGCACATTTTCCGAGCCACCGCGAGAGATCTGGCTCGCGCTTGCGACACCACCTCGGGCGACTGTCTCGGTACCGCCGTCGGAAACTGTCGTGCTGACCGCGCGACCGCCGTTGCCGATGGTTTGCTGGCCATCATTACTCACCCGCGCGCCGCTTGCAACGCCGCCGGAAGATACGGTCTGTTTGCCGCCATCAATCGATGCGTTGTAATCCGTGCCTTGCACGTTTTCCGAGCCACCGCGAGAGATGTGGCTCGCGCTTGCAATACCACCTCGGGAGACTGTCTCGGTACCGCCGTCGGAAACGGTTGTCTCGAAGCTGCGTCCATCGCGGCCCACGATTTGTTGTCCGCCGTGTTCCACGTCTGCGCCGATTGCAACGCCGCCGGAAGATACGCTTTGCTTGCCGCCGTCAACCGATGCGTTGTAATCCGTGCCCTGCACGTTTTCCGAGCCACCGCGAGAAATGTGGCTCGCACTTGCAATACCACCTCGGGAGACTGTCTCGGTACCGCCGTCGGAAACTGTCGTGCTGACCGCGCGACCGCCGTTGCCGATGGTTTGCTGGCCGTCATTACTCACCCGCGCGCCGCTTGCAACGCCGCCGGAAGATACGGTCTGTTTGCCGCCATCAATCGATGCGTTGTAATCCGTGCCCTGCACATTTTCCGAGCCACCGCGAGAGATCTGGCTCGCGCTTGCGACACCACCTCGGGCGACTGTCTCGGTACCGCCGTCGGAAACTGTCGTGCTGACCGCGCGACCGCCGTTGCCGATGGTTTGCTGGCCGTCATTACTCACCCGCGCGCCGCTTGCAACGCCGCCGGAAGATACGCTTTGCTTGCCACCGTCAACCGATGCGTCGTAATCCGTGCCTTGCACATTTTCCGAGCCACCGCGAGAGATCTGGCTCGCGCTTGCGACACCACCTCGGGCGACTGTCTCGGTACCGCCGTCCGAAACGGTTGTCTCGAAGCTGCGTCCATCGCGGCCCACGATTTGTTGTCCGCCGTGTTCCACGTCTGCGCCGATTGCAACGCCGCCGGAAGACACGCTTTGCTTGCCACCGTCAACCGATGCGTCGTAATCCGTGCCCTGCACATTTTCCGAGCCACCGCGAGAGATCTGGCTCGCGCTTGCAATACCACCTCGGGCGACTGTCTCGGTACCGCCGTCCGAAACGGTTGTCTCGAAGCTGCGTCCATCGCGGCCCACGATTTGTTGTCCGCCGTGTTCCACGTCTGCGCCGATTGCAACGCCGCCGGAAGACACGCTTTGCTTGCCACCGTCAACCGATGCGTCGTAATCCGTGCCCTGCACGTTTTCCGAGCCACCGCGAGAGATCTGGCTCGCGCTTGCGACACCACCTCGGGCGACTGTCTCGGTACCGCCGTCGGAAACTGTCGTGCTGACCGCGCGACCGCCGTTGCCGATGGTTTGCTGGCCATCATTACTCACCCGCGCGCCGCTTGCAACGCCGCCGGAAGATACGGTCTGTTTGCCGCCATCAATCGATGCGTTGTAATCCGTGCCTTGCACGTTTTCCGAGCCACCGCGAGAAATGTGGCTCGCACTTGCAATACCACCTCGGGAGACTGTCTCGGTACCGCCGTCGGAAACTGTCGTGCTGACCGCGCGACCGCCGTTGCCGATGGTTTGCTGGCCGTCATTACTCACCCGCGCGCCGCTTGCAACGCCGCCGGAAGATACGCTTTGTTTGCCACCGTCAACCGATGCGTCGTAATCCGTGCCTTGCACATTTTCCGAGCCACCGCGAGAAATGTGGCTCGCACTTGCGACACCACCGGAAGAAACGCTTTGTTTGCCGCCAGCGGAGACGGTCGTGGAAGTCGCCGTTGCGCCTCTCAGGACGTTCTGAGTGCCGCCTGACCTAATCGAGGCGCTCATTGCGCCGCCACCCGCCAACACGTTCTGCATACCGCCGGAATTGATCGTCGCACGACTATCATGCCCGCCGGACGAAACATTTTGCGTGCCGTAAATTGACGTATCCGTACTTGAGCCGTGGTTGACGATATTCTGTTGCGCGCCGCGATCGATTGTGTTCGAAGTGGCGGTTCCCGCTACCGTCTGGGTCCCTCTATTGACCGTTTGCCGCGACACGAATTGGCCCCGTTCAACGGTCGGCGTATAGCTACCGCCGTTGGCGCGCGCGGGACCGGCCATTCCGAGCTGTAGCCCCAGAGCACCGAATATTCCGCATAAGAGTGACGAATAGTGCCGCGTCCGTCGTCCGAAAACGTGAATGCAGAATTTCCGCCGGAAGCTGATAGGCTTCATGTTTGCCCCTAGTTAGTATGTGTTTTTTGTGCCCGCATCCCTCACGCGACTGTGTTCTGAGGGAAGATAAAAAAATCTAAATGGAAGCGGCATGCCTTCCGAAGCCTGGAATGCGGCGCAATACGCGCTGCACCTGCTCTGGCGTGATCAGTCGAGTACATTCGAATTGACGAGGCGTATCCTTCTGACGAGGACACCAAAAGAAGTCCTGGTGATCAAAGCGGTATCTCACGTCGTTCCAGCAGCTATTGCACGTGTGGTAATTAATGACGCGATAAGGTGTTTCGAACTCGTTGTTTTCGTGCGTAAAGCCGCTGATCATCGCTACCGGCGTGCGACACGCCCAAGCGAGCCACGCGAGCCCGCTCGACAGTCCGACGAAAAATTCCGCGTGACGCAGCCACCGAGCCCTCTCAAGCAATGACCGGTCGCCCGTCTGATCCTCTGCACCGTGAGGAATGTGATTCCAAACCAACCCACTGCCGTGTGTCGCCCTTTGATCAATGCAGATAACGCGATAGCCGTGGTTCCTCAAAAACTTCACGGTCTCGCGCCAACCGGTTGGATGGTTCCAGTACTTGCACTGCGTGGAACTCTGCACCGCGATGCAGACATACGGCTCGTCAATCGGCCGGCTTTCGTCTTCCAGTACAATGTTGGGCGCAATCTCATTTGAATTGACGCCCAGAATGTACCCAGCCGTTCGATGCAAACCGACATGCCGGAAGTCGCACGGCTGGTGTACGTGGTCTACGTCGTCAAAGAACAGCCCGATGTTGTAGGTCGCGTAATAACGCTCAGGCATTATCTGTTCGTGCGTTACAAACTCAATCCCCGGATATGCGTCCCGAAAAAGCGGAATGATTAGCGGGGACATCGCGCACGTGAGCTTGCAGCCATGTGCGCCCTGGAATTTCACTGCATACGGAAACCACCCCATCAGGTCGCCAAGCGTGCCTACAGGAAACTGAATCAGCACTTCCCGGCCACCCGCGTCGTAGTTGTGTGTGAATACACTGTCGCGTGCATCAGTGCGATCGCACTGATGCACTTCGACCTGGAATGGGACGAAATACTTTTTACTGCTCACTACCGTCCCGGCACCAATGTCAGTCTCGAACAGCGTGTTGCCAGTCTCGATGTCGCGCAGCGTGACGCGCCATTGTCCATCGGGCAATACAATGCGGCAGCCGTCATTGAAATCAAAGCGAACGCCGTAGTCGGCCACCTGAGTCGGGACCGGAGAAGGCGGCGGAAACGCTAGTTTTAACGAACCGTTGTTTGAGATCGGCCCTGCGATCGGCGCAGCGGCCACTTGGGCCGCGGGCATGGCAAGAGTCTCGCCCGAAATCTCCCCACTCATATCATTCTCCCCAATACGCTCGCCGGCGTTTATTTGGTCGCCGGTCTGCCATGCGGCACCATGCTGTGGCATCTGCGCCATCACTCACCACGTTTGCGAACGCGAGCCACGGGCACACAGATTCGGCAGCGTGCTCACGCTTCGGAACAAATTTGAATGAAAAGCTCACGAGCTTCTTCTCCATCGACCGGAAGCGTTGGTCCGCATATCAACCCTCGCGAAATCGATCTGTCCAATTGAGAATTCCCCAACGCAACGGAGGATAGATGTCTTAGGCAGCGGTGAGAAGTCGCAACCTTTGTCCGAGCGCAAGATTCGTTTGCTGGAAGGAAATATTTTTTCTTAGCCTTATCTGAATTTGTCCGAACTCGCTCTCGAGCTGTTTCCGTCGCACATCTCTTGCGGATCAGGAAGGCTCACGGGTACTCAGCTCGGAGTGAAAATCCGCGCGGCGCAATTCCGCAGAACGGGCCCTCGACTAGCTAAAGAATCCTTTCGAGAGCTTCTGCGCATCGAAGAAGGCAGCACAGTTATCGTGTAGCTCCCACTACTAGCTTCAATACTTGACCATGATTAAGCCGCGTTCGTAGGCGGCAAGCCAATCCCAAGGTTCGCCAAAATGTTTTCCTCGCGCGAATGGGTCCCCAGAGAGGGGTACCACCAGGCCTTAAGCGGGTTAACGAGTAAGAAGGCGCTGCAGAGAATTAGCGGCTCAACTACGCACCGACGGGTGAACAGATTTACATGACCTATCTGCCGAATCGAAGGTATTCGACCAGGGTCCGCGTGCTGTGGAAATTTAACGCGGAGGGGCTGAAAGGAATTAGGGAGTTGCCGCAACGGCTTCGCACGAGTGGCTCAGTGTCAAAGTCACGGGCTTGAACGCAAGCGCGCAGCCGCACGCAGAGCAAGGCGGCGTCTAAATGAGCCCCTGCCTCCAATGGCGCATGCAGTGCCCTTCCCTCCGATCACCTGCACTCGCAGCAGGCTCACCTCACTCGCAGGGAGTCCCCGCTGACACCACCGGACACAACGTCTGCAACGACTGCCGGCGATGCACTCCGTCAGTGACGCGAAGTCAATTCCGGTGAGGATAACGGGAAGAGCTGCACCAACGATAGAGTTGGCGAACTTCTACGACGAACATGTCGCTTAGCTTCGTCTTCGAGACGTATTGGAGTAGGCGTTCACCTATGCGCCGATGATACTGGCTTTGAGGACCGGTTCGAGCTCTGGCGAGGGGCGACCCCGTCCACAAACATGACGAAGAACGAAAAGGCCCGTACCCACCATCCACAGCTTCATCACCATCCTGAAAATCATCCGGTAGACGGGAAGTCAGAAGTTTTCCGTCCATGTCTTGGCGAAATTGGCGGAGACGCGGTCCAGTCCGCGATCGTCATCGGACGCGACAGGGGTATCGCATATGATTCCGTTATCCACGAACATTCGCCGAAACAGATCCTTGGCCGTTCGCGTGGCGTCATCCAGCCGGTCCAGCCCATCGACGCGGCTAGCGACTGCGTTTGTGAGGTGGGTATCTCAAAGAGCGAGCGGTCTGGAATAGCCGGCATCACAGCGATAGCCCGACAGACACGCGCAGAAACCATAGTTGGATGTGAGACGCGAATCAGCTTGTCATTTGGTGCAGTACCCGAATGACGAGAAGGACCGCGATCGCCCGCGCCCGTCCGATGGTCCTCAAGTACAGGCGGAATTTCTCGTCGTGCAGTACGCGAGAAGTAAGTTGTAACTCGATAGGGGATCGCCAGTGAGCGTGTTGAGCCGGTACATCAGGTTCTCGACGAGCGAGCGCCGGTGGTCACCAATGCACTTCTTCCATTCGAAGCGGCCGCCTTTCGCAATGCCAGCAATCGCTTCGCCAGCTTGCACTGGGTGCGTTCTCCGGCCAGGGCATCGCGCCTTCACGCGGAGGAATCGAGGGTTGAGCATCGCGCGCTGCTAACACGGCAGGGCCCTGCTTCATGTCTTACGCACCGTCGCCGCCGGCGGTTTCAACTGGCGCATCAGCGCAAATCTGGTCGAACGGGCTAGGAAGCCGGCGTTACTATCCGCCGGGTGGATTGATTCGGACGACGCCACAAAAATGACCGACGAGTTCTTCGGGGAGGAGGATGAGCGTGTCGGTGACGAACTGGTCCACCGAGGCCGGTCAAGGCTGAAAGCACCAAGCTGCCTTGACCGTACATCACGACGCCGATGTAATGAAAGCCTTCAAGACGGCCTGAAAAGGTTGGCGGACGGGCACGAATGCCGCCCTGCAAGAGTGGCACAAACGCATTCCCCAGCGTAAAGGTCCGCATCCGAACACAGCCCTTCGTATGGGCTACTCCGACGAGAAGATGCTGCCGAGCTTGTCCATGCGTTCGAGCGCCATGCCCGAACCGCGTACGACACACGTCAGCGGATCTTCAGCGACGAGCACCGGCAAGCCGGTCTCTTCAGCCAGCAACCGGTCGAGATCGCGCAGCAAAGCGCCACCGCCGGTCAGCATCATGCCGCGCTCGGCAATGTCGGCGCCCAGTTCCGGCGGCGTTTGCTCCAGCGCGATTTTCACCGACGAAACGATCTGGTTCAGCGGATCGGTCAGTGCTTCGAGAATTTCATTGCTCGAAATGGTGAAGCTGCGCGGAATGCCTTCGGAAAGATTGCGGCCCTTGACTTCCATCTCCTTGACTTCGGAGCCCGGGAAAGCCGAACCGATTTCCTTCTTGATGGCTTCAGCCGTCTGCTCGCCGATCAACATGCCGTAATTGCGACGGATGTAATTGACGATAGCTTCGTCGAACTTGTCGCCGCCCACGCGCACGGAACCCTTGTACACGATACCGCCGAGCGAAATCACGCCCACTTCGGTCGTGCCGCCGCCGATGTCGACGACCATGGAGCCCGTTGCCTCGGACACCGGCAAGCCGGCGCCGATGGCCGCAGCCATGGGTTCTTCGATCAGATACACCTGCGACGCACCCGCGCCGTGTGCGGCTTCCTTGATCGCGCGCCGTTCGACCTGAGTCGAACCGCACGGCACGCAGATGATGATGCGCGGCGAAGGCGAGAACATACGCGATTCGTGCGCAGTCTTGATGAACTGCTTGATCATCTGTTCCGTGACGGTGAAGTCGGCGATAACGCCGTCCTTCATAGGCCGGATAGCTTCAATGTTGCCCGGCACCTTGCCGAGCATCTGCTTCGCTTCGCGGCCGACGGCCTGAATGGTTTTCTTGCCATTAGGACCGCCTTCCTGGCGAATGGAAACCACCGATGGCTCGTCAAGGACGATGCCCTTGCCCCGCATGTAGATCAGCGTGTTGGCGGTGCCGAGGTCAATCGCCAAATCGTTCGAAAAGTGGCTTCCCAAAAAACCGAACATTCAAAATCCCGTTTCGATTGAGGCCAGCTGTCCCATCTCTGTGTAAAGCGACAGCCTTACCCATGCGGATGCATCTCCAGAGGAGCTCGAAGGTGCGAGGAATCCACCGAGGCCGCCCCAACTATCTCTAAACCATTTGTGAAGAATGTTCAGAGAGGCATCGATTAATGAAAATCGGATTTGACTCTTGACGACCGCGCTAAGTCCACCATCCCTGAGTGATGCGCCGCAAAAATCGAATCCATTTATCAGTGACATGTACCTCACACAGTTGGGGGTCAAGCCCCTAACGCGTCACTACCACGCCGATCACGCGATCCTGAAAAGGCGCCCCCATAAGGCACCCTTGCCTTGTTGTTGGGAGATAGTGCCCGTAGCCAAGGCATAGCGTAGGAATCCGTCCGCTACCGCGAAGCGCTCATTCGGAACGAGCTCGAGTGTGCCCCACTCACTTGACAAGCGAGGGGCTATCAGGCCAGCGCCGCCCCCTGCCAGCACGATCTTATCGAGCTTGCGCAGATGCGATCCGAACACCTCGCGGCTCTTCATGTAGATCTCCTCGGCAAGCGGTTCAACCGCGGTCGCGACCTCTGTCGAGACATCGACGACCTTCCCAAAATTCTTGATCTGCTTCGTTGCCAGTGCTTGCGTAGCCTCGGCGAGAGTCACAGAGTAGTCCTTCTGCTGCAGGATGCGCTGCAAGCTCGCGGCGACCTTGCTCATGCCCGAACAACTGCCGTAAGCGTCGTCGATAGGATCTCCCTCTATTACGAGGGCGTAGTCGGTCGTGTACTGTCCGACTTCAATGGCTCCGTACATCCCATCCGCCTCGATTTTGTCCGTTTCCTGCCCTTTCTCGTCGAACGCCAACGCGAAGTAGGGGCCAAGCGCCTGCGGCATTACCTTGATGGTTGCCTGAGGAACGAGTGCGGACAGCACATTGGCCAACTGCGCCTTGTGGGACGCATACATTGTCGAGGGCAGGCCGACGATGATTAGCGCGCTCTCCACGTCTGGCATGCCGGCGTCAGTGAGCTTCTTCAGGCCGCCGAGAAAAAGGGCACGATGGTGGTCCGTCCCGAACCAATCGTCGCGCAGCCCGCCAAGCAGGTCGTCATGGCCCTGCCGGATTGCCGTGTCGCCGAAAAAGTACTCCTTGCTGTTCACCGTTACGGTCTCGCTCATGGCACGAGCGCGCGCCCCTTCGTCGGAAAGGGATTTGGCCGGAATCACGGCCGATGGGTACAACAACATCTCGCGCTTGTCACTCGCACCGTCGTAGGCCACAACCTTGGCGGCACTTCGACCCAGATCAACGGCAATGAAGGTTTTCATCTTATTTCACTCCAGTGATTCGTGAAGACGGTCCTTGGGAGACTTACGCTAACCATGGCCCAGGTAATACAGTCGAAAATATGGTGTCGCGCTTGATCTTGAAACCGCTGTTGGCCACAATTCGCCCGCCTCGGCCTGTGTCAACCGAAGCTATTTGCCAAACGCATCGCGCAAAGGTACAGACGATCGCCTCTTTTGTGAACCGGCGAGTTTTGGTGGAGCGCAGAATTGTTTTGCTGCAAGGAAATATATTTTCGCCTACTTGATTTTTAGGCAGACTCAAGCGTCCTGAACCATGCTCGTGTCGTGAAAACTGAACATGATTGATGACATCCCTCCTCTTGAGGGCGTCCCGCATTTTGTGTAAGCGGGTTTTCGATTAAGCCGGCGACATCCGGTCTTCGAACTGGATGGCGAATCGGTTTAGTGCTGCCTTCCGGTCTCTGATCGGCATCGACCATTTCTTGCTAATGTTGTTCAGCGCCAAGTAAAACAGCTTGAATACGGCGGCGTCAGTTGGAAATGAACTGCGCGTTTTGATGACTTTTCGCAGCCTCATGTTGATCGATTCGATCGCGTTGGTCGTATATATCACTTTTCGGATTTCCGGCGGGTAGTCCAAGAACGGTATCACCCGAGCCCAGTTGCGCCGCCAGCTCTGGCCGACCAAGGGGTAGTCCTTATCCCATTTGACCTCGAAGGCGCTGAGCATCTGCTCGGCCACCTCGACGATCGTCGACGTGTAAATCGTCCTCAGATCGGCGGCCACTTCGCGCTGCAGTTTCCATGTTGCGCACCATATGCACGATACACAACCGCACACTAGCCTTGGGATAGACCGCTTCAATGGCTTCTGGAAAGCCCTTGAGCCCGTCCATGCAGGCAATGAAGATGTCCTGCACGCCGCGCGTCTTCAACTCCGTCACCACCTGTAGCCAAAACTTGGCACCCTCGGTCTGGGCGATCCACAAGCCCAGGACCTCCTTGTGGCCGTCCATATTCACGGCAATCGCCAGATACACCGCCTTGGTCCGTACGGCCCCGCTGTCACGTACTTTGACGTGGATGCAGTCCAAATAAACAATCGGGTCCAGCCCATTGGGCGCACGTCCCAGCCAGAGCTTCACGTCCTCGCTGACTGCATCTGTCACCGCCGAGATCACCGTGGGCGAAACCTCCCGTGCCAGACATTTCTTCCAAATGACCCCGGATTCATTCATGCTGTTAAGTGTTGCTGGTAAACGCGTTTGGATTTTGTTAACTTTCGGCGTCGTCATTACGCCGGGGTACCGATGAAGTGTGTCGTAGAGCTGACCGAAGCCGAGGATCAGACGTTGCAACAGCTGTGCGTGAATCACAAACATCGCGACGCTCGCACCCGGGCCGCAGGCGTGCTGTTGCTCGGACGCAGGGTCAAGCTGACCGAGATAGCCTCCAAGCTTGGCGTGAGCGGCCAATCCGTTTACAACTGGGCGCATGCGTGGCGTGAGCAAGGGGTTTGCGGCTTGCTCACGGGCCACAAAGGTGGTCGTCCCCGCGCGTTGTCCGAAGCAATGCTGGCCACTGCGACGCAGGTTGCACGCACGGAGTCCATGACGCTCGGACAAATAGCCAAGCGCATCGAAGCCTTGCATGGAGAGCCGATGCCGTGCGCGCTGGAAACCTTGTCGGTCGCCCTTGGGCGGGAAGGCTTCTCCTTTAAGCGCAACCGTTTCTCGCTCAAAAAAAGCGCAACCAGGAAGACTTTGAGATGAAATCAGCCACCCTGGAAAAACTGCAATGTGCCGCTCGCGCCAACGCAGTACGCCTGGTCTATTTCGATGAAGCGGGCTTGGCCGCCTCGCCTCCGGTGCAAAGAGCGTGGTCACCGCGCGGGCTGCCTCATCGTGTCGAACCACGCTTGCATTGCAGGCGCTCGGTGCTCGGCACCCTCGACTTCGGAGCCAACGCGTTGACTCACCGTGTCACGAGCTCATCTATCAAAGGCGGCGCTGTCATTGAGTTCCTCGAGCTCATCGCCCGGCAGGGCGATGAGCGTCCGACCGTGGTGGTACTGGACAACGCTTCGATCCATCATGCCATTGAACCTGAAGTGCATGAGCGCTGGCTACGTGAGCATCGCATGCAACTGTTCTATCTGCCGCCATACACTCCCGAACTCAATCTCATCGAGATCGTCTGGAAGCAGGCCAAATACCATTGGCGTAACTTCGTCACCTGGACGAAGGAAACCATCGACGACGAAGGTCGCATCCTGCCCGGTGCGTACGGCACCAAATTTAAAATCAATTTCACCTGAACACTGAGGCAGCCGTTCCAATAATCGCTCCCGTTTTGAAATCGGTCCTCCGCTAAGCTTGTCGCTCGCATATGCATGCGCTTCGGATCGCGGTGGAGAACGCTTCATCGATAACGGAATCGGGCGCGCGTTCGATCAGACTTGCGCGCTTAAGTGCGTCAAATGCGACGCTCCGGTCGAGCAGGCCCATTCGGTAGCTGTAGTCATCGGCGTGGCCGCTCAGAAGGACGCGCCAGTGGTAGCGCAAGTGCGGCGCAACCGCTCGCGCGTGGCGCAGAATATTCGTCGTGCAGTTGTTAAGCAGCGTGTGGTAATACTCGGGCGTTGCATTCAGCGCCTCGATGCGCAACATGTAATCCGTGAACAGGGCACGCACCGTCTCTGCCGAAACTTGGGCGCGATAAAGATACACGCGCTCGCGCCTTATGTCAGTACGCACGCCGATCAGATCCCGCTCATCAGCGACGACGTAGATTAGGCCATAGTTACGCCAGAACCCGCCGAGAGCTGAGTATCGCTGCTCGGGCTGACGTCGGGTCTCGATCGACACGGCAAGATAGCGGCCGTCAGCAAAGCCGAAGCTCACGAACACGTGTGCAACGGATTCGTTCCCCCAGCGCGATACGACGAGATCGACTGATTGCAGCGCGTCGAGATCATACGAAGCGTCGAAGTAGCGCGGCGTGAAGTCGTCGCGCGAGCGATAGACAAAATCGCGCACGTTGCGGATGTGGGCGACGCCTTCACGCCATTGAACCGATGCCGTCCGTGCATACTCGGGCGCCCACTGGCGCGGCGTGTCCGATGACGCAGCGCTTCGCTGCTGCAGGAAACCGCGCATCATGCGTCGCTCCCGTAAGAGTCGAACACAAACATCACTTGCATCGCCAGATTCAGCGCGACAAAGCTCGCATGGAATATCTGATTACGCGTGCGCATTGCGATCAAGCAGCCGATGCCCACCACCGCAGTTTTCACCCAGTACAAGTCGCCGAGATGCGCGATATGCAGCTCGCCTTTTATGAGCGAATCGCCGATGTCAATCACGCTCCCCGCGAGCAGCAGGCCGAAGAACCACGCACGCCGCGAGAGGAAATAGTCACGGAAATCCTTGTACTCGCGAAGCGAATCGGGGAACAGCATCGCGCACAGCAAATAGATGATGAACGCGTAGAAAATTAGATACAAATAGATGCCGAAGGTCCACACGGGAATTTCGCGCAGCGAGAACTCCCACCACCAGAACTGCAGGATGTAGAGCACCGTGGAGGCGACCCACGCCATATGGATCGGATAGATGTTGGACTTCGAAGGATGCTGGATGACCGATGAAAGCCCCTTGAGCATGTGTGTGAGCCCTAGACTCACGATCATGCCCATCACGATCCGTACATGCGTAAATTTCTCCATGACCGGCTCACACGCGGCGAGTATCGCGCGCACGGCGTGATTGCCGTAGCGCCAGGGCCGCGAGCGCGAGCCAGCCGACTGCTGGCGGGTCCGTCACCACGCGTAGGGCTCGAGCGTAGTCGAGCGCGAGACCTGGTGTCCAGGCCATCGTGTGCGCACGGTGGCGCAGCTGCGCAGCAACCCACATCTCGGGCATCGCCATGAGGCGTAACGCATCGGCCCAGTCGCCCCTGCGAAACTCGGTGCCTTCCAGGGCGACATCGATGGCCTCGGCCACCGTGCTCGAACAGTTGCGGTTGGTGAGGTTATAGATTTCCGTTGCTTTGTACTCAGCGACGAAGGCCTGCAGGCGCTGCGGGTTATAGCGGCGAAATGCGATTTTCATCGTGGACTCGCACCAGCTCGCGGCCTCTTCCGGATAGCTCGGCAGATAGCGCCCGCGCACATCGTTGGATGCGTCGGCGCGCAGGAGACGGGCAAACTCATCCGGCGACCGGTCGATTTCAACGGCCGGATACAAGCTCAAATACAATCCGCCCGCTTCAAGCGCGGCATGACCCGTAGAGATGACACCATGGACGTCCACCGCGGCGATATAGCGGTCGATCACCGGCCGGCGTACCGCTTCGCCTCTGGACGAGCCAACGGGCGTCCAGACGTGAACGATCATCGGCGACGTCTCGGATTCATCGGTCGGGTCCGCAGAAGTTTGCACGACCGTCGACTTGCGCAAGCGCAAGTACAGCCAGACCATGCGGCAGCCGCTTACGGCCAGCCACATGCCGATGCAGTAAGGCACGGTACCGCGATAATGCGTGGGATACGGTTGGAAAAAGACGACCGCGAGCGCGATGCTCATCACGCCGAGCACGATCGTCGAACGCCAGTTCCGGTAGCGAACCATCCACGCCGCCGCAATGAGCAGTCCGCCCTCAAGCGCGAATCCCACGCCGAACAGCATGGCCAGCAAAAAGTCTGAGTAGCTATGCCGCACGATCACGAGAATGCCAATCAACACGCCGATAGCGCCTTTCGCGTATCGGAACTTCGTCTGCAAGGACAAGCCGCTTTTCGCGAGCACGATTGCAGCGAGGCCTTCGCAAAGCAGCAGCAAGCCGAAGGTCCGCAGCGGAAACCAAAGCGCGCCGTCGAGCGCATCGATCACGACGAAGGTGCCGATGGCGAACCACGCCGCGCCGAACGCGAGCAACTTGGACAAGTGTCGAGCGGCATAGCGCGGCCCGAGCAGGAGTAGCGTGAGTTGGATCATTTGGACACACTCGCAAGAGAGGTCGCCGCTGAAGGATTGACGGCAGGTTCACCAGTTTCGTGCGAGGCCATGCTGCGACGCAGGCACAATTGCAGCGCATCGAGGGCCCGTGCATGCCGCTCCTTCGATGCGCGTCGTGCTTTCAAATTCGGGTGGCCGCCTTCAGCCAGTTCGTTTTCGAGTTCGGCACGCGCTTGCCGTTCGTCTGCGAGTAGCGCGGTAATGACCGTGTCGCCGCAGTGGCTCTCGTCGAGCAAACGCACGAACGCTTGGACGTTTTCGCGCGAGATGGAGCGCGCTTTTTCATCGATAGCAAGGACGCGGTTCCAGATAGAGACGGCAATCGCCGCGATCCAAACCACCACGTTGGCCGGCACTAACCATGCGGGCAGAGGCAGCGTTTTTTCGGCGCCGCGCAGCCACGCTTGATGCTCGAGCGCCGACATCGCCGTTTGTGCGCTCGCATTGAGTACCGCGTCTTCGAGCGCATGGTGACGGGCGACTTCGATATCAACCCCTTTCGATGCGAGCAGCAGCGCGACGACAAATAGCACGATGCCCGCCACGAAAATGTTCTGGCGATGCTCGCCTTCGTAGATGGACCCGATCGCCTCACGCAGCGAATCCAGCATCAGTACGGAAGCGACAATGGGCAGCTCCGCGCTGCCCAAAAAATTGACGATGCCGTGATTACCGCCCACCTGCGCGTGCAGCATGGTCAACACGGCCGTGACGAACACAGTCAGAACGACTCCACCGACCGCGTCCGCGAGTACCGCTTTTTTCATTGAATTGGTTTCCTACAAAAAAGGCGATGCGCCGCAAGAACGGGGGCCATGCACGCGCTTTCGCGCGGTACGGTGCTATGCCCAGGTACGGATTTCTCATTTTTCGGCATTTCCTTGAATGCGCTCGGTCCGCATCTGTTGTGGCGGCGGCGAGCGGCTCCAGCTGAACGCGTATAGCAGCGTGTCGCCGCCGCTATACCGGTAGCCGCACCGGAATATCAGCGTGTCAAGCGCAGCCGCAGCATGCCTGGGCATGGCAAGTCCAACCACGGTCACCACTTCATCGACCATGACCCGCTGATCGCGCGAATCAAACAGCCCGGTCCATGGGATGACGGACGAGTGAACGGAATCGAACGAACCGGCAGGAAATTCGACATGATCGAATTTGTGCGTCGTCCTGATCACAAACGCGGCGTGAGCGGCACAGTCCGCCACCACGGGGTAAGCATTGTCCTCGAGCACGAAGTGCCTAACGAGGTCGCTATGATGTTCGAACTCGCTGGCCAGGGCCGGCACAGCCCAGCCCTGCAGAACGAGCGCGTTGAAGGTCAGAGTCCCAATCAATCGTCGCCGCCGCTGTGCCGTCAAGTTCCAACTCATCTTATCGATGCATTCTTCTTTGGATGCAAGGCTTTCATCTGAGCCAGACCTGCCTTGATATGCGGCGACCGCTTGCCTTTCGGGTCGGCCTTAATTCCGAGGAAGCTGGCATTGACCAACCGCATCGCCGCCAAATGCCGACGTGCGTCAGTCAATTGGGCTAGCGCGCTGAACTCCTCCTCCTGCTGCAGCGTCGTGACCTCCTGCATCATGTGTGATTGAAACGCGGCCGACTGTTCGCTTTGGGCCTGCGCGACATCGAAGTCCGCCTGGGCTTGAGCCTGGCGAGCCTTTGTTTCGGCCATGATCCGCTGGATCATGGCCGTATTTGCCTCGAGTTCCGTGCGAGTCTGGTCCGCCAACGACAGTCGCAGCGTGCGCCGAAGGAAATCAGCATAGACGGCATTTGCACGTTCTGCTTCAGCCGTCGCAACGACGAGCCAGTAGGCGTCGTGCTGCAGGAGCGCAATATAATAGGTCAACCCGTCGCCGTAAAACAGCGACTGCGCCTGGTAGTTCGCCACCGATGATGACCGCAGTTCGGTGACCCTGCCTTGCCTGCTTAACGCGGTGAGCGTGGCAACATTGCCGCCAGTAGTCGCAGCGCCTACCGCGGCACTGCTCGTCGTCTCGTTAAGAGGACTCTTTACCACGCTCGCCTCGGGTGTCGCAGCGGCGCTCTGCGCGTCGCCGGGTGAACACATGCCGCTGGGGCAATCAAGACGGGTACGAGCAATCCGATCTCATGTGGTTTGTCTGTCATGTATATGCTTCGGAAAGGCAGAGGTCGTTTCCTGCATGCGAGTGTCTTGGCTGCCGGCCATGGTCAAGGTGCGCGCATCGCAACGCCCGGTCCACAACCACCGGTTCAAAAACTCGGCGTCGCAAAAACGGTAAGCGATGCGGCCATTTGGCGCGCTGCGCAATTTCCAATGTGCGGCTTTGTCGTGACCGGAATCCGGCGCACCTCGTCAATCCCGCACTGTCGCACTGTCGCTTGCCGACCACCTTGCAGCGACCCTGTAACGATAACGAATCTACACGAGATACGCGGGTCGAAGCTCACCATCCTTTTGATGGAATGCGCCAAACCTTTGAAGCAAGGAAAAATATTCGACGCGCCAGTACTTTTCGGGGTTTATCTGTAAAAGGCCAGTTCAAAAAGGCCGCTCAGTTCGGAGGAAGACGTTCCAGCAGACGAGTGAGCAGGCTAGTTTGAGAAATGCTTCGTGAATGTCAGACCGGCGTTCGAAGCGAATGCGAAGACGACGCAAACCATGGAGCCAAGAATGAGTCCGGTCGACGACCCAACGGAATTTGCCGAGGCCGCTGCCGTGTTCGGCGCGGCGCCGGGCGATGACCGGTCTGATGCCGCGTTCGCGAAGTCGGCGGCGATGCGAATCGGAGTCGTAGCCACGGTCGGCGTAGATGAGCTTGGGCTTGCGAAGCGGTCGGCCACGAGTGCCGCGAATCGGAGGGATAGCGTCGACCAGCGGCAGCAACTGCGTGACATCGTTACGGTTCGCGCCGGTCACGATCACGCTGACAGGAACGCCGTTCCCGTCTACGAGGATATGGTGTTTGGCCCTGGTCGTGCGCGATCGGTGGGGTTTGGCACAGTTTTTGGCCCGCCCCAACGGCTCGCACGGACGATGAATCAACAGCCGCATATGAGAAATCGAGCAGGCCAGACTCGCGCAGCTTGTCGAGCAGCAGCCCGTGCAGCTTGTCCGACACCCCGGCCTGCTGCCAGTCGTGCAACCGACGCCAGCAAGTCGCTCCAGAGCCGAAGCCCAACCGAGTCGGCAGATGGTTCCATCGCATCCCTGTCTTCAGCACGAGCAGATGCCATTGAGTGCTGCACGGTCCGGGACCGGCAGCCGTCCAGGGTATCGCTCGCGTCGGGCGCTGGAAGCAGCGGTTCGATCAGTGCCCACAGTTCGTCATCGATGATAGGTGCCGGCATTCCTTGGTCCGTTGTTCAGGCATCCAAGGTTAACCGTTTCGTGGAAAAGCAAACAGCCCCTCCGGGCTCTTTTTGAACTGGCCTTTAAGACTTCAACGTGGAATCTTGACTTCGTCCTCGGGCTAAACCCCGGGGGTTCCTACTTCTAGCGACATCGGAGAACGTTCCGCGCAGCGTTCGTATCGCGATCGTGTACCGACCTGAACGCGCTGCATGTCCACGCCCTTATTCTCAGACCTTTTCAGTCCTTTCGGCCCGCTACGCGAACCGCACGCAGAACAGGTTTGGGTTGAAAGCGCTTCGTTGACTTCCTCAAATGCCACGCACCGCCTGGTGGCTTTGTACCTGGGTTGTACTCCGGGTGCTCGGGTATTGCCAAAGCTGCACACGCACCGTTGCGATAATTGCTGGCGGAAATTCCCAAGCTGCGTTTGAATATCTTCGCCAGACGCACACCGCTGCACAGTCCGCAGCGCCGCGCGACTTTATCGATAGGCAAGGTCGTAGTGATCAACAGCCTGCACGCGATATCCAGGCGGGTGCGCAACAGATATTCGGACGGCGGCATGCCGGTCTCGGCCTTGAAATGCCGAAGGAAGGTGCGCTTGCTCATTGAGACGCTCTGAGCTATGTCATCGACCGTGATCGGGCGGGCGCAATGCTCTTCAATCCAGCGTGTCGCTTCCTTGATGGTGGATGCAATGTTGGTGCTGGGCGTATCGCCAAGAAGCGGCTCGATCCAACGGCCCGAAAAGGGCATCAGACGCTCTGCGATGCTTTCGGCGGTTTCATAATCGAAATCGTCCTTGATGAGCGACAGGGCGGTAATGAGGGGCGAAGCCGCGTTGATGTCGATCACCAGTGTGTTGCCGGGAGTCGGGCTTAGCTGCCTGCCGGTTGGTCGTATCGGAATGATCGTGCCGCGGGCGTTGGGCAAGTTGGCGCCTTTGAGCAGGAGCGCGCCGCTACCGGCGGCTTGCGCGATCGGCACTGTTTGAAATGCGCACTTGAGCCAGTCCGCCGTCCGGCTGTCTTTAGCAGCAATAGACGCTCCTTGTCCCCCGGCAATGAAAAGCGCGTCGTAGCCGGACGGTGACGAGCCATCAAGCGAACGGGTGTCCATACCGATCGAATTGGAGCATTGCACGCGCCCACCTTCGCGGGAAAGCAACGATACCGAATAATGTGGATCCTCACCTCGCGTGGTGACCGCAGCCGAATTGGCGAGATCGAACGCCCCGAGGACCAATCCTATATCCACGAAAGAACAGTTCTCATAGACCAAAATCGCGATCCGCTTCTTTGTCGGGCATGTATGCCGCCAAGTGCCTTGTTCCGTTGAAACAATGCACCTCGAACCAGCCCAGGATGTTGCAACTGCAAAGTTCATATTTTTAATGTATTAGATAATTATTTGATACGTTTAACTAATATTTGGAAATTTCCTATTCCGTGCATCTCAATGAAGGGAAGAATCTCAGGAATTTCGCTGCTCTTCATGCCGCAACCGCTAAGCGACTAAATCTATAGGCAAAGTCGTGGTGGTTAGCAATCTGCGCGCCGTGTTCAGGTGGGTACGCCACAAATACTCGGACGGCGGCATGCCGGTCTCGGCCTTGAAATGGGGAAGAAATGTGCGCTCGACCATCGATACGCTCTGGGCCATATCGTCGATCGTGATCGGGCGGAAACAATGTTCTTCGATCCAGAGCGTGGCTTCTTTGATCGTGACGGCAACGTTGGTGTTGGGCAGATCGCCGATTAGTGGCTCAAGTCGGCGACCTGAAAAGGGCATCAAACGCTCTGCAATCTGGTAGTCGAAATCGGTTTTGATGAGCGAAAAAGCGGTAACGACCGGCGAACCCGCGTTGACCTTCATTACCGGATCGTTGCCAGGCGACAGCATCGGAATGATCATGCCCTGCGTATCGGGCAAGCTGGTGGCCTCAAGCAGGAACGGGCCGTTCCCACTGGCTTGGACTATCCTCGCTGTCCGAAAAATGCGCTTGAGCCAATCTATCGTCCGACCGTCGCTTGCCGCAACCGTCGCTCCCTCTCCTCCCGCAATGAACAGTGCATCAAATCCTGACGATGATGGACCATCAAGCGCACCGGTGTTGATCCCGATGGAATTGGCGCATTGCGTCCGAACCCATAGTGTGTTTGCGGCACAATTGGCGAGATTGAAAATCTCGATAAGCAGCCCGGCATCCAAGGAAGAACTATTCTTATAGACTAGGATCGCGATTTGCTTTTTTGATGCCTTTTATACTGCTGACTGCTTTGTTCGTTCGAGACCACGCACCTCACCCCCAAGATGCTGCAAGCGCCATGTTGATTTGCCGAGCTGATCGATGTGAAATCGCGAAATATAGCGTGAGTGTACAAATCACTATACCGTGCGTCTCAAAGATGGAAAAATGAGTAATCCGTTCCGGTTCCAGCGACATTACCGAAATAAATTCCAGCGAAAGCCGCTGCGCGGAGTAATTCCGAACGTCTCAATCCATTCTGGCTAGAGCCTCGAATTGGCCGAAAGGGCAATTTCCGCTAGGGCCAGATATCGAACCGACACCAACCGTTCCAAGTGAGTGATAACTCGCCCGGTTCAGGGGTTCTACGGGTGCTCGGCCGGTTCATTCTCGAGGGATTGTTGCTACCGGCTTGCGTCTTGGGGACCGCGCAGTGCGCTATGCAGGTAACGCTCGACTTGATCGCTTGCCGCGGAAAGTGCTGACATGGGCACGCTATGGAGTTGCCAATCATGCAGTGACACAATAGCAGCACACCGATCATAGCCATCAGCCTCGAGTTTCCACTGGCCTGTGCTCATGCCTTTTTCGAATAATGCCGCCATGATGGTCATGAGCGCCGCAAAATCTTCGGCACTGACGTGACCATGCCCGTTTCGGCCGAGGAAATAGGAATGGACGATGATATCGCGCAGGTGCGTGGCAAGATCGAGCACACCGTCACCGGTGCTAAGTGCCTTTAACGATAGATGGGCTGCGAGTGCAAGTTCAACAGCCGTAGCCCGAGGCATGGGCAGAAGACGGGCCTTGTTTGACTGCGCCAGCTGTGCCTGCGGGGAGAGTCGAAAGGGGCGAGAGCATACCATGCAAGGATTAAGGGTTAGGTCTACCCGTTGCCATGTAGACATTGTATTTTCTGACGGGACGGCGTTTGCCGGTTGACATGATATCGCTCGATGATCTCGACTGCAGCCTTGATTGTTTCAGATCGAGGCTGTGCAAGAAGCATTTGGGCTGATCGATCCCGAGCTCGCCGGCGAGCCCCTTGTAACCCTTGTTGCGCGCTTCGCACAAATTGCATCCGCCGCTACGGACTTTTGCTTCGGCCAGCGGTTCGAGCGCCGCGCGCAGCTTCGCCTTCCATTTTCGCAGGTCCGCATTCGTTAGCCACCCTAGCGGCAAATTGCGGCGACTTCGAGCAAAGACGCCAATCGATGCGTCTCATACGGTGCATTGCCACATGGCGCCGCAATAGCCACAAATTGACTCAGGTAGGCTTTGACGGTGCGGACAACTCGCATCTGCTTAAAAAGGCGAGAAGTTAAGCCAAATATAGCAAATGCATAACGGGATTTGCGTGCGCAGCCAACCTTGAAAGCTATGCGATTTTCGTGAGCTGTGCGGGAAAGTGCCTTCAATGCATTGAAGGCGCTCCTGGTCGTCGCGTTCCGCAGTGCCGGCGCGCCTTTATCCGTGTGGATTTCACAAATCGGAACCTGACCAGGCCTCAGGCTTACGCGAATAAAGCCTACAAACCGGTTACTACCATGCTTTCTTTCGGGCAACCCAAAGGCATACGCCGAAAGACACTCAAATCAACCAGCCTTTTCGCCGCTGATTCCATGAGTGATCGCTGAACGATAGTCGCATCTGCCAACGAGCGACAAACGTGAACGACGATTCCATCTTGAAGCTGCGCTTGCTCGAAGCGAACGCGGTGAAGATGTTTTTCAACTTATCCGTCAGCGGAACCTTGCAATTACCCACTTCTTTTAAGTTCAAAGCCCAACTGAATATCGATGAGACGACGTAATCCACGCCGGATGACGGTGTTGCCAGCAGGCGGATCGCTGGCGCGGGCGAGGTAACCCCCGAGCTGTGCGAGCTTGATAAGACTGCGCGATAACGGTGGCGCATGGGCCGTTCGGGCCGTGTCCTTGATCACCTGGTCGAGCAGTTCTACCGCAGCCTGCGTCAGCGCAACTTCAGAGGGTGCATCGGGAGCGTATCGATTGATCATGGTCAACCAAAATATCCGCCAGTTAAGGATACAAAAACACAGAAATCAGGTTGGCCAGCCGGTCGGCCGAGCGCAGCCTCGACTCTTCGGCCTTGCATCCAGACTTCAGAATTTTGCGAAACGTCTCGATTTTCCAGCGCATTGCGTACCAGTCGAGTTTTTCGATAGCGTCGCGACGGGAGTGCACTGGCAAATCCATGATCAACTTCCATTTGATCGGTTTCCTATCTGTCGGTTCACCTCGTTCCGTAGCATGAGTCACCGTCACTTGCAGCGCTGGATAGCGGCTTCGCTTACCGATCGGAGGCAAGACCGTGACCTGACAATATTTAATCTCGAGAAGTGCGTGCGACGAATGGCCTTTCGCGTCTCGGGTCGCTACGCGATGTAGCCCTTTGACCTGCACTGTGGACACTTCATCACTCATGGTGTGCTCGCCGTCGCCGGCCAACCGATCCTGACAGGTTCTCACGAGAAAGTGAGTTCCCAACTCCTTTGCCATACAGAATAATTCGTAGATGTCGCTCTCGCGATCGCCGACATGAATGCAACGATCTGGATCGCTGAAGCGAACTGTCGACTGCTGTAGATTACGCAGCCACCGAAAGCTCTCCTTTTCTTCAATCGGCACGCGTGTTGGATTGATTGCCTTTTTCAGTGCGTTACACCCCATGAATTTTTTGCGATTCCAGAATGTAATGGCTGCTAGTCCCAATGGCAAACCCTCAGGCGTGACAGCGGGGCTTGAATGCATCAGGATGCCGCATGCAGTACGCACCGGTGGATTGCCGCTCACCTGTTTCCTGTAAGGCATCTTGCCGATTGCGCCGATCGACTCCGGCTGGTCGCGTTGGTATGAAAACTCCGTCGTATCCTGCAGCACCAAAATCGGACCTTCCGTTGCGTGGAAGCGAGCGCACGTTGCCTCAAAGTGGCCGCTCAAAATATCGTGCTCGCTCACGCGATCGTTGGATAGAAATCGATAAGCTGCGTTGGTTTGGGCCCAATCCTGGCAAGCGAGCGGAATGCTCTGGCCTACGCTCCTCCACAATCGCTCGAGTAATGTCCGAAATCGTGCGGCGAGTCGGCCGTCCTGAAAATTGCTACCCGCGACCTCGCGGTCCATCCACTCTCCACCATCCGCTGTCGCCACTTTGTCTGCCTAATGTACCGCTTTAGGGTTGATCCGATTTTTCATCTTATCGATATGTAATCCTGATAGATAACAGAAAACCACGGAGATGTGGGTAATTTCAAGCAGCCGAACCCGTTGGGCGTTTGGGCGACTAGATGTCGACGATTTTTCGCAGTAAGGCATAGGAAACACGCCAGTGACCCTCGGTGTCATTGACGGCGATAGATGCTGTCTTGGCGTTTAGCCTGACGACGATTCCGACGCGTTCGCTTAAGTGTTTGTCGGTGAAGCCAACTGTGTCGCCGATGAAGAATTCTTCGCGCTGCGTTCTCAGGGGCAGTGTCGGTTCGACGTGAGGCTGACCACTGGATGTTTCGGGGATGATCGCTGCATAGAGCACGCCCCAACGGCGTCGAGTTACGCTGTCCTGAACCACCACCTGGGTCTGACGCAGTTCGACTATGGTGCCGTGCGCCGGCGGACCAAGTGGGTTGTCGCCAATATAGTTGACGGCCATACCGAGATGCAGGCGCTGACGTATTTCTAAAATGCGTCGAGGGTCATCAAGCATTTTGCCGATCGCAAGGTAGAGGCGATAAAGCTCGGCACTGGGTGCCTGCCGAAGCGAGTCGAGAATGTCCATGTTTAGAGATGTTTTAACGGGCGAGCGGCAACAGTTCGTGCACGCGATTGAGGGGATACGACGGCAATTGTTCAGGCGTCCGTTCGAGCCACGCATAGAGCTCGATACCGTTAAGGCGAGCCGTCCCGATGAGGGAATACATCGTTGCTGCTGCACGAGCCCCCCGGTGGAGAACCCGCGAACCGCCAGTTCGACCTTCCGAGGGCAATGGGCCTGATTTGTCTTTCAAGCGTATTGTTGTCCGGCAACCGGACGCCGTTCTCTGTGTATAGGACAAGCGCCTCCCAATGTCCCAACGCATAACCCAATGCTTTGGCGAGCGGGGCTTGCGGGAGCAAACCAATGCTGTTTGCCTCTAGCCATCGACGAAACTGCGCAAGCACGGGTAACGCCTCCGTTTGCCGGGCCGCAAGTTTGAGGTCCGGCGTTCGGTCTTTAACCCGCGATTCAATTGCATAAAATTTGGCCATCCACTGCAGCGCGTGCGCCGCGAGCCCCGGGTCCTTCTGAGCCTTGGCAATCTCGAAGAACCGTCGGCGACAATGAGCCCAGCATCCGACCTCGATAATATCGCCTTCCTCGTGAAGCGCAGCATGTCCGCTATCCGCGTCGGCCTGCAAATAGCCTCTGTATTCGTTCAGCTACAGCAGCAGATGAGCTCCATCACGCGACTAGGCGAACTGGACACGATCGCTGGCGGGTGACCGATCCAGACGCCACTTTCATTTTCGCTGGCCCGCGCCAAGATAGCCCCATAATCGTGCTGTACGCGCTGAAGGGTGACCTCGCTCGAGCAAAGACAGCGTCGTGTCATCTACGTGCATGCGCGGGGCCTTCAACTGGTGGGCGCGCAACCCGGGCAGCAGTACCGAGAGCAGCTCGGCCGATGCTGGTTTCCACTCGCACAGCGTGGCTCGCGACAAATACACGCCGTGCCGCGCGTAGCACATCTCCTGGCGATTCAACGGCAGATGATCGACATAGGTGTTGACCAGGATGTTGGCGAGCAGGCTGGCGCCTGCATGCTCTTTGGCAACGGCAACGGCTGAGCGCTGGTCACGATGTTGTCCGGCGCATTGCCCAGCGGCCTACCAGCGGCCTATCAGTGGCTGCCACGGCGGCTCCGACCGCCCCTTTATTAGCGCCCTTGTCAATCACACTCGCTCAAGCATAGATCACTTATCCGCAAAATTCCTGACTTATGTAAAGGATATCCAATGGGTTGCTACATTACCAAAATGCATTCACGTTGAAGGGGCCAGTGTGCTGCGTTTGTCTCAGCTATCGCAGCGGCATCGTGTACATGGGAGGGGCCCGGGACTGGTTTAACCGAAGGCCGCGGTGCGAAACATGCATTGTTGTCCTTCCCTTCGGCGTTCGAATCGACGCTCCCGGTGGGTTTTCGCCCACGAAGGCCATTCGTTCGGCTAGTGATCCGATTGAGTAGTCGCATCTTCACTGAACCAATCAGCCTTTGTTGGCGTAAATATAATATGCCCTTTGCCACTATACCGGTAACCGGTCGATGACCTAAAAAGTTCGAGACGAGACTCGTCGCAGGGCGCTGGGTGACAGGCCGAAACGTTCTCGAAAAGCCGTGGAGAAGTTAGCCCCCCCGCCATAGCCAAGAGACTTCCCAATTACCTGGAAGTCAAGCGTCGTCTCGCATACTAGTCTGCGTGCATTCTTCATGCGTTCTTCTCGCAGGTAATCGAACACTGTTACGCCGACGCAACGCCTGAATGCCAAATTCAGGCGGCGCGTATTTGTCCCTACGCTCTGCGCGAGCGCCGTCAGGTCCGGTGTTTCGCCGAGCCGTTCGAGCAGTAACCTGCTAGTCGCGCGAAACAGTACGGCGTCGAATGTACTGGCATCGGCGGTAAAGCCATCACTAACGAGAGGCAAATCGTCGACATTGTCCCTAATGTGAATGCTTAACCGCAAGCGCACTTCTTCGAAATCAAACGGCTTAGTGACGTAATCGATAGCCCCTGCCGCCAGCCCTTCGACTCGCTCGCGCGGCAAGGCAGCTGCAGTGAGGAACATCAGCGGAATTGGACGCGTCAGAGGACTTGCTTTGAGCAAGCGGCAAGCGACAAGCCCATCGCAGACTGGCATGCTGATATCCATCAGGATGAGGTCCGGCAGAAGCGCCTGGGCCTTGCCATATCCGTCATGACCGTCGCCCGCGATATAGACGCGATGACCCAGCTGACTCAGGAGATGCGTCAGCAGCGAACGATCGTCATGATTGTCGTCGACGACAAGGATGCGTAATCGTCTCTTCTTGGGTAGGGCGGGAGATTGCAGCATAGCCGCCATTTTTGCGGATTGCCGACCGCCATGGGAGTCAAGCGGGGAGCGGTTGCACAAGGGCGCAAGGTTTTGTCGTTTTCAGGAAAGGTTTTTTCGCGTGAATAGTGACCGGACGCATGTTTATGAAGCCGCGGCTCGTTGCAGGATCAGGTCGCGCTTTCGAAGCAGGGTTCGATACTTCCCCCCTCGCAACTGACGCGCCCCTATTTTTTGGGCCGCTCGGTGCGTTACAAAATGAATGCTCGGCGCTTTTCCAATTCGGAAAGCTAAGCATCCGATCGAGCCGTTGCCCGGGCAGAGCAACCTGAATGACCGACGCACTGGTCGACGGCAACCCATGTCTTCTGTTCAAAACGGGAAATTCATAAGATATTTTTCCTTTCAACAAAAGGCTTATACATTTACGCAAAGGGGTTGCCCCTCCTGTTGCCGTTTCTCAGGTAGATCTCCCGGCGTCTCGCGCGCAGCCGCGCTGCGGTTGGCAGCTATCGCGATAACGGGCTGATGCCCCCCCCTTGACCATCGTGCCCCGCGCGTGGTCACACGTCCGACCTTCCAGTGGAGTGAGCGGACATCGGGTCAGTAGCGACGTGCATCGCGAGTCAATTACATGGGCCGAAGTCTCCCGTTCGCGCTCGAACTAAATCGACTTTTTCTTCGGCTTATATATGGCATATACATCACATATGGGTTCGACTGATCGCTTCGATCGTCCTGACCACACCGGCCGGGATACAACTGGCGCACGCGCAGGCTTCCTATGCAGGGCAGTCCAAATCCACGTCGACTATCCCAGTCTCGGCCATACCCCCCGGTCTCGGCCATACCAAACGCAGCACCCGCAGGCAGCGCTGAGCCGAGCGATGCCAAGCAGGGCAGCAACGTCGCGACACTGACGGCGTTGAAGTGAGCAAGGCAAAACTACCGAACTGCGGTCCTCCTCGGCAACTGATTACCGGTCCCGGTTGCTCTTTTATGGCGATGGCCTGACGTACTATGCCGCCCTTGTGCAGCACGATGCCTATCGGCGCGTCGTAGTGACTTCGGATGCCAAAAGTACTGAGACCGTCTATGCCTATTTCGGTCAGCGCAGGTTACGTTTGTCTGAGGCGAGCCGGCAACGGCCCGGACTTGACGCTCACACGGCCAAGGTCAAACGGATGATTGCGGATGCGCAGGCTTGCCAGGCGCAGGCGCAAGCAGACTTCGACCACGCTCAGGAACAAAGCGAAAAGTCGACGGCCCTTCAGACGCAGGCAGCGCAAGAACTCACGGTCTTGCGGCAGGAGCAGCTCAGCGAGCAATCCAGCTCGCTGAGGCACGTCGGCAACTGCAGGCTATGCAGATGGTGAACACCAGTTTGCTGGGAAGCACTGAGGTTAAATCCAAGCGCGCGCCGCACGTGAGGGTGAAGCCGATCCGGACGAGATTGCCACGTCCTAACAGAAAATAACCGCGCCAGACGAGTTGCACCGTTATGTCACGGTTTCGTCGATGCTTGGTATTGCTGGCCGCAAGCGTGCTAGCCATCCTGCCGGCAGTGCGGGCCGTGCCTGCTATCCCAAACATCGGCGAATGGGTTTGTCCACGTCCGCCATTTACGTTCTGGCTTCTGCGAGGGCCGCTCCGAGACTTTCCTGACCCGCTGCGCCGTGCGTATGCTCATACTGGCTTTCGCGACGGCAACTTCCTGCGTATGGTCTTTGCGCTTGGTCATGTAGAGATGAACCTGTCGATCGATGATGTGGGTTCCAGACATTGGCGAACTGCTCTTTAGCTGCAGTCGACCATCCTATTCCCGCCGAATCAGCGCTGCCGGTGGCTCGTCGCTTACGGCGGCTACGCCACTTCTCAGAATAATTCGTAGATGTCGCTCTCGCGGTCGCCGACATGAATGCAACGATCTGGATCGTTGCAGCGAACTGTCGACTGCTGTAGATTACGCAGCCACCGAAAGCTCTCTTTCTCTTCGATCGGCACGCATGTTGGATTGGTTGCCTTTTTTAGCGCGTTACATCCCTTGAACTTTTTGCGGGTCCAGAACGTGATGGCCGCCAGTCCCAATGACAAACCCTCAGGTGTGACGGCGCGGCTTGAATGCATCAGGCTGCCGCATACGGCACGCACCGGCGGATTGCCGCTCACCTGTTTCCTGTGAGGCATCTTGCCGATTGTTGCGCCGATCGACTCTGGCTGAGCTCGTTGATATGAAAACTCCGTCGTATGCTGCAGCACCAAAATCGGACCTTCCGTAGCCTGGAAGCGAGCGCATGTTGCCTCAATGTGTCCCCTCGAAATATTATGCTCGCTCACGCGATCGTTGAATAGAATCGATAAGCTGCCCTGGTTTGAGCCCAATCCTGGCAAGCGAGCGGAATGCTCTGGCCTACGCTCCTGCACAACCGACTTTTCATGCGCGGCGACACGCCGCTTACGTCTCGGCTACTCGTACCTGTACTACTCGATGCCCGCACGCTGCAGGTGAGCGCCGTCGGCAAGCAGCCGTGGTATCTGGTGTCGCTCGAAGCATCCAGGCCGCTGCATTTCGGCGACTATGGCGGATGGCCGTTCAAGCTTATCTGGCCACTGTTCGACATCGCGACCATCGCTGTGCTCGGGAGCGGTCTCTTTCTGTGGTTCGCAAAACATCGCGCGCGTATGGCGTGCTGCACAGATCACTGACGATCTGCACAGTCAACTGAAACACAACGCCAACAGAACCCAGACATGACCGCTATGGAAAAATCGCATCGTGTCTGGTCGATGCCAACACTGCTCGCCGCCTCGACGCTCATTGGACTGGCCGCCGCGCTGCTCGGGAACGGCCTTGGGCTCGGGGTATGGTGGGTGGCGCTGGGTATCCCACTCGCCATAGCCGGATACCATATCGCGCGCGGTCGGCAAGACCATCTCCGCAAGCGGCGGAGGTAGATTACCCCGCGCGTGCCGCCGTAAGTGCATGGCGGGTCGATGGCGGCATGAGCACAGTCAGCACTGGAGCCCCGATGCCGGCATGGGCAGGATAATTTGCCGAGAACCCTCGGCAACCAGCACGCCTGAGCATGGCTGCACGATGTTGTCGACTGGCTGCGGTGGCACGAACCGGATCGGGAAACCGAGCTTCAGAGCCGGCGCGCTAGGATAGCAACCATCGCCTGAATTTCTGGCAACGGCTATTGGGTCGCCACTGCGATCACGATGTTCGATTGCGTGGAAGTTGAGCTCAGCCAATCCGCGGGGATAGGTCGACATCGCCCGCGAACGGGACTGACATGTAACCGTGCGTGGGCGATCGGACGCGCGCCAAGTATACCGGGCTCGAATCTGCATTGTCGGAGACGATCAATGCTCCAGGCGCAGACCTGATCGCTGCTGAGTGAATCGATCCTGTTCGCTACTCCCTCCGAAATTTCAGGGTTGTTACCCGGCGCGTCGATCCGTTGACTTGCATCCAGGACAGGTAACTATGCGCCATGCATCAGTAATGCAAATTCCTTCGGAATCCGACTAGTCTCACGTCGGTCCAGCCCGGTCTTGCCGGGCGCCCAATACGCTTTGGTCTGACAATGTCCCGTGCCGATACCCCACTGCCGAAGTAGCCAGCTCACGTGCTGGATGAATCTGAGATACCCTTGCGAGCATCCAGCAAGGGTATCAGCGTTGACGCGCAGCGAATCCCTCAAAGCGTGCTGCGCGCCAAGCGCCGCTCGGTTAGAACTTGTGACGGATCCCGATGCGCACGGCGACCTGGTTGTCCGCGCCTGTACCGGAAGGCTGAAAGAAGCTCGAAGCGGAGCTGCCGATCTGCGCCTGGACGTCCGTGCCATTCGGCAGCTTGCCCGATGCCTGCTGGTAGATTCCTAACAGGTAGACGTCGGTGCGTTTGCTGAGCGAGTAGTCGACCGAACTGTTGACTTGGTTCCAGTGCGCGCTGAACGCTCCAGACGCACGCGAATACGTGTAGCCGAGACCGCCAGCCAACGCTGACGTGATGGCGTACTTTCCGCCCACTTCGTAAGCGTTGTACAGCGTCGACGCACCCGCGATCGGCTCGAAGCGCGTGTTGGTCCATAATGCCCATAGTGTGGCCGGGCCGAACGCATATCGACCGCCGGCACCGAACGTACGCAGGTCACGGCCCGTTCCGGTCGTGATGTTGGCGAGGGCGGTCGAGAACGTCGGCGCTGCCGATCCAGGGAAGGTGATGTCCGTGTACGCGGCGCCGATGCTGAACGGGCCATACGCGTAGTTCGCGCCGAAGCTGTAGGTACGCGACGAACCCGGAGCGGTCGCGCCGGTAGCGGACGAGCCGGCGAACTCGCCCGCCTGGTTTGAGAAGCCGTACAGGCCGCCAAAGGTGAAGCCGGAGAAACTCGCGCTGGCGAACTTGACCGCGTTGTTGATGCGACTCGACGTGAGTTGATCGACGTCGTTCACGTGAAACGCATAGTTGCCCGCGACGGTGTTGGCGCCGGTGGAGTACTGCGCGCCGAGGATATCGGTGCTGAACGAATATTGACGGCCCAACGTCACTGAGCCAACGCCGTCCTTCGTGAGGCCAACGAACGCCTGACGGCCGAACTCCGCACCGCCCTGGCCCAGCGTGCCGGTGCCGCTGTTGAAGCCGCTTTCGAGCACGAAGATAGCCTTCAGGCCACCGCCGAGATCCTCGGTGCCGCGCAGGCCCCAACGGCTGCCCGACGCGACCCCGTCACCATACGAGAACGCCTTGCTGCTGCCCCCCGATGCGTTCTTCGTGTGGTTCACATAGCTGACGCCGGCATCGATCAAGCCGTACAGCGTGACGCTGCTCTGCGCATGCGTCGCGCCGGCAACGGAAGTAAGGACAGCGGCGGCTAGAATTTTCTTGTTCAATTTAATCCCCGACTTTAAGAAAAATTATGAATGACAAAACTATCCTCCGCGGCCATGCGAACGGTGGACGGAGATGTGTTGGCATTGGTAAAGCGAATGGGACAATAAACGGATCTACGAGCGATGTGTGCGAGGCATGTCGCTAATGCGACAAAGAGCTTGCTTTGGACTCGATTTGCTGAAACCATTGTCAGGACAGGCTTTAAAGCGACTAGAACCCAATTTGGCATGATTTGTTCAAGGATTTTCCACCGAGGATTGCTTATAATATTTATATATAAATTTATTCAAACTCACCTCATTTGATTATCTTTTATAAGATTAATGACCTCGTGTAATGAAATCATCTAAGTTGGCTTCGTTCAAACAAGTTGATTGGCGCGGTCAGTCGCAAGGTAGGTTCCGGTCTGAACGATATGGAGTGCAAATTATATTGGGCCAAAGAGTCCACAATCGCATTCTCGCATCGCGCCGCTTTGAGAAGACGGGTCGCACGCTGCATTATCGCCGTTGAGTTATGCACTCAGGGGAAGTCAACAAGTAGGTGCGAATTGGCCCGGTCACCTTGGTAAGCACCGCTTCCCTCGCCGTTGCCGTGAATCCCGTGCCACAGTGCGAAGACACCGTGCCAACCCTGGGCGCGATAACCGTCTCGTGCCCCACAAGGGGGCCGTCCTTATGCGTCCCCTCCGACCTGGTGCGACCGCTACGCGCTCACTATTGCCTCTAAACTAGTTTAACGAGACAATCATTGCCAGCGACAAAATGGGTCACCCTGCACACGCTACGAGCTGTCATGTCTGAAGCGTCAAATTTAAAATGGCGAAAGGCCTGCGTTTCGAGATGTTTATGGGTGGGGGCCTTCCGCCCGACATGTTGTTCGCGCGGGGTCTGATGCTCATCTGTCGGGCGAGGCGCCATTAGCCGAAACCAACGACGCTCAAGATTACCCTCCGGCAACTCGATATCGCCGAGTTTGCGTTTGCCGAAGGCAAATCATCTGGGTGGACGACGCCTTCGTTTTGGTTGTGTGGCTCGGGCAGGCTGACGAGTTCGACCCACGCCCGGTCCCGGCCCGGGCGCGTCTCGCGATAACCGCGATTTGCCGTTGGACGACGGTGTGCCTCGAACTCGCTGCAACGAATTCCTTTGTTGGCCTTTGAGCGGTACCTTGATTCGTGAAAAACTCTATCATCCAACCGAGCGCTAGCCTGCTGTCTTGCAGCGGTTTTTTTTCGCGGCCTGAACACACACCACGCCAACGCCGTTCTTCGGTCCGCGGCGTCAAGACGCGAGCAATTGAGTGAGAGAATAGGCCTCAGCGCACGGCGCTCTGGCTAACCGCTCTGCCATGTTCCTGAAACTATCGGATTGCGCAGATGGTTGAGACACGCCATCATCGGTTGTGGATGTAACCAACCGTGCGATGGCGGCAGTTTCTGGACGGGCCTTGTGTTCTAAACAAAATTCTCATCGCGATCGCGATGAGAATGCCCTGCCGTGCGGTTGAGATCGCCGGCCCCGCTCGATTCGACGATCGGGGCCGGGACCTCGAACAACACGGCCCATGGCCTGGCAACTGACACAAACCTCCGGAGGAACGAGCAGAAACCGAGAGCATCGGGCCGTGCGTCGCCGTGCTCATGCCGATTGTTTTCAGTGGTCCCGCCCGGACCGGGGGTCTCGTTGTGGATACAGTCAACCGCCATCATGGGGTAGTACGCGTTGGATGACTGCCACCCGGGTTAGAACTTGTGTCGAATCCCGACGATCGCAAGCGCTTGAGAATTAGTTCCGGAATTCACGCCGTACGAACCGATGGAGGCTTCCGCCTGCACCACCTGTCCATCACTGCCGAGCGTCGTGCCGCTGGCCTTTTGATAGGCAGCGAGCACATACAGCGTGGTGCGCTTGGATAGCGCGTAGTCGGACCCTAGGTTGAACTGGTTATATTTCGCCGAGGTCTGCCCGCTCAGCTTCGTATAGTTATAACCGCCGCCGAAACGCAGAGCCGGGGTGAGTTGGTAGTTAAGAAACACTGAGCCGCTGTTGAATTTCGCAGTCTCAGAAAACGCGGATAAGGCGTCGCGAGCGTATTGCGTATTGCTATACGCTGCGCCCGCTGTGACCGGCCCGAAGACGTATTGGCCACCGACACGAACGATCTGGATCGACTTCGCCGATGAGAAGCCCTGGTTGATCACCGTATTGAACAGCGTGTCGGAGCTGCTGGTCCACGTGCGAACACCATTCGTCGCTGTCGAGCCACCGTTCGCATGGAAAAAGGCCGCAGCAAGACCTAACGGACCGTTGGCGTAGGCCGCGCCGAAGCTATAGGTCTGTCCATTGCCGGTGCTTCCCGCGACGCCGCCGAGACCGTATAGTGCCTCGACCTGCAAGCCCGCAAAAATGGGACTGACGTATTTGACGGAGTTGTTGACGCGCAGGCTGTTGTCGTAGTTGTCGAGGTCGCCTGGAGACGCGAACGTCCCGCCGTAGTATGCATCTTCGGTATAGGTCTGCACCAGATCCACTACCGGGTCGTATTGCCGACCAATGGTGACCGCTCCCAGCGTCTTGCTGGATAGTCCCACGACCGACTTGCGGCCAAATTCGCGCGAACCCTGGCCCATCGTTCCGTTACCGACGTTGAAGCCATTTTCCAACTGAAATACCGCGGCAAGACCGCCCCCGAGGTCTTCAGTTCCCTTGATTCCCCAGCGACTCCCAAAGGTATTGCCACTGCTGAATTTAAAGAGAGTACTTTGATTCTGGCCGTTGCTGCCTTGGGCGTTGTGCACATAGGCAACACCCGAGTCAAGGATTCCGTAAAGTGTGACGCTCGATTGTGCGGATGCACCGCTAGCAGCCAATGTTGCTAGCGATGCGATCACCAGTGTCTTTTGTTTCATGCAGTGTTCCTTTTGCGGCTGATGGATTTTTGACTATTAAAAACGGCGAATTTAGTCGTAGACGGCCGCCCTTGACTCGCGTCAACTAACGTATGGAAACTGTCGAGAAGTCCTGCCTCCCGAACGGGCTCACCCGGTACCCCGAGACGTTGGTGCGCGTGATGGCCGATGCGGTCGGGTAACCGAGGGGAATCCACAACGCCTGGTCGTGGATCATCTGCTGGGCTTCGGTGTAGGCTTTGGTGCGCTTGGATACATCCGCCGTGGCCTTGCCTTCGCTGATTAAGCGATCGAGCGTCGGATCGCAGAAGCGCGCGAAGTTGATGCCCGAACTCACCGCATTGCAACTGAAAAGCGGCGAAAGGTAGTTATCCGGATCGCCGTTGTCACCCGCCCAGCCCATGAACAGCATGTCGTGCTGGCCCTGCTTCGCTTCCTTGATCAGCTCGCCCCACTCTGTCACCTTCACCTGCGCCTTCACGCCGATCTTTGCGAGATCCGCCTGCAGGAGTTCCGCGCCCACCTGCGGGTTCGGGTTCAGGATGCTGCCGGTCGGCCGCACCCAGATGGTGGTCGCGAAACCGTTCGGAAAGCCGGCGTCCGCAAGCAGCTTCTTCGCACGTTCGACGGAGTACGGGTACGGCGTCACCTGCTTGTCGTAGCTCCAGGTGTTCGGCGGATAGGGATTGACGGCCGGGGTCGCAGTGTTGTCGAAGACCGTCTTCAGGTACGTCGTGCGATCGAAGGCGATGTTCAGCGCCTGGCGGACCTTCGGATTGTCGAGCGGCTTCTTCTGCGTATTCAGCGCGACGAACGCGGTCATGAAGGCGGGTGTTTGCTCCACTTTCAGGTTCTTGTCGGCCTTTGCATCGGTCACATCCTGGGGCTTGGGCGACAGCGCGATCTGGCATTCGTCCGCCTTGACCTTCTGCGCACGTACCGAAGGGTCTGGCGTGATGGCATAGATCAGGCGGTCCACCTTGGGCTTCGTGCCCCAGTACGTCGGGTTGATGTCGTAGCGGATCACGGCATCCTTCGTGTAGCTCCTCAGCGTGAACGGACCAGTGCCGATCGGCGCGCTGTTGAGGTCGGTCTGCTTGCCGGCCTTGAGCAACTGGTCGGCATATTCGGCGGAGTAGATCGATGCGAATCCCATGGTCAGGATCGGCACGAAGGTCGCGTCCGGCTGGTTGAGCACGAACGTCACGGTATCGGCATTCGTCTTCGCCACGGACTTGATCAGCTTCACGAGGCCCATCGACTGCGCATGCGGGAAGCCGCTCGCGCCTGCCACCTTGTGCCACGGATTGTTTGCGTCGAGCATGCGCTCGAACGAGAAGGCGACGTCGTCGGCCGTGAGCTTGCGCGACGGCTTGAAGTAGCCAGTAGTCTGGAACGCGACGTTTGGACGCAGATGGAACGTATAGGTCAGGCCGTCGGGACTCACGTCCCACTTCTCGGCAAGCGCGGGCACCACCTTCTTCGCGACTTCATCGTAGGAGACGAGCGTGTTGAAGATCACGTCGGCCGATGCATTGGTCGTCACGAGCGAATTGAATTGCACGACGTCGAAGCCGTCCGGGCTCGACTCCGTACACACAATCAGCGGTTTGGCAAATAGGAGCGTAGGCAGCGTGGCGAATATAGCGGCAGCGAATAGTTTGATGCGCATTCGATTAACAGTTGAAGGTTCGTTGTTCGGCAAGCGTCGAGATCGCCTATAGGGGTTGAAAGCGCGAGGCGTATCTCGCCAAGGCGCTTCTTCAGGCGCATGAGAAGTTCCTCGTTACGAGGTTGCCCAGGAGAAAATTACAGAAAGGCTCGCGACAGCACAACGAAGTAATCTGCATATCCTTAGGGCACGCTACGGGCGTATCCGCTATTTGGAATCTAGAAAATGGCACGGCACCTTCATTTCTTCGTCAACAAAAGAGAGCACCGGCTTTACATAGGCCGCCGGGATCGTCTGGATAGCTGGCCGGGGTGCGCTCACGGAGGCGAGGTAGCTACGGATAACGGCTTCGCGCTGGGCCTGTTCAACCAATGCCTGTACCTGTGGATTGCGCTCCCAGCCCTTGGTCTTCGCTTCGGCCAGCACGGACTTGTCAGCAAGCTCGCTACGTATGGCATTTTCCAACGGGGCTGGGATTGGCTACCAGACGTGCCCGATCTTGTGCTCCCAGCATGCTTACCAGCGCCGCGGTCCGCCTGCGTCACCGACGCCTGGCCTGTACTGACGACTACATCGCTCGGAGCAGCCTAGACCGGTGACGCCGGCCACGCTGCAGCTAGCATGAGGACGCTTACGGCAGTCGCTTCATTTTTCAATTGCATTTCACGCTGCCCTTCCAGTAGTCGATTTTCATGTATCACGGATTGATATCGAGTCGACTCATAGAGTTCCGGATAGGCTCAGTCAGGTAAAGACTTCACGCTGGACGTTTGCCTCGGTGTTTAAACCCCTTGCTGAGCTGCAACCACACACGAGGGGAAGCCGTGCTGCCTTCCAGTTCAGGCCTGCCACCGATCGGCGCGGCGAGCGAGGCGCTGGCATTCAACTGGTACGGTCTCGCCCAGTTCGGGCCAATGCCCGCCCCGCTCAGATTGGCGATATTGGCGCCCCCGTTGCTATCTTCACTCCCCGATAATCGGGGTTTTGGCCAGCCAGGCTCGGCATGATTCCCGCCCCCAGTCGCCCATGATCCGGGGGGGGTATTGTCACCGGGCCTGGTGGGTGGCTGGTGATCGCTAATAGGGACTCGGCCAGAACATCTTGAGGCCGTCCGTAACGTGGATGCCGAGACTTGCCACCGATTTGCAGGCCAAACCGCTCAACCTGCATAAATTTCAATGCAAGAAAACCAACAACATAACTCGGTCGATGTCTTCATTGGCGTCGATGTCGGCAAAGGTCACCACCATGCCGTCGCCCTCGATCGCACTGGAAAGCGCCTGTTCAACAAAACTTTGCCCAACGACGAGACCAAACTGCGTGCCCTCATCACCGAACAAGGCATACGGCCAACTTCTGTTCGTCGTCGATCAGCCCGCCACCATCGACGCGCTGCCCCTAGCAGTCGCACGTGACGAGGGCGTTCTGGTTGCCTATCTGCTGGGTCTGGCCATGCGCCGTATTGCCGATCTGCATGCGGGCGAAGCCAAGACAGACGCCCGCGATGCCGCGATCATTGCAGAAGCTGCGCGTTCGATGCCGCATACGCTACGCTCGCTTCGACTGGCCGACGAACAGCTCGCCGAACTCACAATGTTGTGCGGTTTCGATGACGATCTCGCCGCGCAGAGCACGCAGACCAGCAACCGCATTCGCGGCCTGCTCACCCAGATCCATCCCGCGTTGGAACGGGTTCTGGGGCCACGTCTCGACCATGCGGCCGTGCTCGATCTGCTTGAGCGATACCCGTCGCCCGCCGAACTTGCCGCGACCAGCGAGAAAACCCTCGCCAACCGCCTCACCAAACTCGCACCGCGCATGGGCCGAAGCCTCGCGGCTGAAATCGTTCAGGCACTCAGTGAACAGGCCGTGATCGTACCCGGGACTCAGGCAGCAACCATCGTCATGCCTCGCCTGACGAAGCAACTCGCATCCTTACGTATGCAACGCGACGAGGTTGCCAGCGAAGTGGAACGCCTAGTTCACCCTCTCTGGCCGGTCCTGACCAGCATGCCGGGAGTCGGCGTCAGGACCGCCGCCCGACTCCTCACTGAAGTCGCCCATAAAGCCTTCGCTTCAGCCGCCCATCTTGCCGCCTACCTCGGTCTCGCCCGGTCACCCGACGTTCAGGTTCGTCCATTCGTGGCGAACACCCGTCCAGACGGGGCAACAAGGTGCTCAGGAGAGCGCTCTTCCTCTCCGCCTTCGCCGCCTTGCGGGATCCAGTATCCAGGGCCTATTACACTCGCAAGGTCCGGCAAGGAAAGCGCCACAATCAGGCGCTCATCGCTCTTGCCAGACGACGCTGCGACGTGCTGTTCGCCACGCTGCGCGACGGCACCTTCTACCAACCGAAATCCGCCCCCAATGCTTGACGAAGCACATAGGGCCCCCCCCCGCAAACCGCGCCTTATTGACCGACACGTGCTCGCTGTCGATAAAGGCGATCGCCCGCCATTGCCCGTACCACATCGCCCGGAACGTATGCCGCAATTCGGCAGTGAACAGATATCCCGAGTTACCCGACACCGCTCTGACATCATAGGCGCGCACCGCGTTCGGACCGCCCACGATCATCTGTTGCGACGGATCCAGATTCGCGCTCGCCCACTGCCCCGCCACGCTCAGATACAGCGCGTCGTATACCCCCAGGCTCGGCAGCCGCACCATGTTGCGGTTCCACTTCGAGAAGCCGCCTTGGGTACCCGCCGTCTGAGCATCGGCTGCCTGGGCCGAGCCGTCATCAAAGCCGACGTGGCCGCAGGTCCAGTTCGCGCTCCACGTGTTTACCGCCCCCGCCAGCGGCCCGTCGCGCACATCCGCCGACAGGCTCGCCGTCACGTTGTCCAGATGTCGGTTGGTCTCAATGCCACTCTACATTCACATTCAAACCCCGGTCGCGCGCGCGTGACGCGCGTGAGACCGGGGAACGGGATCCGATTTAAATCGGCGACAATCAGAGCAGAAGCTTGCTGGAGTGCCAAAAAAAAGTTTGCTGGAAGGAAAAATATTAAAAAATAGTCATTTCCAGCCCTCGAACGTGCAAACCAAAGGCCCCGGGTATGGAAAAATAGCGACATGACCGAATGCGCTACTGCCCTCCCAACCACCCATTTGCATGGACTGCGTGTGTTGATCGTCGACGACAATGACGAGGATCGCATGCTGTTGACGGACTTCCTGAGCCAGCAAGGCTGCCGCGTGTATATCGCCAAGGATGGCCGCGACGGCTGTAGAAAAGCTCAGACTGTGCTGCCCGACCTGATCCTGATGGATGTGGCGATGCCAATCCGCAACGGCCTCGCCGCCTGTCGTCTGCTCAAGGCCCATCAGGCAACGCGCCTCATTCCCTTGATCTTCCTGACAACTGCTGCGCTGCCGCGTGAGCGCGTCGAAGGATTGACCGCCGGTGCCGTTGACTACGTCACGAAACCATTCGATTTCGAAGAAGTACGCCTGCGATTGAGTATTCACCTAAAGGTGGACCTAGACGTCAAGGGCAACCAGTTCGAGGACGCCCCTCTTGATGCTGCCGCGGACGTACTCGACACCATGCTGTTTCGCGCCACCCGCAAACTCCTGCTTGAGCATCTTCACGAGACGCCAGAACTGGCCGTGCTTGCAGAATCGGTTGGTTGCCATTCGCGCCGGCTGACCCTCGCATTCAGACGGTGCGTCGGGGTGACGATGTTCGATTTCCTGCGCGAGGAGCGGATGAAAGAAGCGCGTCGGCTGTTGTCCGACACAGCGGTCGACGTACACACGATCGCTACAACACTGGGTTTCAGCAGTACGGGCAACTTTTCCACCGCGTTTCGGGAGCGCTTTGGGCTGTCACCCAGTAGCCTCCGACAGTCGCAGGAAGGACGCGCATGAGGGTCAGCCATTTGGCGGTCGGCTGCGCAACTCGCCTTCGAATCGGGCTCTGGTTCTTGACGATTGTGCTAACCGGCTTCCTGCTGGGCAGTGTTTCCGCTCAGGCCTCATCACAAGACGACGGCTTAGACCTTGCAACGGTGTCTAGCCACTTGCGCCTGACTCGGCAATTGTCGCTTCTCGAGGACAAAACCGGGCAGCTTGAAGTCACTTCGGCATTGACGGGTGCGGGCTGGCACCTCGCCTCGCCCCGAACGCTTCAGCGCGGCTTTACAGCCTCGGCGTTCTGGCTGAAGGGCACGCTGTACAACAGCAGCAATCAGCCTGTGACGCGTTGGCTGTCAGTCGGCGTGGAGCGCCTGGAAGACGTTCGCTACTTCAGCTTTGCACCCGGCGACCGGCTACCGCGAGAGATGCTGCTGTCAGGCAACCGCGAGCCCCTCGGTCTCCGACCCATCAGGGCCGCCTTGCCGGTCTTTCCGGTGACGCTGGCACCTGGAGAGCGAATAAGCTTCGCACTGAGGATACAGAGCCGTTCGACGATCAATATGGACGTCGATGTATGGAACCCGAGAACATTTCGCCAGGTCGAGGAACGCGACTCGATGATCGAGATGCTTCTCGCGGGCTCCATGCTGACGGTCACGCTCTACACGCTGATTCTTGGCGCCATTCGGCGCGACCGGGTATTTTTGCTGCTCGGATGTGCGGTCGTTGCAGAGGTTTTTTACAGCCTTGCATTCCACGGATTTCTATATCGCTACGTTTTGACTGGCGGGGGCGAATGGGTTCTGCGTTCCCCTACCCTCTTCTCATCCGTTGCAGCCGCGTCGTTTAGCGCAATGGCGGTGGCGTTCATGGGACTCGAGCGCGTCTCGTACTGGAGATGGATTTATCGCGCGCTGATCGGGGCACTGATTGCGGCCACCCTCTGGACCGCCGTTGGCGACTATCGCGCGAGCGCCAACGTCGCAATCGATCTTGTGATCCTGTGCAACGTAGTGTGGGCCGCTTCCGCGCTCGACGGCTGGCGCCGCGGCTTCGCCAATGCGCGCCTGTTCCTATTGTCGTTCGCTCCGGACTGCGTGACGCTGTTCTTGAGAATTGCGGTCATCCTCGGCGCGTTCCCGCAGCGGTGGGTCGCCGGCACCGAGATGGCCTGGGATAATCTGTCCGTTTTACTGATGATGGTTCTGATCATCGCCGGACGCACAACGCAGTCTCATCGGGCACAGCGCCAGGCGCAGCAGGATCTGCTGGACGCGCGGGAAAGGGAGCAGGAGCGCCTGGAACAAGCTGTGAACGAACGCACGCATGAGTTGCAGGACGCGCGGATCGCCGCCGACGAAGCAAACGGCGCCAAGACCGACTTTCTGGCCCGCGTCAGTCACGACTTGCGCACCCCGCTGACGTCGATTATCGGTTTTGCCGACCTCGTGCAGGCCGCCGGGCGCGAGGACGCCGAGCGCGGCCGCATCATTCGCCGCAGCGCAAACCATATGTTGACCATGGTGAATGACCTGATCGACTATGCCGGCGGGTCGAATCCCGATGCCTTACGTCCGGAGCCCGTCTATCTCCACGGCCTGCTCGATTCGATCGCGCAGGAAGGTGCAAGCCTGGCCGACAAGCGTGGCAATCGCTTTGTTCTCGATATCCGCGGCGAGTTGCCGCCGATTCTTGAATTGGACAACAAGCGGATCCTGCAGGTGCTCGGCAACCTGATCGACAACGCAACGAAGTTCACTCAGAACGGCACCATCACGCTGTCGGTCGATTGCCAGGCAGGTACACCCAATGCGCCTGTGACGCTGTTGTTCGTGGTCGCCGACACCGGCTGTGGGATCGCGCCTGAGGATAAGGAGCGCATTTTTGAGCCCTTTCTGCGCCTGGACGCTGCGCGCCATGTCCCCGGAATCGGCCTCGGGCTGGCCATCGTCAGGCAATGGATTTTGCGCATGGGAGGTGCCCTTGAGGTCGATAGCGTGCTCGGGGTGGGCACGACAGTTCGCGTTTCATTGACGGCGCGTCCGGTCGACGAGGCAGAGATCACGCGGCACTATGTTTCAGACGCCATCGGCGTGCTCCCGTTGATCGACGGCAGCGGGCTGCGCATTTGGATCGCGGAAGACACTGCGGAAATTCGCCAGTTCCTCACAGACGAACTGTCCAGCCTCGGCTTCATCGTGGAGGCGCTATCGGACGGGCGCGCCATCATCGAGCGCATCATTGAGTCTGATGGTCCGCCCCCTGACCTGATACTGACCGACCACATGATGCCCGGTGCAGACGGTACAGCCGTGCTCGCTGCCACGCGCCGATGCCTTCCCACCGTCCCGGTAGTCGCCGTGTCAGCCACGCCTCAGGCCGTCAGAGCACGCCGGGATGAAGGCGGACTCGGCTACGATGCATGTTTGCTCAAGCCAGTCAATCTGGCCGAGTTGCGCAATACACTGGCTAGACTGCTTCAACTGACGCGCGCGCCATCCGTTGACGATACCTTGAATGACGAGCCCCTGATTCGACCGTCGACGCAGACATTGGCCGAGACGAAGTTGCTCATCGAGTTGGGCGCAATCTCCGACATCATCGACTGGGCTGAAAAGCTCGCGACCGATGACCCGCAATGCGAGGTATTTGCCCTCAAGGTTCGTCATCTCGCCCGGCTCGGCGACCTGGCAGAGCTGCAGTCGCTCTGCCGAGCACCGTGACTTCGCTGCGAGGCGCGCCCACGAGGGACGAAAGCCGCCCAAACTTTCCTCACGGCCGCCACCGCGTCCGTTTCTATCTCAAGTGTGAACGGCGGTCAGAGAGCAACACTAGATGGCGACGTCGATCAGAAACGCGAAACAATTGTGGTCTTCAGAACGATTTCGCGACGGCTGGCGCGGCTCGTCTCAGATGGCTCAACCGACAGCGACGGCGGACGCGCTATGGTCTGTAGAGCAGATATTGAGGGCTGGCAGCTTCGGTGCCGTGATTTTCTGGCAGCAACACGTCCGGTCAGAGCCGTTGAGACGCCTGATATTGGCCGCTCAGTCGACGGAAACGCTGTTTTTCCTGCAGCGCCCTGTCGCGGACGCGATGAACTCCTCGCCGGCGACGCTCCGCCTTGCCGTTCACCCGCTGAAAACGGCGTGTCGGTCGAGATCGTGAAGCGAAAGGGGCCCGCGTCGGCCGGACCGATCGTCATTCGAACGGATCCGATGCCAACCTTGCTCAGTCCGCACACACGAGCTCGCCGGAGCCAGCCGCGGGAAGTCCTGGGATATGGCAACGATTTGGTCGATGCGAATGTCCTGCCGTGAACCGGTAGGCAGTAGCGCGCGTGGCGCAGCGATGCACAATAGCGAGCATGTGAGGCAGAATTGCTCGCCGCTCTATGAGCGTCGACTCGGCGCTGGGACGACTCGATCGCGGCACCGAAGCCGAGCAGTTTAAAACGCAGAGAGCAATGTGAAATTCAGCTACAAGAGTGTCCAAATCGATATAACGTCGCAAGTGACCGCCACCGGGTTTCGAGCGCGGGCGAAGCTTCAGCGCGCGCAACTCGAGGGACAAGACATGGCAGGAGAGCAACATGCGAGCGACCTGGGAAGTTGTTTGACGGCGCAAGAAGCTGTCGATCGCGCGCGGACGTGGGCCATCGCCTTCTGCGATGAAAACTGGGCCTGACTCGCCGACTTGCGTAAAACGCAATCGGAGGAATTCGACGTGAATATAAAGGTCGGAGCCGCCATCGTGAATGGACCCCCACGTCATGCTCTGAGCCCGACCGGGTGCGGGTCCCGCGACGTCTTTGGTGTGAGGCTAATACTGCCAGAGCAGGCTGTTTCCCCACGGCTCAGACTTACTGATGTCACGCGCATGGGGCCTTAGGGCTCGGCCATCCCTGTGCCGCGATCCAAGGTCAGCGACTTGTTTAGGCCTGAGGCACTTTGCAGGCGCGCGTCAGTTTCCGGTGCAGATCACCGCCTGTTTTCAAGAAGTCAGCGAGGAAAGGATCAACTGTTGTCAATCAGGCAGGCGACGGGGACTCGAGGTGACCGCGTCGTAAAGGAATGCGCAGTCGGGATGGGCCACGAATCTGGCCCATAGCCGTCTCTGGCGCGTGCTCATTGCCTTCTTCGCCAAGGTCGTTGCATTGGCAACACACAAACTCGAGCGAGGCACGGGAACATGACTAGTGCCCAGCATGCTGGGCATGCGCTGACTGTTACCAAACCATGGCCCTGTTCGTCGCGAGCGCTCCGGCCACCGCGCATCGCAGATTGACCAGTTTGAAGCAGCAAGGGCTCGTTTCCGTCGATGAAAGCAGTAGGGATCTTCGCGTCAAGCTCGTGGTTCCGACGCGCAAAGCGTTAGGACGACACACCCGGGCTTTCAGTGACCGGTTAAATCGGGGCGATACTTACCAGACAAACAAGCTCCATGCACTATGGGCGCACCTCATCGCAGAAATTACCCTGAACAGGGGTGTTTTCCCGTATGAGGAGGATTGGTGGTCCGTCGATGGTCTTGTGACACGGATGTCCAGTGCGCCTCTAAAGCAGCCGTTTGTCGTCGCCACACCGAAGGACGGCTTCGGATCGGTACAGCCAACCGATCGCGAGGGTAGGCGACCACTGGAGGTCGCCGCGGCAATCCGCGGCAATCGGACAAAATCCCGCAAGTAAGGAGCGTCAAAATGTTGATTGCCTTCGGAGGAGAACCGGGAACCCGAAAGACAACGATAGCGCAAGCGCTCGCTCGCAAGCTCGCCGCAGTTTATCTGCGTATCGATATGTTGGAACAGGCCTTCGGAGCCGTCATGCGGATATTGGCCCCGCTGGCTATTTAGCCGGTATGCGGTTGCTCACGATAATCTACGTTTTGGGTTGACCGTCGTCGCGAATTCGGTCAATTCGTTACATGTTACGCGTAGCTCCTGGAGAAATGTGGCGCTCAAGGTAGGTGCGCGGACCTTCGAGATTGAGTTGATTTGCTCCGATACAACGATGCATCGTCTGAGGAGCGACGGGCCGACATCCGCGGTCATGAGCTTCCGACATGAAAGAGAGTGCTCGAACGTCAATACGATCCATGGGACTCAGCGCATCTTGTAGTCGACACAGGTAACGTCTCGGTAGAGCAGGCCATCGAAACGATCATCCGTGGTCTGTCGACGCCATCTTTTGAGACTCTGATGCTTTCGCCTACGAATGAAGTCGGGTGCGTCCCTGAATAACACAACGTCCTCTGCTACCGCTTTGGAGCCGCGCATTTGTCTCTTGTCGGTCGACTTCTGCCCCGCGTGGACCGACCAATGGCGGCCCACTGCGCCAGTTCAACGTCGGACCGGGTTCGGCCCATAAACGGTCACTCGACGGTTCGGCCAAAATCGTCAGCGATCTGAGATCCCAAGCGAGAAGCCTGCGGCCGATGCCATTTGGCCGGCGTACGTGGCAACCGTGGATCACATTGATGAGGTGGAACAAAAGTCAAGCCTATTGACTGCAGTCAATAGGCTTGAGACCACGGCGCTCTATGCCCAAGTCGCCACCGACATGCTGCCTGAGGTGGTCAGCCCTCTTGAGAGTTTTCATCCTGAGTAGGTCGCCGTCGTGGCACATTACGCGCGGGAGGTGGCCGACGTTGTTCCGCACATCACAGCGGACCGCCTTACTGGAACCCACCCCGCGAAGCCCGTCAGGCGGCCCCCCTCAAAGAGGCCGCCTGAGCTGCAAACCTGTGTCCAGACAATCCGAGATCCGAGCCGGTCCAGTACCGAGTCGTAGGTTGGTATCAAACCGGTACTGTGACGTTGACCCGGTCGGCCAAAGCTTGAGTCACGAAGAAAACGACGTATCCGCAATATCGATCCAGGCTACGCCGTTACGTAATCACGCGGGAAGAACCTGCATCCACCTTTTCGAGTTCGTTAAGCGCTAGTGCAGACGAGATAACACATCGGGCATCTAAGAGAGAAGCCGCGCGTCCACTCTTTCCCGATACTGGCCATTAGAACCGTGTCACAGCCCGGACAAGCAGGAACGTCGGCAGTGTTGGCGGAACTCCGAATGACCGGGGCGCCATCTGCTGGTTCTGGCGTTGTCTTCTGCTCATCGACAGTCCCGGCGGTCTTGGATTTAATTCGGGTCATCGGAACTCAGTCACATGAAAAAGGAAGTCGAAAACCTGCCAGCAACAACTAATGCTGACAGATCTAGGACGCCCTCAAAAAACGAAACCTTGCCGCAATCCGACTTTTTCATGCTTATAGTTTGCATCGGCGAAACGGAACACGAACTGCTGGCCAAGTTGGCCAAGAGAATTGAAACGTTGATTGCAGCCGACAGCGCCGGCATAGGTGCATTCCCTTATACAGAAGTGTCGTTCCCATAGTCGTCGCGTAAGATGCACCAGCGTAATGTGTCTCGGACACGGGCGAAAGCCTGTGATGCTGTATCAAGGATGGGAGTAGGCCCTGGCCTTCGCGATTACCATCGCCATCGCCGCTGTATCGCCGGCCGTCACCGTACACCGGCTCGGCGCGCGCACTCCATCACCCGGTGACAATTTCCAGCTCCTATCACCCAGTTCGAAGGCGACATACAGCCGGCCGACGATCGTTGTATCTTGCCCTCGAAGGGCCATGACAGGCGTATTCATTTTCGTGCTCCTTTCGAAAAACGAGTGTCTGAATCCTCGTTTTACTCCCCAGAACTTACTTTAGCTGGCCCCTTACATAGTATCTAGTTGTTTGAGTGGCGGTTCCTTCAGCTCGTCGAGATGGCGGCTAAACAGCGACTTCTCGTTCGTCTGCTCTTTTGCACCACAGCCGCCGTTACGATCTCCATTGTCGAACTGTGCGCGCCGCTCTAAGACTGCCATTTCAGCTTGATGAGATCACGTGAATGCGCTAGTTTTTCTTCATCGCTCTCTTTGCATCGGTGTGCGAAATACCCCAATAGGCTTACCACGCATTCCCTCAAATCCGTCAAAATGACGCGGTGGCGAGCGCGGCTCGAACGATCGGCTGCGCTTGAATCACATCACATACCAAAGGAGACAGCACGTGCAATCAAGCAGACTGGCATGCAAGATTCTCAGCGTCGCGTTTTTTGTCGGGTTCGCGATTTCGGCATCAGCTCAAGTGGCAACAGGCGATACGTCATCACTGAAAATCGCGCTATCGAATAACTATGCCGGCAACAGTTGGCGCCAGATGATGCTCAACAGTTGGTCCAATGTAGCGGACGCCGCCGTCAAACAGAAAGTAGTAGCGGCCACGCCCACATTTACCACGGCCGAAAGCCAGGCGACCGAACAAGTCCAGCAGATCCAGAATCTGATCCTCCAGGGCTTCAAGGCAATAGTGGTCGATGCTGTCTCCCCCACCGCGCTCAACGGCGTGATCAAGCAGGCTTGTGCAGCGGGTGTGACGGTCGTATCGTTCGACGGCATCGCAACGGAGCCTTGCGCATACAGAATCGCCGTCGACTTTCAGGGCATGGGCAGAATGCAGGTGGATTATCTGGCGAAGCGGCTCAATGGTAAGGGCAACCTGCTCGAGATCCGCGGACTAGCTGGCGTATCGGTCGATGACGAGATTCATCGCGGCATGGTCGACGAACTAAAAAAATATCCCGATCTGAAGGTGGTCGGCTCTGTGCATGGCGACTGGACACAAACGGTTGCGCAGAAACAAGTGGCGAGCATCTTGCCAACGTTGCCGAAAATCGATGGCGTCCTCACCCAGGGCGGCGATGGTTTCGGCGCAGCGCAAGCCCTGAAGGCCGCCGGCAGGCCGACACCGATCATCATTCTCGGCAATCGCCAGGAAGAACTTGCGTGGTGGGCTGATCAGAAGAAGAGCGGCTATGAAACTATGTCGGTGACGATTCCACCGGGTGCGTCGACCTTTGCCTTCTGGGTGACACAGCAATTGCTGGCAGGCAAGAAGATGCCGCACGATATCCGTATGCCCGTGCTCCAAGTGAAATCGGAAGAGCTAGAAGCTGTGCTGGCGAAAACGCCGCCGGGATCTCTCGCGAACAAGGAATACACGCGCGAGGAAGTGGTTGCAGTCGTGGACGGCAAGTAACGAACGCAGCGCCGGCCGATTTGACTGGCCTGCGCTGCGCGTTATTTCCGCCTCAGCGTGCGGCGCCCCGGACGCCGACATGCAGGGCATAGACCGATGAACTCGCTGTAATGAACAGCCGGTTGCGGTTCAAGCCGCCAAACGTCAGGTTGGCCACCACTTCGGGAATCAGGATCTTGCCGAGCAAGGTGCCATCTGGTGCATAGCAGTGCACGCCGTCTTCCGCGCTCGTCCATACGTTGCCGTGTTCGTCCGTCCTCAGGCCGTCCGGCACGCCGCTTTCCATCTCCGCGAAGATGCGTCCGTTGCGCAACGCGCCGTCGCTGGCGACATCGAAGACGCGGATATGGCGTGGCCCATGCGCATCATGCGACGCACCGGAGTCCGCAATGTACAGACGCGCTTCGTCCGGAGAAAACGCGAGCCCGTTAGGCTTGACGAAGTCGTTGGCAACGATGCGCACGTGCGCATCGTCTGGCGAAACACGATACACATTGCAGCTGCCGATCTCACTCGACGCGCGAAAACCTTCGTAATCGCTCAGGATTCCATAGTCAGGATCGGTGAACCAGATCGCGCCGTGCGAATCGATGACAAGATCGTTCGGGGAATTCAGCCGTCGGCCTTCATAATGCGACGCGAGCACGACAACGCGGCCATCGTGCTCTGTGCGCGTGACCTGACGGCCGCCGTGCTCGCAGGTCACCAGGCGTCCTTCGCGGTCGCGCGTATTGCCGTTACTGTAATTGGCGTTGGATCGGTAGACACCCACGCCCATGCTCGGTGCCCAACGCAGCATGCGGTTGTTGGGGATATCGCTCCAGATCAGCAAGTCGGTGGCCGGAAAGTACACTGGTCCCTCTGCCCACAGGCACTCGGCGGTCAGCTTTTGCAATGGCGCATTAAGCAGGACCAGCGGGCGAAAACGGGGGTCGTGCACTTCAAGCTCATCAGATTTCATTTTCTTGTCCTTTTGAAAGCGCATTCAGCGCAACGCCTTGCCGCCGGCCGCGACCGTCACGACAATGATCAGCGCGCCATACACTATCGAGCGCACACCCGCATCAGCGCCGACCGCATTGAGTACGGCATTCGTGAGGAACAGGAACATCGATGCGCCCCAGACCCCGGCGATGGTCGGCTTGCCACCCGTGACGAGCGTGCCGCCGATCACGACCACGGCGATCGATATCAGCATGTACTCCACGCCCATGTCGAGCGACGCGCCACCGGAGACGGCTGCAAGCAGCAGCGCGGTGAACGCGGCGATCACCGACGACAGCACGTAGGCAATGCACCGTGTCCAATGCACATCGACGCCTGCGAGCCAGGCCGCGCGCGAATTCTGTCCGATGGCGGACAGCCGGCGGCCGTAGATGGAACGATGCAGCAGAATGGCGAGCGCAAGCGACAACACGAGCGCCACCAGTGCAATGTATGGGATATGCGCGAGGCTACCGGTTGCAAACGCGCCGAGCACGGCAGGCGGAGGCGGCAGTTGACGGCCTTGCGTGATCGCGAGCGATTGGATGATGAAGCTCGACGAGAGCGTCGCGATGATTGGCGGAATGCGCAGCAGCCGGATCAGCGCGTAGTTGGCGAGCCCGACCGCGATACCCACGCCGAGCACCGCCGCGATACCCAGCGCGATCTGGCCGTTCGCCCCGTTCATCACGTGCATGCTGACGACACCCGCAAGCGCGATCGTGGACGGCACTGACAAGTCGATGTTGCCCACGCCGGACGTGATGACAAGCATTTGCCCGAGACCGACCAGCACCATGAACACGCCGTACACCAGCGCCGTCTGCACCACGTTGCTCGCAATCGAAACCCCAAAGATCCCGACGATAACCAGCCAGACCAGGACCGCACCCACGAACGACCAGGCCCACGGTGCCTGAACGCTTTTGAGCCGGGCAGCTTCTTTATCGTTGCGCACTTCGCTGGAAGTTTGCGGGCTCATTGGCGGTCTCCGCGTTGCAGCAGCACACGCAACGACAGCACGACGATCAGGATCGCCCCTTGCATGCCGACCTGCCAGTCCGACGAAATATTCAGGAAGGCTAGAAACGACGCGGCAAGCGTCAGCGTGATGGCTCCCAGCACGGCACCGATCACGGACACGCGCCCGCCAACAAATTCCCCACCGCCCAGGATCACGGCCGCGATCGACAGAAGCGTATAACGCAAGGCAAGATTGGCATCGGCGGAGGTGGTCAGGCCCAGCAGCGACAAACCCGACAACACGCCGAACAGACCCGCGATGCCATAAAGCGTCGCCTTGCTGCGCACGAGCGACCAGCCGAACCGACGCATCGCGCGCGGATTCCCGCCGGCTCCACGGATTCGCACGCCCGCCGACGTGCGCATCAGCAGCAGATGCCCGAGCACGGCAATCAGCGCGGACCAGACGATAGGCGCCGCGATCCACGGTGTCTGGTAATTCATCGCTGTGCCGAGCCACTCAGGGCTTGTGCCGCCCGGCGAAGGCACCAGCACGATCGCGAGCCCGCTCCAGACGAACGCCAGCCCAAGCGTCACCACAATCGATGGAATCTGCCGCAACTCGATCAGCGCTCCGACCGCTGCGTATGCCAGCACGCAGCCCGCCAGCGCCAGCGCGCCGAGCCACGGCTGCTTCACCAGCAGCGTTGCGCCAATACAGGCCACGAGGCTTACGAATGGTCCAATCGACAGATCCAGGTCGTTGACCGTGATGATCGCGAGTTGCGCGAGCGTCGCTAGCACGATAGGCACAGCAAGGTTCAACAACAGGCTCGAACCGAAATAGCTCATCGTGGCCGGCTGCAGGAACAGGATCGGCACGAGCACGGCGACTAGCGAAATGGCCGGAAGCAATGCGCGCAATCGCGCGTGGGTAATCGCAAGCGTCATGCGGCACGCTCCTCGAAACTGGCGGCCAGGAGCGCTTCCTCCGTGCATTCGTCAGCGTGTAGCACGCGCGTGACGGATGCCGAACGAAACACATAAGTCCGGTCGCAATACATCAGTTCCTCGTTCTCGGTCGTGTACCAGATGAAGGTGCGGCCCTTCGCCGCTTCGTCGCGCACGAGTTGATAAATATCCCGTTTCGTGCCGACATCGACACCGCGAGTGGGATCATCCATCAGGATCAAGTCAGCATCCGATGCGAGCGCGCGGGCGAACAGCACCTTTTGCTGGTTACCGCCGGACAGCGAAAGAATGCTCGCGCTCATCGATGCCCCACGAATCCCAATCTTCATCCGCCACGCCTCGACGACCGCGCGCGCCGCAGCAAGATCCACGAGCCCGCGAATCGACGGCCACTTCCCCCTCGCCCTACTCGCTTCAGCCATGCCACCGCTCAACCAACGCAGATCGAGGTTCTGCGCGATCGACCACACGGGAAACACGCCGTCGCGCCCGCGATCGCCTGCCACGAAGGCCACCTTCGCGCGACCAGTTCCGCGGCTTGTGGCGGCTTCGTAGATGGCGAGCAGTACCTCCGTCTGCCCTTGTCCCGCGAGCCCCGCAAAGCCGATCACCTCGCCGCGCGAACCATCGATCTTCGTTCGCCGTCCCGCGCCGAGCGCCCATTGGTATTGCGGCTCAGCGGACTGCTCGACACGGGCCCGCAGGGCGGCCGGCGTCTTGTCGGCGTCGAGGTGCTGCCCCATCGCGAGGATGATTGCGTCGCGGCTGAGATTGTCCCGCGCGAGCACGCTAACAATGCTCCCGTCACGCATCACCATTACGCGGTCCGCAACGCGCTGTATCTCGCCCAGCATGTGGGTGATGAGCAGGCACGTGATGCCGCCCTGCGCCGCTTGGCGCACGAAGGCGAGCAACTGTTCCGCGGTATGTGCGTCGAGCGACGATGTGGGTTCGTCGAGAATCACGAGACGCACGGGGGTATCGGTGATGGTGAAACCGCGGGCAATCTCAACCATCTGCCGTTGCGTGAGCGTGAGATCGGAAACCAGTTCGTTGCCGCTCAATCCGTTGCCGGGAAATATCTCTTCCAGCTTCTCACGCATGAGGGCGGTGGCCCGCCTCCGCCAGCCGCGCCCACGCAGTTGCGGATGCACGATGCACATGTTCTCGGCAACGCTCAGGTTCGCGCAAAGCGACAACTCCTGGAACACGCAGCGCACGCCGGCGTGGCGTGCAGCATTGGCGTCGTAGCGCGGCGACGGTGCGCCACCGACTTCGATGTGTCCTTCTGTCGGCTCGAAGACGCCCGCGAGCACGGCCATGAGCGTCGATTTTCCAGCGCCGTTGTGCCCGGCGATGCCGACGCACTCGCCCGGCAGGAAGCTGAAGTCGATGTCCGTCAGCGCGCGCACGCGGCCGAATGTCTTGCCGATGCCGTGGAACCGGATCAGCGCTTTGCGCCTTGTGTCTTCCGTCTCGCCCGCGCTTATTATTTCGCCCATTTACATGCTCCGCGTGTCTGCTTCGGACATACCCCAACACCCCAACCGCCCGGGGTCGGGTGAACGCGCCTGCCGCCAGCGGGCGCGTCCAGCTTATTTCTTGTCGAGCTGCGCGACGGTCTGCGGCAACGTATAGGTCACATCGCTGATGCCGCCCTGCGGCGTCGCCGACAGCTTTGCCTGCAACTGCTCCTGCGAAATCTCGAGGAGCGGCACGTTGATGGTCACATCCTTCGGGATATTCTTGCCGGCCAGCACCTGCTGTGCAACCCAGAAGGCAAACGATACCGCGCCCGGGGGATTCGACAGCGAACGCGACTGATAGCCACTTTTCGATTGCTCGTTCCACCAGTTGAGCTCTGCATACGTGCTGCCGATAATCATCGGCGGCACTGGGCGGTTGGCCGCCTTGAAGGCCTGCGCAATGCCAAACGACATCTCGCCTTCGGTCGCCACGCCATCGACTTGCGGCAGCGTCGGCAGGATGCCGGCCACCGCCTTCTGCGCCACCGATTGTGTCCAGTCTCCGTTTACCGAACCGACAAGCTTCATGCCCGGGTACTTCTTCAGTCCCGCGAGCACGCCCTCGTGCATGAGGTTATCGACGGAGATGCCTGCCACGCCTCGCACTTCGAGAATATTGCCCTTGCCATTCAAACGCTTCGCCAGATAATCGACGCCCGCCTCGCCCCAGCCGCGAAAATCGAAATTGACCCGATACGCGCACGGTTCATCGACGACGCCATCGAACGACACCACGACCACGCCAGCGGCGCAAGCCTTCTTGATCGTACCGTTGAGCGCGGTGGGCGAAACGGCGTCGATCACGATCGCGTTATAGCCTTGTAGGATCAGGTTCTGCACCTGCTGGGCCTGCTCCGTCACCTGGTTCTCGGCGGTCGTAAACGCAGGCGCAGCAGCGACTTTCTTGTCCTGCACCGCAGCGGTCGATACCGCACCCCAGCTCTTGAGCATCGACTGCCGCCAGGCGTTACCCGCGAAGCTATTGGACAGTGCGATCTTTTTTTGCGACGTGTCGCCGGTGGCCACCTGTGCGTGCGCCGAAGACACCACCATGCACGACGCCAGCGCAAGCGCGGCGAACCCCTGCTTTTCTGAACAGTTCATCAATTTCGTCTCCTGATTACAGCGTTTTGGGTTTTAGTGCTGCGGTCGCGTTACGTTTTGCGCCAAGCCGGTTCCTTCGCCTTGCGTATGCCTTCCCAGAGGCCGTTCAGATAGACCGCGCCGAGTGCGCGATCGTAGAGGCCGTACCCTGGCTTGCCGGTCTCGCCCCATATCATGCGGCCGTGGTCCGGACGGATATAACCGGTGTAATCTGCATCGCTATAGGCCTGCATGATCGCCGCCATGTCGAGCGAACCATCGGCCGTTCGATGCGCAGTTTCGTGGAAGTCGCCTTTGTCGTTCACCTTGATGTTGCGCATGTGCGCAAACGGGATGCATCCCCGGGCAGCGAATTCGCGGGCGATCGCGGCGACGTCGTTCGCGGTGTCAGCACCGAGCGAGCCGGAACATAACGTGAGCCCGTTCGCGGGGCTATCCACAATGGCAAGTACGCGTTCAAGGTCCGCGCGGTTCTTGACGATACGCGGCAAGCCGAAAATGGGCCGTGGCGGATCGTCGGGATGGATCGCCATGCGGATCCCAGCTTCTTCCGCCACGGGAATGATGCGTTGTAAAAAGCATTCGAGGTTGGCCCAGAGGCGCTCTTCATCGCAGGACGCGTATTCGGTCAGCAGCGCACGCAATTGGCCTGCGTCGTAGCTCATATCCCAGCCGGGCAACTGGATGCCGTCATCCGGGTCGATGCCCGCGACAGTGTCTACGTCGAACGCAAGAGTGGTCGAGCCATCGGGCAGGCGCTTCTCAAGCGTGGTCCGGGTCCAGTCGAACACCGGCATGAAGTTGTAGCACACAACCTTGATGCCGGCCGCGCCCAGATTGCGCAGCGTCTGCGCATAATTCGCGATCAATGCGTCCCGCGACGGCTTCCCCAGCTTGATGTCTTCATGCACCGGCACGCTCTCGATCACGTCGAGTGCCAGGCCTGCCGCATGGATGGTGTCCCTCAGTTCGACGACTTTCTCGAGCGGCCATACTTCACCGACCGGCACGTCATAGATGGCTGAAACAACGCCATACATGCCCGGGATCTGACGGATATAGTCCAGCGTGACGGGGTCGTCCCGACCGAACCACCGGAAAGTCATCTTCATGTCTTGGCCTTTTAAGGACGCATCCTGAACTCACGGGATGCTATGCTCGCAAACAGTAGTTTGGTCTGGTGGTCAGGCCACTAGACCACCGAAGAAGTATAGCGGGTCGCTTTTGGGCGCGCAATTTAATTGATGGAGTGAAGCGATGGAACTGCCGAGCCTCAAAGCGGAGCGCTTGTACCAGAAGATTTCGACGTTGGTCATCGCGCTTATTAAGGACGGCACGTTTAAACAAGGACAGGCATTGCCGGCCGAGCGCGAACTGGCGAAACAACTTGGGGTCGGCCGGTCATCGGTGCGCGAAGCCCTGATCGCACTCGAAATAGCAGGGTGGGTCGAAATCCGCACGGGCACTGGCGTGTTCGTCCGTCAACCTGATGAAGTCCGCATCGAGTCCGCACTAATAGACGCGGAGTTCAGCGCGACGGATTTACTGTTCGCGCGCGCGGTGATCGAGGGCGAGATCGCGGCGCTTGCAGCTAAAAACGGCACTGAGGCGCAGCGAGAAGATCTGGCGCGGAACATCGGCATGCTGGAGGCGCAATCGGTGAACAACGCCGCGTTTCTCGAGGAGGACAAGCGCTTTCACTTGCTTATCAGCGAAATGACCGGCAACGCGGTGCTAACCGAGGTGATGACGGTTCTCTGGAACAAGCGTTATAGCCCTATGTTCACTCATCTCGAGACCTTTTACGCCGACGAGCACATTCCTGTCGCGATGAATGCGGACCATAGACGAATTGGCGAGGCGATCCTGAATCGCGACGCGCGCGCGGCAAAAAATGCGATGCGTGCGCATCTGCGCAATGTGCATCGCAGACTGTTCGCGGACGCACCGGACGACGTGCTGCCTGACAATGGCTAGGAATCGCTCCATTTCGATCACCGGTTCCCGGCTGCGCCGCGAGCGCTACGGCCGGCCGCCGCTCCCCTGCCCTCGGGAACCGACGGATATAAGGTTTGCGAGGCATCAGTAATTCGACGAGCTTTCCCGTCTGCTTTGGTTGTTGCGTACGTTGCAGGGGAAACGACAAGTTCTCTGCGCGAAACCACAACTAGACACGGCGGGCTGTTCCGAACTCGCTAAAGCGGGTGAACACCGCACGCAGCGCATCGACAACGGCTTCGTCAGGGCGTCGCGGTCCTTCACCTTCAGCCTCGTGCAGCCCATCGACGTCCAATCCGACAACAGCCGCGTGGTCGGCCGTTGTCTGACGCGATTGTGAGCTCCCTTCGTTGTTGATAGGCAAACGTGAGGCGCGACACAACGCGCGCACATCGGTTCTCGTTCGATTAACGCCGCCGCAGGGCGATCATTCGCGCACAATGTTCATCGAACGCTTCGGGTCGAGAGTCTAAGCGGCTTTCAATGACATTGACCACACGCGCCACGCTGACATGTCGCTGCCGACTCGAAAAGAACCGGATCGTGCGCAGCCGTAGGTAATGGTAGAGCTCATCCGCCTCAAGTATCGATTCAGGCAAAAGCGGATGCAGCGCGCAAGGGAGAGTGGCCGCAACGGCGAGACTTTCAACCAGGCATGCGTGCTGCAAGAGCAACGAGCGCAGGCATCGAACGGCGGCAGCTTGTCGTCGGACCGGTGAGGTGCGCAGCACTACTTCACCCCCTTCGTTGATGACGCTTAGCGTTTCTGCATCAGGGCCCGGCGCAACACGTCCCCGAAGCTGCATTGCCATCGCGACGAACGCACCGAAGGGCGTCACAACCAGTACGTCGAGCTTTGTCGTGGGAAAGCGTGTCCCGGGTGCGTGTATCAAGATCACGCGCTCGCGTAAGACATAGTCGTCAACGCCCAGACGATCCAGCGTTTGCCGAAATATATCCGACACTGAGAGCGTTGCTGAGCCCACGTCGGTCGGAATGCAGGGCACATTTTTATTTACGGTGTCGCGTGCGCTCTCAGAGCAATCGGGGGTGCCGGTTTTGCCTACAGCTGTTTGGATCAAGATACTCATCTCGTTCAGTTAGGTTAATACCAGCCTACTGAGAAGGTGAGAAAGTCAAGCAACGACGCCGGCAGATCGGGACAGTCAGGCACGAATCGAGCGACCTAGGTCGCTCACTCCTAAGGAGCGCCGGAAGGTAGCGCGACGTTCCGCGACGCTTCGCACCTTCCCTCAAACAACTAAGCATCGTCGGCACCGGCGGACCGTGCAGGGCCATCGGCTTCGGTTTCGGAGTTGGCTTCGGCTTCGGCGTTGGCGAACTTTCCAAGCACGCGGTACAGCGCCTGGCGCGAAATGCCGAGCGCCTTTGCAGCATGCGATTTGTTGCCTTTCGCTTGTTCGAGGGCTGCGAGCGCCTGCGCATAATTGACAACAGGGGTGTCCGCTTTCCGGATCGCCGCGAACGACGAGATGTATGCACTCGCCTTCGTTGCTAGCCCGTGGCCTGCGGCCGCCACAATTCGCTCCATTGCCAATTGGTGCAACTCAGGATTTGGGCGGTGGTCGGGGCGCTTGATAGGTGCGGGTACCCCGGTTATCCTTTCGTACATGCGCTGGAGGTACGCGTGGCGCAAGCCGTGAACCGTCACGCCCAAGGCCTTGCGTGCAACGCCTTGGCCCTGCAATACGTCATAGAAATGACGATACCATTTTTTAAGCGTCCATGGCTCAGGAATCATCGAGCCCGTGCGCTGGTTCGACAGGCGAGCCGCACGGATCAATAACTCGTATTGCCACTCCTCCTCAATGGGTACCACGCGCGGACGGCCTCCTTTCGTGCCATCAACAATTTGCAGATGCCCTGAAAGACGCAAACACTGCAGTGGCCGCAACAGCATGCTCTCCTGCGCACGCAAGCCGAATGCCGACTGTAACTCAACCTGGATCGCCACCCAGCGGTCTCGCTCAGTCAGACGCGCGATAACATCATCGACGTTCACGTTCGCCGCTTCCCACGACTTATCCTTCTGCGCTACGTAATAGCGCCGATATCCTTCGGGTCGCTCGATGTAGTCATCTACCGTCCCGACGAGTTGATGTTTGCCCATCCATGCGGCAAGCGTGCGCCAATAGGTCAGTTTGTTTTCGACCGTCCCTGGACTTTGCTTCTTTTTGTTCACCCATAGGTTCACAAGATGACGTATGTGTTTCTCCGCAAGATTCCAGGGCGTCTCAAGCGCAAAACCATCGGCACGAAGTTCTTTAAACCCGGCAATTAAGCTGACGACGCGACGCTCCTGCGTCTTTATCGAAATTGCGTTTGCGGTTACGCGCGTTTTGCTGTGTGCGCGGAAAATATGTTTCTCGAAAAGCTTTTGAAGCTCATCTCTCAGACGCTTTGGAAGCTTTGAGGTGTCTAGCGCACGCGAAAAATTCAAAATAACTTTCATGTATCGGCCAATTTAAAAAGCGGCGTCATCCCTATCAAAATGACGCCACGGGTTGATGATTAACTGCACGCTTGCATTCCTGGACTTTAGCGATAAATTTTTGATCCACCCGAGCCAGGGAAGCACTGAGCTCTGATGGTCCTCGCCCTATCGCAAGGACGCGGCTACCCAACCACTGCGCTCAGGCAGCAACTAGGCAATTCTTCTTGCGCGTTTTTTTATTCGGCAGCGCGAGCCGATCGATATGGTTTAGAAACCCGCACATTGATGTGCAGATGGTTTCCCGCCCGTGTTCAAGCGAATGCATCACGGTCGCGTTGTATTTGGACACGTGTGCATTCAGCCCAGCGTTTGCTGATCGGGCGACGACAAAAAGCGAGCGATTGGCCGATATGTACGGACCTAAATAGCCTCAGTCGGGCGTGGTTTTCATAGTCAACTGAAAACCTCACCTCAGCGGATGGTCCGGAGCACTCAGTTTCCGAACGTTGACGCGGTAAAAAATGAGCAACAACGTTGCTTACAAAACAAGAAACACATCCGTCGAAGAGCGGACGTGCGTGTGCACAAAATTGAGTGCGTCGCACTCGGGTCGATGCGTCTCGGACGCAGATAGGTAAGTAGAATAATAGTCATCCAGACAGACGAGAATCGTCTGAAAGCTCTGAATTTTGATACGGCTTTTTCTTTTAGCCCGTCACGGTGAGATTAAGGCCGATTTACTCCTCGTTTTTTAGACGCGTTTTCCTTACTGGAAATTTCGTCAATCACGGGCAAAATGAAATCTGCTTTCGACAGCTATCGCAACTTCGGGCAGGAAGTCGAGTCGCGTATCGGCCGGTATCATATAAACGCCCGAGGGTGATCGTGCCGGCACAATGTAGAGAAAACCGCCCTGCCTTTTGTCGTTGTAGGTTCGAGCCAAACGACTCTGCGAGCATCGACATACCATCGCTTTTATGCACGAGAGGGTGTCGTCGTTACAGGTCGAACGCGAAAAAACCTGTGGGCGCAGTGGGCGACTAGAGCAAGAATGAACGAATCCGAAAAAAGGCTCCGACGAAAGTCAGCCGTCGTTGATTGACGTCCTTCAGCATGGCTGATCTTGACTCTCGAAAAGGCCTCTAGCCCCAAAAATAACAATTCAGAATGCCGCTTGGGTGGAGTCTTAAGCGATTCGGGCGACAGAATCAAACGGTGCGTGCAACATGTTGAAGGGGGTAACCCGGAAAGCTCACGAAATACACATAGCTTTCCGGTTAGCAGGCGTGCCGAAGTGTGTCAGGTTTTTTGTCATATTCGCTCAGCCCATTCACCGGCCCTGTCGGTTGGCCGTTGTGCAAAACCTAGACCACAACTAGACCACAACACCCCAACCTCCTGCCCGGTGTTGGCCGTATCGACATAGTTGTCGCTCTCGTGGATGTCGTCGGATAACCCTGCCGACGCTCCGATTCGTGCAGAACACGGCCCCTTACGCCTTTCCATGTCGCATTAGTGAAGATCGACTCGAGAAGGATCTCCGCTCGCTGCGCAGAAGGTAACGATTTATGGGTCTGCACGAGACGGGGTCAATCAAGCAACGCGAGTAACACCTTTATCCGAGACTGGTGGATGGGGAGTAACTCGAAAGAACTTTCAATAAAAGCGATTCTTCTGCGCCAATAGGCCATATCCAGGCCGTAGATCGGAGTGTACGGGGCGGCCCCGGCTATAAGCCGCATGACCTGTTCGAGATGGTTTAGCTCTGCGTCTGCGAGCAGTGACGGGCGCGCTTTCGTGCGGGTCGCCGCCGCCCGTAGTTTCGTCAGATTCAAATTCTTCATCTGCAACGCCCGATGAGACCGCAATTGGCGTGTGCGGGGCCGACCAGGCCCGTCGACTCAATGCGACCCGGTGGGCGTGCGATAGCGATCGCTACAGCCGTGAGACGGGCGGATATCTCAGGCGAAGCGCCGACCCTGCACGCGGCAAGGCTAGTGATCGGGCGTGGAACCCGGTAAACATCGAAGGATCGGAACATGTCGAAGGAGGATCAAATGTGATAACCCAGCTTCTCAGTTCGTGCGCAAAGTCAAGCATGACGAAGTATTGCCCATCATTCTTCGCAGCTCTTTTAAGGCGAATACTCCCTGCCATTACAAAAAATCCACCAGTCAGTTTCAGATGTTCCATGCTTCGTCTGCTCTAGCCATAGTGTCTTTAGAACATCGCTGAACGTTGGACACCTTCAAGCCCAATGATTTAACCCGGCCGATCGTCTTGTTGCACGTGTATTCACGTTGGTGTTTCCTTGCCTTCAGTAAATCATTTCTGCGTTTAGCTGAAAGGCGTTGCAGATGAATGCCGGCGACCGGCACGGCTTCTCGCGTATTCAACACAAAACGCATCCCGTTGGGAGAGATATCGGCGCGAGGAAAAAATGCACGACGCGATTGCGCGGCCAACATACGATCGAGCCGCCCATAAAGCGCTGCTCCTCACTTTCGTATCACAGTTGCCACAAGGATCTGCACCTTGGGCAGTGGGCGAGATCCACCCCCAGCCCTCCCGGCATGCGGATCAGCGCCGGGCGGATCGAGAAGTTGGCTCATGGGAGCCAGAGAAATACCAAGGCTGTCAACGTAAGAAGACGTGAGCACACGGTGTGAGTCAGAAAGGTCATAGCTGAACCCAATCAGCCGCCATCATCGGAATACCGCGCGTGGAAAGAGCTATATAAATTGCGAGCTTTTCAATTCCCGTGCCACCCCACCGCGCCGTAGACTCTCTCCATTCCCGCGCCATTGCGCATCGATCCAAGCCGACCAGCTCGCTGGTCGCTTCTTTTCTTGTTCGCTGTTACGCAAGACGCTTCTCGACACGCAATGCGCCACGCGTCCTGCCCTTCTGATCTCAAGTATGGGCCGCCCAATGGCCTCCTAGGCAGTGACGGCTCACGTGCCCTGCAACTTTTAGTTCAATGCGTTTTCGCGTAAACGCCTCCCGAACGAACACGGCCGGATGGCGAACGTGCGACCGATCTTCTACAAAACGCTCGCACTGTAGTCGCGGTCTTTTCCGTCGCGTGTGCGATCGCTCGCATGGCCGTTCTTCGCAGTTCGCAGGCAAGCTTGCCCCGCCGCCGACACGAAGGTCACGGCTGTCAGCCGGCGTCCGGCAACGATTAACGCGCTTGATTGTTCTCTGTTTTGCAGTGTTCGGACAGCGCACCTGCGTCGTCACCCCCACCGATGCGACTGGTCTGAACGAACGTGCTTTCCGGCTCATATGCGCTCGGGCACCACCGTGATTGAACGCGTTTTCTATTGGATGATGCGTGCTTATAAGGGCTTGGACAGCTTATACCGAGTGCACACCGGAGCTTCACTTGTCATGAAAATTGATGAATAACAGCAAACCATCAATCGAATTTTTCCCCAGTGGGCCGGTTTTCCCAATTGCCCACTGATCCACGGCGTCATTCCTTCAAGATGACGCTTCCCTTGCGGGGCGGTTCCCGCAAGGAACCGCCTCGTTTTCTTTGAGGTTAAATCATGAAAACTTTAAACATGCTACACGGGGATCGCGCTGGCGCTCACGCGATCGCGGTCGTGTGTTACGGCTCTGGCCACGGCATCACCCAGCACGTCGGTGAGGACCCGCGATTATCTACACGCGTGAGCGCAACCATCGGGCCACCGGCACACTTCGGTGCTTCCCTGTCTGATGCTGTACTTCGTGTTCCTCTCAGCATCCGTTCGCTTCTCGGCAATGTGGAGCAGAAGCCACAGCGCCTTGGCGATGCGCTTGGCTATAGCACTCCGCACGGGCGCTCGGATGTCTTGGGGGGCGCGATCGGCATGTGCCAGCCACTCTGGCTGAATCACTCAGTAACTACGCGTCACCGCCGCGCTCTCTGCGCATTGTCGGTAACCACAACGAAACAGAGGGAGGTAATCGATGAAAATGGCCGATGCAAAAATTGAGTATCGTTGTGGCACGATCATCATGGACCGCGTGTCGCTAGATGTACAAACCGGTGAAGTTTTAGTTCCCCCCCGGTTAAGAGAAGTGATGAACGAGATGGAGAAAAGCGAAACATCATCAACTTTCAGTGTCGAGTGCCAAGGTCGCGTGTTCGTTGTAGCGGTCGATGCAAACGGCGGGTTCCGTGCTACGTCGCCTAGTGGGAATAACCCCATGCGTCGAAGCGCCTTGCGGTCCCTGGTTTTCCCATCAAAGGATCAGCGGCAGCAAAACGGTCGGTTCGTCCATATGCTGAGCGCTGCGTCGCTTACGGGAGCCGCGTTCAGCGCCCTTTGCACGGTGAACTGGACCGCACCGGCGATCGCCCAGACGGCCAGTCTGACGGTATCTGGACTGCTTCTAGCAGCAGTCGGTTTTTATTGCATCAAGGAAGACTGACCATGGGCGCCTCAATCTTTACGATATTGTTTGCTGTCATTCTTGCGGTTTTCTTCGGATGGACATCCCGCAATGGCCGAAGGTCGGAACGAGAACGAGATCAGAAGTAGCGCGTGAACCTCTAGAGCGCAGCAGCAGTTTTGATTGATAAAATCAAGCACGAAAGCCGTACCCTCAAGGGTGCGGCTTTTTCGTTATGCGCTAACTACCGGCGTCCTTGGGAGCATTTTTTTAAAGCGACCCGGCGTTCCACCTCAAGGAACGCACCTGCGTAATCCAACTCCCACGCGACGAAGACAGGCAACGTGCGGCACTCGCACATGAAAGCGCGCGCAGGCTGATGGCTTCACACCAGGTCGTTACCAACTCAGCATGCACCTAGGTTACGACTGACGGAACAGCCGGTTCCTCTTCTGGCCCAAACCAGATGGAACAATCCTTTACGCGATTCTCTTGTCGCACTAACTGAACCGCATCACCTGCATTGCCGGGGGTTTTTCACCCGTACGAATCGCGTTATTAGTGCCGCAGGAACACGTTCCAGAACTTCATGAAGATCCAGAAGCCCTTCAGGAAAATCACGTACAGCTTCCAGACGTTCCACGCCCACGACCAAGCCGCGAAGAAAAGCAACGTCATCCACTTGCCGGCATCCGAGTATCCGAAGCCGAGAAAACTCACGGCCATGAGCAGGTAGAACACCGCGCCGAGAATCCCGCGGCGAACCACAAAGGGCAGCGCCATAAAGCGATTGCAGAGTGCAACGGCGATCTCTTGCATTACTTGCTCGCACGGTGGGTTGCAAATGTGCGGCCGAGCAATACGGCAGCGTTCCAGGCCGAAACTGCGGCGCCAACCAGCAGCCAGAATCGCGCTGCGCGTCTCCAATCGAGTTGCATGAGCGAGTGCGAGAGTTCCATGTAAGGCTCCTTTAGAGAAGGCACCGAATCTCGATGCCGATAACTCATCTTGGCAGGTCCCGTGCGAAGTCAAGCATCCGGACGTGCAGCGCTAAAAACCTGCAAACGGGCCTGCAATCGCGTCGGCCTGAAAGCGACTCAGTGCGTCATCGCAGGCCGGGCCCACGTCGATTGCCGGCGAAATACGCGTGGACCCATGCTCAGTAGCGACCGTCGCTCCCGTTGGATTTTCAGATTCCTGTTCAAACGGCGATCGCGTAGCGGGTTGACCCGCTTCTGGACCGGGTACGGTACTGCCAAAGTAGCGCACGGGATCGTCAGCAAGCCGCTTGAACACGCCGACCCGCGCCGCGGATTGGCAATCTCTATCAGCCTGCGGTATAGATCAGGAAATATGTCTTCATCGATTGTTACTTTGATGTCGAGCTTGCCCGTCACGCGGTTGCTCCTGCCGGCTTACGCTCGCGCACCGGGGTGGGCCGTTCGCAGGTAGCGAGTGGGGATGGGTCAGGGCACGTTTCTTCCGCGCGGTGTGTTAATCAGGCGGAGCCGCCAGCGGATCGGATGGCGGGACCCGACGGGGGACGCGCAGCACGATCGACGCGGCACGGAGATGGGCTCCCGAGCGGCTCTCGTACAGCGCAACGGATACGAAATGCAAAATACGGCGGCCGCGCTGCGCCGGGGGTGTGGCTGATGCCCGGACGCTGGCTATGCATACGGGGAGAGTTGGAGCGTGCAATGGACATAACGAAAGAGGCGGCCGAGCGGCTTGTATTGCGCCGCGTGGTAACAGGTGGCGTCGTGGTCCGGTCGTATCACCTGGCCATCGGTCCCAGTGTGTTGGTAATTCGTCGACAACTCGGACTGCAATCGCCGTATCACTTCGGTCTGGCGACGGATATCGAAGGCGCACATCGATTCCGTAGCGGACAGGTGCCGTTTCGCAATTCGCAGCTCACATTTGGTCGTGCAACCAGGAGGAGGGAGACCCTGACAATCACGATATTCGCGAAACAGCCATGAGCTATGCCACGGGGACGTTTGGGATTGAGCCACCGACGCTCAAAATTGTGTTCGACTAAGCGCTGGCAAGCGTCCGCAGTGGAGGCTCCGTCGGCTTGAGCACAAGCTGGCGCCCCCGCGGAGCGTTCAACATGTTGAACTGTAAAACTGAGGCCTCAGATAGATGAAAATCTTTTGTTTTCAAATGTTTAGGTGTTGATTTCCTGAATATCTAAATCCGCACGATCCGCACGATTTTTCGAAATATTTGCGACGCTGGTCCACGACGCATCGAAATGCTTCTCCAGTCCGGCACTCGCCTACCGACTTGCGAGCCGGACAAACCGAGGATCGGTCATTGCGTGGTAGCTCACGGTCGCGCAGAGCAAGACAAAAGCTGCGAAGGGAAATGCCAGCTCCGCCCGATTGCTGGTGACACGACGCACGAATGAAAGAGAAGACATTGTGGGCTCCTGAGTTTAGGCCATGCCGGAATGATGGCTTATTGCCTGTACCGGCACGGATTTTCTGCACACGGTTTTGCAACTCAAGCGGCCTCTTTGAGGGTGGCCGCCTGACGGGCTTCGTGGGGTGACGTGAAGCGCCGCTTTTCGAGTCGCCAGTGGCGGTTGTAACGATCCTTGAACGCGACGACCGCGGCCCCAACTTCCTCCAGGTTTCTGAAGACGCGCCCATGAATGGCCCGATTTCTCACGGTCCGGTCGAAGCGCTCGTTGACGCCGTTCGTTTGTGGCTCAGCAACGAAGGCAAAGCTCGGCGTGACGCCCCAGAACCTGACCGGGTTGAGGAAGTAATCGGCCGTATATTGCGAACCGTGATCCATGCGCAGCGTCAGGCCGCGACCGACATCGGCACCTGTACCACCGAATTCGCTCAACAGCTCCTGTGCAATCGGCTGCAGGGTGGCGAAACGGCTGCCGGTCTTGACCGCATGGATGCCGACGCAGCAGGCGTCGCGATGATCAACTGCGGAGAACACCCAGACCCAGCCGTCGCCCACCGTCTCGATGCGCACGCCATCAGTGCCCCCAATTTCGTTCGGGCGGCTCGCCGTGATCGTGCCGTCGTGCTGTGCAGACTTGCCCTGGGGGCGCCGATGTGGCGAGGGCAAGGCGTTCTCCCGCATCAGACGCAGCACCCGGGCGCGGGAGACCCAGATATCGCGCAGGATACGCAACTGCGCCCATACCATGCGTGTCCCTCACCGATAAACGGCGAGGCCGCCAGATCGGCCCTGATCGCATTCAGAAGGTCGGTCGGGCATCTTTGGCTTCGGGCCGGGCCGCTGCGCCACCAGTGGCACCACGTTGCTCGACGCGCGCGCACGAGCGGCATAGATCGTCGAACGCGGGAATCCTCGCCCCGATAGACTCGCTCCAACCCGTAGGGCTTGCCGATACCAGCGGAGACCGTTCGCCTCATTTCGACGACCTCCGGTTGACCAAGGATGTCGGACCTGCCGTTCCTTGCGCAGCAGTTCGTTTTACATGACCAGTTCGCCAATGCGCCGGGTCGCCTCGCCAAGCTTCGCCTCCAGGGGATCATTCTCGCGCTCCTTGAGGCCAGCATCGATACCAGCCAAGGCATGCTCGCGCCATTCTTCGCTTCGAGCCGGTATATAGTTACCGAAACCTCGCGCGAAATGGCGTCCACCGGCTTGCAGGGCAACAAGGGCAAGACGACTTGCTTCTTCCAATTGGCCGACCACCATTTCACTTCGGCGGATCAGCATCTTCAACTCCGCTTCCAGAAACACGTTTACCCCCAAAATTCGTGTCCGGAAAAATCGGAGGCGGTTTAAGAATTTGTTCGGAGACCTATAAAATCACTGTCCCGGATTACCGTCTTCTTTGCGGCCCGCCGTCAGCTCAAAATCGCTACCTCCGTGCCCATTGCACAATTCGCCAGCAGGGGTTGCATCGTGGGAAACACAACGCTCGAGCGAAAGCCCTATGCAAATTGTGAGCTTTTCACTCCGCACGTCGCTCCACGCGATATAGACTCTCTACATCGCGCGCTTTTGGCGGGTCAAAGGTGGTTTTAACTCATGAAACTTGATAGTTCATGAATGTAATGGCGGAGCCAACAGAGCTGTCGCTTGGAGTGTGACTTTTATCGCCGTCCGCGATTACCGTCGGTAATCACTGAGGTTACAGAAAATAAAAGTATCTACAAACACCTCGCTGAACCGACCCATCTCGAAGTCAATCGTGCGCCGATAGGTGCCCTAATACTGGAGCTAGTAGGCGCATAAAATATGCCGTCGATTTTCCATCAAACGGTTCGACATTCTCGCTCGTGCCGTGGCGTCGGGTTGAGTCGCTTCGATCGCCCCCGAACGAAACTCCCGGGGGCGCTAAAGGCAGGAGAGCCGGCATTAATTTTATAGCGTACACAAGAGGCTCGTTATTCGAAGAATTTTGACTGATGTCGAGGGATATTGATTAATCGAGTACCGAGGTTGTTAGCCATCAGAGATGTAATTTGAAAATTTATTTATTTCGTATATCTAAATGATTGAAAAAATATGATCGAAATTCTTAACGTTCGTGCCACGCTTAGTCGCTACCATTTGCCACCGGATTTTTCCGGAGCGCTGGAGCGCCTGTTCCTTGATAACGTAAGTCGCGCACATAGCCGCACGCGCATCAGTGACAAGCCCCTCATGATTAAGACGCAGGAAACTCGAATGATTGCCATCTGTAAGGCCTTCGAAGAACTGCATGAGAATGGATACGTCCTGGTATCGCCGTACAACGTGAAAGCGAAACATCTGAAATTTTTGGTCGACCACTGGGTCAAATGTGGGCACAGCGGAGGAACGATCGAGAACAAGCTGACGTATTTTCGTGCATTCGCGAGTTGGATGGGAAAACCGAATCTCGTCGGACCGCTCGATGACTACGCGGACCGCAAGTCGAATGGCCTTGTACGCTCGTATGTAGCGACCGAGGACAAGTCATGGGAAGCGCACAACGTCGATGCGCTCGCGAAAATCGAGGAGATCGCTCGCGCTGATCCGTATGTTGCTATCCAACTGAAGCTGCAAGCCACCTTTGGTCTATGTGTCGCAGAAAGTTTTATGCTCAACCCGATTGAAGCGGTCCGCGATGGCCACATGCTTGACGTGACGCGGGGGACGAAAGGCGGTCGTATCCGCGAGGTGCCAATCGACTGGAAGAGAGATGTACTGGCCGAAGCAGCACTGTTGTCCAATGATCTCACCGGGTCGACCATGCCCGCTGATCGAACGAAAGCACAATGGCGCAATCGTTACTACTCCGTGCTTGCGAGACACGGAATCACTCATCGGGGACTGGGCATTACCAGCCAGGGGCTGCGGCACCAATACCTGCAACAGATGTATGAGCGCCTCACGGGCGTGCCGGCGCCGGTAAAAAAAATGGACAATCGCCCGGACCTCGAAACACATCGCAAAGCGATGAAACGGATCATGGAGACGGCCGGTCACAGTTGCACTCAGAAGGCGAGTGTTTACCTCTCCACGTTTTCAACTCGCTCGAAAACAACCGCCCCGATCACGACCGTCGAGCAAGCTAGAGGGGCCCTCATCACCGCTGGCGGCAATAAAACTCGAGCGGCGCAGACCCTGGGCATATCGCGGCAGGCTTTGTACCGACTGCTCACCCGCGAAGAAGAGCCCACGGGCCATAGCATCACACGCACGCGGCTACAAAACCTGCGCGCGCAGAGCGTATCGAGCATCTGTGGCGTGACCGGCAACGACGCAGGAGCTAACGGCGTTTCGGATGATCTATCGCAAACGTGAGGCAGGGGTTGGGTCGGCGAGCTTCGCCCCATCAGTAGCGAGTTTGCAAACTGGACGGCGACAATCATTTTGGTACTCGCCGCTTAAGACGTCATAGCGCGCGACGACGCATTGCCACAATCGGCAACTCGTCGAAAGAGGCTTCTGGAGTGCTTGCGTTCGCTCTCACAGGTCGGCAAGGCATGTCGCCGTTCGGAGCGGATGTGAAGAGTCGTCTTCAGATAAGCACTTACAGTAGTTGTAAGCTGAAAAAAGTTGACTATGAAAATGCTCGTCTCCGACGCGTCGCTTCGCTTCGCAGCGACAGAATTTAGGAGAGGCAGCACGTCGTGATTTTCTAAATGTGAGATCTAGGACTTTCTACGAACTTTCGGCAACACGTCATAAAATTTGGCGAGCTCATCTTCAGAAAACAGCTCCGATTCATCCCGCTTATCGCGCCTCATCCGGATCAAGCGCCTAATCATCGCTTCAATCTCTTTCCTATATCGCGACACAACGATCATATGACTGCACTCAATCTTCAGGTATTGGTTTTGGTACCCTTGCCTGACTCGAATTTTGATTTTTTCGGGTGATGCTGTGCCGCCAATCGCCAACTCGTCAAGAATAACTCGCACTGGCCGTATGGCGGACCACCCCTCGGTCAAGTATGCGTTTCGTTGTAATTTGCTAATGCCAATGTCGTTCTTTATTTCAACAAGTTCGGCGCCGACGGCGAGCGTGAGTTTTTCTCGTGGCAGCAGTTTCTTTACGTATTCCGGTAACGCATCGATTGATAAAGCGCGACTGACCGTTGTTCTCGGAAATCCGAGGCGCCTAGCACCCTCTGTAATTGTCGACCATTCACCACGCGCCTTCCCGTCCTTGAACTGTCGCGCGATATCGAGTGGCAGCCGTTTCCGGACGCCGTCAACATCACGGCGAGTCGTTTCTGGGAAGGTTGTGAGGGCCGCATAGGAAGACGTTTTTTTTGCGCGGACTTGCCGTTTTAGTGGGCGCGCTCGCAGCGCAGCCATCACTGCGGCAGCGCTTCGGTCATCAGAATGTACGGCGTGATTGTTTGCCCGGGTTAGCACCGTTGGTAAGCCGTCGCTCTTTATCGTTTCGAGAAGCTTCCGAGCGACGTAATCTGTTATGTCGTCGGCCGAAAACAAATCCAAAATTTCATTCGGGAGCGCCGCGACCTGCACGCCCCGTGAAAGTTCTGGCGCTGTGGCGTCTAATTTCTTTGCTGCCGCGGCCCGAGTCGTCCAAAGGCCGATCCGAATTCCGACCGGAAAGATCCTCCCAAGCTGCAGCGCTGAAAATTTCTGGACTTTTAGCGTGGTTTTTGAACGTTTCATTTTGACTATGCTTTAAATTTTGGTGTTTTCCAGAGGTCAAACGCGTGCGCACGGCGATCAGCGCGTGAAGTGTTAGCCCGCCTGCAACGGATGTCGATAGAAAAGTCAACTTCACAGCCTGTTTGGGGACGACACGCCGCCGTCAGGGCACGCGAACACGACGCACAGGACATCAAATCGCCGGCACCTAGTTCGACCGGAAGCGGCATAAAGGATGGTGTTCTCAACTTTGCGAGGGCACGGGAAATCATCCTGTTAAAGGTTGATTTATAAGCCATCTCTGTGGATAACCAATTGAATTTAAGACTAAATTTCATGTTTTTGGAGAACTGCCACCTGAGAACAGTGCGCACAAAACTTCGCCAAAAACAGTATGTCGTGACGCAAAACGTGATGACTGCAACGATTTAGCAGTTGATGGAATGGCAGGGATCTTCACAACGAAAAGTTAATAGCATGGCGAACACCAGCCAAAGTTCATCAAAACCGATCCCGAGCGTAACTGGATTATCGGCACGCTCGCGAGGAACCTTAGCCGTCGTTGTGGAAAAGTTCGCGTGGCACCGGAATCGCACGAACGGGCACCGCTCACGCATGTGCAGGCTGGAAAGATGCGCACTCACACCTGATCAATTTTAGCGGAAGCGAGTCTCGTCGGGCCGGTGACGAACCGGTGCGTCCAACATGTTGAAGGTACTTTCCCAGAAAGCCCCCGAAAAACGCATCCCTTTTCGGGCTAAAGCTTGCCAACGCCTGTGATACGCAAGCGTTACATTGACGTCCATCTCTTCGTCGTCCAACATCTGGCCGAACAAGCCCGGTGGCGCGCCCATAGCGCGTTAAAGGTCCGGCGCGGTGTCGTCCTTGAATGTAGCAACATGAAATTGTGCACGAGGGATCGGTGCACGTTGAGGCGATAGAGCATTGCCCGGAATTGTCTTCGGCTTTACGTCGGCCGCTACGGCAGCCCTCGCGACCGTATCAGGAATGGTCCAGGAAACACGAACTAGCATGCGTTACCGTTGCTTGTCTGACAGTGGCTGTGATGACGTTGCTCGATTTCCGATCACAGCCGTATTACGTGATCGATCGCAGCGCTCGACATCAATAAAATACGATAAACGAAAGAGTCGCGATCGCTCAAATCGTGCACGCGATAAGCCGCTGCGCGAACATGAGCTTCCGCTGTAGCGGTCACCGTCGATCCGAGCATGCGCGTTGACCGTGTTCACAGGGCAGCAAGTTACCGGCACCGGCGAGATTCTCACGAGCGGGCGGATCAACGATCAGACATTTGGATGTGTCGCACTTCGCCAACCAGGCTGAGGGAGTCGCGCAGCAGTGCAATTCAAAAATACGCTCACTACTCGCAAGTAAGTAATTAACGGAACTTTCGCACGTGCGAGTGTATTCAGCCTCGAACCGATTGAACGCTTTGCAAAACCGGCGGCATGGTCGTCTGATACTCCGGAACCCAGCGCCGTAGGTCACGCCTCACTTCATCATCTGGCAACACACGATGCTGCATCAGCCACGGCAGCAATTCATCGAGGAAGTGATTCGGCACCTCACGCGCCTGCGCGATCCGCAGCTTCGGATGCGGCGTGCGCGTGGTCGTTTCATCGTCGGCAAGCAACTCCTCGTAGAGCTTTTCGCCCGGCCGCAAGCCCGTGAACACGATCCGGATCTGCTCCTCCGAGAATCCGTACAAACGGATCAAGTCGCGCGCCAGATCCACGATCCGCACTGGTTCGCCCATATCCAGGATGAAGATCTCGCCGCCACGGCCCATACTCGACGCCTGCAACACCAGTTGCGCCGCTTCGGGGATCGTCATGAAGAACCGCGTGATCTCCGGATGCGTGACCGTCACCGGGCCGCCCTTCGCAATCTGCTGCTGGAACTTCGGAATCACGCTGCCCGCGCTGCCCAGCACATTGCCAAATCTCACCGTTTCGAACTGCGTGCGCGGAGCTGTCTGCTGCAATGCCTGGCAGGCCATCTCGGCCAGGCGCTTGCTTGCGCCCATCACGTTGGTCGGGTTGACGGCTTTATCGGTGGAGATCAGCACGAAATGGCCGACCTGATGACGAATCGCTGCTCGCGCCACGCGCAACGTGCCCAGCACGTTGTTGCGCACTGCCGCCCACGCGTTCTGCTCTTCCATCAACGGTACGTGCTTGTACGCGGCCGCGTGAAACACGATATGCGGGGCGAAGCGCGACATGGTCTGATCGAGCAGCAGCGAATCCTTCGCATCGCCGATCACCGGGATCACCGACAGATCCGGAAACCGCTCATGCAATTCTTCGACGAGCAGATACATCGCGTATTCGCTCAGGTCGTAGGCCACCAGTTGCGCCGGCGAGAAGCGCAGGATCTGCCTGCACAACTCCGAACCGATCGACCCGCCTGCCCCCGTGACCATCACCACGCGCCCATGCAACAATGCCTCCACATGTGGCATGTCAATCTTCACAGGCTCGCGGCCCAGCAAGTCTTCCAGGTCGATCTGGCGAACCCGTGAGAGGAATGCCTGGCCCTGTGTAAGCGCGGTGAGCGCGGGCAGCACCATCGCCTTGACGCCCGCGCGAACGCACATGGTTGCGACGCGCCGCTGTGCATCTACCGATGCCGACGGGATGGCGATGATTGCGGTATCGGCCTTGAGTTGTTCAGCCCAGAGCGGCAACTCGCTCATCGATCCGAGCACCTTGTGGCCGAGGATTTCGCGGCCGCGCTTGGCGGGGTCGTCGTCAAGGAGACCTACCAGACGCCATTCGCTAGAACGTGCGAGTTCGCGCACCAGGCTCGCGCCCGCCGTACCCGCGCCGAGCACGATTACTGGCTTGCCTTGGCTGATCAAACCGCCGTACCGATAAAACTCCTTGATCGCCCGATAAAGCGCGCGCGATCCGCCCGTCGCCATGAACAACAGCAACGGCGACATGATCAACACAGAACGGGGAATGATGGGCGAAGGTTGCAGCATGGCCGCACCGATCATCACGATCAGCGCGCCGCTGGCGACCGCCTTGGAAATTCGCATGAGGTCGGGCAGGCTGGCAAACACCCACATGCCGCGATACAGCCCGAAGATACGGAACATCAGCCCGTAGATCACTACGACCCACACCAGCGCGTTGATGCCGCCGTGCCAGAAATCGTCGGGGACAGAGCCATTGAAACGCAGCGCATATGCAGCGAGCCACGCCACGGCAACAGCCACGAGGTCGAAGCCGAATGCTGCAATCGAAAGCAACGAAGGCCTAATTCGCATCGATATCGTTACCTTGAGTGAGGATGAATTGCCGCCAACAGCGGTCGATCTGCCAGCCAACCAAGGCTAGGACAACGTACCACGCTCCGAACAAGGTCCATTGGACCGTTGGCGGCACGCGAAGTGCTAAGAGCGCTACGCAGCCGCTGCCCAACATGAGCAAGTAATACGCCACAGCCACGTGAACGTGGCTTTCAGTCAGTCTCACTAAACGCTGATAATAATGCTCGCGATGCGCGACCCATACCTTTTCGCCCCGCGCAAGACGGCGCGCCAGGGTCATGGTGGCATCGGCGACGAAAGGCGCAAACACCCCGGCGGGGAACCAGATCGGCCAGACGCCGTGCTGCCAACCCCAGAAGCCCAGCGCCCCCGCCAGGAAACCAAGCGGGATAGAACCTGCATCGCCTAGGAATATCTTGGCCGGATGATGGTTAAAAATCAAGAAGCCAAATCCTGCGCCGGCTACCGCGGCAGCCGCCACGGTAAGCGTTGGCTGCAAAACTGCCGCCGCAACGGCGTAAAAACCGAAACCGAACACGGTCATGCCGCCTGCAAGGCCGTCAGAACCGTCCATGAAATTGTAAAGATTGACCACCCAAACCAAAGCGAAAGCGGCAAGGACTGCCATCCACCAAGCGATCCCGACAACGCTCAACGCGATGCCCGCTGCAACCACGACTACATGAGCCCCGAATCGGACGCGCGCAGGCAGGCCACGCCGGTCATCGATCTGAGAAATCACGCCAAGCAACAAAGCGCCGAGAGCAATCAGGCGAAAATTTGGTGCGTAGAGAAAAATAGCCAGCGCCAGCGCCGGCAAAACACCCCATCCACCTACCCGTGGCGTGGGACGAGTGTGCAGAGAGCGGTCATTCGGGATATCAGTGGCCAAACGCCACGCCAGCCCGGTCTTAAGTAACGCCCACAAAATGGCCGCGCTCACGCACACGCCTATCAGTACGCAAATGAAAGCGTCGCTCGCCGTACCGGCGTGTGACAAATCTGGCTGCATACGGTTGTCTCAATGTGTCGAGCGATACCAGTCCGCCGTCAACGACAGACCTTCCTCAGTCGAATAAGGCGGGTGCCAGTTCAGCGCTTCGCAAACCAGGCTCGTATCGAGTTGCAGGCTGCTGATCAGCCGCTCCACTTGTTCTGTCTTGCCGGTCAGAGCGCCCGCGAATCGAAGCCACGATGCCGGAACGGGCAAGAGCCGCGCGGGCGCGTTGAGCTTGGCCGCTAGCATGCGAGCCAGTTCGGTTACCGTGAGGTCGTGGGTGTCCGTGACGTTGAAAGTGCCGCCGGCAGCGCGCGGGTCTGTTGCGCACTGAATCAGAACGTGGGCGAGATTCCCGACGAAGATCATGCTTCGCCGCGCGGGGATTGCGCCGAGAGGCAGCGGAACACCTGCGGCGAGCCCGCGCATCAACCGAAAGAAATTGGCTCGCACCCCGGGTCCGTAGACCAGGGGCGGCCGCACGATCACGATCTCCAGACCGCTTTCACGACCATACGCAAGCAGCGCCTGCTCGGCTTCCAATTTGGACACGCCGTAGGGGTCGTTCGGAGCGGGTTGGTCGGACTCGCGCAGCGGTCGGCCATGATCGCTATCGCCCATCGCCTTGACACTGCTGACAAAAACGAAACGCTGGGCGCCAGCCGCACGGGATGCTTCGGCAAGCCGCAAAGTCCCTATGACGTTGGTCTCCCGGTACGCAGCCAGCGGATCAGTAGCAGTGTCCTGCATCATATGCACGCGGGCGGCGAGATGAATGACGGAGCCGCATCTGTAGCCGGCAGGCCAGCTATCCTCGATGCCGGCAAAACCGTCCCCGTCAAGCACCCATTCACGTCCGCCCGGCATATCTGATTGCGCACGCCGCACCAGACCGATGACGTCATCGCCCCGTTCGATCAATGCCTTTACTACTGCACGCCCAACGAATCCGTTGGCGCCCGATACCAGGACGGCAGCGCTCATGGACGCCCTTCACGGCCGCCGCTGATGCTACGGGACGCAGGCGAGAGACGATAGGACCTGGCGGCGTTGGTACTGATACATAGCATCGATAGACCTCAGTTCTGCAGTATCCCGAAAGGCCGCTTTCGCGAATGGCCGGAAACAATCCTCCTTGCTGCACGGATTTCTGCAAGAGTCTATCAAGCCGCATCGGCTAAAAGGTAACGAGTGCTCTCATTTCGTTACCTGTCGTTTCGGCGATGCTACGGCATCTTTGTAGAGCCGCAGCAAATCTCCGGCACTGCGCTGCCAGTCGAACTGCGCAGCCTGCTTCACGGATGCAATGCTCAACGCGTCCCGCTCGTTGCGATTGGCTGCAAGTCGGAGCATGGCTTGGGTCCAGCCGTTTGTGTCCTCGGGGTCAAGCAGGATTGCAGCATCGCCCGCTACCTCGGGCACCGAGCTCGAGGTGGTAGTGATGGTCGGCGCGCCGAACTGCATCCCTTCGAGGACCGGCAATCCGAAGCCCTCGAATAGTGACGGATAAAGATTTGCGTAGCAGTTCCTGTATAGCCAGATCAGCTCTTCGTCCGTCACATAGCCGGTCATCACGACCTGCGCCTCAATGCCAAGCTCGGCCAGATGCTTTTGGAAATCCTCCATGAGCCAGCCCTTGCCACCGGCCAGCACGAGAGGCATGGGCACGCCACCGGCCTCGAGATAGTTAGCGTAGCTTTGCGCCAGACGCCGCTGATTCTTCCTGGGCTCGACCGTACCCACGTTCAACCAGAAGCCCTTCGCCGGGATATCGTCGAGCGCCTTCGGACGCTTTCCCACCGCCGATGAATCTGCGAAGCGCGAACACGGATAGATCACGCGGATTCGATCTTCCGGGAAATGCGGAAAGACCTTCAAGTAGTGCGCACGGGATGCTTCGGAGATCGCCACTACCCAATCGGCCGTAACCGATGAACGAAAGACGCCCTCGAAGCATCCGAGCCGGTTGGCCTCGGTGGTCCACGTCGGGTCGATGAGGAAACCCATATCGTAGAATGTGTATATCAGCCGGCTGGAGGTCATGTGCAGCGGCGACCAGAAGTTATTCGAATGGACGACATCGGGCGAGCCGATTGACCGCTCCGCATCCGTGCTGGTCCAGAATGCGCGTGCGGTCTCTCGCGTGAGATGGCGGGGACCATACTCAACGCTCTTGCCTGAATACGGATTCATGACCGGCATCAGGGCATCGAAGTAGAAATCGCCGAAACTCGGATACAGCGAAAAATTATGCTCAGGCGCGATGTTGATCATGGCGTGGGCCAGCGCATGCGCAAAATAACCGCACCCGGCCTTCCCGGAACCGGTCTGCGAAATATCAAATCCAATGTGCATTCTCAAGTCCTATTGCACGGCTGATCCCAGGCACGGGCGGCCCGACGATCCTCTCGCGAAAGCTTTAAAAGCTTCATTCGTGCGCTTTCGTTTTTATATGTAAAACCACGCAAAACAACACTCGGTCCGTACCAGCGCCGCTGACGGACCACGGAAACGCGATGCGAAAGCCAACAAGCGATGCAAAGCCGAAGCACGAACGCATCGGCTACTGACCAGTACGGCGACGGATTTTACCGCAGGTAACAATTTTAGAAAGATTTGCGCAATGGTGCGAGCGGGCGTTGCGCGGATTGCCACAGGAGCAAGTTTTCGGCCAAAGAGATCCCCCAGTGAAGCAAACCAAATTTTTTCGTTACAAACTGAGACGTTTCTGATTGAAATGCAACGTCAACGGGACGCCCAGAATTGCCCGCCCCTAGTTGCCTTTGTTATACTTCCCGCTTGGTCAGCGAAGGGTGTTGACGCGAAAAACCGATGCGGCAAGCTCCCGGCGAGTTTCGCCCGGCCTGTTTATCGCGACACGCGCCGGACGTTTGGCCGCGCGAGGCTGGCAAGTTATCGATCCGTTAACCGGTACGTCACACTGCCCCGCTGGATCTAAAAATGCTTCGCACCCTTCGTCAACGCCCACTGGCCGCACCGCTGAATGACTATTCAGCACACAATTCCATGTTTTAGTAAAAGACGCAGGCTGCGGTGGTCGCAAAAGGAACTTCCCATCATAATCCGCTCCACAGTTATATCGCGCGTACGCGGTCTTAAGTGATGACCCGCGGCGCTCAACAGTGAAAGTGCGTCTGACTTTGTCCTTCGACCAATAAGCATATTTACGGCGAAAAGCCAAGAGACCTACTAAGGGACGCCTATGCAGTTAATTACGACCATTCTTTGCGGCGGTGCTGGCTCTAGATTGTGGCCCGTTTCGCGTGAACTCCACCCGAAACCGTTTATCCGCCTGGCGGACGGACAGAGTCTCTTGCAAAAGGCTTTCTTGCGAGGCGCGCAGCTTTCAGGACTGACGGAAATTTTGACCGTCACCAACCGCGAACTCCTGTTCGCCACGCAGGATGAATTCCGTGAGGTCAATTCGACCGGAATTCCGGTGTCGTTCGTACTGGAGCCTTGCGGACGCAATACTGCTGCTGCCATCGCGATTGCCTCACTGCAAGTCGCCGAGAAGCACGGTCCGGACGCGCTTATGCTGGTGCTCGCGGCGGATCATGTAATCGCGGACCAGCCCGCGTTTGAAGAAGCTGTGCGGAAGGCGAGCCAACTGGCCGCATCCGGCAAGCTGGTGACCTTCGGCATTCATCCTGACAGTCCTGAGACGGGTTATGGCTACATTGAGGCGGAAGGCTACACGGTGATTCGTTTTGTCGAAAAACCGTCGATCGAGGTAGCTCGGGAATATGTGGAGTCTGGACGCTTCCTCTGGAATTCGGGCATGTTCTGCTTTGCAGCGGGCGCGATGCTCGCGCAGATGAAACTGCACTGCCCTAACATTTTGGACGCCACCGCCGCTTGCGCCGGGCAATCGCGTTCCGCTGAAGGCAAGGGATTTACCCAGTTGGAGCTGGACGCGGAGACGTTCAAGCTGGTGCCGGACTTGTCGATCGACTACGCCGTCATGGAGAAGTCTGATCAAATTGCCGTCGTTCCATGCAATGTCGGCTGGAGTGACATCGGGTCCTGGACCGCGCTGGGCAATCTGGACGAACCGGATGCAAACGGCAATCGGATCCAGGGCGACGTGCTCCTGCATAACACTCATAACTGCATCATCCACAGTAATGACCGGCTGATGGGCGCGGTCGGCGTGGACGATCTAATTCTCATCGATACCCCAGACGCCGTTCTGGTCGCTCACAAGTCGAGTGCCCAGGACGTCAAGCAGATCTACTCACAGTTGAAGACCAATGGTCATGAGGCTTACCGACTGCATCGCACGGTGCACAGGCCATGGGGCACTTATACCGTTCTCGAGGAAGGCAACGGCTTCAAGATCAAACGCATCGAAGTGAAGCCGGGGGCGAGCCTGAGCCTGCAAATGCACCATCACCGCAGCGAGCACTGGATCGTCGTGCGCGGCATGGCAAAGGTGGTGAATGGCGACGCGGAACTGCTCGTCAATACCAATGAGTCCACCTACATCCCTGCAGGCCACAGACATCGGCTTGAAAATCCGGGCATCCTGAGCCTCGTCATGATCGAGGTCCAAAGCGGGCCGTACCTGGGTGAAGACGATATCGTCCGGTTCCAGGACATCTACGGGCGCGCGTAACGCCTTCTCGGCCGCCGGGCTTGGTCCGGCGGCCTTGTGCGTATCCTTTTTAGACAGGCTTTCTAGTCAATGAGCAACTATTTCCCCGCAACGCCGAGCGCCGTGATCCGGGGCGTGGTCCAGCACCGGGAATTGCTGCGCGACCTCGTCAAGCGGGATTTCGTCGGCCGCTACAAGGGCTCGATGCTAGGTGTCATCTGGTCGCTATTCAATCCCCTGCTGATGCTGGCCATCTACACCTTTGTGTTCAGCGTGGCGTTCAAGGCACGATGGGGCGGCCATAGCGACGAAAGCAAGGTTGCGTTCGCGGTCGTGCTGTTCTCGGGGATCATCGTTCATTCGTTTTTTGCCGAGTGCCTCAATCGCTCGCCAAGCCTGATCACGAGTCATGCCAACTATGTTAAGAAGGTGGTGTTTCCGCTCGAGATACTGTCGTGGATGGCGCTGTTCTCGGCGTTCCTGCACTTTCTCGTCAGCTTCGCCGCACTCCTTGTTTTTTGCATGCTGACCGGTGCATCGATCCATGTTGAGGCCTTGCTGATTCCGCTCGCGCTTGTGCCGCTGATCCTGATGATCATGGGACTGTCGTGGATATTGGCCTCGCTCGGCGTCTACCTGCGTGATCTGTCGCAGGTGATCGGCATGCTGGTCACGATCTCGCTCTTTCTCGCGCCCATTTTTTATCCAATCGAATCGTTGCCTGAGGGATACAAGACATTCCTTGCATGGAACCCGATTACTCTCCCGGTCATCCAGTTGCGCAACCTGTTGTTGTGGGGCAAGCCATTCGAGTGGGAATCATGGGGCATCAGTCTCGTAATCGGTCTGGGTATTTTTCAAGCCGGGTACTGGTGGTTCCAGAAATCACGTCGAGGTTTCGCTGATGTCGTCTGAAGAAATTGTTATCGACGTACAGCACGTCAGCAAACGCTACGAGATCTACAAGACCCCGCGTGACCGGCTGAAACAGCTCGTCGTACCACGCTTGCATCGCACGCTCAATCAAGCCGGAACGGCGCTTCGCGTCGTCAAGCCTCAACCGTCGCCGCATTTTTTCCGCGAGTTCTGGGCGCTGCAAGACATCTCCTTTCAGGTTCGTCGTGGCGAAACGCTCGGGATCATCGGTCGTAACGGCAGCGGCAAGAGCACCTTGCTGCAAATCCTGGCCGGTACGCTCACCCCCACCGCAGGCGATGTTCACGTCAATGGCCGTGTCGCGGCTTTGCTTGAACTGGGAAGCGGTTTCAATCCCGAGTTCAGCGGGCGCGACAATGTTTACTTGAACGGCCGCATTCTTGGGCTGACGCAACGCGAGATCGAAGAACGCTACGATCAAATAGTGGAGTTCGCGGACATTGGCGAGTTCATTGACCAGCCGGTCATGACGTATTCAAGCGGCATGTTTGTCCGGCTCGCGTTCGCGGTGCAGGCGCATATTGACGCGTCTATCATCATCATCGACGAAGCGCTTGCCGTGGGCGACGTGTTCTTCCGCAAGAAGTGCTATACGCGGCTAGAGCAGTTGCGAGATGCAGGCTCGGCGATCTTGCTGGTATCGCACGCGATGCCGGATATCGAGCAGTATTGCGAACGGGCCGTGCTGCTCGATCACGGGACAATGAAATTTATCGGCCCGTCGTCGGAAGCGGCCAAGCATTATTACCTGATGCATCAGGCACCTGCAATCTCCGCGCCGCGCCCTGCCACCGCGCCGGCTCTGCCCGGAACCACCGGCCAGGCCGGAAGCGCGGTGCGAGGCGAGCGGCCATCGGCGGCAGCGTTTATCGACCTGTCCGACAGATCGCAGATTGGCGACGGCAGCGCGCGCTGCGTCGGCGTGGCGCTCTGCAACGAAGCCGGCGACCCGTGCAACTCGTTCCGTCAAGGCGACGTCGCGGTCTTCTACTATGAGTTCGAAGTCACCCGCGGCATAGGCGTGCCGATTTGCGGACTCGTCATTCAAAACGAGCGCGGTACGATAGTGCATGGGAAGAATAGCTGGCAGTTCGATAACGATGTTGCCGTCACCACCGAGGCCGGATCCACAATATTGTGCAAACACGAAATCAAGCTGGATATTGGCCCGGGCGAGTATGTCTTCGAAATTGGCTTGGCCTCTATATCGGAAGACGTGTGGGCCGCGCGCAAAACCATGTCGCATGACGATATGTCGGCCTTGCACATCCGCAATTGCCATATCGCTGACGCCGGCTCATTTTCGGTAGGCTTGGCAATGATCGATGGCGTCGCTAGATTGACCCATCACGGCATTGCGAACCTGGCCGGCGACATGTCGGTTACGGTCGAGCAGAGCCAGCACTTATCAGCACAATCAGTGGGTCATTGACCATCATGAATAGAGAACTTAATTCGCCGGTGTCAGTTTTCCATATCACGCAATGGAAAGCAGGTTCCCAGTGGCTGCATCGAATCCTCCGTGATATTGAATTGGATCGGATCGTGCGACCGCAGTTGTCGGAAAAGCAGTTTCTCGATTCGCCGCTGATTACCGATGCGATTTATCCGACTGTCTATGTGACCCGGGAACAGTTTGAGTCGGTGACGCTTCCTGAGAATTATCGGAAACTCGTCATTATCCGGGACCTTCGGGACACACTTATTTCCGCCTACTCCACCATTCGATACAGCCACGCTGTTATAAACCCGAGTTTGGCGGAATGGCGACAGCGCCTCGAGGCGAGCAGTATCGAAGAGCGATTGCTAATCCAAGCGGTCTTCCGCTATGAAGACCTGCTTGAAAACGATTTGAAGACTCTCGAAGACACCTTGCTTCGGCATTGCGAGATTCCACTGAGCTGCGACAGGTTGCGCGAGATCATTCTGCATAACCGGTTCGAAAACGTTGCCGGTGGGCGCGAGCCCGGAGAGGAAGACCAGAAGGCACACGAACGTAAAGGGATCGCGGGCGACTGGCGAAATTACTTCACCTCTTTGGTCGCGGAAAAATTCGACGCTCGTCACGGCGCCCTTCTCGCCGAGGCGGGTTACCAGCCGACTGATTTAGGAGCCTAACGCGATGGAAAACCGTATCCTGCTTGCGGACGAAGTACTGCGCGGCTATGACGCCGTTTGTCCTCTTTATCCCCATGTTCCGCCGCTCAGCCATTGGCGGGCGTGGGAGTACGCGGCCTATCAGCACTGCAGGATCGATGGGCGCGTGCTCGATCTCGGCTGCGGTGACGGCCGATATTTCCGGCTGATCTGGCCGGAAATCATGGACGCGGTGGGCGTGGACATGGAACCGGTGGTCGCGGAGTTGGGCCGCAATAGCGGGGTGTATCGGGCGGTGCATGTGGCTCCTGCTCATCAGGTGCCGGAACCCGACGCAAGCTTCGACCACGTATTTGCGAACTGCTCGCTCGAGCACATGGACCATCTCGACACGGTCCTGGCGGAGATTCACCGGTGCCTCAAACCCCACGGCACGCTGGTGGGTAGTGTCGTGACCAACAGGTTTGTCGAGTGGTCCCTTTTGTCGAATCTGGTTGCGATGGCCGGACACGGAGAGACCGCTCAGGCACTGCAGAAAGACTTCCTCGAGTACCACCATCTCGCGAATCCACTGACCATCGACGGATGGGCGAGCAGCTTCGAGCGTGCCGGACTGGTGCTGGAGGCGCACATCCCTATCCTGCCGAAGATCAATAGCGGAATCTTCCTCTTGATGGACAGCCTCTGGCACGTCAAGCGGAAGTCGGGCGGCGAACTGGGCGACGTAATCTATCCGTTCCTTTCAGCCAACGCGAATTTCCCTGCGGCATTCCGGAAGGTATTCGAGGGCCTACTGGATATGGAGACCGACTGGCAGGACACGTGTGGTGCGGTTTTTGTCGTCCGCAAACCCGGGTGATGACTATGCGTATGTGCTGGTGCGGAAACGCTGACTATCGACCGTTTGGCCTGGAATATGGCGAATGCACGTTCTGCGGAACGCTAGTGTATCTGCCGGCAATGCCGCCTGAAAAATTGTTGGTTCGTGACGACGAGTCTGACTTCTACGGCAAGAACTATTGGCTCGAGCGCCAGAAAGACGCATTCGGTACGGCCGATATCTTTTCCAGAGCACGCACTGACCTGACCGAGAGAAATCTTCACTGGCTAAAAGCGCTGCTCAAGTATCGCCTGCCGTCTGATGGAAAAGCGTTGGAGCTGGGCTGCTCGCACGGCAGTTTCGTCGCTTTGATGCAGATGGCTGGGTTCGACGCATCGGGCGTCGAAATGAGCCCGTGGGTGGTCCACTTCGCGCAAAAAGCGTTCGGCGTACCCGTTTCACTGGGACCGATCGAGAACCTCGACATGGTGCCCGGCAGCCTCGATGTGATTGTCGCAATGGACGTTCTTGAGCATTTGCCCGATCCCGTCGCTACCATGGCCCGTTGCCTCGAGCTTTTGAAGCCGGACGGATTGCTGTTAGTGCAAACGCCGCAGTTCACTAGCGGTGCGAGCTACGAAGAGTTCGTTGCGAGCCAGAATCGCTTCCTCGAGATGTTGATTCCAGAGGAGCACATTTATCTCTTCACTCAGGAGTCAGCGGCAAGAATGTTCCGTGGATTGGGTGCCGGGTTCATCCATTTCGAACCCGCCATATTCGCGCACTACGACATGTTCTTCGTCGTGAGCAGGACACATTTGACACCCTGTTCGGCTGATAAGATGAGAGCCACGCTGGAGTCGCGTCCAAGCGGGCGAATGGCGTCGGCCTTGCTCGATCTGCGTGAACGCGAACTTGCCTCGGTGTCCGATCGCATCGCGCGAGGCTGCCAGATCGATGAGCTCACCACGCTTCTGAAGGAAGCAGAGGCCGACCGGGCTGCGCGAGGTCTGCAACTCGAAACGCTTTCGACATTGCTCAATGTCGCTGAGGCGGACCGCGCCGCGCGAGGTGAGCAGATCGAGACGCTAACAAAGTTATTGAATGAAGCTGAAGCCGACAGAGCGTCGCGAGGTGAGCAGGTCGAGACGCTGACAAAGTTATTGAATGAAGCTGAAGCCGACAGAGCCGCGCGCGGCGAACAAATCATGCGGCTGACCAAAATGTTGGCGGCGTCCGATGCGCAAGGATCGGCGAGGGCCGAACAACTTGCCGCGTTGGAGGAGACTCTGAAGCAATTGGTCGCCGACCGCGCGGCGAAGGAAGAACTGCTGGGTGAAGTGCGAAACTTGTTTCACCAACGGGCGTTCCACGCGGTTGCCAAGATGGCCGGCGGAGAACAGTTCCGCGCATTGGAGAAACGGCTTGAAAACAAAACTTAGTACGGCATTGACAAGCGGAATTGAGAAACGATGAGTCGAGTTCCTCTAAAGGTGGGGGTAGATCTCACCCCTGTTCTGCCCGGGGGTGAGAACGGCGGCGCGAAGATTTTTGTCCTCGATTTGCTGCGCCAGTTGGCTGCGATGCAGCCCGACACCCTATTCATCCTGCTCACGCAAGCCGCATCGCACGAAGAGCTAGCGGCGCTCGATCGGCCCAACATACAACGCCGCATGGTACTCGGCGCCCTGACCGCAGACTCGAGCCGGTCGCGCCTCAAGAGGCTGGCATCGCGCGTGGTCCCAATGGTGCCAGGTCGGTTCCAACGCGTATTGAGCCGCGTGGTGTATCGGCTGAACGCGAAGTTGAAGCGGCGTGGGACTGAAGGATTGATGCGTCAGCTTGGCATCGATCTGCTGTTCTGCCCGTTCACGGCACCGACATATTACGAACCCAGCATTCCTATCGTCTGCACGATCTACGATTTGCAGTACAAAACCTATCCGGAATTCTTCACGCCCGAGGACGTGGCGCATCGCGCACAAACGTTTGTCGACGCTGCGCGCCGGGCGACCGCACTCGCCGCCATCTCTGACTACTCGCGTCAGTCTGCAATCGATCACGGCGAGCTGGAGCCGGACCGGATTCGCACAATCCATCTACGGATGGCTCGCCGGATCGCGCCCGACGCGACGCAAAGTACGGAGGTGCTGGACCGCCTTGGCCTGACACGCCAGCGCTATCTCGTATTTCCGGCGAATTTCTGGAAGCACAAGAATCACGAGATGCTACTGACGGCGTTCGGCATGGCGCGCCGCGATGGTAGGCTTGACCCGAAAATCAAGCTTGTTTGCACCGGCGCGCCAGGCGTACGGCGTGACTGGCTGATGCAAGCGGCAAAGGCGATGGAGCTGGGCGGACACATCGTCTTCCCGGGTTACCTGCCCAACGACGAGTTGGCGGCCTTGATCGCGAACTGCAGCGGAGTCGTGTTTCCATCCCTTTACGAAGGGTTCGGATTGCCGGTCATCGAGGCCATGGCGGCCGATGTTCCCGTTGCGTGCAGCAACACCACCTCTCTACCGGAAGTCGCGGCGGACGCGGCAATCATGTTCGACCCACGCATCCCCGAGCAGATCGCGCAGGCGATGATTACCCTGGTGAACGATGAGCCTTTGCGCGCGCGGTTGATCGAAGCCGGGCGGCGGCGAGTGGACGAGTTTTCGGATTCAAAGCGCATGGCCACCGAATACTGGGAGCTCTTCGTCTCCGCGCTGGCCAATTCCAGGCACGAGAACCTGCTTACCGGCGTGCACGTGGACGGCTGGGTCGGCGACAACCTCAAGATCCAAACCGCCCCGCTAACAGGCGCGCGCAGTGTGGAAGTCACCTTCCTGTCGCCCGACTGGGCGCCGCAACGGGCCATTAGTGTTCAGCGATATCGCGACGGAAAGCCGGATGGCGAGCCAATCAAGATAAAGCGCGGATCGGAAACGGTCGTTTCGCTCCCCATGGACGGCAGCGGCGGCTTTTACGAATTGCACCTCAGGCCTACATTCGTCCCGGCGCGCCATAAGATCGGCGATGACCAGCGCGAACTCTCGGCCATGTTGCAGCGCTGCTGCATTGTCGCCGACAATACGGCCAACATCGACCTGTTCCCTGAGAAGGTTTCTGCATGAAAGTCAGCGTCGTCACTCCCTCGTACAACCAGGGACAATTTATTGAACGTACGCTGCAAAGCGTGGCCTCGCAAACGGGCGCGGAGATCGAGCACGTCGTGTTCGACGGCGGTAGCAACGACTCTACGGTATCCGTTTTGGAGGCGTTCAAACCGCCGGTGCGCTGGGTATCGAAGAAGGACAAAGGACAGACCGATGCCGTCAATCAGGGGATCGCTGCGACTGACGGTGAGATTATTGGATGGCTGAATTCGGACGATGTCTATTACCCAAGCGCGATTGCAAAAGTGGTGGCGTTCTTTGAACAGCATCACGATGTAGACGTGGTCTACGGACTGGCTGATCACATTGATCTCGAAGACCATGCTTTCGAAGAATATCCGGCTGAAGAGTGGGACCTCGAGCGGCTGAAGGAAACATGTTTCATTTGCCAGCCGGCGCTCTTTTTCCGGCGGCGCGTGGTGGAACAGCATGGCCTCCTCGATGAATCGCTCAACTACTGCATGGACTACGGGTATTGGTTACGGCTTGGCAAAGCGGGCGTGAAATTCGCGCTGCTTCGTGAAAAACTTGCGGGCTCGCGGCTTTACGCCGACAACAAGACGCTCGGCGCAAGGGTCAAAGTTCACGCCGAAATCAATGATATGTTCCGCAGGCTGTTCGGCAACGTACCCGACCGGTGGCTGTTTAACTATGCGCACGCAGTAGTAGAACAGGGAGAAGCGACGCAACCGCGCACGAAATCGTTTGCTGCGCGAGTTGGCGTAGTGGCGCTGAAGGCGTCGCTGCGATGGAACCGCAGCATATCGATTGGGATGATGAAATCGATTTTCCAATGGATTCGGGGATGATTTTAGCGCACGTCTGGAACATCGGAACGGGCATTGGAGCGACACTGATCGTTGTTGCGTTTGTGTATTTGCTAGGCGTTGCCCTCACGCCCGCAACCGCGGTGCGGTTCCTCTCTAAGCCCTCGTTGTCAATCGCGCTGGGCGCGTCCGTATCCATTGTGTGGTGCTGGTACGGAATCAAGTTCAACATCACACTGCCCGTTTGCATACAGATGCTGGCCATCCTGGCGGCAATCATCCTTTTAGTCCGATGCCGAAAGCTCACAGCGCTTTCGCAGCTAGAGGAATCGCTCAGGACGACCCCTTTTTTCATTGCCGCTTTCGCCACGTTCTATACGCTGTCTTATTTTTTTCTGGCGCCGCCAACATCGACGGAATATCTGCCGATCGCGCGCATCATGAATAACGACATATTCAATTACTTTATCATCACGCAATATCTACAGAAATTAGGCACGCCGAACATCGCTGGTTTTTCGTTCTTCGATACGCCTTCGATGATGCTGACATTTACTCCGGGCGTATTCACAGTCATGCAAGGCGTCGCGACGGTTCTACACGGCGACGTGCTCGCGGCCACGATGCCGGCTATCTTCGCTATAACCGCGCTCATAGGATGCGCGGCCGTTCAGCTTGCGAGAGGCGCTTTCAACGTATCGAAATCTGTTGGATTCGGCATCGCGGCCGCGTTCATATGCGGCCCGTTCTTCCGCTATCTGGTCAGCAATTACTTTCTATCGTCTTTGATCGGGATGTTGTTCGTGATGCTGCTGCTTGTTGAGACAGTGGCCATCGTATCCGAACCTCAACAGCGGAGCTGGATTCGCTCGATTGCGTCGTGTGCACCGCTTTATGTCGTTATTTTTTACTGCTACCCGCCTCTTTTCATCATCGGCGTGGGGGTGCAACTCGGGTTCGTGGCGACCGTCACGCTTGTGTCGTGCTGGCAAAAGCGCGGCGAGGCCTCCCTTTATCGCGAGATGGGCAGAGCCATCGCATACTGGACCAAGCTGACCCTCATCTGCTTGGTCATTGTGATCGCAGTCGATCCGGCACATCTGGCGCATATATTTCGCTTCTTGTTTTTGATCTCGCAGAAAGGCGATATCGGGTGGCCGCTTGATTTCATTTCTCCTGCGGCAATCTTCGGGTTCCCGTCGCGTCTGCAGCTCCACGGTGCGCGTCGTCAAACACTCGGCATTGCACTATCGCTGGTAATCGCCGGAGCGCTGCTGCTTGCATACTGGAGACGGCGTGGAGCGGAGCGGTCCGTCGCGGGATTTGCCTTATTCACTGTCGCTGTTCTGGCTCTATGTTTCTACTTCTTCTATTTTTTCCGCAGCGGTCCTACCTATCAACAGTGGAAGATGGCGTCCTATCTTCCGCTACTTCTTTCGATCTCGCTTCTCGGGGCCGTCCATGAAATATTCGGTCCCCTGAAAAATGAACCGGGAGCGGTAAAAAAAGCTGGCTTTCTGCTCGTCTACGCGCTTCTGACGGTAGGCAACATAGTTTCCGTGATTCATGAGAGGCGCCATCCGGAGACATTTTCGTCGAAATACGAAAACCTCAAGGCGCTCGACATGCTGGGTGGACCAAGCGATCTCTACGTGAAGATGTCGAGCTTCTCGTCCACCTTCTTTGCAGCCTACTTCATTCAACAAAAGAAGCTTCATTTGTTGAGTGCAAGCTACTATACCAAGGAGGATATGAAACTCGAGGACGTATCGCGCAACAAGCCCTTGTTTCTCGAAGGCGACTCGTGTGCTTCGAACGAGCACAACATCACGATTGCTGACGTCGGCTGCCTTTACTTCTCCCCGCCCTCCTTGCCGTACGGTCGTCAATATCGCATTGATGCGAGCACGCCGGGAGTCGCAAGCAGCAAGGGCCTGAGCGACCCGGAGGTCTGGGGTACATGGAGCAACGCGTTCGACGTCGACTACACAGTTCTGCTTGACACCAATGCGGTGCCGAACGACAAGAAGCTCTACTTGAACATCGAAGTCCAGCCTCTTGTTCTGGGAAATTCCAAATCACAGAAGGTGCAGGTTTCTTGGGGGAAAGATTCGCACATGGAGCAGATCGTCGACAAAAGAAAGTGGATCAGCCTGCCATACTTGAGCGACGATCTGGCCGGATTCGCCGCTCGCGAGATGTCAATCCGGATCCATATCCCTGGCGCCGTTGCGCCGCATTCCGTCGATCCGAACAATCCGGAAACGCGCTTGTTGGGGATCGGGTTCCTGGCGCTATCGGTGAGCGATGCGCCAAAGGGGCAAGTGCCCGAAAACTAAGCGTCAACTCAAATGCCAATCATGAATGGAGGAGCCGGTCAAAAGCGGCCCTCCACGTGCGCGCTCGAAGACCTTACTGTTGGCGAGCCACACACAAATAGCCGCGAACGGCGGCCAAGTCATTTTGATATGTACTTTCGTATAAAACTAATTCTCCTTTATCCGATATCAGAAGAAACATGCAAATAACGAATGGCTCCGGCAGGCCGTCTCACTCCGTCGTGGTGCCAATATTCTGCGCGGCGGCCACTGCAGCCTTTTTCGCTTTCATTGCTCACATCGGCAGTCTCAATCCCATCAACGATCACGCGTTCCTCGCGAACGTCTTTCAAGGATATCCATTCCCCGGCTATATCGACCGCCATCTGGGGCGGTTTACGCCGCTAGCATCGCAGGAATATGCATGGGTGTCCCGGCTCCTGTCACCATCCGCTCAGTTGTTTTACGTCGTGCACGCACTCAAGATGGCGGCAAGCTGCGCGCTTCTCCTTTACTGCCTCATCCTCCTGCGCGCGGGTTCGTGGCTTGCACTGAGTTTATGGTGCTCGGTGTTTTTCTCGGTCGGTTTCGTTTATTCGTCGGTCATTGTCCAGGCGGGCGAGCTAAACGAGTTATTGCTCACGCTCCTGTTCATAGCAATCGTCGTCCGCCGCGAGTACTCGCAACTCCCAACGTCCCGAATCCGCTATGTATTAGTGCTCGTCGCGACCCTTCTGCTGATCGTGACATTCTTCTACAAGGAAACTGCATTTATCTTCGCGCTGGTGTTCGGTGCATCAGAGGTCATGCGCTCGAGGCTTGCCGGTCCCCGTCGCATGCCGCGTTATGCCATGATTCTGCTGACTTCGGGCATTGGATATCTGGTGTTCTTTGGCCTCTGGCATGGTTTGAGTATGTCCGGGTCATACGCAGAGTCTCACTCGACGGGGCGATCAGCTATGATCGCCGCCTATGCCGCCAACGACCCGCTGATCATGTTCGTCCTCGCGCCAGTCTTATGCCTGCGAATCATCGCCGTGGCGCAAAAACCCAGCCGCTATTCGCTCTCCGACTCATTTCTCGTGACGGCGGCCGCCTATGCCGCCGCATATGTCGTCCTTCGCATGTACAGCGGCTACTACTTCCTGCCTTCCTATGGATTCGCCGTTTGCGGCATTGCCGGCATCGTAGCGCCGCTTCGCGGGTTTGTTCGGGCGATAGTTGCAGCGGTCTGCGCGCTGTTCGCGATCAATCTCGCCCCCATTGCGCTGTCCGACGCGGCCGCGCAATCCAACATTGCTCGCAACTACTCACGCTTCACCGACGCAGTGGCAGACTGGGTCTGGGCGAATCCAAATGCCGGAAAGGTTCCCCGCAATCTAGTGCTGCTCGGGGTGAGCGCCGACAGTCATCCTGAAATCATCATAAGTCTTCAGCGTTTTCTGGAAAATACAGGCCTCTCGGACTCACTGTTCAGGATCAGGGTTTCAAAAAAATCGACCAATCCCGCTGTCAGCGCTGCATTCGGTCTCACGGACACCACCCCTTATCAGGCGCGCGCGGGGGACCTTCTCCTCTACAACCCGTTTCAGGATGTAGTCACGTTGCCGCCGCTGCGCTCACCGGATCAGCAGATTGTCGTTCGAACCGGCGCTGAGCACACGCCGCCTCGATGGTCGGTCTATGAGTGGTTCGAGCAATGCGGCTCTAGCATCAATGCATGCATGGAACTCGTGTCAACGAATAGCCCGTACACTGGGTATGCCGCGACACTCCTTACCCGCGATCCAGCCCCGCCGCAAATCGCATCACTGACGGCGCCGTCCTACGACATAGGGCCCGTTGGGCTGCCAAAGCGGCTGCGAGCGGGTACCACAGTGTCCATCACCGTGCCTGTCAGGAATGCCGGTTCCGAGAGCTGGCCGGCGGTTGGGTCACTGCGTCCCGGGAAATATGTTCACATGAGCTACGTGTGGCTCGGTGCAAAACGCGCGGTTGTAACCATTGGCGACCGGACCGCGTTACCGACGTCGTTGCGGCCGGGGGACATCGCCCAAGTGAATATGCGTGTCAATGTGCCGTCAAAGCCTGGCGACTACACTCTGGTACTCAGCCCGATTCAGGAAGACGTCGTCTGGTTCTATCAGGTGAATCCGAACGCGAGCGGCGCGGCGAAAAAGGTCAATGTCTTTCAATCGAGGCTGGCGAAATTCTTAAGCGATACCGACGCCGCAACGCGACCGAAAAGCGGTGAGAAATAAAAAAAGCGACTGCATCACAAGAGCCAGCCTCCCCGCTCGGATGTCGTCGCTTTCCGGAAAACATGATCATCGCTCCGTTAGCCAACGAAGCAATGGTACTGCCCTAAAAATTACGGCAGAGTTACAGTTTGAATCCCGCCGCTACCGCATCGCTGTGGAACATCTTCACGGTGTCGAGCGAATATTCGTCGAGGTCGTAATCCACCAGCGACAGCTTCTTCAGAATGTCATTGGTCACCGTGATGATTTGGCAGCCAATTGCGTCCGCCTGGAAGATATTAAGCAACTCACGCGGGCTCGCCCAGATGAGTTCAGCCGCAGGGGCGACTTTCAACTGTTCCACAGCAGCCAACATCAGCGGCACAGGATCCCGGCCCGTATCCGCAATGCGCCCAGCAAACACGGACACATAGCTCGGCACATTCGGGTCCAGCGAAGCCACGACGTCACGCACTTGTGTCAACGTCATGATGGCAGTCACATTCAGTTTCACCTTCTGAGCTACCAGCTTCTTGACGAGCGCGTAGCACGTCTCGCGCTTCGTATTCGTGACCGGGATCTTGACATACACATTCTCACCCCAGCTCGCAATCTCCATGGCCTGGCGTTCCATGTCGGCGAAATCGTCCGAAAACACTTCGAACGATAGCGGCTTATCGTTGATCGACGACAGGATGTCCTTACAGAATGCCTTGTAGTCAGTAATGCCGACCTTTTTCATCAAGGTCGGATTCGTCGTCAGCCCTTTGATGAATGACTTGTCGTACATTTCGAGCATGCCAGACTTGTCGGCGCCGTCCGCGAAAATCTTGACTTTCAATTGGTCAACTTTGCTCATGATGCCTCTTTTAAAATGATTTCCGACGCCTCCAACAGAGACGTCACAGTAAAGGTCCTGGATTCCGGCTGCTTTTCAGCATAACCGTAGTCAATAAAAATTGTTTTGCATCCTGCGCGCTGACCCGCCTCGATGTCCCGCCATCGGTCACCCACCATGTAGCTGTCCGTCAGGTCGACCGAATATTTGTTCGCCGCGGCCAGAATACCGCCCGGTAGCGGCTTGCGGCAGTCGCATCCATCACCACTGTCGTGATAGCAGGTGCGGAATTCGTCCAGCGGAAGGTTCGCACTGAGGTAGTCATTGATGGCCTCCACTGTCGCTTTCGGCGTGGTGCCTCGCGCGACGTCGGGCTGGTTCGTGACGACGATCAGGAGGAAGCCGGCGCTGCGGAGCGCCAGCAGTGCATCTGACACGCCGGGCAGGATTTCGAGCTCCTCTACATTTGCCGGCGGATAGGGCTTTCCATCGCACACGACTGCGCGATTGATCACTCCGTCACGGTCGAGAAAGACAGCTCGTGTCATTAACGGACCGCCGATTCCCACTTGGTCTGATTCGACTTCAACGCAGGATGCGATACCAGCAAATGCCATACGACCGCCTGGAAGGCTTCCGAATGTGGGGTGATGGTCTCGGGATTGACCGTGGGCACGATAACGCAGGCATCGGCGACCTGCGCCGTATAGCCACCGTCACGCCCGACCACGCCCGTGATCTTCGAGCCTACAGTTTTTGCGTACTTGAGCGCTTCAACTAGGTTGGGACTGATGTTCTTTTCCAGGTTGCCGCCACCCACCGAGAAAATGAAGATCGCGTCTTTCGGCTGCAGCTTGCTGATCTTCAGCCATTCGACAAAAATGGTCGACCAGCCTTCGTCATTGGTTCTGGCAGTCAATTCGGAAACGTTGTCCGTCGGGGCATACGACTCGATCCCCACGATCTTGCGGAAATCGTTCACTGCGTGGGAACAGTTGCCAGCACTTCCGCCCACTCCCAAAAAGAAGATGCGACCTCCGTCGCGCTTGACGCCGGCAAGGAGCTCAGCCATTGCTTCCACGGCCGTGACATCCATCTTTTTGATGATTTCGATTGATTCGTCCAAATGCTGCTGCGCATAGCTCATCGCTTAACCTCGTTTAAGAAAAAAGATTCCGCTTCCTTCAAGCCCGTGTGGGAGCCGATTTCGTAAAAGCGTTGTTGGACTTCAAAGCCGGCTAGCTGACCGTCCAGCGACAGCCTGTGATACACGTCGGCGAGATCGAACGGCATGTCGTCCGGATAAGCCTCGAGAACGCGATCGTTCAGCACGCCCAGTCCATAATCAATGAACTGCATCTCCGCACGGGGACTATGCTTGTTGTATTCGATTAACTCGCCGTCTCTGAACAGCACGTTGCTCTTGTCCCAGCGGTTATCGTTTCTAAGTACGGTCATCAATGCCGACTTTTTGCTTGCATGGAATGCGCTTTCTACCGGCGCGAAGTCAACTGGCAAAAAAGAATCACCATAAAGCACAAAAAACTGTTCACCAATTAGGGGAAGTGCCCGCCTTAGCGCACCGCCGGTACCTAGCAGCGTATCGCCGTCGGCTGAATAGACAACCTCGAGATCGAACTTCGAGCCGTCTCCCACGGCGTCCACGACCATGTCGCCCAGATAACCGATGCACAGCGCTACCTTGCGAACGCCCTGAGCACGAAGATAGGCCAACTGGCGGAACACAAAAGGCTCGCCGACAACCTCGACGAGGGCCTTCGGGATAGTTTCCGTGATGGGACGAAGCCGCGTAGCGAGCCCACCGGCGAGGATAGCGACAGGCAAGCTCATGACGACAGCACAACCTTCGTGCCCTCGAAGTCGAAGCGGAACCGGACTTCTTCCAATCCGGCTGCCGCCATGGTATGCCTCAGCTTGTTGCGATCGTGAGCGAGGAACATCAGGAAACCGCCGCCGCCGGCACCGACGAGCTTTCCACCAACAGCGCCATTCTTCATCGCAAGGTCATACCACTCATCAATCTTCGGGTTGCTCATGCCTCCCGAGCGCTTTTTCTTGTGCTCCCAGTGCTCGTGCATCAACTCGCCGAACTGAGCCATCTTCCCGGATTCGAGCGCTTCCTTGCTGCGGTATCCTAGTTCCTTCACGTAATGCAGGTTGTTGAGCATCTCGACGTCGTTTTTCTGCGACCGGACTTGCTGGTCCATCAGGATGCCACTTGCGCTGCGTGAATAACCCGTAAAGAACAGCAACAGGTTGTCTTCCAGGTCGAACATTGAGTCTTGGCTAATCTTCAGTGGAACGGCCGTGACTTTATCGTCTGAATGAAAAGTGAAGCAGGTCACACCGCCCACCGCCGCGATATATTGATCCTGCTTGCCTATCGGCTGCGAGAGCCGATCGATTTCGATGTGGCACGCAAGCTCGGCCAATTCTTCCTGGTGGAGATGCCGCTTCCGGTGGGTGTATAGCGCCTTGAGCAACGCCGTGGTGAAGCTGCCGGACGAACCCAGGCCCGTGCCCGCCGGGATATCCGCCAAGGTAGTGATCTCGATTTGCGGCGTCCTGAAGCCCAGGATCTGCAGCGCTTCACGAATGATCGGGTGCTTGACGTCGATAATTTTATCGACGTGTTCAAGTTGAGAATACTTGAGGTAGACGCCTTCAGTAAAAGGCCGCATCACTGTCACATAAACGTATTTATCGATCGCGGCTGAAATGAGGAAGCCTTGGTGGTCGCGATAGTAAGACGGCAGGTCTGTGCCTCCGCCGCCCAGCGAGATGCGCAGAGGACTACGCGCGATGATCATAGCCTGACTCCTTATAGATATTCTGGATGACTTTCAGTGCAGCGTACGCGTCGGGAAGCCCCGCGGCAGGTTGACGACCCAAGCGAACGTCCTCGTAGAACTCGGTCATCTCGGTGAGCCAGGAATTGTCCGCCATCGGATATTCCCAGGTCGTGGTCTCCGGTGGCCCCATCTCGGGCAGCATCTTGTAGTGCGTGAGGCGCTCGACGCCATAACTTCCGCCGAGCCCGGAGATATCGAGCTTTCCAACTTTGCCGTAGATCTCCATTGAGAAAAGGTTCTTCCACTCGGTACACGACGCGTGCAAGAACGCGACCTGCTGCCGGGACGTCTTCAGGATCATGAAGCCGTTGTCGTCCACCGGCATGTCCCAGTAGAACGTATGAGCGAAGCCCTGGACATCGACGAATTCCCCGAGGAACCAGCGCGACAGGTCGATCAGGTGCGGGCCTTGATCAATCAGTTCGCCGCCTCCGGATAACACCGGGTCGGCGCGCCACTCTCTGTCGTATCCGACGCGCGCGCCGTGACCGTAGCGCGCACGTATGAACATCAATTCACCCAATTCGCCCGAGTCGACAATCTTCTTGGCCTGGAGCAAAGCGCGATGATAACGATGGTTGAAACCTACGCGCACGAGCACACCCTGTTCTTGAGCGGCTTTTAGCACAGGCTCCAGTTCATCCGCCGATCTCGCCGCCGGCTTTTCAACCAAAACATCCTTGCCCGCGCGAATCGCGGCCAGCGTGATCTCGGCAAGCGAATCATGGAGCGTCGCGATGACGACGATCTGGACCTCGGGCAGCTTGAGCAATTCGCGCCAATCAGAAAACGCGCTCGCACCCGCGCTCTTGGCGAGATTCGCCGCGCGCGTTGCATCGACATCGGCGCAAGCGATAAGGCTGCCGCCGGTCCCGAGCGCCTTCGCGCGCTTTTGTCCAATCAGGCCGCACCCAATGATGCCGATGCCGTACGTTGTATCTTGAGTACTCATTTATCACCTACGTCGAAACCACGGTCACGCCCGGCGATCCTGCGAAGCGTATAGAGGTCGCTGGTTGATAGCACGTCCAGATGAGAGGGCCATTGTTCCCAGTTATCCCAGACAGCACTGATGAGCTTGCCCGTGATGCCGTCGCTTGCTGGCGATGCCAGAAACAAAGCAAGATCGGCACCCCGGCCGAGCGGCACGCCGCCAGAATCCCTCTGCTTCACCGCGCGCTCGAAAAAGTCCTTGCCGACCTTCTCCGGTCCAGCTTCGAGTATTTCGTCGAGCATGCGTGTATTGAGTGCTCCGGGCGCGATTGCGTTGACGTCGATACCCGTTCCGCGGACCTCCTCGGCGAGTGTCTCCGCAAAGCGCACGATAGCCGCCTTGGAAACAGCATAAGCACTGATGCGCGGCATGGGGTTGGTTGCCCCTCCGCCTGACAACTGGATGACCTTGCCGTAGCCCTGCGCCTTGAAGTGAGGCAGCGTTGCCCTGCACATCAGGACCGAGCCCAACACGTTGATTTCTATCGCCTTGATCCAGGCCGCCCAATCCACATCCTCGATATTGCCTTTGGGCCCATACACGCCCGCATTGTTGACAAGGATATGGTAGCCGCCCAGTTCACGGGCCGTGGTGCTCACAAGCTCCTGAACCTCGGCTTCGACCGATACGTCCACAGCCATCGCAAGAACTTGCTGCCCCGATGTCGCGCTGTTCGAAAGCTCAGCTCGCACCTCTTCCAGCAAGACGCCGTTCCGCGCGCAAAGCATGAGGTGCGCGCCCGCTGCTAAATATTTCCGGGCCACTTCAAGCCCGAAACCCTGATTTGCGCCAGTAATGATGGCGACCTTGTCTACGAGTACCTTTTCCATATTCAATGTTCGCGCGTCGAAGAAGTTCCCACAGCCACGTATTCAACTGCTGAACGCGCCAGTTGCGATTCCAAATGCCGGTTCGCATCGATCACAACCACGTCCGTACCGGAATCAGCTGCCAGCGCTGCCGCCGCCTCGCGGAACTCGGGCCATTCCGTCCCCACTACCAGGGCGACCGCATCGCGCGCCGCATCAAGCGGACTTGCGCAATTTGTGACATGACCGGACCAGCGCTCGGGCAACACCCGAATGACGGGATCATGCACTCGCAAAACGGCGCCTTGCCCGATGAGCCAGTCGCAAAGTTCGACAGATAACGAGCGCCGCAGTGTGTCCGTACCCGGTTTATACGTCAGTCCCCAGATTGCGACCGTCACGCCCTTGATGTCTGGAAAGCGCTCGAGCAATTTCCTGCGAACCCACTTTTTGTGCTCGTCGTTACTCGGCCGCACAGACGAGAGCAGCGGCGTTTTAAGCCCTGCTGCGTGGCTTGCCACGCCGAGGAATTCGATGTCTCGTGCAAGCGTGCCTCCAGCGAACGGACCGCCGGGGGACACGTAGGCTTTGGGACCAATGCGAACTTCAGTCTTCAGGCCGCGAGCGACGTCCTTCGCATCCGCGCCGACTGCTTCGCAGATGGCGGCGATTTCGTTAGCGAACGTCACGGAAATCGCGAGAAAGGCGTTGATGGCATGCTTCGTCATCTCGGCGGATTCGACTGACATCCATTCCACCCTGTCGGTCACCGGCGCGATAAGCTTTTCGAGTGTGAGGCGAGCGCTGCTGTTGCTGACGCCGACCACGATGCGATCCGGTTTCAGGAACACATCGAGCGCCTTGCCCAGACGCAGGTTTTCGGGCGAATAAGCGAAAACTAGTTGCTTGTCGGGCATCGTCTCGCCCGCAAATTTTTCCAGCGCCCGCATTGAACCCACGGGCATTTGCGACGATACGAGCACGACTGCTCCAACAGCCAGGACCGGCAGTACGCGTTTGACTTCTCCAAGCACAAACTCGACATCTGCCTTGTCGTCTTCGTCGACGGGGGTATCGAAGGTGACCCACAACACCTCGGCGTCCGCGGCGGCGCTCGCATCAGTCGTGAAACGAAGGCGGCCGGCGTCGCGTCCCTGCGCCAAGAGCTGGTCCAGACCCGGTTCGAACAGCGGCGCTTCACTGTTGCCCAGCTTGGCAATAGTGTTCGTGTCAGCATCCAGACCGACCACATCGTGGCCCACGGATGCGAGGCACGCCGCCGTCACGGAGCCGAGGTGCCAAAGACCTTGCACGCAGACTTTCATCCTTAGCCCCTTTCCCCAAAAACCCATTCGTTGGCGCGCAGAAATTCGACCGTCTTGATCACGCCTTCGCGAATCCCGTACTTCGGCTTCCAGCCGAGGGCCTGAATGCGCGTGGTGTCCAGGAAGATGAACGGATTGTCGCCGATCCATCCGCGATCGCCGCCGGAGTACTCGAGAGCGGGTTTCACGCCGAGCGCTTCGCAGATCCATCCGATTGAATCGTTGACTTCGCAGTAGCCATTTACACCGAGATTGAAAATGTTAACTTTCTCTTGCGCCTTGTCCATGGCAAGCAGGATCGCGTCGATGCAATCCTGCACGTACAGATACGACTTGCGTTGCTTGCCGTTGCCCAGCACCGGCAAGCGGGACGGATCAGCCTTCAGCTTTTGATAAAAATCGAAAACGTGGCCATGGGTGTAGCGTTCGCCGAGAATCGAAACGAAACGGAAGATGCACGCTTGAAAATCAAATCCTTCGCAGTACGCCGAAATCAGCCCTTCGCCCGCTGCTTTTGAAGCACCATACAGAGAGGTCTGGACAGGGAAAGGCCCGTTCTCGGGAGTGGGAACAACGGGCGCTTCACCGTAGACCGATCCGGTCGAAGAGAAGGCGATTTTTTTGATGCCGTTATGTCTCATGGCTTCAAGGACATTAAATGTCGCAATCGTATTCTGCTCCAGATCGCGGCCGGGATGATCCGTTCCAAACCGCACGTCCGCATTGGCCGACAGATGAAAAACCGCTTCAGCGCTCGCGAACGCGTCCTTCAATGCGTCCACATTCAACACATCTGTTTCGATAAATTCAAAGTTTGGGTTCTTGTGCGCCGACTCCAGAAACCGCCGCAAACCAGTGCTGAAGTTGTCCACGCCTGTCACGAAGTGACCGTCGACCAATAGTCGATCGACCAAAGTGCTTCCAATAAAACCGGCGCAACCGGTTACCACATATCGACTCATAGTCTTTAATCCCTAGCTCTGAAAACCCAAAACCTTGAAAAGGTGTACCCGGTCATGACCGTGACAACTACAGACGCGCAGACGCCGATATAGGGCGAAAGGCCAAAATGTTTCACGCAGACGTTTACGATCAGCAGTGTTAACAGATAGTTCACGCACCACATCACAAAGTAGCGCGCGAGCTGTTGGCGGTGAGAATGGGCGCCGGCGCCGAACGTGTAATAGCGATTCGCGAGAAAATGGAACGCGGTCGACAAAAGGTAGGCCGCTGTGATCGAGACCACGTAGTGCAACTCAAGCAAAGAATTGGCTACCCACATGACGGAGAAGTAGATCGCTGCCGTGATCACGCCAACCGTCCCGAATTTTGCTAGCGCAAAAAAGTGAGCCGAAAAGACTGAATGTGCTCGTTGCATATCATTCGTAGGCTCAGGCCGGACGCCGGGCCGTGGCCAGTGCGCGAATGCCGAATGGCAAATGGAATCGCGAAAGCCACCTGGACTCGACCTCCATGGCGACCCTGACAAAACCACTGCTGGCAGTGCTGGCAGCTTGCTCGCGAACCACCGTGGTGCTCTTCCGCGCCGACGCCCGCTTGTTCATCAGCTTTACTGCAGCGAAAGCAGGGAACAAGATGAAACCGAGATGGGACTTTCGGCTAACAGCGAAGCCGACTGAACTGAGCTTGTCAGTCAACTCGGACAAGGCGTACCGGCGAAAATGTTGCAATTCTTCGTCATACGAGTCATACAGCGACTTGCCCGCCGGAACCTCCGCGATCAGCACGCCCCCCGGTTTCAGTAACTGGAAAGCCTGACGCATGGCGCCAACGTCGTCCTCAATGTGTTCAAGAACATTCAACATGATCAGGACGTCCACGCTTTGAGCAGGCAGAGGGCATTGCAGCAGGTCGAAGCGGATCAACGGAACGCCCGGCAGCTTCTTAGCCAACCGATACAGCGGATCCTTCACCACGTCCGCGCCAATGACGCACGCATTAGGAAAAGACGCGACCAGTTCGCTGATCAAGAAACCTGAGGAGCAGCCGATCTCCATAATCACCGGCTTCGTGCCACGGATGACTTTCCTGATCTCCGCGATTGCGTTGCTTCGTGACGCAACGTCGACCGGGTGGTTATCGCCAGCCGCTTCTTCATGAAGGGCAGTCAAATCATCCGACCATCCCGCGAAATTCTCGCTGTATTCAAGGACAGGGCTACGAACGTCCCCGAGAACGAACTCGCGGCCGTCCCATTCCGGCCTAAAATCGGATCCGGCCGGCACCGGGAGACTGAACGGAAGGCTCACTCATGACCTCCAAAGTTGATTTTTTTATCCACGATATACATGGGACGACGTTTAACTTCGTCGTAAATGCGCCCAACGTATTCTCCGATCAGTCCCAGCCCAAGCAATTGAACACCGGCAAAGAAACAAATCAAGAGAACCGTCGTGGAAAGGCCGGGGGTGAGACTAAAGCCAACGAGTTTTTGCAGGACATACCAGGCCGCCATCAGAAACGATAAACCGGCCAGGCAGAAACCGGCAATCGACATCATGAACAAAGGCCGCGAGCTGAAACTAATAAGCCCGTTCAGGCCAATCTTCAGCGACCCCGTGAGGCGGTTGTAATTACCTTTGCCCGCGAACCGCTCATCGCGTTCATATTCAATGAACGCCTGCTTAAACCCGACGTACGCGACGAGACCACGCAAGAAGCCGTGACTCTCATTTAGCCGACGCAATTCCTCGATAACCCGGCGAGTCATTATGCGGAAGTCGCCCGTGTTCCGCGGGATGTTGACATCACTGAACTTGTTGATCACGGAATAGCCGACATGAGAAATAAACCTCTTGACCAGTGTTTCTCCCTTGCGCGACGTCCTCTTCGCATAGACCACTTCATAGCCTTCGCATAACTTTGCGTGCATTTGCTCGATAAGTTCAGGCTGGTCCTGTAAATCGACGTCAATCACGACGCACGCGTCACCAGTACAGCCAAGAATGCCTGCCATGGTGGCGGCGGGTTGGCCGAAGCGACGCGAGAAAACAAGCAGCCTGATTGACGTGTTCCGATTGATCTCTTCGAGAATGACCTCCTCCGTCCTATCTGGGGAGGGGTCAAGCGCGAAGACGATCTCATAGCTCATGCCGATCCGCTCGCAAACTGCCTCAGTGCGTGCGAGAAATGGCCGTATATTTGCCTCCTCCCTGTAGACCGGGACGATGATGGAGATATCTGGCACCAAGACTCCTGACTTATCGGATGTTGATAGTTGACGCGATGACTAACAATGTAACAACTCGAGCCGAGACGGAAGGTGCCCGTATCGCACCCGGCCATTCGCACTCAAGCCTCGAAGTTGCGAGCAAGGTCATTCACATACCCCATGCTTCAAAATTGCGAAGCGGAACTTGTCGTTGCGAACGCATGGGTAACATGGCGCAATGCGACGTTGATAGAGCGGAAATGCTGCCACTCTCCCAATGGATAACGAATCGGGCTTCCTTACCAAGTTTTCTCGTCATGGACACTTCCACGGTCAAAATTCGGGTCAGATTGTTGCCGCGACTCGAGCGATTCGTTCGCAGTATAACTGGTCGCTGCGTGCGGCTAGTAGTATCTAAAGCATGTAGTCCGGCGGACGGGCATGTCCGCCACCAAGCCCGCCAACTGCGGTAAACACAGTTGCACGGAGCGCAGGCCAGCCAAACAAGCAGCCCTCGGGACGCGTACGACCTGCTCTTATTGCAACATGTTCTGGCAGTAGCCGCGCTCTGCAGCCGCCAGGTTGGCCGGCGTCACATCAATGTTATAATCCCGACATCGGTGCCGGCTTCCGGCATCTCGCGAGATCGACTTTCCTTGGTCTTAATGCGGTCGGTACTCCGCCTCACCCATGGTCTACCGCAAGCCGTCCGAGGTGGGACTCGTGTGTACTGCTGTTCCAAACACCCTGACGAGCGAGATATCGATAATGTCGACGAGCGCAGCAAGCATCACCATAGCTTCCAAAATCTACGTCGCCGGTCATCGTGGCATGGTCGGCTCGGCAATTGTCCGCCGCCTGAAAGCCAGCGGATATGAAAACATCCTGAGCGCAACGCGCGCGGAACTTGACCTTGAAGATAATCACGCCGTGCGGTCGTTCATGCAGCGTGAAAAACCGGATTATGTCTTCCTCGCGGCAGCAAAAGTTGGCGGCATCTACGCCAACAACACGTATCCTGGCGAGTTCATCTTTCAGAACCTTGCCATCCAGAACAACGTTATCCATTCGGCCTACGAAGCAGGTGTCCAGCGGTTGTTGTTTCTCGGCTCATCTTGCATCTATCCGCGGGAGTGCCCTCAGCCTATCCGCGAAGACTACTTGTTGACCGGTCCGCTCGAACCGACCAATCAGCCGTATGCCATCGCCAAGATTGCCGGGGTCGAGCTCTGCGACGCGTACAACCGCCAATATGGTACGCAGTATGCGAGCGCCATGCCGACCAACCTCTACGGCCCCAACGACAACTACGACCTCGCGACGAGCCACGTGTTGCCAGCGCTGATTCGCAAGGCGCACGAAGCGAAGTTGCGCGGCGATCACGAACTGGTCGTCTGGGGCACGGGTACGCCGCGCCGCGAGTTCATGTATGTCGACGACATGGCCGACGCCTGCGTCTTCATGATGGAATCCGGCGTACCGTCCGGTCTATTCAACATCGGCCTGGGAACGGACGTCACGATTCGCGAAGTAGCGCAAGCGGTGGTCGAGGCAGTCGGCTTCGACGGAAAATTGACATTTGACACCACGAAGCCCGACGGCACACCGCGGAAGCTCCTGTCCGTTGACAAACTGAAGGCGCTCGGCTGGAAAGCGAAGACTGAGTTGCCGGAAGGCTTACGCCTCGCCTATCAAAGTTTCCTGAACGGGGACAAGCGGTAGCTGACCAGCGTATGCCCAACCGCAAGCCCGCCGTCACTGTCGTCGTTCCTTCGTTCAACCAAGGGCGCTTCCTCAAAGACGCCCTTCAATCGATAGCCGCGCAAAACGTCCGCACCGAGATCTTCGTGATGGACGGGGGCTCGACTGACAATTCGGTTTCGATCATCCGAAATTGGGAATCGAAGCTTGCAGGCTGGCGTAGTCACAAGGACGACGGGCAGGCTGCCGCGATCAACGAAGGCATCGCCCTGGGTACAGCCCCGTACGTTTGCTGGCTCAACAGCGATGACTTTCTGTTGCCCGGCGGCCTCGACAAACTCGTGGCAGCGCTGGAGCGCCACTCCATGTGGCCAGCCGCGTACGGCAAGGCACTGCATCTCGACGAGGTCACTGGCCGGCGCACACCCGCGTGGGTCGAGCCGTTCAACGAGCGCCGCATGGCGACACGCTGCGTTATCACCCAGCCAGCGTCACTGATTCGGCGCAGCGCGTGGACCGCAGTCGGAGGCCTCGACGTATCCCTGAAGATGGCGCTCGACTACGACCTCTGGTGGCGTCTTTATCGCACCGGTGGTCCGCTTGGCTTTGTCGATGAAGAAGTCGCGGTCAACCGCAACCACGATGAAACCAAAACGCGCATTCATCGCCGCCTGCATTACAAGGAAGCGATGGAAACCGTGCGCCGCCATCATGGCCACGTACCGTTGAAATGGTGGCTCGCCCAGCCTTACGCTGTCTGGTGGAAGACCCTCATCCGCTAGCATGCGAGTTCTCCATTTCTATAAGACCTACAAGCCGGATACGATGGGTGGCATCGAGCAGGTGATCGGCGAGATCTGCAGCGGCTCCGCACGCCGGGGTGTGGCAAGCGACGTGCTCACCGTCAGCCGTGACACGTCAACGGTCGATCTCGGCGACCACATGCACTATCGGGCGCGGCTCGACTTCAAGGTAGCGTCGTCGGCATTTTCGCTGTCGTCGCTCTCACGGTTGAGGGAACTCTCCCAGCACGCGGATGTGATCCACTACCACTTCCCGTGGCCGTTCATGGATATGGCGCATTTCCTCACACGCCTGAACAAGCCGACGGTCGTCACCTACCACTCGGATATAGTCCGGCAGAAAACACTCCTGCACTTCTATCGGCCTTTGATGATGCGCTTTCTCGGCAGCGTCACGCGCATCGTTGCGACCTCGCCGCAGTACGCGAAGAGCAGCGTGGTATTGCAACGGTTCGCCGATAAGGTCGAGGTGATCCCTTTCGGGCTGAACACGCAAGCTTATCCTCCCGCAACTGAAGCCAGACTGGCCGGATGGCGGACCCGCGTCGGACCCAAGTTCTTTCTGTTCGTTGGCATGCTGCGCTACTACAAGGGCTTGCATGTCCTGCTGGACGCCCTGAAGGGCTCCGATTACACCGTCGTCATCCTCGGTGGCGGTCCTCTCGAGAATGAACTGAAGTCACAGGCTGCGACGCTGGGATTGCGCAACGTGCATTTCGTCGGCGCGCTGCCCGATGAAGACAAGGTCGCCCTGCTTACGCTGTGCCATGCGCTCCTCTTTCCGTCGCATCTGAGATCGGAAGCATTCGGTATTTCACTGCTGGAAGCCGCCATGTTCGGCAAGCCGATGGTTTCGTGCGAGATCGGCACCGGAACGTCTTATGTGAACGTGGCTAATGAAACCGGGCTTGTCGTGCCGCCAGGCAATCCCGCCGCGTTACGCAATGCAATCGATCAGATCTGGCACGATGAAGCGATCGCAGTGAGATTCGGAGCTGCGGCGCAACAACGATTCTGCAAGCTTTTCACTGCTGACAAGATGGCGGACTCGTACGTCGATCTGTATAAACGGATTGTTAGCGAGGCATCGCGCTGACGTCAGATATCCCAGGATTCGAGCCTGACCAGGCCAGACTCTGCCGTGCAGACCCTCGTCGCAGCAATGCCGGCGATGCGTGCTGAATTACGAATGAAAGCGTTCATGGGACCATCGTCGGTATCCGCCGCGTGAAAGTGCTCGCGCAAAGCCGCGTGGCTAATGAGACCATGGTAGATCACCCCATCAAACTCGAAGCGAAAGTTGACGGTCTCCGAAAACGAGTCGTTCATCGGAAACAGATTCCTCTCCTGACTCTTTCTTTCGCGAGTTTCAACGCGCCTTGGATTCCAAAAGAAATTCAAGCTGCGCGAGGTTCCCCGGCTCATCGACAGTTCACGATGACAAAGTGCATAGCTTTCCCTTTTTGTGAGGAATCGCAGCATGCCGACCGAAGACGCTATTCCTCACAATGAGTGACGTGCGTAGGAATCCGTGCATCGATTTGGTCAGGACAACGGACCAGACGCTTGACAATATTATCTTCGGGTCAAATGTGCTCTCCACACCGATAGACCGCGGATCAAGCCACCGCCCCAAAATCAGTTGGGTCGGTGGCTCCGCTGTATCTCGGCCGATCTGACGAAAAACAAGTCTGGTCCCAATCACGAATTACTCGTTTAGAACGAAAAACCCGCCTTGTTCCGGCGCAGATCTTCCTCGACCATCATCTTGCAAAGCTGCTCCAGCGTAGTCTTTGGTTCCCAGCCAAGCTTTTCCTTCGCCTTTGCGGGGTTGCCGATCAACAGCTCAACTTCGGCCGGGCGGTAATACTTCGGATTCACGCGAACCAGCACCTTGCCGTTTGAATCGACGCCCTCTTCCTTCTCTCCCGCGCCGCGCCAATTCAGTTCAACACCGGTCGCCTTGAACGCCATGGTGACGAAATCGCGAACCGTCTCTGTCCGGTTGGTGGCAAGCACGAACGTATCCGGCTCGTCGGCCTGGAGCATACGATACATGCCCTCGACGTATTCCTTGGCAAAGCCCCAGTCGCGTTTTGCATCGATGTTGCCCAGTTCGAGCACATCCAACTTGCCAAGCGAAATCTTCGCCACCGAATCCGTGATCTTGCGCGTCACGAACTCGCGGCCGCGCAACGGCGACTCGTGATTAAACAGAATGCCGCTCGAACCAAAAATATCGTACGACTCACGATAGTTGATCGTAATCCAGTGGGCATACAGCTTCGCGACGCCATAGGGGCTACGCGGATAAAACGGCGTGTCTTCCTTTTGCGGAATTGCCTGGACCTTCCCGAACATTTCGGAGGTAGAAGCCTGATAAAAACGAATCGATTTATCGACGATACGGATTGCTTCCAGCTGATTCAACGCACCTACGCCGGTGATTTCTGCCGTGGTGGCCGGCTGGTCGAACGAGACACCGACAAAACTTTGCGCCGCAAGGTTATACACTTCACGCGGCTGGGCCATTTCGAGCAAGCGGATGGTGGCGCCCAGATCAGTCAGATCGTGCTCGACCAGGTTCAGCTTCGGATGGTTCAGGACACCGAGTTCCTCCATGCGCCAGAAATTGACCGAACTCGTACGCCGGTAGGTGCCATGAACCTCGTAGCCCTTCTCAAGCAACAATTGCGTGAGATATGCCCCGTCTTGCCCGGTAATGCCTGTGACCACTGCGCTCGTCAATTCCATCTCCTTTAAGTAGACCCATCTGCTCGATAGCACTATCGTGCTTGATGGAGAAATGCTCAGGGCTCAATTGTAACCGAGCCAACATAGCCGCCAAACGTTCCGGCCTCAGTCACAAGACGCAAGGGCGGTACCCGGCAAACCCGCCCGCAGTGCGCCCGCCTCTGCCGACTTCTCACAAGCGCAAAACGGCACATGACCGCATTTCGATATATGGATGCGACGCACAGCGTGCCCGCACTTGGGCGCGAGGCGCTAGGAGAGATTCTAAACTCAGAAAAAATGATAAAAATCGTGCGAAGTGCAAGCGCGCTCATTTGACCAAGCGAGGCTGCGTATCTCACTCACCCAATAGATCACATGGCGTCTCCGTGGATGCTCGGCGCTTGGCCGCCCGATTCCCAGCACAACAGGCATGACGATGAACATTTCGTGGTCGGAAGGCGACCCCAAGCATCCCTTCGTAACATGAAATTTGTGATTCGGCATAAATGATCGCGGCGATTTTAATATATTCCCGATATTTCAAAGATGTAAATTTTGATTACGACAAGAGGATTTCACGGCCATCTGGTTGACGTCGACCAAGGGTTTAAATATTATTTAATTCAATAATAGGGAATGCGATCTTTCTTGGAAGCCTGTTCAAATTTTTTTCAGAAAAGCCTCGCTCAGACTTCTTGGCAAGGAACCCGTTTCGGTTTTGAAGTTGAGGTTGGTTTTAACAATTGACTGCATTGTCAAAATTGAAAAATCAAGCATTTCGAGCGACACGTTATTACCAATAATTATTTTCTGTGACAACTATTCCAAGGAACATTGAGTGTAATATATGTAATATCGCCGTTTTTACTAGATTGAGTGCATACGCTACGCCCCAGGCGGCACCAGAAATTCTTACGCAGGACTTTTATGACGCGTCGTCAAAACTTCGAAACTATCCTCGCCCGCCCTTCGCCACATGTCGTGAAGCAGACAATAACAGTCACGCGTGCCAGTCGTGAAGCGAGGAACCATCACCGCGGTGCCGTGGTTTGGCTGACGGGGTTGCCAGGCTCGGGTAAGTCGACAATTGCAGACGCAACGGAACGTAATCTTTACGCGCTGGGCATGCAAACCGCGCTTCTCGACGGTGATAATGTCCGGCTTGGCTTGTGCGCCGACCTAGGATTTTCCGAAGCGGATCGTAATGAAAACGTCCGGCGGGTCGCCGAGACGGCCAAACTGTTTATAGAGTGCGGGATAGTTGTCATTGTTGCGCTGGTTTCTCCAATTCGGGAGACACGAGAACAAATAAAACAGTACTCGACCCGGACGACTTTCTCGAAATCTATTGTAGTTGTCCGTCCATAGTTTGCCAGGGGCGAGATCCCAAGGGTCACTATGCTCGAGCAACGCGCGGAGAAATCCGTGAATTTACCGGGGTGTCTTCTCGTTATGAAGAACCGCTCGCGCCAACGCTACTTCTAAATACAGACCAACAAACAGCAGAACAATCAGTCGAATTGCTCACTGAGTTGATACTCAAGCGTTGCAAGTCCTAAGCATTGCGAAACTGATAGTTGGCTCTCACGTTACAATTTCAATGCGATGCACTGATGGGGACAATTAAACCGGGTCGTTTGTATAACTTATGCAATCGCTGGGTAAATGCTGACCCTATTTTGCTCTGCCATATAGGCGACGTGTACGTCCCTACGCAGGCATCTTCACATCACGCGCGCTTGCAATTTCTTATCTGTATATGTGAGTTCGTAGGCGGTGCAGTAGCTACCGCCTACGAAGCTGCCGAAATACGATTCGAGAATCGGTTTCACTGAGGGCTGTTTTCAACGTCCACAGTCGATAACGATTGCTCAGACGAGGCCCGGACACCGAGGCGTTGGAGTAGCAACCATCGCCAAGCCCCCTCCTCTGTCGCATCGGCACTTCTGTGTTGCAAATGCATGGACGCGGCGGCATCGATCCAAGGAGAAGCCCCAGGTGAATGCATGCCGGGCACGGCCTCGATGCAATTAGAGCGCGCTAGGTTCCCAAGTATGCGCCAGCGCATCGACATCCAATCCTTGTGACACAACACCTGCCTACCTCAAAGAATTTTGGCAGTTAAACTACTCGCTTGTGGCGCCACCGCATCCGCAATGACTTGCGACCGTCGGATGACACGCCGGCATTGAGAACACCGTTACGCGCCTGTCCTCCGACACTCCTTCACCGATTTTGTAGCCAGTGCCTCACTTATGCTGCTTTCCCCTGCCCAATACTCTCCACCGCTTGCTTTCGGCGATATCCAGGGTTGCCACGAAGCATTCCAGCGCCTCCTGGCCAAAGCCGCGCCGAGCGCTGCCACGCCACTGTGGTTCGCCGGCGACATCATCAATCGCGGCCCCGAATCGCTCGCCACGCTGCGTGACCTGATCGCCCTCGGCGACCGTGCAGTCGCCGTCCTGGGCAATCACGACCTGCACCTGCTGTCGGTATCGGCGGGGATCCGGAAGTCGAAAAAAGGCGACACCATCGACGAAATCCTGGCTGCTCCCGACGCCGCGGATCTCCTCGACTGGGTCCGGCATCGTCCGATCGCGCATTTCGATCACGGCATGCTGATGGTTCATGCGGGCGTCCTGCCGCAATGGGACGTGGCGCTGACACTCGAACTCGCCGATGAATTCCAGCGCGCTCTACGCGCACCCAACTGGAAAGAAACGCTCGCGAGCCTCTACGGCAACGAGCCGACCCGCTGGAAACCCAAGCTCAAGGGCAGCGACCGGCTGCGGGTGGTGTGCAATGCTCTGACGCGTCTGCGCTTCTGCTCCGCCGAAGGCGACATGGACTTCTCGTCCAGCGGCGGCGTGGACTCGGCGCCCCCGGGCTTCATGCCCTGGTTCGACGTGCCGTCGCGCGGAACGGCGGACGTGACCGTCGTGTTCGGCCATTGGGCCGCGCTCGGCCTCATCATCCGCGATAACGTCATCGGACTCGATTCAGGCTGCGTGTGGGGCGAAGAGCTGACGGCAGTGCGATTGGCCAGCAATCCGGCCGAACGCACGGTGACCCAGGTGGAATGCTCGAACTGCCGCGCGGTTATCGACTAAATGTCCTGCACGGGGATTTGCAACAAATCCGCCATGCAGAGCTCCAGCGCCTGGCGCCAGTCAGGCGCCGTCAGTCCGAAAGTCGCGAACAGCTTATGGTTCGATAGCCGGGAGTTCTCCGGCCGGACCGCAGCGGTCGTAGAACCCGGGTAGGCAGCGGTGGAGATCGCCTTGACCACCGGCTTGTTCGCAAGCGTCGATGTGTCGAAGATGGCCTGAGCGAAGCCACACCACGAGGTCGCGCCAGAAGCCGTCAGGTGGTAAATGCCCGAGCGTCGCAGCCACTCGTCTCGATCCTGGACAAGAAGCTGGGACAACACATTGGACGTCATCGCTGCAATGGTCCTGGACCATGTCGGCGCGCCTATCTGGTCGTCCACCACGCTCAACTCCTCCCGTTGCGCACCAAGCCGCAACATCGTCCGGAGAAAGTTCTTTCCCCGCGAGCCATATACCCAACTGGTCCGCAAGATCAGATGCGCGCAACCCGACTCCGCAATCGCCTGCTCGCCGGCCACCTTGCTCTTGCCATAGACATTCAACGGATTCACGGCGTCATCTTCCTCGTACGGACCGTCCTTCGTGCCATCGAAGACATAGTCAGTCGAGTAGTGAACGAGCAACGCGCCGAGACGCTTTGCCTCCTGAGCTAGAATATCCGGTGCTTCGGCATTGAGACGCAGCGCGGCAGCCGCATCGCGTTCGGCTGCATCCACGGCCGTATAAGCTGCCGCGTTGACGATCAACGCAGGCGACAGTTCGCGCACAATCTGTCGAATCTGTTCGGAGTCTCCGAGATCAAGGCCGCTACGATCCAACGCCACCACTTGCCCCAAACCCTGCAGACTGCGCGCCAGTTCGAAACCAACCTGGCCGTTGGCGCCAGTCAGCAAAATCAGTTGCCGCTCGTGTCCGGTGGTCATCTACAGGCTCTCACGTAAAGTACTGCGCGTCGGCCAGCCGCACGGCCGCCGCATCTTTCGCCGCCAGCAACGGTTCGAAATCGATCGGCCACTCAATCCCAATTTCCGGATCGTTCCAGATGATGCTGCGTTCGTGCGCCGGGTACCAGTAGTCCGTCGTCTTGTAGAGAAACTGCGCCGACTCCGATAACACTACAAACCCATGCGCAAAACCCGGTGGCACCCACAATTGCCGATGGTTCTCCTCCGACAGATGCACACCCACCCACTTGCCAAAATTCGGCGAGCTCTTGCGGATATCGACGGCCACATCGAATACTTCGCCTTCCACCACGCGCACGAGTTTGCCCTGTGCGTGCTCGACCTGATAATGCAAACCACGCAACACGCCCTTGGCCGAGCGGGAATGGTTGTCCTGCACGAACTGAACATCCACTCCTACCTGGTCCGAGAACTCGCGGCCGTTAAAGCTTTCGTAGAAGTAGCCCCGGGCATCGCCGAACACTTTCGGTTCGATGATCCTGACTTCAGGCAGCGCGGTGGCGCTTACGTGGATGACCATGCGACTTGATCGTTTGACAGGTTGAGAAGGTATTGTCCATATGCATTCTTCGCGAGCGGCCTGGCAAGCCTGAGCAACTGCTCGTCGTCAATCCATGCTCGACGATAGGCAATTTCCTCCGGGCACGCGACCATCAGGCCCTGCCGTTTTTGTAGCGTCGCTATGAACGTGGCAGCTTCAATAAGCGAATCGTGCGTCCCGGTATCGAGCCATGCAAAACCACGTCCCATGATCTCGACGGTCAGTTTCTCCTGCTCAAGATAGCGGGAATTCACGTCAGTGATTTCGAGTTCACCGCGCAGCGACGGCTTGATATCGGCAGCGATGTCGCAGACCTGGTTGTCGTAGAAATAGAGTCCGGTAACCGCGTAGTTCGAACGCGGCTTCAAGGGTTTTTCTTCTATCGATAACGCACGAAACTGCTTGTCGAACTCCACTACGCCATAACGCTCGGGATCCTGGACGTGATAGGCAAATACGGTCGCGCAATCGCTACGAGCATCGGCGCGCTCGAGTTGCTTCACGAGATCGTGGCCATAAAAGATGTTGTCGCCAAGGATCAGTGCCGACGGATCGTTGCCGATGAATTCCTTGCCGATAATGAACGCCTGCGCCAATCCATCGGGCGATGGCTGCACTTCGTAGCAAATATTCATGCCCCACTGGGTTCCGTCGCCGAGCATCGCTTCGAATCGCGGCGTGTCCTGCGGAGTGGAGATGATCAACACGTCACGAATGCCCGCAATCATCAGCGTGGAAAGCGGGTAGTAGATCATCGGCTTATCGTACACAGGCAACAGCTGCTTTGAGACGACATGCGTGATCGGATAAAGCCGTGTTCCAGAACCACCAGCCAGAATGATGCCCTTGCGTGCCATGGTCGATTCCTGTCAGTTATGCGCACGCTGCGCGTAGTTCGTTTCGACCCACTTCAGGTACTCGCCGGAGGCTACATCGTCGGACCATTCCTGGTTGTCGAGATACCACCGGACAGTCTTTGCCAGACCGGTTTCGAACGTCTCCGCCGGCTTCCATCCAAGCTCGCGCTCAAGCTTGCGCGCGTCGATCGCATAACGCCGGTCGTGTCCCGGCCGGTCTGTCACATACGTGATCTGATCACGGTAAGATCCGTTCGATTTCGGCTTGAAGCGGTCGAGCAAATCACAAAGTGTGTGGACCACTTCAAGGTTCTTCTTCTCGTTCCAACCACCGACGTTGTAAGTCTCTCCCGGTTTTCCGCGTGCAAGCACTTCGCGAATCGCGCTGCAGTGGTCGCCGACGTAGAGCCAGTCGCGCACGTTCTGGCCGTCCCCATACACAGGCAGCGGCTTGCCGGCTGTCGCATTGGCGATCATCAGCGGAATCAGTTTTTCCGGGAATTGATACGGCCCGTAGTTATTCGAGCAGTTGGTCGTGAGGACCGGCAGACCATACGTGTGGTGATAGGCGCGGACGAGATGATCCGACCCAGCCTTCGTGGCTGAATAAGGGCTGTTAGGCGCGTAAGGTGTGGTCTCGGAGAACTGGGGATCGATTGCGGAGAGCGATCCGAACACTTCATCCGTTGAAACATGCAGGAAGCGGAAGGTGGTTTTTTCCGTCTCGGACAAGGTTGTCCAATAAGCGCGGGTCGCTTCGAGCAACGTGAACGTACCCACCACATTGGTCTGCACAAAATCCGCCGGCCCATGGATCGAACGATCGACGTGGCTCTCAGCCGCAAAATGCAGGATGGCGCGCGGCCTGTGCTGGGCGAGCAGCGCATCCATCGCGGCGCGATCGCAAATATTCGCGCGGGCAAACACGTGCCGGGCATTGTCTTGTTGCGATTTGAGCGTACCGAGATTGCCTGCATAGGTCAGAGCGTCGACGTTCAGCACCGCTTCTTCAGAAACGTGCAGCCAATCAAGCACGAAGTTAGCGCCGATAAAACCCGCACCGCCGGTCACTAGGATCATGTAATTTTTGCGCGAAAAGTTGATTAACAAATCTGATTGCCGCGAACCATCGAAGCGTAGTCGAAAAGAAATCGCGCAATCGGACATTCACAAGCTACTTTGTGTTGTCGCGAAGATATCACAGTGACATAACAGCTATCCGCCTAGCCAATCGGGTGCCTCACGTTCATCAGGCGAAATCCGGTGGAGCGCACTGGAGCGCGGGGTGAACCGTCGCCAGCCAGTCGGCGCGTGGTTTCAAACGACACACACTTGTCCTCAAAGCGCTAAGGTTGCAACACCCGCCTGCCCCAAAGAAATTTGGCAGTTAAACTACTCGTTTGTGCCGTCATCGCGCCCACAATGACTGGCCACCATCGGCGGATACACTTGCATTTCGAATTCTGATACGCCCGCGTCCTCCGACACTCATTCACCGATTTTGTAGCCAATTTGCCTCATTTATGCTGCTTTCTCCTGCGCAATACGTCCCACCGTTCGCATTTGGCGATATCCGGGGTTGCCCGAAGCTTTCCAGCGCCTATTGACGAAAGCCGCGCCGAGCGACGCTACCCCATTGTGATTCGCCGGCGACGTCATCAATCGGGGTCCCGACTCGCTCGCCACGCTGCGTGACCTGATCGCCCTCGGCGACCGTGCAGTCGCCGTCTTGGGCAATCACGACCTGCACCTGCTGTCGGTATCGGCGGGGATCCGGAAGTCGAAAAAAGGCGACACCATCGACGAAATCCTGGCTGCTCCCGACGCCGCGGATCTCCTCGACTGGGTCCGGCATCGTCCGATCGCGCATTTCGATCACGGCATGCTGATGGTTCATGCGGGCGTCCTGCCGCAATGGGACGTGGCGCTGACACTCGAACTCGCCGATGAATTCCAGCGCGCTCTACGCGCACCCAACTGGAAAGAAACGCTCGCGAGCCTCTACGGCAACGAGCCGACCCGCTGGAAACCCAAGCTCAAGGGCAGCGACCGGCTGCGGGTGGTGTGCAATGCTCTGACGCGTCTGCGCTTCTGCTCCGCCGAAGGCGACATGGACTTCTCGTCCAGCGGCGGCGTGGACTCGGCGCCCCCGGGCTTCATGCCCTGGTTCGACGTGCCGTCGCGCGGAACGGCGGACGTGACCGTCGTGTTCGGCCATCGGGCCGCGCTCGGCCTCATCATCCGCGATAACGTCATCGGACTCGATTCAGGCTGCGTGTGGGGCGAAGAGCTGACGGCAGTGCGGTTGGCCAGCGACCCGGCCGAACGCACGGTGACGCAGGTGGAATGCCCGAACTGCCGCGTAGTCACCGACTGAAACGCTCAATGCCGCGGCGTCACCGCTTCGAACTCGGCAACCGCTCCCGTGTCGTCGCTAACAACCGCCACCGGTGCCCCCAGCCCCGCCTGCATCCGCCGCAACGCCGCCTCCACCGCCGCCTGCGCCTCTTTCGCCAGCACGCGCCTGTCGGCACCCGGCTCGATCGCATCGCAGACGTAAAGATGCGCTGTCAGCGGCGTATCGCGGAGCATCGCGTTCAGCGTGAACGCCAGCGTCAGGTCATCGATATAAGCCGGCGCCGCCGATTGCCGTCCGTTCGCGTCTTCGTACATCAGGCAGATCGGTTGCACCGGACGAGACGCCGACACAGCCGCCTGAAACAAGTTGGAGTGAAACGGCAGCAAGTCCGCGCCAGACGACGTCGTCCCTTCCGGAAACACGCACATCAGTTCGCCGCGCACCAGCCGCTCCGACAGCTCATGCATGATGCGTTTCGCATCGCTACGTTTTTCGCGTTGAAGGAAGATCGTGTCGAGTTGTTGCGCAAGCCAGCCGACCAGCGGCCATTGGCGAACCTCCGCCTTCGATACAAACGGCGTCGGCCGCCACGCGTTGATCACGTAGATATCGATCCAGGACACGTGGTTGCCGACCACGAGCGCGCCGCTATCGAGCCGCGCCTGATCGTTGTGCACGACAAGCTTCATCCCGCATCGACGCAACATTTCAACCGACCAGAGGCGATTCAGCTCCATGCGCACCTGCGGCGTCGCGTTCGGGAAACGCGTGGCGACCGTCCACATGCCGTGAAGCAGATGCCCAAAAATCCGTACTTTGCGGAAAGCGAACATGGTCAGGACCGGTCAGCGCGCTTCATAGGCGATATGCCCCGACACCAGCGTCATGAGCACACGCGCCGGCAATTCATAACCGAGGAACGGTGAGTTGTGCCCCTGGCTCTTGAGGTTGGCGGGCTCGACGAGCCATTCGGCGGCGGGATCGAAGAGACAGAGATCGGCTGATTCGCCCACCGCAATACGCCCGGCGTTCAGCTTGAGCACGCCGGCCGGCGCAGTCGTGATACGCGTGAGCGCCTTCGCCAGCGGTACGCGCGCCTCACGCGCCCATTTCACCGTCAGCGACAGCAGCAGTTCCAGCCCAGTCGCGCCCGGCGTGGCTTCGGCGAAGGGCAGCAGCTTTTCGTCATCGTCGAGCGGGGTGTGATCGGAGCAGATTGCATCGATAGTGCCATCGGCCAGCCCCGCACGAATCGCGTCGCGGTCACGCTGCGAGCGCAACGGCGGATCGAGACGAAATTGCGAGTTGAAATAACCGATGTCCATGTCAGTCAGATGCACGTGGTTGATGGTCACGTCGCAGGTCACGGGCAAGCCCTCGGCCTTCGCCTCGCGCACGAGCGCAACGCCCGCCGCCGACGACAAATGCGACAAGTGCACGCGCGCGCCCGAGACCCGGACCAACTCAAAAATGGTATGCAACGCGATGGTTTCCGCCGACACCGGCACGCCCGACAACCCCAGTCGCGACGCCACCGCGCCACTCGCCGCCACGCCGCCGCTCGCCATGTAAGAGTCTTGCGGACGCAGCCACACGGCGTACCCGTACGTGGTCGCATATTGCAGCGCGCGCAGGAGCGTGCGTGTATTGACAATCGGTGTATCCGCCTGCGAGAAGCCGATGCAACCCGACTCGGTCAACTCGACCATTTCGGTGATCGCCTCGCCCTTGAGTCCTACCGTCAGCGCGCCGAGCGGATACACGTGCGCCTGATGCAGCTTCTGCGCGCGGAACTTGAGCATTTCGACAAGCCCCGGTTCATCGAGAACGGGATCGGTGTCGGGCGGACAGACGAGACTCGTCACGCCACCTGCGGCTGCGGCCGCCATTTCGGACTCGAGCGTAGCCTTGTGTTCAAAACCCGGCTCACGCAACCGCGCGCTCAGGTCGACAAAACCCGGCGCGAGAGCCAAGCCTTTTGCATCGATCACCCGCGCCGCGTTGAAATCGGCAGGGGCATCGCCAATGGCTACGATCTTCCCCGCCGCGATAAACACATCGGCCAGGGTTTCCGTGCCCGTAGCCGGGTCAATGAGCGTGCCACCCTGTATATGTATCTTCATGGTGTTAGTCGTGATTTCCGGCAACGATGCCCATTACCGCCATCCGCACGGCAATTCCGAATGTGACCTGGTTGAGGATCACGGATTGCGGGCCGTCGGCCACTTGCGAATCAATTTCCACGCCGCGATTCATCGGTCCGGGATGCATCACGATAGCGTCGGGCGCAGCCAGCGCGAGACGCTCGGGCGTGAGTCCCCAGGACTTGAAATACTCTTGCGCCGAGGGCAGCAACGCGCCGCTCATGCGTTCATTCTGCAAGCGCAGCATGATGATCACATCGACGCCCTTCAAGCCTTCGTCGAGGTTGTGATACACGTGCACGCCCATCTCATTGAGATTGCTCGGCAGCAAGGTACGCGGACCAATCGCGCGCACTTCCGGCACGCCGAGCGTGGTCAGCGCGTGAATATCAGAGCGAGCGACGCGCGAATGCAAAATGTCACCCACGATAGCCACACGCAGATTCGTGAAATCGCGCTTGTAATGGCGGATGGTGTACATGTCGAGCAAACCCTGTGTCGGGTGTGCATGACGCCCGTCGCCGGCATTGATGACATGCACGTGTGGCGCGCAATGCTCGGCAATCAGATACGGCGCCCCGCTCGACGCATGACGCACGACAAACATGTCCGCGTGCATGGCCGAGAGGTTGTTGATGGTGTCGAGCAGCGACTCGCCCTTGCTCGTGGACGACGCATTGATATTCAGATTCAGCACGTCCGCCGAGAGTCGCTTCGCAGCGATCTCGAATGTGGTCCGGGTGCGCGTGGAGTTCTCGAAGAACAGGTTGAAGACTGACTTGCCGCGCAGCAGCGGCACTTTCTTGATCTCGCGATCCGTCACGCTGACGAACTGTTCGGCGGTATCGAGAATATGCGTGACGACGGCGCGTGGAAGTCCTTCTATGGTGAGCAGATGCTTGAGTTCGCCGTTCTTCGTGAGCTGTGGATTGCCTTTGAGAAAACCATAGCGCGAAGACGCCGGTTTTCTGTCCGGCTCGCGGCTTTCGGCAGAACCCTGGGTGGCCGTGTGCATGTCGATCCTGGTGGTGCGTTATTTCTTGTCTGGGGAGAGGTGGCGCTGCTATTCGCTGCTGTTTGTGTCCGTGCGCGTTTTTAGTCCGTGCGAGCTTCAGTCGTGAACGCCAGCGTGCCGTCGTCGCGCTGCGTGAGCACGAGATTGGCGTTCGCGGGTACATCGACTAAACCGCCGGTAAAACGCGCCGCCATGGGTAACTCGCGGCCACCACGATCGGCGAGCACGGCGAGTTCCACGGAAGCCGGACGGCCGAAATCATAAAGCTCGTTGACGGCGGCGCGCACGGTCCGGCCCGTTGAAAGCACGTCGTCGACCAGCAGGATTTGTTGATTGTCTACTTCGAACGGCAGCGACGTCGGGCTGGCCTGGCTGTGCAGGCCCTTCTTTGCGTAATCGTCGCGATGCAACGACACGTTCACCACGCCGAATCCGGCCACGTTCAGATCTTTGGCGAGCCGTTCGACGAGCCACACGCCGCCGCTGTAAATACCCGCGAGCACCGGAGCGCCAGCTTGCGTCAGCGATTCACCATAAGCCGCGCGGATCTGCCCAAGCAACTCGCGATACAGCGCCTCGGCATCAATGGAACTCATGATTTGTCGTCAAGTCCGTCTAGATACTGTTGGAGGATGACCCGCGCGGCTTCGGCGTCGATATCGTCGTAACGGCCCTTCGCATTCATCTTCACGCCGTTGCGCTTCATTTCGGCCTTCGCTTCCACCGATGAATACCGCTCGTCCACCCAGCTCACCGGCACGCTGAAACGACCGTTCAGCTGATTGCCGAAACGCGTGGCGAGTTGCGTCATTTCATGCGGCGCGCCGTCGGGGTGCATGGGTAGCCCGACGATCACCGTCATGGGTTTCCATTCATCAATTAATTGACCGGCTACTTCGAACCGATATTCACGGCTGCGGTTTTCAAACACCGTCAGCGCCCGGGCGTGCCCGGTCAACGTATTGCCGACCGCGACGCCAATGCGTTTCTCGCCGTAATCGAAGGCGAGCAGCGTGGCTTCGGTGCGCGCGTCAGTGCGGGTGTCACCCGTCATGCGTGGCCCGCTTCGCCCGACAGCATGGAAAGCGATACGCCGAGCAACGACAACGCCGCTTGCAGCTTGTCCTCGGCGGGTACGTCGAAGACGATCCGCGGATCGGCTTCCACGGTCAGCCAGCCGTTCTTGGCGATTTCTTCTTCCAGTTGCCCCGCGCCCCAGCCGGCATGGCCGAGCGTGAGCAGGAAGCGTGCAGGCCCTTTGCCGCTCGCGACCGCTTCGAGCACGTCTTTCGACGTGGTCATGGCGAGACCGCCGGGAACGCTCATGGACGAGGTGTAGACATCGCCGTCGGCCGGATCGTGCAGCACGAAGCCGCGTTCCGTCTGCACCGGGCCGCCGAAATAGACGGGCAGATGCACGAGCGGCTCGATCTCGAGTTTCAGGTCGATGCGATTGAAAAGCGATTGGAGGTCGATGTCGGTCGGCCGGTTGATCACCAGGCCGAGCGCACCGCGCTCGCTGTGATCGCAAAGGTAGACTACAGTCCCCGAGAACGTGGGATCGGCCATGTTTGGCATGGCGATCAGGAACTGATTGGTCAAATTGATGCGATCGGAAGTGTTGGACATAATTCGAATTTTAGCAAAGGCGCTGCTTGATGGCCGACTTTGATCTGGGGCTAGTCTGGTTTCGACGAGACCTGCGCGTAGCAGACCATGCTGCACTCTATCACGCACTAACACGCTGTCGCCGGGTGCTGTGCGCCTTCGTTTTCGACAGCGAAATTCTCTCTCCTTTGCCTCAAAACGATCGTCGCGTGCCGTTTATTCATGCCAGCCTGATCGAACTCGATAAAACCCTGCGCGACGCGGGCGGCGTCCTGATGGTGCGGCACGGTTTGCCGTCGCACGAGATTCCCGCGCTCGCCCGCGACTGCGGCGTTGACGCGGTGTTCACGAATCGCGACTACGAGCCGTCTGCGAAGGCGCGGGACGAGGATATCGGGGGGAAACTGGCCAGCGCGGACGTGGCGTTTTTCACGTTCAAGGACCAGGTTATCTTTCATGAGAATGACGTGCTGACGGGCGCAGGCAAGCCCTACACCGTGTTCACGCCCTATAAGCGCAACTGGCTCACGTCACTGACGCCCGATGCGTTGAAGCCGTATGCGTCGGAAGAAAACCTCGCTGCTTTGGTGCGCCCGCCAACTGGCGTGAAGCACGGCATTCCGTCGCTGGAATCGCTCGGTTTCAGCGCCGCGCACGCGCCCGCGTTGCCGGTAGGATCGAGCGGCGCGTACCAGCTCTTCGATGACTTCCGCGACCGCATGGTCGATTACGACCGGACCCGCGACTTTCCGTCGGCCAAAGGTCCGAGTTATCTCAGCGTGCATCTGCGACACGGCACCATCTCGATTCGCGCGTTGGCCCGTACCGCACACGACGCTCAGCGTCACGGCAATCAGGGCGCGCAAACGTGGCTGTCCGAATTGATCTGGCGAGATTTTTATTTCTCGGTGCTGCACCATTTTCCGTATGTTGGCGTCCCGGGCGACCACAAGGCGTTCAGGCCGGAATACGACCGTATCGAGTGGGAAACGGGAGACACCGCCGATGCCAATTTCGCCGCGTGGTGCGAAGGCCGGACGGGTTATCCGCTAGTCGATGCCGCCATGCGCCAGATGAATCAGTCGGGTTATATGCATAACCGGCTGCGGATGGTCGTGGCGAGTTTTCTCACGAAGGATCTCGGGCTTGACTGGCGGCGAGGGGAGCGGTATTTCGAGTCGATGCTGAACGACTTCGAGCTGTCATCGAATAATGGCGGGTGGCAGTGGGCATCGTCTAGCGGTTGCGACGCGCAGCCGTATTTCCGTATTTTCAATCCGGTCACGCAGTCGGAGAAATTCGATACCCACGGCAAGTTCATTCGTCATTACGTGCCGGAACTTGCCGCGTTGTCGGATAAAGACATCCACGCGCCGTGGAAAGCGAAACCGGACGCGTTGAAGGCGGCGAAGATTTCGCTGGGCGCTGAATACCCCATGCCGGTCGTCGATCACGATACGGCACGCAAAATCACACTGGCGCGGTACGCCGCGGTCAAGTAGCGCCTTTACGCGGGGGTTCTGCGGCTAAGGCGCTCTTGAACAAACCCTATCGCGTGACAGCCATGCCCCGTTCGATCATCGCGGTCAGCGCTGCAACAGACGCGCCGCCCTCCGACGGTGCAATGCCCGCCGCAGCCTGATGCAACATCGCGCCGAGCGCCTGGGCCGCGCGCTCGGGAATCGCGGCATCGAGCGGCGAGCCATCCGGGCTCGTCTGTGCCTCGTACGCAATCCGCCGCCACGCGAGCCCGAGCGTGTCGGCAAGCAACGCGACATGACCCAGCCCCAACGCACACGCCGCCGCACCCAGCCGATACGCCGCGTCGGCTGCTTTGAGCGCAGCCGGTACGGCGATACGGCCAGCCTCCCGCGCCGACATCCCATGCTCGATCAACGCGCCGATCGCCGGCTCGGCACCTGTCAGAAAGTCTTCGTACGCAAGGGCGTTCACGCGCACTACGCCCAGATCGCGAGTGGAAGCGTCACGCGCCTGCTCCACATTGCGCTCCCACGCGTCCTCGGATGCCTGCGACGCCGCGACGTGCCAGTCCACGGTCAAGCCGTAATCGCGCAACACATCGACCTGGACGGAGTCCTCCGCCGACGCGCCGTATAACGCGTAATCGCGCCATAACAGCGCCAGCGCAGCGCGCACCAGCGACTTGGGCGCATGCGACAAACCATGCGCCTGATCGGCCAGAACCAGGTTGAAGCGAGCGTAGAGGCGACGTGCGTCGGCGGCGGTGTCGGGATCGGGCTGCAAACGCAATGCTTCGACGACCGCGCCTGCCAGACGCCAGAAATCGTAGGGATCGGGACCGGCAAGATCGGCTAAACAGGCGTCGAGGATAGAAACAATTTCGGCCTCGCCCTTCAGCTCACCGGCCTTCGAACGCAGCAGCATCAGCAACGCCCGTTCATAGTGCGCCCGCACGCGAGCGAGGCGTTCGGAGGAAATGGAGCGCAGCGTGGCCGGCGCAATGGCACGGCCGGCGAGCGCGAGGTCATCGAAGGAAACGGGCGCGGCGCGGGTATGCGCGGCCATCAGCGCATGCAGCCCGCGATAATGCTCGAACAGCAGCGTGGAACAGGCGAGCTCGCGCAGATTGCGGCGCTCCACCGCCGCGCTGAAATCGCGCAACGCTTCAGCGAACTGGTTGCGATTTTTTTCGCTCAGCCCGGCAAGCGGCGACACCATCACCAAGGTCTCGCCGAAACGCTGCGCCGGCAGCCAGCCCGCCGAGTGCAACGCGCCAATCCCGCGGCGCAGGACGCCGAGCGTGTCGCCATCGCGCACGAATGCGTGCAGCGCGTCAGTCAGCGCCATCTCCGCAATCCGCACGGCGCCTCCGCGCGGATTGGGCAATGCCTGGAACGTGTTGCTCAAGCCGGATTGAGTTGTCATGGAACGCTCACGAGCCGATGCACGGCGCTACGCCATGCATCGGATGGATCTTGATCGAACCCGGGCGCATTTTCGCCGATGCATGCCGCCGCATCCCCTCTGGCGATAAAACCCGGACACACGCCGGAAGAGTCGAGTCGGGTCGAGCCAACTCGCTGGCCGAGCGTTCCTGCCCACTGATCTAACTGTGGTCTAACCTGACCGTCATGCGCGCCACGAACCACCAAGCGAACCGCACGCTTATTGCCCACACGTAAACAAGACGCGCCGCATGAAGGCATCCCATCCATGCGGCGCGGTTTTTCCTTGCGACATCCGAGCCTCTGCTCAGATCTGGACCATTTCGAAGTCTTCCTTGCGTGCGCCGCATTCGGGACACGTCCAGTTAATTGGAACGTCTTCCCAGCGAGTACCCGGCGCAATTCCTTCCTCGGGCAGTCCCGCTTCTTCGTCATAAATCCAGCCACAAATCAGGCACATCCAGCTTCTGTATTCCATACTTATGTCGCGTCGGGCAATCGGTTAAATGAGTGCATGATGGTACCGGTTTGGCGGCGCGATGCCTAGCAATGCGGCAGCGCTGGCCGATCGGCCGGGATTCGGACGGCTTTCGGATTTCGTTGAGGTTTCATTGAATCCCTCCCGGCACTGCCACGCGGGCGTTACACAGCGCGCGACGCCCTTCCAGCAAGTATCGGTCCTTCGTTGCACCGGTTCCCGCACAATGATTCATCCGGCTTTGGTACGAAAAAAAGCCCATCTCATGTGTCCACGTAACTTTAGGCCGCATAATCGTGCCGTTTGCGCCGGCTCCTTGTCCGGCCGCTTGAATAGCCGATAGATTGAACAAACGAATAATCCGATGCCCAGCGACACCCCTCCTATTGTTCTAACCTTTGGCCTGTCCGATCCCACGGGCGGCTCCGGCCTGCAGGCAGACCTGCTGACACTTGCCAGCATGGGCTGTCACGGACTCACTGTCCTGACCGGTTACACCGTGCGCGACTCGGCGAACTGCGACGAAGTCACCGGGCTCGACCCCGACACCGTGGGCACTCAGGCCCGCATGTTGCTGGAAGATATGCCGGTGGCGGCCTTCAAGATCGGCGCCGCGACGCGCGCGGAAGTGGTCAGCGCAATTGCAGAAGTGGTCGCCGACTACGACGACGTGCCGCTGATCCTCGCACCTGACTTCACGCTCGACGACGAACACGTGCTCGCGGCGGACGAATTGCGCGAATCGATGGCGGATTTGCTGGTGCCGCAAACCACCATGCTCGTGGCCGATCACGCCACGCTCCTGCAACTCGCGCAGCCCGATGGCGACGCCGAAGCGCCCACGCTCGACGCCGCGATTTCGCATTTGCTGTCGCAGGGCTGCGAGTACATCCTGGCGACGGAAACGGGCACGCATCGGCATGTGAACACGCTTTACAGTGAGGAAGGCCAGATCAGGCAGGACACGTGGGACCGTACCGAGCACCGCATGATGGGCATTACCGACACACTCGGGTCTGCCATCGCCGCGTTGCTTGCTAACGGGCAGGAACCCGCGGAAGCCGCGCGCGAAGCACAGGAATATGTGTTTCAGGCGACCCGCGCTGCCTTCAGGCCCGGCATGGGCGCTTATTTGCCGGACCGGTTTTTCTGGGCGCGTTCGAACGATGACGACGAGACGCCGCCCGTGGTTATCGATGCACAACCCGATGCACCACCCGTTACACCTGGCGAAGCCCGCCACTGATACTTTCCTGGAGCGAAACTGACACATGCCGCTGCGCAAAACATCGCTCCACCCACTCAAGCACAGTCCCGGCCTCGTGCGGGTCGGCTGCGCTGGCTGGGGTATCACGGACGCAGTCGCGGAACACTTCCCCGGCGACGGTACTCACCTCGCCCGCTATTCGCAGGTGCTGACCTGCGTTGAAATCAACTCCAGCTTTTATCGGCCGCATCGGGCGGAAACGTATGCACGCTGGCGCGATAGCGTGCCCAGTACGTTTCGCTTTTCCGTGAAGATCCCGAAGGCCATTACGCACGACGCTCGTCTCGTCAGTTGCGAAACGCTGCTCGACACCTTCCTCGAATCCGCGACGCAACTGGGCAGTACGCTCGGTTGCTGGCTTGTGCAACTACCGCCCAGCCTCGCGTTCGACCCCGACGTGGCCAAGTCGTTTTTTACATCGATGCGTGAACGCACGGACATTCCGATCGCGCTGGAAGCACGGCACGAGAGCTGGTTCGCGAAAGACGCGGCCACGTTGCTCAAGGCGAAACAGATTGCCTACGTCGATGCCGATCCACAACCCGATGACTGTTTCATCGCGCATCGGGCGGATACATCGCTGGTGTATTTCCGGTTGCATGGCTCACCGGAGATGTATCAGTCGTCGTACGAATATCCCTACCTCGATTCCCTTGCGCTCACGCTGCATGACCGGGCAAAAAAAGCGCACGAGGTTTGGTGCATCTTCGACAACACCGCCGCCGGCCACGCCCAGTTCAACGCGCTGCGCGTGAAAAGCCGCAAGGCATTGAACGCGCGTCCGAAACGCGCGGCCGTCATGGAGAAAGCTGATGCTTGAGTTCAGAAAATGGCTGGGTACACGGGTGATTGCGGGGGCGCTGGTGGCCGTCAGTTCCGCTGTGGCTTTCGCGCAGACGGCGCCGGCTCCGGCTCCGGCTCCGGCTGAAAACACGAATTCGAACGCTACGCCCGTCGGCGATGGCACCTTTCTGCTGACCATTTTCCTGAAACATGATGAGTCGAAGACGCTGCCGAAGATCAACGAACAACTGAAGGAGCAAGGTTTCTTCAAGGCGTTTCCACCGCCGGGCGTTCAGGTGGTTTCGTGGTACGTGATGATGGGCATCGGTCAGGTGGTCACGCTGCGTGTCCCCGCCGATAAATTGCGCGAGGTGAATCGCGCAATCGAAAATACCGCGTGGGGTGGTTACCGGACCGAGTTCTACCCGACCTACGACTACAAGGCGGCCGCCGAACAGATGCGCGCGGAGAACAACAAATAGCCGGCAGTTTCTTGAGCCGATAAAAAAACCCGCATCGTTGCCGATGCGGGTTTTTTCTTTGGCAACCCGGGCTCCCGAAGAAACCCGCGCTGCCCTGTAATTCAGGCCAGGCCTGAATTACATGTCCATGCCCATACCGCCCATGCCGCCGGGCATACCGCCGCCCATCGGAGCATCTTCCTTCGGCAGTTCCGACACAGCGCAGTCGGTCGTCAGCAGCAGACCTGCCACCGATGCCGCGTTTTGCAGTGCCGTACGCGTCACCTTGGTCGGGTCCACAACACCGGCTTCCACCAGGTCGACGTACTCGCCCGTTTGCGCGTTGTAGCCGAAGTTGCCCGTACCGGCTGCAACTGCTGCCACCACGACGCTGGCTTCTTCGCCACCGTTCGTGACGATCTGGCGAAGCGGCTCTTCCATCGCGCGCAGCACGATCTTGATGCCGGCGTCCTGATCGGCGTTGTCGCCCTTCAGGTCCTTCAGTGCCAGACGAGCGCGGATCAGCGCAACGCCGCCGCCAGCCACGATGCCTTCTTCCACAGCTGCGCGCGTTGCGTGCAGTGCGTCTTCAACACGTGCCTTCTTTTCCTTCATTTCGACTTCGGTCGCAGCGCCAACCTTGATCACTGCAACGCCGCCAGCCAGCTTGGCGACACGTTCTTGCAGCTTTTCACGGTCGTAGTCCGACGTTGCTTCTTCGATTTGCGTGCGAACTTGCTTCACGCGCGCTTCGATGCTCGCAGCTTCGCCAGCGCCGTCGATGATCGTGGTGTTTTCCTTCGCCACTTCGATGCGCTTAGCCGAGCCCAGTTCAGCCAGCGTAGCCTTTTCCAGCGTCAGGCCGGTCTCTTCAGCAATCACTTGACCACCGGTCAGGATCGCGATGTCTTCCAGCATGGCCTTACGACGATCGCCAAAGCCCGGAGCCTTCACAGCAACGGTCTTCAGGATGCCGCGGATGTTGTTCACAACCAGCGTAGCCAGTGCTTCGCCTTCGACATCTTCAGCGATGATCAGCAGCGGACGGCCAGCCTTCGCAACTTGTTCCAGGATCGGGAGCAGGTCACGGATGTTCGACACCTTCTTGTCGTGCAGCAGCACGAACGGGTTTTCGAGGATCGCGACTTGCTTTTCCGGCGTGTTGATGAAATACGGCGACAGGTAACCACGGTCGAATTGCATACCTTCAACCACGTCCAGCTCGTCTTCCAGCGACTTGCCGTCTTCAACCGTGATCACGCCTTCCTTGCCGACCTTGTCCATTGCTTCAGCAATACGGTCACCAATCGACGTGTCGCTGTTAGCCGAAATCGCGCCAACTTGAGCGATTTCCTTGTTCGTCGTGCAAGGCTTGCTGATCTTGCGCAGTTCTTCGATAGCAGCCGAAACTGCTTTGTCGATACCGCGCTTCAGGTCCATCGGGTTCATGCCCGATGCAACGTACTTCATGCCTTCGCGAACGATCGACTGAGCCAGGACCGTAGCCGTGGTCGTGCCGTCGCCTGCGTTGTCGCTGGTGCGGGAAGCAACTTCCTTCACCATTTGCGCGCCCATGTTCTGCAGGCGGTCTTTCAGTTCGATTTCCTTAGCGACCGAAACACCGTCCTTCGTGACCGTCGGGCCGCCGAAGCTGCGTTCCAGAACCACGTTACGACCCTTCGGGCCCAGCGTGACCTTGACCGCATTGGCCAGGATGTTCACGCCTTCAACCATCTTTGCACGGGCGATATCGCCAAATACGACTTCTTTAGCTGCCATATTCAAACTCCTTGATTCGTTTCAGTTTTCTGGCTTTCGATCAGGGCGGACGAGAATCGCTTGAGCGGTTCGATCGTCCGGCCGGAAAGCCAAATGGGCTTGAAGGTGATTACTTGACCAGAACGGCCATGATGTCTTCTTCGCGCATCACGAGCAGTTCATTGCCGTCGACCTTGACGGTCTGACCAGCGTATTTACCGAACAGCACGCGGTCGCCCACTTTGACGTCGAGGGCGTTTTGCGTACCCTTGTCATCGCGCTTGCCCGGGCCGACGGCCAGGATTTCGCCTTGATCCGGCTTTTCAGCTGCAGCGTCGGGGATGATGAGGCCCGAGGCAGTCTTGGTTTCCTGATCCAGACGTTTGACGATGACGCGATCGTGCAAAGGACGAAGGTTCATACACACTCCTCTCTAACTGAGACTATAAAAACGCGGGAAACCCGTCCGACGACCTACAAAGCCACCGGGCGGAAAACTGTTAGCACTCTCGTGCAATGAGTGCCAAGTATATGGCACACCGATCGGTAATTTCAAGAAGGGATATCGGTGAGGGACGAGAAATAGATGTCGAAGCAGATCTGAATGAGAGGTAGGGTCTCTCCAGCTTCCGTTCATTCGTGTCGAGCAAGTTGGTTTTAAGTGGAAAAAATCTCAATGAAACAATAGCTTAAGACTTATGTAGTCACCGGTTGCCAAGGGACGGCAAATTCTTTGTCAGGTCGCGGGCGTAGCCCAGTCTTCGATGCGCAAGCCGGGCACTCGTTTGAACTCGCGAACGTTGTTCGTCACCAGCACTGTGCCGGCGGCCAGAGCGTGGCCGGCGATAGCGGCATCGTTATCGCCGATGGGCGTTCCATAGCTTGCCAGCGCGATTCGCACGCGTGTCGTCTCGTCTACGGCCGCGGTGTCCCAAGGCAGGATGCCGTCCAGCCGCGCGACAAAGGCCGATATAAGTCCAGCATGTTTGGGCGATGCCTTTTTGCCGATCGACCCGAAACGCATTTCCGCGTAAGTGATGGCTGAAATGACAATGCGCTGCTGGGCATCGACGCAAGCCTGCAATTTCTCCAGGACTTCAGCTGGGCGCTCGCGCATAAGGAATGAGCAGATGTTTGTGTCCAGCATATAGAGCTGCGTCACTGGTCCTGCTCTCCTGCGTCATCATCTGGACTGGAAAGATCAAAGGAAAGATCAAAGCGGCCGGTCTGGATAACCGCAGGACGCTCGGCGAGAAAATCTGCATCGGCTAGAGGCTCACTTGCGAACGAGGTCCAGTTTGGCCGCACCGGGCGCAGTAGTATCGTGTCCCCTTCACGCTGGATTTCGAGTTCTGTCACTCCGTCGAACTGCATGTCCTTTGGAATCCGGACCGCCTGATTAGCGTTGTTCTTAAAAATAGATACCGTGCGCACGAGCACCTCCTGAAGCAAAGATATGCATTCAATTTTAAGCATATGTCAACATATGTCAAGCATTTAAACCAGACTTACTTTGGCTACCGCCGTCCACATCTGGAGAGGCTCCAGCGGCTGGGCGCACTCGGAAACTGTCGTTGTGAGAGGGAAACTGATGACCCCAGTCCAACGTAATTTCTTGTTTTTACGCCGATACGCGCGGCGCACTACAATCTAGGCCGCCGAAGTCCTTCGTTTCATCCAGCCGCCGTCATGCAAAACCCGCTTTCCCGACTTTCGCTCGCCCTGCCCCTGCTCGCGCTCGCCGCTTGTGGCGGCAAGGCCGCGCCCACGCCCAGCTATCAGGCCGAAATGTTCTTGACGGGCGCGAGTCCGTTCACCCGCAACTACGACGCCACGAGTCAGGAAACCTGCGAAGCCTCGCGCCGCGCGCTGCTGAGCCAGGGTTACGTGACGACCATGCCGCAGCCCGATACCGTCGATGCCACCAAGAACTTCCAGCCCGCGGCGGACACGCACGTGGTGGTGTCGTTCCATGTGGTCTGTACGCCGGGCGAAAACGCGAGCAATACGAGCATCGCGTATGTGAATGCAGTGCAGGACGGTTATACGCTGAAGAAAAGCGATACCTCGGCCAGCGTGGGTTTGAGCGTGCTCGGCTCGCTCTCGCTGCCGATCCGCTCGAACAGCGACTCGATGGTGAAAATCTCCAGCGAAACCGTGCCGGCAGGCAAGTTCTACGATCGCTTTTTTAGTCTGGTCGAGCACTATTTGAAGACCGTGCCGCGCAGCTCGCCGATTCCTGGCGAGAATGTCAGCAGTCAGGCGCTGGCGCCATCGCTGATCCTGAATTCGCCGGACCTCACGCCAACACCCATCGTCGTGCAGACGCCAGCCGCGAGTGCGGCCGCTCGCGCGGAGTTGAACGCCAGTGCGGCTAGCCCTGCGCCAACGGCAAGTGCGGTTTCAGCCGCCAGCGCCACGGCGGTGACGGTGGCTACCCCGGCTTCGGTGCCGGTGGCCGCATCGGCGACTACGCCTTAAGCGCTCGGACGCAGTTGCCACCAGGTCCTTCCCGCTGCAGCCAATTTACTCACCGATAGTCACCGCGTAATCAATCGAAGATAGCGGCTTATCCAATACTTGCTGCCGGCAACACGCCAACCGCCGCCAGTTTCAGCGGCCGCGCTTCGATAAATCGCAAATTGCGCCCCGTCCCCATCCCCGTCCGACACCGTCGCCGGCCAGCCATTGACCGGCGAGATGAAGCCCCAGCTTCAATTCGGCACATTCACCCCGCCACCGCCGAACGTGATTGCGTTCGACCCGGGCGACGCGGAAATCGCCGGTAAATTACTCACCGATAAAGCCGGCGCCGCTCCCGCCGTACCGCCTCTCGGCACCGTATGCACGACCTGCGACGGCGGCAAAGGTGCCCCGTTCTTCAAATGCGCCCACATCAGGTTCAGCGCCTGAAGGTTGTAGTACTGCAACGGCACGAAGCGCGTATCGAAGCCCGCGACGCTCAGGAACGCATCGAAATGCTGGCCGTTCGTCACCTCGTAAAACGACAAATTGCTTGAATTGCCCTCGGCCAGCTTGTTCATCGCCGCGTACGGGCGCGACGCGTGGTTGATCGGCACAAGCGTATCCGAACGCCCCTGCACGATGATCGCCGGCTTCCCGTGCAGATTCGCATTCACCCGGATCGCGTTGACACTCGCCGTCATCCGCGCGTCGCCGTTCGTCCACAAGCCGCGCAGACAAAACGCGCCGGCGAAACTTGCATCGGCGGTAGCGAATCGATGGTCCGCCGCGCCCGAATTTCCCGCGTTGTAGACGAGATTGATACCGTTGGTCGGCGGCACGCCATTGCCGTTGCCGAACACGGTAGACATCGGCGATACGAGCTGGCTGACTCCAGCCGCCCCCGTCACCGCATTGGTCGTGCCGAAACTGAAGTTGCAGAGGTTATCGGCGACGCTCGACTGCGTGTACGCGTTGGCATACGTCACGGCAACCGCCGGCACGGCCTGCGAATCCCACATCGGCGCCTGCAGAAAGTCGGAGTCCGTCTGATAACCGGCCTGATGCAGTTGGGCGAGGGCATTGGTGGCCTGGCTGAGCACATCACCGCCGGTAATCACGCCGTTCACTGCCAGCGACGCGCAGCGCGCCGCCCGGATCGACGCGGTCGTGGCCACAGGCAACGTCGTGAGATAAGGCGCGCCCGCTGCGGCCGGCGCCAGTGCCGCGCACGGCTGCAGCAGGTTCGCGAGCGTCATGTAATCGGCGAGCGGCCGGCCGAACGACGCCACCGGCACGCCGCCCTGCCTCACCGAAACCTGCGACGGAACGTTCAGGTTGATCTGCGGCTCACCCACGACCACCGCCGTGATCCATCCTTGCGTGTCCTGCTCGGCGGCCGCGAGCGACGCGCCGCCGCCATTGCTCACCGACGCAGCGATGGTCGTCACATCCCCGCGGTTATAGCGGATCTTGCGCGTGGTGCCGTCGAGTGGGCCGTAGGTATCGTTGAGCGCCCAGTACGCGAACTGGATTGCCTGCAGCGTATTCGCGCCCCAGTTTTTCTCCGGATTCTGCTGCGAGTGCGCGTGTTTGAACGCGTAGCGATTCGGGAATTGCCCGTTGAACGTGGCGAGACTGGTGCTCCCGAGGTTCGCCGTGAACACGCTGGTCTTGCCGGCAGCCGCGGCGTTTGACAACGTGCCGTCGATAAGCGTAATCGTGTTCGTCGCCAGTTCGTGCGCGCCGTTGCCGCTGCCTTTATCGGTGTAAGCGACCGCGCAGCCGCGTTTCAAACCCCATTCCCCCGCCGCCGATATCGCCCCGTACACGCCCCGCGACCCGGACGAAGTGGCCGTGACAATGCACGGCTGATCGGGGTTGAAACTCGCCGGGATCTGCACGAGCAAACTCACGTTGAGCGTGCCGCCGCCGTCGTCGGCGAAAGCCAGATATTCCTTGCCGGCGATCATCCCCTCGCCGAGCGTGTCGTTGCCGTTCAGGTCGACGTTCGGCCCCCAGAAGCGTCCGTAGCCGCCATTGGCGGACATATCGACGAGCGCGCGATAGTTCGAGTAGATCGCGAGACGGCGCAATTCAGCGGCGCTCGGCGCAGCTGCGTTGGCAATGGCGGGCGGCGTTGCCGATGCCAGCCCGTCCTTGCCCAGCCCCGCTGTCAGCAGGTCATCGGTCGTGCCGTCGTAGGTTTGCGTGCGCACGCTGCCGGCGATGAAGTTCGGCAGCGCATTGTTCTGCGAACCGTTGCCATTGCCATTGCCGTCGTCGTTGCCGTGACAGGCCGCGAGGCCGAACGCCACCATTGCCAGCGCAAGCGCCATGACTCCCGGGAATCGCTTCATCGTCGCTCTCCACCATGTTGTTTTTATTCGGCGTACTTCTTTCGATGCACGTCGCGAACCTGGCTCCTGCTCTCAACCAGGAAGCGTGAGCCCATAGCCTGGTCCCATAACGCATAACGGGTTCCGGCGCAAAGCACCGGAACCCGTTATTCAAACCACTGGACGAAACCGCGTCACACGCTGCAAAAACGCTGCAACGACGCACCGCAGTCCAAGGCTCAGGAAAGCATCAGCCTCCACCGTTCGGTTCAGCCAGCGTGAGCTTGTTCGAGACGGAAGTCACACCGCTCACGCCCTTCGCCACTTCTTCGGCCTTCGGGATTTGCGCGCCGTCCGGCACCGTACCCGTCAGCACGACTGCACCGCCGCGTGCGCGCACGAAGATGTTCGACACGTCGATGCCCTGTGCCTTACTCAATGCACGCCGCACATCGAGGCCGAGCTTGCGGTTGACCTTCTTGGTGGTCTTGGCCGACGGTGCCGTCGTGGCCGTGGCATCACTTGATTGAGCATAGGCGCTCGACGCCACTGCGACGCACATCACGACGCTCAGCGCCTTCAACATATCGACTACTTTCATGACTTCTCCTTTTGTTTCGCTTTGGACTTCGCAAAGTGTTGCTCTTGTACTTCTTTGGACCGCATCAACCCAGCGGCTTGGCTACGACATCTTGCGGCCTGACTGTACGAACGGCGACCCGACGATCGACGCGCATACGACACAAACAGACCGGCGATGCTGGCGACACGGTGTTGCGAGAGACTGGCGAAAAAACAAATGTCCGGCCTTTCTTGTACGGGTGTCATGACCGTTGGCTCAAGGACATAAGCTGCTGCACATCATGCGACGCTGCCGGTTCTGCTCGGAGCATTTCTCCGAATGCCGGTTAGGCGGCGCGGATGCTGGTTCTACGGCGGCGAACGTCAATTTAATCCAGCCTCGCGAGAAGCGCAAAGCATTTAACACGATGAAGTGCGCACTCGACCGTAGTTGTCGTTATTGTCATACCGGCTTAGGGCCTGCTCGTGATCCAACAGCACGGGCGTTCATGTACCATCGGCGAAAATTGCGACAGCGCGTGGGCAATGAATGTAACAACAGACGTTTCAACATATTGGCACAGGCATGTTTTACTGCCGCGATTGAATAAAAGACATAACGCGCAGAACAAGAGGTATTTTTAACCATCTCAAATTCGTTTGTTGAATAAGTTGGTGCGAGGGTTTTCCCTTTCCCTTTCTTCTTTTCGCTCCCGTTTATAAAATTCGCTGCTTTAATGGTTTTGCGGTTTTGCGTCAACGCAGGTCCCCGCCCCACCGAACCCGACAATGACTCAAACTCCCGGCCAAGAACCTCCCGCTCAGGAAACCTCGAAGAAAACCCGTACCCGGCGCATGGCTCCGACAATGGCACGTTTCGTCGCAATTTCCTGGCGCGACCTCGCGATATCGTTCGGACCGATCCTGCTGATCAGCGCCGCCGCGATCTATCTCGCCGTGCGCCTGATCCAGCCCGCGCCGCCCAATACGCTGACGATGTCGGCGGGACCTCAGGGCAGTTCGTTCTGGAACGACGCGCAGCAGTACAAAAGGATCCTCGCGCGCAACGGTGTCACGCTGAACGTGCTGGAGTCCCAGGGTTCGCTCGATAACCTGCAAAAGCTCGAAGATCCGAAGGTGAACGTCGATGTCGGTTTCGTTCAGGGCGGCATGTCGGCGCCCGGCACGCCGGACAAGCACGAAAATCTGGTCTCGCTCGGCAGCGTGGCGTATGTGCCGCTGGCGGTGTTTTATCGTGGACCGCTGCTGACGCGGCTTTCGGAACTGAAGGGTAAGCGGCTCGCCATCAGCACCGAAGGCAGCGGCACGCGTGCGCTTGCGCTGGCGGTGCTGAAGGCGAATGGCATCGAGCCGGGCGGCAACACCGAATTGCTGCCGCTGAGCGACGACGCCGCGGCGAGCGCGCTGACGGACGGGAGTATTGACGCCGCGTTCCTCACCGGGGACTCCGCGCAGCCGCCGACCATGGGCAAGCTGTTTCGCACGCCCGGAATCCGTTTCCTCGACTTCACCCAGGCCGACGCCTACGCGCGGCGCTTTCCGTATCTGAAGGTGATCGTCCTGCCGATGGGCGCCTTCGATCTGGCGAAGAACGTGCCGCCGCAACCTTTCCACCTGATTGCGCCGACCGCCGAGCTGATCGCCCGCGACGGACTGCATCCGGCGCTGTCCGACTTGCTGATCGAAGCCGCGAAAGAGGTGCACGGACGCGCGAACCTGTTGCAGACGGCCAACGAATTCCCCGCGCCGCTGCAACATGAATTTCGGATCAGCGACGACGCCGAGCGTTACTACAAGTCGGGTAAAAGCTTCCTGTACCGGACGCTGCCGTTCTGGATCGCGAGTCTTGCGGATCGCGTGATCGTGCTGCTGGTGCCGATTATCGTGGTGCTGATTCCGGGTTTTCGGCTCGTGCCGGGACTGTACAGGTGGCGGATCAAATCGCGGATCTACAAGATCTACGGCGCGCTGATCGGCATTGAACGCGAGGCCATGAGCGACCCCGAACCGGCTCAGCGCGAGGCGCTGATCGACCGGGTGGACGGCATCGAGAACGCGGTCAACCAGATGAAGATGCCGCTCGCCTACGCCGACCAGTTCTACGTGCTGCGCGAGCATATCGGCTTCGTGCGGCAGCGGCTGACCATCGCGCAGGCCGCCGCACTCGACGCGCAGGGAGACAGCGTTCAGCACACCACGTAATATCGAAAGAAGAAACGACGGTAACCGGCGTGACGGCTACCGCGACGAGCAACGCACCAGGGAGATTCATATGAGCGCCTCGGCTTCCATCGATCCGCATCAGCCGTACTTTTTTTTCGATTTCAACTCTCCCTTTTCGTATCTGCTGCTCGAACAGCATGAAAAGTGGCCGAACATGCCGTTCGAAGTGCTGCCCGTCGACTATCTGAAGCTCCTCAAGCACTGGGGCCAGCCGATGCCGGGCAACATCCCGTCAAAGCGCGTGTTTATGTATCGATACGCGCTCTTTCGCGCCGAACAACTGGGTATTCCGTTCAAAATGCCGCCGTCGCATCCCTTCGATTCCAGCAAGGCGCTACGCCTTGCCGTGGCGGCGGGTGGGGAAATCGGCTGTATCCGCGAGATTTTCCGGTTCATCTGGAAGCAAGGCCGCGATCCGTCGAGCGAGCAGGGATTCGACGATCTGTGCCGCCATGTGGGCCTGCCCGACGGCGCGAAAATGATCGAGCTCGAGGACGTCAAGGCGACGTTGCGGGCAAATGTCGAGCGCGCGGTGGAACTTGGCGTGTTCGGTGTGCCGACGTTCGTGGTGAACCAGCAATTGTTCTGGGGCGAAGACACGCTGCCGATGGTGCTCTACGTCGCGCGTTCGCCGAACTGGCTCGACGGCAAGGAAGTACGGCGAATCAGCAATTTGCCGAGGACCGCGCCGGAAGTGTGACGCGGCGCGGTATGAGAGCCGGCTGATTCGTGAGGTTCAGCCCGCGCGGGTTGACGGCCGGCCCCTATTCGGAAGTGTGAAGCGGCGCGGGATGAGAATCGTCAGGTTCGGCGGGTTTCGGAGGTTCGGCCCGCGCTGGTTGACGGTCGGCCCCTATTCCATCCATAGCATGCACGCTATGGCGTGCGCGTTCGGTCGGGCTTAACGTAGTGCACTCTCGATCGGGCGTGCGCTGCGCCTGATCGTCCCGCCACGAATTGCTACGCAACACTCAGCCCCAAGGGTCCGCCCGAAGACCGCGCTCTATGACTGATCCCATCGATCCTGCCGATTACGCCAGCTCCGCCGCCGATTCCCTCGACATCTGGCTGATCCGCGTGCTGCAAACGTTGCTGACCGAGCGCAGCGTCACGCAGGCCGCGCTGCGCCTGGGGCAGACGCAACCCGCCATCAGTACGGCGCTGCGGCGGCTGCGCGAACTGCTGCGCGACCCCATTCTCGTGCGCGGCAAACAGGGTATGGTGCCGACCGAGTACGGCGCGTCGCTGCTGCCGGCTGTGCAGCGCACGTTGCGCGAGGTCGAGTTTGTCGCCACACCGCATGGCGCCTTCGATCCCACCACGTCACGGCGCACCTTCCGGGTCGCCGCGCCGGATTACCTGAACGACTTTTTCATGCCGACGATGATTCGCGCATTCCGCGTGGCGGCGCCGAATGCGCGGCTGGAGATCGAATCGCTGACGCCGACGCTTGATCACGAACGTGCGCTCGATGACGGCGATCTCGACCTGGTCGTCGGCAACTGGGAAAATCCCGAGCCGCGTTTTGCGCGCCGTGAACTTTTCACCGACAGCTTCGTGTGCCTCATGCGCCGCGGCCATCCGCTCGCACGCGAACCGCTGACAACGGCTCGCTATGCGCTCGCCGCGCATCTTGCGCCCACCACGTATAGCGGCGCGAAGCGTCATCCCATCGATATAGGCCTGGCGGGCGCAGGCATCCGTCGACGCATTGTCACGACCATTCCGTACTTCGGGCTCGTGCCGCAAGTGCTGCTGCAATCCGACCTGATCTTCACCGCTACGCGACGCTTCGCGCTGCATTACGCCGCGCTGTTGCCGCTGGTGGTCATGGAGTCGCCGATCGAGTTTCCGCCTATCGAAAGTTATCTGATGTCCTTGCCCGAGGTCAGCCGCCCCACCGACCTGGCCTGGTTGCAGGCGCTGATGGCCGATGTATCAATGGAGTTGACCGGGCAGTCCGCCGGCCTGGAAAACCGGTAAGACTTTCCCGCTCCACGGCCGGTCACGGGCCAGATGCAAATTCTTCGTCCGCAACGAAAATTCTGCAAACTCTTCCCCGACAAGGCTTTTCGCTATTCTGCGTATCCTGAAAAAGCATCTGGCGGGCCACGTTCGCGCCTAAGCTATGGGAGAATCACGCTTCTTCAGCGATATCAACCCCGCAATTACCCCAATGTCCACCGAAGCCCCGCTGTCCCGACGCGCCGATCTAGCCATTACCGGGCGGATCGTCTCGGTCGTCACGTTCACGTTCATTTGTTATTTGACCATTGGCATCCCGCTCGCGGTGCTGCCTGGTTTCGTGCATACGGATCTCGGCTACGGATCGGTGATGGCAGGCGTGGCAATCAGCGTCCAGTACTTCGCAACCCTCGCCTCGCGGCCGCTCGCCGGGCGCACGGCGGACACCATCGGGCCGAAGCAGACCGTGCTGTACGGGCTGACCGCCTGCGCGATCAGCGGCGTGCTGCTGCTCAGCGCGGCGCTCGCGTCGCAATGGCATTCGGTGAGCCTGGGGCTGTTGATTATCGGGCGTCTTGTGCTTGGCTTTGGCGAAAGCTGGGTCGGAACCGGTGCGATCACGTGGGGTATCGGACGGGTTGGCGCCGCCGGCAGCGGGCGCGTGATCTCGTGGAACGGCATTGCCACGTATGGCGCGCTGGCCGTTGGCGCCCCGCTTGGCGTGGCGATGGAGCGCTCGATTGGATTTGCGTCGCTGGGCGCGCTGGTGATTGCGCTGGGCGGCCTCGGCTATTGGCTTGCCACGCGCATGGCGGCTGTTCCGATCGTGCATGGCGAGCGCATGTCGTATCGCAGCGTGTTCTTTCGCGTGTTGCCGCACGGCATGGGTCTCGCGCTGGGATCGGCGGGATTTGGGTCGATCGCCACGTTCATTACGCTCTTTTATGCCGCGCACAACTGGCCTGATGCAGCGCTTTCGTTGACCGTGTTCGGCACGATGTTCGTCGGCTCGCGGCTGTTGTTTGCCAACACCATCAAAGTTTTTGGCGGCTTTCGCGTGGCTATTGTGTCGTTTGCGTTCGAATGCGTCGGCTTGCTGATGCTCTGGCTTGCGGCCGATCCCGCCTTCGCGCTTGCGGGCGCCGCGCTGACCGGGTTTGGCTTTGCGCTGATCTTCCCGGCGCTCGGGGTGGAAGCGGTCGGACTCGTACCGCCGGCTAGTCGTGGCGCGGCGTTGTCGGCGTATTCGGTGTTTCTCGATTTGTCGCTGGGCGTGACGGGGCCGCTGGCCGGGTATGTCGCCGGGGAATTCGGGTTCAGCTCCGTGTATCTGTTTGCTGCGGTTGCGTCGGCGGCGGGGGTGGCGCTCACCGTCGCGTTGTATATGCGCACAGGGCGCGGGGTGGGGGGAGCGGCTACGGCTTGAGAAGCCGGTTCGCTCAACCGATGAAAAACGTCCGCTTCGGCGGACGTTTTGTTTGGCGTGCTCAAACGGGTAAGAGGGGACTCGAAGACATCGGTCAACATTCCCCGTGCCATAATTTAATGCTGCTACCCGCCATCGTGCGATAGCGCTCTTGCCGTTTCACGAGCCGCTGATCATGCCCAACCTGCTTTCCCGCCACTTCCTCAGCATGGCCTACAACAATGCATGGTCGAATCATCGCCTGTTGAAGGCTTGCGCTTTACTAATCCAGGCAGATTTCGCCGCGTATCGAACCAGCTTCTTTCCGTCGATCAAGGCGACGCTCAATCACAATCTGACCGTCGACTGGTTTTACATCGACGCACTCGAACGCGAGCAGCGTAACGAGCTGCCTCATCCGCAGATCACGTCTTTCTTCGATCCGGAAGAACCCTTCGATACCTGCGCCGACCTGCAACGCGAGCAACGGCTGGCGGACCGGCGGCTCATCGACTATTGCGCTCAGCTCACCGATAACACCCTCGAGCGCCAGGTCACCCTCCTGCGTCCGCGCGCAAAACAGCAGGAAACACGTACGCGGCTGCTCGGACACGTGTTCCAGCATCAGATCCATCATCGTGGGCAGGTGCATGCCATGCTTGCCGCAACACCGGTCGCACCGCCGCAACTCGACGAATTTTTCTGCGATATCGATGCCGAGCTCCGCGCCGCCGACCTGGCCGAAATGGGCCTGAGCGAAGCGGCTGTCTGGGGATAAACGAAGAGCTCACCCGCCTCTGCCCATGGGTGCCCCTTCTCATTCAATCCCCGTCGCCGCGCTGCTTGTCTTAGAATCTGCCCTTGGTCCCCACTTCCTGCGCACTATGAACACGACATCGGAGGACCGCTGGCGCGACTTGCGCCCGGACCCGGACAGTGACACCCCGCTTTATCTCCAGCTCGCCCGCAAGCTCGGCAACGCAATCCACGACAATCGCTGGAACGCGGGCGAAGCCTTGCCCTCGGAACGCGTGCTGTCGGAAGCGCTCGGGGTATCGCGGATTACGTCGCGTAAAGCAATCGCCTTGCTGGTCGAACAAGGGCTGATTCGCCGCACGCAAGGCGCCGGGTCGTTCATCACGCCGCGCTATGAAGATCCGCTGTCACGGCTGTCGAGCTTCAGCGAAATGCTGCGTCGACGCGGTTTTACCCCCGGCTCGAAATGGCTCTCCCGCGTGATCGAACCCGCAAATCGCGATGAAGTGATCCAGCTCGGTTTATCGCCAGCGGCTGCCGTGACACGCTTGCGCCGCTTGCGCACGGCCGATGGCATCGTGATGGCCGTTGAGAACTCCACCTTTCCGGCAGCGCTGATTCCGGACCCGCAGGCTGTCGGCGATTCGCTTTATAGCTTCCTGGAACAGCGCAACCTGTCGATCGTGCGAGCCCTGCAGCATTTCCGCGCGGTGAACGCGAGCGATGAGATCGCCGCGCAAATGGGCATCGCGCCCCACGACGCGCTGCTGCTGATCACGCGCGTGGGTTATACGGCCGACCAGCGCCCGATCGAACTCACCGATACCTACTGCCGCAACGACTATTACGATTTCGTCGCGGAGTTGCGCAAGTAGCCGTCAACAGCGCTCACCACCAGCGCGGCTGATCGGTCCCGATAGGCACCGGCGGCGACACCCAATACGGCGGCGTCAGCGACATCCGTTCAGGCGGCTGCGTGCACGTGAGCGAACCAAACGGCGAATCGATGGTTTGCAGCATGTCGCGGACATCGTCGAGTTGAGGATCGGGCACGTTCTGACCGCCTTGGATCAGACCCATCGATTGCAACCAGCGCCCGGTCCGCGCCAACGCCACCCGCACATGCCAGCTTCCGCCTTGCGTGGCGCGTCGTTGCAGCGCGATCATCGCGCCAAGCGCCGCGAGATAACCGGTGGCGTGATCGAGTGCCTGACACGGCAGATGGCGCGGTTGCGCCTGACCAGCCGCTTGCGCTTCGGTCCACGCAATCCCGCTCGCCGACTGCACGAGGCTGTCGAAACCACGCCGTTGAGACCACGGGCCTTTGTGCCCATACGCCGATATCGTCACATACACAATGCCCGGGCGCAGCTGCGCAGCCTCTTCCGGTCCGAAGCCGTGCGCTGCCAGCGCGCCCGGGCGATAGCCTTGCAGGAAGACATCGGCATCTTTCAACAACGTGCGCAGCGATTCACGGCCGCTCTCTTCGCGAAGATCGAGCGTCGCCGAGCGCTTGCCGCGGCCGTTGTCGATGACTAACGGTGGAATGTTCGGCAGATGCGGACCGTTGATGAGCAGGACATCGGCACCGTGCTCGGCGAGCGTTCGCCCCGCCACCGGACCCGCGATGATGCGGCTCAAGTCCAGCACGCGGACGCCTGACAAAGGCCGATGCGGCTCGCCTTCACCGATGGATTCGGGAGGCACATCGTCAAGTCTGACGATCTCCAGCAGCGGTATTTCCGCAATCGCGTGGGCCTGCGGCGTGAGCGCCCATTCCTCCGGCGTGCGGATCAGCGCGGCGCACAGGCCGGCATCGGCTAGCGCCTCGTCCAGGCTTGCGCCATTCCATTGATGGATGGCCTGCGTCACGCCGGCGTGATCGTTCGCGCAGCCCAGCAGCTTCACCACGCCGTCCCGATGATGCTTGAAGTTCGTATGAAGCTGGATCCAGCGGCCGTCAAGGGTCTCGTAGAAGCCCATTAGCGGATCGCGCAGCTCCGGCGGGTTATCGGTCCCGATGCGCAAATAGCGCTCGCTGCGGAACGCAATGGCCGCGCGGCGCGTATAGATGTGCACGTCTTGCTGCCGGCCCGTGCGATGCCTGAAGCATTGCGCCGCCGCTAACGCCGACGCGCCCACGCTCGCCGCCGCCAACGCACTCACCCGATACACCGACGGCAGTTGCCGTTCGTCACCGCTGACCGTGAGGTGCTCAAGCGCCTCGGGGTCTCCCTCCGCCAGGCGCCAGAGTTCTTCGACAGGTTTCATGGCCATGTTCCTTCTCAAGGATCGTCCACGGATCGACGGAGCCGGGTATCCGTTTGCACGCTGACCATGATTTTACGTTCGTTTATCCGTGCGCCTGGTTGTCACTACTGGCCCGCGCCATTCACTTCTGCTGAAAGCGCATTCTCACCGATTCCAGCTCGGCGGGCAGACCGCGCGCCGGCGGGCGCTTGCGTGCCAGCGCAACAAACCCCAGCCGCCGATACAACTGCGCCGCCCGCTCGTTGCTTACCAGAACATCGAGCACGAGCCGTTCGCTCCGAGGGACGAACGACGGCACGGTCAGCGTCTGCGCGTCGTTCAGCAAAGCGCTGAATACGCCGCGGTTGCGGGCAGCTTCACGGGTGGCGCAATGCGCAAGCAGTGTTTCACCGCGACGCGGTGGCGGCAATTCACTTTCGAGGATCAGTCCGCGCCGGAGCACGGCGACCGTGCGCCACAAGCCGAAGGATCGCAAGGTCATCCATGCGAACCAGAGATTGTCCGAAAGCGTCGAGCGGCTGCCATGCGCCGCGAGTACGCCGACGACCTCTCCTCCCTCCATCGATACCCAATGCCGCCGCCACGAGAACCGTCCATGCGTGGACGCGAACGCGCTCTGCAGGAAAGCGATGCAGTGCTCCGGCGGCACGCCGAACAGGAAGCCGAACTCCAGCCTGCCCGAGGCGAAGACGAGCGGCGCAGCCTGGTGTGCATCGTCAGGACCGGCAGGACGGCCGCCGGTGTGGAAGCTTTGAGCTGCCATGGACGCGTCCGATGCGGGCGTCATCGCGCGAGCTTTCGCAGCACGGCTACCGTCTGCGAAATCTGTTCGGGCTCATGCGTCGAGCAGATAAAGAACCGCAGCCGCGCCGCGCGCTCTTCCACGGCCGGATAGAAAATCGGCTGGGCGTTGATGCCTTCTTCGAACAGCGCATTGGCCCATTGCGCCGCCTTCAGCGAACTGCCGGTGATCACGGGTACGACCGCAAAGCCCGCGCTCATGCCGGTGTCCAGGCCCGCACTGCGCGCTTCATCGAGGAACTGGTGACCGCGCTCCCGCAACAGCTTGACGCGCCACGGCTCGGCGATCAATCGTTCCAGCGCCGCCAGCGAAGCGGCCGCGAGCGTAGGCGCCAAGCCCACGCTATAGAGGAATCCGGGCGCCAGATGCCGCAGGATATCCACCAGCGCCTGCGAGCCCGCGATAAATCCGCCGCATCCTGCCAGCGTCTTGCTGAGCGTGCCCATCCAGATATCGACGTCCCCGCTCGGCACGCCGCAATACTCGCGGATGCCCTTGCCCGTCTCGCCGATCACACCCAGCGAATGCGCTTCGTCGACCATGAGAAAGGCGGCATGGCGCCGCTTCACTTCCACGAAGCGCGCGAGATCGGGGATGTCGCCATCCATGCTGTACAACCCTTCCACCACGATCAACACGCGCCGGAATTCATGGCGCACGCGTGTCAGCAGATCATCGAGCGCGCGCCAGTCGTTGTGCGGGAAGTTCAGGCGTTTCGCGCCGCTCAGTTGCGCGCCTTGCAGGATGCTGTTGTGCGCGAGCGAGTCATGGACGACCAGGTCACCCTGACCAAACAGCGAGCCGATGACCGTCACGTTGGTTGCGTGGCCGCTGACGAAAACCAGCGCGTCGTCGGCGTCATAGAAACGCGCCATCGCGTGTTCCAGTTCGCCGTGCACGGTGCGTTCGCCCGCGACCATCCGGCTCGCCGATGCCGACGTTCCGTATTGATCGATCGCGGCCTTGGCGCGCGCGTTCACCTGCGCATCGCCGGCCAGCCCGAGGTAGTTGTAGTTCGCGAAGTTCAGATACTGCTTGCCGGTGATCTGCGTCGTCGCCCCTGCGGTGCCCTCATGCACGCGGAAGAATGGCGACGTCACGCGCAGCTTGTCGCCCATTTCACGCAGCAGCTTCACCTGCGTGTAACCGGGCATGGTCTCGAAACTGCATAACGCGTCGCGCGTCGAGCCGGACGCGCTGCCGGGCGCCTGCGCAAGTTCCTGCGCGAGCGAACGCGCCGGAGCCTGAGCTTGCTGTGACACACGTTCGAGTTGTCGCTGCAATGCCTTTGCAGCGAGCTGCTGGCGAAAATTTCCGGTCAAATCCATGAGGTGTTTTTTCCTGTGTGGCGTGCGCTCAGGCGGGGAATTCGGTCCATTCCCATGCATCTCGATCGGCAAGCAGTGCGGCGAGCAGCCGATAGTTCATCTCGTGGCTGGGCCGCACCGCCGTCACGCGTCCAAGCAGCGGCGCACCCGCGAGCGCGAGGTCGCCGACCAGGTCGAGCACCCGATGCCGCACGAATTCGTCCGGCAAGCGCATCCCGCCGATCACCTTGCTGCCCACGATCGCCGCAGTCGAACTGAGCCGTGCGCCGCGCAGGATCGGCACGCCGCGCACATAGCCCGCAACAATGGCGAGCGCCGCCCACTTCACGCGGCCATACGATCGCGACGGGGCGATTTCGGCCGCGAAACTGGCGGGTGTGATGCCGCCATCCCAATGCAGGTTGCCGAACCCCTTGAGATCGTTGCGAACGCTCATTTCGTATCGGTCTGAAGGCTCGATGCTCATGCTGCGAACATTCTTGCTGCCTGCACCGTCCTCCACGCTGACCCGGCGCAACACGCGAATGAAGCGCTTGCGGGCAGACAGGGAACGCCGGCCGCAGCAGGTGATGGCTTCAATCCAGGGTTGAGCGCTGCCATCGAGAATGGGCACTTCTTCAGCGTCGAGTTCCACCGTCGCGTGATCGATTTCGCACGTCAGCAACGAAGCCAGTAAATGCTCCACCGTACGCACGCGGATGCCACCGCCCGTTTCGAGCGTCGTGCAGAGCGGCTGCGCGAGACGTATCGAAGGGCTCGCCGGCAACTCGGCAAGCACCCGGCCACTGCCCATCCGCCGAAAAATGATGCCGCCCGCCTCGCTGGGAACAACGCGCACATTCACGCGGCGTCCCGTGTGAAGCCCACGGCCGCTCAGTTCAAGGTTGCGGGCGAGCGTGCCCTGGTCGCCGTGCCAGCCGGCCGGGGCGCTCAATGCGTTCCCCCGGTGGTATCGGCGAGTGCGGCCTCTGAAACCGATTCCAATTCAGCTTCTGTATCGGGTTCCGCCAGCGCCCGGGTCTCGTCTTCAATACCGTGACGTGCAGCCAGTACCGACGCCTCGTCCGGTGCATCCAGCGACGTGCCTTCTGCGTCGCCGGTCATGACGGAATCCACGATACGCCGCGCCAGCGATACCACGGTCGCGCCTTCGGCCAGCGCCATCACCGAGAACTTCACGCCGAACGATTCCTCGACCGCCATGCCGAGCTCCATACCCATGAGCGAGTCCATGCCCATGTCGGCGAGCGACCGGTCCTTGCCAATCTTTTCCGGCGACATATGCAGGATCCGCGCGATCTGCAATTGCAGCGTTTCTTCGGCGAACCACAGCGCGTCCGTACGGGACAACGCGCGAATATGCGCGCCACATTCGCGCGTGACTTCCGCCGCGCCGCGCGTGTGCAGCTCGGAGTAGCGTTGCGCGTCGGCAGCCGGCATGCCGCGCGCGACGACATTCCAGTCGAGCCGCAGCACCGCTTCGCCGGAGCGGCCATCGAGCAGCGCTTGCTCCAGCGCAGCCAGTGCCTCCACCGACGTGATCGACAAACCGCCAATTCGCGCCTGCAACGCCTCGCGTGTTTCTTCATTGCGCGCGAGGAAACCGACGTCATCGACAGGACCCCACGCCATCACCGTGCCCGCGAGTCCGGCTGCGCGACGCTGTCCGACCAGCGCTTCGAGGAACGTATTCGCGGCCACATAGCTGCCCTGCCCCGGATTGCCGAGGAACGTGGTCGCCGACGAATACACGACAAACGCATCGAGCGTGCAAGTCCGCGTCGCGCGATGCAGATTCCATGCACCTGCGACCTTCGGCGCGAGCACGGCGTTGAAGCGGGCGTCGTCGAGATTACGGATCAGGCCATCGTCGACAAGCATGGCCGAATGCACGACGCCCTTCAGCGGCAAACCGCGTGCATCGATGTCGCGAATCAGCGTGTGAACAGCTTCGCTGTCCGTGATATCGCACGCGGCTACGTGAACCTCCACGCCCTCCCAGGTCTTGACTTCGTCGGCGAGGGCCGGCGCCAGTACACCACGGCGGCTTGCCAGCGTGATATGCCGCGCGCCGCGTTCGACCATCCAGCGCGCCGTCGAAAAGCCCAGCCCGCCGGTCCCGCCCACGACCAGATACGCCGCAGAATCATTGAGCCGCAATGCGTCCGGCGTAACCGTCGCGTGCGCGGGCGCGGGCGTGCCGCCCGAATACGTGACCAGCACCTTGCCGATCTGACGCGCCTGCTGCATGTGCCGGAACGCGTCTTCCACGCGCTCGGCAGGGAACGCGCGATAAGGCAGCGGATGCAGCACGCCATCGGCGAAGAGCTTCATCACGTCGGCGAACAGGCGCGCGGTGAGTTCGGGTAATACGGTCATCAGTTGGTCGGCATCGATACCGAAGTAGCTGATGTTGTTGCGGAACGGACGCAAGCCGATACGGCTGTTCTCGTAGAAATCGCGCTTGCCGAGTTCGAGGAAACGTCCGAACGGCCGCAAGGTATCGATGCTTCGTACCATGGCTTCGCCCGCCAGCGAATTCAACACGATATCCACGCCCGCACCGCCGGTGCGCTCGCGGATTTCATCGGCGAACAGCAGGCTGCGTGAATCGAGAACATGGTCGGCGCCCAGCAGCCGCACGAACTCGCGTTTCTCGCGGCTGCCTGCTGTCGCGAACACTTCCGCGCCGAAGTGACGCGCGAGCTGGATTGCCGCGATGCCCACGCCGCCCGCGCCGCCGTGAATCAGCACACGCTCGCCGGGACGCAGCCGCGCGAGTTCGCACAGCGCGTACCAGGCGGTAAAGAACGTGGTGGGAATGGTCGCGGCTTCCTCGAAGGTCATCTGCGCCGGCTTGTGGGCGATGGCCACGACCCGCGTACGCACCCGCGATGCAAACGATGCCGGTGCAAAACCGAGCACGGCATCGCCGGGACGAAAGCCCGTGATGTCGCGTCCCACGCGCACGATTCTTCCCGACAACTCCATGCCGATAGTCGCGCCCGCGAAGCCATTTTCCACGGCTTCGTCGGAGAGCAGGCCCATCGCGTACATGACGTCGCGAAAGTTCAGGCCGGTGGCGACGGGTTCGATCTCGACCTCGTCGGCCGCCAGTTCGCGATCGGGCAGCGGGAACCATTCGAGGTTACGAAGCGACCCCGGCGTGCCGAAGCCCAACACGGCTTCGACGCGCGCGCGCCCGGCAGAAACCAGGACCGGCTGACGCAATGCGGCGGTGGCGGCAGGCAGCATGCGCGGCACGTGACGGCCCGAAGGCGTCAGCAGCACTTCCTCTTCAGCATCGGCGGCAAGCAGTTCGCCGACGAGACTCGCCGCCGGGTTCGCGCATGCCGGATGCACATCGACGAGACGGCACGAAAGTTCAGGATGCTCATTGGCGATCACGCGGCCGAGACCCCACAACGTGGCCTGTTCAGGATGCAATGCGGCGGCGTCCGTCTGCTGCGATACGGACTCCGGCCCCACGATCAGCGGCGCACCGCCACGCGTGACAATCCAGAGCTTCGGCACGGGCACACCCGGATTGCGCGTGAGATCGCGTACCAGCCGCGCAAGCGCAAGCGAAAGATCGCGCTGCGATGACAAGACATCTTCACCGGCCAGGTCCGGCGCAATGAACATGACGTTCTCAGCGCCGAGCGTGGACGCCGCGGACAGCACGACGCAGCTCACATCCTGCCCTTCGGTATCGAGTTCGGCAGCAATGGCGGTATGCAACGCGCTCGAAGCACCGGTCGTCAACAACGCCCAGGAATGCTTAGACCGGCTGTCCTGTGCAGGCGTGTTTTCCGGTGCGGATGGTTGCCGCGCGACCACGAGCGTCGGCGCGCCTTCCAGGTCGAGGCCCTGCTCGACGTGCCGGAAAACATCGTCGAAACCGGCCTCCTGCAACAGGCGCGCGATTTCGGCGGCGGACAGCCAAGTCCGCTTTGCAGACTCGCTGGCATCGAGATTAAAGACGATGTCGGAGAAACGGCTGCGGCGCGCTTCGGTGATGATGACCAGCGCGCCCGGCGAAAGCCAGCCGCGCATTGCGTCAACGAATGCGCGCGGATTCGATTGCGCCGCGAGCGCGTGACTTGCAACCAGCACGTCGTAGTGATTCGCCGCGCCGCTGCCGAGCTTCTGCCGTGCGCCGCGCTCCAGCGTGACTGTATGCACGGCGGGGTACGCGGCTGTGTCGAAGGTACTCAGTTGTTCATCGGTTCCGGCGATCGTGCAGTCCACGCGCGACAACGGCAAATGCATGCCCAGCGGCTGCAACACATCGCTTTCCGGCGAATCGATTTCGAGCAGGCGCAAACGGCGCGGCTGCTTCCATGAATCGATGGCGGCGTTCACGCAATCGCCCACCAGTTGATTCACGAACGACCAAGTCGGCGAGCCTTCAAAGAAATGCTCGACCAGGCTGCTGCGTGCGGCCGGCAAAATCTCAACGCCAGACTTCTCGCCGCGCAATACCGGCGCGAGCGCGCTGCCGCAATGCGCGAGCAACGTCAATTCCGCGACGTGTGACGGCGACTGCGCAAGCAGCTCACGCCAGAGTGCATCGGTGGGCGGCAGGCTCTCGCAGGCGGCTTCGTCGCGAATCAGGCGACCGCTCGCGTCCCAGCTTGCGAGCCCGTCCTCAACAAGCATGTCCACCAGCCGCGCAAGCAGCGCCGGATGGGCGCACGGCGGCAGCGTGGACTGATTGAACACATCGAGCGCTTCGAGCGCGTGCAAGGCGTATGCGCTCGCGAGCACGTCGAGCAACGGCAGCACTTCGGTGAGATGCGTCGTGCGGCGCGCATCGTCTTCGGTGGACGCCGCGCCTCGTGCCGACAACGCGTTCGCAACCAGTCCAGCCGAGGCCGGAAGCGTACGCGCGTGCGCGTCGCCGGACAGTGGTTTTGCGTCGAGCACGTAGGCGAAGCGTGCAGGCGCGCTCGGACGGCGCGCGTTCAAATCCACGCGACGGAACCGGCACGCGCTTAGCCGCGCGACGATGACATCGTGTTCATCGGCGAATTCAAACGATGCCACCAGCGAATGCGGACTGCGGCGCTCGACCCGTGCGAGCACATACTTGACGGCCTCACCGCCGAGGAAGTCGATCCGTCCGAGTTGCACCGGCACATACGCGGCGTGATCGGCAACGCCTTCTTCGACACCCGCCGCCAGCAACGCGAACAGCGGATGAAAACCACTGTCCATCAACGCCGGATGGAACGTGTACAGATCCGGCTTGCGGCCGGGAACGGCACACGCCGATGGCATCGCGACTTCGGCGAGCGCGAGGTTATCGTCGGCAATGCGAACCGTTTGAACCCACTGGAATGCCGGACCGTAGGCAAGACCGATGTTCGTGGCTTGTTCGTACAGCGTCGCGCCGTCGAGCGCCGGCAGCGTCATCAGCCGCTCAAGTTCGGCATGCGGCACCACGGCTGGCGCGCTCATGTCGGGACCGCCTGACAGCAGACGTCCCGTCACATTCAACGTCCACGCCGCGTCACTCATGCGGTCGCGCGTTTCGATCGTGAACGCGGCAGTGCGCGGATCGACGCTCAGGCGCAAGAGCTTTGAATGCTGTGCGCGGAACACCACCGGCACGCGAATCTCGACGTTCTCGACCGCGCAGGTTTCCGTGCCGAAAAACACGCGCGCGGCCGCCAGCGCCATCTCCACATACCCCGCGCCCGGGAACGCGATATTGCCGTCCACCACGTGATCGGCCAGCATCGGCAGCCGTTCCGGATCGATATCGTTTTCCCATGCGAGCGCCTGATCGCGCAGCCGATACCCCAGCAGCGGATGCTCGCGATGCCGGTTCACCAGGTCATACGCTTCCGCAGTCGGGCCTTGCCAGAAGTGCTCGTGCTGCCACGGATAACCCGGCAACGCGATGCGTGCCGGCGCACGATCCGTGGGTGCAAAGCGATCCAGATCCGCACGCGCGCCGTTGGCGAGCGCCGCGTACAGCGCGTGCTCCAACATCTGTGCGCTGTCGTGATTGCGCTTTAACGTGGACAGCGCGCGCACCGGCAATTCCAGGTCGTCGCAGGTCTGCTTCACGTAGTGACGCAGGATGGAATGCGGGCCGACTTCGAGAAAAATCCGCACGCCCGCGCGGGCGAGATGCGCGATGGCATCGCCGAAATGCACCGGTTCGCGAATGTTGCGCCACCAGTAGTCGGCATCGAGCTGATCGCCCGGAAAGTCCGCGCCCGTCACCGTCGAGATGAACCGGCGCACCGATTCCTGCGGCGCCAAGTCTGCGAGGCCGTCGAGCACCGCGCCTTGAATCCGGTCCATGTGCGAGCTGTGGAACGCGTAGTCCAGGTCGAGCATCTGGAAGAACGTGCGGCTATCGCGCAGCGTTTCTTCAATTTTTTGCAGGCTTTCGAGCGAACCGGCCAGCGTGACGGCTTGCGGACTGTTTATGCCGGCAATTTCCACCGATGCCGCAAGCCCCAGTTCCGCGATGCGCGTGCGCATCGCGATCTCGCTCATGCCTACCGCCGCCATGCGTCCGAGGCCCCGTGTCAGCGCCTGAGCCTGGCTTCTGACCTTGATGACCCGCACCGCCTGCGCCAGCGTCAGGGCGCCCGAGGCCCACGCCGCGCCGATCTCGCCCACGCTATGGCCGAGACACGCGTCGTACAGAACGCCGCGCGCTTCGATCACCCGCACAATGCCCACCTGGATTGCGAATAACAGCGGTTGCGCGTTTTCCGTTGCGTCGAGCCACGCGGCCGTTGCGCCCGCGCGCAATACGTCGAGCAGCGATGCGCTGCCGTCGGCGCGCCAGTGTGCATCGACTTCTTCCAGCGCAGCGCGGAACAGCGGCTCTTCGTCGACCAGACGCTTGCCCATGTCCACCCACTGCGCGCCGTTTCCGGAGAACACGAGCGCGAGACGGTCGTCGTCGCCGGGGCTGGTGCCGCGGACCAGCGCGTTGGCGTCGCCGGTTGGGTCCTCGCCTTTACTCAGGCTTTCGAGCAACGCACGCGCTTCAACTGCGTTCGACGGCGCAATGATCGCGCGTTCGCTCAGCCACTGGCGCCCGCGCGCCGAGCTCACCGCCAGCGTATTCCAGGGCGTGCCCGCGTCCAGCATGGCGACGTAGCGCGCGGCGATGGCAGCCAGCGCTTCCGGTGCGCGCGCCGTCACGCAAAGCGGCAATAAGGAAATGTCTTTTACGATCTCCGTTTGAACGTCACGGGCCGGCGTGCGTAGCGGCGCTTCGCGCAGCACCACGTGCGCATTCGTCCCGCCGAAGCCGAACGAGTTCACGCCCATCACGAGCGGCTCGCTGCTGTGGAGCGGCGTAAGCCGGTCCACGACCTTCAAACCGCCGCCTTCGAAGTCGATGCGCGGATTCGGCGTCTTGAAGTGCAGTGACTCGGGCACCGCGCGGTGCTTCAGGCTCAGGATGGTCTTGAACAAACCCGCCATGCCGGATGCCGTCTCGAGGTGGCCGACGTTCGTCTTCACCGACCCGATCAGCAACGGCTTGTCAGCCGTCCGCCCAACCGATGCCGCTTCGACCAGCGCCCGCGCTTCAATGGGGTCTCCCACCGCCGTGCCCGTGCCGTGTGCCTCCAGATAGGCGAGTTCGCTCGGATCGATACCCGCGCGCTGGTACACGCTCTTCAGCAGCGCCGCTTGCGCAGCCGACGTTGGAACGCTGATTCCACCGCGCGAATGGCCATCGGAATTGACGCCCGAGCCCGCGATCACCGCGTGGATCGTATCGCCGTCGGCGAGGGCTTTATCCAATGGCTTGAGCAGCACGAATGCGCCGCCTTCGGCGCGCACGTAGCCGTCGCCGGAGGCATCGAATGCGCGGCAACGGCCTGTCGGCGACAACATCGACGCCTTCGAGAAGCCGATGAACGCCGACGGATGCGTCAACACGTTCACGCCGCCGGCAAGCGCCATGTCGGCATCGCCTGCTTGCAATGACTGGCACGCCTGATGGAGCGCGACCAGTGACGACGAGCAGGCGGTATCGATCGACATGCTCGGGCCCCGCAGGTCGAATACATACGACACGCGATTCGATGCAATGCTCAACGTGGTGCCTGTCGCCGTGTAGGCATCGATACCGCTCACGTCGTCCATGCCGCGATGGCCGTAATCCGTATTCGCCACGCCCACATAGACGGCGCAGTTGCGCCCTGCCATCCCGCGCGGGGGCAGACTCGCGTCTTCAAAGGTCTCCCACGCGAGTTCCAGCAGCAGGCGCTGCTGCGGGTCCATCTGCGTGGCTTCGCGACGGGAAATGCCGAAGAAAGCGGCGTCGAATCCCGCGACGTTTTCGAGCACGCCGGCCGCGAACGTGTAGCTCTTGCCCGGCTCGCGTTTTGACGGGTGCTGGTAGAACTCGGTGCCGAAGCGATCAGGCGGGATTTGCGTAACCGCGTCGCGGCCGGTGGACAGCAACTGCCAGAAGTCGTCGGGAGTGGTCACGCCGCCCGGAAAACGGCAGGCCATTCCTATTATTGCGATTGGTTTGGTCATCATTATTTTTCGATCCCGGCAAGACTGGGATCGCTCTCATCTTCATCTATTAGTTAGCGCATCGATACAGCGCCATGCTTCGCTTCGATCAGCTTGACGAGAGTCAGTCCAAGTCGTGCGGCGCTCATTGGCTTGTTGGTTCGTCGCTCCGTGCGCGTGCCATGGCTGCACCAAATGAAGTAATCGCTTGTGTGTTGAGGTTTGTTCAGTGAATTGAAAATCTTGGGCAGTGCCGGCACGTGATCACCGTAAAAGCACACGATGGATTCGCGCGGCCGCTGCGCGAGTGCGCGCATAAGGGCGCCGATCATAACGTCTGCGTTGGAAAGATGCCGAAGGTAGGCCGTCAGATCGTGCCAGCGCGGATCCTCGCCTTCGCCGTGATACTGCGCAGCCTCTCCCGGTCCTACGTGCTCAAGATGTAGCGGACCGTGATTTTCCATGGTCATCGCCATCACGAATGCCGGCTGGTCCCCGGCCGCTTCGAGCGCTTCGAGAATGGCATCCGCCACCGCTGAGTCCGCAACATGCGGACCGGCGCGCGGCGCCGTTGCGAATGCGCTGATGTCGGTGAAGCTATCGAAATGCATGAGCGGGAAGACACGCGCCCGGCCGAAGAAATCGGCGAAATACGGGTGAATGGCGCGCGTCACGTAACCCGCCCGCTTGAACCAGGCGGCAATCGTCGTGCACCGGGTCCGAACAAACGCATACGGATAAAAACGTGCGTAGCCAAGGCTGGTTTCAGGTAAGCCCGTCAGCACGGCGAACTCCGTGCGCATGGTGTTCGCGCCCCACGCCGGGACGGTCAGTTCGCCGTATTGCTCGGACTCGCGGCAGGCTGCGTCGAAGTGTTTCAGCAGCGACGGTTCGATCGAACTGCCCAACCGGCGCGCATCAAAGAAGGATTCGCTCTGGATCACGATCACGTCTGGGCGAGCAACTGGCGCCGCCGTGCGGGCGAATGGGCCGCTCGCGAGCGCGGCGTGTAGTTGGCGCGCAGTCGCGGGACGCAAGCCATTCGACAAGTAGGCAATGAAGGTTGAAAAGAACCCGTAGCGCCGCTGGTCGTTGTCCAGCAGCAAGGACAAGTCGAGCCGCGACGACAAACGCACGATCGCTGCGAGACTCGCCAGTACGACAAGCGCCAGCGAGGCATGCGGAAGCCGTGGCAGCTTCGGCCCGAAGATAAACGCAGCGACAAAAAGCGCTGCGCCTGTTGCTATAACGACCACCTTGCCAGCGCTCAGGAACGGCAGATACAAACGTGGGTGGCGAAACAGCTGGCTAAAAAGGCTGAGATCCGTGAATACAAACGGTTCATGTAGCGATTCATGCTTGGCGTTGCTCACGATAGCCGGCAACGCGACCAGCGAGGCCGTCACGAGCGCGGCGAACGCGGGGCGGCCGCTCACCCACAGGACTATCGAAAACAGCAGTGCGAGTGCAGCCACGCCGAGACCGATGGCCCGCCATGAGCGCTTGAACGACGCCCGCGGCAACGCCACGGCTTCCGCCATGCACGAGCCGATCATCGAGACGAGAAACCAGAGCGTGACCGTCACGTCATCAACGCTCCTCGCGTGGCAGGTAGGACATTGAGGCGAGAATGCCATCCGCGAGGCGGGCCGGAAGAAACCGGAGGAAGACCATTCCCCAGGCCAGCAGGCCGGGAAACGCAATCTCCCGCCGATTTGCGCGCAGTCCGCGACGAATAAAGCGAGCCGCTTTTTCGGCCGTCCAGAGAAAGGGTTTATTTCCCGGGAACATATCGCTCATTGCCGTCTTGACGAATCCGGGCAACACGATTGACAGCGCGATACCATCGCGTGCCAGCAGCGGCCGCACCGATTCCCCATATGCTTTTAGCGCCGATTTGCTTGCGCAATAGGCCGGGGAAATTGCCATGCCGTGCAGTGCCGCCAGCGAACTGACGACGGCGATCTGCCCGCGCTTGCGTACACGCATGCGTTCTACGACTGGCAGCACCGCGTGCATTGCGCCGAAGAAGTTGGTTTCCATCACCGCGTTTGTAAGCGCGAGGTCTTCCCAATCCGCTGCCGAAGCCAGCGTGCTCGCTATCCCTGCATTGGCGATCAACAAGTCGATGGAATGGGTATTGTCGAAATGATCCAGCCAGGTTTGCATGGCGTTGGCGTTGCGGACATCAAGCGCTGCTGTCACTACCTGCGCGCCGGCGTTGCGGCATTGCTGCGCGCAGTCCTCAAGGCGCGTGATGTCACGACCGACCAGGCCCAGCACGATGCCTGGCGCCGCGTAGGCGCGCGCGAGCGCTGCGCCGAGGCCCGCGCTTGCACCCGTCACAACAATGTGGCGCGGCACGCCCTCAGCCATACAGACGCTCGCGCTCCGGCACAAGCACGCTTGCATGCTCGCGATCAACTTCACGCCCGACACTTGACGCTTCGAGTCGCTGCACGGCGCCCGCTGTTGCCATGGCAATACCGGTTTTTGTGTAGAAGTCGCCGTTGATCTGGGTGTGATGAATCACATAGTCGAGGAACGCGTAGTACAGGGCCATGTCGGGGCCTTCTGCGTGGCGCCAGAAGTCGTCGATGCTGCCCTGCCACGCCATGCCGGCCATGTCATAGATTGCGGTGCCGAGCGCGATCAGCGGTCTGCGATGGTGGACCGCGGAAAGTCCCACCGTGCTGTTCACGACTACCACGCCTTTTGCGTGATCGAGCAAAGTGGGCAGATGGCCGGCTTCGATGTACATCAGGCGGTCTTGCATGCCGAGTGTACGCGCGAGGTCGTGAGAGAAGCGCCGATAGTCGACGATGCCAGTGTCTAAAGGATGGTTCTTGATGACGAGCAGCGCGTCGCTTGGTGCGTGGATGGCGAACGAGCGCATTACTTTTTCGATTGCTTCACGCACCGAATTGAACGGCGAATGCTCGATGATTTGCGAGTCCGAGTTCAGTTGCAGCGGGAAGACGTAATACGTGCGCTTTGTGCCGAGAACCATTGCGGTGGCTTTTGCAGCGCCCCGCTCATGCGCTTTCTTCCGGGAGAAACGCCGGGCCAGACCCAAATACTCTTTAATCCCATTATGTGGGCGATGACTCTCATAATTCGGAAACCGCGACGCATAAAGTGTATTGGCGGCCCGATAACGGATATCGTGCCAAGCGCGTTCATAAAGATTATAGCCAGTCGAATGACACGGCGGCGGCGGTGTGTGGCTACGTCGATCCAGATACCACGCCGGATCGCGCGGTAGTTTTGAACGACCATTGACACCGTATTTTTCGAGAGTTAACCAATGCGGACGGACATAGCCCTCTTCGAATACGTGGACATTCACGCCGTATTGCTCAGCGATTGGATGGATAGGACGATGGATTGAGCGGCAATCTCCAAACAAAAATATATCGGTAAATTTACCTGCTTTTAAGATTTCGTCATACCAAAGCGGTAAACGTGACGGATGTTCGAGGTAATCGCAGCCGGAATTTCTATCACCATAAAGAACGTCGCCGCCGCAGTAGTTTATGCGTAGCACAGAATGGCCCCGCGAGACCAGCGTGCCGGTAAGTCGATTGAAAAACGGTGACGCAGTGCCCTGTAAGGCGAGAAACGAACGCGTCATGGGAATGAAAATGTTGTCAGGGTGAACGCGGCTCTGCGGCAAAAGCGGCATTGCTAATCGAGTAATAATTGCAGAAATAATTACATCTTAACGTATTTGTAAGGTGGAAGAATACATGGAAAAGTTCAATATGTAACTATAATTATGGCATTATATTTCATTTTGTATACAACTTTATTGCAATTTTCGCGAGAGGGAGCGCGACCATGCGCTTGATTGCGTGAACGACCCTCTATTAATTCGTTGATTTTAATGAACTTTTTCAGGAACTCGATAGTTCGAACGACAATTTCATATTATTCGAGCACAGTGAAGTCGCTAACCCCCAGCGCACGGCGCGCTGCGTATATCTCTATATGGAAATATTTTCCGATCAAATTGATTGGAAAATATTTCCGGTTCCAACGTGTGCTGTAAGCTTTCGATGTGCGTGAGAACTACTCGACCCACCTCGCATGCAACGTCGCAGGCATCCGCTTCCAATGGTGAAAGCGTCCTTTCGCGAGGCCCTTTCTTACGGTGGGTGGAGGGCAACATGCGCTGGGCTTGCGCGCCGGAGGGGCTCGCTGCCAACGAATACGGCGCAGTCTGGGGGGACGAATCAGACGTTGCCGTCTTCCTCGCGAGCCTGTCTTCGGCATGGAAGGAAGGCGAAGCACGTCCAACACACCGAAAGCCACCATAGGCTAAGCATTGGTGGAGAAGTCGGGCGGATCCGTTCGCCGACGCGTAGCCGCTAATCGAAGGATGGCTGATTGCAGTGCCCTCTGTGCCGGCCAACGTATTGATGGATCGGTTGGCCGCGATGTTTCCGGAAGCGTATGCAAAGTCAGGCAAAACTGCGAACGTTACAACGCCGAGTCAAAGCATGGCGCGTCGAGCGCGTGAAAGGACTGAGCTTGGGCGGCCTACGTAAGCCGATAGCCATGCCGGTTGAAGCGTGATCTGCGAAAAAGTAAACGCTGACGGGGCCGGGCGCTCTGCGCCTGGAAGACCATGAAAGAGAGGAAGAAAACGACAACAATTCGTCGAGCAACATTCTCCCGTGAGGCAACACGACCGGACGTCCTGCTTGACAGTATCCAGCGCGGCAAGCCGCAGCTGATGCGTGGATTCTTTGCTCGTCGTGGCCGATCAGGCCGAGGATGACCCTGGGCACCGCATAGGCCAACGCGAGCGCTCGGCCGAGGCCGACCCTCGCGCCGGTGATGACGATGCGGGCGTTATCCACGTTCGCTTTCCAGACGGGGCACGGCCCCCGCTATCGCCATGACTATGCCAGTGCGGGTGTACAAATCACCATTAATTTGCGTGTGATGCACGACGTAGTCTAGGAAAGCTTGATACAGGGCAGTGTCCGGTTGCTCAGCATGCAGCCAGAAGTCGTCTAGCTCCCCCTGCCAGGTCAGTCCGGGCAAGCTGTATATCGCTGTGCCAAGCGCAATGACGGGACGGGAATGGTGTAACGCAGACAAACCCACAGTACTGTTCACGACCACCGCACCACGAGCATTCTCCAGCAATGTCGGCAGGTGACCGGCGTCGATGAAACGCAAACGGTCCTTGATATCCAGATCGACAGCAATTTGCTCCGCATGACGGCGATAGTCGATAGGCCCCATGTCGAGAGGATGGTTCCTGATGACGAACTCAGTATCCGCTGGCGCAAAACGGGCAAACGAATGAAGAATCTTTTCGATTGCATCCCGCACACTGTCAAAAGGCGAATGAACGACGATCTGAGCATCTGAATTGAGCTGCAAGGGGAAGATGTAATAGCCACCCTTTGCCGCCAGCACGCTGCGGGTCACGTGTTCGGCATTTCGATCATGCGGGCGTTTTCGTAGTGCTCGCGCCGCGAGACCGCCATATTCCCAGACGCCGTTGGTTGGTTGGTGACTGCGGTAGTGCGGGAAGCGCTTTGCATATAGCAGATTGGCAGTCCGGTATCGAATATCGTGAAACACGCGTTCGTAAAGGTTGTAACCGGTAGGACTGGCCGCTGGAATATGAGGCGTCCTCTTGCGCTGCTCGAGATACCACGCCGGATCACGTGACAATTGCGAGCGACCGTTCACCCCATGCCTCTCGAGCGTGAGCCAGTAAGGCCGGACATAACCTTCCTCGAAGACATGAACACGCAAGCCGAACGCCCGTGAAAGGGGATGCATATGGCGATGAATCTCGCGACAATCGCCAAACATGATCACGTCGGTGAAATTTCCCGATTTCAATAGTTGCGTGTACCACGCAGGCAAATCGGCCGAGGCGCCTGAATAGTTCCATGCATTGAGGCTTCCTCCGTACAACAGATCGCCACCGCAAAAATTGACTCGCCGCACGACGTGTCCGCGCTTAAGCAAAGCAGCAGCAAGTTGGCCAAAAATTGGCGAGCCCGGACCTTGAAGGATCAAATAGGAGCGATGCATTAGGCTAACGAGTATCCACTAAATGTTCTAAACGAGAGCCTCTTGCCGGCAGAGATGCAGACCAGGAGGCTGTTCGTATTGTCCGATTTTGCCGCGCGCCCATCTGTCGGCAAATCGGGGAACTGATGGGTTGGCTACTGATGAATCATGTTGCCGACCGGCGTGTTGCGTAATAGATCGCTGATCCAGAAATCCGTCAGTTTGCTTGCGTTGGCGCCTGCAGGTTGAACGTTTGTCCATTCGCGACAATCGACCATGACCCAGCTTCCGCTTGCATAAGGCGGACCATTACGTATATCGCAACGGCCTGACTTTGCGAGGCGGTCTGCACGACCACGGTTCTCCGATTGATGGGCACTGCCGACTGCGAGGTTTTGCCAGCGTTCCCATCGAGTCCATCCCAGTTCGCGCGTGAAGTACATTCGCTCCATTGAGCCCGCCGCTTCTGGCTTTGCGCCGGAAAAATGATCCGTGACGATGGTCAGCAAAGGCGCCGTCAGGTTATGAGCGAGGTCACGCCTGAAGCGCATCTCGCGCATGGACCACTCGGTGGCAGACGCGTCGAGGCGGCTCGGACAGGACTTTGGGTCCAACGACTGTCGCAAGTGGGATACGGCGGAACCATGTCTGGCCGCGAAGACGCTCCTATCAAACAGGAGCCAGCTGTCGTCCAGTGAGCGCAACGTGGCGGGCTCCTTGCAGTGTGGGCCGAAGAAAAATTTCAGCCCCTTGCTGTCCTGCGTCAGAATCACAGAGGCCTGATCCTCGGTCACTGCGGCAAGTTGACCGCCTTCGCCTTCGTCAAAACGACCGAATGCACGGGGTGGCGTTCCGAAATCGAATTCACTGGCTATCAGCACCCGATTCCCCGCCGCGACCGGGAAAGAATCGGTGCGCTCCAAGCCCGCCGGCTCCGAATTCCTGCTTGCGTCATTAGCCCAATCGTGCCGGACATAGGGCAGCGTCTCACCCGCCTTCAGGTCGCGATGGCTGACACACTGGCCGTCAGCAGCAAGAGGACTCGTGCCCGCGATGATGTTGCCGTTTGCGTCGACACATACGTCCTGGATAAGAAAATCCGACGCCGCAGCCCGGAAATCCTGTTCCGCGTGAGCGGCAAGCGTCGTCGATAAACTCGCAGTCGCAATGAAACACGAAAACAGCAACTTCGATAAAGGATTCATCGGAACCCGCCTTGCTTGTCTCAAGGTAAAGACTTGTTCACGCACGTTGTAGTCTTGCCAGGATGCCCTTCTCAGATTCCAGGCGTTTATACAATTCATCCAGACGTGCCGCATACGCGCCAGTCGAAAACACCGCCGCGCGCGCTACTCCCTTTCGCGAAAGCTCTTCACGTAAGATCTGATTCGTGTCGAGCGCGCGGATTCCTTCTGCGATCGCCCTCGGGTCGTATGGATCGACGAGCAACGCTGCATCGCCGCAAACCTCCGGCATCGAACCGCCGGTTGAACTCAGCACCGGCGTTCCCAATTGCATGGCTTCCAGAGCAGGCAACCCGAACCCCTCGTAAAGCGAAGGAAACATCACGGCTTTCGCGCCGCGAATCAGACTAACTAATAGCGGAAACGATGCATAGTCAATTCGATGAATACGCCGCCTTGTCACCATCAATTTGTCGACTTGCTCCAGATAACTGATTACATCTTCGTTCAGGAGCTTCAATTCCTGCTCGGATTTCCAGCCGAGCTTCCCGACGATCACAAGAGGAATGTCGACTCCGCTGCCAAGGAAACCCTCGATAAGGCGCGCAACGTTCTTCTTCGGCTCAATTGCCCCGAAAAACAACATGTAACCTTTATATTTCAGGTTGAAGGTACCCTCGACCTCCTGCTTAACGAGGTCGACAGGCTTATTAGCATACTTTGCGGGAATATCAACTGCCTGATAGGTATTCGTTACCCGCTCCTCGGGTATTCCAAGAATATTGACAATATCGCGCTTCGACGTCTCCGAGACGGTAACAATATGGTCGGCTCTTGACGCCAGAGCCTTCATGAGCTTGAAATAACGGCGTTTGACGTCCAGTGTCGTGTACGGTAGCCGCAACGGCACAAGGTCATGAATTGTATAGATGTTTCTTGCGCCCTGTAACTTCAGCGGCAATGGATACGTCCAGTGCGCGATCTGCGGTTTGGACGGCATCTTGACCGTGAAAAATTTACCGGCAAGATCAAACAATTTGTATGAGCGAGCGAATACATGCGGGATATTCCACAGCGCATCTGCACGTGGCAAGCGCGATTTGTACGCGTCCTTGATGACCGTATCCGTGAATGGAATCTGCGTAGCGGTCGCACTCATCAATGGCACAGACCCGAGCATGCGCAGTTCATAAATGAAGCGGTCCCGCAGATTCGGCCGACCGACGTTCGGATCGAAGAAGGCGATTTCCCTCATCAACTCGTTACGAGGCGAGCGACGCGTACCGTACAAAACATCAACGTCTGAACCCAACTCCTTAAGGGTGAAGCTCAGATTTCTCGAATATGTCGATATTCCGGTTCCCTCCTCCAAAGCAAGGTTATAGCCGTCAATCATTACTCTGGCTTTATGCATCGAAGTTCCTCTGTGATACGTCAAAAACGGCCCGGACGGAGCTGGAAATCGTAGTCATTTGGTAGAAATTTCTTTTATCGGTATTCAAGCGCCATCTAGAATGCTCGCCAGCTCCGCGCGCATCATCTGGGTCATCGCAACGCAATGAGCGACTTCCGCGAGATCAGGAGGTCCCGCTTTTCGCAGTTTTTCAGTCAGCGTGTTCAAGTCGAATGACTCCAGCGCCTGGCAGTGCGCTTCGATTGAGCGAAGATACGACGAAATTAGCTTCCCGGTTTTCCCTGTGTCGCTGTACACGGAGACGACCGCTTTTCCGAAAATTACGCCGAGAATCAAAGCATGGAATCGCGAGGTAATGACGATCCCTGCACTGGCATAAAGGCGCGCAGTAGCAGAGAGACCGTAATAAGCCGATTCCACCAGGCTAAGTCTTTCATTTTCAGCAAGCCATTCGAACAGAATCCGATCGTCTTCCGAATGAAGGATGAGTAGCACGTCATAGCCCTGCTCCTTGAGGGTCGCGATGATCTGCTGAGACACCGCTTTAAGTTCATAACCCTGCTTGGCCAGCCGGCTTTCAAGAACTGACGAGATACTGAAAAGTGCAAGCGGCTTTTCCGTTGCAAATGGCTGGCCTACTCGACGCAGTTCGTCCGCCATATAAAACGCCATATCAGCGCCCGCAAACGTACGCTCGAGTTTCTCGTCAAAGGAGGTCAAATCGAGTTTATCGCGAGGATCTCGAACGGAAAGAAAACTAGCGCTTGCAAGATGTTGCGAGTACACACGCTTTCCAATTTCCGTTTTGATGCCCTGCACCCCAACTCCCAGGACGACCGACGGCTTGCCCTGACGCGTTGCTTCCTGGATTGGATACAGGTAGTTGGCACAGTTAACAATGTCACTGTCGTAGAACAGTCCCCCGCCACCGACGGCGATCAGGTCGGCCGCACATATGGCGTCATAAGACACCGACGGCCCGACCAACTTGACCTCACCCACACCGACGTCTTCGAGCATTTTTTTCGCCGCAAACGAGACGAGATCGTCACCGATATTGCCGACACCGTACGCCGATATGAGAACAGCCGATCGCACGGATCGGTTTTGCTTGCGGACAAACGATTCGGTCCGCATATAATCCCTCACGGGAGGCACATGCTGCAGGAACGCTGACGATTCGGTATCCCCTGCGCCCGGCAAACCGGGTACGATAAGACTTCGGCGTTCGTAGCAGACGTAGACTTCATCCGCATAGACGGGCCGAAACTGAAACGACACGGCCGCCAATGCCTGAAAGCCGAGACGGTGCATCGCCCCCTTATGAACGACGACAAGCTCGCACGACGGAAGGTCAGTATCCGTCAGCGCAATGTACGGAATAATTTTCTTCTTGTTTTTTGATACGAGCTGGTACATCTCGTCCGGCACGACAATCGTCTGGCAGTCTGACGAAAATACAAAGCGCACCATATTCTGAAAAATTGAGTCAGACATTTTCTATAGAAATCTACGGGGTTCCATTTTCCGAACAGCGTTAAATGACATTACGCTGCGTGCTCTTTGATGCCGGTAAAGATCAGCCAACCTATTCCGAAGAAAGTATTCAGAACGACAAATACGGTCAAAATCATAATAATCCGCTTGGGGAACTCGGCCTCCTGCGGCAAATTAGGTTGAACCACTTGTATTAGAAATAGGTGATGCTTTGCAGCTTCGAGGCGAGCAGCCTGGAGTGACGTTAAGGCTGAGGTCAGGTTTGCCTCGGCAAACTGCGTGCGCACCTGAAGTTGCTCATATCCCGACAGCGTGTTCGCAAGACTATCCTTAGGCTGGGTCATTGATTGCCGCTGGATGTCGATTTGCCCCCTCAATGATGCGATTTGCTCCTGTAATTGAAGAACCTTTGGACTGTCCCTGTCCAGATAACGCGACGCTGCCTGTAAATCGATTTTTGCCTGAGCCAATTGCTGCTCGAGACCTGCCACGAGATCGCTCATTGAACTCGAAGTTCGTTCTGGATCAATAATCGCCTTATTCGCCCTGAACATCGCCATTTTCTGTTTCTGCTGGACCAGCGCCGCCTCAGCTTTCACGACGTCGTCCTGCGCCACGCTCAAGGCGTCACGCTCCGCTCGCTGACTAAATTGCTGAACCAATTGATCCGCGCCTTTGAGCATACAGACGGCGACAGCGCGCGCCTCTTCTGCGGAAAAAGCCCGAACTTTGATCACCCCAAGCCCGCTATTTATGTCGACATAAGCATCAATCATCGGAAAATTTTTAAAAAGATATTTTTTCACCCTTTCATCACTTGCATTCGAATCTAAACGGGCAAACACATCCAGACGCGGACGATTGTATATCTCCGCGATATTGAATGACTCTTTCAAAAGTCGAACGACGTCGTAAGATTGCAGGTAATCGACTACCGACAGCGTTACCTGCTCAGAAATCGTTGGCGCAGCGCCGACGAGCGAAGCCGACGATGCCCCGTCAGAATTCGAACCAGATTTAATGAAAAACCGAGCCTCTGTTTCATATTGATTGGACGCAATCAATATGCAGTAGAGTGCCACGAGCACAGTTGGAAGCACGACGATCAAGAAATATTTCTTTCTTCTGCTTATAAATTTAATCAACAAATTCATTAATCTAGCGATCCCGAAACATTAAATAATTATTCTGCCTCGTGAAGAGCCAGCGCATCCTCGATATCGTTACAAATTGATACCTGTCCGTTTTTGAGCAGGATGCCTTTTTTACAGTACATCTTCAAAATATCCGCACTGTGCGAAACCATGATCAGAGAGCCCACTGCACTTCTCTCCTCCAACGCAATCCTGCATCTTTCTTTGAACCGAGCGTCACCCACCGCCGCCACTTCGTCGACCACGAGACAATCGAATCTGATAGCAAGAGAAATGCCAAACGCCAATCTTGCGCGCATTCCGCTTGAGTACGTTTTGATGGGCATATAAAAATAAGTGCCCAACTCTGAAAAATCCTGCACGTAATCTATCGCTTCATTAACATCGATGCCATATATTCGCGCGATAAACCTGACATTATCCGCCCCGGTAAGACTCCCCTGGAATCCCGTACCGAAGCCTAATGGCCATGACACCGACATCGAACGGGATATTTTCCCAGACGTGGGATACTCGACTCCGGTAATCAAACGGAGAAGCGTAGACTTACCTGCGCCATTGTTGCCGAGAATACCGACCGTGTCGCCCTGATGTACCTCAAAAGACACTCCATCGAGGACGACCTTTTTGCCAGCTCGCGTATGGTGGACTTTTGTTACGTTCTCAACCCTGATCATTCAAGCACCACCCACGTTCTCGCTACTCGAAGCCCTGTCAGTCCCAAAAGTGTGAGCATCACGCACCAAACGATGACATATACCGGTTGCGTATATAAACTTTCGAAATTTGGAAACAAGCCCTCGCGAATGATTTCCTGAATTTGCGCGAGAGGAACCCAGACAATAATCGACCGAAACACTGCGGGGATCGTCTCGAAACTGGTGAATGCTCCGCTTACGGGCAATGCAAGATAGGTCAGTGGGTGAACAATCCGCTCAACAACAGGAAAGCGAACGCATAAAGCCAGCACAATCATTGAAATAGCAGTGACGAACCACAAATTCAGAGCCCATCCCATTAGGAAAGTAAGGGGCTTGGCGGGCAACACGCCAATTCCAGCATACGCACAAATGCCCAGCAGAAAAAACCCTGAGGTGAGAAGTGCTGCCGCTTCCAAAAGCGCACGCGCCAATATAAGGTCGACGAGCGTCACCTGACGATGGAACAATAGGGTCCCATTCGCCTCGACTGTTGTACCGGCACGGTTCACCAGGCTTCGAAACAACATGTAGCCTGTATAACCGGCAATATAGAACGGAGCCGGCTGCATGCCTGGAGGCAAACGTATGCCCAACAAATGGTGCACAGACGTTACGCCAATCGTCAAAAGCGAAGGTTCCACGAAAATCCAAAGATAGCCGATGTTGTCGCGGCCGAAGCGGGTGTGCATTTCGCGAATAATGAGCGCAGCGATAGTCCGCGCCTGTATAGCCAGCCCTTTCGCAAAACTCATACGTCACCCCGCGCGCGGCAATCCGTCAACATTATTGGAAAGCCCGTACTGAGTTGACGATTGGAAACGCTGCAGTAAAAATCAAGTTCATAAATTTCTGCAACTCGGCGACCGGCGCATTGGAGACATAAAGAATGTCGCGGTTCTGCATCTGAAACTCTTGCGCGGCGAACAAGCTTTCCGGATTGCGAAGGTTCAACCGATAAACCACTGGCACCAGATCATCAAACCCGACCTCCGTGGAACTGCCGGCGATTGCATGGGCATTTTCAAACCTGAAGATAAAAACTCCCTGCGCGTCAGCCCGGTTATCAATAGCCCCTCCGCTTCGCGCCAGCGCCTGGGCAAGACTGATGCCCTGCGCCTCGAAATTAACTTCGTCGTTCTTACCCGTCGCACCGAGCACGGTGAAACTGAGAGGCTGGAACACAGCGGTCACCACATCGCCGGGAACCAGCACGATATTCTGCGCGGGATCACGAATGATTGACTGCAGCGGCATGGAATGAACCTGCCCCCTGCGTGTCAATTGAATCGTCGTTTTGTCGACCGGTTGAGTTGTGCCGCCAGCATCCGCCAGCGCGTCAAGCAGGTGCTCCCCGCTTGGAGATAACGGCATCCTCACCGTGCTCTTCACGTCGCCAATAACGGTGACGTATGCCGATGAGTTGTGGGTCAATCTAGCGATGACTTGCGGATGATTCGCGCGTCCGGTGAGTTTGCGAACGATATCTGCCTGCAGCTCAGTTATTGTTCTGCCCGCGGCCTGGACCGGGCCGACAAACGGCACTACCACATCGCCACTCCTGTCCACGATTTGCTCTGGGAGAACCGTCGTACGGGACGATGTGCTTACCGTGGATATATCGCCAAAGAGCGCCGCAGGCGCAGCCTCCCAAATCGTAACCTCGAGAGCGTCCCCGGGGCCAATCTTGAGGCGATCTAATGATCGAGCAGGAAACTCTTCAGAGAATCTGGGCAAAACCCTTTTTGAACGCGTGAAGCCCCCATTTGCGCCGTCGATATCGACCACCTTGATTCGATCCATAGAAGACTTGGTCGCTGAGCCTCGGTCCACGATTGCTTGAGCAGAAGGACCTGAAGTCGGCACATAAGCGCACGCGGATAACGTAGCAACGATAGCCATCGCAACGACTTTAAAAACTAGGCTGCCCGAATTTTGCAATCTCATGTTGAACATCTCTTGCGCAGCATACAAAAATCCCATCGCCACTCGCCATACGGCAAATTAGCTCGAACAACAGCGAGATGATGAAGGTCCATCAAATTTCGACCAACGACAAGACAGGGCGCGAGCAATGATCACGCTACCAAAATCGCGAATTGTTACAGAAATGGACAGAATCACCTGCCATCTGAACCGTAGGGATAAACTGGTCTAATTGCGTTCTTTCTATGCTACGCCGAGTTGTCTCGCGACGAAAGGCCACTGTAATAAATAACGACTATAGCCAATTTGAGATAGCTCGTAAGATTTTCTTTTGTGTAACGTGCCGACTTCGTTGTTTTGCAGCGATTTTTTGCCCCTCTTCCCTTTCTTTTTTTGGGTAGCGTGATACGATCGGCGCCGCCATAGGCCTCGGCGCGGCGGCCGCGAAGGATTTGCAGCCCGGGCCGAGGAAAGAAGTTTTCGCGAATCGAATGTCGTAAAATGCCCTCAGTCAACGCGTCATCCCCGTACTCGCTGCCAAGCAGAACAAGTTTCCGCTGTGGAATCTTGGTCGGAGGGCGATCGACGAGACGACCGCATGGATTTCGATCGAATGATAGGATGTTTTGCGGGAAAGCTCCGAAGAACCCCGGCTGTCAAGGTTGATCCCTGGTCCAAAGTATTACAATTAATTTCAAGTGCAGACTATTTTCCTGGACGTCACTCGCCTGTTAATCCGCCTGCAGGGGGGGCTGCTTCCGACTGGAGTGGACCGTGTCGGACTCGCATACATTGCACGATATGGCTCCTTGGCACGCGCAGTTTTTTGCCAGCGCGGCTTCTTCATCGTCATGTCGCCCCAAGAATCCGCACAAACGTTTTCTAGGCTTACATCGCCGACTCAAAGCGCATGGTCGCTCCACGCTTTAATAGTTCGCGCCTGCCTCCGCCGCTTGCACGGGGAAAAAATTAAAAGCGGTATATTTCTGCACACCAGTCATAGCGGGATGGAGTTTCCGGGACTTTACCGCGCAATGAGCGCGCGGCGCATTAAATCCGTGTTTATGGTGCATGATTTAATTCCCTTAACTCACGCCGAATATTCGCGACCAGGCGTGGACGGCATACACAGGCGACGGATTCATGCTGCTTTTAAATATGCCGACGGCCTCATCGCCAACTCCCGCTCCACCCTAGCCTCTCTCGAGGCCGAAGCACAACGCGCCGGCCTCAAACTCCCCCCAACCGTGGTCGCCCACCTCGCCCCCGGCGTCACGCCCCGCCCCACGGCGCCCCGCCCCCTCCCCACGCCCTATTTCGTCATGCTCGGCACGATTGAGCCGCGCAAGAACCACTGGTTCATCCTGCACGTCTGGCGCCGTCTCGCCGAACAACTGGGCGCCGCAACACCAAAGCTCGTCGTAATCGGCCGTCGCGGCTGGGAATGCGAAAACGTCGTGGATATGCTGGAGCGGTGCGAATGCCTGAAAGGCGTCGTGATCGAAGAAGCGCACTGCTCTGACGAGCAGCTTCAGGCTTATTTGCAACATGCTCAGGCGCTGTTGTTTCCATCGTTTGTCGAAGGCTACGGCATGCCGCTCGCCGAAGCGCTCGCGCTCAAAGTGCCGGTGCTCGCCAGCGACCTCGAAGTGTTCCACGAAATCGCGGAAGACATTCCGGACTATCTCGACCCGCTCGACGGTCCCGGATGGCTCGCCCGAATCAAGGCCTACGCGCTCGCGGACAGCAGAGAGCGCAGCGCTCAATTAGGCCGCATCAAATGTTTTCGCGAGCCGACATGGGCCGAGCATTTCGAACACGTTGACAGCTTTCTCGAGGCGCTGCGCTAGATGAACCGACAAGTCATCGCGCCGCCGGCTTCAACGAGGCCGGCAGTCGATCTACTTAGTATTGCGCGTGGCTGGCGCTCGCTGAACTGGCTCGCCGGCCGATCGGCGCAACTGTGGATCGATCGCTGGTCCGGCCGCATGGCGTTGCGCTTCGCGCGCATGTGTGGCAAGCGTGTCAATGCCGCGTGGCCTGGACCTGTCTGGTCGCGGGGTCCATCCGGCACGCCGTTGTTGTCATGGTTCGTCGTGCCGGCCACTGATGCCGGCGCCGACGCGTTTGTAGTAGCACTCAATTCGGCGCTTAACGCCGCGCCAAAACAACGTCAGAATGCAGGCGCCTTACCCGAAGTTGCGCGGCTGATGCAACGCGTCGTGCGCAGCCGTGCCTCCACGCTGCGTCGATCACAGCAAGACTGTCCCGCCGCGCTACTCGAAACAAAACGCACGACTCGCGTCATGCTAATCGACGAGCGCACGCGTTCAAATGGACTCGGTGCTGTAGCGGTCCACAACTCGCAGCACGCCTTCACGCGAATGCTGTCAGCGGCGCGGGCCGCGCATCTGCATGCCGAATTCTGGATCGCGCGATCGGATGATAAAGGCTCTGGGCGTTGGCTCTCGTCGTTGGTCGACGGCATGCTGTCGGGCGTTCATCATCTCGGCGCCCGCGAATCGCTGTGCGCCGCGTTGCCTCACGTCGATCACGTCTATACGCTCGGGGCGTCGGAGGGCATGCATGCGCTGCTGGCCGGCGTGCCGGTGCACGTATTTGGCGCACCCTATTACGCGGGCTGGGGATTGACCGACGACGACCTGTACTTCCCGAACCGCATCGCACGGCCCACGCTCGCCGCGCTATTCGATGTGGTCTTCCTGCGCTTTGCGCGCTACCTGAACCCGGCCACGCATGCCCTCGGCACGCTCGACGATCTGCTCGATAGCATCGACTTGCAGCATGCGGTTCAGCAGCGCTTCGCGGATATGCAACAAGTGGTGGGGATTCGGTTCCAGTGGTGGAAGCGCCCGTTCGCAACGCCGTTCGTGACCGCCGGCGGCGCTGCGTTGCGTTGGACGGACGAGCCTGGATCGCTGCAAACTGACCAATGCGCAGTACTGTGGGGCGCACGAAGTGCGGACGGCCTCCTGCCCGAGGTTCGCCATGTCCGAATCGAAGACGGCTTCTTTCATTCGACGGGTCTAGGCTCGGACATGATCGCGCCGCGCAGTCAGGTGATCGATCGCCGCGGCCTCTACTTCGACGCAAGCCAGCCGAGCGACCTTACGGTGCTGCTGAACGAAACTGAGTTCAGCGAAGCGGAATTGGCGCGCGCAGCGGCGCTACGCGATCTGGTCGTCGAGCTTGGGGTCACCAAATACAATCTCGGCCGGCGTCACGCGACATGGACCGCGCCTGCGGGCAAGCAAGTCGTGCTAGTCCCGGGCCAGGTTGCCGACGACGCATCGATCCGCCTTGGCACGCGCGCCATTGGCACCGCCGACGCATTGCTGCGGGAAGTACGCCAGCGGCGCCCTAATGCATTCGTGGTCTACAAACCTCATCCGGACGTCCTGTCGGGTAATCGCAATGGACTGATCGACGCCCGACAGCTCGCGGACGTCGTCGACATGGAAGCGGATTTGCTGTCGCTCGTCGATGCGGCAGACGAGGTGCACACGCTGTCGTCGCTCGCGGGCTTCGATGCGTTATTGCGCGGCAAAGACGTCTTCACTTACGGCCTGCCCTTCTACGCAGGCTGGGGATTGACGCACGACGCACTCGCACCGGTGCCGTGGCGGGATCGCGTACTAACGTTAGATATGTTAAGCGCGGGGGTACTGCTGCGTTATCCGCTCTACTGGGACTGGCGCACGGATCTTTTCACGACTCCGGAAGCGGTGGTCAAGCAACTCGCGCCACAGGCCGCGCGGCCGCTCAAACAGCTACGCGGTAACCGCCTGCGCCCATTGCTGAAAGCAATCCGCTGGACTCGAAACGCAATCCGCCACGCCTCATGGTGCTACAGGAGAATTCTCACGCCCCGCCCTTAGCCTACTGGCTCTGGCGCAAATAGCGGAGATGCTCGAGAAGTTCGGTTTTGACCGGACACCGTATTGGGCCGAAAGGACCGCGTTCCAAGCGGTCGGCATGGCACTGTGGCAATGCGATCGAAAACGCCCATCGCAAAAATCGAGCAAAATTGCATAACCATAAAAACTTCCGAGGGAAATTGCATGAACATTCATCCGGTCATCCTGTGCGGCGGCAGTGGCACACGTCTTTGGCCCATGTCGCGCGGCGGCTATCCGAAGCAGTTCCTGAAGCTGACCGGCGATAAAACTCTGCTGCAGCAAACCGCTCTACGCGTGAACGCCATCGCGGGTACCGCCGCCCCTATAGTGGTGACGAACAACGAGCAGCGCTTCATTGTCGCCGAGCAGTTGCGCGAGGCAGGAACCGTCCCATCGGCCATCGTGCTCGAACCGCTCGGCCGCAACACTGCGCCGGCTATCGCGGCGGCAGCGTTGCTAACTTTGCGCACATCGCCTGACGCGCTTTTGCTCGTGCTGCCGTCGGATCATGTGATCCTCAACGAGGCAGAGTTCGCACGCGTCGCGCAAGCTGCGGCTGACGTGGCGAAGGATGATTATCTGGTCACGTTCGGTATCGATCCAACCGGCCCGCATACCGGTTATGGCTACATTCGTCGCGGATCGAAGATCGGCGACATCGCTGGTGCGTTCTCGGTTGCCGAGTTCGTCGAAAAACCGGATGCAGCCAAAGCTGCGGGCTTTATCGAGGAAGGCGGGTACTACTGGAACAGCGGCATGTTCTTGCTGAAAGCCTCCACCTACATAGAAGAGCTCCGCAAATACGAGCCGGAAATTGCGCGTCAAACCACGCTTTCGCTGGAACTTGCAAAGCGCGACGAAGACTTCGTACGTCTCGACGCCGGCGCTTTCCAGGACTGTCCAAGCGTGTCCGTTGACTATGCCGTGATGGAGAGGACCGATCGCGCGTCAGTGATTGCCGCAGCTGATCTCGGCTGGAATGACATCGGTTCATGGACAGCACTGGCGGAGATCGCCGCGAGTGATGCCGAAGGGAACGCGCTACTCGGCGACGTTCTGGTCGAGAACGTAACCAACTCGTACATTCGTGCGGAACATCGCATGGTGGCGGCCATCGGGCTCGACAACATCGTGATCGTGGAAACGGCGGATGCGGTCCTGGTGACGCATCGCGACAGCACGCAGGATGTGAAGAAGATCGTCGAACGGTTGAAGGCCTCGGGACGAACAGAATCGGTCACGCATCGGCGCGTGGTCCGTCCGTGGGGATCGTACGAAGGTATCGACCAGGGTTCTCGCTTTCAGGTGAAGCGCATTGAGGTGAACCCGGGCGCGCAGTTGAGCCTCCAAATGCATCACCACCGCGCGGAACACTGGATTGTGGTGAAAGGCACGGCAATGGTCACGAACGGCGATCAACAAATTATGTTGACCGAAAATCAGTCAACCTACATTCCGCTTGGCGTCACACATCGGCTCTTGAATCCGGGAAAGATTCCGCTCGAGCTGATCGAAGTCCAGTCCGGTGCATATCTGGGTGAAGACGACATCGTGCGCTTTGAAGATACATATGGCCGCGTGCCGTCGCCAGACCGGCCGGTGGTAGTCCAGTAAGCGTCACGGGGTCCTGATTAATCGACGTTATTGACCATTGATGACTCCGCCGCGCCCGAGCTTACCCCTCGGGCGCGCTGTTTTTCCCCTCCCTGAATCGCGTTGATTTGCTCTGATCTGCCGGGCCATTGCACGGCAGATCCACCTCCTCGCGTCAGTCCCTTCCGCACAAAAAACGCACATCAATCACCGGTTCGCGCACCAGGCGAAGACCACATTCCAGCCACACGGCTTTGCCCGAATCGTACGAAAAGGTGTGCGACTCCCCACATACCGCCCTTTTAAAGGGGAATACGTTGAGATTGCGCGTCGGGAGACGCCGAGACCAACACTAACAATGCTTGTCGCTCAGATGGCTCGTGCATCAAGCATGACACCAGAGAGACAACAATGATCACCAAGACAATGATTTTGGCGGCTTGTAGTGCAGTCTGGATTGGCGGGGTACACGCACAGGAGATCTACTTACAGGGCGGCACGCAAGGCGCGGGCATCGGCGGTGCAATCGGGCTTGGCTCGAACTTCGGGCCTCGGGCTTCACGCGGATTTCAACGCCATCAACCTTTCGCATAACTTCGCAGTAGGTGGAAATCGTTACGACGACGATATCCACGTGCGCCAGGGTGGTCTCTATCTGGACTTCTTCCCCTGGTCCAGCCTCGGTTTTCGCATGACGGGCGGTGTCCTCTTCACCGACGATAAACTCTCGGGCGTCTCCACGCCGTCAAACGGCACGTATGTGTTTGGCGGCAAGCATTACCCCGCCTTGCCGGGAGACACCGCGACGGCAACGGCTGAATATCCCACGGTCATGCCTTATTTCGGCATTGGCTTCGGGCATCAGCCTTTGGCCAAAGGTTTTGGCTTCATAGTGGACCCGGGCGTAGCGTACGGCGTGCCGCGCACAAGCTATACGTTGTCTCCGTCGCTGGCCCAGCATGCCGGCCCAGCATTCGCCCAGCAGATCGCCAGTACGGGCACGCAGAAACTCAGCGATAAAGCGCGGCGGTATCGCTGGTATCCGATCATTCAGATTGGCGTGTCTTATCTGTTCTGACACGTCCATCTCACTCTCAGGGAAAAGGCCCATCGTTTGCTATGCGTTCTCGGTATTCGGTATTCGATCGCCGGAATCTAAAGCGAGCGCCAAGTGTAGGGTGATCGGAATCAACCAATTGACATTCCGTCTCATTTGCGGGGCATTTGATAATTCGATTCGATCTGTCGACTCGAAGAAAACGTGCGGGTGCCTTGAACGTCTATTGCTGATCCGTCCGCACGGCATAGTCGTCTTCTCGATTGCCCCGCTATCCCGCCACATCCACGTAAAATCACGGCACCCCCTCCGCCGGCTCCCTTCATGCCCGACACAATCCGCTCGAACGTTACCCCCGCGCCCTCGCCCCAATCGCTCACCGTCATGTTATGGCTGGTCGCCACGGGCTTTTTCATGCAGACCCTCGACTCGACCATCGTCAACACGGCCCTGCCGGCCATGGCGAAAAGCCTCGGCGAAGCGCCCCTTCGCATGCAGGGCGTGGTCATTGCGTATTCCCTGACCATGGCGACGGTCATTCCGTTCTCCGGGTGGCTGGCCGACAAGCTCGGCACGCGCCATGTCTTCTTCAGCGCGATCCTGATCTTCACTATCGGCTCATTGCTTTGCGCGGATGCCCACTCGCTCATGCAACTCGTGATTTATCGCGTGGTGCAGGGTGTGGGGGGCGCCATGCTGCTGCCCGTTGGACGCCTCTCGTTGCTGCGCGTGGTGCCGGCCGAACGTTATCTCAGCGCCATGTCGTTTGTAGCCATTCCGGGGTTGATCGGGCCGCTTATTGGACCGACGCTCGGTGGCTGGATCGTGCAGATTGCCTCATGGCACTGGATCTTCCTGATCAACGTTCCGGTCGGCGTGATCGGGTGTATTGCCACGCGGCTCTTCATGACCGATAGCCGCAACCCGGCCACGGCCCCCTTCGATCTCGCCGGTTACCTGCTGCTCGCGGTCGGCATGGTCGCGCTGACCATCTCACTCGATGGCCTCGCCGATCTCGGCCTCCAGCACGCTGTCGTGCTGGTGCTGCTCGTGCTGAGCTTCGGGTGTTTCGTGGCCTACGGGTTGCACGCCGTGCGCGTGCCGCAGCCCATCTTTTCGCTCGATCTGTTCAAGATCCATACGTTCAGCGTCGGCTTGCTCGGCAACCTGTTCGCGCGGATCGGCAGCGGCGCGATGCCGTATCTGCTACCGCTGCTGTTGCAGATCAGTCTCGGTTATTCGCCGTTTGAAGCCGGTCTCATGATGCTGCCCGTGGCCGCTGCAGGGATGATATCGAAGCGCATTGTGACGAGCCAGATCATGAAGCGGGGGTATCGGAGCGTACTGGTGGTCAACACGGTGCTCGTCGGGCTCACGATGGCCAGTTTCTCGCTCACCAGCGCCGATCAGCCTCTCTGGTTGCGGCTTGTGCAACTGGCGTTCTTCGGCGGCGTCAACTCCATTCAGTTCACCGCGATGAACACGCTCACGCTGAAGGACCTCGGCACCGGCGGCGCCAGCAGCGGCAACAGTTTGTTCTCGCTCGTGCAGATGTTGTCGATGAGTCTCGGCGTCACGATCGCCGGCGCGGTGCTTGCGACCTTCACCGGCATTCTGCCGCGCGTCACTGCGACAAATTCGCTGCCCGCCTTTCATGCGACGTTCCTCTGCGTCGGCATTATTACGGCTGCGTCAGCGTGGATTTTTGCGCAGCTTGGCCCAGAGATTCGGGCCGTGAAGAACAAGAAAACAGATCCGTCGGAAGCGCATTGAAACGCTGGCGTCATCGCTTTGCCTCGCACTTGTCACGCACCACTCGGGGCACATTGCATCGCATAGACGCTTGCCAACAACGCGCCATCGCGAATCATCTGCCCGTGCGCGCTGCACTACGGAAGTGCACGCGGCCTCGCCGCCTTGTCGGCGATATAAACCGGGGCCGCAGCCCCGCCCCTGCCAGGCCCAGTTTCGGCGGGAATATCTCAAATATCCGGCAAATGCGCATATTTCTTGCTCTTCCGGGAGTGGGCCTATCCTGTAAACTAGTTCTTTCCCGATGTTTACTCCCACTCGAGCCGCGTTCGAACGCCTGCCAAAACACCATGAGCATGGTTGATCTCGACCCTCCCCGCTTTCAGCCCCCCCGCCCCGTCGCGGGCGATGATGGCTCGCGGCGCACTGTCCTGTACGGCGAATACACGGTGTTCAGCGTGTTTCAGCCGGTGTTCTCGGTGTCTCATCGCCGCGCAATCGGTTATCACGCATCGCTGCGAGCCCGGGATGACTCCGGCCGGCAAGTTCCATCGCATGAAGTGTTCACGCAGGCAGCACGGCGCGGCGATCTGCTCGAACTCGGCCGGCTGGCCGAATCCCTGCATCTGGGCAACTTCTTTTCCTTCGATAGCGACGACGAATGGCTGTTCCTCAGCCTCCATCCGGCCGCGTTGATGGACACGAGCTACGGCGATGCGCTGCTGGCATCGCTGAAAAACATCGGCCTGCCGCCGCAGCGCGTGGTGCTGGAAGTGCCCGAGCAAGCGGGCGGCGAGACCACGCGCTTCGCTGAAATCATCGATTCCTTGCGCAAGTCCGGCTTCCTGATCGCGCTGGATGGCTTCGGTGTGAAGCATTCGAACATCGATCGCGTGTGGCATCTGCGGCCAGATATCGTGACGCTCGATCGCTGTATCCTTCAGCAGGCGAGCGAACATTCGCATATTGAGCGGGTGTTGCCGGGCCTCGTTTCCCTGCTGCACGAGTCCGGTCAACTGGTGTTGATGGGTGGCCTGAGCACCGAACGCGACGCGTTGATCGCGCTCGAATGCAACGTCGATTTCGTGCAGGGCGCCTATTTCGCCGGACCCAGTGTGGAGGCCGTGAAACCGCAAGCCGCGCAAGGCGTGCTGGACGCATTGTCGGCGGCGTCCCGCGAACGCGTGGCCGCGCGCGAACGTACGCAGTCGGCGAGGCTGGCGCCCTATGTGGGCGCGCTGGAAACGGCGGCGGCGCGTCTGATCGAAGGCGAAACGCTCGCCAATGCGACCCGCACGCTATTGCAGCTTCACGAAACGGCGCGCTGTTTCCTGCTCGATGCATCCGGCCGGCAGATCGGCGACAACGTCCTGCCCGTCGCGCGTGCATCGCAGCGCGCCAAGCGCTTCCGGCCCTTGTTGCATTCCGAAGGCGCAAGCTGGGAACGCCGGCCTTATTTCATCGAAGCATTGCGCACGCCGGATCGGGTTCATCTGACCGCGCCGTATCTTTCGATCAACGAGGCGCACCTGTGCGTGACGGCGTCCATTGCGGCGCAAACACCGCGCGGCTTGCAGGTCTTGTGTGTCGATATCAACTGGGACGTGACATCGCAACGGCGTTGAGCCGCAGACGCGGGCGCACCCTGCGTCACACATGCGGGCGCGTCATTGCAGCCTTCACGGTGCGCGCCAGATCGCCCATCTGAATGGATTCGCGAACATCGCGTAGCCCTCTACGCGGCCTCTACGCGGTCCTTCGATACATGCACGTCCGCATATACCCGTCGCCAGGATCACAGGCCGTTGTGGGCGTGAGCGCTTCGCTTGGGCAATCACTTCCAGGCCGTTCATGCCGGGAATCGCGAAATCGACCTTCAGCACGTCCGGATTGTCGGCCTTCAGCCGCTTCAGCCGTGCGCGCCCATGTAATGCGGTGACCGTGTAGCCGAGCATCTTCAGGCGGTCGACGAGAAACGTCCGCACGTCGACGTCGTCTTCAATCACGAACGAGAATCCGTTCGTGCGATACGGCTTGCGCTACGATAACCCGTTGAACCTGCAAGCAAAACCACCCTCCATGAATCCTCGATCGCTGGATGTAAAACGCTTACTGCTGGCTGCGTCGCTGGCGTGGTTAGGATCGCAACCGGCATTCGCCATAGACACCATCGAAACCGCGCAGCCGTCCACGCTTGTCAGCGACATCCACACCTTCGTAGTAGCGGAAGACGGCTCCTTGACCGAAGACGATGAAACCACCCTCCGCGCAAACACGCCAGCGGGTATCGGCGACATCGCGCAACGCTACATCTGGTTCGACAAATCGACGTCAACCATCGACATAAGCGATGCGTACTCGCTCGGCCCCGACGGCATCAAACACATCGTCGCTCCCGACCAAATCCGCGAAATCCAGGAGCCGCGTTCGGCAGGCGCCCCCACGTTCGAGGACGCTCGCCTGAAAGCGGTGGTCTTTCCAGGGGTGAGCGCGGGATCGATCGTTCATCTGCGGTTTCATAAGACCCAGTCGAAGCCGGTCATCGCGGGGCAGTTCGATTATTTCGTCGAGCCTGAGCGTGGCCCAGTGGAAAACCAACGCCTGATCTTCGACCTGCCCGCCGACAAACCTCTTTATGCCGATGCACGCGGTTACATAGCCCTGCCGCCCGTAACCCGGGGCGGCCGCACGCGCTACGAATTCGACTATAGCCGGGCTCATTACGATCGGGTGGAAGCGGGCTCGGTCGGTTATGCGCAGTACGGCGACCGGCTGATGGTGTCGACGTTTCCGGACTACCGGAGCTTTGCCGCGAGCTATCGGGACGGTGCCGTCGATCCGAGCGCGGACGATCCGGCCGTGCGCGCCCTCGCACAATCGCTCACGCGCGACGAAACCGATCCCCGCGCCAAAGCGGCCACGCTTTACGACTGGGTACGCCACAATATCCGCTACGTGTCGCTGTTCCTGGGGCAGAGTCCCGCCATCCCCCACCGGGCCGCCGATATCCTCGCCAACCGCTATGGCGACTGCAAGGACTATGTGGCGCTCTACGGCGCGTTGCTGGCTGCAGTGGGTATCGAGAACGAGCCGGCCTTGATCAGCCTCGGCTCGGTCTATACGCTCCCGTCCGTCCCGGGCTATGGCGGCAGCGCGATCAATCACGTCATTACGTGGTTGCCGGGGTTGGGGCTATATGCCGACTCGACGGCCTTGAGTATCGAGTTCGGCGCTCTGCCGCTCGCGGATATGGACCGTCCAACGCTGCTGGTCGGCGACGGCACGCTGTCACGAACGCCCGCTACCGAGCCACTGTCCCGCACGGCGCGCCTGCAGATCGAGGTAACGCCCGACGGCTCGGCCGCGTTCGCCGACCAGGTGGAAGACGCCGGATGGAGCACCGGGCCGGAGCGGGCGAACCTCCTGCACGCGACCGCCGAGCGCCGCAAGCAGATCGCCGATGCCCGCCTTCGGGTGACAGGCCTTCGCGGTGTCGCGACGCTGAGCGCCAGCGACCTGGACGCAAGCAACGGCCCGCTGACCACCACCATCAATGGAACGCTCGACAATGTCGTCTGGCCCACCGGCACGACTGCCCTGCCCGCGCTGACGAGCCTCTCCGGCGGAATCGCCACGCAGGTTGAGAACCTGCTCGCCGAGCGCGTGCGGACCCAGCCGTTCATGTGTACCGGAGGCACATTCGATGAAGTCTCGCAAGTCACCTTGCCGAAGACGTTCCGAGTCACCGATGTGCCAACCGACGCAAATTTCACGAACGCGTTTTTCGATTATTCATCGCGTTATGTCTTCGATCCCGCGACGAACCTGTTTCAGGCAGAGCGTCATCTGAAAGCGAATTTCGGCAAGCAGGTTTGCACGCCCGCGGACTTCGCCGCCATGCAGCCGGTGTTGAAGCGAATCGAACGGGACACGGATGCCCAGGTCATCGTCAAGGCGATGGAGCCTTGATGGAGCGCGGTCAATTCGACGCGTAAGTTTTTGTAATGACGGCATGCGTGGCTGTAACCGGAATGTCGGGCGAGGCCGTTATGCTGCAAAACCCGCATTGATGGAGCGACCCGATGCGCACGGCCAGGCCATGATGACCCAAGAATCCGACAACATACCCAAGCATTCGCCCGCGCCGATTGATCGTTTGGGCGCGATTACGTCGCGAGATCCATCGGTTCACCGCACGCTTGCCGATGCGTGCCGCCAAGCCGGCGACGAACTCGGCGCGCTGGCCCATCTGATCGCAGCCCATACCCTCGACGCGTACGCGAGCAGCTCGCCGGACGCCCGCACGAATAGCCTGTGCGACGTCGCCACGGGCTATTTCATGAAAGGTGATCACGCTATCGCCGCGCACTGGTACCAGCTCGTGCTGACGCTCGATCCGAACGTCGCCGTTGCGTGCCAGAACCTTGCCGCTATCCATGCGGGCGAGGGAAACACGGCGCTTGCCGAGGTTTATCGCGAGCGCGCTTATGGAATCCAGCGGGTTTTTATCGAAGAAACGCCGGGCTGGACTCGCTCCGTCCTGATCCTGTGCGCGGGTAAAAGGACAGGTAACGTACCGTTCGACGCATTGTTGCCGGGCACCAGGAACCGTCGTATCAAGTACGCAATCGACTACGCCGCCGATAACGAAGACGCTCAACTGCCGCCCTTCGATCTCGTGTTCAACGCAATCGGCGATCCGGATATTGCCGCGCCGCTTGAAGGGAGGCTCGCGCGTTTCGAGGCGCAGTGTTCGCGCCCGTTGCTCAATCCAAACTCGGCGATCACCCCGACCTCCAGGCATAGGCTGGCCGCGCTGCTTGATGGCCTTGATGAAGTACAGACCGCACCGTGCTTGCGATACGAAGTAGAGAGTGAAGCACGGGACCGTGGAGCACTCGCTTCGCTACTCGCCGATCACGCCGTCACATTTCCACTACTAGCCCGCCCCGTTGCCGCTCACGGCGGCGACGGCCTGGTTCTTTGCGACACAATCGAAACACTTGAAAGCCGGTTATCGACGCAAGAAGGCGCCCAGTACCTGACCGCGTTTCGCGATTGCCAGTCGGCCGATGGCTTCTACCGCAAGTACCGCGTGATCTACGTCGACCGACAGCCGCTTCCCTATCATCTCGTGATCTCGCCGCACTGGATCGCGCATTATTTTTCCGCCGAAATGGAAAACCACGCGTGGAAGCTCGCCGAGGAACTGCTCTTCCTGCAAGACCCGCGCGCGGCACTCGGCGAGCGCGCAATGGACGCCATTGCGGCTATCGGCCAGCGGCTCGATCTGGACTACGGCGGCATCGATTTCACGCTTCTGCCCGACGGCCAGGTCTTCGTGTTCGAAGCCAACGCGACCATGCTCGCGCACTACGAGCGCGATAGCGGCGTGCTCGCTCACAAGAACCAACATGTGCAACATATCGTCGATGCGTTCGAGCAGATGCTGGCGCGCCGGACGGCGGGCTGAATGAACAAGACCATGAACTTCTCCGGCGGACCGGGTGCGTTACCCGCGTCGGTGCTGCGCGAAACGAGCGTTGCCATCGACGGGTTGCCCGAGACGGGTCTGTCGGTGCTGGGAATGAGCCATCGATCCGACTGGTTCCGCGCAGTCCTCGATGAAGCCGAGCGCAACCTGCGCGTTCTGCTCAACATTCCCGGCAACTACCACGTGCTGTTCATGCAGGGCGGCAGCAGCCTGCAGTTCTCCATGCTGCCGATGAACTTCCTGCGCCGCAGCGGCAAGCATGCCGAGTACATTGTGTCGGGTTACTGGAGCGCCAAGGCGCCGGTCGAAGCGCTGCATGAAGGAGATACGCGTGTGGTGTGGGACGGCGGCGCCGAGGGGTATCGCCGCTTGCCTGCGCCGGAGGAGTTGGACCTCGAACCGGACGCGGCCTACCTGCATTACGTGTCCAACGAAACGGTCGAGGGGCTGGAATTTACGGACATTCCAGGCCTGCGTGAGGTGCCGCTGGTCTGCGACATGTCCTCCAATCTGCTGGCGGCGCCGCTCGACATCGACCGTTACGCGATGATCTATGCGCATGCGCAGAAGAACCTCGGGCCGGCCGGTGTCACCCTGGTGATCCTGCGCGATGAATTCGCTCAACGGGCAACCCATGCGTTGCCGACCCTGCTTGATTATCGGACGCATATTCAAGCGCGTTCGCTGTACAACACGCCGCCCGTGTTTGCCATCTATGTGTTGATGCTGGTGACACGCTGGCTGCGCGATGAAATAGGCGGGGTGGAAAACATGGCGGCGATCAACCGCGCCAAATCGGAGCGGCTGTATCGTGCGCTCGATGCCGAGCCGGATTTCTATCGCGTGCATGGCGAGCGCGCTTGCCGGTCGACCATGAACGTCGCCTTCCGTCTGCCCAATGCAGCCACGGAAGCACAGTTTCTCGATGACGCCCGCCGAGAAGGCTTGCATGGCCTGGAAGGACATCGATCGATCGGCGGCCTGCGGGCTTCGCTATATAACGCGGTGACGCCCGAAGCGGTGGCGGTACTGTCGGAGTGGCTGGGCGAGTTTCGTCGGCTGCGGGGTTAGGCGGCGAAGGTTCGACTCACCGGGGTTGTCTCGGTCGTTCGCGCTCGTCATGCGGCGCCGAACAGCCAGTCGAGAAAGACCGTGAGTTCCCTGTCGTCCGATGCATCCCGCAAAGCTTCTACTTCGGCAATCAGTACGGTGGCTTTTCTGACCAGCACCGAATGTTCAGCGGACGGAATCAACTGAGCGGACGGAATCAAGATACCGGAAGGCGCACGATAGCGAGGGTACCGCCCTCGTCGTCGCTTGTGGAAATGAGCTCAAGCGAAGCGGTTTTTCCGTACAGCGCAGCAAGCCGATCACGAACCTGCTGGATGCCGAAACGGCTGCCAACGGGCGGTAAAACGCCAAGGCCTCCACTACCCCCGCCGTCGATACCCGCCCCCGTGTCGCGTACGCTAAGCACGAGCATGCCGCCTTCGCGCTGCGCACTCACCCTGATCCACCCTCCTGCAACCTTGGGTTCAAGTCCATGCTTGATGGCATTTTCGACCAAAGGTTGCAGCAGCAGCGGCGGCACCGACAACCTTGCGAGGTCATCGGGTAAATCGAGCCGCGTGCTCAGGCGGTGTCCCATGCGGGTCTGCATCAGTTCGAGATAATCGCCAATACGCGCAAACTCCGCGGACAACGAATGTGATCCCAATCCCGAGCGGGAGGCGTCAAGCGTCGCGCGCAGAAACGCAATCAGCCGGTCAAGCATGGCCTGGGCGCGCGGCGGGTCTTGCGCGATCAGCACCCGCAGGTTGGCCAGCGTGTTGAACAGCATGTGCGGTTCGAGTTGCGACTCCAGCAGCTTGAGCTGGTTTTCGGCGGCACTTCGCAGCGCGGTCTCGGTACGTGTTTCCATCTCGGCCATCCGGCCCCGGGCATAAAAGAAATACGTGATGCCCAGCGACAACACAAACACGCCGGTCATGCTCAACAGCATCGCCCGCGGATTGTTCATGATCGTGGCCGGCGCGTGCTGCACGCCGGTCAGCCAATCGCCGAACATGTGCGCGACGACGTAGCCCGCTACACCCGACACGACGACCCACGGAGCCATCAATTCCCAGCCGGGCCAATTGCGCCGGGCCCCCTGGTTATCGGGGGAGCGCTTGCGAATCAGGGAGGCGAGACCATAGCGGCCCGCTTCGATCAAGCTCTGGATAAACAGCGTGCTGCAAAGCGAATAGATCAGGTTGCTGGCGAACGAGTCGCGATACATCGCGTAGAAAAATACGGTGCTCGCCGCCGACACGAGGATAAAGATCCGCAGTTCGCGCAATAGCTGTTTCAGGATGTGATGAGCGTGACGCATGCGGTGGGCGTTGGTGATGTGCGGTTATTCAGGTGCGGCTGGAGCCCACGGGTTGTTCGGCAGCCCGCGTCCGCGCACGCAACTCCGCAGTCGTGTTGTCATCACCGTTTAGCGCCCAGTTGAAAGGCTTGGACAAGTATCCGAGGATCGCGGATACACTGCGCGCTACCCAGATCACGCAGCGGATCGACCCATTGCGCGGATTCTACGCGGTGCGGGTTGTGGCGGGTGATCGGATACGCCAGCCTATGGCGGCCAAGCAGATCGTCGTGATCCCGGCGCGGCATGGTCGCCGATTGGACAGTCACGCGAAGACGCTGGCGCAGGGCATACGGTGCGCTTGAGCCGATTGATAAGCCGCTTACCAAACCGCCCAATAGGCCGACAAACCAGCCGCTCAATACACCATGCCAGACGGCTGCGCCTGCCGCGCGGCACGCCACATTGCGAAGCCGCGCGCGAGGAAGATGCCGCTGAAAGTACCATACGCAAAACTCACCGAACCCGCGAACAGCCCGTCGACACTTAGATCGGGATGAATCGCCAGCGCGACGTTAGCGCCGAACCGGATGATGAACAGGCCGAGCATCAGCATCAGCGGGACGCAGCTTCCGGGCACGAGCAGACGCTGCTCGGCAGCAAGCCAGCGAGCTTTGCTGCCTATACCGGCAGCGTGGGACATTGCAAACGCCGCGAGCATCGCCGCCGTCCACGCGGCCAGCGCGACGGGCTGCGCGGCGAAGACGGACACGACGCCGTAAAGAGAGAGCGCAGTCATCGCGACGGGAATCGCCGTGGCGGCGCGCAGCGTCCTCTGTTGCGGCTGCATTTGCGAGACGCCGAGGAAAATCAAGGCCGCAAGCAGCCACCAGACCCAGTGCGGTGTGTGCTGAAGAATGCTGATGAGCATGATGATCGTCCTTATCCGTAGAGGAGATTTCGATGATGCTCATGGTCGGCGCTCACCTAGCGCGTCGCCAGCGGTTTGCGATGGGATGACATCTTGCGTCGCGAAACGCTCGGAGCGCGGCGCGAATTGTATGTGCGCGGATAGCACGAATCGCCAGTTGGCGGCAGGACAAAGGCCTGCAAATGACAACGGCCTACCGGCATGAGCCTGGCGGGCCGTCTTTTTGAACCGTCCTTAAACCGATGAAACGCGGCCCAGGTTGATCCGGCAAACCCGGGCTTTCCGCCAGGGCCAAACATCCTGCGAATTGATTTGCATCTTGGTTAAATACTGTATAAATTAACAGTACTGTATTTTTATACAGGATCAGTTATGGACCAGCTCATCCGCATCTTGAACGACGGTGACCGCGAAACGCTTGCATGGTTGCGCAAGCATGTCGGAGACGTGCGCGTGGCTGCTGCTGCGCGACATCTGGGAGGCAATGGCAAACCGTACGTGTCCGCGGTATGCCGCTATCTCAGCGTACGTCCACCAACGCCTCATCAGCATAGCCGGCCTGTTGAAGACTGCACTATTGGCGACAACTATCTTGCCCAGATCCGCCAGTTGTTGACACAGCGAAACCAAGCGTTGGCGAAGCATCAAGTTTGATGCTGCGAGTTGCCGCAAGTCCTCAGGAAAATAACAGCATGATTAACGACTCAGCCCTTGATAGGGATGTCCAGGACACCAATCCTGTCGCCCTCGAACGCGCACTGCGTAGCGCGTCGCTCGACCTCCAGCAGGTCATTGCCACAATCGCAGGCCGTCACCTCGACAGTGGCCGTCGCCGTTATTCAAGTGGCGCGCGAGTGCCGACCTGGCGCACGCTGCTGACAATCGACGAACAGGTCTTTGAGAATCGGGGCTTCACGGCGAAGCACAACGAGACAATACGCTCGACGTTTGTCCGGTTTGGCGACAGTCGTTTGTCCGGGATGGATCTCGACGAACCCGTCGACTGGCGACGTGACGACGACAACTTGCCAGCCGTGTACCTGCTCGTGCGCGAACTGGTACAGGCCGACGCTGCCGATGTGGCCACTCAGGATTAATGTGCCGGCAGCGCATTCGAATCCGGCCGTCTGAATCGTCCATAGCCGTGGACAAGTTTGGTCAGATCGCAAACGCTCAACTTGCTGTCGATGGCGAGGTTGAACATCGCGTGAATGAAACGGACCAAGCTACGCCTGACAACGGGTTCCGCGCAATCTGCCTAACCTTATTTGGGCAAGTTACGCGGTGAGTAAGGCGGCTGTTCTCCCTGCGCGCCGGACAAGTCTTCAGGTTTGCCGTTCATACGCTGGCGAACCGAGTCATTGAGGACAATTCCGCTCGGGAAGGTCCGTGGGGAAACGCCGGCAGCCAACCATATAGGGTTTCCCGCCCACGCTCGATGTCGCGGAGCCAAAGGGTCGGATTTGACTTCAACTGGAGGTCGGAGCGCGAACTTTAATCCCACATCTGGATGCTGCAGCCTGTCAACGACCCAGAGCAAGGGACCATCGGACAGGCCGTGTTCAGGATAGCCTCCGCCGATGTCGCAATGACCTCCTGGAAAAAGCGCCTGCGTCAGGTTGGGATTGGCATCCCACAACGTCGGCTCGAACGGCTTGCGCTCTTCGTCGAGCGATACCGCGTGCACGCCCAGGTTGATGTTGGGACTCAAGGCGGTGTCGCAGAAACGGAATAGATCAATCGCGGCGCCCGCGTGGTAAATCGGGATGCCCAGCGAACCGACGGTATCCCAGACCGCAACCGCGGTGATTTTCACCGGGACAAAAGAACTGGCGTCCAAATCCTTCGCGTTGGAGAAGGCACGGTGGATCTCCAGCAACTCAATCAGGCCGTCCGCTATCTTCTGAAACGTCGTGTCGTGGCCGTGGCGCCAGCGGTACCAGGCTGCCACGGCGGTGTCGTAACGCGTGTCGTCGTCAATGGCAGCGAAGTCTGGGCGCAGCAGACCTTCTCCTGCGATCAAGCCTGCCAGTGCGCGCGCGGTATACGCGCCCCGGCTAAAGCCGACGATCACGATGCTATCGCCGGGCACGAAGTTACGCGAGATGTAGGTATAGCCGCGAGCAATGCGGGCTACGACGCCTACGCCAAATGCGCCACCAGCCACCTTGTCCAGCAACTGCTGTGAATTGCCTACCCCGTGGATGTACTTGGCTATCTGGGCCGGTGTGCCGCTCGCGTCCTGAAGGGACTTCTCCATCTCCACGCCGCCCCAGTTGGTTCCGCCTGGCAGCAGGTTGCCGTCAAGCCACGCGAAGAGTTTGCAGACGTTGGTCAACTGAGGTTCGCAGCCTTGCGTGCCTGCAGGGGTGTTGCTGTCGCTCGTTGCCTGCTCGTCCGGCCCGTTCCAGGTGCCATCGGCACAAAAGACAATAGTCTTCGACATCAATCCTCCTTCGGTCAGTAGATACATCCTGATGTTTTATGCGATGCCGCCCAGCTGGCAAAAGCTTGAGAGTTGGAAGACCGGATCACACATCGAAGCGTTCCAGATGACCAAGTGGCGGCTGTGCAGGCTTACGGTCGATACTTAATTATCCTTAATGTATCGCGGTCATCCATCAATGAGTCGAAACCATTCTCGATGGCAAAGACATTGCCCGGTTCAATTTCGCCCGCAGATGAATGACCGGACAAATCACTTCGCTTGTGTCGGTTTCTGATCGAGGCTAAAGAGGCGGATAATCATTGCGTCAATCATGCGGAAAAATCCGTCTGCACCATAGCCAGCCAGGAACGCTATTCCCGACGCCGAAAGCGTCAACACACCGGCACCGGCGCTCACTTGCGCTGCTACAGAGGCCGGTTTAAAAAATAATCCGACCGCGAGCCCGGCAATGGCTCCAAGGATAATTCGGATGATTGCAAGTGTCTCGTCGCGGGGTGACAAAATGCTCCCGGTTATCCGATTGCTTATATCGCGCAAGAACGAAGCGATTGTTCCGACCAGCCCGAACAACAACGGTAATACATAACTTGCGTACGCCGACAGGACCAAGGTGATCGACTGGACGTCCTCTTGTCTTGCGATGAAGTCGCCCGTCTTATTTTTTTCCAGCGTTGGTGACGTAGGAAACGGAACCGTCAACCACGCAGAGGGCCACTTGTTAGCGAACGTCGCAACATCGTTGATCGACTTTTCGTAACGCGCCTGATAGTACGACCACTGGTTACAAAGCAACCTGACCTGATTGCTCTGGTCATCGATCCTGTCTCCGCAGCGCGTGGGCACGCTGTCGTGACTTTGCCGGTCTGCGGCGACTGTGGCATTTTCCTTGTCGATTAACGCGTATATCTGACCGGTCACATCGGTCACACTCTTTTGGTTCTCCTCGAAGCGGGAAGTTAATTGAACTCCATACACGACCAGCCACAAAAGAATCGCAGAAAATATGGTGATCGCAGCCCCGGCGCGGGCTACGTTTCTGTGGAAGCATCGGAAGCGCTTTGCACTCGCGATAAGTCCTGGATAGGCTGCCTTCGCGACGACGGCTCGAGTCCCTTTTTCAGCGATGACAATCGGTTGCTGGCCGGTCGATTCGTTACGCTTTGATTGAGCTGTTTCCTCCAGGAACATGTATGTGTATGCGATCGTGAGTCCATTAGCCGGATATGCGATTGAATTTAACTTGTCCTTCACACAAAGCAGCAATGCGGAATTGTCCGCCCTTTCCGGAAGAGATAGATTCGCTTCCGGCGGGTACCTCAGTGCACAGATTCGCCGGATCACCTCAATAGGCGGCAGTGTCGGTGTCTGCTTGGGTGGCTGCGTGGGTGGCTGATTATCCCCACGGTCCGCATTGCCTCCGTGATCTGGATTGTCCGTCCGGGCCGGATACTTGATATCGCCGATATCCCATATATGGACATCCGGCCGCCCGGAAATGAAATCCATCAACAGGAGAGCTTCATTAAGATCTCGCTGAAGTATCAACTGTTCTGCAGGGGACCCGACCGGACGAGACGCAGTGCGATTAGGGTTAGGTGATGGCAAAGGTTCTGTCGATTGCTCCAACGCCGGCTTTTCCCCGCTCGCAGGCACAGCCGCAGTTTCGCCGGCGCCTGGCGAGGCAAGATCAGGGGCGGGCGACGAATCGGGCGGCGGAGCCTGCCCAAGGTCGAGCGTACGGGAGCTCATGGCATTCACCTTTGGCACAGTCTCAAGTGCCGAGCGAATTGGGTATTAAAGCCGCGCCGCGCTGGTAGGCGTCTTCGAAACGATCCAGACCGTTTGTACCGCCGTTGACCAGTTCCCTTGCCGTTGCCATGTTACCGGCGAGCAAGGCGTTTTTGATCGCAAGCTCCTTGTCCGCGAGGAACAGTGCAAGCAGATTCGCAGCGATGGCCGGATCGCCAGCCAGATCCGGATTCTTGATCAGATCGATAGGCGGCGTGAGCTTCGGTCCGTATGTCGCGTAGTTCAACCGTCCAGTGAGTTGGACGTATCCCCTACCCTTGAACTGCGCACCGTCCGGCTGCCCCTGATTACCCAGATCCTTGCGGTTGTCGTAAAGGTCAAATGGATGGCCTGATGGCGACGTGTTGAATCGGGATTGCCCTTCGCTGATTGGCTCGAAGCACTCCACCTCGGCGCGCACGGTGGAAAGCGCCATGAGGACCATGGGCTTGTCCGACACCCGATTCTCGATCAGCGCCGAAAGCATCGGCGGCAAATTGGCTTTGATATTTCCAATTGGCGTGACTGGAAACATCTGGCTCACGACCTCGACGGATACCGCAGGAATGGCCGACGGCAATTCATCCGAATCGGCAATGCCTAGAGCCGACAACGTACGCGGTCCTGCGACGCCGTCGGGCAGCAACCCTTCGCTCTTCTGAAAAGCGATCACCGCTGCGACGGTTCCCTGCCCGTACGTGCCGTCGACGGCTCCTGGACTGAAGCCATGTCCCGTCAGCGCTTGTTGCAATGTCTTGACGTCGCTGCCGCTATCGCCCTGCTGAAGCATACCGTTTGGCATCGCTGCTCCTCTCTTTCACGATCATCGCGTCGACTGTTAATTCGTCGGATTCGGTTAAGCAGACAATAGGTGATAGTTCCAGCCTCTCCAGAACAAGCGGATCCTTTATGTGGGTTGGCGCACATTTTCGGTATGAGTATTGTTTCAACCGTTTGGGCATCAATAATCGCAGTGACGGATCGGAGCCAGGGCTGCGACGATCGACTCATTAATGCCACCGGGCACGGCAAACTGCAGAGGAAGGCGCAAACGAGACGTTCACTGATACTGGCTTGATTGCGCCTCGTCACGCTATTGCAACAGAACGTCCAACAGAACGTCCTTGACCGCTTTCAAAGTGTGTATGACTTATCGGACGTGATTCCAATTCTTGAAAACGGTCTTGCCCAACGTCAACGAATGCAAAGCGCTCAAGTTAGCGCCGGATAACCCGGGCGTTTTGCCCTTGGCCTTCAACATAAACCGGATCGCCGACGCGGAGATCCACATTCATAGGCTGCGTTACCGCAATCGTGACGCTGTTGCTCAGCCTCACGAAAATGTTCTCTCCATCCTTACGGTCAATCTCGTCATTCTGCAATTTGCTGCCAGCGAAACCACCGCCAAGTACGCCCAGCACCGTTGCAACTGCGCTGCCGCCACCAGAACCTATCTGACTCCCAACCAGGCCGCCGGCTGCCGCACCGAGGATTGCGCCCAGTCCAAGATCGTCGTGTCCTTTGATCGTTATGGGATCAATGCGGGTCACCACGCCTTGCCGCACCTCTTCAGCGCCGGGCTGGCTCGCGGGGTTGTATCCGTCACCGCCCATGCTTGCCGGAAGATTGGCGCATCCTGCCAGTAGCGCCGCGCTCACGGCAAGACTCGCCACCGTCATGCACCACGATTTCCTTGTATGCATTTTCCCTCCATAAATCGACAAAACCGAAGCCATGATTCAAGGCTTGCGCTTCATTTCTCTTCATCGCCTCATAGATATAAAAATCGTTTATTCTCTTGTCAGATTAAACGGGGCCGATTTATAAGATCATTCAACTTGCCCGTCAGCATCATCGCCATGAGCAACGGACATAAAGATGGCTTTACCGTTCCGTTCATACCGTGAACCGAATGCTGCGATGTGAGGCTTGACTGATATGCGCCAAGGTGAGGCACATCGTTTTGACGCCAGGAAGTAGTTGCAGCCCGGAGGTTACTGCAGCGCTTACATCAGCGCACAGATTTCACTCGGACCATCGAAGTAGCTCACTCACAGTGTATTGCACTACTGTTTTTCACTGACAGCGACCTTTCATAAAATGTACGGTAACGCACGAACGTGACTCCTCGCGATGTCGCTATCAAACAGATATAGCCATGAATCAGGCGGTAACTGAAAAAATTTGAATGGGGGCCGGCACCCGCACAACGTCGCGCATTGTATAGCCGCTTGCTGTCGTGGAGCCGATGTCTGAGTATCCGCGCATAAAGCGTCCGACTGACCCTTTATGGCCGAGCGCTGCCGGTCCGGTCGCATGGGTAGTCGGAGTAAAAACCGACGCGGTGACGCTCCTCTGAACGTAGTCCGAGCGAGCGACGACAAATGGCGTGCGCGCGGAGTAACCGATCAGCATCTGGCCAGACAATAGAGCAAAGTGCACAGGCTCAAAAAAGCCCTCACATGGAGGGCTTTCTTTGCCTACGGCTTCAAAAGTTTATTGCGGCGCGTCTTAACGCGTGTCCAAACTTTATTGCCGTTTCCAAAGTTTAGTGTCGCGAAACAAACTTCAAGCGCCAAAATTCTTCGACGCAAAGTCCCAGTTCGCAATGTTCCAGTACGCTTCAATGAACTTCGGGCGCGCATTGCGATAGTCGATGTAATACGCGTGTTCCCACACGTCGATGGTCAGCAACGCCTTCGCGTCGGTGGTCAGCGGCGTAGCGGCATTGCTTGTTGACACGATATCAAGCGAACCGTCCGTCTTCTTCACGAGCCACGTCCAGCCCGAACCGAACGTGCCGGTTGCGACCTTCGCGAACTCTTCCTTGAACTTGTCGAAGGAGCCGTACTTGGCGTTGATTGCGTCGGCGAGTGCGCCGGTCGGAGCACCGCCACCCTTGGGCGACAGGCTGTTCCAGAAGAACGTGTGGTTCCAGACCTGGGCTGCGTTGTTGAACACGCCACCCGATGCCTTCTTGACGATTTCTTCAAGCGAGAGGTTTTCGAATTCGGTACCCGGAATCAGCTTGTTCAGGTTCGTCACATAGGTTTGGTGATGCTTGCCATAGTGATACTCAAGCGTTTCTTCCGACATGTTCGGGACGAGTGCGTTCTTGTCGAACGGCAACGGCGGGAGGGTATGTTCCATGGTGCGAGCTTCCTTCTATGATGATTATGGGGGACGTGAGGAGTGAAGCAATGGAGCACTCGATTGTAGGCGAGTTGGGATAACCCCGCAAATTGCGGGTTTTTATGAGCAGTATCGATTACGAAGCTTTAACAGCGGCGTAAAAAATGCTCGAACGTTCCTTCTAAGCCGTCAAAAATACGGGCTTTCAAGCACCCGTGCGGGTCTTGTAAAAACGCGTGTGCGCACCGTATCAAAGCAGCATCCGATACACACCGCGGCGGGCATCAGAATTCATCGGAGAGCCGGGGCTGGATATCGGCCAGCACAATATCCGCCGATCCTTCCGCCAGATGCACGGTCAACGGCCGTTTCGGCTTCAACGCGTTCGGCGCGCGCACGGCGCGTCCGGACTGCGTATCGATCAAAGCCGCATAGCCGCGCTCAAGCGTGCGTTGCGGGCTCAACACCTGCAACCTCGCCGATAACTCCGACACCCGGGCGGCCGCCCGTTCATGCCGGCGCCCTTGCGAAACACTCAGGCGTTGTTCGAGACGCATCAGATGTTCCCGCTCGGCGGCGAGATCAGGACGCCAGCGTTGCCAGCGCATTTGCACGAGCGCAAAACGGGCGCGGGCATCGCGAACCGGACGCGCGCCAGCCGATGCCAGCCGCACCGCGAGTTGCCGCAAGTGCGTGCGCTGACGTTCCAGCCGCTCGGCCGGACTGACCAGTCGGCGCGCCAGCCAGTCGAGTTGCTGCGCGCGCCGCTCCATCATCCGGCCGAAACCGCGCGCGAGCGCCGCATGCCGGTGATCGAGATCGCGCAGCAACAACACGCGCTGCGGACTGACAAGTTCGGCGGCTGCCGTGGGCGTGGGCGCGCGGACATCGGCGGCGAAATCGGCGATGGTGAAATCGGTCTCGTGGCCCACGCCGCTGACAACCGGCATCGCACTTTCGGCTATCGCGCGGGCGAGCACTTCCTCGTTGAACGCCCACAGATCTTCAATCGAACCGCCCCCGCGACACACGATCAACACATCGACCTCGCGACGTGCGCTGGCCTCATCGACCATCGCGGCGAGCTTCGCGGCCACGCCCGCGCCCTGCACCGGCGCCGGATACACAATCACCGGCACGTGCGGCGCGCGCCGCGAGAGCGTGGTGAGCACGTCGCGCAATGCCGCCGCCTGCAGCGACGTCACAATACCGATCGCGCGCGGATGCTGCGGCAGCGCACGCTTGCGCTCAGCCGCGAACAACCCCTCTGCTTCCAGTTTCGCCTTCAGCTTCAAAAAGGCTTCGTACAACCGCCCTTGGCCCGTGCGGCGCACCGCTTCCACGCCGAGTTGCAACTCGCCGCGCGGTTCGTACATTGTGACGAGCCCGCGAACCTCGATCCGGTCGCCTTCGCGCGGCGTGAATTCGGCGTACTGCGCGCGGCCGCGGAACATCACGCAGCGCATCTGCGCCTGCACGTCCTTGATCGAAAAGTACCAGTGACCGCTCGCCGCTTTCGTAAAATTCGACACTTCACCCGATACCCAGACCAGCGGGAACGAACGTTCGAGCATCGACCCGATCGCCCGGTTCAGCGCTGAAACGGGGATAACGGCATCGGCACTGCCGGGTGAAGCGAAAGGATCAGAGCTCATCGAAGAAAAGGGTGGTCGGTTGAGGTTGAAAGCAAGGTTGAAAACAAGGCTGAAAATACGCTCGCCCGAAGGCGGACAAAAGGGCCATTCCGGTCATGCTGAACGGCCTATGAACAAGGCATGGACGATAGACCAATCAGCGTCCGAAGTGTAGCAAGTGTCCACAATGCACCGGTTTCCGAAAGCTAACGGGAACGCTTGTGAAACAATGATGAACGCACTTTAAGTCATTGTTTTAACAATGTTTTCTATCTCCAAAATATGACGAAGCCGATGCAGGTCTTTCCTGGTACCGATTTCAGGCCGTCGGAGTCCAAGTTGTTCACAGAGTTATCCACAGGCGAATTGTGAGAAGTTCGTGAGCAAAATGGAGTATGAAATCTACCTCGTTTTCAAGCTGCGCCTGAGGATGTTTCCACGCCGCGCGGCGAGGCCTGCTTTTGCCCTTCGACTGGCGCCCCCGGCAACGCCGCGCTAGAGTGCCGGGTTCAAGGGCCGGCGCGACAATTGCCCTGCGTCGTCCAGCGACCGCTTACCATCTGCTTACCATCCGCCCAAATTCGTCTAATTCATCTAATACGCTCATTCTGGAGATCCGCCCCGATGCAAAGGTGCCGGCCGTTATCACGAACATTGCCCTTCCCCTCGCCGTTACACCGTCCACCGTTGCTATCGTTCCAGGCGCGTGCATCGTTCGCTCGTGGAACGCCTGAATCCAGGGCGCGCCATGTCTGACTTCAAGCCGCCGATCGAAAACTTCTTCGCCCGCGAGTGGCGCAAGCGCGGCTGGGTGGCGTGGTCGCTGACGCCGTTCGCGTGCGTGTTCGGCCTGATCGCGGCCAGTCGCCGCGCCTTCTTCGCGCTCGGCTGGATCAAGCAAGTGGACGTGGGCGTGCCGGTTGTCGTGGTCGGCAACGTGACCGTGGGCGGCACCGGCAAGACGCCGACGGTCATCGCGATCGTCGAAGCATTGCGCGCCGCCGGTTTTCATCCGGGCGTCGTCTCGCGCGGTTATGGCGCGAAAATCCACGAAGCCACGCGGGTGACGCCCGACAGCCAACCCTCCGACGTCGGCGATGAACCCCTGCTGATCGCCCGCCGCACGCACGCGGCGGTGATGGTGTCGCCGGATCGCGTCGCGGCGGCACAGGCGTTGCTGAAGGCGAATCCATCGGTGGATGTGATCGTCAGCGATGACGGCCTGCAACATTACCGCCTCGCGCGGACGTTCGAACTCGTGGTCTTCGACGACCGTCTGGGCGGCAACGGTTTCCTGCTGCCGGCGGGACCGCTGCGTGAATCGATGTCGCGGCACCGCGACGCCACGCTCATCAACAGCCCGTACGACCGCACATTGCCGTCGTGGCCGAACACGTTTTCGCTGGATCTGGCCACCGGCGACGCCTGGCGCCTCGACGAGCCCGCCGTACGCCGCCCGCTCAGCGCGTTCAAGGGCGAGCGGATCGCGGCGGCGGCGGGCATCGGCTCACCGGAACGCTTCTTTGCGTCGCTGCGCGCGGCCGGACTCGCACCGGCCACGCGCGCGTTCCCGGACCACTACGATTATCGCGACAATCCGTTCGCCGGCATCGACGCCGATTCGATCCTGATCACCGAGAAGGATGCAGTAAAATTCGGGGCCTGGCGTGACGCGCGCATCTGGGTCGTTCCAGTGGAAGCCGTGCTCAGCCCCCGCCTCATCGCATTAGTTGTGGAGAAACTCCGTGGACGCACGACTGCTTGAAATCCTTGTCTGCCCTATTTGCAAGACCCAGCTCACGTATGACCGCGCGGCGCAGGAACTCATCTGCAACGTCGATAAACTCGCCTACCCCATCCGCGACGGCATCCCCATCATGCTGCCCGACGAAGCCCGCCAGACCGTGGAAGGCACGCCTATGGAGCCGTTGAACCCTGCCGGCGGCAATTGAGGGTTTTATGAACGCACACGTTCCGGTCGCGCCGCCCTTCATCGCAGTCGTCCCCGCGCGGCTCGCGTCCACGCGGCTGCCGGACAAGCCGCTGGCGGATATCGGCGGCAAGCCGATGGTCGTGCGCGTCGCCGAGCGCGCGCGTTTATCGGGCGCGCTGCAAGTGCTGATCGCCACCGATTCCCCGCGCGTGGTCGACGTCGCGAAGGAACATGGTTTCGAAGCGCTGCTCACTCGCGCCGATCATCCGAACGGTACGGACCGGCTCGCCGAAGTCGCGACGCATTTCGGCTGGAGCGACGACACCATCGTGGTCAATGTGCAAGGCGACGAGCCCTTGATCGACCCGGCGCTCGTGCGCAACGTGGCGGCGCATCTTGCGGCGCACCCGTCGTGCGCGATTGCGACCGCTGCGCATCCTATCCACGATCCGGCCGATGTCTTCAATCCGAACGTGGTGAAAGTCGTGCTGGATTCGAAGAGCGTCGCGCTGTATTTTTCGCGCGCGCCGATTCCGTGGTCGCGTGACGCGTGGCAGAAGGACTGGCCGAATGTCGCCGCGCTCGGCGCGCGTCCGTCCGTTCCCGCCAATGTGTTGCGCCATATCGGCTTGTATGCGTATCGCGTAAAGTTCTTGCGGGTTTATCCCACGCTGTCCGTGGCGCCGATCGAAGAAGCGGAGGCGCTCGAGCAACTGCGCGCGCTCTGGCACGGCGAGCGCATCGCAGTGCTGACGACGAACGACGCGCCGCCGCCGGGTGTCGATACCCCTGCTGATCTGGCCCGCGTTCGCGCGCTGTTTGGCGCGTCGGCATAACGGGGCGGGAATCGAGACGGGCTGCGAGACAGGAAGCGGCCGTTGACCGCGTTCCGGCCGCAGCCCACTTCCGGGGGGGCCTGCGGCGGATCGCTGCGCATAAGGCCACCAAGCCACACATAAGCCACGCATAAGCCGTGTTTATGCTGTAGCAACGCTTCCGGCAGTTCTATTGTCATTTCGCCGGACGTCTGCTGATCACGGGCATTTTCGCCGCGCCCCGAAGCGACAGCATCCCGCGAAATCGGCTCGTTTGCACCTCCTCCTAGCGCAGCGCCTTCTCTCCGATCAACTCGTGTTAACCCCCGCTGCGCGCGACTTTCCGGGCTTTCCGGCCTCGGATTCGGGCCGCCATTGTGACGATGCATGGCATAATCGGCCGGTAGCGCGAGCCTTCCGGTCAGCGCCAACGCTCCTGAGCGCCCGTGTCGACTGGTGCCGCGCCGTCTCCCGAATTCGGCTCGTCGCGCCTCGTTTGCGGCTTCAACCGGGCGATGTGCCACAGCGACCGGATGCAAGAATAAGCCTCGCAGCGCAGCGGTTTCTATTCGATTCGGAGATATCACCATGCGTTTGATCCTGTTGGGCGCCCCCGGCGCCGGCAAGGGCACCCAGGCCACCTTCATCAAGGAAAAGTTCGGCATCCCGCAGATCTCGACAGGCGACATGCTGCGCGCCGCCGTGAAAGCGGGTTCGCCGCTCGGCGTGGAAGCCAAGCGCTTCATGGACGCCGGCGAACTCGTGCCGGACACGCTCATCATCAACCTCGTGAAAGAACGCCTGCAGGAACCGGACTGCGCGAACGGTTATCTCTTCGACGGTTTCCCGCGCACGCTTCCCCAAGCCGACGCCATGAAGCAAGCGGGTGTTGCTATCGACTACGTGCTTGAGATCGACGTGCCGTTCGAGGACATCATCGAGCGCATGAGCGGGCGTCGCGTGCATGCGGCGTCGGGCCGTACTTATCACATCAAGTTCAATCCGCCGAAGCAGGAAGGAAAGGACGACGTCACCGGCGAGCCGCTGATCCAGCGCGATGACGACAAGGAAGAGACCGTGAAGAAGCGGCTCGACGTGTATGTCGCGCAGACCAAGCCGTTGATCGAGTACTACAACACGTGGTCAAAACATGGCGACAACAATGGCCTGAAGGCGCCGGAGTATCGGCGGATCTCGGGTCTTGGCGCCGTCGATGAAATCCGCACGCGCGTGTTCGATGCATTGACCTGATCTCCACCGAGCGCTCATACCCGGGCGCTCGGGGCACGCCTTCCGAAACCCGCTCGCGCTCCATCGGCCGAGCGGGTTTTTCGTTCTGAGCGATCCTCGGGACGAACGCGGAGTCACGTTTTACGTATAACCCTCATCAAGGAGCACACAGCATGGACATCCAGGACAACGTTTTTCTCGTCACCGGCGGCGCATCGGGCCTCGGCGCGGCGACAGCCCAGCTTATCCGCGACCACGGCGGCAAGGTCGTGCTCGCCGACATGAACGAAGCCGCCGGCGAGAAACTGGCGAAGGAACTTGGCGGTGTGTTCGTGAAATGCGACGTGAGCCGCGAGGAAGATGGCCTTCGCGCCGTGCAAGCCGCGACGCAACTCGGCAGTTTGCGCGGGCTGGTCAATTGTGCGGGCATCGCGCCGGCCGCGAAGACGGTGGGCAAGGATGGCCCGCATGCGCTCGATCTGTTCGCCAAGACTATCGGCGTGAATCTGATCGGCACGTTCAACATGATCCGGCTGGCGGCGGCGGCCATGTCGAAGAACGAACCGAATGCAGCGGGCGAACGAGGCGTGATCGTGAGCACGGCATCGGTGGCGGCTTACGATGGCCAGATCGGACAAGCCGCTTATGCGGCATCGAAAGGCGGCGTGGTGGGCATGACGCTGCCGATTGCACGTGATTTGTCGCGCAACGGCATTCGCGTGATGACGATTGCGCCGGGCATCTTCGAAACGCCGATGCTGCTCGGCATGCCGCAGGAAGTGCAGGATGCGCTCGGCGCGATGGTGCCGTTCCCCTCGCGTCTCGGCAAACCGAACGAGTACGCCATGCTGGTCAAGCAGATATTCGACAACCCCATGCTCAACGGTGAAGTGATTCGCCTCGATGGCGCGATCCGGATGCAGCCGAAGTAAGTTTTGCGGCTCGGCGAGACGCGACGGGTAGCGGCTAGCTCGCGGGCTCATGCGCCACGACAAAACGGCGGCCATCGAAATGATGTGCCGCCGTTTTTTAATGGGGTTTTAGCAATACGGAAACAACTTACTCGCCGTCGTGCTGCGTACGCTGACGCAACTCATGCAACTCCGTCTCCACGACGGTCGCGTCTTCGGCGTCGGGCCGATCGTCGAGGTATCGACGCAGGTCTTCCATCGCCGGGCGCAAGTAATCCAGGCGCGCGTATGCGAAGCCCCGATCGCGCACTTCTTCAATACTTCCCGGCATCAGGATCACCAGCCGCTGCTGCACGGCGAGCAGCCGTTGCCAGCGCTCTGTCTGAAGATAGATGCTCTTCAGGTTACGCAGCATTCGTCCGATGATTTCCCGGCGCGTGGCCGGCTGCAACAAGACCCGTAGCGCGCTGCCAATGGACTCGCCCACTCGCTGCACATACGGCTCGAGCATCTCGACCATTGCCGATTCGGACAGTGAATGGCCGGTGGTCGGATCGAGCATCACGTCGCCGTCGGGCGTGGTCACGCGCAGCAGGAAGTGCGCCGGAAACGACACACCACGCACCGGAATACCGAGCTGCTCGCTCATCTCCAGGTACACGACGGCCAGCGAAATCGGAATTCCACGACGCCGCTTCAGCACCATGTTCAGGTGGCTGTTATCGGGGTCGTAGTAATCGTTGAGATTGCTGGTAAAACCCAGCTCGCGGAAGAAAAAACGATTCAGCACGCCGACTTTTTGCTTGATGTCGGCGTCATCGGGCATACGGCGGCGCACGCGCAAAACCAGCTCGTCGATCTCGGCCAGCACGCCCTGCAAATCGAGATCCGGATACGCATCCTGGGCGAGCGCCAACGCCGCCTCGGTGAGCGGCAAACTGTCGTCCTCCGCCACTAGCGAGGTGAAATAGTCGAGGATGCGCGTCGTCGTCATTGCAGCGTTCGCCTTCTGAAATACGCGTATTTAAAACCCATCGCGGAGAGCATACCGAAATATAGCGCACCGAATACGACCAGGCTTGCACCGAGCAGCATGATTCGCTCCAGAGGCGCGGCGCGCATGCCGATCCAGTCGAAATTGCCCGCCACCCAATGCATGACGCCCGCGAGCACGAGGCAGGCGCCGACAAGTTGCGCGAAAAAGCGCGTCCATCCCGGCGAGGGTTGGTAAATTCCGCGTTTCCTCAAGCCGATGAACAATAACGTTGCGTTCACGCAGGCGCCCAGGCCGATCGACAGCGTCAAGCCAGCGTGCGCGAAAATTGGCACGAAAATCAGGTTGCTGAGCTGAATGGCAATCAACACGATGATGCCGATGATCACCGGCGTCTTGATGTCCTGTTTCGCGTAAAAACCGGGCGTGAGGATCTTGATCAGGATCAGTCCGACCAGCCCGACGCCGTACGCCGACAACGCCCGGCCGACCATGACGACAGAATGCGCATCGAATTTGCCGTAGTGGAACAGCGTGGCTGTCAGCGGAACAGCGAAGAAAAACAGCGCGACTCCACTGGGCGCCGCCATCAGAAACGTGATGCGCAGCCCCCAGTCGAGGAGCGCCGAATATTCGACCGGATCGGCGTCCACGTGCGCCTTTGAGAGGCTTGGCAACAGGATGGTGCCCAACGCCGCACCGAGCAGCGCGGTGGGGAATTCCATCAGACGATCGGAGTAATTGATCCACGACACAGCGCCCGGGCCGAGCCGCGATGCAATGTTCGTATTGATGATCAGGCTCAGTTGGGCGACCGACACGCCGAACGTCATGGGGACCATCTTGATCAGCACGCGCTTGACGCCTGGATGCCGCAACGCACGGAAGAAATTCAGGCCGATGCGCGGGATCATGTCGATCTTCTTGAGTCCGGGCAACTGCACGAGAAACTGCAAAATCCCGCCAACGATCACCGCGTAGGCGAGCGCGTAAACCGGCACTTTCAGATGCGGCGCGAGGAAGATGGCGGCCGCGATGAACGACACGTTGAGCAGCACGGGCGCGAATGCGGGCAGCGAGAACTGCCGGTAGGTGTTGAGTACCCCGGACGCCAGCGATGTCAGCGAGATGAAGATGATGTACGGGAACATGATCTGGGTCATGGTCACCGCGAGGCCGAACGCGCGGCCGTCGTGCTCCAGCCCGGACGCCACGGCGAATACGACCCAGGATGCGCCCGCTACGCCCGCGAGCGATACAACTGCCAGCGCCCAGGCGAGCACGGTCGACATGGCGTCGACGAGGGCCTTGGTGGCGTCGTGGCCTTCCGTGTTCTTGAACTCGGCGAGGATAGGCACGAACGCCTGCGAGAACGCTCCTTCAGCGGACAAGCGCCGCAACAGGTTCGGTATGCGGAACGCGACGTAGAACGCGTCGGTGAATTGACTGGCGCCGAAGGCTCGCGCGATCAGCGTTTCGCGGACCAGGCCGGTCACGCGGGAAAGCAGCGTGAAGCCGCTGACCGTCAGTAGGGCTCGGAATAGATTCATGGGGGGCTTATTATACGGGCCGCATTATGAACGCGACGCGTTGCAGCATTTGCGGAATCGTTAGAATTTGCAACTTGGGCCGCGCGCAGGTAGTTCGTGTGCTGCTCGCGTGTACGCGCTAGGCTGCGTCCGGGTTCGCTGCGGTTGCCTCCCCGCGACACCGGGCAAAAACCAGCTGCGCTTGCCAGTCCCATGATTTCGTTGCTATAATCGCCGGTTTCGAAGCTCCTGAATCTGCCTTCGGCACTTTTAGGTACGTTGCTGACGAAGTACAAGGCACGGCGGCTTCGCGTCTTCTTTCGACGTTTTTGCGCTTTCGGGCAATCGATCCCGAGGGTTTGATCATAAACAGCGCATCGGATTGACCTCGTTTTATCTTGTGTGGAGTCGGACCAGCATTGAGTTGGATCCGATCCAGAAGCAAAACGGGAAGCGCTGAAACACATAGCTGGAACAGGATAAGGAACCGTCATGGCAAATACAGCACAAGCCCGCAAGCGCGCCCGTCAAGGCGCCAAGGCAAACTCGCACAACTCGGCGCTGCGCTCGAAATTCCGCACCGCCATCAAGGCCGTTCGCAAGGCAATCGACGCCGGCGACCAAGCCAAGGCTGCGGAAATCTACAAGACGTCGGTCAAGACCATCGACATCATTGCGGACAAGCGCATCGTTCACAAGAACAAGGCTGCTCGCCATAAGAGCCGTCTGTCGGCTGCTATCAAGGGCCTGCAAGCAACTGCTGCTTAAGGATTCTGGTAGTCGCCCATTGCGTGCCTTCAGATTGATGGGCGCGTGACAGGCTGCTGCTTTTGGTTCCGAATCGTCCTGACGCCTCGGAAACAGAACGCAGCAATAAAAAAACCCGCTAATAGCGGGTTTTTTGTCGTGTGCATCGAAAAGGGGCCTTCTCTTCTCAAAGGCCCCTTCCGCTTAGTTGGGCGCGCGGTCAGCCATGTTGTTGCTGCGTGGCATGATGCGGCGGCAACTCGCACGCCTCCGTCACCAGCAGATCGTTGTCTTTGGCGAAGTTCATCACGAAATCAAAAGCCATAGGCTCAATGTCACGCAAACGGGAATCGAGAATCACCGTCTTCACGTTACCGAGCAGGGTCGGGCGCACATAGACGGAATACTGCAACCGGGCATTGGGACCGCGCTTGCCCGGGCCGAACCCTGACATCACGCCGCAAAGCCGTTCCGACCAGTCACTCGGCCGAAAAGTCTTGCCGTTCGACGTAATGCCCTGGATGAAGTATTCGGTTGGAATTGTTTCGGCCATGTAGGAATACCTGTTTGACGATCGGCGGAGAACGCCGGCGAACGCGCATGCATGGTTGGCAAGGTGAACCGGAAAGTCATCGGCTGCAACCTCCGGCGCTGAACTCCGCCTCGTCCGGCAACGTCGCGGCCGGTAAGACCCAGCCTCTTTCTTCGACCTGCATCTACCCGCTCATTGACCACTCATCGGCAAGATCACGGCGTCACCCGAGTCGCTTTGAGCGCGCTGTCAACTCATGCTGCCAACTCGCGCAGTCAACACATCATGCGCCGTTCACGGCGGTCCGCCAGACGGACTGCCGGGCGCGTAGGCAGGTGCCGGCGAGACGAACTCGCGTAACCGCGAACTGCTCTGACTCCCGCTCAATGCAACGTTGAAAAGCAACGTTAAATCTGCGTGTTTAGCCCCGCGGGTTGGCTCTGCTTAAGCCCGCGAATGGATCTGCTTCGTAAGCAGTCGAAAGGTATCAGGACTGCCGGAGAAACCTGGCGGATTATACAGCAGAGGCCCTTTTTCCGCACTGCACACAAAGCCTCTAAACCGCGCCAGACGGTGTATGGCGGCGCGCATCGGCTAATTGGCGACCTCGTCAAACGCCGGAAATTCCTTTATGCTGAAATTCGATACCACCACGACGGCGGCGCCGTCCGGCGTAATTGCCGGCTGAAGCCGCCGTACGCATTTTTCATGACCGAAAAAAAAATTCGCCATTATCTGCAGTTCAAGGACTTCTCTCTCGACGACTATGACTACGTGCTCGAACGCGCGCGTATTCTCAAGCGCAAGTTCAAGAGCTACGAGACCTACCATCCGCTGCACGACCGCACGCTGGCGATGATCTTCGAGAAGAATTCAACGCGTACGCGGCTCTCGTTCGAAGCGGGTATCTTCCAGCTTGGCGGCCATGCCGTGTTCCTCAGCACACGCGACACGCAACTGGGTCGAGGTGAACCGATCGAGGACGCGGCGCAAGTGGTGTCGCGCATGGTAGACATCATTATGATCCGCACGTTCGGCCAGCACATCATCCAGCGCTTCGCCGAAAACTCGCGCGTGCCGGTGATCAACGGTCTGACGAACGAATATCACCCGTGTCAGGTCCTCGCCGACGTCTTCACCTACTACGAACTGCGCGGCCCCATCGCGGGGAAAACCGTGGCCTGGGTCGGCGACGCGAACAACATGCTGTACACGTGGATCGAAGCCGCGCAGATTCTCGGCTTCAAATTGCGCCTGTCCACGCCGCCGGGTTATACGCTCGACCATTCGCTGGTTTCGCCCGATAGCGCGCCGTTCTATGAAGAATTCGCCGATCCGAACGACGCCTGCACCGGCGCTGACCTGGTTACCACCGACGTCTGGACCAGCATGGGTTTCGAAGCCGAGAACGAAGTGCGCAAGAAAGCATTCGCCGACTGGTGTGTCGACTCGGACATGATGGCGCGCGCGAATCCGGACGCCCTCTTCATGCACTGCCTGCCGGCGCATCGCGGCGAGGAAGTGAGCGCAGAGGTGATCGACGGCCCGCAGAGCGTCGTGTGGGACGAAGCGGAAAACAGGCTGCACGTCCAGAAAGCGCTGATGGAATATCTGCTGCTCGGCAAACTCAATCATTGAGCGGCTTGGATGAAGTTACCTGATGCGCTACCTGATTGCGCCGATTGCAGCGTTTAGCTAACCGTGCGGCGCTTCCATCGAAACGCCGTGTCGTCCCGAAAATGCGGAACGGCCGCCATTTGATGTCAAAATAGCGGTTTTCCGCGCGCTGAAAGCCCGGCGCACACCGTTTTCCAGCCATACGAGTTCACCATGAGCGATATCAAAAAAGTCGTGCTCGCCTACTCAGGCGGCCTCGATACCTCCGTCATCCTGAAGTGGTTGCAAGACAACTACGACGCCGAAGTCGTGACGTTCACCGCTGACATCGGTCAGGGCGAAGAACTCGAACCGGCGCGCAAGAAAGCGCTGCAGCTCGGCATCAAGCAGGACAACATTTTTATCGAAGATCTGCGTGAGGAGTTTGTCCGCGACTTCGTGTTCCCGATGTTCCGCGCCAACACCGTTTACGAAGGCGAGTACTTGCTCGGCACGTCGATCGCGCGTCCGCTGATCGCGAAACGCCAGATCGAAATCGCCCGGGCGGTCGGTGCGCAATCCGTGTCGCACGGCGCGACCGGCAAAGGCAACGACCAGGTGCGTTTCGAGTTGGGTTATTACTCGCTCGAGCCGGGTATCAAGGTGATCGCGCCGTGGCGTGAATGGGATCTGCTGTCGCGTGAAAAGCTGCTGGCTTACGCGGAAAAGGCGGGCATTCCTATCGAAATGAAGCACAAGCAAGGCGGCGCGCCCTACTCCATGGACGCGAACCTGCTGCATATTTCGTTCGAAGGCCGTCATCTGGAAGATCCGAAGGCCGAGGCCGAACCCGATATGTGGCGCTGGACGGTCGCGCCCGAAGACGCGCCGGATCAGCCGGAATATCTGGATATCGAATATGAGAAGGGTGATCCGGTTGCGCTGAACGGCAAGCGTTTGTCGCCGGCGGACATGCTGACGGAATTGAATGCAATTGGTGGCAAGCATGGCATCGGCCGGCTGGATCTGGTCGAGAACCGCTACGTCGGCATGAAGTCGCGCGGTTGTTATGAAACGCCGGGCGGCACGATCATGCTCAAGGCGCATCGGGGGATTGAGTCGATCACGCTGGATCGCGAAGTGGCGCACCTGAAGGACGATCTGATGCCGCGTTACGCCGCGCTGATTTACAACGGCTACTGGTGGAGCCCGGAGCGCCGCGCGCTGCAAGTGCTGATCGACCATACGCAGGACAAGGTCAACGGCTGGACGCGCGTGAAGCTGTACAAGGGCAGCGTGACGGTGGTTGCGCGTGATTCGAAGGAAACGCTGTTCGACAAGAACATCGCAACGTTCGATGACGACGGCGGCGCGTACGATCAGGCCGATGCCGGCGGGTTCATCAAGTTGAACGCGTTGCGGATGCGGATTGCGGAGAACGCACGTCGCAAGCGTGGCGGTTGAGTTCGTCTGGATTTGTTGGTGCTGCAATGAAAAACCCGCCTTCCTGGCGGGTTTTTTGTTGTTGGGCCTTGATGTCTCACTCGACGAGCGCAATAGATCTTTCGCAGCAGCTTTTTAAATCAAAGACACACCGGCTCCGCTTCAAGCTCAACCGCGAAACGCGCGTGTACATCGCGTTTAATGGCTGCGGCGAGCTCCAGGATTTGTGCGCCCGACGCGCCGCCGCGGTTCACCAGAACCAGCGCCTGCCGATCGTGCACAGCGGCCGCACCGATCGCGCGGCCTTTCCAGCCGCATTGGTCGATCAGCCAGCCTGCGGCCAGTTTGAACTGGCCATCCTGCTGCTTGTAAGACACGAGATCGGGTTCAAGCGCCTTCAGTGCGTCGAAAGCCGTAGCGCTTATCACTGGGTTCTTGAAAAAGCTCCCCGCGTTTCCGAGCACCCGCCAGTCGGGCAACTTTGCCTGACGTACGGCGACGACCGCATCGAAGATAGCTTGGGGATTGTTCGCGCCACTTTTCTCAAGCGCACGCGCGATATCCGCGTAATCCGCGCGTGGCGCCCACGCTTTCGGCAGACGAAAGGTCACCGATACAATCACAAAACGCCCGCGCCCTTCCTGCTTGAAAAAACTATCGCGGTAACCGAACGCGCACGCATCGCGATCAAATTCCCGCGTTTCTCCCGTCGACAATTCAATCGCCCGCAAACGCTCGAAGCGCTCGCCCATTTCGAGCCCGTAGGCGCCTATGTTTTGAATCGGCGCCGCGCCCACCGTACCGGGAATCAGCGCGAGATTTTCGAGCCCGGGCAAGCCTTGCGACAACGTCCACGCGACGAATTCGTGCCAGTTTTCCCCCGCACCGGCTTCTACAAAAACGGCTTCGCTATCTTCATTGATTACGCGGCGGCCGCGCAGTTCGACGAGCAACGCGACGCCGTCGAAATTGCGAGTCAGCACGACGTTACTGCCGCCGCCGAGCACCAGTTGCGGCAAGCCGCTTAGTCGGGCGTCGCGAGCCAGCGCCGGGATCTGCGCCTCTTCCGTCAGCCGAACGGCATGCTTGGCGCGGACGTCAAAACCGAACGTGTTATGCGCGAGCAGCGGGTAATCGGAGAGAAGTTGGAACTCGGACATTGAGAAAGCGCTTGGGTCAGATCAGGGGCGGCCTTGGGCAAACCGGGACGGCATCGGTAGAATGACGGTGGTCCGTGATTATAGCGAGTGCGTGCGAGCCTTACGTCACGCCTCGCCTCAACGAAGGGGAATGCAGATGCCATCGTTTGACGTCGTCAGCGAAGCAAACATGATCGAGGTGAAAAACGCCATCGAACAATCGAACAAGGAAATTGCCACGCGCTTCGACTTCAAGGGTTCGGACGCGCGCGTCGAGCAAAAGGATCGTGATCTGACGCTTTTTGCCGACGACGATTTCAAGCTCGGCCAGGTCAAGGACGTGGTGTTGTCGAAACTTGCAAAACGCAATGTGGACGTGCGTTTTCTCGATTACGGCAAGATCGAGAAGATTGGCGGGGACAAGCTCAAGCAGGTCGTCGAGATCAAGAAAGGTGTGACCGGCGATCTGGCGAAGAAAATCGTCAAGATGATCAAGGACAGCAAGATCAAGGTCCAGGCGAGCATTCAGGGTGACGCAGTGCGCATCAACGGCACGAAGCGCGACGACCTGCAAAGCGCTATTGCCTTGCTGAAGAAGGACGTGACGGATACGCCGCTGGACTTCAATAATTTCCGCGATTGAGTCGTGGTGTTCGCCACGTGCTTGAGTTTGGCCAAGCGGCACTCGGGCGTTGAGTTGTTGCTATTTTGCAGTAGGTTCCGTTTTGGAACACATTGATGACGACGGAAAGATCCACGCCGTCTGCCAATCGGATCACTGCAGGACTCTGAGTGAGAAAAAGCCGCCTTCGGGGCGGCTTTTTCACTTTCGCGGCGCAGTTCTACAGCGCTTTATTCAACCGCTTTTGCCGCCCGCTTTTTCTCCCCGATCCGGCTTTCCTTTCCATCGAGCAGCTTCTTGATATTGCCGCGATGCCGCCAGATCAGCACCGCGCTCATCGCGGCAACGGCTAGCGATATGCGGCTCGGGCCGAAGAGAAAGACATCGAAGAACGGCGCGAATACCGCCGACACCAACGCCGCCAGCGATGAATACCGGAAGAAGACCGCGATGATCACCCACGTCAGCAGGGTGGCCAGCCCCAGCACCGGGTTGATGGCGAGCAGCACGCCCGCCGCGGTCGCGACGCCTTTGCCGCCCTGAAACTTGAAGAATATCGGGAACACATGCCCGAGAAACACGGCGATGGCCGCCAGCGCGATAGCCGTGGAATCCAGCCCGAACCGGGCGCCGAAATGCACGACGAACCATACGGGCAGCCAGCCTTTGAACGCATCGCCGAGGAGCGTCAGGACGGCTGCCAGCTTATTGCCCGTGCGCAGTACGTTCGTCGCGCCCGGGTTGCCGGAGCCGTACGAGCGCGGGTCGGCAAGACCCATGGCCGAACTGACAACCACCGCAAACGAGATCGAGCCGATCAGGTAAGCCACCACAGCGACAATCACATTGTTCATTGATTTCTTCTTATCTTCGGGAACGCCAAGCGTAGACGGGATGTGACCGCGAGACATGAGCAAGACTTCAGGACGCGCATTTTAATCGACGCTCGCGCAACTCACGGGCGTGGCCTTCAGCAGGTCGGTCAGAACTGGCGGCGCGATGCTCACCAGATACCCGCGCCGTCCGCCATTCAGATAGATGGTGTCCAGGTCCAGGATGGTCGATTCCACGTACACCGGCATCGCCTTCCTCGTGCCAAATGGGGACGTGCCGCCGATCAAGAATCCTGAATGCCGATTGGCCGCTTCCGGCTTGCACGGCTCGACGCGCTTCGCGCCAATCTGCCGGGCAAGATTCTTGGTCGACACCGTTTTATCGCCGTGCATGAGCACGATCAGCGGCTTCGCATGTTCATCCTCCATCACGAGCGTCTTGACCACGCAATGTTCATCCACACCAAGCTGGCGCGCCGATTCTTCCGTGCCACCATGCTCGACATACTCATAAGGATGCTCGCCGAACGCGACCTTGTGCCGACGCAAAAACTGCGTCGCCGGGGTCTCGGAAATGTGTTTTACCTTGGACATGACCGCATTGTAGCGGCGCGAAAGCATGGCCACCATCGGCCGAACGGCCGATTGTGCAAGCTGATTTCATGTGGCACGATCGTTCGGAATTGCTCATCCGGCGTTATACGATCCAGCCACCATATTGCATGGGACCAGAGTAACGCATGGGGCCGGAGTAAGCGCTAAAGCGCTAACTCCAGCCGACCGCGGACAAACTGCATGGGACCGGAGTAAGGCGCTAAAGCGCCAACTCCGGTCGACACAGGAGATTCAACGTGATTCGCGATTCAGAAACCCAGACGTTGCTTGAAGACGCCATTCGCCGCTTTGTACGCGAAACGCTCGTGCCGCGCGAAGCGGAAGTCGACGAAACCGACCAGATTCCCGCCGATGTACTCGCCGCCATGCGCGAGATCGGCCTGTTCGGGCTGACCATTCCCGAGGCTTACGGCGGACTCGGCCTGACGATGGAAGAGGAAGTGCGCGTGGCGTTTGAACTCGGCCAGACATCACCCGCATTCAGGTCCGTGATCGGCACGAACAACGGCATTGGCTCCATCGGCATCCTGCTCGACGGCAGTGAGGAGCAGAAGCTGCACTATCTGCCGAAGCTCGCCGCGGGCGATCTGATCGGCTCGTTCTGCCTGACCGAGCCGGACGCGGGTTCGGACGCGGCGTCGCTGAAAACCACGGCGCGCAGGGACGGCGACCACTACGTGCTGAACGGCACGAAGCGCTTCATCACGAACGCGCCGGAAGCCGGCATCTTTACCGTGATGGCGCGCACGAGCGACGCCAAAGGCGCGAGCGGCATTTCCGCGTTTATTGTCGAGCGGGAATCGCCGGGGTTGTCGCTCGGCAAACCCGACAGGAAAATGGGCCAGCGCGGCGCGCACACGTGCGACGTCATCTTCGAGAATTGCCGCATTCCGGCCGCGCAACTCATCGGCGGCGTGGAGGGCGTGGGTTTCAAGACGGCCATGAAAGTGCTCGATAAAGGCCGTTTACACATTGCAGCAGTGGCTATTGGAGCGGCCAAACGGATGCTGCGCGATGCCCTCGCCTACGCCATGGAACGCAAGCAATTCGGCCAGCCGATTGCCGAATTCCAACTGGTTCAGGCCATGCTGGCGGACAGCAAGACCGAGATCTACGCGGCCGAATGCATGGTGCTCGATGCCGCCCGCCGCCGCGACGAGGGCCGTGACGTGTCCATAGAAGCGTCGTGCGCCAAATATTTCGCCACCGAAATGTGCGGCCGCGTGGCCGATCGCGCAGTGCAGGTGCACGGTGGCGCGGGGTATATCTCGGAGTACGGCATCGAACGTTTTTATCGCGACGTGCGGCTCTTCAGGCTGTACGAAGGCACGTCGCAGATTCAACAAGTGATCATCGCGCGCGGACTCATGCGCGGCACGGAGATTTGAAATGGACGTTGATGTCCCCGCCTTGCTGGCCGCATTGCCCACGCGTATTTCCGATATTCCAGCGCGCCTCGCCGCCCGCGATTCGCAGCACGTTGTATTGATCGAAGACGAGCGGCGGTTGAACGCAGCGGAGCTCGTGCGAGCCGTCGACGACACCGCCCGCCAGCTCACGCAAGCCGGCGTGCAAGGCGGCGATCGCGTGATGATCGTGAGTGAGAATTGCGTGGCGCAAGTCGTGCTGATGTTCGCTGCGGCGAAACTCGACGCGTGGTGTTTGCTCACGAACGCCCGGCTTTCGGCAAGCGAAGTCGACGCGATCCGCGCTCACGCAAAGCCGCGAGTGGTGGCATTCACCGTCGATGCATCGAAGGATGCCGCGAATCATGCGGACCGGCTGAACGCTGCTGAAGCGGCAGCGGCAGCAAACGTGGGCGCGTGGCGTTTTATCGTCGATGAAACCGTGTCGCCGGAGCCTGTTGAAACCGATCCGGCCCGTCAATGCGCCGCGCTGATCTACACCACGGGCACGACGGGCGCACCAAAGGGCGTGATGCTGTCGCATCGCAACGTGTTGTTTATCGCGGCCATGTCCAGCACATTGCGGCGCGTGACGCCTCAGGACATGGTGTACGCCGTGCTGCCGATTACGCACATCTATGGGCTGGCGTCGGTCTGTCTTGGCAGCCTGTACGCGGGGGCCACGCTCCGGCTCGCGCCGCGCTTCGCGCCCGATGCCGTGCGACGGGCGTTGGCCGAAGAGAACGTTTCGATCTTCCAGGGCGTGCCGGCCATGCACGCAAAGCTCGTCGAACAGGTGCAGACGAGCGGTACGCCGTGGCGCGCACCCGCGTTGCGTTTCGCGTATTCCGGCGGATCTGCGCTCGATGCCGCGCTGAAGGCGCGTGTCGAAGGCTTGTACAAGGTGCCGCTGCACAACGGCTATGGCATGACGGAAAGCAGCCCGACCATATCGCAAACCATGCTCGACACGCCACGCGATGACTGCTCGGCAGGAGACCCCATACCCGGTATCGAACTGCGATTCGTCGCGCTGGATGGCGTGGATGTGGCGCCGGGTGAAGTCGGTGAACTATGGGTGCGCGGGCCGAACGTGATGCTCGGCTATTACCGCAATGAAGCGCAGACGCGGACGACGGTCACGGAAGATGGCTGGCTCAAAACCGGCGACCTCGCGCGTCAGGCCCGGGATGGCGCGCTGTATATCGTCGGGCGCAGCAAGGAGCTGATCATTCGTTCAGGCTTCAACGTGTATCCGGCTGAAGTCGAGAACGTGCTGAACTCACATCCCGATGTGCTGCAATCGGCGGTGATCGGGCGGGCGGTCGAGGGCAATGAGGAAGTGATTGCGTTCGTCGAACTGCTGCCGTCGGTGCACGCGCTACCCGACGATATCATCCAGTGGTGTGCGGACCGTCTTGCGCCTTACAAGCGCCCCGCCGAGATCCGCGTGCTGGCCGCGCTGCCGGCGGCATCGACGGGGAAGGTGTTGAAACACAAGCTCCGGGACCAGCTTTAAGCTTGGACCCGCTCGGACCCTCAGCCGCGCGGATGGTGGTCGTGATGCAGCGTCTTCAGCCGCTCACGCGCGACGTGGGTGTAGATCTGCGTGGTGGAGATATCGGTATGACCGAGCAGCATTTGAACCACGCGTAAATCGGCGCCGTGATTCAGCAAGTGCGTGGCGAACGCGTGCCGCAAGGTGTGCGGTGAGAGCGGCGCACGCACGTCGGCGGTGAGTGCGTGGCGCTTGATGATGTTCCAGAATTGCTGGCGCGTCATGCCTTCGCCGCGCGTGGTGACGAACAGCGCATCGGCCGCGCGGGCACCGAGCAATGCCGGCCGCGATTCGCGCAGATATCGCTCGATCCAGTCGTGCGCGACCGCCCCGAACGGGATAAGGCGCTCCTTCGACCCCTTGCCCATCACGCGCACCACGCCTTCGTTCAAACCCACCTCCACCGTTTTCAACGTCACGAGTTCGGTCACGCGCAGGCCGCTCGCGTACATCAGCTCAAGCATGGTCCGGTCGCGCAGCCCAAGCGCGGTTTCCACATCGGGCGCATTCAGCAACGCCTCGACCTGAGCTTCGTTCAAGGTCTTGGGAAACCGCGGGGCCTGTTTGGCCGAACGCAGCTTCAGGGTGGGATCGGCGGGCGCGCGATGCTCTCGCAACGCCCACGCGTAGTAGCGTCGAAAAACCGACAACCGGCGGTTGGCGGACGTTGCCTTGTCCGCGCGGCGGGCGGCGAGATAGCCGTTCATGTCGGCTTCGGTGGCGGTGTCCACAGTGCCGCCGCGCGTCTTCGATAACCACTCGGAGAACAAGCGCAAATCCCGCCGGTACGCTTCGAGCGAGTTCTTGGCGAGGCCATGTTCGAGCCAGAGCGCGTCGCAAAAAAGATCGATCGATGCGCTGCTCGACGCGAGTTCCGGCGCGCGTTCTACCTCGGTCACTTCCATTGGTTTTTCCTGTAAGCGTGAGGTCATGCTTGAGGTCATGCTTCCTGGCGCAGCGCCCATTCGACGTGTTCGCGGACCAGCTCCGAATCATCCGTGGCGCGGGCATTCAGTGCATTTCGTATTGCCGAGCGCTCATCGGCGCCCAATGCCGGCGAGCGTAACGCGTTGCCCATCGCTACCGCAATATTACGCAACCATCGCTCGTGTCCGATGCGGCGAATCGCGCTGCCCTGCATGCGTTCATCGAAATCATGGGCGCTCCAGCCGAACAGCATCACGAGCGACGCGCGATCGAGCCCATGGCGTACATCGAAATCCGCAACCGGCGCGGCCTGCGCGAACTTGTTCCACGGACAGACGAGCTGGCAATCGTCGCAACCATAAACCCGATTGCCGATCAGCGGCCGCATCTCTTCGGGAATGCTGCCCTTCAACTCAATGGTCAGATACGAAATGCAACGGCGCGCATCCACGCGATACGGCGCAACGATCGCCCCGGTCGGGCAGGCATCGATGCATCGTGTACAGCTTCCGCAGTGTGCGCCGTCGTGTTCGGGCGCTTGATCGGGATTGACGTCTGCGTCGGCGGGAAGCGGAATATCCACCAGAATCTCGCCGATAAAAAACAGCGACCCGGCATCACTTTCCAACAACAGCGTATGTTTTCCGCGCCAGCCGTTGCCCGCCTTCTGCGCCAGCTCGACTTCCAGAACGGGCGCGGAATCCGTAAATACCCGATACCCGTACGGGCCAATCTCGGCTTCTATGCGATCGGCCAACTGCTGCAAGCGGCTGCGCATTACCTTGTGATAATCGCGGCCACGAGCATAGACCGACACGACCGCAGCCGCGGGATCGTCTATTCGCGCCCATTCGGCCGCGCGCCAGTCGATTGCCTGACCGTCCGCTGTCGCTGCACTTTCGCGCGCCTTGCCGTCGAGCGTCGATGCAGGCAGATAGGCCATTCGAACTGTAATAACACGTCGCGTGCCGGCCACAAGCTCGGCTGGCCTTGCGCGTTTCATCGCATGTTTGGCCATATAATCCATCTCGCCGTGATAGCCTGCTTCGAGCCATGAGGCCAGGCCTTCTTCGGCTTCCGTCAAGTCGGCGTCGCTGACGCCGACCGCACCGAACCCCAGCTCGCGCCCCCACGCCTTGATGCGTAGCGCGAGTTCAGCCAGCGCGGCTTCGTCGTCAAGTCTGAAGTGGCGCGTGTCCGCGACGGCGTCGTCTGACGCGCTCTCGCGTTCCACAGGGTGTTCCGGCAAACGGTTCATCACGACATTTTACGAGAATGCCCGACAGCCTCACTCGATCGTTTGCAAACCCTCCCGCCGCGCTGCTCGAACGCCGCTTCGACCTGCCCGACGAAGACGCGACGCTCGCCTTCGGTGGCCGCTTCGCGAAGGCGATTCTCGTCATTCGTCTGGCGCGGTTGAACACTTCGAACGAACGTTTTCCGGGTTTGCAGGTCCAGTTGATCGGCGACCTGGGCGCGGGCAAGACCACGCTGGTGCGCGCGACGCTGCGCGCCCTCGGTCACGCGGGCCGCGTGCGCAGTCCCACTTACACGCTCGTCGAACCCTACTCGCTCGCTACGGAAACGGGTCCGCTCGAGCTTTACCACTTCGATCTTTATCGTTTTGCCGATCCAGCCGAATGGGCCGACGCCGGCTTTCGCGAATACTTCGATGCAGGCGCGATCTGCCTCGTTGAATGGCCGCAACGCGCGGGCGGTTTGCTGGGTGTCCCGGACCTCGAATTCACGCTGGAACAGGAAGGCGAAGGCCGCGTGCTGATAGCGCGCGCGTTTAGCGAAACAGGAAAGTCATGTCTCGAAAGCTGTTGATCAAGCCGTTTCATTCGATCGAATCGACCGCCACGGCCTCGCACAACTGGCGGCGGCGCCAGGTGCTGCGCGCAGGTGCTTCGACTATCGCGCTCGCGCTGCTCGGACCGAAGCTCGCGTACGCGAGCTCGGTGCTCGGCGTGCGCGTGTGGCCCGCCCGCGATTACACCCGGGTTACGATCGAGTCCGATCAGCCGCTGCAAAACACCCAGCAACTGCTGCAGGGTCCAGACCGGCTCGTGGTCGACCTGAATGGACTCGACCTCGATCAGGAACTGAAGGATCTCGTCTCGAAGATCACGCCGAACGACCCGCAGATCCAGTCGGTGCGTATCGGGCAATATCAGCCTCATGTGGTGCGGATGGTGTTCGACCTGAAAGGGTCCGTGAAGCCGCAAGTGTTCACGCTGACGCCGATCGGCAGCTACAAGTATCGGCTGGTTTTTGATCTGTATCCGGCCGTTGCCCCCGATCCGTTGATGGACTTGCTTGCCCAGTCCGAGCACAAGCAACAAACCTTCGATCAGACCAACCCGAATCCGGCCCCGCCACCCGCCACGCTGAGCGGCCCCGCCACGCCGCCGAAAGCGAACGCGCCGGACAACACGGACGAGTTTTTTCAGAAGTATGCACAGTCCGATCTCCCGCGCGCACCTGTGCCGTCTTCTCCATCGATACCGGTTCCGCCTATTGCAGCGATTCCGAAGCCCCGGCCCACGGTCAAGTCCGCGCCGCCTACAGCCTTGGCGAACCAGGACGACTCGTCCGACACCGATACCAGCGACGATTACGGCTTCGCCAACCCGAAGAGCAACAAGCCCGGGACAACGCGCCTGCTCACGGTTGCCATCGACCCGGGCCATGGCGGCGAAGATCCGGGGGCGATCGGCAGCGGCGGAACGTACGAGAAGCACATTGCCCTCGATGTCGCGAAAAAGCTGCGCGCCAAGATCGATGCGCAGCCGAACATGCGCGCCATGATGACGCGCGACGCCGACTTCTTCGTGCCGCTCAACGTGCGTGTGCAGAAGGCGCGTCGAGTAGGCGCGGACCTGTTCGTTTCCATTCACGCCGATGCGTTCACCACGCCCTCGGCGCGCGGTTCGTCGGTATTCGCACTCTCCGATCATGGCGCTTCGAGCGCGGCTGCGCGCTGGATGGCGAACAAGGAAAACTCGTCGGACTCCATTGGCGGCATCAACGTGACGACCCAGGACGCAAGCGTCAACCGGGCGTTATTCGACATGTCGACGACCGCGCAGATTCGCGACTCAATGCGCTATGGAAATTTCGTGCTGAACGAGATTGGCGATATCAACAAGCTGCACAAGGGCTCTGTGGAACAAGCCGGTTTTGCGGTGTTGAAAGCACCGGATATTCCGTCGATCCTGGTGGAAACCGCATTTATCAGTAACCCCGAAGAGGAGCAGCGTCTGAACGACGACGCTTATCGCGACAAGATGGCTAACGCGATCATGAAGGGCATCAAGCGGTATTTTGCGGCGAACCCACCACTCGCAAAGAGCCGGATGACGTAAAGGGGCCCGGTTGAGCCCGATTCGTTCGCGCTGGGCCACAGGCGGATCAAGCCCGGCGCGAGCGAACCGCGCCGGCCTTCTAACGCGCCGCCGATAAAAACCGCTCTCTCAACCATCCGCCGAACACGTTCACCATCAATCCGGCCATCACCAGCACGGCTCCCGCGAATTGCATCGGGCTTAGCCCTTCATCCAGCAGCAATGCCGCCGAAGCCAGCCCGACAATGGGCACGAGCAACGAAAACGGCGCGACCTGACTCGCCGGATAACGCGCCAGCAGCTTTCCCCACAACGTATAACTCAGCATCGTCGCAATAAACGCGAGATAAACGATCGCCAGGACCGACGTGAGGGATATGCCCGACAGACTGGCCGAGATGCGCGCCGGCCCCTCCACCATCAGCGAGAGCGCGAGAAACGGCAGCGGAGGCACAAGGCTCGCCCACACCACGAGCGACAACAGGTCGACCTTGCCCATGCGCTTCGTGATGACATTGCCCATGCCCCACATGGACGCTGCTGCGAGCGTGAGCATGAAACCGGCAACGGTCATGGCATGCCCGGCCTGAACGCCGATCACAGCCAGCCCGCATGCCGCGATCAGCAAACCCGCGACGTTCGGCCCACGAAAGCCTTCACCCAGAATCATGGCCGCGAAGATCAGCGTGAAAAACGCCTGCGCCTGCAGCACCAGCGACGCAAGGCCGGCGGGCATGCCAACGGACATTGCGTAGAAAAGCAGTACGAATTGCCCAAACGAGATGGTCGCGCCATAAGCGAACAACCAGCGAAACGGAATGGCCGGGCGCTTGACGAAAAACACGGCCGGGAACGCAACCAGCGTGAAGCGCAACGCGCCAAGCAGCATCGGCGGAACACCGTGCAAGCCCACCTTGATCACGACGAAGTTCACGCCCCAGGCGAGAATGACAACCAGCGCGGACAACAAATCCTTGGGCGACATCGCCGTCTCCGTGAGTTTTATTCGAAGCTGCTCTCAGGATCAGACCGGAGCCCAGAAGCCCCGAATTCAGATCGAATGCAATTCGACACTGTAGCGGACGATTTTGCAAATACGTTGTACAAACTCACGCCATAACCCATTCGGACAAGGCAATCTCGCATCACACATCCCAAAGAAAAAGCGCTTGCGCCGGTTAGGACGCAAGCGCTTTTTCCTTGAAACGTTACCTCCTGAAACGCCTGCAGCGCCCCAACCTACTTGCCTTGACCATTCTCCGTCGCGGCACTGGCGCCCGTCTCTACGGCAGGCGTCCTGCTCGGGTTAGCCGACTGGCCGGTCGACGACTGCTTGTTCGCGGGCTTGCGCATCTTGTGATGCTTTTTCATCGGCGCCGATGCACCGTCGGATGTGTCGGCGCCTTGCATCGGCGATGCGGTGGGCATGGACGCCGCGTTCGACGAATTGCCGTTCGACGTCTGGGCATAGGCGCCTGCAGTGGCGAACAGTCCGGCAGCAACGGTGATCAAAAGCGTGTTCTTGGTCATTGTTAAACTCCTGTCTAGGCCAGGCGGAAAGGTCCATCGAAACGGGCTATCAAAAGGGCTATCAAACCGGTCCATCGAAAGTTGCACAGTTCGCCGGTTCACGCGGTCGCCAAGTTCGTCAGCGACCCCGTGCTCCGGTTTGAACGATCGGCCGAATGGCTTATCGCCCGGATACCGCTTGCGTGCTCCCACACGACGCCCAGTAGAATTGCATTTCCGAGTACGCAATCCGGACGTCCTTATGTCTTCCACAATCCAAGCGTTTCTCAAGCCGCATCAGCACGACGTCGGTGGTCTCATGGTGCGTCGGGTACTACCTGCACTGGCTGCCCGCACCATCGGGCCGTTCATTTTCTTCGACCATATCGGTCCTGCAACGCTCGTGCCTGGGGTAGGGCTGGACGTGCGCCCCCATCCGCACATAGGTCTCGCGACGGTCACGTATCTCTTCGAGGGAGCGATCATGCATCGCGACAGCGTCGGCTCAGTCCAGAAGATCTCGCCCGGCGACGTGAACTGGATGACGGCCGGCGGCGGCATCGTGCATTCGGAACGCACGCCGGACGAGGAACGCGTCGCCGGTCAGGACATGCACGGCATCCAGACATGGGTCGCGCTGCCCGTGGCGGACGAGGAGTGCGCGCCGTCGTTCGAGCATCATCCGGCCGCGACGCTGCCACAAGTCGAACGCAACGGCGTGAAGTTGCGGGTGATTGCAGGCAGCGCCTTTGGTGAAACAGCGCCGACCACGACGTTCTCACCCACCCTGTATGTCGCGGCGCAATTTTCGGCGAACAGCGCCGTCACGCTCGATACTGAACATGACGAACGCGGTGTCTATCTGGTGGAAGGCGATCTTTCCATTGATGGAGACGTGCTGCCCGCTGGCCAGATGGCGGTTCTGAAGACGGGGTATTCTGCCGATCTGCGCAGCACGAACGGCGCAATCGCCATGCTGCTCGGCGGCGCGCCGCTGGACGGCCCGCGCTTCATCGAATGGAATTTCGTCTCGAGTTCGAGGGAAAAAATCGAGGCCGCAAAACTCGCGTGGAGCGAACAGCGGATGGGGCAGGTCCCCGGCGAAACGGAGTTTATCCCGTTGCCGCCACCGCGCCAGCGCGCCAATCCGCCCGAGGCTTGAGGTCCAGGGCCGCCGCTGAATCAGGCATGCACCCGGTTGAACTCGGCCGGCTTGCCCCAAGATAATTGTTCATCGAATTGTTCAACGCGTTTAAGCGTTTCTGGAGGAACACAATGGATACAACACTCGCCACGTTCGAACAGGACGTAATCGCCGCGTCCACGCTTGCGCCGGTGCTCGTCGATTTCTGGGCGCCGTGGTGCGGTCCATGCAAGACGCTCGGCCCGATGCTTGAGCGGCTGGAAGCGGAAGGCGCGGGCAAGTGGAAGCTGGTAAAGGTGAACGTCGATGAAAATCCGGAGCTGGCGCAGCATTTCCAGGTGCGCAGCATTCCGCACGTGGTCGCGTTCGCGGACGGCCATGCCGTCGACCAGTTCATCGGCGTGTTGCCGGAAGGCCAGTTGCGCGAATTCATCGACAAACTGGTTCCGGACGGTGCTGAAGCCGAGCGGCGTGCCGCGCATGCGGCCTACGAAGCCGGTGACACCGACCTCGCCATTGACCATATCAAGGCGACACTGGCACTCGATCCCGGTTACGACGACGCGCGGCTGGACCTGATCGAGTGGCTGCTAGGCGCCGGCCGCACCGACGAAGCACGCGATGAAGAGAAGCTGTTGTCGCCGAAAACGACGCAGGGAATCGACGCCCGCTACAACGCGCTAAAGACCGAACTGGACGCCGCCGATGCCGCCGAGAGCCTTCCGCCCGCCGACGCCCTGATCGACGCCGTGAACGCCAATCCAGACGATCTGGAAGCCCGTTTCGCATTGGCCAACCGGCTGATTGCAGGCCGCGACTACAACGGTGCGCTCGAACATTTGTTCGCGATCGTGACGCGCGACCGCAAGTTCATGGACGACGTGGGCCGCAAAACCATGCTGTCGGTGTTCGGCCTGGCCGCACATCAGCCGGAGGTGGTTTCGCAATGGCGCCGCAAATTGAGCGCGGCAATTAACTGACGCAAACTGACGCATTAAATGCCCGGAGGCAAAACCTTTCAAACAGTTTAAATCGATATTTGCGAGAAGGGCATTTTGAAAAATGGCCGCCTGAAGGCGGCCATTTTCTGGCTCACGCGGCGTTTAAGCGCGCTTCGCGATGTCCCGCAAGACATAGGCGGCGGCGGCGAATCCGAAACTGGCTGTCACGCAGACACTCGATCCAAACCCCGCGCAATTCAGTCCGACGGGTCCCGCCGCAGCGGCTGCCGTTTCTTCTGATTCGGCCGCGTTGCTGGCGTCGCGAGCAGGTGCTTCGGGATAGATCAGCGGCTCGTCGGAATAGACTGCGCTCACCTTGAACTTCGCTTTTGGTCCACGCGGAAAGCCGTGCAATTTGCGCAGTTGCCCGCGCACTTTCGAGAGCAGCGGGTCCTGGATCGTGAGCGCCAGATCGTCGATACGAATCCGCGTCGGATCGAGCTGACCACCCGCCCCGCCGACGGTGATCAACGGCTGTCCATGCTCGACGCACCACGCAATTAGCGCCGTTTTCGTACGCACGCTGTCAATGGCATCGACCACGAAATCGAAACCGCCGCCCAGCACCGAATCGAAGTTGGCAGGCTCGATGAAATCTTCGACCTGCTCCACGCGGCACGACGGATCGATCAGGTGAATGCGCTCGGCCATCGCGCTGACCTTGGCCTTGCCGTAGTTGCCATCCAGCGCGTGCACCTGGCGGTTCGTATTGCTTTCGGCCACGTTGTCGAGATCGATCAGCGTCAGGCGCCCGATCGCATTGCGCGCCAGCGCTTCGACCGTCCACGAGCCCACGCCGCCAATCCCGATCACCGCCACATGCGCGCGTTCGAATGCCGCGAGCCCAGCCGGACCGTACAAACGCGCCACGCCGCCGAAGCGCCGGGCGCGGTCCGCCGCTTCAAACTCCGGCGCGGCGGAGGTAAAATTTAAAGCATCGGCAGAGGCAGCAAAAGCGGTCATGGTGAGGTCGGCGGCAGGTTATGCAGAACAAGCAAAAACAAGGCAAGGAGGCATCAAGACAGCGCCTGGCAGCACCGGTTCGCGGTGACGCGCTATCGCAACGATAGAACCAGAGATCAGCAAGAATTCGCTGAATTGCGTATTCTGCCTTATCGAAGATTGGCCGTAAGAAATCATCGGCCAGTTTTTGAAAGCAAAATGAAAATAATTGCCGAATTGAGTCAAATTTTGTCGCCCGGGATCATGATCTAAATCACAGAAGATCAAAGGGACATTGGCAGTAAAGCGCAGAATTTGAATACCTTGGCTATACTAATGCGATTGAAGCGTTTGCATAAAAAATGACGACCCTCGCTGATCTTAGAAAGAATTATTCCATCGGATCGCTGGAAACATCCGACGTGGATCCCAACCCGATTCGACAATTCGAAACGTGGTTTGCGCAGGCGCTCGACGCACAATTACCCGAACCCAATACCATGACGCTCGCGACTGTCGACGAGCGCGGCCGCCCTTCGGCACGCATCGTGCTGATCAAGGGCGTCGATGACCGTGGCTTCGTGTTCTTCACGAACTACCTCAGCCGCAAGGGTCATGAACTCGCGAGTAACCCCGCCGCGAGCCTGCTGTTTTACTGGATCGAACTCGAGCGCCAGGTGCGTATCGAGGGCTCCGTCGTCAAGACAAGTCCGGAAGATAGCGATGCGTATTTCGCATCGCGCCCGCTTGGATCGCGAATAGGCGCGTGGGCGTCGGAGCAGAGTGAAGTGATCGAAAGCCGCGCGGTGCTTGAGGCCCGCGAGCGCGAATTGATTGCGAAATACGGTGACAACCCGCCGCGGCCGCCACATTGGGGCGGCTACCGGCTCGTGCCCGACACCATCGAATTCTGGCAGGGCCGTCCGTCACGGTTGCATGACCGTGTCGTCTATAAACGTGCTGCACACACGCCTGGTGGTAACGGCCAGCAATGGCAAATCGTCCGCCTGTCGCCTTAGCCTTAGCAAGACTTCGAACTTCGCCGGGTTCCTCGTGGACCCGCATTGACTGGACCCACGTTAAAAACGCGTCTCGTTGCGGCGTGTCCGGGCGGTGAAGGGCAAGGGAGAAAAGCAAGCGATAAGGCATCGCGAACAATGTGGAAAACGTGCAGTGCAATCGACCCGGTTTGGCTTCATTTTCATCTGAGCGCGGAGAACGAGCATGTTTTGGGAGAAAAAGCTGACGCAGTGGGTGCAGGACATTCGGGACCGGGCGAACCTGCCCGCCCGGCTGGTACTGTGGGATGGACAGCAACATGACTTCGGAAGTTTCGCGGCGCCGCAAGTCACGTTGCATGTGAAGAGCGCGACCGCCCTTCCGTATCTGCTCGAACCGAGTCTGGACAACCTCGGCGAAGCGTATGTGAAGGGCAAGATCGACATCGAAGGCAAGCTGTCGGACATCATCAATATTGGCTACGGGCTGGCCAAGAACACGGTCACGAGCGCGAGCAAGCTGGCACGCGTGCGGCGCTACTTCAATCATACGAAGGCGTCGGACAAGAAAGCCATTCAGTACCACTACGATGTGTCGAACGAGTTCTACGCACTGTGGCTCGACAAGAACATGGTCTACTCGTGCGCGTATTTCGAGAACGGCGATGAAGACCTCGCGGCCGCGCAGATCAAGAAGATCGACCACATTCTCACGAAGATCCAGTTGCAACCGGGCCAGCGTCTGCTCGACATCGGCTGCGGCTGGGGTGCGCTCGTCTTGCGCGCCGCCCAGAAATTCGGGGCGAAATGCGTGGGCGTCACGCTCTCGCAGAACCAGTTCGATCTCGCCACGAAGCGCGTGAAAGACGCCGGGCTGGAAGGCCAGATCGAAATCCGCCTGCAGGATTATCGCGACGTGCAAGGCCAGTTCGACCGGATCACGAGCGTCGGCATGTTCGAGCACGTCGGCCGCAAGAACCTGCCCGCTTACTTCGCCAAGGTGCGCGAACTGTTGGTCGACGACGGCATTGCCATGAACCACGGCATTACGTCGACCGACTTCGACAGCGGCGAGACGGCGCTTGGCGGCGGCGAGTTCATCGACCGGTATGTGTTCCCGGACGGCGAGTTGCCGCACATCGGCTTTGCACTCGAAGCGCTGCAGGAAGGCGGCCTGGAAGCGGTCGACGTGGAAAGCCTGCGCCGTCACTACGCGCGCACGCTCGACATCTGGGCGGAAAATTTCGAGGCGAACGCGGAGAAGGCAAAGACGCTTGTCGACGATGAAAAATTCCGCATCTGGCGCGTGTATCTTGCGGGTTGTGCGTACGCATTCGAAAACGACGATGTGTCGATTTATCAGATCGTGTGCCGCAAGGCCGGGCGCAGCGCGAAAACGCTGCCGTGGTCGCGCCGGTATATCTACGACAAACCGCTCTGAGTTCAACGCCTGATCCTGCCGCTTCCCACGAACCCGCGCCCGGTGATGAACCGGATGCGGGCGGGGAGCCGCACGCGAAATCCGCGCCCCAAGTCGATCTGTTCGGGGCGCTGGAAGAACCGCAATTAGCGGATGGCAAACCTGCTCCGGCAACTCCGTCGGACACAAAAACAAAAACAAAATCACGCGGCGGCGTCTTGCCCGTGCTCGCCGCGCCCGAGCATCACGCGCTCGCTCAACGCCTTCCCGGCACCGTTCATATCGGCACCTCGACGTGGTCGTTTCCCGGCTGGCGTGACATCGTCTATGGCGACGAATATTCGTCCGCGAAGCTTTCCCGCGATGGCCTCAACGCGCTCGGCGCGCATCCGTTGCTGCGCTGCGTATCGATAGACCGTTCGTTCTACGGGCCGTTATCGGTGGCGGACTACGCGCGCTACGCGAACCAGGTGCCGGCCCATTTTCGCTTCATTGTGAAAGCGCCGGCTTCCGTCACCGATGCCACCGTCCGCGGCGACAAAGGCGCACCCGCCGGCGATAACCCCGCCTTCCTGAACGCGCGCATCGCCATCGATGAATTCGTGCAACCGTGCATCGCCGGCCTGGGTGAAAAAGCCGGCGCGCTCGTGTTCCAGATTCCGCCGTTGCCGGACGCGCTGATCGTCGATCCAACCGCGTTCCTTGAGCGCTTGTCGGCGTTTCTCAACGCGTTGCCGCCATTGCCCGGCGAAAGTTGCTACGCGGTGGAATTGCGTGACGCCATCATGCTGACGCCGCGGTTTATCCGCGTGCTGCGTGACGCGAAGGTGCGTTATTGCGTCGGCATTCATGCACGCATGCCCGATCCCCGGCGCCAGGCGAAGGCGCTCGCGCTATTGGACGAAGGCGGACTTGGGCCGTTGATCGTGCGCTGGAGTCTGCACGGCGGCTTTAAGTACGAGCAGGCGAAAGCGAAGTACGAACCGTTCGATAAACTCATCGATGAAGATCCGGACACGCACGAAGCGCTCGCCGAACTCGCGCTGCGCTACGCGCTCGCAGGGCAGCCGGTGGTGATCGCGGTGAACAACAAGGCGGAGGGTTCGGCGCCGCTGACGTGTTTCAAGATCGCGCTGAACATGGCGGCAGCGTTGCCGCCGGAATAAAAAACGGGCTTCGATCTCGCGAAGCCCGTCCCGATCAATTACCCTTCAAACACTCAGCGTTTCAGCCGATGCGCGAACTTCTGCCTGAACTTCGCCACCTTCGGCGCGACCACGAACGCGCAATATCCTTGATTCGGATGCTGCTCGAAGTAGTTCTGGTGATAGTCTTCGGCCGGAAAATAATTGCCGTTCAGCGGCGTGACTTCAGTGACGATCTTGCCGTCGAAGATTCCTTCTTTCTGCAATTCGTCGATCACTTCCAGGGCGATCTTCCGCTGTTCGTCGGAGTGCGTGAAGATCGACGACCGATACTGCGTCCCAACGTCATTGCCTTGCCGGTTAAGCTGCGTCGGATCGTGAGTCGCAAAGAAAATCTCCAGCACGTTGCGATACCCGATCACCGCCGGATCGAATTCCACCTTGATGACTTCGGCGTGACCGGTCGTGCCGTCGCAGACCTGCTCGTACGTTGGGTCCTTCACCTTGCCGCCGGCATAACCCGATTCCACCGACAGCACGCCTTCAACGCCTAGAAAAACTGCTTCGGTACACCAAAAGCACCCGCCGCCAATGGTGGCGGTTTCGCACTTTGCCTGCTCGTCATGTTGCGTCATGCTGGCTCCTGGTTCGTGTTCCGCGAGCGCTACCCAATGCGTGCGGAAGCTTGTGAATCAACCCTGCCAGCTTACTGGTTTTCGGGTGTCCGCGTTGCCTGTACGGCCTTTAGCATCGTGGCGAACAGGCTGATTCCGATAGAATCGTAACAATCGCCAATCCTCCGATGACTTCGAAAACTTCATCCGGCTTATTGTTTAGGTATTGTTCGCCGCCTGGATTTCGCCGATACCGTCGAACCTGAACCCATCCCGATGAAACGCGCCAATCCACCGAATTTCGACGCTACCGCTTTCCGCGATGCGCTCAGCCAGTTTGCCACTGGCGTCACCGTCATCACCACGCGCGCCGAGTCCGGCCAGTTGATCGGCATTACGGCCAGTTCGTTCAACTCTGTTTCGCTCGATCCGCCGCTTGTGTTGTGGAGCCTCGCGACCAAATCCGCATCGATGCCGGTGTTCCAGGCCAATAGTCACTACGTAGTCAATGTGCTCGCCGCGACGCAAGTCGATCTTTGCAAACGCTTTGCGACGGTCAAGGGCGACCGTTTTGCCGGCGTGTCACACGCCGCCGGCGACACCGGAATGCCGGTCCTCGACGGTGCGCTTGCGTGGTTCGAATGCCACAACCGCAGCCGTTATCAGGAAGGCGATCACGTGATCTTCGTGGGTCAGGTGGAGCGATGCGGCGTACACGAGAATGCAGCGGAGATAGCCCCACTGGTATTTCAGGCGGGGCAGTTTCATACGCTTGGAGGGCTGTGACCGGGCTTGTCCACCTTGTCACGAGCCTGGGTTACGTCACGGTGCCGGTTCTATCGATCAAGGCGACCGGCACGCCCGCTTCGTCCTTCATGGTCTGAAGCACGATGTTCGAGCGGATATCGATCACACCCGGTGCCTTGTAAAGCTTGCTCAGGATGAAGTCCGAGTAGTGCTTGAGATTGTGTGCAAGCACGCGCAGCACATAATGGGTGTCGCCGGTCACGACAAACGCGCCCACCACTTCCGGCCATTCCCGCACGGCAGCCGCGAATTTCTCGTGCCAGTTTTCCTGGTCGTTGCGCATGGAAACATGGACGAACGCCTCCAACTCCACGCCGAGCCGTTCCCGGTCCAGACACGCGCGATAGCTCGCTATTACCCCTTCTTCCTCAAGCAGCCGCATGCGGCGCAGACACGCTGACGGCGAAAGCGAAATCCGCTCAGCCAGATCAAGGTTGCTGATGCGACCATCTTCTTGCAGCACCGACAAAATACGGCAATCCGTTGCGTCCAGTGAGAACCCGGTCATTTTTTAGTCTCCCTGCGGCTGTTTCATCGAATTATGTTCTAAGAGCCGTATTTTTGGGATGTTATTTCTAAATCACGTTTTGACCTATTTCGACCTTATTTGGCTATCGACGGGCGCTATTCGGGCTTGATCAGCATGACTTCACGCCAGTCGCGCGGCCAGCGTCCGTAGCTTGGGCGCAACAATAGTGCGGAAATACGCCTCGTCCATCGACGATGCCGGCCCGCTGCTGCTCAGCACCAGCCATCGCCCGTTGCGGATATCGCGTAAAGGTGCAGCAATCGCGTTGACGTCGGCGTGCCAGTCACGAAACGAATAACAACAGCCATCGCGCGCGTAATCGTCGATAGCCTCCCGCGCCGCCTTCACCAGCCGCTCGCCGTCTTCGCCGTTGTTCACCGCCGCCGCGCCGAGTTCTTCGAGCAAAGTCTCCCGCTGATCCGACTCCTGCACCGCCAGATAGGCACGACCCATCGAACTGGTCAGCATGGACAGCCGTGAGCCGGGAGCCAGGCCAAGCGTCAGCGCGGTCTCGCTGCGAATGGTTTCCAGATAGATCATGTCGAGCCCGTCACGGCATCCCAACGACACCGCCGCGCCAATTTCCCGCGCGAGCACCCGCATGTGCGGGCGCGCGAGTTCGAGCGCGTCGGCCCCTGCCAGCAACGCAAATCCCAGCGACAGCACGCCCGTGTCGAGCGCGTATTTGCCGGCAGGTTCGTCGAAACGCAGATACCCAAGCGTGGTCAACGTGTACGCGAGCCGATTGACGGTGGCTTTGGGCAGGCCGGTTCTATCGACGAAATCACGATTGCCCAGCAAGGTCTCGCCCGGACGAAACGCCCGCAGCATGTCCAGGCCGCGGGCGAGCGCGACGACAAACTTGCGTTCATCGATTCCTTCTGACGAATCAGACGGCTTCGACGACTCGGAATTCCGGATGGAAGTTATTGGCATCGGATGCTAGACTCGATTCTAATTTGCAAAACATTGTTCCGCTTAGCGGAACATCAGTCAAGTCCGAAAATCAGGAATAGAGGAAACAGGAGAAACGACATGGCCGATGACGCCCGTTTTAGTTGGGAAGATCCGTTGCTGCTCGATCAGCAACTCAGCGACGAAGAGCGCATGATCCGCGACGCTGCGTACGCTTACGCGCAGGACAAGCTGCAGCCGCGCGTGCTCGACGCGTTCCGTAACGAACACACGGACGTGGCGATCTTCCGTGAGATGGGCGAACTCGGCCTGCTCGGGCCGACCATTCCGGAGCAGTACGGCGGTCCCGGTCTCAACTATGTCAGCTACGGCCTGATCGCTCGCGAAGTGGAACGCGTGGATTCGGGCTATCGGTCGATGATGTCGGTGCAATCGTCGCTCGTCATGGTACCGATCAACGCATTCGGCACCGAAGCGCAGAAGCAAAAGTATCTGCCGAAGCTGGCGACTGGCGAGTGGATTGGCTGTTTCGGGCTCACCGAGCCAAACGCCGGCTCCGATCCCGCCAGCATGACGACGCGCGCCAAAAAGGTGGACGGCGGCTTTTCGATCTCCGGCCAGAAGATGTGGATTTCGAATTCGCCTATCGCCGACGTATTCGTTGTTTGGGCGAAGCTGGAAGAAGATGGCCGCGATCTGATTCGCGGTTTCATCCTGGAAAAGGGCTGGAAAGGGCTGACTGCACCCGCGATTCACGGCAAGGTCGGTTTGCGGGCATCGATTACCGGCGAGATCGTGATGGACGAAGTCTTCGTGCCGGAAGAAAACCTGATGCCGAACGTGAGCGGGCTCAAAGGCCCGTTCACCTGCTTGAATTCGGCGCGCTACGGGATCGCGTGGGGTGCGCTCGGCGCGGCCGAAGCGTGCTGGCACATGGCACGGCAATACACGCTGGATCGCAAGCAATTCGGCCGTCCGCTTGCCGCTAACCAGTTGATTCAAAAGAAACTCGCCGATATGCAGACGGAAATCACCCTCGGGCTGCAAGGTGTCCTGCGGCTGGGCCGCATGAAGGACGAAGGCACGGCGGCCGTGGAAATCACGTCGATCATGAAACGCAATTCGTGCGGCAAGGCGCTGGATATCGCGCGACTGGCGCGTGACATGCTCGGCGGCAACGGTATTTCAGACGAATTCGGCGTGGCGCGTCATTTGGTGAATCTGGAAGTGGTGAACACGTACGAAGGCACGCACGACATCCACGCGCTGATCCTCGGGCGCGCTCAGACGGGGATTCAGGCGTTTTTCTGAGTCAGGTTCTTGCCGGGTTGTCCGGAAAACAAAAAGCCAACGTGTTGATGCGTTGGCTTTTTGTTTTTTACTTCACCGGTCATTCCGGCAAGCGCTTATTTGTCCGGCTGCGGCGTCAGGCGCAGATACGGGCGCACAGCCTTATAGCCCTTCGGGAACTTGCGCTTGATCTCCTCCGGGTCTTGCAGCGACGGAACGATGATCACGTCGTCGCCCTGCTTCCAGTTACCTGGCGTTGCGACCGAATGGCTATCGGTCAGTTGCAGGGAATCGATCACGCGCAGGACTTCATCGAAGTTTCGGCCCGTGCTCGCCGGGTACGTGATGGTCAGGCGAACCTTCTTTTTCGGATCGATGACAAAAAGCGAGCGCACCGTCAACGTGGCATTCGCGTTCGGATGAATCATGTCGTACAACTCGGACACCTTCCGGTCGCCATCGGCCAGGATCGGAAAACCGACATTCGCCGCCTGCGTCTCGTTGATGTCCTTGATCCACTCCTTATGCGACTCCACGGTATCGACCGACAACGCAATGGCCTTCACATTGCGTTTCTCGAACTCGCCCGCCAGCTTCGCGGTCAGGCCGAGTTCAGTCGTGCAGACCGGCGTGAAATCCGCCGGATGTGAAAACAGCACGCCCCAGCTGTCGCCTAGCCATTCGTGAAACTTGATACGGCCAACGCTGGAATCCTGTTCGAAATCGGGTGCCGTGTCGCCTAGACGCAAGCTCATGATGTGTCTCCTCGAAGTGATGCACCGCGTGATTCGTCACACAGTGCAGGTCTGGTGCGGGTTGGTAGCAGGTACTGGGTCTTGTCCCGGTTTCAGCCCGGGCTCCGGCTCAACTTCGTCCGGCCCAATAAAAATTAAAGCATAAGGGACTCGGCCTGCACAACGAACGAACATTCCGTCACATCGTCATGCATTTTTGTAATTTTTCGGCCTTGGCTGGAAGTTTCGCAGGCTGAAGCGCCATCCGGTCGATGCACGATTGCGATTGTGCACCCTGCGCATCGCATGGTCGGCCTCTATGCACCAGCGCGATACCCTTTTCTGAGGGCCCCCCGTGACGAGCGTTGTGACAGCAGGAACAAAAACTGCAAGCGTTGATCTGGGGGCCGGATGGACGCCAATTAGCGACCGCTTCTTTGGTACGATTGGCGGTAGCCTCATCTGTGTGGAGCCATCAATGTCAGAAATCAATAAGGAGCGATTCATGTCGGATATCAAAACCGTTCTCGCAGACGCCGAAGACCTGTTGAAACAGGCCGCAAGCGCCACGGGCGAGCGTGCATCCGAGTTGCGCGAGACCGCTCTGACCCGCTTGAAGCAAGCGAAGGAGAAGGCTGCCGACGCACAAGTCGTGGTGATCGAAAAAGGCAAAAAAGCCGCTCGTGCAACCGACGACTTCGTTCACGAACGCCCGTGGGCATCAATCGGGATTGCTGCGGGTTTAGGCGTCGTCGTCGGTTTGTTGATCAATCGTCGCTAATCCTCACCCATCCCGGGGGCCGGGTTAGACCGTGGTCTTGCCGTAGTTTGTTATGCGGCGTGCCATTTGCTACGTATCCCGAGCTAACCTGGCCGGTGAAAACCGCGACCGCCGGGACCGCCGGAGTTTTTCTGACCGGCGTCGTTCTGATTAATAGACCGGCCGGCGCGGCTCCGCGACCCGGCCGGACACCCTTCGCGCCAAAAATAACGCGCTCCTCGCGCTCAAGCCATGACGACAGAAAGGCAATCTCAGCACGATACGCAAGGGCCGTTGCGCCGTATTGTCAGTTCCGTGTTCGCCATTTTCGAAACGCGCCTGGAACTGATTGGCATCGAGTTCGCTGAGGAAAAGGAGCGGCTGATCGGCGTACTCTTCCTCGGTCTTGCCGCCATGATGCTCACCATGATGGCGCTCATTACGCTCACGGTGCTGATCGCGATCGCGTTCTGGGATACTTACCGGTGGCAATCGCTCGCGGCTATCACGGTTGCGTATGCGCTGTTTGCGGTATTTTGCGCGGTTCGCGCGCGCGCCGAGCTGATCAATGCCCCTAACGTCTTCGACAGCACGCTCGCCGAGTTCAAGAAGGACCGCGACACGTTCAACTGATGTTCGCCAAGGGCTCACCTCATGGCGACGCCCGGGCAGTACGACAAAACAGTATTCATCGACGACTTTCCAAGAGCCCGCCACGCCATGAGTCACTTCGACGACACCTTCAAAGCTCAGAAGCGAGCAACCGCGCACAAGCTGAGCACGCCCCACATGCGCGCGTTGCGCAAGGAATTGCTGATCGCGCGGGCGGACGTCGAGCGCATGGAACTCGCACAGGCCAGCGCCGATCTGCGTTACAAGGTCTCGCATTTCAGCGTCCTTAGTTTGCTGATGCCGGGGCGCCGCAAGCGCGGCCGGGCGTCGGGTGGCAGCGGGTTCATGAGCCGGCTTGGCGGGCTGAGCGGCCTGTTCGGTGGCGGCGGTGGCCTGGGCCTGCTGCTCAAGCAATATCCCGTTGTGAGTTCTCTTGCTTCGCTGGTGCTCACGAAACCCGTACGCTCCCGCCTGATCGCGAGCGCGAAACCGATACTCAAGTGGGGCGGTCTGGGCTTGCTGGGTTGGGAGGCGTATAGGGTGTGGCAACAGATCAAGTCGAGTCCGGATGAACCGTTGACGCCCGACGTTGCCGTCGATCCGGACGCGTGAGCGGATAGCTCCTGGCGTTTGTTTCGTTCCTTCAATTCGCTCATTTTCCGCTCCAGCACGCCGCCACTTTGGGCGGCGTGAGTTTTTCCGCCGACCGATTTGACCTGACGCCCGTCGCGTCCAGCGAATAGATGCCGCACGCGTCGTTGGCGTCGACTGGCTGCGCTTCAATCGAATACCCGCCGTTCTGCTCCGACTCGCCGAGCATACGCAATACGTACACCGCCGTGCCCAACGCGTGCGCTTGATCGAAGCCAGGCGGCAGCTTGGCAGCCGCGTCATTGCTCGAAACCGTTCGTGCGCTCTCCACGTATTGAGCCGCGCGATAAAGCGCCGTCACCGCGTCCAGCCGATGCCCTCTTGCCACCTGTTCCCGATAAACCGGCATGGCGAATGTCGCGATGATCGCCGCTACGCCGAGCGTGATCATCAGTTCGAGCAGCGTGAAGCCCTTGTCTATCGTGGTCATGGCGACCCCTGTTGAAACGGCTTTGCGACAATGCGTCGCCAGTGCCGTACGACGCCGCTTTCACCCACCTCGATCTCCTGCTGTAACCACGACTCGTTATCCGCCATCCGGCCGAAACCGCGTGCGGTGATCAAAACAGCGCCGGCTTGATCGTTAGCCCGCGCCGGCCATGCTTCGATCAGGCATTGGGGCGGTCGTATCGTGTATGGCCACGAAGCAAACGGCATCACAGCACTCGCCGATGCACCTTCGAACGAAGCCTTCAGCCGCCATTTATTCGGTTCAGCGGCAAGCGGACCGGTAAGGCTTTTCAGCTCGGGCAGAGCGTCAAGCGCGATGCGGGTGCAGCGGATCAACGCGCTGTCGGCACTGTGAAACGCCTGCACGCGTTCACCCAGATTGGTTGTTGTTCGCGCGCTGACGAGCGCAGCCTCAAGCCATGCGGCGGCGGTGACCAGTAGCATTGACGACATCAGCAGGACGACCGGCAACGCAATACCCCGTGAGCGTCTACCTAAGCGGATACGTTTTTTCATGACGATGCCGCTCCTGGATTGTCCGATGTGTTTGTTACATTGCGCAGCGCGATGCGGCGCCGGAAAACTTGTCGGATGCGACCGTCCGCGGACACGACAGAGGCACCGTCGCAATCGATGTAACGCGGGCGAGCCGTCGCGCTCGGAGTGTCTCCTCGCACGAGCACACGCACGTCCACGGCGACGACCAGCGGCCAGCGGTCCCGCGAGATCGCCGCGGCGTCAACGGCGAACCATGTATCTTTCAGCCAATAGCCGAACTTGATCCGTTCGATCCCCTCGACCAGCGGCTGCCCGGTACCGGGCTTGCCGCTTCCTTCGCAATACAGCTCGGGCTCGACCGTGGACGAACTCGCCTTCGCGTAATAACGATTGACGATCCATTCACCCGCCGATATCTGCCCGAGACAGTCTGTCGGCAAGCCGGACGACGACGGCCACGTCGAGATGGTATCGGCGGCGTAGCGGACAACTATGCCGTCGGAACGGCTCGCGAGTGTCTCGCATACGGGCGCAGCGTCGCTACCGGTCGGGCGGCCTGGAGAGCATCCGAACAGCGGCGGGCTCTTATCTGCCTCGCCGGCGCCAGCCGGGACGAAACCCGCCATCTGCACTTGCTGGCCAATCAGGTCGAGGGCGGTGCTTGCTGCGTCGCGCAGGCGCGTTGTTTCCGTTGCATGGTTGTAGGCAAACCGTTGCCCCCGATACAGCGAAATAGTCGCGAGAACGATCAGCAAGCCGAGCGCCACCGAGATTGATAGTTCGAGCAGCGTATGGCCGTACTGCGTATGTCTGGAAGCGCTCATCGTGCGAACGCCACGGTCACGCAGGCGAGTGTTGCGCCCACGCCCGGCTCCGCACACATCGCTTCGCCGCCACTCAATGCCTGCGCTCGCCATTTCACGACCGCGATGTGCAAGCCGTCGCCACGGTCCAGCACGTCGACATCACCATCGGGCAAAAGCGCCGCAGCTCGCGTGCGCCATTGCGTCACGACCGGATCGCGATCGGAGTCGCCGCGGATTCCCTCTGCGACGGAATCCGCAATCGATGTGGCCAGCTCGCGCGCCGTCAACGAACGTTCGTTGCGAGCCAGCCACATTTGCGCGCCGATAATCCCGAGCGCCGTAATAGCCGTCAGTGACATCGCGATCAGGACTTCGATCAGTGAATCGCCCCGGCCAAGCCTATGCAATGAGCGTTTCACGTCGCCGCTCCGCACGCGCCTTGCGTCAACCGGGGCCAGCCGCCGGCCGCGAGCCGGATACAGCGGCGACCGCGCGCTCCAAGTGAAGCCAACGCGTTGTCGCGCGCACTGAAGTCGAAGCTGCGAAAGCCGCCGATCACCTGACCCGAGGGCGGCGTGAACGACAACTCGCTCCCCGTGCCGCCAATAGCAATGCCGCTCGCCGCCGGCTGCATTCTCAACAGCATGCGCACGCCGCCTCGATCGGCGAAGAGCGCCCATCCGATGACCAGTCCGTCAAGCCGCCGTCGCAGGCCTTGCTCGCCGCAAGACACGCATGTGCGGCATCGATCCGGCACAAGGTCACGCGCGCGCCGCGCCGGATTGCTTCCGAGCGCGCCAGCGTGAGGGTGAACATCATCATGCGCGCCCGTGCATCGATCTGATCGCGCTTATGCCAAACGACAACGGACGGCGTAGCGAACGTGGCAACGACAGCGATCACTGCAAGCACGACCGCGAGCTCGACCAGCGTGAAGCCTGACAAACATCGGAAATTCATCTGCATCCCTTATCGGTTGAGCTGGGCCAACGCTCAATCTAAAGAGAATTTTCGATGTCCGCCATTAGCCGATCGGTCGAGTATCGGACGTGCGAAAGCTTCGACATACTATCGAAACGATCACCGGGTTCAAGCGAGAAGGGGAAGGAAATGCAGAAACGCTCAGCGTTTGCGGGGACTGGATTTGCGCGGCGCGGCGCGCCGGAATTCCTCGAGCACGTCTTCGAATTCGGACACGTCCTCAAAGCGTTTGTAGACCGATGCAAAACGCACGTAGGCAATGGTGTCCAACTGGCGCAGCTCGTTCATCACGAGTTCGCCGAGACGGTCGCTGCGAACTTCGCGTTCGCCGCTGCCAAGCAACTGGTATTCGATCCGTGCAACGGCGGCGTCAATGGCGTCTGCCGCAACCGGACGCTTGCGCAGCGCCAGTTGCATGCTCGCCACAATCTTCGCGCGATCAAACTCGGTGCGGCTGCCATCCTTCTTGACGACAGATGGCAACGCGAGTTCCACGCGCTCATAGGTGGTGAAACGCTTGTCGCAGGCGGGGCAACGCCGCCGCCGGCGAATCGCCGCCCCATCTTCCGACACGCGCGAATCCGCCACTTGCGTGTCCTCGTGCCGGCAGAAGGGGCAGCGCATGGCTTAGCCGTAGACCGGGAATTGCTTGGTCAACACGGCGACCTTCGCGCGCACGCGCTCGAGGTTGGCTTCGTCTTCCGGCGCATCCAGCACGTCGGCAATCAGGTTGCCCACCTGCTCGGCTTCAGCCACGCCGAAACCGCGCGTGGTCATGGCCGGCGAGCCGAGACGCACGCCGCTGGTGACGAACGGCTTTTCCGGATCGTTCGGAATCGCGTTCTTGTTCACCGTGATATGAGCCTTGCCGAGTGCGGCTTCCGCTGCCTTGCCGGTGATGTGCTTGGCGCGCAGGTCAACCAGCATCACGTGGCTCTCAGTACGGCCCGAGACAATCCGCAAGCCGCGCTTTACCAGCGTTTCAGCCAGCACGCGTGCGTTGTCCGCGACCTGTTGCTGATAAACCTTGAATTCCGGCGACAACGCTTCCTTGAACGCAACAGCCTTACCGGCGATCACGTGCATGAGCGGACCACCTTGAATGCCCGGGAAAATGGCCGAGTTGATTTGCTTTTCGAACTCGGCTTTCATCAGGATCACGCCGCCGCGCGGGCCGCGCAGGCTCTTGTGGGTCGTGGTCGTGACGAAGTCCGCGAACGGCACCGGGTTCGGATAAACACCGGCCGCGATCAGGCCGGCGTAATGCGCCATGTCGACCATGAAATACGCGCCGACGCTCTTGGCGATCTTCGACAACCGCTCGAAATCGATCTTCAGTGCGAACGCCGACGCACCCGCCACGATCAGCTTCGGCTTGTGCGCTTTAGCAAGCTCTTCGGTCTTGTCGTAGTCAATATCTTCGGCTTCGTTCAGGCCGTAGCTGACCACGTTGAACCACTTGCCCGACATGTTCACCGGCGAGCCGTGCGTGAGGTGGCCGCCTTCGGCCAGGCTCATGCCCATGATGGTGTCGCCGGGTTTAAGCATGGCGAAGAACACGCCCTGATTGGCTTGCGAGCCGGAATTCGGCTGCACGTTGGCGGCTTCAGCGCCAAACAGCTGCTTCACGCGGTCGATCGCCAGTTGCTCGACAATATCGACGTACTCGCAGCCGCCGTAATAGCGCTTGCCCGGGTAGCCTTCCGCGTATTTATTCGTGAGTTGCGAGCCTTGAGCGGCCATGACAGCCGGGCTCGTGTAGTTTTCCGACGCGATCAGCTCGATGTGATCTTCCTGCCGGCAGTTTTCCTGCTCGATCGCCGCAAACAATTCCGGATCGACTTGGGCGATGGTACTTTGGGCTTTATCAAACATACGTTTTCCGTTGAATGGGTGCCAGTTGACCGGATCGCGCGTGCACATGTGCACTGCGCCACAAGAGCGCGAAGCACGATAGGTCCCAAGCGAGGCGGAAGAGAGAAGCTCCGTTTACGCGAGACGGACAGCCACCGGCAACGCAACGAGCGCGTGCGGATCTCAGCTGCCCAGGCGAACGGCAAAACGACACCCTGCGCTTCCCGGTGGGTTAATCCACCTTGGATCCGAAGATCCTTGTCGCCAGTTACGCAGGGCTGGAGCGCCCTAGTTTAATGGGCCGCCTGAGAATAGGCAACTGCCGGAAAACGGCTTAAACAGGTGCTTTCAAGGCCATAAAGTACCGCCGGCCTGTGCGTGCAAGCATCGACCGGGAGCTAAAATTGCCGGGCGGGAGCAGAATTTGCGCTACTTGGCAGATCTTGTCTGGTCGAATTGAATTATTCACTGACATAAAACTGACAACTTGCCGCGTCGCAGCAATGGAAGTACGCTGTCCGGCTTTGCCGCAAGCGCCCGGGCGCCGCCCCGCGAAACCCCTTTCTGCAACCTGACAAGCAACATTACAACCGGAACCCGCACATGATCGTATTTGTCACTGGCGCTTCCGCCGGCTTCGGCGCAGCCATTGCCCGCACGTTTGTAAAAGGCGGCCATCGCGTGATTGCAACCGCACGCCGTAAAGACCGCCTGCTGGCGCTGTCGCAAGAACTCGGCGACGCGCTGCTGCCCGTCGAACTCGACGTTCGCGACGAATCAGCGATCAAAGCGGCTATCGCGGCGCTCCCGGACGCTTTTTCGCAGATCGACGTGCTCGTCAACAATGCCGGCCTGGCGCTCGGCCTGGAACCGGCACAGCGTGCGAGTCTCGACGACTGGAACAACATGATCGATACCAACTGCAAGGGTCTCGTCACCGTCACGCACGCGTTATTGCCTGGCATGGTCGAACGCAATCGCGGGCACGTATTCAATCTGAGTTCGGTCGCAGCCACGTATCCCTACGCGGGCGGCAACGTTTATGGCGCGACCAAGGCGTTCGTACGCCAGTTCAGCCTGAACCTGCGCGCGGATCTGATCGGCACGGCGTTGCGCGTAACCGACATAGAACCGGGCCTGTGCGGCGGTACTGAATTCTCGAACGTTCGCTTCAAAGGTGACGACTCGAAGGCCTCGAATGTTTATAAGGACATGCAGCCGCTGACCCCCGAGGACATTGCCGACTCCATCTACTGGATCGCCACGCGTCCGGCGCACGTGAATATCAACACCATCGAGTTGATGCCGGTCGCGCAGTCGTTCTCGCCGTTGACCGTGTATCGCGGCTGATCCAGGCCAGTGATTACGCCAGGCGTCCCGCCGATAGTTGCCGGAAAGCAGCGGCCGGCAGCACGATTCGACGGACGGTTTGCGGCTTCCGGTAAAATGCGCGGATGAACATGTCTACCAGCGAGCCTCAGCAGGCGAACGGCCTCTTGACCTTCGATTGGCCGCTCCGGGTCTATTACGAAGACACCGACGCTGGCGGCATCGTCTTCTACGCGAACTACCTGAAGTTTTTCGAGCGGGCGCGCACTGAATGGCTGCGCGCGTGCGGCATCGACCAGCGTGTACTGGCCGAGTCGGACGGCGTATTGTTCGTCGTCAAGCGCACGGCGCTGGAATACTCGGCGCCCGCGCGGCTTGATGACCTCATTCATGTAGTGAGCCGGATCGAGCGTATTGGCCGGGCGTCGGTGGATTTCCACCAGGAAGCGTGGCGGGACGGCGTCTTGCTGGCTTCCGGCGACATCAAGGTAGCGTCGGTCAGTCTCGGCGCCATCCGTCCGGTCGGGATCCCCGCAGCGGTTCTCAACGGATTACGCCGCGGACCGCAAAAAACTGTGTCAAGCAACGCGTCAACCATGGTGATGCCAGCACCGTTTAAATCATCTTGTTCAGAAAAACCCATGTAGACAAAGATCCTTTGACTCCATCAGGATCTGAACCGAACTGAATCGAGCCGGCGTGCCATCGGGCATGCAGGCACAGAAGTACCGAGCATGTGCTGGCAGGGCCTTTCCACGCTTTCAGTTGCTTGTCGAAAGCCTGACAATTCCCGGTTAGTGCACTTCGGACGCCCCTTTGGGACGTAACAGCGGACTTTTATGAACACTACACAAGACCTGTCGATCATTTCTCTCGTCATCCATGCCAGCCTGTTGGCGCAGGCCGTCATGGCGCTGTTGCTGATACTGTCGTTGTTGTCGTGGACTTACATCATTCGCAAGTGGTTTGCCATTCGGCGCGCACGGATTCAGACCGAACGCTTCGAACGCGATTTCTGGTCGGGCGGCGACCTGCAGGCGCTTTATCAAAGCGCGGCCAACAACCGCCATACCATCGGTGCGCTGGAACGGATCTTCGAATCGGGCATGCGTGAGTTCCTGAAGGGTAAGGAACGCCGCATGAACGATCCGGCGGCCACTCTCGACGGCTCCCGCCGCGCGATGCGCGCCGCGTTCCAGCGTGAAATGGATGTGCTCGAAGTGAACCTCGCGTTTCTCGCGTCGGTGGGTTCGGTCAGTCCGTATATTGGTTTGTTCGGCACGGTCTGGGGGATCATGAATTCGTTCCGCGGCTTGGCTAACGTACAGCAGGCAACACTTGCGAACGTGGCGCCGGGTATTGCCGAGGCGCTTGTGGCGACGGCAATCGGCCTGTTCGCGGCGATTCCGGCAGTGGTGGCGTACAACCGCTACGCACACGATATCGACCGCCTCGCCATCCGCTTCGAAACGTTTATCGAAGAGTTCTCGAACATCTTGCAGCGTCAGGCTCACTAAGGAGTTCAGAATGGCCGGAGGTCCAATGCGTTCCAGCATGCGCGGCAGTTCACGGCGCGCCATGTCCGACATCAACGTCGTGCCGTACATCGACGTGATGCTCGTGCTGCTCGTCATTTTCATGGTGACTGCCCCGCTCGTCTCGCCTTCCATCATCAACCTGCCAACGGTCGGCAATGCGGCGCCGCAGGAGCAAACGCCCCCGGTCGTGGTCAATATCAAGGCCGACGGCAGCATGACTGTGCGCTACAAGGACGACGGCGGCGCCTCGCAACAGCAGAGCATGACGGAGAGTGACCTCAAGACCTTCGTGCTGAATCGGCAGGAATCGCATCCCGACCAGCCCGTCGTGATTGCCGCCGACAAGACCGTGAAATATGAAGTCGTCATGAACGTGATGTCCGATATGAAGGCGCGGGGCGTCAAACGAGTAGGATTGTTAGTCAAATCGCAATGATGAATCAGCAGCCCAGCGGGCACCCTGGCGCGCGGACCAGCGCGCGCCCCATCCGTCCGCCGCGTGAACGCGGGACATGGAAGGCGTTCGCGCTGGCCGCGCTGATGCATGTGTTGCTTGGCATCCTCCTGTATCACGGCGTCAACTGGCAGAACAACACCCCGGCGGGCGCCGAGGCGGAGTTGTGGACCGATATCCCGGATCTGTCGGCGCCCACGCCCCGCGCTGTTCCGCCGCCCGCGCCGCCAATCAAGGTGCAGCCCGCGCCGCCGCCGGCCAAGGATGAGGAAGCGGACATCGCATTGCAGGAAAAGAAACGTAAGCAACAGGAAGCGGTGGCGCGCGCCGCGCAACTCGCTGAACAGCAGCGTGCGCAACAACTGGCCGATCAGGAGGCCGAGGCCAAGCGCCAGCAGCAGCTCGCGGCACAACAAGCCGCGCAACAAGCTGCTTTAGCGGCGCAAAAAGCGGCTCAGGACAAGCAGAAACAGGCCGATAAGCAAAAGCAGCTCGCTCAGCAAAAGCTCGAGCAGCAGAAAATGCAGCAGGCTAAAGAGAAGGAAGCTGACGCAGCGAAAGCCGCGGAACAGCAGAAGGAAGCCGAAACGAAGGCGCAGGAACAGGCAGACGCCAAGGCCAAGGCTCAGGCGGATGCCAAGGCGAAAGCCAAGGCCCAGGCCGACGCACAGGCGAAGGCCAAGCTTGATAAGGAACGTAGCGCCCGGCTCGCAGCTTTGCAGGGTCAGGCTGGTGGCGGCACGAGCTCCAGCGGCGAAGGACTGGCCAAGAGCGGCACCGGCAGCGGCGCGGGTGGAACGGCGACTTCGTCGGGATACGCGGAGAAGGTCCAACGGCGCGTGCGTCCGAACATTGTGTGGGCGGGGGAAACGGCGGGACTTGAGACCGTGGTCTCGGTACGCGTTTCGCCGGCGACGGGCACGCTGTTGTCGTCGTCGATCCAACGTTCGAGCGGCAACGAACAGTGGGATCAGGCTGCGCTCCGTGCTGTTCAGCGCTCGGATCCGATGCCTTTGGACACGAACGGCCAGGCGCCCAGCACGTTTACGATCACATTGCGTCCGGCGGGCGGTTGAACGGACATGGTAAAACGACGGTGCACAATAAGCCCTGATGGGAACGAATTGTGCATTCGGTGGTCTGTTGTGCAGCCGCCGGTAGTTTAAAAATCGCTTTTTCTGGAATCAGATACATGAGTTTGATGACGAAGCTTGGCCTGAAAACGCTTGTTGCATCCTGCCTGATCGCCGCGGGTACCGCCGCACACGCGCAGTTGAATGTGCTCGTGACAGGCGTGGGTTCTACCCAATTTCCCATTGCCACCGCCACGTTTGCCAACGAAGCGAATTCGCCGCAGCAGATTAGCGCGATCGTCCGTCAGGATCTCGCGCGCAGCGGCAAGTTTACGAATATCGATGCGGGCGCCACGCCAGTGTCGGAAACGGATTCCGTCGATCTTGGCAGCTGGAAAGCGAAAGGCGCGGACGCGTTTGTCTCCGGCAGCGTGAATCGCCTGCCGAACGGCCAGTACGAAGTGCGCTTCCGCCTCTACGACACAGTCAAGCAGCAAAGCCTGGGCGGCCTGTCGCTCGTCAGCCCGGAAAGCGGTCTGCGGATGAGCGCACACAAGGTCGCGGACTATATCTACGCAAAATTGCTGGGCGATCGTGGCGTTTTCGCGACGCGCCTCTCGTACGTGATCAAGACCGGCGGCCGCTACCAGTTGCAGATTTCGGACTCCGATGGTCAGGACGCGCGCATTGCGCTGTCGAGCCCCGAGCCGATCATCTCGCCGGCGTGGTCGCCTGACGGCACCAAGGTCGCGTACGTCTCGTTCGAAAAGAAAAAACCTGTTGTTTATATCCACGACCTGCCGACAGGCAAGCGTGTGATCGTATCGAATCAGAAAGGCAATAACAGTGCACCGGCGTGGTCGCCGGACGGCCGCAAGCTTGCGGTCGCCCTGTCGACTACCGGCAACACGCAGATTTTCCAGGTGAACGCGGACGGTAGCGGTTTGCGTCGCCTGACACTCGGCAGCTCGATTGACACCGAGCCGGCTTACTCTCCCGATGGCAACACGATTTATTTCACGAGCGACCGCGGCGGCCAGCCTCAGATCTACAAGATGTCGGCGAATGGCGAAAGCGCCGGCCAGGCACAGCGCGTCACATTCACGGGTAACTACAATACAAGCCCGCGAGTGAGCCCGGACGGCAAGCAGATTGCGTACATTTCGCGTGTTGGCGGCGGCTTCAAGTTGTATTTGCTGGACCTCGCGTCCGGCACGGCGACTGGCCTGACCGACACCACGAATGACGAATCGCCCAGTTTTGCGGCGAATGGTCAGTACATCCTCTACGCCACCCAGGTGAGCGGGCGTGGCGTGTTGGCGGCTGTGTCGACCGATGGTCGTACGCGGCAAGTCTTGTCGCTTCAGGGGGGCAGCGTACGCGAGCCGTCCTGGGGTCCGTTCATGCAATAAACCTCACGCAATAACTTAAGCAGCAACACACAAGGAGAGTAACCATGATGTCTAAAATTCGTATCGGCTTTGCAGTGGCGATGGTCGGTGCATTGGCCGCATGTCATTCAGGCGTGAAGCTTGATGAAGGTGCAAACAAAGGCGCGATCGGCACGCAACCCGACGCGAACGCAGTTCAACAGGTCAATGTCGATCCGCTGAACGATCCGAACAGCCCGCTCGCCAAGCGCAGCATTTACTTCGACTTTGACAGCTACGCTGTTCGTGACGACTATCAGCCGCTGCTGCAACAACACGCGCAGTATCTGAAGAGCCATCCGGAACGTCACGTGCTCATCCAGGGCAACACCGACGAACGCGGCACGAGCGAGTACAACCTGGCGCTGGGCCAGAAGCGTGCTGAAGCTGTGCGTCGCGCCATGTCGCTGCTGGGCGTGGCCGACTCGCAGATGGAAGCCGTGAGCCTGGGCAAGGAAAAGCCGCAGGCAACCGGGCATGACGAGTCGTCGTGGGCGCAGAATCGCCGCGCTGACCTCGCTTATCAACAGTAACGTAACCAGTCACGGGTGAGTCGCCGTATGTTGTATCGCTTCCCTTCGCTACGCGCGGTCGCAGTTGCTTGTTTGTTAGGTTCGGCCGTGGTCGGCGGGTCAGCGCACGCGGCGTTGTTCGACGACAATGAAGCGCGTAAAGCCGTGCTCGATTTGCGCACGAAAACGGACAGTCTGGCTAGCCAGCTGTCCGCCGCTCAGCGCACGATCCTCGATCAATCGAATCGTCTCGACCAGTTGAATCAGCAGGTCGCTACGCTTCGAGGCCAGAACGAGGACCTGGCCAACCAATTGACGACGCTGCAAAAGCAGCAAAAGGACTACTACGCCGACCTCGATGGCCGGTTGAAGAAGTTCGAACCGCAGCAGCAGACGGTGGATGGCGTGCAAGGCACGGTGCAGCCCGGCGAGACTGAGTCGTTCAACGCGGCGTCGACGCAGTTCCGTAACGGCGACTTCAAGAACGCTGCTGCGTCATTCAAGACGTTTGTCGCCAAGTATCCGGACAGTCCGTACCAGCCCACCGCGCAATATTGGCTGGGCAATGCGCTGTATGCTCTGCGTGATTACAAGGGATCAACCGCGACCTGGCAAAATCTGGTGACGAAATATCCAACGCATCCGCGAGCGCCCGACGCGCTGCTCGCAATCGCGAACAACCAGATCGAACAAGGTCAGAAAGCCGCTGCGAAAAAGACGCTGGATCAGGTCATCTCGCAGTACGGTGGAACGGAAGCCGCTCAGTCGGCTGAAACCAAGATGTCGCAGGTGAAGTAAGCGAAACTGGTCTTCGCGCCTCTCGTTGAAAGAGCCCGTAGCGTAGTTGCTGCGGGCTTTTTCTTTGGTTTTTCTTCGTTCCGCCTTCGTTCCATGATACGGAGCATTTTTACGCTCCGTTGACAACTTGCAGTCCATGTGACTATAATTTCGGCTCTTTGGGTCGTTAGCTCAGCTGGTAGAGCAGCGGACTTTTAATCCGTTGGTCACAGGTTCGAATCCCGTACGGCCTACCAAAGATATTAATGGCTTACATGCGCATGCATGTAAGCCATTTTCTTTTTCGGGCTCTGATTCCGCGTCGCGCGCCTTTTATAAACACAAGACACAACGCAAAAAGAAGCGCCTCGGTCCGTGGCCTAAAACTTATGCATCATCGCCACGCGATACACCATCTGGTTGCCGCCCGAAGCGGCCGCTGCCGATGCCGGCGTTTGCGCAAAGTCGATCCTGGTTCCCGTATCCGAATTCACGTGCTGGTAGGCGCCCTGGATATAAAGTGACGTCCGCTTGCTGAGATCGTAATCGAGCATGAGTGCGATCTGATTCCAGGTCGGCGACGATCGGCCGAGAGTCGATACCAGACTCGTGCGGGTGAAAACGTACGACGCGCCCAGCCATAAGTCGGGCCGAAAATAATACTGACCGTTCAAATCGAAGTTGTCGAACTTCCACGACTTCCACACGCCACCGGCCGGCTGAAAGTTCGCTCCAGCCGACAGATAGGCGCTGGCGGTCGGATCGTATACGTCCGTATGCGAGTACGCGAACGCCACCGATGCCCGATCGAATTTATAGGCGACACCCGCGTCGATGTGCTGCTCGGAGGCGTCGTTGAACAACGCGTCGCCAGCGATCGCGCCGCCCGTGTTGGACGCGCTGCCGGCGTTATCGGCCTTGACGTAGCCCACGGCGACGGTCAGGCCGCCCGTTTGATACTGACCAGCCGCGCTATACATCCGGTTATTTGCGAACCCGCCCGCCGCGTTGCTGAACGCGTACATGGCCTCGCCGGTCAAGCCGCGATAGGTTGGCGATACGTATTTAACGGCGTTGTTGAAACGCGTATCCCAATCCGCGTTGTCGTTGTCGAACGGATGCGACGCGACATCGCCCGCCCATCCGCCTACGCCCGTGAGTCCGCTCCACAGATCCTGAGTCGGGTCGTACTGGCATCCCAGCGTAATCGTGCCGAATCGGTCCGAGGAGAGGCCGACGTAAGCCTGACGCCCGAATTCGCGGCCACCATTGCTCAGGCCACCGGAGTTCACATTGAAGCCATTTTCCAATCTGAATACCGCTTTGATGCCGCCACCCAGATCCTCGGTGCCACGCAGCCCCCAACGGCTGCCGACCGTATCGCCGCTGACCATCTGATAACCCGAATGGCCGCCAGCGTTACTGGTGTAGTTAAACCCCTCATCGATAAGGCCGTAAAGCGTGACACTGCTTTGAGCGTGCGCGGCACTGGCGAGCAAGAGCAAAGGCGCCACCGCACCTAGTACAACATCCCGTAAATATGTTTAATAATTATCTGGCTGCAAATAGGGCGCCAGGAGCGTGACGACCAATTGAGCCATCTCGTCGAGCGGCCCTGAGCCCGGCAAAGGTTCCCATCTCCCGCTATGGCTGCGAAAGGCTGCACCATAAAGGTTGCGGCCGAGTTCGGTCAGGCGAGCCACAACAATCGGATCCTGATCGTCCAGACGTTTGATTAGCAGGTGACGCCCGTAGGCTTGCGTAACGATCCGATCATGGCCCAACAGGGCGCGCAATTGACGCTGTAGTTCTGAAACGTAGTGTTTGGTGGGTAAGGCGGCCATGACGGTCCCTCGATTACGATGTGCCGGTTTGCAACGGATAGCCCCGGAAACTCCATTTGAAGGGGTGCGCTGTCTGATTGCGCTCGCGGATAAACTGCTCGGTGCGCTCGCGCAGATGCGCAGTGCTGGTGTGGCTGGCATGGCGAAGCACACGGCGGGTGTAGAGGGCAAACCATAGTTCGATCTGATTGACCCAGCTCGCGTGCAAAGGGGTGAAGTGGAAGTGAAACCGCTTACCGTGCCTCGCGTTGAATGCCTGCCACACGGCTTGGGCGCGATGCGTATTCAGATTATCCCAGATGACATGCATCTGTTTGCCAGGGTACGCGTGCGCCACGCTCTCCATGAAGGCCACCAGATCGTCCTGCGTGCGCCGTTCGCGGCAGCTGCCCAGCACCTGTCCAGTATGAACATCGAGCGCGGCAATCAACGCCTGGGTGCCATGACGGATATATTCAAACTCACGACGACGCAGCCGTCGCGGCCCGGGCGCGCGTCCCGGATGCTTGCGCTCGATGGCCTGAATGCCGGTTTTCTCGTCGATACTCAGCACGACCGCGTTCCTGGGGGCGCGGCGATACAGTTTGCAAATCACGTTGACCTTCTCGCGAAAGGCCGGATCCGGACTGTGAAGCCATTGTTGGACCCGGTGCGGGCGAATGTCGCCGGCCTGCAAAATACGCTGTACATGGCTGCGGCTGATTTGCCCGACAATGCCACGCTCCACGGCACGCACCACAATCTCGTCAAGCGTCGGTGTGACCCGTCCCTCAGCTTCCTGCGCTTCACACGCCAGCGCGATCAACTGCAGTCGCGTTTGCTGCGTGATGCGCGCAGGACGACCACTGCGCTCACCTTCTCGAATTCCTTGCACACCTTGCCGCGCAATGCGCTTGCGCCACAGGCAGACCGTTTGCACGGACACGCCCAGTTCCTGCGCAATCGCTGTATTCGAGTGGCCCTCATGAGCCAATAACGCGAGGCGCGCACGCATCACATCTCGCTGAGGGGCAGTCTTGCGCCTGATCAGCGATAACAGTTCCTGTCTTTCTTTCTTCGCCAGCTTCACTGGCGTTGCATGACGGCCTTGGCTCATCCTGCCATGATAAACGAGGCCGTTAAATATTAAACTTATTTACGGGATGTTGTACTAATTTGGTTTTATTCATGATTGTTCACGCTAGTAGATTGAGGAATACGTCGACCCGATTGAAACGGCACTACGATTGAAAGCGTCATTACGATCAGTGATCCGAACTACCTGGCTCACTACTTGTTCACTGGCGGCGACTCATTTAGCGCGTCACGTCAGATCCGGTTTTCGACCAGGTCTTTGATTTTCTGCACCACGTCCGCTCGAACTTCCACGCCTTCATTCAATGACGCCCGTCGCGCGAGTAACGCCCGGTCTCCCGGCTTACGCGCACCGGACTGGCCGTCTATTGCGCCGGTGAGGCGCTGGAGGCGTGACGCGATCTGCGCGCCGCCGGTGGCGCAAGGATCGATAGCAATAAAGAACTGCCCGGTTTTGGGCGGTCCACCGTTCGGCCCACTGAAAGGCGACGCGTCGATTCCCAACGTGGCGCCCGTCAGAAGCGCGGCAAAAACTTCGACGATCAGGCCGGCACCAAAACCTTTGTAACCTCCCGACGGCAGCATGGTGCCTTTCAAGCCCGCCTCGGGATCGTCGGTCGGTTGGCCCGCGGCATCCAGCGCCCAGCCGACGGGAATGGATCGGCCCGCGCGTGCGTGCTTGATGAGTTCGGATTTGGCAACCACACTCGAGCTTTGATCGATGAGCAACGCGCAGCCGCCCTGCCCATCGGGAACACCCAATGCCATTGGATTGGTGCCGACGACAGCTTTATTGCCACCGAACGGCGCGATCGAAGCGGGCGCGTTGGTGAAGCACAAAGCCAGCAGACCCGCCGATGCGATTCGCTCCGCGTGGTAGCCCAGCACACCGGCATTGTAGGAATTCTTGACGGCGAGACAGGCGATACCACCGGCACGCGCAGCGTCGACGAGCAGGTTGAAGCCTGCGGAAATCGCCGGATGGGCGAATCCCGTCGCCGCATCGACGGTGATGACGCCGCCCGCGGCCAACACTGTTGGCTTCGCCCGCCCATCCACCTTCCCGCAAGCGACGTGCTCGAGATAAGTCGGCAAATAGGCGAGTCCGTGGCTCGCTATGCCGTCTCTTTCCGCGGCCATGATGGCGTGGGCCAGCGGTGCCGCATTCTCAGCACTGGTTCCGCCCGACACCAGAGCGTCATGGGCAAACGTTTCCAGCTCTTCGAGGGTAAAGCGCGTCATGTGGTCAGTCATTGTCGGTGGCTCCCGCACCTGCGTTGTGTCTGGAACTTTCCGTGGCCGGCACGACGGTACGCATGCTGAATGCGCCCAATCCGTTCCATACTTCGTCCGAAAGCGAACGCCCGGTCTCGATCCCGACCGCGCTGTCCGCCGCATCCAGACCTATTCCCGTGACGTCGAGTGCGGTCGCATGCGCATCCACATCCGCATACGCGTGCTCATGCTTCGCGCTTCCCCTACCGACGACGACACGCCCGGCCTCATCGATGTCAACCTCGGCCTCGTTCCATGTAACTCGCAACGGAGTCCGCGCCATCAATGCCGCCCGCATGGCAAAGCCCACGACGATCAGAGGATGCGTGATCGAACGGGCAAAACTCCCAGCATCCCCGCCCGCAGCGAAAAGCGCCGCCCGATCGAGAAGATCGATGCCCGCTGAAATCGGGCACAGGGGTTCATCGCGCCCAGCGCGATCCTGAGTCGCTTCCCGTGCTGTCAAATACGCGAACAAAGCCTCGGGCCCCGCGAGACCGCCTTCCACGAGCTGTCGGATAGCGACACCGACGTCGTCCGCCACGCCCCACGAAAAGCCCGCTCCGCGGGTCGCCTTTGCCGCCAGCGACTCGATCTCGGATCGCGAGTAACGCGTCAATGACGACAGAGCGCCGGCGTTTTCAGTGTCACGACCATTGCCCGTTGCCAGCTCATCGGGAAACGGCAGCCCTTGAAACAGATTGATCCGCACCCACAGATCGGACCGCGGATCGAAGCGACTCGCGCCAAAGAAGGCCAGCTTGCATCGGAGCAAATCGATCGGCAGCATGCCGGCGTCGACAAGATTGTCCTGAACTTCCGAATAGGGATACCGAGCCGCGATCTGCGCCCGTCGAACCATCAACCGATGCTCGGGACAGGCAGCAAGAAACGCAGCGACCGTGTCGTCGCCTCGCCAACCATCCAGGTCTCGTTGCATCGCATGGCAGGCCGGCGCCGACGCCAACGGCAGCTCGCGACTCGCCCCCTCCTCCGTTTCGCGATAACCCAATCGCGGCTCCAGTTTTTCCGCGGACACGTACCAGAACTTCGCCTCGGCGTCGCGCGACGTCATGTCCATGTCGAGTGCCCAGCGGAAGTTCTCCATGAAATCCCGCTTGAAATCGCTCAAGCGCTGCTGCCCCGCGATTGAAAATGTCGCCGACTCCTCCGCGCTCATGTGTGATGCCAGATCGTCGACCAGATCGCCGTGCACCTCGAGCATGAGCGCGACGAGCGCCTCCTGCCCTTCGAGCGAAAGGGACTGCTCGCCCCACTGCCAAAGCGCGTTCCAGGGATACGCGATGTCGATCGACCACGACAGTTCGACGAATCGGTCGAGGGCGGCCAGATCGGCGCGCAGATCGGCAAGCCGATGCTTCTGCACAGCGTGATCGCTTAACCAGAAACCGGCATTCAAACGCGCTTCCTGCAGCGTCTCAATGAAGCGACTGCGCGACCGCTCATCGGTGGTTGGCTGAGCGCGGACTCTGGCGAGCGCGTCCTCTCGCGCGGCAATCCAGTTGTTGAGCAACACGGGATGGCGGACGATGAAAGGCGCCATGCCCAGTCCCGTCGAATTGCCGACGCCAAGCCGACGTCTGACGGCGCGATCGAGCGGTACTGCTGTCGCGCCACCGCGCATCGTCGCCATGTGCTCGGCAATGTCGACCGTAAAAGCACGAATCAGCCACACCGTCAGCATCTCGGCCTGGAACGGTGCGCTCAATTCAGGACGCTCGCTAATCCCGGCCCGATCCGCCGCGCCGAATTTCCCTGAGCCATAGACCGCTGTCGTGCGCATCAGGTAACCCACCGCATCGATTTCGGCGAGTTCAGGCTGTTGCCCTGTGGCGAGGCGCGACACGACATGCTCGAATAGCCGCACCGAACGATTGGCCCGACTCAACGTGAGTTCGCGGCTGCTGATGCGCCCCGCTTCCTGGAGCGGCACATTCGCCGCGAGGCGGTCCAGATCCGCCGCGCCGGGCACGCCATCGAACAGGGTAAAGGTGGCGTCCCACGCCGTTGCGATGACCCGATCGGAACGCTGCTCGGGCGGCAGGTCGTGGGAGAAAGCAACGAGCGAATAACTCCGCTCGGGCCCGCTCACACGATAGACAGCACGACCAACACCCGTTGCATCCACGTCCCATGAGGCGCGCGTGAAGCACCAGCGCTCGGCCTCGACACGGCGTAGCAACGTGCGCAGAAACGACAGCCTCGTGGGATGCGAGCAGCCGAGGCGTGCCAGACGCATCACCGTCTCTGCCGGCCGGCGGAAACGCGCGAGGTCGCAGGGCGCAGCCGATTGTGATGACCTCATTCACGCCCCCTCGGGCCCGAAGTTACGCTCGAAAAAGCGCAACCAGTTGCCGCCCATGATGCCCGCGACCTCTTCGCCCGACATCCCGAACTCGCGCAGACCTTGGGCGATGTTCTGAAAATCGCGGTTGTCGTTGAACCAGACCGGCATCGCGGGAAAACCCGGCGCAGCGGCATTGCCTTCGCCGTAATCGATTTTCTTGGTCCAGCGACCGCAGCGCATCCATTCGACGACGCTATCCGGCTGGTCCTGACACAGATCGGTCCCGATCGCCACCTGGCTTGCACCCATCAGGTCGACGGCGCGCGCGATCATCGAGCAATAACTTTCCAGCGTGCACGACGATCCACCGGCGAGGTGATGCGGATAGGTCGACACGCCCAGCAACCCGTCGTGTGCGGCTAGCGCCTTCAACACGGTATCGGACTTGTTGCGCTTCGCTCGATGCCAGCAAGCGGGATTCGCGTGACTGATCACGATGGGACGCGTGGAGTAGTCGATCGTCTCGAGGGTGGACCTCTCCGCCGAGTGACTCATGTCCACCACCATGCCCACCCGGTTCATCTCGGCAACGACTTCGCGCCCCATTCGAGTCAAACCGGCGTCTTCCGACTCGTAGCAACCGGTCGCCAGCAACGACTGGTTGTTATACGTCAGTTGCATGAATCTCAGACCGAGAGTGTGCAATACCTCGATCAGGCCGATGTCGTCTTCCATGCAACTCGCGTTTTGCGAGCCGAAGAAGACGGCGGTCCGTCCCGTGCTTTTTGCCAGCAACACATCGGCTGCCGTGCGGCCGTGCAGGATCAGGTCGGGATAGCGTTCGAACAGCAGATTCCACGCACGGATATTCGCCACCGTCTCGCGGAAATTCTCGTGATAAGTAATGGTCACGTGAACGGCGTCGACCCCCCCCGCGCGCATTTCACGAAAGATTTTTTCCGACCAGTTCCCATACTGCATGCCGTCGATCGTCACGTTCATTCCGGGCTCCCGTCTGCGACATAACAGGTCTTCACGGAGGTGTAGAACTCCGCCGCGTACGTACCCTGTTCCCGTGAGCCATACGAAGACGCTCCTCTTCCACCGAACGGCACGTGATAATCCGTGCCGGCCGTCGCGAGATTGACCATCACGCATCCCGCGCGCGCACTCGCCCGGAAGTGATTGGCACGCGCCAGGCTTCGCGTGACGATGCCTGCCGTCAGTCCAAACGGCGTGTCGTTGGCGATCGCCAATGCCTCGTCATAACCGCTCGCCTTGATGACACAGGTAACCGGTCCGAACATTTCTTCCTGATTGATCCGCATCGCGTTGCGGGTTCCCGACAACACCGCCGGCGCCATGAAATAGCCTTGGGTCCGGCGCTCCAGCAACTCGCCGCCGCAGACCAGCTCCGCGCCCTCCGACCGGCCGAGCTCGATGTAGTCGAGGTTCTGCTGGAGTTGACGGGCGCTGACAACGGGACCTATCTGTGTGGTGTCGTCGAGAGCGTGTCCCACTTTCAGCGCACACGTGGCAATCGAGAGCTTGTCGACGAACGCATCGTGTATCGCCTCGTGCACGACGAGACGCGACGCGGCGGTGCATTTTTGTCCCGTCCCGCCGAACGCCGCCTGAACCGCCAGGCTGACGGCAAGAGCGAGATCCGCGTCATCCATGACGACCAGGGGATTCTTCGACCCCATCTCCATTTGCATCTTCGTCATGTTCTGGATGGCCAGGCTCGCGATGTCGCGCCCTACCGGAGCCGAACCGGTGAAACTCACCGCGTCGATTTCTGGACTACTGACCAGATCGCGCCCGATTGAAGAACCCGCGCCCATCACCAGGCTAAAAAGTCCGCTCGGGATATCCTGCCGCACGATGATTTCCGTCAACGCCACGGCGCTCGCCGGTGTGAGATCCGCCGGCTTCCAGATGACTGCGTTACCGAACGCCAGAGCCGGCGCGATCTTCCACGCAGGCGTCGCGACCGGAAAATTCCACGGAGAGATCACCGCGACGACACCGACCGGTTCGCGGCGCACATCGACGCTGATGCCGGACCTCACGCTTTCGACCGAGTCGCCGGTCAGTCGCAGAGCCTCTGCCGCAAACCAGGTAAAGAACTGTCCGGCCCGATAGACTTCGCCCTTCCCTTCCGCAAGGGTCTTACCTTCTTCGCGAGCGACGAGCGTCCCGATTTCCGCGGACCGCGACATCAGTTCGTTGCCGATCGCCATCAACACGTCATGGCGCTTCTGAATCCCCGCGGACCACCACGCCCGCTGCGCGCTTCTCGCTGCCGCGATGGCCTCTTCCAGCATCGCCGGGACGGCATGCGAAAACACACCGATCAGGTCCGACGTGTCCGAAGGATTACGGTTCTCGTTTTTCTCGAGGCCACGGTCCCAACGACCGGCCACATACACTCGTGTTTCCAGCACAGCATCCTCCTTAAAATGGCGAAGCAGACCCACGCCATTGACATCAATTCCGTTTCAGTCCCGCCAGCACGCCGCTTCGACACAAGAGCCCGATCGCGCGTCCCGCTTCGACAACCACGAGCGGCGGCGCATCCTCAGAAAGCGGCGCGAAGGCACGCTCGATGTTGGCGGTCGCATCGATAGTTCTCGCGACGCTGGACGCTTCGCCTCTGCGAGCGATGCGATAACCATCGCCCACGGTTTCGAGATTCCAGTCGGCGAAGTCGTCGACGGGCAACGCGAGGTCTCCACAGGTCATCGCCTTCGATAGATTCACGCCGCCTACGAATCTGGCGACGTAGTCGTCCGCGGGTCGGGTCAATATCTGCTTGCCCGTACCGACCTGAATCAGATTGCCGTCTTTCAGAATCGCGATCCGATCGCCGAGAAACAACGCCTCATCGAGATCGTGGGTGATGAAGACAATGGTTTTGTGCAGCCGCGCCTGAATGTCCTTGAGCTGGATCTGCATATCCTTCTTGATCAGCGGATCGAGCGCGCTGAACGCTTCGTCCATCAGCAGGACTTCGGCGTCGGTGGCAAGCGCCCTCGCAAGGCCGACGCGCTGCTGCATGCCGCCGGAGAGCTGGCCGGGATAATGATTGGCGAACCCCGACAGACCCACCAGATCGAGTTGTTCTTTGGCTCGCAGCTTCGTCGCCGAACTGCCGACGCCGGCAATGCGCAAGCCGTACCCGACGTTTTCCAACACCGTCTGGTGCGGCAACAGCGCAAAGCGCTGAAAGACCATGGCGACTTTCTTGCGCCGGAACTGCGTCAATTGCCGGGTGTTGTAGGCCAGAATATCTTCGCCGTCGAACAGAATGCGCCCGGCAGTCGGATCGATGAGCCGATTGAAATGTCGGATCAAAGTGGATTTTCCGGAGCCCGACAAACCCATGACGATGAACGTTTCGCCCTTGTCGATCGACAGATTGATCCGGTTCAATCCCAGCACGTCTCCATGCTGCTTCAGAAGATCGCTTTTGTTCATTCCGTTCTGGACGAGTCGGAGCGACTTTTTGGCGTTGGGTCCAAAAATCTTGGTCACATCCTCAATCCGGATTTTTGCGTCTCGAGTCATAGCGACGAACCCAGCTTCAAGTTTTTTTCCGCGCGCTTGCCATAGGCTTGCGCGATCCGATCGAACACGATGGCCAGCAACACGATGCCGACGCCGGACAACAGGCCGCGGCTCACTTCCAGTCGCTGAATGCCCTGGAGAACCTGGTAGCCGAGTCCACCCGCGCCGATCATCGACGCGATCACGACCATCGAGAGGGCCATCATCGTCGTCTGGTTGATGCCCGCCATGATCGAGGGCAACGCCAGCGGCATCTGCACCGTGAACAGCACCTGCAACTTCGTGGCGCCAAACGCGCGAACGGCCTCGACGAGTTTGTCGTCCACGTGCCGGATCCCGAGATCGGTGAGACGGATCACCGGCGAGACCGCGAAAAATATCGTGGCGAGCAAGGCCGGAATCTTCCCCGGTCCGAAAAGCATCACGAACGGAATGAGGTAGACGAAGATCGGCAGCGTTTGCAATACGTCGAGCACCGGCAACAAGGTGGTTCGCACGGCCCGCCATTGCGACATCATCAGACCGATGGGTATGCCGATCAGCACCGACAGCAGCGTCGCCGTCAGCATGAGCGCGATGGTTGCCATTGCCGGCTCCCACACGCCGACGAGGCCGACTCCGAACATGAGGACGACGACCATCGCCACTACGCGCACGCTGCGGGACACGAAGCCGGCCAGCAAAGCCAGCACGCCGATCACGGCCCACCAGGGCGTGGCCAGTAATACGTGTTCGAACCACATGAGCAGTCTCAGCACCGGCATGAAGGCCGCTTCGAGTCCCTGTCCGTGGTCGGTGACAAACTGGTTGAAGACCCTGTCGATCGTGCTGCTCGCGCTTGTCAGGTCCACAAAATTCGGAAAATCTGGAGTCATGTCCGCACCAAAATTCGTTCAACGGCACCATCGGCGTCGCAATACCTGCATCACGGGCACGCTGCTTTATCGAAGCGATGTCTGGATTTTCTGCGCGACGTCGGCCGGCACCCACGCCTTCCAGACGCTCGCGTAGTCCTTCAGGAAATGCTGCGCCAACTGATCGGGTGAAGCGCCGTTGGTGTCGCCCCAGGCCAGCACTTCGTTCAGCTTGTCGTTAGGCACCTGTAGCTTGCCGAGAAAGGTGGCGACCGCAGGCGCGGTGGTTTTGATATCCGACGAAACGGCGACCACCACTTCTCCGTTTTTCCAGCCGGTCAGTTGAGGATTGGCACAGTCGTCTTTCGTCAGGCACACGAACTTGTCGGCGTCGTACGCCGGCATGGCAAGTCGCACGAGGTGGTATTTCCCGATCACCTCGGTGGGCGACCAGTAGTAACCGACGAAGGCCTGGTGTCGCGCCACCGCGCGAGCGATCGAGGCTTTCAAGGCTTCGCCGGACCCGGGCGAAAACAGCTCGAAGCTGCTCTGAAGTCCGAGCGCCTTGTACAGATTGCTCGTGATGATTTCCGACGCCCAGCCCGGTGGGCTGCTATAGAGACGGCCTTTGTCGGGATTTTCCGGCGACGCAAAAACCTTCCAGTTCGCCTTCAGATCCTGGACGGATTTGATCTGCGGGTTTTCTTTGAGAACGTAGTCCGGCACCCACCACCCCTCCTCGCCTCCCGAAGCGAAGATGTCGTTGGCTTTGTAAACATTGCCCTTCTTCTGGATCTGGTTCCAGATGTCCTGCGTGGTCGACACCCAGAATTCCGGCGCAATGTTCGGCTGTCCGCGGGTCAGCATCGAGGTGGCGGTCGGAACCGTGTCGCCGGGCGTGAGTTCGGCGACGCAGCCGTATCCGGCGGTCAATATCTGCCGGGTCACGTGGGCGAGCGTGGAGGCCGACAACCACGTCATGTCCGCGATCGTGATCTTCTTCGCGGTTCCGCAATCCGCGGCGACGGCCGAGCCCGCGAACGCGCCGCCCAGCAACCCGACAAGCAGCATCACCGCTGCGCTTGCTCTAAACGTTCTCATCCCGCACCCCATGTGTGTTGGCCGACTGGCCGTTGCTATGCCGATTCGATGACCTCATCATCCAGGGTCGAAAATATTCAATCAATCTTATTATTTTTAAGTTATCTTCAAATTAATTGAACTGCCGGCAAAGAGGGGTAGCGATGATCAAGCTCGAAGCGCTGAGGGCGTTCGTGGCGGTGGCGGAGGCGGGAAGTATCAAAGGCGCGTCCGCGCGCCTGAACCGCACGGTCTCCGCAATCTCGATGACGCTGACGCAGCTCGAAAATGAACTGTCTAGTGAACTGTTCGAGAGAGATCGCAAAAGTCAGCTGACCGAGCTGGGCGTCTTCGTCGAACAAACCGCCACGGTGCTGATTCGCGACTACGATCGCGCGGTCGACATCATCAAGGCATACGCGAACGGTCGAACCGGCAAGTTGCGGATCGCGTCGGTTCCTTCAGTCGCGACGCATCTGCTGCCGGACCTGCTCAAGGACTTCGTCACCCGACACCGGAATGTCGACGTCGAGCTCACCGATACGGATAGCTTGCAGGTGATTCATCTCGTGGAGACGGCGCAGGCAGACTTCGGAATCTGCAGTCCCATCCCAGGCGAGACGGCAGTCGATTTCAAGCCGCTGTTCCGGGACAAGTTTCGACTCGTCTGCGCCGAAGACGATGCGCTGGCGAAGCTCGGGCGCCCATTGCGCTGGGAAGACCTGGCGGGCAGCAATCTGATTCTCAACGAGTCGTCGCGCAGCCTGACGAACGCTTCTTACGCGCAGCTTGCCGCGACGTCCCGATTGACGATCCGCAATATTTCGTCGCTCAATGCCATGGTCGGTTCAGGGTTGGGCGTGACCTTGCTACCGGCCTTGTCGTGTTCCGTCCTGCCGGCAGGCGTGGTTTCGCTGGAGTTTTCCGACGACGTGGTGTGCTGGCGAAGCGTCGGTATCGTGCAGCGCCCGAGTTCGATCGAGAGTCCGCTGGCGCGACATTTTTGCGAGCACCTGGAAAACCAGGCGCCTCAGTGGGTAAGCAGTCTCGAACGGATGTAGCGGGTGTTAGCTTCGTCCGCCCCCCGAAAGAGCGTCCGCGTAGTCCCGTCGTTGCACCAGACTCTCAACTCCCACACGCATGAATCAAAAACTCCTGAAACGCATGCGCCGGCGCTTCTAACGTTGCACCCTTACGCCACAACATCCCCACGTCCATCTGCGGAATCGCGTTCAGAACAGGCCGCGCTTCAATCCGCTTGCCTTCCAGCGACCACGGCCGGAACACCATATCCGACAGAATGGTCACGCCGAAGCCATGCGCGACCAGGCCGCGCAACGCCTCCCATCGAACTGGTACGGAACGCGACATCCGGTGCGGTGTCGTTCTGCCTCCGGTAACGTTGCGTCGATTGCTCGCCTTCATCCACGTTGATCTGAATGTACGGATAACCCGCAATGTCCGCGAGCGACGGCGTGGTGAGTTGCGTCAGCGGATGCGACGGCGAAGTCCACAACTGCCGGCGCGAGCGCATCAGCACGTGGTGCCGGAAACGCCGGACGTTCTCCACATTCGAGAGCAATACGATACCTAATTCGATGTCGCCATCGAGCACCGCCTGTTCGATCGACGGGCGATCCAGATCGAACAGGTCGATCACCACATCGCGATAGGTCGCTCGAAAACGCGCCATCAATTCCGGCAAAAAATAGCCGAGCACCGTATACGACGCGGCGACCCGCACCGTGCCTTTCAGATCGTGCGACCGGAACGGCGCCTTATAAACCGCGTCCCGAACCGAATCGAGTATGTGTCTGGCGTGATTCAGAAAGTCGTGGCCATCGGGCGTCAACGTCACGCCTTGAGGCAGACGCTCGAAGAGCCGTGTCCCCAGGGTTTCCTCCAGGGCGAGAACCGCATTGGTAATCGCCGACTGCGAAACATGCTCGACGGTCGCCGCCATCGAGAACTGGCCGCTCTGCGCGGCTGCCACGAAGTAACGCATCTGCCGCAGGGTGATGTCTTTTGACATATGTTTTTCGAATAGCAGGATTCAGTATTCGTGATTTTACGATGGAAATTCCGCTTCCTATTCTCGCCGGGAACCGCGATCAATAAGCACCCGGAGACTTCCCCCATGAACGCCCCGCTTTCGCCGTCGCTACGCGACGCACTCGCCAACGTCTCGCTAGACGACAAATACACACTCGAAAAAGGCCGCGTCTATATGAGCGGGACTCAGGCGCTGGTCCGCTTGCCCATGTTGCAGAAGGCGCGCGACCGCCTCGCCGGTTTGAATACCGCGGGTTATGTCTCGGGCTATCGCGGCTCACCGCTCGGCGCGCTTGACCAGGGCTTGTGGAAAGCGAAGCAGCATCTGAAGGAAAACGACGTGGTGTTTCAACCCGGCGTCAACGAGGACCTGGCGGCCACCGCCGTGTGGGGCACGCAGCAGCTTAACCTCTGGCCGGGTGCGAAAGTCGACGGTGTATTCGGCATGTGGTACGGCAAAGGGCCGGGCGTCGACCGTACGGGCGACGTCTTCAAGCACGCGAACTCCGCCAGCACCGATCCGAACGGTGGCGTGCTGGTGCTGGCGGGCGACGATCATGCGGCGAAGTCGTCGTCGGTCGCGCATCAGTCCGAGCATATGTTCGTGGCGAGCGGCATCCCCGTGCTGTATCCGGCCAGCGTGCAGGAGTATCTCGACTACGGGCTGCACGGCTGGGCGATGGGTCGCTATGCGGGACTCTGGGTTGCCATGAAATGCGTGACGGACGTCGTCGAATCGAGCGCATCGATCGAACTCGATCCCGACCGCTTGCAGATCGTTCTGCCCGAAGACTTCGAGATGCCCGAGGGCTGTCTCAACATCCGCTGGCCCGACTCGCCGCTCGCGCAGGAAGCGCGTCTTTTGAACTACAAGTGGTATGCCGCGCTCGCCTACATTCGGGCGAACAAACTGAACCGCGTGGTGATCGACAGTCCCAACCCGCGCCTCGGCATCATGACTGCGGGCAAGGCTTATCTCGATGTGAGACAGGCGCTGACCGACCTGTCGCTCGATGAAGAAACCTGCGCGCGCATCGGTATCCGCGTATTGAAAGTCGGCTGCGTGTGGCCGCTCGACGCGCAGAATGCGCGCGACTTCGCGACCGGCCTCGACGAGATTCTGGTGGTCGAGGAAAAGCGTCAGATTCTCGAATATGCGCTGAAAGAAGAGCTGTATAACTGGCGCGACGACGTGCGGCCGAAAGTATTCGGCAAGTACGATCAGCGCGACGACGAAGGCGGCGAATGGTCGGTGCCGCGTGGACAGACGCTGCTGCCCGCGCACTACGAACTGTCGCCGGCGCTGATTGCGAAAGCCATTGCGCGACGCCTCGCCAAAGCCGATCTTCCCGCCGACCTGCGCGCGCGCATCGAAGCCCGCGTCGCGGTCATCGAGGCCAAGGAACGCGAGGCCGCGATGCCGCGCTCGGTGACCGAGCGTCAGCCGTGGTTCTGCTCGGGCTGCCCGCACAATACGTCGACCCGCGTGCCGGAAGGTTCGCGCGCGCTAGCAGGCATCGGCTGCCATTACATGTCGATGTGGATGGACCGCAATACCGAGACCTTCAGCCAGATGGGCGGCGAAGGCGTCGCGTGGACCGGTCAGATGCATTTCACGAACGAGCGTCGCGTGTTCGTCAATCTGGGCGACGGCACCTATTTCCATTCCGGTCTGCTGGCGATACGCGCGTCGATTGCGGCCGGCGCGAACGTCACCTACAAAGTGCTCTACAACGACGCGGTCGCGATGACCGGCGGCCAGCCTGTCGACGGCGTACTCAGCGTGCCTCAGATCGCGTTTCAGGTCGTGGCCGAAGGGGCGAAACAGGTGCTGATCGTCACCGACGAGCCCGAGAAATACGACGCGAAAGTACGGCTACCGGAAGGCGTCGCGGTCTATCACCGCGACGAGCTCGACCGGCTGCAGCGTGAACTGCGCGAAGCAGCCGGCACGTCGATCCTCATTTACGACCAGACCTGCGCCACCGAAAAACGTCGGCGCCGCAAACGCGGCACGTATCCCGATCCGGCGAAGCGCGCGTTTATCAACGACACGGTGTGCGAGGGTTGCGGCGACTGCTCGGTACAGTCGAACTGTCTGTCGGTCGAGCCGTTGCCGACGCCGCTCGGCACCAAGCGCAAGATCAACCAGTCGTCGTGCAACAAGGACTTCTCCTGCGTGAATGGCTTCTGCCCGAGCTTCATCACCGCTGAAGGCGCGCAGGTGAAAAAGCCCGCGAAGCCAGCGGCTTCGGCGGCTTTACCCGACTTTGCCGCGTTGCCGCTGCCGAGCGTTGCAACGCTCGAGAAACCGTGCGGCGTGCCGGTGACCGGCGTCGGCGGCACGGGTGTGGTGACGATCGGCGGCTTGCTCGGGATGGCGGCGCACCTCGAAGGCAAAGGCCTCACCGTGCTGGACATGGCAGGTCTCGCAGAAAGGCGCCGCCGTACTGAGTCACGTGCAGATCGCCGCGACACCGGCCGAATTGCACGCGACACGGATCGCGACGGGTGAAGCGCGGGTGGTGATCGGCTGCGACGCGATCGTCTCCGCTTCAGCCGAAGTGCTGGCGCGGACTCAACGCGGCGTCACGAAGGCCGCGATCAACAGCGGCGCGACGCCGACCGCGCAATTCGTACGCGACCCGCGATGCCGCCGCTGCGCAACTGCCGCACCTCCTCAACCGGCCAAAGCACTCGGCGGTTCGGCAGTTTGGTTGGACGAACTCCGTGGTAGCTTCCCTCACTGGAGTACCGTTTCCGAATGGATCGAGGATCAACGGCCATCACCGCAGCGAACTCGTCCGTAGAGAGAAAGTCGCGATTCTCGGGAATCGGCATCGGTACTCGCACCATCGATTTCCGGAGGCTGGCCGGAGCGTCAGGCATGGGCCCGAGCAATGCGCTCGGCGTTGCCTCGCCTAGCACCGCCCGCATCGAATCGACTATCGCCATTGACTGTGCGGCATATTCAACATCTGCAACGGAATAAAGTCGATCTCTCCCGGCGCAGGCTTGCCGACAATTATGTCGATGAACAACGGCAGCCAGTCGGAGTCGATTTCTTCGTGCTCGAACCAGTCGATGAACTGGTGGGGCGTCATCTTCGTTGGCGTGACTTCGCCGTTTTCCTCGTCATCCATCTGTGACTGCCCGCGGTCCCAGCCCGCGGGCATTCTGCGCCAATGTCGAACAATGAGCGATCTCATGTGCAGCCTCCGTCACCATGAGACCCGGAATATCGACAAGGCAGGCGCCCCCTATCCATCACAACCATCGGACAGACCTGCTGCGGGCGGCGCACCGGTGAGAAAACCGGAATCCAGAAAGCACAAAGCCTGCTTGCGCAGGCTCTGGTGTGTTGCGTTACGGCGCGTCAGACGCACATCTATACCACGGGCCGCTAACGCGTACTCGGTCGTGCTTCGCACGTTAACCGGATCAGATTGTGTTTCCCTTTATAGACCAGTTTCGCCCAACGAACCAGGAGCTGATCTCAACATGCCAGGAATGCCGGCCAGGCGGGAATAACGGGCGTCGAACCAGAGGAGCCGCCTATCCCGCCGGACATCCCTCATGCGCGACCAGAGCGAGTCGTTTCAGACCCGACTCCCGCCGGGTTGATCACTTCGAGGTGGCGCGTGCCGTCCGGCACTGCGTCAACCACAAGCCAGCGATCGAAGGTTGCCAACCTGCCGCCGTGCGTGCGCGCGAGCGCAAGCAGATAGGTATCAGTTACCTGGCCGGTCGTGAGCAGTCGACTCACGTCGACATGATCCGGATTGAGCAGGCTCACGTCGTCAGACCAGAATTCGTGGCCGGGATGCGCTCGTAGCTGCGCCACGAGCGGCGCGACCGCCGCAGGCGTTTCCATCGTGTTCGGATAGCGCGGGTTCCCGATAATGCGCAACACACCGTTTTCGGTCAGCGGACAGGTCGCCCAGTCGGTCCGCCCAACCTGACCGAACCACGCGTGCGCCGCCTCGTGCTGCACATGACCAGCATCGAGTAGCGCGATCAGAACATTGACATCGAGCAGATACGCCATCAGGGCGCCTCGTCACGCAACTTGTTGACGAGTTCCGACGTGACCGGGCGCGCAGTGCGCGCGTTCGGCAGCACGGGCAGCCCGTTGCGCATGGCCGGCGAAGTACCCGTTGGCTGCAACGCCGCTCGGGCTAGTGCGGACAGGACGCGGCCAATCGATATGTGCTCGCGCTCGGCACGGGCGCGAGCGAGCGCGAGCACGTCGTCGTCGATATCGAGGGTGGTTCGCATGACGTCCTCCTGTGGCAACACCATCAGGATAACGCCAACAACATCAAACATCAAACATCGTCCCGAGACTCTGTGTTTCGTAGTAACTCTCCACAAGGTCGGCGCGGAATTCCCGTCATTAGCCGTCCAGTTATGAGTTCCGGGAGCGAAGAGTGACTTGCCACATGTAGTTCCGTACACTGTCGGGCCGGGGCAATGCCGGGTCGCACAACAACGTCATAGAACGTGACATCAGCGTGACATCAGGCCATCTGTACCGCAATGAAGGCACGGCTCTTTGCAGACACTGTCGCCGGGGCGAAGGCAAGCGCGATGGTATACAGCCTCCTGCCGACATGTCGCGAACCAGTTCGCGCGTCACCTGACACCCATCCAGCAGACGCGTGCCGTGGCGCAGCCATTGCCAGACCTGCGACCGGGCAATCTCGACGGTCGCCGCGCCTTCCATGAGACCGAACAGCCTGACCGATCCATGACCGCGCAACCACGCCTCCAGGTATCGGATAGACACCGCGATGTTGGATCGCAAGCCATGCTCGGTGACAGAGCCATCCAGGCGATCGGCCGCCATCAGGTCCGCGGCCGTTGCCTCGACCTCGACCTCGCCGTGCGAGCGGCCGATCTGATGCGGGTGCCCGCACAGTACGTGCTCGAAAGCGGCGTGACAGACCGGAACCAGATCCGGGTGAACGACCCAGGTGCCGTCGAAACCCTCGATCGCCTCGCGTTCCTTGTCGCGGCGCACGACTTCGACCGCGCGGCGTTGCGCCTCGGGATCGTGTCGATCCGGAATCTGCGTGGCGACACCACCCAACGCATGCGTACCACGTCGATGACACGTGCGGACCAGGAGCTCGGTGTAAGCGCGCATGAACGGCAGCCCCATCGTCAATTCCGCGCGGTCGGGCAAGACAAAATCCCGTCGATTCCTAAATTCCTTCGCAATACTGAACAGATAATCCCACCGGCCAGCGGTTAGCCCAGCGGCATGAGGACCAAGAGCATGCAGGATCTCGTCCATTTCGTACGCTGCGCCAATGTGCTCGATAAGCACGGTCGCGCGAATGCTGCCACGGGGAACACCAATCCAGTCCTGCGCAAATTCGAATACATCGTTCCACAGCTTTGCTTCGAGGTGGTTTTCAAGCTTCGGCAAGTAGAAGTAAGGCCCGCTTCCGCGCTCGAGTTGCCTGCGCGCGCAATGAAAGAAGTACAGGCCGAAATCGACCAGGCTGGCCGATGCAGCGTGTCCATCAACCGTCACATGCTGCTCGGGCAAATGCCAGCCGCGCGGCCTGACCACGATCGCCGTCGTGCCGCCTTCGAGCCTGTATTGCTTGCCTCGAGGGTCACGGTAGGTGATATCGCCCATGACCGCTTCTTTCAGGTTTCGCTGACTCGCCATGGCGTTGTGCCAGGTGGGCGACATCGCATCTTCCAGATCGGCCACCCATACTTGCGCATGAGCATTGAGCGCATTGATGACAATCTTCCGGTTCTCTGCCGGACCGGCAATCTCCACGGGTCTGTCGATCAAATCTTGGGGAGGTGCGGGAACGCGCCAATCGGGATCATTGCGGATGCCGGCTGTGCTGGATAAGAATTCGAAGTTACCGCCGTTCAGGCGATGGCCCGAGCATTCTTTACGGTAGTGGAGAACGTGCTGGCGCGGCTGCGCAAATTCGCGATCCAGCGCCACGATAAACTCCGTGGCGTCAACGGACCACACATCCGGAAATAGATCCGCCGCATCGCTTTCGATGGCGCAGCTCGCGCGAGTTGTCTTGGCCAACCTGAACTCCACAAAGTGTTTGTGTGTTCCCGGCCGGCTGGCTCAGCATGCGGCGGTTTGGTTTCACTATCGACGCTATAGCGGAATTGTTCAACCGCGAAAAGGAAACGTCACGTTGTCGATTTCCGCACAATGCGTGGGCTCGCGTTTCATTGACGGGCTTGGCTTATTTGTCCAATAAAAAAACAGGCCGCGTGTCGTGAGACAAGCAACCTGTTTCCGTATGTGCCGCTGAACCTGTGAAGCGCCCACGCGCCTGCTCCGCTAAGCGCGCACAAGTGGCTCGACTCGTTCGTCCGACACCGCGTTCTGCAACATTTGATGAGTCAGCATGACGTGTTGCCGGGCGAAACCGCGCGTCGTCAAATCCTTCGACACCAACTCCTGCTGCGCGCGACGAATTCGCTTCGTCGTGCCTTCAGGGTCGGCGCCTAGCGCGGCGACAGTCTCGCGCAGGCTTTGTGCATCGTGGACCGGTACGTATGAGACGGCGTCATCGGAGAAATAGTCGGACAGACCGCCTATGCCCGTTGCAACGACCGCCTTGCCGGCCGTCACCGCTTCGAGCAAAACCGTAATGCCCGATGCATGGTGATTGGGATGAAGCGGCACGACGATTACATCGGCCCATTCATAGAGCGCACGTTGCTCCGCCAACCCCGACACCGGCGCGACAACAACGTTATCCGCCCGATCAGAATGCGTGACTTTGCGCTGGGTCGCCAGCCTCGCGTTGAAGCGTGGATCGTTTTCAAACGCGGCCATGAAGGTCTGCCAATCACGGTCGCGATCATTACCAATGGCCGCCACGCGCAACGGTTCGTGAGGACGCCACTCGGACACTGGCTGCAAAGGGAAATCGTCGGTACTGACACCGTAGAGCACCACCGTTGCTTCGCGATTCCAGAATTTTTTCGTGAGCGCTGCGTTGTCGTGAGTCAGGGTCGTCAGCAAGCTCGCCTGGCTTAGCAGCCTCTTGAAGATCACGCGCTTGAACACGCTAAGCGATTCCCATATGTCGAGCAGCCACACGCTTTGTGCAAGCAGAAGCGGTTTATTCGGACCACGTTTGAGCATCAGCAATAACGCCGCCGATAGATACTCGCGCTCCGTATGCGTCCAGATCACGTCCGCCTCAAGCAGCGCTGCGCGATTGCGAAATGTATGAACGAGATCGCAACCGAGAAGCGCTTTCAAGCCGCGTCGAATAGTGCGGAGAACACGTCCTTCGGGATGATCGTGGGAATACGAAAGGGTCATCGATTCCGACTCGACGTGGTGATAACCGTACAGGCACCCAACGTTCTCGTCTTTCCGATACCGGCTTGGATCAACGCCATAGTAAAGATGAATATGAACGCTGATCGGCCTGCCCTCCATGTCCTCGTTCGCCAGGATAGGTGAATCCATATGCCCCTCGATAATGGCGCCTGCGCGGGCGCTTTATATGCTAAAAAAAGCATCGTACAGGTGCTGGGCGGCGCGGTGAACACCGTGGCTCAAGACATTCACGCTGAGCGAGAGGTAGCTAACACAACGGCCTGTATCACATTGATACCGTGTGTTCGACAACGCGCACAATAGAGGGTGAAACTCTGATATATCGGGCGTTTTTATCGCAAGGAGATTGCTTTGCAGTTCAATTCGACCATCGATCCGGACACGCTCCGGGCTTACAATGAAACTCATTATCGCGTCCTGGGCAATGCTCCCACGACGCTGCGCATAGGCCGCGCCAATCCTGATCTCGCCAAACTTCACCGGGCCTTTGGCGTTGACTGCAGCGCGTTTATCACCGCGGCGAATCCATTCAGCGAGATGACCAATGCCACGGCCAACACTCTGCGGCAAGCCGCGCTTGCGGAAGAACTTAGCCGCATGAACTTACGCTTTATCGAAGGGACAGGCGAGCATCCGTCAGGCACATGGCCGGGTGAACCGAGCTTCCTGGTTCTCGGCCTTATCCTTAGTGATGCAAAACAACTCGGTGTGAAACATGACCAAAATGCAATTGTATGGTGCGGCGCGGACACTGTGCCTCAATTGATCCTGCTCCGATAATTCGTTCAAGCAGCTAACGCTAATCGCTTAAGCCCGTGCAATCACGACAGGACGACTCGCGACTCGATCTAACCATGAACGAGTCGTCCGTGCTGTCATCAAGAACCCGCATAGATGTTGCAGAAGCTATACGGTCCGACACAAGCCTCATGACTCGGGCTGCCGATATTCGCAACACGCGAGGAACTGGCGCTCGAACCGGCTGCCACGCCGCCATAGGCCGACGTGCCCTGCCTGGCTTGCGCAACCTGATTCGTATAGATGCGAGCCACATCGGGATACGACGTGTTACTGACGAATTGTGACCCGTCTTGCTGCGCTTCAACGAGTTGTTGGCGGACTTCGGCGCGGGTCAGGCCTTGAGCCTGGGCAAATGCGCTTGACGATGCGAGGACAGCGGCGGACATCACGAACAGGGCAATCTTTTTCATTTTCGACTCCAGAGTGTTTAACGGGTTGGTACTAGGGCGAACCCATTTTTTTCCCCTCTATTCCCGATAAGTCGAAAATAATTTGCGCGCGTGCGTGGTAAGGATTTTGGAAGCACCTATTTGATGAGCCAATCGGCAAGCACATGAACGGCGTTGTCATGGCGGATCGAGCGCGTCGGCCAGTGTTGCCCGCGTGTCGATGGTGCTGTTTGCGCACGTGACGTCACCGCGCGGCCAGCGAATGCTGGAGGAGGTTTTGGAAGTACAGCGTTGCGCAGAAGAAGGACTCGCCGCGCTGGCGGCCACGCGCCGGACGACGGAACAACTCGGGCGGCTGATGGAGCTGGTGACGCAGATGGGCAGCGTCCTGGATCAACACGGCGCCTATACAGAACTCGATGTGGAGTTTCACGATGTGATCGGTGAAGCGGCTAATAATCGATTGCTGCGGACAATGCTGGATCCCGTGCGTGAGGTGATCCGCGACGGATACGTCCCGACCGAAGAGTTGCCGAGGGCGCCGGAACGCTCCTGGAAAGGCCATCAAAAGATTCTGCGGGCAATCGAGAAACAGGATGCGAAAGCGGCGCGTACCGCCATGCATGAACATCTCGAGATGTTTCGGCAGCACTTGGGGATTTCGCTGGATGCCGGGCGTTAGGCGCAACTTTTTATACAAGAGAAAAAGCGTTTCCGCCTGGCCTTACTTTCGGGACGCTATCGCCATGTCGTACACGCCTCGGCGCATGCACTCCGCACACCAGCATCGCGTGGCAACCTCCGCTTGCGCCTCCCAGCTATGCCCGAACGAGCATTCCCATCGCAAAGGCGTGGTGGCATCGACGTAACTCGCCGACAACAGTCTCCCGCCCCGCTCCTCGGCAAGGGCCTTCAGCCGCTCGGTGTGCTGTTCGCGGCGCTGCGTCGCAGTTTCATGCAACGCACGTTCTGCGCGGCGCTCAGGCCGTCGTCCCACGCGTGCCCGCGGCCGCATTGCCAGCCTGCATCAGCCGCTTCAAACGTTAACGCCCGGTCCTCGCGATGACGCGCCGCCAGCGCCATCAATGTCTCGCGCCCAAGCGCGTGTTTTGATTTTTGGTGATCCATGAGTATGGGTACCGATATTGAAACGCCCCGCCGCGCAACTCAATGCTGGCCGCCGCCTGATGCTTCCGATCGCGATGTAGTCGTCACTATGCCATCGGGGCCGAAATGCGCGTTGAACATGGCGTCGCGCGTCACGCCGCCCTCCTCCCAATGCCAGCTCCACACGCGCTCTTTTTTGAGCGGATATTCGGCGCTGGTAGTCGGCTTGCCCAGCAAGCGGCGCACTTCGTCCTGCGTCATGCCCGGCCGTACCTTGGCGATGTTCTCCGCGGTCAGCACTTGCGTGACCGAGACAAATTTGCCGTTTGCATCGATATCGACGAAATAGGTATTCGTACCCGCCGGACCACGCGGATATTCGAAACGCTTCGAGCCGTCGGTGTAGGTTCGCGCCGTTTCCGGCTCGCCCATCTGGTCGCGAATCTGCGCCTCGGTCGTCACGCCCGGCGTCAGGTCCTTCAATAGCAACGTGTCGGGTTTGACGGCGTTGAAAAACGCCTTGAGCTTGTTCATGGCATCCGCATTTTGCTGGTCGTTGCAGCCGGCGAGCAGCACAGCGGACACGCACGTGGCAGCGAGCAAAAGCCTTTTCATACGAGCCAGGCTCCCGTCGCATGCGCGCTGCGCACCGTGTTCATCATCCGGCCTTCTTCAGGGATGGCACCGGATCCACGGCCTGTCCCGACTTGCGAAGCTCGAAGTGAAGCAACGGCTTGTTGCTCGGCCCGGTTCCCATTTCCGCGATGGTCGCGCCCTGGCGGACGGTGTCGCCTTCCTTCACTAGCAGCTTGCCGTTGTGCGCGTACGCGGTCAGGAAGTCGTTGCCGTGCTTGACGATGATCATCTGCCCGTAAGCACGCAGACCGCTGCCCGCATACACGACCCTGCCCGCAGCCGCCGCTTTCACCGGTTCGCCGAGCTTGCCGCCAATATCGATACCTTTGCTGCCGCCTTCGCCGAACTTCGTGATCACGTCGCCTTGTGCCGGCCACGTGAGCCACGCGCCCTTCGAATTGGTCTGAGGCGTGCTGGTGTCGGCCGGGGAGTTGTTATTGCTCGCCGTCGCGGCCGGTGCGCCGATGATCGGTGGCCCCGCCTTCGAGGCCGACGATGCAGCCTGTTTGCTCCAGTCGTCACCGTTGGCGGCCGTGCCCGTGCTGCCCGGCGGCGCCACCCGCAACAACTGGTCGATGTTGACCTGTTTGCTTTCAGGCAGGTTGTTCCACTTGATGAGATCGGACGGACGCTGCTTTTGCGCGCGCGCGATGCCATAGAGCGTATCGCCCGGTTTCACCCGATAAAACCCCGCACCGGCATCCACCTGCACCGGCGGCGCAATGGCGGCCGGCCCGGCGGACCCGGTGCCCGGCGGCGTCGTGGGGATCAGTGCTGGCGAGCTCGTGCCGCCCGTCGACTGCTCGACGATAGGCGCGGGCGTCAGCGCCGTCGAGCAACCGGCGATCGAGACAGCTACGCCAATAGAAACGAGCGCACCGAGCACTCCCCCGCGGCCGTTGACGGCCCATCCTGAATTACCTGAACGCGATACCGCCATGCTTGCCGTTTTCCCTGACTTCCTGTTATCGATATTTTCGGGCTGCGTCCAGGCGCTCAGAACCGCATGCCGGCGCCACATCCGCCGAAAGCCCCGCCGTTCGTTGCACTGCCGCTGCAACCAAAAATCCCGCAGCCGGCGAGTAGCGCCGTTACACCCAGCACCGCCACCGCCAGCCTGAGACGGCGCCAGTTACACGCCGCTCCCGCTTCACTTCTTGTTCGTTCCAACATCAGCGATAAGACCTGGCCAACGTTCGCCAGCATAAAACATTTAACGTTTGTTCACGAAACGCCGGAATCGTTCGTCTCGATATTCGAACCACCGAGCCGACAATTCGGCATTCTAACCTTTTACGTTTTGGCGGCGAAGACGCCAGCGGGCCAAGTAGCCTGCCCGTGATATGCGCGCTTCAAAGTGCCGGCCCGGCGACTTCGAAAGCGCTTGACGAACCAATCAATCGAACCAATCCATCCGACTCAATTACCCGCTTTACGCCGCATGACTTTCCACACTGCGCCCAGCGCGATCGGCACGATCGCCGCGCACACCCCGACCAGCGCGATCACGTTCAGATACTGGCGAATAAACGGGATATTGCCGAAGAAATAACCGAGCAACACGAGCAGCAATACCCAGATCAGCGCGCCCAGTATGTTGAACAACTGAAACCGCGACGCTTTCATCGCCGATGCGCCTGCCACGAAGGGCGCAAACGTCCGCACGATCGGTACGAAGCGCGCGAGCACGATGGTTTTGCCGCCGTGCCTTTCGTAGAAACCTTGCGTCTTGCGAAGCGCTTCGCGATCGAGGAAACGTTCGAGCACGGGAATGTGAGTATCGAATACCTTGGGGCCGATCGCGCGGCCAATCCAGTAATTCACCGTATTCCCGAGGATGGCCGCGATCAGCAGCAGGACGATCAGCGTGCCTAGATCCATTGACCCGCTCGCCGCGAATGCGCCGCCGATGAACAGCAGCGAGTCGCCCGGCAGGAACGGAAACACCACGAGCCCCGTTTCGCAGAAAACGATCAGGAACAGCACCGCGTACACCCAGCCGCCGTAATGCTGGATGAAAAAACCGAGCGATTTGTCGATGTGGAGAATAAGACTCAGGAATGACAGCAGCGTATCCAAAAGGGGGCCTCGACCAGGATGAAATGAGCGGGAAACCAGCAATAGCAGCTAGCATGCGCGGGCATGTTGTTACGATAAAAACAGTCGCGCCATGATACCGAACTCGACGCTGGAAAATTCGCGAAGCGCGTGTTCATCGGCAGGTTTTCGCGCTAATCCGCCCGTTTTCGACGCTCTGGAGCGCGTAGAACAGTACGCCAGTCGGTGACAGACAAACGCGTAGTGGCAGACTGAATGGCGGCGAAATCGTTCACGGGCGCGAAGCTTTATAATTTAGGCATGCCCGATCTCATCGATTCATCCGACACGATTTCCAACTCTTCCGCCCCCGCCGGGCGCTTGCCGCGCGCCATTCAGCAGTTGCCCGACCAGTTGATCAGCCAGATCGCGGCGGGCGAAGTGGTCGAACGGCCGGCGTCCGTGGTGAAGGAGTTGCTCGAAAACGCGCTGGACGCCGGCGCGTCGAGCTTGCGGATCACGCTCGACGAAGGCGGCGTGAAGCGGATCATGATCGTCGACGATGGCTGTGGCATTCCCCCCGCCGAACTCTCTTTGGCATTGTTGCGCCACGCCACCAGCAAGATCCGCTCGCTTGCCGAGCTGGAAGCCGTAGCGTCGCTGGGGTTTCGCGGTGAAGCGCTGGCGTCGATTGCGTCGGTGGCGGAGCTTTTCATCACCAGCCGGACGGCGGCGTGCGCGCATGCCACGCGGATCGACGCCCAGACCGGCGCGATCTCGCCGGCGGCCGGGACTATCGGCACGACGATGGAAGTGCGCGAGCTGTACTTCAACACGCCCGCACGCCGCAAATTCCTGAAAAGCGAGCAGACCGAGCTCGGGCATTGCCTGGAAGTGATCCGGCGCGTCGCGCTGGCAAGGCCGGATATCGCGATATCGGTGATTCACAACGGCAAAGCGGTCGAGCATTGGAACGCTTCGGACCCTTCCACGCGCGTGGCGAAAATTCTCGGCGAGGTCTTCGCCACCGCGCATCTGCCGCTCGACGAACGCGCCGGACCGCTGGCCGTGTATGGCTGCGCTGGACTGCCGACCGCGAGCCGCGGCCGCGCCGACCAGCAATACTTTTTCGTCAACGGCCGCTTCGTGCGCGACAAGCTGCTGACGCACGCCGTGCGCGCCGCGTACGAGGATGTGCTGCACGGCAACCGCTATCCATCGTATGTGCTGTTCCTTGATCTGCCGCCGGAATCGGTGGATGTGAACGTGCATCCGTCGAAGATCGAAGTGCGTTTCCGCGATTCACGCTCGATCCATCAGTACGTGTTCCATGCCGTGCAGCGTGCGTTGGCGCGTCACGCGGGGGCGTCGCCGGAAACAACGGCCGGTGGGCACGCCGCGCAATTGGAGCCGACGGGAATCGCTTCGTTCAGCGCCCGGCCTTACGCGGGCGCCGGTGTGGTGGGTATGGGTACAAGCTCACTGAACGATTCCACGCTGGGTTCGGAGCGGAAAAACGACAACGCCACGAACTGGCTGCGGCAATCGCGGATGACGCAGGGCAATCTGCCGGTCGCTCAGCCGCTGGCGCTGTACGACGCGTTGTTCGGTCGCCGCGATGTAAACGCCGGCACGCCGCAGGGCTCGACGCTTGCCGAGGGCGTCAGCTCGTCCGAGGCTTATTCGCCGAACCAGCCCAGCGCGCCGCCGCTCTACGCCGCGATGCCGGGTGCGCCGGATATCGGTGCCGATGAGCAGCCGCTTGGCTTCGCGCTGGGTCAGATTCATGGCATCTACGTGCTGGCGCAAAACGCGCAAGGTTTGATCATCGTCGACATGCATGCGGCCCACGAGCGCATCCTTTACGAGCAGTTCAAGAACTCGCTGGCTGACCGGGCAATCGCGGTGCAGCCGTTGCTGATTCCGGTGACGATGACCGTCGATGCCGTGGAAATGGGCGTGGTCGAGGAAGAGCGTGAAGTGCTGGACGCGTTGGGATTCGATCTGGCGATTCTGTCGCCGGGCTCGATTGCGATTCGCGCGGTCCCTGCCCTGCTGAAAGATGCCGATTTGCAGTCGTTGGCGCGCGCGGTGATTTCGGATTTGCAGGCTTATGGCGGCTCGCGGGTGTTGACCGAGCGTCAGCACGAATTGCTGGGCACGCTCGCGTGCCACCACGCGGTGCGGGCGAATCGCCGGCTGACGCTGGACGAAATGAATGGCCTGTTGCGCCAGATGGAAGCCACCGAGCGCGGCGACCAGTGCAATCACGGCCGGCCGACCTGGTTCCAGTTGACGCTCGGCGATCTCGACCGACTTTTCATGCGCGGCCAATGAGCGCGCGGCAGATTGCGTGTCGGGTTGCGTGCTTATTGGGGCCGACGGCATCGGGAAAGACTGCGGCGGCGCTCGCGTTCGCTCAACGCTGGCCGGTGGAAATCATCAGCGTGGATTCGGCGCTGGTTTATCGCGGCATGGATATAGGCACGGCGAAACCTAGTCACGAAGAACGCGCGCTGGCACCGCATCATTTAATCGATATCATCGATCCGACCGAATCGTATTCGGCTGCTCAATTTCGGGATGACGCTTTGAAGCTGGTGGCCGACATTGAAGGTCGCGGCCGAATCCCGTTATTGGTCGGTGGAACGATGTTGTATTACATGGCTTTGACACGTGGATTGAATGAGTTGCCGGAGGCGAATCCGGAAATGCGCGCGGCGCTTGATGAAGAAGCTGCACGAGATGGCTGGCCTGCTTTGCACGCGCGATTGGCTATGGTTGATCCTGAAACCGCGGCGCGGTTGGCACCTAATGACTCGCAGCGAATTCAGCGAGCACTGGAAGTGTTTATGCTGAGCGGCAGACCTTTATCCGCCATATTGAAAGACCCGAAAAAGAGTCAGGAAAGCGAACCTGAATTCGTTCCGATTGCGTTGGAGCCATCGGATAGAAGCGTGTTGCATAAGCGGATCGAGAAGCGGTTTGATTTGATGCTTGAAGCTGGATTGCTGGAGGAAGTGGAGCGGCTACGGGCGCGCAGGGATTTATCGCCGGCGATGCCATCGATACGATGCGTGGGGTATCGGCAAGCTTGGGAATATCTGGATCGGGAAATCGACTATAAGACCATGCGCGATAAAGGCATTTTCGCGACGCGTCAGTTGTGTAAAAGGCAGTTGACGTGGTTGAGGGCGATCAAGGAGCGGCGAGTGGTAGATTGCACCCGCGACGATGCGATGGAAATGACGGTGGGGGAAATTGAGCGGGTGGTTCGTATTTAGTGCGTGGTAAGCGAAGCCGAGGTGGCGCGATACTAGTCGACGAACTTCGTGTGACGCGTATCGGCCAAAGGAGTTGACGTTCACCGGTGCTGTGATCCAGGCGCGCTGACGTCCGCTCCAAATCAGCAAACGGCCAGCCGAAATGCGGCAGCCTGGTTGGCGAGGGCCGGTGGCGAAGTTGGTCTGTGCAGACACCTAGCAGAAGTGTGCGGTACCGCTCATTCTGGAAGGGAGCTGAAAGTCGTGTGATCTATCACGTTGAGGCGGGCGTTTCTCCCTTTTTTGGTGTGCCACGCGTGCTGAATCCGCGAGCCGGACGTCGCAGCAGCAACAGATACGGAAAGACAGGTTCTTCTGAAACTTCGCCAAACTGGGAGCCAGCGTGATGGATGTTGATCCTCAGCCTGAAACGGAAAGCGCCGCAGGATCCACTCCTTCATCCAGCACGGCACCCAACTGGCGTGCCTGGCAAATCAAGGTTCAGTGGTCGGTACTCATAGCTGCCACTATGCTCTGCCTCGCATTGTCCGCACAGGGCGCCGTGAAGCCAGTTGTCGTCGGCGCCATTTTTCTGGCGTCCGCCGTTTCCAGCATCGCCGGATTCGCCTTCTCTGCCCTCTGCGGCACCGTGCTGTTCCATATTTCCATCGATCCCGTGCAAGTCGTCCAGATCATGATCGTCTGCAGTATCGCCAACCAGACAGCGATGGTCTGGTCACTGAGAGGAGCAATCCACTGGCGAGAACTTTCTATTTTTCTGATTGGCGGCGCATTCGGTCTGCCGGTTGGTATTGCCGTATTGTTGAAGCTGGATCGTCATCTCTATACTCATGTACTTGGCGTGTTTCTTGTCGCTTACGGTTGCTACATGCTTGTCCGAAAACCTTTAGTTACCCGTCATCAAAAGATGGCCTTCGATGTCTTCGCCGGACTTCTCGGGGGAATCACAGGTGGTGCCGTCGGGTTTCCTGGCGCATTCGTCACCATCTGGTGCGGTTTCAAAGGGTGGGGCAAGGACCGCCAGCGCGCCCTGTTCCAGCCGTTCATTTTGATCATGCAGGTAGGTGCGCTCACAACGATCAGTCTATTGCGACATGCCGCCGGCAAGGTTGGGTTCGAGCCGGCGAATCTGCTATCTATACCCGCTGCGCTTCTCGGAACCGCTGTGGGCATGACGCTCTACAAGCGGCTGTCGGACAAGCATTTCGCCCGCGCCGTGAACGTGCTGATGATCGTCTCGGGGATCAGCTACTTCGGGTAGTCGAGCCGAAAGCGTGCGTTCCTCACCGGCAACGGGCGCCCGAGGCGGCGATTCTCCGAGTTAGTGTACGTTGGCGTTGCGCCGTCGATCCATACACCCTTTCAACACGTCACACTGCGACGTAGCCCGGCTCCGCCAGTCAAGCTGATATCGCATAAATTGCCGTGCCATGCTTGAACCTGTGAATGAAGCCCGATTTTCAGCAGGTAGTCGTCGAGCTCCGTTATCAGATGCATTGCTTCATGGACCCTGAACGAGTCGCGCGAGGAGTTCGGAAACGATAGTCAAGCGCGGCGCGCATACCCGTGCCGATCAGCACGCTCCGATGGGCGGAGGAATCAATGCGGCCAAGGTGATATCTTCTAGCGGCGGAAGGCGGGTGGTGTCTGGATTACCACCGTCATCGGTCGTTAAAGCACAGCAAGGACAACTGCCCGCTTAGGGTCGACTTCTGCCCGACGCGGACCGATCAATGACGGCTCACTTCGTCAGTTCAATGTCGGAGCGGGTTCGAACTGCGCCGACTGCAACAGGCAGACGCCACCCATTTGCCGGCGCCGGCCCCTATGCCTTCGGACGGACGCTCAAGGTCCGGCTACGCCGGGACGACAGGCTTTTCGACGACGTTCATGTCGCTCGCCCGTCGTTTTCACGGACACCCAATCGGACATACCGACGATGCCGAGATGAAAATCCGGAACGTAGTGAGCGGGTAACACGTTAATCCCACGAGCCTATGTCGGCATCGTTGCCATCCCCGCCTTGCTTTGCGTCGGCCCCGTAGCTGAATACATCGACCTCACCATGGACGCCAGGGTTGAGATATTGATAGGGATTGCCCCATGGATCATTTGGTAAACGCGAGAGATAGCCGCCGTCCTTCCAGAGCTTGGGCACCGGATTAATAGCAGGTTTCTCGGTCAGCGCCCGCAGGCCTTGCTCCTGGGTCGGATAGCGGCCGTTGTCGCGGTGGTATAGCGTCAGTGCCTGCATGATTATGCTGATGTCCTGGGTCGCCGCGACACGCTTTGCGTCGTCCGGGCCGCTCACGATCTTTGAAACAATTAGCGTGACCAGCAGGCCCAGTATCGCAACTACGACTATGATTTTTTTTATCGTGAAAGCCGGGATATCCGTGCGGCGGCCGGTCCCCATTTGCATGATTTGCTACCTATTTTCGGGAAGTAACGTGCGGGCTTCCTGCTGGACAGAGAGCGGTGAAACTTGCCTGACTACTTATTGTAAGGTTTTGCCTTGATAAACGGTAGGGTGAATGTAGCCCGTGGAGCGCTAGACGATTGAATGGGCTGGGGGGACGATCTTCCGCTCCGACCAACGACGTGTCGAAGCTCGATGTCACAAAGATGGAGGTTGGACTTCGAGAAGACGCCGCTCGCCTGCCTGTTGGGATCGGCGATCGATCGAGGTCCGTATCGAGCCGCGGCCGGCCACTTTTGGCCATTCGTGGTTGATGTCTAGATCGCTGTCAATCGATCCGGACGCGGGCTCGTCGGATTAGCCACTGACCCCGATACCCAAGCCGTGCGGGCGCTTTTGTGCGAGCATTGTGAATCCGAAACTCCACTTTGACGCGATGGGCACGCCAAAGGACATGCTACCAAGCGTGGCGTTGCGGCTAGAAGCCGCTCAACTGCTTTCGGAAGGGAAATCCCCTGTCCAGGTCGCCGCTGCGCTTGGTATTTCCATCCCGACCGCGCGGCGCTATCGGGCGCTTCTGGCCGAAGGTGGCTTGGGTGCGCTGGAGCGCATGTCAGTAGGAGGAAGGAAGCCTTCCCTTAGCCTAGAGGCGCGGGAATGGATAGCGACAGCGCTACGTGGATCAGCCTCGGCGCACGGATACAAGTCAGACCAGTGGACTGACGGGCGCCTTCGTTCCTTGATCGCAAGGGATCTCGGGATCAGCTTTTCCCGTGTGTACGTCAGGCAGCTCATCATCGACCTCGGGTTCGCCGACTGCCTCAAACCCAAAAGCGGCTCGCACGTCGGGTCGAGCCCACAAGTGTCGACGGCAACATTAATGTCTTGGGTAGCCGCCGCGTTACGCCATTCCCCGAAAGCACAAGGAATCGAAGCTGATAGCTGGACCAACGATCGGCTTCGCGCGGCGATCGAACGCCGCTTTGGCATTCGATATTCTCGCGGCCATGTCTGGAAGATCGCGACGGATCTCGAACTATCGCATTTGATACGCAAAGCGCGTCGTTAAAGGAGAGAGCCTTTAAGCATTGCCGGCTGACGCTGCAAACACATGCGTGCGCGGCGGCGACCGGCCAAGGGCAAGCGCCGGCCAGGCACATGTCGGGGGATGCGACTGATAAATTCAGTTCTCAGTCGTCATTGTTGCGCACGTCGTCGTGGATCGTGAGCGCGAGTGCAGATAACATGCGTCTACCCTATCGCGACACCTTCGCCGGAGTCTGAATCAACAAACATGTCACGCCAACAACAGTCGATTAGCCCAGCGGCGCGAACCCATCTACTTTGCTATTTGGTAACGAGTGCGCTCGCCTCGCATGCTTTGACGAAAACATGGCGCGTTGACCATGTCGTCGAATCGGCACGCATCTGGTTGGTTAGGAATCGGATGTCGGCGAGTTGGCTTGACCGTCTGATGCTTGTACAAATGGCGCTAAAGTTGTCCCGCGAGCACTTGACTGGCGTGCATGCAGTACGTCAATCGGATGTGCTTACGCTGTTCACGAATGAGCTGACGCTGAACTATCAAAATCCACTGGTCGGGCACATCTGGAAAAGGTGCAGCGATGCGCTGGAGGCCAACGCTTCCCGGACCGGCGCATAGCAGCCATCAGTGGACGGCCGAGCCATCGTTGCTATGGTCTGAAGCTCTCTTGATAGCGGCCGTTCGCTGTCGCCGCTCGCCTGACTCATCCAAAGTAGAGCGTACGCCAGTCGGTATTCCGTAGGTTTTCTGAACGGACGCACGAGGCCGATATCCAGTCGAGAACATCGCTGGGTTGCTATCAAACGTGTGGTACTGCCAGGAGGCGCTGGATGACATTCGACAGGTCCTTAAACCTCACTGGTTTAATGAACTGCCCACAACGGTGAAGCGCGATATCCCGCGAGGTTTCGGTGGAGATGTCGCCAGTTAAGATGATGACTGGCAGTTCACAATCGAGCTTCTCCCGCACATTCACCGCAGCCTGGACTCCATTCATGCCGTTGGGAAGGTTGTAGTCGGCCAGCATCAAGTCTGGCACGACGCCTCCTTGAGCCAGCCATTCGAGCGCGGCGGCACCATCAGCTACTCCCATCGTTTGGTGTCCCTCTTCGCTGAAAACCAGTCTAAGCGCCTCGCGCACCTCGGGATCGTCTTCGATGATGAGAATCATGCCCGAACGATGCGCACTTTCGAAGGCTTCTTGATGTGGCACAGGTATCGAAGGGAGCTGAGACTGCGTTGGCGCTCCAGACGTCGGAAGATCGACCTCGATAGCGAATGCTGATCCCTTGCCCGGTTGGGAGCGAACCCGCATTCGGCAACCCAGCAAATCAGCGATCCGTTGAACGATCGACAGACCCAGGCCGAGACCCCGGCTGCGCTCGCGTGCGGGGTTATCGATCTGATGATATTCTTGGAAGATAGCCTGAAGTTCGCCGCTTACGATCCCCACGCCCGTGTCCCATACCTCGATGCTTAGTGTCCCATGGCGCCGCCGACAGCCCAGCAGCACCTTGCCATGCGGGGTATATTTCAAGGCATTCGACAGCAGATTCCGGATCACCTGTTCGAGAAGGCGGGGATCGCTGTATAGCGTGAGACTGCAGGTCGCGACGCAGAGGACGATTCCCTTTGCTTGCGCCTGGAAGCTAAACTCATTCTTCAGCCTGTGAAGCAGGTCGTTGACCGGGAAACTCACCATTTCAGCGTGGACCGTGCCCGCTTCGATTTGGTTGATGTCCAGCAGCGTATTCAGCATCTCAGACATCGAGCTTATCGTTTCATCGAGCCGCGTCACGAGGTCCTGCCCTTTATCACCTTCGACCGTTTTCGCAAGCAACGCTTGGAGCAAGGCGAGCGTCTGCAGCGGTTGGCGCAGGTCATGGCTCGCAGCCGCAAGAAAGCGGGACTTCGCGATATTTGCCAGTTCAGCTTGCTTCCTGGCGAGTTCCAGCGCCTTCGCCGTATGCTTGCGTTCGGTGATGTCTGTAAAGGTGATCACCACTCCGCCCACTCCGCCGTCCTCGGTGCGATAGGGCAATATCCGGCGCGTGAACCAAGTGTCGTCCTGGGTTTCGATTTCCCGCTCAACCGGCACAAGGCTGTGCAGCACTGCCTGCGCATCGGTCGGGAGCGCACCATCGGTCGCAAGCGAATTCAGGTCCGCGAGCGGCCGACCTATATCGCTTGGAATGACGCTGAACAGCGCTCTGGTAGCAGGCGTGAAGAAGCGGATCTTGAGCTCGGTGTCGAGGAAGAGCGTCGCAACATCCGTGCTGTACAGAACATTTTGGAGATCGTTGCTTGTTGTCCGTTGCCGTTCCAAAGTTTCCTGAAGTTGCCCGTTGAGAGCTGTAAGCTCCTCGTTAAGCGACTGCAACTCCTCCTTGGAGGTGAGCAATTCCTCATTTGTGGACTGATATTCTTCATTGGCCGACAAGGCTTCTTCGTTGATCGCCTTCTGTTCTTCGCTCGATATCTCAAGGTTGCGAATGGCGCCCTGCAGTTCCGCCCGTGTGGCTTCGAGTTCCTGCTCCAGTTCGATAACCCGTGTCTCGTTCTGCGGCTCGATGGGGGCACCGGTTTCCGGTTTTTGTTTCAGTTCGACTTGTTGCTCGTCGATGAAGCAGACCAACAACAACGCCTCGCCCTCCGTCATCACGGGCTGGACATCAATTCTGAAAACCAAGGGACGGCCATCGTAGGTTACTCGTGCGCCAGTAATAACGGCGCGCACGTTTTCCTGACTGGCCTGCTGGATAGCCGACCGAAGTTTGGTGCGCACACCCGGCCGCGCCATGGCAAAGAGGTCGTGAGTGGGCTGCCCCGGTGCGACGCTCAGATAACGATCCGTCGCGCCCAGTGAGTAGAGACACTCGTGCTGGCGATTGACCAGCACCGCCGCTGGCGCATAACGCTCGATCACCAACCGTCGACAAAGCTCGGCGAGAGCGGACTGGCGCGCGGGTGCCCGGCCCAGTCCTGGAACTGTGGGTACTCGAACGCCACCACCGGTAGGCATCGAAAAATTCAGTTCCCCGGGCCTGCTGCGACCGATATGTCGATACAGCCTTTCCTGCTTGGAGATCAGTTCGAAGCGGCCTTCAACGTTGCCGGCCGTCTCCGCGTTACCCAGCAGTAGAACGCCCCTCTCGCGCAGCGCGAAATGAAACAATGAAACTACCTTCTCCTGAGCCTCAGGGCGCAAATAGATGAGGAGGTTGCGACACGAAACTAGGTCCAGACGCGAGAAGGGTGGGTCCGCAAGCACATCCTGCACAGTGAAAACAATAGCTGCACGCAGCTCAGGCAAGACGCGGTAATGATGATCCTCCAGCAAAAAGAAGCGCCTAAGGCGTGCAGGTGACACGTCAGCCTGGATCGTTTCAGGATATACACCCTCCCGGGCGGTCGTTACAGCATCCGGATCCACATCGGAAGCAAGTAGTTGGATTTTGATATTGCGTTTCGAGACTGCGATCTCCTCGATAAAGAGCATCGCGATCGAATAGGCTTCTTCTCCCGTACTACATCCGGCCACCCAGATGCGCAGGGGGCGCTCGTCCGTGTGACTGTTGACCAGGTCAGGAATGATTTTCTGTGCAAGGAAATCGTAGACCTTCGGGTCACGAAAGAAGCTCGTGACGTTGATCAGAAGGTCCTTCGCGAGGTGATCGAGTTCACCTGCGTCGGTTCCTAGCATTTTGAGATACTGGTCCATGTCATCATTCACCACTCCAGCCATCGCCATGCGCCGCTCGATGCGACGCTTCAGCGTTCCCGGCTTGTAAAGCGTGAAATCGTGTACGGTTTTTGTGCGGAGAAGTTCAATGACCCGGTCCAATGCGTGTGGACCAGTATCTAGTTCCCCCCGCGTATCAACCGCTATCGAATCGCTTTGCGTTGGCGTGAGCATCACGCCCCGATCGTGGTTGATAAGCGCATCGGCAATCGCAGCCACCGGTAGCACGAGATCTACTACTCCGGTTGCGATTGCGCTTCGCGGCATGCCGTCATACTCGGCTTCGTCAGGATCCTGAGCGATCACGTAGCCGCCTTTCTCTTTCAATACTTTCAGCCCAATGCTGCCATCGGCACCAGTTCCCGAAAGGACCACGCCAACAGCACTCGCGCCACATTCCTCGGCCAGCGAATGCAGCAAAAAATCGAACGGCAGGCGTGCGCCATGGCGCTCTTGAGGGTGAGAGAGATGTAGCGCGTTATTGCCCACAGCGAGATAAACGCCGGGAGGAATGATGTAGAGGTGTTCACGTTCAATCGACATGCCGTCCACCGCCTGCACCACGGTCATTGAGGTGTGGCTGGCGATCAACTCCACCAGCATGCTTTGGTGGGTTGGATCGAGATGCTGGACCAGGATGAAGGCCATGCTGGTAGGTGCGGGCAGGGCATCCACGAGCTTTCTACAGGCATCAAGGCCGCCGGCCGATGCCCCTATGCCGACAACCAGAAACGCCCCTGACGAATTACGGAGATCCCGGACCGGCAATGATAGGCTGTCACTGGTTGCTGGTTGTCCTGCCGCCGGACTATGCCGGGAGATCTCTGACATCACATTTCGTTCCAAGGGCGCCTCGGACGGGAGGCTGAAGTGATGCAGCCGATGCTTGCAAGCAAGCATCCGTTATCGCTCGTAGTGCTCGTTGATTGCTGCGCAAGTTTGCAATTGCGTGCCAGCTGGAAGGCGCTTCTTCATCTAATTTTAGGCTGCCTGGCGCATCGCGTAAGTCTTGGAAAGGCCCCATGGATGGCCGCTTCAGGCAATATACCTGCCCAAACAACCGAGCCGATCCTTGAATGTGTGAGTACGGTTGCTTCCCGGGAATGTTCCTGCGAGCTCCAGACTCATTAGCGCTGTCGCCTGTAAAGCGATCCACGACCGATATGAGGGCACATCTTACATGCCATTTGATCAGACGCGCCCCGACCCCTCCCCGCATTTGTCGCTTGAGAAAACCCAATCTGCTCTCGTCATCCAGACGCGCGGCTTTGGATGAAGTTATTGTAGTCAGTCCATGCAGGTTTTGATTTACGTCAACCATCAAGTAGGCAAGAACCGCCGATTCTACTGGCTCTCTGCTCCGGTCCAATCGGACGGTCCGGGTTGACTTTCTTCGGAACATTTTGGTTTTCGTGATGAGCCACGACTGACCCCTCTTGCTCGGCAGCGGACGGTCCAGTCGCCACTTTGAGCGGCTGTTGAGGGTCGTCAAGAGCCTCTCACTTCCTTTGAGCGATCTTTCATCGGCCGCGTCGGCGGACATCTACTTCGCCAGGCATTCGCTTGCGTCTGCGCTTTTCCCGGCTGTTCAATCGCTTCAGCTTACTTGCAGCTCGCTCGCCTTCGGCGATTTGCCGAACGTGGCCGGGTACCGCGAAGACAGACACGGCGCCAGCGCCGCCGGCGATCACTTTTAAGATGTCTTTAGTGGATGCGAAGCCGGCTGTTAGTTAGCCTTACTTTGGTGAGCGATCTCGTCGTCGGGAGGACCCCCGCTTCGTCGGCGAAACAAGTCTTCTTCCGTCTTGCATGAGCGAATCCATCGTTCCAGCCGATTGGTCGCCTCGACGATGGCAAATAGGCGGGTTTCGCGCAACTGTCGGTCGTGCTCATTCACAACTTGCGTCAAGTCTTCAACGAGGGGCTCCCCGATCGTCCAATCGGCTGTTTCTTTGCCTCGCTGCAACGTCCGCGCGAGACCGTCCTCCGCTCGACGGAGAATGTCGTGATCCATCGCGCCGTATCCGGCCTCTCCGAGGAAATCGGCGAGTATCGTGACTTGCACCAGGCAACGCACAGCGCTCACGTCGCCGGAGCCGTGCCGCAACGCCTCGAGCGCCATACGAAACCGCAGCGCTATCTGGTCGATTGAGGCTCGATCCATGGGAAGAAACAGCGCCTTTTTGTGGCGTGCGTTTCTTGCGGTCTGGCCCGGTCTTTTTTCCAATTTCGCCATTGAATTGAGTGTGCTATTAATCGATTGCCTAACGCCGACAGCTTAGCTGAGGCATTGCCCAGCTAGGAAGCGCAACGGGCGATGTACACCATCCCGGAGACGGCCTCGAGTGACGCTCGTCCGGCGTCCACTTGGCCGATAAGCGAGGACTGGTCGGACGGAGCAGTCACACGTTCGATAGGCCGTCTCAGGTGAACAAATGCGTGTATAACAAAGTCTGCACGGTTAGTGCCCGACGCGGTGCTCAGTGCTGCGGCCCAATCGCAAAAAATACTCAGCACATCCGCTTGCGTCCAGCCATACGCGTGCACAGGCTTAGATCGAAACTAGCCTGTGCACGTCGTCGCAACCTCTGAAGAATGAGGCGACCGTTAAGAAGATAAACACCGAAACGGATCTTTGGAGGGCTTATGCATCTGCACTACAAAGGTTTTCGCATTGTTCCTGGGGCACGCACCGTTTTTAACGGATTTATCGCATCCGCCGTGGTGCGCGCTCGACACGGGAACTCCCGTTTCGACATTCATTCCACAGAGCACTCCTCTGGCGAACTCGCGCTATTCGGCACGGCAGACGAGGCTTTCGGCTGCGCTGTCGGCTGGGGGTTTTCGTGGGTCGACCACAAACATTGAAGTTCGCCGCGCACGTTGAGCGACAGTCGCGGCAACTACGTTTGCACCCGAGCACCTGCCTACACGCCAACTCATCACGGAAACTGAAAAAGGCAGAGTTTCGCACTCGTTTGGGGGACCCAATGCCGTGACCGCCTGCCGCGAAGAAGGCGTTTGATGCATTCCTGGGCGCTTCAGGCGTCGATCGGTCATATCGTCAACGAACAACTGTAGCCACCGCTTACTGCGCCTGGAACTTAATGACTCGCTCCCAATACTCGTCGGCCCGCCCTGCAGGACTTCCATCTCGTTGCCAAAGCGCGTAAGCGCGTTCACGAACGGCTTGCTCGAGACCCACTTTTGTTTCCGAATCGCCTTGCACATTGTCGCCGTAAGACGACATCTGGCCGCTTCGACTAACGTGGATTTTGGCGGTCAAGCTTTGTAGCTCATTGTTGGGTACTAGGCGGCCGTGCGCCGCTGCTTCCAACGCCTTTGCTTCATAGGCGGCATCATCCGCGGTGTCGCCGAACTCCCCCAGTGTAATCGGATAGGTATGCAGCACAACTCCACTGCGGTCCAAAACGTCGACCAAGCGCTCCGCCATCTTTGTGCCCCCTTTCAATGTCTAGTCGTTGCCGTAGAGAACTGGCCCCTTGTTCAGCAATTGTCGGGCCTATTTTCACGTGCGTCGATGGCAGGGAACAGTCCACTTGGGTCCGCGCCGGCTTACAACAGCAAATCGACGCCGGGGTCGCACGGTCCGAGGCGGTAGCGGTTGGTCATCTTCGCTCGTTCGCCTTTGTGACGGTATGGACTTCGTCCGAAAACGCAATCAGCAAAAGCAAGGCAACGGGCAGTTGGAAGTGCCGTGGCGCCGCCAGTTTACGCCCATTAGCTCCCCTACCCGCAGTGCTAGATGCATACCATACTGTACAAATATACAGGTATTTGGGATGCACAATGGGACTCGCTAAACTGGAAGATATCCACCCGTCCTTGTGGCTAGGGTCTCAACTCGCGCGTGCTGCCGGCCAGGTGATCGACATCGGGCACGAGACGCTGTCCGCTGAATTGCCGGGAGGTGGTTGGCCAGTCAGTACGCTCATTGAACTGCTGGTGCAGCGAACCGGCATTGGCGAAATGCGCGTTTTGCGGCCTGCGCTCGCGTCGCTGAAGCGGCCGATCGCGCTAGTGAAACCGCCGCAAATTCCCCAGTCAGCAGGTTTTGCTTACCAAGGTGTGGGCGTTGAAAAACTGATATGGCTCAAACCACAATCGACGGCGGACGCGCTATGGTCTGTGGAGCAGATATTGAGGGCTGGCAGCTTCGGTGCCGTGATTTTCTGGCAGCAACACATCCGGTCCGAGTCGTTGCGGCGGCTGATGTTGGCCGCTCAGTCGGCGGAAACGCTGTTTTTCCTGCATCGCCCTGTCGCGGACGCGTTGAACTCCTCGCCGGCGACGCTCCGCCTTGCCGTTCGCCCGGCTGAAAACGGCGTGTCGGTCGAGATCGTGAAGCGAAAGGGGCCCGCGGCGGCCGGACCAATCGTCATTCGAACAGATCCGATGCCAGCCTTGCTCAGTCCGCACACACGCGCTCGCCGGAGCCAACTGCGGGAAGTCCTTGGATATGGCAACGACTTAGTCGATGCGAACGTCCTGCCTTGAACCCGGCAGGCAGTAGCGCGCGTGGCGCGGCGATGCACAATAGCGAGCATGTGAGGCAGAATTGCTCGCCGCTCTATGAGCGTCGACGCGGCGCCGGGACGACTCGATCGCGGCACGGAAGCCGAGCAGTTTGAAACGCGGAGAGCAATGTGAAATTCAGCTACAAGAGTGTCCAAATCGATGTGACGCCGCAAGTGACCGCCACCGGGTTTCGAGCGCGGGCGAAGCTTCAGCGCGCAAAAGTCGAGGGACAAGACATAGCAGGAGAGCAACATGCGAGCGACTTGGGAAGTTGTTTGACGGCGCAAGAAGCTGTCGATCGCGCGCGGTCGTGGGCCATCGCCTTTTGTGATGAAAACTGGGCTTGACTGCTTGCACGGATCGGAGGTGTCAACGTGAACATAAAGGTCGGAACCGCCTCGTGGACGGACCCTACGTTGATCGCGTGTAAGCGGTTTTATCCGCCGGGCTGCACCAGTGCCGAAGCAAGGCTGCGGTTTTACGCTTCCCAATTTTCACTCGTTGAAGTCGACTCGAGCTATTACGCGATGCCAAGCGCGTCGAATTCCGCGCTGTGGGCAGCCCGTACTCCGGAAGACTTTATTTTCAATATCAAAGCGTTTCGGCTGTTCACTGGTCACCAGATAGACCCTAAAAAGCTTCCTAAAGACATCCAGGCCGCCTTGCCAGCAAGCGATAAGAAAAACCTGTACTACAAAGATACGCCGGGTGACGTTCTGAAGGAGCTTTGGCGGCGGTATCTGGACGCCCTTCAGCCGTTGAAAGACGCCGGCAAGCTAGGCGCTGTGCACTTCCAGTTCGCACCTTGGATCGTGAATAACAAGGAGGGTCGAGCACATGTCGAACATTGCGCCGACGTGATGGAAGGTCACACGGTGGCAGCAGAGTCTCGACATAAGAGTTGGTTCGCGGCCGAGAGCGCCGCATCGACTTTGGCGATTGAACGGGATAGAGGCCTGGTGAACGTCGTCGTGGATGAACCACAGGGGCCATCCAACAGCATCCCTTCCGTCTGGGAGGTCACGAACGGAAGGCTTGCTCTCATTCGCTTGCACGGCCGAAATCATGAGACCTGGAATATCAAGGATGCGTCTGCGGCGTCATCGCGGTTTAACTACGACTACAACGACGGAGAGCTTTCAGAGCTGGCGACACTGATCCTCGATATCTCGCGGGCGGTAGATCAAACGCACGTTGTCCTGAACAATAATTTCGAGGATCAAGGACAGCGTAACGCGAAGACTCTAATGAGCATTCTCGGCGTGAACGCGATCCCGCGATGATCGTTTCGACGATGGCCGGCAAAGGCAGTGCGCGGCCACGAGGCGTCGTTCGTCTCCACCGTAAATCCGACATTTGGCCGGCCGCTTCGACCGGTAAAAACAACCGGTGCGCCTAAGGACGATCGGCATTTCACCATCGACAATTGCACGAAGACATCCAACGATCGCAGGTTGCACAGGCGAACAATCCGCGACGCACTTATCCATCGTCGTTTTTGATCGCCAATCTGGATCGAGAAAAGTCCTGATAGCGTTTCTGCCGCTTTCCGTTTTAGTGTGAACGAACAAGCTACTTAACATGTGGAGAATGAGGTGAAAATTGTGAAGCTTGCGAGTACCGTGCTGCTCTGTGCCGCAGTTGCCGCCGCTATCTCACCCGTTGTATCGGCCCGGCAAGGCGACTACGGGCCACCTCTCGAAACCGTCAAGACCTTCGACACGTTCAAGCTTGTTGGCATTGGTGTGTCCCACGAAGGCCGCATCTTCGCGAGCGCCCCCGCAGCCGAGTCCGGCGACAGGCTCGTTGAAGTCAATGCGCAAACCGGCGCGGTGACCCCATATCCCGATCACGCCTGGAATACCTCCAGCACGGACACGGAGCATGAGTGGGTGGTCCCGCAGGCGATGTGGGTGGACAAAGCCGACCATCTGTGGGTGCTCGATTCCGGGAGAGCGGTGCTGACTGCCGCGAGTTCGGGCGCGAAGCCCAAGTTGGTCGAGTTCGACCTCAGCAGCAACAAGGCGATCCGCAGCTATGGCTTCGATGGCACCGTAGCGCCTACCGACTCGCTCAACGATGTGCGCATCGACCTCGTCCATGGGTACGCGTACCTGACCAACGTCGGCAATCGCGGTAGCCTGGTCGCGCTGAACCTTAAAACCGGCAGATCGCGACAGGTTCTGGTCGGCGACCGCTCAACCTTTGCCGATCCCCGGCAGCATCTGATGATCGGCGATCAAGCTGCGGAAACCAACGATGGCAAACCGGTCGCGATCCACGCCGACGGCATCGCGCTCTCTCCGGATGCCAAATGGATCTACTATCGGCCGCTGACCGATCACAACTACTGGCGAGTGCCAACAAGTGCCCTGATCGATGTCCGGCTGACCCCCGTCCAACTGTCGCGCAAGGTGCAATATCTCGGCTCGGCCGAACTGACCGGCGGTTTGATCATGGATCAGCATGGGACGCTTTATGGCGGCGATCTCGAACACAGCACCATCGTTGCTCTCGACATTGATCCCGCTACGCACAAAGTCAAATCGCGCCTCTTCGCACGCGCTCCCGGGCGGTTGTCCTGGGCGGACGGCTTCGCTATCAGCCAAGGTTATCTCTACATCGCTGACTCCCACCTCTGGGAGGTGACATTCAAGAATCATCTGCCACGTTCCGGGCCGCTCACCATTTTCAGGGCGAAGTTGCCCGGATGAACCCCCGCTAGGGGTGGGCGGAGGTCAGGAAGCGTTGCGCGCCTGCATCCAGACTTGTGCGGGGCTCACGTCGCCCCGTACGGTCGATCGCGCACCTGTTGGCGCCGCGACGGCCAGTGACGCATTGATCCACTCCAGCCGGCCCGGTTGAGTCCAGCGCCGAAGCTGGGGAGGTTCGCCGTGCTCCCCCGCAGGGTTGAATGACCGCTGCGCGCTTGGAAACGGTCGTCGCACCGGATCTATGTCGTTCGCCCGGTTCGGGTCGGGTACCGCCGATCGTCCATAGGGCAGAGGTCGTCAAGCGACCTTCAACTCCCGCCGTCGAATGACCGAAGTTCGCAGCACATCCGACATCGGTTTTGACGCGGTTTGTGCATCTTGCGCCAGCCTCTCAACGCCCACGATCTCGATCATCGCGTCTCAATCCTCTCATACGCGACAAAGGACATCGTCATATAGACTAAAACGCCAATTCCTATACCTCAAAAACGCCAGTGAGTTCTCAATCCCTGGCCTATATATGCCCGAAAGCACAGCCTCCGTTTGTAACTGGCGACCTGTATCTGGGCATAGGCGACCAGCATCCGTCAGGACCGGACACGAACCTGCAGACTGCAACTGTGGTTGCGGGGAGCGCAGTGACGTTGAACGCGGTGGTACAACCCATTATGTCCCAGACGACTTACCTTAACACCAGGGTCGGCGGGGCCGGTGCGCCGCTGCTGTCTGTCGCGTCTCCAAAACTGGCGAACCCAGTCATTTTCTTTGAAGGAACGCGCCCGCTTGGCTATGCGACCCTGAGCGCCAATGGCACACTCGCAAGTCTCGTTGTCAACAGGATCCAACCGGGCATTCACAGCTACTCAGCAAGGTACCCATCGGATCTGATCTATCAAGATCTGGATTTCGGATCCGTTGAAGTTCGTGCTACGCTCGCCCGTTGAAGAGGGTAAGCCTCTGAGGCAATGAAGGCATCGTCGCGCTGCGATCTGCGCAGGACATCGCTACTAGGCGCCGGTATTCGTCTTTAGAATTAAGGACTCGGATCCGCCGCTTCAGGAGGCTGCTCGTGGGCAGCGGCTTGCCGGCGGTAACTGCTGCGGCCTTTCGCTTCAGGAAAGCTTCTCATGCAACCGTACAAGCCACCAACGCCACATTGGTACCTGAATGGGAGGTCGGTGAGTCGTATCCGTCACACAGGTTGTGATCTCCACGTATTTTCCGGACACCATCCCGAACCTTGTCTTCGGAACTTCATCACTGTTCCATTGGCATAACCAGCTGTTTGTGTCATGAACTGCGCAGAACGAAAGCTCATGTCGCGTACCCGGATCGCCCATTGTCCAGTACGACACGGAATGTTGATCAACCGAAACCTCGTACGTGAAAGGCAGGTAGGTTTTTTCCATGCCGTGGCAGACATCGTTGACCGGTTCTCCGTCACAAGACAGCATGTAGACCGTAACTTCATTTTCGAGCGGAGTAGAAACGGATGTGGCAACGGGAAAAAAGCAAAATGCCGCCGCGACCATGAAGTAACCCGTTAGCCGTTTCATGTTCGCGGCACCACCATCAGGATGTCGGGCAATGATGCTTGCGGCCTCCAAAGGACCATGAACCCGGGAAGAATGCGGCTTCAGACGTGCCGATAGAACGAAGTGCATATCAGTCCACCTTCAGTTCGTCACGCGATACGGTCGCATCATCTCATTGTCTTCATGGGTGAGGACATGACAGTGCCAGACGTAGTATCCCTGCGTCGGATCGAATGCGTACAGGTTCTGTCCCGCGCCGGATTGGTTGTCGGTCACAGGAGCGCTCGAAGGCGTCCATCGCACAAGAATTCTGAGGACCTGTCCTGCATGCGCATCCGCCGTGTCCTTCCATCCCGATTCTCCAGACGTTGGCGCGATGGTGGCGCCTTCCAGGTAGCCACTGAAAGGAAGATTGCCGCCAAGCGCACCGTCTTTATTGGGCGTTGCGTAGTCCAGGGGAGGACCATAGTCGGCGCAATACATACCGGCCTTGCATCCCGCTGGCAGAGGCGCTGGGCTGCTGCCTGCCGCACCGAATGCTTTATTCCAGTCCGCCAGATATTGAGTTGTATTGATGGCCTGACGGTTGAGAACCTGGAATTGCGTCAGATGGAGGTGAACCGGATGGCTGGCTCCGGTCATTGTCGACAGATAAACGATTTCCCACATTTCTGTCGACCCGACGCGTGGCAGTTCGCTGATGCCATCGCTCGGAAAATCATGGGCGATGCCAGGGGACTCCAGGCCGTTCCACGTGGTGTTATTGACATACTCCTTGATATCCGTTGGAACGGGGCCGCCGGACGTCTCGACGTGATCGTAAAGGACCATCTGCCTGACCCGATCGACTTTTACCCCAGGGAGCACTTTGCCGTTTCCATCGGTCAGGTGAACCAATGGGTTTTCCCTGGCACAGAGCCCGGAAGCCGCCTCGGGGTTTGCAGGATCGCAACTGGTATCAGGCGTTGACGCCGACGCCGCCACCCGGAATTGCATGATATCGGGCAGTTGAACATCCTGGCCCGGCTGCGAATTTGTCAGTTCGATAGTCTGACCAGCAAAATTGGAGAAGTCGACGATGATGTCGGCCCGCTCACCCGGCGATACAGGTAGACCCGCGAAAGTCCCGCCCGAAGAAACTGCAAGGGGCACGGGTTTGTCGAAGTAGTTGTCGTCTGCCCCGATCAGGTAAACGGGCGCGTTGCCGAAGACGAATGTATATCCGCGATTCAGGCTGCCGTTCAGGATATGCAGGCGGTAGCGTCGCGGCTCGACATTCAGGTAAGGGAAGGCCGCCCCATTCACGACTGCAACATCGCCCTCGAAAATTGGGCTCCAGAATGGGTGATTAAGGGAAGCCTGCTGAATGGGCAAGTAGAGCTGCCCACGCGTGTCGAACATGCGATCCTGTACCGCCATTTCGATTTCGTCGGGACCGCTGGGATATCCTTGCGGCTCTGTGTTGGGGTCTTTGAGAAAATAAAAGCCTGCGAGCCCCGCGTAGACGTTCAGACGCGTGACTCCCAGAGCATGATCATGGAACCATAGCGTGCCTGGTTCCTGTGAGTTTGGATATTCGTAGATCGCCGTGCCGGGAGCGGGGCTACCGATCGAGTGGAAATCTGCGCCTTTCAGTCCGTTTGGCGTGAACCACGATTCTGGATCACCGTCGTAGGCGGCGGGAATTTCAGCACCATGCAAGTGGACGGTAGCGGGAACGGGACCGATGTAATTCTGCTTACATGGCAGCGTAGTGCTCGCGCCTTGCATCTGCATTCCACAGCCGCCCTTCAACGGATCGGCCCAGTGCACGGTCTGGTCAAATGGCAGTTCTCCTTGCACCAGTCCGGGGCCGCTGGGATGCGCCGGATCGAAGCTCGGCAGTTTGTTGACGTATGTGGCCTGGGTGGAGATGCCGCGCTGGGCCACGATGGTGACCGCCGGCCAGTGGGCCGGACCAAGCACTGCGCCGGTGTTGGAATCTGTGGTCTGGTATGTCCATACGCGTGTCTGACCGAACGTGACACCCGAGCCGCATTGAGCGTAGGAACCTGGTGGCAGCACTTGCTGATTGGTCTCCGTCATGGTGACGGTGAGGCTGGGGTGAGCCGCCGCATCCACGCGCGGTATTGAGCCTGCCGGTCCGAACACCGGCAGGCTGATCGCGAACTTCGCAAAGCAGTTCCCGTCCAGTTTCGTCTGCGCAACGACAGTGGGGCCGTTATCAGCACCGCTATTGCAGCCATGCGCGAAAAGGATCGGCGACAAGGCAGCAACAGTCAAGGCGATCATACCCAGGCGAGAGCTTGTTGCCGGTTTGCGATGTTTCGCCGCATCCTTGGACATGGTGTCTCTCCTTCAAGCGTCGTTTGATTTGTTTAGGATGACTAATCGCAGAAGTTCGCTCTTGGGTTTGATTCGCCGAACCGTTCGCCGTCGCGCACTTCGAAAACCATGCCCGGGCAACGAAGCCCGGTTGCTCAGCGACAGATAGCAAGTGCATATCCGCTCGTAGGATCAGGTTCGGTTCATCGCCGTCGCGCACTCACCCGCTACGCTCGTCCAAACCTGGACGATGCCAGACCTCAGACGTTGCGCTCGCGCCTGTTGCTTCCATGCGGTAATTCGATGCACTGCCTCAACTGGGTGGGAGCCGAATGAAGTGTGTAATATTGAGCGTACTTTGCCATCACCAGAAGTGGTGATGGTCACGCTGAATGGCCTCCGCACACGGAGACTCCCTTGCAACGCAACCAACTCCTGGAAGCTGTCGATCTGATCTATGCTGCCGCACTCGGCGAAGGGGCGAGCTGGCAGGATCTTGGTGACAGGCTGATGACGCTTATGGAGGCACAACGTGCGACGCTATGGTTGGCGGATGAAGCTGGCGCGCCAGGCAACCTCCTGATGCGTCGCGATTCCTATGACGAAGAATACGCGTCCAGGTACGTTCTTCTTGATCCCTATCGCGCATCTGCGCGCGAGGTGAGCGTCGAGGAAACAGTGCGTCGGCGGGGGGACGTCCGGCTCGGTCACGAGATTATTCCGGACGCCAGCTATGTGAAAAGCGAGTTTTACGACGAGTTTGGACGCAAGAGCTCGCGACGCTACATGATCGGCGGCCTGATCAGTGTGTCGAAGGTTATTCCGCTTGGATTGCACCGGGATGCGGCATCGCGACCATTTGGCGAGGAGGACAAGCGAACTCTCTCCCAGTTGCTTCCGCATCTGCAGCGCGGGCTTCAGATGCGCGCCCGGCTAGTGCCCACAACATCCAGCCTTGGCGCCGGCGCGCTCGATGCACTTCCGATTGGCGTCATCGTCGTCGACAGGGAAATGCGAATCCTTTACAACAACGCGGAAGCGGCAGCGTTGCTAGGCGATTCGCAGTCTGGGCTGTCCTCGGCACGGCCTCGGCCCGGACCAGTTACAGGCGCATGCAGACTTTTCGCGCGTCATCCAGACGACGACTCGCAGCTTTGCCGCCTGGTGGGCGCCGCCTCTCGAGGCGGCGCCGGTGGCGCCATGCAAATCCACGCACGTCCAGGCGCGTTGCCAGGCGATTCCGCCATGCTGTCGGCTTTGGTGTGTCCCGCTCTGCGACACCTGTCTTCGTCAACGCAGCCGAATATGGGCACGAGCGTCATCCACGGCGCGGCGACCGTGCTCACGCGCCATCTGCTCAGGCCATCATCGCCACCCGTCGGGCTGCTCATCGATCTGTTCGGGCTCACGCGCTCTGAAGCGGAAGTCGCGGTTGCTCTGGCGGGCGGCGTAACAGCTGAAGATGTTGCGCGTACACGACGCGTATCGCTCGACACGGTACGCAGCCAGATTCGCACCATTCTGAGAAAAACCGGGGCGGCTGGACTACGCGATTTCGAACGGATCATTGCATTGAGCTCGACCATGCATACGACGGGTTCGCTTTACGCTCGATGCTCCGGTAATGACATCTTTCGAGCGCGGAGTTGACCTGCATGCAACAGGAGCCACGCGAACTGCTTATGATGAGCGCGGCTGTCGGTACAGTGCTCGCGCTAATGATGCACCTCCGCCAATCGGTTACGTTCATGCTCGGACTCAACCCCGCCCCGATCCGGTAAGGTGATCGCAGGCATGGCCAGAGACTGCCGTCCAGCAGCATCTGTGATCCGATCCGAAAGATAGCGTGCTGGAGGCTTGCCTACAGCCTTGCGAAACATTGTTACAAAACCGCTAGCGCTCTCGTAGCCGGGTTCCAGGGCGACAGCGTGCACGCCGTCGCCCTTCGTCATTCGCTGGAGCGCCAGAATGACATGCATCTGCCGGCGCCAGCGGCCAAAGCTCATACCGAGCTCCAGGAGCAAGAGTCGGCTCATGGTCCGCTCGCTCATGCCGATGTAGCTCGCCCATTCGCCCATCGTGGACTTGTCGGCGGGATTAGCCAAGAGCATATGCGCAAGCCGTCGCAGCCGTCGATCGTGTGGCATAGCATGGCGATCTGCCGTGCGCTGTCGGCTACTGCCGATCGGTCGGGAACAGAGTGCGGCCAGAAGCAGCCGGTTAACCTCATCGGACAGATCGCTCATTAATGTAAACCCCATCAATCTTCGACGACTCATGCGCATCGAACTCACCGATATTCCTGACGACCGCGACGAAGCGTTTGTAATTGCTCAGACCCGGGCTTATAACGCAGCATTCACCGTTGAGGATGTCCGCTCCTTATGCGTGTTCATCAGAGACGGTGAACAGCGCATCATTGGCGGATTGACAGCGAAGACATACTGGGAATACCTCGAAATACAGTTCTTGTGGGTCCACGAAGACCACCGTCAAGCAGGTCTTGGATCCGAATTGATGGTAGCTGCTGAAGCGGAAGCGACGAGAAGAGGCTGCAAGCATGCGTTTCTAGACACACTCAGCTTCCAAGCTTTCGCATTTTATAAGAAGCTCGGCTACTCGGAGTTCGGTCGCCTTTCAGGATTTAGTGGTCGGCACGAACGCCACTTCTTGCGTAGATCCCTGACACCCTGAGACAGCAGCCGGCCACAAAGAGACCGTCGACGGTTACGTCAAGATTGTCGACAATGAGAAGGCGCTCGGGATTGCTGTCACCGCTAGCACAGATAAACCTGATTCGGAGTTGCTAAAAAGCTATGGCACCTACCGCTATCGTATTGCACGGTCCAACCAGTGCGGGAAAGAGCAGCATCGCGACTGCGCTTCAGGACAGTTCGGACGTGCCTGTTTTTCATATCACGCTTGACGCATTTGTCGAGATGTCTCGCAGGCGCGATATGCGATCCGCTGAAGAACTCGATCAGGCGTTGGCGATTCATCACCTCAACTTACAGTCCACCTTGAGACGCGCCGCTGAGAGCCACTTCGAGATCGTTCTTGACCTTGTGCTGAGAGATACAGTTGCATTGGAAAAATGTATTGCCGCGCTCTCGCCTCGCCGGACGTTTGTTGTTGGTGTCTGGAGTCCATTGGAAGTTCTTGAACAACGGGAACGTGCGAGAGGCGATCGCGGTGAGGGAATGGCCAGATCGCAGTTCGGAAACCCGGCCTATTCAAGACCGTATTCGATGTGTCTCGACACGTCCACTTGCAGTCCAGAAGAAGGCGCCCGTCAGATCCGCACGCTTATCGCGACGCAGATTGGGGCGACCTGACAACATGGCACCCGGTTACCGCGACGAGCGGCCGGTTTGGAGTTAGTTCAAGGGCAGAGCAGGGTCGGTTTGGTGCGGTCGCTGTCGGCCCGGGTTCGGCCAAAAACGGGCCTTCGACAACTACGCGTGAATCGATGACAATTTGTTCCTCGCGCGATGATCTAAATGCGGGCGCGACATTCGCAGCTGGACCTCAATTAGCCGAATTGCCGACGCTATCGCAACAAGCCTTCAGTATTCTCGCGATTTGCCGATAACTACAGAGGATGCCGAAAATCCAGAGGCTGATTTCAAAGCCTCCGATTCGACGCACTTCGTCCGATCGTTGGCAGTTCGTCAGAAAGCAGGCGTTCTTCGGCGAGTAGCCGAACCGTACGCGAACGATGGTCCAGTTTCGTCCGCCGATCCGCTCAGTGGCAATTGAAACGCTTCCTGGCGTTAAGTTTATGCATCCAGGACTTACCAACCATCAACCATTACCAAATTTTCTCGTAGAATTGCCGCCGCAATACACCGGCGCAGGATTCTCTCCACAGCGATGCACTTCGATCTTCTCACCCTTTATTTCCTCATCATCGGAACGCTTTTTGTGAGTTCCGGGATGACGCTCTGGGAAAATCGAACGCATCCCAGGCGCAGCAAGGAATTGAAAATACTCGCCGCCGGGTACGCCACGCTTGCCATTGGATGTGCGGCGGTGACGGTCCGTAACAAGCTGCCCGGTGCGACTGGCTCCGCGTTGAGCAACCTCGTGATCGTCACCGGCTATCTATTGGTCCTGCAAGGCGTTGCAACCTTGAGCGGCCGGCAATACCGTAATAGCTCCATCGCTTTGCTCATCTTGCTGGCGCTCACATGGGCCGTGGCCGGCGCGCGCTGGGCGGATTCAGTGTGGTACTACGCAAGCGCGATACCGATCGCGTTGGCCAGCGGCGTGACGTCTTTCGAGCTGCTGCGATGCGAGGGCATGAAATTGATGCCGTCGCGGCACATCGCGGTGTTGGTGACGGGCATCCATACGCTCCTTTATGCTGCCAGAGCGTTCATCTTGCCTTTGCTGGCGGCACGGTACGGGCGAGACGTGGTGTCGGTCGCCAGCAACGTTACGATGTACGAGGGCGTCCTGTATTCGGTTGTTCTGCCGATGACCCTGCTGAAGCTGATCCGCGAGGAGACTCTTGGCGAGCTTCTGCGAGACTCTCAAACGGACTACCTGACCCGTCTTGGCAATCGTCGATGGTTTTTCGAAGAGGGCGCGCGTGTGATCCGCGATGCAGAACCACGTCGGCCGATCTCTCTCCTCGCATTCGATCTCGATCTTTTCAAGACCATTAATGATCGATACGGTCATAAGACGGGCGACGAGGTACTGAAAGTATTTGGCGACGTTGCCCGGAGCGTGGTGGGTCCGGATGCGATTCTTGCGCGCATCGGCGGAGAAGAGTTCGTTGCTCTGCTTCCTCGCCATAACAGCCTTCGCGCCAAAGAAGTGGGCGAGACCGTCGCTAGACGTTTCACTGAGACGATCCTTCACAGGATCGACGGCGTCGCGATACAAGCAACGGTCAGCATTGGGCTCGCACAGTTCGGAACCGAATCGTCCACGCTTGCTGACCTGCTGGCAGCTGCCGACGCGGCGTTATATAACGCGAAGTCGCTCGGCGGCAATCAGCTCGTATTGGCGCAGGCCGCCTCACGCCCGGAGCTTGCCTGACGATCGTGTGGACCGCTACGATTGGTATCCTCGCGACGCGGGTCGGCTTTCAGAAGACTCCCCTGACCGCTCCGGGTCGCCTACGGAAGTCCGTTGTCGGACCGGGTTCGGTAGAGTCGAGATGTGACGCGGTGGCGGTAGGTTCGGTTTGTCTGTTGCCGCCTCTTTCGTCTGGCGGTGCCCGAATAACCTCACCATGGCTCCGTCTTCACACCCCGCTCATCGAACCCGTCGTGCAGATCTCCCGCACTAAATGTGGTCGATCACATTTAGTGCCATATGTGGTGTTGGCTCAAATGTGGGCTTGTGGCGCCCGAGCCGCGATCCTGACGGGATCAGGCCGGCTGAACGCCACATAAAAGAACCCGCTACAAGGACCGGAGAAACGCCATCAGTGCAGGATCTTTGCCCCACCGCCGGCTCGCCTTTCGATCGCTCGGTATAGCGAGCTTCGCCAGAGCATTGGCCTTCGTCTCCAGGTCAATTTCGGCGTAAATGTTGGTCGTATCGATGGAGACATGGCCAAGCCACGCCCGTACGGTGTTGATATCGACACCGGATCGAAGCAGGTGGGTCGCAGTTGAATGTCTAATGCTGTGCGGGCTGACGCGCTTGGACGCGAGCGAAGGCATATTGGCTCGTGCCTTGACAGCGCAACGTTCCACGACCGCGTGAATCCCGAAACGTGTCAGGGGTTGCCCGCGGCGATTGAGGAATACCCGTTCCTGCGGCGGGCGTTGGCCGGCGAGGTTGCGTAACTCTTGCACGGTGTCGGACCATAGCGGACACTGCCGTCGTTTGCGACCTTTCCCGTGTTGCGTGCGCTTTCCTTGTGTGCATGCTGTCGCCACTACCCCGGCGCAGCGGCTGGGCGTCCTGCCTGCTCATTCACCCAGTCGTATCAGCCTTCCCCGATATGGCAGTCAGGTCGGCCCGCGCATCGACGTTTTCGAGGCTTGCTCGGCGTTCACTCGCGTTACGGCCTGCACACTCGCGCTGTCACCGTATTTCGTGACACGCTTCACCGAAGGCTTCAACCGCTTCGTTACCTCCACGATTGCTCCGGTTGCTTCCGGCTGGAGCGGTTGCCGGGTGGGGCTTTCATCCACTGGAAAAGCGCCGCCTTTGCACGGCGCACGCCAAAACCCGTCATTCAGTATGAGGAAATCGTCGGTCATAGGGCGTCCGGTTCATGCCGGATAACTGCCGTTCAAGACCGGAAAGCTTGCTATAGAAGTTGGCAGGCCACACGATCATGAGAGAATTCTTGCTCTTGCACATGTTCGCATCCTCGTCGCCTCATGAAGATCCTCGAATACACCGGCCTCGACACCTCACGCGTCAAGGCTAGCTACGACAAGGTGTCCGCGGCCATCGCTCGCCACGACTTCCGTGCTGCCCAAGTCAAGAAGCTCGCCAATCTGAGCCACGGCAAGTTCTACCGGGCGAAGCTGGATGACGCCGACCGGCTGTTGTTCTCGCTGGTGCGCCACGGGGATGAAGTCTGCGCACTGATGCTGGAAGTGATCGCCAATCACGCCTACGACAAGTCACGTTTCTTGCGCGGCGCGGCGATTGACGAGAGCAAAATTCCAGACATCAGCGCCGATGACGCCATTAGGGAGGCGCAAGCTCTACGCTACCTTCATCCCGAGCGTACCGGCATTCACCTGCTCGACAAACCGATCTCGTTTGATGACACGCAAGAGACTATTTACCGACAGCCACCTCCCTTAATTGTCGTCGGCAGCGCTGGCAGCGGCAAGACCGCACTGACGCTTGAAAAGCTCAAGCATGCCGAAGGTGAGGTCCTCTACGTCACTCACTCCACGTTCCTGGCGCAGAGCGCCCGCGACCTTTACTACGCCAACGGTTTCGAGCATGGCGGCCAGGATGCCGCATTTCTGTCCTACCGCGAGTTTGTCGAGTCGATCCGCGTTCCGGCAGGACGCGAAGCTACCTGGCGTGACTTTTCGGGCTGGTACTCCCGCATACGCCAGAACTTCAAGGATGTAGAAGCCCATCAGGCTTTCGAGGAGATTCGCGGCGTGATTGCTGCCGGGGCGAGCGGCGTCCTGTCGCGCGGCGAGTATCAAGCACTGGGGGTGCGTCAATCGATCTTTTCCGTAGAACGGCGCGACCAACTCTACAATCTGTTTGAGAAGTACCGTGCCTGGCTCGCCGAGGCAAAGCTCTACGACCTGAATCTTGTCGCCCAGGACTGGCAAGCGCTGGCCGCGCCGCGCTACGACTTCGTGGTTATTGACGAGGTGCAAGACGTCACCACCGCGCAACTCGCGCTCGTGCTGAAAACCCTGAAGAAGCCAGGCCATTTCATGCTCTGCGGGGATTCCAACCAGATAGTCCATCCCAATTTCTTTTCTTGGAGCCAAGTCAAGAGCCTGTTCTGGAAGGACCCGAAAGTGGCCGAGCGGCAGGAATTGCGCATGCTAACGGCCAACTTTCGCAACGGCCTGGAGGCCACACGCGTCGCCAATCAGTTGCTCAAGGTCAAGCAGCGGCGTTTCGGCTCCATCGACCGCGAGAGCAACTTCTTGGTCCAGGCCGTCGGCGGCGAGACCGGCCAGGTTACGCTGATGCCCGACAAGGACGCCACCAAGCGCGAACTGGACCAGAAGATTCGCCAATCCACCCAGTTCGCCGTTCTGGTGATGCGCGATGAGGACAAGGCCGACGCCCGCAAGCACTTTGCCACGCCGCTATTGTTCTCGATCCACGAAGCCAAGGGTCTCGAATACGAGAACATTGTGCTCTACCGTTTCATCTCGGATCACCGCGGCGAGTTCAACGACATCGCCGAGGGCATCGTCAAGACCGATCTGGCGGTCGAGACACTGGATTACAAACGCGCCAAAGACAAGAGTGACAAGTCGCTCGAAGTCTATAAGTTCTTCGTCAATGCGCTGTATGTAGCGCTGACGCGCGCCATCAAGAACATCTACATGATCGAGTCGGACACAGGGCATGATCTGTTCGGGCTGCTGGATCTGATCGAGGGCCAGACCAAGATCGAGGCCAAACAATCCACGCTCGAAGACTGGCAGAAGGAAGCACGCAAACTCGAACTGCAGGGCAAGCAGGAGCAGGCGGAGGCCATCCGTCGCACCATATTGAAGCAGGTCCCGGTGCCATGGCCGGTGTTCGATGAGGCCAAGGTCAGGGAGCTGTTGATCAAGGTCTTCCGCGAGCAGTCTCCGGGTAACAAGAGCAAGCAGCAACTCTTTGACTATGCCACCTGCTTCGATGAACCGCAGCTCGCCGAGTGGCTGGCCGTTGAGGCGAAGTTCGAGCAGGCACGAACCTTTGATCAGCAGCGTGCGGTGTTCGCCCGCAAGAGCTACGTCCCTTTCTTCGCCAATCACTTCAAGGATATCCTCAGGCAGTGCGACCAGCATGGCGTCGATCATCGCCTGCCAATGAACCAGACGCCACTGATGGCCGCAGCTGCTGCAGGAAATGTGGCGCTGGTGGAAGCCCTGCTGGAGCGCGGTGCCGACCGCGATGCCGTCGATCACTATGGTCACAATGCACTGCACTGGGCTTTGCGTCAGGCATTTGGCGATGCAAAGTTCGCTGCTGGCCCGCTGGCGGCAATCTATGAATGCTTGGCTCCGCCCTGCATTGATGTCAGAGTGGGTGATCGCCTGGTCCGCATCGACCGGCATCTGTCTGAATACTTTCTGTTCCAGACCCTGTGGGTATTGTTCAAAGCCCGATTCAGCAAGATACGACGCAATGCAGACAGCGCGTTCCAGACCCAAATCATCCTCGATGCCTGGCAACACTTACCCGCTAACCTAGTGCGGCCAGAGCGCAACAAGCGCCAGCATCTTTCTGGCGTGCTGGCGAGGAACGAAATCGACAGAGACTATGCCTACAACCGATCCCTGTTTCTGCGCGTATCCACCGGGCGGTACCAGTTCAATCCCAAACTTGCTGTGCGTCGCCGCCAGGGCGAAGAAGAAAACTGGATCCCGATCTACACGGCACTTAACCTCCCGTTGATTAGCGAGTTTGCCTACAACGACGGCTGGATCAGCACCTGGGACAATATTGACAAGCTTGTGATCCTTGCCGGACTACCTGAACGAACTACACCCATTGCGGCTGAGCGCTCCGCCGAGCGGCAAGCGGCCAAAATGAGGGAGTTGGACGAACGCAGAGCCAACCAACTTGTGGCCAAAGCACGTATTCATGCCGCCGCCGAAGCCACCCAGAACAGAGCGCCACCATGGGGAACAAAGGAAGCCAAACGGCTTGAAATCGAACGTGTGAGGCAAGAAATCGAAAGACGGAAGAAGGATTGACGTGCCGATCCTCGTTGGCCGTATAAAGCGCTTTGCATAACGCCGATTAATCGCCGGTGGACTCGAAGAGTCGACGGCCGCTGTGCCTTGGAAGCGGTCACAGCGGCGGCGCTATTCGAGGCGGCGGCAGTCGGTCGACTACGGAAGTTCAACATCGGACGCGTCCGGCAATCAATAGACGCTGGCCCATGCCTTCACACTTACGCTCAAACGTCGGTTCCGTCCAGACAACAGACCTTCACGCGCGGCTCATGTCGGTCGCGTTATCGCTCGAAGATACAGACGTTCTTCGTACGCTTTATCGGTATGCCGTGAAAGGCCGCTTTTAGACAAACCAAATGAACCTTGCCGATCCAATTTAACTGTTTGGCAACCTTGGCCAATCAAAAAATCATGTAACGAGTCAGCAAACGTCACGCAGACCTCGGCCTTATCCTGGAACTAAGCGTCACAGCTCGTTTAGGCACTCAATCACACGGCATCTCGACCCGATCGCCTTGATCACGTCGCTCGCCATCCTTCGAAGGGTCTTGTCGCTGGATACGAGTACGTCACAGTAAGCGGCGACGATCACAAGGAACTGAATATCCACCCCATCCGAAGGTCGCAACGTGCTGTTTCCAGTAGCTCGCCACCGAAAGATTTGATCCTCGGCGTGCAACGCCGGGCAATGCCAGTAAACATCGCCGAGGTTTGCCAACAACGTGGTCACAATCGCGTCGCGCTGCCGCTTATCCACCCAGATTCCGGTCTCCGGGTTACGTTCAGGAAGCAGTCCGTGTAGCCAAGCACCGTCGAGCAACGGCGCGTCTCGTTCGATGTCACCGGCCTTGTGCGCGTCCCGAGCGACTTGTGCGGCCTCCGGGCCAGACGCGAGCGCGTAGTCCAACGGGGCAACAAGGGGCTTTTGCCGAAGCATTTCCACCACGTCGCGAAACGTCTCCCCGACGAACACCGAGGCGTCTCGCTCCGGTCCATTGAAAGTCGCCCACATTTGTCCTGGCGTGTCCAAGAACGGTCGTGGAGCGTCAACACGGTACGGCAACGGGTCGATTTTCCCGTCGAGGTACCCGATCAACTCATGTAATTCAACCCAGTGCGGGTTGGCGCACCAAAGCGGATGGACGGAGTCAAGGTATGCGATGATTCCTTCGCGGGTTGTGTCCCAATCGGCTTTCGCGGTTTCGTAGGCATGCCACGCGGACGCCGCAAAACGATGCTCGCCTTGTTCGGCAATCGTCCGCGCAAGTTCGCGCTCTGCAGCGGCTTGATCGCCATCCCTGTGCGGTGCAACGTTGGAGATGTAGTTTTGATCGAGGTAAATGACGCCCATGCGGCACTCCAGGGTTATTCTGCCGGCGTTTTTCGGGTCCATGGCTTCGCGATTGTGGCATCGTCTCGGCCCCTTGACTTATCCCCGCTGTCCACAGACAGGCAGTCGCCGCGTCGTCGCCCTGACATACATATTCGAAACGCAAACAAGGGCGATGTGCTCGTGGTCAGGGGTCGGCTATTCAGTGGGTTCTACAAAAAATAGGGGCGGACTACCATATCAGCGATCATTCAGCGCCGAGCAAACGGTGCCGAGATACGAATGGCCGGTGTTATCTGTGAAATCGCCATTAGCGTACGACCGGCCGAAGGGCGCTTGTGGGTCGATCTGCGACGGTCGTTCTGTCGCTACCGTACTTTGTTTTCCGCTTCCTGGGGCGGTCGAAGTAGAGGCCGTTTCGACCGCAGTATTACTACGGGTATGTGCAGTGGCGCTGACCAACAGCAGCAAAGAACGACGGCATTGATCGCCACGCTGGCGCGGAGCATGCCGGTGTTTTCACCGATGCGAGTTGAACAACCGCAAAAGCTCTTCGCGCAGTTCGGAGATGTCCAGCACGTGCTGTGCGCGCGTCACGGCCACGTACAGCAGGCGCATCTCGTCCTCGTCTAACGTCAGGCGTCCGTCGACAGTTTTGAAACGGAAATCGTTGGCTACTTTCACCCGTTTCCATTGCAGCCCTTTGGCACGGTGCACGGTCGAGATCACGTAGTCGGCGTCTGCCTCGGGCGTAACGCGTCGCGCCAGCTCCCGCAGATAGCCGGTGCCACACTCGTCGACGATTCGCACGATGGGTAATAAGTCGCGCCCGACCGCGCTCTGGGCGAACGACTGAGCGTCCTTCCAGGTTTCAAACAGGGAAAACGCCGCTGGCCGGAAGGCTCGCTTGCCGGCCAGCAACAGGTCAGCGCCGTCAGCGAACGCTACGATCTCGGTCGGGCTCATGCGGATAGCCGGCTTGTGCCCCGCTTCGATGCCCACGGCTAATTGCCAAATCGCCGTCACATTCTTGCGGCACAAAATGGCGTCGACCGGCGGTGAGATACTCGGATCCTCCACCATGATCGACCCGATGGCATCCTGGCCGCGAATGGGCGTGCGCTCGCCCAGCAGAGACAGAATACGGCTCGCGAGTGCCGCGAATGTAGGTCCGAAGCGAAAGGATTCGGTCAGCGCACGCTCGGGCGCATCGATCTGAGCCATTGCATTGACGGCGCCGCGCCATTCGTAGATTTGCTGATAGGGATCACCGACGTAGATGATCTGTGCATGGCGCTGAAGGCCAAGCACCGAGAGCATGACACCATCGCTGTCCTGGGACTCGTCGAATAGGATGAAATCTGCATCGATACGCGGTTCGGTCTGCGCCCAGACTTTTAAATAGACGTCCGGCGCAATAGCGTGGCGTCCACGTAGGTCTGTGCTTTCATGCCACAGGCGCACTACGCAGGGAAGCAACGATTCGCGCAGCCAGTCGGCCGCCTCTTCATGAACCTTTTCGTCGACAGGGACGTGGAAAGCCTCCGGCCGCAACTCCGCCGAACGGCAAAACCTGCCCAGGCCGTCGGCAACCATGCGACCGATTTCGAACGGCGTGATTTCGACGGTTTTGCCGGTGATGGTGGGCACCTGTATCGGTCCGATCCCATAGCGAGCAGCCAATTCGTGCGGGGGCTCGGTCGGGAGGTTCACGCGCGCGGTCAGGGCCGGAGCTACGGATGCATACGCGAGCGAATGCACTGTGCGCGCGCTGACATTCGGCGGAAAGCCGCGGCGAGCGTGCTGGGCGATTTCCTTGTTGAAGGCAAGATAGCTGCCGCGCTTACCCGCGAGCTGATCGGCGATCAGCCGTAGCGTCGAAGTCTTTCCCGCGCCGGCATACGCCTTGATTTTCAGGTCGCCGCCACCGAGAACTGCATCTACGACTGCATGCTGTTCGACGGTAGGCTTAAACGAATGGGGCATGGTATGTACGGCTGAGCGAGGATGCCCGTAGTGTGCCGGAAAATCGCCGATGAAGAAGTCACCGTTTGCCAGGCGAGTTGTGAGCCCGTGGTGCGACGGCGAATCCAAGTCCTGATCGTTACTTGGATAGGCTTACGCGTCATCACCTGAGACACAATCCGGCCATGAAGAGGCATTCACTCGTGTCGGCATTAAGCCATTCGAACGGCGGTTGATCAGCGCTCAGCGGCCATTGACGATAAGTTAGCGCTCTAATGAATGCAGCCTCATTCAAACTGGTCACCACTATCGAGAACTTTCTTCCTGCCACTCGCGTACCGGTCGTTCAATCAGATCGGTAGCCGATAGTACTTTTGCGAGCGGAGCGCCTTGACCTTCCCACCGCGCTGTGAATTTAAGACTACCCTGTGCGCTGGCAAGGGTATGAAGCGCTTTGGCCGCAGCACCAGGTCCTGGTTCACCATCACATTGACCGGAAACCGCAGCCGTACGTCAATGTCGGCTGGACGCGCAGATTTGCAGCGTGCGATCTCCTGGCCGGCCCAGTCTCGATGATCGTGTGCCGGTCAGGCAGTGAAGCCGCCGTTCACATCGATGACGGAGCCTGTGATAAAACCGGCATCCGGCCCGGCCAGAAAGACGACGGCTGCAGCGACCTCGCTCAACTCGGCGAAGCGGTGGATGGCATGGCTTTCCATGATGATCGGAGGCAGCTTGCCTTTCGATCCGGCAGCCATGTCGGTGTCCATCATCCCGGCCTGGACGACGTTGACGGTAATGTTCCGACCGCCGAGATCACGCGCGGCTCCCTTGGAGTAACCGACCACCGCAGCCTTCGTGGCGGCATAGTCGGCGGTGCCGGGAAATGCGATGCGTGTGCCGAGGCCCGAACCGATGGAGATGATGCGACCACCTTCGGGCAGCACCTTGGCGGCTGCACGAATGTTGGCGATCACACCGAGGGTGTTGATGGCCCATTGCCGATCCATCGCCGCGTTGTCGATGGCGGGGTCGTCGATGGTTTTGCCTTGCAGTGCAACGGCAGCGTTGTTGACCAGGATGTCGAGCTTTCCGAGCTTCGACACCACTTCACGCACCATCGGTTCAGAAGCGGCCGGATCGCCCTGATCAGCCTTGATCGCAATGGCACGCACACCCTTCGCTTTGATGCTTTCAATGACGGCCAATGCCTTTTCCTCGGAAGCGACATAGCTGATGGCGATGTCCGCGCCCTGATCTGCCAGCGCGGCAGCGGTCGCCGCACCGAGGCCGCGCGATCCACCCGTGACGAGGGCAACTTTTCCAGCGAGTTTCCTGCTCATTTCAGATTCCTTTTTTGTTGATTGGAGGGTGGGAGGTTCTTGTTCACCACGGCAGCCGTTCATCGAGGAAGAAGAAGCCGCCGGTGGGGCCGTCTTCACCGAGGCTGGCGTACTTCACGACGGTGTGCGCACCGTCCTCCGCGCTCATGTTTGCCCGTTCGCCACCCATGCTGGTTCGCAGCCAGCCGGGATGAACCGCATTGATCTTGATCGGCGTGTCTCGCAGTTCCGCGGCGATCAAAATAGTGAAGGCGTTGAGCGCGGCCTTGGATGTGTCATAGCCGAGAGCCCGGATCGGGTAGACCGGCGAGCACGGATCGGATAGATGTGCGAGCGACCCTCTGATGCTCGACACGTTCACGACCCGGCCAGCACTCGACCGCCGAATCAGCGGCAGCAGGGTTTGTGTTAGAAAAACGGGAGCAAAGAAGTTCGCCTCAAAGGTGTCGCGCACCACGTTAGGCAGTGCCTCGCTCGGCTGTCGCGTAGCCCGTGTGCCGCCATCGGGGCTGTCCAGCAGGATTCCGGCGTTGTTGATCAGAATGTCGAGCCTGCCGTGCGCTCTGTCGATTGCGGCGTAGGCCGCCTGCCGATCCTCATCGCTCGTGACGTCGAGCTTGAGCGCGGACACTGCATGGCCCTGGTCGCGCAACTCGGTGGCGACCGCCTCGGCCTTCGCCGTGTCTCGTGCGCCGACGATGACGTGCGCGCCCAGCGTTGCCAGCTGCTGGGCAATCTCGAGGCCGAGACCGCGTGCGCCGCCGGTCACAAGCGCGAACTTCCCACGTAGCGAGAAGGTTGTGTTCCCATTGAGCACTACACTTGCTCCTTGATCTTACAGATTAAATACCGTTCGTTATAGTAACGAACGGTATTGTATTGGTCCAAGGGTGTCAAGTGTTTTATACTGATCGTTACTAAAACATCCGTGTGAGCTTAAAGATGGGGCGTCACAGACAGTTCGACGAAGGCGAGGCGCTGGAAGCTGCGCTATCGGTCTTCTGGCAGAAGGGCTACGAGGGCGCTTCGTTTGAAGATTTGACCCAGGCCACGGGCGTGGCACGCCCTGGCCTCTATTCGGCGTTCGGCAACAAGGAAGCACTCTTCATCAAAGCGCTCGATCTCTACGACGCCAAGTACATGGGCTTCATGAGCGAAGCACTGAGCGAGCCTACGTCCTTGAATGTTGTGGAGCGTATTCTGCGAGGCTCCGCCGACATCCATACCATGGACTCAGCGCATCCGGGTTGCCTGGGTATAAACGGTGCGCTCGCCTGCTCGGACGATGCCGAACCCATTCGCCGTGAACTCATCCGACGCCGTGCCGCAACGCAATTGGCGCTCCGTAAACGCCTGGAACGTGCTCAACGAGAAGGCGAACTACCCGCTTCAGTCGATGGGGCAACTCTGGCCTCATTTGTAATGGCTATCTCACAAGGCATGGCCGTGCAAGCCAAAGGAGGCGCATCAAAGAAGGCACTTGAAGGATTGATTGAGTACGTTATCAAGACATGGCCGTCGGCGTCCAGGTAGCATCCACCGGGACTTCGGCGTTCCCTATGGACAGAGGCCTTTTAACGGGAAGCTTCAACCAACCGATCGCCCCCTCTGTTGACTGATGTCCCATAACACTCTGTGGTTACATACCGTAGCGGCGAGCTGCTGCCCAGCTGTTTTTAATCACCGGCTTTCGCGGGACCAGCGAGTGTTGTACCTTGAAAGCGGCCGTTGCAGACGCACGGTGATGTGCGGCAGTTTAGGGTCGGTAGCTGCCGGTCGCGATGATTCGAAACCGGCACTGTTCAGCGTGCGGCAACATCAACCCACCGCATTAATCGCATCCCGCGTGCGCTTGGCGGCCTCTCTGGCAGCATCGGCAAAATCCTCGCCTTTACTGGCGTAGATAATCGCGCGCGAAGAATTAATCAGCATTCCACCTTTGCCCGAAGAATCGCGTCCAGCACGAACCGTCGCTTCAACATCACCACCTTGAGCGCCAATGCCCGGAATCAAAAGCGGCATATCGCCAACGATAGAACGCACGACTTCAATTTCCTTAGGAAACGTAGCCCCAACCACCAACCCCAACTGCCCGCTCGCATTCCACTTCTCAGCCGCAAGCCGCGCCACGATCTGATAAAGCGGCGTTCGATCGACGTTAAGAAACTGCAGATCCGAGCCGCCGGCATTGGACGTGCGGCACAAGACGATCACGCCCTTCCCCTCATGCTCGAGATACGGCTGAACGGAATCAAATCCCATATACGGATTAACCGTGACCGCATCGGCTTTGTATCGATCAAACGCTTCGATTGCATATTGCTCGGCGGTGCTGCCAATATCGCCGCGTTTGGCGTCCAGGATCACGGGCAATCCCGGATGCTCAGCATGAATATGCGCGATCAACCGCTCAAGCTGATCCTCCGCCCGATGCGCCGAAAAATACGCAATCTGCGGTTTGAATGAGCAGGCAAATGGCGCCGTAGCGTCAACAATGTCGCGGCAAAAATCGAAGATCGAATCGGCACGCCCGTTGAATGCGCCCGGAAACCGTGAAGGCTCCGGATCAAGCCCGACACAGAGTAACGATTGGGTCCGCGACCACGCGGCATTGAGCGATTCGATGAAAGACATGGGCATCCGGGGCGAGAGGGCAAATAAGTGATCCCGCATTTTAACGCGCCGCAGGGGCGTTTCTTGGCACGTGGCTAAGCGCTAACTCGTGAACAGCAAACGGGGAACCGCTAACGCCACACGCTAACGTCGAGCGGCCAACGCTTAACGCCTCACCGCGCCGCCACCGCCGTCTTACGCGCCTTCTGCCCCGCGGGCTGCTTCGGCCGCCCACGCCGCTCGGCTTCCCCGGACCGTTCAACAGTAAAGCTGAACTCGCGCGTCAGGCTTTCGCCCGGCGCCAGCACCGTCATGCCGTGCGCGGCACCGCCACCGGGCAGATTCACCGCATTGATCGGGTGATCGACGGGTTCGAAGCAGAAGAAATTCTGGCCAGCCGGCGCGTAGAGCACGTAGTAATCGGTATCGGCGCAAATGGTCAGCGACAACCGCCGCTTCGGCCACATTACGCTCGTACGCCCGCTCCATCCTGTGAAGGCGTTGTTCACCATCGCGGCGGGCATGGGATAAGCCACGCCGAATTGCCATGCGGGCGGGGCCGGAACGTGCCGGATCGGCAGGAAATCGTCGCCGCAAAGCCACAAGCCGTCGGCCGCAGCAGACAACTCGGTATCGGCTTCACGCGTGAGGAACGGATGCAATCCAAGCCCGAACGGCAACGCATCGCGCCCTGTATTTTCGATAAAAAGCGTCACCACCAGCGTCGACGCTTCGAGCATGAACGACTGGCTCGCCAGATACGAATACGGCGCACCATTGCGTCGATCGAGCGTAAGCCGCACGTGTGTCGAACTCTCGGACGCCACGTCCCACGCGCCGAGCCAGCCGTCGCCATGCAAGGGCAGCGGCTCGCCGGGCCGGTTGCACGGCACATCGACACCGCGGCCGAGAAACTGAAACCGTCCGCCGCCGATGCGATTCGAATACGGCAGCAGCGGATAACACGCGAGCTCATTAGGATCCGTAGCCGCACTCGGCGCGAGGCACGGCCGGAAGATCGGCACGAGCGCTCCGTCGCTGCGCCAGTCGAAGCGCGTGATGCCGCCGCCGAGGGCCGGCGCGATATCGAGGCGTAGTTGTGCGTTGGCGAGCGTGATGCAACCGTTGACACCCGCGCCGCCCATCGCGACGACCGACGTGGCGGGACCCGGACGAATTGGCGGCTCCGTGGCGGCGACAAGCTTCGAGCGGCGGGTATTCGCGGCAGGACGGGACGACGCCGGTGGGGGCGTGGAGCTTCCTGCTGGGCGGGCAACGGTCATGGTGGCTGTCTCCGAACGAGAGGCGATCGATCCCGTGGTCCTGGCGTGAAGCGCCAGCGTGCCCGGGAAATTGCGGGCAACGCGTCGTGCGCGCCGCCTCATGTTGTGCGTGCAACGTGATACCGCAGGTTTGCTGCGCGACGCGTAAAACGCCCGCCGCATTCACGCGCTCACTGCGCGTGACTATGCCCGCGAAACACCGGCTCGGCGATACCCCTGGCCGACGGCGTCGCGATAAAAACCGCGCCCGCGTGCGGATCGTCCTGCAACGCGCCCGCATCCAATCCAACCCGAGCACTCGTGATGTACACCGTGTCGAGTTGTGGACCGCCAAACGCGACGCAGCTTGGCTGCGCCGTCGGCACGTCGATGCGCGCTGTTTCGCGGCCATCGGCGTCATAACGCACCACGCGCCTGCCGCCCCACTGCGCGTTCCACAAGCCGCGATCGCTATCGACGGCGGAACCATCCGGCTCGCCGCTCGCATCCGCCAGTTCGACAAACACGCGCTGGTTCGCAAACGAATCGTAGTCACACACGCGAATCACGCGCTCCGGGGAATCGCAGAAATACATGCGCGATCCGTCCGGACTGAACGCGATACTGTTCGAAATCGCGCACTCGCCGAGCGGCAAACGCTCAAGCGACAAATCCAGGTTCAGCCGATAAAACCCGCCAATCTTCTCCGCCTTCGCCACATCGTGTTTCGTCCCGAACACGAAGCGGCCCTGGCGGTCGCATTTGCCGTCGTTGATACGCGTCAGCAGATCGGCTTCCACCGGCATGATCGTTTCGATCGCGCCGGTCTTCAAGTCGAAAAACGCCAGCCGGGAAGCCAGGCCGAGCAACAGCACGTCAGCATCGGCGCATAACGCGAAGCATGCAAGCCGTTCCGGCATATCGAACGAAACGCGGCTGGCGTCGCGCGGGTCGTAGCGCCACAAACGCTCGCCTTCAATATCGGTCCAGTAAAAACGCCCGGTCGCGGCGCACCACGTCGCGCCTTCGCCCAGCGCGCATTGGCTGTCGATCAACAGATCGGCTTTCATGCCCAGCCTCCGTCGATCACGACCTCTTGCGCGGTCATCATGCTGCTGTCCTCCGACGCCAGGAACAACGCGGCACGCGCAAGATGCACGGGCAACAATTCCGCATCAATACACTGGCCTTCCTTGATCGCAAGCTTGCCCGCTTCGTCGAGCCATAAGCGACGTTGTTTGTCGGTCATCACCCAGCCCGGCACGAGCGTATTGACCCGGATATTGAACGGGCCCAGATCGCGTGCGAGCCCATTCGTCATACCCTGCACGGCCGCTTTCGCGCTCACGTAAACCGGAAAACCGCCTTGCTTAAGCATCCAGCTAATAGAGCCGAGATTCACGATCGACCCGCCGCCGAGCTGCTTCATATCGTCGATCACCGCCTGCGCCGCGAAAAACTGATGGCGCAGATTCACCGCGATTCCCGCGTCGTACGACTCGGGCGTCACGTCCTCGATCTTGTGGCGCTTGTCGTTCGCCGCGTTGTTCACCAGCACGCCGATAAGCCCCAGCGTGCTGCGAACATCGGCAATGCCTTGTCGCAACGCGTCGATATTCGTCAGGTCCACGCGCAGGAACATCGGCCGGAATTGGCCCTCGGCCAGATCCGCACCGAGCTGATCCGCGAGCGCTTCGCCGGCATTGGTATCGACATCGAAGAACGCGACCTTCGCGCCCTGATCGAAGAAATGCTCGACGAACGCCGCACCAATGCCCGTCGCGCCGCCGGTAATCAGCACCACTTTACCGGCAAGGCTCGGATAGCGGGCGAGGGTTTTATCGACTGAACTGGCCATCTTTTCCTAACCTCTCAATTAGTCGCCGAATTTAGTCGCGTGAGCCACGATTCTTCAACTGGTCGAGCAGCACCGCGGCAAGCAGGATCGCGCCGCGCACGAGGTACTGATAGAACGCGTCGATGTTCATCAGGTTCATCACGTTCTCGACCGTACCCATGATCAGCACGCCGATCACCACGCCCGAAATGGTCGCGCGGCCACCGAGCAGCGACACGCCGCCGAGCACGCACGCGGAAATCACGTTGAGCTCGAAACCGTCAGCGGCGTTCGGTTGTCCCGACGTAATCCGCGACGCCAGGATCACCCCGGCGAGTGCCGCCACCGCGCCCTGGATCAGGAAGATCCAGACGCGCGTGCGTTCCACATTGATACCCGCCAAACGTGACGCTTCTGCGTTGCCGCCAATCGCGAGCGTATTACGCCCGTACACGGTCTGATTCAGCAGCACGCCGAACACGATGAAACACGCCAGCGTGACCCAGATCGGCAGCGAGACGCCGAACATGGTCAGGCCGCCGAGCGCGATAAACGTGTCCGACGACACGCCCACCGCCTGGCCATGTGACACGATAAACCCAAGCCCGCGCACCACTTCCATCGTAGCCAGCGTAGTAATCAGCGCGTTGATGCGCAAGTACGCAATCACCGCGCCGTTCACAAAGCCGATAGCCGAACCCGCCGCCACCGCCGCGATGATCGCGATAAACGTGTTGCCCGTGGCGTTCAGCACCATCGCGCAGAGCACGCCGGCGAAGGCCACCGTGGACCCGACCGACAAGTCGAAATCGCGCGAAGCGAGGCAGAACATCATCGTGCACGCGACCATGCCGATCTGCGAAATCGACAACGCCAGGCCAAGCATGTTCTCGATAGAGAAGAAGTGATCGACCGAGAGCGACATCGTGATGAACATCACGATAAAGATCACGACCAGGCTGTATTCGGTGATCTGTTGCCACCACTTCTGCTTGTCGTTTTTCGCTGGCACCAGCGTGTTGGTAATGTTTTCCCTGACTTCCATGATGTCCTCCATCTCCACTTTTTTGCTTCAGGCTGCCTTCGCAGTCGGTTCCGATTGCACAGGCAGCGCAAGATTGAGCACTGATTGTTCGTTCGCTATTCCACGCGGCAATTCGCCCGCAATGCGCCCTTGCCGCATCACCACGATCCTGTCCGATACCCCCAGCACTTCCGGCAATTCAGACGAAATCATCACGATCGCGCAGCCGCGTTCGGCCAGTTGATAGATCACGTTATAGATCTCGTGCTTCGCGCCCACGTCAATGCCGCGCGTGGGTTCATCGAGGATCACGACTTTCAGTTCCGGCTCAGCGAGCCAGCGCGACAGAATGGTTTTCTGCTGGTTGCCGCCGGAGAGAAAGCGGATTTTCTGCTTGCGGCTCGGCGTCTTGATCTTCAGCAACTGGATAAAACGCTCGGCGGTCGCTGCCTCTTTCTTGCGATCCAGGAACAGCCCGGCGCGCAGATAATGCCGGCGGCACGAAATGTTGATGTTCTCGGACACCGAAGCCATTGCCACGATGCCTTCTTCCTTGCGGTCCTCAGGACACAGCACAATGCCGTGTTTGATCGCTTCGCCCGCGCTGCGGATCTTGATCGACTCGCCATCGAGCATGATCGTGCCGGCCTTCTTGCGGTCCGCGCCATAGACCAGGTGCATCAGTTCGCTGCGCCCCGCGCCCACCAGCCCGAAGAAGCCGACAATCTCGCCGCGGCGCACTTCAAAACTTGTCGGTTCACGCAGCGCATGGCCTTCAATATTACTGACGGAGAAGCGCACGTCGCCGAGCGCACGTGGCTTGTAATCGTAGATATCGGCAATCTCGCGACCGACCATTTCCTGCACGAGCATATCGCGCGGAACCTCGGCCAGATTCGCATGCGACGCGATCTTGCGGCCATCGCGGAAAATCGTGCATGTGTTGCACAGCTCGTAAATCTCGTCCATGCGGTGCGAGATGTAGATCAGCGCGCGGTTGTCCGCCTTCAAATCACGCACGAGCTTGAACAGCACTTCCGTCTCGCGATGCGACAGCGACGACGTGGGTTCATCGAGCGCAATTACGCGTGCGTTACGCATCAGCGCCTTGCAGATTTCCACCATCTGCCGTTGCGCGATGGAAAGCTTCTTGAGCTTCGCGTTCGGATCGAGATCGACCCCCATTTGCAGCAGCCGTTCGCGCACATGCTTTTTCGCTTCGCGCTTGTGCACCCAGCCCAGCGTGTTCGGCAAGGAACCGAGCAGCAGGTTTTCTGCGACTGTGAGATCGGGCACGTACTGCAATTCCTGGTGAATCACCGCGACACCCGCCGCAATCGATACAGCCGCGCTCGTGAACTTCACCTCGTTGCCATCGATCAGGACACGCCCGGAATCCGGCTGATATTCACCGCCCAGCACTTTCAGCAAAGTCGATTTGCCCGCGCCGTTCTCGCCCATCAGGCCGTGCACTTCGCCGGCGTTGACGTCGAACGACACGCCGTCGAGCGCGCGCACGCCTGGAAAAACCTTACCGATATTGTCAAAACGCAGCGTCGCTGACACATCGCCTCCTTATGTTTCATGCGGACCGCCGCGCTTCATTTTGAAACGCGACGGTCCGTATTGCTCTACCGATACCTGATACGAAAAGAGCTTACTTGGCCGATGCCAGGCCCATCTTCTCGCGCACTTCGCCCACGTTGTCACGCGTCGCCAGCATGCCGGTGGTCAGCGTCACGAGCGGCGGTTCCTTGCCGTCCTTGATCCACGTGTACATGAGTGACGACGTTTCCTCGCCGTGACGCTTTGGGCTGATGATGACGGTCGCATAGAAGCCCGTCGGGTTCGGCTTCTTGAACTCGCTCAAGGCCGAATCCGAGCCGCCGATCCCCACGCCGATCATGTTGTCCGCCTTGAAACCACGGCCTTCCGCTGCGCGCACCGCGCCGAGCACGGCTTCGTCGTTCAGGCCGAACGCTACCCAGTGCTTGAACTGCGGATTCTTCGTGAGCGCGATGTTCGCGGCATTGAACGCGTTCTCCGTGTCGGTCTTGGCTTGCGCCGCCATCACGATGTTCGCCTTCGGAAAGCCCGCTGCGACCAATGCGTCGGCAGCGCCGCTCGTACGGTCGTGCGCGGTCGGCAGTTGCTCATAGGTCACGTCGATAGCGCCGGTTTCAGCCATGTTCCAGCCGCGCTTCTTGATCTCGTCGGCAATGCCGTCACCCACTTGCTTGCCGATGTTGTAAGCCGAGATGCCCATGTACGGCACCGAGGCGATCGGCTTGCCCGAACCGTCGACCAGGCGGTCATCCACCGTCATCATCTTCAGTCCGGCGGCTTTAGCCTTCGCGACAATGCCCGGTCCGAGCTTGACGTCAGGTGTGCAGATCACGAAACCCTGGGCCTTTTGCGCGGCGAGGTTGTCGATCGCGCTCATCACCTTTTCACCCGACGGCGCGCCGATCTTCACCAGCGTAAAACCCTTCTCCTTCGCCGCGATTTCGGCGAACTTCCACTCATCCTGGAACCAGGGTTCTTCCGGCTGCTTCACCAGGAAGCCGATCTTGACGTCATCGGCGGCTTGCGCGACCGGTGCCGTGAACAAAGTAGCGCTGGCTGCGGTGGCCGTTGCAACCAGTGTGAGGAACATTCTGCGTTTCATGGTCTGTCTCCTGACTTGAGCTGTCTAGTTGGTACGAAGGTGTTGGCCGCGTCTTGTTGTCATGACGTCGCACCGCGGCCAGTGCGTCATCCTTTGCTGCTTTTCTACGTATTCATAGGGCTTCAGTCGTGGTACAGCGCCGAGCGCCCGCCATCCACCGTAATGCAACTCGCGTTGATAAACGGCGCTTCGTCGGACGCGAGGAACACGGCGGTCATCGCCACTTCCTCCGGCCGGCCGATGCGCTTCATCGGTTGCAGATCGAGCGTTGCCTGTTTCGCTTTGGCCGGATCTGCCTGCTCGTTCCACCAGTCGTGCGTGAGTTGCGTCTCGATGTAACCCGGCGCAATCGCGTTCACCCGCACCTGCCGCCCCGCGTATTCGATACCCAGCGCCCGCGTCAATCCGATCACGCCGTGCTTCGCCACCGGATACGGAAAACAACCCGGGATGATCTTGAACGAGTGCGTAGAAGCAATATTCACGATGCTGCCGCGCCCGCGTTCAACCATGCCCGGCAAGACCGCGCGGCAACCGTTCCAGACGCCGTCGAGATCGACGGCGAAACAGCGGCGCCAGTCGTCGTCGGTCATGGTCAGCGGATCGCAAAACACGTTGATGCCCGCGTTATTCACCAGCACATCGATCGGGCCGAACTTCGCTTCTGCTTCGCTCACGGCGTTTTGTACCGATGCGCTTTGCGTCACGTCTGTTTGTACGGCGAGCACCTTGTCCGCCGATCCGATCCGCGCCGCCGTTTCACGCGCTAACGCAATATCCAGTTCCGCCAGCACCACCGCCGCGCCTTCGCGCACGAACGCGCTGGCAATCGCCGCGCCGATGCCACGCCCGGCGCCGGTGATGACCGCGACCTTGCCTGCGAGCCGGGTCATTTCTTCTGGCCTCGCGCCACGGCTAATCCATTGATGAACGCCTTCGCGTGCGAGGCCGTCGTCGCCGCGCTCTGACCTGGCTTGTACAGCGCCGAGCCGAGACCGAAGCCATTCGCGCCCGCGCTCAGGAACGGTCCCATGTTGTCCGGCGAAATTCCACCGACCGGCACCAGCGGCACACGCGCTGCGATCACCGCGCGCCACGCCTTCACCACATGCACGCCGAGCTGCTCGGCGGGGAACATCTTCAACACGTCCGCCCCGTTCTTCAGCGCGATGAATGCTTCGTTCGGCGTCGCAACGCCCGGTGAACACGCGAGACCTTGCGCTTTCGCGGCGCGCACGACATCGCCGTCGCTGTGCGGCATCACGATCAGTTCGCCGCCGGCGTTTTTCACTTGCGCGACGTAATCTGGATGCAGCACCGTACCCGCTCCGACGATGGCGTCGGCGGGCAGCGCCCGGCGAATCGCTGCGATGCTGTCGAATGGCTGCGGCGAATTCAGCGGCACTTCCACGATCCGGAAACCCGCTTCGTACAACGCGCGGCCGTGGTCAGCGGCGTCCGCCGGCGTCACGCCGCGCAGGATCGCGATCAGCGGACACAGGCCGAACGCAGCGGCCAGGCCAGCGTGCGGCGCGTAAGGCGCGGGGAGGTTGATATCGATTTGCATGGTCCTGCTCCTAATTAGATGCGCTCGCCGTCGACTGGATCAGGCCGGCCTGCAGCGCGATCCGATGCAACCCGCGCTCGGTCGCGTGCGCGACCGTCTGCGCATCGTGGCAACCGAAGCGCGCGAGCGCGTGGCGATAACGTTCGCAAAGCGCGTCGTTACCGATCAGCCTTAACGCCTTGCCCGCGAGATCCGCTTGCTCACGCGCCAGCACTTCATTGAGACCGCGTAATTCGTGGCCGATCAACAGGCCCGACAGGTAATCCGCTTGTTGCTCGGGCTTCAGTTGCCCCGTCAGTCCCAGCGTCCGGGTGCTGAAAATGGTCGCGAGCAAACCCGCGTGGCCGGCGTCCTTGGCGGTATCGACGCCGCGAATGAACGCACCCAGATCGTGGTGATCGGTCGCGCGCATCGTGCGCCCGAGGATGGTGTGATCGCGCAGCGCGCCGAAAGTCTCACCGGTCATGAAGGTGTAGAACCGTTCGATCCGTCCCTTCGACACAACCGCCCACTTGGCATGCGTTCCCGGCAAGCCGATCAGGCCGCCGTGCGGTTCCTGGTCCAGCGTGGCGTCGCTGGCGAGCGCCCCGAAGATCTGCGTTTCTTCGCCGCGCATCACGTTGGGCAACGCGCCGTCTTCAAGCACCCCCGGAACGATGTGAACCGTAATGCCCTTGAGCGTTTTCACGCGCACGATGCCCGCGACCAGCGCAGCCGGATCGGCGGGTGTGGACACGTACGGCGCTTCCAGCCAGCCTTGCGCGCTGCCGACCATGCCCGCAGCGATCACCGGCAGCGGCGCGCCGCTGGCGAGCCATGCGCCACAGGTTGCATCGAATACGGCGTCGAAACCGCCTTGCGCTGCGGGTTTCGGCAAATTCATGATGCCCGCCGACGATGCCCGCGTATCCAGCACCGCGCCGTGTGCGTCGAGCAGATAGGCGCGCAGCGCGGTTGTGCCCCAGTCGAGTGCGATCAGGGCCGGCGGCTCTTCAGCGCGGGCTGATTGCGTCTCGGCCGATGTGTCGATCCGCGTCATCGTTTGATCCTGCGTGTTGCGGGCTGCGGAACGCGCCAGCCGAGTTCTTGCGAGATCGCGCGCGCTTCGCGCTGTACGACCGGAATCAGTTCTTCCATGCGCTCAGGCGGCATGTAGGGAATCGTGCTTGCCACCGACAGCGCCGCGACAATCGCGCCCGACGCGTCGCGCACCGGCGCCGCGACGCAGCGGATCGATGCTTCGTTCTCCTCGAGATCGAAGGTGAAACCGCCTTGCGAATAGCCCGTCATGCGCTGCACGAAGGTATCGGTATCGGGCTGATGGTCGGGCTTGAAACTCACCTTCGCGAGCACGCGATGCGACGCTTCCAGCAGCTTCGACCACGTCTCGGGTGGCAGGTCGAGCATCATCGCCTTGCCAATTCCCGTCGATGCCAGCGGCATCCGGTGCCCTACGCGCGAGCGCATCTCGAGGCCGCGCGTGCCGGGAATTTTGTCGATATAAAGCACGTCGTCGCCATCACGCACGCCGAGGTGAATGGTGTCGTGCGTATGCTCGGCCAGCACTTGCAAATGCGGACGCGCTACCGCGGTGAGCGGCATTTGTTCAAGCGCGATCGTGCCGAGTTCGATCAGCTTCGGGCCGAGCAGATAACCACCGCCGACCTGGCGCAGATAGCGCGCCTGCACCAGCGAGCTCACCAGACGATGCGTCGTGCTGCGGGTGGTGCCGAGCGCCGCGCCGATGCTGCGCAGATCGCGCGCGCCGCCTGCTGCGGCTTCGAGAATCGCGAGGCCGCGCAGCAGGGTTTGCGTGCCGGCTTGCTGCGGCGTGAGGTCGAGCAATGCAGCCGCCGATGCCTGCGCTTCGCTCGGCTCGGTTGCGTCGTTCGCTTCGTTCGCTGCATCTGCCTCGGGCGCTGCCGGTTTGCCGGCCGTGCGGTCCATCGACAATTCATGCTCGACGGTGGAGTTCAGGGTCTTGGTCATGGCACTCGATGTTCGCGGCTTGAGAATGATTGAGCGTTCGTTCACGACGCGAGTTACCGGGCCGATGGCACGCGGCGAAGCATCACGCGGGATACGGCGCGGGGAATCATCGATAAGGAGTGCGAGACGCATGAAGGCGAGTGCAGATGCGAGCGCGCGGGTTGCGCTGATGTCGCTGACGTTGGCATGACGTGTCTCCGAGTGCTTTTTTCGTTTCACACGGTCTCCGGGAAAACCCCGATGCCGCGTGTAACTGCCGTTTTGGCTGTGATCGGATTTTAGAGCCGGGTGTCTCAATTATTCAATATGTGATTGATGTGTTCACATATTGGGAGATCGGATTGATTTTGAGCAGAGGGGTCTCGCGGCCCGACCCGCCCACGCTACCGTGCGTACGGGTCCGAACACGGCGGCTCGGACCCGTTATCCGCCCGGGCTAACCGATCGAAGTACAGGCGGTCTAGCTGGAATCATCAGCGCGAGCGCCCGGTCGGGCGAGTCACCGTTGTGGGCCGTGTACTCGACGGTTGGACCCAGCGCTTCGAGTGCGTTGTCAATGAGCTTGCATAGGTCGTCGCGATACACGCGAATGCCGCCGCCGAGCGGCGGGTTCGTCGCGAACATCAACGAACAGACGGACTGGAGATCCACTATTTTGTTCTACAGCAGCGACCGGTCGATCCTGGGCACTTCTCGCGCCAGTTGTATCAGCTTGCCGACCTGGACGGTCACGAAATCATGGATGCGTTCCACAAGGGCCCGTTCTTCGCCCACGTACACCTCGGATTGCGCCAGGTCCCCCGCGACGCGCGTTATCGCCTGCGCCATGCGCGTCAGTTCGCGTGCAAGCAGAGGTCTGGGCGTGCCCGTACACTGGGCGAAGCAAGCGAGTTCAAACGCGGTGACCTCTTCCAGACGGAATGCGTCGCCGTAAGCCAGTGCCATGTCCTGCTCGACGGCGTCTCCGTAGACATTGACGGACACAAGATCGTAAAAGGGTGCGGGCGACAGGCCGGCGGGACGCACATGAAAAGACAGATTTTTGCCGTGCGCGTCACTGTTGCCGATGAAAAGCTGAAACAACGCCCACCGCAGCATGATCTGACGGGCATGTGCAGGGTTCTCAAGGTGCGGCTCAAGCGTGAACAGCTTTTCGAAGCTCGCGCCCTCCCTGATGTCGCGAACGGCCTGAGCGTTACCGAAGTTGCGCTCGTACTTGAGGCTTACAGGCAGGTCCAGCGCCTGGCAGCCGTCAATGACGTGCGTGCGACGGACCCGAAGCGCGGTCACATCGTCGGCAGGATCAAGCTCTACCTCACGGTCAAATCGCTTGATGAGCAGTATCGGCTCCGGAATCCGGCGAATTTCCACCGCCGCCGTGGGCAGCCCGATGCTTGCGGCCAGCGTCATGCAGTAGTGCTCGTTCGCAACCATGAAAGCGGATGCGGGATTGAGAGACTCCGGCTTAAGGATGTGCGTCGAGCTGATGGGTCCGCCGTCTACGAGCGAGAGCGACTCTCCCTCGACAAGCACCTGCAGTTTGTCCTGGAAGCCCGCGACTGACAGCCGGAGCTTGCGGTCCCAGACCGGAAAGGGAATCTCATCGCGGCGACGGATACGCTCGCTCAGCTCTTCATTGGGCACGATTCGGCGCACGGACGGCGCGTCTTCCTCTTCGGCGGCCGTGTACTCCGCTTCCACGGGTTCGACGCCGTCCTCAACGGGGACCGCCTTTTTCGCTGTGGCCGTAAAACTCAATGCGCCGACGGGTTCTTTTCCCAGGATGTGCACCAGACCGAAAGTGTTGTCCTTCGACATCTGGTACATGACCGAGGCGACCTCAAGCGCGCGCCCTTCGGGAAGCAGGTTCGCGAGGAAGCGATGCACCGTGCCAAGTTTCGGCTGCTCACGCGATAGCGGGATGTGTGGCGAAAGCGCGAAAGCGGCTTCTCTGGCCTGCCAGGTTTCGTCGTACGTAAAGCTGTAGATGTCCTGCTGCGACTCGAACCCGAGCAGCCCTACCGAACCGTCCTGGGTCGAAACATTGAGCACGTGCGCCATCAGGATTGCCCCGTCGAGAGCGGCGCCTTCGGATGACTCGCCGCCACGCCTAGAGCCCGCAGCGCGTTAGCTGACTCGCTCTTCGTGAGCACCAGCATGGTCAGCCCGAGGCCTTCGAGCACGCGCAATAGCCGGTCGGAGCCGACAGGATGGCCATTTTCAAGCCGGGAAAGCACGTTAGAGGACACGCCGAGCAAGTCGGCTGCGTCGTCGATACGCATCGACTGCTCCAGCCGGCGATTGCGCACAAGCGCACCGAGCGCGCCCATGTCGCGCGCAAGGGGGTTGGTGTGGGGGTTACGTGGTGACAGGGTTCGAGCCATAGTTGCGCCATAGGGAAACAATGGGCGTGGCTTGGGCGTTTAACCCGATAGTTTCTCTTTAGGGAAATTATGGGTCGTTGAGCCACGTCGGCTAAATAGTTGCGTTATATGTAAACATGATAAAGCAACATCCCTTAAAACCCATAGTTTCCATATCCGCACAATTATTGCAGATCACCTGGATCGATTGCCAGCTTGAGCCCGCCGACTGGCCCGATGCGGATAGAGGATGGCGACGAGACGCTCGCCTCCATCGTGGTTAATTCCCGAAGCCTCTGGAAGCGGCTGCGCCTCAATGCGGCAATTCCGCCGCCCCCATGCGCCGCGTAATCACCCCTGCCCGCTGCGACAAATACGCCGACCCTCTGTGTTCATCGAAGTATTTCGGCCTCGGCAACATCACCGCGAGCCGCGCCGATTGCCACGCGCTCAGCTTCGACGCCGACGTCTTGTAGTAGTAATGCGCCGCCGCTTCAGCGCCATAAACGCCATTGCCCCACTCCACCGAATTCAGGTAGATCTCGAAGATGCGTTCCTTGTCCATCCAGAGCTCGAGCATCGACGTGATGACCAGTTCCTGCGCCTTCCTCACATAACTCTTTTCTCGCGATAAAAACAGGTTGCGCGCCAGTTGCTGCGAGATGGTCGAGCCGCCCGCGACAATCTTGCCGCGCGCCTTGTTCTTCTCCCAGGCTTGCAGGATGGCGTCGGTTTCGTAACCGTTGTTGTTGACGAAGTTCGCGTCCTCGGACGCAATGATCGCGCGCTTCAGGTTGCGCGAAATCTGGTCGTACGGAACCCAGGTGCGCTGAATGGCGAGATCGGGACGGTCTTGTGCAAGCCGCCACGCATCCGAGCGCATGAACGCCGTCGATGAAGGATTGACGAACGTATAAATCCCGACCATCGCGAAGAAATAGACCTGCGTGGCAATGGCGGCAATCGCCATGACCGAGATGCCGTAGACAATCCACCGAGCCGGCCCGAGACGAACGGGCGATTTTGTTCTTGTCATCGTGCTTCTTCTGTTTGGAACGAATCGGAACATAACGCCGCGCTGATCCGCGCGCTGAACTAACCCTTCGCTGATAACTCCAGCCGCAATGCACGCAGCACCGCGCCGCTGTCGGGACGCACCCCGCGCCACAGGAAAAACGATTCCGCCGCTTGCTCGACGAGCATCCCGAGGCCATCGGCCGAACGCGCGCCGAGGCTGTCGGCGTGACGCATGAACACGGTCGGCTGGGCGCTGTACATCATGTCGTAGGCGAGCGTGCCGGGGCCGAACGAATCGTTATCGCAATCGGGCAGAGAGTCGTCGAGACTGCCGGCCGTCGCGTTGACGATCACATCGTAGGGGCCCGCTTCCACGCTATCCGCACCACCACCGGAGAAACGCACATGCGCGGCGTGTGCGGCATCGGAGAAATGATCGACGAGTTGCTGCGCCTTCAATGCCGTCCGGTTCACGATAGTTAACGCCGCCACGCCGCCATCCAGCATGGGCAGCACGACACCGCGTGCAGCACCGCCCGCGCCGAGCAGCAAGACACGCGCGCCTTTCAAACCAACGCCCAGATTCCCTTCGATATCGCGCACAAGGCCAACGCCGTCGGTGTTGTCGCCAAGCACGCCATCGACGTTGAACGCGAACGTGTTCACCGCACCCGCCGCTGCTGCGCGCGGCGTGAGCGTAGTGGCGAAAGCATGGGCGTCGAGCTTGAACGGCACCGTCACGTTCATTCCCCGACCGCCGGCTTCGACGAACGCACGGACATCGTCGGAGAACGCGCCGATGGTTCCAAGCACGCGCCCATATTCGATCGCCTCGCCTGTCTGCTCAGCAAAACGCGCGTGGATCCACGGCGATTTGCTATGCGCAACCGGATTGCCGATGACCGCGTACTTGTCCCGCGTGACGGCGCCCGATGTCATCGCGTAGGCTCCGTCGTGTCGGGCGTGCTTTCCCCAGCGGGTTCGCCCGTAGAGGCTTCCGCTTCGGGCACCGCTTCCGCCTGCGCCTCAGCTTCGCTCTCCGCGCTCAAATCTTCCGCTTCAATCAGCTCTTCTTCCGTCTCATCCTGCTGCGCCTCGGCCTCTTGCGCCGACGCCGGAGCAGGTGCATCGATCACATGCAGCAAACGGCACGACGCCTCGACCGTGAGTTCATCGAGACTCATGACGTCCAGCATCACTTTCGTCCCGCGCGCGTGCACGCCAAGGCCGGGCACATGCAGCATCAACGGAATTTCATCGAGGCGCACGAGATCGTCCTTCACCACCGACGCCGCCACGTGCTTCTTGTTTTCCTGCTTCAACCAGCGCAGGCACCAGAAATACTCCATGCGCCGTTGATAGTCGGCATATGCGGAATATTGATCATCGAAGCCCTGCACGACGGCAAACAGATCGGCGTCTTTTGGCTTGAACGGCGCAACCAGCGCTGCCGTCACGCCATGCCGCACGCACGCGAGCAACTGCCATTGATTGACCAGGTCGACGTAACGACGCAACGGCGACGTGCTCCACGCGTATTGCGCAACGCCCAGCCCTTCGTGCGGCGCGGGCGTGGTCTGCATGCGCGTGCGCTTCGGACCCGGCGCGCCGAATCCGCGCTGCGACCGATAAATCCCCGGCACGCTGTGATCGTTGAGAAACGCGCCCCACGATGAATTCGCGAGAATCGCCAGCTCGGCGACGATCAGATCGAGCGGCGATCCGCGTCGACGTGGCGTAATCGTGATGTGCTCGCCTTCCACATAGAAATTGAAGTCGTTATTGCGCTGCACTTCGCGCCGCAAACCATACCCCGCGCGCGCTTCCTGACGCTTTTCGAACAGCGCCTGCGCGAGCGGCCACAGCACCGCGATATCGTCCTTGTGCGGATACTCGCCCGTTCCCGCCGCGAGCGATTCCTCGGTGACGTGTTCGTCCAGATGGTTGTGTCGAAGATTGCTCTTTACGAACACGCGCTCGGCGCGCGTTTCGGTTGCGACGATTTCCTGCGTTTCCCGATTCACGATGATGTACAGCGACAACGCCGGCCGCAATCCGCCTTCAGCCAGCGTGAACGCTTCCACGACGCTGTCGGGCAGCATCGTGATCTTGTCGCCGGGCATGTACACGGTGGACAAGCGGGTGCGCGCGATCGCATCGATCATGTCGCCGCGCGAGATTCCCAACGACGGCGCCGCGATGTGAATACCGACGCGCACACGGCCATCGGCGAGATGCTCGACGGAGAATGCGTCGTCGATTTCGGTGGTGGTGACGTCATCGATGGAAAACGCCTGCACGTCCGCTTCCGGCAGATCGTCGGGAAGCGGCGGCACGGTAACCGGCGCGAAGCCCGTCCCGTGCGGGAAAAATTCCGACAGGAAACGGGCTTCGTGCAGCGCGCGCGCCGACGGAATGCCACCCACTTCCAGCATCAGCCGCGCTTGCGAAATCCCGCGAGCGGCAGCAGCCGCTTCGAGCGCCTTATATTCGATACAGTTCTTGTCCGGCTTCGTCAGCAAGCCGATCGCCTTGCCGGCGAGCGCATCGGGCAGTTTTCCAGCAATCAGTTCCGCTTCGTAGCCCGCTTGTACCAGGGCAAGCTGCCGTTTCTTTTCCAGCCCGGCCAGCGCCATCTGCAACTGCTCTTGCGGCGCGCGCTGATATTGCCCGCGCCCCTTGCGGCGGAAATACACCGGCGAACCGTGCATGCGCAGCACGAGCGCGGCGCGCTCGGTCGCGCCGAATTTATCGCCGAAATAATCCGCGCCCAGTTCAGCGAACGGAAATTCTTCTTCCGGCGCGCACTCCCACAGGAAGTCGAGATCGATGTCCTGCGCGATGGCATCGGCCTGCTGCATCAGATCGGCGGCGTTCGGTTTCTCGAATTCGATCAATACGTCTTTGGCGCGCACTTTCGCGCGCCGTCCACCCGGCAACTCGACCTGAAACGCATCGTTCTGCTTGGACAGAACGGCGCCGGCCTTGAAACTACCTGATTCCTCAAAAAAAACGTTCACTCAATACTCTCGAAAGACTGTTGGTCGGCGTGGCGTCCGGTCGGGTTCGCGTCCCGCACAAAGCGCCAGGCCCACATAAAAGGAAACGCTCAGGGTCTTCAGGCCGCCACAGCGGGCGGCGGAGCCTCGCAGAACGCCAGCACCTGGTCTAGGTAACTGGGAAAGTCGCTGATCGCGTGGTCGCTGCCCTGGATCAGCGTGGTCCGCACGTCCGGGTAATGGGCGAGCATGGTGCGGTAGTCGAGCACTTCGTCGCCGGTAGCCGCGATCAGATAGTAGCGCTCGGGACGGGTGATCGATGGAACAGAAAGCGCACGCAATTCGTCGATATGACGCGGTTCGACCACAATACTGCCGCCGCCATGCCACAACGGCTGTTCGCCGAGATAAGCACTCAGGTCCTCCTGCGGCACGACCGCCGGATTCAGCAGGACGGCGCGCCAGCCGTGTTTTTCGGCGAGCCACGTTGCGTAAAACCCGCCGAGCGAGCTGCCGATCAGCGTGATCTGATCGTCATCGGCTTGCGCCGCCAGCTTTTCGGCCAGCGCAATGGCTTCGCGGGGCGAAACCGGCAACGTCGGGCACTGCCATTCATCGATCAGTCCCAGCTCTTCCAGCCGCGCGCGCATCACGCGGGCCTTGAACGATTGTGGCGATGACCGAAAGCCGTGCAGATAAAGAATCACACCCGCTCCTTGGGTTCCGGCCGCGTTGCCGGCCGCGCGGACAATGCGTCGAGCAGCTTCTGATGCACGCCGCCGAAACCGCCGTTGCTCATCACGAGCACGTGATCGCCAGGACGCGCCGCCGCGACGATTGACTTGACCAGCGCTGCAAGATCGCTGAACGCATGGGCTTTATTGCCGAGGGGCGCCAGTGCCGCTTGCAGGTCCCAGCCGAGCTTGTCGCGGCCTTCGTGCGCGCCGTAGCCGAAAACCAGGTCCGCGTCGGCGAGACTGGCCGGCAATTGCGCTTTCATCGTGCCGAGTTTCATCGTGTTCGAACGGGGTTCGAGGACGGCGATGATGCGGCTATTTGCGCCGATACGCGTCCGCAAGCCCGCTATTGTTGTTTCGATCGCGGTGGGGTGATGCGCGAAGTCGTCATAGACGGTCACGCCGTCCACGCTGCCCTTCACTTCCATCCGGCGTTTCACGTTCCGGAACGTGCTTAGCGATTGCGTCGCCTGCGCGGGCGGAACGCCCACTGAACGCGCCGCCGCGATCGCCGCCAGCGCATTCATTCGATTGTGCTCGCCTTGCACTTGCCAGTCGACCACGCCCTGGCGCTCGCCTTCCCAGTACACGGCGAACTGCTCGTCGACGGCAACACCGTCGATCGCGGGCAGCGCTTCCCAGCCGCCTTGCACGCCGAAGCGCTCGACGCCCGTCCAGCAACCGCGTGTCAGCACGCGTTCGAGCGCGGCTTCGCGGCCGTTCGTCACGATGCGTCCGACGCCGGGCACGGTACGCACCAGATGATGAAATTGGGTCTCGATAGCGGCGAGATCCGGGAAGATATCGGCGTGATCGAATTCGAGGTTGTTCAGCACTGCCGTGCGTGGGCGATAGTGAACGAACTTGGAGCGTTTATCGAAGAAAGCGGTGTCGTATTCATCGGCTTCGATCACGAAGAAGCTTGAATCCGTGAGTCGTGCCGAGATGCCGAAATTCAGGGGCACGCCGCCGATCAGGAAGCCCGGATTCATGCCGGCGTCTTCGAGCAGCCAGGTCAGCATGGAGCTGGTGGTGGTCTTGCCGTGTGTTCCGGCAACCGCGAGCACCCATTTGCCGTTCAGCACGTGTTCACCGAGCCATTGCGGGCCGGACGTGTAGGGTAGGCCACGATCGAGGATGGCTTCCATGAGTGGATTGCCGCGCGTCACGACATTGCCTATTACGAACAGATCGGGTTCGAGCGCGATTTGCTCGACGCCATAACCTTCGATCAACTCGATGCCCTGCGCTTCGAGCTGGGTGCTCATTGGCGGATAGACGCCGGCGTCGCAGCCGGTGACGCTGTGCCCCGCTTCGCGGGCGAGGACCGCGAGGCCACCCATGAATGTGCCGCAGATACCGAGGATGTGAATGTGCATAAAGCGTGTGTTCGTGGCGGGAGGGCCGTTAGCACGGGGGGAATGAGTGAGGGTATTCCGGCGCCCGGAGCGGTACATTGTAACCGACCGGGATTTTTTGCTTGCGCGGGTGGGGGGGGGGTCGTTTGGGGGGCTTGAGGGGGAGGTCGGAGTCTATGCCGGGTTGCTGCTTTCGGCCGTGGTGGCCTGCGAGAGTCGGATTTTCTCTTTATCACTATTAGCCACTGTGCGTGGCGGCACGTCATTTCTTGGTCCTTAGCGACAAAGAAACGAAGCAAAGAAAACGCTTTAACCGCTCTACCCTAAGTGTCCACAGCGTGCAGTTTCTATTCATAGGTGCCCCAAAAGCACGGTGCTCGCCAGAGCCACGGATGGTTGAACCCCTCCTTCTCGCGAATCCTGACACGAACACGCTTCGCCCCGTACGCTCTCGGGCAAGCACCACTGCCAAGGAACCACCACGGCCTCACGCGTCTTTCCGGTTTCGTTTTTTGGCGCGTTGGCTAGGTGGTCTGAACAGTTGTTTCCGCCGGCAATGGCACCTCGCGTATTGGTACTTCCGTATTGGTACTTCATTTCTTGGCGGGTTAACTGCGTGGACCACGCGCTTATTTTCGCCGGCTACGGCCTCACGCATTTTCGCGACCTCGTTTCCGGCAGGGTTGGCGACGTGGTTCGAGGCGCGTGCACATTTGGTGGTTGGTCGTCCGCGGATAGCGCGGGGTGAACCTTGGGCAGGTTCAATCACTGGTGGCGAAGCGTGTGGGTATCGGTGTTCGGAGAAGGAGGGGTTCACACATCCGTCGCTCTGGCGAGCACCGTGCTTTTGGGGCACCTATGAATCAAAACTGCACGCTGTGGACACTTAGGGTAGCGTGGTTGAAAGCGCTTTCTTTGCTTCGTTTCTTTGTCGCTAAGGACCAAGAAATGACGTGCCGCCACGCACAGTGGCTAATAGTGATAAAGAGAAAATCCGACTCTCGCAGACCACCACGGCCGAAAGCAGCAACCCGGCATTGACCCCGACCGCAAACGCCGAAACCTAGCAACCGAACACCAGCCCACCCGAGTGCGAACGAAAACCCATCTCCGGTATCATCCCCCCATGATTCGCAAATCACATTTCGATCCGCAGCGCGTGCGCGAAGAAATCGCCATCGCGGCGGCGCGGCTAATCGCCGAAGACGGCCTTGACTATTCCACCGCGAAGCGCAAAGCCGCCCGCCAGGTTGTCGGCGAAACACGCATTGCCGGCGAATGGCTCCCGGATAACGGTCAGATCGAAGATGAAATCCGCGAATACCAGGCAATCTTCCAAAGCGAAAGCCAACCAGCCGTCCTGCGGCGCATGCGCGAAGTCGCATTCGAATGGATGCAACGACTCCAGCCATTCAACCCGTACCTGACCGGCGCCGTGCTAAACGGCACAGCAGGCGAACACTCGGACATCCACCTGCAATGCTTCTGCGATAACCCCAAGGAAGTCGCTATTTACCTGTTGAACGCGAACGTTCAATACGACGTATCGGAAACCCGGCATTTCGCCGGCCGCGGCTACGTCGAAACCCTGAGCTTCCTGATGCGCCCCTCGCGCGACGAAGAACCCATGGGCATTCACATCGCGCTCTACGACACCAACGACCTGCGCGGCGCCGTCCGCGCGGACGGCCGAGGCAAGCTTGCCCGCGCAAGCGCCGCCGCCGTGCGCGCATTGCTCGATGGCCCCCCCGCCCCCACACTGGCACCCTCACTATGAATTCCATGCGTATTGTTGCCGCCCTCGTTATCGCCATCGCGGCAACCGGCGGCGGTTTCTACGCCAGCCATCTGATGATGGGCGGCGAAACGAGCCAGGCAGCAGAAACCACATCGAAAGCAAGCAGCAACGCAGTCGATGAACTCTGGAAAGCACAGTTGCAAACCGCCGCAGGCACGCAGCAAGCACTCGCCTCGTTCAAAGGCAAACCCGTGGTGGTGAACTTCTGGGCGTCGTGGTGCGGTCCCTGCGTGAAGGAAATGCCGACACTCGCGGCGCTGCATCGGGAATATGAGAAGAAAGGCATCACGTTTATTGGCCTCGGCGTCGATTCCGAGAAAAACGTCAACGCCTTTCTTCAGAAGGTACCCGTCGATTACCCAATCTACATCGCGGGCTTCGGCGGCGCCGATCTTGCCCGCAGTTTCGGCAATAACGTGGGCGCGCTGCCGTTCACCGTCGTCATCGACGCGAAAGGGGTGATTCGCTCGACAAAGCTCGGCGAAGTCGATCCAAAAGAGCTGAAAGCGACGCTCGACGCCTTGTGAGACCGCCGTTTGATCCTCCGCAAATCGATATCGATCGCGGGGAGATGCCGTCATTTCAAGAAACTTTGCACGAAAATACGTGCAAAATATGCGAATACGTCCTTCCCCGCCCCCTGATCCGGGCCGCGGGCGGGTCGCGAAACTAGACAAAATTCTCTAAAGGGCGCTAAAGTGCGCCCAACTCCGCACAAACCAAAGCCACTATGTCACGACTGCTGGTCCTGCACGGCCCAAATCTTAATCTGCTCGGCACCCGCGAACCGGATGTCTACGGTCGGGTAACGCTCGCAGAAATCGATCAGGCCCTCGCAGAGAAGGCAGAGGCGGCCGGCGCGGAATTGTCTTCGTTTCAAAGCAATCATGAAGGCGCGATCGTGGACCGCATTCAGCAAGCGCGGACCGAACAGGTGGACTTCGTGCTGATCAATCCCGCAGCCTACACGCACACGAGCGTCGCAATCCGCGATGCCCTCGCGGGCGTGGCGCTGCCGTTCATCGAGATTCATTTGTCGAACGTGCACAAGCGGGAAGCTTTCCGACACCACTCCTATTTCTCCGATCTGGCCGAAGCCGTGATTTGCGGCCTGGGCTGGAAAGGCTATCTGTACGCGCTCGACTTCGCCCTCGAGCGTCTTGCTGCGAATGCTGCTGTAAAGCTTGCTGCGAAGCCGGCTGAGCAGTCAGCTGAAAAGCCACGCGCTTGAGCCGCGATCCGCTCAAGGCAATTGAACTGCTCGCACTACGTGATGCGGAGCGCGCGTCCGCAACATCGGACAACGCTCTCGTCGGCGGCGCCCAACTACCAAGTCAAGCACCGGAAAAAGCTTCCGGTCACCAAGCATTGAAAGGGGAATTTTCGATGGACCTTCGTAAACTTAAAACTCTTATCGACCTCGTCTCGGAATCCGGCATCTCGGAGCTGGAAGTCACCGAAGGCGAAGGCAAGGTTCGCATCGTCAAGAATGCCGCGCCGGTCTACATGCAGGCTCCGCAGTACATGCAGCAACCGATGCAGCAAGCGCCGCAATACGGCCCGCCGGGCGAAGCAGGCAATGCGGGCGCAGCCGCCGGCGCGCCGGCGACGCCGGCCGCAGTCGTGCCGCAAGGTCACGTGGTGACCTCGCCGATGGTCGGCTCGTTCTACCGCGCACCGTCGCCGGGCGCCGACGCATTCGTGCAAGTCGGAGACACCGTCAAGGAAGGCCAGACGCTTTGCATCATCGAAGCAATGAAGCTGTTGAATGAAATCGAGTCGGACAAGTCGGGCATCGTGAAGGAAATCCTGGTCGAGAACGGCCAGGCTGTCGAGTACGGTCAGCCGCTGTTCTTGATCGGCGATTGATTTCCCGCGATGCCGCCGGATGAAAGCGCAGTCAGTCGTCATGCGCCCAGCCGGTGGCCGCAGTACCCGGGCGCTCGCCTGCCTAGCCTGATTTGTCTGGCTAACCGGCGAGACGCGCCGCCGATCTCCCAGGACCGCCGCGGGCAACCGTCCCGGTGTTCCATCGATGAGTCGAAACCTTGCTATGTTTGAAAAAATCCTCATTGCGAACCGTGGTGAAATCGCGCTTCGAATCCAGCGCGCGTGCCGCGAACTAGGCGTCAAGACGGTCATCGTCTATTCGGAAGCCGATAAAGAAGCCAAGTACGTGAAGTTGGCCGATGAAGCCGTCTGTATCGGACCGGCTCCGTCCAACCTCAGCTACCTCAACATGCCGGCGCTGATCAGCGCCGCCGAAGTTACCGACGCCGAAGCGATCCACCCCGGCTACGGTTTCTTGTCAGAGAACGCGGACTTTGCGGAGCGTGTGGAGCAATCCGGCTTCACGTTCATCGGACCGCGTCCTGAAACCATCCGCTTGATGGGTGACAAAGTCTCCGCCAAGCAAACGATGATCAAGACGGGCGTGCCGTGCGTCCCGGGTTCCGAAGGCGCATTGCCCGACGATCCGAAGGAAATCGTGAAGATTGCACGCGCCGTGGGTTATCCGGTGATCATCAAGGCGGCGGGCGGCGGCGGTGGGCGCGGCATGCGCGTCGTGCACACCGAAGCGGCGCTGGTGAACGCGGTGAACATGACCCGCGAAGAAGCAGGCCGTGCATTCGGTAATCCGCAGGTCTACATGGAGAAATTCCTGGAGAACCCGCGGCACATCGAAATCCAGATTCTCGCCGACTCGTTCCGTAACGCAATCTGGCTGGGCGAACGCGATTGCTCCACGCAGCGCCGTCACCAGAAGGTGATTGAAGAAGCGCCGGCACCGGGTATTGCGCGACGCCTGATCGAGCGCATTGGCGATCGTTGCGCCGACGCCTGCAAGAAGATGGGTTATCTCGGCGCGGGTACGTTCGAATTCCTGTACGAGAACAACGAGTTCTATTTCATCGAAATGAACACGCGCGTGCAGGTCGAACATCCGGTGACGGAGCTGATTACCGGCGTGGATATCGTGCAGGAACAGATCCGTATTGCTGCCGGCGAAAAGCTCGCGTTCCGCCAGAAGGACATCGTGTTTCGCGGTCATGCGATCGAATGCCGGATCAACGCGGAAGATCCGTTCAAGTTCACGCCGTCGCCGGGACGGTTGACGTCGTGGCATATGCCGGGCGGTCCGGGAATTCGTGTCGATTCGCATGCGTACAACGGCTATTTCGTGCCGCCGAACTACGATTCGATGATCGGCAAGCTGATCTCGTATGGCGCGACCCGCGAGCAGGCGATCAACCGCATGCGCATTGCGTTATCGGAAATGGTCGTGGAAGGCATTTCGACCAACATCCCGCTGCATCGCGAGATGATGATCGACGCGAAGTTCGTCGAAGGCGGCACGAGCATTCATTACCTCGAAAACAAGCTGGCCGCGCGCAAGGCGGCAGCCGCCGTCGCTGCAGAAGACGCGGCTCAATAACGCAACAACGCAATAAGTAAGGCTTCAAGATGAGCTACCGGGAATTGATCGCCGAGCTGGACCGGGAACACGCGGAAGCGTTGTCGGATGCGCTGCTGGAGTTGGGCGCGCTGTCGGTTTCGGTGGAAGACGCCGACGCCGATACCCCCGACGAGCAGCCTCTGTTCGGCGAACCCGGCCTCACGCCGGACCAGAAGGCGTGGAACCGCTCGCGCGTAGTCGCCCTTCTGGCGGACGCCGCCGACCCCGCCGTGTTGCTTGCAGCGGCGGCCAATGAAATAGGCTTGAAAGACACGCCGGCCTTCACGGTGCGCGATGTCGAAGATCAGGACTGGGTGCGCCTCACGCAATCCCAGTTCGATCCTATTCCTATCGGCAAACGGATTTGGGTCGTGCCCTCGTGGCATGCAGCGCCCGATCCGGATGCACTCGTGCTCGAACTTGATCCGGGTCTCGCGTTCGGTACCGGCAGCCATCCGACTACGCGGCTGTGCATGGAATGGCTGGAGCAGTCGGTGGAACCAAACCAGTCCGTGCTCGATTACGGTTGCGGTTCCGGCATCCTCGCGATCCTGGCGAAGAAATGCGGCGCGAACCCGGTGATTGGTATCGATATCGATCCGCAAGCGGTGGAATCCGCGCGCCAGAACAGCGAGCGCAATCACGCCGATGTCACCTACGGCTTGCCCGCCGATCTCGCCGAAGGGCAATTCGACATCGTGGTCGCGAACATTCTGTCGAACCCGCTGAAGCTGATGGCGTCGATGCTTTCCACACGGGTCAAACCGGGCGGACGCATTGCGTTATCGGGGATTCTGGCGCGCCAGGCCGACGAAGTTGCCGCGGTCTATGCACGCTGGATCGACATCAACGTATGGCGGGAACACGAAGGCTGGGTGTGTCTTGCCGGTACCCGCCGCGAAAGCCTTTAGAATAGCGCCATCGTCCATCTACCGGCCTCTGGCCTTCGGCTACATATGGCGCTGGCAACCCGCTGTCCCCACTGCGAAACGGTTTTCCGTCTGGACCCGCATTTGCTCGCGCCGCACGACGGCCGCGTGCGGTGCGGTCATTGCCAGGAAATCTTCGACGCCGCTCATTACCAGTTCGACCGCGACGAAACCGTCATGGCCGCGCTTGCCGCAACCGCGCCTAATTACGGCGTAGATCCAGCAAGCCCGTGGGCAGAGAAGTCGAGCGCCGAGGTTTCCGCCGACAAGCGCGACGCACTGGGCATTCCTCTGCACCCGTTCGTCCCCACGACCGCCCTCGCGCCTCAGATCGAAGCGCAACACCCTCCGGTTACGCGCGCTGAACCGCTCGCGGGGCTCGCTGCCGCTGAAGCGGTTTCGCACGCGCGCGCGGACCGCGATTTTCCGGGAGAAGGACGCACTGAATTCCCGTGGCAGGCGGTCAATCGCGCTGAAGCGGACGCACAAGCTGATGCACCCGCCGACAACCCCGCTCCCGCCGAACCGCGCGCCGATTCTTTCGTGGGCCGTAACGAAGGCGATTCGCTGAAGGAATCGCGCGCGGATCCCTTCATTGGCCGCACTGAAAGCGAAGCGCTTAACGAGTCACGCGCTGAATCACGCACAGAACCGTTCGTCGGCTGGAGCGCCCCGCGTGCGGAGCCGGAAACGCCCGCGCCGCGCCGCCCAGTCGATACAACCACCCGCTCCGAACCCGCCCCGCTCGGTACCACGTCCGCTGCGCCGTGGGCAGCAGGCCCCGCCGAGCCAAGTTTTGGCGGCGCGGCTGCATCGTCCGAACCTGCTTTTGAGCCCACTTCTGAGCCGTTCCCCGTTATCCGTGAAACGCGCGCGCCGGCCCGTTCGGGAATCGTGTGGAAGATACTCGGATCTTTAATCGCGCTCGTGCTGTTTGTCGCGTTGATCGCGCAGGTCGCGTGGTGGCAACGGGAGACCGTGATGGTCTACTGGCCCGCCTCGCAGCCGCTCTTCGCGCAAGCGTGCGAGCAGATTGGCTGCGTGGTCGCGCCACCGCGCGATATCGATGGCCTGCAGATCGAGAACTCCGGTCTGCGCCAGGTGGACGGATCACACAAGCTCGAACTGAAACTCTCGCTACGCAATCGCTTCGACGTGGCGATCGCCTATCCGGCGCTGGAGCTCACCCTCCTCGACGACAAGAACAACGTCGCGATCCGGCGTGTCCTGTGGCCGCAAGACTATGCGCGTCCGGGCACGGTGATCGGCGCAGGTCTCGCCGCGCGCAGTACACAGCCCGTGATCGTGCGGCTCGATACCGGCGACGCAGTCGCGGCGAATTATCGCGTGCAGATTTTTTATCCCTGATTTATCCGTGACACGCGCCTGCTTTAGCCGGTCTGTTGATGCGCGTCTGCTTCAGCGTCCGCTTTCACGTTTTTACGCTTAACCGTTTTTTTTACGCGGTTTCTGCGCGTGCCCCGTGATCAGTCAGTCGTTTTTTTCCGCGCGTGTCGCTCGTCCGTCCCCGGTCGAGCGACGCGCATATTCCCTGAACATCAGACACTTTCTGGAGTAGACATGAGCCAAGTTACCCTCGGTGGCAACCCGATCGAAGTGGCAGGCACGTTCCCGGCAGCCGGCGCAAAAGCAGCCGATTTCATCCTGGTCGGCAAGGATCTGGGCAATCTGACGCTGGCGAGTTTCGCTGGCAAGCGCAAGGTGCTGAACATCGTGCCGAGCCTCGACACGCCGACGTGCGCCACCTCCACGCGCAAGTTCAACGTGGCCGCGGCCGGACTCGACAACACGGTGGTCGTGGTCGTCTCGGGCGACCTGCCCTTCGCGGCAACGCGCTTCTGCACGACGGAAGGTATCGAGAACGTGGTGACGGCGTCTACATTCCGCGGCCATGACTTCGCGAAGGCCTACGGCGTCGATGTCACAAGCGGACCGCTGACGGGCCTGACGGCGCGCGCAGTGGTCGTGATCGATGAAAACGACAAGGTGTTGTACTCGGAACTCGTGCCGGAAATCAAGAACGAGCCGAACTACGACGCAGCGCTGGCCGCGTTGAAGTAAGCATCGAAGAACGCAGGCCGGTTGCGGCCTGCCTCTTCCCGAGCGGCGGCGAGCTGCATCTCGATCCGCCTCGCCGCGCCGGATGAACATCTGAAGCACGACAGTTATTCAGTCAGCCGTGACGGGTTCAACCCGCCACGGTGGTGAAGCGGCAATGCGCATCCGTGACGGGGTGGAACACCCGCCGCGTGACGAATGCGCAGCGTTTCATGCAGGCATGCACGGTAACTCAAGCCTGCGCGCACTTTCATCGACGCTTTCATAGATCTACTTTCAGGGAATTCGCCAGTGTCTACGCTTATCTGCGGCTCGCTCGCCTACGACAACATCATGACTTTCCAGGGCCGCTTCGGCGACCACATCCTGCCGGACCAGGTGCATCAGTTGAACATCAGCTTCCTCGTCCCCACGATGCGGCGTAACTTCGGCGGCTGCGCGGGCAACATTGCGTACGCGCTGAACCTGCTCGGCGGCGACGCGAAGATCATGGCGACGCTCGGCGAAGCCGACGCCCAGCTTTATCTCGATCGTTTCGATGCGCTGGGTTTGTCGAGGGAATATGTGCGCGTGCTGCCCGACCAGCACTCGGCGCAATGCTTCATCACTACCGATCTCGGGAACAACCAGATCACCGCGTTCCACCCGGGCGCGATGATGGATTCGCACCTGAACCACGCCCGCGAAACCAAGGGCGTCACGCTGGGCATCGTTGCACCGGACGGCGCTGATGGCATGCGTCAGCACGTCGAGGAACTGGCGGCAGCGGGCGTGCCCTTCGTCTTCGATCCGGGCCAGGGCCTGCCGATTCTCGAAGGTGTGGAACTTCGTCGCATGATTGAACTTGCCACATACGTGGCAGTCAACGATTACGAGGCGAAATTGTTGAGCAACAAGACCGGCTGGTCGATCGACGATATCTTGAGCCGCGTCGAGGCACTCGTGATTACGCGCGGCGAACACGGTGCGCAGATTTTGCACGCTGAAGGTATCGAAGAAATTCCGGCCGTGACGGCGCAGAAAGTCGTCGATCCGACCGGTTGCGGCGACGCGTTCCGCGGTGGCTTGCTGTATGGCATCGAGAACAAGCTGGGCTGGGCAAAAACAGGCCGGCTCGCCAGCCTGATGGGTGCGCTGAAAATCGAACATCAGGGACCGCAGACGTATGCGCCCTCCCGTGCCGAGATCGGCGAGCGCTTCGAGCAGGCGTTTGGTTCGGCGCTCCCAGGGTTTTAAGCGGTGCAATGAAGAAGGTTGAAATGCGTCATTGAAGCGAATTTGAGCGACGCTTCGGCAATGACATGTACCGGCAGGCCGTTGGCTTTTTCAAGCAACGGCCTGCCGTAATTTTGTGGAGTGAAGAATGAAGATAACAAGTCGCATGGCGCTGATAGCAGCGCTTTTTAGCTCCGTCGCGATGACGGGATGCGCCTATAACAGCAGTTCGCCCGATGTGTACACCGCGTCGCAAGCCCAGCGCGAAGAGACGGTCCGCATGGGTACCGTCGACAGCGTGCGCGGCGTGAAGATCAGCACGAACAACGGCCAGCCTAGCGGGCTTGGCGCTATCGGCGGCGGTGCACTGGGAGCAGTGGCAGGCAGCGCGCTCGGCGGCGGGAATGGCTCGATCGTGACAGGGATCATTGGCGGGATTGTAGGTGCGGTGGCGGGCAATGCTGTCGAGAACGGCGTCGCCGTGCAGAACGGACTGGAGATCACCGTGCGCCTGGATAACGGCGACATGCGCGCCATTACGCAAACCGCAACCGGCGAAGTGTTCCAGGCCGGCGAGCGGGTTCGGTTGCTTTCCAGCGGCGGTGTGACGCGAGTGACGCACTAGCGCGGATGAAGTGCCGGCGTGATCGAATCGGTTATGCCGGGGTAGGAGAAAAGCGCATGCGTCTTCGGGCGCATGTTTTTTTCGTCTGCAGCCCGGGTGTGCGTCTGACATAGGGATGCCAAGGGCACGCAGCGGCGCCGCTCCGCTATATGTCTACATATGACGGTCAATAAAAAAACCCGCTGCCGGCAACCACCGGGAGCGGGTTTGGACCGCGTAGCACTACACGGTCACGAGACACATCGCGTGTGTCGAAGTACTGCGTTACAGCCTGCGCTTACGGACGGCTGCCCGTCGGGAACGGCCATGCAGCGGCCGGATTCAATGCCGTCTTGACCGTTGCAGCCGGGGCCGGCGCTGCAGGTGTCGTTGCCGTCGCCGGTGCTACAGCAGCCGTCTTCTTCGCAGCGGCAGCCTTCTTGGCCGGAGCCTTTTTAGCAACCGGAGCGGGCGCTGCAGCAGGAGCAGGAGCCGCGGCCGGAGCAGCAGCTACAGCAGCCTTCTTCGCAGCAGGGGCAGCCTTCTTGGCGGGCGCAGCCTTCTTGGCGGCCGCCTTTTTGGCAGGTGCCTTCTTAGCAGGCGCCTTTTTAGCAGCGGCCTTTTTAGCGGCAGCCTTTTTGGCGGGGGCCTTCTTGGCCGCAGCCTTCTTGGCAGGCGCCTTTTTAGCAGCAGCCTTTTTAGCAGGCGCCTTCTTGGCGGCAACCTTCTTGGCCGCTGCCTTCTTCGCAGGCGCCTTCTTGGCTGCAACCTTCTTCACTGCAACCTTCTTGGCGGCAACTTTCTTCGCCGGCGCCTTCTTAGCAGCGACCTTCTTGGCTGCAACCTTCTTCGCCGCGACCTTCTTCACTGCGACTTTCTTGGCTGCAACCTTCTTCACTGCAACTTTCTTCGCAGCCGGTGCCTTCTTCGCTACCGTTGCCTTCTTGGCAGCCGTTTTCTTAACAGCCGGTTTCGCTGCAGCTTTCTTTGCGACGGATTTCTTGGCTAATGCCATCATTTTCTCCTTCAGGTTTCAAGATGAGAGTCAGTTCAAACAACACCCTTCGTCAAAACCCGCTTCCCGCGTGGGCTTCTCAGGACGCACGCTGCGAAGCGGATTATTCATCGGCGTACGCTGATGGAGCCTGCTTACGCTAATGAATACGGCAAGGCGCGCAGTGCCACAAGGCACCGCGCGCCAAATTAAGTCAGCACCAGAAGAAGGTGCCAGCAATCGCTTGATCGGGCCGTCGGCGCTGCCGACGGCATATTTCGGGGGGAAGTTTGCCCGTCCCACTGAAGGGTCCGCAAAACGCCTGTCATCTTTTTGGGCGGTTAAGCCACAAGGCGCACTTTGCATCAGGCGACCGTTCTCCTAAACCTGTTGGCCGGCGCGCGCGCAATCTTGATCGCACGCAATGGCGCCGGTTTGCCATTCATCCCGTCTACTCGGCACCCTCTGCGGGCGCCTGGTCTGCTTTGATTCGTTGCGGCAATGCGTCCATTGCCGCTGGCTGACGCTGATTCGCTGACTCGCTTATTCCCAGGTCAGCGCGCCGCCGGTCTGATACTCAATCACTCGCGTCTCGAAGAAGTTGCGTTCCTTCTTCAGGTCGATCATCTCGCTCATCCACGGGAACGGATTTTCTTCGTTCGGGAACAGCGGGTCGAGGCCGATCTGCTGGCAACGACGATTACAGATGAAACGCAAATAACTCTTGAACATGGAGGCATTCAGACCGAGCACGCCGCGCGGCATCGTGTCTTCTGCGTACCGGTATTCCAGTTCGACGGCTTCCTGGAAGATCTCGCGGATCTCCGCGCGAAATTCCGGCGTCCACAGTTGCGGTTCTTCAAGCTTGATCTGGTTGATCAGGTCGATGCCGAAGTTGCAGTGCATCGACTCGTCGCGCAGGATGTACTGATACTGCTCGGCTGCGCCCGTCATCTTGTTCTGGCGACCCAGCGCCAGAATCTGCGTAAAGCCGACGTAGAAGAAGAGCCCTTCCATCACGCAAGCAAACACGATCAACGACTTGAGCAATTTCTGGTCCGCTTCAAGCGTACCCGTGGTGAATGCCGGATCGGTCAGCGTGTTGATGAACGGAATCAGGAACTCGTCCTTCGCGCGGATCGAGTCGACCTCGTGATACGCGTTGAAGATTTCGCTCTCGTCCAGACCGAGCGATTCGACAATGTACTGATACGCGTGCGTGTGGATCGCTTCCTCGAACGCCTGGCGCAGCAGGAACTGCCGGCACTCGGGCGCCGTGATGTGGCGATACGTCCCGAGCACAATGTTGTTGGCGGCGAGCGAGTCGGCCGTGACGAAGAAACCGAGGTTGCGCTTCACAATCCGGCGTTCGTCGTCGGAGAGGCCGTTCGGGTCCTTCCACAACGCGATGTCGCGCGACATGTTCACTTCCTGCGGCATCCAGTGGTTCGCACAACCCGCCAGATACTTTTCCCACGCCCACTTGTACTTGAACGGCACCAACTGATTCACGTCGGTCTTGCCGTTGATGATGCGCTTGTCCGCCACATTCACCCGCTTGGCACTTGCTGCCGCGATGTCGCTGGCGCTGGGTGCTGCGGGAGCAACGAAGTCGCTCGCAAAAATATTCGGTGCCGCTGCCGTTTGATGAGCCGTTTGAAGAACGCCATGACCAGCGACTTGCGTGGCTGCATGCGAAGTGACTGGAGCTGCAGCACGCGACGCTTGGCTGACTGCTTGGCTGAAACCCGCAACCTGACCCGCCGGGTTACGCAACGCGTTGTGTTGCGAACCGTTCGAGGGAGTTACGGCAGTGGTCTCGTCATCCCAGTTGAGCATAAATTCTCACCATCAATTTAGATCGGTTTGTACCATCTTTCCATGAGCGATAAAAGAGCTTGCTCATAAAAATCCTGTTTTCGTGTTGACACTGCTACTTGCATACAACACTTTGCGTCGAGCTCACTGCCTGAAGCTTCATGCGAAGTCTCTTTGAACGTGTTCGATGCAGTGCTTGCTCAATGCTTCTTCAAGCTCTTTCAGCATTGCTTTTGCTTGGAGCAGCTGCATCGTCCGGCTCTGCTGTGAATCGTCTTGCGTGTGGGCCTGCGTGCGTAATTAGCGTGGTCGTTAAGGGTGATCGTTAAGCGTGAGATCGAATAGCTTTCACTGCGTGATTGCTTCGATGAAAACCTGGTGCGTCCGCGTCTTCGCGCAGCGCGCGATCGTCCCGTTAAGTGCTGCTCGCGACTCGCTCAAATTGGTTGAGCCAAGCTTCGGATCATGACCTTCGACGACCCGCTTCAACCCGCATTTCGAGTGCTTCTTCACTCTAAAAAAACCGTTGCGCCGAGCTCGCGATTACACGTGTCTTGCTGCGGAAAACGATACGCTGGTGCGTCTCGTTTCCATGTCGAAAGTGTAGCACTCGACGCCGTCATCGCAAAGGCAAAACCACAAAATATTGGGTGTTTTTAGCCTGAGACGACTACCTATAGTACAAACGAATACGTCATGCAAGAGCAGATTTCAAGCGTGAAAATGCGGCTGCGAGCTCACGGAGGCACCGCAGACCCGCGCATGAATCACCCGACAGCGGCCGCTCGCACACGCCTTTTCAACGTCGCTTGTCGCGCAGCGGCGTGAGTAATTCGCGCAAGTTGTTGTGATCGATTTCGTGCATCAGCGCGAGCAGCCGGCCGAGTTGTCCTGCAGGAAAACCCTCACGCGCGAACCACGCGAGATAGTGGCCGGGCAGGTCCGCGATCAAGCGATCCTTGTACTTTCCATAGGGCATCTTCTGCGTGACGAGACGCTGCAGATCTTCGGGGTCCATCGTCGTTCTCCTCGGGTTTTATCGTCGCCGGATGTCGCTCGAGTGTCGCTCATCACGGCACTTCGCGATGTCGCTGTCATGATATCGATGCCATAATCCCAGCTTCCCGCCGCGAAGAGATCCCCTTCCGTTCTCCATGTCGCTAGCCATCAAAGCTTTCGCTGCCCCTCTTATCGTCGCCTGCGCGATGTTCATGGAAAGCGTCGATGCCAACGTCATCGTCACCGCAATCCCCGAAATGGCCAAAGCTTTCGGCCGAGACCCCGTCACACTGAAGATCGCCGTCACCAGTTATGTGCTCGGCCTCGGGGTCTTCATCCCGATCTGCGGCTGGGTCGCCGACCGCTTCGGCGCGCGCACGATCTTCCGTCTCGCTATTGGCATCTTCGTCGCCGGCTCCATCCTGTGCGCGGCGTCCACCTCGCTGATCCCGTTCACGCTCGCGCGCTTCGTCCAGGGCGTAGGCGGCGCGATGATGGTGCCGGTCGGCCGGATCATCATCTTCCGCTCCGTGCGGCGCTCCGAATTCATCCGCGCGATGAACTACCTCTCGGTGCCCGCCATGTTTGGCCCCGCCGTCGGACCGCTGCTCGGCGGCTTTATCACCACCTATCTGCACTGGCGCCTGATCTTCTTCATCAACATCCCGATCGGCATCCTTGGCATCTATCTGACCAACCGCTACATCGGTAATGCGCGCGAGCCGCATCCCGGACCGCTGGACTGGTTCGGTTTCTTTTTGTCGGCGAGCGGCGGCACATTGTTTCTGCTCGGGCTCTCGCTGATCGGCGGCGAATTGGTCTCCGATCTCGCCGCGACGATCATGACGATCGCCGGCGTGGCCTTCCTCGTCGTGTATTTACTGCACTCACGACGCATAAAACTGCCGCTCCTCGATCTGCGCTTCCTGCGTGTGCCGACCTTTCAGGCGAGCGTGGTGGGCGGCTCGCTGTTTCGCATCGGCCTGGGCGCGGTGCCGTTCCTGCTCCCGCTCGCCATGCAGGAAGGACTCGGCATGAGTGCGTTCAAGTCCGGCTCGATCACCTGCGCATCGGCGTTTGGCGGCATGTTCATGCGCTCGCTCGCGTCGCGCGTGCTGCACCGGTACGGCTTCCGGCAGACGCTGATGGTCAACGCGGCGCTGTCGGGCATCGCGATCGCCGCGTGCGGCATGTTCTATCCGGGCACGCCGACGTGGCTCATTTGGGCGGTCGTGCTGCTCGGCGGTTTTTTCCCGGCGTTGCAATTCACGAGCCTCAACTCGCTGACGTATGCCGAGATCGAAAGCCGCGATGTGGGTCGCGCGACGAGCCTCGGGAGTTTTATCCAGCAGGTGTCGCTCGGGTTGGGCGTGACAATCGGCGGAATCGCGCTGCAAATTTCGCATTCCCTGCAGGGACATCCGCAGATCGTCTGGTCGGATTTCTGGCCTGCGTTCGTCGTCGTTGGATTGTTTTCGTTTCTTTCGATTCCGATTACCGCGAAGTTGGCACGCGACGCGGGGCATGAGATATCGAGGGGAACACGGGGGTGACGCGCATGCGCGTCGCTTCGAGGTGGCGGCGACGATACCTATAGGAAGGCCGGCCTGAATTCGTCAGCCCGGTTCGTTGTCGAAAGGGCCGATGCATCTTCGGTATCGGCTTCTGATTTCAATCGCTGCAACGCTTCTGAACTCGACGAGCGTAAATACAAATACAAAAGGCTCGCTTCGAATCCGATCGCCCAAGCCGATTGCGGAAAGGGCAACCGCTTCGGGACCGCGACTCGGATTTCAAACGCCGCGAGCTACCGGAACTCAGCGAGCACAAATAGAAAAGGCCGGTTCCGAACCCGCCGCCCCTTCCGTTGTGGAAAGAACAGCCGCCTCGTACCGGCCTCGACTCTCAAACACTACCTGACTGGCGAGAGGCCGATTACATCGGCCTCTCGCTTATTACCCTCTTACTGGCAAGCCTCGCACTCGTCGAACCCGGCATCGCCCGGACGCATCATGCAGACCGGACCATCGGCTTCTGCTTCGGCCGCAGCGGCAATTGCCGGCGCCGCAACCGCAGCGGCGTTGAAACCACCCGTCGACGATCCGTGCGAACCCTGCGAACCAAAACCGTTGCCGTTCGCGCCAGAAGCACCGCCTTCGCCGTTCCCCGAGTTACCCGAAGGCACCGAGTTCAGTTGCCCGTGAGCGACCGTCGACTTCTCGACGTGCGTGGCGGCCATCGTGCGGAGGTAATACGTGGTCTTCAGACCGCGCAGCCACGCCAGCTTGTACACCTCGTCGAGCTTCTTGCCTGACGCGCCACCCATGTAGATGTTCAGCGATTGCGCCTGGTCGATCCACTTCTGACGGCGCGATGCGGCTTCCACCACCCAGGTCGCGTCGAGTTCGAACGCCGTTGCGTAGATTGCTCGCAGATCGGCCGGAACCCGGTCGATACGCGACAACGTGCCGTCGAAGTACTTCAGGTCCGAGACCATCACTTCGTCCCACAGGCCGCGTTCCTTCAGGTCACGCACCAGGTAATCGTTCACGACCGTGAATTCGCCCGACAGATTCGACTTCACGTACAGATTCTGGAACGTCGGCTCGATACATGCCGATACGCCGATGATGTTCGAAATGGTCGCGGTCGGAGCGATTGCCACGCAGTTCGAATTGCGCATGCCGTAGGTGGCGATCCGCGAACGCAGTTCGGTCCAGTCCATCGACGAACTGTCGTCCACTTCCACATATCCGCCGCGCGCTTCGGCCAGCAGCTTCAGCGAATCTTGCGGGAGAATGCCGCGGTCCCACAGCGAGCCGCGATAGCTCGAATAACGCCCGCGCTCTTGCGCCAGTTCCGTCGACGCGTAGTAAGCGTAGTAGCAGACCGCTTCCATGGAAGTATCGGCGAAAGCGACGGCTTCGTTCGACGCATACGGCGTGCGCAGCAAGTGCAGGCAGTCCTGGAAACCCATGATGCCCATACCGACCGGACGATGCTTCAGGTTCGAATTACGCGCTTTGGCGACGGCGTAGTAATTGATGTCGATGACGTTATCGAGCATGCGCATGGCCACGCTGATGGTGCGCTTGAGCTTGTCGTGATCGAGCGCGAGCGTGCCGTCAGCCTGCGTCTTCATGTGCGCAACCAGATTCACCGAGCCGAGATTACAAACGGCGATTTCGGTGTCGCTGGTGTTCAGCGTGATTTCCGTGCACAGGTTCGACGAGTGGACAACGCCCACGTGCTGCTGCGGCGAACGGATGTTACACGGATCCTTGAACGTGATCCACGGGTGACCCGTTTCGAACAGCATGCCCAGCATCTTGCGCCACAGTTGCGCAGCCGGAACCTTCTTGAACAGCTTGAGCTCGCCGCGTGCTGCCTTCTCTTCATACGCAACGTACGCTTTTTCGAACGCTGCGCCGAACAAATCATGCAGATCGGGCGTATTGGCCGGCGAGAACAGCGTCCAGTCACCGTTTTCGTGAACGCGCTTCATGAACAGGTCGGGAATCCAGTTCGCCGTGTTCATGTCGTGCGTGCGGCGACGGTCATCGCCCGTGTTCTTGCGCAGCTCCAGGAACTCTTCGATATCCAGATGCCACGTTTCCAGGTACGCGCACACCGCGCCCTTGCGCTTGCCACCCTGATTCACCGCGACGGCCGTGTCGTTCACGACTTTCAGGAACGGCACCACGCCTTGCGACTTGCCGTTCGTGCCCTTGATGTGCGAACCGAGCGCACGCACGCGCGTCCAGTCGTTGCCCAGGCCACCCGCAAACTTCGACAGCAGCGCGTTTTCCTTCAGCGCTTCATAGATGCCGTCGAGGTCGTCGGCAACCGTCGTCAGATAGCACGACGACAATTGCGAACGGCGCGTGCCCGAGTTGAACAGCGTGGGGGTGGACGACATGAAGTCGAAGCTCGACAGCACGTTGTAGAACTCGATCGCCCGTGCTTCGCGGTCGATTTCGTTCAGCGCCAGGCCCATTGCAACGCGCATGAAGAACGCCTGCGGCAGTTCGATGCGCTTGGTTTCGTTGTGCAGGAAGTAGCGGTCATACAGCGTCTGCAGGCCGAGATAGCCGAATTGCAGATCGCGGTCGGCGTCGAGCGCGGCGCCCAGACGCTTCAAGTCGTACTGCTGGAGCTTTTCATCGAGCAGTTCCGCTTCCACGCCCTGCTTGATGAAGAGCGGGAAATACTCAGCGTAGCGCGTAGCCATTTCGCCCTGCGAGACGTCTTCTTCCAGGATTTCGCGACGAATGGTGTGCAGCAAAATACGCGCGGTGACCTGGCTGTACGCCGGGTCCTTTTCGATCATGGTGCGCGCGGCGAGAATGGCGGAGTCATAGACTTGCGCCATCGGCACGCCGTCGTACAGGTTCTTCACCGTTTCCGCGACGATCGGATCGGCGCTCACTTCGCTGCCGAGATTCGCGCACGCTTCGTTGATGCGCGCCTTCAACGCGTCCAGATCCAGCGGATGCGACACGCCGTTGTCGATCACGTTGATGCCAAGCGCATTCGCGCGCGTTTCCGGTGCGTGCGCGCGTTCCTGCGTGCGCTTCTCGCGATACAGCACGTACGCGCGCGCCACGTTGTGCTCGCCGCCACGCATCAGCGCGAGTTCGACTTGATCTTGAATGTCTTCAATATGGAACGTACCGCCGTTCGGACGGCTGCGAACCAGCGCCCGGATAACGCTCTGCGTCAGTTGTTCGACGAGTTCGCGCACGCGCGCCGAGCCTGCGCCCTGGCCGCCGTTCACGGCCAGAAACGCCTTCGTCACGGCGATGGAGATCTTCGACGGCTCGAACGACACCACGGTCCCGTTGCGGCGGATCACTTTGTAGTCGGCCAGTGTGGCGTCCGGCGCGAGCGCGCTGGCGCTCGGCTGACTCTGTGCGCCGATGGGCCGCACGGAGGCGCCCTCGTAGGAAGTCGTGGTGTTGTCGGTGGTTTGCATGTGCAAATCTCCAGGTGTTCGATGGTGCGGAACGTCCGCGGATTGAGATGCGTGCCGTGCGTGGTGGCTGCTTGTTGCTGCTTTGTTGCTGTTCGCTACTGCTTTCCCCTACTTCTGCCAACCGCGCACGACGATGAAATTGAAAATTGAATAACGGCTCAGTCGAGAAAATTGCCGGTGCCGTTCTTGCGCTCAGTCCATGGTTTTTCCATGACCCGATACGCTTCAAACCGATGAAGACAACCCCTCCCGCTACGCCTGTTTGCCTCGGTCTTTCAAACTGAATGCCGACGGTTTTTACGCGACAAATCAGTGGCTTATCCGGTGTTTTCTTCTATGGCCGGAAAGCGTGCGGCGCCGGCTCTATGAGCGGGGCGCCGCCTGGACAACACAACATATAGTGCGAATTACGTCTCTGAGCACCAAGTATAGTGGCATTCCGCACAGTCTCAAAAACTTTTATTTGCTGAAGAATAGCCCTCAGAGGGTTGACTTTTGAAATGGCAAAGTCGGATAAGGGAAAGCGCGCCAAGGTGCGCAGAACACACGCAAACGCGCTGCGATGCAAAATGAAAGCTCTTTCGGTCTACCGGAAGCGGTGAGGCAAGGCGGGCGGTAAGCCGGCGACGATGGCAAGGCATAGCGCGTCACTACGGCTCAGCAACTCACGCGGCAACGCACTTGATCAAGCGTGAACACACAGCGAATCAAACGTCGCCGAGATAGGGAAAGTACTGAAGCGGGAGTTGTGTATCGCGCTGCAGTCGCGGCCACTCGAAGTACGGGCCCGGATCGGTTTTACGACCCGGAGCGATGTCCGAATGTCCGGCTAGCGCTTCGATCGGATAGCGCCGGGTGAGCGCCTGGACGACATCATTGAGCGATGCGTATTGTGCGTCCTCGAACGCACATCGATCACTGCCTTCCAGTTCGATACCCACCGAAAAATCGTTGCATCGCTCACGTCCGAGAAAACTCGACACGCCCGCGTGCCATGCGCGTTCGTTGCACGACACGTACTGCTCGGTGCGCCCATCGCGATGAATCACGAAATGCGACGAGACCCGCATGCCCCGCAAGTGGTCATAGTAGGGATGAGCGTCGTGATCGAGACGGTTCTGGAAGAACTCGGCAATCGCGTTGCCGCCGAATTCATCGGGCGGCAAGCTGATGTTGTGAACAACGACGAGCGTTGGTTCAATACCCCCCGGACGCGCTTCGAAGTTCGGAGACGGCACCCGGAACGCTGCCGTGTACCAGCCGTCGGCATCGATCAAACCTGTCACGCTCATCGAGCGTCGCGGCCTGTGGGATGCGCGGCGTAGCGCTGGGCGTGATCGGTGCAACAGAAGCGATGCCCGGCCGCGACAATCGCTTCGCTCTTGGGCGTGTGCACGCCGCATTCCGCGCAGCGCACCAGAGGATCGGGAAGTTGCGGCGCGGAACGGGAAGCCGCCGGGCCATGAGACGCGCGCGTGGCCCCTGCACCTTGTGGACCCGCTTGTGCACCAGCGGCGGCCTGGGCGCGCTTGAGCTTCTTGAACAGCCACTGGCTCGCAAAGAACACAAATATCAGCAGGAGAAGTTGGCGCATGATCTTACTAATAGTAGAGGCAATAAAAGCCGGAGGATTCAGCTGACCGCGTCAAACGACCGCGCGATGCAACAGCACTTCGAACACGAAGCGGCTGCCCACGTAAGCAAGGAGCAATGCGACGAACGAAGCGAGCACCCAGCGCAACGCGGCGCGGCCGCGCCAGCCTGACACACGGCGAGCGGTCAACAGCGCGCCAAACATCAGCCACGACAAAATGGCGAACACGGTTTTGTGGTCGAGTTTGAACGCCTTGTCGACGAGTTGTTCGTTGAACGCGACACCCGATATGAGCGTAAGCGTCAGCAGCACGAAGCCCGCCGAGATCAGCCGGAACAACAATTTTTCAAGCGTAAGCAACGGCGGTAACGTATCAAGCCAGCTCGACACCCAGCTATTCGATGTATGTCGCGTAGCGGTCCCGCGCATGTTCTGCAGGCGCTTTTCCACCATCAGCATCAGGATGGCATGAAGCGCGGCAATGGCGAACAGCCCGTACGCAATATTCGCGATCAGGAAATGCAGCTTGAACATGGGCGCGGCGGCATACGGCAGCACGCGCACACCGCCAAAAATCAGCGGCATGACCGAGGCCATGCACGCAAGCGGCAGCACGAGCAGCCGCAGGCCGTCGAGCGGGAAGAAAAAGCTCTCTATCCAGTAGATGCCCGCGCCCAGCCAGAACATGGCGGAGAGCGCGAAGGCAAAGCCGAACACCATCGCGTTCTGCGGAAAGATGGTGGTGTGCAACAAGACGCCATGCACGAGCAACGCGACGCCGAGCAATACGCGCCCCATCGTACTCATGCCCGACGCCTTCGATGCCCGGCCGCTTTGCATGGAGTCGGCCATGCCCGGGTTCATTCCGGTACTCACGCCGCCGGCCAGGCGACCGCCCACCGGCATGCCCGCCAGCGCCGGCTCAACGGCCGTGTTGCGATGCGCGCGCCAGCCAGCTACGGCAAGTCCGCCGTAGAGAAGCGCAGTGAGGGCATACAGTACAATATCCATGTTCGAAGTTTACACCAGGCCCTGAAGCCACGACGTCTTCCCCCTCTTGCCGGGTCGTCTTGAAGCCAGGCTCCGTCAGGAAGTCGTCACTGTTACCCGGCCGCACTCTCCACACGCTCCCATGCTCGACACACTCACTACACGGATGGCGCGCGTCGTCAAGACGCTGCGCGGCGAAGCCCGGCTCACCGAGGCTAACACGCAGGAAATGCTGCGCGAAGTACGCCTGGCGCTGCTCGAGGCTGACGTCGCGTTGCCGGTTGTGCGCGAATTTATCGCGAAGGTGAAGGAAAAAGCGCTCGGCGAAGAGGTGCTTTCGAGCCTGTCGCCGGGTCAGGCGCTTGTCGGCGTCGTGCAGCGCGAGCTGACGGCGATCATCGGCGGGGATTACGAGGGTAAGGCCGTCGAACTGAATCTCGCGGTCACGCCGCCGGCGATCATCCTGATGGCCGGCCTGCAAGGCGCGGGTAAAACCACCACGTCGGGCAAGCTCGCCAAGCTGCTGCGCGAGAAGCACAAGAAAAAAGTGCTGACGGTTTCCGTCGACGTGTATCGTCCGGCCGCTATTCAGCAGTTGAAAACGGTGACGGAACAAGTCGGCGCGGACTTTTTCCCGTCGGAGCCGGATCAGAAGCCGGCGGATATCGCCCGTGCGGCGGTGGATTGGGCGAAACGCCATTTCCATGACGTGCTGATCGTCGATACAGCCGGCCGGCTCGGTATTGACGAAGCGATGATGAAGGAAATCAGCGAGCTTCACGCGATCCTGAAACCGGCGGAAACGCTCTTCGTGGTCGACGCCATGCTCGGCCAGGACGCCGTGAATACCGCGAAGGCGTTCAGCGACGCCCTGCCGCTGACCGGCGTGGTGCTGACCAAGCTGGACGGCGATTCACGCGGTGGCGCGGCGCTGTCGGTGCGTCACGTGACCGGCAAGCCGATCAAGTTCGTGGGTGTCGCAGAAAAACTGGACGGGCTGGAAGTTTTCCACCCGGACCGGATGGCGAACCGGATTCTCGGCATGGGCGACATTCTCGCTTTGGTCGAGGAAGCGCAGAAAGGCGTGGATAGCGTGGCCGCGCAAAAACTCGCCGATAAAGTCAAGAAAGGCGGCGATTTCGACCTGAACGACTTCCGCGCGCAACTAGCGCAGATGAAGAACATGGGCGGTTTGTCGTCGCTGATGGACAAGCTGCCGGCACAGTTCCAGCAAGCCGCGGCGGGCGCGAACATGGGCGTCGCGGAAAAACAGATGCGCCGGATGGAAGGCATCATCAATTCAATGACGCTGCTGGAGCGCGCGAAACCCGATCTGATCAAGGCGCAGCGCAAACGCCGTATTGCAGCGGGCGCGGGCGTGCAGGTCCAGGAAGTCAACCGCATGCTCGCTCAATACGACCAGATGCGCGGCATGATGAAAAAGCTGAGGGGCGGCAATCTGCAGAAAATGATGCGTGGCATGAAGGGCATGATGCCGGGCATGCGTTGAAGTTTTGATCGGGTTTGATTTCCATGACCCGCGTTTTGCTGAGGAACGCGGGTTTATCATGTGGCGCTTAGCGCCTCGTTTCCCCTATTTTTAGCTCTACACCCTCGCCGCCTGCCCTTATGAATCGCGAAGAAGCACTCCACATTTTCAGCCACTCCGAAGAGATTGTTTCGGCACAAGACGTGACCGCATCGATCGAAAGCATGGCGAAAGCCATTGGCGCGAGCGCGGGCGAAGAGTTCCCGCTCGTGCTGTCCGTCATGGGCGGCGCGGCGGTGTTCACCGGCATGCTGCTGCCGCATCTCGACTTTCCGCTTGAGTTCGACTACATCCACTTGACGCGGTATCGGAACGCGACCAAGGGTAGCGACAAGATGGAATGGCGCGTGGCGCCGGCGGAGTCGGTAAAGGATCGCGTGGTGCTGGTGCTCGACGACATCCTGGATGAAGGCGAAACCATGGCTGCCATCCGCGACCGCATCATGGCCATGGGCGCGAAGAAATTCCTCTCGGCTGTGCTGTGCGAGAAGCTCATCAATAAATCGAAACCCCTGCGGCCGGACTTTTGCGGCTTCGAAGTGCCGGATCGGTACGTGTTCGGCTGCGGTATGGACGCGAAGGGATATTGGCGCAACCTGCCGACTATCCGTGCACTGACCGAAGGCGCGTAATTCGGTTTCGCCAGCGTTTGAGGTGCGGCGAATAGCCGCATCATCCACTTGGCGATGTTCAGCGCACTCAAGATCAAAAAGGCCGTTTCAACTTACGTTGAAACGGCCTTTTTATATTCACCACCTCGAAAGCTGCCCCGGGATGATCTTCAGTCAGCCATTTGCAGCCAGTTGATGCACGAAGGTCCGTATCCCGGTGAGGATCATTTCCACCGATATCGCGACCAGCACCAATCCCATCAGCCGTTCAAACGCCGTAACGGCCCGTTCACCCAGCCAATGCTGAATCTTCTCGGCCAGCACCAGCACGACCGCGCAGACCATCATGGTGACCGTCAGTGCTCCGATCCATTCCCACATCTGCCCGGGCGCCTGCGATGTCAGCAGCATCACCGTCGCCAGCGCCGACGGACCAGCCAGCGCGGGAATGGCCAGCGGCACGATCAGCGGTTCGCCGCCGCGTGAATCACCGCCCATCGGACCATCGGGATGCGGAAAAATCATGCGCAACGCGATCAGGAACAACACGATCCCGCCGCCCAGCCGCAACGACAAATCCGTCAGGCTCATCGCGCGAAGAAAGCGGTCGCCCACCAGCATGAACAACAGCAGGATCCCGAAGGCGATGGCGACTTCCCGCAATATCACGATCCGCCGGCGCTCCTTCTCCACACCACGCAAGGCGTTGATGAAGATCGGGATATTGCCGAGCGGATCGGTGATCAGGATAAGCAGCACCGTCGCCGAGAGGAAGTTGTACTGCACGTTACCGGGCCGCTCCACGAGCCAGTGCAGCGCGCACCTTCTCGATCACCACGTTCGCCGCGTCATCCACCGGCAACAAGGTGGCTTCGGCGTCGCGTCGTGCCTGGTACTCGAGCTTGCCTTCCTTGAGCCCGCGGTCACCAATCACCAGCCGATGCGGCACGCCAATCAGCTCCCACTCCGCGAACATCACGCCCGGCCGTTCGCCGCGATCGTCCAGGACCACGTCGATACCCGCAGCCTGCAGCGCCGCGTACAGCTTGTCGGCCTGCTCGCGAACGGCTTCGCTGCGGTCGTAGCCCATCGGGCACAACACGACTTCGAACGGAGCAATCGATTCCGGCCAGATGATGCCCTTGGCGTCGAAGTTCTGTTCAATCGCGGCGCCCAGGATCCGCGTGATGCCGATGCCGTAGCAGCCCATTTGCATGGGCGCGGGCTTGCCGTTTTCATCGAGGAACGATGCGCCCATGGCATCCGAGTACTTCGTGCCGAGCTGGAAAACGTGGCCCACTTCAATACCGCGGCAGATTTCCAGCGTGCCCTTGCCATCCGGCGACGGATCGCCTGCCAGCACATTGCGAATGTCCGCCACGACCGGCTCCGGCAGGTCGCGGCCCCAGTTCACGCCGGTGATGTGATAGTCCACCTCGTTCGCGCCGACCACGAAGTCGCTCATGTTCGCGACCGTGCGGTCCGCGATCACGTTGACCGGCTTTTTCGTGTTGATCGGGCCGAGATAGCCGGGCGGCGTGCCGAACGTATCGATAATCTCGGCTTCCGTTGCAAAGCGATAACCCGCCAGACCCGGCTGCTTGTTCGCCTTGATGTCGTTCAGCGAATGGTCGCCGCGCAGCATCAATAGCCAGATGGTCGGCGCGGCGCCTTCGTTTTCCGTCGCGAGGATGATCGACTTGATCGTGCGTTGCAGCGGAATGTTCAGCAATTCCGCGACCGCCTCGCACTTCGCCTTGCCCGGCGTGGCCGTCTTCTTCATTTCTTCCGCGGGCGCCGGACGCGTGGCGTTCAACGGCAGCGCGTCGGCGGCTTCCACGTTTGCCGCGTAATCCGAGGTCGGGCAATACGCGATTGCGTCTTCGCCGGTGTCGGCGATCACGTGGAATTCATGCGAACCGCTGCCGCCGATCGAGCCGTTATCGGCCGCGACCGCGCGGAATTCCAGGCCGATGCGCGTAAATACACGCACGTAGGCATCGAACATTTTCTTGTACGACTCGCCGAGTGCCGCCTGATCGCGGTCGAAGGAATACGCGTCCTTCATGATGAATTCGCGCCCGCGCATCACGCCGAAACGCGGCCGGATTTCATCGCGGAACTTGGTCTGGATCTGGTAAAAATTGACCGGCAATTGCCGGTAACTCTTGATCTCGCGCCGCGCGATGTCCGTCACCACTTCTTCGTGCGTCGGTCCGAGCACGAAATCGCGGTCATGACGATCCTTGATACGCAGCAGTTCGGGGCCGTACTGTTCCAGGCGTCCCGATTCCTGCCAGAGTTCGGCCGGTTGCACGCCGGGCATCAACAATTCGAGCGCGCCGGCCCGGTTCATTTCTTCACGCACGATTGCTTCCACCTTGCGGATGGAGCGCAGGCCGATAGGCAGATAACTATAGATACCGCCGGCCACGCGGCGAATCATGCCCGCACGCATCATGAGTTGGTGGCTGACGATTTCCGCGTCGGTGGGAGCTTCCTTCAGGGTGCCGATAAAGAAACGGGATGCTTTCATTCAAAAATTTTCCAATGCGGGAGCGCGTCGATTGAATGGGCTTATTGCCCAAACCTGCGGAACATGCAGAACGTGCGGAACGAGTGAACGACGGGACAGCGATACGGCAAGGCGTCGGCCGACCGCACCGGCACTCAAGCGAAACGAACTCCGATTCGGGTTCGTGCCGGTGCGCCAGGCCCGTTATCTGTTTATAATCAAAGCAATTTTAAAGGATTCGAAGGTGGTTGTATGCTGGATCGTGAAGGCTTTCGCCCGAACGTCGGCATCATCCTCTTGAACGCGCACAATGAAGTGTTTTGGGGCAAGCGGCTGCGTGAACATTCCTGGCAGTTTCCGCAGGGGGGCATCAAGTACGGCGAGACCCCCGTGCAAGCGATGTATCGGGAGTTACACGAAGAAACCGGTTTGCTTCCGGAGCACGTGAAGGTCGTGGGTCGAACCCGCGACTGGCTGCGTTATGAGGTGCCGGACAAGTTCATCAAGCGCGAGGTGCGCGGACACTATCGCGGACAGAAACAGATCTGGTTTTTGTTACGCATGGTAGGCCGTGACTGTGACATTTGTTTGCGTGCGACTGATCATCCGGAATTCGATGCCTGGCGGTGGAATGAGTATTGGGTCCCGCTCGACGCGGTGATCGAGTTCAAGCGGGATGTATATCAGCTTGCGCTCACGGAACTTTCTCGCTTTCTTAGGCGCGCGGTTGTGCGGGCTGAGCGCGCGGAGCGTATGGCGCATCATGCCAACCGGTATCCACGCGTGATTCAGGGCATGACGTTGGAAGATGCGGCCGTTTCTGCTAACGGCGGTGTCATTCAGGCAGAATGTTCCGTGACCGAAGAGCTGCACATCTACGCACAACGTCCTTCGCGGGATTAGGACGTGTGTCATTCGAAGCGGCGGTGCGGCAACGCACGCCGCTTTTTTTCGTGCAGCGTCGAAGGCTGGGCTTGCGTGTTTGACATGCCGGCGCGTTCCCTTGGCGGGACAAAACGCGGCGCTTTTCACGCGACACGATCTATTTGCAGTCGCTTCTGCATCAACCTCAGGAAATCAAGAATTGAAAGCCATTGCATTGTTCGCGGTATCCGCGGCAGCCCTTGCCGTGCTCGCCGGTTGCGGCAGCGCCAAGCCGACAAATAAGGACGACAGCGCGTTCGTCTACCTCATGGACCGCAAGCCGAACTGGGTCGAAAACAAGGTCGATACCCTGCCGCCTTTGCCGCAGAACGCGGATCTCCTGGAGTTCAATGTCTCGGAAAATACGCCGCTGTCTTTTTTCATCGATAAAAACTCGCTCAGCGTGGGAACCGACGGTGTGATCCGCTACACGGTTGTCGTGAAAAGCCCGGCCGGCGCGCGCAATGTCAATTACGAAGGCATTCGCTGCGACAACTATAACTGGCGCCTGTATGCGAGCATTAATGAGGACCAGACCGACTGGGACCGCACGGTCGAGAACGATTTTCGACGCATCGAAAACGGCGAGTTGAACGCCTATCATGCCGCGCTGTATCAGGATTACTTCTGCGCGAACAAGTTGCCGACAGGGTCGGCCAAGGAGATTTTGCAGAACATCAAGATGAAACGGACTGCGGTTTCGAACTATCACTAGGTCGAATGACTGGTGAAAAAGCCCGCTGCACCTGACGGTCAGCGGGCTTTTTTGTCGGTCGCCACATCGTTTTACAAGGTGTCGTCACGCAAAAGAGATAATTTGTTGCAATTATTACCGATCAATTAATCGCTCGCATACAATCGGCCGGGAAGTTTCAGTAAGACGTCATTATGAGGAGAAATAACGGTGACCCTGCTCGACTCGAGGCTCTTGTCCGAATACGCCTTCCAGCGCACGGCGGGTGCGACCATACGCTTGGCGTCGCGCGATCTCGCGCACAGGGACGCATCAAGCATCGGGCAATTACCGGCCGATCAGGAAGAAGATTCGGTATATAAAGGCGCAGAAACAGACGCGTTTAGCCAAAACGTCGGCGCTCAGAAACCGAAATAGCCGACACCGCGACGTTGCACACCGTCCAACGAGTTTGGGGTGCAACTGAGATTCGCGGATTCCTTGTGTTGGACAGGAGCCTCCCTGCTTACGCCAGCACCAGATTGTCCCGATGAATCAACTCGGGTTCGAGCATGTACCCGAGCACCGTTTCGATTTCACCGCTCGGCCGACGCTGGATCAATCGCGCCTCCGAACTGCTGTAATTCGTGATGCCGCGCGCCACTTCCTGACCGCTCGGATTCATGCACGCGATCACTTCGCCGCGCGCAAATGCGCCGTGAACATCGATCACGCCAATTGGCAGCAAGCTTTTACCGCCCGCAGTGAGCTTCTCGACCGCACCGTCGTCAATAACCACGTGGCCACGCACCTGCAAATGATCCGCCATCCATTGCTTGCGGGCCGCCATACGGGCTGTGCGCGCCATCAATTGCGTACCGATCATCTCGCCTGACGCCAGCCGGGTCAGGACATCCGACTCCCGCCCGCTCGCGATCACCGTGTTCGCACCGCTGTGCGCCGCGCGCTTCGCCGCAAGAATCTTGGTCAGCATGCCGCCGCGCCCCAGGCTGGAACCCGCGCCGCCTGCCATGGCCTCGAGTTCCGGCGTACCCGCGTCGGCCTGCTCGACCAGTGTGGCTGTGGGATCGTGCCGGGGATCAGCGGTAAACAAGCCGCGCTGATCGGTGAGGATAATCAGCGCGTCGCCTTCTATAAGGTTAGCGACCAGCGCGCCGAGCGTGTCGTTGTCGCCGAATTTGATTTCATCGGTGATGACGGTGTCGTTTTCATTGATGATCGGCACGCAACCCAGGCGCAACAAGGTGAGTAGCGTTGAGCGTGCGTTCAGATAGCGTTCCCGGTCGGCGAGATCGGCGTGCGTGAGAAGAATCTGCGCCGTGCGCATGCCATGCTTCGCGAAACTGCTTTCGTAGACTTGCGCCAGGCCCATCTGGCCAACGGCGGCCGCCGCCTGCAATTCGTCAATTTCACGCGGCCGCTTCGTCCAGCCCAGACGATGAATACCCTCGGCGATCGCGCCGGAACTGACCAGCACGACTTCCTTGCCCTGCGCGCGCAATGCCGCAATCTGCGCAGCCCAGCGCGCGATGGCCGCGTGGTCGAGCCCGCGCCCGTCGTTGGTCACCAGGCTCGATCCCACTTTCACTACGAGTCGCTTCGAAGCGGCTATGACGGAACGCATCTGACGCATTTCTCCTCGGATTTGCCTCGATAACCACGGGCCAAACTTTTACGCTTCGTCTTCGTCCTGGTCTTCGTCGATCTCCGGCGCGATCTGCGGCGCCACGACGGCAGGTTCGTCGCGGAAACGGACATCCGCAGCGAGGTCTTCGGCTTCTGCCGCCCGCGATGCATCCGAATTCTTCGAGATGTAATCGAAGATGGCGTAGGTCAGGCTTTCGCAGCCCTGCCCCGTCAGCGCCGAGATCTCGAACACCGGGCCGTCCCATTCGTAGCGCTTGATGAAGTCCGCCACGCGCGATTTACGCTCGTCGTCCGGCACCATGTCGAGCTTGTTCAGCACAAGCCAACGTGGTTTTTCATACAGCGCTTCATCATATTTGCGCAATTCGTTGACGATCGCGCGCGCTTCCACAACAGGATCGACTGCGTCGTCGAACGGGGCCAGATCGACGAGATGCAGCAGCACGCCGGTGCGCTGCAAGTGGCGCAGGAACCGGTGGCCCAGACCTGCGCCTTCCGCCGCGCCTTCGATCAAGCCAGGAATGTCCGCGATCACGAAGCTCTTTTCCGGTCCCACACGGACCACGCCGAGATTCGGCGCAAGCGTGGTGAACGGATAGTCAGCAATTTTCGGCCGCGCATTCGACACTGCCGTGATGAACGTGGACTTGCCCGCGTTCGGCATGCCGAGCAAACCGACATCGGCGAGCACTTTCAACTCGAGACGCAGCATGCGCCGGTCGCCTGGCTTGCCTTCGGTCTTCTGGCGCGGAGCGCGGTTCGTGCTCGACTTGAAGTGCAGGTTGCCGAGACCGCCAGCACCGCCGTGCGCGATCAGCACGCTCTGGTTATGCTCGGTCAAATCGGCGATCAACTCGCCCGTTTCCGTGTCCGCGATGATCGTGCCGACCGGCATGCGCAAGATGATGTCGTCGCCGCCCTTGCCGTAGCAGTCGGCGCCGCGGCCGTTTTCGCCGTTGCGCGCCTGGTGTTTCTTCGCGTACCGGTAGTCGATCAGCGTGTTGATATTGCGGTCCGCGACCGCATACACGCTGCCGCCCCGGCCGCCGTCGCCGCCGTCCGGTCCGCCGAACGGGACGAACTTCTCGCGCCGCATCGACGCGCTGCCATCCCCTCCGTCGCCGGCGATGACTTCAATTCTCGCTTCGTCAATGAACTTCATGAGTTGCTCCGTCCCGTGTTTCACTTTGCATGGGACGGGAGTAAGCGCATGGGACCAGAGTAAGCGCTAAAACGCCAACTCTGGTCGACAGCGCCAACTCCCGTCGACCGCCTTGCATGGGACTGGAGTAAGGCGCTAAAGCGCCAACTCCAGTCGACACACTATTCTGCCGCGACCGGCCGATGCCAGCCACTAGGCCATTCGATATATGTCACTGCCTGGCCGAGTCAATCAAGCCAGCCAATAAAAAAAGCCCCGCGAACTTCGCGGGGCCCTTTCCGGTCCTGAAGCCCGTGCCTGAATACTACTTAGGCAGCCGGGACAACGTTGACCAGATGCTTCTTTGCTGCGCCCTTCGTCGAAAACGTGACGTGGCCGTCGGTCAGCGCGAACAAGGTGTGATCCTTGCCCATGCCGACGTTGTCGCCCGGGTGCATGCGCGTACCGCGCTGACGAACAATGATGCCGCCTGCATTGATAGCCTGGCCGCCGTAAACCTTCACGCCGAGGCGCTTTGATTCAGAGTCGCGACCATTGCGGGATGACCCGCCTGCTTTTTTGTGTGCCATTTAATAGCTCCTTGACCGTTTAGCTTAATCGACTCGACGACGCTTACGCGGCGTTGATAGCGTCGATACGCAGTTCGGTGTAGTTCTGGCGATGGCCAGCGTGCTTTTGGTAGTGCTTCCGGCGACGCATCTTGAAGATCGTGACTTTCTTGTGACGACCCTGGGACACGACGGTACATGTGACGGAAGCCCCACTGACCAGCGGTGCACCGAACTGAATCGATTCACCTTCGCCTACTGCGAGAACCTGGTCGAGCGTGATTTCAGCGTCAATGTCTGCCGGTATCTGTTCTACTTTCAATTTTTCGCCGACAGCAACCTTATACTGCTTGCCGCCGGTTTTTATGACCGCGTACATTGAGAACCTCACTCTGAATTCATTTTTCCGCACACCGTGCGCGAAAACGCGTGATTATACAGAGAGTTAGGCACTCCGTCAAAACCGTTGTTCATCGGGAAAAACGGAGCGGCGACAGTCCGAACCGAGCACGGCGTGCGCACCATTATCGGGATTTCGCCGCCTGAAGCCTCGCGTCAGGCTTGTCGCGGCCACCCGCGCGGTTCGTCCGAGGCGTCTTTAGAGGCGGCTATCGGCCGATTCGCCTTATAATTCGCGGCACTATCCTAATTGCCGATCATGTCGTCCACTGCCATTTCCTCCCCAAACGCCGCCAACGTGCTCGAGCCTATCGCCGAGGACATGCAGCAGGTCAATCGCGTCATCCGGCAGCGCCTGGCATCCGAAGTGATGCTGATCAACCAGATTTCCGAGTACATCATCGGGGCTGGCGGCAAACGGCTCCGGCCCGCGCTCTTGTTGCTGGTCGCAGGCGCGCTCGGCGACACCACCGGGCACCGGCATGAGCTGGCCGCCGTGGTCGAGTTCATTCATACGGCCACGCTGCTGCACGATGACGTAGTCGACGAATCCGATCTCCGGCGCGGCCGCAAGACCGCGAACGCGCTGTTCGGCAACGCGGCAAGCGTGCTCGTGGGCGACTTTTTGTACTCGCGCTCCTTCGAAATGATGGTCGGCGTGGGCAGGATGCGCGTGATGGAGATCCTGTCGGTCGCGACCAACGTGATCTCGGAAGGCGAAGTGCTGCAGTTGTTGAACATGCACGACCCGGATGTGGACGAAGCGCGCTACATGCAGGTGATCCGCTACAAGACGGCCAAGCTTTTCGAAGCGGCGGCCCAACTGGGCGCGGTGCTGTCGGGGTCGGATGCCCGGACGGAAGCGGCGGCGGCGGAATTTGGCCGGCGTATCGGCACGGCGTTCCAGATCATGGACGATTGGCTCGATTACACCGGCACGGCGGAATCGATGGGAAAAAATGCCGGCGACGATCTGCGCGAAGGCAAACCCACCCTCCCGCTCATCTATTTGATGGAACATGGTTCGGCCGAACAGGCAGCGCTCGCGCGCGAGGCGATCGAGCAAGGCGGCACCGATAAATTCGATACCATCTTTGAAGCCATCACTAAATCGGGCGCGCTGGATCACACGCTGAAATGTGCACGGCAGGAAGCCCAGGCGGCAGCGAATGCAATTTCTTCGTTTCCAGATTCCATTTTTAAAGAGAGCCTGCTAGAATTATGTTCTTACTCGACGGCAAGACAGTCCTGAAAAGGAAACGAACCGTCTCAGAGTGAACATTCGGGGTGTAGCTTAGCCTGGTAGAGCGCTACGTTCGGGACGTAGAGGCCGGAGGTTCGAATCCTCTCACCCCGACCAGAATTGATAAAAAACCGCCCAGCTTGCTGGGCGGTTTTTTGTTTTGGGTCATCGATTTTTTAGGTTATCCGCTAATCATCGGCTATGGGTGATCTACAAGTTCGGCGCAAGGTTTGCGCTGCCATCGTCAGATTCAATAACACTGCGCTCGCTCATCAATGTCTTCACTCAGATTTTCATCGGTTAGAAGAATGTCCGTGGGCCAACGCATCGGGCTGTGGTTCGTGTTTCTGTATTTCCTGATCGGCGGAGCGTGCCACTTTTTGTACATGCCGCTCTTCGTGAAAATCGTGCCGCCCAGTATTCCCTTCCCGCTCCTGGCCGTCATTGTGAGCGGCGTTTTCGAATTGCTTGGCGCGATCGGCGTGATGATCAAACGCACGCGAAGCGCAGCGGGCATCGGGCTGACGTTACTGACCATTGCCGTCACGCCCGCCAACGTATTCATGTATCAACACGCGGATCAGTTCTCACAAGTTCCATCGTGGTTATTGCTCGTGCGGTTGCCTTTGCAACTTGTATTGATTGCGTGCATTTTATGGAGCACGCGGCGGCGCGCTTAACTCGTGCTTCATTCACTTAGCTAACCCGCGCGCGAAAAGCCCTCGCGCGGGAAAGTTGTCACCCATCGCCACCGATCGCACCGCTTCAGACTGATAGAAACTGTCTCGTCGATTCCTCGACGTTTTCAGATGCTTCCGATGTTCCGCACCGGTAACTTTCACTAGATTTTCTACCGCAAGGCCAGCCAAAGGCGTGATTTACGTCTTTCCAGATGCCAACTTCACGTTGCGCTTCTTTGTCCTCAAGGTAGGAACATCATCATGACAGTCTCCAAAACGGCGCCCGTCGCGGCCGGCAAAAGAACGACATCGCGCTCTGTCACCACTCACGATTCGCATAACGAATATCCGATCGTTCTTGTTCACGGCATGTGCGGCTGGGGCCGCGACGAGTTATTCGGACAGAAATTCCGCTATTGGGGCGGCGCAAAAGGTGATATTCAGGAGCATCTGAAAGCGCAAGGTTACGAGACATTCACCGCATCCATGGGTCCGATCTCCAGCAACTGGGACCGCGCTTGCGAGTTGTATACCTATCTCGTAGGCGGTGTGGTGGACTACGGCGCAGTTCATTCAGCCAGATACGGCCACGCTCGCTATGGCCGGAGTTATCCCGGCGTTTATCCGCAATGGAGCGAAGCGCACAAGGTGCATTTGATCGGGCACAGCATGGGCGGCCCGACATCGCGAACATTGATCCAGCTGCTCGAACACGGCGACGCGGACGAAGCGGGTTTTAAACCTGGGCCGAGAGAAGCGCCCAGCTCTCCGCTCTTTGCGGGCGGGAGAAAATGGGTACATAGCGTGACGTCGGTTTCCGGTGTCCACAATGGCGCGCTGACAGCGGACGATGTCGGCCAATTCCCAATCTTTATCCGCGATCTCATGATCGGCGCTGCGGCGCTCGCAGGACTTGGAACGACCGAGCCAATCTACGATTTCAACCTGCAGCAATGGGGACTGGAGCGTGAAGAGGGACAAGGGTTTGACGACTATATTCGTCGAGCGCTGGAAAGCCGGGTCTGGAAAACCCAGGACGGTTGCACCTACGATCTCTCGACCATAGCGGCACATTTCCAGAATTCGTGGGCGCAAACGTCGGAGAACGTGTACTACAGTTCCTACGCTGTTGATGGCACCTTCGCCGGTCCGCAAGGGGTACGTATCCCGCAGGCAAACATGAACGTCATTCTGAAGCCCAGTGCCGCAGCGGTCGGACTGAACAAAAAAGATCTCGCCGGCGGTTTTGCTGCGTGGCGTCCGAACGATGGCCTGGTTAGCGTGCCTTCGGCGCAGTTCCCGGTTGGCCATCCACACGAAATGGCGAGCGAGGACAAAACGACCGCCAGGAAAAAGGGCGTGTGGTACGTCAATCCGACCATTGAAGGAATGGACCATCTAAGCATAGTGATCCCGCTGCACGAGACGACGATTGAGCAGTTGTATCGATTCTACGAAGAAATAGCCGCTCAAATCCACGCGTTACCGGTGTGATCCGTGGGACGTGACGCCTGAGCCATGGCCCTTGAGCCATGGCCCCTATAATGCCGAAGGCACCACTTGGCGGTCACGTCCCATCATCTCATCATGCTTCCTCTGAAATACCTCGGCGCCTATCCGCAAACGCTTCAGGACAAGGTCCGCAAACTTATCGCCGATGACCAATTGGGCGTGTATCTTGCCGACCGGTATCCGGACCGCCATGCCGTGCAATCGGACCGCGCGCTGTATCAATACACCACAGATCTGAAGCAGGAGTTCCTGCGCGTGGCGCCCGCCATCGACAAGGTAATGTACGACGCCAAGCTCGACGTGCTGCGTCATGCGCTCGGCCTGCACACAGCCATATCACGCGTGCAAGGCGGCAAGCTCAAGGCGAAGAAGGAGATTCGGGTGGCGTCGCTATTCAAGGAAGCGCCGCCTGAATTCCTGCGCATGATCGTCGTGCATGAACTCGCGCATTTGAAGGAAAGCGACCACAACAAAGCGTTTTATCGGCTATGTGAATTCATGCAGCCCGGGTATCACCAGATCGAATTCGATCTGCGCATATATCTGACGCAGCGCGAGCTTTCGCGCGACTCATCCGTCAAGTAAATGCGTCAATCCGCGGCCGCGTGAGCGAGTGTTTCGCTGTCAACACTGCGCATTGGCCGGATCAGCAAAAGCAGCGGCACGACCAGCAAGGTCGCCACGAACATCAGCTTGAAGTCGTTCAGGTACGCGATCATCTGCGCCTGCTGATTGATCGACTGATCCATCAACGCAAGACTCATCTGTGATCCACTTTCGAGCATGGGCTGCATCGACGGATTGAATACGTTCACATTCGCCGCGAGATCGGCGTGCGCCACCTGCGTGCCGCGCGTCATCATGGTCTGCACGATCGAGATGCCGATACTGCTGCCAATGTTACGCATCAGGCTGTAGGTCGCGGTGCCATCGGCGCGTAGTTCGGGCGTCAGCGTGGAAAACGTCAGCGCGCTCAGCGGCACAAATACGAAACCCAGGCCAAAACCCTGGATCACGCCGGGCCACACGATGTCCGACACCGACAGCACGAGCGTGTACTGCATCATCTGCCAGAGCGCGAACGCGGAAACGAGAAAACCGGCGAGCAACAACAGACGCGCGTCGATGCGCCGTAACAGCCGCCCGGCGATCAGCATGGCGACCATCGTTCCCGCGCCACTGGGCGCCGTGACCAGACCCGTCGTGGCGACGGGATAGTTCATCAGGTTCTGCAGCATCGGCGGCAACAACGCACGGGTCGCGTACATCACCGCGCCAATCATGAAGATGAAAAACACGCCGGTCGCGAAATTGCGGTCCTTCAACAGTTCGTACTTGAAGAATGAACGCTTGCCGGCGGTCGCGGTGTGCGCGAGAAAAAAGATAAAACTCAGCACGGCAAGAATGGCTTCGATACGGATTTCGATCGAGCCGAACCAGTCGAGCTGCTCGCCGCGATCGAGCATGGCCTGGAGTGCGCCGATCGCAAGACCCAGCGTGGCAAACCCGAACGCATCGAATTTCACCCCGAGCTTCGCCGCTCGCGCCGGCAGGAACGTCACTACGCCAAATAGCGCAAACGCGCCGATCGGCACGTTGATGAAAAATACCCAGCGCCAGTTGTAACTATCGGTGAGCCAGCCGCCCAACGTTGGCCCGAGAATCGGTCCGACCATCACGCCCATGCCCCAGACGGCCATTGCCTGGCCCTGCTTTTCGCGCGGATTGATGTCGAGCAGGATGGACTGCGAGAGCGGCACGAGCGAGGCGCCGAAAATACCCTGCAGCAATCGTGACGCGACAATCTGCGCAAGACTGTCCGATAACCCGCATAGCGCCGACGCTATCGTGAAGCCGCCAATAGAAATGATCAGCAGACGCTTCGTGCTCAGCCGGTCGGATAACCAGCCCGTCAGCGGCGTGGCGATAGCCGCCGCAACAATGTACGACGTCAGCACCCACGTGATCTCGTCCTGCGACGCCGACAGCGTGCCCTGCATATGCGGCAGCGCGACATTGGCGATCGTGCTGTCGAGTGTCTGGATCAGCGTGGCGAGCATGATCGAGACTGTGAGCATGGGCCGGTTGAGCGGCGTGGCCGCCGCGCTTACCGGCATCGATTCAGAGGACATTCAGGCGCCGATTCGGTTATCAGATTGCTTACTCTTAATAGTAAGCATGCTTATTATAAACAAGCTAATGATTGGGACAAGAAGTCAAAAATCAGGAGAAACCCGTGTTTGCCGGAATGTAGGTGGGCGCGAGCTTCTTTCGTATAATCCGGGCATGGAAACGCACCTCGACAAGCGCTTTGGCTTTCTGATCTCGGACGTTGGGCGCTTGTGCAGCAAGCGCTTCGACGAACTCGCGAAGTCGTCCCTCGATCTCACGCGGGCGCAATGCCGCGCGCTCGCCTATCTGTCCCATTTCGGCGATGTGAACCAGGCACGGCTGGCCGATCTGCTGGAAGTCGCGCCGATATCGGCCGGCCGCCTGCTGGACCGGATGGAGGAAGGCGGCTGGATCGAGCGTTTTTCGAATCCCGATGACCGTCGCGAGCGGACGGTGAGGATGACGGCAAAAGCCGAAAGCGCACTCGGCAGGGCGCGCCGGGTGGGCGATTCAATGGCCGCTGAAGCGTTGGCAGGGCTTGATGCCGACGAGCGCGCGCAACTGATCTCGCTGCTGCGGCGCGTGCGGGTGAATCTGAGCACGATTGTGGACGAGTAAGCGTTTTGCAGGAGCTCGGGAAGCGGCGCACTTATGTCTCTTCCGAAACTGCGACAAGCCGCCGCCCGCCGTGAAACGCTCGACTCGATAATTGCAGAACTCGGCCGTGCAATGACCGTGGAGCAGCCAGATTTTAGATCGATCGACGCAGTGCAATAGATAGGAGGTCCGACCTTTGCTACCAAGCGTGTCGGAACATCCGCCGCGCGTAGCTGAGCTTCCGGGCTCCTGCAACGCGCACGCCTCCCTCCCGATTGCAGCTTGTCTCGTCCGGAATCCGACATGCTCTTGCTCGCCATACCGCTTACGGTAATCGTCACGCTCGTCATTGTCCTGATCCTTGCGAACTTCGTGAGCGGCGAAAAGAAGGTCGAGCACAACATCGACAGGCTGTATTCCAGCGACAACCCGCAATTCATTCGTTCAATGAGCCTCTTGCTGGGGCCGCCGGTGACGTCGGGCAACCGGTATGCCGTGCTGCTGAACGGCGACGAAATCTTCCCATCCATGCTCGATGGCATTCAATCCGCCAAAGAGACCATTACCTTCGAAACGTTCATCTACTGGTCCGGCGACATTGGCGCGCGATTTGCGGCGGCGTTGTCGGAGAAAGCGCGTTCGGGCGTTGCGGTGCATGTCCTGCTCGACTGGGTGGGCTGCAAGAAAATGGATCACCGTTATCTCGACGAACTGCGGCAAGCCGGTGCCGACGTCGTTCAGTATCACAAGCCACACTGGACCGGACTCGGGCGAATGAATAACCGGACGCACCGGAAGCTGCTGATCATCGACGGCCGCATGGGTTTCACTGGAGGCGTTGGGATCGCGGAGGAATGGACGGAGAACGCGCAAGACGAAAAGCATTGGCGCGACACGCATTTCCGAGTGGAAGGTCCGGTGGTCGGTCACATGCAGGCCGTGTTCATGGACAACTGGATCAAGGCGACCGGCAATGTGCTGCATGGTCCCAAGTACTTTCCTGACATACCCCCCTTGCCCGAAGCCGAGGCCTGTCATGGTGTCGCGCACATGTTCAGCAGCTCTCCCACCCACGGCGCCGACGACATGGAACTGATGTATCTCATGGCGATTACGGCGGCCACGCACAGCATTCATCTGGCGAGCGCGTATTTCGTCCCCGATGGCCTCGCGATCAATGCCCTGGTGGAAGCCGCACGACGCGGCGTGAGAGTGCGCATTGTGACGCCGGGAAAACGTATTGACACGCATACAGTGCGTGAAGCCTCTCGCGCCTGCTGGGGAGATCTGCTGGCCGCGGGTATCGAAATCCATGAATATCAGCCGACCATGTTCCATTGCAAATTACTCGTGGTGGACGATTACCTGGTTTCAGTGGGATCGACGAATTTCGACAGCCGCTCGTTCAAGCTCAACGACGAAGCGAACCTCAATATCTACGATCGCGAATTTGCCCGTCAGCAAAGCGCGATCTTCGACGCCGATATTGAAAAGTCGCGCCTCGTCACGTACGAAGAGTGGCTGCACAGACCGAGGTCAGAGAAGCTGATAGAGAAAGTGGTGCCGTTGCTCGACTGGCAGCTTTGAGCATCTGCACGACTTTTCCCGGGTTTCGACTACTTGCCACGACCTCAATGCAGCGTCAAGCCACCGCCCGCCGCTGCCTCAATCAGCTTTCTCATAGGCCACGCCTCGGCGTACTGACCGATCACAGCGACCTCGCGATCCGCCTGCTCGGGTAGCAAACGGTCGTCGACCACCACGATGATGGGCATATTGGCAATCAGCGCATTACCCCGCAGGTCCACCAGCTTGTAGAGCTCCGACGACGAAGCGTTACGATGACATGAGATCACGTCGATCTGCGTGTCACCCTGCGACAGGTCGAAGCCATATTGGCGACCCGACACGCCCGCGGCCTTATGCGTGCTTTTGACCGCCAAGACATCTGGCTTCATTGCGTTGAGATAAAGCCGCGTATCGCCGATCAAGCTCGGCTCGCGGACCGCGAAGTCAGTACCCGCGTTGTCGAACTCCCATCTGGCCAGGCTCATCAGCGCGTCTATATAGATCGCGAACCCGGACGCCATGTTGGCAATTTCAAACGTGCCTTCAATTTCGCCCTCGTGCGTCACCTTGATATCAGGCTGCTTGATCGCCGCTTTCACCACCTGATAGTCCCGCAGATGAAATGAGCTGATCTGCCGGCAAAAGCAGTGAAACAGCGTCTCTCCGGAATCGAAGAAGCGAATCTTGCTACCACCGTCCAAATATTCGGCATAGACGACGAACGGATCGCCGCCGTAGAAACCAAATGGTGTGTGGAGCGCCATCATGGGTGGCTCTTCCTCTTCAAGTTGCACGCAGCCGAAGCCAAGCTTCGCGCACATGTCCTTGCAGGACGACTGGATGTTCATTTTGATTCCGGTACCGATGGGTCAGGTAAGACGCACGTCAGCGTCAAGTTAGTCTTTTTGCAGAAGAGCCGAAGCGCGCTTGCGTAGTTGAAACCAGACCATTCGGCCAAGCCCGCAATCCGATCACGCCCGACATGTTCATGAGAATCCCGATGGGGATCAGTTATTGGCCGGCTACCCTGAACAATCTCAAGCTGATAAGCACGTCGATCACTTTTATTCTGAGCGTGGTACATGCCAAAGACAAATCGCCTGAAGGGCGGTCGTCGGCCATACCTGACAGAGAGCTGTGCCGTCATGCCCTGAATGCGCCTGCCGTCGGCATCCGTCATGCCGAACACGCATTTGGCCAAACTGACCGCTTCCTTGTGCTTGCTCCATCCCGTTGAAGGATCGCCAAATTTGGTGAGGCTCAACAGGCGTTCCGCCTCGTCCCGTGGAAGATCGTCGATCATATGAGGTCATGGTTTGCATCCTGCGTGCTTGCGTGGATTTCACATGACCAACCATACCTTGATGCACTTTAGGCGAGTCAAGCTGAACGTTGTCATAAAGTGTCGACTTGCCATGCCGACCACATCTGACATCGCGACAAAGCTATCAAGAAGCTACCCGCCGATCACCCCCGATCGCGTCAACGCCTCGATCTGTGCGTCGCCCATTCCAAGCACATCGCGCAGCACGGCGTTCGTGTGTTGTCCAAGCATCGGGGGCGCCTGATCGTACGCAACCGGCGTAGCCGATAAACGCAGCGGACTCGCCACCGTTGGCGCCACGCCCGCGACGGGATGCGGAATCTCCCGCGCCGCGCCGCGAAATTGCGCTTGGTCAGAATCGAAAGCCTGCGCGATATCGTTGATCGGGCCGCACGGCACGCCGCACGCTTCTAGCGCGTCGACCCATGCGTCGCGGGGACGCGTCATGAACACGGCCGCCAGTTGCGGCAGCAATTCCGCCCGGTTCACGCTACGCCCGCTATTGGTGGCGAAGCGTGCATCGAGCGCAAGTTCCGGCACGTTCATCGCGGTGCACAGCGAACGAAACTGGCTGTCGTTGCCGCATGCAACGATCACATGGCCATCGCTCGCCGCAAAGGTCTGATACGGCACGATGTTCGGATGCGCATTGCCCATGCGCTGTGGCGCGATGCCCGTGGTGAGATAGTTCATGGACTGGTTAGCGAGCATGGCGAGCTGGCAATCGAGCAATGCGATATCGAGATGCTGCCCGAGTCCGCTCTTCTCGCGCTCCATGAGCGCGGCGAGCACGCCGGTAGTGGCATACATGCCGGCCATCAAATCCGTTACCGCCACGCCGACTTTTTCCGGGCCGCCACCCGCTACGCTGTCGGGCTCGCCGGTAATGCTCATCAGGCCGCCCATCCCCTGGATCAGGAAGTCGTAACCCGCGCGCTGCAATAGCGGGCCGCTCTGTCCAAAACCCGTCACCGAGCAGTACACGAGCCGCGGATTGAGCGTCGAAAGACTCTCGTAGTCCAGACCATATTTCCTGAGTCCTCCGACCTTGAAGTTTTCGACGACCACGTCACACGACTTCGCGAACTCGCGGATCAGCGCAGCGCCTTCGGGTGAACTCATGTCGATGGCAACCGACTGCTTGTTGCGGTTCGCGCACAGGAAATAGGCGCTCTCCGATGTATCACGGCCCTCGGCGTCGCGCAGGAACGGCGGCCCCCACGTGCGGGTGTCGTCGCCCGTGCCCGGACGCTCGATCTTGATCACTTGCGCGCCAAGATCCGCGAGGTTCTGCGTGCACCACGGCCCCGCCAGCACCCTCGATAAATCCAGCACACGAATGCCGTCCAACGGGCGTTTTCTTGTCGTATTGATGTTTGCGCCCGAGTTCTCCGGCGTCGCTTGATTCTTGCTGTCCTGCACCATTTCACCTCGTTCGTTTCAAGCCGGGTTCTGGCTGATGGGTCCGTTCATGGCCGGAAAAATGCGAATCGGCACGCCCGGTCAGGCGGCTGGCGGAGAACCGCATCGTCCGATGCCGTCGATTGTAGCCAAGTCGCCAGATAGGCCGTCCCCTCGTATATCCCAAAGCGCACCAGCCAATCGACAGGATCAAAATCACGGAACACGGTCGAAATATTTGTCAGGTATCGGAATATTCCGCGAGCGCCACCCGTTTATCCCGTATCTGTACAAATGTAACGAGACAAACGACGTGATAACGAAAATCCCGATGCTCGCTGCCGCCCTGGCCCTTGTCGCGGCCTTCAGCCTGAGTGCCCATGCCGCCCCGCCGATGGCCGAAGCCGGTATGTACACCGACGCGAAAGGCATGACGCTCTACACGTTCGACAAAGATCCGGCGTCGGGTCCGAGCGCGTGCAGCGGCGGTTGCGCCCAGGCGTGGCCGGCGGTATTGGCCGATGCCGCGGACAAGCCCCAAGGTGACTGGACCATGATGCCGGCAGCCGATGGCGCTAACCAGTGGGCATACAAAGGCAAGCGCGTATACACGTTCGCGAAAGACAAGAAACCCGGCGATGCCAACGGCGACAATTTCAAGGACATGTGGCACACCGTGAGGCAATAAGCGGGATGCACCAAGCGTGAAGCAGCAAGACACCATCACAGCGATGGAGACCAGCATGAAGCGATCGATGGCCGCTGTTCCCGTGGCGGCAATATCGTCGTCACGGGAACAGGGGTCCGGAGCGCTGAAAATGAACCAGTCATGAGCATAGGCCGTTGAGCTTCGATACCGATCTCGTTGGAGTTCTCCCGCAGTTGCGGCGTTATGCGCGCGCGCTGACGGGAGATCGTGCATGGGCCGATGACCTCGTGCAGGACGTGACCGAACGCGCGCTGGGCCGGTCGAAAGGATTTCGCGTCGGCAGCAATCTGCGCGCGTGGCTGTTCACGATCATGCGCAATCTCTATATTGATCAGTTGCGCGGCCGGCGCGATATCGCCGTCGACGATGAAACCGCGCCCTGGCGGCAGATGGCCGCGCCCGTGGGCGAAGTCGATGGGCTCGTGCTGCGCGACGTGCAACGCGCGCTGTATTGCCTGCCGGTCGAGCAACGCGAAGTCATGCTGCTCGTCTGCGTCGAGGACATGAGTTATCAGGAGGCATCCGTGGTGCTGAACGTGCCGGCCGGAACAGTGATGTCGCGATTATCGCGGGCACGGGAGCATATGCGTGTGCTGCTCGGTGAGGAACCGGGCCGCAAATCGGCGTCGTTGAAAATCGTGAGTGGCACATGACGAACCCCGAACGTCCGGAACAGGCGGAATCCAGCGCGGCAGCCGATGAGTTGCGCGCGCTGTCGGCGTTCATCGACGATGAGGCGTCTGAGGCCGAGCGCGCTGAAACTGCCGCGCGGATTGCCCGCGATCCGGCGAGCGCGGTGACGGTCGCCGCGTATCGCGCGCAGGACAATGCGCTGCGGGCGCTGTTTGCCGCCACGGCTGATAAAGAACCCCAAGTCGTGATCGTGCGTCCGCGCAAGCGTTATCTGATGGCGGCGAGCTGGCTGGCGGTGGGGATTGCATGCGGCTTCCTGATGCATATGCTGTTGCCGGTCCTCGATCAGGATCATCCGGCGCCGACGTTCGCGCAACGCGCGGATATCGCTTACGCCGTGTATGCGCCTGAACAGAGGCACGCGGTGGAAGTCGCGGCATCGCAGGAAGATCATCTTGTTACGTGGTTGTCCAAGCGGCTCAACCGGACCCTGACGATTCCCTCACTGCACGAATATGGGTTCGAGCTGGTCGGTGGCCGCTTGTTGCCCGGCGAGGACGGGCCGGCGGCTCAGTTCATGTATCAGAACGCCAGCGGCGAACGGCTCACGCTGTACATGACCAGCGGTTCGGGCAAACACAAGGACGAATACGCCATACGGATGTTGCGCGACGGCTCGCGACGAACTTTCTACTGGACGACAGATCACGCGGGTTATGCGCTCTCGGGACAGATCGGCGAGACGAAGCTCCGTGCCATCAGCTTCGATACCTGCGCCGCATTAGGCGGCGATCCGAAGAAATGGCAGTGAGCGGTTGGCAGGATCGCGGCGCTTGAAGCGGCGGAAATACATCAAGCGCACGTGGTACCCGGAGCGAAGTTATTGAGACTCAAGGCCAGAAGAACAATGAAGAAAGATTCAAGCATGTGCCGCGCGAAGCGGCTTTTGCGCGTTGCCGCGATAGGCGCGGGATGTTTCCTGAGCGTCGCCGCCGTCGCCGATGAGCGCTTCACGCTGACATCGCCCGGCCTCGCCGATAACGCCACCCTCGACTCCCGCCACGCCGCCAGCGCGCAGGATTGCGGCGGCAAGAACGTTTCGTTGCCGCTGGCGTGGAGCAATGCGCCGTCCGGGACCAAAAGCTTTGCCGTCACTATCTTCGATCCCGACGGCGCTCGCGGCCTCGGAATCGTGCATTGGATTCTCTACGGAATTCCTGCTGCGACGACCACTTTGGCGGAAGGCGGGCCGCCGCCGGCGGGGAGTATTGGTGGAATCAACCGGACGGGGAAGGACGGCTATTACGGACCCTGCCCGCCGCACGGCGATGCGCCGCATCACTATGTCGTGCAAGCCTACGCGCTGGATATCGCCGCCAATGCCCTGCCCTCCGCGCTTGACCGCAACGGATTGATCGCGGCGATGAAGGGGCATGTGCTGGCGGCATCGAGCATGGTGGTGCGGTACGGGCGTTGATTACCGCGATGCGTGATTAGGTAGTACATCAACGTCATCGCGGCTTATGCCTTCAGGCCTCATCCGCGGCCGCAAGCCCCGCCCTCGTCTGCACGCGCCACGCACGTGAACCGCCAAGGAAGTCGACCCAGCCAAGCGCCGCGCCCGTATGGCGCAGCAACTGGAACGTGAACGGCTCGACAATCGCCGTCACGATCGCCATCCACAGGCTCGACCCGGCGGTGTCGCCCGTCCAGCGCCGGTACAAATGCACGGTCCACAAATGAAAGGCGAAATCGATAAGAATCTTCCCGCCGATCACGCTGAAAATCGGCAAGACAATAGCGCCGCGCCGATCCACGATAAACCCCAGCAGCAGCGCAAACGCCGTCAAGCCGTAGATGGGCTGCACGGTATCGAAGGCTTTCACGGGCAGCATCAGCAAACCGAGCGTGCCGTAACGCCGGTTGCCGGTCATATCGCGATTCCAGTATTGCGTCTGCAAAAAGCCCGCGAACCAGCGCCGCCTTTGCCGCATGAAACCGCTGAACGAACTCGGCGCGTCCGTGATGGCGTGCGCGTTGCCCACCACACGCACGTCCCAGTCCAGACCGTGATCGACGGAATGACGGCGCAGCCGGTGAATCAATTCGTAATCCTCCACCAGGCATTGCGGATCGAAACCACCGACAGCCAGCAACGCATCGCGGCGAAATGAAGCGAACGCCCCCGAGATCAGCAACAGGCTATCGGCGCGCATCCATGCAAAACGCGCGATGAAATTGCGGATGTATTCGTAAGTCTGGAACCACTGGAAAAAGCGCCCGCTGATCGTTTTGCTGCACACCGGAACCAGGATGCCCGCTGCGGCAACCAGGTTCGGCCGCGACGCAAACGCGCTGCGCATGGCCAGGACGGCGTCGTCGGCGAGACGGGTATCGGCATCGACGGTCATGACGATCGGCGTACTGATCTTTTCGATCGCCGCATTCAGCGCACGCGCCTTGCCGCCATGTGCCACGCGTAGCCAGAAGAGCGTCGGATGCAGCGTCGATGCCGCGCTCAATTCTCCCTCCGCCGGCGAGACAAGGCCAAAACGTTGCGTGAGAAGCTCGGCGGTGGCGTCGGAGGAACCATCGTCGGCGATCACGATTTGCGCCGCGCCATGCGTTTGCCCGAGCAATTTCGCGAGCGTGTTAGGCAGCACGGCCGCCTCGTTATGCGACGCCACGATCACGCCGAGCTTCGGCAAACCGCGTTCGCGCTGCTTGCGATCAAGCGGCTTGCGCGGCCTGACAAGCGTCCACGATTTCGCCGCGACAAACATCAGCAGCAAGGTGTCGTAGACCACGTAGGCAATGCCCGTCGACCATGCCACCACGCCGTGCAGGAAAAACGCGCGGGCGAACAGCACGAGCCACAGCACGACCACGCCGCCGTGAATCAGCACGCTCGCGAGCGTCACGGGGCGAGGCGCCAAGCGCGGCGAAGCCTGCGCGAGCGCCTCTTCCAGAGAGGGTTTCACCAGCAGATCCGGTTGCGGCGGGGTCTTTTTTGTTTGGATGGGTACGGCGTGAAGTTTCACATCCATCACGGCACCATCCGCGAGATCACCGACTTCTTGTCGATCCACTGATGCTTGAGCGCGCCGCCCACGTGCATCGCCAAAAGGGCGTACAGCGCGTAACCCAGCCACGTATGCAATGCGCCGAAACGATCGTGCAACGATTCCTTCAGGACCGGATCGAGATGCATCACGAAACCCACGCGCGGCCACGGAATCAGGCCGAACAGATGCATCGGATGCGTCGCGGCGTCTTTCCATGCCGAGTCGTGCAGCCAGCCAGATAACGGCAAACCGATCATCAGCAGGTACAACAAAAAGTGTGCGAGGTGAGCGGCCATGTGTTCCCACTTCGGAAACGCCTTCGGCAGCGGCGGCGGCCGATGCGAAACGCGCCACAAGATCCGCAGCAGCACCAGCCCGAGAACGGTGATGCCGATGGACTTGTGGGTATCGACGACCGGACGCACCCATGAATCGGGGAACGATTCCGCCGTCAGCCCCAGCACGACGTTGCAGATAATCAACAACGCGATGAGCCAGTGCAGGACCATCGCGGTGCGCGTGTAGCGCAGCGGCATCTCGGTCTGGGGCGGGTCTGACACCACGTTGGCAGCTTGCGTGGACATTGAAACTCCGTGCGGAAAATGAGGATCGGCTGGATAGTTCTTTCTGCAAACTGTCGCGGCGGATTGGTCTATTCAAGCCAAGCGCGAATGTTTGCAGACGACACGATCCAAACGCACCGTGGCGTCGCTTTATTCCATCGATTCTGCGGGAAAACGCGAAGTTGCGTTTGTAGTGGGTTTGTCAGTCAAGGCGTTGAAAGGGTTCGACGGGTTCGGCGCCCCTCGCTCCCGGCGACACAAACGCCAGCACCGCCTGCGCGAATCGCAACGCGGCCGGATTCGCGGCGTCGCGGCGCGTGACAAGGTGGAGCGGCGCGGAGAACGCTTCGTCGCCGGCAACAGCGCAATACACCACGGTTTCCTGCTGGTATCGCTGCATGGATGCCGGCACGAGCGTGATGCCGCCGCCCGCCGCCACCAGGTTGATGGCGCTCAGCATGCGCGGCACTTCGCTCACCACTTCCGGCTTGAAACCCGCCGCCTCGCAGGCGCGGATGAAGTCCGCGTACATGCCCGGTGCGCCCGGCCGCCGCACGAAAATAAACGACTCGCCGGCAAGCGCCTTCAGCGGCACACGCGGCTGTTTGCCCGGGCGCACGCCTTTCCCTTTCGCTGGCAGCAGCGCATGTCCGACCGGAAGCACGAGCACCATGCGCTCCTCGTGCAGCAGGTCGAAGCGCAACTCCGCGGGCGTCTCGATCGGCTTGCGCAGGATGCCGGCATCGACGCGTCCATTCACCATCCGTTCGATGATGTCAGCCGCATTGATCTCGTTCAGGTCGATGGCAATATCCGGATGCGTCGCGCGAAAACGGCGGATCGCGGCGGTGGCGAGCGGGTGGAATGCCGCCGAACTCGTCAGCGCGATCCGCACGGAACCGAGCTGGCCGTTCGCCACCCGCCGCGCATTGACCACGCCTTGATCGAGCGCGTCGAGCACCGCGCGGGCATCGACGACAAAAGCCGCGCCCGCCGACGTCAATTCCACCCCGCGCGGCAATCGCGTAAAAAGCGCAAAACCCAGTTCGCGTTCAAGCTCCTGAATCTGCTGCGACAAAGGCGGCTGCTGAATATGCAGCCGCGCCGCCGCCCGCGTGAACTGGCGCTCCTCGGCGACCGTAAGGAAGTACCGCAGGTGACGCAGTTCCATCGAGAGGCCTCACATACGTGACAGATATGGCAATGCCATCCGATATGTATTTTACATTTGCCACTGCGTTTCGTACTCTTCGATTCAAATACACATAAATGCACAGATCTGGAGACATATGGAAACCACCTTCCCATCTAGCGCGGCCGATCACCCGCCAGCTTCATTGGCGTCGCTCAGCAAGTCGCAGATTCGCCGCGCCGTGCTGGCTTCGGTCATTGGCAATGGGTTGGAATGGTTCGATTTCCTGATCTACGGCTACTTCGCGAAGATCATCGCGCACGTGTTTTTCCCGGTCGGTAACACCGCGCTTTCCACAACGCTGACGCTCGGCACGTTTGCCGTTGGATTTATCGTGCGGCCGCTCGGCGGGATCGTGATTGGGGCCTATGCGGATCGCGTCGGGCGCCGCAAGACTCTTTCCATGCTCATCCTCATGATGGCCGCCAGCACCTTGTTGATGGGCCTGACTCCCGGCTATTCGACCATCGGAGTCGCCGCGCCCTTGCTTGTGTTGCTTGCGCGCGTCATGCAGGGTTTGTCGGTGGGCGGCGAGTTCGCCACGGCCGCCGCGATGCTCACGGAATACGCGCCGCGCGGCAAGAAAATGTACTTCGGCAGCTTCCAGATGACATCGCAGGCGGTGGCGCTGGTGCTTTCGTCGGCGTTTGGGTATTTCCTGACATCGAATCTGGACCGGGCATCGCTCGAATCATGGGGCTGGCGCGTGCCGTTCCTGGTCGGCGCGCTGGTCGGGCCGGTGGGGTTTTACATTCGCCACAAAGTCGCGGAGTCGCCCGAGTTCGTGGAGTTGCGCGAACGGCTCGGCCACGCGCCGCGGCAGACCATCCGCAGCTTTTTCCGGCAACGCGGTGACGCGTCGTTGTGCGCGATGGGCGTGATCATCGTCGGCACGGCAACGAATTATCTGTGGCACACGTTCATGCCGCTCTATGTCGAGCGTCAGTTGCACTTGCCGCTCAAGAATGCGTTGTTCGGCACGGCGGTGTCGGGGCTGGTTTCCATAGTGGGTTATCCGCTCGCGGGAAAACTCGCGGACCGGATCGGCGCGTACCGGCTGTTCTTTCCGGTGACTATCGTGTGGGTCGTGATCGCGTATCCGCTGTTTGCATGGGTACTCGCGTCCCCCACGCCGGGCCGTGTTTTCGCCGCTCAAATGGTCGCGACCGTGGTGCTGAGCCTGATGTCCGGACCGCATCCCGGCATGCTCACGCAGTTGTTTCCCACTGCCACGCGCTCTACCGGCGTCGCGCTCTCGTACAACATCGCGGTGACGCTGTTTGGCGGCCTCGCGCCGCTGACCGTCTCCACGCTGATCACCCTGACCGGATCGAATATCGTGCCGGCGTATTACCTGATCTTCGCGGGCTTCGTGTCGCTCGCGCTGGTCGGGCTGACACGTTCCGGGCAACGTCTGCGCCGCGATCCCGATGCCCTCCCGCTGGATTGAAATGACTGCCGTGCTCCCCTCTTCCCCTAAAGCTCGCAATGAGCATCCGGTTGGTGCAGTCGGCAACGAACGGCTGCGCGTGGTTACGTCGCGCGGCGTGGGTACGGTGCCGTTTTATCGGTCGATCGAAGAACAGGATGCTGCGAACGTTTCGCGAATCGTGATCCTGCTGCACGGCCGGTTGCGTGATGCCGATGCTTACTTGCTCTCAGCGCAACGTGCGTTGGCGGCGGCATCGACCGATCCCGCCCATACGTTACTGCTCGTACCGCAGTTCCTGGCCACCGCGGATATTGCCGCGCACGGCTTGTCCGCCGACACGCTGCATTGGGAATGGACCTCATGGATGGGCGGCGACGACGCGCTCGGCCCGGCGCCGCTCAGTTCCTTCGATGTCCTCGATGCATTCATCGGGCAATTCGCGGATCTTGCGCGTTATCCGGCGCTGCGCGAAGTGGTGATCGCCGGGCATTCGGGCGGCGCGCAGGTCGCGCACCGGTACGCGATTGTGGGCGCCGGCTGTAACGTGCCTGGCGTGCAATGCCGGTACGTGATCGCGAATCCATCGTCGTATGTGTACTTCGACTCCGTGCGGCCCTACGCTGACGGCGTTCTGCGTCCCGCCGATACCACCGCGTGCCCCGGCGTGGATGACTGGAAGTACGGCGTGCGGCACCCGCCGCGTTACGCAAAGTCCGTGTCATTCGATACGTTCGAAACACGTTACGCGGCGAACGACGTTATCTATCTGCTCGGTCAGCAGGATTGCGACCCATACCACGATGCACTCGACCGTTCGTGTGCGGCACAAGCGCAAGGCCCCCATCGGCTCGCGCGTGGACGTTCTTATTTTTCGTACCTCAAAGCCCGTCATCCAGGGCTTGGACATCGCTGCTGGGAAGTCGCCGGCGTAGGCCACAACGGCGCAGCGATGCTCGGTTCGCACGAAGGCGTGCGGGCGTTGTTCGACGCACAACGGCTGGCGAACGTGGCCGATTCATCGACAGCCGGCGCGACGGATTAGACACCGCGCAATACATCACGACATTCAAGAACGTTGCTTCGGCGACGGGACTGCTGTCGTCCGGACGGTGCGTCGTTCGTTTCTTGGTCGGTTTATCGGCAAGCGTTTGGTTGGCTCGTTTGGCTCGTTTGGCTCGTTTGGCTCGTTTGGCTCGTTTGGCTCGTTTGGCTCGTTTGGCTCGTTTGGCTCGTTTGTCCGATGCAAGCAGCAGTTAATAAACATACGGAGACAGCATGATCAAAAATACCCTCGCCGCTTGCGGCGTATCTCTTGTCGTCGCTGCGCTGACCGGTTGCGGCGGTTCATCGTCCAATAACGACAGTCCGCCCCCCGCGCCGCCTACGCCACCTATTTCGTCTGCCACGGCATGCTCTGCGCTCGGCGGGATCAAGATTGCGGCGACGTCGATAGGCGCGCCCAGCAACGGCGCAACGGTGGCGAGCGCGACACTGGTCGCGGCGTCGAGTACGTCCGGCGAGTATTGCCAGGTGAACGGCACCATTGCACCGGTCGATACGACCGCGCCGAACATCAATTTCGAAGTCAACTTGCCGACGGCATGGAACGAAAAGGCGCTGCAATATGGCGGCGGGGGTTTCGACGGCACGCTCATCACCGGCCTTGCCGCACTCGACATGGCGCACACCGGTTCGTCGACACCGCTCGCCCGCGGCTACGTGACCTTCGGCGACGACTCCGGTCACCAAAGCAAAAGCATCACCGACGGTGCGTTCGCCGCGAACGACGAAGCGCTCGCCAACTACGGCGGCCTCACCCTGAAAAAAACCCACGACGTCGCCATGCTATTGCTCAAGGCGCGTTACGGCGCGGCGCCCACGAAAACCTATTTCTTCGGCAGCTCGACCGGCGGTCGTGACGGCCTCACCGTGATCCAGCGATGGCCCGCTGACTATGACGGCATTGTCGTCAACCGCCCCGCGCTCAACTACACGGGTCTGCGTCTTTCCAACGTTGTGCTTGGCCGCGCGCTTTATTTGAATGGCGGCGCGGGCTGGCTCGACGTGAACAAGACCGTGCTGCTCGAGAACGCCGTGACGAAAGCCTGCGACACGCTCGACGGTGTAGCCGACGGCATCATCTCGAACGTCGCGGCCTGCAAGCTGCAAGCGCCCGCCGTGCTCGCCGCCTTGCGCTGCCCGGCTGGCAAGGACACGGGAGACACCTGCCTCTCCGATGCCCAGATCGCAACCGTGAACGCCATTGCTTCGCCATTGCTCCTGCCCTATCCGCTCGCGAACGGCGTCACGCGTTACGCCGGGTACAACATCCTCGCGGGTTCCGTGTTCGCGGGTCAGTACACCACGCGTAACTTCGGCACCTCACCCATACCGGCCAATCCCGCCGGCAAGAACGACGCGAACCAGTGGGTCACAGGCGACCAGTGGGTGAAGTATTTCATCACGCGTATCCCGACGTTCAATTCGCTCACCTTCGACGCTCTGAATCCAGGCGCGTACCAGGCGCAAGTCCAGCAAGTTTCAGCTGAAAGCGATGCCACCAACCCCGACCTCTCGGCGTTCATCGCGAAGGGTGGCAAAGCGATCATCACCCACGGTCTCGCCGATGAAATCGTCAGCACGGATTCGTCGGTGGACTACTACAACGCGCTCGTGCAGAAATTCGGCCAGGCTTCCGTCGATAGTTTCGTGCGCTTCTATTTGATGCCAGGCGTTGGCCACGGCACCGGACCGTTCCTGCCGCAAGTCGATTCGCTTGGGGCGCTGGAACAATGGGCGGAAAACGGCACCACGCCGGAAACACTCACCGTCACGGACTCGACCGCTGCGACCGCCGGGCGCACGCGGCCCCTGTGCCGTTACCCGACCTGGCCGAAATACGCGGGCGGTAACGTCAATTCCGCCGCGAGTTTCAGTTGTAGCCAGTAATCGCCAAGGGAGGACGGGACGGGTCGAACTATCGTCCGGAAGGCTTGTCGAGCAAGAGAAGCAATCGCTTTCTGCTCTGCTATAGTCTTTCCCATCCTCCCTTTCCAGATCGCGCGTGGACCACATTCCCTTATGGGCGCAAATCTGCGCCATTTTCCTGCTGCTGTTTCTCTCCGCATTCTTCTCGATTTCCGAAACGTCGATGATGGCGCTCAATCGCCATCGGCTAAAACACCTCGCCAACCAAGGTTCGCTGCGTGCTCGCGTCACGCAGGGCCTGCTTGCCAAGACCGATCAACTGTTGAGCGTGATCCTGATCGGCAACAATCTGATCAACACGATCATTCCGGTACTGACAACGTCCATCGCGCTGCGCACCTTTGGCCATAACAATGTGGTCTTGTCGGTGACGACCGGGGTTGTTGCGTTCCTCATCATTGTGTTTGCGGAGATTGCGCCGAAGATTGTGGGCGCGACTTATCCGGAAAAGGTCGCGCTCCCGGCCAGCCTGGTTTTGTCGCCTTTGATGCGAGTGGCGAGACCAATCGTCTGGTTCGTCAACCTGTTCGCGAACGGCGTGCTGAAAGTGCTGCACATCAACACGAAAGGTGGCCGGGACCAGCGGCTTTCCACGGAGGAACTGCGCACCATCGTGCTGGAATCGGGCAATTTCATGCCGACCAAACACCGCAGCATCCTGCTGAACCTGTTCGACCTGGAGAACATCACTGTCGACGACGTGATGATTCCGCGCCGCCGGATTGAAGCACTGGATTTCGATGCCCCCTTCGACACCATCCTGCATCAGCTCGAGACCTGCTATCACAACAAGCTGGTGGTGTATCAGGGCGACATCGATCGCGTGCTGGGTGTTCTGCACGTGAGAAAGACGCTCTCGGCACTGCATAACCAGGAATTCGAACGCGAGACCTTGCGCGAACTGTTGGCCGAACCGTACTTCGTCCCGGCCGGCACGCCTGTGTTTCAGCAACTGCAATTCTTTCAGGAGAGCCGGCATCGAATTGCGATTGTGGTGAATGAATATGGCGAACTGCAGGGACTGGTGACGCCGGAAGACATCATTGAAGAACTGATTGGCGAGTTCACCACGACCATTCCACGCGGAGCTGGTTCGCGTGGCGGATGGAACGAGGAAGGTGAATGCATTGTGGCCGGCAGCATGCCGTTGCGCGAGCTGAACCGCTGGCTGAAACTGACGCTTCCCACCGACGGCCCGAAGACACTCAACGGCCTGATCCTCGAAGCCCTGGAAGAGATTCCGGACGGCGACGTGAGCGTGCGTATTGCCGGTGTGCACTTCGAAGTAATGCGCAGCGACGACCAGGCAATACGCACCGTGAAGATATTCCGGCCGCAAGGCGTGGTGCTGAGAAAACAAGGGTAGCGACGAAGCTGGGTTCATGGGCGGGTCGGGTTTCGCGTTGGGCTTCTGGTTGCACCAGCTTGCGCCGTTTTCGCCTCCGCTAATCACCTGTCGGACCGCGTTAGCCATTTGGTCAGCTTTTTCAGCGGCGCCAAGCGTTAGCCGTTCGGCCGAGTTGGAACAAGGCCCGTGGAAGGACATGATTAAGGCATCCCGTTCACCGAGCCATGCCGATGCCGTCCTCTTTCCCAGTTACATTTTCGCGGCCGCCGCCGCAGCTATCCGCTCGCCCGGCCGATGCAATCCCTGACGCCGACAACGCGCCCGCCGTTGCGTTGCTCACCGATACCCTGCGCGAAGCAGCTGCACGCGGAGCGTCCGATATTCACGTCGAACCGGGCGAGCACGAATGGCGCATCCGCTTGCGTATTGACGGTGCGTTGCATGTCTTTCTCAAGCCGCCGCCGCATTTGCGTGACGCTTTCATCACGCGGATCAAAGTGCTGGCGCGCATGGACATTGCCGAGCGGCGCGTGCCGCAGGACGGACGTTTGCGATTGCCGTTGGCTAACGGGAATCCGGAAGACTATCGCGTGAATTCGCTGCCGGTCCTGTTCGGTGAAAAACTCGTGTTGCGCCGCCTGGAGTCACTGCCGGCGGATCTGTCGCTGGCGGCGCTGGGGCTTGCCCCCGACCAGCAGAAGACGGTGCAAGCCGCGATCCACGCGCCCCACGGACTCGTGCTGGTTACCGGCCCCACCGGCAGCGGCAAAACCCTGTCGCTGTATTGCTTTTTGCAGATGCTCAACGCGGAGTCACGCAACGTCTGTTCCGTCGAAGATCCCGCCGAAATCCAGCTTGCCGGTATCAATCAGGTCAGTGTCCGCGACAAAGCGGGCCTCACTTTCGCGGTCGCGCTGCGCGCGTTCATGCGGCAAGATCCGGACGTGATCATGGTCGGCGAAATCCGCGACGCCGAAACCGCCGACGTGGCCGTGAAGGCTGCGCAAACGGGCCATCTCGTACTCTCCACGCTGCATACCAACGACGCACCCGCAGCCATCGCACGATTGATCGATATTGGCATTGCGCCGTACAACCTGGCGTCGGCGCTGAGGCTTGTTACAGCGCAACGGCTGGTGCGGCGGCTTTGCGACGCTTGTCGGCGGCCTTCAGACCTGGAGTTCGAGCCGGGCTTCAAACCGTTCGAGCCCCGTGGCTGCGCCGCGTGCCATGGCATTGGTTATCGCGGCCGGGTGGGCGTGCATCAACTGATGCCCATCTCCGACACGTTGCGCGAACTGATCGTCGCGCGCACCGCCACGCACGCCGTCACGCGGCAGGCACAAAGCGAGGGCATGCCGAGCCTGCGCGACGCCGCGTTCGCACGCGTACGCGAAGGCATGACGAGCGTAGCGGAAGCCGCCGACGCGACGGAGCTTACGTGAACGTGAACATGAGCCCACTGTCTTTCGATACGCGCTTTGGCTGGCGCGGCATTGACGCAAACGGCGCGGACAAGCGCGGCAAGACGATCGCCGCGGATTCAACCCGTGCGCGCGCGGCGCTAAAGCGCGGCGGCGTCACGGTGCTGGAACTCACCGCGCTCGGTTCGGCGCCACCTCCCAAAGCCCGCGCTGCCGACGTCACACTGTTCACGCGGCAACTCGCCGGCTTGCTGCGCGCCGGCTTGCCGCTTGCACCGTCGCTGGATCTCATCGCCAGTACCCCTTCGCGCGGTGGCCTGCCACGCATCGTGGGATCGGTTGCACGGGATATCACGCAGGGCATTGCATTCTCGGAAGCGCTGGCGCGTCATCCCGCGTGTTTCAACACGCTGTATTGCCAGCTGGTTGCCGTCGGCGAAGTGGCCGGCGCGTTGCCGGTCGTGCTCGCGCGGCTCGCCGAAGACCGCGAACGAGCAGGCGCTCAACGGGCGAAACTGCGTGCCGCGCTGACCTATCCGGTCGCGGTGCTGTTGTTGTCGCTTGCCATTACCGCAGGATTGCTGATTGGCGTGGTGCCGACCTTCAAGACCATCTTCGACGGTTTCGGCGCTAAATTGCCGGCACCCACTTTGTTCGTGCTCGCGTTGTCGGATGGCGTCGCGCGCTGGTGCGGACCATTCGCGCTCTTTTGCCTGATGTCCGGCATCGCGTTCAAGCGGCTTCTACGACGAGTCCCCGCGGCTAGAAGCGCGTTTGATCGCGCCATGCTGAAGCTGCCGCTCGCCGGATCCCTCCTGCGCGCGTTGGCGGTGGCACGCTGGAGCCGCGCGCTCGGCACGTTACTGGCGGCGGGCACACCGTTATCGGATGCATTCGATTCCTTGGCGAGCGCCACGGGCAACCGTATCTTCGATACCGCCACTGTCGAGATCGCGAGGCGCCTTCGACATGGCGAGCGGCTAGCCGCCGCCATGCGTGCGGTCGGCTGCTTTCCGCCGGATGTGGTGCAGCCTATCGCCGTGGCCGAGGAATCCGGTTCGCTCGACGCGATGCTGCTCGATCTCGCTACACTGGGCGACCGTCAGGTGGACGAACAGACCAGCGCATTCGCGAGCCTGTGCGAGCCTGTGCGAGCCTGTGCGAGCCGGTTGTGATCGTGGTACTCGGTGCATTGGTTGGCGGTCTCGTCGTCGCCATGTATCTTCCGATCGTTCAGCTCGGGAATGTGGTGTAAGTGGTGTAGGATCGCAGCCGAATTCAACCCAGGACAGTCATGCAGCCTTTGTATCAGGCGGAGTTTTCAGGCCGCTATCTCGACGCTTACGGTTCCGCGTTCGGCGCTTTGCCGCTCGCGGCGCAGTATGGTTTCGCGATCGTCTTCGGGCTGGTAATCGGCAGCTTTCTGACGGTCGTCGTGCACCGCCTGCCGATCATGCTGGAACGCGCGTGGAAGGCCGAGAACGCCATCAGCAACGAGGACGACGCGCATAAAGACGCGCTGCCCGCCCGCTACAACCTCGCCGTACCACGCAGCGCCTGCCCGCATTGCGGCCACGTGTTGCGGCCGTGGGAAAATATTCCAGTCGTGAGTTACGTGCTGCTGCGCGGCCGTTGCGCGAAATGCAACGCACGCGTAAGCGCACGTTATCCGCTGACCGAACTGGCCACGGCGCTGTTTGCCGCGCTATCGCTGTTTGCGTTCGGACCCACGCTGATCGCGCTCGCGGCGTTCGGTTTGTGCGCGACGCTGCTGGCTGCGAGCCTGATCGACTTCGATACCCGCTATCTGCCTGACACGCTGACCTTGCCGCTGCTGTGGGCCGGCCTGATCGTCAATCTCGGCGACACTGCATTCGTCCCGCTGCGGGAGGCGGTTATCGGTGCGATCGCGGGTTATCTGTTTCTCTGGTGCGTGTATTGGCTGTTCAGGCTCGTACGCGGCGTGGAAGGCATGGGTTACGGCGACTTCAAGCTGCTCGGCGCGCTTGGCGCGTGGCTCGGCTGGCAGGCGCTGCCGCAGGTAGTGCTGGTGTCGGCGCTGATGGGCGCGATCTTCGGACTGGCGGCAACCGGTATTGGCAAGATGCGCTTTGAAGAACCGCTGCCGTTTGGGCCGTTTCTCGCAGCCGGCGGCGTGATCACGTTATTTTTCGGCACGCCGCTTTACGCAGTGTTCGGCGGATAAAACGAAACGAAAAGGGAGTTGAACGATGTTCAGCATCGGCTTGACCGGCGGGATCGGCAGCGGCAAGACCACGGTGGCGGACATGTTTGCCGCGCGCGGCGTACCCGTTATCGATACAGACCTGATCGCGCACCAGATTACCGCGCCGGGTGGCGTCGCGATGCCGCTGATCGAAAGCACGTTCGGCCCTGAATACGTTGCCGCCGACGGTTCGCTGGATCGCGCAAAAATGCGCACCCGCGTTTTCTCCGATAACGCCGCCAAAGCTCAGCTCGAATCGATCACGCATCCACTGATCCGCGCCGAAAGCCAGCGCCAACGCAATGCGGCGCAAGGGGCTTATCACATCGTCGTGGTGCCGTTGCTGATTGAAGCGGGCGAACGCGCGAGCAAGGTGGAGCGGATTCTCGTGGTCGACTGCCCGGTAGACACGCAAATCGAGCGTGTGATCCGGCGCAATGGCTTCACACGCGATCAGGTGCTCGCCATCATCGCGCGTCAGGCCGCGCGTGAAGCGCGCCTGGCGGCCGCCGACGACGTCGTCGTCAACGACGCTGCCGCCACGCTGGAAACGCTGCAGCGCGAGGTGGACGCCTTGCACGTGCGCTATCTGGCAATGGCATCGGAGACGGACAAACTGCAGAGCAAACCGGGGAGCAAACCGCGTACCTAGCAAGTGCATGCAACGCGTTCGAACTCCTCACGAACGGCGCTGAAAATGCGCGCCAAATGTGATTAAACGTGCGGATTTGCCGTGGGTTTGATGCGGCATTAGAATGTCCTCACTTTCTGCCATCGAACCTTTCGACCAACGCCGAGGCGAGCGCGCTTGATCCTTTACGAGTACCCCTTCAACGAGCGAATCAGAACGCTGCTGCGTCTCGAAGATCTTTTCGAGCGTTTCACCTTCTTTCTGACTCAAGAAGACCCGCGCGAACATCACGCCGCACTGACCACGTTGTTCGAGATTGCCGAAGTCGCGGGCCGCACGGATCTGAAAGCGGACCTGATGAAGGAGTTGGAGCGGCAACGCCAGACGCTCGCGCCGTTTCGCGGCAACCCTGGTATCGAACAGGATGCGCTGGAGTCGGTGCTGGGCGAAATAGAGCAGACATTGGCCGGCCTCGGACAGATGCAGGGCAAGACGGGCCAGCATCTGGCCGATAACGAATGGCTTGCGAGCATTCGCAGCCGTACGATCATTCCGGGCGGCACCTGCCGCTTCGATCTGCCGTCGTACTTCGCGTGGCAACAAAATCCAGCCGAGGAGCGCCGCGGGGACATCGCGAAATGGGTCACGCCCATGCTGCCGTTGCGCGACGCCGCTACCATCGTGCTGCGTCTCGCACGAGAATCGGGCCAGGCGTCCAAAGTCATGGCCATGCAAGGCAGCTATCAGCAGATGCTTTCGGGTCGAACTTATCAATTGATGCAGGTACGAGTGCCGTCCGACACGCGCCTGATTCCCGAGGCGAGTGCGAACAAGTACATGCTATGGGTACGCTTTACAGTGCAGGACGGCGATCTGAGGCCACGTGCGGTAGACGCCGACATCCCGTTCCACCTGACGTTATGCAGTCTTTAAGTTGGGCTTAGAAACCCCATTTACTGAACTCAACCTCTTTAAATCCGCTCTGCAGAATGACCACTATCGTTAAATGCCCGACTTGCGAGAAGGACGTCCGCTGGGTTCCCGAAAGCCGCTTTCGTCCGTTTTGTTCAGACCGTTGCAAGCAAATCGATCTCGGTGCCTGGGCGACCGAGAAATATAAGATTGGCGGCAGTGAGCAAGACACGCCGCCCGATGAAGACTCGCATAGCGGCCTGAACTAGGCCGCAGCCCCGTTATGAAACAAAGCGTCTAAACCGCTTCCGCCGCGAGCCACTCCAGTACAGGAATGGCCGCGGGCAACAACGGCGTGACATCGGCGGGAAGATGCTGCCAGGATAACGCCTGGCCTTCGCGTCCGACCGGTTCACCGTTCCACGCGGTCACCTTGCAAAAATAGAGCCGCACGTACGCGTGGGGGTAATCGTGCTCGAGTGTCCGCCAGCGCTCGCAACCGGTCACCTCGATACCCAATTCCTCATGCAATTCCCGCGTGAGCGCCGCTTCAACGCTTTCCCCCGCTTCCAGCTTGCCGCCGGGAAACTCCCAGTAACCTTCATACGGTTTGCCTTCCGGCCGCTGAGCCAGCAGATAGCGACCGTCCGGTTGCACGAGCACGCCGACCGCGACGTCCGTCACCTTGCGTCCATCGGGCGCCGTGTTTGAAACGCTCGAAGTAGAAGTAGAAGCCGTCATGCCTTGCGGCCCGACCAGTCGCGGGCGAATTGCCACGCCACCCGTCCCGAGCGCGAGCCGCGTTCCAACGCCCACACGAGGGCGTCGCCGCGAGCCCCGGCAATCTCTTCTGCCTGGCAGCCGAAATGCTTCAGCCAGTGGCCGACGATCGTCAGGTAATCGTCCTGCTTGAACGGGTAAAAACTCACCCACAGGCCGAATCGCTCGGACAGCGAAATCTTCTCTTCAACCACTTCGCCGGGATGAATTTCGCCATCGGACGTGTGTTTGTAGGTCTCGTTGTCGCTCATGTATTCGGGCAACAAATGGCGCCGGTTCGACGTCGCGTAAATCAGCACGTTGTCTGATTGAGCGGAGATCGAGCCGTCCAGCGCCACTTTCAGCGCCTTGTAGCCCGACTCGCCTTCTTCGAACGAGAGGTCGTCGCAGAAAACGATGAACCGTTCCGGCCGCGCGGAAATCAGGTCGACGATATCGCCGAGATCGTGGAGATCGTCTTTATCGACTTCGATCAGACGCAGCCCTTCCGTGTGGTACGCGTTCAGGCATGCCTTGATCAGCGATGACTTGCCGGTCCCGCGCGCGCCCGTCAGCAACACGTTGTTCGCTGGAGACTTGCGCACGAACTGCCGCGTGTTCTGCTCGATAAGCCCCTTCTGGCGCTCGATATTGCAAAGATCGTCGAGCGACAACGGCGACAGGTTCGGGACCGGCTGCAGGAAACCGCGTCCCTGACGCTTGCGCCAGCGAAATGCCACGGCGCTGTTCCAGTCGATTTCCGGCGGAGCCGGCGGCAACATCCCTTCTACGCGCGCCAGGACAGCTTCGGCACGGGTCAGAAATTGTTCGAGTTTATCCATGGAGATTTAAGATCAGGAGCGGTAATCGGCGTTGATGCTGACGTAATCGTGCGAGAGATCGCACGTCCAGATGGTGGCGACCGCTTGACCGCGGCCTAGCAGCACGCGGATCGCGATCTCGCTTTTCTTCATCACGCGCTGCCCGTCTTCCTCGCGATACTCAGGATTGCGGCCACCATTCTTCGCGACCAGGACATCGTCGAGGTACAGATCGATCTTGTTCACATCGAGATCCGCCACGCCCGCATAACCGATAGCCGCGAGAATCCGGCCCAGGTTGGGATCGGACGCGTAGAAGGCGGTCTTGACGAGCGGCGAATGGCCGATTGCATACGCGATCAGACGACATTCGGCTTCGCTCGTGCCGCCTTCCACCGTCACCGTCATGAACTTGGTCGCGCCCTCGCCGTCGCGCACGATCAGTTGCGCCAGCTCCTGCGCCACCGATGTCACGGCATCGCGCAACGCGACATAGGCGGGGGAGTCCGTCGATGTAATCAACGGCAGCGACGACTTGCCCGAAGCGATCACGATGAACGAATCGTTCGTCGAGGTATCGCCGTCAATGGTGATGCAGTTGAACGAGCGATCGGCAACGTGCTTGATCAGGGTATCGAGCACCGGTTGCGTGACAGCGGCATCGCAGGCGAGAAAACCGAGCATGGTCGCCATGTTCGGCCGGATCATGCCCGCGCCCTTGCTGATACCCGACAGCGTGATCGTGTGACCATCGATCTGAACCTGACGCGATGCAGCCTTCGGCAATGTGTCCGTGGTCATGATGGTTTGCGCAGCGTCGTACCAGTGCGCGGGCTTTTGGTTCGCCAGCGCAGCAGGCAAACCTGCTTTCAAACGATCAACAGGCAGCGGCTCAAGAATCACGCCCGTGGAAAACGGCAGGATCTGTGTGGCTTCAAGGTCCAGCAGCGCGGCCAGCGCCTCACACGTTTCACGCGTGTGCGCCATGCCCGGCTCGCCGGTTCCCGCATTCGCATTGCCGGTGTTCACCACGAGTGCACGAATGCCCTTGGCGCCCGCACGCACTGCGTCCAGATGCTCGCGACACACCGTCACGGGCGCCGCGCAGAAACGGTTTTGCGTAAACACACCGCCGACCGTCGCGCCTTCTTCGATCTGAATGACGAGCACATCCTTACGATTCGGTTTTCGAATGTTCGCCTCGGCCCAGCCTAGCGTGACGCCGGCGACGGGAAACAGGTGGGCGGGATCGATCGAGGGGAAATTGACGGCCATGTTCGCGACTCGCTGAAAGTGGCGAGTGCCGGTGCTCAGAAAGCGCAACGGCACGGAGATGAAAGGAACGGAGCCTGACTTGTTTGAAAGACGGACGTCCGGCGATACCAAAACCAATTTGCCAAAGACAAACGACGCATTGCTGCGTCGCCTGTCTCCAATGCTTCTTTCTTGTTACTCGCTACGGCTCTTCAACCGTCGATTATGCGAGCTTGCCGTGACAGTTTTTGTACTTCTTGCCGCTGCCGCACGGGCACGGGTCGTTACGTCCGACCTTCGGCACATCGTCCGCCGCCACGCGGGTGGCGACCGTGGTGTCGTCGCCGTATCCCATCGCCTGATTGACCATCTGCGTGGTGGCGTCGGCCGCAACGGCTGCCGCAGCCGCGCCGCCTTCCTCGAAGTCGGCGTGCTGGAACGATACATTGTCCAGATGGCTGCCCTTCTCTTCGTACTGTTCGGCGGCTTCTTCCAGCTGTTCCGGCGACTGGACCTGCACGTTCATCACGACCCGCGTGACTTCCTGCTTCACCGAATCGAGCATGGCGGCGAACAGTTCGAACGCCTCGCGCTTGTATTCCTGCTTCGGATTTTTCTGCGCATAACCGCGCAGATGGATGCCCTGACGCAGATGATCCAGCGCGGCCAGATGCTCGCGCCAGCGGCTGTCGAGCGTCTGCAGCATGATCGAACGCTCGAATGCGCTGAACGATTCACGTCCGACAAGTGCGACCTTTGCTTCGTAGCTTTCATCGGCGGCGGAAACCACGGCTTCCAGAATCTCGTCGGCGTCGATGGAATTCGACTCGTTGATCATCTCCTGAACGGCGAGATCGAGTGACCATTCGTTGCGCAGCACTTCTTCCAGTTCCGGAGCGCTCCATTGCTCTTCAATGCTGCCCGCCGGAATGTAGGTGCGCGTCACCTCGGTGATCACGCTCTGGCGCATGGCGGTGATGGTCTCGGCCACGTCGGTTGCTTCGAGCAATTCATTGCGCTGCTGGTAGATCACCTTGCGCTGATCGTTCGATACGTCGTCGTATTCGAGCAATTGCTTGCGAATATCGAAGTTACGCGCTTCCACCTTGCGCTGCGCCGATTCGATAGAACGCGTGACAATCCCCGCCTCGATCGCCTCGCCTTCCGGCATTTTGAGGCGGTCCATGATCGAGCGCACGCGGTCGCCGGCGAAAATCCGCAACAGCGGGTCGTCGAGCGACAGATAAAACCGCGATGAACCCGGATCGCCCTGACGTCCGGCACGGCCGCGCAATTGATTGTCGATACGACGCGACTCGTGCCGTTCCGTACCAATGATATGCAGCCCGCCCGATGCCTTCACGCGGTCGTGCAGCGCTTGCCATTCGTCTTCGAGATGCTTGATGCGGCGTTGTTTTTCTTCGTCGGAGAGCGATTCGTCCGCTTCGATAAACGACGACTGCTTCTCGACATTGCCGCCCAGCACGATGTCCGTACCGCGACCGGCCATGTTCGTCGCAATGGTGACCGCGGCCGGCCGCCCGGCTTCCGCGACAATCGCCGCTTCGCGTGCGTGCTGCTTCGCGTTCAACACTTCGTGCTTGAGGCCCGCTTGCGTGAGCAGGCCGGACAGCAACTCCGACGCCTCGATGGACGTCGTACCCACCAGCACCGGCTGCCCGCGCTCGACGCAATCGCGGATATCGCGCGTCACGGCGTCGTAGCGTTCCTTCGCCGTCTTGTAGATCTGATCCTGCTTGTCGATCCGTTTCGGCGGCCGGTTCGTCGGGATCACGACCGTTTCCAGGCCGTAGATCTCGTTGAATTCGTACGCTTCGGTGTCCGCCGTACCAGTCATGCCGGACAGCTTCGAATACATGCGGAAGAAGTTCTGGAACGTGATGGACGCAAGCGTCTGGTTCTCGTTCTGGATCTTGACGTGTTCCTTCGCTTCCACGGCCTGATGCAAGCCGTCCGACCAGCGCCGGCCGGTCATCATGCGGCCGGTGAATTCGTCGACGATCACGACTTCGTTGCCCTGAACCACGTAATGCTGGTCGCGGAAAAACAGCGTGTGCGCGCGCAACGCGGCGTACACGTGGTGCATCAGCGTGATGTTTTGCGCCGCATAAAGGCTTTCGCCTTCACCGATCAGGCCCCACTCGGCCAGCAGCCGTTCGGCCTTTTCGTGACCTTGTTCGGTCAGGAAAACCTGACGCGCTTTTTCGTCAAGCGTGTAGTCACCCACTTTCTCGACGCCCGTGCCGTCCGCCTTCTCTTCGCCGATCTGCTGCTCGAGCAGCGGCGGCAGCGCATTCATGCGCACGTAGAGTTCGGTGTGATCTTCGGCCTGGCCGGAAATAATGAGTGGCGTACGCGCTTCGTCGATAAGAATCGAGTCCACCTCGTCGACCACCGCGAAATTCAGCGGACGCTGCACGCGCGCGTGGGTCTCGTAGACCATGTTGTCGCGCAGGTAGTCGAAGCCGAACTCGTTGTTCGTGCCGTACGTGATGTCCGCGGCATACGCTTCCTGCTTCTGCGCGTGTTCCATCTGCGACAGGTTGATGCCCCACGACAACCCGAGGAAGTTGTAGAGCTTGCCCATCCACTCGGCGTCGCGTTGCGCGAGGTAATCGTTCACCGTGACCACATGCACGCCGCGCCCGGACAACGCGTTCAGATATGCGGCCAGCGTAGCGACGAGCGTCTTGCCCTCGCCCGTACGCATTTCCGCGATCTTGCCGTAATGCAGCACCATGCCGCCGATCAGCTGGACGTCGAAGTGACGCATCTTCAGCACGCGCTTGCTGGCCTCGCGGCACACCGCGAACGCTTCGGGCAGCAACCGGTCGAGCGACTCGCCGCTCGCCACGCGCTGACGGAACTCGTCGGTCTTCGCGCGCAGTTGCTTGTCCGTGTACTGCTCGATCGTCGGCTCGAAAGCATTGATCGCCGCAACGGTCTTTTGGTACTGCTTGACTAGGCGCTGGTTGCGACTGCCAAAAAACTTTTGGAGGAAACCGGTGGTCATCGGATCAGTGTCTGCGTCGCGGTATTGGCTTAGAGCGCGCTGGGTGCGTCCCGGTTCGGGGAACCTCGGCGGCTTAAGTCCATGGGTGAAATCGAATCGGGGATTTTAGCACGCGCCTCCGGTAGAGCTTGCGTGCACATCGTTTGTGGTACATCGGCCCGGCGGCACGTCAGAGCGGTTCAAACCGGCAAGCGCGCCGCCATGTCACAGGGCGCGCAGCGTTACAATCAGCGCATCGCCGCCAGCCCCACAGATTGAAAAATGAGCCGATTTCCGCCGAATTCAAGGCCTCCGCCACGCTTCGATCCCCGCAAGCCGCAGGCGCTGACGGAGGTGCTCGGGCGAACCAGCGAGTTTCTCGCATTGCGCGCCGGCGTTGAACAGGTGACGGCGCTGCAACGCGATCTGGTGGCGCTGCTGCCCGATTATCTTGGATCCAACGTGGAACCGGGTTTCATTAAAGATGGCGTATTGGCCCTTTTCGCCGGCCATAACGCGCTCGCCGCCCGCCTCCGGCATATCGAGCCGCGTCTTTTAGTGGATTTGCAGCAACGCGGCTGGGCGGTCAATGCGCTGAAGATTCGCGTCCGGCCGCAGGCGATGAAAGATGTCGTGCCGCCCAAACAAGCGCGCATGTCTGTCGCCGGGGCCGACGCGTTGCAAACACTCGCCGAAACGCTTGAGCCGTCGCCGCTTCAGGAAGCGCTCGCTAAAATGGCCGCGCGTCATCACGCGAAAACACAAAAAAAATGAGCGGCGCTCGAAAGCAGCCGCTCATTTCATTCTGACTTGCTAAATACCTTATGCGAACGCCGTTTGAGTATCGAAAGCGAAACCGCGCGGCGCCGCTTGCTTATCCTCGAACGTGACAATTTCATATGCGTCTTCGTGCGCCAGTAATTCACGCAACAACATGTTATTCAATGCGTGACCGCCTTTATACGCGGCATACGACGCCAGCAGAGGATGACCAATGACATACAAATCGCCAATCGCATCCAGCATCTTGTGCTTCACAAACTCGTCTTCGTAACGCAAACCGTCGTTATTCAGAATGCGGTATTCGTCCAGCACGATAGCGTTATCCATACTGCCGCCCCGTGCCAAGCCGAGTTCACGCATCATTTCCACTTCATGCGCAAAACCGAACGTCCGTGCGCGGGCAATATCCCGGACATAGGAGGTATTCGCAAAATCCACTTCAAGCGCCTGTCCGGTTTTATCGACAGCCGGATGGCGAAAATCAATGGTGAATTTCAGTTTGAAGCCGAAATACGGCTCAAGGCGTGCGAATTTATCGCCGTCGCGGATTTCAACCGGCTTCGTCACCTTGATAAATTTCTTTGCCGCGTTCTGCTCTTCAATACCCGCCGATTGAATCAGAAACACGAACGAAGCAGCGCTGCCATCCATAATCGGAATTTCTTCAGCTGTGACATCGACATACAGATTGTCGATACCCAGTCCCGCACATGCCGACATCAAATGTTCGATAGTCGAAACGCGCGCGCCGTCTTTTTGCAAGACCGAAGCCAGGCGCGTGTCGCCGATAGCCATGGCCGACACGGGAATGTCCACCGCCACAGGCAGGTCGATACGCGCAAAGACAATACCGGTATTGGCCGGCGCGGGCCGAAGCGTCAAATCCACCTTACGACCCGAATGCAGGCCGATGCCGACGGTTTTGACGATGGTTTTAATGGTTCGCTGCTTCAACATAATTTTTTTCGCTTCGATTGTGACTCTCGATTGAGAGAATCAATCGTGAATTTGTATTCAATAGCGCGAAGTATACTCCAATCGCCTCGCGTCGTCCCGGGAGGAGCCTTGCAACTTGTTTCTCCAGGTTACCGGGTAATGGCAGCACATCGGGTGCTGTGCCACGCGAAAGCGAGGAGGGTCGGGCCGATGACCGGAATGGAGGCATTCCCGGACATCGGCACCGCGTTACGGCTTTGTTGCGACTTTGTTGCGGCATATTTCAAGAGGCCGTCCAAACGTCATTTTATGTCGCACGAATGCAACATATCGTCTGGCTTAAGGCCCTGAAATGAGCGCGACATCAGCTCAACATTGCTTCAAACATCAGCCCAACGTCGCCAGTACGCTCTCAGCGCTACTAACTTCAAACTTGCCGGGTGCTTCGAGATTCAGCGTCTTGACCACGCTGTCCTCGACCACCATTGCGTAACGCTGGGAGCGAATTCCCATGCCACGCTCCGACAAATCCTGCTCCAGGCCGAGTGCTCGGGTAAAACGTGCGCTGCCGTCGGCGATCATCTTCACCTTGCCCGAGGTTTGAAGATCGCGTCCCCACGCGTTCATCACGAACGCGTCGTTGACGGAGACACACCAGATTTCATCGATACCCGCCGCAGCCAGCTTCTCTGCGTTGTCGATAAAACCTGGCACGTGCCTGGCGGAACAGGTGGGCGTGAACGCGCCCGGCAATCCGAAGATCACCACGCGCTTGCCCGCCGTCCGCTCGCGCACCGAGAAACCGTTCGGTCCCACGGCGCAGCCCTCCGTCGCCACATCGATAAATTCGAAGAGGCGTTCGTCGGGCAGCGTTTCACCTGTCTTGATCATGGATCGGCCTTTCACTGAGTCAGTGCTGGTCACGCCAGCGATTTGCATCTTGATTCATCACATCAGAAGCTCGTTCCGCCGCCGCTTAACGTATCGATCTCATCCCAATATAGACGATGATGAACGCAATCGAGGCGGTCACTCGGCCACAGTCCAGCGTCCAGAAGACGCGGCCTGAGAACGAGGCAGAACAATCGTCGCCTGAGACTTTTGCCAACGGGCGCTTAAATAAAACAACTAAAACCAGCCGCCCCGGCAAGCATCATCAGTCTGCCTGCTTGCGCAAGAACGCCGGAATGTCGTATGTGTCGACGCCCTTTTCCTGCAGCGCCTGCACGTGCGAAGCCGCTGTTTCACGCGTCTGACGCCACACAGCCGGCGCTTCCAGCGCGCCGTAATCCGTACCGTTCGATTGCTGCGGCGCGTAGCTGTGCTGTGCGTGCGCGAACGCTACGTTGTCCGTGCCTGTTTTCAGCAAGGTCATCGGAGCGGCTTGTTGCTTCTTCGCCGCACGGCCAAGGCCCGTTGCCACCACAGTCACGCGCAATGCATCGCCCATCGCGTCGTCATACACGGCGCCGAAGATCACGGTCGCGTCTTCTGCTGCATACGACTTGATCGTGTTCATCACTTCACGCGTTTCCGACAAGCGCAGCGAACGGCTCGACGTAATGTTCACCAGCACGCCACGTGCCCCTGAGAGGTCCACGCCTTCCAGCAGCGGACTTGCCACGGCTTGTTCAGCAGCCAGGCGCGCACGATCGACACCGGCGACCGTCGCCGTGCCCATCATTGCCTTGCCTTGCTCGCCCATCACCGTCTTCACGTCTTCGAAGTCGACGTTGACCAGCCCGTCGACGTTGATGATTTCCGCGATGCCGGCAACAGCGTTGTTCAACACGTCATCAGCGCACTGGAAGCACTTGTCCATCTCAGCGTCATCGCCCATCACCTCGAACAGCTTGTCGTTGAGAACGACGATCAGCGAGTCGACGTGATCCTCCAGTTGCTGCGATCCCGCTTCAGCCACGCGCATGCGGCGGCCGCCTTCAAACTCGAACGGCTTGCTGACCACACCTACGGTCAAAATACCCATTTCCTTGGCGATCTGAGCCACGACTGGCGCGGCTCCCGTACCCGTGCCGCCACCCATGCCTGCGGTGATGAACACCATGTGCGCGCCGCGCAATGCATCGGCAATACGCTCACGCGCATCTTCCGCTGCGGCCTTGCCCATGTCCGGCTTGGCGCCTGCTCCCAGACCCGTGTTGCCCAACTGGATCACCTGGGTGGCACGCGAACGCGCGAGCGCCTGCGCATCCGTATTCATCACGATGAAGTCCACGCCCTGGACCCCGCGGTTGATCATGTGCTGCACCGCGTTTCCGCCTGCACCACCAACACCAACGACCTTGATGATCGTTCCGTTGGTTTCCGTTTCCAGCATTTCGAAATCCATATTGCCTCCGTCAAGAATGAAAATCGGCGTTATTCGGCAAGAGATCGGGCAACCTCTTGTCGCGCGCCAGCCGCCGGCACCAGCGCGAATTCTTTGTGTTCAAAAATTTCCCAGGAACCAATCTTTCATGCGTCCCAAAACCTGTCCCATCGAGCCGGACTGCACAGCGACCTTTCGGCCGCGCATGCGTTGCGAACGGCCTTCGACGAGCAAACCCATCGCGGTGGAATAACGCGGATTGCGAACCACGTCCGCCAGACCGCCCGCATATTCGGGCACGCCGATACGCACCGGCTTCAGGAAGATGTCTTCGCCGAGTTCGACCATGCCGGGCATCATCGATGCGCCGCCGGTCAGCACCACGCCGCTGCTCAGCAATTCTTCGTAACCCGATTCGCGCACGACCTGCTGCACGAGCGAGAACAGTTCTTCAACGCGCGGTTCGACAACAGCGGCCAGCGCTTGACGTGACAATGTCCGCGGACCGCGCTCGCCGAGTCCCGGCACCTCGATCATTTCATCCGGATCAGCCAGCGCCTGTTTCGCGATCCCGTAGCTCACCTTGATATCTTCGGCATCGGGCGTTGGCGTACGCAAAGCCATGGCGACGTCGCTCGTGATCTGATCGCCGGCGATCGGAATCACCGCCGTATGACGGATCGCGCCTTCGCTGAAGATTGCGATGTCGGTCGTACCGCCACCGATATCCACCAGCACCACGCCGAGTTCCTTCTCATCTTCCGTCAGTACCGCCAGCGACGAAGCCAGCGGCTGCAAGATCAAGTCGTTCACTTCAAGCCCGCATCGACGCACACACTTCACGATGTTCTGCGCCGCGCTCACCGCGCCCGTCACGATATGCACCTTCACTTCCAGCCGGATGCCGCTCATGCCGATCGGCTCGCGCACATCTTCCTGCCCATCGATGATGAATTCCTGCGTCAGGATATGCAGCACCTGCTGATCGGTCGGGATGTTGATCGCCTTGGCCGTTTCGATCACGCGCGCCACGTCGGTCTGCGTGACTTCCTTGTCCTTGATAGCAACCATGCCGCTCGAATTGAAGCTGCGAATGTGGCTGCCGGCGATGCCGGTGAATACATTCGTGATCTTGCAATCGGCCATCAGTTCGGCTTCTTCGAGCGCGCGCTGGATCGACTGGACCGTGGCTTCAATATTCACCACCACGCCCTTCTTCAATCCCTTCGAGTCGCTTTGCCCGAGCCCGATCACCTCGTAGTGGCCTTCGCCTTTCAACTCGGCGACGATCGCCACCACCTTCGACGTCCCGATGTCGAGGGCGACCAGCAAGTCTTTGTAGTCTTTGCTCATAGGGTGCTCATTGCCTGTGATGTCTGCTTACTTCTTCGCTTTGTCGGTGTCGCTGATAAAGCGCATGCCGGCGGCCTTGATCGCAAAGCCGTTCGGATAGCGCAAATCCGCGTACTCGATGTCATTTCCCCACCGCCCCGTCACCGCCGACCACGCCGCCACGAACCGTCGGCTGCGATCAAACAACGTATCCTGATTGCGCTCGCGCCCCAATTCGATCTGCGTCCCGTTCGAAAGCTTCACTGTCCACGCATATCGCGGCGACAAGATGACTTCTTCCGGATGCGCGTCGAGCGGAGCGAACCACTTCGTGAAATCGTGATAGCGCGCCACCACTTCTTTCGCCGATCCATCCGGCCCTTCGAACGCGGGCAGGTCGTCATCGAGCTCGCCCTGGTTCGCCGTGAACAGATCGCCGTCCACACTCACCAGTTGATCCGTACCCCACGTGCCAAGCGGCTTGAATTCTTCAAGCGTGACCGCCAGCGCATTCGGCCACACGCGCCGCACGCTCGCGTGGCGTACCCACGGCATCTGTTCGAACGCGGTGCGTGCCGCGTCGAGATCGACAGTGAAGTAGTTGCCCTTCAAATGTCCCACCACGCTCGCGCGCACGGTCGGTGAATTGATGTGCAACGTGTCGCCGTCAATCTGGATCTCGCGCAGGCGGAACTCCGGCCGCTGGATCGCCCAGTAACCGGCGGCCGCCAGCAGCACGAACACGAGCAATACGTGCAGTGCGTTGGCCGTGAGGTTCAGTTGGCGAGCGTTATTCCACATGTCTTTTTACGTCTAATCCTGCAATGTCAACGACAACACCTTCACCACCAGGTCCTTGTAGCTAATCCCGACTGCACGCGCCGCTTTCGGTGGCAGCGAGTGGTCCGTCATGCCCGGCGCGGTGTTCACTTCCAGGAAGTACGGATTGCCGTCACCGTCCATCATGAAATCGGCGCGGCCCCAGTCGGTGCAGCCCAGCACATCGAACGCGCGGCGTGAGAGTACCTTCATGCGCGCTTCGTCGGCGGGCGTGAGGCCGCAGGGAATCGGGTACTGCGTGTCGTCGGCGATGTACTTCGCGTTGTAGTCGTAGAACTCGCCGGCCGGCACGATCTTGATGATCGGCAAATCCAGGTCGCCCGCGATACAGCACGTGTATTCACCGCCGCCTTCAATGCTTTTCTCGACCAAAACGATCTTGTCGAACTTCGCCGCTTCGATCAGCGCCGGCACCAGCGTTTCCGCGCTCTTCACCTTGATCACGGCAACGCTCGATCCTTCGCTCGCCGGTTTCACGAACAGCGGCAAACCAAGCTTCGGAATAATCTTCTGCGCCGCGGCTTCGTAGTCATCGCCGCGCATCACGACTTCGAACGGCGGCGTGGGCACGCCGGTTTGTTGCCAAACAAGCTTCGTGCGGAATTTATCAAGGCCGAGCGCCGAACCGAGCACACCGCTACCCGTGTACTTGATGCCGTAGAAATCGAGCGCGCCCTGCAACTGGCCGTTCTCGCCATACCCGCCATGCAACGCGATAAACACGCGCGCAAACCCTTCGGACTTCAACTCGGCCAGCGGCCGTTCCGCCGGATCGAACGGCTGCGCGTCGATGCCTGCATCGCGTAATCCCTGCAGCACGAGACGCCCCGAATTCAGCGATACCTCGCGCTCAGCCGTTTCCCCGCCAAGCAGCACGGCCACTTTGCCAAACACCTTGGGGTCGATTGCGTTGCTCGTCATTTCAAAACCTTCGAATCCTGAACTTGCGTCGTCAGCCGAGCGCATACGCCGCCGATAGAACCGGCGCCCATCGTGATCACCACGTCGCCATTGCGTGCCAGCGTGGCAATCGCGTCCGGCATCTCATCCACCGTTTCGACAAACACCGGCTCCACTTTTCCCGCCACACGAATCGCACGCGCTAACGCGCGGCCATCGGCGGCGACGATCGGCGCTTCGCCTGCCGCGTAGACGTCGGTGAGCACGAGGGCGTCGACGGTCGATAACACCCGCACGAAGTCTTCGAAGCAATCGCGCGTGCGCGTGTATCGATGCGGCTGGAACGCCAGCACGAGACGACGGCCAGGAAATGCGCCGCGCGCCGCCGCGACCGTCGCGGCCATTTCGACCGGGTGATGACCGTAGTCGTCAATCAGCGTGTAGGCGCCGCCTTCGGACGCTTTCACGTTCACTTCGCCGTAGCGCTGAAAACGCCGGCCTACGCCGGTAAATTCCTGGAGTGCCCTCTGGATATCGGCATCGGAGACTTCAAGTTCAGTCGCAATCGCAATAGCAGCCAGCGCGTTCTGCACGTTGTGCGTGCCCGGCAGATTCAACACGATGTCCAACGGCGTCGCGTCTTCACGCAACGTCGTGAAATGCATCTTGCCGTCCCGCGCTTCCACGTTCACCGCGCGCACTTGCGCTTCGGCGCCGAGGCCGTATCGGATGATCGGCTTCGATACGAACGGCAAAATTTCGCGCACGTTCGGATCGTCCACGCACAGCACCGCAATGCCGTAGAACGGCAGCCGATGCGTGAATTCGATAAACGCCTGCTTCAGCCGCGCGAAGTCATGGCCGTAGGTGTCCATGTGATCGGCATCGATGTTCGTGATGACTTCGATCACCGGGAACAGGTTCAGGAACGACGCATCCGATTCATCGGCTTCAGCCACGATGAAATCGCCCGTCCCCAGTCGCGCATTCGCGCCCGCGCTGATCAAACGACCGCCGATCACGAAAGTTGGATCAAGCCCGCCCGCGGCCAGCACGCTTGCCACCAGCGACGTGGTCGTGGTCTTGCCGTGCGTGCCGGCAATCGCGATGCCCTGCTTCAGGCGCATCAGCTCCGCGAGCATCACGGCGCGCGGCACGATCGGAATCCGGCGATGGCGCGCGGCCAGCACTTCGGGGTTATCGGAGCGCACGGCGGTGGACACGACCACGGCATTCGCGCCGTCGATGTTCTCTTCCCGATGCCCGATCGCCACGCGAGCACCCAGCGTGGAGAGGCGATCGGTCACGCCGTTGCTCGTCAGATCCGAGCCGCTGACCTGATAGCCAAGGTTGAGCAACACCTCCGCAATGCCGCTCATCCCCGCGCCGCCGATGCCGACAAAGTGAATGTGTTTGACGATATGTTTCATGGCTGGATTTCCTTCGGCGCTTGTATCAGCGCGCTCAAGCCGGCTACATCGGCGCAGACCCGGCCGACGCGTTCAGCCGCGTCGGGTTTCGCCAGGGCGCGACCTTTCACGGCCATCGAGGCCAGCGTCTCGCGAGTCTGTTCACGCAACCAGCCAGCGAGCTTTTCCGCCGACAAATCGCGCTGTTGTATTAAGTGGGCCGCGCCCGCATTAGCGAGGAACGCGGCGTTGGTGGTCTGGTGGTCATCGACGGCGAAGGGGAACGGCACGAACAACGCCGCCACGCCAACGGCCGCGATCTCCGATACGGTCATCGCGCCCGAGCGGCAGATCACGAGATCCGCTGCGGCATAGGCGCTCGCCATATCGTCGATAAACGGCACCAGTTGAACATCGTCATCCGCCGATAAACCCGCTGCCGCATAGTTCGCTTTCAACGCATCAATATGCTTCGCGCCCGCCTGATGCACGACGCGCGGACGCATCGCGGGGTCGAGCAATGCGAGCGCGTTCGGTACGGTTTCATTCAAAGCGGCTGCACCCAGACTCCCCCCGACGACCAGAACGTTAAGACGCGCATCAGCAGCTACATTCCGCGCGGCGTAGCGTTCTTTGGGTGGCAATGCTTCGCTAAGTTCCGCACGAATTGGATTTCCGGTCCATTCAGCATTCGGCAGCGCATTCGGGAACGCGACCAGCACGCGTTTGGCCACATGCGCGAGGACCTTGTTCGCCAGTCCCGCGATTGAATTCTGTTCGTGGAGCACGAGCGGCGTGCCGCTCAGCTTCGACATCAAACCCGCCGGAAACGTGATGTATCCGCCCATGCCGAGCACCACATCCGGCTTCACCTTACGCAGCGCGTGCAGACTTTGCGAGCATGCGCGCAGCAAGTTCACCGGCAGCATCAGCTTCGTCTTGATGCCCTTGCCCCGCACACCTCCGAAGCGCACGTACTCCATCGCGATACCGTGCTTCGGCACAAGCGTCGCTTCTATGCCCGACGCATTGCCGAGCCACACGACACGCCAGCCGCGCGCCTGCATCCAGTGAGCGACCGCGAGCCCCGGGAATACGTGTCCCCCGGTGCCGCCGGCCATCACCATCAGCGTGCCTGCGCGCGGCGACGTCGAAACCGTCATACCTTGCCTCCGCGCATGAGCACCCGGTTTTCGTAGTCCACGCGCATGAGTACCGCCAGTGCGACGCAATTCAGCAAGATGCCCGAACCGCCATAGCTCACCAGTGGCAACGTCAAGCCTTTGGTCGGCAAGAGACCGAGGTTCACGCCCATATTGATGAAGGTCTGCGCGCCAAACCAGAGGCCAATACCCTTTGCCATCAAACCGGCAAAAGTGCGATCGAGCGCGAGCGCCTGACGGCCGATTTCGAACGCGCGCCGCACGATCCAGTAGAACAGCAGGATCACGATCAGCACGCCCACGAACCCGAGTTCCTCGCCGATCACCGCGAGGATAAAGTCGGTGTGCGCTTCCGGCAGATAGTTGAGCTTCTCGACACTGCCGCCCAATCCCACGCCGAACCATTCGCCGCGACCGAACGCGATCAGCGAGTGCGTCAACTGGTATGCCTTGCCTTGTGCATAGCGGTCGTCCCACGGATCGAGGTAAGCGAAGATCCGTTCACGACGCCACGGCGATGCCCACACCAGCAACGCGAATGTGCCAACGGCCGTTGCAACCAGGCCGCCGAACAGCTTGGCGTTCACGCCGCCGAGGAACAGCACGCCCATCGCGATGACCGCGATCACCATGAACGCGCCCATGTCCGGCTCGAGCAGCAGCAGCGCGCCGACGAAACCGACGGCAACAGCCATCGGCAAAAAGCCACGGCCGATGCTGTTCATGAACTCCTGCTTGCGCACCGTGTAGTTGGCCGCGTAGATGGTCACGGCGAGCTTCATGATTTCCGACGGCTGCATATTCGTGATGCCGAGCGGTATCCATCGACGCGCCCCGTTCACACCCTTGCCGATGTGCGGAATCAGCACGATCACCAGCAGGAACAGCGAGAACAGGAAGAACTTCGCCGCGTACTTGTCCCACGTGGACACCGGAATCTTGAACGCGATAATCGAGGCCACGACGGCCGTTGCTATCGACACAAGATGGCGCACCAGGAAGAAATAGTCGTGGTACTGCGCATATTTCGGCGAATCCGGCATGGCGATGGAAGCTGAATACACCATCACGATACCGAGCCCGAGCAACGCGATCGTCACCCACAGCAGCGAGTAGTCATAGTCGAGCATGCGCGAACGGATAGGCGTCACGCCGTTGACCGCGCTCGAAATGCCACTCGTGCGTTCGGCCACGCGCGCACCGAGGCCGCCAAGCCCACCCGCGCCGCCCGTGCGGTCCGTACGCGAGGTGCGGCCGCCGAGCGTGGCGCTGTCGTTGGCAACGGCGTTGCGTTGACCGGTCAGTTTCGAGCCAAAACGTTCGGACCAGCTCATAGCATCACTCCCCGATCTGCCGCAATGTCGGCCACCGCTTGCCGGAATACGTCCGCCCGATGTCCGTAGTTTTTAAACATGTCGAAGCTGGCGCACGCGGGCGACAGCAATACCGCGTCGCCAGGCTGGGCCAGAAGCGCTGCGGCCTGCGTGGCGGCTTCGAGCGTTGCGTGGTCGTGCATCGGTACGTCCGTGTCCGCCAGCGCCTCACGAATGCGCGGGGCATCGCGGCCAATCAGCATCACGGCCCGGCACCAACGCGCGACGGGCGCTGCGAGCGGCGAAAAATCCTGGCCCTTGCCGTCACCGCCAGCGATCAGCAGCGTCTTTTGCGCCAGGCCATCGAGCGCCGCGACGGTCGCGCCGACGTTCGTGCCTTTGCTGTCATCGACGAAATCAATGCCTTCTATTTGCGCGATCACTTCCACGCGATGCGGCTCGCCCTGGTATTCACGCAAGCCATGCAACAGCGAAGCAAGCGGCAAATCGATCGCCCTTGCAAGCGCCAAACCAGCCAGCGCATTCGCTGCGTTATGCAAACCGCGAACGCGCAGCGCATCGACGGGCATCAGGCGTTTCGAATACACATTCGGCTCAGCGGCGACATCGCTTTTACGCCGGCGCGTGGGCGCGGGTTCATCGCTAAGGTCGCGGTCGTTGCCTTGCGCCAGCCACGCGATACCGTTCTCGCGCAGCAGGCCGTAATCGCCGAGACGCTTCGGCTCGTTCAGGCCGAACGTGACCACCAGCGCGGGATTTCCCGATCCCAGCGCCATCGTCCGAGCGTCATCGCGATTCAACACGCGCACGGTCTTTTCACCAAAGATGCGGCCCTTTGCTGCAGCGTAAGCGTCAAGGCCGCCGTGCCAGTCCAGATGATCCTGCGTGATATTCAGCACAGCAGCAGCGTCCGGCGCGAACGAGTGTGCCGTCTCAAGCTGAAAACTCGACAACTCCAGCACCCAGACATCGGGCAGCGCAGTGTTGTCGATTGCTTCACTCAACTTGTCCAGCATCGCCGGGCTGATGTTTCCCGCCACCGCCACGGTCTTGCCGGCACGTTCACACAACAGCCCAGTCAGCGCGGTCGTCGTGGTCTTGCCGTTGGTGCCCGTAATGGCGATCACCTTCGGCGCATAGCCGTTCGCGCCAAGCGACTTCAACGCTTGCGCGAACAATTCCAGCTCGCCCCACACAGGGACGCCGCGTTCCCGCGCGGCGTCGAGGAGCGGCCTCAAATCATCAGCCAGAGGCGACAGTCCCGGGCTGATTGCAACAATTTCGATACCGCCATCGAGCAGCGCCGGCGTGAATTCACCGCCGACAAACTCCGCATCGATGCCATGCACAGCGAGCTCCGACAGGTTCGGCGGCGTGGCGCGGGTATCGGCCACGCGCAGACGGCACCCGTGACGCGCGCACCAACGCGTCATCGCGAGGCCGGATTCACCGAGCCCCAGCACAAGCACCATCGGACTTTGCCGATCGAAGAACTTCTCGCCAAACATCGCTTTACCTTTTTCCTGGCCAACTAAAAATCAACGCAACTTCAGCGTCGACAAACCGAACAGACACAACATCAGCGTGATGATCCAGAAGCGCACGACCACCTGCGTTTCCTTCCATCCCGACAACTCGAAATGGTGATGCAGCGGCGCCATCTTGAAGATGCGCCGCCCTTCGCCGAAGCGTTTTTTCGTGTACTTGAAATAGCTCACCTGCATCATCACGGACACCGTTTCCGCGACGAACACGCCGCCCATGATGAACAACACGACTTCCTGCCGCACGATCACGGCGATGGTCCCGAGCGCGCCGCCTAGCGCGAGTGCGCCGACATCGCCCATGAAGACTTGCGCGGGGTGCGTGTTGTACCAGAGAAACGCGAGCCCCGCGCCCCCCATTGCAGAACAAAAGATCAATAACTCGCCGGCCCCGGGAATGTGCGGGAACAACAAGTACTTCGAGTACACCGAGCTACCCATCACATAAGCAAACGCGCCCAGCGATGCGCCCACCAGCACGACCGGCATGATGACGAGACCGTCGAGGCCATCGGTGAGATTCACCGCGTTGCTCGAACCGACGATCACCAGATACGTCATCGCGATGAAACCCCACGTGCCGAGCGGATAGCTGATCGATTTGAGGAACGGCAGCATCAAGTCCGCACGCGCGGGCAAACCCATCGACAGACCGCTTCGCACCCACGCCATGAACAGATCGAACACGCGCGCGTTGTTCGCCTCCGACACGCTGAACGCGAGATACACGGCGGCGAACAAACCGATCACCGATTGCCAGAAATACTTTTCCCGCGACGACATTCCGCGCGGGTCTTTATGCACGACCTTGCGGTAGTCATCGACCCAGCCGATCACGCCGTAACCGAACGTGACGAGCATCACGATCCACACGAAGCGATTGGTCAGGTCAGCCCAGAGCAAGGTGGAAAACGCGATGCCCAACAGGATCAGCACGCCACCCATGGTCGGCGTGCCGGACTTCACCAAATGCGTTTGCGGGCCGTTCGTACGCACGGCCTGACCGACCTTCAACGACGTCAATTTTCTAATCACCCACGGACCGCAAACGAGGCCGACGAACAACGCCGTGATCGTCGCGCCGACTGCGCGGAACGTGAGGTAGGTAAACACGCGCAGAAAACTGGCGTCATTCTGAAGCCATTGCGCGAGTGCGAGTAGCATGCTGGTCCTTCTTCTTCAGTGCGCAGCGGGCGTTTTGCCCGCTGCGGGTTGGTGTGGACTCGTCACGGCGTCCACCACGCGTTCCATCTGCATGAAGCGCGAGCCTTTCACGAGAAACGTGGCGTCGGGTCCGAAGCCGGCGCCGGTGAGTGCCGCAATGAGCGAGGTGATATCGGTGAAATGCTGTCCTGTCGGGCCGAACGCTTTGCTTGAATCGATGCTGGCGTCGCCAAGTGCATAAAGCACATCGATACCCCGTTGCGCCGCGTAAGCACCCACCTCGCGATGAAACGCCGGGCCCTGGTCGCCGACTTCGCCCATGTCGCCCATCACCAGCACGCGCGGTGACGGTTGCGACGCGAGCACGTCGATAGCCGCGCGCATGGAGTCGGGATTCGAGTTGTACGTATCGTCGATAACAGTCGCGCCTTCGATCGGCTTGAGCACCGCGTGCTTCACTTGCAGGCGGCCCTTTACCGGTTTAAAAGCTTCGAGCCCGCGCTTGACGGCATCGAGTGAAACGCTCGCGGCAATAGCGGCAGCCGTAGCCGCCAACGCGTTGCGCGCGTTGTGTTCGCCCAGTACTTGCAACGCGACTTCGAGCGAGCCTTGCGGCGTGCTGATCTCAAGCGTCGCGCCAACCAGCTTGCCGGTCACCGCCGCTTCGCTTTGCGACGCGTCCGTATGCAACGCGAAATCCAGAATCGGATTGCCCGTCGCGGCGACGCGCCAGATGCTGGCGTATTTATCGTCGGCGGGGAAAACAGCCGTGCCGTTGGCGGCCAGCGCGTGAATCACCGACGCATGTTCCAGCGCGACCGCTTCCACCGTCGCCATGAATTCCTGATGCTCGCGTTGCGCGTTGTTGACGACCGCGACCGTCGGCGCGGCGATCTTGCCGAGCGTTTCAGTTTCGCCCGGATGATTCATGCCGAGTTCGATGACCGCCAGCTTGTGCGTCTCGTTCAGGCGAAACAACGTCAACGGCAAGCCGATGTCGTTATTGAAATTGCCCGCCGTCGCGAGCCGCGCGCTTTCGCCCACGGCCGCCGCGAGGATCGACGCGATCATTTCTTTGACCGTAGTCTTGCCATTGCTGCCGGTGACTGCAATCAGCGGAATCGTAAAGCGCTTGCGCCAGCCGTGGGCCAATGCGCCGAGCGCCACGCGTGTGTCCTTGACCTTGATCGCGGGCACAGTGAAATTGGCCGGCGCGTGCGTGATCAACGCCGCCGCAATGCCGCGCTGCGCCACTTGCGGCAGGAACGTGTGGGCATCGAAACGATCGCCCTTGATCGCGATGAACAGATCACCCGGACCCGCCGTGCGGCTATCGGTTGATACCCGGTCGAACGCGACGTTTTCATCGCCGATAACGATCGCACCCGGAATCTGCAACGCGGCGTCGCGTAGTGTGAAGAGCGTCATTCGCCACCTCCGCGTGCTTGCGTGGCGCGAGCGGCAAGCGCCAGACGTGCGTGATCCTGATCGGAGAAAACGCGCTTTTTTCCCATGATTTCCTGCGTGGCTTCGTGACCCTTGCCGGCCAGCACGACCACGTCCTCGCGCGCCGCCATGCGGATCGCCTGGAGAATCGCGCTCGCGCGGTCTTCTATGCGGCGCGCTTTCGACGCGTCCTGAAAGCCCGCCGCAACCTGATCGATGATCGCAAGCGGATCTTCGCCGCGGGGGTTGTCGCTGGTAATCACGACGTGATCCGCATTCTTCTCGGCAATGGCGCCCATCAGCGGACGCTTGGTCGCGTCACGATCGCCGCCGCAACCGAACATGCAGATCAGTTGACCGCCTCGCGCTTCGGCGATTGGCCGCAGCGCTGCCAGCGTTTTCTCGAGGGCGTCCGGCGTATGCGCATAGTCGATCACCACCAGCGGCTCATCGTTCTGCAAACGGCCACCGAGACGTTGCATCCGTCCATTCACCGGCTCGAGTTTCGCGATCTGCGCAAGCGCGGCGTCGAGCGGAATCTGCGCCGCCAGCAACGCACCCAGCACGCCGAGCAGGTTGCTCACATTGAACTCGCCGAGCGTCGCCACTTCCACGTCCGCGTCGCCCCAGTCGGAACTCAGGTGGAACGCTGTGCCCTTCGTGGTTGCGCGCACGCGGCTGGCAAGCAGCAACGCGTCGGCTTTGACTTCGGCTCCGGCGCCGTTTTCGATGCCGTACGCAATCGTTCGCGTCCTGCCGTGACACGATGCAATCAAACGCTGACCAGCCGGATCGTCGCGATTGATGACAGCGGCTTTCAAAGCCGGCCACGCGAACAGCTTCGCCTTCGCCGCTTCGTACGCGGCGAACGTGCCGTGATAGTCCAGATGATCCTGCGTGAGATTCGTGAAGATCGCGATGTCGAACTTCGTGCCATTCACGCGGCCCTGATGCAGCGCATGCGACGACACTTCCATGGCCACGGCCTTCGCGCCGCCGGTCTTGAATTGGGCAAACGTGCGTTGCAGTTGTGGCGCGTCCGGCGTCGTGAAACCTGAATGCACGAGCTTGCCCGGCATGCCGCTGCCGAGCGTACCGACCACCGCACACGGCTTGCCCAACGCCGACAGCGCCGTTGCCAGCCAATGGCTGCACGACGTCTTGCCGTTCGTGCCGGTTACGCCCGCGACCAGCATGGAATCGGTGGGGTCGCCGTACCACCCCGATGCAATCGGCCCGGCCAGTTCATTCAGCGCCTTGACCGCGAATGCACGCGACGCGTCCGGCTTGCCGGTGAAATTCTCCGGCTGATACAGCACGGCAGCGGCGCCCTTTTCGAATGCAGTATCAATAAAAGGACGGCTATCCGCGCCATCCACGGCGTAGGCAAAAAACACGTCACCGGGTTTCAGCGAACGCGAGTCGGCATGCAATTGCGCGCCGGCGTCCACGTGCGCCCGCAACCACTCAACCGCTTTCGCGATCTGCGCCTGCTGCTTGACCAAATCCAGGCCGCTCATCGGACGACTCCCGGGTGATTCTTCGAGTTCGTCGATACCTTCAGCTTCTTCGGCGGATTCGTGTTCGTATTCGTCCCGTCCGGCTTCTTGATGTCGGTGGCGGGCGTGCTGGAGGCGGGGTCATCGGACACCACCATCTGCTTCACCGCCATGTCCGGCGGTACGTTCAACGAACGCAGCGTGTCCCCGACGATTGCCGAGAACACCGGCCCCGACACCTGGCCGCCAAAGTGGCTGCCGGCCGTCGGTTCATCGACCGAAACCGCCACCACGATGCGCGGATCAGGCATGGGTCCCATGCCGACAAACGATGCGCGATACCGAGATTTATCGTAGCCACGTCCTGCGTGCTTGTACGCCGTACCCGACTTACCCCCCACGCGATACCCCGGCACGGCCGCATCCGGCGACGTGCCGCCCTTCGCCGTCACCATTTCGAGCATGGCGCGCACTTCACGCGCGGTGGTCGGCGCAAACACTTGCGGCCCCGTCACGGGCGCGTCGCCCGGCGTCCGGAAAATGGATACCGGCAGCACTTGCCCGTCATGCGCGATGGCCGTGTACGCGCGCGCCAACTGGAACAGCGACGCCGACAGGCCATAGCCATACGACATGGTCGCCTGTTCGATCCGGCGCCAGCTTTTCCAGGGCCGCAGCCGGCCCGACACCGCGCCCGGGAAGCCCACTTTCGGCGCCTGCCCGAGCCCGATGCTCGTATACATGTTCCACATCTCTTCAGGCTTCAACTGCATCGCGATCTTGGTCGCGCCAATGTTGCTCGACTTCTGGATCACGCCGCCCACGGTCAGCACGCCGAACCCCGAGTCGTCGGTAATTCGCGCGCCGTCGAGCACGAACGAACCGTTGCCGGTATCCACCAGCGTATTCGGCGTGACCCGATGCAGATCGAGCGCCAGCGAAATGGTGAACGGCTTCATGATCGAGCCCGGCTCGAACGTGTCCGTCATGATCCGGTTACGCAATTGCTCGCCGGTCATGCGCGAGCGGTCGTTCGGGTTATAGGTTGGATAATTGACAAGCGCGAGCACCTCGCCCGTCTTCACGTCGATCACGATCGCCGCACCCGCCTTCGCCTTGAACTTCTCCACGGCGGCTTTCAGGTTCGTGTACGCGATGTACTGGATCTTGCTGTCAATGGACAACTCCACGTCCTCGCCGTCATGCGGCACGACTTGCTCGTCCACATCCTCGACGATGTGCCCCATCCGGTCCTTGATCACCCGACGCATGCCCGGCGTACCGGCGAGAATGCCCTGATCGCCCAGTTCGACGCCTTCCTGACCCTTGTCTTCAATATTAGTAAAGCCGATCAGATGTGCCGTGATCTCGCCTTCCGGATAAAAGCGCTTGTATTCACCACGCGAATAAATCCCGGGGATGTCCAGCGCCGTAACTTTCTGCGCGACCTCGATCGACACCTGGCGCTTCACATAGACAAAGGTCTTGTCCATGGAGAGCTTCGCGCGCAATTCCTTCGGCGACATATCGAGCAGCGTGGCGAGCTCGCCGAGCTTGTCGGCGCCGAGATCGTCGGGAACGGCTTCGGGGATTGCCCAGATCGCCTTCACCGGCAGGCTGGTCGCGAGCACGAGGCCGTTGCGGTCCTTGATCTGGCCGCGCGTGGCCGGCATTTCGAGCGTGCGCTGATAGCGGCTTTCACCCTGCTTCTTGAAGAACGCGTTGCCCGGACCCTGGATCCAGAACGCACGCCCCGCGAGCGCGACGAACGCCATGAACAGCATGAACACGACGAGCTTCGAGCGCCACATGGGGAGGCGCACCGAGAGGATGGGATTGGGCGTGAAGGCGACGCCCTTGTTTTTCTTTGGCGACGGTTTCATCGTTTCACCCCGCGTGCGGGAGGAGCCGACGCCGGAACGGGCGCAGGCAACGGCGCGTCCGTGGCCTTCGACGTCGCCGGGTCATAGTTCAGATATTGCGTGCGGCCCGTGGTGACGGGCAGCATTTTCAGGGACGTAGTAGCCAACTGCTCGATGCGCGAAGTTTTCGACAACGCGCTCTGCTGATATTGAAGCTGCGAAAAATCCTGCTGCAACTGGCGCTCTTCCGACTGCGCCCGCTGCACATTGATAAAAATCTGCCTTTGCTTGTTCGAGGCGTTCACCGCGGACAGCGCGCAACCGAGCACAACGATCAGCAGGAAGATGTTGAGACGGTTCATGGCGCCGCCTGCCCGCTAGGCTGCTCAGTAATACGTTCGGCAATCCGCATGACAGCGGAGCGCGCGCGCGGGTTCGCCGCGACTTCCGCGTCAGACGCAAACACACGGCCAATCAGCTTGAGTGGCGGACTGGGGAGGTCGACGGCACGAATCGGCAGGCGGCGGTCGATCACAGGCCCGCTTGCGTGGGCCTGCATGAAACGTTTGACGATCCGGTCCTCGAGCGAATGAAAGCTGATCACGACGAGGCGCCCCCCTTGCTCCAACAACGCCAATGCTGCGTCCAGAACTACTTGCAGCTCCGCAAGCTCTTGATTGATGTGAATCCGTATAGCCTGAAAGGTGCGGGTTGCCGGATCCTTACCCTTCTCACGGGTTTTGACGACATGACCCACGATTTGGGCAAGCTCGCCCGTGGTGACGAGAGGCCCAAGACGGTCGGACTCTGCCCGGCGAGCAACAAGCGCCTTTGCAATCTGAAAAGCAAACCGTTCTTCCCCATAATCTTTAATCACCTCCGTCAGTTCCTGCACCGTTGCCCGTGCCAGCCATTCCGCGGCGGATTCGCCACGGCTCGGGTCCATCCGCATGTCGAGCGGGCCGTCGGCCCTGAAACTGAAGCCGCGATCCGGATCGTCCACTTGCGGCGACGACACCCCCAGATCCAGCAACACGCCCGACACTTTCCCTACTCCTCGCTCGGCAGCGGCATCGGCTAACGAGGCGAAACTCTCATGCACAATGGAAAATCTTGAATCCTGAATCTGCGCCGCTGTAGCAATAGCCAACGGGTCTTTGTCGAAGGCAATGAGCCGGCCGCCTTCCGCCAGCTTCGTCAGGATCAGACGGCTATGGCCGCCCCGTCCAAACGTTCCATCTATATAAGTACCGTCAACACGCGTGACGAGCCCATCTACCGCCTCATCCAGCAGCACCGTGCGATGCTGCAATTCATTTTTCATCGCAGGGGCCATGTTCTTTAGCGCCGCGTCAAAACGTAAAATTCTTCAGCGCGTCGGGCATGCCTTGCGCCATTGCCGCTTTTTCCTTCTCGGAGTAAGTCACTGTGTCCCACACTTCCAGGTAGTTACCCATTCCGAGCAACGTCACTTCTTTAGTCAGCGATGCCGCCGCGCGTAATTCCGGCGACACCAATACCCGTCCAGCGCTATCGAGCTCGACATCCATGGCGTTGCCGAGATAGATCCGGCGAACCCAGATTGCGTCCATAGGGAGTGCAGCGATTTTCGAGCGAAAGATTTCCCACTCAGGGCGAGGAAAGAGCAACAGGCATCCATCCGGGCTCTTGGTGAGCGTAACCCGGCCTTCTGCCTGTCCTTGCAGCGCTTCCCGATAGCGAGACGGGACGGACATCCGTCCTTTCGCATCGAGCGACAGCGCCGAAGCCCCTTGGAACACTCGCCCTCTCCTCTTCACGCCACGGCGGCGCGTCACGACTTTGTTGGAATATGCCTGAAAATGCTCTCTGAATCACACAAAAATACACTTTCTCACACCATTTCCCACTGTAGAGGAAGGCATTTCGCCGGTCAATACGATCTGGCATTTTTTGACTAAATTTGTTTGTTAGAACAATGACTTAGCGCAGACCGCTAAAGTAGGGTGAAATTTCGAAAAGCGTTATGAATGAATGATGTAGTGGCGAATGTGAAGGTAGTACGTGAAATGACGGACAACGACTAGGGGATGGTTTTGTTCCGCGAAGGCCCGCGCGAGGAATTGCGGGTCAGATGGAACGCAGAAACAGGAGAGAAGTGAGAGCGCATCCCGCCGGATTCGGCGAGATGCGTGATTGATTAAATATAGTACGCCGTGCGGGTCATGACCTTCGATGTCGCGCGCATCAGCGCCCGCACCGGAAACGGCAATTCGACGCCGCCAGCGTTGATGGCCGCGGCGGCATGCGCGGCTTCATCCGAACGCATTTGCTCGACGATCGCGCGTGATGCGTGGTCGTTCACGGGCAGACTCGTCATATGGCTGTTCAGGTGCTTCTCCACCTGACGCTCGGTTTCTGCCATGAACCCCAGACTGACCCGGTCACCAAACCTTCCCGCGATAAACCCCAGCGCCAGCGACCCGCCATACCACAATGGGTTGAGCAGGCTGGGCCGTGAGTCGAGATCGCGCAAACGCTGCATAGTCCACGCCAGGTGGTCTTCTTCCTCGCGCGCAGCTTCCTCGAAGCCGCGCTTCAACGTGGTCGACTTGGTCGCGAGCTTTTGCGCCTGATACAGCGCCTGCGCGCACACCTCGCCAACGTGATTCACGCGCATCAACGCCGCCGAATGCGCCTTCTCTTCCGCGCTCAATGCTGTATCCGCTACGTCAGCGGGAGGCTCAGCAATGTCCACTTGAACCGGAGGCGCCTCGGGTATGGGGCGTGACATCCGGGATACGCCGGTCATCGACCGTAGTCCACGATCGAACTCAGAGATCAGTTCATCGAGTGTCATTTCATAACTCCTGTTTCGATCTCCTGAGCGATCTTGACCGGGCGGAGACCGATCGTCCAACTAACAAATTATCTACACTTTAAAACGCGTAATTAGGGCAGATACGGGTCGTAAATATGTCGGAAACCTGGATTTTACCGCATGTTGCGTAAACGTCACATGCGGGTAATTGACCGTCGGCTTTTGCTTTGTCACTAAAGGCCTCTTTGTTACATTACGTTCAACTTTGATTTTGAAGTACCCGGCGGGGACGTCAACACACTGGCGCCAAGAACAGTGACCTTGCCAAACAGTTTCAACACTGTGGAGATCATCAGCGAAAAAGTCGCTTCTCGCTGTGGCCAATATCAACGGCCTATCGCCAGCGTCAACGCAGAACCCGATCACCGCGCTGGCCGGCATCCGTCACACGTTCTAATAAGTCGTAATAACGTAGTTGTCTTGAAAGGCGCCTTCGGGCGCCTTTTTTTCGTGCTGACCGGGCTGGATCGAGTCGGCTTCGATGCATACACTGAAAAAAGCCTCCACATCTTGCGATGCGAAGGCCTGCTGTTTATTTCACTCTTCGGCAGTTGATCCGTGTTCAGGCGTTGCCGTCGCGCAACTCACGGCGCAATATCTTGCCGACATTACTCTTCGGCAATTCCGTCCGGAACTCGATCACGCGCGGCCGCTTGTAGCCCGTCAACCGTTCTTTACAGAAGGCCATCACATCGGCTTCGGTCAAATGCGGATCGCGGCGAACGACAAACAGTTTGACCGCTTCGCCCGAGGTCGCATCCTTCACGCCGACGGCCGCCACTTCGAAGACGCCCGGAAGCTTCGCCACCACATCCTCGATCTCATTCGGGTACACGTTGAAGCCCGACACCAGGATCATGTCCTTCTTGCGGTCTACGATCTTCACGTATCCGCGTTCGTCCATGATGCCGACGTCACCCGACTTGAAGAAACCGTCGGGGGTCATCACTTTCGCCGTCTCATCGGGACGGTTCCAGTAACCCGCCATCACCTGCGGACCGCGAATGCAGATCTCGCCGGGCTGGCCAAGCGGCATGTCGTTGTTGTCGTCGTCGCGGATGGCCAGTTCGGTGGAGGGGAACGGCAAGCCGATCGTGCCGGTGTATTCCGTAGCGGTCACCGGATTGCACGTCACGCAGGGAGATGTTTCGGATAACCCATAACCTTCGATAATCGGCGAACCGGTGACCTCGAACCATCGCTTGGCCACAGCTTCCTGCACGGCCATGCCGCCGCCGTTCGCCGCGATCAGCTTGGAAAAATCAAGCTTGGCGAATTCCGGATTGTTCAGCAGCGCGTTATACAGGGTGTTCACGGCGGGAAACGTGTTGATCTGGAAGCCTTTCAGCTCCTTGATCGTGCCGGGGATATCGCGCGGATTCGGAATCAGGATACCCAGGCCGCCCGTGCGCAGGGTCAGAAAGCCGCAAACGGTCAGCGCGAAGATGTGATAAAGCGGCAGCGCCACGACGGTCACGAATTGATCGATGTCCGGCCGGCTCTTACGTCCAGGTTCGAGCCAGACTTCGGACTGCAAGACGTTCGCAATCAGGTTCCGATGCAACAGCATCGCGCCCTTCGCTACACCTGTCGTGCCACCTGTGTACTGGAGAAAAGCGATGTCGTCGGGACCTTGCTTGATGGGTTTGAGCGTTTCGCGTGCACCTTCTCGAAGGGCTGCGTTGAAACTCGCATGGCCGGGGAGACTCCACGCCGGCACCAACTTCTTCACACGCCGCACGACGAAGTTGACGATCACGCCTTTCGCGCCCATCAGGTCGCCCATCGACGCCACCACCACGTGCTTGATCGCGGTGTTTTTCACGACGGCCTGCACGGTATGCGCGAAGTTCTCGAGCACGACGATTGCCTCGGCTCCCGAATCCCTCAATTGATGCTCGAGTTCGCGCGGCGTGTAGAGCGGATTGACGTTCACAACGACATAACCCGCGCGCAAAATGGCGGCAATCGCGACCGGGTACTGCAGCACGTTCGGCATCATGATTGCGACGCGTGCGCCGGTCTTAAGCCCGCGCGACTGGAACCACGCCGCTAGCCGGCTGGACAGCGTGTCGAGTTCGCCATAGGTGATCGCCTTGCCCATACAGACAAACGCGTGTTTGCTGCGATGTTCGCGAAAACTTTCTTCCAATAGGTCGGAAAGCGAATTGTACTGAGTCGCATCGATTTCCTCGGGCACGCCTGCCGGATAGGACTTCAGCCAAATTTTTTCCATACGGCGTCTCCTTTGTATGATTTTAGAATGGTCGTGCGAAATTTGTCCGTAGCGCATCGTAGCCGCTCGATCGCATTCCGACAACCGGGTTAGACGCCAGCTTCCAATCTCACCGGCCCGTGCTTCCCCTTACGCCTGCTGGCTTCCACGCAATTTTGCTTACCTCGTTTTCTCAACTCAGTAAGCCGCCTCGACCTCCACGAGACAATCGTAAAATGTGGCGGAGCCGCCCAGATCCGTCAGCGCTTGACTCGTCACCTGGTTGGCGTTGCAGCCATCCGGCGCGAGTTTCTTCCACCATACCGATAACCCCACCACTACGCCTTCACGCGCGCGATCGGTGACGCGCACGCGCGCCTGCATCGACCCGCGGTCGTTGAATACACGCACCAGTTCGCCTTCGATGATCTGGCGAGCGTGGGCATCGGCGGGATGCATGTCGAGATGCGGTTCACCCTCCGTCGATCGCAGGCTTTCCACGTTGACGAAGCTGCTGTTGAGGAAGTTCCGTGCGGGCGGCGAGATCATCGCGAGCGGATAACGTGCGGCGAGTGCCGGCGCGTATTCTGCCGATTCGTACGGCGGCAGGTAATCGGGCACCGGTTCCAGCCCGGCACGTTGCAAGCGCTCACTGAAAAATTCGCATTTCCCCGATGGCGTGTGGAAACCGCCCTCGGCGAACGGCGCCTCCGCCAGCTTGAGCTGCGCCCAGCCTGTTGTCTTCAGCGTGTCCCAGGTCACGCCGGCCAGCGCGGGATCGTTCCAGCGGAATGCCTTCGATGCCAGCTCTTCATCGCTTTCAAATAGCGCCGGATGCGTCAGCCCCATCGCTCTGGCCAGGCCGCGGAAAATCTCCGTGTTTGGCCGCGACTCACCCACCGGAGCGATAGCCGGCAAGTTCGCCATCACGTGCGTGTGGCCGTATGACTTGTGGGCATCGAGATGCTCGAGCTGCGTGGTCGCCGGCAAGATGAGGTCGGCGTAATCGGCGGTATCGGTCTGGAAATGTTCGAGCACGATCGTGAACAGATCCTCCCGCGCGAACCCTGCCGCGACCTTCGCGGAATCCGGTGCGACGGCGACCGGGTTCGAGTTGTAGACGATCAGCGCTTCGACTTTCGGGCCGAAGCTCGCGTCGCCAGCGTGCAGCAACGCGTCGCCAATAGCGTTCATGTTCACCATGCGCGGCAGCTTCGACGGCCATCCCGGCATCAAGTCCGGCCGTTCGAGCGCGTTGACATCGACTGGCGCCCAACTCGACGACGACAGCAGCAAGCCCCCCGACCGCTCGCGCCATGCACCAGTAAGCGAAGGCAGACAAGCGATCGCGCGAACCGCATTGCCCCCGCCTCGCACGCGCTGCATGCCGTAGTTGAGGCGTATCGATGCTTTTTTCGTCGATCCGAAAGCCCGCGCGAGATCGATCACAACCTGCTCTTCGATCCCGCATATTTCCGCGACACGCCCCGGCGGATAAGCTTCGGCACGCGCCTTGAGTTGATCGAAGCCGAGCGTGTAGGCGCCGATGTACGCCTGATCGATCAGCCCTTCACCGATCATCACGTTCATCATGCCGAGCGCCAGCGCGCCGTCAGTGCCCGGTTTCAACGCGATGTGCTGGTGGCATTTTTCAGCCGTCAGCGAGCGATAAGGATCGATGGCAATCAACCGCGCACCCCGGCGCTTGGCTTCCTGTGCGCGCGTCCAGAAGTGCAGATTCGAGGCGATCGAATTCGATCCCCAGATCAGGATCAGTTCGCTTTCCTCGAAATACTCGGTATGCATGCCGAGACTTCCGCCATACGTGTAACGCAAGCCCGCGGCGCCGGCAGCAGCGCAGATAGTCCGGTCCAGACGCGACGCGCCGAGCACATTGAAGAAGCGCGCAGCAATGCTCTCACCTTGCACCAAGCCCATCGTGCCCGCGTAGCTATAGGGCAAGATGGCTTCGGGCGCACGGGCCGCGATTTCATTCAGGCGCTCCGCGGCGAATTTCAGCGCGTCATCCCAGCTGAGTGTTTCGAAACGGCCCGAGCCCTTCGGACCAACGCGCCGCATTGGCGTGAGTAACCGATCTCGATGATGTGTCCGTTCGGCATAGCGCGACACTTTCGTGCACAGCACGCCTTGTGTGGGCGGATGATCCGGGTCGCCGGTCACCTTGATAGCGCGGCCGTCCTTGACCGTGACGCGCATCGCACAGGTGTCGGGACAATCGTGCGGACAGACAGCACGAGCGAATTCGGCGGGAGCATTCATGCGGATATCCGGTGGGAACGAGCAAAAAGCGGACAGATTGCATCATTTTATTACGGTCGACCGGGGCCGCCGTCTCGTATCTCGATAAATAATCGCGGGCGTAGAATGGTGCGATCGACGCGGACGAAAGCACGCGCAACGTTAATTTTTCAAACCGAGGCCAGTTTCATGAATCTGATTCCAGAAATCGAAGCGTCGCACGAGGAAATCAAAGCGCTGCGACGAACGATCCATGCGCATCCCGAATTGCGTTACGAAGAAGTCGGCACGGCAAAACTAGTCGCCGACAATCTCGAACAATGGGGCTTGGAAGTACATCGCGGCATGGGCAAAACCGGCGTCGTCGGGGTATTGAAACGGGGTTCGGGTAAGCGATGCGTGGGCCTGCGCGCCGACATGGACGCATTGCCTATTACCGAAATCAACACGTTCGGACATCGATCCCAAAACGAGGGCCGCATGCACGCGTGCGGCCACGACGGCCATACCGCCATGTTGTTGGGGGCGGCGAAACATCTGGCTACGTACGGCAAGTTCGACGGGACCATCGTGTTCATCTTCCAGCCGGCCGAGGAAGGTGGAGCGGGCGCCAAGGCGATGATCGAGGACGGGCTGTTCGAACAATTTCCCGTCGATGCCGTGTTCGGCATCCACAACTGGCCGGGTATTCCTGCGGGTCATTTCGGTGTCACCCCGGGCCCGATCATGGCATCGAGCAACGAATTTCGCATCAATATCAAGGGTATCGGCTCGCACGCGGCGTTGCCACACAATGGGCACGACCCGGTATTCACCGCGGTTCAGATTGCTAACGGGCTGCAAGGGATCATCACGCGCAGCAAGAAACCCATCGACACCGCCGTCCTTTCGATCACGCAGATTCATGCTGGAGACACGTCGAACGTTGTCCCCGATGACGCCTGGCTCGGGGGCACAGTGCGAACATTTACCGTCGAGACACTCGATTTGATCGAGCGCCGGATGCGGGCGATTGCGGAGGCGACTGCTGCTGCGTACGAGTGCGACGTTTCCATCGACTTTCATCGCAACTATCCGCCCACGATCAACGACGCTGAGCAGACGCGCTTCGCGGCGTCGGTGATGGCTGCGGTAGTGGGAAAGGAGAACGTCAATGCTTCCGTCGAACCTACGATGGGCGCCGAGGACTTCGCTTTCATGCTGCTCGAGAAGCCAGGCTGCTATGCGTTTTTGGGAAATGGCGAAGGGTCGCATCGTGAAACTGGACACGGATTGGGACCTTGCACGCTTCACAACGCAAGCTACGATTTCAACGACGCGCTGTTATCGGTTGGATCAACGTATTGGGTGCGGCTTGCAGAAAAGTTTCTGACTGCTGGAGAGGATCAGGCGACGCGCTGAATGAGTTAAATCGCGGTTAACGCCGATGCGTCCACCTCTTTGAGAAGTGGGCGCATTTTGTTTGTAGCGGGCGGGCGTGTTTTAGTTATGTTTTGGCTATCGAATCAGCGTTTTGAGGGCGCTTTGCTTTGCCGCGTGATCGAGAGTGATTTGATTCGGTTCGCGCAGAGTGTGTTTCTGCTGAAACGCCGTAAATAGGCCGTGTAGGCCGTGTATATGCGCTGAAGTCACGGCACCGTTATAGTCCGCAGCGATACGCGTTCATGGGTTGCTGTATTGCGTGTTGAAGAACGCGTAAGCCGATGTGTTGTGGTGTTGGGATGCGAGTTGTATGAAGCGGTGTTCAGAAACGCAAAAACCCCACCTTTGTGGGGTGGGGTTTTTGTTTAGCTGCACAGGTTACGAGCAACAGATGAGGAGCCTGACGATTACCTACTTTCACACGGGAATCCGCACTATCATTGGCGTGGAGTCGTTTCACGGTCCTGTTCGGGATGGGAAGGGGTGGTACCGACTCGCTATGGTCATCAGGCATAAAGGGGTGTTGTGGTGGGGGTTAAGGCCATCACAACCAATCTGGGGAAGAAGTAGTCGAGTGCATGTGTTGAGCACGCCTCGTTATTACTGGTGTTGCTTGGGGTTGTGTTTAGTACTGGCACAACACTGATCTCAACCTTGCGCGTTCGTCTGGCACTGGGCCATAGGAGACACACTTGTTATAGGATCAAGCCTTACGGGCAATTAGTATCAGTTAGCTTAATGCATTACTGCACTTCCACACCTGACCTATCAACGTCCTGGTCTAGAACGACCCTTCAAGGAGCTTAAAGCTCCAGGGATATCTCATCTCAAGGCGAGTTTCCCGCTTAGATGCTTTCAGCGGTTATCTCTTCCGAACATAGCTACCCGGCGATGCCACTGGCGTGACAACCGGTACACCAGAGGTTCGTCCACTCCGGTCCTCTCGTACTAGGAGCAGCCCCCTTCAAATATCCAACGCCCACGGCAGATAGGGACCAAACTGTCTCACGACGTTTTAAACCCAGCTCACGTACCTCTTTAAATGGCGAACAGCCATACCCTTGGGACCGGCTACAGCCCCAGGATGAGATGAGCCGACATCGAGGTGCCAAACACCGCCGTCGATATGAACTCTTGGGCGGTATCAGCCTGTTATCCCCAGAGTACCTTTTATCCGTTGAGCGATGGCCCTTCCATACAGAACCACCGGATCACTATGACCTGCTTTCGCACCTGCTCGACTTGTCGGTCTCGCAGTTAAGCACGCTTATGCCATTGCACTATCAGCACGATTTCCGACCGTACCTAGCGTACCTTCGTACTCCTCCGTTACACTTTGGGAGGAGACCGCCCCAGTCAAACTGCCTACCATGCACTGTCCCCGATCCGGATCACGGACCAAGGTTAGAACCTCAAACAAACCAGGGTGGTATTTCAAGGACGGCTCCACCGAAACTAGCGTTCCGGTTTCATAGCCTCCCACCTATCCTACACAGATCGGTTCAAAGTCCAATGCAAAGCTACAGTAAAGGTTCATGGGGTCTTTCCGTCTAGCCGCGGGGAGATTGCATCATCACAAACACTTCAACTTCGCTGAGTCTCGGGAGGAGACAGTGTGGCCATCGTTACGCCATTCGTGCAGGTCGGAACTTACCCGACAAGGAATTTCGCTACCTTAGGACCGTTATAGTTACGGCCGCCGTTTACCGGGACTTCAATCAAGAGCTTGCACCCCATCATTTAATCTTCCGGCACCGGGCAGGCGTCACACCCTATACGTCCACTTTCGTGTTTGCAGAGTGCTGTGTTTTTATTAAACAGTCGCAGCCACCAGTTTATTGCAACCCCTTCACCCTCCTGGCGCAGGCCAGTCAAGCTACAGGGGCGTACCTTATCCCGAAGTTACGGTACCAATTTGCCGAGTTCCTTCTCCCGAGTTCTCTCAAGCGCCTTAGAATACTCATCTCGCCCACCTGTGTCGGTTTGCGGTACGGTCTTGTTAAACTGAAGCTTAGAGGCTTTTCTTGGAACCACTTCCGATTGCTTCGCCACCTAAGCGGCTCGCCTCACACCCTTGAATTCCGCGCCCGGATTTGCCTAAGCGCCTTCTCCAATGCAAGGACCGGGACTTCCAACACCCGGACAACCTTCCGCGATCCGTCCCCCCATCGCATTTAACAATGGTGCAGGAATATTAACCTGCTTCCCATCAGCTACGCATTTCTGCCTCGCCTTAGGGGCCGACTCACCCTACGCCGATGAACGTTGCGTAGGAAACCTTGGGCTTACGGCGAGGGGGCTTTTCACCCCCTTTATCGCTACTCATGTCAGCATTCGCACTTCCGATACCTCCAGCACACTTTTCAATGCACCTTCACAGGCTTACGGAACGCTCTCCTACCATGCGGGATAAATCCCGCATCCGCAGCTTCGGTATATTGCTTAGCCCCGTTACATCTTCCGCGCAGGACGACTCGATCAGTGAGCTATTACGCTTTCTTTAAAAGATGGCTGCTTCTAAGCCAACTTCCTGACTGTTTTAGCCTTCCCACTTCGTTTCCCACTTAGCAATATTTGGGGACCTTAGCTGGCGGTCTGGGTTGTTTCCCTCTTGACACCGGACGTTAGCACCCGATGTCTGTCTCCCGTGATTGCACTCTTCGGTATTCGGAGTTTGCTATGGCGTAGTAATCCGCAATGGACCCCACAACCATGACAGTGCTCTACCCCCGAAGGTGATACACGAGGCACTACCTAAATAGTTTTCGGAGAGAACCAGCTATTTCCAAGTTTGTTTAGCCTTTCACCCCTATCCACAGCTCATCCCCTAATTTTTCAACATTAGTGGGTTCGGTCCTCCAGTACGTGTTACCGCACCTTCAACCTGGCCATGGATAGATCACTTGGTTTCGGGTCTACGCCCAGCAACTGAACGCCCTATTCGGACTCGCTTTCGCTACGGCTGCCTTAATCAGTTAACCTTGCTACTGAACGTAAGTCGCTGACCCATTATACAAAAGGTACGCCGTCACCCCTTGCGAGGCTCCGACTGTTTGTATGCATGCGGTTTCAGGATCTATTTCACTCCCCTCCCGGGGTTCTTTTCGCCTTTCCCTCACGGTACTGGTTCACTATCGGTCGATCACGAGTATTTAGCCTTGGAGGATGGTCCCCCCATCTTCAGACAGGATTTCACGTGTCCCGCCCTACTTGTCGTACACCTAGTTCCACACATCCGCTTTCGCCTACAGGACTATCACCTGCTATGGTCACACTTTCCAGAGTGTTCGGCTAACGGTCGTGCTAAAGAGTACAGGCTGATCCCATTTCGCTCGCCACTACTTTGGGAATCTCGGTTGATTTCTTTTCCTGCGGTTACTTAGATGTTTCAGTTCACCGCGTTCGCTTCACTAGACCTATGTATTCAGTCTAGGATGACCCAGAAGGGCCGGGTTTCCCCATTCGGACATCTACGGATCAAAGCTCGTTTGCCAGCTCCCCGTAGCTTTTCGCAGGCTACCGCGTCCTTCATCGCCTGTGATCGCCAAGGCATCCACCACATGCACTTGTTCGCTTGACCCTATAACGAGTGTGTCTCTCCAAACACTACCCAGGTTGCCCCGGACCGTGTTTTTCTTCACCTCGCTATAGGTTGAGTATTCGTGTTGCGCCGTATTCCAAAGCAATCTTTCGATCACCTTTTCATACATTGATACAATCACAACCCTGATTCACCTACTCACACACCCATCTCTAAGTGTACTTTCGTGAATCTCTTTACTACTTCTTCCAGATTGTTAAAGAACGACAGCACAACTTAAAGCGCTATGCTTTAAGTTGCTTACTGACTGGCTCAATCGCCAATGCGTAATCACTCTCTTTATAAAGAATGCTATGCGTTGGTGATTGGTGGAGGATGACGGGATCGAACCGACGACCCCCTGCTTGCAAAGCAGGTGCTCTCCCAGCTGAGCTAATCCCCCAGTACCGCGATGCTGAAGGGTCCGTAGATTGGTTTGAATGCGATTAACTTTCGTCAATCACTTTCAAGCGAATCATGGTGGGTCTGGTTGGATTCGAACCAACGACCCCCGCCTTATCAAGACGGTGCTCTAACCAACTGAGCTACAGACCCTTAGCCTGTCTTCTTACAGCCGATAAGCGTGAGCGCTTTAGCACTTCACTTTGAAACGTTGAGCTCGAGAAAGGAGGTGATCCAGCCGCACCTTCCGATACGGCTACCTTGTTACGACTTCACCCCAGTCATGAATCCTACCGTGGTGACCGTCCTCCTTGCGGTTAGACTAGCCACTTCTGGTAAAACCCACTCCCATGGTGTGACGGGCGGTGTGTACAAGACCCGGGAACGTATTCACCGCGGCATGCTGATCCGCGATTACTAGCGATTCCAGCTTCACGTAGTCGAGTTGCAGACTACGATCCGGACTACGATCGGTTTTCTGGGATTAGCTCCCCCTCACGGGTTGGCAGCCCTCTGTTCCGACCATTGTATGACGTGTGAAGCCCTACCCATAAGGGCCATGAGGACTTGACGTCATCCCCACCTTCCTCCGGTTTGTCACCGGCAGTCTCCTTAGAGTGCTCTTGCGTAGCAACTAAGGACAAGGGTTGCGCTCGTTGCGGGACTTAACCCAACATCTCACGACACGAGCTGACGACAGCCATGCAGCACCTGTGTATCGGTTCTCTTTCGAGCACCCCCACCTTTCAGCAGGGTTCCGACCATGTCAAGGGTAGGTAAGGTTTTTCGCGTTGCATCGAATTAATCCACATCATCCACCGCTTGTGCGGGTCCCCGTCAATTCCTTTGAGTTTTAATCTTGCGACCGTACTCCCCAGGCGGTCAACTTCACGCGTTAGCTACGTTACTAAGTCAATGAAGACCCAACAACTAGTTGACATCGTTTAGGGCGTGGACTACCAGGGTATCTAATCCTGTTTGCTCCCCACGCTTTCGTGCATGAGCGTCAGTATTGGCCCAGGGGGCTGCCTTCGCCATCGGTATTCCTCCACATCTCTACGCATTTCACTGCTACACGTGGAATTCTACCCCCCTCTGCCATACTCTAGCTCGCCAGTCACAAATGCAGTTCCCAGGTTAAGCCCGGGGATTTCACATCTGTCTTAACGAACCGCCTGCGCACGCTTTACGCCCAGTAATTCCGATTAACGCTCGCACCCTACGTATTACCGCGGCTGCTGGCACGTAGTTAGCCGGTGCTTATTCTTCCGGTACCGTCATCCTCCCGCCGTATTAGGGCAGAAGTTTTCTTTCCGGACAAAAGTGCTTTACAACCCGAAGGCCTTCTTCACACACGCGGCATTGCTGGATCAGGGTTTCCCCCATTGTCCAAAATTCCCCACTGCTGCCTCCCGTAGGAGTCTGGGCCGTGTCTCAGTCCCAGTGTGGCTGGTCGTCCTCTCAGACCAGCTACAGATCGTCGCCTTGGTAGGCCTTTACCCCACCAACTAGCTAATCTGCCATCGGCCGCCCCTATAGCGCGAGGTCTTTCGATCCCCCGCTTTCTTCCGTAGATCGTATGCGGTATTAATCCGGCTTTCGCCGGGCTATCCCCCACTACAGGACACGTTCCGATGTATTACTCACCCGTTCGCCACTCGCCACCAGGGTTACCCCCGTGCTGCCGTTCGACTTGCATGTGTAAGGCATGCCGCCAGCGTTCAATCTGAGCCAGGATCAAACTCTTCAGTTCAATGCCTGTTACTGTTTTCTATTCTTGCGAATAGGTCGCTCACTCAACGTACTGACAAGTTCCTCCCATCTTCCCTTTCGGAAAGACGCTCAAAACCTACCTTAATACTAGTGTGAGACTTGATACTTTCGCTTCACGGCAGCGTCTCCCGAGAAACCCCGGAAAACACCACCACGCTTCTCAGCAAAACACCAAGCGCCCACACTTATCGGCTGTTAGTTTTTAAAGAACATTCGCTCAAACCGCAAAGCCCCAACCCTCAGAACCCCACCGCTTTCGCGTCGCTGCTCGTGCAGCACAGAAACGAGATTATGTCCTGCGTTTCGCTTTCCGTCAACAGGTTTTTTTACTTCACCTGAACTTTCCGATTCGCTGCGAAGCCCGTCCTGCTTGGCTCTGCGGCATCCTCTTAAGCGCCACGCTTACTGCACTTTCTCACTTCCCTTCGCCTCTTCGTGAAGCGAAGGAACGGAATTCTAGTGCCCGTTCCTCACTCGCGCAAGAGGTTCGTGAAAAGAATTTCAGCGGTGCTTAAAAACCGGTTTCCGCTTCTCAACAAATGCGGCCATTCCTTCCTTCTGATCTTCAGTGGCAAAGAGTGAATGGAACATGCGCCGTTCGAAATGAACTCCCTCTGCTAACGTCGATTCATATGCGCGATTAACGGACTCCTTCGCCATCATTACCGCGGGCAGCGAGAAGCTCGCGATTGTCGATGCCGCTTCCATTGCTTCGTCCAACAAGCTTGCCGCCGGCACAACGCGCGATACCAAGCCAGCACGCTCCGCCTCTTCGGCGCCCATCATGCGCGCGGTCAGGCACATGTCCATTGCCTTCGCCTTCGACACTGCGCGCGGCAGGCGCTGCGTGCCGCCAGCACCCGGAATCACGCCAAGCTTGATTTCCGGTTGTCCGAACTTGGCGGTATCGGCGGCAATGATGATGTCGCACATCATGGCCAGCTCGCAGCCGCCACCGAGCGCGAAGCCTGACACCGCCGCAACGATGGGCTTGCGAATAGTGCGCACCGTTTCCCAGTTGCGCGTGATGAAGTCACCCTTGAACGTGTCCATATAGGAATAGCCGGCCATCATGCCGATGTCCGCCCCCGCCGCGAACGCTTTTTCGCTGCCGGTCAGCACGATCGCGCCGATGTTCTCGTCGGCATCGAATTGCTTCAGCGCGACGCCGAGCTCATCCATCAGGGCATCGTTTAGCGCGTTGAGCGCCTTAGGCCGGTTCAACGTGATCAAGCCGACTCGTCCGCGGACTTCGGTCAATAGATTCTCGTAAGCCATTCATTCCTCCTATGTGAACTCGCGCGAAAACGCTTCGCGCACGCGTCTCGAAAATGCTAACATTCGCAAACCAACCGGTCGGTCAATTAATTGATCAAGCGTCCATCACCGTCACTCATCCCTTGCCGCCATGACACATCCGCTATTCACGAAGCACGAAGCGACGCTTAATCAAGCGCTCGCCGCCATTGCAACACGTGGCTACTGGAGCCCGTTTCCGGAAATGCCGAGTCCCAAAGTGTACGGTGAAACGGCGAGTACGGACGGCGAGGCGGCCTTCAAAGCACACCTGAACCGAACCTTCGATCTGGATCAGCCGACAACCGGCGAGACGATTGGCAATGAGCGTTCGCCCTTTGGACTCGCGCTCGGAATCCGCTATCCGAAAGCGAACCTCGACGCACTGCTGGCTGCATCCAGGACCGCTCAAAGTCAGTGGCGCGCCGCCGGTCCCGACGCGTGGGCGGGTGTCAGCCTCGAAATACTGACCCGGCTGAACAAGGCGAGTTTCGAGATCGGCTACAGCGTCATGCATACGACCGGGCAAGCCTTCATGATGGCCTTTCAGGCAGGCGGTCCGCATGCACAGGATCGCGCGCTCGAAGCAGTGGCGTACGCGTGGGACGAGCTCCGCCGAATTCCTACCGACGCTTATTGGGAAAAGCCCCAAGGCAAGAATCCCCCGCTCGCGATGCACAAGCGTTTCACCATCGTGCCGCGCGGTACAGGTCTTGTGCTCGGTTGCTGCACATTCCCCACCTGGAACGGCTATCCGGGGATGTTCGCCGATTTGACCACAGGCAACACGGTCATCGTCAAACCGCATCCTGGCGCCATCCTGCCGCTGGCAATTACGGTACGCATCGCTCGCGACGTTCTGCGCGAAGCCGGATTCGACCCGAACGTGGTCACTCTGCTTGCGACCGAAGCGAACGATGGCCCCCTCGTTCAGGATCTTGCGCTACGCCCCGAAATCAAGCTGATCGATTTCACCGGCAGCACGCAAAACGGCAACTGGCTCGAGCGCCATGCGCACCAGGCGCAGGTCTACACGGAGAAGGCCGGCGTGAATCAGATCGTGATCGATTCGGTAGATAACCTCAAAGCTGTTGCCGGCAATATCGCATTCTCGCTGGCGTTGTACTCCGGCCAAATGTGCACGGCGCCGCAAAACATCTACGTGCCACGCGACGGCATCCAGACGAGCGACGGCCACATGAGCTTCGACGACGTCGCGAAGACGCTCGCGGCTGCCGTCGAAAAGCTGGTCTCCGATCCGGCCCGCGCGGTGGAATTGACGGGTGCCATTCAGAATGATGGCGTGATGGCGCGCATTGCCGACGCCCGGCAACTGGGCGAAGTGCTGACAGATAGTCAATCGCTCGCTCATCCTACGTTCCCCGATGCCCACGTGCGCTCTCCTCTCATGTTGAAACTGGACATTCGTACCGACGCCGCAAAATTCACGCAGGAGTGGTTCGGCCCAATCTCGTTTGTCATTGCGACGGACTCGACAGCACAGTCTCTCGACCTGGCGGGATCGATTGCTGCGGAACACGGTGCGCTGACGTTCTCCGTGTACAGCACGGACGATGCAGTGGTCGACGCAGCCTACGACGCGGCGATCCGCGGCGGTGTCGCGCTCTCGATCAATCTGACCAGTGGCGTGTTCGTCAACCAGACAGCGGCGTACTCGGATTTCCACGGCACTGGCGCCAATCCTGCAGCTAACTCGTCGTTGTCAGACGCAGCGTTCGTCACGAACCGCTTCCGCGTTGTCCAAAGCAGAATGCATGTTGCACCCAAGACCGTGCCAGCAACAGCTAGCCAAACGGCATAGGTGCCCGGCCCGCAACGCCGCGTCAAGACATAGGCCATTCGGCAGAATGGAGCGCGGCGCCGGGCGCGGCTAGTATCGAAGGCATGCGTATTTGCACAACCTGGTCAGCAAGGAGACACCATGTCCGACAACAGCAATTCAATCGTCATCTGTATCGACGCAAGCACGCGCGTCGCCACGCTGACGCTCAATCGTCCCGACAAGCTGAACAGCTTCACGCGGACGATGCACGAGGAATTGAACAAAGCGCTCGATCAGGTTGAAGGAAGCAACGCCCGGGCACTGGTAATCACGGGGGCGGGCCGCGGCTTTTGCGCGGGCCAGGATCTCGCCGATCTTGACTTCACGCCGGGCGCGATGACCAATCTGGGCGCGCTGATCGACCGGCATTTCAACCCGCTCGTGCGCCGCCTGCAGGCCTTGCCGTTGCCGGTGATTGCCGCTGTCAACGGTATCGCGGCCGGTGCCGGAGCGAATCTCGCCATGGCGTGCGACCTGATCGTAGCGTCGCGTTCAGCGAGTTTCGTCCAGGCTTTTGTGAAGATTGGTCTGGTTCCGGATACCGGCGGCACGTGGCTCTTGCCGCGGCGCGTTGGCGAAGCACGGGCGCTGGGCCTCGCATTGACCGGAGACAAACTGGGCGCCGAACAAGCTGAGACGTGGGGACTGGTCTGGAAAGTGGTCGACGACGAGCAATTGCAGAGCGCTGCACTGAAGCTTGCCGCGCAACTCGCACAGCAGCCCGCCAAGGCTATCGCAGCAATCAAGCACGCTATCCGTGCCGCCGCGAACAATACGCTCGATCAGCAATTGGATCTGGAGCGCGACGTTCAACGCGAACTAGGTGACTCGCACGACTACGCCGAGGGCGTCGCGGCCTTCAAGGAAAAACGTGCGCCCCGCTTCGACGGCCTCTGAAATTCGATCAGAAAACTCCGGGAGAACGCAGCAATGACACCTGAAGAACTCGCCAACGCGACCGCGCAAGCCATGTACGAAGCGGATGCATGCAGCCGTGCGCTCGGCCTCGAACTCAAGGAAGTTCGTCCGGGGTACGCGCGCATGCAAATGAACGTCCGCGACGACTTTCTGAACGGTCACGGTATCTGCCACGGCGGACTCATTTTCACGCTGGCCGACTCAACGTTCGCGTTTGCCTGTAACTCGTACAACATCAATACGGTCGCGGCAGGCTGTTCCATTGAATTTCTGCGTGCAGTGAAAGGCGGCGACCGCTTGTCGGCAGAAGCTGTCGAACAATCACTGACGGGGCGAACCGGCATCTACGACATTCGCGTCACGAACCGCGAAGGCGAAACGGTCGCGATGTTCCGCGGAAAGTCGTCGCAGATAAAGGGCAAGCTGGTTTCCGTGGAATCCTGACCCACCCTACAAAACACAGCGCCCATACGAACTTGATTCGGGCGATTGATTGACGATCAAGAAGGAGACACTCGATGAACAACGCGCTTCCGCTGGACCCGATCGAGACGGCCAGCCGCGACGAACTAACGGCACTGCAGCTCGAACGCCTCAAGTGGTCGCTCGCCCATGCGTATGAAAACTCGCCGGTGTACCGCCGCAAGTTCGACGAAGCGGGCGTGCATCCGGACGACGTGAAAACCCTGGCCGACTTAGCGCGTTTCCCGTTCACGACGAAGAAGGATCTCCGCGATAACTACCCGTACGGTATGTTCGCCGTTCCACACGACCAGATTTCGCGAATCCACGCGTCGTCCGGGACGACGGGCAAGCCGACCGTGGTTGGTTACACGGCGAAGGACATCGACACCTGGGCAAATCTCGTCGCGCGTTCCATTCGGGCTGCGGGCGCTCGGCGTGGCGACAAAGTGCACGTCAGCTACGGCTATGGTTTATTCACGGGTGGCCTCGGCGCTCATTACGGCGCTGAACGTGCTGGTTTGACCGTGATCCCGTTCGGCGGCGGCCAGACTGAAAAGCAAGTGCAACTGATCCAGGATTTTCGCCCCGACATCATCATGGTGACGCCCAGTTACATGCTGTCGATCGCCGACGAACTCGAGCGCCAGGGCGTTCATCCCGCAGATTGCTCGCTGCGGATCGGCATCTTCGGCGCGGAGCCGTGGACGAACGAGATGCGCACGGCTATCGAGAAGCGGATGGGTATCGACGCTGTCGATATATACGGGCTATCGGAAGTAATGGGACCGGGGGTGGCGTCGGAGTGTGTCGAGACGAAGGACGGCCCGACGATCTGGGAAGATCATTTCTATCCCGAGATCATTGATCCGGAGACCGGCGAGGTCTTGCCCGACGGTGAACTGGGCGAACTCGTGTTCACTTCGCTGACCAAGGAGGCGCTGCCGATCATCCGCTACCGGACTCGCGATCTCACCCGGCTTTTGCCGGGAAGCGCGCGAACGATGCGTCGGATGGAAAAAATCACGGGGCGCTCGGACGACATGATGATCGTGCGCGGTGTGAATGTATTTCCAACGCAAATTGAAGAGCTGCTGCTCAAGCAGCACGCGCTCGCGCCGCATTATCAGATCGTGCTGACGAAAGAAGGTCCACTTGATGTGCTCACGTTGAATGTTGAACCTTGTCCTGAAACGGCCCCGGATATGGGGGTTCTCGATCAGGCCAAAGTTGCGCTCGCTTACGACATCAAAGCCTTGATCGGTGTCAGTGCTGTGGTTCAGGTGCTGGGTGTGAACGGTATTGAGCGGTCGGTTGGAAAGGCGCGGCGCGTGATTGACCGGCGCAAAGCAGCGAGTTGATTCTGTATTCTGCGCTTGTTACGCGAGCGATACTCGCATTCAAGATTCCGGCTCTCTCGGGCCGATCCTCAAATGATCGCCCGCGCGCAAAGCAGCGAGTTGATTGCGTAAGCGCCGGCAATCCGGCGCTTACGCCTACTCTCGCGACATCCCCAACACCCGTCTACGAATTCGGCAGGAGCAGCCACATCCTGCCGGCCTGCTTCATCCGGCCAGCGAGATCGCCGGCATCGTCACCCAGACCCCAGAAATAATCCGCGCGCACGCCGCCCTTGATCGCGCTGCCGGTGTCCTGGGCGAACACCAGCCGGTTCATCGGCGAATTGCTCAACGGGCGAGTGGTCTGCAAGAAAACCGGCGTGCCGAGCGGGATGGAGGACGGGTCGACCGCGATCGAACGTTCCGGCGTAAGCGGAACACCCAACGCGCCCACCGGCCCGGTTCCCACGCCAGCCGCCAGCGTTTCCGTGCCCGGCATCTCGCGGAAGAACACAAAGCGCGGATTGACGTCGAGCAATGCATCGACACGCGACGGATTCGCTTTCGCCCACGCCTTGATACCTTGCATCGTGGCCTGTGCAGGCGCGAGTTCACGCCGATCCAGCAACTCACGCCCGATTGATTTGTACGGCTGGTTGTTCGTCCCGCCAAAACCAATGCGCATGGTGGTCCCGTCTTCCATCACGACTTGTCCCGAGCCCTGGATCTGCAGGAAGAACGCTTCGATAGGATCATCGACCCAAACCAGTTCGTTGCCGTTCAACACACCCGAACTTTCAAGCTGGGCACGCGTCGGCAATGCGGTGCCGGCTTTGAACCGATACGGCCATCGATACAACGCGTATTGATAAGCCCCGTGACGCGTACGCGAACCGCGCAACAAGGGCTCGTAGTAACCGGTCACCAGACCGTCGAGCGTGCCGTCGGTGTTGGCCAACTGGAACGGCGTGAAATACGCTTCGAAGAATTCGCGGGCGGCGTTCATGTCGAGATCGTCGAGACGCTGCGCCGCCGCGCATGCCCGGCGCCACGCGGGCTGTTGCGCGAGACGGCTGCAGTTCTGGCGCATCGCGGCAGTCGCGCCGAGCAACGAGTCGTCCTGCCAGCCGGGCACTTGCTGCCAGCTCACTGCAGTCAAGCGATTAGCCGCGCGCTGTCCCGTGATGATCGGCGCACCGGTCGGTGGCGCGAGATACCCGGACTTAATGGAGCCACCGCCGCACGAAGCGAGCAGGACGGCTGCTGTAATCGACGCCGCCCAACCCGCCAATCCGGCGAGCGAGCGAGTGAAACGCATACAATGTTCGTTCTTGATGAGAACCGCCATGTCTGATCTATTCGACGAATACCCAATGCTTATTTTTGCGCTCGAGTCTCTCGTGGCGCTGCTTCTGCTGATCTTTATCGTCGTGTGGACGGCTTCGGGCAAGAAGAAAAACAGGCGCCAGGAGAAACGAAAGCAGCAAGCACCATGACGGCACGTGTTTCAGCGCTGCCGGTCAATGCAGCGTACGCGGCATGTGCAACGAAAACTCGGCAATTGGGGCCTCGAAACGCTCGCCATCTTCGGCTACGCAAAAATACGAACCACGCATGGTGCCAACGGGTGTCGCAATGACGGCCCAACTCGTGTACTCGAATTTCTCTCCCGGCGGCAGCAATGGCTGGTTCCCCACCACGCCAAGTCCCTTTACTTCCTGCACTACGTCGTCGCTGTCAGTAATGATCCAGTGGCGCGAGATCAGTTGCGCCGCGACCTGCCCGGTATTGCGGATGGTCAGGGTGTAGGCGAAAGCAAACTGCCGGGCGTCCGGATCCGATTGTTCAGGGAGATACTGCGTCTGGACGGAAACGCTGAATTCATACTGGCTCATCGCTTTTCCAATTCAAAAATGTGCTACGCGGGTTCGAACCCCTCCCCCCTCTAAGGACAGAGGCCCGGCGCGGGTCTCGCGAATTTGCGTGAACGTCAGGTGACGCATTCTGCTTGATGCAGCCGGTGCCCGCAACAGAACGCCACTGCGTGCAAGGGCTTTGTCAGCCGCACGAAGCTCCCGCGAAAGGCCGCGGGATGGGACGTAGGCCATTCGGTCAGCGGTCAAAAAGGTCTTCACGCTGTAAAATGCATTTTCCGCTCGCAACCGGCCGACGTCATGACGCAATTTCGCCTGTCCCCCAGTATTTTGTCCGCCGACTTCGCCATTCTCGGCGAAGAGGTCCGCAATGTGGTCGCCGCCGGCGCAGACTGGATCCACTTCGACGTGATGGACAACCATTACGTCCCGAACCTGACAATCGGCCCCATGGTCTGTGAGGCGCTGCGTCCGCATACGGATGTTCCTATCGACGTGCATCTGATGGTGCGGCCGGTCGATCGGATCGTGCCGGATTTCGCCAAGGCCGGCGCTAATGTGATCAGCTTTCACCCGCAAGGTTCAGATCATATCGATCGCACGCTTTCGCTGATTCGCGAACACGGTTGCAAGGCAGGTCTCGTTTTTAACCCGGCGACGTCGTTGAGTCATCTCGACTATGTCATGGATAAAGTCGACCTGGTGCTCATCATGTCGGTGAATCCGGGCTTCGGCGGCCAGTCGTTCATTCCCGAAGCGCTCGTTAAACTGCGCGAAGCGCGTCGGCGCATTGACGAATACCGCGAGCGGACCGGACGCGAGATTCATCTCGAAGTGGACGGCGGCGTCAAAATCGATAACATCCGGGAAATCGCGGAAGCCGGCGCGGATACGTTCGTGGCTGGATCGGCCATTTTCGGCCACCACAATTATCACGACGTGATTGCGCAAATGCGCGCCGAGTTGGCCAAAGTGAATACCGGGGAAGCACGATGAGCGAACTCACGGCGGAGCTTCCGGCGTTCACGAACAAGACGCTGCGCGCGGCGATCATTGACCTTGACGGGACCATGATCGACACCGCGGACGATTTCGTCGCCGCGCTCAACGGCATGCTGGCGCGGATCGGCACGAAAGCCACAGATCGGGACGAAGTCATTGGCTATATCGGCAAAGGTTCGGAGAACCTGATCCGCAGCGTGCTGGCCGTGCGGTTTTCAGCACTCGAAGCAGCCACGAAGTTCGAGGACGCGCTCGCGATCTATCAGACCGAATATGCACGCATCAATGGACAGCACGCCACGCTCTATCCCGAAGTCACGGAAGGCTTGAAAGCGCTGCGGGATCTCGGATTGCCGTTGGCATGCGTGACGAACAAGCCGCACAGGTTCGCTGTCGAATTGTTAACAAAATTCGGCTTGGCCGAATACTTCAAGGTTGTGCTCGGCGGCGATTCCGTCCCGCAAAAAAAGCCTGATCCGGCGCCTATGCTGATTGCTTGCGAACGGCTGGACGTGCTGCCACGCGAAGCCGTGGCCATTGGGGATTCGGAGAATGATGCGCTGGCGGGTCGCGCAGCGGGTATGGCGACGCTTACGGTACCTTACGGTTACAACCACGGCAAACCCGTGCACCTGGTGAAATCCGATGGTATAGTTTCTTCCCTGCTAGCTGCCGCACAGGCAATAGCAGCAACCATGACCGCGCCTGCTGCACCCGGCGCGACAACATCGACTGACTAGTTCAATCCTCATGTTTCTGAACAAAAAACGGAGTCTGAGCAGCATCGACCGGGGAGCCTGGCCCTGGCGTCGCTGGTCGCGCTAACCTCGCCTGAGGAACGCCGAAGCTCGTCTTCGGCAACCGTTTTTTGTTTCGCTGCGCATTCCGCGCGCCGATCCCGCCGACTTGTTTTACCTTGATGCCTGGCCTGATCCGCATCATTCGTTGCGCCCAAATTCCGTTTTGCGGCCGTGCCGTTTTAGCAAATGGCTACCACCGCCTAAACGATCGGGACAGCGTTTGAAGCATCAGGCAACGCACAAACGAGAGCGAGATTCGCGCCGTGCGGTAAATTGTCCGCAGCGCCCAGTGTGTGCTCGATGTCGCCAAATCCAACAAGCGACACGTAAAGGATCAGAACATGACCGAACTCGAATTCCAATCGCTGGCGAATGAAGGTTTCAACCGCATTCCCCTGATCGCCGAGGCGCTGGCCGACCTCGAAACGCCGCTTTCGCTTTATCTCAAGCTGGCTCAAACCGAGCGCAATGGCGCCAACTCGTTCCTGCTGGAATCGGTGGTGGGTGGCGAGCGCTTCGGGCGTTACTCGTTTATCGGCTTGCCGGCCCGCACCATGATTCGCGTACAGAACGGCGTGTCGGAGGTGCTGAAGGACGGCAACGTCATTGAAACGAGCCAAGCCGATCCGCTGACGTTTATCGAAGAATTTCAGAAGCGCTTCAAAATTGCGCAGCGCCCGGGACTACCGCGCTTTTGCGGCGGTCTGGCCGGGTATTTCGGTTATGACGCCGTGCGTTATATCGAAAAGAAGCTGGCCCATACGGCTCCGCGTGACGATCTCGGCCTGCCCGATATCCAGTTGCTGCTGACCGAAGAAATGGCGGTTATCGATAACCTCGCCGGCAAGCTTTATCTGATTGTCTACGCCGACCCGACCACGCCCGAAGCATTCACGAAAGCCAAACAGCGCCTGCGCGAATTGCGGTCGCGTTTGCGCACGACCGTGCAGCCGCCGGTGACATCGGCGAGCGTGAGGACGGAGACGTATCGGGAGTTCGCGAAGGACGATTACCTGAACGCGGTGCGAAAGGCGAAGGAGTACATCGCGGCGGGCGAATTGATGCAGGTTCAGGTCGGCCAACGGCTCGTGAAGCCGTTCCGCGATAACCCGCTCTCGCTGTATCGCGCGTTGCGCTCGCTGAATCCATCGCCGTATATGTATTACTACAACTTCGGCGGAGAATTCCACGTGGTGGGGGCATCGCCGGAAATTCTGGTGCGGCAGGAAAAACGTGGCGACGAACGGATTGTGACCATTCGTCCGCTCGCCGGAACGCGGCCGCGCGGCAACACGCCCGAGCGTGATGCAGAACTCGCGACCGAATTGCTGAACGATCCGAAAGAAGTGGCCGAACACGTGATGCTGATCGATCTGGCGCGTAATGATGTCGGCCGGATTGCGCAGACGGGATCGGTGGTGGTGACCGACAAGCTGGCGATCGAAAAGTACTCGCACGTTCAGCACATCGTGAGTTCGGTGGAAGGCAAGCTAAAACCCGGCACGACCAATTTCGACGTGCTGCGCGCCACCTTCCCAGCCGGCACGCTGTCGGGCGCGCCGAAAGTGCGGGCGATGGAAATTATCGATGAGCTGGAGCCGGTGAAGCGCGGCTTGTACGGCGGCGCTTGCGGGTATCTGTCGTTCACGGGCGAGATGGATCTCGCCATCGCAATCCGCACGGGTCTGATCCACAAGGGCAATTTGTACGTGCAGGCGGCAGCGGGCGTGGTCGCTGATTCGGTGCCGGAGTCGGAATGGCAGGAGACGGAGAACAAGGCGCGAGCAGTGCTGCGCGCCGCCGAGCAGGTGCAAGACGGCCTCGATAGCGACTTCTGACCGGAGACAGACCATGCTGCTGATGATCGACAACTACGATTCGTTCACCTATAACCTGGTGCAGTATTTCGGCGAACTGGGCGAGGATGTGCGGACTTTCCGCAACGACGAAATTACCCTCGATGAAATCGCGAAGCTCAATCCCGAGCGGATCTGCCTCTCGCCGGGGCCGAGCAATCCGCAACACGCGGGCATCACGCTCAACGTGCTGCGCGAATTTTCCGGAAAGATCCCTATTCTTGGCGTTTGCCTCGGCCATCAGGCCATTGGCGAGGCGTTCGGCGGACGCGTGGTGCGCGCGCAAACCATCATGCACGGCAAAGTCAGCACCATCGAAACCGATTGCCGTGGCGTGTTTTCCGACCTGCCGAAACATTTCAGCGTGACGCGTTATCACTCGCTCGCGATCGAACGCGAGTCGCTGCCGGATTGCCTGGAAATATCCGCGTGGACGCCTGACGGCGAAATCATGGGCGTGCGTCATAAAGAACTCGCGGTCGAGGGCGTGCAATTCCACCCGGAATCGATTCTTTCCGAGCACGGCCACGCACTGCTCGAAAACTTCGTCAAGAGCCCGGCGCAAGGCATTCGCGCGTGAACCGAGATCCGATCATGACTATTACGGCCCAGGAAGCGTTGCAACGGACGATCGAGCATCGCGAGATTTTCCACGACGAAATGCTGCACCTGATGCGCATGATCATGCGCGGCGAGATGTCGCCGGTGATGTCCGCCGCGATCATCACGGGTTTGCGCGTGAAGAAAGAGACCATCGGTGAGATCGCCGCAGCGGCCACGGTAATGCGCGAGTTCGCGAATCACGTCACCGTGCCGGATAGCGAGAATCTAGTCGATATCGTGGGCACCGGCGGCGACGGCTCGCATACCTTCAACATTTCGACGGCCACCATGTTTGTCACGGCGGCCGCCGGCGCGAAGGTCGCGAAGCACGGCAATCGCGGGGTATCGAGTAAATCGGGCAGCGCGGACGTGCTTGAAGCGCTGGGCGTGAATATCGATCTGAATCCGGAACAAGTGGCGTTATCCATTGCCGAAACGGGCATGGGTTTCATGTTCGCGCCGAACCATCATCCGGCGATGAAAAACATCGCGCCGGTGCGTCGTGAACTCGGCGTGCGGACGATTTTCAACATCCTCGGCCCGCTGACCAACCCAGCCGGCGCGCCCAATCAGTTGATGGGCGTGTTCCATGAGGACCTCGTCGGCATCCAGGTTCGCGTCATGCAACGCCTGGGAGCTAAGCACGTGCTGGTGGTGTACGGCAAGGACGGCATGGACGAGGTATCGCTGGGTGCGGCAACGGTGGTAGGCGAGCTGCGCAACGGCGAAGTGCGCGAGTATGAGATTCATCCGGAGGACTTCGGCCTGCAGATGGTGTCGAACCGGACGCTGAAAGTGGCCGATGCGCTGGAATCGAAAACCATGTTGCTCGGCGCGCTGAATAACAAGCCGTGCGTCGCGCGCGAAATCGTGACGCTGAACGCGGGCACGGCGCTATATGCAGCGAACGTGGTCGAATCGATCGCGGCCGGCATGGTCCTCGCGAAAGAGGTGATCGCAAGCGGGCAAGCGCGCGAAAAAGTCGATGAACTCGTGCGCTTCACGCAGCAATTCGCGAAATAAAGAGGCCAGGACATGAGTGACATTCTCGACCGCATCATCGAAGTCAAACGAGGCGAAATTCGCATCGCGCAGGAAAGCGTGTCGCTCGAGGAACTGCGTTTGCAGGCGAGCACGCGCGACTCGCGCGACTTCGTCGGCGCATTGCGCGCGAAGCACGCCGCGGGGAAGCCGGCGATCATCGCGGAAGTGAAGAAAGCGAGTCCGTCGAAGGGCGTATTGCGCGAGAACTTCGTCCCCGCCGAAATCGCGAAATCGTACGAACAAGGCGGCGCCGCGTGTTTGTCCGTGCTGACCGACGTGCAGTTCTTCAAGGGCAGCGTTGCGTATCTGGAAGAAGCGCGCGCCGCTTGCAGCCTGCCGATTCTGCGCAAGGACTTTATCGTCGATCCTTATCAGATCCTGGAAGCCCGCGCGATGGGCGCCGACTGCATTCTGTTGATCGCCGCCGCGCTCCAGCCCTTGCAAATGCGCGATCTGGAAGCGTACGCGCACTCGCTCGGGCTGGCGGTGCTCGTGGAAGTTCACGATCGTGACGAACTCGAGCAATCGCTTACGTTGAAGACGCCGTTGATCGGTGTGAATAACCGCAATCTCCGCACGTTCGAGACATCGATTGAAACGACAATCGGCATGCTGGACATGGTTCCTGAAGATCGTATAGTGGTGACCGAATCGGGCATTCTGAGCCGCGTCGATGTCGACCGGCTACGCGCCATGGACGTGCAGACGTTCCTGGTCGGCGAGGCGTTCATGCGCGCCGACGATCCCGGTACCGAACTGGCGCGAATGTTCTTCTGACGCTGTTGCACGGAGTTTATTTTGAGTATTGAACGCGAGATCAAACTGGCGCTGCCTACGTCGGAACATGGCGAGATAGCGAAGGACCTGACGCAACGCACCGGTCGGGAAGGCCGCAAGATCCAGCTCACCAACGTGTACTTCGATACCCCTGACCGTGCGCTCGCGAAGGCGAAAAGTGCGGTGCGTCTGCGCGGTACGCCGGATCAATGGCTGCAAACCTACAAGACGGCGGGTGAAGCGACGGGCGGTTTGCACAACCGCCACGAGTGGGAGCGGCCCGTAGCCGGTGAAGCGCTGGAAATCCCCGCCCTGCTTGAAATTTGCGATGACGAGCACGCCGCCAATGCGCTCAGCGACGCCGCGCCCGAATTGGCCGCGCTGTTCCGCACCGATTTCTCACGCGTGATCTGGGACATCGAAATTGACGGTGCGCGGATTGAAGCCGCGCTGGATCTCGGCGAGGTGGTGGCTGATGTGAACGGCGAGCGCCTGACCACGCCGATCAGCGAACTCGAACTCGAACTGAAATCCGGCAACGAGGAAGCATTGAACATCCTTGCCGCGCAAATGCGGGGAGCGTTTCTGTATCTCCAGCCTGAGGACGCCAGCAAGGCACGCCGGGGCTACGACCTGTGCGAGTCCAAAGTGGCTGGCTCCAACGGCGGCGTGAAATGAGTCAGGCGTCACTATTTGAAGCTGAGTCACCGAAAACCCAGCTCGAACCGTTTACGTCGCTCGAAAGTCAGTTCGACGCGTTGCCGGCGGACTGGCGCAAGCATCTGAAGACTTTTATCGACAGCCCGCATTACGCTGCGTTGTGCGCGTTCGTCGACGCCGAGCGCGCCGCCGGCAAGACCGTGTATCCCGCCGATGTCTTCCGCGCGTTGCGTCTGACTCGTCCCGGCGATGTGAAGGTCGTCATCCTCGGACAGGATCCTTACCACGGCGAAGATCGCGGTGCGCCGCAAGCTCACGGCCTGGCGTTTTCGGTGCCGGCGCCGGTTCGGCCGCCGCCATCGCTGAAAAATATCTTCAAGGAAATCAACGCCAGCCTTGGTTTTACTGCGCCCGCTCACGGTTGCCTCGACGCATGGGCGCAACAAGGCGTGCTGCTGTTGAACACATCGCTGACGGTGGAACGCGATAAAGCCGGCAGCCACGCCAAACGCGGCTGGGAGCATTGCACCGACACGCTGATCCACGAACTTGCCCTTCGACACGAACATCTCGTGTTCATGCTTTGGGGTGCGCATGCGCAGGCAAAACGAGGGTTGATCGCGTCGGCGGTGGCATCCGGGAAGGCGCACTGCGTGCTGGAAGCACCCCACCCGTCTCCGCTGTCAGCGCATCGCGGCTTTCTGGGCTGCGGGCATTTTGTGTCGGCGAATACGTATCTCGAGCAACACGGGCGACCGGCCATCGACTGGCGTTTGCCTGACGTCCCAGCGTAAAAAACCCGCCGATGTCTCACGACACGGCGGGTTTTTTCAAAAGCGTCCTGCTTACTTCACAAACTTGCTTACAGCGCGGCGATCGAGTCGCGTGCGGTAGCCAAAGCGGCGCCGGCGGCGTCCGGGCCCATTGCCAGGCCTTCGGCGAAGATGAAGCTGACGTCGGTCATGCCCAGGAAACCGAGGAACGACTTCAGATACGGCGTTTGCGAATCATTCGGCGTGCCGCTGTACTTGCCGCCACGTGCCGATACAACTACCACCTTCTTGCCCGTCACCAGGCCTTCCGGGCCGTTCGCGCCGTACTTGAACGTGATGCCCGCACGTGCGATCCAGTCGAAGTACGCCTTCAGTTGCGACGAAATGCCGAAGTTGTACATCGGCGCGGCGATCACGACTACGTCAGCCGCTTGCAATTCGGCGATAAGCGCTTCGCTCTTGGCGTGGATCGCGTTTTGTTCAGCCGTGCGTTGGTCGGCGGGCGTGAAGAATGCGCCGAGCGTGGCATCGTCGAGGTGGGGAAGGTTGTCGGAGAGAAGATTGCGCACGACTAGCTTCGCACCCGGGTGCACTTGCTGCAGCTTCGCCGACACTTCGTCAGCGAGCAACGTTGATTGGGCGCCTTGCGAGCGGGCTGCGGAATTGATTTGAAGAATGGTCGTCATGATGATTCCTGTGTCTGTTGAGTTCGAGCACGGATCGCGCTCTGACAGGACGCATTCTTCTTTTTTACGACGCCGGGAACAAGCTGCGCACTCGTGACGGATTGTTGCAACAATAGAACAATCCGCCTTTAGCGCTGCTTTAACGCCTCAACCTTTCAGCCAGCGTTCGCGCCATTGCTTCGACGGACCGCGCTCATCGGCAGTGGAAAGCACATAACGCGATACTTCCGGCGGATCGAGCCTGACCTGCGTGACACGCAATTCGTCACGACGGAATGCGTGCACTTCCACCTTCGCGCCTGGCAAATAGCGCGCAAGCAGCGTGTCGAGATTCGATCCGGTCACGCGCAAGCCGTCGATTGCAACCAGCACGTCACCCGCCGATAACCCCGCCTTCTGCGCCGCACTGCCCTCGTGGACAGCCGCGAGCACGCAATCCGCGCCATTGCGAATCCGCGCCCCGAGCGACGGTTTCCCCGCCGTGCCGTTGGTCGCGACATCGGGCGCGAACGTGATGCCGAAGGGCTCGAACAAAGTATCGAGCGGCAGATCGCGCGTCCCGTGGACACCGTCGCGGAACAGCTTTTTCAAATCGGCGCCGGTAGCTTCGGCGAACAAGGCTTCCACCTCGCTTTCTTCGATACCCCGCGCTTTGCCGTGATAAAAATCCCGGCCGTAGCGTTGCCACAGAAGCCGCATGACGTCGTCGAGTGACTTCTTGCCTTCGGTTTGCGCGCGGATCGACAGATCGAAAGCGAGCGCGACAAGCGAACCCTTCTGGTAATAGCTGACAATCGCGTTCGCTGCGTTTTCGTCCTGCCGATAATATTTGACCCAGGCATCGAACGAACTTTCAGCCACGGTCTGCTTGAGCCGCCCCGACCCGCGCAACACGCCGCCGAGCGTCTTTCCCAGAAGCGAAAAATACTCGCTCGCGCTGATCAGGCCGCTTCGCACGAGCATCAGGTCGTCGTAGTACGACGTAAAACCTTCGAACAACCACAGCAGCGACGTATAATTTTCCTGCGATAAATCGTACGGCGCGAACGCGGCCGGTTTGATGCGCTTCACGTTCCACGTATGGAAATATTCGTGGCTGCAAAGACCAAGATACGTTCGATAACCATCCGTCACATCCGGCCGCCCGGCAACGGGCAGATCGGCGCGATTGCAGATCAGCGCCGTCGATGCACGATGTTCCAGGCCACCATAACCATCGGCGACAGCGACCGTCATGAACACATAACGATCAACCGGCGCCTTCTTCGTGCGCGGCTCGAACAACGCAATTTGCGACTCGCAAACGCGCTTGAGGTCGGTTTCCAGGCGATGCATATCGAGCCCGGTCACGCGGCCTGAAATCACGATGTCGTGCTTCGCGCCGTGGGCATCGAAGGAACCGAGCGCGAACTCGCCGAGCGTCACGGGATGATCGATCAGCGCATCGTAATTCGCCGCTTCATACGCGCCGAAGCCATAGCGCTTCGTGCCGCGCGCCTCGGGCAATGCCGTCGCCACGCGCCAGTTCGCGTATTGCGTGCCCGCAGGTTTTTGAATGTCGACTATGCAGGGCGCATCCGCCTGCCCTTCTACCGCGAGGAACACGCTCGTGCCGTTGAAAAAACCGATGGTGTCGTCAAGATGCGCCGCACGCACTGAGAGGTCCCAGCCGTAGACATCGTAACGCAGCGTGATCGGGCCATCGTGCGGTGCGGTTGCCCAAGCGTGCTTGTCGGTTTTATCGATGGCGAGCTTGCGGCCGGCCGCGTTGAACGCCTGCAGCGTCACGATATTGCGGGCGAATTCGCGGATCATGTAGCTGCCCGGAATCCACACAGGCAGCACAAAACGCTGGCCCGACGGATCGGGTTGCGCGACGGTCAACGTCACTTCGAACAGATGCGCAGCGGGATTTTTCGGAACGATGGTGTAACGGATGGCGTTCATGCGTCGAGGTCCTTTTGTTCTTGTCGCCGGGTTTGGCTGTCCGCGCTTTTCGCGGTTGAACCGCTCATTGCAGAATCAGGCAAGTGGAAGTTCATGAAAGCGAAAGAGGCGCTTCGCGCGCCTCCTTCGTCGTTGGTCCACGAATCGACAGCGGACTTCAGTGAACCGCCGACAATTCCTTCTCCAGCCGATCTGCCGGCACCGCGCCGGGCAGACGGCGTCCGTCGGCGAGGAAAACGGTCGGCGTACCGGTGACGTTCATCGACTGGCCGAGTTTCAGGTTCTTGTCGATGGCGGTTGTGTCGCAGCTGGCGGCGGCGGTCGGCGCCGTGTGGTCGAGCATCCAGCCTTCCCAGGCGCCCGAACGGTCCTTCGAGCACCAGATCGACTTCGACTTGACCGACGAATCCGGCGACAAAACCGGGTACAGGAAGGTGTAGATGGTGACGTTATCGACGGATTTGAGCGTGGTTTCGAGCTGCTTGCAGTACGGGCAATTCGGATCGGAGAACACCGCGATCTTGCGCGCGCCCGTGCCCTTCACCACTTTGACCGCGTTCTCGAACGGCAGCTTCGCGAAGTCGATCTTGTTCGTTTCCGCCAGGCGCGCTTCGGTGATGTTCGTGCGCGTGCGGGTATCGACGAGATCGCCCATCAGCAGATAGTTGCCGGTCGCGTCCGTGTACACGATCTGCGCGCCGAGATTGACTTCGTAGAGCCCCGGAACCGGGGACTTCTCGACGCTTTTGATGTCGGCGTCACCAATGCGCGATTGCAGCGTGGCCTTGATCTTGTCGGTGGTCTGATCGGCTTGTGCCGCGATGCCGATACCAAACACCGCGGCCAACGTGGCAGCGGCGACCAGGGCGCGGCGAAGAGTGATTTTCATTCGAGTTTCCGTCAATCTGAAGTAGGTGGGATGTTCTTGACCAGGTCTCAACCAAGCGCCGCGGACACGAGCCAGCGCTTGATAAGCGGTTGTGCTCCCACGAGCGCCATGCCTGTATTGCGCAGTCCGCGAGCGAGCGTGCCGGGCATGGCGAAGAGTTTCTGCAGCCCGTCGCAGGCGAGCGTCAATTTCTGGATGTCCTCGCGACGGGTGCGTTCGTATCGGCGCAGTAAAACGGGGTCGCCGGCTGAGCGGAATGCTTCCTTGTTGGCGAGGGTTTCGGCCAGCGCGGCGACATCGCGCAAACCCAGGTTCATGCCCTGCCCAGCCAGCGGGTGAATCAGATGCGCAGCGTCGCCAACCAGCGCCACACGTGCGCCGATCAGCCGGTCCACGGTTTGCAGCGCGAGCGGAAAGCCCTGCGCGGGCGTCACGCATTCGAGCGCGCCAAGCATGTTTTGCGTGGCCTTTTCGACTTCCGCCGCGAGTTGGGCGGGATCGAGTTTCAGGAGGGTATCGGCGTGTTCGGTTTTAGCGGACCACACGAGCGACACGTGATCACCCGGCAACGGCAACAACGCGATGATTTCGCCATCACGGAACCATTGGTACGCCGTCTCGCCGTGCGGCTTTTCGCACTTGAAGTTCGCGACCACGCCCGTTTGCCGATAATCCCGGCGCTGCATTTTCGCGCCCGTCTGCGCCCGCACCCAGGAATGCGCGCCGTCCGCGCCGACCACCAGGTCTGTTTCGAGCGTGTCGCCGTTTGCGAGGGTCAGATGGGCGGCGTCGTCGTGGATAGCCAAACCCTGGGCGCGCGAATCGATCCACGTGAGGTTCGGCTGGAAACGCAGCGCGGCATCGAGCGATAGTTCAATCAGCGACGACTCCACAATCCACGCCAATTGCGGCACAGCCGCCTGGAATGCCGAGAAATGCAGCTCGGCGAAAGCGTCGCCGAAAACGCGCATGTCCAGCACCGGCCCGAGCTTTTCGCGCTCCAGCGCCTGCCAGACGCGCAGCCGTTCCAGCAGCGCCTGCGAGCTCGATGACAGCGCGTAGATGCGGGAATCGAAGCTGCCGGCGGCGGGCGGGGCTGCAGCAGGCGTTGCCAGCAACGCGGTGCGCAGGCCGGATTGTGTCAGCGCGAGCGCCGCCGTCTTGCCGACGAGCCCGCCGCCGACCACGACCGCGTGAAAATTTCTTGAGTGGAAAGTCATACGGCCATTATAGCCGCCGGGGTATGCCGGGAATCGATGGTCAATGCGGTGTTTCAGCGGGTGCGACGCCCTGTAGCGGCACATCCCACCCGCCCAGCCGACCCGGCCGTGGCGCTACAATAGCGGTTTTTCCGGCCCGTACGACGTGGCCGCCCGCTACGCGCCTTGGTCGCCGGGGTTGTGAAACCCGCGACACGCGCATCCAGCGTTGACCCACGCGGCGCACGCCGTTTCACCAGTTCGAAGGATTCCATGAGCCTCCAATGCGGCATCGTCGGCCTGCCTAACGTCGGCAAGTCCACACTGTTCAATGCACTGACCAAGGCCGGCATCGCCGCCGAAAACTATCCGTTCTGCACGATCGAGCCGAATGTCGGCGTGGTCGAAGTGCCGGATCCCCGTCTGGCGGCGCTCTCCGAGATCGTTAAACCCGAGCGCGTGGTCCCGGCCATTGTTGAGTTCGTCGATATCGCGGGCCTCGTGGCCGGCGCGAGCAAGGGCGAAGGCCTGGGTAACAAGTTCCTCGCGAACATTCGCGAAACCGATGCCATCACGCACGTCGTGCGCTGCTTCGAAGACGAAAACGTGATTCACGTCGCGAACAAGATCGACCCGCTCGCGGACATCGAAGTCATCAATACGGAACTGGCGCTGGCGGATTTAGCGACAGTTGAGAAAGCTCATCACCGTTTCGCCAAGTCGGCGCGCTCGGGCAACGACAAGGAAGCGGCGAAGCTCGTCCCCTTGCTGGAAAAGATCCAGGCGCAACTCGATCAGGCGAAGCCCGTGCGCGCGCTGGACCTGAGCGAAGACGAACTCGCGCTGATCAAGCCGCTGTGCCTGATTACGGCCAAGCCGACCATGTACGTGGCGAACGTGAAGGACGATGGTTTCGAGAACAATCCGCACCTGGACGCGGTGCGAAAGCACGCCGAGGCCGAGGGCGCGCCGGTGGTGGCGGTGTGCGCGGCGATCGAAGCGGAAATCGCGGATCTCGACGACGCCGACAAGCAGGAGTTCCTGGCCGATATCGGCATGGAAGAGCCGGGCCTGGATCGCGTGATTCGCGCGGGTTACAAGCTGCTCGGATTGCAGACGTATTTCACGGCGGGCGTGAAGGAAGTGCGGGCATGGACGATTCATATCGGCGACACCGCGCCTCAGGCGGCCGGCGCTATTCACACGGATTTCGAGCGCGGGTTTATTCGCGCGCAGACCATCGCCTTCGATGACTTCGTCGCGTTCAAGGGCGAACAAGGCGCGAAGGAAGCCGGGAAGATGCGGGCGGAAGGGAAGGAATATGTCGTGCACGACGGCGACGTGATGAATTTCTTGTTTAACGTCTGATGTAATAATTTGTCGTTCGAGGTTGTTCGAGGTTGTGATTAAAAGCGGAGTCCCTGATAAAGGGATTTCCGCTTTTTTTATTGCTTTGCACCGGCTGCCTTGCTTGCCAACCGCGCGCAACCCACCTTGGACGGTGTACATGAAGACCGAATTGATTTACTCGTTGACCGAGCATTTCGAAGCGCATGCTCAGCAGACCAATAACGGCGTCGAATTCTGACTTGCTCGCGACCTTCAGCACCTGCTTGGGTATGCGAAGTGGGAAAACTTCGTCAAGGTTGTGAACAAAGCTGAGATTGCCTGCGAAACATCGGGGCATGCGGCAGCAGACCATTTTCCTGACGTCAGGAAAATGGTCGACCTGGGCTCAGGTAGCCAGCGCGAAGTCGATGACATCATGCTCACGCGCTACGCCTGCTATCTGGTCGCGCAAAACGGCGATCCCAAGAAGCACGAAATTGCGTTTGCACAGACCTATTTTGCCGTCCAGACCCGGCGCGCCGAGTTGATCGAACAACGTCTGCTCGACTCGGAACGTCTCGTCGCCCGCACGAAACTGACCAGCACAGAAAAGGAGCTATCCGAGGTGATTTTCGAACAAACCGGTGGAAACGACGATTTCGGCATGATTCGGAGTAAAGGCGATCACGCCTTGTTCGAGAAATCCACCCAGCAAATGAAGTCGCATTGGAAGGTCCCCGCCAAGCGGCCATTGGCCGATTTCGCGCCCACGATCATTCTCAAGGCAAAGGATTTCGCAGCGGAAATCACCATCTTCAATTCGCGCGAGAAACAGCTTGGAAATGAAGAAGCGATTTCGCGGGAACATATCAACAACAATGGAGCGGTTCGTAAGACCCTCCTTGAACGCGGCATCCGGCCCGAAACCCTGCCTGCGGCGGAGGACGTGAAAAAAGTCGCGCGTCGTCTGGCATCGGAAGATAAAACACGCGCGAAGAATCCGGCAGCGCTCGATTCCTGACTGATCCAGAAGGATCGCCGGTTCGATAATGCGGCGATCCAGAACGGCCAGCGCAAGCGTTCACGCTCCTCGCGCCCAAAACAAAAACAATGACGACACGTTTCTATCGCTGCACCGCTTCAATCCTCGTCGGCGCCATCCTCGCGCTCAATGGTTGCACCGCGTTCGCTTACGCTTACTCGGCCCCGAACGAATCCGACCTCGATAACCACCAGACCTATCGCAATCACGACGGCCAAACCGTCCACTCCCCGGCACATTCGCGTTCGGGCGAAGCCCCCGACGGCGCCACCGCGCGATGCCGTGATGGCACGTGGAGCTTCAGCCGGCATCGCAGCGGCACGTGTTCGCGCCATGGCGGCGTCGCAGCCTGGCGTTGAGAACTCTCCGGCGCCGGCATCAAAGCCGATAAACGCCCGGCAGACAGCCATATTCATCGAAGTACAATGTCGTCACTTCCCGCGCGCTGCGGGAGACGCATCGTCGCGTACTGAATCCAGGGGCTTCCCGGCAGCGGCTTAAAATCCGGCATCCGCCCGGCCGAAGCCCGCCGTAAAACCGAAAACCGCAAACCTCAAGACAACCGAACCCGCAAATGGCCCAATACGTCTTCACCATGAACCGCGTCGGCAAGATCGTGCCGCCCAAGCGCCAGATCCTGAAAGACATCTCGCTGTCGTTTTTCCCCGGTGCCAAGATCGGGCTGCTCGGCCTGAACGGTTCCGGCAAATCGACCCTGATCCGCATCATGGCGGGCGTCGATAAGGACATCGAAGGCGAAGCCACGCCGATGCCGAACCTGAACATCGGTTATTTGCCGCAGGAACCGCAACTCGATCCGCAGCAAACCGTGCGCGAAGCCGTTGAAGACGGCCTCGGCGAAGTTTTCAGCGCGCAGAAAAAGCTCGACGCCATCTACGCGGCGTACGCGGAACCCGACGCCGACTTCGACGCCCTCGCCGCCGAGCAAGCCAAATACGAAGCCATCCTCGCAACCAGCGACGGCGGCACGCCTGAGCAACAACTCGAAGTCGCCGCCGACGCGCTGCGCCTGCCCGCGTGGGACGCGAAAATCGAACATTTGTCGGGCGGCGAAAAGCGTCGTGTGGCGCTATGCAAATTGCTGCTGCAAAAGCCCGACATGCTGCTGCTCGACGAACCGACCAACCACCTGGACGCAGAATCGGTGGACTGGCTCGAACAATTCCTGACGCGCTATCCGGGTACGGTCGTGGCCGTCACCCACGATCGCTATTTCCTCGATAACGCCGCCGAGTGGATTCTCGAACTCGACCGCGGCCACGGCATTCCGTGGAAGGGCAATTACAGCAGCTGGCTCGACCAGAAGCAGGATCGGCTGAAGCAGGAAGAATCAACGGAATCCGCGCGGCAGAAGGCGCTGAAGAAAGAGCTGGAATGGGTGCGCCAGAACCCGAAGGGACGCCAGGCGAAATCGAAGGCGCGGATCGCGCGGTTCGAGGAACTCAACAGCCAAGAATATCAGAAGCGCAACGAAACGCAGGAAATCTTCATCCCTGTCGGCGACCGGCTGGGCAATGAAGTGATCGAGTTCAAGAACGTGAGCAAGGCTTACGGCGACCGGCTCTTGATCGATAACCTCAACATGAAGATCCCGGCGGGCGCGATTGTCGGAATTATCGGGCCAAATGGCGCAGGGAAATCCACGTTGTTCCGCATGCTGACGGGTAAGGAACAACCGGATTCGGGCGAAATCGTCACGGGTCCGACGGTGAAACTGGCCTACGTGGATCAAAGCCGCGATGCGCTCAACGCCGGCAAGACCGTGTTCGAAGAGATCTCGGGCGGTGCGGACGTGCTGACGGTCGGCAAGTACGAAACGCCGTCGCGGGCGTATATCGGCCGCTTCAACTTCAAGGGCGGCGATCAGCAAAAGACCGTCGGGGCGCTCTCGGGCGGTGAACGCGGCCGCCTGCATCTGGCGAAAACGCTGATTGAAGGCGGCAACGTGCTGCTGCTGGACGAGCCGTCGAACGACCTGGACGTCGAAACGCTGCGCGCGCTGGAAGACGCGTTGCTGGAATTCGCGGGATCGGTAATGGTGATTTCGCACGATCGCTGGTTCCTCGACCGGATCGCGACGCACATCATCGCGTTTGAAGGCGATTCGCAAGTGACCTTCTTCGACGGCAACTATCAAGAGTACGAAGCCGACAAGCGTAATCGTCTGGGCGAAGAAGCGGCGAAGCCGAAACGCCTGCGCTATAAGCCAATCGTCCGATAAGCACGGCGAGGCCAACAACAACGCACCGGATCGCCGCCCGCGCGCGGCTTGGATGGGGGACATCGGGATGGCGGTTACAAAGGCGCAACGCGTGGCGCTGTGGGCGGGCGCGGTCATCGTGGTGTTGCTGTTGGCAGTGGTCGGCGGCGGCTTTTTCGTCGCGCATGAAATGAAAGCGCGCGTGCTCGAAACGCTCGGGCCGCTCGGCTCGGTGGAAGATATCGACGTAGGTTATGCGCGCATCACGCTGAGCCGCGTGCGTCTGCGGGGACCGCAAGGCTGGCCCACGGACGACACGCTGCGCGCCGAGCGCGTGACGCTGAACGTCGATATGCGCGCCCTCCTGAGCAACCGCGTGCATCTGCGCCATGTGACGGTGGACGGGTTTTATCTCTCCGTTGCGCGTTTCGCCGATGGCCGCGTCGAACTGCTGCCCAATCTCCGGCAGTCGACGCGCGAGGCTCAGGCCGGTTCAAGCGAAGCTGCAACACACGCGCAGGAAGACCGTCTGATCGACCACGTCACGTTCGAGCGCGGCGCGATGGAGTTCTTCGATGAATCCGTGCAGACGCCGCCCTACAGAATCCTGATTGCCGACGCACGGGCCAACGTCGACAATCTGCATCTTCCCGCGCTCGCCGAACCGACCAGGCTCGACATGACCGGGTCGATCAAAGGGCCGTCGCACACGGGCACGGTCGCGTTCAACGGCTGGATAAAAATCGCGAACAAGGATTCGCAGACGCACACGACCTTGCGCAACGTCGACATTGTTACGCTCGATCCGTATCTGCTGAGGAAAGCGGGCGCGAAGACCAGCATCACGGGCGGCACGCTTGACCTTACGCTCGACGCCACGGTGCACGACTACCGCATCCACGCGCCGGGTTCGATCACGCTGAACCGGCTGCAGTTATCGGATAGCGGCAATTCGCTCGACACCTTCCTCAGCATTCCGACCAAGCTCGCGATCGCCGCGCTGAAGAATCATGATCAGATCAAGCTGGACTTTGAACTCGACGGCGATCTGCGCGACCCCAAGTTTTCACTTAACGAGAGCTTGATGAAAAAGCTGGCGGCGGGCTTCGCCAAGGTGGTTGGCGTGAACACCGAAGGCGTGGCCAAGAACGCCGGCGGTGTGGTCAAGAGCATCGGCGACACGCTGAAGCATCTATTCGGAAAGTAATCACACGGGCAAACCGAGCGCCCTCAAGTGCGCTTCGGTCTGCTCTGCGTTCGTGTGATGCACGGCGTTCCAGCCAAGCGTGGTGGCAGCCCGGATGTTCTTCGCGTTGTCATCGATAAAAACGACTTCCTGCGGCTGAATGCCCGGAAGATGCCTTTCAATTTCAGCCCACATCAACGCGAAAATCGCCGGATCGGGTTTTGCGACCAGCACGCGCCCCGACACAACCACCTCGCGAAATCGCTGCAGCACCGGAAACCGATCCCATGCCCAGGGGAAAGTTTCGGCGGACCAGTTGGTGAGCCCGAACAGCGGCACATCCGCGGCTTCGAGCTTGTCGACGAGCGCGACCCCGTCTTCCAGCACGCCCGCCACCATTTCCTGCCAGCGCTCGTAAAACGCGCGGATCAGGGCTTCATGCTCGGGAAACCTGGCGATCAATTCAGCGTTCCCATCGGCGATGGTTTGCCCCGCGTCCTGCTGCAGCACCCAGTCCATCGCGACCACGTTGTCCATGAACCAGCGCCGTTCAGTTGCATCGGGAATCAGCCGGCTGTACACATATTCAGGATTCCAGTCGATCAACACGCCGCCGAAATCAAACACCACTGCCTTGATCGCCATGCGTTCGTTGCTCCGTTCAGATTGCCTGCGTGCGTTTTTCGAGCCACGTTTTCGCCGCGCCGGACACATGCGGCGAGACGCGTTCGAGGACCGTTGCGTGATAGTCGTTGAGCCACGTGCGTTCGTCGTCGCGCAGCAGGGTCAGGTCGATGCAGCGTGTGTCGATAGGACACAACGTCAGCGTTTCGAACTTGAGGAAATCGCCGAATTCGGTTTTGCCGGCGGGCTCGTTCATCACCAGGTTTTCGATGCGAATACCCCATTTTCCCGGCCGATAAAGCCCCGGTTCAATCGACGTGATCATGCCGTCTTCCATCGCCGTGTACGGCTCGGCCGGCGCGTAGTGCGAGATGACCTGCGGGCCTTCGTGCACATTCAGGAAATAACCGACGCCATGCCCCGTGCCATGTCCGTAATCCGCGCCGGCTTCCCAGATGGGCGCACGGGCGATGGCGTCGAGCATGGGTGAACGAATGCCGCGCGGGAAATGCGCCCGCGACAACGCGATCGTCCCTTTCAGCACGATGGTGAAATCACGTTTGTGCTCAGCCGTAATCGTGCCGATGGGTACAACGCGCGTGATGTCGGTCGTACCGCTCACGTATTGACCGCCCGAATCGATCAGCAGCAAGCCATTGCCTTCGATCACCGAATGCGAGGCTTCGGTCGCGCGGTAATGCGGCATCGCGCCATTCGCATTGAAGCCGGCGATGGTCGCAAAGCTCAACGTCACGAAACCGGGCCGGCGCGCACGCGCAGCCGTCAATTTTTCGTCGATGGTGAGTTCCGTGATCGTCTCGCGCCCAAGCGTCTCTTCGAACCACGCGAAGAACTCGGCAAGCGCCGCGCCGTCCTGTTCCATCGTTGCGCGAATATGCGCGGCGTCGGCGGGGCTCTTGCGCGACTTGGCGAACGTCGACGGGTTCACCGCTTCCACGATCTTCACCTCGGGCGGCACTTTCTCGAGCGAGCCGAACGTGATCCGGCGCGGATCGATGAGCAACGTGGAGCCCGCGGGCAACGCGGCAAGCGCATTGGCAACATCGGAATACGGCTCGACGCGCACGTTCTCCGTCAGCAGCGACGCCTTGAGATCAGCGGAAATCTTGCCATCGCCGACGAACAATGCTGCGTCATCCAGTCCGATCAACGCGTGCGCGACGAAGACGGGGTTATAGGTGACATCGGCGCCGCGCAGGTTGAACAGCCACGCGAGATCGTCGAGCGTCGAAATGAAATGCCACTGCGCGCCCTTCTCGCGCATCACGCCCCGCACTTCCGCCAGCTTTTCCGAACGCGTAACGCTCGCCTGGGGCGCGACGTGTTCGTACACGCGCTCCGATGGCAAACCCGGCCGCTCCGGCCAGACGGCATCGAGCAGATCCAGGTCCGTGCGCAAGACGATCCCGCGCGCCGTCAGCGCATCTTTCAGCGCCCGCGCCGCCGCCACGCCGAGCACGGCGCCATCGACTGCCACCGTCTCGCCGGCCGCCACATTCTCCGCGAGCCAGTCGACATGCGGCGCGGATTGCTGCCCGGCCATCATCTTCATCAACGCGATGCCGGTCCCTGCCAGTTGCGCCTCGGCCTGCGTCCAATACCGGCTGTCGACCCACACACCGGCGAAATCGGCGGTCACGACCAGCGTTCCGACCGAGCCGGTGAACCCTGATAGCCACTGCCGCCCCTGCCAGTGCTCCGGCAGGTATTCGGAGATGTGCGGGTCCGACGACGGCACCAGCACGGCAGCCAGCGCCTCACGCGCCATGGCGCCGCGCAACAATTCGATACGCCGGGCGAAAATCTGGCCATCGGGGGAATTCAGTCGATCGTTCATGGAGTCACCTGCAGAATTTTTTTGTTACGTCGAACATAAGATCAACGGCGCGCCGCCAGTCCCACCGTGACGGTTACGGCGGCCAGCGCCAACAGCACGCACGCAAGCCACTCAAGGGAGTCGCCATCGTGGAATGCGCCGGTGATGTTGCCGAGCATTTTCGCGACTATCGCCGCCGCCATGCCCGCGAGTCCCGCCGCCCATAGCCGGCCAAATGGCCTTGAGACCAAACGCCGCAACGGGTGCAGCCACCAGCCGGCCAGCCCGACCACCAGACCGAGAAATACGATGCCAGGCCACCCCATTAGCGGCGCGTTCCAGCGGAATTAGGACTAAACCTATGGGTTGAATCGGATTCGTGAACTAGCATTTTCGGTTCTGTAAACCTAGAAGGTCTGGAAGGCGTTTGCAGCGTAGCGAATGAGTTTAGGGGGCTGGAATGGCGATGGCAAGCAAGTGCCGCGCCGCCCGGCCCGCTCTCAGCGCGCGCGGCGACGTCGGAAATCATGCGAATCGCCATCATCGACGCGGACGTTCAGCACGCCGCACTCATCCGCCGGACGCTTGTCCTGGACGGCCATTTTTGCCATTTCTTCCCCACTGCGCCCGTGCTGCTGGATCGGATGAGGTACGACACATTCGACTTGCTGATCGCCGCCAATGAAACGCGCGACATGATCGGCGCGGAAATCATCGAACGGGTCAGGCAACTGGCGCCGCAGCTTCCCATCGTGTTGATCGCGGCGAGCCAGAGCGAATCCGACATGGTCGCGTGCCTGAAAGCCGGCGCTGACGATTGCGTCGCCAAACCCGTCCGCTGCGTTGAACTGGCCGCCCGCGTTGAAGTACTGGCACGGCGTAGCGCGGTTCGTACGCCCGCCGCCGAGCATTTCGGCGAGTATCGGTTCAATGCGTCGGAATTGAGCGTGAGTTTCGTGGATCAGCGGGTCTTGCTCACGCCGAAGGAGTTCCGCTTCGCCCGGTTGCTGTTCACGAACCTCTCGCGCGCCGTCTCGCGTGCACACATCATGGAAGTGGTGTGGCCGCGGGGGAGCGACATGGCGTCGCGGACACTCGATACCCACGCGTCCCGCCTGCGCACGAAATTGCATCTCCGGCCCGACAACGGTTACCGGTTGACGCCGCTGTACGGCTACGGTTACCAACTGGACCGGATTGAAGCGGACGGCATTCCGGGCGGCTTGTCTGGCTTGGGTTTCCCAGCCGGAAATGAAGAAATCCGCGAAAGGCTATAATATCGGGCTAAATTCCAAGGTCCCACAAGGCCATCGGATCAGGCCCAAAACATGCAGCTCCTCGCGATCGGAATCAACCACCACACTGCGCCTGTCGCCTTGCGCGAACGCGTGGCGTTTCCGCTCGAACAGATCAAACCAGCGCTCGGCGCGCTGAAAGATCTGTGGCTGGGGTCGCTGGGGAAAACTGCACCGGAAGCCGCGATCCTGTCGACGTGCAACCGCACGGAGCTGTATTGCGCCACCGACGACAAAGCCGCCCGCGACGCCGCCATCCATTGGCTGTCCAAGTATCACAACCTGCCGGTCTCCGAGCTCGCGCCGCATGTCTACGCGCTGCCGCAGTCAGAAGCGGTGCGGCATGCGTTTCGCGTCGCCTCCGGGCTTGATTCCATGGTGCTTGGCGAGACGCAGATTGTCGGCCAGATGAAGGACGCGGTGCGCACAGCGTCCGAAGCCGGCGCACTCGGCACGTATCTGAACCAGCTGTTCCAGCGCACCTTTGCCGTTGCAAAGGAAGTGCGCACGACAACTGAAATTGGGGCGCAATCTGTTTCCATGGCCGCTGCGGCCGTGCGTCTCGCGCAGCGCATCTTCGAAAACATTTCGGGCCAACGCGTGCTGTTCATTGGCGCGGGCGAAATGATCGAGTTGTGCGCGACGCATTTTGCCGCGCAAAAGCCGCGCGAACTCGTGGTGGCGAACCGCACCGCCGAACGAGGCGAAAAGCTCGCCGATCGCTTCAACGGCCGTTCCATTCCGCTTTCCGAGTTGCCGGCGCGCATGCACGAGTTCGACATCATCGTGTCGTGCACGGCATCCACATTGCCGATCATCGGACTCGGCGCGGTGGAACGGGCCGTCAAGGCGCGCCGCCATCGGCCGATTTTCATGGTCGATCTCGCGGTTCCGCGCGACATCGAACCCGAAGTGGGCAAACTGCAGGACGTATTCCTCTATACCGTCGACGACCTCGGCGCAATCGTTCGCGAAGGCAGCGCGTCCCGGCAAGCGGCGGTGGCGCAGGCCGAATCGATCATCGACACCCGTGTGCAGAACTTCATGCAATGGCTCGACGCACGCAGCATCGTGCCGGTGATCCGCCATATGCACACGCAAGCCGACGCCATGCGCCGCGCCGAAGTCGAACGCGCCCGCAAGATGCTCGCGCGTGGCGACGACCCGGCGGCGGTGCTCGAAGCGCTGTCGCAGTCGCTGACCAACAAGCTGATCCACGGCCCCACGCACGCGCTCAGCCGTGCCAGCCGTGAGAATCGCGACCAGCTCATCGACCTGATGGGCGGACTTTACAAACACGGCCATCCGTCGGGATCGAACGATCCGTCCGATCCGTCGGAAACTTAGCGCCCCTCTTTCGTCTCTTCTGCAGTTGCGCCGCATGCGAGCATCTTTGCGGTCGCGTTCCTGATCGCTGTCCTCTCCGGAGCTTCGCTCCAGCCTTCCATGAAAACGAGCATGCAAAACAAGCTCGACCAGCTGACTACCCGGCTGGCCGAACTCAATGACCTGATGAGCCGTGAAGATGTGACCGCCGATATGGATCAGTATCGGAAGATCACGCGGGAAAACGCCGAAATCGGGCCGGTTGTGGAGCAATACGCGTTGTGGCGGCAGGCGTCGAACGACGAAACCACCGCCATGGAATTGCTCTCCGACCCGTCCATGCGCGATTTCGCCGAAGAAGAAATTGGCGAGGCGCGCGAGCGGATGGTGGCCATCGAGCGGGATCTGCAAGCCATGTTGCTGCCAAAAGATCCCAACGATGACCGCAATATCTTCATCGAAATCCGCGCGGGCACGGGCGGCGATGAATCCGCGCTGTTCGCGGGCGACCTGCTGCGCATGTATCTCCGATACGCCGAGCGCAATCGCTGGACGGTCGAAATGATGTCGGAAAGTGTCTCCGATCTCGGCGGTTATAAAGAAGTGATCGTGCGGATCGCGGGCCAGAACGTGTACTCGAAACTGAAGTTCGAATCGGGCGGGCATCGCGTACAGCGGGTGCCGGCGACCGAAACGCAGGGGCGCATTCACACGTCGGCGTGCACGGTCGCGGTGATGCCCGAAGCCGACGAAATTGGCGAAGTGGTGATCAATCCGGCGGACTTGCGTATCGATACCTTTCGCGCTTCCGGCGCGGGCGGCCAGCACATCAACAAGACCGATTCAGCGGTGCGCGTGACCCATTTGCCGACTGGGATCGTGGTGGAATGCCAGGACGACCGCTCGCAGCACAAGAACAAGGATCGCGCGCTGAAGGTGCTCGCCGCGCGGATCATGGACAAGCAGTATCACGAGCAGCACGCGAAGGAAGCAGCCACGCGCAAGAGTTTGATCGGCTCGGGCGATCGTTCGGAACGGATTCGTACGTATAACTTTCCGCAGGGGCGAATGACGGATCATCGGATCAATCTCACGCTGTATAAGCTCGACGCGATCATGGATGGCGATATCGATGATCTGGTTGCCGCGCTCGTCAGCGAACATCAGGCCGAGTTGCTGGCGGCGCTGGGCGATTCGGAATGACGACGGTCGCCGGGTTAATGCGTGCGTGTCCCCTGCCCGCGCTCGAAACGCGGATCTTGCTCGAGCATGTGCTCGGCTGGCGGCGCACCGAATTGATCACACGCGACGACGAAGAACTGGCTGAGGAGAACGTCGATCGCTTCGAAGCGCTGGCACAACGACGCGCAGCGGGCGAACCGATCGCGCAACTCGTGGGAACGCGGGAATTTTTCGGGCTTGAGTTCGAGATCACGCCGGACGTGTTGATTCCTCGGCCGGAAACTGAATTACTGGTGGAAATCGCGCTTGAACAGATGGCCGGGATCGAAGCGCCGCGAGTGCTCGATCTGGGCACGGGTAGCGGTGCGATTGCAGTAGGAATCGCATCGGCCCATCCGCAGGCGCATGTCTGGGCAGTCGATCGCTCCGCGCAAGCGCTGGAGGTTGCTGCGCGAAATGCAGCGAAGCTGCTTGATGCCGACCGACCGGGCGGTGAAATCACGCTGCTGGAAAGCAACTGGACAGACGCCCTCGATCCCGCTCTGCGCTTTGACGTGATCGTGAGCAATCCGCCCTATATAGCGCAGAACGATCCTCATCTTTCCGAAGGCGATCTGCGCTTCGAACCGCGTACCGCCCTCACCGACGAAGCCGATGGACTCGCCGCGATTAGGACAATCGTCCAGACAGCGCCGTTCCTCCTGGCGACGGGTGGCTCGCTCTGGCTGGAACACGGCTACGATCAGGCCGCAGACGTGCGCGCCCTGCTGACGGCGCGCGGCTTTTCCGACGTACGCTCGGAGCGTGATCTGGCTGGTATTGAACGTGTCAGCGGCGGATTTTTCACGGCTTGACGCGCGCGTCAACCAACTGCAGACGGGCCGCACGCCGCCCCAACCGCTTTGCGCCGCCCCGAATGAAATCCGCTATCATTTCAGACACGTTAGCGTGTGAAATTTCGCTTGAAGTAGCGCATGTCTCACTGCTCGACCCAAAATCAACCCCGCATTACAACGCATCGCAGGAAACGCCATGGATACGCAAGAACGCATCAAGGAAATCGTCGAAGGAGCACCGGTCGTGCTGTTCATGAAGGGCACCGCGCAGTTCCCCATGTGCGGTTTCTCAGGCCGCGCCATCCAGGTCCTGAAGGCTTGCGGCGTGACCGAGATCAAGACCGTCAATGTTCTCGAAGACGAAGGCGTCCGCCAGGGCATCAAGGAATTCTCCAACTGGCCGACCATTCCTCAGCTTTACGTGAAGGGTGAGTTCATCGGCGGCTCGGACATCATGATGGAAATGTACGAATCGGGCGAACTGCAGCAATTGTTCGCCGCTGCCTGAGATTGTCCGTCGCACGTCCTTCGCCCGTAGCACCCGCAGTACTCGTGCCGCGACGGCTGATTGTCGCCATCACGGGTGCAACGGGTTCAATCTATGGCGTCCGGCTGCTGGAAACGCTGCGCCGCATAGGTGGCGTCGAAACGCATTTGCTGATCTCCAGCGCGGGTTGGCTGAACATCCAGCACGAACTGGATCTCGATAAAACCACCATCCATGCGCTGGCAGATGTGGTGCACAACGTCCGCGATGTCGGTGCGAGCATCGCATCGGGATCGTTCGCCACCGACGGCATGATCGTCGCGCCCTGTTCGATGAAAACGCTGGCGAGCATCGCGCTCGGGCTATCGGACAATCTGATCACCCGCGCCGCCGACGTCGTGCTGAAAGAACGCCGCCGCCTTGTGCTAATGGTGCGTGAGACGCCGTTCAACCTCGCGCATTTGCGCAATATGACCTCGGTTACCGAAATGGGCGGCGTTATTTTTCCGCCGTTGCCGGCGTTCTACCATCGTCCGGCTTCTATCGATGAAATGGTCGATCAGACGGTCGAACGCGTGATCGACATGTTCGCGCTTGGCAATCCGATTGCGGCAGCGTGGCCGGGACTGAAAGATACGGATAATTAACAACACCGGCGACACAATTCATTGCCTCGCCAGCTGTTTATCAACGCAGCGACCATCTTTATAGTCGTGATAACCCCTCTTTCAGAGATTCGCTGCCATGACCCGCCTTCCGACCGTTTTCATTTCCCACGGCGCGCCCACGTTGCCGATCGACCCGTCGATGCCTTCCGCCGAATTCGCCTCGTTTGCGACGCGCTTCGAGCGCCCGCGTTCGATCCTCATGCTTTCGGCGCACTGGGGCACGGCACAGCCGGTTGCAAGCATCGCTGAGCAACCCGAGACTATCCACGACTTCTATGGTTTTCCACGCGCCCTTTACGAGATTCAGTACCGCGCGCCGGGTGCGCCGGAACTCGGCAAGCAAGCCGCGACGCTGCTGACCCAAGCGGGCATTCCGTCGGCGATCACTGAACACGGGCTTGACCACGGCGCCTGGGTGCCACTGCTGCTGATGTTTCCTGACGCGGGGATTCCGGTCGCGCAGTTATCCATCCAGCCGCGTCTCGATCCGGCTCACCACTATCGCGTGGGCCACGCGCTGCGAGCACTAAGGGATGACGGCGTGATGATCGTGGGCTCGGGACAGATCACGCACAATCTGCGGACCGCGGATTTCAGCGCGCGGCCGGAAGACGCCGATCCGCGCGTGACCGAATTCACGGACTGGTTTGAGGATCGACTGGAGAAACGGGATATCGAAGCCTTGCTGGACTATCGGAAGCAGGCGCCGCACGCGGTGCTGATGCATCCGACCGATGAACATTTGCTGCCGATTTTCGGCGCGCTAGGAGCCGCCGGCGACAATTTCGAACTCGGTATTCAGTCGCTCGGTACATTTCAGAAAACGTTGGCCATGACAAATTACGTTTTCAGCGACGCCTGAATCCCCACAAAATGCGGCGATTTGCCACGAACAGAAATAAAGAACCCGCTTGATTGCTCAAGCGGGTTTTTTTAATTGAGATAGCGGGGTTTTACGAGCCGGCTATCACGCACCGACTTCGGCGAGGATATCTTCGTCGCTTTCGCGTTCATCGAGATATTTGGTCCGATACCCGGTTTGCACGCCCCAATAATAAAACGCCAGCGCCATGACGGCCACCAACGCCATATCCCAGCCGTACGGCAATAATCCGCGTCCGCCGAATTCCTTGCTGCCGATGAGCGAAACAAGGGCCATCGCGGGCAAATACACGATCAGCCACCACGCCGCCTTCAAGTCGTCGCCCCACTCGTGGAAACCCGTCTTGAACTGATAGTAGAAATACACCGGCAACGCGACCACCATCAACAGGATGATTTCGCCGGTCAGCGGCCACTTGGCCCAATACAACACCTCGGACGCGCACACGAATGCGAACGGCGCGATGATGCTCATGCCTTTGATCATCAGCGGCCGATGCAGATCCGTGGCCGCGCGGCGCAACGCCATCAGGCTCACCGGGCCGGTCAGGTACGAAATCACGGTCGCGACCGAAATCACCGCCGCCAGCGAGCTCCAGCCGCGGAAGAAGAACATGAAAACGAACGCGACGCCGAGGTTGAAGAACATTGCCGGACGCGGCACACCGTAAAGCGGATGGACGTAGCCCAGGATCTTCGGCAGCGTGTTGTTGCGCTCCATTGCGTAAATCATGCGCGAGGTGGTCGCCATGTAGGTCGTGCCGGTACCGCTCGGGCTGACAAATGCATCGACGTAAAGGAGAAACGCGAGCCAGTTGAGGTTAAGCGCCAGCGCGAGTTCCGCGAATGGCGATGCGAAGTTGAATTGGCCCCAGCCTTTCAACACGTCGCCAGGACTAACCGCGCCGATATACGCCACTTGCAACAATACATAAATCACGAGTGCGAGCAGGATCGAGCCGATCACGGCGAATGGAATACTCTTCGACGGATTACGCGCTTCTCCAGCGAGATTCACCGGACTCTGAAAACCGTTAAAGCTGAATACGATTCCGCTGGTAGCAACCGCAGTCAGGACTGCGGACCAGCCGTAAGGCGCGAAACTCGAACTCGTACCAAAGTTCTCGCTATGAAAACCGGTCAGCATAAGACCGAGAATAGTCGCACCGGGAATAATGAACTTGAATACGGTAATAGCGGAATTGGCGCGGACGAATAATTTAACGCCCCAGTAATTCAGGAGGAAATATACGATCACTAATAATGCCGATAAACCGAGTCCGACCGGCGTTAACGATCCATCGACAAAAAGTGCATGGGCCCATTGATACGGCCAGGTACTCATATATTGAATCGATGCTTCCGCTTCAATCGGAATCACCGAAACGATCGCAATCCAGTTTGCCCAGGCACTGACGAATCCAACCAGCGCGCCATGTGAATAGCGTGCATACCGGACCATTCCGCCAGACTCCGGAAACATTGCGCCCAGTTCGGCATAAGTCAGAGCAATGGCAAGTATGACGACAGCACCAATAACCCATGCGACGATAGCCGCCGGACCTGCAATCTTGGCTGCTTTCCAGGCGCCGAATAACCAGCCCGAACCAATGATGGAGCCCAGACCGGTCAGCAGCAGCGCAACCGGCCCAATGTTCCGTTGAATAGAACTTTTCACACCATCTCCTTCAGTCAGAAAACTTTCAAATACCTTATGCGGGATAATACGGAGCCAGAGCTATATTCATGCCCTGCCCCAACGTGGCGCGTAGTTTAACGGGTGTGCCGGCATAACGCTCTATCTGTTACGACTGAGGTTTGGACGAGTCCGACTCAAGCAGAAAACATCGATCGAAAGATTTGTAATATGACGTTAGGATGTCGCGAAAACATCTCAAAAAACCCCGGTTTACAGTCGGATATTATTTGACCTTGGGTTTGATTCGCCGTATAAACCTTCTTGCAGGATTTCAAGTGGCGAGTGAATTGGTCTTTCGTAGTTCGCCCATCACGGTACTCCGGTTGTCCCATTGCCCCTTCCTTGATTTTCATGCACATTCGGGCTTCGGCCTTATTCAACATCTTTAGGAACAAGTAACATGGAAACCGGTACCGTCAAGTGGTTCAATGACGCAAAGGGCTTTGGCTTCATCACGCCGGACGGCGGCGGCGAAGACCTGTTCGCACATTTCTCTGAAATTCGCGTGGAAGGCTTCAAGACGCTTCAGGAAAACCAGAAGGTAAGCTTCGAAGTGAAGACGGGCCCGAAGGGTAAGCAAGCTGCCAACATCAAGCCGGCCTGAGTTTTATTGCCGTTTGAATAGCAGAGAAAACCCCGCATTCGCGGGGTTTTTCTTTTGCATCGCGGGTTTATCAGTAATTAATGAGAAATTACTTTAAATGACTGACCGGACGGTGATAGCAAGCAATACCGATCGGCGAAAACTCAGTCACCGTTCACTTACCGATCAGCCGAATAGCCGGCGCGCATAAATACCGAGTCCGGTCGCCACGCTGGCCAGCCGGTCGCCAAACACGGCTTCAGCCTCCGGGAACGCATTGGAGAGCGATTGCGAGAGAAAACCCAGACCGGTCGATCCGCCGGTGAAGTAGATCGCGCCCACATCCTGGGGCGCAACGCCCGCGCGGTGCACCGTTTCCCGCGCCGCCGCCACGATCCGCCGCGTCTCTTCCAGGCCCGCGTCGATAAGCTGCTGTTCGTTGAAGCCAATACGCAGCGCCTCTTCTACCTCCTCCATCCCGATAGTGGTCTCACCGCCCGCCGCCACTTCGATCTTCGCGGCCTCCGCGTGTGACGCCAGCGCATGTCCAAGACGGCGCTCGACCACGCGCATCAGGCGGTCATGGTGCTTTGAGTCGCTATAGAGATGCCGCATCAATTGCAGCTCGTTGACGCGTTTCGGCCCGTAAACGGTGTTGATCAGATGCCAGGTCGCCAAGTCGAAATAGACGCGGTTCGGCACTTCGCGGCCTTCCGGCGCTATCGACTGATAGCCGAGTTCGCGAAGGATCGTCGCGAGCTCCACACGGCGGTCGAAATCCGTTCCGGCCACGTGGACGCCGTAATGCGCGAGCACGTCGTCTTTTCGCGACAACAGCTTGGCGCGCGCCGGCCCGACCCGCACCAGCGAAAAATCTGACGTGCCGCCGCCAATATCCGCGACCAGCACCAGCCCTTCCTTCGTCAGGCGCGCTTCGTAGTCGAAAGCGGCGGCAATCGGTTCGTACTGAAAGTGGATATCCGTCAGACCAATGGCTTGCGCCGCGGCCTGAAGCTGGTTCTGGGCGAGCTGATCGGCGCGCGGATCGTCATCGACGAAAAATACCGGGCGGCCCAGCACCGCCCGCGTGATAGGCGTGCTGGAAACGGCCTGCGCCTTCTGCTTCAGATGCTGCAGGAACAGCGTGATGACGTCGACGTAGCGGATCGCGGAACCGTCGCCCAGGTCCGTACTCGTCTCAGCCAGCGGCGAGCCGAGAATGCTCTTCATGGAGCGCATCAGGCGGCCGTCGAAGCCGTCGATGTAAGACTCGAGCGCGGCACGCCCGTAGGCCTGCTCGTCCTCGTCCGTGTTGAAAAAGACAGCGGTCGGCAGCGTGGTGGCACTGCCTTCGACCGGCGCGAGCCGGATCGATGCCCCGTCGGGCAATGCGACCGCTGAATTCGACGTGCCGAAATCGATCGCGCAATAGGTCATGAGGTGAGCGACGGCAGCGTGAACGCGGCCGACGTCGCAAACAAAAAGTGGAGCGCGTTTTTAGCACGTAACGCGCAGTACATCAACAACCAATCAAAAACATGGCCGGGGGAATGGATTTTGCTCGAAAACCCGGTAATTAATGCTCTGCCGGAGGCGCGTGCAGCCGGTTATTTCCACGTCATAGGCCAAACGCATGAATGACGCTACGACCATCCGCACGATTGAAGGAGAAAAGGAAGCGCCGGCGAGGATCATTGAAACCGATCTGCCCGGAAGGCTCGATCGGCTGCCGTGGGGCCGCTTTCATACGCTGATCGTGCTGGCGCTCGGAATCACGTGGCTGCTCGACGGGCTTGAAGTGACGCTCGCAGGCGCAGTGGCCAGCGCGTTGAAAACCAGTCACGTGCTGAAGTTTTCGAACGCCGATGTCGGGTTCGCCGGTAGCGCCTACATTGCGGGTGCGGTGATCGGCGCGCTGGGTTTCGGCTGGCTTACAGACCGGCTCGGGCGTCGCAAGCTCTTTTTCATCACGTTGTTTTTGTATGTAGCGGCCACGGCGGCTACCGCCGTTTCATGGAATCTCGCGAGTTTTGTGCTGTTTCGCTTCCTGACCGGCGCGGGGATCGGGGGCGAATACACAGCGATCAATTCCACGATCCAGGAGTTCACCCCCGCCCGCGTGCGCGGCTGGACGGACCTGGCGATCAACGGCACGTTCTGGGTGGGCGCGGGATTGGGCGCGGCGGGTTCGATCGTGCTGCTCGATCCTGGCTTGCTGCCGCCCGATTACGGCTGGCGGGCGTGTTTTCTGATCGGCGCAATCCTAGGATTGCTGATCCTTTTCATGCGCATGTGGGTGCCCGAAAGTCCACGCTGGCTGATTACGCACGACCGTGTGGATGAGGCGAAGGAGATTGTGGAGGGCATCGAGGGGAAGTTTCGCGAACATGGCGTGACATTGCCCGCCGATCCCGTCAAACCGCTGCGCCTGCACGCCCGCGATCACACGAAACTCAGTGAAGTGTTCCACTCGCTGTTTCATTCGCATCGGCGGCGCTCACTGGTCGGGTTGACGCTGATGACCGCCCAGGCGTTCTTCTATAACGCGATCTTTTTCACCTACGCGCTGGTGCTGACCGATTTCTACGGCGTGCCGGGGGATCACATCGGCTGGTATGTGTTGCCGTTCGCCGTCGGCAATTTCCTCGGGCCGATCATGCTCGGCAAACTCTTCGATGTCCTCGGCCGGCGCAAGATGATCGCCTTCACCTACGGTATGTCGGGTGTTTTGCTGACCATCAGCGGATATATGTTCGAGCAGGGCTGGCTGACGAGCACCACGCAGACTATTTCCTGGATGGTGATCTTCTTCTTTGCCTCGTCGGCGGCGAGTTCGGCGTATCTCACCGTCAGCGAAACCTTTCCCCTCGAGATTCGAGCGCTGGCCATCGCGATTTTCTATGCCTTCGGGACGGCGCTGGGCGGCATTGTGGGGCCGGCGTTGTTCGGCCGGTTGATAGACACACATCAGCGCGGCGCGGTGTTTGTGGGCTATCTGATCGGCTCTGCGCTGATGGTGCTGGCGGCGGTTGTCGCGGGAATCTGGGGGGTATCGGCGGAACGCAAGTCGCTGGAGGACGTGGCGCGGCCGTTGTCATCGGCGGAGGGGGATTGAGCGTTTCCTGCGCGTTCCTGTAGCCAAAAATAAAAACCCCCGAAACGTCGAGCTTCGGGGATTCAGGGACTTCGCGGCAATCGATTTGGATCCTATCCGACAACCGCGCTAGTCCAGCATGTCCAGCTTGCTCAAACCGCTTATTTGAACGCCTTGCCCCAAGCGCCATCGAACGCGATTTCGCCCATCGGCGCACGCGAGCGCGGTGCGTTTTCACGCTCCAGCAGAACTTCGTCGAGCAAAGCGGGATCGCCGTGATGTCCCAGCGCGATCATCGCGATCACTTCTACATCGTCCGGCGGCGAGAAAGCCTCGCGGAACGCGTTGGTATCGAAACCGGCCATTTGGTGCGCGACCAGACCGAGCGCGTGAGCCTGGAGCGTCAGCGACAAACCCGCCGCGCCCGCATCGTACGGAGCCACGCGGTTCACATCGCCCTTAGGCGTCAAGGTCTTCGCCAGCACGCAAATCAGCACGGGTACGTTCGCGTTCCAGCCCTGGTTGAACGGCACCAGCGTGGCGAAAGCCTTCTGGAAAGCGGCTTCATCGTGGTTACGATCGAAGGTCAGGAAACGCCACGGCTGCATGTTGTACGAAGACGGCGCCCAGCGCGCGGCCTCCAGCACGCTATGCAATTGCTCGCGGCTTACCGCCTTGTTCGATATCGCCCGCGGGCTCCAGCGGCCGGCCAGCAGCGGATCGATTGCGACTTCAGTAGGTGCGATTTTTTCGGTCATGCGGCAGTCCCTGGTTGGTTGATCCGGACAGCGTGCGCTCACAGGCACGCTGCAAGACCATAAGAATAACCAAGCTGGCAAACCCGCGCTGCGAGATTGAATTCGCGACTCCACCGGCACGCCGGCGAGCGGCCGCTGCCTCTCTGCCGCTGTCAGGTCGCCACCGCCTGTAGTGAACGCGGCGCCTTGTTGATCCGCAAGACCATCACGGCGGCGACAATACACAGGCTGCCGGAAATCATCGTCGCGACGGTGTAGGTGCCGAGACTCGCGCGCAGCATGCCGCCGCCAAGCGCCGCGAACGCCGCGCCGAGCTGATGCGCCGCCACGACCCAGCCAAACACGATAGGCGCCGACTCCTTGCCGTAGACATCGGTAGCGAGCCGGACGGTCGGCGGCACGGTTGCCACCCAATCCAGCCCGTAGAACACCGCGAAGACCGGCAGTCCATAGAAGTCGATACCAAACGCGTGCGGCAGGAACATCAACGACAACCCGCGCAAGCCGTAATACCAGAACAGCAGCACGCGCGCGTTGAAGCGGTCGGACAGCCAGCCGGACAGCGTGGTGCCGAAGAGATCGAAAATGCCCATGGCGGCGAGAAGACCCGCGCCCTGCACTTCGGTCATGCCGTGATCGGCGCACATGGCGATCAGATGCGTACCGATATACCCATTCGTACTCGCGCCGCAGATAAAAAAGCTGCCTGACAGCAGCCAGAAATCACGCGTCTTGCTTGCCATGCCCAACGTGCCGAAAGCGAGCTTGATCGGATTCTTCTGCGCGACGGGAACGGGCGGCGGTGCATCGGCGGCTTCGCCGAACGGGCGCAGCACGAGATCGGCGGGACGCTCCGGCAGCAGCCACGCCACCAGGGGCAACGCCACCGCCGCAGCCGCCGCGACGACCAGCACCACTGGACGCCACCCGAAACGCTCCGCAATAGCAGCGAGCACCGGAAGGAACACAAGCTGGCCGGTGGCCGAACTGGCGGTGAGAATCCCCATCGCCAGTCCGCGATGCGTCGTGAACCAGCGATTCACCACCGTGGCCGCCAGCGTCATGGCAGCGACCCCGGTAGCGCCGCCCACCAGCACGCCCCACACCAGGATCATTTGCCAAGGTGCGGTCATCAGCGCCGACAACGCCACGCCTGCCGACAGCGTCCCCAGCGCGACGAGCACCGTGGGGCGCACGCCGAAGCGCTGCATTGCCGCGGCGGCGAACGGCCCGGTCAGGCCGTATAGCGCCAGGTTGATGGAGATCGCGAGGGAAATGGTCGCGCGGCTCCAGCCGAATTGCTGTTCGAGCGGCAACATCATGACGCTGGGTGTCGCACGCGTGCCGGCCGCTGCGAGCAACACAAGAAACACGACCCCTACCGATATCCACGCGTAATGCATGCGGCCCGAAAGCCGCCTGGCTGCCCAATTCATCCCTTCGCTCCGGTTTCTTCTGGTTATCTTGCAACAGCGTTTCGACCATGTTTCGACGAACGTTACCGCCCAGTCACATTTAGGTTGCGAGCTTAGTGACTGCTCGGTAACATGTCAAGAATCCCTTCGGAAGTAAAGGACATGCCGTGGTACGCGTATCGAATGAAGACACTGTCACCGATAAAAAAACCGTCCGCCGGCATATGGACGGCGCCACCGCGCAGGAGCAATTGCTCGACGCCGCGGAGCAGCTGTTTTATCGCGACGGCATTCGGGCGATCAGCGTGGACGCTGTGGTCGAACGCGCGGGCGTGAACAAGATGAGCGTGTACCGGCAGTTTTCGTCGAAGGACGATCTGGTGGTGGCGTATCTCACGCGCATGGACGCGCGCTTTCGGGAACGGGTCGAACGCAGTATCGCGAAGCATCCGGATCAACCGGCGAAGGCGCTTGTGCAGAGCATTACCGACCTTGTCGAGCGGGCATCGAATCCGGATTATCGCGGCTGTCCGTTCGTGAACGTGGCCTGCGAATTCGCGGATCGCGAGCATCCGGCGCGGGTATCGGTGGCACACAACAAGCAGTATCTGATGGCCCGGCTGCTGGAATTATCGACTGCGGCGGGCGCGGCCGACCCTCAACTTCTCGCCGATTCCCTCGCGTTGCTGATAGAGGGCATATACGCCGCGAGTCAGACGTTCGGCCCCGGTTGCGGACCGATGCGCGCAGCGCCCGCCGCGGCCGCGTTGCTCGTGCAAGCCGCGTGCGGTGAAGACAGGATTGAACTGTGAACGAAGAGATTATCGATTCAACGCGGAATTGGCTCACGCGGGCAGTCATTGGCCTGAACCTGTGCCCGTTTGCCAAATCCGTGTATGTGAAGGACCAGATCCGCTACGCCGTCAGCGAAGCGCGCACGTTCGAAGAGGTGCTCGCCGATATCGAAACCGAACTGAAGTATCTGGCGGACACCGATCCGGAAAAAACCGATACAACGCTGTTGATCGTCCCGCACGCGCTCGCCGATTTCGCCGACTACAACGACGCCCTTCATTTCGCCGATACCCTCCTGAGACAACTCAAGCTGGAAGGTGAACTACAGATCGCGAGCTTTCATCCGAACTATCAATTCGATGACGCCGAGCCTGACGACATCGAAAATTTCACGAACCGCGCGCCGTACCCAATCTTCCATTTGCTGCGTGAGGCAAGCATTGAACGCGCAGTGGAAGCATTCCCCGACGCCGCCGATATCTACGAGCGCAACATGGCCACGCTACGCCGTCTCGGCCACGCAGGCTGGCTCGAACATCTGAAACGCGACGCAAGCGTCAAGCCATAGCGTCAAGTCGTAAAGAACCGCTCGCGCATCTCTTCCAGACCGAGCGTTTCGAGCACATCGGACAGACGCTGCGCCGGTTTTCCGCGCGGCAGATCCTTGAACTGCGCGATGATCAACTCGTTTTTCATCGAGTGCTCCCAGCCGACAAGTTCCGTCACGCTGACCTGGTACCCATGCGATTCCAGTTGCAGGCAGCGCAGCACATTCGTGATCTGGCTGCCGAATTCGCGCGTATGCAGCGGATGCCGCCACATCTCCGTCAGCACGTTCTTCGAAAGCGAATGCCCTTTGTTCTTGCGTAGAACCGACGCCACTTCGGCCTGACAACACGGCACCACCACAATGGTTTTCGCTTTCTTCTGCAAAGCGAAATGAATCGCGTCGTCGGTCGCGGTATTGCATGCATGCAGCGCCGTGACGACATCCACGGTTTCAGGCAAACGGTCTGACGTAATCGATTCGGCCACCGATAGATTCACGAACGACATACCCTCGAATCCCAGCCGCGCGGCCAATTCCTCCGACTTTTCGACTAGCTCCGAACGCGTCTCAATGCCAAAGATATGTGACCGATCGCGCAGAGCTTTGAAGTAGAGATCGTAGAGAATGAAGCCAAGGTAAGACTTGCCCGCTCCATGATCGACCAGCGTCACCGAACCGTCTTTTGCATGAATTTCCGCAAGCAAAGGTTCGATGAACTGAAACAGGTGATAGACCTGTTTCAACTTACGGCGGCTGTCTTGATTCATCTTGCCGTCGCGCGTCAAGATGTGCAGTTCCTTCAAAAGTTCGAGGGACTGACCGGGACGAATGTCGTGCTTGGCCGAAGTTTCCGGCTTTTGATCGGACGAATCCGTTGATGCAATGGGCGCGTTCGGCGCCCGGGACTTCTTGGCCATCGTCTGGATACCGTAGTGATTCTGTAGGCGGGGTCACGCGGAATTTCGGCGCGAAGTGTGCGCTAACCGCTGGTTGTATCGATGTAAATCGGCAAGTTTACCCAAAAGCGCATAGACGCTCCCGCATGACGCAGCATCGGGAACTGTCGGAGGTTTCGAGTCTCCTCAACAGGCACTGAGGAACCCCGGTTTTTGATGGAACATTTCGTGCATTTAGAACGGGACAACCAACGGGATGGACGGATATTACGGCGGCACAAGGCCGCGACTTTTATAGCAGGACCCCTGGTAGCAAGGCAGGCGCGACCAATTAAGACCTCCGCAACGCTCGAGGCCATGCCGGTGAAACACACCGGCGAACGTCGACGCACGGCCTGTTACGTAACACCTAACGCACACGGCATGTTCCCACAGGGAACGCGCGAACAAAATGAGGACGGCGATGGACCCAATCCGAGACAGTAAAGCCGAACAGCAGTTTCAGGAAATGCTTGCAAAGCTCACGTCAATGCCCGAGTGGAGCGAAAAGCAGCAACTTGAACTCGAAATGGCCCGAGAAATTTCCGGCGAAATGTTGCGGCTCGCGGAAGTCATGCGCGACGGCACCACCGACATGGAAACGTGCCTGACCATGCTCAAGTACGCGAAAGTGATGGATTTCGTGTTGACAACCCTCGCCTCGCGGCGCGAGATTGCGCCGCAGACGCTGCGCGTAATCTTCAAGCTCGCCGGGCTGAAAGTGGACGAGGCTTATCCTGGTTGAACGGTTGCTTGCATACTGGTTGTACGTAGTTCAGCGGCCAGTCCGGGTTGAGTGCGGACTGGCCTGATGCAATATTTTCAATGCTTGCGGCGCGTCATCAGCCGCTCGTACGACGCCTTCAAATGGCGCTGCATCGACGCTTGGGCCTGAATGGCATCGCGCGCTTCGAGCGCGTCCAATATGTCCTTGTGCTCGCTTAACGCGGCCACCCAGGTTTCCTCCCCCTCAAAATGTACACGCAGCTTGGATGACAGCGGGCTATGCCGTTCATCGAAAAGACCCGCTACCGTGCGCACCAGCACATCGTTTCCTGACATCTGCGCGACGGCTAAATGAAACGCGCGGTCCGCCGCCAGCGGAATTTGCCCGTCCGCCACTTCCCGCGCCATGCTTTCGTAGATCTCGCGCAGCGCCTTGAGCGCCTTCGGTTTGCCGAACGCCGCAACATTCGCCGCTATCGCCCCCTCGATCACCATTCGCGCCGTCATGATTTCGAGCAGACTTTCGCCGAATTCCGTTCCCGGCGGCGGATTCGGACGCGATCCGGACGCGGGCGGCGCACAGATATAGACGCCCGATCCCATCCGGATTTCCACGCGCCCTTCCAGCTCCAGCGCCACCAACGCCTCTCTCACCGACGGCCTCGACACCCCCAGCATCAGCGCCAACTCACGCTCGGACGGCAGGCGACCGTTCGGCGCGAAGCCTTGTTCTTCGATCCGCGCGCGCAGTTTATCGGCGATCTGAAGGTAGAGACGACGCGTCTCAACGGGTTTGACAGCCACGAAGGCTCCTTATGTGGGCAGGCAGGCCGGACCGGCGGAAAGGCTAAATTCTAAACAACGATGCCCCGATGGTCAGGCCAAACCCCTAGCCGGCGCTAATTGGCTTGACCAATTCCGTTTTAGGAAACTAACATGCGTTCTGGTAAGGCCAAAAAAATCATCCTATTCCCATGAAAACTGTCATCTGCGAACAACCCGGCTCGCTCGTCCTGATTGATCGCCCATCGCCTGAACCCGGTATCGACGACGTTCTGATCCGCATCAAGCGTGTCGGCGTGTGCGGTACGGACTTGCATATCTACACCGGGAATCAGCCGTATCTATCGTATCCGCGGGTGATGGGGCATGAGTTGTCGGGGATCGTGGAATCCGCGCCGGCCGGCGCACGCGTGGCAAAGGGCGATCAGGTTTACGTGATGCCCTATCTGGCGTGTGGGAAATGTATCGCGTGCCGGGCTAAAAAGCCGAATTGCTGCATGAATATTCGCGTCCTGGGTGTCCATACCGATGGCGGCCTCGTCGAGCAACTCGCCGTGCCGCAGGCGTTTGTGTTCAAAGCCGACGGCGTGACGCTCGATCAAGCCGCAATGATCGAATTCCTGGCGATCGGGGCGCACGCTGTCGCGCGAGCCGACGTGCAGCCGAAACAGCGTGCGCTGGTGGTCGGCACCGGGCCGATCGGAATGGCTGCGTTGATCTTCGCCAAGCTGCGCGGCGCGGAAGTCACCGTGCTCGATGGCCGCGAGGACCGGTTGCGATTCTGCGAGACGCTGCTGAACGCCGACCATGTCGTGCGCCTGGATACGACCGGCGCCGCCGCGGATGCAAAACAGCTTGCGGAACTCACGGGTAACGAGTTTTTCGATATCGTCTTCGACGCCACCGGCAACGTGAAAGCGATGGAGCGCGGCCTGGAGTTTGTCGCACATGGCGGAAAATACGTGCTGATATCGATTGTTAGTGACCGAATCTCCTTCGCCGATCCCGAGTTTCACAAACGCGAGACGACCCTGCTCGCGAGCCGTAACGCCACGCCGGACGACTTCGAAACAGTGCTGAAGGCCATGCGAGCGGGATTCATTCCCACGGCGGCGCTGAACACGCACACGCTCAAGCTGAGTGATTTGCCGAGCGAATTTTCCAAACTGCTCGACCCGTCCGCGGGCGTGATTAAAGCACTGGTCGAGTGCTGACACGACCGTATAGACGATGAGCAATCCGATTCTCCAGTTCGGCACGAGCCGCTTTCTCCAGGCGCACGTCGATTTGTTCGTTGCGGAGGCTGCGCGACGTGAGCCGTCTCAGGCGCTCGGACGGATTACCGTCGTGCAGAGCACATCGAATGCTCCGAGCCGGGCGCGGATAGATGCGTTGCGCGCCTCAAGCGTGTACCCGGTGCGGATTCGCGGCCGGCAAGGCACGGCGACCGTCGACGTCACCGTTCAATGCGACGCGATCACCGAAGCCCTCAACGCCGCCGATGACTGGCCAACGCTACGTGAGCGCGTGCGGCACGACGTCAAGGTGATCGTGTCGAACACCGGCGATACCGGCTACGCCTCCTTTGAAAACGACATCGCGCGAAGCCTTGACGAAAACTCCGTCCCGCGCGGTTTTCCCGCCAAGCTGGCGCTCTTGCTACACGACCGGTTTATCGCGAGCGCCGAGCCGATGACCTTGCTGCCTTGCGAACTGGTATCGCGTAACGGCGACACATTGCGCGACCTGGTTATCGGCATGGCGAAGCAATGGCGAGCAGACGACGCGTTCATCCGCTATCTGCAACACGATTGCATCTGGGTAAATTCGCTGGTCGACCGCATTGTCTCCGAGCCGATACATCCCGTTGGCGCCATTGCCGAGCCTTACGCGTTATGGGCAATTGAACGCCAACCCGGCATGGTCCTTCCATGCGAGCACGAGGACATCGTCCTCACCGACGACCTCGCCCACTACGAGCGCCTCAAACTTCTGCTGCTCAACCTCGGCCATACGATGCTCGCGGAACTCTGGCTCGCAGATCAAGCCTCAGCCGATACCAACGTCCGCGACGCCATGCGCAACGAAGCATGGCGTACGACATTGGAATCGACATGGCGCGACGAAGTGCTGCCAATCTTCGATGCCCTCGGCGAGCACGACGCCGCACGCGCCTATCTCGTCGATGTCCGGGACCGTTTCGAGAATCCGTTCCTCGATCACCGGCTCTCCGACATCGCGCGTAACCACGCAGAGAAAAAACAACGCCGTTTCAAACAGGCTGTCGAGCTCGCGCATCAACTCGGCTTGAATATCGACCAGCGGCGGCTTATCGCGGCGCTGTCCTGAGGAATACTTACCATGCCTATCGATCACACCGTTATCCGCCTTCATCCCAACGACGATGTCGTGATCGCGACGCGTCAGCTCATGTCGGGCGCGCGCATTACGTCTGAAGTCGAGCCGCTTGTGGTGAGCGGGCTGATTCCGCCGGGCCACAAGATAGCGACGCGCGACATCGCCAAAGGTGAAGCCGTACGGCGCTACAACCAGATCATCGGGGTGGCACTGAATGCCATCTCGCGTGGCCAGCATGTTCATGTCCACAACCTCGGCATGGCGAATTTCGAGCGCGAGCACGAGTTCGGTGTCGATATCCGCGAAACCCATTTTGCCGATAAACCCGCCATATTCATGGGTATTCGTCGCGATGACGGTCGTGTGGCCACGCGCAATTACATCGGTATCCTGACGAGTGTGAACTGCTCGGCCACGGTGGCACGAGCTATCGCCGATCACTTTCGCCGCGATGTCCGTCCTGAAGCGCTCGCCGATTATCCGAACGTGGATGGCGTGATCGCGTTGACGCATGGTCTGGGCTGCGGCATCGATTCTCTCGGCGACGGCATCGCTATCTTGCGCCGCACCCTCGCGGGTTACGCCGTCCATCCGAACTTTCATTCGGTGCTGTTTATCGGCCTGGGCTGCGAGACGAATCAGATCTCAGGCATCCTCAATTCGGCTGGCCTGAAAGATAACGGCGCGAAACTGCGCAGCTTCACGATCCAGGACAGCGGCGGCACGCGCAAGACGATCGAACGCGGCATCGCGATGGTGAAAGAACTGCTCGCCGATGCCAACCGCGTCGAACGCGAACCCGTGCCGGCGTCGCATTTGGTGGTCGGATTGCAATGCGGGGGTTCGGACGGTTATTCGGGGATCTCGGCGAATCCAGCACTGGGCGCGGCCGTCGACCGCCTGGTTCAGCATGGCGGCACGGCGATTCTCTCGGAGACGCCCGAGGTCTACGGTGCGGAGCATCTGCTCACGCGACGGGCGGTGAGCCGGGAAGTCGGCGAAAAACTGCTGACGCGCATCAAGTGGTGGGAGGATTATTGCGCGCGAAACGGTGCGGCGATGGACAACAATCCATCTGCAGGGAACAAGGTCGGCGGCTTGACCACGATCCTCGAAAAGTCACTAGGCGCGGTGGCGAAAGGTGGCACGACAAAGCTCGTGGAGGTCTATGAATACGCTCAACCTATCGATGCGAAGGGTTTTGTGTTCATGGACTCGCCCGGGTACGACCCGGTCTCGGCGACAGGCCAGGTTGCGTCGGGTGCGAATCTGATCTGCTTCACAACAGGACGTGGCTCGGCTTACGGCTGCGCGCCCTCGCCTTCGCTCAAACTCGCCACGAACACGGCGCTGTGGGAGCGGCAGGAAGAAGACATCGATATCAACTGCGGTGGGGTTGTCGACGGAACGGCATCCATCGATCAGCTTGGAGAAGCCATTTTTCAGATGATGCTGGACTGCGCGTCGGGGGTTCCATCGAAGAGCGAAGCGCACGGTTACGGGCAGAACGAGTTCGTGCCGTGGCAGGTGGGTGTGATTACGTGATGGGTTTTGATTGATATTGGCGAAGCGCGCTGATCATCGTTTGTTTCTGTGCTTTTATCGTTTCGATGCCATTGATCGCGGCTAAGGCATTCTTGCGCGATATACGCCGGCCATATTCGTACGCTGCGGGAAATGACAAGTTGCCTGGAGCAACCGGTCGAAATCGACTGCGCATCAATTGCGACGGTGAAATGCAGCGTCGTGGCTCGCGCTCACCCGTGGGACATCGACGCGCGACGGACAGCGGCGACGGCAAGGGCGATCTGCGCCAACGAACCGCCTGCCTGGATAGCTGAGGTAGCGCGAAGGAACGCTGGCCAAAATCGACTGGGCATCGATCGATATGTGGCATCACGGCTCGCACTCACCCGTGAGACATCGACAACGGGCATCGATGCGCGACGGACAGCGGCGATTGCAAAGGCGATCTGTATCAACAAACCGCCTGCCTCGATAGCGGAGTCAGCGCGAAGGAACGCTTGCGAAAATCAACTGGGCATCGACTGTGGCGAAATAAAATCTAGCTCGCGCGACCATTTGCATTCCCGCGCCGAGGCATCGCGAGAAGTAGATCCGCCATCGTCCGGCGACCGTGCCTCAGCCGCGGGTAACCCGTCGGGCACTGGCGAATAAATACGTCGTCATGGGCAGCATTCGATCATCAGGCCGACGCGGCACAGCGCCTTAACCCGCCATCATTTTCAATGCCAGCGCCTCGGCCACTTCTATCCCATCGATCGCGGCCGAATAAATACCACCGGCATATCCCGCACCTTCGCCCGCCGGATAAAGACCATCGACATTCACGCTTTGATAATCGTCCTTTCGGCGAACTCGTATTGGTGACGACGTGCGCGTTTCGACGCCCGTCAGCACCGCATCGTGCATGGCGAAGCCGGGAATCTTCTTGTCGATCTGCGGCAATGCTTCACGAATCGCCTCAACCACGTACTCGGGCAATGCGGTGGTCAGGTCAGTCATACGAACGCCGGGTTTGTACGACGGTTCGACGGACCCCTGCTCGGTAGACGGCCGTCTCGCAATAAAGTCGCCGACCAACTGCGCCGGCGCACAGTAATCACCGCCGCCAAGCTCGAACGCGCGCTCCTCCCACTGCCTTTGAAACGCGATCCCTGCTAGCGGACCGCCCGGGAAATCGTCCGGCGTAATTCCGACGACAATGCCTGCATTTGCATTACGCTCATTGCGCGAATATTGGCTCATCCCGTTCGTGACGACACGTCCCGGTTCCGATGCTGCCGCTACCACCGTTCCACCCGGACACATGCAAAAACTATAGACCGCCCGACCGTTGCTGCAATGATGGACGACTTTGTAGTCGGCTGCGCCTAGTAGCTTATGGCCGGCAAATTTGCCGAACCGGCTCCGATCAATCAACCCTTGCGGATGCTCGATCCGGAACCCGAGCGAAAACGGTTTTGCCTCCATGTAGACGCCGCGATCGTGCAGCATCTCGAACGTGTCTCGTGCGCTATGTCCCACCGACAACACGACGTGGTCGCAGCGCAGCGTTTCGCCGTTCGAAAGCGTGAGACTTCGCACCTTGCCGCCATCGATCTCAATATCTTCGACACGCGATTCGAAGCGCACCTCACCACCGAGTTGATGAATTGTCGCGCGCATTTTCTCGACCATCCCCACCAGTCGGAACGTACCGATATGCGGGCGGCTCAGATAGAGAATGTCTTCGGGCGCGCCGGCAAGCACGAACTCTTCGAGCACCTTACGCCCGTAGTGCTTCGGGTCTTTGATCTGGCTGTAGAGCTTGCCGTCCGAAAACGTCCCGGCACCGCCTTCGCCAAACTGCACGTTCGACTCGGGGTTCAGCACGTTTTTTCGCCACAAGCCCCAAGTGTCCTTGGTCCGTTCGCGAACAGCCTTGCCACGTTCCAGGATGATGGGACGAAAGCCCATCTGCGCGAGAATCAATCCGGCGAACAAACCGCACGGTCCCATGCCGATCACTACAGGCCTCGGCGATGTCATCGACACCGGCGCCTTCGTGACGAATTTGTACGCCATGTCTGGCGTTACGGTGCAATGCGGCTGATCGTTCAGGTAACGAAGTGCGGCGGCTTCGTCCTTCACGTCGACATCGACGATGTACGTGAGTTTGATGTCTGAGCGCTTGCGCGCATCGTGCGCGCGACGGAATACCGTATAGCGGATCAGACCATCGGCGGGGACATGAATAAGCGCGAGACGTGAGCGAATTGCCGACTCGAGTTCGCTTTCCGAATGCTCAAGCGGCAGCTTGATTTCGCTTAGACGTAGCATGGGGACCTGTTTTACAAAAGCCGTGAAGACATCCGGCTAAAGCGGTATTTTAGCGTGTTGAAGAACGAGCAAGCCGGTGTGTTGTGGTGTTGGAAGCGAGTTGTATGAAGCGGCGTTCCGAAACGCAAAAACCCCACCTTTGTGGGGTGGGGTTTTTGTTTAGCTGCACAGGTTACGAGCAACAGATGAGGAGCCTGACGATTACCTACTTTCACACGGGAATCCGCACTATCATTGGCGTGGAGTCGTTTCACGGTCCTGTTCGGGATGGGAAGGGGTGGTACCGACTCGCTATGGTCATCAGGCATAAAGGGGTGTTGTGGTGGGGGTTAAGGCCATCACAACCAATCTGGGGAAGAAGTAGTCGAGTGCATGTGTTGAGCACGCCTCGTTATTACTGGTGTTGCTTGGGGTTGTGTTTAGTACTGGCACAACACTGATCTCAACCTTGCGCGTTCGTCTGGCACTGGGCCATAGGAGACACACTTGTTATAGGATCAAGCCTTACGGGCAATTAGTATCAGTTAGCTTAATGCATTACTGCACTTCCACACCTGACCTATCAACGTCCTGGTCTAGAACGACCCTTCAAGGAGCTTAAAGCTCCAGGGATATCTCATCTCAAGGCGAGTTTCCCGCTTAGATGCTTTCAGCGGTTATCTCTTCCGAACATAGCTACCCGGCGATGCCACTGGCGTGACAACCGGTACACCAGAGGTTCGTCCACTCCGGTCCTCTCGTACTAGGAGCAGCCCCCTTCAAATATCCAACGCCCACGGCAGATAGGGACCAAACTGTCTCACGACGTTTTAAACCCAGCTCACGTACCTCTTTAAATGGCGAACAGCCATACCCTTGGGACCGGCTACAGCCCCAGGATGAGATGAGCCGACATCGAGGTGCCAAACACCGCCGTCGATATGAACTCTTGGGCGGTATCAGCCTGTTATCCCCAGAGTACCTTTTATCCGTTGAGCGATGGCCCTTCCATACAGAACCACCGGATCACTATGACCTGCTTTCGCACCTGCTCGACTTGTCGGTCTCGCAGTTAAGCACGCTTATGCCATTGCACTATCAGCACGATTTCCGACCGTACCTAGCGTACCTTCGTACTCCTCCGTTACACTTTGGGAGGAGACCGCCCCAGTCAAACTGCCTACCATGCACTGTCCCCGATCCGGATCACGGACCAAGGTTAGAACCTCAAACAAACCAGGGTGGTATTTCAAGGACGGCTCCACCGAAACTAGCGTTCCGGTTTCATAGCCTCCCACCTATCCTACACAGATCGGTTCAAAGTCCAATGCAAAGCTACAGTAAAGGTTCATGGGGTCTTTCCGTCTAGCCGCGGGGAGATTGCATCATCACAAACACTTCAACTTCGCTGAGTCTCGGGAGGAGACAGTGTGGCCATCGTTACGCCATTCGTGCAGGTCGGAACTTACCCGACAAGGAATTTCGCTACCTTAGGACCGTTATAGTTACGGCCGCCGTTTACCGGGACTTCAATCAAGAGCTTGCACCCCATCATTTAATCTTCCGGCACCGGGCAGGCGTCACACCCTATACGTCCACTTTCGTGTTTGCAGAGTGCTGTGTTTTTATTAAACAGTCGCAGCCACCAGTTTATTGCAACCCCTTCACCCTCCTGGCGCAGGCCAGTCAAGCTACAGGGGCGTACCTTATCCCGAAGTTACGGTACCAATTTGCCGAGTTCCTTCTCCCGAGTTCTCTCAAGCGCCTTAGAATACTCATCTCGCCCACCTGTGTCGGTTTGCGGTACGGTCTTGTTAAACTGAAGCTTAGAGGCTTTTCTTGGAACCACTTCCGATTGCTTCGCCACCTAAGCGGCTCGCCTCACACCCTTGAATTCCGCGCCCGGATTTGCCTAAGCGCCTTCTCCAATGCAAGGACCGGGACTTCCAACACCCGGACAACCTTCCGCGATCCGTCCCCCCATCGCATTTAACAATGGTGCAGGAATATTAACCTGCTTCCCATCAGCTACGCATTTCTGCCTCGCCTTAGGGGCCGACTCACCCTACGCCGATGAACGTTGCGTAGGAAACCTTGGGCTTACGGCGAGGGGGCTTTTCACCCCCTTTATCGCTACTCATGTCAGCATTCGCACTTCCGATACCTCCAGCACACTTTTCAATGCACCTTCACAGGCTTACGGAACGCTCTCCTACCATGCGGGATAAATCCCGCATCCGCAGCTTCGGTATATTGCTTAGCCCCGTTACATCTTCCGCGCAGGACGACTCGATCAGTGAGCTATTACGCTTTCTTTAAAAGATGGCTGCTTCTAAGCCAACTTCCTGACTGTTTTAGCCTTCCCACTTCGTTTCCCACTTAGCAATATTTGGGGACCTTAGCTGGCGGTCTGGGTTGTTTCCCTCTTGACACCGGACGTTAGCACCCGATGTCTGTCTCCCGTGATTGCACTCTTCGGTATTCGGAGTTTGCTATGGCGTAGTAATCCGCAATGGACCCCACAACCATGACAGTGCTCTACCCCCGAAGGTGATACACGAGGCACTACCTAAATAGTTTTCGGAGAGAACCAGCTATTTCCAAGTTTGTTTAGCCTTTCACCCCTATCCACAGCTCATCCCCTAATTTTTCAACATTAGTGGGTTCGGTCCTCCAGTACGTGTTACCGCACCTTCAACCTGGCCATGGATAGATCACTTGGTTTCGGGTCTACGCCCAGCAACTGAACGCCCTATTCGGACTCGCTTTCGCTACGGCTGCCTTAATCAGTTAACCTTGCTACTGAACGTAAGTCGCTGACCCATTATACAAAAGGTACGCCGTCACCCCTTGCGAGGCTCCGACTGTTTGTATGCATGCGGTTTCAGGATCTATTTCACTCCCCTCCCGGGGTTCTTTTCGCCTTTCCCTCACGGTACTGGTTCACTATCGGTCGATCACGAGTATTTAGCCTTGGAGGATGGTCCCCCCATCTTCAGACAGGATTTCACGTGTCCCGCCCTACTTGTCGTACACCTAGTTCCACACATCCGCTTTCGCCTACAGGACTATCACCTGCTATGGTCACACTTTCCAGAGTGTTCGGCTAACGGTCGTGCTAAAGAGTACAGGCTGATCCCATTTCGCTCGCCACTACTTTGGGAATCTCGGTTGATTTCTTTTCCTGCGGTTACTTAGATGTTTCAGTTCACCGCGTTCGCTTCACTAGACCTATGTATTCAGTCTAGGATGACCCAGAAGGGCCGGGTTTCCCCATTCGGACATCTACGGATCAAAGCTCGTTTGCCAGCTCCCCGTAGCTTTTCGCAGGCTACCGCGTCCTTCATCGCCTGTGATCGCCAAGGCATCCACCACATGCACTTGTTCGCTTGACCCTATAACGAGTGTGTCTCTCCAAACACTACCCAGGTTGCCCCGGACCGTGTTTTTCTTCACCTCGCTATAGGTTGAGTATTCGTGTTGCGCCGTATTCCAAAGCAATCTTTCGATCACCTTTTCATACATTGATACAATCACAACCCTGATTCACCTACTCACACACCCATCTCTAAGTGTACTTTCGTGAATCTCTTTACTACTTCTTCCAGATTGTTAAAGAACGACAGCACAACTTAAAGCGCTATGCTTTAAGTTGCTTACTGACTGGCTCAATCGCCAATGCGTAATCACTCTCTTTATAAAGAATGCTATGCGTTGGTGATTGGTGGAGGATGACGGGATCGAACCGACGACCCCCTGCTTGCAAAGCAGGTGCTCTCCCAGCTGAGCTAATCCCCCAGTACCGCGATGCTGAAGGGTCCGTAGATTGGTTTGAATGCGATTAACTTTCGTCAATCACTTTCAAGCGAATCATGGTGGGTCTGGTTGGATTCGAACCAACGACCCCCGCCTTATCAAGACGGTGCTCTAACCAACTGAGCTACAGACCCTTAGCCTGTCTTCTTACAGCCGATAAGCGTGAGCGCTTTAGCACTTCACTTTGAAACGTTGAGCTCGAGAAAGGAGGTGATCCAGCCGCACCTTCCGATACGGCTACCTTGTTACGACTTCACCCCAGTCATGAATCCTACCGTGGTGACCGTCCTCCTTGCGGTTAGACTAGCCACTTCTGGTAAAACCCACTCCCATGGTGTGACGGGCGGTGTGTACAAGACCCGGGAACGTATTCACCGCGGCATGCTGATCCGCGATTACTAGCGATTCCAGCTTCACGTAGTCGAGTTGCAGACTACGATCCGGACTACGATCGGTTTTCTGGGATTAGCTCCCCCTCACGGGTTGGCAGCCCTCTGTTCCGACCATTGTATGACGTGTGAAGCCCTACCCATAAGGGCCATGAGGACTTGACGTCATCCCCACCTTCCTCCGGTTTGTCACCGGCAGTCTCCTTAGAGTGCTCTTGCGTAGCAACTAAGGACAAGGGTTGCGCTCGTTGCGGGACTTAACCCAACATCTCACGACACGAGCTGACGACAGCCATGCAGCACCTGTGTATCGGTTCTCTTTCGAGCACCCCCACCTTTCAGCAGGGTTCCGACCATGTCAAGGGTAGGTAAGGTTTTTCGCGTTGCATCGAATTAATCCACATCATCCACCGCTTGTGCGGGTCCCCGTCAATTCCTTTGAGTTTTAATCTTGCGACCGTACTCCCCAGGCGGTCAACTTCACGCGTTAGCTACGTTACTAAGTCAATGAAGACCCAACAACTAGTTGACATCGTTTAGGGCGTGGACTACCAGGGTATCTAATCCTGTTTGCTCCCCACGCTTTCGTGCATGAGCGTCAGTATTGGCCCAGGGGGCTGCCTTCGCCATCGGTATTCCTCCACATCTCTACGCATTTCACTGCTACACGTGGAATTCTACCCCCCTCTGCCATACTCTAGCTCGCCAGTCACAAATGCAGTTCCCAGGTTAAGCCCGGGGATTTCACATCTGTCTTAACGAACCGCCTGCGCACGCTTTACGCCCAGTAATTCCGATTAACGCTCGCACCCTACGTATTACCGCGGCTGCTGGCACGTAGTTAGCCGGTGCTTATTCTTCCGGTACCGTCATCCTCCCGCCGTATTAGGGCAGAAGTTTTCTTTCCGGACAAAAGTGCTTTACAACCCGAAGGCCTTCTTCACACACGCGGCATTGCTGGATCAGGGTTTCCCCCATTGTCCAAAATTCCCCACTGCTGCCTCCCGTAGGAGTCTGGGCCGTGTCTCAGTCCCAGTGTGGCTGGTCGTCCTCTCAGACCAGCTACAGATCGTCGCCTTGGTAGGCCTTTACCCCACCAACTAGCTAATCTGCCATCGGCCGCCCCTATAGCGCGAGGTCTTTCGATCCCCCGCTTTCTTCCGTAGATCGTATGCGGTATTAATCCGGCTTTCGCCGGGCTATCCCCCACTACAGGACACGTTCCGATGTATTACTCACCCGTTCGCCACTCGCCACCAGGGTTACCCCCGTGCTGCCGTTCGACTTGCATGTGTAAGGCATGCCGCCAGCGTTCAATCTGAGCCAGGATCAAACTCTTCAGTTCAATGCCTGTTACTGTTTTCTATTCTTGCGAATAGGTCGCTCACTCAACGTACTGACAAGTTCCTCCCATCTTCCCTTTCGGAAAGACGCTCAAAACCTACCTTAATACTAGTGTGAGACTTGATACTTTCGCTTCACGGCAGCGTCTCCCGAGAAACCCCGGAAAACACCACCACGCTTCTCAGCAAAACACCAAGCGCCCACACTTATCGGCTGTTAGTTTTTAAAGAACATTCGCTCAAACCGCAAAGCCCCAACCCTCAGAACCCCACCGCTTTCGCGTCGCTGCTCGTGCAGCACAGAAACGAGATTATGTCCTGCGTTTCGCTTTCCGTCAACAGGTTTTTTACCGCTTCGTGACAAACATCATCTCGACCACCTGGACTTTCCAATTCCGTCGAAGCACCGTCCTGCTTGGCTCTCCGGGTACCGAAATTGAACAGCTAACGCCCTTACTTCCCGCTTCTCTTCGCCTCATCCAGAAGCGAAGAGGCCGAATTCTAGTGCCCCCTCAGACGTTGCGCAAGGGGTTTGTGAAAAGATTATTAATGGCACGTGAAGAGTCTGCGCGAATCCAGCGAAATATGAGGAAGAACTACGACCAGACACGCGTGATTGCTCGCTGAGAAGACCTTCTGATGAATATGCGGAATCGATCGGGGGCGAGTCGCTATCGCACCCTTTGGCATCGGGCATCGGCCGATCAAGTCTCAAGTACCAAGCGCCTCGAAGACCGTGGTGATTTACTCGACTTCGTGCCGCACTGTTTCGGAAATTTGCTTCCCGGCGCCATCTCGGAAACTCTCCCGGTTTCCGAACCAGATGCTGCTTTGCAGCGAATGACGACGCAAAGATGCCGGCCAAGACCCCCAAGGACCACCCCCATCGCGCTATTCAGCATCGAGCGATTGAAGCCGCCGAAAACAAAAAACCCCGCAGACCGTTACCGGGCGCGGGGTTCAATACATCTTGGTACTTCATGAAAAGCTAAACTGGTGCCGGCTGCAGGACTCGAACCCGCCACCTTCTGATTACAAATCAACTGCTCTACCTGATGAGCTAAGCCGGCGAAGTCAGCGATTTTACTTCATTTGACGACCTTGAGGTGGCCTCGACCAGATGATTTCGACCCATCGTCGTCAGGAGGCGACTCATTGTCATCTCGTGCGTCGCGTGCTGACGCCGTCGTCTCACGGTGCTCGATCCGCTCAGCCCCACTTTCCTCCGGACCCAGCTCCGACGAACGCGGCCCGTTCTCGCCCGACACGTCCGGCGCCGCGCCGATCGCAGCGGGATCGACGGGAAAGGCCATGCCCTGGCCATTCTCTCGTGCATAGATAGCCAGCACGTTGGTGACCTGCACTTCGATCTTGTGCGACTTGCCAGAAAAGCGTGCACTGAACTCGATCCACTCATTGCCCATCTGCAACTGGCTCGTAGCCTCGAAGCTGATGTTCAGCACGATCTCATCATTGCGCACGAACTGGCGCGGCACGCGCGTGCCGTTGTCGACCCGCACCGCGATATGCGGCGTAAAGCCGTTATCCGTGCACCACTCGTAGAGCGCGCGCAGTAGATAAGGCTTGGTGGATATTTCTTGCATCGACTTGCCCTCGATCGATGGGGAGCGCCGCCGGTCGAGCCGGCGCGCCCGCCAATCGAAAATATTAGCGACGCATTACCTTTTCCGAAGGCGTCAGCGCTTCGATGTAGGCCGGACGGCTAAAAATTCGCTCGGCGTACTTCATCAACGGCGCAGCGTTCTTCGACAGCTCGATGCCATAGTGATCCAGGCGCCACAGCAGCGGCGCGATGGCGACGTCGAGCATGGAAAACTCTTCGCCGAGCATGTACTTGTTCTTCAGGAAAATGGGGGCGAGTTGCGTCAGGCGATCGCGGATGGCGTTGCGCGCCTTCTCGTGATTCTTTTCCGCAGCCTTGCCCTTTTCGTTTTCCAGCGTGCCGACGTGCACGAACAGCTCTTTCTCGAAGTTCAGCAGGAACAGGCGAGCGCGAGCGCGTTGCACCGGATCGGCGGGCATGAGTTGCGGATGCGGAAAACGCTCATCGATGTATTCGTTGATGATGTTCGATTCGTACAGGATCAGGTCGCGTTCGACCAAAATGGGAACCTGGCCGTACGGATTCATCACCGCGATGTCTTCCGGCTTGTTGAACAGGTCAACGTCGCGGATTTCGAAGTCCATGCCCTTTTCGAACAACACCAGCCGGCAGCGCTGGGAGAACGGGCAGGTAGTGCCGGAGTACAAAACCATCATGATTAAAAGTCCCTTCAGAAAAACATAAGGGCCAGCGTGCGAAAAGCGCCTGCTAGGAGGCGCTTCGTCCACGCTGACCCACACCGATCGCGGCGTGTTATTTAATTTGCTTCCAGTATGCCGCGTTGAGGCGCCACGCCAGAAAGCTCAAAACTCCCAAGAACATCAGGACCCAGACACCCAGCTGCTTTCGCTCCTGCTGGGCCGGTTCCGCCATCCACGAAAGGTACGAAACCAGATCGGCCATAGCCGAATCATAATCTACTGGCGACATCGTCCCCGGAGTCACTTGGGTATAACCCGCGAAATGTTTGACCTTTTCACCGGTTTTTTCGTCGACGTCGGTATCGAATTTCGCCGTCCGAATACCCTGCAACTCCCACAGCACATGGGGCATGGCGACGTTTTCATACACGAGATTGTTCCAGCCGGTCGGCCGGGTATCGTCGCGATAAAAACTCCGCAAGTACGTGTAGATCCAGTCCTTGCCACGCGCCCTCGCCTCCACCGACAAATCCGGCGGCGCCGCCCCGAACCACGTTTTTGCGTCATCGGGACGCATGGCGATCGTCATCGTATTGCCGACCTTGTCGGTCGTGAAAAGCAAATTATCCTCGATCTCCTTCGGATCGATGCCGATGTCCGTCAGCCGGTTGTAACGCATCAAATTGGCGCTGTGGCAATTCAGGCAATAGTTTACAAACAATTTTGCGCCATGTTGAAGCGAAGCAAAATTTTCGGAGCTATCGGGCGCGGCGTCCAGCGGCACTTCCTGCGCGTGCGCCGGGGTCAGGCCGAACGACAGCAGCGCCGCGCCAATCACCGCGAGGGTAGAAAACCATTTTTTCATCGTCGTGTCTCCTTTGGGGTCAATGCGGCTTGTACCGCACGCGGTCGGGCGGCTGTTTGAAGCGGCCGCGCGTCGTCCAGAAGGGCATGCCGAGGAAAAACGCGAAATAAATCAATGCACAGATCTGCGCTATCAATGTGCTGGCCGGTGACGGCGGTTTCGTGCCGAGATAGCCAAGTACCAGGAACGCGAACACAAAGACGCCATAGAACACTTTGTGGAAAAACGGCCGATAGCGAATGGATTTGACAGGACTTCGGTCAAGCCACGGCAGGAAGAACAGCGATACCACGGCTGTACCCATCACCACCACGCCCCAGAATTTCGATTCGGTGAACGCCATGAACACGACCATCAGCAACGCCAGCACCGGCAAACCGATCCGCCATTTGCCGCGCGCTCGCAACAACGCCAGTACGCCCAGCAACGCAACCACGATCATCAGGACAATCTTGAACGGGTCGGTCGTGGCGCGGAGCATCGCGTAGAAGGCGGTGAAATACCAGACTGGGGCAATCTCGTTCGGCGTCTGCAGCGAGTTCGCCGGCACGAAGTTATTGGCTTCGAGGAAATAGCCGCCCATTTCCGGCGCGAAGAAAATGATCGCAGCGAAGATGAACAGGAACACGCACACGCCCATGAAGTCGTGGACGGAGTAGTACGGATGGAACGGGATGCCATCGAGTGGAATGCCTTTCTCGTCCTTCTTCGCCTTGATCTCGATGCCATCCGGGTTATTCGATCCCACTTCGTGCAGCGCGACCAGGTGGGCGACCACCAGTCCGATCAGCACGAGCGGAATGGCGACCACGTGGAACGCAAAAAAGCGGTTGAGAGTCACGTCCGACACCACGTAATCGCCGCGAATCCAGAGCGACAGATCCGGGCCGATGAACGGAATCGCCGAGAACAGGTTCACGATCACCTGCGCGCCCCAGAACGACATCTGGCCCCACGGCAGCAGGTAGCCGAAGAACGCCTCGGCCATCAGGCACAGGAAAATCGCGCAGCCGAAGATCCAAACGAGTTCGCGCGGCTTGCGATACGAGCCGTACAACAGCCCGCGGAACATGTGCAGATACACGACGACGAAGAACATCGACGCGCCCGTGGAGTGCATGTAGCGGATCAGCCAGCCCCACGGCACTTCCCGCATGATGTATTCGACCGATGCGAACGCGAGCGTCGCATCGGGCTTGTAGTTCATTGTCAGGAAGATGCCGGTGACGATCTGGTTCACCAGCACCAGCAGCGCCAGCGAGCCGAAGATGTACCAGAAGTTGAAATTCTTCGGTGCGTAGTACTCGGAAACGTGCGCCTTCCAGGTCGATGTCAGCGGAAACCGCCGGTCGATCCAGCCCAGAAACCCCGTTGTTTCCACTTCCTTGTCGGTAGCCGCCATTACGCTTCTCCCTTTTCGTCCTTGCCAATCACGAGTGACGTCGCCGAAGTGAACATATAAGGCGGGATGTCCAGGTTGTCCGGTGCGGGCTTGTTCTTGAAGACGCGGCCGGACAGGTCATAGGTCGAACCGTGGCACGGGCAGAGAAAACCGCCGGGCCAGTCGTCGGGGAGATTGGGCTGGGCGCCTTCCTGGAAACGCGGCGTAGGGGTGCAGCCGAGGTGCGTGCAGACGGCCACGGCGACAAGCAAATTCTTATGATCGGTGCGCGAACGGTATTCGTTATTGCAGTATTCCGGCAGCGGCATGCTGAATACTTTCTTCGATTGCGGATCCGCGAGCTCGGGATCGGCCTTCTTCACGTCGGCGAGCATTTCGTCGGTACGATTCAAAATCCAGACAGGCTTGCCGCGCCAGGCAACCGTCATCAGGTCGCCAGGCTTGAGACCTGATATATCGACTTCGACCGGCGCGCCCGCTGCCTTGGCTTTTTCCGACGGTGCAAACGACCCGACGAACGGGACGCAAGCCGCTACGCCACCAATTCCGCCCATTACGGTCGTCGTGATCAGCCAGGTTCGGCGGCTGCCGTCGACGCGTTGATCTTCGTTGTCTCGCATCACACGCCCCACTTCTGAGTTGGATTTATACCGTCAGGTCGTTCTACCGACGCTAGTGTGCGCGAATGGAGTCGTCATTTACAAGAGTTGAATAGCAAAAAACGCTCGAAGTCCTTCATTCTTAAGGGTTTCCCCGCACTTATCGTGAGTAGGGAATGAAGGGGTTATTTAACCCATTCGATTATTTATTGCACTGCAAGATAATCACACCGGATTATCGATATCGATAAAAACGTGTTCGATATCGAAATGCTCGGCCACATGGGCGCCGAGCGCCTGAACGCCGTATCGTTCAGTGGCATGATGCCCTGCCGCAACGTAGGCTACGCCGCTTTCCGCCGCGATGTGCATGGTCTGCTCGGAGACTTCGCCGCTTATGTAGACATCGGCGCCGGCGGCAATGGCTTCGTCGAAGAAACCTTGCGCGCCGCCTGTGCACCACGCCACGCGACGCAGTTCCCAATCCGGGTTACCGAATACGAGCGGCTTGCGCCCTAATTCGTTCTCGACCGTCGCGGTGAAATGCTCGAGCGACAACGGCACCGGCAACGACGCAATCCAGCCGAGATCCTGGTCGCCGAAACGGTTGTCCGCGATCAAGCCAAGACGCGCGCCAAGCTGGGCGTTATTGCCGAATTCGGGATGCGAATCGAGCGGCAGGTGGTACGCGAACAGGTTGATATCATGGTCCAGCAGCGTCTTCAGCCGCCGGTATTTGCGGCCCGTGACCTGCGGCGCTTCGTTCTTCCAGAAGTAGCCATGATGTACGAGCACGGCGTCGGCGCCCCACTCGATGGCCGCGTCCAGGAACGCCTGCGACGCTGTCACGCCGGTCGCCAGTTTGCCCACGCGACGTGAGCCTTCAACCTGCAGACCATTCGGGCAATAGTCCTTGAAGCGCCCGATTTCAAGCAGATTGTTCAGATACAATTCTAGTTCGATCCGATCCATGAATTCCTCTATTCCATCAAATGCTTAGACGCTTCTGGCTGTTTTTTGCCCAAGCGGTGACCGTGCTTTTGGCGCTGATGTTCATCGTCGCGACCTTGAAACCGCAGTGGCTTCAACGCCAGGGAACGTTCGGCAAGCAACTCGCCGAACCGATCGTCGCGTTGCAGGAAGTTGCGCCAAGCATCGGTTCCCGGCCCGCCCAATCGTCCTATGCGGATGGCGCGCAGAAAGCGATGCCCGCCGTGGTCAACGTGTTTTCGAGCAAGGACGGCACATTACCGCCCGATCCGCGCGCGAAAGACCCGCTGTTCCGCTATTTCTTCGGCGACAAGAACAAGCGTAAGGGCGACGAAACGCCGGCGTCGAATCTCGGCTCAGGCGTGATTGTCAGCTCCGAAGGCTACATTCTAACGAACCAACATGTCGTCGATGGGGCTGATCAGATCGAAGTTGCTTTGGCTGACGGACGGACGTCGTCGGCCAAAGTAATCGGCGTGGATCCGGAAACCGATCTCGCCGTGCTGAAGATCAACATGACCAACCTGCCGACCATCACGCTCGGCCGCATGGACCAGACGCGCGTGGGCGACGTGGTGCTGGCGATCGGCAATCCGTTTGGCGTCGGGCAGACGGTGACCATGGGGATTGTCAGCGCGCTCGGGCGCAATCACCTCGGCATCAATACCTTCGAGAATTTTATCCAGACCGACGCGGCCATCAACCCGGGTAATTCCGGCGGCGCGCTGGTGGACGTGAACGGTAATCTGCTCGGCATCAATACGGCGATCTATTCGCGCAGCGGCGGCTCGCTCGGGATTGGCTTTGCCATTCCCGTGTCAACGGCGCGCAGCGTGCTGGAAAGCATCATCACCACGGGCACGGTCACGCGCGGCTGGATTGGCGTGGAACCGCAGGACGTGACGCCGGAAATCGCGGAATCGTTCGGGCTCGAGCAAAAGTCCGGCGCGATCGTGGCGGGCGTATTGCAAGGCGGACCGGCCGATAAAGCCGGCATCAAGCCCGGCGACATCCTGATCAGCATCAACGACGACACTATCACCGACACCACGCGCCTGCTGAATGTAGTCGCACAGATCAAGCCGGGAACGTCGGTGAAGGTGCATCTGATGCGCAAAAGCAAGGAACTGGACCTGAGCGTGGTAATCGGCAAACGACCGATGCAGCCCAAGCAGCCCCAGGCACCGGACGATGATAACGGCGGCGGGGATCAAAACGACGAGTGAACTAGGAACGTTGCCGCCGATCGTTGACCGGCAACTCCTCGTACTTGTAACGCGCACAAACCAAAGGGGCCGTTCCAACTCACGTCTGGAACGGCCCCTTTTTTGTATTCTTGCCCGTCACCCGGCGACTGAAACCCTCACTCCTCTTCCCGCTTCGCGTCCTCTGCAGCGTCCGCTTCCTGCTCCTTGATCTTGTCCTTGCCCACGATCAACCGTGCCGCAATGATGCCGACCTCGTAAAGAATGATCAGCGGCACAGCCAGGATCAGTTGCGAGAACACGTCCGGCGGCGTCACCACGGCGGAAATCACGAACGCGCCGACAATCACGTACGGCCGGATCTGCCGCAACTTCTTGATGGTGACGAACCCCATGCGCGCGAGGATCACCACGATGATCGGCACCTCGAAGGTCACGCCGAACGCGAGGAACATGGTGAGGACGAAGCTCAGGTAATTATCGATATCCGTCGTCATTTCCGCACCGAGCGGCGCGTTGTAATGCGCCATCACGCGGAAAATGGTGGGAAACACGACGAAATAGGCGAACGCCATGCCGCACAGGAACAGGACATAGCTGCTCCCGACCAGCGGCACGACCAGCTTCTTTTCGTGCTGATACAGCCCCGGCGCGATAAACGCCCAGATCTGGTACAGCACAATGGGCAGCGCTATGACAAGCGCGACCATCATGGTCACCTTCATTGGCACAAAGAACGAGCCAGTGACGTCAGTGACGATCATCTTGCCGTCCTTCGGCAAGTTCTGCATCAGCGGACGCGCGAGCAGCCTGAATATGTCCGGTGCCCAATAAACCAGCCCGATGAACACGACGATGACTGAAGCGCCTGCGCGGATGATGCGGTCACGCAGTTCGACCAGGTGCGAGATAAACGTCTCTTCGACGGGCTCGTCTTTAATCTGTTGCGGGTCGCTCACGCCGGCCCTCTGCTGGGATTCATCGATGGAAGGGAAGTTGGCGTTCGCGCAATGGAAGTGGCGCAAACATCAGAAAAACCGCGTGGGACGACGCAGCGTCTCAGGCGTATGCCGCGCCACGCGCGCCGCACCTGACTGAACGCGCGTCTTGCGTAACGTGGTGCGCTTGTACCAGTTCGGAATGGCGGCCTGCTTGACACGCCAGTTCTTGCGTTTCGCCGGCGACGCGTTGCTGCTGCTGAACGTGTTGTCCGAGTTCGAACGCCAGGTGTCCCCGGAAACGTGCGTCAGATTCGGGTCGCCACCGCCCGCCACGCTGTCCGACACGGACGTGCCCTGGTTCCAGGCGTCGTTGAGTTCGTTTTCGTGCTGGCGAAGATTGTCGTGAATCTTGTTCTCGACATTCGATGCCGCCGTTTCGAACTCGGTGCGCATCTTCTTCAACTCGTCGAGTTCCATCTCACGCGAGACTTCGGCCTTGACGTCGTTGATATACCGCTGTGCGCGGCCAAACAGCGCGCCTGCTGTTCGTGCCACACCGGGCAAGCGTTCCGGCCCGAGCACTACCAGCGCGACGACGCCAATCAGCGCCATTTTGGTCAGACCAAGGTCGAGCATGGAATCGAAGATCCTGAGGGTGGCGAGTGAAGGTGACCGGTGCCGGGCTTACCGTGCCTGGGTCAGATTACCTGGGTCAGATTAATCAGCTTGATTAGCGGTAGTCGCTCGAACGAGTCTTGTCCTTCGCTTCTACGTCGACCGTACCGTTGCGCGGCAATTCGCGCTGCTCGGCCGGCGTCCCTTCGCCTTCCTTCATACCTTCCTTGAAACCCTTTACCGCACCGCCCAGATCCCCGCCGATGTTGCGCAGTTTCTTCGTGCCGAAGACCAGTGCCACGATCAGCAAAACGATCAACCAATGCCAAATGCTCAACGAACCCATGACTGAAAACTCTCCTTGGCTTCGCCGCGCATGTCGCTCGCGACGAAGAATGTGGGCCTTGCGGCCCGAGTCGGAGCGTCGACGCCCCGATGATTAAACCGATATCTTGCACGCCTAATATTGCGATGGAAAGACGCTTTCGTTTTCATTACATTTTGATCACACGATCAGCCGTGTCCATCGACGATCCTTCAGCCCATCCGACGCCACGGACGTTCCCCGGCGAGGATATGAGCGTGAATGTGATACACCTCTTGCCCGCCGCCCGGACCGGTATTGATGACCGTCCGGAAACCAGTTTCGCCGCCCGTGTACGCAACGCCCAACTCACTGGCAAGCCGTGCCGTCAGGCTCAGCATTCTACCAAGCAGCGGCGCATCGGCTTCGGTGCAGCTCGACAGCGTCTCAATATGTTTACGCGGGATCACCAGCACATGGACGGGCGCGGCCGGGTTGATATCATGAAAAGCAACGAATTCATCGTCTTCATGGACTTTCTTGCTCGGAATTTCTCCTGCAGCGATCTTACAGAAAATGCAGTTCTCTTGGCTCATGTGTGTCGCGGGATATCCCGATATGAATGCATGTTGAAGATCAGGCGTTCGGTCTCAAACCCAGGCACCCGGTTGCAATGGCTTGTTCTCGTACAAAAACAGCCAGCCCTTTATAACGCGATACAGCGTCCAGATGCCGACCATGAACAAAATGGGGAAGCCGATAAACACCCAGATCAGCGCTATGCCGATCACATGACCGAGCAACGCCCACCAGAAGGTGCGGATCTGCCACCGGAAATGCGCTTCATACGGCGTTCCCGCGACGTCATCGCGTTTCAGGTAATTGATGATGACCGCGATCAGCACGGTCAACCCGCCAGTGAGCCAGTACGCGGCGTAAAGCGCATATAGCACGTGGGTCAGCGTGCGCAAGCTGCGCAGGCGTTCGGATTCGGGCGAGTTTTGGTAAACAGGCGGCGGATAAGGCTCATAAGGCTGATTCATTTCATCCTCCTCGGCGACCGGTCGAACGTGACCCGACCCTGCAGCTTAGCCGCCGTTTTCGTTCTGCTCACGATCGCGGGATTTGCGTAACGCCTTTTCTTCGATCCCCGACATCCCCTCTCGCCGTTCCAGTTCGGCAATGACGTCTGCCGGACCGAGGTCGAAATGGGACAACATCACGAGACAATGGAACCACAAGTCGGCCACTTCGCCGACAAGCGCCTTGGGTGCACCGCCGTGTCGCGCGTCCTTGGCGGCCAGCACGACTTCGGTAGCTTCCTCACCGATCTTCTTGAGAACGGCGTCGTCACCTTTATGAAAGAGTCGGGAAACGTAGGATTGTTCCGGATCTCCGCCCTTGCGGCTATCGATAATCGCCGCGAGGCGCAGCAACGTGTCTTGCGTGGAAAGCGTGGCTTGAGTCATTACTTATAGATATGTTCAGGGTCCATCAAGACCGGATCGACCGCGATCCAGTCGCCCGTTTTGACCGATCCCTCGAATTTCTGGAAAAAGCACGAATGGCGGCCGGTGTGGCACGCAATGCCCGACACCTGCTCCACTTTGAGCAATACGACGTCTTCATCGCAATCGAGCCGGACTTCATGCACGTGCTGGACGTGTCCCGATTCCTCGCCCTTGAACCACAGGCGCTGGCGCGAACGCGAGTAATACACGGCGCGCTTCAATTCGATGGTCTTCGCCAACGCTTCGCGGTTCATCCACGCGAACATCAGCACGTCACCCGTTGTGGATTCCTGAGCGATCACCGGCACGAGACCGTTCGCGTCCCACTTGACCTTATCGAGCCAACTCGCTTCTTCAGTTTGTGCAGTCACCGCTTAAATCCTCACCGAAATACCCTGATCGGCCATGAAGCGTTTCGCCTCGCCGACCGTGTGTTCGCCATAGTGGAAAATGCTGGCGGCAAGCACCGCATCGGCGTGACCTTCGGTGATGCCGTCGGCCAGATGCGCGAGCGAACCCACGCCGCCCGATGCAATCACCGGAATCGAAATAGCGTCGGACACCGCGCGCGTCAGCGCAAGATCGAAGCCGCTTTTCGTGCCGTCACGATCCATGCTGGTCAGCAGGATTTCGCCGGCGCCAAATTCCGCCATCTTGCGCGCCCACTCGATCACGTCGAGTCCCGTGTTCTTGCGGCCACCGTGCGTGAAAACTTCCCAACGCGGGGTTTCGCCCACGGCGCTGACACGCTTTGCGTCGATGGCCACCACGATGCACTGCGAACCGTGTTTGTCCGATGCATCGCGCACGAGTTGCGGATTCGCCACCGCCGATGAATTCATGCTGATCTTGTCGGCGCCCGCGTTCAGCAGCCGACGCACGTCTTCCACCGCGCGCACGCCGCCGCCAACGGTCAGCGGGATAAAGACCTGCGACGCCACCTGTTCGATGATCGGCAGGATCAGGTCACGCTGGTCGGAGGTGGCGGTGATGTCGAGGAACGTGAGTTCGTCGGCGCCCTGGTCGTCGTATCGGCGAGCAATTTCGACGGGATCGCCCGCATCGCGCAATTCGAGGAAATTGACGCCCTTGACCACGCGGCCAGCGGTGACATCGAGACACGGGATGATGCGTTTAGCGAGAGCCATGTTGTTACGAATGCCGTTGCGCTGCGAGTGAGTGCTTAGGATAAGCGAGGCGGTTCAATCGAAATTGACCGTCGCGGAAAGAAACGAAACGAATGGCCGCCCCGCCTGTACGGACTTGCGGCGCGCCTCGATCAGGCTGAGCAGAAAACTGTCCGGAAGCACATAAGGCGCTTAAATCAGGCGGCCCGAAAAAGTCGCCGCGTGGTCAGGTAACCCACGACTGCGCGGCGCCCTCGCAACATGCGGCTGCTTAGGCTTAAGACTTAGGCGTAAGACTTAGGCTCAGGCGTCGTCGGCTTCGCGCAGCTTGTCGGCGCGCGCTTGCGCGGCGGCGAAATCCAGGTCGCCCGAATAAATCGCGCGCCCGCAAATCACGCCGGAAATGCCTTCGTCTTCCACTTCGCACAGGGAGTCGATGTCGCCCAGGTTCGATAATCCGCCGCTCGCAATCACCGGAATCTTGACGGCTTGCGCGAGGCGCACAGTGGCTTCAATGTTGATGCCCTGCAACATGCCGTCGCGGCCGATATCCGTATAGATGATCGCCTCGCAGCCGTAGTCTTCGAACTTGCGGCCGAGGTCGATGACTTCGTGCCCCGTCAGCTTGCTCCAGCCGTCGGTAGCGACCTTACCGTCCTTCGCATCCAGCCCGACGATGATATGACCCGCAAACGCGGTGCACGCATCTTGCAGGAAGCCCGGATTTTTCACCGCCGCCGTGCCGATGATCACGTACTCCAGACCGTCATCGAGATAGCGTTCGATGGTGTTCAGGTCGCGAATGCCGCCGCCGAGCTGCACCGGGATGTCGTTACCGACTTCCTTGATGATCGCGCGGATGGCTTCTTCGTTTTTCGGCTTGCCGGCAAACGCGCCGTTCAGGTCGACGAGATGAAGCCGCCGTGCGCCCCGATCGACCCATAGCCGGGCCATTGCCGCCGGATCTTCGGAAAAAATGGTCGCCTGGTCCATATCGCCTTGTTTGAGGCGTACGCACTGACCGTCTTTTAGATCGATGGCCGGAATGAGCAACATAGAAATAGCGTTATCGGATGAGGGTTGATCGAACGGTTGCAAATTTGGGCACAGCGCCCTGTTTTGCCTGCCGTCTCGCTAGTGTAGTACAAGTGATGCAAGGCTCGCCGCTGCAAACGGCATAAGCCAAAACGTCAAATCACCGCTAAAACAGCACCAAAAACGCGAACTTCATGGTTTCCAGTGTACGAAGTTTCGATACAGCCGCAAGCCCGCATCGGCGCTCTTCTCTGGGTGAAACTGGGTCGCGAACAGATTGTCCCGAGCGATAGCCGAAGTAAACGGCGCGCCGTAAAGGGTTTCGCCGGACGTATGCGCCGGATTGTCCGGAACGCCGTAATAACTGTGCACGAAATAGAAAAATGATTCGTCGGGCACCCCGTCCCACAGCGCGTGCCGCTGCGTCTGACGCACGCGGTTCCAGCCCATCTGCGGAACTTTGAAGCGCGAGCCGTCATCTTGCAGTTGGCCTTCCAGATCGAAGCGCACGACCTTGCCGGGTATCAGGCCAAGGCCATTCGTGCCCTTCGCGTCGCCTTCCTGGCTCCAGTCAAACAGCATCTGCTCACCGACACACACGCCCAGCATGGGTTTGTTGCGCGCGGCTTCCATGACGGCTTCCTGCAGGCCCGACGCGCCGAGGTGCGCCATGCAGTCGCGCATGGCGCCCTGTCCCGGCAGCACGACCCGGTCGGCCGCACGGATTGCTTCGGGCTGCTCGACGATCGCCACGTCCGCTTCCGGCGCGGCCTTGCGCAGCGCCTGATACACGGAACGCAGGTTGCCCATGCCGTAATCCACGATTGCTATCGAAGTTTTCATCGAAGTATTCAATTCAGCACGTTCCAGAACGCTATTTCAAGGAGGGCAGCAACGCCTTCAATCCGTTGACGATAAATTCCACCGCCAGCGCCGACAGCATCAAACCCATCAGGCGCGTACCAATGTTAATGCCCGTACGCCCGACCCAGCTCGCAATGGGTTCAGCCAGGCGCAGCGCACCGAAACACAACAGCGCCAGCACCCCGCCGATCATGACCAGTCCGATACGGTCATACCAGTGCACCACACTTGCAGAATAGACGATCACCGTGCTGATGGAACCCGGTCCCGTCAGCAGCGGAATGGCGAGCGGCACGACCGCGATGCTGCTTTTCATCTCGGCTTCGTGTCGCTCTTCCGGCGTGGAGCGCGCGTTGCCGACTTGCGCGTTCAACATGTTGATCGCCATCAACAACATGATGATGCCGCCGCCCACTTCAAGAGATCCGACGGAAATCCCGAAGAACGCGATGATCTGCTGTCCGAGCAGCGCAGTCACGCCAATCACGCAGAAGACCGAAATGGACGCGATCCGGATCGTGTTTTTCTTCTCCGGGCTCGACATATCGGTCGTCAAGCTCAGAAAAAACGGGATCGCGCCGACCGGATTGATCAGCGCGAGCAACGAAATAAACGATTTGAGTAGATTCATCGCAGGCCGGCATGGCTCGTATCGACGCGGACGGCCCGGACGCGCTTGGAAACACGCCCGACATGTGCCAGTTTCGCGTTATTTAGAAGGCGCTTAAAGGCTGCCCTTGGTCGATGGAATCTGCCCTGCCGCGCGCTCGTCCAGCTCAACAGCCATGCGCAACGCGCGGCCGAATGCCTTGAAGACGGTTTCCACCTGATGATGCGCATTGATGCCGCGCAAATTGTCGATGTGCAGCGTCACGCCCGCGTGATTCACGAAACCGCGGAAGAATTCGATGGTGAGATCGACGTCGAACGTGCCAATGCGCGCACGCGTGAACGGGACGTGAAATTCCAGCCCCGGCCGGCCCGAAAAATCGATCACCACGCGTGACAGCGCTTCGTCGAGCGGCACGTAGGAATGGCCGTATCGGCGAATGCCCTTGCGGTCGCCAATGGCCTTCGCCACGGCCTGACCCAGCGTGATACCCGTATCTTCCACCGTGTGGTGGTCATCGATATGAAGGTCGCCATGCGCTTCGACTTCAAGGTCGAAAAGGCCGTGACGCGCGATCTGGTCGAGCATGTGGTCGAGAAACGGCACACCGGTGGCAAGCTTTTGCTTGCCGGTGCCGTCCAGGTCGAGCTTCACACGGATCTGCGTTTCGCTGGTGTTGCGAACGACTTCCGCATTGCGCATGGTATTTCCTTTGAGACTTTTAAGAGATTTCAGTGCAGCGCGAGTTTCAGAGCGGCGATCATTTGCGCATTCTCTTCTGCCGATCCGACCGTCAAACGCACGCAATTCGCCAATAACGGATGCATTTTACTCACGTTTTTGATCAAAACCCGCGATGTCAGCAGGGTTTCGAAGACGGCAGCAGCATCGGGAACACGAACCAGCAGAAAGTTGCCGGCGCTGGGATAAACGGTCGCGCCGGGCAGCGCCTTCAAGGCCAGTTCCAACCGCGAGCGTTCAATGCGGAGTTCGGCGGCTTGGGCATCGAGCACATCGAGGTGATCGAGCATGAAATCCGCGGCCGCCTGCGTCAGCACGTTGATGTTGTACGGCGGACGCACTTTATCGAATTCCGTGGTCCATGACGCCTTGCCCGCCAGATAACCCAGGCGAATACCCGCCAGGCCGAGCTTCGACATCGTCCGCATCACGACCACGTTGTCGAAATCTGCAGCGCGCGGCAGCCAGCTTTGCTGGGCGAACGGTTGATACGCTTCATCGATTACAACCAGGCTGTTCGATGCCGCCGCGATCACGCGTTCAATATCCGCGTCGTCGTAAAGCGTGCCGGTCGGATTGTTCGGATACGCGAGATATACCAGCGCCGGGTTGTGCGTTTCGATCGCGGAAATCAGCGTGTCGACATCGAGTGTGAAATCAGCGTTCAACGGCACGCCGATAAACTCAAGCCCCGCGAATTTCGCCGACATCTCGTACATCACGAAGCCGGGAACCGGCACGACGACGGTGGCGCCGGGTTTCGCGCACGCCATCGACATCATGCTGATCAATTCATCCGAGCCGTTGCCGAGCAGCAATTCGCACGCGGCGGGCACTTGCATGACGCGCTTGATCTTCTCGATCAACGCGGTCGGACGGGGTTCGGGGTATCGGTTCAAGGCGACGTCCGATAAGCGTTCGCCCAATTCAGCAGCCAGCTTCGCCGGCAACCGATACGGATTTTCCATTGCGTCGAGCTTCACTAGACCGGTTGAATTCGGCACGGGATAACACGTCATTGCAAGGACGTCGGGGCGGAGAATGTCTTGTGGTCGTGTCATGGTATTGCCGGACGCCAGGCGCCGGACGTTGGGCGGCTCTAAGGCCGCCTCGGTGTTTAACTCGGTTTGCGTCTTTGCTTTGTTACTGCGATGTATTTTTCATCCGATATTCAGCGCTGCGCGCATGCGCCTGCAGGCCTTCGCCATACGCCAGTTCGGCTGCAATCTCGCCGAGCGTCTGCGCGCCTTCCGCGCTGACTTCAATCACGCTTGAGCGCTTGATGAAGTCGTACACGCCCAGCGGCGATGAAAACCGCGCGGTACGTGACGTCGGTAGTACGTGGTTCGGTCCCGCGCAGTAATCGCCAAGGCTCTCGCTCGTGTAGCGGCCAAGGAAAATAGCGCCCGCGTGACGGATCTGCGCCGCCCAGTGATGCGGATCGAGCGCGGAAATTTCGAGGTGTTCCGGCGCGATGTCGTTGGCGATCGCGCAAGCTTCGTTCATGTCGGCGACCTTGATCAGCGCACCACGGTCTTCGAGCGAGCGCTGGATCACATTGCGACGGGGCAACGTGGGCAGCAATTCGTTGATCGCGTCTTCCACGCGCTGGATAAACGTCGCGTCCGGGCACAGCAGGATGGATTGCGCGAGTTCGTCGTGCTCGGCTTGCGAGAACAGATCCATTGCGACCCAGCGCGGGTCCGTGGTCGCATCGCAGATAATCAGGATTTCCGACGGTCCCGCGATCATGTCGATACCGACGGTGCCGAACACGCGCCGTTTTGCCGATGCAACGTACGCGTTACCCGGGCCGCAGATTTTATCGACGGCAGGAATGGATTGCGTGCCGTAGGCCAGCGCGCCGATCGCCTGCGCGCCGCCGATGGTAAACACGCGGTCCACGCCGCCCAGCAACGCCGCCGCGAGCACCAGCGGATTTTTCACGCCGTCGGGCGTGGGCACGACCATCACGATTTCCTTCACGCCGGCCACGCGCGCGGGAATCGCGTTCATCAGCACCGACGACGGATACGCCGCCTTGCCGCCCGGCACGTAGATACCCGCGCGATCCAGCGGCATGACTTTCTGGCCGAGCACCGTGCCGTCCGCTTCCGTGTACTGCCAGCTATGGCTGCCGCACTCGATCCGCTGTTTCTCGTGATAACCGCGCACGCGCGCCGCCGCCGCTTCCAGCGCGGCGCGACGTTTCGGTACGAGCCCTTCGAGCGCCGCTTCCAGTTCGGCCTGCGGCAATTCCAGCGACGCGACGTTCTCAGCTTTCAGCCGGTCAAACTTGTTCGTGTATTCCAGGACAGCGTCGTCGCCACGCGTTTTGACATCGGCGAGAATTTGCGCGACCGAGCGCTCAATGGCTTCGTCCTCGCTCGCCTCGAACGCGAGCACCGCGTGCAGCGCCGTGTGAAAACCGTTGGCGCTGGAATCGAGTTTGCGAATCTTGATAGACATGCTGGTATCCGGTTGTTTGCCCTGCTCTGCTTTACTCTACTTTTACGCGCCAACCGACGCGCGTTCGAACGCATCGAGATACGGTTTCAACGCGGCGCGTTTCAACTTCAGCGCGGCCTGATTGACGACCAGACGCGACGATATTTCCATGATTTCTTCAACTTCGACCAAATCATTCGCGCGCAATGTATTACCTGAACTGACCAGGTCGACGATGGCGTCGGCCAGACCGACCAGCGGCGCCAGTTCCATCGATCCATACAGCTTGATCAGATCGACGTGAACGCCCTTCGCTGCGAAATGCTCACGTGCCACTTCAACATATTTTGTCGCGATGCGCAGCCGCGCACCCTGGCGCACGGCGGTTTCGTAATCGAAGCCATTCTTCACCGCCACCGACATCCGGCAGCGCGCAATATTCAGATCGATCGGTTGATACAAACCACCGCCGCCATGCTCGATCAACACGTCCTTGCCCGCCACGCCGAAGTCGGCCGCGCCGTATTCGACGTAGGTCGGAACATCGGTTGCACGCACGATGATCACGCGCAAGTTCGGGTTCGTGGTCGGCAGGATCAGCTTGCGCGACGTTTCGGGATCTTCCGTCACTTCCACGCCGGCTGCGGCGAGCAGCGGCAGGGTTTCGTCGAAGATGCGTCCCTTCGATAACGCCAGCGTCAACATCGCGCTAGCCGGCACCGAACTCAACGACTGCGAAGTTTGCAGCGAACTCATTGCTCGCCTCCGCTACCGTTGATGCGCCTTACGTTCGCGCCAACGGCCGTCAGTTTGCTTTCCATCCGGTCGTAGCCGCGATCGAGGTGATAGATACGATCAATCAACGTTTCACCGTCCGCGCACATGGCCGCGATCACCAGACTCGCCGATGCCCGCAGATCCGTCGCCATCACCTTCGCGCCCGACAGTTTATGCACGCCGTTCACGAGCGCCGTATTACCGTCGACGGTAATACTTGCGCCCAACCGGTTCAATTCCTGCACGTGCATGAAACGGTTTTCGAAGATGGTTTCCACCGCTTGCGACGTGCCGGTCGCGAGCGTGTTGAGCGCCATGAACTGAGCCTGCATGTCGGTGGGGAACGCCGGATACTCCGACGTACGGAAGCTGACCGCCGTCGGACGTTTGTTCATACGTACACGAAGCCAGTTCTCGCCTTCTTCAATAGATACACCCGCTTCGTGCAGCTTTTCAATCACTGCTTCGAGCAACGAAGGATTCACGTTACGCAACGTCACGTCGCCGCCGGTAGCCGCGACCGCGCACAGGAACGTGCCCGCTTCAATCCGATCCGGCACCACCGAATGACGCGCGCCGTGCAACTTGTCTACGCCCTGAATCACCAGCCGGTCCGACCCGATCCCGTCGATCTTCGCGCCCATCGCGACGAGCAGATTCGCGAGATCGCTGACTTCCGGCTCGCGCGCCGCGTTCTCGATGACCGTTTCGCCTTCCGCCAGCACCGCAGCCATCAGCAGGTTTTCCGTGCCGGTGACGGTGATCATGTCGGTGACAATGCGTGCGCCCTTCAGCCGCTTCGCCCGCGCTTCAATGAACCCATGTTCGATCGTGATCTCGGCGCCCATCGCCTGCAGGCCCTTGATGTGCTGATCGACGGGACGCGCGCCGATCGCGCAGCCGCCCGGCAACGACACCTTGGCTTCGCCGAAACGCGCGAGCAGCGGCCCGAGCACGAGAATGGACGCGCGCATGGTCTTGACCATTTCATACGGCGCGAGCAGGTTGTCGACCTTCGATGCATTCAGCCAGACCTTTCCGTTCGCTGATTCGGAACGCAGGCCCATCTGGTTGAGCAGTTTGAGCATCGTGCGCACGTCTTGCAGGTTGGGCACGTTTTCCAGATGCACGTCGTCAGCCGTGAGCAGACTGGCGCAAAGAATGGGCAGCGCCGCGTTCTTCGCACCCGATACCACGATTTCGCCCGAGAGCTTCGCGCCCCCGACAATCACGAGTTTGTCCATGCTTGGCGTTCCTTCTACGGAGCTTCCTGCTGCAGCGCCGTTATCGGCGCTGCGGTTGTCTTGAGTGAATCGCACTAAATTTTCAGCCAGTCGGTTACGGGTGATGCGGTGACATCATCAAATGTTGGGAACGCTCAGACGGGTTTCCACTCGGCCGGGGTCAGCGTTTTCATGCTCAGCGCGTGGATTTCCGCGCGCATGCGGTCGCCGAGCGCCGCGTAGACGAGTTGATGGCGAGCGATGGGCCGCTTGCCTTCGAATGCGTCGCTCACGATGGTCGCGAAGAAATGCTGGCCGTCGCCTTCTACTTCGACATGCTGGCAAGCGAGGCCGCCAGCAATGTATTCCTTCACTTGTTCCGGAGTCGGCAACATGGAAGTCTCCTGAAAATTAAGCGAACTGATGAGTGACGCTATCAATGACGCAGTTTGTAACCGCTTGCCAGCAAGCGTATGGCGATTCCAGCCAGTACGATGAAAAACCCGCCGACAATGCCAAGGCTCGCGAGTGGATTGACGTCGGACATGCCGAAGAAGCCGTATCGGAAACCGTCGATCATGTAGAAGAACGGATTCAGCCGCGACACTTCGCGCCAGATCGGCGGCAGCGTATGGGTGGAGTAAAACACGCCCGACAGGAAAGTCAGCGGCATGATCAAAAAGTTTTGGAATGCCGCGAGCTGGTCGAATTTATCGGCCCAGACGCCGGCGATCAATCCGAGCGTTCCTAGAATTGCAGAACCGAGGATCGCAAAACCGAGAATGTAGAACGGCGCGGCGAAACTCATGGGAATGAACCACACCGTGACGATAAACACGCCAAAACCGACCGCAATCCCGCGCACGACGGACGCGAGCACATACGCAAAGTACATTTCCCAGTGCGACAGCGGCGGCAGCAGCACGAAAACGAGGTTGCCTGTGATCTTCGACTGGATCAGCGACGACGAGCTGTTCGCGAACGCGTTCTGCAACACGCTCATCATCACCAGTCCCGGCACGAGGAAACTTGTGTAAGCCACGCCCGGATAAACCTCGACGTGATTTGTCAGCGCGTGCCCGAAGATCATCAGGTACAAAAGCGCGGTGATAACCGGTGCGAGCACCGTTTGAAACCCAACTTTGTAGAAACGCAGGAGTTCTTTGTAGAACAGGGTACGAAAGCCGCTCATGAAAGGCCCTCGATGACTTCCGGCTCGTTCATCACCTGCACGAACACATCCTCCAGATCTGCTTTGCGCACATCGATTTCATCGAACGTGCAGCCCGCTGCGCGGCATTTCGCCAGGATCGGCTCGACGTCGTCGTAGCTTGCGAGCCGCAACAAATGGTTGGTCCCGGAAGCCGCGCGCGAATCGACTTCCAGCGAGCGCAACTCGACGGGCAATACGCCCTGCGAGAAACGCAACGAAAGCTGCATTCCGGCGAAGCGCTGCAATAGCGTGCTGGTTCGTTCAAGCGCGACGACTTCACCCCGACGCAGCATGGCGAGCCGGTCGCACAACGCCTCGGCTTCTTCAAGATAGTGCGTGGTCAGCACGATGGTGTGGCCTTCGCGGTTCAACCGGGAGATGAACTTCCAGAGCGTCTGGCGCAATTCGACATCGACACCCGCGGTCGGCTCGTCGAGCACGATCACCGGTGGTTTGTGGACCAGCGCCTGGGCTACCAGCACACGACGTTTCATGCCGCCGGAGAGTGCGCGCGTGTTGACATCGGCTTTCTCGGTGAGATCGAGATTGGCCATGATTTCGTCGATCCAGTCGTCGTTCTTGCGCAGGCCGAAATAGCCGGACTGGATGCGCAGTGCTTCGCGGACGGTAAAAAACGGATCGAAGACGAGCTCCTGCGGCACCACACCCAGCGAGCGGCGCGCCTGGCGGAAGTCGGTGACGACGTCGTGGCCGAGCACGGAGACGGCTCCGCTATCGGCGCGCGCGAGGCCCGCGAGGATGCTGATGAGGGTCGTTTTACCGGCACCGTTGGGGCCGAGCAGGCCGAAAAACTCGCCTTCTTCGACGACGAGGTTCACGCCTTTGAGCGCTTGCAGCTCTTTGTAGCGCTTCTTGACGTTGCGTATTTCTATGGCTGACATGACAGTGCGCGCGCCGGCGGGGCTGCGCCTCGATGTGTGCGGATCGGAACCGGAACCGGTCTTTACAAAATGAAAGGCGGATAGCAGGCCGAAAAAACGGTTGATTATAGGCCAAACGCGGCGGAGGTTAGCCGATTGCTCAAGGGGTCTTCGTTCGCACTTGGGGTTCTGTTTGGGTTGGTGCTTTCGGTGTTTAGTGGTTAGGGGTCAATGCTGGGTTGGTGGTTTCGGCGGTAGTGGTCGGGGTTGATGCCGGGGTGGTCGGTTCTGGGGTTAGCGGTCGGGGTCTATGCCGGGTTGGTGTTTTCGGCGTTAGTGGTCTGCGAGAGTCGGATTTTCTCTTTATCACTATTAGCCACTGTGCGTGGCGGCACGTCATTTCTTTGTCCAAAGCGACAAAGAAACGAAGCAAAGAAAACGCTTTTAAACCACGCTACCCTAAGTGTCCACAGCGTGCAGTTTTCATTCATAGGTGCCCCAAAAGCACGGTGCTCGCCAGAGCGACGGATGTGTGAACCCCTCCTTCTCGCGAATCCTGACACGAACACGCTTCGCCCCGTACGCTCTCGGGCAAGCACAATTGCTAAGGAACCCGCACAGCCTTACGGGTATTTACGGCTGCGGTTTTGACGGATTAGCTATCTGGTCTGTGCGACCGTATTCGTAGGCCACAGCTTGATGCGTGCTTGTGGTTACTGCCTCAGTTTTTGTGAATTGGCTGCGCGTTCTGTACAGCTATTTTCGTCGGTTACGGCCGCCCGCATCTTCGCGGCTTCGTTTCTTGGCGGGTTGGCGACGTGGTTCGAGGTGTGTACAAATTCGGTGGTTGGTCGTCCGCGGATAGCGCGGGGTGCCCCTTGGGCAGGTTCAATCACTGGTGGCGAAGCGTGTGGGTATCGGTGTTCGGAGAAGGAGGGTTTCACACATCCGTGGCTCTGGCGAGCACCGTGCTTTTGGGGCACCTATGAATAGAAACTGCACGCTGTGGACACTTAGGGTAGCGTGGTTTAAAAGCGTTTTCTTTGCTTCGTTTCTTTGTCGCTTTGGACAAAGAAATGACGTGCCGCCACGCACAGTGGCTAATAGTGATAAAGAGAAAATCCGACTCTCGCAGACCACTAACGCTGAAAGCACCAACCCGGCATTGACCCCGACCGCTAACCCCAGAACCGACCACCCCGGCACTAACCCCGCCCCTAACGCTCGAACCCGGAACCCATCCCCCTAGTGCGAACGAAAAGACAGAAGTGAATCCACGCCATAAGCCTGCGCAAGACTGGCAAGCCCCGAGGGAAGATTAACAACAGTAAGCGCCGCGCCACGCGCAACCGCCGCGCGTTGCCACGCAAGCAGCACGGCGAGCGCCGACGAATCGAATTGCTTGAGCGACGCGCAATCCACTTCGGTCGCGCCAGCGGCGATCCGCGACAAACCCGCGTCGAGCGCGCTTCTTGCGCTCTCGTGCGTGAGCGTCGCGGCGGTTTCGAAGCGACTCACGATGCCTTGCCGCTCGCCAGTTGCTGGTTACGCTGCGTGAGGAACTGCACCAGCCCGTCCACGCCATGTTGCTGAATCTGCTCGTTGAACTGCTGCTGGTAAGCCTGAATCAGCCACGCGCCCAGCACGTTGATGTCGTAAACCTTCCAGCCCTGCGGCGTCTTGTACAAACGATAGTCGAGCTCGATCGGCGAACCGTTGTTCAGCACCACCGAGCGCACCACCACGTCTGTGTCGCTAGGATCTGCCCGGAACGGCTTGTACTGGACCTGTTGATCGCGAACCTGGGCAAGCGCCCCCGAATACGTACGGATCAGCAGCATCTTGAACTGCTCGACGATGTCTTTCTGTTGCTGCGGCGTAGCCGTGTTCCAGTTGCGCCCCATGACAAGACGCGTGGTACGCGTGAAGTCCGTGTACGGCAGGATCTTCTCGTTCACCAGCTGCGTGATGCGCGTGATATTGCCCGACTGGATCTGCTTGTCAGCCTTGATCTGATCGAGCACTTGCGATGTGACTGTCTTGACCAGCCCGTCAGGAGTGGACATGTCGCCAGCCTGCGCGAACGCACCGCTGCAAAACGCCATCAGCACGGCAAACAGGGGAAGTAGAAATAGTTTTTTCATTACGGACTCTGCAAAAAAAGTGGCCTGAGTTTGAGCGTGGTGTTCACCATGAGTTCATCTTCCACGCCCTTTCAGCCATCGAAAGGCTTTCGTTATATTACCGGGCCGTCATTCTGCACGCTTTAACGCAGCCTGAACGACGGGAACGACGGAATCCGCGGCGGCACCATCTGGTCCGGCCGCACAGTATTCGCACCGGGTTCGCTCGCCGCAGTCTCGCCCGAAGCCGCCTCCGGTGCCGACGCAGCCGCAACCGGCGCCGCAGTGGTAGCTGAAGCAGGCGCTGCGCCTGCTGCCGCGCCGCTGTCTACATCCTCGTACTTCGGCAGAGCTTCGTTGCCGTCGCTCGCGCTGTTGTCGCCGCCGATCAGATACTGGCGGCGTTGCAGATATGCATTACGCACGAACGAATACTTGTCGAGCGCCGCGCCCGCCAGCACGTCGCCCGCGCCCAGCAAGTTGGCTCGCGTGTTGATCAGTTGCAGACCGAAGAGCGTGGAACGGAACCAGGTCGGGTCCACGAAGCTCGTCACGCTGCCGAAATAATCGACAACCGTACCCGCCGTATCACGCACCGTGCTCGGTCCCAGCAACGGCAGCACAACATAGGGACCCGCCGGCACGCCGTAATGGCCGAGCGTCAAGCCGAAGTCCTGGGTGTGCTTCGGCAGTCCGGCAACGCTCGCTACATCAAACAAGCCGGCCACGCCGAAGATCGAGTTCATCACGACACGCATGATGTCCGACACGCCGTCTGCAATCTTCAACTGCACCAGATTGTTCGCAGCGGTATAAATATCGCCGATATTGCCAAAGAAATTTGTGACACTGTCGCGCACCGGCTGCGGCGTAACGTACACGTACCCCTTGGCAATCGGCTTGAGCGCGACTTCATCGATCTTGTCGTTGATCGTGAACATCGTCCGGTTGTAACTCTCGAACGGATCACCCTTGGTCGGCGTGGTGACGGTTGCGCACCCGGCAAGCACCGCCACCGCGACTATCACAGCCGCGCTATTTACGCGCATTGCCTGCATTTGTTCTTCTCCTTATTGATGCTGATCCGAAGGCCAAGCCCGTACTGCGAGATCGGCGCGCCTTCGACTGCCTGGAATCTGGAACCGCCAGTCCGGCTCATTGAGTCGCCGCGCTCGCGCCCATCGCGCTCGCGGCGCCCGGGAAAGCTGGCGCGGCAGGCGTTGCAGCAGGTGCGGCAGAGGTTGCCGGACCCTTGGATGCGCCCGAATCCGCCGCTTTGTTGTACAGGAATTGCCCGATCAGATTCTCAAGAACCACCGCCGATTGCGTCATCGAAATGGTGTCGCCCGCTTTGAGCATCTGGTCGTCGCCGCCCGGCTCCAGGCCGATGTACTGCTCGCCGAGCAAGCCCGACGTCAGGATCTTCGCCGACGAATCCTTCGGAAACTGATATTGCTTGTCGAGGTCGATGGTGACCAACGCCTGATACGTGTTCTGGTCAAAACCGATCGAATCCACACGGCCCACCGTCACGCCCGCGCTCTTCACCGGCGCACGCGGCTTCAGCCCGCCGATATTGTCGAATTTCAGCTTGACCGCGTAGGTCGGCTGAAACGACAGCGAGCTCATGTTGCCCGCCTTCAACGCAAGGAATAACAGCGCCACGAAGCCCAGCACCACGAAGAGGCCGACCCAAAAGTCGAGAGCAGCAGTCTTTTTCATCGTCTTCCCAAAGAATCTTGTCGCAGTTTTTTGTGTGAAGGACTGTGCCCTTCACAACGTCCACGAACCGGTGAACCGAATCGCGACACAAAGAGCGTCGCGGTCCGGCCCGGAGTAGTCAGTTGAACATCAGCGCGGTCAGCAGGAAATCCAGCCCGAGCACGGCCAGCGAGCCGTACACCACCGTTTTCGTGGTCGCGCGCGAAACGCCTTCCGGCGTCGGCTGGGCTTCATAACCCTGGAACAGGGCAATGAACGTGACGGCAAAGCCGAACACCAGGCTCTTGATCACGCCGTTGCCTACGTCGCTCCATACGTCAATGCCGCCTTGCATCTGGGACCAGAACGCGCCCGAATCCACGCCGATCATCAGCACGCCGACCACATAACCGCCGAAAATGCCGACCGCGCTGAAAATGGCGGCCAGAATCGGCATGGCGATGATGCCCGCCCAGAAGCGCGGCGCCACCACCACCTTGAGCGGATCGACCGCCATCATTTCCATGGCAGTGAGCTGCTCGCCGGCTTTCATCAGGCCGATTTCCGCCGTCAGCGAGGTTCCTGCCCGACCCGCGAACAGCAACGCGGTCACCACCGGCCCGAGTTCGCGCACCAGCGACAGCGCAACCAGGAGGCCGAGCGCTTGCTCGGAGCCGTATCGGTTGAGGGTGAGATAACCCTGCAAACCGAGCACAAAACCCACGAACAAGCCCGAAACCGCGATGATCAACAGCGAATAGTTACCGACAAACAGGATCTGTTTCGTGACAAGGCGCGGCCGGCGCATCAACGGAAAGAATTCGACGACCAGGCGCAGGAACATGCGCGTCGCGTAACCAATCGTGCCGAAGCTGCCGAGCACCGACCGTCCGATGGCGCTGATCATGCTTTTGCTCCGAGTCCAAAGTCCGCCGCCAGCGGCGTCGTGCTTGGATAGTGAAATTTGAACGGACCGTCCGGCGTACCGTCGATAAACTGCCGAACCGACGGTTCCTGGGACGCCCGCAACTGCGCCGGCGTGCCTTCAGCCAGAACGCCGCCGTTCGCGATGAAATACACGTAATCGGCAATGGCGAACGATTCCGGCACGTCGTGCGTCACCAGAATGGACGTGGCGCCCAGCGCGCTGTTCAGCGTGCGGATCAAATTAGCCGTGATGCCGAGCGAAATGGGATCGAGGCCGGCAAAGGGCTCGTCGTACATCATCAGTTCGGGATCCAGCGCGATGGCGCGGGCAAGCGCCACGCGGCGAGCCATGCCGCCCGAGATCTCCGACGGCGCGAGATCGCGCGCACCCCGCAAACCAACCGCGTTGAGCTTCATCAGCACGAGGTCACGCAGGAGTTCTTCGGGGAGATCGGTGTGTTCCCGCAGCGGGAACGCGACGTTATCGAATACGGATTGGTCGGTGAACAGCGCGCCGAACTGAAACAGCATCCCCATCTTGCGGCGAAGCGCGTAAAGGCCGTCGCGGCTCTGGGTGCCGACGTCCTTGCCGCCGAACAACACCTGGCCGCGTTTGGCCTTCACCAAGCCGCCGATCAAGCGCAGCACGGTCGTCTTGCCACAGCCGGAACCGCCCATGACAGCCACGACCTGACCGCGCTTGAAGCGCATGTTCAGGTTCGATAATACGAGCCGGTCGCCGTAGCCGAAATCGACGTCGCGAAGCTCTAGCAAGGTCTCGGGAGAAGCTGACACGAAGGCTGACAATCCTTTTACACAAGAGGGCCGAATTATAGGGCCTCTACGCAACGGGTGTCGTGGGGGCCCCCTTCGGTTGGTTTAACGGCTGAATATTTTCCCGAATCCGGCGCATTATCGCCCGAATTCCTGTTGCAGCGCAGAAATGGCGGCACCCAGATCCGGCGCCTCTGTAACGGCCCGCACGACTGCTGCACTTCCCACGCCGGTTGAAATAATTTGTCGCAAAACCGGGCCGTTGATGCCGCCAATTGCAACGAGCGGCACGATGCCGTCGAGCAAGCGCACATAACGTGTCAAACGCGACAAACCTTGTGGCGCCGTTGGCATGATTTTCGTCGTGGTCGGGAACACCGCGCCGAGCGCGAGGTAGCTCGGCTTGAAATGCAGCGCCTTCAGCATTTCATAGTAGCCATGCGTCGACAGGCCCAGGCGCAAGCCCGCTTCGGCGATCGCGTTCAAGTCGGCAGTCTCCACGTCTTCCTGCCCGAGATGCACGCCGTACGCGCCGGCCTTGATGGCTTCCTGCCAATGATCGTTGATAAAAAGCTGCGCCTCGTGCTTCGCGCCCGCCGCCACCGACCGTTCGATTTCCTGCTTCAAATCGCCGGAATCGGTGGTTTTGCGGCGTAATTGCGCCGTTCGGACGCCGTGATCGAGAACCCGTTCGACCCATTCCGCGCTCGGCAGGACGGGATATAGGCCCAACCTGTCGGGACAATGGGGGAAAGGCTTTGAAGGGGCCGCCGGCAATTTCCCGACCTTCGGAAACGTGGAAAAATCGACGGGCCACGCGTCGAGTTCATCCAGATTGGCCGGGCGCCACGCAAGCGCCAGCACGAGCGCGTCGTGCGGCTCGAAACCGCAATCAAGGAACGCGGCCAGCGCCGCCGGCCAATCGTCCGACCATTCGCCCTCCAGCGTGTACTCGACGTTATCCAGATGCAGCGTCGCGCTCCCCGCTTCTACCTCCAGACGCCCAACTCCCTCCGGCAACGGCTCAACGCCGCCATCTACGATCAAATCATCCGAGCGCGGATGATCCGGCTCGCTCAAGCAGATTCGCCATGTCTTCGATCCCGCCGGCCACTCGCCCAGCCGCCGCCGGATTCGCTCGGCGGCTTCCAGCAATTCATCCGCCGGGGGCCAAAATACTTCCTTATCCAGCAATGCCATACTCATGCAGCACTCCCGTCTTGATGCCAGAACGGCATGCCGACCACCGGCGTGCTCGCTTGTGCGCTATCACGCTCGGCCATCGGCCCGGCGAGATAGGCCATTCGCCCCGCCTCGACGCCCAGCGCAAACGCACGCGCCATCTGCGGCGGAAACGTCGCCTGTGAGACAGCCGTGTTCAGCAACACGCCGTCGAAACCCCACTCCATCACCTGGCACGCATGCGACGGCACGCCAAGACCGGCATCGACGATAAGCGGCACATCCGGCAGCCGCTCACGCAGCGTGCGCAATCCGTAGGGATTCGTCACCCCTTTCCCCGTTCCGATAGGCGCGCCCCACGGCATCAACGCCTCGCAACCGACATCGAGCAGACGCCGGCCGATCACCAGATCCTCGGTGCAATACGGCAGCACCTTGAACCCCTCGCGGATCAGTATTTCAGCGGCTTCCACGAGGCCGATCGGATCGGGCTGCAGCGTGTAATCGTCACCGATCAGTTCGAGCTTCAGCCACGGGGTATCGAAGAGTTCACGCGCCATGCGCGCCGTGGTCAGCACTTCGTCCACGGTCTGGCAGCCGGCCGTGTTGGGCAGCAACGCGACGCCGTGACGCTTGAGGACATCGAAGAAACCGGCCTCGCCCGTGTTCGACTGGCGCCGCAACGCGACGGTGACCATGCCGGGACGGGCGGCGTCGATGGAATCCGACAGCGATTGCAGCGACGGATAGCGCGACGTCCCCAGCAGCACCCGGCTCGGGAACGACGTGCCGTAGAGCGTGAGGGTATCGGCTGTGGTGATGGTTGAAGTCATGGTTCGATTCCCTTTGGTTACCCTCAGCCGCCGGCGACCGGCGAGACGATATCGAGTTTGTCGCCAGCCGTAAGCGCCTTCGATGCATGTTCGCCACGCGCCACGAATTGCCCGTTCAGCGCCACGGCGAACGGCGGTTTTGCGCCGAAGGCCGCGAGGGCGTCGGTGACGGTCGCTGCGTCGGGCATGGAAAAAGGCTGCTGATTGATGTGAATGTTCATGATGAAAGTCAAAGCACGGGCGCCGCGTGTTCGCAGCGCAGCAAGGCGGACCAGCGGGCTTGGCGGCGCCAGTCATCGAAGGAATCCGGATTGGTGATCGCACCGCCAAGCAGCGCTTCGGCGAGGGCGCGGGCGGAGTCGGCGACTTCGGGCGCGATCATGTAACCGTGTCGATATAACCCGTTCACCCGCAAGGTTCGTGCGCCGTCCCAGACAATTGCCGGACGATGGTCGGGCAAGGTCGGCCGGCATTGCGAATTGAGTTCGAGAATGCGCGCCTCGCCGAAACCCGGATGCACCGCGAACGCCGCGCTCAGGAGTTCGAGCGCGGAGCGTACGGTCATCGGCGACATGTCTTCGCCTTCCACTTCGGTTGCGCCAATCACGTAAAGGTCGTCCTGTTTCGGCGCGATATAAAGCGGATAACGCGGATGCAGCAAGCGCACCGGCCGCGTCAGGCCGATACCCGGCGCATGCACACGCGCTACTTCGCCACGAATACCCCTTAACGCCGGCCATGCCGGTTTTCCGCCGAGCCCCCGGCAATCGATCACGAAATGTGCGTCCGGCGGGGTATCGGTATCGATCGTCGTATTCCAGTGAAGATCGACGTTACGTTCGGCCAGCCCCGCAGCCAGCGCAGTCAGCACTTGCCGGTTGTCGAGCTGGCCTTCGTTCGGCAGCAGCCAGCCTTGCGGAAAACGCGTACCCAGCGACGGTTCCGCCGCCGCGACTTGCGCGCCGGAGAGCTTGACGAAGCCGTTCTGGAAAAGCTCCGAAGGCGCATTCGCGCGCAAACGGCGCTCGAACAGCGGCGCTTCGGCGCGGTCGCCGGCATGCCAGACGACCAGCGTGCCATTGCGCTGGAAAAACACCGGTTCCGGCATTTCAGCGATAAAACCCGGCCAGCGCTCAAGCGATGCCGCACCGAGTTCAGTAATCAGCAATTCAGCGCTGGCGGCCTCGGCGAGCGGCGCGAGCATCGCCGCCGCGACCCATGCGGCCGATTGCGTGCCGGCGGCGTCGCCGCGGTCGTACAGCGCCACGCGGTGCCCCGCGCCCGCCAGCAGCCAGGCGACCAGCCGCCCGCACAAGCCACCGCCAACGACGGCAAAGTCGTCTCGCCCGGACGCACGGGAGCGAGTGGAGTGCATAGTGGAATGGGAATGCACAACGGTGTTCACGATGACGATGCCTCCTCAGCAGACGCTGCAGAACGCACAGAGCACACAGCACGGAAATCGAGATCGGGAGGAACGCCCGTTTCGAACCCTGGTTGCACGCGCGGCGCACAAAACATAATTCAGGGACGAAACCACGGCGAGAAAGCGGCTCGGGAGCGCATAACCTGCGGCTCCTGTGCCAGCCAATACTGGAAGAAACTGGAAACGCGGCGGTTTCCGGAAACTTCCCTCGCCGGTATTACCCGGATCGGGTGCAAAGGGACTCTCTCAGCCTCGCCGCGCGTTTCTCCGTTATTTCAAGGAGGCAGACGCGTGCCGAAGCACCCCTGTTTCGTCATCGATCATTAAAACATAAAAGCGAAACGACCCGCAAACCGGGAAAAGCCGGGGACCCGGCGCGGACAAGACCGGACAACCTTCCCTTTCGTTCGCGGTACGCGCACTCTGGCACAATGCCGCGAACGCCGATTCGTCTTGGTTGGCCGGCAGCATATGCGTACGGCAAGCGCCTCGCTGCTGCATTGCATCAGCGGGGCGGTCGCCAGCCGGGCGTGGATTAAGGAAGAATTAAGCCACGCCCGAAACAATGCTCCGGCACGCGCCGTCTTTAATGGCCTCTTACGATCATTGAGACGGAGCAGGACCCTCCGCATCGATACGATACCGCCAAGTTACAACCTGCCGCCGAGCCGGCACGTCTTCAGGAAGCTCATGACCACCACACCTCCCGGCAACACAGAACAAAACGCCGACAAAGTGTCGGCGTGGAGTCTTATCAAGCCTTACTGGGTATCGGAAGAACGCGGCATTGCATGGCTTTTGTTGATCGCGATCATCGCGATCAACATGACGGTTGTGTACATCAATGTCCGCCTGAACACCTGGAGCGCGGACTTCTACAACACGCTGCAGGCCAAGCGGGTCGCCGAGTTTCCACGCTTGCTGCTGATCTTCGCGGGCCTCGCGTTCGCGTACATCCTGCTCGCCGTGTATGGCCGGTATCTGCGCCAGATGCTCGGCTTCCGGTGGCGCCAATGGCTCACGCACCGGTACCTCGAACAATGGCTCGGCGATAAAGCCTTCTACCGTATAGAACGCGATCGTCTCGCCGATAACCCCGACCAGCGGATCAGCGACGACCTGCAGTCTTTCGCCACGACCACGCTGTCTTTGTCGCTGGATCTGTTGTCCACGCTCGTCACGCTCGTCACCTTCATCACGATCCTGTGGACGCTGGCCGGCGCGCTGAGTTTCTCGTTGTTCGGCACGCCGATCACTATTCCGGGCTACATGGTCTGGGCCGCCGCGCTGTACGCAGTGCTCGGCTCGCTGCTGATCCAGCGTTTCGGCCACCCGCTGGTATCGATTAATTACCAGGCGCAGAAAGTGGAAGCCAACTTCCGTTTCGGCCTGATCCGCATTCGTGAGAACGCCGAGCAAATCGCGTTTTACGACGGCATCGCGACGGAAAACACCAACGCCCGGACCATCTTCGAAACGATCCGCCAGAATTACTGGCAGATCATGAAGTACACGCGGCGGATGACCTTCGTGCTGTCCTTCTATGGCCAGATCGCGATTATTTTCCCGATCATGGTCGCGGCTCCCCGCTACTTCGCAGGCGCATTCACGTTCGGCGTGCTGATGCAGATCAGTTCGGCGTTCGGCACGGTCAGCGACTCGTTTTCCTGGTTCATCAATAGTTACTCGACCTTGGTCGAATGGCGCGCCACCGTGAACCGGTTGCGCGAATTCAAGCGCGTGATGCGCTCGACGCACATCAAGGAAGCGATATCGCCGGCGACCGCCCACGGTGGCATCAACCTGCATTACACGGATACAAAAGCGCTGACCACGACGGGGCTGAAGCTCTCGTTGCCAAACGGTACGCCGCTCGCGAACGTCGCCGATGTGATCGTGAAGCCGGGCTCGCGCTGGCTGGTGCAAGGCCCGTCCGGTTCGGGCAAGAGTACGTTGATGCGCGCGCTGGCCGGCCTGTGGCCGTTCGGTGACGGCACGATCGACGCCCCGGTCGACGCCAAGCTGATGTTCATTCCGCAGCAAAGCTACTTGCCGATCGGCACGTTGAAGGCGGCGCTGAGTTATCCGTCGACTGCGGAAGCCTTCTCAGATGAAGCCTGCCGCGAAGCCCTGCGCGCCTGCAACCTGAACGCGTACGGCACGCGTCTGGAGGAGTCGGGGCATTGGGCCAAGATGATGTCGCCGGGTGAACAACAGCGGCTCGCGGCGGCCCGCGTGTTGCTGCAAAAACCCGACTTCATGTTCCTCGATGAAGCCACCAGCGCGCTCGACGCCGAGAACGAGATGCTGATCTATACGGCGATCATCGACGCGTTACCGAACGCCGCGATCGTCAGCGTCGCGCATCGCGAGTCGGTGAGTGGCTTCCATGAGAGCCGGATCGAGATCGAGCGCGCGGGAGCTGAAAGCCTGGTTGTGTAAGAGCGAAGCGCTTGCTCGATGCCCGGTGACCCCGGGCATCGAACGCCGAGTGAATCTCAACCGGGCAGGTTCTTTTTGACTTGCTTTTCCCGTTGAACGACGCACCGTAGAATGTCCCGGCGCCTGCATCGCAGGCTTTGAACGGGAGACCGGATGCGAGCGTTCGAGTGGTTCACCGAGTTGACGACGCGCGAGCGCCGCACGCTTTACGCAGGTTTCGGCGGTTACGCCGTCGATGCCTTCGACTTCATGATCTACTCGTTCCTCATTCCCACGCTGATTGCCACGTGGGGCATGACGAAGAGCGAAGCCGGGATGATTGCGACGAGCTCGCTGATTTCATCGGCTATTGGCGGCTGGCTCGCCGGCATTCTCTCTGACCGATATGGCCGCGTCCGCGTGTTGCAGTGGACCATCGGCACGTTCGCGTTCTTCACGTTTCTTTCCGGCTTCACGCATTCATTCGGACAGTTGCTGGCCACGCGCACGCTGCAAGGCGTGGGCTTCGGCGGCGAATGGTCCGTGGTCACCGTGATGATGGCCGAGACCATTCGCTCGCCGCAACATCGGGCGAAAGCCGTGGGTACCGTGCAGAGCAGTTGGTCATTCGGCTGGGGCGCAGCGGCGATCCTCTACTGGGCGTTCTTCGCGTTGCTGCCCGAAGATACCGCGTGGCGCGCGTGCTTCTGGATCGGGATCTTGCCGGCGCTGTGGATCCTCTACATTCGCCGCAACGTCAGCGATCCCGACATCTATCTCGCCACGCGCCGCGCGCGCGATGCCGGCACTGAAACCGCTACGTTCTCCGATATCTTCAAAGGCTCGCACCTCAAGACCACGATACTGGGCAGCGCGTTGTGCACCGGCATGCTCGGCGGTTATTACGCCATCACCACGTGGCTGCCGACCTATCTCAAGACCGAGCGCCATTTGTCCGTGTTCAACACGAGCGGTTATCTCGTAGTGCTGATTGTCGGCTCGTTTTTGGGTTATGTATTCGGGGCTATTCTCTGCGACAAGATTGGGCGGCGCGCGTCGTTCGTACTGTTTGCTATCGGCTCGTTTCTGCTAGGGATGATCTACACGATGATCCCCATTACCGACCATGCGATGCTGCTGCTCGGCTTTCCGCTTGGCATTGTCGTACAGGGGATATTTGCGGGCGTGGGCGCGTATTTATCGGAGCTGTACCCGAATGCGATACGCGGCTCAGGACAAGGGTTTTGTTATAACCTCGGGCGCGGGCTCGGCTCGTTTTTCCCGATTCTTGTCGGCGTGCTTTCGCAGGGAATGTCGCTTGTCAAAGCGATGGGCGTGGTGGCGGGGACGGGGTATTTGTTGGTGATTGTTGCGGCGTTGTTGTTGCCGGAAACACGGGGGAAGGCGCTTGGTGCGGTGACGGGGTGAGTTTCCGCACCAATGTGCCGGACCGGGTTCGCCTTCGTAGGTCCAGCGTGACCGCGGTTTCAGCCGATGCGGCAAGTGTATCGAAGGCCGTCAACAAGAACGTGCCGCCGGACAAACGTTTTGATATTGCTCCTTCCATGCCCCTGGAACTGTGATGGCATGAGCATGCGCTGATCTGTGCGAGGGCGATGTCGGAGAATCCGTAACGGACAGGGAAGCATTTGGACGGGAGGTTCTTCGGAACCTCCCCAAACTTACGGAGCAATGCCTTGCGGTAGACCAGAACGAGCACGCAACGCCTCATACAATTGCCCGGGCCCAAGAAGGATGTCCTTGAGGCCAGCACGAATCCGCGATGAGCTGAGCGCTTGAGTGCTCATTGCCGTGTGGGCATCGAAGGCGTCCATGATGGCGTTCTGTAACGCATCGGTGAGATCGGGTGAATTGTCGAACTGCTGCTTACTGTTGCTCTTTGCCTGTTGAACCAGCGTGTCGTTCTCAAGGAGCTTGCCTTTGATGACGCCATTGATATACACGAGCTGGTCGTCAGCGGTGAGCTCGCCTTCGAACAGGCCATTTACCTTCGCGATGATCTCGTTCAGCAACGCTTGCTGCTTGTCCTGCACCGAGCCACTGCCGACTGCATCCATAGGTGACAGCTTGGGTGTTTCGCCATTCGCGAGACTCAATACCTGTCGTCCTTTGTTCCTCAAGGTGTGATGCGTTAGAACGACCTTCGATAAATCTACTTCATCGCGTTCGCGCCCGAACTCGAGCAATGGCACCAGCCGTTTGAAGAACATGAACCGCTTCTCGATATCGGTGTTGCCGTAGTCAAATATTTGCGACAGAAAAGCGTACAAGCGGATAAAGGCGCCCATATCGTTTTTGAACAGCACTAGCGCATCAAGTACGTCCTTAGCGCCTTGTGCAAGCCTCCTGTCCTCTTGCTTTTCGGCATCAAGGTTGCGCTGCCGCGCCGCTTTGTACTTCTTAAGCAAGCGATCAGCTACCGGTGCAATAGCGCCGTTCAACTGCGCTTGGGTCCCTTTAGGGTCAATCTCAACCCTTACCACCCTGTCGACTTCGAAGTCATCGTAATGACCGCTTGCGTCGAGTTTCGCCCGGAGGTCATACACCTGATTTGGATCGGTTGTTGCCTCGAGTTCGGCCGTATCGTAGTACGTCTTGAATGCTGCCAAAACGTCAGCGGCATCATTCACAAAGTCGAGAACGTACGTGTCGGTCTTTCCAGGATGTGCCCGGTTCAGCCGCGATAAAGTTTGTACCGCCTGCACGCCACCGAGCATCTTGTCGATATACATTCCACACAACAGCGGCTGATCGAAGCCAGTCTGGAATTTGTTGGCCACCAGCAGCAGGTGATAACCGGGCTCGGCGAACGCGTTCCGTATATCCCTGCCATAGAGCGCTGGATTTAGCTCCTTGCTCGTTTCGCTGACAGGTGAAGGGTAGCTTTCGGGATCATCTATCTCGCCCGAAAACGCAACCAGAACGCCAAGAGAATAATTCTGCCGTTCAATATAGCCACGAATCGCTTTCTGCCAGCGCACGGCCTCCTTGCGACTGGCGACGACGACCATCGCCTTGGCTAAGCCGCCCAACAAAGGCTGCACATTCTCACGATAATGCTCAACCACAACCTGCACCTTCTGCGCGATGTTGTACGGATGAAGGCGAACCCATTGCATGATTCCTTTCATCGCCGTGCTTCGCTCCACTTGCTTCTCGTCGAATTCCCGGCCGTTGTGTGCCAGTCTGAACGCGAGTTTGTAGGTCGTGTAGTTCCTGAGAACATCGAGAATGAACTTCTCCTCGATCGCCTGGCGCATGGAGTACACGTGAAAAGGCCCGGGCAATCCGTCGGCATCGGGACGGCCGAAAAGTTCGAGCGTCTTCTGCTTTGGCGTCGCGGTGAAGGCCACGTACGTCAGTCCCTTTGCGCCAACACGGCCTTGCATTTGCGCGACCAGCAGCGTTTCGGTGTCGATCTCGCCACCGTCCTGAAGCGCACTCCATTCTTCCGCCGACAACAACTGCTTAAGCTTCGATGCCGCCTCACCGCTTTGCGAACTGTGCGCTTCATCGGCAATCACCGCAAAGCGTTTGCCTTCCGTCGCCGCGAGTTCATTAACAGCATCGAGCGCGAACGGAAAAGTCTGGATCGTGCATACGATAATCTTCTTGCCGCTCTTTAACGCCTGACCTAGTTGTGCGCTTTTGCTTCCATGCTCGTTCGTGATCGTCGCGACAACGCCCGTGGTACGTTCGAAATCGAAGATGGCTTCCTGGAGTTGCGCATCGAGTACGGTCCGATCCGATACCACCAGCACGCTATCGAAGATTTTATTATGGTTCGCGGCGAGGAAATGGGCCGTCCAAGCGATCGAATTGGTTTTCCCCGACCCGGCGGAGTGCTGGATTAAATAGCGCTCGCCCGCACCCTTAGCGAGCACATCGGCGACTATCTTCCGAGTCGCATCTAGCTGGTGATATCGCGGGAAGATAATGCTTTTAAGTTGCTTCTTGTCGTCGCGCTTGCCGATCAAGAAGCGACCCAGTATCTCGAGCCAGCTTTCGCGTGCCCAAACTTCTTCCCACAGATACGACGTTGCGTAACCGTCAGGATTCGGTGCGTTGCCAGCCGCGCCAGCGTTGCCGCGATTGAAGGGCAGGAAGAATGTCTGCGTCCCTTCGAGGCGCGTGGTCATCATCACTTCGCTTTGGCTGACGGCAAAGTGCACCAGCGCGCCACCGGGGAAGCTCAATAAAGGCTCGAACACGCCGCCTTTAGGGTGCGGGTTTCGATCGTATCGATATTGATCCACTGCATCCTGAACGCTTTGCGTGAAGTCCGATTTGAGCTCCACGGTTGCGACCGGAATGCCGTTAAGGAACAGGACAAGGTCGAGTTCTTCTTTGGAGTTGTTCAGAGAATGGCGCACTTGGCGTACTACGCGCAAACGGTTCGTTTCATACTTTTGCAGTACGACGGGATTGATCGCGAGCGCCGGCTTGAATTGCACTAGTGACAAGGGTTCCTTTAACCCGAGCATCTCGACGCCTCGTCGCAGGACGTCCAACGCGCCTCGTTCGTTGAGGCTTTTACGCACGCGCTCAGCCACGCGCTCTTTTACGGCCGTGCCGTGCGTTGTCGTCAACCGCTGCCACGAATCTTGCTGAGTCTTTTCGATCCACGCGAGCAAGTCGGGTAGATAAAGCGCGTTGAATCGATCGTAGTGCGCTGCATCGCCCTCTGAATAGAGCCAACCGATATCGTTGAGATGTCGACAGATTGCCGCTTCGAAGTGGTGTTCCTGGTGCAGGTCGCTCATACGTCTTCCGGCGGATGTTGGATTCGTTGTTGCTCGACGTTCGGCTATGTTGCAACCGGCGGTTTAGCTCTCTGCATAGCTGCGCTCGATGAGTGGCTTCGCGCGCTCGAACTCCGAGATGGATCGCAGGCTTACCTCAAGATCGCCCGTACCCCAATGGCCGATCTGGCTGATATCACGCGTGAACCCCTCTTCCAACGTTATCAATGCCGGGTCGAGTTTCAGCGTGATCAAGATGCGCTGAGCGTTCACGACGACGCATGCAAAGTTCTTTAACCGACGAAACGCGGTGTAAAGCTTTAAGCGTCGTTCTTGAACGTCATCCCCCAGCGAAAGCAGATGGGTTGCTGTTTGCTGGTATAGCTCGGATATTTCTGGCGACGCGGCGTCAAGTTGCTCTGCGAGTGTCTTGTCTTTGCTCGCTGTCTTTGTTTTTGCGGGTTCTGCCGACGATGAGTTATCGATCGATTTCAATGCCGTAGCGTCTACGATAGTGACGGCATTCACCAACTCGAGCAGCAAAAGATCCTCGCCAAATAACTTGTACCGGATCAACTCTATGTTGCGTGGAATCTGCTGGACCGCGTGTTGATCGAAGCGAGTGAAATCCGCAGCGATGCAGAGAAGTCGCGTGCCAGTCCACTCGACGGTATCGGCAATTTCCTTGCCGAGCTTTTCCATCACAAGCCATCGAAACTCAGCTTGATGATCGAGCAGCCAGTCGAGGTAGAAAAGACCTTGATTGATGACGTTCTCGTTGCTGTGCCGCTTATATTCGATGATGACCGGGCAACCGTTTTCATCGAGTCCCAGGGAGTCGATGCGTCCCTTGTGGGTCTTGCCAGTGATGTATTCGCTGGCGAGGAAACGGATGCCGAGGAACGTTGGCATTTGCGCTTCGATCAGACTTTGGAGCTGCTTTTCCAGGGCGGCGGGTCGGCTTTGCAGTTCGGTTGGTTCGCCGTCGGCGGAGAGGCGGAAGAGTTGGATATCGCTCATGCGATGGGGGTGAAGTCGGTCGCCGATCTTTCGGCAGCGGCGTAATCGCGGACGTCAATCTTTCCGGTAACTGCTGCGGAAATGAGGGCGGAGCGGCGTTCTTTGAGGAGACTAATCGCGAGCACGACGTCTCGCTCAAGGTTTTCGATATTCTGCGACAGCCTATCACACGCGTGAACAATCCACTGCTGCTCGTCCAGCGGCGGAAGTGCGACGGCAATATTTTTGAATTCATCCCAGTAAAGTCTTAATCTAAAGTCAGTCACCCCCCGGGAATAACGCTTCATTTCTTCGACTCCATTTGGAGTCCGCAAAAGAAGTTCGATAAACCTAGTCACGACGTCGCCTCGTTTGCGCCGCGCGACCACGTAAGCAGGACTTACCATTCCGGGGATGGCGACGGTCCCAAATCCCCCTTGCCATGCGCGCATCATGTTGTAGACCAAGTCGTCGACCGCAACTCGCTTGTATTTTTCTGGCTCATCGCTCCTTGATACCTTTCGGTCCGTTTCGTCGTCGGTGAGCTCTTTGTCGGAGACGCCATGGTGAATCGACACGCTCAGTGTCGGCAACGATCCATCGCCAGGCTCATTCACTTGAGAAAAAAGCCGACCCAAGCGGATTACGGTCCAGTGAGATGGAATCTTTTCGGACCAACCCAAGCCAGAGTTTCTTAGAGGTACATCCGAAGTGATCCCACGCGTCACGACGTGCGCAATAGTCGCTTGACGCTTTTCCGCGAGAATCGTGAGTAGTTTTTCCTGCTCAGCAATCAGCGCATCAATCTTGCCGGTTTCGCGGTCGAGAAAATTAGAAATAGCTAGCTGCTCGTCGAGATGCGGAACGAGGAACGGCATACTTGCTAAAAATTCCCAACCAACACGCGGCATCCTCGAACCAAACGTCGAACTATTTACCGAAGCAATGAAGCCACGGTTGAGTACCTGGTACTGCGCGAAGCGACCGAACAACTGGGCACTGCATCGGAGAACCAGGAAATCTCCTACTGCTTCCCCAGCGCAATCTGCCAGGTATGCCTTCGCGAGATAAGGTCGCAATTTTCCAAATAGGATGTCTCCTTTCTCGAAAGCAACACCTTCGCCCGTAAAGTCGGCTTCCGTTACAACAAACTTTCCTGACCAACTTTCTATGTTCTCTAGAGCGACAGGGTTCACGCTTTGCGTTGCTTTAGCCGTGACGAGGCGAGCACACAATTTGAGGCGCTTTACTTTCCAATTCTTGGGCACCTTGCCAAGCCATTCCGAACCGCTGTCCTTGCAATCTACATAATTTCGCAAGCTCATCCGACCAGGTCCTTGAGCATCTCCGACACGGCGGCGCAAACCGACGCGAGCTCCTGATCGATAATGTCTAACCCACGCGGTGGTTCAAACACATAGAAATGCCGATTAAACGGAATCTCATACCCCACCTTGCTCTTCTCTTCATCGATCCAAGCATCCGGTGCATGCGGCAACACCTCGCGCTTGAAGTATTCACTGATGTCATCGCCGAGCGGAACGTTCTCGATATCACGCAACGCGCTGTCCGCTTGCGGCTTACCTTTTTGCTTGCCCTTCACACCGAGAACGATCTCGCCTTTGTCATCACGTAATGGACGCTCAACGGTAATGGTTGTATAGCCGAAGGCTTCGTTCTTGAACAACCGAGATACGGGCGCCAATTTCACCTTCCCACCAGCCGGCGCTTTGGGTACCGCAGTCTTACCGCTCACAATCTTCTGACTGGCCTCTTTGCCACTCACATCGAAAACAGTCGCCAAGTCAGCGTCCACGCAATGGCCGAACAAATTGGTCACTGTATCGATATGACCACTGCTCATCTCCTTGCGCTTGCTACCTAAACTCTTGCGCATCTTTTGCCAGAAACTCGACGCATCAATGAGCTGCACAAAGCCCTTCCGATTCCACGGTTTCTTATTCGACAGAACCCATATATAGGTCGCAATGCCGGTGTTGTAGAACATGTCAACCGGCAGCCCAATGATCGCCTCTACAAGGTCGTTCTCAAGCACGTACCGACGAATTTCCGACTCGCCCGATCCTGCGCCTCCGGTGAACAACGGCGAACCGTTGAGAACGATCCCAAACCGACTGCCTCCGTCCCGTGCTGCGCGCATCTTTGAAAGTAGGTGCATCAGAAAAAGCATCGAGCCGTCAGAGACACGCGGCAGCCCCGGACCAAATCGACCATCAAAACCTTTCTCTTCGTGTTCTCTGCGTACAGCCTTCTCGACCTTCTTCCATTCCACGCCGAACGGCGGATTCGAAAGCATGTAATCGAACTTGCGACCGCTATGTCCATCTTCGGAAAGCGTATTGCCAGCGACAATGTTGCCGACGTCTTGCCCTTTAATCAGCATGTCGGCTTTACAGACCGCGTAGGACTCGTCGTTGAGCTCCTGCCCGAACATGGTCAGCCGCGCAGCCGGGTTGTGTTGAAGCAGATACTCACCCGCCATTGACAACATACCGCCCGTCCCAACAGTCGGATCATAAATAGTTCGGACTACCGCACTTCCTGATTTCAGAACATCATCGTCTTCAATGAACAGCAGATTCACCATCAAGCGGATCACTTCACGCGGTGTGAAGTGCTCCCCCGCTGTCTCGTTAGAAATTTCGGCGAACTTGCGAATCAACTCCTCGAAGGCCAATCCCATTAGATGGTTGTCCACCGTATCGGGATGTAAGTCGAAGCCGGCAAACTTTTCGGTAACGAGATAAAGCAAGTTCGACTTGGCCAAACGCTCGATCACAGAGTGAAAATCGAATCGCTCGAAAATATCGCGTGCGGCTGGCGAGAACGCTTGAACGTAGGCGTAAATGTTTTGCCGAATATTGTCTTGGTCACCGAGAAGCTTGGTCAGATCAAGCGGCGATGCGTTGTAAAAAGACGTGCCGGCTTTCCGAATCAGGAAGGGATCGGGGTTGAGACCCGCTTTGGTTTTTGCATCGAACTCGGCAAGTACCTTCGCTTTCGTAGGCTGCAGCACGCAGTCCAAACGGCGCAATACGGTAAATGACAAAATCACACGGCCGTATTCGGATTGTCGATAGTCACCGCGTAGCAAGTCCGCGACAGACCAGATGAGAGCTGAAATTGTCTGATGATTCATCGTCGGCAGGCTAGCGGCTGCCGGCTATCGAATAAATACGAAAATTCTTAGATGCAGTTACCCGCTACAATTTATGACATCTCCGGACGGAAGCGAATGTTGCCCTCAAAGGCAATACCATGCGAACTGCAGTGTTCGGAATGCGAGATCGGGACGGACTATAGTAGGGACGAGGGGACCGAGAAAGAGCGGAGACTATCGCTCCGCCGCCATCGTTACATTGCTCGGCGCACGGTCGCCAGCGGCAAAAACAAGCTCAGCGGATTGCTGGGTAGAGCCACGAATCCATGATGCAGGTAAAACCTTGCGGCCAATTCATGCTTAGCGTCAACAACCAGCGCGAACGCTGCGATCTCTGATCGAACAGACCGCGTGAACGCATCCGCCAGCAAGGCACCGCCCAGGCCTTGTTTCTGAAATGCCTGGTCGACAGCCAAGCGCCCCACTCTCACAGCGGGCACACTAGGATAGCGCGGCGGTTTTTTCCCGACACTAGCCGGCAATTCAGCTAGAAGCAGACTTGTTGCCGCGAGGGTGTAGTAGCCCGCGACTCGTTGCTCATCAGTAACCGCCACGAAACAGGCAGCAACCCGACGACGGATATCCTGAGTAACCTGCTGTTGAAAGTAGCGATTCAGCGGCTCCGAATCGCTACTGAAGGACGCGCGCTCGTGAACTGCGTCAAGCGCCATAACGCTGTAGGGCGCGGAACTCATTCAGTTCGCAAAAGTTTCTGACGCCGAGCGAATGCTCGCTTGAGCGCCGGAGCGGGTTCCGGCGGTGACAAAAGAGCCTGAGCGAAACACTCCTGATCGGCGAGCGACAGACGCATGACGTCCGCCTGTTCGATGGCGCGCTGAGCGGCATCCTGCACGGCCGATACGACAAAGTCGGTCATTGTGCGCCCCTGCAACTCCGCTGCACGCTTGAGCATTGCGTGCAAATCAGTGCTGATCCGGGCTTCGAGACGAGCAGTAGAAATGGCTGTGGGCATGATGAGAACCTCCTGGATCACTTATCATACGGCAATTTGCCGTACACATCAACGGTGTACCTTCGGACCGCTCTTGTCTCTTTCTGACATTCTTCGAGATCCATCGACAAAAAACCGGGCTCAAACCCCGAGCCCGGCTTTTCAACGAACATCCCACGAGAAAAATCTTATCGCGGCAACTCGCTAGACCCCATCAAAAACGCATCGACCGAGCGCGCGCACTGCCGTCCTTCACGAATCGCCCACACAACCAGCGACTGACCGCGCCGCATATCGCCGGCGGTGAACACCTTCGGCACCGACGTAAAGTATGCCTTCTCCCCTTCGGTCGAAGCCTTCACATTGCCACGCGCGTCCTTATCCACGCCGAACGCTTCAAGAACCGGCGATGTGGGCTGCGTGAATCCCATCGCAAGCAGGACCAGATCGGCTTTCATTTCGAACTCCGATTCCGCCACTTCCTGCATCTTCCCGTCCTTCCATTCCACGCGCACCGCGATCAGCTTTTCAACCTTGCCGTTCTTGCCTTCGAAGCGCTTGGTCGCCACCGACCAATCACGCTCGCAACCTTCCTCATGCGACGACGACGTGCGCAACTTGATCGGCCAGTACGGCCACACCAGCGGCTTGTTCTCGACTTCAGGCGGTTGCGAAAGCAACTCGAACTGCGTCACGCTTTTCGCGCCATGCCGATTCGATGTCCCAACGCAATCCGAACCCGTATCGCCGCCGCCGATCACCACAACGTGCTTGCCCTTGGCAATCAACTGATCGACGACCGTGTCTCCAGCATTGACCCTGTTCTGCAGCGGCAGGAATTCCATCGCGTAATGGATGCCCTGCATTTCACGCCCAGGCACCGGCAAATCACGCGGCGTTTCCGAGCCGCCTGCAATGACAACAGCATCGAATTGCTCACGCAACTCATCGGGCGAAATGGTTTCACGCGATGAATTCGCGATATGCCCCGGCAGCGGATCCTTGCCGATAAAAACATTGGTCCGGAACGCCACGCCTTCGGCTTCCATCTGCCGCATGCGGCGATCGATCAGCCACTTTTCGAGCTTGAAATCGGGGATGCCATATCGCAGCAATCCACCAATCCGATCGTTCTTCTCGAACACCGTCACGTCATGCCCCGCACGCGCCAGTTGCTGCGCAGCGGCCAATCCGGCGGGACCTGATCCGACCACCGCAACCTTCTTGCCGGTCTTGTGCTTGGACGGCAAGGGTGCGACCCAGCCTTCGGCCCAGGCTTTATCGATGATCGCGTGTTCGATCGACTTGATGCCGACCGGATCATCGTTGATACCGAGCGTGCAAGCCGTCTCACACGGTGCCGGACAAATGCGCCCGGTGAACTCCGGGAAGTTGTTCGTGGAGTGCAATACTTCAATGGCCGTCTTCCAGTTCTGCTGGAACACCAGGTCGTTGAAGTCGGGAATGATGTTGTTCACCGGACAGCCGTTGTTGCAGAACGGAATGCCGCAATCCATGCAGCGCGCGCCCTGGATCTTCGCGTTCTCGTCCGACAGCGCGTGAACAAATTCCTTGTAATGCTTGACGCGAGCGAGCGGCGCTTCGTACGTCTCATGCTGGCGCTCGAACTCGAGAAAACCGGTTGCCTTGCCCATGTGGTTCTCTTTCTCTGTATTGGGGGTTGATCCACCCTTCGGCGTCTAACGCCGAAGGGCCGTACTAGTCATCGGAAACGGAAGGAAGCTCAGGCCGCGATCGCGTCTTTTGCTTTTTTTGCGCCCATCTCGCCGAGCGCTCGCTTGTATTCCGTCGGGAACACCTTCACGAATTGACGGCGCGACGCATCCCAGTTCTCGAGCAGCGCTTTCGCACGCGTCGAACCGGTGGACTGGAAGTGCCGCTCGATCAGGTCCTTGAGCAACGCTTCGTCGGTCTTGCCGGTGTGCCACAAAGCCCGGTCCACCGTACGTTCCTGTTCTGCCTGCTGCAAGACAGGATCGAGCGCGACCATCGCCTTGTTGCACTTGCCGCTGAACGTGCCGTCGGCATCGAAGACGAACGCCACGCCGCCCGACATGCCCGCCGCGAAGTTGCGCCCGGTTTCACCGAGCACGACCACCGTGCCGCCAGTCATGTATTCGCAACCGTGGTCGCCCGTGCCTTCCACAACTGCGGTCGCGCCCGAGTTACGCACGGCGAAACGCTCGCCCGCGACACCCCGGAAATACGCATCGCCTTCAATCGCGCCGTACAACACCGTGTTGCCGCAGATGATGTTTTCCTCCGACTTGCCCCGGAAGTCGTTAGTCGGGCGAATGATGATGCGTCCGCCCGATAGACCCTTGCCAACGTAGTCGTTGCCATCTCCGACGAGATCCAGCGTGATGCCCTTCGCCAGGAACGCGCCGAAACTCTGCCCCGCCGTGCCCTTCAACTGGATATGAATCGAGTCGTCGGGCAGGCCGTCGTGACCGTACTTTCGTGCGATCAAACCGGACAACATCGCGCCCACCGTGCGGTTCACGTTGCGCACCGGCTGGATGAACGAGACGTGCTCGCCTTTCTCGATAGCCGCCTTCGACTTCTCGATCAGCACATGATCGAGCGCCTTCTCAAGCCCGTGATCCTGCGTCTCGACGTGCTTCGTCGCGATGCTGCCGTCGTTCGGCACTTGATAAAACACTTTCGAGAAATCCAGGCCCTTAGCCTTCCAGTGCTCGACGCCCTTCTTCGTATCGAGCAATTCGGCGTGGCCGATGAGGTCATCGAACTTGCGGATACCCAGTTGCGCCATGATTTCGCGCACTTCTTCCGCGATAAAGAAGAAGAAGTTCACCACATGTTCCGGCTGTCCCGTGAACTTGGCGCGCAGCACGGGATCTTGCGTCGCGACGCCGACCGGGCACGTGTTCAGGTGACACTTGCGCATCATGATGCAGCCCTGCACGACGAGCGGCGCGGTCGCGAAACCGAACTCATCGGCGCCGAGCAGCGCACCGATCACCACGTCGCGGCCGGTCTTCATCTGGCCATCGGCCTGCACGCGGATACGGCCGCGAAGGCGGTTAAGCACCAGCGTTTGCTGCGTTTCGGCCAGACCGAGTTCCCACGGCGTACCGGCATGCTTGAGCGATGACAACGGCGAGGCGCCCGTGCCGCCATCGTGGCCGGCGATCACGACGTGATCGGCCTTCGCTTTCGCAACGCCCGCGGCAACGGTTCCCACACCCACTTCCGAGACCAGCTTCACCGAGACGCTCGACGACGAGTTCACGTTCTTCAGGTCGTGAATAAGCTGCGCCAGGTCTTCGATCGAATAAATATCGTGGTGCGGCGGCGGCGAAATCAGGCCCACGCCCGGCACCGAGTACCGCAACTTGCCGATGTAATCGCTGACCTTATGACCCGGCAGCTGACCACCTTCGCCCGGCTTCGCGCCCTGCGCCATCTTGATCTGGATCTGATCCGCCGACGACAGGTACTCCGCCGTCACGCCGAAGCGTCCGGACGCCACTTGCTTGATCTTCGAGCGCAGCGAATCGCCGTCTTTCAACGGGATATCGGTGACGACTTCATCGCCGATAACCGAGCGCATGGTGTCGCCGTTCTTGATCGGAATGCCACGCAGTTCGTTGCGATACCGGTTCGCGTCTTCACCGCCTTCACCCGTGTTCGACTTCCCGCCGATACGGTTCATGGCCACAGCCAGCGTGGCGTGCGCTTCGGTGCTGATCGAACCCAGCGACATTGCGCCGGTCGCAAAACGCTTTACGATTTCCTTCGCCGGTTCCACTTCGTCCAAAGGAATCGCCTTCGCCGGATCGACCTTGAACTCGAACAAACCACGGAACGTCATGTGACGCTTGGTCTGGTCGTTGATCAGGTGCGCGTATTCCTTGTACGTCTGGTACGAGTTGCTGCGCGTGGAATGCTGCAGCTTGGCGATAGCGTCAGGCGTCCACATGTGCTCTTCACCACGCACGCGATACGCGTATTCACCGCCCGCATCCAGCATGGTCGCGAGCACGGGGTTCTCGCCAAACGCCTCACGATGCAGACGAATCGCTTCCTCAGCCACTTCGAAAATGCCGATTCCGCCGACCTTCGACGCCGTGCCCTTGAAGTACTTCTCCACGAGTTCGCTCGAGAGCCCGACCGCTTCGAAAATCTGCGCGCCGGTGTACGACATGTACGTGGAAATGCCCATCTTCGACATGACCTTGTACAAGCCCTTGCCCACGGCCTTCGTATAGTTGTAGATGGCTTTATCGGCGGAAAGATCGCCCTTCAGACCTTCGGCCATTTGTGCGAGCGTTTCCAGCGCGAGGTACGGATGCACGGCTTCCGCGCCGTACGCGGCGAGCAGCGCGAAGTGATGCGTCTCGCGCGCCGAGCCCGTTTCCACGACCAGACCCGTGCTCGTGCGCAGACCGTGCTGCACGAGATGCGTATGGATGGCAGACGTAGCGAGCAACGCCGGAATAGCCAGGTTGTCTCGGTCCATCTTGCGATCGGAGACGATCAGCATGTTGTAGCCGGACTTGACCGCATCCACCGCTTCCGCGCACAGCGAAGCCAGGCGCGCTTCCACGCCTTCGTTGCCCCACACCACCGGATAGCAGATGCTCAGTTCATACGAGCTGAACTTGCCGCCGGTGTATTTATCGATGGCGCGAATCTTCGCGATGTCCTTGAAGTCGAGCACGGGCTGCGAGACTTCGAGACGCATCGTCGGGTTGATGTTGGTCGTGTCGAGCAGGTTCGGCTTCGGGCCGACGAACGACACCAGCGACATCACCATGTTCTCGCGGATCGGGTCGATCGGCGGGTTCGTGACTTGCGCGAAGAGTTGCTTGAAGTAGTGATACAGCGTCTTGTTCTTGTTCGACATGACGGCCAGCGGCGAGTCGTTGCCCATGGAGCCAACGGCTTCTTCGCCCAACTGCGCCATGGGCGCCATCAGGAACTTGACGTCTTCCTGCGTGTAGCCGAACGCCTGCTGACGATCCAGCAAAGCGGCCGCTTCACGGCGCTGCGTGTCAACTTCCTCGGCCTTCGGCTCGATTTCATCGAGCTTGATGCGCACGGCGTCGATCCAGCTCTTGTACGGCTTGCCGTTCGCGAGGTTGTCCTTGAGTTCCTTGTCGTCGATGATCCGGCCTTGCTCCATGTCGATCAGGAACATCTTGCCCGGCTGCAGACGCCACTTCTTCACGATCTTCGATTCCGGCACCGGCAACACGCCCGATTCCGATGCGAGGATCACGAGGTCGTCGTCGGTGATGACATAGCGCGCCGGACGCAGGCCGTTACGGTCAAGCGTGGCGCCAATCTGGCGGCCGTCCGTGAACGCGATTGCGGCGGGGCCGTCCCACGGCTCCATCATGGCAGCGTGATATTCGTAGAAAGCGCGGCGGTTGTCGTCCATCAGCGTGTGCTGTTCCCAGGCTTCGGGAATCATCATCATCATTGCGTGGACGAGCGGATAACCCGCCATGACCAAGAGTTCAAGGCAGTTATCGAACGATGCCGTGTCCGACTGGCCCGGGTAGATCAGCGGCCAGAGCTTCGGCAGGTCGTCGCCCAGCACGTAGCTGGCGATCGCGCCGGTACGCGCGTTCAGCCAGTTGACGTTGCCCTTCACGGTGTTGATTTCACCGTTGTGCGCAATCATCCGGTACGGGTGCGCGAGTTCCCACGCAGGGAACGTGTTGGTGGAGAAGCGCTGGTGCACGAGCGCGAGTGCCGACACGGTACGTTCGTCCTGCAGGTCGCGGTAATACACGCCAACCTGACCGGCCAGCAGCAGGCCCTTATAGACGACCGTACGCGCCGACATGGACGGCACGAAGTATTCCTTGCCGTGCTTGAGCTTGAGCGCCTGGATCCGGTGACTAGCGGTCTTGCGGATCACGTACAGCTTCCGCTCGAGCGCATCGGTCACGACAATGTCCTTGCCCCGGCCGATAAAAATCTGCCGGATCAGCGGCTCGCTGGCCTTCACGGTGGGCGAAATGGGCATGGTGGCGTCCACCGGCACATCGCGCCAGCCCAGCACGATCTGACCTTCGGCCTTCACCGTGCGCTCCAGCTCCTGCTCGCACGCGAGACGCGATGCGTTTTCCTTCGGCAAGAAGATCATGCCGACGCCGTACTCGCCTTCCGGCGGCAGCGTCACGCCCTGCTTCGCCATTTCCTCACGATAAAACCCGTCCGGGATCTGGATCAGGATGCCCGCGCCGTCGCCCATCAGCTTGTCGGCGCCGACAGCGCCGCGATGGTCGAGGTTTTCGAGGATCTTCAGACCCTGCTGGATGATTTCGTGGCGCTTCTTGCCCTTGATGTGCGCAACGAAGCCGACGCCACAGGAGTCGTGTTCGTTTTCGGGGTCGTACATGCCCTGCGCGGCGGGAGCGGAACCGAGAGTCGGCGGCAGTTGATCGTTCATGGGTCACCGTGTTCTGTGGGGGGCCGCGGGCGGCCGTTGAACATGTTCTTGCTTTGGGCTTACGTGCATTGCTTACGTGCGTTGCTCGCGCCTCCGGCAGGCCAAGACCCTGAACCTGGGCGAAAAACGCGAAGCCGGTCGTGCAAACAGACGCGATGCGTCCTGAACTGCCGGAAAACGAAATATACGCGATGAATCAAAAACTTGGCAACCAAAACTCGTTGATCTGGCGCCTATTATCGAGTTGGTGCATGATTGCCCCATTTAATTAGGTCCACATCAAGTAAGGCAAAAAATAAACGGCATCCCGATTTTTGTCGTCATGCCGTTCAGTCATTCTTCAGTTCCGGCGCAAAAACACCGTTAACGCGTCTGAGGAGTCTCGCGAATCTTGCGGGGGCGGCCGCGAGGCAACGGTGAGACGCGCCGGTTGGCGGCGCGTCCTGCCCACTCCCTGTAGGAGTCGCTGCCGAGCACCCAGCCCTTGAGCGTCGCCTGAAGCAGCCGGTTGGCTTCGCGTTCATCGAGCGGCTGCTCGCACAGCTCTGTATAAGCGCGCTGGCGTTCGAACGGCGTATTGCCGAGCTTCCAGTACAGCGGGTGGTCGGTGATGAGGCTGTCGAGCGTCAAGCCGATGTGATGGCGGTAGCTGGACCATTTGTAGTCTTGCGGGAGGGCCGCGAGGCCGGCATGCACCGGCGCCATCTCGACTACCCGGCTCGCGAGCAGGAAGTAGGTTTCACCTTCAATCACCGTTGCCCGGTAGCGGCCTTCCCACAAGGTGCCGCGGCGGGCATAACGGCGATTGAAATGCGCGACGTAGCGCCGGCCGACCGCCTGCATGGCTTTCGGGAGACTGGCTTCGTCGCGGGGAGTGACGAGCAGATGCACCGCGCCTGGCATCAGCGCATAAGCGTGGATGGCGAGATGGTGGTCGCGGGAGGCGGTGCGCAGGCATTCGATGAAAAGCTCATAGTCCGGAGCTTCGACGAAAGCGGGCTGCTGATCGAGACCGCGCAAGATGACGTGCTGCGGCTGTTCGGGAACGTAGAGTCGTGCAAGCCGTGCCATGCTGGATTTTCCGTTGGTCGAGCGTTGGTCGGGTTCGGGGTATTCCGGCGGTCCGTCAAAGCCACATTCTGGGCCACCTTGAAATTTTTCGTTCAAGTCGTGCGAGATAGGCAGCAACCCATGCATCAGCCGGGAAAATCAGGAGCCCGGCAGCTCGCTAACCCAATCGGAGCCAGCATTCTTCTTAGGGAAAACGCTCTGAGGCGAAGCATGGTTTGTTTCAAATGTTCTGTTCATAATTAGCGTGCTTTTTCGGAGGAGCACTCAATGAAAATAAAACGGGTTGTTACGGGGATCGCCGCATTCGCGTGCGTGTCTGGCGCAGCACATGCCCAGTCAGCAAACACTTTCTACGTCACTACAGGCTGGTTCCATTTCGCTCCTATTTCCAGTAGCGGACCGCTCAAGGAAACGAGCGTGGGTGGATCGTCAGTCGGCATTGAAGTACCCAACACCGGCGCGAGCCTCTCTAACGCCGACACCGCAGGCTTCACCGCCGGCTACTTTGTCACCGACCATATTGCCGGCGAATTCGTTATCGGCATTCCGCCCTCGTTCGACCTGAAAGGCGAAAAGTCGTATTCGCAATACGGCACGCTCGGCACGGCCAAGCAGTGGAGCCCGACGCTGCTGCTGAAGTACTACTTCATGCAACCGCAATCGAAGATTCGCCCGTATGTGGGTATTGGCGTGACGCGCGTGTGGTTCTCGGACGCAAAGATCACGAACACCGCTTTCGAAGCCAACGTACTGCATGGTCCGACCGACGTATCGACGGATAGTTCGTGGGCTCCCGTGTTTAATGCAGGCCTTACATACGCGTTCAACGATCACTGGTTCGCCGGTTTCTCCCTCTCGTTCGTGCCGCTCCATGCCACGGCGAAGCTGACAACCCAGGCGCAGACGCCGGTTGGCCAGCTCACCGTGAAGTCGGAGGCAAAGCTGAAGCTGAACCCGATCGTGACGTACCTGAACGTCGGGTATCGGTTCTAAACTCGGTTCTAAACTCGGTTCTAAACGCCGACACCCCTTCTGTTTTTACGCTGTTCCGTCAAAGCAAGCCAAGAACAAACACAAACGCCGTTGCGGGGAATCCTCGTAACGGCGTTTGTGTTTCAGCGCTTGTAAATATGACGCGCAGCACGCACTTTTCCGAGCCTGGCCGGGCAGTTTCTACTTTTCCTGATTTTCTGGTTTTCGCGAGATGCCTTGTGTGGCAAGGCTCGAGCGTGCAATGTTGAACGCGGCGGCCGAATCGGCATCCAACTTGCTCACCTTTTGTTTTTCCGCACTTTCGCGGCCCATCCCACGATTCATCCATCGACGGAGCGATCCTATGAACGCATTCCCCAATACGCGAGATGCCATCGGAGATTCATGGAACTCCACCAGCCGCCGTGCGCGCCGCATTTCGCGTCACAGCCGCGACGCGGCGCAGGACATTGGCGGCGAATTACGCACGCTGATTTCGGAGATTGAAGAAACACTGTCAGAAGGGACGTCGGCCGACGTCGCCGCGCTGCGGGCTCAATTGAGCAAGAGCGTGGATTCGGCACGCGAGCGTTTGAATAATACGCACGACGCGGTACGCGCTCGCGCGAATACGGCCCTGGCCGATGCGGACACCTATATTCACGACAAACCATGGCAAACCATTGCCCTGGTGGGCGGCCTGGCGCTGGTGGCAGGCGTGTTGCTGGCTCGCGCCCGATAAGCCTTTTGCTTGTATCGATGAAAAAACGCGCGCTGGAATTGCTTCCGCGCGCGTTTTTACTCGTTCACGCGTTTCCGCTCAGTCCAGAAAATCCGCGCCGATCACATCGATCCGGTCCGTGCAGATCGCGTCCACGCCCCATGCTGCGAGCTCGCGCGCCCGCTCCGGGTCGTTGACGGTATAGGCCAGTATCCGCAAGCCGGAATCCTTGATCTCGGCGACCAGACGCTCGTCCAGCGTCGTGTGATCCGCATGCAGCGACACGCACGACAACGCCGCGGTTTGGGCCCGCCAGTCGCTGGGAATGGCTTCATAGAGCATGCCGCGCGGCAGATCGGGCGCAGCTCCCGCGGCGGCCTCGAGCGCAGCGTAGGAAAACGACGACAACAACGGCGCCGGTTCTGCTCCTGACCACAGCCGCGCAGCTTCCTGCGCCACTAAAACGCCCGTTTCAACATCGCGCCCTTCGCACGGCTTGATTTCGATATTCGCGGCTAACCCGTGCGAAAAACACCGTTCCGCGACCTGAGCGAGCGTTGGCATGCGCGCACCGGCGAAACTCGGATCGAACCAGCTTCCGGCATCGAGTTGCTCGAGTTCTTCGTAGCGAAGATTTTTCGCCGCGCCGCGCCCGTTCGACGTGCGATCGACGAGATCGTCGTGTAGCAAAAACACGACGTTATCCGCCGATAACTTCGCATCGAATTCGATCATTTTCAGACCGAGACGCGCACCGGTATCAATACCGTCGAGCGTGTTTTCCGGCGCGACTTTCCCGCCGCCACGATGCGCAACGATGCGCGGATAAGGCCAGATTTTCATCGCTTTTCCTATTAATTGACGCGCAAGCCCGTCGCCGGATCGAAGATGTGCAGACGATGAGCCGGCAGCGCCACTTCCAGCGCCTCGCCGCGCGCCGGACGATGTTCGTGCGGCAAACGCACCGCGACGTCGTGTTTGCCCCAACGGCCATGCGCGAGGTTATCGGCACCGAGGAGTTCGCAGGAATCGACCGTCAACGTGACATGCGCGCTCTGTTGCTCTGGCAGCATGTGTTCCGGCCGAATGCCCAGCACCCACTCGCGGCCCTTCAGATCCTGTTGCAACGACTGCATGCCCGCGAGCGGCAGGCGTGGCCCGTTACCCGCGACATCGAAGCCCAAACCGTCATCCGACACTCGGCCTTCCAGCAGATTCATGGCCGGCGAGCCGATAAAGCTTGCCACGAACACCGTCGCCGGCCGCTCGTAGACTTCGGTCGGCGGCCCGATCTGCTCGGCCCGGCCGCGATTCATCACGATCACGCGCTGCGCGAGTGTCATCGCTTCGATCTGGTCGTGCGTGACGTACAGGCTCGTGGTCGCAAGACGCGCGTGCAGCCGCTGGATCTCCAGCCGCATTTGCACGCGCAGCTTGGCGTCGAGGTTGGAGAGCGGTTCATCGAACAGGAACACGGCCGGTTCGCGCACGATCGCGCGCCCCATTGCCACACGTTGCCGCTGCCCGCCGGACAGCTCGCGCGGCTTGCGGGCGAGCAACGGTTCGAGTTCCAGTATCTTCGCGGCATTCTGCACGCGCCGGTCGATTTCAGATTTGCCGACGCCGCCGATCTTCAGCGCGTACGCCATGTTCTGCGCGACGCTCATGTGCGGATAAAGCGCGTAGTTCTGGAACACCATCGCGATGTCCCGGTCCTTCGGCTCCAGCCTATTCACCACTTTCTCGCCGATGGAAATCGTCCCTTCGGACACGCTTTCCAGCCCCGCGACCATCCGCAGCAAAGTCGATTTCCCGCAGCCGGATGGCCCGACCATCACGACGAATTCGCCGTCCGTCACTTCCACGTCGATGCCGTGCAGGACGAACTGCTTGCTGTCGTAGGTTTTCTTGACGCCTTGAAGGCTCAGTGCAGCCATCGACCCGCCTTCATTTAAGGGCGCCCGCGACCGTCGCAAAATGCGCGACCGCGACACCCGGTTCATAGAATTTATGCAGCAACTCGCGCCACGTCTGGTAGCCGGCGGAATTGCGGAAACCTTCCTGATGCGCCGCGACCGTTTCCCAGCGCACGAGCAACACGTAATGCGAGCCGTTGTCCGCGTCGGCGCCACGCACCAGTTCGTGCGAGAGATAGCCCGGTTGCGCCGAGATAATCTTTTCGGCTTCAGCGAACGCCGCTTCGAACGCGGCCTCTTCGCCCGCCTTCACCGGCAATTGAGCAACTTCAAGGATCATTGAACGAACCTCCGTTATTTTTCGGAATCGACGAGACCGCGCACGAACCAGCGCTGCATCGTCAGTACAACCGCGAGCGGCGGCAACATGGCCAACAGCGTGGCGGTCATGACCAGATGCCACTCCGTGGCGGTGTCTCCTGAAGCGATCATGCTCTTGATGCCGACCACCGCGGTCTGCAGCGACTGGTCGCTGGTGATCAGGATCGGCCACAAATACTGGTTCCAGCCATAGATGAACGTGATCACGAACAGCGCGGCAATGTTCGTCTTCGACAGCGGCAGCACCACGTCCCACAAGAACCGCAATGCCCCGGCGCCGTCGATGCGCGCCGCCTCCATCAGCTCATCGGGCAGCGTCATGAAGAACTGGCGGAACAGGAACGTCGCCGTCGCCGATGCAATCAGTGGCAACGTCAGGCCGGCGTACGTGTTGCTGAGGTGCATGGATGAAACGACCTGGACCGTCGGGAAAATCCGTACTTCCACCGGCAGCATCAGCGTGATGAAGATTAGCCAGAAGGCCAGGTTTTTAAACGGGAAACGGAAGAACACAATGGCGTAGGCCGACAACATGGAGATAGCGATCTTGCCGATCGAAATCACCAGCGCCATGACCAGGCTGTTCAGCAGCATGTGGCCGAACGGCGCCGCCGCGTTGCCGCTGCCGTGCGTCCAGATATTCGCTATGTTCTCGAACAAATGCGTGCTCGGAACCAGCGAAAGCGGCACGCTGAAAACTTCCGCTTCGCTCATGGTGGCCGCGCAGAAAGCGATGTACACCGGAAACACGACCAGCACCACGCCCACGATCAGCACCGCGTGGCAAAACAGGTCAAAACCGCGACGGTTCTCGATCATGAGTACTGCACCCGACGTTCAATAAAGCGGAATTGCACGACAGTCAGCGCCACCACGATCACCATCAGCACGACCGACTGTGCGCCGGAACTGCCGATATCGAGCCCCTGGAAACCCTCGGTGAAAATCTTGTAGATGAGCGTTTTTGTGGACTGCGCCGGACCGCCGCCGGTCGCTGCATCGATGACCGGGAAGGTATCGAAGAAGGCGTAGACCACGTTCACGGTCAGCAGGAAGAAACTGGTTGGCGAGAGCAACGGCAGCGCGATTCCGAAGAACCGCCGCACGGGCCCGGCGCCGTCAATGGCCGCCGCTTCGATCAGCGAACGCGGGATAGCCTGCAGACCGGCGTAGAAGAACAGGAAGTTATAGCTGACCTGCTTCCACACTGACGCCAGCACGACCAGGAACATGGCCTGTGAACCGTTAAGCGCGTGGTTCCAGACAATGCCGTATTTCGCGAGCGCATACGTCACCAGGCCTATGCTCGGATTAAACAGGAACGACCACAGCACGGCGGCAATCGCCGGCGCGACCGCGTATGGCCAGATCAATAGCGTCTGATACAGCTTCCGGCCTCTTGTCACCCGATCGGCGCACGCGGCCAGCAGCAGCGAGATCACCAGACCCGACACGGTGACGAGCGTGCAGAAGATGATGGTCGTATTGAACGACGCGAGGTAAAGCGGATCGGTGAAGATCTGCTTGAAATTGGCCAGCCCGACAAACTCGCTCGATGTACCGAACGCGTCCTGGGTCTGCGTGGCCTGCCAGAGCGCCTCGCCGGCCGGCCACAGGAAAAAGAGCGCGGTGATGGCGAGTTGCGGCGCGACCAGCAGATAAGGCAGCAGGCTCGTATTGAACCGCGATCGTTTTTCCATGGCGAGTTTAGTTTCCAGCCTTTTCGAAGCGGCGCAGCAGGTCGTCGCCGCGCGACACCGCCGAATCAAGCGCGTCCTTCGGCGTTTTCTTCTCCGCCCAGACCTGCTCGAGTTCTTCGTCAACAATCGTGCGGATCTGCGGCATGTTGCCCAGACGCAAGCCCTTCGTGAACGGCAGAGGCGGCTTGTTCAGCATCTGTTTGATCGCGGTATCGGCGCCGGGGTTTTTGTCGTAGAAGCCCTGCTTTTGCGTCAGTTCGTACGCGGCGGTCGTGACCGGCAGATAACCCGTGTCCTGATGCCATTTAGCTGCCACTGCCGGCGAGGTCAGATAAGCCAGGAACTTGGCGACGCCCTTGTACGTTGCCGGATCCTTGCCAGCCAGCACCCAAAGACTCGCGCCGCCGATAATCGCGTTCTGCGGTGCGCCCTTCACGCTCTGGTCGTACGGCATCATGCCCGTGCCGAAATTGAACTTCGCGTATTTCTTGATGTTGGCCAACGAGCCCGACGAGTTGGTCACGATGCCGCAATCGCCGCTATAGAACTTCGATACCGCTTCGTCCTTCCGGCCAACATACGTGAACGTGCCGTCCTTCGCCATGTTCTGCAGGCGCTGGATGTGCGCGATCTGCAGCGGTTTGTTGAATTCGAGCACGGCGTTGGTGCCGTCGAAGCCATTATTCTCCGATGCGAACGGCAGGCCGTGCCACGCGCTGTAGTTCTCCAACTGAATCCAGCTCTGCCAGCCCGACGAATAACCGCACATGCCGGCCGCCTTCAGCTTTTTCGCATCGGCTTCGAGTTCGTCCCAGGTTTTCGGCGGATGGGTCGGATCGATACCGGCTTTCTTGAACATGTCCTTGTTGTAATAGAGGACGGGCGTCGAACTGTTGAACGGCATCGAGATCAGGTGGCCGGTCTTCGAGTCGCTGTAATAGCTTGCAATGGTCGGAACGAATGCCTTTTCGTCGAGCGGAACGCCGGCTTGCTTGAAGACATCGGAAACGGGAATGACCGCTTTCTTGGCCTGAATCATCGTAGCGGTACCGACTTCATACACTTGCAGGATGGCCGGCGCGTTGCCGCTGCGATACGCCGCAATACCCGCAGCCAGCGTCTGGTCGTAGCTGCCCTTGAAGACCGGCACGATCTTGTAATCGCTCTGCGACGCGTTGAAGTCGTTTGCGATGTCGTTCACGCGCTCGCCGAGCGCAGATTCCATGGCGTGCCAGAACTGGATTTCAGTGGCGGCCTGTGCCTGACTGGCGCCAAAGGCGAATATGGCGGCGATGGAAAAGGCGCCGACCAGCAACTTGCGACTACTCATGAGTAACCTCTCCTTGAACCCCGGTGGAGTTTTTTGGTTGGAACAAACGCGAATGCGCCTGGAACGCGGGATTCTAATTGTCGTCGATGACGAACAGACGTCCATATTCTTTTAATGCGTAACGATCCGTCATGCCCGCGATGTAATGCGCGATCAGGCGTGCCTGCGTGCCGCCCGAAGCAGTCTCGCTGCCGCGGGGGTCATTGGCGGACTCTTCCGCGATCGGCCCGCGCGCCTGATAGGCCGGCGGCAGCAGGCGCGGGTCGTCGTTGAACGCCTTGAACAGCCCGCTCACCACGCGCCCCGCTTTGTTAGCCATCCGCATCACCTGGTAATGGCGGTACAGATTCTTGTAAAGAAAGCGCTTGAGCTCGGTAGCCTGGGCGGCAACTGTCTCGCTGTGCGTGACCAGCGCCGGGGCGTCGCGCACGTCATCGACCGATTGCGGATTCAACCGCGCCAGGTTCTCGCTCGTCGACTCGATCAGATCCACGATCAACGCATTGATGATCCGGCGGATGGTCTCGTGAATCAGCCTTCGCCCTTCAATACCCGGATATTCGCCGCGCGCCGCTTCGTAGTGCGTCTGCCACAACGCGACATCGGCCAGTTGATCGAGCGTGATCAGGCCGGAGCGAAGCCCGTCGTCGACGTCATGATTGTTGTAGGCGATTTCGTCGGCTACGTTTGCGATCTGGGCTTCTATCGACGGCTGCTTGCGAGTCAAAAAGCGTTCACCCAACGCGCCGAGCTTCAGCGCATTTTCATGCGAGCAGTGTTTAAGAATGCCCTCGCGGGTTTCGAAGCAGAGATTCAGGCCGTCGAACGCGCCGTAGTGTTCTTCCAGTTCATCGACCACCACAAGGCTCTGGAGGTTGTGCTCGAAGCCGCCGTGGTCGCGCATGCATTCATTCAGTGCATCTTGTCCGGCATGGCCGAACGGCGTATGGCCAAGATCGTGCGCCAGCGAAATGGCTTCAACCAGGTCTTCGTTCACGCGCAGGTTACGCGCCACGGAACGGGCTATTTGCGCGACTTCCAGGCTGTGCGTCAGGCGTGTGCGAAACAGGTCGCCCTCGTGGTTCACGAAAACCTGCGTCTTGTATTCGAGGCGACGGAACGCCGTGGAGTGAACAATGCGATCGCGGTCGCGCTGGAACTCGGTACGTGCGACGGGCGGTTTTTCTTCGAAGCGGCGGCCACGCGACTCGGCCGAATGCGCGGCATACGGCGCGAGATGCGCCTCAAGCGCGAAGGACGTCGGCGTGATGCTGGAAAACTGGAATGTCTTGTCGCTCACCGGCTGCTCCGAATCATCGTTGCCTTGTTGTTTTTGCTTGGATCTTGGCTTGGTCGTATTTTCTGCGGCAACGGTTTTGCCTCAGCACAGCGTCAGGGAAAATCAGCGCGAAGGCCGAAACTTTCATCTCTCGCGGCTTGGCAGTTGCTCGGACTCACCATCATCTTCTTCATGGCGATGGCCGCGCCTCAAAACAGCGTCAACGAAGCCAGCGCGAACGGCCTCAACATCCGGAAGTAGTGCGGCTCACTTGTCGCCATGAGCGATGGTGTTCTTCGCGCCGTGGCCACGAACGACATTCAGCGCATTGGTGAACCCGGACGTCTCGCGACTGAGCTTCGTCGCAACAACCCACTGCTGAACGCAGCCGCTCAGACGCTGGCCGCAAGCGTTGCGCGCACTGCCTCGTCGGGTGCACCCGTGATCTTCGTATTACCGAAACGCTCGAGCAGGATGAATTTGATCTCACCTGCTTCGGCTTTCTTGTCGACCTTCATCAAGTCGATATACCGATCCGCGCCAAGCGCCGGCGCCTTGACCGGGAGCTTCGCCGCAGCGATCAACCGCGTGAGCCGCTCACGTGAAGTTTCGTCGAGCCGGCCAAGTCGCACCGACAGATCCGCTGCCATCACCATGCCGCAACCGACTGCCTCTCCATGCAGCCATTCGCCGTAACCAAGGCCAGCCTCAATTGCATGACCGAATGTGTGGCCGAAATTGAGAATGGCGCGCAAGCCGCCTTCGCGTTCGTCGGCAGCGACAACCGAGGCCTTCACCTCGCACGAGCGCTTCACCGCATGCGTAAGGGCGGCCGGATCGCACGCGTTCAACGCCCCGATGTTCGCCTCGATCCACTCGAAGAACTCGCTGTCCGCAATAGCGCCCGTCTTGATCACTTCCGCGATACCCGCGGCAAGTTCGCGCGCCGGCAGCGTCTGCAGCGCCCCTATGTCCGCGATGACCGCTTGCGGCTGATAAAACGCGCCGATCATGTTCTTGCCGAGCGGATGATTGATGCCGGTCTTCCCGCCTACCGACGAATCGACCTGCGCGAGCAGCGTGGTCGGCACCTGGATAAAAGGCACGCCGCGCATATAACTGGCCGCGGCAAAACCCGTCATGTCGCCGATCACCCCGCCGCCCAACGCAATCAGCGTGGTCTTGCGGTCGGCGCGTTCGGTCAGCAGCGCGCTGAAAATCTGGTTGAGCGTCTCGAGATTCTTGTGCGCCTCGCCATCGGGCAAAACGATGGTCGTGACTTTCTTGCCGAGCGGCGCGAGGGCAGCGCGGAGCGCGTCGCCGTAGAGAGGATCGACGGTCGTGTTGGTGACAATGGCGACCGACGAGCCCGCAATATGCGGTGCGTACAGGTCGGTCCGGCCAATCAGCCCGGCGCCAATATGGATGGGGTAGGCGCGATCGCCCAGTTCGACTTTGACGGTAATCATGGCGGACATTATGACGTAGCCGGCTTAGCGATGCCGGCCATCTCCAGTTGCATCAACACCATGTTGACGAGGTTGTTCACGGTCGGCCGGCCGGTTTCCACGATGAAATGCGCGCACTCCTGATACAGCGGATCACGCGCCTTGTAGAGCGCTTCCAGCTTGCCGCGCGGATCGTCGGTCTGCAGCAGCGGCCGGTTTTTATCGCGCCGCGTGCGCTGCCACAATTCATGCGGCGTGGCGCGCAGGTAGATCACCAGCCCGCGACTCTTCAGATGTTCCCGATTCTCCGCCCGGAGAATCGCGCCGCCGCCGGTTGCCAGCACAATATTCTCGCGCCGCGACAACTCGTCGATCACATCCGCTTCGCGCTGCCGGAAGCCATCCTCGCCCTCGACCTCCCAGATTACCGGGATGCGCGCGCCCGTACGCGCCTCGATTTCGTGGTCGGAATCGATGAATGAACGCTGTAACCGGCGCGCGACCGCCCGCCCCACGGTGGTCTTGCCTGCCCCCATGAGTCCGACAAAAAATACGTTTGCGTTCGCTTGCCCGGCTTCCAACTCGCTTCCTTGTGCATTGATTCCGGTCCCGATTCTGGTCCCGTTCGTGCGGGAGCTTAAGGGCAAAAGGGCCGGTTTGTCGAGTCGGAAAGGCTTGCCGACGGCCCTCACAGACGCGCCGGAACGATATGCGGGGTAATGAAAATGACCAGTTCGCTGCGTGAATTGCGGCGCGCGGTATGACGAAAAAGCCAGCCCAATACCGGGATTTTACCGAGCAGCGGGACCCTCGTGACGTCCTCGCGCTCATCGGAGGAATATATCCCGCCGATTGCCACCGTGCCGCCGTCCTCCACCTCCACGCGCGTCTGGACGTGCTTGGTGTTGATTGCCGGGCCGGCTGCCGTTTGCTCACCGACGCTGTCCTTCGATACATCGAGATCAAGGATCACGTGGCCATGCGGCGTAATTTGGGGCTCGACCTCCAGTTTCAGCGCGGCCCGGCGAAACTGGACGCCCGATACGCCATTGCCCACTTTCGCCTGATACGGCAACTCCGTGCCTTGCTCGACCACCGCCTTCACGCGATCCGCGGTGATCACGCGGGGACTCGACACAATCTCGCCGCGGCCTTCGTTTTCGAGCGCGCTCAACTCGACGTTCAGCAAACGCGTAGCCTGCGCGGCGAATAGCGTCAGGCCGGCGGTCGCGGCGTCAAACCCGCCAATCGGCCGCGCCGATAAATCGAACACTGCGCCGTCCGCACCCGCCACAAGACCGCGCGCGGTGGAGTCGCCAGTGGGTGTCATCGACAGTTTCACCCCGAGATTGCGCGAAAACCCGGTGTCGCCCTCCACAATGCGCGCCTCGATCATCACCTGGGGCGTCGGCTGGTCGATCCGCGCAATCAGCTCGGCGATCTGCGTGACACGGGCCTCAAGGTCAGTGACGAAAAGCAGGTTGGTGCGGGCATCGGCCATGACAGAACCGCGCTTCGATAACACCCGCTGGCTGCCCGAACCCGTCAGGAGCTTGCGAACGTCGTCGGCACGCGGATAGCGCAGAACGAAGGTGCGGCTGGCGAGCGGCTCGAGATCGGCTGCACGGGCGTGAGCTTCGTAGCGAAGGCGCTCGCGCGCCGCCAGTTCGCTAAGCGGCGCAACCCAGATGACCTCGCCGTGGCGCTCCATCGCGAGGCCGTGGACGTCGAGCAGCGTGTCGAACGCGCGCCGCCACGGCACGTCGACGAGATTCAGCGAGACCAGCCCGCGGATCTTCTCGCTCGCGACAATGTTGACGCCTGAAAACTTCGCGAAGGTTTGCAGCACGGCGCTCAAGTCGGCATTTTTCAGGTTCAGCGAGATCGGTTTGCCGTCATCAAGCGACGTGACGGCAGAGTCCACCGGCCCACGGCTCATGCGCTCAACGGGTGGCAATGGGGTCGGCGGCCCTTCTAGCGCGGGCGTGACATCAGGTGCGGCCACTGGAGCCGGAGTAGCGGGCGTTGTGGGTGGCGTCAGCCAGGCTGTGTCGTCATCGGGCGCCTGCGCAACGACTGCCGCAGGAACCTCAACCGCGAACTGGTCCGTGGGCAAGGTCTCGGGAAACGGCTCGGGCAGGGGTGGCAAAGGGGGCAGTGCGGCGTGGGCAGTGACAGTCCCCAGCAGCAAGACGGTCGCGATACCACGCGCGCAAATTCGCCACCGCAACGAGAACGAACCGACCACCGGCACCCCACGAGCAACCCGAAGCGCCACGCTCACCGAACGGCTTGACAACCGCAAAAGCCGCAGCGTCTTCATGGCCGGTCATCCGCGAAACCAATCGTGCGCACGACCCCGTCAGGACGACTGAGCTCGATCGAACGCGAACGGACATTGCCAAGCCGCTCGTCGCCAATCATCTGGCCCGGCAGAAATCCATCGACTCCCGCAGCCGTCTCTACCAATGCCATCCCGCGACGCCGAGCACGCAAAGTGCCGACAAGAAGCATCGCGCCTCCATCGCCCGCGCCTGCGCCGTTCTTCACACCAAACGGATCGATAGCAAACTCGTCCCAGCGTGACGGCTCCGGCCGCGTGATCGCCGGAAGATCCTCGAATACTCTGAGCGTAGCTTCCAGGGAAAGCGCGTTCGGCACTCGTTTCATTTGAACGTCTGCCGGTACGACGAGTCTTGGCAGCCCTTCCAGCGCGTCGAGAAACCGCCGGATCTCGCCGAACGAACCTTCGGCGCGAAGCTTCAGCGGCCGCTCGATCTCGATCCCGTCGCCCTTCTGCGCCGACGGTTCGATCATGCCGATCCGCAAGCCGCTCTGAGCGGCGAGCGCGGTCAGCTCGTGAAGTGCGTCGGCAACAGTCCAACGGACGAGCGGTGCACCATCGCCTGAACGCGCGCGCATCACGGGCAACTGCGCAGTTATTGCTTGTGCCCGGTCTAGGCGTTGCTGCGCTTCGTGCGACGCCAAACGGCTGGCTTCCGTGCCGCTGAGATCGGAGGACCGCCACAACGACACGCCAGCAGCAAATACCAGCAAGCCGATCACGACGCCCGTGAGCGCGATCCGATAACCGCTCCAGGCATCCAGAGGCTGTAGCAATTGAAACCCATGGGAAGATTTAGCGAGGCGGTTCATCGCGTGCTCCGGCTTGCTGCTTTCGGCTTCGACGACGCCTCTCGTCTAGCGGCCTTCAGCACCTTCGGCGCTGCGTCCCCGCTGGTGCTCTGCGTCCATCGCACGACCGCGATGAAATCGTAGGGGCTCGTCTTGCCCTGCGAATTCACCGCAGCGGGTTGCGCGACGGCTATTGCTGGAGGCCGCACAGCAACGACCCGCCGGCGCATTTCCACGATCTCCACGGCCCGTACGCCCGTCACTTTTTCAAGCGCTTTCAGCCACGCGGCGGCCGTGTGTGAATCCGGCGCGCTGGCGGCAAGCTCCACCTCGCTCACGCGCTGCGTCACCCGCTGCAAGCCGATATTCCCCTGCGATGTCCCCCGCGCGAGCGCATCGAGCAAGCCGAGAAACCGGGCGCGCGGTTCAGCTAACGGCACGGCGGCGCTCTGCGCCCTCCGCTCCAGCGCCTGGCGCTCGACCAGCCGCGCATGCTCAGCGATCGGCGCACCCAATTGCCGCAGCGCTACCTCGAGCGAGTCTCGTTTCTCTTCTATATGCACTCGCTCCAACGCATCCCAGCCCGCCACTGCGCCGACCGCGGCACACCCCGCCAGACCCGCGCCCGCGAGCAGCGCCAGCGCCCGGTTGCGGGCTCGACGACGCGCACCCGACCTGTACGGCAGCAGATTGAAGGCATGCAAACTGACGGTGCTCATGGCATTACCTCGCGCAGCGCAAGCCCCATTGCCACTGCAAACAGCGGCGAATGCGCGAGACGTTCATCCACCCTTTGCGCGCCATTGCAAAACGGCGCGCATTCAAACGGCATGACCGGGCAGCCGAACAATGCGGCCAGCATTGGCGTGGAAACGCCAGCGCGATTCAGCAGGTCGATATCTCCGCCGATATAAATCCAGTGCACCGGCAGGTCGTCGCCAACCAGATCGGTCAGCGCTTCAGTCGCGCTCGAATATTCTGGCGACGGGTAACGCACCTCGTTCTCCACGCCCTCCTCGCCGACAAGCCATGCATGCAGTCCCGCACTTTCCACCCAGCACGCGACATAACGTTCCAACGGATCAATCTCCATAGCAGCCGAATAACGCAACGCGCGCAGCGCCGCGCCCGGCTCACCATCGATTGCACTCAGCACGATGTTCGCGGCCGCCGCCGTCTCCACGCGCGACTCCACGTATTGCCGCCCGGTGGCAGCAATTGACACCTCAGCGTCGCCGTTCTCGAGCATCTGGATGGACCAGTCGACCGCGAGAGCGCCGCGCTCGATCCCCGCCACGCGCTCGGCTTCTGCCAGCACAGCCGGTTCAAGCAAGCCGCGTGGATCGCGCCCCGCCGACGCTGAAATTGAAACCTGGCTCGTCTGTGTAAGCCTCGCCAGCGATATGCGCGTAGTCAGTGTTGCCGACGCCGGCAACGCCATTGCACACCGCAGCGAACGTAGTGCGCCTCGCGCGGGCAGCCGCGAAAACGCTTCTCGCAACGCCGCCGTGATAGCTGTCCGGTCAATGAAATCCCCGCCTATCACCACGCCCGGTTCAAGCAGAACCTCCTCCAGCCGCTCGACGCAAACGGGCCGATTCGCATGCAAGCGCTTGCTGACTACAGCGAGTCTTAAAACCCCTTCGGTAATGTCGATACCCGCCGCGAACCGGCGCGTAACGGTCAGGACCGATCCGCGCAATAGTGTTTCCGTACCCATGCTTACCCTCTCTTTTTTCAGGCCGCGCACCGAACCGTTCGGGCGCCGGCAATGAAACGATTGTGGGCAGCGGGAGTGGTTGCCACCATTCGTCCAAGTGGCTAACGTAAAGGGATGAAGAGCTTAAAAAGCGCCGATGCCGGTGGGTACGAAACAAGCGTGAAAAAGTCTCAAAAGAAGCGATGCAAACGTTAGCAGTCTCAGTCCGTCAACGCTTATCGTGACGAAAGAGGGGTCGCCGCACCTTGCGCGCAACACCCCAAGTAAGCCAGACGAAAGCCGTAAAGTTGGGCAGCTATAATCGCGGGACCGTTTTTTGGTGGTGCCATGCAATCTCAGTCTCCGTCGTCCCCTCCGTCCCGTCATCCCGATTCCCCGAAGCGTGTTCGCCCGCTCTGGATCAGGCTTCTGCTCGGATTGTTAATTTGTATTGTCGGGTTGATCATCAGCGCTGGGCTCGTGCTCGGTTACGCGCTGGTGGTGGCCCAGCCCAACCTGCCGTCGCTCGAAGCGCTCACCGACTACCGCCCGAAAGTACCGCTGCGGGTCTACACGGCAGATCACGTGCTGATTGGCGAATTCGGCGAAGAACGGCGCAGCGTCGTGCGAATCCAGGACGTGCCGGATTACCTCAAGAAGGCGGTGCTCGCCATTGAAGACGCTCGTTTCTACGATCACGGCGGTGTCGACCTGACCGGTATCCTTCGCGCCGGCACGGTGGCGTTGACGAACGGCCACGCTTCCCAGGGCGCAAGCACGATCACGATGCAGGTCGCGCGAAATTTCTTCTTGTCGAGCGAAAAGACCTACACCCGCAAGATCTACGAGATGTTGCTCGCGTATAAGATCGAGCGCGCGTTGACGAAAGACCAGATTCTCGAGGTCTATATGAACCAGATTTATCTGGGACAGCGCGCCTATGGATTCGCGAGTGCCGCGCGGGTCTATTTCGGCAAGGACCTGAAGGACATCACGCTTGCCGAAGCCGCCATGCTCGCCGGCTTGCCAAAAGCGCCCTCCGCGTACAACCCGGTCGTCAATCCGAAACGCGCGAAAGTGCGCCAGCAGTACATCCTGGAACGGATGCTCGAACTGCACTACATCACGCAGCAGCAATATGAAGACGCGGCGAAACAACCGCTTGTGGTGAAGGGCGCCGGGCGCGAGTTCAGCGTGCACGCCGAGTATGTGGCGGAAATGGTGCGCCAGATGATGTACACGCAGTATCGCGAAGAGGCTTATACGCTGGGCCTGAACGTGGTGACGACCATCGATTCCGCCGATCAGGACGCAGCATATCGCGCCGTGCGCAAAGGTCTGATGGACTATGAACATCGGCACGGATATCGCGGGCCGGAAGCGTATATCGATCTGCCCACGGACCCCGACGATCGCGAGCAGGCTATCGACGACGCTCTGGTCGACCATCCCGACAACGGCGAGATCGTCGCAGCGGTCGTCACCGAGGCGAGCCCCAAGCAAGTGAAAGCGAGTTTTATCGATGGCAACGTGGCGGTCGTTGAAGGCAACGATCTGCGTTTTGTCGCGAGCGCACTCAGCACGCGGGCGCAGCCGAACCAGCGCATCCGGCCAGGCGCGATCGTGCGCCTGATGAAAAACGACGACGACACCTGGGTCATCACGCAACTGCCGCAAGTGGAAGGCGCGTTCGTTTCCATCGTGCCGCAGGATGGCGCGATCCGCGCGCTGGTGGGCGGTTTCGACTTCAACAAGAACAAGTTCAACCACGTCACTCAGGCGTGGCGCCAGCCAGGTTCGAGTTTCAAGCCGTTCATCTATTCGGCGTCACTGGAAAAGGGCTTGTCGCCGGCGACCATCATCAACGACGCGCCGCTCTACTTCAGCGCTGCTGAAACGGGCGGCCAGGCGTGGGAGCCAAAGAACTACGGCGGCGGTTTCGACGGCCCGATGCCCATGCGCACGGCGTTGATGAAATCGAAGAACCTGGTCTCCATCCGGATCCTGAACAATATCGGTCCGAAGTATGCGCAAGGCTATGTGACGAAGTTCGGTTTCGACGCCTCGCGTCAGCCCGCCTATCTGCCGATGGCGCTCGGTGCAGGCCAGGTCACGCCGCTGCAAATGGCGACGGGGTATTCGGTGTTCGCGAACGGCGGATACCGCGTGAATCCGTATCTGATCGCCGATATCACCGATCCGCGCGGCGCCGTGGTCTCGCATCCGCAGCCGCTGGTCGCCGCCGACACCGCGCCGCTCGCCATTACGCCGCGCAACGCCTACGTGATGAACAGCCTGCTTCAAAGCGTGGCGCAACGTGGTACGGGCGCGAGAACGAACCAGTTGAAGCGCACTGACCTTGCCGGCAAGACCGGCACGACGAACGACTCCCACGATGCGTGGTTCGCCGGTTATCAGCATTCGCTGGTGGCCATTGCGTGGATTGGGTACGACTCGCCGCGCAGTCTCGGCGACAAGGAAACAGGCGGCGGACTCGCACTGCCGGTATGGATGGACTACATGAGCCGGGCGTTGCGCGACGTGCCGGAATACAAATCGACCATGCCGCCCGATGTGGTCTCGCTAGGCGGCGAACTCTATTTCGACGACATGACGCCGGGTCACGGATTCGTGGCAACTATCGGTGTGAGTCAGGCCGTGCCGGAAGACGTCAGTGGCGGGGCCCCCTCTGCGCCTGCGCCGCAGGTCGGCGAGCAGGAAAAGCAGGACATCATGAATCTGTTCAAAGCACAGTAAGCAGCGTGATCGAACTCAAGCCCCGGCTAGTCCAGGGCCTGAGCGGCAAATCAAGCGGTAGATCAAGCTGCGGATCAAGCTGAAAAGCGGATCGGCTCGCCGGCTTGTTCGCTGGCGTACTGGCTGAGCGCTTCAAAAAACTCACTGCCGTCGCGCGTGTTGCGCCATGCGCCGTCCACATACTTATAGTGAAAACCGCCAGCCTTGGCCGCGAGCCAGAGCTCGTGCATCGGCGGCTGCAAATTCACGATCAGTTTCGTGCGGTTCTCGAATTCGAGCGTTAAAACATTACCGCTGCGCTCGAATTCGACATCGGCTTCGAGGCCGTCCACGTCCCGCTCGATGGCCGCCAGCGCAGCCTCGGCGAGGGTCAGGTATTCGTTGTCGGTCATGCTAAACTCCATCGATTAATTAGTCAGGGACAGTAATGCAAGTCGTCTTCCGGATGAGCGCGATTGTAGCGGCTTTGGCCATTTCCGCCGGCACGCTGCTCGCCGCCTGTGGCCAGCGTGGACCGCTCTATATGCCCGTCGCCCCGCCGATGCCAGTTCGTCCCTCAAGCCTTCCGCCGTTGCCGGCGAGCGTGCCGGCAGAAGCATCGTCCGCCTCGTCGGCTATGAGTACCGAGGACGTTCCGGACACATCCGGTACGGCGCTTTCGCTCTCCCCTGACGACAACCTGAAATCGTCCCCGTCGGCGTCGGCACCCAAAGCCGCTTCCTCCGGCGAATAATCGTGGCCATACCACGCTTGGGGCCAACCGGCCCGGCGCGTCAGCAGAACCAGAAAACCCATGACTCAATCCGCATTCTCGCGCGCCGACGGCGTGCTGCAGGTCGAAGGCGTTTCGGCCGCGTCGCTGGCCGATCAGTTCGGCACACCGCTCTACGTGTATTCGCGCAGTGCGTTGACCGATGCGTATAAAGCTTACGCCGATGCCTGCAGCGGCCGCCGCGCCACTATCCACGTGGCCGTGAAAGCCAACAGCAACCTCGCGGTGCTGAACGTTTTCGCGCGGCTCGGTGCGGGCTTCGACATCGTCTCGTCGGGTGAACTGGCGCGCGTGCTGGCTGCGGGCGGCAAGGCCGAAAACACCGTGTTCTCCGGCGTCGGCAAGACGGCGGCGGAAATGCGCGAAGCACTCGATGCCGGCGTGAAGTGCTTCAACGTCGAGTCCATCCCCGAACTGCACGCGCTGAACGCAGTGGCCAAGGCCGCGGGCAAACGAGCGCCGGTGTCGCTGCGCGTGAATCCTGACGTCGATGCCAAGACGCATCCGTACATTTCCACGGGCCTGAAGTCGAACAAGTTTGGCGTGGCTTTCGACGAGGCTCGCGCGACTTACGCGCAAGCCGAGGCCATGTCGAATCTCGACGTAATCGGGATCGATTGCCATATTGGTTCGCAGATCACGGAAGTCAGCCCGTATCTCGACGCCCTCGACAAATTGCTGGACCTCGTCGAGCAGATCGAAGCGGACGGCACGACCATTCATCACGTCGATGTCGGCGGTGGACTCGGCATTACGTACGACCATGAAACGCCGCCGGCTATCGGGGAATTCGTGCGTGCGGTGCTCGCGCGTATCGATGACCGCGGGCACGGTCATCGCGAAGTGTATTTCGAGCCGGGCCGTTCGCTGGTCGGCAATGCGGGCGTGTTGCTCACGCGCGTGGAATACCTGAAGCCGGGCGCGGAGAAAAATTTCGCCATCGTTGACGCCGGCATGAACGATCTCGCGCGTCCCGCGATGTATCAGGCATTTCATCGTATGGAAGCCGTGGAAAAGCGCGCGACGAAAGCGCAACTCTACGACGTGGTCGGTCCTGTTTGCGAAAGCGGCGACTGGCTTGGCAAGGATCGGGAACTCGCCATCGAACAAGGCGATCTGATCGCGATTTTCTCGGCCGGCGCTTACGGTTTCGTGATGAGCTCGAACTACAACACGCGCCCGCGCGCCGCCGAAGTCATGGTCGATCGCGAACGTGCCCGGCGAGTGCGTGAACGCGAAGAAGTGAAGCAGTTGTTCGCGGGCGAATCGATTTTCCCGGACTGACTTCCGTGGTCGGATCAGAGTCAAAAAGGGCGACGCTATTCATGCGTCGCCCTTTTTTCATGCGCGTCCTGATCAAAAAGCGGTTAACCCGCACGCGTCTTCATCATTCGCGACCGCAGCCAGACAAGCACGCGCCACGCCAACAACACCACCACGATCGCGCCGTAGATCTTCGGCAAGATGAGATCGTGCTTGCCCGCTTTCATCCACCAGAAGTGCAGGATCGCGAGCACGGCGATCGGATAGATCAACCTGTGCAGCGTTTGCCAGCGCCGACCGAGTTTTCTGAGCATCGCTTTCGGCGACGTCACGGCGAGCGGGATCAGCAGCACGAACGCCGAGAAACCAACCAGGATGAATGGCCGCTTGACGATGTCCTTGAGAATGGCGAAGACATCGAACCATTTGTCGAACCAGACGTACGTGGTGAAGTGCAGCGCGACATAGAAGAATGCAAATAGCCCGAGCATCCGCCGAAAACGCAGCAGCGCGTTCAGGCCGGTCAGCCGGCGAACCGGCGTGACGGCAAGCGTGATGCACAGGAACACGAGCGTCCACAAACCGGTCGAGCGGGTAATGAATTCGATCGGATTCGCGCCCAATCCGCCCGTGAAGCCCAGCAGCACAATACGCGCGAGCGGATACAAACCGCCAAGAAACACAGCTACTTTCGCCGGCACGATCCAGTTCGTGCCGCCTGCGGCAACGCGCGCTACTGGCTTTATTGCCGGCTTTGTTTTGACATCGGAAGCCACAGCCATCCTCGTCCCCTAAATCCTAAAAATTGGCCTTGAGATCCATGCCTCGATACAACGAGGCAACTTGATCGCCGTATCCATTGAACATCAGCGTCTTACGTTTCGGCGTGAAAAAACCGTCCTCGCCAATGCGCCGTTCCGTTGCCTGGCTCCAGCGCGGATGATCGACGTTCGGGTTCACGTTCGAATAAAACCCGTACTCGGCTGGCGCATATTCACTCCAGCTCGTCTTCGGCTGCTTCTCGATAAACCGGATCTTCACGATCGATTTCGCGCTCTTGAAGCCATATTTCCACGGCACCACCAAACGCACCGGCGCGCCGTTCTGATTCGGCAGCACTTCACCGTACAAACCGACAGTCAGCAGCGCGAGCGGATTCATCGCCTCGTCCATGCGCAAACCTTCGGAATACGGCCAGTCGAGAATGGGGTCGGACAGTCCCGGCATCTGCGACGGATCGGCGAGCGTGATGAATTGCACGTACTTCGCGTTGCCCGTCGGCTGCGCGCGCTTGATGATCTCGGACAGCGGAATACCGATCCACGGAATCACCATCGACCACCCTTCCACGCACCGCATTCTGTAAATGCGCTCCTCGAGCGGCGCGAGTTTCACGATTTCATCGATGTCATACACCTTCGCATTCTTGATCTCGCCTTCCACCGATATCTTCCACGGCCGTGGCCGCAGCGTATGCGCGTTTTGTGCCGGATCGGCCTTGTCCGTGCCGAATTCGTAGAAGTTGTTGTAGCTCGTGATGTCCTTGAACGGCGTCACCTTGTCCAGCGCGACGAACTTCGTGTTCGTGGTCGCGGCGAGCTTTTGCCCCTTTGCATCGGGCGATGTCATCGTGGCAAGCGCTTCGCCGTTCACACCGATGAGCCCCGTCGCGGCCAACGCCCCCGCAGCCCGCAATACGCGGCGGCGATTCTCGAAGAATGCGCGCGGCGTGATCTCGCTCCGGGCGATGTCGTTGCCGAAAAGCTGGCGTGTGTGTTTCATAACCATTCGATGCTCCTGAAATCCTGGTTGCAGCCCGTGTCGGTGTCGCCGCTGCTATACCTATATTCGTGGCAAACACCGAATCGGTTGCAGCTATTCCGCCCAGGCAATAAAAAAACCGCCAGCAAATCTTGCGTGGCGGTTTTTAGACGACGGTGTTTAGCGGCAGATGTTACAGCTTGCCGTAACTATGCAGGCCGGACAGGAACATATTGACGCCGAGGAACGCGAACGTGGTGACCAGCAAACCGGTCAATGCCCACCACGCGGCCACCGAGCCACGCAGCCCTTTCATCAGACGCATATGCAGCCACGCGGCGTAATTCAGCCACACGATCAACGCCCACGTTTCCTTCGGATCCCAGCTCCAGTAGCCACCCCACGCTTCGGCGGCCCACAGCGCACCGAGAATGGTCGCGATGGTGAAGAACGCGAAACCGACCGCGATCGACTTGTACATGACGTCGTCGAGCACTTCGAGCGACGGCAGGCGGTCCGCCAGAATGCCGCGTTCCTTGACCAGATAGGCTACCCCGACCATGGCCGCCAGCGCAAAACTGCCATAACCGATGAAATTCGCCGGTACGTGGATTTTCATCCACCAGCTTTGCAGCGCGGGCACAAGCGGCTGGATTTGCTGGGCGTCACGAGCAATGGAATACCACATCAGAAAGCCAACAGCCGCGCTGATCACCAGCAGCACGAAAGCGCCCATTGCACGCGTGTTGTAATGCTGCTCGTAGTACAAATAAAACAGCGATGTAATCAGGCAGAACAGCACGAAAACTTCATACAGGTTCGAAATGGGGATATGGCCCACGTCCGAACCGATCAGGTAAGACTCATACCAGCGCACCATCAGGCCGGTGAAGCCCATCAGCACTGCCGCCCAGGTCATCTTCGAGCCGATCGCGCCGCCCGTGGGCGATCGCGAGAGCAAGCCGATCCAGTAGAACACCGTGGCCAGCACAAGCAGCGCACTCATCCACAAAATGGCCGACTGACTGGACAAGAAATATTTGAGGAAGAAATTGGTGTCGGCGCGGGCGAGGTCCGCGTGATAAAGCTGCAAAGAAAATAGCGACATCACCGCGATACACGCAATCAGCAGGCGTACCGGCTTCCAGCGCCATCCGAGCACCACGAACACGGGCACGGCGCAACACAGCACCAGCTTGTCGTAGTAATTCATGAACGGGTGATACCGATACAGCGCGAAACCCGCGCCGGCGACCATCGCCAGGGCGAACAACCAGTCGGTCACACCGAGACGCTTGAGAAACGGACGTTCGTCGAAGAGGTCTGGGTCGACGGGCACCTTGCCCGCGCGCTGCTGCGCCAGAGTCGAAGTCGAGGAGGCTTGTGTGAGGTCCATGTTCTTACCGAGTTGAATCCTGCGAGCCGGAGGACTTGGTGTCCTCGAGCGTTTCCGGTGATGGCGCTACCGGCTGTGACTTGACGCCCAGCATGGCGCCGATCGCGTCGCGCGTTCGCGCGAATTCCTTTTCGAAATCGATCGTACGGCGCGCGGTGGACATTGCCATCAACACGCTCGTGCCGCCCGTTGATGTGTCTTTGAGCCAAAACCAGAGACGACGTTCACGCACGTAAAACATCGAGAAAATGCCGAACACGAGCAGAAGGCTGCCAAGATACACCACTTTTTTACCCGGCGCGCGCGTCAACTGGAACACGGAAGCCTGGATCTGCCTGAACGAATCGAGTTGCAGAAAAACCGGCGATCCGTACAGAAAGCTGTCCGAAAGAGCATTGATCGACGATTGCACGAATTGCGTGTTTTTTGCGTCCGGCGGAGCCTCAGGCAGGCCGTTCTGAGCGCGCGAAATCTGCCACAGATCCCAGGTCGCGCCTTCCAGCATGCGCAGCAACAAGCCTGCCGCCTTTTCCTGCTCACCCTTGGGCACCGATTTATCGATAAAACCCGCTATTGCCTGGAAACCGCCCAATGTGGCTCCCGGCTGCCCCGGAACCGCCGCGACGCCAGTTTCGTCCGCGCCGGCGAACAGGTTCAACACCCGCGACGCGCTTTCTTCCAGATGTTTCTGCAAATCCGCGTTTGCTTCCGGCACCGAGCGCTTCGCGAAACGACGCGCCGCTTCGTCGCGCATGGCGGGCGTTTCCAGCGCGGCACGCAGGTTCATCCATTGCTTGATCGAGCTTTGCTCGTCGGCGGGAATGCGCAAATAACGGAACGGATCGTTTGGGCTGAGGCGCATGCCGGCGAGGAACATCGGCTGGCCTTGCACGTCGACGGGCAGCATGTAGTTGTTGAACTCGCGCGCCTGGCCGTCCGTGCCCCGCACCTTGTATTGCACCGATGGCCCGACGTTACGCAGATCCGTCGGCTTCGACGTCTTCGCGCCGGAACCCAGCCGTTCATCGAAAGCCTGCTTCAACGTCTGCGTCTGGCCGACACCGCGGGTATCGATCGAACCGCTGCCGTCGGTGACGTTTTCCACGTTGATCGCGCGGAAATCGGTGAATTCCACGGTTTCACCCTGTCCGCCGATGATCTGCGGGTTCATCGGCGCCGTGCCGCCAATGGCGCCGTCGAACGGCGTGGTTTTCGCGCTGCCGCCGGACATGGGCCAGGCGGTCATGGAGAGTTTCGAACCGCCGTCCTGAAAGCTCGATTGATAGATCGAAATACCGTCGTAGGTGAACGGTTCATTCACTTCCACCCGTGCCGGGATGCGCTTGCCGGTCGCATGATCGATCACGACGATATCGCTCGCAAACAGCTTCGGCATGCCAGTCGAGTAATAATCGACGATAAATTTATTGAGCTGGATGGAGAACGGCAGATCCTGGATCAGCGAGCCGTCCTGCTGATTCAGGATGGCGGTTGCGACATGCTGCCCTTCCGGCACCCAGGCGTAACCGCGGAACGTGGGATTCGACGTCGGCAGCCGGTGATTCGGAGCAATGTCGTTGATGACTTCGTTCGATGCAATCGGCGTCTTGTTGAAGAGCAACATCTGCAGCTTGATCGGCAAATTGCTGTCCAGCAAGCCGCCAATGCAGATGATCACGAACGCCAGATGCGCCGAGATATACCCGAGCTTCGTCAGCGCGCCACGCTTGGCCGCGATCAGCGTCGCGCCGCTCTCTGTCTCGCGCGTGACGAACTTGTAGCCCATCTTGCCCGCGAGACGTTGCAGCTTGGCGGCGGTCTCGGCACGCGACTCGGGCACCAGCGGGAATTCGCCCTTGTGATGGAACGCGCGCAGACTGCCTTCGCGCACCCGATCCTTCCAGCTCTTCATGTCCGCGATCATCTTCGGGCCATTGCGGATCACGCACAGCGACACCGAGATCACCAGGAACGCCAGGATCAGCAAGAACCACCACGCGCTATACACGTTGTAGAGGCTCAGACCGCGGAAGATGTCGGCCCAGAACGGACCGAACTGATTGACGTAGTTCGGGTACGGATCTTCTTGCGTAAGAACCGTACCAATAATGCTTGCTATCGCGAGAATGACGAGCAGCGAAATAGCGAAGCGCATCGAACTAATGACTTCGATGGCCTGACGCACGCTGCTACGGCTCGACTTCGACTGCAATCCCGACGTGGTGACGCTCATTCAAACTCCGGCTGACCAGCAAAAAAGGGTGGAGACGCAAGCGGTCTTTGACCGGCGTCCCACCCTTTTTCTTATTTTGCGCGCCGGCCTCGTCGGACCGGCTTCGTAACACATTCGACTATGACTTCTCGACTATGACTCGCGCATGTGACGTCCGGGCGACGCTGCGCGCATCTTAATGCAGACCCGCGCTTGCTGCAGGCGGATCATTCGGACCATTACGGACCGTCAGTGACGGTCCGTAATGACAGTCAATGAAGGCCCGCAATGTAGTCTGCCACCGCCTTCACTTCCGCCTCATTCAAGCGCAGTGCGATGGTGTGCATTGGCTCACTGTTGTTGCGCGTACCCTGCGCAAACGCTGTGAGTTGCGCGGCCGTGTAGTCGGACCATTGTCCCGACAACCGCGGATACTGCACCGGCACGCCCATGCCGGTTGCACCATGACACGCGGCACACGCCGGGACGCCTCGGTCCGCAATGCCCCCGCGGTAGATCTTCTGCCCAACTGGCACGGTGTTCTTGTCACGCGCGTAACCCGGTTTGGCCTTCTGCGTCTCAAAATAAGCCGCCACGTTGACCATGTCCTGATCGTTCAATGCGCCCGCAATGCCCGCCATGATGGGGTTCTTGCGCGCCGGCTCTTTCGCGCCCGGCTGCGTCTTGTAATCCTTCAACTGCTTGACGATGTACTCGGCATGCTGGCCTGCGAGCTTCGGAAACGCGCCGCCGGCACTGTTGCCGTCTGCTCCGTGACACGCTGCGCAAACCTGGGTGGCAATTGCCTGGCCCCTTGTCACGTCAGGCTTGGCGGGTGTGACCGCGTCTGCCGCTTGCGCTGTGACTGTCCAGCCTACCAACCCCGCTCCTAATGCTGCTGCTAATTCCAGGACCATCAGAGTCTTGTACAGTCGGTTCATTCGAGTACCCTGTTTTTCGTCTTGTGAGAATGTGAGGTTCTGCAAAAAACGACGGTTACCGATGCACTGCAAGACACCCGACAGAGGACTCGATACGGGATAAAAAGTCACCCGGCGCGCGCCCTGAAATCTGTCTTCAAACCTGTCTCACTCCTTATCCCGCTTGGGTCTTGCGTGCCCTGGCTGGTCTTCGTACAACCGTCGTATTGTACAATAACTCGCTAAACGCAAAGACGCCAGTCGGGGCAAGCCCAGTATTCAGTGGCTCCTTACAGCTCGAGTTTCCACAGAATTTCACTTTCGGTCTTCCCATGTCGTCATTCCTGCTCCATCAAGCCCGTTTCTTTACAACGGTCAACCACCTGAAGGACCTGCCGCCGACGCCCCAGCCGGAGATCGCTTTCGCGGGCCGCTCGAATGCGGGCAAGTCGACGGCCATCAACCTGCTGTGCAACCAGAAGCGGCTGGCGTTCGCCAGCAAGACGCCCGGGCGCACACAGCACATCAACTACTTTGCAATCGGCCCGGCGGACCAGCCCAGGGCACATGTGGTCGATTTGCCGGGATATGGATACGCGGAAGTTTCAGGTAACGCCAAGCTGCATTGGCAGCAGTTGCTGTCCACGTATTTGCAGAGCCGCGCGCAGCTGGTTGGCATGATCCTGATGATGGATTCGCGTCGTCCGCTGACCGAACTCGACAAGATCATGCTCGAGTGGTTTGCGCCCACGGGAAAGCCAATTCACGCTTTACTGACCAAATGCGACAAATTGACGCGGCAGGAAAGCATCAATACTTTGCGCGCAACCAAGAAAGCATTCGAGGAGTACACGGCGGCCGGATATCGCGGCGAATTGACGCTGCAGCTTTTCTCGGCGCTCAAGCGCGTTGGGCTCGATGAAGCCCACGAGAAAATCGAAAGCTGGCTGATTCCGAAAGCAACCGAGGAAATCGCGCCGGAAGACGAAGCGCAGTGAAATAAGGTCAAGTGCCGCCTGGGGAGAGGCGTTGAGGCGAATGTGGAGATGATTCGTAGTCGGCCGGCATAAAAAAACCCGCCGCATGACGGCGGGTCAAACAGCCTGATCGAATCCTTTACGATCATCACAGGCACCCGCTCAGGGAGGAGAAGCGGGGAGCTCGGCGCCAGGCGCCTACCTCGATCGGTATGATATACCATTGTCTCGAAATGGTTCTGGAGGCGGTACTGCCCCATGCCTGTGGCGGTTGCGGCAGTTGAGCCTGCGGCCGTTCCCCTGATCGCGTTATCCATCATCCCTCAAGTCAAGTCATGAGCTTCTATCCGCATCATCGTCCGCGCCGCATGCGCCGTGACGACTTTTCGCGCCGCCTGATGCGCGAAAACCTGCTGACCACAAACGATCTGATCTATCCCGTTTTCATTGTCGAGGGATCGAACGTGCGTCAGGCCGTTACGCCCATGCCTGGCGTAGAGCGCACATCAGTTGATTTGCTCATGAAAGTGGCCGAGCAGTGCGTCGAACTGGGCGTGCCGGTCATCTCGCTGTTCCCGGCGATTGAACCCTCGCTGAAAACGCCGGATGGCCGCGAAGCGACAAACCCCGAAGGCCTGATTCCGCGTGCTGTGCGCGAGTTGAAGAAGCACTTTCCCGAACTGGGCGTACTCACTGACGTTGCGCTCGACCCGTACACCAGCCACGGACAGGACGGTGTCCTCGACGAACATGGCTACGTCATCAACGACGAAACCAGCGAAATTCTCGTCGAACAGGCACGTGCACAGGCCGAAGCGGGCGTGGATATCGTTGCGCCATCGGACATGATGGACGGACGGATTGGCGCAATTCGCGAAATGCTCGAGAGCGATGGACACATCCACACGAAGATCATGGCGTACGCTGCGAAGTACGCGTCGGCGTTCTACGGCCCGTTCCGCGATGCGGTCGGCTCGGCTGCGAACCTCGGCAAGAGCAACAAAATGACGTATCAAATGGACCCGTCGAATTCCGATGAAGCCCTGCGCGAAGTGCGGATGGATATCGAGGAAGGCGCGGACATGGTGATGGTCAAGCCGGGTATGCCGTATCTGGATATCGTGTATCGCGTGAAGGAGGAGTTTCGCTTTCCGACTTACGTGTACCAGGTAAGCGGCGAGTACGCGATGATCAAGGCCGCCGCACAAAACGGCTGGCTCGATCACGACAAGGCGGTCATGGAGTCGCTGCTCGCATTCAAGCGCGCGGGGGCCGATGGCGTGCTCACGTATTTCGCGCTGGATGCCGCACGGCTTTTGCGAGCGTCTTCGAAGTAACGGGATCGGCGAGTTGTAGGGTGTTGACGCGGTGGCGCGGTGGCTCGTGGCTTGGAGAGCGTCGTCGGCCGATTGCTTGGCGTCGTGGCGTTGTCAGGACCGCGCGATGGCTCGAATTGCTGATACTGGAGAAACACAACGCACGTCCGGATTCCGAACGCACGTCAATTTACTCGCGTCGAAAATCACGTCGTAGGAACGGAGAGCTTGTCCAGGCTCTTCAAGAACGTATCCGCCGACTCGTATCCAACGACCCGCACCACTTCGTTGCCTTGCGCGTCGAAGAAGATGATGCCCGGCGGCCCGAACAGTTTGAAGCGCTTGAGCAATGCCTGATCGTCGAGATTATTCGCCGTGACGTCTGCGCGCAGCAGGTTAAGTTGCGCCAGGCGCGCGCGTACTCGCGGGTCGCTGAACGTGAGATGTTCCATCTCTTTGCACGATACGCACCAGTCGGCATAGAAATCGAGCATGGCCGGGCGCCCGGCGGCCTTGAGCGCCAGATCCAGTTCCGCCGACGACCTGACCGGCGCGAAAGTCTCCCCTGGCGCTGATTGCTGTGCGGTGGCCTCGGTACCGGAACCTGTCCGCGCCGTAAATACAGCAAGTGGCCGAAGCGGATCCGTAGATCCCGCCGCGAGCCCGACGAGCAACGTAGCCCCCCAGATAGCGAGCGCGGCGCCGAATCCCCGACCTAGCTTGCGCCATATCGACACCACCGCAGCACCCGACGTAAATAGCCCCAGCGCGGCCGCCGCTATAAGCAGCCACAACGCTGCCAAAGCCATCTGCGCGACCGCACTCAGCACTGGCCACACGATCCACAATGCCGCCGCCAGCAACACGACGCCAAAGAACACCTTCACGCCGTCCATCCAGTTCCCTGCGCGCGGCAGCAGCGTGCCTGCGCCAAGCCCGATGATCAGCAGCGGCACGCCGAGCCCAACGCCCATGGAGAACAACGCAGCACCGCCGAGCAGCGCACTGCCCGTATGCGCGATGAATGCGAGCACGGCGAAGAGCGGCGCGGTCATGCACGCTCCGACCACGAGCGCCGACAACGCGCCCATTACGACAACAGCGACAACCTTCCCTCCCGATCGCTTCTGCGACGCCTGATTGACGCTGTTTTGCCAGCGCGCGGGCAATGCAATATCGACACCGGCAATCAGCGTGAGCGCGAATACCGCCAGCAGCACGCCGAACGCGCCGAGCACCCAGGGGTTCTGGAGCCACGCGCCAAGACTCTGCCCGATCATCGCGGCGAGCACGCCTAGCGCCGTGTAGACGAGCGCCATGCCAAGCACATACGCCGCCGATAACCCGAACCCTCGCGACCGAGTCACGCGAGCGCCCTCACCAATAATGATCGCCGAAAGAATGGGAATCATCGGGTAAGAGCAAGGCAGCAAGCTCAACACGACACCCGCCACGAAGTACAAGCCGATGATCGCGAAAAAGCCTCCGCTTTCGAGCAAGGATTGCGCGTAGTCAGCGTTGGTCGCGCGTTCGTACCAAGGCACTTCACTGGTGCTGGCCGATAGTGCCTGACCACTGACATTGGCGGCTTGCAGCGCGGCTCCGCTTACATGGTAAACGCGCTCCATCGGCGGATAACAAATGCCCTGGTCGGCACAACCCTGCGACGTGACGGCAACATCAAAGGGGCCGGAGGCCTGCTTCACCGGAATCCGGATCACAAGTTCGCCGCGATACGTTTCCACGTCCTTGTTGAACGTCTGATCGAAGTGAACCTTGCCTGCGGGTAATTGCGGTTCGCCAAGCGTCGCCGTGCCATTCTTCACCGCAAACGCAAAACGCTCACGGTACATGTAATACCCATCTGCGACCTTATATCGCACGTCGATCTCGCCCGGTTTCTCCGTGGCGCTGAATTTGAACGCGACCGCCGGGTCGAGAAAGTCGTCGGCGGCGTGGCCCGGCGAGATCGAGCAGAGCAACAGCACGAAGCACGACACCAGCATGAGCACTGCGTCGAGCGGCCGGCGCGCGGAGAAGGCAAAGGGCTTAAACATTAAGAGGACGTTGAGTTTCCGCGGTGATCCATTGCCCATAAGCAGCCGATGCATCCGCCTGCCACGAGACAATTTCAGGTGTTTCATAAGGATGATTCGCTTCGATAAAACGCGTCAGTTCGTCGCTGCGTGCGAGGCTCGTCTTGAACAGAAGCTGAAGCTCCTCGGCGGCCTCAACCTTACCGTTCCACCGATACCGCGACTTGACCATGCCGAACTCCGTCACACAGGCGGCAAGCCGTGTGTCTATCACTTGTTGCGCGAGCGCTGACGCCGCCTCGCTGTCGGGCAATGTCGTAAGAACGAGGACAACGGGCGTGTTCACGGAAAGCTCCGATACGATGGACATTCACGCAATCCTAGCACTGCCCGTCGACAACCCGCATTCAGCCAATTGGCCTATGACCCGCGGCGCAAGCGTTGGCTACCAGCAATTCAAACCCCGTGCACAATACAAAAAGGCCAAGCAAAAGCTTGGCCTTTTTCGATCAACAGCGTGCTAGCTTATTCAGCTTCTTGCACGTCGTCGCCGTCGGCGAGTTCCGGACGATCCATCAGCATGACCAGCGCCATCGGCGCGTTGTCACCATTACGGAAGCCGAACTTCAGGATGCTCAGATATCCACCCGGACGCTTTTCAAAGCGCGGGCCGAGCACTTCGAACAGCTTCGCGACGGAGTCACGATCGCGCAGGCGGTTGAACGCCAGACGACGATTTGCCAGCGACGGCTTCTTGCCGAGCGTGATCAGCGGTTCGACAACTTTACGGAGTTCTTTAGCTTTCGGCAGCGTCGTCTTGATGACTTCGTGCGCGATCAGCGAGTTCGACATATTACGGAGCATAGCCAGACGGTGGCTGCTCGTGCGGTTCAGTTTCCGCAAACCATGTTTATGGCGCATTTTGAATTTCCTAATTAAACAAGTTTAGATCCAGCTCTTCTATTGCGTCTCTTTTGAGCGCACGGGCCGGTCGTAGAAAAAGCAAGATGCGGATTTTAAAGGAAAATCCGCATCTTTGCCAGTCAAGCGTACTGCTTGAACCTTACTTGTCGAGACCAGCCGGCGGCCAGTTTTCGAGTTTCATACCCAACGTCAGACCACGCGAAGCCAGGACTTCCTTGATCTCGTTCAGCGATTTGCGACCGAGATTAGGCGTCTTGAGCAATTCGTTTTCCGTGCGTTGAATCAAATCGCCGATGTAATAGATGTTCTCGGCCTTCAGGCAGTTCGCGGAACGAACCGTCAGTTCGAGATCGTCCACCGGACGCAACAGGATCGGATCGATCTGCGGCGCGCGCGACGGTGCTTCTGCCGCTGCTTCCGTGCCTTCCAGTGCGGCAAATACCGACAACTGGTCGACCAGGATACGAGCCGATTGACGAATTGCTTCCTCGGGCGAAATCACGCCGTTGGTTTCAATGTTCATCACGAGCTTGTCGAGGTCGGTACGCTGCTCAACGCGAGCGCTTTCAACGGCGTAGCTCACGCGGAGCACCGGCGAGAACGACGCGTCAAGCACGATACGGCCAATGATCTTCGCCGAATCTTCGCCATAACGGCGCACATTGCCCGGCACATAACCGCGGCCTTTTTCGATCTTGATCTGAACGTCGAGCTTGCCGCCCTTCGACAGATGCGCAATCACGTGATCCGGATTGATAACTTCGCAATCGTGCGCGAGTTCGATATCGCCGGCCGTGACAACGCCTTCGCCTTCCTTGCGCAGCGTAACCGTGACTTCATCGCGGTTATGCAGCTTGAAAACGACGCCCTTCAAATTCAACAGCAGGTTGACCACATCTTCTTGCACGCCGTCGAGCGTAGAATATTCATGCACGACGCCAGCAATCGTCACTTCGGTCGGCGCATAACCAATCATCGACGACAACAGCACACGCCGAAGCGCGTTACCCAAGGTGTGACCATAACCGCGTTCGAACGGCTCCATGACCACTTTCGCGTGACTGTCGCCAAGCGATTCAACTGCAATAATCTTGGGCTTCAACAAACTGGTTTGCATAGGTTTTCCTTTTCAATACCCTCGGCTCGTTACGCCGATAAGGCTGACCGGTGACAACCCGAAAATAGACAGCCGAGGTAGCCCCTTGCCTTCGGCAATCAGGGCTCCCCGGCCGTTAATCCGATTTACCGCGAATACAATTCGACGATCAGGCTTTCGTTGATGTCGCCAGCGATATCGCTGCGTTCCGGCATCGACTTGAACGTGCCTTCGAACTTCTTGGCATCGACCGCAACCCAGCTCGGCATTCCGCCTTGCTCGGCCAGATTCAGCGCTTCCAGAATCCGCACTTGCTTCTTCGACTGTTCGCGAACAGCAACCACGTCACCAGCCTTGACTTGCATCGACGGGATGTTGTTCACAACGCCGTTCACCGTGATCGACTTGTGACCGACCAGTTGACGCGCTTCAGCACGCGTCGAGCCGAAGCCCATGCGATACACGACGTTGTCGAGACGCGACTCAAGCAATTGCAGCAGGTTTTCGCCCGTCGGGCCCTTGCGGCGATCGGCTTCAGCGAAGTAACGGCGGAACTGACGTTCGAGCACGCCGTAAATACGCTTCACTTTTTGCTTTTCGCGCAACTGCGTACCGTAGTCGGACGTACGAGCGCCAGACGTGCGGCCATGCTGACCCGGCTTGCTATCGAGCTTGCACTTGTCGGCGAGGGAGCGGCGTGCGCTCTTCAGGAAAAGATCAGTACCTTCACGGCGGGACAGCTTTGCTTTAGGACCGGTATAACGTGCCACTTTGCATCCTTAATAATTGATCACGCGAAGGTCGTTCGCGCTAGTTCGAACTCGATGGATCGAACGGTGGGCTTAGTCAGTATTCTTAACGCTGATTCCATAACGCAAGCAACCTGTCGACGCGCGAGCGTCAACAGGTCAAGGCGCTACGCGACGTCTTAGATCCGACGACGCTTCGGCGGACGGCAACCGTTATGCGGAACCGGTGTCACGTCGGAGATTGCGGTGATCTTGATGCCAAGACCATGCAGCGCACGCACCGCCGATTCACGGCCAGGACCGGGGCCCTTGATCCGCACTTCGAGGTTCTTCACGCCGTATTCCATCGCCACGCGACCAGCCGATTCAGCTGCAACCTGAGCAGCAAAGGGAGTCGATTTACGCGAACCCTTGAAGCCCTGGCCACCCGACGTTGCCCAGGCGAGTGCATTGCCTTGGCGATCGGTGATCGTGATGATGGTGTTGTTGAACGACGCGTGAACGTGAACTACGCCCTCGGCGACGTTCTTCTTTACCTTCTTGCGAACGCGTTGCGCCGCGGAGTTGTTCGAAGCCTTAGCCATTACGTTTTCCTGTAACTATCAATTCCGCTTACTTCTTCAGCGATTGCGCTGCACGACGCGGACCCTTACGGGTACGGGCATTCGTACGTGTGCGCTGACCACGCATGGGCAAGCCCTTGCGATGGCGCACGCCACGATAGCAGCCCAGGTCCATCAGGCGCTTGATGTTCATCGTCACTTCGCGACGCAGGTCGCCTTCGACGATGAACTTACCTACTTCTTCTCGCAGCTTTTCGAGGTCTGCGTCGTCGAGGTCTTTGACCTTCTTCGAAAATTCCACACCAGACGCTACGCAAATGTTGCGAGCGCGCGTGCGACCGATACCGAAAATTGCCGTGAGGCCGATTTCAGTATGCTGGTGATTCGGGATGTTAACCCCTGCGATACGAGCCATTGTTTTTCCTCAAACAAAAAGCGCAAGCAAAAGCGCGGCGTTCAGCCTTGACGCTGTTTGTGGCGCGGATCAGAGCTGCAAATCACGCGCACAACGCCCTTGCGCTTGATGATCTTGCAATTGCGGCAAATGCGCTTAACCGATGCCATCACTTTCATGATATTACCCTTTTTTCAAATCACTTCGCCCGGAACACGATCCGTGCACGAGACAGATCGTAAGGCGTCAATTCAACCGTTACCTTGTCGCCTGGAAGAATGCGGATGTAATGCATCCGCATCTTCCCGGATATGTGCCCAAGAACCACATGGCCATTTTCCAACCTAACCCGGAAAGTAGCATTGGGAAGGTTTTCAACCACCTCACCCTGCATCTGGATTACATCGTCTTTGGCCATAGTCCTTATTAGCGCATAGGGACGTTACTGCCTTTGAAGTTGGCCTTCTTGAGCAGCGATTCATACTGTTGCGACATAACGTAGGACTGCACCTGCGCCATGAAATCCATCGTGACCACGACAATGATCAGCAGCGACGTTCCACCGAAATAAAACGGTACGTTCCAACGCAGCACCAGAAATTCCGGCAGCAAGCAAACGAACACGATGTAGATCGCACCGGCCAGCGTCAAACGCGTGAGGATCCGATCAATATACCGAGCCGTCTGGTCACCAGGACGAATCCCGGGAACGAAGGCACCGCTTTTCTTCAGGTTGTCGGCCGTCTCTCTGCTGTTGAACACCAACGCGGTGTAGAAGAAGCAGAAGAAAACGATCGCCATTGCGTACAGCAACACATACACCGGTTGACCAGGCTTCAGAGCCTCAGCAACGCTATGCAGCGTGTTCGCAAACCAGCCGGTCCGCGTACCCGAACTAAACCAGTTCAGGATAGTTGCCGGGAACAGGATGATCGACGACGCAAAGATCGGCGGAATCACGCCCGACATATTCAACTTCAGCGGCAAATGCGACGACTGACCGCCATAAATCTTGTTTCCGACCTGACGCTTCGCGTAATTCACGAGGATCTTGCGCTGACCGCGTTCGATGAACACCACCACGAACGTGACCGCCGCAATCAGCACGACGACAATAATCGCCGAGATGATACTCATGGAACCGGTGCGAACCAGTTCGAAGAGACCACCGATCGCGTTCGGGAAACCCGCCGCGATACCGCCGAAAATGATGATCGAGATACCGTTACCCAGTCCGCGTTCCGTGATCTGCTCACCCAGCCACATCAGGAACATCGTGCCGGTCACCAGCGTCACGACTGTCGTCAACCGGAACACCATGCCTGGATCAATAACGAGCCCAGCCTGATTTTCCAGCGCCACCGCAATGCCGAATGCTTGAAACGTAGCCAGAACAACCGTGAAGTAACGCGTGTACTGCGTAATCTTCCGCTGCCCCGCCTGCCCTTCTTTCTTCAGCGCTTCCATTTGCGGCGAAACGATCGACAGCAGCTGCATGATGATCGACGCCGAGATGTACGGCATGATCCCAAGCGCGAAGATCGTGAACCTGGACAGTGCGCCACCCGAGAACATGTTGAACATGCCAAGAATGCCGCCTGACTGGCTCTGGAAAAGCTTCGCCAGCTGATCCGGGTCGATACCCGGTACCGGAATATGCGCACCGATACGGTAGACGATCAGCGCCAGCAGCAAGAACATTGCACGCCGACGCAGATCGCCGAACTTCGCAGCGCTTCGACCGGATTTTGCGAGACTCGGGCTATTAGCCAAGAACCTTCTCCGATGCTTTCGCTAACAACGACAACATGCGCTCGTTACTCAGCGAACGAGCCGCCAGCGGCTTCAATCGCAGCACGGGCACCCTTCGTAGCGATGAGGCCCTTGACCGTGATCTTGCGCGTCAGTTCGCCCGTCTTGATGATCCGTGCGCTCGTAATGAGCACACCAACCAGACCGGCTTGCTTCAAAGCCAGCAAATCGACTTCGTCGACCGGCAGCTTCTCGAGATCCGACAAACGCACTTCGCCCACGAACTCATGCGTCAGCGAGCTGAAACCACGCTTCGGCAGACGACGTTGCAAAGGCATCTGACCGCCTTCGAAGCCGACTTTATGAAAGCCGCCCGAACGCGATTTCTGACCTTTGTGACCGCGACCTGCAGTCTTGCCCAGGCCGGAACCGATACCGCGGCCAACGCGACGCTTTGCGTGCTTCGCGCCTTCTGCCGGCTTAAGGTTATTCAAATCCATATTCAACTCCTTGATCCCTGGTCAGCCGCTTAGCTGAGGACTTTGACAAGGTACGAGACCTTGTTGATCATCCCGCGCACTGCCGGCGTGTCCTGCAGTTCGCTAACCGAGTTGAGTCGGCGCAGGCCCAGACCACGCACCGTTGCACGGTGCGTTTCACGGGTCCCAATCAGGCTCTTCACGAGCTGAACCTTGACAGTTTTATCAGACATGGTGACCACCTGGCTTAGCCCAAAATATCTTCGACGGACTTGCCGCGCTTCGCCGCGATATCACCCGGCGTGGACTGCTTGCGCAGACCGTCGAGCGTTGCACGAACGAGGTTGTACGGATTCGTCGAACCGTGGCTCTTCGCCACAACGTTTTGAACGCCCATCACGTCGAACACTGCGCGCATTGGGCCGCCGGCGATAACACCCGTACCATCCTTGGCCGGAGCCAGAAGAACTGCGGATGCGCCATGCTTACCATGCACTTCGTGTTGCAGCGTACCGTTCTTCAACGGTACCTTGAACATGTTGCGGCGTGCTTGTTCCATTGCCTTTTGAACAGCAACCGGAACTTCCTTCGCTTTGCCCTTGCCCATGCCGATGCGGCCATCGCCATCGCCAACCACGGTCAGTGCGGCAAAACCGAGAATCCGGCCGCCCTTCACCACCTTGGTCACGCGATTGACCGCGATCATCTTTTCACGGAGGCCGTCGTCGCGTTCTTCAGCCTTCACATTCGCTTGCATCTTTGCCATGACGAATTCTTCCCTTAGAACTTGAGTCCGGCTTCGCGTGCCGCATCAGCCAGCGCTTTCACGCGGCCGTGGTAACGGAAACCTGAACGGTCGAAGGCGACGGATTCGACGCCGGCTGCCTTGGCTTTTTCAGCAATACGCTTACCGACAGCGATCGCAGCATTGACGTTGCCGCCCTTACCCGACTTGTCGGCCAGTTCGGCACGCACTTCAGCTTCGAGCGTCGACGCGCTAGCCAGCACCTTGGTGCCGCACGGCGAGAACACTTGCGCATAGATATGCGTGTTCGTGCGATGCACAGCCAGACGTGCGACCTGCAGCTCAGCGATCTTGACGCGCGTCTGTTTAGCGCGGCGCAGGCGAGATTGAGTCTTATCCATGATTGCGCACCCTTACTTCTTCTTCGTTTCTTTGAGGAGTACGACTTCGCCGAAGTAGCGCACGCCCTTGCCCTTGTAGGGCTCCGGCGGACGGTAACCGCGAACTTCCGCAGCGACCTGGCCAACTTTCTGCTTGTCGATCCCCTTGATCACGATTTCGGTTTGCGTCGGGGTTTCAACTTTGACGCCTTCCGGCATCGAGTGCACCACGGGGTGCGAGAAACCCAGCGACAGATTCAGCTTGTCGCCCTGCGCCTGCGCGCGATAACCAACGCCAACCAGCGTCAGCTTGCGCTCGAAACCCTTCGTAACGCCATTCACCATGTTCGCCACGAGGGCGCGCATCGTGCCCGACATCGCATTCGCTTCACGGCTTTCATCAGCCGGTGCGAAGTTGAGCGTGCCGTTGTCGTTTGCTACCGTAACAAGCGGGTTGGCCGCTTGCGTAATCGTACCCAGCGGGCCCTTGACGGTGATTACTTCGCCGCTAAAGGCCACTTCCGCGCCTTGCGGCAGCGTAATCGGGCTTTTACCTACTCGAGACATGTTTCTTCTCCTTTTCGGCTTAAGCGACGTAGCAGAGGACTTCGCCGCCGACGCCGGTCTGGCGCGCCTTGCGGTCGGTCATCACACCCTGGGGCGTCGACACGATTGCAACGCCAAGACCGTTCATGACAACCGGAATGTCGTTACGACCGCGATACACACGCAGACCAGGCTTCGAAACGCGTTCAATGCGCTCAATAACCGGACGGCCAGCGTAGTACTTCAACGCGATATTCAATTCCGACTTCGCACCTTCAGACTTCACTGCGAAATCGTCGATATAACCTTCGTCCTTCAAAACCTGCGCAATCGCAACCTTGACTTTCGACGAGGGCATTGTCACCGATACTTTCTCAACCATCTGCGCATTGCGGATGCGAGTCAGCATATCGGCGATAGGATCACTCATACTCATTTAGATATCTCCTATTACCAGCTCGCCTTGGTCAGGCCAGGGATTTCGCCGCGGAAAGCGATTTCGCGAATCTTGCTGCGTGCCAATCCGAATTTGCGGAACGTGCCACGCGGACGACCCGTGATCGCGCAGCGGTTACGCTTGCGAGTGGGGTTCGAGTTGCGGGGCAGTTGTTGCAGTTCGAGACGAGCGGCATAACGCTCTTCGTCCGACTTGCTCGCGTCATCAATGACCGCCTTCAGCGCCGTACGCTTGGGAGCGTACTTTGCAGCCAGGCGAGCACGCTTCTTTTCACGTTCGATCAGTGCCAGTTTAGCCACGGTAACCTCAGTTTCTGAACGGGAACTTGAAGCTGGCGAGCAGTGCCTTTGCTTCATCGTCAGTCTTCGCGGTCGTCGTGATGCTGATATTCAGCCCACGAAGCGCGTCGATCTTGTCGTAATCGATCTCGGGGAAAATGATCTGCTCTTTCACACCGATGTTGTAGTTGCCGCGACCGTCGAACGCACGACCCGATACACCGCGGAAGTCACGAACCCGGGGGAGCGCAACCGTCACGAAACGATCGAGAAATTCGTACATGGCCTGGCCGCGCAGCGTAACCATCGCGCCGATCGGGTAGCCCTGACGAATCTTGAAGCCAGCGATAGCCTTGCGTGCCTTCGTGATAACCGGCTTTTGGCCAGCAATCTTCGTCAGGTCGCCAACGGCGTTTTCGATGATCTTCTTGTCGGCGACGGCTTCACCAAGACCCATATTCAGGGTGATCTTGGTAATGCGCGGCACTTCCATTACGGACTTGTAGCCGAACTTCTCAACGAGGCCGGGTACAACTTTTTCTTTATAAAACTCATGCAGACGTGCCATTTTTTACTCCGCGTCAGACGCTAAGCGTGGCACCGGTCGACTTCAAGAAGCGTACCTTCTTGTCGTTCTCGACCTTGATGCCCACACGCGACGCCTTGCCATTCGCGTCGACCAATGCGACGTTCGAAATATGCAAGGGCATCGTCTTGGCTTCTACGCCGCCCGTCGTACCCTTCATCGGGTTTGGCTTCACATGCTTCTTGACGAGGTTGATACCCTCGACCGTCACACGTTCGTCCCCAACGGACAGCACGATACCGCGCTTGCCTTTGTCTTTGCCAGTGATGACGAGAACCTCGTCACCTTTGCGAATCTTGTTCATCGCGACTCCTTACAGCACTTCCGGCGCGAGCGAAACGATCTTCATAAATCGTTCACTACGCAATTCACGCGTAACCGGTCCGAAAATACGCGTACCGATAGGCTCGAGCTTGGCATTCAAAAGTACGGCGGCATTACCGTCGAACTTGATCAGCGAGCCGTCCTGGCGGCGCACGCCCTTGGCCGTACGAACGACCACAGCGTTGTAGATTTCGCCCTTCTTCACGCGTCCGCGCGGCGTTGCTTCTTTGACGGTCACCTTGATGATGTCGCCAATGCTAGCGTAACGACGCTTCGAGCCGCCGAGCACCTTGATGCACATCACTTCACGTGCACCTGTGTTGTCGGCAACTTCAAGCCGAGTTTCGGTCTGAATCATGGTTTATCTTTCCCAACTTAATCCAGTTACGCCACCATGGCTTAACCGGTCAGTCTTGGTCCCGTCAGCCTGGTGGCTGCTTGGGTTAGAACAGGCAGCGAGGGCAGACGAAACCCGCCATCGCAATCCGGTGAATCTGTCAGCACAAGCTTGGCGCCTGCACTGGCTTCCCCCACCAACTTCGCCCGCGATGGGGCTCCCACAAAGAGGGAAGACCGAAATTATAACGCATAATTTCGGTCTGGCAAGCGAAAGTTACTGCGATACTTCTTTTACCGCTTTTTGACGCTTAGATTACGCGAGCCGTCTCAAGCAACTTCGACACAACCCAGGCTTTCGTCTTCGAAATCGGACGGGTTTCCTGGATCTCGACGAGATCGCCTTCGTTGTACGTGTTCGCGTCGTCGTGAGCGTGGTACTTCTTCGACCGTACGACGTACTTGCCGTAGATCGGATGCTTTACGCGATGCTCAACCAGCACGGTGACCGTCTTTTCCATCTTGTTGCTGACGACCTTGCCGACCAGCGTCCGCTTGAGCGAGGTTTTTACGCTATCGTTCATTTCTGGTTCGCCTTCTCAGTCAGGACGGTCCGCACACGAGCGATGTCGCGACGAACCTTCTTCAATTGACTGTTGTTGGTCAATTGCTGGGTCGCGAGTTGCATGCGCAGGCCGAATTGCGCCTTCAGCAGGTCCGTCAGCTCTTGATTGAGCCCAGCCTGGTCTTTCTGGTGAAGTTCGGAAGCCTTCATCATTGCTCCTTAGGCGCCGAGCTGGCGTGAAACGAAGTACGTCTTCAGCGGCAGCTTAGCTGCAGCCAGACGGAACGCTTCACGTGCCAACTCTTCAGTAACACCGTCCATTTCATACAACATCTTGCCCGGTTGAATCTCTGCGACGTAGTACTCAGGGTTACCTTTACCGTTACCCATCCGTACTTCAGCCGGCTTTTGCGAGATCGGCTTGTCCGGGAAAATGCGGATCCAGATACGGCCGCCACGTTTAATGTGACGCGTCATTGCACGACGCGCCGCTTCGATTTGGCGCGCGGTCAAACGGCCGCGACCGATAGCTTTCAGACCATATTCACCGAACGACACTGCGTTGCCGCGCGTCGCCTTGCCGGTGTTACGACCCTTTTGCTCTTTGCGATACTTTCTGCGTTTCGGTTGCAGCATCGTTATTCTCCAGTCTTCCCGTCGCCGCCGGCACCGCCAGCACGACGGGGAGCGCCTGCACCACGGCGCGCACCTGCGTTTGCCGGACCACCACCTTCACCATCACGACGCGGACGGCGATCGCCACCCGGACGTGCGTTGCGGCGCGGACGCTTGTCTTCGGCTACTTCTTCGACTACCGGTGCATCATTGCGGCCCAGCGTGTCGCCCTTGTAGACCCACACTTTGACGCCGATGATGCCGTAGGTCGTCTTCGCTTCCGACGTTGCGTAGTCGATATCAGCACGCAGCGTGTGAAGCGGAACGCGACCTTCGCGATACCACTCCGTACGAGCGATTTCGATACCGTTCAACCGGCCAGCGCTCATGATCTTGATGCCTTGAGCACCCAGACGCATGGCGTTTTGCATCGCACGCTTCATCGCGCGGCGGAACATGATCCGGCGCTCGAGTTGCTGCGTGATCGAGTCGGCGATCAGTTGCGCATCGGTTTCCGGCTTACGGATTTCTTCGATGTTGACGTGGACCGGAACGCCCATGCGGCGTTGCAGTTCCGTCTTCAACAGTTCGATATCCTCGCCCTTCTTGCCGATCACTACGCCCGGACGCGAGCTGTAAATCGTGATACGTGCATTCTTCGCCGGACGCTCGATGACAACCCGACCTACCGAAGCGTTTTTCAGCTTCTTCTTCAGGTATTCACGAACGCCGATGTCTTCCTGCAGCATCGATGCGAAATTGGTGTTGTTCGCGTACCAACGCGACGCCCAATTTCGGCTGACAGCCAGACGGAAGCCTGTCGGATGAATTTTTTGTCCCATCGTATGGCTCCTTAATTCCCGACTGTCACAGTGATGTGACAGGATTGCTTCTCGATACGGTTACCACGGCCTTTTGCGCGCGCGGTGAATCGCTTCAGGGAAGCTGCCTTGTCGACCATGATGCTCGTTACTTTGAGCTCGTCGATGTCGGCGCCTTCGTTGTGTTCCGCATTCGCGATCGCTGACAGCACGACCTTCTTGACAATACCCGCCGCCTTCTTCGGCGAGAACGTAAGAACGTTCAACGCCTTGTCGACCGGCAAACCACGGATCTGGTCAGCCACAAGGCGCGTTTTCTGCGCCGAGATGCGGGCACCGCGATGAATAGCTTTTACTTCCATCTTGATAGCCCCTTATTTCTTGGCCTTCTTGTCGGCTGCATGACCCTTGAACGTACGGGTCAATGCGAACTCGCCAAGTTTGTGGCCGACCATGTTTTCCGAAACATAAACCGGGACGTGTTGACGGCCGTTATGTACGGCGATCGTCAGACCGATGAAGTCCGGCAGGATCGTCGAACGACGCGACCAGGTCTTGATCGGCTTCTTGTCACGCGCAGCTGCGGCAGCCTCAACCTTCTTCAGCAAATGAGCGTCGCAGAACGGACCTTTTTTAACAGAACGTGCCATTGCTTACTCCTTAGCGCTTGTGACGGCGCTGAACGATCATCGTCGTCGTGCGCTTGTTGCTGCGTGTACGATAACCCTTAGCCGGGGTTCCCCACGGGCTGACCGGATCGCGACCTGCTGCCGTCTTACCTTCACCACCACCGTGCGGGTGATCAACCGGGTTCATTGCAACGCCACGCACCGTCGGGCGGATGCCGCGCCAGCGGTTAGCACCAGCCTTACCGATTTGACGGAGGCTATGCTCTTCGTTGCCAACTTCACCAATCGTCGCGCGGCACTCAACGTGCACACGGCGAATTTCACCCGAACGCAGGCGAACCTGAGCGTACGTGCCTTCGCGAGCCAGCAGCATCGCGGACGTACCAGCCGAACGCGCCATTTGCGCACCCTTGCCCGGCAACATCTCGACGCAGTGAATCGTCGTACCGACCGGAATGTTGCGGATCGGCAAGGTGTTACCCGAGCGGATCGGCGCTTCCGAACCGGACATCAACGCTTGACCCACCGTCGCACCCTTCGGAGCGATGATGTACGTGCGCTCGCCGTCTGCGTACAGAACCAGCGCGATGTTCGCGCTACGGTTCGGATCGTACTCAAGACGTTCGATCTTTGCCGGAATGCCGTCCTTGATGCGACGGAAGTCGACGATACGATACTGTTGCTTGTGACCACCACCCTTGTGACGGACGGTGATACGACCGGAGTTATTCCGGCCGGCAGTCACGGACTGTGAGTCGAGCAGCGCTGCGTGCGGCTTGCCCTTGTACAGATCCTTGTTGACCACCTTGACCATCGCGCGGCGACCCGGCGAAGTCGGCTTAACTTTTACGATTGCCATGATTACTTGGCCTCCGCTTCAAAGTTGATTTCCTGGCCGGGCTTCAGGCAGACATACGCCTTCTTCACGTCTTTGCGCTTGCCCATGAAGCGGCCAAAGCGCTTGGCTTTACCCTTCGTGACCAGCACATTGACGGAATTGACTTCTACCTTGAACAGCAGCTCGACAGCAGCCTTGACTTCCTGCTTCGTGGCATCGGGCGCGACTTCGAACACAACTTGCTCGTTCTTGTCGGCCACCAGCGTCGCCTTTTCGGAGATCACCGGCGCGAGCAGGACCTGCATCAAACGATGATCGTTCTTGCGAATCTCGCTCATGACAGCAACTCCTCGATCTGGGCGACCGCAGCCTTCGTAATCACGATCTTCTTGAAGTAGATCAACGAGAGCGGGTCGGCGTAACGCGGCTCGACAACGGCCACGTGGGCCAGATTGCGCGACGCGAGGTACAGGTTTTCGTCGACCGTGTCAGTAATGACCAGGACGGACTCGAGACCCATTGCCTTGAATTTTTCGGCCAACAGCTTGGTCTTCGGCGCTTCAAGGGTCATCTCGTCGACGACCACGATGCGACCTTCACGAGCCAGCTGCGAATAGATCGAGCAGAGGCCTGCGCGATGCATCTTCTTGTTGACCTTGTGCGAAAAGTTTTCTTCCGGCGAATTCGGGAAGATACGGCCACCGCCGCGCCACAACGGGCTCGACGACATACCGGCACGAGCGCGGCCCGTACCCTTTTGACGCCACGGCTTCTTGGTCGTGTGCTTGACTTGCTCACGATCCTTCTGCGCGCGATTACCGCTACGTGCGTTGGCTTGATAGGCCGTGACGACCTGATGGATCAGGGCTTCGTTGTAATCGCGACCGAACACGACGTCCGATGCGTTCACACCCGTGCCTTCCTGACCATTGGCGCTCAGGAGCTTAAGTTCCATTATTTCGCTCCTTTCACAGCGCGTGCCTTGACAGCCGGCGTCACGAAGACCTTGCCGCCCTTAGCGCCAGGAACAGCGCCACGGACCAGCAACAGATGACGGTCAGTGTCGATACGAGCGATCACAAGGTTTTGCACCGTAACCGTTTCGTCGCCCATGTGACCCGTCATGCGCTTACCCGGGAAAACACGACCCGGATCCTGCGCCATACCGATCGAACCAGGGACGTTGTGCGAACGCGAGTTACCGTGCGATGCGCGACCCGAAGCGAAGTTGTGACGCTTGATGGTACCGGCGTAGCCCTTACCGATCGACACGCCTTGCACGTCGACTTTCTGGCCTACTTCGAAGATGTCCGTACCGATCACGGTACCGTTCGACAACTCGGCAGCCTTAGCGGAATCGATCTGGAATTCTTTGAGAACTTCACCAGCTTGTACGCCGGCTTTGGCAAGGTGACCTGCCAGCGGCTTCGTCACGCGCGATGCGCGGCGAGTGCCGAATGCAACTTGAACGGCGATGTAACCATCCGTTTCTACAGACTTGATCTGCGTCACTCGGTTGTCCGACACGTCCAATACGGTGACGGGAATCGAATCCCCTTCAGGCGTAAAGATACGGGTCATGCCAACCTTGCGACCTACGAGTCCAAGGCTCATCGTTTTCTCCATTCCCAACTGCGATTGGTCGGGGCTGATTTACAAAATGCCGGTCGCTCAGGTGAACAACTTCACGAGAATCGCACCGACTTTTTTGCGCAAATGCGCGAAAAGCCTTGGAGTATAACAAGGCTTTTCGTTTTCCGCAAGCAATCAAAGACTTAGCGCCACTCCTCGCGAGAGCGGCGCCGGGTGAAACTTATTGCAACTTGATTTCCACATCGACGCCAGCCGGCAAGTCGAGCTTCATCAACGCGTCAACGGTCTTGTCCGTCGGATCGACGATGTCCATCAGGCGCTGGTGGGTGCGGATTTCGAGCTGATCGCGCGACGTCTTGTTGACGTGCGGCGAACGCAGAATGTCAAAACGTTGGATACGGGTCGGCAGCGGCACCGGACCACGTACGATTGCGCCAGTCCGCTTAGCCGTATCGACAATTTCAGCTGCCGATTGATCGATCAGACGATAGTCGAAAGCCTTCAGGCGAATGCGGATTTTCTGGTTTGCCATGACAATTCCTTGAAAGAACGAGACGATGTTGCACCGTCGATTTGGTAAAAGAGCAAGGAGCCGAGCACGCGTAAGGCACGTGCGCCCGGCTCCGGGCACGACTACAAACTACAGCTTTTGAAGCAAGCTCAGGATTTTACGCGAGAACCTTGGCGACGACACCCGCGCCGACGGTACGACCGCCTTCACGGATAGCGAAGCGCAGACCTTCTTCCATCGCGATCGGAGCGATCAGCTTCACCGTGATCGACACGTTGTCGCCCGGCATGACCATTTCCTTGTCCTTCGGCAACTCGATCGAACCCGTTACGTCCGTGGTACGGAAGTAGAACTGCGGACGATAGTTGTTGAAGAACGGCGTGTGACGACCGCCTTCGTCCTTGCTCAACACATACACTTCTGCCGTGAAGTGCGTGTGCGGCGTGATCGAACCCGGCTTAGCCAACACCTGGCCACGTTCCACGTCTTCACGCTTCGTGCCGCGCAACAGAATACCCACGTTGTCGCCCGCTTGACCTTGGTCCAGCAGCTTGCGGAACATTTCCACGCCCGTGCACGTCGTCTTCACCGTCGGCTTGATGCCGATGATTTCGATTTCTTCGCCGACCTTAACCACACCGCGCTCGATACGACCCGTCACCACCGTGCCGCGACCCGAGATCGAGAACACGTCTTCCACCGGCATCAGGAACGAACCGTCGATGGCGCGCTCCGGCGTCGGGATGTACGTGTCCAGTGCATCGGCCAGGTTCATGATCGCCACTTCGCCCAGCTCGCCCGTGTCGCCTTCCAGCGCCAGTTTGGCCGAACCCTTGATGATCGGCGTCTCGTCGCCCGGGAAGTCATACTTCACCAGAAGCTCACGCACTTCCATTTCAACGAGTTCCAGCAACTCGGCGTCGTCCACCATGTCGCACTTGTTCAGGAACACGATGATGTACGGCACGCCAACCTGGCGAGCCAACAGAATGTGCTCACGCGTTTGCGGCATCGGGCCGTCTGCAGCCGAACACACCAGGATTGCGCCGTCCATCTGCGCTGCACCCGTAATCATGTTCTTCACATAGTCGGCGTGTCCCGGGCAGTCAACGTGCGCGTAGTGACGCGCTGCCGTTTCGTACTCGACGTGTGCCGTGTTGATCGTAATACCACGTGCCTTTTCTTCCGGCGCTGCATCGATCTGGTCATACGCCTTCGCTTCGCCGCCAAACTTCTTCGACAACACCGTCGCGATTGCTGCCGTCAGCGTGGTCTTGCCATGGTCGACGTGACCAATCGTGCCTACGTTGACGTGCGGCTTGGTCCGTTCGAATTTACCTTTTGCCATGATTACCTTCTTTCAAATTTGTTGATCGGTTAAAGACTTCTGGCTTACCGAATTACTTGGATTTCGCGTTGATGATCGCTTCTGCCACGTTTCGCGGAGCTTCAGAATAGTGCTTGAATTCCATCGTGTACGTAGCGCGACCTTGCGTCGCCGACCGCAGCGACGTTGAATACCCGAACATTTCCGACAGCGGGACTTCAGCGCGCACGATCTTGCCGCCGCCAACCATGTCTTCCATACCCTGGACGATACCGCGACGGCTCGACAAGTCGCCCATCACGTTGCCCATGTAGTCTTCCGGCGTTTCGACTTCCACAGCCATCATCGGTTCGAGAATAACCGGGCTTGCCTTGCGCATTGCGTCCTTGAACGCCATCGAACCGGCCATGCGGAATGCATTTTCGTTCGAGTCAACGTCGTGGTACGAACCGAACGTCAGGTGAACCTTGACGTCCACCACAGGGAAGCCTGCCAGCACGCCAGCCTTCAGCGTTTCAATAATGCCCTTGTCCACAGCCGGGATGTATTCGCGCGGAATCACGCCGCCCTTGATCTCGTCCAGGAACTCGTAGCCCTTGCCCTGCTCATTCGGCTCAAGCGTAATGACAACGTGGCCATACTGACCGCGTCCGCCCGACTGCTTGACGAACTTGCCGTCAACGTCTTCAGCCTTGCCGCGGATCGTTTCGCGATACGCAACTTGCGGCTTGCCAACGGTTGCTTCAACGCCGAATTCGCGCCGCATGCGGTCAACCAAAATTTCCAGGTGCAGCTCGCCCATTCCCGAAATGATGGTCTGGCCCGACTCTTCGTCGGTTTGAACGCGGAACGACGGATCTTCCTGAGCCAGACGATTGAGCGCAAGGCCCATCTTTTCCTGGTCAGGCTTCGTCTTGGGTTCCACAGCCTGCGAAATCACGGGCTCCGGGAAAATCATGCGTTCCAGGACGATGGGATGCAGCGGATCGCACAGCGTGTCGCCGGTGGTCACGTCTTTCAAACCAACCGCGGCAGCGATGTCACCTGCGTGCACTTCCTTGATTTCTTCGCGCTGGTTTGCGTGCATCAGCAGAATACGGCCAAGACGTTCCTTCTTGTCCTTGGTCGCGTTCAGCAGCGTGTCGCCCGACTTGGTCGTACCCGAATACACGCGGAAGAAGATCAACTGGCCGACAAACGGGTCGGTCATGATCTTGAACGCGAGTGCCGAGAACTTCTCGTCGTCAGCTGCACGACGCTCTTCACGCGCGCCGTCTTCCAGTTCGCCCAGAACCGGCGGAATGTCGATAGGCGAAGGCAAGAAGTCGAGCACGGCGTCCAGCATCCGTTGCACGCCCTTGTTCTTGAACGCGGTGCCGCACAACATTGGCTGGATTTCACAAGCAATCGTACGGTCGCGAAGACCCTTCACGATTTCCTCTTCGGACAACGCGCCCGTTTCGAGGTACTTGTTCATCATTTCTTCGTTGGCTTCGGCAGCAGCTTCGACCATCTTTTCACGCCACTCGTTGCACGTATCCAGCAATGCAGCCGGGATTTCTTCGTACTCGAACTTGATGCCCTGGGACGCTTCATCCCAAATGATCGCCTTCATCTTGATCAGGTCGACCACGCCCGTGAACGTGTCTTCTGCGCCGATTGGCACCACGACGGGTACCGGGTTCGCCTTCAGACGCAGCTTGAGCTGATCATAGACCTTGAAGAAGTTCGCGCCGGTACGGTCCATCTTGTTGATGAACGCGAGACGGGGAACCTTGTACTTGTTGGCCTGACGCCATACGGTTTCCGACTGGGGCTGAACGCCGCCCACAGCGCAATAAACCATGCACGCACCGTCGAGCACACGCATGGAACGTTCAACTTCAATGGTGAAGTCGACGTGTCCCGGGGTGTCGATGATGTTGATGCGGTGCTCGGGGCGGTCGCCAGCCATGCCTTTCCAGAAGGCCGTCGTTGCTGCCGACGTAATGGTGATGCCGCGCTCCTGCTCCTGCTCCATCCAGTCCATCGTTGCTGCGCCGTCGTGAACTTCACCGATTTTGTGGTTCACGCCCGTGTAAAACAGGATGCGCTCGGTCGTCGTCGTTTTGCCGGCGTCGATGTGAGCGCTAATACCGATATTTCGGTAGCGCTCGATAGGTGTCTTGCGAGCCACTTTGAATCCTTAATTGGGTCGACGTGACCGGCACATGCCGGTCGCGCCTTAACACAAACGGGCGAGGCGCTTTGTAAGCGCACCCGCCCGGAGGTTTTTCCGTTCGTCCCAGGTCGGGAGGCCTAAAAAGCAGCCTTAGAAGCGGAAGTGCGAGAACGCCTTATTGGCTTCTGCCATCCGGTGAACTTCGTCGCGCTTCTTCATCGCGCCGCCGCGGCCTTCCGCGGCTTCCGAAAGCTCACCTGCGAGACGCAGGGCCATCGACTTCTCGCTGCGCTTCTTCGCAGCTTCGCGCAACCAACGCATCGCCAATGCCATACGACGCGACGGACGCACTTCCACTGGAACTTGATAGTTCGCACCACCAACGCGACGGCTCTTCACTTCCACCACCGGCTTCACGTTGTTGAGCGCACCCGTGAACACCTCCAGCGGGTCCTTGCCACCCTTGGTCTGGATCTGTTCAAAAGCACCATAAACGATACGCTCGGCAACCGACTTCTTGCCCGACAGCATGATCACGTTCATGAACTTGGCTACATCTACGTTGCCGAATTTCGGATCCGGCAAAATGTCCCGTTTGGGGACTTCGCGACGACGCGGCATGTTTCTTCCTTTGATTTTCAGTTGGAGCCGCGCTTTTTTTCGCACGAACCCCGCGGTCACCAACAAACCCGATCCATCTAAACGCGCTTTTGAGTGCGCACTGTCCTGACTAACCAGCTTGGCCGGGTGACCACTTACTCGACAGCACCGGCACTTCCGGCACCACCGCTTGAACGCCCGTTAAGGGCAACCTGTACAACTTACCAGCCAAATATTTACTTGGCCTTGGCGCGCTTCGCACCGTACTTCGAGCGAGCTTGCTTACGATCCTTGACGCCCTGGGTATCCAGCGAGCCGCGAACCATGTGGTAACGCACACCCGGCAAGTCTTTCACCCGTCCGCCGCGAATCAGCACGACCGAGTGTTCCTGCAGGTTGTGGCCTTCACCACCGATGTACGAAATAACTTCGAAACCGTTCGTCAGACGAACTTTTGCAACTTTACGAAGTGCCGAGTTCGGCTTCTTCGGCGTCGTCGTGTACACGCGAGTGCACACTCCACGACGCTGGGGGCAGTCCTGCAAGGCCGGCGACTTGCTCTTCACTACTTCTGAAGCGCGGCCTTTGCGAACCAATTGATTGATGGTTGGCATTGTCTATTCCTAAATTGATCAAAATCGACGCCCCCGTTTCGGGCAAAGCAAAACGGATTGCGCATCGAGCATTCCGATTCTTGTTCGTGCGTGCGAGGAAAACCCTCTTAGCAGATCCAAGAACGAGAACCTAGCATCATAATCTGAAATTCCTAATACGGTCAACAGCTTGGGTACCGATCCAGGCAGATGAACAGCAAAAACTAGTTGGCGCCGACCACCTCGAGCAATTCGCTGCCGAAACGTTCGAGTTTGCGCGCGCCAATGCCCGGAATCTGGCTGAGATCCTCAATAGAATCCGGCTCATTACGCGCGATCTCTGCGAGCGTGGCGTCGTGGAAAATGACGTACGCCGGCACGCCGTCGCTTTTAGCCATGCTTGCACGCCACGCGCGCAGCCTTTCCCAGCGTGCTTTGATACGCGGCGACATGCCTGCCGTCGGATCGGCGCGTTCGCCTGTTCGGCTGGATGACTGCCGGCTCCGCGTCGGCTTGACGTACTTTCGAAGCGTCACGTTCTGCTCGCCTTTGAGCACCGCCTTGCTTGCCTCGGTGAGAATCAGTGCGCCGAAACCGTCGTGATCGACGGCCAGATAGCCGAACGCAACCAATTGACGAAACACCGCGCGCCATTCCTGCTCTGACAGCGCCGCGCCGAGTCCGAACGTGGATAGTTTTTCATGACCACGTTGAAGCAACTTCTCAGACCGGCTGCCGCGCAAGATATCGATCAGATGGCCAGCGCCGAAATGGAAACCACTGGCCTTATACGCCCGGTACACGCACGAAAGCGCCATCTGCGCCTCACGCGTGGCGTCCCACGATTCAGGCGGCTCGAGGCAGGTATCGCAATTGCCGCAGGGCTGACTCGCCTCGCCAAAGTAGCCAAGTAAACGCACCCGCCTGCATGAAGCCGCTTCGCAAAGCCCAAGCAGCGCGTCGAGCTTGCCACCCTGCACGCGTTTGTGGGTATCGTCCGCGTCCGATTCGTCGATCATCTTGCGCTGCTGCACCACGTCGCCGAGGCCGTACGCCATCCACGCGTTCGCCGGCATGCCGTCACGGCCCGCGCGCCCGGTTTCCTGGTAATAGCCTTCCACGCTCTTGGGTAAATCCAGATGCGCGACAAAGCGCACGTCTGGCTTGTCGATACCCATGCCGAAAGCAATCGTCGCGCACATCACGATGCCCTCTTCGCGTTTGAACATTTCCTGGTGCCGCTGACGCGTTTCGTACTCCATGCCGGCGTGATACGGCAGCGCGCGCACGCCTTGACTCTTGAGCCAGTCGGCGGTTTCCTCCACCTTGCGGCGCGACAGGCAATAGATCACGCCAGCGTCGGTGGTTTTGTCAGGGTTCGTATGCTCGGCGCGAATGAAATCGAGCAATTGAGCCCGCGCGTTATCCTTTTCGACGATCCGATATCGGATGTTCGGCCGGTCAAAGCTGGAGACGAAAATACGCGCGTTATCGAGCGCGAGGCGATGCACGATTTCATCGCGCGTAATGGCGTCGGCGGTTGCGGTAAGCGCGATCCGGGGAACCGACGGAAACCGCTCATGCAGCACCGACAACTGGATGTATTCAGGGCGGAAATCGTGCCCCCATTGCGACACGCAATGCGCTTCGTCGATGGCAAACAGGCCAATGCGTACGCTCTCGATCAACTCGAGGAAACGGGGTGTCATCAGGCGTTCCGGCGCGACATACAGCAGGTCGATTTCCCCGTTACGCAACGCGCGCTCGGTTGCAGCCGCTTCGGCGCCCGTGAGCGTCGAATTCAGGCATGCAGCACGCACGCCGACTTCGCTCAATGCAGCGACCTGATCCTGCATCAAGGCAATCAGCGGCGAGACGACAATGCCCGCACCGAAACCCGCTTCACGCCTCAATAAGGCAGGAATCTGATAACACAACGACTTCCCGCCGCCGGTTGGCATCAGCACAAGCGAGTCTCCGCCGGCAGCCACATGATCAACGATTTCGCCCTGCTGCCCCCGGAAAACGGGGTAGCCAAATACTTCCTTGAGAATTTCGAGCGAACGGGACATGGGGAAGACGGAGTGCGCCAGAGCGTGAGTGCCCCGATTTTACCAACGACACGGCCCCAAGGCGGCGGCATGACTCAACGTTAGCCAATTGATAGAGCAAAAAAAAGCCGCCCGGCATAAACCGGGCGGCTTCTTGTACAGGCAGATCAGTTGCTAAAGCCCGAACCTGTAAAAAGGCCCGAACTTCAGAACTTACTCCGCCGGATGCTGCTGTTCTGCAGGTGCGACAGGTGCGGCTTCGGGCGTGCCGAAATCGAACGATTCTTCCGCTGCAATCTGGTCGAAACGTTGACGATCCGACAACTCGCGGCTCTTGCGTGCCTTGTGGAACGCGAGACCTGTACCAGCCGGAATCAATCGGCCGACGATCACGTTTTCCTTCAGACCGCGCAAATCGTCCCGCTTGCCCATGATGGCCGCTTCGGTCAACACGCGCGTCGTTTCCTGGAACGAAGCTGCCGAGATGAACGAATCGGTCGAGAGCGATGCCTTCGTAATACCCAGCAGCACGTTCTCGTAGGTCGCGGGGATCTTGTCTTCCGCGGCCATCCGGTCGTTCTCGTCCAGCATGTCCGAACGCTCAACCTGTTCGCCCATGATGAAACGCGTATCGCCGTTGTCGACGATCTGCACGCGGCGCAACATCTGACGCACGATCACTTCAATGTGCTTGTCGTTGATCTTCACGCCTTGCAGACGGTACACGTCCTGCACTTCGTCCACGATGTAGCGAGCCAGCGCTTCGATACCCTGCAAACGCAGGATGTCGTGCGGGTCGGCCGGGCCATCGACAATCATTTCGCCCTTGTTGACGACCTGACCATCATGCACCAGCACCTGCTTTTCCTTCGTGATCAGGAACTCATGCTGTTCCCCTTCCACGTCGGTAATAACGAGACGCTGCTTGCCCTTCGTGTCCTTACCAAACGACGTCGTACCCGTGACTTCCGCCAAGATACCGGCGTCCTTCGGCGAGCGCGCTTCGAACAGTTCGGCCACACGCGGCAGACCACCGGTAATGTCACGCGTTTTCTGCGCTTCAACCGGGATACGTGCCAGCACTTCACCCACCTGCACTTGCTGACCGTCCTTCACGGTGATCAGTGCGCCGACCTGGAAGCCGATCTGCACCGAATGCTCAGTGTTCGGGATCTTGACTTCTTCGCCTTGCGGATCGAGCAGCTTCACTTGCGGACGAACGCTCTTCGCCGCTTGCGAACCACGACGCTTCACGTCGATCACGACGAGCGTTGAAAGCCCCGTCACATCGTCGATCTGCTTCGCAACCGTCACGCCTTCTTCGACGTTTTCGAACTTCACCGTACCGCCCCACTCGGTGATGATCGGACGCGTCAACGGATCCCATTGAGCCAGTTGCGCACCGGCCTTGATCTGCGCGCCGTCCAGTTGCAGCAACGTGGCGCCGTACGGGATTTTGTGACGTTCGCGCTCACGACCGAGGTCGTCGGCAATGATCGCCTCGCCCGAACGCGAGATGACGATCTGCTCGCCCTTCGCATTCGTGACGTAACGCATCGTTGCCGTGAAACGCACCGTGCCGTTCGACTTCGCTTCCACCGACGAAGCGATTGCCGCACGCGACGCCGCGCCACCGATGTGGAACGTACGCATGGTCAGCTGCGTGCCCGGCTCACCAATCGACTGAGCAGCGATAACACCCACCGCTTCGCCCACATTCACGCGCGAGCCACGACCCAGGTCGCGGCCATAGCACGAAGCGCACAGGCCGTAACGCGTTTCGCAGGTCAACGGCGTACGCACGCGCACTTCGTCGATACCCAGGCGTTCGATTTCATCGACCATGTCTTCGTCGAGCAACGTACCCGATTCGTACAGCGTTTCCTGCGATTCCGGATTGACGACGTCCGCCACCGTCACGCGGCCGAGAATCCGGTCACGCAAGGCTTCGACAACTTCACCGCCTTCAACCAACGCCTTCATTGCCACGCCGTTCGTCGTGCCGCAATCGTCTTCGACCACGACCAGATCCTGCGTCACGTCAACGAGACGACGCGTCAGGTAACCCGAGTTCGCCGTCTTCAACGCCGTATCGGCCAGGCCTTTACGTGCACCGTGCGTCGAGATGAAGTACTGCAACACGTTCAGGCCTTCACGGAAGTTCGCCGTGATAGGCGTCTCGATGATCGAGCCGTCCGGCTTCGCCATCAGGCCACGCATACCGGCCAGCTGACGAATCTGAACAGCGGATCCACGAGCGCCCGAGTCGGCCATCATGTAGATCGAGTTGAACGATTCCTGCTTCGTCTGATTACCGTCGCGGTCGACCACGGGTTCCGTAGCCAACTGCTCCATCATCGCCTTGCCGACCGCTTCCGACGTTGCCGACCAGATGTCGACCACGTTGTTGTAGCGCTCTTGCGAGGTGACGAGACCCGACATGTACTGGCGGTCGTATTCCTTCACCTTCTTGGCTGCATCGCCGACGATCTGTTCTTTCTGCGGCGGCACGAGCATGTCGTCGACGCAAATCGAAATACCGGCGCGCGTAGCCAGACGGAAACCCATCTGCATCAGCTGGTCGGCGAAGATCACCGTTTCGCGCAGACCGCACTTGCGGAATGCCGTGTTGATCAGGCGCGAAATTTCCTTCTTCTTCAGCGGACGGTTCAGCACCGAGAACGGCAGTCCTGGCGGCAGAATTTCCGACAGAATAGAACGACCAACGGTGGTTGCGTACAGCGTGATCTTCGGCACGAACTTCGGCGCGCCTTCGCTTTGATCCGGGTTGTGAATGTTTTCCGTAATCCGGACATTCACCCGCGACGCCAGCTCGACTTCCTTGTTTTCGTACGCACGAATCGCTTCCGACACGCCCGTGAACGTCATGCCTTCGCCCTTGCCGTTCACCGCTTCACGCGATGCGTAGTAAAGACCCAGCACAATATCCTGCGACGGCACGATCGACGGATCGCCGTTGGCCGGGAACAGGACGTTGTTCGACGCCAGCATCAGCGTGCGCGCTTCCATCTGCGCTTCCAGCGACAGCGGCACGTGAACGGCCATCTGGTCACCGTCGAAGTCGGCGTTGAACGCCGCGCAAACCAGCGGATGCAGCTGAATAGCCTTACCTTCGATCAGCACCGGCTCGAAAGCCTGAATGCCAAGACGGTGAAGCGTAGGCGCGCGGTTCAGCATCACCGGATGTTCGCGGATCACTTCTTCCAGAATGTCCCACACCACGGCTGTCTGGTTCTCGACTTCCTTCTTCGCGGCCTTGATGGTGGTAGCAACACCCATCACTTCCAGCTTGTTGAAGATGAAAGGCTTGAACAGTTCGAGCGCCATCAGCTTCGGCAGACCGCACTGATGCAGCTTGAGCGTCGGACCCACCACGATCACCGAACGACCCGAATAGTCAACGCGCTTACCGAGCAAGTTCTGACGGAAACGGCCGCCCTTACCCTTGATCATGTCAGCGAGCGACTTCAACGGACGCTTGTTCGCGCCGGTCATTGCCTTACCGCGACGACCGTTGTCGAGCAACGAATCGACGGCTTCCTGCAGCATCCGCTTTTCGTTACGGACGATGATTTCAGGCGCCTTCAACTCGAGCAGACGCTTCAACCGGTTGTTACGGTTGATCACGCGGCGATACAAGTCGTTCAGGTCGGACGTAGCGAAACGGCCACCATCCAGCGGCACGAGCGGACGCAGTTCCGGCGGCAGCACCGGCAGCACTTCCAGCACCATCCAGTCCGGCTTGATGCCCGAACGCTGGAATGCCTCGAGCACTTTCAGGCGCTTTGCATACTTCTTGATCTTCGCTTCCGAACCCGTGTTCTTGAGTTCGGTGCGCAGCACTTCGACCTGTTCGTCGATGTTGATCGCGCGCAGCAGTTCACGCACGCCTTCCGCGCCCATCTCGGCACGGAATTCGTCGCCGTATTCTTCGACCTTATTGTAGTAATCCTCTTCCGTCATGATCTGCCGCGCTTTCAGCGGAGTCATGCCCGGTTCGATCACCACGTACGCTTCGAAATACAGCACGCGTTCGATGTCGCGCAACGTCATGTCGAGCACCATGCCCAGACGCGACGGCAGCGACTTCAAAAACCAGATGTGCGCAACCGGCGAGGCCAGTTCAATGTGGCCCATCCGTTCGCGACGCACCTTGGCGAGCGTGACTTCAACTCCGCACTTTTCGCAGATCACGCCGCGGTGCTTCAGGCGCTTGTACTTGCCGCACAGGCACTCGTAGTCCTTGATCGGGCCAAAGATCTTGGCGCAAAACAGGCCATCGCGTTCCGGCTTGAACGTCCGGTAGTTGATGGTTTCAGGCTTCTTCACTTCGCCGAAGGACCACGACCGGATCTTGTCCGGCGAGGCCAGACCGATCTTGATCGCGTCAAAAACTTCAGGTTGTTGGACTTGCTTGAATAGATCGAGCAGAGCTTTCATTGCGTCTCTCCAGTAGTCCGATTAGTTCCGGTCCAGGTCGATGTCGATACCGAGCGACCGGATTTCCTTCACCAACACATTGAACGACTCAGGCATGCCGGCGTCGATCACGTGGTCACCCTTGACCAGGTTTTCATACACCTTGGTACGACCCGCCACGTCATCCGACTTAACAGTCAGCATTTCTTGCAGCACATACGAAGCGCCATATGCTTCGAGCGCCCACACTTCCATCTCACCGAAACGCTGGCCACCGAACTGCGCCTTACCACCCAGCGGCTGCTGCGTGACGAGCGAGTACGGTCCGGTCGAACGGGCGTGCATCTTGTCGTCGACCAAGTGATGCAGTTTCAGGTAATGCATGTAGCCCACCGTGACCGTCCGTTCGAACGGTTCACCCGTGCGGCCGTCGCTCAACTGCACCTGATTCTTCGACTTCGTCATGCCCAACTGCTTCGCGATGTCGTCCGGGAACGCCAGATCCAGCGCACGTTCCATTTCGCCTTCCGTCGCGCCGTCGAACACCGGCGTTGCAAAAGGAACACCTTCGCGCAGGTTCTTCGCCAGTTCGACGATTTCGTCGTCGGTGAAGTTTTCCAGCTCTTCCTTACGGCCCGACTCGTTGTAGATCTTGGTCAGGAAAGCACGCAGCTCTTCAATCTTGGTCTGACGCTGCAGCATTTCGCCGATACGCCATCCCAGACCCTTCGCGGCCCAGCCCAGATGCACTTCGAGAATCTGACCCACGTTCATCCGCGACGGCACGCCGAGCGGGTTCAACACGACGTCGGCCGGACGGCCATCGGCCATGTACGGCATGTCTTCGATCGGTACGATCTTCGACACAACACCCTTGTTACCGTGACGGCCGGCCATCTTGTCGCCCGGTTGCAGACGACGCTTAACAGCCAGGTACACCTTGACCATCTTCAGCACGCCCGGCGGCAGTTCGTCGCCTTGCGTCAACTTCTTGCGCTTTTCTTCGAACGCCAGATCGAACTGATGACGCTTTTGTTCGATCGAGTCCTTGATGGCTTCGAGCTGCGCCGCTGCTTCTTCGTCCGCGAGGCGGATGTCGAACCAGTGGTAGTGATCCAGATCTTCCAGGTACGGCAGGTCGATCTTCGTACCCTTCGCCAGCTTCTTCGGACCGCCGTTCGCGACCTTGCCGTTGAGCATACGGGCGAGACGCGAGAACGCGTCGCCTTCCACAATGCGCAACTGGTCGTTCAAGTCCAGACGATAACGCTTCAGTTCGTCATCAATAATCTGCTGTGCACGCTTGTCCCGCGTAATGCCTTCGCGCGTGAACACTTGCACGTCGATCACCGTACCGCTCATGCCTGACGGCACGCGCAGCGACGTATCCTTCACGTCCGACGCCTTCTCACCGAAAATTGCGCGCAGCAGCTTTTCTTCCGGCGTCAGCTGGGTTTCGCCCTTCGGCGTGACCTTGCCGACCAGCACATCGCCCGCTTCCACTTCCGCGCCGATGTACACAATGCCCGACTCATCGAGACGGCCGAGTTGCACTTCGGCCAGGTTCGAGATGTCGCGCGTGATTTCTTCCGGTCCGAGCTTCGTGTCACGAGCAACCACATTCAGTTCTTCGATGTGGATCGACGTGTAACGGTCTTCAGCAACGACCTTCTCCGAGATCAAGATCGAATCTTCGAAGTTGTAGCCGTTCCACGGCATGAACGCGACCAGCATGTTCTGGCCGAGCGCGAGCTCGCCCAGATCGGTCGATGCGCCGTCAGCCACGACGTCGCCACGGCCAACCTTGTCGCCAACCTTGACGATCGGACGCTGGTTGATGTTCGTGTTCTGGTTCGAACGCGTGTACTTGATCAGGTTGTAGATGTCGACACCGACTTCGCCGGCAACGGCTTCATCGTCGTTCACGCGAATCACGATACGGCCCGCGTCCACGTAATCGACGATACCGCCGCGTTCCGCCTGAACCGTCGTACCCGAGTCGACCGCCACCGTACGTTCAATACCCGTACCGACCACAGCCTTTTCAGGACGCAGGCAAGGAACTGCCTGGCGCTGCATGTTCGAGCCCATCAATGCGCGGTTCGCGTCATCGTGTTCAAGGAACGGAATCAGCGAAGCAGCCACGGACACGATCTGCGACGGCGCCACGTCCATGTACTGAATACGATCTGGCGTGACCATCAGCGTTTCGCCCGCTTCACGCGACGAAACCAGTTCATCGGTCAGCGTGCCGCCTTCGCCCAGCGACGCGTTCGCCTGAGCGATCACGTAGCGGCCTTCTTCAATCGCCGACAGATAGTCGATCTGATCCGTCACCTTGCTATCAACCACTTTCCGATACGGCGTCTCGAGGAAACCGTATTCGTTCAAGTGCGCGTACAGCGCCAGCGAGTTGATCAGCCCGATGTTCGGACCTTCCGGCGTTTCAATCGGGCACACACGGCCGTAGTGAGTCGGATGCACGTCGCGGACTTCAAAGCCTGCGCGTTCACGCGTCAAACCGCCCGGTCCAAGAGCCGATACACGGCGCTTGTGGGTGATTTCCGACAACGGATTCGTCTGGTCCATAAACTGCGACAACTGCGACGAACCGAAGAACTCACGAATAGCGGATGAAATCGGCTTCGAGTTGATCAGGTCGTGCGGCATCAGGTTTTCGCTTTCAGCCTGACCCAGACGTTCCTTCACAGCCCGTTCCACGCGCACGAGGCCCGCGCGGAACTGGTTCTCAGCCAACTCACCTACGCAACGCACACGGCGATTGCCCAGGTGATCGATGTCATCGACTTCGCCCTTGCCGTTACGCAGCTCGACCAAAATCTTGATGGTCGCGAGGATGTCGTCGTCTTCCAACGTCATCTTGCCGACGATCTCGTCGCGGCCCACGCGGCGATTGAACTTCATACGACCTACCTTCGACAGGTCGTATGCGTCTTCGCTGTAGAACAGGCGGTTGAACAGCGCTTCAACGGCTTCTTCCGTCGGCGGTTCGCCCGGACGCATCATGCGATAAATCGCGATACGTGCAGCCATGCGGTCAGCGGTTTCATCGATACGCAGCGTCGACGAAATGTACGGGCCTTGATCCAGATCGTTCGTGTAGAGCGTCTGGATGTCCTTGACCTTCGACTCGCGCAGCTTCTCGAGCACCATTTCGGTGATCTCGTCGTTGGCGTTCGCGATCACTTCGCCCGTTTCGCCATCGACCACATTCTTTGCCAGCACGCGGCCGAGCAAATAGTCTTCCGGTACCGAAATGAACTTCGTCTTCGCAGCTTCGAGGTCACGAATGTGCTTCGCGTTGATCCGCTTGTCCTTCTGAACGATGACGGCGCCTTCGCGATCCTGGATGTCAAAGCGCGCGACTTCACCGCGCAGACGCTCCGGCACGAATTCCATTTGCGCGCCTTCGCCCATCAAGGCGAAGTTATCGAAGACGAAGAAGTTCGCGAGGATCTGTTCCGGCGTCAGACCAATGGCCTTCAGCAGGATAGTCACAGGCATTTTCCGGCGACGGTCGACGCGGAAATACAGCACGTCCTTCGGATCGAATTCGAAGTCGAGCCATGAACCACGGTAAGGGATGATACGAGCCGAGAAAAGCAGCTTGCCCGAGCTGTGCGTCTTGCCCTTGTCGTGCTCGAAGAACACGCCAGGCGAACGGTGCAGCTGGGACACGATCACACGTTCCGTACCGTTGATGACGAACGAACCGGTCGGCGTCATGAGCGGCATTTCGCCCATGTAGACTTCCTGCTCCTTCACTTCCTTGACGACCGGCTTGCTCGGCGATTCCTTGTCGAGCAACACCAGACGCACCTTGGCGCGCAAGGCGGAACAGTACGTCAGGCCACGCTGCTGGCATTCCTTGATGTTGAACGCCGGCGGCGAGAGCATGTAGCTCACGAATTCGAGACGCGCAAAGCCGTTGTGCGAAACGATCGGGAAGACCGATGAAAAAGCTGCTTGCAGTCCTTCTGCCTTGCGCTGAGTCCCGATGGTCTCGGCTTGCAGAAATGTGCTGAATGATTCAAGCTGGGTTGCCAGCAAGAAGGGAACCTGGTGAACGATGGGGCGTTTCGCGAAACTCTTGCGAATACGCTTCTTCTCGGTGAAGGAATATTGCATACGATCTCCGAATCACGGCGGGCGTTGCCGAGGCGGGATACCTCGATGACACGACCCGGTGTTCACCGACTGAGACTCGTCATACGCCCAGGGAGGGGCGAACGAGCCTAGAAGCTTGGTGGTTGGCCGCTACCAACCGCTGGCTGACGGCAGCGGATGCCTATGTTTCCCGCTACCCGACCAAACTTGCCTTCTGCAGTCGCTTCAGAAGACAAAGAAAAGAATCGGCAAAATTGTCCAGCCGATGTTTTTCTTTGGCTTCTATGTGGTTCTTGTTGCCGAAACCGGCGACTCAAAACATTGTTCCCACAAAGCAGAAAAAGGCCGGCGGTCATAGACCGCCAGCCTTAGCAGAGCGCCGCGAAACTTACTTGATTTCAGCCTTCGCGCCTGCTTCTTCCAACTTCTTCTTCGCTTCTTCAGCAGCAGCCTTCGGTACCGATTCCTTAACAGGCTTCGGTGCACCGTCAACCAGGTCCTTCGCTTCCTTCAGGCCGAGACCCGTCAGTTCGCGAACAGCCTTAATCACCGACACCTTGTTTGCGCCGATTTCGACCAGGTTCACCGTGAACTCGGTCTGCTCTTCAACAACAGCAGCGGCACCAGCGGGGCCAGCAACTGCAACTGCTGCAGCCGACACGCCAAACTTCTCTTCGAACGCCTTGACCAGCTCGTTCAATTCCAGAACCGACATCGAGCTTACTGCTTCGAGGATGTCATCTTTTGCGATTGCCATTTGAAATACTCCTAAATTGAATTCGGATACAGCCAGCGATCTTGTAAGCCTAACCAGGCAACCAAGCGCAGTACGTTACGCAGCAACTTCCGGCTCAGCTTCAGCCGGAGCTTCAGCGCCGCCACCCTTTTGCGCGGCGAGCGCGGCCAGAGCGCGCGCGAAGCCGGCAACAGGAGCTTGCATGACGTACAACAACTTGGAGAGCAGTTCTTCGCGGCTCGGGATGTTGGCGAGTGCTTGCACAGCCGCCTTGTCCATCACGTTGCCTTCGTAGGAACCGGCCTTGATGATCAACTTGTCATTGGTTTTGCCGAAGTCGTTAACAACCTTGGCAGCAGCAATTGCATCTTCCGAGATGCCGTAGATCAAAGGACCAGTCATCTGCTCGGCCAGCGCAGCGAACGGCGTACCTTCCACGGCGCGACGCGCCAACGTGTTTTTCAACACGCGGAGATACACTTGTTGCTCGCGAGCCTTTGCGCGCAGCTTGGTCAGATCGCCAACCGCAATTCCACGATACTCAGCGAGCACCATCGTCTGAGCCTTCGCAACTTGCGCGGCGACTTCAGCGACAACTGCCTGCTTGTCTTCTTTGTTCAGTGGCACGGTTAAACCTCCAGATTCGATGCGCCAACTTAGCGCACCGCGTTCAACAACGGCGTCCGACCTGTCAGGAGTATTTCGACCGGCTAGTGCGCATCTCACGACACGCGACAACCGACTTCAACCACACCAAAACTGTTACGGGTTCGCCATCTGCGTTGGCTTGCATTAAGGTCACGCCCAACTGCTGCGCTTCCGCCAACGGTCTTTGACAACCGGTTGCTCGCCAACTTCAGCTTGCAACCGCCCAAAGCCCTTAACGCAGGTTCACGCGAGATCGCGTCAACCTGCGCATGATTCTTTACTGCGAGAGCGTCGAGTGATCTACGCGCACGCCGACACCCATGGTGCTCGACAATGCGATCTTACGCAGATACACGCCCTTGCTGGTCGCCGGCTTAGCCTTTTGAAGGGCTTCCACCAGTGCCGACAGATTCTTACGCAACGACGCCGGCTCAAACGAAGCACGGCCGATGGTTGCGTGGATGATCCCGCCCTTGTCGACGCGGAACTGCACCTGACCAGCCTTTGCGTTGCGAACAGCTTGAGCAACGTCAGCGGTTACCGTGCCAACCTTCGGATTCGGCATCAGGCCGCGCGGGCCGAGGATCTGACCAAGCGTACCGACAACGCGCATTGTGTCCGGCGAAGCGATCACAACGTCGAAGTTCAGGTTACCGGCCTTGACTTGTTCAGCCAGGTCTTCCATACCAACAATTTCTGCGCCGGCTGCACGAGCCTGCTCAGCCTTTTCGCCTTGCGCAAACACAGCAACGCGAACCGACTTGCCGGTACCTGCGGGCAACACGACCGAACCACGAACCACTTGGTCCGACTTCTTCGCGTCGATGCCGAGTTGCACAGCCACGTCGATCGATTCGTCGAACTTCGCGCTTGCGCATTCCTTGACCAGCGAAAGAGCGTCGTCAACGGGATACAACTTCATACGATCGACCTTGGAGGCGAACGCTTTAAGGCGCTTAGAAAGCTTAGCCATTTACAAGCCCTCCACGGTGATGCCCATCGAACGGGCGCTGCCCGCGATCGTACGAACTGCTGCGTCCAGATTCGCTGCCGTCAGGTCAGGCAACTTGGTCTTGGCGATTTCTTCAGCTTGAGCGCGCGTGATATTGCCGACCTTGTCAGCATTCGGCTTCGGCGAACCCTTCTGAATACCTGCTGCCTTCTTGATCAGAACGGTAGCCGGCGGCGTCTTCATGATGAACGTGAAGCTCTTGTCCGCGAATGCCGTAATAACCACCGGCACCGGCAGACCCGGCTCCATCGCTTGAGTCTGCGCGTTAAACGCCTTGCAGAACTCCATGATGTTCAGGCCGCGCTGGCCCAGTGCCGGACCAACCGGCGGTGACGGATTGGCTTTACCTGCAGGAATCTGCAGTTTGATAAAGCCGATGATTTTCTTTGCCATGTTGAAAACCTCTGCAGAACGCGTTAGCGTTCGGTGAGTGATAACGCGCGCTCGCCAAAAACGGCTACTGGCGCTCCTCAACAGCCATAACGCGGACTGTAAGCGCGAACCGCGCTACGAAGTTGACACTTCGAGCGCGGCAAAAAACGAATGCTTTTAAACCTTCTCGACTTGGCCGAATTCCAGTTCAACCGGGGTCGAGCGTCCAAAAATGGTGACCGATACACGAACGCGCGATTTCTCGTAGTTCACTTCCTCAACGTTGCCGTTGAAGTCGGTGAACGGACCGTCCTTGACCCGAACCATTTCGCCCACCTCGAAGAGCGTCTTCGGACGCGGTTTTTCCACGCCTTCTTGCATCTGCGACATGATCTTTTCCACTTCACGCGGAGAGATCGGGCTCGGACGATTACGCGCCCCGCCAACAAAACCCGTCACCTTGGCAGTATTTTTTACCAGGTGCCACGTTTCGTCCGTCATTTCCATTTCGACGAGCACATAGCCCGGAAAGAAACGACGTTCTGTTACAGACTTGTGGCCGCCCTTCACTTCCACGACTTCTTCGGTCGGGACGAGAATTTGACCAAACTGATCCTGCATGCCGGCACGGTCGATGCGCTCCTGAAGCGCACGTTGCACGCTCTTCTCCATACCGGAGTAGGCGTGCACGACATACCAACGTTTTCCGCTCGGTGATGCTGGTGCTTCGCTCATATCATCTCCAACCCAGAATTACCGAGAATATCACCCACTCGATCGACTTATCGCTAAGCCACAAGAAGATCGCCATGATCAGCACAAATGCGAAGACCACCAGCGTGGTTTGCGTGGCTTCCTTACGTGTCGGCCACACCACCTTGCGGACTTCTTTGTACGAATCTTTGGCAAAGGCGATAAAACCCTTTCCCGGTGCGGAGAGAAGACCGACCGCAACACCCGCGATCAAGCCGACAGCCAGCGCGGCGCCGCGAACGTACCACTCCTGGCCACTTAGCCAGAAGAAACCTACGAACCCGGCCAAGACCAACAATACGCCCGCGGTCAACATCAACTTGTCGCCGGAAGTATTTACAGTTTCGACGGAAGGATTCGCCATAACACCTTAAGCAGCGCCCGGAGACGCAAGATTGTGGCAGGGGCAGAGGGAATCGAACCCCCAACCTTCGGTTTTGGAGACCGACGCTCTGCCAGTTGAGCTATACCCCTAAACCATTTTGGGGTCGGCGATTTCGCCAACCCCGAAAACTACAGACTATCGAGCAATTTCTGGCTTTGCTCGATTTACGCGAGAACCTTGGCGACGACACCAGCGCCGACGGTACGACCGCCTTCACGGATAGCGAAGCGCAGACCTTCTTCCATCGCGATCGGAGCGATCAGCTTCACCGTGATCGACACGTTGTCGCCCGGCATGACCATTTCCTTGTCCTTCGGCAACTCGATCGAACCCGTTACGTCCGTGGTACGGAAGTAGAACTGCGGACGATAGTTGTTGAAGAACGGCGTGTGACGACCGCCTTCGTCCTTGCTCAACACATACACTTCAGCCGTGAAGTGCGTGTGCGGCGTGATCGAACCCGGCTTGGCCAACACCTGGCCACGTTCCACGTCTTCACGCTTCGTGCCGCGCAACAGAATACCCACGTTGTCGCCCGCTTGACCTTGGTCCAGGAGCTTGCGGAACATTTCCACGCCCGTGCACGTCGTCTTCACCGTCGGCTTGATGCCGATGATTTCGATTTCTTCGCCAACCTTAACCACACCGCGCTCGATACGGCCCGTCACCACCGTGCCGCGACCCGAGATCGAGAACACGTCTTCCACCGGCATCAGGAACGAACCGTCGATGGCGCGCTCCGGCGTCGGGATGTACGTGTCCAGTGCGTCGGCCAGGTTCATGATCGCCACTTCGCCCAGCTCGCCCGTGTCGCCTTCCAGCGCCAGTTTGGCCGAACCCTTGATGATCGGCGTCTCGTCGCCCGGGAAGTCATACTTCACCAGAAGCTCACGCACTTCCATTTCAACGAGTTCCAGCAACTCGGCGTCGTCCACCATGTCGCACTTGTTCAGGAACACGATGATGTACGGCACGCCAACCTGGCGAGCCAACAGAATGTGCTCACGCGTTTGCGGCATCGGACCGTCTGCAGCCGAACACACCAGGATCGCGCCGTCCATCTGCGCTGCACCCGTAATCATGTTCTTCACATAGTCGGCGTGTCCCGGGCAGTCAACGTGCGCGTAGTGACGCGCTGCCGTTTCGTACTCGACGTGTGCCGTGTTGATCGTAATACCACGTGCCTTTTCTTCCGGCGCTGCATCGATCTGGTCATACGCCTTCGCTTCGCCGCCAAACTTCTTCGACAACACCGTCGCGATTGCTGCCGTCAGCGTGGTCTTGCCATGGTCGACGTGACCAATCGTGCCTACGTTGACGTGCGGCTTGGTCCGTTCGAATTTACCTTTTGCCATTTTCGACTCCTAACAGGAATTTTTCCGTACCTTGCGCCGCGCGCAAACGTGTGGACTAGTGTTGCTGGTGCCCATGAGCAGGATCGAACTGCTGACCTCTCCCTTACCAAGGGAGTGCTCTACCACTGAGCCACATGGGCAGACCTTGATGCTGGAGCGGGTGAAGGGAATCGAACCCTCGTCATAAGCTTGGAAGGCTTCTGCTCTACCATTGAGCTACACCCGCTTGGGTCTAACGATTCCCGACGCTTGCTACATTATTCTGGTGGAGGAGGCTGGATTCGAACCAGCGTAGGCGTAAGCCAACAGATTTACAGTCTGCCCCCTTTAGCCACTCGGGCACCCCTCCGCAGAGAACTGACGATTATGGGGGAACATCGCTGCTGTGTCAAGCTTTCAGCGAGCCCACCGTAATCGATGCCTCTCACTTATAGGCGTTCAGAAACGCAAAAACCCCACCTTTGTGGGGTGGGGTTTTTGTTTAGCTGCACAGGTTACGAGCAACAGATGAGGAGCCTGACGATTACCTACTTTCACACGGGAATCCGCACTATCATTGGCGTGGAGTCGTTTCACGGTCCTGTTCGGGATGGGAAGGGGTGGTACCGACTCGCTATGGTCATCAGGCATAAAGGGGTGTTGTATCGCGGGTTAGGCGCTACAACCAATCTGGGGAAGAAGTAGTCGAGTTCACTCTTGCAGAGCGCCTCGTTGTTACTGGATTGTGTTTGTTACTAGGCACAACACTGATCTCAACCTTTGCGTTCGTCTGGCACTGGGCCATAGGAGACACACTTGTTATAGGATCAAGCCTTACGGGCAATTAGTATCAGTTAGCTTAATGCATTACTGCACTTCCACACCTGACCTATCAACGTCCTGGTCTAGAACGACCCTTCAAGGAGCTTAAAGCTCCAGGGATATCTCATCTCAAGGCGAGTTTCCCGCTTAGATGCTTTCAGCGGTTATCTCTTCCGAACATAGCTACCCGGCGATGCCACTGGCGTGACAACCGGTACACCAGAGGTTCGTCCACTCCGGTCCTCTCGTACTAGGAGCAGCCCCCTTCAAATATCCAACGCCCACGGCAGATAGGGACCAAACTGTCTCACGACGTTTTAAACCCAGCTCACGTACCTCTTTAAATGGCGAACAGCCATACCCTTGGGACCGGCTACAGCCCCAGGATGAGATGAGCCGACATCGAGGTGCCAAACACCGCCGTCGATATGAACTCTTGGGCGGTATCAGCCTGTTATCCCCAGAGTACCTTTTATCCGTTGAGCGATGGCCCTTCCATACAGAACCACCGGATCACTATGACCTGCTTTCGCACCTGCTCGACTTGTCGGTCTCGCAGTTAAGCACGCTTATGCCATTGCACTATCAGCACGATTTCCGACCGTACCTAGCGTACCTTCGTACTCCTCCGTTACACTTTGGGAGGAGACCGCCCCAGTCAAACTGCCTACCATGCACTGTCCCCGATCCGGATCACGGACCAAGGTTAGAACCTCAAACAAACCAGGGTGGTATTTCAAGGACGGCTCCACCGAAACTAGCGTTCCGGTTTCATAGCCTCCCACCTATCCTACACAGATCGGTTCAAAGTCCAATGCAAAGCTACAGTAAAGGTTCATGGGGTCTTTCCGTCTAGCCGCGGGGAGATTGCATCATCACAAACACTTCAACTTCGCTGAGTCTCGGGAGGAGACAGTGTGGCCATCGTTACGCCATTCGTGCAGGTCGGAACTTACCCGACAAGGAATTTCGCTACCTTAGGACCGTTATAGTTACGGCCGCCGTTTACCGGGACTTCAATCAAGAGCTTGCACCCCATCATTTAATCTTCCGGCACCGGGCAGGCGTCACACCCTATACGTCCACTTTCGTGTTTGCAGAGTGCTGTGTTTTTATTAAACAGTCGCAGCCACCAGTTTATTGCAACCCCTTCACCCTCCTGGCGCAGGCCAGTCAAGCTACAGGGGCGTACCTTATCCCGAAGTTACGGTACCAATTTGCCGAGTTCCTTCTCCCGAGTTCTCTCAAGCGCCTTAGAATACTCATCTCGCCCACCTGTGTCGGTTTGCGGTACGGTCTTGTTAAACTGAAGCTTAGAGGCTTTTCTTGGAACCACTTCCGATTGCTTCGCCACCTAAGCGGCTCGCCTCACACCCTTGAATTCCGCGCCCGGATTTGCCTAAGCGCCTTCTCCAATGCAAGGACCGGGACTTCCAACACCCGGACAACCTTCCGCGATCCGTCCCCCCATCGCATTTAACAATGGTGCAGGAATATTAACCTGCTTCCCATCAGCTACGCATTTCTGCCTCGCCTTAGGGGCCGACTCACCCTACGCCGATGAACGTTGCGTAGGAAACCTTGGGCTTACGGCGAGGGGGCTTTTCACCCCCTTTATCGCTACTCATGTCAGCATTCGCACTTCCGATACCTCCAGCACACTTTTCAATGCACCTTCACAGGCTTACGGAACGCTCTCCTACCATGCGGGATAAATCCCGCATCCGCAGCTTCGGTATATTGCTTAGCCCCGTTACATCTTCCGCGCAGGACGACTCGATCAGTGAGCTATTACGCTTTCTTTAAAAGATGGCTGCTTCTAAGCCAACTTCCTGACTGTTTTAGCCTTCCCACTTCGTTTCCCACTTAGCAATATTTGGGGACCTTAGCTGGCGGTCTGGGTTGTTTCCCTCTTGACACCGGACGTTAGCACCCGATGTCTGTCTCCCGTGATTGCACTCTTCGGTATTCGGAGTTTGCTATGGCGTAGTAATCCGCAATGGACCCCACAACCATGACAGTGCTCTACCCCCGAAGGTGATACACGAGGCACTACCTAAATAGTTTTCGGAGAGAACCAGCTATTTCCAAGTTTGTTTAGCCTTTCACCCCTATCCACAGCTCATCCCCTAATTTTTCAACATTAGTGGGTTCGGTCCTCCAGTACGTGTTACCGCACCTTCAACCTGGCCATGGATAGATCACTTGGTTTCGGGTCTACGCCCAGCAACTGAACGCCCTATTCGGACTCGCTTTCGCTACGGCTGCCTTAATCAGTTAACCTTGCTACTGAACGTAAGTCGCTGACCCATTATACAAAAGGTACGCCGTCACCCCTTGCGAGGCTCCGACTGTTTGTATGCATGCGGTTTCAGGATCTATTTCACTCCCCTCCCGGGGTTCTTTTCGCCTTTCCCTCACGGTACTGGTTCACTATCGGTCGATCACGAGTATTTAGCCTTGGAGGATGGTCCCCCCATCTTCAGACAGGATTTCACGTGTCCCGCCCTACTTGTCGTACACCTAGTTCCACACATCCGCTTTCGCCTACAGGACTATCACCTGCTATGGTCACACTTTCCAGAGTGTTCGGCTAACGGTCGTGCTAAAGAGTACAGGCTGATCCCATTTCGCTCGCCACTACTTTGGGAATCTCGGTTGATTTCTTTTCCTGCGGTTACTTAGATGTTTCAGTTCACCGCGTTCGCTTCACTAGACCTATGTATTCAGTCTAGGATGACCCAGAAGGGCCGGGTTTCCCCATTCGGACATCTACGGATCAAAGCTCGTTTGCCAGCTCCCCGTAGCTTTTCGCAGGCTACCGCGTCCTTCATCGCCTGTGATCGCCAAGGCATCCACCACATGCACTTGTTCGCTTGACCCTATAACGAGTGTGTCTCTCCAAACACTACCCAGGTTGCCCCGGACCGTGTTTTTCTTCACCCCGCTATAGGTTGAGTATTCGTGTTGCGCCGTATTCCAAAGCAATCTTTCGATCACCTTTTCATACATTGATACAATCACAACCCTGATTCACCTACTCACACACCCATCTCTAAGTGTACTTTCGTGAATCTCTTTACTACTTCTTCCAGATTGTTAAAGAACGACAGCACAACTTAAAGCGCTATGCTTTAAGTTGCTTACTGACTGGCTCAATCGCCAATGCGTAATCACTCTCTTTATAAAGAATGCTATGCGTTGGTGATTGGTGGAGGATGACGGGATCGAACCGACGACCCCCTGCTTGCAAAGCAGGTGCTCTCCCAGCTGAGCTAATCCCCCAAGTACCTTGATGCTTGAGGGTCTGCATTTACAAACGTAAATGGTGGGTCTGGTTGGATTCGAACCAACGACCCCCGCCTTATCAAGACGGTGCTCTAACCAACTGAGCTACAGACCCTTAGCCTGTCTTCTTACAGCCGATAAGCGTGAGCGCTTTAGCACTTCACTTTGAAACGTTGAGCTCGAGAAAGGAGGTGATCCAGCCGCACCTTCCGATACGGCTACCTTGTTACGACTTCACCCCAGTCATGAATCCTACCGTGGTGACCGTCCTCCTTGCGGTTAGACTAGCCACTTCTGGTAAAACCCACTCCCATGGTGTGACGGGCGGTGTGTACAAGACCCGGGAACGTATTCACCGCGGCATGCTGATCCGCGATTACTAGCGATTCCAGCTTCACGTAGTCGAGTTGCAGACTACGATCCGGACTACGATCGGTTTTCTGGGATTAGCTCCCCCTCACGGGTTGGCAGCCCTCTGTTCCGACCATTGTATGACGTGTGAAGCCCTACCCATAAGGGCCATGAGGACTTGACGTCATCCCCACCTTCCTCCGGTTTGTCACCGGCAGTCTCCTTAGAGTGCTCTTGCGTAGCAACTAAGGACAAGGGTTGCGCTCGTTGCGGGACTTAACCCAACATCTCACGACACGAGCTGACGACAGCCATGCAGCACCTGTGTATCGGTTCTCTTTCGAGCACCCCCACCTTTCAGCAGGGTTCCGACCATGTCAAGGGTAGGTAAGGTTTTTCGCGTTGCATCGAATTAATCCACATCATCCACCGCTTGTGCGGGTCCCCGTCAATTCCTTTGAGTTTTAATCTTGCGACCGTACTCCCCAGGCGGTCAACTTCACGCGTTAGCTACGTTACTAAGTCAATGAAGACCCAACAACTAGTTGACATCGTTTAGGGCGTGGACTACCAGGGTATCTAATCCTGTTTGCTCCCCACGCTTTCGTGCATGAGCGTCAGTATTGGCCCAGGGGGCTGCCTTCGCCATCGGTATTCCTCCACATCTCTACGCATTTCACTGCTACACGTGGAATTCTACCCCCCTCTGCCATACTCTAGCTCGCCAGTCACAAATGCAGTTCCCAGGTTAAGCCCGGGGATTTCACATCTGTCTTAACGAACCGCCTGCGCACGCTTTACGCCCAGTAATTCCGATTAACGCTCGCACCCTACGTATTACCGCGGCTGCTGGCACGTAGTTAGCCGGTGCTTATTCTTCCGGTACCGTCATCCTCCCGCCGTATTAGGGCAGAAGTTTTCTTTCCGGACAAAAGTGCTTTACAACCCGAAGGCCTTCTTCACACACGCGGCATTGCTGGATCAGGGTTTCCCCCATTGTCCAAAATTCCCCACTGCTGCCTCCCGTAGGAGTCTGGGCCGTGTCTCAGTCCCAGTGTGGCTGGTCGTCCTCTCAGACCAGCTACAGATCGTCGCCTTGGTAGGCCTTTACCCCACCAACTAGCTAATCTGCCATCGGCCGCCCCTATAGCGCGAGGTCTTTCGATCCCCCGCTTTCTTCCGTAGATCGTATGCGGTATTAATCCGGCTTTCGCCGGGCTATCCCCCACTACAGGACACGTTCCGATGTATTACTCACCCGTTCGCCACTCGCCACCAGGGTTACCCCCGTGCTGCCGTTCGACTTGCATGTGTAAGGCATGCCGCCAGCGTTCAATCTGAGCCAGGATCAAACTCTTCAGTTCAATGCCTGTTACTGTTTTCTATTCTTGCGAATAGGTCGCTCACTCAACGTACTGACAAGTTCCTCCCATCTTCCCTTTCGGAAAGACGCTCAAAACCTACCTTAATACTAGTGTGAGACTTGATACTTTCGCTTCACGGCAGCGTCTCCCGAGAAACCCCGGAAAACACCACCACGCTTCTCAGCAAAACACCAAGCGCCCACACTTATCGGCTGTTAGTTTTTAAAGAACATTCGCTCAAACCGCAGAATCCCAACCCTCAGAACCCACCGCTTTCGCGTCGCTGCTCGTGCAGCACAGAAACGAGATTATGTAGCATCTTTTTCTCCCTGTCAACAAGCTTGTGAGCGTTTTGCTTTCAAACTTACCGACTTTCGAGCCGCTTGTTTCTTTAGCGGTCCTCGTTGCGAAACGAGGAGGCGAATAATAGGTGATGGCGTCCACTAAGGCAAGAGCATCTTCAAACTATTTTCGGGAAAGCCCTAACAGCCGTTCAACGTCCCTTCGCCAGCCCCATTTCGTCGATGGGAACAGCGTCCGACATGGCCGTATAACCCGCGTCGCTGGGATGGATATGGTCGCCGCTATCGTAGCGCCGCTGAAGGCGCTCCGGATGGGCCGGGTCCCGTAGCGCCTGGTCGAAGTCGATCACACCGTCGAATGCATGGCTTGAGCGGATCGAATCGTTCACTGCCGTCCTGATCGCCTCACGTTCCGGCGGCAGCGAGGCCGGCGTCAGGGTTGCCCCATAGATCCGGACCCCGCGCTGGTGAGCCTGCGCAATCAGCCGCTGATACCCGCGCAACAGCGAATCGACGGTCACAGGCGTATGGGGATCGTCGCAATCCAGGCCGGCGTGCGGGGGCATCGCGGGGAAATTGATGTCGTTGATGCCGATCATCAGGATCACCGCGCGTACTCCGGGCTGGCGCAATGCGTCGCGGTCGAATCGGGTCAAAAGCGCATCGCCGTAACACGGCGATGCGCTCAGCAAGCGATTGCCGCTGATTCCCGCATTCACGACCGCGGTGCCGTCGATGCCCTTTTGTGTCAGCCGGCGCGCCAATGCGTCGGGCCAGCGACGGTTCGCGTTCGGCGTGGAGCGCATGCCGTCGGTGATGGAGTCTCCGATTGCTACCAGCGCCCGCGCCGGCGCTGCGTCGACGGAAACGCTCGTCAGCCATACGAATTGCGTGAAGCGGGTGCGGAACGCGGCGGCGTTTGTATCGGAGGAATGGTTGCCTGGCGTCGATACGTAATTCGTCTGGTTCGCCACCCTATGCCATGCGGCCATTTTTTGGCCCGCTCCCATATAAGTGCTGACGGCGAGCGGCTGGTGGGCGGAGACATCGAAGGCGATCGGGTCGCTGTCCATCTGGCCACCCGGCGCGATGGTCACGCCCTGCTTGCCGGCAAACGTCACAGGACGGCTAGTGCCCGCCCGGATCGCTGCCGCGCCGCCGGACACGGAGCGCGCTACTTGCACGCCTTCGATCACCAGCGGCGCAGTGCCATACACATTGCTAAAGCGCAGCCAAACGTGCCGGCCGTCGATGGCGGGATACACAATCTGCCGCACCGTCCGGCCGCCAATCTCAGGCGCGCGATACAGCGCCGGCAAATCCGCCCGCTGCGGAATTGCCTGTAACGCCGTGCCCCAGGCGCTGACCCAGTGTTCGGCCGGCGCGTCGTCGGCGAGAGCGCTGGTGGATGGCAACAGGGAAGCAAACAGCGTCGCGGCGGCAACGGCGGAAAGGGCGCGAAAGTTCATCGGGGAACGGGTGTTTTTGAGGGAAAAAACGATTGTGCCTGAACAGGCAAACCAGGCGCTTACAGTTCGGCGGATGCTCCATGGCTACTTATTGGCCACTCGACCTGGCTCGCGGCACACCCTTCGGGCACGGGTCGGGACGTTGCCCGCGGAGACGCCGACGTCCGATACCCGGTAATGCCACCGAACACACCCTTCGCCCACCCGCCGTGCCCGGCTTCCGGGCACGGCGCCAGGACGTTGCCCACAGACACGCCGACGTGCAATGCACCGCGATTCCAGCCAACAAACCCTTCATCTACCTGCGAAAGGCCGGTTTGCGGGCAATCGAAATCTCTTTGCCCGACTCCGAAGTCGTACCCATCCGACGTCTTTTGTCGTCGAAAATCGGACCATTTTGTGAAAAGCCCTCAGAATGTCGGCATTCCGCCTCGCGGTTCTCACTTTGTCCGGTACTTATTCAGCATGCATTCCAAAACTTCTCCCAGCACCAGCGCCGCACCCTCCCAGATCCAATGGGAGGAAAAAGGCGAGAACCGTTCGGCGCTCTGGCACTCGGAAAGCGGAATCGCGCCGCCCAAACGCGTGGTGATCGGCGATGACCAGATGACCGCCGATTCCGCCTATCGGCTGGCATGTGAAGGCACGGCCATTCTCTGGCGCGGCGATTTCCAAAACGCTCGCCAGTTGCTGCAGGCGGTTACACGGCGTATCGAAACGCGGCCGAAAAAGTCCGCCAAAGCGAAAGCGAAGGAACGCAGCGCCGCCCCCGATGCACCGCCGGCCGCGCCGCCCGCTCCCGCCGAGGCATTCAATTTGCATCGGCTCGCCCAGTCGCAGCGGGCGCGCACGCTCGGCATGCTGCTGTTGCCGCTGGATGCCGAATACGCCATTCCGCTACGGCGCGCGCCGGTTGTGAAGGAAGCGTGTGAAGAAGCGTATGGCGCGGCGACGGGTGAGTCGGTTGTGTCGCTGCGGGAGGTGCTCGGGCTGGTCGGCGCGCACGAGTGGCGCAAAAAGGGCGTGGACGTCGAGGCGCTCGGTGCGCGGATTCATCCTTACTATGGCGTGTTTTCGCCGGTGCGCGGCGAGTACATCAAGCTGGTGGCGGATCAGCCGCTGCCATCAAAGGAACTGGCTTTCGATATCGGCACCGGCACGGGCGTGCTCGCCGCTTTGCTGGCTCAGCGCGGCGTGAAGCGTGTGATTGCGACGGAGATCGATGCCCGGGCGCTGGCCTGCGCGCGCGAAAACATCGAATTATTGGGGTATGAACAGCAAGTGAAGGTGGTCGAGGCCGATCTGTTTCCGGAAGGCCGTGCGCCATTGATCGTCTGTAATCCGCCGTGGCTACCGGCCCGGCCGAGTTCGGCTATTGAACACGCAATCTACGATCCGGAAAGCCGCATGCTGCGCGGATTTCTCGATGGCCTCGCGGCCCATCTGACGCCGGGCGGCGAAGGCTGGCTGATTCTTTCCGATATAGCGGAACATCTTGGCTTGCGAACACGTGCGGAATTCCAGGAGTGGGTCGACCGCGCCGGGTTGAAGACGGACGGCCGGATGGATATTCGTCCGCAACACCCCCGCGCCGCCGATAAAACCGATCCGCTTTATCACGCGCGTTCGGCCGAGGTCACATCGTTGTGGCGTCTTGTGCCGGCTTGAGTTTCTTCTTCGGCGCCGGCGTTCAGGCGGGCTTGGCGCCCGTCTTCACATAAGCCAGCGCCGCTTCACCCGCTACCAAACCGCTCGCGAAACACGCCGTGAGCAGATAACCGCCCGTCGGCGCTTCCCAATCCAGCATCTCGCCCGCGCAGAAAACGCCGGGCAGCGCGTCGAGCATCAAGTGCGAATCGAGCGACTCGAACCTCACGCCGCCCGCACTGCTGATCGCTTCGGCGATTGGCCTTGGGCGCGTCACGGTCAGCGGCAACGCCTTGATACGTTGAGCGAGGCGCGTGGTATCGGAGAAATCTTCGCGGTTCAGAACCTCTCGCAGCAAACCCGCCTTTGCACCCGTCAGGTTCAGACGGCTCTGCAAATGGCTCGACATGGATCGAGCACCGCGTGGATGCGTCACTTCATCGTGAACACGCTGCGGCGTCAGAGCCGGCAAGAGATCAAGGAAAAACGTGGCATCGCCGGCGGCTAGACGATCGCGAATGCGCGCGGACATCGCGTAGATCAGACTGCCTTCAATACCTGTTGATGTCAGCAAGCACTCGCCCGCACGCCAGTCGATACCGCCCTCTCCCTCTTCCCGCGGCAAACCGATCGCCACGGCTTTCAGCGGCTCGCCTGCAAAACGGCTGCTGAAGTGCTCGCTCCAGTCGATATCGAAACCACAATTTGATGGCTTGAACGGAGACACGCCCACGTTGCGCGCTTCCAGGTTAGGAATCCACGTGGCGTCCGAGCCGAGTCGCGGCCAGCTCGCGCCGCCGAGTGCGAAGACGACAGCATCGGCTTCGACCGAGCGCTCGCCTTCAGGCGTGGCGAACCGCAGAATCCGCAGAGCGTCGTCGCCCCAGTCAAGCCACTTATGCCGCATATGGAACCGTACGCCCGACCCGCGTAGCCGGTGCAACCAGGCACGCAGCATCGGCGCGGCTTTCATGTCGGTAGGAAACACGCGGCCCGAGCTGCCGACGAACGTTTCCACGCCCAATCCGTGAACCCATGCGCGTAACGCGACGGCATCGAAACGGCGCAGCAGCGGTTCAATTTGCGTCCTGCGCTCGGTGTAACGCGAAAGGAATAGCTCGGCGGGTTCCGAATGCGTGAGATTCATACCGCCCTTGCCGGCCATCAGGAACTTGCGGCCGACCGACGGCATGGCGTCATAGAGATCCACTTCGATACCGCCCGCCGCCAGCGCTTCCGCGGCCATCAAGCCAGCAGGGCCGCCACCGATAACGGCAACGCGCGCGTGAGGAATTTCGGAGAAGGATGGTGACGGCATGCGGGTACACGATTGAAAGCGAAACAGCATTGTCGCATTCGGTGTCTGTGAACCGCGAACGGGGCCGGAACCGAACTGCGTTGACCTTGCCGCTCGCTGCATAATTCAGCGAGAACGATCAAAAAAGGAGATGTCGATGCAAATCGATTGGTCGAGGATCCGTTCCGGTGAGGCCGACACGCTGCATGACGTGGCAGTCGAGATATCTGGCTGGATGATTCCGCTCGAATTGTCATCTTGCGTCGATTACTTTCTGCTCGCGGCCGACGCTCCGTGCTGTTCGGGATGCACACCGGCCGATCCGCGATCGAGTATCGAAGTGATTGCCGCTTCGTTGATTCAGGTGCAGGACGGGCCGCTGACGATTCGCGGACGACTTCGCCGTTTGACCGACGATCCGGCGGGTTGGCGCTATCAACTCATCGATGCCTGCGTGACCAGCCAGAACAAGCCATTCAGCCGGCGTGCGTTCCTGGCATCGACGGCCGCGCTGGGTTTGGTGGCCTGCGCGCGTGGCCGCTTCGCCGGATATACCGACAATCCGGACGCGCAGGCTACCGCTCAAAGCTGGCGCTCGACCGGCGCGCTGACGATGGACATGCACAGCCACGCCGGCCGGGTGACTATCTCCCGCGATCCGTCGATTGGTGCCAACCGCCCTTTCGCTCCGCTCGCCGCACCCATGCGCAGCGGCGGCATGAACGTGGTCACGCTGGCGATCGTCACCGATACCGTGGTCACGCGGGTGTCCGCAGATCGCAAGCGCATCGAGGCGTATCGGCCGCCCGCGCCCGGCGAACTCTACGCGCTCAGTCAAACCGAGTTTGCACGGGTGCACGCGTTGATCGAGCGCGAGCAATTGAATGTGATTACCAGTAGCGCGTCACTGAAAGCCAATGCGAACGCCGGGCCGAGCGCGATCATCGCTTCGGAAGGGGGTGATTTCCTGGAGGGACAACTGGATCGCGTCGATGAGGCGTACACGCAGCACCAGTTGCGCCACCTGCAAGTGGTGCACTACCGAGTGAACGAACTCGGCGATATCCAGACTGAGGCGCCCCAGCACGGCGGTTTGACGGATTTCGGCGCGCAAGTGGTCAGGCGATGCAACGACCTTGGGATCGTTGTCGATGTCGCGCACGGCACGTTCGATCTCGTTAAACGGGCAGCGTCGGTGTCGTCGAAACCATTGGTGCTATCGCACACGGCGCTGTCCGCGCATCCCGGCGGCCGAAGCCGGCTCATCAGCCCCGACCACGCCCGCGCCGTCGCTGATACGGGCGGCGTAATCGGCATCTGGCCAAATTCCGGAACATTCCGGGATTTGCAGGCAATGGCGGAAGGCGTCAAGCGGATGGCCGATCTGGTCGGCGTCGACCACGTCGGCATGGGTACGGACATGCGGGGCTTTATTTCCCCGCCGGTTTTCACCCACTACGGCCAGTTGCCCGACTTTGCAAACCAGCTTCTTGCCGCGGGATTCTCGAACGAAGAGACGGGGAAGATTCTTGGGGAGAACTACAGGCGGGTATTTGAAGCGAGTGTGGGGTAGGCGGTCGAGGAATGGGTGAACGGAAAGGTGCCGTTCACCCTACGGGCTCGTCCAGACTCCACCGCCCGGCAATTACGACGCGGTCACGCTAGATGGAGGCTCGTGCTGTTTCTGCTTTGGGCGTGGGCAGTTCGCTCGATGTATCGAGACTGTCCAACCATTGATCCATCGCGTCCGTCGTCACCGTACGGCCCGCATCTCCATCCTCCAGGCCTTCACGTATCGCCTCCCCTTCGAGTTCATTGGCCCGCCTCTTTACCTCGTCGGCCAGATTAATCGCCGCCTGCACATCCACGGACTTCATCGCAATGGTCATAAGCGCCTCGTTGATAAAAATTTACTCAATCTATTAGTCTGAGCATTAAGCCCGTTCCAATACTGCCGCTTCAAAGTCATGCTATCAGGGCAAGAAACACCTTCCGCCCTCGTCTCCCCACGTCTATCTCAAAAAATAACTATTAACCGACCGGACGGTCGGCTTATAATTGCGGCACAGTGACTTCCTAGAGCGAGCGATCGTCATGTACACGCAATCCCTCGATATCCCCGGCAACGTGCAGTCCATCGATCCGGCGTCGACATCGCCGGAACTCAGCCGTTTTGACGCCGTGATGGCCGCCGACGGCAAGATCGAACCGCAGGACTGGATGCCCGATGCCTACCGCAAGACGCTGGTCCGCCAGATCTCTCAGCACGCGCATTCGGAAATTGTCGGCATGTTGCCCGAGGGCAACTGGATTTCCCGCGCGCCGAGCCTGAAGCGCAAGGCGATCCTGCTCGCGAAGGTGCAGGACGAAGGCGGCCACGGCCTCTATCTATATAGCGCAGCGGAAACCATGGGCGTGTCGCGAGACCAACTCGTCGATGCCCTGCACGCCGGCAAAGCCAAGTACTCGAGCATTTTCAATTACCCGACGCCCACGTGGGCGGATGTCGGCGTGATCGGCTGGCTGGTGGACGGCGCGGCGATCATGAACCAGATTCCGCTCTGCCGCTGCACGTATGGCCCCTATGCGCGCGCGATGATCCGCATCTGCAAGGAAGAGTCATTCCATCAACGACAAGGTTTCGACGCGCTGCTTTCCATGATGAAAGGCACCGACGCCCAAAAGGAAATGGTCCAGCAAGCGGTGGACCGCTGGTGGTGGCCAGTGCTGATGATGTTCGGCCCGAGCGACAAGGATTCCATCCATAGCGGCCAGTCGTTTAAATGGGGCATCAAGCGGATATCGAATGATGATTTGCGGCAGAAATTCGTCGACGCCACGGTCGAGCAAGCCAAGATTCTCGGCGTCACGCTGCCCGATCCCGACCTCAAATGGAACGAAGAACGGCAGGCGCACGACTACGGCGAGATCGACTGGGAAGAATTCTGGCGCGTCGTGAACGGTGACGGCCCCTGTAATAAGGAACGCCTCGCCACGCGAGTCAAAGCACACGACGACGGGCTCTGGGTTCGCGAAGCCGCGCTGGCCTACGCCGCGAAACAAGCTGCGAAGCAAGCCGCCCGCGCCCAAAAGCAAGCTGCATAAAGGAGCGACAAATGAATAACGAATGGCCGATCTGGGAAGTGTTCGTGCGCAGCAAGCAGGGTCTCGATCACAAGCATTGCGGCAGCCTGCACGCGCCGGACGCACCGGGCGCGCTGCGCATGGCACGCGATGTCTACACGCGTCGTCAGGAAGGCGTGAGCATTTGGGTGGTGCCATCGGCGGCAATAACGGCCTCCGATCCCGCCGATAAAGCCGAGTTCTTCGATCCCGCCGGCGACAAGATCTACCGTCACCCCACGTTCTTCGTGCTGCCCGACGAAATCAACCACATGTGAGCGAAGGGTCAAGCCCATGACAACGCCCCAACATCTGTCCTATATATTGCGTCTCGCCGATAACGCCCTGATCCTCGGCCAGCGCAACGGCGAATGGTGCGGACACGGCCCGGTGCTCGAGGAAGATATCGCGCTGGCCAATATCAGCCTCGACCTGATCGGCCAGGCGAGATTGCTGTACTCGCACGCGGCCACGCTCGATGCCGAGCTTTACGGCACGAAGAAAACCGAAGACGACTACGCGTATTTCCGCAACGAACGCGATTTCCGCAATTACACGCTGACCGAGTTGCCGCACGCAGGTCCGTTATCGGGCACGGCGCGCTCGGATCGCGACTACGCGGTGACGGTCGTGCGCAACTTTCTTTATTCGACGCTGATGGCGCATCTGTGGACAGCGCTCATGCAATCCACCGACGCGCAACTTGCGGCAATCGCGTCGAAGTCGATCAAGGAAACGCGTTATCACCTGAATCACGCGAGCGACTGGCTACTGCGTTTCGGCGATGGCACCGATGAATCGCATCGTCGGGCTCAAGCAGCGGTGGATTACCTGATGCCGTACACCCGCGAGTTCTTCAGTATCGATGACGTGGAAATAAGCATCGCCGATGCGGGTATCGGTCCGCTGACTACGGATCTGGAAACCGCGTGGCGTGAAGACGTGGATACAACGCTCGCTGAGGCCACGCTACAAAAACCCGCCGATGCCAAACACGTGGGCACCGGCAAGCTCGGCGAGCATTCCGAGCACATGGGTTTCCTGCTCGCAGAATTGCAGAGCCTCGCGCGGCAGCATCCCGGCGCGAGCTGGTGAACGCGATGATGATGACCGCTGCCGAAGCCTCGCTCGATCGCGTATGGGCAGTGCTCGACGCTGTGCCGGACCCGGAAATTCCGGTGGTCTCCATCCGTGAGCTAGGCATTCTCCGCGATATCCGCCGCGCCGCCGACGACACATTGGAAATCGTCATCACGCCCACGTATTCCGGCTGCCCGGCGATGTACCAGATCGCCGAAGACATTGGCGCAGCGTTGAACGAAGCGGGCTTTACGAAGCATCGCATCGACACAGTGCTGGCGCCGGCGTGGACCACCGACTGGATGACCGACGCAGCCCGCGACAAGCTCAGGCAATACGGCATCGCCCCGCCAATGGGCAATTGCGGTTCAAACGAACACGCGCCGCAAGAACGGCCAATCCGCTTCGTGCCGCGTGTCGTGGACCAACCCGCGTGCCCGCGCTGCGGCTCATCGCATACCGAACGCCTGGCCCAATTCGGCTCGACCGCGTGCAAGGCGCTGTATCGCTGCATGGATTGCCGCGAGCCGTTCGACTACTTCAAACCGTACTGAAAACGACCATGGCGACTCCGCAATTCCACTCACTGCGCATCCGCGACGTCCGTCCCGAAACCGCCGACGCCGTCACGGTTTCCTTCGATGTCCCCGAAACCCTGCGCGACGCATTCCGCTTCACGCAAGGCCAGTTCGTCACGTTGAAGACGCATATCGACGGTGAGGAAACGCGGCGCTCGTATTCAATTTGCGTCGGCGTGACGGATTACGACCGCGATGGCGAATTGCGTATCGGCATCAAGCGCGTGCGAGGTGGCCGCTTCTCGAATTTCGCCTTCGATACGCTGAAACCCGGCCATGAAATCGAAGTGATGACGCCCGATGGCCGCTTTTTCACCCACTTGAACGCCGATCACGTGAAGCATTACGTGGCCTTCTCGGGCGGCTCGGGTATCACGCCGGTGCTCGCGATCATCAAGACGACGCTGGAAACGGAGCCGACCAGCCGCTTCACGCTCATCTACGGCAACCGCAGCGTGGACGCGATCATGTTTGCCGAGGAACTGGAAGACCTGAAGAACCGCTTCATGAGCCGGTTTTCGCTGTATCACGTGCTATCGGACGATTTGCAGGACGTCGAATTGTTCAACGGCGTGCTGAACCAGGAAAAATGCGCGGCATTTCTGGAGACGCTCGTTCCAGCCAATGCAATCGACGAAGCCTTCATTTGCGGCCCCGGCCCGATGATGGACGCCGCCGAAGCCGCGCTGAAAAACGCGGGCGTGCCGCCCAGGCAGGTTCACGTCGAGCGATTCGGCACGCCGTTGCCGCAAGCAGGCGTGCCCGCAATCGAAATCACCGACGACACCCCCGCCGCGGATCTGGAACTCATTATCGATGGAAAAAAACGCAAGCTGCGCCTGCCGTATCGAGGCGTGAGCGTGCTCGACGTCGGGTTGAAAGCCGGGCTCGCGCTGCCCTATGCCTGCAAGGGAGGCGTGTGCTGCACGTGCCGCGCGAAGGTGCTGGAAGGCGAAGTGCGCATGGAGAAGAACTACACGCTGGAACAGCATGAGATTGACGCGGGTTTCGTGCTGACTTGCCAGTGCCACCCGGTTTCGGACCGCGTGGTTGTGAGCTATGACGAACGTTGAACGCCGGGTTGGCCGATCGCGCTGATTCGATTCGCTTACACTAGGGGTCGCCCGTTCCGAATGCGGTGTGCCGCGCCTCGTCGCCGCACTCGCCGCGCGCGGGCAGCCTACTTACGTTTGCGGTCACCGTTACTGATGAGCACGATCCACGTTACCAACGGCGATCACGCCGCCGAGATTCTTCGCGAAGCCTTGCAAACAGCGGCCCGCGATGAACGCGTCATCCCGCTGAAGGACGACCTGGCGGTCGGCCAGTTGAGGGGCATCGACGACAACCCGGAAGCCCGGGCTCTGTTCTGGCAGCAGGTGCTGAACGAACAGAAGTTCGACTTCATATCGAAGCTCAAGGAACAGGACGCCCTCCTGCGCGACCTCGCGCAGGACGACGGACAGGTCGTGATCTGGCACGGCCAGAGCGCCAGTGACCAGTTGACGCTGCGACGAGTGGCCTACACGCTGCGCAACGCGCCGCAGCGTTTGAATGAAGCCAAGCTAACCCATGAAGACCTGCCCTTCGTCACCGCTGGCGACGGCACGCAGCGGCGCCGTGGCCGTGAAGACGGCGCGACGGCAGTCGGCATGTTCACGGCGGCCGAGCTGGGCGCCAAGCTGCCGACGGCCGCGCCCATTTCGGTGTTGCGCATCAGCCGTCTTGCGCTGGAATGGCAGGAAGTGAAGCAGATCAATAGCGAGACTCGCCGATGGCGTGACAACACGTTCATTTCCGGCACCTATTCCGATGTCGATGAAACCATCCTCCAGATAGCCAGCGACGGCTGGCAGGAAGCGCGCCGGCTCGCCGGAGAGGTGATGGGCTCGAGCTTCGGCTTTCTGGTCAGCGATTCCATCGCGTTCTGGCGCTGTCGCGAACTCGTCGCGGTGGGCAAACTGGAGATTCGTGGCGATCTCGCCAAGATAGCCGAGGCCAAACTTCGTCGCGCGACGCATTAGAATCCCCGATCGATCCAGCAATTCTCCGAGACTCAATGGCCCGTACAAGAGCGCCCGACCACGACACCCAACGCGAGCAGATCCTCGAACTCGCCGCCGCCAAATTCGCGCAGACCAGCTACCCGAGCACGTCGATGGCCGATCTCGCTGCGGCCAGCGGCACCTCCAAAGCTCGGCTTTATCACTATTACGCGAGCAAGGAAGCCATTCTTTTCGACCTGCTCGACCGCTACACGAAGCGGTTGATGCTGATCATCGCGGAAGTGGAGGGAGCAAGCCAACGCCGCGGATTGACGGAGCGCGAGGCCTTCGCCGAGCTGATTCGCGCGTTTCTCGCCGAGTACGAAACGTCCCATAGCCGGCACGTTGCGTTGCTCAACGACGTCAAATATCTCGAAGACACGCAGCGTGAAGTCGTGCTGGAACGCCAACGCGGCATTGTCGCGGCGTTCGCCCGGCAACTTGCGCGCGCGTATCCGAAGCGCGCGACGAAAGAGAACCAGACCGCGCTCACCATGATGGTGTTCGGTATGATCAACTGGACCTTCACGTGGCTCAAACCCGATGGAAAGCTGGGTTATCGTGAGTTCGCGGAGCAGGTTGTGGGCGTGATCGAGCACGGGATGAACGGCGATAACTGAGTGAAATGGTGCGTTGCGCCATTTCACCGCCATAAGATGTCCGATCCACGCAATACCAGTTAAGTTACTGTTTATAAACGACTTTAATCCAACTTATTTGAAAGTTAGACGGGACGCTCCACAGTCTATTACGGGTTTTCCCTAGTGCTCCCGTCGGGGTTCGGCTAAAATCCGTTTTGCGACGCACCATGTCGCGCGACGAATCAAGGAGCCACCATCGTGAACATGCCTTTCTACCGCCACACTGCATCGATCTTCGCAGCAGCCGATCGTTCGCAAACGGCTGCCGGTCGTTCGCCCGTTCTCGTCCGTGAGTTGTCCTCGAGCGACCGCGAGCGTCTCCTCAAACACTTCCTCGCTCTCGACGAAGACGACCGCCTCCTGCGCTTTGGCCAGATCGTGCCGGATCGTGTGATCGAGAACTACGTCGCAAATATTGATTTTTCGTGCGATACGGTTTTTGGTGTCTTCGACGAACAGTTGAACGTGGTTGGCGTTGGTCATCTGGCCTATTTACCGGCCGAAGGCGACAAGCGCACGGCGGAGTTCGGCGTGTCGGTGCTGGAAAGTGCACGTGGCCGTGGAGTCGGTAGCCGCCTGTTTGAACGCGCCGCCATCCGCAGCCGCAACACGCATGTTTCAATGCTCTACATGCATTGTTTATCACGCAACTCGACCATGATGCACATTGCGAAGAAGTCGGGAATGAAGATCGAGTATGCGTATGGTGAAGCCGACGCTTACCTGTCGCTCACGCCTGCCGACCAAGGCAGCATTCTCACGGAGATGTTGCAGGAGCAGGCAGCGGTCTTCGATTACGCGGTCAAGCGCCAAGCGCGCCGGGCATCGCAAATGTTTCAGGCGTTCATGCCTACTGCCGACGCGGCCTGATATCAGGACCTCGAGTCCCGAGTCCCCAGGCAAATCAGCAAGCATGCGCAAAAGCACGAAAGGCGGCGAAAGCCGCCTTTTTTGCGTCTGGAGTTTTGGGATCGATCGTTTGGCCCGGAAACTTTATCGAAGCCTTTATCGAATCGGCAGCGCCGTCGTCTCCTTGAAGCGCTCCAGCGAGAAGCTGCTTTTAACGTCGATCACTGATGGATGGTGCAGCAACTCGTCCTGCATGAAGCGCGAAAAATGCTCCATGTCTTCCACCTGGACGCGCAGCAGATAGTCCATGTCGCCGGTCATCGCGTCGCAAGCCACGACTTCCGGCCACGCGCGCACGGCTTCGCGAAAGCGGTCGGCGTGCGTCGGCGGGTTTTTCATCCCCGCTGATATCGCCGTCCCGCCGCGCTTCTCCAGACGCACGTTCACGTACGCGAGCAATCCGAGTCCAAGCAGACGGGGCTCCAACAGCGCGACGTAACCGCGAATCACGCCCTCTTCCTCCAGCCGCCGGATTCGCCGCAAGCAGGGACTCGGTGAAAGGTTGACCTGATCGGCGATATCCTGGTTCGACAGCCGCCCATTCACCTGAAGAATGGCGAGAATTTTTCGATCGATGGCATCGAGTTCGACCTGAGCCATTTTCTGCCTCCGATAGCCGCATTGACGGCATAAACATGCGTTATCGTAGTTATATGCGATTTACTTCGCAAGTATCCACCGTGCTTCCGTCGATAAACTTTGTCTCAATAACCACCGGTTAATCATCGAATCACATCGAATCATCGTCACGGTTCAGGAGACAAAGCATGCAGGCAACGACTTGGGACAATCCCGTTGGCACGGATGGTTTTGAATTCATCGAATACACGGCGCCGGATCCCGTGGCGCTCGGGCAATTGTTCGAGCAAATGGGGTTCACCGCGATTGCCCGGCATCGTCACAAGAAGGTGACGTTGTATAGGCAAGGCGAGATCAACTTTCTGGTGAACGCCGAGCCTGATTCCTTCGCGCAGCGGTTCGCGCGCCTTCACGGTCCATCGATTTGCGCGATCGCCTTCCGTGTCGCCGATGCGGGCAAGGCGTACAAACGCGCGCTCGATCTCGGCGCGTGGGGCTTCGATAACAAGACCGGCCCGATGGAACTGAACATTCCGGCGATCAAGGGCATTGGCGATTCGCTGATTTACTTCGTGGACCGCTGGCGCGGCAAGAATGGTGCGCAGCAGGGCAGTATCGGCGACATCAGCATCTACGACGTCGATTTCGAACCCATTCCCGGCGCCGAGCAAAATCCGGTTGGTCACGGGCTGACGTACATCGACCATTTGACGCACAACGTTCATCGCGGACGGATGATCGAATGGGCCGAGTTCTACGAGCGTTTATTCAATTTCCGTGAGGCGCGTTACTTCGACATTGAAGGCAAAGTGACCGCGGTCAAGTCGAAAGCGATGAGTTCGCCGTGCGGCAAGATCCGCATCCCGATCAACGAGGAAGGCTCGGATACGTCGGGGCAGATCCAGGAATATCTCGACGCCTATCACGGCGAAGGCATCCAGCACATTGCGCTGGGCAGCGATGATATCTACAGCACCGTCGACAAGCTGCGCGGCGCGAAAATCTCGTTGCTCGACACCATCGACACGTATTACGAGCTCGTCGACCGGCGCGTGCCGAATCATGGCGAATCGGTAGCGGAATTGCGCAAACGCAAGATCCTGATCGATGGCGTGCGGGACGAAATCCTGCTGCAGATTTTCACGGAAAACCAGATCGGCCCGATCTTCTTCGAGATCATTCAGCGCAAGGGCAATCAGGGGTTCGGCGAAGGCAATTTCAAGGCGCTGTTCGAATCGATCGAACTCGACCAGATACGGCGTGGCGTAGTGAAGGACACAAGCGCCAGCTAAAACGTGCTGTGCAAATAAAAATGCCGGGGACCCAAAGATCCTCGGCATTTTTTCTGTTCATTGGCGATTGGGAACAGCGCGAGTAACCGCATTAGCGACGCGCGCGGGAGTCACGACGCGGGCTGATTCGAGTTCACCGGCCGTTCACGCCATCCAAACTTTCAAGCGTCAGCGTCGTCCTTGTTTTCCGCCGTCTGCTTGCTCGAAACCTGTTCAACCCGAACCTGTGACATTCGCGGAATGCCGGAGATCGTAGCCTCCGATCCAGCCGGGTTGCCAACGCGAACCGGCGCGTTCATCGCAAAAAATGCTGCGGAAACCATCAAAAAGCTCTGGATGTATCGTTGTTTCACTGCTTCCTCCTTCAACTGCGTGCATCGGTGTGTCCAGCAATCGCGCACATTCGTGTTCTTCCTGCCGGCAAAGCCGACACGAATGTGCATCGATCGCGGGTTTGAATGCTCTCGACGCGAGCGGTTCCCCGCCGCTCCCGAAATCCGGCCGTTTTTACACGTCGTAACACCTGTGCAATGTTGAAATTACTTTTCAGCGGGTTTTTACCAGTGCTGAAAAAAAATCAAAACGGGCACACTCAAAATCCCGGCCGACGCATCCACAAGACGCGAAGGCCCTAAAGTGCTTTGGCGATCCCAAACGTTGGCGGAGAGACCCCACAATGAATGCCCCCCTGGACGCGGAACAACAAGCTTCCCTAGAAGCCGCGCTAAATTCCGTCACGCTCGACGACAAATACACCCTGGAACGCGGTCGCGCGTACATGAGCGGCATACAGGCGCTGGTTCGGCTGCCGATGCTGCAACAACAACGCGATCATGCCGCGGGACTCAATACCGCCGGTTTCATTTCCGGCTATCGCGGTTCTCCGCTCGGCGCACTCGATCAACATCTGTGGAAAGCGAAGAAACACCTCGCTTCGCGTCAGGTCGTGTTCCAGCCCGGCGTGAATGAAGACCTCGCGGCGACCGCCGTGTGGGGCTCGCAACAGGTCAATCTTTATCCGAGCGCCAAATACGACGGCGTGTTCTCGATGTGGTACGGCAAAGGGCCGGGCGTCGACAGAACCGGCGATGTGTTCAAGCATGGCAATTCAGCGGGTTCATCGGCGCATGGCGGTGTGCTCGTGCTCGCCGGCGACGATCACGCCGCCAAATCGTCCACGCTTGCGCACCAGTCGGAACACATTTTCAAGGCGTGCGGGCTGCCGGTGCTGTTTCCATCGAATGTGCAGGAATATCTGGACTTCGGCCTGCATGGCTGGGCCATGAGCCGTTACTCCGGCCTCTGGGTCGCGATGAAATGCGTGACCGATGTGGTGGAATCGTCGGCTTCTGTCGATATCGATCCGCATCGTACGCAAATTGTCCTGCCAACCGATTTCGCGATGCCTGATGGCGGCCTCAACATCCGCTGGCCCGACCCGCCCTTGGTTCAGGAAGCACGGCTGCTCGACTACAAGTGGTACGCGGCCCTCGCCTACGTGCGTGCAAACAAGCTGGATCGGATCGAGATTGAATCGCCGCATGCGCGCTTCGGGATCATGACGGCGGGAAAGGCGTATCTCGATGTTCGTCAGGCTTTATCGGACCTCGGTCTCGACGATGAAACCTGCGCGCGCATCGGCATTCGTCTGTACAAGGTCGGTTGCGTGTGGCCGCTCGAAGCGCAGGGCGCGCATGCATTTGCACATGGGTTGCAGGAGATTCTGGTCGTCGAAGAAAAACGCCAGATCCTGGAGTACGCGATCAAGGAAGAGCTTTATAACTGGCCCGATGCACAACGCCCTCGCGTGTTCGGCAAGTTCGACGAGAAGGATGGCGCAGGCGGCGAATGGTCCGTGCCGATGGGCAACTGGCTGCTGCCGGCGCACTACGAGTTGTCGCCGGCGATTATCGCGAAGGCGATTGCCACGCGGCTCGACAAGTTCGATCTTCCCGCCGATGTCCGCGCGCGCATCGCGACGCGTATCGCGGTGATTGAAGCGAAGGAAAGAGCGCTGGCGCGGCCGCGCGTTGAAGCGGAGCGCAAGCCGTGGTTCTGCTCGGGCTGTCCGCACAATACATCGACGAATGTGCCTGAAGGTTCGCGCGCGCTTGCCGGTATCGGTTGCCATTACATGACCGTGTGGATGGACCGCAGCACGAGCACGTTCAGCCAGATGGGCGGTGAAGGCGTGGCGTGGATCGGCCAGGCGCCGTTCACCAACGACAAACACGTGTTCGCCAATCTCGGCGATGGCACGTATTTCCACTCCGGGCTGCTCGCGATCCGCGCAGCGATCGCGTCGAAGACGAACATCACGTACAAGATCCTCTACAACGACGCCGTGGCCATGACCGGTGGTCAGCCTGTAGACGGCGTACTCACCGTGCCGCAAATCACGCATCAGCTCGCGGCCGAAGGCGCGACGAAGATCGTGATCGTCACCGATGAACCCGAAAAATATCAGGCGAATGTGGGGCTGGCGCCGGGTATCGATGTATTTCATCGCGAGAAGCTCGATGAAGTCCAGCGTGCCCTGCGTGAAATTGCCGGCACAACGATCCTGATTTACGACCAGACCTGCGCAACCGAAAAGCGTCGGCGCAGGAAACGCGGCGCGTACCCCGATCCGGCGAAGCGCGTGGTCATCAACGAAGCCGTCTGCGAAGGTTGTGGCGATTGCTCGGTGAAATCGAATTGCCTGTCGGTCGAACCACTCGACACTGAATACGGCACGAAACGCCAGATCAACCAGTCGACCTGCAACAAGGACTACTCGTGCGTAAACGGGTTCTGCCCGAGCTTCGTCACGGTTGAAGGCGGACAACTTCGCAAGCCGAAGGTATCGAGTATTTCCGGCGATGCAATGCCGCCTGTTCCCACGCCCGAGCTACCGCTGATCGACCGGCCATACGGCATTTTGGTCACCGGCGTCGGCGGTACAGGCGTTGTGACGATCGGCGCTTTGCTCGGCATGGCGTCGCATCTGGAACAAAAAGGCGTAACCGTCCTCGATGTCACCGGCCTCGCGCAAAAAGGCGGCGCCGTGATGAGCCACGTGCAGATCGCCACGCATCCCGGCGATATCCACGCCACGCGCATCGCGATGGGCGAAGCAGATCTGGTGATTGGTTGCGATCCTATCGTGACAGCCAGCGACGAATGCGGCTCGCGGATGCAACCCGGCCACACGCGCGTGGTGGTGAACAGCGCTGAAACGCCGACGGCCGAGTTCATCAAGAACCCCAACTGGCGTTTTCCCGGCGCGAGCGCGGAAGCGGATATCCGCACAGCCGCTGGCGAACACGTTGCGCTCGTCGATGCAAATCGCTTCGCCGTCGCTCTACTCGGCGATGCCATCTACACCAATCCGTTCGTGCTGGGTTTTGCGTGGCAACGCGGCTGGGTGCCGTTACGACATGAATCGTTGGTTCGCGCGATTGAATTGAATGCAGTGCAGGTCGAAAAGAATCTCGCGGCGTTCGAATGGGGTCGCCACGCCGCTCACGATCTCGAGGGCGTCACGCGGCTTGTCGGCGCGCAAGGTCGTGGCGGGATATCGTCGGGATCGGAAGGCGGCAGCAAGATCATCTCGCTGCATACGCCGAAGGCGCTGGACACGCTGATTGAAAAGCGCATCACCTATCTCACCGACTACCAGAACGAAGCGTACGCCGCGCGTTACGCTCAGCTCGTGGCCGAAGTGCGTAAGGCGGAAGCCTTAATCGGTCTGGGCGATGGCCAGTACGCATTGACTGAAGCCGTTGCTAAAAATCTGCACAAGCTGATGGCGTACAAGGACGAGTATGAAGTCGCGCGTCTTTATGCCGATCCGGTGTTTGTCGAACGGTTGAAGGGCAGCTTCGAAGGTGACTGGAAAGTGAAATTCCACCTCGCGCCGCCCATGCTCTCAAAGAAGGACGCGCACGGGCATCTGATCAAGAAGCAGTACGGCCCGTGGGTCTTATCCGCCATGAAGGTTTTAGCGAAGATGAAGTTCCTGCGCGGTACATCGTTCGATATCTTCGGCAAGACCGAAGAACGGAAGATGGAACGGGCGCTGATTGCGGATTACGAGGCGCTGGTGAAGGAGTTGATCGGTGGATTGACAGCGGAGAAGTTGCCGCTGGCAATAGAACTCGCAAGCCTGCCGGATTCGATGCGCGGTTACGGTCACGTGAAAGATAACAACGTGAACGCAGCTCGTATCAAATGGAATGCGCTGCTCGCGCGGTGGCGTGCGCCGGCAGGTGGCGAAGCCCGACAAGTAGCATAGGTGTAGTGGTCAAGTTATTTCGGACAGACCGATAGGTTCTTTTACTGTCAGTTTTGCCTCATAGGCAGCGGGCGACAGATAACCCAAAGTCGAGTGCAAGCGCACGGCATTGTAGAAACTGACGATGTACTGGTTGATATCGCGCCGTGCCTCTTCGTGGTTGGCGTATCGGCGCTGCCAAACACGCTCCATCTTCAGGTTCAGGAAGAATCTCTCCATCACTGAATTGTCCCAGCAATTTCCCTTGCGGCTCATACTGCAAATCACATGATGCTGCTTAAGTAAGGCTTGGTATTCATCACTCGCGTATTGGCTACCCCGGTCGGAATGCAGTACCAGTCCCGGTGCTGGGCAGCGCTGCTGCAGCGCCATGTTCAAGGCCGATATCACTAGCCCGGCTGGCATAGTGGGCGCCATGGACCAGCCAACCACCTTGCGTGAGTACAGGTCCAGCACGACCGCCAGATACAGCCAGCCTTGGGCCGTACGGATATATGTGATATCCGAAACCCACGCGCGATTGGGCTCGGCCACGTCAAACTGACGGTCGAGCACATTCGCGGCCACAGGTAACGTATGTCTGCTGTCGGTGGTCGACACGAACTTGCGCTTCCAGCTCGTGCGCAGGCTCGCTTCGCGCATCAGCGTACGCACCCGATGGCGCCCGATACGTAGCCCTTGCTCACGCAGCGCATGCATCACGCGCCGGCTGCCGTAGCTCGCGCCGCTGGCGGCGAATACCGCCTTGACGTGAGTCTGTTCTTGCAGACGCTTTACGCTCGGCCTGGCACGCCGGTGCGCGTAGTAGCCAGAGCGGCTCACCTGCAAAACCCGACAGGCGTCACTGACCGATACGGCCTCCTGTTGCAAGTGGGCTACCACGCGGTAACTCACCTCAGTTCCCGTGCAAAGAAGGCCGATGCTTTTTTTAGCAGCGTATTGTCCTCGCGCAGTTGCCGGTTCTCCATCTCAAGCTGGCGAATACGCTGCTGCTCGGCCGTCAGTGGCTTGCCCACACCGGCCCCTCCGCTGGACTCGGCATCGTACTGCGCCACCCAGCGACGCACAGCTGTCTCACCAAGTTCCATCGACCGGCAAACCTCGCTCAGCGATAGCCCTTGGTCTCGTATCATCCTCACCACTTCCAGCTTGAAGCTGGCGTCAAATTGTCGGCGCCTTCTTGTCATCTAGCTCAATTCCTCATCGATTTCAGGATTGTCCTCCTATCGACTTGTCCGAGGAAATTAGACCACCACATAGGTTCTTAGCGGCCTCTTTCGAATTTCGAGTGGGTGTACTGCCGGGTCAAGCGCGGGCGCAAGCCCGGCGAAGCGAACGCTTGACGCGTGTAGGGGAAGTAAGCTGATGCAGGGCTGGTTGCGGCAGAATGCGGCAACCAGCCCTGCAAGACTAAGCGAACTATGACGAACCAAACTCAGCTGTTTGAAGCCGCCTTGGGAATCAAGGCACCGTGGTATGTGCAAGGTGTCGATTTCGGCACGGAGCTGACGATTGCCGTGGACTTTGTCGCGGGCAGCCGGTTTGCCTATCCCGGGGTACCGGGCGAACACCCGGTGCACGACACGGTCATCAAACGGCTGCGGCACCTTAACTTTTTCCAATTCGACTGTTATCTGGAGGTGCGCGTGCCGCGTGTACGCCTGCCGGACGGCACGGTGCGGCTCGTGGAGCCTGACTGGATGGGCAAGCTGGATGGCTTTACGCTGCTGTTTGAAGCGCTCGTGCTGACGCTGTGCCGGGAGATGACATTTGCGGCGGTGGCTCGTCTGGTGAACCTGTCGTGGCATCGCGTGAAGGCCATCTGTGATCGTTACGTGGATCTGGCCGTGGCCGCGACTGACTTGTCCGAGCTCGCCGCGGTGGCCATTGACGAAACCTCGTGCCGACGGGGCCACGACTATGTCTCGCTCGTCGCTGACATGGACGGCAGGCGCGTGGTCTTCGTCACGCCCGGCAAGGATGCAGGCGTCGTCGAACGCTTTGCCAATCACCTGGAGCAACACAACGCAACGCCTGCGCAGATCAAATCGGTCAGCATCGACATGTCGCCCGCCTTCATCAAGGGCGTGGACGAGCATCTGCCCGATGCGCGTGTGACGTTCGACAAGTTTCATGTGGTGGCGCACGCGTCCAAAGCACTCGATGGTGTGCGCCGCGAGCAGCAGAAGACCGATCCTGCACTGAAGGGCATGCGCTGGTCGCTGCTGAAAGATGCTGACAAGCTGAATCTCGCGCAGCTGACCGATCTCGAGGGGCTGATCAGCCAGTACACCACCAACCGTACCGCCCGTGCCTGGATGTACCGCGAGCAGCTGCGCGAGATTCTCGATCGCAAGCAGATCCATGTGCTCTCCAGGATGTTGCGCCGGTGGTGTACCGGCGTCATGCGTTCCAAGGTTGAACCGATGAAGGACGTCGCGCGATTGATTCGCCGACACTTCGACGGCATCGTCGCGTGGGCCCAGACGCGCCAGACCAACGGCTTCATTGAAGCGATCAACGGCCTGTTTCAAGCGGCCAAGCGCAAGGCGCGCGGATACGCCAGCTTCAAAACCATGCGAACCGTGCTGTTCCTCATCGCCGGCAAGCTCGACTTCTCGGCCTTCAATCCGCATGCCTCGTGAGCCGCATTACCCACTGCATTTTTGAAAGAGCCTCTTAGCGCAACTCACGCAAAAACAAAAACGCCCGATGTTGTCATCGGGCGTTTTGTCTTATCAGGCTGCAAGTCATGCAACCATTCGTCGTGCGCCATAGTATCGCGATGTCCAATAAGCACTTCTCATCGATTCAATACGAATGAACGCTCCCGTCTTCGGTGCGTGAATAAACTGATGCTCACCGACATAAATGCCAACGTGAGTCGCTTCACCTCGAGGCGTATTGAAAAATACGAGATCGCCAGGATGCAAATCCGTCTGCGCAATCGGCTTGCCTTTCCTGCTGATTTGCGCCGATAGCCGCGGCAACAATATACCTGCAGCCTTCTCGTAGACGTAACGCACGAAGCCACTGCAATCGAGCCCTTCCTCGGGCGTATTGCCGCCCCACAGGTAACGAATGCCGATCATCGTTTCCGCCTCTTCCAGAACGCCTGAAACCCTGTCCCTGTCCCCGTTACCAACCGCATTGCTGGCTAGTTCCTGAGTTTTCCGGGCCGCGTCCTGAAGCGAGACTGGATCATAATTCAGCACAGCGCCATCGAGTGAAGCAGGTTCGCCCGCTTCAATGGCGCCCGTCACTGTGTGTTTGCTGGCGTCCATGTCAGGCGTCTCTGCGTGTACCGATGCCGACGCGCTCGCGAACACAAATGCGCTGAACGCCGTTGCCAGCAGATTATTCAGCCGAGTTTGGAACGACAAAGTTCTGGTGCTTTCGCTCGTACCATGTCGCCGGGAATTGTGAGCGATATCCAGATTAAGTTCATCCCACATCATCGTAGCGCCCACATTCTTAAATCCGTCGGGCCAGCCGTCTTTAACGGACCTGCCAAAGGAATAGCCTTGTTTCGCTGAAACAATCTATAACCACCGACTTCTTTTTGACCAACGACATCACGCTTTACAGCGACTTCGCTCAGTATCGATTTATATTGCCTCTTCATAATTGATACGCATTCCTAATATATTGCTTGATTTTTTAAACTACAGCGGATTCAACATATTTTGGAAACCGCACCGAATTGTGGCTAATGCGCCGATCCGCAGAATACGGAGAAATGTGCGTCCAGCAGGGACTGGGCAATCAATATCTGACCGATAGCGGAACTGAAGGCGAGACACGTGGACGCTGGCATGTCTCGCTTTGTCACAATCTCACTTCAGAGGCTATTTTATTGGGACTTCATGGGAATACTGATAGGCGCGCTCCTAAATCAAATAGTGTCGTCGAATACGATCTATTGAACTTCGGCCCTGGGGTGGCGTCCGCGGCCTGGATGAGCACGCACGCCCGCGTCACTATTCGGCGTGACCGATATTGATCGTTTCTGAAATGCTTTATGCAAGTAAAAAAGGCGATCCGAACATCCGGATCGCCTTTCATTGTTGCCCTACAACCAGCTCAAACTCAGAACTCGTAGCCCACCTGAGCCCGCGCGCCTGTATCGCCATGAGGCGTTACCGACAACGCGCCGTTGATCAACCACGCGCCATCACGCGACCGATACGTTGCGCCCGCACCCACTGCGCCATAGCCCTTGTAGTTAGCCACACCCACGGCTACCACGGTCTTGCCCGGCTCGCGCGGCGAAAGGCTAGGCATGGCCATGGCTGAAGCCACGCCGCCGAACGCGCTACGTTGCAACGCCGACAAACTCTGGCCCACGTCGTTACGCAACTCGTTGACCTGATTCATGTTGGCTGCGTCAGTGCCGTTTTGCCCCGGCGCCACGTTCGTGATGCGACGCTCGTTGCCAGCCGAACCCACTGACGCCGTATTGTCTTCATCAGCAACCGAGTTGGCGCCCAAAGCGACGGAATTGTTCCCCGAAGCGTGCGAATTTGCGCCAATCGCGACAGCATCGGTGCCTGTTGCGGTGGGTGCCTGGGACGCCGCGACCGACGAATTGATTGCGATAAACGGGCTTCCCGTACCGGAAATGTTGTTGACTACATTTTCAAACGTGTCAACGCGGGCATTCGTCGCGTTCAGCTGCGCCCCGTTCACGGCGTCCGTGCTGGTGGCCGAGAGCTCGCCAGCCTTCACGTTCGTCAACTGGACAGCGTTCGCATCGGTTCCGTCAGCGGCTGCGGTACCGCCGAGCGTCACCTTGTTATGCGCGTCCGAGTCATAGCTGACCGCGTTTTTAGTTGCGGCTGTAACGTCCGCGATGGCGTTCGAATTTGCGGTCGTGCGCCCATCGAGATTGGCGATTGCAGTGCCAACGTCATGCACGTCCGTTCCACCGACGCTGTAGGTTGGCGCCGTGATACCGCCATTTGCATCGACACCCGCGCCACCACCGAGAGCCGCTGCCGTCGACGCTGCCGTGTTGTACAACTGCGAGCCATTGACCGCATCGGTGCTGGCCGCGGCAACACTTCCGGCAGCTATGCCCGTGATCTTGCGCGCGCCTGAAGTGCCGGCCACGTTGACCTCGTTGCCATTCGTGTTCCCGCCGACCGAGATGACGCCGGTAGTCGCATCCTGGCTTACGTAAGCGTCGCCGCCGTTCGTAATGTTACTGATGGTCTTGTTAATGTTCGTAATGTCAGCGGTATTCTGATTCGTCTTGGCATCGACCGCGAAAAGCTGTGCGCCGTTGACCGCTTCATTGCTGGTCGCAGTCATTGCACCAGCAGCTACGCCAGAGATTGTCACGGCGCCGCCGGCGGTGCTGACCAGTGCGATTTTGTCGTGCGCCGGGCTGTCGTAGTTTACCGAATCAGCGAATGCGGGGATGTTTTGCGTCGCTTCAAATAATTGCGAGCCGTTGACCGCGTCCTTGCTGGTAGCGCTGACTTCGCCGTTAGCTACGTTATGGATCTGCGTGCCGTTCGAGCCTTTCAGCGTGACTGAATTCTGCGTGCTGTCGTCATACGCGACGAACGAGTTGGTCACGTTGCCGCTTGTGTCGACTGTTGCGCCTGCGTCCGTCAATTGCTTGAGGTTGACTGCGTCCATATCGACGGTGCCGGCCGCTACGTTATGAATCTGTGTGCCGTTCGAGCCTTTTAGCGTGACTGAGTCTTTCGCGCTGCCGTCGTAGGCGACGAATGCGTTGGTCACGTTTCCGCTTGTATCGACTGTTGCGCCCGCGTCCGTCAATTGCTTGAGGTTGACTGCGTCCATATCGACAGTGCCGGCCGCTACGTTATGAATCTGCGTGCCGTTCGACCCTTTCAGCGTCACGGAGTCTTTCGCGCTGCCGTCGTAGGCGACGAATGCGTTCGTCACGTTTCCGCTTGTGTCGACTGTTGCGCCCGCGTCCGTCAATTGCTTGAGGTTGACTGCGTCCATATCGACAGTGCCGGCCGCTACGTTATGAATCTGTGTGCCGTTCGAGCCTTTCAGCGTGACTGAGTCTTTCGTCGTGCCGTCGTAGGCGACGAACGCATTTGTCACTGCGCCAGTCGAGTCCACGATCGCACCCGCATCCGTCAACTGCTTGACGTTCACCGCGTCCTGATCAGCCGTGCCGGCCGCGAGGTTGTGGATTTGCGTACCGTCAGTGCCTTTCAGCGTAACCGAATCTTTCGTCGTGCCGTCGTAGGCGACGAACGCATTTGTCACTGCGCCAGTCGAGTCCACAATCGCACCCGCATCCGTCAACTGCTTGACGTTCACTGCGTCTTTGTCGGCCGTGCCGGCAGCGACGTTGTGGATCTGCGTGCCATCGGTGCCTTTCAGGGTGACCGAATCCTTGGTCGTGCCGTCGTACGCCACGAACGCATTTGTCACTGCGCCAGTCGAGTCCACGATCGCGCCGGCATCCGTCAACTGCTTGACGTTCACTGCGTCTTGATCAGCGGTACCCGCCGCGACCTTGTGAATCTGCGTGCCGTTCGAGCCTTTCAGCGTAACCGAATCTTTCGTCGTGCCGTCGTAGGCGACGAACGCGTTAGTCACTGCGCCGGTCGAGTCCACGATCGCGCCGGCATCCGTCAACTGCTTCACGTTCACTGCGTCTTGATCAGCCGTGCCGGCGGCGACCTTATGAATCTGCGTGCCCGCCGTACCCTTCAGCGTTACTGAATCTTTCGCGCTGCCATCGTAGGCCACGAATGCGTTCGTTACGGAACCCGTGGAATCCACCACTGCGCCTGCGTCCGTCAATTGCTTCACATTGACTGCATCTTGCGCGTCTACGCCTGCAGCGACGTTTTTGATTTTCGTACCACCAGAGCCGCCCAGCGAAACGACGCTCTCGGTCTTGTCCGTGTAGGCGACGAACGCGTTTGTCACAACGCCCGTCGTGTCGACGATCAGGCCGGCGTCGGTCAACTGTTGAAAGTTGACGGCGTCTGTGGCCGCCGTCGCGGGAGCGAGATTATGGATCTGCGTGCCATTGCTGCCAGCGAGCGTGATCGAACTGGAAACGCCGTCGTACATGACCGCGTTCTGCAGACGCGTGTCCAGCGCGCTAATCGCCTGGCCAATGCCCTGCTCATCCGACCCATTCACTGAATACGTGGGCGTTGTTATTGATCCGTCCGAGTTGATTTCCGATGTGCCACCCAGTCCGTCCACGATATTCTGGATTTGCGACATGTTCACAGCGTCAGTCGGTTTTGTGCCATTCGATACCTGCGTAATTACACGGGTCGTACCATTGCCGCCGACTGAGAACGAATTGACCCGGTTGGCTACCGAGTTAGCACCAATTGCGACAGAATTTAACGCCTGCACTGACGCATTCGATCCGATCGCGACACCCGCTGTGGCTGCGCCCTGAGTGTTGGTGACGCTGGATTTGCTACCGATAGCCACAGACGATGGCGCCGCGCTCACCGTCCCCGAGATATTCACAGAATCGGGCGATGCCGATGTTTTGATTCCGGCATATGGGTTGAAAGAAAACGAGTTCGCCGAAGTCTGAACCGAGCCGCCAGCAGGGGCGAAAAATACCGACGCAGTCGAACCAGCGTCAATAGAAGCAACCGCCACCTGGCCGGTTGTTCCGGCCGGGACTCCTGCATTCCCCATCAAAATAGAGTTAGTCGCAGCGTTCGAAACACTTCCACCAATGCTGATCGCGCCGTCTGCCGTGCTCGCTGCCGTGTCGCCGATAGCAATCGCGTCCTTGGTCTTGCTCGTCGCCGTCGCGCCTGAACCGATCGCGATGTCAGTTGCATTCGTTGCAGTAGCTGCGCCGTTGCCGGTATAAGACGTTCCGTTTCCACCAGCGATCGCCACACCCGCAGCACTCAACCCCACCGCCAGCAACACCGCCCGCGCCACCTTCCCACCGCCCTTCCCGCGCCCGCGACACAATTCCGACGCCGCGACCCAAGCACCGAGAGCCTCGCTCCAAACTGATTTAAAAACCTTGTTCATACTGAATACCTGCAAAGAGTTGTGCGGAATATGTCTGACGCGAAACAAATCTGCGAAACAATTTGTCTTGGCGAACAGGTAAGTGAAACGATCCGCGACTCTACTCAGCACAACTTGGCATTCGAATCAGATTTGTCTGAATAACAAAGGCATCGTTGTATGCACCACACCCTTTCTATCTCTTTAAAAATTCACCAAGCGCCGTTAGCGCATTTGCGCTAGATGTGGCGGGGACATGCGCAAAAAAAAAGCGGCGACCGATATCCTCGGTCACCGCTTCGTCCACGCCTCAGTCAACCGTCATCCAATAGTCAGGACGACGGATTAATTCATCTGCTTACGCCTCGTTACTTACCGCCTTCACTCGCGCGTTCGCCGATGCCACCGCCGTCATGTTGATGATCCGCCGCACGGTCGCCGCCGGCGTGAGAATGTGCACCGGCTTGTCCGCGCCCAACAGGAACGGCCCAACCGTCACGCCTTCACCGCTCACCATCTTGAGCAGGTTGTACGTGATATTCGCCGCTTCCACGTTCGGCATGATCAGCAGATTGGCCTCGCCCGTCAGCTTCGACGCCGGGAATGCAGCCTTGCGCACGACCTCCGACAAGGCTGCATCGCCGTGCATTTCGCCCTCCACTTCCAGATCCGGCGCACGCTCGGCGATCAGCTTTCGAGCCTCGGCCATGCGCTTCGATGAAGCCGTCGGCACGCTGCCGAAGTTCGAGTTCGACAGCAACGCCACCTTCGGCGCGATCCCGAACTTCTCGATTTCGCGCGCCGCCAGAATGGTCATATCGGCGAGTTGGGTGGGCGTTGGGATCTCGTTGACGTAGGTATCGCTGATAAAGAGATTGCGTCCCTGCAGCATCAGCAGATTCATCGCGGCGAAGTTCTCCACGCCCTCCGCCTTGCCCAACACTTGCTCAATGAATTTGAGATGATCGTGATACGTGTCGATCATGCCGCAGATCATGCCGTCGGCATCGCCGAGACGCACCAGCAGCGCGCCAATCAATGTGTTGAACTTGCGCAGCGCGGCCTTTGCGTTGTCCGGCGTCACGCCCTCGCGTGCAGCGATGGTGTGATATTCCTGCCAACATTTCTGGTAACGCGGATCGTCTTCCGGATTCACGATCTCGAAATCGGTGCCGGGCTTCAGCTTCGAGCCCATCTTCTGCAAGCGCATTTCCACCACCGCCGGCCGCCCGATGATGATCGGCTTCGCGATCTTCTCCAGCAGCACGAATTGCGCAGCGCGCAGCACGCGCTCGTCCTCACCTTCGGCGAACACAATGCGCGCGGGCGCCGACTTGGCCGCCGCGAACACCGGCCGCATCACCATGCCCGTGCGATAAACCGTCGTGCCCAGCTCTTCGCGATACGCGTCCATGTCATGGATCGGACGCGTCGCCACGCCCGAATCCATCGCGGCTTGAGCAACAGCCGGCGCAATCTTGATGATGAGACGCGGATCAAACGGCTTCGGAATCAGGTAGTCCGGACCAAACTCAAGCGAATGGCCTTCGTACGCCTTGGCAACTTCATCGCCTTGATCGGTCTCTTCGGCCAATTCCGCGATCGCGCGCACGCACGCGAGCTTCATCTCTTCGGTGATCGTGGTCGCGCCCACATCCAGCGCGCCGCGGAAGATGAACGGGAAGCACAGCACGTTGTTGACCTGGTTCGGATAGTCCGACCGGCCAGTGGCAATAATCGCGTCCGGGCGCACCTTCTTCGCTTCCTCCGGACGGATTTCCGGCTCGGGATTGGCAAGCGCGAGGATCAGCGGCTGCGTGCCCATGACCTTGACCATTTCCGGCTTGAGCACGCCAGCGCTCGAACAGCCGAGGAATACGTCGGCCTTGTCGATGGCATCGGCGAGCGTGCGGTCCGTCGTATTCGCGGCGTACCGTTCCTTCGATGGATCCAGGTTGCCGCGTCCTTCGTAGATCACGCCTTTCGAATCGCAGACCAGGATGTTCGACTTCTTGAGCCCGAGGTGGACGAGCAAATCGAGACACGCGATCGCAGCCGCGCCCGCGCCGGAACAGACCAGCTTCACTTCGTCCAGCTTCTTGCCGACCACTTTCAAGCCGTTGAGAATCGCCGCCGATGCAATGATCGCCGTGCCGTGCTGGTCATCGTGGAAGACGGGGATCTTCATGCGCTCGCGCAGCTTCTTCTCGATGTAGAAGCACTCTGGCGCCTTGATGTCTTCCAGGTTGATGCCGCCGAGCGTGGGTTCGAGCATGGCGATGGCATCGACCAGCTTGTCCGGATCGGTCTCGGCGAGCTCGATATCGAACACGTCGATACCCGCAAACTTCTTGAAGAGACAGCCCTTGCCTTCCATCACCGGCTTGGCGGCGAGCGGTCCGATGTTGCCGAGACCGAGCACAGCCGTGCCGTTGGTCACCACGCCGACCAGGTTGCCGCGCGAGGTGTATTTCTGGGCATCGAGCGGATCGTCGAAGATTGCCATGCAGGCAGCGGCCACGCCGGGCGAGTAAGCCAGCGACAAATCCAGCTGGTTGGACAAGGGCTTAGTCGGCGTGACCGAGATCTTGCCGGGCTTCGGATACTGGTGATAGGCGAGGGCGCTGAGCTTCAGTTGTTCGTCCATGATTGGCCTGAGACGTTTAGGAAAATGGGCGGAAAATGGGTGAGACGGAGGGCTAGGACACTGCGCTCGCGACGGTCAAATCTCGTTAAGGATCGAAATGGATTTTGGCCATCCGGCCGGTCTTGATGACAAGCGCGCACGCCAACAGTGAACTATCTGGCCTTAGCATTTTTCGGGGATAAATAGTGTACACCGTGCGTTTAAATTGACGCATAGCACCATTTTCGACAGAAAGAACGCTTAAGCACGCCAAAGCGCTCGCACCGATTGCTCGGCAGGTCCCGAATAAGAAGACAATTCCGGCAACGAACGGCGCTTTCACGTTTCGTTCGCGTGTCGTCCACGTTTCGTCCGTGTCTTGTCAGTCGGGTAAAATCCCGGCCTGTGCGCGCATCGAACGCCGTCGACATCTGCTCAACCGGACACCGCCGCTGCGCCAAGTGCCTTTGGTCACCGTCGCTTGATTACGGGCCAAAACGGGCTCCACGCGCCAACTCAAAATGCAAGGATTCGCCCATGACAGGCTTCGACCGCCAGACGATCTCCGACACCACCGCCAAGATGCTGCTCGAAGTCCAGGCCGTGCATTTCAACGCGGACAAACCGTACATTTTCACGTCGGGATGGGCGAGCCCGGTTTATATCGACTGCCGCAAGCTGATCTCGTATCCGCGCGTACGACGCGCCCTGATGGAGATGGCCGAGACCACGATCCTTCGCGATATCGGCTATGAGCAGATCGACGCAGTCGCAGGCGGTGAAACGGCCGGCATCCCGTTTGCCGCCTGGCTGTCCGACCGGCTGATGGTGCCCATGCAATATGTGCGCAAGAAGCCGAAGGGTTTCGGCCGGAACGCGCAAATTGAAGGGTTGTTGACCGAAGGCCAGCGCGTACTGCTAGTGGAAGACCTGACCACCGACAGCCGTAGCAAGATCAATTTCATCAACGCGCTGCGCACGGCCGGCGCGACGGTAAATCACTGCTTCGTGCTGTTTCACTACAACATCTTCAAGGAAAGCGTCTCGGTGCTGAAAGATATCGACGTGGAATTGCACGCGCTCGCCACATGGTGGGATGTGCTGCGCGTCGCGAAGGAAGCGGGCTATTTCGAGACAAAGACGCTGGATGAAGTCGAGAAATTCCTGCATGCGCCGGCACAATGGTCGGCGGCGCACGGCGGCGTAACAGCATCACCGCAATAATCGCCTGATAGGGAATTTTCATGTAATTAAAAAAGCCGCCCGTTTTTATGAACGAGCGGCTTTTTTATGCAACAACACAAATTACAATTACGTATTCAGGGGAATAGTGTCGTCGAGATTCCCATCGCCCACATAAGCCGAAAGATTCAATAATCCATTACTCTGGGCATATTGAAACAATTCAGAATCCCGCTCAATTCCAAGCTTGCGCATGGCGGTATTCTTTTGCGTACTGATCGTTTTAATACTGCGTTTCAACTGCGCGGCAATTTCAGTAATTGTCATGCCGGACACGAATAAACGCACCACTTCCAGCTCCCGCTTCGACAACACCACGTCGCGCTGCTGGCCGCTCGCCGACAAGCCCATGCTGTCGAGCGCCAGACGCACCGACGGCCCAATATATTCCTGTCCGCGCATCACGTGGACGATGGCCAGTCCGATGTGGCTCAAATCGTCAGACTTATTGATCACGGCCGTCACACCGACCTCACGCAAGCGTTTCAGGAGCGCGGGATTTTCGAGCATGGTCAGCACGACGATACGCACCGTCGGAAACTGACGCCCGATATAACCCAGCAATGGCATGCCGTCGCCATATTGGCCACCCGGCATGGCAAGGTCCGACACGACCACGTCGCAGGGCGATTTCTGCAAAAGCTGAATCAATTCCGTCGATTGACGCGCTTGCCCAACCACCTCGATCTCGGGAAACTTCAATAGCGCCTGCGCGGCGCCAAACAGAATGACAGGATGGTCATCGGCGATAATGACTTTTATCCGTTGACCCATTATTTACCCCTCGCTCGTAAATGAACAAATCCCTCGCGCATTATAGGCAATGTGCTCTTACTCATTACATTGGCCCTTCAGCCGGGAGAGCGAAATTGCGGCTAAACCCGAAGTCACGGTGTTGACCCTTGCTGAGTCTTCTTTTGAACATTTGAAAAATTTTGTCCTTTCCCGCGATGTTAAACTTGAATCCAGCTCTAAGCCAATTTCTGAGACAAAATACATCGTTACAGTGGGTGAAACGCCAGATTTTGGCCGCGCCCGTGACCGGAGAACTTGCACCATGCGCTTGGGGATCGGGCTTGTGGTTTGTGCTGTGTACCGCGCTGTTGATTGGCGTCCCGTCAGGTTCCGAATTTTCCGCCGCGCGGCGCTGCTACCAGTTTTCTGCGTCGCGATAGTATCAAATGCATCGCGTGCGGTCGCTGAAGTTATCGCCACAGCCCCTTTCACGTTGACAAGTACGGATCTCCGCCCGAACCAGCCCGTGCAGCTCGCGCTCGTGTTCGACCAGAACGACTGCAAAGGCGGCAACCGTTCGCCGCAACTGTCATGGCGCGGCGCGCCGGCCAGCACACAAAGTTTCGCCGTCACCATCTTCGACCCGGACGCGCCTGGCCGCGGCTGGTGGCACTGGGCCGTCGCGGGCATTCCCGCGAACGTCTCACAATTACCGTCCAACGCAAGCGCCTCAGGTGTCTTACGAAAAATGGGAGCGGTGGAATCGCGCAATGACTTCGATATTGACGGTTATGCGGGCCCCTGTCCGCCGCCGGGTAAACCGCACCACTACGTCATCACGGTCTACGCGCTCAACAGCAGCGACTTGCGCCTGCGCCAAAGCAGCCCTTCGCTCATGTTCGAGCACGAAATCCGAACTACAACCATCGCCAGCGCGCAACTCGTTGTTACGTACGGGCGCTGAACGGCCTTTATGGCACGTCAGCAGGTCGAATTTGGCTTTGCTAGACTCGCCGGTGAACTATCACCGGCGTCTTTTTTTGCAGCCGGCCAAGTTATCGCGAAGATGCGTGGTTCCGGTTGTTCTTGCGCAACCCGCGGCGTTGTGTCGCATACGGGGAATGAAATGCCGAAAATCGTTATCGTTTATCACAGCGGCTACGGCCATACGAAAAAACTCGCGGAAGCCGTGCTCACCGGCACGATCGACGCCGGCGCGGACGCGAAGCTGCTTGCCGTCGGCGAGCTGGATGATGCTGGCTGGGCCGAGCTCGATGCCGCGGACGCCATCATCTTCGGTGCGCCCACGTACATGGGCGGCCCGTCAGCCGATTTCAAGAAATTCGCCGATGCCAGCTCCAAACCGTGGTTCGCGCAATCGTGGAAGGACAAGATCGCGGCCGGGTTCACGAACTCGGCGACCATGAACGGCGACAAACATTCGACCATTGCGTACTTCGTCACGCTCGCGATGCAGCACGGCATGATCTGGACCGGCACGGGCATGATGCCGTCGAACACGAAGGCGGCCACGCGCAACGACCTGAACTTCGTCGGGGGCTTTTCGGGCTTGCTGGCGCAATCGCCGGCGGATGCATCGCCTGACGAAGCCCCGCCGCCCGGCGATCTGGAGACGGCCAAAGTGTTCGGTGCAAGGATCGCGGCCGTGGCGGCGCGGTGGAACGCAAAGTAGTTTTTTCAGCGGCGGTGCAACGTTTTTTTAGGCCGATCGGCTGATGTGCCCGGCAATGCCATCGCGTTGTCGCGGAAGCGCATTAAAATGGCGTTTTGACCGCGCTCGGGCACCATGCCCTCCGTGCGCGACCGACCCAGCGAGATCGAGATGACCACGAAAGTATTTGTCGACGGACAGGAAGGCACCACCGGCCTGAAGATTTTCGAATATCTGTCCGAGCGGCGTGACGTCGAGGTGTTGCGTATCGAGGAAGCGCGGCGCAAGGACGTGGAGGAACGCCGGCGGCTGATCAATGCGTCGGACGTTACGTTCCTTTGCCTGCCGGACGTCGCTTCGCGCGAATCGGTTTCGCTGGTGAACGCGGACAATCACCGTACGGTGGTGATCGACGCCAGCACGGCGTTCCGCACGCATGACGACTGGGCATATGGCCTTCCCGAACTCATGCCGGCGCAGCGCGAGCGTTTGCGCACGGCGAAGCGCATCGCGGTGCCGGGTTGTCACGCGTCGGCGTTCCTGCTGGCAATGAAGCCCTTGGTGGCAGGCGGTCTTGTTTCCGCCGATTTCCCCGCGCACGCGTATTCCATCACCGGGTACAGCGGTGGTGGCAAGAAAATGATCGCGGACTACGAAGCGGGCGGGAATCCTCGGCTCGACAGCCCGCGGCCTTACGCACTGGGGCTTGCCCACAAGCATCTGCCGGAAATGGCGGTGCGCTCGGGACTGAAGCACCCGCCGGTGTTCACGCCTATTGTCGGCAACTTCCTGAAGGGCCTCGCCGTCACCACGTACTTCTCGCCGAATCAACTGTCGCGCACCGCCAAGCCGCAAGACGTGCAGGCGTTGTTTGCCGAGTACTACGCGAACGAACCGTTCGTGCGCGTGTTGCCGTTCAATGCGGACAGCAATCTCGACGACGGCTTCTTCGACGTCCAGGCTTGCAACGACACCAACCGGGTCGAGCTGTTCGTGTTCGGCAGCGACGAGCGGTTTGTCGCCGTTGCCCGGCTGGACAACCTGGGCAAAGGTGCGTCCGGCGCGGCGATCCAGTGCATGAACCTGGCAATCGGCGCCGATGAAGAATCGGGGCTGTCGCGCTAAGCCAGCCAATCGACTCCGGGAAAATCTGAGCGCGCCAGGCGCTCGACCTGGCTAAAAGCCGGTTTCCGCCATTGTGCGAAACCGGCTTTTTCACACCTGCATTTTTATTCACTCGATCAGCGTCCCGGCCTGGTCTTCAAATCTCCACCTCGTAAATTCCACGCGGGTCAAACAGAACTTCCGTCGCGGTTTCATAGGGATTCTCCCAATTTATTTACGAACGTTCGTTCGTGGATGATTACGCGTTTTCGCGCTCAAACTTTCTTCGTTTCGCACTGCAACTAAATATATTTTCTCCAATTTACCTTGTGGAAAAAATTTTGTTTCAATGCGCCGTCTGCGCCTTATCAGTCAAGGCATCGCCGGAACCCTGCTGTTTGAATCGGCGTTTTAGATGTTTCAGTCGGTTGACATACGAAAAAGTGATAGCGAAATTACACGTGCAAAACTAGATAAGGGAGACCGCGTTATGCCGTATGCCATTTCGAAAGGACTCGCGCTCGCACTTGCGACCGCGCCGTTGTTTGTTGCCTGCGGCGGCAACGCCGACAACCCGGGTCCGATCAACACGCCGCAATGTTCCGGCGCGAGTTGTGGCACGCAAGGCGCGCCGGCTGTGGGCGCAGGTGCCGCGCCGTTGTGTCCGGCTAACGCGGATATTGTCTCGAGCACGTATCTGGGCGGCGCGGGCAGTGGCGAGATCGTGAGCCTGAACATCGACGCCGTGAACATGACATACACGCTGAAGTGGCTCGAATCGCCCATTCCGCTTGTCACCGGGACCGTCAACCCGACCCGCAAGGGCACGACGATCGTCGGCGCAGTCGTGCACCCGCCGGCAGGCACTTTGCCCACGGCGGAGCAAACCCGTTGCGCGTTCGTGCTGACGCCAGGCGGTGGCCAGGCATCGGATGGATCGATCTACACCACCGCCGCCGCGTTCAACCAAGCGAACCCGCCGACCATCTTTATCGGCCAGGGCGTGGCCGGCGGCGGCATTCCGGGTGCGACCGTGCAGTACAGCGGGGCAACGCTGACCGCTGACGGCGTCAACCCGATCCCCGGTTTCCCGCCACTGTTCCCGGTGCCGAACCGGCACTTCGACTTCTATCCGTTCATCGGTTTCTCAACGGTGAGCACGAACGTCGCGGATCTCAAGGGCACGTATAACGCGCTGCTTTACCACCTGGTTCCATCGAATAACTACTCGACCACGACCACGCAGGCACAGGAATCCTTCGATACCGCCGGCAACTGCACGGTGCCCGTGCCGGCATCGAATACGTCTTGCCAGACGACCGGTGGCGCGTGGACGGCGAACGCGGGCGGCGCGTATTTCACCAGCGCCGTTGCACCGCAAGTGCAGGGTCAACGTTCCTCGCCAGCGTTGACGGGCCTCGGCTTCCCTGCGTTCCCGGCTGTCGCGAACGCGAACATGGTGATCGGCAAGGTCAACGGCGCCATCGTGCCAATTGTCGTGCGCACCGGTCAGGTCTTCGTGCCGTCGCCGCTCACGCCGTTGAACGCGACCGCATCACAAGTCGACGATGAATCCGGCATCGCCATGCTCGCTCCGAACACGGCGCTCGCATCGGGCGCGTTCGATGGCGGTTATGTCGGCGCGGATTCGAACTTCAAGTACACGGCGACGTTGCTGCAAGGTCCGGTCGGCTCGTTCATCAATCCATCGACGCAGGCTTCCGAGACCGGTTTCGGCATGAGCTACGCGCAGCAGTTGCCCGGCTTGATCGGCGTGCAGGACCAGAACGGCGGCCAGGGTGCGCTGATCTCGGCGGGCGGCCTGTACGGGATTTTCATTGCCGGCAGCACGGTGAACGGCGGTCTGACCTCCACGTCCGCTAACGCCGATACGCCTGCAAGTCCGTACTTCGGTATCGGCGCGCTGCTTAGCAAATAAGCGCCGCCGGGCACACGGGCACACGGACGCCCGACAAGCACTCAAGACCAGGGCAACCGGCAAGCGCCGGTTGCCGACGAAAGACGAACGAACAAATGTGGATGGAGACAGCAGTATGAAATGGAGAACTTTTGCGTTGGGTGCGATGGGTGCGTCGATCGCCAGCGTCACGCCGTTCCTTGGCGGCTGCGGCGGCGGCAGCGATGCGCCTCAGCCGCCGGTCGTCCGGCTGTGCCCGGCGTCGCTTGACTACACGACCACCTTCACCGGTGGCGGCGGCAGCGGCGAACTCGTCCAGCTGCAACTCGACACGACGAAACTCACGTGGCAGGTGACCTACGTGGAATCTCCCATTCCGGCCGTGACCGGCACAGTCTCCCCCACCCGCGCCGGCACGTCCCAGAACGGCACGCTGACGATGGAAACCGGCCTGCCCACGCAAAAGCTCAATCAGTGCGCGTACCAGTTGAACGGCGCGACGCTCGACCCAACGCGTCCCGCGCGCATTTTCGTGGGCGAAGGGGTCGCGGGCGGCACGATTCCGGGCAAGGAACTGCAGTTCGGCGGGATTCTTGGCCAGGGTGTTGTACCTGACCGGACCTTCCCGTATTACCCGTTCATCGGTTTCTCGACGCTTGAGACCAATCTCGCCAATGTCGCCGGGACATATAGCCAACTGGGCTATCACGAGATTCCGTCGCAAAACTACGCGCGCATCTCTGTCGATTCGAAGATCACCATCAATGCCGACGGCACCTGGCAAGAGTGCGACAACACCGGCGTGAACGCCGGCAAATGCCAGCAAGCCGGATCGAACTTCGCACCATCGCCGGATGGCAGCGGTGCGTTCGTCACCAACAACTTCCTTGGGCAAGGCAACCCGACACTCGCAACCGGTCCGTTGGGCAAGGGCTACATGATCGTGGGCAAGCTGCGCGGCCAGAACGTGCCGATCCTCGTGCGTACCGGCACGGCGAACGCCACGATCACCACAGGCATTCCGCCGTTCGCCGACGACGAATCCGGCATTTCGATGATGTCGCCGCAAATCAGCGTGGCATCGGGATCGGTGAACGGGGAATACGTCGGCGTGGATAACGCCTTCGATTACCGCACGACCGCGCTCAGTGGCACGCAGGCCACCTTGATCGATCCGTTCCAGCCGTCGCAGGTTGCGTTGTCGCGTGCGTTGAACCTGGATTACACGGAAACGATTCCGGGTCTGGTGACATCGACGGTGGTGGGTGCGTCGACCGGCACTACACCGACCGGCAAGTTCATCTTCTCCGGCGGCGTGTTCGGCTATCTCGACGAGAGCGACCCGACGACACCGTATTTCACCATCGGCTCATTTGTTCAGTGACCCAGTGACCCAGTAACCGTCCGGCAGCCCATCAAGAACGGCTGCATGCGAACAACGCCCGGGTTTTCTCGCGCTGCGTTCGCATGACGGCCTGTAACCGAAGAGAGACGAAATGAAAAAGCTTTTGGCTGCGGGAAAACCGTTGGCGGTAGCGGTCGCTGCATGTGCGTCGCTGTCGGCCCATGCACAGAGTGCCGGCGATAACGTCGTGGGACTCGGCTGGTTTCACGTCATGCCGCAGGATTCGAGCGATGCACTGACCACGCATGTGGCGCCTACGCCGATCAATACGCCGCTGCGGTTGCCGTCCCAATTCACGTCACCGGGAACGAGTTTGTCGACGAAGAGTGCCGATACCCTGGGCCTTGTCTTCACGCACTTTTTCACCGATCACATTGCGACCACGTTTGTAGGCGGCGTGCCGCCCGCGTTTGAACTCGATGGTCACGGCACGATCCAGCCGCCGGGACCGGCGGGCGCGCTTGGCAACCAGAATCTCGATCAGACCAACCCGATCGTGAAAAGCGTGCGGCAGTGGAGCCCGGCGCTGATATTCCAGTATTACTTCAATGCGCCGACTGCTGCGTTCCGACCGTTTGCGGGCCTTGGCGTGTCGTATAACTTCTTTACGAACATCAAGCTCACCGATGGTTTCATAAACTCGACACAGAGTAATCTTGGCGCGGTGCTGGCGGCGGGCGCGGGCAAGCCGGGGCCGACGTCGGTGGAGGCGAAGGCTTCGTCGTCGTGGCAGCCGGTGTTCAATCTCGGCGCGACTTATAACTTCGACAAACACTGGGGTTTGATTGCTTCGCTAACCTACATTCCGTTGAGAACGACATCGTCGTTGATCATCAAGGCGGCTGATGGGACCGAACTTGCTACGACGAAATCAAGGCTCAGTGCCAATCCGCTGATTACGTTTTTGGCGGTGTCGTACCGGTTCTGAGGGAATCGTGCGGTAAAAACGCGGATAAAAAAAAGCCCGCCTAAGATGGGCGGGCTGAATCCATATCAGTAGAGACATGGAGGAGACAACCCCACTGTACCAAAATCATTGGTGCAGCGCAACATCCTCCCGTCGATTCACGTCAATTTGTTGCGAGCGTACAACATCAAGGTTGGGTCATCGACAGAATAAAGCCCAATTGGTCGATAGAAACCGGTTTCACCAGATGAATATCGAAGCCCGCTTCCTGCGTCATAGCATGATGCTGCGGCTGTCCCCAGCCAGTCAGCGCAACCAGCAGCATTGCCTGACCCTCGGGCAATGCACGCAAGGCACGCGCGGCAGAAAGACCATCCATCGGCGACATGCCCAGATCCAGAATCACCACGTCCGGTGCGAATTGCCGCGCCACGTCGAGCGCCTGAGCGCCGCACGACGCCTGCGCCACTTGATGTCCCAGCCCCGTCAGCAAGTTCGCGAGGCAACTCAGGGCATCGTCGTCATCATCGGCTATGAGAACACGCTTGGTCACGACTGTCCCCTCATTTGCCCGACACCGCGAGCGTCAACTTTCCAGCACCAGCAGTCGTTGCAGTGATCTGCGTGCGCTGCCCCCGCGCCCCAATATAAAAATGCTGCCGGCCCGGCGAGTTTTGATCGTGGGTAGCGTCCGGCAAGCACGCGGCAATGTCCGCCGCCACGCCCTGCAAAGCGTCCGCCGCCGATCCGGCGTTTGCCCCCTTCGTCCACGAACAGCTATAAGTGCCGGCTTTCGCCGCGCACTGCGCATCGCGGCCATAAGGCTGCGCGACGGCTTTGCCATCGTCGGGTCGCAGGGAGGCGAAACCATGAGGTGCGGCCGCCACGATGTGCTTGAGTGCATCGCAGGGATTGGGGGTGTCGTCGGCGAGAGCGATCGCGGGCGTACTCATGCAAGCCCATGCAAGGCCCGCCGATGCCGCCACGAACATGAGACCCCGAAGAGTGCTTTTCATAGTGGGCGCTGTCCTGTCTCCGCTTCGTCTTTTTATACGCTGGCCCGGGAGTCGACCCGAAAACCCGCTTCCAGGTCACGTCCAAACCACCTTTCAAGCCGGTTTCGTCGCCGACGAGACCTTTTGAAAAGCCTGCACCAGCGGCGTGTGTCCGTATGTGCGCCACCGAATGCTGTCCAGAATGCTGTCAAATTCGAAACGATCCCGAACCTGAGGCAAACGGCGCGACAAGTATAGGGAACGTTCCTGTCCGTTGCCGCTATTTATCGTCGATACAACGCCGTCGCGTCCGGGCTTTACTCGGGCTTTACTTTTACTGCCGCGCAAGAATCAAACCGTATTGATCACACCTTCTTCCCCGCCCGGCGTGCGGCGACCTTTCCCAGCACGGCCAGGTCCTTGTCGCCGTCGCCCTGGGCGAGGACATCGATCAGGTTGTCGCGCACCAGGCTTGCCACGGGCAGCGCCACGTTCACGGCATCGCCCGCAGCGAGCGCGAGCCGTACGTCTTTCAGGCCAAGCCGCGCCTTGAACAACGCCGGTTCATAGCGGTTGTCGGCGATCATCCGGCCATAACCCTGGTACACCGGGCCCGGAAACAGCGTGTTCGAGATCACGTCGAGGAACGCGTGCGGATCGATGCCATGCCCCGTCATCAGCGACGCGGCCTCGGCCGTTGTTTCGATCGCCGATGCCAGCATGAAGTTCGCCGCCAGTTTGAACACGTTCGCGTGTTGCGGTGCAGTACCGACGCGCCACGTCTTCTGGCCGATGACATCGAAGACCGGTTGCACACGAGCGATGGCTTCATCGGCGCCCGCCGCCACGATATTCAGTTTGCCCGCCGCCGCGACATCCGGCCGCCCGAGCACGGGTGCCGCGACGTACGCCACGCCGTGCCGCTCGTGCAGGCTCGCCAGTTCCTCGCAGAACGCCACGGAAATGGTGGCCATGTTCACGTGGACCAGTCCTTTGGGCGCGCGCTCGAGCAAGCCGCTGTCGATGAGAACGGCGCGCAACGCGGCGTCGTCGGCGAGCATGGAGAACACCGCGTCGCCCGAAAACGCTTCATCCGCCGATGCAACCACGCGCGCGCCTTGTTCGGCGAGCGCTTTCGCGGCGTCGGGTGAGCGGTTCCAGACGCGTACCGTGTGGCCGGCCTTCAGCGCATTTAGCGCCATCGCGCCGCCCATGTTGCCGAGTCCAATAAATCCAATATCCATGTCGTTCTCCTGTGTCGACCGGAGTTCCCGCTTTAGCGGGTTACTCTGGTCCCATGCAACTTCATTGCGGTTGACCAGAGTTCCGGCTTTAACGCCTTACTCCGGTCCCATGCAACTTCATTGCGGTTGACCAGAGTTCCGGCTTTAACGCCTTACTCCGGTTCCATGCAACTTTCGTTGCGGTTGACGAATACGATGCCCCCGCCACGCCCCTCGCTCCGACGCGACTCAAAGCAGCTCCGTCGAAGCGATGCGATACTCGAATCCATGACGACTGCCACGTTCCGTTTTCATCGGGAGTTGAATGAGTTCCTGGCGCGGCCGCAGCGCGAACAGGCGTTTGCGTACGTGTGTCCGGTGGCGTCGACGACCAAGCATATGATCGAAGCACTCGGCGTGCCGCACACCGAGGTAGCGCTAATTCTACGCAACGGCCTGCCCGCCGGCTTCGATACCCTCATGGAAGACGCCGATTTTATCGATGTCTATCCGCCCGGCATGATGCCTCGCGCGCTTGAAATCGTGCATCCGTTGCGCGCGCCATTGCGGCTGGAGACGCTGCGTTTTATCGCCGATGCCCATCTTGGCGGCCTGGCTCAACTGCTTCGGCTAGCCGGTTTCGATACCCGCTACGACAACCATTTCCCCGACGATGAAATCGAGCAGCTTGCGCTCGCCGAACATCGCGTGGTGCTCACGCGCGATCGTGAATTACTGAAGCGCCGCTCGCTGGTCCACGGCTGCTACGTGCGCACGCTACAACCCGATGCGCAATGGCGCGAAGTCGCGACACGGCTCGGACTTGCGCAGCATGTCCGCCCCTTCCGCCTGTGCCTGATGTGCAACGCGCCGCTGCGCCGCGCGAGCGCGGACGAGGTGAGCGACCGCGTGCCGGAAGGTGTGCTTGAACGGCACGCGCGGTTTGTCACGTGCGATGTCTGCAGACGGGTATTTTGGGAAGGGTCGCACTGGAAGCGGATGCGCGCGCGGATCGAAGAATTGATGGACGCCACGACCGGCATTCCGCCTGTTCCGGCGTCCGGCTAATGGCTCATTAGCCGCTCATTAGTCCCTCGGTAATCGCGCTCAGAAATGGCTCAAGCCCGGAGGTGCGTACAATACGCGCCTCGGCCCTGTGCCTCTATAGCTTTTGGAGCTTCGCGTGAAAAAATTCGAAATGGAAAAAAACAAGGCGCTCAAGCTCGCCAACGGCCTGAAGCAAAACAGCGCGTCGAGCTTCGGCCCGCAAGCTGGACAGCCGAAGCTGGACAAGCGCGAACAGCGCCGGCTGGATCAGGAAAAAGGACTCGTGCCGTTCGCCTGCAAGCTGGACAGCGATCTCGTCAGGCAACTGCAGGAACAAGCCGCCAAGCACGAAGGCGGAATGTCGGAAGCGCTGGCGGAGTTGTTGGTGAAAGCGGGTCTGGAACGCAAGGCGACGGTTTAAGCGCATCCGCTGAGTTTGCCCTCGTAGTTCGGCTCAAGACGGCGTTATAACCGTCGATTGTCATGGAGCCAAAGTGCGGCGCAGGTATATCGTCTGCTGAATAAGAAGCCGTTCCGGGGTATTGCGGGACGGCTTTTTTACGCACGTTCTCAGTCGCAGCCGCGCTCGCCAGCCTGGAAACCGGTGCAAGTCACGCATGCGTACACGCGAAGCTCGCACTCTGGCCGAAAAGCCTCTGCACTGACGCGTGAACTTATTTCAAACGCTTCCTTCTTTCTCAATCACCAGGATTCGCGCGATACCCACCGGCTCGGCGACATGTTCATCGCCGGGATGGGCGTGGAAGATATCGCCGGCGTCGAGCAGCCATTCTTCCTCTACGCCCTCTCGCCGCACGCGCATCCGCACCTGGCCTTGCATGACCGCGAAGACTTCCTCGCCGTCGTTCACGTGCCATTTATACGGCGCATCAGTCCAGTGCAGACGGCATGAGACGCCGTTCATCGTGGCGATATCAAGTGCGCCCCACGCGCGCTCGGCAGTAAATTCGCGGCTTTTGACAACTTTCATGGGTCATCCGGCAAGAGATCAATACATCAAGACCGCGCATTTCGATGATCACGGGCTACCGGCCGCTCAGGCTTTCTTGTTATAAGCGTTGCACCAGCCCTTCGATGCAACCTGCTTGCCGGCGAACATCGGGCAGCCTGCAAACGCATCGGTGGCTTTGCCTTGATAGAACGAGCAATTGCCGCAATCCTGGCCGGTGGCGTAGCGCGGGAATTTGGCTTTATCGACGGTTGTAGCGTCCAGCTTGTAGCCGAGGCTTTGCGCCATTGAATCTGACTCGGCCAGTTTGACGGGGTCGGCGAATGCGGTACGCGAAACCGCCAGCGCCGATGCCACGCCAATGCTCGAAATCAGGAACGTGCGTCGTGAGGACTTCATGAGAATGTGCTCCGTGGTATTGGGGGTGTGCGCCGTTCTTGTCGACGACGATCTCCAAAGCATATCAATGCGAAGCACAACAAACTCAGCCAAATCTTATAGATAACCGATGGCGAAAGGTCGCAGCGGGCGTCGCCCTCACTTCGCCTTCACCCCAACATCTTCGCGACCTTCTCCGCAATCGCCAGCGACGCCGTCAACCCGGGCGATTCAATCCCGAACAAGTTCACCAACCCGGCCATGCCGTGTGCCGCCCGTCCCTGAATCAGGAAGTCGGCCGCCGGCTGCCCCGGCCCGGAAAGTTTTGGCCGAATCCCTGCGTAAGCGGGTTGTAGCGCGTCGTCGGGAAGATTCGGCCAATACGCGCGAATGGCGGCGTAAAAGCTGGCCGCGCGCTGCGGATCGACGGTGTAATCGATCTTCTGGATCCATTCCACGTCAGGACCGAACTTGGCCTGCCCACCCATATCGATAGTGAGATGCACGCCGAGTCCGGCTTCATTCGGCATCGGATAAATCAGGCGGTCAAACGGCGTCCGGCCGCTCACGGCGAAGTAATTGCCCTTAGCGAAATACAGCGGCGGCACATGGCGCGCGTCGAGCCCGCGGATAGTGCGCGCAATCTGGTTCGCCGACAGCCCCGCGCTGTTGATCACGCAATCGGCCTGAAAGCGCATCGGCGCTTCGCCCCCCGTTTCCACGATAAACGCACCGTCGCGGGCATCGATATCCGTCACCGGCGTATGAAACGCCACCGTCGCGCCGTCGCGTTCTGCGTCGCCTTGCAACGCGAGCATGAATTGATGGCTATCGATAATGCCGGTCTGAGGCGAGAAAAACGCTTCCACGCACTGAAGCTGCGGCTCCATCTCCATGGCTTCGGCGCCGCTTACGCGCACCAGGTCCGTGACGCCGTTTTCGACAGCCTTGTTCTGGATCGCCGTCAGTTGCGGCAACTGGTTGCGCGCCGTGGCAACGAGTAATTTGCCGCAGCGGTTGTACGGGACGCCGTGGGCGTCGCAATACTCGTAGAGCATCGCCCGGCCACGCACGCACAAATCGGCCTTCAGCGAGCCGCGCGGGTAATACAGCCCCGCGTGGATCACCTCGCTATTGCGCGAACTCGTGCTCGTGCCGACCGCTTCGCCCGCCTCGAGCACGATCACCTCGCGGCCACGCGCGGCCATCGCCCGCGCGACAGCGAGTCCGACCACGCCAGCGCCAATCACCACACATTCGATTCTGTCCATCTCACTATTCTAGGCCAGCCAGCACGAGCGCTTCGCGTGGTTTATCGCGCGTTATTGCGCTTTTCGTGCGATTAGCCATACCGACTCCCATAAGGCATCATTTTCCGAAATAATCCGGGCCAAATCAGGAAATATGGCCTTTTTGCCCGAAAAAAGTCAGTTTCAGGCCATATTTCGAGGGGTTTTTGCAGATTTTGCCAAAACGCCCGATCAGAACCCGATCGATTTCTTTCGGCCACCATTGCCTAATTCGATGTCCCGCGCCTGCACTTCATGCCGGTTATCGATACGTGCGTTGCCAAAAGCATTGAGCATCGCGCGCCGCATGGCTCGCGGGGAAGCCTGCGTCAATGCGTCGAGCGGCGCGTCGCCGAGTGTTTCCGGAAAGCGTGCGCCCCACGCATGCGCGCTGCGGATCTCGTGATAAATCGACTGGGCAATACGGCGCGCGCCATCGCGATCCGGCGGCGCGATCTCGTACACGTTCATCCGGTTCAGCAACGGCTCGGGAATCGTGTTTGCCTGATTCGCCGTCGCGATCCAGACCACATTGCCGGCGTTGATCGGAATTTCAGCGAATTCATCGATGAAACTCTGCGCCGTATCGTGTTCCAGCAATGCGTACAGCGCGCCGAGCGGATCGTATTGGGCGTCGCCGGTGGCTTTGTCGATTTCATCGACCGTCATCACCGGATTGGCGTAACTGCCGTTCACGAGCGCATCGAACACTTTGCCCGGCTTCGCGTTGCGCCATTGCGATGACGCGCCCGACAAGATCCAGCCCGCCGTCAGCGAACTCATGGCGAGGTAATGGCAGGAAGTACCGAGCAAACGCGCAAGCTGTTTCGCGAAATGCGTCTTGCCAATGCCGGGATCGCCGAGCAGCAACATGGGCATCAATTCGAGCCTGTCCTCGGTTTCAAGGCACAGCGCGATCTGCTTGCGGACGTCGTTGAGCGGCTCCTGGAAATTGGGCAAGTCCGCCACCAGATCGTCTATGGACGGCATCCGGTTCGGCTTGACGCAAAAGCGCAGATTGCCCGCTTTCAGCATCTTTTCGTACGTCGCGCGCAGCGCCTCGCTGCCCCCTTCGCTCAGGTCGTTCAATGCAGTTTCAACCTCGTCCAGGTCGTAGACCTTGCTGAACGACGCCACGGCGAGTTCTTGTTTGACTACGGCGGTGCTCATGGCTTTCCCCGGTTTTGTTGATCGGCAAATCCAGTTTATCGGCCATAAAGATGCACGCAAGCGAGCAGTCCCGGGCGTCTGCTGCTAAACGGTTAAAAATGCGATGGCTTCGGCAGGCGAGCCCAAGCGCTTGTATGATCGACAAGCTGCGCTGCGGAAAAAATGGGTGCGTGCCGGGTGCGGAAAGTGCGTCGCCTATTGGATCCTATTGGATGGAACGCACGACATTGCCGCCGTTTTCGCCTACGCGCCGGTAGCTTTTGGAAACATTTCGGGGCCGAACGCCAGCAGCGGATCAGAGTCAGAGTCACCAGGCAAGCTACCCGGATCGAACGGGCCATGGCCCAGACGCAATAAGGGATCAGGAGAAAAGCACACATGTTGAAATACCAGACGGCAGCGTTGCTGTTCTGCGCCGCGCTCACCGCGCCTTTCAGCGCCCTTGCGCAAGGCACGCCGCCGCAGCCGGTCAAATGGGAACTGCAGGTTGTGCAGGATGGTCAGCAGACCGACAGCTTCACTGGCACGACCAGCGTCGGCCAGGCCCACACCGATACCCATCATCACGTGGTAAAAAACAACGTCGGTTGCGCGGACAAACCCGCCGGCGACATCGACCTGCAGCGCACCCTCACCATTTCCCCCATACACGCCAACAGCGACGACATCACGTTGCAGATCGACGCGCAGGAAACCTTGCAGGACAGCACCGCGGCCGTTACGGATCAGGGTTGCAAGCTGCCGCCCCAACCGCGTCAGGTCAGTGCCACGCATCCCGGGCTGGTCTTGAAGCCGGGCGAATGGTCGACGTGGCAGATCATCGATAAAAATCCGTCGCTCACCTACAAGGTTCGTGCGACGCTGGCAACGGCTGCGCAGTAGCGCGCCGCGCGTCGATCACGCTCGGCGCCGCCGCGTCCCACACCGCGCCGTTCAACTTCGCGGTCAACACACTCATCGCATGCGAAATCCAGAACATTTCACCTCCGGAATTCCCTCCGCTCACGACACCCCCGACTTCGTGGCCGTGAGCTGGAACCTGCACAAGGGCCGCTCACCGCTCGGCCTCCAGGCGTGGAGCGCAATGCAGCGCTGGGTTCAGTCGACCAAAGCCGATGCCTATTTCCTGCAGGAAGCCATGGCGCGCCGGATGCCGCAGCCGGTGCTGGCGGCGAGTTTCGGCAATCCGCTCGATGCCCCGGTCGATGACATCTGGCATTGTCAGGCGACGGAAATAGCAACATCGCTCGATTTGCAGATCGCGCTCGGGCAGAACGTGTTCAAGCCATCGTGGCGGCATGGCAACGCGATTCTTTCCCCGCATCCGCTGGATCTGGGTGGACGTTGGGACATCTCGGCGCATCGATTCGAGCGGCGCGGCTTGCTGGTCGCGCGCGCCACGTTTGCCGGTCGCTCGGTCACGCTGCTGTGCGCGCATCTTGCGTTGACGCGAGCGGCGCGGCTGCGGCAAATGAACTGGATTGCGTTGTGGATTTCGAAGGAAGCGCCTGAAGGGCCGCTCGTTCTGGCGGGCGACTTCAACGACTGGCGTAATGATTCGGTGGGGGTCTTCGGTGAACTTGGGATGAGCGAAGTGGCGACCATGCTCGGCGAATCCGGTCGGACCTATCCAGCGTTTTCACCCGCGCTCGCGCTCGACAAGATGTTCGTGCGCGGTATGAAACCGGTTGAATGGATCACACCGACGCAGGACACCGCATGGCTGTCCGATCATCTGCCGTATATGGCGAAGTTAAGGGTGGAGTGAGCGGGGGTTTTACTTCGCGTTTTACTTCCAGCTTTACTTCGAGCTTTACTTCGCGCGGTCTGCAAATGACGCCGCGATCACGGTTTCTATCGCGGTGAAAGACACGGGTTTGACCAGATGATGGTCGAAGCCGGCATCGCGGGCTGCTTTCTTGTCGCTGTCCGCGCCATAACCCGTCAACGCGATCAGCAACGCGGTCTTAGTCACCGCGCGCGTGCGCAACTCCCGCGCGACCTCAAAACCGTCCATGCCCGGCAAGCCGATATCCAAGACCACGACATCGGGCGCGAAGTCATCGACCATGGCAAGCGCGCTCGGGCCGTCATGCATCACACGAACTTCGTGGCCTAGCGTTTCGAGTAGCATCGACATGGCTTCGGCTGCATCGACGCTGTCATCGACGAGCAAGACCCGGCGCGGTTGGGTGGATTCGCCGGGCGCGCTGTCGATCGTCGTCATGGTACTTTCCTGGATTTTTGAGAATGCTGAAGGTGCTCGCGCGCTCAGTGGATCAAGCTCGCGGATAATTTCAGGATGATACCGGGAAAGTGGATTTGTTCCGTTCGACGTCGGATTGGGCAAGATCGCCCGGCATCCAGCCGAAGCGTGCTTGCACTGTTTCTCCGGGCATCAGGACGCCCCCGCCCACGTCCTCTCGCGGCGCATCGAGATTCAGGAAATCCACCGTGTTCGTTACAGGCTCCACGCACAGCAGGTCAGGATGCGCCGAGGGTGCGTATAAAACCATGTGATCGAACGGCGCATCGGCGCAAAGCGTCACGCTGCGGAGTTCATCCGGCCAGTCGATGGTCGCCGACCTCGACCAGCCAGCGAAGTTGTTGTCGAGATCGAAGGCATTCGCGGACAAGCCTTCAGGCGACGCCAACGCATCAACGCACGGATGCGCGCCGAGAAACGTTGGCAGGAGATCCTGCGTGGCGTGCCACATCGCGCGGACGTGGGTGTGGATGCGCGTCGCCGGCGTGCGAGGGTAATAAGGATGATGACCCATGCCGAACGGCATAGGCTGACCGGCGAGATTGCGTATCGACATGGTGACGAACAAGCCTGAGTCATCGAGTTCGAAACGCTGCGTCGCTTCATATCGATACGGCCAGTGGTGCGCCGGTTCGCTGCCAGGTTCGTGGTTCAGATGCAATTCCACCATGGTCGACGACACCAGACCCACGCGCCACGGCCGCCGCCACGCGTGCCCATGCAGCGCGTGATCGAACGCGTTGCCATCGGCGGATAGATCGACCTCGCGGCCGTCGAAAGTAAAACGCGCGTCGCGTAGCCGGTTGCAGTACGGCAACAGCGGAAAGCTCGCCATGCCGAGTGGGTTGCAAGCAGCGAGCGCGTCGGCCGACGCGGGGCGCAGCCAATGCAGCGCGCCGCGACCATCGTTGCCGTTGCCGTCCGGCAGATCGTAGAACGCCGCGATCGCCCCACCGACGTGCGGCGCCAGTAACACGCGCCGATCCTCGAACCGCAGTTCGATCAGCGCAGCATCCTTCAACGCGATGCGAAACGCGTCGTCATCAAGGTTGTTGGCGGCGCTTTGATTCACGCCTTCCTGACGATCGGCGTTCAATATGCAAACCGCTGATAACTTTCATCGAAGGTCCGCGGGGTCTTGTCGACTTGCGGGCTATAACGCAGCAACCGTTTCGCGCGGGCAGGCAACGCGGCGAACACATCGCGCGGGACTTGCACCTGTACTTCCGGCCTGAAATACCACGAACGGCTATAACCGATCACGACCATCGGACGCGGGGTATCGGTGAAATTCGGCGTGCCCCGATGCAACCCGCGCACATCGCGGATCATCACGTCGCCGAGTTGCATGGGAACGCGTTCCGCCGGAAACCGGCCAGTCGCCAAACCGGCAAGCGCATCCTCACGCGATATCCGATGCGTCCCGCGCGTAATCTCCAGCGACCCGTTCTCATCATTCACATCGATAAGCGGAAAATTCACCGCCAACTGGAACGACGGTGTTTCCGGCACGCCATCGAACAAAGGCGGCGTGTCGCGATGCCAGTCCTGAAAATCAGAACCGCGCACGGGGGTATCGGTGGCGAGCTGGCACATCACGGGATCCGGCCCGGCAATTCGCTCGACGATTCCCAGTACATCGTCATCGCAAAAAATGGCGGGATCGGCAAACTCGCCTTCGAACGGCAACGTGACGTAATAGCGCCCCGGCCCACGATTGCCGCTGCCACCCTGCTCGCGCGCCGCCTCCGCATGCGGTGTGAAAAGCGGCGCGAAAGCCGCGCCCCACGCTTCGAGCGTCGCGCGCGGGAAATGGTCGGGCAGCAGCACAAAACCGTCACGTTCAAAATCCTCCGCAAGCGCATCGCGAGCGCGCTCGTCGTAGCGGGCCATCGTCGTCTCCTTGGTTGCGCCACGCGAGTCGGGCGCGGTCGGCACGCGTGGCTTTCATTGATTCGACAGCCCAGCGTGCGCCCCGAGAATCGCACGACCGCCACGAAATAGTCAATATTATTAGTAATAACACTTAGATTTGTCTTAACCCCGGCAAAGCCAATCCTGGCGATGGTTTTCGAGCGTTGTCGATAGAAAATATTAGTGGTACCGTCGGCGGCATCCGCAGACTGTTTCAGCGCAACGCAACGCCGCCTTTTCGCGGTCACTGACAATGAAAAAATCCACGCAACGCCGTCCGACGATGACCGACATCGCGAAGCTGACCGGCGTTTCGCAATCCACCGTCTCGCTCGTACTGAACAACGCGACCAGCGCAAAATTCTCCGACGCCACACGCAACAAAGTACTGAAGGCCGCGCAGGATCTCGGCTATCGGATGACATCCCGCGAGCCGCTGGACGCCGCAATCACGGCGAACGAAAAGAACCTGATCGTGTATCTCGCCGATGAAATTTCGACGAGTCCGCATCCGGTGGTGAACATCGACGGCGCGCGCGATACAGCGTTCGCAAACGGCCGGATGCTTGCCGTTTACTCGACGCACGGCAACGCGGAAATCGAACAGCAAGTGCTCGATGCCACGCTGACGAACCCCAACGTGCTCGGCGTGATTTACGCGACGGTGTACACGCGCAAGGTGACGTTGCCCGCAGCGCTTTCCAAGGTCCCAACGGTCCTGCTGAACTGCTACACAGGCGATTCCGAGCTTTCGTCGGTGGTGCCGGCTGAAGTCACGGGGGGCCATACCGCGACGGAATATTTGCTGAACTCGGGGCATCGAAGGATTGGGTATGTGAACGGCGAACCCTGGCAAGACGCGTCGCGCGACCGGCTGAAGGGATATCGGATGGCGCTCGCAACTGCAGACCTGCCGTTCGCCGCCGAGCTGGTGCGTGAAGGCGACTGGAGTTCGGGTTCTGGCTTCGAACAGACCCTGTCGTTAATGCGCCAGCCCAACCCGCCAACAGCCATTTTCTGCGCGAACGACTTGATGGCGCTCGGCGCAATCGAAGCGCTGAAGCAGCTCGGATTGAGGGTGCCAGAAGACGTTTCCGTACTCGGCTACGACGATCAGGAGATCGCCCGGCATACCCATCCGCCGTTGTCCACGGTCGTCCTGCCCAACTATGAACTGGGCCGATGGGCCGTTGAAACACTGCTCCAGGAGGAGCACAACCGCGCCGCCGGCGCACCCGTGCGCCGACGTACGGTGAAGCTCGACGGGCCGCTGGTGGAACGCGCATCGGTAAGGGTAATTACCGTGGCAAAACAGCCCGCAATTAATAATATTAGCGATTGACCAATAATAAAATACGGTGGAATAATCATCGCACCTCGACTTATTGAGATGGAGCACCAAGAACGAAAAACACGGCAGGACCGAAGCACTTAAAAAAGCAGGACCATCCATACCGGAGGAAGACATGCTGTCGCTTGAAAATTTCAACAAACGCAAATTCCCGTTGCGCGTGCTGGCCACGTCGGCGCTCGCGCTGTCGATGATCGCGGGCTTCAGCATCGCCCACGCCGATGACTCTCCCCTGCCCAAGCTCGCGACCAAGAAACCCTTGCGCGTCGGCTTCGCCCAGACCGAAAGCAACAACCCGTGGCGTCTCGCCGAAACCAAGAGCTTCAAGGACGTCGCGGCGAAGTGCGGCTGGCAGATGGTGATGACCGATGCGAACAGCTCGGCATCGAAACAAGTCGCCGATATCCAGAGCATGATCGCGCAGCACGTCGATTTGATCGTGTTCCCGCCGCGTGAAGAAAAGCCGCTCGCGCCAATTGTGTTGCAGGCGAAGAAAGCGGGCATTCCGGTGATCCTGGTCGACCGTGACGTGGATCAGTCGGTGGCGAAAGCGGGGCGCGACTACATTACGTTCATTGGCTCGGACTTCATCAACCAGGGGCAGCGTGCGGCCGACTGGCTGGTCAAGTCGACTGGCGGCAAGGCGAAGATCATCGAACTGGAAGGATCGACGGGTGCGTCCGCTGCGAACGATCGCAAGAAGGGTTTTGACGACGTGATCGCGAAGAATCCGGGCATGCAGATCATCGCGTCGCAAAGTGGTGACTTTGCGCGTGACACGGGTCGTAAAGTCATGGAAACGCTGCTTCAGGCGCATCCCGACGTGACCGCCGTGTACGCGCACAACGACGAAATGGCGCTCGGCGCGATTGCCGCTATCAAGGCGGCCGGCAAGCAGCCGGGCAAGGACATCACCATTGTGACCATCGACGGGACGAAGGGCGGTTTGGACGCCATCGCTGCCGGCGAACTCGGTGCAAGCGTGCAGTCGAGCCCGTTCTTCGGCCCGCTCGCGTGCGATGTGGCGCAGAAATTCGCGAAGGGCGAAACGGTCCCGCCGTGGGTGAAAGTCTCCGACCGCTTCTACGATAAAAGCAACGTTAAAGAGAGCATGCAGTACGGCTATTGAACGAACACGTTCAGTGAACGTATGACGCTTGGGTAAGAGCAACGAAGGTGTTCGAAGCGGCGCGCCCCGTCTTTCGCGGGCCGTCGCTTCTTTTGTATCCGGCGGATGGAAACGCAGTCACTGCGTGAAACCAGTCGCCAGGGAGACGCACTAGATGAACACGCCGAATTCCGGATCACCCCTGCTCGAGATGCAGGACATCGACATCAGCTTTGGCGGCGTGGCCGCGTTGCGGCACGCCCGGCTGTCGGTGACAGCAGGAGAAGTGCATGCGCTGATCGGGCAGAACGGCGCGGGTAAGTCGACGCTGATCAAGATCCTGACGGGCGCGTACCGGCGCACGTCAGGCACGATTCGCTTCGATGGCCGCGAAGCCGATTTCCGCAGCCCGAAAGAAGCGCGCGAAGCCGGTATCAGCACGATCTACCAGGAGATCAATCTCGTCCCGTTCCGCTCGATTGCCGAGAACATTTTTCTCGGCCGCGAGCCGCGTCGATTCGGGTTGATCGACTGGAAGACGGTTCACCGGCGCGCGCAGGAATTGCTCGATTCGTTCGGATTACAGATCGATGTCAGCAAAGCCGTGCGTGAGTTTTCAACCGCTATCCAGCAGATGGTGGCGCTGGCGCGGGCGGTATCGTCGGAAGCGAAGATGGTCATCATGGATGAATCCACGTCCTCGCTCGATGAACGCGAAGTCGAATTGCTCTTCAGCGTAGTGAGGCGTTTAAGGGACGACGGCCGCGCGGTGATTTTCGTCTCGCATCGGCTGGATGAGTTGTATGCGCTGTGCGATCGCGTTACGGTCATGCGCGACGGACAAACCGTTGCGGAAAGCCCGATGGCCGCGCTCGACAAGCTGCAACTCGTCACCACCATGCTTGGTCGGACACTCGCCGCCGTCGTGCACGAGGACAGCGCGGTCAAGGAAGCGAACCTCGCCAAACGCGGTTCGACGGCGATCAGCGCGATGAACCTCGGCGCGGGCGCGAAGGTGTCGGATGTATCGCTCGATGTCCACTCAGGCGAGGCCGTTGGTCTCGCCGGGCTGCTTGGTTCGGGCCGAACGGAAACCATGCGGTTGATGTTCGGCGCGGATCCGGCCGAGCGCGGGTCGCTTTCCATCGGTGGCAAACCAGTTACGCTCAAGTCGCCGCAGGACGCAATAGCGCGCGGGATTGCGTATCTCACCGAGGACCGCAAGGGCGAAGGCATCGTGCCGGAGCTGTCGGTGCGCGATAACCTCACGCTCGTATGCCTGCGCACGCTGACCAAACGCGGTGTGGTCGATGTCGCGAAGCAGCGCGAGATAGTGGACCAGTTTATCGAATCGCTGGGCATCAAAATGCGTTCGCCCGATCAACCGATCCGCGAATTATCGGGCGGTAATCAGCAGAAGGTTTTGCTCGCGCGCTGGCTCGCGACGAATCCAACCTTGCTGCTGCTCGATGAACCCACAAGAGGGATTGATGTCGGCGCCAAGGCCGACGTCGCCAAGATCATCCGTGAACTGCGCGACTCGGGGCTGGCGGTGTTGCTGTCGGCGTCGGAGCTGGAAGAGCTCACTGCGGTAGCCGATCGCGCGGTCGTGATCCGCGATGGCAAGACCGTCGCCGAACTCGACGGTGCGCGCATGAGCGAAGCATCGATCATGGATGCGATCGCGTATGGATCGGGGGAAGAATCCACGCTGGCGGAAGCGGTCGATGCCAAAGAAGGTCAGCCATGAATCAGAAAACGCAACCGGCAACAGCCGCGCCGATCGTGCAGGCCGCGCAGAAGAAAAAACATCGGATAACGATTCAGCGCGAGATCGCCGTGCTGCTCGCGATGATCGTTTTCAACCTGCTCTTCACGCAGCACTTCTGGTCGCTGCAAACCTTCAACGTTAACCTGACGCAAGTGGTGACGATCGTGATCGTCGGCATTGGGATGACGCTGGTCGTGGCGACGGGTGGTATCGATTTATCGGTGGGCGCATCAATGGCGATTGCCGGTTCGCTCGCGCCGATGATCTTCATGAACGTAGCCGGGCCGTTCGGCATCGCGTTGGCCTTTGTCTTGCCTGTTTTGGCCGCCGCTGTCTGCGGTGTGTTCAACGGCTTCCTCGTCACGAGGCTCTCCGTGCAGCCGATTGTCGCGACGCTGGTGCTGTTCATCGCTGGGCGCGGCATTGCACAAGTGTTTACCGACGGCAGCCTGCAAGCGTTCGACAACCCCGCCTTCCAGTGGATCGCGCTGGGCCGCGTGGCGGGCGTGCCGGCGCAAGTATTCCTGATGCTCGCGCTCGTGGCCGTGTTCGCGTGGATCGTGCGCAAGACCTTGTTCGGCCAGTACCTGCTCGTGACGGGCGGCAATGAGCGCGCAGCGTACCTGAGCGGGATTCCAACGGCACGCGTGAAGATGATCGCTTACACCTTGTGCGCGGCGTTGGCAGGGCTGGCGGGGTTGATATCGATCTCCGTGAATTCATCGTCGGACGCTAACGTGATCGGCCTCGGCTCCGAGCTCGATGCCATTGCCGCAGTGGCCGTGGGCGGCACGGCGTTGACGGGTGGCAGGGCGTACATAGTGGGCACGCTGATTGGCGCGCTGATCATCCAGTTGCTGCGATACACGCTGCTTGCCCACGGCATTCCCGATGCCGCCGCGTTGGTGGTGAAAGCCGGCATCATCATCGCCGCAGTGTATGTCCAGCGGCGTCAGCGATAGGGATACATCGACATGAAAAAGAACCTTCCCATTCTGTTGGCGTTAGCGGCGTTACTCGTACTCGGCGTGCTTCGATACGACCACTTTGCATCCGCCTACAACATCAATTCTTTCTGGCGATATAACTCGATGTTCGCGTTGATATCGGTGGGCATGGCGTTTGTGATCATCACGGGCGGCATCGATCTGTCGGTCGGAACGGTGGCGGCGCTGGCGAGCGTGGTGGCTGCGTTGGCGAGCCCGTATGGCGGTCTGGTCGCGGTGCTCGCGGGCGCGGCAGCGGGGCTCGCGATAGGCGTGTTGAATGGCCTCGTCATCACGCACATGCGGATCTTGCCGTTTATCGTTACGTTGGCGACCAGCCTGGGGGCGCATGGGTTGGCGTTGCTGCTGGGACATAACGATGCCGTATCGATTGCGGCCACCTCCAGTTTCGCCAACTTTGGACAGGGGGATTTATGGGGTTTGCCGATTCCGGGAATCGTGGCGGCATTGGCGGCTGTGTTGGGCTGGCTGGCGTTGCGAAGCACACGCTTCGGCCGACACGCGCTGGCCATAGGCGGTAGCGAAGAAGCATCGCGTTTGATGGGCTTGAATGTAGACAGGACGCTGGTCGCGGTCTATGCGCTGAGCGGCTTGCTGGCCGGCATAGCGGGCGCGATACTGGCTGCCCAATTCGGCGCAGGGCAGCCGAATGAAGGCGTGGGCTGGGAGTTGTTCGCGATATCGGCGGTGGTGCTGGGCGGGACGTTGCTAACCGGCGGACAAGGATCGATCGCAATGACGATAGCCGGCGTCGCGCTGCTGGGTTTGGTGTTCAACCTGCTGAACTTCGAGAATGGACTGGGCTTTATCAGCCTGTCGGCGTATTGGCAATCGGTGATACGCGGCGTGTTCTTGTTGCTGGTGATCGTGCTGCAAGCGCGTGTGCTGAAGAAACGGGTGACGGTGACGAAGCTCGCTCGTTGAATTGATGAGCCGCCGCGCAACGTGGCGGCTTTGGAAACATGTGAGCAAGTTTCAGGAAAGAGAATCTGCTAAGTTACTGACATCGACTTAGCAGATAGCCTGAAGGCGAAAATCACCGCCATGTTCGACCTCTTCGACGACATTCCCAAGCCTGACATCGTATGGCTGCCTGACTGGCTGGACGCGCCGACGGCGTCGGACACGTTAGCCGCTTTGCTCGATGAAATCACCTGGCAGCAGGACTCAATGAACACGCCTGCCGGCAAGATCCCCTTCCCGCGCCTGACCGCGTGGCAGGGCGATCCTGGCGCGGTGTACGTGTACTCAGGCATTCGCAACATTCCGAAGCCGTGGACGCCAGCCGTATTAACGCTCAAAACACAGGCCGAAGCCGAAGCGAAAACGACGTTCAACAGCGTCCTGATCAACCGCTACCGCACGGGCATGGACAGCATGGGCTGGCATGCCGACAAGGAGCGTGAACTCGGGCCAGAACCGGTGATCGCCTCGGTAAGTCTGGGCACGACGCGGACCTTCGACTTCCGGCATACGAAGACCCGGCAAACGCATACGCTTCAACTCACGCACGGCAGCTTGCTCATCATGCAGGGGCGCACTCAACTCGACTGGGCGCATAGGGTGCCGAAAGAACCGGAAGCCCGCGGAGAACGGATCAACCTCACCTTCCGGCACGTGGACTCATCGGCGAGTAAATAAACTCATCGTTTGGCGACGAAATCAATCTCCACCAGCGCATCGCGAGCCAACCCTGTCACGCCGATACACGTCCTAGCCGGCAACGGCTTAGGCAGAAAGTAGCCTTTATAAACCTCGTTCATCGCGGCGTAATCGCGTTTGAATTCGGTCAGGAAAATCCGCACGCTGACCACGTTATCCAGCGATAACCCGATCCCTTCCAGCACAAGAATCAGGTTATCCATCACGCGTCGCGTCTGTGCTTCCACGCCTTCGGGCAAGGGCTTGGTGTCGTCGGCGGGATCGGTCGGCATTTGACCGGTGAGGAACACCCAGCCATCCGCTTCGGCCGCGTGAGAAAAAGGACCGACCGGCGTGGGCGCGGTATCGACCATGGAAAAGGTGGGTAGCGTCATCGTGTCTCCTTGGAAAGCGCAGGCCGATACCGTAACGGATCAAAAATCCAGCCGCCGGGCCAAACGATCACAACGCTCGACGGCTTTGCTGCACGATCAAAACCAGCGACAAGCATCCGCCCGCAAACACCCTTCATTTTCATTACACGGCGACGGCATACGCCTTGCTCCAAGTGAGCACTACAGGACGATCCCATGCCCAAGAAAAAATTCAAGCTTCCCAGTCCCAACGATCGTCAGGCGCTCCTCTATGAGCGTCGCAACATGAAGATGGCCGAATCGGCGCATGCCTACGTGCGCGGCAGCACGACCAAGTTTTATGAATGGCTCGACGGCATTGAAGGACATTCGCTCCCCGAAGGCCCCGCCATCTGGATTTGCGGCGATTGCCACACGGGCAATCTCGGGCCCGTTGCCAACGCCGACGGCCGCGTGGAGATCCAGATCCGCGATCTCGACCAGACCGTGATCGGCAATCCGGCGCACGACATCATCCGGCTTGGGCTATCGCTGGCAACGGCCGCGCGCGGCTCTGACCTGCCCGGCGTCACGACAGCACGCATGATGGAAGCGCTCGCGCAAGGCTATGAACATGCCTTCGATCGTTCCAGCCATCGCTCTGGCAAGGACACGAAACCCGAAGAGGTACGGGTGATGATGAAGGAAGCGGTGCGCCGCACGTGGCAGCAACTGGCGATCGAACGCATTGAAGACATTGAACCGAGCATTCCCCTCGGCAAGCGTTTCTGGCCGCTCGACAAGAGTGAGCGAGCCGAAATAGAGGCGCTGTTCCAGCAGCGCGAGATTGCCGATATAGCAACCGCCCTGCGCAAGAACGCTGACGAAGAAAACGTCACCGTAATCGATGCCGCGTATTGGGTGAAGGGCTGCAGCTCGCTCGGCCGGTTGCGATATGCGGTGTTGCTGGACATCGACGGCGGTGCGATAGACGGCGACGATCTTTGCCTTATCGATATCAAGGAAGGTGCAAAGGCCGCAGCACCGCGTTATACGGATCAGGCGTCGCGCAAGCGCATGCCGCGCGATAACGCGGAACGGATCGTGGAAGGGGCGCGGCATCTGACGCCGTGGCTTGGAGAGCGGATGCGCCCGGCGCGTTTGAACGACCGGTCGGTGGTGATTCGCGAACTGTTGCCGCAGGACATGAAGCTGACGGTCGAACAATTGACGCAGGATGAAGCGATGAAGGCAGCGCGCTTCCTGGCGATGGTCGTTGGTAAAGCGCACGCCCGGCAGATGGATACGGCACAGCGGCGCGCGTGGTTATCCGAGTTGCACCGCGCGAAGTCGAAGTCGCTGGATGCGCCTTCGTGGCTATGGAAAAGTATCGTGGAACTGGTGAGCAGCCACGAAGGCGGTTATCTCGAACATTGTCGCCGATACGCGCTGGCATCGGCTTCGTAACGCGCACACTTTCACGTGCCAATGAAAAGGGCCGCCCACCCACGATGGTTGGATGAACGGCCCTTCTTCGTACAGACTGCCTTGATGCTTGCCGACCGAGTGAACCTAGAACCCCGCCGCCAGCCCATCGCGGCGGCTATCGCTCGCCGCTACATATCCACGCTCAGGATCGTTACGGTCCAGCTTCCAGATGTACTGACCCGAGCCGAAATCCATATAAGGATCATCGACGGATTTGATCGTGTGTCCCATCGCTTGCAGCGCCTTCACCGTTTCGCGATCAAGCGTTGATTCCACATCGACGGTGAAATCGCGATTCACCTTCCAGCGCGGTGCATCGCAAGCAGCTTGCGGTTGCTGGCCGTAATCAAGCAGACGCACGATGGATTGCAGATGACCTTGCGGCTGCATGTCGCCGCCCATCACGCCAAAGCTCATCACCGCTTCCTGCACGCCGTCCACGTCCTGCGTGAGGAACGCCGGGATGATGGTATGGAATGGCCGCTTGCTGCCCTCCACCACGTTCGCGGATTTCGGGTCCATCGAGAAACCAAAACCGCGGTTCTGCATCGCGATACCCGTATCCGGCACAACCACGCCTGAGCCAAAGCCCATGTAGTTCGACTGGATGAAACTCACCATCATGCCGCGCTCGTCTGCCACTGACATATAAATGGTCCCGCCCGCCGGCGGCATGCCGAAGTCGAAGTGCTTCGCCTTGTTCGGATCGATGAGCTTGGCGCGCTCGGTGAGATACGCGTCGTCGAGCATCTGCTCGGGCGTGACGTCCATGGAACGCGGATCGGCGACGTACTGATAGACATCGGCGAAAGCGAGCTTCATGGCTTCAATCTGCAAATGCTGCGACTCGATCTTGTCGACGGTGAGCGACTTCACATCGAATTTATCGAGGATACCAAGCGCGATCAGCGCAGCAATGCCCTGCCCGTTCGGCGGAATCTCATGGACCGTATGACCGCGATAATCCTTCGAGATCGGCTCGACCCAGTCGGCCTTGTAATTGCGTAGATCGGCTGCGGTCATCGCGCCGCCGCCCTGCTTCGCGAACGCCGCGATCTTCTCGGCAATCTCGCCTTCGTAATACGCGCGAGGTCCGTGTTCAGCGAGCGTACGCAAGGTCTTTGCATGACCGGGATAACGCATCAACTCGCTGATCTCCGGTGCGCGGCCGCGTGGCATGAAGGTATCGGCGAAACCGGGCTGGTCTTTCAACTCGGGAATAGCCGCCGCCCATTTGTACGCGACAATGCTCGCCACCGCGTGCCCACGCTCGGCAATTTCAATGGCCGGTTCCATCAGGTCGCCGAACGGCAGCGAGCCGAACTTCGCGTGCAGCGCTTCCCATCCAGCGATCACGCCAGGCACGGTGACCGCGTCCCAACCGCGCTTCGGCTGGTTCGCCAGGCCGTTTTGCTCGCCGTACTTGTTCTTGAAGTAATCGACGTTCCACGCGGCGGGAGACACGCCCGATGCGTTCAATCCATGCAGCTTGGCGCCGTCCCAGACGAGCGCGAACGCGTCGCCGCCGAGGCCGCACGACACGGGCTCGACCAGCGTAATGGCTGCCGCTGCCGCGATAGCCGCATCGACGGCGTTACCGCCCTTCCACAACATGCGCAAGCCGGCTTGCGCAGCGAGGGGATGGGACGTCGAAACAATATTGCGCGCGAACACGGGCAAGCGCGGCGTGGGATAGGGGTTCTGCCAGTTGAAGCGGGTCATGGGAAACTCGTCTCTTTTGTGATGAAAGTTGTTGGGATCAAAGCTCGCGCGGATCGAGCGCGTCGCGCAGTCCATCGCCGAGCAGGTTGAAGCCGAGCACGGCCAGGAAGATCGCAATGCCCGGGAAGATCGACATCCATGGCGCCTGGCTGACGAAATCCTTCGCGGTGTTCAGCATCGATCCCCACGATGGCGCGGGCGGCAATTGCCCGAGCCCGAGGAACGACAAGCTGGCTTCCGCGATGATCGCCATGGCGACCGTGAGACTGGCCTGCACGATGATGGGCGGCAGCACGTTCGGGAAAATATAGCGGACGATGATGCGAAAGTGCCCCAGTCCGATCGCACGCGCACCTTCCACATAATCCTCCGCTTTGACGCTGATTGCCTGGCCGCGCGTGAGGCGTACGAAACGCGGCATGGCCGAGACGCCGATTGCAATCATCGCGTTGGTGAGGCTCGGTCCGAGGAACGCGGCCAATGCGATGGCGAGGATCAGGAACGGGATGGACAGCAAGGCATCGGTGAAGCGCGAGATCACGCCATCGACCAGTTTGCCGAAGTAGCCTGCGAGCAAACCGAGCGGCACGCCAATCACCACTGCGATACCCACCGACACCACGCCCGCCAGCAACGAAGCGCGTGCGCCCCACAGCAAGCGCGTGAAGACGTCGCGACCGAGTTCATCGGTTCCGAACCAATGACTCGCCGATGGCGCTTGCCGCACCGTCATGAAGCTCGCCTGAATGGGATCGTAGGGCGAAAGCCACGGTGCGAAGATGGCCACAAGAATTATTAGAAGCACGATTACCGCGCCCGCTACGGCGGCACGATTGCGCATGAAGCGGCCCAACGCGCGATTGCGTTTGCGCGGCAAAGCGGCTGTTTCCACTTCCACAATAGTCGCCATCAGCTTTTCCTCAGCCGCGGGTTGAGCAGAACATACAAGACATCGGCGAACAGATTCACCACGATAAACCCTACCGCCGTGACGAGCACCACGCCTTGAACGACGGCGTAATCGCGATTGAAAACGGCATCGACGACCAGCTTGCCGAAGCCCGGAATAGTGAACACTTGTTCCGTCAGCACCGCGCCGGCAAGCAGTTCGCCGAACAGCAAGGCAAGCACCGTGACAATCGGAATCAACGCGTTGCGAAAGCCGTGTTTCACCACCACCGTACCTCGCAGAAGCCCTTTGGCACGCGCCGTACGAATGTAGTCGCTGCGCAAAACACTCAGCATCGCGCTACGCGTATGTCGCATCAACTGCGCGCCGAGCGCCGCGCCCAACACGAACGCGGGCATCAGCATGGTCTTGATGCTCAACCAGAAATCCTCGGTCGGCGACACGTATCCGGATGAAGGCAACAACTGCCATTTCACCGACACCAAAAAGATCAGGATTATCCCGAGCCAGAAGTTCGGTATCGACATACCAGTGAGCGCGAGAACATTAGCGCCGTAATCAAGCGCTTTTCCCTTGTTCGCCGCCGATAAAACCCCTAGCGGCACGCCAATGCCGATCGCGAAGATCATCGCCATGACGGCCAGTTGCAACGTCACCGGCAACTTCTGCGCGATGAGTTTGGTCACCGGCACATCGGTCCTGAGCGACGCACCCAGATCACCATGAAGAATGTCCCGCACCCAGAGCGCGTATTGCACGGGCACGGGTTCATCGAGGTGATACTTCAGCCTCAACGTAGCGATAACCTGCGGGTTCTGGTCTTCGCCAGCCATCGCCATGACCGGATCGCCGGGGAGCATTTTTTGCAGGCCGAAGATCATCATCGACACCAGGATCAGTGTCGGGATCGCGACAAGCGCGCGGTTGGCGATGATTCGAATCATTAGCGGACTACCCCTTGATGCTCACGCCACGCAGACGAATCAACCCGTCCGGATAAGGCGTGAAGCCCTGCACTTTCTTCGACAACGCATACGGCCACGGCTGTGCGTAGAGATACACGATCGGGTCTTCATCGGCGAGGAGCTTTTGCGCGGCGTCGTAGATCGGCTTGCGCTCGGCCACCGTCGCTTTCACGCGCGCGTCGTCGAGTAGTTTGTCCACGTCAGGATTGCAATAACGCCCGTAGTTCAGGTTGCCCTTGCAGGTCACGAACTGATGCAGGTTGCCATCCGGGTCCGTGCGTCCCGACCAGCCGAGATAGAGCAATTCGAAGTCGCCTTTCGTCGATGCATTCAGCGCCGCGGCGTAATCGGTCGGACGCAACTTGAGGTTGATGCCGGCCTCCGACAGCATGGCTTGCAGCATCTGCGCCATCTGGTTCGATACGGTGTTGTTACCGAAGGTCAGCTCCACATTAATCTGCGTGAAACCCGCCGCCTTGAGCAACGCTTTCGCCTTCGGGATATCGCGTTTGGTCGTCTTGATCGATGCATCGAAGTACGGGCTATTCGACGGTATCGCCTGGTTGATCGGCGAGAAAATTCCGCCGCCGATCACCTGATTGATCGCATCGCGGTCAATGGCAAGTTCGAACGCCTGGCGCACACGTTTGTCCTTGAACGCCTTGGGCGCACGCGGTCCGTTCGAGACGTTGAAGGTGAGGTCGTAGAAGCCCAGGCCGCTCATCGAAATGAAGTTGAGGTTCTTGTCGCTTTTCACCGATGCCACATCGGACGGCGCGAGACGTTCCAGCATGTCGAGTGAACCCGAGCGCAGGTTCGCGAGGCGCACGGTGCTGTCGGGAATCGGCTGAAAGATAATCTTCTGAATCGGGTATTTATCGGCGTCCCAGTAGCCCGCGAATTTCTGCAGCACGACACGGTCGTTCTGTACACGCTCGACGAATTTGTACGGACCCGAGCACACCGGATGCGTGGAAACGCTGGTGTCGTCGGTGAGGGTTTTCGGCGCGAGCATCATGCCGGCACGATCGGTCAGCGTGGCGAGCAGCGCGGCATCGGGCGTTTTCAACACGATCGCGACGGTGAATTCATCGACTACATCCACGTGATCGATGGACGCCAGTTCGCTCTTGCGATTGCTCGCGGGCATGGAGCGCGCGCGGTCGAGATTCGCTTTCACGGCGGCGGCGTTGAACGGCTCGTCGTCGTGGAATTTCACGCCGTGGCGCAGCTTGAACGTGAGCGTCTTGTTGTCGGCGCTCATGCTCCAGGAGGTCGCGAGCATGGGCACGATCTTCAGGTCCGGGCCAATATCCACCAGCGAATTGCATAGAGAACTGAACACGATCCGATCGACCACCTGACTGCTGCGCGCTGGATCGAGCGTGCCGATATCGTCCTGCAAACCAATCCGGATAGTCGAGTTCGACTGAGCCATCACGGCGCTGGTGCTAACACTCGCGGCGAGTACCGCGGCCAATACAATCTTTCGCATCTGGACTTCCCCGTTTATCGTTTGTTCGGTTGTTCTTTTACAGCGCTGTCGACCAACGCCTGACGCTGCCGATACACTGCGAGACGCTCAACGAGCTTCGGGCTGACGATGGAAACGAGAGGTGCGCCGCCGCCCGCGTTCTGTATTTCGCGCCAGAAATGGCACGCGATCCGGTGGCCGTTCTCCAGCGTTTCGTTGACGGGTTGCTCGTCGGCACAACGTGAGCGTGCATGCGGACAACGCGGATGAAAACGGCAGCCAGAAGGCGGCGCGGTCGGACTCGGCAAGTCGCCGGTCAAGGAGGGTTTGGTTCTGCGCTGACGCGGGCTGCTCGCAGGAATTGCCTGCAATAAAGCTTGCGTATAAGGATGAAGCGGCTGGTCAAACAGATCGTCCACATCCGCCATTTCGACGATTTCGCCGAGATACATCACCGCCACGCGATCGCTCATATGACGAATCACCGCGAGATCATGCGCGATCATGATCAGCGTCAGACCAAGCTCCTGCTTCAGCGATTCAAGCAGGTTGATCACCTGAGCCTGTACGGAAACATCGAGCGCGGAGACGGGTTCATCGCCGACTATCAGCTTGGGCTCGCCCGCCAGCGCCCGCGCAATGCCAATACGCTGGCGTTGCCCGCCCGAAAACTCGTGCGGATAACGTTCGGCGTAACCGGGTTGCAGTCCGACCGTGCGCAACAAGTCGGCTACACGGTCGTTAAGCGCAGCGCCTTTCGCCAGCCCATGCAGCGCGATTGGTTCACCGATGATCTGTCCCACCGTCATGCCCGGATTCAGCGATGCAAACGGGTCCTGAAAAATGATCTGCATCTCGCGGCGCAGACGGCGCATAGGCTCGGTGCCGAGATGCGTTATATCCTTGCCTTCATAGATCACGCGTCCTTCGGTGCTATCGATAAGACGCAGCAACAGGCGTCCGAGCGTCGACTTGCCGCAACCCGATTCCCCGACGATGGCAAACGTCTCGCCCTTTTGCACAGAGAACGAGACGCCGTTCACCGCGTAGACCGTCGGCGTGCGCGTGAACAGGCTGCGCGTCCCGCCAAAGTGCCTGGTCAGTTCCCGCGCTTCAATGATAGGAGCGTTGATGTTCATACCGCCGCCCCGCCAAGAGCGAGTTCAACCGGCGCAACCCAGCACGCCACCCGATGCGTTCCATCCAACTGTTTATCCTTTGGCGCCGCGTCGATACACCGCTGCTCCACGAACGGACAGCGCGGCGCGAACCGGCACCCTTTCGGCATTTGCTCAGGCGACGGCACGGAACCGCGAATGGTGGCGAGCGCGCCTTCGCGTTTTCCCACCGATGGAATCGCACCCATCAAACCGATGGTGTACGGATGCTGCGGGTCATCGAAGATTTCATCCACCGAGCCATATTCCACGATCCGTCCCGCATACATCACCGCGACGTAATCGGCCACTTCCGCCACGACGCCGAGGTCGTGCGTGATCAACACCATCGCCGTGCCGGTTTCGGCTTGCAGGCTGCGCACCAGCAATAAAACCTGCGCCTGGATGGTGACATCAAGTGCGGTCGTGGGTTCATCGGCGATCACCAACTGCGGGCGATTCGCCAGCGCCATCGCGATCATCACGCGCTGGCGCATGCCGCCCGAAAGTTCGTGCGGGTAAGCGTCGAGCCGCGTTTCCGGCGCGGGAATGCGCACGAGGCGCAGCATATCCAGCGCCTCCTTGCGCGCCGCCGCGCTGCTCAACCCACGATGCCGCTGCACGCATTCCGCTATCTGATGCCCGACGGTGAACGCGGGATTGAGCGAGGTCATCGGCTCCTGGAAAATCATCGACATCCGGTTGCCGCGGATATCGGCGAGTTCGCGTTCGGTGAGCGTGAAGAGATCGCGGCCGTCAAAGATCGCCTTCCCCGCGACAATATTGGCCGGCGGGCTGGGCAGCAAACCCATCAACGCCAGCGATGTCACGCTTTTGCCGCACCCCGATTCCCCGACGATGCACAGCGTTTCGCCCGCATTCACGGAGAACGAGACGTCCTCGACGAGATTCGGAACATGCGTGGCGCGCGAGAATTTCAGCGAGAAACCACTGACTTCGAGTACGGGATGCCTGGCAGGTGGATTGGCCTGATCCTGGCGATCAGGCTGATTCAGGGGCAGCTTGCTTAACGTCGACAAATTCAATACTCCGCTGCGGGGCAATACGAGCGGCGAGCCCGGAATCTCTGTTCTCTCTCGGCGATAGAGCGATCACCCATCGCCAACACTTTCATTGAAGTAATTATGTCGGCCCAAATGCATCAGGAAATATTAAACTTTCTTTTTGATGCTTAACTTTTCCTTGAATAAGCCATGCCGACTATTCGAATGCTGAAGACCTTCCGGGCGGTTGCGCGGACGGGATCGTTCGCGGCCGCGGCCGATAAGGTCGCGCTCACCCAGGCAGCGGTCAGCTTGCAGATGCGCGGGCTGGAGCAAGCATTGGGGCGGCAGCTTTTTGACCGCAGCGCGCGCCAGATCGTGCTGAGCCGGCAGGGTCATGAGATTCGGCCGAAGGTCGAGCAGATACTGGATCTACTCGATGAACTGGAGGCCAAGACCACCGACTCCATGCAGGGGCCGGTGACAATTGGCGCTGTTGTATCGGTGATTCAGGCGCTCTCGCTCGGGGTTGCGCGGTTAAAAACAGCTCACCCTGGGCTGGATGTGCGGTTGTTGTCGGCCCGTTCGGACGAGTTGACGGTCATGGTGGAGCAAGGCGAGGTGGACATTGCAGCGGTCGTGGCGCGTCCCGACCAGACCCTGCCCGATACGCTCAAATGGACGCCGCTCTACACGGAGCCGCTGATGCTGATCGTGAGCCGCGAGATCACCGATACCGACCCGCGCCGGATTTTGGCGTCGCATGGGTTCTTGCGTTTTGACCGGCGCGTGCGGACCGGCGTGGTCGTCGATCAGGCGCTGACGGCGCTGGGATTGGAGGTGACGGAATATCTGGAACTGAATTCCATCGAGACGATCGTGGCGCTGGTGAGGAAGAACGTAGGCGTCACGGTGTTGCCCCATCTGCATAGGGCGGGATGGCAGACGGACCCGTTGTTGCGGCTGATTTCGATTGCACTGCCTCCCATTCTTCGGACAGTCGGGATGGTTGAGAGGGCTTCGTACGGCCGTACAGGGATCACGGCGGCGATTATCGAGACCTTGCACGACTAGGTTCTGCGTGCTCGACGGCAGGCGCACCGTCATCTCATTATTAGCGGATTCCGAAAAGTCAATTGCATGCTATCGATACAATAAATCGATAGTAAGGGTATACACTGCATTTCATCGACGCAGTGAGCAGAAAAAACCAAGCCACTGCGCCCCTTAAAACTCATGCAAATCGGAGCAAATCATGAACAAGAATCTTATCGCCGCATTGTTGGTCGCCGCTTCCGCAGCTTTGGCTGCCCCCGCATTCGCGAGCAGCGGCTACGGCCCGGCACCGTCGTATAACCCGAGCGTCGGCGCACCGGCATCGCAGCGCGGCCAAAGCGTACAAACCGTTGCAGCGGAACGCGCGCAAGCCAATGCAAACACAACGTCCTACGGTGGCGTGCAAGACACGCAATCGCAATCGGGCAGCCGCGTTAGCCTGAGCAACGAACGCTCGCTCTACTCGCATAACTAATTCGAAGGCCGGACAACCGAAGCGATGTTTGCTCGGTTGTAATGCGGGAAAGTGCAAAAGCGGACGCCTGGGATAACACAAGTTCTCCCAGGCGTCCGCTTTTTGTCTGTGACGACGAGATTTGTATTTTGAATATCGTAACGATCGTCCAGCAGCTTGTGGGATTCGCTGGATGCTGTCGTCACTACCGTGTCACTTCGCTACCTGAAGCGAAACGCTGTAGGAACGACTTTGAGGTTGACGGCATTCGCCTGCCTCGTGAATTGTTCGTCGTCGGGCTAAGGACGTTTCGATTCCCCCGGCCAAACCCATCGCGTTCTAAACAGCAATGATGTGAGGATACATGACAGTTCTGGATAGGACGGGCGATAGATTTCGCATTGATGGCTCGTCGCTGAACGCCAATGCATTAAAAATCTGTCGAAACTTGCGCGCCAGACTTCTCTCTACACTGTTCGCGGTTTTCCTCAGTGCGTTTTTCGTTAATCCCGCTTCTGCCGCGATCACATGCAATCCGGGTAACGTGAACAAAGTGCTCGCAGCAGGAACGATCACCATTCCGATGAACGCGCCATCCGGCACAGTAGTCAGCACTGTCGCGCCGGACAGTTTCTTGATGAATTGCTCTTTTCTAAATACCAGCCCGTTCAATACGTCGGCAACTGTCTACATTCAACTTACGGTGACCGCCGCGCTTGCGCCTGGCTTCGCAGACGTGTACAAGACCGCCATCGACGGGCTTGGTGTTCGATTCGTCTTCAACGCCCCGACTTGCAATGCCAGCAATTTATCTCTCAGCAATAGCCTGCTGCGAATACCGTGTGCTCTCTCGGGTCCGCTGGCTGGGCCGAATATAGTCACGAATGTTACGGTCACAACTATTTTCGTCGCCTATGGCGCGGTTAAAGGCGGCGCGTCGAGTCTCTCTTCTATTCCCGTGCTGAGCGAAGCCTACGAGACATCGGATAATGTAGGCAAAATATGGAACCAGTCGCCCATTTATACGGGCAGCGCCACTGGCACGCTGAACACGGCAACGTGTTCCGTACAGACCCAGGACATCGCTGTTTACCTTCCCACGCCCGCCGTAAGAGCCTTTGCCGCCGGCGTGGGAGCAGTCGCGGGGCGGACAGCGTTCCACCTGGATTTCACTTGCACGACCGGCGCCCAGGTATCCATCGTCATAACAGATGTTGTCACTCCGTCGAATCGATCGAACCTGCTGACGTTGTCGCCCGAGTCGAGCGTAAAGGGGATTGGCGTGCAGGTATTAAAAGGCGACGGCACCCCGGTCGTCTTCGGACCCGACGCGGTAGGCGTTGGCGTCGTGAACCAGTGGCTGATCGGAAGTTCGCCCAACGGCGTACTTACGTTGCCTTTGTCGGCGCAGTACATTCGCACGGGAACCGTCACCCCTGGTTCTGTCAAAGCGATGGCGACTTTCACCATGTCGTACAACTAGGCGGGCGATCGAGCCGCGATTTCGACGCGCGCTGCAAAGGTGCGGGCAGATTGCTGATACGGCCAAGGACAATCACGACGCGCTCAACGCGGCTTAATGTTCTCTTAAGTCTTGCGTTTTACGATGCGTCTTATTGATCCCCCTGTAGTACCCCTCTTCAGGCCGCTTTGCGGCCTTCTTTTTTAGGTACGACGGATGAAGACCTTTTGGCGTTTGTGCGCAGTCGCCGTATGCCTGGTCGGCGGCGTCGGTATCGCGGTCTGGGTGTTTTCCGTGATCGTGCGTATTGTCTGATCGAGCGGGATCAGGCGCTCAGCTTTCATAGCCCTTCATTTGCGCCTGCATATTGAACGCGAGTTTCATCGGTTGCCATTCGGCGCTTGTCGCACCCGGCAACGGACATTGAAAGCTTGCCATCAACGCATTCCACTCAGTCACACGCGGATGAACATCCGGGCCAGCAACGAGTTTGTCGAAGCTGAAGTCCGGCTCCGTTTCAATCAACATGACCAGCCGCGTGTCGCGCCGCCAGATCGTCATATCGATGATGCCAGACGCTCGCAGCGCATCCAGCACTTCGGGCCAGACGGCCTCGTGATACCGGTCGTATTGCGCGATGACCTCAGGGTCATTGCGCAGATCGAGTGATAGACAATGGCGCATGATGGTCGTGCTCATGGCTTAAGCGGTCGCGCGGGCATCGACGCAAACATGCGTGCGCTGCGTCGCCTGAATTGCATCCCAATCCCAGTCGATACCAATCCCCGGCTCCATCGGCGCGACCGCATAACCTTGCTCGATTTGAACCTGCTTGCCGGTCAACGCGTCGAGTTGCGGGATGTATTCGAGCCACGTCGCGTTCGGCACGGCCGCGCACAGACTCACGTGCAACTCCATCAGAAAGTGCGGGCAGATGGACACGTTCATCGTCTCGGCCAGATGCGCCACTTTCAGCCATGGCGTGATTCCGCCCACACGCGCGACATCGGCCTGAACGATCGAGCACGCATCCGCCTTCAGATACTCGGCGAATTGCGCGGGGTGATACATCGACTCACCCACTGCGATTGGCACCGAACTCGCTGCGCAAAGCCGCTGATGCGCCGCGATATTTTCAGCGGGCATCGGCTCTTCGAGCCATGCGAGACGCAACGGTTCAAACGCATGTGCGCGGCGGATGGCTTCGGATAGCGTGAAGCCTTGATTCGCGTCGACCATGATCTCGAAGTCGTCGCCCATTGCGTCGCGCACGGCGGTGAGCCGCCGGGTGTCTTCGGCCAGATGCGGCCGGCCGACCTTGATCTTCGCGCCATGAAAGCCGGCATCGCGCGCTTGCACGGTTTGATCGACGAGTTCCGTCTCCGATAAATGCAACCACCCGCCTTCGGTGGAATATGTGCGCGTGCGCGGCTTCGATCCGCCCGCCGCGATCCACAACGGCAAGTTCGCCACGCGCGTGTTGCGGTCCCAGAGTGCGGTATCGATTGCCGCTAGCGCGAGGCTCGTGATTGCACCGACCGCTGTCGCGTGCGTATGGAAAAAGAGGTCGCGCCAGATGGCTTCATACTCGGCGGGGTTGCGTCCAATCAGTAACGGCGCCAGATGATCGTGCAGCAACGCGACGATAGACGAACCGCCCGTGCCGATGGTGTAGGTGTAACCCGTGCCTATGCTGCCGTCGCTGCAATGGAGCGTGACCAGCACGGTCTCCTGTACTACGAACGACTGGATCGCATCGGTGCGTTTGACTTTGGGTTGAAGGTCGACCTGGTGGATGTCGACGGTGTCGATGGTTGTTGTCATTGATGGATTCCCTTTGGGTTGGTTTTCGTTCGCACTCGGGGCGGGGTTTAGGCCGGGGTGTATGGGGCTGGGGGTATTCGGGGTCTATGGGTCGGGGTCTATGCCGGGTTGCTGCTTTCAGCGTTAGTGGTCTGCAGGAGTCGGATTTTCTCTTTATCACTATTAGCCACTGTGCGTGGCGGCACGTCATTTCTTTGTCCAAAGCGACAAAGAAACGAAGCAAAGAAAGCGCTTTCAAACCCGCTACCCTAAGTGTCCACAGCGTGCAGTTTCTATTCATAGGTGCCCCAAAAGCACGGTGCTCGCCAGAGCGAAGGATGTTTGAACCCCTCCTTCTCCGAACACCGATACCCACACGCTTCGCCACCAGTGATTGAACCTGCCCAAGGAGCACCCCGCGCTATCCGCGGACGCCAACCACCAACTATGTGCGCACCTCGAACCACGTCGCTAACCCGCGGAGAAACCAGGTCACAAAAATGCGTGCGGCCGTAACCGACGAAAATAACTGTACAGAACGCGGAGCCAATTCACAAAAACTGAAGGAGTAAACACAAACATGCATGAAGCTGTGGCGTATGAATACGGTCGCACAGACCAGGTAGCGAACCTGTAAAAAAACCGCAGCCGTAAATACCTGTAAGACCGTACGGGTTCCTTATCAATTGTGCTTGCCCGAGAGCGTACGGGGCGAAGCGTGTTCGTGTCAGGATTCGCGAGAAGGAGGGTTTCACACATCCGTGGCTCTGGCGAGCACCGTGCTTTTGGGGCACCTATGAATCAAAACTGCACGCTGTGGACACTTAGGGTAGAGCGGTTAAAGCGTTTTCTTTGCTTCGTTTCTTTGTCGCTTTGGACAAAGAAATGACGTGCCGCCACGCACAGTGGCTAATAGTGATAAAGAGAAAATCCGACTCTCGCAGACCACTGACATTGAAAGCACCAACCCGGCATAGACTCCGACCACTAACCCCAGAACCGCCCACCCCGGCATTGACTCCGCCCATCGCTGCCGCCCCATTCCCCTTCAACCTTTCACCCCACCCAGCGTCAACCCTGCGATCAGATGTTTTTGCACGATGAACGTCAACACGATCGCCGGAATAATAATAATCACGGCCATCGCGCACATGCCGGCCCAGTCGACCGAAAACTGCGCGGTAAAGTCCATCAGCCCGACGGGCAGCGTCTTCGTATCGGGGCTTCGGCACAATTGCGTGGCCAGTGCAAATTCATTCCAGCTAGTGAGAAACGCGAAGATCCCTGCCGATGCAATCCCGCTTTTTGCCAACGGCAACTCAATGCGCCAAAACGCCTGCCAGCGGTTGCATCCATCGATCTGCGCCGCCTGCGACAACTCGATCGGCACCTCGCGAAAGAAGCCATCGATGAGCCATACAGTAAACGGTACGTTCATCGCGAGATAAACGAGGATCACGCCAATACGTGTATCGAGCAGACCGGTCCAAGCCCAGAGCATAAAAATAGGCAACGACAACGCAATGCCCGGAATTGCGCGCGTAAGCATCAGCGCCACGAACATGACCTTCTTGTACCTGAACTCGAAACGCGCGAACGCATAACCGCCAAGCACGCCGACGGCAAGCGCAGCGATCGTACTCACGCAAGAGATGATCAGCGAATTTACGAAGTACTGACTGATGGGCAGCGACGCCATTTGCCCGTACCCAAACATGCTCTTGAAGTTATCAAGCGTGTAGCTCGCGCCGACCAGCGGCGATTGATTCGACAAAATCGCCACGTTCGAACGGAACGCGTTGAGCACGACCCAAAGCCCCGGCAAGCAGATGATCGCCATCACGACAAACACGCCGAACCACAGCGCAGACTTGCGCACGAACGCGCCCTTGATTGCCATATCGCTCATGATGTCAGGCAGGCCCCATGTGTTTGCGCGCGCCGCTCAACTTGCGGAAGAAGTACAGCGTGAAGAGAATGGACACCAGCACCGAGACGTACGCAATCGCATTGGCATAACCCATGCGCGAGTCATCGTAGGCAATGCGTCCGACCATCGTCCAGAGCAATTCCGTGCGTCCGCCCGGACCGCCGTTCGTCATGATCCGCACGATGTCGTAGGCCCGGCCGACATCGAGCGAACGGATCGTCATGGAGATATAGATAAACGGCATCAGGTACGGCAGCGTGACGTAGCGGAAGGTCTGCCATGAGGTGCAGCCATCCACCTTCGATGCCTCTATCGGATCTTTCGGCAGCGCCATCAAACCGGCTAGCAGGATCACCGCGAAGATCGGCGTCGAGTTCCATACCTCAGCCGCAATCAGCGACGCAAGCGCGGAGTTGGCATTGACGAGAAACGGGAACGCCGACTTCGCGCCGAATAGCGTCTGCATCAGGTTGTTCACAATACCCGTGCTGTCGTTGAGCATGAACTTGAACTGGAAGCCGACGAGCACGGGCGAGAACATCATCGGGAACATCATCACCGTGCGCAACGCGCGCTGACCTTTCGTCACCTGATTGAGCAGCAATGCCACGCCAAGACCGAGCAACAGTTCAAGATTCAGCGCAATGGTGAGGAACAGGATCGTGCGGCCGAACGCGGCCCAGAAGTCGCCATTCGCAAACGCACGTTCGTAGTTACGCCAGCCGATCCAGTGCGAAAGCGTGTCAGGGTCGGTCAACCGATACGCCGTGAAGCTCGTATAGAACGAGAACAACAGCGGCAGGATCACCACGATCCCGACCGCCAGGAACGCGGGCATCAAGAGCTTGATCGGCAGTGGTATGCGTCTGCGCGGTGTGGCGAGAGCTGGCTCGCTGCCGATCGAGTAAGGCGTGTTGGATTGCATTGTTGATCGCTGGTTACTGGTTGTCGGCCGCGTCCTGCATGATGTCCGCGACCTTCTTCGCCGCGTTGTCGAGCGCCTGCTGCGAGGTTTCGTCGCCAATGATCGCCTTCTGCAATTCCGGCCACAACGCGTTGGAAATCTCATTCCATTGGGCGACGCGCGGCGGGGTGAACGAGTCTTCCTTCGCGGCCTGACTGAAGGTCGCTACCGCGTCCGCCATGAAATGGTCATTCTTCACCTTGAACTCCTGCACGATGGCCTGCTGCGCATCGATACGCGAAGGAATCGAGCCGAGGCGCGCTTCGACCATCTGCGAATCCTTGCTCGTCAGGAACTGAATGAAGCTCGCCGCCACTTCCGGCCGTGCGCACACTTTCGTGATCGAGAAGCTATGCGAACCCGACCAGCCCGGCCGCTTGTTGGCCGCGCCCAGCGGTGCACGAACCACACCCACGTTGCCGGCGAGCTTCGACGTTTTCGGATCGTTATAGAACGATGCGAAACCCGGCCAGTCGAGATCGAGCGCCACCTTGCCCGAGGCGAAGTTATTACCGAGATCGTCCCAGACGTAGCTCGGCACGCCCTTTGGCACCACGCCCGCTTTGTACAGATTCACGAACCAGTCGAGCGTCTTCACGCCTACCGCTGAATTGAACGTGGGTTGCATCTTGGCATCGAGTAACTGGCCGCCGTTCGCTACCAGCAACGAGTAGAACGTGCCCGTCAGTGCTTCATCCTTGCCCGGGAATTGCGTGCCGTAGAAGTTCGGCGCCTTCGTGAAGAATGTTGCCTGCTGCGTGAACTCGGCGAAGGTCTTCGGAGGCGCAAGGTCCTCGCCGAATTTCTTCTTGTACGCGTCACGATTCGCCGGATCGGCGTAAGTGGTCTTGTTGTAATAGAGCGCTTCGATATCCGTTGATCGCGGAATCTGGACAAGCTGCCCCTTCACCTCGGACTGCTTCAGCAAAGCAGGCGCGAACGCGGCGAGATAGCTTGGCGGGAACAAACCCTTGAGGTCGCGGAAGATGGGATATTGCGCGGAAAAATTCGTATGATTCGACGACACGCAATAGTCGATATGTTGCGAGGCAATGTCCTGCTTCAACTCGCGATCCAGTTCGAAATGACTCTTGCGCGAGACGATCTCGACCTTCGCGCCGGTCTCTTTTTCCCATAGCGGAATGCGCGTATACAACGCTTCATATTGCACGCCGCCGATCAATTTGACGCGCAGCGTATAGCCTTTGTATTCGTTGTCGGCGCGTGCCGCGGTCGTGGCGACCAGACCCGCCAAGGCCAGTACCGACACGGCGATCTTGAGGCCGGTTTTCATCGAATCCCTAACCATGATTCATCTCCTTTGTTATGTGCCGTGACGTCGGGCGGTACGGCTTGTGTTTGGTTTGTTCTAGCGCAGCCTGCGGCTGGTGTTTGTATCGAAGACGAGTGTGTTCGCAAGCTCGGCCTCAAGGCGGACGCCCTGTTCCGGACGCAGCAACAAACGGCCATTGACGATGACGCAACAGCGCTGTCCCGCGACCGTGCCGAATAACTCGGTGGACGCGCCGGTCGGTTCGACTACATCGACATTGAATGGAATGCCACCCGTCTGCGCCACCACAAGATGCTCGGGCCGCACGCCGACCGTTACCTCTTGGCCGACTTTGGCGTTCACCACGGGCACTTGTATCGAGAAGTCGCCAATGCGAACCCGCGCGCCATCGTTTTGCAACTCGTAGCGGCCGCTAAAGAGATTCATGGAAGGCGAGCCGATAAAACTCGCGACAAACAGGTTGTCGGGGTCATCGTAGAGTTCGAGCGGCGCACCAATCTGCTCGATCACGCCGCCGTTCAACACGACGATGCGGTCCGCCATCGTCATTGCTTCAATCTGATCGTGCGTCACGTAGACCGTCGTTGCGCGCAAGCGCTGGTGCAGCGCCTTGATCTCCGCGCGCATTTGCACGCGTAGCTTCGCGTCGAGGTTCGACAACGGCTCGTCGAAGAGAAACACCTTCGGGTCACGCACGATCGCGCGTCCCATTGCCACGCGTTGACGCTGGCCGCCGGACAGGTGGCGCGGATATCGGCCGAGCAAGTCCTGGAGTCCAAGAATGGTCGCCGCCTGATTCGCCCGTGCCGCGATTTCATCGGGCTTCAGGTCGCGCAATTTCAGCGCGAACGTAAGGTTCTCCAGCACGCTCATGTGCGGATACAGCGCGTAGTTCTGGAACACCATCGCGATGTCCCGGTCCTTCGGCGGCAAGTCGTTGACCACGCGGCCGTCGATCAGAATCCGTCCATGCGTCACGCCTTCCAGTCCCGCCAGCGCACGCAGCAATGTCGACTTGCCGCACCCGCTCGGTCCCACGAGCACGAGGAACTCGCCGTCGGCCACGGTCAGGTCGATCTGCTTCAACACCTGTACGGCGCCGAACGATTTCTGCACCTGTTTGAATGCCACTTCAGCCATCAGCGTCCCCTTTGTCGAGTCGGCCAGAGTAAGCGCTTCAGCGCTTACTCTGGTCCCATACGCCTTACTCTGGTCCCATGCGAATCACTTCGCGTTGCGGATCTCGTGTCTCGCACGTCTTGCGAACCACTTTTCCAGCGATGCAAATCATTTTAAAGATAAAACGTTATTTCATACATGAATTTTTATCAGTGTTTTCCCGATGACCACATGCCCTCGTTTTCCATCGACGATGGCGTCAAACGCAAGGGTTCGACGATCTACAATCACGCCATGCGGTTGCCGGGTCTCGTCACGTTGAGACCGGTGAAGACGGACATCTGGCTTGAGAGCAAGGAGAGATTTTGGACAACACGCGATATTCGGCGCCAGCGCTCGAAAAGGGGCTGGACATCATCGAGCTGCTGGCGGGTCATCCGGAGGGCTTATCACTGGCTGACTTGGGGAAGACGCTCGGGCGCACGACCGCAGAGATTTTTCGCATGGTCGTCACGTTGGAGACGCGCGGATATCTGCTGGCTATAGGTGACCGATATGTGTTGTCGCTGCTGCTATTCCAGCTTGCGCATCGGCATCAGCCGGTGCGATCGCTGGTGACCACCGCGCTGCCGTTAATGACGCAACTGGCCAACGATGTCCGTCAGTCGTTCCACCTGTGCGTGTACCAGGACGGGCGCGTGTTGATTGTCGCGGGAGTGGAGAGTCCGGAACGCTGGGGCTTTTCGTTGAAGGTGGGCACGCTGATCGGTATGACCGATACCGCTTCGGGACAAGTGCTGATGGCGTTCCAGGAAGAACTGGAACGCAAGCGGATGCTTAAGCTGCACGTCCCGGTCGATGGCGAACTTCCGGTCGATGCGAAACAGCTTGCTGCGGATCTGACGCGGATTAAGGAACGTGGACATGCGCGCATGCCTAGCCGTCAGGTCAGGGGCGTCAAGAATCTCGCCTACCCGGTGTTTGGACGAAACGGACATGCGATTGCTTCACTGACCACGCCGTTCATAGAACGCATTGATCAAGCGCCGGTACCTGCCATGAACGAGGTGGGGGAACGGATGAAAGCGGCGGCGCAAACGCTGACCGAGTTAATGGGGCTAAATGTGTATTGGGAGCCGGGAGTAGCGGGGAGTTGAATCGCGGCCTTGGGTTTCGTTCGCACTCGGTGGGGGCTGGGGTGGTGGTTTTGGTGTTAGTGGGCGGGGTCGGTGCCGGGTTGGTCGGTTTTGGGTTAGCGGTCGGGGTCAGTGCCGGGGTGGTCGGTTTTGGGTTAGCGGTCGGGGTCAGTGCCGGGTTGGTGCTTTCGGCCTTAGTGGTCTGCCTGAGTCGGATTTTCTCTTTATCACTATTAGCCACTGTGCGTGGCGGCACGTCATTTCTTTGTCCAAAGCGACAAAGAAACGAAGCAAAGAAAGCGCTTTCAACCACGCTACCCTAAGAGACTGTTGCAGAATTACAAAAAGGGGCTGTTAACTTTTTGGCTCTGGTGTTAACTTCTGTCTTGTTTTCCCTGACAGGAAGCCATGGCTAAGGAACTTATAGACGACCAATTATGGGCACTCATCGAACCGCTGCTGCCCAAAGCTGCGCCGCGCAATCGCCGGTATGCAGGACGCAAGCCAATACCTGATCGCGCCGTGCTCACAGGCATCGTGTTCGTGCTGCGCGCAGGCCTCGCGTGGAATTTGCTGCCGCAGGAAATGGGCTGCGGGTCGGGCTCCACTTGCTGGAGGCGCCTGGACCAGTGGCATAAAGCGGGCGTATGGCAACGCATGCACGAAACGATGCTGGCCGAACTGCGCCGTCGAGGCCAACTCGATATGGCCAGAGTACTGGTCGACAGCTCCTCCATTCGCGCGTTGTACGCGGGAAAAAAACAGGCCCAAACCCCACGGACCGGCGCAAACTCGGCAGCAAACACCATATCATCGTCGATGCGCAAGGCATCCCGCTCGGCGTCATCCTGACGGGCGCAAACCGCCATGACGTCACTCAGCTTGACCCACTGGTCGAAGCCATTCCGCCAATTCGAGGCAAGCCAGGACGGCCCTTGCGTAAGCCCAAAATTGTTCAGGGCGACCGAGGCTATAGCTCTGAGCCACATCGGCGACGCTTTCGCAAACGCGGCATCACTCCTGAACTCGCGAAACTGCGCTCACCCCATGGCAGTGGTCTAGGCAAAACACGTTGGCCTGTCGAGCGTACGATCGCTTGGCTGCACTCCTATCGCCGCCTGAAGATGCGCTACGAGAAATATGCGCACATACACGAAGCCTTCCTCACGCTCGCGTGTGCTTTAACTTGCTGGACCCGGCTAAAAAATATGCAAACTTAATTCTGCAACAGTCTCTAAGTGTCCACAGCGTGCAGTTTTGATTCATAGGTGCCCCAAAAGCACGGTGCTCGCCAGAGCGAAGGATGTTTGAACCCCTCCTTCTCCGAACACCGATACCCACACGCTTCGCCACCAGTGATTGAACCTGCCCAAGGAGCACCCCGCGCTATCCGCGGACGACCACCACCAAATGTGTACGCGCCTCGAACCACGTCGCCAACCCACCAAGAAACGAGGTCACGAAGATGCGTAAGGCCCTAACGAACAAAAATAATATGCAGGCCACGCAATCAACCTACAAAAAGATGAAGCCTCAAATATGCCCCGGTAATGTAGCCCACCACGATAACGGCGCAGAACAAGCAACCGACTCACGAATAAACTCAATAGCCAGAACGCATAGGGCCGCTCGAATCCGTAGACAAATCATGCTTGCCCGAGAGCACTGGTGGCGAAGCGTGTTCATGTCAGAATTCGCGAGAAGGAGGGGTTCACACATCCTTCGCTCTGGCGAGCACCGTGCTTTTGGGGCACCTATGAATAGAAACTGCACGCTGTGGACACTTAGGGTAGAGCGGTTAAAGCGCTTTCTTTGCTTCGTTTCTTTGTCGCTTTGGACAAAGAAATGACGTGCCGCCACGCACAGTGGCTAATAGTGATAAAGAGAAAATCCGACTCTCGCAGACCACCACGGCCGAAAGCACCAACCCGGCATTGACTCCGACCACTAACCCCAGAACCGCCCACCCCGGCCCCCCCGAGTGCGAACGAACCCCAATCCCGCAAAAACCTTTAAACAAAAAATCGCAGCGCATCCGACGACCAGGCGTCTCGCCACGCCTAGCCGCCGGCACGCCACCTCTCCCCTCGTTAACTATTTAATTCGCTTCTTTTCACTTGCCGCTTCTTTTAACTTACCGGTTGAACGCCCCCGTTATTCCATCCCGTCGCATTTTCACCGGCTACCTCCGCTGAACTTCAGTGTCAGCTTGTCCCCGTCTGATCCTTTGGAATTCCGATAGCGGCCGCGCAAACGTTTGTATGCGACACGGCCACTTTTTTTTATTTGCTTCGGTTAGCTTAGGACTTTTTTGTTCGAATCGTTAGGCTCATTTAGCCACGAGATTTCGCGACGCGCATCCCTACTAAAGCAGGCATACAAATGTGCGTACATGCGCTAGAGGAAGCCGCGCACGAGCCGATCCAAACGAGCGACGCACTAAAACCGCGCCATCGATGCAGTGAACAGGTTCAACGCCGGCGGCAACGGCTCCACCGCATATCCGCGGCGCACCCACTCGTCCAGGCCGCCGTATAAAACGCGAACGTTTACCACGTTCTTCCCGAGCAACTGCTTGCGAACCTTCCTGGCCGTCGCATCGTTCGGATGCATTCCATACACAACAATGTTGCTCGCCGAAAGATTCGCATCCATGGTCTCCAGCGATTCAACATCAAGCAGCAACGCCCCCGGGATTCGATACGACTCGTCGCGCCGGACCGAAACGGGACGCGCATCGAGAACCAAAGGCGGCGTGCTTGAGTGCATCATCCGGTTGAGCCGCTCGGGCGAGACGATCCTGCGGCTCAGCCACTTCCTGAAACGCCAGCGCAACAAGTACCGATACGTCAGATAAAGAACGGCGGCTGTGAACAGCACATCGAGTATCGATCCCCCGTGAGGCCTGAGCACACTCAGCAACAACCCAAGCTGCCGCTCGAACAACGCGCCGCCGAGCAACCAGAACGAAGCCCAGGCCACTGTACCCAACGCATCCCACACGACAAAAACGGCTGGCGCGATCAGGGTGGTGCCCATCAGCGGCGGCGTAATGAGCGCAAGGCCGGGAACGAACTTCGACACCGCCACGATCGCCACGCCAAAACGTTCGAACAAGGCACGCGTGGTACGCACGCTTGCGTCGAGCGATAACGACATACGTCCGAGAAAATCGGTCAGGCGCCGGCCATAGATGCGCCCCGCGAAAAACCAAACACCATCGCCAAGCAATGCAGCGACTACCGCCGCGCACAGCACGTGAGAAAAAACCAGGCTCCCGCCGGCAATCGCGGAGCCGGCGAAGACGAGCACAGGGATAGCCGGCAGCGGCACACCCAGCCGCGTGACCAGCACATTGACAAAGACTGCCGCACTTCCCCAGTTCTCAATTGCCGAGGGTGGAATTTGTATCAAGTACTCGCCTCCTGAAGCGTTCGGTATCGTCCGGCCGCCGCTTGTGTTTCAGTGCGTTTAAAGCTCATCGCCAGATGAGTGCAGGATCGACATCTCATTTCATCGCTTAATGACTCATTGCCCCTCGGATGCCACCAGCGTCACCGGGATACCGCCGCAGCCTGCGCTGCTCGCCACTTCCAGGCCTCGCCACGGCGACTCTTCCCCGTGGCCTGCGATCATCGGCTCGATCCGCTTGTCCGGACGCAACACATTGAACGGCCATGACGGTCGCAGCAACCGCTCGTGGACGAGCGAGCCGAGCCAGATAGGCGTGGGTGGCAATCCGCCCCGATGCGTCACCGCATACTGCGTCGGCCAGAATCGCAAGACGTCGCGCTCGTCCGCGCTCATGTGAGCCCGCGTGAAAACCAGCACCGATGGTTCGCCATTGTTTAACCTCGGCAACACGGGAAGCGCCGTAGCCGCCACGTCTGGAGAAACAAGAGACAAGATGCTATGCGCCGATAAATGCGTACCTTCCGCCCACCCACGGCGCTCCAATTGAGCCCTGATCTCCCCCGACGTTGCGGTCCATTGAATGGTGATAGGTTCAAGCCGGTCACCGTCCATGCTTGAGCGATAGCAAGAAAAGGTCCGCCACACGGTATCCATCCATTGCAACGGCGTCACCACGATAACCGGCGGCGTCGCTTCGACCGCCATCGCGTCAAGGCTCGTCCTGAGCTGCAACGTGACGCTCGCGCATACAACCGCGAGGACAGTGAGCGGCATCATGGCGCGGGGCGCCGGTTTCGCGGGGTATCGCCACACGGCGGTAAGCGCGACGAGAAAGACCCAGGTGGCGGCAAGTGCGGCGCCGCCGACCGCATCGGAGAAAGTGAAGTGGCCGAAATAAAGGCCCGAGAACGCAACCGAAACCAGCACGGCGATGGTCGCCATCGCGACGAATACCCTCGCCACTGCCCCCACCCGGCGCGCCAGCAAGAACGAGAGAAAGCCGTAGATCACGACACTGGCAGCAACGTGATTGCTCGGGAACCCACGCAAGCTGGACGCTACCGCGCCCGGAAGCGGGCGCTGGATCGTGATCTGGATTGCCAGGATCAATAGCTGCGAAAACACGACGGCGGTCAGCCAGTAAGCAACCGTGCGCCAGCGGCGTTCAAACGTCATCCATACGACGACCAACGCCGTTAGCGCGGCGAGTGTCGGCACGCTGCCCAGCGTGGCGAGCACCGCCAGGACGGCGTCGCCCCATGACGATCGGAACGATTGCAGGAAGCGATAAACGGACACATCGACTTGAACCAGCGGGTCGCCGCGCGAGACGCCGTGGAGCGTGGAAAAGAACACAGTGGCTGAAGCAAGCAGCAGCACCGAGATCACCGCGATAAGCGCGGCGGCCTGATGCTTGGGGTCAAGGATACCGAGCACTACCCGGCCAATTGCGCCAGGGTGATGACGCGCCCAAAGCAGCAGACTTCTGCGCGAGGAGTCCGTCCACGCCCGTGCGTGCGACACCACGAGGCTCGTCAGCCTGAAGGTCAGCCAGGTCGCGGCAACCAGGATGGCAAGCACCGCGACGAGCCGGAAGGACACGGCGCCCGCCAGTTCGATCGATGCCCCGAAGACAACGCCCGGAAGGATATGCACGGGCGCCCAGACAAGCGCCGAGATGATGTTGATCACCAGGAACCGCAGGGGCCGCATCCCCATCATGCCCGCCACGACGGGAACGATCGCGCGCAGCGGCGCAATGAAGCGCGCGAAGATCACGCTTTTTGCCCCGTGCGCCTCGAAGTAGCGCTGCCCCGCCGTCAACATGCCGGGGTGCGCACGGAACGGCCACAGCTTCGCGATGGTTTCCTTGTGGCTGCAGCCGAACCAGTAGCTTGCGGCATCGCCTGCCACGGCCCCCACGAGGGCGCAGGCGAATACCCAGCCGAGGTTGAGCGAACCGGTACCGACCAGCGCGCCTGCCACGAACATGGCGGTGCTGCCCGGAACAAACGTGCCGATAAATGCAATGGATTCGAAAAACGCTGCAAGCAATACGACCGTGAGCGCCCATTCAGGATGGCCCGAAAGCAGATGCAGCAATTTGAAGTAGGCATGCTCCATCGACGTCTCCGGGCCGTACTTTCCTTTCAGCAGATTTTAAGACTGTTCCCGCGAGGCTAGAAGCGGTGTTGAATCTCGCCGTATTGCCCGCATGATTCTGGTTTGAATGGCGAGTATGTTCCTGCGACACCGTTATTGCGCCGATACCGTTCGCCTGTCTCGTTTGGCGTGGAGCGCGCGACATGGAAGGTCCTGCCCCGAGTCAGGGCGGCACAGCGTCGCTTAAGCTTAAGGTGAATTTTGAGGGGCTCCGACAGATCCGATTCAGAGGCGGTAGCAAGACTACGACCTGCCGGGCGCGAGCGGTCATGATCGCAGCACGTTCCAGAAGGGCAGCCAGATATCGGAAAACGAACGCACGCGATCCGCAGGCGCCGGGTCCTCTTCTTGCTGCACGTTGTGTGTGCTGTGCACGCCGTGTGTATCAGGAGCTACCTCTTCTGGCTCCGCCGATTCAGCCTCGGACTGCCTGGATGCGTGCAGCGCAAGGGCGCTATCGGCAATACGGCATGCAAGGTCGTCGCTGCAATCATGGGCTAGCAACACGCCGCGGACGACGTCGCGGTTATAGCCCTGCGTCGCGAAGCGCATCGCGAGCGCGACGCGGCTGGCATACTCCGCTTCCTGCGCGGCGCGCACCGCGGCGTCGCGTTCAGCCTGCTCCTGTTCCTCACGCAGTCGCTGCGCTTCCTGCCGCTTCATTTCCTCAGCAAAAACGGAGTCGTAGACCTGCCTTTGCGCAGGGTCGGACAGAATTGCGTAAGCATTTCGAATGTCGAGAAATGCGGCTCGCGCAGCCTGCTCCTGACCGGCATTCCGATCCGGATGCCAACGCATCACCGCCTTCCGGTAAGCCCGTTTTATCTCTTCAGCCGTCGCATTTTCCGGGACGGACAAGGTGTCATATAAGGTTGTCATCGCGATACCTCAAACTTATCCGCGAGACATCCTAGCACGGGAAAAAAGACATTTTTATAGCGTGGCAAGATCTGACCGCGCGTCGTGCCCAGATGAACTCCACGCTCAGCAGCGCGCTCAATGCGCCCTCCGCCCGTTCACCAAGCGGAGCGACGCTCCTGTAACATGAACGCTCGAATACGCGAAATGGTTAATGGAATGCACAACAAATCTTTGGAAGAAAAGCTTCGTTTGCAGGCATACCATCTATGGGAAGCGGACGGTCGTCCAGAAGGACGGTCTACGGAGTATTGGGAGAAAGCACGCGTCTTGCTAGAACAAGCGCTTGTCCCCGTCATACCGCCCCATGAAGCAAACGAAGCGGACACGGTTGCCGCGCAACCCGCAAAGAAGCCGGTCAAGACGAAGTCGAAAGCAACGCTTGCCGGCGAGGATAGCGTCAAAACGCCAAAGGCCAAGTCCAAAGCTGACGCAAAAACCAGCGCTAAGGTTGCACGCAAGACGGCGACCAGGACGGCAGCCAAACCCGAGACTGCCAACACCGACATAGCGCCGAAAAAGCCAAAGTCCGTGAAGTCCGCGGCCAAGCCGAAAGCAATCGCCGAGACTGGAGAGAAACCCGCCAAGAAGCCAGCAGTCAAAGCCGCGGCAAAGGTTTCGAAGACCACGAAGAAGTAGCAGGGTGCCGTGTTTTACCTGGGACGCCAGTCTCGGGGTGAAATCACACGCGCGTTTTTATTGCCGGACAGTGCATCGGCGAGTCAATGATTCTGTTCCTATTTTTGTGGAGCACGTATGCGAAGATTTCTCGCGGTCGTCTTGTTGACCGCTGCAGCGAGCGCCGCCGTACCCACGGTGGCTGACGCCCGGCCCCGGCAGGAATGCCGGCGCGTCTGGGTCCATGGTCACTATGTGCGGCGCTGCCGTCCGCTGCCGCCGCCGAGACACCATCATCATCGCCCGCCGCCGCGCCATCGACCGCCGCCTCATCGGTATTAGAGATCGCCAGCGAGCGTTCGCAGGATCCTCCTGCGCGGCACAGCATTGGCAGCTTGCCGGTCGAACAGATCAAGGCCGTCAAGCAGCACCTCTCTGATCAAGGCACCGCTATTACTTCTCCACGCGTTCGGCTCGTTCTTAGGGCAATCATGGCAGCCGGACGTCCTCACCCTTCACTACCCGCGCGATCAATAGGTCGTTGTCCCCGCGTTTCACAAACCTTCATCGATATCCTGCGCATTTACATCCGCGCCTGACCAATGCCGGAATCGTGCGGCTGCATAACGCAGCGCAGAGTGTTAAAGACCCGCGCTTCTCCCATTTTTAATGCGCTGCAAGCCGAGCGAATCTAGCCCTAAGCATTCAACGCATTCAACGCACGAGGCCTAAAAGCTTGGTCTTTTTGTCACGGATTGAAACAAACTGTATTAAGAGACGCGTGCCTTTAATGCCAAGCTCTATTACCCGCTTCCGAAATCAGAGAACGCATGGCATAGTGCGGGCAATCACTCTTAAGGAAACCATAATGCCGACTCTGGAACAGATTCAAGCCAAGCTGAAAAAGCTGCAGGCGCAAGCGGAAGTAATGATCGCCAAGCGCGCGCAATCCGTGCTCGACGACATCCGCAAGCTCATGGAACAGCATGGACTGACCACCGCTGATATTGACGCGCATTCATCCACGAAGAAGCCGCGCGGGCGACCTGCGGGCAAAACGTCCAAGCGTGGCGCCAAGGTCAAAGCAGCGGCAAAGCCAAAGCTGCCCGCCAAGTATCGCAATCCCAAGACCGGTGAAACGTGGAGTGGCTGGGCGCGCCCGCCGCTTTGGATCAAGGACGTCAGGGACCGTACGAAATTCCTGATCGATGGCCACAGCGACAGTCATGCCCTTGTAGCAAGCGCGACAAAACCTGCCAGCAAGAAGGCGTCAAAGAAAGTGACGGTCAAAAAAGCGGTGGCTAAGACGCTAAGCGCAAAGGCACCGGCAAAGAAAATTGCTGCCAAGAAAGCGTCGGCCAAGAGTGCGACTGTAGCGAATGTCCCCGCGAAAAAAGCGGCCGCCAAGAAAACACCCGTGAAACGCGTGTTGGCGAAGAAGTCAGCAACCGCCGCTAGCAAGACGCCGGCGGCTGGCCAGGATTCTGCATCGGCGGTAGCGGTTACGCCTGCGGTTTAACGAAAAATCAAAATGCCCTTCGTTGCTAACCGGAGGGCTCGCCAGGCTTGAATATTTTGATTTCCGTTTGGCGTCGTTCAACTAACACCCGGTCTGGAAATTTGACCGGGCCTCTGAGAACAGCAGAGAAGCTTTACCGGAATGCGCAGCACGCGGTGCGACGTTGACGCTCGCTCCGCTTGCCGTGTTTTTGCATGAACGCCTGACGCAGCCAAGCCAGGCAGGTTCGCTGGATGTTTGATTACCGGCAAACCACCCGGCAAGCAGGATGCATCAGAAGCTGTCACATCAGGCTAACGGCCACGTGATTGGCCCCATTTTTAGCCGCGGCCACCGCCGTGCCCGCCGCCGCCGGCGTGCCCGCCACCGCCCTGCCACTGTCCACCACCACCGCCATGCCCGTAGCCGCCACCGTGGCCATAGCCGCCGCCGTGATAGCCGCCATACCCGTGGTTCCAACCATGCCAGTTCGCACCATGGTTGTAGTAGTGGCCGCCGTACCAGCCGCCGCCACCGCCGACATAGACACCACCGCCGTAAACAGCCGGATAACCGGAGTAGTACGGCCCCGAATAATCCGTTGCGTAAGGGTCACCGTATCCATAGCCGTCATACCCGTAGCCGTAACCCGGCGCAACGGCACAGCCGCCTAGAGACCCAACAAGTACAAATAATGCGAATAATGCAATTGGCTTAAGCATGTGATTCTCCGCGCTTCTTAATTCTTAAGTAAGAGCCGAAGAACCTTGCTTAGTTCAAGCGCAATTGTGTCTCTGAATTACATAGCGGAAGGCGTGGCGGACGAACATATTCGTCGGCTAAATCCGCGCGCGGCTAATGCTGTCATGCTTCGCGTCCTTCTGTCACGCACCAGATCCAAGCTTCATTTTCAGCCGGAAACTTCCGTGGCGTCATGCACCAAGTCGATGCCATCGATGCTAATAAAGGCGGTCCTAAAATGGTGATGCCGCTGCTGCATGGCTAACAGCGGCGACACCACGTCAGAGGACCATTCCCGGCGCTTCGCACCCGCTAGCATGACATTGCCCTACTGCGCGTTCTTTGCAACGCCCTTGGCGCCATTCGACGGCATCGCGCCCATGCTGGCGCTGTTGTCCATGCGGGGGCTTTGCATATTGCCGGGCATGGAACTTGTGGGCATGGCAACCGGATCGCCCCAGTGCGTCATTCCAGCCGTCGCTGCGCTGTGCGCATTACCGCCGCCCGAGCCGCCGTTCCCGTTGCCGCCACCCTGCGCGAATGCTGCCGTCGAACCGCACAAGAACGCTACCGATACACCCGCCAACATCGCTTTGCGTATTGCCCTGTTCATGGTTTTTCTCCATTAGCCGCGAGTGCTGGATTGCGTCGCGTCAAGCTTATATACGGGCCTGGCGGGACGCTGGATGCAATGCATGTCTAATTGAAGAAATCCGCCGCTCAATGAATGTGACGATGATGAATATCCGGGAAATGTCCATGGGCGTGCGTCATCGGCACGTGTCGATGCGGGTGTGTGTGCGGCTCCTCTCCATCCCACTTGAAATCGTGCGTATGCTGATGATGCTCGTCGTGGCGATGCCGGTGATTGTGGTCCATCAACACGTGCGTATGCGCGTGCTCGTGGCGCTCACGAATATGCAGCCACACGCCAAGCGCCATCAACGCGGCGGCCACCCAAAACAGCGGGCCCGGCAGATCCGGCCAAAGGATCAACGAAAGCGTCACGCCGAATATCGGCGCAACTGAAAAGTATGCGCCGGTGCGTGCGGTGCCGAGGTTGCGCAACGCGACAACAAACAAGACCAGGCTGACACCGTATCCAGCGAGGCCGATGAACATGGCCGCCGCCGTCGTGACCCAACCGGGAAGATGCGCGCCGAGCACAAGGGCAATGCAAAGATTCACCCATCCCGCGATCAGCCCCTTCAGGCAGGCAATGACCATGGCGTCATTCGTCGATACCTTGCGCGTCAGGTTGTTATCGATCGCCCAGCACACACACGCGGCGGCGACCAGCAGCGCGCCGGCGGATACACCGGCCGCGCCCGGCTGCCACGAGAGCGCCACGCCGCCGGCGACTATTGCCACCATGCCGAGAAAAATCTGCGCATCCACATTCTCACGAAACACGACCCACGCGATCACCGCCGTGAATACGCCTTCAAGATTCAGCAGTAACGAACTCGTCGCGGCTGAAGTGGTGCTCAGGCCGAACATCAGGAGCACCGGACCGGCGATACCACCGGCGGCAATTGCTCCGAGCAACCAGGGAACTTCACTTAACTGAATCCGGCTTTCGTTAGCGCGGTCCTTTTGGGACCGCCTGACACGCTGAAAAGTGATAGCGACAGCCAGACCGACACCGCTGCCTAAATAGAACAAGCCCGCGACCATGAACGGCGACATAGTGCCAAGAAGGGTCTTGGCAAGCGGGGTCGTCGCGCCGAAGAGCGCCGCCGCGAGAAGCGCCGTGAATGCAGCGTTGTAGCGTACAGACATGGGTGTTCCTGACTCTGGATTTAATTGCGATTCTAACGTTTCAGGTACAACAACATCACCACGCCGAACTCCGCCCCCTCACCGGCAAGCCATCGCGATAGCGGCGTCGATCATCGCGCCGGTCGCGACCGCAATGCCGCCGAGCGACATCGGGTTTGCGTTGACGCCCTGATTGCACATTACAATAAAATGCTGTGAGCACACCCAGCGGCAACGACAGGATGGCGACAAAAGCGCTTCGCAGATGGAACAAAAACAGCGCACAGACCAGGCTGACGATGACAAATTCCTCGATCAGCTTGTCTCGCAGATTACTGGATCTATCGTAGGTGGTGGCGACTTCAACCCCAGGCGGCAGCGACTTCTTCAGCGTATCGAGTTTCGCTTTCACGGCCGCGATGGTCGTGAGCGCATTCTTGCCGGAGCGCATCACGATCACGCCACCAGCGACCTCCCCTTCGCTGTTCATTTCGGCAATGCCACACCGCATCCCGGGTCCAATCTGGATACGCGCAACATCGCCCAGCAACATGAGCGTCCCGGCGTCACTGGTGCGCAAGACAACGCCGCGGAATCGCGGTCATGCGCACTCCCGGTCACGCTCCTGATGACGCGCACGCAACGCATGCAAATGGACTTTCGCGCGCTCTGCCGCAACCAGTTCGCGCTTGCCTTTCAACGTGGCGCTTTTGAACCGCGGGTCGCCCATCGCAGCGACGTAATTGTCCCACCGATACTTCTGATAGCGGCGGAAGAAATCCGGCCCGGGCAGGCCGTTGTCGCATGCAAGCAGCACTCCGTAGTCAATATCGGAACCATCATTGAGTTCCCGCAGAGCAGCATCGAGCACTTCGTATCGCCGGGTCAGTGGAACCATGCGCTCAAACAGGACATGGAAACGTTTGTACGGTAATACCGTACTTTGCAGTGCGGCCCGTTCAAGCGCTCGGATGACAAGGGGCAGCGGATTCGGGTCCATACGAGTCTCCGGTTGAACAACATTCATCGCCACGCACTGCCGGCCTGAACGTAAATTTGCGTTCTGCTCCGGCATGCGATTGAGGTAAAAGATTTAAGCGTGTCTCCGGTCCACGCTCGCGCCGTCTCGTTTCAATTCGATTTTTTCGGTGGTGAAATTCAACGGTGTGTCAGGGGCGATCCGGCCGAACCGCGTGTTTGAGAACGAGGCAAGCCCAACCGGCGCCGGATACTGAACGAACCGGCCGGGCCATCAACGCACGTCATCTGGGCGCCGTAACAACGATGTACTGCACCTGAGCGCCAACGTATTGCGGCTGATACCAGTTCGGCCCGCAATGTTCGTAAGCGATGCCGTTCACCACGATGCTCGAGCAGCTCGGCGGCAACGCGGCAACCGTCGCGCCGACCACCACTGCCGTGGTTACGCCAACGGCTACGCCCACTGCCACCGGGTTCCCATACCAACCGTCATCGTGATAGTGATCATCGTGGTGGTGGTCATCATCGTGATGGCCGTCGTCGTGATGATGGTCATCGTCATGGTGACCATCATCGTGGTGGTCGTCGCCACCGCCGCTGTGGTGGTCGTCGCCGTGGTGGTCGCTGCTACCACCGCCGCTACTACCGCCGTTGTGACCTCCTCCGTTGCTGCCGCCTCCATTGTGATCGCCGCCGTTGCTGCCGCCGCTGTGACCGCCGCCATTGCTGCCGCCGCCACTGTGACTGCCGCCACCGCCTCCATTACTGCTATGGCCCACGCCGCCGCCCGCATGCGCGCCTGCCTGTGGGCCACCGCCCGGACCACCGGGGTGGAAACCACCACCGCCTCCGCCGCCGTGAAAACCGCCTCCCGGCGGCGCGTGAATACTCGTGCGCGCGCCGCCACGAAAACCAAACGCGTGAACGCTCAATGACGTCGCAAGAAAGACACCGGCAATACCGGCAACCGCAAGTTGTTTAGTGCGTGACATCATTCGCTCTCCTCATACGGCGTACGCGTAGCAGGCTTCAACTCGATAGCTTTCGCATTCGCCGCAGGCCGGAAAGTAAAGGTCGACGCAGGAAACTCGGGATTGAGTTTCCAGTGATAGGTCACGACGTGTCGTGGACGTGCGTCCTGGGTTGTATCGACAATGTCCATGCGGCACGGCAACTGACGTGTTCCGCTCTGGATCCAGAGCTCCCAGTCGGCGCCGTCCTGTTGATACGCGTAGTGATTGCACCAGCGCGTATCCACGCGCTCCAGCCCGATGAAAAGCGCCGACGTCAATGTGACGTCATCGACCTTGCCGTTGCCCCAGTAAAACAAATCCGCAAGCGGGGTATCAATGTTGTAAGTCGTCGATAACTCGCGCACCAGCAGGTCGATCGTGGCCGGCGCGGGGTTCTTTGAGTAGTAGCCCTCCACCGTATTGAAGATGGTGAATGTCCTGCCGTCGTAGATCAGCCCCTTGGGACTGCGACTTCCGGTGATATCCACCCTGAGACGATTCGGCCGCTCGACCTTCAGATCCGTTTCATGAAGAAACGCAACGGTCTGTCCGCTGTCGAGAACGGCATCGGTAGCAGATGTCGCGGTCACATCGAAGCGGCTCAGTGAACGCAGATAGTGTCCCATGGACGACAACGCATCGATAGCTTGTTTCTGGCGCTCGGGTTGCGCAGCAGCCGCGGTTGTGGCCGCTGCGGCGCTCGCCGGGTCGGGGCTTGTTTGCGCGAATGCGTTGACCGCGCTGATGCCTAACGCGATAAGCACGCCGCGTATTGGTCGGTGATAGTGTCGTGGCACGTCGTCCCCTTATTGAAAAGTGGCGCTGATTGAAAGTTCGACCGCATTTCCCTTCGGGCGGTTACGCACTGCAAATTCATTGACCCATCGCAACGATGCCGACACAGGTGTGCTGCTCAGCTTCCCCGACCAGGTTGCCATCGGGCCGATCCCGACGGAATGGCCGCTGGTGCCGCCCGTCAGGTTGGCAAGACCGCCGGTGTCATCGCCAAGTTGTTGAATCCAGCCGCCGACCACGCCAACACCCCATCCGCCCGTGAAGCGCTTGAGCGCAAGCAGGTCGAGCACGCTGATCGGAGCGTTGTGATAGTGCGTCTCGTTGTTCGCTGTATAGAACTCAACGCCATAGTTCGCTGACAGCTCGACGTTGTGCTCGGGCAGGAGCTTCGTGTACGCGACAGTCGGAATGAACGTCCACGTGTTCAGCCCGGGATTCGCCAGGCGGTTCACGTTATAAGCACCCGTGGGCGCATACATCTGAACGCTCAAGGCAATATGGTCGGTCTGCGTCAGGTGATAACCGGCAACCACAGGCGTGAAGAAGATGTCGGTGAACTGCGTGCCGCTGTCGTTAGGCAGCCGGCCGTTGAACGAGGAGATCGACGTGTATTGAAACGGCACGCCGAACGACGACGCGAAGTTCCACCCCCCTGCGGTGATGCCCCACGTCTTCACTGCATTGATGATGGTGTAAGAGATGTGATAGTTGAGGCCGGCGGACACTGTGTTGCCGACCGGAATTGTTTTGGATTTTCCGAACGAACCCTCGTAATAGATGGTCGAGACGGAAAATATCCAGTCCGACGTGGGCGGCACGATGCCCATGTACGGCGCTATCTGCATACCGGTTAATGGCCGTCCCAGACCACTTTCAGTCGCGCGGGCGGCAGTCGCAATGCCGAGCACAGCAATGGCGAACGCGACCGCCTTCAGCTTCCGGTGCACGCTTTTACGCACAGCGGCCCACTTGTTGTACGTGTCCATACTGATTCCTTCGCTAAGTGGTTTTCGCAGGCAATTACTGGACGGTATAACCGCGCCCCTGCATGCATGCGCCGTAGGCACGCCAGTACGTGTTCATCTCAGCTTGCTGGTTGGCTTGTGCGCTCTGGGCCTGAGCGGCATGCTGCCGGCGGCTGCGTACTCCGCCGACTACTGCCCCAGCTGTCGCACCGACGGCCGCGCCGTGTCCCGGGTCGTTGTGGTTCACGTCGCCGATGAGCGCGCCCGCCGCCGCACCGCGAGCCGCGCCGCCCACTCGCGCACCGGTGGGTCCCGGGGGCGGCGGCGGAGTGCCGGCAACGACCGCAGGATCGATGCCTGTGTTTTGCTTGGCCCAGGAGTAGCACGCGCCGTCATCCTGCGACTGCTTGCTGGCGCTTTGCCCATGCGCCGGATACACAGCAGGCTTTGCTGCAAACGCGGCGCTGCTCGTCATGGCAAGCACCGCGGTTAAGAAAATGCCTTTCATACCAACCTCAATATCGATTAGTAAAACTTACCTTCTAACAAATATGGAATTCTAACAAATCCGGATGGATTGGATATCAGCCCTCCCCAGCCTTCTTCGGCTTCACGAGCTGCCACGTTCCATTCAGCACCTCGGCATTCGGTCCGTAGATGCGCATGATCAGGGTGTAGGCACCCGTCGGCGCCGGCAACCAGTTCGCCTCTTTCCCCTTGCCCGGCGACTGATGCTGGACATAAAGATCGAGCGAGCCATCCGCGCCATATTTCAGGTGTTTCGTGCGGTCGCCGATCGAATAGCGATTGATTGGATTCGCGACAAGATGGCGTCCCGGAAGGTCATACAGCGTCATCGACCAGAAGAATTTGGCGGGCGGCAGGTCTTTCTTGTCGAAGTGCAGGACATACGGCTGAGCGCCCACGAGTTGCTTGTTGTCCGCATCCACGCGATACCCGACATACACCGCTTCTTCCTTCGTATTGCCGTAGATCCCCATTGCCGCCGCGACTGCGCGTGTCGTGTAGTCGTCCTTCAGGTCGTCGCGTGAACCGAAGAGACCGAAGGAACCCGTCGTCGATTTTTCCGCGGCCGCCAATGCCTGCTTGCCATCGGTCACACCGCGTTCCAATGCTTCACGGGTTGCGGGATCAAGCTTGCTGATATCGAACGGCTTGCCTGGCGCAATCCCTATCTTCGCGAAGCGCTGCATCAGTTCTGTCTCGGACGGATTGGGCGGCTGCGCGAATTGCAATAGAAAATTCAAATAGCCGATAAAGTCGACCGATGTCGCCCTGGCCTCGTCCCACTTGGGGAAGGTCACGCTCGCGACGTCGGGTGGCGGCGTGGTGTGTTCGAAGCTGGAGAGCGGCGTCAGCTCGTACTGCTCCTGTATGCGAACGACGTGTCCGACATCCGAGGGTCCATTCAGCGCCGTACGGCCGAGCGTCAGAACGAGATCGGTCTCCGACTTGAAGACCTTGTCGATACCCGGTGGCGTCGATCCGTTCCAACGAGGGCCTGCCAACAAGTAATGGCCAGCGCCGTTACCGGTCGCGCGCGAGCCGACGTAAGCAAAGTTGTAGGTGTACAGGTCGATCCACTGAAACACGTAGTAGCGGTCTTCGGGAACCTTCGGGACCGACAACACCCAGGGTTCGCGGCGCAGATCCAGCCAGGCCCACGAATACGGTGTGTCGTTGTTCGGCGTGACTATTTCCTTGTTCTGCGGCCCATACAGTTGCGAATAGTGGCGAAAGCTCCCGAATCCACCGATATACGCCTTCGAGTTCCTGTCCTGCGTCTGCTGGTAGAGGGTCTTGTAGTTGAACAGCATGGGGTACGCATAGATGAATGCGTCCTTGGCGATAGCCTCCGTTTCCTGGGGCGTCGCGCCGGTGGGCTCCTGCTGCGCGCTCGCGGATGAAACACCTGCCAGCGTCAACGAAGTCATTAGTATTCCGAATCTCACGAGATATCCACGTTTCATGGAAGTCCTCCGTTATTTGCCGAAAGTCATGTTCAACCCGGCGAAAATAGTGAATTGCGGAACACCTTGCCCTGAATGAGCGACCGAATATTGCGGCTCTATATATGCGTTGTAGATGGTCGAGCCGCTTTTCCACGCTTTGCCGCCGCCCAGGCCAACCGGGATGTAATAGCTTCCGTGCTGCAGGTCGAACGTCCAGGTGCCGGTCGAGCGCACATACCATCCACCGGGTAAGTTAAAAATGCCGAAAGGCTGGGCCGTCAGCGACTGCACGGCCGGGCGGCTATCCTGCCCGGCAAACGAGTGTTGCCACTGGACCAGCGCGCCCAGCAACCGTTCCTTGGTCGCACTGACCGCGACTGCCGCAAGACCGCCTTGCCACTTGCCCGTTCCCAGGCTTGGGTCGGTAGCGCTCGGCATGGTGATCAGTGGTCCGACGCCTATCTGGACGCCCTCCTGAGAGAGCAGGAAGATATCGAAAAGATTGATATCGCCCAATCCGGTGTTGTATCCGCCATTGGGATCGGGACGGGTACTGACAGGCACGGTTGCGCGGAATATCTGCGGCACGCCTATCAGCCCGTTGGGCCCGATTGGAATGGTCGGGCGCAGCAACAGATCATTAGTATGGGAACTCGCACCAAATACGCTGGGTGTATAGTAATTTTGAATATTGAATGAAGCAGCCAGATTCAGTGGATTATTGCTTTTATTAGCTTCATCCGCGGCGCTTTGCCCAAACGCCAGATTTGCCCAGACTGCCATAATGAAGCCCGGCAACGATCTACGGATGAATAGTTGCCTATGGCTGCTCATGAATTTTCCCAACGTTAATTTCACAAGATGCAGATAGCCCTTCAGCGTTAATTGAATAACGTTTTTCGGGGCACGCGAGCAGAACCGTTCCCGGCGCACCGGGAAGAGGTTTTCCATGTTTCTATCAATCTGTTTTCCGCGATATACCCACACGGAAGGACGACATGATTTAAGCGAACTGCGTGGAACGAGAAATAGCCATACGTTAGTCCTCTCAAAGACATAACAGGGCACGTTTGTCCTGTGCGGTCTGCTTTACGCAGTGCATTAGCGGAATTACATTTGTTACGGATGCTAGCAAACGTTTTAGCGTTTGCCAATATTATTTTGTAACTGACAAAGTCCCAATCCAATCAGCCAGTATGTTTCAAAAAAACGTTAGCAAACGTTCGTGAATACCAGGTCGACTGCTCCGCGTCTTAGACAATAATCAAGTAAATTTCAAGTAATAAATTTTGCACAAAATCGGCCCCAAATCTAAAAAAAGCAGATATTGGTAATGAACTTAACCTCCGGGGCTTCCATTCCGACGGCTTGCGCAACAGTGCAATTAACTGAATTAAGCGTTATTCGCCTGACGGATCTTTCGCGGATATTCATATTCTTTTGGAAATCGAAACGGAACGTCAGAGCGTTTCAAAATGGAGATCGGGCCGCCCTGGCGAGCCGGAGTTAAAAACGAGCGGCGACGGACTGCCGTGCATTCCTGATGACACAAGGACGAGTGCACAGATGCTTTCTCAGCCCGAGAACCTTCCCAGCGTCGTACGCCGAATGACGGCGGGACAGATGCTGCTCGACGGAGCGTCGCTGGATGACGTTGCCGAGCAGCTTCATCTGTCCATGGCGACGGTGAAACGCTACAAGGCGCTGATTGACGCCGGTGGCCTGGACGCGTTGAAACAGTTGGGCGTGGGCGGACGTTCTTCCGTGCTGGATCAGCGAGCCCTTGAGTGGATATCCGCGGCGCTTCAGGGCTCGGCCAGGGATCATGGCTTCGACAGTGAGGCGTGGACCAATGCGCGGCTACGGGCACTGATTGAGTCGAGATACGGCGTCCGTTACTCCCGCGTGTACATCTGGCAGATAGCGACCAACCTTGGACTCGGGCACTTGCTGTCCAAGTCGCGTAGGTAACCCCAGGCTTCATCACCCGGCGTTTCGCCGGTCATCCGCATCCATCAACATCGCAACGAACGAGAGGATTCCCTAATGACTCACAAGACTCGCCAATACCCGTCGCATATTTTCAGCATCAACATCCTCAAGGCAGCAATGGTTGTTTCCGCCCTGCTTGCCGCGCCGGCGTTTTCGCAGAATGCAGCCTCGGCCGCTGGTCCGGGCGGAGTGGGCGCCGCCGCCACCGCGGAAGTTCAGGCGCGTGTAGTGGGCATCGATACCGCGTCGAATAGCGTCTCGTTGCAGGGGTCAGGCGGGAGAGTCGTCGATATTGCCGTGAATCCGGAAGTGGGCGATGTCAGCAAGTTGCAGATCGGCGATATCGTCCATATCAAGTATGAAAACGCCGTGCTGATCCGTGCCACCAAGGTCGCGTCGAACGGTATTCGCGAGCGGGTCGACGAAACCGCGACCATCCCCGCGTCCGGCGGATCGACTGCGACCGCACGTCGGGTGCAAGTGCTGGCAACAGTTCAGAAGGTCGATCATGCAAAACGAACCATTACGATTCGCGGCCCGAATAAAACAGAAACGCTGCAGGCGGGCCCCGACGTTTCGCTAAAGGGAATAAAGGCCGGTGACAGCGTCCACGCCGAATTTATTGAAGCGACTGCCGTGCTGGTGACACGCAACGGCGCTCCAATAAAGTAAGCGGTTGGCCGGAACCGGCCGCTCGTGCAGGGCCGTGTGTGTCCAATGCGTGACGTAAGCGACATAGGGGAGAGGAGATGGCGGCTGAAAACAAGACAGCGTCGCGTATGGCCGCGGGCAAAGCGTACCGCGAGCACATGGCCCGTTCCGCGCACGCCCGGATTGGAACGATCGACCGCGACCCGATCGAGCTGCTCGAGCAAAACAGCAAGGGACGCGTAGAACGGCTGGTCCCGCTCAGATACGGCCGGATGATGGCGTCGCCTTTTACGTTCTTCAGGGGCAGCGCGATCCTGCAGGCTAACGACCTTGGCAAGATATCGAATACGGGCCTGGTGATGCCCATCTGCGGCGATGCGCATCTGATGAACTTTGGCGGATTCGCGACACCGGAACGCCAGCTCGTGTTCGACCTGAACGATTTCGATGAAGTCGCGCTTGGGCCCTGGGAATGGGATATCAAACGGCTGGCCGCAAGCTTCATGGTGGCCGCGCGGCACATGCGCTTAAGCCGCCTGACAGGCGAGAGTCTGATCGAATCCCTGGTGACGCAGTATCAGACGCGCATGCAGGAATACGCACGATACAGCGCTCTGGAGCTTTGGTACGAGCGCATTACTTTCGACCGGATGCTCGAAACCGCCGTGACGCCGGAGCGCAGGCGCGCGTTGCGTAAAGGCATGGAAAAGGCCGCTAGCCGAACGCACGACAGCATGCTTGAGAAGGTGGCGGAATTTAATGACGAGACCGACGCCTGGACTCTTCGCGACATGCCGCCGGGCATGTTCCACGTACACGGCGCCAACACGCTGTTCGAAGCCGATGATGACTGGATCAAGCTGGGGAACTGGCAGGCGTTGATCAAGGGCATGTTTGCGCAGTATGTGAAAACGCTTAGCCACGACCGCCGCGCGCTTCTTAAACATTTCACTGCGCAGGACCTGGCGTTCAAGGTAGTGGGCGTTGGCAGCGTCGGGACTCGCTGCCTGGTTCTGTTGATGATGGATGAACTCGGAAAGCCGATGTTCCTGCAGATCAAGGAGGCACGGCCCTCCGTGATCGAACAGCATTTCGATGCCGAACGGCTCGACCATGCTGGCGAGCGTGTGGTGCGCGGCCAGCGGGTAATGCAGGCCGCCAGCGACATCTTCCTTGGCTGGGCGACCGGACCATCGGGACGCCATTTCTATTTCCGGCAACTGCGGGACATGAAGCTGTCGGCGAACATCGAATTATTCGATATCGACGTGCTGGAAGGTTACGCCCGGTTGTGCGGCTGGATACTCGCGCGAGCTCATGCAAAAGCGAGCGGCAAGGCTATCGAGATCAGCGCTTATCTGGGCCAGGGCACTCAATTCACCGAAGCGCTGGTCGCCTATTCAAAGAACTATGCGGATCAGGTTGAACGCGATTTCGATCTGTTCACACACGCCGTCCGAACCGGCCGGATAGTCGCCCGGACAGACGATGATATGGCCGCGGACTTCCATGTTTGAACGCCCCGGGAAGCTCGGCGGCAGCCCGTACTTTAAGGAAGCTTTATGCACATCCGATCATCGTCTTACGGCCGTATCGGCTGGCGTCAGTTAGCGGTTTGCAGCGTATTCCTGGGCTATGCCGCGGGCTCCTACGCGGCCAACCTCGGCTTCCTGATGGACTCGCCGATCAGTTATATGAAACAGCGCGATCTGCAGCAACTCAACCGCGCCGCGCGAACGGCCCTGGACTCGAAGCAGGACGGTGAAGCGCTTGACTGGAACAACAACGGCACCGGAAATCCGGTTCACGTGGAGGGCACCATCACGCCGCTCAATACGCGAAAGGACGGCGACCGGAGTTGCCGGACGGTTGCCATCGTCGCGAAGGCGAAAGGCCAGACGCAAAGCTGGGCGCCGACTGCCTGCAAGGACGCCGGCCCGGATAGCAAATGGCAACTGCTTAAACAATAGGAAGCGTGATGCGCCAAGATCCCTGGGCGCTTGGGCCGGCTGAAAATTCACGCGTGGCGGGACGCTGATACTCAAACCCATTCCGCAACTGTGATGACATCGATTTTTAAAAACTTTGTCCTACACTGAATTCGTGTCCGAACGACCTCACCCGCGCGATTGAAGTGCGATTGAATCACGCAAAAAGCGATGTTGTAGATGCACTGCACCACGTATTTCCACAGGCAAGCCGTCTGCATCTACCGCTGCACATGCGTGCCCAGCGCGCGGGAAAGTCTTGCGGCAAGGGCCGGCCAGACACATAACTCGAAGCAGAAACGCAAACAGGATCGACTATAAAAAAGCGGAGCTTTTCGTAAAGCGCAATTATCAGTTAGCGCGGTCTGACCACTTCGTATTGAAACCGTTACCAATCTTGGATGGCACATCATGCGATTACAACAACGTCTTGCTGCGGAAATGTTTGGCACGTTTTGGCTAGTACTTGGCGGTTGTGGCAGCGCAGTTCTCGCGGCCAAATTTCCCGGTACCGGAATTGGATTTGCAGGCGTCGCGCTCGCGTTCGGATTGACCGTCCTGACCATGGCCTACGCACTTGGACATATATCGGGTTGCCATTTGAATCCGGCCGTCAGCGTGGGCCTCACCGTTGCAGGCCGCTTTCCTGCCCGCGACCTGGCGCCTTATATTGTTGCGCAAGTTGTTGGCGCGACCATCGGGGCATTCGTGCTGTATCTGATTGCGTCCGGCGTGCCCGGATTCGACGCGGCTGCCAGCGGATTTGCATCGAATGGATACGGCGCGCGTTCACCCGGCGGTTATTCGATGACAGCCGCCCTGATCTGCGAAATCGTGATGACGTTTTTCTTCCTGATGGTCATTCTCGGTACCACCGACGGACGCGCCATCTCCGGTTTCGCGCCGCTGGCCATCGGGCTTTGCCTGACACTGATTCACCTGATATCCATTCCCGTAACGAATACCTCGGTCAATCCCGCACGCTCGACCGGACCCGCGCTGTTCGCCGGTGGCGCTGCGCTGGGACAACTCTGGCTTTTCTGGGTCGCGCCCATCATTGGCGCATGCATTGCGGGCGCCCTATATCCGCGGCTCTTTCCCGAGAAGGTCACGGCGGTTGCCCCGGCACCCCTGGCTATCGACGCACCCTGATACGGGGCTGATGGGGTGGGATGGGACCTGCTGCGACGCGATCCCCGGACAACGGGCGCTCATGGCGTCTGCGGCTTGTCCTCGTACCGTGCAAAAACGAATGGCCCGCCTAAGCGGGCCATTCGGTTCATGCAATCAAGCCGGGCTGTAACGAATTACAGCGGCTGGATGTTCGACGCTTGCAGACCCTTCGGGCCTTGCTTCGCTTCGTAGCTTACTTTCTGGTTTTCCTGCAGTGTCTTGAAGCCTTCCGAGCGGATCTCAGAGAAATGCGCAAAGAGGTCATCGCCACCGCCGTCCGGCGTGATGAAGCCAAAACCCTTCGCATCATTAAACCACTTCACAATACCTGTTGCCATTTGCTGATTTTCCTAGAAGAGACGTAATTCCGTTTGGTAGCGCCACCGGCCGTCAATCGGCCAAGCGTTGCAGACTCCTTTTACCACGCGAAAATGTCAGTCTGCAATTGGATTCTGCCCGATGTTTCCAAAACAAAGCTCCAAAAACCGTCACGTGCGCAGTCCGGAGATGCTTGGCGCCCACAATCCGGAAGGTCAGATAATAAATAAAACATTTGATAAGACAAAGGAAAAAATCTATTTTTAGCGGTCATCGAAGGTCCTGAGAGCGCCAGTCAACGAAAAAAATGCCGGGTATCGGCGTTTGCAGAGGCGGTTTTGTGTCGGAGGCGCTGTCAGGAACCGCTAATGCAGCATGCAGTTCGACTGGACCGCGGATTGGAACGGGTGTCGTTTGTACCGGCGCCGGCGTTCTTCCGGTTGCCCCCTTGGCCCTGAAAGATGGCGCGGGCGCGTTCGCCCGGGGCCGTCAGCGGTAGTAATTACTTCGACGGAGTGAAGATTGGCGCCGGGACACTCGCGGTCGGTGATATATCGCATTCAAGCGCGGCGCTCGGTTGTGACCCGTTTCGGTAGCCATCGGGGTAAACCTTGGTGGGGAAGCGTAGTCGCAATGCCAGCGGCTCCAGAACGCTGCTGATCACGAGCATTGGCGGTACGGGTGCTGCGACCGGTCGCCGACGGCATACAGGTGGTTCAAGCCGCCAATGGCGCCATTTCTGCCGTCGGCGCGATTTCGCTCCCCGCATCCGTCAAGGCGGGCGCGTATTCGTACTACCGGGCGAAGGGCGGCGTGACGGCCCGGACCAGCGAGCGCGGTATTTGCGCAATTTCGTAGCCTGGCACCCTGGGTTGCGCCGACGCAACCCAGCGCTCCGTCACGTCGATCCCACGGACGCCCGGTACACCTGCTGGAACGTCGCCCGGGCCCCCAAGGTCGCTTCATCCGGCTCGCCGCCCGACAATACTGTCGACCAGCGACCCGATTGCTGCCGCGGGCACTCCGCCCTTGTCTACCCCGCCCCCACCCGGTTCCGCGCCCGATCCCTTGTATCGCCCGGAAGTGGCGCTGTACGCCGCCATTCCGATGGTCGCCAGGCAAATCAGCATTCAGCAAATCGATAACCTCCGCGACCGGCAAGGTGACCAGTCATAGCTCACCGAAACCGGCACGCTGCCGGCCGCGTCGGGACGCGTCTGGGACGGACATTCGGAAAGCAGCCTGGACGGCGCGGCGAACCCGGAGTTCGACGGCTCGATTTTCGGCGCGCAAGTCGGCCATGACCTCTACTCGGACGTGACGGCGTCAGGTCATCGGAACCACTACGGTTTGTTCGTCGGTTTCGCCCGGGCAGCCGGCGATGTCGACGGCTTTGCGCCAGGTTTTCCCAATGTCGGTGTCGGCCACCTGGCGGTGAACGCCTATAGCCTCGGCGGATGCTGGGCGCATGTCGGTCGGGCCGGTATGTGGATGCGGTGCTTGATGGGATCGTCGGTCACGGTGGAGCCGTTATCGAGTCAGGCAACCGACGCGGGAACACACGGCACGGCGGTGACGGGCTCCGTCGAAGGCGGCTTCCCCATCACGCTGGGCGGGGCCTTTGTCATTGAACCGGAAGCGCAAGTCATCGGGCAACACTTGTCCCTCAATGACTTCAACCACGGCGTGTCACGCTTTTCTGCTCGGCGTCCGCGCTTGGCGACTTGCCTCGCTCGGGCTCATTTGCCATTTTCCATTTCCCGGCCGCGCGGTCGATCAAGACCTCGCAACGCTGCGCGTTGGCTATTGCTGCCCGAGTTTCGGCGCGTTGCAGTCGGGCGTGCCGTTACTCTTCAGAAGCGGCGTGATGCCCTGGCCTTCTGCAATCAGATAACGGCAGCCTGTTTCATGATCCGTTTCCATTTGGACGTTGATGTCCTCGGTGGTATCGCGAGTGAACCGCGGTGACGAGTAGGCACTCGAGGCCTGCTTCGGTTCAGCGTTCTGAGCATGTGCGCTGTATCCAACCAACGCTGCAAGCGATACAAGTAGCCACTTCATATTTTGCACTCCGTGATTTGCACGTCCGTGAGTCTTAGCGATATAGCACCTTAGTGTACGAGTGAATCGGCAAACGTAAAGCGCCAGTGCTCGTCGGCACCGGCCCCGGAAGGGGAGAAGTCGACAAACCTGAGTCGGTCAGCTCTTTCCCGGCGGTCCTACTTCGTACCGCGCTCACGCAAATAGTTCTCGAATATTTTCAGGACCTCCGGCAAGTTTCTCCGTCCGAGGCCAATACGGAAATGCTCGTCGCCATGATCGAGCAGCGTGCTGGGAAGCAGAAGTACGCCTGTATATTCCAGGACTTCAGCACAGAAGCGCTCGGCTCCCCCGCGCCTCAGTCTAGGGAACGCGACCGTCCCTGCTGACGGCCGACGCCACTCCAGGATCTCTTGATGACGTTCGAAGAACGGATCGAGGATGGCCAGGTTATTCCTGACAATCGACGTATTGCGTTCGATCAACGCGCCCGTGTTACGCACCGCAATGGCCGCGAGATACTCGCTGGGCGCGCTATTGCAGATGGTCAGGTAGTCCTTGAACGCGCTCATGGCCGCGAGCACATCGCGATCCCGGGTGGCGACCCAGCCAACGCGCAGCCCCGCCAAACCATGCGACTTCGATAAAGCCCCAAGCGATATCGCTTTCTCATAGAGATCGCAGGCCGCCGGCAAACGAGCTGCGGGATCATGCTCCAGCCCTCGATAAACCTCGTCGCTGAATAGCCAGAGACCACGTCGCCGGCAGAACTCGACAATAGCTTCAAACCGCTCGCGCTCAGGCAGATAACCGGTCGGATTATGCGGAGCGCAGATCAGCAACGCTTTCGTTTCCGGCCTGACGAGCTTCTCCAACTCATCGGGATCCAGGGCCCAATTCTCCGATTCGCATGCAAGCCACGGCGACACTGAAACACCCGCCGCTTCAGCAATCGAGTAGTGCGACTGATAACCAGGCATGTGGACGATCATATGGTCGCCCGCCTTGAGCATCGAATGGACGAACGAGAAAATCGCTTCCTGAGCGCCCGTGTGCACGATCAGGTTATCGATATCGATTGATTCGTACAACGTTGCAAGTTCTCGCCGAAGTTCAGGCGCACCCGGATATTCGGTGTAGCCCAGACGCAGGCTGCCAAGGCCTTCCATGGAACCGGGTTCGAACGCAAGCAGGTCAGCGATCGACATGGATTCCGGATCGGAGCTGCACAGCAGATAGCGGGCGGTGAATTCGTGAACGGCGAAATAACGCTCGAGTTGAAACGGCAATGGAGTCATGGTTTTTCCGGGAGAAGGGTGCTGTTTTGCAGCGGGTAGCGAGGCGCGGAGGCGCGGCAGCCGGAGCCTTGGCCCGGTTCAAGAGGCCGGTGGACGGGCACTACCAACAGGCGTAGTCTGCCTTTCGTCGATGCTTAAAAGAAGCTAACTTTCCTAATGCGAGTTAAATTTTACTAATGTTGGATTACGCCTTGCTCGATGCACTCGGAGCGGTCGTGCGCCTCGGCTCGTTCGATCGCGCCGCGCGGGAACTGAACGTAACGCCATCGGCCGTCTCACAGCGAGTGAAACTGCTGGAGGAAAGAGTCGGAAGCGTGCTGGTGAAGCGCGGCCAGCCGTGTATTGCTACGCCTCCGGGCGCGCTGCTTTGTCGTCATATAGAACGCGTGCAGCGACTCGAAACAGAACTCGGCGGGCAGATGCCAACCTTGCCGGGCATGATCGCTGGAAAGTGGCCAACGTTTCGCATGGCGGTCAACGACGACAGCGTGGGCACCTGGTTCATCGATGCCATCTCCGGCTTCTGCGCCGAACGGGAAATGCTGCTGGATCTGGTTATCGAAGATCAGGAATACACGGCGCAACAACTCCGCGACGGCAGCGTGCAAGGCGCGGTCACCACGCAAGCCGAGCCGGTGCAGGGATGCCGCTCGACCAAGCTCGGGCGCATGCGCTACCTGCCCGTTTGCTCACCGGCGTACTTTGACCGGCACTTCAGCGCAGGGGTCACGCGGGATGCGCTGCGTCACGCGCCGCGCGTCGACTTCAGTCCGAAGGATCAGATGCAAAAGCGCTTCATGCGGCGGATCACGCGGGCGGATCTCGATCCGCCGCGCCATCTGATTCCACACGTTGCGGGCTATCTGCGGGCGTGCCTGTCCGGCATGGCGTGGGGCATGTGTCCCACGCAGATGATCGGGCCGGCACTCGCGTCGGGCGAGCTGGTTGAAATGGTGCCGGGCGCGCATATCGATGTCGATCTGTATTGGCAGAGCTGGCGGCTGTCCATCGGCTGGCTTGATGACTTCAGGGCCATGCTTCAGCAACGCGCGGCCGAGTTTCTCGACTGACATGCGTGACTGACAAGCGCGATGTAAGAGCGATTGAAGAACGCAAAAGCGCGATGCAGTCGGGCCATCTATCATGTCTCCCAACCGCACAGGGCTCGTACCGAAGAGCCAGCGGCTTCAAAGAAGGATGGCTGACATGAAAAAGCTCATCAACGACGTCTCCGAAGTCGTGCCCGACATGCTCGACGGACTCGCTGCGCTCAACCCGGGCTTGTCGTTGCTGCAGGGCAGCACGATCATCGTGCGCGCCGATGCCGAGGCGGCAGCAGCACGCGGCGAAGTGGCCCTGATCTCCGGCGGCGGCTCGGGGCACGAACCTGCTCACGGCGGTTACGTGGGTCCTGGAATGCTCAGCGCGGCGGTCGCCGGCGAGGTCTTCACGTCGCCCTCGACCGATGCCGTCCTCGATGCCATCCGGGCTGTAGCCGGTCCCGCAGGCGTGCTTCTCATCGTCAAGAACTACACGGGCGACCGGTTCAATTTCGGCCTTGCCGCGGAGATCGCGCGGGCTGAGGGCATTGCGGTGGACATGGTGATCGTCGCCGACGATGTCGCTCTTTCCGCACACGGCGAGCACGCCGGCCGGCGCGGTCTCGCCGGGACCGTGTTCGTGCACAAGATTGCGGGCGCCGCTGCCACCGAGGGCCGGCCGCTCAGCGAAGTAGCGCAGATTGCGCGCGACACGGCGGCATCGCTTGGCACCATGGGCGTGGCTCTTACGCCGTGCACGGTGCCAGCCGCTGGCAAGCCGGGTTTCCAGCTCGCCGACGATGAAATCGAATGGGGTCTCGGCATTCACGGCGAGCCCGGCATGGAGCGCGGCGCGCTCGAACCGGCCGCGCAGATTGTCGGGCGCCTGCTCGCGAAGATCATCGGCGATCTTGCATTGAAGCCCGGTGACCGCGTCGCGTTGCTCGTGAACAATCTGGGCGGCACGCCGTCGAGCGAACTGAGCATTGTTGCGGGATCGGCGCTGCGCACCCTTCGCGAACATCGGGTTCAGGTCGAGCGGGCATGGTCCGGCACGTTCCTGAGCGCGCTCGATATGGCCGGCATTTCCCTCACGTTATTGCGCGTGGACGATCAACGGCTCGCATGGCTCGACGCGGCTGCGCAGACCACAGCATGGCCCGCGTTGAGCGGCCGCGTCGCGCAGGCATCGAGTAAGCCGGCACCTGTCGCGCCAGTCATCGCTAGCGGCGCCCGACTCTCGCGTGACTCGTCGTTGCGACGGGTTATCGAAGCGGTATGCGCGTGCGTTCTCGAAGCCGAACCGGTCCTGACCGAGATGGATCAGCGCGTGGGCGACGGCGATCTCGGCATCAGCCTGTCACGGGCGGCCCGGAGCATCCTTCACGAGATCGATACCTATCCATCAGAGCACACACCGGGGGCCGTGCTGCGGACCATGTCCGCCACAATCCGGCGCGTGGTGGGCGGCACATCGGGGCCGCTCTACGCGGTTATGCTGTTGCGCGCGGCAGCGGCTATCGAACAGTCTGGCGAGTCTGCTGCCAAGGATTGGTCAGCGGCGTTCACTGCGGCCGTCGATGGCGTGACGGCGCTGGGTGGCGCGCATCCCGGCGATCGAACCATGGTCGATGCGCTGCATCCGGCGGCCGTCGCACTGCAAAGCGCCCTCGCGACATCGGGCGGTATCGATACGGACGAAGCATTGAAAGCAGTCGTCGATGCAGCGACATCAGGCGCTGCGCAAACGGCGTCAATGACCCCGCGGCTCGGACGTTCCAGTTACGTGGGCGATCGTGCGCTGGGTTTTGCCGATCCCGGCGCACACGCGGTCGGATTGTGGCTTGCCGCGATCCGCGGCGCACTGAACACTTAAGCTTAAGCACCTAAAAGGAGACGATAAAAATGGATCTGAATCTGCGCGGCAAGGTTGTCGTATTGACGGGCGCGAGCGTAGGCATCGGGCTCGCTGTCGCGGAGGCCTTCGCGGCGGAAGGCGCGAATTTGCTGCTCGCGGCGCGGCAGGAAGAACGGCTAACGGAGGCTGCTGCGCGCATCGCGCGGGAGTTTGGCGTATCGGCGGTGCCGGTCGCTTGCGACGTCGCCACCACCGCAGGCGTCGACAAGATCGTTGCTGCTGCGAGCACGAATTTCGGCGGCGCCGATATCCTCTTCAACAACGCCGGCACGGGTAGCAACGAGACCATCATGGATGCGCCCGACGAGAAATGGCAGTCCTATTGGGACCTTCATGTCATGGCGGCCGTGCGCCTCGCGCGCGGTCTCGTGCCGTTGATGAAAGCGCGTGGCGGTGGCGCGATCCTGAACAACGCGTCGATCTGCGCGACGCAGCCGCTCGGCTACGAGCCTATCTATAACGTGACGAAAGCCGCGTTGATGATGCTGTCGAAGAATCTGGCGAACGAGCTGATCAAGGACAATATTCGCGTCAACACGATCAATCCGGGGCTTGTGCTGACACCCGACTGGATCAAGACGGCCAAGGAACTGACGCGCGATTCGGGCGGCGACTGGGAAGCGCATTTGCAACACGTCGCCGACGAACACGCGCCCATTCGCCGTTTCGCTACACCCGACGAGCTGGCGAGCTTTATCGTTTTCCTATGCTCGGAGCGTGCGAGCTATAGCGTGGGATCGACTTATTTCGTCGATGGCGGGATGCTGAAGACGGTCTGAAACTCGCCCATGCGCTCAACTGTCTTTACGACTTACCGGCAAGTTGTTCTCCCGCCGGATCTCGCGAATGAGCGCGCTATGGTCGAGGTCGCCGTCGCCGTGATCGACCATTGAAGCGAACAGCGCATCCACAACATGCGCCACCGGCAACTCCAGCCCGAGGGACCGCGCCCGCGCCAACGCGGTACGCGTGTCCTTCAACTGATACTTCGCGGCGCCACCGGGCGCGAACGTTTCGTCGATCATGCGTTGGCCGTGCTTGCGCAGGATCGGCGAATCGGCAAAGCCACCGGCAAGCGCCTCGATAACCTTTGCCGGGTCCGCGCCGCCACGCTCCGCGAACAACAACGCTTCGGCCACGGCAGCAATCGTGTTTGCCACGATCAACTGATTCGCAAGCTTCGTCTGCTGCCCTGTTCCGGCGGGGCCAACGCGCACCGGGCGACCCATCGCACCCATCAATTCGCGCGCCGCCTCGAAGGTATCCAGCTCGCCGCCGGCCATGATCGCAAGCGTTGCATCGATCGCTCCTTGCTGGCCGCCTGACACCGGCGCGTCGAGATAACGAAAACCCCGCTCGGCGCTCGTTCGCGACTGTTCGACGGCGGTCTCCACGGGAATCGAACTCATCACGATCACCGTCGCGCCGGCGCTGAGCGCAGCCAGGACAGTCTTGTCGTGGAATACCACGGCGTCGCAGGTCGGACCATCGCTCAGCATGCAGATCAGCACGTTCGCGCCTTGAGCGGCGTCTGCTGGCGTGTCGCAAACCACGGCTCCTTTTTCAGCGAGCGCGGAAGCCTTCTCCTTCGAGCGATTCCAGGCTCGCACGCCATACCCGGCCGCCAGCAGGTTGCGCGCCATCGGCTCGCCCATCAGGCCGGTCCCCAGAAATGCAATCACCTCGTCCTTCATGCGTCACCTCGCTGTTCGGTAGTCACTATCGGCATGGTCGCCGATCCGGGACGGCGCGGCAACAACAGCGCGCCCACCCCGCCCGCGCCGACCAACGCGGCGATCAGCAGGAAGCCCGGCGTATAGCTGCCGGTCGCCGTCTTGATCAGTCCAATGAGGTACGGACCCGCAAAACCGCTCAGGTTGCCGACTGAATTGATCAGTCCAATACCCGCTGCCGCGCCCACGCCCGTGAGTACCTGACCCGGGATAGCCCAGAACGTGATCACCGCGCTATAGACCCCGATTGCGAGCAGAATGAATCCCACGATAGTCGCCAGCGGATGGTCCACAACGAGCGCAATCGCGATGGATACCGCGGCCAGAAGTGCAGCGCTGGCCACGTGAACATAGCGCTCCTGCTTGCGGTCCGAGCGCCTGCTCCGATAGAACATGGCAACGCCGGCAAGCGCGTACGGGATCGCTGTAATCAGGCCGTTTTGCAGCAGTCCGAGCTTGATCCCAAACGATTCCTGAAACGACTGGAGCACGCTGGGGAAGAAGAAGTTCATCGCGTTCGAGCCGGACGTGATGCCGAAGTAAGTCAATGCCATCGCCCAGACAACGCGGTTCTTCAGCACCGTCCGGATCTGCGCGCCGTGGCTCATGCCTTTGCCCACGGCAAGCGGTTTCGCGGCTTCCTCGGCCGCGAGCGTACGCATGAGCCAATTGCGTTGTTCGTCGGTGAGCCAGCGCGCTTCCGACGGCCTATCGCTCAGATAAAACCAGCAGACCACCCCCAGCAAGATTGCCGGCAGACCTTCGAGCACATACATCAACCGCCAACCCGTCACGCCGATATGTTCGCCAAGCTCGATCAGGCTGACGCTCAGCGGCGCGCCGATCACCTGGGAGATCGGCACGCCGAGATAGAAACCCGCGATCACCTGCGCGCGGTACCGCGCGGGAAACCACAACGAGAGCAGATAGATGACGCCCGGAAAGAACCCCGCTTCAGCGACCCCGAGGAGCGCCCGCAGCACGACGAAATGCACGGGCGTTTGCAGCATTCCCATCACGCTCGCCACGATGCCCCACGTCACCATGATCCGCGCGATCCAGAGGCGTGCGCCGTATCGATGCATGAAAATGTTGCTCGGCACTTCGAAAATAAAATAGCCGAGAAAGAAGATGCCCGCGCCGAAACCATACAAAGTCTGACTGATGCCAATGTCCTGGTTCATTCGCAACGCGGCGAAACCTACGTTGGTTCGATCGAGAAAAGCGATGATAAAAAGCAGCGCCAGAAACGGGATCAACCTGCGCGTCACGCGGCTGATCGTCTGCTTTTCCAGATCCGAAACTGGCGTGGATAGTGTGCTCATGCGCTTACTCCTCGCGGGTCAACCGTACGCGCGACGGGGACAGCTTCGTCCTCGATATGCGCTTTTACGATGGCATCGAAGTCCGGATCGGCATGAAAACCCAGCGCGCTCGCACGCGCAGCTTCGACATGTGTCGGCCAGCTTTCCACAATGCGCTGCACCTGAGCATCCGGCACCCAATCGATCAACCCGGTCGCCGCCACACCGCCCGCGCGGGCAAGCGATTCCACCATCCCGGCAACGCTGACCGCCAGCCCCGGTAATGGCAGCGTGCGCTCGGCGCCGATGGTGGCATCGGCGAGATGCATCGCGCGCAGCATGGCGTCGAGTGCGCGACGCGGCGACGAGATATACACAACCGTGTCGGGCTTCACCGGACACACCGCCCGCTGACCGTTGAGCGGCTCGCGGATGATCGAACTGACGAAGGTCGACGCGGCCTTGTTGGGTTTGCCCGGACGAACCGTGATGGTTGGCAGGCGCAGCGTGCGGCCATCGATAAAACCCCGGCGGCTGTAGTCAGCCACCAGCAATTCGCCGACCGCCTTCTGCATGCCATACGACGATTTAGGCGTGGGCGCGGTTGCATCGGTGACGACGGGCGGCAGTTCTCCGCCGAACACCGCGAAGCCGCTTGCATAGACCAGACGCGTGCGCGTGTTGCGCTCGCGCAATGCTTCGAGCAGGTTCAGCAGGCCGTACAAATTCACCTGCATGCCGAGATCGAAATCGGCCTCGGCCGCCGAACTGACGACCGCGGCGAGATGCCAGACGAGATCGACATCGCGCGTGATCTCCGCGACGGTCTCGCGGTCGTCGATATCGCCAATGCGGACTTCAATGCGGGCATCGCTGGGTACGTCTTCGCCGGGGAAGGCGTCGAAGAGAATGATCTTGCCGATCTCGCGGGGCGCTTCGCCCTCCAACTGGAACGTGCCTGCATCGAGCAAGTGACGCGCAATCCGCTTGCCGATAAAACCAGTTCCGCCGGTGATCAGGATACGCAGGGGTAAATGTGATGGCACAGGAACGTCCTCCATTGGATGAGCCGCCCGGCGTACACCCGGCCCGCTCTGTCTCTTCTAAACTTTTTTGGGCTGCCGAGCCGGTTTCTCCCGGTGCCGTTAAGCTGTCGTCAGACGCGAAGCATCGCGTCGTGTGAACATGTTTATAACCGCACTTCGTCGAATAAAGTGTCGCCTACATGACAGTCTCCCAATTCCCTGAGAACGGCGGCGAGCGTCCGTGGACCAACGCGGATACGCTTGCCCGACTGCGCTCATGCGTCCGCAAGGACCCGGTGCTCGCGGCGTTGCCTCTGGAGGAGATCGACTGGATAGTCGAGCGCGGGTCGGTTCGCCAACTCGACGCCGGCGACGCGATTCACAGCAAACACGCGCCGTCCGATTCGCTCTATCGCGTGCTGTCTGGGGCGGTGCGGATCAGCTCGGTGTCGGCGGAAGGTCGCGAGGCAATCTTCAATTACTACGGGCGGGATGAATGGTTCGGGCAGATTGGATTGATCGATGGCGGTCCGCGCACGCATGACATTCGCGCTTGCGGACCGTGCGTGTTGCTGACGCTCGCAAGACGCGATGTGGAGGCGCTGCTGGGGCGGCGTCCGGCTTTATATCGAGAATTTGCGCTGCTGTTGTGCGCGGTGATTCGATATTCGTTCGCGCTGGTCGAGGATCACGCGTTGCTGAGTTTGTCGGCGCGGCTCGCGAAGCATCTTGTGACGCTGGTCGATGCGTATGGGGCAGATCATCCGGCGGGACGGATGATCGACCTGCATTTGCCGCAGGAAGACTTGAGCATGCTGCTGGGCAGTAGCCGGCAGACGATGAATCGCAAGCTCGCCGAGTGGTCTCGGCTGGGGTGGATCAAGGTGCAGTACAGCCAGATCGTGGTGGTGAACCGCGAAGCCCTCGTGCAGCTTTATGAGTGAGCCGATGTTGGTGGCGCACCGTTGCTTGCTGCACGCAAAGCTCTGGATAACTCCGGCATAACTCAGTGAAGAGCTGTGGGTGGAATCTTGATAACTCGAGTACCGAGCATCAAACGCCAGAAGTTATCCTTCGGCCACCGTCGCACTCCCCACTTGGTACGCGAGTTACCTTTTCGCTAGAGCGTTGATCCGAAGGGAGATTGATCGCTTATCCACAGAAACGGTCGATGCTTGTTAACTATTACTATGTATACATATCAATCCATTAAAAACCATAAGGCATGGACGCGCATCGCGGGTTGATGCTGCCTTTTTTGTGAGCGCTGGGTCCGAATGTGACGACTCGTAGCACGTAAAAAAAGCCACCTTCGAAGTAAGGTGGCTTTTTAATCAGGGTTCGTTATTCCGGGAACGGTAGTGTAGTCTGCCCTTCGGCGCGCATGCCGAACGTGTTCAGGGTCATCGCGACCAACACGTAGTAACCGAGCAATCCGACCAGATTGATGACGACCACATGCTCGAAGCGTGCGACGGCTGCGGCGAACGTTTTATCGGATACTCGACGGGTCTCGTATAGCTCCGTGGCAAATTCATAGATGAGCGCGTCGTCGGCGTCATCGAACGATGGCCGCTCGCCTCCGTGGATAGCGTCGGCTACCGCCTTCGGAACGCCTGCATCTAACGCGATGGGATAGTGAATGAACCACTCCCCTTGCGATTGCCATCGCGCGGCGGTGACGAGAATTGCCAGCTCAGACAAGCGCAGTGACAAGCCCGTCTTGTATCGACAAAACGCGCCAAGCCGCTGAGCGTGGTCAGCCAGTTCCGGGCTGTGAATCCATCCGAGGAACGGGCCGTTCAAGTTGCCGCGTGGACCGTTCAGGATGCTTTGAAGAACTGTTTTTTGTTCGTCGGTGGCGTTGGCGATATCGAAATTCGGAAGGCGATGGGTCATGGGTTGTCCAAGAGTTTGATTGTGACTTAGCGAGCGCCCGGTGCGCCGATTGCGGTTGATGCGCTGTCTATGGCGTCGGGTGTCGATTTGTCCGGCCGTCGCGATGAACGGTGGCGTCAGAAGAACGTGGTCTTCTGACGCGCCGTCACTGTACCGTGCATCGGATAGACCATCAGGCCGCGCTTTATCGCTTCGCTTTTTACCACTGCGCGTAACTTCTCGTCCGCGACGACCCGCTGGACCTAGAGCGCCGCCGCGCAAGCTATAGAGTGGCGAATGTAAGTATGCCCATGCTGGAAGAAACCAGAGCCGTTGACAATGGCGTGTAGATCTCGTCGCTGACCGGCGCTGAGCACGTCCGCCAACGGAGCCACCGGCCAAGTCCCGCACCAAATCATTCAAGCGAATGCACATCGCCGCACCTTCGCCGCAACGAAGGCGAATCCGCCAGCATGCCGATGCACACATCCGCCAGATATTCAGCATCGCGCGGCAATACGATCGAATCCTGCTCCAGCAGCCAGTCTCGCAAGACCCCGCCGAGAAACGCATGCACGACGCTTGACGCGCGGGCCGTATCCAGGTCGAACGGCAACTGCCCTCGTGTGATGGCGTTACGCAAAGCAAGCTCAAGCTGCTTTCTTCCATCTCGGGCGGCGTTGCGCTGTCGATCAAACACAAGATCCATGTCGCGTGTGTGCTCACACTTCGTGAACAGCACTTCGAACACACGGCGGCTGTGTGGCTCAACTACGGCCTTGCCGAGGCAGAACACCAGCAGTTGCCGTATCCTGCCTAGCGGATCGGGTTCGCCGGCATCAACCGATGCTGCGACCAGCATTTCCATTGGCAGCATGACCCGGTTCGTCATGGCGACGAATAACGCGCCCTTGTTGCGAAAGTGTCCGTAAATCGCGCCGCGCGTGAACCCAGCCCGCACCGCGACCTCCTCCAGCGTCGTATGGGCGACGCCATGCTCGGCGAAGACCCTCTCGGCGGCGTCGAGAATCTGGTTGCGCGTCTCCAGCGCCTGTTGCCGTGTGTTTTTCATCGGTTGCTGCGCCGGTGCATGGCTGACCGAAGCGCGTCGCATCTGGCGCGCGTCGGCTCGCTAGGCTGGCGCGCCCTCCCCGGCAGGGCTTTGGCCGCTCCCGCTCCCGCTACCGCCGCCATGACCGTCACCACCCGGTGTCCCACCGTCGTGCTTGCCGTCCTCGTCGCCGCCGTCGTGATGAGGCATCTTGTGCGATACCTCGTCGAGCTTGTCGCCAAGCATTCGCCGTACTGCTACATAGAACACCGGAATCAGCAGCAGACCGAGGAACGTCGCAAACAGCATGCCGCCGATTACGCCGGTGCCAATCTCGTGACGCGAAGCGGCGCCTGCACCTGACGAGATAACGAGCGGGAACACGCCGAGAATGAAGGCCATCGATGTCATCAAAATCGGACGCAGTCTCAGCCGGGCTGCGGTCAGGACGGCATCGCGCAGCGTCATGCCACGTTGCTGACCCTCCACCGCGAACTCGACGATCAGGATCGCGTTTTTCGCCGCGAGACCGATCACGGTCACGAGGCCGATCTTGAAGTAGATATCGTTTGGTACTCCGAACGAGAGACAGAATGCCAGCATGCCGAGCATGCCGAGCGGCACGACCAGCAGCACTGCAGCCGGAATCGACCAGCTTTCATACAGCGCGGCGAGACACAGGAACACCACCACGATCGACAGCAATAGCAGCGTCACCGCCGACGAGCCTGACAGCAATTCCTGGAACGACTGCCCGGTCCAGTCCGCCGCGAAACCCGTCGGTAACTGGCGGTCCACGATATTCTGCAGCACATCGATCGCCTGCCCGGTTGAATAGCTCGGAGCAGAGTTGCCGACGATCTCGATCGCGGAATAGCCGTTGTAGCGCGGCAGCACCGTCGGTCCGAAGCTCCATTTGGCATTCACCACGCTTGCGAGCGGCACCATGTTGTAGGGGCTGATCGACGTATTCGCGGGCGAGGGATCGGCGGGCGTCGTAAATCCGTTCGACGACGTGCTCGCGACGGTCGATGACGACTGGCTCGCGGTCGTGCTGGTGCCGGCGCTGTTTGTGAAAACGCTCGGCGTATACAGGTGCTGGAGCGCATCGAGCCCCATCCGGTACGGCGCATCCGCCTGGATATAGACGCGCTTCACGCGCCCGCCGTAAGTGAACTGGTCGATGTAAAACGGCGCGAGCTCCATCTGGAGCGTGTTGTAGACATCGGTCAGCGTGAGGCCCATTGCCTGGGCCTGGGTCCGGTCCACCGCGATGTCCAGTTGCGGTGCGCTCGGCAGCGAGTTGGGGCGGATCCCGAACAGCACCGGGCTCTTCGCCGCACCGGCGAGCAGCGTGCCCGTGGCCTGACCAAGCTCCGCGCGCGACTGGCCTTCACGTGCCTGCAAATACATGTCGATGCCGCCGAACTGGCTGAGACCGCGGATGGTCGGCAGATTCACCGCGAAGATCTGCGCATCGGAAATGCCATGAAGGGTCTGGTTGATCTTTGGAATCAGCGTCATCGCGGTGTCATCGCGCTTGTCCCAGTCTGCCAGCTTGATGAACGACATGCCGACGTTTTCGCTCGTGCCGACAAAGCTGAAACCTTCTGGCTGGAAAATCCCCACGATTTCCTTGCTGAACGGACTGTGCGTGAGCTTGTCGCGCACCTCGGTCATCACGTGATCGGTGCTCTCCAGCGTCGAGCCGGGCGGCAGGTTGATAAGTGCGAGCGCGAAGCCCTGATCCTCGTCAGGCACGAAGCTGGTCGGCAGCTTCGTGTACAGAAAGCCAGTCAGCACCACGACGAGCACGAATGCGATCATCCAGCGCGGCGCATGCTGCACGGCACGGCCGGCATGTCCGAGATACTTTTTTGTTGTCCAGTCGAAACTACGGTCGAACCAGCGGTAGAACCAGTTCTTCTTCTCCGCGTGTTCGGGCTTCAGGATCGCCGCGCACAGCGAAGGGGTGAACGACATCGCGAGGAACGCGGAGAATCCCATCGACACCGCGATCGTCAGCGCGAACTGCGCGTAGATGATGCCGGTCGCGCCCGGCTGCAGCGCGGATGGGATGAACACGGCGGAGAGCACCACCGTGATCGCAATGATGGCGCCGGTGATCTGGCCCATCGCCTTGCGTGTCGCCGCCCTTGGCTCTAAATGCTCCTCGGTCATGATGCGCTCGACGTTTTCGATCACGACGATCGCATCGTCGACCACGATGCCGATCGCGAGCACCATGCCGAACAGCGTCAACTGGTTGAGCGTGTAGTGCAGCGCCGACAGGCCAATGAAAGTGCCGAGCAGCGCGACCGGAATCACGAGCGTCGGAATGATCGTGGCCCGCAGATTCTGCAGGAAGATCAGCATCACGAAAAACACCAGCACGATCGCCTCGACGAGCGTGCGGATCACGTCCACGATCGACGCGGTAATGAACGGCGTGGTGTCGTAGGGCACGCTCCATGTGACGCCTTCCGGCAGATCCTTCGCCAGCGCCGCCATCTCGGCTTTGACCGCCTTCGCGACCGCGAGCGCGTTGGCGCCCGGCAACAGGAACACGGCCATGCCCCCCGCCGCCTTGCCGTTATAGACCGGCGCAAAGCCGTATGTCTGCGAGCCGAACGAAATGCGTGCCACGTCGGAGAGCTTGACCGTAGTGCCGTTGCTGTTCGCGACGACAATGATGTCCTGGAACTGCTTGAGCGACGAAAAGAGGCTGTCGCCCGTCACGTTCGCCGTAAACACCTGCCCTTTCACGGCCGGATCAGCCCCTAGCGAGCCGGCTGCGAACTGCGCATTCTGCGAGGACACGGCATTGAGCACCTGGGTCGTCGATAGCCCGTAACTCTGCAGCTTGTCGGGGTCGAGCCAGATGCGCACCGCGTACTCCGAGCCGAGTAGCGTCGTATTGCCGACCCCGTTCACACGGCCGATGTTGGGCTGGATCTGCGACGCGAGGATATCGGAGAGACGACCTGCATCGATCGCCGGATTGTCCGACTGCAGCGCGACGAACATCAGGATGTCCGGGCTCGCCTTCGCCACCACAACCCCTTGCTGCGTGACCTGCGAAGGCAGCAGCGGCTGGGCGAGCGTGACCTTGTTCTGCACCTGCACCTGCGCGATGTCCGGGTTGGTGCCGGTCGCGAACGTGAGGGTGATCTGGGTCTGGCCGTTCGAGCTCGATGTCGAACTGAAATACAGCAGGTTGTCGATGCCCGTGAGTTGCTGCTCGATCACCTGGGTCACCGTTGATTCCATCGTCTGCGCGCTTGCGCCCGGGTACTGCGCCGTAACGGTCACTTCCGGCGGCGCGATGTCGGGGTACGAATCGATCCCCATGCCGTGTACCGAGATGATGCCGAAGAGGCAGATCAGGATCGCAATGACCCAGGCGAAGACGGGGCGGTTAATGAAAAAACTCGGCATGAGCGCTCTCCTATTTCGCCATGCCGGCCGACGCCGGTGACGCCGCGGGACTCGACGCCACCCCTATGGACGCGGCCGAGGCCGACGCACCTGCCGCCGCCTCAGGCGGCTGCCACGCGACGGTCTTCACCGGTGCCCCTTCCCGCGCCATCTGCACACCCGTCACGATGATCTGGTCGCCGTCTGCCAGCCCGTGCGTGACAACCCAGTTGTTGCCAAGGCTGTTGGTCGCCTCGACGTCCTTGCGCGCCACCTTGCCGTCCGCGCCGACCACGAACACATATGCGCCGACCGTGTCGCGCTGCACGGCCTGCTGCGGGATCAGGAACACATTGTTCTGCTGGCCGAAATTGACGCTTAGCGACACATACATGCCGGGCAGCAGACGCCGCTGCGGGTTCGCGACGAGCGCACGCATATTGATCGAGCCGGTCGCCGCATTCACCGTCACGTCTGAGAAATCAAGCGTGCCCGCAGTGCCGTACGACGCGCGATTGGGCAGCGCGATCCGCACCGTGGTGTGATTCTGCTGCGACAGATCGATCGAGCCGCTGCTCTGGGACTGCTGCAGCGTCGCCAGATCGGCGGAACTGAGCGTGAAGTTCACGTACATCGGGTCGATCTGCTGGACGGTCGTCAGCAGCGTGCCGCTGCCACCCGTATCAGACGTGCTGGTGCCGACCACCGCGCCCGCCGTCACCTGTTGCTGTCCGGCGATACCGCTGATCGGCGCCGTCACCTGCGTGTAGTTGAGCGAGACCCGTGCGCTCTGGACGGTTGCCTCGTCGGCCTTGAGCTTGGCCGCCGCGCTGCGTTCGGCGGCATCGGAATTGTCGACGGTCTGCTGCGAGACCGAACCGACCGGCAGCAGCTTGCGATTGCGCAGAGCCGTGATGTGGTCGTTGACGTAGGTGGCCTGATCTTCGGCCAGCAGCGCGAGGTCATTATTGAGCTGCGCACGGTAAAAGACCGGATCGATCTCGAACAGGAGCTGCCCCGCGCGAACCGGCGAGCCCTCCGTGTAGGTGCGCCGCAGCAGCACGCCGGACACGCGGGCCGTTACGTTCGCGCTGTAGTAAGGTGAAAGCCGGCCGACGAACTGACGCTCGAGCGGCACCGACTGCATGTGCACCGTCACCACCGCAACCTGCGGAGGAGGCGGAGGCGGCGCGCTTTTCGAGCAGGCGGCGAGTACGATCAGACACAGATACGACAGCGGCGCGCGCTGAGCACGTGACTTCATGAGAACTCCGTTCTTGCTTGAGGCCGGCACACGCGTTACGCCGCGCAATGCCACATCGTAGGGAACAGCATGTAAGTCAGTCGGCTGACCCCGCCGCGGTAGGTCGTACTGCAGTTTCCGAAGCGGGCGATGAAGCGGCGGCCGGCACCGACGCGACCTCCGCGTCGTCGCGCTGCCAGCCGCCGCCAAGGTTCTTGACGAGCAGCACGTTGCTTTCGGCGAGCAGCGCCTGCGTGTCGCGCAGACTCTGCTCCGCCTGGATCAATGTCAGCCGTTGCGTCAGAACGTTCTGCTGGCTGACGGCGCCGGCATCGAATTGCGCCTGTTGGCTTGCGAACAGCCGGCTGTTGCTGTCGTACACCTTCGCGAACGCATTTGCCTGCGCCCGCAGGTGATTCATCGACGACAGGCTGTCCTCCACGCTCTGGAACGCCGTCAGGACCGTATTCCGGTAGTTCGCGACATCTTCGTCGTAGGTCGCGCGCGCACCGTGCACGGCGGCCGTCCGTGCGCCGGCGTCGAAAATCGTTTCCGCGAGATCGGGGCCGAGCGTCCAGAAGCGGCTCGGCACGGTGAACAGATGCGCCAGCGTGTTGTGCGCGAAACCGCCCTGGGCCGTAAGCGTCAGCGACGGATAGAACGCCGCTTCGGCCACGCCAATGCCCGCGTTGGCCGCCGCCGCCGTGCGCTCGGCGCTCACCACGTCGTAGCGCCGTTCGAGCAATTGGGAAGGCAGGGCCGGCGGCAACGCAGGTGAAATGAAAGGATAGTCCGGATCGGAGTCGATGCTGAATGACTCCGGCGGTGTGCCGGTCAGCACGGCAATCGCGTGCTCGTCCTGCTCGCGTGTCGTTTCGGTCGCCTGCAGGTCGGCGATCACGATTTCGAGCGTCTGCTGCGCGTCGAGCACGTCGTCGTTCGACGCTTCGCCTTCAGCGAACCCGGTTTGCGTCATCGAGAGAATCCGGCTGTCGATGTCCTGCTGCTCCTTCAACGCGTGAATGTCGAAGTCTGCCTGGCGCAGCTGGAAGTAGTCGGTCGCGACACTGGCCGCGATCGAGATGCGTTCGCCGGCAAGCTGCGCATCCGATGACTGGGCGTTCGCTTTCACTTGCTCGATCTGGCGCCGTATCTGTCCCCACAGGTCCAGTTCCCAACTGACGGTCCCGGAGGCAATGACGCTGTTACCCGCCCCGACCGACGACGAACCGGTACTCGCCGCAAGCCCTCCGATATTGCCGCCGGAACGCGAGCCGGACAGGCCGGCCTTGACGACCGGAAACAGGCCCGCCCGGTCTTCCTCTACGGTTGCAAGCGCGACGCGGTAGGCGGCTTCGGCCGCCGCGATCGACTGGTTCGCCTGCAATGCCTGCTCGACGAGACCATTGAGCTTGTCGTCGCCATACATGCGCCACCACGTGCTCGAAATCGCAGCCTGCGGATTCGCTTCGGCGCGCTGCCAGTCGACGCCTTCCTTGAACCCTTCGGGTACCTGGACCTCGGGCTTGCGATAATCCGGGCCGACCATGCACGCCGCAAGGGACGTCGCAACGACGAGCGCGATGCAGCCCTTCACCGCGCGCCGTGATCGGGGATGCGTATGTTTTTTGTAAGCAGGCCCCGAGGTCCACGAATCACTTTTCAAGTGCATTCCCTCTGTGTCGACCGGAGTGAGCGCTTACTCTGATCCCATAGCGCCTACTCCGGTCCCATGCAGACTCATTCTTCATACCGGATTGGCAGTCCGACAACGAGACGACACAAGCTTTGTATATTTAACTACCTTAAAAGAAAATTTCAATCTCGATCGCTGCTACGAACGCAATCTAATTGCATCGGCGGCGGCGCGCCGTCCACTACCGCCGCTCATTGCGCCACAAATGCACCCTGCGCCGCAACATCACTTTGTTACCTGACATGACGCCGGTCAGACGTTGTAAGGTTGGTGGGATTAACGGGTGAATGCGTTGTCCCATTGTAAGGAACGCAGGACGAGGCTTACCGCATGCCAGCGCTGGACAATCAGCGGATCTCATTGCCGTTTATTGATAAGGAAACCTTATTTTTTGGCATAACCCGGATCATCTTCTAAAGTTGCCCAAACCCTTTGGAGCCGCATCAGATGACGCACGCGCTCTCCGGCAGCCACTCCGGCCGACACCCATCCGGCTGGATGCTAGACTCGCAAATTGCAATCAAGTTGCATTATTTGTGACGCACCACCCTAGCAACAGGACGAGCCAAGCTCTTACTCCATCGTGACCCTGGTTCGCGATTAGCGGTCGTCGGAGACGTAATCAGCAAACAGTGCGTTCATGTCGTCGCTGACCCCGTAACCGAAGTTGCCACAAACGCGGCGTACTGCATCGAGCCGAGCGATAAACGCATCGCGTTCGACATCCGGCAGGGAGGCCACCGACTTCAGCGCCTGTTCGTACATACGCACCAGCGCTCCGAAAAAGGCGTCGTCTTCCATCCCGATGTCATCGCAGAATCCAGCGGCCCGCTCGCAATAGAACACCATAAGTTCCGTCAGGCCCTCTGGCCGACCAATTGCTTTCTTGTAGTCGGAGATCGCTTTCTTCGCTTTCGAGACCGATACGTCTTGATTCTTGAAAGCGTCTGGCCATACGCATGTGTCTATGACCTTTTTGTATACCTTCAGGACATCGTTTCCCAAGCCGAATCTGGCATGTAGAAACGCCTGATTGTCCTTGCTTGCGGCGTACAGGTCCTGGACGAGGCCTAGCAGACCAGCGCGATCGAACGCGGTAAGTTGAGCCTTGATGTCGACCCACGAGGGTTTGGCAGGGTTTTTCACGGATAGTAAGATGACGAATTGAGATATGCGCCCACGGCGCGATTGCAGTGGCAATGCTACCGCAATATTTGTTGCGTGATCGTCCGCGAAGGGGCTGCTGTGCGGATGATTGGAGTTCGCGTTGAGCTGGCATGGTCGTGACGCGTGGCGAGCGTAACAACCGACGATTGCCCAGATGTGTTCGGTTGTTTTTCAAGCAGTATCAGCTTCGGCTTCCGGCCATAGACGCGGAAACAGATATCGGAACAAGGTAATTGGCAATGCGAGTTCAACGGGACCTTTGGGCGTTCTCGAACGAACGATGCCCAGCTTGAAAAGATCCGCCAGCACACGATCCGCTGTTCGGCTCGCTAGCCCCATCATGCCCTTGAACCGGGCTCTGTCCATCGACTCGATGGTTGCCAGATAGGCGAGCGGCGGTGCCGCCTCAGTTCTCAAGAACCGGGTGTCGCTCTTGGTCGCCTCCGCCGCCAGCATCTGGGCTAGCCTCGCCTCAAATGCGGGCATTTGGAGCATACCGTCCATGAAGCCGATCTGATCGAGGCAGAGGTTCATGCAGAAAGCGATAAATTCCACCAGACCGCTTTCGCTCAAAACCCCTCGCCCGTCGTAGTCGCCTTTGCGGCGTTGGTCGGCGGCTATCAGATGATCATAGTAAGCACGCTGGTCACGAGCGAAGCCACGCATTGGGGACCATAGTCCTTGCGTCAGTCCTAACGCCGAAAGTCCGGCATGAGTATGCAGTCGCGCGGTGCGTCCATTGCCGTCGAGAAACGGGTGAATCCACGCGAGCCGGTGGTGGGCCGCCATCAAAGCGATAACCGCGGTTTCACCGGCTCGCGCATAACGGTAGCCTCGATACCACTCGTCCATGAAGTCCGGTACCGTTGCCGGGTCGGGGGGAATATGCGAGCCGACCTTGACACCTCTATCCCGCCATACACCCGGTGTGATTTTTTCCTCTTTGCCATCGTCGTCAATCTGAAGAAGATCCTCGGGCGACAACTGGTCGTGCAGATGCCTATGAATGGCTTGAGGTACGGACGCTTCAAAGAACACATTGGAGTCGAATGTGGGGAAAGTCTTTTCGCCCCAGCGCTCGGTGACAATATGAGCGACCGCGATGCGTTGCTTGCGCGCTTCATCAGGCCTGCTGGAGAAATCTTTTTGCAACGCGCGCTCGATCAGCAGCGGCTCGGTATGTTGTCCCTCTATCTTGTTCGTATAGTAGGAGTTCATCGGCCGCAGCGCCTCGCGCAGCAGATTGCGCAGATGCGGCATGCCGTGGGCTGCCAGATCCTTTGCCCGCCCGATCACATCGGCGGCTAATGGGCGCAGGGCGTCCAGCTTCGGCTCGGAAGGCAGCAGCGGATGCATCCGGTGAACCGCGTAATACGGATATTTGGGCTTGGAGGCGATCATGGCGGCTATTCTGGCGGATCTTTGCGCGGAAAATTATCGCAAATAATCAATGTAATACAGATAGATAGCCGGTTCATGGCGAATCTTGTGGCGTCAAGACCGATCGCCTTGGCGTACCGTAAAGCATATCGAAGGCGCGCTTAACCAGAGCCCGCAATGTTTGCTTCTCAAGCGGTACTTGGCCTCGATGAGGCGGGCCCAGTTATCCGTCGCGAGCAAACCTCAGCGAGCTCTTATGCTTCACGGCGAGAACACGGGTGCCGGCACGATCACCGTTGATTATGATGGTCCGATCGACCCAAACCGTGTGCGGCAACGATATGGACACCTACGCAGCCAAACTCGCCAAGGCGCTCGATCTCAAGAATGCGGTGCACATCGGTCATTCCACGGGCGGAGGCGAGATGACACGGTATGTCGCCCGACACGGCACCCGAAACGAAGGCGGCGCTCATCAGCGAAATTCCGCCGCTCTTTATCCAATCGGAAAAGAACCCTGACGGCGTTCCAGGGAAATCAGATCGCCTGAGCGGCCGCCGGTTACGCGCTACGCCGCCTTGCCATTGCGGCACACGGCTGCGTCGGGCTGCAGTTGCGCCAGATGTCGCAGCAGCTTCGTCACCATCCAGACCACCCCGAACGCGAGGATCACGAAGAACACCGCGAGCGGCGTCAGGACCTGCACCGACAAGAAGCCGGCGAGCCCCATCATTGCCGACGACACGAGCAGCAGTGCACATCCGAGGATCGCGCTTGTCAGGCCCGCGATGTGCGGGAACAGAGAGTTGCCCTTGGCCATCAACGTCGGATACATCGCGCCTGCGCAGAACCCCATCACGAGCACGGGTGTAGCGAGCGTCCATACGCGCAGGCCGACCGTCAGCGCAAGCAACAGCATCGCAATCGACGTGGCCGCCATCAAGCGCGCACCAATGTACAGCCGCTGTTCCGGGGTCGGCAGACGCGGGCCGTGCATACGGTTCGACAGGCCGCCCAGGAAATACATCATCCCGATGCCGAGCGCGAGGTAGCCGAAATAGGTCGGGGGCTTGTGCAGCGTGTTCTGCACCATGAACGGTCCGATGATGTTGAAGACGAGCAAGATGCTGTAGCACAGGCCCTGGGCGAGGAAGCAACTCTGGAACACCGGACTCGAGAGCACCTTGCCCGCGTTTGTCATCAGCGCGCGCGGCTCCAGGCGCACCGGGCGCAGCAACGTTTCTCGGTATCGCCAGATCACCGCCCACATTACAAGCGAATAGACGAGCAGGAAGACGAGGCACGCCTTCCAGCCAAACAACGTCTGCAGGTGGGCGCCAATCACGGGCGCCACGATCGGCGCAAGCCCCCACGCGATTGCCATGTAGGTGAACGCATGCATCAGCGCCTGCCCAGAAAACGAGTCGGTGATGATTGCCTTCGCGAGCAGGTTCGTGGCGGCGATGCCGAAGCCCTGCAGGCAGCGGGCGAGGAGAAACGTCTCCAGATTCGGCGCGGCGAGCGACAGCAGGCAGCCGATCGTGAAAATGACGAGGCCGAAAGCCAGTACGGGTTTGCGTCCGTATGCATCGGCTACGGGCCCGAAGACGAGTTGGCCGAGCGCGTAAGCCGCCATGTAGCCGGAAACGCTCGACTGGATTGCCTGAGGCGAAGTAGCGAAGAAACGCGCCATCGCGGGTAGCGCCGGCACGTAGATATCGATCGCAAGCTGCCCGGCGGAGGCGAACAGGCAGATCAGGAACAGCAGGAAGCGCGGCGAATTCGGCACGGGCGCGGGAGGGACAGGACGGTCGAGGATAGTGTGGTTCATGAAAGCATCGAAGAGGCGAATTCGGTGATGCGGTATCGGCGCATTCGAATATCGAGCACGACGCGTTTCGGCGGCATCGCTGCGTATTGTGCCTGTCATCTTGCAATTCGACACGATGCCCATTGCGGGTGCATGTGTTTGATAGTTGCGTCGCGTCCTTCTGTGGGCGGCTACCGCCCGCGCAGTCGGCCGTAGCGGTCGATGCAAAGCACCACTTGATCGTTGGAACCTGAGTCTCAGCGTGTCTATCACCTCACGTGCCCACGTGCCATGACGATGCATGAAATTGCAGACGAACTTTCACGACTGCTAGGCCGCAAAGTCATTTATGGGGAGCGAACCCTCGAACAGAAGCGGGATATTCTGCTGGCAGAAGGGCTTCCGGCGTTCGTCGTTGACCTGCTTGTCGGTCTCGACCAGGCATTCCGCGACTCGGCAATGAGCGAAACGACCACGACTGTCCAGGAGGTGACGGGAGAAGCTCCTTTGCCTCTGACCCGCTGGCTTGTAGAAAACATCGCCATTTTTCAGAAGTAGAGCTACCGCTTGAGCGCCCAGTCTGATACGTCAGCCGTTACCCGGGCGCAAGCCTTGGCACCTCCACGAAAAACGACCGTGTGGCCCGCTTTCACTGTGACGGCATGCTGCTAACATTCGCTCTCCCGTAGCTATCAAAGGGATAAGTGATGACAAAAAGAATCATCCGTATGGCAGGGGAAGGGGACGTACCGGCCCTCACACAAATCCGTAATGATGCACACGCAAAGAAGGTGGCGCACTGCGACTATGCGTGGGGCAAGGAAGGAGACGGATTTTCCGAGAGATGGGTATTAAACAATGTTTCCCAAAAAGAAGTGTATGTCGTCGAGCAAGATGGAACGTCCGTCGGAACGTTTTCGCTCGATTTCGACGATGACAGCCACTGGGGGCCGCAAGAACCGATCGCCGGTTATGTGCATGGGCCTTGCGTGAGAAAAGGTTTTAACGGACGTGGACTTGGCAGCTTCATGCTTGATTGGTGCGCTAACAAGGTGAGCGGCATGAACCGGCGTTTTGTTCGGCTCGACTGCGACGTCCAAAACGCGAAGCTATGCGCCTACTACGAGTCGCTTGGCTTTATCCGCGTGGGACTGAAACCAGACGGCTATGTCTGGTCACTGTACGAAAAACGGGCCTACCAGCTTTCGACCGGACGACCGTGAAAGTCGAAGTCACTGACGCGCAGAATGAGTCGGATGGGCGAGGCAGGTCGGCACGCGTCATTCGAATCGGGCCGATGGGATAAGCTTGAAGGACTGCGAGAATCGGTCCCCATCGACGCCTTACGCCGGAGTGAGCGATCCAGCCTCTGGCCTCGCACACCAGGCGACTCCGTGCAATTGCAAGCGCTCCTTTTGCAGGACGCTCAGCCGAGCAATACCGAGCCGCCCTTCTCGACGTACGCCTGCACCAAATGATGAGCGATGGCAAACGGCTTGGGCGCCGACAGCCCATCCGCATGCGTTCCCGCGAGCATCGCCGCAACCTCCTGGCGCGAGAACCAGCGGGCGTCCTCGAGTTCGTTCGTATCGACGACGATGTCGGTATCGCTCGCCTGCGCAAAGCAGCCGATCATCAGCGATGAAGGAAACGGCCACGGCTGCGACGCGAAGTAGACAACCTCTGCACACTTCACGCGTGCCTCCTCCATCACTTCGCGGCGCACGGCGTCTTCCGCGGTCTCGCCGGGTTCAACGAAACCAGCAAGCGCCGAGTACATGCCAGGGGCGAATTGACGCTGGCGTCCGAGCAGACACCGTTCGCCGTCTATTACCAGCATGATCACGACTGGATCCACCCGCGGGAAATGGCGCGTGCCGCAAACATCGCAGATGCGTTGCCAGCCGGCCGCCGTGACGCGGCTTGGAGAGCCGCAGTTTGCGCAGAAGGAGTGGCGGCGATGCCAGTCGAGCATCGATTTCGCCTCGGCCAGTATTCCGAGCGCTCCCGCAGCGACGAGGTCTTGCAGCGCGAGCGAGCGAAGGTCGATGCGGTCATAGCCGGTGTCTGGCGATGGGTCCTCTGGGGCAGGGTTGAATGCGAAGCCGAGCGCAAAGCGTCCGCTGCCGTCGGTGTCTTCGCCGAGGAAGATGCTATGAAGCGGCTGGCCGAAGGCAGCGGTCTCGCTGGCGACGAACCAAGGGTCATGCTCGCTGCCTCGCTTGAGCAAGGGGACGTCGCCGTCGAAGACAAGAAAGCGCGCGGCCGGGTCGCCGCGTAGGTGCTCGAAGAAGGCGTGGTCGTCCCGCTTGTCGGAGCGGCGGTCGAGGGGGTTGAAGTTAAAGCCGATGGACGCGGAAGAGGCAATCATCACGGTCGTTGACATAGGGGCGAGAGGAGCCGCAAGTATGGCACGGGGTTCAGTCCGGTCGCTCGCCGGGGTTGCAATTGAAGAAACCGATGGTCTTCGGTCCGCATGCCTCGTTTGCGACTTCAAGCCCTATCGTTCGTTGTCCGGTCATTGCCGTAGCAGCGACTAAACCTTCGCACAAACGAACGGGTGACGATGGAATGTTGGTGGATGCAGCGCTGATGTCACTCGCAGTGCTCGGTTATCTGGAATGCTGCGCGATGATTACAGTTGGCAACGACGTATCCGAGCTTGGTCTGCGAAACATCCCCCCTCACTCCACCGTCACGCTCTTCGCCAAATTCCTGGGCTTATCCACATCCGTCCCTCTGGCACAAGCCGTGTGATAAGCCAGCAACTGCAGCGGCACGACATGAAGAATGGGTGAAAGCAACCCATAATGCTCAGGCATCCTTATAACGTGAATCCCATCCTCGCTAACGATCCGCGTATCGGAATCGGCGAAAACATACAACTCGCCGCCTCGCGCCCTGACCTCTTGCATATTCGACTTCAGCTTCTCCAGAAGCGTGTCATTAGGCGCCACCGTCACCACCGGCATAGCCTCAGTCACCAGCGCCAAAGGCCCATGCTTCAACTCCCCGGCCGGATAAGCTTCCGCATGAATATACGAAATCTCCTTAAGCTTCAACGCGCCTTCAAGCGCGATCGGATAATGCAACCCGCGCCCGAGGAACAGCGCATTCTCCTTGCGTGAAAACTCCTCCGACCACGCAATAATCTGCGGCTCCAGCGCCAATACGCTATTCAGCGCCGCCGGCAAATGCCGCAACTGCGTCAGATAATCGGTTTCCTGTTTCTCACTCACATGCCCACGCAACGTCCCGAGCGTGACAGCCAGCACAAACATCCCGACCAACTGTGTAGTAAACGCTTTAGTCGAAGCCACCCCGATCTCGGTCCCCGCATGCGTGAGAAACGCGAGCTTCGTCAGCCGGACCATCGCGCTGGAAGCCACATTGCAAACTGCCAGCGTATGTTTATGCCCCAACGCCTGCGCATGCTTCAACGCGGCCAGCGTATCGGCGGTCTCGCCCGACTGCGAAATCACCACCACCAAAGCCCGCGGGTTCGGCACCGATTCGCGATACCGATACTCACTCGCAATCTCCACTTGCGTCGGAATCTTCGCAACCGATTCAAGCCAGTACTTCGCCGTCATGCCCGCATACGAACTCGTGCCGCACGCAAGAATAAGCACGCTGTCGATATCGGCGAAAACCTCTGCCGCGTCCGCCCCGAACAACTCTGCTGCGAACCGATCGGTTTGAGGAATGGTGTCGGTGATCGCGCGCGGCTGCTCGAAGATTTCCTTCTGCATGAAATGTCGATACGGCCCAAGCTCAACCGCGCCGCCATACGCCGCGACCACGCGCACTTCGCGCTCGGCCGGCATTCCATCACGATCGACAATCTTTACGCCATCCAGCGTGATCTCGACCACATCGCCTTCATCGAGGAACGCAAAACGATCCGTGCTGCCGGCGAGCGCGAGCGCATCGGAGGCGAGGAAATTCTCGCCGTCGCCCACGCCTACAACCAGCGGCGACCCCTGCCGTGCGCCGACAACTGTATGCGGCTGATCCTTGTGGATCACGGCAATGGCGTACGCGCCATGCAACTCCCTCACGGCGTCGCGCACGGTCTGAAACAGATCGCCGCGATACATGCTGTGGATCAAATGCGCGATGACTTCGGTATCTGTCTGCGAGACGAACTCGTAGCCCTTCCCGCGCAGCATGGTCCGCAAGGTCTCGTAATTCTCGATGATCCCGTTATGCACCAGCGCCAGTTCGTTACGCGAAAAGATGGGATGCGCGTTGTCGGTGACGGGTGCGCCGTGGGTCGCCCAACGCGTGTGCGCAATGCCAGTTACGCCTTCCAGATGCGTATCCCGGACCTGATCGGCGAGATCGGCCACGCGTGCAACGCTGCGCGCGCGCTTCGGTTCGCCATCGGCAATCACGGCTACGCCGCAAGAATCATAGCCGCGATATTCAAGCCGCCGCAGACCTTCGACCAGCACCGATACGATGTTACGTTGCGCAACCGCGCCGACAATTCCGCACATGGCGTTGTCCTTTTCAGATTGTTTTTGAATCGCTCGAAAACGCCCGGCGCTCGCCGCCAGGGCGCGCGCTCAAGCACATGACAGAGCCGTCTTTATTGTTCAAGCTTTCTTTTTTGTCGGCCGTACGTAACCGCTCTTACTGACCTGTGTTTTTTCGTTCAGCACGAGCTGATCTTCCGCGACATCCTTCCAGACGGTCGTCCCAGCCGCGATGGAAGCACCACGCCCCACTCGCACCGGCGCAACGAATTGTGTGTCCGAGCCCACAAACACGTCGTCCTCGATCACCGTACGGAATTTGTTCGCGCCGTCGTAGTTGCACGTGATCGTGCCCGCACCGATATTCACTCGCGCCCCAATATCCGAGTCGCCGATATAGCTCAAATGGTTCGCCTTCGACCCACGCCCGAACACCGCGTTTTTCACTTCGACGAAGTTACCCACGTGCGCTTCGTCACCGAGCACCGCGCCCGGCCGCAAGCGCGCATACGGCCCCAGCACGACATTCGCGCCGGTCGTGCCGCCCTCAATGTGCGTGAATGCATCAATCCGCGTCCCCGTGCCAATTGACGCGTTGCGAATCACGCAATTCGGGCCGACGGTCACGTTATCCGCCAGCGTCACGTCGCCCTCGAAGACGCAATTCACGTCGATGGAAACATCGCGTCCGCAGGTCAGCGTGCCGCGCACATCAATGCGCGCGGGGTCCAGCAGCGTGACGCCGGCGGTCAGCAGCGCCTCGGCGACATTGCCTTGATGAATCCGTTCGAGTTCGGCGAGTTGCTGCTTGCTGTTCACGCCGAGCGTTTCCCACTCTTCGTCCGGTTGCGATGTAACCACTTCAATGCCGGCTTCGAGCGCGCGCTCGACGACATCGGTGAGATAAAACTCGCCCTGCACGTTGTCGTTTTTAAGCGATGCCAGCCATTCGCCCAACTGCGCGGTCGGCGTAATGACAATGCCCGTGTTGATCTCGGCAATCGTCAACTGCCCGGCATTGGCGTCTTTCTGCTCGACAATGCACTGCACGGCGCCCGTCGGATCACGCACGATGCGGCCGTACCCGGTCGGATCGTCCAGCGTGACGGTCAGGACGCCGTAGCGGCCGTTGGCGGCGGTATCGGCCAGGCGTTGCAGCGTGCTGACGCGGGTGAGCGGCACATCGCCGTAAAGAATGAGCGTTGGCACGGAAAGGTCGAGCAGCGGCAGCGCTTGCTGAACCGCGTGGCCGGTGCCCAGTTGCTGGTCCTGCACGGCGAACTGGACATCGGGTGCGCCGACTGCCTTTTGAACCTGTTCCGCCCCGTGTCCGATCACGACGACAAGCCGCGTGGGCTTGAGCGCACGCGCAACGTCGAGCACATGGGAAAGGAGCGGCCGGCCAGCCAGGGGATGAAGGACTTTCGGCAAGGCGGAACGCATGCGCTTGCCCGTGCCTGCCGCCAAAATAACAATGTTCATGGCGTCAGCTTCGTGGAAGTGTTTGGAGCCGCCAATATAGCACGCGCACGTGGGCGGCAAAACCCGCGCCGGCCTTGCTGAGTAACGTTTCTGCGGGCTTGCAACACACTGTTTCAATCTCGCGATTGGCGACGCAAGAAGCGCAAACGCCTACGACTGCGGAGCGTTCAATGCAACCGGGCGCCCGGCCCCGTTGTCGCGAGGCACATAAAAAGAGTGTTTGAACGATGCATTGGCGCCGCCTGGCGCACCCGGCACGGCGCTCTTGTCACCGGCGATCTGCATGAACACCCAGCCGGCCGAATACGACAGCCATACCCTCCGGTTCCTCATAAAGTCCATGCCAAGCAGCATGCCTGCATCCCGGAAGCTTGTGTTCACCACGGTCAGCGGCGCATTCGGATAGTTCACCGTGCCGATGCTCATCGAAAATTTGTGGTGGTAAGTACCGATCCGCATGCCGCCAAAACCTGTACCCGACGATTGAGGATCGTGTGCCAGCGCGACGGAATCTACGCCGGCCAAGTCCGCCGCCGCTGTTGTCACGAGCGAAACACCCGTGCCGGTATCCACATAGGCTCGTAGCGGACGTCCATTTAGCGCGACATGCAAGATGAATCGATTGCCGCGCGTTTTATCGGCGGAGTACGCCTGATAGTCACCCTGCCACGGCGCGAAACGGCCCAGGCAGCCGGTTGCGGTGTATAGCGACATTGTGAGGGCGGGAAAGTCTAACTCCACGTCATAGCGGCTCATGACATCCGCGCCAAGAACCCCGGCCAGAGCAGATGCTTGCGCCCCTGGCGCCACCGTCCCGCTCGGGGCAACGAGCACGCGCAGGTCGATCCATTCCGACGATCCGAGCTTCAGCGAAGGAAGAATCCGGGGATATTGATACCCGACACTGCCAGCAACCCCCTTCGTCTCGGAGGCGTGGTCCGAGTCCTCGGCAAGATGCAAGGTGTCGACAACGCCCTGTTCAAGTGTCGTACGCTCGGCACCCGAATCGACCATCATCGGATACACGTTTCCGTCGATATCGACGGGCACGGTGTAATGAGTCAATACCTTCGTCATCGGAAGCGTTGCCTCACGCTTGAGTTGGCATGTGCTCGCCTGCGCAGATTGTGCGGCTTGGGCGTCCAAGGGTGAGGCTTGATCGGAGAGCGCTTGCGTGGATTGCCGATGCCATTGTGTCGGTTGACCAGGATAAAGCGTCGGCGAAGATGCCGGATCCCCAGGAAACGTCGGCAAAGGCAGTTCGTCTGAAGGCGGCTTCCGAAACCGGGACGGAAGCGGCGCATATATACGTACTGCCGAATTGCCCGGCAAATACATTGGAACAGGCGCCAACTGAGCCACGCTATTAGTTGAGAACAATACTGCGCTGATGAAAAACGCACCGAGCGCGGTAAATACGCGCTTTCTGCGCTCGTTGATGACATCAGCTTTGGGCATACATCGCTCTTTTTATCGGCGAAATGCCGTGAAGCCGGTCAACTTAACACCGCGATTATCTCGTTAATATGGATTGCAAACTAATTTCACAAAACCTTGGTAATTATTTTATGCGACTCAAGTAACGCCGAAAGTAACTTGTTGGCGTAATGCAAGACATCCAAAAAAAACAAGCGCGCTCAACGGGCGCGCTTGTTTCCGACCGACGTTTCCTGCTCAACCCTCAAATATCGTCGAACTGAACAATCGAAATAGTCTGCGAGGTTGATTCCGTCGAACACGGGTCTTCATCGAACGCGATATCCCCGGCCGGGTCCGCCACGCCCGTCGCGCGCAATCCGCCGAACGCAAACAGCTTGTGATCCATCAAATGCGAAGGCACGACATTCGACAGCGCGTTGAACATATTTTCCACGCGGCCCGGGAAACGCTTTTCCCAATCGCGGATCAGTGCCTTCATTTCGGCGCGCTTCAGGTTCGGCTGGCTACCGCATAGATTGCACGGAATGATCGGGAATTCGCGCAGCTCGGCGAACTTCTCCAGATCTTTTTCCTTCGCGTAAGCAAGCGGCCGGATCACGATGTTCTTGCCATCGTCGGATTGCAGTTTCGGCGGCATGCCTTTTAGCTTGCCACCATAGAACATATTCAAAAACAGAGTTTGCAGAATGTCGTCGCGATGATGCCCAAGCGCAATTTTCGTCGCCCCAAGCTCACCGGCCACGCGATACAAAATCCCGCGCCGCAATCTCGAACACAGCGAACACGTCGTCTTGCCTTCCGGCACCAACCGCTTGACGATGCTGTACGTATCCTGATTCTCGATATGAAACGGGATATCCAGCTTGCTCAAATACTCAGGCAGCACATGCTCCGGAAACCCCGGCTGCTTCTGGTCGAGATTCACGGCCACGATGTCGAAGTTGATCGGCGCGCGTTCGCGCAGCCGCATCAGGAGTTCGAGCATCGCGTACGAATCCTTGCCGCCGGACAGGCAGACCATGACCTTGTCGCCGTCTTCGATCATCTTGTAGTCGGTGACGGCCTCACCCACCTGACGCGCCAGCCGCTTGAACAACTTGTTGTTCTCGTAGGCCTGCTTCTGCTCGCGGCGGGTCATTGGCTCGCGCATTGTCGGGACAGATGCCAACTCCTGAACCACCGGCGCTTCCGTTTCCGTTTCCGTTAGCGAACTCATGCCGTCACCTCTTTGATGCGAAAGACTTCGACGCCCACGGCATCGCAATCGGGATAAACGTCCGGTTTTTCTGTCGATACCACCACGGCACGCACATTCGGATGCGCCAATAAAGCGGCAGCGACGTCATCGCAGAGTGTTTCCTGCAGGTGGATATGCCCTTTGCCCACGCGCTTGGCGATGGTCGAGCGCATGAAGTCGTAATCGACGACTTCGCGCAGCTTGTCCTCAGTCGGCGTCGATAACGCCAGCGGCACGAACAATTCCACGTTGATCACCACGCGCTGCTCGCCCTGCTTTTCGAAATCGTGCACGCCAATGTTGATGCGCACTTCGTAATTGCGCAGAAAAAGCCGCCGGCAATCGGCGAGCCGGGGATGCGAAAGTGCGGCAAGCATGGTGATGTCCTGGTGATTCAGATTGACTGACTGAGATTAACTTACTAAGCGCCGCCGCCCGGATTGCGGCTTGCGGTCAAAAACATGATGTCGCGTGGCGACGGCACGAGATGCTGCCCGCCGTCCACCACCAGCGTCGTACCCGTCACGCCTGAAGCGTCGGCGAGATAACAGGCCGCCGAGACAACATCCTCCACCCGCGAAGCCCGCCCCAACGGGGTTACCCGATGCGCGGCCTCGAACTCGGCCTGCGTCATGTCGGCGGACGGCAGCGTGAGACCCGGCGCAAGCCCGACCACGCGCAACTTCGGCGCAAGCGCCTGAGCCAGCGCGACGGTTGCGTTTTCCAGCGCCGCCTTGGTCAGCGTGTACGACAGGTAATCGGGATTCATGTTGTACAGCTTCTGGTCGAGCACGTTGATGACGCAGCCGCGCCGGGTTTCATCGTCGGCGGCGGCATCGGGCGTAGCGTCGTACAGCGCGCGCGCCAATGCCAACGGCGCACCAACATTGACAGCCATCATCTCGAGCAGGCGCGGGTAGCTGAAATCGCGCGCGGTATCTTCGACAAAACTCGACGCGTTGTTCACCACGCAATGCAGACCACCCAACGCGTCGATACACGCCGGCACCAGCCGCGCCACATCGCTTTCCACGCCAAGATCCGCATGCAGAGCGACCGCGCGGCGGCCGAGGGCGCGTATGGACTGGACGACTTCCTGCGCCTGGCCCTCAGAACCGCCAAAATGCACGGCGACGTCCCACCCGCGCGCAGCGAAACCGAGCGCGAGGCCGCGGCCGATGCGCTTCGCCGCGCCGGTGATCAGCACCACGCGGGCTTTCGGCGCGGAAGAATCTGGAGAAGTGGACGAAGAAACGCTCATTTACAATGCCGGAATGAATCCAAAAGCTCACGAATCCGACAGTTTACCTGTTCCCGGCTCCGACGCGCTCGCGCAGTCCGAGGCGCTGACAGCACGCATCCGGGCGGAAATCGCGTCGGCGGGCGGCTGGCTGCCGTTTAGCCGGTATATGCAACTTGCCCTTTACGCGCCCGGCCTCGGCTATTACAGCGGCGGCTCGATGAAATTCGGCAAACGCGGCGACGATGGCAGCGACTTTGTCACCGCACCGGAAATGTCGCCGCTGTTCTCGGCGACGCTCGCGCGGCCGGTCGCGCAGGCGTTGCGCGACAGCGGTACGCGCAATTTGATGGAATTCGGCGCCGGCACGGGCAAGCTCGCCGCCGGGCTGCTGAACGCTTTGAAAGCGCTGGATATCCCCTTCGACAACTACGCGATCGTGGATTTATCCGGCGAATTGCAGGAACGCCAGCGGGCGACGATTGAAGCGGATGCGCCCGAACTGGCATCGAAGGTGCAATGGCTCAGCGTATTGCCGGAGCGTTTTGAAGGCGTGGTGATCGGCAACGAAGTGCTCGACGCCATGCCCGTGCGCCTGGTCGTGCGCAAACTGGGCGTGTGGCATGAGCGCGGCGTATCGTGGACGGACAACCGTTTCACATTCGACGACAAACCGCTGCTAGCCGCGCTGGACGATCCGCTGCTGGCCGAAATAGATGCCACCATCGATGAAGTCAACGACGAGCCGTTCGTCGAATACCTGAGCGAAACGCACGAAGCGGCGCTGGCTTTCACGCGCACCATCTGCACGATGCTCACGCGCGGTGCGGCGTTTTTCATCGATTACGGTTTTCCGCGGCGCGAGTTTTATCACGCTCAGCGCGCGCAGGGCACGCTGATGTGCCATTACCGGCATCGGTCGCACGGCGATCCGTTCTTGTATCCCGGGCTGCAGGACATCACGGCGCACGTGGAGTTTTCGGGAATCGCGGAAGCCGGCACGGACGCGGGCGCCGATCTGCTCGGCTTTACGTCGCAGGCGCGTTTCCTGATGAACGCCGGTATTACCGACGCGCTTTCCGACCTCGATCCCACCGACGCCCGGCGCTTTCTGCCCGCTGCGAACGCGGTTCAGAAGTTGTTATCGGAGGCGGAAATGGGCGAATTGTTCAAGGTGATCGCGTTTTCGCGGGGTATCGACGACACGCTGGCCGCGTTCTCGTCCGGCGACCGCTCGCATACTTTATGAAATCATGATCCGCTGGGTACTCACCACGTTCATTGCATTGTCGATTCTCTCGGCGTGTTTGCCGTGGATGAAGAAACTCGGCATAGGCAAGTTACCCGGCGATTTCACGCTGCGGCTTTTCGGACGGGAATATCCGTTCCCGTTCATGTCGACTATTTTGCTTTCGCTCGTGCTGTCGTTGCTGGCGCGGGCGCTTTAACTCACAACACCGCTTTTAAAGCACCTCCTCCACCGCCGCCACGCGCGCGGCGTGAACCGCGTCCTTGATCTTCCCCGGCTCGTTCGCGTACTGCTGCGCGACGGCGCCGGCATCGACCGCACGCGCCGCCACCAACGCGTCGCGCAAACGCTCGGCCTGCGGATATGGTTGCTGACTCAAACCAAGCCGGCCGCGGGCATCGGAGACACAGGCTTGTAGTGCTTCAGCAAACCGCGCAGGCTTGCGCAGCGCGTCGCAACGCTCGAACAACCGCACCAGCGCCGCCGCCCCAAACTCCATCACCCGATGAATATTGCCGTGCTCACGCGCCACCAGCAACGCGAGATCGCGACATTCGTTCGGCACGCGCAAACGCTCGCACAACGGCTTCAGCAGATCGACGCTACGCCCTTCATGGCCGATATGACGCGGCAGGATATCGTCGGGCGTGGTCGCCTTGCCGAGATCATGGGTCAGCGCGGCGAAGCGCACCGGCAATGTATAACCGTGCGCCGCCGCGTAATCCAGGACCATCATCACGTGCACGCCGGTATCGACTTCCGGGTGATAGTCGGCACGTTGCGGCACGCCCCACAGCGAATCCACCTCGGGCAGGATCCGCGCGAGCGCGCCGCATTCGCGCAGCACCTCGAACATCCGCGACGGCGTTTTCTCCATCAAGCCGCGCGACACTTCCTGCCACACGCGCTCGGGCACGAGCGCATCGACTTCGCCGTCGGCGACCATGCGTTTCATCAGCGCGAGCGTTTCGTCAGCGATAGTGAAATCCGCGAAACGCGCCGCAAACCGCGCGATGCGCAGAATCCGCACCGGATCTTCAATAAACGCTTCACCCACATGCCGGAACACACGCGCTTCCAGATCAGCGCGGCCATTGAACGGATCGATCACCGGTCCGGTCAGCTCGCCATCCGGGCGCACTTCGCGCGCCATTGCGTTGACGGTCAGATCGCGGCGCGCGAGATCTTCTTCTAGCGTAACGTCGGGCGCGTAGAAAAACTGAAAGCCGTGATATCCCGCCGATGTCTTGCGCTCGGTCCGCGCGAGCGCATATTCCTCATGCGTTTGCGGATGTAAAAACACGGGGAAATCCTTGCCGACCGGCTTGAAACCTTGCGCCGTCATCTGCTCGGGCGTGGCTCCGACCACGACGTAATCGCGGTCCTGAACCGGCAGGCCGAGCATGTCATCGCGGATCGCGCCGCCCACGGCGTAAATGTTCATCGCTCGTTCCGTGCGCCTTCAATCCACTCTGCAACCTCCGGTAGCGCCGTGATGCGGGCGGCGTAAGCGAGCGCCGTTTCGCTCAGCTTGGGCGCGTAGGAATTGAAGCGCATGACGACCGGCGCGAACATCGCGTCGGCAATACCGAATTCGTGGCCGAACAGGAACGGCCCGCCGTGCGCGTCGAGGCAATTGCGCCAGATCAGGTCGATCCGTTTCACGTTCGCCAACGCACCGGCAGTGAGTTGCTGGCCGAAGGCCTGGTGCCGGATATTCATCGACATCTGTTCGCGCAGATCAGCGAAACCCGCGTGCATTTCCGCGCTGATGCTGCGAGCGTGCGCCCGCGCGGCGGCATCGCGCGGCCACAACGCGTACTGCGGGAACAACTCGGCCAGGGTTTCCATGATCGCGACCGATTCCCATACGGCGTCGCCGGCATCGGTCACGAGGCAAGGCACTTTCCCCGACGGCGAATGCGCGAGGATATTCGCGGAGGAATCCGGCCGCGCGAGGCGGATCATCGTCTCCTCGAAAGGAATGCCGAAGTGCTTGAGCACGAGCCACGGCCGCATGGACCATGACGACACATTCTTGTCACCAATAACGAGTTTCATCGCAGATATCTAAGTTGAATAACTAGCAAAAATCAACGCCCGGCCGACGCCCGGAATGTATTGAAGCGCGAACGCGACGACGATCCCGTAAGGTACATGGGCGCGATTGCTTCAATGCTCGCCGGCTCTTCAATGCCGAGTTCCGGCGCCATCGGACCGCTTGCCACCGCAGGCGTTTTCATGGAATCGAGATTATCGCGCGACATCATGGGTTCGCCGGGTGCGAGTTCAAGCGACATCGCCTGGAGACGGCCGAGGATATCCGGCAAGCGGATGATCTTCGCGTTTTTGCCAATTGCCGCGCCGCTGAACCTGACCAGTTCTTCCAGCGTGTACACCGTCGGTCCGGCGAGTTCATAAACGCGGCCACTGGCGGCATCGAGATCGAGCACGTTGGCGAAGGCTTTGGCAACGTCACCGACAAAAACCGGCTGGATCTTGGCCTGCGAACACGCCAGCGGAATCACCGGAAAAATCCGTTCGAGAAACGCGAACTGATTCAGGAAGTTGTCTTCAGGCCCGAACACCACGGATGGACGAAAGATCGTGGTCGCCAGATTCGATTCGCGCACGGCCTTTTCGCCGTCACCCTTAGAGCGCAGATACATGCTCGGCCCTTTCGGATCCGCGCCAAGCGCACTCATGTGGATCAAGCGCCGCACGCCTTTTGCCTGACACGCTGCCACGATCTTGCTGGGCAACTCGACATGCGCCTTGGCGAATTGCGGACCATAAGGATCGCCGCGCTTGCCTTGCAGAATGCCGACCAGGTTGATCACTGCATCGGCCTGGGAGACGAAGGCGGCGAGCTGGACGGAATCGAAGACATTGGTTTCGATCACATCCACGGGCAGCAACGTCAGATGCGCCGCGTTCTCGCGACGCCGCGTGGCAATGCGCACGTTCTTGCCAAGCTCGACAAGCGCGTTCACCAGATGACTGCCGATAAACCCCGATCCGCCGATCAACGCAATGGTTTGATGCCGCATGTTCGCCTCTGTAAGTGGCGGTCCGCGAAAGCGTCAGGGCGGCGGCGCCGCGCGTGACTTTCGACTAACCGTATCGACCGGAAAAGCGAAACGCGCGGCGAGTCTTGTTGCAGGCCGCTTACGGCGCGATATAACCGAGCCGCGCTTTCAGCGATTGCGGACGGCCTTCGAACAGCGCCGCGTAATACACGGTGTTCGACAGCACGTTCTTGACGTAGTCGCGGGTTTCGGTGAACGGAATAGTTTCAGCAAAAATCGCGCCCTCTACCGGTGCGCTGAGCGTGGAACGCCACTGCGTCGGGCGTCCCGGGCCCGCGTTGTAACCGGCCGTGGCGAGGACGGCGGAATCGTCGAACTGGTTGTAGACCATGGCCAGATAATTCGTGCCGAGCAGGATGTTGGTGTCGAGATCATTCATCTGTTCACGCGATACCGGTCCCATGCCGATTTTCTTCGCCACGAGTTGCGCGGTGCCGGGCATCAACTGCATCAGGCCGCCCGCGCCCACTTCCGACTTCGCGTTGATGATGAACCGCGATTCCTGGCGAATCAGCCCGTACGCCCATTCGACATCGAGCCCGGTGTTCTTCGACTCACGCTCGACCACATCACGATACGGCGAGAGATACCGCAATGAGAAATCGTGCTCGGTCTTGGTTTTGTCGGCCGTGTTCACCGCGCGGTCGAACAATTCGATCCGCTTGGCGTACAGAGCCGTGGCGATCAATTGCCGGTCCGTCATGGTACGCAGCGGCCAGTTCCATTCGCGGTTGCCTTCGAGCCGCAGGTTCATGGCGTAAAACTTCTGCGACAGCGCAAAACCCGGCACCGATGCAGCTTGGGCGATTTCGGCGTCGCTCACTTCCGTGCGCGGCGGCACGGTGATCTTCTGGCCGAGTTCTTCAGACGCCAACTGGCCGTAGAAGTTGAACTGATCCGCGATGCTCGTGAATTCCTGGTTGGCCGTGGCGGTGTCGCCGGCTTGCTTCAGTGAGCGTGCGTGCCAGTAGATCCACGCGGGCTGATTGCGCAGCGTGGGCGGCATTTGTTCGATCGACCAGCGCACCATGGTCCAGTCGCCGGCGAGCAATGCGCTGCGCGTGCGCCATTCATAGGCGGGATTCGACAACGGCGCATTCACCGAGAGCCGATACCAGTCCACCGCGCTCGGCATCCGTTTCAATGCAGCCTGATATGCAATCGTGCCCCAGCCGACAGCGCGTTCCGACGGCGTCAACGCCGGCGCGACCGAACTGAACGATGCAGCGGCCATGGCCGGATCGTTGCGCGCCATGCGCGTAATGGCGACGAGCGCCAGTTGATGCGACGATGTGTCTCGACCTACGCCGCGTGCGAGATACAGCGGCGGGGTGCTGGCGGCGGTGTCGAAGACGCTTTGATCCGGGCGTACCTGGCCCAGCGCGTCCGCGATACGGCTGCCGGTGTTCGTGTAGTTCTGTTCGTAGGCGAGGCGGATTTGCTGCCAGACGTCGTCCGCGGTGAATTGCTGCGAGACGGCCAGTGCGTTGATCAGGTCGACGCAACCGTCGCCATACCATTTAGGATCGACGAGCAGAGCGCGCGCGGCGTCCGACACATTTTCTCCGCGCGACGCGCGTGCTTCGAGCGCGTAGCATTTCACTTGCGTGTCGTCGTTCAGGACGAAGCGCGAGTATTGATCGAGGAAATTGCGCCAGTCGTGGCGCGCGCCGAGCACGTTCAGATAGTCGTTACGCATGCGGTCGGCGATAGCCTGGCCGTCGTAGCGCTGCAGGAACGCGAGGACCGGTTCGTCCGGTGCGTCGACGCGCGCGTGTCCTTGCGAGTCGAAGAGTTGCGGCTTGATGGTGAAGTAATCGACATAACCCGGCGCCGGATAATTCGGAATTTGCGCGGCGAGTTGCATGGCACGGCCAGCGTCATTCGAGCGCGCGGCTTCGCGCAACTGGATGAAGGTGCGGTCGTCGGGCGAGAGCGAATAGTCGGCTGTCGGGCGCACGGCGGAGGCGGTACCGCATCCGATCAGCGTGATGGCGGCGAGCGCGGTTGCGGCAGCGAGATATACTCGTTTGAGACGTTTTGACATCGTTATTTCTGGAGCGCGAAGTGATGCAAAGCATAGCACGCAACCCTCTGCTGGAAACCAAAAGCGCGCTGCGTTCGAACCTGCTTGCAACCCGCGAGGCGCAAGGCGTTCGGGCCGATCAGGGTGCACGTGGTGAAGCGTTGGCTCGGCGTTTGATGGAAGCGGTCGCACGCTTTTCCGATGCATCGTGCATTGGCTTTTATTGGCCGGTTGCGGGGGAGTTCGATGCGCGTGATGTGCTGACTGTCTGGCTGGCGCTGAATGCATCGCGGGGGGCGGCATTGCCGGTGGTGGTTGCGCCGAGGGCGCCGCTGGTTTTTCATGCGTGGCAGCCGAACGCGGCGATGAAGAAAGGGCGGTATGGCATTCCCGTGCCGGCCGAGGAGCGGGTGGTGGTGCCGGACTTGCTCGTTATTCCTTGTGTGGGTTTCGATGCCGATCGATATCGGTTGGGATATGGGGGTGGGTATTACGATCGGACGTTGGCGGATTGGCCGGGGCGCCTGGCGCCGGCTACGATTGGGGTGGCTTTTGAATCCGCGAAGTGTGATGCCCTGCCGAGGGGGGAGTTTGATTTGCCACTCGGGGCGATTGTGACCGAATCAACGGTTTATTGAGCGTTCGCACCGGTGGACGGTTTTTTGGGGGTTTGGTGGGCGGGGGATGTTGCGGGGTTGTTAGGTTCCGGGGTTAGCGGTCGGAGTCTATGCCGGGTTGCTGCTTTCGGCGTTAGTGGTCTGCGAGAGTCGGATTTTCTCTTTATCACTATTAGCCACTGTGCGTGGCGGCACGTCATTTCTTTGTCCAAAGCGACAAAGAAACGAAGCAAAGAAAGCGCTTTTAAACCACGCTACCCTAAGTGTCCACAGCGTGCAGTTTTCATTCATAGGTGCCCCAAAAGCACGGTGCTCGCCAGAGCGGAGGATGTGTGAACCCCTCCTTCTCGCGAATCCTGACACGAACACGCTTCGCCCCGTACGCTCTCGGGCAAGCACAATTGCTAAGGAACCCGCACGGCCTTACGTATTTACGGCTACGGTTTTTTGACGGCTTAGCTCCTGGTCTGTGCGACCGTATTCATAGGCCACAGCTTCTTGCGTGTTTGTGTTTACTGCTTCAGTTTTTGTGAATTGGCTGCGCATTCTGTACAGCTATTTTCGCCGGTTACGGCCCCCCGTATCTTCGCGACCTCGTTTCCAGCAGGGTTGGCGACGTGGTTCGAGGCGCGCACATATTTGGTGGATGGTCGTCCGCGGATAGCGCGGGGTGCTCCTTGGGCAGGTTCAATCACTGGTGGCGAAGCGTGTGGGTATCGGTGTTCGGAGAAGGAGGGGTTCACACATCCTTCGCTCTGGCGAGCACCGTGCTTTTGGGGCACCTATGAATAGAAACTGCACGCTGTGGACACTTAGGGTAGCGTGGTTGAAAGCGCTTTCTTTGCTTCGTTTCTTTGTCGCTTTGGACAAAGAAATGACGTGCCGCCACGCACAGTGGCTAATAGTGATAAAGAGAAAATCCGACTCTTGCAGACCACCACGGCCGAAAGCACCAACCCGGCATAGACCCCGACCGCTAACTCCAGAACCGACCACCCCAGCACTAACCCCGACCACTAACCCCAGAACCTAACAACCCCGGAATAGCCCCCCGACCACCCCCCAAAAACCCCAAACAGTGCGAACGAAAACCCTATAACGATGCTGCAGCCCTCGCCGCTGTATCATAAAGACCGGAAGCATTTCGCAGCAATTGCGCCGCCTCGCCTATCTGCTCGTTGGTCAGCCCGCTCTCCTTCAACGTGCTGATCAAACAACTCTCCCGCACCTCCCGATACTTCCCGCACAACTCCCGCCCCGCCGGCGTTGCGGAAAAGAACACCTCCTTGCCCACTTTTTCGCTCTTCACATAGCCCCGTGCCATCAACTTCTTAATGGCATAGCTGGCAACGTGCGTGTCCTCTATATTGAGAACAAAGCAAATATCGGCAATCTTTTTCTTCCGGTCACGATGACTCACATGATGCAGCAGCGATACTTCCACCGCCGTCATGTCCTTCGCACCCGCCGCCGACATGCATCGAACCATCCAGCGGTTGAACGCATTGCCGGCCATGATCAGGCCATATTCGAACTCGGACAACTCGGCGCTCGTTTCAGAGACGAGATGCTCGGACGAAACGATCTTGGTCGGATGACGGGGCATGGATATCTATACGGAACAATATGTCGGCGAGTGTAGCGTATCGAACGAAATTCATCGCAACGTCTAAATTCTTATTGATAATTTGTCGATAAATTATTGACAATGTACATTCCCGAGCTAGCGTCGAGACGGCTTGCTTTTGCCTTTCGCTCAAAGTGCGCGCTCGATTACCGGCAAAACCCAGCATGACACCACCCAAAATTCACCCACTCGGCGACACCGCGCTGGTTTGCGTTGCACCGCCGCCCGCCACGCTCGAATGCCAGCGCCGAATGTGGGCGCTGGCCGACGCGGCGCGCCTGTGGCCGCACGTCGTGGAAGTCGTGCCGGGCATGAACAACCTCACGCTCGTCTTCGATCCCCTCCAGGCCGACTCCGCCGAGCTCGCCAGCCAAATGAAAACCGCGTGGGAGCAAGCAGCCGAAGTCGAGGTGGGCACAGCAGAAATCGATATTCCCGTGCGCTACGGCGGCGCTGACGGACCCGATCTTGCATCGCTGGCAAAACAGTTGGACCTGAGCGTCGATGAACTCGTGAAGCGTCACACGCAAGCCGATTACATCGTGTTTTTCCTCGGCTTTCAGCCCGGCTTCGCCTACCTCGGCGGCCTCGATCCCACGCTGCACGCGCCCCGTCACTCCAAACCGCGGCTGGAAGTGCCGGCGGGGTCGGTGGGTATCGGCGGGGAGCAGACGGGCATCTATCCGGCGGCGTCGCCCGGTGGCTGGCAACTATTGGGACGCACTGATCTGAAGCTCTTCGATCCCGCCCGCAACCCGCCCACGCTCATGCAACCCGGCGATCACGTACGTTTTACCGCGCTGGAGGTGCTCGCATGATCGACGTCATTCGCGCCGGCATGCTCTCCTCCGTGCAGGATCTCGGCCGCGCGGGATATCGGCACCTGGGTGTCAGTTCGGGCGGCGCACTTGACGCGCTGTCGCTGGAAATCGGCAACCGGATCGTAGGCAACAGGCCAGATGCGGCCGGCATCGAACTGACGTTCGGACCCATCACCCTGCGCTTCACGCGCGCTACACGCGTGGCGATCACCGGCACGGATTTCGCTGCCACGCTGGACGACAAACCCGTCTACTCGTGGTGGAGCCTGCCGGTTCAAGCCGGCCAGGAACTGACCCTGCGCGGCGCCCGGCACGGCATGCGCGGTTACGTGTGCGTGGCGGGCGGTATCGACGTCCTGCCCATGCTCGGCTCCCGCAGCACCGATCTCGGCGCCTGTTTTGGCGGCCTCGGCGGCCGGGCGTTGCGCGACGGCGATCGTTTGGCCACGGGCGTACCGCTGCCGAACAAGAGCGCGGCGTTTTCATCGGCGGGAACGGCTTTTGGCGTGAAAGCGCCCGCGTGGTGCAAGTTCGTGTACGTGGAAGAACCGCTGCGGCGCGGCAAACACACGCCGGGCAATTCATGGTCGCTGCCGATCCGCGTGTTGCGCGGTCCCGAATACGAAACCTTCACGAAGACGGCCCAGCGCGACTTCTGGAACGAGGAGTGGACCATCACGCCGAACAGTAACCGCATGGGTTTCCGGCTCGCCGGCACGGTCCTGGAACGCGGCGATAAAGCCGACCTGCTGTCCCACGCCGTGTTGCCCGGCACGATTCAAGTCCCGCCGAATGGTCAGCCGATCGTGCTGATGGGCGATGCCCAGACCACCGGCGGATATCCAAAAATAGGCTCGGTGATCAAGGCCGACCTGTGGAAGCTCGCGCAAGCGAGGCTCAACAGCGGTGTGCGCTTTATCGAAACAACGGTTGAAGCCGCGCGTCACGCGCTGGCCGAAGAGCGCATGTATGTGAAACAGGTTGAATCGGCTATCGCGATGCACGCGGAACGCCTCGACCGGTAAGTGAACAGGGAACGAAGATGGAAATCGATCTGAACGCCGATCTCGGCGAAGGCATGGGAACCGACGAAGCGCTGCTCGATCTCGTGAGCTCCGCGAATATTGCTTGCGGCTGGCACGCGGGCGGAGCCACTGCCATGCGCGATTGCGTGCGCTGGGCTGTCGCGAAAGGTGTCGCCATTGGCGCGCACCCGAGTTTCAACGATCCCGAGAATTTCGGCCGCAAGGAAATGGATCTTCCCGCGTCGGAGATTTACGCGGGCGTGTTGTATCAGCTGGGCGCGCTGGCGGCGATCGTGAAGGCCGAAGGCGGCCGCATGTCGCACGTGAAACCGCACGGCGCGCTTTATAACCAGGCCGCGAGGAACCCGGAAATCGCCGAAGCCATTGTCGCGGCAATTCGCGATTTCGATCCTTCGTTGCTCGTGTTCGGGCTGGCGAACAGCAATCTCGTCGATGCCGCGCGCAAGGCGAACATGGTCGCGATCGAGGAAGTTTTTGCGGACCGCGGATATCGGGCGGATGGGTCGCTCGTGCCGCGCAAGGACCCCGGCGCATTGCTGGAGGACGAGGAAGCCGTGCTCACCCGCACGCTGTCAATGGCAACGGAGCGCCGCGTCCAGGCGGTCAGCGGGGAATGGGTGCCGATCAATGCGCAGACGGTTTGTCTTCACGGCGACGGTGCGCACGCGCTCGCTTTCGCCCGGCGGATTCGCGGAGCACTCGAAAAGGCGGGTATCGAAGTTCGTGCTGCGCACGCGGTCGAGGTTTGATGCGCGGTCTTTAGCGATTTTGACGTTGATCGAATGGCTGCCTCGCTGCTTGCGCTTGTCTCCTGCAGCGGGTCGGATTGAAGCCTCAATGAACCTGAATGCCTCGCGTATTGGCGGGGCGTTTTCGTAAGCGGCCAGTAGAGCCGTTTTATCAAGCCAATGGAACGGCCCCGCTCGAAGCAAGCGGTTCGTCCAACGGCGGAAGAGCCCTTACCGGGGCATTAGCCCGATCACTTGGAGATCTTATGGGAACCGCTGTCAACCTATGGCCACTGATAGGTGTGGCCGTCATCATCGTGGGGTTTATCCTGCGCTTCAATCCGATGCTGATCGTGGCCGCCGCCGCCATCATCACCGGCCTTGCGGCGCACTTCCCCATCGATCGCATCCTCACCGCGATCGGTACGGGCTTTCTCAAGACGCGCAACATCCCGCTCATCATTTTGCTGCCGCTGGCCGTGATCGGTTTGCTGGAACGGCACGGTCTGCGTGAACGTGCGCAAATCTGGATTGCCGGCATCAAGGCGGCAACCGTTGGACGTCTGCTGATCGTCTATTTGCTGATTCGCGAATTGACGGCGGCGGTCGGCTTGACCGGTCTCGGCGGACATCCGCAGATGGTCCGGCCGCTGCTCGCGCCCATGGCCGAAGGCGCAGCGGAAGCACGCTTCGGCAAGCTCTCCGATGAAACCCGCTTCAAGCTGCGCGCGTACTCCGCCGCGACCGATAACGTCGGCCTGTTCTTCGGCGAGGACATCTTCGTCGCGTTCGGCGCAATCGTCTTGATGACAACCTTCCTGAAGGAAGCGGGGATCGTGGTCGAACCGCTGCACGTCGCCGTATGGGGCATCCCCACCGCGATCTGCGCATTCCTGATTCACGGCTTCCGGCTGTGGCTGCTCGATCGACGGCTGAATCGCGAACTCGGCGCGTTGACCAAAAACGTTCGCGGAGAAACCGCATGACACTCACGCTCAACTATCTGTTCTATCTGCTGGGCATCGTGCTGGTCGTTGTTGCCGGCATGATCTACGTCGACAAGTCGCACCCGCGCCGCCTCACCACCGGCACGTTCTGGCTCGTGTACGCGCTGATATTTTTGATCGGCGACTGGCTGCCGGCCAATGTGGTCGGCGTGCTGGTTGTTGCCATGACGTTAATTGCCGGCTTTGGCGGCGTCACGGCCGGCAAGCCCAAAATGCTCTCCGACGAAGCGCGCCGCCAAAGCGCCATGCGTCTCGGCAACAAGCTGTTCGTGCCGGCGTTGACCATTCCCGTGGTAACGGTGGTTCTCACGCTGGCAGCGAGTTACCTCGTGTTCGGCGGCAAGCCGCTGCTCGATCCGAAGAACGTCACGCTGATGGGTTTTGGCATTGGCTGTATCGTCGCGCTGGGCGTGGCCTGCGTGATGACGCGCGATACCGTCGGCCAATCGATGAAAGAAACGCGCCGGCTGGTCGACGCGCTTTCATGGGCCGCGGTCCTTCCGCAAATGCTGGGCATGCTCGGTCTGGTGTTCTCGGATGCAGGCGTGGGTAAGGCGGTCGCGCACGTGACCACGGCGTATGTGAACCTCGATTACCGTCTGGTCGCGGTCGCCGTGTATTGCATCGGCATGGCGCTTTTCACGATGGTCATGGGCAACGGCTTCGCCGCGTTCCCGGTGATGACGGGCGGCGTAGGCGTGCCGATCCTGGTCGGCGTATTCCACGGCAATCCAGCCACGATGGTCGCGATCGGCATGTTCTCCGGCTACTGCGGCACGCTGATGACGCCGATGGCCGCGAACTTCAACATCGTGCCGGCAGCGCTGCTGGAATTACCTGACAAAAACGCGGTGATCAAAGTGCAGATTCCGACGGCGCTGTCGATGCTGGTGGTGAATATCTTCTTGCTGAACTGGCTGATGTTCCTGTGATCTGATTGCGACGCGGCCGGCTTGGAGAATACGAAACTCAAGCCGGCTGCGCTCAGTGGAATCGGGCGGCGCCCTCCCACAGGGCCGCACATAAAATCACCCAGACAGCGAGCAAGCGCAGACGCTGTTGACTGAGCCTGAACAGGTTGGTGGTCACCAGATCGATCGAAACAGGAACCCAAATGCCCACTGCCACCCAGGGCGCGACCCTGATTGCGATTGCTGCCGCCGGAAGCGCAAACGCCAGCACTCCTACCGTTTTTCGCAACAGATAATCAAAGCGTGTAACGCGCATCAGATAAGGGTACGCAAGCGAATACCCGGAGCGCACCAGTCGCTCGACTACGGCAAGCGCCGGCGACGCCGCCGCAATGTTCGCGACGATCGATGCCTGCATGAAAAAGAGTCCCGCACTAGCCACGGGCAAGAACAGAAAAACATCGAGCGCCGAACCGCCCGTACTGACGCCGCGCGTTTGACGGCCATCGGATGGTTGCCTCGCCCAGTCGCCGAAGTGAAACAGATAGAGCGAAAGCGCGTAGGCGATTCCCGGGGCGAAGTACACCGCGAACGCCATTGACGACGACAGTGCGAAGCCGACACATGCCGCGCAAGCAAGCAGCCGAGCGCCAACGAGCAGCACGACCGCCCTCTTCTTTGCGCCGAAAACGACCGGGAAATGCGCCGGCGTCAACAACGACGGCGCGACGCCGATCACCCATTTCCATTCGATCCCGCCAAAGAACGCGGCCAGCGCCATTGCGAAAAGCACGGCGAAGCGTGCAGCCACGAGCACGCGCGTTTTCATCGCCGACTCGAAGCCGATCCTGAACGCGATGGTCGCGAACGTCGTGCCGAAGAACGCGGATGCCGTTTCGACGAACGCGATATGGGCCAGCGCTCCGTGCACCGCGAAAGCGCTGAACACGGCGAAGAGTATCTGACCCGACAGCCAGTTTCCGGCCTGGAACAGCAATAGGTCGCTATGAGACCGCAGCGCTTTCAGCGATGCCACGCGCAACAGCCCGCTCACTTTGCCGAGCCGATGCGACGCACGCAGTACAGCATGAAGCCGCAGATGATCGTAAGAACGGCAATCCGGTCGATGAGATAGGTAAAGCTGGTTCGCGGCAAAAACACAATCTTGCTGACAATATCGAATAGCGCCAGCGAGACCAGCACCGGCAATTTATATAAGCTGCGTGCGCACGCCAGCAACCCGCCAATCACGATCGAGCCGGCGATCAGTGCCGTCATGCCACCGAGCACCAGCAAGTCCGCAACATAGACTGACCCTGGGCCCGTAAGCGAATAGAAGCCGATGCCCTCCATCTCTGCGAAGGCCCGGTCGAGCGTGAGGGGAGCGCCTTCCTGCCCCCAGATATCGATGCGCTCTTCCGCGGACAGCAGGTTCGGCGCAAACGGTCCAACCAGACCGGTCATCAGAAAATTGACGTTGGGATAGGCTTGCTCAACGTCTTCGACCTGCCCCACAAGGTGCACCGGACCGCCTCCCGCGATAAAGAGCAAGACGCTCTCCGTGCCCTGACCTCCGACGTCGTCGCCACGAAGCATGGGTAGAACGAAATAGATGCAACCTGCGCCGAGGACGATGATCAGCACATGCCGCAGCCGCACCATGACATGGCCGCCTACGAGCAGCGCGAAGACGAACGGCAACATCGCCTGGCCGACGAAAAAACGGCCCCAGTGCGTCGAGATCAACAAACGCGGCAGCAATACTGCCAGCGACAACAGTATGAAACGCCGGGACTTCACCTCGTTTTCGTCGACGAATCGAAGATAAAAGAAGAACGTATAAAGATGCGCGTACAGGAATATCTGGAAGACGTACGGCATGCTGTCGCCTTCGCCATATTCCGTGCCCCAGCGCATGCCGACGAAAGCCGCCGCGAGCAACATGCAAACAGGCGCGAGATAGCTGATCACTCGCGCTGACAAGCGCAGTGCCGCATCGCGATCAGCGGGGGGGCGCGTGTCGGCGGCCTTCCTGCCCAACCAGGCAGCAACGAGCACATAGCTCACGGCAACCACGCAAGCCGACAGCGCCAGGTAGCCGTATACGGAGTCATCCTGGTACGTGTTGAAGTACACGATCCGGATACCTTCTGGAACGACCCAGAAGGCTGCGACGCCAACCAGGAAGATGAAAAGAGGATCAACGATCCGTGAACCCTTGATCACAGCACCACCTCTTCATTTGCGCGGGCACGCACCAGGACGTAGAGACGGCGGCGCACGCCTGCGGGCACGGATCGGAACAGCAAATAGAGCGTCGCGACAAAATAGAAACGCGGTCCACCGGACAAAAGCCCGCGCTTCACGGCGTTCATGCGAAAGGCAAATTCACGCCGTGCATAAGCCAGCCCGCCGCGCCTTTGATAAAGCGCGGAAGAAACGCTGACTCGCACGAGCGGCTCCTGAATACAGCGATAACGGACGCCTTGAGATGTCCATCGAAGGTGCAGCTCGTAGTCTTCGAGCAACGGCACCGTTTCATCGTATGTGCCGTGCAGGCGAAAGACCTTGGCGCGAATCATCATGCTTGGCTGGCAAACAGGGTTGCGCAACTGCAGCAGTGCATTGATTTGTTCGGAATATTCGGGGCATTGATTGACCGCCACGATTTTTTTCTCATCGAGGCTGAAGTCGTGCTGCCACGCAGTGACGACGTCCACATCCGGATGCTCGGCCAACACCGCCTTTTGCAGGCGAAAACGGTCGGGATAGGAAATGTCGTCCGCGTCGGCGCGTGCGATCAGCTCGCATCGGCAAGACGGAATGCCCCGATTCATCGCGGCCGCCACACCGCGGTTTTCCGGCAACCGGAGGACCGTCATGAAATCAGGTCCGCGGCATGCATCGAACGCAATGCGCGCGTCTTCGAGCACGTTGTTTATTGCGTCACCGACTGGCCCGTCAACCACGACCACGAGCTGGTCCGGCATATCGGTTTGATCAAGCACGTTGGAACGCAGCGAGTCGCGAAACAGCTCGGGATCGTCTTTGGCGTAGACGGCGATCAGTACAGATACCGTGCTCATGATCGGCCGCCGTTTGCCTGCTGCGCAACAGCAAGATACTGACGCGCGATGGACTCCGGCATGAACGCCGTGTCGGATAGACGCACGCCCTGCGCAGCGAGCGCAGACGCAAGCGCTACGCGACAGGACTCGCGTGTGAAATTGGGAGACAGCAGAAAGGTCGTCTTGTTGATTGCATCGAGGACAACTTCCACGAAGCCGCTGGAACCGGTCGTCACCAGATTGCAACCCGAGACCGCCGCTTCAAGCAGCGAAATGCCGAACGCTTCGGTGTCGCATCCGGAGAAGAACACCTTTGTCTTCCCCAGAATTTCCATGACTTCATCGGACGACAGCGACGCGACGAAGTGCACGCGCGGATGCCCATTCGCTATTTGCTTCAGTTCGGTTTCGCATTCGCCCGATCCAACGATCATCGCTTCTAGCGTGGCGTCGGCGTCAAGCACGTCGATCACCGCGGGCAAGAACTCGCTGACCCGTTTTACCGGATGAAGGCGGCCGACGTACGTGATCAAGTTTCGCGTCGCGAGGTCATCGCTCCGATGAGACGCCCAGCATGGCGGCAACGGATTGTGCACGGCGGCGGCGCACTGGATATCGAATAGGCCGGCGAGATGCCGCTGCACATACGCCGACACAGCGACCAGTCGTGCATACCGCTGCGCCATCCGGAAGCTCGCGAGGATGGCGAAAAACTTGAACGTACCTTGTGCATCGATGCGAGGAAAGCCATGCGCGACGCCGATCGCGTTACGTGCGAACGGACACAGGAATATGGCCCAGGTGCTGAAAATCTTCAGCACCGTCGGATCGCGCAGGTCTTTCCAGCGGCGCAGCATGTCGAGCGGCCGGCCGACGACTTCGCCGGGAATGCCCAGCGCGTCGAATCCGGCTGCGACATTGGTCGCGAACGACTGTAGCCCGCCAACCTCGCGGCCGCCGCTCAGGCACACTCGCCGTACGCTTTGCGCGGAACGAGCAGTTACTTGCTGAGCATAAGTCATCTGCTCTCTCCCGAAGTCGCTTGAGCGCGTGCTTGACGTGTAACGAACCATGCGAGCAGCGTCAATCCGACACCAAAGGCGAGACCCGTACCAAGAACGAACACAGCGCTAGGCTTGCTCCTCTTTTGCGGTACGACCGGGTAATCGACGATTTGCAGCGAGCTACCATCGCGTGCTTCATCAATACGCGCCGACGCCAGTTGCGTGGCGAGCAGTTCGAGCAATGCACTGTTGTACTTGTAGTCGCGATAAAGCCCGGTGTATTGGTCGTCGACCGTGTTCTTTGCCCCGGCCTGCATTTCGTCCAGACGACGCTTGAGCGCGGCAAGCTCACTCTTCGCGGCAAGCGTCGCCGGATTCGCCTCGCCTGCCACGGAGCGCAGCGTCGTCAGCTTGATATCCTGCGCGACGATGTTCGCGTTCATCTGCGCGACCATGCCGACGGCAGCGCCCGGTTCGAGCTGCGCAGCCGATGGCGACACGCCAGCGCCGCGCAACGACTTCTCGGCTTTATCGAGTGCGGCTCGCGTTTCGTCGACCTGCTTTTCGAGGAACATGCGGCGCTGCCTTGCATCGGTCACGGCAACACGGCCGAGCAGATCCGTCAGCGACTCGACGTAATAGCTTGCCATTTGCGCCGCGCGCTGCGGATCGAGGTCATCGACGCTGACTTCGATCAAATCGCTTCGCGACGACAGGTACACGTTTGTCTGTTGCGCGAGCTTGCGCCGCACGTCTTCGGGCAGCTTCAACCCGTAGACGTGCGTGAGATTGAATCGTGTTATCTGGGCGTCGGCGACCGAGCGGCTCTTCAGCATGGCGACGTACTGCTCAGCCTGCGTCTTGGCGGCACCCGCACCGCTGACGCCGAGTGCATTCAACTGATTGAAGAGACCGGACGCCGCACTGGGCGATTGAGCGGGCGGGAAAAAAGAGGTTTTGGCAGTAAACGTAGGCGGGATAGCAAAAAACACGGCCACGGCGGCGATGAACGCCACGCATGGCAGCACGAGGATACGCCAGCCGCGCGCGAACCACGCGCAAGCCGACACGACGGATGATGGAAGGAAAGTTGAGTTCACGGTATCGACTTCAGTTGATCAGGAATTTGAGTGCGGCAGCGCCCAGACCGAACTGGTAAAGGATCGTCGTCAGTTCCTTCGTGCCTTGCCACCAGGTGACGCGCTCGAGATCTTCAGGGACGAAAACGGTGTCGCCAGGCATAGCGTCCAGCGACGAGATCGAGTTGAACCATCCTTGCTGGTTCGAGCGCGTTGTGCCATTCGCACGCAACACGAACTCGCCGCCGGTATAGGCAGTACGCTGCTCGCCGCCAGCGAGACTCACATAGTCGCCGAGCTGTGCTGTCGGCTTGAAAAGATAGGAACCCTGATTGAACACACTGCCGTATACGCCCACGGTGGTGGGACGCGGCGGGATCACCAGACGATCACCATCTTCCAGGGTAAGCGGCGGCAAGCTCAGGTCGTCGGGTTTGGTCTCCAGAACGATGCGCCCACTCGGATGAAGCTCGCGCATCTTCGCGATAAGGCGCTGGCCCGCTTCGAGTTGCTGCCGTTGGTCGGCGGTCTCTTCTTTCGCGTTCGCTTGTTGCGACGCCCGCGCCGTGATGTCCCGATCCATGTCCTGCAGCGCGCGTTCATAGTTCGCCTGCTGCGTGCGGCGTACCGATTCGCGTACAAGCTCGCTGCCATACAGGAAAGCCTCGGCGGTCATTCCGCCCGCCCTCTCGATCAATTCGGGCAAGGTCTCGGTACCCGCAACGAGATAGTCGCCCGGACGCGCCACTTCACCCTCGATCCGTACCCGCCGCATCTGCCGGGCGATCGGAACCATGTAGTCCGCCGTGGAGTAGATGCGATAGATATCGCCTCCGTCCAGCAATGCGTCGCTCCGGCTGCTGAGCGGGGCTTCTTCAACACCGGTCGTCGCTCGCTGACGCAGCGTTGCGACCGTGATGCGCTCACTATCCGCCACGGTATTGAGACCGCCGGCAAAACGGATCACGTCGCGCACGTGCTCGCCGGGCTTCAGTTCAAAGATGCCTGGGGCGTTCACGCTTCCATAGATAGCCGCCTGCGGGCCGAGCGGTCCAATGTTGACGATGTCGCCCGGACGCAACGAGACGTCATTCGAACGATCACCGCCCAGGAGCAACTGATAGCCGTCGAAAGTCGCGACGAGCGCGCCGCCGCGACGCAGTTCGATATCGCGCATGCTGCCGCCCGAGTCGGGTCCCCCTGCTTCGACGAGCAGATTCAACAGCGTCGCAAGGCTGTTGACCACGTAGGCGCCGGGACGCACGGCGAACCCCGTGACGTACACGGTCACGCCACGCAGATTACCCAGCGAGATCGATAGGTCGAAATTTGCGTAATAGCGGCCGATTTCTGACCGAAAGCGGCTCGGCAGGTCAGCGTAGTGCGCACCCGACACGGCGATACGGCCGACCCGCGGTACGTTCACATACCCTTCGCGATCGACCACGAGGCGCAAATCTGAATCGACACTGCCCCAGGTTCGCAGCAGGATTTCATCGCCGACATTGATTGCGTAGTCGGGCGGCACTGAATTCACCGAGGCTCCGGACAGCCTCGAGCTTCCTGCGAAAAAGGTCGCACCGAAGCGAGGCAGCTTCTTGCCCGTTGCTTCCTCAACGAACTTCTCGTACTCGTTGCGCTCCGGCACCACGATCTTTGCATCGAGGGCCTCGCGATCGACCTTGTCCGGAAAGACGGCCTGCTGGGCGGGAGGTGACGTGACGGCTGCGGGAGCATTGACGCGCGGCGTCAGGCTCGAACTCCAGCTTTCGGACTGAAGGCCAGGCACGCTCGGAATCGGCGGCACGACGGTGGAGTCGCTCAAGAGTGAATCCACTGTCTGGGGCGCCGCGTAAGCGCCATGCGACTGGGCCAGGACAAGCCCGACCGCAACGGCCAAGCGCGAGACAATGAACCGCGTTGGGCGCTTGCACGCCGTCACGGGCGCGAAAGGAACAAGAGTTTTACGGGTAGACACAGTGGATAACTCAATGGAAAAAGTAAGGGTGGAGCTGACGCAACAAACCAGAACGCGAGCTGTTGGCAGCGCGGCAATAGGGGTTCAGTGCGTCAAATGAGGGCCGGCATTCAGCAGGACTTAGTAAGCGCCGTCGCGCTTGAACACCGTGCGCACCGTCATGAAGAGAATGGCTATGTCGTACCAGAGCGACCAGTTGCGCACGTACCACGCATCGAGATACACGCGGGTGGTGTAGTCGGCGTCGTTGCGGCCGCTCACCTGCCACAGCCCTGTCATGCCGGGACGGGCCATCAGGTAATAGGGAACATCAGCGGCGTAACGCTCGAGTTCTGCTTGCACGATCGGTCGTGGGCCGACCAGGCTCATGTCGCCACGAATAACGTTCCAGAGCTGCGGCAGTTCGTCGAGACTCGTGCGCCTCAGAAAGTTGCCGACGCGTGTCACGCGCGGGTCGTTCTTCAGCTTGAAGTCGCGCTCCCAGTCGCGTTTCGCCTCAGGGTCGCGCTCAAGCAATTCGGCCAGTTTCGCGTTCGCGTCCACCACCATCGAGCGAAACTTGTAGCAGTTGAAAGCGCGGGCATTGCGTCCGATACGCGGATGACCGTAGATCGCCCTCCCGCCGTCCTTGCGCACCTGCCACGCGATATAAAGAAGGAACGGCGCGAGCATCATAGAAATGGAAATTGCTCCGGCCAGATCCAGGCAGCGTTTGAAGAAGCGCACATGCCAGCGGCTCAGATTGTCGCGAACCTGCATCAACAGGAGTTCGTGCGACTTCACATAAGTCGTTCTCATGCCATGAAGCGGCACGCCGGGAACATCAGCCACGATGACTACGCTCGCCGGCACCGAACCGAGTGCGCGCAGCCAGGCTTGTTGCAAGACGGCGTCCTCCCGATCGAGGGCGACCATGACGACGGACCCGGCAAGCGACGGTGCATCGAGCGGACTCAGCGAGGCAACCTGCGCGTTGCTGGGCAGAAGGCTCTTTCCTGCGGGCACGAACGCCTTCAGTGCCAGCCCCATGAGCAGTTCGGTCTCCACTGCAGTCGCGGCATCAAGCGCCAGCTGACCACTTCCGATTACATACAGATCGCGTTGCCAGAGACGCATCTTCATTAACGCGAGTTTGACCGCGAGCCGCCCGGGCGGCACTAGGGCGGCGGCATAGAGCCACATCAGCACTGCGGGTACTATCTCCGTCGGATAGCCGCGAAGAAGCAGCAAACCAACATGACAGGCGCAGCCGAAGATGAGCGTGCCAAAGAGTTCGCGCAACTCGCGCAGCATGGGCAGACGGTTCGCGTAATGGCGCAGCGCCGCGAATCGCAGGATGGCAAGAGCGCCGGCGATAAACGCCGCCACTGGCGCGTGATCGAAGCGCTCGAAAAAGTGAGATCCGGGCCACGCGCCCGGGCCGTTGAATACATGTCCGGCGACGGCGATGGCCAGTACATCCGATGCAGCCAGCGCCACCCCGCAAATTACTGCGTGCACGTGGGCCAGATAAAACCCGGTGCGGTCCGTGGCTGCGGAATTGGTCTTGTCGCGATTCATGACAGATAACTTATGTGGTTCAAATGGGCTGAATGTACTTACTACTGGATACGAGTCGGGTTTCTAACGAAAACGCGTCTGTTCAATAAATCACACGTTCGGCGAAGCATACAAATTCAATCCGGGAACGGAGATAGGGAAACTCTTAAAAAGTTTTTTAAACAATTCCGGATTATTCTTAATACTATTAATGAACAATTGCGACTCGGCGCAATTTGAATTGCAGTCATCCTTGTCCGTACGTGAGGGATTTTTATTTTTCGAACAGATAGGGATGCGCTTGCCTTGCGCCTACGGGGGCGGCGCGAGAGGGTTCTACAGGTTTTGTGCCTTGTGGTCGGAGATACGCTTTCCGGCCGGGTAATTGACGTTCTTCAAGCTGCAATATCTTGAAAAATGATCCCGAAGCAAGCAGTGGGATATCGGCGAATTAATCACTGGAAATGAGCCGAATTTTTTAACATTTCAAGTCATGTCACCCACCCATGCACGCCGCGAAGCATACAAACACAATTCAATAATGGAAAATAGGTCAATTCCGAAAATTCATTTAATATAAATTTAAATAATCATAATTATATAAATAATCGATTTTAAATTCGGCATTGTTTACTATTTCGATATTCTCACGCGCACGTGAAGAATTTGACCGGCGAACGCCTGGAACTTCAAGCCGGGTCCACCATGAACCCACGCTTTCTAAGCAACGCCAGCACGCCCCGATTACCCCCAAGATGCAACGCGCCGATAGCCACGAACACCGGCTTGTTCGGCGCGGCCATCGCCACCATTCGCGCCGCGAACCGATAGTTCCGGTCGACCACCACGCGATTATCGATCTGCGTGGCCAGCCGCCTCGATCTCGCCAGTTTCTCCGTCTTGGCGTCGTCCCATGCCTTGAGCGCATCGGCGTCGCCAATCCGCCATAACCGATGCAGCTCCTTCACATCGGCAACATTCTCGGCCGGCGTCTGCACCAGATCCTGCGCGAGCATTTCCCGCTGCTGTGCCTGCGTGAGCCGCGTGAACGCGGAGATCTGTTCGTTGAGCGTCTCCAGCCCGATCACCCGCCCGCGCGGCCGCAAATACACGTTCTGCAATTGCGTTTCCGTACCGAACTCGGTCTGGAATCCGGCCTTCAAGGTATCGACGGTTTCAACCAGCATCGACGCGAGCCATGGCCTCGACCGGCTGATATCGTCGAGCATGGCGGGGTTGCCGTGCATGCGTGTTTCCAGCTTCTTCCAGAGCGCATCGGGCAGATACCGCGACAGGCACGGCCCCCGGCACGCGCCGTATTTGCTGACTTCATCCGCCGACACGAGCAGGTCGTCAGGGGAGATTTCCAGCGCGAGAGTGGGCGATGCATCGAGCGCGCCGAGAATCAGCTTGCGAAACGGCTGGCTGGCGGGATAGTCGTCGGCATAACCCACGTGCAGCGTGCCGAGCACGTAGATAGTGACCTGGCCTTTGGTCGCGACGTAGAACGGCATATGCGCCGGTTGCGCTTGCACCGGACCACTGGCGGTGGTCCCGTCGGAACGGTCTACGTCAGGGAAAGCCGGACGCGCGGGCGGGAGACTTAAACCCGGCAACGAAGTAGCAGACGTGGGCGGGACCGCCGCGCCCGGCGGCGAACGCGCGCCGGTCACAGCGAACGCTGAACGCGGCGCAACGCAAACAACGGCCAGGATCGCCGCCACCGAAACAGCAAAACTCGCAGCAAGACCCGCAGCAAAACGGCGCGCAACCTGCCGCGCCGTTTGCGGTTCAGGCCTCGATCTCCCCGACTTCCTCGGCGCGATGACACGAGACGTGCCGTCCATCGACGAAACGCAGCGCCGGTTCTTCCACGCGGCATTTATCGATTGCATACGGGCAGCGCTGATGAAATGTGCAACCTGATGGAGGGTTAAGCGGCGAAGGCATTTCGCCTTGCAGCCGGATCTTGATGCGCCGGTCTTCTTCGAACAAGGCGGGTGTTGCCGACATCAGCGCGCGCGTGTACGGATGACGCGGCCGTGCGTAGATGGTTGCCTTGTCGCCAAGTTCGGCCACACCGCCAAAATACATCACCATGACGTCGTCGGCGATATGTTCCACCACCGACAAGTTGTGCGAGATGAACACATAGCTTGTACCGAACTGCTGCTGCAGATCCATGAACAGATTCAGAATCTGCGCCTGAATGGAAACATCGAGCGCGGACACGGGTTCATCGGCCACCAGGATTTGCGGGTCAAGAATCATCGCACGCGCGATAGCCACCCGCTGGCGCTGGCCGCCCGAGAACATGTGCGGGTACCGCGCCGCGTGTTCGGGCCTGAGGCCAACGGTCCGCATCATGTGCGCGATACGTTCGGCGCGCTCGGAGGACGACAGTTTCGTGTTGATCGCGAGCGGTTCGCCCAGCGTTTGCTCGACGGTTTTCCGTGGATTCAGCGAAGCAAACGGATTCTGGAACACCATCTGCACGCGTTGCCGCAAGTCCGCCACCTTCGCGCGGTTCGCATTGGCCACGTCTTCGCCGTCGATCAGCAAACGCCCGGACGTGGGCGCTTCGATCATCGTCAACTGACGCGCTAGCGTCGATTTGCCGCAGCCGGATTCACCCACCACGGCAAGCGTCTTGCCGCGTTCAAGCGAGAACGACACGCCGTTCAACGCCTTCACGGTGCCCTGCTGGAACATGCTGCGCTTGACGCTGTAGTGCCTGGCGAGTTTATCGGCGACGAGGACGATGTCTTTAGCGTCTTTAGCGAAAGTCTCAGGAACGGCATTCATCGCGCGCCTCCGTGTTCTGCCACGAGTTCCATGTTCAGCGGCTTGATACAGCGTGTGCGCACTGCCGGATCGTTCGGGGCGAGTTGAAAGAGCGCCGGCCGCGCCTTGCGGCAATCGTCGACGGCGTACTTGCAGCGGGGGGCGAATAAACAGCCGGTGGGACGATCATCGCGGCCCGGCACCATGCCCGGCAAGGCCGCGAGACGCGCGGCGCCGCGGCTATGTTCGGGAATGGCCGCCAGCAACGCTTCCGTGTACGGATGATGCGGTTCGCTGAAAATAGTCGGCACGTAATTCGTTTCGATAATCTCGCCCGCGTACATAACGGCCACGCGCTGCGCAACCTCGGACACAACCGCGAGATCGTGCGAAATCAGCACGAGCGCCATGCCGCGCTCCTTCTGCAGCTTGACCAGCAACTCCATGATCTGCGCCTGGATGGTGACGTCGAGCGCGGTAGTGGGTTCATCGGCAATCAGCAGCTTCGGATTGCACGCGACGGCCATCGCGATCATCACGCGCTGGTTCATGCCGCCGGACATCTGGTGCGGGAAGGCATCGATACGGCTCTTCGCGTCGGGAATCCCCACTTGATCGAGCAATTCCAGCGCGCGTTGTTGCAGCTTCGCGCCTCTGAGGCCTTCGTGGAGCTTGAGAACTTCCTTGATCTGATACCCGACCGTGTAGCTCGGATTCAGGCTGGACAGTGCGTCCTGAAAGACCATGGCGATGTCCTTGCCGATAATCTTCCGGCGTTGCCGCGCCGACGCCTTCAGCAAGTCGACGCCGTTGAACGTGACCTGATCGGCGGTGACAATGCCGGGTGCATCGATCAAGCCCATGAGCGCCATCATCGTGACGCTTTTGCCGGAACCCGATTCGCCGACAACGCCGACCACTTCGCCGGGCTTGACGGACATATCGATTCGATCAACCGCCGGGAGTCCGTTGAAGCTCACAGCGAGATTGCGGATGGTGAGTAGATCGCTCATGTTCAGGCCATCCGTTTGAGTTTGGGATCGAGTGCATCGCGCAGCCCGTCGCCGAGCAGGTTGATCACCAGAACCGAAATGAGGATGGAAAGCCCGGGCATGGTCACGATCCACCACGCACTTTCGATGTAATCACGCGCCGAGGCCAGCATAGCGCCCCACTCCGCCGCCGGCGGTTGTACGCCGAGGCCGAGAAAGCCGAGCGCGGCGGCATCCAGAATGGCGGACGAAAAGCCTAACGTTGCCTGCACGATCAGCGGCGCGGCGCAGTTCGGCAACACTTGCGAGAACATCAGCCGCACGGTGCCGGCTCCGGCCACGCGCGATGCCGTCACGTATTCGCGCTGCAATTCACCCAGCGCGGCGGCACGCGTCAGACGCACATAACCCGGCAGCGCGACAATCGCGATGGCGAGCATGGTGTTCATCAGCCCCGGCCCGATAATCGCAACCACCGCGACCGCCAGCAGCAGCGAAGGCAACGCGAGCAGCACGTCCATGATGCGCATGATCGGGGTATCGGCCCATTTCTGGAAAAACGCCGCGATCAAGCCAAGCACAATGCCCGGAATCAACGCGAGCACCACCGACACAAAGCCGATCCAGAACGACAGCCGCGCGCCGTACATCAGGCGGGAGAGGATGTCGCGGCCGGCTTCGTCGGTGCCAAGGACGAAGCGCCAGTTACCGCCATCGAGCCACGCGGGCGGAATCTTGACGTTGTCCCGATACTGCTCAATAGGCGAATGCGGCGCGATCAACGGCGCAAAAATAGCGATGAACACGAGGATCAGCACGATCGCGCCGGCCACTACGGCGCCGCGATTGCGCGAGAAATTGGCCCAGAATTCCCGGCCGGCGAGGAATCGGCCGCTCGGGACGGGGATCAGCGCCCCAGGATTATTTTGGATATCGGCCATTGGCTTACCTCGTGTGGCGAATGCGCGGATTCAGCACGCCGTACATCAAGTCGACGACCAGATTCACAAGAATGACGAGCGTCGCGATCATCAGGATACCGCCCTGCACGACGGGATAATCGCGCCGGCTGATAGCGTCGATGAGCCATTTGCCCACGCCCGGCCACGAGAACAACGTCTCGGTCAGCACGGCGCCGGCGAGCAGCGTACCGACCTGCAGGCCGATCACGGTCACCACGGGAATCAGCGCATTGCGCAGCGCATGCACGATCACCACGCGTCCCGGCGCGAGCCCTTTGGCGCGCGCGGTGCGGATGTAATCCTCGCGCAGCACTTCGAGCATCGATGAGCGCGTCATCCGTGCGATCACGGCGAGCGGAATAGTGCCCAGCACGATGGTCGGCAGGATCAGGTGGCTGACGGCGGACTTGAACGCGCCTTCATCGTCGGAAAAGAGCGCGTCCCACAGCATGAAGCCGGTGCGATGCGGAATGTCGTATTCCACCGCGATACGCCCGGAAACCGGCGTCCATCCCAGCTTCGCCGAGAAGAACATGATGAGGATCAAGCCCCACCAGAAGATCGGCATGGAGTAACCGGTGAGGGCGGTGCCCATCACGCCATGATCGACGACCGTGCCGCGCTTCAACGCAGCGGCAACGCCGGCCGGCAATCCGATCACCAAAGCGAAAATCATCGCGCAGATCGCGAGTTCGAGCGTCGCCGGAAAGCGCGCCATGAATTCGCCCATCACGCTGGTATTGGTGATGATCGACATGCCGAGGTCGCCTTTCAGCGCGTGCCCGACATAGTGGAAATATTGAACGGGAAGCGGCAGGTCGAGCCCGAGCCGCTTCATTGCTTCGGCATGCATGGCCGGGTCCACGCCGCGCTCGCCCATCATGACTTCAATGGGATCGCCCGGGATCAGGTGGATTAACGCGAACGCCAGGATCGTGATGCCGATGAACGTCGGGATCACCATGCCTATGCGCCGCAGAACGAATCGGAACATGGTTCGTCTCTTTGGGGAGGAAAAACGCGACCGGCGACGCGGGCTTGTGACCCTTGTCGCCGGACCTTTTCGACTAGTTTTAGTTTTGGTGCATCAAGCGAAGCGTACTGCTACCAGCTTACTGCACGCCGACACCGTCGAAACGCAGGTAACCCAGCGGCTCGATCTTCATGCCGATTACCTTCTTGCTTGTCGGCTGGTACACCGTGGAGTGAGCGATCGGCGAGAACGGCAGTTGGTCAGCGAAAATTTGCTGCGCCTGCATATAAGCCTCGGTGCGCTGCGCCTGGTCGGACGTATTGCGGCCCTTGATCACCAGGTCGTTGAACGGCTTGTAGCACCAGTGCGAGAAGTTGCTGCCGTTCACCGCTTCGCAGCCGAGCAGCGTGCCGAGCCAGTTATCCGGATCGCCGTTGTCGCCCGTCCAGCCGATCAGCATGGCGTCGTGTTCGCCTGCGTGGCCGCGCTTGATGTACTCGCCCCATTCATACGACACAATATTCGCCTTCACGCCAATCTTCGCCCAGTCGGCCTGGATCATTTCGGCCATCAGACGTGCGTTCGGGTTGTACGGGCGCTGGACCGGCATGGCCCACAGGTTGATTTCGAAACCGTTCGGGTAACCGGCTTTCGCGAGCAGCGCCTTGGCCTTCGCGGTGTCGTACGCCTGAACCTTCAGGTTCTTGTCGTAGGACCATTCGGTCGGCGGAATTGGAGCAATCGCGGCCTGACCTGCGCCTTGATATACCGACTCAATGATCGCCTTCTTGTTGATCGCCATGTCCAGCGCGCGACGTACATCGACGTTATCGACGTTCTTCTTCGTCGTGTTGTACGCCACGTAACCTTCGTTGAAGCCCGGTTGCGACGGCGTGTCGAGGTTCGTGTCGGCCTTCAGCGGTGCAATGTCAGCCGGGCGCGGATAGGCCATCACCTGGCATTCGTTGTTCTTCAGCTTTTGCACGCGCACGGCGGCATCCGGCGTGATCGAGAAAATCAGCTTCGAGATTTTAACTGCGCCCGGCTTCCAGTAATCAGGATTGCCGTCGAAACGGATGGTCGCGTCTTTCGTATAGCTGCGGAAAATAAACGGACCCGTGCCAACCGGCTGCTGATTGATGTCCGACGCCTTGCCCGCTTTCAGCAGTTGCTGAGCGTATTCATCCGACTGGATCGATGCGTATTCCATCGCCATGTTCTGGATAAACGGCGCGTTGACTTCTTTCAGCGTGAACTTGACCGTGTACGGATCGACTGCTTCGATCTTCGTGATCAGCTTGTCCAGGCCCATGTCCGTGAAGTACGGGAACGATGCAGGGTAAGCCTTGCGGAACGGCTGGTTCGGATCGAGCATGCGGTTGAACGTGAAGAGCACGTCATCCGCGTTGAATTCGCGTGTGGGCTTGAAGAACGACGTCGTCTGGAACTTCACGCCATGACGGAGATGGAACGTGTAGGTGAGGCCATCGGGCGACACGTCCCACTTTTCCGCGAGGCCCGGTTCTACTTTCGTGCCGCCGCGCTCGAATTCGACGAGGCGGTTATAGACCGTGAACGTATTCGCGGTGAAATCGGTGCCCGTGGTGTATTGCGCGGGGTCGAAACCGGCCGGACTGCCTTCTGAGCAGTAGACGAGCGTTTTGTTGGGAATGGGTGCTGCATGAGCGACGCTCGCGGTTACGAGCGACGCCGCGATGGCGGCGCTTAAAGCCATCGACAGACGAGCGCCTCGTAACAGGCCAATTTTCTTCATGTTTCCTCCAGGATCGATGCCGGCTAAAACCAGCGTAGCGCGATATTACTGAGCTTTGCCGGGTGGAACAAGGCGACGAAATTCCCCATGGGAATTAGCTTCCGCGCGTGTGTCCGGCAACCCAGGCAACAGGGTTGAAAAGGCCGTGTTTTCGCTTAACTTCTACGAGTCGGGAGATTTTGGGGCGATTCAGCGCGGTTTTCATCGATTCACGCTTTGTCGGCAAACTCACGCGCGACGGCAAATTCGGGCGCTACCGTAGCACGAAAGAAATGTAAATTTAAGCTAAAGATCAGGATTGTTGCGCGCCGAAAACATGAGTCCATCATGTTTCGTTATGCACCTTGTTTCAAGGTGATTGAGCGAGGGACGGGGAAATACGAAAAGCACAGAAGAACCGCGCGGCGAATGCCGCGCGGGTTATTCGATCTTTAGCGCGTTTTGCAGTTGCACTATGGCGATAGTTAAGACGCTCACGACTCCACGTCGACCCGTACTTCGTAATCGAGTACTGGATATGGGGCTCCATCGATCAGCGCTATTTCCAAGGCGGGCGAGCGCGACGCCCATTCCAATCGGCGAGTCACCGGCTTGAGATCGGGCGCGCCAAACACATAGCGCTCCTCATACCGTAAATAGAGCGCCTGAAAAAATTGCTCGATCCGAAGCGGACTATCTTGAGGCGGGAAATCGCCCAGAATGTAGCCGGCGCGGCCTTCCGCCATATCGACCATTGCTAATGTGACTGCTTCATAACCGCTCACATCATCTCGAATGCCACGACGGCCCGTTAGTTCTCGCAGTGCCGAATGAAAGCGGAAGATTGATTCCACAGGTTCGCCACCCTCGCGAACCGCGATGTCATTGGCAAGAAGTTGACGCGCTGGGGTCTCTTCCGACTCGAGACCTTCCGCTAAAGCAACCATCGTACGATTTGCACGTATCACGAACATGTAACCGAACACCATGGCGGGATACGTGATGTGAAGGTTCGTGCATTCCCCGATAGTCTCTTCCATGCGATTGGTCAGGTTGCGAAACGCACCCATCATCCCTTTGCAAGAAATCGCCAGGACCGGACCAATCCCGTCCTTAGTCACGACCACATCGACATTTTTGGTCTTCAAGCCCCCGAGAATCGTTCTTTCAGAACCCGTCGCCAAGGTCGGATCAAAATGCAAATAAGACCTGCCGCTCCGCGTGACAACGGAAAATGGCGGGCGAGGCGTGATGTCGTCTGGATGGAAGCCCCCTTCAAGGACCAACCGACATGCGACATACCAATGCAAAGGTTTTATATGCTGCTGACTTTGCGTCTTGCCGTCATAAGTCGCAAAGTGATGAAGCGCTTCCCGCTGGTTTATCCATTGGCAAATGCGTGAGTCACCATCGATCGCATCTCTACGCAGTGGCATAGTGCCTCCACTCGCGCAGCGTCGTCAGCGCCTCTTCCACGATGGCAACATCTACATGCTCAAGGGTCGTTTTCTCTGGAAAAGCAATTTGGCTGGCTTCGCGCGGTTCAAGTTTCAGCATGCCGCCACCGAGCGGATGCCCCTCGATCTCGGAACTCAATTTGATAAACGGCGACTCCCAGATATCGAGAAGGTGCGACGAATCCACCCCCTGCCGCAATCGAACGCTATGAACGGAGTTCGTGCAGGTGCACCCTGCTTCATTTCGGACCAGATTGGCTTCCAGCCCGGACATGTACGAAAGGAAGAAATCGGGAACTTGCACATCGGGCACGGAATACCAAGGATCACGAACTCTGCATTTGTAGGCCTCGCGCGCTTCGACGCCGGCATCGGAGTCAAGGTATCGCGCTACCGAGGCCGGAACCGGTCCCGACTTCGGCATACGCAGCAGAAGAATTGGCTCGTCGTTTTCCTTCCACATCCCCACTGTGGAGGCGGTGAGCCGCTGCTTCGGAAGTGCACGACCATTGCGAACAGTTGGATGCAACAATTGCTTCGGAATGCGAAGACGACTTGCCTCCGACGGACGTAGGTGAAAAAAACTGTTGGCTCCTGTTACGTAGCCGATTCCGATGTTCGCCAACTCACCAAAGCGCTTCGTTTGGTCGTCCTCCACCACACCGCGGTATAGCTTGCGAGCGTTGGCCTGCATCAAGAAGGGACGAAGCCGACAGCCCCAGGCACGCCAGTCGATCATTGGCACGCGAATAAACGTCTTTGGGGGTACTCCCATCCGCTTGAAACGCGGCATGGATGAGAATCGAATTTCCGCCGTGCTCTGACCGAAGCCTTCGGCGAAAATCAGCCAGCAGTCTTCCGAAAGCTCAGGGAAAAGCTTGTCCCTTACGGCGACGATATGCAGCACCGCAAAGTGCGATGCAAAATACTCGATCAATGGCGCCGAGTATGGCGCGTGCCCGATTTCCGCAGGTACGACAAACGCCATCCGGCCACCGGGTTTCAGTAAGGTTGCCGTTGCGACGAGAAAAGGCGCCCACGACGAGCTCAGGCCGCTAAAGCGGGCTCCGGCCCGTGCACAAAGTGCTGTCGCCCGGTTTCGAACTTCACCTTTGAAAGTTTGATACCGAATGAACGGCGGATTACCCGCCGCGCAGTCGAAGCGCTCTTTCGCGGTCGACGCCCAGTCGAAAAAATCACCCTCGTGAATCGATGCCCACGGAGCACGCTGAGAGGCTAGTTTTCCCGCAGCCGAGTCCTGCTCAATGCCAACACTATTACGATGTCCGGCAATGAATTGTCCGTCGCCGCAGGATGGATCAAGCAGCCGATCACTTTCGCTGCGTATCGCCCAATGAAGTAGAGTCTCGGCGACTCCGTCGGGGGTGTAATACGCACCCGAATCCTTTTGGGACAGGGGCTTTGCGGATGGTTGTTCTTCCACGTCATTGAGAGGGACGCGGGTTGAGTGGGCAGCGTCGCGCTTGCGCCCGCCTGCTGCTGATTTTTGGTTGGTAATGGTAAGTTGCAAGGTGCAATACGCCTCGGTTAATAAATCGGCAAGCTAGTTCAGCAAGCATTGCCCCTTCAGCGTTTGTCCAGCCGAAAAATCGGCTGGACGGCCTGACTTGACCGGTACTTTACAACACAAAAATGGGTCTGGTCGTCGCCTTGAGTAGTCAAAGTTTCTGATACCCCGTAATGACAATTGCTCGTCAATTGGCGCCTCACGAGCGCATCTACCCGCACGTGAAGATCGTTAGTTGCCAACGGCTTTCGTTTCAACAAAAAAGCGATCGCGATTTGCAAGTCGCGATCGCCCCACTTTCAAATTGCGCTCCACCTGCAGCGGCACCCGAGAAGCCCAGGCGTCGTTATTGCCCCTGCAACGCCAACCGCTCGCAAATCGTCTTGCTCGCGGCCGCGCCGTTCAGCGTATAAAAATGCAGCCCCGGCGCGCCTTCCTTCACCAGCCGCTCGCACAAACCGGTCACTACATCCAGTCCGAACGCGCGGATCGCTTCTTTATCGTCGCCATAGCTTTCCAGCCGGCGCGCAATCCACTTCGGCACTTCCGCGCCGCACATCTCGGAGAAACGCATCAGCTGCGAAAAATTCGTGATCGGCATGATGCCCGGCACGATAGGAACCTCGACACCCAGCTTGCGGGCGTCATCGACGAAACGGAAATACGCATCCGCGTTGAAGAAGTACTGCGTGATCGCCGAATTCGCGCCGGCCTGCACCTTGCGCACGAAGTTTTCCATATCGGATTTGGGCGAGCGCGCCTGCGGGTGGTATTCCGGATACGCCGCGACTTCAATGTTGAACCAGTCGCCATGCTCGGCGCGAATGAAGCCGACCAGTTCCGACGCGTACCGCAACTCGCCGACTTCACCCATGCCCGAAGGCAAGTCGCCGCGCAACGCGACAATATGACGAATGCCATGCTCGCGATACGCGCCGAGAATGGCCCGCAGACTCTCCTTCGACGACCCGATGCACGACAAATGCGGCGCCGCTTCGAGTCCCTGCTTCATCATCTCGACGACGGTATCGAGCGTGCCTTGCTGCGTGGAACCGCCCGCGCCGAACGTCACGGAGACGAACTTCGGGTTGAGCGCCTTGAGCTGCGCGCCAGTCGCGCGCAATTTCTCGATTCCTTCCTGCGTTTTCGGCGGGAAAAACTCGAATGAGAGTTCGATCGGTTTCATGGGAAGAGTGGAACGCGCGCGCGAAGGCACTCGCGTTCTTAGAAGTTGCGCTGACCGAGGATCAGCGCCGACAGCAGCCAGGACACGATGCTGTACAGAATCGAGCCGAAGAAAGCCGACCAGAAACCCGACACCTCGAAGCCCTTCAGCAGCGAAGCGCACAACCAGAAACACAGCGCATTCACGACGAGGATGAACAACCCGAGCGTGAGAATGGTCACCGGCAGCGTGAGCAGCACCAGCAACGGACGCAGGAACGTATTGATCAGCCCGAGCACGATCGCGACGATCAGCGCGGTGCCGAAACTGCGGATGTGAATCGATGGCACGAGGTAAGTGATGATCAACAGCGCGAGCGCGTTGATCAGCCAGGTCAGCAGCACGGACATCGATGGTCTCCTGGTACTTGAAGTTTCATGCGCATGGGCTTGTTAATTGAACCCATGCGCACGCGCTGAGTACTACGACACTACCGCCGCAATTAATAACGGTAGTGATTCGGCTTGAACGGACCCATCTTGTCCACGCTGATATAGCTGGCCTGATAGTCGGAAAGCACGGTCAGTTCAGCGCCGATACGGCCCAGATGCAGACGCGCAACCTTTTCATCAAGGTGTTTCGGCAAAACGTAGACCTTGTTTTCGTACTTGTCGCCGTGCACGAACAATTCGATCTGCGCGATCGTCTGGTTGGTGAACGATGCCGACATCACGAACGACGGGTGGCCCGTCGCGCAACCCAGGTTCACCAGGCGGCCTTCAGCCAGCAGGATGATGCGCTTGCCGTCAGGGAAAATGATGTGATCGACTTGCGGCTTGATGTTGTCCCACGTGTACTGGCGCGTCGATGCAACGTCGATTTCCGAGTCGAAGTGACCGATATTGCAGACGATTGCGTTGTTGCGCATCGCCTTCATGTGGTCATGGCCGATCACGTGGAAATTGCCCGTAGCGGTCACGAAAATGTCGGCCTTGTCGGCGGCATATTCCATGGTGACCACGCGATAACCTTCCATGGCTGCCTGCAGCGCGCAGATCGGATCGATTTCCGTGACCCACACCGTCGCGCCCAGACCGCGCAGCGATTGCGCGCAGCCCTTGCCCACATCGCCGTAACCTGCGACGACCGCGATCTTGCCGGCGATCATCACGTCGGTGGCGCGCTTGATACCGTCGACCAGCGACTCACGGCAACCATACAGGTTGTCGAACTTCGATTTCGTGACCGAATCGTTCACGTTGATGGCCGGGAACGGCAGGCGCCCTTCCTTTTCCATCTGATACAGACGATGCACGCCCGTCGTCGTTTCCTCCGTCACGCCTTGAATATGCACGAGGCGCTTGGAGTACCACGTGGGGTCGATGTCGAGATGAGCGGCAATCGACTTGTACAGCGCGATTTCTTCTTCGTTTTCCGGCTTGGCAATGACCGAGCGGTCCTTTTCCGCCTTCGAGCCGAGGATCAGCAGCAACGTGGCGTCGCCGCCGTCGTCGAGGATCATGTTGGCGAATTCGCCATTCGGCCATTCGAAGATGCGGTGGGAGAATTCCCAGTATTCGTCGAGCGATTCGCCCTTGAATGCGAACACCGGCACGCCGCCTTGCGCAATGGCCGAGGCTGCGTGATCCTGCGTCGAGAAAATGTTGCACGATGCCCAGCGAACGTCCGCGCCGAGTGCGGTCAGCGTTTCGATCAGCACGCCGGTCTGGATGGTCATGTGCAGCGAACCGGCAATACGCGCGCCCTTCAGCGGCTGCGATACCTTGTATTCCTCACGCGTTTGCATGAGGCCGGGCATTTCCGTTTCAGCGATGTTCAGTTCCTTGCGGCCCCAGGCGGCAAGCGACATATCGGCGACGACGAAATCTTTGTTGGTGTTTGAATCGAGAACTGCGGCGTTCATCACGCCCTCCTTTCTAAATGGAAATATAGAAATTTGACGTGAGCGCCGTTCGATGCGGTGGTTCAACAAGCGCTTACTTCTCTGAAAGCGCCGGTCACTCCGTCCGATTGAATGCTTCGAGCCTGGCGGCCTTCCTTGTTGAAAGCCGTCGCAACGCTCCTCGAAGCGAGTTGGGATTGTAGCAAATTGGGATGGAGGAAGCGCGTTTGAGCGCGGGCTTTGTTTTGCCCGCGTCCGTAGCAGCTCGCCGCGCGCGGACTACAATCCCGGCGCGCCTTAGAACGGTAAAAACGCTAATGCCGGCGCCAGTAACACCATGACGACGCCGGCGATCATCATCGTCAGGCTGGCGACTACGCCCTCTTCGCTGCCGAGTTCGCGCGCTTTCGCCGTGCCCACGGCATGCGCGGCCGCGCCAAAAAGCGCACCGCGCGCCAAGCGTGATCTTAAAGGTACAAGCGCCAGCACGATTTCCCCAAACAGCATGCCAACCACGCCCGTCGCGATCACGAACAACGCGGTGAGATCCTTCGGCGCATGAAGCTTGTCGGAGACAGCGAGCGCAAAGGGCGTCGATACCGATCGAGTAGCGAGGCTACGCTGCAATTCCGGCGACAAATGCAGCAATTTCGCCAGCATCAACGAGCCGCCGACCGCCACCAGAATCCCAACCGTCACCCCCACCGATAACGACAGCCAATGCTTTCTCAGCAATTGGCGGTATTCAAAAATCGGCACGGCGAACGCAACGGTAGCGGGCCCGAGCAGCCACATGAGCCAGCGGGTATCGGCGAAATAAACAGGGTATGGAATGCGTGCGCACAACACCACGGCGACCAGCGCCGCCGGAACTGTCAGCAACGGCGAAAGCCACGGGCGCGGGAAACGGGCGTAAAGCCGCTTCGACGCGAAATACAGCAACACCGTCAGCACGAAACATCCCGCCGCGATTGGGCGCGCGGCGGCATCGGCGAACAGGAAGTCGTAGAGAGGGGTCATCGCGATGGCAGTAAACAGTAAACGTCAGGCGCGGGCGGCGTGGCGCGCAGTCCGCGCACCCCGCACGTCCATCAGGCGGCGCAATTCCAGCCAGCGTTCAAGCCTGGAAGCCCGTTCCACGGCAAACGCGACGGCGACCATCACCATCAGCGTGCCGAACACCACGACTAGCGCCAGGCGCCAGCCGTCTTCCCGGAACAAGCCACCGTATTGAACGGCGGCAACTGCGGCCGGAATGAAGAACAGCAACATGTCGGTGAGCAGCCAGTCCGCGCCGGCCTTGACCCAGCGCGGCGCAACGCCGCCGCAGAACAGCAGCGCGAGCAAGATCAGCAATCCGACGACACCGCCCGGCACCGGCAAGTGGAAGGTGCGCGCAACGAAATCCGCGACCAGCCAGATTGCCGCAAGTCCGGCGCTCTGCAACGCGATGCGCGCAAAGCGGCTGAACGCGCCGCGCGACTGGGCGGCAACGCCAGCATTAGCGGATTGTCTCGATGAAGGCAAAACATCGGCAGGAAGGGGCATGACAGATCTTTCAGCTCATTGATAGGGTTAACCTTTAGCCAAATATAGCGTGCGCCACACCATAATCAAAGTGACTTAAACTTATCAAATGCATTCCAATTTGGAATTCGAGGGGTCTGTATGGAATTGCGATCGTTGCGGTATTTCGTCGAAGTCGTGAAGCAGAAAAGCTTCACCGCTGCGGCGGAGAAAATGTTCGTCACGCAGCCGACCATCAGCAAGATGGTGAAGTCGCTCGAGGACGAAATAGGTTCGCCACTGCTGCTGCGCGAGAGCCGCCAGATGGTGCTCACCGACGCCGGCCAGATCGTCTATCAGCGCGGACTCGACGTACTGGCGGCGCACGCGCAACTCGAAGCTGAACTCAACGATCTCGGCAAACTCGGGCGCGGCACCCTCACTATCGGGATTCCGCCCATGGGCGGAACGCTGTTCACCCCGGCCATCGCCACATTCAAGAAGCGCTATCCGAAGGTGGAATTGAAGCTGTTCGAGCGTGGCTCGAAGGCGATCGAGGCGGCGCTGATCGACGGTGAACTGGAGCTTGGCGGCGTGCTGCAACCGGTCGATCTCGCCACGTTCGACGTACTGCCGATCAGCCGCCAATTACTCTGGCTCGTTGCGCAGAAAGGCTCGCGCTGGGATGCGCTGGTGGACGTGCCGCTCGCCGATCTCGCGCGGGAACCGTTCGTGTTCTACGGCGAAAGTCTCGCGTTGTCAGATCTCGTGCTCAACGCCTGCCGCGAAGCGGGGTTCGCGCCGGCTATCGTGGGGCGCAGCGGCCACTGGGATTTCATGGCGGCGCTGGTGCAGGCGGGCGTCGGTATTGCGTTGCTGCCCGCGCCGTATTGCCGGCGGCTCGATGTCAACGCATTCACCTGCCGGCCGGTGATCGCGCCGGAAATTCATTGGGACATGGCCGTGGGCTGGCGGCGCAACGGCTATTTGTCGAACGCGGCACGCGCGTGGCTGGAGGTCGTGCGGGAAACACTGCCGGCCAATCTCGGCGATGACTTCCTTCAAGGCCCGGCTGAACGATTTCCTGCTCGCGTGCGCAACCCTGCACCGAGATAACGCGTCGGGTCGCGACTCAAGGTCGTGACTCACCAAGCGCCAAAAGAAAACCCCCTGTCCCGCTCGCGCGGGACAGGGGGTTTTCGTTGCTACGTCGATACCGGACCTTCGTAGCGTCCGGTCAATCGATTATTGCTGCACAGCGAAGTCGATCCGGCGGTTTGCGAAACGTCCGCTGGCCGTTGCGTTGTCAGCGATCGGATTAGCATCGCCGAAACCTTGCGCCGTCAGCGAATCAGCAGAAACGCCATGCTTCACGAGGAACGCGCGCACTGCTTCCGCCCGCTTCTTCGACAACGCCAGATTCGTGCTTGCCTGGCCGACATTGTCCGAGTAACCACCCACGGTCAACTTCACGGCCTTGCCCTTTCCTTCGCACGTCTTCAGCACTTGTGCCGATTTTGCCAACGCCAGTTGCGCGTCTTGCGGCGGCACGTCAGAGCCCGTGCGGAAGTTGATGACTTGCAGGTTCAGCACTTTGGCGATATCTGCCGCAGAGCAATCATCGCTCAACGACGAGAACGCGCTCATGAACGAGTCTTTCGCGCTTTGGACTGCTTGCGTGACATTGAAGGTGCCGATGGTAAAGCCCGCGCCGAACAACGTCTTCAGCTTGTCCATCCAGCCATTGCGCACATCTGCAGCGGTACCGCTCAACTCGATCTTCTCACCCGACAACTTGGCTTCCGCGCCCGGCAATTGCATCAGCGGCAACAGGCCGTCGAGCTTGTCGAGCCAGCTAGCCGGCTTGGTGTCCGGGTCAACGGTAATGGTCGCGTTCAGATGGTCCGCGCCGAACTTCGCCGTCAGGGCGGCGAGCAGCTTGGCCTTCTCTTCTTCGCTGCCGACCGTTGCGTGAATGGTCGGTGCGCCCAGCTTGTCGACGGTGAACGTCAGCAGTGCGTCCTTCGTGGGTGCCGGAGCAGCAGCAGGCGCCGAGGCCGGAGCGGCTTCCGAAGCCACTGCCGAAGCCGCTTCAGCAGCAACCACCGGAGTCGATGTAACCACGGGCGCTGCGGCGGACGCTGCAACAGGAGCCGCAGCGGGTGCCGGTGCCTGTGCCTGCTGGTTGACGCAGCTACGGCCGAACAGCAATGCGAGCAGCGCGAGAGCAGCGGCGACAGCAAGCCACCACCATTTCTTCGATCGAGCCTTCTCTTCCACCACGATCCGGTCGAGCGAAGGGTTGATGGCCGCCGATGCGCCGCCGACCATTGACGGGTGTTCAAGATGCGACGACACCGCTTTCATCTGCGCGGCCACGCCGGACAGGAAACTGGCGGCGCCGCCCAGACCCAGCGCGCTGGCGACTTCTTCTGTCATGCTTGCCTTCACCATCGGCAATTGATGGCCGAGGAGCGTGGGCAACTGGCCGACATTGCCGCCGGACTTCGTGAAGTAATGCTTTAGCACGCCGAACAATGTGGTCGTAACGATGCCGCCCAATGCATGCGTGGCGCCAACCGATACGCCGGTCTTCGATGCCACCGCGTTGCTCAGCGCGTTCACGCGTTCTTCTGACGCCACGCCGCTCGCGAGCCGCGTACCCGACGCGAGCAACGATTGCAGGCCGTCGCCGTGGACGAGTTGCGGCAGCATATCGACGATATTGGCGTTCGCATCCGGTGACATGATCGACGCGAACAAGCTGCGCGCGCCTTCAGGCGATGCGGCTTTGTTCATCAGCGACCCGACGAGTGCGGGCGCGATCATGCCGACCACGCGCTTCGCCGCTTCGGGAGCAACGCCCAATTTTGTTGCGAGTTGTTGCAACACGCTTTCGGTCAAAGCGCCCTGTACTAGCTGAATAACATTGATGCTCATTTAAATTGCCTTTTCCTTACTTGCGTGATTGCGCTAATCGCCCAAAGTGAGCGATGCAGATTATAGATTCGGCATTGGAGAAGCAAGGACTGCGGATTAAAAATCGGAAATACCTCAAAGCGGAAAATTTGAGACGATTCTTGAAATATCTCGAATTACTAATTAATTTGATTGCATCGATGCAGTAACCGAAGCGCAAATTTTGAATGAACGTTAAATCGCACTATTCATTTCATTTAACGAAGCCGAGGAACATGACGATGATCAAGGTTTTTGCAAAAATTGAGATGAGCGGGCAAACTGAATCAACGCATGACGGAGACAAACGATGCGCTCATCCACTTACGGCCAAACACACGAAGTTACAAATCAGGCTCCGCCGCTCGAGCGCTACAACGCGCTCTCGAGCGACCCGGCGCTAGTCAGCGCCATCCAGCGCGAAGGCGCGGCGTGGCACCTCGATGCCCTCACCCGCGACGGTCTGGCGCTCACCCATCCCGATATTCTTGCGCTCGCCGATCTGGCCAACCGGCATACGCCCGAACACCACCCGTTCAGCGCGCGCGGGGAGAGAATTGATGCAATCGAATTCCATCCTGCCTGGCACACCCTGCTTTCGATGCTGCGCGAGCAGGGCCTTCATTCGCTGCCGTTCGAAACGGCTTCGCCGAAAACCGGTTCGATGGCTGCGCGCGCCGCCGGATATTTTCTCCACGCGCAACTGGAAAGCGGTTCGTTGTGCCCGCTGACCATGACCTTCGCCAGCATTCCCGTGCTGCAGCAGGAACCCGCGCTGTACGCGAAGTTGAAAGCGCAATTGCTCTCGCGCCAGCACGATCCACGCGATATTCCGCTTGGCGCCGGCAAGCAGTCGATGATGATCGGCATGGGCATGACCGAGAAACAGGGCGGCTCGGACGTGCGCAGCAACCGGACCCGCGCGGTCGCGACGGGCACGGGCGGACGGGGCGGCGAGTATCGGCTGATCGGCCATAAGTGGTTCTTCTCGGCACCCCAATGCGACGCCCATCTCGTGCTCGCTCGCACCGGTGACAACACCGAGGGAAACGGCCCGGTTTCCTGCTTTTATATCCCGCGTTTCGCGCCGGATGGATCGAAGAACGCCGTGCAGGTCCAGCAACTCAAGGACAAGCTCGGCAACCGCTCGAACGTCAGCAGCGAAGTCGAATTCCTCGACGCCTACGGCATCATGATTGGCAACGAAGGGCGCGGCGTACCGACGATCATCGAAATGGCGAACTTCACGCGGCTCGATTGCGTGATCGGCAGCGCCGCGTTGATGCGCGGCGCGCTGATCCAGGCGGTTCATCACGCGCGGCATCGGCGGGTTTTCGGCGCAAAGCTCATCGACCAGCCGCTGATGCGCAACGTTCTCGCCGATCTCGCGCTGGAATCCGAAGCGGCCACCGTGCTGTTCATGCGGCTTGCGGGCGCCTTCGAGAATTCAGCGAAACCGGAAGAACGCGCGTGGCGCCGTATCGTGACACCGGCGGCGAAGTTCTGGGTCTGCAAGCGCGCGCTGGAATTCACCGGCGAGGCAATGGAGGTTTGGGGCGGAAACGGTTACGTCGAAACGGGACCGATGGCGCGGTTTTATCGGGAGGCGCCGGTGAATTCGATCTGGGAAGGATCGGGGAATGTGATGTGCCTGGACGTGCTGCGGGCATTCGAGCGCGAACCCGATGCGGCCCATGCGCTGTTCGATTCGTGGCAGGCCGTGGCGGGTGAACATCGCGTTCTCGGCGATGCGTTGAAAACGCTGCACGTCATGCTGCAAGGTGACCCGGCTACGCGGGAAGCATCGGCGCGGGGGATCGCGCAGCAACTGGTGCTCGTCGCGCAAGGGGTTCTGCTCGCGCAGCACGCGCCGCCGGACGTGGCGGCGGCGTTCATGGAAACCCGTCTCGGCGATGCCCGTGGTTCTGTCAATCGCGTGTATGGAACGCTGCCGGCCACGTTCGATTTCAACGCAGTGATCGAGCGCGCGTTCGCGGGGTAGGGATGGTGCTCGCGGATCAGGTCCGTGGCGTGCACGCCGCCGCCATGGAATTTGCGGCTCCGGCCAGCAGCGGTTGATGAGCAAAAGGCTTGGGGATAACGCCGAAAACGTCGCGATCAATGAGTCAAGCCGGGCGGCTGCGGCCCTTGGGCACTGGAATTGCAGGGTCCACTTCGGGCGGCGGACCCGCCTCCACCCCGTTCTCCAGCCGATACAACCACGCGAGCAGTTCCGCCACCGCCTGATAAAGCGCCGGCGGAATGCGCGAGTCCAGGTCGACCTGCATCAGCAGCGACACCATCTCCGGCGATTCATGCACATACAGCCCCGCGTCCTTCGCGCGCTGCACGATCATTTCCGCGACCAGCCCGTAGCCCTTCGCGACCACACGCGGCGCGGCGTCGGCGTTTTTGGTGTCGTAGGCGAGCGCGGTTGCCTGCTTGCGCGAATCGTTGCGCGGACTCACGTGTCGCTCCCAGCCGATGGCAATACCGTCGGGCTGGCGGCATCGGCGACATTGGCGGCATCGATGAAATGGGGGAACGCCGGGTCACCGGCCAGGTCAGCCAGCGCGTCGCGGGCGTGCACGGTCAATCCTGCGAGCTGCAATCCCGCCGCGTCGAGTTGTTGCTGGAAATGATGACCATCGGCGGCAAGACGGGCGGCGCCGCCCTCGCTCGCATTCAGCCGCACCACCAGTTGCTGGCCGGTGAGCACGAGATCGGCATCCACATTGCCGAGCGTGGGCAAGCTCAGCGTGACACGCGTGTGCCAGGCGCGATCCGTATCGGCGGAACCGGCGCCCGTGCCGCTCTCCTGGAACGCATCGCGCCCATAGGGAGCGCGGTTCTGCGGCTGGATTTCCCACTCGAACTTCGCGCCCGGCCACGCTTCGCCGGACCAGCGAAACTGATCGGAAGCGAGCACGTCGAGCTGTTGGCGGACCAGCGGAATAGTCGATGGATGAATGCCGGAGGCAATCGCCGCCTGCACGGCCGAATCCTGCAGATGCGCGGCCGAAGGCGGCGCGCTTATTCCGCTTCCCTGCGCCGTCGATGAAAACAAGCTCGTGGGCATCGCGCGCACCGATGCCGCCAGCGCCGCCGCCTGCTGCGGCGTTTGAGGCGTAGGCACGGGACGCATGGGATTGGGCGCGTCGGGGGTATTGGCGGCGGCGAAGGTGGGCGGCAGCAGCGTTTCATCGATCCAGGCGTCAGCCGCACCGTCAGCCGCAGCCAGGAAAGAATCCGACGGCAATTCGCTTGCCAATTTGTCCACCCGCCCTTGGGGCTCATTTCGCAGCGACGCGAGCGAACGTTGTCCGCCCAGCCAGAGGGCGATATGGTTTTCGTAGAAAAGGCCGCTGTCCGCGACGGTCCGGGCCAGCATTGCCGCCAGCACGGGCGCGGGCAAAGGCGGCGCGGGCGGGTTGACCGCGCTCGCGGCATTCGCCGAGCTGGAGGAAAACAACGACCCGGACAGGCTCTCGAAGGCGCTCGCGGCCACGACCAGGCGCGGCGCGGTTGGCCACAACGGCGCGCTGCCGGGCAAAGCGGGCGTCGCGCTGCCGCCGAACCGCGAAATGATGTCGAGCGTGCGCGCGATCTCGCTCAACGCGGTCTGCGTCGACGGGCCGGACACGGCATACGCGCTGATAACGGCCGCGGGCGTGGCGACCTTGGGGGTATCGACTAAAAGTTGCGAGGTATTGGCTTGAGGCGCGGTCGAACTGGTCTGCGTATTGAGCGCGGACAACAGCATGTCAGTGCGGCTGGCAAGCAGCGCAGCGACGGCGGAGTCCAGTCCAGTCATGCCAGTATCCTCGGGTCAGCAGTCCAGCCGAACGGCCGGCCACCGGTTTCAACGAGCCGCGAACGCGTCAAACACGCCCTAGCGGAACCCGATCATCTTCTTCAAAACTCGCACTGGCCTGTTCACGGTGAATAACGCTGCGGACAAACGCGCAAGGCTGGGGGTGCTGAGATCGCGAATGGCGGCGTCGTCGGCAAGAATCCGGCGCACCAGTTCGAGCTTGCGGGCACGCGCGGTGTCGTCCAGTTCGGAACGGGGATCAACCTCTCTCAAGCCGTCGACCAGATCCCGGTACGCGCCCTGCATCGTCTTCAGTTCACCCCATTCTCCACTGCGTGCTGCGGCCAGCATGCACGTAGAAAGTGCGGCAATCGCTTCATAATGAGCGAAATATTCTTGTGTGGTTTTCATTATGGGCAAGCATGTTTCGCGGCTTCACGCCGCAGCCATTTTTGCTGCATCGGGTGCAATCGCCATCCAGGCTTCCTCCAGGGTCGCCAGCAGGCCATCGATCTCCACCAGCACCTCTTCGCTCTGACGCACATTCGCTTCCAGCAAACGATGCGACATGTACGTGTACAACGCATCCAGGCGGGCCGCGATGTCGCCGCCCACGTCCATGTTGAGCGACTGCTGCAAACCGCTTTCAATAATGCTGATCGCTTTCGTGATCGCTTCGCCGCGTGCCGGGATATTGCCTTGCTGCAGGTGCATCCGCGCTTGGGCAATGGCCTGTCGCGCACCCTGATACAACATGGCGACCAGCCTGTGCGGGCTCGCGCCCATTACCCCTGTCTGAACGCCGACGCGCGCATAAGCGTTAGCCCCACCGTGTGCCTGGGAAAACATCCGACCCTCTCCTTACTCTGGTCCCATGCAAGTTGGTTGCCGTGGGCGTTTCGCGCACAAGGCGCGGCCCGCCGGCTCACTTATTGACGGTAACCGTGATGAACCGATGCCGATGAACTGATCGAGACCCTTCTATTTGTCTGACCGTTTATCGTGCTGCTATCCGGGTTATCGGAGAAAGCGGCAAAAGCTTTAGGCGTGCTTTGCGTCACAGCGAATTCCAGGAGGGGAAATAGTCGGCGGATCGACGATGCGGAAAAACCGGCGCAGCGCTCAGACCGCGATGTTCATGATGTCGCTATAAGCCGACACGAGCTTGTTGCGGACCTGCAAACCGAACTGGAATCCCACGTTCGCCTTCTGCATGTCGATCATCACGTCGTTCAGCGAAACGTTTGGCGCGCCCACTTCGAACGCCTGCGCCTGGTTGATCGCGTTGTTCTGGCTGCTGCTGATGCTGTCGAGAGACGACTTCAGCGCGTCGGCGAAACTGCCGGCGCTCGCTGCACCCGATTCGGGCGCGACGCTACCGCTCGCGACTTGGCCGGCACCGCCTGCAGCCTGCGTCGCCATGACCTGCATTTGCTGGAGCGCCGAACTCAACGGGCTGATAGGAGCATTCATAGGGTCTCCAGAAGGAACGGAAAGGAACTGAAAATCGGTGAAACATAGGGATTGCAGCACTTCTGGGACAATTCGAACCGGAGCCTGTCCCGGGCCTCAGGCCGGCGTCTGCGCCGGAGCCTGAGCGGTTCGCCATATGGCCTGACCGACTAGGAAAAAGTCTAGCAGCAGCGCCATTTCGCAAAGCGGTGAAAGGAAACCAAAACTCGCTTCTGTTCGCTGAATCGACTTACCTCTCCTTACGGATAATTCCTCTCATGAAAGTGCCTGCAGTGCGCACGGCCATCGCCGGTGCGCGCTGCAGAAAACGCAAGACTCGGAGAGTTTCGAAGCATGGATTCCACAACCAACCTGATCAACCCGGACGCCCGCATGGGTCTGACTGGCGCGCAGCCAGGCACCGCCGGGTCGATCGCCGCAGGTGCGGGCGGAGCCGGCTACGCGGGCGGCGCCGACTTCGGCGGCAGCGGCGGCTTCAGTCCGCGCATACCGACGCTCAACCAGTTCCGCAACAACCCGCGCATGCCGCTGATCATCGCCGTGGCTATTCTGGCCGTGGTGGTAGCGGGCCTCGTGATGTGGTCGCGCCAGCCGGATTACCGGGTGTTGTTCAGCAATCTCTCCGACCGCGACGGCGGCGCAATTGTCGCGGCGCTCCAGCAAGGCAACATTCCCTACAAGATCGCCGAATCGGGCGGCGCGATCCTGGTTCCCAGCGACGCGGTGCACGAAACCCGCCTGCGCCTCGCGTCGCAAGGTCTGCCGAAAAACGGCTCGGTCGGCTTCGAATTGATGGATAACCAGAAGTTCGGTATCAGCCAGTTCGCCGAGCAGGTCAACTATCAACGCGCGCTGGAAGGTGAGCTGGAAAAAACCATCGGCTCGATTTCCTCGGTGCGCGAAGCCCGCGTCCATCTCGCCATTCCGAAGCCCACCGTGTTCGTGCGGGAAAAGGAACTGCCGACCGCGTCGGTCATGCTGAATCTCTACCCCGGCCGCGCGCTCGATGAGGGCCAGATCATCGCGATTCAGCACATGGTGTCGTCCAGCGTGCCGGATCTGCCGGTGAAGGGCGTGACCATCGTCGATCAGGACGGCAACCTCCTCACGCAGCAAAGCTCGGCGAACGGCCTGGACGCGTCGCAACTCAAATATGTGCAGCAGATCGAGCGCAACACGCAGGGGCGCATCGACGCCATCCTCGCGCCGCTGTTCGGCGCCGGCAACGCGCACTCGCAGGTGAGCGCGGATATCGACTTCTCGAAGCTCGAGCAAACCGCCGAAAGCTACGGCCCGAACGCCAACCCGCAAAACACGGCGATCCGCAGCCAGCAGTCGAGCGTTTCGAATGACACCGCGGGCGCGAACGTGGGCGGCGTGCCGGGCGCGCTGTCAAACCAGCCGCCGGCTGCGGCGTCTGCACCTATCGACGCAGCCGCCAGCGGCGCGGACGCCGGGAAAGCCGCGCCGATCAGCATGCGCAAGGACACCACGACCAATTACGAAGTCGACCGTACCGTGCGCCACTACGAGCAGCCGATGGGCGGCATCAAGCGCTTGTCGGTTGCGGTGGTGGTGAACTACCAGAAACAAGTCGATGCCAAGGGCGCCGTGACCATGCAGCCGCTGCCTGCCGACAAGCTCGAGCAGGTGCAGCAACTGGTGAAAGACGCAATGGGCTACGACGAAAAGCGGGGCGATTCGGTGAACGTGGTCAACAGCACCTTCTTGGTGGATTCGACCGTGATTCCCGACGTGCCGTGGTGGCGCACGCCAGACATGATCGCGCGCGCCATCCAGCTCGCGAAGTACGCCGGGATCGGTGCGGTGGCGTTGTTCCTGTATTTCAGCATGGTGAAGCCGGCGCTGCGCCGCGCGTTCCCGCCGCCGCCTCCGCCGCCAGCACTCGCCTCACCGGATGACCTGTCGCTGCTCGACGGGCCGTCCATGCCGAAGTCGCAGCTAGAAGACGAAAAGGATGCCGAGGTCAGTTTGCTCGGTCACGAAAGCAACAAGGCCAAGTTCGAACGCAATCTCGACTACGCGCGCATGGTTGCGCGCCAGGACCCGAGAATCGTCGCGACGGTCGTCAAGAACTGGGTGTCCGATGAACGCTGAAGGCCTGAATAAAGCCGCTCTCCTGCTGATGTCGATTGGTGAATCGGAAGCGGCGGAAGTGTTCAAGTACCTCGGACCGCGCGAGGTGCAGAAGATCGGCGCGACCATGGCGACGTTGAAAAACGTGACGCGCGAACAGCTCGATAACGTGATGACCGAGTTCGTCCAGGAAGCCGAGCAGCACACCGCGCTGTCGCTCGATTCGAGCGAATATATCCGGGCGGTGCTGACCAAGGCGCTTGGCGAAAGCAAGGCGGGCGCGCTGATCGACCGGATCCTGCAGGGCAGCGATACCAGCGGCATCGAAGGCCTGAAGTGGATGGATTCAGCCGCTGTGTCCGAGCTGATCAAGAACGAACATCCACAGATTATCGCGACCATTCTGGTTCACCTGGACCGCGACCAGGCGTCCGAGATCGTGGCGCTGATGAGCGAGCGGTTGCGCAACGACGTGTTGCTGCGCATTGCCACGCTCGACGGCATCCAGCCGGCCGCGCTGCGCGAACTCGACGACGTGCTGACCACACTGCTCTCCGGCAGCGACAACCTGAAGCGCGCGCCGATGGGCGGCATCCGCACGGCGGCGGAAATCCTCAACTTCATGTCGACGGCGCACGAAGAATCCGTGATCGAAAACGTGAAGGAATTCGATGCGGAACTCGCGCAGAAGATCATCGATCAAATGTTTGTGTTCGAGAATTTGCTCGAACTTGAAGACCGCGCAATCCAGTTGCTGCTGAAAGAAGTGGAATCCGAAACGCTGATTGTCTCGCTGAAAGGCGCCCAACCGCCGCTGCGGCAGAAGTTCCTCGCGAACATGTCGCAGCGCGCCGCCGAACTGCTGGCCGAGGATCTCGACTCGCGCGGCCCGGTGCGGCTCTCGGAAGTCGAAGCACAGCAGCGCAAGATCTTGCAGATCGTGCGCAATCTGGCGGAATCGGGTCAGATCCAGTTAGGCGGCAAGGCCGAGGACGCATATGTCTGACGCCGCCGACGCCGCCAAGAAGGCTCACGCTGCCGATGCGGCCAAGAAGGCTCGCATGTCCGCTTACCAGCGCTGGGAGATGGCGTCGTTCGATCCGGTTCCGGTCGATCGCAGCGCCGCCGATCAGGCCGCGCTGGCACAGCACTTGCGCCGTGTTCGCGATGAAGCGCACGCGCAAGGGTTGGCATCGGGCCATGTGGCGGGTCAGGCAATGGGCTACAAGGCCGGTTACGACCAGGGTTACGAACAAGGCGTGGAAGAAGGCCGCCGCGACTCGCGTGCGGAAGCCACGCGGCTGGCGCAGATGGCCGATACCTTCAAGATCGCGCTGCAAGCCGCAGACGCGGTAGTCGCCGAGGCGCTGATGGCGCTGGCGCTGGACATCGCGCAACAAGTCGTTTCGCAACATCTGACACTCGATCCGACCGCGGTGCTGGCCGTCGCGCGCTCGGTGATCGCGGCAGAACCGGCATTGGCTGGAGCGCCGTATCTGACAGTGAATCCGGCGGATCTGCCGATTATCGAAGCGTATTTGCTGGAAGAACTCCAGGCGGCGGGATGGTCGGTCAGGACCGATCCGGATATTGAGCGTGGCGGTTGCCGGGCGCACGCGGCAAGCGGTGAAATCGATGCAACCAATGTCACGCGCTGGGAGCGCGTAGCGGCGGCGCTCGGGAGGTCACAACCATGGTGAACTCAACCCATGTCAATGCAAGCGCTACGCGCCGCGTCACGCAGGAAGGGTTGAGCGAGCTCGAACAGGAACTGGCGCGCGCGTCGTTCGGTCCGCTCGCCGCGGACGACGACGCCGAACCGACGATCGAAGAAATCGCGGCCCGGACCATCGTCGATCTCGCCGATATGGCGAACAACCCGCATCTGGATGGCTGGCGCGCGCAGCTCGAAGCCAGCAAGGCACGCAGCCAGATATCGAAACCGTTGCGTGCGTGCGGGCGTCTGACGCGTGCAGCCGGCCTGGTTCTGGAAGCCGTGGGACTAAAGCTGGGCGTGGGCTCGGAATGCATGATCGAGTTGCCTGCCGGCAGTTCGATCCCGATGGCCGAGGCCGAAGTCGTTGGTTTCTCCGGCGACAAGCTGTTCCTCATGCCGACCACCGAAGTCTCGGGCCTATTGCCTGGAGCCCGGGTGTATCCGCTGGAAAGCGCACCGATCAACGACCCGATGGCCGGCGCCAAGCGTCTGCCGGTCGGCTGGGAAATGCTCGGCCGTGTGGTCGATGCATCGGGCAGGCCACTCGACGGGCTTGGGCCCCTTGGCTCGAAGATCGATGCGCCGCTGACCGCGCCGACCATCAACCCGCTCAATCGCGAGCCTATTCACAAGGTGCTGGACGTCGGCGTGCGCGCGATCAATGCGTTGCTGACCGTGGGACGCGGCCAGCGCATGGGCCTGTTCGCGGGCTCGGGCGTGGGCAAGTCCGTGCTGCTCGGCACCATGGCGCGTTATACGAGCGCTGAAGTGATCGTGATTGGGCTGATTGGTGAACGGGGCCGCGAGGTGAAGGAATTCATCGAGCAGATTCTTGGCGAGGACGGGCTGGCGCGCTCGGTCGTGGTGGCGGCGCCCGCCGATGTGTCGCCGATTTTGCGGATGCAGGGCGCGACCTACGCGACCTCTCTGGCCGAATATTTCCGGGATCAGGGCAAACACGTACTGCTGCTGATGGATTCGCTCACACGCTATGCCATGGCGCAGCGCGAGATTGCGCTCGCGATCGGTGAACCGCCCGCCACCAAAGGATATCCGCCCTCCGTGTTCGCCAAACTGCCGGCGCTGGTTGAACGGACCGGGAACGGCCGGGAAGGTGCGGGATCGATCACCGCTTTTTATACGGTCTTGACGGAAGGGGACGATCAGCAAGATCCTATCGCCGATTCAGCGCGCGCCATTCTCGACGGCCATATTGTGTTGTCGCGTTCGTTGGCCGAAGCGGGGCATTACCCGGCCATCGACATTGAAGCGTCCATCAGCCGGGCGATGACGGCGCTGATCGACGACAAGCATCTCGACCGGGTGCGTTTATTCAAGCAGATGTTGTCGCGCTACCAGCGCAATCGCGATTTGATCAATGTAGGCGCGTATTCCACGGGGCGGGATGCGTTACTCGATCGGGCGATTGCGCTGTACCCGCGCATCGAAGCATTTTTGCAGCAGGGATTTCGTGAGCAGGCCATGTTTGAACCGAGCCTGGCCCAACTCGATGCATTGTTCGAATAAAGACAATTTAGGAATCTGACGTCCATGTCCAAGCATCTGCCGATCAAGACCTTGATCAACCTCGCGGAAGAAGAACTGGAGGCCGCCACGAAAAAGCTTGGCAAGCTCCAGCAAGAGCGTGACGAGGTGGAGACGCAGTTGAACTCGCTGATCACGTATCGCGACGAGTATCACGCGCGTTTTACGGCATCGGCGCAGGAAGGCACGACCGCGCAGACGCTGCGCAATTTCCAGGCATTCGTCGATACCCTTGATTCCGCGATCGGCCAGCAGCGCATATTGCTCGTGGGCGCGAACCAGCGGCTGGAAGCGGCCAAGCCGGAATGGCAGCAGCGCAAGCAGAAGCTGGGTTCATACGAAGTGCTGGCTGCGCGCGGCGAAGCCGTGAAGGTCAAGCAGGAAGCACGGATTGAACAACGTGATTCCGATGAGCACGCCTCCAAGATGTTGCGGATGCGCGCCGAAAAGGCATGACGTTTTTAGCGATTTTTATCGTGTACAAGATACAAGAGGCCATGTATGTCGACCGTTAATTCTGCCAGCACGATGCTTAGCTTGAGCGCTGCCCAATCGCGGAATGCGGCGGCAACGTCGGCAAGCGATAGTGCGGCGGCATCGTTTGTTTCGACGCTGCACAACATAACCACCAAGGCAAACGAGGAAGCGGTGGCCCAGGCGCGAGTGCAAGCACAGGCGCAGGCGGCGAAAGCTGCGGCGGCGGCATCGGCTGCGCGTGGCAGTGTTCACGACGCACCCAAGCCCGACGATGCTTCAACTACGCAGGCTAAATCGGCGGCGGACCAGGCCGACAGCGCGGACCAGGCGGCGGGGGCGAGTTCTACGGCTTCATCGGCGTCATCAGCTTCGTCCGCGGCTGATCAAGCGCAGGCTGCGACTGCATCTACGACGGCGGCTGACGCGACCGCTGCGGACGAGGCGACTCAGACGGATGCGGCGAAGGCGCGGCCCGAAGCCACAGCGGCGGCGGCGGCCGCGACTGCGGCGGCGACCGCAGCGGCCATGTTGAGGGCACGGGGTGGTGCGGCCGCCGATCCTGCGACGGCTGCGACTGATCCGGCGACTGCCGCGACGGATGCGGACGCAACGGACGCGACCTCTTCCACGCAGTCGAAGGACAAGTTGAGCGACGCGCAGGCTGCAGATGCGCTTCACGCCGGGCTCTTGCAGATGGCGAATACGCAGGGTGCTGCGACGCCATCGCCCGATGCGGCAGCAGCGGCAGCCGCAACAGCGGCGAATGGAGCGAATGTGGCCAACGGTGCGAATGTGGCCGTGGGTGGCAAGGGTGGTGGTTCGAGGCAATCGAACCGGGCGATATCGATGACGGCGTCGGCGGGTGATGGAGGGAGCCGTTCATCGACGACGCAGCAAGCTGGCGCGACCTCGGCGGCGCAACAAGCCGATGCGCCGGCTCAGGCTTCCGCGACACCGGCTGATGACGGCAGTGCTGCTTACAAAGCTACTGCTGAGGCTGCTGCGCATTCGGCTTCGATGCAGGCGTCCGCGACGACGGGAAGCGCGCCGGCCCAGAGTGCGGCGACGGCTGCGGGCAGTGCGGCGATTGCGCCGCATGTTGGGTCGAGTGGATGGGATGAGGCGTTTAGCCAGAAGGTGGTGTTTTTGTCGAACGGTCATCAGCAGAGTGCTGAATTGACGTTGAACCCGAAGGACCTGGGGCCGTTGCAGGTGGTCTTGCAGGTCACGGACAACCATGCGCACGCGTTGTTTGTGTCGACACATGCGCAGGTTCGGGCGGCCGTTGAGGCGGCGTTACCGACTTTGCGTGAAGCGATGCAGGCGAGTGGAATTGGTTTGGGCAGTGCGAGTGTGAGCGATGGTTTTGCGGGTCAGCAATCGGGTCAGCAGGGAGATGGAGCGTCATCGAATGGGGGGCGAGGCGGCCGCGGCTCGGGCGAAATTGGCGGTGTTGATAGCGGGGGGAGCGTGGATGTGCTGAGCACGATCAGCATGCCGGTGCGCAGGCAAGTTGGGTTGGTGGATACGTTTGCTTGACGCGGGGGCGAGCGCAATGCTTGCCGCGCGAGCTATAAGCGGGGCGTTTTCCGGTCAAACCGAGACTTGCCGACTTTAGCGCGGCGATGGTCTGAAGAACCGTAAAGGTCATTGAGCGCTGGTGCTTGCCCGAGAGCGTTGGGGGCGAAGCGTGTTCGTGTCAGGATTCGCGAGAAGGAGGGTTTCAACCATCCGTCGCTCTGGCGAGCACCGTGCTTTTGGGGCACCCATGAATGAAAACTGCACGCTGTGGACACTTAGGGTAGCGTGGTTGAAAGCGTTTTCTTTGCTTCGTTTCTTTGTCGCTTTGGACAAAGAAATGACGTGCCGCCACGCACAGTGGCTAATAGTGATAAAGAGAAAATCCAACTCTCGCAGACCGCTAAGGCCGAAAGCAGCAACCCAGCATAGACCCCGACCGCTAACCCCAAAACCTGGCAACCCGGTATACCCCCCGCCTCCACCCCCAAGCAACACCCAAAAACCGCCCCCCAGTGCCAACACCCCCCAAACTCTCGAGTTAGCCCTAATAACCCCTTCTGTTCGACCCATCGCAAAACCTCACTTTCGCCAACAATTCAGGCTACAGAAAGAGGTTCGCAACCATGGCAAGCACCACCGCAACTCAACAACCCATAGTCACCGTGAAGAGCGGCAAGATGAAGCGCATCTTGCTGATCGCGGCGGGTCTTATCGTTTTGCTGGGCGCCGGCGGTGCCGGTGTGTATTACTACCTCCTGCACAAGCCCGATTTGGGCGCCTTGACGAAGGCGTCGCTCTCCGCGCCCCCGGTGTTTTTCCCGCTGGAATCGATGACCGTCAACCTCCAGTCCGACGACACCATGCATTACTTGCGCATCGGCTTGACGTTGAAACTGCCGGACCAGAAGGCGCAAGCAGCACTGGGCGAACGCATGCCGGAAGTACGCAGCCACATTCTGATGTTGTTATCGGCGAAACGGCCGGAGGATCTGGCGGGCATCGACGGCAAGCGTGAGCTCGCGAAAGAGTTGCTGGAGACGGTCCAGAAGACCGGCGGCACGCCTGACAGTCCGGCGCGTGTCCAGGAAGTGTTGTTCACGGAATTCGTCGTTCAATAATCCGCGCGGCAACCCTCGCCTTCAGCCGCTTTCGCAAAAGCCAACGCAGAAGCAAACGCAGAAGCAAACGCAGAAGCAAACGCAGAAGCAAACGCAGAAGCAAACGTTCAAGCCAACTGCAAGAAGCGCGACCGCCAAACATCAAGCAACCGCGCACAGGAACCAAGGAACACTCATGGGCCACGAAGAGTTCATGTCGCAGGAAGAGGTGGACGCCCTGCTCAAGGGCGTCACCGGGGAAGTCGACGCAGTCGCCGACGAAACACGCTTCCACGGCGTGCGCCCCTACAACCTCGCGACGCAGGAGCGCATCGTCCGGGGCCGGATGCCGGGCCTGGAAATCATCAACGACCGCTTCGCGCGCCTCTTGCGCGTGGGCATCTTCAACTTCATGCGGCGCTCGGCGGAAATCTCGGTCGGTCCGGTGAAGGTGCAAAAGTACAGCGAATTCACCCGCAACCTGCCGATCCCGACGAACCTGAACCTCGTCCACATCAAGCCGTTGCGCGGCACGTCGCTGTTCGTGTTCGATCCGAACCTGGTGTTCTTCGTCGTCGATAACCTCTTCGGCGGCGACGGCCGCTTCCACACACGTGTGGAAGGCCGCGAGTTCACACAGACCGAGCAACGCATCATCAGCAAGCTGCTGAACCTCGTGTTCGAACACTACGCGGCATCGTGGAAAAGCGTGCGTTCGCTTAACCTCGAATACGTTCGCTCGGAAATGCACACGCAATTCGCGAACGTGGCCACGCCGAACGAGATCGTGATCGTCACGCAGTTCTCCATCGAATTTGGTACGACCGGCGGCACGCTGCACATCTGCATGCCGTATTCGATGATCGAACCCATTCGCGACATCCTCTCCTCGCCCATTCAAGGCGAAGCGCTCGAAGTCGATCGCCGCTGGATCCGCGTGCTGTCGCAACAAGTGCAGGCGGCCGAAGTGGAACTCACGGTGGATCTGGCGGAGATCGGCACGACCTTCGAAAAGATTCTCAACATGCGGGCAGGCGATGTCCTGCCGATCAACGTGCCCGAAGTCGTCACGGCAAAAGTGGACGGCGTGCCGGTGATGGAATGCGGCTACGGAATTTTCAATGGTCAATACGCGTTGCGCGTCCAGAAGATGATCAGCGCAAGCGACACGATGAAGGAAGGTGGATATGAGTGACGTAACTGAACCAGGCACGCTGCCGTCCGATCCGCTCAAGGGCGAGGACTTTGGCATGGACGACTGGGCGAGCGCGCTGGCTGAGCAGAACGGCAATGAAACGCCGGCGGCGGCTTCATCGGCGGGATTGTTCCAGCCTTTGTCGAAAGTCGAAGCGCCCTCGACGCGCAATGACATCGACATGATTCTCGACATCCCCGTGCAGATGACGGTGGAACTCGGGCGTACCAAGATCGCGATCCGCAACCTGCTGCAACTGGCGCAGGGTTCGGTGGTGGAACTCGACGGCCTGGCGGGCGAACCGATGGACGTGCTGGTCAACGGCTGCCTGATCGCGCAGGGCGAAGTCGTGGTGGTCAACGACAAGTTCGGTATCCGTCTCACCGACATCATCACGCCGTCCGAACGCATCAGGAAGTTGAATCGATGAAACGCTTCGCCGTCGCTTTCACGACGCTCGCCACGGCATTCGCAGCTAACGCCGCCGACATGAACGCCGTCAATCACGCGGCGCAGATTGCATCGGGTGTCGGCGCGGGCACGGCCGTGCCGTCGCTCGGCGTGGGCGCGGTGCTGCAGACGCTGCTCGGACTGGCGATCGTGATTGCGTTCGTGTTCGGCTGCGCGTGGCTTGCGCGCAAGTTCGGCGTGGCAGGCACCAAGCGCACGGGGCTGGTGAAGGTGATTGGCGGGGCGTCGCTGGGCAACAAGGAGCGTGTCTCGGTAGTGGAGATTGGCGACACATGGCTCGTGCTCGGCGCGGCGCCCGGCAATGTGCGGCTGCTGCACACCATGCCGGCGGGATCGGTGGAACTCAAACCCGACGGCCTCCCCACCGAGGGCCAGGCGCTGCAAGGTAGTTTCGGTCAACGTTTTCGCGATGCCCTTGCCGGCGAAGCGAACAAACGTCTGCAAAAATTCGCAGGCGGGAGCAAGTAATGCAGGCTCGTTTTTTTGCACGCTGCGTGAGACTGGCGAAACTGTTGCTACCCGTCGTCATGCTGGCCCTCCCCTACACCGCTTTCGCCCAAAGCACGGCAGGACTTCCCGCGTTCAACACCAGCCCTGGCCCGAACGGCGGCACGACGTATTCGCTCAGCGTCCAGACGATGCTGCTGCTCACGATGCTGTCGTTCCTGCCGGCCATGCTGCTGATGATGACGGGCTTCACGCGCATCATCATTGTGTTGTCGCTGTTGCGGCAAGCGCTGGGCACGACCAGCACGCCGCCTAATCAGGTGCTCGTCGGACTCGCGCTTTTTCTCACGCTGTTCGTGATGTCGCCGGTCCTCGACAAGGCTTATGTCGACGCGTACAAGCCGTTCTCCGACGGCACGATCACGATGGACCAGGCCATGACGCGCGGCGTTGCGCCGTTCAAGCAATTCATGCTGCGCCAGACCCGCGAGGCCGATCTTGCGCTGTTCGCCCGGATCGCCAAGGCGCCGCCGATGAACGGTCCCGAAGACGTGCCGCTCTCGCTGCTGGTGCCGTCGTTTGTGACGAGTGAGCTTAAAACCGGCTTCCAGATCGGCTTCACCATCTTCATTCCGTTCCTGATCATCGACATGGTGGTGGCGAGCGTGCTGATGTCGATGGGGATGATGATGGTGTCGCCCACCACTATCTCGTTGCCGTTCAAGCTGATGTTGTTCGTGCTGGTGGACGGCTGGCAGTTGCTGATCGGCTCGCTCGCGCAGAGCTTCGTATCCTAAAGTCAGAGAAGAGAACGAGACTCACACGATGACCCCAGAATCCGTCATGTCGATCGCGCACCAGGCCATGTACGTGGCGCTGCTGCTCTCGGCTCCGCTGTTGCTGGTCGCACTGGTGGTCGGCCTGGTCGTGAGCCTGTTCCAGGCCGCCACGCAGATCAACGAAAGCACGCTCTCGTTCATTCCGAAATTGCTCGCCGTGGCGCTTACGCTCGTGATCGCCGGACCGTGGATGATGGAAATGCTGCTCGACTACATGCGCCACGTTTTCACCATCACGCCCGCCATCACCGGCTAGCCATGTTCTCCGTCACTTACGCGCAGCTCAATGTCTGGCTGACGTCGTTCCTCTGGCCGTTCACGCGGATTCTCGCGTTGATCGCGACCGCGCCGATGCTCAGCCACCAGGCCATTCCGATTCGCGTCAAGGTGGCGCTCGCGGGATTCCTGGCGCTGATCGTGGCGCCGACTATTGGCGAAGTGCCGCAAGTGACGGTGTTTTCCGCCGATGGCGTGCTCATCCTCATCAATCAGTTCCTGATCGGCGCGGCGCTCGGCATGACGATGCAGATTGCGTTCGCTACCATCGATGCCGCCGGCGAGTTCATCGGCATGCAAATGGGCCTGAGTTTTGCGATGCTTTACGACCCGCGTGCCGGCGGGAATTCGGTGGTGATATCGAGTTATCTGAACACCATCGCCATGCTGGCGTTCCTTGTCTTCGACGGCCATCTGCAAATGATCAGCGCCCTTGTGCAGACATTCCAGAGCGTGCCGGTGAGCGCGAATGTGCTGGGTTCAGCCGTACACGCACGCGGCTGGCAGACGCTTGCGACGTATGGCGTGAGCGTGTTTTCGACGGGCTTGCTGCTCTCATTGCCAGTGGTCGCTGCGTTACTGATTACCAACCTGGCGCTGGGCATCCTGAATCGCGCGGCGCCGCAGATCGGGATTTTCCAGGTGGGTTTTCCGGTCACCATGCTGGTCGGATTCCTGCTGCTCCAGTTGATGATCCCCAACATGATTCCGTTCTTTCAACGCATCTTCGATAGCGGTATCGACCAGATGGGGCGCGTGGCGGCTGCGCTTTAGATTCTCGTCGGCACGTAACAAATCAACCTCACGCGCTTGGCGGTTCCGCCGCGCGGCTATCATTCAGTTATTTCCCCTCCCATTTCCCTTGGCCGGCGGTCACGCGCTTCGCCCATGAACCTCGACTATTTCACCCTCGACCAGTTGCGCCAGAATCATCCGGCGTGGCGCCTCCTGCGATCCGATCACGCCCCCCTCGTAGCAAGCTTCCTGCAACGGACCTTCATCGCGCCCAACGTGCGGGTCATGTCGCAAGCCGATCTTGCCGAGGCGCTGGAGGACGAACTGTTCGGCCTGCGCGAACAATTGGGATCTGCGGCCTTCCCGAAAACGGCGCAGAGTTATCTGGACGACTGGGCCGCCAACGACAAAGGCTGGCTGCGCAAGTTCTATCCTCAAGGTTCGGACGAACCTCACTTCGATCTCACCCCCGCCACCGAGAAAGCCATCGCGTGGCTGGGAACGCTGGTGGAACGCAGCTTTGTCGGCACCGAGTCCCGGCTGCTCACCCTGTTCGAATTGCTCAAGCAAATGAGCCAAGGAAGTGAAAGTGACCCGCAGGCCCGGATCACGGAGTTGCAGAAACGGCGCGATGACATCGACGCGGAAATCGCCCGAGCGTTGACAGGCGATATAGCACTCCTCGATGCCACCGAGCTGAAAGACCGGTTCCAGCAGTTCATCGCGTTAGCGCGGGAACTCCTGACCGATTTTCGCGAGGTAGAACAGAATTTCCGTGGCCTGGACCGGCGCGTGCGCGAGCGCATTGCGTTATGGGACGGCGCCAAAGGTGCGCTGCTGGAGGAGATCCTGGGCGAGCGCGACGCTATTTCTGACTCCGATCAGGGGCGAAGTTTTCGCGCCTTTTGGGATTTCCTGATGTCGAGCAGCAGGCAGGAAGAGTTGTCGATGCTGCTCGAACGCGTGCTGGCGCTGCCGCCCGTCGCAGAACTCAAACCCGATGGCCGCACGCGCCGGGTGCATTACGACTGGCTGGAAGCCGGTGAGCATACGCAGCGAACCGTGGCGACGCTTTCGCAGCAGTTGCGACGGTTTCTCGACGATCAGGCGTGGCTGGAAAATCGCCGCATCATGGACATCCTGCGCGGCGTGGAGATGCATGCGCTGGCTGTGCGAGAGCAACCGCCACCCGGTCAGATAATGACTATCGCCGACACCGCTGCGGACATTGAGCTCCCTATGGAAAGGCCGCTGCACGTCCCGTCTTTCAAACCGCGCCTGGCCGATATCGCACTGGAAGCCGGTGACGCCAACGTGGACGCTGGCGCGCTCTATTCGCAGGTCGTGATCGACCGCGAAAAGCTTGCGCGGCACATCCGTCATGTCCTGCAGGATCGCGCTCAAGTGACGCTGCGTGAGCTATGCGACACGCAACCGCTTGAACACGGTTTGGCGGAACTGGTGGCCTACCTGCAACTCGGCAGCGACTCTTTCACGACGGTGGTGGATGAAAAAGCGGTCGATATCGTGACTTGGCAAGGCAAGGCGCCAAGCGGCGAGCAACACACGCGGCAGGCCAGCTTTCCGCGCGTCATTTTTGTGAGGTAAGCATGCCGGATCAAGATTCAGACGTAGCTACAACCTCCACAGCCGGTCTCTCCAGCGTGGTTATTCCGCTGCTCAAAGGCGTCTGCTACCGGGACAGCGACCCCGCTCTCTGGCAAGCGTTGCTCGAACTGCAAGCCCGCGTACGCGATTATGTTTCGGTACTTGGCCTCACGCTGGTGCTGGACGAAGCGGAGGGGTACGCCTTTTTGCGCGCGCGTCCGGAGGAAGACGGGGCAGATGACGAACCCAAACTGCCGCGTCTCGTCGCACGGCGGCCGTTGTCGTTCCCGGTCAGCCTGCTGCTTGCGTTGCTCAGAAAGAAGCTCGCTGAATCTGACGCGGGCGGTGCGGATACTCGCCTCATCCTCACGCGCGAACAGATCACCGAACTGATGCGGGTATTTCTGCCCGCCGGCAGCAACGATGCAAAAGTGGTCGATCAGATCGAGACGCATGTCAACAGAATCGTCGAACTGGGATTCTTGCGACGACTCAAACCTGGGGCAGGTAAACAGGAAGGTCCGGCCGCGTTCGAGGTGCAGCGCATCCTGAAAGCGTTCGTGGACGCTCAATGGCTCGCTGATTTCGATACAAGGCTCGCGGCCTACCGCGCTCAACTCGATGGTTCAGCGGAGGCGGACGCCCATGACTGACATGCAACTGCCAGGTCTCGACTTCGTGGCCGACGACGCGCTGTCGGGTTTCCGCCTTCAGCGCCTGGAGGTCTACAACTGGGGCACCTTCGACGCTCGCGTATGGGTGCTGAATCCGCACGGCGAGAACGCGCTGCTGACGGGCGATATCGGCTCGGGCAAATCGACGCTGGTCGACGCGGTCACCACGCTGCTCGTTCCGGCGCATCGCATTGCCTACAACAAGGCAGCCGGCGCGGACAACAAGGAAAGATCGCTTCGTTCGTACGTGCTCGGCCACTACAAGTCAGAACGCAACGAGGTCAGCGGTAACGCCAAGCCTGTCGCGCTGCGGGATCACAACAACTACTCCGTCATCCTGGGCACTTTTCATAACGCCGGTTATGACCAGACCATCACGCTCGCCCAGGTCTTCTGGATGAAGGAGCCGCACGGCCAGCCCGCACGGCTTTTCGTCGGCGCCGAGCGCGCATTGTCGATAGCCGCGGACTTCGCGAACTTCGGCACGGATATCCCGGCATTGCGCAAGAAGCTGCGCGGCCTCGGAACAGAAGTATTCGATAGTTTTCCCCCGTACGGCGCGTGGTTTCGCCGTCGCTTCGGGATTGAAAACGAACAGGCGCTGGAACTGTTCCATCAGACCGTATCGATGAAGTCCGTGGGCAATCTCACCGACTTCGTGCGCAGCCATATGCTCGAGCCCTTCGAGGTCGCGCCGCGCATTGCCGCCTTGATTGCCCATTTCGACGACCTGAATCGCGCGCACGAAGCGGTGCTCAAAGCCAAGCGGCAAATGGACCGTCTCACGCCACTCACCGACGACTGCGACCGATACGCCAAGCTATTGCTCCAGGTGGAAGGACTGCGCGCATGCCGTGAAGCGCTTCGCTACTACGCCGCAGGCCTGAAACTTGGCTTGCTTGACAAACGCATCGCGGGATTGACGGCGGACTGGGAAAGGCAAGATGGCCAGATCAGGCGGCTCGAAGCCTTACGTGACAATCAGCGCGTGGAAGAAAGCGAACTCAAGCGCAACATCGCCGAGAACGGCGGTGACCGCCTGGAGCGACTCGACGCCGAAATACGCAAGAAGGACCTGGATTGCGAAAACCGCAAACGCAAGGCGGAGCATCATGCCGAACTGGTGCGTGCCGTCGGCGAGCATCCGGCGGAAGACGAAGCCGCGTTCCAGGCGTTGCGCCAACGCCTGTCCGCCCTGTCCGAGTCCGCTCAGGAAGCAGACGTTCGCTATCAGAACGACCTGACCGAGCACGGCGTCAGCCTGCGTCAGGGGAAACAGGAGCACGACGCGTTGTCGGCGGAAATCGACAGCCTGAAAAGCCGTCGAAGCAACATTCCCGCGGAACAAGTCGCCATGCGCGTGGCATTGTGCGAAGCGCTCGATCTGCCTGAGGCGGCACTCTCGTTCGCCGGCGAACTGCTCCAGGTCCGCGAAGACGAGCGCGATTGGGAAGGCGCGGCCGAACGGCTGTTGCGCAGCTTCGGCCTGTCATTGCTGGTCCCTGACACCCATTACGCGGCGGTCGTGGAATGGGTCGACAAAACCCACCTCCGGGGACGGCTCGTGTTCTTCCGGATCCGGTCGGGCGTTCGTGGCGAACTGCCTGCGTTGCAGGCCGATTCCCTCGCCCGGAAGCTTGCGATCAAGCCGGATTCGCCCTTCTACGACTGGCTCGAGCGTGAGGTCGCGCACCGCTTCAACGTGGTTTGCTGCAGCACCCAGGAACAGTTCCGCCGTGAAACGCGGGCAATCACGCGTGCGGGCCAGATCAAGGCGCCGGGTGAACGCCATGAAAAGGACGACCGTCATCGCCTGGATGATCGCAGCCGATATGTACTGGGATGGACCAACGAAGCCAAGATCGCGGCCCTTGAAGCCAAAGCCCGGCAGTTGGCCGCTCAACTGAGCGAACTGGGCAGTCTTGTCGCCAAAATCCTGGCCGATCAGAAAGCGTGCAAGCTTCGGTTGACGGTACTTTCGAAGCTGGAGGAGCATGCCGAGTTCCGTGAACTCGACTGGAATTCACTCGCGGTTGAAGTAGCTCAATTACGCGATGAAAAGCGACTGCTCGAGTCGGCCTCCGACATGCTCGCGCAACTGACCGCGCGGTTGAGTGAAGTCAGCGCGGCGCTGAAGAGCACGGAAAGCCAGCTCGACGAGCACAAGGACGCGCGTTCCCGAACCGGCGAAAAGCAAAGCATCGCGGAAGAATTGCGCACGCAGACCCGCGCCATTCTCGACGACCCCGGCTACGAAAGCTACACGGCTTATTTCGGGCAACTTGAATCGACCTGGCACGAAGTGCTGGGCAAACATCAGCTCACGGTGGAATCCTGCGACAACCGCGAAAGCGATCTGCGCGGATTTCTTCAGACCACTATCGACGCCGAAGACAAGAAAGTCTCACGCCAGCGCGACAAGATCGTCCAGGCAATGAGCGCCTATAACCTCGCTTTCCCGCTGGAAACGCAGGAAGTGGACGTTGCCATTGAATCGGCGGACGAATACCGGATGATGCTGGACAAGCTGAAGGGCGATGATTTGCCCCGGTTTGAAAATCGCTTCAAGGACCTGCTGAACGAAAACACGATTCGGGAAGTGGCTAACTTCCAGTCGCAACTGGCGCGAGAGCGGGAGACGATCAAGGAGCGCATCACGCGCATCAACGAGTCGCTCACGCAGATTGACTACAACACGGGGCGCTACATCGTGCTCGAAGCGTTGTCGACGCCCGACGCGGATATTCGCGACTTCCAAACCGAGTTGCGTTCTTGCACCGAAGGCACGCTGACGGGTTCCGACGACGCCCAATATTCCGAGGCCAAGTTTCTACAGGTCAAACAGATCATTGAACGCTTTCGGGGACGCGAGGGTTTGGGTGAACCGGATCGCCGCTGGACCACCAAGGTCACCGACGTACGGAACTGGTTCGTATTCGCCGCCAGTGAGCGTTGGCGTGAGGACGATACGGAACACGAGCATTACTCGGATTCCGGCGGCAAGTCGGGCGGTCAGAAGGAGAAGCTCGCCTATACCATTCTCGCAGCCAGCCTCGCTTACCAGTTTGGCCTTGAATGGGGCGCGGTGCGTTCCCGCTCGTTTCGCTTCGTGGTGATCGACGAAGCGTTCGGCCGTGGTTCCGACGAGTCCGCGCAATACGGCCTGCGCCTTTTTGCGCAGCTCAATCTGCAACTGCTGATCGTCACGCCCTTGCAGAAAATCCACATCATCGAGCCCTTCGTGGCGAGCGTGGGTTTCGTCGATAACAAGGAAGGGCGGGAGTCGAGATTGCGCAATCTGTCGATCGAAGAGTATCGCGAGGAAAAAGCAAGGAAGGGCCAATGAGCTGGACCACGCCAGCCGATCTGCGCAAACAGGTCATGCGGCTTTGGGAGCGGGGAGAATTGCTCGGCAGCCTGGCCACGGGCGAGTCGCTTTTTCCCAGGCGTCTCACGCTCAAAGGTCCGTCATCCGCCGAGATCGCCGATCGATTCGAGGAGATCCGGCGATGGATCATCGAGCTTCGGGCGATGACCCACTGCCGCGTCGAGATGAGGGAGTTCAGGCATCGGGTATTCGGCGCCAATGCTTTGCCGGACGCTGTATGGCTCGATTCGCTCGAGCACGCGGTGGCCTTTATCGGCAAGCAACGGGAAACGGCCCGCTTCGCAGCGTTGCTGGAAACGACGCGCACGCGGGAAGCGCGTTTGCTGCCGTGGCTTGCCGAGCGGCCGCTGCGCGCGCTCGAGCTTGCCGATGTGTGGAGCAAACTGCTGGATATCTGTGAGTGGTTCCAGGCTCATCCGCGTCCCGATGTCTATCTCCGGCAGGTAGATATCCCCGATATCCACACCAAGTTCATCGAGGGTCATCGCGGCGTGCTGGCGGAGTTGCTCGATCGTGTCTTGCGCCCGGAGGCGGTCGACCCGTCGCGCTCCGGCGTGAATCAGTTCGCCAGCCGTTTTGGCTTGCGCGAAAAGCCGTTGCGCATCCGCTTTCGCGTGCTCGACGCGGACAAGGCCCTGTTCCGGACCACGCACGCCACGCAAGACATTACGCTCGATGCCGCGAGCTTTATCGAACTCAACCCTGATGTTGGCCGGATTTTTATCACCGAAAACGAAATCAACTTCCTGGCCTTTCCGCCAGTCAAGGACGGCATGGTCATCTTCGGTGCGGGATATGGCTTCGAGATGCTGGCCAACGCGCAATGGCTTACACGTCGCCAGATTTATTATTGGGGCGATATCGACACCCACGGCTTCGCGATCCTCGATCAACTGCGCAGCCGGTTCGATCATGCGGAGTCGTTTCTGATGGACCGCAAAACGTTGCTGGCATTTGCGTCGCAATGGGATCGGGAGGAACAGCAAACGCTGCGCGATCTGCCGAGACTCAACGAGCAAGAGCAGGCCCTGTTCAACGATTTGCGCGATAACCGGCTGCGTAAGAACCTGCGTCTTGAGCAGGAGAGAATTGGCTTCGGGTGGGTCGAGGCAGCATTGGCTGCGCTGGCGTAGCCCGAGATGCCCGCGCGGCGTTGCTGCGTTGCTGCGGAATTGTCGCGGCATGGATTTGGATTCGGCCTGCGATCGAGGACGGACGGGACAACGGGAACGCGCAGGACTTCACTCAGCCAGTTCGTACGCCGTGCTGCGCCCGCCCGACACCGATCTGCGCAGCGCCCCCAACGCCACCAGTTCGCCGATGTCCCGTAACGCGGTATCCGGCGAACACTTCGCGATCACCGCCCACTTGCTGCTGGTCAGCTTGCCATCGAAACCATCCAGCAGCCGGTTCAGCAGCTTGATCTGCCGCTCGTTGAACGGCGCGTCAGCCCAGCGCTGCCAGAAACGCGTCTTGACCAGCACCGCGTCTACCGTGTGCTGGGCGTTGTCCACTGCGCGATGCAGCGCGTCCAGGAACCACGCAAGCCACGCGGTGACATCGAGCGATCCGCGCTGCGTCTGCTCAAGGATGTCGTAATAAGCGCCGCGCTCCGACTGGATCTGCGCCGACAGGCTGTAGAAGCGCTGCGGACTGCCGTCGGCGCGAGCGAGCAGCAAGTCGCCTATTGCCCGAGCGATACGGCCGTTGCCGTCGTCGAAAGGATGCCGCGTGACGAACCATAGGTGCGCCAACCCGGCCTTGATCACCGGCGCCACGGCCGAGTCCTGATTAAGCCAGTCGAGAAAACGCGTTATCTCGGCGTTGAGGCGATCGGCTGGTGGTGCCTCGAAATGAACCCGCTGACGGTCGATAGGACCGGAGACCACCTGCATGGCGCCGTTTTCGTCGTTACGCCATGCGCCGATCTGGATCCGTGACATACCGCTGAAGCCGGTCGGGAACAACGCCGCGTGCCACGCAAACAAGCGCTCGCGGGTCAGCGGGGCGTCGCAACGGGTGGTGGCGTCGAGGACCATTTCAACCACGCCCTCCACGTGCCGGTTGACCGGTGCAAGCGCGCCGATATCCACCCCAAGCCGGCGCGCGATAGACGATCGGACCGAATCCGCATTCAGCCTTTCCCCTTCGATCTCGCTGGTCTTGAGCACGTCCTCGGTGAGCGCGGCCAGACTCGCCTGATTGCGCAGGGTCAAACCGACATCGGCTAGCCTGCCGTGCAGCAATCCCTGGGCGCGACTGACCGCGGCCAGCGGCGCGGCGATCATCGACAGATCGTAGCGCCAGACCGGCCAGTCAGGATCCTCCCAGATAAAAGTCCATTCTCCGCGTTTCATGCGGTGATTATGAGGCGTAATCACCGCAAAGGGCAATTTATTCACCGCATTAAATGCGGAGAATAAGGCGGCTATTCACCGCATCGGTTCCCACACTGCGTTCAATGGGCATCGACATGCTCCCCATGACCCAATAAAAAGGGCCGCCCTTCAAACCGGCGGCCCAAAACACATCCTACAACCCACATCAATTCCTTCCCCGCTCGCCCCCCGGCGCTTAGCTGCTCAAATAGTTGAACAACGACATCTTCTGGATCTGCGCAAACGCCTGTTGTGCGGCCTGCAGCGAGTTCTGCGTCAGTTCGTACTGGCTGATCGCACTGACCAGATTGACGCTCACCAGGTCCGACAGGTTGCTGGCGGTCTGGGTCGAGGTCGTTTGCGTCGAGAGCTGCGTCGCCGAGACTTCCTGTTCGCGGCCACCCACGGCCGTCTGCGTCGTCAGCACGTTGTTGTACGTGTTGCTGATTTTCGAGCCCGCAGTGGTCAGCGCGTTTTGCAGCGTCGCCTGCCCGGCCGCCGTATCTGCCGGCTGTTTCAGTGCATTCACCAACGAATCGAGCGTCGTGAAAATGTCCGTATCGCTGATATTGCCGGTGTTCGCCGGCGCCACGGTGAACGTATCGCCCGATGCCGGCGTGCCAGAAATGGCAACGGTCTGCGAACCCAGCGTGATGTTGTCGCCGGCCGTATAAGGCGTCGGCGGGGTCACGGTCGTGGTTATGCCCGTCGCCGGATCTTGAGCCGTGACCGAATACGAACTGACTGTCGTGGGCGGCGTGCCGGTGGTCGTGGTCCCGAAGGTGATGGCGTAAGTCGACGAGTTGGCCGGGTCGCTGCTGTCGGTCACGCTGACCGGACCGATCGTGCCCGAACCCGTATTGGCGGCCGATCCCGCCGAAACCGGCGTGCTTTCGTTCGACGAAACGCTTTGGAATATTGCTGAACCCGGATCGGCTACGTTGATCGTGCGGGTATCGGAAATCTGCACCTGCCGCTGCCCGGGGCCGCCCGCGTAGGTCGCGCCAACGCCCGAGGCGTTGTCGACGAAAGGCTGCGAGCCGCCCTGGAAGCCGGCAAAGATGTAGTTGCCGTTGCTGTCGGTGGTGTTGGCAAGCGTCATCAGCGTACTGCGATAACCCTGGAGCTGGGTCGCAAGCGAGGTCCGGTCGGTGTCGTTGAGCGTGCCATTGCCGGCGTTCACCACCAGCGACTGGATGCTCTGCATCACGGTCGTCACGCTGGTGAGCGTGGCGTCTTCCTGCTGCAGTGAGGTCAGCGCGGACGACTGGTTGGTCGTGTATTGCGCGAGGTTGGACGCCTGCGCGGTCAGCGCCACGGCCTGCGCGGCGCCGAGCGGATTGTCTGCAGCGGTCTGCAAGGCCTTGCCCGATGAGATCTGCGCGTACATGTTGGCGAGCGATGCCTGCTGATTGCTCATCGTCTCGACGTTCATCGTGAAGTACTGGGAGCTGGAGATGCGCATCGTGAAAGCCTCAGTTGAAAATGCCGAGCAGCGTCGTGAACAGCGTGGAGGCGGTCTGGATGACCTTGCTGTTGGCCTGGTACAACTGCTGGTACTGAATCAGGTTGGCGGCCTCTTCATTCAGGTTCACGCCTGACACCGACTGCTGCGCCGACGTCGCCTGCGTGAGCACGGCGGTCGCCGACGTACTCGAACTCTCCAGATTGTTGGTCTGGTTGCCGATCTGGTTGACGTAGTTCGCATACGCGCTCGTCAACGAATCCGTGCCGCCGTTCAGCGACTTCGCCGACCCCAGATTCGCCATCGCGAGTGCATTGCTGCCGTCGCTGCTGCCGCCCTTGTTCGCGCCGATGGTGAAGGTATCGCCATTTGCCGGCGTGCCGGTGATCGTCGCGCTGACATTCGTGCCGTTGGATATGGTGAGGCCCTGGGCAGGGTCGTAGGCGAACGGCACGCCCGCCCCGACGGTCGTGCCGTCCGGCAACGTGACCTGCAGGTTCGACGTCATCTGCTGGGTGGTCGCGTTGTACGTCAGCGTCATGGCGCTCGGGATCGAATAACCCGCGGTCACCGTCGCCGCCGAGATGTTCGCGGTGCCAGCGTTGCTCGCTCCCGCCGATGCCACCGCCGGGGACGCCGCCGCGATTGCGGTCGGGTTCGTGGTCACCAGCGAGAAGGCGGCGAGCGCGCCGCTCGTCGGCTGGATGTTGAACGAATCGCCGGCCTTCATGGTGCCGCTCGCCACCGAGATATTCAGGCCCGCAATCGTGCCGCTGACCGCGCCGGTCGTCGGATCGGGCGTGATGGTGCCGAGTGACGCGCCGCTTGCGCTGTCGGTAAGCGTGTAGTTCGTGCCGTTGTAGGAGAGCGTGTAGTTGCTGCTCGGCGGCTGGGTCGGATTCGCAATCGATACGCTTAACTGAGCACTGCCCGTATTGCGCGCATTCGCATAAATGACCGGGCTGCCGGTCGAGAACAGCGCAGTGCCGGGATTGCCGTTCAGGTCCACGCCCAGCGCGTTTTGCTGGTTCAGTTGGGCGGCGAAACTGGTCGCGAGCGAACCAAGCTGGGCTTGCGCGGGATCGAGCGACTGACTGCGGAACGCGAGCAATCCGCCTACCGTACCGCCGCCGAAGGTAGAGTCCGGCAGATATTGCGTTTGCGCGGGCGTCTGCGGCGAACCGTTCGGCGATGCATACGCGATCGACAACTCGCTCGGGTCGGACGCCGACGTCACCGCCTGCAGTTGATACGCCGTGGTACCCGAGACCAGCGGCTGACCTGTGCCGATCGACACGTTGTACGCGCCGTTGACGGTGGTGACTTGCACGTTCGTCAACTGGCTCAGGTTCGATACCGCCTGATCCCGTGCATCGAGCAACTGGTTCGGCGGCTGCCCCTGTGCGCTCGCGGATGCAATCTGGCCGTTCAGCGTGGCGATCTGGTTGGTGTAGCTGTTGATCTGCGTGACCGCGCTGGTGAGCGACTGGTTGACGCCGGAGCGGAGCTGGTTGTAGTTCGCGGCGGCAGCGGTCATCTGGTTGACGAGCGATTGCCCGGCGCTCATCAGCGACTGGCGCGTCGACGTCGTGGCGGAGCTGTTCGCCACCGACTGCAAGCCGGTGAAATAACTCGTCATGCCGGCGCCAATACCCGTGGTCGGATCGCCCACGAGATTGTTCAACTGCGACAACATCGAGTAGTAGGTGTTCAGCGAACTGCTGTTGGACTGGGCGTTATTGAGCTGCGTGGTCAGGAACGAGCTGTATGAGCGCGCGACGGTCGCCGTATTGACGCCGGACCCCAGATAACCCGAGGTCGTGTATTGCCCCGACGCTTCCTGGTACACCGGCTTCTCCAGGGTGTAGCCGGGAGTTGCGGCGTTGCTGATGTTCTGTCCGGTGGTCGTCAAACCCCATTGGGCTGCATTAAGACCACTGACGCCGATATCGAATAGGGACATGCAAGGAATCCTGGTAAAGGCACGAAGCCCGGGCCGCCGCTGTTTGACGACAACTGGTGTATATCGGCCGATTGCAGAAAAAGTTGAATCCCGGCGCGGTGAATCGGAGCGCGGGTGAATTTCATCGCAAAGTGAGCGCCGTCCGGCTCAAGCCCCGATGAAATCCGTGCGCGCACTGCGCCATGACGGATTATTCAACGGCGTGGATCGGGGCAATTGGTGAAGCAGCGAGGAGATTGGGCGTCAGTTCGCCGGATGGACGGAGTACTGAAGAAGCGTTGAAGCGCGGGCGCAGCGAGCACGGGGCTCGCCGCCGTATCAAAGTTACCGCGCGAGCGACCGGCGTTTCATCTCGAGTTGGGTAATCAGGCGCTGCAGCGTGTTTTCGGCTGACCCAGGCAAGCTCATGAACTTGAAACCGAGCGTATAACGCAGATCGCCCCGTGTATTCACGGTCTGCCGGTTCGACATCAGTTGCAGGTCGAGCACGACCTTGCCCGGGTTGCTGAAGTGCAGTTCCACGGAATGCAGGATCAAGCCGACTTCCATCGATGCAACCCGCTCGTCCATGGTCCGCAGCGCAACGCCGCCCAGCGAGAGGTCGTTCACCTCAAAGCGAAAACGCTCGCCACTCGGCAGTTCGCCGCTGCAGATGTACGGATCGAGCACGGGCGCTTCCACGCGGAAATACTCGCGCCGCTGCATGTAGAACAACACCGGCGGAAAATCCGCTTCGAACGCCGGGCGCCCTTCGAAGGCGATTTCACGCGGCGTGCCGGTGGCGAATTCAACACGGATGCCGTCGGGACTCGCGTGGAACATCAGGTTTTCCGTGCGCAGCATGGCCTGGTTCTGCTCGGGGATGCCACCCCAATCGAAGACAAAGGTGCGCGCCGCCGGATTCACGTCGAGCAGGCGGGTAACGATCTGCCCCGTGCCGTGACCGACGGTCAGAAAATCGGCTCGATTAACGAGGTTGCGCAGGGAGACGCCGATTTCCAGCGGATTGCGCCGGCCGAAATCGGGAAGGTCGGACTCGTCGTCTGCGATGTCGGAACCGTTTGGCGGATTCATGTTCATGGTGCTTGCCGTGTTCGTTTGCTCGCTCACGTCACGATCCCCGAGACAGTTCGAGCGTCCAACCGGACCCGGTGGGTCCGGCACTTCGATGTTTCATTTAGCGGCAACCGGGATCGAATATTTAGGGTTGGCTGTAAAAAAACTTTCCTAATCCCGTATCCGGCGGCCGAAAACGTTCGCAAAGCGCGCAAATCGAAACGAACCAGCACGTTCTCTCTCCATTTCGATGCGTCCCGGCCGACTGCCGTCCGGGCGCACCATGCACCCGCTCCTCGCCGTCAGCCTGCATCGTCTTTTATTGCGACATTGGCCCCGTCGCTTTTCACACCTTACTCGTAATACGTTTCGTCCACTTATATTAGATGCGGCAAAAGGTGCGCCAGTTCGCACTTGGTCCGCATTCCATCAAGCAATGTGCCGCATGATCGAAATCAACTTTTTAGCGTATTGCGGGTCGGTTGCGTAGCCCGCTTTCTGCATTCCGTGCGCGAAACCGGCGGCATCGCGCGACGCTTCCACGACCGGCGCGTAGCGTGGATTGCTCTTGAGCACGCTGGCGTAGTCGGTGAGTGCGTCCTCGTACGAGTCGTAGGAGCGGAATTTTTCCACCACTTTCTGCGGCTTGCCGTTCACGTATTCCGTGGTCACCGCGCTCGTGGTCTTGCCGCTCCAGTCGCTGGTCGCCTTGATGCCGAACACGTTGTGGCTCGAGCTGCCGTCAGTGTTCTTGATCTGGCGCTTGCCCCAGCCGGACTCGAGCGCCGCCTGACCGATGATAAACCGCGCCGGAATCCCGGTCGCCGAGCTGGCGGCCTGCGCCGGCGCGGCGAGACGGTCGACGAACGCGGCGACCTTGTCCGAGCCCACACCGCGCGCGGGCGGCGTCAGCGCGCTGTCGGCGCTGTAACCGTTGCCGGCAAGCGATGCTTTCGACGAAGCCGTCGACGACCCCGCCGCATTCGCATACGCCTTCGCCATCGCGTTCATCGCGGCCATGTTGCCGGCGTTCGCGCTGGTGTCGCCGCTCGCGCCCGCGCCGTCCGCCGGCGTTCCCGCGCTGGCCCCGGCGTTGCGCATCAGTTGCTTGAGCATCATGTCGGCTACGCCAATGCCCTTCGCGCCCATGTTTTGCGCAAGCTGCTGGTCGAGCATCGACGTGAAAGTCGCGCTGTCGTGCGAATCGAAGGGACCGTCCGACGGCGTGGCGTCCCGCATGCTCTTGAGCATCATCTGCGTGAAAACGGCGTCGAACTGCTTGGCTGCGGCCTTCAACCCCTGTTGCGGCGCGGCGTTGGCCTGGGCGCGCATGGCGTCGAAGCCCTGCACGTCGAGCGCAAACCGGTTCGACAACGAACCCAGGCCGCTCCCCGTGTCGGTTGTATTCATTGCTGCGAGCGCGTTGCTTGTCGTACCGGTCCCGTTCGCGTTCATGACCTGTCGCCTTTAAATAATTTCAAGATCGGCGCGCAACGCACCCGCCGCTTTCATCGATTGCAAAATCGAGATCAAATCCGCCGGCGTCGCCCCGAGGGCATTCAACGCCTTGACCACGTCCGCGAGCGTCGCGCTTGCCGCTACCGACTTGAGCGCGCCCGTGTCCTGCTTCAACTGGATACTTGACTGCCGCGCCGCCACGGTTTGACCGTTGGAGAACGCGCCCGGCTGGCTCACGGCGGTCTGCGTGTTGATCACCACGGACAAGTTGCCATGCGCGACCGCGCAGTTCTGCAGCGTGACCATCTGGTTCATCACGATAGAACCCGTGCGCGCATTGACGATCACCTTCGCCGCGGCCTGCGACGGCCTGACATCGATATTCTCCAGCTGCGCCATGAACGACACCACTTGCGACGGGTCGCTCGGCGCGCGCAACTGGATCGTGCGGCCGTCGAGCGCGATCGCCGTGCCCATGCCGAAATCGTTGTTCACCGCCGCCACGATCTTCTGCGTGGTGTCGAAGTCGAGCGTGTTCAGTTCCATCGTCATGACGCCGCCGGCTTGCGTCACGGCCGCGGGCACGGCCCGTTCGACCAACGCGCCGCCCGGAATGCGGCCAACCGCAAGCTGGTTGACCTGGACCCGGCTGCCGTTGGCGCTGGCGCCCGCGCCGCCGACCGCGAGATTGCCCTGCGCCATGGCGTAAACCTGGCCGTCGGCGCCTTTGAGCGGCGCCATCAGCAGCGTGCCGCCGCGCAGGCTCTTGGCATTGCCGAGCGACGACACCGTCACGTCAATCGCTTCGCCCGGCCGCGAGAACGGCGGCAGCACAGCTGTCACCATCACGGCGGCGACGTTCTTCAACTGCATGTTCTGGGTGGTCGACGAATTCAGCGTAATGCCGAGGTTGCCGAGCATGTTTACCAAGCTTTGCGTGGTAAACGGCGTCTGGGTGGTCTGGTCGCCGGTGCCGTCGAGCCCGACCACGAGGCCATAGCCAATCAGCGGATTGTCACGCACGCCCTGGAACGAAACCAGGTCCTTGAGGCGCTCCGCTTGAGCTGCCTGCGGAAGTGCGGCAACGAGTGCGGCAACAAACGCCAGCGCAATGAAAGCGAAGCGAGGAATAAGTTTCATGATCAGAAGGGCGCCACGTTGAGAAAGAAGCGCTGCAGCCAGCCCATCTGCTGCGATTCATCGATATAACCCTTCGCCGAATATTCGATCTTCGCGTCCGCCACCTGGGTGGAAAAGACCGTATTGGTGCCGGAGATGGTCGTCGGATTGACGACGCCCGAAAAGCGCACGAATTCGTTGCCCTGGTTGATGAGCATCTGCTTCTCGCCGCTCACTTCCAGGTTGCCGTTGGGCAGAACACCCGTGACGGTAACCGTCAGCGTGCCGTTGAAGGTATTGGCCGCGCTTGCGCCGCCCGCGCCGTTGAAACCGTTGGAACCGCTGGCGCTCAAATTGGTGTTGTGGAACAGCCCGCCGAAGATGCCCGGCGTGACCGGTACGGCGAACGCCTCGCTGGCGTTACGCGCCGCATTCGCTGCCGATGACTTCGTCGCGTTGACGTTTTCGGCGATCACGATGGTGATGATGTCCCCGGTATTGCGCGGCCGCTGGTCCTCAAACAGCGGCCGTCCCGCGTAGCCCGCGTTGTAGATTGCGCCCGGCGATGCCGAATTGAGCGGCGGCGCCGGCGGGCGCGCGGTCATCGGCTGCTGGGTGATCGGCTCTTTGGGCACGAGGGCGCAGGCCGCCAAGGCGACCAGCGCCACCATCGATACGCTGAGAGTACGTGAAAATTGTGATGACATCTTCGTGATCCTTCGGAATTACGCTGCTGCGGGTGATGCGGTTGGTGCAACTTAAACCTGCATCTGGCTCAGCGTCTGCAGCATCTGGTCCGACGTGGTCACGGCCTTGCTGTTGATTTCATAGGCGCGCTGGGTCTGGATCATGTTCACCAGTTCCTGGACCACGTTCACATTCGACGCTTCCACGTACCCCTGCTGCAACTGTCCCGCGCCGTTCAAACCCGGCGTGACGACGTTCGCATTACCGGACGAAGCCGTTTCCGCGAACAGATTTTCACCGCGCGCGTCGAGGCCGGCCGGGTTGACGAAGGTCGCGAGCTGCAACTGGCCGACGGTTGTGTTGGCCGCATTGCCCTGCTGCGTCACCGTGACCGTGCCGTCCGAGCCGATGGTGATGCCAGTCGCGGTCGTGGGGATCGTGATGGCCGGGGTCACCTGATACCCGCTCGACGTCACGAGCTGGCCTTGCGCATTGGTCTGGAACGAGCCGTCGCGGGTGTAGGCGGTCGTGCCGTCGGGCATCGTCACCTGGAAAAAGCCGTTGCCGTTGATGGCGACGTCCTTCGAATTGCCGGTCTGCGACAGGTTGCCCTGCGTGTAGAGACGTTCGGTTGCGACCTGCTGCACACCGGTGCCGATCTGGCTGCCCGACGCCAGTTCGGTCTGTTGCGTGGAATTCGCGCCCGGCTGGCGGACGGTCTGGTACAGCAAGTCCTCGAACACCGCGCGCGAGCCCTTGAAGCCGTTCGTGCTGACGTTGGCGAGATTGTTCGAAATCACGTCCATCTGCGACTGCTGCGCGTTCATGCCGGTTGCGGCGATGTAAAGAGAGCGGTTCATGTCTTTTATCCTGGTACTGCGGATTAACTGAAGTCGAGCAGCTTGTCAGCCGCCTGGTCGTTCGTGCTGGCCGATTCGAGCAACTTGGTCTGCATCTGGAACTGGCGGGCGTTGGTGATCATGTCGACCATCGCGGCCACCGCATTCACGTTGCTGCCCTCAAGCGACGCGGGCGCCACCGTCACCGTCGGATCGGCGTCGGCGGGCTGGTTGTCGGCGGTGCGAAACAGGCCGTCGTCGCCGCGCGTCAGAGTCGCCGAATCGGGATTGACGAGCTTCAATTGGTCGACTATTGCGATCGATGTCGGCGGATCTCCCGGCATCAGCGCAGTCACCGTCCCGTCCTTGCCGATGGTGACCTCCGCGCCCGGCGGAATCGACATCGGACCGCTGTTGCCGATCACCGGCAGGTTGGTCGCCGTGACCAACTGGCCGTTGGCATCGACATGGAGATTGCCGGCGCGCGTGTACGCCTCGCTGCCGTCGTCGGTTTGCACCGACAGCCAGCCCGGACCCTGGACAGCGACATCGAGAGGATTGCCGGTCTGCTGGATCGGACCGGGCGTGTAATCGGCGGTCGGCGTGGACGACAGCACGAAAGTGCGCGTGGTCGGGTCGCCCGACGCGCTGTTCTCGAAGTTCATCGGCACCTGTCGAAACGCGGAAAGCTGCGCACGAAATCCCGTCGTCGATGCATTCGCGAGGTTGTTCGCCGTGACGCTCTGCTGCTCGAGCGCCTGCGCGGCGCCGCTCATCGCGGTGTAGATCAGACGGTCCATTTATGACTCTCTCGTGCGCGGCGTGGGCGGCTCTTACAGGTTGATGAGCGTCTGGTCGACGGTTTGCTGGGTCTTGATCGTCTGCGCGTTCGCCTGGTAATTGCGCTGCGCCGTGATCAGGTCCACGAGCGAGCTGGTCAGGTCGACGTTCGAGTTTTCCACCGCGCCGCCTTGCAGCGAGCCGTGGTTGGTCGAACCCGGCACCGACACCTGCGCGAGGCCCGAAGCCGCGGTCTGCTGGAAGTTGTTGCCGCCAAGGTCCTGCAAGCCATTCTGGTTGGCGAACGTTGCCAGTGCGATCTGACCGAGCGCCTGCGTCTTGCCGTTCGTGTATGTGCCCGTCAGCGTGCCGTCCGGGCCGACCGAAAAGCCCGCCAGTTCGCTCGACGAATAGCCGTCCTGGCTACTGCTCACGAGGCCGGTTGTGGCGCCGTACTGGGTCGTGCCCGCGAATGACATCGACATGGTCTGCACGCCGCCGGTGTTGGACGCGCCATCGGGAATCGCAAAGGAGAACGGCGTAATGCTGGTGGCGGGCGGCGTCGGGATCAGGTTGCCCGACTGGTCGAACGAGACCTGGCCCAGATCGCCGGCCACGCCGGTCGACGTGCCCGTGACGGGGGTGTTGTCTGCGCCGGTGGTCGCATATGCTTCCCATGAACCCGTCGCCTGCTTGACGAAGAACACGTTGACCGGATGCGTGCCGCCGAGCGTGTCGTTGACGTTGATCTGGCTGGTGGCGCTATAGGTATTCGCGTTGGTGGGATCGAACGGCGTCTGGGTCGGGAGGGCCTGCTGCGAATTCAGGTTGAACTGAAAACTCACGTTCTGGGTGGCCGACGGCGGCAGGTTCGAATTCGGCACGACCAGCGGCACGGTGCCCGAGCTGTTGATCACGCCCTGCGCATTGGCGGCATAGCCCATCAGCGTCTGGCCGGCGGCGTTGACGATCGTGCCGTTGGACGCGAGGTTGAACACGCCGTTGCGCGAGTACACGTTCGCGCCGTTACTCGACATCTGGAAGAAGCCATTGCCGTTGATCGCGACATCCAGCGCCTGGCTGGTCGTGGTGATCGTGCCCTGGCCGAACTGCTGCTGCACTTGCGACATCTGCGTGCCGATGCCGATCTGGTTGTTCACCGAGGTGGCCACGGAGTTCGCGTACATATCGGCGAATTGCGCCTGGCCTTGCTTGAAGCCGACGGTGTTCGCGTTGGCAATGTTGTTGCCGATCACGTCGAGATCGTTCGACGCGCCGGACAAACCCGATAAACCTTGTTGGTAACCCATGACGGTCTCCGCTTCTAGAAGAATGCGCTAATGAATAAAGGCTTAGAGAATCGATGCAATGCTGGTCAACGCGACCGTCTTGCCGCTCGTCAACAAGACGCCCGTGGTGCCGTCGGCCTGCTGCACCACGCTTTGCACCTGCGAGGAGGACAGCGCGGTCGCCGTGGCCGCGGCGCCGTTGATCGTGCCCGCCGCCGTGATGGTGTACGTGCCGTCGGGCAGCGTCGCGCCGGTCTTGTCGGTTGGCGTCCAGCCCGAGATCGGCACCGTGCCTGCCGCCTGCGCCCCGAGGTCGATGGTCTGCACCACCTGGCCGGCGCTGTTCGTGATGCTCACCGTCATGTCGCTGAGCGCGTTGGCCGTCTGCGCGCCGAAAGCGCTGGCCTTGCCGCCGCTCACGGTCATGGTGTTGCCCGGCGCAAGCACGGTCGCACCGATCAGCGATGCAGCCTGTGCCGACTGTCCCGCCGACAATTGCGTCGCAAGCGAGCTCAGCGACGTGTTCAACTGGCCGATGCCCGACACCGTGCTGATCTGCGCGAGTTGCGAGGTCATCTGCGAGCTGTCGGTCGGGTTCGTCGGATCCTGGTTCTGGAGCTGCGTGACGAGCAGCGTCAGGAAGGTGTTCTGCAGGTCCGCCGGCGACTGCGCGCCGGTCGCGCTGGAGCTCGAGCTGGCCGACGATGAACTCGATGAACTCGACGTGCCGTTCATGGTGTTCAGCAGCGTCTGCGACATCGGCGTGCCGTTGTTGCCGATCGAAGTATTGGTTGTCACGGGGTTGTCCTCAGGTTCCGATCGTCAGGGTCTTAAGCATCAGCTGCTTGGCGGTATTGAGCGTTTCCACATTCGCCTGATACGAACGAGACGCTGAAATCATGTTGACCATTTCCTGCACGGGATCGACGTTCGGCAAGGTCACGTAGCCGTCCGGGTTGGCTGCAGGATTGGTCGGGTCGTAGCTGGTTTTCATCGGCGTCGGGTCGTCGATCACGCCCGTCACCTGCACGCCGCCCACTTGCTGGCCGGACGCCGTGCGCGCGCCGCCGAGCGGATCGACGGCGAATACCACCTGCTTCGCCTTGTACGGCTGGCCGTCCGGGCCTGTCGTGCTGTCCGCGTTCGCCAGGTTCGAGGCGGTCACGTTCAGGCGCTGCGCCTGCGCGGACATCGCCGAACCGGCAACGCTGAAGATGTTCATCAAAGAGGGCATTGCTTCTCCTCGTTAGCTTGGCTGCCGCGCGCTGTGCGCGTTCAGTGTTCAGTTCAGTTCGACGTGATCGCGGAAAGCATCGTCTTGATCTGCGACGACACCACCGTCATGCCGGATTCGAAATGCAGCGCGTTGTCCGCGAACTGGACCCGCTCCGAATCCATGTCGACGGTATTGCCGTCAAGCGCCGGCTGGCTCGGAATCCGGTATGCGAGACGGCCGTAGTCGTCGGTGCTGCCACCGCTGGCGGTAAGCGTGGTGTTGCCGGACATATGTCCCGCCGATGTCGTCGCGAGCGCTGCGCCGGTCGACACGCTCACCGGTTGCGCCATCTGCAGCGGCGCGGTGCCGGAAGCCGTGGTGTTCGCGGCCGCGCCGGTCTTTTTCAGCGCGCCTGCGAGGGCGCTGGAGAAATCGACGTCGCGTGCCTTGTAGCCCGGGGTATCGGCGTTCGCAATATTCGACGACAACAATTCCTGCCGGTACGCGCGCACATCCAGCGCTTCACGGCCAAACGCAAATTCCTGGTCGAGCTTGTCCAGCATGGCGGTCCTCCTTCAGCTTCGGATCTTGTCTGCGGTGCTTCGCATGTCTTCACGCGTTTCGCGGCCAATGGCGCCGGGCAATCGAGCAAGCGCCGGGTTGTCATCGGTCATCGGCCATTGGCTATCGAAGACTTTTGCATGAGACGAATATTAGGAGGGAGACGCAAGATGCAATCAGACGAATAACAGGGAAAGCCGGCCTCTATTCGACGCTTGCCTTTAGCCGCCGAAATCTAGAATTCGTCTCGTGAGTTGATCTTTTGAGGAATTCACCGACTTTGGATGAGGGGTTGCCCGTTTTTGGTTGGCCGGATTTGCTGGATTTGTTTGGGAGAAACACAATGCACAGCTTCACTGCGCCTGCTCGCAAGCCGGCGGTTCATCGCCTGGCCGCGAACGGCCTGGTGAAAGCCCGCGCTCACCTGGCTCGCCGTGTTGTGCCGAGCGCTCCAGTTGCGCTCTGCGTGCTTGCATTGGCTCTCATGACGGCAGGCGTGACAACGGCGCGCGCGCAGGATAACGGCGGCACGATCATGATTGCCGGTCCCGCCGAAACCAATCCGGCGGCCGTCGTGACGATGGCGAAAGACGCCGGCATGACAGTGGACGCAAGTGCGAGCCCGCCCACGAGCCCCGCTCAGCCGGTGCGCACCTCGCGTCCCGCGGGTTACGCCGCGGCGGCCCATGCAGCCGATGCCGCCATGCGTGCCGCCGCGCAGGCACTCGATGCCCACGCCGACGCCGCCGATGCGTCCTCCTCTTCCGCCGACACCAGCGGTTTCATCGTGATTCCCGGGCCGGGCGAAGCAAAGACAGCAAAGCCCACGGCGACGGCTACGGCGCCCAGGCTGGCGATGACGCCGAGCCGGAGCGCAGCGGCATCGATCAATGCCCCCGATGCCGGCGCAATGATCGAGATCCCCGGTAATGGCGAGCCGAAAGCGCCTGCCAGTATCAGTAACGTTGGAAACATCGCCGCCGATACCCTTCCCCGCGTCACCACATCCTCGCGCGACGTAATGCCCGTGGTTGTCGCGACGGACGGCAGCGCATCGGCCCAGGGCACCTCGCGAGGCTTCCAGGTGCGGCCGATCGCGGCTGCGCCTGCCACGCCGGTCGCCGGCATGATGCCCGTTTCGATGCGCACCGCCGCGCCCATCCGCGCCCCGCTCCAGCCTGCACCCGCGATGGCCGGCGCGCCCAACCAGCAGACGCAGGACGGTGACTCGGTGCGCGCCGCTGCGCTCATCTTCCTGACCCAGCAGGCGGCGGGGTTACCCGGCAAGGCCGACATCACCGTTACGCCCGTCTTCCCGCGCGGCCTCGCGGCCTGTTCGACGCTCGAGCCGTTCCTGCCGGCGGGTTCGCGTCTCTGGGGCCGCACCACCGTCGGCGTGCGTTGCTCCGGCGACCGGCCGTGGACGCTCTACCTGCAAGCACGCGTCTCGGTAATGGCCACGTATTACCTTGCCGCCCGCGCGGTTGCGCCCGGCGAAGTGCTCACCGCTGCCGACCTGATTCCCCGCGACGGTGATCTCACCAGCATGCCGCAAGCCATTGTCACGGACCCGTCACAAGCCGTCGGCGCGGTGACGTTGTCGCGGCTCGCGGCGGGCCTGCCGCTGCGCACCGACATGCTGCGCGGCGCCGGCGCCGTGGTGATCGGACAGAGCGTGCGCGTGGTGACCGCCGGAACGGGCTTTTCGATATCGGCGGAAGGCAGCGTCATGAATAACGCCGCGCCGGGTCAGCAGGTCCGCGTCAAAACGGCCGGGGGACAGATCATTTCCGGCATTGTGAAGGACGGCTCGACCGTGGAGATCCAGCTTTGAAAAATGGTCCGGAGGCGCCCTATGTGGGTTACCCCTCACCTGTTTCAAATTGTTGCAATTCCTTATCGGGCTTATCCGGTAAGGCTGAGCGGAAGATAGAGCTGACTGGCGCGTGGTCTGGGCGGCGGGAGGGTTAAAGTTTTTACGTAGGTCCGCCGATAAAGGGATCACATCGTCAGGGAAGACCATCGTGAAAATCGATACCAGCAACACCAGCCAGATCGCAGCTTTGCAGGAAGCTGCACAACAACGTACGGCGCAAGCCGACGCGCAAGCCACCAGCACGACCGGCGGCACGGCCAGCAGCACCGGCGGCTCGAATTCGACGGTGAGCTTGTCGGCGTTATCGACGGATTTGCGCACGTCGGGCACGTCCGACATCGATACGGCGAAAGTCGCGTCGATCAAGGCCTCGTTGAACGACGGCAGCTACAAGGTCGATTCGGGCAAGGTCGCCGACGGCATGCTCAGCAGCGCACGTGAACTGATCCAAACGAACACCCCGCCGGCCGGCGGCTGAGCATAACGGCTACGTGTTGCAGGCGACGCCCAGAGCGAGCCCGCAGCACATGGACGATAGGTTTCAGATAGACGCATCGTTTCCACGATGCAGCGCCGGGCGGCTTTTTTTGACCTTGGCACCGCTATGAATGCGGGCCGGAGTTTTTAGCGAGTCGCCCATGAAAGACGCCCTGCTTGCCACTGTTATCGACGAAACCGCTGCCGTCCAGGCGTTCGAGTCGCTCCTTGCCCACGAAGAAAAAGCGCTCATTGCGGCCGCGCCGCTCGATACGCTGCCTTCGATCATCGAACAAAAAACCGCGTTGACCGAGCAGCTTGCCGCACTGGAACGCCAGCGCGACGAGCAACTTGACGCGCTCGGATTGCCGAAGGGTTTTGCCGGCATGGAACAAGCCGTTACCGGCGACGAAGCGCTGGCCTCGCATTGGCAGGAATTGCTCGCAGCGGCGGGACGCGCGCGGCAAGGCAATAACACCATCGGCGTGCTGATCCGCTCGCGCATGGAATACAACCGCAATGCGCTTGCCGCGTTGACCATGGCGCCGCCCAAGTCGTCGTTCTATGGTCCCGATGGCCGCGTGCCCGGGATCTACGGGGTGTAAAAGCGGTTCTGCCCGACCGATTCAAAACACTGTACTGCGCGCCGCTTCCCACCCTGGGACCGGCGCATTTTTCATTTTGTTCGGCCGCGCGTGGTTTGCGCCGATTCCATCGCCCGAATTACCCCGGTTTCTCCACCCTGATCAAGCAATGGCCGCTTGCTGCTTTTCGCAATAATCGCTGCAGTGGATCGATGCGTCAGGGTTTCGTTGAAGCCCCGCAGGACTGGAGCACAGCGAAGTGGCAGAAGAGAGCGACGTCGAAAAGACCGAATCAGCCACTCCCAAGCGCCTTGAAAAGGCGCGGGAGGAAGGTCAGGTCGCGCGCTCGCGGGAACTCACGTCGTTCGCCCTGCTGGCGGCGGGATTCTTCGGCGTCTGGGGAATGTCCGGTCCCATCAGCCAGCATATGCAGGCCCTCTTGCGCGGCGCGTTCACGTTCAATCACAACACCGTTCTCGATACCAACCAGATGCTGATTGGCGCCTCCGCGGCAAGCAAGGAAGGGTTCATGGCCCTGCTGCCCGTGCTCGCGCTGACGGCCCTGGCCGCCGTCGCCGCACCCATGGCGCTCGGTGGCTGGCTGCTCAGTCTCAAGCCCATCGCGCCTAATTTCGGCCGCCTGAACCCTATCAGCGGGCTTGGCAAGATCTTCTCGGTGCAAGGACCGATTGCGCTCGGCATGTCGATCCTGAAGACCCTGGTGGTCGGTGGACTCGCCGGCTGGGCGATGTGGAGCCGCAAGGAGGAAGTGCTGGGCCTCGTGGCGAAACCGCTGAACCTCGCGCTCGCCGACACCATGCATCTGCTCGTGGTGTGCTGCGGCATGGCGATCGCCGGACTGTTCCTCGTCGCCGCAATCGATGTCCCCTACCAGCTCTGGACGCACGCGAAGAAGCTGCGCATGAGCAAGGAGGAAGTGAAGCGTGAGCATCGTGAAAGCGATGGCGACCCGGCGGTCAAGGCCCGCATTCGTGCGCAGCAACGCGCCGCTGCCCGCCGCCGGATGATGACCGCGGTGCCCACCGCCGACGTGATCGTCACCAACCCAACCCACTTCGCCGTCGCACTGAAATATGCCGATGGCGAAATGCGCGCGCCAAAGGTCGTCGCGAAAGGCGTGAACCTCGTGGCCACGCGCATCCGCGAAATGGCGCTCGAACACAACATACCGCTGCTCGAAGCGCCGCCGCTTGCCCGGGCGCTCTATCACAACGTCGAGATCGATCGTGAGATTCCGGGCGCGCTGTACGGCGCCGTGGCGCAAGTGCTGGCGTGGGTGTACCAGTTGCGCAAGTTCAAGAAAGAAGGCGGCACGAAGCCGGACGAACCCGAGAACCTCGAGGTTCCTCCCGAACTCGATAAAGGCGGCGTCCCCGAATCAGAAGCCGATCAGGAAGCCGCCGAGGCGTTCGCGGCTGAACAAGCCAGCAACGGCCCCAATGGCACTAATGGCCCAAATGACCCGATGAAAGGAAGCACAGCATGAACGCGCGCGCCGGATTTTTCTCGAAGCGCCCCGACGCATTGGGATCGCAGAACTTGCGGGCCCTCGCCGGGCCGGTGCTGATCTGCATGATCCTCGGCATGATGATCTTGCCGTTGCCGGCCTTTTTGCTCGACTTGCTGTTCACGTTCAACATCGCGCTGTCGGTGATGGTCCTGCTGGTCAGCATGTACACGCAGAAGCCGCTCGACTTCGCCGCGTTCCCCAGCGTGCTGCTGTTCTCCACGCTGCTGCGTTTGTCGCTGAACGTGGCGTCCACGCGGATCGTCCTGCTCGAAGGCCATACCGGTCCCGACGCCGCCGGCCAGGTGATCGAATCGTTCGGCCACTTCCTGGTGGGCGGGAATTTCGCGGTCGGTATCGTGGTGTTCGTGATCCTGATGATCATCAACTTCATGGTGATTACCAAGGGCGCGGGCCGGATTGCCGAAGTGGGCGCGCGCTTCACCCTCGATGCCATGCCGGGCAAGCAGATGGCTATCGATGCCGACTTGAACGCCGGCCTCATCAACGAAGACCAGGCGCGCAAGCGCCGCTTGCAGGTCGCGCAGGAAGCCGAGTTCTACGGCTCCATGGACGGTGCGAGCAAGTTCGTGCGCGGCGACGCGATAGCGGGCTTGATGATCATGATTATCAACATCGTGGGCGGCTTGATTGTCGGGATGCTCCAGCACGACATGGACTTCGCGCACGCGGCCACGAACTACACGCTGCTGACTATCGGCGATGGCCTCGTCGCGCAGATTCCCTCGCTGATCATTTCGACGGCAGCGGGTGTGATCGTGTCGCGGGTGGCGACTGAAGAGGATATCGGCACGCAGCTGACGGGACAGCTATTTAATAACCCGCGCGTGTTGATGATTACTGGCGTGATCATCGGAATCATGGGTCTGATTCCCGGCATGCCGCATTTCGCCTTCTTGCTGCTGGGCGGCGGTCTGATATACGCGGCACGTTCGATGAACCAGCGCATCCAGGCGAAGAAAAAAGCGTCCCTGGTCACCGACGTCGTACCCACCGCCGCCGCACCGATCGAAAATACCGAAGCGAGCTGGGACGACGTCGCGATGATCGATCCGCTCGGGCTCGAGGTGGGGTATCGGCTGATACCGCTGGTCGACCGGAACGCGGATGGCGAGTTGTTGAAGCGGATCAAGGGTATCCGCAAGAAGTTCGCTCAGGAAATCGGTTTTCTGCCGCCGGTGATCCATATTCGCGACAACCTGGAGTTGCGTCCGAATGGTTATCGGATTGCGTTGAAGGGCGTGGAAGTGGGCGTAGGGGAAGCATTCCCGGGCCAATGGCTTGCGATCAACCCGGGGCAGGTTTCGGCAACGCTGCCGGGGAATCCGACACACGATCCGGCGTTTGGTTTGCCGGCGGTGTGGATCGATACGAGCCTGCGTGAACAGGCGCAGGTGTACGGCTACACCGTAGTCGATGCCAGCACGGTCGTGGCGACTCACCTCAACCATCTGGTGGTCACGCACGCGGCCGAATTGCTGGGTCGTCAGGAAGTGCAGGCGTTACTGGAGCGCATTGGCAAGGACACGCCTTCGTTGGCCGATGATCTGGTGCCGAAGACGATGGCGCTGACTACTTTGCAGAAGGTGCTGCAGAATTTGCTGGAAGAAGGTGTTCCTATCCGCGATATGCGCACGATCCTGGATGCATTGCAGGAACATGCACCGAAGATATCCGATGCATACGACCTGACGGCGGCGGTACGACTTGCGCTGGGCCGTGCGATCACGCAGCAATGGTATCCGGGGAGTGGCGAGTTGCAGGTGATGGGACTGGACCCGGCGTTGGAGCGCGTGTTGTCGCAGGCGCTGGCGACGGGGGCGAATCCGGGGCTGGAGCCGGGCTTGGCGCAGACGCTGTTGAACTCGACGCAAAATGCGATTCTGCGTCAGCAGAACATGGGATTACCGCCGGTGCTTTTGGTGCAGCATGCGTTGCGCGCCATGCTTGCTCGTTTTCTGAGGAGGAGCTTGCCGCAATTGAAGGTCCTGTCGTATGCGGAGGTGCCGGATACGCGGAACATCAAGGTGATGAATTTGATCGGGGCGCAAGGGTAAGGAGGGGGTTTGCTGGCGCGCGGTCTGGGGGCGGGTCTTATGGGTGGTGATTTTGGTGTTAGTGGGTGGGGCCAGTGCTGGGTTGCTAGGTTCTGGGGTCAGCGGTCGGGGTCAGTGCCAAGGTGGTGCTTTTGGCGTTAGCGGTCGGAGTCAATGCCGGGTTGCTACTTTCGGCGTTAGTGGTCTGCGAGAGTCGGATTTTCTCTTTATCACTATTAGCCACTGTGCGTGGCGGCACGTCATTTCTTTGTCCAAAGCGACAAAGAAACGAAGCAAAGAAAGCGCTTTAACCGCTCTACCCTAAGTGTCCACAGCGTGCAGTTTTCATTCATAGGTGCCCCAAAAGCACGGTGCTCGCCAGAGCCACGGATGTGTGAAACCCTCCTTCTCGCGAATCCTGACACGAACACGCTTCGCCCCGTACGCTCTCGGGCAAGCACCATTGCTAAGGAACCCGCACGGCCCTACGGGTATTTATGGCCGCGGTTTTTTGACGGGTTAGCTACCTGGTCCGTGCGACCGTATTCATAGGCCACAGCTTCATGCGTGTTTGTGTTTACTGCCTCAGTTTTTGTGAATTGGCTGCGCGTTCTGTACAGCTATTTTCGTCGGTTACAGCCGCCCGCATCTTTGCGGCTTCGTTTCTTGGCGGGTTGGCGACAAGGTTCGAGGCGCATACATATTTGGAGGGAGGTTATCCGCGGATAGCGCGGGGTGAACCTTGGGCAGGTTCAATCACTGGTGGCGAAGCGTGTGGGTATCGGTGTTCGGAGAAGGAGGGGTTCACACATCCGTGGCTCTGGCGAGCACCGTGCTTTTGGGGCACCTATGAATGAAAACTGCACGCTGTGGACACTTAGGGTAGCGTGGTTTAAAAGCGCTTTCTTTGCTTCGTTTCTTTGTCGCTTTGGACAAAGAAATGACGTGCCGCCACGCACAGTGGCTAATAGTGATAAAGAGAAAATCCGACTCTCGCAGACCACTACCGCCGAAAGCAGCAACCCGGCATTGACCCTGACCGCTAACCCCAGAACCGACCACCCCAGCGATGACCCCGCCCACTAACCCCAGAACCTGACACCCTGGCATCGACCCCGGCCCACCAACCCGAAAACCCACCCCCAGCCCACCAAGCGCCAGCGCCCCCACCCGAGTGCGAACGAAAACCAATTCCACTTAAAGCCGCGAAGCGACCCCCCGCAACCGCGTAACCCGGCTAAAAATCGCATAACAAGCACACGCGACAATAATCGAATCAAGCGACGGGATGCTCGTGAAGGAAAAAACGCCCTTCACCGTCATGAACCCGACCAGCGACCCGATGATCCACGCAACGAACGTAAGCACCTTCACTTGAGGATCAGTAGTGAGCAAGCGCGCGTCATACCCGCCTCGCCGATAAAGCAAAAAGTCAGCGATATAAATCCCAGCCACCGGCGGCGTCGCGATCCCCAAAAAAAGCAGGAACGGGATAAACCACGCCATGATGTCCATGCTCCCGACAATGACCGCCAGCACGCCCAGCGCGACAGTAATCTGCCATTTCGGAAACCGCGTGAACAAGGTCGAAACGACCAGCGTGCCTTGAAACATATTCCCGGCATTCCCCGTTACGGTCGCAAAAATGAGCAGCAACGCAGCCGGCAGCACGGCCCCAAACACGGCCATCGCGCCGAGCAAGGAAGCTTTCCCTGATATGCCGCTCGGCGTGGCGCCCGCCCAATACAACAACGGATAAGCGATCAGGAACGTCAGCACCGCGCCAATCAACGCATGCTTGCGGTCGTGAACGAAACTGCCGAAATCCGGCAGCGTGGCCACCAGCACAATAATCGTCCCGACAACAGTGGAAACGGCCACGCCGGTATTCATATCGGTGAATCCGGCTGGCACCGGGACCATCCCGTGCGCCGCGACATAAACGCAATAACAAAGCATCAACGCAATGACAGGTATGGCGAACTGAGCCACCTTCCCAAGCAGTTCGAAACCAAACGCTGTAGCGGCCACAAAAATCACGCAACCCACCGCAACCAGCAATGGCACGGGTATTTCAAAGCCCTGCTGCGCCAGCAGATCGTGAACCGAATGCCCAAACATATTCGCGGTCACGGCGATCCACCCGAACAAACTGATCGCGAGCAGGATGTTGATGGCGATCGCCCCTTTTTCGCCGAACGGATATTTGACGATACCGTAGGTTGGCAGCCGCGCCTTCTCGCCGACGCAAATCGTGATCGCGGAAAGGATGGTCAGGATGATGCCGCCGATGACCACCACTTTGATCAACGCCAGACTTGATAACTGGCTCCCCAGACTGGAGGAGGAGAGTAAAACCGGCGTAATGGCAATGCCCAATAAAATCATGGCAATGCGGTACCCGGGCGCCGTATTCGGGCCTTCGTCAGTGTCGCGCATACAAATGTTCCCCGGAGGTTTCGAACGGTCAGGCGGAATGGAAATGGCCGGTATAGGCACGCCAGCTTCCGTGCGCGGTGATGTCCTTCTGGTTTTCAACCAGCCAGGGTTCGGCCAGCACGCCCAACACCTGATTGCCGTCGCGAAGCGTCACCTTGCCGATCGCCAGACCCGCCGGTTCGCTCAACAACAAAGCGGCAAACGACGCGAGCGGCAATTCCCAGACCTCGAGCGCGACAGAGGTTCCGCCGGCTGCCACGCGGATCATTCCCGGATGACGATCGCCAATGCTCCAGAGCCGGTAATGCGGATCGGTGTGATCTTCACGCAAGAACACGCCGCCCGCCGCGGTCATGTTGCCGTTCAGTTCGAGCCCGCGCATGAGCGTGCCGTTGACGGCCAGCAAAGTAGTTTTGTTCATCTGTCTGCCTTCGTTCTTCAATGAAATTCGTATTGCTAAGTTAAATTCACACGACACGAACCGCTATTGCGTGATCCACGTCCCGGTCTTGCGATCGAGCGCACGCTTGATCGCTTCCGGACTGGTAATCAAGCCTTTGCCGTGTCCGCCATGCGACCGGCTATGGGTAACGAATCGCATGATTGCTTCCACTTTGGGCAGCATGCTTCCCGCGCCGAACTGATCTTGCGAGATCAATTCCTGCGCTTCGGCCAGGCTCAGCGTGTCGAGCCAGCGCTGTTCCGGCTTGCCGAAATTGATCGCCACCTGTTCAACGCCTGTGGGAATCAGGAGGAGATCGGCACCCAATTGTTCGGCGAGAAGCGCCGAAGCCAGGTCCTTGTCGATGACCGCTTCCACACCCGAGATCTGATGGTGTTCATCGACCAGAACCGGAATGCCGCCGCCGCCGCACGCAATCACCACGCACCCCTGCGCAAGCAACGTCGCGATCACCTCCCGCTCCATGATCTCCAGTGGCTGAGGTGACGCCACGGTCCGGCGCCAGCCTCGTCCGGCATCCTCCATCAGCGTCCATCCGAGTGACTTTTGGCGCTGCAGCGCAGTGGCTTCATCGAGGAAGGCGCCTATTGGCTTGCCCGGTTTGAGAAACGCCGGATCGTCGCGGCTGACACGCGTCTGGGTCACAACCGTGACCACTTGCCGATGAATCCCGCGACGCCGCAACGCGTTGCTCAACGCCTTTTGAAACATGTAGCCAATAGCGCCCTGCGTATCGCCGACGGCGTAGTCCAGGGGCACTGGCCGGACTTCATCGGCGGCGAGTTCGGAGCGGCGCAGGATGAAACCGACTTGAGGTCCGTTGCCGTGCGTCAGCACCAGATCCCATCCGGCCTCGATCATGTCGGCAATGTGCCCCGCACTTTCGACGACCGCGTCATATTGATCAGGAATACTATCGTGTTGATCGTCGCGGATCAGCGCGTTGCCGCCGACCGCGACAATTGCCAGAGGCTTGGTCATGATGCGTGTCCCGTATGGTTTAAACGTATTCGGCGAGCGCGCGAATCGCTTCGATGAAACCCGGCATCGGCGCCGTGGTAATGCCCGCGCCAATCTGCCCGACGCCAGCCTCCTTGTGCGCAATCCCGGTATTGATGATCGGCAGAATGCCGCGATCAACCACCTTGCGGGCATCGATACCCGCGGCGGTCGGCGCGAAATTCAGCGCGGGAAGCGTGAACGCGGGATTGCCGCCCAGCGTGATGGCCTGCATGCGACGGCTGTTGCTGGTGGCGTCCGCCGGCGTGCCGCCCACGAACTTGACAATCGCCGGCGACGACGCCATGGCGAAGCCGCCCACGCCCGCCGTCTCGGTGATCGCGCTGTCGCCGAGATCGGCTGCGGCGTCTTCCACGCCATAGCCCGGGAAGAACAAACCTTCCACGGGATTGGCGGGCGCCTGGAACCACCGGTCGCCCGTGCCGGACATGCGGATACCGAAATTCACGCCGTTGCGCGCCATGACCGTGATCATTGAACTGAAGGGCACGTTGTGGGCTGCATCGGTCATGGCCTTGCACGCGGCCATCGAGAGATTCAGGAAGAAGTGATCGTTGCCGACAATGAACTCCGTCACGCGCTGAATCCGCTCGATCGGCAATCCAGTCGATAGCAACGCGGGAATCAGGCGCTTGATCAGGAGGCCGGTGGCGGCCGCATTGCGGTTATGGACTTCGTCGCCCATATGCAGCGCCTGCGCCATCATCGGCTTCAACTCCACTTCGCCCAGCACCTTTAATGCGGCCTTCAAAGCCGGCGCGAGTTCTTGCGTCATCCAGTGCAGGCGGTCCAGGACTTCGTGGTTATTGGCGCCGAAACGCAGCACCTTGCCGAGTCCTTCGTTGAAGTTGCTGAAAGCCCGCCGGCCATTTGTTTTGTTCTCGATCACCCACAGCGGCATGGACGGGCTGATGATGCCCGCCATGGGGCCGACCGCCCCGTAGTGGTGGCACGGCTCGAAGTCGATCGCGCCATCCGCCGCCAGGCGCTCGGCGGCTTCGTGGGTCGTCGCCCATCCCTCAAACAGGATCGCGCCGACAATCGCACCCTTCACCGGTCCGCACATATCGGCCCAGTCGATCGGCGGCCCCGCGTGGAGGATCAGCTTGCGATGCGCCATCGCGCTGATCGCTTGCGCTGCGCTCATGACATCGACGAGCACGGGCTGAGCCGCGAGATACTGCTGGAACGCCTGGACGTTGGCCTGCTCGACCAGCGGATGGCGAATCAGCGATGCCAGCGCCAGTCCCGCGTCGACATCGCCGAGAGCGGGCGGCTGCCAGCGCAAATCGGTGACGTCGCCGCCGGCTAGCGCCAGGTTATCGGCGAAACTGCTCAAGCCTGCATTCACCACGGTCAGTGGCTGGTTAAATAGCGTGTTCATCATGGTCCCGTTATTTTTGCGCCTGAAGGTGGGCGACGTGGCTCGCCCAGAGCGCCGCCTGCGCGTTGCAACCGGCGACGAGAACGCCGGCTTCGCGCAAGGTATCGACCTGACGGCTTCTGACTTGTGGATCGGCTTCCGTGCCGCAGACATGCGAGATCAGGACCGGCAGGTCGCGGCCAGCCGCCTGAAGGCGCGCGTGTTCGATCAGCTCCAACAACTCGCGGGCAGGTTCTGTCGATGCGCCATAACCCAGCACGAGGTCGAACAACACGACAGCGGTTTGCGGGTCGTTCAGCTCCGCAAGGATCCGCTGGTTGCGCAGCGTGGGATCGATCATGGGATGCGGACGGCCGCGCGTGAAATCGTCATCGCCCATGTCGACGAGTGTGTGGCCCGTGCTGTGCCAGATATCCTCAAGCTTGCTGTTGGACGCAACCGGGGTATTCGACGACGCCGCGAAGCCACGTTGCCGGCATAACAACTGGCTCTCGTAGCAAAATGTGCCACCCGCGAACACACCGCGGATGAAGCGCCGGATGGGCCGCAAGGTACGGCTGTAATCGTGGAGACGACCGGCGTCGGGCGTGCTGACCTCGGCCACCGTAGGCGGCAGTTGGGCGCCCGAGAGCAACGCGACGGCGAAGCCGGCGGCATCGGCGAGGGTGTATGCGGGGGTGATTCCCGGCACGTTCATATCTTCCGGCCGCGCGCCCAGGAAGTTGACGACGACCGGCTTGCCCGCCGCGCGCGCCCGCGCCAGGATCTTTTCCGCGACTGCCGGAGCAGGCGGTTTGGAGATCAGCACGATCACATGGGTGTCGGGATCTGCGCTCAGCGCATCGAGACCGTACAACATGGAGATCCCGCCGATCGATTCGTGCAGGTCATGCCCGCCCGTGCCGAGCGCCTGCGAAATCCCGGCGCCCAACTGGTCGATGCGGCACGTCACCTCCTGCAATCCCGTGCCCGACGCCGCCACTACGCCAATCGACCCGCGCCTCACCACATTGGCGAAGCCCAACGGCAGCCCATTGATAATGGCCGTCCCGCAATCGGGTCCCATCACCAGCAGGTTTTTCTCAGCCGCGAGGGTCTTGATGTCGCGCTCGTGAGCGAGGCTGACGTTATCGCTGAAAAGCATGACCGACATGCCCAGACGCAGCGCCTTGATCGCCTCGGCGGCGGCGTAATCGCCGGGAACGGAGATCAGGGCGAGATTCGATGCCGCCTCCTGTTCCACCGCCATTTCGAGGCTGGCAAGCGGTGGCGGACGCACGCCGTCGCCGCTTGACTCCTCCGGCTTGCTGTTCAAACGCTCTTCCGCGATAACGAGCGCACCGTCGCACGCCGCGATTTCCCCGCGCACCGCGATGACGAGATCGTTCGGGCCGGCTGTGCAGCCGTCGTCCAGAGCCGCGTCCCGCAATTGCGCGAGATTCGTGCTCGTTCCCATCACCACCGAAGCCTGCTCGATGCCGGCGAGTTTGGAGATGTGCGCGGATATCTGCATCAGGGAGACGGAGTCCTGATACATGTTCTTGAAGACCTTGGTTCTTATGCTCATTTCAGCTTCCGGTAATCGTTACACTTGCCTGGTCCAGATTCGGCCGAGTGTCCGCCTGGCGAACCCGGCGTTGCACGCGCCGGATGCCATCAATCTGATTAACTCGATAATGGTTTTCAACTAATCCGTATAAAGGATCAAATCATTTCTTTCTGCTCAACCTTTCCAAGCGCTTTTATTCCGTGCAGGAACCCTCCGAGACAATCCGCGCCAGATGACGAACCGAATTTCATGACATTGATTGCCGAAAGTTTCACATCCGCCGGGGGGCTTCCGTGAATCAGGACCGTCGTCAAATGGTCGATCGACTGTGAATAGTGCCCCTGCAACGCAAGCGCCAGATAATGCCGGCTGATACTGGTCGTCCGGTGAAGCTGGTTCTTTATTGCCGGACGCAATAGTTTCAAATGGGCGGATATGGCTTCCAGATGTTGCCACGGCCATAACGACGCCAGATAACCCAGCAGATAGTCGTCGCCGTCCGGCGTCAGCCCCGCTCCGTACCCAATCAGTTCCGAGACGCCGCTTTCCAATTCCGCCTTGGTGTCGCCGAGGTTCAGGCGCGGTATGCGCCCCCCTGGCGGCCAGCCCGGCAGCAATTGCAGGCTGCTGCGCACCTCGCGTTCCAGGCAGTACTCCAACAACTGGTTCGCCAGCAACGGATAAGCCGCCAGCAACGCGTTCGGCGAATGGCCGCCGGACCCCCGATCCGTTTCGGGCCGCCAGCACGGCGCCCGGCTCAGGTTCGCGCGCCAGAGTGTGCCGCGCAACTCGTTGTTCTCGAGTGTGATGGGCTGCCGGGAGTGCGCCTGATGGCGCCAATCCCAGCCTGGCGGTGTCGACAGCCTGATCGCCGTGGGCAGGTTCTGATAGCGCGGACTCAGCAAGGTCAGCAACTCGCCGCTCGCGGACGACATGTTCATTGCGTGCTGAAAGCAGCTGTGAACCCAGAACCGCAGCGTCTCGCGCGGCCCGTGCTCCGCCATATAGCCAACCGAGCACACGGTGAACGTCAGGAGTGCCATGGCTGCCCGGCCGGCTTCAGCCGCGCAAGCCGTCGACAACGGCCGCGGCGTCGCTGACCCAGCCGAAGATTGCGCCCTGCGCCTGGATCATCTCCAGCGCTGATTTCTGGAATGCCGGGAAATACGATCCGACGCAATCCGCCGGAATAATGCATTCGTAGCCGCGGTCATTCGCTTCGCGAACGGTCGTGGTCACGCAGACCTCAGTTGTCACCCCGCACACAATAAGCGTCTTGATTCCGTGGTTTTGCAGGACCAGTTGCAGGTCGGTTTCATAGAACGCGCCCTTGCCGGGTTTGTCGATGATAGGTTCGCCAAACGTTGGATACAGCTCGGGAATGATGTCGTGCCCTGCCTCGCCGCGAACCAGGATGCGGCCCATGGGGCCGTCTGTGCCAATGAAGGTCTTGCCGCCGCGCGTCAGTTTCGCCGGCGGGCAATCAGCCAGATCGGCACGATGGCCTTCGCGCGTATGAATGACCAGCAGCTTCGAATCACGCGCGGCCTTCAACACTTTCCCGCACGGGACAATCGCGGTGCGCACCAGGGAAACGTCATTTCCCAAGGCTTCGCCAAACCCTCCCGGTTCAACAAAATCCCGCTGCATGTCGATCATGACCAATGCAGTTGTTTGTGGATCGAACGGAAGCGGGAATGGTTGTGCGTGAAATAGTTTTTGAGCCATTTGAATATTCCTTGATTAATGTCAGGACGTGAAATGCTTGCTCTGCTATTGCAATTTATTTGAATTGTCCTTCGATTTATTATAGGTAGGTTCGCCCTGACGCACGATAGATATTTCACCGACTTAACTATTGTTCATCGATTTTCAGGCTTGATTAAAGTCGTTTCAAAAACTTAATAAAATCATTATCACGAACTGCCCGGCGCGGTGTTGCGCAATAATAAGGCGAAAGATGAAATAATCGTCTCGACCCCGCTGTGGAATAACATGGCGGGTAATAAAAAAATTAATGAAGTTTTTCGTCGCCATTTTTGCAAATATCAGGGCAATTGTCTGATGTTTGATCCGGCACGCATTTCCCCGATGCGGCCCGTGCGCTGCCCCCGTCATCGATCTCCCGAATTACCCCGCTTTCCCGGCTCTTATCAGCCGATGGCCCGCCAGCCGCCCTTGCAATAATTCATTCATGGCAGCCACCGTGCATGGGACCAGAGTAAGGCGCTCAAAACGTGACGCAACCGGTCAATCGCAACAGATCAACGTGAGCGCGAGCTCATCGGGGGGTAAATGAACATCCGCAAATTCATCGGTGCCACGAGTCGCGACGCGTTCCGGGTCGTCCGTGAGGCACTGGGCCCCGATGCGATCGTGTTGTCGAACCGGGTGACCGAAGACGGCAGCGTTGAGATCGTTGCGGTTGCGGACGGCGACCTCGCGCAGATCTCCCCGAAAGCTGCCGCCGAGCATCGCGAAATGAAGCTGAAGACGTTGGCCGGAAACCAATCACACGCGCAGTCACATTCGCAGTCCCACTCGAATTCGAACGGGGGTTCGAACCCGTACGCCAGCGGCGATGTCTTTTCGTCGGTGTTCGGCGCCAATCCCGAACCGCTGGATGACATGGAGCCTGAAGCGCAAGCAGATGACACGTCGTTCACGATGGCCGAATCGAATCCCTGGTTGATCGAGCATGCGCGCCGGGTGGCGCAGTCGGCCGCTGAAAGTGCGCCGCAACGCGCGCTGAGCGCATCGGCGGCAATTGCGAAGGGATTAGGCAGTCCTGTTTCCGTCACGTCGCAGGAATCCGCGCAAGCCCCTGGATGGACACGCGAAGCGGCGTACCTCGCCGCTCGCCGCGCGGAACAAAAAACCGCGCAAATACACGCCCAGATCCAGCCGCAAGTGCACACGTCCTCGGCCCAGGCCGCCAGTTCGATGCAGGAAGGCGCATTTGCGGGCTTGCCGGCATCGGCGGCGGCCGCTGTTACCGAAGCCATCCGCACCCGCATGGAGCAAGTCGTGAACGACACCGTCATGCATGAACTTTCGTCAATGCGCGGCATGATGGAAGAGCACTTCGCCGGCTTGCTGTGGGGCGATCGCCAGCGCCGCAGCCCGAATCACGCCGAGCTGACCAAGCGCCTGTTCGCCGCCGGTTTCTCCGCGCAACTGGTGCGCTTGATGATCGACAACATGCCGGAGATCGAACAAGCCGAAGCGTCGATGCAATGGGTTCAGCAAGTGCTCGAAAACAACCTGCCCGTCATGGACAGCGAAGAATCGATGATGAACCGCGGCGGCGTCTTCGCGCTGATGGGCCCGACGGGCGTGGGCAAGACCACCACCACCGCGAAGCTCGCCGCGCGCTGCGTGATGCGCTTCGGCGCCAGCAAGGTCGCGCTGCTCACCACCGACAGCTACCGGATCGGCGCACACGAACAACTGCGTATTTTCGGCAAGATCCTCGGGGTATCGGTGCATGCGGTGAAAGACGCAAGCGACCTGCAACTCGCGCTCTCCGAACTGCGCAACAAGCACATCGTACTGATAGATACGATCGGCATGAGCCAGCGTGACCGCACTGTCGCCGATCACATCTCGATGTTGTGCGGTGCCGGCCATCCGGTGCAGCGCCTGCTGCTGCTAAACGCAACCAGCCACGGCGATACGTTGAACGAAGTCGTGCAAGCCTACCAGAGCACGCCGGACCAGCCGCCGCTCGCGGGCTGCATCCTGACCAAGCTCGATGAAGCCACGAACCTGGGCGGCGTGCTGGACACCGTGATCCGCTACAAGCTGCCGGTGCATTACGTATCGACGGGTCAGAAGGTGCCGGAAAACCTGTACGTCGCGACCAAGCGCTTCCTGATCAAGAGCGCCTTCTGCATCCCGCGCGACGGCTCACCGTTCGTGCCGCAAGACGACGACGTGCCGCCGCTCCTGTCCGCGCTCTCCGCGCGCGCTTCCACTGAACTGCATGAGGTTCACTTTGGATAAGTTCGCGTCCGATCAGGCCGAAGGCTTGCGCCGTCTGCTGACACGCAACGGCTCCCGGGTCGTGGCAGTGTGCGGCGCCCCGGCGGGTGGATTGGGGGGGACCGGCAATACCTCGACGGTCGTCAACCTGGCTTCCGCCCTCGCCGCGCAAGGCAAGGATGTGCTGGTGATCGATGAGCGCCAGAACGCGTTGTCGGTGAGCCAGTTGGCGAAGGTGCCGCCCAACGGCGCGCTGGGCGCGGTCTTGTCCGGCAAGCGTTTTTTGCAGGACGCCGTCACGCGCACGCCGTTTGGCTTTTCGGTCATCGCCGCGCCTCGCGACGAACGCATCAGCCAGGACGCCGCGCATTGCCGGGTGTTGCTCGACGGACCCGCCGATATCGTCCTGATCGATACCCAGCTCGATCGCAGCGGCGCGCTGTCGAGCCTGGCCGTGCAAGCGCACGACTTCGTGATCGTGACCCGCGTGGCGCCGGTCGCGATCACCGAGGCGTACGCCTGCATCAAGCGTCTGCACTACGCGCATGCCATCGGACGGTTCCGGGTCATTGTGAATCACGTGAAGAACGGCGCCGATGCACAAATCGCCTTCGATAACCTCGCGGACGTCGCCAGCCGCTATCTCTCGGTGCAACTCATGCCGGCGGGTTGCGTGGCCGAAGATCCGCGCGTGACGCGAGCGCACGAGCTGTCGCGCTGCGCGGTGGAAGCTTTTCCGGCGACGGCCGCCGCCCGGGATTATCGGCAGATTGCCGCCGAATTGCAGTACTGGCCGATGCCACAAGCGTCGCAGTTTGAATGGCCCGTGCAGACCTTGTTTGCGGAAACGCAGCCTGGGTTGGAGTGCTCGATCAACTCCGGCGCGGCACGCCGCACCGAAACGCCATTGATGCAGCTTGCGATGAGCAGCCCCGCGTCCGTGTGATGCCGCAAGAGAAGGAACAAGGTGAACGCGATGTATAACGCCCAGGGAAAACTGTCACAGGCCGAGGTCCTGACCCGCTACGCACCGCTGGTGCGCCGGCTCGGCCTGCAGCTCGTGGCGAAAATGCCGGCCAGCGTCGATCTGGACGACCTGATCCAGGCCGGCATGATCGGCTTGCTGGATGCCGCGAGCCGCTATAAAGAAGATCAGGGCGCGCAGTTCGAGACCTACGCCAGCCAGCGCATTCGCGGCGCAATGCTCGACGAACTGCGTGCCAACGACTGGCTGCCGCGCAGCATGCGCAAGACCTCGCGCGAGGTGGAATCTGCGGTGCACAAGGTCGAGCAGCATCTCGGCCGGTCGGCGAGCGAACAGGAAGTGGCTGAGCACCTGAACATGCCGCTCGTCGAATACCAGTCCATGCTGCAGGATCTGCATGGCAGCCAGTTGATCTATTACGAAGACTTCGATCGTTCTTCCGATGACGAGCCGTTTCTCGACCGTTATTGCGTCGATAAAGCCGACCCGCTCTCCGCGCTGCTCGACGGCAGCTTGCGCTCGGCGCTCGTTGAGGCCATCGATAAATTGCCTGAACGCGAAAAGCTGCTGATGAGCCTGTATTACGAGAAGGGGCTGAATCTGCGCGAGATCGGCGCCGTGATGGAAGTCAGCGAATCGCGTGTGTGCCAGTTGCACAGTCAGGCCGTCGCGCGGCTGCGGGCGAAGTTGCGGGAACAGGCATGGTCGGGCGTGGAGGCTTGACGTCCAGCCGCTGAAGGCCGGTGAACGCAGATCAGGTTTCGAAATCCGCGCTTTCGGCGAACACCGTCTGACCTTTGCCGAGCGCCTTGGCGCGATACATCGCGCGATCGGCGGCGCGCATCAGCACGGCAATATCCCTGTAGCCGGGGCTCAGGTCCGGCGAAATCAGGCAAGCACCAATACTCGCCGATAGATTCACCACCCGGTCCTGCACTGACGTCATTTCCGCCAGCACCGCGTGTACGCCGTTTGCCACCGTTTGCACGGCATGGTTACCGGTCACATGCCTCGCCAGTACGACGAATTCATCGCCGCCGAGCCGCGCGACTGTATCGGTGGCTCTTACCCTTCTTGCCAGCAGCGCCGCGAAAGTTTGCAGCACGACGTCGCCGACTTCGTGGCCGTAGGTATCGTTGACTTCCTTGAAGCCGTCGAGATCGATCAGCAGCAGCCCGGTTGCGCCTTCCTGTCCCGTCGATATCGCCATCACCGCCCGGCCGATGGTCTGTTCCAGCATGTAGCGGTTGCTCAACCCCGTGAGCGGGTCGGTGCCGGCCTTGAGCGCGAGGTCACGGTTCGCGCTGCCAAGGCGGCCGATCAGCACCGCAAGATAGACCGACGCCCCGAGCGCGCTCAAGCCGATCCCCAGCGCCGCGGACCGGTTGATCATCCACCAGGGCTGCAAGACGGACAACGCGACGATTCCCACCAGCGCCGTTCCACACGACAACGCCAGCGCGCGCTTGCCGTAGCGCCCGCCCGCACCGATCAGGAAGAGAAAGACGGCCCACAGCATGGGCAATGTGAGCGCCCCGCCCGCGCCGAGAACCACGGCGAGCAGTGCCTGGTCAGCGACGGTCGTGAATGCGAGCCGCAGAGTCGACTGCCGCTGCATTTGGCTGATGATTAGGCGGGTCGCGACGCCGTAGATCAGATAAAGCGCGAGTGCATGGAAACTGGCGATAGCGGCGGGCGTTGGAACGGACCACGCCAGCGCGCCGTACACGGCCGTTGCGAGGCCGCCCAGTATGACTCGTAGCGTCGCCTGCTCTTTTTCCGGATCGAGATAGGGCAACCACACGTAACCACGTTGCCGATGGAACGGGTCATTCACCTGCCCCATTCTGAGTCTCCCTGATGACAATTCCCGAAGTGCTGATCGATGCCGCGTTTTCTGCAGTGACTGCGTAGTGCAGAATTGCAATCGTACTGCGTCGTTGAAAAGTGGCTGAAAAGAGCGCGATTCGGCGAAATTCGTGGCGGATTAATGCTGAGTTCGCGTGATCGATATCGAACGAAATAGTACGCATTCGGCGCGCCAGGGCGTTTTGGCGGCTTGCGTTTCCCCGTGGGTTGTTTTCGAATTGTTGTTTGAATCGATGTTTGAATCGATGTTTACTACGTAGGTTTTTTGATGCCCGATGCAACCCTTTGAATCTGCTTGTTCCACTGGCGGCATGAATGCTGCCGATGACGCCCTCGCCGCGCCCAATGCCGCGTTGCTCGGCGAATGGCTGCCTGTGTGTAATAGCGCCGATGTGCCCGCCGGGGAATCGCGAGGGTTTGTGGTGGCGGGCGAACGGCTGGTGGTCTGGCGCAACGCGTCGGAGGCTGACGTTCCGGCAACGCAGCCCGATATGTTTACCGATGCCCACGTCTGGCGCGATCTCTGTCCGCATCGCGGGGCGCAGTTGTCGTTGGGCTCGGTGACGGGCGGGGTGCTTGCATGCCCTTATCACGGCTGGCGCTACGACGCCGACGGCCAGTGCATCCACATCCCCGCCAATCCTTCAATACGCCCCGCGAAGCGCGCTTGCGCGCGGACGTATCGCGTGGAGGAGAAATACGGTGTGGTGTGGACGTGTCTCGGCGAGCCTTCGCAGCCGCTGGATTTCTTTCCGGAGTACGCAGAGTACGACATGCCCGGTGCGCGCCGGATCAATCTCGCGGCGCAGACGGTGCGTTCATCGGCGCCGCGCGTGGTCGAGAATTTCCTCGATATGGCGCACTTCCCGTTCGTGCATACCGGCATTCTCGGCGATGCATCGCACGCGGAAGTGCAGGATTACGAAGTGATTGAAACGGCGGGCGGGCTTGAGGCGCGGCAGTGTCGCTTCTGGCAACCTGCGGGGTTGCCGGGACAGGAGGGCGTGGATATTGAATATGTGTATCGCGTGAAACGGCCGCTGGTGGCGAGTTTGTCGAAGGTGGCGCAGCACGGTGCGGGCGCGTTGCATTTGTTGCTGGTGGCGTCGCCGGTGAGTGAAACGGAGACGCGGGCGTGGCTGGTATCGGTGTTCGAGGACGAATCCATGCACTCCGATCAGGCGTTGTATGACTTCAATATGCAGATATTGATGCAGGACACGCCGATTGTGGAATCGCAATGGCCAAAGCGGTTGCCGCTCGATCCGCAGGCTGAGCTGCATCAGGTGTGTGACAGGTTGTCGGTGGGGTATAGGAAGTATTTGAGGGAGTGGGGGTGGGGGTATGGGACGGAGTTGAATGGGGGCTAATACCGTCCCCACTTTGCTCATGGACTACAGCGGAATTTGTTCGAATTTTCCACCGCTGTGCCTCCATGGCACTCGAAACGCCGCACCACCTTTTATTCTTCGGATTTGATCGAGTATTGCCGGCCACCACTTGACCAGATTTTGTGCCTTGTCCCAGTGCTGGCGCTCTGTCCACTGCCGATGAAACACGAACGTTATCAGGCCGGAATCACGCAGGGCTTTGCGCTCGATGTCGTTTTTACGAAAGGCATCCTGCGATAGAACAACCCAGCGCCCTTCCTCGCCTAGTTCCTTTATCCAATCGTGGTCCTTCGCGTCCGGTGGAAACCTGTCACGCAGATGTATGACCCGCGCAACGGTCTCTTCGACTCGGCAGAGCTCCTGGATAGCATGAGCCAGATGCGGGGAAAGGTTGTTGTCGAAGAAATACTTCATGCTGCCATCCGCTCGTAGCGGATGGCAGCCTCGACTGCGGCGACCGGGATATCGAACAGGGACGCAACCATTTTCTTATTTTTCTCGGCCTTGAAGGCCTCAGCGATGATTTCCGTTCTCACGCCATAGTCGGTAAGCACAGGCTTCCCAAAAGCGATTTCCGGATCGAGCACGATCGCCTTGCTGCGTTTGAGTGGAAACCAACGCGTTGCCTGGCCGTCACCTGAAAATTCGATCCCCGTGTACAACGCCGGCCTGACGATGTGTTCAAACACCAATTGGCGCTTGGCAAGATCGGTCATTTCAGCATCGCCGTGTTCTTGCAACGCTTCGGAAAAAATCGATTTGCCATCAGTCAGGAACCGATGGGCAGTGAAAGGATATCCAGTCCCAAACATTGCCTTCGCGCCTTCGATCGCAGCACGAATTACCTGAAGCGGAACGTCGTGATTGCGGAATGCCTTGACGATACGTAGTTCCATCAGGTCGCGAAAACCGATCACCTTTTCGTCGAGATCTGCAAGTTGAGATTTCCACAGCGGCGCGCCGACACCACCCTTGAACGTATAGCCGAACAGCCAGCGGCTCACTTCGCGCGCTTGAGCGCCGGTGAGCCGTTCTGCTTCCTGAAGGGTGTATAGGCCAATGCCAGTGAGTTCCATGCGGACATTCTACCGGTAAGCGCGACGTCGACTTGACGAAGCTTTGTGGCATTTTTTGTCGATTGGTCGCGTGTTGCCGATACGTGTCGCTTGGCGGCAAGCACGTCTGTTCGTCCAAACCCACCGCACGTTGCATGGCTCTTTCTGCCAAATAGGCGACGCGAAAATCGGTGGTCGATGCTTGCTGATGGACACGACTGCGCCTTACTAAGCGTCAGAAATATCGGGTAATAAGCGCCCGATCGAATTTTCGAAAGATCTCAAAAGATTTCGAAAGATCTCTAATCCAAGGCCGTTAACAACGGTAGCGGCTACTAAACTTTCTGGCCCTCCTCGGCAAGATTTGACGCTAACCACTCGGAGCAATGCATGTCCATTTCAGCACTGACAGGATCGGCTGCTAGCGCCGAGCCGTGGGCGGTTAACCGCACGCGCGCAAACCAACAGACCGGAACCAGCGCGGATTCTTCGTCGGCCACATCGACAAGCAATTCCGATAGCACAAACCCCTTGGCGCAAGCGCTTTCCGCAGCGTTGTCCACGCTTGGATTCACGTCATCGAGCGATACCTCTTCAACCAGTTCGACGGCCGCAACTGATCCAACGTCCAGCGCTTCGGCGCCGTCGGCAACTTCGGTAGCCGCAGCTCTACAGCAATTTCTTGGCGCGCTGTTCCAGGCCGCTGGGCAACAGGGAAGCACAAGCCCGACATCGACGAGCACCAGCGACAATGACACTGCCACCAGTGCGATTTCGGCAACTGCCGCAACCACTGCCGGTTCAGCCGCAAACGCGGCGACCAGCACGGCTGCGACAACCGCGCCGGCTACGCCTTCTGGCGCAGCGCCGGCTCATCACGGGCATCGGCATGGGGGTGGCGGAGGTGGCGATCTTGCGTCCCAAATCGCCGATCTGGCTGATTCGTTGACCTCCAGCTCAAGTAGCACTACTTCGGCTTCCACCTCGACCGGTTCATCGTCGGATCCAAGCAGCGCCAGCGGTCTGACGTCGGATTTTCAGAATCTGCTTTCAGCGTTGGGTTCGACGTCCGGCTCGTCGACGAGCAGCACGAATACTCAGTTGCAGACGTTCCTGCAGAGTCTTGCGAGCAACCTTCAGCAACAAGGTGCATCGAACGCCACCGGGATGTTCGTTAATACAGCGGTTTGAGGAGAAGTCCGGGCGAGGCGCGGGTATCGTCCGGTCGCGACTTTGGCTGTGTTCGGAGATGACGACGCTGCGGACTACACTTGGTTCACGCGCATTAGATGCAGTTCAGATGCAATGGGCGGGTGGCGGGACCGCGTGCTTATCGTCGCCCTGCTGATGCCGTTGATGGGTGAACGTCCATGGTTACGTCCTGCAATCTGCTGGCAGACGTAGTCAGAGTGCATCGTGACAAAGCGCCATCATCCTCTGCACCATTGTGCTCGAACCGTTGAGTTCCATTTCATCGGTGAAGAGTGCCTGCACGCTTGACAGCCGAACCGCGACTCCTGCCTCCAGCAAGTCTTTACTGGCGATCTTCAGCGCAAGTTGGCCCATTCGGACCCGATCGAGCCAGTGCATCGTCAGCCGGTTCTTCTTTAGCCACCGACGGCAACATTCAACAACATGGTCCACACGCCATTCTTGATTCAGCGCGTACGATGCCGCCGCAATCGCGACGAGGAAACATAGCAACTCGGCACGCGTGCTGTCGTGCTCGGTGAATTCAGTTTTGTTCATGCTTATTGGCCTGTCTACGATCGTCTATCAACCTCACCACATGCGGGCATGGGCGCGAGAATCAACATGGTTGCGGATTCGCACTGTCCAGGTTATCGCCCCGTTGCCCAGCGCGTTGATTATTACTGGTTTGAACCTCTACTAAGGTGCACGCAGTACGAGCGGCCTCCGGATCTTCTGTTCCATGGCCGGCTCCGTCTACGGAGAGCAATCTGGTGCATAGCACGTGCAAGTCTACATTTCCGCCGCGTCAGCGGTTCGAACCAGCATAGTTGACATTGGGCATGCGACAAAGATCGACACGATCGCATCGGCTCTGGCCGCGCTCGGCACGCGCTTAGAGTTGAACGTGATTCCCGCGTAAGGGCGAATCTGGAGATTGGCCCCCATATCCGAATCAGAGGACCATGCAGCGACCTAACCCGCCGTTCTGGCCATCTTGGCATGCCATGGAAAACAGATGTATTCTTACCAAATCCATATCGATTAATAGAAGGCAAGGCAATGCCCGCCACTGCTACGCTATCCAGCAAATTTCAGATCTCCATTCCCAAAGCGGTTCGTGAAGAACAGCATTGGGAGGCCGGACAAGAGTTCGTGTTCATTCCGAAGGGCAAAGGCGTGCTAGTAATGCCCGTGCCCGAATTGGAGCAACTGGTCGGCATCGCGAAAGGTGCCAGGAAAGACGACTATCGTGACCGCGAGGACCGGTATTAATGGCGACATCAATGCGCGTGATTGATACGTCGGCCTGGATCGAGTGGTTGGTCGGGAGTGCGCTAGGCAAGAAGCTGAGCGGGGAATTTCCGGACAAGTCGCGCTGTATCGTTCCGACGATCGTACAGCTCGAATTGTCGAAATGGCTGGTGCGCGAGGTCGGTGAAGGACAGGCCGACCAAGTCATTGCCTACACGCAGAAATGTACGGTCGTACCGTTAGACACGGCCATCGCGTTGCTGGCGGCCGAATTGCATCGGGAACACAAACTGGCGACCGCGGATGCGATCGTCTATGCGACAGCAAGACAGCAGGGTGCGGATTTGCTTACGTGTGACGCACATTTCAACGGTCTGCCGGACACCGTGTTTTTCCCAAAGCCGGCCCGCTCGTGAGCGTCTACGCGGGCGCCGATGTCTCGGATCCCGTTTTTTGCAACGTGTTTAGCTGGAGTCGCCACGCGCTCGTTCCATGAAAATCCGAGGAGCGGAGCAAACGTTGGGAACCTGGATTGTTACGAAGATTGGTGCGCCCGGCTGGGATCGAACCAGCAACCCCTGCCTTCGGAGGGCAGTACTCTATCCATTGAGCTACGGGCGCGTATGACCGAGGGCACCGCGTTCCATATACAAAACAATGGAGGCAGGGCCGCTGCGAGTCCGAAACAATACCTGTTTTCCGCCGATCCGTCCACCGCAAGGACCAGGCCAACCGATAACCGAACCCGCGAGCACCCTCGTCCCGACAACCGGAATCCGGGTTAACACGCGCTGCGACAGGCCTTTGCGGGCACGCCGCCACGTAAACGTTCCGTCTATAATCGATCGTGCTGGTGAAAACGATCACGAACACCCCGGAAAGTCGTTGTTGGCGTCACGCTGTTGCTGAACCGACTCACAAATAAAAGGGAGACGAGACGAGCATGAGTGAATCACCCCACGGAGTCCCGATCAAAACGCCTGGCCAACTCATCGCGGCAATAGTCGCCGGGTTCGCCGTCCCGATCGTCGTGATCGTCCTGCTGGCCGTCTACGTCAACAACACGACGCGCACCGGCGCCGGCACCGATTCCCTCTCCGACGCCGAAGTGGCCGCGCGCATCGCCCCGGTTGCACAGGTCGACATACGCGACGCCAACGCCCCCCGCGTGTACAAAACCGGCGAAGAAGTCTTCAAGGCGGTCTGCACAACCTGCCACACGGCCGGCGTAGCCGGTGCACCCAAGTTCGGCAATGCCGGCGACTGGGCGCCCCGCATCGCGGAAGGCTACGACACCCTGCTCCACAACGCGCTCAACGGCAAAGGCGGCATGCCCGCACGCGGCGGCACCAGCCCCGACGACTATAGCGACTTCGAAATCTCCCGCGCAGTCGTCTATATGGCCAACGACGCCGGCGCAAAATTCGCCGAACCCGCGCAACCGGCGCCAGGCGCGGCAGCGGGCGCATCGGCGGCAGCACCGGCGAGCGGAGCAGCGGCGGGAGCGGCATCGACCGACAATGCCCAGACCGCCGCCGCAGTCGCTGCCCTAGCGAACGTGCCGCAAGCAAGTTCAGGCGCGGCAGGCGGCACACAAAGCGCGGATGCATCGCAGGCTGGCAAGACGCTCTACACGCAGGTCTGCCAGGCCTGTCACGCGGCCGGTGTACTCAATGCGCCGAAATATGGCGATAAGGACGCCTGGGCCCCGCGCCTGAAAGAGCCGATGGACACCGTCTACAACTACGCATTGCACGGCAAGGGCGCGATGCCGCCCAAGGGTGGATCGAATGCATCCGATGCCGACGTGAAAGCCGCCGTCGATTACATGGTCGCAGCGGCCAAATAATTAGGCGCGTCCCTCACGCACCGCAAACAAAAAACCCTGCGCAAACGCAGGGTTTTTTAATGCAGCCAAGGCCGACCGAGACAATCAAGCCGGCTTCTGCAGCAACTCTTTGAGCCGGGCCATCCGGTCCTTCGGCGACATCGGCGCTTCCTCCTCCGTCGGCGGGGGGGCATCGTCGAGAAGCATTTCGGGGATAAACCGCGACGCCTCGCACACCACCGTCTCCCGCGCCCGCTTGCGTTTCTTGCACCAGTTCACATGAAGGCTGCGCTGCGCCCGCGTGATCGCGACGTACATCAGCCGCCGCTCTTCCTCGATCCGGCCGGTGTCGACCGGCGCGTCCGCGTCCGCATCGGGATTGCCCCGGTGCGGCATGATCCCTTCCTCCACGCCAACCAGAAACACGTGCGGATATTCAAGCCCCTTCGATGCATGCACCGTCGTCAGCCGCACGGCATCGGGGTTTTCGTCCTTGCCTTCCAGCATGGACATTAGCGCGACGGTCTGGATCAGGCCGAGCAGGTTCTTGCCTTCATCGCCGAAACCATCGGCGTTGTCATAACCCGTAGCCTCGGAATCTTCGGATGGCTCCGCCTCCGGCTTCGTGCCCTTTTTCTTCAGCCACTCGCAGAATTCAAGCACGTTTTGCCACTTCGATTGCGCCTGACGCTCGTCGTGGGCATCGTAGAGGTAGGCTTCGTAATGGATCGCCTCCATCATGTCGTCGAGCACCTGGGTGGCCGGATCGCGCCCTGCCCGATCGGACAGGCGCTGCATCCATTCGCAAAATGCGCGCAACGGCTCGACCTGCCGCGCCGACAACCGCGCTTCAATGCCGCCCATGAACACGGCTTCGAACAGCGACACTTTCGCCTGCCCCGCGAACGAGCCCAGCGCCTCCAGCGTGGTATTGCCGACACCCCGCCGCGGCGTGGTGATCGCGCGGATAAACGCGGGGTCGTCGTCGGGATTCGCGATCAGCCGCAAATACGCGACGATGTCCTTGATCTCGGCTTTGTCGAAAAATGACTGGCCGCCCGACAACACGTACGGAATCCGCTCCCGCCGCAAAACCTGTTCGAAGATCCGCGCCTGAAAATTCCCACGATACAAAATGGCGTAGTCGCGAAACGCCGCGCGCCGCTCGAACTTATGCGCCGACAGCCGGAACACGACGGATTCCGCTTCGTGCTCTTCGTCGTTGCAAGCGGTCACGGTAATGGAATCACCCATGCCGTGTTCGGACCACAGCTTCTTCTCGAACAACTTCGGATTGTTCGCAATCACATTGTTGGCGGCCGTCAGGATGCGCACGGTCGACCGGTAGTTCTGTTCGAGCTTCACCACGTGCAGCTTCGGAAAGTCCTTGCCCAACTGCGCAAGGTTCTCCAGCGTCGCGCCGCGCCAACCGTAGATGGCCTGGTCGTCATCGCCCACGGCCGTAAACGCCGCACGCGGACCGGCCAGCAACTTCAGCAGCTCGTATTGACAGGTATTCGTGTCCTGATATTCATCGATCAGCAGATAACGCAGCCGGTTCTGCCACTTTTCGCGAACCTGCTCGTTCTCCGCGAAAAGCTGCGCGGGCTTCAGGATCAGGTCATCGAAATCGAGCGCCTGGTACGCGTGCAGCGTTGCCACGTAGCTGCGAAACACAATGGCGGCCTGCATCTCGTCCTCATTGGACGCGCTTGCCGCCGCCTGATCCGGCGACATCATGCCGTTTTTCCACAGCGAAATAATCGACTGGACCTTGCGGATCAGGCCCTTGTCGGTAGTTCCGAGCTGTTCCTGGACGAGGCCGAAGCAATCGCTGGAATCCATGATCGAGAACTGCGGTTTCAGGCCGACGTGCTCGGCCTCCTGCCGCATGATCTGCACGCCAAGCGAGTGAAACGTGGAGATGGTCAACTGGTTCACCGGCACCCGGCGGCCTTCCTTGCCGGGCGTGGTGAGCGTCTTCCCTTCGAGCAGCTTGGCCGTGCGCTCGCGCATTTCGAGCGCGGCCTTGTTCGTGAAGGTCAGCGCGGCAATGTGCTTCGGCTCGAAACCCTTGCCTTCGATCAGATGGGCAATCTTCTGGGTGATCACGCGTGTCTTGCCGCTGCCGGCGCCGGCAAGGACAAGACATGGGCCATCGAGATAGCGCACCGCTTCGGATTGCGCGGCGTTCATACCTGCTGCGGACATCGTTCGGACACTTTGAGATGCGTAAATCGGGCGGACGTTTCGGCTGCCGGAAATACGCTGTGGTGAGCAAAATTGCGCCGCTGGCGAGCGGGAGCGATTTCGAGAGCGCGATGTTAACACGGGTTTGTTTGTTTCAATCCACGCGCCTGTGAGGCGCGACGCAGACGTAACCGCCGGCCCAACATCGCCAGCGGCCCATGCCACAATACCGGCATCGCCAAGACAACAGGATGCCCGCATGACAGCACTTCTAAAAGTAGGCCTGATGGGCTATGGCTTTGCCGGCGAAACGTTTCACGCGCCGGTAATCGAGCATTGTGGCCGCGCGACGGTGTCCGCTATTGCCACTGGCAAGCCGGAGCGGGCGCAGGCTGATTATCCGAACGCGACGATCGTCGAGGATTTCGATGCACTGCTCGCCCTCGATGAACTCGATTGCATCGTCATAGCAACGCCCAACGACACCCATTTCGATCTCGCCAGGAAAGCCCTGGAAGCGGGCAGGAACGTCGTGGTCGACAAGCCGGTCACCTTGTCCGGCGCTGACGCAAAAACGCTCACTGAGTTGGCCAAAACGCGCGGACTGCTGTTCGCGCCGTTCCATAACCGTCGCTGGGATGGCGATTTCATGACGGTGCGCGCGTTGATCGAAAGCGGCCGGCTTGGACGCGTGACGCACTACGAATCGCATTTCGACCGGTTTCGGCCGAAAGTGCCACAACGCTGGCGCGAGGAAGCGTCGCGTGGTGGCGGTTTGTTGTTCGATCTCGGCCCGCATCTCATCGATCAGGCGCTGGCGCTGTTCGGCCGGCCACAAACCATATTCGCCAGCGTCAAAGCCCACCGCGATCACGCGAGCGCACCGGATTACGTTCATCTGCTGCTCGGCTATGCGGACAAGGAGATCGTGCTGCACGCGACAGCGCTGGCCGCGCTGGAACCGCCGCGCTTCGCCATCCACGGCACGCGCGGCAGTTATGTGAAAACGGGTCTCGATGTGCAGGAAGACCAGCTCAAAGCCGGTTTGCGCCCGGGAAACCCCGGCTTCGGCCACAATCCGCCCGGCCTGCTTCGCGAAGTCGATGGCGACCACGACTTGCGCCAGGAATTCGCGACCCGCGATGGCGCTTATGCGGAGTTTTATCGAGCGCTGGCGGCATCGGTGCTCGAGGGCAAGCCGTTCCCGGTCACGTCGCAAGATGCCGTCGATGTCGTGACCATCATCGATATCGCCATTCGCAGCAATGCCGAAGGACGCCGGCTGGATTTCACGCCGCTGTGATATCGCAGCGATAACGAGCGATAACAATCGGCCCACGCAAGACTTTCAAACACACAGCGTTACATTTGCGCATCGTCCCGGCGTCAGCCGGCGCGGTGTGCGGACCGTTCTTCTCCAATCGTCTTATCTTAAAAACCAAAAGAAGGAGAACTTCAATGCTGACGCTTAAAGCAGGTTTTACCCGTGCGCTGATTGGCGTGGCGCTCGCGGGATCGCTGGCGGCGTGTGTCGTCGAACCGGCGCGGCAAGTCAATGTCGTTCAGGAAACGCCTGTACGCCCCGATCCGCACATGGAAGCGGTTCATCGGATGGATCAGGTCAACGGTCGCATCAACGCGCTTTGGCATCACGTCGATCAGCGCGTAAGCCAGGGCTTTTATCCGCCGCCACAAGGCGATGCGTTCCATCATCGGCTGGATGCAGTGCGTCAGGAAGCGCGTGACATGGCTTCCCAGCACGGCGGGGGTTTGTCGGGTGAAGAACAGCACACGCTGAACGGGGAGCTGGACGGTTTGCAGCACGCGATTCGGTAAGCACCGCGGTTTTATGCGCCGAACGACAGGCCCTTGTGCGGGTATCCGTCGTTCGGCTTGGCTTTCTTATTCTCATTGATGCCCCGCATTGAGCTGAATCCCCAGCAACATCTCCGCTACCTCCAGAAAAGCGCGTCGATCCAGGGCTCGGAAAGGATCAAGAGCCGCCGCGTCGGCCTCTCCCGTTTGACAAGCTGAATTCGGTCGCGTAAATTCGCCGCACGCGTCGGGAGAGCGCGCTGGCTTCGGTTGTTCGCATCGAGAACGACTTAAAACGAAGCAAGCGCCGCCGAAGGGGCACACCCACAAACTCTCAGGCAAAAGGACCGGCCGCGTCGAAGTTCCGTATATGAACTGCGCCTTGAATTGGGCGCCAAAAACGGAAAGTCGAACTCTGGAGAGCGGCATCGGCTAACAAAGAAGTACCAGCCAGATGCCCACCGAAGGGGCGCGCGTTGAACGTCGGATCATTGGCGGACGGCGTGCAATCTCTCAGGTACCGAGGACAGAGGGGTCATGTACCGGATCGCTACGCGGTTTGGGCTTTGCATGTTGCATTGGCGTTATTCAATGCAGCAGCGAAGGCCGAAACCCCGAGCGGGTTCAACGCATGGCCTTTTTTTGTTTTCGCGCACGCCCGAGGCCCGCTCCATGTCTGATCTTCAACACACGCCTTTGCACGCCACGCACCTTGTGCTCAACGCACGCATGGTCGATTTCGGCGGCTGGGACATGCCCGTCAATTACGGTTCGCAGATCGACGAACACCACGCGGTGCGCACCGACGCCGGCATGTTCGACGTGTCGCACATGCGCGTCGTCGATTTCACCGGCGACAAAGCCCGCGAGTTCTTCAAGTACGCCATCGCCAACAACGTCGACAAACTGACCGTTCCCGGCAAGGCGCTGTATTCGTGCCTGCTGAACCCGGAAGGCGGCGTGATCGATGACCTGATCGTCTATTACTTCGCCGATGACAACTATCGCGTCGTCGTGAACGCCGGCACGGCTGAGAAAGACATCGCATGGTTTGGCCATCTGAATGCCGAAGGCGGTTTTGGACTGACCATCACGCCGCGCCGCGATTTCGCGATCGTCGCCGTGCAAGGACCGAACGCACGCGAAAAAGTCTGGCAAGTTCTGCCGGAAACGCGCGACGCCACCGCAGAACTCAAACCCTTCAACGCCGTGCAATTCCCGGTCAGCTCGTTCGGCGACATCATGCTCGCGCGCACCGGCTACACCGGCGAGGACGGTTTCGAAATCGTGGTCCCCGCTACGCAAGTGGTCGCGTTCTGGAACGCATTGATTGCGCAGGGCGTTAAACCTGCCGGCCTCGGTGCACGCGACACGCTGCGTCTCGAAGCCGGCATGAACCTCTACGGCCAGGACATGGACGACACGGTTTCGCCACTCGACGCCGGCCTCGCCTGGACCGTCGACTTGAACGATGCAAATCGCGCATTCGTCGGCCGTGCGGCGCTGGAAAAAAATGGATCGAAGGCACGCTTTGTCGGCTTGATTCTGCAGAAGGAAAACGGCCGCGCCGGCGGCGTGCTTCGTGCCCACCAAAAAGTCGTCACGGCCGACGGCGAAGGCGAGATCACGAGCGGCACTTTCTCGCCGTCGATGCAGGAATCCATCGCGTTCGCCCGGGTGCCGGCGAGCGTGAAACCGGGCGACAAAGTGCATGTCGTCATCCGCGACAAACAACTGCCGGCAAGCGTGGTAAAACTGCCTTTCGTGCGCAACGGCAAGGTTTTGGCGTCGCTTTAAACAGCCCGCAAGCGCCTGCTGAAAACGCGGCGCACGTCCCACTCTCAAGACAACTGGAGCATCCGCATGAGCATCCCGGCCGACCTCAAATACACCGAATCGCACGAATGGGTGCGCACCGAATCCGACGGCACGCTGACCATCGGTATTACGGATCACGCACAGGAAGCACTGGGCGACGTCGTGTTCATCGAATTGCCGCCGGTGGGTAAAACCGTTGCCGCCGGCGACGCCATCGCGGTGATCGAATCGGTGAAAGCAGCATCCGATATCTACGCGCCCGTGGCCGGCGAAATCGTCGGCGCGAATGATGCGCTGACCAGCACGCCGGACCAGATCAACGGCACGCCGTACGAAAGCTGGCTCTTCAAGATCAAGCCCGCCGCCGACGCCAAGACAGATCGGTTGATCGATGCCGGTGCATACGGCGCCTCGATCGGCGAGTAAAACTTTTCAACGATCGTGCGGCGTGCTTTTTATAAAAAGCCGCCGCACCAGCAGGAATTCTCATGAAGCTCGAACACCCGGACCGTCTGATGAATCGCTCATCCTTGTCCCTCGCCGCGCTCGAATGCCACGATGCGTTCGCCCAGCGGCACATTGGCCCGGATGCGGCCGACCAGCACGCCATGCTCGAAGCGCTTGGTTTCGCGTCGCGCGCGGCGTTCATCGACGCGGTGATTCCTACGGCCATTCGACGTCACGAAACGCTGCCGCTCGGCGCGTTCACGCAGCCGAAAAGCGAAGCGGAAGCGCTGGCGTCGTTGAGGAAACTCGCGGATCAGAACCTGGTGTTCAGGAACTATATTGGCCAGGGTTATTACGGCACGCACACGCCGGCGGTGATCCTGCGCAACGTACTTGAAAACCCGGCGTGGTACACGGCTTACACGCCGTATCAGCCGGAGATTTCGCAAGGGCGCCTGGAAGCGTTGCTCAATTTCCAGCAGATGATTGTCGACCTGACGGGTCTCGCGATTTCGAACGCATCATTGCTTGATGAAGCCACCGCCGCCGCCGAAGCCATGACGCTGCTGCAACGTGCGGGCAAGCCGAAATCGAACCTGTTTTATGTCGCCGACGACGTGCTGCCGCAGACTATCGAAGTCGTGCGCACGCGCGCAAAACCGGCTGGCATTGAAGTGAAAGTCGGTCCTGCCGCCGATGCCGCCACGGCCAACGCATTCGGCGTGCTGTTGCAATACCCGGGCGCGAATGGCGATGTGCATGACTATCGCGCGTTGACTGAAGCGGTGCACGCCGCCGGTGGTTTTGTAATCGCCGCCGCCGACTTGCTCGCGCTCACGCTGCTTACGCCGCCGGGCGAATGGGGCGCGGACGTGGCTATCGGTAATACGCAGCGCTTTGGCGTGCCGGTCGGTTTCGGCGGTCCGCACGCGGCGTACATGGCCGTACGCGATGACTTCAAGCGGCAAATGCCGGGCCGTCTGGTCGGCGTGACCGTCGATGCCCAAGGCAAGCACGCGCTGCGTCTCGCGCTGCAAACCCGTGAGCAACATATCCGCCGCGAAAAGGCGACATCGAATGTATGTACGGCGCAGGCGTTGCTCGCGATCATGGCCAGCATGTACGCCGTGTATCACGGGCCGCAGGGCCTGAAAACCATCGCGTTGCGCGTGAATCGCGTGGCGTCGATCTTCGCGGCCGGCGTGCAAAAACTCGGCTACACGCTCGCCAACGAGACCTTCTTCGATACCGTCACCATCGTCAGCGGCACGAATACCACGGCGCTGCATCAGGCGGCGTCGGCGGTGCATGTGAACCTGCGCCATATCGATACAACGCACGTAGGCGTTTCCGTCGATGAAACCACCACGCGCGACGACCTCCTGAAGCTCTTCGCGTTGTTCGCCGAAGTGGCAGGCAAGACGGAAACGTTCGATATCGACGCACTCGATGCAGACGCAAAAGTCTCGCTGCCGAAAGCACTCGAACGCACGAGCGAATACCTCACGCATCCGGTGTTCAACCGTCACCACTCCGAGCATGAAATGCTGCGCTACCTGCGCAGTCTGGCGGATAAGGATCTCGCGCTCGACCGCACGATGATCCCGCTCGGTTCGTGCACGATGAAGCTGAACGCGACGTCTGAAATGCTGCCCGTGACGTGGCCCGAATTCGCACAGATCCATCCGTTCGCGCCGGCTGAACAAACGGTGGGTTATCGCACGATGATCGATCAGCTCGAGCAAATGCTGGTTGCGTGTACCGGTTACGCGGCTGTATCGCTGCAACCTAACGCTGGCTCGCAAGGCGAGTACGCCGGCTTGCTGATCATCCACGCGTATCACGAATCGCGTGGCGAAGGACATCGGAACATTTGTCTGATTCCGTCGTCGGCGCACGGTACGAACCCGGCATCGGCGCAAATGGCCGGCATGCAGGTTGTGGTCGTTGCGTGCGATGAACAAGGCAATGTCGATATCGCCGACTTGAAGGCGAAAGCCGAAAAGCACGCTGCGAATTTGGCGGCGATCATGATCACGTATCCGTCCACGCACGGCGTGTTCGAAGCGAACGTGCGCGAAATCTGCGAGATCGTGCACGCGCATGGCGGTCAGGTTTACGTCGATGGCGCGAACATGAACGCAATGGTCGGCCTCACCGCGCCGGGCCAGTTCGGCGGCGATGTCTCGCACCTGAACCTGCACAAGACCTTCTGCATTCCGCATGGCGGCGGCGGACCGGGCGTGGGTCCGGTCGCGGTCGGCGCGCATTTGGCCAAGTTCTTGCCGAATCAGCATTCGACTGGCTACCAACGTGATGCAGCCGGGATTGGGGCGGTATCGTCGGCGCCTTATGGCTCAGCCGCCATCCTGCCGATCTCGTGGATGTACATCGCGATGATGGGTGCACAAGGCCTCACGAACGCCACCGAAAGCGCGATTCTCGCGGCGAACTATGTGGCGAAGCGGCTCGCGCCCCATTACCCCGTGCTGTACAGCGGCGCGGGTGGTCTGGTCGCGCACGAATGCATTCTCGATCTGCGTCCACTGAAAGAAACCAGCGGCATTTCCGTCGATGACGTCGCGAAACGCCTGATCGATTACGGTTTCCACGCACCGACCATGAGCTTCCCGGTACCGGGCACGCTGATGGTCGAGCCGACGGAATCGGAATCCAAGGAGGAACTGGATCGGTTTATCGATGCAATGATCGCCATTCGCGATGAAATTCGCGCGGTGGAGGAAGGCAAATCGGATCGCGAAGATAATCCGCTGAAGCACGCACCGCATACGGCAGCGGTTGTTGTCGCCGATGACTGGAGCCACGCCTACTCGCGTGAAACGGCGGCGTATCCGCTGACGTCTTTGATCGCGCGCAAGTACTGGCCGCCGGTTGGCCGCGCCGACAACGCCTACGGCGACCGCAATCTGTTCTGTTCGTGCATTCCGTTGTCCGAATACGGCGAATGAATGGACGCTAAATAAGCGCGCGTTTCAACTGTCCGGCTTTCCTGATAGCCGGACAGTTTTGCCGGAGTCACGCAACACCAGATACCATCTCACCCGAACCAAGCCAATCAGGGAGTTTTGCATGGCGCGACAGGTGCGAGTGGTGAGTAAAACGTGGCGTATTCCGGCGATGATCGCGGCCCTTGCAGCAACGGCATTGACCGCACAGAGCGCGTTCGCCGCAATGAATTTTTGCGCTGCGCCCGCGATGCAGAACAGTGAGCGCACGAACGCCGATCCGGGTGTGAAAGCACTGGTAAAAATGGTGCAGTCGCGGCTGAACGACCAGCCAAAAGCGCGGGCGACGCTTCATACAGAAGGCACGTTGCCGCATCAGGGCATTCGCGACGAAAGCGAAGAAGCGGAGAAGGATCTCGACTTGATGCGCGATGCCGCGCTTGCGTGGCGCGCGACCGGCAACGAAGCGTATTTGCGTCTTGTCGACCGGTTTTTATTCGCGTGGGTCACGACGTATCAGCCGAGTTTTAATCCTATCGATGAAACGAATTTCGAGTCGCTGATCCTCGCCTACGACCTGACCGCGAGCGCATTGCCGGTAAAAACGCGGAATGCGTCGAATGCGTTCATCGCGAAGATGGTGACGGGATATGTAGCGGATATCGATAAACAAAAGCGTCCATTGACCGGCACGTATCGAAACAACTGGCAGAGTCACCGGATCAAGTTGATCGCGATGGGCGCGTTCACTATCGATGACCGCAAGTTGATTAACGCGGCGCAGCGTCTGTATGTGGAGCATATTGGGGACAACATTGCGCCGGACGGTTCGACCGTCGATTTCGCCGAACGCGACGCGCTGCATTACGTCACTTACGACCTGCAGCCGCTGGTCACGGCCGCGCTCGCCGCGCGTCGTCATAACCGCAACTGGCTGAGCGAGCGCGCGCAGTCGGGTGCGACCCTCGCCGCCGCGCTGAACTGGCTCACGCCCTATGCGCTCGGCACGCGCACCCACGAGGAATTTGTTCGTTCGAGCGTGCCCTTCGATGCCACCCGCCGCGAGGCCGGCCTGCCCGGTTATTCGGGTACGTGGGATCCGAAACACGCGGCCGAATTGTTTCATCTATCGGCGCGGCTCGACGGGCGTTACACGCCCATTTCGCTGCGCCTGGCGCCTACGCCGCCGGCCTGGCTCGCGGTTTGTTTGCCGTTGCCGGCACGATGATTTTTTAGCACGACCTTTGCAGGAGCAGTCATGGCAGTCAGCGTTTTCGATCTTTTCAAAATCGGCATCGGTCCGTCGAGTTCGCATACGGTCGGGCCGATGCGCGCCGCCCTGATGTTCGTGCAAGGGCTCGAACGCGATGGGCTGCTGGACGCCACGGCGACCGTGAAATGCGAGTTGTACGGCTCGCTCGGCGCAACCGGCAAGGGTCACGGTACGGATCGCGGCGTGATGCTCGGCTTGATGGGCGATGCGCCGGATACGGTGGATGCCGGCACGATCAGCACGCGTCTTGAGACCGTCCGCGCGACGAAAAAGCTCCTGCTGCTGGGTCGTCATGAGATTCCGTTTGTGTTGAAGGAACACATTGTTTTTCTGCGGCAGGCGCTGGCTGAGCATCCGAACGGCATGAAACTCCACGCCTTCGATGCCAACGGCGTGTCATTGCGCGACTCGACCTATCTCTCGGTCGGCGGCGGTTTTGTGGTGACGGCGGGGGCATCGAATGTGAAGGTGCTGACCGCTATTGAACAGTTGCCGTACGCGTTCCAGTCCGGCGATGAATTGCTTGCGCTGTGCCGTGAAACGGGGAAATCCGTGGCGCAATTGATGTGGGAAAACGAGCGCGTGTGGCGTAGCGAAGACGAGATTCGTTCGGGATTGCTGCGCATTTGGGACGTGATGCAATCGTGCGTGAAGCGCGGTTGCGGAATCGATAACCCCGACGCCGATGGTTGCCTGCCCGGTCCTTTCCAGGTGAAGCGGCGCGCGCCGGTGTTGTATCGGGCGCTGGTTGATAAGCCAGAGCAGGCGTTGCGCGATCCGCTTTCCATGATCGACTGGATCAATCTTTACGCCATTGCGGTGAATGAGGAAAACGCAGTGGGCGGGCGCGTGGTGACGGCGCCGACCAATGGCGCGGCCGGGATTATTCCGGCGGTGCTGCATTACTACGATAGGTTCATGCCTGGGTCGAATGCGCAGGGCGTGATTGATTTCTTGCTGACAGCGGCGGCTATCGGGATTCTGTACAAGATGAACGCTTCCATTTCGGGTGCCGAGGTCGGGTGTCAGGGCGAAGTAGGGGTTGCGTGTTCGATGGCGGCGGCCGGGTTGGCGGCGGTCATGGGCGGAACGGCGACGCAGGTCGAGAACGCTGCCGAGATTGGGATGGAGCATAACCTCGGGCTGACCTGCGATCCGGTTGGCGGGATGGTGCAGATTCCGTGCATCGAACGTAATGCAATGGGGTCGATGAAAGCGGTGAACGCTGCGCGCATGGCAATGCGCGGGGATGGCAGTCATTACGTGTCGCTCGATTCCGTTATCAAAACGATGATGCAAACCGGGGCCGATATGAAAACCAAATATAAGGAGACGTCGCGGGGTGGGTTGGCGGTGAATATCGTCGAGTGTTAGTTTGTTCGCACCGGTGGACGGGGTTTTGGGCCGAGCGGGGTTTTGGGGCGGTGGTTGGGGTCTATGCCGGGGTGGTGCTTTTGGCGTTAGTGGTCGGGGTCGGTGCCGGGTTGGTGCTTTCGGTGTTAGCGGTCGGGGTCAATGCCCGGTTGCTGCTTTCAGTGTTAGCGGTCTGCGAGAGTCGGATTTTCTCTTTATCACTATTAGCCACTGTGCGTGGCGGCACGTCATTTCTTTGTCCAAAGCGACAAAGAAACGAAGCAAAGAAAACGCTTTCAAACCGCGCTACCCTAAGTGTCCACAGCGTGCAGTTTTCATTCATAGGTGCCCCAAAAGCACGGTGCTCGCCAGAGCCACCGATGTGTGAAACCCTCCTTCTCCGAACACCGATACCCACACGCTTCGCCACCAGTGATTGAACCTGCCCAAGGTTCACCCCGCGCTATCCGCGGAGAACCGACCATCAATATGCGCCCGCTCCGTCCATATCCCTCGAAAAATCGTAGCCAGAACAGAACCAGCGAAACCCCTCCCTAGCGCCGGCGCCCCGCTCAAGCGTAAGCTATGAAATCCAATGCCCATCGCCGTCCGCGCGAAACCTTCCGGGAGATTTCATCGCATGACATCTGCTGTCTCGTCCCCCAATACCCCTCCGACCACCGGCGCTCGCCTGGTCGTCGATGCACTCCTGACCCACGGCGTTGAACGCGTCTTCTGCGTTCCCGGTGAAAGCTTCCTCGCCATCCTCGATTCCCTCCACGACGAAACCAGCCGCATCCAGACCATCGTCTGCCGCCACGAAGCCGCAGCGGCAAACATGGCGGAAGCGATCGGCAAACTGACCGGGCGCCCCGGCGTGGCACTAGTCACCCGCGGCCCAGGCGCCACGCATGCCTCCATCGGCGTCCACACGGCATTCCAGGATTCCACGCCCATGATCCTGCTGATCGGCCAATGCGCACGCGAACACATGGACCGCGAGGCCTTCCAGGAAATCGACTACCGCCGCATGTTCGGGCAAATGGCGAAGTGGGTCGCCCAAATCGACGATCCACGCCGTATCCCCGAATATCTGAGCCATGCATTCCACATCGCAACCTCCGGCCGGCCAGGCCCCGTCGTGCTGGCGTTGCCGGAAGACGTGCTGAGCGACGCGTGCGAGGCCGTGCCCGGTGCGCCGCGTTATCAACGTGTGGCAGCCTCGCCGGCACCCTCGCAGATCGCGCGTTTGAACGAGATGCTCGCGGCATCGGAGAGACCCTTTGTCATTGCTGGCGGCAGCGGCTGGACGCCCGAAGCCACGGCGGATTTCGCGCGTTTCGTGGAGGCGTGGCAATTGCCCGTCGGCTGCGCCTTCCGGTTCCAGGACACGCTGAACAATAACCATCCGAACTATGCCGGCGATGTCGGCCTCGGGATCAATCCCGCCCTCGCCGCACGCATCCGCGATGCCGATTTGCTCCTGGTCCTCGGTCCCCGAATGGGCGAGTCGACAACCGGCGGTTACACGCTGCTCGATATCCCCAAGACGAAACAAACGCTGATCCACGTGCACCAAGGCGCGGAAGAACTCGGGCGCGTGTATTCGGCGGATCTGCCGATCGTTTCAGGCATGCCGGAGATGGTGTCAGCGCTCGTGGCACTCAAACCGCCCGCGGTCATCCCGTGGAGCGGCGCTATTGAAGCAGCGCATGACGCGTATCTCGCGTGGCGCAAGCCCCGGCCCATGCTCGGCGATGTCCAGCTCGGCGAGATCATGGAACAACTCAGCGAACACCTTCCCGCCGACGCCATCGTGACGAACGGTGCCGGAAATTATGCGACGTGGCTGCATCGGCACTATGCGTATCGGCATTTCCGCTCGCAGGTCGCGCCGACAAGCGGCGCGATGGGTTATGGCGTGCCCGCAGCGATCGCGGCGAAGTCGCTGTATCCGGACCGGGTCGTGGTCGCATTTGCGGGCGACGGATGTTTCATGATGTCGAGCCAGGAGTTGGCCACGGCCATGCAGTACAAGCTCGCAGTGATATTCGTAGTGGTGAACAACCAGCAATACGGCACGATCCGCATGCATCAGGAACGCCACTATCCGAACCGCGTGCACGGCACGGCGCTCACGAACCCCGACTTCGTGGCCTACGCGCGCGCATTCGGAGCGCATGGAGAACGGGTGGAATCGACGGCGCAATTCATGCCCGCATTCGAGCGCGCGATGAAAACAAATTTGCCGTCAGTGATAGAAATAAGGATTCCGAAAGATGCGAGTACCCCGGCGGCAACCTTGGATCAGGTAAGGCAACAAGGGGAAAAGTTGCGGCAGAAGTGACCGCCCGCCACGCACCGTGACGGCCACGGACACTCACAAAAGAGCCAGATCAAGGCTCACGCGAAAGCGAACAAAATCAAGGAGACGCAAGACCATGGCATCGCAAGCATTTCTGCAGGCAAGAGACTTTCTGCTGCGTCATCGCGACGACTACGCCACCGCGTACAAAGACTTCGCGTGGCCCGAACTGACGGAGTTCAACTGGGCACTCGACTGGTTCGATGAATACGCACGCAACAATCTCGATCCGGCGCTGTGGGTGGTCGAGGAGAACGGAGACGAGACGAAGCTCTCGTTTGCGGAGTTATCGGCGAGATCGAATCAGTTGGCCAACTGGTTGAGGCAGCAAGGCGTCGAGCGAGGCGACCGGATCTTGCTGATGCTGCCAAATCAGCCGGCGCTTTGGGAAACCATGCTCGCCGCGATGAAGCTCGGCGCCGTCACCATTCCCGCGACCATGTTGCTAACGCCGGCGGACATCGCCGACCGCATGACGCGCGGCGAAGTGAAGCATATGATCGTGGCATCGAGTGAAACCGCGAAGTTCGATTCCATCGATAAAACCAAAACCCGCATAGCGGTCGCCATTCCGCAGAGCGCTACGTTGCCCGAAGGCTGGCTGAATTTCGCCGATGCCTTCAACGAAAGCCCCTCGTTCGAGCCTGAAGGCAGGACGCTCGCGACCGATCCGCTGCTGCTGTATTTCACGAGCGGTACCACGAGCCGCCCGAAGCTCGTGCTGCACAGCCATCAGAGCTATCCGGTTGGGCACTTGTCGACCATGTACTGGATCGGCCTGAAACCCGGCGATGTCCATCTCAACATCAGTTCGCCCGGCTGGGCAAAACATGCGTGGAGTTGTGTCTTCGCCCCGTGGAATGCGGGCGCGACGGTCTTCATCCACAACACGTCGCGCTTCAGCGCGAAGGCCACGCTGGAGGCGCTCGTCAAGCACCAGATCACCACGCTGTGCGCGCCGCCGACCGTCTGGCGCATGATGATCCAGGAGGATTTATCGGCGTATAAGGTGCACTTGCGCGAGGTTGTCGGCGCGGGTGAGCCGTTGAATCCCGAGATTATCGAGCGCGTGAAAAAAGCCTGGAACCTCACGTTACGCGATGGTTTCGGCCAGACCGAAACCACGGCGCTGATAGCGAATTCGCCGAGTCAACCGATGAAGCCGGGATCGATGGGCAGGCCGTTGCCCGGTTATCGCACCACGCTCCTCGATCACGACGACAACCCCGCCAAGGAAGGCGAACTCGCGTTGATCCTCGACCCCAAGCCGCTGGGTTTGATGGACGGTTACGTGGATGATCCATCGAAGTCGCAGCAAGCGATGCGCGGCGGTCATTATCGTACGGGCGATGTGGCGTCCATCGACGACGACGGTTACTTTACCTACGTAGGCCGCGCCGACGATGTCTTCAAGGCATCGGATTACCGCATCAGTCCGTTCGAGCTGGAGAGCGTGCTGATCGAACATCCGGCGGTGGGCGAAGCGGCGGTGGTTCCGAGTCCGGATCCGCTGCGTTTATCGGTACCGAAAGCGTTCGTCGCGTTGCGCAACGGATATGAACCGACGAAGGAAACCGCCGGTGAAATCCTGAAGTTCGCCGCGCAGAAACTGGCGGCGTACAAGCGCATTCGACGTATCGAGTTCTATGAATTGCCGAAGACCATCTCGGGCAAGATTCGTCGCGTAGAACTAAGGAAAACCGAAGAAGCGCGAGGCAGCGATGCACGCCGGGAGAATGAATACTGGGAAGAGGATTTCGCGGGATGAATGCGACTGGCCGGAGGTTGTGTCTGGCAACTTCCGGCTGGAGCGATAGCACCGTTCCCGTGTGAAGCATTCCTTTGCTCCGTCGCGACAATACCAATGCGTGTGACGGCGCTACACCGCTTTACCAGGTTGCCGCCCAACCTGTGCAACGCAAGCACTCCAGTCCTCGCAAAGTTTTCTGAAGGAGCGGCTTCGCGTGTGAGCAAACTCCATGTCGAAAGCACTTGTGAACTTAGGTTGGTCCAGGGTTTCGTGATAACCCTGGCCGCCCATCCGATCGGCGAGCCAGCCTTTGGCGTTTCTCAAGGTTTCGCTGTTGGCCGGTGCTGCGTCCGGCGAATCCCAACTGAAATTCCGACATCCGACTAACGAGCGTGCGGCCGCCATGAACCACGCTTCGAACTCCCGATTCGCAAGGACGACGCTAACGCATCGGTGAGGTATGACCTCGCGCGCCCTCCGTCGAATCTCCTCCGCCATCTCAACGGGGCAATCGTCGTCGGCATCGAGCAGAATCAAGATCCAGCCGTTGTCGGTGCACTTTTTTGCCGCAAGCAAGAGGATTCGATTGAACTCATCGACGCGTCGAATGAACTTATCCCGATGAACCCGGATGGGCGGTTCAACGGTGGTGAACGCTTCCGGCGTGAGCCAACTACCTAGTCGCCGCAGAAGGATCGGTAATGCCTGTACTTCCCCGTCCCCTTCGACGATCGAGACCACGCGCGTCATGTCAATTGCCCTCGCCAAAAAGATCAGGCTGTCCTTGCCTGGATGCCTGATTTTCGACGATGGTGGGATCGGGGCCCAATTGATTCAGGCGCAACAACTCGCCGGCTGAAAAAAGATGCTCCCTCATTGTCTCTCTCGATGCTACGTCAAGAGGAGCGATGTACGTCTGTCCTGCCGTGGACGCGACAGCAAGAATGGCGTCCTCGGAAATTTCGAAATCATCGAGGAGATCCGGGCTATGGCTGGTGACGATAATCTGACTCTGTCCAGAAGCGCGTTTTAATGCTTCGCGAAGAGCCGCCGCGGCAGCTGGATGTAACGCGGTCTCCGGCTCTTCAATGCCGATCAGGGACGGTGCGTAGTCCACGTTCCTCTGGAATAACGCGGTTAGTACGCCGAGCGCTCGCAGGGTGCCGTCCGACATGTTGTGTGCTAGAAAGCGCCACGGATGCTTGACGCCTGCCATATCTTGTCGAAATTCCAACGATTCCGCCGGACCAACCGAAACACGCGCCACGCCATGGACCATTGGAACGACGGCACGCAGATACTCTTGAATGAGCTGCATTGAAGCCGGCGATGCGCGTTCCAGATGTCCAATGACGCTTGCGATATTCTCTCCCGATGGCTTGAGCAAACGTCCATCTTGAGGCTTTTGCAGCTCACGAATGACCTTCGGGTTCAAGTTATAAAACCCCATGGACGTGAGCCCTTCATAAACTGGGCGGAATGCCTCAAGTCCGGATGCACCGACCAACGCTAATCTATCGCTGCTCACGACCGGGAAAGTTGCTTCGCTTGTGTGAGTCAGTTTGCCGTGTTCTAACCGGAAGAAAGGTCCCTTGGCGATTTCACCCAAAACGCACTCTTCTTTTCGTATCTCGAACGCCCCATTCGCCAACGCCCCCACTTCAAACGCGTATCTGCCTTTCTGTCCCGCCCGCAAAGTGAACTCGAGTCGAATTCCAAAATGCGTCGGATGACCGGCGGAACGCCTTCTTACTTCATTCAGTCCACCACGTTCGCTGATTGCGTTGTCCAGGGAACCGGTCAACGCATCGCGTACTAAATGCAACGCGTCCAGAAAGTTGCTTTTGCCAGAACCATTCGCGCCCACCAAGAAAGTCAACGGACCCAAAGCCACATCGCAAGCAGCAATGCTCTTGTAGTTCCGCAGCACAACGCGACTCAGGAAAATTGTGGATGACATCTGGTGGTTGATCCGGTTCGCACGACGATGGCGACAGTGTATTCGCTTGTGATCTTGAAAGACCTGCACACATTCTAGCGTTCGAACGCTCCTCTACTGTGAAAAAGCCCCGCAGCGCGAAGCGCGTACGGGGCTTTTCATAACTTCGCATCCTCACAACATCAAACTGAACCTTACTTGCCGCCCACGCTTTGCAGCGTCGTCCACTTGCCGTCGACGACCTTGTACAACGTGATCCCGCCGTTCTTCAAATCGCCCTTCGAGTCATACGCGAGCGCCTTCGACGTCACGCCCGGCATGTCGGTTTTAGCGAGCACCGGCAGGTACTTTGCCGGGTCCGTCGAGTTGGCGGTCTTCATCGCCGTGAACATGGCCATTGCGCCGTCGTACGCGTACGGCGAGTACGTTTGCACGTCTTCGTTAAACCGCGCCTTGTACTTCGTAACGTAAGCCGCGCCACCCGGCATTTCATCGAGAGGCAAACCAGCCAGCGATGCCACCGTGCCGTCAGCCGCATTGCCGGCGATCTTCAGGAACGTATCGGTCTTGACCATTTCGCCCGCCATCAACGGCGCGCGCAGGCCCAGCGTCTTCATCTGCTTGACCATCGGGCCAGCTTGAGAATCGGCGCCGCCGTAGTACACGAGGTCCGGATTCAACGACTTGATCTTCGTCAGAATGGCCTTGAAGTCGACAGCCTTGTCGTTCGCGTATTCGCGATCCACGATCGTTGCGCCCGATGCCTTCGCAGCCTTCTCGAACTGGTCGGCGAGACCCTGACCATAAGCCGTGCGGTCATCGACGATCGCAATCTTCTTCATCTTCAGCGTCTTCACCGCGAACTCACCGGCTACCGATCCTTGCTGCGTATCGGAAGTCATCATGCGGAACGCGGTCTTGTAACCTTGCGTCGTGTATTCCGGCGCGGTCGCCATCGCGATTTCGGGAATGCCGGCGTTCGCGTAAATGCGCGAAGCGGGGATCGTCGTGCCCGAGTTGAAGTGACCGAGCATGCCCTTGACGTTGTCGTCGACAAGTTTTTGAGCCACCGTCGTGCCGGTGCGCGGGTCAGCCTGGTCATCAGCGGAATCGAGCACGATGCGAATAGGCTTGCCGCCGATCACAGGCTTGGTCGCGTTGAAATCTTCAACCGCGAGCACCACGCCATTCTGGAAATCCTTGCCGTAGTGCGCTTGCGCGCCGGTCATCGGGCCGGCGAATCCTACCTTCACGTCCTCAGCCGTTTGCGCCTGAGCCGTTGCCGCGAGCGACAGTCCAGCAACACACATCGCTGCTGCCAGCTTCTTCATCGTGTAATCCATAACTCTCCTGATTCTCTGGTAGATGGCAGCGTGTGCCGGGATCGCCGTGCCTGCTGCCGTTTGTTTGAGCCAACCCGCCGTGCTGAATACAGCTCAGCCGATCGTCATCAAATTCGCATTGCCGCCCGCGGCCGCCGTGTTCACGCTCACCGAGCGTTCCGTCAGCAACCGTTCGAGCGCATATTCCTGCTCGCCGTCGTGCGCGTCGTCGGCGAATGCTCCCGCCGGCACGCCCTGCACCGAGACGATCGGTCCCGGGCGTTTCGCGACGTCCTTCACCAAGGCCATCAATTCGTCGCTGTCGCCTTCGAACAAAACCGCATCGAAGGCCGCGTCCTGGCTCTTGCTCGTCGATGCATACGCCTTGATCGACGCCGGCAACGCCGCTACGAGTTGTTCACCCGCCGCACCGGAAAACAGCGCTTTGTTGCCCGTGGCGAGCACGGCGGCGAGTTGCGCGCGCGCGCCGCTTGCCGTCGATGCCACGCACAACACCGTGCCGCGTGCGCCGAGCGTGTAGGTGTTGCGCTCGCCGGTCGGACCGGCCAAAACCGCGGTCGCGCCGGCCATCACGTGTTGCAGATGGCCTTCGCAACGTGCCGCCGTTTGCGGATCGCGCTCGGCGATCGCCCAGTCGCGCAACGCGGTCAGCGCAGCCGGCGTTTCGTTCGCAGCCGTCTGATCCACGATCAACGCGCTTTCCAGCGATTTCGGCAAGCCCGTCGGACGCTTGGCGAGGAGCCGCTGCAAATACAGCGCGCCGCCTGCTTTCGGTCCCGTGCCCGACAAGCCTTCGCCGCCGAACGGCTGCACACCGACAACCGCGCCAATCACGTTCCGGTTCACGTAGATGTTGCCCACGTGCGCCCGGCTGACGACGTGCGCGATGGTTTCATCGATACGCGTATGGATGCCCAGCGTCAGCCCGTAACCCGTCGCCTTGATTTGGTCGAGCAGTTTATCAAGATGCGCCCGGCGATACCGCACTACGTGAAGTACCGGACCGAAGACCTCGCGCTTCAACTCGTCGATGGAATCAAGTTCGATCAGCGTCGGCGGGACGAATGTGCCTTGTGCGCAGCCATCGGGCATGGGCAACTGCACGACGTTGCGGCCCTTCTCGCGCATCGCGGCAATGTGGGCGTCGATGCTCTGCTTCGCTTCGGCATCGATCACCGGGCCGACATCGGTGGAAAGGCGGTCGGGATTGCCCATCGCGAGTTGCCGCATCGCGCCGGTGAGCATTTCGAGCGTGCGATCCGCGATGTCGTCCTGCAGGCACAACACGCGCAGCGCCGAACAGCGTTGACCGGCGGAATCGAAGGACGATTGCAGCACGTCCGCGACCACTTGCTCGGCCAGCGCCGACGAATCGACGATCATCGGGTTCTGTCCGCCCGTCTCCGCAATCAGCGGAATCGGCCGGCCGTCCGGGTCGAGCCGTTCGGACAGGGTCTTGTTGATCAGGCGCGCGACTTCCGTCGAACCGGTGAACATCACGGCACGCGTGCGCGGATCGGCGACCAGCGCCGCACCCACGGTTTCACCGTTGCCCGGCAGCAATTGCACCGCGCCCGGCGGCACGCCGGCTTCGCGCAGGATGCGCACGGCTTGCGCTGCGATCAGCGGCGTCTGTTCGGCCGGTTTCGCGAGCACCGGATTACCGGCAGCGAGTGCTGCGGCCACTTGTCCCATGAAGATCGCGAGCGGGAAGTTCCACGGGCTGATGCAAACCACGGGGCCGAGCGGACGGTGGGTATCGTTGGAAAACTCGCTGCGGATCTGCGCCGAGTAATACCGCAGGAAATCGATAGCCTCACGAATCTCCGACACCGCATTCGCCAGCGATTTACCCGCTTCGCGCACGACGAGACCCATCAGCGTATGCATCTGTGCTTCGAGCAGATCGGCTGCGCGAGCAAGGCAATCGGCACGTTCATCAACGGGCGTCGATTGCCAGATCGGCGCTGCGGCAACGGCGTTACTCAGAGCGAGAGCAACTTGTTCGGATGTAGCCTCAACTACGGTTCCAACCAGGTCACGCAAGTCGGCGGGGTTACGAACGTCCCGTGCGACGCCTTCCACCACATCAGCGGCTTCGAGCATTGGAGCCGCGCGCCACGGATGATTCGCGCTCGCCAGCAACGCCGATGACAACGACGCCAGCCGATGCTCATTCGACAAATCGAAGCCCATCGAATTGAGGCGCTCGTTGCCGTACAACTGACGCGGCAACGCGATTTTTGCGTGCGGCAGACCGAGCGGCGTGAGCTTGGACGCTTCATCGATAGGGTCCTGCACGAGCTCGCTGACCGGAATCGCTTTATCAGCGATACGGTTCACAAACGACGTATTCGCGCCGTTCTCAAGCAAGCGGCGCACGAGATACGCGAGCAGCGTTTCGTGCGTGCCAACGGGCGCATAGACGCGACACGGCCGGTTGAGCTTGTCGCGTCCGGTGACTTCTTCGTACAGCGGTTCGCCCATGCCGTGCAGGCACTGGAACTCGTACTGCCCGGGGTAATAGTTCCCCCCGGCGAGGTGATAAATAGCCGACAGCGTGAACGCGTTGTGCGTGGCGAATTGCGGATAAACGGCATCGGGCGCGCTGAGCAGTTTTTTCGCGCAGGCCACGTACGAGATGTCCGTATAGATCTTGCGCGTATAGACCGGATAGCCTTCGAGGCCATCCACTTGCGCGCGCTTGATTTCCGAATCCCAGTAAGCGCCTTTAACCAGCCGAACCATGATCCGATGACGGCTGCGACGCGCCAGATCGATCAAATAATCGATAACAAACGGGCAGCGCTTTTGATAAGCCTGCACCACGAAACCGATGCCGTTCCAGCCGGCCAGTTCCGGATCGAAGCACAGCGCTTCGAGCAGATCGAGCGAAATTTCAAGCCGGTCGGCTTCTTCCGCATCGATGTTCAAGCCGATGTCGTAACGGCGCGCGAGCAGCGCCAGCGCTTTCACGCGCGGCAACAACTCGGTCATCGTGCGTTCCTGTTGCGAGCGCGAGTAACGCGGATGCAGCGCGGACAGCTTGATGGAAATCCCCGGGCCTTCGTAAATGCCCCGCGATCCGGCCGCCTTGCCAATCGCGTGAATCGCCTGCTCGTACGACGCGTAATAGCGAACCGCGTCTTCTTCGGTCGTGGCTGCTTCGCCGAGCATGTCGTAGGAATAGCGGAAACCGCGCGCCTCGAACTTACGGCTGTTAGCCAGCGCTTCCGAAATCGTCTCGCCCGTGACGAATTGCTCGCCCATCAGACGCATGGCCATATCGACGCCCTTGCGGATCAGCGGTTCACCGCCGCGCCCGATCAAACGCGTCAACGCCGACGACAACCCCGCTTCGCTATTCGTCGTCACCAGCTTGCCGGTGATCATCAGGCCCCACGTCGCCGCGTTCACGAACAGCGACGGCGCCTGGCCCATGTGCGAGCGCCAGTCGCCCTTGCTGACCTTGTCGCGGATCAGCGCGTCGCGGGTGGCGCGATCGGGAATGCGCAGCAAGGCTTCCGCGAGACACATCAGCGCGACGCCTTCCTGGCTGGACAGCGAAAACTCATGGATCAGCCCTTCGACGCCGCCGCCCGTCTGTTTCTTGCGCAGCGCTTCGACGAGCTTCGTCGCCATGGCATTCGTTTCGGCGGCGACGTTGGCCGACAACCGCGCCTGTCCGATCAGAAACGGCACGCACTCCGGTTCCGGCCGCCGGTACGCGGCCGTGATCGCGGCGCGCAGCACCGATTGCGGTTGCACGTTCTGAGCGAAATCGAGAAAGGGATGCGGCGCGCCGTCCTCTTCCGAGTCGGCGTGCGCAGACGGTTCCAGCGTATCGGCCGAACCGATTGCACCGGACAGTTCAGGTGGCAACTGTCCATGTTCGATGCGTTCGAGATACGCGAAGATGGCTTGCTTGATGAGCCAGTGCGGCGTGCGTTCGAGCCGCGTGGCAGCGTCTCTAAGACGGGTACGCAGCAGATCGTCGACTTTAACGCCCAGGGTGGTGCTCGCCATATATCCTTCCTTGCCGGAATCGGACCGGCGATAGCTTGAAAAGTGGCCGAATCGTAACCCGCTCATAAAAAAGGTGCAACCAACTTTTCGAGACGGGTTGCACCTTTATTAAATCGGTAGAAATTCCTTTGGGAACAAGGGATTACGGGTAATTGAGGATGGCCGTGTGGGCTGGACGTGCTCTAGGATTTCGCGTTTGATAATTTTTCTTGAGCCACCCCTAAGTAATCGCTGCCTGGTGCCGATAAGAACTGGTACGGCCATATCAGCGATGAAACTTTGCGGCCGTCTTACCATGCAGCCGCGCGGTTTCGGGGGAGAAGAGGATATGAGCACCTGGACGATTTTTTTCAGCATTTGGGCGATGTGCGCGCTGTGCGTGGTGTTGTTCATCCGCGGCGCGCATCCGCACGTCGAGCGTCCTGAGAGCGACCGCGACAGCGGGAATGACATGACGGTCGGCGGCCTGACGGTTGCGCGCGTGCAAGGCGCGGACCGCGGCAATAGCTGAAGAACGAGCAGAGGCGCCGGGCAACGCGAGGCTAAAACCCACTTACCGACGCAAGCGAAACTAGATATCGAGTGGATCGACCTCGACATTCCATCGGATCACGCCTTTTACCTTGAGGCTGCGTAACGCCGGCTGCCAGGCCCGCAACGCATTCTGCAACACGGCCCGCGACGCGCATTCCAACAACAATTGCGCGCGGTGCACGTTAAACACCTTCACGATGGTCAGCGGCACCGCGTCGTACACGGTCACGCGTTCGGCGCCGGCCAGCGCCGCGAACTCCGCCGCCGCAGCCCCCAGAAAGTCCAGCGCGGCCTCGAGCGTGCGTCCTTCGGCGCGAAGCATCGCCTGATAGACGAACGGCGGCAAATGCGCGTCACGGCGCTCGGCTAGCGTGGAATTGGCAAACCCAACGTAGTCGTGCCGCGCCAGCGCGTGATAAAGCGCATGCCGCGCATAGCGCGTCTGGATCATCACTTCGCCCGGCAAACCGGCGCGCCCGGCCCGACCGCTAACCTGCATCAGTTGAGCGAAAAGCCGCTCGCTGGCCCGGAAATCGTGGGAAAAAAGCGCGGTATCGGCATTGAGCACGCCGACCAGCGTCACGCGCTGAAAGTCGTGCCCCTTTGCGATCATCTGCGTGCCGACGAGGATATCGACCTCGCCCGCGTGGACATCGGAGAAAAGGGCTTGCGCGCTGCCCTTGCGCCGCGTGCTGTCGGCATCGATACGTAGAACCCTCGCTCCCGGCACAGCCGTCGCAAGCGTTTCTTCGACGCGCTGCGTGCCGCGACCCATCGGCGCGATATCCACATTGCCGCAGTCCGGGCACGACTTAGGAATGCGCGATTCCCAGCCGCAATGGTGGCAACGCAACGCGCGCTCCGGCTTGTGAAGCACGACGTAGGCACTGCATCGCGGACAGCCGGCGACCCAGCCGCACGCGTCGCACGAAAGGATGGGCGCGTAACCGCGCCGGTTGAGGAACACGAGGCTTTGCTCGCCGCGTTCCAGGCGCGTTTTCATCGCGGCGATCAGCGGCCCCGACAAGCCCTCCACGGACGCCCGACCGCGCTGCCGTTCCTCTTCCAGGTCAATCAGCCGGACGCTTGGCAGAACCGCCGTCGCCACGGCTCGGCGCGTGAGCGTGAGCTTGGTGTATCGGCCCTGCTCGGCTTGCCACCAGCTTTCGAGCGATGGCGTCGCCGACCCCAGCACCACCGGAATTTCCAACTTGTTCGCCCGATAAACCGCGAGATCCCGCGCCGAATAGCGCAAGCCTTCCTGCTGCTTGTAAGCGGGATCGTGTTCCTCATCGACCACAATCAGCGCCAGCTTCGGTAACGACGCCAGCACCGCCAGCCGCGTCCCGAGCACGAGCCGCGCGCGGCCCGTGTGCGCCGCGAGCCAGTTGCGTGCGCGCTCGCCTTCGGCCAGCCCGCTATGCATCGTCACGATGGCGCCCTCCGGCAGCGCGGCGAAACGCGTGCGGAAAGCGGCTTCGAATTGCGGCGTGAGATTGATTTCCGGGACGAGCACGAGCGCTTGCGCGTCAGGGCGCGAACCAAGTAAATGGGCCAGTGCGTGGAGATAGACCTCGGTTTTGCCGCTGCCGGTTACGCCGTGGAGCAAGAACGCGGCGAAACCTTTCGCGCCGGTTATTGCATCGACGGCATCGGATTGCTCTGCGGTCAATTGCGGCAAAAGCGCGTCGGCGGCGTGCAGCGCGGCCTTTTCAACCGCGGGCGCCAGCCCAATGTCCTGCTCCGGCACATCACCGGTTTCCAGCGCGACCCATCCGCGCATCTGCCATTCATCGAGCGTGGCGCGCGCTTTCGGATGCAGCGCGCGGGCCTCGGCAGCGGGTAACGTGGGATTGGCAGCGAGGGCATCGGCGAGACGGCGCAGCGCGGTGGCGCGCGCCGGCAACGCATCGGGCAAACTCGCGCGCCCTTCCGGCATCAACCGATACCGCTCCTCCGGCGCGAGCAATTTCGCCCAGCGCGAGGCGTCGCGCAGAACCTGCGGCAGCGCGGGCAACGCCACTTCGCCCAGACCGCGCTGGTAATACTCGGCCGCGAACAGCGTCAGCGCACGCCATTCGTCGGCAAGCGGCGCGAGCGTGCTGCAAATAGCGGCCACATCACGCAGCTTGTCCACCGGCACGTCGGTGTGATCCGTGACCTCGCAAATCAGGCCGACCGCATCGCGACGTCCGAACGGAATCCGTACCAGCATGCCGGGCAGCGGCATGGGGGCCAGATCGTATCGATAGTCGAAAAGCGTCGGTAGAGGATGGTCCAGCGCGACGCGGACAAAGACGCTCAATTGTTCCACCGGCCGCAAGCCACGCCTGAGCAACCGTTCCACCTGAACATTTGACTGTGCGGGGCGTAGTTAAAGTGAAACATCACAATCGACGCTAAGCTGTGGATTATTTTTGAGATTTCGAAGCTTTCCACAGGCCTGTGGATAACTTTGTTGAGAACTTTGATTGACACGGACAAAAAGTGGCGATCTCGCTCGTTGTGTGCGGTAGCCCACATTCCGGGTTGATCTCGAATTTCTCTTATTAATCATGTATTTGAAGACACAAAACATGCCCTCATCATGGCGTTTGGGTCTGAATTGAAGATGGCGCGCCGCAACGTACAAAATGTGCATAAGTCAACTCTTGACATTGGCGGAACGGCCAATCTACGGGCATTTGGCGGCACTTTTGTCTTGCCGCCCAAACGTTTGACGTAAGCTTTTCGTGACGCAGGGCAGCAATCTTTTTTGACCAAACGTCAGTTCTTTGCCCGGATGGCGCGACTGTGGCGATGTACTTCGTCAACGAGTTCCGCCACGTTCTCCGGACGCGTGAATTGCGAGATACCGTGGCCGAGATTGAAGACATGGCCGGGGAAATTACCGAAGCTGTCGAGCACGGCGCGCGCTTCGGTGCGAATCACGGCCGGCGATGCGAATAGCACCGCTGGATCGATGTTGCCCTGGAGCGCGACCCGATCGCCCACCTTTTCACGCGCCTGGCGCAGGTTTACGGTCCAGTCGAGACCCACCGCGTCCACGCCGATTGCGGCGATTTGTTCCAGCCACAAACCGCCGCCCTTCGTGAACGTGATAACCGGCACCTTGACGCCGTCGTGTTCGCGCTTCAATCCTGCGACCACTTTCGCGATGTAGTCGAGCGAGAAGCGTTGATACGCGCCGTCGGCGAGTGCACCGCCCCAGGTATCGAAGATCATCACGGCTTGCGCGCCCGCTTCGATCTGCGCGTTCAGATAAGCGACGACCGCCTGCGCGTTGATATCGAGAATGCGATGCATCAGGTCTGGCCGCGTGTAAGCCATGGCCTTGACCGTGTGGTGATCGGGCGATCCGCCGCCTTCGACCATGTAGCAGGCGAGTGTCCAGGGGCTGCCTGAAAAACCGATCAGCGGCACTTTCTGGCGGCCCTGGGCGTCGGTGAGTGCGCGGCGGATTTGCGATACCGCGTCGGTCACGTAGCGCAGCGTCGCGTCGATATCCGGCACGTGCAGTTTGGCCACGTCCTCTTCGGTGCGGACTGTGCGCTCGAATCGGGGGCCTTCGCCCTGGACGAAATTCAGGCCGAGGCCCATTGCATCGGGGATGGTCAGGATGTCCGAGAACAGGATGGCGGCGTCGAGCGGGAAGCGTTCCAGCGGCTGAAGCGTGACTTCCGTTGCGTAATCGGGATTGGTTGCGAGGCCCAGGAAGCTACCGGCGCGAGAACGCGTGGCGTTGTACTCGGGCAGATAGCGGCCCGCCTGACGCATCAGCCAGATCGGCGTGTAGTCGGTGGGTTGGCGCTGCAGCGCGCGCAGGAAAGTGTCGTTCAGGAGTGTGGAAGGCACGTGGCTTGGAGCGTAGGGCAAAGGGACATTCTACCGGACGGGGGTCGTCGCTCGCACTCGGGCCGGGGTGGTCGTTCGCACGCGATTTAGGGTTGGTGGGCGGGGTTGGTGCGGGGTGCCTGGTTCCGGGGTTAGCGGTCGGGGTCAGTGCTGGGTTGGTGCTTTCGGCGTTAGTGGTCTGCGAGAGTCGGATTTTCTCTTTATCACTATTAGCCACTGTGCGTGGCGGCACGTCATTTCTTTGTCCAAAGCGACAAAGAAACGAAGCAAAGAAAACGCTTTAACCGCTCTACCCTAAGTGTCCACAGCGTGCAGTTTCTATTCATAGGTGCCCCAAAAGCACGGTGCTCGCCAGAGCCACGGATGTGTGAACCCCTCCTTCTCCGAACACCGATACCCACACGCTTCGCCACCAGTGATTGAACCTGCCCAAGGAGCACCCCGCGCTATCCGCGGACACCAACCACCAACTATGTGCGCACCTCGAACCACCTCGCTAACCCACGGAGAAACCAGGTCACGAAAATGCGTGCGGCCGTAACCGACGAAAATAGCTGTACAGAACGCGCCGCCAATTCACAAAAACTGAAGCAGTAACCACAAACACGCATCAAGCTGTGGCCTACGAATACGGTCGCACAGACCCAGTAGCTAACCTGTCAAAAAACCGCAGCCGTAAATACCTGTGAGGCCGTGCGGGTTCATTGGCAATGGTGCTTGCCCGAGAGCGTACGGGGCGAAGCGTGTTCGTGTCAGGATTCGCGAGAAGGAGGGTTTCACACATCCGTGGCTCTGGCGAGCACCGTGCTTTTGGGGCACCTATGAATGAAAACTGCACGCTGTGGACACTTAGGGTAGCGTGTTTGAAAGCGTTTTCTTTGCTTCGTTTCTTTGTCGCTTTGGACAAAGAAATGACGTGCCGCCACGCACAGTGGCTAATAGTGATAAAGAGAAAATCCGAGTCAGGCAGACCGCTAACACTGAAAGCACCAACCCGGCATCAACCCCGACCGCTGACCCATGAACCAGGCAAACCGGCACTGACCCCAACCCCAACCCCAGAACCACCCCAAACCCCGGACCGAGTGCCAACGACGCCCTATCGGCGACTGAAATAATCTTTCCAGGAGTATCGATGAAAGTTCTTGCCCTTGGATGCGCGTCACTTCGCAGTGTCTTTCGCACAGGTGTTTGCGCCCTGCTGCTCGACTTCACCATCGGCGCGCAGGCGCAAACCGTGCAAGGCGGCAGCATCACCGTCGCCCCCGTCGCGACATCACCGGCCAGCACTCAGGCAACTCCGCCCACCCCATCGAGACTCGACGAAATCCTCGCCCGCGGCACACTGCGCATCTGCACGACCGGCGATTACAAGCCGTACTCGTTCCTGAGGCCCGACGGCCAGTTCGAAGGCATCGACATTGATGCCGCACAAAACCTCGCCCAGTCGATGAACGTCAAAGCCGAGTTCATCAAGACATCATGGTCGAACTTGATGAACGATTTCGTCGCAAGGTGCGACATCGCAGTCGGCGGGGTTTCAACCTCGCTCGAACGCCAGAAACGCGCGTTCTTCACGCAACCCTATATGGTCGACGGCAAGACGCCCATCGTCCGCTGCGCCGACGTCGATAAATACCAGACCGTCGCGCAAATCGATCAACCCGGCGTACGCACCATCGTCAATCCGGGCGGCACAAACGAGAAGTTCGCGAAGCAGTTCTTCACGCACTCGCAACTGATCGAGTACCCCGACAACGTGACCATCTTCAAACAAATCCTCGACGACCAAGCCGACGTGATGGTCACCGACGCCTCCGAAACCTTGCTCCAGCAAAAGCTGAATCCAGGCCTGTGCTCGGTCCATCCGGACAAGCCGTTCCAGTTCGGAGAAAAAGCGTACCTGCTGCCACGGGGCGATGTGGTGTTCCAGCAGTACGTCGATCAATGGCTGCACCTGTCACGCTCGACAGGCGAGTTTCAGGCAATGCTCGATAAATGGCTGAAATGAGGACTGCAGGCGGCCGGTCGCGGCCTAGCCTGGGGGCGACTCTTTCCCATCATTTGTTCAGATTGCCGACGGCTTGGAGCGTTTCAGCCCATCGGCCCGACGCGGCGGTCGCCTCGGCGAGTAGTTGGTCCCAGTCATCAGGCGGTTGACCCTTACCCAGCATTTTTGAGAAGACCTTGTAGGCGTCGCTTCCCGAGCCGTAGGCGCGCTTGCTTTCCTCATCATTTACCCAGCCGAGGAGGATGATCTTCGAAGCCTTGTGGTAACGGAAGAACAGACGGTACTGCTGGAAAAACTTCGCGCGAAACCAATGCTTACGATCATCGCCGAGCGTGGTGCCCTGTCGATATTCAGCCTTCTCCGGATCCTGTGGGATCGCGTCCAGCATCAGATGCGCGATTACGGCGAGCCGCTTGGCAGCATTCTTCTTGTGGAAATTGTCGGGATCCTTTTGACTGAGCGCGAAGACTTCCGAGTAGAGCGGTTCAAGCTGATCGATGAAAAGCGGGTGGCCGAAAATCGTCCACCCGTTGACGACAAGAGGAACTGGTCGTGCGGTCATTCATCGTCCGGTGAAAGCGGCGCATCAATATCGAAGACAACGTCCTTCGTCAGCGCCCGAAGGCTCTGGACAAACTCGGGTGCGAATGACTTCAGGCGCTCCGGATGGCGTTCGATATCGTGCGCCAGAAAGTCCAGAAACGGACCAAAGGCAGGATCTTCTTCGTCGGCTGCGACCCGGGTCATGGTGACCTCGCCAGTCGGCTTGACGCGATAGTGGATCTTGTCTCGCTTGCCGAGCTTGAGCGCACGCCGGATCGTCTCCGGCACCGTGGTTTGATATCGGTCGGTCAGCGATGATTCAGCTTCCATCGCGAAATCGTTCTCGATTGCGTATGACATGTCGGACCCCATTCCGTAACAACGGCACACATGGTAATGCAAACGAATTGCCACGTCAATGCAAATGCATTACCTTCAATCTGAGGGTCCGAATCATGAGCCGCCATGGCTTAATCGATGGTGCCATCGTGGGCGCGGGCGAAAGATTCGGCGCGCTGCCGTGCGGTCGCGACCGCCCTTTTTGCACAACCGCTCACGCCCACGTCAGCTTCAGCAGGTTGATAACTCTACGTAAGCATCACGTAAGTTAATGTCGCTCGGCATCGAAAAGTCAACGCTCTGCATGTAACAATTCACCGAAGCGTTCCGACGTTTTTTTCATCCAGAGCGCCGCCGCTTTCGAATGCGCCTGGATCCGGCCGAAGCCATGCGTCATGTCGTGCGCGTCGATTACCTCGCTACGCCCGCCATTCGCCTCCAGAAAACGTGCGAATTCGTGTGCGTCGTCGTAGAGCGGATCGTAGGCTGCAGCCACGATCAACGCCCGAGCCGGCGTCCGATCGTAGGATTGCGCGAGCGGGAAAGCACGCACGTCGTCATCGGCCGGCGGTTCAGCCGTCAGGAATTGGGCCCAGTAAAAGCGCATTTCTTCCGTGGTCAAACCCGGCCCTTCGGCGTTGGCTGTAAAGCTGCCGCCCTCGAAACGGCAGCGCGCCACCGGATAGATCAACAACTGCGCGGTGACCAGACCGGCTACACGATCGTTCGCAGCACGCGCAGCGACGGCCGCGAGATGGCCGCCCGCGCTGTCGCCGGCCACGCCCAGCCGGTTGGTCGCGAAGCCCAGACGCGACCGATGCTCGGCAAGCCACAGCAGAGAGTCGACCGTATCGTCAACGGGCGCGGGGAACGGATGCTCCGGCGCCATCCGGTAATCCACGCTCACGACCGCGCAATGCGAGTCCAGGGCGAATCGCGCGATCATCAGGTCGTGCGTGTCCAGATCCCCGACCACCCAGCCGCCGCCATGAAAATAGACCACCAGCGGCAATGGCCTTCTGGCCCCCGCCGGCCGATAAATCCGCGCCCGCAGCGTACGCCCGTCAAGCGGCAAGACCGTATCCTCAACGTCCAACCCCGCCGGACGGGGCGCGGCGAACTCGCGCGCCACATTCTGAAACTGTCGGCGTATGGCGATCGGATCGGCATCGGCCGGCAGTTCGGGGAACGCCGTGGCCACCCTGGCATAGTAGGCGAGAAGGTCTGCGTCGATGGTCATGCGCTTGTCTCCAGTACAGTTCGCCGCCCGGTCGGGTCGACGTTTTTTAATTGTCCTTAAAATCTACATATCGTGCTCGGCAGCGCGAGCATTTCTAAGAGGCGCCGAAATATTGGCTCGTAAATCACAATAATCGACAAAATATGGACGAAATAATCGCCGAACCCCGTGCGTCAAGGGTTACAACCTGAAACACTTTGTTACGGTGATGCCCGGATTATTCGCCCACAATCTCTTCAACGGTCTCAACACGGATGTGACCGAGTGCAGCGTTGGTGAACTACAACGTTTTGAGTTGCATTCGGCGGTCGGCCTGGTGCCGAATCCCAGTTTCAGGGACATGTTTGTTGGGGTCGTTGGTCGATGAATTATCGGCCGGTCCCACCCTTGGTCTCCTCGCGCTAACCCCGTAGCGTGTGGTTTTTAGCGGGCTCCAGGCCCGCTTTTTTTTCGTCTATACAAACGTTTGCGTAAGAACTTAAATGGTCGCCGTGATTACTCCGGCGGCCATTTTCGGTTGTAGATCTCAGTAATTACCCATAGTTAAGCCGTTTTAGCCTCCGATAGCTTCAGTTCGTCGATCATCTTCGCTCGCATGATGAACTTCTGGACCTTACCGGTGACTGTCATCGGCAGCTCGTCGACAAAGCGGATATGCCGCGGAATCTTGTAGTGCGCGATCTGCCCTTGGCAGAACTCGCGAATATCTTCTGCCGTCGCGTGCTCGCCTTGGCGGAGAACAATCCACGCGCATACTTCCTCGCCGTATTTACTATCGGGAACACCGAATACCTGCGCCGATTGAATCTTCGGGTGCCGGAACAGGAATTCCTCGATCTCGCGCGGATAAATGTTCTCGCCGCCGCGAATCAGCATGTCCTTTAAACGTCCGACGATATTGCAATATCCCTCGGCATCGAGCGTCGCCAGATCGCCGGTATGCATCCAGCCATCGATAATCGCTTCGCGCGTTTTTTCTTCGTCGCCCCAATATCCTTTCATTACCGAATATCCGCGCGTGCAGAGTTCGCCGGTCTCGCCAACCGGGACGATTTCGCCGAGCGGATCAACCAGCTTCACCTCCAGATGCGGCTGGATTTGACCCACGGTTGTGGTGCGTTTATCGAGGGGATCGGTGGTCGAACTCTGAAACGACACCGGGCTCGTCTCGGTCATCCCGTATGCGATCGTGATTTCACGCAGATTCATCTTCGCGACCAAGCGCTTCATGGTCTCGATCGGGCAGGGCGAACCCGCCATGATCCCGGTACGCAAGCGGCTGAGGTCGTACGTATCGAAGTTCGGGAGATCGAGTTCCGCGATGAACATCGTCGGCACACCGTGCAATGCGGTGCAGCGCTCTTCATCGACAGCGGCGAGTGTGGCGGCGGGATCGAAAGCTTCGCCGGGGAACACCATCGCCGCACCCACCGATACGCACGCAAGCACCGCCAACACCATGCCGAAGCAGTGATACAGCGGCACGGGAATGCACAGCGAATCCTGTTCGGTGAACAACATCGAGCGCGCGATGTAACGGCCGTTGTTCACCACGTTGTGATGCGTAAGCGTGGCGCCCTTCGGATTGCCGGTGGTGCCGCTCGTGAACTGGATGTTGATGGGATCGTGGGCCGTCAGTGCCGATTCCAGCGCGTCGAGCTGTGCCGTGTTGAGCCGATCCCGGCCGCGCGACATGACATCGGGAAAACGCAGCATGCCGGGCGTCGCGCTCTCGCCCATTCGGATCACGGCTTTTAAATCGGGGAAACGGGTTGCGTTTAGTGCGCCAGGTTCTGCGGTCGCGAGTTCCGGCGCGAGCGTTTGCAGCATCTCCAGATACTTCGACGTCTTGAACTGTTCCGCTGCGATCAACGCCTTGCAGCCGACCTTGTTCAATGCGTACTCAAGCTCCGCCAATCGATACGCCGGGTTGATGTTCACCAGGATCGCGCCGATCCGCGCCGTGGCGAATTGCGTGAGCAACCATTCGGAGCGGTTCGGCGACCAGATGCCTACACGATCTCCCGTTCCCACGCCGAGCTTGAGCAAACCCGACGCGAGGACATCGACTTCATCGGCGAATTCACGCCAGGTCCAACGGATGTTCTGCTCGCGGAAAATCACGGCAGGACGGTCGGGGTATTTCTCGGCCGTACCGCGCAGGAAGCGGGAAACGGTGGCGTCGCTCAGTGGGATGTCCGTCGAGCCGCGAACGTACGACAGGCCGTCGCGTGGTTCGATCTGCGGCCCGGCGTTCGTCGGTTGGATAGGCATATCGAAGGTCTCCTCCGTGGGATGGCGCTAAAGGCGAAGAGGATTCGCCATGAAAGCGATTCGGGAGGCTAATTGTGCATCGCGAGGGAAAGCCAGGGCATTGAGTGTTACCCGCAAGTTACCCGCAAAAACGTCCGGATCAACGCATGTTGGTTGTGCAGATTTGCGCGGAAGCGTGCGGCCTTGAGCGTATGTGTTAGCCCGTGCATCGCCGTTTCTTCGAAGGCCAATAAAAAAAGCAGCCCGAAGGCTGCTTTTTTATCTCGCCAAACTCGCGAAAAACTCAGTGATTACCGCGCAATTTCCGCAGCCGCTGAATCGCCGCGATCTGAGCCGTCGCGTACGCCAACTCCGCTTGCGCGGTTGCGTACTCGAGGTTCGAACCCGTGTTCTGCAACGCTTCTTCAGCGCGCTTCTTCGCTTCCAGCGCCTTCGCTTCATCGAGATCCTGGCCACGGATCGCGGTATCGGCCAGAACCGTCACCACGCCCGGCTGAATCTCGAGAATCCCGCCAGCGACAAACACGAACTCTTCGTCACCGTTCTCCGCTTCGATACGCACCGCACCCGGACGAATCCGCGTGATGAGCGGCGTGTGGCCCGGCAGAATGCCGAGTTCACCCGCTTCGCCCGGCAGTGCGACGAACTTCGCCCGGCCCGAGAAGATCTGCTCTTCCGCGCTGACGACGTCTACTTGAATAGTTGCCATATCGACTCCCAGTTGAGTGTATTACGAGGCGCTCGCTTTGGATAAAGCCAGCGCCCGTTGCGTTACACCCGACCCTTACTGGATCTTCTTAGCCTTTTCGAAGGCTTCGTCGATCGTGCCGACCATGTAGAACGCCTGCTCCGGCAGATGATCACATTCACCTTCCACGATCATCTTGAAGCCGCGGATGGTTTCCTTCAGCGGCACGTACTTGCCCGGCGAGCCCGTGAAGACTTCCGCGACGTGGAACGGCTGCGACAGGAAACGCTGAATCTTACGAGCGCGCGCAACCGCGAGCTTGTCTTCCGGCGCGAGTTCGTCCATGCCCAGAATCGCGATAATGTCGCGCAATTCCTTGTAGCGCTGCAGCGTTTGCTGCACGCCACGCGTGATGTTGTAGTGCTCTTCGCCAATCACGTTCGGGTCGATCTGACGCGAGGTCGAATCGAGCGGATCCACAGCCGGATAAATACCCAGCGAAGCAATATCACGCGACAACACGACGGTTGCATCCAAGTGACCAAACGTGGTCGCCGGCGACGGGTCGGTCAAGTCATCGGCGGGAACGTACACGGCTTGCACCGAGGTGATCGAGCCGGTTTTCGTCGACGTGATCCGTTCTTGCAGACGGCCCATTTCTTCAGCCAGCGTAGGCTGATAACCCACTGCCGACGGCATACGTCCCAGCAAAGCTGACACTTCCGTACCAGCCAGCGTGAAACGGTAGATGTTGTCCACGAAGAACAGCACGTCCAGACCTTCGTCGCGGAAATGCTCGGCCATTGTCAGGCCGGTCAGCGCCACGCGCAGACGGTTGCCCGGCGGCTCGTTCATCTGGCCGTACACCAGCGCGACCTTGTCCAGAACGTTCGAATCCTTCATTTCATGATAGAAGTCGTTCCCTTCGCGGGTACGCTCGCCAACACCGGCGAACACGGAATAACCACCGTGCTCCTTAGCGATGTTGTTGATCAGTTCCATCATGTTCACGGTCTTGCCCACACCGGCGCCACCGAACAAACCAACCTTACCGCCCTTCGCAAACGGGCAGATCAAGTCAATAACCTTGATGCCGGTTTCCAGCAGTTCAGTAGACGGCGACAGATCTTCGAACTTCGGCGCCTTCTGGTGAATCCCGCGCGTAACGTCCGAGTTGATCGGGCCGGCTTCGTCGATAGGACGACCCAGCACGTCCATGATCCGGCCGAGCGTCGGCTTGCCGACCGGCACGCTGATCGGCTTGCCGGTGTTCTTCACGACCGTACCGCGGCGCAATCCATCCGATGCACCCAGGCAAATGGTACGAACCACGCCGTCGCCCAGCTGTTGCTGGACTTCAAGCGTCAGTTCCGAGCCTTCCAAAACGAGCGCGTCGTAAATTCTCGGCATGTCGGAACGCGGGAATTCCACGTCGATAACCGCGCCGATGCACTGTACGATCTTGCCTTCTACCAAAGCAGTAGTACTCATCGCATTTCCTTTAGATACTTGATTCTTCACTCGCGCGACAGGCGCAGTTCGATTCGACGCTCACGATCAACCGACCGCTGCAGCGCCACCGACGATTTCTGACAATTCCTTCGTAATCGATGCTTGCCGGCTCTTGTTGTACACGAGCTGCAATTCACCAATCACGGTCTTCGCGTTATCGGACGCGGCCTTCATGGCGACCATGCGAGCCGATTGCTCCGATGCCATGTTTTCCGCCACCGCCTGATACACGAGCGCTTCGACATAACGCACGAGCAGTTCGTCGACGACCGTCTGCGCATCCGGCTCGTAGATGTAATCCCACGATGTCTTCGGCGTGACCAGTTCGCTGTTTTTATCCAGGCCGTCCTTGCGCGCGAAATCGCTTGCCGACAGCGGCAGCAACTGTTCGATCACGGCTTCTTGCTTCATCGTGTTGACGAAGCGCGTGAAAGCCAGATAAACCGCGCTGATCTTGCCTTCCGAATACAGGTCGAGCTGAACCTTGATCGCGCCGATCAGCTTTTCCAGATGCGGCGTGTCGCCCAGATGCGTGACTTGCGACACGGTCTTGGCCCTCAACCGATTCAGGAAGCCCAGACCCTTGCTGCCGATCGCCGATGCTTCGATCGTCTGCCCCTTCTGCTCCAGCTCCTTGAACTTCAGGAGCGCCGCGCGAAGGATGTTCGTGTTCATGCCGCCGCACAGACCTTTATCGGTCGTGACGAGGATCATACCGGCCGCTTTCGCGCCCTTGTTCTCAACCATGAACGGATGGCGATACTCAGGCGTGGCAGCGCTCATGTGAGCCGCGACGTCGCGGATCTTGTCGGCATACGGGCGAGCAGCGCGCATGCGCTCCTGCGCGCGGCGCATTTTCGACGCAGCCACCATTTCCATCGCCTTGGTGATCTTGCGCGTGTTTTGCACGCTCTTGATCTTGCCGCGGATTTCCTTCATTCCAGCCATTGCTTACTCCTTGATCGAAGTGGCGCGGGATGCTTCATTTGTTCTGAAAGCGGCCCGCGCCGCTTCAAAGTTCGACCAATACGAGGATCAGTAAGCGCCCGACTTCTTGAAGTCCTTCAGCGCGGCATGCAGTGCGCCTTCGTCGTCCTTCGACAAGTCTTTGTTCTGTTCGATGCGATTGATCAAGTCCGTGTGCTTCGTCTTCAAGTAGTCGCGAAGACCCTTTTCAAACGGCAGCACCTGAGCAACTTCGAGATCGTCGAGGTAACCGTTGTTCGCGGCAAACAGCGCGATCGCCAGTTCCCAAACTTGCAGCGGCTGATATTGCGGCTGCTTCAGCAATTCCGTCACGCGACGGCCGCGTTCCAGTTGCTTACGCGTAGCTTCATCCAGGTCCGATGCGAACTGCGAGAACGCAGCCAACTCACGATACTGCGCCAAGTCGGTACGAATACCGCCGGACAGCTTCTTGATGACCTTGGTCTGCGCTGCACCGCCGACTCGAGACACGGACACGCCTGCGTTAATAGCAGGACGAATACCGGCGTTGAACAAGTCGGTTTCCAGGAAGATCTGGCCGTCGGTAATCGAGATCACGTTCGTCGGAACGAATGCGGTCACGTCGCCGGCTTGCGTCTCAATGACCGGCAGCGCCGTCAGCGAACCGCTCTTGCCCTTCACTTCGCCCTTCGTGAACTTCTCAACGTAGTCTTCCGACACGCGAGCAGCACGCTCCAGCAAACGCGAGTGCAGATAGAACACGTCGCCCGGATACGCTTCACGACCCGGCGGACGGCGCAACAACAGCGAAATCTGACGATACGCCCACGCTTGCTTGGTCAAATCGTCATACACGATCAGCGCGTCTTGACCGCGATCGCGGAAGTACTCGCCCATTGTGCAGCCGGCGTACGGTGCGAGGTATTGCATCGCAGCCGATTCCGAAGCCGAAGCCGCGACCACGATGGTGTATTCCATCGCGCCGCTTTCTTCCAGCTTGCGCACCACGTTCATGATCGACGAAGCTTTCTGGCCGATCGCAACGTAGATACAGAAGAGGTTCTTGCCCTTCTGGTTGATGATCGCGTCAATGGCCACAGCCGTCTTGCCGCACTGGCGGTCGCCAATGATCAGCTCGCGCTGGCCACGGCCAACCGGCACCATTGCGTCGATGGACTTCAGACCCGTTTGAACCGGCTCCGACACGCCCTTGCGCCAGATCACGCCCGGTGCAATCTTTTCGACGGCGTCGGTCATCTTTGCGTTGACCGGACCCTTGCCGTCGATAGGCACGCCCAGAGCGTCGACCACACGGCCGAGCAGTTCCGGACCTACCGGCACTTCGAGAATACGGCCCGTCGTCTTGACGATGTCGCCTTCCGAAATGTGTTCGTATTCGCCCAAAATCACGGCGCCAACCGAATCGCGCTCGAGGTTCAGCGCGAGGCCGAAGGTATTGCCCGGGAATTCGAGCATTTCGCCCTGCATCACGTCCGACAAACCGTGAATACGCACGATACCGTCGGTCACGGAAATCACAGTGCCTTGGTTGCGAACATCGGCGCTCGCTTCCAGACCCTGGATCCGGCTCTTGATCAGCTCGCTGATCTCAGAGGGATTGAGTTGCATTAGTCACTCCTGATAGTCAATTCTTTACGTGCGCCGGCGCAAAAGCGCGTCAGGCGGACAGAGCCGTCTGCATGCTGGCGAGGCGCGCGCGGACCGAGGTATCGAGTACTTCGTCGCCTACCGTCACGCGGACACCGCCAATCAGCGACTTATCGACTTCAACGGCAGGTTTCAGCTTGCAGTGGAACTTGCGTTCGAGATTCGCGACAAGGTCGGTCAACTGTGCGCCTTCCAGCGGAAATGCGCTGACAATCAGCGCATCGGCCGCACCTTCGCGGGAATTCTTCAGCTCGTCGAACTGCACGGCAATTTCCGGCATCAGCGTCAACCGGTGGTTGTCCACCAGCATCCGCACTAAGTTCTTTGCCTCCGGCTGTTGCGCGAGCGGCGATTTCACCGCCGACAACAACAGCTCGCTGACCTGATCGCGGCTCACTTTCGGGCTCGTCGCGATGGACAGCACTTCAGGCAGACGCGCAACCTGAGCCAGCTCCTCGACGAAGTCAGACCAGGCGGCGAGCTCACCCGCTTCGGCCACGCGGAATATGGCTTCTGCGTACGGTCGGGCGATGGTTGCAAGTTCGGCCATGATCAGAGCTCGGTTTTGAGTTGATTCAGCATATCGGCGTGAACCGATTGATCGACTTCGCGCTTCAGGATCTGCTCGGCGCCCTTCACGGCCAGCGCCGCGACTTCGCCGCGCAATGCTTCGCGCGCTTTGACGACTTGCTGTTCTGCGTCGGCCTTCGCTTGCGCAATGATGCGCGCGGCTTCAGCCTGGGCGTTAGCCTTGATTTCGTCGGCGACGGCGACTGCGCGCTTTTCAGCATCCGCAATACGCTGTTGGCCGTCGGTACGGGCTTGCGCGAGTTCCTGGTCGACGCGCTTATGTGCGGCTTCGAGTTCGGCCTTGCCCTTTTCGGCGGCTGACAAGCCGTCGGCGATCTTCTTCGAGCGCTCATCCAGGGCGTTGATCAACGGCGGCCACACGAACTTCATCGTGAACCACGCGAGGATCAGAAACACGACCATTTGCGCAAACAGGGTTGCGTTGAGATTCACGGTGTTTCCTTAAACGTTGCTAATCCGGAGAGTGAAACGGCAAGGCGCTTGATCGAGGGTTGCATCGATTAAGCGCCGTTGCACGTTCCGTCCTGCGCTTAGTGCCTAAAGCCTAAGCGCACACTTCCGAGGAACCTCAGCCTGCGGCGAGCTTCGACAGCAGCGGGTTCGCGAACGCAAACAGCATTGCCACACCAACGCCAATCAGGAACGCCGCGTCGATCAGACCAGCCAAGAGGAACATCTTGGTTTGCAGCGGGTTCATCAGTTCCGGCTGGCGAGCACACGCTTCAATGTACTTGCCGCCCATCAAACCGATACCGATACAGGCGCCGATTGCACCCAGGCCGATGATGATGCCGATACCGATGGCGGTCAGACCCTGGATGTTGGCGATGAAAGCGTTCATGACTACTCCTATGTGAAAAAGACTTTGGAACTAGATTTATAAAATTGAAACTCGATGCGATTCTGCTGATTTTTGGTTCGCCGCTGCGTTGTTCCGCAGCGTTTTACCGAACTACCGTGAGCCTTCCCTGCTGCCTGATTGCGTTACTGAGTGCTTAGTGCGTGTCATGCGCCTGGCCGAGATACACCAGCGTCAGCATCATGAAAATGAACGCCTGCAGCAGCACGATCAGAATGTGGAAGATCGCCCAAACCGTCCCTGCAACTACGTGGCCCAAAAAGCCGAGCACAGAGGCGTCCGCGCCGAAATGCCACATGCTGCCGAGCAGCGCGATCAGCAGGAACAACAGTTCGCCTGCGTACATGTTGCCGAACAGCCGCATGCCGAGGGAAACCGTCTTGGCGACGAACTCGATGATGTTGAGTGCAAGGTTCGGGATCCACAGCAGCGGATGCGCGCCGAACGGAGCGGACAGCAGTTCGTGCACGAAGCCGCCAGCGCCCTTGATCTTGAAGTTGTAGTAAATCATCAGCACGAACACGCCGATAGCAATGCCCAGCGTGCCGTTCAGATCAGCCGTCGGGACGATGCGCATATGCGGGAACGTCTCCGACAGACCCAGCCAGCCGATCACGCGCGTGGGCAGGTCAACCGGGATGAAGTCGAGCGAATTCATGAGCGCGACCCACACGAACACCGTGAGGGCGAGCGGGGCGATGAAACGGCGGCTGCCGTGGACCATCGACTTCGACTGGTCTTCCACCATCTCGACCAGCATCTCGATTGCGCACTGAAAGCGGCCCGGCACGCCGGACGTCGCCTTGCGAGCCGCCAGACCAAGAATCGCGATGGTGACGATGCCGCAAAGAATCGACCAGAAAAGCGTGTCGAGATTCCAGACGTGGATGTCGAAAATCGACGTCTGCTGCGACGTGGAAAGATTCTGCAAATGGTGCGCGATGTACTCCGACGGATCCATCGCGTGCGTTCCTTCGCTAGCTGCCATAACTTTAAAGCCACCCAAATTGTCGAAAATCTTCCGCCGCCTGCGTGATCCTCGAGCCGCCACATGGTTGGCGGTTCGCAGGGCGCAGGCCCGCGTGCAGGACACGAAATCCGCACGTATTATTTTGCTCTGATACCGTTGGCACTTCACTTACCTGGCGCGTCAAGTCTGCGAGGTACGTTATGTCGCGCACCTTCGCGCACCCTCTATGTCGCGCGCCTTATTTCCAGGCCATCGCGATCCAGTACGTCTTCAACGCGATGAGGTACGTCACCAGCAACGGCACCCACAGCACGCCTTTGAAACCGTACGCGATCGCCACGAACATGGCGATAGTCGCGCCCATCTTGATTGCTTCGCCGATCACCCAGCTTGCGACGGTTTCAGCGCCGCTCTTCGCTTTCAGACGCGCGGCGAACAATCCGCTAGGCACCCAGCAAATCGCTCCCCCGAGGAACGCGGACAGCGCAGCGGCACCCGGTGGACTGTAGAACAGCCACCATGCCAACGTCGCACACAGGGACAAAACCATTTGCGCCGCCACGACCTTGAACGGCGTGACACGCGATGGACGACTCACTCCGGGACCAAACAGCGTCTCCGCCTCTGTCCGCGTAAGCGGAACAGTCTTGTTATCTTGTGCTTCGGCGTCCCACGAATCGTCGAATGGATGATCCGATGCGTGGCGCGACTGACCAGAAGAAGTGGTGGTGGACGTTGAACTGGACATCTTGTGTCCGGTCAAATCAGCGGCAGGGCGTGAATCGCGCCCATCTTGCCCGCCTTCCGGCGCTCGATCCTGCTCTCGCACCGCCATCACACATCTCACTAAAGTCAGTTACAGCCTACGCATTTACCGCTCGTTCATGGCTGGATTCAACCACATACTTACGTTGCGCTTTCGGAGTCGCCAAGCTGATAAATCCGGGGGATTGTAAGCGATTGTTGTCACAGATTCAATAGCTTAGGGCCATCAAAAAACAAGCGGACGAGCCTTAAAAACACGTCTCTGAAAGGAGATTTCGCTTGTACCGACAAAGAGTTTGATTAACGCCGGATGCGCACCGGTTTCACGTCGTTTTTCAGCAGGACGCGGATTCGCATTGCCAGCGCCGCATCATTTTTATCTGATTAAACGAGCCATGCTCCGACGGCCGCCGCGACGATCCAGAATGGAATGGAGATGAGGTGAAACGGACCCCACATGCCGCGTTCTCCTGACAAGCGAACGGCAATCAGATTGGCAAGCGAACCAATCGCAATGCCAAATCCACCTACGCTTACACCGAATGCCAACGCTCGCCAGTCTTTCGAAAACTCCGCGAGCATGATCGCGGCCGGCACGTTGCTGATTCCCTGGGACAACACGGCACCCGCCGCGTACGCCTTGAGTGGCGAATCGAGGCCCAGGCTTGCTATTGCGTGATGCACCCACGGCAATGCGGCCACGCTGCGCAGCACGATGAACATCAGCACGAAGATCAGCAGCAGCAACCAGTCGATCTTCAGCACGACGTGACGTCGCCACAAGAGGAAGCCCACCGCGACAGCGGTCAGGCCGATGCCGGCGTAATGAGCATCGGCGAGAACGACGAACGCGATGAACGCAATGCCCGCTACCGTGCAGAGAGGGATATCGACGGAATGCGCTTCAGTATCGCCGGAAAGATCGAGCGGCTTGTTGTGGAACATCACCGCGGCCAACGCGTAGAGCATCACCATGAGCACCGCGCACAACGGCAGCAACGCCCACACGAACCCGCCGAAGGACACGCCGCTCGTCTGCCAGAGGAACAGGTTCTGAGGGTTGCCGAGCGGTGTCAGGATCGACCCGGCATTGACGGCGATCGCGATGAAGATCACCAGCCGCTTGATGGGAAGCGGCGCGAGTTTATGCAGCGATAAAGTCAAAGGCACGACGGCAAACAACGCGACGTCGTTGGTGAGCAAAGTCGAGAGCACTGCAGCGAGGCTGATCAGCAGAAACGCGAGCCCGCGTTCACCATGAATTCGATGTACAACGCGGTGGGCCATCCACATCAGGAAACCCGACAATTCCACCGCCTTGGTCAACATCAGCAAGCCGGCAAGCGTCAGCACGGTCTGCCAGTCGATCAACGCGGGTAACGACGCCCACGGCTTGGGATGCAGCACCTGCAACGCGATGAGCGCGACCAACAGGATCGCCAGCACGGGCTCTTTGGTGACAAGCGCCCAGGCTTTCGCCCAAGGATTGGTTCGTAAGCGTTTGGAGCCCGCTGGCGACTGCATCGCGGCTTATGCCTGCGCTGCGGATGCGTTGTCCGTGGTTGTCGGTTTGCCATTGACGGCGCCGGTGCGCAGACGTCCCAAAATGCCTTCGAGCGCATCGAGATCGCCGAAATCAATCTGCAGCTTGCCGCGCCCTCGCCCGCCCATCTTGATTTTCACGTTCGCCGACAACAGGTCGGACAATTCCTCTTCGAGCCGGCGCGTGTCACGGCCACCATCGTTCGCGACGCGCGCTTTCGTAGCGGGCGCTTCTTTGGTCGTCGATGAAACCAGCTTCTCGGTCTCGCGCACCGACATGCGCTTGTTGACCACCTGGTTGGCCAACTGGATCTGCGTGGCGGCGTCCACGGCAAGTAGCGCGCGGGCGTGACCCATGTCGAGATCGCCTGCGAGCAGCATGGTTTGAACCGGCGTAGCCAGGTTCAGCAGGCGCAGCAAATTCGATACGGCACTACGCGAACGCCCGACCGATTCGGCCGCTTGCTCGTGCGTGAAATCGAATTCATCGAGCAAACGCTGGATGCCCTGCGCCTCTTCCAGCGGATTCAAATCCTCGCGCTGAATGTTTTCGATCAGCGCCATGGCCGCTGCGGCCTGATCCGGCACGTTCTTCACAAGCACCGGCACTTCTTCAAGGCCAGCCAATTTCGCCGCACGGAAGCGCCGCTCGCCGGCAATGATTTCGTACCGGTCGTTGCCGATCGAACGCACGAGGATCGGCTGCATCACGCCCTGCGCGCGAATGCTGGCCGCGAGTTCCTGCAGCGCGCCTTCGTCCATTCGCGTACGCGGCTGATACTTGCCGGCTTGCATCGAGTCGAGGCGTAGAACGTTCGGCAGGCCTTCGCTGCGCACGGCTTCGGTGATATCCGAGCTTCCGCCCAGCAGGGCCTCCAGACCGCGCCCAAGGCCCTTCTTCTTCATCGTTGCGTTCATCTTGCTTCCTCGTTCTGCCATCTTGACGCTGTGTCCGTTAAAGCGCGCGTACGCGCTCGATCATTTCCGTACCGAACTGGATATACGCCTGCGCGCCACGCGATGCCCGGTCAAACACGACACCCGGCAAACCGTAACTGGGCGCTTCGGCCAGACGGACGTTGCGGGGAATGACGACGTCGAAGAGCTTGTCACCGAAATGCTGTTTCAGTTGATCCGATACCTGTTGCTGCAACGTAATGCGCGGATCGAACATCACGCGCAACAATCCGATCACCTTCAGGTCACGGTTGAGATTCGCGTGGACCTGCTTGATCGTGTTGACGAGGTCGGACAGACCTTCCAGCGCGAAATACTCGCACTGCATCGGGATGACCACGCCGTGGGCGGCGCACAAACCGTTCAGCGTGAGCAAGGACAAAGCAGGCGGGCAATCGATGAGGATGAAATCGTAATCGGCTTGGACTTCCGTCAAAGCCTTGCGCAGCACGCGTTCGCGGTTTTCCACGCCGACCAGTTCCACCTCGGCGCCCGCCAGTTCGCGGTTAGCCGGCAAGACGTCGTAGCCGACCGCGTCCGTACGAGTACGCGCTTCAAGCACCGTCACCCCGTTGACCAGTACGTCGTACACGGTGTTCTCGACGGCGGCTTTGTCGACGCCACTGCCCATGGTGGCGTTGCCCTGCGGATCCAGGTCGACTAGCAAGACCCTCTGATCGAGCGCCGCCAGACTCGCCGCGAGGTTGACTGCTGTCGTCGTCTTTCCGACGCCGCCCTTCTGGTTCGCGACGCAGAAGATTTTTGCCATCGTGATGTGTCCCTTCTTTCCTGACTGGATTTCAGGCGCGCGTGAGATGTCGACTGCAGTGTTCAATGTGGGGCCGCTCCGATTTCAATTTCGATCAGGTGGCGCTCGGCGTCGAGCATGGGCACGCGGAGGCGTTCGATACAGCAGACTTTCGTGTCGGCGGGAAGGCGAGCAATCTCGGCATCCGGCCTGATTCCTTTCATCGCCCAGATGCGGCCGTTGCCGGCAACCAGATGACGCGCAAGTGTAACGAAGTCAGAGAGCTCTGCGAACGCGCGCGAGACGATTACATCGAAAAGACCTGGGACTTCTATACCGGGGTGCAGATTCTCGACACGCCCTGTCACGACCGACAAGTTGATCAGTCCGAGTTGCAACTTAGCCTGGGATTGGAAGGCCGTTTTCTTGTGAACGATGTCGTTCAGCGTGACTTGCCAGTCGGGCAGGACGATCGCCATGACGATCCCCGGCAGGCCGCCACCCGAGCCAACATCGAGCGCAGACTGAGGCCCGGTGCGGCGTGTGATAAACGGGATGATCGCGAGAGAATCAAGAATGTGCTGGATCAGCATCTGGCGCGGATCACGAATCGCGGTCAGGTTGTAGACCGCGTTCCACTTACCCAGCAAAGCCACGTAGTCGAGCAACTTCTGGCGCTGCGCGTCCGTGACGGCAATGCCGAGTTGCTCGATTCCTTCGTTTAGAAGCTTTTGTAGCCCGGCGTCCCCGGTATCACGCTGCATCACGAGACGGAGCGAGCGCTGCCACGCCCGGCCCTGTTATGTGACGCCGCTGCCTGACCTGTAGCGCCATCGTGCCGGCCCAACGCCCGCTTGAGGTGAACCATAAGCAAGGAAATGGTAGCCGGCGTAATGCCCGAAATACGCGATGCCTGGCCAATCGTCTCCGGGCGGTGCTGGATCAGTTTCTGGCGAGCCTCAAAGGACAATCCGCGCACTTCTGCGTAATCGAATCCTTCCGGCAGGCGCGTATTTTCGTGCGTGCCGTTGCGCTCGATTTCGCCAGCTTGGCGGTCAATGTAGCCTTGGTACTTCACTGCAATCTCGATCTGTTCTTCGATTTGTCCGAGCAAGACTGGATCTTGGGCCAGCGGTGTTTCCGGACCAGAGGTGTGATTTCGCAACGCGCAAACGTCCGCATAGGTGACACCCGGTCGCCGCAATAAATCCGCCAAGCTGTATTCGTGGTCAATCGGCTTACCGAGTAGTGCGATAGCTTCTTCTACGGGCAGCGTTTTAGGGTTAACCCAAGTCGATTTCAGGCGCTGTGTTTCACGTGAAACAGCATCGCGCTTTTCGTTGAAAACGCTCCAGCGGGTGTCATCCACCAGGCCCAGCGCCCTGCCAGCTTCGGTCAAACGCATATCGGCATTGTCTTCACGCAGCGACAGGCGGTATTCCGCGCGGCTAGTGAACATGCGGTATGGCTCCGACACCCCTTGGGTGACCAGATCGTCGACCAAAACACCCAAATAGGCTTCATCACGACGGGGACACCACGCATCCTTGCCGCTGACTTGTAATGCTGCGTTGAGACCCGCGAGCAAGCCCTGTGCAGCCGCTTCCTCGTAGCCGGTTGTGCCGTTGATCTGTCCTGCGAAGAACAGCCCACCAATCGCTTTGGTTTCCAACGACGCCTTCAGCGCTCGCGGATCGAAGTAATCGTATTCAATCGCGTAGCCCGGTCGCAGAATGTGCGCGTGCTCCAATCCCTTCATGGAACGAACCAATTCGAGCTGAACATCGAAGGGCAAGCTCGTAGAAATGCCGTTCGGATAGAACTCGTTCGTCGTCAGGCCTTCCGGTTCCAAAAAGATTTGATGCGAATCCTTAGACGCAAAGCGGTGAATCTTGTCTTCTATCGACGGACAATAGCGCGGCCCGACGCCTTCGATAACGCCTGTGTACATCGGCGAACGGTCGAGCCCGGCCCGAATGATGTCATGCGTACGCTCGTTGGTATGCGTCACCCAGCACGGCACTTGCCGCGGATGCTGTTCAACGCGACCGAGGAACGAGAACACGGGGACCGGATCGAGATCGCCGGGTTGCTCTTCGAGCTTCGAATAATCGATGGTCCTGCCATCAATCCGCGGCGGGGTGCCCGTTTTTAACCGACCTTGCGGAAGTTGAAGCTCCTTAAGCCGCGCCGACAAAGACACGGCCGCCGGGTCACCTGCCCTGCCGCCCGTGTAGTTGTTCAAACCCACGTGAATCTTTCCGTCGAGGAAGGTACCGGCCGTCAACACGACCGCCTTGGCGCGGAATTTCACGCCAACCTGCGTCACAGCGCCGACAACGCGGTCGCCTTCGACGATCAAATCGTCCACTGCTTGCTGGAACAACCAAAGATTGGGCTGATTTTCAAGTCGATGCCGAATCGCTTGTTTGTACAAAACGCGATCCGCTTGCGCCCGCGTAGCACGGACTGCCGGCCCTTTCGATGAGTTCAGAATCCGAAACTGGATGCCCGCTTCATCGGTTGCCGCGGCCATTGCGCCGCCTAGCGCATCGATTTCCTTGACCAAATGGCCCTTTCCAATCCCGCCAATCGAGGGATTGCAGCTCATTTGACCGAGTGTTTCGATGTTATGGGTCAACAAAAGCGTCGCCGCACCCGTTCGAGCTGAGGCTAAAGCGGCTTCAGTTCCAGCGTGACCGCCACCTACGACGATCACATCGAATTCAGTTGGATAAAGCATGGGTTCCCGCGCGAGGTGGCGGACCTTCGAAAGAGATATCGAAGAATTATAGCCGGTTAGCTTTTGCCAAGATTCAGGCCAAACGGCTAACGCGAAAAAAATGGCATGTTTCACGTGAAACATGCCATCAAAATTCGTTGGAATTCAAAGTCGTACCGAGAATCTCTAGATCGTGCGGAAATCCATTGACAACTCTTTAACGCAAAAAATCGTGTTTCACGTGAAACACGTTGAGCTGCAAATGCGCTATGCAACCTTCTTCGCCAACCCCAAGTACGTTTCAATAACCTTCGGATTGTGGGCCAATTCGCTGGCAACCCCTTCCATTGCGAACTCGCCCGTTTCGAGTACGTAGCCGTAATCCGATATCTGCAACGCCGCGCGTGCATTTTGCTCGATCAGCAACGTAGCGACGCCCGTTTGACGCAACGCACTGATGATGTGGAAAATCTCCTTCACGATTAACGGTGCCAACCCGAGGCTGGGCTCATCCAGCATCAGCAAATCGGGCTTGCCCATGAGCGCACGGCCCACTGCAAGCATTTGCCGCTCCCCGCCCGACAGGGTTCCCGCCGTCTGCTTCCGTCGCTCCTTCAGACGCGGGAACAAGTCGAACACATGATCGAGTTGATCGAGAAAATTGCGTTCGCCTGCCCGCTTTCGCCGATACGCACCCAAAACCAGGTTGTCTTCCACGGTCATACTCGCAAACAGCTCACGCTTTTCCGGCACAAGACACATACCACGTGAAACACGCTTCTCGATTGCCAGCGCAGAGACATCTTCGCCCCGATAGAGAACGGTCCCTTTCGCATAGCCCGTGGACGGAAGTGCGCCCATGATGGCGTTGAGCAAAGTGGATTTGCCCGCGCCGTTAGGTCCAATAACCGAAACGATCTGCCCTGCGCCTACGTTGAGTTTTCCGTTGTGAAGCGCCTCGACCTTGCCATAACGGACCGACAGACCGGCGACTTGAAGAATTGCATCAGCCATCAGTCCACCCCACCCAGATAGGCTTCCAAAACCGCAGGGTCCTTCTGGACATCCTCAGGCAATCCTTCTGCAATTCGGGTTCCAAATTCCATCACCACCAACCGGTCGGTCAGATTCATCACGAAATCCATGTCATGTTCTACCAGCAAGATGCTCATGCCCTCGCCCTTCAGGCGTCGCAGCAACCCCGCCAGTTGCTGTTTCTCCTGATAGCGCAAACCAGCAGCGGGTTCATCCAGCAATAGCAAAGTCGGATCGCAGCATAGAGCGCGTGCAATTTCCAGAATTCGTTGTTGCCCCAGCGCCAAGCTGCCGGCTTCATCGTAGAGATGTTTTTCCAGGCCCACGCGTTTGATCTGCTTCGCGGCTTCCGCCATCAAACGTCCTTCTTCCGCTGTGTTCAGGCGCGCGACGCTGCGCCAGACGCCCGTCTTTCCCCGCAAGTGCGCGCCTATGGCGACGTTCTCCAGAACCGTCATGCCCGATAGCAGTCGCACGTGCTGGAACGTCCGTCCAATACCGCGTTTGACGATTTCACGTGAAGTCAGCGCATCGATACGTTCGCCCTGGAAGGTGATCGAGCCGCTTGTGGCTTGCAGCACACCGGTGACCAGGTTGAATGTCGTCGATTTCCCCGCGCCATTCGGTCCGATCAAACCGATGATCTCGCCCGCTTTCACCTGAAAACTGACATCGTTGACGGCGACGAGACCGCCGAACTCCTTGCGCGCTTTATCGACGACCAGCAAAGGCTCGCCGATGATTGGCTTCGGGCGTTGCGGCAGCGCTTCCGCGTGCTCGGGGGCACGGGCACGCGGGCCGCTGGGGAAGAGACGCGCGACGAACGGCCAGACCCCTTGCCGCGCGTATTGGAGCAACAGCACCATCAACACGCCGAACACGATGATCTCAAAATTGCCATTCGAGCCAAGCAGTTTAGGCAGCAAGGTCTGCAGATAGTCCTGCAGGACGGTGAGGATCGTCGCGCCCAACACCGCACCCCATACATGCGACACGCCTCCCACCACCGCCATGAACAGGAACTCGATGCCATGATTGAGACCAAACGGCGTCGGATTCACCGCACGCTGCAAATGCGCGTACAGGAAGCCTGAAATCGCGGCCAGCACGGCGGCGTAGACGAAGATCACCACACGCATCCACGCGGTATTCACGCCCATGGCTTCGGCCATCGTACCGCCGCCCCGCAGGGCGCGAATAGCCCGGCCAGGACGGCTATTAAGCAGATTCTGAACAGATACGACCGCGAGCAACACGACAACCCAGATCAGGTAGTAGATCGACCGCCCGGATTCGAGATGCCAGCCGAAAAGGTTGAGCACTGGAATGCCATTGATGCCGTCGTATTTGCCGAGAAATTCGAGATTCCCAAACAGGAAGAACAGCGATAGCCCCCACGCGATGGTCCCGAGCGGCAAGAAGTGGCCCGACAGTCGCATGGTGACCATCCCAAGCAACAGCGCGATCAGCGCCGTCAGCACCATGCCCACTATTAACGCGAGCCACGGCGACACACCGAACTGCGTCGTCAGGTAGGCCGTTGAATAAGCACCCACGCCCACGAACGCCGCTTGCCCGAAGCTCGTCATCCCGCCGATGCCCGTCAACAGCACGAGCCCGATAGCGACAATGGAATACAAACCGATGTAGTTCAGCAGCGTGATCCAGTACTCCGGCGTGCGGATCGGATGCGGCAGCACCGGCAGCGCGAATACGACCAACAGAAATACCCAGAAAAACTTGTTTCGCATGACGAATTTCATCGCGTCACTCCTCGTCTTCGTCCGAATGCGGACTTGCCAGACTCCGCCACAGCAGCACCGGAATGATCAGCGTGAAGACGATCACCTCTTTGTATGCGCTCGCCCAGAACGAGGAATACGATTCAAGCAGCCCGACCAGCAGCGAACCCGCAGCGGCCAGCGGATAACTCACCAAGCCGCCCACGATTGCGCCAACGAAGCCCTTCAGGCCGATCAGAAAGCCCGAGTCGTAGTAGATAGTCGTGATTGGCGCCACCAGGACGCCGCAGAGCGCGCCCAGGCCGGCCGCGAGCGTGAAAGAAAGCCTTCCTGCTTGGGTTGTGCCGATGCCCACCAGGCGCGCGCCAAGCCGGTTTACCGAGGTCGCGCGCAGCGCCTTCCCGGAGATCGTGCGGTCGAAGCACAAATAGAGCGCAACGATCAGCACCGCGGCCGTCCCGACCACCCAGAGACTCTGCCCGGAGATGGACACGCTGCCGAGATTGAACGTGGCATCGGAGAACGCATTCGTTCGCGAGCCTTCCGCGCCGAACATCACGAGGCCGAGGCCGACCATCGCGAAATGCACAGCGACCGCCACGATCAGCAGCAGCAGCGTGCTGGCTTCGGCAATCGGCTCGTAGGCCAACCGGTAGACGAATGGACCCATCGGAATCACGATCAGCAGCGCGAGCGCGACCTGCAGGATCATGGGCAACGGCTGCATCAGCACGCTCTGCGTCAGCCCATAGACTGCCACCGGGAACAGCAGGTATTTGCCCGCCAGCACGGCGAGCGTGCGCCCTATCTGCCGGTATCGCGACGGATGCCGCACGATGCCCGCGATCTCCGCGACGAAGCACCCCACGCCCATGGCGATCAGCAGCCAGCACGTTGCCGGTAGCTTCTGCGTTTGCAGCGCGGCCAGCGTCAGCGCGCCGTATGCCACGAACTCGCCCTGCGGGATGAAGATGACACGCGTCACCGAAAACACGAGGACCAGCGCGAGCGCGAGCAATGCGTAGATTGCGCCCGTGGTGATGCCGTCTTGCGCGAGAATCGCCGCAATCGATAAGTCCATACTGCCTCTTTAGGAGCATCCTGCTACTGGGGCTGCCGGGTCAACCCATCGAAAACATAGCCTGGTACTACGAGAAAAACGCAGCCTCAAAGCCATGGTTGATATCCCGGAACGCTGAGCGCTAGAACGCTAACGCGCCGAATTTGCCGGCGCGCAAGCGGTCCATGTCACAACTAATCGTTCTGCAGTTTCCACTTGCCGTCGACAATCTGCACCATCACGCGGGCGCGCTTGTCGAGGCCGTTGTGATCGGTGGGCGTGGTGTTCATCACGCCATGCGCAAGCGGCAAGTCCTTCACGTTTTCCAGCGCATTGCGCAGCGCCACGCGAAATGCTTCGGTGCCCGGCTGAGCCGTCTTGAGCGCTTCGGGAATAGCTCGCTCCAGCATGTGCCCGGCGTCCCATGCGTGACCGCCAAACGTGGATACCGACCCCACTCCATACGCCTTCTCATAGGCCGCCTTATAAGCCAGCGATGACTTCTTCACCGGGTTGCTGTCCGGCAATTGATCCGCCACCAGGATCGGCCCCGCGGGCAGCAATTCGCCATCACAATCCTTGCCGCACACACGTAGGAAGTCATTGTTCGCCACGCCGTGCGTCTGATAGACCTTGCCCTTGTAACCGCGCTCCTTCAGCGCCTTGGCGGGCAACGCCGCTGGCGTGCCTGCACCCGCGATCAGCACCGCATCCGGATTCGCGCTCATGGTCTTCAGCACCTGGCCGGTAACCGAGGTATCGGTGCGGGCAAAACGTTCGTTCGCGACAATCTTCAGGTTGTGCGCGGCCGCAGCGGTGTTGAACACGCTATACCAGCCGTCGCCATAAGCATCTGCAAAGCCGATGAAGCCCACCGTCTTCACGCCATGCTTCTCCATGTACTCGGCAATCGCATCAGCCATCAGGCCGTCGTTTTGCGGCGTCTTGAACGCCCACGAGCGCTTGGCGTCCATCGGCGAGATGATTGCAGCGGAGGCGGCCATCGAAATCATTGGCGTCTTGCTCTGGCTCGCGGGGTCAAGCATAGCCAGCGAGTTCGGCGTGACGGTCGAGCCCACGATAGCGTCAACGTGATCTTCATCGATCAACTTGCGCGTGTTCTGCACTGCGCGGCTGGTGTCGGACCCATCGTCAAGCACGATGTACTCCACCGTCTTCCCGCCGATTTCCTTCGGCAACAACGCGATGGTATTTTTCTCGGGAATCCCAAGCGATGCCGCCGGCCCTGTCGCCGATAACGTCACGCCGATCTTCACCTGCGCGAACGCGGCGCCGCCACCCAAGGCGAGCGTCACCGCGAGCGCTGCACTCGTCAGCCGTCCCTGCCACTTCCACGGGTTATTCTTGTTCATTGCATCGTCTCCAGACGCTATGCCGTCGCGCATGCCTTGTACGCTACTGCGAGTTGTTTTGTCGTGCGGTCATGGCTTGACTGCTGCTCATTAACTGCCGCTCAATCTATTTTCGGTCATTGCCTGTGCCTAGGCTCGTTTTCCCGCAGCGTTAGCCATCAGGCCAGCGCTGCCGAGCCCATCAAAAACATCCACTCGATAACACCCCGAAAAAAAAGCGCGTTCGAAGCAACGCGCCTTGGGTCGGTTCATATCGTCGTGTGGGTCGCGGTCAGTCTTTGGCGAGCTTCCACTGCCCGCCGACGATCTCCACCATCACGCGCGCCCGCTGATCGAGTCCTGAGTGATCGTTTGCGCTCATGTTGAAGATCCCGTGCGAACCGGGCAAATCCTTCGTGCTTTCGATAGCCGCGCGCAACGCTTCACGAAATGCCTGCGAGCCCGGCTGTCCCTTCTTCAACGCGATCGGAATTGCCCGTTGCAGCAACAGGCCGGCGTCCCACGCGTGACCACCGAACGTGGATATGGAACCCGCACCGTACGCACTTTCATAAGCCTGCTTATAAGTCAGCGCGGCCTTCTTCACGGGGTTCGAATCGGGCAACTGCGCGGCAACCAGCAACGGCCCGGCCGGCAGGAACGTGCCTTCACAATCCTTGCCGCACACACGCAGGAAGTCGTTGTTCGCCACGCCATGCGTCTGATAGATCTTGCCCTTGTAGCCCCGCTCTTTCAGCGTCTTTTGCGGCAACGCGGCCGGCGTGCCCGCACCCGCGATCAGCACGGCATCGGGATTCTGCGACATGGCTTTGAGAACCTGTCCTGTCACCGATGTATCGTTGCGCGCGAACCGTTCGTTAGCGACCACCTTGATTTTCGCAAGATCCGCTGCCTTGGTGAATTCCTTGAACCAGCTTTCGCCATAAGCGTCGCTGAAACCAATAAACGCCACCGACTTCACGCCGTGATTCGACATATGCTGCGCGATAGCGGTCGCCATCAGGATGTCGTTCTGCGGCGTCTTGAATACCCACGCGCGTTTTGCATCCATCGGTTCGACGATCGTGGCCGCTGCGGCCATGGAGATCATTGGGGTGGAGGTCTCAGACGCCACATCGATCATCGCGAGCGAATTCGGGACCACCGTGGAACCAATCAGGGCGTCGACGTGATCTTCACTCGTCAGCTTGCGGGCATTCTTGACGGCTTGGGTGGAGTCAGTCGCGTCGTCAAGAACGATGTATTCCATCTTCTGCCCGGCGATCTCCTTCGGCAGCAGCGCAATGGTTTTTTTTTCCGGAATTCCCAGCGATGCAGCCGGGCCAGTGGCGGATAACGTCACGCCAATCTTTACGTCTGCGAAAGCCTGCGTACATGCTGCTGCGGACACGCTCGCGACGAGTGCCGCCGTCGAGATCCAGCGTAAAGCCGACTTCATTGATATGCCCCGTAAATGTGTTTTGTTCACTGGCGCGATTTTACGATTTTTATATCCCGACCATGCGGTCGGTGAATCGGAAGTGTAGCGGACGAGAACCACGCGGGGCAAGCGTTTTGAAGGAGTTTGAACGCGCGAATGCGTGCCAAAGCACGCATTGAAAAATGCCAGGGGAAAACCCGTACGGAAATGACTAAATTAATGTAAATCGCAGCCGTTTGAAGACCGTGTCTGGCCCCTTGATCCCGGCAGAATAAATCGATTTGGAAGTGAAAACCCGTGAAGGCGGAGTACAAATAAAAAGCGCTGTTGGAGTCATCCAACAGCGCTTTCGGTCGGGCACTTGATGCCTCGTTGTCTCCTCGTTCTCCACCTCAAAATTCGGTGCAACAGAACTGAAACGGATATTAGATTGCGCAACCAATACCGACAACCTAGCATTTACCCTAGTGGTGCACGTTAGCACCTTTATTGGGCGCCAGTTTATCCAGGTCCTGTTAAATACTGCAGTTAACTGCGGGAAAACCATGGCTCGCAAACGTTATAGTTCGGATCACCAACTAAATTACGAGGCTTGTACTTGCGTCGCTTCAGCCGCGCAACGGTTTGACCCGTGCAACGATTTCTCCCACAATGCCGCGCCGGAACAGCAACACGCATGCAATAAAGATCAGGCCCGTCACGATCGTCACCGACTCTCCGAGCGAGTTGAACCAATCTATACCCGTGAGCGAAGACAGCGCAGTGCCTATATCGCCGAGACGATTTTCCAGCGCCACGATAATGAATGCGCCGAGCAGAGGCCCGAACATGGTGCTCATGCCACCCACCAGGGTCATTAGCACGACCAGGCCGGACATGGTCCAGTAGGCGTCGCCGAGTGTCTCGAAGCCGAGCACCAGCGTTTGAAGCGCGCCGGCCAGCCCCGCCAATCCCGCCGACAACACAAACGCCAGCAGCTTGAAACGTGACGTGTCGTACCCCAGCGAGATCGCGCGCGGCTCATTCTCCTTGATCGCGATCAGCACTTGCCCGAACGGCGAATGCACCACGCGCACGATAAAACCAAACGCCAGCACCATCACCACGAGCACGACGTAATAGAGCGTCAAGTCGGAACTGAGGCTGATTGCGCCGAACAGTTTGCCGCGCGGCACGCCTTGCATACCGTCTTCGCCGTGTGTGAACGGCGCCTGAAGGAACACGAAATAGACCATCTGCGCGAGCGCCAGCGTGACCATTGCGAAGTAGATGCCTTGGCGCCGGATCGCGAACAAGCCGACCACGAGGCCCAATAACGTCGCTATCGCCGTGCCCGCAATCACGCCGAGTTCCGGCGTAAAACCGAGCGTCTGGATCGCATAACCAGCAGAATAACCGGCGCTGGCGAGGAACATTGCGTGGCCGAACGAAAGCAGGCCCGTATAGCCGATCAACAAATTGAAGGCGGCCGCCAACAGCGCGAAACACAGCACTTTCATCATGAAGACCGGGTACACGCCGAGGAACGGCGCCGCGATCAGGCCGGCAAGCAACACGCCGTAGAGCACTTTCCTAACCATCATTTTTCCTTGCCGAAAAGTCCCGCCGGGCGCACGAGCAGCACCAGCGCCATGATCACGAAAACGACGGTCGCAGAGGCTTCCGGATAGAACACGCGCGTCAGGCCTTCAATCACGCCGAGCCCGAGGCCGGTCAGGATCGATCCCATGATCGACCCCATTCCGCCGATAACAACCACCGCGAAAACGGTGATGATCATCGATTGCCCCATCAGCGGCGACACCTGGATCACCGGCGCGGCAAGCACGCCCGCGAATGCCGCGAGCGCCACGCCGAACCCGTAGGTGAGCGTGACCATCAACGGCACGTTGATACCGAATGCCTCGACCATCTTCGGGTTCTCGGTGCCCGCGCGAAGATACGCCCCCAGCCGCGTTTTCTCGATCACGAACCACGTCGCAAAACACACGACCAGCGACGCCAGCACCACCCAGGCACGATAATTCGGCAGGTACATGAAGCCGAGATTCGTCGCGCCGGACAGCAGTTCGGGGACGTCGTAGGGCTGGCCGGATGAACCATAGATAGAGCGGAACACGCCTTCAATCACCAGCGTCAAGCCGAACGTCAGCAGCAAGCCATACAGATGATCGAGCTTGTAGAGCCAGCGCAACATCGTCCGTTCAATCACGATGCCGAACACCCCCACGATCAGCGGCGCGAGCACGAGCATGGCCCAGTACGGCACGTTGAAATACGAAAAACCCATCCATGTGATCATCGCGCCCAGCATGAACAACGCGCCGTGGGCGAAGTTGATCACGTTGAGCAGGCCGAAAATCACCGCGAGGCCGAGGCTCAGGATGGCGTAGAACGATCCGTTCACCAGCCCGAGCAGCAACTGGCTCATCATCGCCGCGAGCGGAATGCCGAAAATTTCCATTGAATCTGCCGTCAGAGTAGTTTCGACGCATGCCGCCTGGCTCAAGATGAGCAAGCCGTCATGCGTCGATCGATCATGCGGATCGTTTAGCGACGGGAAGCCTCAAACGCTCGGCGTCACGCGCACATCCGCTGTGCCGCCGTCAACCCGCCGCTTACTTCCACAACGCGCAGCGCGATTCAGCCTTGGTGGCGAAAGCCTGATCACCCGGGATGGTCGCCGTGATCTTGTAGTAGTCCCAAGGTTCCTTCGATTCCGCCGGCGTCTTCACCTGCATCAGGTACATGTCGTGGATCATGCTTCCGTCCGCACGAATGTAGCCATTTTGCGTGTAGAAGTCGTTGATCTTGATCTTGTGCAACTGGTCCATCACCTTGTCGCTATCCGTCGTGCCAGCCGCCTGTACCGCCTTCAGGTACGTGGTGACCGCCGAGTAATCAGCCGCGTGAAGACTCGTCGGCATCTTCTTCGTCTTGGCGAAGAAGCGCTGTGCCCAGGCGCGCGTTGTAGCGTCCTTGTTCCAGTACCAGCTATCGGTTGCGACCAGGCCTTGCGCGGTTTCGAGGCCCAGGCTGTGGATGTCCGACAGGAAGATCAGGAGCGCCGCGACCTTCATCGTCTTGGTGATGCCGAATTCCTTCGCCGCCTTGATCGAGTTGATCGTGTCGCCGCCGGCGTTCGCCAGACCGAGCACCTGCGCTTTCGACGATTGCGCCTGCAACAGGAAGGACGAGAAGTCAGAGGCCGACAACGGATGACGGACCGCGCCGAGCACCTGGCCGCCGTTAGCCTTCACCACGTCCGACGTATTCTTTTCCAGCGCCTTGCCGAACGCATAGTCGGCCGTCAGGAAGAACCACGTCTTGCCGCCCTGCTTCGTCACGGCCGATCCCGTGCCCTTGGCGAGCGCCATGGTGTCGTACGCGTAGTGAACCGTGTAGGGCGTGCACTGCTCGTTGGTCAGGTTGTCCGCGCCCGCACCAATGTTGATGTACGGGATATGCTTTTCGCCGGCGACCTGATTCGTCGACAGCGCGGTTGCCGAATTCGTGCCGCCGATGATCACGTTCACGCCATCGCGGTCAATCCATTCACGCGCTCGCGATGCTGCAATATCCGCCTTGTTCTGGTGATCCGCGTAGACGAGTTCGATCGGCTTGCCGTTCACCTTGCCGCCGAAATCCGCAATTGCCATGCGGATGGCTTCGAGGCCACCCTGCCCGTCGATGTCCGCATACAGGCCGGACAAGTCCGTGATATAGCCGATCTTCACCGTGTCGCCCGGGGCCGCCTGGACGTTGCCCGCCATCAGCGAAGCTGTGGCCGTGGCAACCGCAAGGCAGAGTCCCGACAGGCGCGCGAGGGTCTTCTTCTTCATTACAGTCTCCGTTGAGTTGTTGTTCTTGCGGTTGGCCGCATGCTGATGCGTTGAACTTGCGTTGAACGTATGTTGAGCGTTTTTCAAACCCCGAGCAGCTCATGCAGCACTGGCATTTTCGTGTCGAGTTCGCCTGAGTCGAAATGCTCGACGATCTTCCCGTGCTCCATGACATAAAAGCGATCGGCGAGTGGTGCGGCAAAACGAAAATTCTGTTCGACCATCACGATGGTGTAGCCGCGTGCCTTCAGCATCATGATCATCCGCGCGAGCGTCTGAACGATGACAGGCGCAAGCCCTTCCGAAATTTCATCGAGCAGCAGCAGGTTCGCGCCGGTACGCAGGATGCGCGCGACCGCCAGCATCTGCTGTTCGCCGCCCGACAAACGCGTGCCCTGGCTGTTGCGACGTTCCTTGAGATTGGGGAACATCGAATAGATTTCATCGATCGACATGGCGTCTTTCGCCGGGCCTACAAGCGGCGGCAGAAGCAGGTTTTCTTCGCACGAGAGGCTTGAAAAGATGCCGCGTTCTTCCGGGCAATAACCCACGCCGTAGTGCGCGATCTTATGAGTCGACATGCCGACGGTTTCATGCCCGCCGATACGAATCGACCCCGTGCGACGACCGGTCAGGCCCATGATGGCGCGCAGCGTTGTCGTGCGGCCTGCGCCGTTGCGTCCGAGCAGCGTGACAACTTCGCCTCGATGCACGGTCAGGTCCACGCCGTGCAGGATGTGCGATTCACCGTACCAGGCTTGCGTGCCGACGAGCTCTAGCGCCGGCTCCTGAGTCGATGCTTCGCGCGATTGTTCTGCGCGGCGTTCTTCCACGATCGTGCTCATGCGTGCGCTCCGGCGAGCGCTGCGTCGGCGCTGCCCATGTAGGCTTCCATCACCAGCGCGTTCTTCGATACCTCTGCATAGCTGCCCTCGGCCAGCACTTCGCCGCGTTGAAGGACGGTGATGGTGTCCGAGATGCCCGCGATCACGTTCATGTTGTGTTCGACCATGAGGATCGTGCGTCCCGCTGATACTTTCTTGATCAGCGCCGTCACGCGGTCGACGTCTTCGTGACCCATGCCTTGCGTGGGTTCATCGAGGAGCATGAGTTCGGGTTCCATCGAAAGCGTGGTGGCGATTTCGAGTGCGCGCTTGCGGCCATAGGAAAGTTCGACCGTAGTGGTATCGGCGAAATCGGTCAGGCCGACCTGGGTGAGGAGGTCCATGGCGCGGTCGTTGAGTGCGTCGAGGACGCGTTCGCTTTTCCAGAATTTAAACGATGTACCGAGTGAGCGTTGCAAACCGATGCGTACGTTCTGCATCACTGTCAGATGCGGGAATACAGCGGAAATCTGGAATGAGCGGATGACGCCGCGGCGGGCGATTTGCGCGGGGCGTTCGCCGGTGATGTCGATGCCGTTGAAGACGATTTGTCCTGCGGTGGGTTCAAGGAATTTGGTGAGCAGGTTGAAGCAGGTTGTTTTGCCCGCGCCGTTGGGGCCGATCAATGCGTGGATGGAGCCGCGCCGCACGCGCAGGTTCACGCCGTTGACGGCGGTGAAGCCTTTGAACTCTTTTGTCAGGCCGCGGGTTTCCAGAATCGTATCGCCGAGAATCATGTCCCCTTCCGTGCTTTGTTTGAGCCTTTGTTTCAGCTTCAGCTCGGCGCGCTTTTGGCGCATGCCCCGTGATTTTGCTGGCGGTGTTGGTCTGGGTTATTGCGCTGCTGCTGTTGCACTTCTTGCGTGCTGCACAATGGTGATGCAGACCTGCGGTGCATCAAGCGCGCACGCCTTATTGTCGCGCCAATGATGCAGCGCAATCATCGGGATTTGCACTTAGTTTTAAGGAGGTTTTTTCGTTCGCACGGGGATTTCGTTCGCACCGGTGGACGGTTTTGGCGGTGTTTCGGGGTTAGGGGGCGGGGTTGCCGGGGTTGCTGAGTTAGCGGTTGGGGTTGGTCGGGGTCGCTGGGTTAGCGGTTGGAGTTGGTGCTGGGGTGCCAGGTTCCGGGGTTAGCGGTCAGGGTCTATGCTGGGTTGGTGCTTTCGGCCTTAGCGGTCTGCGAGAGTCGGATTTTCTCTTTATCACTATTAGCCACTGTGCGTGGCGGCACGTCATTTCTTTGTCCAAAGCGACAAAGAAACGAAGCAAAGAAAGCGCTTTAACCGCTCTACCCTAAGTGTCCACAGCGTGCAGTTTTCATTCATGGGTGCCCCAAAAGCACGGTGCTCGCCAGCACCACGGATGTGTGAAACCCTCCTTCTCGCGAATCCTGACACGAACACGCTTCGCCCCGTACGCTCTCGGGCAAGCACCATTGCTAAGGAACCTGCACGGCCTTACAGGTATTTACGGCTGCGGTTTTGACGGATTAGCTATCTGGTCCGTGCGACCGTATTCATAGGCCACAGCTTCATGCGTGTTTGTGTTTACTGCTTCAGTTTCTGTGAATTGGCTGCGCATTCTGTACAGCTATTTTCGTCGGTTGCGGCCACCCGCATCTTCGCGACCTCGTTTTCAGCAGGGTTGGCGACGTGGTTCGAGGCGCGTACAAATTTGGAGGGAGGTCGTCCGCGGATAGCGCGGGGTGCTCCTTGGGCAGGTTCAATCACTGGTGGCGAAGCGTGTGGGTATCGGTGTTCGGAGAAGGAGGGGTTCACACATCCGAGGCTCTGGCGAGCACCGTGCTTTTGGGGCACCCATGAATGAAAACTGCACGCTGTGGACACTTAGGGTAGCGTGGTTGAAAGCGTTTTCTTTGCTTCGTTTCTTTGTCGCTTTGGACAAAGAAATGACGTGCCGCCACGCACAGTGGCTAATAGTGATAAAGAGAAAATCCGACTCTCGCAGACCACCACGGCTGAAAACACCAACCGGCATAGACTCCGGCCGCTAACCCCGGAACCTGGCACTCCAGCACCAACCCCGACCGCTAACCCAGCAACCCCGCCCCCTAACCCAAAACCACCAAACCCCGTCCACCGGCGCGAGCGAAATCAACTAGACATTCCGTCCACCGGCGCGAGCGAAAACAAAAACCGTCGATCGGCGCGAATCATCTCGCTAGCCCGCTCAGCGATCATCAACGTCGGGGAATTCGTGTTGCCAGAGGTAATCGTCGGCATCACCGATGCATCAACCACCCGCAACCCGCTCACCCCAATCACGCGCAACCGCCCATCAACAACGGCCGCCGGATCGTTATCCGCCCCCATCCGACATGTACCCACCGGATGAAAAATAGTCGTCCCGACTTTCCCCGCCGCAACAGCAAGCTCCGCGTCCGTCTGAAACGCCGTTCCCGGCAAAATCTCCTCCGGCGAATACTTCGCCAACGCCGGCGCGCTCACAATCCGCCGAGTCAAACGCAACGCATTGACCGCAACCTCACGATCACGATCAGTCGACAAATAATTAGGCGCAATCAAAGGCGCATCCCGCGCATCCGGCGTCGCAATATGAACACTCCCCCGCGACGTCGGCCGCAACGGACACACCGAAGCCGTGAACGCATTGAACGAATGCAACGGCTCCCCAAACCGGTCAAGCGACAACGGCTGCACGTGATACTCCACATCCGGCCGCGTAATGGTCAAATCATCCGGATTGGACTTCGCGAACGCCCCCAGTTGCGACGGCGCCATCGACATCGGCCCGCTTCGCGTCAACACGTACTGCAAGCCAATCCACGCCTTACCCCACCAATGCGCCGACAACGTGTTCAACGTCCGCACGCCATGCACTTTGTAAGCCATCCTAAGCTGTAGATGATCCTGCAAATTCTCCCCAACACCCCGCAGGTCCTGCACGACGTCGATACCCAGTTGCCGCAGCCGCGCCCCATTCCCAATACCGGACAACTCCAGCAATTGCGGCGAATTCACCGCGCCCGCACTCAGAATCACTTCGCATCGCGACTTGGCCAGATAGTCCGTGTCGCCACCACGATATTCCACGCCCACGCAACGCTTGCCCTCCATCACCAGCCGCTGCGTATGAGCACCCGTGATGATGGTGAGATTGGGCCGCTTCATCGCCGGCCGCAAAAATGCCTTCGATGCATTCCACCGGATCCCGCTGCGCTGGTTCACATCGAAGTAACCAACACCCGTGTTGTCGCCACGATTGAAATCGTCAGTAGCAGGAAGACCGCTCTCCTGAGCCGCCTGCGCGAATGTTTCCAGCACCTTCCACTTCAACCGCTGTTTCTCGACACGCCATTCGCCCCCGGCGCCATGCCATTGATTCCCACCGCCGTGGTGATCTTCACTGCGCTTGAACACCGGCAACACCGAATCCCAGGACCAGTCGCGGTCCCCGGTAACGCGGGCCCAGTCGTCGTAATCCTCGCGCTGCCCACGCATGTAGATCATGCCGTTGATCGACGAACAACCGCCCAGCACGCGGCCTCGCGGATACGAAAGCGATCGCCCGTCGAGTCCGGCTTCAGCCTGCGTCTTGTAAAGCCAGTCCGTGCGCGGATTGCCAATGCAATACAGATATCCGACCGGCACGTGAATCCAGTGGTAGTTATCCCTGCCGCCGGCTTCCAGCAGCAGCACACTCACATCGGCATCTTCGGTCAGCCGGTTGGCAAGCACGCACCCCGCCGTTCCCGCACCCACGATGATGTAATCAAATTCGCCTTCAAGCTTGCGCGCATCCTGTTTCATCCGTGTCTCCTGCCCAAGCCGCTTCAAACGGCTTCGCTCTATCCCAAACGCACAAAGTACTGCGGACGCAGTGCAGCAATCCAATCAGATATCTTCAACAGCTTTATAAGCTGGGCTAATATCAGGCATGGACCTGACTCTTCTCCGCGCATTTGTCACCGTCGCCCGCGAAGGCAATCTCACGCGCGCGGCCGTGTTGTTGCACGTGTCGCAGCCCGCCGTCAGCTTGCAGATCAAGAACCTGCAGGAGACGCTGGGCGTCACGTTGTTTTCGCGGACGTCGCATGGCCTGATCCTCACGCGCGACGGTGAAGCCCTCCTGCCCCACGCCGAGCGAGCCTTGACGGCCGCGAGCGAGGTCCGGCGCGTGGCCGCCGCGCTTCGACATGAGGTCAGCGGCCGCCTGACCATCGGGACGATCCTCGATCCCGAATTCCTGCGTCTGGGCGGCTTCTTGCGGGCGCTCGTGGAAACGTATCCGCGCATCGAAACCGCTTTGCGGCATGGCATGTCAGGCTGGGTGCTCGAGCGCATCAAGGCGCGCGATCTCGATGTGGGGTTTTATATCGGCGATCCGGCAATCGATGAACCCCGCGATCCGGAGCGCTTTCATGTCGTACAGTTGAAGCCGTATCTGTATCGCGTGCTGGCGCCGGCGGGCTGGAAGGAGCGCGTGAACCGGCCCGATCGCGCAGAAGGTGGGGCAATTGGCTGGGTGGCGCTGGCCCGGCTGCCCTGGATCTGGACGCCGGCGGAATCGGCTCATAACCGCTTGCTCACGCGGATCTTCGACGCCCACGGGGTCCAGCCGGTCAAAGTCGCGGAAGTGGACCAGGAGCCATCAATGCTCGATCTGGTCAAGTCGGGCGTGGGCCTGACACTCGTGCGCGATTCCATCGCGCTGGCTGAAGCGCATGCGCACGCGCTGACTATCGTGGAGGGCGTCACGGTGCCTACCCAGCTTTCGTTCATCGTGCTGGCGGAGCGCCGCGAGGAGCCGAGTATCGCGGCGGCGTTACGTCTGATTGAAGATCAATGGGCGACCTAGTCGCCTGAACAACCGTTATGAACGTCATGACCGGAAGCCGATGAATCTTCCGGTCATCAAATTTTGTTAGTCTGAGGGACGCGCATCTGGCGCCCACGTGAACAGGAAATCCAACATGGCACGCAATATCGAAATCAAGGCTCGCGCGCATCAGTTCGACCAGCTTCTGGCGCGCGCAGCAGCGCTGGCCAGCGAACCGCCGATGATCTATCGCCAGCAGGATTTTTTCTACGATGTGCCAAACGGCCGCCTTAAACTGCGTCAATTCGACGACAACACGCCGGCCGAACTGATTTTCTATCAACGCGACGACCGCGACGGCCCGAAAGTGTCGTATTACTCGCGCAGCCCGGTCACCAACCCCGAAGCCACCCACGCCCTGCTCGCACAGGCGCTGAACACGCGCGGCATCGTGAATAAGGAGCGGCACGTTTATATCGTCGGGCGCACGCGGATTCATCTGGACCGCGTGGACGGACTGGGCGATTTCATCGAACTGGAAGTACTGCTCGCCCAGGATGACGACGAAGCCGGCGGCGAAAAGGAAGCAGAGGAATTGTTTGCGAAGCTTGGCGTGTCGGTGAGCGACCTCGTGCCGGTCGCGTATGTCGATCTGCTGAGCGAGCCGGCTTAATCGGCGGAATCGGGCGGAGTGGCTGCGAGATGTCCCAGCGGCAGCGGCCCGTTGCGCTTGAATGTGGTCAGCACGATATTGGAGCGCACGCTGTCCACGCCGGGAACTCGCATCAGTTTTTTCATGACGAACGTTGACAGCGCGTTCAAATCCGGCGCGACGATTCGCAACAGGTAATCTGCGTCGCCAACCGTCGCATGGCATTCGAGCACTTCGGGCAACGCCTCGATCTGCTGCTGGAACTGGTCGATAGCGGTATCGCCGTGATGCTTCAGCTTAAGGCTCGTGAAAGCGGTCACGCCGAGGCCGAGTTTTTCGGGACGCAGCACAACCCGGTAACCATCGATCACGCCGGTCGCCTCCAGGCGTTGCAAGCGGCGACCGATCTGCGATGGCGACAGCGGCACTTCCTCGCCGAGTTGTTGATGCGTCGCGCGGCCGAAGCGCTGAAGAACGTCGAGCAGCGCGAGATCAAAGTGATCGAGGTCGACCATGTGGATATCCTGCGTGAAAAGCCGAAAGACGCAAGCTTACCGCGTGTTCTCCTGGCCGCAGGCGTGGTCCTTGCGCCCAGAATAGCCATCGCTAATGCAAAGGCAAAGAGGTCCCGACATGATCAAGAAGCTTACAACCGACGAACTGCCCGAACTTCTTGCAGAGTTAAAGCACTGGCAACTCAGCCCGGACAACGACTCGATTCTCCGAAGTTTCAAGTTCGCTGATTTCAACGAGGCATTCGGTTTCATGACCCGCGTGGCAATAAAAGCGCAGGAAATGGATCACCATCCAGAATGGTCGAATGTGTACAACAAAGTGGAAATCACGCTCTCGACGCATACGGCAAAAGGTCTGACAGAACGCGATATAACCCTCGCGCGATTCATCGATTCCATAACCTGAAGCGCCTGAAATCCGCTTACCAACCTGACTACCGCGACAAATGCGTAACAGCCGTATTACAGACGATGACATTCAAAATCCGCAATAAGCGAGCTGGGAAAAGCCTGTACGGGACCAAAACTCGCTTATTCGAAAGCAGAAACAAAGGTGTTTGCAAGTCTGCGGCAATGAAATCTTTCAACGAGAAAGAAAACCGCTCGTACAGGCGTAAGCTTTCACAAGGCCTTATGCGTTCTGACGACTCCAGTCCATCGGCGGCACAGACCGACACTGTACAATCAGCAGCGCATACGGTTTGGACAGTCCGTTTATCTCTTTCAACGACCGAATTCGTCGCCATAGGGACCAAGCGGACGTGCTGGAAACCGGCCGCGGGGTGGCGTCCGCGAAGCGGGGAATTCCGGCGTGTCCGGCCGCAGGAGAATCGCTGCACAGTGAGGCGCGTGCAGCGTTTGGCGTAAAAGATTGCTGATATAACTCGGACGGCGCCGCGGTAAAGAAAGGTAGGCAATTCCGGCTGGCGGCCGCGACGCACAATCGAGCCCAACCCATCGTATAAGAGCGACTTCCATGCGAATCCTTCTGATCGAAGACGACCGCCCCATCGCGCGCGGCATTCAAAGTAGCCTTGAACAAGCCGGCTTTACCGTCGATATGGTCCACGACGGCATTTTCGCGGAGCAGGCGCTCACGCAAAATCGCCATGAATTGGTGATTCTCGATCTCGGCTTGCCGGGTATCGACGGCATGACGCTGTTGTCACGTTTCCGCCAGGGCAATCGTCATACGCCAGTGATTATCCTGACCGCGCGTGACGAACTGCATGACCGCGTCCAGGGCCTGAACAGCGGCGCCGACGACTACATGCTCAAACCGTTTGAACCCGCCGAACTCGAAGCGCGCATTCGTGCCGTGATGCGCCGCAGCGGCCCGCATGGCGATGTACCGCGTCCGGAAGTATCGCTGGGCGGCTTGCGCTTGTCGGGTGTGGATCGCCGCATTTTCAACGACGAAAAACCGCTGGAATTGTCGCCGCGTGAATTCGCCGTGCTCGAAATGCTGTTGCTACGCCACGGCCGTGTGGTCAGCAAAGCGCAGTTGCAGGATCACCTGACGCACTTTGGCGGCGATCTCGGCGACACCGCCATTGAAGTTTACGTGCACCGGGTTCGCAAGAAACTCGAAAACTGCCGCGTGGAAATCGTGACGGTGCGAGGTTTCGGCTACTTGCTGCAGGAAATCCGGCAGGCCGCGTAAGCGGTTTGTCGATGGCATAACCAGCCTGACGAGCGGTAACCAGCACCTTGCGATTCCCTCCCCGGCGCACGCCCGACGAACGTTTCGACCGCGCCGACTGGCTGCACCTGGCGCGCTCGGCAACCCCGTCTGCGAGCGTGCCGCCCAGCCTGCGCCGCTCGCTGTTGCGCCGCCTTGCCGCGCCGCTGTCGCTGCTCGCGTTAATGAGCGGATTGATGGCGTACTGGCTTGCGTGGCAATACACGCAGCACGTGGTCGACCGCTCACTGGCCGATCTCGCCACGGCTATCTCCAAGCAGATCCAGCTAGCGGGCGTCGACGCACCGCTCACGGTGCCGCCGCTCGCCCGCGCGATGTTCTCCGATCCCGTCGAACAACTGATCTACCGGATCAGCGACGGCGATAGCGAGATCGCCGGCGAACCCGATCTGCCGCTGACCGGCACGAACGTGCGCCGGATTCACTACGCTTACGTCTTCGAGACGAACTTTCAGGGCACGAGCGTGCGTGCGGCGCAGGTGCGTGTGGACCAGACGCACGGCAATCCGATCGTTGTGGAAGTGGCGCAGCGCGTGGGCTCGCGGTATCGGATAGCGGTCGAGTTCATGGTCGCGATCATGATGCCGCTGCTGCTCCTGCTGCTGGCCGGCTGGGTGATCGTATGGCGCGTGGTGAACCAGCAGCTCAACCCGCTGACCGATCTCGCCGATACCCTCAACCGGCAGACCCATATGTCACTGGAACCGGTCGACGAATCCTTTGTTCCTATCGAAATTCGTCCTTTGACGAGCGCGATGAACGCCCTGCTCGACCGCCTGAAAACGGCGCTGGACGGGCAGCGCAAATTTATCGCCGATGCCGCCCATCAGTTGCGTACGCCACTCACCGCCGTGAAGCTGCACGCCGAGCAGGCCGCGAGCGCTAAGGACCCGGCGAAGGTGCTGGAGGCGGTCAAGGAACTGCGGGCATCGGCGGATCGGGCTGTGCGCTTATCGAATCAGCTGCTCTCGCTCGCCCGCGCCGAGCCGGGTGAACAAGCGGCGCGTTTCACCGACTTCGATTACGCCACGCTCGCGTTCGAAACCGGCGCCGAATGGGTGCCGCGCGCGCTGGCTGTGCGTGTCGACATGGGCTTTCAGCGTCTCGACGATCCCGATAACGAACATCCCCTGATCGTGCGCGGCAATCTCGTGCTGGTGCGCGAGGTGATCGGCAATCTCATCGATAACGCGCTGAAATACGTGCCCACCTCGCGGGCCGAAGGCGCGCGCGTGACCGTTACGGTGACGCAAACTGTAGAAGAAACCGGCCGGAGGATGGGCGAAATCGTGGTGGAAGATAACGGCCCGGGCGTGCCTCTGGAACAGCAGCCGGATCTGTTCAAGCGCTTTTTTCGCGGCGATGGCCACGGCGTGGAAGGCGGCGCCGGACTGGGTCTCGCGATCGTCCACGACATCATGGTCCTGCACAACGGCAGCGTGCATTACGAAGATGCTCCAGCGCCCGAAGGCGGCGCGCGCTTCATCGTGCGGATGCCTTTGAAAACGGCATAGAAAAACGCCACGGAGGAAACCCTGCCGCGGCGTTTTTTTGCTGCCACGCTCTACGAAAGCCCTACTTTTTCTTCTTCAACGCCAGCATGGTGCCGCGGCACTTTTTGGCGCCGCAGCGGCATTCGTATTCCTGCTTGAGCTTCTTCGTGATGCGACCGTCGATGACGAGACCGTAGTCGTAGTACAGCTCTTCATCTTCCTTGATCGCACGCAGCGCGTGGATGAACACGCGCCCTTCCTTCTCTTCGGCTTCGCAATTCGGCGCGCACGAATGGTTGATGTAGCGTGCGCTGTTGCCGTCGACCTTGCCGTCAATCACTTTGCCGTTTTCGAGCGCGAAATAGAACGTATGGTTCGGCTCGTCCGGGTTGTGCGGATGACGGCGCAACGCCTCTTTCCACGAAATGCGTTCGCCTTTGTACTCGATTATCCGTTCGCCTTTGGCGAGCGGCATCGCGGCGAACACGCCCTTGCCGTGTATGCCCGAACGGCGGACGGCGACCCTCCGTGAACTCATCGAATGAATCCTTTAAAACGAATCGGTTTGGCTTAGCAGACGCTTGAACTTCGCCTCGTCCCGGTTTCACGCGAACGGTGACGAACCGGAACGTGGATTAAAAAAACGCGGCGGCCTGAATGCGAGGCGCCGCCGCGTTGCTGTCCTTCTCATTGCGCTGGTTGCTTCGGTTGCTTCATGTGCTGCAATTCACTGTCCTTCGCCGCCCGCGTGAGGGTGAAACCATGCGGGCGAACAACGGCATCGTACACGTTAGGCGCGCACGAGTTCAACCGCTCCATAAATTCAAGCCGCGAGTTTCAGCGCTGACCGAACGAGATATCGCCGAACAACGCTTTTTGTTCGCGCGGCTGCGAGCGCCAGTATTGCGGCGGCGCTTCGACGGTCGCACCCAGTTGCGCGGCCGCGTGCCACGGCCAGCGCGGATTGTAGAGCAGCGCACGCGCCAACGCGACGAGATCCGCCTCGCCCGACTCAATAATTTCTTCGGCATGCTGCGGGTCGGTGATAAGACCCACGCCCATGGTATTCACGCCCGTCGCTTCCTTGATGGCTTTTGCGAACGGCAGTTGATAACCCGGCGATAGCGGAATTTTTTGCAGCGGTGAAACGCCGCCCGACGATACATCGATCCAGTCCACCTTGTGTTTCTGCAACTCCTTCACGAACACGATCGTCTGCTCGAGATCCCAGCCACCTTCCACCCAATCCGATGCCGACACACGCAGGCCGACGGGTTTATCGGCGGGAAAAGCGGCGCGCACGGCGTCGAAGACTTCGAGCGGAAAACGCATGCGGTTTTCGAGCGAGCCGCCGTATTCATCGGTGCGCTGGTTGGCGAGCGGTGAGAGAAACTGATGCAGCAGATAACCGTGGGCCGCGTGCACTTCGAGTGCATCCAGGCCCAGGCGTGCGGCCCGCTTCGCTGTCGCCACGAAGGCTTCGCGTATGCGGATCAGGCCGGCTGCGTCGAGGGCTAGCGGCGGTGTTTCGCTTTCCTTATGCGGAATCGCCGATGGCGCCGAGGGCATCCAGCCGCCTTCTGATACGGGGATCAGTTGACCGCCTTCCCAAGGCACCGCGCTCGACGCTTTGCGGCCCGCGTGGCCGAGCTGCATCGTGATGGCGATGTGCGAATATTTTCGAATGGCGTCGATGACGGGTTTGAGCGCGGCTTCGGTCACGTCGTCCCAGAGGCCGAGGTCGCCGGGGGTGATGCGGCCATCGGGTTCGACTGCGGTTGCTTCGAGGCAGAGCATGCCGGCGCCCGAGAGCGCGAGGTGTCCGAGGTGGATCATGTGCCATGCGGTGGCTTCGCCGCGTTCGGCAGAGTATTGGCACATCGGTGAGACCACGATGCGGTTCGGAAGCGTCACGCTTCGCAGCGTGAAGGGCGAAAACAGAGCGCTCATGGGAGGGTTTCCGGAGGAAAAGGGCGTTTCAGAATAGCACTTTGAGGGCGGGCCGTTCGCACTCGGGGTTTTGGTTTTGGGGCGTTCTGTTCTGGGGGTTGGTGGTCGCGGGGTCAGGGTGCTTGGTTCTGGGGGTAGTGGTCGGGGTCAATGCTGGGTTGGTCGGTTCTGGGGTTAGCGGTCGGGGTCTATGCCGGGTTGGTGCTTTCGGCCGTGGTGGTCTGCGAGAGTCGGATTTTCTCTTTATCACTGTTAGCCACTGTGCGTGGCGGCACGTCATTTCTTTGTCCAAAGCGACAAAGAAACGAAGCAAAGAAAACGCTTTCAAACACGCTACCCTAAGTGTCCACAGCGTGCAGTTTCTATTCATAGGTGCCCCAAAAGCACGGTGCTCGCCAGAGCCACGGATGTGTGAACCCCTCCTTCTCGCGAATCCTGACACGAACACGCTTCGCCCCGTACGCTCTCGGGCAAGCACGAAGTGCCCAGGAACCGGTACGGCCTCGCGCGTTCTGCATGCTTCGTTTTTTTGGTGGGTTGGCTGCTTGGTCGGCTCGCTTATTTCGTGGGTCACAGCTTGATCCGTAACAGCTCGACGTCACGCGTATTTACTGCCTCGGTCTTTGGTGAGTTGGCTACGCGGCCTACACCGTTATTTTCGTCGGTTACGGCCTTACGCATTGTTGGGGCCTCGTTTCTTGGCGGGTTGGCGACGAGGTTCGCGGCGCGTACTGATTTGGCGGGAGGTTGTCCGCGGATAGCGCGGGGTGCCCCTTGGGCAGGTTCAATCACTGGTGGCGAAGCGTGTGGGTATCCGTGTTCGGAGAAGGAGGGTTTCAAACATCCGTCGCTCTGGCGAGCACCGTGCTTTTGGGGCACCTATGAATCAAAACTGCACGCTGTGGACACTTAGGGTAGAGCGGTTAAAGCGTTTTCTTTGCTTCGTTTCTTTGTCGCTTTGGACAAAGAAATGACGTGCCGCCACGCACAGTGGCTAACAGTGATAAAGAGAAAATCCAACTCTCGCAGACCACTAACCCCGAAAGCAGCAACCCAGCATTGACTCCGACCACTAACGCCAGAACCGACCACCCCAGCACCAACCCCGACCACTACCCCCAAAACCTAACACCCGTCCACCAGCGCGAGCGAAAACCTTTATTTCGCTGGCTCAAAGCGGTCCAGCCATTCGCCAAACATCTTCCGCGCGGCGCGCTCCAACGCCGGTCCATGCCGAACCGTATCGGCGCGTAAGGCGGTCACCGTCGTCCCGCATTCCGCCACTTCGCCCGGATACGCAACAAGCCAACTTTCAAACCGGTCGACCAGGATTTCCGGATGGCATTGCAAGCCCAGAACGTGATCGCCCCAACTGAAAGCCTGATTCTCGCAAACATCGGTAGATGCAAGCCGCATGGCGCCATCGGGAAGATCGAAGGTATCGCCATGCCAATGGAGAACCGGTGTCGGCTGACCGTCCACATCGAAATGCCGCAAAGCAGAAGCCCGTCCCGCTTCGGTCAGGGTCAGCGCCTTCCAGCCGAGTTCCTTTTGCGCCGCCGGATAAACCTTCGCCCCGAGCGCCCGGGCAATCAACTGCGCACCCAGGCAGATGCCGATAGTCGGCAACCCCGCCGCAATGCGCTTTTCCAGCATGGCGAGCAACGGATTCAAATGGGGAAACAGCGCGTCATCGTAAGCGCCGATCGGGCCGCCAAGGACGACCATTAACGATGTATCGAGCGGATTAGGAGCGTCGATGCGAGCGCGCCCCACGTCGAGATAACGTACCAGTTGGCCACGATCGCCCAGCACCAGTTCCAGGCTGCCGAGATCTTCGAAATAGACGTGGCGTATCGCCAGGACTTCACGTTTCATCGGCGGTCATCCAGGAGAGCGGGCAAGCTGGGATCAGTACGCGCAGCATCAGGCGGCGCACAAGGGAGAGGCGCGGTCGAGCAGCCAGCGCACCGCCAACGGGCGCGCGGCTCGAATAGTCTAACCGAGACCGGCGTGCTTCGCGCTCAGGGCGCGAAGCACGGACGGCGAACGTGAAGCTTCAGGCAGCGACGCTTACGCGACCTGCGCGAAGATCTTCCAGTTCTTCTTCTGCTTGGCGAGATCGCCTTCTTCGTATACCGAACAATCGAGACGCAGGTCGGTATCGGCCATGTCGATGTTCAGCAACGCGCAGTGATGCGGCGTCTTCTTCGGGTTCTTGCTCGCTTCAAGGTGCGTGCAGCTCAGGCACATGCGATGCGGCGGAATCTGCTGCACCACTTCGAGCTGTCGAATGGTCTTGAGCAAGCTGCGGTACAACTGCGACTGCTCATCGACTTTCAACGTGCCGACTGCCTTCGACAAGAACTCCGGCCATACCAGCGCCTTCTTGGCTGCCGTCTTTCCGCGTGCGGTCAGGCGTACTGCCAGCGCGCGCCCGTCGTCCAGCGCGCGGCGCTTTTCGACCAGACCCTTGCCTTCCAGCGTGCTGACGGCATCGCTCGTGGTCGCGGCGGTCAACGCCGTTTCCCGTGCGATCTCGCCAAGCCGCATTGGACCGCGCCGCTGCATCAGCAGCACGAGAATTTCGCCCTGGGTCGGCGTCAAGCCCGCACCCTCAGCCCATTCCCACGCCTGGCTACGCATCGCCGTGCTCAACCGCAGCAAACCATGGGTCACCCGCCCTGTGGCCTGCTCTCCATATACGCCTTCGCTCATAGTCGTTCGCTTCGTCTTTCTTGATGCTTATCTGATGGTTCGGCAACGGCTCGAAACCGGTAAAACGTCAGACCCCGCTCGTTTTACCCAAGCCGCTGCAGGCTCAATCGCCGGCATATCCGACCGGCGAATCCTTTCGTATCAACTACCGTCTCAAAATTCGGGCGATCAAACCGATACAGCTAGTTCGTCGTCCGGATAAGGACATCTATGTTTCTTCGCGGCGCCTGTTCTAGACCGTCCAGCGCTTCATTTGTTTCACCGGCCGTGCTTCCCCCTACCGGTAAAACCGACATTCTAAGCGACTGGAACCAAACGTACACCTTAGTTATTCACAAAACACTGTGGATAACACCGTGGATAACCACATTATTCGATGTGCGCCGATTCTTGATAACCCCCCGGCGTGCAAATCCGCCAAATTGTTATCCCTCGAAACCCCGCTCGATGCAAGGCTCCACACCGTAGTTATGCGCACTCCAAACTGTTGAGTTTGCGGAGATTTTATCGGTTGTCCACAGAATTGCACGATGCTTGTTAACTACTATTACGTATGTATACGAACTCATGACAGTAAACCTTGGAGGTAGGTTATCGGCATCGGTCCGAAAGAAAATGACGAAAAAAAACCTGCCGGGGAGCAGGTTTTTTTCGGGAGGCGATCAAAGCCGGTGGAACCAAGGGCGATCGATCACTCGCGCCACTGCAGACATTGCTGGCGCACAGCTTCGTGCAGCGAACGCTCGCGATCGAAAACACCGCGTAACCAAGTTGCGTCGTTCATGTTGCTGCGGGCGATATCGCCGACCTGACGCAGCGCTTCGTTTGAACCAAGCGCGTCAGCGTGAGGCGTGATCACGTCAAGCGTAGCCAGGATGTCTTCGGCAATCGTGCGGCGCTCGCCCGTTTGCGGATCGATGCAACTGCCTTCCAGACCGAAGCGGCACGCCTCGAACCGGTTGAACGTGTAGACGAGATAGTCGTCCTCTTTCAGCGTCAGGGGTTTATCGAGCAGCAGGTAGCGCGCGAGCGTCTGGATGTAGCAGGCAATGGCCGCTGCGCGATCAACCGACAACGGCGTGTCCATCACCCGGACTTCGATCGTGCCGAAACCCGGCTTCGGCCGGATGTCCCAGTAGAAATCTTTCATGCTGTTGACCACGCCGGTGCTCACCATCTTTGAGAAATATTCCTCGAAGCTGTCCCACGTGAGCGTGAACGGCGCGCGCCCGGACAGCGGAAATGCAAAGACAGAATTGAGGCGAGCGGAATGAAAGCCGGTATCGACGCCCTGCACGTACGGCGACGAAGCCGACAACGCAATGAAGTGCGGAATAAAGCGCGACATGGAATGCAGCAGGAACAACGCACTGTCCGGGTCCGGGCAGCCAATGTGCACATGCTGGCCGAATACCGTGAACTGCTTCGCGAGGTAACCGTAGAGCTCGGAAAGGTACTGAAAGCGCGGGGTATCGAAGATCTGGCGGTCGCTCCACTGCTGGAAGGCGTGCGTGCCACCGCCACACAGCCCGACGTTCAGATGGTCAGCAGCGGCCACCAGGGTGTCACGGATGGCACGGAGGTCCGTTACGGCCTGTTCATGCGTCGTACAGATGCCCGTGGACAACTCGATCATGCTTTCCGTGATCTCCGGCGTGATGCTGCCAGGGATCTTTTCGTCCTTGACGAGCCGCATGAGATCGGAGGCGGCCTTGGTCAGGTCGTAGTCGTGCGTGTTGACGACCTGGATCTCGAGTTCGACGCCGAAGGTGAACGGCTCCGAGTTGATGAAAGGTTCGAGTGACATGGTGCCTCTTGATTGACAAAGCCTGGGGCGCCGGCCGACACCTTATCGGCACGACGCGCCGGATAAGCCGGGTAACGTGCTCAAGCGCTCAAAGACCCGTTCAATGACACGCCGGCGACCCGATAAAAATGAGAAAAAGACAGGATAAAACGCTGCTTAGCCCTTGCTTGAACGCTACTCGCGCCGTTCGCCGATCGCCGACAAACTGCGATACACGAGGAACGGCGTAACAATTTGCAGCACGACGATCGAGCACATGACGATTGCCCGCAGCGTCGGGTCGTAGTCCGGATACAGCACGTACATATCGTCGACGAGCAGGTAAGCGAGCGCCGACATCGGCGTCAATGCGACGCCGAGCGCCGCGCCCTGTTTCCAGTTGAGGCCGCTTGGTTTGGCGAAGATCAATACGCCGACCAGCTTGCCAACGAAACGCGCCACGATCAGCGCCAACGCAGCCAGACCGCCCAGCGCGATATCGCGCCATTCGAACGATGTCAACGTCAACGCGAACAAAATTACCGTCAGCAACCAGCCCGCCGTGCCGAAATGTGTTGGCCAGAGTTGCGGCCGCTCGTTCGAATTCTTCACGATGATCCCTGCCGCCAGCAGCGCAAGAATGGTCGACAGCTTGAACACATGCGCGATCGCGATCGCGAGCAACACGAGACCGAATAGCGCGACGAACGAGTGTTCGTCGTTGGTATTCAGCCGCCGGTACAGCAGATTGCAGGCCAGCGCGAGCAGCAGCGCGAGCAAAAGCGAACCGAGTAACAGATAAAGCGGCTGGACGATAGTCGCGAGCGTGTTGCCGTAGATCTCTTGGTGCAGCACGCCGGCCGCGAGTTTTTCGACGATCACCGCGTACATGCTGTTGAGCGCGGTCAGCGTGAGCAATCGTTGTGTGACCTGGCCTTCCGCGCGTAGTTCGGTACGCAGTTGAATGACCATGGCCGGTGACGTCGCCATGGCGATTGCGGCAATTACAACTGACGGCATGATCGGCACTTTGCACAGCGTCAGCGCGATCAATACGAAACCGAACGTGAGCGTGCTTTCCGCAATGCTCGACAAGATCAGATAAGGATTGCGGCGAATCCAGCGCAAGTCGAGCCGGCTGCCGAGTTCGAACAGAAGCAGGCCAAGCGCGACGTCGAGCAACGGTCGCGAGATTCCTGCCGAACTGACATCGATCACACCAAAACCTGCGTTGCCCGCGATCAGGCCAATGACGGCGTAGCCCGTGATGCGCGGCAAACGCCAGGCGCGCCAGAGCAATTCACCACAGAGGCCCGCGGCAACCAGTGCAAGACCGGCCCAAAAAATGGCGTCGGGTGTGAGTGGCCAAACCGGTAAGAATGAAAAGGCCGACTTCATCGTGAGGATTTCTCCTTCGCAGCTAGTGCGGATAGACAGTGAATGGGCAAGTGATGCGCGGCAACAGTGCGCGTTGCCGGAAAGGTTCGTTGCCCGGTGATTCTTCAGGCTCCGTCAAGCCCCGTCGGGACTCGTTGGCCGATTGACAGCCGATTCGCTGGTTGGCCAGTCGGTCCGTTGCTGTCATGGCAACGGTTGCAGCGTTTTTTTCAATCCACGTTGCTCGCGAAGAGCCCGGTTTGAAGCGATAAGCCGGCAAGGCGGCCGAGCGAAAGAACGGGGATTGTGCCATAGCTCCCGGCAGCACCTGTTCAACCCCTGCGCTAGTTGGAACCGAGCGGTAACAATGGGTTTCAGTGTCTCGGCATAAGGAAAAATCTACCTTTAAGAGGGGTCGGATCTTGTTGTTGTTTCATCTGAGATAAGGCGGTTTTTCCACTTTGAGTACTGCCGATGACGCTTGTTTTAAGGTTTACAAGTTTTGTTTATATATACGTAGTAGTAGTTAACAAGGCCGCACGATTTCTGTGGATAACTCCATTTTCATCAGCGTTTACAAGCGCTTGAAGGACGCATAAGCAGATAGCGAAGGTGTGGGCGTCCGAGGGTGAACTCCGAACAACTTCGGGCGAATTCGCGGCGTGACGAAGTTGTCCCGTTTACGCCCACAGCGAGTACACAGGTCATTCGCGCGAAATTCGCCGGGTTATCCACAGGCTGCGGTGGATAGTTTGCCGACCGATGTTTTTAGCCGAGTTCGCCTTGTCGCAATGCCCGCAGAAGGTAGCGCGCGGGGTCGATGGCGTCAGCCAGTTCACGTTCGATCGGCCACGGCTCGGCTTCGATTTGCGTCGCGATCAGCTCGGCGGCCAGTGTCGACCACACCAGTCCGCGCGAACCGAAAGCAAACGCGCCGTATAAGCCGGGCATGCGCGGCAAATCGAGCGGCCATGCGCCGGAAAGACGGGGGGCATCGGCACGGGCGGCGGTTTCATCTGCGAGGGCGCCGATCATCGGCATGCGGTCGCTCGTCACCGATCGGAACGCCACGCGGCCTTCCATCGTTTCTCTCGTTGGTTTGAACCCGGCGAGCGCCGGCAACATCATTGCGACGCGTTCCAGATTTTCGATATGACCGGCGGGCTGGATTTGCGTATCGATGTCGTCGATATCGTAGGTCGCGCCGGTTAGCGTTCGATGCGCGCCGAGCGGCACGGCGTAGCCATCGCCGACGATGGCTACGCGCAGGCCGTCGAGCGGACTCGAGTCCAATAGCGTTAGCTGGCCGCGTACGCCGCGCGTCGGAAGGCCGTGGAGCCCGGCGAGGCGTTGCGCATCGCCGGCGTTGGCAAGGATCAAGACGGGCGCTTGGGCGAGCGCGTGGCCGGTGGTGTCGAAGGCAGTCCATGTGCCGTTTTCCCGATTGATGCGCGCGACTTCCGTGCCGAAGCGAGTCGTCAGTAAATCGCCCGCAACCGCACATTGCGCGGCGCATATTGCAGATGGGGAAATCCAGCCGCCGTGAGGGAAAAACCATCCGGGGCGCGCGACGGGCTGGCCGGCCAGGCGGGTGGCTTCGTGTTCATCGACGGGTATTACATAGGACGGCGGCAAGCCGAAGCGCTTGATTGCGGATGCAATTGCGCACGCATCGTCGATGGAATCTGCGATTTGCAGCAATCCTTGATGGCTGCGGTTCAGGATGTGGCCGGCGCGTTCGAGCTCGGACCAGCGGTGCAGCGCGTAGAGAAATCCAGCGCGTGTCAGGCGGGCCGCGATGCTGTCGTCACGCCAGACGATCGGGTGGAAGACGCCAGCGGGGTTGCCCGAGGCATCGCGAGCAAGATCGTCGTGACGCTCGATCAGGCTGACTCGCCATCCCCGCGAAGCAAGGCGCTCGGTGATCGCACAGCCGGCAAGGCCAGCCCCGATGACGATTGCATGGCGCGGTCCTTGGCGCGAGGAAGCTGATACGGCGTCCGTCGAAAGCGCTGCTGATGGAGTGGCGTCCTCAATTGATAACGCACGCGGCGGTTCGTGACGTCGTACACGCCAGCGTGGGGCGAAGCGCGCTTTCACAAAAGCGCCGTGCGGGGTTTCATCGCAGATAAAACCTGCGTCTTTGAGCGCTTGCGGAAGGAGGGGATGCGCTTGAGCACATAACGTAGCCTGATCCCCGGCGACGCGGGCCAGCGCTTTGGCGATGTAGGCCAGCTTCGCATCGACCTGCGATAGCCACAGATAAAAGGCATCGGCACGCAGCCAGATTTTTGGCAGCATGCTTTCCAGCTCGCCGATGGCCAGTGTCAGCACCACGTGCCCGTTTTCGAACTCGAGCCGATGCAGCCCGGCCACCTGCATGGGCCAGGCATCGATCAGTAATTGGGAGAGGGCGGGCTCCTTGGTGATTACGTCGGGGAGATCCATCGACGTTAGCGGCCCGACGGCCACGAAATGCAGGCGCTCGCAGCGCTGCGGATCTGCGCGCCAAGCGGCCCATGCTTCGATAAAGAGCTGCCCGGCGTCGAATTCCGCCTGTAGGACCGTGAAGTTTCGCTTCCGGGCCCAGCGCGCGCGATCGCCAAGCACGTTTGCACAAAAAAAGGAATGGGTCATCGGAAAGGTTTGAAAGCAGACTGATGATATGGCCTTCGCCGTGCATTTCCGGGATTGCACTGCGTTCCCTTAAAGCTAATAGGGGTAAGGCTTAGCGCTTGATACACCGGATCGTGCGCCAACCGTTGGCAAAAACCAACGGAGGGTGAAATGAACAGTACGAAAGGATTGCTTGCAGGAAAAGGGCGGTGGAAAGGGTTTTCACTTGCGTCCGATCATGCGTAAATCTTCGAAACCCTTGTCCTGCTTGGGTTTGCGCTGCGTTATGATAACAACCGCCGAGTAAGGAGGAGGCCCGGCGACCGGGGTGTGAGGGTTTGCCGGAATAGTGGGCCAGGGGGCTGGACCCGCGCCAGTACTCGACTGCAAGGCCCGCGCACGTATAATCGGCGCGTTCGCGCTGTTCGTGTCAACCTAAACTGATAAAGGAACCTTAATGAATAAACAGGAACTGATCGACGCCGTGGCCGCTCAGACCGGCGCCAGCAAGGCTCAAACCGGCGAAACGCTGGACACGTTGCTCGAAGTGGTCAAGAAGGCCGTCTCGAAGGGTGACGCCGTGCAGTTGATTGGCTTCGGAAGCTTTGGTTCGGGCAAGCGCGCAGCGCGCACCGGCCGTAACCCGAAGACCGGCGAATCCATTAAGATTCCGGCCGCCAAGACCGTCAAGTTCACGGCTGGCAAGGCATTCAAGGACGCAGTGAACAAGCGGTAAGTTGTAGCCGGTTGTCAGTATGGAACCCGCCATCGGCGGGTTTTTTTTGCTCGCGCCGGTGGACGGGGTTGGGGGTTGGCGGTTTCTGCGTTAGTGGTCGGGGTCAATGTCGGGGTGGTGGGTTCTAGCGTTAGCGGTCGGGGTCAATGCTGGGTTGATGCTTTCGGCCTTAGCGGTCTGCGAGAGTCGGATTTTCTCTTTATCACTATTAGCCACTGTGCGTGGCGGCACGTCATTTCTTTGTCCAAAGCGACAAAGAAACGAAGCAAAGAAAGCGCTTTCAAACACGCTACCCTAAGTGTCCACAGCGTGCAGTTTTCATTCATAGGTGCCCCAAAAGCACGGTGCTCGCCAGAGCGCCGGATGTGTGAACCCCTCCTTCTCCGAACACCGATACCCACACGCTTCGCCACCAGTGATTGAACCTGCCCAAGGAGCACCCCGCGCTATCCGCGGACGACCGACCACCAAATTTGTACGCGCCTCGAACCTCGTCGCCAACCCTGCTGGAAACGAGGTCGCGAAGATGCGGGCGGCCGTAACCGACGAAGATAGCTGTACAGAACGCGCAGCCAATTCACAAAAACTGAAGCAGTAAACACAAACACGCATGAAGCTCTAGCCAAATGAATACGGTCGCACAGACTAGGTAGCTAACCTGTCAAAAAGCCGCAGCCGTAAATATCTGTAAGGCCGTGCGGGTTCATTGGCAATTGTGCTTGCCCGAGAGCGTACGGGGCGAAGCGTGTTCGTGTCAGGATTCGCGAGAAGGAGGGGTTCACACATCCGTGGCTCTGGCGAGCACCGTGCTTTTGGGGCACCTATGAATAGAAACTGCACGCTGTGGACACTTAGGGTAGAGCGGTTAAAGCGTTTTCTTTGCTTCGTTTCTTTGTCGCTTTGGACAAAGAAATGACGTGCCGCCACGCACAGTGGCTAATAGTGATAAAGAGAAAATCCGACTCTCGCAGACCGCTAACACTGAAAGCAGCAACCCGGCATTGACCCTCGACCACTAACGCAGAAACCACCACCGACCACCCCAACACCGACCCCCAACCCCGTCCACCGGCGCGAGCGAAAACCTAATGGGCTCCACAATCGCAATCATCATCATGATGATCGTGGTCATGCTCATCTTCATCCATCTCCCACGACGGGAACGGATCGGCCAATAATCCCTCCGACGCTTGCGACCATTCCTCATCGGTGACAAGACACGCGTCAAAAGCCCCACGCCAATGCGACTCGTCCAGGTCAGTTCCGATCATCGCCAGTTCCTGTCGCCGGTCGCCGATAGTCATATCGTCCGCATCGCCGTACCAGTCTGCGGCAATTTCAGCCTCCAGCTCAGCATCGCCCGTCGGCCATTCGCTGCGCTCCTGCGCCGCCCACCACATCCCCGCAGGACCATGCCGCAGCGCCCCCCCCGCTTGCGACAACAAACCGCCAATATCGCTGCGTGTCGACAACCAGAAAAAACCCTTGCAACGCAATACACCCGGCCATTCCTGATGCACCAGCGCCCACAGCCGCCCGGGATGAAACGGCCGGCGCGCCCGATAAACAAATCCACCAACGCCCAGGTCGTCGGCCGCTAACTCCGATGCTGACTCCGGATCGGCATTCAGCATCGCCAGCCAACCGGGCGCGCTTGAGGTCGCGTCAAAGTCGAAGCGGTCTGTGTTCACCAACTCGCTCGCCGCGACCGCGCCTTGCCGCGCATCGATCAGCTCGGCGCGCGGATTCAGCGCATGCAGCACGCGCCGGAGTTTGGCGAGCGCGTCGGTACTGACGAGATCCGTCTTGTTGATCACGATCACATCGCAGAACTCGATCTGCGCGATCAGCGCTTCCACGACCGTGCGGTCGTCGTGGCCATCGTGGTCCTGGCTTGCCATCCCGCGCTCGCTGAGCGAATCCGTCGACGCGTATTCGCGCGAAAAACTTTCCGCATCGACGACGGTCACGATCGTATCGAGGTGCGCGATGTCGTTATCGAAGACCAGGCTCTCGGCAATCACCTGCGGGTCGTCGGTGCCGGACGCTTCCACCACGATCGCGTCGAAGCGGCCTTCCGCGGCAGCGCTGTTGATTTCACTCGATAGATCGTCGATCCGGCCGCGAACAACCGCGATGGACGTGCCGGCATGATGCGCGAGCAAATGGTCGAGCAGCGTGGTCTTGCCTACGCCTGGCAAACCGGCAAGCACGGTAACGGGCAGGGGCTGATTCATCGCGTTTGGCATCGAAAGAGGGCGCGAAACTCGCGCGCGCAGCCGCTGAAAACGGTGGCGCTTTCAAGAAAACCCGCCTCGAATAGCGGCGAGCTGGAACGCGGAATTGTGCATCAAACGCGGCTGGAACGCCGCGCCATGCGATGAAAAACAGAAGAAGCTGAACGAAACAAACGAAGCGAAGCGAACCTGAATCAGCGCGATGCCGTCAGCAGCTTCCACTTACCCAGGATATTGATGATCTGCTTCGAGTACTGATCTCGCAGCGACGGCGTTTCCGAATGGTAAGCGCCGACCGCTTGCCACGTGTTGCCATACTTGTTCATCTTCTGGCGTAAATGCCACGCGGCGATATAGACCGACTTGCACGGCTGCATCAGCGTGGTGGTCGAAATTCCGTACTGCGCGAGCTGCGTCAGATGCACCGAATTGATCTGCATCAGACCGTAGTCGATGGAACCGTTCGCGTTCTTGTTCATAGCGTCTGGCTGGTTGTGCGACTCTTGCCACGCGATCGCCCGCAGGATCAGCGGGTTGACCTTCTGATACTTGGCGGCTTCATCGAAACAGTCGGCGTGCGCGGGCGCGGCTGCCAATAAGGCGCCGAAACCGATCGCAAAGAGTCGCAAAAATATTTTCATCATGTTGGGTACCACCTGATCGACTGTGTGCCTTGCACTCGCGAACTGCTGCAGTGAAGGCGCCGCTTTATCGGCAAAAACCGGGTAACACCCGGTAAAACAAGGTAAGACGCGGTAAACACGGGAAAACCCGCCCGCACATTGCGCATCCAGCGCGCCGAAGCGCTCGTATCATACCGGCAGACTATGGCGTTTTAAATTTGACCATCCGACATAGCCAAGGCATGTGGCGCCAACTGTTATGAAAGCTATTCGAAAGTTTAGTTAATCGACCGCGTTTGTCTTTATAGGCGCATGAAATCCGAACTGCTCTACTGCACGGGCGAAAGCGAACAAATATGACAATTTCAACCTCTTTCCTATGTGCAAAGGGCTAGTAAGGGTCAAGACGAACAGAGTTTGATCAGAAGGTTTTTTTGAGATTTGTGACGCTTTACTATTTGACGATCGTCGGCCAAGGATTAGTACTTTTGTGACAAACCTGACATGAAAAGCTGCTATGGTTCACGTTTTTGGGATATGGCATTGCCCGGGCATCGGCCCTGGAAACGTCTGTTTTAAGCCTTCGTGGTGTTAAAAGCGTCGAAAGACGCGTAACACGACTGGTTTTCAGCGACGGGATCAGCAGGTCTAGACATCACACTCCATGAGAAGAAAACGTATGGCATTGCGTCGCGCCGCGACGGCTTTGCTGGTGGCCGGTCTCGTCACCACGCAAATTGCGCACGCACAGGTGACACTGAATTTCGTCAATGCGGATATCGATCAGGTGGCGAAAGCGATCGGTGCCGCGACTGGGAAGACGATCATCGTCGACCCGCGGGTCAAAGGGCAATTGAATCTCGTATCGGAAAATCCGGTGCCAGAGGATCAGGCTTTGAAAACGCTGCAGTCGGCATTGAGAATGCAGGGCTTCGCACTCGTGCAAGATCACGGTGTGCTCAAAGTCGTGCCGGAAGCCGACGCCAAGCTGCAGGGCGTGCCGACCTACGTCGGCAACACGCCCACCGCGCGGGGCGACCAGGTCATCACCCAGGTGTTCGAGCTGCACAACGAATCGGCCAACAACGTGTTGCCGGTCCTGCGTCCGCTGATCTCGCCGAACAACACGATCGCCGCCTACCCGGCCAACAACACGCTGGTCGTCACCGACTATGCCGACAACGTGCGGCGCATCGCGAGCATCATCGCGGGCATCGACACAGCGGCGGGCCGGCAGGTCGAGGTGGTGCCGCTGAAGAACGCGAATGCGCTCGACGTTGCCGAACAGCTCAACAAGCTGCTCGATCCAGGCTCGATAGGCAGCACCGACGCCACGCTGAAAGTTACCGTCACCGCCGACCCGCGCACGAACTCGCTGCTGCTGCGCGCGTCCAGCAGCGCACGGCTTGCGGCGGCCAAGCAGCTTGCGCGCAGTCTCGACGCGGCCACCACGCAGCCGGGCAATATGCACGTAGTCGCACTGCGTAACGCCGATGCCTCGCGTCTTGCCAAAACCCTGAGCGCGATGATGGGCAAGGGCAACGGGAATTCGTCTTCGTCGTCATCGTCGGGATCGGGTTCGTCGAGCGGTTCGGGCGCGTTTGGCGCAGGCGGTTCCGGTTCGTCGACCGGCACGAGCGGCTTGCCGCCGCTGCCGGGCGGACTCGGCAGCAGCAGTTCGTCGTCGGGCAGCAATCCGATGGGCGGCGGCGGCCAGAGCAAGGACTCGGGCTTCGGCAACAACAACGACAACAGCAGTTCGAGCGATCAACCCGGCAACGGCATGATCCAGGCCGACACGGCCACCAACTCGCTGATCATTACCGCGTCCGATCCGGTGTATCGCAACTTGCGTGCGGTGATCGACCAGCTCGATGCACGCCGTGCGCAGGTCTACATTGAAGCGCTGATAGTTGAACTGTCAGCGACAACGGGCGCGAATCTCGGCATTCAGTGGCAGGGCGCGCTGCTTTCAAATAGCGGCAACAACGGCATTTACGGCAGCACGAACCTGGGCTCGGGCACGTCGAGCATTGTCGATTTGACGGCGGCCGGAGCCGCGGTCGCGAGCAATCCGTCGTCGCTGGCAGGTCAGACGAACATCCTCTCGCAGGGCCTGAACATCGGCCTGCTGCACAAGTTCGGCAACTTCTTCGGCCTGGGCGGTTTGCTCCAGGCGCTGTCGACGTCGTCGGATGCGAACATCTTGTCGACGCCTAACCTCATCACGCTGGATAACGAGGAAGCGAAGATCGTGGTCGGCCAGAACGTGCCGGTGGTAACCGGTTCGTACGCCACGCCGACCGCCAATACGGGCACGTCGGTCTCCGCGTTCAATACGTTCGACCGGCGCGACGTGGGCGTGACGCTGCATGTGAAACCGCAGATCACGACGGGCGGCATCCTGAAGCTCCAGCTCTATCAGGAAGATTCCAGCGTCGATACCACCACGACCAACAATCCGGGTGGCGTGACGATCAACACGCGCTCGATCCAGTCGACCATCCTGGCGGACGATGGTGAAATCGTCGTGCTCGGCGGCTTGATGCAGGACCAGTATTCGACGAGCAACAGCAAAGTGCCGCTGCTCGGCGATATCCCCTGGATCGGCCAGTTGTTCCGCAGCGAAGCGAAGACGCGGACGAAGACCAACCTGATGGTGTTCCTGCGCCCGGTGATCGTGCGCGACCAGGCGACCAGCTCGCAGATTTCGAACGATCGCTACGAATATCTGCGTCAGCAACAGTACAACTCCACCTCCGATAACCGCATCGAAAAGGACAAGGACGTACCGGTTTTGCCACCGGCGCCGATTGGCCCGAGCCAGGGCGGTATCCCGTCGCAGAATCTGTTCGACTTGAACAACATGTCACGTTCGCCGGCGGAGGGCGGCAGCACGACGTTGCCGCAGGCGCCGCCGCCGAAGATGCAGGATCAACAAGGGCAGTATCAAGGCCAGCAGCAGTACAAGACCGCGCAGCCGCCGGGCCAGTATCAGGGGCAAGGGCAAGCGCAGGGGCAGCCGCTGAACGTGAACAGTTACGCTGTGCCGAATAACCCGGCGCCGGGTGTGCCGCTCAACGGCGACGCTGGAGCGAAGCCGTGAGCACGCTGAGCGCGTCCGTCGCGAACGTTGCCACGAGCACGCCGTCGCCGCTCGCGGCACGGCTGATCCCGTACGCGTTCGCGCGGACCGGACAGATCCTGGTGGCGCACCAGCACGCGGACAGCATCGAAGTGTGGATCAGCGATAAAACCAGCGACGCCGCACTCGCCGAAGTCGCTCGCAACTTTGGCGCGCTTTCCATCGTGCGTTTGCCGGTGGCCGAGCTTTCGGCTGCAATCAATTCGGCGTACTCGCGCAATGACGGCAGCGCGGCGCAGGTCGTGGGCGAAGTGGAAGGCGAAGTCGATCTGTCGCGGTTGATGCAGGACATTCCCGAAATAGAGGATTTGCTCGAATCGGAAGACGACGCGCCGATCATCCGCATGATCAACGCGCTGCTGACGCAGGCGGCGCGCGAACAGGCATCGGATATTCATATCGAACCGTTCGAGACGTCTTCGGTGGTGCGCTTTCGTGTCGATGGCACCTTGCGCGACGTCGTGCGCCCGAAGAAGGCGCTGCATGGCGCGCTGATCTCGCGGATCAAGATCATGGCGCAACTCGATATCGCGGAAAAACGGCTGCCGCAGGATGGCCGTATTACGTTGCGCGTAGGCGGCCGGCCGGTGGACGTGCGCGTTTCAACGCTGCCGACCGGTCATGGCGAACGCGCGGTGCTGCGTCTGCTGGAAAAAGATGCACAACGGCTGAACCTCGAAACGCTGGGCATGGCGCGCGACACGCTGGTTCATTTCGACAAGCTGATCGGCCGTCCGCACGGCATCGTGCTGGTCACCGGTCCGACGGGTTCCGGCAAGACCACCACGCTTTATGCCGCGATGTCGCGGCTCGAAACCGCCACCACCAACATCATGACGGTGGAAGATCCTATCGAATATGACCTCGGCGGGATCGGTCAGACGCAAGTGAACGAGCGCATTGGCATGACCTTCGCGCGCGCGTTGCGATCGATTCTGCGGCAGGACCCGGACATCATCATGATCGGGGAAATTCGCGATCTGGAAACGGCGCAGATTGCGGTGCAGGCATCGTTGACCGGTCACCTCGTGCTGGCCACGCTGCACACGAATGACGCAGCGTCCGCTGTCACGCGTCTTACCGATATGGGCGTCGAGCCGTATCTGCTGGCGTCGTCGTTGCTCGGCGTGCTGGCGCAGCGGCTGGTGCGGCAGTTGTGTCCGGTGTGCAAGGCAGAGACCTCGGAAGACGGCCACATTCATTGGCATGCAGTCGGCTGCGATAAATGCGGCAACTCGGGTTATGCGGGACGTCGCGGCGTGTACGAACTGCTGCTGCTTGACGATCCTCTTCGCGCGCTGATTCACCGGAATGCATCGGACGCAGAAATTTTGGCGGCCGGCCGCGCGCAAGGAATGCGCACGCTGCGCGAGGATGCGAACCGGTGGCTCGCGACCGGCGCAACGTCGCTGGAAGAAGTGCTGCGTGTGACGGGCGGAGATTAAACATCCATGCCGGCGTTTCGTTTCGAGGCAATCGATCAGGCGGGCAAGTCGCAGACAGGCGTACTCGATGCTGACAGCGCCCGTGCCGCGCGTAGCCAACTCAGGACGCAGGGGCTGACGCCTCTCGTGGTCGAGGCTGCGGGTACTCGCACGCGGGGGGAGCGCAAACAGCGGTTATCGATGGGAAAGCGCTTGTCGCAACGCGAGCAGGCCATTCTCACGCGACAAATCGCCAGCCTGTTGACAGCGGGTCTGCCGCTCGGCGAAACGCTGTCGGTGCTGACCGAGCAATCGGAGCGCGATTACGTTCGCGAGTTGATGGCCGCCATCCGCGGCGAAGTGCTTGGCGGCCATTCGTTCGCGAATGCGTTGGCGGAACATCCGCGTGATTTCCCCGAGATTTATCGCGCGCTGGTGGCCGCCGGTGAACATACCGGCAAGCTTGGACTGGTGCTGTCGCGGCTCGCGGATTACATCGAGCAACGCAATGCGCTCAAGCAGAAGATCGTGCTCGCGTTCACCTATCCCGCGATCGTCACGCTGATCGCGTTCGGGATCGTCACGTTCCTGCTGAGTTACGTGGTGCCGCAAGTGGTGAACGTGTTCGCGAGCACGAAGCAAGCGCTGCCGTTCCTCACCATTGCGATGATGGCGCTCTCCGGCTTCGTGCGGAACTGGTGGTGGGCCGGGCTGATCGGCGTGGCGTTGCTGAGCTGGTTCATCAAGAACCTGCTCGCGCGGCCGGGGCCGCGCATGGCGTTCGACCGCTGGCTGCTCACCGCGCCGCTGCTCGGCAAACTCGTGCGCGGTTATAACACCGTGCGCTTTGCCAGCACGCTCGCGATCCTGACCGCGGCCGGCGTGCCGATCCTGCGGGCGTTGCAAGCCGCGGGCGAAACCCTGAGCAACCGCGCGATGAGCGCGAACGTTGAAGACGCGATCATTCGCGTGCGTGAAGGTACGTCGTTGTCGCGCGCGCTTGGCAACACCCGGACGTTTCCGCCCGTGCTGGTGCATTTGATCCGCTCGGGCGAAGCCACCGGCGACGTCACCACCATGCTCGACCGGGCATCCGAAGGCGAATCGCGCGAACTCGAACGCCGCACGATGTTTCTCACGAGCCTGCTGGAACCGCTGCTGATCCTCGCGATGGGCGGCGTCGTGCTGGTGATCGTGCTGGCGGTGATGTTGCCGATCATCGAATTGAATAATCTGGTGCAGTGAAGAAGCCCATCCCATGAATGCATTTCAGACCCGCCTGCTATCGCTCATCGCGCTCGCCATTTTTTGCGCGACGCTGACGTGGTGGGTCATCACGCTGACCACGCACCAGAGCGCGCCGTTGCCTGCAGCGGCCGCGGGGCGCGCGCCCTCGGTGGAGCAGGCCGCTACGTTGTTCGGCGGGAAACTGCAGCATCAGGAAAACCAGGACGTTCACCTGTTCGGGATTCTCTCGCTGCAACACGGGGCGGCGGCGATCGTAAGCTACGGCGGCGAACCGGCACGCGCGATCTCGCTGGGCGGGCCGCTGACGCCGGGCGTGACGATCAAGGAAGTGCGGGCGCGCTCGATCATCATCGATAGAAAGGGCACACGCTCCGAAGTGTTCCTGCCGCCGAACGCGCCCGGCCCGACCATTTATGTGCGCTGAAGCCGCCCAGGATCAAACGGATCGGACGGCCGCTGCTTACGAAGTGAAATCCGCGCAAGCGGGACCTATAGAATGCAAGCCTGCCCGCGACGATCGTTGATTATTCAGATGAATGATCCAGGTCCGGTCAAGGGCGGCGGACGGGCGTCGAACATCATGTCGGGCCTGAGCGCTGTAACGACACCAATTGGAAAGGAAGATGAAGTCATGCAAATGTGGATGAAGCGCCGCTACGAACTCCAGACAGCGCAAGGTACTCAGCAATCGCGTCGCCAGCGCGGTTTTACGCTGATCGAAATCATGGTAGTGATCGCCATTCTCGGCATTCTCGCCGCGTTGATCGTGCCCAAGATCATGAGCCGCCCGGACGAGGCGCGTCGCGTCGCGGCGAAAGCGGATATTGGCTCGATCATGCAGTCGCTGAACCTTTATCGACTCGATAACGGCCGCTATCCGACCCAGGAGCAGGGTTTGCGCGCGCTGGTAGAGAAGCCGACCACCGAGCCGATCCCGAACAACTGGAAAGGCGGTGGTTATATGGATCGCGTTCCAGTCGACCCGTGGGGCAAGGAATATCAATACCTGAACCCGGGCGTGCACGGTGAAGTGGACATATTCAGCTATGGCGCCGACAGCAAACCTGGCGGCGATGGCAACGACGCCGACATCGGCTCCTGGCAATAGCTTTTTAGCCTCTCCTTGCCCCTTAACAGCAGCCAATCGACGTGAACATGCAGCACAAGCCGGACTGTTCAGCACCCGAGGCGCCGCGCCGCGCGAAGGTGCGGCCGCAGGCCGGCTTTACGCTGCTGGAAATGCTGGTGGTGCTGGTGATCGCGGGATTGCTGGTGTCGCTGGCGTCGGTGAAGCTCACGCGCAATCCGCGCACGGATCTGAACGAGGAAGCGCAGCGTCTCGCGCTCCTGTTCGAATCCGCCGGCGACGAAGCGCAGGTGCGGGCAAGGCCTATCGCGTGGCTGCCGCTCGACGGCGGTTTTCGCTTCGATATCCGCACGGAAGACGGCTGGCGTCCGTTACGCGACGACCTGCTGCGCCAGCGCCGCTGGGAAGGCGGCGTGACCGGCGTGACGATCCAGTACGCCGGTACCGATCAGTCCGCGGAGCGAGTGGTGTTCGGCACTGAAGCTATCGATACCCCGATTGAAGTGACGCTCGTCTCGGCGTCGGGCAGCGTGACGATCGTCGGCACCGGCAACGGCCGTTATCAGGTGCGCTGATGCCAACGCTCGCGCCCGGCCCTCGTCATGGCCTTAAACATAAGCTCCAACACAAACGCACGCGCGGTTTCACCATGATCGAAGTGCTCGTCGCGCTGGCGATCATCGCGGTGGCGCTGGCGGCGTCGCTGCGGGCCGTGGGCGCGATGGCGACCGGCGAGGCGGACTTGCATCGGCGGCTCTTGGCCGGTTGGAGCGCTGATAACGAACTCGCGCAACTGCGGCTCACGCATACGTGGCCGGATATTGGTACACGTACGTTCGATTGCTCGCAGGGCAATCTCAAGCTGATTTGCACGGACCGCGTGTCGACGACGCCGAATCCGATTTTCCGGCGGGTGGAAGTTATCGTGGAGTCGCCTGGCATCTCCGGCAATCTCGCGCAAATGGTCATGGTGGTGGCGAATGAAACCAACCGTTCGCTCTAGGCGGGACGTTCGCGGCGTTCGTGGCGTCCGCGGCGATAGTGGCTTTACGCTGATCGAGATGCTGGTCGCCATTGCGATCCTCGCGGTGATCGCGGTGCTGTCGTGGCGTGGCCTCGACCAGATCATGCGCGGCCGGACGACCATTACGAACGCGATGGAAGATGAACGCGTGGTGGCGCAATTGTTCGACCAGATGCGTATCGATGCCCGCCAGGCCGCCACCGACGACGAAGCTGGCCAGGCCGCGGTAGCTATCGGCGGGAACGCGCTGCAGATTGTTCGCGGTCTCTATGCGGCCGGCGTGGCGCCGCGTTTGCAGGTCGTGCGTTACCGGCTGGTCGACGGCGGCCGGGTGGTGCGCTTTGCGTCGCCGCCGCTCGGTAATGTGGGGGACGTGCGGCGGGCGTTATCGGCTTCGGACAACTCCGACGGCTGGACGGCGATACCGCTAATGGGCGGCGTCTCGACCTTCGCCACGCGCGCCTACGTGCCCAAGACCGGCTGGACGATGCGCATGGGCGACGTGGCGGCGCAAATCACGCAGAACGATAACAACCTGAAAGTGCCGCAGCTCGGCAACGCGCCGTTGCCGCGCGCGGTGACGGGCATTCAGATCGCGGTCGGCGCGCACAATCTGGCGCTGCCGATCACGCGCGTGTTTCTGATTGGAGAATGACCATGCGTTCTTCATCGGTTCAGGCGAAACGGCTCAGGTCATCGAGGCCTTCCAGGCATTTGCAACAGCGCGGCGTTGCGATCATCAGCGCGCTGCTGGTCGTCGCGTTGTCGGCGATTATCGTGTCGGGATTGTTGTGGCGCCAGCAAGTGCAGGTCCGCCGGATCGAGAACCAGCGGCTGCTCGCGCAGGCGCAATGGATCTCGCGCAGCGCGCTCGACTGGACGCGGCTAATCCTGCGTTCCGAAGCCGATTCCGCGCCGGACGTCACGTATCTCGGCGGCGTGTGGGGTGTGCCGATCGCGAAAACGCGGCTGTCGGACTTTCTCGGACAAATTGGCGACGTGCGGGCGCAGCAGGGCGCATCGACGTATTTGTCGGGATCGATTGAAGACGCGCAGGCCAAGTTCAACCTGCGCAACCTGGTTTCCACGCCCACGCCCGGCTTGCTGATCATCAACGTGCAGGAGATCGCGTCGTTCCAGCGGCTGCTGACGTTGCTCGGGCTCGATGCGTCGCTGGCGAAGAACGTCGCGTTGCAGATTCGCGCGGGGCTGGCGCAATCGGCGACGCGGTTCCAGACGCAATCGACCACTGCCGCCGCGACCAGTACGCCGGCCTCCACACTGGCCGCGATTGCGCAGGGCGGGGGAACGGGCGGCAGCAATTTTACCGACGACCCCGGTCTCGCCGATGCCGACAGCAACGCGCCCGTCGCGCCGCTGCAGATGATCAATGTGGAATCGTTGCTCGATGTCCCCGGTTTTTCGCCGGAAGCCGTGGAGAAATTGCGGCCGTTCGTGACGGTGCTGCCGACCACGACGTCGGTGAACATGAATACCGCGACGGCTGAAGTGATTGCGGCGACGGTGCCCGGCATGACGCTTTCGCAGGCGCAGGCGTTTGTCGCGCGCCGCGAGACCGTGTTTTTCCACGATGTCGGCAACGTGACGCTCGCGCTGACCGGCGCGGGCGTGGACATCGCCACCATTGATTCCAGCCAGATGGACGTGACCACGAAGTATTTCCTGATCCACGGCCGCGTGCAGCACGAGCGGGCGGAAGTGGACCGGACGACCTTGCTGTATCGCGATCCGGCGACGCATACCACGCGTATTGTCTATGTTCGCGACCAGCCTTGATGCGTTTGGACGGGTTTCATCGGAACGATGTCGATGTCGTAATACACGCAGTACAGTAAATAACTTTCGATTCAGAAAACAAGAGAGCGGCCTTTGAGCACATTGATCGTCCTACTGCCGCCGCGCGATCCGGCGGTGCGCTCCGAAGAGTGGAATTTGCCGGAGCTGCCGTTTCTGCTGCTCGACAAGCGCAATGTCACGCAGCGGGCCGGCCGCGCCGCGCTTTCGTTGCTGCCGCGTGCGAGCGCGACAGTGCTGATTGTCGCCGCGCGCGACCTGTTGCTGACCGCCGCGCAAATGCCGCCGCTGAAAGGGCCGCGCTTGCGCCAGGCCTTGCCCAACGTCGTCGAGGATCAACTGATCCAGGACCCGCAGACCTGCCATATCGCCGTCGATCCGGTCGCGCTCGCGAGCGGCCGGCGGGTGCTGGCGGTGATCGATCGCGGCTGGTTCCGCTTCGTGCTCGAGGCGTTTGCGAACGCGGGGCATCGGAATGTGAAGGCCGTGCCCGCCATGCGCTGCCTGCCGCTGCATGAAACCACCGCCGATACCCCCAATCCGTTCGTCGCGGGCATCCTGGGTGACGTGCTGGCGACCGCCCCGCTTTTGCTCGGCGGCGATACGCTCCGGCCGCCCGAGAGCGCGACGACGCGCGTAGAGATTGCGATTGCGCGCGGCGAGCACGCGGCGCTGGGCGAAGGCCTGGCCATTCCCGCCGATGCCGTGACTTCCACGCTCAGCGCGCTCGCGGGCGCCCAACCGGCCACGCTGTACATCCTGCGCGACGTTCCCGGCGCCGAGCCGCGTCTGGCGTCGGCGCGGCCCGCGATTCCCGGCGCCGAGCCGCTGACGTTCGAAACCCTCGCGCGCAACGCACTCGCGAACCACTTCGACCTGTGCCAGTTCGAATTCGCCGCGCAGCCGTGGCGGCTCGACCGCGCAACCATGCGGCGGCTGAAGCTGCCGGTGGCGCTGCTGGCCGGCGCGCTGGTGGTATCGATGATCGGTATCAATATTCAATGGCTGCAGCTTGCCCGGCAACGCGACGCGATCACCGCGCAGATGACCGAAACGCTCCTCAACACGTTCCCGAAAACCACGGTCGTACTCGATGCCCCCGACCAGATGTCGCGTCAACTCGACCGTTTGCGGCTGGTTTCCGGGCAACTGTCGCCATCTGATTTCCTCTCTCTCTCCGATGCCCTTGCTCGCGCGCTTGGGCCCATTCCGGTGAATGGCATTGCGGGGCTGGATTACCACGACCGAAGCCTCGAGGTGACTTTCAAACCGGAAACCAAGGTCGATCCGGGTTTGCAGAGACGATTGGCGGCGAACGGGCTGGCCGGTGGTATCGATAGTAATACCGGCAAGTGGACCATCAGGAGCGCCCAATGAAACAAGTCATCATCGACACCTGGGGCGAATTCTGGAACGCGCGCACCCAGCGCGAAAAAACCATCCTGATGTGGGGTGGTCTCGTGGCGGCTATTGCTCTGGTTTATCTCGTGTTGTGGGCGCCCGCGTATGAAGGGCGCGCGCGGTTGCGCGACACGCTGCCCGCCATGCAGCGCCAGCTCGCGCAGATGACCGCGCAAGCCAACGAGGCGCGCTCGCTGGCAGGCGGCGGGCAGGGCGTCACGCCGACCGGCGGCGCGTTGCGTGACGCATTGGCGAAGTCTCTCGCCGATAACAACATGCCCCCCGCGCAGGTCCAGGTAGTCGGCGCGGGCGTGCAGATCCAGTTGAAGAACGCGTCGTTCCCGGAATGGACGGTGTGGCTCGACAGCGTCAGGAAGCAATTCAAGGTGCAGGTCAGCGAGGCGCATATCACGGCGCTGAAACCCGACGGTCAGGTGGATCTGACGGCATCGGTGCAACCGGCCCAGGTGCAATGAACTACGGCATGCGGCGGCTTCTCGCGGCTTGGCCGTGGTTCGTGGTGGCGGGGGTATCGGTGGTCGTGACGCTGGCCGTCATGCTGCCGGCGGCCTGGATCGTGCCGCAATTCGCAAAGGCGACGGACGGCCATGTGAATCTCGTCGATCCGGCCGGTTCGCTCTGGAAGGGCTCGGCCACGTTGATGCTGGCGACCGGCGGCGGTACGGGCAGCGCGGATGGTGCGACGCTGCTGCCGGGACGCATCGAATGGCATACGGCCTTCTGGCCCTTGTTCACCGGCCGCGTGCGCATGGAGATGCGCCAGACGGAGGCCATGCCGGATTCGGTTTTCGTCGATGCGGGTTTTTCCGGTTCGACAATTTCGCCGGGCGCGATTGCCGTGCCGGCGAGCCTGCTCTCGGGCCTGGGCGCACCGTTCAACACGCTCAACATGGAAGGCAATGTGCGGCTGACCTGGACCGAATGGCGGATGCTTGGGCACAACACGTACGGGCAGGCGATCGTGACGCTCGACGACATGGCGTCCAGCGTGTCGCGCGTGAAGCCGCTGGGGTCGTATCGCGTAGTGTTTCAGGCGGAAGGCCAGGCGGACACGATCAACCTGACGACGACATCGAATGGGCCGTTGCTGCTGAGCGGACAAGGGACGGTGTCGAAGACATCGAGCGCGTTCAACGGTGTGGCGACGGCCACGCCGGAGGCACGGGAAAACCTGGCGGGATTGTTGAACCTGCTCGGACGGCACACGGGACCGGATACCGTCGAGCTAACCTTCGTTCGATAAAGCTCGGCGCTTCGTTACCGCTTTCAGGGCCGTGCTAGTCGGCATCGGGATGGCGAGGGGCAGCGGTTGCGAACGTGTGATTTCATTCAGTGCGAACGTGCCGAGCATCCTTTCGCCCTCGCGTGAAATTACGACGAGCGTGGACACAAAGACCGCGGGGTATCCTCGCCCCGGCGCGTCTTATTCTTTAACCGTACCGCCGTTGGTGACCGCAACGGTCGACGAACCCGGCGCCGAGTTCACCGCAGCATTCGTCCTCTTCACCGCAACGCCGCTCGCCGGCGTCGCTACGTCAGGCGCCGCTGCGCTGCCGGTTTCCTGATCCATTTGCGCCGTGTCCCAGCCGCCGCCGAGCGCCTTGATCAACCCCACCGACGACACCATCCGTTCCCCGGCGATACTCGCCAGCTTCTGCTCGGCCGTGAACGCCGTGGTCTGCGCGGTGAGCACGTTGATGAACCCGACCGTACCCGACTTGTACTGATTGGTCACAATAGCCAGCGCCTGCTGCGCCGACGCTACCGCTTGCTGCTGGATCCCGATCTCGGTCGCGAGAATTCTCTGCGACGCCAGGTTGTCCTCGACGTCCTGGAACGCGGTCAGCACCGCTTGCCGATACGTCGCCACGGCCGAGTCATACGACGCGCGCGCCGCTTCGGTCTGCGCGGCTCGCAAGCCGCCATCGAAAATGGTCGCTGCGAGATCCGGCCCGAGTGTCCAGAAGCGCGATGGCGCGCTCAACAATTGCGAGAATATTGAGCTTTGAAAACCGCCGCTTGCCGACAACGTCAGCGTGGGGAAAAACGCCGCGATTGCCACGCCGATCTGTTCGTTCGCCTGCGCCGCCTTGCGCTCGGCCGACGCGATATCGGGCCGCCGTTCGAGGATGGCAGACGGCAGTTGCAGCGGCACGTCGGGCGGCGTGGCGTCGAGCGGCGATGAGGCGATGGAGAACGTCGACGCCGGCTCGCCGACCAGCACGGCGATCGCGTGTTCGTATTGCGCGCGGGCGACGCCGTTATCGATAGCCGACGCTTGCGCCGATTGCAATTGCGTCTGCGCCTGGATCACATCCGAGCGAGCGGCTGTGCCTTGCGCGTACTGGTTCTGCGTGAGTTGCAGCGTGCGCTGATAAGCGGCGACGGTGTCGTCGAGGAGCTTTTGCTGTGCGTCCAGCGAACGCAACTGGAAGTAGGTTTGCGCCAGCGAGCCCTGTGCCGAGAGCCGTGCGTTGGCGAGATCGGCCGCGGCGCTTTGCTCACCGGCGCGCTGCGCGCCGACCGTCCGGCTGACGGTGCCCCACAGGTCCGGTTCCCACGATGCATCGAGGGAAAGATCGTAGTTATTGTTGATCGAGCTGCCGCTGGAAATCGAACCGCTTGAGCGGCTGGAGGAACCTGCCCGCGAACCCGTCGCCGATAACCCCAGCGTAGGGAAATACGCCGCGCGCGCTTCTGAAACCAGCGCCCGGGCCTGCCGATAAGCCGCCGCGTATTGCGCGATAGTCTGATTCGACGCGTTCAACCGCGTTTCAAGGTCATTCAACTGCGGGTCGTTATAAATCGCCCACCAGTTTCCACGATCCGCCCGGTCCGAAGGCTGCGCGACTTTCCAGCCCTCCGGCGCTTCTTTGTACGACGCGGGAATGGCGGTGTCGGGGCGTTGATAGTTCGGACCGACGGCACAGCCGGCCATTGTCAGGGCCAGTGCGAGGACGATAGCGGACTTGCGAGGAAAGACGGGTATTCGGGTGAACGGCATCTGCTCTGGATTCCTGTCGGAGGTTGCGCGCGCTTCAACGCAATGCGGCGCGAAGCATTTCGCGCAACCGGTCCGAAATGGTAACTGAACGCGCGCGAAGGGCGGGCGTCGGGCAGGCGTTAGGGTAACAACTTGAAAGGAAGCTGGGTGTTACCCGCCGCGCGGGTTCGGTTACGGGTCGTTACGCAACACGCAGGCATTCACGCAGCATTGCGTGAGTTTGCATAACGACGCGCCAAGAACGGCGGCGAGGGTATCAGGCGTCGCAGTGTTTCGGACCACAGAGGCGCGGAGTCTTGACGGGCGCCGGGTCCGCGGCTTTGCGCGCGCGGCGGTTTTCGAGCCACACGGCACCCAGTACGACAAACGAGCCGCCCGGCAGCAAAAACACGATCACATACAGCGCCAGCTTCCATGAGCTCATATTAGGCGGCAGGACGTGCAGCAAGGCGGCGGTTATCGATTGGCCGAAGCGTCGGCCGAGGAGGCGGGTGGTTTGGGCAGCGCGGTTCATCGGGTAAATCCATTTGCGCATCGAATGGTTCGATGCTTTCAGTCGGTCAGAACATGGTCTCGGGTGGCGCCGCAGCGCGTAACTCGTTGCTTAGAATAATATTGACTGTGCAATCGATTTTCAAGATGGGAACCTTAGCAAATTTTTGCGGTGTTGTTTTTAAGTCGGAATCTTGGGCCTGAGGGACGCGGGCGGGCATCGTCTGGAAGGACGGGGCGCTTGGTTCCTGGCTTGAGCCCTTCGCCGATGACGCGGAGTGAATGTTCAAGGCCGCTTCGGCTTGCATTCAACCGGGTGGTTTGCGCGGGTATCTCGGGGCGATGGTGTTCCGGCGATTGCCCGAACAGGCGAAGGTACAGGCCATTCCCTCGTCGGATTAAAACAATGCCTATGCAAGGGTTTTAGCTATCGAACCGATAGTAACCAGCCTGTCGATGCATTAAATAGTATGTAGCCGCCACATTTTCGTCGATTGCCGCCGTTTCCCCGATTGGATATGCAAAGGCCGCGCCTCCTGACGAGAACGCGGCCTTCTGTAATTAACAACGGACAACGGTGGAAACCTACTGCGGCGTCAGGTCCTGGCCCGATTGTCCCGGCTGATTCTCGAGCGTTGATGGCATCGGATGAACGGGAAGGTTTTGCTGCATCGGCTGCAATGGCGGCGCGGGAGAAACCGGCGGCAACGCATTGCCGGACGCCGTTGCGCCGCCCGGCGTGCCCATCTGCGATGGCCCGCCGCGCACGAACTGCTTGAAGTCCGCGCCGGCCTTCCACGGGTTCGGGTCGCAGCCGAGCATATTGTCGCAATGGGCGGCGAAACCAATTGTTGCCGTCCCTTCATTGCTCGGAGTCTTGGTGATCTGGTATGCCAGTGCGCGTTTGCCGCCTGACGGCCCATCGGTCTGGATGATCGAATTCGTAACGGTCTGCAGCTTGTATTCGGAGTGGTTGCTCACCCAAACCTGCGCACGCGCCCACCACGCGTCACATTCGGCCTTGTTCGTACACGTGAGCGGCGCCGTGGCCTGCTCCATGGTTTCACCGGCAATCTGGCCGGTCGTCGAGCAGCCGGCCAGCAGAGCGATTGCCCCCACCACCGTACTCAATACTGCCGCCTTAGCCAGGTTCGCGCTTCCCAACAGGTTTTTTCTCATTTTTCTTCCTCTCCTTGATGTGTGTCCAGGCCGGCCGATCGTGTCCGGCCCGCCGTCAATCAGTCCGGTTTAGCTGATACGTCGCTATTTTCAGACCTGACCTGCGGACTAGCGTTTCCACGCGTTGCGCACTGTTGCAAAACAAGTAAGGGTTGCCGCTGCTGAGGCAGTGCGGCGAGGGAAAAGCTGCTGGATTGCCGGGCGTCGACTTGAGCGTCGGCTTTGAAGCCGGCGCCCAGCCGTTTCAAACGCTAATGCGGTTCAACGTGTAAGCACGATAAGCGCCGACGAAGGCATCGAACGAACCGACTTCTTCACGCTCGATTCTTGCCTGATCGTCCAGCGACTTTGCAGCAAGCGCCGCCATTTCACGCTCGGCCTTCGCGCTGAGCGGACGGCCACGGAAATAATCGGCATGCTTTGCGCTCAGTTCCAGCGCAAATTCGTTGAAGCTCTGATGCCGCTCGCGCATGGTTTCGAGCACGCGGGCGGACGGTGTCAGCGAGACATCGGCCAATCGTGCGCGCTGGGCCTTCAAGGCGGTCATGTGTTCATCAATGCCATGCAGCGCGTCGAGCGCCTGCGCGACCGGTTCAATGGCGTCGAGCAACGAATCCGCCCAGCCTTGCATGGGGACTTCACGGCCATCGCGCGCCAGTGTCAGGCCGGGCTTACGCCCTTCCTTCGTGATGCGCGCGAAGTTCTCGTTGGCTTCCTCGTTGGCGGCGCGCGGCAAAAGCGGGCTGTCTTCGATCGCGCAATACAGCAGATACGCGTCCATGAAACGCGTAGTCTCAAGCGAAATTCCGGTCGGCTCGAACGGGTCGATATCGAGGCAACGCACTTCAATGTATTGCACGCCACGCGACGACAAAGCATGCAACGGCCGCTCGCCAGGTTGCGTAATGCGCTTCGGCCGGATGGTCGAGTAGAACTCGTTCTCGATCTGCAGCACGTTCGTGTTGATCTGCACCCATTCGCCGTCACGCTGCGTGCCCATGGCTTCATACGCCGGATACGGCTCGCTGACCGCTTTCGCGAGCACGCTGAGGTAACCGTCGAGCGTGTCGTAGCTCGGCAGCAGCGCGGATTGCGCCGGGTTGTTCGTATAGCCGAGATCGCTCATCCGCAGGCTGGTGGCGTACGGCAGATAACGCGTGGTGGCGTCGAAGGTCTCGAGCGTATTCGGGCGGCCGCGCAGGAACTGCTGGTTGAGCGCCGGTGATGCGCCGAACAAATACATCAGCAGCCAGCTTGTCCGGCGAAAATTCCGGATCAGCGCGAAATATCGTTCTGACTGGAAATCGACGACTGGCACGGCGCTGCGGTTATCGAGCGCGGCCCATGTGCGCCACACGTCTTCGTGCAGCGAATAGTTATAGTGAATCCCGGCGATGCATTGCATGGTGCGGCCGTATCGCAGCGACAAACCGCGCCGGTACACGTGCTTCAACATGCCTATATTCGATGTCCCATACCAGCCGATCGGGATGTCCTGATCGGCGGGAAGCACGCCCGGCATGGAGTCGTTCCAGAGCAATTCGCTGCCGAGATGCGCATAGGCGAAGCGATGCAAGTCGTCCAGTTGCTCAAGCGTGCGCGTGACGTCGTGCTCGGCTGGCGTAATCAGTTCAATCAGCGCTTCGGAGTAGTCGGTGGTGATCAGCGGATGCGTGAGCGCCGAGCCGAATGTGCGCGGATGCGGCGTGGTGGCAAGCGTTCCCTCGCGCGTTACCCGCAGGCTTTCCTTCTCGATGCCGCGCAGCCCCTGGCGCAACACAGCGCCGTGCGGGCCGCTGGTCAGCGCGGATAAGCGGCGCAGGAAAGCGCTGTTGGACGGAGATGAGAAATTCGTATTTGCCATTGCTGCGACGGTTGCGTGTCTGACGCCGAACGGAATGCGCCGAACCAGATTTTTGGGTAGCGGGCACTTTAACATCTCAGTGTAAGACGTGCTTGAACCCTTGTCGGATAAGGGTTTGCGCGAATTCAAGCGGTTTGCGGCGCGAGTGGCAGCGGCAGGTTTTTCCGATGAGCGATGCGGGCTGCCGATTCGGCCGTGAAATCGATAGTGGGCGGGGGCCGCGTTTCAGGATCCGCTTCGAACCCACGTAGCGACGCTGCGCGTCACCCGCCTTTCGCCGATCCCGCCCGGTCCGCGATTTCATTCCACACATGCAGGGCAGCATACGCACGATACGGCCGCCAGGCCTCAGCGCGGGCGCGCAGCGCCGCCGCTTTCGCCATCGACGGATCGCGTGCCACTAACGCCTGCATCAGGATCAGGTCGGTGCCGGGCCACGCGTCGGCGTCGCGTAGCGCGCGCATCGCGACGTATTCCACTGTCCACGGTCCGATACCCGGCATAGCCAGCAACGCCGCCCGCAGTCCGGCGCGGTCCGCATGGGGATCGTCGAGAGGCAGCGCGCCCGCCGCGACCTCGCGTGCGAACCCCTGCAATGCGGCCACGCGTTTGCCCGGCATGCCGATCTTTTCCAGATCGACCTCGGCCAGCGCGGCGGGCGTCGGGAAACGCCAGGCGGTGCCGGCATGCGGATGATCGGTCAGCGGCGTACCGGCGCGTTCGACGAGCCTTCCCACAATAGTCGATGCCGCTTTCACGCTGACCTGCTGGCCGACAATCGCGCGCACGACCAGCTCGAAGCCCGACCACGCGCCGGGTACGCGCAACCCGGGCACGGCTTGGGTCAGCGGCGCGAACCACGGGTCGCGGGCGAGATGAGCAGCGATAGCCGGCGCGTCGGCCTGAAGATCGAACATGCGCGTCAGATGCTCGCCGATCGCTTTCGCATGGCGGCCCGCCGCGCCTTCCAGCGTCGCAACGAGACAAGGTTTGCTGGCGTGCTTTGTCACGCTGAGCGTGCCCGAATCGCCAAGCCACTCAATTGCACGGCGATACGAACCGTCCTCCACCGCTTCGACGCCAAGCGTCGCGCGCCCCGCGAAAAATCGCAGGACGCGGGGCCAATCGTAGGGTTCGACGTAGGGTAGCTGGATGCGGGTGGGTTTATTTTGTGGCAATTTAAGCGCGTTCGAAAGCAGGGAGGATCGGGATGCTAATGGGCATCGTATTGTTCAACGTGATTCAGGAGATGTTGAAAGCCCGCGAGCCAGCCATGCTCCATCAATCCAGATCCTCCGCGCCAACTGTCTCGAGCGGCACGGCGACCCGATGCTCCTTTTCCGCCGATAACAACGCGACCTTGCGCGCCGTGCCCCATCGATACCCCGCCAGCGCGCCATCCTTATGCACTACGCGATGACACGGAATGGCAAGCGCCACCGGGTTCGACGCGCACGCATTCGCGACCGCCCGCACGGCCCGTGGCGACCCAAGCGTTTCGGCGATATCGGTATAACTGCGCGTCTGGCCGTATGGAATCCTCTGCAACGCATCCCATACGCGCTGCTGAAAAGCTGTTGCGCTGATGTCCAGCGGCAGGTCGAAATGCTCTCGCGTGCCGCGCAAATAAGCATCGATCTGCACGATAAACGGTGCGAGCCGTGCCTTGTCTTCGATCCGTTCGGCGTCCGACAACTCTTGCGCCAATTCGGCTTCGAGCGCGGCCGGGTTATCGCCGAAAGCGATCTTGCAGATACCCTTGGGCGTCGCGGCGACCAGCACGATCCCGAGTGCCGTTTGCGCGGTAGCGAAATGCACGACCAGACCTGCTCCCTTGCGTCGATAAGTCGACGGCGTCATCCCCAGTTCGGCGGGCGCCGCGTCATACATCCGCGATGTCGAACCGAAGCCGGCGTCATGCATGGCGCGGGTCACGTCATCGCCGCGTTGAAGCGCACCGCGCAATGCATCCGCGCGGCGGGCGGCCTGGTATTGCCTCGGCGACACGCCGACCACGCGTGAAAACAGCCGCTGCAAATGAAACGCGCTGACATGCACGGCGCGGCTCAATTCCGCGAGCGTCACGCGTTCCTGCGGGTCGGCGTCGAGCACCTTGCACGCGCGCTCCACGATAGCGAGTTCCCGCGACAAACTGCCCGGCTGACACCGTTTGCATGCCCGATAACCGGCGGCTTCGGCTTGCTGCGGGGTATCGAAGAATTCGACGTTTTCACGCCGCGGCTGCCGCGACGCACACGATGGGCGGCAGAACACGCCGGTCGTACGAACGGCGTAGAAGAACTCGCCGTCGGCGCTTGAGTCGCGGCTCGACAGGGCGTTCCAACGGGTTTCATCGTTGGAAAAAGCAGGGGTGCTTGATTCGGTTTTCATCACAATCCTCGGTTTGCGAAGGGTACGTGACTACTTTAGAGGCGCGCGTCTATAGGTACTCGCCGGATCTTGCTCTGTCATTTCTTCCTTGGATGACGGGACTGTGAACGCATGGACAAATGACGCACAGATGCGACACATCCCCACCATAGGGGTTTTTACTACGATAAGTGTTGCATCGACCCTATCGGCTGTGTAATATTGGAACTGTCTCCTCCATGTCTCCTCCTGATATGGATTCAGCCCGCTCCGCAACGAGCGGGCTTTTTTTCGTCCATACGCTTTGTAGCCTTTATAGCCGTGCTGTTTCGCAACACTTGCTAAACTTAAAGCTGGCTCTTTTCGCCAGTTTACTGGCTATAACAACGCTAGAACGGAGACACACGATGCACATACCTATCCGCGAGATTGATCACGTCGTGATTCGCTGTGCGAACCTTGATGCCATGGTCGATTTTTACAGGACGGTGCTGGGTTGTCCGGTAGAGAAGGAGCAACGCGAGCTTGGGTTGGTTCAGATGCGCGCGGGGCGCTCGCTGATCGATCTGCTGGCGGTGGGCTCGAAGATTGACCGGCCGGAAAGCGGCACGCCCGGCGCGGGCAACAACATGGATCACTTGTGCTTGCGCGTGGAACCCTTCGATTCCGCCGCGTTGCGTGCGCATCTGCTTGAGAACGGCGTGCGCCTGGGGGACGAAGCCCGTCGATACGGTGCTGAAGGCTTCGGCCCGTCGCTCTATTTCTTCGATCTGGAAGGCAACCTGGTCGAGCTGAAAGGGCCACCGGAGGCGTGACCGGCGGCGCGTCCGATCATCCGGTCAGCGCGGCTTTCCCTTGAACACGGTCCAGTCGATAGCAACCGGATCGACCGTGGCGCTGCCCAGCGATGCTTCGCCATCCTGCACCGTGCATTGAAGCCGCATGGTCCGTTCGGCCAACGCGCCGAGCGCTGCGGCCACGCCATCGGTGAGCGACCATACGGTCACGTTTTGCATCCGTTCGACCTTCGCTTTGACGCCCTGCCACCAGATCTCGGAGGTGCGGCCGCCGTATGCGATCACGATCACCCGATCCGCGCGTCCGCTCGCCTTCGCGATACGCCGTTCCTCCGGCTGACCCACTTCAATCCACGTTTCGATTTGCCCGGTCAGGTCCTTTTGCCACAGATCGGGTTCGTCGGTGTCGGACAGTCCTTTGGTGAATTCGAGGCGTTCGCTCGCGAATAACGCGAACGCGGCGACGCGCACCATCATCCGGTCGTCTGTTTCGGACGGATGCCGGGCAATGGTCAGCGCGTGGTCGCCGTAGTAGTGCCGATCCATGTCGGCGATTTGCAGCTCAGCTTTGTAGATTGTGGATTTAAGGGCCATGCAACACCGGAAAGCCTGTTTGAGAGGCCGGAAAAGGGGGGAATTCGGAACGGATGTTTCGGGCGGAACCGCTGCGTGCCGACGCGTTCCGAATCACATTCGACGACGTTCGACGCGTGATGATACCGAACGCGTTCGCTCGTTGCGGGGAATCGCTCAAGGAGGGAGGGTGTTGCTGGAAAAAGGAAGTTGACGTATGCCGTTGCCGATGCGGTGTGAGAGTGTCCTGCGAGGACGCGTAGCCAACCCGGCGGGGGTGAATAAATTCACTCCGCGAGTAATTACACAATTAGATAACGGCGGCCTTTACGTCGCCGTTATTCTTTTAACCGTGATCTGTATGTGATTAATTCACTGCTTGATAAATCGGTCTGCGGTCCACAAGCCTTGTGTATCGCTGTTTGCCGCATTCACAAATTCGACATCATGGCCGACAACCTGCACTACCCGGAAATGAGCGCCTTCGGGTGTGGGTACGCATTGAAATCCCGCGAAGAATTCCTGCATTTTCTGTTGCTCGCCGGCCTGGGCGTGTTGATCGGCGGAATCGAATTTGTCCTTCGATAAACAGCCGTACGCGTTAGGCATGAAACTGAACGTTTGTCGCGGCTGGATCACCTTGTCCTGGGCTTGAATCGAGGTGATCGCGCCCAATAAGCCGATCATCGCAAAACCAGCAATGGCGCGCTTTTTCATCAATAGCCTCCATGCAACTCTTTAGCGGGGATTTAGCTATGTATTCAGTGACTAGTTATTAATCTGCAGCGTTTATCCTAGATGAGAATTTGCAAGAGGCAAGCACAACTTGTGTGCGTTCGCAACAAGACGGATTGTCGCAGAAGGGCGCGGTGGATTAAGCGGCTTTAAGCGCGCGGCGCTGTAATCAAAAATCGCGATTGATGCGGCGCAAATAGAAAAGGCAATAAAAGATGCCCGGTTCGCAGGAACCGGGCATTAACCTCAACGAAATGAGGAGGAGACACTACAGATTACCGGGCCTGATCGCTGGTCAAAGCCCGTTCAATACCAAGCAGAATTTGTGCCGAACGGGGAAATTGAACACAGAAAAGCGATTCCGCAGATGAAGCTGTTTCAAGTCAGATACTTGGGTGTGACAGGCTGCCCTCGGCGGGGGCGACGTGCTCCGGGTCGTGTCGTGGTTCCTGCCGTCTTTTACACGGTGTCTTGTCAGATGCGAATCTTCGTGGATTAATCGACGCTTCCGTCCTACAGGAGCTTCCATGACCCTTGCCCAATGGCTACCGTTCGCAATCGCCTCCGCCATCCTTGTTGCCATTCCCGGACCGACCGTGCTGCTGGTGGTCTCCTATGCGCTCGGCCACGGCCGCAAATACGCGCTTGCTACGACGGCCGGTGTTGCGTTGGGTGACCTTACGTCGATGACCGCTTCCATGCTCGGGCTTGGCGTGTTGCTCGCGGCATCGGCGGAACTGTTCATGGTCCTGAAATGGGTGGGCGCGGCTTATCTCGTTTATCTGGGCATCAAGTTGTGGCGCGCGCCGGTGATGGACGCCGATGCGGTCAGCGCGCCTGGCAAGTTGCGCACACGGCGGATCGTCGCTCACGCATACGCGGTGACCACGCTCAATCCGAAAAGCATCATTTTCTTTATCGCGTTCTTGCCGCAATTCATCGATCCACACGTGGCGAGCATTTCGCAGATTGCGATCATGGAGGCGACGTTTGTCGGGTTGGCTGCGGCGAATGCGTTTGCTTATGCGATGCTCGCTTCGGTCGCGCGACGGGCAATTCGGCGGCCTGGCGTGCAGCGGACGGTGAATCGAACCGGCGGCGCGCTGTTGATGGGGGCGGGGGTGTTTGCTGCGGTTTGGAAGAAGGCGGTTTGAGGTTTGGGTGAGCGGCGCTGGGGAGAACCGTGTAGTCGGTTATCGCGCGCTTCGCTCCTGACCCGAATAGGACCATTTTGGTGGCTTCGCCGAAATGGTCCTCACCTGACGGGCTGGGCGCTGGCAAGCAACCCTCGCGTTTTCAACTGGTTGTCTCAATCTACCCCTCTAAGAAGTCAGAGCACAGATTCCAAAAATCTCGATGCGCTCAACCGCGTATGCCGCCCTGCGGTAGATGATTTTGCCGCAGATCGTATGGGCGAACGCTCGCTCGCGTTGGAAAGAGCGCGGGTCGTTCGCCCTTGATCGATGCACAGGCCCTCTGGTGCTATGGTCGCGCGCGAAACACTCGATGGATCGCGACCTTTTGTTAGCCTTAGGACGCGTCACTCCCGCTGTTCTTCATAGTCAACCTGCGCTCTACCTCTTCCAACTCCTCGAGATCCTGCGCGTCGGCCTGCAATACCTCGACCCCTCGTCGCTGCTCATCGAATTGCTCGTAGCGGTCGTGCGCAATCTCTACCATTTTGTCGTGACTCATTCGTCCGTTTCCCTTTAGTAACGGGCTTTCATTGAATTCGATAAACGTATCGACGTAATTACGCCAATCGGCCATGCGCAAATCCTTGCGCTTTGCCGCGCGCAATTCGGCAAAGTCCAGAAACAGCATAACAATCCGGTTGAGGAGGTTAATTTCATCCGCGTTCAGATAGTTCTTGGCGACGATTACGTCTGACTTGCGCTCGTCCGGTTTTCCACGCGGTGAGTGCCATATTTGGTTGACTCGGATCAGCACGTTTTACTACGATTTCTGCGGCCGTTTGCTGTGTGACCGCGTAGAACATCTTGTTTTGAACTTCGGCAAAGAATTGTCCGGCCGCTGCGGAATCGTCGCGATAGTCGACCGACAGGGCAAACAAATCTCGCACCTTCTGATAAAAACGCTTCTCGGACGCCCGTATGTCGCGAATGCGCTGTAGCAGTTCGTCGAAATAGTCCCATCCGGTCGGATCCTTGAGTCGGGCGTCGTCCATGACGAAACCCTTGACGAGGTATTCCTTCAAATGCGCGGTCGCCCATTGGCGGAATTGCGTGCCGCGAGCAGAGTTGACGCGATAGCCGACAGCCAAAATCATCTGCAAGTCGTAGAACTTGACAGGCCGTTTTACTCGCCGATTCCCCTCGGTTCGAACTATTAAGTCTTCTTTAATAGTTGCCTCAGAGCTTAATTCGCCTTCGGCCAAGATATTCTTGATATGGATGTTGACGTTCGGGATCGAGGTCTGAAATAACGCGGCCAGCTCGAGTTGACTCAGCCAAACGGTGCCGCCTTCCGCACGCAAGAAAAATTGCGCGGTTCCGTCGTCCGTCGCATAGAGCACGACCTCGCCCTTATCCGACGATTTGTCAGTCATGTTCATACTGCAGTTCCCTCAGATAGCCGGCCCTTTGCTTTTCGAATTGCACCAACAGTGGCTCTCGCTCGTCCCCTTGGAACATTAGAGGCACTTCGTACATCGATCTCACGTCTACTTCCCAATACAAAACCGGCTGAAAATCACGCCCAGCAGATCATCGGAACTGAACTCGCCGGTGATCGAATTGAGCTGATCCTGTGCGAGCCGCAGCTCTTCGGCAAACAAATCGAGCGCTTGCGAATTCTGGTTCGCATGGTCCGCGGCAATCGCCAGATGTTCGCGCGCAGCGCGCAGCGCAATCAGATGCCGTTCGCGCGCCAGATAGATACTCTCCGCGCCCGCCTGCCACCCTGCAATCTTGAGCAATTCGCTACGCAATATCGCGATCCCCTCACCCGTTTTCGCCGATAAACGCACGTCGCGCACGCCATCACCGGCCGTTTCCGCCGATGCCTCAACACCCGCCAGATCCGCCTTGTTCAGCACGCGCACGACCGGCACGCCCACCGGAAAACGCGCCGAGATTGCTGCATCCTCGGTACTCAGCGCCTCGCGTGCGTCCAGCAGATGCAGCACGACATCCGCGCGGCCGATTTCCCCCCAAGTCCGTTCGATACCAATCCGCTCCACCTCGTCCTGGGTTTCGCGCAGGCCGGCGGTATCGATGACATGCAGTGGAATGCCTTCGATCTGAATAGTCTGCGTGACCTTGTCGCGCGTGGTGCCGGCAATCGGCGTGACGATGGCGAGTTCAGCGCCGGCCAGCGCATTCAGCAACGACGATTTGCCCACGTTCGGCTGCCCCGCGAGCACAACCGATAGCCCCTCGCGCAGTAGCGCGCCCTGTCGAGCATCGGCGAGCACTTTGTCGAGCAGGGCACGGATGCGCGCGAGCTTGCCGCGGGCATCGGCGGCTTCCAGGAAATCGATCTCCTCCTCGGGGAAATCGAGCGTCGCTTCGACCAGCATCCGCAACGTGATCACGTCTTCCACGAGCGCATGGATTTCGCGCGAGAACGCGCCATCGAGCGAGCGGCCCGCCGAGCGCGCCGCGGCTTCCGTGCTCGCCTCGATCAAATCCGCGACAGCTTCGGCCTGCGCCAGGTCGAGCTTGTCGTTGAGGAACGCGCGACGCGTGAACTCACCGGGTTCGGCCAGCCGCACGCCGAATTCGCGACCGGTATCGACAGCTCGCTGCAACAGCAGTTGCAGCACGATCGGACCACCGTGTCCCTGCAATTCGAGCACGTGTTCGCCGGTATAGGAATGCGGTGCGGGGAAATACAGTGCAATGCCGCGATCGATCGCTTCGCCGCGCGCATCAATGAACGGCACATAGCTCGCGTGCCGCGCGTCGAGCAACTGGCCGCACAGCGCAAGCATCGCGTGCCTCGCCGCTGCTTCGCCCGCCCGCCCGAACGACAGCCGGATTACGCCGATACCCCCGCGCCCCGGCGCGGTGGCGATCGCGACAATCGGATCGGTGTCGTTATTGGACATGGTTTTTTCCAGCGGAACGCGCGTGAACGAGTGGCGGCATTGTAGCGCGGTGCTCTCGTTTCGCTGCGTGGCACGAGCCGTTAGGACGATTCTCAATTTATCTTACGTGGGATATGATGAAGCGTCGGACTGGCTGTTGGCGCGCATCGTTTCGTTGGCTGCAAATGTGGTCGTTATTGGGTCATGCCTATCAATCAACCATTGCGGCATTCTGATGTTGTTTTTCCTGAGCGCGCTAAAAATTAGAAAGATGCGCCATATCTAGCGTAGGCGGTTGACTCCCCCACTGCGTTTGCCTCGCACAATCGCGACCATGCCAACACCCAAAGAGAAAACCGATTTTTCGGATCGGCTCAAATTTTCAATGACACGCGCGCCCGAGAAAATGCGCGGTGCGACCGATCTCGCTTTGCATTTCAATTTGCGATATCACGGCGAACCCGTTTCGCCGCAAACCACGCACAAGTGGCTGACCGCGCGTTCAATTCCCACGACCGACAAACTGGCGACGCTCGCCGAGTGGTTCAAGGTCGAACAGCACTGGCTTCACTACGGACCGCCGCCAAGCGGGAATCCGCAAGGCGCACCGAAGCCGATCACACATGATGAGAAATACCCGGCTTCGGAGGAGACCCTTGAACTGGCTTCGAAGATCGAGGCGCTTTCGTCGCACCACCGGTATTTGCTGGAAGAACTGGTCGATCAGTTTTATGGGACGGGTGGGAAACGCTAAAACGCATACGCAAACAGTTCACAGAAACGAAAACGCCCGGCATAAACCGGGCGTTTTCAATCCAACCAAAGACCAAACTTTAAGCCTTCGCTACCTTCTTCTGCCCCATCATGCGCGTGATGTAATACTGCTGCGCGATGGAAAGCACGTTATTCACAACGTAATACAGCACCAGTCCTGACGGGAAGAAGAAGAACATGACCGAGAAAGCCAGCGGCATGAACATCATCATTTTTGCCTGAACCGGATCCGGCGGCGTGGGATTCAACCGCGTTTGCAGGAACATGGAAACGGCCATCATCACCGGCAGGATGTAGAACGGATCGGCCTGTGACAAGTCGTGAATCCACAAGACCCACGGCGCACCGCGCATTTCCACCGACGACAGCAACACCCAGTACAGCGAGATAAACACCGGAATCTGTACAACGACCGGCAGACAACCGCCGAACGGATTCACCTTCTCGGTTTTATAGAGCGCCATCAGCTCCGAATTCATCTTCTGCGGATCGCCCTTATACCGTTCACGCAATTGCGTCATGCGTGGCGTGATGGTCTTCATGCGTGCCATCGACTTGTAGCTTGCCGCCGACAACGGGAAGAACACCGCCTTGATCAACAGCGTGAGCAGGATGATCGACCAGCCCCAGTTGCCCACATAGCTATGGATCTTCTCGAGCAGCCAGAACAGCGGCTTCGCGATGATCGTCACCATGCCGTAGTCTTTCACCAGCTCAAGACCCGGTGCGATGCCTTCAAGCATCCGCTCTTCTTCAGGACCGGCAAAAAGCCGCGCCTGCACGTCGACGGTCTGCCCTGGCGCAATGGTCTGCAACGGCTGCTGCACGCCGACGCGATACAACGCAGGATCGATCTTCTGCACGTAGATATCGCGCTTCACGCCCTGCTGCGGAATCCACGCCGACGCAAAGTAATGCTGCACCATCGCGACCCAGCCGTTATCGGCGGAGGGCGCAAAATCTTCCTTGCCCTTGTCGATATCGCTGAACGTCATCTTCTGGAAGTGATGCTGCTCGGTATAAACAGCCGGCCCGATGAACGTATGCGAGAAGCGCGGCGTTTCCACCGGCGAATCGTCGCGCACGAGTTCCATGTACAGGCGCGGCGTGACCGGCGCAGTGCCGACGTTCTGCACCTTCGTGTCGACACCGATCACATAGCTGCCGCGCGTGAACGTGTAGGTCTTGATGACCTTCACGCCACCCTTGACCGGCGACTCGAACGCGATTGACAACGTGTTGCCGCCGTCCATCGACGTCTGGCTGCCCGGCACGAGCGTGAAGACGTCGTTGTGGTTCGGGAAGTCGCCGCCGAGCAGGCCCGTGCGCGCAAGATACGTGTGCGTCGCGGTGTGATCGAAGAGCGTGATATACAGATCCGGCTGCTTGCCGTCACCTTCCTTCACGAGCGACAGCTTCGAAAGCGTGCCGCCGCGCGTATCGATCTGACCGGAATAGACGTCCGTGGAGAAATTCACGAGCTGGTCTGCGGCGCTCGAAGCGGGTGCATTCGAACCCGGCGCGACCGGTGCGCCGGGTACGCCAGGGGTAGACGGCAAATCGGCGGCTTGCGTGCCCGGCGTCGTGGTTCCCGGTGCAGCGCTGCCGACCGTCTTGGTCGGGACGGCGCTCGGGAAGAACATCGACGGGCGCCCATGGTCACGTTGCCAGTTGTCGTACAGCATGACAGCCGACATGAAAAAGATGACCCATAGGACGGTACGTTTGATATCCATGCGTTGTCTCAGTGTCGATCGAAGAGCGCGTTATTGGCGCCGTGGTGGTTTGAACTCACTGAATTTGCCGGATCTGGCGAATTCGATGAGCTCGGGGCAGAGTCGTCGACTGGGTCGGCCGCTGACGCGCCATCCTGCTGAACGCAGCCGGCGGCGGACGGAGGCACGGGGACCAGATCGATGCCGCCAGCCGAAAACGGATGGCAGCGGCACAGACGTTTTGCTGCGAGGAATGAGCCACGCGCGGCGCCATGATACTGGATTGCTTCGCGCGCGTAGTCAGAACACGATGGGTAAAAGCGGCACCGGTTGCCGAGCATGGGGCTCACCGCAACCTTGTAGAAGCGTAATAAGGCGATCAACGCCCTTTCTGCCATTCGTGCCGTCTGCATAAAATTCGCGCTCGGGTCGACGCCGGACCAAGCCGGCGTGCGCCTGAAGCGGCTCATGAGCCCGCAGGCGCGGGTGGGTCACTGACGATAGTCGATGCACCCGGCTCTCCCATACGCCGCGCGGCTTCGCGCACTGCACGGTCAAGCAGGCCGTCGATCTCCTCGCGAAACAACGTACGCAGCGGCGGCGATTTCGCGCTCGGCATGGCCTTGCGGTCAATCTTCGCATGCAGCCGCAGCAGGATGTCCCATCCGCCAAGCTCCGCGCGCCGAAGCCGGAATGCCTCGCGCGCCAACCGCTTGATCAGATTGCGCGTCACCGCGCGCGGCGCAAACTTCTTGCCGATAACCAAACCCAGTCGCGCCTCGTTGCCTGTCGGCTTGCCATACAGGACAAAGTGCGGGGACCGGCGCCAGGGGCGCAAACGAAAAACGGATGAGTATTCATCCGTTTTCAGCAGCCTTGCGGCCTTGGGGAACGCGGCACGCGCTCGCAACTGACTGGTTTCCTGTCCGGAGCTTGTCGTGCTGCGCACCTGGCCGTCGCACGCGTCTGGGCGAGTGCCGGGGCGCGCCGTCAAAAGCGACCTTATACAGCCAGGCGCTTGCGGCCCTTCGCGCGACGTGCGTTGATCACCTTGCGGCCGCCGGCCGTCTTCATACGGACGCGAAAGCCGTGGGTACGCTTGCGGCGGGTAACGGAAGGTTGGTAAGTGCGTTTCATGTTGGTCTCACTTGGGTAAAAACGGACCGCGCGGCTAGAGGTAAGCGACGTAAAAAGCGACGCACCGGCCGGTGGTACAGGAATTCGGGTTTTGCGGAACCCGCTATTTAAACCGTTTTCCTATTGACCGTCAATAGGTTACGAGGCATGGCGAGCGGTTTTCGAAGAAGTCCACAGGCCTGACGATTCGATACGCCGCATGGTCCGTCCCTGTGGATAACTCGCGCCGCGGTTGCATTTGGCGTTAGAATCTCCGCTCAATCCGACGTAACCGCACGTTGTCCCGGTCCGCTGTACCGCCTGCAAAAGCATGGTGGACAAGGCTCTGGGGCACGCTTGCCCGCGCGCACCGGGCCTTGTCGCCGAGTGGCGGCGAGGGCGGCGGCAGGACTCGCGGTAAACCCTAACGACTGCATTCG